>CAXXDD010000001.1:0-1798540 GCA_963667485.2 Longimicrobiales bacterium
CGCGGATCACTGCTCAGGCGCACCTCCACCGTGGCGGCCGCACCACCCTCCGTCGCGGTGTAGGAGGGCGAACCAAAAGAGGCGCTGACGACGGGGTTCGGCGGGGGCGGTGGTGTACCGCCGATCGTCAGGGTGACCGTGACCTGCTGACCCTCCGCCCAATCCATGACCTCCAGATCGGTCCACCTCAGGGATCCATAGTTCGAAGTCTGTCGGGAGAATGCGTCGTGCGCACTCAGTCGAATGGAACCCAGGCTGAGTGTGATGGTCTCGTAGTTGGCAGGAAGTCCAGGTTCCATTCCGAATTGCAGGTGTCCCAGGTGGGCGTTCTGGTAGATCTGACGGACTGTATAGGTCGTGCCACCGTAGGTGAACTGGTTTGGTTCGAGGGAACCCCACTGTTCGTAGTCGTCGACGTATCCCCACCAGTCGATCCCGGTGCCGGGAGGCGCGGCGAGACTTACCCCGATGGTCATCGTGGCGCTCCAGATCGTGGTCGTCCGTTGCTGGGCCGAGGCGCCATCGGCAAGGCCGAAAAACCCAACACCTGCCACCATCGCGGCGGCAAGCGTCGACATATGGGGGTTGAGCCTCGAGGAGCCGGCGACGCCGGAGTGTATCGGATCATCTATGGAAGGGCGTGGCATTGTACAGGGGATTGGAGGTGACCATGTCTGTCGGACGCGTGTCCGATTCCGTCATGGCACCGAGTTACACCCCTGTCAGCCCGATGGTCCCCCTGGTTCCAGGTTGCGCCCGCCGATCCCGAGCGGACGCTCCCGTTTCGCGGCTCTAGCCCGCCATTTTCCGCAGCTGCGCACTCCCCATGCCGATCGACAGCGCGATCCACATGGCAGCCAGCGGCGCGGTCGACATCGCCACCCAGGCCAGCGTCAGCCCCAGCGCGGCGAACATCCCGTCGATCCCCGCACCCGCCGCGTCACCGAACCGGTACAGGAAGACGTCCACGACCGGCTTGGCCTTGTACTTCTCCGACGGCGTCACCACGCTGAAGAGCGTTTCGCGGGAGGGCCTGGAAATCGCGTAGCGGGTCGCGCGATGCACGGCCTGGAAGATCAGCATCACCCCGTAGACGGGCCACATCGCCAGCACCGCGAAACCGGCCAGGGTGACCAGCGGCAGCACCGCCAGCGTCCATCCCACTCCCACCTTCCGGATCAGGTGAGTGGTGATGAATACCTGCGTGATCAGCGTCACGATCTGCGCCACATAGTCGAACTGGGCAAAGCTCCCCACCAGCTGACTGAACGTGTCGGAGTCGTTGAGGATGATGTTCGCCTGGGTGAAGTAGATCATCGTGTTCGAGATGGCCATGAACACGACCCACAGCCCGACCCCGAGCAGGTACGGCGACGTTACGACCGCCCGCGCGCCATCCCAGAAAGTGCCCCCGATCTCGCCGCCGTCCCCTTCCGCCTCCGAATCCCCGTCCGCCGCTCCGGCACCGGCCGACCCGCCCCCCGCCTCACCCAGCGCCGAGGCATCCGACCGCACCGCCATCCTGTCCAGCATCAGCATCACCGCGATCGCCAGTGCAAAGCACCCGGCCCCGGTCAGCATCAGCCCGGCGGGCAGGTACGGCGACTCGGTCATGCCGCTGATCAGGCTGGTCGCCCAGCCGCCCGCGAGCGCGCCCAGGGTGCCCCCGATCCCGACGAACGCAAACATCCGCTTCCCCTGGTCCACATCGAAGATGTCCACCATGAACGCCCAGAAGACGCTGGTGGTGAACAGGTTGATGACGGTCAGCCAGATGTAGAAGGTGTATCCGATCCCGCGCGAAAGCCCGGTCTGGGCGTCGGTCCCGATCAGCCCGCCCCCGGTGCGCACGTCCTGGATCAGCAGCGCCGCGAACCCGATCAGGCACACGATCACGAAGAGGTACGCGATCGGAATGAAGCGGCGCCGATTCATGCGCGCCACAACGCCGCCAAAGGCCAGCACCGCCGCCAGCGAGGCCACCGAGGTCGCAACGAACAGCCACCGCAGTTCGTCCATTCCCCGCGCGACGCCCATCGCTTCGCGCACGGGGCGGAGGAAGAAATAGCCGCAGAGTACGAGGAAGAAGAAGAGGGCGGACATCGTGGCGAGGGGGAGTTCGCCGCGCTTCATGTTCAACATTTTCGGCACGAGTGATACTCCCGATCTGCGTCCTGCGCCCGTGGATTCACCTTGACGTTCCCGAAAAGAAGCCCATTCTCCATCGGAAGCAAGCCGCACGCTCCGTTCCCGGCCGGCACTCTTCCCGCAGCCGCTGGGCTGGAGACAGGGCGTCGACCACTCACGACACGGTATCCCAACCGGCACCCACGGAATCTCCCTTGAACCCACCGTCGGAAGCCGCGCCGCGAGGCCTGGTCGCTCGCCTTACCGGAGCCCGGCCCGAGGAGACCGGGATCGTCCTCCTCTCGGCCGCGTACTTCTTCTGCATCCTTTCGGCGTACTACGTGATCCGGCCGATCCGCGAGGAGATGGGCGTGGCCGGCGGCGTGGAGAATCTGCCGTGGCTGTTCACGGCAACGCTGGTGGCCATGTTGCTTGTACACCCGGTTTTTGCTGCGATTGTGTCGCGGTGGCCCAGAAAACGGTTTGTAACGCTCACCTATCGGTTTTTTATACTTAACCTTTTTGTTTACTATTTGTTGTTGACGGGTTTGTCCGACGATACGGCATTGCTCTGGGTGGGGAGGTCGTTCTTCGTCTGGATCAGCGTCTTCAACCTCTTTGTGGTGTCGGTCTTCTGGTCCTTCATGACCGACATCTATCGGGAGCGCCAGAGCCGGCGGCTGTTCGGCCTGATCGGTGTAGGCGGCACGCTCGGCGGGATCGTAGGGTCCTCGATCACGGCGTTTCTGGTCGGCGAACTCTCTCCGGCTACGCTGCTCTGGTTCTCGATCCTGCTGCTCGAGTGCGCGGTGCGGTGCGTGAAGGGGCTTGATCGGCGCGTGGGCCGGCTGCGGGCGGGCGGAAGGGCGGGCGCGCAGGGCGCGGACGAAGCCGGCGCGGCGGCGGAAGCCGAACCCGGCGCCACCCACGCCAGCCGGTCAGGTGAACCGGTCGAAGCCGAGCCCGGTGATTCCGTCGACGGCGGTCCCGGTGCGGCTCCAGAAACCGACGACCGCGTCATCGGCGGCACCGCCCTGGAGGGGATCCAGCGGGTGTTGGCATCGCCCTATCTGCTGGGCATCTGCGCCTTCATGCTCCTGTTCACGGTGGGATCGACGTTCCTGTACAACATCCAGGCCGAGATCATGTCGCGGACCTTCTCCGACCCAGCACAGAGGACATCTGTCTTCGCGCGCATCGACCTCGCCGTGAACACATTGACGCTTTTCACCCAACTCTTCCTCACGGGGCGCATCATGAAGTGGCTGGGCGTGGGGTTCACCCTTGCGCTCCTTCCGCTGCTCAGCATGGCGGGGTTCCTGGCGCTGGGCGCCGCGCCGGTCTTCGCGGTCTTCGTTGTGTTCCAGGTGCTGCGGCGCGCGGGGAACTTTGCCGTTGCGGTGCCGACTCGCGAGGTGCTCTACACGGTCCTGCCGCGGCGTGACAAGTACAAGGCGAAGAACTTCAACGACACCTTCGTGTACCGCGCGGGCGACCAGGCGGGTGCGTGGTCGTTCGCGGGCCTCGGCGCGCTGGGGCTGGGCACGGCGGCGTTGGCCTGGACGATGGTGCCGGTGGCGGGGGTGTGGCTGGTGGTGGCGCTGTGGCTGGGGAAGAGGCAGAAGGGGTTGGCCGGGGTGGTCAACTAGTTCGATCGGGATGGTAGAGGTAGGCGCTCCTGCCTTCCCAATACCGGCGTCAGAAGAGACTCGGCGTTCGTGGGTGGAACCATAGCAAACACCCATTCGGATAGGTGAAATGCCTGTTTCGAGTGTTTTCGTCTACCCGTAGCCGTCCTGTCTGCTCCATGGGCTTCAATACAGGTTTCTTGACTTGGCTGTCATGAAAGATGGTTTGGTCAGACCTCACGAAGTCCAGTACATCGCCAATTGTGACCCACCCGTCGTCAGCAAAGTGATCCTGCAACGCGTTCGCTAACGGTTCCGGATCCGGCTGCGCCAAGCCCAACAACACCATCTGATCCCGGTTGCCGCCACGAAAGCTGAAGTCTCCGAATGGAGCCACTTGCCAAATCGCCTTTTTCATACGATCCGCACCCAAGGGGTGCCCCGTGCCGAAGAAGATCGAATACTTGAGCCCGTTGCCCTTGAACAGGTGGAAGTGTACAACCTGTCCTGCGCCAGCCTCCTTCAGTTGCCGCCGGTACAGGTCGTGCAAGAAGTCCTTCCGATCGTCACCGGCTAGTTGTTTGCCGCCGCGCCACTCCTTAGTGCCGAACAGTGCGTCCAAGTGGGTCTCGAATTCCGGCGTCGATAAGAACCGATTCATCTCTTCCCACATGAAGGTGACATACACTTCTGACTTTGGATTGGCCAAGATCCGACCGATCAGTTCCATTGGCATGTCCTTTACACCAAATGGGTCGATCATCACAAACGCCGGCGCCATTCGCTTACCCTGCTCTTCCAACTGATCCAGCACCTCCGTCATCGAGGCATCGAACAGCCCTTCCCGAACATGCATTCTGGTGTCGGCCGGTAGCTTCGGTCGCCACTCATCTACAAGAACGCTCAGATGCCGGGCTTGAAGCCGCTCCTTCTCAATGAAGTAGAATACCACCTCGGCATTGATCCTAGATCGGGCCGAATGGTCAGCCAGAACCCGCATGGCAACCAACGGCGAGCCCGGTTCTCCTCCCTTGTATTTGCCCGGCCCCGCAAATCCGTCAACGAACAGAATCCGCCGGTTCATCCTACCCATGCCAAGAATCGGAAACCACGCCTTCAGATAGTGCTCCAACACCAGGTGCTTGCCCTCGGTGTGTTCATCCCGCTCCCATAGAGTCTCCCCTGGTGGCATCTTCCGGTCCTGGTCTCTGCTATCGGTTTCGCACGGCCGGTTTCGGATACTCATCCCAAGTCACCCCATCCAACTCGCGCCCCCCAGCCTTCGGGGTTCGACCGCCCCACTGCTTGAAGAAGAACGGCACACTCGCCTTCCGACACTGATCTCGCAGTCCTCTCGCCCATTGCGGTTCCATTGCTCTCGCCCGTAACCCGCTCTCGCCGCCTACGATCACCCAGTGAAGTCCGGCCCGTCCGGACAGCCGATCAATAAAGGCGGTAAGGTCGAGAGGCCCAATCAGCGGCTCGCAACTCAGGAAGCGGACCCTGGCCGGCACGGCCAATAGATGCCGGACACGGTAGTCGACCGACTGATCCTCAACGGAAGTCCCAATCCAGACGTTCCCCGGAAGTCCGGTTGGAAACAGGTCCCGGTGCCGCTTCACAAACTTCGCCGCTCGCGCCGGACGCTTGGTCAGCACCTGGTAGACGTGTCGGTCAACCTCGAGCATCACCCGGAAGCACTGTCGGGCGAAGTCCTCCGGGACCTCGCTGTGAAACAGATCCGACATCGAGTTGACGAAGACGCGCCGAGGCTCCCGCCACGACGCAGGAACTCGGAGCCGTTCGGGCCACATCCTGACCGCGAAGGGATCCTGTCGGTTTGCGGGCGTGTCCACGACCGGAAGGCGCGACCGATAGGTGTTCGCCAGCAGCCTCTTCGAAAGACTCTCGGCATAGCAGTGATCACACCCCGCTGAAACCCGGGTACACCCGGTAGTCGGATTCCAGGTGGCGTCGGTCCACTCGATCGCGCTCCGATCCGGCACATTCCCCCCAAGTCTGAGACAGACCAGCGTCGAGAAGCTAATCTATTCGGGTTTTATTCGCCATGCCATGGGAGCCAACGGCAGTCCACACTAGCTCAGAACGCCGAAACCCCCGTAATCGTCTGTCCCAGGATCAGCGAATGGACATCGTGGGTGCCCTCGTAGGTGTAGACCGACTCCAGGTTCGCCATGTGGCGCATGGCCGAGTACTCGGCGAGGATGCCGTTGGCGCCCAGCAGCCGGCGCGCTTCGCGCGCGATGTCGCAGGCCATGTTCACGTTGGCGCGCTTGGCCAGGCTTACCTGCTGCGGCGTCATCGTGCCCTGGTCCTTGAGGCGGCCCAGACGGTAGCAGAGCAGCTGCCCCTGGGTGATCTGGGTGAGCATGTCGGCGAGGCGCACCTGCTGGATCTGCTTGCCGGCGATGGTGCCCTCGAACATGACGCGCTGGCCAGCGTAGCTCGACGCCTCGTGGAAGCAGGCCATGGCAGCTCCCACGGCACCCCACGAGATCCCGTACCGGGCCTGGGTGAGGCACATCAGCGCGTTCTTGAGGCCCGTCGTGCGGGGCATGATCGCGTCGTGGGGCAGGCACACGTCGTCGAGCACGAGTTCGCTGGTGTCGGACGCGAGCAGCGAGAGCTTGCCCTTCTGGTCGCGCGCGCTGAAGCCCGGCGTGTCGGTGGGGACGACAAACCCGCGAATGCCCTTCGTGTCACCAGCTTCGCCAGTCTGCGCCCAGACGACCGCGACATCCGCCATCGAGCCGTTGGTGATCCACATCTTGGTTCCGTTGAGCACCCATCCGTCGGCCGTTTCGCGCGCCCGCGTGATCATCCCGGCGGGATTCGATCCGTAGTCGGGCTCGGTGAGGCCGAAGCAGCCGATCTTCTCGGCGGACGCCAGGCCGGGCAGCCAGGTCCGGCGCTGCTCCTCGCTCCCGAAGGCGTAAATCGGGTACATGACGAGCGCGCCCTGGACCGACACGAACGAGCGCACCCCGGAATCCCCACGCTCCAGCTCCTGCATGATCAGCCCGTACGCGACGTTGTTCAGCCCCGCGCACCCGTATTCCTCCGGCAGATTGGCGCCCAGCACGCCCAGTTCGCCGATCTCGGGGATCAGCTCCGTGGGAAAGCGCTGCGCCACATACGCCTCTCCGATGATCGGCACGAGCCGGTCCTCGACCCAATCGCGGATCGTGTCGCGAACCATGCGTTCTTCTTCTGAAAAAAGGGCGTCGATGTCGTAGAAGTCCGAGCCCTCGAACCTTGCGGCCATGTATGTGGTCTCCGTGGGGGATGGATGGTCAGGTGGTCATTGCGGCCGGCCGCGGAAGCGCAGAACGCCGTACGCCAATTCCATGCCCGCGCGGCCCCCGAGCCAGAAGGTGGCGAGGACGGCGCCCAGCCACCCCCCGATCAGCATGCGGGACGGCTGTTGCACGAAGTAGATCCACAGCGCCAGCGCCACCGCCAGGACGGCGCCGCAGACCCAGCCGATGCGCTTGGCCCGTGCCCGCGCCGCCGCGATGCAGCGCTCGCACCACAGATGCCGGTCCAGATTCGAGGCCGGGTCGGTGCGGTCGCAATTCACGCAGGCGATGTCGGCGGCCAGATCGCGATGGAGTGCGGTCCGCTTCACGGGACAGCCCTCGTCACCCTGCCCTCCCAACACCTGCACACCGTTCGGCTGACGCGTTCTTCACGCAAGCGCCCTCTTCACCGCGGTGGCGAAGTCGGCCGTGCCGTCGGTGCCGCCCATGTCATGCGTGCGGGCCGCTCCGCTCCGAATCACCGACGTGACCGCCTTGCGGATGCGCGCCGCCACGTCCTCCTGCCCGACGTGATCGAGCAGCAGGCAGCCGGAGAGCAGCAAGCCGGTGGGATTCGCCACGCCCTGTCCAGCGATGTCGGGCGCCGACCCGTGCACGGCTTCGAAGACTGCGTGGCTTTCGCCGATATTGCCGGCCGGCGCAAACCCCAGGCCGCCCACGAGCCCCGCCATGAGGTCGCTCAGGATGTCGCCGAACATGTTTTCCATGACCAGGACGTCGAAGCGGTACGGGTCCAGAACCAGGTACATTGCCGTCGCGTCGATGATCCGGTCCTCGAAGCCGACGCGGCCCGCATAGTCCGCCGCCATGCGCTTGCCGACATCGAGAAACAGCCCCTGGGTGTGCTTGAGGATGTTGGCCTTGTGGGCCAGGGTGACCTTGCCGCGCCCGTTGGCGACCGAGTAGTCGAATGCGAACCGCACGATCCGCTCCGAACCGTAGCGCGTGATGATCATCACGGACTCGGCTGCCGCCTTGGGGTCGCGGTCCATCCCGATGAAGTGCTCGACGCCCACGTACAGCCCCTCGGTGTTCTCGCGAATCAGGACGAGGTCGATGTCGTCGTAGCGCCCGCCGGGGAGGATCGTGCGGACCGGCCGCACGTTCGCATACAGGTCGAAGGTCTTGCGTATGGCCACGTTGACCGAGCGGAAGCCGGAGCCGGAAGGGGTGGCCAGCGGCCCCTTGAGGGCGACCCGGTTGCGCTCGATGGAGTCCGTGGTCTCCTGCGGCAGAGGACTTCCGTGGGTCGCCACCGCCCCCACACCGGCGGACTGGTGGTCGTAGTCCAGCCTCGCGCCCGCCGCGTCCAGAATGCCCAGGACCGCCTCGGCGACCTCCGGGCCGATCCCGTCTCCGGCGATCACCGTGATGACGTTACTCATATGAGTATATGAGTATGATTGCGTTCGTCAGCCATCGTCCTGTCCCTTGAAGTCGAGCGCCGCCGAGTTGATGCAGTAGCGCATTCCGTTGGGGCCGGGGCCGTCCGGGAACACGTGGCCCAGGTGGGCGTCGCACTTGTTGCAGACCACCTCCGTGCGCCGCATGAAGAAGCTGCGGTCGTCGCGCTCCTCCACGTTTTCGGCCTCTGCGGGGCTGTCGAAGCTCGGCCACCCCGTCCCGGAGTCGAACTTGGCCGACGACTCGAACAGGGATTGGCCGCAGCAGACGCACATGTAGGTGCCGTCCTCCTTGTGGGCCCAGTACTTGCCTGTGAACGCGCGCTCGGTCGCACCCTTGCGCGTGACCTTGTATTGCTCGGGGGTGAGCTTCTCGCGCCATTCGCGATCGTCTTTCCTCTTTGTCTTCATTTTGGCCCTCAATCCTCAAATCAGGTATCCGCCGTCTACGGGAATCACGGCACCTGTAATATGGCGTGCTTCCTCGGAGCACAGGAACAGGATCACCGAGGTAACGTCCTGCGGGTCTCCCAGACGGCCGAGCGCGCTCCTTTCGCGGGCACTGTCGAGGATCTCCGCGGGGACACGCTCGGTCAGCTGCGTGGTGCGGATGTACCCGGGGGCCACCGCGTTCACATTCACGTTCGAGGGCCCCAGTTCGACCGCCGTGCTGCGGGTGAGGCCGATCAGTCCGGCCTTGGAGGAGCAGTAGTTCGCAAGCCCGAATTCGCTGGACAGCCCGTGGACCGACGACACGAAGATGATCTTCCCGTACTCCTGCGCGCGAAAGTACGGAGCGGCGGCCCGCGTGAAGTAGAAGGATCCGGTAAGGTTCGTGTCGATGACCGCGCTCCATTCCTCGTCCGACATCCTCCACAGGGCCCGGTCGCGCCCGACGCCCGCGTTGTTCACGAGGATGTGAAGGCCCCCCAGCCGGGCGTTCGCCTCGGCTACGAACTCGCCGGCCTCGACGGAATCGCGAACATCGCCGGCGCACGCGAACACCTCCACCCCCCGGCGCGCGAGATCCTCCTTCAGCACGATGGCGGCGTCGTGGCTCTCGGGGCCCGTGTCGAGGTAGTTGAACGCCACGTTCACCCCGCTGTCGGCCAGCGCGATCAGGGTGGCGCGTCCGATCCCGCTGGAACCGCCGGTGACGATCGCGCCCTGGCCCCGCAGCGGCGGTGGGTCCGCGAGCGGAGCCGGCCTGCTTTGGGTGGCCACTTCGTGCAGCAGTTCCTCGACGGCGCCGCCGACGCCGGACTGGCCGCTGTCGGCTTCGCCGCTCATGCCGCCCGACTGATGACGATCGGCCGGGCGGGCGTCGTCACCGCTCATTCCGGTCCCTCCACGCCGTGCTTGATCGAATGTCCCTCGACGAGAAATACGATCTCTTCGGCGACGTTGGTCGCCAGATCACCAATCCGCTCAAGGTTCTGGACCACCAGGATCATGTTTACCCCCGGGGAGATGTAACGCTCTTGCTGCTGCATGTACGAGACAATGAGATCGAACGCTGAATGCCGCAGGGTGTCGACCACCTCGTCCTCGGCAATGACCGCCCGTGCGGTGTCCGCGTCGCGGTTCACCAGCGCCCCCAACGCCCGGCTCAACATGGACCGGACCCGGTCCCCGATCTCCCATATCTCTCGTATCTCGGGCAGCGGAGGGTGTGCAGCCGCGCGATGGCCCGCCCCCGCAATGTTGACCGCATGGTCGCCGATGCGCTCGATGTCGCGACAGGCTTTGAGGACTACGAACACAAAACGCAGATCCGTCGCCATGGGATGTTGAAGCGCGAGCAACTCCACGACGCGGTCGTCGATCTCCACCTCCAACTGGTCGATCCTGTCTTCGGTGGCCCGGATCTCCTCGGCCCCGGCCACATCCCTTCGCGCCAACTCCTCCATTGCCAGCCGCACCAGCTCCTCGGCGCGGCCAGCCATCTCCAGGAGAAGGTTCTGCAGCGCGTCGAGTTCGCTGTCGAAGTGGCTGCGGGGCAGGTTGGCTGCGGTCATTCGACCCGGCCGGTGAGATAGAACTCGGTGCGCCGGTTCTGTGGGTTGGTGAAGAGCGTCTGCGTTGGAGCGTACTCGATCAATCTGCCGGAATCGAGATACGCGGTCATGTCCGCAAGCCGCCCGGCCTGCATGTGATCGCAGGTGGCAAACACGATCGTGCAGTCTTCGCGAAGCGCATGAATCAGGGACTCCACCCTGGTGGCCGCAACCGGATCGAGCGAGGCGGTCGGCTCGTCGACCAGCAGCACTTCCGGCTTAAGAGCGAGCGTCCGCGCAATGCACATCCGGCGGCGCTGTTCGGTGGACAGTTCGTGGGCGGGCACTTCGAGGGTCGCAGCGCCTTCGGACCATAGCCCAACCGTTCTGAGCGCCGCTTCGGCGAGCCCGTGAAGGTCGCCCTCGACGCCCTGGGCACGCAGTCCGAAGGCCAGGTTGTCGAACACCGACCCGGGAAACAGGGCGGCGTCCTCGAAGACCATGCCGATTCGGCGCCGGATCTCCGCCGGATCCACTGCCGCCGCATGGAGGTCTCTGCCGCCGAACCGGACGGTTCCCATGGTGCTCGCCCCCGGGATCATTTCGTTCATTCGATTGAAGGACCGCAGCAGGGTCGTCTTCCCGGAACCCGCCGGTCCGATGATCGAGACGATGGAGCCTCGCGGGATCTCGATGGAGACGTCGGACAACGCAGGGCTTTCGCCGAAGCGAACCGTCAGCCCTTCGGCCGACAGCGCCGGTGCAGCCTGGTTCTGGACGGTACGTGTTCCCTGGTGCGTCGCGCTCATCCCCGTGCCTCGCTACGCCTGCTTCGGAGCTGCCACAGAACAAGGTTTATCAATGCCACCATGAAAAGGAGTGCTACGGATGCGCCAGCGGCAAGGGCGAGGAAATCCGCATCCGGGCGAGCTGTCCACGCGAAGATCTGCGACGGCAGCGCCGTAAGGGGATCGTGCGGAGATCCCGGCGCGAAGGTGGTGAACGTGGCCGCACCGATGATCAGCAGCGGAGCCGCGGCCCCGACCGCCCGCGCGAGTGCCGCCGAGCAACCCTTGAGGATGTCCGGCGCCGCCGCGCGCAGCACCTGATCCCGCACGACCTGCCACCGCGTCGCGCCCAGGCCGAAGGCGGTCCAGCGCACGGATTCCGGGACGGCCGCAAGCGCCTTTCTGGAGTTGGCGATCACGATGGGGACCGTCAGCATCGCGAGCGTAAGGCCGCCGGCGAGAATACTCGGTCCCAATTCCATCCCCCGCACGAACAGCGCCAGGCCGGCGATGCCGTACACGACCGACGGGACTCCCGCAAGGTTGGTCAGGATCGATGCAAGGGCTCGCACGGAGCGGGTGCGCGGAGCGTACTCCTCCAGGTAGACGGCGGTGCCAACCCCCATGGGAACGGCGATCGCCGCCGTGATGAGGGTGAGCCAGAGACTCCCTGCCAACGCCGGGACCAGGCTCATGGACGGGATCCCCGCGGGCTGCCCGGATAGCCCCTCCTCGCGAGCGCGCCACCGAAGGCGTGCATCCCGTAGGTGAGCAGGAACAGCACGGCCGCGACCGCGAAACAGGCACCGTACTGGATGGTTCCGGGCGCGAGATCGCCCATGCTTGCCTGTGCCAGGAAGGTTGTGAGAGTGCGGACTCCTTCAAGCGGGTTCCAGCTGACCCCTGTCGGGTTGCCCGCGGCGAGGGTCACGATCACGGTCTCGCCCACCGCGCGGGTCATTGCCAGAACGACCGCGCCCAGAATGCCGAGCCTTGCTGCGGGCAAGGTGAGACGCAGTAGCGCGCGCTCCCTGGTCGCCCCGAGGGCCACCGCCTGGCGGAGCAGGGATCGGGGCACCGCGCCCAACGCCTCCCGGGAAAGCAGAACGATCGTCGGGAGTATCATCAGGCCCACGACGAGGCAGGCCGAAAGCCCGTTGAACGCCTCCAGCCGCGGCCACACGTTCTTCAGCATGGGGGTAACGAAGTTGAGCGCAAAGTACCCGTAGACAACTGCAGGGACCGAAGCGAGGACCGTGACCGCCGCGGTCAGAATCGCCGCAGTGCGTTTGCCGGCGTAGTACCCCAGGAAGACCGCCACCGCTAGGCCGACGGGCAACGCCACCGCGGTGGCCCCGGCCGCGATCTGCGCCGTGCCGGCCAGCAGCGGCAGGATTCCGAAACCGGGCTCCTCGGTCGAGGGCGTCCACGAGAGGTCGGTGAAAAAGCTGGACAGAGGCACTTCCCGGAAGAACCGTACCGTCTCGAGGCCCAGTGCACCGACGACAGCCGCCGCGGACACCGCCGCCAGAACCGTGCACCCCAGGAGCGCCCAGCCGATGAGACGCTCGCCGCGGTCTCCCGATGCGTGCGTGCCGGTGGACGACCGAAAAGCCATCATGGCGACCCCACTCGCATGCGGGTCAACAATTCGAGGCCGCGCTCGTATTCCGCCGCGGGCAGAGGTGCGTACCCGGCCGGCCGGCTCAAGCGTTCCGCCGAGGCTACATAGTGTTGGACTAAATCCTGGACATCTGGCCGCGCCAGCGATGACAGGGCGACGTAGAGGTACAGATCACGTGAAAGGGGGCTGTAGCTTCCATCGGAGATTGCCTCCCCGGTCGGAAAAACGCAGCCGAACCCCGTGTCGACCGCAACGGTCCGCACGAGAGCGTCATCCGTGCCGATCACGGCGGATCCGAGGTATCCGAGGGCCCACCGGTCACCCGCCACTCCACGCGCAATGAGATTGTCGTCCTCGGTCCGGTAGTAGTCCACACGGCTCGCACCCGGGCGGCCCATGACCACATTGGTGAAGAAATCGAAGGTTCCCGAGTCGCTCCCCGGTCCGAACAGCCGGATGGTCTCCCCAGGCAGGGCCGGCCGCAGATCTCGCCAGCTTTGCACAGGACTGGATGGCTCCCACAGCCGCGCCAGTTCGGCAAGAGTGAGACATCGTGGAGCCGCGTTGGCGGGATTGACGACGACCGCAATTCCGTCCCTCGCCACGGGAACCGCCAGGTACTCGATCCCTTCGGCCCGGCACCGCGCCGACTCCGCAGTCGAAATCGGTCTGGACGCTCCCGAAACGTCGATTTCACCCCCGCACAGGCGACGAAGTCCGCCCCCGGTGCCGGAGATATCGACCACGATCCTCGTCCCCGGTCGCGTCGCGGCAAGATCGTTCGCCACGGCCACCGAGAGCGGGTACAGGCTGCTGGAACCGTCTACCCGCACAACGCGGCCGCGCTGACCGTCGCTGCCGCCGCACGCGGTCATGAGCACGGCCAGGAGCCCCGCGGACCAGGTCGGTAACAGCTGCGTGAGCGGCTTCATGGCACAGCAGGGATGGTGAAGGTGATCGTGGTGCCCGCTCCCCAGATGCTGCTGGCGTCGACCCGCCCACCCATGCTGGACACCAGGTGGCGAACGATCGCCAACCCCAGACCCGTCCCGCCCTCCTTGCGGGATCTGGCGGCATCCACGCGGTAGAAGCGCTCGAAGATCCTTGGCAGAGCGGAGGCGGGGATGCCCGACCCGTTGTCTTCGACGGCGACAACGAGGTGACTTGCAGAGGACCCGATGTCGACCGAGATCCGGCCGCTGCCCTCGGGAACATACCGCAGCGCGTTCTCGAAGAGGTTCCTGAAGATCTGGTAGGTCGCCGCCTCGTCGCCCAGAGCACTGCCGCTCCCGACGATTTCGAAGTCGACCGTGGGCCGCGTTGCCTTCTCGCGCAACTCCGTCCAGGCTGCCCGGGCGACATCCTCCAGCGCGAACGGCACCCGCTCGGGGCGCCATGCTCCGGACTCGTACCTGGACAGGTCGAGCAGGTCGTCCACCAGACGCTGAAGCCGGACCGTGTTGCCTTCGATGGAGTGGAGGAACCGACTGCGAAGTTCGCCCGGCAGGCTCTCGTCGAGCACCGTCTCGGCAGCCGCCCGTATGACCGTCAGCGGCGTCTTGAGTTCGTGCGAAGCGTTGGCGACGAAGTCCGAGCGGACCGCCTCGAGGCGCCTGATCTCGGTGATGTCGACGATCAGGACCACCGCCCCGCCCTCCGTGCCCCGCTTGGTGCGCACCTCGATCTCACGGTCGCCGAGCTCCAGCTCCTGGCGCCCTTCGCGGCGCACGACCGAGGCTTCCAGCAGGTCGCGGAGAACGGGATCGCGCACGATCGACCCGACTGGAGAGAACGGGATGACGTCGGTCAGCCCGAGGAGCTTCCGCGCTGCCGGATTGATACGGAGGATGCGCGCATCGTCGGTCAGCGCCATCAGTCCTTCGCCCACCTGGTCCATGAGCTGGGCAAGCTCGTCCCGCTCACGGGTGACTCGGGCGACCTGCTCTTCCAGCTCGCCGCGGACCCGGTTCGCGGCCGATGCCACCGTCGCCAACTCGACCACCCGCGGAAGCCTGACGCGAGCCCCCGGGGGCTCGCTCGCTCCGATCCGTCCCAGCAGGACGCGGATATCGTGCAGCACTCGCACCGTCCGGCCCGCCCCCCGGTCGAGCGCGACGACGACCAGAGTGCCCAGGGCGAGGACCGTGAAGGCGGCCCACCGGGCGAGGCGGGACGCAGCATCGCGGATCGGCTCGACGGGCGCGCCAAGACGAACGACAGCCTGCTGTCCACCTCGATACAACCGCACTGCGCTGAACAGATACGTCTGTCCATCAATTGCGCTGGTTCGCGTCGACGACGACCTCATCCGGTTCAGCGCACCGGTCACTTCAGTGCGGTGGCTCACGCCCGCGTTGTCGTCCACGGGGACGGTCCCGAGATTGGAATCCGCAAGGAGGCGCTGGTTCGCGTCGAAAACGCTGACCCGGTAACCCGTGGTGAGCGCCAATGTGCTGGCAACGCTATCCAGGGCGAGTTCGCGGGACGCCCGCAACTGCTCGGCGCTCAGCACCGCAGCCGCCGCAAGGTGCTGCTGCCCCTGCGCGTACATGATCCGGGTCGCCGCGACCCGCACCGCGAACCATGTGGCCGCGACGGTCAGCACCACGCACCCGGAGGTCGCCAGTGCGGTCGCCAGTCTGAGCGGGACCCTCATGGCAGACTTGCCCTCAAGTCGTCCTCGGCTCGCGAAACCTGTACCCGAACCCGCGCACCGTCTCGATCCAATCCCCGGCCGAGCCCAGTTTGGAACGCAATCGACGGATGTGCATGTCCACGCTCCGGGTGCGAATCCGCGCGGCGACCTCGGGATCGATGTCCCGGATATCCGCCAGCAACTGGTCGCGGGTCCGTGCCTGCCCCCGGCGCTCCAGCAGCGATCTGAGCAGTTTGTATTCCGTGGGGGTGACCGCGACGGTGGAGCCGTGCAGGGTGACCTGCTTGGCATCCAGGTTCAAACCCAGAGGTCCCACCTTGAGGAACCGGCCACCGGACGTGGACGCGACTCCCTCCGTCCTGGCACGCCGCAGGATGGCGTCGACGCGAAGTACGAGTTCCCGGGGACTGAAGGGCTTCGTCACGTAATCGTCGGCCCCCATCTCCAATCCCTCGATCCGCTCCACCTCCTCCCCCTTGGCGGTAACGACGATCACCGGAAGGCCCCGGGTAGCCGGTTCGCGGCGGATGGAGGCGAGCACCTCGTCACCCGACAGCTCCGGCAGCATCCGGTCCAGGATCAGCAGGTCCGGGATGTCTCCGTGCAGGGAGTTCAGCCCGCTGACGCCGCCACTCCTGGTTTCGACGCGATACCCCGCTCTGGTGAGCTGGTGCGCGACCACGTCGCTGATCCCGGGATCGTCCTCGATGACCAGGATTCGGGGCCTCGGCTCCCGGCCCTTCTCCCCGGCGCGATTCCCGATCAAGTCAGCCGCTCCGTCCGACCTCGTTCACGATCTCGAGCATCTCCTCTTCCGAAAGCGTGTGATCGCCTTTCTTGGCGATATCGAAGATCCGCCGGCACAGTTCGGCATCGTCGGAATCGTAGCCCCGGCCCGCCAGCCAGTGCTTCACGTTGGAGATGCCGGACATGGGCCCCACTTCGATCTGCTGCGCCCGCCCCACCATCGATGCCGGCACGCTCGAGTAGACCCGGTCGGCCAGCCAGTCGGCACCCTTGGCCTCGGCTTTGACGATCGCCGCCGCGTGCACGCCGGTCGCCGTGCGAAAAGCGTCACCGCCGAGCACCGGATAGTTGAGCGGCAACGGCAGATTGCACTCCCTGGAAACCAGCTCGCAGTATGCGCTGAGATGGGTCAGATCGGCGTCATGGACGCCGGCCAGCGCCAGATTGACCAGCAGGAGGTCCATTTCGACGTTGCCCACGCGCTCCCCGATGCCCAGGGCCGTGCCGTGGATGCGGTCGGCACCCCCCTCGATCGCCGCCAGCGCGTTGGCCAGACCCAGCCCGCGGTCGCGGTGGCCGTGCCAGTCCAGCTTGACGTTCGCGCCCGAAGGGCCGATGATCGCGTGCTTTACGAACCGGACGAGCGCTCTCACGCCCGAGGGCGTCGCGTGCCCCACCGTGTCCGAGAGGCAGATTCGACGCGCCCCCGACTCGATCGCGTTCCCGTACAGGGCCCGCAGCGTGTCCGGGTCCGCTCTGGTCGTGTCCTCTGTCACGAACATCACGGGCAGTCCCTCGCGCACGCCGAAGGACACCGCGGCTTCGGATGTTCGCAACATGTGATCCAGGGTCCACCCCTCCGCATACTGTCGGATGGGAGAGCTTCCTATGAACGCGGCCACCTCGATCCGGACGCCGGTCTGCTGGGCGATCCGGACAATGGGCTCGATGTCGGAAACAACTGTTCTGGCGGCGCAATTCACTTCAAGGGACAGCCCCGCGTCCCGCACCTCCTCGCATAGGCGCGTCACGTCGGCGACCGCTCTGGGCCCTGCCGCGGGCAGACCGACGTCCGCCGCATGGATGCCCAGCCCGTCCATCATGTGGATCAGCCGGATCTTCGTGCCGATGGGAGGGTCGATGGCCGAGGGGGACTGCAACCCGTCCCGCAGGGTCTCGTCGTCGAGCTCCACATGCCGGCCCCAGGCCAGCGTGTCGAACTCCTCCACGTTCCAGTCATGGATCAATCGGCTCTCATCCATCTGGACACCCCGCACTTACTTCCGAATGGTCAATGATGCTCAGCGACCCGTTGAAGCCTCGGACTACGGCGCCGCTTCCGACAATGGACTGCCGCAGCCGGGATCCCTCGACCGTCGCTCCGCCGCCCACGATCGTGTCCCGCAGGACGGAATCACTCACGCGGGCACCCGCTTCAACGGTAACGTTATCGCCGATCCGGCACCCGGTCACGAGTGCGCCGGCTTCGATCCGCGAAACGGGAGAGACGACGGACTCCTCCACGCGCGCGGTCTCTGCCACGCCTCCCCGGCTCCCCGCGATCAGGTGACGGTTCGCTTCCAGCACGGCACCAGCGTTGCCGGCGTCCAGCCAGGCTCCCACCGGCGCGGTAGCGATCCGCGCCCCCGCGTCGACCATGTACTGGAAGGCGTCGGTGAGATAGTACTCGCCGGAAGGTGACGGACCGGCTGCAAGCGTGTGCCTTATGCCCTCGAAGAGGAGCGCGTGGTCCCTGACGTGGTAGAGCCCGATGTTGGCCAGCCGGGAGACCGGATCGCGCGGCTTCTCCACGATGCGCCGCATGTCACCGGCGTGATCAGTCACGATGACCCCGTAGCGCTGATAGTCATCCACCTCCTTCGCCCAGATCACACCCGCCTTGCCGGGGTCCAACTTCCTGGCGAGGCCCAGATCGGCCTCGAACAGTGTATCGGCGAACACGATCAACAGTTGATCATCGACCCACGGCTCGGCCAGACCCACGGCGCCGGCCGTACCATCCTGCACTTCCTGCACGACGTAGCGCGGAGTCACGCCAGGATACCTCTCCGCGACGTGTGCCCGGATCGCCGCATCGAGGTGCCCCACAATGAAGACGATCTCGTCAACCCCCGCATCGAGCAGATCGTCCAGGAGAAAATCGAGGACGGGCTTGCCGGCGACGCGGACGAGCGGCTTGGGGATGTGGTGGGTGTGCGGCCTGAGCCGGGTACCTTTTCCCGCGAGAGGTATGACGGCTTTCATCGGAGGGACGTACGCTCATCGGTCGGGCCGCGGCGGCCCCGGCGCGCCGATCGTCGCCTGCCCGCACTGCGGCTGGGTCATCATGGAAGATAGCGATCCTGCGCCCCGGTTGACCGTGGACGTGCGCTTCAGACAGCTTTGGATTCGTAACCTGGCACGGGGTGCAAGAAGACTGCGGGCTCCACCCCGACCTGGCCCTCCCTCGCTCCCGAGAAACGATGATTCGCAAAGCACTCCCCGGCCGAACAGCGCGCACGAGCGTCGATCATGACCACCCCGAATTGAGGGGGCGCACGTATGCGATTCCCTTCGGCGCCGTGTGGGAGGCCACTGTGATGCTGGTTTCGGGAGGACTGCGCGGCTGGACGAAGGTGTCAGCCAACGAGAGCGCAGGCATCATCGAAGCCAGCGTGCGCGGCGACGTGCTTCCGCTTCAGGCCAGGGCGGTGATCGTGATTGCGCTGGACGCCGACGCCCAGACCCGGGTGGACGTCAGCATCGAGCGACGTCGCCGTGCCGGAGTCCCGGGCACCAACTCCCGCAGAATCCGGCGCCTCATTCGCGCCCTGGATCTCTCCCTCGATGCGCGGCCGGAGCAGATACTGGCCGGGCGTTCCGCCGGCCGGAGTGCGGCAGCGGTGAATTCATAGTGTTGTGCCGTGCGACGACGTCCCTGCTTGTCGCCCTCGTGTCAGCGGCCTGCGTCGGCGATCCGGTCGAGGAGAGGTCGCCACCTCTGCCCGGCGAGCCCGGCACGGCTTCTCGGGGGAACAGCGAACCGGGTGCGGCGGCGGGCACGACGTATCGTCGCACGGTAGTCTTTGTCGACACCTCGCGGGACACTTCGATGTTCGTGCCATGGGAATTCGCGAACCGCGTGGAAGCCAACAGCATCCTGCGCTCCACGCGCGGCTGGCTTGGTCGGGCCGGTGAATGGCGCCTCTTCGTGGAAGAGGATTGGACGACCGAACCCACGCGCGCGCCCTGGCGCATCCTGCCACGCGGACCGGCGAGGCTGATCGTGGGACAGGAAGACGCGTTGCGCGAAATCTACTTCCAGGAGGACGTTCGCGATCTCTCGGTGCGAATGGGTGAAGCCATTGCCGAGTGGAGCGGGCAGCAAGGCGAGACCTACCGGCTCCTGAACGGGACTACCCGCCTTGCAGGGGTGGAGACGAGCGGCCTGGTGCTGGACGCCTTCACCGCCAGGAGGAGCGCGGCCGACGAAGCCAGCGAACTGGCGCTGTTGACCGGGGGTGACAGCTTCCAGTTCCTCCTTGCCGACTCGGAGGGTGCCGGACCCTATCGCGCGTGGGCGCGCCGCGACACCGTGACCTACTCCTGGCCCGAGGTCGATCTCACCTGGCCGGAGGTGCGCAGCTTCGAACGCGCCCGGCGCGATATTCCGGTGGCGTGGACCATCGCGTCGACTGAACCCGTCCTCTTGGGCGAGTTCGAGGCCGTGAGTTCCCACCAGCATACGATGCGTGGCACCGGCGCGCGTCTCCCCACCCTCGGCGTATACGAACTCGCGGGGCACGTCACCATCGGCACCGAGCGCATCGCCGTGAAGGGCTTCCTGCGCCACCTTCAGCGATGAGCGGACACGGACCATGAATGACGCACTGCTGCGCGCCATCGTGTCGATCGTCGCCGGTGCGCTGGCCGGCGGACTCACCAACACGGTGGCCATCTGGATGCTCTTCCACCCGTACCGCCCCCCGACGCTCTGGCGGTGGCGGGTACGGCTGCTCCAGGGCGCAGTCCCCAAGAACCAGGCACGACTCGCCCGCGCCATCGGTCACGCGGTCGGCAACCGCCTCCTCACCGAGGAAGACCTCACCCGCGTGTTCGCCGAGTCCGAGTTCCGGGAAGCCTTCGACGAGGGGCTGGAGCGCTTCCTCCACGAACTGCTCGAGGTGGAACGCGGCTCGCTCAGAGACATCCTCGGCCCGGAGGTCATGGCCGAAGCCGCTCCCATCATCGACGAGGTGCTGGACCACGCGGTCTCCCGGATCGAGAAGCACCTCGAGTCGGCAGCCTTCGAGGAGGCGGTCGAGCGCAGGGCGGCCACCCTGTCCGACTACCTGGCGGATCAGCCGGTATCGGACATCCTCACACCGTCGCGAGAGGAACGGATCGCGGATGCGGCCGAAGAATGGGTCGCGAACGCAGCCGAAAGCGAAAAGTTCCAGCGGACGGTCGACGAATACCTGGAGCACGCCGCCGAACGGCTGCTGATCCCGTCGCTCACCATCCGGGATCTGCTGCCTCCCGGCGTAACCGGCACGCTCCAGCACGCCATTGCCGACTTCGTGCCCCTTGCGATACGGCGCTTGGCCAAGGTGCTTGAGGATCCCGGAGTCCGCGAGCGCTTCGAGAGGGCCATCCAGGACGTGCTGGACCGTTTCATGGACGATCTCGGCTTTGGTAAGAAAGTCGTCGCCAAGATGGTCCTCCCGGGTGACGCCGTGAAAAAGGTCGTCAACACCATCCAGGTGGAAGGCGCCGATCAGATCGCCGCCCTCTTCACTGAGCCGAAGGTCGAGGCCGCGCTGGACAGGAACATCCACCGCGCCATCGAGGATCTCCTCGACCGCCCTGTGACGGACGTCCTGGGGAATCCCGGCGATCCGGAGGTGATCGAGGCGTCCGATACGATCTCTTCGTGGCTGGTGGAACTCGTGCGGGATCCCGCCGCCCGGAGCTTTGTGCGCGAGAGGGTGGAAGCCGCCCTGGGCCGGGCCTCGAAGCAGACGTGGGCGGAGCTGATCGATGACATTCCGCCGGATCGGGTATCGGAATGGGTCGTGACCGCGGCACGGAGCGATGTCGCGGGAAACGTCTATCGGGAAGCGGCCCGCCGCATCGCCGCCGCGGTCCTGGAGCGCCCCATCGGCCGTCCGGCCCGATGGCTGCCGGCAAACGCGACCCACAGCATCCAGAGTGCCATCGGCGATCCGCTCTGGTTGTGGATGCAGTCCCAGATCCCGGCCGTGGTCGCCAAGCTGGATGTCGCCCGCAGAGTCGAGGAAAAGGTCCGGGACTTCCCCGTGGCGCGGATGGAGGAACTCGTCCGGAGGGTAACCGAGCGGGAACTCCGCACGATCGTCTACCTGGGTTACGCCCTGGGCGCCTTCATCGGGAGCATCCTGGTCCTGGTCAACTACCTGCTGGAGTAGAAGCCCGCGGCCCGCACCGCCGCCGGCGCTGGCAGGGCGACGTCACCGGAATTCATCGGCGCGCCGCCGGCTTGCACTAGCCCTTCCTGTCCTTCGACGGCGCCACGGTCCTGAAGTGTTGGCGCGTTCGGCGCCTCTCGGAGGCACGCCGGTCCCGCCTCAGCAGGTCGAGCGGGGTGAAGTAGCGCTTCGCCTTGCTTCGCCGCGCGGCCCGCCCAAGGGCGTTCTCCAGATCCCGAACCTTCTTTTCATCGTGCGCCCCGATGCGCCTGCGCCCCGCATGTTCCGAATCGCGGTCCGGCTTGCCCGGCATACCCAGGAAAATCCCAAGCGCGACCGCCGCCAACCCGATGAGAATCTTGGCCAGAAGGGACATTACGCGCCTCCCGATGCGGGCGGACCCGGCTCAACCCCGTCGTGGCGCCTGCGCGCCTCGGCCAGGTAGCCCGAGCGGAGTCCGATCAGGTGCGAGATCTTCCGCATCAGGTAGTCCTCCTGGTTGGCCAGTTCACCGTCCGCCAGCACGATACCCCACATCGCCTCGGCAAGCACCATCTTCTGGCCGGTGGAGTAACTCGCGTTGATCATGGTCGTGAATCCCCAGAGGTCGACGTTCCGGCGCCGCTCGTCCTCGGCAAGCGCGATCAGTTCGTCGGCGGCCTCCCGCTTCAGTCCGAAGTGCCGCCGGACGAGCGCCCGCAGGTGCCTCCGCTCGCCGGTGCTGAAGTAGTCGTCGGCGTGGGCGACCTCGAGCAGAAGCGCACAGGCCGCCACCCGCAGCCTCTCGGCCGTGCGAGGCGGATCCGGATCTTCGGCATCGACCGCCATTTCGCGCGCGAAGAAGGACTTGAACCGATCAATCATCATTGCGTTCCCGGGTCGGGGCGGCACTCGCGCCGGACCCACTCCAGATAGGCGCCGGCACCGTCCACCACATCGTGCACGAGCAACTCGGGCACATCGTACGGGTGCAGTTGCTCTGCCCGCTTCAGCATCCTGGGAAGCAGCCGCCGAACCGTTTTGAGAATGACGACCGACTCCTCGTCGCGATGTACCTCTCCCTCCCAACGATAGATACTCACCGCACCCGGGAGGATGTTCCCGCAAGCGGCCAGCCGTTCCTCGATCAGACCCCGAACGACCGCTTCCGCCTCGCCGGCTCCCGGTGCCGTCATCAGAACCGTGACAACGTCGCTCCCGCCGCGCGCCGGGGGAACATCAGCGTCGCCGCTCGTCTTCACGCGTCACCCGGACGCGACGAACATCGTCTGTTGGACCGAACCCGGGTGGTAGAACGACTCGATCAGATCCGCATGGCGCTCGGCCACGACATTGCGCTTCACCTTCTGGGTGGGCGTGAGCATCCCGTTTTCGACCGTGAACGGGTCGGCCAGCAGGCCTACCTTCTTCGGGGTCTCGAAGCTCGCAAGGTCCCGCATCTCGGAGTAGAACTGCTCCTGAAGGAGTTCCTGGCACTTCGATTCGGTCAGCAGCGTCCGGTCGTCCAAAGCGCCGAGATCCGCCTCCGCGGCCCAGGCGCGCAGCCTTTCGAAGGCGGGCACGACCAGAACCGCACAGAACTTCCGGCCCTCTCCGATCACGACCGCCTGGTCCACGAACGCGTTCTTCTTCAGCATGTTCTCGATCGCCTGGGGGGCCACGTACTTGCCGCCCGAGGTCTTGATCAGGTCCTTCTTGCGGTCGGTGATCTTCAGGAAGCCGTCGCTGCTGAGCTCGCCGATGTCCCCGGTGCTGAACCAGCCGTCGTCCGCAATCACCTCGCGGGTCAGCTTTTCGAGCCCGTAGTAGCCCTTCATGACCTGCGGCCCACGGATGAGAATCTCGCCGTCGTCCGCAATCCGGATCTCGGTCCCCGGAACCGGACGGCCCACCGTGCCGATCCTGAAATCTTCCTCGGTGTTCACGTTTGTGACGGGAGAAGTCTCGCTGAGCCCGTATCCCTCCAGGATCATGATCCCGGCACCCAGGAAGAAGCGGTTGATCTCGGGCGCCAGCGCCGCCCCGCCGCTCACGAAGAAGCGCAGCCGTCCGCCCACGCCCGCCCTGAGCTTCGAGAACACGATGCGATCCGCGATGGAGTACTGCCACTGGAGCGAGGAGGGGAAATCTTTGCCCTCTTCCCTGCACAGCGATGCCCGGCGCGCGATTCCGGCGGCCCAAGCCACCAGTTTGCCCTTCGCGCCACCCGCGTCCAGCACTTTCTGGTAGACCTTCTCGTAAAGTCGGGGAACCGACACCAGCACGGTCGGCCGCAACTCCTTCATGTCGGCCGCAACGGTGTCGATCGAGCCGTGGGTGATCGTGCATCCGGAGGAGAAGAAGAGGTAGTCCACCATTCGCTGCAGCACATGCGACAACGGCAGGAAGGAAAGGCTGTTGTCGTCGGGGCCCACGGGAAGCAGCTGTTCGCTGGCCCAGATATTGGACGCCATGTTGTTGTGGGTGAGCATGACGCCCTTGGGCGTTCCGGTCGTCCCCGAAGTGTAGATCAGCGTGGCCAGGTCACCGGGATTGGCTCCGCGCGCCTGCGAGAGAAAGTCGTCGGGGGTGGCGTCATCGCCGCGCGCGAGGAAGTCGTCCCAGCTCACCGCACCACTGCCCGCAGCTTCGGCGTCGAAAACCACGATCTCGATGTCGCGGTCCGATCCCGACACGGCTTCGCGCACCTTCGCCAGCTGCTCCGCATCCGAAACGAAGACGATCGAAGCGCCCGAATCCTTCAGGATGTACGCGACCTGCGCGGCGGGCAGCGTGCTGTAGATGGGAACATCCACCACGCCGGCGCACAGGCACGACCAGTCGGCAAACGCCCACTCCACCCTGTTTCCCGACAGGATGGCCGCCCGGTCACCCCGGTTGACACCGGACCGGGCGAGCGCCGCCGCTCCACGCCGCGCCACTCCCTGCACCTGCTCGTAGGTGTAGGTGCGCGCCCCGTCACCGGTGACGTTGTAGGCGCATCGGTCTCCCAGACGGTTCACGACCTGGAGAAAGAGGTCGACCAGTGTCCCCGTCGGGACATCGGCCTTGTTCGCGTAGTAGTGGATGGTGTCGGACACGGGTCTTATCCCCCTTCGAGAACAATTTCTACCGGAATATCCTGCCTCAGAGAAAACATTACAGAGCAATACTTCTCCCGGGACAACTCGATGGCACGCTCGACCTTGGGCCAATTCGCGCGCGCCACCCCGGTCACCCTGAAAACGAGGCGCAGGCTCTCGTAGTGCTGAGGTGGAGTGGCCCGCCTGCCCCCCCCGGCTTCTACGTCCAGGCTGTCGAAATGAACGCGCCCCTTCTTGAGTACCACCCGCACGTCGATGGCCATGCACGCCGCTACGGCGAGCAGCACCAGTTCCATCGGTGACGGACCGGTGGCCGAGTCGCCGTCCACAATCATCTGGGGCCCGTCGATGGGGCCGCCGTCGAAAACGAGGCCCGAGCCGGTCCAGGAAAGCCGAACCTGTTTGTCCGCACTCACTTCTCAATCATCCCCTCGCTGCGAGGATCAGGGTTGGTCCGCGTCCGTTTCCCCCCGGATTTCATTCAGAGTCCTTTGGGCGTGCGCGATGTGCTCCGCAGCATCGGGTTCCGGCGGGTCCCCGGCAAGAAACGCTTCGAGATGCTCCACCGCCTCGGCCTCCTGACCCTGCCGCCGCAGGATGAAGGCGATCCCATAGTGCGCACCCGGCGCCTGGGGGTTCCTCTGCAGGACGTGCCGATAGGTCTTCAACGCCTCCGAGTCCATGCCCATGCGCGTGTAGGCGATCGCGATCTGCTGGAGGACCACGGGATCTCCCGGCGACTCCTTCAGGGCGAGCCTCAGGGAAGTGAGCGCTTCGTGAAACTTGCCCTCGTTGGAAAGGGCCAGTGCTTCCTCGTAATAGTCGACCTTATCCGGACGTGCGGACCCACCAAATATCTTGCTCCACATCGACATGGACGAAGGTCACCGTCTCTTTCCCGGGGAGGATCGACCGCCTGGGGCCAGGTTCATGGTCTTCCAAGCTACCGGATTCCGTTTTCGGGACAAGACCGACACGAATCCGACCCTGGACCGTATAATAGCAGGTGGAAGGACCTTGCAGGATCAAGGCCCGGGGATTCGAAGTGCGATACGGAGAACCGACATGAAGCACGCGCGGCAATGGAACGAAGACGCAAGGAACGTCGCCCTGATCGCCGGCTCGGCGGCGGCGGCGGTAATCGCGACGGTAGCGTTGACCGGGGGAGACGGGCCGCCGCCGGGCGTCGCCTATCGGACCCTTGTGGAACCGGCCCGCAGCTACGAGTTGGTCGAGTCCCTGTCCGCAGCGAATCGTCTCTACGGCACCGTCACAACCCGCGATGGCACTACGCACGAGGGATTCCTGCGCTGGGACCGCAACGAGGGCAGCTGGAGTGACCTGCTCGACGCCACCAAGCTGGATCGCGGTTTCCGCGGGCTGTCGGGAATCCGGTTCGGACACATCGAACGCATCGTCCCCCTCGGAAGCACCCAGGCCCTCATCCACACGCGGTCCGGGCAGACCGTCGGTATGCAGGGAGAGTCCACCGACCTCGGGCGTGCAATGCGAGCCCTGGTCGTCGACCAACCGGGCGGTGGCCGGGCCGATCTGGAGTGGCGGGACGTCCGTCGGATCGACTTCCACTCCGCACCGGCGAAGGCCAGCCCCGCGGAGGGCCGGCTCTACGGCACGCTGACCACGGGCCGCGGGGTGGAATTCACCGGCTATATCGCCTGGGACCTCGACGAGATCTACTCCACCGACATTCTGGACGGCGAGACGCACATCCGGGACGGCGGGGCTTCCTACCAGATCCCCTTTGGCGCCATCCACACCATCAGCCAGTATGGCCCCATCGGCGCCCACGTCGATCTTCACACCGGCGAACGGATCACCCTTTACGGCACCAACGACGTCGACAATACCAACCGCGGAATCACCGTCTCGGATCCGGGCCTCGGCCAGGTCACGGTCCCGTGGAACTATTTCTCGAGCGTCCGCTTCCACCAGGCCGAATCCGAGGAATCATGGCGCGACTTCGACGGTGGCCACTCCCTGCGCGGCACAGTAGTCACCAGGACCGGCGCCGAAGTCTCGGGAGACATCAAGTGGGATCGCGACGAGTATTCGAGCTGGGAGATGCTCAACGGGTCGAGCAACGGCGTCGAGTTCGACATCGAGTTCTCCAACATCGCGCGCATCGTCAAGAACGGTGATGCCAGCACGGTCTACCTGCGCGACGGCCGGTCCTTCGACCTGAGCGGCAGCAACGACGTCGACCGCGGCAATCGCGGCATCGTCGTCACCAATGGCGATCAGGCCCGCACCATCCCCTGGGACATCTTCAGGGAGTTGCGCCTGGACGGGTAGCCCTCTACGGCCTGGCAGCCTGCGGGCAAAACCCCCGCGGCATTCCAACGCCGATGCACCGGCGTCCGACCGCCCCTACTTCACATCCCCCATCAGCCGCTTGATGAACGGACTCGCCAGCAGCGCAACGAATCCGGCCGAGCCGATGATCGTCGTCACCGCGAAGAAGAGCGGCGACGGCTCCAGCGCCTCCAGCCGCCCGGCCACCAGCCCCGCCACCACGTTGCCCAGCGACGTCGCCACGAACCACAGCCCCATCATCTGACTGATTCGATTGGGGGGAGCGAGCTTGGTGACTGCCGAGAGCCCCACCGGTGACAGCGCCAGTTCCCCGACCGTGTGCAGGAAGTACATGACGATGAGCCACGATGCCGAGACCGGCGAGTCGGGCGTCGCATTGGCCGCGCCCCAGGCGATCACGAAGAAGCCGGCGGCGAGACCCAGCAGGCCCAGCCCGAACTTGACCGGCGTCGAGGGATTCCGGTTGCGGTTGGCGAGCCACACCCACAGCCAGCCGAAGACCGGCGCCAGGCAGACGATGAAGAAGGCGTTGACCGACTGCAGCCACGAGGCCGGGTAGCTCCACGACCCGATCGTGCGGTCCGTGTAGTTCTCGGCGAAGAGGTTCAGCGACGAACCCGCCTGCTCGAAGCCAGACCAGAAGATCACGGCCAACAGCGCGAACCAGAAGATCGCCCCGATCTTCCTCTTCTCGACGACGGTGTGTCCGCCGAAGAACATCAGGTAGAAGAAGTAGACCACGACGACTCCGCCGATCACCCAGGCCAGGCCGCCCGCGATCTGCGGGAGGGTGAGCGGAATCGACCCCTGCGACACCAGAACGCCGAAGGCGACCAGCGCGAGAGCCAGCGCGGCGAAACCGCCGAAGAAACGGCGGCTCAGGCTGGCGATCTGCTGCTGGGTCCGGTCGCTCCGAAACACGCCTGCGTCACCCAGCCGGCCGTAGCCGAGGCGGAACTGGATCAGTCCCAGGACCATCCCGAAACCGGCCGCCGAGAATCCCAGGTGCCAGTTCCAGTTCTGGCCGAGCCAGCCGCAGATGATCGGTCCAACCATTGCCCCCACGTTGATCCCCATGTAGAAGATGGAGAACCCCGCGTCACGCCTCGCTCCGCCTTCCGGGTACAGGTCCGCAACCACCGAGCTGACGTTCGGCTTGAGCAGTCCGGTCCCGATGATGATCAGAATGAGTCCAAGGAAGAAGTTGAAGTCATTGGGGACGGCCATGCTGAAGTGCCCGGCCGCGATGATGCAGCCACCTACGAAGACGGCCTTGCGCTGCCCCCACAGCTGATCCGCGACCCAGCCTCCCGGCAGGCCGAGCAGGTAGACCAGCCCGGCATAGAGGCCATAGATGGCGCCGGACGTCGCGACATCCAGTCCCATCCCCGGATTCTGGGCGGTCGTGGCTTCCGCCAGGTACAGGATCAGGATCGCGCGCATCCCGTAGTAGGAGAAGCGCTCCCACATCTCCGTGAAGAAGAGGGTCATCAGCCCCCGGGGATGCCGGGTCTTCGCTGCTGCGGTCATTCGGGCCTCGGTTGTGGCTGGATACTAAACAAAAATATTAACTATCATCGGCGGCGGCACGCGGAAAAACGGCCGACGGGCAAGCTATGGCATGAGCAACGTCACGGCGAACGCCCCTCCATGATGGCGCGGAAGACGTGCGGGTCGATGTTGCCGCCGGAGACGACCGCCACGACGGGGCCGTCCGCAATGCCGGGCACTCCCCGCAACGCGGCGGCAACACCGGCGCTTCCCGCCCCCTCCGACACGACGTGCGCGCCCCCGGCCAACAGGCGGATTGCCGCGCACACCTCGTCGATCGACACGACCAGCGACCCGGCGAGCAGCGTGCTGGCCAGCGGCCACATCTCTTCGAGCATGCTGGTCGAACCGATTCCGTCCACGAACGAGCGGTGGTACTGCACGTCCACCGGACGGCCGGCGCGCAGAGACGCGGCAAAGGGCGCCGCGGTGTCGACCTCGGCCGCGAACACCGGCACGCCCGGGGCGAGGTCTTGCAGAGCCGCGGCGATCCCGCACGAAAGTCCGCCGCCGCCGTACGGCACGACCACGGCGCTCACGTCGGGGAGCTCCTCGACGATTTCGATGCCGATCGTGCCGTTCCCGGCGATGACCGCGGGGTCGCTGACCGGGTGGACGAAGTGCCCCTTCTCGTCGGGGTGTCCGTGGTCGCGCAGAACGCCCCACCACTCGTCGAAGGGGAGCGGTGCCGCCGTCGCCCCGAGCCGCGCGATCGCGTCGAGCTTCGTGCGAGGCG
The DNA here is from genome assembly GCA_963667485.2 of Longimicrobiales bacterium. GTDB lineage: Bacteria > Gemmatimonadota > Gemmatimonadetes > Longimicrobiales > Gaopeijiaceae > Bin94. The sequence continues at coordinate 29,463 of CAXXDD010000001.1, forward strand.
CCGTCTCCGGCACGACCACGCGGCAGGGCACTCCGAGCCGACGCGCGGCGAAGGCCACGCCCTGCGCCATGTTGCCGGCGCTCCCCGTATACACGCCGCGCGCGAGCAGTTCGGAATCGGCGAGCGCCATTGCGTTGGCGGCGCCGCGGATCTTGAAGGACCCGATGGGCTGAAGGCATTCCAGCTTCACCCACACTTCCGTGGGCAGCCCGGGAACATCCAGGGGAATGAGCGGCGACCGAATGGCCGCATCGGCGATTCGGGCACGGGCGGCCTGGATGGCGCCCAGGGCGATGGGTCCGACCGGCTCCCTCATCCGCCGCGCAGCGCAGTGGCGATCCCGTCCGCCGCGCGGGCAATGCACAGGTCGCCGATCTCGCGGCTCATCCCCCGCGCGTCGCCCAGCACGCCATTGGGCGTCACCGCGCGAAAGCCGTCCTCGAAGATGCGCTCCGCTACGGAGTCGTCGAACGACACGACCGTGCCCGCTGCCGCCAGCTCCCTGCGCACCAGATCGGGCCGTATGCAGAGCATCTCGGAACTCTCCGCGATGTCGGCGTGCCCGCCTACCCGGTGCACGAGGTCGGGGGCCAGATCCTCCACCGCTCCCTCCCACAGCGCCACGAAGCCGTGCAGATCGGTGTAGGCGCGCACTTCGCACCCGGGCCCGGCCGCCGCGCGCAGGTCGTCGACCATGTCGGCGAGGGGGGCGAAGTTGCCCCCGTGCGACGGAATGAAGCAGATCGTGCGGAAACCGTGCCGCGAGAGGCTCTCCGCGTAGTCGACGCAGACGGCCCTGAAGGTCTCGCGCCGCAGCGAAAGGGTGCCCGGGAAGCCCATGTGATGCTCCGAGCACCCGACCCGGATCGTGGGCGCGACGAGGGCCTTGCCGAGTCGGCGGGCCACCTCGAGCGCGAGGCGGTCCCCGCGCGCCGCGTCCACCAGCAAGGGAAGGTGTGGGCCGTGCTGCTCCACCGCCCCCGCCGCGATCACGACGGTCGTGAATCCGGCCGCGAGGGCGCGCTCGACCTCGGGCCAGGTCATCTCTTCGAGAAGCAACGTTGTGTCGTCCATGCGGCAACCTATGTTGGAAGCGCCGTTCGCTCCAGCCGCGAGGATCCCATGACAGGCCGTGACCGCATAGCCCTCGAGGACCTTCGGGCGCACCACCGCGCCGAGGTCCCACTGGAAAGCGGCCGTCCCACCTCGTCCGGTTCCGCGCTGGCCCGCTTCCTCTATCCGAAGCCGGCGAAGCGCACGGTTGGCGCCATCTTCAAGTGGTGGGAGAAGCGCCGCCTCGCCTACACCGCGATGATCAGCGCGGGGGGCGCCGTCTCGCTCGGCTCGCATGGGCTGCTGAGATGGCTCGAGGGCGGTCCCATCGAGTTCCCTCCCGCACTCGGCGTCCTGGGGATGTTGCTGCTGGCGAACGCCTGCTACACGCTCGGACCCCTCACCGAAGCCGCTCTCCACAAGATCTGGGGGCGCGACGTGCTGCCGGTGGGCCCCCACCTCTTCCGCGCCGGCCTGACCCTGTCGCTCGGGATCGCTTTCCTGCTGCCCATGCTCGGCGCCGGCGTGCGATTGGCGCTTCTGGTCTTCAGGACCCTGCTGGGCGCCGGGTAGCCGCGGCGGTACGGCACGGGCACGGGCGGCACAGCGCGCGCGCCCAGCGCGGCGGCCCGCTGACTACAGCTGCCCGGTCACCAACGGCACAAACCGGACAACTCCGAGCTCCTCCCGCGTGAATCCGTCCGCCTCCCGCCGCCTGCGCACCATGCTCTGCCTGGCAGCCGCCGGACCGACCGGCATGACCAGCCGCCCCCCCACGCGCAACTGCGCCAACAGCGAATCCGGGACGTGCGCCGCGGCGGCAGCCACCACGATCGCGTCGTACGGGCCGTGCTCGGGCCACCCTTCCACGCCGTCGCCATGACGGACGCGCACGTTCCCGTACCCGAGCGCGGCCAGTCGCTCACCGGCGCCGGCCGCCAAGACAGCGTGGCGTTCCACCGAGTACACCGCCTCGCAAAGCAGACTCAGCACCGCGGCAGCATACCCGGATCCGGTGCCGACTTCCAACACGCGATCCGCAGCCGTCAACTCCAGAGCCTCTGCCATCCATGCGACCACGTAGGGCTGCGAGATCGTCTGCCCCATGCCGATTGGAAGCGGCCGGTCCGCATACGCATGGCGGGCGTGCTCCGTCCGGATGAACTCCTCGCGCGGCACGGTCTCCATCGCCCTCAGCACCCGTGGATCGCGCACCCCGCGCCCGGCGACGTGGTGCCGCAGCATGCGACGCTTCGCCTTGCCCAGCCTGTCGCCTCCGCCTCCCAGTCTCCTTAGCGCGTCCCTCAACGAGGCTCCGCCGGCGTGACCGACCAGAAGTCGATTCCCCCGGACTGGTGCTGCAGTTCGATGCTCCCGACCACTTCCAGCATCCGCAGGTCGATCACATCCAAGGTGCCGGGCACCGACCCCACCGACTCGTTGGAGACGAAGGCGTAGCGGCTGTCGGGGCTGGCCACGACGCCGTGGGTGACCGGTCGCGAGGTCGCGATGCGGGCGAGTTCGGTGCCGGCGTCCAGGTCGAAGACCGCGACCGCCTGTTCGCCCTTGAGCGTCGCCACCAGGCGCGTTCCGTCGGCCGTGGCTTCCAGGTTGTAGGGCGCCTGGCCGGTGGCAAAACGTCTGGAGACGCTCCAATCGCCGGTGTCCACCTCCAGCACTTCCCGGTTCCTGTTGCAGGCCACGTATACGAAGCGGTCGGCCCGCGTGCCCGCCGCGGGCTCCACCCAGGTCGGGCTGCACACCCGGTCGGCCATCGCCGCATGGTCCATCTCGCCGCCGGCCCCTTCCGCGGCACCGTCACCAAACGGCCCCTCGCGCCCCGGCGAGAGATCGAACTGCGCGCTGACCTCGAACGTCTCCACGTCGATCTCCACGAGCCGCTCCGAATGCATGCACGCGGAGTACTGCCTCGTGCCGTCCGCGCGCACGCGGCTGCCGTGCGGCATCAGGCAGGTCTTCACGCGCGCGACCTCGATCATCTCGGGGGTGTACACGACGGAGACGTCCGACGGCACCATGTCCCCGTGCAGGTTGAAATTCACCGCCATCAGGAACTGGCCGTCGGGCGTGAGGCCCATTGTCGCCGGGAAGAGCCCCAGCCGCGTCCGCGCCACCAGCGTGTCGGGCCCCGCGTGGAACTTCCACAGGTATCCCCGCGGCGTACCGTGCGCGATGGTGACGTACCAGTAGCGCCCGTCCGGCGACACGCTGATCCCGTGGGCGCCGTCGTTGTCCCCCGGCATGATCCCGACCGGGATCTCCTTCTCGACCACAACGCCCTCGCCCGGGGTGAAGGCCACTCTGCTCACCAGGTCGGAGGACTCGTTGGCCACGTACACCCGGTAAGTGGGCGCCTGGGCCGGCGCGGACTGGGCCGGTGCCGCTTGCGCCGGTGCCGCTTGCGCCAACCCCGCCTGGGCCAGCGCCGCCTCGCCGGCAATCAGCGCGAGCAGTCCAAGGACCGCCGGGACCGCCCCACGGGCGAAGCGGATCACGACACCGGCGCCTTCTTCTTCGGCTCCACCTTCACGACCCACAACCCCGAGTGCATGTCCGAAACGAAGACGTGCCCCTTGAACAGCTGCGGCCCCCATGCCATCGGCGCATTCGGGACCTGCCCGCCCGGCAATCCCGTCGTGAACCACGCCATTTCGCGCCCCTGCTTGTAGAGGTCGCCCCTCAGCTCGCCCGAGACATCCACGACCCGCAGTCCCGCCTGGTAGTAGGCGACGTACATCACGTCGTCCTCGACCCAGAGGTTGTGGGCGCCGGCCTCCGGCACCTCGTAGCGGGCCACTTCGCGCAGGTTCTCCGGATCCTCCAGGTCGAAGATGTGCACGAATCCGCGCGATCCGTCGCCCGGGTATCCGTTGCGCGAGATGCACTCCTCGCAGTCGAAGATCTCGTCGCCGACGAAGAGGTAGCGGTGTCCGTCCGCGTTGGTGTAGGGGAAGGCGAAGTGGGTGTTTCCTTCGGGGTAGGCGAAGTGGCTCACCTCGACGGGCTCGGTCGGGGTGCCTCCCCAGCTGCCGTCGCCCGCGTCCAGGATGTAGATGCCGTCGTTCCAGTACGACACGTAGGCCATCCCCTCCACGACCCAGATGTCGTGCAGATACTTGCCCGGCGACTCGATGCCCCAGCGGCCGACCTCCTCGACATCGGTGGGGTCGGAGACGTCCAGGATGTGCACGTCGAAGGTGCCGTTGTGGATCGCGTAGAGGATGTCGCCCGAGAAGAACACGTTGTGGACCCCGCCCGTGAGCGTCTCGGTGAATTCATCGGCAACGACGGGATGCGCCGGGTCGGTCAGGTCGAGCAGGACGACTCCGTTCTTGCGGTCCGAAGCGCCCTCGCGGGTGATCGCCGCCACGGTGCCCCTGCTGTTCACCTTGACGTCGTTCACCACGCGCGCGTCCACCTCCACCTGGTCGGTGAGAATCGGGTTGGCCGGATCGGTAACGTCCCACACATGCATTGCCTGTCCCGACCCACCCCCGCCGCCGGGCCTTCCGCGCGTCTCCACGATCACGCGCTGAGCCCCGGCCGCGGCCGCCGCGACTTCGGGTGGAAGTGCCGGCATGCCGCCGCCCCCCCCGGTCAGCACGTGCGTTCCCGTATACACGTAGTCGCGCCCGTCGACGCCGGTGAAGGCCCAGAGATCGGACGTGGGATACGGCCCGGCCGTCGCGCGCCCGGTAACGGTGACCTCATGCTCCACACCGCGCTCCGAGACATCGATGAACGCCAGTCCGGTGCTCCCGTTCGCTGTCGCCGCGATCCGGTACAGTCCGGGGCGCTCGGCCACGAAAGCTCCGTCCGGGTAGATCGACGCTCCCATGTCCGTCCTCTCCTGAAAGGACGCGACCGTGTAGTCGACCGCCACACGCTCCACCGCAGCCCCCTCCGCGTCGCGCGCCACCGCCGAGAACCGCACCACGTCTCCGGTCCGCGCACGCTCGGCCCCCGCAACCTCGACCGTGGCCACCGGATCCTCCTCCACCTCGAGCGAAAACGTCGCCTCGATCCCCTCGGCCACCGCGGTAATGATCGCGCCGCCGGGCCGGATCCCGCGCACGAACCCGCGCTCGTCGACCGTCGCCAGGCGCCGGCGGTTGCTCGTCCAAACGATCTCCACCGACTCCCGCACGCGGCCGCCCTCGGACAGGGCGCGCGCGTCGAGCTGCACCACCGATCCCGTGAAGAACCGCACACCCGGATCCTCGATCTCGAGCGACACCACGGGAGGCCCGACCACCCGCAGCGCCGCGGTGAAGTTGCGAATCTCGGGGGCGCCGGTCCCGCTGGCGGGCGGCGCCCGAATCGCCATGCGCAGTTCGGTATCGCCCTCCGCCAGGCCCTTGATGTGACCCTCGTCCAGCAGCGCGAACCGCGAATCGATCGTGCTCAGAATCCGCACCCCGCGCAGCGCATTCCCGTCATGGTCGTAGGCCACGACATCGAAGTCCTCGCCCATCTCGAGCGAGTCGCCCACCTCGACGACGATCTCGACGGGTTCGGCGCGCACATCGCCCACCCGCGCCCCGATCCGGACCGCGGGCGAGTAGTTGAGCAATCCCGGAGTCGCCGCAAGATCCGGAAGCTCCTCCGCTTCCGCCGCTGCGGCCCCGGGCTCGACACCCTCGGGCTCGGCGACCGGTTCCTCAACCGGGCCTTCCGGAGGCGGCTGTTCGGAAACCGTTGGCGTGGAATCGGCCGGAGGCGGAGGCGGCACGGAATCGACCGTAACCCTCGACGCGCCCCCGGCGCCGCAACCCATTGCGAGCATGGAGGCCGCAAGGACCCCCGCTGCGAATCTGATCATTGAGCCTCCTGCGTGAGTATCCGCGGCGCCCTCTGCGGCGCTCGGATCGTGTCGGCATCACTATATGGTATGGTATCGTGGCGCGAAGTGCGCCGGGAGTTAATACACGGACACTGGGGCTGCAGGTTCCGTTATGGGAACCCAACCCGCCGTTCTTGGCGGATCCAGACCCCGCGAATAGGTTGTCGCATGACCGCGTTTTCCGAGAGAGTCTACGCCTGCGTGCGCCGAATCCCGAAGGGACGCATCGTCAACTACGGGGGGGTCGCGGCCCTGGTCGGCCAACCGCGCGCGGCCCGCGGCGTCGGATACGCCCTGAGCCACCTCCCGATCGACACCGACGTGCCCTGGTGGCGCGTGGTCAACCGCCGCGGCGCCATCTCCACTTCGTCCCTCAACGGGGTGGCCCAGCGCCAGAGAGCCCTGCTCGAGCACGAGGGCATCGAATTCGACGAACAGGGAGAAGCATCGTGGGAACGTTTCGGATGGGACCCTCACGGATGAACACAAGCCCGGCCCTCGTCCGCACTGGACCGGCCCTCGCGCTGACCGGACTGGCCCTCGCCCTGTTCGCCTGCGAGACCTCCACCCCCAGCTTCCACGCCGCGTATGCGGAGATCGTGGCCGAGGAGGACGCCCGGGGCGAGATCGGCCTCGAGAGCATCCGCCACCACCTCGCGAGCGAGGATCCCGCCGTGCGCAGGCTGGCCGTGCGAGCGCTCGGGCGACTGGAGGATCCCGGACAGCTCGAGAGCATCGGCGAGTTCCTCGGCGACGGGGATGTGCCCGGACAGCTCGAGCGCATCGGCGAGTTTCTCGGCGACGGGGATGTGTCCGTGCGCGCCACCGCGGCCGCCGCCATGGCGCAGGCGGTTTTCGGCGCCCCGTCGGAGCCGGCCGCGCGTGCGCTCGCGGCTCGCATCGATGTCGAAACGAACGCGTCGGTCCTGAGCAGCCTTGCGACCAACCTCGGGCGCATCGCTCCGGGGAGTCCTGCCGCCCAGGCCGAGACCGACGCGGCTCTGGTCCGGGTTGCCGCTCGTCTCCCGTCGGCTGCGGACGACCCCGGGCTGATCGCTCACGTGGGGCTGGCCCGCGGGATCGATGCGTTTGCGAGGGCAATCCAGCCCGACGGACGGCTGAGCGCTGAACTCGTCGCGGTCGTGGGGTCATTGGGCTCGGTGGAAGCGCCTGCCGGCGGAGTCGTGGCCACGAGTGCGGCCCGGGTCAGGCGTCTCGCCGCGGCCGCGCTCGTCACCACCGGCCAGATCGACGCCGACGATGCCCAGGCGCTCCTGCTGGATACCGACCGGGGCGTGCGCCGGCAGGCCATGATCGCAGCCGCCCGGCATGGGACGGCTGCCGCCGAGGTGGTCCCCGCAGGCCTCGCCGACCCGCACTGGCGCGTCCGCGTCGATGCGCTCGCCGCCTTCGACCGGTGGCTGCGTCCCGAGGCCGGCTGCGACGCGATCGTCGCCGCGATGGACGACCCGAACCCGCATGTCGCGGCGACTGCGATCGGTCTGGCCGCGCGTCCCTGCCCCGACCTAGTCGCGCAGGTGGCCGCGCTCGACGCCCGGATCGCCGAGATGGGCGACCCGGACGCCGACTGGCGTGCCCCCGCCCGCGCCCTCCACGCCCTCGCGACGATCGCGCCGCAGGCCGCGGCCGAAGACGTCACGCGCCTCGCGGCCCACGCCAACCCCTTCGCGCGGGGCTGGGCGGCGCGGGCCGCGGGCGTGCTCGGGGACCACGACACTCTGGTCCGGCTCGCCGCCGACCCGACCCCCAACGTGCGGGAGGCTGCCTTGCGCGGCTTCGCCGACGCATCGGAAGCCGGGGCCGCACCGCCCGCCGACCTGCGCGACATCTACACGGCGCAACTCACGGCGGACGACCCCCAGCTGGTCATGACCGCCACCCGTCTGCTCGTGGATCACGTCGGTGCCGACGCCCCCGTGCCCCAACTGCTCGACGCCCTCGCCCGCTTCTCCGCCGCACAGCGCCAGACCGAACGGGACGTGCGCGTCGCACTCCTCGACGGCATCGGGGCTGTCGGCGGCTTCGGCAGCGACGACCTCGCCCCATATCTCACCGACTTCGACCCCGTCATCGCCGAGCGCGCCGCCGAACTCCTCACCGAAGCCACCGGCGAGACCCACCAGGCCGCACCGCGGACGCTCCCCCGCAGCCCGACCCCCACCGCCGCCCGCCTGGCCGAACTCGAGCGCTCCGCCGTCATCCTCCACATGGCCGGGCTCGGCGACATCGTCATCGCGCTCCGCCCGGATCTGGCCGCGACCAACGCCGACCGCTTCGCCCGCCTCGCCGCCGAGGGCCATTTCGACGGCCTCACCCTCCACCGCGTCGAGCCCAACTTCGTCATCCAGGGCGGCAGTCCCAACGCCAACGAGTACTCCGGCGACGGCCCCTACAGCCGCGACGAGATCAGCGGCGCGGCCCACTGGCGCGGCACCGTCGGCCTCTCGACTCGCGGCCGCGACACCGGCGATGCGCAGATCTTCATCAACCTGGCCGACAACCTGCGCCTCGACTTCAACTACACCATCTACGGGGTGGTGGTGGAGGGGATGGAGATCGTCGACGCCGTACAGGAGGGCGCCGTGATCGAGAGCGCCGAGGTGGTGGCCCGGTGAGCCTGCGAGAGACCGGGCGCTTCGTCCCGGGAGCGCACGCGCGGCGTGGCCAGCCCGGTCGCGCAATCCTGGAGCCGCAATCGCCATGATTACCTCGCTCGCCATCGCGCTCCTCGCCCTGCAGCCCTCGGTCGTCCTCCAGCCCGGTCCAGCCGAACGATCACGGACAGTCCACGATCAGACCCCTGACACCGCCGACGCCCTCGCCGCCCGCGTTGAGATCCGCCGCACCGACTACGGCATCCCGCATATCCTCGCCGAAGACCTCAAGGCGATGGGGTTCGCGCTCGGCTACGTCCAGTCCGAGGACTACGGCGCGTCAATCGCGGTCGGGATGGTGGCGAGCCGGGGCACCCTCGCCCGTCATCTCGGTCCCGATGAACTCGCCGCCGACTTTGCGGCGCGCGACAGCCACGCCCGCGCCGTGGCGACCTTCCACCGCCTCGACCCGCGCACCCGCGATGTCTATCTCGGCTTCGCGGAGGGCGTGAATCAATACATCCGTCTCCACGCGGACGAGTTCCCGCCCTGGGTCTCTCCCGACTTCACGGGCGTCGACGCCCTCGCCCGCGACGTGCAGAGCTGGAGCCGCGCCGATGCGGCCCGGTTCGTGGCCCGGATGCGGGCCCAGGGCGCAGAGCCCGGAGACACTCCGGCCGGTGGCGGACCCGACGGGTCCAACGCGTGGGCGTTTCACGGGTCGCGCACCGAATCCGGGCGCCCGATCCTCCTCCGCAACCCCCACCTCCGCTGGGAGGGGGACCACGATCTGCTCGAGCGTCCCTCCGGGCTGACCTACTACGAGGCGCACGTGCGCGTGCCGGAGGTGATCGACTTCTACGGCGACTTCCGGATCGGGACGGCGTTCGGGATCATCGGCGGTTTCAATCCGCGCCTGGGCTGGGCGACGACCAACAACTACCCGCGGCTGTCGCAGGTCTACAGGCTGGACGCGCACCCCGACCTGGCGGACCACGCGCTGCTCGACGGGCGGCCGCTGCCGCTGACCCGGCGCGAGGTTGCGGTCGACTACCGGACCGGCGGCGGGGGCACCGCCATCGAGACGCGGACGACGTGGCATACGCCGCACGGGCCCGTGATCCACCGCACCGACGACCACGTCTACCTGCTGAAGGACCCGCGCGATGGCGAATTCCGCCGCGGAGAGCAGTTCCTGCGGATGATGATGGCCTCCGGCCTCGACGATTGGCTCGCCGTGATGCGGATGCGGGCGCACCCGACCTCGAACTTCACCTACGCCGACCGGGACGGGAACATCGCGCACTACTACAACGCGCGGCTGCCCCTGCTGCCCCACCCGGTGACCGGCGACATGGCGGCGCACGCGGCATCGAGCGCCGACATCTGGTCCGAACTGGTGCCGTGGGAGGACCTGCCCCTCTACCTGAATCCACCGGGCGGATACGTCCAGCAAGCCAACGATCCGCCCGACTACACCAACCTTGCCGTCCCCATGGATCGCGACACGGTTCCGCACAATCTGCCGGAGCGGAGGCTGCGCCTGCGGAGCCAGCTGTCGCTGGACCTGGCCGAGGGGGCTGGGCGCGTCGGTATGGAGGACGTGATCCGGCTCAAGCACTCGCCCAGGATGCTGATGGCGGAGAGGGTGATGGACGACCTGCTGAGCGCGGTGCGGGAGGCGGACGGAGTGGGGGACGATCCGGCTGCGGGTGGGCCGGATTCCCGCGACGACGACCTGCTGCGCGAGGCGGCCGAAGTGCTCGCGGCCTGGGACCGGACGGCGGCAGCCGAGAGTCGCGGAGGGGTTCTCTTCGAGCGCTGGGCGGGGGAGTACTTCGGCGCAGCTCCGGACTCGCTGCGGTGGGAGCAGCAGTGGGACCCGGCGCGGCCGGCGGAGACTCCGCGCGGACTAAGTGATCCGGCGGCGGCACGGGAAGCTCTCGCCGCGGCCGTCCGATCGCTGCGTGAGGACGGGGTGCCGCTCGATATCCCCTGGGGCGAGGTGCACCGCGTGATTCGCGGGGACGTGGACGTGCCGGTGGCGGGGTGCCCCCCGACGCTGGGATGCTTCCGGGTGCTCCTGTACGGGGAGACGGACGACGGCCGGCGAGCGGCCAACCGGGGTGATTCCTGGGTGTTGCTGGTCGAATTCGAGGACACCCCAAGGGCCTACACGGTCCTGTCGTATGGGCAGACCGCCCGGGTGGATTCCCCCCACCACGCGGACCAGGCTGCCATGTTCGCCCGCGGAGAGCTGAAGCGGGTGGCATGGACCGAAGAGGAGATCCGGGCGGCCACCATCAGGCGATACAGGCCCGGCAGCTAGCCCGAAGCGGGGATTCCACCTGACGCCTGAGTGGTCAATTTGCGACATTTGGGCAAGTTGCGCTATAGTGGAAGTTCCAGTCGTCCCATGTGACGCAGATACCCATTGACGTATCCACCAACTGTGCGACAGATGTGTTCGCAGTCCTGTCATTTTGACGGATTGGCTGCCGAGGACACGGCGGTGCGGTCGAAAACGATCCAAATCGACCCCACCGAGCCCAGTCTTGGCGGCATCCTGGAGTTGGGAGCAGTTTCAGCCGGTACCCAGCCGATCCACCCAGCTCAGTGACAGGACACCCATGAACGCCAGGAACCGGCAGTCACGGCCCGCCATCGTCCGTCGCGGCGATTTGGCCGCCCATCTCAGCGCACTCTCGGTCCTCGCGGTGATTGCGCTCGCGCCTCCCCCCGTCGCCGCGCAGACCCCCCCCACCCCGCCACCCCTCGACCTGGCCACCCTGTTCGACCCCGGGAACCTCGTCCTCGACGAGAACGGCGACGGCGTGCCCGACCGCCTCGGCGCGGCGCTGATTCTTGCGCCCGACCCCACCGACGCCGAGCGGGCCGCCGCCGCCGAGATCGCGGCCCGGCTGGGATTCGAGACCATGGCCCTCGACCTGCCCCTGCGGCGCGCGCCCCGGCCCGGCGAGATCGGCATCCTGATCGGCGGCCGCGCCGTTGCGGCCGCGGGGCTCTCCGGCGACGACTTCCGCCGCGGCGCTCCGGCATTCGGCCCCTCTCCCGGCGCCCTCCCCGCCGATCCCGACGGCCCGGCTTTCGCGCCCACCGTGGCCACGCTGACTACCGCCTCGGGCGACCGTTTTGTCGCAGTCCTCGGCGGCGACGACGACACCCTCCTCCGTGCAGCGCGCCTGCTTGCCGGCGCCCTGCCCCACATCGCCACGCTCTCCGGCCCATCGCTCACCGACGTCGCCGACGAGCTCGCCATCTGGCTCAGCGCGGGCGACAGCACGGCTCCCTCCCCCGCGATCGCCTTCCCCCAGGCGATGCTCAGCCAGCCTCCCGGTGACGGCGGCACCGGCAGCGCGGCATCGTCCGTCCACCTCCTCGCCACCCTGGCCTTCGACGATGACGCCGAGGCTGCCGCAACGGACGCCGCCACCCTCACCACCGACGCCCTCGACCGCCTGCAGCTTCTGGCCTGGGAGCGCATCGGCGATACCGCTACCGGGCCCGACTCGGCCGACCTGCGGTTCCCCGGGCTCGCCTCGCTCACTGTCGCGGCGGGGGCGCGTCAGGTCGTAGTGCCCACCCTGGCGGCAGGATCGGGCGGCGGCGCGGCGGGGTCCCGTCCCGGCAGCGGCGCCAAGGACGACCTCGACCTCTCCAACCTGTACACCACGGACGGCTTTCTGGGCAGCGGCGAGATCCCCGACCGGATCGACGTGGTGGTGGTGCCGGGCGCCGGGGCCGAGGGCGTGCCCGAGCTGGCCGCGCGCATGGGGCTGGAGGCCACGGGGCTGACGGTCCCGCTCGTGAGGCGGCCGGACGAGATCGAGGCCGCGTCGAGCGAGCCGACGACCGTGCTGGTCGGGAGCGACCATCCCCTCGTGGCCGAGCTCGCCGACAGCGGCAGGGTCGCGCCGGGTGAGGTGGGCGCGGGCCACGGCCTGATCGAGGTCGTGCCGGATGCATTCGGGAGCAAACCGAGTCTGGTGGTCAGCGGGGCGGACCACGCGGGCGCGACGCTCGCGACCAGGAAGATCGCCGAGGTTTTCCCCAACGTGAGCGCCCGCGGCGACGGCAATCCCACCTTCGACGACATCGAGTACGCGCTGTGGGGTACCCTCGCGGGTCGCACGCCCGCGGGCCAGGCCGCAATCGGGCTCTACAAGCTGGACGGGATCGTCGCGGAACTCTCGGGCGAGGACATCGGCTCGGCCGAGATCCTGATGTCGGTCGAGAAGCCCGCTGAGGGTCTGGCCGAGATTGTGCGCCAGCGGGCAGCCGCGCTGGGGGCCGACGAGGTCACGGTTACCATCGACAACCGCGACGTGCAGCGCGCGGCCGAAATCTTCACCGAAGACTTCACGCTCCCCTCCGAGGTGGACGACTTCTGGTCGGCCTTCGACGGCCGCATCGAGCCGGGCATCGAGCGTGGCGCTCCGGCCCACATCGAAGCCCGCCTTTCCGAGCCCCCCGAAGTCCGCCGCGCCATCGCCGACGAGGCCCGCCGCCGCCTGATCGAAGCCGGTGCCGACCCCGAGGCCACCACCGTCGAGGTCCTGTCCGCCTTCAAGCAGGGCTTCTCGTGGCTGCGTGAATCAGTCGCCCCAAGGCTGGCCGGAGAGGAGATCGGCGAGATCGTCATCGAGTTCCTCCGCAACGATCCCCCGAGCGAATGGCCCCAGCAGGCCATGCAGACCCCGGTGCGCTGGCTGCACGAGATTTTCCCCATCGACGAGGTCCTCGCAACCGATCTGGGGCTCGTTGTCGGCCAAATTCGCTTCGAAATGGCCGACAACGGTCCGATTTACCGCGTCCGGGCCACCGCGCCGGACGGAAGCACCATCCTGGAGGACACCTTCGACCCCGCCTGGGTCCTCCGTCCCTACTTCGACCGCTTCCAGGACTACGAGCAGGTTCGCGTCACCACCGGCTGGCTCACCGCCACGACCGATGGCGACACCCTCGCGCACGAACGCATCGTCACCGACCCCGAGCGCTTCTGGGACCGCTTCCAGTCCCGGACGCTGCCCGCGGTCTACGACTACGTCATGGACCGTCACGACGGGAACCCCCGCGGCGGCGGCGCGGACGCGCCCTTCTTCGGCACCCTCAACGTCGAACTCGAGCTCAGCGAGCCCGACTACCGCCTTGGCGTCGACAACGAGATCATCTCGCCGATGGACGCGCTGCACGAGGAGGTCTACTTCGGCACCATCGAGTTCTTCCACCTCATCGGCCGCAACGCGCGCGGCCAGGATCTCACCTACCCCGGCCGCATCATCCCCGTCATGCGCCCCAAGTCGGACGGCGCGCCCGGCACCGGCCGGATCACCTTCACCGGCTTCGCCACCGACCGCCCCGCCATGATCGTCCGCTACCAGACGCGCGACGGCGACAGCGGTGAGCGCCGGCTCGACATCCCCAAAGTCACCATGGAGCGCCCGAGTCTGCGCCGCGCGGTGGTCGCGCCGGGGTCTCCCGCCTATCCGCGGCTGGATCTGCGTGTGCGAGTAGACTCGGAGGAGGACGAACGGGAGACCCTTCTGAACATGGCGTCACCTCAACAAGTCGACGCGCGCATGATATCCGCCGAGCAGGTCGCGGCCACCCTCTCAAACCTTGGCGACCTGCGCGGCGCGGGGCTGTACGCCGCGGCCCTGGCCTGGGACGATGTCGGCGAGATCGGCGTGTGGGCCGAATGGACCCACGAGCACAACGACTCCATGCGGGTCACCGCCGTCCTTCCGGCGAACGGTGTCCCGGCACCGCTCCCCGTGTGGACAGACCTCCTCCCCGAGGACTGGAGCTACACGGGCGATCGCATCGTCCAGTGGGACACCCCCATCCCGCCGCCCGAGGGCCACGAGATGGCGGCCAAAATGAGCCACGCCTTCGACGAAGCCACCATGTACCGGGTCGGCGAGAGCTACCTGGGCAAGACCACCTGGGCGATGGACCTGATGCCGCCGGTCACGGCCACCCACTGGTCGCGCGTCAAGGCCACGACCTTCAAGCCCACCGTGATCTATTCCGCGCGGCAGCACGCCAACGAGGTCTCGTCCACAAGTCACGTCCTCCGTCATGCCGAGCTGCTGCTCACCGATTCGGCGCAGCGGGCCAGGCTGGACAAGGTCAACGTCGTCATTCATCCCTTCACCAACCCCGACGGCGCGCAGCTCGCCTACGATCTCTACCGGATCACCCCGGACTACATCCTGCACGCGGGCTACCTGGCGTCGCTCGGCATGGACGCGACCTCGGGCGGCGGGCAGGACTTCCCCATCTACCCCGAATCGAAGGTGCGGGGGCAGCTCTGGGACCGCTGGCTGCCCGACATCTTCCTCAACCCCCACGGCTATCCGAGCCACCAGGTCGTGCAGCTGTTCTCGGAGTACACGGGGCTGGTGCGGCGCGGGCGGGTCACCGAGCGCAACTGGGGCTTCAACAAGGGGTGGTTCATGCCCGGGTTCGGGTACATCGACGATCCCCGCTTCCCCCGTCACAAGGACGCCGCGTTCAAGATCCGCGACTACATCACCCGCGGGATCAACTCCAATCGCGACGTCTTCGAGATGAACCAGCGGAACTACGACCGCTATCGCCGGTACGGGGCGGCCTTCGATCCCGACGTCTTCCGCCTGCCGCTGACCGACAGCGTGCTCATCGAGATGCCCCTGAAGGGTTCGCGGGGACCGTCCGGCGGGGGCGGCTTCAGCCCGGACATCACCATCTGGAGCGGCACCACGGAAGCCCCGGACGAGACCGCGTATGGCCCGTGGATGGAGCTGGTGGCCAAGGCGGGGCTGTCGTGGGACCAGGCGATCCTCGACTACCTCTACGACGGCGAGCACGAGGTGGAGCGGAGCGGCTCCGCGTTTCGCGGCGGCATGACCCTCGGAATGCAGCGACCGCGCCCTCCCAGGGACAAGGAATGACCAACGCGGGCCCGGCCGGCGGGCGCCAATGATCGGAGACTCGATCGATCTTGCGCGCCTCCACGCCCGGGACCGTGAACTTTTGACCGCACTGGTTCGGGAACTGAGCCCCCGGATCTGGATGGCGATCCGGCACTACGCCCGCGACGACGATGACGCGGACGATCTGCTGCAGGACTGCTGGGTCCGGATTCTGGAGCGTTTGGAAGCGTTCAAGCGCCGCGGTTCCTTCGCGGCCTGGGCGATCGCGGTGAGCAGGAATGTCTGCAGGACGAAGCTGCGTCGCGCGCGGCGGGAAGGCGCACTGACGGTGGCCGTGGAGGACATCGCCGAGGTGGCGGGCGACCAACCGGATTCCCTGGAGGAGCTTCGGCTGAGCCGCGAACGCGAGGTCATCTACGGAGCCCTCGCGAAGCTCCCCGACCGGGAGCGGGACGCGATCGTCCTCAGGGTGCTGGAAGGGCGGGACACCGACGAGGCGGCGGCGATTCTGGATGTAGCCCCGGCCACGGTTCGCACCCTGCTCCAGCGCGGCATGTATCGCCTGCGGACAATGAAGCAGGTACGGACGCTGCTTGCGGACCGGATTGACGAATGACGCATTTCGACCCCCTACCGTTCAACCCTCTGTCATTTGGAGAGTGTGTCTCGTGCAGTCCGACCGCTCCAGTGAAAGAGGGAAAGTATGAGGAATCGGCGTGATATCGTGTTGACCATTCTCCTGCTGGGCGTGGCAGTACAGGTGCTCGTCACGGCACAGCGGGTGCGCCCATCGGACGGCGCAGCCAGCCCCGCGGCCCAACTGGCTGTGGGGGATGCTCTGGCCATGCTCGAGGGTGTTGGCGGCGACGGCAGTCCGTTGTCCGTTCCTCTTGCCAACGACGAGGGATCCGTCACGGTGCTGTTCGCGTACCACTCCGAATGCGTCCACTCCGATACCGTGGCTTCGGACTGGACGAGTTTCTTTGCCGACAGGACCTGGGGCGCGGGCGGTACTCGCATCCTTGCATTGACACAGGATCTGCCCGGTCCGGCGGCGTCCTACGCCGAGCGTTTCAGTTGGGACGTTGAACTGCTCAGCATGCCGGACGCCGTCCCGTTCGACATCGGGTACCCCCTGGTGTCGCGAACACCCTGGGTATTCGTCTTCGATTCCAGCGGGGTGCTGCGGTTCCAGGGCCATGGCGGCGAACTGGACCTCGTTGAGCAGGCGGTCGCATCCATAGCGGCGGTCGCACAATGAAAACCGGACTGGAGTATTCCATGATGAAGGATTGCACGATGAATTACCGTCTCTTTTCCGGCGCTCTTGTCTCCATGATTCTGATTCTGGGCGCGCCCTCCTGTGGCAGCGAACGCGCCGGCGATTTGGCCCCATTGCAGATTGGCGTGCAGGCGCTGAAGCTGGTTTCGCCGGCTGACGACGCGCTCTGGGAAGTCAGGGACATCCTGGAGCATCGCGGCACCGTGTGGGCCCTTACGGGGTCGGCTCCATTCGTTCACGGGTTCACGCCCGGCGGGGCGAGGGTGGCCGCGTTCGGGACCGCTGGCGAAGGACCCGGCGAGTTCCGGTATCCCCACGGTCTTTGGCCGGGCGACTCCGAGGGCACGCTCACGGTGTGGGACGCCGGCCGATCGGCAGCAATGACGGTTTCGAGCTCCGGCAAGCTGTTGGCGTCCCGATCGCTTTCCGACCCCGGGGTTATCCGCACCGACATTCGCACGGTGACCTTTGGCGATCCTTTCCGCGTCTTCAAGAGACACGACACGGTCGTACTGGGTCGCTACGACTCGGGCGTGTCGAGCGCCGACGATCTCTGGCGGGGCAGACTGGTGCGTGTTTCCGAGAAGGGCCAGGCTGCCGAGGAGGTGCTCGTCGACTTCGCCCGCGACCTGCCTGGAGCCGTCCAGCGGCCTGGTGCGCCCTCGGTGCTCACGCCCGTGCCACTATGGGACGGGTGTCCCGACGGAGCGGTCGCCGTGTTGGATCCGATCGAGCGAACGCTGTACATGTTCGGTCCCGGGCGGAGCGATCCCGACGTCATCCCGCTCACCTGGAAGCCGGAAGAATTGCAGCGGGTCGAGAAGTTTCGCTACCTGAGGCACCAGCTGGCTGCGGAACTCAGGAACCAGGACGTCCCTGCATCCGAAATCGACCGGATCGCCAAATCGGTGCTCATCGACGCCGAAGGGATGTTTCCCGACGAGGCACCGATCGGGGTCGACCTGAGATGCAGCCGGGACAGGGTGTGGATTCAGGAGTTCGACGGAGACTCGCACCCTCTGGGATACGGGCCGCGCTGGCGCACCGTTTCGCGACAGGTGTCGGGACCCCGCTTCGCCCAGATCAGTTTCCCGGCCGGCTTTGTACCCTACCGCATCACCGACTCGCGCGCCGTGGGTGTCGTAACCGACGGTTTGTCCCTGCAGCGCCTCGCCACAGTTGATATTTTCGCCGCCGTGACGACTGTCGCGGCGGGGGCACTCCCCACCGAGAAGGAGCTTCCCGGACAATGAAGAAGAAGACCACCTGGATTGCGATCGCCGTGGTTGTGAATGCGCTGCTTTTGGCGCTCAACCTGGGGGTGCCCGAAAGGGCGTCTGCGTGGTCGTCGGGACACATGTATGATTGCTGCAAAGAGTCTTCGCGTGGCGGAGAATACTGCTGCATTCGGTGCTGCTGGATCTCGTGGGGTTGCGGCGACAAGGAAACCTGCGGGGATGCGTGACGTCAATGTCAACCAATACTGACAATGCTCAACGTCGTCGAGAACGATACTTGATTGGTTTTCGTCGACGAATCATCGCCAGCTTTTTCGGACTGAGTATTCTCTATGGCATATACGCGCTAGGTGCTTTCGTGACACTTGAGCCAACGACAACAATTCCCTATCGCGTTGTGGTGATCTTGGGCGTCGCAACCTTCCCCTTAACGGTACTGTGTGGACTTGCAGTTTTTGTCGCGGCTCTCGACGACTTCGATCTATGCGGCAGAAAGAGCCAGAGGATCCGCTGGGAGCATCTTGGGTTGGTTGTACTGGTCGCTGCGGGTGCCGGACTGGCTTCGGCCGTTGGCCCGGTCCTGCTTGACTATGCATTGGGCATCGTCGGGAACACTGACCACATCCGGGCTCCCCGGGAGGGGATGGTCGCGGAAGCAAATGCTCGCCTGATGGTACCCCCTGCAGTTGCGCTATTCGTGTTCGTTGCGGCCACAGCCGGCGCCGTTGTCGGCCGGCTCACAACCGGACTCGCCGACGCCCCGAGAATCCTCACACGTTGGGTCGCGGGCGTCGTCCTGGTTGGAATGTTCTGGGTCACCTTGGTCTTCGTTGCCGAGCTGATCACCATGCACGGCCTGCTCTCCCCAATCTGGCTGGCACTGGCCCCACCGTTAGTACCGTTCCTCTTCACCTGCATCCTGGCGCAAGACGACTGCGCACGTATCGCCCGGTCCCTGGTCGACCGGATCCGCCACCGGGAGGAACGCATGGATCCGCTGGTCCTCGATGGCCTGGTGACTGCCATCCAACGGGCCGACGAGGCTGATTCGGGCATCGCGGGGGCGACCGCCGATCACCAGCCGGACCCCGAAATGGTGAAGCTCCTGACGAGGCTGGCTGGCCTGGAGCGTCCCCGCGCTGCTGCCGACGAGTTCCGTGTGCGCGAAGTCGTGGACGCCCTCACCGTGCCACCTCCGGGTGTGGTCAGAGATGTGCCGCAGCGGGCTGACCCTCGTCCGCCTCCGGGCCGACTTCAGACCGCGGGGGCCGTGGTCGGATGTTGGGCGTGTCTCTCGACCGCGCTGCTGCTGCTAGGTGGCGCTGCCATCGGGCCGTCCACGATCGCCTCCGCTTCGATAGCCGGAGTGCTCGGCGCGTGGGCCACGGTTGAGATTGCTTGCCGAGAAAAAGACAGGGCTCTCACTTCGGCGCCGGTCTGATCTCGCCTCGAACTTCGGAACTGCGCTGCCGCCATTTGCCGAATGTCGCAAAACGACCCCCCACGCGTACTGCATATCGGCATTCAACGGGTGCGTCGGTAGAACTCGGTCATGCGCCGGGTGAACAAAACGGGTCCCATGGTGGAAGCTGGCAACACAGATGATCACTCCCCACACTACTCCCCCGCTCCTCGCTCTGCTCGGCAGTACCTGGGCTCGCAGGCAGATACGGTTTGCTCTGCATTCGGGCAACGCGCTTCGAATCATCGGGCCGGTCGTCTATGCCTCGAGCTGGCGGGAACTCCGGGACCTCACACAGCGCCATCCCGGATCGCCGGCTGTCGTCGATCCCTTTTTCGGCGCCACCAGCAACCCGTTCTCGGGCAAGCGGGACTATGCGCGCGCCGATTGGTCGTCAGTACCGCTGATCTGTTACGCGCAGGTCGACGCGCGCCGGCGGCAGCGGCTGGAACAGGCGGGCATTGATTTTGCGGCCCGCGTGCGACCTGGCGGCAGCGAAAACCTCCCCGTCATCGATACGGCCATCCTTCGAAGTATCGATGCGCAAAGGCCTGCGCGACTGCTGAAGCGCATCGACGCGAGCGCGCACAAGGACACGACAACGCTGTTTGCTCGTGCACTGGACCACGCCATCAAGCCCTGCTCGGTCGTAGGCCTGGCTGCCAGTCTGCACCTCACCGTGCGGACCCTCCAGCGCCGATCCACTTCTCTCGCCATCCCTTCGCCGAAGTCGCTCATTTCCCTGGCACGGGTATTCACCGTGGAGCGGCTGTCCGAATGGAGCCGCCAGCCTGCCGGCGCGGTGGCCGGGGCCCTCGGATTCTCCGACCGATCGAACTACAGAAGACTTGTGCGCCGGGTATTCGGCGCCCCACCTGGCCGGATAAGGCAGCGGGGCGGCGCGAAGTACATCCAGGATGTCATCGTCCGGGAGCTGGACAACTCCTGCGGCAGCACAAAATCCGAGCCCTTCGGCTGGGCCAGGGGATGGAAAGCGGTCGGAGAGGCCGCGGCGGTGCCATCGTGAGGGGATGAGGGACCGGCCAGGATCCGACGCAGAAGGTCACTCTCACTCCTGATCTCCCTCGCCGGGCTCCGCATCCGACTCCCGGACCACGCCAGCGGACAGGATCAGGCGCTGCATCATGCGCCGCACGGCGTGCATCAGCGACCGATCCTCGTCCGTCAGTCCACGCACCGAAAGTTCGATGTTGGGTGTGATCCTGATGCGCGACCAGGTCTCCACCGGACCTCGCGAACGGCTCTGGCGCCGCCGGCCGATGCTCTCAAGTGCGGCCAACATTTCGGCAAGATGATGCGCCGGTCCGAATTCGGATTCCTCACGCACCACCTCGGAAGCGTACCGCACGGGTGACGCGGGCGCCGGGAGTGACTCGGGCTCCGCGGGTGACGCGAGCGCCGGGGGTGATGCGGGCTCCGGTGCGGCGTCCGTTGGAGGGGACTCCATCGGGGCTGAAGCCTCCACTTGAGCGCGCTCAGCCCTGCGCAGCAAACGGAACTCCATTCGATCCCGACGCGCCCTTGCCGTGTCAAAGGACCGTCCGGAATCGCGCACACTGGCGATCGGCTCCCTTGGCGCTTCCATCTCCGGGAGCCGAAACGCGGACGGAGGCGATGACACCAGTTCCGGCGTGACGGCGATCGCTCCGTCGGCGACCCGGGCGATTACCGCCGGTGCAACCCGCTCGAACACATCGCGGAGGTCGCTCAGGGACAGCGGCGGCACCGTGCCCTCCTCCTCGGCCTCGCGAACCCGCCGGATGAAGAGCAGCCGGTCGAGGAACAGTTGCGGATACCGTGTTCTCCGCCCGCGGCGACCGACCTTGGGAAGCAGCCTTTCCTGCACGTAGTAGGCGATCGTCCTGCGGTCGAATCCCGACTCGCGCTCAAGTTCCCTGGCTGTGTAGCTCGGCATTACACCCGATTCATCTGCTGTTATATGTCATCGACTGATGTTGACTGTTGACATTCACTCGATTCCCCTTTACTGTTCAATAACTGATGATTTACTGCCAACTAAAAGGAGGCGCAAATTGAACCACGTCAAGACCGCCCTCTCCGCCCTGACGCTCGGAGAGCCGGCCACGCACCGGGGGTTGACCGTAATCCCCCTTACTTCGGAGATCGGGGGCGCCCTCGAGTACCTCCTCCTCGAAGACGGGCTCGACAGGGACCTCGTCACCATCCGCGAAGTTTCGGAAGGCGGCAGCGTTCCCGAACTGACGGTAGAGAATCGGTCCCGGCTTCCGCTCCTCATTGTCGACGGCGAGGAACTGGTGGGCGCCAAGCAGAACCGCGTCGCCAATCTCACCATGCTGCTCCCGGCCGCGAAGACCACGAACATTCCCGTGTCGTGCGTGGAGGCGGGACGCTGGTCCTACAGCAAGCGGGATTTCGGCGTGACCGACCGGGTGCAGAACGCCCGCGGACGCGCCGAGAAGCTCCAGGACGTGCGTGAATCGATGCGCATGGGCAGCGCGCCAAGGTCGGACCAGGGACGCGTGTGGGCATCGCTCGCGGAAGAGGCGGAGACGCTGGAAGCGCACTCGCCCACCGGGGCGATGAGCGAGCTTTTCGATCGCCACGCGGACGCCCTCGGTGATTTCGTCAAGACGCTCGATGCAAGGGATGACCAGATCGGCGCGATCTTCGCGATGGGAAGGGGCAGGTTCGGCCTGGATCTGTTCGACAAGGCTTCGACCTTCGGCGCCTTCTTCCCGAAGCTGATCCGCAGCTACGCCGTAGACACCCTGCGGCGCCGACGTGGCCGCGCTACGCCTCGGGCGAAGGACAGCGCGACAATCTTCCTGCAGACCGTCATCGACGGCAGCTACGATGATCATGCGGCAGTGGGTCTCGGGCGGGATGTCGGCATCGTCGGCCATGGGCTGGTCGCTGGCGCTCTTGTCAGCGACGAAACGGTCGTTCACCTGACGGCGTTCTCGGAGCCCCGACGCGACGAGGAGCGCCCGGTCCGGTCCGAATACGCCCCGTACCGGCGCAGGCGGGCCTCGCTCCGCAGGCGCTACGTCGACGAGGACTAACGCGCCGGGCCCCCGCGCCGCTGGCGATTGTCGGCGGCGCGGGGGGCACCCCACACGCCCTCCCCCACGCCGCGCAGCCTGTCGCTGTCGACTTTGCCCACCGAGATGTGCGGCATCGCGTCGCGGACTTCGATGAAGCGAGGGATCATGAATCCCGCCATGCGGTCCATGCACCAGGCGTGCAGCTCCGCGGGCTCCAGCGCCGCCCCCTCGCTCGGAACCACCACCGCCTTGACGTCCTCTTCCCCCATCGGCGAAGGGACGCCCAGCACGAAGGCCTCCGCCACGTCGGGATGCCCCTCGATCAGACGCTGGAGCTCCCATGCGCTCACGTTCTCGCCCCGCCGCCGGATGAAATGCGCCAGGCGGTCGACGTAGTACACCCAGCCGTCCGCATCCCGGTAGGCGAGGTCCCCCGTCCTGAACCAGCCTTGCCGCCACACGTCACGGGTTGCCGAGTCGTCCTCTTCGTAGCCCAGGAAGTGCACATCCGGACGGACGGGACGGGCCAGGATCTCCCCCTTCGCGCCGGGAGGAAGGGGCGTGCCGTCCTCGTCCGCGATCCGGATTTCGAAGTCGGGACCCGCCACACCACAGGAGCCGACAGGCTGGTCGAACCCGGGCACGGGCACCGTGAGAGGCTCGGCTTCGGTCATGCCGTAGGTGTCCACGATCCGGATTCCGAGCCGCTCCTCGAGCGGACGGTGGAGCTCCGGCGTCATGGGGCCGAAGATGCCGAGGCGCAGGTGAGAGGTGGCCGCCCGTTCCTCGCCGCCCGCCGGCCTCTCCCAGAGGATGCGCGCAGTCGCAGGCAGCCCCGAGATCACGGTTGCCCGGCTACTCCGCACCTCGGACCAGAAACGCGATGCGGAGAACCGGGGCACCAGACCGAGCGCTCCCCCCGCGACCGCGGTGCACATGGTCACATGCAACTGTCCCGCGATGTGAAACAGTGGCAGCCAGGCGTGGAAGACATCGTCCGATCCCAGTTCCACGGCTTCGGCAAGATTCGCGGCGCCGCGGCAAAGCTGGTTGTGGGGGATGACCGCCGCCTTGGAACGGCCGGTTGTCCCCGAGGTGAACATGATCGTCGCGGGATCGCCTGGAGAGGGATCGGCGCCCGTCCACGGAACCGCGCGCTCGGCCTCGCCACCCCCGATCAAGCCGCCGCCCGAGGCGCGGTCGACCACCACCACGGCGCGAATGCCCACCTCCGCCGGATCGGGAATCGACCCGAGCGCCGAAGCTTCGGTCACGAGTACCCGGGCGCGCGACCGACGCAGGTGGTCGGCCAGGATGCGGCCCTTGTGACCGCGGTTCAGGGCCACGTAGGTGGCTCCGGCGGCGTGAGTCCCCAGCAGGGCCCAGACAGCCGCGGGGCGGTTGTGCATGTAGCCTGCCACCCGCGCCCCACCCGGCCGGGCGCCCAACCCGCGAAGAAACCCGGCCCAGCGCTGGATTACGGCCCACGATTCGGCATAGCTCCACCTCATCCCCCCACATCAGAAAGGGACGCGTACCGGTCGCCGCCGCCCGCGCCCGAAACACCTCCGGCGTGCTCGCGTTGTGCGCGCCCACAAGGCGCCCCAGCCGTTTGATTCCGGGAACGGCGGCAGGTATGGTGTCCTCCTTCCGGGGATAGGCCCCGCAGGCTACAGCGCCGGAGAATACCGACCATGCCCGACCCCCTCAAGATCGAGCGCCGCGGACGAGTGCTCGAAGTCACCCTCGACCGCCCCAGAGCCAACGCCATCGATGCCGCCACGAGCATACGGATGGGCGAGGTGTTCTCCGACTTTCGGGACGACGACGGCCTGTGGGTGGCGATCCTGACCGGCGCGGGCGACCGCATCTTTTCGGCCGGCTGGGACCTCAAGGCCGCAGCCGGGGGTGAACACGAGCGGATGGATTACGGACCGGGCGGATTCGGCGGCATCACCGAGCTGTGGGACCTCCACAAGCCCGTCATCGCGGCCGTGAACGGCATCGCGGTGGGCGGCGGATGCGAATTGATGCTGGCCGCGGACCTCGTGGTGGCAAGCGACGCCGCAGAGTTCTGGTTCCCGGAGGCCCGCCTCGGGAACATGGCCGACGCCGGGGCGGTGCAGCGCCTGCCCCAAAAGCTCCCGTTCAACGTCGCCATGGAGATGCTGATGACCGGCCGCCGCATGTCTGCCGAGGAAGCAAACACCTGGGGACTTGTGAATTGGGTCGTGCCGCCCGACCAGGTGCTCGCCAAAGCCCGCGAAGTCGCCGACGGACTGGTTCGCAGCGCGCCCCTATCGCTTTGGGCGATCAAGGAAGTCGTGCGGGGAATCGACGGGGTGTCCGTTCGCGACGCCTTCAGGGCTCTCCACGACAGGCAGTTCTCGACCTATGAGCGAATGCTCGCCTCGGAAGACCACAAGGAAGGCCCCCGAGCCTTTGTAGAAAAGCGGGAACCCCGGTTCAAGGGGCGATAGACAGCCATAGGGCCAGCCACGCCAACCCGCGACCTGTCCGTGATTGACACTGGGATGGAGTGCAAGTATGGTGACGCTTGCTCAAAAGCCCCGTATTGGAAACCGAGGAGAAGCGCGATGAGACGAAAATATGTGACAAGACGACACAAAATGTCAAACACCGGAGGCCTGCTGGTTCTGCTGCTGGCCCTCGCCTTCATGTTCACGGCCTTGCCGCGCACCCTCGACGCCCAGTCGATCACCGGCACCGTGCGCGACCAGGGTACGGGAGATCCGGTGGCGTCGGCCCAGGTCTTCCTCGAAGGACTGAACCTCGGCGCCCTCACCCAGGCCAACGGCTCCTACACCATCGGCGACGTGCCCGCCGGGAGCCACACGCTCACCGTGCAGTTCCTCGGCTACAGGTCCGAGTCGGTCGTGGTGACCGTCGCCGCCGGGCAGAGCGTGGTCCAGAACTTCTTCCTCAGCCAGCAGGCGCTCCAGCTCGACGAGCTGGTCGTGACGGGCACCGCCGCCGCAAGCCGCGTACGCGAGATCGGCAATTCGGTGGCCGTCCTCGACGCAGGCGTCGCGGAAATCCAGCCCATCAACAACGTCTCGGACCTCCTGCGAGGCCGGCTCCCCGGAGTCGTTGTGCAGCAGGGTTCGGGCGATGCGGGCACGGCGTCCACGATCAAGATCCGCGGCAGCTCCACCATGCGGCGCGTCAACGACGGACCCCTCGTCTACGTTGACGGCGTACGCGTGAGCAACCGGATGGAGAGCGGCGGACGCGACGTCTCCCGCATCGACGACCTCGATCCCGCGATGATCGAGAGCCTCGAGGTGATCAAAGGGCCCGCGGCTGCAACGCTGTACGGCACCGAAGCCGCCAACGGCGTCATCAACATCAAGACGAAGGGCGGCGGAGTCGGCGCGGCGCAGTGGAACTTCACCATTCGACAGGGCTCGCAATGGTTCCAGGACCCCGCGGGGCACACCCCCACGAACTGGGGCGTGAACCCCAACACGAACCAGATCGAGTCGCTCAACATTCTGGAGAACCAGGCCGAGTCCGACCTGATCTTCCGCAACGGCCACACGCAGTACTACGGCATCGACGTGTCGGGCGGCACCGACGCCTTCCAGTACTTCATCGGCGGCTCCGCCTCGTCCGACGAGGGCGTCACCGAGAACAGCTGGGCCAAGAAATACAACGGCCGGATCAACCTGAGGGCGCAGCCCGCGGACGATCTGGAGATCTCCGCGAACGCCGGTATCGCCCTCGTTCGGCTCCGGATCCCCAGCGACTATCCCTACGAAGAGGCGGTCTACGCCGACCCGACCCGCCTGGGCTCCGGTGACGCGCGCCGGGGCTATCGCAGGGCGACCCCGGAATCGCGGATCGAGAAGGACTTCGACCTCAACGATGCGAATCGCATGACCGCCGGGCTCACCGCCAAGCATACGCCCTTCGACTGGTTCACGCACAGGCTCACCTTCGGGCTCGACGTCACCGACGCGCTGGAGAGCTATCTCGACAACTTCCTGAGCCCGGAATCGGCACGGTTTTACTCCCCGAACGCGGCGCTTGGCGGCAGGTTCCAGAACCGCGAGTCGGTCATCTACAGCACCTTCGACTATGCGGCATCGGGCACGCGGGACATTTCCGAGGCACTCCGGTCCACCACCTCCATGGGCTTCCAGGTCTACACCCGGACCATCGAAGATCTGGTCGCGGACGGTGACCGCTTTCCCGCCCCCGGCCTGTCAAGCGTAAGCGCCGCCGGCATCCGCTCCGGATCCGACGCCATCATCGAGAACAACACCGTCGGCGTCTACCTCCAGCAACAGATGGGCTGGCAGGACAGGCTCTTCATCACCGCGGCGATCCGTGCCGACGACAACAGCGCATTCGGTGAAGAGTTCAACCTGGTCTACTACCCGAAGGTCAGCGGTTCGTGGGTGGTGAAGGACGAGGCAGGCGGCTCGGGCTTCCTCAGCTCCTTCCGGCTTCGCGGCGCGTACGGAGAGTCGGGACAGCAGCCCGACGCCTTCGACGCGCTGCGCAGCTTCACCACGAGAGCCTCGCCATCGGGACAGGCGACGCTGCGTCCCCTCTCTCCCGGCAACTCCCAGCTCGGGCCCGAGCGCGGCGTCGAGATCGAGGCCGGCTTCGACGCCACCCTGTTCAACGATCGCATCTCGATCGACCTCACCTACTACGACCAGACCACCAAGGACGCGATCGTGGCGCGCAACGTGCCGCCTTCGTCCGGGTTCACCACGCAGCGGTTCGTCAACATCGGCGAGATCAACAACCGCGGCGTAGAACTCGGCCTGATGGCCCGCGCGATCGAGACGCCGTCCTTCGCCTGGGACGTGAACCTCAACCTGACGACGAACCGGAACCGGGTCGTCGAACTGGGTCTCGGCGAGGGGAATTTCCTGCAACTCGGATGGACCACGCGGCACGCGGAGGGCTACCCGGTAGGCTCGTTCTTCGCCCCCGAGGTACTCTTCGCCGAGTTCGTTCCCGGCACCGACCAGATCAACCGCGAAACGATGCGCTGCGACAACGGACAGGGTCAGCCGGTCGCGTGCGATCCGGACGCCTGGATCTATCAGGGCCACCCGGACCCGAACGTCGAAATGGCCTTCGGTTCGTCCTTCCGGATCGGCGAGCGGCTGACCATCGACGCACTCGTACAGGGAAAGATCGGCCAGACGAAGTACGACCTGCAGGGCTGGTGGAGGTACGCCGCCTTCCAGCAGACCCGACTGAACCTCTACCCGCAGGAGTACAACATCAACGAGGTGGCCGAGGCCCAGTTCGGGGCGAGCGGCGAGTTCGCCCTCTGGGTCAACGAGGCCTCCTTCGTCCGCTTCCGGGAACTTTCGGCGAGCTACAACATGCCCGACTCCTGGGTGCAGCCGCTCGGCGCAAACCGCGGCAGCCTCACCCTGGCTGCACGCAACCTCGGAATGCTGTGGACCAACTGGCAGGAGTGGCCGCATCACGATCCGGAAGTGGTGGACCCCAGCAACACCTTCTCAGGCAACCGCGAACCGCAGGAGGACTCCGCGGTCCCGCCGCTGACCGGGCTGACGCTAACCGTCCGCCTGGGCATGTAAGGGAGACCGGAACCATGATGAATCGACCAATGAAACAATCGATCAGAACCGTTGCTCTCGTGCTCGCCATGTCGGCCCTGAGCGGGTGCGACGCGCTCGATGAGCTGCTGAGCGTGGACGCCCCTTCGCGGGTGAGCGCCAGCGACCTCGAAAACCCGGCCTCGGCCGGATTGCTCGTGGCCAGCGTCGCGAACGAAATCCGCTGCACGCTGACCTACTACGCGGCGGCAAGCGCCCTGACCGGAAACGAATGGCGAGACGCCTCCAACAACTCGGTGCTGAACATCTGGGACCAGCGGGTGCACGACACCAGCGGATACGGATCCCAGTACGCCAGCGCCGACTGCGGAAGCGGCCAGCCCGCCCTCTACCGGCCCATGTCACGCACGCGCTGGCTCGCCGACTACACGCTGGGCCTCCTGTCGGAGTGGACCACCGAGGAGGTGCCGGACAAGATGGCGTACGAGGCCGAAGTGGCCCTCTACGCAGGCTATTCCTACATCATGTTCGGCGAGTCGATGTGCACGGTCGCCTTCGACGAGGGTCCCGAACAGATGCCGGCCGACGCCTTCAACCTCGCGATCGCGCGCTTCGACCAGGCGATGGCCGCGGGCGCGAGCGGCGACCTCCTGCACGCCGCCCAGGTCGGCAAGGCCCGCGCGCAACTCAACCTGAACCAGAAATCCGCGGCCATGTCGACCGCGACCTCCGTACCCGACGGATTCTCATTCGAATTCACCTATTCGAACGCGGAAGCGGTGACCCGCAACAAGCTCTGGGAGTTCAACATCGACCACGAAAACGTGACGGTCGCCGAGCCATACCGCGACGTGCAGTACGCGGAAGTCCCGGACCCGCGCGTCGCCGTCATCCAGACGGGGAACGCGAACTCTCAGACCGGCATTCCGATCTGGATCTCCAGGAAGTATCCCGATGCTTCGGCCCCGATCGAGCTGGCCGGATCGGCGGAGGCGCAACTGATCATCGCCGAGGCGCAGATCGAGGCCGGCAACCTCGACGGCGCCGCCGCGATCTTCAACTCGCTGCACCGCAACGTCGAAATCCCGGAATACCAGGGCGACATGACCGCCACCGCCCTCATGACGCAGCTCATCTACGAGCGCGCGGCCGAGAACTACCTCGAGGGCCAGCACCTGCAGGACCTGAAGCGCCTGAACATCCCCCTCTACCCGCCGACCGGAACCGACGACGGCTTCGGCGGCGCCTACGGTGACGAGATCTGCTTCGAGCTTCCCGCCACCGAGTTCCAGAACAACCCCTCGATCACGGGCAGTTGACTTGATCGGCAGGACTCATCCGGGAGCCCGCGGCGGACACTTCCGTCGCGGGCTCCCGCGCCCCCCAAGGCTCCCGCGGCTCACCCGGCTCCTGCCACTCCTCGTCCTGACAGCGTCCGCGACAGCCTGCCGCACCTGGCAGCCCACGACGATGAGCCTCGAGCAGCTGATCGCCGAGCAGCGTCCCGAACGCGTGCGCGTAACCGTACCCGGAGGCGCACAGATCACCTTGCGCAATCCGATCCTGGCCAACGACTCGCTCGTTGCGGCCGTGGCGCCCGATCCCGGCGTACCCTTCGCCACCGCGCGCGCCGGCGTGCCCGCCCAGGCCGTGGAGGGCATCGAAGTGGCGCAGTTGAGCCGGGGCAGGACCATCGCCCTGGGGGTGGGCATCGTCGCGATCTCGCTCGGATGGGCCCGGTTCGCGAGCGACAACAACTCCGGGGAGCCCCAGGTGGATCCGCCTCTGGAGAAGGACGGCTTCCGCCCAGGCGAGTCGGGCGGCTTTCGGATCGCCTGGCGTATCCCCTGGTGACCGGCAGCCCGCGGCCGCGGGCTGCCTCAGGGCGAAGATGGCGCCGCCGTCGCCCGGACCTTCGCAACGCACCGCTGGAAGCACGGCCCCGGGTGATGTATGGTTGACCTTCCCAGCCCCCCGACCCGCCCCATCCAGCCGGACCGCCCGGCCGGACCCCGAGGAGCGCCACATGGCCCAGACACCCTCTTCTCGAAGATCGTTCACGGCGAGATTCCCGCCGACATCGTGTACCAGGACGACCTCGTCACCGCCTTCCGCGACATCCGTCCGCTCACCCCCACGCACGTCCTCGTCGTACCCAACCGCGTGATCCCCACCCTGGCGGACGTCTCGAACGAGGACGAGGCCCTGCTGGGGAGGATGCTGCGCGTGGCAGCGGACATCGCCGAGCAGGACGGCATCGCCGAGAACGGCTACCGCGTCATGATCAACTGCCGCGACCACGGCGGCCAGGAGATCTACCACCTCCACCTGCACCTCCTGGGCGGGCGCCCGGTGGGGCCGATGGTCGCGCGGTAGACATGGCAGCCCTGTTCCGGCTGGCGCCGGTGGCCTGGTTCCGGCTGGCGCCCCTGGCAATCATCAGCATGGCTGCGCCCGTGGCCGCGCAGACCCCACCCGGCCTCGATCGCGTCCTGGCCTTCCCCGACCCCATCCCGGGCGAGGAGCTGCAGGCCGACCGCGGCGCCGTGGGCGCCTGGCACCGGATCCGCAAGCTCGCCACCACGGCCAGCATCCTGCACATCACGGCCCACCCCGACGACGAGCACTCCGGCATGCTCACGCTGGCCAGCCGCGGGTGGGGCGCCCGCACCGCGCTGCTCAGCCTCAACCGGGGCGAAGCGGGCGCCAACGCGATCGGCCCCGAACTCTTCGACGGCCTGGGCCTGATTCGCACTCGCGAGCTGGTCCTCTCGGGCCGCTACTACGGCCTCGACGACCTCTATTTCACGACCGCCGTGGACTACGGCTACTCCAAGGTGGTCGAGGAGACGTTCCGGAGTTGGAACCGCGAGGCCGTCCTGGAAAACATGGTGCGCGTGATCCGCCTCAACCGCCCGATGGTGGTCGTGTCGCGGTTCCACGGGAGCCGCCGCGACGGTCACGGGAATCATCACGCGGCCGGGGTGCTGACCCCGGAGGCCGTCGCCGCGGCCGCAGATCACGCGCGTTTCCCGGAGCAGATTGCGCGCGAGGGGCTGCGGCCGTGGAGCGTGCCGCGGCTCTTCCGTGGCGGCGTGCGCGTAGGAGAACCGTATGACGTGGCCGTTGATGCAAACGGCTACAGCCCGCCGCTCGGGGTCACCTACCAGCGTTGGGCGAGCCTCGGGCTGAGCCTGCAGAGGTCGCAGACGGCGGGGCGGATGAGGCGGGGTGGCGGGCAGGTGTATTGGTATGAGCGGCTTGCAGAGGCCGTGCCGGAGACCCCGAGGGGCCGCGAAGCACGGCTCCCGGAGGAGGCGCAAGTACCGCAGGAGGCCGGTTTTGTCGGCCAATTTCGGGCAGATGTGGCCGACAACGTCCGGAATGCCGCATTTGTCGGCCAGATTCGGGCTGAAATGGCCGACAACGGCCGGGAAAGTGGGTTTGGCGGCCAAAATGGGTCCCAAGTGGCCGACAACTTCTTTGCCGGGCTGGACACGAGGTTGACGGGGTTGCCGGCGTTGCTGGGCGAGGAGGTCGATCCCGGGGTGGCCGCGCAGCTGGCCGAGGTGCAAGACGTCATCGACAGGGTGATTGGCGAATTCGATTTCACCGCGCCGGAGGTTTCGGTGGCCGGGCTCGCGCGTGGGCTCGCGATACTGCGCGCCGTGACGGGTGGGGCGGAGGTGTCGGTGGAGATGGGGTTCCAGCTGGCCGTGAAGGAGCGGCAGTTCGAGGACGCGATCGTCGCCGCGGCAGGGGTGGAGGTGGTGGCCGAACTCGATGCCGCAGCCGGAGGTGCGGTGGTCGTGCCGGGTGAGGTGGTGGGGGTGGTCGTCGGCGTCGAGAGTGCGGTTCCGGACCGCATCGAGGTGGCGGAGGCGCGGGTCGTGCCCGGCGGCGGCGAGGTGCTCGCAGCGTCGCTCGGCGGACGGTCGCAGGTCCGGATTCCGTCCGAGGTGGAGACCGAGGCGCCGTACTTCCACCGTAGCGGATTGGCCGAGAACCACTACCAGGTATCCGATTCGGCGGACCTTCATCTGCCGTGGCGGCGGCCCCGGATCCTTGCCGAAGTCGACCTGCTGGTGGACGGCATCAAGGTGGCCCGGACGCAGCCCGTCGTCGGTTGGGTGCCGAACTTGCCATACGGTTCGTTGGCACGCCGCGTGGAGGTGCTTCCAGCGGTGTCGGTGTCGGTCATGCCCGGAGTGCGGGTCGTGCCGCTCGACAGCGATGGGGGCGCGGGTAGGCCGGGGCGGGACGCGGGTGAGCCGGGGCGGAGCGGCGGCGGCCGCCCGGGCGCGAGCCGCGCGATCGAAGTCCTCGTGCGGATCGAGGCCCACGCGCCGGATGTTTCCGCCGAGGCCGAGCTAGAGCTTCCCGCAGGCTGGACTGCGATGCCGGCGTCGGTACGGCACGACTTCCGCAGCCGCGGCGAGGTGGTCGAAGCTTCCTTCTCCATCACGCCCTCGCCGGACTGGAGCGGTGACGTCGTCGTCGATGCGGTCGCGCGCGCGACACTGGACGGCACCACCCGCGAATATCGCACCGGCTACCAGACGATCGACCATCGGGATCTCCCGCTCGCTCGGCTGCGGCACGCGGCGCGCACGCTGGTCCGGTCCGTGGCGGTGGCGCCCCTCGACGGCGTGACCGTCGGCTACGTGATGGGTGTGGGCGACGATGTGCCGGCCGGGATCGAGGCGCTTGGCGCGACGGTGCGGTTGCTGGGTGAGGCCGACCTTGCCGGCGCGGCGCTGGACGATCTCGACGCGATCGTCGTGGGCACGCGGGCGTACGCGGTCCGGCGCGATCTGGTCGAGAACAATCAGCGGCTGCTCGAATACGCGCGTGGCGGGGGCAATCTGGTGGTGCTCTATCAGACGCAGGAGTTCGTCCCATCCGCGATGGCGCCCTATTCCGCGTCCCTCCCCCGCGGCGCACAGGAGGTCTCGGAAGAGGACGCGCCAGTGGAGCTGCTGGTGCCGGACCACGCTCTGCTGACCACCCCTAACCGCATCTCCGAGGCGGACTTCGATGGGTGGCTGGAGCAGCGCGGCTCGAAGTTTTTCACGGAGTGGGATCCGGCGTACACGGCGCTGGTCGAGACACACGACACCGGGCAACCGCCGCAAATGGGCGTCTGGCTGACGGCAGATGTGGGCGCGGGACGCTACAGCTATCTGGCGCTGGCGCTGCACCGGCAACTGCCGTACGGGGTGCCGGGGGCGTACCGGATCCTTTCGAACGCGCTCTGGCCACGCGTGTCGGCCAGGTGACCGGGTAGAGCGGGCGCTACGTGACGCTCACCACCGCCGACTGGATCGTCGTCGCGCTCTACGGCGCGCTCACGCTGTCCATTGGCCTGCGCCTGGCGCGGCGGGCGGGACGCAGCGTCGACGAATACTTCGTGGCCGGCCGATCGCTCCCGTGGTGGATCGCGGGCACTTCGATCGCGGCCACCTGGTTCGCGAGCGATGCGCCCCTGGCTACGGCCGCGCTCGTCCGCCGCCAGGGTGTGTTCGGCAACTGGCTGTGGTGGTACGAGGCGGCCGGCATCCTGATGCTGACGTTTTTCTACGCACGGCTGTGGCGGCGCGCCGGGGTGCTGACCGACGCCGAGGTGATCGAACTGCGCTACGGCGGCGCGCCAGCGCGGATCCTGCGGGGGTTTTCGGCCGTGTACCAGGGGCTGGTGAAGAACGCGGTCGTGATGGGGTGGGTGATGCTGGCGATGGTCAAGTTCAGCCAGGTGCTGCTGGGCTGGGACGCGGCGCTGACCCTGACGGTGTGCGTGGGGCTGGCGCTGGTGTACACGGTCGCGGCCGGGCTGTGGGGGGTGGTCGTCACCGATGTGCTGCAGTTCGTGGCCGGGATGCTGGGGTCGATCACGCTCGCGGGGATCGTGTTGGCGCGGTTCGGGGGGGCCAGCGGCATGGCCGAGGCGATCCGTGAGCAGCCGGGTGCGCCGGCGGGCGCCCTGGACCTGGTGCCGAGTGTGGCGAACGCGTCCTCGCTCGAGATGCTGTCGTTCCTCTGCCTGATCCTGATCCTGTGGATGCGGAGCGGGCAGGGCGGCGGGTACGCGGCGCAGCGCCTGTTCGCGACCCGTGATGAGCGGCAGTCCGTGATGGCGTCGCTCTGGTTCGCGTTCGCGGGGACGGTGCTGCTGACCTGGCCATGGATCGTGACCGGGCTGGGGTCGCTGCTGGTGTTCCCTGCCGGCCCGGGCATCGACCCGGCGCTGGCCGCCGACCCCGAGCTCGCGTACCCAATGATGATCCGCGAACTCATGCCCACCGGGCTGCGCGGCCTGATGGTCGCGACCTTCCTCGCCGCATTCATGAGCACGATGGATACGCACCTGTGCTGGGGCGCGTCGTACATGGTGAACGACATCTACCGCCGTTTCGTGAAGCGCGAGGCGTCCGAGCGCCACTACGTGACCGCGTCGCGGGTGGCGGTGGTGGGGCTGGCGGTGCTGGCTGCTCTCGTCGCGTGGCAGATGGAGTCGATCCAGCGAGGGTGGATCTATATCATAGAGTTGACCGCGGGCGTCGCGGTGGTATGGCTGCTCAGGTGGTATTGGTGGCGGGTGAATGCCTGGGCGGAGATTGCCGCCATGGCGGGCTCGGTGCTGCTCGCGAACGGTCGCCTGCTTCTGGGCGCGGTCCAGGCCGTGGTTCCGTTGCCCGTGGCGTTCCTGGACTTCGCCGACCGTTTCTACGCGCCCGAGATGGACCTGGTGCGGGCTGTGGTCATCCTCGTCACCTGCACGCTGGCCTGGCTGATTGTGATTCGTTTCACAAGCCCCGAGAAGGACGACGTGCTGGACCGATTCCACCGCAAGGTGCACCCCGGCGGCTGGTGGGCGCCGGTCGCGGCGCGGACGGGCATCCGATCCGCGGATCCGCCCGCGGCCCGCATGTGGACCGGATTCGCGTTCGGTGCACTCTTCGTCTATGGCAGCCTGCTCGGAATCGGCTGCATGCTCACGGGACGGGCCGCGGCAGGCGCGGTGTTGCTGGTGGTCTCGATCGCGGCCGCGGTCGTAACCGTGAGACTTGCGGACCAGGACACGGCGCCGGCCCCACCCACCCCCCAACCACCCGCCAACACCCCGTGAAGATCGTCCTCGTCGGCGCCGGCAGCCGCGAATTCGGCCCCGCCTCCATCCGCGATCTCCTCCTGAGCGACCCTCTATGCGACAGCGGCATCGAGATCGCGCTCGTCGACACCGACCCGTCCGGCCTGCCCCGCACGCAGTCCTATGCGAAGGCCGTCGCGGAGCGCCTCGGCCGCTCTGCCACGGTGACCAGCACCACCCGGATCGGCGATGCGCTGCCCGGCGCCGACGCCGTCATACTCGCCATCGAGATCAACCGCTACTTCTACTGGGCACAGGACTTCCATGTCCCCCGCGCCTTCGGCTTCCGCCAGATCTACGGCGAGAACGGCGGGCCCGGCGGGCTCTTCCACGCGCTCCGCAACATGGGGCCGACCGTCGATGTGGCGCGTGCCATGGAACGGCATTGCCCCGATGCCTGGCTCGTCAACTACACCAATCCGCTGACCAAGCTGTGCGAAGCGGTGTGCCGCCTGACCGACATCCGCGTCGTCGGCCTCTGCCACGGCGTCTTTCACGGGATCGAGCAGATGGCCCGCATCCTGGAACTCCCGCCTGAACGCCTCGACGCGCGCGCCAGCGGCCTCAACCACTTCTCCTGGTTCGGCTCGGTGACCGACCGCGAGACCGGCGAGGACCTCTATCCCCGGCTGGGCGAACGCGAGCGGGCGGGCGATTGGATGCACGACTGGGACGAGATCGCGCTCAGCCGCATCCTCTTTCGCGTCTTCGGACGCTTCCCGAGCCCCGGTGCCAACCACATCGGCGAGTACATCCGCTGGGCGGGCGATTTCCTGGCCAGCAGCCCATTGCAGTTCTTCTACGACCCGGCGGAAGGGCATCCCTGGGAAACCGGCGAAGTGCCGACCTGGATCTACAATCTGGGCGACAATCCGACCGATACGCCGCTGTTCCCGGAGCGACGTCGGGATCGGGCGCGGGGGAGTCGTGAGGAGCGGGCGGGCGACGACCTCGACACTGCCCCACTGGCCCCCTCCGGCGAGCTCGCCGCCCCCCTCCTTGAAGGCGTCCTGTGCGGTGCGGAAAACTACCTCGACGCCGTCAACGTCCCCAACGCGGGTTACGTCCCCGGGCTGCCTGGCGGCGCGGTCGTCGAAGTCCCGGCCAGGGTAAACGGAGCCGGCCTCCAACCCGCAACCATGGACCCCCTCCCCGAGGCCGTCCTCGCCCTGCTGCGCTTGCAGGTCAGCATCAACCGCCTTCTAGTGGACGCATTCCGAGACCGGTCACGGCACACGCTCCTTCAGGCCCTCCTGCTGGATCCCACCACCGAGTCATACCGGCAGGCCGTCGGTCTCGTCAACGAGATGTGTCGACTGCAGAAGGACGTTCTGCCAGATATGGACCAGTAGAGCCATTATGGCTATTATGGTCGTTATGAGAGAAATGACAGCCAAAGACGCCAAGAATGGGTTCGGTCGCTTACTCGACGTGGTGCAGAGTGCACCTGTGCGCGTCACCCGGAACGGAAGAGCCATCGGTGTCGTGATGTCCGTGCGTCAATTCGAACGGCTGCGCGGTGCCGCCTGGGAGAAACTCACCGCCACCATGGACGCGTTGGGCCAAGAGGCAACTGACAAGGGTCTCACGGAAGCCGAACTGGAGTCGCTCCTGGCCGATGAGAGCTGAGCGGGTCGTTCTCGATACGAATGTCCTGATCAGCGCGGCACTTCGGCCAGTGGGTCCGCCCCGCGCTGTCGTCGATGCAATGCGAACGGCAAATGGAACCCTGCTGTTTTCCCAGGAGTCGTTCGACGAGCTCCGCAGCCGTCTACTCCGTCCCAAGTTCGACGGATACGTCAGTTGGGAAGGCCGAATTGTGTATCTGGCGCAACTTGCGGCCGTTTCCGAATGGGTTTCGATCGTGGGCGCCAAGCTGGGTTGCCGCGATCCGAACGACGACAAGATCCTCGAGACCGCCATGATGGGCGATGCGGACTGTCTGGTTACTGGTGACCGGGATCTTCTGGAGATGGGCTCGTTTCGCGGGATTCCCATAGTGACACCGGCAGCCTTCCTGGACCGCCTGACAGGCCGTTAGTTAACGCGTCGCAAGACGCCCCTACATCCCCCCTTATCGCTCCAGCGGCCACAGCTGCACCGATTCCACGCCCAAGTCGTCCGTAGCCTGACCCAGGATGTAATCAGCGCCGATCTCCAGGATGGTCAGTCCATCGGGCGTCTCGACAAACCCCAGCACCCGCCCTTCGGGATTGAAGACCGTCCATAGCGGCGCCGGCCTTTCCACTCCGGGCAGCGTGGCCTCCCGCACCCATAGGTGATCCAGCTCGTCGGTGAGGAGCGCTCGGAATGCCGGGAGGCTCTCCACCAGCGGCATGCCCTTGTAGCCCTCGCGCGTCCATTCGAGGCGATCGCCAGTCAGGCTCGTGCGCCCGAGGGCCTCATCGATCGCCTGATCGACCTCATCGCGAGTTGGTGCACGATTCGCGTAATCGCGGCGAACGATTTGCGTGAGTGTGCCGGTTGCCCTGTCGTGAACACGGATTTCGTAGTGGTCGTCCGGTGCGAGGACGACCGTCTCACCCCAGGACGCCTCCCTCAGCGAGCGGCTGAACGGGAGCAGGCCGAAGATCGCGATGCGACCCTCCATGTTGATGAAGGATTCGCGGCCCGGATGGTCACCCAGCGAGACGAGCAAGCTTCCGTCGGCATCATGCAGCGTGTAGGTGAACTGCTCGCGCCTGTAGCCCGGGCCGCCGCCGGAATCCACGGCCCGCCCAATTACGGTGCCGTCGCTCAGGGCCATTCGTGGTTCGTTGGGACGGTCGGCTGCCTCGAGGACAAATGACCGCCCGAGAGCTCCGTCGGAGTCGAAGACGGCGATGCTTCGGGCCCGTGTGTCCCATGCGACTATGGAATCGCCCGGCCAAGGCGCTACGCCACCCAGGGCGGTGAATTCTCCGGGTCCTTCTCCCGCTCGGCCCCAGGTGGCCTGGTGCATCCCGGAAGCATCGAATACGCGGATTTCGCTTGTCCCGGCGTTTGCGAGAACGATCCGGCCGTCCGGCAGTATCACGGCATCGTCGACCTGGTGCAGCATGTACGCCTCCTCGCCGACCACGTCGCCGATGGACACCGAGGGCTCCGGGCCGATTCGCCACGGCAATCGGGAATCGTCGGCGGGCCGGGCGTTTTCGACGATCCGGATGCCGGCGCTGTCCCGGACTTGAGAGGCCGGCAGGTTCTGCAGCTCACCGTCCTGGCAGCCAGCGATCCAGGGAACAACAACCGCGAACAGCAACGCGAAGCCCGCGAGCGGCGAAACCAGGTTCAACGTGGAGTGTGATTTCTTCCCGAGCATTGTCCGTGCCCCCCTCTGCGCCTGCAGCATTGCCAGAAATGACAACTCAAGTTTACATAATGTAAATCCGAGTTGACATGATTCAGTCTCGCACCACCCCCAACGTCACCCGCGACGGGTATCCCGGCCCCCGATAAACCGTCTGCTCCGCCGAGACATATTGATCCGGCGTCGCCCGGTACGTATCCACGAACTGCTGCGTGTTGCGGTCATATGCCGGGAACCACGAACTCTGCACATGCACCATGATCCGGTGGCCCGCCTTGAAGGTGTGATACCGGTCTCGCAGGTCGATGTGGATCGGCGTGACCTCGCCGGGCACCATCGCCTCGGGATGCTCCAGGCTGTTGCGGAAGCGGCCGCGCATGATCTCGCCCGCCAGGTGCATCTGGAACCCTCCCATGGGAACATCGCAGAACGGCGAGTCGGGCGCGTCGTCCGGGTAGACGTCGATCACCTTGACGATCCAGTCCGAGTCGGTGCCCGTCGTCGACACGAAGATGTCGGCCAGGATCGGCCCAGCGATGGTCAGGTCCTCCTCAAGCGGTTCCGACCGGTAGACGAGGACATCGTCCCGAGCCGACGCGAACCGCTGGTCCTCGACCTTCCACAGGTGCCCCAGCGTGGTCCGTTCCTCGGCCGAGAACGGCACCGGATTGTTGGGGTCGCTGGTGTAGCTGTCCGAACCCCCGGCCCCGGACGGCTCCTCGAAGGAGAGCGTGCCGTCCGCCCCGAAATACACCGACACCTGCTCGACACCCGCGGGCGGCCAACTCTCATGGGACCGCCACATGTTCGAACCGGTCTCGAACACAACGGCCTCCGGCGCCGTCCAACCCTCCGCCCCCCGTAGATGATGCTCGAAGAACGGGAACTGCACCTCCTTCTGGAAGGTCACCGAGGTCTCATCGACGAACTCGGCGCACCCCAGATGGTCCCCCAGCATCCGGCTCCACCCGCCGTGCAGCCACGGCCCCGCCGCAAGCACGTTCTCGGTCCCCGGATTCTCCGCCTCGATGGTCCGGTAGATCGACATGGGGCCGTAGAAGTCCTCGGTGTCGAACCAACCGGCAACGTTCAGGATCGGGTGCCGGATGTCGCGCAGGTGCGGCAGCGCGTTCTGCCGCTGCCAGTACTCGTCGTAGGTGTCGTGCTCGATGAAGTCGTTCCAGGCCGGGACATCGCCATGGAAGTACAGGTCATCGATGTTCGCGGCCGAGCCCGCCTCCATGAAGAAGTCGTAGCCGGAGTTGGTGCCGTAGTCGAAGCCACCCGGTCGCACGTCGGTGGACGCATCTCGCCTGCGTGCGTTTCTGGCTAGCCAGGAGAAGGCGTACATGACCCTGAAGGCCCCGTTATGGTGCCAATCGTCCCCGATGAACATGTCCGAAGGGGAGGCTTGAGGTGAGGACGCGGCGAGCGCCGGGTGCGCATCAACCATCCCCATGACGGTCTGCCAGCCCGGGTACGAGATCCCCCACTGCCCCACCTTGCCGTTGTGTCCCTCCACATTGGCGAGTGCCCACTCGATCGCGTCGTAGTTGTCGGTGCTCTCGTCGACCGTGGTGGGGCTCTTGGGCTTGGGCGCGAGGGGGCGGATGACCTCGAATTCGCCGTCGGACCGGAACTTGCCGCGCACGTCCTGGAAGACGAAGACGTAGCCCGCGCGGTCGAACTCGGCCGAGGGCCCCAGCGGGTTGCGGTACTGGCCGGGATCGTACGGCGCGATCGAGTAGGGGGTGCGGAAGAGCATGATCGGCACCGGCTCGGTCGCGAAGCGGGGCGTGTAGACGATCGTGTACAGCTCGGCCCCGTCGCGCATGGGCACCATGTGCTCGCTCTTGTGGTAGTTGGCCGCGATCCAGGCCAGGTGGGCCGGGTCGCCACCGTTCGCGGCTTCGCGGGTGCGCGTCCAGCCCGAGTCTCCGGCAGGCGGGCCGGGCGAATCGCAGGCCCATGCGCCGACGACAATCAGCAATGCGATCTTCGTTCTCATCTACTCACACTCATACCAGGGGGTTCAACCGGGAGGTCGGCTCGCGCGCGGCGGTCGCCCGTCCGCGTCTGCACCTCTCACGCTGATAGATACGCATCGTTGCCGACGGGAGCGAGTCCGTCGATATTCGGCGCATGACTCCGACAAGCCCGCAGGTCAGACCCGTTACGCCGGTGATTGGCGCCGAGGTTGTTGGTTTGGACCTCGACGACGTCAGCGATTCCGACTTCCGCCTGATCCACGACGCGCTGATGGATCATTGCGTGATCTTCTTCCGCGACCAGGACATCTCGATCGAGAGCCAGAAGGCGCTGGGGGCGCGGTTCGGCGAGTTGGTGGCGCACCCCAATGACCCCGGTGTCGACGGCCACCCCGAGGTGATGCCGATCCATGCTGACGGGAGTTCCAGGCGGGTTGCGGGTGAGCAGTGGCATTCCGATGTGTCGTGCGATCCGCTGCCGCCGATGGGGTCGATGTTGCGGCTGCACACGGTGCCGGAGACCGGGGGGGACACGCTTTTCGCGAACATGTATGCGGCGTACGAGGCGCTTTCCGACCGGATGCGGGCGTTTCTGGACGGCCTGACGGCGGTGCACGACGGGGGTCCCTACTATCGCGAGACGAATCGGCTGATCGGTCGCGACGACGGGGGGCGCAGCTATCCGTCGGCCGAGCATCCGGTTGTGCGCACGCATCCTGTGACGGGTCGCAAGGCGTTGTTCGTGAACCAGATGTTTACCCAGTACATCGTGGGGCTGCCGGCGGCGGAGAGTCGGGGGATTCTGGCCTTGCTTTACGAGCATGTGACGCGTCCGGACTTCCAGTGCCGGTTCCGCTGGCGGAAGAACTCGGTAGCGTTCTGGGACAATCGGTGCGCCCAGCATCATGCGATCTGGGACTACTGGCCGGCGACGCGGTCGGGGTATCGGGTGACGATTCGGGGGGAGGCGCCGGTCTGAGGCGGAGGCTGTGGGTCCCAGGCGAGCACCGAAGACTGCTTGAGAAGTGGATCTGCGATGGGCTTGGCGAAGAGGAGATGAATCGGATTCCGCCCGAGCTGTTGGATCGCGCCAGGGTGCATTTTCGCCAGCTCGTCGACACTGCTCTTAGGGAAGTCGACGCTGGCGATGTGACCCATGGGCCTACGGCCATGGATCGGTTGAGAGGAAGTATCGAGGGACAAGCCTGAGGTGCCGGCGGGCTACCGGCTCAGAACTCGAAGACCGCCAACTCCCTGTTCAGTTGCAACACCAGCACATCCGGGTCGATCAGCACGCGCTCGGGGTCGAAGTCAGCCCTGATCACGAATTCGGCGGACTCCCCCGCACCCAGTTCCACCTCGGTCCGGGCGTCGCGGTATTCCTCGTTCACCACAGTCCGGCTTCCATCGTCACCCTCATCCGACCACCGCTCGCCCGCGGTCGCGCCCACCTGCACGGCCATCCTGCTGGTGCCGACGTTCTCCACCGTCCCCCGCACCACCCACTGCCCGCCCTCCCACGTCTTCGTCACGTCGGAGAACCTGTACTCCGGCACCACCACATCGAAGAACCACTGCTCGGCGAACCCATCGAACGCCGCCGTGTCGGGCGCGAAGTCCCGCAGCACGGCCAGCATGTCCTGAATGACCGGGAAATCCGAATCCGGGTTGTACTTCGCGATGAAGGCCTGAAGCCCCGCAAGGATGTTCTCCCGCCCCATCTCCTGCTGGAGCATCCACGCGACCCATCCGCCCTTGTCGTAGGTGACTGTGCCATCCCCCGACCGGCTCCCGTCGATCTTGACCATCGGGCGCTCCGAGTCCACGAAGCGCTGGTCACCGTACTGCTGCTCCAGGCGCTTGCTGAACTCCATCCTGTAACGATCGCCGTACACCTGCTCGTGGAGCAGCGTCGTCGCGTAGTGCGACATCCCTTCCGAGAGGATGTTGCCGCCCGGACCGCGCCCCGGCGTCAGCAGGTTGCCCCACCACTGGTGCGCGGCTTCGTGCGCGACGACCAGAAACGCCACGTGCGACCTGGGATCGCTCCTGGCCAGGAACCCGATCCCCTCGCTGAAGGTGATGTTGGTGGGGAAGCCCTGCGCGTACGTGGCGAACGCCGCGAATTCGGAGATCTTCAGCAGGTCCCACGGGAAGGGGTAGAACCACTCCGAATAGTACTTCCGCGCGGCGTCGAGGGCGGCCGACATCTCCTCGATGTTGTAGTCGTGCTCGGGGTGATAGTAGATGGCGGTGCCGTCGCCCTCCTTCACGGCGAACTTGCCCGCCACGACGTTGAAGAGTGCCACGGGGTGGTCGGTCTCCCACACCACCGTGCGCCGTCCGTCCGATACCTCGTCGCTGACCTTCTGACCCACCCCGTTGGCCGTATACTCCTCGGGCAGCGTGATGCGCGTGCGCGCCGTGAAGGGCTCGCCGCCCCATCCGAAGAGAGGCTCGGTCTCGCCCTCGTAGAAGTCGTCGGAGTAGTCCCTGGGCTCGGAGGAGTTGTCGCCGTCGACGCCGATCCCCGGGTCGTACCCCGGAATCGGCACGAATGTGGGCGCAAACGCGGTCAACAAGACCCCGGACTCCAGGATGAACTGAGTGGCCCCGGAGGCGCGCTTGCTCATTCCGCGCGGGAACTCGAGTTCGTAGCTGAAACCGATCTTGAGTGAATCGCCGGGTCCCAGCGGGTCCTCGGGCGTGAAGACGAAGAGGTTGGACCGATCGTCGGGCTCGTGCTCCTCCCCGTTCAGCGTCCATTCGATCGGGTCCCACTGCCCGGCGGTGACGGGGATCTGGTCGTAGGGGTAGTCGCGATGGTTATGGAAGGTGTACTCACCCCTCACCGCGGCTATCCGCTCGGCAGGCTCGAAGTCGAGGTCGACGTCGACGTTGGTCACCGACGGCATTTCGAAGTCCGTCCAGGTCGCAACGTTCTCGCGCCAGTAGTCCTTGCCCGCCTCCTCGGCGGCCTCTCCCTGCCGACCCGCCTCGCCCCCGAAGTGCAGCACCAGGGCGAGCACGATCGCCGGCACCGCGAACGGAAGCAGGCGCAGGGCTCCGATCAGCAGCGGTTTCGGCCGGATGCGGTGCACGAGCCGGGTGGCGTCGAAATCCTGCCGGGCGAACCATTTCACCGCCAGCACCACGAGCGGCGGCACCATGCTCAGATAGAGGACCCGGTTCAGCAGCAACTCGCGCCCGTTCAGCGAAAACGCGCCCATGTCGCTCCACTGGACGGCATCCCACGCGATCCAGTTGAGCGCCCAGCCGAAGGGATCGTCGAAGACCATCCTGTAGACCGTGTACACGATGAGCACCATGCCGATCGCGTACACCGCGTAACGGTTCCGGAAGAAGGCGAACAGCGCCGTCACCAGCGCCGTCCAGAAGATGAAGGTGGGCACCAGCACACCCCCCCACGTGGCGACGAAGGGGACGATGTCGAAGTTCACCGGGCTGCTCTCGAAGAGCTGCTGATAGAGGATGACCCCCCAGCTCGCGACGACGCCGATGGCCAGGATCAATCCCGCGACCACGCTGTTGCCGATGGTCTTGCCGAGCAGAATCGAGCCGGTCCCGACGGGCGTCGCGTGAAAGATCTCGGCCAATCTGCGGCCGCGCTCCCTGTGCAGCGATTCGACCGTAAAGAAGAGCAGCAGGAAGCAGATCAGCAGGCTGAGGGTATTGATTTGCCGCACCGCGACTGCGCCCGAAG
Organism: Longimicrobiales bacterium; assembly: GCA_963667485.2. Classification (GTDB taxonomy): domain Bacteria; phylum Gemmatimonadota; class Gemmatimonadetes; order Longimicrobiales; family Gaopeijiaceae; genus Bin94. The sequence continues at coordinate 73,704 of CAXXDD010000001.1, forward strand.
TGAGGAGCAACGGCGAATTGAACGGACCGATCGCGATGAGCGTGTTGACGATCGACTGATACAGGATCAGCGGCACGAAGAGATACATCCCGGGACGCCGCACGAGCTCCCGCACCTCTTCCCTGCCGATGACGCGGGCCGCCTTCCAGAATCCCAGCGGCTGCGTGGCCATGCCGAGGTCGCGCAGGATTGCATCGACAGAAGCCGGCTCAACGGTCCTCGTTACCTGCTCGCGGCGCCGGCGCCGGAAAAATCTCGAGCCGCTACCGCCCCTGCGCAGCCGACCCCCGTAGCTGATCGCGGCGCCGGAAACGGCGAGCAGACCGATGGCCCCGAATGCAACCCGACTCAGCAGAAACCCCGCATCGGGCTGCAGCACCGCCGTGTTATAGAACTCGACCCCGCGATCGACCTTGAGGAAGGTCTCGTTGAGCCAGCGGTAACCCGACGGGTCCACGAGCATCAACGCCCGGTTCGCTTCGGGCGACAGCCAGTCGGGCGACCAGAGCGTGAGGAAGCCGAGGGTGATCAGGAGCACCGCAATGGGAAAGAAGAAGACGATGATCGGGCGGCGCGTCCAGGTCCCCAGAAAGAACGGTACGCCTGCAAAGAGCAGGATCTGGGGCAGTCCGAAGAGCAGGGTGGGGTACAGGTAATTCCCCAGCGCGAACGGGCCGATGTGCCTGGTGTCCTCCCCCGTCGCCACGATGTGGTTGAACACCGTCCCCATGCACAGATAGAGGATCCAGATCGCCAGGAAGATGCCCACCGCTCCGGCAAACTTCCCCCACACGTACTCGCGCGGGGTCAGGCGGGTCGAATGGAAGACCTCCGTCACCTGCAGTTCCAGGTCGCGGATCACGACCAGCCCGGCAGCAATGGCCAGGAACCACGCCCCGATCCCCATCACTACGATGCACTGGATCATGCTCTGGGCGAAGACGGAGGTCACATGGGACCGTTCCCCGCCCACGGTCGAGTCGCCCGAGGAGATCACTACCGCCCCCTCGGACCAAAGCCAGGCCATGAGCAGAAGGATCGCGAAGAGAACCCAGTATGCCGGGCGGCGCAGTCCCGTGAGAAGCTCCCGGCGCGTGACCTCCCACCACCTTGTGAAACTATTCACGAGCCGGATCCGTTCGACTGCGCCAGCAGCAGATACGCGTCTTCCAGCGTGGGCGCCACCGATTCGAAGCCCTCCGGCACCCCACCCTGTGCCGCTTCCTCAGGCGACAGATGGATCCGCACCTGGTTGCGGCCCTCGATCAGGATCGCCTGCGTGATCCGGCAGCGCCGCTCGATGTCGGCCAGGTCCTCCTTGGCCACCGCGCCCTGGTAGATCGTGCCCGTCAGTTGCTCGCGCGCCTCGCCCGGCGTCGTGTCCGCCACGAAGTGCCCGTCGTACATGATCGCCACGCGCGGACAGAGCACCGAGATGTCCTCGACGATGTGGGTCGACAGGAGCACCGTGCGGTCCTCCGCCAACTCCGCGAGGAGCCGATAGAAGCGGATCCGCTCCTCCGGATCGAGGCCGGCGGTGGGCTCGTCAACGATGATGAGCCGCGGGTCGCCGGCGAGCGCCTGGGCGATCCCGAGCCGTTGCTTCATGCCGCCCGAGTACCCCTTCACCTTGCGCTTGGCGGCGTAGGACAGGTTGACTCGCTCCATCAACTCCGCCGCGAGTCGCTTCAGCCCCTGCGGAGCCTGCACGCCCTTCAGCACGAGCAGGTAGCGCAGCATCCCCTCGCCGCTCAGGTGAGGGTAGAACCCGAAATCCTGCGGCAGATAGCCGAGTTGCCTGCGGATGCGCCGCGGGTCGGCGACGATGTCCTCGCTGTTGAACACGACCGTCCCGGAAGTCGGCTCCAGCAGCCCGGCCACGATGCGCATGAGCGTGGTCTTGCCGGCGCCGTTGGGCCCGAGCAGGCCGAACATCCCCTTTGACACATCGAGCGAAACGCCCTGCAGCGCGGCGACGGGGCCCGGGTAGACTTTGACGAGGTCTCGGATCTCTAGCATGGGTTTGTCCGAAGTTGAAGAAGAGCTAGACGTTGGCGCACAACTCGACGGCTTGTGCAAGAGAACGCAGCGGGTCGCCGCTGCGAGGGATGAATTCGTGGGCCATGTACCCGGTGAAGCCGGTGTCGCGAATCGCGCGCACGATCGCGGGATAGTAGAGCTCCTGCGATTCGTCGATCTCGGCGCGCCCGGGGACCCCACCGGTGTGGTAGTGGGCGATCCACTCGGCCGCATCGGTCAGGGTGCGGATGATGTCGCCTTCCATGATCTGCATGTGGTAGATGTCGTAGAGGATGCGCACGCGGGGCGAGTCGACGGCGCGCATCACCTCCAGTGCGTACGGCATCCGGTCGCCGATGTAGTCGACGTGGCCGCCCGACTTCGAGTTCAGCACCTCGACCAGGATGGTGACTCCTTCCGCTTCGGCAATCGGCGCGCACTCGCGCAGACATCGGATCGAATTGTCTATCGCGCTTACGTCGTCCATTCCGCGGCGGTTTCCGAAGAAGCAGATCACGTTGGGGACGCCCTCGCGCGCGGCCCGCGGGATGTGCTCCTCGAAAGCGCCGATGATCGCGGAGTGGTTGGCAGGCTCGTTCAGCCCGTCCTCGATGGTGCCGGCACCGACATCGCCGCACGAGACCACCAGGCCGTGATCGTGGGCGACGGCCCATTCGTCGACCGTGAGTAGGTCCATCGCGGTCAGGCCGATGTCGGCAACCGAGGCGCAGAACGGCTCCAGCGGAATGTCGGCGAAGCACCAGCGGGCCACGGATTGGACGATCCCGGTTTGGGAAGGGGTCTCGATGTCAGGCCGAGCACCCGCTTCCCGGCTGTCGGCGCGACCGCCTACCCGTGCATGCAGCGGCCCCGCGGCCCCGGGAGCGATCAGCCCCAGCGACGCTGCTCCGGTTGCTTTCAACGCCTGGCGGCGCGTAAGGTTGGGCAACTTCTCCTCGGCATCCATCGGTGGATTCCTCTCACTGAAGCAAGACCGCGTCAAGGCGGCGGAAACGGTAACGCATGAAGCGAAGGCAGGCCATTGGTGTGCTGGGCGGGGTCGTAGGCGGCCCCCTCGTCATGCCGCTCGACGAGCTGGAGCGAATGGTGGCATGGCGCGAACGGGTGCGGGCCTCGGCGGTGCAGCGAGGAGCAACCGGAACCGCGACAGCCCAGACCGCGTCGCTGCTGACGCCGGCCCGCGCCCGGGTCATGGAGGCCCTCGCCGAAGTGATCATCCCCGCGACGGACACGCCGGGGGCGTCGGAAGCCGGCGTGACCGAGTTCGTGGCCGCGCTGGTGGACGGGTGGCTGGACGACGACGACCGGGACCGCTTTCTTGCCGGGCTCGACACGGTGGACCCCGCGTGCCGCGAGCGCTTTGGCAGCCCCTTCGCCGAGTGCGCACCGGGTGATCAGGTGGCCTTCGTTCGCGGTCTCGACGAAGAACTGACCCGTCTGCGGGAGGACCCCGCCGCAAACGCATCGCAACACTTCTTCCACGACATCAAACGCTTCACCTTGACCGCCTACTTCACGTCGGATGTCGGACTCGACGCGCTCGGCTACCGGACGACCTTCCGCACCTTCGAGGGATGCGCGCCGCTCACACCCGCGGAGGCCGGCCGATGATCGCGCGCCGGGACCTCTTCCACATCCGCCCGCGCCGCCAGGAATACGACGCGATCGTCGTTGGCTCCGGCATGTCTGGCGGATGGGCGGCCAAGGAGCTCACCGAGCTGGGCGCCAACGTCCTCGTGCTCGAAGCGGGGCCCATGATCACCCCCGAGCGCGACTACGCCGAGCACCTGCCCACCTACGAAATGCCGTACCGCGGCTGGAACGACCGCAAGGCGGTGGCGGCCGAACAGCCGGTCCAGGGCGAGTGCTACGCCTGCGACGAGGTGGGCCGCAAGTTCTTCGTCAACGACATCGAGAACCCGTACACGACCGACCCCGACAAGCCCTTTCTGTGGATCCGAGGACGGCAGGTGGGCGGCCGGTCGATCATGTGGGCCCGTCAGTGTTACCGGCTCAGCGACCTCGACTTCGAGGCCAATGCGCGCGAGGGGTACGGGGTCGACTGGCCCATCCGTTACGCCGACCTGGCCCCCTGGTACGACCATGTCGAGGCGTTCGTCGGCATCAGCGGGCAAGCGGAGGGGCTGGCGCACGTTCCGGACGGCGTCTTTCTTCCGCCCATGCAGATGTCGTGCGTCGAAGAGCACGTGGCGGGCGCGATCGCGAGTTCATTTGGCGGCGAGCGCCTTATGACGATCGGGCGCACGGCGGTCCTCACCCGCGACCACAAGGGGCGCAGCGCATGCCACTACTGCGGCCCCTGCCACCGCGGCTGCCGCACCCGCAGCTACTTCAGCTCGATCAACGCGACGCTTCCCGCGGCCGAAGCGACCGGCCGTATGACACTGCGCCCCAACAGCGTGGTCGCCGAAATCGTGTGGGACCCGGGTGCCGGCCGAGCGACCGGCGTCCGCGTGATCGACGCCGAATCACACGACGAACTCGAATTCCGCGCCCGCACGGTCTTCCTCGGCGCCTCCGCGCTGGAGTCCGCGCGCATCCTCCTCAACTCGAAATCCGCCGACTTCCCGGATGGCCTGGCCAACTCGAGCGGCGTCCTCGGCAAGTATCTCATGGACCACACCATGGGCGTCGGCGCCCGCGCGACCTTTCCCGGCTGGGAGGACCGCACCACCCGCGGCAGGCGCCCCAACGGCATCTACATCCCCCGCTTCCGCAACGTCACCGAGCCTTCGCCCGACTTTCTGCGCGGCTACGGCTACCAGGGTTCGGCTACGAGGGCAGGCTGGGGCCGGGGCACGTCAATGCCGGGTTTTGGAGCGGATTTCAAGAGCGACCTGCTCCGCCCGGGCCCGTGGTCATTCGGAATCAGCGGCTTCGGCGAATGCCTCCCCCGCGAGGAGAACCACGTTGCCCTCGACCCCGACCAGGTCGACGCATGGGGAATCCCCACCCTGCGAATCAGTTGCGAGTGGAGCGACAACGAGCGCCTCATGATGCGCGACGCCGCCCTGCAGGCCGCCGAAATGCTGGAAGCCGGCGGCGGCCGCGACATCACGATCGACACCGACATGACGCCCCCGGGCCTCACCATCCACGAGATGGGCACGGCGCGCATGGGCCGCGACCCGGCGACCTCGGTGCTCAACGCCCACAACCAGGCCTGGGATGTGCCCAACCTGTTCGTGATCGACGGCGCTTCGATGACGTCGTCAGCGTGCCAGAACCCATCGCTGACGTACATGGCGTTCGCGGCGCGCGCGAGCCATTACGCGGTGTGGGCGGCGCGGCGCGGGGAGATCTAGGGGGGCTGCCGAATCGCGAAGAGTGTCCGTCACGCTCAGCGCTCCAGCGGCCAGAGCTGCACGTACTCCACATGCAGTTCGTCACGCGTAACCAGGAGCACGTAGTCCTCACCGATCTCGTAAATCCAGAATCCGTCTTCCGGCAGTTCGGCGTTCCCCAGCAGCAGTCCCTCATCGTCGAAGACGGTCCAGACAGAGCCCGGCCGATCGTCTCCGGGAAGCTTGAATTCCTCGACCCAGAGGTGGTTCACCCTGTCAACGATGACCGAACCAAACGCCGGCATGTGCTCCGCCACCGGTATGGACTGGTACTCCCTGCGCCTTTCCGCCTGATACTCCTCGATTTCACTCGGCGACAGATTCACGGGATGCCAGGATACCCGTTCCTCGATGTACGCCTCGACTTCCTCGCGGGTCGGTGCAGGAGCCGTGTCACCCCACCGTACGATCCGGGCCAGCGTCCCGTCCTCCGCAAACGCCCTGATCTCGTAGCGATTTTTCAAACTGTGAACGACCAGGTCGCCCCAGGGCACCTGGGCCACGGTCGCGCCGAAGATCGGCTGGTACATGGTCGCCTGGTCCGTTCCCTCGTTGACGATGTACCGTTCATCGCCAGGGTGCTCGCCGAGCGAACTGCGCAGCCTGCCCTCGGCATCCCGGATCTCGACCGCAACCGTGTCGAGGGTGTGGGGGTGCTGTCCGGCCAGGATCAGGCCGCTGGCCGTCACAGCCGCCGGTTGGACAAAGCGCGTATTCGGATCGCGACGGTCGATCTGCAGGACGATGTTGCGGCCGAAGTTCCCCTCCGCGTCGAAAAGCGAGAGGCCCCGACGGGGTCCGTACCAGGCAGCAATCGAGTCACCTGGCCAAGGCTCGATATGCAGGAGATCCCGGAACTCGCCCGGCCCCTCCCCCCGGCCTCCCCAAGTGTCGAGATAGGCACCCGACGAGTCGAAGACCCTCAGTTCGATGGTGCTGCCGTTCACGACGACAATTCGCCCGTCGCGCAGCCGAACAGCATCCGTAACGCCTCCGAGCATGTACGGGTCATCGCCCTCGAGAACGCCGATCGAGACGGTCGGCTCCGGTCCGATTCGCCATCCCAGCCGCGAGCCCTCGGGCGGTCGCGCGTTATCGACTATGCGCACACCCGCGCTATCCCGGACTTCGCTCTGCAGGTCGCCAGAATCCTGCCGATCCTGCTGGCACGCCAGCACGCCAAGCGCGAACAATACGCCGACAATGCGAATCGTCATCTTTCCCTACTCCGATGTGTCTACGGACCGCTCAAGCGGCCAGAGCTGAATGGACTCCACGCCGAGTTCGTCCTCGACGTGCCCCAGGATATAGTCCTCACCGATCTGGGTGATCCGCAGACCCGTCGGTGTCTCTACAAATCCCAGCACGCGCCCTTCCGGGTCGAAAACGGTCCAGAGCGGGGTCGGCCGCTCCTCGCGGGGGAAGTCGTATTCCCGGACCCAGAGGTTGCCTGCAGCGTCTGGCAGGATCGCCGAAAAGGCCGGAAAGGTTTCCGCGAGCGAAGTGGACTGTAGAGCTTGGCGCATCCGGTCGATCAGCCCCTCCGGCAGTCCGGGCGAGGATGCCACCATCCCGACCTGTTCCTCGATCCACGGTTCGAGATCCGCCTCGGCAGGTGCGCGCAGGACGTGCTCGCGCCGAACGATGCGGGCAAGCGTTCCGTCTGCCCGAAACGCCCGTATCTCGTAACTGGTGGTGGGGCTGACGACTATGAGATCGCCCCAGAGGCCGGTTACCAGCTCTCGACTGTAGGCGATTCCCGAGAGTTCCCGTTGTCCGCGTTCATTGGTCGTGACGATGAAGGGCTTGCTGGGATGCCTGCCCAGCGATCCCACGAGGGCGCCCTCTCCGTCCCAGATCTCGACCTCGGCCGTGTCCGCGCCTTCCGGATCCATGATGGACAGGATGGTTCCGTTTCGGCGTGCGGCAACCGCGCGCGGACGTAGCCAGATGGTGTCCTGGCCGCTCTGCAACGTAAACGAACGGCCGTAGTCGCCATTCGAGTCAAACACGGAGAGGCCGAGACCGGTCGAGTACCAGGCGACGATCGAGTCGCCCGGCCAGGATGCGACGCGGGTCAGGCTCCGGAATTCTCCCGGACCCTCTCCGGATCCTCCCCAGGTGGCCAGGTGGGTTCCGGATGCGTCGAACATGCGGACCTCTTGCGTGCCAAAGTTCGCCACCACGATCCGCCCATCCGACAGCCTCACCGGATTGAAGGCCCAGTTAAGCATGTAGGGCTCCTCACCTTCCAGAACCCCGATTGAAACCGCCGGCTCGGGCCCGATCCGCCATCCCAGCCGCGACCCGTCATCCGGACGGGCATTTTCCACGATGACGATCCCGGCGCTGTCGCGGATTTCGCCGTAAAGCCCGGGCGGCCTTCCCCCGTTCTGCTGGCAGGCCACCGTGGCTGCCGCAACCACACCAGCAGCGATGGTAGTCAGTCGTCCACTCACTGTATGTACCTCCCCTCAGCCTTCCGACCGCGCCAGTGCCCACAGCTGCACATGCTCCACATCGAGTTCGTCAAAGCTCGTCCCCAGGATATAGTCTTTTCCGATCTCGTGGACCCACAGACCCTCCGGCGTCTCGACGTAGCCCAGCACCTGCCCTTCCGGATTGAAGACGGTCCAGAGTCGCGGGGGCCGCTCTTCCTCTAAGAATTCGTACTCCGCAACCCAGATGTGGCTTACCGCGTCGGACCTCACCGACTCGAACGCCGGAAAGTGCTTCGCAACCGGGACGGACTCGTACCGACGCCGCGATTCAGCCGCCGGTGTGAGGGTACTGTAGCTGACCTGGCGTTCGATGTAGGCCTCGACATCGTCCTCGGTGGTCGCACGCGGGACATTGGCGCGCCTCACGATCCGGGCCAGCGAGCCGTCCAGCCGGAACGCTCTCAATTCGTAGGTGCCGGTGTGACCGACGACTACCAGGTCGCCCCAGGTCGCCCACACGGGCTCGCGTCCGAAGATCTTCCAATAGAGCATCGACCGCTCGCCGTCGCGCAGGACGTACGGTTCCAGTCCCGGGTGCGTACCGAAGGAGCTCCGCAACTCTCCCTCCGCGCCCCGGAGTTGCGCGACGATGGTGTCCGCATCCTCGGGCATGTGAATCGCCAGGATCGATCCGCCCCGCGTGGCGTATCCGGGTCGAAAAGACTGCATGGGCGTGACGGCTCCGTTGTGCGCGAGCGTGAAGGACCGGCCGTAGTTCCCCCGCGTATCGAAGATGGAAACGCCCAGGCGCGGCGCATACCAGGCGATGATCGAGTCACCCGGCCACGGCTCGACCCGCCAGAGGCTTCTGAACTCGCCCGGACCCTCTCCCCGGCCACCCCAGCTCTCGAGGTGGACCCCGGTCGCGTCGAACACGCGCAGCTCGTTCGTCCCTCCATTCAGGATGACGATCCGCCCATCACTCAGCCTGGTGGCGTCCATGGCCGCGTCGAGCAGGTAAGGCTCCTCGCCCTCGACGGCACCTATGGATACGATGGGCTCCGGCCCGATGGACCACGGCAACCGCGAGCCGTCCGGCGGCCGTTCGTTCTCGATGATCCGGATTCCCGCGCTGTCGCGTGTTTGTGTGGGGAGAAAGGGCGGCGATTGCTGGCCCTGCTCGCACGCCAGCGCCGCCACGGGCAGCAGCACAAGGAGAGGATTCAGCTTCATGAGCACCTCCCGGTGCAAAACGGGCGCATCGGAACATTCCCGCGCCCATAGGGCCAGTCTATCTTGAAGGATCGTTCCCGCAGCGCGGATCCGCCATGACAGCACAGGTTGACAGGTTCCTCGCAGACGCACGCGAACTCGCCAACAGACTCGAGGAGCCACGCCGTGCCTGATCGATTGCACCTGTCGCCGCGACACCGGCGCATGATCGGGGAGCTCCTCGCTCGTTTTCTCCCCGGAGTCGAGGTGTGGGCATACGGGAGTCGCGTGAACGGTCGCAGCCACGACGGCAGCGATCTTGACCTGGTCCTGCGGGCGCCGGGCCTGCGCCCGATCCCTCGCAGCCAACTTCGAGAGTTCTCTGAGGCCCTGACGGATTCCACCATCCCGTTCCTGGTGGAGGCCCGCGACTGGGCTCGCCTGCCCGAGAGGTTCCAGAGAGAGATCGAGCGGGACTATGTGGTGTTCCGGGCGGAAGTGCGGGAGCCCCGGAACTAGCCGGACCGCGTTGACGGTCGCCGGGCCCGGCATGACATTCGGTCCGATGCGCGAGCCGCGAGCCGTGCAGGGAATGCTGCGGGCACTCAAACCGATCGACGCTGCGGGGCTCGGGTGTGCGCTCGGCTACGGCGCGAGTCCGGATTGCCCGCAGATGGAGCCTTCGGGAAGGTCGGTTGGCGTGTACGCAGGAATGACGGTTGGCGTCGTGGTACCGGCGAGGGACGAGGAGCACAGTATCGGGTCCGTCGTTGCCGATCTGCTCGCGCTACGCGATGAGGACGGCGTGCGCGTGGTCGACGATTTCGTCGTCTGCGACAACGGATCGACGGACGCGACGGCCACCCGGGCGCGCGAGGCGGGAGCGCGAACGGTGCGACAGGACACACGGGGCTACGGACTGGCCTGTCTAACGGCCCTCGCTGCCCTCCGTCCGGTCGACATCGTGCTCTTCACGGACGGCGATCGGTCATTCGAAGCCGTGCAGGGACTCAGGCTGCTCGAGGCAGTGGCCGGCGGCGCCGATCTGGCCATCGGCTCACGAGTGCTGGGCAGGCAGGAGCCGGGCGCCCTGTCGTTCCCGCAACAGGCCGGCAACCGGGTGGCCAGCCTGCTGATCCGCCTGCTGTGGGGGGTGCCGGTGACCGACCTGGGTCCCTACCGGGCCATTCGCGCCGAGGCGCTCCGGCACCTCGACATGCAGGATCGGGCATACGGTTGGACGGTCGAGATGCAGGTCAAAGCCATCCAGCACGGCCTGCGGGTCGTCGAGGTGCCTGTGGATGCCTTGCGACGGCGCACCGCCGGTCCAAGGTGGGGGGCACTTTGCGAGGCGTCGTCGGTGCCGGGGTGGGAATCCTGTCGATGATCGCGGGGTTGCGTTGGCGACAGGTGCGCTCAGGCCAATCGACGCGCTCCCCGAACCCCCGGGACAAAGGAAGTCGCGGTCAAGCTCGTCCTTCTGGAGCGGATGCCGCCAAGGACTTCTGCCGCCGGTTCTTCCAGTAGTAGATTGCGGACCATGATCGCCGCGACGGGAGAGACGGACACGGCCTGAGGGTGACGGCGAACGAAATGGCGTGAATGGGGCACGGTTGGCTCCAGTCACAAGAGCTGGGAGCTCCTGATGAATCGACGTGCTTTACTGCAAGCCGGGGCAGCCGCGGCCGCGTTGCCGATCGTCACGTCAGCACGCGGCCTCGTGATGATTGCGGCCCCATCACAGGTGGCGTTCGATCGGCGAGACCTCCAGCAGCTCCTCGACGAGACGGCCGCGAGCCTTGGCATCGTCGGCGCCCAGCTCGCGGTGTTCGATGGCGAGGCGGTCCACGAGTTTTCGACCGGATTGGCGATCCGTGAGCGCAACCTGGCCGTCACGCCGGACACGCTGTTCCAGATCGGCTCGACGACCAAGGTCTTCAACGCCGCTGTTGTCATGGCCCTGGTCGACGAGGGAACGCTCGACCTGGACGAACCCGTGGGCAGCTACCTCGACGGCGCGCCGTTGACGAGCGACGTCCCGCCCGTCGACATGACCCTGCGCCAACTGCTCTCGATGTCGTCGGGACTCGACAACGGCCCGTACACGGATCACGGTCGCGGCGATGACGCCCTGGGCCGGTACGTGGCTTCGCTTGCCGAGCTTCCCGGGATCTTCGAGCCGGGCACGGCCTACGGCTACTCGAACGCGGGCACGGCCGTCGCCGGGTTCGCGGCGCAGCGGGTGATGGGGAAGAACTGGGAGACCCTGCTCGCCGAGCGGATCCTCGAGCCGCTCGGGCTGGAGCACTCGGCGACGTTTCCCGAGGACCTGCTCTATCACCCGGTGGCGCTAGGCTACTCGCCGACCCCCTCGAGGCCCGAAGGCGAGCGGGTGCCATTCTGGGGGCTGCCGCGCAGCATCGCCCCGGCCGGGGCAACCCTGTGCTGCAGCGCCGGCGATCTCGTGCGGTTCGCCGGGATGTTCCTGCGAGGCGGGCGTTCGGCCGACGGGCGACAGGTGCTGTCGGAGGAGGCCGTCGAGACGATGCACACGCCCGAGATCGACATGCCGACCCGGATCATTGCCCAGAAGTGGTGCACAGGGCCCTACTGGAAGCGCTGGGGCGGCGAGGTGATCTACGGACACAGCGGCACCAACAGTGGCGGGTCCTCCCTGCTACTCTGGTGTCCGAACAAGGGCGTCGCGGCCGCGACGATCGCCAACGTGCCGAGCCAGGGCTACCCGCTGGCCGACAAGGTGTTCGACTCTCTCTTCCCCGAGGTCTTCGGCATCGACAAGCCCCAGACACCGAAGCCGGACTCGGTGACGCCCCCGGAGGTTGAGCTCGAGCGCTACGTCGGACAGTTCGAGGCGGTGGGCAGCCGGTTCTCGTTCTCCGTGGAAGGCGACCGGCTGATCGCGCGGTCGGAGATCGGCAGCGCACTGGAGTCTGAGCTGATTCCGCTCGGCGACGACCGATTCCTGCCGCGCGATCCGGCGATGGGCGGCAACCGCGGCTGGGACGTTGCCTTCTGGGGCGACGACGGCAACGGTCGCGCGACACACTACCTGAACGGCGTCTTCGCCATGCGCCGCAGCGGCTGATCGCTTCCCGGATGGACGCGGCGCGCGGGCGGCTGGGCCCTCTCACCCACCCAACGGCGGCGCACTCTCCGGCGCCCGCCTGTACCCCGTCCCTCGTTCGAACGCGTAGCCAAACCGCAGCAGCATCGCCTCCGCAAACGGCCGCCCCAGGAACTCGAGGCCCACCGGCAGTCCCTCCGGCGTGAACCCCGCAGGCACTGTCAGCGCCGGGAACCCGGTGATCGGGCTGAGCAGCCGGTTGTCGCCCAGACCGTACTGGTCGGCCGGAGCGGGGTTGGTCTCGGCGTCCTGGGCGATCAGCGTCACCGGATGATCGAAGGTTGCGTAGACGAGCGCATCGAGGTCGTGTTCGGCCATCGCCACCAGGACATCGCGCCGGATCCGGTCGCGCCCGAGCAGGTACTCCAGGTAGCCCGGATCGCTGGTCGACTTGCCCAACAGGCCGGACATTCCCGCAGCCCGCCACGGCGTGACCCGGCCGCTCAGCAGAATCGACGCCAGCGTCTTGTACGGGGCGTTTGCATGCTCGGACAGGTAGGCGTCGGTCGCCCCTTCGGTCTCATGCACGTTGCTCCCGAACACCGAATTCACCGTCTCGATCCCGGCCACTGCAACGGGGTCCACGACCTGGGCCCCGAGCCGCCCCAGCTCCGCCACCGCCGCGTCGATGCGGGAGCGCACCTGCCGAAACCCCTCCGAGTCGGGATCAACCGACTGATCCATCGGATCGCGGATGACCCCGATTCGCGCCCCCTCCAGCCCGTCGGCGCCAAGGCCGCCCTCATATGACTCCGGCACACGGCCCACAGCACGGGCGGTCACCGGATCGTTCGGATCGTACCCCGCGATCGCACTCAGCAGAATGGCCGCGTCCATGACCGTGCGCGTAATCGGTCCCTGCGTGTCGGTCGTGGGGTTGGCGGGCATCAGGCCGAAGCGGCTCACCAGCTCGAGCGTCGGCCGCAGCCCCACCAGCGACGCCACCGCGGCCGGTCCGCGTATGGAACCGCCCGTATCCTCACCGATGCCGACCAGGCCGAAGTTGGCCGCGATCCCCACACTCGTGCCGCCCGACGAGCCGCTCGGGTTGCGCAGCGGGTCGTACGCGTTGCGGATCACGCCGAACCCCGACCCCACGTAGCGCGACGCGAACTCGCCCATGTTCGTCTTGGCGTGAATGATTGCGCCCGCATCCTTCATCCGCGTCACGATCGTCGCGTCCCGTTCCGGCACGAAGTCCGCGAAGAGCGCCGAGCCGAAGGTCGTCGGCATGTCGCTGGTCTCGACCTGGTCCTTCAGCAGCACCGGAATGCAGTGCAGCGGTCCGGTGAGCCCGCCGTCCGCGAAGGCCTCGTCCAGCCGCGCCGCCTCGTCGAGCGCCCGCGGATTCAGCGTCGCAACCGCATTCAGCCGCGGCCCCTGCTTGTCGTACGCCTCGATCCGGTCCAGGTACGCCTGCACCAGCCCGACGCACGTCAGCTCACCGGACAGGAAGGCTGCGTGCACCCCGGCGATCGTCGCTTCCTCGATCTCGAAGCCCTGGGCCGACAGTTGTCCCGTGCCCGATGCAAGCGTTAGTCCAACAACTCCGACCACAACTCGTAATGTCAACATTACATTTCGTAACCTTTACCTGACATTCGACAACGAACCTGCGTGATTCCACACCGCATTATGTAGCCGCCGATCCCCGCGCGTGGCAACCATCGCGGCGCTTCTCGCACTGGCCCACCCCCCCGCCGCGCGGTACGATCCCTGCACGCCTGCGCTCCACCTGCAGAGCGCGGAAACCACCCCCCTCCCGGATGCGAGCATGACCCGAATCGGCTCCCACGTCGCCGCCTTCTCGCGCACCGCCCTCGCGGCTCCCACCCTCGCGCTCACTGCCGCCCTCGCGCTGACCGCCCTGCCGCCCCACGGCGACCTCTCCGCCCAGCCCGGCAACCGCACCTACGCGGCCTCCGCGCACGGCGGCAACTACATGCACAACTTCCATTTCCCCCCGGCGCCCTCCGCGTCGCCCTGGTACCCCGAGTGGCACCCCGGCGGTGAGCGCGTCGCGGTGGCCATGAGCGGCTCGCTCTGGGAGGTTGACGTCGCGACCGGCGACGCCTTCGAGATCGTGCACGGCCCCGACTACTACTCCTCGCCCAACTATTCGCCGGACGGCGCGTGGCTGCTCTACACCGCCGACGACGGCGGCGGCACGATCGACCTCGAGGTCATGAACACGGCCACCGGCGAGCGCCACCGCCTCACCGAAGGCGCCCACATCCACACCGACCCTCGTTTCTCGCCGACCGGCGACCGCATCGCCTACGTCTCGACCGCCCCGAGCGGTTATTTCAACATCTACATCCGCCCCTTCGCCGACGGCGCCTGGACCGGACCCGATATCGCCGTCACCTCCGACAACTCCTTCGGCCGCGACCGCCTCTACTTCGGCCCCTGGGACATGCACATCTCGCCTGCCTGGCTGCCCGGCGGCGACGAGCTCCTCATCGTCTCCAACCGCGACGTGGCTCTCGGCAGCGGCAACGTCTACCGCATCCCCGCGCGGGCCGGCGGCATCAACGACCGCCAGGTCGTCCTCGCCGAGCAGACGCTCTACCGTACCCAGCCGCACGTCTCCTACGACGGCCGCCGATTCGTCTACTCCTCCACCGCCGGCGCCGCCGACCAGTTCCAGAACCTGTACATCCAGCCCACCACCGGCGGCGAACCGTACAAGATGACCTTCTTCGACCACGACGCCTTCCACCCGCGCTGGTCCCCGGACGCGGAGTGGATCGCCTTCGTGGCCAACGGCGGCGGCGCGGGACACACCGGCGGGCTGCCGCAGCTCTACCTGCTCGAGGCCAACGGCGGGCGGCTGCGCCGGATCGACATCACCGAGCGGCACTGGGCCCGGCCCATGGGCACCCTGTCGGTCACCACCGTCGATGAGGACGGCGAGCCCCTCGCCAGCCGCATCCACCTCACCGCTTCGGACGGCAAGTCGTACGCCCCCACCGACGCCTACGCCCGCGTCGCCCGCGCCGGCGACCGCATCTTCCACCACCCCGGGTCCTTCACCATCGACCTCCCCGCCGGCGAAGCCGAAATGACCGTGGTGCGCGGCTTCGAGACCTCCCCCGTCACCCTTGCCGCCGGGATCAACGCCGGGCAGACGACCGTGCTGGAAGTCACTCTCACAGAGATCTCCGACCTCTCCGACGAAGGCTGGTTCTCGGGCTCGACCCACGTCCACATGAACTACGCCGGCAACCTGCGCAACAGCCTCCCCAACCTGATGATGATGTCCGACGCCGAAGACCAGGACGTCGTCGCCGAGCAGGTCGCCAACAAGGACAACCGCATCCTCGACCACCAGTTCTGGATCCCGGGCGGGGGCCCGCACCCGCTCTCCGAGCCCGACCGCCTGCTGGTCGTCGGCCAGGAGTACCGCCCGCCCTTCTACGGCCACGTCTTCATGTTCGGCCACCGGGACCACCTGATCTCTCCGTACGCAATGGGGTACGAAGGCACGGCAATCGAGAGCCTCTACCCGAGCAACACCGACATGATGCTGAAGGCCAAGGCACAGGGCGCCACGACAGCCTACGTCCACTCCTTCTACAACGGCGACCCCCTCGAGGGGAACCTCGGCGGTTCCAAGGGATTCATCGTCGACGCCGCGCTGGCCGCTGCGGACGCCGTGGAGTGGTCGACCCCGCAGGACGGATGGCCCCCGGTGTACGCCCTGTGGAGCAACGACATCCGCGCGACGGTGGTCGGCGGCGAGGACTCGATCTCGAGCCTGCACGCCACCCCGCTCCTCGGCTCGATGCGCACCTACGTCCGGACACCGGACGGCGAGCTCACCATGGACGGCTGGTTCGAGGGGATCCGCGATGGCCATTCCTTCGTGAGCTCCGGCCCATTGATCGACTTAGCCGTCGATGGGAGAGGGCCGGGAGAAGAGCTCGACCTGAGCGCGCCCGGCGATGTCCGGGTGAGTGGCCGGGTGTGGGGCGTGGTGCCGATGGAAAGGGTCGAGCTGGTCGTCGACGGCGAGGTGGTCCGCACCTGGCACTCCACCGACGACCGCAAGGAGATGACGATCGACGAGACCATCGCCATCGGCGCGAGCGGATGGGTCCACCTGCGCGTGACGGGCGGCCCCGAGGACCGCTGGCCGCTCGACACCGCGTACCCGCAGGCGTTCACGAACCCGGTCTGGATCAAGGTCGCCGGGCAGCCGATCCGCAGCGCCGAGGCCGCCGACTACGCACTCCGCTGGATCGACAAGCTGCAGGCGATGGCGGACCAGTGGCCCGGCTGGCGGTCCGAGCGGGAGCGGGAGCACGTGTTCGCGCAGTTCGAGGATGCGCGCGAGGTGTATCGGCGGAGGGGGGCGGAGGCGGGTGGATCGGAGCCACGTCCGGGCGACGCAGCGGGCAGCCCCGCCCCGGCCCGACCCACCGTCACCGAGCAGTCCAGCGGGACCACCGAGGTGCTGCAGGCCATCTCCCCCGTCTCGACCGAGACCGTGTGGGTCGGCGGGCACGGCGGCGTGATTCTGCGCACGCTCGACGGCGGAACCACGTGGGAGACGATCGCCGCGCCCGGTGGCGATTCGCTCCAGTTCCGGGATATCCACGGGTTCTCGTCGCGGGTAGCCGTGGCGCTGACCGCCGGCCAGGGCCCGGTATCGCGCATCTACCGCACCGCCGACGGCGGCGAGACGTGGACGCTCCGCTTCCTCATGGATCACCCCGACGGCTTCCTCGACTGCCTCGACTTCTGGGACGGCCGGCGCGGCTTCGCCTACGGGGACAACTTCGACGGCGTGCCCTACATCCTCGTCACCGAAGATGGAGGGCGCAGCTGGGCCCGGGTCCGTGCCGGGGCGGCACCCGCGGCCAACGACGGCGAGGGCGGCTTCGCGGCCAGCGGAACCTGCGCCCGCACGGGAGCTGCCGGGCGCGGCTGGATCGGCACCGGGGCCGGCGGGTCGGCCCGGATCCTCGCCACGGACGACCACGGCGCCACCTGGACCGAGGCCGCCGTGCCGATGGCGACGGGAAACGCCGCCGGGATCTTCACCCTGGCCGTCGATGGCGGCGCCCCTGTGATGGCGCTGGGCGGCGATCTCGGCACTCCCGGGGAGGTGGTTGCGGATAACGCAGCCGCGAGCCGCGACGGGGGGCGGAGCTGGACGAAGTCCCCGGCCGCGCCGATCCGGGGCGCCGTGTACGGGAGCGCGTCCGGCGGGAGCAGCGACGCCCGGCGCGTGGTCGCCACGGCGCCGACCGGCACCGCGTTCACCGCCGACATGGGGGCGACGTGGCACGCCATCCCCGAGGTGAGCGCGTGGGCTGTTGAGTTCGCCGATGGCGGCCGCGTGGGGTGGGCCGCGGGCGGCGACGGGAGGATCTGGAGGATCGTGTGGTAGGTTGCTGGGGTTGGGGGCGGGGGCCGCCTCCGGGACGGTTGTTGCAGGCTGGCGGCGCCCTTCGCAGGGCGGTGCTCTGCGCAACGATGGTGGTGGGCGCCGCCAGCGCGCTTTCCGCCCAGGAGCGGCCGCCCCGGATCGAAGGCAGGGTCGTGGACCGCACGACGGGAGCCGCGGTCGAGGGCGCGACGATTTCGCTGGCACGGCTCCGGGAAGGGGTGGCGGACTCGGCCCGCACCGAGACGGTCACCGATCGCACGGGGATGTTCCAGTTCGGGAGGGCGCTCTCCGGCGACTACGAGTTGACGGTCACCCATGTCGCCTACGGCACCTTCGGCGAGGAAGTCACCGTCGCACCAGGCGATCGCATCGCGCTGCGCGTCACCCTGTCCCCGACGGCCATCGCACTGGAGCCGGTCACGGTCGAGGTCTTCAGCGAAGAGGCCCGGAGGGATCGCGCGCTGGGCACCGCCCGCCGCAGGCTCACGACGGCCCAGCTGGAGCCGCTCACGAGATCCGGCGACCACCTGGCCAACGCCCTCGCCCGTCTTCTCCCGGGAGTGCGAGTCCGCAGCGGACGCAGTCAGCCGGGCCAGCTCGTCTGCCTCGAGTTCCGCGATCCGGCTTCATTGGCCGCGGAAGGGTGCAGGACGCCGCTCGTCATCGTGGACAACGTTCGTCAAG
This sequence comes from Longimicrobiales bacterium, assembly GCA_963667485.2. Classification (GTDB taxonomy): domain Bacteria; phylum Gemmatimonadota; class Gemmatimonadetes; order Longimicrobiales; family Gaopeijiaceae; genus Bin94. The sequence continues at coordinate 91,989 of CAXXDD010000001.1, forward strand.
CCAACGGTCTCGTCACCCTCAACACCCTCCCCATCTCGCACATTCGCAGCGTCGAAGCGGTGTCGCCGGGCGAAGCGGGCGTCCGCTACGGTGCCGACTCCAGCTACGGTGTGATTCTCATCGAGACCGTGTCCGGCGGCGCTCCCCTGCCCCAACCGGGCGAGGCCCTCGGCCGCCCCTACGGAGACAGGACCTACAGCTGGGCGCTCGAGTCGCAACCCTACCCCTGGGCAAAGGCGCTCGCCACGGCGTTCACCACGAACGCGGCGGGTCTTCTGGCCGGATACGCGGTGTCGCGATCGTGCCTCAGCTTCGACGACCTGTCGCAACACTTTGTCGGGGCGCGTTGCAGCGCGGCGGGCAATGCCGGGTCACGCGTGTTTCTCTACGCGGCCCCCCAGATCGGCGTCGGCTACCTGACCCGGCGCGTGGGCGCCACCGACCTGTCCCGGGGCAGCATGTGGAAGAACGCGGTCGCGGGTTCGGTCATGGCCGCGCCCGGAATCGTGCTGGCGCTCACGAGCGACGAAGACGGCTTCCCGGCTTCGACGGAGATCGGGATCTTCATGGCGGTGGTCGGTGCTCCCGTGGCGACCGTGGTGGCGGATCGGCTGTTCCGCCGCGTTCGGCGTTGAGAGGCCTGCGGGCAGGCTTCGCGGCGCCTCCGTGGAGCGCCTGACCCCGGCGTGGGGGCGCCCATCGGCATCGTAAGACCATTTGTCGGCCAAAAACGGGCGAAATTGGCCGACAAACTCGACGATGAGTGCACTTTGGGGCGCTCTTGGACGCCGCTGGCTAGTATTTTTTTGAAGCGCACTCCGCCGACCGGCGGACGGGTGGACCACCATCACACACGGAGGAACGATGTCGCAGAAGGGCAGACTCGCCGCGTTCGACCACGTGACAGCCGGCACCAGGACGGTTCTGGCAGCCGTTCCCGAGGACTCGATGGGCTGGCGTCCCCATGACAAATCGTGGACGCTCGGAGAGCTCGCCAGCCATCTGGCCAACCTTCCGAACTGGACCATCCCGACCCTGATGTCGTCCGAGTTGGAGCTCTCGCCCGCCGCCGGGGGGCCTCCGCCCAGGGACGCGTTCGCAACGAGGGACGAGATGGTGCAGGCTTTCGAAGACAGCACCGCCGCGGCCCGGACCGCGATCGAAAACACGTCGGACGAAGAGCTTGCCGGTCCCTGGACGCTGCTCATGGATGGCGAGCCACGCTTCACGATGCCCAAGGCCGCCGTACTGCGCACCTTCGTCTTCGACCACATGATCCACCATCGGGCCCAGCTTGGCGTCTACCTGCGTCTTCTCGAGGTGCCCGTGCCGCAGACCTTCGGTCCGACCGCCGACTTCCCCGAAATGTAGGAACCGACAACCGCAACCCGGGCTGCCTCGCATGCGAACACTCGATCCAGGGGGGTTCGACCTCCTCACTTTCGACTGCTATGGCACGCTGGTCGACTGGGAAGCGGGTATCATCGCCGCAACGGGACGCGCCTGTGTGCACCACGGCGCGTCCCCTGGCGAGGCCGAAATCCTCTCGGCTTTCGGTGAAGCCGAGCATGTGGTGCAGGGAGAGCGCTACCGCAGCTACCGGGAGGTGCTGGCGCTCACGCTCGACAGAATGGGCGCCATCCTCGGCTTCCGGCCGACCGCCGCCGAATGCGATGCGTTCGCGGCCTCGGTCGGAGACTGGCCGCTCTTCCCGGACACGGTGGACGCCCTGCGGCAACTGGGCGCTCGCTATCGTCTCGGCATAGTTTCAAACGTCGACGACGATCTCTTCGCCGAGACCCGGAAGCACCTCGGGACCGACTTCGACTGGGTCGTCACCGCTCAGCAGGTCGGGAGCTACAAACCCGCTCCCGCGCACTTCGAGGAGATGGCGATGCGCTCGGGGATTTCCAGGCAACGCACCCTCCATGTCGCGCAGAGCCTCTTTCACGACATCGGACCCGCGTCGGCGCTCGGGTACACCACGGTGCATGTGAACCGGCCCAGCCGCGGAAGCGGGAGCGGCGCGACACCTCCGTCGGCGGCGCGTCCAGACGCCGAGGTCTCCGACATGGCGGGCGTGGCCAACCTGCTCCTGGGTGCCCGATGAGCGCCGACGGCTCCTCCGGCACTCCCGACGGCCGCGACGGCATCCACACCATTCGGGCCAGCGGCATCCACCGCGGCTGGAACGGGATCCACTACAAGACCGGCCTCTCGGCGAAGAACGTCCCGGCGCGCGACCTCTCCATGAACGTCGCGCGGATCCCTCCGGGCGGCGTGGCCTTCGCGCACATCCACGTCGACTTCGAGGTCATGCTCTACATCCTCGAGGGCACCGTGCGCCACGACTTCGGCCCCCACCTGCGCGAATCGATCGTGAACCACGCGGGCGACTTCATCTTCATCGAGCCGGGTGTTCCCCACGAAGTCATCAACATCAGCGACGCCGAGGACGTGGTCGCCGTCGTCGCCCGCTCCGACGCATCGGAGTGGGAGAACATCGTGGATTACGACCGCGAGACCGGGAAGGTGATCCCCAAGCGCGAGGCGAGCCGCGACGGGTCGTAGGCCCGGGTTGTCCCCCCTACATCGAAGGCAGCATCACCGCCACACCGCGATGAACACCGACCCGCAACCTCACCGCCACATGGCGATGACCAATGCCTGCGCCACCAGCGCCACCCCGTTGAACCCGATGTTGAGCCACGCCAGTCCCGCCTTGCGCCCCTCGTATGTGACCGACTGGTGCGTGACCGGAAGGACAAAAGCCACCAGCGCCAGCAGCGCCACGTGCACGCCGACCATGGCGCCGCCCGCGTGCTCGGCGATCAGCTGGGCCAGCACATAGGCGGTCACCAGCGACAGCACGAAGCCCACGCCATGGGTCTTGAGGGGATTGAAGCCCTCCCGGAGCTCCTCTTCGGTGGTCTCCATCAGTGCCATCCAGCGCTTGCCGAACAGCGGGCCGTACCACATGGCGCCGATCACCATGGGAACGATTCCCGCAACCAATACCGCCAGCAGATTGACTTCGTGCATGGTTAGCCTTCTCCTCGGGTTTGTGATGGGCCGGCAGGGCGTTACCGGTCCGGTTTCGTCTTCAGAATCCTGGAATCGTAGCGGAAGCCTGCGATCCTGCCAGGCTGAATATGGCAGAAGCAGGAATGTGCGGGATTCAGGATGTAGTTCACCTCGCCGATCACAACGGCACTCGGTACCCGAAGGACCGCGGATGCCAGCGAGTCGAGCCATTCGTCCCCGATCTTCTGGGTGTCGGGGTGAAGCCCGGGCGCTGCCCAACCGTTCGGCAGATCCCGCTCGTCGACATCCTGCACGAGCTCAATCGGAATGCGCACGCGCAGTCTCCGGTAGGTATGCAGGACATCGGGCGCGCGCAGGTGGACAAGCAATTCCATGCTTGCCAGGGCCAGGCTGCCCCCCAGATAGACTGCACGACGCCCGGGACTGTTCCAGCGCCCTCCGTACCGGCAGGGTCCATCGCCGGAGAGCATGTCTTCGACCGTGCGGGAGCGCTCCGGCGCGGCCAGTCGCCACGCGTCGATCAGGTCTGCCACGGACCGGTCAGCTGAAGATGCCGTCGCGCAGGCGTCCGATGAGTTGTTCTACTTCCCTGCCGCCCACCTCGGTGGACGCTCGCATCAGCGGCGATTCGCCCTCGAGAAGATCGTGCCGGTCCCTGAGCCAGCGGCGGGCGGCGCCTTCGTCGCCCTGCATCATTTCGTGGGCCATGGCGACCAGGCGGGCCACGCGCAGAAGCCGATCCGTCTCTTCGGAATTGAGCGTGCCGGCCTTCCGCCTGCGAGCCAGAGTCGTGGGCGACAGCCCGATGACCCTGGCCAGCGCGAGACGCCCGACTCCGACGGTGCCGGCCACCTCATCCAGCGCAGGGAACGGCAGGCCGCGCCGAACGACGGCCACCGCTCCTTCACGAACGAGGAGTGGATACAGCGTCGACCCGCTTGGCGGCCTGGAGTACATTGAGGAATTGCCCATTTGGTATTCGCACAACTTCCATATGGGCATACGTTAGTCGATATTGACCGGGCGCGCAACGGGCTTCACTCGCGGCGGCGTTCCGGGGATATGACGGTGCCGTGGGCCATCGGCGAAGGCCGATTGCCGCCGGGCGTGGACTCAGCCCGCAAGCGGCCTAGAACGAGTTCGCCATCCGGTCCAGGAATGCGCGCTCATCGGGGGTCAGCGCCCGCGCCCCCACCTTCCTGACCTTTTGCAGGAGGTAGTCCACCTCGTCGCGATTGATCTCGTGCAGGCGGTCGCGGGGGATGGCGTCCCAGCGCTTCAGGGCGTCGGCATCGGTGACCTCGGGCGGCACTCGCGATGGGGTCGCACGCACCACCACACGGCGGTGGCGGCGGCGTTCCCAGGCGCGCAGGAAGATCCAGCCGGTCACGAGTCCCCCCAGGTGCGCGAAGTGGGCGATGCCGTCCGAGGCGCCCGTGAAGCCCGCGAACAGACTCGACCCCACCATGAAGAGCGCAAGCATGCGCGCCTGGATCGGCAGGACTCCCCAGATGTAGATGTCCTCGCGCGGCCAGTAGCGGGCGAACCCCACCACGACGCCGAAGATGGCGCCCGATGCGCCGACTACCGCGGCCGTTGGGGAAAAGGCGAACGAAAGCACGGCGCCCCCGACCCCGCAAAGGATGTAGAACCAGATGAAGGTCCTGCTGCCCAGCCGCTCTTCCAGTCTCGGCCCGAAGAAGAAGAGCATGAGCATGTTGAAGAAGATGTGGGCGACGTTGGCGTGCAGGAACGCGTACGTGACCAGCGTCCAGGGTCTGAACAGGACCAGATAGGGGACGAACGCGAAGTCGGCCCGCACACCCGGATTGAAGGTGGACAACAGATAGATGACGACGTTGGCCAGCAGCAGGCGCTGTACCCAGGGTGTCATCAACAATCTGCTATCCTCGTCTTCACCGGGACTCTCGCGTGCATCGTCCCCATCTCGCGTTCAAATCTATTCCCGGGCGCACTGCCGGACCATCAGGCGAGGGGAGCGCAGCCGGGGAGGGTAGTGCCGGCAAGCCGCTTCGTCCTGCCGTTCAACCGCGCGCCTGCAGCTCACTGGGGAGCAACACGGCGTGGATGAAGGAATGGACGGGGGTCGCGACTCCGACGGTTGCCCCCAGCCGCACGGCCGCCCCGGTCCAGGCTTCGAGTTCGGATGGGCGACCCGCGGCGATGTCGCGCTGCAGCGACGAAGTTCCTTCGGGTGGGAAGGTGTCTACGGTGTTCATCGCGAACGGAACCGCATCGTCTTGCAGTGACACCCCGTGGGCGGCCGCCGTCGCCGCGATCTCTTCCATGGCCCGCCGCAGAAGCGACCGGCTCTCCGGCAACGTGCGCACGGGTCCCAGGTGCATGCGGCACGCCGCGCAGACGCCGCCCAGCGAGCACACGAAGAGGAACTTGAGCCAGAGCGCCGCATCGATGTCGGCCGGCACCTCGGCGTCGACTCCCGCGTCGCGCAGGGCGGCCACAAGCGCGTCGACCCGGGGGGACCCGCCGCCGTCCCACTCGGCAATCGCCACGTACGGGTCCACCCCGATGTGCCGGATCTCGCCGGGTGTCACGACCTCGCTGATGATGCGCGTGAGCCCCTTGCCCATGCGACCGCGTCCCACGGCCGGAACCAGGGCTTCGTGGACATCGACGCCGTTAAGCAGCGGCACCACCAGGGTGCCGGGGCCCAGCAGCGGCGCGATGCCTTCGCGGACGGAGGCCAGCTGCATCGATTTCACCGCCACGATGACGGCGTCGACCGGGCCGATGTTGCCCGGGTCGTCGGTGGCGGCTGCGGGCCGTACGGTGAAGTCCCCGCCCGGCGAGCGTACGCCGAGGCCCCGCTCGCGAATGGCCGCCAGGTGGGCGCCGCGCGCGATCAGGGAGACCTGGTGACCGGCGCGGGCCAGGACGCCGCCGTAGTAGCCGCCCACGCCCCCCGCGCCGTAGATGGCGATGTTCATGGTGGCGAAGTTACCCTGATCCGGGGCAGGCTCAAAGTCCGTTGGAACCGCGCGGCCGCACCGCACGAACCGACCGGTCAAGCGACAAGGGGAAGGCATCATGATTGTCCACCGTGAAGGGACACGCGGTTCGGTCCCGCAAAACTCCGCCGGGCCAGGGACCCGTTGGCCGACCGTCCTGCCGCGCGTCCCGGGAGCGCTGCTCCTGGCCTGCGCGACTGCCATGGCCGGCCTTCCGCCCACCCCGATCGCCGCCCAGACCCCGCAGCAGCGCTACTCCGACTGGGTCCGGCGCGATTTCCGCCCGCAGGAGTACGAATTCCGGCGGGGCCGCACGATCGACGGCCTGCAGGCTTCGGGCGGGGGTCTGCTTCTCAGCCCGTCGTCCGACGGCAACACCCACGGGGGAACCTTCCGGCAACTCGAGGACTTCTGGTACCTGACCGGCCTCGAGGTTCCGCAGTCGATGCTCGTGCTCGACGCCGACCGGCGCCGCTCGCTCCTGTTCATGCCGCCCCGGGATCCGCGCTTCGACAATCCGGGCCGGTCGAACGACTTCCCGGGACGCCCGCTGCTGGACGATTATCAGCTGCGAAGCATGGCGGGGATCGACGAGTATCGGGACATCGCGGAGCTGGACGCCTATGTGCGTGAACGGCTGGCCGAAGGTGCCGTGCTGCGCGTCAACGCAGGCGCGGCCGGGCCGGTGCCGGAGCCGTCGGTGCCGCTGATCGGTGCCGTCGAAGCCCCCGCCGCCCTCATCCACCGACTGCGGTCCGACTACGCCGGGGCGGACATCGTGAACGCGTTCGAGGTCGTGGCCCGGATGCGCATGGTGAAGACGCCCGCCGAGATCCAGCGGATGCGCGCGGCTGCGGACGCGACCATGGCCGGAATCCGCGCTGCCGCCGACCGGATTCGGCCCGGCGTGGACGAGCGGAGTCTGCAGGGTGAGTTCGAGCGGTCGTGCCGGAGTTTCGGTGCGCAGTCGATCCCGTTCACGCCGATCGTGAAGTCAGGCCCCAACAGCCTGTGGCCGTGGCGCGTTCTCGCCGCGCACTACAACCGGCGCAACCGGGCGATGGAGGACGGGGATCTGGTGATTCTGGATGTCGGCTGCGAGGTGAACGGGTACGTGAGCGACGTCGGACGCACCTTCCCGGTGAACGGGTCGTTCTCGGACGTGCAGCGCGAGAAGCTGGAGGTGAGCAATCGGGCGGCGGAGGCGATCATCGCGGCGGTGCGGCCCGGGGTGACGCTGCGCGAGTTGACGGCGGTGGCCTACGACGCCATCCCCGACGACGAGGAACCGTACATGCAGACGCCCTCGTTCTTCGGCCACCATATCGGCCTTTCGGCGGGCGATCCCGCGCTGATCGACGAGCCGTTGGCGCCGGGGATGGTCTTCACGGTGGAGCCGTGGTACTACAACCACGACATCGGCGTGTCGGTGTTCGTCGAGGAGGTGGTGCTGGTGACGGAGGACGGGGTGGTGGTGCTGACCGCGGGGCTGCCGCGGGACCCGGATGACCTGGAGGCGATGATTCGGTAGGCTCGGCGGACCTATTGCGCCACCGTTCCCAACACGGCTACCGCCTCATCCAGCTGCTCGCCGGTCACGTACGGCGCCGGCCCTAGGCGCAGCACGCGGCCCCGCGAATCGGCGTAGACGCGCCGTCCTCGCAGCTTGCAGGCGACCTCGCCGGCGCGGGGTGTCTCCAGCGCCAGGAATCCTCCCTGGCGCGACAACGGCACGGACCGGTCGCGCGTCAACACGGCAGGATCCAGGTCCAGCGCGTCCACGCCCGCGGCCAGCCGCCGGATCTGCGCCAGGCTGATCTCGCGCAGCCGTTCCGGGTCGAGGCCCTGCTCCCGGAAAAACCTGAACACCGCGGCGGCGCGGTAGTGACTCACCGGGTCGTAGGTCGAACCGGCAAAGCGCAGATGCCCCTCGCCGTAGTCGACCCCGCCTCCGCCGCGGGCCTGTGCAAGCGTGCCGAACTCCGCGAACCATCCCGTCAGCACGGGCCGCAGCGCGCAGTCCCGGGGGAACCTCAGAAAGCAGTTCCCCTCGCCGAGTTGGCAGTACTTGTACCCGCCGCCCAGGACAAACGCGTCCTCGAGCCCCATCTCCACCACCGAAAACGGAACCGCGTTGAGCGAGTGGTACGCGTCCACCAGCAACTCGGCGCCCACCCGCGTGCAGGCGCACGCCACTTCATCCAGCCCGTCGACAATCCGCGCGTCGCGGAAGAGCACCGACGATACCAGCACCGCTGCCGTCCGGTCGTCCACGGCCCCGGCAAGCGCCTCGGCCACCGCCCCCGGCTCGCCAGTCGCACCATCGCCACCCGTCGCCACTCGCACCACCTCGATCCCCTCGGCCTCCAGCCGGTCCAGTTGGCGGCGGATCGTGTGGAACTCGCCGTCGGTCGTCACCAGCCGCGGCCGGTCGCGCAACGGAAGCGCGGACAGGAACCGGATCAGCAATTCGTGCGTGTTCTGCCCGAGCGCGATGTGCCCGTCCGGGTCGTTCAGGAGGCGCCGATACCCGGCCCTCACCTCGTCGGCGACTTCGAAAGCCCGGCCCCACTTGTCGTCCACCATCTCGGCGGCGTCAAGCCACGCCTGTTTCTGGGCGTCGAAGGCGACATCCGGCCATGCCTGGTGCGAATGCCCGGTCAGCAACACCCGCTCCGAGACACGGAAGCGCCTGTAGTGCCGGGCGAGGTCGGAGGGGCGGTGCCCGGCCGCGCCGCCCGGCTGCGCGCTCACAAGGCGGACCTCATCTGCCACAGGTCCGGAAACGCCGAGGTCATTGTCGTGATCAGGTAGGCCACCCCGGCGCTGTCGCCAGTCCCCGGCTTATTGCCAATCGTGCGCTCCACCATCTTGATGTGCCTGTAGCGCCACTCCTGGAACCCCTCGTCAAGATCCACCAGGCGCTCGCAGAGGTTTACCAGCCCCGGGTCCGAGCGGTACGCCTCGACCAACATCTCCTGCACCTCGGGATTCGGCTGCACGGGCTGGGTGACATCACGGGCCAGCGCGCTTTCCGGGACCCTGTACCCTCTGCCGACCAGGAACTGCAGGAAGGCGTCCCAGAGCGACGGCTCCTCGAGTCTCCGGTTCAGCTGCCGTTGCTCGTCGCGATCCGGGAACCCCTTGAGGACCCTCGTCTGCTTCATTCCCAGCGCAAACTCCAGCTCCCGGAACTGCGCCGACTGGAAACCGCTGGCCGTGTCGAGGCGGTCGCGGAATGACTCGAACTCCACGGGGGTCATGGTCTCGAGGATGTCCAGCTGGCCGACCAGCACCTTCATGATCGAGCGCACGCGCTTGAGGGTCGCGGCCACCCGGGGCTCATCGCCGGCCACGAGCAGCCCTCGCGCGTGGTCGATTTCGTGCAATGCGGCCTTGAACCACAGCTCGTGGACCTGGTGGACGATGATGAAGATCATCTCGTCGTGCTCTGGCGGGTCGGCCAACGGCCGCTGCAGCGACAGCAACTCCGGGAGCATGGCGAAGCGCTGATAGTTCATCTCTTCTCGGTGTTCACTCATCTTCGGTCTCCGGGCCGTAGGCCCCCGAAGCCGCGCCAAACCGCGGCGTATAGTTGTCCAAAGTCTCGTACTGCGATGGCCAGGGCAGCGGATATCCCAGCGCGTAGGCGGCGTGCCTCGTCCAGTATGGATCCCACAGGTGAGCGCGCGCCATGAGGCAGAGGTCGGCCCTCCCCGCAGCGATGATCCCGTTTACGTCTTCGAACGACGAGATATTCCCGACCGCCATGGTCGCGATCCCGACCTCGTGACGGATGCGGTCCGCAAAGGGCGTCTGGAACTGCCGGCCGTAGCGGGGCTGCTGGTAGGGCACGGTCTGGCCGGTCGAAACGTCGACCACGTCGCAGCCGTGTGCCTTGAGCGCCCGCGAGATCTCGACTGCGTCCTCGGGTTCGTTTCCGCCGGGCCACCAGTCGACCGCCGAGAGGCGCACCGAAAGCGGGCGCTCGTCCGGCCACAGCGCGCGCACCGCGTCGACGACTTGCAGCGGAAAGCGCAGCCGGTTCTCGAGCGTCCCGCCGTACCGGTCCGTGCGCCGATTGGTCAGCGGGGACAGGAAGCTGGCCAGCAGGTAGCCGTGGGCCATGTGGATCTCGACCATGTCGAAACCCGCCTCGACCGCCATCTCCGTGGAGCGCTCGAAGTCGGCCAGCAGCGCGTCCATCCCGGCCTCGTCCAGCTCCGCCGGGGTCGGGCTGTGCTCGAAGAACCCGATCGGCGAGGCCGACACGATGGGCCAGCCGCCTTCGTCCAGGGGCTCGTTGGGGCCCTCCCAGTCCAGCCGCGTGGATCCCTTGCGCCCCGCGTGGCCGAGCTGGATCCCGATCCTCGCGCTTGTGAAGCGTTTCACAAACTCGGCCAGGCGCCGCCACGCAGCGACGTGTCCGTCAGTATAGATGCCCGCACACCCCGGCGAGATCCGCCCGTCGCGCCCGATCGCGGTCATCTCGGCCATCACCAGCCCCGCGCCGCCGATGGCACGGGAGCCGAGGTTGACGAGGTGCCAGTCGTCGACCGTCCCGTCCCGGGCCGAATACTGGCACATGGCCGACACACCCACCCGGTTGGCCAGCGTGAGCTCCCGCAGGCGAAACGGTGTGAACAGGGGGGGCGGAGGCGCGCGGTCATCTGCGGCCCGCACGATTCCCAGCGAGCTTTCATGCTCCTCGATCGACACCCCGGACTGGATCTCGGCCTTCCGCGCCACCCACCGGTCCACCTCGTCCACGAACCCCGGGTCGCGTTCGCGCAGGTTCTCGTGCGAGATGCGCAGGCTGCGGGTCAGGAGCGAGAAGGCGAACTGCTCGGGCTCCAGGCGGAAGTAGCGCTCGGTGTCCTCGAACCACTGGAGGCTGGCCTGCGCCGCCCGCTGCAGCGACTCGACGGGGCGGCGGCGCTCGGTTTCGTAGGCGGCCAGGGCATCGGCGAGGGGGCCACGGCGCAGGCCGCCGTCCGGCTCGACAGCGTTCGCCGATTCAGCGCCCGTCGGCCCACTTGCGGCGCCATCGTCACTCGCGCCACGCATCGCCTCGGCCAGCGCGATCCCGTCGAGCATGGCCAGGCGCGTTCCGGAGCCTACCGAGAAATGGGCCGTGTGCGCCGCGTCGCCGATGAGCACCACGTTCCCGGCCGACCAGCGCGCGTTCACGATCGTCGGGAACTGGCGCCAAACGGAACGGTTGCAGATCAGCGGATGGCCCTGGAGCTCCTTCGCGAAGAGGCGCGATAGGAAGCGCACCGTCTCCTCTTCGCCCGCCGTGTCCATCCCCGCGCGCCGCCAGGTTCGCTCGGTGGCTTCCACGATGAAGGTGGCGCGGCCCGAAGCGTCGTACTGGTAGGCGTGCACCCGCCAGAGGCCGTGCTCGTCCTCGCGGAAGTAGAAGGTGAATGCCGGGAACGGGCGCGTTGTTCCGAACCACGCGAAGCGGTTGGGGCGCAGGTCGACCGCCGGCTCGAAGGCGTCGGCGAAGTGGCGCCGCACCGTGCTGTTGATGCCGTCGGCGCCGACCACGAGGTCCGCATCCAGATACGGCGCGAGATCGGCGACATCGGCCTCGAAGTGGAGCCCGACCCCCACCTCCCGGCAGCGACGGTGCAGCAGAAGCAGCAACTCCCGCCGCGACAGCCCCGCAAAGCCGTGGCCGGTCGACTCCATGCGGCGGCCCTGGTAGTGGATGTGGATGTCGTGCCAGTGGTAGAACCGCTCCTCGATCGCGCGCAGCGTCGGGGCGTCCGCGTCGGCGACCTCCTCCAGCGTCGCGTCCGAGAACACGACCCCGAACCCGAAGGTGTCGTCCGGGCGGTTGCGCTCGAGCACCTCGACCGACCGGCGCGGGTCGTCCTTCTTGAGGAGCAGCGCGGTGAAGAGTCCACCGGGTCCGCCCCCGATGACGTTGACCTTCACGGCTACCCGTCCCGCACCAGGCCGCCGCCGATGATCAGGTGCTGGATTTCGGTCGTCCCCTCGTAGATCCGCAGCGCGCGCACGCTCCGGTACAGGTGCTCGACGGGATTTGACGCGAGCATGCCCCGGCCCCCCAGAACCTGCAGCGCGCGATCCACGATCCGCTGCGCGGCCTCGGTGCAGAACGCCTTGGCCATCGCGGCCTCCGTGGTGATGCGCTCGGCGCCCCGGTCCTTCTCCCACCCCGCGCGGTACGCGAGAAGCCGTCCGGCCGTGAGTTCCGTGGCCGATGCGGCGATCTTCTCCTGGATCAACTGGAACGACCCGAGCGCACGGCCGAACTGCCGCCGATCCCGCGCATGCCCGACCGCCTCCCGCAACGCCCGCCCGGCCATCCCGCACGCCGCGGCCGCCACCGTGGGACGCAGCCGGTCCAGCGCCGCCATCCCGGTCTTGAAGCCGGTCCCGGCCTCCCCGAGCATGGCATCGGCCGACACCCGGCAGCCATCGAACCGGATCTCGCCCAGCGGATGCGGCGCACTCATCACCTGCGGCCCTACGAACTCCAGCCCGTCCGCATCGGCAGGCACCACAAAGCAGGAAATACCGCGCGTGCCGGCCCCCGGATCGGTCGACGCGAACACGACGTAGAAATCCGCGACCCCCGCGTTCGAGATAAGGGTCTTGCCGCCGTCGAGCCGGTAGCCACCCGCATCGCCCGGCGCCGCCGCACCCTCCGGGGCCGCCACAGTCGCCATCGCCGCCACATCCGACCCAGCCTCCCGCTCGGTCATCGCGAACGCACCCATCGCCTCGCCCGCCATCGCGCGCGCCACCCAGCCGCCCGGGTCCTCGCCGCAAATCAACCCGGGCGTCGAGCTCAACCCCTGCAGCGCAAAAGCCGCGTCCGCCAGCGGCGACCACCACCCCAGCACCTCGCGCGCGACCACGCAGCCGCGCACATCCCCCTGGGCGATCGGACGGAACAGTCCCGCGCGCCCCATGAGCCCGACCAGCTCCCGCGCCCGCACCCGCGCCTCGCCGTCGCTGTCCGGGTCGTGCCCCTCGCCGATCTCCTCGCGGCAGAACGCCACAACCCGCTCCCGATACTCCCGATGCGACGGATCCACGAACGCCGCCACCGCGTCCAGCGAGAGCCCTCCCGCGTCAAACAAAGCGCGGCCTCCGCTTCTCCACGAACGCCTGGTAGGCCTCGCGGAAGTTCGGGTTCAGCATGCACACCGCCTGCGCCCGCGCCTCGGCCTCCAGCGCATCCTCCAGCCCCATGTGCGCCTCGCCGTTCAGCGCCTCCTTGGTCACCTGCAGCGCGAACGACGGCCCCCGCGCCAGCTTCTCGGCGAGCTCCGTAGCCGCGCCCACCACCTCGCCATCCGGCACGACCCGGTTGTACAGCCCGATCCGGTGCGCCTCCGCCGCATCGATGAACGCCCCGGTCATGAGCAGTTCCGTCGCGCGTCCCATCCCGACGATCCGCGGCAACAGCCAGGCCGCCCCCATGTCCGCGCCCGACAGGCCAACCCGCGTGAACAGGTACGCAATCCGCGCCGACTCCGCCGCGATCCGCACGTCGCAAGCCGTAGCAATGACCGCGCCCGCGCCCGCCACCGTCCCGTTCAGCGCCCCGATCACCGGCTGCCTGCACTGCCGCATCGCCCCGATCAGATCGCACGTCATGCGCGTGAACTCGAGCAGCCCCTCGAAATCCCGCTCGAAAAGCGCCCCGATGATGTCCTCGACGTCGCCGCCCGTACAAAACCCGCGCCCCGCGCCCGTGATCACGATCGCCCGCACCTCGGGCTCGGTATCGAGCGCCCGAAACGTGTTCCGCAGCTCGTCGTACACCTCGAACGTCAGCGCATTGAGCCGATCCGGCCGATTGAGCGTGATCCGCGCCACCTTGCTGTCCGTATCGCAGTCGAGCAGAAACGAACGGGGCGGATCGAGGAAAGGTGATTTCAGATCGGTCATCTCTGCTCCTCGCCGTCCACTGTGCGCCCGGCGTCCGCCCCACCCGGCTGCGCCTGCGGGATCACCGCCGTGGCCTCGATCTCCACCACCGCACGCGGATCGACCAGTTCGGTGACGGCGACGAGCGCCATGGCCGGAAAGTGCTTCCCGAAGACCGCCCTGTACGCGGCCCCGATCTCTGCCAGCGACCCGCGATAGGCGTCCATGTCGGTCACGTAGATGGTGAGCCGGCCGACATCCGCGACCGTCCCCCCGGCTTCCTCCACCACGCGCAGCACGTTGGTCAGCGCGGCCCCGAACTGCGCGGCGAGGTTGGCCCCCACCCCGATCTGCCCCGCCACGAACAGCACGCGGCCCCCCTCCGGCGCGAGCATCCCGTTGTTCCACCCGCGCGGACGCCCCAGCGCCTCCGGGTTCCGGATCTCGAAGGTCATCGCGCGCCTCCCCCGCCCCGGATCACGAGTTCGGCGCCCTGCATCGACGCCGCCTCTTCCGGCATGAAGGTCATGACGGCGTGCGCCACCTCGTCCACGGTGATCATGCGGCCGCCTGGCTGCATCTTCTCCAGCCCCGCGCGGACCTCCTCCGCGTCGCGGCCCGTTTTGGCCGAGATCTTCTCGATGTTCGCGTCGGTCATCGGCGTGTCCACGTAGCTCGGGCACACCGAGTTGACCGTGACGCCGGTGCCGGACAGCTCGTCCGCGAGGCAGCGCGTCATCCCGATCAGCGCGTGCTTCGAAGCCGCGTAGGCGGTGATGTACGGCGCGCCGATCAGGCTGGCGACCGACGCCACGTTCACGATCCGGCCCCATCCCCGCTCGGTCATGCCCGGCAGGAAGGCCTGGGCGACGAGGAGCGGCCCCGTCGCGTTCACGCGGTGGACCGATTCCCACTGGTCCAGCGACACCTTCAGGAAGGGCGCCGAGCGGGCGATGCCGGCGTTGTTGACCAGGATGTCCACGGTGCCCAGGAGCTCCTCCGCCCGGGCTGCCATCTCGGCGATCGAGTTCGGGTCGGTCACGTCGCAGACCACCGCGTGCGCCGTGCGGCCCGCGGCCCGCAGCCCCTCGGCGACCGCCTCGATCTCGCTCTCGCTTCGCGACGTGACGACGACGGCCGCGCCTGATCGGGTGAGCGCCCGAGCCACAGCCACGCCGATGCCCCGTCCCCCGCCGGTGACCACGGCGCCGCGGCCGGCCAGCGCCGGCGGGCGAACGACGTTGTCGCTCACCCGCTCCTCGGCCCGCTCTCGCAGCGGCTCGCCTGCGTCACGCGTCACCCGGTCGCCTCCGGTTTGACTCTCTTGAGCGCCCCCCGCTCCAACGCCCCGAGCCCCTCCGCCACCGCATCTACCACGATCCGCCCCAGCACCTCGATCGTCGCGCGCCCCTCTTCGGGGCTCGCCGCGGCCGGATCCCCGCAGTATGCATCACCGACGCCCGCCTCCTCGAAGGTGGCCGCGCCCGCCCCTATGGCGACCGACAGCGACGCCGGGTTCTCCGGCAGCGCGCGCCGCACCTCGTCCCGGACCAGTTCTGGCGCGGCCGCCATCACGACCGAGCTCTCGTAGCGACCCGCGTGACACGCGCCGCTCTTGAACTCGGCCGTGAGGCGCGACGCCCAGCGCCGCGTGGTCAGGTCGGGGTGGACGACCGGCATGGGGCCGTCGTGCGCGCCCGCGGCGTCACGAATGGCGGCCAGGTGGGCCGGGTCGAGGTGCGCGTTGACCACGACGAGCGCGGCCACGCCCTGCCGCTGCAGGGAGGCGGCCACGTCGGCCAGCAGCGCGGTGACGGTGGCGGGACGCAGCGAGATCGTTCCCGGGAAGCCGGCCGCGAAGGGGGCGGCGGTGTAGGCCAGGGGGGGCAGTATGATGGGATGGCAGTCCAGGGCGCGGAGACCGGGCAGCGCAGCCTTCGCGGCCGCCGCCGCGATGACGACGTCGGTCTCGAGGGGGAGATGGGGGCCGTGCGCCTCGATCGCGCCGACGGGGAGCAAGGCGAGGACCGGGGAGCCGTGTGAGGTGGTGGCATTCCCGCCCGCTCGCCTGCGCACAAGACCGAGTTCTTCGAGTTCGGTCCACGTCGCATGACCCCAGTGGCGGCTCTCCATTGACCTTGGCTCCATAGTTTCTAAACATAGTCCTCCCCCGGCGGTCCGTGGACAGACCCTGTGTCGCTCCGAGGACGGATCCCACGGGCTGTCAGGTCCCTGCCGCCATCGACCCCCGGAGTATCCCGGTTCGGATGAACATCGCCGACTATTTTCTCGACGACCGCGTTCGCGAGGGACTGGGCGGCCGGATCGCGCTGCGAACGGCGAACGGGACGATGACCTATGCGGCGCTCCAGGCGCGCGCCAACCAGTTCGCCAATGCGCTGCGGGAGGCTGGCGTGCGTCCCGAGGAGCGCGTGCTGATCGCGTTGCAGGACGTGCCCGACTTCGCCGCTGCCCTCTTCGGCGCGATCAAGATGGGGGCGGTCGGGGTGATGGTGAACTGCTTCCTGGGCGAGCGCCGGATCCGCGAGATCTGCGACTACACGCGGGCCGCGGCGGTGGTCCTGCAGGCGGACCGGGGCGAGGTCCTTGCGCGCGCTGCGGCGTCAGCGCGGCGTGTTCCCCGGCTCCTCGTTCTCGGGACGGACGAGGACGACGCCAGAATTGACAACTCTGCTTTACATTTTGACAACTTCACTTCACATTCCGACGATCCAGCGATCTGGCTCTTCTCGGGCGGGACCACCGGACGGCCCAAGGGCGTCGTCCAGAGCCACGCCTCGTTCGTCAACTCGACGGAGCGTTACGCCAAGGGGGTTCTCGGCTACGCCGCCGGCGACATCACGCTGTCGATTCCAAAGTTGTATTTCGGTTATGCTACCGGGTCCAACCTTTTCTTCCCCCTCGCGGCGGGCGCGTCCGCGGTCCTCTTCCCGGAGCGCTGCACCGCCGACGAGCTCTTTGCCCAGATCGCCCGTCACCGACCCACGATCCTGATCAACGTCCCCACGATGGTGAACCACATGGTCTCGCACCCCGATGCGGCCCGGCAGGACCTGAGCTGCCTGCGCCTCGCGACATCGGCGGGCGAAGCCCTTCCCCCCTCCCTGCACCGCCGCTGGAACGACACCTTCGGCGTCGAACTCCTCGACGGCCTGGGCACCGCCGAGATGTGGCACGTCTTCATCTCGAACCGTCCCGGCGCGGCGCGGCCCGGGACCCTCGGCACCGCAGTGCCCGGCTTCGAGGTGCGGCTCTGCGACGATCGCGGGCGCGAGGTGCCGCACGGCGAGGTGGGGCGCATGCGGGTGCGGGGCGGATCCCGCGCGCACGGCTACTGGCAGCACCCCGACGAGACCCGGCGCGCGTTCGCGCACGACTGGTACGTCTCCGGCGACATGATGACCCGCGACAAGGACGGCTACTTCACCTACCAGGGCCGCGACGACGACCTCCTCAAGGTCTCGGGGAAGTGGTTCTTGCCGCGGGAGGCGGAGGAATGCCTGCTCGCGCACCCGGACGTGGCGGAGGCCGCCGTTCTGGGCATCGACAACGAAAACGGACTTGTGGTCCCGGTGGCGTTCGTGGTGCTGGCGGCGGGCGGCGCTCCCGCGGCGGCGGACGCCTCGGACCAGGACACCGTCCCGAACACGGCCCGCGCGATTCGGTCCACCCTTCGGGCCCACGCCAGCGCCCACCTCGAGTCCTACAAGGTCCCGCGCGCGATCAACATCCTCGACGACTTCCCGCGCACTCATCTCGGCAAGGTGGACCGCGGCGCCCTCAAGCGCCTGAGCGGAGGCGCCGCGTGAACGGTCCCCTCCGCATCCCGGTGCTGCTCGGCTCCGTCCGGCGCGGCCGCCAGTCGCTGCGCGTTGCCCGCTTCGCCTGCGACCGGCTGCAGGGGGCCGGCGCCGACGCTCCCCTCCTCGACCTGGCCGAATACAACCTTCCGATCATGGAGGAGCGGCTGCACCTGCTCGACGACCCGCCGCCGGGGCTGGTCCGCTTCTCCGCCGCCATTCTGGAGGCCGACGCGGTGGTGGTCGTCAGCCCCGAGTACAACGGCTCGATGCCGGGCGCACTCAAGAACGCGCTCGACTACATTCATGGGGAGTGGTACCGCAAGCCCGTCGGCATCGTCACCGTGTCGGCCGGAGGGTTCGGCGGCGTCCAGGTGCACTACTTCCTCCAGCTCCTCTTTCTGCGGCTCAAGGCGCTTCCCGTGGCGGGGATGCCGGTGTCCAACGTGTCGCGGAGCTTCAGCGAGGACGGCGAGCCGATGGAAGACAGGTACGAGAAGTCCTTCGCCGGTTTCATCGAGACCCTTGGGTGGTACACGAGGGCCATCAATGCAGCCAGGGATGCGGAGGAGGGTTGAGTCATGGGATCATTCTACCTCTCCACGCCGATCTACTACGCCTCGGGCGAGCCCCACCTGGGGCATGCCTACACCACGATCCTGGCCGATGTGCTTGCGCGCTACCACCGCCGCGCGGGCGACGATGTGCTCTTCCTCACGGGAACCGACGACCACGGCCAGAAGATCCAGGAGGTGGCCGAGGAGCAGGGATTGACGCCGCTCGAACTCTGTGACCGGATGGCCGCCCGCTTCCAGGCGGCATGGGACGACCTGGGCATCTCCAACGACCGCTTCATCCGCACCACCGAGCCCGAGCACAAGGCTGTTGTGAGCGCGCTTCTGGAGCGCCTGTACGACAACGGGTTCATCTACGAGTCCGAGTATGTGGGGTGGTACTCCGTCGGTCAGGAACGCTACTTCACCGAGAAGGAGATCGGACCGGACCGGGTGGATCCCATCGCCGGGGGGCCGGTCACGAAGATCCGCGAGAAGAACTACTTCTTCAGGATGAGTCTCTTCCGTGACCGGCTCGTCGAGCACATCGAGAAGAACCCGGAGTGGATCGTGCCGGCCACGCGGCGCAACGAGGTGCTCGGCTTCCTGAGCAAGCCGCTGGAAGACCTTTCCATATCCCGGCCCCGGTCGCGGATCCACTGGGGCATTCCGATCCCCTGGGACCCCGACCAGGTGACCTACGTGTGGGTGGATGCGCTGACCAACTACGTGACCGCCTCCGGGGCGATCGATCCGGACGCGCAGAAGGATCGGCGCGGCTTCGGCGATCCGCTGCCGTCGCGCTGGCCCTGCGATGTCCATCTCATGGGCAAGGACATCATCACCACCCACGCCGTGTACTGGCCCACGCTGCTGATGGGCGCCGACCTGGCGCTGCCCCGGAAGATCCTGGCCCACGGCTGGTGGGTGGTGGGCGACACGAAGATGTCCAAGTCGCTGGGCAACGTCGTGGACCCTCTCGCGCTGCGGGAGACATTCGGCACCGACGCCGTGCGCTGGTACCTGATGCGCGAGATGGTCACGGGGCAGGACGCGTCGTACACGCCCGAGCGCTTCCTGACCCGCTACGACGAACTCCGCAACATCTTCGGCAACCTGGTCCACCGCACCCTGTCCATGATCAAGCGCTACCGCGGCGGCACCGTGCCCGCGGCGCCGGCCGACGGCCTGGCGGACGAGATGAAGGCGGCGCTGGCGGCCTACCAGCTCGGCATGGACGGCTACCGCCTGCACGAAGGCTTCGCGGCGGCCATGGATCTTGCGCGGGCCGCCAACGGGTTCGTCGAGGCGCGGGAGCCCTGGGCGCTGGCCCGCAAACCGGAGTGCGCGGACGACCTGGACCGCACGCTCGCCACGCTCGCCTACACGCTCGCGGTCCTCGCCTGCCTCTTCGAACCGGTCGCCCCCGGGAAGGCCGCGGAGTTGGGCCGCCGTTTGGGGCTCGGGAACATTCCACTCTTCGCGGAGTTGAACGAACTGAATGTTTCCGGTCTCGGCGTGAGCGTCGGGGCCCCACTCTTCCCCCGGGTCGAGCTTGACTGAGTCGGGGGCACAGGGTAGGGCCACACCGGCGCTTGGCCAGACCCCATCGGCAGCGCTTGACCGAATCGGGGGCTCAGGGTATCCTTGTCAGCACATGTCTAGGGAAAAATGGACCGTCCTTTTCTTTCGGGAGGGGACGAAAGCAATCCGGCAGTATTCGCTGCCGCGAAGATTCGTGCGCCGCGGATTCCTTGCGGTGTGCGCTACAGTCGTATTCGGCGTGGGCGCCACCGGGTTCCTCCTGTACGATACGGGTGCACGCACCCGCGCGGCCTATCTCGCCAGGGAGAACCGTCTGCTCAAGGCCGAAATGGAGCGTATCCGGTCGTCGGTCGCCGAGTTCGACGATCAGATGGCCACGCTGGCCGAGAGGGATCGCAGGGTGCGGCTCATCGCCGGGCTGCTCGAGATCGACCAGGAGGTCTTCGAGGTCGGCGTCGGCGGACCCGGGCTGGAATACCCGGATGAAAGCGAGCTGTGGCCGCTCGACCGAGAGGTTTCAGAGGCGACCTACGCGATCCGCTACGACCTGGCGGTTCTCCTCCGCAAGGCGGATCTGCTCAATCGCAGCTTCGCCGAGACCGAGGAGTCCCTTGAGACGCGTCGGGAAAGACTGAGATTCACCCCGTCCATCCTGCCGATTCGCGGACCGATCTCAAGTGCCTACAGCGCAAGCAGATTGCACCCGGTTCACAAGCTCTACATGCCTCACGGCGGCATCGACCAGAACGCGCCCACGGGTACACCGTTCGTGGCGACCGCCGAGGGTGTGGTGAAGTTCGCCGGTTGGAAACCCGGATTCGGCAACACGGTTGAGGTCGACCACGGCTTCGGAGTGACCACGCTTTACGCGCATGCCTCGAAGGTGCTCGTCCGGGCCGGCAAGCGAGTCCGGCGCGAAGAGGTGATCGGCCAGATCGGTTGTACCGGCGTCTGCACGGGGGCGCACGTCCACTACGAGGTGCGCGTCAACGGCCGGGCCGTGGACCCCAGGAACTACGTGCTGCGGAGCACCGCCCAATAGCGGTTCATTGCTGCCGGTTGCCGCTGAACCACCCCGCCACACAGTTTTCCGTCTTGATGCGACTCATTTCCGTTCTTACTTTGGGGCGGAGATTATCTTTTGTTCGGCCAGTTTCCCAGGTCTTGGGCCAGCTCTCAGGGAGTTTAAGTGATGACGCGACGCAATAACGGTATTGGTCTGGTGGCAATCCTCGCCTCCCTGGCATTCGCGGCTTGCGGTCCGGCGGATGTGAGTGTGGTAGTCGCGCTCGGCGACGACACGGAGTCCACGCCGCTCGACAATGTGGAGGTTCAGATCCTCCCATACGACCGCGACCAGGTTTTCGACTCTCTGGAGGCGGCGGCACCCACACCCGAACCGGAGATTCCGACCGATCTGTTGGCCGCGCGTGAGGAGATTGCACAGGCCCAGCAGAACTGGCTCGACCTGGAGGCACGGTGGGGCACGCTGCGGGACACGCTGCAGAGGCTCAACTCCAGGCTCGAGGAACTCAATCCGGGTGAAGGCCTCTACCGCGCCATCTTCAACGAATGGCAGGATCTCGAAGCCGAACTCAACCGGGCAGAGCGGCAGAGGGATGGCGCGTTCAACAACTTCAACGATCTCCAGCAGGCTGCGATCGAGCGGATGGACAGCATGAGGATCGTCCAGGCGGACTGGGCCGATCAGGCGTTCGTGGACGTGTCCACGGTGATCATGGCGAAGCTGGACATGACCGGGCTCGACATCGTGGTGGATACGACTGACGCCAGTGGGATCGCGGACTTCCAGGACGGGGTCGCGCCGGGCATGTACTGGGTCCACGCGCGCCACGAACTTCCCTACGACGAGCTGTACTGGAACGTCCCGGTCACCGTCTCCACGGAAGCGCCGCTGGTCCTGCGCCTGAGCCGCGACAACGCGGAGGTCAGGCCCATTTTCTGACCGCGGGCCCCGTCGCACGGTCCCGACTGTGAACCCGCGCCTCGATATCGACTCACGCGGCGTGGGGGTGGTGACGTTTTGCGACCCCGATCTGGGGCAGAACGTCCTCACTCTTGAGGTGATGGAGGTCTTGGAGTCGGCGGTCCAGGAAGCGGAGGAAGCCGCGGCGGGCGGTGTTCTCCGGGCGCTGCTTTTCCGGTCGGCCAAGCCGGGCTCCTTTATCGCGGGGGCCGACGTGAAGGCGATCGCGGCGGTCGAGGACGGTCCCGAGGGCACTGAAGCGGCGCGGCTGGGGCAGGCGCTGTTCGGGCGGATCGCC
The DNA here is from genome assembly GCA_963667485.2 of Longimicrobiales bacterium. Classification (GTDB taxonomy): domain Bacteria; phylum Gemmatimonadota; class Gemmatimonadetes; order Longimicrobiales; family Gaopeijiaceae; genus Bin94. The sequence continues at coordinate 114,143 of CAXXDD010000001.1, forward strand.
TCGCTTTCCGTGCCCACCGTGGCGGCGATTCACGGCACCTGCCTGGGGGGCGGCACCGAGTTGACGCTCTCCTGTGACTACCGGGTGGCCGCTGACGACGAGCGCACCCGCATCGGGCTGCCCGAGGTGCAGCTGGGGATTCTGCCCGCCTGGGGAGGCACCACCCGTCTGCCGCGCATGGTGGGGCTGTCCGCGGCGCTGGGCGTCATCCTCACGGGCAAGGCCCTCCGCGTTTCCAAGGCCCGGCGGATCGGGCTCGTGCACCGCGTTCTCCCGCGGCAGCAGTTCGACGAGCGCAGCCTGGAGGTGGCTCGGGCGCTCGCGCGCGGAGAGGGGCTGCCGCCCGGACGCAAGGGACGCCGCCGCGGGCTCGCAACGCGGCTGCTGGACGGCACGGCGCCGGGACGGGCCCTCGTGCTGAGGGGCGCGCGGGGACGGGTGCTCAAGCGCACCGGGGGGCACTATCCGGCGCCGCTCCGAGTCCTCGAGGTGATCCGCCGGAGCATGGGCCGAAGCGTGGCCGAGGGACTGGAGCTGGAGGCCCGTGCGGTGGGGGACCTGGTGGTCTCGCCGGTGTGCAAGAACCTGCTCTTCCTCTTTCAGCTTCGCGAGATGGCGCGGAAGGGGCCGTGGGGGGCGGGCGAGGGCGCCGAGGTGGAGCGCATGGCCGTGATCGGGGCCGGGCCGATGGGCGGCGGCATCGCCCAGGTGGCGGCCTACAACGGCATCCCCGTCCGCATGAAGGACATCCGTCATGAAGCGGTCGCGGGCGGTCTCGCCCATGCGCGGGGCATCTTCGACGGCGCGGTGAAGCGGAGGTCGCTGCGCCGGCGCGAGGCGAGCCGCAGGATGGGACTGATTTCGGGCGGGATCGACTACGCGGGGACGGGGTCGGCGGATGTCGTGGTCGAAGCCGTGGTCGAGAACATGGCGATCAAGCGGGCCGTGCTTCGGGAGGTCGAGGCGGCAGTGCGTCCCGGTGCGATCATCGCCACGAATACGTCTTCGCTGTCGGTCGACGAGATGGCGGCCGCGCTGGAGCGTCCCGAGCGGTTCGCCGGGATGCACTTCTTCAACCCGGTGCATCGCATGCCGCTGGTCGAGGTCGTGCAGGGCAGGGAGACCGTCCCGCGCACGGTGCAGGCCCTTGCGGCGCTTGCGGTGCGGCTGGGCAAGGTGCCGGTCGTCACGCGCGACGCGCCGGGATTCCTGGTCAACCGCATTCTCGCGCCGTGTCTGAACGAGGCGGGGCACCTTCTGGACGAGGGGTGGGACGCCGCGGCGGTCGACCGCGCCTGGAAGCGGTTCGGGATGCCGATGGGGCCGTATCGGCTGATCGACGAGGTCGGTATCGATGTCGTGGGGCATGCCGGCAGGACCATGGCGGAGGCGCTCGGCGACCGCATGGCTCCGGCGGCGTCGATGGTGGCTCTCGCCGGCTCCGGGAGGCTGGGCCGGAAGGGCGGCAAGGGGTTCTATCGGTATGCGAAGGGCAAGGAGAAGGACTTCGATCCGTCGGTGTACGCCGACCTGCGGCTTCCCGTGCGCCGATCGACGCCGGACAAGGCGCTCGTCGTGGACCGGCTCCTGCTCGCGATGGTCAACGAGGCCGCCCGGGTGCTGCAATCGGAGATCGTCGGGTCGGCAGCGGATGTGGACCTCGGGATGATCATGGGGACAGGGTTTCCGCCATTCCGCGGCGGTCTCCTCAGGTACGCGGACGATCGGGGATTGGCCGAGGTGCTGGACGGGCTTTCGGCCCTTCACGACGCCCACGGCGACCGCTACCGGCCGTGCGCGCTTCTGACGGAGCTGTGCGAGGCCGGCGCGACCTTCCACGGGGCGTTTCCGGGTGGCCAAAACGGACGGTGACAGTGCGATGAAGCGCCACACCCGCATCGGGCTCACGGTCGGCGCTCGATGAAGCCCCCCGCAGGCATTGTGCTCGCGGCCGGGGCGTCCTCGCGGATGGGCGGGCCCAAGGCGCTTCTGGATGCCGGCGGCACCACCTTCACGGCCCGTCTCGTGGAGACGCTCCGCGAGGGCGGCTGCGCGCCCGTCATCGTCGTCGCGGCCTCTGATGCGGGCGAGGTGGCGGCTGAAGTGGTCCGCTGCGAGGGCCGGCTCGTGGTGAACCCCGGCGGAGAGGGCGGCCAGATCGGATCGCTGCGCGCCGCCCTGGCATATCTGCGCGGCCTTGACGACCCCCCGCCCGCGTTCGTCTTTTCGCCTGTCGACAACCCTGCCGTGACCCCGGAGACGGTCCGCCGGCTGATCGCGGGGTGGCGGGGCTCCGAGGCCACCGTCGTGATGCCCAGGTATGGAGAGGAGCGCGGACATCCCGTGCTGGCGGACATGACCATCGCACACGAGTTCCAGGAGCGGGGGCTGCGGGAAGGAGCGCGCAGCGTGGTGCGGCGCGACCCGGACCGGGTGCTCGAGGTGGCGGTCGGGGACGCCGGGGTGGTCGACGACATCGACACGCCGCACCGGTATAGCGAACGGTTCGGGGAGCCTCGTCAGGGATGAGGATCTCTGCCGCGCAGGTAGCCGCCCGAGTGCTGGAGGCGCTGGAGAAGGGGGACCGCATCTACACGGCGGTCGTGGTCGATGCGCCGGACCGATCGCTGATCGGGCGGCGATGGTGGCTCTCCGGCAGGCGCAGCCGCGGCACGCTCGGAAGCCCGGCCCTGGATGAGGCGGTGGCCGCGGCGGTGCCGTCGCTCTTTCCCCCACGGGAATCCCGGGGCGCGCTCAGCCGCGACTTCGAGTACCGCGAAGGCGGCCGCACCGCCACGGCCCTGGTTTATCTGGAGCTGCACGGACCCCCGGCGCGGATGGTGATTGTCGGCGCGGGGCACATCGCGATCCCGCTGGCGAAGATGGGAGCGATGCTGGGGATGCGCGTGGAAGTGCTCGACGACCGGCCCGAATTCGCCGCCGGCCACCGATTTCCCGACGCGGCGGCGGTGCGCGTGATCGACTTTCGCGATCCCTTTGCGGCGACCCCGCTCGGCCCTTCGGACCACGTGATCCTGGTGACGCGCGGGCACAGCTTCGACTACGAGTGCCTGGTGCGACTGCTGCGCATGGAGGCGCCGCCCGGCTACGTTGGTATGATCGGGAGCCGGCGGCGGGTGCGCGCGACCCACGAGCAGCTCGCCCGAGAGGGCTTCACGACGGCCGACATGAAGCGCGTGCGGGCACCGGTGGGGCTGGACCTGGGCGGTCAGACGCCCGCCGAGATCGCGGTTTCGGTCGTGGCCGAGATCATCCTGTACCATTCGGGCGGGACGGGGGCGCCTCTGGTGGAGAAGGAGCGTGTGGTTGAACGTTTCTTCGGGGGTGTTCGGGCCGGCGACCCCGCGAGCGACGCCCCGGCGAGCGAGTCAAGCGCGCCAAGCGAGGAATGACATGGACGAAAAGGAGCTGATGGGCCGACTGGCGGGGCTGGAGGAGCCTGCCGTGCTGGCCACGATCGTATCGGCGAAGGGATCCACGCCGCGGAAGACCGGTGCGCGTATGCTGATCGGGCGCGAGGGCGTCATCGCGGGAACGGTCGGCGGCGGCTGTGGCGAAGGCGAGGTGATCGCGGCCGCTCAGGAGCTGTTCGAGGGCAGCCCTCCCGCGACCGTGCGCGTCGACCTGACCGACGACTTCACGTCGTGGAGTCCCGCCGTGTGCGGGGGAATCATGAACGTGTTCATCGAGCGGGCGAATCCGGAGCGCTTCGGAGGCGTTTGAGCGCCCTGCCCCGCGCCGGCGACTGGGTGGACATCCACTACAGGCGCCTCGGCCGTCCCGAAGAGGTCTTTCGCCAGTTGGTGCTCGAGAGCGGCACGGCCGGTATTGTCACCTTCCAGTCCCATACGCCCATCCAATCGCCCATTGCTGTCGGCGGCGCCACCATCCTCGAGCCCGGCTCTCCGGTCATCTGGTTCACCTTTCCGGGCAAGTGGCACGACATCGGCCTCTTTCACCGCGCTGACGGCGCCTACACCGGCCTCTACGCCAACGTCCTCACGCCCGTCGAACCCCTGGGCGCGCACTCGTGGACGACGACCGATCTGTGCCTGGATGTCTGGGTGTCGCCCGGCGGGGTTGCTCAGGTGTTGGATGAGGCCGACCTCGACCGCGCGGAGGCGGATTCGCTGATCGACGGCGAGCTTGCCGCGCGGGCGCGGAGGGAGGCGGAGGCTCTGCTGCGCGGACACCGTGCCGGCACCTGGCCACCGCCCATCGTCGGCGAGTGGCCGCTCGGCAGGGCGCGGGCTAGCCCGGATTTCTCACACCTATAAGAGAGCACCGGCCTCCGAGGGGTGTTAAGTTTATGTAGGGCATGAACTTGACATGATTCCCCAAGGAGGACCGATGCTGACACAGTGTAAACCGCTTTCGTTCGCATTTCAAGGGTGCCAAGGCCGCAGGGTGACCGCCGCGTTCGACGGCGGATCGATCACTTCGAACGGCGGGGCGCTGCTCCTTCGCCAGGCGGACCGTTCCACCGGGCTCTTCGACCGGGTTGCCGCAGGCTTCACGGACCACCGCGATCCGCGCCTTACGGAACATTCGGTGCGGACACTGGTGGCACAGCGCATCGCCGGCATTGCCCTGGGGTACGACGACCTCAACGACCACGACGACCTGCGGCGCGACCCGCTGCTGGCACTGCTGTCGGGCAAGCTCGAGGCACGCCGGAAAGGGTGTGCACCACTGGCGGGCAAGAGCACGCTGAGCCGGCTCGAGCACGCACCTGCCGGTGGCAAGCCGAGCCGCTACGCCAAGATCGACCACGACCCCGAGAAGCTTCAGGACGTGCTGGTCGAGTCGTTCATCGACTCCTGGCAGGGCCTGCCCCCGTCGCGGCTGGTGGTGGACATCGACTCGACCGACGTTGCGGTGCACGGCAGCCAGGAGGGCCGGTTCTACCACGGCTACTACAACCACTACTGCTTCCTGCCGCTGTACATCACCTGTGGCGGACGCCCGCTCTTCGCACAGCTCAGGCCGGGCAACGCCGACCCGGCCGGAGGGGTGACCGGACCGCTCGGCCGCATCGTCGCCCGGCTCCGCCAGGAGTGGCCCTGGCTGAAGATCCTGCTCCGTGCCGATTCCGCGTATGCTCGCGAGGAACTGATGGCGTGGTGCAAGGACAACGACGTGGACTATGTCATCGGGCTGGCAAGGAACTCGCGGCTCGTCGAGCGCATCGTATGGCTACTCGACGACGCCGCGGCCGAAGCGGAGAAGAAAGGCCGGCCGGCCCGCCGGTTCACGGAGTTCCCCTACGCCACCCTCACCAGTTGGTCCTGTAAGCGCCGCGTCGTGGCGAAGGCCGAGCATCTGGCGGACAAGGCGAACCCCCGCTTCGTGGTCACTTCGCTGCCCGCCGACACCTTCTCGGCGCGGACCGTGTACGAGCGCCTCTACTGCGCACGGGGCAACATGGAGAACACGATCAAGGAGCAGCAGCTCGATCTCTTCTCCGACCGGACCTCGGCCACCTGCTTCGCCGCCAACCAGCTCCGGCTCCTCTTCTCCGCCTTCGCGTCGATCCTCTTCGATGCCATCAGGCAAGCGCTTCACGGCACCCCGCTCGCCCGCGCCACCGCGGGAACGCTCCGGCTCAGGCTCCTCAAGATCGGTGCCCGCGTCATGGTCTCGGTTCGCCGGGTCAAGGTCGCCATGGACTCCGCGCACCCCTCCGCCGCAGCCTTCGCACGGGTCCACGCTCGACTACCGGGGTAGGCTCCCCGGCCGCTCCCGAGCACCCTCCCAGCCACCACGTTCCAAGGACCACTGCGTCCTGGAACCAATCAGGGCCTCTTCAGCCCGTCAATCTCTTCGTTCGCTGCTTCGAAAAACCCGCCAGGGACCTGCTGTCCCTCACTCCGACACGCTTGGCCACCCCCGGTCACACCCTCAACCCCTCCCCTCAGGCCTCTGACTGGCCTGTGTGAGAAATGCGGGCTAGCTCCGCAGACGCTTCAGTTCGGGAAGGGTCGCCACGAAGACGAGGGTGATCAGGATGGCCGACGCCACGCAGTATCGGCACCAGGCCTGGATGACCATCGCCTCGAGGTAGGTGAGGTAGGCGCTGAACAGCACGCCGGCGAGCGCCCCGGCGAAGAGCAGGAACGGGATCGCCCGGGAGCCGGCCGCCGACGGCCGGAGGCCCAGGATCGACAGGACCAGGAGGGCCAGGTAGCCGCCGAGGCCGATGGCGGAGACGGGGATCGGGCCGACCCACGCGTACTGCGACGACTGTACGACGCCGCAGGCGCCGGAGCCGCAGGGGATGGGCGGCGTCCATCCCACGTTGTAGGCAACCAGGTAGAAGGCGAGGAACACGCCGATCAGTGAGAGGACCGCCACCACCATTCGGTTGACCGGCCCGGAGGTGGATGCGTCTGCGCTCAATTCTGCTCGCCGGCTTCCATCGCCTGCTGGATGTCGATGAACTGGAAGCCGCCCAGGCGGCGCGCGCCGCCCTCCCCTTCACGGTGAATGAAGATGGTGGGCGTGCCGGGTACGCCGAGCATCTGTCCCAGGGTCAGGTTCGCCGTGACCACGTCGGCGTGCATGTCACTGTCCAGGCAGCTCTCGAACGCTTGGGTATCGAGGCCTACATCGGCGGCAAGATCGTTGAAGTGGCCGAACGGGCTGTCTGGCCGCGACCAACTCGACAGGGTGCTGAAGACCGCGTCGTGGTAGTCGAAGTACCGGTCCTGATCCCCCGCGCACCGTACCGCGCGAGCAGCCAGGAATGAATGCGGCAGGTTCGGCGTCGGGAAATCGTAGTACACAAGCTTGGCCTGGCCTGTCTCGATGTACGCCAGATCGACCTGCGGCTTGACCTGGAGGGCAAAGATCCCGCACGCCGGGCATTGGTAGTTTCCGAATTCCATGATCGTCACAGGTGCGTCCGGATTCCCGTAGACCGTGCCCTGCGCCAGTGCTACCAGTTCTTCGTCGCCAATCTCACCCAGATCGATCGGCTCGCTTGCAGCCGAGCCACCGCCTCGCAGGGCGAAGCCCACGACGGCCACCCCAGCCACTGCCACAATCCCGATGACGATATAGAAGTTCTTCATTTGTGCTTGCTCCCGCTTGGTGTTTGTCCGGGCTGCCCGCCCGCCTGTGACGTGGGCAGAACCATGGCAAAATGCGTTGTTTGTGGCTCATAGACAATACTAAACATAAATGTTAAATATCATCGGATCGTCAGTGCCTCGAAGGTGGCGGCCGTATCCTCGAACCCCGGCAGGACGTGGTCCGCCCCGGATTCGCGCAACTGGCCGCTGGAGAATCGCCCCGTCGCTACTGCAACGGTGGTCGCTCCGATGGCCTGGCCGCACTCCACATCCCGGGGCGTGTCTCCGATCACGACGGTGTCCTTTCCGTAGAAGGGTCGTCCCCAGTGCGAGGACGCACGGTCGAGTGCAACCTGCGGCAGTTCGTTCCGCAGCTCGTGGTCCGAGCCGAAGCCGCCGACAGGAAAATGATGCCAGAGTCCCGCGCTTCGCAGCTTGAGTCTGGCGCCCCGCTCGACGTTGCCTGTAACGAGGCCGAGAAACACGTCGTCGCGCGCGGCCAGTCCGCCGATCAGTTCGCTGGCGCCGGGCAGGACCGTCACGGGATCCGCGTCGATCCTTGACTCGAGTTCGCCGACGTAGCGCTCCCAGAACCGGGGCAGGCCGGCTTCGATGTGATCGGGGGCAAGGCCGGCCGCGCCGAGAAGGTCGCGCATGATGCGCGGGTCGGTCTTGCCGGCGAAGTCGTAGTCGGCAACGGGACCGGCCGTGCCGTAGGTGTGTTCCAGCGCGATGCGGAAGGCCATGACGGCGGGACCGCCCCGGGTCAGGGTTCCGTCGATGTCGAAGAGCAGCAGCACGACCGGGGTGGTTCGCCGAGGGGCGGGTCAGGCCGCCGGGTCGACTGCGAGAATCTCGCCGAGCAGCGACGTGTCCAGGTTGCCCCCGGACAGGACCGCGCAGACCTTGCGCCCGCGCGCGTCAACGCTGCCGGATAGCAGCGCGGCGACGGTGGCCGCGCCCGAGTACTCGACCACGAGCTTGCGCCGCGTGATGAGGTGGGCCGCGGCGCGCCGGATGTCGTCGTCCTCGACGAGGATTACGTCGTCCAGGAAGGCGGCCGCGTGGGCGTAGGTGAGGTCGCCGGCGCGGGTGGGAGCGAGGCCGTCGGCGATGGTGTCGATCCCGGGCAGCGTGGACGGCCCGCCAGCATCGAGGGCGCGGCGCATGGTGGGCGCACCCACGGGCTCGACGCCGATCAGCGCGGCTTCCGGCTTCAGGCGCCGGAGCGCGGCCGCGCAGCCCGCCATCTGTCCTCCGCCCCCGATGGGAACCAGCAGGGTGTCGACCTCGGGCCAGTCCTCGAAGAGCTCCAGCGCCACCGTTCCCGCACCGGCGATGATCCACGGATGATCGAAGGGCGGGATCATGACCAGCCCCTCGGCTGCCGCGATCTCCTCGGCGCGCACCCGGCGGTGTTCGGAGGTCGTTCCGGCGAACTCCACGCGCGCGCCCAGTCGCCGAGCGCCGTCGCTCTTCACCCGGGGTGCGGTGGTTGGCATCACCACAACGGCTCTGACGCCCTTCAGCCCGGCCGCAAAGGCGACCGCCTGGGCGTGGTTGCCCGAGGAGTAGGTGATCACGCCTCGGGCCAGCTCTTCGGCGGTCAGGCGCGCCATGAAGTTGCAGGCTCCCCGCGCCTTGAACGCACCCGCCTTCTGGAGGGATTCGCACTTGAGCCGAATCCGGCCGCCCGTCGCATCGGACAGGTCCGCATCGGGGATCAGCGGCGTCCGCACGACGGTTCCGTGTATCCGCTCGGCGGCGGCCTCGATCTCGGCCAGCCCGACCAGGCCGGTGCGACGCCGGCTGGGAGAGCTATGCGTCTTCGTCATCACCGACGACCCGCGCCACGTCGACCACAGCGTCGCCCTTGTCCAGGTTGACCAGGCGCACACCCTGCGACGCGCGCCCGATCACCCGCATGTCCGACACCGGCTGGCGGTTCACTACGCCGTTGCGCGTGATGACCATGACCTGGTCGTCGCAGGTCACGGCCCTGACCGTCACCACCGGCCCCGTCTTCTTCGACAGCTTGAGATTGATGACGCCCTGTCCGCCCCGCTGCTGCAAGCGGTAGTCGCTGATCTGGCTTCGCTTGCCCATTCCGTACTCCGTCGCGCTGAGCAGGGTCAGGTCCGGACGGCGAACCACGACCATCCCGACCACCTCGTCGCGCTTGCCCAGGCGGATGCCCATCACGCCTTCGGTGAACCGTCCCATCGGACGCACGTCGGACTCGTTGAAGCGGATGGCCTTGCCCAGCCGCGTCGCCAGAATGACTTCGTTGCTGCCGTCGGTGATCCGGGCATCGATCAGCTCGTCGCCCTCCCGGAACTTGATCGCGTAGATCCCCATTGCGCGCACATTGCCGTACGCCGACAGCGGAGTCTTCTTGACCACGCCGTTCCTGGTGCAGAAGAGGACGAAGCGGTCGCCGCTGAATTCCCGCACGGGCAGCACCGACGCGACCTTCTCGCCCCGGGCCAGGTCGAGGAAGTTGACGATGGGCTTGCCCTTGGAGTAGCGGCTGCCGTGGGGGAGGCCCCAGACCTTCACCCAGTGGCAGCGCCCCTTGTCCGTGAAGGCCATGAGGTAGTCGTGGGTGGAGGCGACGAACAGGTGTTCGACCCAGTCCTCGGCCTTGGTGTCCATTCCGCGAAGTCCGCGGCCGCCGCGCCGCTGTGACCGGTACGTGTCGATCGGGATGCGCTTCACGTATCCCTGGCGAGACATGGTGAGGACCACCTCTTCGTCGGCGATCAGGTCCTCGACCTCGAAGGACGCAACGCTGCCCTTGATCTCGGTGCGGCGGTCGTCGCCGTACCGCAGAGCCACCTGGCGCAGCTCCTCCTTGATGATCTCCATGCGCACCGCCCGGTCGCCCAGGATGTGAACCAGCTCGGCGATCCGCGCCTGCACCTCGGCGAGTTCGGTGTCGAGCTTTTCCTTCTCGAGACCCGTCAGACGCGCCAGCCGCATGTCCAGAATGGCCCGGGCCTGCCTCTCCGAGAGGTCGAAGGTGCTCCGCAGCCCCACGGCCGCCTCGTGCGTGTCGCGTGACCCGCGGATGATCCTGACGACCTCGTCGATGTTGTCGACGGCGATGCGCAGCCCTTCGAGGACGTGCTCGCGCTCCCGGGCGGCGGCGAGGTCGAACTCGCTGCGCCGGACGACGACCGTGTGACGATGGGCAATGAAGTGCGTGAGCATGTCGCGCAGCGGCATGATCCTGGGGACGCCGTCCACGAGCGCGAGCAGGATCACCCCGAAGGTGGACTGCATCGGCGTGTGCTTGTACAGCCGGTTCAGGACAACGTGCGGCACCGCGTCGCGCTTGAGGTCGATGACGACGCGGAGGCCGTCCCGGTCGGACTCGTCGCGCAGGTCGCGGATCGCAGTGACCTTCTTGTCGCGCACCAGACCCGCGATCTGCTCGATCAGGCGGGCCTTGTTCACCATGAAGGGGATCTCGTGGATGATGATCCTCGCGGGTCCGTCTTCACCTTCCTCCACTTCGGCCTTGGCCCGAATGACGACCCGCCCGCGGCCGGTGCGGTACGCTTCCTCGATACCCTCGGTGCCGCAGATGTGCCCGCCGGTCGGGAAGTCCGGCCCCGCGATGTGCTCCTCGAGCGCTTCCTGCGGCAGGGCGGGGTCGTCGATCAGCGCCAGAAGGCCCGAGACCACCTCGCGGAGGTTGTGGGGCGGAATGTTGGTGGCCATGCCCACCGCGATCCCCGAAGAGCCGTTGATCAGCAGATTGGGCGCCCTGCACGGGAGGACCGAGGGCTCCTGCAGGCGTCCGTCGAAGTTCTCGTCGAAGCGGACCGTGTCCTTTTCGATGTCGGCGAGCAGTTCCATCGACAGACGCTGCAGCCGCGCCTCGGTGTACCGGTAGGCGGCCGCCGAGTCGCCATCGATGGACCCGAAGTTGCCCTGGCCGTCGACGAGCGGGTAGCGCAGAGAGAAGTCCTGGACCATGCGGACCAGGGCATCGTAGACGGCCGAGTCACCGTGCGGGTGGTATTTCCCGAGGACCTCGCCGACCACGGTCGCACACTTCTTGTACGCCCGCCCCGGCGACAGCCCGAGTTGGGACATCGCGTACAGGATGCGCCGGTGGACCGGCTTGAGTCCGTCCCGCACATCGGGCAGGGCGCGCTGCACATTGACGCTCATCGAATAGTCGATGAACGACTCGCGCATCTCCTGCTCGAGGATGCGTTCCAGGATCCGTTCGCCGGTGCTCGTGGGGTCGTTTTCGGACATGGATTCGCGAAGTGGAATGGACCGTCGACCGGTTGGCCGCGCATGGACGCGAGGGCGCTCGCAAACGCCCCGGATAGCCTTTTAAACTAACGGTTTAGGGCGGGTCGCTCAAGGCGCTTCAGGATGGGCAGGACTGCGGTTTGATGCGCTTCCCGTGGAGGTGCCACGGAGCGAGCCCGTCACGCCATCGCCACGAAGTCCACCCCGTCCACCAGCCCCTCCCCCACCGCCGCCGCCCGCACCGCTTCGCGGCCCGACGCCCGCGCGACGGCTCCCACATGGAGCGCGTCCGGGAACGCCCGCGCGGCCTCCGCCTCACACACCGGCGCGCCATGGATCTGCTGCCCGATCTTGCGCGGGTCGACCTCGACGAAGGCCCGCACCTCGACCCCCTGCGCCGCGAATTCGCGGGCGAGGCTCTTGCCCGTGGGTCCCGCGCCCCAGACCACCACCCCGCTGCGGCCACCGAGCATGCTGCGACGCAGGTGGTGCACCCGGCAGGCGCGGAATGCGGCCAGCGAGTACGCGGGATGGTTGCGACTCAGGCGGCCCGGATCGTTGCCCCAGTCGAGGAGGACGCGGGGCACGGCGACGAAGCGGTGACCGTTCCGCCACAGTCGCAGCAGCAGGTCGTAGTCTTCCGGCCAGGCGCGGTCGCGGTAGCCGCCCGCTTCGGCCAGCACCCGCGCGTGGAACATGAAGGTCGGGTGGGCGAGGGGACACTCGACGAGGATGTTGGCTGCGACGGCCTCCCAGGTGGTCATGGCGTTGAGCCAGGCCGCGTATTCGGCGGCCCGCGGGGTAACGCTGGATGCGGGGACGTAGCGGATGCCGGTGCCGCAGCCGGCGAGGCCGGGGGAGCGCTGCAGGAGGTCGAGCTGGGCGGCGAGCCGTTCGGGGTGGCAGCGGTCGTCGGCGTCCATGCGCGCGATGTAGGCGCCCCGCGCTTCGGCGAGGCCGCGCTGAAGGGCATCCACGATGCCGCCAGGGCCGCCATGGGACGAGGTCGGGTCGGGGGAGGGCGGGCCGTCAGCGTCCCCACACACCAGGCGGAAGCGGCCATCGCGCTGCTGCCAGGCCCGCGCGATCTCGGGGGTGGCGTCGCGGGATCCGTCATCCACAACCAGCACCTCGAAGTCGGAATGCGTCTGCGCCCAGAGCGACTCGAGCGCCGCCTCCAGCGTCACTGCCCCGTCGCGGACCGGCAGGACGACGGTTACGACGGGGTTGCCGGACATCGCCCGCTCGCGACAGCCCCCCCGACCAGATCCCGCAGGAACCGTCCTGTCACGCTCTCCGGCACGGTCGCCACGTCCTCCGGCCGACCCATGGCCACAACCTGACCTCCTCCCGCCCCCGCGCCGGGGCCCATGTCGACCACCCAGTCCGCCTCCCGGATCACGTCAAGGTCGTGCTCAACCACCACAAGGGTGTTGCCCGCCTTGACCAGCTTGCGGAGCACCGAGATCAGCTGAGCGACATCCTCGCCCGACAGACCCGTCGTCGGCTCGTCCAGGATATACAGCTTGCTCTTGCCCTTCCGCGCGGCGGCCCCGATCAGCTCGCGCGCGATCTTCAGCCGCTGGGCCTCTCCACCCGAAAGGTGCGTGGCGGGCTGCCCCAGCCGCAGGTACCCCAGCCCGACCTGCTGCAGATGCCACAGCGCCTGGCCCAGCCGCGGCTCGCGCAGGAAGAAGCGTATCGCGTGGTCGACCGTGAAGCCGAGCACGTCGTTGATGTTCTGGCCGCGCACCTTCACTTCGAGCACCTCGGCACGGTAGCGCTTGCCGCCGCAGACCTCGCACGGCACATGAATGTCGGCCATGAAGACCATCTCCACGCGCACGAACCCGGCGCCCGAGCACTCCTCGCAGCGACCACCCTTCACGTTGAACGAGAAGCTGCGCGCGTCGAGCCGACCCTTCCGCGCGGCAGGCTGGCTCGCAAAGATGCGCCGGATCTCGCTCCACGCCTTCACATAGGTGACCGGGTTGGAGCGGGGGGTGCGCCCGATCGGGCTCTGATCGATGAGTACGACGTCGTCGACGTGTTCCAGCCCGGACAGCGCCCCATACGACCCGACGACTTCGCCGAGGTGCTCCTTGGCCGAAGTCCGGCCATCGCCCAGTTCGCGCTCCAGCGCACGGTAGAGAATGTCGTGGACCAGCGTCGACTTGCCCGATCCCGACACGCCGGTAACCACCGTCATCGCGCTGACGGGGAACTCGGCTTCGATGCCGCGCAGGTTGTGCAGCGCAGCGCCTTCAAGACGGATGCGCGCGCCGTCGACCGGGCGCCTCGACGCCGGCGGCCACTGGTCATGAGCCTCGCCGGACACGAGTCGTGACAGATACCGGCCTGTATTTGTCATGGAACCGGTCAGCGCCGCTGGAGGGCCCGTGAAAACGACCTCTCCGCCCTGGTCGCCGGACCCGGGACCCAGTTCGACGACATGGTCCGAGCTCTGAATGGCGGCCGCGTTGTGTTCGACCACGACGACCGTGTTGCCACCGTCGCGAAGGCGTTGAAGAAGCGCGAGCAGTGCGTCGATATCCTGGGGATGAAGTCCGATCGACGGTTCGTCGAGGACGTAGAGCGTATCCACCAGGCGCGTCCCGAGGGAGTTCGCGAGGGAGATCCGCTGGGCCTCGCCGCCCGAGAGCGTCCGCATCTGCCGGCTCAGGGTGAGATAGCCGAGCCCGACATCCACCAGAAACCGGACCCTGGCCGACAGTTCGCGGAGGAGCGACGCCGCGATCCGGGACTCCATGAGCCGGAGTTCGAGACCGTCCAGCCAGTCGGGCAGGTCCTCGATCGGCAGGTCGCCGACTCTCCCGATGTCGAGTCCGCCAACGGTGATCCGGCCTGCCTCGGGACGCAGCCGGGAACCGCCGCAGGCCCTGCAGATCAGCGGACGCTGATACTGGCGCAGGAAGATTCTGATGTACTGCTTGTACCGTTTGCGCTCCTTGGAGCCGAGGAATCCGATGACCCCGCCAAATGACCCCTTGCCGTACAGGACGGCATCGTGGAAGGACTTGGGCAGTTCGTTCCAGGGCGCGTACGTGGAGACCCCCTCGCGGCCGGCGAAGCGCCGCAGGGCATCGCGTTCGCGGACGTAGCGGGGCTTTGCCCAGGGATCGACGGCGCCCTGGTCCAGAGAAAGCTCCGGGTTCGGAACGATCAGCTCGGGGTCGTACTCGAGGGTCGCCCCGAAGCCGGTGCAGGTGGGGCAGCTGCCGTAGGGATTGTTGAAGGAGAACAGCTTCGGCTCGGGCTCGAGGAAGGTCTCGTCGGGGTGACTTGGACAGCGGAAGGCCTCCGAGAAACGGAGCGACCCTTCGGGCCCGGCGCCCCACGGCACCACGACCGCCTCGCCTTCCCCCTCGCGGAAGCACGTCGCCAGGGAGTCGGCCACGCGGTCGGTCCAGCTCCGGTCCGGATCCTCCATCACCTTCATCCGGTCCACAACGACCAGGACTTCCTGCGCCCGGGCAAGATCGGGGACCGTGGCTCCGGGCTCCGCCTCCGGGTCCAGCAGCGCCGACAGTTCCGCGGTCACGCCATCCGTCAGGACGCGCACGAACCCCAGCGAACGAAGGTTCTCCGCCACCAGCTGGTGGGACACCTGGCCGCTCCGCGTGAGGGGGAAGGCGATCATGATCCTCGTGCCCGCGGGCAGCGCCGCAACCCTGTCGGCCGCACCGCTCACCGTGTCGGGGCGGACTTCCCCGCCGCAGGAAGGACAGTGGGTGCGACCGACGCGGGCGTACAGAAGCCGCAGGAAATCGTGCACCTCGGTGGCGGTGCCCACGGTGGACCTGCTCGATGTCGTGGGGTTGCGCTGCTCGATGGCGACCGACGGGGACAGTCCCTCGATCCGGTCCACGTCGGGCTTTTCGAGGCGGTCGAGGAACTGCTTCGCGTAGGTGGAGAGGGCCTCCACGTAGCGCCGCTGGCCCGCCGCGAACAGCGTGTCGAGGGCGAGCGAGGACTTCCCCGAACCCGACGGCCCCGTGATCACGGTGAGCGCGCCGCGCGGCAGATCGAGGTCGATTCCCTTCAGGTTGTGCTGGCGCGCGCCCCTGATGCGAATCGGCTGATCCATTAGCGCATGAGCCTCCCGGCGACCTCATGTTGCGGGGCCACCCGTTGCCTGGAGACGCGGTTTCCCCGACCGTGGAACGGCTGCCTCGACAAAGCGGCCGCCCTCGTCCTTCACCAATCTACCAACACGCGCACCATGACAATGGACATCTATCCCCGCACGGACTACACGGGCCTCGGCCGCTACCTCCCCGACCGATCCCCCATCAGCGCGGATCTGAGCGACAACCGAAACCTCTGGGGCGCCCACCCGGCCGCGCTCGAAGTGCTCGCCGGCGCGGGGACGGAGACGGCCTCCGAGTACCCGGGCAGCTATGCCGAGCGACTCGTGGACGCCGTTTCGGCGATGCTCGGAACCACCGCGGACAACGTCACTACCGGAGCCGGCGGGACGGGCGTGCTCGACGCAATAATGCGGGCGGTCGCCCCCACGACGATGCGGTTCCTCGACCCGGGCTGGCCGGCCGCGGGGATGTTGGCGCGGATGAACGGGCACGACCCCATCCCCGTGGAGTGGCATGCCGGCCTGGACGACCCCGTGGCGTTCGCGGGCTCGACGCCGGCGATCGTGTTCGTGGCGAACCCGGGCAACCCCACCGGACAAGCCCTGCCGGACGAGTGGATTCGAGCGGTCTACGAGCACACCGAGGCGACCGGCAGCATCCTGATCATCGACGAGGCGTACGGCGAGTACAACCGCGACTTCTCCGACCGAACGCCGTATGACATGGCGCTGGCCGGCGAGCGGACGATCTGCGTGAAGACGCTGTCCAAGGCGTACGGTCTTGCCGGACTGCGCGCGGGATACGGAGTCGGCAGCCCTTCGCTGGTGCTCGAAGTGGACAAGGGCCGTGGTCCCTTCGTGGTGTCGAGCGTGACGTCCGCGGCGGCCGCAGCCGCCATCTCGAGCCCGTCCTCCTGGCTGGCCGACACGATAGCCGAGACGCGCGTCAACCGGGAGCGTGTGCGCGCCAGCCTGCTTCACCGAGGCTACGAAGTCCCCGAATCGGCGTCGAACTTCGTATTCATCCTGCGGCCCCTTGAAGAGCTGTACGACATCGCCGGCCGCCTGGAGCGCGTCGGCGTGCGCGTGCGCCCATTCGCCGGCCCCACGAAGCTTGCCAACGGACTGCGCGCCACGGTGGCGCCCTGGGACAAGATGCAAAGGCTGCTGGACGGGCTCGACCTGGTCGCCTCGGGCGCGATCTAGCAAACGGATGACTACCCCGTGAGCACCGGGTACGAAGAGGAGGTCCTCGGCAAGGCGTACGATTCGCGCCTCATGGCCCGCCTTCTGCGCTATCTGCGCCCCTACAAGCTGCCCGTCGCGGGAGCGATCGTCCTCCTCATGCTGGCATCGCTGCTGGGCGTGGTCGGTCCGTACCTGACCAAGATTGCGCTGGACGAGGCCATCCCGCAGGGCGACGGCGGCCAGCTCGCCTTCCTGGCGATCATCTTCCTTGTCGCGACGGTACTGATCTTCGTCTTCCAGTACGCCCAGGCGCTGGTCACCACCTGGCTGGGCCAGCGGGTGATGTACGACCTGCGCACCCAGGTCTTCCGCAAACTGCAGCAGCTCGACCTCGCCTTCTACGACCGCAACCCGGTCGGCCGCCTCATGACGAGGATCACCTCGGACGTGGAGACGCTGAACGAACTGTTCAGCTCCGGCGTGGTGACCGTCTTCGGCGACCTCTTCATCCTGTTCTTCATCGTGGCGGCGATGCTGCAGATGGATGTCGAGCTGGCGCTGGTCACCTTCAGCGTGCTCCCCCTGGTTGCGTACGCGGCATTCCTCTTCCGGTCGCGCATCCGGGGCGCCTACCGCGACATCCGCGTGCGGCTCGCCCGATTGAACGCGTTCCTGCAGGAGAGCTTCACCGGGATCCGCATTCTCCAGCTCTTCAACCGCGAAAGCACCGCGCTGCAGCGATTCAAGGTGCTCGACGACGACTATCTGGGGGCGCACCTTCGGTCGATTACCTACTACGCGCTCTTCTTCCCGGTCATCCAGCTCTTCACCGCCGTGGCGCTGGCGCTGATCATCTGGTACGGAGGAGGGGCCATGATCCAGGGAGCGGTTACGGTCGGTGTCCTGGCGGCCTTCCTGGACTATGCACGACGCTTCTTCCGCCCCATTCAGGACCTCTCGGAGAAGTACAACCTTCTGCAGGGAGCGATGGCATCCTCCGAGCGGATCTTCAGGCTCCTTGACCGGGAGCCGGCGATTCAGGATCCGCCGCTGACCGCCGCAACCCGTGCGCCCGCACCCGGTGAAATCCGGTTTGAGAACGTCTGGTTCGCGTATGGCGGCGGGACCGATGGGGACGCGTCGGGCACCGGCTCGGAACCGAACTGGGTGATCCGCGACGTCTCCTTCACGGTCGCTCCGGGTGAGAAACTGGCGATCGTGGGGCACACGGGGGCGGGGAAGACCACCGTGATCAATCTGCTGATGAGGTTCTACGAGCCCCAGAGGGGCAGAATCCTGGTCGACGGGATCCCCATCACCGACCTCCCGATGGAGCAGCTGCGCGAGCGGATCGGGCTCGTCCTGCAGGACATCTTCCTCTTCAGCCAGTCGGTGGAGTACAACGTGCGGCTCGGCTCCGGCGAGATCGACTCCGGGGCGGTGAATTCGGCGCTCGACGCCGTAGGCGCCACACCCTTCATCGAGCGGCTTCCCGAGCAGGCTGCCCAGCCCCTTGGCGAGCGCGGCGCCAGCCTTTCGGTCGGCGAGCGGCAGCTGCTCTCCTTCGCACGCGCCCTCGCGTTCGACCCCGCCATTCTTGTCCTGGACGAGGCGACGAGTTCCGTCGATTCAGAGATCGAGGCGCAGATCGAAGCGGCTACGGACCGACTGATGCAGGGGCGCACGTCGCTCGTCATCGCCCATCGCCTGTCCACCGTGCAGGGTGCGGACCGCATACTCGTCATGCACCACGGGCAGCTCGTCGAGGAAGGGAGTCACAGCGAACTCCTCGCCACGGAGGGACTGTACCGCCGCCTTCACGAACTCCAGTTCGCCGGGGCGGCGGCGTAGGGGCGCGATCCGCGACCCTGAACCGGGTCGTCCCGTTGGCGACTAGGTGGGCTGGTCGAGCGGCCTGACCAGCACCTCGCTGACGGAGACGTGGGGAGGAGAGGTCACGGCGTAGATCACCGCGCGGGCGACATCGTCGGCGTGCAGCGGTTGCTTGTCGGACCAGCGCTCGGCCCAGTCCACGCGCGCCTGGGGATCGGGGACCGTGTCGATCAGCTCGGTCTCGACGAACCCGGGCTGGATGTCGGTTGCGCGGATGCGATGCTCGGGGCCGAGCTCCAGGTGCATGCCCCATGTGATCGCCCGCACCGCAAATTTCGTGGCAGCGTACACCGTACCGCCCGGAAAAGGCCGCCGGCCGGCGATGGAGCCGACGTTGACGATGTGGCCGCCGCCCTGCTTGAGCATGCAGGGGAGAACTGCCCCGATTCCGTGAAGAACACCGTTGACATTCACGTCCATCATCCGGGTCCAGTCCTCGATCCGCGTTTCCTTCAGCGGAGACAGCGGCATGATGCCGGCGTTGTTCACCAGGACGTCAACCCGCCCGAACGCTTCGAGCGCCGACCCGACCAGCGCGTGCACATCATCGAGGCTCGTCACGTCCGTGCTCACGGCCAATGCACGTGATCCCTTCCCTTGCAGATTCCGCGCTTCGGCGTTGATGCGTTCGCTTCGGCGCGCGGCCAGCACGACCGCCGCCCCTTCGCCCGCGAGCGCGCGGGTCACCGCAAGACCGATCCCCGACGATGCACCGGTTATGATCGCCACTCTGCCTGCAAGTCGATTGTCCACTGTCGGTTCCACTGGCTTTCTCTCTCTCCCGGACCGTACTATTCCCGTGTAGTTGCTATTTGAGATGTCGGCTTGTTACTCCCGCGATGATCCTTTTCTGATCGCGGGGTGTAGCATCATGCCTCTGCCCCGAGAGGCAATGATAGCCGACGGAAGCACAAACAAGAAGCCGCCCACCCCGTGAACAAACCGAATCCGACGCACCTGTCGTCGCATCGTCCCCGACGCACCCGACGCCGCCCGGCAGGGCGCCGGACCGGGGACGAGCGAGTCGCCTATGAGAGTCGCATTCGGGAGGGAGCATCCCTCTCCGACCTCGACCTCGACCTCGCTCGGTCATTCCTCGAAGGCGCGCTTCCGGAGGACAGGTCGCTGCCCGACGCGCTGCGCGACTACGGGCTCATTCACGGCGATGATCCGGACTGGAAGATCACCAACGCGGCGCTGCTGCTCTTTGCACGGGCGCCGGCACGCCACTGGAACCCCGGGGCCGGTGTGCGGATCATTCGCGTGGCGGGCACGGTCCGCATCCTGGGACACCGTGACAGCCTTGCCCGCATCGGATACGCCGGACCTCCTCTCGCCACCACGATCAACGAGAGCATTCGCCTTGCGCGCGAACAGATCGAATTCTCCGAGCCTCTTCACTACATCTTCCTGCGCCACACGCCCGAATACCCCGAGGCCGCGTGGCGCGAGGCAATCGTCAACGCGATTGCACATCGTGACTATGGAGTAAGCGCGGAGACCGAGGTCGTCTTCTATGACGATCGTCTGGAAGTGACAAACCCGGGTCTTCCCGTTGAACCGTTCTCCCTTGCGGATGTTGAGGATGACAAGGTTGTGCATGCGACCCGGAATCCGTTGTTGGCAAGGGTCCTTGTCGATGCAGGATACATGCGCGGCGAAGCATCCGGGCTTGGACAGGCTCTGAAGGCAATGGCGGAGAGTTTTCTCAAGGAACCGACACTGGAGGCCCGGAACGGCCAGTTCACGGTCGCCCTGCGCAACGAACCGGCACTCCCGACCGCCGGCCCGGGCTGGAAGCGGCTTGTGCGCAAGCTTGAAATAGCTCCCGATCAGAAGCGCATTCTGCTTGCCCGTCCCGATGGCTTCACCCTTGGGGACTATTCGCGTCTGAACTCGGTTCGCCGGAACGAGGCGAAGCTGCAGGTGCGCGAACTGGTGGACAAGGACGTCGTCATTCCCGAGTCGACGGACGACGGGCCGGTCTACTATCTCACCGCCGATCTCGACGACCAGCGCTGGTTTCTTGAAGATCGAATACCCAGGCTTCGCGAGCACTTTCGCGGCGGCTCACGCTTGCGAAACTCCGACTATCGCAAGCTGTTCGAAACCACCTATGCGGCGGCGAAGCGCGAACTCGACTTTCTGTCCGAGAATGGGTTTCTGACGGCCACGGGAAAGGGGCGCGCCCTGCACTACCAGCCGGCTGTCGGACTCCGCAAGCAATCCGGGTGACGAAACCGCCGGTCCCCAGCGTAGTTCCATTCGTCGTATGTTCCATGCCCGGGCTTTGGAGCAATCGTACCGAAAGGAAATAGTCATGAGTCTTGTAGCAATCGCCGCGGTCCTGATCGTCATCGGGGCTATCGTCCGTTCCCTCCCTGCCGGCAAGAGCAAGATCCCCAACAAGCTGGCCGGTTACGTCGTCATGGCCGTGGGAGTCGCCGTGATCCTGCTGAACACCTTCGTGATCATCCGCGTGGGTGAGGTCGGCGTCGAACACTTCCTGGGACGGGTCTCCGAGAGGCAGCTCGAGCCCGGGGTGCGGGTGATCAATCCACTCGCCAGCGTCGAGAGGATGTCCATTCGGGAACAGTCCTTCCCCGCGCAGGGCAGCGTGGAGCAGATCGAGGCGCAGACTTCCGAGCAGCTCAATGTCGCGCTGGAGGTGTCGATCATCTTCCAGATCAACGGAGGCAATGCGCCCAGCCTCTACCAGCGGATCGGATCCGAGAACGAGATCAAGCGCCAGATCGTCCTGAATGCGGTCAGGAACGGGGTGCGCGACGCGGTGGCCACCAAGTCGATCAACGACATCTTCTCGCCCAATCGGCGTGATGTGGCCAACAGCATGCTGACCGAGATCCAGGCCAAGGCCGGTGACCGCATCGAGGTCAGGGACGTGTTCGTGCGCGACATTCAGGCACCGTCCCGCGTCCGCGAGGCGATCGAACAGAAGCTGGAGCGGGAGCAGCAGGTCGCCGCGGAGGAGTTCCAGACCCAGATCATTCAGGAGCAGGCGCGTCAGCAGGCGGAAGAAGCCAAGGGGATCGCCGAGGCCCAGCGCATCATCTCCGAGGGGCTGAGCCAGGAGTACCTGACCTTCTTCTACATCCAGCAGCTGTCCGAGATGCCCGAGGGGTCGCTGGTCTACGTGCCGACCGAGGGAGGCATCCCGCTGATCAGGAACCTGGGCGGAGGCAGGTAGGCCACCGTGCCACGAAGCAGGAAACTGGGGGTCGCAGCGATCGTTGTCCTGGTCGCGGCGGCCCTCTGGCCTGGTACGGGCTGCTCGCCCATGTATGTGATCAAGGCCGGGTGGGCCGAGGCCAGGATCCTCCGCGGGCGCCAGCCGATCCCCGACGTAATTCTCGCGCCCGAGACCGACGAGCGCACGCGCGGCAAGCTCACCCTGGCGCGCGAGGCACGGGAGTTCGCCATGAACGAGCTCCAGCTCGACGTCGGCGACAGCTACACGACCTACACCGAACTCGAACGGGACACGCTGGCGATGGTGCTCTCGGCCGCCCATCGCGACCGCCTCGTGCCGCTTACCTGGTGGTTCCCCATCGTGGGGCACGTCCCCTACCGGGGGTTTTTCGATCTCGACGATGCGCTCGCCGAGCAGAACAAGCTGGAGGAGGAGGGATTCGACACCTATCTCCGCCCGACCTCCGCGTTCAGCACGCTGGGGTGGTTTTCGGACCCGCTGCTCTCGACCATCCTGCGGTACGACGAAGTCGAGTTGATCGCGACCATCATCCACGAACTCTCCCACAATCACCTGTTCGTACCCGGCCAGGTGCGCTTCAACGAGAGCTTCGCCACCTGGGTGGGCCGGGTCGGCGCCGTCGAGTTCTTCTGCACGCGCCCCGGAGGCGGCCCGGACACCGTCTGGTGCAACCGGGCGCGGGACCGATGGCAGGACGTGCAGCACTTCTCGCAGTTCATCGACGGTCTGATGGACGAGCTGGAGTCGGTGTACGGGGACTCCAGCCTGACCAGCCAGGAGAAGATCGAGCACCGGCAGCGCATCTTCGAGGACCACCTCGACCGCTTGCGCACCGAAGTTCGTCCGCGTCTGGCGTCCCTGACCTTCGCGGGCTTCGACGCACTCCCACTCAACAACGCCACCCTGCTCAGCCGGATGCGGTACTATCACCGGCTGCCGGATTTCGATGGCCTTCTCGACCGGAGCGATGGCTCGCTCAAGGACGCCATCGATGCGCTTCAGGCCGGCCTGGCCAGCGCGGAAGACCCCTTCAGCCTGCTCCCGGAAAGCCCGGGCCAAGAGCGGCGGAACTCTACCTGACGGCCCGGCCGACCCCTTCCGGGCTGTAAAACGGCTGCGGCCTTTTTTAGCTTTGAGGTTTGGCCGTTATACGCGCGCGGACCTCACGGGTCACGCCGCCGCACCCACCCAACCCGCCATGCCCTCAAACGCTGACAAGGCCTACGACGCCGCCGCCGTGGAACACCGGTGGCAGGCGCGGTGGGATGACGAAGGCACGAACAGCTTCACGCTGGAAGAGCTTCGCACAGCCGCCCGTCCCTTCTTCAACCTCATGATGTTCCCCTATCCCTCCGCCGAGGGACTGCATGTGGGCAACATCTACGCCTTCACCGGCGCCGATGTGCATGGGCGGTTCAAGCGAATGCAGGGGTACGACGTCTTCGAGCCCATCGGCTTCGACGCCTTCGGGATCCACTCGGAGAACTTCGCGCTGAAGACCGGGGCCCACCCGATGCGCCTGATCCCCGGCAACGTCAACAACTTCACCCGTCAGCTCCGGCGAATCGGGGGCATGTTCGACTGGGACCACACGGTCGATACGACCGACCCCGCCTACTACAAGTGGACCCAGTGGCTCTTCCTCCAGTTCTTCAACCGCGGCCTGGCCGAGCAGAAGGAGGCGCCGGTCAACTGGTGCCCGTCGTGCATGACCGTGCTGGCCAACGAGCAGGTCATCGTCGGTGCGTGCGAGCGCTGCGGGGCGGGGGTCGAGCAGCGGTTCATCCGCCAGTGGTTCTTCAAGATCACCGATTACGCCGATCGGCTGCTCGACAACCTCAAGCACATCGATTGGTCGGACACGACGCGGAAGGCGCAGTGGAACTGGATCGGGAGGTCCGTGGGGGCCGAGCTGCGCTTTCCCATCGCCGGTGCCGATGGCGAGCAACCGCAGGTCGCCGTCTTCACCACACGTCCCGACACGGTCTTCGGGGCGACCTACGTCGTCCTCGCCCCGGAGCATCCACTGGTCGACGCGGTCACCAGCGACGCCTGCCGCGAGGAGGTCGAGGCCTACCGCGAGCGGACGCAAGCACTGGATCTGGTGGCCCGGAAGAAGGTCGAGAAGCACAAGACCGGCGTATTCACCGGCGGCTACTGCGTCAACCCGGCGACTGGGAACCGGGTCCCGGTGTGGATTGCGGACTACGTGCTCATGGGGTACGGCACGGGCGCGATCATGGCAGTGCCCGGGCACGACGAGAGGGACTTCGACTTCGCGCACGCCTTCGGCCTCCCGATCACCCGGGTTGTCGCGGACGAAGGGGAGGACGGGTCCACTCCGCTGTCCATCCCCTACGAGTACCCCACCGGCACGCTCGTGAATTCGGGAAGGTATGACGGACTGCAGGTCGACGAGGCCAAGGAAGCGATCGTGGCCGACCTGGCCGCCGCCGGCCTGGGCGAGGCGAAGGTCACCTTCCGGCTGCACGACTGGTGCATCTCGCGCCAGAGATACTGGGGGCCGCCGATCCCGATCATCCACTGCGACCACTGCGGCGCCGTGCCCGTCCCCGAGGATGATCTCCCGGTCGTGCTGCCTCATGTGGAGGACTTCCGCCCCGACGAGTCGGGCATCAGCCCGCTGGCACGGGTCCGGGAGTGGTACGAGGTGCCATGCCCCACCTGCGGCCGGGACGCCAACCGCGAGACCGATGTCTCGGACACCTTCCTCGACAGCTCCTGGTATTTTCTTCGCTACCCGTCGACCGACTTCGAGGACAAGCCCTTCGACGCCGAGATCACCCGGCGCTGGCTGCCGGTCGACACCTACATCGGCGGCAACGAGCACGCCGTTCTGCACCTGCTGTATTCGCGCTTCATCGTCATGGCGTTGCACGACATGGGGTGGCTGGATTTCGAGGAGCCGTACGACCAGTTCCGCGCCCACGGTCTGATCATCCGCGAAGGCGCGAAGATGTCCAAGAGCAAGGGCAACGTGATCATTCCGGATCCGATCATCGAGCGGTACGGAGCCGACACGTTCCGCGTGTATCTCATGTTCCTGGGTCCGTTCATCGAGGGCGGAGACTACCAGGACCAGGGGATCGCCGGCCCGCACGGCTTCCTGCACCGTCTCTGGGAGTCGGCGGTTCCCGCGGGCGGCGACCTCCCGGCGGCCGACCCCGATCCCGCCGTCGAGCGCAAGCTCCACCAGACCATCGAGCGCGTCACCGAGCAGGTCGCGACGCTCCGCTACAACACGGCCATCGCCGCGATGATGGAGTACCTCAACGCCGCGCGCTCCGGCGGCCGCACGCCGTCCCGCAGCGAGATGGAGCCCCTGGTGTGCATGGTGGCTCCCTTCGCGCCTCACATGGCCGAGGAGCTGTGGCAGCGTCTGGGCCACGAGGGGAGCATCTTCGACGGCGCCAACTGGCCCGCGTACGACCCAGCCAAGTGCGCCGAGCAGCAGGCCCGCGTCGCCGTGCAGGTGAATGGCCGCGTGCGCGGAACCGTTTCAGTGCCCGTCGGCGCCGATCGCGACGCGGTCGTGGCGGTGGCCATGAACGAGCCCAACGTCGCGCGCCACATGGAAGGGATGGACGTCCGGCGGATCGTCCACATACAGGACCGGTTGCTGAACTTCGTGGTGGCGCAGGCCGCCGCGATCGGAAGTTGAAATCGATGGAGAAACGAGGCTGACGCGATGTCCCAGGCCGTGGGCGTGACCATAGGCACCGAGAAGCTGGCAATCGACACCATCAAGGTCCTGGCCATGGACGCGGTTCAGGAGGCCAATTCCGGTCATCCGGGCACTCCCATGGCGCTGGCGCCTTTCGGCTACGTCCTCTGGACTCGGCACCTGCGGCACAATCCGGGCGATCCCGGCTGGTTCAACCGCGACCGATTCGTCCTGTCGGCCGGCCACGCCTCGATGTTCCTCTACAGTCTGCTCTACCTCGCGGGCTACGACCTGTCGCTCGACGACATCCGGCAGTTCCGCCAGTGGGAAAGCAAAACGCCGGGCCACCCCGAGCACGGCCACACGCCCGGCGTCGAGACCACCACCGGCCCCCTGGGCCAGGGGGTCGCCAACACCGTCGGGATGGCGCTGGCGGAGCGCTGGCTCGCCGAGCGCTACAACCGGCCGGGCCACGAGATCGTCGATCACCACACCTACGCGCTGTGCTCCGACGGCGACCTGATGGAGGGGATCTCCCACGAAGCCGCCGAAATCGCGGGACACCAGCGGCTCGGCAAGCTGATCTGGATCTTCGACGACAACCGCATCACGATCGAGGGTGCCACCGACCTTGCCACCTGCACCGACCAGGCACGGCGCTTCGAGGGCTACGGATGGCACACCCTAACCGTCGCAGACGGCACCGACCTCGAGGCGATCGACAGGGCCCTCACCACGGCGCGCGCGGCGACAGACCGCCCTTCGCTGATCGTCCTCCGCACGACGATCGCCGAGGGAAGCCCGAACATGGCGGGGCTGGCCTCGACCCACGGGGCACCCCTCGGAGCGGACGAGATCGCCGCCACCAAGCTCAACCTCGGCTACCCCTCCCTCGAGCCCTTCCATGTGGAACCGGCCGCCCTGCGGCACTGGCGCGACAGGTGCGCAGGGGGCGCGGCAACGCAGGCGGCGTGGCAGCACCGCTTCGAGGCGTACCGCGCCGCCCACCCCGAACTCGCCGCCGACCTGGAGCGCACTGCCGCCGGCGAACTGCCCACCGGGTGGGAAAACGCCCTGCCGGACCTCGCCCACGCCCCGGCCACCGCGACCCGCAACCACTCCGGCAAGGTGCTGCAGGCCGCCGCCGCGGCCATCCCCGCCATGATCGGCGGCTCGGCCGACCTGGGCGGCTCCAACAAGACCGACATCGCCGGCGGGGGCGACCTCCTGGCTAACAATCCCGGCGGGCGAATCATCCACTTCGGGGTTCGCGAACACGCCATGGGCGCGATCATGAACGGGATGGCGCTGCACAGCGGCGTCCACCCCTTCGGGGGCACCTTCCTGGTCTTCTCGGACTACATGCGCCCCGCGATCCGGCTCGCCGCCCTGATGGGGCTCCCGGTCACCTACGTCTTCACCCACGACAGCATCGGCCTCGGCGAAGACGGCCCCACGCATCAGCCCATCGAGCACCTGGCCGCCCTGCGAGCCATCCCCGGCCTGCTCGACCTGCGTCCCGCCGACGGTCCCGAAACGGCCGAGGCGTGGCGCGCGGCGCTCAGTCACCGCACGGGCCCGTCCTTCCTGGCCCTCACGCGCCAGACGGTCCCGCTCATCGACCGCGACGCCGGGCATCCATCCGCCGATGGCCTTCACAAGGGAGCCTACACCCTGCGCGAGGCCCGGTCGGGCCGTCCCGACGCCATCGTCATCGCCTCGGGATCGGAGATCGGCACGGCGCTCGAAGCGCGGGACCGCCTGCAGCAGGACGGCATCGACGTGCGGGTGGTCAGCATGCCGAGCTGGCGCCTGTTCGCCGGGCAGACTCGGGCCTACCGAAACGAAATCCTGCCGGGCAGCGTACCAAAGGTCTCGATCGAGGCCGGCAGCACGATGGGGTGGAGCCGCTGGGTCGGCCCGGACGGCATCTCGATCGGGATCGATCACTTCGGCGCGTCGGCCCCGTTCCAGGAGGTCTATCGCCGGTATGGCGTGACGGCCGAAGCCGTGCGGAAGGCGGTGTGCGAGAGGGTTTTGCATTAGCCTTGCACAAACACGCCATGAACGAGCGCCCCGAACATTCTGCGCGACTTGGGGGTCCAAGGGGGCAAGGGCGTCCAGGCGCCCTGGCAGGAGGGCCCGTCGCGGCATTTGCAAAGGGAATGGCCAACGGAACATGATCGGCGCTTTGGCGAAGAAGTGTTGGGGAAGGGCGACCCTTGCCCCAATGCTCCCGATTCTGCTCCTGGCCGGCATCCCCGCATTCCCGGTGCGCGCGCAGGATACCACCTCCGTCATGCGGATTCGCGGGCTTCGCGTGGAGGTTCCCCGCCCCTCCACGACCACCGGCGGCACCAGCGCGGTCGAGATTGCGACCGACTCCCTGAGCGTGGTCGCGGCGCCGACGGCGGCGGAGTTCCTGCGCCGCATGCCGCTGATCCAGATGCGCGCCAATTCGCGCGGCGAGGTGCAGCCGGACTTTCGCGGCGCCGACGACCGCCAGATCGCCGTGCTCTTCGACGGCGTCCCGATCACGCTGGGCTGGGACCACCGCACCGACCTGTCCATCATTCCACTCACGGCGGTTCGGTCGGTGACCCTGCTGCGCGGCCTCTCCTCGATGACGCACGGTCCCAACGTCCTTGGCGGCGCCCTGAAGTTCAACGTCGCCCGCGAGCCGTGGCCGCAGTCCCAGGTTCCCCGGTTTACCGGCGCCTTCTCGATCGACCAGCAGGGCGGAAGCAGCATGGACGCCACGGTCGGGACTTCTGTCGCCGGCGGGTCGGCCAACTGGGTATTCAGGGCCGGTGCGGGATACCGCAACAATCCCGGTGTCCAACTGCCCAACAGCGCGCTGTCCCACCCGAGGCTGAACTCCGAACTCCTGACCGGCGATGGCGGGCTGCGGCTGAATTCCGACCGGCAACTGGCTGACGGTTTCTTCACCATGCGGTACGAGGGGGATCGCGGTTCCTGGTTTTCCACCCTGGCGACCGCCTCCAACGGCCACCGCGGCATTCCTCCCGAAGCGCATGTCACCGACCCCCGGCTGTGGCGCTATCCCGACCAGAGCCGCCTGCTGATCGCGATGTCCGGAGGTACGGGCGACTGGCAGACCGGGTTCGGCAACGGCAACCTGGAGGCCACCTTCGGCCTCGACCGCTCATCGACGGAAATCGAGCAGTACGCGTCGAGCGCCTTCCATACGGTCGTAGACGGCGAAACCGGGGCGACGACGACCACCACCGGGCGCTTGCTCGGCGATCACCGTTTCAGCGCCAGCGCCGAACTGCGCAGCGCCCTCACCATCGCCAACGTCAGCCATCGCGAGTCGTTTGCGGACGGCCAGGCCTTCGACTACCAGCAGCGCCTGTGGAGCCTGGGCAGCGAGTTCGAACTCGGGAACTGGGACCTTCCCGGCACGCGGGGCGGGAGCGCGATGTGGACCCTGGGAGCTTCCCTGGACGGGTCGGACACGCCGCTTTCAGGTGACAAGCCGGCCCTGGCGTCGATCTGGGACTGGGGAATGCGGACGGGCGTTACGGTGCTTGGGTCAGGAGGGAACGTCCTCTACCACGCCGGATTCAGCCGCCGCACACGCTTCCCCTCGTTGCGCGAGCTGTATTCGGGGGCCCTGGGACGGTTCGAGCCGAATCCGGAGCTGATGCCCGAGAACCTGAAGGCCGGCGAGGCGGGGGTCACCGTGACTGCGGGCGAGGACCGGTTCCAGGTGGTCGCGTTCCACCAGCGTTTGAGCGACGGTATCGTGCGGACCAGCACGGTTACGCCAGAGGGCACGCGCTTCAAGCGCGTCAACCGGGACCACGTGCGATCCAGCGGTGTGGAGCTGCTTGCCGCGGGGAATCGCGGGCGCTTCAGCTTTGGCGGGGATCTGACGCTGAAACGGGTCCGCATCCAGGACCCCGGCATTTCAGGCGGGGACCAGCGGGCGGAGTACCAGCCGACTGTGTCGGGCACCTTGAATCTGGGTGTGCTCGCGCCGAAGCAAATCAATGTGACGAGCTTCCTCCGATACCGGGGCGTCCAGTACTGCGAGAACGTGGAGGTCGCCGGGCTCGACAGAATGGACGCCAGCGCCACCCTCGATATGGAGGCGGGTCGGGTATTCACGATTGGCGGCAGTGGAGCGGGGCGGCGCATTGCGGGGACCATCGGGGTCGCCAACCTCACCGATTCCACAGTGCTCGATCAATGTGGACTGCCTCAGCCTGGACGCACCCTCCGGATCCAGTTCAACATCCGCTGAAGCACCGCGCTGGGGGCCGCGAATTGTGCATTCCCCCGCTCTCGGATCACTTCAAAGTCATCTAAAGCTCATCTCAAGTTGATCTTCAGATCACTTCGAGCACGCTCAACGGCAGCCAGCCCACCTTTCCGTCCGCCAGGACGATCTCCGCCCACTCATCGGCGCGGCGGTCGATCCGCACCCTGGTGCCTTCGTGCACGGTGAACACCGTCAGGCCGCCCTCTTCGGAGGGAGCGCTCAGGACGCGCGCCTCCGCAGGCATGACCACGGCCTCTTCGGGCCGGCCCAGCCCGGTTTCGCGGGCAAGGAGCGTACCGCCGAGCAGCACGGTCGCGGCGAGAGACCCGTATACGGCTCTCCTGAGCGCCGTCCGCCAGCCATGCGGTCGCCCGAGGACGAGGAGCACGGCGGCCACACCCAGGGCGATGTAGCAGACGGCGACGATCGTCCCCAGCCAACGTCCCGGGATGAGCGCCATCCACCAGTCCACGACCGAGAGCACCCAGAAGCGCGGCAGCGGCTCGATCCTGTCCTGGAGCATCTGGTCCACCAGCGCCAGGTTGGCCTGGATGTTCTCGCCGCGGGGGTTCAGTCGCGCGGCCCGCTCGTAGTTGAGGACGGCCCGCCCGATCTCGCCCAGGCGGAAGTGCGCGTTGCCGAGGTTGTAGTACACCTCGGCCGACTCGAAGCCGCCTTCCAAAACGGCCTCGTAGCTCGCGGCCGCGCCGCCGAAATCGCCTTCCTGGTAGAGGCGGTTGCCCTCGTCGAAGAGGGCTTCCTGAGCGGTTGGGGAGTTGAGGGCGGGAACCGGGGGAACGGCGGCCGCCGCGAGAAGGAAGCCGACCGCCAGGAGCGGGCAAGCGACCCGGAGTCTGCCGACCACCCCGATCACGCGGCCTGTCCGCCGCCGCCCCGCCGCGATCCGCACGCCATTCATCGCGACAGCTCCCGCGCGAGATCGCCCATGATCGCCGCCGCACGTTCCAGCACCTTCTCCGGCGACTCGCGATCCGCGCCCGCCGGCGCAAAC
Organism: Longimicrobiales bacterium; assembly: GCA_963667485.2. Classification (GTDB taxonomy): domain Bacteria; phylum Gemmatimonadota; class Gemmatimonadetes; order Longimicrobiales; family Gaopeijiaceae; genus Bin94. The sequence goes on from CAXXDD010000001.1 coordinate 144,918, forward strand.
CGCTGCCGGTCACAGTCGTCCAGGCAGGCAAAGAGGCGTGCGAGCGTTTCAGCTGAAACCCCGCGCCGCGCCGCGATCCGCCCCGCCTCGTCCCGCACCAGTCCCGCCTCGGCGATGTTCAGCTTGTCGGCCAGCAGTCCCTCGAGCGCACCGGCGACCTCGGCGTAGAAGTCCCTCGGGTCGCCCTTTGCCAGACCACGGGCCCGCGCGAGCCGCTTCTTCGCCATGCGGCCGGCCCGCCGCACGCGCGCGTACGCCACGTCGCCCTCGAGCCGATCGCGGTGCCGGCGCAACGCCATCGCTCCGCCCACCGCGACCAGCGGCAGCAACAGAATCACCCAGAACGCGCCGGTTGCGTACAGCGGCAGGTTCGCCCGCACGAAACGGGGCGCCCCGATGTGGATAAAGCGAATCTCATCGCGGATGGTCTCGACCGCCATCGGCACAGCACCGGTTCCCTCGCCGCCCACCGCGTCCCCCGTCACGGTGACCCCCAGCGGCTGCGACCTCGAGGTGCCGTACCCCCCCGACACCGGATCGAAGAATGCCACCTCGATCGCCGGGATGGTCAGCTCGCCCGGAACCCGCGGTATGAGTACGTACTCATAGCTTCTGGTCCCCTGCAGGCTGCCGCCGCCCTCCGAAATCCGCTCGCTCGTCTCGGGCGGAAACGCCTCGAACTCCACCGGAAACTCGATGTCCGGCTCCGGCAGCGTCCGCAGGTTGCCCGTCCCGCTGTATTCCACCGTCAAGGTCACGGCCTCGTTGGTCTCGACCGCGGCGCGGTCCACCGAGGCCGAAACGCCCAGGCTGCCCACATGTCCCCTGAAGGACCCGGGCCGCGCCTGCGCGGGAAGCGGATCGACCTCGATCGTCACCGGGCGCGACGCCACCACAACCGGGACGCGCCGGTCCAGCAGACCGGACCGCCCGAAGATGTCGCCGAAGGGGTCGAACGCGCCGCGGTCGCGCACTCGCACCTGCGCCTCGACACTCATGGGGTCCAGCGTCCTGGAACCGGGTCCGGTCGGGAACAGCATCATGCGCCGGACGGTCGCCGTCAGGTATTCGCTCCCGTCCCGCACAACCCGCTCCGCCTGGGGCGCCGTCGGCTGCTCCAGCTCCTCCGACCAGAAGCCCGTCGCCTGGGGCAGAGTCGTGATGGTATAGGACTGAACGGGAACCCGGGTGAAGATCCGGTATTCCACCGCGATCGGCTCGTTCTCGAATGCTCGGGTTTTGGATACGTGAGTCTCGATGAAAAGGTCTTCGGCCGAGATCGCCGCGCCCGGATCGCCCGCATCCGCCCCGGCCTGGGGTGGAGGTGGAGCATCCGACACCATCAGCGTGACCGGTTCCGTGGGCACGGTCCGATCACCAGCCGTGACCGTGACCGAACCGATCTCGAAGGTGCCCTCCTCCAGCGCCTGGAAGCGGTACTGGTACGTGATCGCCATGCTGGTGCGCCCGTTCACGATCTGGATCGAGGTGGACGTGCCCGCGCTCAGAAAGCTGGCAAAGTCCTCCATGTCGGGCAGCACGGGATCCTGCTCCAGCTGCTGCGTGCCCGAAACCTCCACGTTCAACACGAACTGGCGCCCAACGCCGACCTGCGGGGCGCTGAGAAAGGCGCGCGCAGAGATGTCCTGGGCCGAGGCGCCGCCGGGCACGCCAACCAATGTCCATAGGATGAAAAAGCTCGACCATGTCCAACGCGTTGCGAACCTGGATCCGACAAACACCCCTACCGCGCCTCCTCGCCTGCGGGAACGACCGTGATCGTGAAAGGCTGGCCCCGCGAGGTGCCGTACTCTGCCGCTTCGGGGTCGAAATACGACATCTCCACGGCAGGCACTTCCCACGTACCCTCTTCCACTGCGACCAGGCGATAAATGTACGTGGACATCCCCGACAACCCGTCGCTGGACTCGGGGATGGCGGAACGCGTCCGTGGGGGCAACACCTCGAAACCGCCGGGAAAGTCGATCTCGGGGTCCGGCAGTCCCCTCATGTATCCCTCCACGTCGACCTCGATCTCGAGGGTCAGCGTGTCCCCTGCCGCCATGCTCGTGCGGTTCACCCAGGACGTGACCTCCAACGTCCCCACATGGCCCCGGAAGGACTCCGGACGGCCTGCTTCGGGAAGCGGCAGCACCTGCAGTTCGACCGGGTCGGTGGAGAGGACGAATGAATCATAGGTTGGCAATTCGGGGGGCCGTGAACGAAACCGACGCTCGGATTCCACCTGGACCTCGGCCGTCGCTGCCGGAACTACCAGGTCCCCGTCGCCAACCGGAAGAAGGGCCACACGGCGCAGAGGAAGTACCCGATAGGGACTTCCGTCAACGGTTGCCCGGGGGTTCTGGCGAGACCAGTAGCCCCTCAGTTCAACAAGCTGAAAATCTTCGAAGGAAGGCCACGAAACGGTTCCGATGAGCGGTGCCATCCTGCGTTGTCTGTGCAGGATCGCATAGGACAGAACAACCGGCTCGCCGACATAGACGCCGCGCGCCACGCCACGACCTTCCGGCATTGCCATGAAATGAGTATTCTCGGGCGGCTCGGACTCTCCAACGGGCAGCTCCGTCACGGCAAGGCTGATCGGATCCGTCATGAACTGCCGGCCGTCCGCCATTACCCGGACGGGGCCGATTTCGAAGCGGCCTGCGGTGAGAGCACGCAAGCCGAACGTCCGCTCTACCGACCGGCTCCCGGTTGTACTGAAGCGGCCGCCGCGTTCCTGGGCCTGGTTCGGTTCGACGCGCTCCGCAAACGGGCCCATCTCCGGGAGCACGGGCTCTTCGCTCAGCTCGCTCACTCCGTCGACCTGGAGGCTGAGGACGAATTCACCACCCACCCAGATCGACCCGGAGAGGATCCTGGCTTGCACACTCACGTCGACCGGCTCGTCCGTGATCACCAGTGCCACCGGCTCGGTCTCGAGGACGCGGTCTCCAAGACGCACCGGTATCGGCGGGATCAGGAACTCACCGGGAGTGGTCGCCAGCATCGTGAAACTGTAGCTGTCATCCGATCCACCGCCGCTGCCCGAGTACTCGGCGAAGTCGACATCCGGGACCTGCGGGAAATGGGTCATCCGACCGTCGCCGAGCACCTCGACGATCAACTCGAAGTTGTCGCCGACCTTGACTCGGGGCGGATCGAAACGAGTCCGCACAGACACTTCTTGCGTTTCAGCTACCAGCAGAGTGACCTCCTCGGTCTCGAGGGCGTGGCCATCGGCGGCAACCCGCAGCGGACCGATACGATACGATCCCGGATCCATGTCACCCATGACAACGTACCTGACCGTGAATACGCCGTCTGACCGCGGCGCTCCCATGTCCCCCGCCCGGATCAGGACCACCCGGCGCGGAAAGTCATCGAGCTCACCCAGTCCCAGGTCGACCGGTACGCTTATGCTTTCGCGGTCCTCTACGCCGGAGAACTCCAGAATCAATGTGATCGGTTGTTCCCGCCCGGCTACTTCCGGGGAATCCAGATAAGCGCGTACCGTGGGTACCTGCGCCTGGGTGTGCTGAGCCTGCGCAAGAAAACCAGCTGCCACCATCGCGAACATGACCGCGCGACGGATCAGTCGCCTGGGTTGAGCGGTGTCTCTCATCCTACCAGTCCTTCCTGGGGAGCCGACCGCGCACCTGGGCCGCCTTCCGGTTCACCTCGCCCGGATCCTCGGTAATCGCCTGCAACAGGCGCTCCGCCTGCTCGGGAGTCATCTCGGGCGGAGGCATTTCTGACTGTCCTCCTCCGTCCTGGTGGTCCTGCGGCGATGATTCGCCCTCGGGCTGACCATCCTGCGGCTGGGGCTGCTGCCCACCGTCCTCTCCCTGCGAGGGATCGCTCTCCTGTTCGCCCTCCTGGCCGTCCTGCGACTGCTGCTGGTCCTGGTCCTGCTGCTGGTCCTGGTCCTGGTCCTGCTCGTCGCCCTCCTGGCCGTCGCCGCCCTGTTGCTGCTGCTGCTGTTGTTCCAGCTGCTGCAGCGCCAGCTCGAGGTTGTGCTTGGCGTCCTGGTCCCCTGGATCCAGGCGCAGGGCCTGTTTGTAGGCCTCGGCCGCCGGTCCCGGCTGCTGCTGCTTGATCAGCGCATTGCCGAGGTTGTACATGGCGCCTGCCTGCCATTCGGGATCGGCACCCTCGGCCGCCTCCAGGAATGCCTCCATGGCGCGCTGGAACTCCTGGCTCCGGTAAAGCGCGTTGCCCTCGTTGAAGCGGGCGAGCGGCAGGCCGGGCACCTTCTGGAGCGCTTCCAGATAGCGGGCGTGCGCTTCCTGGTAGCGCCCTTCGTCGTAGAGCCGGTTTCCGGCCTCGACCTCGCGGCGGCCATCCTGGGCGGCGGCCGGTACCGCCGCGCCGATGGCTACAGCCGCACAAAAGAACGAGCGAAGGATGCTCATGAGACTTCCTCCAATACCCCGGTCCGACGCCTCCGCCTGCCTGGCACGATGAACTCGGCGACGAGCAGAAGCAACGCCGCACCGAGAAAGATCTGGAATTGTTCCTCGAACTGCGTGACTTCCCGTGATTCTACCTCGCGGCCGCCGTCTTCGATCCGTTCCACCAGACGTTCGAGCCCTCCGGCGCCCTGGCCGATTCTGTGATACTCTCCGTCGGTCTGCAGGGCGATATCCTGGAGCGCGGTCTCGTTCAGGCGCGTGGTGATCACGTTGCCCTGATCGTCGCGGCGGAACCTGCCCCGGGCCTCCATGCCGTCCACGTCGGGGAGCGGCACCCCCTCCACCGATCCCACGCCGACGGTGTGAACCGTCACGTCCGCCTCCGTCGCCGCCGCGATGGCCTCGGCCAGGCCGCCCTCGTGGTCCTCGCCGTCGGTGACGATCACCACGATGCGGTTCTCCGCCGGGGTCTCCTCCAGTGCCTCCACGGCCACCGTAATCGCCTTCGCGAGATCCGTGCCCTGCGTGGACATGAGGGTCGGATCCATCGCGGTGAGAAACATCATCGCCGCGCCGTAGTCGGCGGTGAGCGGGCTCTGCACGAAGGCGTCGCCGGCGAAGGCCACCAGGCCGATGCGGTCTCCGTCCAGCCGCTGGATGATGCGCCCGATCTCGATCCTGGCGCGCTCCAGGCGATTGGGCGCGATGTCCTCGGCGTACATCGAGCGCGAGACGTCCAGCGCCACCATCACGTCCTGTCCCTGGCGGCGCAGCGTCTCCACGCGCGTGCCGAACTGGGGGCGCGCGAGCGCGAAGCCGAGCAGGGCGACCGCGCCGACCACGAGGACGCCCTTCCACCGCACGGCCGTCACGTTCACGGACGACCGTAGCCGACGCACCAGGTCGTGATCCCCGAACCGGTCCAGCAGGGCGTGACTGCGGCGGCTCGCGTACCAGTACAGCACGGCGAGAAGCGGGACGAGGGCCAGCGCCCACAGCCACGAACCGGCACCGAAGCGGAACATCAGGGCAGCGTCCTCAGCCAGGTGCGCCCCAGCACCACTTCGGCGAGCAGCAGGAGCAGTCCCGCCGTCAGCGGCACTGTGAAGCGTTCAGCGTAGCTTGTGAAATTCTGCACAAGGATCTCGGTGGTCTCCAACTCGTCGATCTCTTCGTAGATGGCCTCGAGGCTCTCACGATCGGTCGCGCGGTAATAGCGCCCCCCGGTCGTCTCGGCGGTGGTGCGCAGCACCGGCTCGTCGACGTCGACACGGGTGGTCACGTAGCGCCGCCCGCCGAAGCGGTCCGTCACCGGGACCCGCGCCATGCCTCGCGCGCCCGCGCCTATGGTGTAGACGCGCACACCCAGCGCCTGGGCTGCCTGCGCGGCCGTCACCGGGTCGATTTCCCCCCGGTTGTTGCGCCCGTCTGTCAGCAGAATGACCACCTTCGACGCGGCCTCGCTCGCCTGCAGCCGCTTCACGGCGGTGGCCAGCCCCATCCCCACGGCCGTGCCGTCCTCAATCATGCCGACCTCGAGCTCGGCCATCAGCGACGTCACCACCGAGTGATCCAGGGTGAGCGGCGCCTGCGTGAACGCCTTCCCCGCGAAGATCACCAGGCCAATCCGGTCATTGCCGCGCCCGTCGGCGAAGTCGGAGGCCACCGCCTTGACGGCTTCGAGCCGGTTGGGGGCGAGGTCCTCGGCCAGCATAGAGCTGGAGACATCGAGCGCGAGGACGATGTCGATCCCCTCCGAGACGACATTCTCACCGGTGACGCCGGTCTGCGGCCGCGCGAACGCCACGATGAGGCAGACAAGCGCGAGTCCGCGCAGCACGGCTGGCAGGTGCCGCAGCCAGCGTCCTTCGCCCCCGTCGGCGCGAGCGAGCCCCGCGACATCGGGGTGGGTGAGCGAGCCCCGACGCCTCTTCCCCCGCGACAGATACCACCAACCCAACAACGGAACGACGCCCAGGAAGAGCAGGAACCAAGGATCCTCGAAACGAAAGATCATTGGCCACCTCCCGCGGCTTCGGCCGGCGCGGCGGGCTCGGCGGCTGGGGGGCCAGCAGCTTCGGCTGATGCCCCAGCGGTTTCGGCGGGCTCGGCGGCTCGGGGCGGGGCGGCGACGGGCACGTCCGGCCTCTCCGCACTCTCAGCCTCCGGGCTCGGCCCGCTGGTCATCTCCACCAGCGAGCGAGCGACATCCAGCACCTCCCGCGACGTTTCCGCCCCGGGACGCAGCTTCGCGAACTTCACCAGGTCGCAGCGCACCAGGAAGGTGTGGAACGTGTCCGTGATCCGGCTGCCGAGCGCGGCTTTGCGAAGTCCGGCGACGACCTCGCCCGTGGTCATCTCGAGGGCGGGCACTTCGAGTTGTCCCTCGACATAGGTGCGGATGATCTCCGACACCCGGACGTGCCACGTCTTCACCTGCCCGCGTTCCAGCAGCGACGACCGCTCCAAGTCGTCGAGCGCCTCGAGCGCCACGAGGTGATGTGGGCGCGGCGGCGTCTTCGGCTTCACGATTTCGGCCACGGGGCGAGCCTGCATCCGGCGTCGCGCGTAAAGAGCGCCCGCCCCGGCAGCGGCGGCGAGGAGCAGCCATGGCACGAGCGCCCACCAGTTGCGCGCGATCGACAGCGGCCCCCTGATCTCGCGGATGTCGCCGGACTCGTCCAACCCGACGCTCTCGACCCCTATGCGGTACGGGTCCGTGAAGAGCGTGCGCACGTCGCCGTCCGGGCCCACCACCGGAATCTCGATTGGCGGCAGCTCCAGTTCGCCCAGTTCGAAGCTGGTGAGGGTGAGTCGGGCGGCGGAGGTCGCGAGGTCGCCGCCAGACGAGGCACCCCCGTCGCCCGCCGCCGCACCGGCCGCCGCCACCTCGTAGCGGAGCACCTCGAACGGCGCGACATCGAGCGAGTCGGCCCACTCGACCGACCAGTCTCCCGGATGATCCACCAGCAGCAGCACCGAGACCGGGTCGCCCAGGTGGATGACCGTCGTGTCGACCTCCATGACGACGCGGAGCCCATCGGGATTCGGCGCCTGTCCGGAGATGCCGCTCACGCCCGCAACCGCGCCTGCCACCGCGCCCACCAGCGCCCCCAGCACCCTCACCCGGGCGACCCCCGCACTCCACCCCAGCGCCCTCACCGGACCCGCCGCCCCCGCTCCTCGAAGAAGCGACGCAGCGCCTTCTCATACGGGACGCCGGTCGTCACGTCGATCGAGTCCACCTTGCTGCGCCTGAAAACCTCGTCCACCCGCGCCCGCGCCGCCGCGCGCCCCGCCCCGTACCGCCCCTGAAACGCCCGCCCCGACGTGTTCACCACCACCCGCTCGCCCGTCTCCGGGTCCTCGAACTCGACGAACCCCATCGGCGGCACCTCCGCCTCCCGCACATCCCCCACCCGCACCGCCACCAGATCGTGCCGCCGCGCAGCCACCGACAGCGCCCGCTCGTACCCCTCGGCCAGAAAGTCCGACACCAGAAACGCCACCGCCCGCCTCCGCGTCACCCGCGCCAGGTACTCCAGCGCCCCCGCTATGTCCGTCCCCGTCCCCTCGGCCGGGTGGTACAGCAGCTCACGCAGCACCCGCAGCGCATGCCGGCGCCCTTTGCGCGGCGGCACAAATCGCTCGATCCGGTCCGAAAACAGAATCAGCCCCACCTTGTCGTTGTTCTTGATCGCGCTGAACGCCAGCACCCCGCACAGCTCCGCGGCCAGCTCCGACTTCATCCGCGCCCGCGTACCGAAGTGCGCCGACGCGCTCACGTCCACAACCAGCATCAGCGTCAGCTCGCGCTCCTCCTCGAACACCTTCACATGCGGCGAGCCCGTCCGCGCCGTCACATTCCAGTCGATCCCGCGGATGTCGTCGCCATAGCCGTACTCGCGCACCTCGGCGAAGCTCATCCCCCGCCCCTTGAAGACGGAGTGGTACTCGCCCGAGAACACGTCGTTCACCAGGCCGCGCGTCGTGATTTCGAGCCGGCGGACCTGTTTGAGGATCTCTCGCGGAATCATCGCCGAGCCACGCCGCCGGGCCGCACTGTAAAGGCAAGTTTACGTTTTGTCATGTCTGCTTTACTTTCCGTACCCCCTACGGCACCTCGATCGTGTCCAGCACCCGCGTCACCACATCCTCCGTGGTCACCTCCTCCGCCTCCGCCTCATACGTCAGAATGATCCGGTGCCGCAGCACGTCCATCGCCACCGAGCGCACATCCTCCGGCGTCACATAGCCGCGGTGCCGCAAGAACGCGTGCGCGCGGGACGTCTTCGCCAGGCAAATCGTAGCCCTGGGCGATCCGCCAAACGCGATGAGCGGGTCCAGCTCCCGCAGGCCACACTGCGTGGGTTCTCGCGTTGCGAAAACAAGCTCGACGATATAGCGCTCGACCTGGCTATCCATATAAATCGTTTCGGTCGCACTGCGCGCCTGCAGGATTTCCTCCGGCGTCACGACCGGAGTGGCCTCGGGCATGGGCCCCGTCCCCATCCGGCGCATGATTTCGAGCTCCTCGTCCCGGTCCGGATACCCCACCGACAGCTTGAGCATGAAGCGGTCCACCTGCGCCTCCGGCAGCGGGTAGGTCCCCTCCTGATCGATCGGGTTCTGCGTGGCGAGGACCAGGAACGGCGACGGCAGCGGGTAAGTGTTCTCGCCGATCGTGACCGTGTGCTCCTGCATGGCCTCGAGCAGCGCCGACTGGACCTTGGCGGGCGAGCGGTTGATCTCGTCGGCCAGGATCACGTTCGCGAAGATCGGTCCCTTCTTGGTCTTGAACTCGGTCTTCTGCGGGTCGTAGATCAGCGTGCCGATCAGATCCGCGGGGAGCAGATCCGGCGTGAACTGGATGCGCTGGAACGAGGTCTGGATCGCGTCGGCCAGCGTTCGCACGGTAAGGGTTTTCGCGAGCCCCGGTACACCTTCCATGAGAACGTGTCCGTCGGAGAGCAGCCCGACCAGCAACCGCTCCACCATGGCCTTCTGTCCAACGATCACCCGGCCCACTTCACCCAGGAGGCGGTCGACAAAGCCGCTGGCCTCCTGGATCTTCGCTTGTATGACTTCGATGTCTCGGTTCATGCCACCTTGTTGTAACTGGTTGTGGGCGAGCAATGCGCTGCCGCAGAGGGCCGCCACGGGGTCCGAAAACCCCGGATTCGTTTCGCAGACAATTTTAATGGATGAGCGGCGGCGGGGAACGGTTGCCGGGTTCGTGCGCAGCGGCGGAGGGGCGTGGCCGCGACGTTCCTGCAGCAGTACTGTTCACATATGAAGACCCCGATCAAGCAAGCTTTGCTGAGCCTTTGTAACGCCATGTTCTGCGTGTCGGTCCTGGTGGCGCTGGTGGCTTGTGGTGGCGACGGGGAGCGCGGCGGCGGCACCGTGGTACGGGACAGTGCCGGGGTGCGGGTCGTGGAGTACGAGATGTCGCCGGGGCACGCGGCGCCGCTGGCTTTGTCTCCTGAGCCGGTTTACAGCTACGGGTCGGGTCCGGGCGCCTACCTGTTCGGGCGCATTTGGGATGGGGTTCTGTTCGGTGATGGCCGCGCCGCAATCTACGACGTACAGAACTCCGAGATCGTCGTTCTGAGACCCGATGGTGCCGAACATTCGATCCTCGCGAGTTCGGGTGAAGGGCCGGGCGAGGTCGGACTATTGACGAGCATGTTCACATTGGGACCCGACAGCCTGATGGTCCTCGACAGAGGCAATTCCCGGTCAAGCCTCTTCGTGAACGGATCACTGGCGGGCACGGAGACGCTCGTCGAACTCCAGCGCAACACTTCACTCTGGCCGCAAGGGATCGATGCAGCCCGCAGCTTCCTGGCAGCCACCTCTTCATACCGCCGCGGGTTCGAAGAGGAGTGGCTTCAGGGTCACATGGCGCGGCTCGACCTGGAAACCGGGGCCGTCGACACCGTGGCTTCCTACGACTACGTGCCCAGCGACGCGAATCCCTCGCCCGGTTTCGGGTCCGTAACGGTCGCCGGCGGGGATTTCGTCTACACGCGCTCGGACAAGGCGGAGGTCACTTGGCTCAGCGCGGACGGCAGGGTCAGGCAGATCGTGCGCTGGCAGGCCGAGCCGGAACGCCTGTCCGCGGAGCATCTGGTGCGCTATGGAGAGAGCCTCCTGCCCCGGTACCGTTTCGCCAATCCCGATGCCCCGGGCGCGTTGATCGAAGAGATGGTTCAGGAGGATGTGGCTCGTCGTGAGGCCGATCTCGGCAAGCCGCTCGCGCTGTTCAGATCTCCGTTCGGCGACGCGGAGGGTCGTGTCTGGCTCCCGGCCTACGATATCGCGGGGCCGCGCGAAGGATCGCCCCCCTACATCGTTCTCTCCCCGGACGGAGAGTGGCTGGGGAAGGTGGACACGCCCCCCGGCCTGCGCATCCTCGACGTGGCGGGGGGCCGCGTCCTCGGCGTGCTCAAGGACGAGATGGATGTCGAGAACGTGGTGGTCTACGAGCTGGTCAGCCGGTAAGTACCGGGCCCTTTACCCCTGCGTGGCCCTCCACGCCGCCAGAATCTGCGCCTCGAACTCCATCTGCGCGTCCATCGACGCCGGGCCGAACTCCAGATCGCCGCCGCGCAGGCCCGCTCCCATCTGCTCCCGGCGCTCCGGCGGTAGCGAGTTCCACCACTCGAGCGTGTCGAGGGCGGTGTCGGCCAGCGAGCGCGCGGTAAGGCCGGCGGCGAATGCCCGGTCGGCCCGGAAGCTGGTCGCGCCGGCGAGGGGGCCGTCCTGGCTCGTCCACGGCGGCAGTGAGAACTCGGGCACGCCCTGCTCGGCGAGGAACGAACCCGGCACCCAGGTGAAGCGCATCGGGGCCGAGGTGACCGCGCGAATGCCGTAGAGCAGCTCCGCCATGCGCAGACCGCCCAGAGGCGCCACCGCGTTGTACGTGCCGCTCACCCGGTCCTCGCAGAGCCGGACCGACCATCCCGCGAGGTCGCGCGCGTCGATGTACTGGCACGGGTCGTCGGGCGCGCCGAAGGCCAGGATCTCGCCGCCGCGGTCGATGCGCACCGGGTAGTAGGTGAAGCGGTCGGTGGTGTCGCCCGGGCCCACGATCAGCCCCGGCCGCGTGATCACGCAGCGATCGTCGCCGTAGGCATCGCGCACCGCGTCCTCGCACAGCACCTTGAGGTGGCCGTACCAGCTTCCCGCGTCTTCCGATTCCGGCTCCGGCAGAACCACCGTCGGATGGTCCTCAGTCGTGCCGCCTTCGGGCCATTCGGGCGCACCCGGAGCGGCCTTCATCATCCCGTTCTCGTCGTACCAGCTGGCGTATACCCCTGCCGTCGACGTGAAGAGGTAGTGGTCCGTCGCGTCCTTCAGCAGCTGCGCGGAATCGCGGACGTGCCGCGGCACATAGCCGGAATTATCCAGCACCACGTCCCAGTTTCTTCCTTCCAGCGCCTCGAGCTGCCCGTCGCGATCCCCGACCAGCTTTTCAACCTCGGGAAACAGGTGAGGGTTGGTGCGCCCGCGGTTGAAAATCGTTACCGAGTGGCCCCGCTCCAGCGCGTATTCGACCATGTGTGGGCCGATGAAGCCGGTGCCGCCCAGAATCAGAAGGCGCAGGGGCTGCGGCGCCGGGGAAACCTGGTCGTCACTCGACGAGACCGTGCCGGCATGCGCCGGTGCAGGGGAAGCCGTCGACCGCAGCGCAAGGGCGCCCGAGGTCGCGGCCACGGTTCCGAAAAACTGTCGGCGGGTGGGGGACATGAGATTCCTCTCGATGCTGAGGACAAAGTTTCGACTCGGCGTCAACCTAGTGTCGTGTCCCGGAAGTTCGCGAGTTGGTTGGACTCGCCGCAGCCGGTGGGCATTGAGGATGGAAGAGAGCGGCGTTGGCTGGCCCGCCCGGGACTGCAATCCCGGTCAGCAGCCGCACCTATCCCGGCGGCGGATGACAGATGTCGCGTCCTTCGTCGTTCGCCGACGGCAGCGCCACACCGACCCAGACGTGCAGCGTGGTATCCCGCGCTTCGCTCCACTCGACCGCAACATCGAGTTGGGCCTGAATCCCGCCCCGGAACTCGAATCTCACCGGCTGGCCCGGGTTCGCGGTCACATCGATCCTGCTGTCGCCCAGCTTGTCCTCTGCCCGGATCGTCCACTCGCCCGAGTGACCATCCCAGACCTGCATGCAGCCGTCCAGCGCCAGCCCGGCGACCGGGACCACCGGGCTCTCGAGCGATGCATGTCCAGCGGTGACCGTCAGACCCAGCCAGCTTCCCCCGTTACCGACGATCCGCATCAGCTCGAAGATCTGACCCTGCGCGGGGACGGTCGAGGCGAGAATCGCGGCTGCGACGAGCGTAGCAACGCGGCCCGCACGCACAGCCGGGCCGGCCATTGCGGTCCTTCGATCCGCACCCGCCGGGTCCGCTGGGCTACTCATATACTCATATACTCACATGCTTCAGTTGCCGCGTCCGCGCTTCGCCGGCGGAAGGTCGACCACGCCCCGAATATCCGAGAACCGAATCCGTTCGCGGCGACCATCGGTGACGACCAGATCGCCGTCCACGTCGCGCACATTGACCCCACCAGAGCCGACTTCGTCGATCCTCACGCTGCCGCCGATCGCCTCGATCTCGATACTTCCCGATCCGTCCTCAATCATAACCCCGCCCGTCACGCCGTGGATGGTCAGGCTGCCCGAAGTGTCTTCAACGTACACGTTTGTCCGACTACCAGGTCCGCAGCGCCTCCCGATCCACCACGACCCCCGCCCGGATCACGGCGTGGATGCGCTTCGTGTTGGCGATGGATTCCAGTGGCGAGGCGTCGAGGACGACCAGCGTGGCCTCGTCTCCGACCTCGACGCCCCAACGGTGGCCCAGGAAGCGCGAGGCGTCGGTCGTTGCGCTGCGAAGCACCGCCCAGGAGGACAGGCCCGCAGCCTCGAGGAGCTCGAGTTCGCGGTGAACGGAGTATCCCTGAAAAACGCCCGGGTTGCCGCCGTCGGTCCCCGCGAGCATCACGACGCCGGCGTCGGAGAGGGATTTCACGGCCTCGCTGCTCGGCTGCGTCAGGATGCGCTGGTAGCCCAGCCAATCCTGAAAGGCGGGTAGCGAGGGGTCGAAATCACGATACATGTCCCGGAGCGGCTGGGGCACTGCCTCGGTCAGCAGGGGATCGTCGAGGAGGCCGGGGTCATCGACCATGCGCGCGAACTCGCTTTGCACGGCCAGCGTCGGGATGTGGTAGGTGCCCGATTCCACCATGAGGGTGGCGAGATCGGCGGGGGGCGGTTGGGGACCTGGTGTGTGGGTGACCGCGTCCGCACCGGCCATAACCGCGTCGCGCACGTCCTCCCAGGTGCCCACGTGAACCACCGTTTTGAGGCCGTGCCCGCGGGCGGTTTCGATCACGGCGGTCAGCGTGGCAAGGTCCACGGTCGGCATGCTGCGTCCGCCGTAGCTCTGATGGTCGTACACGATCTTGACGACGTCGGGGGTCTTCCCCGCGAGATCGGCGACCTCTCTGCGTGCGTCCTCCGGCGTGTCGACGATGCGCGTGGGTACCCCGTATTCGGAGCAGTGGCCGTTGGTGGCGGTGAGGCAGGGGCCGGCCGCGAAGAGCATCGCGCCTTGCGGGCCGTCCGAGCGCTGACCGTCGCGGAAAGCGAAGATCATCTCTTCCGGGCTGAAGAGGTCGAGGACGAAGGCAACGCCGGTGTAGAGGGCGGCGTTCGCGGTTCCCTGCGGGCCAAGAAGCTGGGGCATGCCGCCGGGAGATGCGTTGCCGAAGGAGTGAGTGTGAAGGTCGGCGAGGGCGGGGATGACGAATCTGCCGTCGAGATCGAGGACGGTTCCGTCGAAGTCCGGGGCAAGGGCGTCGGCGAGCGTCGCGATGCGTCCGGCCTGGATGACGACCGCGCCACGGTGGACGGTTTCGTCGGCGGGGTTGAGGACGACGGCTCCGGTGAGTGCCAGATCCTGTCCCGACAATCCCAACGGCAGGACGAAAAGGGCCAGCACGGTCTTTGTGATCGACTTCACCATTCTCTCTCCGGGGGTTGAATCATCGCAATCGGATCGCGCCACTACGGTATCCTAACCTCCGAGCGGTCAAAGACGCCTGGCAGTCACCGGTCGCATTCGCTGATGAAGACCAGGGTGCCACGCTGATGATGTACATATCCGTACGGCCATATTAGTGCGACGTTTCTTGGCCACCACACTGGGTCTTTGGGGACCAACCGTAGGGAAGCTCAATGGAATACACTCACGTCGCGGCGCCATCGTCAGGGTTTAGAACGTGGGCGGCTGCTCGGACGGCAAACCCATTTCACATCGGCGGAACCGACAGTGACGTTGTCGCCGCATACGAACCATTGCTCAGGATGGCGCGCCAAACCGGGCGGGCAGTCCAGATCCCAGCCCCAGGCGAGCCCGATGGATGGTCCCTCGAAGTTGCGAGGGTGACCAGCGGACCCGAAGCCCTCGTGTTTCGGGTCACCGCCCCGGACGGCCAGACCGTGTTGAATGCGGTCGTGGGTTCTACCATGGGTTGCTTGATCGAATCCCTGGGTCCCGGGTTGTGCAATTGGCCAAGCGCCGCAGTCTGGCTTCCGGACTTCTCCCTGTGCGTCGCCCGATGCTGGCTTGACGAGCTTGGAAGAAGGCACGCAACGCAGGGTAAGTGCGGACCACGGCGCGAGCATGACGTCTAGTGCCCGGTTCCGGTTACGTTGGAAGTTGTGACCGGAACCGCTCTTGGGGTTCAAATCCCCCCACTTCCGCAGGCTCACCATGCCCACACTCGCACCGACCCTGGACCGCATCAGGGAAGCCGGAGTTGCCAAGCGCGACCCTTCAATCACCCAAACCCTACGCTGCGGCGTTGCGGATCTGGAGGCGTCCGGAATCCTCGACGGCGTCGTGAAGGCCGGTGACCCGGCGCCGCTTTTTGCCCGGCCGAACCTGGACCACGAGACGGTGCGGCTCGCGCGGGTCCTTCGGAGCGGGCCGGCCGTGATCAGCTTCTTCCGCGGGCGCTGGTGACCGTACTGCCGCGCGGAGCAGGCTGCTCTCCAGGCACTTCTTCCCGAGATTCGCGTGCGGGGCGCTACAGTGCTGACGCTGTCGCCGCAGCTGCACGACTTCGCTGCCGCCTGGGCCCGGGAAGACGGGATCGAATTCGATGTCCTCGTGGATTCCGGGAACGGCGTTGCGCGGTCCTACGGGCTGACTTTCCGGATGACGGAGGATCTGCAGGACATCTATCGGGACAGTTTCCGCATCGACCTCGCCCGGTTCAACGGCGATCTGACCTGGGAGCTGCCGATCGCCGCGACCTATGTCGTCGGTCGGGACGGGGTCGTTGCGTGGGCAGGCGTGGACGTGGACTACACGCGGCGGCCCGAGCCCGAGGAGGTGCTCGGGGTGTTGGACGGGATGAGGTAGCTGGCGGCTTTGGCGGCCATTTCAGGGCAAAAGTGGCCGACAAACTCCCGCTCGTATTGGCCGGAGTCGCGTTCAGTCAACCTCCGGGTGCCAAAACGAGCCGGTATTCCGCGCGTGCCTCCACCGCCTCTCGCGAGAAGAGCATCGGGAAGTAGTCCCGGTCGGCCCAGTCCTCGGTGAGATTGCCGTAGTAGGGGCTTCCCGGCCGTCCGGACTGGCCGGGCGCGTTGGTGAACAGCGACCCGTCCAGGTCGGCGAAATCGACGATGTGACGGTAGGTAGCTCCCGTCGCGGCCACGGTGCCCGCGCCTCCCGACCGCTCCGCCGCGGGCAGGTCGTAGGCGGTCACCAGCGCGTGCGGGAACTCGTTGCGGTGGTCGCGTCCCCAGCGCCACTGGGCCGGGTCGTCGCCCTGGTCGGCGGTGATCCGTTCGATGGCGGCGGCCAGGACGCTTTCATAGTCGGCCGACCCGGATTCGCCCGGGCTGTTCGTGTACGAGTCCAGAGCCTCGCGGTCGAGCCGGCGGTAGATCGCGGCCGCCCGGCTCGCGCGGTCGAAAACGCCGTCCCACGCGGCCAGTTCGGTCCGGTAGGGCTCCAGTTCCGCGTCGTTCGCTGTCCATCCCTGGAAGAGCGCCGCGTTGCGCGCGCCCGAAGCCGAGTACGCGTCCTGCTGGAGTTGGCGCGAATCCTCCAGCGTGAAGTCGCTGCCCGCATTCAGCACCTCCTGCACCCGCGCGAAGCGGGCGAAGGGGCCTGCGGTCTTGAAGTAGAGCGGCGGATCGTATCCGGGCGGATGGATGTCGTGGTTGGCCGTGCCCACCCAGCCGCGCTCCGGATTGAACTCGGTGGGAAGGTCGTCGCGGAAGCCGTCCCACTCGTATTCGCCGGTCCCCGGCACCGGCAGCCGTCCATGCCAGTTGGGGCGGCTCGGCGAGAGGGCGGCGGCCTGCCAGGCGATATTCCCGTCCGCGTCCCCGCAGATCATGTTCTCGGTTGGGGCGAGCCAGTAGCGCAGCTCCTCGAGGAAACCGGCGCAGTCGGAGACCACGTTGAGTCTGAGGCCGGAGAGGTATCCCGTGCTTCCGGGCTCGTGCATGGTCGAGCGCATGGCGTAGGCGATGTTGTTTTCCGGGTCCCGGTGGAAGATCGGGCCGTGGCGTGAGAACTCGAGTTCCATGGTCACGGGCGCGCCGTCCTTCACCTGGACGGTCTCGGTGATGGTCCGCACCTCTTCCCAGCCGTCGCCCCAGCGCACCTGTTTGGGGTCATCCGGGTTGACTTGCTCGACATACACGTCCGACTGGTCGGTGCCCACGATGGTGAGCCCCCAAGCGATGCGTCCGTTGTGTCCGATGGCCACTCCGGGGAGCACCGGCTCGGTCGAGCCGATGGCGGTCCAGCCGGGGGCGTCCAGGTGCACGACGTAGCGGAGCGACGGGTTCGTGACTCCGCGGTGCGGGTCGTTGGCGACGATCGCGTGGCCGCTCGCGGTGCGGCTCCCGTGAATCGCCCAGTTGTTGCTCCCGGGTGAGGTCTCGCGCGCGCCCAGGTTGAGCGCCATCTCCGACCCCGTCCAGGCATCGTAGGGCGCTGCCAGCGGCGGGCTGCTCATGGCGTTGCGGAAGCCCGTCACTCCAGCCAGTAGTTCATTCGAGATTAGCGACAGGTCGACTCCCGCGGGCACCTCGAGTTTGCGCCAGGGGGTGGGATTCGCCTGCCGGTTGGCCTCCTCGGCTCCCAGCTCGGCCACCCGTTCGGCCAGCCGCAGTTCGCGGCGCACATCTCCGACCGGCATCGCGGTCTGCATGCGCAGCAGCGGCGTTTCGGCGGTCCAGGGCTCGGGCTCGATCCCTGTCAACTGGAACTCGACGGGTAGTTCTCCTGCCGCCGTCGCGTGGTCGATGTAGGCGTTGACCCCGGCCGCGAACGCCTCCAGGATGCGGCGGCCCTCGGGGTGGTAGCTGGTGTACTCGTCGTCGTCGAATGGGCCCCGGAACTTGAGCAGGCGCGCAACACGGTCGTGCTGGAGCGCTTCGGACCCCAGCACTTCGGAGAGACGCCCCTCGCCGGCCCTTCTGTACATCTCCATCTGCCAGAGACGATCCTGGGCCTGTACGAAACCCTGGGCGAGGAAGAGGTCGTCGAGGTTGGAGGCGTAGATATGGGGCACTCCCCACGGATCGCGCAGGACCTCGACTTCCGCCTGCAGGCCGGGGACCTGGATGCTGCCTTCGATTTGCGGCAGGTGGGACTCGGCGAGGTCTTCGAAGCTGGAGGCGGGTGCTTCGGCGCAGGCGGCGATCAGGGCGAGGATGGTGAGGGTGGTGGCGGTGGGGGGGCGGAGGGTGTGGCCGGATTTAGGGGCGCGAGGCGGGTGCATGGTTTCTCCGGTGGGGTTCGTTCTGTTGGGGACGGCTGGCCGACCTAGGCGCGGGCATTTGCGGGGCGCTCGTTAGGCTTGGTGGAACCGCACCGCGACCGTGAGTGGATTGCTCACCATGCCAGGGATGTTAGCATGGCGGTGGAGCGGAGGCGACGGATTACGGTGTTCATCGGGGCTGAACTCGGCAAGATGGCATGATTTGTCGGCCATTTCAGGCCAAGAGTGGCCGACAAGCTTCACCTGGATCCCGCATCCCATTCGGGGAGGTTGACGGTCTCCACCGCGCTCTTGGTCACTATGCCGCCCATCCCTCCGACAGCACCTCCGCCTGTTCCAGCACCGTCCGCGTCGCCTTCTCCTCCTTGTCTGGCGGGTACCCGTGCTTCCGCAGGATCCGCTTGACCAGCACCCGAAGCTTGGCTCGGACGTTCTCGCGTAGTGTCCAGTCGATCCTGACGTTATTGCGAACGGTCTCGACCAACTCACGGGCGATATCCCGCAGCGTCTCGTCGCCCAGCACCTGCACGGCGCTGTCGTTGGTCTCAAGCGCATCGTATAAGGCCAGCTCGTCCTCGGAGAGCCCCAACTCCTCCCCACGCTCATTCGCCTCGCGCATCTCTCGGGCAAGCTGAATCAGCTCCTCGATCACCTGCGCGGCCTCGATGGCCCGGTTCCCGTAGCGGTGGACGGTCTGCTCCAACATCTCGGCAAATGACCGCGCCTGGACGACATTCTTTCGCTTCCGTTCGGCCACTTCTCCCTTGAGCAGCTTCTGCAGCAGTTCGACCGCGAGGTTACGCTGCTTCATGCCCCGCACTTCTGCCAGGAACTCCTCCGACAGGATCGAGATGTCGGGCTTCTCAAGGCCGGCCGCGGCGAAGATGTCGACGACTCCTTCGGAAGCAACGGACCGCGACACGATCTGCCGAATGGCGTAGTCCAGCTCTTCCTCGGGACGCGCCTCTCCTGCCGCGCGCTTGGCCAGCACCGACCGGACGGCTTGGAAGAACGCCACGTGGTCTCGAATCCGCATCGCCTCCTCGTGAGGGACGGCGAGCGCGAAAGCCTGCGAGAGTTCGCGGACCGCCCGCAGACAGCGTTCCTTGCCGTTCTCCTGCGCGAGAATGTGTTCCTGCGCGCCGGGCAGCAGGCTCACGCGTTCGGCCGGCGAACCGTCGATCCATCCGGAATAGTCGAAGCCGTGGAACAGCCCGCAACACACCTCGTACTTCTCGAGCATCACCGCCACCGCTTCGGACTGATCCACGGTAGTCGTACCCGTGCCCCCGCTCTCGGTGTAGGTCGCGAGAGCCCGCTTGAGTTCGTGCGCGAGCCCGAGATAGTCGACGATCAGACCGCCCGGCTTGTCCCGGAAGACCCGGTTCACCCGCGCGATAGCCTGCATCAGCCCGTGGCCGCGCATCGGCTTGTCGACGTACATGGTGTGCAGGCTCGGCGCGTCGAAGCCGGTCAGCCACATGTCCCGCACGAGTACGACCTGAAGGGGATCGGCTGGATCGCGGAACCGTTTCGCCAGCATCTCGCGGCGTGACTTGTTGCGAATGTGCGGCTGCCAATCGAGCGGATCCGATGCGCTGCCGGTCATCACGACCTTGATGCGGCCCCCGTCGTCATCGTCGTGATGCCAGTCGGGGCGAAGGCGGGTCAGCTCGCGGTACAGGTCGATGCAGATGCGGCGGCTCATGCAGACGATCATCGCCTTGCCGTCGATGGCATCGATGCGCCGGTCGAAGTGCGAGACGATGTCCTGGGCGATGAGCCTGAGACGCGGTCCGGCTCCGGCGACGGCCTCGAGCTGGGCCCACTTGGTTTTCAGCTTCTCCTTGCGCTCGATTTCCTCGCCCTCGGTGACGTCCTCGAAGTCGGGATCGATCTTCGGCCGCTCGGCCTCGTCCAAGGTCAGCTTGGCCAGCCGGCTCTCGTAGTAGATCGGCACGGTGGCGCGGTCCTCGACGGCCCGCTCGATGTCGTAGACGCTGATGTAGTCGCCGAACACCGCCCGCGTGTTGGCGTCCTCCAGCTCGATCGGCGTGCCGGTGAAGCCGATGAACGATGCGTTGGGAAGCGCGTCGCGCATGTGGCGGGCGTAGCCGTCGATGAAGTCGTACTGGCTGCGGTGCGCCTCGTCGGCGATGACCACTATGTTTCGGCGCCCCGACAGCTCGGGATGCTGGTCGCCCTTTTCTTCTGGAAAGAACTTCTGGATGGTGGTGAAGACCACGCCGCCTGACTCGACCGCCAGCTTGCCGCGCAGGTCGGCACGGCTCCCGGCCTGGGTGGGCGGCTGCCGCAACAGGTCCCGGCAGCGGGAGAACGTCCCGAAGAGCTGGTCATCGAGGTCGTTTCGGTCCGTCAGCATGACGATCGTCGGGTTCTCCATCGCCGGCTCGCGGATGATCCGTCCGGCGTAGAAGGCCATGGTCAGGCTCTTGCCGGAGCCCTGGGTGTGCCAGACGACACCGATGCGACGGTCGCCTGGATGGCCGCCTTGCCGTCTGCCGATCTCGTACCGCCTGCCCGGCGGCTCGGCGACGAGCTGCAACTCCTGCCGCAGCTCTGCCGCGCGTAGCGTCTCCTGCACCGCGGTCTCCACCGCGTGGAACTGGTGATACCCCGCCATCTTCTTGGCCAGCTTACCGCTGCCGTCGTCCTCGAACACGACGAAGTCTCGGACCAGCGTCAGGAACCGCTCGCGCTCGCATATCCCCTCGAGCATCACCCGCAACTGGGGTAGATGCGGGTCGGCCAGCGTCTCGCCGTCGATCGTGCGCCACGGCTTGAACCACTCGCGCCCGGCGGTGAGCGTGCCCATGCGCGCGTCGATTCCGTCCGAAGCGAGGAGCGCGGCGTTGAAGGAGAATAGGTCCGAGAGCCCGGCCTTGTAGGTCTGGATCTGCTGCCAGGCCGTCCAGACCGTGGCCTTCTCGTCCGCCGGGTTCTTGAGCTCGATGAGACCCAGTGGAAGGCCGTTGACGAACAGCACGATGTCCGGGCGCCGCTCGTGCTCTCCATCGACTACGGTGAATTGGTTGACCGCAAGCCAGTCGTTGTTGGCGGGGTTCTCGTAGTCGAGGATGGAGGCCTGGGCTCCGCGTAGGGCGCCGCCGGTGGTTCGGTATTCGACTGTTGTACCGTCCACAAGCATCCGGTGGAATGCGCGGTTGCGGGCTTCCAGGGTGGAGCCTTCGGGGCGGGTCAGCTTGCGGAACGCGTCGGCCAGGGGTTCGGGGGGGAGGGCCGGGTTTAGGCGGTCCAGGGCTTGGCGTAGCCGGGTTTCCAGGATGACTTCCGTGTAGTCTGTTCGCTCGGAGGCCGCTGAGTCCGGGGCAATGTGGGGGCCGTGGGTCACCTCCCATCCAAGGCTTTCAAGCCACTCAAGCGCTGCGTCTTCGAGTTCCGATTCGGTGAAGGTCGTCATCAAGCTGCCTCGGTGCCGGATCCCAAGCCATACCTCATCCGTGGCGAACGCTCCCGCGCCCAGCGGATAAGGACTGGGGTTACGGAGATGCGGATCATTAGCGCTCCCCTGCCAAGCTTGCCAGCGCTGCCTTGAGAACTTGGAAGCAGACCTTGGCGGTGTGTTCGTCGGGCGTGAAACCCGACACCAATTGCTGATAAGGGTGGATGTAGTTTCGGAAGTCTCGCAATCCGTGACTGAACTTCTTGATGTCGAGCTTCAGGACGCCGACCTCGCACGCGACGTTGATCAGCTGTGCGAGGCTCCATTCGTGAAAGCGTCTTGGCGAACCACTCGCTGTCGTCGGTGTCGCCTTCGCCTGGTTGAAGCTCGCTGGGGCCTGCTGAGCAGCGCCAAGCAGCACGGCCTCCAGGACGCTACCGCACAGGAAGATCACGGACAGATGAGCACCGGCGCCCAGCGCTACGCGGGCCTCGCTCAGTCGCGCTTCGACGATCGGGGCGACCTGAGTATCGATCGGCAGCTTCTGGATGTTTGGGATGGTGAACTCGCGGTCCAGGAACTCGCTCTCCTTCCTGGCAGAGTCACGGACCACAGGTCCACCGGTCAGACGGCCAACGATACCTCTTGCGCGTTCCAGCGGGACCCCATCTACGTCCTTGCCAGCGAGCTCGCATTCGGTCTCGTAGGAATCCAGCATTTCAGAGAGCACGGCTCCAACAAGCCGATCGGTTTCCAATTCCCAAAAGGCGCGAAGCTTCTTCGCCTTGGATGTTCCGAAGGTTTGGTACTTCCGGTCGTGGATATCGACATCGTGTCGTCGGAAAAACTCGCCAAAAGTGGCGTCAGTGAAATCGAGCACATAACCGCTACCCATGCCGAACAGCTTCTCGAAATAGCGCTTATCGATGTCCGTCAGAGAACTCATGCCTCGGTCTCAATCGCCTGTGCGGCCTTGGCCAATCGGAGTTTCCCGGACATGAGCTTGGGGAGCAGTGTGTCGCGAAGTGCTGCGAGGGCACGGGATTCGTGGAGGTTGCGCAGGACGCGTTCCATGATCGCCTTCACAGCGGCCTCGAACGCTCCGGCGACATCCGTTGGCGGCAGATGCGAGTCAATGAAAGTAAATGTCTGACGGGTGATGGTGTCGAACACTGTACCGTGGGTACGGCTCCGCAATTCCTCCACCGTATTCCTTACGAGCCAGTAAGTGAAGAAAGCCTTGTATCCGGCGGCGCCCCGTATTCCGTAGCAGGTTTGGTTCATGGCCATCGGTCGACCGAGACATGCCAAACGACCCACGGTTCCGCGGGCCGAAATGACCGTCGTCCGCGACGGTAGGACTTTCGTAGCGCTGTTGTCCACTCCTGCCTGCGTAATCGTCCTCTGAGTGTCTATCACGAACACATCAGATTGATGAGGCGCATCCCTCGGGGTGTACCAGGGGATGCCCCCATTCCAGTATTCGGCAACAGATGTTTTCGGAGTCCCTCCGCTCAGAAGTTCTATTGCGTCGGCCAGGCGCCCCACCTCCCAACCCTCGGGTATCTTCTCGGAATCCACGAGCCGCTCGGGAAACAGGTCGGCGATGTCCTGCGGCAATCCCGTGTCCCGACCCTCCACCTTGGCCCGCACCGGATCGAAATCGACGAACCAGGACTTGAACAGTGCCCGCGCCATTGCCTCCAGTGTCTCGTTCATCCGCCGGTTCAAGTCGATCTTGTCGTCCAACGTGCCGAGGACGTGGGCGATGGCACGTTGTTCGGGTAGATCCGGGTATGCGGCTTCCAGGTTCTCAAGGTCACGTTTCGTGACGTGGCCCAGCCCCGTCGTCTGCTTGTTTCTTGCGATGCCAACGAAGTTCGGCTTGAGGTAGCGCAACAGGTAATAAAAAAAGGTGGTGTCAAGCCCCAGTCTTGTCCAACGGCATGTGAGCCTGAACGCGGGGCCGGTTTCCAGCGGGGGATGAGCCTGAAGCGCGGGGCGAAGAGATCATTGGAGGATGATCGTGACACTTCGCACCGAACGGATCCGCACCCTCGACCACGTCCGCGCCTTCCTCGAGGGCAATGAGCCGGCGGACTTCGGGCTCGCCGACCGGACCTCCGCCTACGCCTTCTGCCGCCGGACGCTCGTCCGGTTCGAGTACCACGGCCTCGGGAAGCCTGACAAGGGCCTGGTGAAGCGGTACCTCGAGAAGGTGACCGGCCTCTCCCGGGCCCAGGTCACCCGCCTCATCCGGCAGCACCGCCGGACCGGGGGGATCCGCGACCATCGCAGGAAGCCCCCGGCCAACGCCTTCGCTTGCCGCTACACGCCCCGCGACGCCGCGCTGCTGGCCGAGGTCGACGAGGCCTTCGGACAGCTCTCCGGACCCGCCACCAAGGCGGTCTTCTGGCGCATGCGCCATGTCCACGGCGACGAGCGCTTCGAGCGGCTCGCCGGCATCTCCAACGGCCACATCTACAACCTCCGCAGGTCCCGCATCTACCGGACCGGCCGCCTGTCCTTCCGCGAGACCCGGTCCACGCCCGTGGGCTTCGGGGTGCGCCGCAAGCCGCGGCCGGACGGCAGGCCCGGCTTCCTGCGCGTCGACACCGTCCACCTCGGCGATCTGGGGGGCCGCAAGGGCGCCTACGTCGTCAACGTCGTCGACGAAGTCACGCAGTTCCAACACCTTGGAGCCGTCCCGCGCATCACCCAGCGCTACATGGTCCCCGTGCTGAAGGACCTCATCTCCGCCTTCCCCTTCACCGTCCAGGCCTTCCATGCCGACAACGGAAGCGAGTACGTCAACAGCGAAGTCGCGGACCTGCTCAACAAGCTCCACATCGACACCTTCACCAAATCCCGGCCACGCCGCTCGAACGACAACGCCCTGGTCGAGTCCAAGAACGGCAGCATCGTCCGTCGGTGGCTCGGCCACGTCCACGTCCCCCACACCCTCGTCCCCCGGCTCGATGCGTTCCTCCGCGACAGCCTCTGCCCCCTCCTCAACTTCCACCGGCCCTGCCTCTTCCCCACCGAGGTAACGAGCGCCAGCGGCAAGGTCAGGAAGACCTACCGGCAGGACGACGTCGCCACCCCCTTCCAGCACTTCCGGTCGCTCCTCGACGCCGACCGCTTCCTCCGACCCGGCGTCACCTTCGAAGCCCTCGACCAGCTCGCCGCCGCCACCACCGACCTCGACGCCGCCAAGGCCGTGCAGCGCGCCCGCGATGCCCTCTTCCGTGCGATCGGCAAGGCCCGAGACTCCGCCGCATGAAACTCTCTCTGTCGACCGCAGGCTCCCCCGTGACCCTCCCACGTCTCCGGTATCCCCTCCCCTGCCGGTTGCCTCTCTCCGCTGTTCCGGCGACAATGACAAACACTTCAACTGCCACCCGCCTCGTGCCCGCGGCTCACCCCTCACCCCTCAGACCCCCCCGCGTTCAGGCTCATCTCCGCGTTGGAAATGACTGCCCCTCCTCTGGCGTCACCCTGAATACATGCTGATTTAGCCAGCCTTCCGGCCCCCTCCACCAAAAGGCGTCAATCGAAGTCTCAGGTTGCCCGGACCAAGAGAAGAGCAGGTCACCGGGTCGGACGAAAACGGAGTCGTCGAACGTCTGCTGAGTGAATCTCGTTTGCCCGCTGATGCCACCCTTGATTTCGGCGATCTTGATGACTGGCTTCCCGTTCTCAGAGAACTGGATGCTCTTGAACGCTAGTCCGTTCACCCACCTTGCCATCGAGTGGAGCGCTCGGGATCGCCAGTGCTTCGGAAACACGGGATGGAAGAGCCAGCCCCGTCCTCCCTGTGGCCGCACAAACCACTCGACGCCGTCGTTTCGGATATGTGTCCGCAACGCTCGATCTCGTATCGAATCGTACAGCAGCACATCCACCGACTGCGCCATCGGAATCTCGTCGATCGCCACAGCCAGGCGCGCCTGATCCATCAAAGTCAGCCGGTCCCCGAACAGCGCGATATCCACGTCGGACGTCACGGTATTCGTCCCGGTCGCCCTTGATCCGAACAGCACGGCCCGTTCGACGCGGTCGTTGGCCGCGATCACGGCGATGATCGCCTCGCGGTGCTCGTCCTTGAGACCGTCCGTCATCTCGTTCGTCTGGTGTCCAGAGTCTGGTAGAGTCGTAGAAGTGCAGGGTGGTAACGCTCTTTGATAAGCGTCTCCGCCTCCTGCGCCACGTCGAGCAAATAGGCATGGCTCAATAGGTTGCGCTTGTCCAGCGCGTCGAGCAGGGTCTCGCAGTCGCTCTCGTCTATGTATTCCACCTCGAAGCTCTTCCGGATCACCGCGCGCGGGGCCTTCACGTCATGGCCCTCGTAGAAGAGAAGATCCTTGAGCACCTTCCAGGACAGCTCGAAACTGAACTCGAATGTCTTGATCAGTCCGGCTAGCCCGCATTTCTCACACAGGCCAGTCAGAGGCCTGAGGGGAGGGGTTGAGGGTGTGACCGGGGGTGGCCAAGCGTGTCGGAGTGAGGGACAGCAGGTCCCTGGCGGGTTTTTCGAAGCAGCGAACGAAGAGATTGACGGGCTGAAGAGGCCCTGATTGGTTCCAGGACGCAGTGGTCCTTGGAACGTGGTGGCTGGGAGGGTGCTCGGGAGCGGCCGGGGAGCCTACCCCGGTAGTCGAGCGTGGACCCGTGCGAAGGCTGCGGCGGAGGGGTGCGCGGAGTCCATGGCGACCTTGACCCGGCGAACCGAGACCATGACGCGGGCACCGATCTTGAGGAGCCTGAGCCGGAGCGTTCCCGCGGTGGCGCGGGCGAGCGGGGTGCCGTGAAGCGCTTGCCTGATGGCATCGAAGAGGATCGACGCGAAGGCGGAGAAGAGGAGCCGGAGCTGGTTGGCGGCGAAGCAGGTGGCCGAGGTCCGGTCGGAGAAGAGATCGAGCTGCTGCTCCTTGATCGTGTTCTCCATGTTGCCCCGTGCGCAGTAGAGGCGCTCGTACACGGTCCGCGCCGAGAAGGTGTCGGCGGGCAGCGAAGTGACCACGAAGCGGGGGTTCGCCTTGTCCGCCAGATGCTCGGCCTTCGCCACGACGCGGCGCTTACAGGACCAACTGGTGAGGGTGGCGTAGGGGAACTCCGTGAACCGGCGGGCCGGCCGGCCTTTCTTCTCCGCTTCGGCCGCGGCGTCGTCGAGTAGCCATACGATGCGCTCGACGAGCCGCGAGTTCCTTGCCAGCCCGATGACATAGTCCACGTCGTTGTCCTTGCACCACGCCATCAGTTCCTCGCGAGCATACGCGGAATCGGCACGGAGCAGGATCTTCAGCCAGGGCCACTCCTGGCGGAGCCGGGCGACGATGCGGCCGAGCGGTCCGGTCACCCCTCCGGCCGGGTCGGCGTTGCCCGGCCTGAGCTGTGCGAAGAGCGGGCGTCCGCCACAGGTGATGTACAGCGGCAGGAAGCAGTAGTGGTTGTAGTAGCCGTGGTAGAACCGGCCCTCCTGGCTGCCGTGCACCGCAACGTCGGTCGAGTCGATGTCCACCACCAGCCGCGACGGGGGCAGGCCCTGCCAGGAGTCGATGAACGACTCGACCAGCACGTCCTGAAGCTTCTCGGGGTCGTGGTCGATCTTGGCGTAGCGGCTCGGCTTGCCACCGGCAGGTGCGTGCTCGAGCCGGCTCAGCGTGCTCTTGCCCGCCAGTGGTGCACACCCTTTCCGGCGTGCCTCGAGCTTGCCCGACAGCAGTGCCAGCAGCGGGTCGCGCCGCAGGTCGTCGTGGTCGTTGAGGTCGTCGTACCCCAGGGCAATGCCGGCGATGCGCTGTGCCACCAGTGTCCGCACCGAATGTTCCGTAAGGCGCGGATCGCGGTGGTCCGTGAAGCCTGCGGCAACCCGGTCGAAGAGCCCGGTGGAACGGTCCGCCTGGCGAAGGAGCAGCGCCCCGCCGTTCGAAGTGATCGATCCGCCGTCGAACGCGGCGGTCACCCTGCGGCCTTGGCACCCTTGAAATGCGAACGAAAGCGGTTTACACTGTGTCAGCATCGGTCCTCCTTGGGGAATCATGTCAAGTTCATGCCCTACATAAACTTAACACCCCTCGGAGGCCGGTGCTCTCTTATAGGTGTGAGAAATCCGGGCTAGTTCCAAGTCGTCGTACCATTCCCGGTCACAGGCATTCGTGAGTTGCGCGAGCGCCGTCCCGAAAGTGTCGAGTCGCTGCTGCCAGCGCCGTTCGTCCGCATTGCTCACGGTCCCTTCCCTCCGAATCCCAGCGCCTTCAGGTTCCCGCCAATCGCGGCATCGAGCCGCACACCCTCGGCCTGCTGTTCGCGAAGCTCCGCCACCAGCCGCTTCATCTTGTCCTCGAACGGCTCGCCGTCATCCTCCTGCGGCTCCACGCCGACGTAGCGGCCGGGCGTCAGGACGTGGCCGTGCTTGCGAACCTCGTCCAGCGCGACACTCTTGCAGAAGCCTGGAACATCGGCATAGCCGTCTCCCTCCTCTCCCGTGCGCCAGGCGTGGTAGGTGTCCGCGATCCGGGCAATGTCCTCGTCGGTCAGTTCGCGGTGCGTCCGGTCCACCATCCGGCCGAGCTTCCTCGCGTCGATGAACAGGACCTCTCCGCGCCGCCGGCGCCCTCGCGCCAGGAACCACAGACAGACGGGAATCTGCGTCGAGTAGAAGAGTTGGCCCGGCATGGCGACCATGCAGTCCACCAGCTCCGCCTCGACCAGGTTCTTCCGGATCTCGCCCTCGCCGGATTGATTCGACGACATCGACCCGTTGGCCAGCACGAACCCCGCAATGCCGTTCGGGGCGAGATGATGGACCATGTGCTGCACCCAGGCGAAGTTGGCGTTCCCCTTGGGTGGGACGCCGTAGCGCCAGCGCTTGTCCTCGACCAGCCGCTCGCCTCCCCAGTCCGAGATGTTGAACGGGGGATTGGCGAGGATGAAATCGGCCTTCAGGTCCGGATGGCGGTCGTTGTGGAAAGTATCGCCGTGCGCGATCTGCCCGCCGATGCCGCGAATGGCCAGGTTCATCCGCGCGAGCCGCCACGTCGTGTAGTTCGACTCCTGGCCGTAGACCGAGATATCGCCGCGCCTGTTCCCACCGTTGCCGTTGCCGCTGGCGTGGGCGCGAATGAACTCGATCGACTGCACGAACATGCCCGAGGAGCCGCAGCACGGATCGTAGACCCGCCCCCGGTAGGGCTCCAGCATCTCGACGAGCAGCTTGACGACGCAGCGAGGGGTGTAGAACTCGCCGCCCTTCTTCCCCTCGGCACTCGCGAACTGCGAGAGAAAGTACTCATAGACGCGGCCGATCACATCACGGGATCGGGCTTCGGCGTCCCCGACACGGATGTTTCCGATCATGTCGATCAGCTGGCCGAGACGCTGCTTGTCCAGTGCGGGCCGCGCGTACTCCTTGGGCAGCACCTCCTTCAGCGCCGGGTTGTCCCGCTCGATCGCGGTCATGGCCCGGTCGACGGTCTGGCCTATGGTCGGCTGCCTCGCCCGGGCCTTGAGGTGCGCCCAGCGGGCCTCCTGCGGCACCCAGAAGATGTTCTCGGCGATGTACTCGTCGCGGTCCTCCGCAGCGTCCTCCCCCCACTCGTCCAGGACCGCCGCGTGGCGTTCCTCGAAGGCGTCGGAGATGTACTTCAGGAAGATGAGGCCGAGCACGACGTGCTTGTACTCGGCAGCGTCCATCGAGCCGCGGAGTGCGTCGGCCATGGCCCATAGTTCGGCTTCGTAGCCGGTGGTGGCGCCGCTGTTGGTCTTCTTAGTGGCCATCTCAGTCTCTGTGGGTTTTGCCATCGTCGTGGACGATCCCTAGAGCCGGATCGGAGCCTAAGATACGGCATGTCACGTATTGCCGTACACCTCGTGTAAGCAGTCGCGATCTGGAGCTTGCGGCTCAAAGCTCGGCCACGGCCATCGTCGATCTAACTCTTCCCAGGGTTACGGTCGCGTGTTCCGATCAGCCATCCGCCCGAAGCACTCGGGGCAGATAGGCCTATGGATCCCGTTGAACGCTACTGAGGGGCCATCCGCTCAACACATCGGTGGCGGGGAGGAGCCGTCGAGATCAACCCGAAGGTGCCCATGCGGAACCTCAGGCCTGCCGCTAACACGGAGTGCCGTCCGGCAAAGTATCTCGGGAACTCGCCAACGGGGAGCGCAACAACCGTCGCCGGACGGGGAGATCAGCGAGGGCCTTGGCACTTCTCAGAATGCCATGGGACTCGATGGATCTGCAAACCGGCCTGAGTCTTCTCTGCTGCCTCGAAGCAGCCGGGTCGGAACGCTGTCAGCCGCGAGACACTCGGAGCACGTGTAGTACGCTGGCAAGGTTCGACCGTCAGGTCAGAGCGGTCCCACCGTCAGTCGCCTCGGCCATAATGCTCCGGATGCGATCCAGTCGGTCACGGAACTCGGACTCTCGGCCCAAGCGTAAGGCGGCGAAAACGGAAATGCCGGCAAACGCGCCAACCGCAGCGGTTGGCCAAGTGAGAAACCCGAACGTTCCCGCAATCACCGCCCCCACAGCAAGGAGCAGGAAGATCCAAACTCCGAAGTGCCCCGGAGGCGCTCCGGATGGCCATTCCAAGACGACAGAGTGGCCCATCGGCGCCTTCCCCGCCATCGCCTGCCCTACAACGATCGCTGCTCCCGATAGCGTTTCCTCGCCGGCTTGGAGTGCCTCTGCCCTTCTGGCCACCCGGAGTCGATCCGCATCCCAGTCAATCTCCGGGTTCCT
Organism: Longimicrobiales bacterium; assembly: GCA_963667485.2. Classification (GTDB taxonomy): domain Bacteria; phylum Gemmatimonadota; class Gemmatimonadetes; order Longimicrobiales; family Gaopeijiaceae; genus Bin94. Next base: position 175,333 of record CAXXDD010000001.1, read on the forward strand.
GAGAAGGAACGACATCCGCTGGTCCACATCAATCCTCGTCATCAACACGGAACGCCTCAATCGCCGGTTGATAGCCATGAACTCGCGATACCGCCCAATGTAGGCGGCGACCGAACATCCGACCCAGTTGACGAGAACTAGTAGCACAACCACACCGATCCCCTCGTCTCCGTACGCCAACCCGTGTACCCCAATGGCGATCATTGGGAAGAAACAGCCGAGAGCGGCCTTGAGTGCGGCGGGTTGCTCCCGACGGTCGGCGGGGCCTCCTTCCGCGATCACTTCGGCCGCCAGGAACGAGGCAAGCTCATGGATCTCTGGCCAATCGGCGCGATCCTTGGCGTTCATCTCACGCCCTTGGGAAGCCAACGCATCTTCCCTGCGCCGTTTCGGGCTCTTCGTCACGGTTGACGCCACCGCAGTCCACGACTTCGGCCTCCCAATCCCGCTGCGACGGTTGTGGATCATAGCACCGCGATCGGCGGTCGTCGCTCAACGGTAAGTCCCTTGGGATGGTTGAAATGCTGGCGGCCAAAATAAATCCATTCTGGCCACGTCGTCCGCAAGTCGCGACGCCGATCAAGATAACTTCGCGGCCGGGGTCACGTCCGCTCGTGTAAGATAGATTCTACAAGGCCAAGAACCCATGGGCCGGGCGCTGGAACCGATCCTTCCGAATCGGGGCAGGCGGCTGATCTTGGCATGCTAGCAACGAAAGCTGAGACACGGGAATGGCGGGAACGGAGAAGTATCGCGGGACTCCAACGTGGTCGCCCAGTGACGACGAGATACTGGCGGTGGAGAAGCGGGAAAAAGCCAGCGCGGATTGGCCACCGATCTACGACCGTGTGAAGGACGCACTGCGAGATGGCAACTGTGATGCCGAGACGTTGGTCGATTGCTTCTGGAAACTGGAACAGGCTGCGAGCAAGTCCTTCTCGTACATCGTCGTTAGTAAGCTGATGCGGCTCCAGCACAGGGTCATGGAGCGAATGAGTGCGTGCCTACCAACTCGTCCTGTGGAGCTAGAACACGTCGTTGAAGAAGAGAACAAGACGCTGTGTCCGGCTCGGCTCCACGATGTCCGACAGCACGGGGGAGCGCCGATTGTAGTCTCGGGAAGACCGGAAGACGTGAAGGTGAAGCTACGGGATGGTCACCACAGGGTAGCCATCGCGAAGGAGGATGGGTGCAAGCAGCTCCTGGCTGTATGGATTGAGCCGCGAAATAGGAGCAGCAGTGAAGAATGAGTTTGCACCCCCCAGACGGTGCATCCAGTCCCCTCGTGCTGTCTCCCGTCGCGCCCGAACACGGCAGAAACGCGAGCAGCCGACTTGGGACTCCTAGCAACCCCTCCAGGACGCCCAGCGGACGGGAAGAGTGCGCGCGATCAGTCGAGGGGCGTCATCCCATTGTGCACCCAACTCCGATTGCGGAGCCTCCAGACGAAAGAGCTGTCGCCTCATGCCGCCATGCGGGCCGAGATCGCTGCGAGCGTCCTTGCGGCCCATTCGCACCCCGGCCAAGCTCTCTAGGGCAACGCCGTCTTGGTCTCCAGCGCCCGACAATAGGTTTCGGCTGGAGTGGCAACAAAGTTGGATGGATTTTGAAAGTCCGTGGGCCGCAGCGCGTCGGGATCGTACAAAAGGCCCGGGCCCAGACTCACAGCACTCAGTGCGGTGATATGCGTCTCGCTGTTGTCGCGGCGCGACCACCCTTCGGCTCGAACAAGCTCGAACCCCATGCCCGTTTCGATTGCTGACACTGGACCGAAGGGGTGGGATTGGCCTGACGGCCGTCTCCGGCGTTCGCGCCTGGCGGCGCGACCGCCTTCGGCTCGAACAAGTGCGAACCCCATCCCGTCCGTTTACTGTCGGTGCACGGACGGGGTGGGATTCGAACCCACGCGGGCAGATGCCCACACGATTTCCAGTCGTGCGCCTTAAGCCACTCGGCCACCCGTCCTACTTCTTGCCGGCTGAATCGGGGCGCCCGGATTCGAACCGGGGACCTCTGCGACCCGAACGCAGCGCTCTACCGGACTGAGCCACGCCCCGTGAAGATGAGTCTTCTGATTTTCCTGCCAGCGGGTCTTGGAGATGACGAGGAGGTTCCGAGCGGAGGCGGAGGGACTCGAACCCCCAAGTGCTCGACGCACGCCGCATTTCGAGTGCGGTGCCTTACCAATTAGGACTACGCCTCCTGGGTGTATCGAGGAATCGTGGACATGCGCTGGCGCTTGTCCGACGAGAGGGAAGTGGGTTGGGGCGTCCATCGCCGTTGGCTCGGACGCCAACCCGATTCTCCCTTGTTGACACGGTGCCGAGGGAGTGGGATTGGCCTTTGGCCGTCTTCGGCGGTTGCGCTTTGCAAGCGCAATCGCCTTCGGCTCGAACATGTTCGAACCCCATTCCCTCCGATCGCTTTCGCTCAGCGGAGGGAGTGGGATTCGAACCCACGTGGTCGCTAGGACCAACGCCTTAGCAGGGCGCCGCTTTTAGCCGCTCAGCCATCCCTCCAAGTAGCCCCGCCTGGGCTCGAACCAGGACTCTTCTGATCCAGAGTCAGACGTGTTGCCAGTTACACCACGGGGCTATGTGTTTTCTTCGCCGCAAGCCCTGACGTTACGTCAGGGTAGAGCCACCGGTCGGACTCGAACCGACGACCCCGTCATTACGAGTGACGTGCTCTACCAGACTGAGCTACGGTGGCGATGTTTGGGGCGGGCGGCAAGCAGGCGGCCCGCTGCAGCTGCCTCTGCCAGTGGAGCCGAGGGGAGTCGAACCCCTGACCTCAGCGTTGCGAACGCTGCGCTCTCCCAACTGAGCTACGGCCCCCTCCTCTGCAGTGTCCCGCGACGGGATCGCAGGCGTCCATGGGCGCGACAGGACTCGAACCTGTGACCTCCACGATGTCAACGTGGCACTCTAACCAACTGAGCTACGCGCCCTCATCCGGCGGTCGCACCGGTCATACGCGCCCGGGAGGACTTGAACCCCCAACCCCCTGATCCGTAGTCAGGTACTCTATCCAATTGAGCTACGGGCGCTCTTGCGAGCCTCGGCTCGCCCAGTACAGTGCCCACGACAGGACTCGAACCTGTACGTCCTTTCGAACACTGGTCCCTCAAACCAGCCTGTCTACCAATTCCAGCACGTGGGCGACCAGCTCCTGCACATAGTGCTCGGGGAGGGACTCGAACCCTCACGGGGTTAACCCCCACAGGATCCTGAATCCTGCGCGTCTACCAATTCCGCCACCCGAGCGTGGCACGTCGGCACTATTGCAGTGGAGCCGAGGGGAATCGAACCCCTGACCTCCTGAATGCCATTCAGGCGCTCTCCCAACTGAGCTACGGCCCCAATGGTGCGAACCATGCGCCAGGAACACTTGCTCCAAGACCCGAATTTTCAATCATCCAGCCAACAACCGGCAGCGGGGCTGACGGGACTCGAACCCGCGGCCTCCGGTGTGACAGACCGGCACTCTAACCAAACTGAGCTACAGCCCCTGCTTCACTGCCCAGCCGGGGCGGACCCCGGCCGTATACCCTCACGGGGAATCGAACCCCGATCTCCACCTTGAAAGAGTGGTGTCCTAACCGTTAGACGATGAGGGCGTCACCCCGTCGTACAGGCCCGGAGGGACTCGAACCCCCAACCGCCGGTTTTGGAGACCGGTGCTCTACCAAATTGAGCTACGGACCTGTGGCACTCCCATGGCCAGGGGCGGAATTGAACCGCCGACACCGCGATTTTCAGTCGCGTGCTCTACCAACTGAGCTACCTGGCCTGTAGCAGCTTCGTTCCGACAAAAACCGACCGGGTCCGTGCCGGACGGCCGAAACCCTGGAGGGTCCGGTCTCCGGTGGCCTGGCCGGTCTACGTCAGAAACGCCGCGCGAGGCGGCGTTCCATGAATCTGATGCAGTCATAGCGGGGGCGGGATTCGAACCCGCGACCTTCGGGTTATGAGCCCGACGAGCTACCAGACTGCTCCACCCCGCAGCAAGATCTTTAAGTTATCTGTTTCTCCGGGAGAGGTCAACGACTGGCCCGACCACTGTCAGTCGGCGGCTATACCAGTCGATCCATCCGTTGGAGAAGCCCAGGAATCTCGCGTTTCGGGTGATGGCGACGACTTCGCGGCGGGTCATCTTGGTCTCGCGTTCGAGAACGTTGGGGTTTCCCCGGCTGAGCGCGAGAGTGCGCACGGCAAAGAAGAGCGGGAGCATGCAGAAAATGCGAACTCCGTGATGCCGGCGGGGAATCATGCGAATGTACGCCCGGGCCGCGGCCAGGTGACGGTCCGCCTTCTGCACCAGCCGGGACAGCGCCGACATTGCGGCCCGCTGGTTTTCCGGCTCGAAGAGCTTCGCCGGACTGATCGTCGAGCCCGGGAGGAACTCGGTCGGGACGTATACCCAGCCGCGGTCGCGGTCCTCGTGCAATCCGCGTATGACGTTGACGGTCTGCAGCGCCAGGCCGAATTCGCGGCCCAGCCGCATCAACCGATCCTGACTGGCTCCGACGCCCGAGAGGCGGAGGGTGAACAGTTCGGTGAGCAGATGGCCCACTCGTCCCGCCACCTCGTGCATGTAGTCGTCCAGGTCGGCCTCGGTTTCGAAGACGGACCCGCGCCGCGTCCAGCGCGCCATTCCGGCACTCGATTCTCCCACGCGCCGTACAAGGATCGCTCGTGCATCCGGGTCCAGCCGATCGAGTTCCTCGAGGACCGCGCCTGCGTTGCGGGCTACCAGGGCGTCCGGCGTGTCCTCTTCAGCCTCTTTGAGCCGCTCGAGAAGCGCTTCACGTCCCGGCCCGGCGCCGAGGACACGTCTCCACTCGTTCAGCAGGGCAATCTTGTCGCTGTCTTCCAGCTCCTGGTTGTCCTCGAGATAGTCGGAAACGCGCAGCAGCAGATAGGCGACCTTGATCTCTCGCCTCAGCGGCTCGGGGAGGATTTCGATCCCCACGGCGAAGGTGCGGCTGGACCGAATGAGCAGTTCCCGGAGTGTTGCCATGGTTGATCTTCGGGAACGCCATATGTTCCGTCAATGACAGTCGGCGACCGTCTTGCTGGCCAGCCAACGGCCGGGCCCCCGCCCGGATGGCATCGGCCACTCCGACCTTGGCCGCCCGTTGGAGTGCGGTTATGATTCTAGTCGTGGCGCGACCGAAAAGCGTTGTGACAGCAGGCTACGCGGAGGCGGGGAACGATGACGAATAATCTCCCGCAGAACGAGATTGAGGGGTGGATCGCAACCCATCCCCGATGGCAGTATTGGGAAGGCTCGATCCGCAAGAAATACACCTTCCCCTCTTTCCGCAGCGCGGTCGTATTCGTCAATCGCGTCGCCACGATCGCCGATGAGCTGGATCATCATCCCGACATCACGGTCAAGTACAATGAGGTCATTCTGAGCGTGTCCACGCACGACGCAGGCGGGGTCACCGCGAAAGACTTCAAGCTGGCCGAACGGATCGACTTCGCTACGTCAGCACGCTGAACGGATCGCTTCGACCAGGATCTTCAGCCCACGTTCAAGGTCACCCCTGGAGATTGTCGCGGGCGGGGTAAGCTCAACGACTCCTGCGGTTTCTCCAGCGGGCAGGACGATCAGCCCGCGTTGCAGCACCTCTTCGGCGATTTTCGCGGCCGGGGCGGCCCCCTGCCCCTCCTTCAGTTCGATGCCCAGCATGAGGCCGCGGCCCCGCACTTCCCGGACTGCGGGATGGTACGCCAGTTCCTGCGAGAGATAGCTCAGGGCCCAGTCACCGAGGCGCTTCGCCCGCTCGACCAGACGGTCGTTCTCGAGCGCGGCCAGGAACCCGAGCCCGCCCGCGCAGCTGAGAGGATGGCCCAGGAAGGTGCTCGTGTGAATGGCCTCGCCGGTCGAGGCAGGCCATGCTTCCATGACCGCCCACGCGCCGCAGCAAGCCGATAGCGGCATTCCGCCCCCGAGGGCCTTGCCGACGCAGACGAGATCCGGAACGGCAGCGTCGTGCTCGCAGGCCAGGATGGTGCCCGTTCGCCCCATCCCGGTGAAGATTTCGTCCGCGATCAGAAGGCCTCCGCCGTCGCGCATCCGGGCCCCAAGCTCCGCCACAAACCCGTCCGGCGGGATGCGGACGCCCGCGCGGCCCTGAACCGGTTCGACGATGGCGGCACCGACAGGCATTGCAGCCTGCGGCGACAGGAGGTCGGTCACCTGGTCGAGCACGATGGCCGCCTGGGCCGGTGACGAAGGAAACGGCAGGTAGTGAACGTGATCCACCAGCCTGTCGTTGAACGGGCGGCGAAAGTGTTCGCGGTGAGTCGTCGCGAGCGCGCCCAGCGTCAGCCCGTGATAGCTCCCCTCGAAGGCGATGACACCGATGCGCCCGGTTGCCAGTTGAGCCGTCTTGAGGGCAGCCTCGACGGCGTCGGATCCGCTGAGACCGAGGATTGCCCGCGACTCGGGCCAGGGCATGTGCTCCGCCAGCGCCTCCAGGAACTCCACCTTGACGGCCGGTGGATGGATATCACCCATACCGTGCACCAGCCGTTCCGACTGGGATGCGATCCGCTCCATGACGGCCGGGTGCCGATGTCCCGCAAGAGCGACTCCGAACGCGCCGGAAAAATCCAGGTAGACGTTGCCGTCGGCATCACGAACCTCCGACCCCTTGGCATCCGTCCAGAACGGCGGTGGCCGATCGAGGAAAGTGACGTTGCGGCTTTCTACCCGCGAAAGCCGCGCGGCCCACTGGCGGCTTTCTGCGTCAGTTGACAAACGTGATCCACCCCATGAAGCCGAAATAGGCGACCAGCAACAGGAATCCCTCGATGCGCCTGACCGTCCTCGCGCTGGCCACGACGGGCCATACCAGCACCGAGAGGATCAGCACGGCTGGCAGTTGCAACCCCAGGATCGACTCGCTGACGGGATAGCCCCGCACCAGCGCCGACACTCCCATGACGGCGGTGATGTTGAAGATGTTGGAGCCGACGATGTTACCGACCGCGATGTCGGTTTCCTTGCGCGCGGCGGCCACGATCGACGTGACCAGCTCGGGCAGTGAAGTTCCGATCGCAACGACCGTCAGCCCGATGAACTCCGGGCTCGCGCCCAGCGCCTCGGCCAGATAGATGGCTGCGGCCACGATGGCCTGGCCACCGAAACCGAGCCCCGCAGCCCCCGCCGCGACCAGGCCCACATTGCGCAGCCAGCCCGGTCCCGCCAGATCGTCCTCGGTCTCTTCCGCGAGGCTGCCCACCTCTTGCCGAATGTTTTGTATCTCGTCTTCGGCGGTCAAGAAGGTGAAGGCCACGTACACGACGAGCAGCACCAGCATGATCACTCCGTCTCCCCAGTCGACCTCCAGATCCAGCACCAGGGGAAAGACGAAGATCGTGATCAGGATCATGATCGGCACATCGCGATTGATCACCCGGTCTGCCACCGCCAATGGGGTGACGAGCGCCGTGGCCCCCAGGATGAGACCGATGTTGGCGAGGTTGGAGCCCAGGACGTTGCCCATCAGGAGCCCGCCCTCGCCGTTCAGGGTGGCGATGACGCCAACCACCAGTTCGGGCGCGGACGTCCCCAGCGACACCAGCGTAAGTCCCACCACCACGGGGCTCGTACCCATCGCGGCGGCGATCCGCGCCGCACCCCGCACAAGCCATTCCGCGCCGAAATAGAGTGCGCCGAAACCGCCGAGGAGGAGCAGGATGTACCCCAGCATCGTCAGTTGCGCCTCTGCCGAATCCAGTGCAGCATTTCAGCCAGTGGTCCGGTATTCACGATGTTTGTTGCCTGCAACCATCCCCTCCGGGCCTGGTCTACGCCGTAGCGCACGTTGTCCAGCCGAGCCACCGAATGGGCATCGGAATTTACAACGACGCTAACCCCGAGTTCCCCGCAGAGCCAAAGACCGCGATGATCGAGGTCGAGGCGGCGGGGATTGCTGTTGACCTCCACGGCCACCTTCAATTGGGCGGCCGCGCGAAGCACCTCGTGCAGGTCGACGGGGTATGGGTTGCGGCGTCCCAGCTTGCGCCCGGTGGGGTGCCCGAGGATGTGCACGTACGGGTTTTCCATCGCTCTGATGATCCTGTCGGTCATCTGGACTTCGCTCATTTCGAAGGCCGAATGCACCGAGATGACGACCAGATCGAGGCCGGCGAGCACTTCGTCGTCATGGTCGAGGGAACCGTCGGGAAGGATGTCGACCTCGCAGCCCCGAAGAATCCGGACCTCGGCGAAATCGCGCTGCACCCGGTCGATTTCTTCCCCTTGCGCCCGCAGCGCCTGCGCGTCGAGGCCTCCGGCCACGCGAGTGGAAGGGGAATGGTCGGTGATCGCGACGTAGCCGTATCCCCGGTCGGCCGCGGCCTGCGCCATCCGCCTGATGGTCGCGGCCCCATCGCTCCAGGTGGTGTGCATGTGCAGGTCGCCCTTGATGTCTCCGCATTCGACCAGCCGGGGCAGCCCCGCTTCGGCCCTCTCGATGGTCGTCCCGTCCTCCCGGAGTTCGGGCGCGATCTGCGGCAGCCCGAGGCGCTCGTAGATCCCGGCTTCGCCATCTTCGTCGCCGATCCCCATCGGCGTCAGCTCCAGCCCGCGGCTGCGCGCCCTCGCCTGCAGCGCCTCGATGTACGCGGGCGGGCCGGTGAGGTGATGCGCGATCTGTTCCACGCGGCTCTGCGGGGCCGCCACCAGCCTGATCTTCACCCCGTCGCAGCTGACCTGCAGGGGATTCTCGCCCCGCCCACCTTCGACGCACACATCCGCAAGGTCCGCGGCGCTGCTCCACAGGGCGCCGGGCGTGGCGCCGCATACGAGGTCGCAGGTGGCGACGATCTCGGCCCTGCGCCGCACGTCCCCGGCGAGCCTGACCTCGAACCCCTGCCCGGCGAGAAGCGACGAGAGCCGCCGCACCCCCCGGTCCGCCTGCGACAACAGGGACTTGCCCGCCAGAGCCGCCCGGGCGGTCAGGCCCCGCTGGAGCCGCGCCACGACCCCCGGTCCGAACCCGTCCAGCTTCACGATTTCGCGACTGGCCAGCATCTTCTCGAGCTTGTCCACCGAATCCACCCCCGCCTCGCGGAGCGTCCGCGCACGGGTCGCGCCGACCCCGTCCAGGCGCATCACGTCGACAAGCCCCAGGGGGATCCTCGCCCGGTATCTTTCGAGTCGCGACGACGAGCCGCGCAGCACGAGGTCCTCGAGAACGCCGGCCAGTCCCTTCCCGATCCCCGGCACGGTGCTGAGATCGACCCCACCCTCGATCATTTCGGCCAGCGGATGGTGGAAGCGGCGCAGCGCCGTGGCCGTCTTGCGATAGTGCGCGACCCGGTGGGCATCGCCGCCGTCCAGCGCCATCAGATTCGCCAGTTCCGCGACACGGCCGGCGAGTGCGGCGTTGGTCAACTTGCCCTCTCGATACGCTCGCGCAGCCCGGCTTCGTCCAACACCTCCACGCCGAGTTCCCTGGCTCTGGCCAGCTTGGACCCCGCATTCGCCCCGGCCACCAGCAAATCCGTCCGCGAACTGACCGACCCCGTCACCCGCGCGCCCAGCGCCTGCAGGATCTTCTTCAACTCGCTCCTGGAATACCCTTCCAGCGCGCCCGTCAGCACCACCCTCTTCCCCGCCCAATCCTGCCCCGCTTCCTCCGCCGGCGCGTCGGGCACGGTCAATTCGAATCCCTTGGCGAGCAGTCGATCGAGGGCGTCGGACACCCGTGGTTCATGAAGAAACCCGAGGATCGCCGTCGACATCTTGGGCCCCACGCCGTGCACAGCCTCCAGGTCTTCCGGTGAGCCTGCGCGAAGCTCCGCGATCCCGCGAAAGTGCAGCGCCAGATCCCTGGCGACCGTGGCACCCACTTCGGGAATCCCGAGACCGACCAGGAACCGGGCCAGCTCGACCCGGCGACGGTCCGCGATCGCGCTGACGAGGTTGCGCGCGGACAGCTCGGCGAAGCCCTCCAGCGGGACAAGGTCCTGCTCAGTCAGGTCGAAGAGGTCGGCCAGTTCCTTCGCGAGGCCCTCGTCCACCAGGAGCGCGGCCGTCTCGCCGCCGAGCCCCTCGATGTCCAGGGCGCCCCGCGACCCGAAGTGCGTGATCCGGCCCTTGAGCTGCGCCCGGCAGGCAAAGTGATTGGGGCAGACCGTGAACGGGCCCTTCTCCACGGGTGGGGTGCCGCACGATGGGCAGGCCGCGGGCATCGAAAACGGCGGCTCCCTCTCGCGCCCTTCTTCAGCGACCCGCTCGACGACCTGTGGGATCACGTCTCCCGCGCGCTGCACCCGCACAAGATCACCCTTGCGCACGTCCTTGCGTTCGAGTTCTTCCCGATTGTGCAGCGATGCCCGCGACACGATCACCCCACCCACCTCGACCGGCCGCAGCAGCGCCACCGGCGTCAGCACCCCGGTTCGCCCGACGGACACGAATATGCGGTCGATCCGGGTGACCTCCTTGCGGGGCTCGAACTTGAAGGCGATCGCCCACCTGGGGTGATGCGACGTGCTGCCCAGCCGGCGCCTGGGCGCCAGAGCGTCGAACTTCACCACCACACCGTCGATCTCGTAATCCAGCGAATCGCGGTCGGCGTCGAAGCGGCGATGGTATGCGGCGATCTCGTCCACCGACGCCATGACCTCAATCCGCTCCGGCGTGCGGAAACCCCACGCTTTCAGGGCAGCCAGGCCCTCGGAATCGGTATCGAAATCGGCGCCCTCGACCGCCATCACGTCGTAGGCCAGTACGGTCAGGGGCCGCTGCGCGGTGATTCGCGAATCGAGCTGCCGCAGCGCCCCCGATGTCGCGTTGCGGGGGTTCTGGTACGGCTGATCCTCCGCCTCGATCCGCCGCTGGTTCAACGACTCGAAATCGCTCAGGTACATGAGCGCCTCGCCCCGCACAGAGAGGAATGCGGGAGCCGCGATCTCCTCTTCGCGCAGTCGCAGCGGGACGGACGGGATGGTGCGCGCGTTCTCGGTGACGCCTTCGCCGACGCGGCCGTTCCCCCTCGTCACCGCGCGGTCGAGGACGCCGTTCACGTACACCAGTTCCACCGAGGCGCCGTCCAGCTTCGGCTCGACCACGTACCGGATTTCCACGTCGCCGAGGGCCTTGCGCAGCCGCTCGTCGAAACGGCGCACCGCATCGAGGTCCTGCGCCGAATCCAGCGACAGCATGGGCACGGCGTGCTCGAAGTTCGGGAGGCTGTCCCTCGGGTCCGCGCCGACTCGCTGCGTGGGCGAATCCGGCGTCGCCAGCGAAGGATGAGCGGCCTCCAGCGCCTGCAGGCGGCGAAAGAGGGCATCGTACGTTGAGTCCGAGATCGCGGGCCGGTTTTCCACGTAGTAGAGACGGTCGTGGCGGTTGATCTCGGCGCTCAGCCGCTCGATCTCGGCCGCGGCCTCCTCGTGGCCGCGAGCCTGCGGGTCGGCCTGTTCGGCGTCGTGCTGGGTCATGGAAAACGCTAATCCGCGGCGCGGCTTCTGTCCACGCGAGACCAGGGTCCTCGCGCGCGCGGGACCCGAGGCTCCTGTGCACGCGCCCGCCATGCGGCTAACATTCAATGCCCGTATGACATTTCATCACCCAGGAGGTTCCCGGATGCAGTTCTCACGCGGCCCGATCCGCCAGTTCGCTCTCGCTCTCGCCATGGCGGCGGCCATTCCTGCCGCGCTCGCCGCGCAGATGGAGCCCACCACCCTCCGCGGTGCCGACGAGGGGGACGGTCCCCACGAGCGGCTGATCCTCCGCGGCGCCACGATCATCGACGGTACCGGCGCCCCGCCCATGGGCCCCGTGGATATCGTGATCGAGGGTGATCGGATATCCGCAATCCAGACGGTAGGATATCCCGGCGTGCCGATCAACGAAGACAGCCGTCCGGGTGACGCCACCAGGGAGATCGACATGACCGGCATGTTCATCATGCCCGGCTTCGTCGACATGCATGCCCACACCGGCGGCGGCGGCAAGGCGCCCCAGCCCGAGTACACCTACAAGCTCTGGATGGGGCACGGGATCACCACCTCTCGCGGCGTCGGGCACGGGCCCATGATGTGGGCGCTGGAGGAGAAGGCGGCTGCCGAGCGCAACGAGATCGTCGCGCCGCGCATGTTCACCTACGCGCGCCCCGGAGAGGCCTGGGACAACGGCCCGGTCGACACGCCCGAGAAGGCGCGCGAGTGGGTGCGGTGGGCCGCCGAGGTCGACGTGGAGGGCGCGAAGATCGACGGCCTCAAGCTCGGCGCGATGGACCCCGACATCATGGCTGCGGTCATCGACGAGGCGCACATGCACGGCCTCGGCACCGTTGCCCACCTCGGCCAGATGGGCGTGCCGCGCATGACCGCGCTCGACGCCGCCGAGGTCGGCCTCGACATGATGACGCACTACTACGGCCTCATGGAGTCGATGCTGACCGACTACAGCGTCCAGGACTGGCCCCTCGACTACAACTACCAGGACGAGCAGCACCGCTTCGGCAACGTGGGGCGGCTCTGGTACCAGGCCGCCGAGCCCGGTTCGGAGCAGTGGAACGACCTCATCGACCGCTTCCTCGAACTCGGTTTCGGCCTCGACCCCACGATGACCATCTACGAGGCCAGCCGCGACGTGATGCGCTCCCGCGAGGCCGACTTCCACGAAGAGTACACGCTGCCCAGCCAGTGGGACTTCTACCAGCCGTCGCGCCGCGCGCACGGCTCCTACTGGTTCTACTGGACCAGCGAGGACGAGTACCACTGGAAGCGCTTCTTCAACAAGTGGATGCACTTCCTCAACGACTACAAGAACGCCGGCGGACGCGTCACGACCGGATCCGACTCCGGCTTCATCTACAAGCTCTACGGCTTCGACTACATCCGTGAGCTCGAGCTGCTCCGCGAGGCCGGCTTCCACCCCGTCGAGGTGATTCGCTCCGCGACGCTGTTCGGCGCCGAGGAGCTGCACGATCCCAAGGGTACCGACATCGAATTCGGCATCCTGCGCGCCGGCCTCAAGGCCGACATGGTCGTGGTCGACGAGAATCCACTCCAGAACCTCAAGGTCCTGTACGGCAACGGCGCCGTGAAGCTCAACGACGAGACCGGCGAGACCGAGCGCGTCGGCGGCATCAAGTACACGATCAAGGACGGCATCGTCTACGATGCGCAGCAGCTGCTGGCCGACGTTCGCGAGATGGTCCGGAAGGCGAAGGAGGAGCGGGCGGTTTCCGACGGAGGGAGCTGACCGGACGACCTGAGCCTCCGGTCGCGCCTGGAGCCTTCCGGGAGTTGGGGAACCTCCGCTGCTGAGCGCTGTACGATCCTTCGCGATCGTGAGTCGCTCACAGCGGAGGGGATGATGGGGGGAGGAACAAGGGTCGGAATGGCGCCGTGGTTTGTCGCCGCTGCAGTGGGAGCCGGGGCCATGGCCGTGCCCGGTCTCGAGGCCCAGGAAGTGGATTCTCTGCCGGAAGTGGAGTTGGCCCAGGATCCCGTCACGGTCGAGGATGCGCAGTCTTTCGACGTGCGCCTTGGTGGCAGAATGGGGCTGGCCGGCCATGTGTCACCGGGCGTAAGCCTTCAATTGACCTAGAATCGGAACCCGTCATTGTCCCTGCAGATCTTGGCCCACAATACTCTTGGGTACATAGGCGTCAAGCGGAAACGGAGGGGAGAATGGTATGCGGGCCGCATCGCGATGGACTTCGGCGGGGACGACAACATCGGATTCTTTGCCTTCGGCGAGAGGGGCCGCGGCGCGTGGTTCAGTGACAGTGCCGACACACCAAATTGGTACCGTTTCACGGGGATCGGGGCAGGAGCCAGGCTGACAGTCGACCGGGTTACCGCCTCTGCGGAGTTGGCGCTGGGGCTATCCAGAGAGGGCGACCACGGCCCCTATATCGGGTTCGGCCTTGGTATCCAGCTTCGTCTGTGGCAGCTAGGATTGTGATCGCGTCCATTTGATTCGGATTCACGTGTATGAAGACCCCGCGCCCGGACCCGGCCGGGCGGATCATCCTGGCTGACAACCTCCCCGTTCTGCGGGCGATGGAGGGGGGGAGCGTCCAGCTCATCTACATCGACCCGCCTTTCAATACCGGGCGAGCGCAGGAGCGAACGCACATCCGGGTCGAACGCGACGAGGCGGGAGACCGCACTGGCTTCCAGGGCGCGCGCTACCGCACCAAGGTTCTGGGTCGCAGCAGCTACGACGACCGCCATCCTGACTTCCTCGCCTTTCTCCAGCCGCGGCTTCGAGAGGCGCACAGGGTGCTTGCGCCCACGGGGTCGCTCTTTTTTCACATCGACTACCGCGAGGCGCACTACTGCAAGATCCTGCTCGACGAGATCTTCGGGCGCGCGTCGTTCATGAACGAGATCATCTGGGCGTACGACTACGGGGCGCGTTCGAAGCGCAAGTGGCCGGCCAAGCACGACACGATCTTCTGGTACGCGAGGGATCCGGGCGCCTACACCTTCAACTTCGGCGCGATGGACCGGATTCCGTACATGGCGCCGGGGCTGGTCGGCAAGGAGAAGGCGGCGCGGGGGAAGACGCCGACGGATGTCTGGTGGCACACGATCGTGAGCCCGACGGGCGGCGAGAAGACCGGCTACCCTACGCAGAAGCCTTTGGGGGTGCTCGAACGTATCGTCAAGGTACACTCGAACCCCGGGGACACCGTGCTCGATTTCTTCGCGGGCAGCGGGACGACGGGCGAGGCTGCCGCGCGGCATGGGAGGGACTACATTCTGGTCGATTCGAACCCGGAGGCGGCGCGTGTGATGGCGGAGCGGCTGGGGGGCCGCGGGGTGGAGTGCGTGGGGTTTGGGACGGCGGAAAACGATTCTGGCTGAGAGGGGCCACCATGAATGAGCAATACGAGGGCTTCCAGGATCCGACCGAATTGACCCGCTGGACAAGAGGGTTCCTCTACGCCTCGTTGGCCCTGCCGCTCTTCTCGATATGGGTCGAAGTCAGCGACTTTCGGGGAAGCGACCTTTGGGGATACGGGAGTGAGGGACCGACGATGGGATTCGCGGCGAGCGTGATCTTGATGGCCCTGTCGAGGATCGGGCTCACGCTCATCACAGCGATCCTCGTGCTCACCTGGGTTCAGCGCGCCAATCACAATGCCAGGTCTCTGGGCGCGGTCGACATGAAATACACGCCGGGATGGGCGGTGGGCTGGTATTTCGTGCCGATCGCGTGGTTCTGGAAGCCCTATCAGGCCATGAAGGAGATCTGGCGGGCCAGCGCGAACCCTGCCGATTGGCGCGGTGAAACAGTATCCCCGCTACTGCACTGGTGGTGGATCCTGTGGATTGCACCGTTCTGGGGATTATCACTGGTGGATTGGACGGTGGGCCGCACCCTCGACGAAGCTGGTGCCGAGACGCTGGAAGCGGCTACAGGCCTCGTGGGCAACATCCTGAATATCCCGTTGATCTTTGTGCTGCTGGCGATCATCGGCAGGGTGCACAGCATGCAGATGAAGCACGCCAGGCGGCAAGCGGCGGCAACCTGAGGAATCAACCCTCCGGACGCAGCTCCACCGCCGTCCCGTAGCACATCATCTCGGCGGCGCCGCGGCTGACTTCGGCCGACTGGAAGCGCACCGCCAGGATTCCGTTGGCGCCGAGCACCTCGGCGTCGGCCATCATCCGGTCCACCGCCTGCTCCCTGACTTCGGCCAGGAGCTTGGTGTATTCGGGCACCTCTCCGCCGGCCAGATTGCGAAGGCTGGCAATCAGGTCCAGGCCCAGGTGGCGGACCCGGACCGAGCTGCCCCTGACCATGCCCAGCGTGCGTGCCACCCGGTACCCCGCAACGTTCTCGGTCGTGGCAATGATCATCGATGGACATTCCGGTAGGGGTCGGTGCCGTATTCCTTGTAGCGGTCCCAGATGACGTGGGCGAGCAGAACGAGGATGCCGATCGCGATACCTCCGGTGGCGAGCTTCACCACAATGCCCGATGGGGACCTTACGAAGGACCAGGCGCCGTAGGCCAGCCACGCGACCACCCCGGACGTGGTCAGAATCCAGCCGATCGGCATGGTGATCCGGGTTCTGATTCGGCCCCACACCGAGACGTCGCCGTGCGCGAGGGACAGATCCTGGAGGTTCTCCTTCATGGAGCGGAACAGGGCGACCTCGCGGCGCAGCTCGCTCGAGGTTTCCAGGACGCGTTCCACGGCCGCCCTTTCGGCGGGGGACACCTCGCCGTCGAGGAAGCGCATCAGGTCTTCCTGACTGACCCTGGCCGGAATGTTCTTGCTCATGGGCTGTTCCCCGTCTCGCGCAGCACCGTCGCCAACGCCCGCCGTGCGTGGAAGAGACGGCTCGCGACCGTCCCTTCCGGAATGTTCAATATCCTTGCAATCTCGCCGTAGCGAAATCCCTCGATCTCCTTCAGTACGATGATCTCGCGATGATCTTCACTCAGCTGCTCCAGCGCTTTCCAGAGCTGCTCTTTCGCCGCCTTCTTTTCCTGGATCCGCGCCGGGCTCTGCTCCGGATCTGACGGTTTCATTTCGAGGCGTTCGTCCAGCGCCTCGAGCCGGAAGCGAACCTTGCGCTTCCGGAGGGCATCCCTGCACTGATTTCGGAGGATCTGGAAGAACCAGGGGCCGAACGACCGCTTCATATCGAAGCTCCGTAGCGATCGCCACGTCTTGATGAACGCGTCCTGAAGCGCGTCCGTGGCATCGTCCCGGTTCCCCATCATTCCGAGGGCCACGCGCATCCCGGGACGCTCGTAGGCCCGTACTATGGGTTCGAAGAATCTGGCGTTGCCTGCCTGGCACTTTTTCAGGAGCTCGCGTTCCAGGTCAGGTAGCAAGCTGCCTCCCGGTTTGGGTGACACAGTCGGAGAAATTACGGGCAAGGCCGCCGAATCATTCTAACGGCTTTGTTTCGGCATACGGTCATCACGAGTGTTTTGGGACATCGGCATGTTCGGATCGCACGCCTGGCAGACCACTGCGGGGCTGGCGGGCTCCGCGACCAAACCACACCTTTGGCGGGTGTTCGAGAATCCCTCAACGACCTCAACGGACAGCCTGACCATGGAACCTGCCTGCAGCCGGCTTTGCCGCGCCATCCTTGCGACCGCGATCGTCTCCTCGCTTGCAGCCATCGCCCCTGAACCCGCCGCCGCGCAGGATGTGGAATACCCGGCCGGGTTCGACGAAGAGGCTACGTACTATCCCGAGGCGCTCGGCCCGCTGACGCGGCCCATTACGACGAAGTCGCCGCGAGCGCAGAAGTTCTTCGACCAGGGCGTCCAGATGATGTACGCGTTCACCCCGCTGCGCGCGGCGCGCTCCTTCCGCCAGGCGCAGCGGGACGACCCCGACTGCGCGATGTGTTTCTGGGGTGAAGCGTGGGCCTGGGGACCGTACCTGAACGGCGGGATGGGTCCGGACGACGCGCCGCGTGCGTACGAGAACATCATGAAGGCGCAGAAGTTGGCCGGTGAGCACGCCAACGAGGTCGAGCGCGCGCTGATCGAGGCGATGGCGGTCCGGTATGCGCCCGAGCACGACGCCGACATGCGCAAGCAGCTCGACTCGGCCTATGCGCGCGCCATGGCCGACGTGTACGAGCGGTTCCCCCACGACCTCGACGTCGGAACGCTGTACGGCGAGTCGCTGATGCTGCTCGAGCCGCGGCGCGGCCGCTGGGACATCGAGAAGCCGGCGGTGCAGAAGATCCACGGGATCCTGGAAGACGTTCTGGCGATGAGCATCGAGCATCCCGGCGCGTGCCATCTCTACGTCCACGCGACCGAGCCCACGATCAAGCCCGAGAAGGCCGAAGGATGCGCCGACCACCTCGGTGCGGCGATTCCGGGCGCAAGTCACATCCAGCACATGCCTTCGCACACGTACAACCGCATCGGGCGCTGGGGCGACGCCGTCAGGGGCAATCTCGCCGCCTGGCACTCCGATCTCCGCGCGGACGAGGACCTTGCGTGGGCCATCTACCCTTCCCACAACCTCCACATGCTGCTCTTCGCCGCGTCCATGGATGGCCAGGGCGCGATCGCGATCCAGGCCGCGAAGGACTACGGCAAGATCGTTCCGAGCGGGAACTTCTACGAGGGCATGACGCTTCTCCGGTTCGGCCGTTTCGACGAGATCCTGTCGCTGGAAGACCCGCCCGAGGGTGGCATCCAGCGCGGCTTCTGGGACTTCGCGCGCGGGTACGCGTATCTGCGGCACGATGAACCGGGGCGCGCTTCGATATACCTGGAAAAGGTGCGCCGTGCGGCGGAAAAGACGCCCGCGAGCGAGACTTTCCGTGGCCATTCGGCGGCTGATCTGCTGGGCGTGGTCGCCGGGATCCTCGAGGGCGAGATCCTACGCCACGAGGGGGATGACGACGCCGCGGTCGAGGTGCTGGAGGCGGCGATCGAGGTCGAGGACGGGCTGCGCTACGACGAGCCCGAGCCGCTCAACTTTTCCGCGCGGCACTGGTTGGGCGACCTGCTGCTGGAACTGGAGCGCCATGAAGATGCGGAGCGCGTCTTCGAGGCCGCGCTCGAGGACCATCCCATGAACGGATGGTCGCTGTTCGGGCTGGAGGCGGCGCTGCGGGCACAGGGCCGCACGGCCGAGGCCGAAGAGGTGCACGGCCGGTTCGAGGAGGCCTGGGCGAGATCGGACACCTGGATTCGGGGACCAATATTCGAATAGGCGCCCGATCGGCCCGATCGCGGGCCTTCCAAACGGTGGCGGGGACAGCGGGAAGCCCGCGCTTAAGTAATTGCTTGGCAACCTCTTAGGCGCTTCGTATCCGGAACCACGGAACGCTGGAACCCAGCTTGACGCGTGGGTATGCGTCAAGTAGCTTTGGTGTCCTAAACAATAATCATTCTTATTAGCGATAACGTACGGAGCCTTCAGCGGATGAACGATGCTGCAATCCTCTCGGTAGCCGGCCTTCGAGCCAAGGTTGCGGATGAGGATCTACATATTCTGAAGGGCGTGGATTTGACGATCCGGCCCGGCGAGATCCATGCCATCATGGGTCCGAACGGATCGGGCAAGAGCACGCTCGCCAAGATGATCGCGGGTCATCCGGGCTACGAAGCCACCGGTGGGTCGGTCACCTTCGCGGGCGAGGACCTTCTCGACCTGGAGCCCGACGAGCGATCGCAGGCCGGGGTCTTCATGGCCTTCCAGTACCCGGTCGAGATCCCCGGCGTGTCGATCGCGAACTTCCTGCGCACTTCGCTCCAGGCGCGCCTGGAGGACGACGAGGAACTCGACCTCTTCGACTTTCAGGAGCTGCTGATGGACAGGATGGAGCTTCTGGACATGGACCCGTCCTTCGCGCAGCGGCCGGTCAACGATGGATTCAGCGGCGGCGAGAAGAAACGCAACGAGATTCTGCAGATGTCGGTATTGAAGCCGTCGCTGGCAGTCATGGACGAAACCGATTCGGGGCTGGACATCGACGCCCTCAAGATCGTGGCGCAAGGGGTGAACGTGCTCAAGCGTGAAAACCCCGACCTGTCGGTGCTGCTGATCACGCACTACCAGCGCATCCTGAACTACATCATCCCCGATGTGGTACATGTGATGATCAAGGGCCGGATCGTGGAGTCGGGCGGCCCGGAGGTGGCGATGGAGCTTGAAGCGCGGGGTTACGAGGAATACAGGAGAGCGCATGTCGCCTGACCACAACGTGCGCTTTGGCCGCCGCAGCCGGGCGGGAGAGGCGAGGAGAAGCTGATGCCAAGCAACGAAGTCATACAAGGTCTCGGGCTGGATGACTACAAGTTCGGTTTCGTAACCGATTCCGAACCGGTCTTCCGCACGCGGCCCGGCCTCGACGCCGATATCGTGCGGCAGATCTCTGCGCGCAAGGACGAGCCGGAGTGGATGCTCAAGCGTCGCCTCAAGGCGCTCGGGATCTACGATTCCAAGCCCATGCCGGAGTGGGGCGGCGATCTGTCCGAACTTGAGGAAACGCTGGAACAGACCTACTTCTACGTGAAGCCCCAGGAGCAGATGGAGCGATCCTGGGACGATGTGCCCGAGAACATCAAGGAGACCTTCGAGCGGCTGGGGATTCCGGAGGCCGAACGGCGCCTGCTGGCGGGCGTGGGCGCGCAGTACGACTCCGAGATGGTGTACCACTCGCTCAAGGAGGAGTGGGAATCCAAGGGCGTAATCTTCGATTCGATCGAGGACGGGCTGAAGAATCACCCCGAGCTCTTCCGCAAGCACTTCGGGACCGTCATTCCCGCCGCCGACAACAAGTTCGCGGCGCTCAACTCGGCGGTCTGGTCGGGCGGCTCGTTCGTCTACATTCCGCCGGGGGTGCACCTCGAGACGCCGCTGCAGGCCTACTTCCGGGTCAACCAGGAGCGGCTCGGCCAGTTCGAGCGCACGCTCATCATCGCGGACGAGGGATCGCGGGCGCACTATATCGAGGGGTGCACCGCCCCTGTGTACTCGACCGACTCGTTCCATTCGGGCGTGATCGAAATCGTCGTCAACCGCGACGCCTTCTTCCGGTACACCACGATCCAGAACTGGTCGAACAACATGTACAACCTCGTCACCCAGCGGGCGATTGTGCATCGGGGCGCCCACATGGAGTGGCTGGACGGGAACCTCGGTTCGAAGCTGACGATGAAGTACCCCTCGTGCTATCTCATGGAAGAGGGTGCGCACGGCGAGATCATGTCGATCGCATACGCCGGTGACGGACAGCATCAGGACACGGGCGGGAAGGTCATCCACGTGGCCCCCAACACGTCCTCCAGCATCGTCTCCAAGTCGATTTCGAAGGGCACGGGCCGCTCGTCCTACCGGGGGCTGTGCAAGGTGTACGACGGCGCCACCAATGCGAAGTCGAACGTCGAATGCGACGCGCTGCTCATCAACGAGACATCCCGGACGGACACCTTCCCCTATATCGAGATCGACGAGCGGAGTGCATCGGTGGGACACGAGGCGACCGTTTCGAAGGTTGGAGATGAACAGCTCTTCTACCTGATGAGCCGGGGGATAGACGAGGCCGAGGCCATGGCGCTGATCGTGCGCGGCTTCATCGAGCCGATCGCCAAGGAGCTGCCGCTCGAGTACGCGGTCGAGCTGAACCGGCTGATCGAACTCGAGATGGAGGGGAGCGTCGGATGAGCCGGGTTGTGACTGAACCGGAGAAGCCGCGCGAGGCCTTCGGCACGGATGCGATGCTGAAGGCGGGATCAAGCGATCCGGAGTGGTTGCGCGCGCGGCGCGCGGAGGCATGGGACGTCTACCTCGACACGCCGCTGCCATCCACCCAGTCCGAGGAATGGCGCTACACGGATCTGTCGCGCCTGTTGCCGATGGACGCGCTGGTCCCCGCGGACCCGGGCCTCGGGGCGCCCCCCGCCAGGAACGGCGACGGAACGGTGCCGGCACCCCTGCGCCGCTCGATGGCGCAGGATCGCCACAGCGCGGGCCGCATCGTCGAGGTCGACGGGGCCATTGTCGAAGTGGAGCTGAACGAGTCCCTGTCCCGCCAGGGTGTGGTGCTCACCTCGCTGCGCAAGGCCGCGCGGAGTGGCGACCCTCTGGTCGAGCGTTTCCTGGCGACGAAGGCCGTACCCGCGTCAGAAGGGAAGTTCCCGGCCTTGAACGCGGCCTTGTGGACCGACGGAGTTTTCCTGAAGGTGCCCGCAAATGTGCACCTCGACGGGCCCATCCGGCTGAGCCGGTGGGTCTCGCACTCGGGAAGCGCCACGTTCACCCGCATTCTCATCGTCGCGGAGAGTCACAGCCAGGTCTCGTTCGTGGACGAGTGTCTGTCACCGGATTTCGAGTCAACCACGCTGGTCAACACCGCCGTGGAGCTGTTTTCCCACGCCGGCGCGCAGATCCAGTACGTGTCGCTTCAACGGATGGGGAAGGGCGGCTTCTACCTCGCCAATCAGCGCACCCTTGCCGAGCGCGACTCCACGCTCGACACGCTCAACGTGGCGCTTGGCGGTTCGGTGGGGCGCGTCGACCTCAACGCGCGGCTGCTGGGACCCGGCGCCAACAGCGACATGCTGGGCCTTTACTTCGGTGACCACGACCAGCATTTCGACTTCAACACCAGTCAGGATCATGTGGCGCCGCACGCCCACAGCGACCTTCTGTACAAGGGTGCGCTCGACGATTCCGCGCGGGGAGTTTTCCGCGGGATCATCCGGGTGCACAAGGGGGCCCAGGGAACCGACGCGTACCAGACCAACCGCAACCTGATCCTCTCGGACAGGGCGATCGCCACGTCCCTGCCGAACCTCGAGATCGGCGCGGACGACGTACGCTGTTCGCACGGGGCCACGGTGGGCCAACTGGACGCCGAGGCGCTCTTCTACCTCATGAGCCGCGGGCTCGATCGGGAGCGGGCGGAACGGCTCGTGGTCCTGGGATTCCTGGGCGAGGTTCTCTCCAGACTGCCGCTCGGTGGCGTCACGGAGAAGGTGACGAAGGCAATCGCGGCCAAACTGGGTCAGGCGAGGTAGCGGCGGGCCATGCTGAGGAGGAAGTCGGCCACGGTCACGCCCGTATGGACCAGAGTTGCGGCCGCGACCGATGTGCCGGTCGACCAGCTCAAGGCCGTGCAGACGGACAGGGGACCTGTCGTCCTGGCGAACCACGAGGGCACCATCTACGCGCTTGAAGACCGGTGCTCGCATCAGGACTACCCCCTTTCCGCGGGCGAATTGGAGGACGGCCAGGTCGAGTGTTCCTTTCATGGGGCCAGGTTCGACGTGTGTACCGGGCGAGCCACGCAACTCCCCGCGATTGCCCCCGTTCGAACGTTTGATGTCGAGGTGCGGGATGGCTCGGTCTACATTCGGCTCGACTGAACCGTCGGCCCCCGGTGCGGGCTGAGAAGGGGGATTCGCGTGCTGGCTGCCTCGGCGCTTGATATCGACACGATCAGGCAGGACTTCCCCATCCTCCATCAGACGGTGGACGGCAAGCCCCTGGTCTACCTCGACAGCGCGGCGTCGTCCCAGAAGCCGCGCCAGGTTGTCGAGGCGATCACCCGGTACTACCTGCGCGACCACGCCAATGTGCACCGCGGCGTCCACGAGCTGGCCCGACGGGCCACGGAGGCCTACGAGAACAGTCGGGTGCGGATTGCCCGCTGGGTGAATGCGGCCGATGCGCACGAGATCGTGTGGACACGCGGCACCAGCGAAGCGCTCAACCTCGTGGCTTTTTCCGTGGGTCAGGCTCGCGTGGGTCCGGAAGACGAAATCGTCATATCGGAGATGGAGCATCACTCCAACCTGGTCCCATGGCAGCTTCTGGCCACCAGGACGGGCGCCCGCCTTCGATACGTGGGGCTTACCGACGACGGCCACCTGGATCTCGACCAGCTTGCCGCGCTGCTCGGCTCCCGGACGAGGGTCGTATCGTTGCCGCATGTTTCCAACGCGCTGGGCACCATCAACCCCGTCGTGGAGATCGGTGCGCTGGTCAGGAATCGGACCGATGCGGCCTACATCCTGGACGGAGCCCAGGCCGCGCCCCATCTGCCCATCGATGTGCAGGCGATCGGGTGCGACTTCTATGCGTTTTCTGGCCACAAGATGTGCGGCCCGACGGGCATGGGTGTGCTGTGGGGCAGGAAGGACGTTCTCGAGGAGATGCCGCCGTATCAGGGCGGCGGGGAGATGATCGAAAAGGTGTCACGGCAGTCGAGCACATGGGCCGAGGTGCCCCACAAGTTCGAAGCCGGCACCCCGAACATTGCCGGCGCGGTGGGAATGGCCGCCGCGGTCGACTATCTGGACGGCGTGGGGATGGATGCCATTCATGAGCACGAAACGGCTCTGACGCGCGCCGCGATGCGCCTGCTGGCCGAAGTCGACGGGCTCCGCATTCTCGGCCCGGCCAACGTGGAGGAGAGAGCCGGCGTGATTCCGTTCGTGATCGACGGCACCTCTGCGCAGGACGTTGCGACAATCCTCGATGCGCAGGGCATCGCGGTGAGAGCCGGCCACCACTGCGCCCAGCTGGTGGTCGATCGCTATGGGCTGTCTGCGACGACCCGGGCATCCTTCTACCTTTACAACAGCAACGAAGAAGTACATCGGTTGGCCCAAGGGGTGCGTACTGCCAGAGACCTTTTGTTGTCCTGAAGTTCGCGACCCCGAGGCGCCGCACGACAACCCAATCACGAGGTGAGATCGATTGTTCGCATCATCAGACATTGACGTACGGCGCCCCGGCGCCCTCTTGCTGGTCATTCTGGCTGCGGCCTGCGGCGGTGATGCCGTGGAGGACGCGGAGCCGCCCGAACCAGACCCTCTGGTCTCGACGGAGACTCCTCGCGGAACGATGACCGACGCCGACTACGGCGAACTGGAGCCGTCGGAAGTCGGACTCAGCTTGCCCTGGACCGGCAATCGGGTTTCGCGGGATCCCGACCCCGAGGACGAGCCCGCACGGCTCACTGCGGTCAGCACCGCCCGTTCGCGGGGCTACGACCGCGTGGTCTTTTCTTTCTCACCTGCCCTGCCCGGGTATCGGCTGGCGCTGTCCACGGAGGCCGGCGGAGGATGTGATGGAACCGAACCTGCTTCCGATGGGGCCGCCCATCTCGTGGTGGAGTTCGAGCGGGCGCTGTCCAACGATGGCGGCTCCCCTCTGGTCGGGGATCGCTCCCGGTCGACGGACTTTCCCGCACTGACCAGCGCCGTTCAGGCCTGCGACTCGGACGGCAAGGTCCGGTGGCTCCTCGGCACGACCGGGATGGTGGACTACCGCATTATGGAAATGTCGGTTAATCCACGCTTGGTGGTCGATCTGCGACACCCATAGCAGGTGAATGTCGGCTCGTGCAAGTGGCGAGCCGAGTCAACTCCGTGTAGGATAGCAGTTGATGTTGAATGTTGCAGGCTGCTGGCAATGGGCCTTGCACGGATGGAACTTCCCTGCCCGGCCGGGATAAGACTTAGGACCGCGCCCACTTACCGTGCGGCAGGTCAGTGTAGCGTGCACAATTGGGAGAGGACATGACCCAGAGAGTGATGATCGGCTCGATGGCTGTCCTCGGCGCGCTGACGCTGGCATCGTGCGGTGACGAAGGCGCGAGCGACCCGCCCACGGCACCGCCAGCCCCTCCCGTCAATCCTACGTCGGTCGGCAGGTGCGAGAACGGAAGGGCCGCACAGTACGCCTGCGACCGGGTGGACCTGGTTTCGAAGCTGGAAATGCACCAGTTCGATGCTCAGTCGCTGGTGAGCGACCTGTGGGGATGGACGGATCCCGTCACCGGTACCGAATGGGCGCTGGTGGGACATTCCAGTGGAACCGCGTTCGTCGGACTGCAGGACCCGACAAAGCCCCTGCATGCGGGCGGGCTGCCGATGACGGACGGGGCCATGTCCAGTGTGTGGCGCGATATCAAGGTGTACAGGGACCATGCATTCATCGTCGCCGACGGAGCCGGACCGCACGGGATGCAGATCTTCGACCTCACGCAACTGCGCCAGGTAAGCAGTCCGCCCATGACCTTCTCGGCGACGGCACACTACGACAACGTCGCGAGTGTCCACAACATCGTGATCAACGAAGAGACCGGGTTCGCCTACGCAGTGGGCAGCAACAGCGGTGGCGACAACTGTGGCGGCGGGCTCCACATGATCGACATTCGCAATCCGACCAGCCCGGAGTTTGTCGGTTGCTTCTCGGACAGTTCGACGGGGTTCAACCAGACCGGCTACACCCACGACGCCATGTGCGTTGTCTACGATGGCCCCGATACCGAGCACCGGGGCCGCGAAGTCTGCTTCGGGGCCAACGAGACCGCGCTGAGCATTGCCGACGTTACGGACAAGGACGCGCCGGTGGCCATTGCGGCGGCCCGGTATCCCGATTCCGGCTATACCCATCAGGTCTGGCTGGATGCGGCTCAGGAATACCTCTACATGAACGACGAACTCGACGAGTTCGGGAGCTTTACCCAGACCAGAACGCTCGTCTGGGATGTCAAGGACCTCGACGATCCCATCATCGCGACCGAGTTCCTGGGCTCGACCGCCGCATCGGACCACAACCTCTATGTCCTCGGCGACCTGCTGTACCAGTCCAACTATCGGGCCGGCCTGCGGATACTGAACATCGCGGACCGTGAGAACCCGACAGAGGTCGCCTACTTCGATGTCGAGCCCAACGGTGGCGACGTGCCCGGGTTCGATGGCAGCTGGAGCAACTATCCGTTCTTCAAGAGCGGGGTGATTGCGGTCACTTCGATGGAGGGCGGGGTGTTCTTCCTGAGGTATTCCGGAAGCTGACCTGTCCGGCGGCGACATGCGTGCCCCGGTCATTTTCTGCACCGCCGACTCCGCCAGTGCCGCTGACCGGCAGTCCGGCTGGCAGCCACCTTGCGCCTCCGCGTATATTGCGCCGATGAATCGCACCTGTCACAACGCCCCCGCGCGCCCCTGGGGAGTGTTCGCCCAGACGCTCCCCGTTCTTGCCCTGACGCTCGCCACCTGCACCCCCGGCGACGCCCCCGCCGATCTGCTCATTGCCGGCGGCTCGGTGCTCGACGGTACGGGAAGCGAATCCCGGGAAGCCGATATCGCCGTGGCCGGCGACCGTATCGTCTTTGTTGGCGATGCCGCCCAAGCCGGGGTTCGGGCTGCCGACACCATCGATGCAGCCGGCCTGATCGTGACGCCTGGGTTCATCGACATGCACTCGCATGCGGAGCTGGACGCGGATCATGGTCGCGACGCGCGCGCCTTCCTCTATCAGGGGATTACGAGCGTGGCGCTGGGCATGGACGGGTTTGGCAGTGCAGAGGTCGGCGCGCAGTTGGCCGCCTGGGAGGAGGATGGAATCGGCGTTAACGCGTTCCTCTTCGTAGGGCACAACTCGGTGCGGGCGTGGGTGATGGGGATGGAGGACCGCGCGCCCACCGGTGAGGAGCTCGACGCCATGCGGGCGCTGGTCCGTCAGGGCATGGATGAGGGCGCACACGGGCTCTCGTCGGGGCTGTTCTACCTGCCGGGGAATTACGCCGAGACTGAAGAAGTCATCGAGCTGAACCGCGTCGCCGCGGAGTATCCGGGGGCAATTTACGACACGCACGACCGGGATCTGGGCGCGGCCTATCCTCCCTTCGGGTATCGGGAATCGATCGCCGAGGGCATCCGCATCGGAGAGGAAGCGGGGACGAAGGTCATCTTCAGCCACTTCAACGCCCAGGGCGCCCACAACTACGGACGCGCGCACGAGGGGGCCGCGCTGATCGAAGCCGCCCGCGAGCGCGGGGTCGAAGTCGCGGGGGCGCATCACTCCTATACGGCCACGCAGTCGAACCTTCGCTCCTACACGGTGCCGGGATGGGCCGTGGACGGTGGCGACACGGCGATGGTGCGGCGCTTCGACCACCCGGACACGCTGCAGATCATCGATGCGCAGACGCGGGAGATGCTCGCAATCCGGGGCGGCGGCGAGCGCATTCTTTTCGCGGACCAGCGGCCCGACCTGAATGGCAGGACGCTTCAGGAGGTTGCCGATGAATGGGGTATGGACGCGCCGTCGGCCGCGCGCCAAATCCTGCGCGACGGAAACGCGTCCGTGATGAATCTGGGACTCTACGACATCGAGAACATCCGCAACCTGGCCCAGCGGGACTGGATGATGACCTGCACCGACGGGCGCGATCCCGGCCCGACGCGTCCCGTCACCCACCCCCGCGCCTTCGGGTCGTTCACGAAGAAGATCCGCGACCTGGTGCTCGACGAGCGGCTCATCGCGCTGCCGTTTGCCATCCGCTCTATGACGGGCCTGGCCGCCGACTTCCTGGGGTGGCCCGACCGCGGCTATATCCGGGTAGGGTACGCCGCCGACATTGCCGTGCTGGACTTGGATGCCGTCGAGGACATGGCCACATACGAGAACCCCCACCAGTACTCGCGAGGGACGATCCACGTGCTCGTCAACGGTGAGTTCGCCGTGCATGACGGGGAAGCGACGATGGCGTTGGCAGGACGCTCGATCCTTCGCGGCGGCGCGGCGTACGATGGCGGGCAGTGAGGTTCTGGCGTCGCGCGACGGCGCCCTCCTGACCCTCACCCTGAACCGCCCCCACCGCCTGAATGCGGTAAACGTCGGCCTGTACGAAGGCCTCGTCCGCGGTCTCGAGCGCGCCGACCAGGACGGCGAGATCCGCTGCGTCATCCTCACCGGCACCGGCCGCGCCTTCTGTGCGGGTGCCGATCTCAAGGAGCACCGCGACACCGAGATGACCCGCGAAGAGCGGCGCCACTACACCGCGATCGCCCAGCGCGCCAACCACCTGATCCAGACGATCGGCACCCCGGTCGTCGCCGCGGTGAACGGCCACGCCGTCGGCGCAGGACTCGAACTGGCCCTCTCGGCGGACTTCGCCATCGTGGCCGCGGACGCCAAGCTGCGCCTCCCCGAGATCGCCCTCGGCACCTTCGTGGGCGGCGGCGCAGTCTACACGCTTTCGAACCGCGTGGGGGTGCCCAAAGCCCGCGAGATCATCTTCCTGGGCGACTTCTTCTCGGGCGCCGAAGCTGCCGACATGGGAGTCGCGAACCGCGCCGTGCCCGCAAGTGACGTGCTCCCCGAAGCCACGCGGCTGGCCCGCCGCCTCGCGCGCCGGGCGCCCATCCCCCTCGCCGCGGCAAAGCGGCTGATCGGTCCCGCGGCAGAGATGTCGCCCGAAGAGGCGCTGCAACGCGAGCAGGCCGCCCTGGAGGCAATCTTCGAAACCTCCGACTGGCGCGAGGGCCTGGCCGCCTTTCACGAAAAGCGCCCACCGAAGTTCCGGGGGAGATGACGCTCGGTCCCATCTTCGAGCCACGCTCGATCGCGGTCGTCGGGGCCAGCACCAACCCCACAAAGCGGGGTCACCAGATCCTGCGCGCCCTTGCCGATTCCGGCTACGCGGGTCGCGTCTACGCGGTGAGCCCCAGAGGCGGACGCCTGCTCGGTCATGAGGTGCACACTTCTGTGGAGGAATTGCCGGAGGCGGCGGATCTGGCCGTGATCTGCACGCCGGCGGCCACGGTGCCCGATCTGGTACGGGCCTGCGGCGAGCGCGGCGTTGTCGGCGCGGTGGTGCTCGGGGTCGGCTTCGGCGAGTCCGGCCCGGCGGGGGCCGACCTGGAGGCACGGCTGCGCGAAGCGGCGCACGACGGCGGCGTACGTGTAGTCGGCCCGAACACGTCAGGGCTGCTCAACCTGCCCATGGGGGTCAATCTGATCGGGGCGCGCGGCGTCCGGCCCGGAGGCATCGCGCTCCTGGTACAGTCCGGGAACATCGCCCTGGACCTGATGACGCGCGTCACCGAGGACT
Source organism: Longimicrobiales bacterium (assembly GCA_963667485.2). Classification (GTDB taxonomy): domain Bacteria; phylum Gemmatimonadota; class Gemmatimonadetes; order Longimicrobiales; family Gaopeijiaceae; genus Bin94. Next base: position 204,681 of record CAXXDD010000001.1, read on the forward strand.
CCCGCATGGGGATCTCGATCTGCTGCGGCCTGGGCAACGAAGCGGACGTGGGGTTCGGTGAAGTGCTCGCCTTCCTCGGCGACCATGACGACACCCGGGTGATCATCGCGCACATCGAGGGCTGCAACGATCCTCGCGCCCTGCTCCGTGCTGCCGCTTCGGTGACGCGCCACAAGCCCGTCGTCGCCATCAAGTCGGGCCGCACGGCTGTCGGCGCCCAGGCGGCTCTCTCGCACACCGGTGCAATCGCCGGGCCGTACGACCGCCTGCGCGCCGGGTTCGCGCAGGCCGGCGTGGTCGAGGTCACGCGCACCGACGAGTTGCTGCCGGTGGCCGCCACGCTGGGGTCGCAGCCGTGCGGCCCTGCCGGGACCGGAGTCTCGATCCTGTCCGATGGCGGAGGACAGAGCACGCTCGTCGTGGACACCCTGCACGAGATGGGCGTGCCCTTGGCGAACCTCGCTCCCGAGACGTCGGCCGAATTGCGCGCATGCCTCGGTCCGGCCGCCGCCGTGTGCACTCCCGTGGACGTGGCCGGCGCGGCCGACGCCGACCCCGGCGTATTCGCCCGCGCACTGGAGGTCATCGCGGCCGATCCGTCAGTGGGCGTCGTGCTGGTGGTCGGCCTTTTCGGCGGGTACGGAATCCGCTTTTCGGATATGCTCGCGGGAGTCGAGGCCGAGGCGGCCCGGTCGATGGCGGCGTCGATGCGGGCGTTGGGCAAGGGGCTGGTGGTCCACTCGCAGTATGCATCGCATGCGAGCGCGGCGCTGGACGCGTTCCGCGAGACCCACGTGCCCGTGATCGGGTCGCTGGAGGTGGCGTGCCGGGCGGCGGCGGAGTTGCAGCGGCGAGGGGCGCGGGCCCCTGGGTCGCGGAGGTGGCAGCTCGAAGGTGCAGCGCCCGGGTCCGCAGCGGGCGACTCGTTCCCGCATTCAGCGGCCGATCATACGGCTGAACGGTCTCATCCGGTCATCGTCGCCGTCAGGCGTGAAGGGCGCGTCGCCTGCAGCGAAATGGAATCCCGGGAACTGCTGGGGGCGGCCGGACTGGAGTTTGGACCGGTGGAGGTGGTACGGTCGGCCGACGAGGCCGCCGCGGTGGTCGGCAAGGTTGGCCAACCGGTCGCGATCAAGCTCCTGTCGCGTCACATCACGCACAAGTCGGACATCGGCGGCGTGGTGCTTGACGTCGCGGCGGCCCAGGGGGCGCGGGAGGCTTTCGCGAGCATCGCCAAACATGCGAGGGCCGACGCGCGTGCGCAGGGGGTCCCGGCCGAGGCGCCCGCCGCAACCGTGTCCCCCATGCTCGAGGCTCCCGTCGCCGAGCTTCTGGTCGGCGCGTATCGCGATCCCGGCCTCGGACCCGTGCTGACCATCGGGGCCGGGGGGATCTGGGTCGAGGTGCTCCGCGACGTGGCGCACCGTGTGCTGCCGGTGGACGAGGACGAGATCGAGGCCGCGCTCAGGGAGCTGAAGGTGAATGCGCTGCTCGCCGGTGCGCGTGGAGGGCAGGCCGTGCGGCTGGGGCCGATCGTGGCGGCTACCGCCGCGGTAGCCAAGTGCGCGGTGCGGTGGCCGGACGTGGCGGAAGCCGAGGTGAATCCCCTCTTCGTCTACCGGGATCGCGTGGTGCCGGTGGACGCGAGGGTGGTGCTCACCTCAGGGCCGTAGCGCCACCTTCACCGCTCCACTGCGGCGGTGGTCATACGCCGCGCGCAGCGCGTCACGGTATTGCCGGAGCGGGAAGACGTGAGTCACCATCGATTCCAACGCGCGCGGATCGGCGAGCATTCGCTCCAGCGCAATCTCGAAGGTATGAAGGCGGCCGCCTGCCCAGTCCTCGACACCGTACCCCACATACCCCTCGAGCCGCAGCTCCTTCGCCCAGAGAAAGGTCAGGTCCAGCTTGCGGATTTCCCCGGCGCACCCGAGCAGCACGATCCGGCCCCGGGGAGACGCGAACCCGAGAGACTGCATCAGGCTCGACCGATTCCCCACACAGTCGAAGACGACATCGAATCCACCCCCTGCATAGACCTCCGGGCCGACCACCGGCATGTAGGCCATGGCGCCCGTGTCAACCAGCGCCTGCCGCGCCTCGTCCCCCGGGGTGATCGTCTCATCCGCCCCGAGCGCGGACGCCAGCGCGACTTCGTGGGGACGCTTCGCCTGCGCTACCAGACGGCCACGGTAGCCAAGCGTCCGCAGCGCCCAGATCGTACCGAACGCGATGGTGCCGCTGCCGATGACCAGGATCGGACCCAGCGACCGCACCGCCCCACTCTGCAGCACCCCGTGCACCCCGATCGCCAGGGGCTCGGTGAGCACCGCCACCCGGTCCGGGATTTCCTCCGGCACGGCGAAGACCTGGCGCCTGTGCGCGATCATCTCCTCGCCCCATCCGCCCGGCAGATTCCTGTGGTAGCCGATGGTCAGCCCAGCTGCCAGCTCATCGCCGGCCACCTCCAGCGGTCCCACCTCACCCGCCATCTCGCATGTGGAGTGCGCCCCTGATGCGCAGGAACGACACCACGACGCCGCTTCCCAACCCCGGGCCTCGCAGTGCAGCATCGGATCGACCACGACCCGGTCTCCCGCCGCGACGTGCGTCACGCCCGGACCGACCTCCGCCACCCGGCCCAGGATCTCGTGTCCCAGCACCGCCGGGAACGACCCGAAGGGCTCCATCGCGGGACTGGACTTGTAGGACACGTTCCCCAGGTCGCTACCGCAGATCCCGCAGAGGATGACCTCGATCCGCACCCAGTCATCTCCCGGAATCGCCGGCGGCGCCCTCTCGACCAGCCCCAGCCTGGACGCCCGCCCGTACACGAACGATCCGCTCACACGCCCCAGACTCTTTGCCAGGACGTAGCCCGGAATGGTTACGTTGAACTCAACGGCTTTCACAGGCGGTTCCGTGGGCTGCGGGGGTCCGATGGGCATGGGTCGGGTGTTCCGTGGCCTGGTGAGGTGCACGGACGCCCCGGAAGTCGTAAAGTGGCGCGGAGCGGCCTTTCGGGGAAGGATTTCACATGAAGACAGCCATCATCGCAGGCTGCCGGACGCCCTTCGTCAGGGCCGGCACGCACTTCCGCAGCCTCACGGCCATCGATCTCGGCCGGCACGCGGTCACCGAGCTTCTGGCGAGGACGGAGCTGCCCCCCGAGACCGTCGACCATCTCATCTACGGGACCGTCGTTCACGACACCCAGGCCCCCAACCTGGCCCGCGAAGTCGGCCTGGCCACGCTCCCCGACCGCGTCCCCGCGGTGACCGTTTCGCGCGCCTGCGCCTCCGCGAATCAGGCGATCGCCGACGCGGTCAACCTCATCGAGACGGGGTGCGCCGATGTCGTCATCGCGGGCGGCGCCGAGTGCCTGTCCCGCATCCCGATCCTCGCCTCCGAGCGGCTGGCCCGGACCCTCGTCTCGGCCTCGCGCGCGAAGACCCTCGGCGCCCGCCTCGGCGCGTTCACCCGCCTCCGCCCCCGCGACCTGATCCCGGTCGCCCCGGCCATCGCGGAGTACTCGACGGCGAAACGATGGGCCAGGCCGCCGAGCGCATGGCCAAGGAGAACGGCATATCGCGGGAGGATCAGGATCGATGGGCGCTGGGGTCGCACAGAAAAGCCCACGCGGGCACCGAGGACGGCCGCCTCTCAGCCGAGATCGCCCCGTTCTACGTCCCGCCCCGCTACAAGGTCACCGTCGAGCGCGACAACGGGATTCGCCCCGACACATCCATGGACGCCCTGTCCGGCCTGCGCCCCGTCTTCGACCGCGAATTCGGCTCGGTCACCGCCGGGAACGCGTCGCCTCTCACCGACGGCGCCTCGGCCGTCCTGCTGATGTCGCCGCAAAAGGCGCAGGACCTCGGACTGGAGCCGCTCGGCTTTGTCCGCAGCTACGCCGTCACCGCGCTCGACCCGGGCGGCCAGCTCCTGCAGGGGCCCGCCTACGCCGCGCCCATCGCACTGGATCGCGCCGGCGTGACGATGGCGGACATCGATCTGCTCGAGATGCACGAGGCCTTCGCGGCCCAGGTGCTCTCAAACCTGCAGGCGTGGGATTCGGATGACTTCTGTCGCGACGAACTGGGCCTCTCCACCAAGGTGGGCCACCCCGACCCCGAGGTGATCAATGTGATGGGCGGCTCCATCGCCGTCGGTCACCCGTTCGGCGCCACCGGCGGCCGCCTCACCACCACGCTCCTGCACGAACTCCGGCGGCGCGACGGCCAGTTCGGGATGGTGACCGTGTGCGCGGCCGGCGGGATGGGCTTCGCGATGGTGTTCGAGCGCGCTTAGATCGGGGCCCGGCCCGCGCCGCGCCCGCTAGTCTCCCCTGGCCGCCCTCATCGCCGTCCGGATCCGCTCCTCGAGCCGCTGCGGAAAGAGCGACCCCACGTAGACGTCCTTGCCGCTGCTCAGCGTCACCTTCACAGCCTGGTTCCCACGGATGGTCCAGGCAGTCTTGCCCCCCCTCGGGCGAATTCCCCACCCGCCGAACTCGCGCAGCGGACGATAGGTCAGCCCGCGAACGGCTTCGATCTCCGAAAAGGGGATTCGTTTGCGACACAGGTGGATCGGACCGAAGGCGATGTACACCTGGTCCGCCTGCACCTCGACGTCGAGGCGCGCGAACAGCGTCCCGAGGAGGATGGGAAGACCGAGCGAAGCCGCCATGGCCGCGACGGCCCCCAGCATCGACATGGACCCGTCCCCACCCGGCCCCGACTTGTAGAGTTCGTACGCCACCGCACCCGCGGCCGCGAGACAGGCGGTCAACAGAATCACCACCACCCAGGCGGGCGCCCAGGTCCGTTCCCGATAGAACCCGTGTCTGGTTTCCATGCTTCCGACTCCGTCCTCGCGGTGCTAATCGGGGTCGCTCGCCAGCTCCCGCAACGCACGTTTGACGTAAACCCGCACCATCGCCCGGCGCCACTCGGCATCGACAATGATGTTCTCCAGCGGACGGCACTGCGCGTAGGCGCGTTCCGCCAGCGCGTCGATCGCCCGGCGCCCAAGCCGCTCGCCGACCGCGATCTCGTCCCAGCCGGCCAGCACCCGGGGCCGCGCGCCCAGTGCCGACACAACTCCCTCAATACGTTCAACGGCCCCGCTTTCATCAAGATCGCAGACCGCCGCGACCGAGAGAAGCGGGAAATCGATGGAGTGGCGCTGCCGCAGCTTCCGGTACGCACTGCGGCGCCCCGACCCCCCGAGAGGGATGCTGATCCCGGTCAGGATCTCGTCCGGCGCCCGCCGCGTGTTCCAGATCCCGTCGGTGAGGAAAAACTCCCCGGCAGGAACCGTACGCGCGCCGCCGGGACCCACCAGCTCAAGGTCGGCCCCGAGTGCAATCAGATTCGGCGGCGTGTCCGCGGAATGGGCCGCCACGCACTTGGCACCGACCCTGGTCACGTGGCAGACCGTCCCGTCCTTCTTCAGGCAATACCCGAGCGCGCCGCGCCAGAACTCGGTCTGGTTGTAGTAGGTGCACCGGGTGTCGAGGCACACGTTGCCGCCGATCGTCCCCATGTTGCGCAGCTGCGGGCCCGCGACAAGCCCCGCCGCGTCCGCGAGCCCGGGAAAATACCGCCGCACGAGCGGATTGGCCGAAACGTCGGCAAGTGTCTCGAGCGCACCGATTTGGAGGTGGGAGCCCGATGGGCTCAGGGCGACGCCTCTCATCGCGGCGATGCGGTTCAGCGAGACAACATGAGCGGGCGTGAACAGGCGGTGTTTCATGTTCGGCATCAGGTCCGTGCCACCCGCCATGGGCATGGCCTCCTCGCCGAACCCGGCAAGAAGCGCGACCGCGTCCTCGACCGTGTCGGGACGGTGATAGCGGAAGGGATGGAGCCTCAGCATGCCGTCAGCGGGCGCCCTGGCCCTGTGGACGGCTGGTCCCTCGGTCGACGGCTGCGTCCGCGAAGCCGCCTTCGTCGCCCCGCTCGCCCGGCGGAAGCGGCCGCGCGACCATGATCCCGTCCTGTCCCTCAATCCGCAGGATCCGCTCGGCGAGCGACTCTTCGCTGATCTGCACGTGGGATCCCACCAGCGGGGCGTGGAGAAGCCTCAGCACGCCGCCCCGCCGGACCGCGATCCCGGTGTGCGCGATGTCGAGACCGGGCACCGTGCTCGTCGCGGCGATGATGTCGCCCTCGCGTATTCCGGGCGCCACGGCCTCGATGCCGTGCTCGGGAAGGTAGTGGCGCGGCACGGACCGGAGCCGCGTCTCGGTGCTAGCAATTTCTGCTAGCACAGCCGGGTCGGCCAGCTGCCGGTACGCATCCGGGTGCGTCGACATGAAGTCGATGGGCGACTCGTCCTCCACACCACCCAACTCGCGCGAGACCGCCTCCACCAGTCCAAGCGCCTCGTTGTCGGCGATCCATTCGCTGAAATAGTGAAGGCGGCTGGGGTATCCGTCGAGCTTGCCGCCGCGATACCGGATCGCGGTGAGTTCGCGGCGATAGGCCGCTGCGAAGCGGTCGGGGTCGTCAACGAGGCCCCGAGGCGCCGACCAGGCGAGGCGGGCCATGACGAGCACGTTTTCGACGAAGGTGACGCAGTCCAGCGCCTCCAGGTTGATGACCAGGCGCTCGGGACCGGAGACTTCGAGCGTGTGCGGCTCGTAGCGGGTGCCGACGAGGCGCTCGCCGATGGCGCCGAGGAGATCGCCGAACCCGGTGGCGGTGGCGAAGCGGGTGTCGATGGCCCAGGCCACCTGTTCGCGCGCGGCCTCCCAATCCTGCGGCGTCCCGGTCGTGGGGCGGTTCTGGGCGCTTGCAGGGCCGGTTGTCACGGCTGAGGCTGTGACGGCGACGGCGGCCGCGGCAACGGCCGTGACGACCCTCGCGCTGACACCGGCCGCGAAAACCGGCCGCCTCATGCCGGCTTCCCCTTCCCGGCGGCCTGGATCGCGCGCCACACCCGCGGCGGCGAGAACGGCAGCGAGTTCATGCGCACGCCCACCGCATCGTAGATGGCGTTGGCGATGGCCGGGATCGACGGGTGCAGCGGACCCTCTCCGGCTTCCTTGGCTCCGTACGGCCCTTCCGGGTCGATCGACTCGATGATCAGCGACTCGAGCGCGGGGGTGTCCAGGCTGGTGGGGATCCGGTAGTCGAGGAGCGAGGGCGCGTTGTGCAGTCCGGCGCGGCCCTGGTCCGCGGTCTTGAAGATCTGTTCCTCCATGAGGGCCTCGGCGAAGCCCATGTACGCCGATCCCTCCATCTGCCCCTCGACGAGCACCGGGTTAAGGGCGCGGCCGCAGTCGTGGGCGATCCAGATCTTGTCGACCGTCACGAACCCGGTCTCCGCATCGACTTCGACCTCGGCCACGTGCGCGGTGAAGGAGTAGGCCGGAGACGCCCCGATCGTCGCCCCGCGGTAGCTCCCGTGCACGTCCTTCGGGGTGTTGTACGATCCCGTGGCGCCGAGGGTGCCGTACTTCGCCTCGGCCAGGTTGAAGGCCTCGCGCAGGGGCATCGCCGTGCCGGTGTCGCCGGCCTGCAGCGCGAGACCGCCCGCCAGCAGCACCTCACGCGGCTTCGTGCCCCACTCCTCGGCCACCGCCTCCTGCACCATCGCCTTGATCCGCCGCGCGGCGTCGATGCAGGCGTTGCCGAGCATGAAGGTGACGCGCGACGAGTAGGCCCCGAGGTCGACCGGGGTGAAGTCGGTGTCGCCCGCAAGCACGCGGATGTGCTCGAGCGGGACCCCCAGCTCCTCGGCCACGATGTAGGTCACCATCGAGTCGACCCCCTGCCCGATCTCCGAGGCGCCCGAGAACACCGCCACGCGCCCGGAGCGGTCGACCTGGAGCTGGATGCCCGACTGCGGCATCTCGTTGGGGTAGACCGGGTAGTTGGTGCCCGTGATGTAGGTCGAGCCGGCCACGCCGACCCCGCGCCCATAGGGGAGGCGGCCGAACTTCCGCTTCCAGTCGCTGGCGCGCTCCACCGCGTCGAGGCACTCCAGGAAGCCGTTGGATGTGACGCGCAGGTCGTTGACGGTGCGGGTGTCGGAGCCGATGAAGTTGCGCCGGCGCAGATCGATCGGGTCGATGGCCAGCGCTTCCGCGATGCGGTCGAGCTGCACCTCGAAGGCGAAGCGCGGCTGAACCGACCCGTGCCCCCTCTTGGGTCCGCACGCGGGCTTGTTGGTGTAGGCCCGGGTGGAGTGGAAGCGATAGGCGGGCATTTGGTATGGGGCGGTCAGGAGCTGGCCCGAGTAGTACGTCGTCACCAGCCCGAAGGACGCGTATGCGCCGCCATCCAGTACGATCTCGGCGTCGACCGAGGTGAGCATGCCCTCCGTCGTGGCGCCGGTGCGGTATCGCATGTGGAAGGGGTGGCGGCCGCGGTGGGAGTAGAAGACCTCTTCGCGGGTGTAGAGGACCTTGACCGGCCGCCCGGTCATCATGGCCAGCTTGGCCACGCAGAATTCGAGGTCGAAGGGCTCGGACTTGCCGCCGAACGCGCCGCCCACCGGGGGCTGCACGACCCGGACGAGCGCGGGGTCCACCTGCAGCACGCGGGCGAGCTCGCGGTGCAGGTAATGGGGGACCTGCGTCGCCGACCACACGGTCAGCTTTCCGCTCGGTTCCGCCAGCCCGATGGCGCAGTGCGGCTCGATGGGCGTGTGGGTCGTCCCCTCGAAGAAGTAGTCGCCCTCCACCATCACATCGGCATCCGCCAGGCCGCTGTCGACATCGCCGAACGCGAGCTCGACCACCTTGGTGATGTTTCCGTTGCGGCCCGGCTTGCGGGGCTCGTGGATGTACGGGCCACCCGAGGCCGCAATCGCTTCGTGGGGATCGAGGTAGACCGGCAGCTCCTCGTAGGTGACGTCGATGAGGTCGAGGGCGGCGATGGCCGTTTCCTCGTCGACCGCCGCCACCGCGGCCACGCCGTCGCCCACATAGCGGACCTTGTCCACGCAAAGTGGATACTCGTCGGGCGTCCAGGGGATGATGCCGTAGGTGGTGGGCATGTCCCTGCCGGTCACCACAGCGTGCACTCCGGGAAGCGCCTCGGCGCGGGAGGTGTCGATCGCGACGATCCGTGCGTGGGGGTGGGGGCTGCGCAGGATCTTGCCGTGCAGCATGCCGGGAAGCTGGATGTCGTCGGTGTAGCGCGCGCGTCCGCTGGCCTTGGCGAACCCGTCCACCTTCCGCATGCGGCGGCCGATGGTGGCGAGTTCGGTGGAGGCATCGGACTCGCGGCCCGATCCGTTGGGCGATGCCCGACGGACGCTCGGCGAGGGCTCGCGCACAACGGCGGGCGGGGATCCGGTCCTGGTGCCGCGCCCGCTCATCAGCCCCCCAGCCTCGCGGCCGCCGCCTCGACCGCGTCGTAGATCTTCTCGTACCCGGTGCAGCGGCACAGGTTGCCCGCGAGCGCGGCGCGGATCTCGGCGCGGGTCGGCGACGCGTCCCGATCGAGAAGCGCCACCGCGCTGCAAAGGATCCCCGGCGTGCAGAACCCGCACTGCGCGGCTCCGTTCAGGTCGAACTCGTCCTGCACCGGATGCGGCTCGGTCCCTCTGGCGAGACCCTCCACGGTGCGCACGTCCTTCCCCTCAGCCTCCCAGACCGGCGTGATGCACGACAGCACCGCCCGTCCATCCACGATCACCGTGCAGGCGCCACAGTCACCCTTGTCGCACCCCTGCTTCGACCCGGTCAGCCCGAGTCCGTAGCGCAGCGTTTCCAGGAGCGTGTAGTGCGACGGCACCCCACAGACGCGCTCGTCGCCGTTTACGCGCAGGCGGACTACTTGCATCCGGAGCATACCTCCTTCCCCCTGGAACAATACCGCAATATGGGCGCTGCCGCCCGCCCGCACGTCCGGCATCTGGAATCCTGCCGCGTTACCGGGTAGACTTGGACAGCGATACCGAAAGATCGACCCCTACCGAAGGACTCTCAATATGCCTTATCCCGAGATGATGGTCGCCCCCATGAGGTCCGACATGGTGCGCATGGGATTCCAGGAACTCCGCGACGGCGAGCAAGTCCAGCAGGCGATGGACGCCATGGACGGGACCGTCCTGGTCGCGGTCAACTCCATCTGCGGCTGTGCGGCGGGGATATTCCGTCCCGCCGTCGCCATGGCACTGCAGGGCGACAAGCAGCCCGATCACATGGTCACGGTCTTCGCGGGCCAGGACATGGACGCCACCGCGGCGGCCAGGCGCCACCTGATCGGCTACCCGCCCTCGTCACCGTCGATCGCCCTGCTGAAGGACGGCGACGTGGTCTTCATGCTCGAACGCTTCCAGATCGAAGGCCGGTCGGCGCCCGCAATCGCGACCGACCTGCAGACGGCGTTCGCGGAGCACTGCTGAGCTGATTCGGGGGACTACGCCTCCGCCTTCCTGCAGGCCAGCCAGCCGTCGACCGAGTACTTGCCCGGTCCGTACGTGAAGAAGAAGAGCCAGGTGAAGCAGTACAGAGCCGCGAGTTCGCCCCCGTTCAGGATCGGCCAGAAGCCCTGCGGCACATGCGCCATGAAGTACGCCACGGCCATCTGACCGCAGGCCACGAAGGCCACGGGCCGGGTTAACAAGCCGATGGCGATCAGGAGCCCGCCAAAGAACTCGATGATCCCGGCCAGGCCCATGAGGCTCATCAGTTCGGCCTGATTGCGCTCGAGCACCCCGAAGAGCTTCTGTGCCCCGTGCTGGGCGAAGAGCAGACCGGCCACGACGCGAAGGGCATTGTGGCTGAGCACCATGAGTCCGGGGTTTTCCTTGTTGAACATGTTCGGGTAGCCTCCTCGGGTACGGGTAGGGCGCGGGCGCGCGGCCATCGCGGGCCGCAGCACTTTGGTGAGAACCCGCTGAGGGTAGGACTTCGGGAGACCGAACGCAAAAAGGGAGATCCGTCCGCGTACGGTCTCCGTGCCAAACCCCCCGGCGTCGCATCCGAATGTGCGCCGCGCCCTCCTACCGGAGCCTCTTCCGTTCCTTCCGCTCCTGCCGCAGCCGGCGCTTCGCCTCGCGCTTTTCCGAGCGACGACGGCGGCGCGCCTCGCGCTTCGACTCGCCGGCGTAGCGGTACTTGATCTCGACCGATCCCATGAGGGCGAAGCCGTCCACCCGCAGGTAGGGAGCGCCGGCGCCAAAGGGCGTGGCGTCGACCTGCCGCTGCTCCTCGAAGGAACCCATGACGGCCGAGCCGGCACACTCCACGTAAAGCCCCGGCGGCACGATGATCTCGACCGATCCCATGACGGACAGCGCCGATACCGCCGTCTCGCCCGGGCCGAATTGCGCCTCGCGGAGGTCGATCACGGCCGATCCCATCACGGCCACCGCAGTGGTCTGCCGCGCCGGAATCCACCGCCCGGCCCGCTTCGTCTCTCCGAACACCGCGATCGCGCGGTCGGTGGGTCGAATGCGCGACGCGGGAAGATCGGGCGTCGCCCGCTTCAGCCGTGCGAGCGACGGATCCTGCGTGGTCGCGGCGAGCGGGCCGGTTTCGATGCCGTCGATCGCCGCACCCAGGTCGGTCATGGTGCGGGCCGCGAGCGCCAGCTCCGCCCGCCGTTCAAAGTCCTCGACCGTCAGCACGTCCCGCGCAAAGCATTCGCTCAGGACCTCGATGGTCTCCTCCCGGGCCGAGGCCAGCGGATCCTCATCCCCAAGGCCCACGTCCGGCGGGAGCGGCCCGCCAGGATCGGGATGCTTCCTGTCACTCATTCAAGCAGGACGGCGATGACCGTCCCCCCACATTTCTTGCAGAATCGCGCATCTTCATCGTGCCCGGCGCTGCGGCACCCCGAGCACATCATCTCCTCCGTGCCCACCATCAGCGTCGGCGCGACCACTCCGGCCTCCCGTGCGGTCTGTGCGGCATGCGCCAGCTCGACGCTGACGATTCCCGTCGGCACGGCGATCATGCCATACCCCATCAGCATGATCAGCGAAGCCAGGATCTGCCCGATCGTGGTGTCCGGAGTAATGTCGCCGAAACCGACGGTCGTCAACGTGACCACCGCCCAGTAGACGGACGCCGGAATCGAGGTGAAATCCGTGCCCTCGATGGGGCTCTCGATCAGGTACATGATCGAACCCAGGACGACCACCAGGGTCATGACGGTGATTAGGAAGACGATGATTCGGTAGCGGCTGGCCGCCATCGCGCGCCCCAGCGTCCTCGCTTCGCCCAGGTACCGCACCAGCTTCAGCACGCGGAAAACGCGCAGCACCCTCAGCACCCGGATGATCGCCAGATACTCCGAGCCCGGCAGCAGGAGGCTCAGGTAGGTCGGGATGATCGCCAGGAAATCGATGATGCCGAAGAAGCTCAGCGCGTAGCGGCGTTTCGACTGCACCGACGCCAGCCTCGCCGCGTATTCGAGCGTAAACAGCGCAGTGAACACCCACTCGAGAACGTACAGCAGCTGGTGGTGCGATTCCCCGATCGACTCCACCGAGTCGAGCATCACCACAAAGACACTGGCCAGGATAATGATGATCAGGACGATATCGAAGGCCCGCGCCCCGCGGTGGGTGTCGGTTTCGAAGATGATGTCGAAGAGACGGCCCCGCCATTTCGGGCCGTTCTGCGCGCGATTCGTCGCCGGCGTCATGCGGGGAAGGCCTCCTCCATCGGCCTACTCCACCGCCTCGCCGATACCGCTGGGACAGGACACCCCGGTGCCCCCCAGTCCGCAGTAGCCGCCCGGGTTCTTGGCCAGGTACTGCTGGTGGTACTCCTCGGCGTAGTAGAAGGCGGGCGCGTCCACAATCTCCGTGGTGACGGCCCCGAAGCCCACGCCGGACAGTCGGCCCTGATAGCGGTCGCGCGACTCCTCCGCCTGGTGCCGCTGCCGGTCACCGACCGTGTAGATGGCGCTCCGGTACTGGGTGCCCACGTCGCCACCCTGGCGCATGCCCTGGGTCGGGTCGTGCCCTTCCCAGAAGGCGGCGAGGAGCGTCTGGTAGGCGATCCTGTCCGGGTCGAAGACGACGAGCACCACTTCGGCGTGCCCCGTCCGTCCCGAACACACTTCGGCGTAGGTGGGGTTGGGGGTGAGCCCGCCCTGATACCCGACTGCCGTCGAATAGACGCCCGGCAATTCCCAGAAGATCCGCTCGGCGCCCCAGAAACATCCCATCCCGAAGTGCGCCTGCACGAGTCCCTGCGGGAATGGGGACTTGATCCTGTTCCCGCTCACGTAGTGTGTGTCCGGCACGCTCAGCGGCTCGGCCCGGCCCGGCAGCGCCTCGTGCGGCTCGGGCCTGCGGAGCTTCACACTACTCCTAAACATTTGACGCAGATCCATAGCCCAAGGAAGGTAATAAGGTTCACCGGATTTTTCCTCCCATGCCCCGGAGCCCCCGCCCGTGCCCTGGACACTCAACCCCAACACCGCCGCACCCGGACGCTATCCCGAGCACCTCGAGGCAATCCTCGATGCCGGTACCCACGAGGCCGCGCACGCCGAAATCGGCTCCTGGCCCGGATATGAGCCGACGCCGCTCCGTTCCCTTCACAATCTGGCTTCCCGGTTGGGGCTGCAGTGGGTGGGTGTAAAGGATGAGAGCGGCCGCTTCGGACTGGGGAGCTTCAAGGCGCTGGGCGGGGCGTACGGTGTGCGTCAGGTGATGATGGGTGAGGATACGGACGGGGGCACGCGGGGCTTCACAGGGCAGCCGGGGTCGGCCCGGGAGGGTCGGCGCGGGGATCGCGGCGAAGGCCCGGCACCGACCGGCAGCGGGCAGGACCGTTCGGCGCCCGCGCCGGCCGCCACCCGTGACGGCGCAGACCCGGCGCCCACCGTCACCTGTGCTTCCGACGGCAACCACGGCCGCGCCGTCGCGTGGGGCGCCCGCATGTTCGGCCTGGACGCCGTCATCTACCTCCCAGGCCACGTCACCGAGGTGCGCGCCGAGGCGATCCGGTCGTTCGGCGCCCGCGTGGTGCGCGTCAACGGTGAATACGACGACGCGGTCGCGCAGGCCGCCCGCGATGCCCGCGACAACGGATGGACGGTGATCTCGGACACCTCCTACCCGGGCTACATGGAGATCCCCCGCGTGGTGATGGTGGGATACACGGTCATGGTCGAGGAGGCCGCTCGGCAGGGGCCGCCACCCACCCACGTCTTCATCCAGGGCGGCGTCGGTGGTCTCGCGGCCGCCGTGATCGGCCACCTGTGGGAGCGGCTGGGGCCGGATCGTCCCGTCGCGGTCATCGTGGAGCCCGAGACGGCCGATGGACTGTACCGCAGCGGTGCCGCGGGCGAGCCCCGGGCCGCGCTGGGCGACCTGGACACGATCATGGCCGGGCTGAGCTGCCGCGAGATCTCGCCGCTGGCCTGGGAGGTCGTGGGCATCGGTGCCCACGCCTTCATGACCGTGCGGGACGAGGGCATCGCGCCGCTCATGAGGGCGGCGGCCCGGGGCGAACTCGGCGACCCGTTCGAGGGCGGGGAGTCGGGGGTGGCGGGGCTGCTGGGGCTGGTCGATGCGGCGAGCAACACGGAGTTGCGCCGCGCGATCGGGCTGGACGAGCGGTCCCGCGTGCTCGTGATCAACACGGAGGGCGCCACGGATCCGGAGCTGTACGAGCGGATCGTGGGAAGGGCGGCGGCGGGCTGACACGGAGGAGACGCTTTCACTGGATATACTCAATCGCCTTTATCGGATATACTTCAGTCCCTTTGCCGGATGTACGCCGTCGCCTTCCCCCGACTCCGCCTTCCCCCCACTCCGCCACCCGAATACCTTCCCGGCAGTCGCAACCCACGTCCGACGAGGTCCCAGCATGAGCCAACCGTTCTACACCGCCCGCTCCGCCGTCGCCAAGGTGGACGGGATCCACCGCCGCGCCACCCTGGAGGACGGCACCGAGGTCGATTTCGGCGTCCACGGCCCGATCAAGGCCCACTACCGCCTGGACGACGAACCCGACCGGCCCCTCCCGGTCGACTACCTGGTCGCGGCGGCGGCCGGCTGACTACTCGGGACCCTCAACGGCGCACTGGAGGTGCGCGGGATCCCGATGACGAACGACGCGATCAGCGTGAAGGCGGAAGGCGTGAACGAGGTGGTGGACCGCATGGTGGTTCTCACGAAGATTCACGCCCACTACACGATCCGGCTGCCCGCCGGCGCCCCGCAGGACAAAGTCGACCGGGCGCTGTCCACCCATGTGGCGAAGTGCCCGACGGCGTGCAGTCTGAAGGGGGCGGTGGACGTCACCTGGTCGGCGGATGTGATGGAGGCGTAGGACCCCGACTCAGGATGCCGGGGCGAACCGCACACGTGCCACACGCTGGACGCCGAGCGAGTCCGCGGTCACGCCGTACAGCAGCGACTCCGTTGCCCATGGCGCCGGGTAGTCCTGAATGCGGCGCGGCCACCGGTACGTCGCGGTGAGTGTCGTGCCGTCATAGACGTCGGCCTCGCGCATCGTCGCCCCGCTGGCCGGCGTCTTCTCGATCCACAGGCGGTCATGCCGGTCGAAGAACATTCCCGCCAGCGGAGGTTTGCGCTCGGGAATGCCGAAGGGGTGTTCCACGATCCCGGCCCGGTCCACCTCCCGGGCCATGCGGGTCTGCGCCTGTTCCCGGTCATCCGCGCTGAGTGGCGGTCCAGGGAACGAAGGACCCTCGATCAGCGACACGGTGCCGTCCGGCGCATGGTAGTTGATCGAATACTCGGACGTGACCGCCTCTGCCCATGCACCTCCACGGGCGTGGGCGTGAATCCACCTCGGTCCGAACGGTTGATGAAGGTAGGAGATACCCCTGAAGGGCCCCCTTTCGACCGGCACCGTCGTCTGGCCCGCGGACTGGCGCTCCGCAGCAGCCAAATGAAGAGTGTCCACCCTTCCGTCGGCATTCAGGCGCAGTCGAACTTGCCGGCTCCCCTCGCCGTCAAACAGGGAGCCAACAGCGACCAGTTGGCCGTCCGGGTCGAAGGTGAAGGGACCCATGACTCCGACCATCCCGACGTTGGGACTTCTCACAACCCTCTGAAACTCTGCGCCCGCCGAATCAAGGCTGAACGCGCTGAACCGGGTGCTCTCGCGCACCCAGAGTCCGTCATCCGGACCGAACTCCAGAAAGGAGGGGTCGGTCAGTTCCCCGGGACCCTCGCCGGGACCGCCGAAGCGGTAGGCGAAGCGTCCGTCGGGCTCGAAGACGCGAATCTCGCTGGTCCGCGTGTCGGCAACGATGATCCGTCCCTGTTCGTCAGTTGCGACATGGCCGATGTAGGTGAACAGGTAAGGGTCATCACCCTCGAATTCACCGATCTCGAGATCTATCGTGCCCTCGAAGGTGGGGACATCGGGCAGGACGCCGGAATCCGCGCTGCCGTCTCCACCGCCGCACGCTGCCGCCAGCAGGATCGCCACCGCAGTCATTGCCCGAGCCGACGCATACACCATGATTGTACCTCCGCATCTATTTGGATCACCTGAACTTTGGCAAGGTATCCTTGGGAGGTGCACGCAACAATTCGAGGAGGAACTCGACCGCCGTCGGAGATCCGGTTCTGCCCAGCCAGTATACGGCTCTTTCACGCACCTCCGGATCGGGTTCCATGCGAGCGAGTTCGATCATCTTGCCCACGAGCTCGGTCTTGACGGCCTCGTCCTCGGATCGATTCGCATTGCGATAAAGGGCGTAGAAGATGCGCTCTCTCAGGCTGGATTCGCTCAACCGCCCGTAGGCTTCCACCAAGCCTGACACTTCCAGCGACGGGCTCCGCGACCAGGCGTCAAGAGCGTCCGAGCGAATCTCGGTCGCCTCGCCGGCGTCGAATGCCAGATCGTAGAGCCAGGTCTGTGCCAGTTCGTCCCCACTCTCCGCGATTCGTCGCAATCTTGTTATGAGAGCGGACTTCAGCTCTTCGGTATCGAGTGCAGGGTAGAGCCGGATCAGGACCCCGGCTTCGACATCGTTGCGTCTTCCCAATGCCACGATGGCGTCTTCGCGGAGATCCTCCGGTTTGGACGCGTCCGCCGCATAGACTTCGAGAGCGGTGAGGGCAGCCGCGCTTTCGCTGCGCCGAAGTCCCTGGATTGCCGCCTCCTGGATCTCCGCGTCGTCCGATTGAGTGAGAACGTTCGCGAGGGCGTCCACGGCTGCCTGGGTGTCGAACCGCCGCAGGCCCTGCACCGCCGACCGCCTGGTCTCTGAATCCGGATGGCCAGTGGCCAGCGCGATCAGTTCCCGCTGTGCTTCCTCGGTCTCTTCGCGCGCGAGTCGCTCGACCGCGTATGCGCGCAGATTGACGGAGCACTCGTCGTCTCGCTCAATCACGCCGCGCAGGATGTCGATGCGATCCGTGTCCAGTCGCATCAGTGCCGTCAGGGCCTCCTGTTGAACCGATGCGTCCTCGCAGTGCTCCGGCAGTTGGCGCCTGGTGTTGAGCCTGAAGACCCCATCCGAAAGAGCCTCCCACAGGTCGCCAAGTGACGTAAACGTGACGTTGTTCAACCGCACAACCGCATCACGGTCCGTGTCGGACAGCAGTTCAAACGCCGCTTGGGTCCTTTCTTCGACAGTGTCGACGGACGGTATTGTAATGGTCGCAAGGGAGTCCAGGGTCGTCGCCGTGGCGGTCGCCACGGAATCCAGGGCAGGTGCCATCACGGTCACAAGCGAATCCATGGTCTGCGTCATCACGGTCGCAACGGTGTCCAATGCCGGTCCGATGGCCAGCTCCGATTGGCGCAGCACTTCTTGAGCTGCACGGGGATCGCCCTGCTCCGCCATCTCTCCGAGGACCCGAAGACGGAGCTGGCGCGCGTCGTTGACGCGATGGTAGTCCAATCCGTCGACCGAAATGGTATCGGGCACGCTCTCCAGCATGTTGTCGAGGAGCAGAACAGCCTGTTCCCTTGCGCCCAATCGGTGACGGGCAAAGGCTTCCCAGTAGAATGAATCGTTTGCGTGGTAGCCTCTGGGGAATTTCGCGCGAAGTTCTCGGAATTTGTTGGCGGCCTCCTGCCACTTCGTCTGGTTGATCAGCGACCTCGCCTCCAGGAACAGTCTTTCCTCTACAACATTCTGCGCGGTGAGACGACCGCTTCCCCTTGCAGGCACGGATCCGGCGGTCATCGCCGTTGCGTCCGCCACCAGGAGAAGGGCCAGGGCCATCCCGGCAGCTGTCATCATCGACTTGCCGCTGGTCGTCGCGTATCGGCTCTTCATCTTTCTTCCTCCGCTATCGTTGACCGCATTCACACGTGCGGCTCGGTCTCCCCTTGTCATATCTCACCTTCCGCGCTCGCGGCCCGCAGTCTTGTCAGCGTGCCCCGCCGCTCCATGCTCTCACGCGCCAGGGCCCACTCGAAATCCGGCGCGCCTGGCCCCAGGCCGGCGATCTGGATCAGGACGAGTTCCAGGTCTTCCAGGAGGACCTGCTCGATCCGCGAACTGAAATCGGACAATCCCAGGAACATGCGGGTATCTACGAGC
The DNA here is from genome assembly GCA_963667485.2 of Longimicrobiales bacterium. Lineage (GTDB taxonomy): Bacteria > Gemmatimonadota > Gemmatimonadetes > Longimicrobiales > Gaopeijiaceae > Bin94. The sequence continues at coordinate 223,142 of CAXXDD010000001.1, forward strand.
AGTTCTCGCGCCCAATGCGCCAGATCCTGCTGGGATTCGGGGGTGCGCCGATCCGTCCGGAAGGCCGTGAGCAGGTTGGCGGCCCTTCCCAGGTGCCGGGCCGTGATGTAGTCGTGCTCGGGTTCGAATCGGTCGCGTCGAACCGCCGCGATCTCCACCGGAGCGTTGACCGCCACCAGGGAGCGAGCTTCCAACTCCACGCCTTCGGGTATGTCGAACGATGCGGCCACAGCGGCCATTTCGGCGCTCGCCACCTCCGTAGCCGAGGTACCGGGATCTGCCGTCTCCCCCGGCTGTTCCGAAGCCGCTGCGACGGTCGGTGTCATCACTTCGGACACTGCGGCATTGGGGGTCGCAACGGCCGTCGGCACCGCCATCTCGCCGGGCTGCGCATCGCGCGTCCCGCGCCCGAGTGCAATGCCCAGCACGAGGGAGGCTGCCGCTGCAAGCGCCGCGACCCACCCTGTCGTCCCGCGCCGGCCAGTCCACGCAGGGCGCCAGCGCAGGGCCGCGCGAGCGTCGCCGGAGGCCGAAGCGGCCGTACGTCGCAGCGCCCAGGACGTCTCGATCCGCTCCCACATCTCACCGCGAGGGGGCGGCGGTGGGGTGTGGTAGCCAGACGCGGGGATCGGGGCATCGGCAGCCAGGTCGCCACCCGCAGGCGCACCTGCCTCACCGCGCCCGCCGGTCGCACTCGAAGACGCCGCAGCGGTGTCCGCCAGACCCTCTTCCACACCCCTCCAAATGGCTTCCGCAGGGACTTCGGACGGCTCGTTGTAGCTTACCCCCTCGCGCTGCAGGAACTCCGCAAACCGATCGAGGTCCCTCATGACGCCCACTCCCCCGCATGCACCGCCAACGCCTTGCGCAGCCTGCGCCTAGCGCGGAACAGCTGCGACTTCGAGGTCCCCGTGTGGATGCCGAGGATCTTGCCGATCTCCTCGTGGGTGTAGCCTTCGACATCGTGGAGAATGAACACGGCGCGGCTGCGCTCGGGCAGGTTGTCGATCGCGCGGTGCAAGTCCGCCCGGACGTCGGGTTCGATGGCAGAGCGAGCGCGCCCGCCGCGCATGCCCTCGTCCAGCTCCACCTCGCGGGTGCGGAAGCGCTTGATCTTGCGCAGTTGGTTCAGCGAAACCGTCGTCGCGATCGCCGCGACCCAGGTGCCGAACGCCGCCTCGCCGCGGAACATGCCGATCTTGGTGAATGCGCGCACGAATGTTTCCTGCGTGAAGTCCTGCGCGAGATCGTACTCGCCCGCGAACCGATAGCACAGCCGGAAGATCCGGTCGACGTGCGAATCGTACAGCGTGCGCGCGACCGTCTGATCTCCGTCCTTGAGCCGCTGTATGAGTTGCGCTTCGGTCACCGAGCCGAATCTCCGGTCGTGCGCCGGTTCTCCCGCCTTCCGACCGATGACACCCGCACCAGTGTCATTGGTTGCATTTCGGTCACCGGCCCCCGGCAAACCCAGATCGGGGGACAGTGCCCCAACGCGGGCAGCGGCGGAGTTCGACGACGACATGGCTACCGCCCGATCCTCAGCCGAGTGACGTAGGGTGTGCCCGCGTCATCCGCACCGGCGAAGAGCAGGTATTCGGGGGTCGCGTGGGCACCCCGTTGGTACGTCAGCGTCTCGGTTTCCGGAACCGGAAGCCGGCCGACGAACACCCCGTCCTCACGGAACACATCGACAGCGGTGCCCGGTTCCACCCGCGCGGTCTCAGGAATCACGAACATGTGGCCCGCTCCGTCGACTGCCAGCTCGACGCCAGAGTGTTTTCGACGATGCGCGGGCCGCCGTCGTCCGGCGCGAGCGCACACGCGCCAAGAGCCGCCATCAGAATCACACCTGACTGCGGGCGCATTTGCCTGAACGGGCCTGGAGCCATCGATCCCACCCTCACGAACTCGGATTGCTACATGCGACTATACCGTGTGGACACCACGATTGCGTGATTGGTTGCAGGTCGCCTACAGCGGCTCCTCCGGCCCCGCCAGATACCCCGCCTCAACAAACGCCATGATCCCGAACAGCGCGCCCCACGAGTGGAACGGATCGCTCGACAGCCGCTCGTCGTCGCCCGCCCCCGTGATCGACGAATAGTTCTCGCTCACGTACCCCTTCCTGCGCCACTCGGACACGAACATCTCCAGCGAACGCCGCGACAGCTCCGACGCCACACCGTAGGCCTCCGCTCTTCGCAGCCCGAGGTAGGTGAGGAAGTTCAAGGGCGGCCATATCGCTCCCTTCCAGTATCGCTGGCGAGGGAAGGAGGGGTCGTCGCGCGTCGTGGAGGGGAGGACGTAGTCCCCCCAGAATTCAGCCGGATTGAGCAGATGCTCCCTGATCATGCGCTCGGCGCGCGGCGCGGCGGGCACTCCAGCCAGGAGGGGATAGAACAGCGTCGGCGAGCGCCGGGTCGAGGGCCGGCCGAGGTCCGTCCGATAATTCAGGTAGTAGCCGCGCTCCTCGACCCACAGGCCGTCGAGCGCCTCCGAGAAGCGACGCGCCCGCTCCGTCAGCTCCTCGGCCTCGGCGTCCCGGCCCAGCAGAGCCGCCAGCTCCGCCAGCGCCAGGCAATCGGCGATGTAGAGGCTCGTCAGCCCCACGTCCTGCAGCTCGAGCGTGTTCTTCTCCGGGTTGAAGGGGACGTCCTCGTACATCGGCGAGTCGTCCATGCCGGACTCGTAGCCGGCGGTGGTCTTCGTGCGCACGGCGGGCTCGTCGAACGGGTTTTGCGCCTCGTGGGTACCGTAGCTGAGCAGCCCTTCGTTCAGCCGCTTCGTCGGCCACCAGCGGTTCCAGGCCAGCAGCGGGTCAAGGGCGGCCTCGAGGAACCAGCGCTCCGGATATCGCCGGTAAACCTCCCGCACCATGATCCCGCCCACCGGGGGCTGTGACCGGTCCCAGGACTTGCTGCCGTTGCCCCGGTTGTCGTTGGGCAGGAATCCCTCGGCCGTGGCGCCGCGCAGGTGCTCGATGACGTTGGCGAGGGCGAGTTCGCGGTTGTCGAGCGCGGTCATGTAGGCCAGGAAGAAGTTGTCCCAGCCGAAGAGGGCGACGCCGCCGTATTCCTGGTTCCAGAGGCGGCCCACGGTCGACACCACCCGGTCGTGGCGGGGCTCGTAGATGGTGTTCCAGGCGATGCCGGAGGTGACGGCCAGGTAGGCGTCGGCGAGATCGCCGTAGCCCTCGGCGCGGGCCTGCAGGGACTGCTCGGCGGCGTTCAATGCGGCGCGTATGTCGTCCAGACTGCGGGGCCGGCCGGTGGAGATGCCGGCTGCCTGGTCGAGACGCACGACCCGGTGTGGAAGCAGGGTCTCGGTGTAGGGGTCGCGCTCCGGGGTGCCCACAACATGGATCGTGTGCGTCCCGGACGGCAGCCGGGCGACGGGGCCGTCTTCGCTCGATTCGACTACTCCCGCGCGGTTCCAGGCCAGTCCCGCACTGACAACCAGCTCGTAGTGGCCACCGTTGTCGGCCATTTCCGGCCGATTTTGGCCGACAAATGCCGTCTGCGGATCGTTGGCGGCCATTTCGGCCCCATTTTGGCCGACAAATTGCGCTTCGCCTGCGTCGCCGATCTCGCTCGGCGTCACCAGCACCACAAGATCATCGCCCGCATGCCCCGCCTCGACCGTGGCCGAGAGCCCCTGCCACTCGATGTCGAGCCTCATGTACGAGCCGTCGAGAGCGTGCACGCCGGGGCGGATCACCTCGACATCGTCGCCACGCCGCCCGATCAGCGCGTCACCCAGGTAGCCCTCTTCGAGCCATGCGTGCCGCTTGATCGCCAGGTCCACGGCCAGCCCTTCCGGCAACAGCACGTAACGCAGCACATCGCGGCTGTCCCAGGTGTTCCAGCCGCGCGCGAGCCCCGCCTGGATGGCGCGGTACTCCGGGCCATCGCCCACGCTGTCGTGATATTCCGAGTGCCGGTCGGGCCAGGGGTCGGCGGCGACTTCGGTCCGGGCGGCGACTTCGGTTCCGGCGCCACCGTCGGGTTGATCGGGCCGAGCCCAGCCAGACCCCGCTCCCGTCGATGTCCCCCGATCCCCGCACCCTGTCACACACGACAAAACCACCACCGCGACGATGCCGCTGAACATCCGGATGCGCATTCGAGGCCTCTCGGTTAGGTTGGCTCCTGCTCGAAACCTGGAGCCACCTGCATGTCCTTTCAACCGCTCGACATCGCCGCCTTCGTCGGCTTTCTCCTCGTCGTCGTCGGCATCTCGCTGTACGCCTCGCGCGGCAAGCACGACGCGGCCGACTACTTTCTGGCCGGCCGCAACCTGCCCTGGTGGCTGATCGGCTTCTCGCTGATCGCGTCGAACATATCCACCGAGCACTTTGTGGGGATGGCAGGCCGGGGCTACGAACTGGGCCTGGCCATCGCCAGCTATGAGTGGATGGCGGCGGTCACGCTGGTGCTGGTCGGGCTCTTCTTCCTCCCGAAGTTCCTGCAGGCGGGCATCTACACGATCCCGGAGTTTCTCGAGTTTCGCTACGACGTGCGCACCCGCACCCTGATGGCGGGCTTCATCATGGCGGCCTACGTCTTCGTCGCACTCGCCACCGTGCTCTATTCGGGAGCCCTCGCGCTCGAATCGATCTTCGGGATCGACACGAACCTCGGGATCTGGCTGATCGGCATCCTGGCCGGCGGCTACACGATCTACGGCGGGCTCAAGGCGGTGGTGTGGTCCGACCTGATCCAGGGGGTGGCGCTGATCCTGGGCGGCATCGTGGTGACGGTGCTCGGGTTTCGCGCGATGGGCGGGATCGAGCCCTTCCTGGAAGCCGCCGACGGCAAGCTGCACACCGTCCTCCCGTGGAATCACCCGGAGATGCCCTGGCTCGCGGTCTTCATCGGCGGGCTGTGGATCCCGAACCTCTTCTACTGGGGATTGAACCAGTTCATCACGCAGCGGACGCTCGCGGCGCGCAGTCTGGCGGACGGACAGCGCGGGCTGTTTCTGGCCGGGTTCATCAAGCTCGTGATCCCGTTCATCATCATCTTCCCCGGTATCATGGCGGCCGAGCTGTTCGCCGATCAGGTGACGAACCCCGATCAGGCCTACCCGGTCATGATGCGCGAACTGCTCCCCGCGGGGCTCACCGGCGCCATGTTCGCCGCGCTCTTCGGCGCCGTGATGAGCTCGCTCGACTCGATGCTGAACTCGGCCGCGACCATCTTCAGCGTCGACCTGTACAAGCGGCATCTGCGGCCCGAGGCGTCGTCGCGGAGGCTGATGGTGATCGGGCGGTGGACCACCGCGGTGCTGGTGCTGGTCGGCTGTCTGTGGGCGCCGGTGGTGGCCAGCGCCGGCAGCGTCTTCGAGTACATCCAGATGTTCTGGGGGTTCATCTCGCCGGGGATCGTGGCGGCGTTTCTGTTCGGGCTGTTCGTGCCACGGACCCCGCCGGCTGCCGCATTCGGCGGGATGATCATGGGGATTCCTGTCTACGGACTGCTGCTGTGGCTTTTCCCCGAAGTCGCGTTCCTGCACCACATGGCAATCACGTTCCTGGTGATTTCGGCGTTCATGGCGACCCTTACGTTACGTCAGGGTTTGGACGAGCCGCGGAGGCTGCCGAAGTCGGCGGCGCATGTGGATCTGGAGCCGGCGACGGGAGCGAAGTGGTGGGCGGGTGCGGTGATCGCGGGGGCGGCGGTGTTGTATGTGATATTCTGGTGAGGGGAATAGGAGAGTCCATGGGTCGACGCAAGCGGCTGATACAGACGATACTCCGGGGCCGGTCCGACGCGAACGTTCGCTTCGACGACCTGCGCGCCCTAATGCGGTATCTTGGATTCGACGAGCGAGTCCGGGGCAGCCACCACCTCTTCGAGAGGCTGGGAGGAGACGACTGATGCACAAGTACGAGATCATTCTCTATTGGAGCAACGACGATCAGGCGTTCGTCGCCGAGGTGCCCGAGTTGCCTGGGTGTATGGCGCACGGAACCGATCAGGAGACCGCGTTGCAGAACGTCAAGGACGCGATGCAGTTCTGGATCGAAAGGGCACAGGAGTTGGGACGGTCCGTGCCAGAACCCAAGGGCGAGCGTTTGATGCTGGCCTGAACGCACACAGCAAAAACCCGAGGCTATTGTGCGCCGTACAAGCTGCATCGCCCTCGCGGCGGCGATCGCCGCTGCCGCTTCCGCCTGCCTCGACCCACCCGCCCCCACCCCCTACTGGGAAGACCCGGCCGTCTTCGCCGAGAACCGGGAGCCGCCCCGGGCCTCGTTCACGCCGTTTGCGACCGTTGACGCGGCCGTCGAGAACCGGCCCGAGGACTCCCCGTTCCGGCTCAGCCTCAACGGCGACTGGCGATTCCACTGGGTGCCCCGCCCCGACGAGCGGCCGCGGGACTTCTTCGAGGAGGACTTCGACGCGTCCGGGTGGGCGGTCATCCCCGTTCCCGGCAACTGGGAGTTCGAGGGCTATGGATACCCGGTCTACCGCGACGAGTTCTACAGCTTCCCCCCCAACCCCCCCGACATCCCGGATGACGACAACCCGGTTGGATCGTACAGGCGGACGTTCGAGCTTCCGGCGAATTGGGACGGGCGCGAGATCTTCCTGCACTTCGACGGGGTGTACTCCGCGTTCTTCGTGTGGGTGAACGGCGAGCGGATCGGGTACAGCGAGGGGAGTCGGACGGCGGCCGAGTTCCGCGTGACGGACGCGGTGCGGCCGGGGACGAATGTGGTCGCGGTCGAGGTGTACAAGTGGAGCGACGGCAGCTACCTGGAGAGCCAGGACTTCTGGCGTATCAGCGGGATCGACCGGGACGTGTACCTGGTTTCGATGCCAGCGACGCATCTGCGCGACTTCTTCGCCGAGGCGACGCTCGACGATGCGTACGAGGGCGGGCTGCTGCGACTGACCGTGAATGTCGCGAATCGCGGGCTGGGGACGGCGGGCTCGCACGAGGTGCGCTACGAACTGCTGGATCCGGAGGGGCAGGCGCTCTGGGCGGAGCCTCAGGTGCTGTCGCTGGACGTGCCGGTCGGAGGCGAGGTCGAGGCGACGGGCACGATGGTTGTGGAACAACCGCGCCAGTGGACCGCGGAGACGCCGGCGCTCTACCGGCTGGTCATGTCGCTCGTGGGGCCGCAGGGCGAGGTGGCCGAAGTGGTTTCGGCGCGGGTCGGGTTTCGGCGGGTGGACATCGTCGACGGGATTCTGAGGGTGAACGGGCGGCCCATCGTCGTGCGGGGCGTCAACCGGCACGAGCACGACCCCGACCGTGCCCACGTGGTCGACGAGGCGTCGATGATCGAGGACATCCGGCTGATGAAGCAGCTCAACATCAACGCGGTGCGGGCCGCCCACTACCCGAATGTGCCGCGCTGGTACGAGCTGACGGACGAGTACGGACTCTATGTCGTGGACGAGGCCAACATCGAGTCGCACGGGATGGGATTCGAACCGGGGGTCACGCTGGCGGGGCGGCCCGACTGGCTGGCGTCGCACATGGATCGCACGGTGCGGATGGTGGAGCGGGACAAGAATCACGCGTCGATCATCATCTGGTCGCTGGGCAACGAGGCGGGGGATGGGGAGAACTTCGACTCGACTGCGGCGTGGATCCGCGCGCGCGATCCGAGCCGGCCGATCCTGTACGAGCCATCCGGCGAGCGCGACAACATCGATATCGTGGCGCCGATGTATGTGCGGCCCTACTGGCTGGAGCGGTACGCGCGGTCCGGTGCCGAGAAGCCGTTTCTGCTGGTGGAATACGCCCACGCGATGGGGAATAGCGTGGGCAATCTGGCCGACTACTGGAAGGTCATCGACGCGCATCCGCGGCTGCAGGGCGGGTTCATCTGGGACTGGGTCGACCAGGCGATGCGTGCGACCGACGAGCGCGGGCTACGCTACTGGGCGTACGGCGGCGATTTTGGGCCTGCGGGCATGCGGAATGACGGCAACTTTCTCGTGAATGGGCTGGTGTCGGCGGACCGGCAGCTGCATCCGCATGCGTGGGAGGTGATGAAGGTGTACCAGCCGGTGCGGGTGACGGCGGTGGACCTGGCGGCAGGACGGATCGCGATCAAGAACCGGTACGATTTCAGCGATCTGTCGGTATTGGCGGGAAGCTGGGAGGTGCTGGCGGACGGCGAGGTGGTGGCTACAGGGTCGTTGCCGGCGTTGACCACGGCGGCCGGCAGTGTCGACACAGTCACGCTGGCGCTTCCGCAGCTCGGGGACGCGGGTCGGGTCGGCTCCACCCCCTCAAATGAGGGGGATGCCGCAGTTTGTCGGCCATTTTTGCCCCGGAATGGCCGACAAACTCGCATCGTGCCCCGGCCGGGCGTCGAATACCTGCTCGACGTCACCTTCTGTAGGCGCACCGATGCGCCCATGGTCCCGGCGGGCCTGGTGGTCGGGTGGGAACAGTTCAAGCTGCTGCAGGGGCCACCGATTCAGGCTCCTCCGCCGGGCGGACCCCTGGTGACGACCGAGACGCCGGACGCCGTGCTGGTGACGGGCGATGACTTCGCGCTCCGGTTCGACCGCGGGCGGGGCATTCTCGCTTCACTGGAACTTGCAGGCCGCCAACTGCTGTACTCCGGCCCCGCGCCCAACTTCTGGCGGGCGCCCACCGACAACGACTACGGAAGCGGCCAGCCGGTTCGATCCGGGGTCTGGCGGCTGGCGGGACGTGCGCCCGGCCGCCATTTGGATTCGATGACGGTTACCGCCGCGGCCGATGGGCGCCGCGCCTCGGTCACCAGCCACTTCTCACTGCGGGCGATCGGTGCCGACTACACCCTGTCCCACGAGATCCACCGCAACGGAACGGTGGCGGTCTCCGCACATCTGACCGATGTCGACGAGGACCTCCCGGAGATGCCCCGATTCGGCACCATCCTCACGCTCCGCGGCGACCTCGATCAGGCAGAGTGGTACGGCCGCGGCCCCCACGAGAACTACTGGGACCGCCGCACGGGTGCGGCCGTCGGGCGCTACTCGGGACCGGTGGCGGGACTCGCCCACCCCTACGTGCGCCCCCAGGAGACGGGCACCCGCACCGACACGCGGTGGGTGGCGGTCACCGACCGCTCCGGGATCGGGCTGCTCGTCACGGGGCTGCCCACCGTGTCCTTTTCGGCGCTGCCCTACACGCTGGAAGACCTCGACGCCGGCGAGCAGAAGGCACAGCGCCACTGGGCCGATCTGGTGCCCCGCGACGAAATCACCCTTCACGTCGACCACCTGCAGCAGGGCGTTGGCGGCGACGATTCCTGGGGCGCGGTCCCGCACCACGAGTACACGCTCTGGCCCGGCGAGATGGGCTTCCGCTACCTCCTGCGACCGCTACGGCCAGGCGAGGATCCGGCTCTGGTGGCGCGCACCCCGATGCCCGACAGTGCGGCGGCGGCCGCCGTGATGGACCGCTCGCTCGCGTTCGATCACTTCGGCGAGCGCAACCTCGTGGAGCACCTGGCGCGGGGACGGCCGGTCGGGGTGGTGCCCGCGTCGTCGTCGCTCTACTCGGCGGCGGGCGACGCCGGGCTGGTGGATGGCATCCGCGGCTCGATCGACCGGCGCGGCGGGCACTGGCAGGGCTACCAGGCCGACGAAATCACCGCAGTGATCGACCTGGGGGAGGGCGCGGCGGTCGAAGCCGTGAAGGTGGGGTTCCTGCAGCATCCCGGGTCGGGGGTGTATCTCCCGCGCCGCGTCGAGGTGGCGGTGAGCGGAGACGGGGAGCGGTTTGGCAGGGCGGTGGTGCGTGAGGTGGGGGAAGCGGCGTCCCGGGCCGGGGTCGGAGCCGGGTCGGCTGTCGAGCCGCCGGAGGGCGGCCGGGTCTACGTCGAGGTTCCGGTGGCGGCCGCGTCGGCGCGGGCGGTGCGTGTCCGGATCGTGGGTTTGGGCCGGGTCCCGGACGGCTGGCCGTCAGCCGGCGAGATTGCTTGGACAAATGTGGACGAGGTCATCGTTCGGTAGAGATAGAAGCAGACCAGCCGCGAACGAGCAAATGCCCAGGTGGACGGATGGGTAGTTGGCATCAAGATCGCTGCCCATACGTTGACGATCAGTCAACCCGCCATCATGATTCATTGTTATGATCATGATCTATAATTGTTATGCATCATGATCATTTTCGCCAATTCAGGTCGCACCAGATGCGCACCGTCCTCACCGGACCCAACTGAAGATCTCGAACGCTGACCCAAATGACACCCGATTTCGTCAAGAAGCTGATGGATGCCGGCGAATCGCTCGACGTGGAATTCAGGTCCGAATCCCGCAAAAAGCTGTCGGATCGCGACCTCATCGACACCGTAGTCTGTTTGGCCAACCGAACTGATACCAGCTCTGGCTGGCTTCTGGTCGGAGTGGAGGACGACGGTCGAGTAACTGGTGCTCAGCCACGCACCCGATCCGGCAAGATCGATCCCGCCATGATTCGGAGTTTGATCGCCAGTCGAACCCGGCCATCTCAGACCGTTCGCGCCGACGTCTGTTCCTTCAAGGACGGTGACGTGCTGATCATCGAGGTACCTGCTTCCCGTCAACCAGTCGGAACCACAGACGGCCGATATCTTCGCCGGGCGATGGGTGGCGATAGCAGACCCGCTTGCGTACCGCTTCATTTCCACGAAGTCCACTCACGCCAAGCTGATCTTGGTCTTCTGGACTATACGACATTGCCAGTACCGGACATCGGTTGGGATGCTCTGGATCCAAGGGAATTCGTGCGCTTCCGCGGTGCAATCAAAGACAATCAAGGCCGCGCAGATCCCGTCCTGTTGGAGTTGAGCGACCTCGATTTGGCCAAGGCACTGGGAGCGGTTCAGACGGATGGCGACGAAGTCACTGTCCGAATCCTGGGGCTACTGCTATTCGGCCAACCCCAGGAACTCGCGTCTGCCATTCCCGGCCATGAGGTCGCCTTCCAACGCTTGTCCGGCGAACAAGTCAGGGTCAACGATTTCTTTCGGTGGCCCCTGCTCAAGGTGATGGATGAATTGGAAGCACGTTTTCGTGCCACCAACCAGGAGGAGGAGTTCTTCGTCGGGATGGTGCGGATCGGAGTCCCGGACTACCCGCATAGAGCCTATCGGGAGGGGGTTGCCAATGCACTGATCCATCGCGACTACGCGCGCCTTGGCGCCGTGCACGTTCAGTGGCACGACGAGCGGTTACAGATTTCGAGTCCTGGCGGACTACCCGAAGGCGTTCGTCTGGACAACCTGCTCGTCACTGATCCCCGACCTCGCAATCCACTTCTGGCAGATGCCTTCAAGCGCGCCGGTATCGTTGAGCGCACCGCCCGCGGTATCGACACGATCTTCTATGAACAGCTTCGTGGAGGGCGACCAGCACCTTCGTATGAGCGGAGCACTGCGATCAGCGTCACAGTGGTACTGCCGGGCGGTAAATCCAACCTCGGGTTTGTCCGACTACTGGTAGAGGAGGGACGCCAGAATGGCCCTCTTAGGCTCCAGGATCTGCTCCTCCTCAGTCATCTATGGCTGGAGCGCCGGACAACCAACCTCGACGCTTCGGCCGTTATCCAACATCCCCCGGCCGAGACCCGCCGACACTTGCTGCGCCTTGTTGAGATGGGACTCGTGGAAACCCGTGGCAGGGGGAAGGGGCAGTCGTACCTGCTCTCTTCCGCAACCTACCGACGGTTGGGATTGGAATCGCAATATGTTCGCCAAAGGGGATTTGAACCGCTACAGCAGGAACAGTTGGTGCTCCAGTACGTTGAGGCCCATGGCCGCATCACGCGACGGGAGGTGGCAGAGCTCTGCAAGCTCGGCCCTGCCCAAGCAACTCGTCTGCTGCGTCGGCTGGTCCAGAAACGCGAACTGGAGATGCATGGTCAGAAGAGAGGTACCTGGTACGGACTAAACGAGGAGCCACAATGAATCGAACCACCAATGCCGCTCTTGTTGTTGCCGTGTGCCTGGTTGCGTGCGGCCCTGCCGCAAGTGACGAGCCTGCGAACACCGCGGTCCCATCGGCTGCGGGGAGCAGCTCTCCTGCCACTCAGCAGTCCGACCACATGCCCACCGACGCCGAGCGCGAAGCCATCCTGGCCGCCGTCCAGGGCATCTTCGACGCGCTGGCCGCGGGCGACGGCGAGATCCTCCGTGAGATCATGCACCCGGATGTGCTGATGCACTCGGTGGAGCGGGCCGCTGACGGCACCCGCTCCAGCTCCACCTCGACGCGCGACCAGTTGATCGCCCGGCTGGAAGGGAGCGAGACTGTCCTGACGGAGCGGATGTGGGACGCGGAGGTGCGCGTCAGCGGCGATCTCGCCATGGTCTGGACGCCGTACGACTTCTATGTGGGGGAGGAGTTGAGCCACTGCGGGGCCGACGCGCTCCTGCTGACAAGGAACGACGACGAGTCGTGGAAGATCATCGCGCTGTCGTGGACGCGGTTGCAGCCGCCGGTGTGTGAACTGCATCCGGAGGGGCCGCCTGCTTGAGAAATGGCAAGTTGCCAATGCCAAACGTGGATTTGACCCCCGATCCGTCCCAAGGGTATTCTAGAGCATGAATCACTTGGATCGCATCACCTTGGAGCCGGAAAAGAGGGGCGGGAAACCGTGTATTCGCGGGCTTAGGATCACTGTGTACGATGTCCTCGAGTACTTGGCGTCCGGGATGACAGAAGCGGAAATACTGGCGGATTTCCCGGATCTCGAACCAGACGACATTCGAGCGGCGTTGACTTTCGCGGCGGAGCGCGAGCGCAGGCTCGTTTCGATCCCGCCCCGGTGAAACTCCTGTTCGACGAGAACGTGTCCCCGCGTCTCGTCGCTTCGGAGCAGAAGAGGAAGCAGCGTTCTTGGCGCTTTCCTAGGGAATCGGCTATAGCCCTTCCGTGGCCTGCGGCTGCAACGAGGCCAACCGTATCACGCGAACGACCTGTACTCCGAACTCGTCGGTAGTGATGTACGCCATGAGCGCGTTTGGCCCGAAGGCGCTGGGGATCCTGACTCCGTCGGCGGGCAGCGTTCCGATATAGCCGCCATCCGGGGTGACGATATCAGTGCGCCCCGGTCCGGTCCCGTCTTCTCCCCTTCTCTGGACCCAGATCCGGTCTTCCCAGTCCACAGCCATGTTGGCGATGACCGGGACCTCGTCCGCGAAGGTCAGTCTGTCCACGCTTTCGCGCTCCACGCGGAATATGCCCACGTTGCTCGGTACTCTCCGGGCGCTATAGCGTTCCCGTTGTGCATCTCTCATCGCCTCGGTCACCGCGAGCGGCGCGATCGGCCGCTCCACGGCGCCCACCACCTGACCGTCCCGCGAGATCAACTTGACCCGGTAGCCGATCGAGTCCACAACCGCCAGGCGGCCGTCGGAGATTGCCTCGAAGTGAAGGCGTGGTTCGAAGGCCCGGCCTGCCGAGAGTCGACCATCGGGCCTTGCGGCGCTCCTTCTCCCGGCGTCTTCCTTCGGCAGCTCCCAGGCAGTGTAGAGAACTTCCGGTTGCCCGTGCTCGATGGGGAACACTTCGATGGGTCGACCCGGGGGTTTCAGTGACGGCAAGCCGCTGCGCCGTCTTGCGAGATCGGTACTGTCAGCACGAATGACGATCGAAACCAGGCTCCCGTCCGGGAGTGCCTTGGTGTCCATGAAGGGACTTCCGGTGATTGGGTTCACGGGCATCCTGCGCAGGTGTTCCCCTCCTGGAGCGAAGACATCGATGAACATCAGACTACCGACCACGTACCCACCATCTCGATAGACATGGAGCGACGAGGGCGACCGGAATTCCCCGGGTCCCTCCCCCGAGCCCCCCACCATGCGCACGAAGCTCCCGTCCGGGGCCACCACCACGATGCGGTCCGCCCCCTTGTCGAGAATGTGTGCGTTGCCGGCTCCGTCGAAGGCAACGTCCGTAACCCTGCCAAAGCTCTCCCAGTCCTCGCCCATGTACGCACCGACGGTGTACACGTGCTCGGTCACGGCGGTCAGCATGATGTCGGGGCCCTCCAGGGTGCCCGGAAGACCGCCGACACTGGGCCCGCCCGTGGAATCGCCGCAGGCGAGGGTGCCGCCCAACGCGCTCGCAATCAGTATCCGAACCCCGGTTGTCATCCGTGGAGAGTCTCTTCGCCGGCCGACCTTCCGCAAGTCCCTGCAACACGTGCCTCGGCCGTTCGGGAAGCACTACCTTCCAACCTGACCCCGGAACGGAAGCGGACATGACATTTCGACGACTCTTCATGGCTGGAGTGACGGCATCCTTTGCTGCCTGTGGCGCGGAGCCGGGCCCGCCGGAAGTAACGCTCGCGATCACCGGGCAGGCGCTGATCAAGCTGGACCCGCGCCTTGTCGCCGAAACGCCATTCGCGACAGTCCAGCCGATCGTCGAACAGGCCGACATCGCCTTCACCAATTTCGAGATGGCGGTGAATGGGGAGGCCAACCCCTGTGGCGTCCCGGCCGACTACGTGACCATCACGGGCGACCCCGACATCCCGCGCGCGCTTCGCCCCGGCAACACGGGCGGGCCCCACGCCGTGTCTCCGGTCGTGATGGAGTACCTGGCGGACACGGGGTTCGACCTGATGTCGCTCGCAAACAACCATGCATGGGACCTGGGGGAATGCGGCATCCGCGAGACGATCGAGGCCGCCCGGGAGCACGGAGTAGCGTTTGCGGGCACCGGGACCACGATGGAAGCGGCCCTCGCTCCGGCCTATTTGGAGGCTGGCGGGGTGACGTTCGCGCTGGTGGCGTCGACCACCAGCCGAGACGAACGGGAGTTGCTGCTGGACAACGTGAACGGGGTCTGGCTGGGCCACCAGGCAGATTGGGATCGGAACCTCGAGGCGGTCAGGGAAGCGGCGGCGAATGCGGATTTCGTCATCTACTACCAGCACTATCAGCTGGACGGTGGCGATTTCGAGGAGGTGGGGCCGGGAGAGCAGAACGATGACGGTCACGATCCCGTGCCCGATCTCGACGCATGGCAGGACGAATTCGCCCGAGCGACAATCGACGCCGGCGCGTCGCTCTATCTGGGCGGTGGCCACCGGGGGTTCGATGGCGTCGAGTGGTACCGCGGGCGCCCGCTCGTGCGTCAGTTCGGCGGGCTGGCCTATCACGCGATGCGCGAGCCGGGCGGTTACCCCGGAGAATTCGCGTTCTGGGGCCTGATTGGTCTGCTGACCGTGGCGGGCGATCAGGTGACGGGGATGGAGTTCGTGCCTCTTCTCCTGAACGAAGGCGTCGAGTTGTTCGAGGCGGGTGACCGCACCGAGTTTCTTCGTAGACGCGGGCTGTCCGAGGTCGCCACCGGTGTCATGGCGGATTCGATTCTGGAGCGATTCCGGGGGCTCTCGGAGGCTTATGGGACGCCGGTGGTCGTCCGGGACGGCCGGGCGTTTGTTGGGCCTCCGGGCCCGTAGAGGGTTCCGGACCTGGTGGACAAGTGATCAACTCGGGCTACGCTGTGGTGCCGGTTTCAACGAATCCATACGAATCACCCGGACGACCTGAATTCCCACATCGTCGGTCTCGATATACGCCATGAGCCCGTTTGGCCCGAAAGCGCTGGGGATCCGGACCCCGTCGGCAGCCAGCGTCCCGACATAGTCCCCATCCGGCGTCACAATGTCGGTGGGGCCCGGTCCGGTCCCGTCGTCCCCCGTCCTCTCGACCCAGATCCGATCCTCCCAGTCCACGGCGATGTTGGCGATGACCGGCGCTTCTTCCGCGAAGGTCAGCTTGTCCACGTTTTCCCTATCGATGCGGAAGATGCCAACGTTGCTCGGCACCTCCCGGGCGACATAGCGTTCCCGTTGCGCATCCCTCATTGCTTCGGTCACCGGGAGCGGCGTGATCGGCCGCTCCACGGCGCCCACCACGCTACCGTCACGCGCGATCAACTTGATCCGGTAGCCGATCGAGTCCACCACCGCCAGGCGGCCGTCGGAAACTGCTGCCAGGTGAAGGCCTGGCTCGAACGCACGGCCCGCTGAAAGCCGGGAGGCTCCATCCGAGGAGGACCTTGTATTTCTCCTTCCGGCATCTTCCTCCGGCAGCTCCCAGGCGGTGTAGAGGACTTCAGGCTTTCCGTGTTCGATTGGGAAGATCTCGATTGGCCGACCTGTGGGATCCAGTTGTTCCAGCCCTTGGTTGTAGCGCTCGATATCGAAGCGAAAGACGGTGGACAAAAAGCTCCCATCCGGAAGTGCCTTGGCATCCCAGCGGGGGCTTCCGGTCTCGAGCGTCATCGGCATCCTCCGCAGGTGTACCCCTCCGGGAGCGAAGGTATCGATGGCGCGCGTACTGTTGACGACATAGCCGCCGTCCCGGTACACATGGATCGACATGGGTGACTGCAATTCCCCGGGTCCTTCCCCCGAGCCCCCCACCATGCGCACGAAGCTCCCGTCCGGAGCCACAACCACGATCCGGTCCGCGCGCATGTCGACAATGTGGGCGTTGCCAGCGCCGTCGAAGGCAACATCCGAAAGAAGGCCGAAGCTCTCCCAGTCCTCGCCCATGTACGCCCCGACGGTGTAGACGTCCTCGGTCACGGCGGTCAACATGACGTCCGGGCCCTCCAGGGTGCCCGGAGGACCGGAGGAATCCGGTGCGCCAGTGGAATCGTCGCAGGCGACGCTTGTCAGCGCGCCCGTGATCAGTGTCAGGATCCGGGTTTTCATCATCTGCCAGGATTTTCTTGGGTTGAGCTCCGCCGACCGTAACGGGATCCAGGAAGGCGCTCAAAAACTAATTCTTTCGTTTGTCGATGTCACCTCGGAGTGTGTCTCTGGCCCACCTCGGTGCCGATCGGTAGATTCGCCCCATTCCGCAGACCGTCAGTCACGTCCGGAGGGCCCATGGATCGCCCATCTCCCCTTACCCGTCGCCGCTTCATGCACGTGACCGGCACCACCCTGGGCCTCGGCGCAGCATCCGCCTGTGCTTCCAATCCGCGGTCAGGCAACGCAGCCGCCCCCACCGCTGCAATCGGCACCACGACCGACCGCACCTACACCCCAGACCGCTTCGACCCGTGGATCGAGCTGGATCGCGCCGCATGGACCCAAAACGTCCGCGAGGCCGCGCGGCTGGCAAACGGCCGGCCCATCCTCGCGGTCGTGAAGAACAACGCCTACGGCCTGGGCGACCGCGCCATCGGGCCGCTTCTCGCCGACATGCCCCAAGTGGGTGGCATCGCCACCGTCCGCGTCGAAGAGGCCCTCGCAATGCGCGCAGCAGGCGTCACCAAACCGATCGTCGTCATGGCCGAGGGGTCGGAGGACGAGATCGAGGAGATGGCGCGGCACCACGTGCTACCATCCGTCTGGCTGGACGATGCGCCCAGGCGGCTGCAAAGCGTGTCCCGGCGGCTGGGCCGTCCCGTGCCCGTCCAGCTCTTCGTCGATACGGGGATGAACCGGGAGGGGATGCCCTACACGCGCGCCCGCAACTGGATCGAGGAGCTCGTCCAAAGCGAGTACGCCGACGTGAACGGCACCTACACCATGTTCACCCACGACCTGGACTTCGATCGCGAGCAGCACGCCCGCTTCGAGGAGCTGCTCGCCTGGGCCCGCGGCAAGAACCTGCCGCTCGGCACCCTCCACGCCTCACCCACCTTCGAGCTCTTCCACCTGCCCGAGGCGCACTATGACATGGTACGCCCCGGCAACGCCCTGTTCGGCAACCCTCCCGGCGGCGAGGAAGCCAGGGACATGGCCGACCTCAAGCCCGTGTTCAGCCTGAAAACGCGGGTAGTGCGGGTCGAGCACCTCGAGCCGGGCGACAGTGCGGGCTTCAACCGCACCTTCATGCCCGACCGGGCCACTTGGGTGGCGCTGCTGCCGATCGGCCGCACGGACGGGTACCCATCCGAAGCGAACGGGACCTGCGAGGCGCTGATCAACGGGCGCCTGTACCCGGTCGCCGGCGGCGTAAACTCGGCCCACACGATCCTCGACATCGGCGCGGAGAAGACCGTCGAGGTCGGCGATGTCGCCACCCTCATCGGGCCCGATGACCCGTCCGTGCTGCCCCACACCGTCGCCGAGCGCACGGAACTCGGGTTCCTCCGCATCATCCAATCCATGAATCCGCGGCTCCCGAGACGCGTGGTGTAACGGCCGCAGATGTCAGCCCGGGCCGGCACCCTGGTAGCGGCAACCGCCGTAACAATACTGTCGGTCGCGGCCGAGCCCGTGCCGGAGCGCGCCCGCCCTCCGGAGCCAGCCCCTCTGCCGGGGCACGCCGCTCTGGTGGAACCCCGCCAATGCTGCCCCTACTACCCCTACGACGGCTCCCTCACCTTCGTCCGCATCCGCACCGCTTCGCCATACGGGGGATCCCGGCGCTGGGGTGGCTGGGGCGGCTGGGCCCACGACTATCCCGACGCCGACATCAACATCTCCGCCATCCTCCGGGAACTGACGCTGTTCGACACCCGCGAGCACCCCACGGGCGGCAACGTCCTCACCTTTGACGATCCGCGCCTCACGCAGTTCCCGATCGCATATGTATCGGAACCCGACGAGTGGCGCGTCACCGAGAGCGAGGCCGAGGGGCTTCGCAACTACCTCCTGAAGGGCGGCCTCGTCATCTTCGACGACTTCTTCGCTCACGAGATGGCCAACCTCGTCTACCAGATGGGCGTCGTCTTCCCCGAGCTGCGTTTTCTGCCCATCGAGGAGACGCACCCGGTCTGGGACTCGTTCTATCGCCTCGAGCCGCTCTCCATCTACCTCGAAGGTCCGCGCAAGTACGGCACGCCCAACTTCCTGGGCCTCTTCGAGAACAACAACCGGAATGGGCGGCTGCTGGCCATCGCAAACGCCGGCGCCGACATCGGCGACCTGTGGGAGTGGGCCGCCGAGGGCTGGTATCCCGTCGACCCCACGAGCGAGGCGTTCCGCATCGGGGTCAACTATTTCATCTACGCGGTCACCCACTAGGGCCAGGTCGAAATGGACACGCAGCGCACCCGTGGCCCGCACCCCATCGGACTTCTCGGCCTGGGCATCTACCTGCCCGAGCGCGTGATGACGAACGACGAATGGGCAGAGCACGTCGACACTTCGCACGAGTGGATCGTGGCCCGCACCGGCATCCACACGCGGCGTATCGCAGCAGATGAAGAAAGCACGGCCGATCTGGCGCTGGCCGCGGCCCACGCAGCTCTTGCGGACGGCGCATTTGAGCCTGCGGATATCGACGAAATCGTACTGGCGACCGACACGCCCGAGGTCTTTGCGCCGGACACGGCGGCGTACGTGCAGGCCCGCCTCGGCGTCGGCAACATCCCGTGCTACGACCTGGCCGGCAGCGGCTGCGCGGGGTTTGTGCTGGCGCTGGATGTCGCGCGCTCGCGGGCGCTCGCCAACGGACGCCGGATGCTGGTGATCGGGGTGGAGCTGATCACCCGGCTCATGAACTGGAACGACCGAAACACCTGTGTGCTCTTCGGCGACGCTGCCGGCGCGGCAGTGGTGGGGTCGGGCGCGGGCGCAGTCGAGATCCTTGCCGCCACGGCGGGAACCGACGGCACCAAGAGCGACATCCTCGGGCTGGAGACTGGAGGCACGCGTCAGCCCGTCACCATGGAGCGGGTGCAGCAGGGACTTCACAAGAACCTCGTGATGGACGGACGCGAAGTCTTCCGCCAAGCCGTCCACCGGATGAGCGCGGCGTCCCTGCAGGTGTTGGAGGAGGCCGACGTCTCCATGGACGATGTGGCGCTCGTCGTACCCCACCAGGCCAACCTGCGCATCCTGAATGCAGTCGCGGCGCGGTTGCGCCTTCCCGACGAGCGCGTCTTCATCAACGTCCAGAAGTACGGCAACACGGGCTCGGCGTCGGTTCCCGTGGCCCTGTGGGAGGCACGGGAAGAGGGGCGGATCAAGCCCGGTGACCTGGTGCTGCTGACGGCTTTCGGGGCCGGGTTTCATTGGGCGGCGATGTTGTTGAGGTTCTAGGAAGCCTGCGGACAGGCTCCTCCCGGCATTCGAGCGCGGTGGCAACGCTGCTGGCTCGGCGAGCGTAAGATTGTATGGGTAGCGGACCGGGGCGAACAAAGCTCAGACGTCGGAAGTGACGGACCATGGGCGGGAAGACAACACAAGAGCGGATGGGACGGGCAATGGCCGTCGCGGCGGCGACGCTATCAATCACGGTACT
This sequence comes from Longimicrobiales bacterium, assembly GCA_963667485.2. Taxonomy (GTDB): domain Bacteria; phylum Gemmatimonadota; class Gemmatimonadetes; order Longimicrobiales; family Gaopeijiaceae; genus Bin94. Next base: position 243,309 of record CAXXDD010000001.1, read on the forward strand.
CGCAACGACCGCACGCCCGCTTGCCGCCCAGCAGGTAATCGTACTATCGGCCGAGGACAAGCTTCTCGACGCCGATTTCGAGGAAATCTACCGATTGGGCGCCGTGGACGGCGGTAGCTGGGACACGTTCGGCAGCGTTGAAGGCCTCGGTTTCGACGGCGCCGGCAACCTCTACATCCTCGATACACAGGCGGTGCGGATCTCGGTGGTCGATCCGGAGGGCAATCTGGTGCGCCAGTTCATCGGGGAGGGGGAGGGCCCCGGTGAGTTCGGGAGCAACTTCGCAGAGGGTCTCCGGCTCGCGGTCATGCGGGACGGGCGGGTTGCCGTCTACGACGTGGGGTACATCGGATTCTCCCTCTTCGGTGCAGACGGCGAGTTCGAACGCAGGATTCCCTTGGGCGGCGACCGCTGGCGCCGTCCGATCCTTTCGGGGGGCATTCAGGCCTTCGCGGGAACGGAGCGGGTGCTCACAAAGACCTTTGTCAACTACCTGTCGAGACCTGAACCGGGGCCGAGACCCCAGTTCCGGCCCGTCTTGAGCTACGACCTCAGCGGTGACGAGGCCACCGTCGACACGGCTGCGACGGCATGGAACCCCCCCTCGGATCGGCAGGCACTAAAGCCGGTGCTGATGGCGGGCGCGCTTCCTGGCGGTGGCGTTGCGTTTTCCGACTCCTCTGCCTACGCAATCAAGTTCACCGCGCCGGGCGGACGCGTGACCCGGATCGTGACCCGGCCGTTCCAACCCAGGCCGGTCACGAACCGAATCAGGGTCGAGGAAATCGAGCGCCGGCTGGAGGGCCTCCTCAAGACGCGACAACCGAGTGGTGACGCAACAATGCAGGCGATGTCTCAGTCGATGATCGAAGCCCAACGCGCCGGGATCGAGTCCACGGAGTTCTACCCCGAAATGCCGGTCCTGCTCGCCCTGCGGACGGGCTGGGAAGGGACCATCTGGGTCCGCCGCCGAGGTGAGTATCCGGAAACGGAAGGTCCCGTTGATGTGCTAACCCCCGAGGGGGGCTACATCGGGACCTTCACGGCGGGCTCCATTACGCTGCCTGAGGCTTTCGGCCCCGACAGGCTGGTTGCCTTCGTGGAGACGGACGACCTCGACGTGCCCTACGTGGTGGTGAAGAGGTTGCCGGAGGGGCTTCGCTGATCCCGGGACGCCCCGTCGACGACATGGTGGATCCGCAACAAATTGAGGTCACCCACCCATACAATGCGACACGTATGATTCTCCCGTCCAACCCGTTTCAGCTGGAATGTCTGCGCCCCCAACGGTCGGTCATTTGTGACTACCAGGATCACGCGCCCACCCGGGACCCTGGGGCGCTTCGGTGCGCTCGCCCGCTGCCCACGGACGCTCGAAGAAGCGGTCGATTGAGCTGACCACCCGCGCGGCGTGCGCGACCTGTGTGGCCGCGTTCGCTTCGTCGCCGGCGTTGGCTTCCGACGCCAGCGCTCCCGCTCGGGCCTGAGCGCGCCGCAGACCCCACTCGGCAGCCGCACGCGCCTCGGTGGCTGCGTCCTCGTTCGCAGCCAGCGCCAGCAACTCGTCCACGACGACATTCTGGACCACGCGCACGAGCGCCGCGTCCGTCGCACTCGCGGACCGGTCCCATGCGTCATCGACCAGCCGCCCGACGACATCCTCAAGGCTCGGCAGCGCTGGGTCACGTGCATGGAACGACACGACCCGGGCGGTACGCGCTGGCGCCAGGACGCCCCCCACGATCTCGCTCGCGACCGTAGTGGCCGCCCCGATCTGATCGAACGCCGGGCCCGCCCGATTCGACCACGCAGGACCACCCGCGACCCATCCGAACGACCGCGGCGCCAGGATCTCCAGCACCGGCTCCGGGATCGCGAGCTGCTGCGGCGCCAGTGCATCGTTCAACAACGCCATCGCCCTGCGCACCCGGTCCGCCGACACCAGCTCCGTCACCGGCAGGATGTCGCCGCGCACCCCGTAGCGGTACTCCATCCCGCCGATTGTCTTGATCGCGGCTTCGTAGGTGGCACGGTGGCTGAAGTAGACCGGGGCAAAGCGCTCGCGGAGCTTGTGCATCGGCTCGCCCGGCTCGATCGCGCGCTCGTCGAACGAGTCGATCATGAAGCGCCGGACCTCGCTCACGCGTTCGAACTCGTCGAGCACGTCGCTCCCGTTGATCCACCAGGTCGCATCTGGATGCGAGTTGTCGGCACCGGCATCCGGATTGGTGATGAAGCGCCAGCCGCGCTCCTGGGCTTCGAGTAGCAGGCCGCTCAGGAATTCCTCCTCGCTCTCGCCGGGCGGCGGCGAGGCGTAGGCGTAGCGGATGGCGAGGGTGTCGTAGGCACCGGGGCCCGCGCGGTATGCCCCGGAAAGGTCGAGGCGGCCGCCGCGCAGCTCGATCACCGGCGCGGGATAGTCCATCACCGACGCGTGTCCGTCGCTGATCGAGATGAAGTTGTGGGCGAGCCCCAGCGTGTGCCCGATCTCGTGCGCCGAGTGCTGGCGCCGGCGCATCATCACGAACTCCTCGCCGTCGACGCCCGGCGGCGCGCCCGCGTACCAGTCGCCGTCCACCCCGGCCGCGCCCGAAAATGTGTTGTAGTTGGCAAGCGACCGGTACGAGTCCATCCGCACGGCGGCCTTGATGATCTCTCCCGTGCGGGGGTCGGCGAACGACGGGCCGATCGACGAGCCCGCCTCGGTGCGGTGGACCCACTGGATCACGTGGTAGCGGGCGTCCATCGGGTCCATGTCGGCGGGCATGTCCTCGACCCGGAAGGCATCGATGAACCCGGCCGCCTCGAAGACCTGGTTCCACCACACCCCACCGATCTTGAAGGCCGTGCGGTACGGCTCGGGCACCGCCGGATCGAGGTAGTAGATGACTGGCTCGACGGGTTCGCTCATCTCCGCCGAGGGATCGGACTTGACCAGCCGGTGGCGGCGCGCCAGCGCTGTCTGGTAGTCGTCGTCGAAGGGCTTGCCGAAGTCGAAGTAACCGGTGGCGAAGACACCGATCCTGGGGTCGAAGCGCCGGGGCGTGTAGCCGTCGTCGGGGAGCATGACCAGCGAGTGATGCTGCCGCAGCGTCATCGCCCGCCCGTCGGGTGTGTGGCGCTGGATCTCGGCCCCCGGCCTGTCGCTCTCGAAGGTGAGCGACGCTTCCACCTCGGTGTTCTCCGGGAACGCCTTCGTGCGGGGCAGGAAGATGGCGCTGCGATTCGCATCGAGCCGGTAGTTGCCCTGGTTCGCCGCCTGCAGCCGGGCCGCGATGCCGACGACATCGCGCAGGAAGAACGAGGTCGCGTCGACCAGCGTGCGTCCGTTCTCCTCGGCAACCGCGGTGAAGCCCCCGACCGTCGAGATGGGGAACGACTCGTCGACGGACCGCACGAGCGCTTCGGTCGGATTGGTCTCGGCGCGGAAGCCGGGGTTGTCGAGCACGAGCAGCACCTTCGGCCCGACCCGCTCGAAGTGAGCGAGGTAGGCGCTCTGGATGTTGCCCCGGTCGAGCCCCAGTGCGTTGGAGCCGACTCCGGTCGCGAGTGATGTGAGGTAAAGGAATTGCTCGTCCCAGCGTCCGACCTCGAGAAGGAGCCGGCCCCCGGCGGCGTCCCAGTAGAGAGGGAAGTAGCCGGGCTGGGCGTCCATGCCGCGGGTGTAGTCGGCGATTGTCGGGAGGCCGCCGTCGGCTGCGGGGGACTGGGGGGCCGCCGGGACCGGCAGGAAGAGCAGGACCGCGGCGAGGAAGAGCGTGGTTGTGGCCACCACGGGAGACCGAGGGGGCAGATGCGGGATGGCGGTGTTCACTGGGCGCATTGGCGGACAGTCCTTTTCGGGGCTGAGGAGGTGGCTGGCACAGGGGCTCAAGGCTTGTTGTCCCAACCTGCGTACTTCGTAATGGACAAGGCGGCCGGCCTGTCAGCGAGGCTGCCGGCGCCGGATCCTTTCGAGCAGGTCCACGGGCACGCAGCTCATTGGGGGATCAGTTCGCGTGGCTCCCGCTCCCTCACGTGACGGCGCATCCAGTCGAACATCTCCCACACGGTGTGCAGGACCGATTCGCGGGCCCGGTAGCCGTGGCTCTCGTGCGGCAGCATCACCAGGCGGACGGTGCCGCCCAGACCCTTGACGGCGTGGTACATGCGCTCCGACTGGACGGGGAAGGTCCCGGAGTTGTTGTCGATGACGCCGTGGGTGAGGAGCAGGGGCTCGTTGATCTTCTCGGCGTGCATGAAGGCCGACATGCGGAAATAGACTTCCGGCGCCTCCCAGAAGGTGCGGCGCTCGTACTGGAAGCCGAAGGGCGTCAGGCTGCGGTTGAAGGCGCCGCTGCGGGCGATGCCGGCGGCGAAGTCGTCGGAGTGGGCCAGCATGTTGGCGGTCATGAACGCGCCGTAGCTGTGCCCGGCGATCCCGATGCGGTCACGGTCGGCCACGCCCATCTCGACGAGCTCGTCCACCGCGGCCTTTCCGTTGGCCACCAGCTGCTCGACGTAGGTGTCGTTCGCCGTGAAGCCGCCGACGATCGGCATCGCGGCGTCGTTGAGGACCGCGTATCCCTGCGTGAGGAGCAGGAGGTGCGAAGCGCCGGAGATGGTGGTGAAGCGGTGGGCCGAGCCGCGGACCTGCCCGGCTCCGTCCTCGTCCGCGAACTCGCGCGGGTAGGCCCACACCAGTACCGGGAGACGCGTGCCGGGCTCGTAGCCGGCGGGAAGGTACAGCTCGCCCGAGAGGGGGATGCCGTCGTCGCGCTCGTAGTAGATCTTGCTCTTCGTGATGCCCGCGAGCTGGGGCTGGGGGTTGGGGAATGAGGTGAGGGCGGTGCGGGCGCCGTCGTTGGTGGTGACGAGGTGGTAGTTCGGGGGCTCGTCGCTGGTTTCGCGCCGGATGACGATCCGGCCGGCCCGTGCGTCCACTAGGCCGACCACGGTCTCGTAGCTGTCCGGGCCAGAGTGGAAGAGTCGCTGCAGCTCGGCAGCCGCCAGGTCCAGCCGGTCCAGGAATGGCCGGTCTCCTTCGGGGGATCCTCCGGGGCCCGCCAGAAAGATGCTCGTGCCGTCCATTCGGGCGACGGGCTTGCCAGCCGCGTCCTGCGTCATGACCGGGTCGCCGGGGTTGCCGTACCAGTCGTCCGTGCTGCGGTCCCAGAGGAGCGCGGGTTCGGTGCCGGGGGAGGAAGCCTGTACGGCCCAGGTGCGCGTCAGCCTTGTCGGCCAATCGAATTCGTAGACCAGTGCGGTTTCGCCGTCCTCGCCCCACAGGACGGGGTAGCCGAAACCGAAGGCGCCCGAGCCCAGGCGGTGTTCGGTGCGGATGAGTTCGATACCCTCTCCCTCGAAGGGCGCCGTGAGGGTCAACACGCGGTCGCGGTGGGGCACGTCGCGCGCCGGATTGCCGCCGTCGAGGGCCTCCACATAGGCCAGGACGGCCGGCGCGCCGGGCCGCCACGAGAACTGGCGGAGGCCCGCGCGGCGAAAGCCCAGGTGCTCCGGCCCGCCCTCGTCCAGGGGCAGGGTTGCCAGGGTGCGGAGGGGCTGACCGTCGCTGCCGAGGACCTCCACTTCCCTGGGGAAGCGGGTGTCGGGCACGAGGTACGAATAGGGACGGACGGTGCGGACGGAAAGGAAGTACTCGCCGCTGGGCGACGGCTCGAGGGACTCGTACACCGCCGGGGCGCCGACAGGCCGTGTGTCTCCACTGGCGGCGTCAACGAGGGTGGGCTGCGACGTGAGGTAGTAGTCGAAGAGGGCCTCGTCGTGGGCGTCTTCAAGAAGGTCCTGGAAGGTCCAGGACGGGGCTGCCTCTCCGCCCGATTCCTGGATGACGGGCCCGACGGGGATTGCCGCCGGCACGGGCACGGGACCGCGGTCTTCGGGGACGAAGTGGCAGAGCAGCGAACCGCCATCGGGCATCCAGACGCAGGGCTCGCCGCGGGCGCCGTTCAGCAAGGGGGCGGTGAGCGCGCGGGCGGTGCCCGTTTCCGGGTCGGCCAACCAGAGGGCGACCCCATCGGCGGTCGTTCGCGTGAAGGCGAAGCTTTCGCCGGCGGGCGACCACAGCGGCGGCCCCAAACCGTCCTCGGCGCCGGTCACATCCTGCGTATCACCGCCGCCCAGGTCAACGACCGAGAACCGCACGAAGGGCGGCGCAGCGTGCATGCCATTGGTGACCGGGCTGATCCTGCGCCCCGCCAGCCGCAGCATGGGCGCGGCGAGATCCTCGATCCCGGGCATGCTCTGGCTGTGTGCGAGGATCATCCAGTCGCCCGACGGGCTGACCACCGCTTGCGGGAGGGGGGCAGCGTCCAGGATGTCGATGACATCCGGGGGTGGCGTGAGGTAGGCGTCCTGCGCAACCAGCGGGCCGGGTGGCGGTGGGAGCAGGGCGGCGAGGGCGAACATGGGTGCGGCGAGGCGACGAATCGTCATGGTTCAAGCTCCTGCGCAGATGGGTCTCGTTGCGCTCAAACTAGGCTCCGCAGGGCGGGTGGGATAGCTGTCGTCAGCCGCCCCCCACCCCCGCAAACTCCCCCTCGTTGATCACCACGAAGGTCCCCGTCGCCCTCGCCACCACCTCCCCGTCCGACGCACGCCGCGCAGTCCCCTCCATCTCGACCAGCCTCCGCTTCCGCGCCGTCTGGCGACCCTCCAGGAGCAGCTTCTCGCCCTCCCGCGCGGGCTGACGGTAACGGATCTCGCAGCGCGCGGTGTAGGCGCGGGCGCCGCGCAGGTACAGCCAGTTGGCCATGACGTCGTCGAGGGCGCTGTAGAGCATCCCGCCGTGGATCACGCCCGGGTAGCCCTGGTGGTTCTCGCCTGGGGTGAATTCGGAGACGCACACGCCGTCCTCGAGCCGGAAGGTGAGGTGCAGGCCGATCGGATTGTCCGGGCCGCAGACGAAACACCGGTTGGCGATGCGGGGTCCGCTGCTCAACTGACGGCCCTCCGTCCCGGCACCGCCGGCACCCGGATCGGCTCGAGCCCGGCCGACTCCAATTCCGCGTTCAGTTCGGCGACTTCGCCGGAGTACACCCCGCGCAGCCGCGTCAGGGCCCCCTCCAGCTCCGTCTCCAGATCGACCAGCCGCTCCAGGAGCTGCTCGGTCGGCCGCGCGTCCAGGTCTTCGCCGCGCTGGGAACTCGCCGCCGTCATCACGAACTGAAGGTGGCTGCGAATGCGCGACGGATTCGCGAACCCCGCGCCCCGCGGCTGCACCAGGACCTCCTCAACGCCGGTCAGCGCCGAGTTCGCCCGCTCGGCCGCATCCCGAATCGCGTCGTTCGCTTCAGCCCGGTCGGCCGCGCCACCGGCGTCACTCCGTACCTGCCGCAGGCCCTCAAGCGCTTCGTCGAGCGCGTCAAGCCGGTCGCGCGCGCGAATCAGGTAGTCGAATTGCGCCTGCAGATCCGCAACAGTGATCTCCTCTTCCAGGCGGGGATCCATGCGGACGTCGAACTCAGTCCCGACAAAGGTCCCGTCCGCTTCCTCGATGATCACCGCGTAGATCCCGGGCACCGCCCTCGCGGACACCCGTCCCGACCGCGGCGGCGGGTAGTCCAGGTTCCAGTTGAAGCGATTGAGGCCGGGGCCGGCGGCGACATCGGTGAAGGTGCGCACGAGGTCGCCGTCCCGCTCCATGATCCGCACCGTGACCGTCCCGGTCGCGCCCGGCGGCCGCCTGAAGTAGAAGGTCGCGCCCTCGGGCGGGTTCCTCGCCTTCATGTAGCGGGGGATCATCGCGCCGTAGACGTGATCGCGCACGTAGTGCCCTTCCCGCTCCTGGGCGGCGGTGCGGTACGCCTGTCGCACCGGGTAGAGGACGAGGTCTCCCGCAGGCTCACCTGCCTCCACATGCCGCAGCGGCGTGATGTCGTCGAGGATCCAGAATCCCCGGCCCTGAGTCGCTACCACCAGATCCCCCCGGTGCACCACAAGGTCGGTCACGGGCGAGGGCGGCAGATTGAGCTGGAGCGGCTGCCAGTGGGCGCCCGCATCGAACGAGGCGAAGAGACCGAACTCGGTGCCGGCGTAGAGGAGGCCCTCGCGCTCGGGGTCGGCGCGGACCACGCGGGTCGGATGGTCGGGCGGCAGGCCGTTGGCGCCGTCGGTGAGAAGGGTCCAGGTCGCGCCGAAGTCGTCGGTGGCATAGATGAAGGGGCGGAAATCGTCGAGCCGGTAGCGATAGACGGCCATGTAGGCGGTGCCCGGCGCGTGCGGCGAGGCGTCGATGCGGTTGACCGTCGCGGGCTGCGGCAGGCCGGGCGGCGTGATGTCCGTCCAGGTGGCGCCGCCGTCACGGGTGATGTGCACGCGTCCGTCGTTGGAGCCGGTCCAGAGCACGCCCGCGTCGTGGGGCGATTCGGCGATCTGCAGGAGCGACGAGTAGATCTCGACGCCGGTCACGTCGGGAGTGATGGGGCCGCCGGCCTGCCCGAACTTGCTCGTGTCGTTGCCGGTCAGGTCGGGCGAAATGACGGCCCAGCTGCCGCCCTGGTCGCGGCTGACCGCCACGTACTGCGAGCCGTGGTAGAGCACGTCCGGATCATGGCGTGAGAAGAGCACCGGTGCGTTCCACTGGATCCGGTAGCGCAGTTCGCTCTCCGGCGCGCCGTCCTGGCGCTCGGGGTAGGGCCGAATCTGGCGGAACTGCTCGGTGCGGCGGTTGTAGCGGGCGAGGCGGCCGCCGAAGCACCCCGAAACGACGATGGCGGGGTCGCGCGGGTGGACCGTGACCGGGCCCGTCTCGCATCCGCCGTGCGACTCCCAGTGCTGCAGGCTGATCCCGGTGCCGGTCGCCGAACTCGGCAGCGACAGCGTCGAGTTGTCCTGCTGCGACCCGTACACGCGGTACGGGAACTGGTCGTCGACGGTGACCGAGTACATCTCGGCCGTGGGCTGGTTGAACTGCGTCGACCACGTGCGCCCGCCGTCCACGGTCACCACCGCGCCGCCGTCGTTCCCCTGCACCATGACCGCCGGGTTGTCGGGCGAGATCCACAGGTCGTGGTGGTCCGAGTGCGGCATGGGGATCGCCTCGAAGCTCTCGGCGCCGTCCGTGGAGCGGAAGAACCCGCCGCCCGCTACATACACGACGTCCGGGTCGGTTGGATCGGCAAAGATGTTGTAGAAGTACCAAGGGCGACCCAGCAGCCGCGGGTCGTCGCTGACCAGAGTCCAGCTGTCCCCGCCGTTGAGCGAGCGATAGATCCCCGATCCCGGCGCGGCCTCGATGATCGCGTAGAGCCGGGCCGGATCGGAGCGGCCCTGCGTGATGCCGATCTTGCCGATCAGCTCCGACGGCAGGCCCCCGGCGAGCTTCTCCCAGCTGTCTCCGCCATCGCGGCTGCGATAGATCCCGCCTTCGCGGGCCCCCGAGATCATCGTCCAGGGCTTGCGCTCGGCGCGCCACATGGCGGCGAAGAGCTCGTCCGGGTCGCGCTCGTTCATGAGGAGTTCGATGGCGCCGGTGGAGTCCGACACGGAGAGGATGTTCTCCCACGACCGGCCGCCGTCCCGGGTGCGGAATACGCCGCGCTCCGGATTCGGGCCGAAGGGGTGCCCGGTGGCGGCGAGGTAGGCGACATCGGGGTCGTCCGGGTGGATGCGGATGCGACCGATCTGGCCGGCTTCGCGGAGGCCCAGATAGCGCCAGGTGGCGCCGTCGTCGTCGGAGCGGTAGACGCCGCGGCCGGTCGACACGTTGCCGCGGATGGCATCGGAGCCGGTGCCGACGTAGAGGACGTCGGGGTTGGACGCCGCGACCGCGACCGCGCCGATCGAGCCGATGGGGATGCCGTGGTCGGAGATGTTCTCCCACGCCTGACCCGCGCTCTCGGTCTTCCACACGCCGCCGCCGGTGGCGCCGAAGTAGAAGGTGTGCGGCTTGGTGCGCACGCCTGTGACGGTGGTGACTCGGCCGCCGCGGAAGGGGCCGAGTTCGCGGAAGCGCAGGGCCTGGAGCTCGGCGGGGGGGACCTGCCAGCTTGCCGGGTCGGAGGGGTCGAGGGGGGGTGGCGGGGCGGATTGGGGGGTCTGGGCGGCCCCTGCGGATGTCAGCTGCCCCACGGCCAGTGCGGTCAGGCCGAATGTCCGGATCGCCAGGGTCGCCCGTCTCGGTAACCCTGACGTTACGTCATGGTTGGTCACATCGTGCTCCAGTTAGAGTTATCGCCCTGCCAAAGAACCGTCAGAAAGTATAGTAACCACGACAATGTGTCATGTTTACTTTACATATTGATTCAGATACCCCGCGGATGCATCGCCGAGCCAAAGCTCATCAACGATTTCGTCTTCCGCGGCACTGTGGAATGTAACGGTCGCCCAATCGTCGTCCTCGGCAGCTTCCGGAAGGTGCCAGACGCCCGCGGGAACGATATCCCAGTGGCGGGCGAGATCGGTGGTGCCGACGACGGGGTGATCGTCGCGCACGGGCGTTTTCGCGCCCGGACTGCTGATCGCCCTCGCCCGCAATCCCTCCGCGCCACCGCCGGGAACACCCTGGTGAATGACACCGCACCCACGAAACGAGACCAGCCGCTGGACACTGTTGCGGTGTCGCTCCGGCACGGCCATCCGCTCGCCGCGCCGCAAGAGGAAGAGGCGGCAGAGGCGGATCTCGTTGCGGCGTGCGGCCCCCGCGAAAAGCTCGATCGGGATGGTGCAGGTAGCGTGCGGCTGATCGGGCCAGTCCTGCAACTCAGCAGTCAGCTGCGCAAAGCCAGCCTCCAGGACGGCCCGCACCTCAGGGTCGGCGAAGACCCGCTCGTGCAGCCGTCGCAGCAGCGGGAGTGAATCGCGGTCGGGCTTCACATCACCGGCGCACAAGGTCTCGCGCCATGCCGGCCGCCGTAAAGTTGGGCTCGACTCGGGGCCGACAGGGCTGGTACTCGAGCGTCCCGCAAGCGGGCGGAGGCCCGGCGGCCGTTATGCTCGGCACCACCGGCAGCTCCAGCCTGGAGGGATGGTCGGCCGAGTGGTGCACCGTGTTGATGCCAGGGAAGTTGATCGGCATGGGACCCCAGTCGGTCGCGGGCGTCACGCTCGGCGCGAGAATCGCGAGCTCGAGCGCGTGTCCGGCGCGGAAGACGTGGCCCACCTCCGGCAGCGAGACCACGAACTCGTAGACCTCGCCCGGCACCAGCGGCTCGGAGCGATCGTGCGGGTGATGCGTCCAGTGCTCCGACGACATCCCCGGGTCGATCGCGCGGTGGGACGCGCGCAGGAAGGCACGCTGCAGGTAGAGCGTCTCGCCGTCCGGCCCGATATCGTGGAGCACCACCATGAAGTCGGTGTCTTCCGCCTCCGCGCTGGCGTGCAGGACCAGTCGCGCCGAGCCCAGAATCGGGACATCTTCGTCGAATGGCGCCGTACGGTAGACGAGCGACCCCAGCGGCGCGGGCGGAATCGCGAACATGTCGTTGTTCCCGACGAGCTCGGTCCCCATCGGATATACATAGGTGAGCGGCCCGGTCTGTCCTTCGTCCAGTGCGCCCGCGGTCAGCGATCCGTCCGCGCCAAGATTCCAGCTGCGCCGCTCGGTCCCGGGCACCGGCCAGTCCGAAAACGTCTCGACCCAATTGGGCCTGAGTTCTCCGTCCACGACCCCGGTCTCGAAGAGCACGGTCACTTGGAGCTCGTCCTCGATTCCGTTCTGCTCGCCCTTCAGCCAGCGGTCCATCCAGCGCAGCACCTGCTCGTGGGCGAGTGCGTTGCCGCCCACCCCGTGACCACCGTTCTGCAGGATCAGTTTGCGCGGACCTGTCAGCCGCTCGAAGAGACGGGGGCCGCCCATCGCGGTCTGCTGGTCCTGGTAGCCCTGGATGATCATCATGGGCACCTCGACCGCGTCCACGTAGGTCTCGGTGGCCCGGCCCTTCCAGTACTCGTCGTCGTACTCGTGATCCCTGACCTCGTGGAAGGTCATGGCGAGGGGCTGCGCCGCCTGGACGGCCTCGCAGTGCGTGTCGCCGGCGCCGATCCGGAGCGTCACCCCGACGCCCTCGATCCACGGCTGTGCCATCTCACCCCACCAGGCCGCAAAGCCGACGTTGAACATCCCGCCCGGGCGGAACGCCTCCCGGTAGAGCGATGCCGTCAGGCCGCCCGCGGCCAGCGCCTTCAGGTGCTCGGGGTGCTGGGCCGCGGTGAAGAACTGGGTGTGGCCCGGGTAGGAGACGCCGTACATCCCCACATTGCCGTCGCTCCAGGGCCGCGTGCCGAGCCACTCGACCAGGGCCGCGCCGTCAGGTCCCTGCTCCGGGTGAAGGATGCTGAACGTCGCGCCCTCCGAGCAGCCGCTCCCGCGCACGTTCGCCCCGACCACCGCGTAGCCGTTGCGGACCGCCTTCTGGAACCAGGTGTTCGTAGCGATGTCAGCGCCGCCGCTCTCATAGGCGTCGTAGTCGAGGATGACCGGGTACTGTCCCTCCTCCGCCGGGCGGTAGGAGATGTACGCGAGGCGCACGCCATCGGGCATGGGTGCATACCCTATCTCCCGAAATACCCCTTCCAACCCCTCGTCCTCGAGGACTCCGGCCGACACGATCTCGGCCATGCCCCCGCCGCCGACCACCGCCGCCGCTTCCTCGGCGACGCCTCCCGGATCCGGCGCATCGCCGCCCGTATCGCACGCCGCAAGCACAGCGCCCGCCACTAAACCGAGATGAATGATGGGCACACGCATGATCAACCTCCCCAGACCTGCTGGTACACTCGGAGCCAGTTGGCCCCCATTGCCTTGCGGACTTCCTCGTCGGTCCATCCGCGCCGGCGCAACCCGTCGATCAGGTTGGGCAGCTCGGCGATGCTCTCGAAACCGCGCACGAAGCGCCACGGCTCGCTCACCATATCCGCAGTTATGATCTCGGCGTTGATCCCGCCGCCGTAGGGGATCGCCATGCCGTCGACGAAGTCGGTGCCGAGGCCCACGTGGTCCACGCCGACACGGTTCTTGATGTAGTCGTACTGGTCCACATGCTCCTCGATCCCCACATGCGGCGTGGCCCCGGTATTCCCTCGCCCCCGCACATGGAAGTCGTTGACCGCGGTAAGGCCGATCACGCCGCCGGTTCCCGCGATGGCGTCGATGACCCGGTCGCTGATGCAGCGGTAGTTGTCCGCGATCGCAGCGACGTTGGTGTGGCTGCAGATCACCGGAACGCCGTCCGAGATTGCGATGGCGTCGAGGGTTGTCCGCTCGCCGGTGTGGCCGCCCACGTCGAGGATGATTCCCAGCGAGTGCATTTCTTCCACCAGGCGGTGGCCGGCCCGGGTGAGGGGCCCATCGGGCTCCAGGCACCCCGAGCCGAACGCGTTGGTGACGTTGTAACAGAGCCCGACCTGGCGGAGTCCGATCTCGTGGAAGGCGCGGAGTGACGTGGCCGCACTGCCGATAGGGGAGTTGAAGGAATCGCCGAGGACGGTGGCCGATTGCCAGCAGAAGACGTTGGAGATGACTCCCGCCGCGTGCGCCGCCCGAATGTCGGCCACGGACTTGGCCAGGACGACTTCGTCCCCGTATTCGTCGAAGAAGCGCAGCAACGCCGCGAAGCTGGCCATGTCGGACGGGCCGCCCGCGACACCGCAATGGACGCCGCCCTCCTGCATGCCGCGCAAGTGCGACAGGCGCATCGCGCCGGCGAAGAGGCCCTCCACCACGATGTCGTCCTGGGCGGCTGGACGTTCCGCCCCAAAACCTCCGACCGCGGCGTCGGCCACTCCGGCGTCGGCCACCTCGGTACCTGCCGCCTCCCTCGCGCCGGGTGCACCGCCCACAGCCGCCAGCCCCGGCGCCACCCCAACCGCCGCCAATCCCCTGACGAAGTCACGCCGCTTCATGATTCCTCCTGTCCACGGGCTCCGGCCCGCTCGGCCGCGCGTTGCCAGATCGCGTCGAACATAGGCTCGGTGAGCCTGCCGGTAAACGTGTTCTGCTGGCTGGGATGATACGAAGCGAGCACCGTCACGGCCCCCAGATCGACCTCCGTTCCATGGCCGAACTTCGGGCGCGGACGCGGAATGGCCACGCCTCGTTCCGCCAGCATGCCGAGCACCACGGCGAAGGCGAAGCCTCCCAGCGCCACGATCGTGTGCAGGCCGGGCCACAGCAGGTCCATCTCGCGGCGCAGAAACGGCGCACATCGATCCCGCTCACCCGTCGTGGGGCGATTGCGGGGGGGAGCGCACCGAACACCGGCGGTGACGTACGCGCCGCTCAGCGCAAGCCCGTCACCCCGATCCCGGCTCAGCGCCTGATTCGCGAACCCGGCCTTGTGCATCCCCCGGTACAGCCAATCGCCCGCACGATCTCCGGTGAACATCCGCCCCGTGCGATTGGCTCCGTGCGCGGCAGGAGCCAGGCCCACCACCAGCACCGACGCTTCCGGATCGCCGAACCCCGGCACCGGCCGGCCCCAGTAGTCATCGTCCCGGAAAGCCGCTCGCTTCTCGGCGGCGATCTTCTCCCGCCACGCGACCAGCCGCGGACACAGGCGACACTCGACGAGTTCATCGTGCAGCGCGCGAAAGTCGGCCCTCCGGTCCACGCCGGGCACTCCGCTAACCGGCGGCCTCGGCGTACGCCTTCGTGGCATTGAGATCCTCTGCAATCGCCTTCGCCACCACGCCCTTCATCAGCGGCGTCACGAGTCTGGCGACCAGCTTGTAGGGCCTCGCTTCCATCACCATGTCCAGCCGTGTCCCGTGGCCATCCGCGCCCGGCTGCACAGTGAAAGTCGTGTCCCAGATCGTGCCCCCCTGGTCCGAAACGAAGCGGACACGCTCGTCGGGCACGTACTCGGTCACCTCCAATACCGTGCTGGCCTTTCTGCTCCCCATGAGCCGCGTCTCGCGGAAACGGGCCCCGACCCCCGTCTTCACCTCCGACAGGAACTCCACATGCTCGATGTGGGGCACGGCCTTGGAGAAGTTGGAAATGTCGGCGATGGTCGTAAAAACCACCCCGATCGGAGCGTCGATCGTACGGCTGAGTTCGGTGCGGATCATGGCGGGCGGCGGTCTTTCTGGTGGAGGGTGGATCAGGCTGCTTGCGTCGGTCTGGCCGGAACCATAGATATCGGCCCGCTCATCATACCCGTCACCTCAGCCCACAAGCCACCTTTCGATGACCTCAGCCTACTTCACACCCCGCACCTTCAGCTTCCTGAGGGATCTGGCCGCCAACAACCACCGCGAGTGGTTTCTGGCCAACAAGTCGCGATACGAGGCGGACGTCAAGGACCCGGCGCTTCGCTTCATCAACGATTTCTCCACGCCACTCAAGGAGATCAGCCCCCACTTTCGCGCCGACCCGAGGGCCAACGGCGGCTCCCTCTTCCGGATCTACCGCGACACCCGCTTCTCGAAGGACAAGAGCCCGTACAAGACTCACACCGGCATCCAGTTCAGGCACGAGGCGGGCAGGGACGCGCATGCGCCCGGCTTCTACCTGCACATCCAGCCCGGGCAGTGCTTCGTGGGCTGTGGCTCCTGGCGTCCGTCCGGGCCGGCGCTTCGGCAGATCCGGGAGTCGATCGACGAGGATCCCGAGGCCTGGAAGCGGGCGTCGCGCGGCGCGGGTTTCCGCAGGACCTTCGAGCTTTCGGGGGATTCGCTGATCCGGGCCCCTGTGGGATTCAGCGTGGATCATCCACTCATCGAGGATCTGCGGCGCAAAGACTTCATCGCGGTTGTGCAACTGAGCGAGGACGATCTGGTGTCGGATGACTTCCTGGACAGGTTCAGCGCACTGTGCCGCACGGCCGCGCCGTTCCAGCAATGGCTGTGCCGGGCGACCGGCGTACCGTACTAACCCCCCGCCGGATCGACCAGCGTCGCCGTAACGATGTAGTCCATTTCGGGAAAGCTCTCCTCGAGGTACGGGTTGCCCCTCGCGGCGATATTCTGCGAAATCGGGCCGTCGCCACCCCGATCCGCGAGCTCGCCGTATCCGGAATGGATCTGGTCGACGACGTCCATGCCCTCGATCACCGTGCCGATGGGCGCGAAGCCGTCGATATCGAGGAGGACGTTGTCCACGAGGTTGATGAAGAGCTGAGTGGTGCGGCTGTTGGGGCCAGCCATGGCGAAAGTCACCGCGCCGCGGACGTTGGACGCCGCCACGCGATCGTCCCGGATGGGCGCATTGGTCCACCTCACCTGGACCTGCGGCTCCCCGTGCATGCCGAACTGGGCCATGAAGCCCTCGATCACACGGTAGAAGCGCACCCCGTCGTAGTAGCCGTTCTTGACCAGGTTGTAGAGACGGTCGGCGCCGTTGGGGGCCTGCGACCGCGTCACCTCGATGACGAAGTCGCCCTTCGTCGTCTCGAAACGGGCCTGAAAGGTCTCGGGAGCGGTCTCCACGAGCTGATCCGGGAAGTACAGCGCCCGATTGGCGGGAAGGTCGGCGTCGTCTACGGTTTCACCGCTGTCCCCGCCGCAGCTTGCAAGCAGGATGAGCCAGACGGGGATGAGCGCCGCGCCAGCCGGGATCCGTGTCGTTGTCGTCATCGTGTAGCCGTCCTTCGATCTGGATTGGGAATCGGCGCTGCCTCCGACGCGCCACGAATCGCAATGTAATGCACACATGGCGAAATGTAATGTTCTCCATACATTCCGGCTTTCACAGGTGAGCCTCTAGTCACCGGCCCTGCGCAAGATGACCCATCCGGGCATGGAAGTGCCCCGAATACGCCTCATCTTTCATCCATGCTCGAACCATCCCGGCTTCCGGGCGTCTCCACTCGCGCTTTGCATGGCACGCGAGTACGATTAGTCGGATCCTTGGACACCTGGTCCAGAAAGGAATAGGAGTGGGCATCGTGATTCTGGAATCGATCCCGACCTCGATACAGGTTCTCGCTGGCTTCACCGCAATCTCGGGTGCCGGATGGACGTGGTTCGTACGTCCCCGGATCGCCGGGATGGTCGCCGAAGCCATGGGCCAGAACCGGGAGGAGTTCGCCGGGTTCCACAAGGACCTGGCACAGGAGATCGCCAACGCCCGCAAGGACCTGTCCCAGGAGATCGCTGCATTCCACCGGGACCTGTGCCAGGAGATTTCGGATACCCGCAAGGACCTCACGGAACAGCTCCACGCAACCAGAGGGAAACTCTCCGAGGAGATCGCTGAAAACCGCAACTCCATCTCCGGGAATCGGGACTCAATCGCCTCGACCCGAGAAGACCTTTCGCAGAGAATCGCCACATTCCATCGGGACCTGTCCCAGGATCTCTCCGACACCCGCAGGGACCTCTCCGACACCCGCAGGGACCTCTTCCAGGAGATCACCGATACCCGCAAGGATCTCTCCGATACCCGACGAGATCTCTCACAGGAAATCGCCGGGAATCGGGACTCAATCACGGCAACGCGCGAGCTGGTTTCCGCCGCACGCATCGAGACGCGAGACCTCCTTGGCGAAATGCGAAACGAGAATCACCAGGCCCATGAAGCCATCGGGAATCGGATCAATGGACTTCAAGTCCATGTCACCCAGGAGTCCACGGCTGTCAGGACGGAGATCGGGGACCTCAAGTCGGATACGGCAAGGCTGGCGGGAGCAGTGGAGGTGTTGACGACCATGCGAGGTTCCGGCTCCCCTGACCGGACCCAAGGGGAGACACGGGGGTAACGAAGACGAGTCGGGAAAGCTTGTATCTTGACTCTGTCAGACCCACCTGGTCGTCATCTGGAGAAAACGGAATGCACGGAATCCGCCGCGCACCTATTTCACTTACTACCGCCGCTGTGTTGGTCGCCCTTGCCTGCGGTGGCGACTCCACCCCCACACAGCCCACGGGTACCCCCAACCTCCGCCCCACGGCGGTCTTCAGCAGCGATGTCACCGAGGGCTCCGCCCCCCTCGAGGTCCGCTTCGACGCGAGCGCGTCGAGCGACCCCGACGGCAATATCGTCAGCTACGACTGGGCGTTCGGGGACGGCAACACCGGCTCCGGCCAGACCGCCACACACACCTATCCCGACGCTGGATCATACACGCCCCGGCTCACCGTAACCGACGAGCGGGGCGCGTCCCATTCGCAGAACGGCGCCCCCATCACGGTCAACAGCCCGCCCGGCACAGGCGAAAACGAGATCGCGGGAGTGGTCTGGCACGACGCCGATGCCGATGGCGTGCGCGACGAGGACGAGGAGACGATCCCCGCCATGGTGGTCTTCCTCGACGAGAACGAAAACGGCGTGCGCGACTCCACCGAAGTCACGGTCGTCACCAACGACGACGGGGAATACATCTTCGAGGGCCTGGATGCGAACCGATCCTACACCGTCACCCAGGAGCTCACCATCGGCTGGACCAACACCGCGCCGGGGCGTCCCGCCGAAGCGCCCGACCCGTCCGAACCGGCCGTCGCGGCGATCATCGGCGGCGAGGAGGCGGTGCCAGGGGAATTCCCCTTCCAGGTCGCGCTCGTCACCGCCGCAGGCCGACGCCAGTTCTGCGGTGGCACCTTCATCGACGGTGACTGGGTGATGACGGCCGCCCACTGCGTCGACGACGATCAACCGGAGGACATCAAGGTCCTCGCGGGGGCCCACAACAAGCTCACCGACGGCGAACTCATCGACATCGAGCGCATTCATATCCACCCGGCATATGCATCCGACGCCTCCATATCCAGCGACATCGCACTGCTCAAGCTGAGCGGCGAGCACATGTTCCCCCGCATCGAGCTGCTAACGCCCGATCGCGTGGACCTGTCTGCTCCCGGAACAATCGCAACCACCATCGGGTGGGGGCTGACGTCCGACGGGGGCCTGTCATCCGACGTGCTCAAGAAACTCGAGGCCGAGATCATCTCCAACGACGAGTGCAAGACCCACCTTGCCGGGAACATCCTGGACAGCACCATCTGCGCGGGGAAGCTCGGTTCCAGCGAATCGATCTGCAACGGCGACTCGGGCGGGCCGCTCATGGTTCCGTATCGCGACCGCTGGATGCAGGTCGGAATCACCAGTTTCGGCACGAACATCTGCTACCAGCCCACCGCGTTCGCGCGGGTGTCGTCGCTTGTCGACTACCCGCTCGGCGTGGTTCAGCCGGAGTTGTCGGGAGCGGTGGTGGTGGACTGGAGCGGCGGGGGGATGGCGGCCGAGGTGGACTTCGGCAACTTTCGTTAGCACTGAAAGCATGTTTAGGTTAATACTCAAGTAGTCCCGAAGGACCCGCAGAAATCGAGACAGAGATCATGAAATCGCAGTACATCAAATCTGCCCAGCCTGCTTGCCGGCGGTTCGCCGTGCTTGCCGGAGCCACGCTGCTACTCGCCGGATGCGACGCGCTGACACTGGACCGGGAACCTGAAGTCGCCCTCGTGGAACTCGACAGCCCCGATGTCAGCCGGATCACCCTGGTTACGTCACAGTGGTTCATCGAGGTGGAAGACCCGGACTGTGAGATACCTGGGGATCCCGGGTGCCCCCGCCGGATCCAGCTCGTGGAAGCTGACACAAATTCAGTGTCGCTACCGTTCGAGGAGTCGTATGCCTTCGACTTCAGGCTCCAGTTCTATGCCGAGGCCTTTACCGACCCGCCCGTCGAGGCCAGCGTCTCCATGAAGGTGCACCTGGACGACGAGGAATGGTACAACGACTCGCGTGTTCTACTGGCCATGAACGACGACGGTGAGCAGGAGAAGATGACGTTCCAGTATCAGTACCACCTTCGTCAGCTCCCGGGCGGTTGATCGAAGAACGACGCGCGGCTCGTATTCCTGTCCGGTGGCGACCGGTCGCTGGGCTGCAGTGGGTTCTGGTTGCCTGGGCTTGCCAACCTCAACCGCCGCTCGCCGAGACCGAACCTGGCCTGCCGCTGCCCGATCTCAGCGAGGCAGAACAGATGGCGTTTGCCAGGGGCCAGGCTCTGTTCAACCGGCCGTTCTCGCCGGAAGAAGGGCTCGGTCCCCTCTTCAACCAGGACCGTTGCGGCTCCTGCCATGACCTTCCCACCAGCGGGGGACACGGGGCCGAGCCGGTCGTCAAGGTCAGCCGCTTCGATCCCGTCGAGGGGTGCAGCACGCTCTCCGAACACGGGGGTGACCTCCTGCAGCAGGTCGTGACACAGCCTGGACGCGCTGCCGGGTTGACGATTGAGACGATCCCCGGCGGGGCAACAGCGGTCGCCGAGACTCGTGCTCCCAATGTGTACGGACTGGGTCTTGCAGCACGCATCAGTGAAGTCGAGATCCTGCGGCGCGCCGACCCGGACGACCTGGATGGCGACGGGATATCCGGCCGTCCCAATCTGGACTCGGACGGCAGGGTCGGTCGTTTCGGACGCAAGGCCCAGCACGCCACGCTGCGAGGTTTCATTGAGGAAGCGCTGCGCCTCGAGATGGGGATCACGACCCCGGAGAACCCGGAGGAAGAGCGCCCCCAGGGACTCGAATTGCCTGCGGGAGCCGACATCGCGCCCGATCCCGAGGCTACCGAAGAGCAATTGCAACTCCTGGTGGACTACATCGACCTGCTCGCACCACCCAGGCGCCGCCTTCCGGAAGACGCGGAAGCCCTGGCCGACATCGAAGAAGGGGAACGTGTTTTCGGATTCATGGGGTGCGACGCTTGCCACATCCCTGTTTTCACCATTGATGCAGCCGTGTCACCGGCATTCGCCGACAAACGCTTCCGCCTCTACTCCGACCTGCTCCTGCATGACATGGGACCCGAACTGGCCAGCACCTGCACAGTTGGGACCGCACCGTCGGAATGGAAGACCGCCCGCCTGGTCGGTCTCGGTTACCGTTCGGAGTTTCTGCATGACGGACGCGTCCAGCGGATCCAGGACGCGATAGAACTACACGGCGGCGAAGCGGCCGCTTCGCGCGACATCTTTCGTCGCCTCAATCCGCAGGCTCGACGTCAGGTCCTCGCCTTCCTGCGGTCGTTGTAAACGCGATGGGCGCGACCCCCGTCTCGGCGGGTCGCGCCCATCCACTACCACCGCGAGAACATTCCCGCGGCCGAAGACTCTATGCCCGGGGCAGACACCTCTGGAGCAGATCGTCGTCGATGTTCGGGTTGTATAGCGCCTCTGCAGACGTCATCGGGAACTTGGTCGGACGTCCGACCCCAACCCGCTCCGGATCGTTGAGCGCCTCGAAGACATCACGAACGAGGCCGTTACGGTGCAGGTCGATCATGCGCTGCCCTTCCATGAAGTGCTCCGCAAACCGCTCCCACAGGACGATCTCACCCATCTTGACCGGATCCGAGGGAACCTCGTGGCCCGGCAACCCTACTGCCGCGCGCAACTGATTGAGAACCCCGGTCGCACCCGCGAAATCCCCGCTCCGGGCCATTGCCTCGGCGATGATCAACTGCATCCCGTCGGAGTGCAGCATCGGGATATCGTCGGTTTCGGCGTTGTACTTCCACTGGCTGTAGTGTGGCGTCTCGTTGTCCGTCGCCACCTCGCCGTCGAAGTACACCGGAAGGCGCATGTCGGGCATTCCGCTCAACGGGTCAGCCATGAAGCCCGGCTCGTCGCTTTCTGTGATCAGCGGCCACCACTTGTGCATCAGGCCCGCGGCCTCATTGAAGTTCTTGGTGGTCACCAACACGATCCAGTTGATGCTCTCCTGGTTGAAAATGGCGTCGTACGAGAACCCGGCCGGCACGGCCGAAGCATCCGCGACGGCACCTGCCCAGTCGCCGAGCATCATTCTCGTCTGCGCTCTTCCGGCGGTCGCGGCCAAGGCGTATTCGGGCCGGCCCGCGGACTGCGCGGTCGAGATGGCCGCGGTGAGTTTGCTCTCTGCCTGCTGCAGCAGTTGCATGTCGGTAACAAGCGTCCCGGTTGGCTCGGCCACCGACTCGCAGAACGTCATTCCGTTCATCATGTCGGCCAAGCCGCCGCTCAACCGCACCTGTGCCGTGAGCGGGCTGGACCCGGCCTCGGCGTCACCCATCACCCTCTTGAACCGTTCTTCGGCATCCACCGCAAACCACTGGGCCCTCAGCCACGCGCTCTGCGTACCGCCAAGGGTGTTGCGGGTGTAGTCCATCCGTCCGTGGTCCGTATCGTCGTAGCCGGACCAGGTTCCGGTATGCTGGTAGACATCGGCCAGCAGGGCCTGGTAGACCACATAGTTATCCATCAACTCGTGTACGGCGCCCTCGACACCGTTGGCAACCGCGGGCAGCGCGCTGTCCAGGTCGTCCGCCGTGTAGCGCTGCGGATCGGACACCGTCAGGATATCGCACGCACCGAGAGCCAGGATGCCGACGCCAACCGTAGTCAAACCTGCAAATTTTGACGTGTTCATGGTCGGCCTCCCCTAGAATCTTGTCTTGAACGACAACTGGAACCGCCTCGGTTGTGGCAACCCGAGGAAGGGCGACGTACTGAAGTCGTCGCCGCCCCTGTACTGCTGGTTCGGGTCCGGGCAGTTACAGTCGTCCCACCAGTGGAGGTTGTAGCCGGACAGCGTCATCGAGGAGCGGCCCAATCCGATGGAACCCATCAGATCCTGTGGAAGCACGTAGGATACGGACAGTTCCTGGAGCCTCACATGGTCCCTCTTGTCGATCGGGTACAGGAGTCTGGCCCTGTCCAGAACCGAGTCGCTCGTCGGCGTCCGCTCCCCACCAGGCCCGAGATGCTGGAGGTATTCGTCGTACGCGAGCTGCCGAATACCGTAGCCCCGGTCGGAGTTGCTCATGACCGCACCCCATTCGCCACGGAACTGCACGGCGACTCGCAGGGACTGGCCGATCGCAAAGTCGTTGAAGATGGAGGCCAACTGTTCCGGCTGTTGGTTCCCGACATACATGAGGTAGGACGAGCGGCTGTGTCTGCGAGTGGTCGGATCCCAACCAGTGATAACGCGGCTCCGCTGCTCAAAGATCGGAAGGCCCACGTAGAATCCACCGATTCTCCGGTGATGGTTCCAACCAGTCAGTTGTCCATTGTCGTCGTACACCGCCAACGAGTCCTCGACAGCGGTCTCTCCGAGGTCCAGGATCTCGTTGTGAATCCACTCAAAGTTCACGCCCGTCGACCAGCGGAAGCTGCTCTGGTCGATGATTGTGGTATTGAGGGCGACTTCGACGCCTCTGTTGAGGATCTCGCCGACGTTCTCCAGTCGGCTCGAGCTGAAGCCTTCACTAGGCGGCAGCGCGATGCCAAGGAGGGCGTTCTGCGTAAGGGCATGCCAATAGGTCGCATCCACGCCGATCCGGTCGTTCCACAGCCCCATTTCCAGCCCGGCTTCGTACTCCAGCTTGTTCTCTGGCTCGAGGTCGGAGTTGCCTGGATTGCTGGGACGCACACCGGCGACATCTTCCAGCACCGTGTTGGGCACGTACGTCTGGAACTGCGCAAAAGCGCCCGGCGCCTTGCCGGCCATGCCCACCGCAGCCCTCACCTTTGTGCTGCTGATCAGGCCGGGCAACACGTTTGCAGGGAGATTGTAGGCCGCGTCGATCTTGGGGTAGACCTGGAAGCCATAGTTGACTCCGAAGGCGCTGTTCCCGTCGATGCGTACCGCGGTGGTTATGAAGAGGTTGTCGAAATCGAACCGGTTCTGCGCGAAAGCGCCGATGTTGACCTCTTCGAAGAAGGTCTCGCCAGCGAAGGTTCGCGCCGCGCCGGACACGGTCGTCACGCCCTCACCCGCGTAGTCCTTACCGGTCGCCATCGATGTCGAAGTGATGTCCCAGTATCCCTGGGAGCCGAAGGCGAGCGTTCCCGCGAGATCACCCAGGAAAGGAAGGGTCCAGTCGAGGTTGCCGATGTACTCGGCCGTGAATTTGCGGGCCTGCCGATACCCGATGTTCCGCTCGCCGTTCCTGCCGATATAGGTGTAGTGGCGGCCGAAGGGCATCCATCTGGTCTTCTGGTCGTTCACGGCATCGAGGCCGAAGGTGGCCCGGTGGGTGAAATTCGGAAGCGGGTTGTAGTTCATGCTGACCGACCCGGTCCAGCGGTCGGCGTCCGAGAACGTTTCGAGGGCCTGGGCATCGGCCACGTTCACGTCGAGGCCGCCGCCATAGGGCTCGTCAGCCGTTGCGTTGAGCGGGTTCGTGAGGAGCGCGTTGGTGTAGATCCCGAGCCAGTTGTTGCCGGACTGCACCGCCCAGATGCGGTTCCTGACGTAACCGGAGGTGACCCCGATGGTCAGGTTCTCGCCCGCCGTCCAGTTCAGGTTGACGCGCAGGTTGGCCTTTTTCTGATCGTTGGGCTTGAGGGATCCTTCCTCGTATGCGAATCCGGCGGACACGAAGTAGGTCACTTCTTCCCCACCACCGTCGACAGTCAGGTCATACGTGTTGATGAGGCCCTTTTCGATCAGCGACTCATTCGGATCCAGCGCAACCGTCCCGTCCGGGCCGCGGAAATTGCTCCGCAGGCTGGTCGGGAAGTTCTTTCTGTGCTCGTTGAATCCGGTCGTCACGTTCAGCGAGAAGTTGGCCGGGCTGTTGCTGCGGCCGCGCTTGGTGAAGATCTGGATCACGCCGCCGGACGCCTCGGACCCGTAGAGCGTCGACGCAGCAGGGCCCTTCAGGACCTCGACGCGGTCGATCTCATCGGGGTTCAGGTCGGAGAGCCGATCCTCGCCGGCCCCGCCGCTGAAGGCGCAGCAGGTGGTCGACCCACCAGCCGAACTGCCCCACTCCTGCTGCCGCGCGTCAACCCGGACGCCATCGATGTAGATGACAGGACGCTGTCCGAGGCTGAAGGAGTCCGTCCCGCGAATCCTCAGCTCACGTCCCGCTCCCACGCCGCCGACCGTTCCGATCGAGCGGACACCGGGGATGCGGCCTTCGAGGGCCTGGCCGAAGCTGGACAGCGGAGTGACCTCCGAGACGCTGGTCACGTCCAGTGACGCCGCCGACGTCCCCAGCTTCCGCCGCTCCACGGCACCCGCCGTGCCCGTGACGATGAGTTCGTCCATCGCCACCGCCGAGACTTCCATCTCGAACTGCAGGCTGGCAGCTCCGCCGGGGGACACCGTGGCTTCCTGCGTCTGCGTTCCGTAGCCGACGTAGGTGGCCTGCACCGTGTAGGTACCGGCCGGAACACGGTTGATCAGGAAACGACCGCTCACGTTCGACAGCCCGCCGAGCGCAGTCTCCAGGATCGAGATCTGGACGCCGTTGATCGGCTGTCCGGTGGTCGCTGCAACGACCTGGCCGGTAACGGTTCCGTCCTGCGCGGCCGCCTGGGCCGGCAGAAGGAATGCCACCGCGGCCGCCACAGCCAGGAGAGAGGAGAACCTCCCTCCGTTGGTAAGGTGGTAGCGTTGGGTCATGTCGCCTCTCCTTTGTGGAGGTGGGATGACTGTTTCGCGGTGGAAGGCCCCGTGCCAATCGCCGCAAGTATTACCGCAAGGGGCAGTTTCCGTACTGGCCGGATTTTCCCATACAGTAATAGTCTGACAAAATAGTACGCATATGGTCCCTGTCAAATGTACTGCTATGGCCATCGCCGGAACGGGTCAGATGAGAGGCGCTCGAAGGAGCGAAGGGCGCAGGCGTTGAGCCCGCGATTAAACGCGATGGGCGCGACCCCCGGCCCGGCGGGTCGCGCCCATCTTTGGTCAGGGAGGCTTGCGCCTCAGGGAACTATGCCCTGGGCAGACACCTCTGCAACAGGTCGTTGTCGATGTTCGGGTTGTACAGCGCTTCGGTGGAGGACATGGGGAACTTCGTGGGCCGTCCCACCCCGACTCGATCCGGGTCGTTGAGCGCCTCGAAGACATCGCGCACGATGCCGGCTCGATTCAGGTCGATCATGCGCTGCCCTTCCATGAAGTGCTCCGCAAACCGCTCCCACAGGACGATCTCGCCCATTGTGGTCGGATCCGTCGGAACCTCGTGGCCCGGCAGTCCAACGGCCGCGCGCAGCTGATTAAGGACCCCGGTCGCACCCGCGAAATCGCCGCTTCTGGCCATCGCCTCGGCGATGATCAACTGCATTCCGTCGGAGTGCAGCATCGGAATGTCGTCGTCCTCC
This sequence comes from Longimicrobiales bacterium, assembly GCA_963667485.2. Lineage (GTDB taxonomy): Bacteria > Gemmatimonadota > Gemmatimonadetes > Longimicrobiales > Gaopeijiaceae > Bin94. The sequence continues at coordinate 269,294 of CAXXDD010000001.1, forward strand.
GTGTTGTACTTCCACTGGCTGTAGTGCGGCGTTTCGTTGTCGGTTGCCACCTCGCCGTCGAAATACACCGGAAGACGCATGTCGGGCATTCCGCTCAACGGGTCAGCCATGTAGCCCGGCTCGTCGCTCATCGTGATCAGCGGCCACCACTTGTGCATCAGACCAGCAGCCTCATTGTAGTTCTTGGTGGTCACCAAAACGATCCAGTTGATGCTCTCCTTGTTGAAGATCGCGTCGTAGGAGAAGCCGGCGGGGATGGAAGACGCGTCCGCGACCGCTCCTGCCCAGTCGCCAAGCATCATCCGGGTCTGCGCTCTCGCAGCCGCGCTGGCCGTCGCATATTGAGGGCGGCCTGCAGACTGTGCCGTCGAGATGGCAGTGGTGAGCTTGCGCTCCGCCTGCTCGAGCATCTGCATGTCGGTGACGGCATTGCCGGTTGGCTCAGCCACGGACTCGCAGAACGTCATTCCGTTCAACATGTCCGCCATGCCGCCGCTCATCTGTACTTGCGCTGTGAGTGGGCTGGATGCGGCCTCGGCGTCACCCATCACTCTCTCGAACCGCGCCTGGGCATCCACCGCGAACCACTGCGCCCTGAGCCACGAATTCTGGGTGCCGGCGAGGGTGTTGCGGGTATAGTCCATCCGCCCGTGGTCCGTATCGTCATAGCCGGACCAGGTGCCGGTGTGCTGGTACACATCGGCCAGCAGGGCCTGGTAGACCACCCAGTTGTCCATTACCTCGTGCACGGCGCCTTCGACGCCGTTGGCGATCGCGGGCAGCGCGGCGTCCAGGTCGTCCGCCGTGTACCGCTGCGGGTCGGACACATCGAGGACATCGCAGGCTCCGAGAGCCAGGACGCCAACGGCAATCGCAGTCAAACCTCCAAGTTTTGACGTGTTCATGGTCGGCCTCCCCTAGAATCTTGTCTTGAACGACAACTGGAACCGCCTCGGTTGTGGCAACCCGAGGAAGGGCGACGTGCTGAAGTCGTCGCCGCCTCTGTACTGCTGGTTCGGGTCCGGGCAGTGGCAGTCGTCCCACCAGTGGACGTTGTAGCCGGACAGGGTCACCGCAGAGCGGCCCAGTCCGATGGAACCCATCAGATCCTGTGGAAGCACATACGAAACGGATACCTCCTGGAGTCGAATGTGATCCCTCTTGTCGATCGGGTAGAGGAGTCTGGCCCTGTCCAGGACCGAGTCGCTGGCCGGTGTCCGCTCGCCGCCGGGCCCAAGATGCTGGAGGTATTCGTCGTACGCGAGTTGCCGAATACCGTAGCCCCGGTCGGAGTTGCTCATGACCGCACCCCATTCGCCGCGGAACTGTACGGCGACTCGCAGAGACTGGCCGATCGCAAAGTCGTTGAAGATGGAGGCCAACTGTTCCGGCTGCTGGTTCCCGACATACGTGAGGTAGGAGGAGCGGCTGTGTTTCCGGGTAGTCGGATCCCAACCGGTAATAACGCGGCTCCGCTGCTCAAAGATCGGAAGGCCCACGTAGAATCCGCCGAGGCTCCGGTGATAATTCCAACCGGTCAGCTGCCCGTCGGCGTCATAAATCGCTATCGAATCCTCAACGGCGGTCTCTCCGAGATCCAGGATCTCGTTGTGAATCCACTCGAAGTTCACGCCGGTGGACCAGCGGAAGCTGCTCTGGTCAATGATCGTGGCGTTGACAGCGACCTCGACACCCTTGTTGAGGATCTCTCCGACATTCTCAAGGCGGCTCGAGCTGAACCCTTCACTCGGGGGCAGCGCAATCCTGAGAAGTGCGTTCTGCGTCAGCGCGTGCCAATACGTTGCGTCCACGCCGATCCGGTCGTTCCACACTCCCATTTCCACACCGGCTTCATACTCGATCTTGTTCTCGGGCTCCAGGTCGGAGTTGCCGGGGTTGCTGGGAGCTACGCCAGCCAGGTCGTCGAGAACGGTGTTCGGGACGTAGGTCTGGAACTGGTCAAAAGCTCCGGGTGCCTTGCCTGCCATGCCCACGGCAGCCCGGACCTTCGCGCTGCTGATGCCGGGCAGAAAGCCTGCGGGCAGATTGTAGGCCGCGTCGACTTTGGGGTAGACCTGGAAACCGTAATTGACTCCAAAGGCGCTGTTCCCGTCCATCCGCACCGCGGCGGTCACGAAAAGGTTGTCGAAATCGAATCGGTTCTGCACGAACGCACCGATGTTCACTTCCTCGAAGAAGCGCTCGTCACCGAAATTCTTCGCCGCACCGCTGACTGTTGTCACGCCCTCGCCGGCATACTCACGTCCTGTCGCCATCGACATGGACTCGATGTCCCAGTACCCCTGCGACCCGAAAGCGAGCGTTCCGCCCAGACCGCCCATGAGAGGCACGTTCCAGTCGAGGTTACCGATGTACTCCGCCGTGAACTTGCGGGCCTGCCGATAACCGATGTTCCGCTCACCCGACCTGCCGATGTAGGTGTAGTGGCGGCCGAAAGGCATCCATCGGGTCTTCTGGTCGTTCACGGCGTCGAGGCCGAACGTGGCCCGGTGGGTGAAGTTCGGCAGCGGGTTGTAGTTCAAGTTGATCGATCCGGTCCACCGGTCGGTGTCCGAGAACGTTTCGAGGGCCTGGGCATCGGCCACGTTCACGTCGAGGCCGCCGCCGTACGGCTCGTCCGCCGTCGCGTTGAGCGGGTTCGTGAGGAGCGCATTGGTGTAGATCCCGAGCCAGTTGTTGCCCGACTGCACCGCCCAGATGCGGTTCCTGACGTACCCGGAGGTCACCCCGACCGTAAGGTTTTCACCCGCCGTCCAGTTCAGGTTGACGCGCAGGTTGGCCTTTTTCTGATCGTTGGGCTTGAGGGACCCTTCCTCGTATGCGAAGCCGCCGGAGACGAAGTAGGTCACCTCTTCGCCGCCGCCGTCGACCGTCAGGTCGTACGTGTTGATGAGGCCATTCTCGATCAGCGTCTCATTCGGATCCCACGCAACCGTCCCGTCCTTGCCCTGGAAGTTGTCCCGCAGAGAGGTCGGGAAGTTCGCCCTGTGCCGGTTGATCCCGGTCGTGACGTTCAGCGAAAAGTTGGCCGGGCTGTTGCTGCGGCCGCGCTTGGTGAAGATCTGGATCACACCGCCGGAGGCTTCGGAACCGTAGAGCGTCGATGCTGCAGGTCCCTTCAGAACCTCGACGCGGTCGATCTCGTCGGGACTCAGGTCGGAGAGCCGATCCTCGCCGGCACCACCGCTGAAGGCGCAGCAAGTCGCCGGGCCACCGTCCCCCCACTCACGTTGCAGAGCATCCACTCGAACTCCGTCAATGTAGATGATGGGTCGCTGGCCGAGGCTGAAAGAGTCGGTCCCTCGGATCCGCAACTCACGCCCCGCGCCCACGCCGCCCACCGTTCCGATCGACCGGACACCGGGGATGCGCCCTTCGAGCGCCTGGCTGAAGCTGGAGAGCGGGGTCACTTCCGAGACACTGGTCACGTCCAGCGAAGCTGCCGACGTGCCCAGCTTCCGCCGCTCGACAGCACCGGCCGTCCCGGTAACGATCAGCTCGTCCATGGCGACGGCCGATACGTCCAGCTCGAACTGCACGCTGGCGGCTCCTCCGGGTGACACCGTGACTTCCTGTGTCTGCGTGCCGTACCCGACGTACACGGCCTGCACCGTGTACGTGCCCGCAGGCACTCGGTTGATCAGGAAGCGTCCGCTGACGTTGGACAGACCGCCCAGCGAAGTCTCCATGATGTTGATCTGGACGCCGTTGATCGGCTGTCCGGTGGTCGCTGCAACGACCTGGCCGGTAACGGTTCCGTCCTGCGCGGCCGCCTGGGCCGGCAGAAGGAACGCCACCGCGGCGGCCACAGCCAGGAGAGAGGAGAACCTCCCTCCGTTGGTAAGGTGGTAGCGTTGGGTCATGTCGCCTCTCCTTTGTGGAGGTGGGATGACTGGTTTGCGGACGAAAGGCCTCGTGCCGATCGCCGCTAGCGTACCGCAGAATTTCTACGGTAATGTCGGATTTGCGCAGTGATAACGTCTTGTGTTGGCCTGGTAATAGCGTACATATGAATGAAAATGACGCATATCACATTCTACGAGTCGCGCGTCCGACACGCAATGAGATCGGCCGATGCGGCCTAGAAGATCTCCCCGAGCCCCTGCTCTACCCGCTCCGACAGGGAGGGCACGGCAAAGGCCATGATCCGGGTGGTTTCGCTCCGGATGTAGTAGAGATCGCGCTCCGCGGCGCTGTCGTGCAGCAGTTCCACGAACCCGAGCGGTTCGCCTGAATCGTCGAAATATTCGACCCGGAGCAGGGGCCGGGTGGTGCCCATGGCAGGCTCGGCACCGTACCCGCCGATCGCGAGCTGGTCGACCCGTTCCATGAAGTTGGCGAAGCCCTCGTCGGGCGTGTCATCGCCCACTGCCGTCCACTCCCCCGCCTCGGTGCGCGCCATCTCGCGGGTCCCGCCGCCAGGGACCTGGACCCGCACGGTCGCAACATCGTCGTCAACGAAGTGGTGCAGCCACCGTTCTCGCAACGCCCCCTCCCCGATCGCGAAGGGCCGCGCGATGTCGCCGCCGATGACATAGCCCTCCCCGGTCGCGGGTTCGATGGCGTAGCGATCCTGGCCGCCGAACGCCGAATCCCCCACCACAAGCAGGCGGCGTTCGTCGACGAAGCGCACTTCGACGCTCTCGGAAGCCTCGTCGAGCCCGAAACGATTCGTCATTTCGGGAGACAGCACTCCCAGCTCGCGAATCACCCTCAGCGTCGCGAGGCGGCCGACCAGTGTGCGGCCCGGCGCCCCCGCGGGATACTCCAACGTGTCGGTGCGTTCCGCTCCGTCGATCTGGACGGTCCACAGAAAGGCACCGTCGTCGTCGCTGCGCTGTTGGAGTTCAACCTGCTTCTCCGGCGCGCTGTAGAGGACGGACACCACGTCGGTCGTGTCGCGCTCCCAGATCAGGGTCAGGGTCTCGTCCACCCCGCTCGTCGTGTCCCGCATCCAGGTGAAGAGCGCTCCGAGCACCGCGAGCGCGAGAAGGCCTCCGTGGATCTTCAGGGTGTTCACGGGGTGTCCTCTTCCGCTCTCTCGGGGGCCTTCCGGCGGCTGTACAGCGTGGCAACCCCCGCTGCGGCCACCAGCGCCGGGGCTCCGAAGATGATGGCGTAGAACCATCCGACGTCCTCGGCCTGGGTATGCGTTATCGGCACATCCTCTTCCGAAACCACCTCGCCGGCGAAGTCCTCTTCCCCGCCGAGCCAGCGCACTCCGTCGGCGACGACGAACCGGTTCATCTCAATGCGGAGAAGGACCAGGTCGGTGAAGATTTCTGCGTCACCGAATATGAGCGCGCGCATGCCCGCGCGGGGCGACGTGGACGCGTCATCCGCCGGTTCGTCCTCCAGCCACTCGACCGCGGCCGCCAGCCCGTGGCTCTCCTTCGCCTCGGTGTCTTCGTCGAAGCTGAAGTCACCGTTCAGATCGGCGTAGCTCGAGGGGATCGAATTGATGACGAGGCTGGTCCGGCGTCCCGGCACCTCTTCCGCCACGGTAAAGCTCCCGGAGCCGATGATCACGATGTCGCCGCCGCTGCGGCCCCCGGTCGTCACGGAGGGATGGGTCGAGAAGCGGTTCGTGACGATGAAGCGCCGATCGGCCACGGTCGGCGGATTGCCGGGCAAGAAGCGCTGGTCGTCGATGATCATCGCGGGATTGTAGTCGACACCCAGGTAGTCACGCAGTTCCTCGATGGGAAAACCCGAGCCGGACTCCATCGCCAAAAGCAGCGCGCCACCACGGTCCAGGTATTCCCGCACGGAGTTCATCTCGGCCTCCAGGAAGTCCCGCTGCGGCCCGAGGATCATGACTATGGCCGCGTCGTCGGGGATGCGGTCGCCCAGTCCTTCCGCGATCCCGATGTCCCGCACTTCGTAGTTGAGGAATTCCAGCATCTCCCGCAGCGCCCTGGGCGGCGGCCCCTGATCCACCTCCGACTCCATCCCGGGTCGCCACGGCTCGCGCAGCGACGGCGGCTGGTCTGCTTCCGGCTCGTCGGCCGAGAGAGGGTCGTTGAATTCCCCGTGGCCCTTGGTCATGTAGACGAAACGGCGCGCACGGTTCAACTGGAGCAGCGCCTGCTGCACGAAGCGGTCCAGCACCCGCAGCCGCCCGCGGGCCTCGTCGAGGTCGAGCAGAAAACCGATCTCTTCCGTGCGGCCGTTGACGCGCAGGAAAAGCTGGCCGTCGTTCCGGGCGTTGAAGTCCTCGGCCGCGTCCGGATTCGAGTAGCGGTCGTATTCCGCGATCGTGACCTTCCCCGTGGCCCGCGCCAGTTCGTCGAGGTAGGTGCGGACCTCGTCCTTGACGGCGTTGACCTCCGGGAAGAACAGCGCCGCCTCGAGCGTGCCGTCCATGTTGCGCACGATCTCGCGCACCGATTCGCCCGGCGTGGACGTCTTGAAGTAGCTGAAGTCGGCCGTCTGGTTGAGCGCGGACGCGATGTAGCCGACCAGCACCAGCGCCGACCCGCCGAGCGCCACGCTCAGGCCGTTCATGACCGTCTCGCGCACTCGCATGGCGTCGACCCGCGCCGCACCCGCGCTGCCCCCTCTCGCCAGCGCCCACTGCGCGCCCAGCACGGGGAACAGCGAGCCCGCCAGCACCATGGGGGAGGCCACGAGAAAGAAGCGCCGGAAGCGGATCTCGGTCCTGATCTCTTCGAACTCGATGCCGAGAAGTTCCATGCCGCCCTCGGTGCCGGGAACGTAGCCCGCCAACGCCAGCGCGCATCCTGCATACCCAAATGCGAACACCGCTTCGACCGGACGCCTCTCGTCCTGGGCGCCCCGCCACATGGAAAACCGCCACACAGTGGCCGCAACGACCGCGCCGCTGCCGAGGATGATGAGGGGGAGGTGCAGCCATGCGATCCCGTCGAGGACACGGACCCCCGTGAAGACGACCACGAGGCCCGCGAGGACCAGCCACGTCAGCCAGGCGTGCTTCATTCCCATCGCTTCGCCTCCATGACCTTGGTTGCCGCGAAGAGGAAGAAGTAGATGAGGGCGAGGTAATACACCACGTCGCGCAGGTGGAGCAGACCCTGCATGAAGCCCGAGAAGTGCCGTCCGTGAATGGCGAAGGCCGCGAAGACGCGTGACAGCGGCGACCCCACCCTCTGGGAGAGTATCCAGAGCAGGAACATCACCGAGGTGATGACGGCCGCAACTGCCAGGGCGACCAGTTGATGCCGCGTGAGGGCGCTGGCGAAGACGCCGATCGCGAGGACACCTGCGCCGAGCAGGATGAGGCCCAGGTAGCCGATAAGGATGTGACCGATGGCGATCTTGCCGTTGACGAGAATCAGCAGCGGCATGTAGAGCGTCGCCAGCGTGATCGCCGTAAGGAAGGCGAGCGCGGAGAGGAACTTGCCGAGGACGATCTCCCAGTCCCGCACCGGTGACGTGTCGAGCAGGAGTTGCGTGCCCGTCTGGCGCTCCTCGGCGATCAGCCGCACGGACAGCGCGACCGCCGCGATCGACGTGAGTCCGCTGGTGAAGTAGAAGAAAATTTCCAGCACCTGGCCCGAGAGGAGTTCGCCGCGGTCGGGACCCAGCGCGTTGGTGTAGAAGAGCAGGCCGTCGAGCAGGAGGACCACCGCCGCCACGATATACCCCATCGGAGAGCGGATGTAGGTCTGCAGCTCGCGCCGGAAGATGATCCCGGTTGCTCCGGTATTCATGCCGTCGCGCCCCTCATGCTTTCGCGCCTCCCACCAGGCCGACGAACACGCGCTCCAGCTCGCGCTCCGCCCGGTTCAGCGCGATCACGTCGTGGCCGGCCTCGACCAGCGCGCGGCAGACCGCGGCGCGCACGTCGGCCCCGCCCTCGACGTGGTAGGTCGCCGTACCGGTCGCGGCGGCGCCACGCTCGGCTCCCCCTGCGCGGCGCACCCGGGTTACGCCGGCCACCGCGGCAATCACGGCCTCGGGGTCGGCGCCCGCATCCGGCCCAGCACCCGCGCCCGGCCCCCGCGTCGGCGACGCGGCGCCATTCCCCGCGCGCACCGTCACTGCCATGCGGCGCGACATCAGCAGCATCTCGCCCAGCTCGGCCTCGCTCCCCGACGCCACGATCTCGCCGTCGTTGAGGATCAGCAGCCGGTCGCAGGTCTCGCTGATCTCCGGCAGGATGTGGCTCGAGATCAGGATGGTGTGGCGATCCTTCAGCGCGCGGATCATCCCGCGCATCTCCATGATCTGCACCGGGTCGAGGTCGTGAGTGGGCTCGTCCAGAATCAGGAGTTCCGGCTCGTGGATGATCGCCTGCGCGACCCCCACCCGCTGCCTGTACCCCTGCGAGAGATGCCGGGTGGGCATGTCCCGCACCTCGGAGATGCGCGCGTACTCCTCGACCTCGGGGACCCGCTTCGCCAGCTGGCCCCGCGGCATACCCTTGAGCTGCCCCACGAAATGCAGGTAGTCGCTGACGGGCATGTCGCCGTACACGGGAGGCAGCTCGGGCAGGTATCCCACGCGCTTCCGCACCTCGTGGGGGTCCCGCAGCACGTCGAGGCCGTCGATCGTGACCGTTCCGGAAGACGGACGCAGACCGCACGCAAGAATGCGCAGCAGGGTCGTCTTTCCCACACCGTTCAGACCCAGGAAACCCACCGTGTTGCCCCGGTCGATCTCGAAGGACACCGGGCCGAGGGCTCGCTTCCTGCCGTAATATTTCGTGACGTCGGTCAGCTGGACCATTCACACCCGCAAGCGCTGAAACGTTTCCCGCGGCAAGCATCTGCCGGAAAAAAACCTAGATGGAGACCGGGCGCGGTCAAGGCCGACGGTCTCCGGGTGGCCGGTCCTCAGCCGAATCTCGCCCGGCCATCAGCGCGCCCGGTCGAAGCGGACGTTGCGCACGCGGCCCGCGGCCAGGACGAAAGACACCGCCCGGCCGTCCTCGAACGCGAAGGCGAGTTCGAACCCTCCCACGCCGAAGACCGGGTCGTCGGCCGGCTCGCCGCGCCGCGTCAGCACCCGGTCGATGCCGCTCGGGTGGCGCAGCACCAGCCGGCCCTCGTCCGCCGCGAGCACCCACGTCGCTCCGATCTCCTCGGAGTGGTAGGGACCGGTGAGCGACGCCAGTAGGCCATCCGGCACCTCGGCCCCGGCCCGGTCCGTCTCCGGCGCGGCCGTCGACTCGGGCGCAGCAGCAGCCTCCTCGGTGAACGCGTCCTCCAGCAGGATGTCCTCGACCGCCGCGCTCATCGCGCCCGGGTTGGCCGTCCCCACGTTGCACAGCGCGATGACTGTGGTTCGCTGCTCCGGGTAGCGGGCGATCATCGTGCGGAACGCCATGAAGCCGCCGCCGTGCGACACCCGGCCAAGCCCGCGCCGCGGCTCCACGGACAGCCCGCGCGCGTACCGGATCGTGTCGCCACTCGTCAGCACACCGCGCTCGTACATTCGCTCCGCAAAGCCCGGCACACCCAGCAAGTCCTCGTAGAAGGCCCGGTCCCAGCGCGCCAGATCCTCGACCGACGAATACAGGCCGCCGTCCCCCACCTTGTCGAACGCCATCAGGTAGTTGGTGCGCCAGCCCCCGTCCGTGCCCGCGTCGTAGCTGAACACCCGATCCCGCACGACGTGCGTGCGGTCGTCGTGGAAGTGCGTGCTGGTCATCCCCAGCGGCCGGAAGATCTTCTCGTCTGCGTACTCCCGCAGCGACCGCCCCGTCGCGCGCTTCACGATCTCCGCCATCAGGACATACCCCGAATTGCTGTACAGATGCTCGCTGCCGGGCACGAAGTTGAGCTGCTTCTGCCGGGTGATGAGCCCCAGCATCGCCTCATCGGTCAGGATGTTCTCGAAGGGGGTCCCCGCCAGGTTCATGAGGGTGAGATAGTCGCGCACGCCGCCCGTATGGTGGACGAGGTGGCGGACCGTGACCGCGCCCTGCTCGTAGTCCGGAAACTCCGGAATGTGCCGGCGCACCTCGTCGTCCAGCGACAGATGCCCCTCGTGCGCCGCGATGACGATCGCCGCCGCCGCGAACTGCTTCGACACCGACGCGAGGTAGAAGACAGACCGCTCGCTGAGTGGGATGCCGTGGTCCATCTGGCCCATGCCGTAGCCGCGGGCGTACACCAGGGTCCCGGCCCGGGCGACTCCGACCGCGCATCCAGGCCCGTCCGTCCGGTCGTACTCGGCGAAGACCGCGTCGATCCGCTCGCGGGTTTCGGGTGTAAGCTGAAGGCCGAGAGTGGTTTGGGGGATGAAGAGCGACGTGATTAGTAAAGCAGAGCTTACATTATGTAATGTGCGCTTTACATTCGGTGTCGAGTACATGGTCTTTCCGTTCTTACAGCGACCTCAGGAAGCGCACGACTGCCTGGCGTGCTTCGTCGGGCAGCGCCAGGAAGGCGTCGCGTGCGGGGGCGGCCTCACCGCCGTGGGCCGCGACTGCGCCGGGAACATCGTCGGCCCTGCCGTCGTGGAGCAGCAGGGTGCGGTGGCGGAGGCCCCAGAGCGGCGCCGTGCGCAGTTCGCCCGGGGCGGCGTCGAACCCGCACACATCGGCCATCTCCGGGCCCATGTCGTGCAGGAGCATGTCGGAGTAGGGCGCGATCGTCCTGCCGGCCAGCACCGGGGCGGGCGACGGGCCGGTGCGCAGTTCCTCGCGGTGGCAGGAGGTGCAGCCGATCTGCCTGAAGAGGGCCCCTCCCTGCGCGACCGTGTCCCGGGCGGCGGGAGAGAGGCCGGGGTCCGGCGCCGGCGGGGCGAGAAAGCGGACATAGTCGGTGAGCTGCGTCAGGGTGGGCGCGTCGATCTCGGGATCGGGCATGGGATCGGCCTCGGGGGGGACGGGGACCCCGTTGACGGGCTCTTCGGCGGTGTGTCCCGGGACCGTGAAGCCGAGCTCGAAGCGCAGCGCGGTGGCCACGAAGTCGCGGACGGTGGAGGCGTCGCCCTTGCGCCCGAAGCGGGCCGTGCGGCCGTCCGCCAGGCGCGGCAGGCGCCCCGAGATGCCGTCGCCGTCGCTGTCGTCCGGATCGGCCCACTCCGCCAGGACCTCGTCGGGCACGGCCTCGAGCAGGCCGAGGCCGAGAAGTGGGGACGCGGTCACGCGGGCGGTGGCGGTGGCGGCGGCGGGCACCTCTTCGGGCCCCATCCCGTGCGCGACCAAGAGGTCCGTGGCGCGGCGCTGGATGTTGTCGCCCCCCTCGGCAACGAGGAGGTCGCAGCGGCCATCCGCGAACCGGGTCGCCTTGACCACCCGGACCCGTGTGCCCCCGCCCCCGACCACGGGCTCATCGTGGCAGTCGCTGCATCGCTCGGCGTTGTAGAGCGGGCCGAGCCCTTCGTCGGCGGTGGCGAGGCGCTCGAAGAGGGCGCGGCCGAGAAGGAATCGTCCCCGCTCCCCGCTGTCGAGCCCGGCGACCGCCTCGCCCGGAGGCGGCGGCGGTTCCGCAGGCTCCCCATCGCCACATCCGGCCTGTATGCCGGTCAGGACGATGTACGCCAGGGGCGCCGCCCACCTCCGGCGCCGGCCGGCCGTCACGACCCGGCTCCCTCCGTGACCCCGGCGTCGCGAAGCATCCCGCGCGCGGTGACGATCGCCGCGAGGATGCCGCGAACCCTCACGCGCGTGTCCGCGCGGCCCACGAGCCACGCCTCGAAGAGCGGCGGCATCGTGCGGGCCTCCTCTCGTCTCGAAACCACCGATTCCATGTAGCGGGCCAGCGCCGTGCGCGAAGGTGCGTCGGAGCCGTTCAGGTCGAGGACGCGCGACCAGTATTCCATTTCTTCGTCGTGCCCGAGCTTGAGCAAGTCCTCAACCACTGGATCGAGTGTCATGCCGCTCTCCGCCGCGTCCGCAAGGCGCAGTTCGCGGGTGCCCAGGTCGTTGAGCAGACCCGTTCGAGCCTCGGGCGCGGCACGGGTCAACTCGACCAGCGACTCGCGCGGGAAATAGAAGAAATCGCGTGCCGCAGTCCCGGCGGTGAAACTCCCGCCCTCCCAGGTCGCGAGCACCTGCCTCGAATCCAGCCACGCCGCCGGGTCTTCCGCGATGCGGGCGACGACCACCTCGGCCCCGGGTGACAACGTGAAGTTCCGCGCGTCCCTCACTCCCGCGGCGGCCCCCACATCCGCATCCATCAGCCTCCGCTCGAAGAGGCGTTCCCGGTAGAGCGTCTCCACCTCGTTGTATCGGGGGCGATAGAGGAGATGGAACCCCTGCGCGCTCTGGGTGACGCCCGACACCTGGCCGGGTTCCAGCCGGAACGCGACCCTGTCCAGCGTGGACGGAAGTTCTCCCGGCCCGAAGAGCCCGAGGAGTCCGCCCATCGCCCGGGAATCGATGTCTTCGCTCTCGGCCACGATCGTAGCCCACCCGCCTCCTTCCGCGATGGTGGCGAGCAGGCGGTCCGCGGTGCGCTGCTGGAGGAGTCTCTCGCTGGAGGATGTCTCGGGACCCACCCGACGGAGCACATGTGCGATCAGGCGCAGCGAGCCCTGCTGAAAGATCGCTTCCGCCGACGCCAGGTCGTCCAGGATGCTGGCGCTGAGACGCTCCCTGCGATCGGCGTTGAGAATCGCTTCCCGGCGCTCCAGCCACGTCGCTGCTTCGCGGGCCTCGGCCCCGTGCAGGGAGTCCCCGGCGGCGGCCCGCTGTGAGAGAGCGGCCGACGCCACCCAAAGGTCGACCAGCGGCACGACCGCGGCTGAGTCCAGCGGAAAGGGCTGGGCGAGAACGAGGAGTTCGGCGAGCCGTTCTTCGGTCAGGGTCCAATCACCGGCCCGGGCGGCAAGGCCCCGGTCGGAGAGGTTGCTGCACGAGGTCAGGCACAGGACAGCAGCCAACCACAGGCAGGTTCGCCGGATCGGGTCGGTGCCCCAGCCATCCCCGCCCCGCGTCGGACGACGATGCGGTTTACCCACAGGCGGCTACCGAACGACGACCGTGATAGTGTCGGCCACCGGAGGATCGAGGGGGATGTGGACACCGTCGGCGACGACCGCGATGATGCGGTGCTCGCCCGGCGTGAGGTCCTCCAGCGTGAATTCGGTTTCTGCCTGGCCCATGTGGAAGTGAACGCCCGGGTCGTTGGGAATGGGAATCGCCCAGTCCACGTCGCCGTCCACGACCAGGTGGTGATGCCCGGTTCCGGCGTCCATGTTGCCGGCCATCACGATCTCGAGACCCTCTACCTCCATCACCACCCGGACCGGACCGGCATCCAGCTCCGCCCCGTCCGCCGGCTCGGTTATCATCACCCGCGCGGGCATTGCGGCCTCTTCGGCCATCCCGGCGTCGGCCTCCGGAGCCTGATCTTCGCCAGCATCTCCCCCACCGCACCCCAACACCAGCATCGCGATTCCCAATCCGACCGTAACACGCATGGTTCGCCGCTCCTCGTACTCGGAAGGCTCGTGATTCCGTGGCGCGGATTCCCGGCATTCCCGGGTGCGCCGAGTCCTCACAAGGTGCGACGAAGAGCGGATCGGCGCCAGACCGCACACCTTCCCGGACCCGCCTCCCGCTATCCGCCCCGGCGCAGCCAGATGAGGACGACGCCGCAGTCGGTACCCAGGCCCGAATACTGCGGTGGAATGCCGGCAACACCGCGATACATCTCGATTCCGGCGACCGATATCGGATTGACGATGTCGTTGATCGAGAAGGCTCTGAGCCCGGTGAGCATGACGCCGTCGAGGTAGACCCGCGGCGAACACGTTCCGCGTCCCCTGCGGAACCTGAGTCGCCTGTCGATGGGACTGCGAGCGTCGGCAACGATCGCGACACCGGGGAACCTGATCAACGCGTCGGTCAGTTCGATCGGGTTCCAGTTCTCGATATCCTCGCGGTCTACGAAGTTGCCCCAGCCATCCTCTTCCCTCTGGTAGAACCCCGCGCTCTCCAGGTTTCGGTCACGCCGGTCTACCGCCACTTCGATCGCGTCGAGTGCGATGGCGTCGACGGCGAGCACGACCTGCACGTTCGTGACGTGTCCCGTCTGGACCCGGATCGATTCCGAGCGCGCCTGGTATCCCAGGTGCGAGAATGCGACTTCGTGCTGTCCCGGCATCAGTTCGGGCAACATGAAACGGCCATCGGCGTCGGTCCTCGCCACGTGGCCGGCCTCTGCAACATTCACGATGACCTCGGGCACCGGATCTCCGCTTACCCGGTCGGTCACCCTGCCCACGATCCCCGTCATCATGCCTGCGTACGGATAGTCTGCCGGGGTCATTGCGAGAGAGAATTCTCCGTGCCGGACGATGCGCAGATCACCGTCGAGACGTTCGTAATCCTTGTGAATCAGTTCGAGCTCGTAGGCTCCCAGAGGGATGCCTTCGAGGACGAACTGGCCCCGGGCATCGGTGACGAAGGTGAAGTCCAGCGGATCGACGACAACAATGACGCCCTCGACAGGCTGGCCTGTCACTTCGTCCACGACGTTGCCGGTAACGGTGACCGTGACGGCTTGCCGGGTTTCCTGGGCCAGCACGGGTCGCGGGAATGCGAAGCCCGCAAGCAACAGCAGCATGGCGGCTGACGCTAGTCCGCTTGGCACCTGCTTCATTTGTCCTCCGATCGGGTTACCGACAACTATGCCCGTCGAATCCAGATCAGGACAACTCCGCAGGACGAGTTCAAGCCCCAGTACTGAGGCGGCAACCCGGCCTGACCCTTGTAGACTTCGACGCCGGCCACGGCGATGGGATCCACAAGATCGTCGATGACTGCCGGCTCGTCCCCACCCCTGTGGATCAGCGCGCCGTCGAGATAGACGGCCGGATAGCACGACTGGCCCGCCCGGCGAAACATTACGAAGCGGCGGCTGGGCATTTGAGGGTTGCTGACGACTCGCACGCCCGGGAACCGGATTAGCGCATCGCTGAGCTCCATGGGATTCCAGCGCTCGATCTCCTCGCGGTCGACGAAGCTTCCCCACCCGTCACTCTCGCGCTGGTAGAACCCCACCTCCTGCAGCGTGACATCCTGCCGCTCCACGGTCACCTCAATGGGGGTCAACTCAATCGCCTCGACGGCCAGAGCTACATCCAGGTTGCTTACGCGCCCCACTTCGATGGCGACAGAGTCGGCGCGCTGCCCGTAGCCAAGGTGAGTGAACGAGACCTCGTACAGGCCGGGGAACATCTCGGGAATGCTGAAGCGCCCTTTCGCATCCGTGGTCGCCGCCCGGCCCTGTTGCGCGACCCTCACGACCACCTCGGGGACGGGCTCCCCGCTTGTCTGGTCGGTCACCACCCCCGCGATGCCCGTTACCAGCCCCTTGTTGGGGTCGTCCGAGGGCGTCATTGCCAGGAAAAACTCGCCGGGCTGATCGACGGTGAGGCGGCCCTCCATCCGCTGGAAGTCCTGGTGGACAATCTCGATGTCGTACGCGCCCCTGGGGAATTCTTCGAGGACGAACTGGCCGTTGGCGTCCGTGACCAGCGTGATGTCGAGGCCCGCGATGCGGACGATGGCACCCACGGCGGGCTCGGCCGTGGTCTCGTGGAGCACGTTGCCCGTTACCGTGACCAGAGCGCCCGCAGTCTCCTGGGCGCGGGCCGACTGCACGGCCAGGAGCGCCATCACGGTCATGTACAGGGCCATCCCGAACTTGCGGGACATGGTCACCCGCCTGTCAGTGCGTTCGGGGCGCAGGAGTCGGTCGGTGTTGTGGGGCATCGGGGCCTCGCGGGAGTGGTGATGGGCGGTTTGACAACGGTCGGGCCGGCGCCGGGCACGTGCATTGTCATACGCTCTTTTGACAAATGGATTGCAGGGAGGGTTGGCCCCCGCTGCCTGAAGGAGGAATACCCGAGTCGCGGGTTCAGGTTCCGGATTGTTCCGATGTTCCGGGCTTTCGGCGTTGTGGGAATCGTAACTGTCCCAAACGGCCATTCCATCGCCCGCAATCTTCCGAGAGGATGCTGGTTCGACCGGTCGTTGGGGAGCCTCATTCCGGGCCCGTCAATACCGTCCTGTTCGCCTTGACACCAATGGAGCGCAAACGGATGTTACCAGCTATGGAAGACTCGGGATTCGACACGCTGAAGGCCGCACGCTTGCTTGAAGCCGCAGGCTTCGAATCGCACCAGGCCGAAGCCATGGTGACCGTTTTCGGGAGTCAGATCGCCGGCAACGCGGCCACCAAGCGTAACGTGTACGAGGTTCAAACGGTGCTCAAGGGCGACATGGACGCCCTGAAGACTGAACTCAAGGGCGACATGGACGCCCTGAAGACTGAACTCAAGGGCGACATGGACACCCTGCAGACCAAGCTCGACACCAAGCTGGCGCATGAGATCGGCGGTCTCCGAGCGGAGTTCGATGCAAGCCTGAAACAGGAAATCGGCATCCTGCGCACTGAACTCAAGAGCGAGATCGCCGAGGTCCGGCTCAGTGTGGAGAGTGTCAGGACCACGATGTACAGGCTATTGCTTGCCCAAGCTGCCGTCATTGTCAGCCTTATCTTGGGCTTGCAACGACTGCTTTAGGGTGAGTCGCCCGGGATGAATCGCTGGTTGAAGACTGCGGGGCTGCCCGCCTTGGATCCCGGCTCTTGAAGGGTCTTTACGGCCGCTCGGCCATTCTCCGTTTTTCCACCCTCTGCGGGCTCGTTGCGCTGTCGTCCGGGCTCCTTTCGGCCCAGATCGTGCCGAACGACCGCATCGATCCCGACACCGTTCCCCGCCCTTCCCTCGAGGCCCGGCGCGCCGCCACCGCGATCGTCCTCGACGGCAGCCTCGACGACGCAGCCTGGGCGGCGGCCGACTCCACCAGGGGCTTCTTCTACGAATCCATCCCTAGTCAGGGCACGCTGTCGTCGGAGCGTACCGTCGTGCGAGTGCTCTACGACGACGAACACCTCTATATCGGCGCCGCAATGTACGACAGCCAGGCCGAGGCGCTGGTGTCGGCGGGGATGGAGCAGGACTTCGCGACCCAGGACTCCGACATCTTCGGCTTCGCCCTCGACACATATCTGGACCGACAGAACGCCTTCCTGTTCGCGGTGAATCCGGCCGGGGCGCTGTTCGACGCGCAGGCGTTCAACGATCAGCAATCCGTGAACCGCGCCTGGGAGGGAGAAGTCGAAGTCTCGACTGCGATCTACGACTGGGGATGGGTGGCCGAGGTTGCCGTGCCGATGACCACGCTTCGTTTCCGCGAGGTGGAAGGCGTTCAGAGCTGGGGACTCAACTTCTCACGCCGCATCCGGCGCATTTCGGAAGACTCCAGCTGGGCTCCGCTCCCGCGCCAGTTCCGCGTCTACAAGATGTCGCGCGCGGGTACGCTGACCTCCCTGCAGGGGCTCGACCAGGGTCGCAACTTGTGGGTGAAGCCGTTCGTGAACGGGGTGCGGACCGACGGGTGGCGGGCGGCTTCGCCGGGCGAGAAGGTGGAGGGCGGCTTCGACCTGAAATGGGGGGTCACGCCGCAGCTCACGCTCGACCTGACCGCGCTGACCGACTTTTCCCAGGTCGAGGTGGACGAGCAACAGATCAATCTGACCCGATTCTCGCTGTTCTTCCCGGAAAAGCGTGATTTCTTCCTCGAAAACGAAGGGATCTTCAGCTTCCAGGACGCGCGGGTGCGCAACTTCCGCACCGGTTCCGGCCCGCAGAACTTCCGCCTCTTTCACAGCCGCCGCATCGGGCTCTCGGCGGACCGCGCTCCCGTGCCGATCGCCGGCGGCGCCCGCCTGACCGGCCGCGTGGGAGGTTACGCGATCGGCCTGCTCAACATGCAGACCCGCGACGACCCAGGCAGCCCCGGGGAGAACTTCTCGGTCGTGCGGCTGAGGAAGAACATCCTCGGGAGCAGCGACATCGGCTTCATGTTCGTTAATCGGGAAGGTACCGGCGCGAGTGTCGCCGACTCCTACAACCGATCAATCGGCGCCGACATGAACCTGCGGCTCGCGGGCGGGCGCATGCTGCTCAACTCCTATTTCGCGGCCACGGACGAGCCGGATGTGACGGGCGACCGGGTGACCGGGGCCTTCGAGGTCGCGTGGCGGGATCCCGTCTGGAGCGCGTCGATGCTGCTGAAGACGGTGGGCGACAGCTTCAATCCCGGCGTCGGATTCGTGGGGCGGCGCGGGATTCGGCAGGGGTTCGTCACTCTGGGCGCGCATCCCCAGCCGTCGATTCCGCGGGTGCGCGAGATCAATCCGTACGTGGACGTCAACCTCTTCTCGGATCCGGGGTGGGCGCTGGAGAGCCGGGAGATCAAGCCGGGGCTCGGGATCTCGTTTCTGGACAGCAGCGTGCTCACCTTCGAGTACTCCGCCTCGTACGAGCGGCTGGCCGAGGCGACGCCGATTGCGGGCGTGGCGGTTCCCGGGGGCGAGTACGACTTCGGCGCGTTCACGACCAGCTACCAGTCGAATCTGGGGCGGAAGCTGGGCGGCAGGCTCTCGCTCACGCGGGGCGGCTTCTTCGACGGCGACAGGACGTCGGTGACGGGCAGCGTCACTCTGCGGCCGAACGCGCACTTCTTCCTGGAGGGCTCGGCGCAGAGCAACCGGCTCACCCTCGCCGGCAAGAGCTTCGACGCAAACCTCTTCGGCGGGCGCTTCAGGTACGCCCACAACACCCGCACCTTCCTGAGCGCGTTCGTGCAATACAACGAGACGACGGACGAGGTGCAGACGAACCTTCGCTTCAACCTGATCCACGCCCCGCTGAGCGACGTCTTTGTCGTGTACTCGGAGCGGCGCGACCGCAGCCCCGAGCCCGGCCGGACCGCGCTGACCGACCGGGCCGTGACGCTGAAGGTTACGAAGCTGCTGGCGTTCTGAGGGGCGGGCCCTCGCCAGGCCGCGCTAGCCCGCATTTCTCACACAGGCCAGTCAGAGGCCTGAGGGGAGGGGTTGAGGGTGTGACCGGGGGTGGCCAAGCGTGTCGGAGTGAGGGACAGCAGGTCCCTGGCGGGTTTTTCGAAGCAGCGAACGAAGAGATTGACGGGCTGAAGAGGCCCTGATTGGTTCCAGGACGCAGTGGTCCTTGGAACGTGGTGGCTGGGAGGGTGCTCGGGAGCGGCCGGGGAGCCTACCCCGGTAGTCGAGCGTGGACCCGTGCGAAGGCTGCGGCGGAGGGGTGCGCGGAGTCCATGGCGACCTTGACCCGGCGAACCGAGACCATGACGCGGGCACCGATCTTGAGGAGCCTGAGCCGGAGCGTTCCCGCGGTGGCGCGGGCGAGCGGGGTGCCGTGAAGCGCTTGCCTGATGGCATCGAAGAGGATCGACGCGAAGGCGGAGAAGAGGAGCCGGAGCTGGTTGGCGGCGAAGCAGGTGGCCGAGGTCCGGTCGGAGAAGAGATCGAGCTGCTGCTCCTTGATCGTGTTCTCCATGTTGCCCCGTGCGCAGTAGAGGCGCTCGTACACGGTCCGCGCCGAGAAGGTGTCGGCGGGCAGCGAAGTGACCACGAAGCGGGGGTTCGCCTTGTCCGCCAGATGCTCGGCCTTCGCCACGACGCGGCGCTTACAGGACCAACTGGTGAGGGTGGCGTAGGGGAACTCCGTGAACCGGCGGGCCGGCCGGCCTTTCTTCTCCGCTTCGGCCGCGGCGTCGTCGAGTAGCCATACGATGCGCTCGACGAGCCGCGAGTTCCTTGCCAGCCCGATGACATAGTCCACGTCGTTGTCCTTGCACCACGCCATCAGTTCCTCGCGAGCATACGCGGAATCGGCACGGAGCAGGATCTTCAGCCAGGGCCACTCCTGGCGGAGCCGGGCGACGATGCGGCCGAGCGGTCCGGTCACCCCTCCGGCCGGGTCGGCGTTGCCCGGCCTGAGCTGTGCGAAGAGCGGGCGTCCGCCACAGGTGATGTACAGCGGCAGGAAGCAGTAGTGGTTGTAGTAGCCGTGGTAGAACCGGCCCTCCTGGCTGCCGTGCACCGCAACGTCGGTCGAGTCGATGTCCACCACCAGCCGCGACGGGGGCAGGCCCTGCCAGGAGTCGATGAACGACTCGACCAGCACGTCCTGAAGCTTCTCGGGGTCGTGGTCGATCTTGGCGTAGCGGCTCGGCTTGCCACCGGCAGGTGCGTGCTCGAGCCGGCTCAGCGTGCTCTTGCCCGCCAGTGGTGCACACCCTTTCCGGCGTGCCTCGAGCTTGCCCGACAGCAGTGCCAGCAGCGGGTCGCGCCGCAGGTCGTCGTGGTCGTTGAGGTCGTCGTACCCCAGGGCAATGCCGGCGATGCGCTGTGCCACCAGTGTCCGCACCGAATGTTCCGTAAGGCGCGGATCGCGGTGGTCCGTGAAGCCTGCGGCAACCCGGTCGAAGAGCCCGGTGGAACGGTCCGCCTGGCGAAGGAGCAGCGCCCCGCCGTTCGAAGTGATCGATCCGCCGTCGAACGCGGCGGTCACCCTGCGGCCTTGGCACCCTTGAAATGCGAACGAAAGCGGTTTACACTGTGTCAGCATCGGTCCTCCTTGGGGAATCATGTCAAGTTCATGCCCTACATAAACTTAACACCCCTCGGAGGCCGGTGCTCTCTTATAGGTGTGAGAAATCCGGGCTAGTTGTCGCTCGTCATCCGCGGCTGCCCGCCGTACTCCTCGAACCACTTCATCAGGTAGAGCTGGGTGCGCATGAAGTTGGACGGCTTCGACCCCGTGCCGTGGGCCTCCTCGTAGAACCGGAGCATCTTGGTCGGAACGCCGAGCTGCTTGAGCGCCTGGTAGTATTCCTCGGTCTGCGCCATCGGGGTCCGCAAGTCGTCCGCACCGGTGATGAGGATCGTGGGCGTGGTGACGTTCTCGACGTACATGAGCGGTGAGTGCTCGAGGTACTTGTCCGGGTTGTCCCACGGATAGCCGTGGTAGCGATAGTAGCCCCAGACCGTGATGTCGGCGGTGCCCGCAAAGCTCATCCAGTTGATGACCGGGCAGCGCACGCCGGCCGCCGCGAAGCGCGTGGTGTGGCCGATGACCCAGCTCGAGAGGACGCCGCCGCCGCTGCAACCGGTGACGTACATCTGGTCCTCGTTGACGTAGCCGCGGTCGATGAGCGCGTCGACGCCGGCCATGAGGTCGTCGTAGTCGACCGAGGGGTAGCCGTTGTCGATCGCGTTGCCGAAGTCGGTGCCGTAGCCGGTGCTGCCGCGGGGGTTGGTGTAGAGGGTGACGTAGCCGTTGGCGGCGAAGTTCTGATATGGGTAGCTGAAGCCGACGTTGTACATCCCGTGGGGGCCGCCGTGGATGTGCAGGATGAGGGGGTAGCTCTGGCCCGCGTCGAAGTCGGGCGGCTTCACGATCCAGCCCTGCACCTGCGTGCCCCCGGTGGACTCGTACCAGATCTCTTCGACGTCGCCGAGGCGCTTGTTCGCGAGGACGTCGGCGTTGACTTCGGTGAGCTGGCGGATCATGCCCGGGTTGCCCAGGTCGAAGGCGACCACGTCGCCGGGCTCGTGCGGCGAGGTGAGCGTGCCGACGGCCTGCCCGCCGGGGGTGGCCGAGGTGAGCGAGAGCATGTGGACGCCTTCGGTGACCTGGCTCACGTCGCCGCCGGTGGTGGCGAAGTGGACGTTCTGGGTGCCGCGATCCCCGGCGGTGAAGAACACGCCGCGCGAGTCGTCGGACCAGTGCATGGCGCCGATGTCGCGGTCGAGATCGCCGGAGACGAGGCGCGCGTCGCCGCCGTCTGCGTCCATGACGTACAGCTCGGTGGTCTTGTAGGTCTGCGCGGTCCAGGGGAATCCGGTGTAGGCGATGCTGCGCCCGTCGGGAGAGACCGTCGGCCGGGCCCAGGGGCCGCGCTCGGACGTGAGCTGGCGGATGTCGCCGCTGGCGAGGTCGAGCGCGTAGATGTGCGACTCGCGGTAGAGGTTGTCGGCGTCTTCCATGTTGCCGTCGAAGAGGAGCGTGCCGCCGTCGGGCGTCAGGTCGTAGCCGACATTGCCCACGCCGGGAACGAAGGTCGAGCCGGCGTTCCACTCGCCGCTGGTCAGTTGCCGCGCCGTGCCGCCGCCGCTCGGGACGCGGAAGAGGTGGGTGAAGCCCTCTTTCAGGAAACCGATGCGGTCGTAGCGGTAGTGGATGCGGTCGATGATGCGCGGCGCCGGCGTCCAGTTCGCCCCCTCGGGAGGCGCGGGAAGGTCGATCGGCCAGGGGTTCGAGTGGGGTACGAGCCGCTGGAAGTAGATGTACTCGCCGTCGGGCGACCACTTGAAGTTGCTCGGCGTTTCGAGCTCATGCGTGACCTGAGTGGTGGCTCCTTCCGCATCCATCCAGCGCACGAAGATCTGCACCCCGCCGGGGTCTCCGGGCGCCAGGAAAGCGATGCGGGTGCCGTCGGGAGACCACCTGGGGCTGGAGCCCTCGACCAGAGACCGCTGGCGCCCTCCGTCGGCGTCCATGACCCGGATCTCCGAATCGAAGCGATCCTCCATCTTGTTCACCCACGACTTCGCAAAGACGATCCGGCTGCCGTCCGGCGAAATCTGCGGGTCGGCGACGCGCTCCATGTCGAGGTAGTGCCCCACGGTCATGAGGTCGTCGGCGTGGGTTTCCTGCGCGGTCGCGTGGGTTGGGAGGAGGAGGGCGGCCAGGGCGGTCACGGCTGCCGCCGCGACGCACGCCCGGGCCATCGCCGCGGTGTGAAGGATGGGGCGGGTGCACGACGCGGTGGGTCTGCTGCGCATGGGTAGCTCCTGAGTTGAACTGCGTGCGGTCGGGTCGTGATGATAGTATGGGCTGGTCGGCTGCACCGCATGACTCTCACGGACTGCCATTCATGAACGTCCACCTGATCGACGGCACCTACGAACTCTTCCGGCACCACTTCGGGGCGCCGTCGGCCATGGATCGCGATGGCCGCGAGGTCGGGGGACTGCGCGGCGTGCTGGCATCGCTCCTCGGCATGCTCGACGCCGGCGCCACGCACATGGCCGTGGCCACCGACCACGTCATCGAGTCCTTCCGCAACGAGATGTGGCCCGGCTACAAGACGGGCGACGGGATCGATCCCGTGCTGCTCGCGCAGTTCCACCCCCTGGAGGACGCGCTCAGGGCGATGGGGGTGCAGGTCTGGCCGATGGAGGAACTGGAAGCCGACGACGGCCTTGCGTCAGGGGCGGCGCTGGCCGTGCGCGACCCCCGCGTCGAGCGCGTGTACATCTGCACGCCCGACAAGGATCTGTCGCAGTGCGTCGTGGGCGACCGCGTGGTACAGTTCGACCGGCGCAAGGGCGAGGTGCGCGACGAGGGGGGCGTGGTGGCAAAGTTCGGCGTTGGGCCGCGAAGCATTCCCGACTACCTGGCTCTGGTGGGCGACAGCGCCGACGGCTTCCCCGGAGTGCCCGGCTGGGGAGCAAAGTCCACCGCCACGGTGCTGGCCCGCTACGGCCACCTGGAGAACATCCCGGGCCACGTGATGCGCTGGGACGTCAAGGTCCGCGGCGCGATGCGCCTGGCCGAGTCGCTGCGGGTAAACCGCGCGGCCGCCTTCCTCTTCCGCGACCTCGCCACGCTGCGCGACAGCGCGGCCTTGTTCGAGGATGTGGACGAACTTGAGTGGCGCGGCCCCGAACCCGCGTTCGAGGCGCTCGCGGAGCGGCTGGGCGCGCCCGGGCTGTGGAGGCGGGCGTCGCGGATTCGGCGTCAACACTGAAGCTGGAAGTCTGCCATTCGGATCAAGGGCACAGGCCTTCTTGACGGTTTGCTGACCGTCTACCCTTATACTGTCTGGACACCGTGAGTTGGTTTTCTAGCTTGTCCTTCAGGTGTGAGGTCGATGGCCCAAAGACGTCACTTGGTCAAGGCGCCCATTCGTGAGGCGGTATTGGATATCCGAATCCCTCAACAGGATTCCGTTGATTCAGTCAGCCTGCGGCGGGCGCTGGACTCTGTTGGAGGCTTCCCGGAAATCCAGGACCTCAAGCACGTAACCATCGAGTTTTCGCCGGAAGGAACGCCGGAGCCTCACGTTGCAGGCCAGGTGGCCGGAGTACGCGGAATCACCGATGACGGTCTCTGGATTGTGCAGTACCGGCAGGACGGGATGACCTTCAGTCGACTGGCCCCATACTGCAATTGGAAGCAGTTGTCGGATAAGGCTCGCCCGCTGGCGACGGCGTTTCTTCGCGCAACGGGCGCCCCTAGTGTCGAGCGGCTCGCGCTGAGATACATCAACCACTTTCGATTGCCGGACCGTGACCCAACAACCTACTTCGTCTCCCTGCCACTTTCCCCGAGTCGCTGCCGCTGGAAGTGGGGAGCTTTGTGTCCAGGATCACGGCTCGCCACTACGAAGAGGACTTGTCGGTGCACGTGACCCATGCACTTCTCGACGACCTGGCGCCCGGTGAGGCAGGGTTCATATTGGACATCGATGCCTTCGCGGCAACCAAAGCGAGTCCCGACGCAAACCAATTTTGGGGAACTTTCGAGCGGCTCAGGGCCTTGAAGAACAGTGTATTCTTCCACCTTATCACGGAGCGCACCGCGGAGCTTCACGAATGATGTGGCTACGAACCATGTCGCCAATGCCAAGCACAAGTCTCCAGACGTCAGGCTTCAGTGGTCAGACCAGGACGGTGGACCAGGAGATTGCACGAGCGGCACAAGATACCAAGGGCGAGTGCTATTTTTCGGCCGTTCAGAACCTCATCAATCTGTTTGAGGAATCGGATGGCATGAAACAGGAGACCATGCTTCCTAACACGTTTGCCAGGGCGAGGAGATTGCTCGACACCATTCCCAGTGGCTTCCCGGTACCCGAAATCGGCCTGGACCCGGATGGCGAAGTGGCTTTCGACTGGATACGGAGTGACCGAACGATGGTATCCGTCAGTATCGGAGCTGATGGTGATCCCAGCTATGCGGCCGGGCTCGTCGACGGTACCGCGTATGGCTTTCTCCGTTGGACTGATCGATTCCCCCGAGCGCTGACGGACCTGTTGAGGCGCCTCTACCACCCCGAATGATTCCGATGGGCGAGATCGTGGCCCTCCGAGGGGAAGCGGAAAGACCTGAACAAGGATGTCGCTAGACGCCTCGCCATGCGCGCAGTGCTGGTCCTTCACACTTGATCCGCCCTCCGTCGCCGGCTTGTAACTTCTAACTCCGCGACTGTAATCTTAACATGACATCTTGTAAACTACTGTTTACATTCCAATCGTCTTGAGGATCCATGCGGCGATCAACTCCATCGACTCGACCGACCAGGTCTCCTCAATGGTCGCGTACTCGGACGGCGCGCCCGTCTCCGAATGCTGGAAGAGGTGGTTGTGGTCGGGCAGCGCGTGGATTTCGTAGTTGGTGTTGCCGCCGCGCTGCAGGGCGGCCTCGATCTCGCGGAGGTTTTCCTCGTAGGGGACCTGGAGGTCCTTCTCGCCGTTGATCGCGAGAACGGGAACCGCCACCTGTTCGATCACCGGCGCGGGATCGTAGGTCAGGAAGTAGCGGAACCAGGGGCTGTTCACCTGCTGCACCTGCATCTGCACGACGCGGTCGAACGATGCTTCGTCCGTGATTCCGGCCTGGGCGCGCTCCGCTTCGGACAGAGCCTCGAACGCCGTCCGGGCGGCCTGGGTGAGCATCTCCGCCGCGCGGTCGGGATCGGGCTCCGTCTTCAGGATTTCGTAGGTGGTGCGCTGCTGGGCCTCGCTCTCGGCGATCTGCTCCTCGGTGGCGCCGCCGGCCCGCGCGATGAGGGCCCCCTGTGCGTACAGGATCTCCTCGCCGGTGATGCCCGGTCCCGCCATCAACACGATGTAGCTGACATCGTCAGACCGGGTGGCCACGATCGGCGCGATCAGGCCGCCCTCGGAGTGTCCCGCGAGACCGATCGCGTCCTGGTCGACGTCGTCGCGGGTCTTCAGGTAGGCAACGCCCGCGAGCACATCCGAGGCGTGGTCCTGCGAGGTGGCGGTCGCGAAGTTGCCGGTGGACTCGCCCACGCCGCGATCGTCGAAGCGCAGCACGGCGATGCCGCTGCGGGTCAGGTGGTCCGAGAGGACGAGAAAGGGCCGGTGCCCCATGAGCGCTTCGTCGCGATCCTGAGGCCCCGAGCCGGAGATGAGGATCACGGCCGGGAAGGGGCCGCCATCGCTGGGCCGGGTGAAGGTGCCGGCTAGCTCGTGGCCGCCATCCGGGTTCGGGTAGCTGACCTCTTCGACGTGGTAGGGGAGCGGTTCCTCGGGGTTCTGGGGTCGCGCCGGGCCTGCCGCTTCTTCCTCCGACACCCGTTCGAGCACCAGCGGGAGCGCGTTGCCCGCCTGGGTGAACGTGCCGTCGATCTCCTGGCCATCACTCGATAGGTCTCCCTCGTAGGAGCCGGCGATCATCGGCATCGACAGCGACAGGCTCGCGCCGGAAAGGTTAGTGGAAGCGACCGGGATGGCGGCGTTGCCCTGATCGACCGAGTACATGACGGCATTCAATTCACCATCTTCGGTGGTGACTTCAAGGCGCATACGCAACTGCACCCCGCCGAGATCGAGCGCCCCCATCCAGTTGCCGACGAAGACCGCCGGATCCGGGTCCTGTGCGGTCGCGGCGCCACCGAGGGGCGCGAGGGTGACGGTGATGCAGATCAGTAAAGTCCTCATTCTTGTGGTCCTTGCGGTTCGCTGGTTCGTACGCTCGCGTTGTCGGGCGCCATACCGGCAACTAACGCATCTTACCATCATTCTGTTCATTACGTAGCAACGTGCGCGACAGATTGCCCCACCTTGGCGGCTGTGCGCCGAAACTCCAACAGGGAGCCTCCCCGTGAATCGCACGACACACGCTCGGCTGATCATCACCCTCGGCCTTGCCACCGTGGCCATCGCTTGTCTCGCACCTATCTCCGCCCTCGCACAGCAGCGCCCGGGCGGCGGAGCCGGCGCATTCGCCAACAATCCGGGCATCCGGTTGTGGACCACGCTGGATCAGCGGTTCGATGACTTCGCCACCCAACTCTCTCTCACGGAAGCGCAGACGGAACTCGCCACCATGGTCGTGACTGCCTTCCGTGAAGAGAACGAGGGCGCCCTTCGGCGCTACGACCGCATTGCGTCGCAGATGCGTGACCGCATGGGAGGCGCCGCCAGGGGTGGGGCCGCCCGTCGCGGCGGTGCCCAGGGCAACCGTCAGGGCATGCAGCGCCCGGGTGGGGAACTGCGCACCATCCTCCAGGAACTCGCTCCGGCCTTCGAGACGCTGCATGCGGACATGACCGAACTGCTCGACGAGGATCAGGTGGAGAAGCTGAACGAACTGTTGGCGCGCCGGCGGCCGGGGAACTGACTCAGACCTTCGCCAGGCCCACCCGGCCCTTCCCGAACACCGCCTCCAATGCCCGGATCGTCTCCCGGTCCGCCCTGACCCTCAGCGTCCGCGAGCGCAGGCGCGGTGCCGGAGATCCGTTCACCTCGCCTAGCACCAGCTCGACCGGGGCCGATCCGGCGCGTTCCTCCATGACCGCGCGGGCCTTCCCGAATGCGCCGTCGGCGAGTTCCCTGTCCGGATCCACCTCGATCCGCACTGCGAGCCGGCCGCTGTCGGGCACGCGCTTCAGCGGTTCGGCCGCATCCAGGAATACGGGCGGATCCTCTTCGTCGCGGTCCCGGTCGCTCACCTTGCCGCGCAGCAGAACGACCGCATCGGTGTGCAGCGTGTCCCGGTAGGATTGCCAGACGTCCTTGAAGGCGAGGACGGTCGCCGTGCCCTGGAAGCTCTCGACGGTGACCTTGCCCCACTCCGAGCCGTCGCGCCGTGAGATCTGACGGGCGACCGCGGTAACCACGCACGCCATCTCGATCGTGTCGCCCGCGCGCGCCTTGAGCGCACCGGCATCGAGCTCGTCGAAGACGCGCACCACCTCCCGGTAGCGGTCGAGCGGGTGCCCCGAGATGAAGAATCCCAGCGCTTCCTTCTCGCGGGCCAGGCGGTCGCGGTCATCCCACTCGGGCACGGTCGGAAGCTGCGGCGTCGGGCGCTCGACCCCCATCGCCTCGCCGAAGAGCGAATGCTGGCCCACTTCGGTCTCCTGCAGGCGCGCCATGGCCTCGCCGAAGGCGGCGTCGAGGCCGGCGAGCATCTGGGCGCGGTGGCCGAACGAGTCCATCGCCCCCGAAGCGATCAGCGCCTCGCAGGCCCGCTTGTTCAGCGCCCGCGTGTCGATCCGCTCGAGGAAGCCGAAGAGGCTGTCAAAGGGGTCGCCCTCCGCGCGCGCCTCCAGGATCGACTGAACCGCCGCGCTGCCCACGCCCCGCACCGCGCCCAGACCGAAGCGGATCGTGCCGTCGCCGACGACGGTGAACTTCCATCCGCTCTCGTTCACGTCGGGCGGCAGGACGACCAGGCCGTCGTCCAGCGCGGGCAGGTAACGCCCGATTTCACGGCACTCGCCGATGTACTTCACGACATCGTCGGTCTTGTCGAGCACCGAAGACAGCAGCGCGGCCATGAAATCGGCCGGATAGTAGCGCTTCAGCCATGCGGTCTTGTAGGAGAGCAGCGAATAGGCAGCCGAGTGGGACTTGTTGAAACCGTAGCGGCCGAAGGTCTCGATCTGCTCGGCCAGCTTCGCGGCTGTGCCGGGTTTGAGGCCCTTGGCGACGACCCGCTCCCTGAAGTTGCCCAGCTCCGACTCGATGAGCGCCGCGTCCTTCTTGCCCATCGCCTTGCGAAGTACGTCGGCGTCACCGAGCGAGTAGCCGGCCAGATCGTTGGCGATCAGGATCACCTGCTCCTGGTAGACGATGATCCCGTAGGTGGACTCGAGGATGTGCTCCAGCCCCGGCGCCGGATAGGTCACCTTCTGCCTGCCGAGCTTGCGCTGGATGTACCGGTCGGTCATGCCCGAGTCCAGCGGCCCGGGCCGGATCAGCGCGTTCGTGGCGACCAGGTCGTCGAAGCGGTCGCATCGCATCGCCCGCAGCTTGTCCAGCGCGAGGCTGGATTCGAACTGGAAGACGCCCGACGTGCCGCCGCTCGCGAGCATCTCGTAGACGCCGGGGTCGTCGAGGGGGACGTCGTCCATCGCGTCCGACTGGAATACCGCGCCGGTGTCCGGGTGGCGGAACTCGCCGAGGCGCGTCCTGACCGACCGCACCGCGTCGTGGATGACGGTGAGCGTCTTGAGCCCCAGGAAGTCCATCTTGAGCATCCCGGCGTCCTCGAGGCAGTTCATGTCGTACTGCGTGACGATGTCCGGCCCGTCGTCGGCGCCTGCCCCGGCCCCACCCCGGCTGCCGTTCCTGCCTCCCTTGGTCTGCGTGCAGATCGGCACGTAGTCGTAGAGCGGCCCAGGCGCGATGACCACGCCCGCCGCGTGCACCGACGCGTGGCGGGACAGCCCCTCGAGCGTGATCGAGTAGTCGAAGAGGCGCTTGTGGCGGTCATCGGATTCGTACAGCGCCTTGACTTCCCGTATCCGCTCCACAGCCTGCTGGACGGTGTAGCTCTGCCCCGGCTGGTTGGGAATCATCTTCGCGATCCGGTCGGTCTCGCCGATGTCGAAGCCAAGAACGCGGCCCACGTCCCGGATGACCGCGCGGCTCTTCATCGTCCCGAAGGTCACGATCTGGCCGACGGCGTCGCGGCCGTACTTCTTGCGCACGTACTCGATCACTTCACCCCTGCGCTCGTAGCAGAAGTCGATGTCGATGTCCGGCATCGAGATGCGCTCTGGGTTGAGGAAGCGCTCGAAGATGAGGCCGTAGCCGATCGGATCGAGGTCGGTGATCCGCAGCGCGTAGGACACGAGCGAACCGGCGGCCGAACCGCGGCCCGGGCCTACGGGAATGCCCTGTTCGCGCGCCCAGCGGATGAAGTCCCAGGTGATGAGGAAGTAGCCGGCGTAGCCCGTCTTGAGGATGACGTCGAGTTCGTAGCGCAGGCGGGCCTCGACCTCGTCGGGGAGGCGCTCGCCGTAGCGATCCCGGGCGCCGGCCTCGGCGAGGTGCACCAGGTAGTCGTTGTCATCGGTGAAGGGGTCGGGGAGCGGGAAGCTCGGCAGGTGGTACTTCTTTTCGAGCGTGAGCGAGACCTCGTCGGCGATCTTGAGCGTGTTCTCGATGACGTCGGGGCGGTCCGGGAAGGCCGCGGCCATCTCTTCGGGGCTCTTGAAGTAGAGGCCGTCGTCGTACTGGAGCCGATCCGCGTCGTCGTGGTTCTTTGCGGTGCCGATGCAGACGAGGATGTCGTGGGCGGGATGGTGCTCGTGCTGCAGAAAGTGGGCGTCGTTGGTCGCGACGACCGGGAGTCCCATTTCTTCAGCCAGAGCGAAGATCCGCTGGTTGTGTTCGGCCTGGCCGGGCGTGCCGTGTGCCTGCACCTCGAGGTAGTAGCGGTCGGGGAAGGCGTTCGCATACCAGTCGGCCACCTCGCGCGCCATCTCGTCGTTGCCTGCGTTGAGGTGGCGGGCGACCTCTCCGGCCATGCACGCCGACGTGACGATCAGGCCCCCCGAGTGCCGGGCCAGGATCTCCCGATCCAGCCGCGGACGGTAGTAGAAGCCCTCGGTGTACCCGATGGACGACAGCTTTATGAGATTGCGGTAGCCTTCCAGGTCGCGGGCGAGGACAACCAGGTGATAGTGCGCCTTGCCGCCCTGTCCCGAACGGGCCCGTTCCCGCCGGTCCCCGGGCGCGACGTACGCCTCCATCCCGATGATCGGCTTGACTCCCTCCTTGCGCGCCACCTTCTGGAAGTTCCAGGCGCCATAGAGGCACCCGTGGTCGGTGAGCGCCAGCGCCGGCATCTCGTATTCCTTCGATTTGCGAACCAGGTCGTCGAGACGGTTCGCGCCGTCGAGGAGGGAATATTCGGAATGGGTGTGGAGGTGGACGAAGGACAATGGCTGCTATCGCCTCTGCATCACCATGTAACCGAATCCGAGATCGTACCGCAGCACCGACGCGGCATCCCCGTCGCCCTCGAAGGTCAGGAGGGTCTCACCATCGCTGAAGGTCATTCCGCCGCGAAAGTCGAGATTGCTGCCCTCCTGGGCGTCTTCGGGCACCTCCTGGTCCGCCTGCATGAGCATTGTGGAAGTGAGGCCCTCGTCGCCCGCCGCGATCCGCACCACGGCCTGGCCAGCCCGGGCCGGGCCTTCGTAGACCCCTTCGAACCAGGCGAGATCGCCCTCGAAGTCGCTCGGCTCCGGGGTGGCGTCGCCGACCATGGCGTCGATGATCTGCCGCGCCAGGTCGGAGGGACTGGCCGGCCCGGCGGTGTTGACCAGCACCGCAACCGCGAGCTCTTCGTCGGGCAGGTAGAGGGACTCGGTGAGGAAGCCGTTGATGCCGCCGCCGTGGTGGATCGCCCTGTGCCCCATGATGTCGCTGACGGCGATGCCGAGGGCGTAGCGAAGCCGGGTCCCGTCGTTGAGGTCGCCGGGCTCGATCAGCTGCGCGTAGGACTCGTCGGTGAGCACCTCGCCGCCGTGGAGCGCGCCAAGCCAGGTAGCGAGGTCCCCGGCGCTGGAGCAGAGCGAGCCCGCAGCGAAGGGGATGTTGTGGACGATGAATCCCTTGTGCACAAGGCCGTCCTCGCCCGTGTCGTAGCCGGTGACCTTGCCCTCGTGGATCTCGGTCTCGCTGCAGTAGTGGGAGCGGTCCATTCCGAGCGGCGCGAAGATCTCCTGCTCCACATAGTCCTCGTAGCTCATCCCGGATGCGTCCTCGAGGATCATTCCCGCGAGGTAGAAGGCGGAGTTGTTGTAGATCTCGTGTTCGCCGGTCGGGAAGTCGAAGGGATGGGCGGCGACCAGCGCGAGCAGGCTGTCACGGGGAACGCGCCGCACGAAATAGGGCCGTGCTTCGGCCATTTCGGTGTAGCCGCGGATCCCCGACGTGTGGTCGAGGAGTTCGCGCACCGTGATGCTGTTGCCCTGGGTGGGGAAGTCGGGCAGGTACTCGGCCATGTCCGCGTCGAGGTCCACGAGGCCCTGTTCCTGCATCTGCAGCAGCCCGGCCGAGGTGAACTGCTTGGTGACCGAGCCGATTTCGTACATCGCGTCTTCGGGTGTCGGGACCCGGAGTTCGACGTTGGCCCAGCCGTAGCCGCGAATCGCGACCGTCTCGCCGCGGTGCACGACGGCGACCGACGCGCCGGCGATCTGACCTTCCCGCACCGGAGCCATCATGATCTCGTCGATCATGTCGACGTGGGCCGCATGGTCGGGATTGCCGTAGCCGACCCCTTCGGCGCCGTGCTCGCCGACGGCGGTACCCGTATCGGGGGGAGCCGCGCAGCTCGAGGCAATCACCACCAGCGCGAAGAGGGCGGCGATGGAGCGGGTGAAGGTGCCCGCGTTGCTGGCGTGGCCCGGCTGTTCGGCTTGCATGGTGACCCCTACTCGATGCATTGGAAGGAATTCATGATTTCGTCGAGTTGAATCATGTACTCGTACTTGTCGCGGGACGGCGCGTACAGCCAGGCGTCGATCATGTACATGCGCTGTTGGCGCGTGCAGATCACCGCCCGGGTGATGAACGGACCGGCCGCCGGATATGAATCGGGAGGATTCTGCCACACGGCCTGGACGTTGTACGCCTGCCGGCCGCCGTGGTCGGCCGGGCCCGCGAAGATCACGTCCCGATTCACGATCTGCGGATAGTCATAATACTGGTCGACGATTCGCGCCCTCCACTCCAGCAGCTCCTCACCCCCCACCCCCTCGGGGATCGGACTCTGCCAGGTAACGGCGAACTGGCGGATGAGTTCGGACGGATCCGGATTGTCGTTGCGGAAGATGTGTACCGAGTCCAGCAGCTGGTAGTTGTAGACTTGGGGCACGACAAGGTTGAAGCCGTGTTGCTCCCTCAGCGTCCTGGTGAGCGCCGTGTCACGCCCCGTGACGAACATTCTGGCAAGCACCCAGCTCCTGTACTGGCTGTCGTAGATGTCGGAAAGCTCGGGGAGCATCTCCTGGACGATGCGGGCATCCTCGTCCATGTCCGTGTCCTCTTCCAGCACCACCAGGGTGACAAGCTGTTCCCGGGCCCAGACCTCCTCCACCTGAATGAGCTGCGGCGGCGCGACGGGCTCGTCGATCTCGGCCAGCGGCGCGGCCATCCATGGGTCCGACGCCTTGCCGATGAGCAACAGCTGTCTCAGACGCCGCAGACCGGCCCAGGCCTCGGCCGCGGGTTGTTCGTAGCTGACCCGGAAGGTCCGTTCGTCCCGCACGGTGAAGACGGTGCGGCCAAGCGTGGACAGGGCGGCGGGCTCGATTTCGCTCCACAGCTCGGGCGACGCGGTCACGACGATGGCGTGCACATCCCCCATGGCCAGTGGAAGGGTGTCGCAGGTCGCCGCCCCGAGGATCGCCCCGACGGAGAAAGCGGCTGCAAGTGCTGCCGGTGCTCGACTGCGCATTTCGTTCATTCCCCTATATTGGATCGAGCCGGCGCACGGTGTGCCGGAGAGATAGACTAAAGCACTGGAGGGGCTCCGGTCCATGGCGCGGCATTCACTCCCACTGGCGCAGACTCTCGCCGTCCTTGTTGCAGTTGGTTTGCCGCTCACCGCGTGCGCGTCCGGCGGCGCCACCGACACCCCCGCGGAGCCTCCACCCCCCGCCCCCGATGCCGCGGTGGAAACTGCCGCCACACCCGTGGAACCCGCCGCCGAAACACCCGAAACCCCGCCGGATGCTGCACCGGAAGCGCCTGCAGGCGGCATCTTCACCGACACGCAGGCCCAGCGGGGGCGCACCACCTTCGACGAAGTCTGCTCCGAGTGCCACACCACGAGCGAGTTCCGGGGCCGCACATTCCAGCGCAACTGGGGACGCCGCACCGTCTACTCCTTCTTCCGCACCATCCGCTCCACCATGCCGGACGACAATCCGGGGGGGCTGGAAGAGCAGGTGTACCTCGACGTCGTATCGTACATCCTGAGCATGAACGGACACGAGGGCGGAGCGGCCGAGCTGGACGCGGATTCCCCCATGCGTGACGTTCGCATCGCGCCAGCGGAATCGTCGCGTTGAGCGGGGGGGAGGGCAAAGGTAGTCTGGGGCCCTTTGCGGATGCGTCTCCGGCGCGGGTCGCGGCAAAGCGGAGCGCGGTAGACCGCCGCCGTTTCGTGAAGGTGGCCGCGGCGGGAACGGGTGCCATCCTCGCGGTAGCCCGATCCGAGGCGGCCGGCGCAGATGCGGTTTCCGCCAGCCCTGGCCCGGCCGCGACCTCCGCCCCTTGGGTCCGCACCCGTCAGACCCCCGATATCGCCGTCGTAGGCGCCGGTGCCTTCGGCGCCTGGACCGCGCTTCACCTGCAGCAGTCCGGCGCGCAGGTCACCCTCGTCGACCAGTACGGCCCCGCAAACTCACGCGCGACTTCTGGAGGCGAGACCCGGGGCGTACGCACCGGATACGGCGGCCACCCCCACGAGCTGCTCTGGATGGGATGGGCCAAGCGGGCCATCGAGAAGTGGAACGCCTGGGACCAGCAGTGGCAGGAGATGCTGCTGCCGCGCGTCTTCTTCACCACGTCGGACCTGATCATGCGGGACGAGTGGACGGATTTCATGGAGTTCACGCGCAACAACTGGGACGAATTGGGCAACCGCTACGAGGTCATCGACGCGGACGAGATCCGGCGGCGCTGGCCGGTCATCGACGTGACCGACATCACGGTCGCGCTCTGGGAGCAGGACGCGGGCGTCGTGCGGGCCCGCCGCGCAATCGAATCCGTTGCGCGGGTGTTCGAGCACGAAGGCGGCCAGGTGCGGATCGCGCGGGCCGAAATGGGCGGCTCGACCAACCGCAGGCTCAACGGGCTCGACCTGCAGCCAGGCGACGAGCTCTCCGCCGGGACCTATGTATTCGCCCTTGGACCCTGGTTCCCCAAGGCCTTTCCGGAACTGATGGGCGATCGGCTGCGCATCCCCATCGGCCATGTCGTCTACCTCCGTACTCCCCCCGGGGACAACAGCTACAGCTATCCCAACCTGCCCAGCTACAACTTCCCCGGCGTGACCGGCTGGCCGGCGCTCGGTCCCGACAACCGCGGCTTCCGCGTCAGGACCGGCGGACGCGGCGGGGAGGACGATCCCGACACCAGCCGCCGCTGGCTTGAACCGGATGAGCTGGAACGGCCGCGCGCCTTCGTGGCGCAGCGTTTTCCCGGGCTGGCGGACGCGCCGATCAGCGAGACGCGCGCGTGCCACTACGAGATCTCGACGACCCGCAATTTCTTCTTCGACCACCACCCGGACTACGACAACGTCTGGTTCGCCGGGGGAGGATCGGCCGAGGGGTTCAAGTTCGGGCCCGTGATCGGTGAATATCTGGCCGGAAGGGTGCTCGGGACCGAGACCGACGCGGAGCTGATCGAGGCGTTTCGCCTGTGGGTGGAGGAGTCCGAAGAGCGCTGAGAGGCCCGCGGAGGGGGGCCGCTAGGTATCCCAAGGGACATGTGCGGGCAGGCCTTGGCGTGAAAATCCGCAATTGACTTGAGGATTTTCACGATTACTGTTCTGCATGCTCATCGACCGCCCAACACCCATCGAACGGATTCATCAAGCGTTTTCGGTCAACCCGGTCGCAGCGCTGACCGGGCCAAGGCAGTGTGGCAAGACGACGCTGGCCCGGGAATTCGCCGACCGCGCCGAGCAAAGCACCTACTTCGATCTCGAAGAGCCTTCAAGCCGCCGCCGCCTGGCCACCCCCGAACAGGCGCTCGGCCGACTCCGGGGGCTTGTCGTCATCGACGGAGTGCAGCGGTCGTCCATGCTTCTGGAGACGGTCCGGATTCTGGTGGACAGGACCGGCAACGCGGCGCGCTTCCTCCTGGTCGGCAGCGCGGCGCACTCGTGGAGCAGTCGCGTGTCGGAGTCTCTGGCGGGCCGCGTCGGACGCGTGGATCTGGGCGGTCTCAACCTGAGCGAGGTATCGCCGACCGACTGGCGAAGGCTGTGGCTGCGCGGCGGTTTCCCACGGTCCTACCTCGCGAGTCCCGACGGCTCGGTGATCTGGAGGAGGAACTACGTCCGCACCTTTCTGGAACGGGATCTGCCGCAGCTCGGGATCACCATCCCGGCGGAGCGGCTGCGGCGCTTCTGGACCATGATCGCCCACTCCCACGGCCAGACCTGGAATGCCGCCGAGTTGGCCCGCTCCCTCGGGATCAGCGAAGGGACCGCCCGAAATTACCTGGCCCTGTTCGCCGGGACGCGCATGGTTCGGCTGTTGCCACCGTGGTTCGAGAACATCCGGAAGCGCCAGGTCAAGTCGCCCAAGGCGTATGTCCGCGACACCGGCATCCTGCACACCCTCCTCGGACTGGCCGGCGAAGAGGAAGTCGCGGGTCACCCCAAGGTCGGGGCGTCCTTCGAAGGGTTCGTGATCGCACAGCTCCTGGCGGCGTTCGATTCGCGGGACGCCTGTTTCTGGAGAACACACGGAGGCGTGGAGCTGGCGCTGCTCGTCCGTGACCGGGGAGCGCGTTTCGGCTTCGAGTGCCAGTTCGCGGATGCACCCGTCGCGACCCGCCGGATGCGGACGGCGCTTCGCGATCTGGCGCTCGATCACCTGTGGATCGTGTATCCGGGTGAGGAGGCCTACCTTGTGGACGATCGGATATCGGTGCTACCCGTCTCGCATATTCAGGACAAGGCGCGGGAACTGTTGGAGTGCCGAGCGGAGAACGGGCGGCAATGGAATGACGGTGTTCCGTTTCGACGGTACATTTGATCTTCGGCGGTCTGGAGGCTCGGGCTGTCGAATTGAGAGCCTGCCAATAAGGACTTGGAGAAGCCCAATGCGCACGAAACTCTGGACCCTTCTACTCATCCTCGGCCTTGCCGTGGCCGGTCCATTCGCGGATTTCTCCCCCGCCTTCGCCCAGACCGAAGCTGTCGACCCCTTCGAAGGCTTCGACGCCTTCGTGGCGCGGATCATGGACGATTGGCAGATCCCCGGGGTCGCCGTCGGGGTGGTCCACGACGGCGAGATCGTGCTGGCCCGCGGCTTCGGCTACCGCGACATCGAAAATCAGCTGCCGGTCACCGAGCACACGACCATGGCGATCGGTTCCAACAGCAAGTCGTTCACCGTGACCGTGATGGCGATGCTGGTGGATGAGGGCATGCTCGACTGGGACGAGCCCGTGCGCGACTATCTCCCCGACTTCCGCCTCTACGACGAATTCGCGACGACCGAGATGACACCCCGCGATCTGGTCACCCACCAGTCCGGGCTGCCGCGGCACGACAACGTCTGGTACGGACGCGCCGCCAACCGCGAGGACATCTTCGCGAAGCTGCGCTACCTGAAGCCGAATGCCTCCTTCCGGAGCCGCTATCAATACCAGAACCTGATGTTCATGACCGCCGGGCACCTCACGGAGCGCCTCACCGGGAAGGATTGGGGCGTGCTGGTCGACGACCGCATCTTCACGCCCCTCGGAATGGATCGCTCCAACACCTCGGTGGACGACTCGCCGGGCTCGGGAGACTACGCCTTCCCCTACATCCTGCGCGACGGGGCGCTGCACAAGGTCCCGTTCCGCAACATCGACGAGGTGGGCCCAGCGGGGTCCATCAACTCGAACGTGGTCGAGATGCTGGCCTACATCCAGACCCACATGGACGGCGGCATCTACAACGACACCCGCCTCATCTCGGAGGAGACCTCGGCCCTGATGCAGCAGCCGCAATTCGCGATGCCCGGCGATTCCGAGTACTCCGAAGTGGGGCCGGGCAGCTACGGACTGGGCCTGCGCGTGGGCACCTACCGCGGCCGCAAGATGGTGCAGCACGGCGGCGGCATCGACGGGTTCATCTCGTCCATGTCGTGGCTCCCGCGCGAGAAGATGGGCGTGATGGTGCTGACCAACCGCTCCGGCGGCATGAACCCGGTGCCGATCATGGTCGCTTACAACGTCTACGACCGGCTGCTCGGGCTGCCCGAGGTCGACTGGAACGGCCGCAATCTCGAGGAACGCGAGGAGCAGGACGCGCGCGGCGCCGAGACCGCCGCGGAGATGCTTGCCAAGCGGGTGGAAGGCACGCGCCCCGGCCATGCTCTGGAAGTCTACGCGGGGCGGTATCATCACCCGGCGTACGGCAACATGCACGTGGAGGCCGGCGGCAGCGGCCTGACCATCTCATACGACAACGACTTCGTGCTCGAGCTCGAGCATTTTCACTACGAGGTCTTCAGAATTACCTCGCTGCCCAACATGGTTCCGGTTACCGGGCTGGTGACCTTCACCACCGATTCGGACGGAGCCGTGAGCCAGGTGGCGATCCCCTTCGAGCCCAACGGAGCCGACATCGTCTTCGACCGGCTCGAGTCCTGATGTAAACCCGCCTTCCGGACGGGCGTAGGTGGTACACATGAAGTACTTGATGGGTTGGAAGAGGCCGGTGTCGCTGGACGCGGCGCCGTTTTCGCCGAGGACCGGGCGCCATCCGAGGCAGGTGCGCCTGCCGGAGACGACGATCGGTTTGCTGGGTGTGCTCCTCCTTCTGGCGGCTGCTCCGCCGCTTTCCTCCCAGGTCGGGGCCACGCTCCGGGGCGTGGTGCGCTCGGGAATGACCGGCGAAGTGCTGTCGGGGGCGGCGGTGCAAATCGTGGGCACCGGCGCGATGACCGTGACCGGCGACGACGGCCGCTACGCGATTCTGACCGTCCCGATGGGCGTGTCGGTCATCCGCGTCACCCACCCCGACCATGTGGGCCTGGTCGAGCGGCTCAGCGTGGACGAGGCGATCCTCCTCCTGCGCGACTTCGAGATGATGCCGCCGTCGTATGTCCTGAATGAGGTGGTCGCGCGCGCCCTGCACCGGGTCGAGATCCCGGACCGCGAGATCCAGGGCGACGAACTCCTGGGCAACCGCGGGGTGCGCGAGGTGCTCGACGGCGTTACCGGAGTCACCCTCGTCCGCACGGGAGGAGCCGTGGGGATGGGCTACCACATCCGCATCCGCGGTGCGAAGAGCTTCACGTTCAACCGCCACCCCGTGGTGTTCATTGACGGGGTGCAGGTCCGGGCCCTCGGCATGGGCGGCGGGCTGGGCGCTCTCGAACTCATCAGCCCAGGATCGATCGCGCGGATTGAAGTCCTCAAGGGTCCGGCGGCCGGTGCGGAGTACGGGCCGGATGCGGCGGACGGGGTGGTGCTGATTACGACGCGGCGGGGGAAGGGTTCGCGTTGAGCATCCCCGGACGACCCCCGGCAGGAAACGCCACAAATGTAAGGCTCGATTTACATTTTGTAATGTTTACTTGACACAACGGAGACGGCTAAGTCCAAGTAGATAAGAAACGGGGCCGCCACCAACCAGGCGGCGACCCCGTTTTTCCGTCTTCGGGTCTATGCTTACCCGCTGATGTTCTCGTTACCCTTTCTTTCCACTTCGGGCAACTGGAAGCACGTCAGGTTTCCGTACTCCGCACCCGTCTGATCGAGCCCGTCGGGGTGGATCGATCCGGGATCGCCCAAGAACGGGATGTTGAATCGCAGCATGTCGTGAAGGCGGTGACCGCCCAGCACGAACAGCTGACGACGACGTTCCTCCTTGACCAGATCCATGATCTCGCCCGCTCCGACCGACGCGGTCACCATCGGGAGCATCGCTGCCTCACGCAAGCCGTTGATCTTGGCCAGAGCGCCGTCCACATCGCCCTGCATGGCCATGGCCTCGGCCTCGTACATGCGGGCTTCGTGCCAGTGGACGAGAGGTAAAACGTCGCTCCTCGAGTTGTACTTGTCGTGGTAGTAGAGGACAGTCGCGAAGTCAGCCGCCTGGGTTCCGTCGGTCTTGACGTTGACCCGAGTGTCCGGGACCCCTTCTCCGTCCGTGGGCATGCCGTCCGCACCGATGGTGAGGTTCTGGTAGTTGTCGGCCACGGAGCCATGGGCCCGGAAGCCCGTGGGCGCGTTCAAGCGCTCGAAGTAGTAGTTGTACCGCCGCGATTCCGCGGCATCGCGCGTGACGTTCACAATGAAGCCGTCTGGAATTGCACCCGCGTCCGCCAACGCCCCTGCGTAGTCACCCTTGGCGATGCGGACTCGGGCCCGCCCCAGTTGGCCCTGTTGGGTCAGGGTTTCGTCGCCGGCCGCCTGCGCAAGGGATATTGCGGTGCTGAAGCGCTGCTCCCCCTCTGCCTGGACCTGGGCCGGGGTCATCTCTGCTCCGCCATTGATGGCCATGCTGCAGAAGCCCTCGCCCATTGCCACGAGTGGAAAGGCACCCCATGTCGCAGCGGTTGCCTGCAGCGCCGCGAGGTTGGGAACGTCTTCGGCCGGGAAGCCGGCCAGTCGTGATGCTACGTCCTCCGACTGGAAGCGCGCCGTGTGTAGCGGCGTGAACATCGGATAGCCCCAGCCACCGCAGGTTCCCTGCGCGTAGCCGGCATCGCTGGCGTATATCTTCCGCTGTCCCCAGTTCCTCATGGTGAGGTTACCGGAGGTAGGCACATACTCGTCGGAGTGGTGTGCCGCACCCGCGACGTATTGGTTCCAACTGCACTCGACTTCCGCAACGACACCAGTGGTGAGCACGTCCGCGAGTGATGCGTTGTCCAGCGCTTCCTCCAGCACCTTACCAGGGACATGGACTGCGAGGATCTCGTCCAGGCTGCACCCGGAGAGCACGAGGGATGAAGCGGCGAACAGAGCCGCACCCACCAGCCTGTTTCTTGCTTTCATTTTCTTTCTCCTTAGTGATCTAGAAGGTGAACCGGAGGGTGGACGTGAACCGGGTCGTCTGCGGCCAACCTTCCTGCAGATAGCCGCTGAGCCCGAAGGCGTTCGGACTCATGTGCGTCCGTTCGATGTCCATCACGGGGTGCCCGAAGGATTCGGTAGTTTTCTGCCAGAGGGTCCAAACGTTGTCCAACGAGGCCGTCAGTGCTACACGGCTCGCCCACATCATTTCAGCCATGGAGCTGGGCAACGTGTATGACGCCGAAACCGTACGCAGTTTCATGAATGACCCGTCGACGACGCCGGACTGGGCAAGACCTTCGGCTCCAAGCGCTTCATAGCCAAGCAGGATCGGGTCGGTCCGCTCGAGGATCGCCCTGGAGTTGATGAAGAAGCGGTGCTGCGCGCTGATATCGCCCAGGCTCATGTGGTGTCCGCCCACGTAGTCGACCAGGGCATAGAGAGACAGGTTCTGACCGACGCGAACGTTGGCGTACATCCCCGCCTCGATGTTCGGGATGGGCTGGCCCCAATAGACCTCCGGCGCACCTTCGCATGGCACGACGGAACCATCGCCCCAGGAGAAGTTGGAGTCCCCGATGGTCTGACCGCCTTCGCACATGAGGTTGGTGGAAACGTTCCGGCCGCTCGATCCATCCAGGGTTGCGTTGACCACCCTCTTGTAGAACATCGACCCAAGAGGGAAGCCTTCGACATGGAACTGCCGGTTGAGGCTCGACGAACTCTGCACGATCGGCGGCTGGCCGCCCAGGTCGGTAACCTCGTTGTCGAAAGTTGAGAAGGTGGCCCCCAGATCGACACTCAGTCCCTCCGAACTGAATACGGCTCCGTTGACTGCGACCTCAACCCCCCTGTTGCGTATCTCGCCGATATTCCTGAATTGCACACCGGGGAATCCCTTGGAGGGGATCACTGGCACACGCACCAGCGCGTCGTTGGTGGTCTGGGTATATGCCGTGAACTCGATCCCGATAAGGTCGCCCATGAGTCCGACATCGAACCCCACTTCCAACTCCGTCCCCACCTCGGGCTTGAGATCAGGGTTGCCGATGTTCTCGGGAGTGAGGACCGAGGCACCATCCGGGCCTACGGTCGGCGTGTACGTCTGAATCGCGTCGAAGACATCGGGCTGTTTCCCTGCCTTACCCCACGCAGCCCTGAGCTTCATTGTGTTGACTCCGCCCAAGGCGTTCTGGAAGAACTCCTCGTCGCTGACCACATAGGACGCCGAAAGCTTGGGATACACCACGAAGTCGAAGTTCGTGCCGAATGCGCTGTTGTCGTCCCCACGGACGGCTCCAGTCAGGAAAAGCCGGTCGCGCCACGCAATCTGCTCCTGCACGAAGACACCGAAGGTCTTGTTTTCGAGAAAGTCTTCCGCGGCTTGCTTCTCCGAGCCCGAGGAAACGGTTTCAAGCGCCTCTACAGGGAATGTCTCGCCGTGAGCAAGCGTGGAGGATTCGCGGCGCTGGTAGTACTGAACCCCACCGGACGTGGTCAAGCTGAGATTGTCACCGAAATCGAGAATCCCGTTGGCTTGATAGTCCAGCGAGAAGTAGCTCGTGTTGAGATTGATAACCGTCTTGCGGCCCCAGGGGGTGAACTGCCCAATGTTGCCAGTGGCCCGGTACAGCTCTGAGTTCCTTACGCCGCTGAAGTCGCCACCGATGATCGCACGCTGGGTGAACCAGTCATATGGTTCGTGCTTGACCTGCAGGGAGAAGGTCGTGCGATCCACGTGCTGGAAGCCCTCGATCTCGTCTTCGTAGGCCTCGGGCAGGTAGGCGATGTATCCACGATATGGACCGTCGATCCGGCTGGGCGCAGCCATGTCGCCCGCTTCACAGCCCGGTGCGGGACAGGCCCAGATGATTGCAGTCGGCAGCGGCTGCTGCGCGGACGCCGACTGCGCCGTGCTGCGGATCGCCCCGAGCCCGAAGTCCAACTGCAACCGGTCCGAAGGCGTGTAGGTCAGGTTGGCGCGACCGCTCATGCGGTTCTTCCAGTTGTACTCCACTACGCCCTCGTCGCGGTCCCAGTCGGCAGACACATAATAGGTGATCTGCTGGGATCCGCCTGTAACGTCCGCCCCGAACGACTGTGCGTGTCCTGTCTGAAACCACTCGTTGCCGTACACATCGCGATCGATCTCGAGGACGTTGAAGGACGCGACCGTGCCCGGGGTGCACTTCAGGCGCTCGTCGACGTCAACTGTCTGGGACACCCCGTTACACTGGTACCACACGTCCGCGAACATGTTGTAGACGTCGGGATAGAAATTCGCGCCCTGCTTCATCGTTACGTTGATGCGCGGCGCTCCCGTGCGCCCCCGCTTTGTGATGATGTTGATCACCCCGTTGGACGCTTCCGTTCCATAGAGAGTCGCCGCGGCTGGTCCCTTAATGATCTCGATGTTCTCGATCTCATCGGGGTTGAAGTCACCCAGGCGGGATGGCTGGGAACTGCCCCGGAAGCCCGTACTCCCAAAAGCGGAGCTTGCTTCGTCGCCGTTGACCCGGACGCCGTCAACATAGATCAACGGTTGCGCCCCGAGCGAAAGGCTGGCGATGCCTCGGATTCGCGTGGTGCCGCCGGTGCCGACTTCGCCGCTGCTCAGTGACACCCGCACTCCTGGTACGGTGGCACTGATCATGCGTTGAATATCGGTGGCAGGAGCCAGCTGTTCCAGCTGCGCGGCGTCGACCTGTCCGATCACATTCCCGACCGCTCGTGCAGTCTGCTCACCGACCACCCCGGTAACCACGATCTCGTCCAGGGAGATCGCGGTTTCCTGCAACTGGATCGTCACGGCCTGCCCGGCGGTCGCCATCGCGGTGGTCTCCTGATACCCGATCATGACCACCCGCAGGGTGACGCTCCCACTGGGCGCGTTGAGGATGAGGAAGCGGCCCCGGTTGTCGGTGAGGCCTCCAAGCTCGGTGTCCTCGATCAGCACCTGCGCTCCTCCAAGCGGACGTTGGGTGCCCGCATCCACCACCGTCCCGGTGATGTTGTTTTGCGCGGACACGGGTACGACGCTCATGGCAAGGGCCAAGAGCAACGCCGCCGAGCCCGCGATGACTCGCCCTGCGGCAAGCCTGGGTCTCGAACGCGAAGTCGGTCTCATAGGAACTCTCCTTGTTTGGTTGTGATACGCCTCCTGCGACACGGCGCCAAGATACGGTTTGGCAAGTACCGCACGCAATAAGTACGCATTGCTGTATACAATTCGCAAACTGACCCCCCGGTTGCCTTTCCTTGCAACATCGCTGGATTTCTCCCATTTCTCATCAGATGCCGACTGCGGGTTGGGCGAGCGCCGTCCAACCGATGTCAAACGCTCGGGCGAAGATGCGTGTCCACGGGAGTGCGCGCCACCAAGGCCGCCGGGACCCGCTGCCCGCCCCTCAACGGAGGTCACAATGATCCGCCGCACCGCCGCCTGTTCACGTCTCTGGCTCGCCCTCACCTTCGCCATGGGCATACTCGCGCTGGGAGCCACAAGCGGCCCCATCGCCGCCCAGGAAGAGGGCTCGATCAAGGTCGAGGGCCCCGGCTCCGCCAACTTCGAGCTGGCCGCCCGCTTCGCGCCGTACAAGATCAGCGACCTGGTCCATTCCCTGCGCGTCACGCCCCGCTGGATCGAGGACACGGACCGCTTCTGGTACGAGTGGGAGA
The DNA here is from genome assembly GCA_963667485.2 of Longimicrobiales bacterium. Taxonomy (GTDB): domain Bacteria; phylum Gemmatimonadota; class Gemmatimonadetes; order Longimicrobiales; family Gaopeijiaceae; genus Bin94. The sequence continues at coordinate 313,591 of CAXXDD010000001.1, forward strand.
CTTCCGAGGGCAGGCACTTCTACCTCGTGGATCCGGGACAGGGCACCAGGACCGAAATCTTCGACAACGACCGCATCGCGGCGGAGCTGACCCGCATTACGCGTGACCCGTGGGACGCACAGCACCTGCCGATCCGCGCGATCCGCTTCACCGGGCCGAACACCATCCAGTTCGATGTCGAGTCGTCCCTGGACGAGGAGGTGGAGGAGGACGAGGAAGAGGAGGAAGATGTCGAGGAAGAGGACCAGGAGGACGAGCAGCAGCGCGGCCCGCGCAGGCCGCAGACGCGCAAGAAGGTCCACCATTTCGAGTACGACGTCACCACGAGGACGCTGCGCGAACTCGAGGACTACGAAGAGCCCGACAGCCACCCGGGCTGGGCGAGCGTGTCGCCGGACACGGCCTGGGTCGTCTTCAGCCGCGAGTTCAACCTGTGGATGATGAGCTACGAGGAGTACATGAAGATCGTCGAGGCACGGCGCGGAAAGACCGGCGACGATGCCGAAGAGGCTGAAGAGGACGTGGAGGTCGAGGAGGTCCAACTCACCACCGACGGCGAGAAGGACTTCAGCTGGGGCTCGCAGGGGCGCGGGCAGAACGACGAGGAGACCGAAGAAGAGCACGAGAAGCGCCAGCCCTCGGGGACGACCTGGTCGCACGACTCCCGCTACTTCGCGCTCACCCGGCAGGACCGCCGCGAGGTCGGTCATCTGTGGGTCGTGCACGCCGTGGGCAACACGCGTCCGAAGCTGGAAAGCTACCGGTACGACATGCCGGGCGAGGAGAACGTCACGCAGACCAGCCTCCACGTGTTCGACATGGAATCGCGCGAGATGGCGCAGATCGACGACGAGCCCTGGAAGGACCAGCGCATGGGGATCTTCAACGCGCCGCGACCCGGTGGCGGCGGCGGCTTTTTCTTCTTCGGTGGGGGCGGCGGAGCGGGCCGCGACGAGCCCAACATCACGAAGTGGCTGTCGGACAGCAGCAGCGAGCTGTACTTCTGGCGCCGCAGCCGGGACCAGCACCGGGTCGACGTGATGAGGGCGGACCCGTCAACAGGCGAGGTCACCGCCGTGATCGAGGAGCGCTTGAACACGTACGTGGAGCACCAGACACCCCGCCGTTTGGAGGGCGGGGACCTCATCTGGTGGTCGGAACGGGACGGGTGGGCGCACCTCTACCGCTACGCGCCGGACGGAACTGTTCGCGCTCGTCTTACCGAAGGCCCCTGGCATGTCGACGCATTGATGGGAGTGAATGAGGAGGGCGGATACGCGATTCTGCGCGGGAATGCGCGCGAGGAGGGCGAGGACCCGTATTACATGCACCTGTACCGCGTCGGCCTGAACGGCAGCGGCCTGACCCTGCTGAATCCCGGCAACCAGGACCATCAGAGCGTGGTGCCCGAGTCTGCGCGCTATTTCGTGGACAACTATTCGCGTGTGGACACGAACCCCGCGTCGGCGCTCTTCGACGCGTCCGGCCGCAAGATCATGGACCTGGAGACGGCCGATCTGTCGGCGTTGGAGGCGGCCGGATACCAGTACCCCGAGACCTACCAGGTGAAGGCCGACGACGGCGTCACGGACATCTTCGGGGTCATGTACAAGCCCTACGACTTCGATCCGGCGAAGCAGTACCCGATCGTCGCGTACGTCTATCCGGGGCCGCAGACCGAGTCGGTCTCGAAGTCGTTTTCGCTCAATTCGACCGAGCAGGCGCTGGCGCAGTTCGGCTTCATCGTGATCACGATCGGGAATCGCGGCGGCCACCCGGATCGCTCGAAGTGGTACCACAACTACGGGTACGGAAACCTCCGCGACTACGGCCTGGCCGACAAGAAGGCCGGAATCGAGCAGTTGGCCGACCGCCACGGCTTCATCGACATCGACCGGGTGGGCATCTACGGGCACTCCGGCGGCGGCTTCATGTCGACCGCGGCGATGCTGGTCTATCCCGACTTCTTCAAGGTGGCGGTGTCGTCAGCCGGGAATCACAACAACGACGTCTACAACGCCAACTGGTCGGAGAAGCACGACGGGGTCAAGGAGGTGAAGGACTCGACCGGGGCCGTCACGGACTTCGAGTACGACATCGACCGGAACTCGGACATCGCGGCGAATCTGAAGGGTCACCTGCTGCTGACCACGGGAGATGTGGACAACAATGTCCACCACGCCGGCACGTTCAGGATGGCCGAGGCGCTGATCCGCGCGAACAAGCGCTTCGACTTCTTCATCTTCCCCGGCCAGCGCCACGGCTTCGGGAACATGAGCAACTACTGGTTCTGGCTCCGCGCGGAGTACTTCGTGAAGCACCTGCTAGGCGACGACGAGTGGAACGTGGACATTCTGGAGTTGCAGGGGGATCAGCCGAAGGGGTAGGGGGCACGGGGGCTGGGCGAGGCCCGGTCAGCAGCCCAGCTCCCGCCACCCTCGTCCGCATCCAAGGGCCCTGAGAGCTTCCGGGTCGCGCTCGGTGACCGGTCCCTTGCTGCCGCGCAGCACGATGGGGAGTTCGCCAATCGGCGGCGGCGCGCGCCCGAATCCCGTCGCGTCCGTCCCCAGCGCCTCCAGATTGGCGCACCCGGGTTCAAAGCCAAGTCGGCAGGCGCGCTCGAACTCTCCCGCTGCGCCCCGCAGGTCGCGATCCGTCTCGGCCATGAGGATGCCGAATTCGTTGCAGGCCCAGCCGGATCCGCGGTCGCAGTAGCTCTGCTGCATGATGCCCGTGTAGTCGCAGGCCCGCTCGCTTCCTGTCTCGCAGGCGTCTCGCCAGAACGGGTAGTACTGGCCGGGGTGGTGGTCGCCCAGTGCGCCCGTGAGGCTCAGCGTGGCGAAGACGGCGGCCCACAGTCCTACCGTCGCGACTCGCCGCCTCGTCGGCACTGCGCCTTTGGCCGCCGCCCACGCGACACGCAGCCTGGGCGCGAGCGCGTCGGTCGCCTTGTCGAGCGTCGGCGCCAGGAGGTTCAGGATCGGCACCGGCAGCAGCTTGTCGTAGAAGGGCGGCGCGCCGACCGCGTTCAGCGCAAAGACGCTGGCGATCACCCCCGTGCCGTACAGCACCGCGAAGAGGACTCGTCCCAGCTCCGACCTGGGCGATGTCGCCGGATCGGTGAACAGCAGGTGCAGCCCCAGGAACACCGCGATCGGGATGTACGCGTCGTAGAAGAAGTACTCGCCTGTAACCGCCAGATACGCGGCGCTGAAGCCCCAGATGGTGAGCACCGCGGGCATCGTCATCGTGGCGACCCCGAAGAGCAGTTGTCCGGGGAGGGCCGCCAGGAAGATGATCAGGAAGATGTAGGGCGGGATGTACTGTGACTGGGCGATCTCCACCCCCAGGGTGATTCCCGTCGTGCCCGTCGCAATCAGCGCCAGCGACGCCACCGCCAGCGCGAACGCCGACGGGTTGAAGATGTGCCGCGAGCGTCCTCCGACCCGCCAGCGAATGAACTCCTTGCCGACATAGACCAGGACGATCATCGCCAGCTGCAGGAAGAACCACTCCAGGTGGAACCAGAGGAAGAGGTTCACGCTGAAGACCACCGGCACAGGCCCGAACCCGAGCGTGTGGCGACCGCGACGCGTCCAGTTGAACAGCGCCTCGAGGGCGACGGCGAGAACCAGCTGGGCGAGGATGAACGGCGCGAACTCGTACACCGCGGGCACGAACCATCCCCACCATGCCAGCACCGTTCCCTGCGCCAGGAGCTGGACCCAGTGTGGCCTGATGGCCTGGAACTCGAGCACCAGGGCCTCTCCGGCACGGCGGCGCGATACCGCGAGCCAGACAGTCCACGCGAGAACGCCCGCCGACGCTCCCGCAAATGCCCAGAACAGACCCGGTGTGGCCCGCGTCCCCGGGATCAGCAGATAGGCGGCCAGGACCCCGGCAATCGCGCCAGGCAACAGAAGGGGCCGCATGTCACGTACACCCCAACTCCCGCCAGCCCCGCTCGCACCCCAGCGCCCGCAGAGCCTCGGGGTCTCGTTCGGTGACGGGTCCCTTGCTGCCACTCAGCACGATCGGCAACTCGGTCGGCGGTGGCCTCCCGCGCTCGAACGCCCCCGCACCCTCCGCGAGGCGCTCGTCGCCGCCGGCCAGCATCTGCAGGTTGCCGCAGCCGGGGCCGTACTCCAGCCGGCACGAGAGTTCGAATTCGCTGGCGGCGCCGACAAAGTTGCGGTCAAGCGCCACCAGAAGCACGCCGAACTCGTTGCACCCCCAGCCCGAGCCCTGGTCGCAGAAGTTCTGCAGCATGACCCCGGAGTAGTTGCACGCCCGTTCGCTGCCCGCTTCGCAGGCGTCCCGCCAGAAGGGGTAGTACTGGCCGGGATGGTTGTCGCCAACACCCCCCGAGAAGCTCATTGTCGCAAAGGTCGCGCCCCAGAGTCCCACCGTGGCGACGCGCCGGCGCGCCCCCCCAGGCACTTGCAGCCGGCCCATCGCAGACAGCTTCTCGCCCAGGCAGTTCGCCGCGCGGTCCAGCCGGGGCGCCAGCAGGTTCAGGATCGGCACCGGCAGCAGCTTGTCGTAGAAGTTGGGCGCGCCGATGGCGTCCAGAATGGCCGCGCTGATGACGACTCCCGTGCCGTAGATCAGGCCGAAGAGGATCCTGCCGCCGTCAGAACGCGGCGAGGTCGCCGGGTCCGTGAAGAGGAGGTGCAGCCCCAGGAAGACCGAAACCGGGATGAACGCGTCATAGAAGAAGTAGATCCCGGTCAGCGAATGGTACAGCAGACCGAACCCCAGGATGGTGAGCACCGCCGGCACCGTCATCATGGCCACGCCGAAGAGCAGCTGCGCGGGGACGGCCGCCAGGAAAATCACCAGGAACATCTGCGGCGGGATGAACTGGCTCTGCGCGATCTCGATCCCCAGCGTGATCTCGGTCGATCCGGTCGCGATGAGCGCCACAGCCGCCACCGAGAGCGCCAGCGCGGACGGATTGAAGATGTGCCGCGAGCGCCCGTCCAGCTGCCAGCGGATGAACTCCTTGCCGGCGTATACCAGCACCACCATTGCGAACTGGAAGAAGAACCACGCCCCGGTGAACCACAGGAAGAGGTTGACGCTGAAGATTACCGGGACAACGCCCAGGCCAACGGCGTAGCGCCCACGCCGCGTCAGCGCGAAGAGCCCCTCCACGGCGACGGCAAGCATGAGCTGCGCCAGGATCATCGGCGCCCAAAGCTGAACCATGTCCACGAACGTGCCCCACCACACCAGCAGCGCCCCCTGCGCCAGCGTCTGCATCCAGTGCGGGGTGCGGATCACCACTTCCAGCGTGAGTTCCTCGCCACTGTCCCGGCGCGACGCGAACAGCCATGCGGTCCAGATCAGGATCCCTGCCACGGCAGTGACGAAGGTCCAGAAAGCAGCCGGCTCGCCACGTACCGCCGGGTGGAACAGGAACGCCGCCAGCGCACCGGCGACCGCGCAAGGAAGGAGCAGCGGTCGCAACCCGACTATGGGTCGCACCTAAGGGCCTTTCGGGCGGCCCGGGTGCACTGTTGTGATTTCCACTGCGCCCGAGCGGCCCGCATCGCCGTAGCGGAAGAATGCGTCGCTTGGCGACAGGACACGGATGCTGCGGATTTCCTGGGGATTCTGGTTGAGCAGCAGCGCGGCCACGTCGGCAGGGAGGCTCGGCGGCTCCAAGCTCGCCATCTCCGTCATCGCCGGCGGCGAATACACGATGACCCCGTCCATCGCGAGAAGAGCCGGGCGGCAACCCGTGCCGAGGTCGAGCAACTCCTGTACGGAGGGCCTGCGCCGGGACGACTCGATGCAGAAGGTCACGCCACCGTGGCCCCCCGTCTGGCGAATCCGCAGACGCGGCGGTGCCTTCGACCTCAGCACCTCGAGCAGCTTGTTGGTCCGCTCGGCGGCCTCGGCCACCGTCGCCGGCGAAATGAAGTCCGATCGGCGTCCGGTGAGCTCAGCCTCGCGTTCCGGTCCCGTCGCCGCCCGAACTTCGACACCCGGCAGAGCAACCGCCACCGGCGTCAGGCGCACCTCCCAGACCTCGCCGGGCACCACGCTAACCAGCTGCTCCACGGCCTCATAGCCGGGACGGTGCACCGAGACGACCAGTGCCCCGCGGGGCACCGCATCGAGGGCAAAATACCCAAGCTCGTCCGAAATGCTGCCGATATCGAGATCGGGCAGGTGTATGATCGCTCCGGCGACCGGCACCCCGGAGACGGCATCGAGGACCTCGCCCTGCACCTTGATCTGGGCGGACGCGCGGGCGGGATCGACCAGCAAGAGGCCGGGGGCGCTGCCGGCAAGAACCAGCCACGCCCCCGCGAAAAGGCCCAACCGCCCCCCGGGACAGAGCCACCGGAGGGCGGTTGCGACCATCGTCAATACAAGCCTCGCCCCTACACGCTGAAGCAGAGGCTGGAGACTTTCTCGTTCACCTGGCACTCGTCCAGGGAAATCGGCATGCACGAGGCCCGGCGTGCGACCGTCGCCTCGTATACTACCCCGCCACCATCGAGGTGCGGGTGGTCCCAACGGTGCAGATCCCAGAGACGCCGGCCCTCGAGCCAGAGCGTAAGGTGCCGCTCGCGGTCGAGGATGTCCCAACCCGACATCGAAGTCATGTTGGCTCCACCGCCATCGCCACCGGTGATCGAACCGATCGTACCATCGGACTCGAGCGGATCCAGTCCATGGTGCGCCCGCATCTCGTTGATCTTGGCCATTGCCCCGGCGAGGTCGCCCGCCATCAGCGCCGCCTCGGCCTCGATGAGACGCATCTCGGTGCCCTTGACGAGCGGAATGTCGTCGTCGCGGGTCGGATACTTGTCCTGGCGGAAGTGGATCGTCTGGCCGTCGGCCCCGTTGCCGCTGGGGCAACCACTGCCTTCAGCCGAGCAGTCCGTCCACGGCGTTCGCGGATCTCCCGCTCCCACGGTGCCGGCAAGCGTCATCCAGGCGGAGACCTCATGACGACCGTGCGTCTCGTTCCATATCTGGCTGGTTTCCCTGCTGGAGTTGGACGAATACGCCGCGGCGAAGACGAAATCAGTCGGAACCTTGGCCGAGTGGGCAACCGCGTTCGAGAAGTCACCCAGACCCATGTACACCTGGGCCAGGCCGCCCTCAGCGGCGTTCACGATTTCGGAGTCTCCAGATGCGTTCTGGATCGCACGCTCCAACAGTGCGATCGCACGCCGGAACGCGGCGTCGCGTTCCATGGGGTCGCCCGTGTCAATCTCTCCTCCGGGACCCGGGTTTTCATCGTCATACGGCTGACTGAAGATCACCTGGCAGAAGTTCTCGCCGAACCAGCGGTTGGCGAGTCCGCCGAAGAGGTGGGCCCTGGCGGTCTCGGGATTCCCGTCAAACTGGTAGCCCTCGATGTTCCGCATCCGGATGAGTCCGGCCTCGGATACCCAGCGCGCACGCTGCACGCCGGCCCAGAAGCCGTTGGAATCTTCGGAATCAAAGAGGCCTCTCCGGTACCGTCCCGTCGAGAAGTAGCTTCCCGACCCGACGATCTCGTCGGACAGGCGGGCGGTGGTGAAGGAAAGGTCGTCGTAGGACGCCGAGAAGTCGGCGGACATGCCCGTTACGAGCGAACTGACGCCCTGCGCGGTGTTGAGGTCGTCGTCCAGAATCCGTCCAGGGTTCTTGACGTCGAAGATACTCTCGTCGCAACCGGTTGTCGCCACGGCCGCCACAAGGGCGCCCATGAACAACCGGCGTGTCTTTATCGTTTTCATTTAGTCCTTATCTCCCCCGGTTAGAAATCGACCTGAACCGACAGCAGGAAGCTGCGCATCGGCGGCAGGTTGTAGTACTCCTGCCGGAAGAGCACTTCGGCAGACCCGTCCTCGAAGGCCTCGGGATCGACGCCCTCGAAGTCGGTCATGGTGAACAGATTCCTGCCCTGGAGCCGGACCGTGGCCGAGCGAATGGTTGCAGGAAGGAAGTTCTCCGGCACCCGGTAGCTGAGCGACGCCGAGCGGATCTTGAAGAAGTCCGACGGCTGCGTCCACATGCCGTAGCGCACGACCGAAGGATCGCATAGCGCGCGCTCACCCGCCGTCAGCGAGTTGCGCTGTCCGGCGGCGATGGCGTCGAAGGTGGAACGGCACAGAGGCCACACCTGCCGACGGGTGTTCTGATACGCGGTTCCCGAAGAGAGCCACATGCCGCCCATCCCCTCGCCAACGACGTCGAGCGTGAGGCGCTGCGACAGCGTCATCGTGCTGCTGATGCCATAGGTGTACTTCGGGGTGGTGGAGCCGAGGCAGTGTTCGGTGTAGCTGGGCGCCGCGACTTCGTCGGGATTCTGCACGCGGTCGTGACAGAACGCCGGGAGCGGGAAGTAGACCAACTCGCCGGGCGTGCAGCCCTGGCCGATGTAGCCGTTTCCGTCGAATGTCACGCCGTTGGACAGCTCGCTGGTGCACTCGATGGGCGCCCGCACATAGTTCCGCCAACCGATGTTGATGCTCTCCAGGTCGCCCAGGTCGATGACCCGGGACTCAGCGGTGGAAAGCCGGAGCCCGACATCCCACCCCACGGTGTTGGTCGCGAGCATTGTCACGTTCACAAACGCCTCGTGACCGGCGTTGGTCACTTCGCCGACGTTCTCGAGCTGCGTCCCGACAAAGCCGCCGGACGGCAGCTGAGTGACCGGGATGAGAGCGTCGAAGGTGCGCTGGCTGAAGTACTGGTACTCGAAGGCGACACGGTCGCCGAAGGTGGTGCCCTCGAAGCCGGCCTCCCACTCGCGTGTCCGCTCGGGACCCAGTACCGCGTTGCCCAGGTTGTCGGGCGTGACGCCGGGCTGGCCGTTGTCACCCGCGACCGACGCCCACGTGCGTGCTGCGTCGAAGAGCCCGGGCGCCTTGCCGGATTCGCCGAACGCGCCGCGCAGCTTCAGGGTGCCGAAAGCGGTCGGGAAAAAGGATTCATCGGAGATCACGTACGAGAAGGAGCCCTTCGGGTAGGTCTCGAGTCCGAAGTCCTGCCCGAAAGCGGAGTGCCCGTCAACACGCAGGCCACCGGTCAGGAACAACCTGTCGCCGAGTCCCACGACCTCCTGCACGAAGAATCCGCCGCTGGTAACCGTGCTGTTGACCTCGAATGCTTCCGTGATCGCGCCCGACTGAAGGATCTTGGCGCCGGGGCCGGCGAAGTCGTTGCCGAAACCGTTGGTGCCGGTTACGAAGTCGTTATACAGCTGGCCGCCGAGGGACAGTGAGGAAGACACGCCGAAGAGGTTGCGGTTGTATGTCCCCGCGTAGTCGAGCGTGAGTTTCCGGAAGGTCCGCTCGTCGGTCTCCCGATTGCCGCCCTGAACATAGAAATAACCCCAGGGACGCTCCTCGAAGTACTCGTTGCGGACCCAGTCGATTCCGGCGTTGACGCGGTGGTTCATCCCGTCCATCGGGTTCCACAGGATGTTCATGCCGCTCGTGAAGTGGTCGTTGATGTTGGTGACGTCCATGTCGAGGAGCTTGCCGTCCTCGTCGTTGGTGTAGTCGGAACCACCGCGGAATACGTTCAGCAGGAGCCCCTCGGCGTTGTTGCCATCGGGGACCCAGGTCACGTTCCTGTGGGCATAGAAGGTGTTGAACCGGATGTCCAGATCCTCGGCAGGCGCGAAGGAGAAGTTGCCGCGCATGTTCCAGGACTCCTGGCCCTGCGTCGGGCGCTCCACGCCGTTGTCGTTCACGCCCGTGTCGAACACGCCCTCTTCGGCGCCCCAGCGGGCGGACATGAAGTAGTTCATGCGCTCCGCGCCGCCCCGGACCGACAGGTTGTAGCTCTGCAGCGAGCCGTTCTTCAACCACGAACCGCTGGCGGGACAGCTCGGATCGGCCGGAAACTGGACGTCTCCACCCGGGAAGTTGCCGTCACCGGTGAAATTGCAGTTGTTCATCCCGAGCCCCGTCGGATTGACGTCCGGTGACGGACCGATGTGGCCCAGCGTGTTCAGGCCCTGGTCGATGGTCAGAGACCAGGCCGGAGCACCGGCGACTCCGCGCTTCGTGAAGATCTGGATTACTCCGCCGGCCGCCTCGGTCCCGTACAGGGTGGTGGCGGCGGCGCCCTTGATCGTCTCGATCCGCTCGATATCGGCGGGGTTGATGTCGTCGAAGGGATTGGTCTGCTGGTTGGCCTCGTCCGAGTGGATCAGGCCGCGCTCGCGGATCCTCACGCCGTCCACGTAGACCAGCGGCGAGTTGCTGAACGACACCGAGTTGTTTCCGCGCAGCTTGATCGTCGAACCGGCGCCGACCTGACCGCCGTTCGTCAGGACGGTCGCACCCAGCGTCCGGCCCTGGAGGATGTCGGCGACGTTCTGGATCGGCGCGGACTGGAACGATTCCTCGTTGATCTGGCTCACCGAGTTGCCGATCTCACGCCGTCTGGCGGCACCGGCCGTTCCAGTAACGATGACGCCTTCGAGGCTGATCGCCTCGGAGCGCAGCGAGAAGTCCTGGATCGTGGCGTCGCCGGCGGTGACCGTGACCTCCGCGGTCAAGGCCGTGTAGCCGATGTACTGCACCTGCACGGTGTGGGTACCGGCCGGAACGTTCTGGAGCAGATACCTGCCCACGTTGTTGGCCAGAATCCCGATGTTGAGTTCGGGGATGGCGACCTGGGCGCCCGGGATCGGTTGCCCGTTGGCCGCGCTTCGCACCGCGCCTGTGACGGTACCGGTCTGCGCCAGCGCGGGCGCCTGGACCGTACCGATCAGAACGGCGGCGGCGAGAAGCGGGAGGGCGATCCGGCCGGACGCCCTGCTGATGCTTCCTGGTGACATAATGCCTCCATCATGAGGGGAAAAAAACGGTGACGCAGTCGTGCGTCGCCGAAACAACCTTCTGGACAGTGGTGTTTTGCGCAAGTTGCGGGCGATTCCGGTGACTACCACTGGGTGCTAGCGACCGATGGGAATGACGATTCTCATTCCGGGCACCAACTGGTCGGTCAGATCTTCGTCGGGATCGGGCCCGGAGTTCTCGTGTCCTTCGAACCCGAGGTAGGCGAGCACGGCCGTGCCCCCGACCAGCGCCGCCGACAGAAGGATGCTGCGCCCGTGGCTCGCGTCCTTCCGTTCCAGCGCCACAATCGACTCCAGCGGCACTCGAACCTGACTGTGCGCGGTTGGACTCGTGAGCAGGAAGGTTGCCGAGTCCGTACTGAATTCGACGAACCGGCCGTTGATGAACCCCTGATTGCCGCTGGCGAAGGCGATGTGCCTGGCCAGTTCCTCCGGGGCCAGCCGCAGGCGGACCCGCTGCTGCGCCGGCAGCTCCTCGATCCGGGCTTGCTGGTATGTGGCGCAACCGGTTCCGAAGAGGAAGACGGCGAGAAGGACTGCTGGGCGGCCGGGTAGTCTCTGCATCAGGTTCGTGAATCGCGACATCGGGAAACGGGTCTGGCGTGAGTGGTGCCTGGGCTTACGGATAATCTGTCACTTTCTGGCCATACGTAAAACAGGCGACTCGCTTTCGGTGTTACCAGCCACCCGCATCCCGCCCGTCACGACCCCACCCTCGATTCGGCCTCGACTTCCTCGAACACGGCACCCGGATCGTCCAGCAGCGGCGTCTCCGCCCCCTTCAGGTAGCGGTCGAAGAAGGCCACCGTCAGCGCGTTGATGATCTCGTAGCCGCGCGCCGGCTCGATCCCCGGCGACGCCCCCGGGATGAACAGCACCAGGTCCGAGAAGCTGCCGTGATTCGATCCGGCGATGGTGAGGTCGTACCAGTCGCCGGTCGAAGCCGCCTTGAGGCTCGCGTCGGTCTCCCGCACATCGGCCATGAGGCGCTCGATCGCGTCGTTGTAGGCCGCGATCGAATCCGGATCCTCGAAGGGCGGCGTCTCGGCGGCCGTTTCGCTGTGCATGAGCATGAACGGCCGGGCGGTCCCCTGAGTGGGGGCGACCCCGAAGAGCTGACCGTCGTGGTCGATCGCCGCCTTCACCCGCGCGTCGACGGCGCTCATTTCGATCGAGTTCGCGCCGCCGAAGGACCACCCGTACATCCCGATGCGGTCGAGATCCAGGCGCCCCGCGAAGGGGCCGTCGCCCGCATTCAGCATCTCCAGCTGGTCGATCACGAAGGCGGCGTCGGCGTTCCATTGGGGGAAGACGTGCTCGTCGAGGTAATCCCAGCTGCCGACCGCGTCGCTGTACAGGTCGCCGGTGGGCTGGGGAAAGGTCAGCGTGTCCGGGACGACCGAAGAGCCGTCCGGCAGGAACTGCGTCTTGTTGAAGCCGTTGTGGCCCATCGAGACCACGACGTACCCGTGGCTCGCCAGTTCCTCGGTGGTGAAGGTGCTGGTGAAGCGCGTCCAGCTGCCGCCGTGGCTGTACACCAGGACCGGGAACGGGCCGGGCGCGGGCGCCGCATCCTGAATCGCGTTGGTGCGGACGTGGGTGACCGGGACAAAGTCCTCGCCGTCGCCGAACTCGGCCATGTCTGCCACGTACATGGCGCCGCCCTCGCCGGTGTCGTCGGTGGGGTACCACACCCGCACCGCGACCGAGCGCAGGTCGTCGGGGTCCCGCGTGAAGGTCTCGGGGCGGCTCTCGTCGGTCCACCGGTACTCGGTCATCCCGATCGCGTGGGGGCCTGTGGGCGGCGCGAACGGCCGCTCAGGCGGCGCGGAATCGCCTCCGCATGCGAGGGTGAGCAGAGCCAGGACGGGAATGAGCCTCTTCATTGGGCTCCTCCTGGCGCCGTGGGAAAGGCCTCTGCCCCGGGCAGCGGTGCGCGCAGCCGCACGAAGAGCAGGTTTCGGACGCGGCCGCCGCCGATGCGCAGACCCGTGACCGCGCCACCAGCGCCGCGCTCGAAGCGCACCTCGCGCATCCACCAGTTGTCCGTGGCGAATTCGTCGGGGGAGCGTGGCTGCAGCGGGATCGCACCGTGGCGGATGTGGTGCGCGACCAGCCCGCCGTCGCCCGCTTCGACATGGTAGAGGGCGTCGAGTTCGGGGCTGTAGTAGCTGCCGGAGTATCCCGCAAGCGTGGCGGGACCGGGAGTCTCCGGTGGTTCGGCGTCGGTGGCCGCAGGGGGTGCGCCGCCCTGTTCCTCCTCCTCACCCTCCGGGAAGGCGCCGGCGAGCACGACCTCGGCCACCTGGCGCGCGCGGCCGCCCGGATTTCCGTTGGCCACGTTGGTGAGGACCACCACGCCGACTTTGGCCTCGGGGTACCAGTTGACCTGGGTGCGGAAGCCCGCATCGCCGCCCGAGTGGCCGATGGTGCGAAGGCCGCGGTGCTCGCCGAAGATGACGCCGTGCGCGTAGGGGATCGTGTCGCCGTTGTTGAGGATGCCGCGGGTCTTCATCGTCGCCCTGACCTCCGGGCCGCCGACGGTTTCGTGGCGGAAGTTGTCGAGCCAGCGCGCGAGGTCGTCCGCGGTGGTGAAGAGGCTGGTGGCGCCGGCGTTGGCGTAGCTGAGGACGGACTTGGTGTAGCGCGGGCGGGCTTCCTCCGAGCCGTCGCCGTCCACGGGGACGGGGGCATAGGAGTAGGCGCGGCCCGGAACCATGTGCTGATGGTCGTCGTGGAAGTGGGTCCGGGTCATGCCGAGCGGCTCGAAGATGCGTGACGCGGTGAACTCGGGGAACGTCATGCCGCTGGCGGCCCCGACGGTCTGCGCCATTAGCGTGTAGCCCATGTTGGAGTACAGGTACTCCGAGCCCGGCACGAAGTTGAGTTCGCGCTGGCGGGCCATCAGGCCGAGGATCTGCTCGGTCGTGATCACGTCGTCGAGCCGCCACCCCGAGATGCCGAGGAGCTGCCACTGGTCGCGGATGCCGCTCGTGTGGTGGATCAGCTGGCGGACGGTGGTGGGGTGCTCGAATTCGGGGACGAAGTCGAGGTGCTGCTGGACGGGGTCGTCGAGCCCGAGGGCGCCTTCGGCGGCGAGCATTGTGACCGCCATCGCCGTGAACTGCTTGGAGACCGAGGCGACGTGGAAGACCGTGGCGGGCGTGACGGGGACGCCGTGCTCGATCTGGGCGTAGCCGTAGCCGCGCGAGTAGACGATGTCGCCGTCCCGGATCACCGACACCGAGGCGCCGGGAGAACCGGAGCGGTCGAGGTCGGCGAAGACCGCGTCGATTCCGCGCGCTATGGACGGATCGACCGGGCGGTCGGGCGCGCAGGCGGCCAGGAGGATGGCAGTGCCCGCGAGGGCTGCGACCAGGGCGCCGCCCTTTCCTCTGCCGCGCGCGCTCATCTCCACGCCTCCACGATGTCCTGCGCGATCATTCCCAGCGTCTCCTCGAGCTCGAAGAAGCTGCCCGTGCTCTGGTTGGTGAACACCGAGATGATCGTGGGGCCGCCTTCATAAAGGAGAATGCCCACGTCGTTTCCGGCGTACGGTGGCCAGTCGCCCGTCTTGTGCGCCACGGTGACGCCCTGGAAGCGAACCATGCGCGGCAGTCGCGTTGTATAGAATTGGTTGGCCATAATGCCGACCATCTCGTCGCTGGCGGCCTGATCGGCCAGCTCGCCCTGCAGAATCTGCTCCAGCAGCCGCCCCATTTCCTTCGCCGTCGTGCGCCCCAGCCAGATCGTGGAATCCCCCTCGATCCCGAAGAAGCGCTCGGCCGACCCCTCGTCCGACGGGAAGCCGCGCTCGAAGACTTCGCGCTCGGTGAGCGACGCGTTGGCGGGGTCGGTGCGGATCCAGGTCTCCAGAAAGAGCCGATGCGTGGTGTGCTTCAGACGCGTCTGCTCGTAGCCGTTCGCCGCGAGCATATCGTTCACCCGGTCCATGCCGACGAGGTCGATTACCATGTCGGTCGCGGTGTTGTCCGACGTGATGATCATCTGCGTGACCAGCCCCCGCAGCGTCGGATTCAGCCCGGGCGCAAACGTCTGAATCAGCCCGCTGCCCCGCCGCATGTCGTCCGCGCCCACGGTGTAGCGCGCGTCCAGGTCGAGGCGCCCCTCGGCGTGGTCCTGAAACGCCCTCACCATGATCGGAATCTTGATCACGCTCAGCGTGTTCATGGGAAGGTCGGGCCGGACAGCGATTTCGCGCCCCGAGGGGATGTGTTTGGCCCACAGCGAACTGGTCGCGTCGAGAGTGGCGAGGCTGGCTTCGACGCGTGCGGCGAGGTCGTCGGCTGCGGTGGCGGCGTCGGCAGCTCCGGGGGCGCCGTTGCCATCGGGCGCGTCCGCGGATGGGACACACGCCGGAAGCACCAGTGCACAGGCCATCAGAAGGAGGAGGAGGGAGGGCGGACATTCGGCCACGGGAAACGCCGGACGCATGGGATGTCTCCTGCTGCGGGTACGGGGGAAGGACATAGTCGGAAGCGCGCTGCGGGGGGGCAAGCGCCTGGCATCCGGGCGGACCGCCGTTTGGAACCGCCATCGGCGACCACCCTTTGCGAGCGAGCCTCCGGTGCGGCAGCTTGGGCATGTGAACCATTTCACAATCAGGCGCCAGCCAGGAGCCCTTCGATGAAGAACGACGCCGCAGCCGCGCCCCGGCCCCAACGACCAGGCTCGACCGCGCACCGCACCCCCGCGCCCACGCCGACGGGTTTGACCCTTCTCGCGACCGCCCTTGTCGCCGCCTTCACGGCCCCCATCGGCGCGCAGGAGGCCGACCCCGGCGCCCCGGCCGCCGCCCGCCTCGTGATCCTCGGCACTGGAACACCCAACGCCGACCCCGACCGTTCCGGCCCGGCCCTGGCCGTGGTGGCGGGCGGCCATGCATATCTCGTCGATGCCGGCCCGGGGATCGTTCGCCGCGCGGCCGCGGCCGCCCTCGAACACGGTATCGACGCCCTGGCGGCTTCCCGACTCGACCGGCTCTTCATCACCCACCTGCACTCCGACCACACCGTCGGGCTCCCCGACGTGATCTTCTCGCCCTGGGTGCTCGAGCGCCTGGAACCCATCCGCATTTTCGGCCCGCCCGGTACGGCCACCATGGTCAATCACGTCCAGGCCGCGTGGCGGGAAGACGTCCACATGCGCCTCTTCGGCCTCGAGCCGCACGACTACAACCCCGACGCCTACCAGTCGCCCGTCACCGAGACCACCGGCGGGCCGATCTACGAGGACGAGAACGTGCGCGTCACCGCGATTCCGGTGCTGCATGGGTCATGGCCCTATCCCCTCGGCTACCGCTTCGAAGCCGACGGCCGCACGATCGTGATCTCGGGAGACGCGCGCCCCAGCGAGTCACTGGTCGATGCCTGCAACGGCTGCGACATCCTCGTCCACGAGGTCTACTCGGCAGAGACCTTCATGCAGCGTCCCCCCGAATGGCAGGCCTACCACGCGGACTCGCACACCTCGACCGTGGAGTTGGCCGACATCGCAACCCGGGCCCGCCCGGAGCTCCTGGTCCTGTACCATCAGCTCTACTGGGGCGCGACGGACGAGGACCTGCTCAGAGAGATCCGCGAGGCCGGGTACACGGGCCGCGTGGTGTCGGCGGCCGATCTGGATGTGTACTGAGCTCGTCTGGTCACGCAATAACCGAACATTTTCCGAATAGTGGTGTATAAGGGGGTAGAACTAACAGACCACCGCAGCCACTCCGGGATCACACGAATATGTCCGCCGACTCAGCCGCCCTTGCCTCAGCCGACTCAGCCGCGCCAGCCTCAACCACCCCAGCCCCCACCCACTCCACCACCCCGCCCTCAGCCGCCCCGGCCGCACGTGCCCCATTTGCGCCTGCCCCTTCCGAGCCAGCGCTTCACCAGCCAGCCCCACCCTCCCCCGACCCCGGCATCGACCCCCTCGGCGACGAGATCGCGCTGCTCTGCGCCCACATCAACGCCGCCACATACAGGCTTCTCTGCCTGCTCGCGCGTTACGACGAAGAGGGACACTGGGAAGGATTCCGCTCCTGCGCCCACTGGCTCTCCTGGCGCACCGGCATCTCGATCGGGCCGGCCAGGGAGAAGATGCGGGTGGCCCGCTGCCTACCGTCCCTGCCCCTGATCTCCGGCGCCCTCGCCAAGGGAGAGATCTCCTACTCGAAGGTCCGCGCCTTGACCCGCGTCGCCACCCCTGACGACGAAGCCGAACTGCTCACCTTCGCGCGCCACGGCACCACCGCCCACGTCGAGCGACTGGTCCGCACGTGGCGCCGCCTTGACCAGGACTCGGACTCTTTGGCCGCCCGCGCCGAGCGCCGGAGCTTGTCGCTGTGGCTCACCGACGACGGCAGCTACGACCTGCGCGGCCGGCTCACCCCGGAGGTTGGCGCGCTGCTGCTCAAGGCTCTCGAGGTGGCCGAAGACCAGCTCTACCGCGCCGAGCGCGAAGCCGGACGCGAGCACAAGACCTCGGCGAGCCAGCGCCGCGCCGACGCCCTGGGGCTCTGGCTGGAGGAGCAGGTCGAGCCGCAGGTGCAGCTCGTGGTGCACTCGTTCGAGGGCGGGGGACGGAAGGTGGAAGAGCCCGTCTCGCTGCTCACCGAAGACGGCTCGCGCGTTTCAGCTGAAACGTGTTCGCGGCTCGCCTGCGATGCAGAGGTGGTGCCCATCAAGCGGAGAGCCGACGGCACGGTGCTCGACATCGGACGCCGCAAAAGGACCGTGGACTGGAGGCTGCGCAAGGCGCTCGAAGCCCGCGATGGCGGGTGCCGCTTCCCCGGATGCGGGTCGCGCATGCGCACGCACGCCCACCACATCACCCCATGGGCCGAGGGCGGGGAGACAAACATGAACAACCTCGTGCTGCTCTGCCCCTTCCATCACCGGGCGGTGCACGAGGGGGGCTGGCACGTGGAAATGGACGAGCAGGGAGTGCCCGGCTTCTTCAACCCACTGGGGGCGCGCATGCCCGTGGCGCCCGCGGCTCCGGATGTCAGCGAACTGGTGCCCCGCGAGACCCCGGCCGATCTGCCGGCGGAGCCCCCGGCACCTTCGGCGCCAGACTTCGGGCTGGCCCACTGGCATGGGCATCACCGCATCGACACCCCGACCGGCAGTACCCTGTGGCAGGGCGAGCGCCTCGACTTGAACTGGGCGCTGGAATGGTTCCTGACATCCTAAACATTATTGTTTAGTATTGCCCGCCTCCGGCGCCGGATCCTCGTCCTTCAGCTGCATGATCCGCCTCACCATGCGGTCTCTCCAGGCCGCAAGCGCCGCCACCGCACCCTCGCCGTACATCGCCGTCGTCCCCTCGGCGATCGCGTCGATGACGCCCTCGCTGAAATCGGGAGCATGGTCGAGATCCTTCCAGATCGCGCGATAGGCGTCGCCGTACATGCGGAAGTAGCTGCCGGCGCCGCCATCCGCATTGGCGTGGGCGGTCCCCAGCGGGCCCATCAGCGCCCAGCGGAGGCCGAGCCCGTTCCGCATGACGATGTCGACGACCTCGGGCGAGGCAACTCCCGTGCCGACGAGCGAGACCGCTTCGCGCATCACCGCGGCCTGCAGTCGGTTGAGGACGAAGCCGGGCGCGAAACGGTCGAGCACGACGGGGGCCATGCCGGCGCGCCGGAGGAGCGCCACGGTGGAGGCCGTGACGTCCGGGCGGGTGTTCGCGCCCGCGAGGACCTCGACCAGCGGGATCACATGCGGCGGGTTGACCGGGTGCGCCACGATGCAGCGCGCGGCGCCCGGCAGTCCCTTCGCGATCACGGTCATGTCGTTCGCCGAGGTGGAGCTGCCCAGCACCACGTCGGGGGCCGCCGCCGCGTCCAGCACCCGGTAGATGGCCTGCTTCGCCGCGATGGCCTCGGGCCCGCTCTCCTGCACGTAGGCCGCGCCGTCGAGCGCCTCCTCCAGGGTCTCGCAGCGTGTGATCCGGCGCTCTTCAGCCTGGGCCTCGGTGAAGGTGTAAAGGCCCAGATGGACGTCCTCCGCCGCCGAGGTGCGGGCCCACGCCACCGCGTCCGACACTTGCCCGGGGTCGGGATCGAACACGCGGGTCGAGAATCCCGCGCGTGCAAACACGCGAATCCAGCTCCTCCCGATCACACCCGTGCCGACGACGGCGACCGTGCCGGGCGACGTGGAGCTGGACGTGGACGCGACGGACATGGCGGTTCCTTCCCGGCGTTTGCAGCGAGGACGGGTGGTGCTCCCCTCGCGCATGCGCCCGCAGACGTGGATACTGAAATGACAAGCCCACACTACACGGGGACGTCGGGCTTGTCACACACATCTTCTACACGGACCCAGGCCTGATGCCCAACCTCGACGACCGCTGGAACCACGCCGACGCCTTCGAGTACCTGGCGCGGGTGGGCCGAATGCCGCCGACCATCATCTGCGTCGCCTGCAACGGCGGAATCCAGGGCAAGGAGTCGAATCCCAATCTGCCCGAGACGCCGGAAGAGATCGCCGAATCCGTGGCGGGCGCCTACGAGGCCGGCGCGTCCATGGTCCATGTTCATGCGCGGCAGGCCGAGTTCCCCACCCGGCCGGCGGTCACCACCGAACGCTGGCTCGAGGTCAATGCGAAGATTCGCGAGGCCTGCCCGAACATCATTATTAACGACACGACGGGCGGCGGCCCCGGCATGACCAATGAGGAGCGCCTGCAGTGCCTGGACGCGCGGCCCGAGGTCGCGTCGCTGAATCTGACCCCGGATATGAGCCGCTTCCGGATCCCGGCCCGGCCCGCGCCGCTGCCCGATCCGCGCCCCGAGATCATCTACGACGAGTGCCTGCCCTTCTCGTACCATCAGATCAAGCACTTTGCGACCGAGATGAAGGCCCGCGGGATCAAGCCTGAGCTGGAGACCTACCACCCGGGCGGTGGATGGGTCATCCGCTACCTGATCGACGAGGGGCTGGTCGAGAAGCCGTACTGGATTCAGACGGTCATGGGATACCAGACCTCGAGCCTTCCCACCGTCGACAACGTGCTGCAGATGATCCGCGAATTCCCCGAGGACACGGTCTGGCTGACTTCCGGGATCGGTCCCCACCAGATCCCGATGACAACGCTCGCCACCATGCTCGGCGGGCACGTCCGGGTGGGATTGGAGGACAACGTCTACTACCGCCGCGGTGAAAAGGCGAAGAGCAACGCCCAGCTGGTGGAGCGCGCGGTGCGGATCATCCACGAGCTCAATCGCGAAGTCGCGACGCGCGCCCAGGCGCGCGAGATGCTGAACCTGTCTCCAACTCCGACTGCATATGATTGACCGACACCCTTTCCCGACCGACCGACGCCCTCTCCAGGCCCTCCTGGCAATCGCCCTCCTGACGGCCGCATGCGGGCCCGCGGACACCGGATCGGAAGCGGGCGCCTACGCCTCCTCCGGAGATGTCGAAGGCCCGTTTCCCCGCCCCGAAGGCACCTACGAGGTCCGCCTCGACCCCACGCACATGGTCCCGATGCGCGACGGCGCCCGGCTCGCCACCGACTTCTACTTCCCCGAAGGCGCCGAGGAGCCCCTGCCGGTCATCCAGATTCGGACGCCGTACGGGAAGCTGCCGCATCGGCGCGAGAACTCGGCGGCCCGCTGGTTCGCGAGCCACGGGTTCGCCGTGGCAGTCCAGGACATGCGTGGCAGATACCAGTCCGAAGGCGAGTACTTCGTGTCGCGCGACGATCGCCGCGACGGCTACGACATGGTCTCCTGGCTCGCCGGGCAGCCCTGGTCGAACGGCCGCATCGGCACGTACGGATGCTCGTACCTGGGCGAGAACCAGATGCAGCTCGCCGCCACCCGCAATCCCAACCACGCGGCCGCGCTCCCCCAGGCCGCCGGCGGCAGCCTCCGCTACTTCGGCCTCTACTTCGGCGGCGCGACCGAGCTGGCCGCGAGTCTGGGGTGGTTTCGCGGCGCCGGCAGCAAGGTCTTCTACCGCGTCCCGCCCGGCACTCCCCGCGACGTAGTGCTCCAGGTCGAGGAGATGATCAACCCGGCCCCGAGCCCCGGTGAACTCGACTTCCAGGCCGCGTGGCGCACGCTGCCCTACATCGACATGCTGAAGGCCGCCGGCGCCCCGCCCACCGACTTCGAGGACTTCATCTCGCACGAGCCCGGCGACCCCTGGTGGGACCACATCGGCTACGTCACCCCCGAGGACCGCTTCGACGTCCCCTCCCTGCACGTCAACTCCTGGTACGACCTGGGCGTCTCGGAAACGCTCAAGCTCTTCAACCTGCTGAGCGACAACGCCGAGTCCGACCGCGCCCGCGACAACCAGTTCGCGATCATCTCGCCGACCGACCACTGCACCTCCGAGATCGCGACTTCCCGCACGGTCGTGGGCGAACGCGACCTGGGCGACGCCCGCCTCGACTACTGGAACATCTACCTGCGCTGGTTCAACCACTGGCTGAGGGACGGCGGCGAGGGCGATTTCGACATGCCCCGCCTCCAGTACTACCTGATGGGCGCCAACGAATGGCGCTCGGCCGACACCTGGCCCGTCGAGGGCACCGAGTTCCGCCCCATGTACCTGCACAGCGGCGGCAGCGCCAACACCCGCGACGGCGACGGCCGCCTCTCCTGGGACGCCCCCACCACCGACCAGCCCCCCGACATCTTCATCTACGACCCCGACGACCCGGTCCCCACCATCGGAGGCCCCGTGTGCTGCACCGGCACCGCCGACGCCCCGGCCGGCGGCTTCGACCAGTCCGCCGTCGAGGACCGCGACGACGTGCTTGTGTACACCTCCGAGCCGCTCACCGAGGGACTCGAGGTCACCGGCCCCATCGAACTCGTCCTCTACGTGTCCTCCGACGCCCGCGACACCGACTTCGTCGCCAAGCTGGTGGACGTCCAGCCCGACGGCACCCCGATCAACGTCCAGGAGGGCATTCAGCGTGCCCGCTACCGCGAGGGCTACGGCCGCAAGGTCTGGATGGAGAAAGATCAGGTGTACCAGGTGCGTATGGACTTGCAGGCAACGGCGAACCACTTCCTGCCCGGACACCGCATCCGCCTCGAGGTCACCTCGTCGAGCTTCCCGCGCTGGGACCGCAACCTGAACACCGGCGGCAACAACTACGACGAGATCGACTGGGTGGTCGCACGCAACGCCGTGCACCACGCGCCCGGTCAGGAGTCCCACGTCGTGCTGCCCGTTGTCCCCCGAGAGGAGCAGTAGCGTGATGGGATCGAGAGGATTGAGTATGAAGGGCGGCCTTGGGGGAGCGGCCATGCTGCTCACCCTGGCCGGAGGGCTCTCCTGCGCCTCGGCGGGTGAAGGGTCGACAGCCTCACGCGGCCGGGGCGACATCACCAGCGAGGAAATCCAGGCCACTTCGGTGGACGACGCGATGGAGGCGATCAGCCTTCTCCGGCCCCAGTGGATGCGGGGCCGCTCGGCGGGCGCCACCATCGTGATCAATGGTCAACGCAGCACCCGGGACCGTCTGGCCACGGTGCCCGTCGGCTCGATCGTGCGGATCGAGTTCATGTCGGCAGCCGACGCTACCACCCGCTTCGGGACGGGGTTCTTCGACGGGGCCATCGTGGTGACGCTGCGATAGCGGCGCGCCCAGAGTCAGCTGCAGCGCGCGAAACGGAGGAGTTGGGCGATGAGACGGAAGACACTGACAACGCAGGCCGGTTTTCTCGCAGCCGCGACGCTGTTCGCCCTCGGCGGAGGCGTTGCGTGCGCTTCCTCGGGAGAAGGCGGACTGTCCACCCGGGGCAGCGGCGACATCACCCGCGAGGAACTCGAAGCCACTTCCGTGAACGACGCAATGGAGGCGGTCGTCCTGCTTAGGCCGCAGTGGCTCAGGGCGCGCCCGGCCCGAACCCCCAACGATCCGATACCTGTCGTGGGGGTGGTGATCGACAACATGGCCCGCGCCACACGTGAAGATCTGGCTCAGCTTTCCATCGGACAGGTGGAGCGGATTGTCTTCATGAACGCGGCGGACGCCACCATCCGGTTCGGCACCGGACACACGGGCGGGGCCATCGTCGTCACAACGCGGAAGTAGCAGGCCGTTGCCCCGAAGGGGACCGATGGCTAGAATGCGCACGCTAAAATGGCGACATTACTAAGCCTTCTTCGTTTCGTGCCAACAGCCTTCGGGCGAGGACAATGACGCGGCTTACCACAGGTCACTCTTCTACCACAATCCGCGCTGTCGGTCTCATTGCGATCGCGATGATCGCAGGGGGATGCAGCGGGCCCGCTCCCGGCATCGCCCGGGGCGAGATGCTGTTCGACACCTGCGCTCCCTGCCACGGCGACGAGGGGGCCGGCGACCAGGAACTCGGCGCCCCGGCCATCGCGGGAGCCTCCGACTGGTACATGACCTACCAGATCGAGAAGTTCCAGGAAGGCGTGCGCGGGTACCACTACACCGACGCCGAGGGGCTGCGCATGCGGCCCATGTCGAGGGCGCTGTTCGCAGACCGCGGGGACATCGAATCGATCGTGGACTATGTATTCAGTCTGCCGATCCCCGACCCCCCGCCCACCGCCGAGGGTGACGCCGAGGCCGGCGAAGCCGAGTACGAGGCGCTGTGCTCGAACTGCCACGGCGTCGACGGCCGTGGAATCGATTCGCCGGTTCCGGAGCTGCGCGCCCCCTCTGTGCTGCACCTCAACGACTGGTACATCGCCTCCTCGCTGCGGAAGTATCGCGACGGGGTGCGGGGAGCCGTGCCGGGTGACGGAGCAGGCGCGGTGATGCGCGGCCCCATGGCCGGAATGTCCGACGAGCGGATCGACAACGTGACTGCCTACATCATGACGATGCAGCGCCTGCCGCGCCGGATCCCCGGTCCGCCGCCGGAGCCGCTTCCGGAGCTGATCGTCGATGCGTCGATCCTGCCCGAAGGAGTCACCGTGGAGATGGCCCGCGAAGGCCAGGAGATCTTCCACGGCGAGGGCATCTGCGTCACCTGCCACCTGCGCGGCGGCGAGGGCGGGCCGTTGGCGCCGAGCCTCACCGACGCGACCTGGCTCAACATCGACGGCGAGTACGAATCGATCGTCGACATCGTCATGACCGGCGTCCCGCAGCCGGTGGAGCACCCGGGCCAGATGCTCGCCCGCGCCGGAACCTCGATCACCGACGACCAGGTGCGGGCCGTCGCCGCCTACGTGTACACCCTCAGCCGCTGAACCATGGAAGAGAAAGTGTCCCCGGATATACCGACCCACGCGGAACTCGCGGCGCAGATTCCACCCGCGCCCGAAGACGAGGTGAATGACGCCATCGTCTTCGCCAGGAAGACCCTGAAGATCACTGTGGCTCTGGCGGTGGGCTTCATCGGCGCCGCCGTGGTCTGGACCTTCGTGCTGCAATCATGAACAGATTCTTCGAGTTCTTCGAATTCAGCTGGTTTGGGCCGCTCATCGAGGTGGGTTCGTCCTACGCGGAGCAGATCGACGGGCTCATTCTCATGGTGCTGATCATCGTGGGGATTTGGTTCCTCGCGGCCGAGTACATCTTCCTGCACTTCATCCTCAAGTTCCGGGCCAAGCCTGGACGCCGGGGCGAGTACATCGACGGGAAGAACAAGCGCCACAAGCGGTGGATCACGATTCCCCACCTCTGCGTGCTGGTCTTCGACATCCTGATCATCGTGGTGTCGTTCCGGGTCTGGCACGACATCAAGATGGACCTGCCGGAGGATCCCGACGGCGTCATCCGGGTGATCGGGCAGCAGTGGGCGTGGACCTTCCAGCACCCCGGCGCCGACGGCGAGCTGGACAGTCCCGACGACATCTTCACCGTGGACGAGCTTCACGTGGAGAACAACAAGACCTACCACTTCGAACTGCAGTCGACGGACGTCCTGCACAGCTTTTCGGTGCCCGTCTGGCGCATCAAGCAGGACGCCATCCCGGGGCGCAGCATCACGGGGTGGTTCGAGCCGACCAAGACCGGCAGGTTCGATGTCCAGTGCGCCGAGATCTGCGGGTTCGGACACGGGGTGATGGCCGCCGAGGTCATGGTCGAGGATGCCGAAACACATGCAGCCTGGGTGGCGGCCAACACGCCCGTCGCGGCGGCTTCGGCCCCTGGCGGCGCCACGCCCGCCTCCCAGTAGCGCGATAAGAGAGAGACGGAGGACCGAGAGAGATGGTTGAGCCTGCGGTCGATCTGACACACGGACAGGCCCACGACGACCATGCGCACCATGGTCCGCAGGGCTGGTTGAAGTACCTGTGGTCGACGGACCACAAGGTCATCGCCGTGCAGTACATGTTCACCGGCATGTTCATGGCCCTCATCGGGGGCTTCATGGCATATGTCTTCCGGATGCAGCTGGCGTTCCCCGGAATGCCCGTGCCCGGATTCGGGATGGTCTCGCCCGGCGAGTACAACGCGCTCGTCACCAACCACGGCACCATCATGATCTTCTGGGTGGCCATGCCCGTGTTGCTGGCCGCCTTCGGGAACTTCCTGATCCCGCTCATGATCGGGGCGGACGACATGGTCTTCCCCAAGATCAACCGCCTCTCCTTCCAGGTCTTCTTCGTCAGCACGATCGTGATCCTGGCGTCGCTCGTGGTGGAAGGAGGTGGCTTCGCGGGAGCCTGGACAGCCTATCCGCCGCTCTCGGCCGACTCCACCTACAACCTCACGCCGCTGGGCAGTACCCTGTGGGTGGTCGGGGTGGGACTGGAGTTCGTGGCGTTCCTCCTTGGGGGGATCAACTTCATCACCACCCTGATGAATTCGCGCGCGCCCGGGATGCGCGCCTTCGACGTGCCCATCGTGGTCTGGATGATCGTCGTCGCCAGCATCCTCTTCATGCTGTCGGTCGGTCCGCTGCTGGCGGGCGCGATCATGCTCATCTTCGACCAGACCATCGGCACCGGATTCTACAACCCGGCCACGGGCGGCGACCCGATCCTCTGGCAGCACCTCTTCTGGTTCTTCGGGCACCCCGAGGTGTACGTGGTGCTGCTTCCCGCGATGGGCGTTGTGGTCGAGATCATCTGCACCTTCGCGCGCAAGAAGCTCTTCGCCTATCGCACAGTGATCTTCACGATCGTGGCGACCGGCGTACTGAGCTTCTTCGTCTGGGCGCACCACCAGTTCATTGCCGGAATTGATCCACGGATGGCGAACATCTTCACCATCACCACGCTATTGATCTCGGTGCCCATTGCGGAGTTGTGCTTCATCTACATCGCAACGCTGTATGGGGGGTCCATCACGCTGTCCACGCCCATGCTGTGGGCGCTCGCGTTCGTGGCGGAATTCCTGATCGGGGGGGTGACCGGGATCTTCCTGGGTGCGGCGGGTGCGGACATCTACTTCCACGACACGTATTTCGTCCTCGCCCACTTCCACTACACCTTCTTCCCGATTGCGATCATAGGGACATTTGCGGCCTTCACCCACTGGTTCCCGAAGATGTTCGGCAAGATGATGGACGAACGCCTGGGCAAGTGGCACTTCTGGCTGACCATCATCCCCTTCAACATGATCTTCATTCCGCTCTTCGTACTCGGGATGGGGGGTCAGCACCGCCGGATCTACAACTACACGCACTTCCCGGAGTTGGCTGGCGACTTCTTCCAGAACATCCGCGTGCTGGCGACGGGCGCCCTGCTGGTCATGCTCGCCGCGCAGTTCATCTTCTTCTACAACTGCTGGAAGTCGTGGCGCTCCAAGGAGAAGGCTCCGAGGAACCCCTGGAAGGCCACTACCCTGGAGTGGACCACCGAATCGCCCCCGCCGCACGGCAACTGGCATCCCGACCGGATGCCGGTGGTCTATCGCGGCCCTTACGAGTACAGCGTGCCAGGCCGCGAAGACGACTACTGGCCGCAGAACGAACCCAAGTAACGAGTCATATGCCAATGCATGACAGCGTGAGGTCGACCTGATGAGGCCGATCGCAACAACGCGCGCCGCCACCGGAACCGCCACCGGCAAGCTCGCCGTCTGGTGGATCCTGGCATCAGAGGTGGTGATCTTCGGGGGGCTTCTCGCCTCCTACGTCATGTTCCGCCTGGGACATCCGGAGTGGGCGGACGCTGCAGCGGTCACGAACACGTACATCGGGGCCTTCAACACCTGGGTGCTGCTCACCTCGAGCCTCACTGCGGTGCTCGCGCACCAGGCCGCCGAGAAGGGCGACGGCAAGAGAGCCGCGATGTTCCTGTATTGCACCATCGTCGGCGCTCTCGTCTTCCTCGGCGTCAAGACCTACGAGTGGTGGTACGAGATCTCCCACGGGTACACGATCACCTCGAACGGCTTCTGGGCGTTCTACTACACCGCCGCCGGCCTTCACGCCTTCCACGTGATCGCGGGCGCGGTGATCATGGCCTTCGTGGCCAGGGACGCCGCCAGGGGCCGCGAACTTCACCGCGTCGAACTGATAGGGATCTACTGGCACTTCGTCGATATCGTGTGGATCTTCCTGTTCCCTCTGCTCTACATCGCGAAATAGCCCATGGCCGGTCACTCGGAAGACAAGGGATTCCTCGGCAACCACTACGTGAAGGTCTATGTGGTGCTGCTGGTGTTGCTGGCGGTCAGCATCGCGGGACCGTGGGTGGGCGAACGGCTGAACCGGCCGGTCGACATCTTCGGGATGCAGTTCAGTCTCGGCATCGTGATTACGCTGATCACGGCGTTCGGGATCGCGGTCGTCAAGGCCTGGCTCGTCATCAAGAACTTCATGCACCTGACCATCGAGCGGGTGATGCCGAAGCTGTTCCTGGCGGCGTCGGTGCTGTTGCTGGCCCTCTTCTGGGGCGGCGTGGCGCCGGATGTCCAGCTGCACTCCGGGCGGATGTGGGTGAACGAAGCGGCGCAGGCCGCGGTGGAACGCGGGCTCCCGGATGCGGAGGAGCACGCCGAGGAGGAGGAGCATGCCGAAGAGGCCGAGCACGCGGGCGACGCGGAGGGCGAACACGCCGAAGTGAGCTACGCGGGACTGGTACCGACCGCCAAGTCGACGGACAACCTCCTTCCCGGTGGGTACAACTTCGTGCACGGCGCCTTCTGGACGGTGGTCGTGCTGGTGGGGATCGGGACCAACGCCGTTGCGATCATTCTGTCGATCGGGCTGCTGCTGCTGGCGCTGGAGATGCTGATGAAGATCCCCATGCTGCAGCGGATGGTGGGACCCGTGCTGGACAGGCTCTTGCGGCTGCCCGGCGTGGGCAGGATCCGCAAGCTGCTGCCGGGCGGCCAGGAGGCCTGAGGAGGAAGAGCGACCATGACTGCGCAGGCGAGGATCATCCCGTTCCGGCCCCGGCCGCACAGGGCGAAGAAGATTGTGTCCAACGGCGTGCTGGGCATGATCCTGTTCGTCTTCGTCGAGATCATGCTCTTCGCGGGGTTCATCTCGGCGTTCGTGATCATCAAGGCGCGGGCGATCGGGTCGGTGTGGCCGCCGCCAAACCAGCCGCGGCTGCCCTTTGCGGAAACGGCCGTCAACACGAGTGCGCTCCTCGCGAGCGGGGTCGTGCTGCTGATCGCGCATCGGATGTTCCAGCGCGGCAACCGCGAAATCCGGACCCTGCTGGCGGCGGCGACCGTTCTCGGCGGTGCCTTCGTGGCGCTGCAGGGGGTGGAGTGGCTGGCCCTCATCCAGGAGGGACTGACCATGACCTCGTCGACCTACGGCAGCCTCTTCTACACGATCATCGGGGCGCACGCGCTGCACGCGGTGGCCGCAATCGGGGCGCTGGTGTGGGCTTTCGGCCGGCTGCTGGCGGACCGGCTGACGAAGGAAGCCCTTTCCACCGTGGCGCTCTTCTGGTATTTCGTCGTCTTTGTGTGGCCCTTCCTGTACTTCCAGGTGTATCTATAGACATGGTGAATCGCGACAGGACCCGATGGAGTCGGCGCGTGGCGCTGACCGGAGCGGCGCTCGCCCTTGTGGTGACGGCCGCCTTCCCGGACACCCTGCACGCCTGCCCCGTGTGTTTCGACCGGGATGACGAGGCGCGGATCGCCTTTCTGGCCACGACCGGCCTGCTGACCCTGCTGCCGCTCGGCCTGATTTTCGGGACCGGGGTCTGGCTGCGCAAGCGGGCGCGGGAGATCGCGGAAGAGGAGCGGCTGGAAGGGGAGCGGGAGGCGGAGTAGATCCACGCGGTGCTTGCACAATGCTGTCTGTGACAGTAATTTGCTGTCATGGCGATTCAGATCACTGTCAGGGGCGTCCCCGAAGAGGTACGCGACGAACTCGCGGCGCGCGCCGCTTTGGCGCGGCTGTCGATGCAGGAGTATCTGCGGCGCGAGCTTGAGCGGATCGCGTCGCGACCGTCGCTTGATCGGTGGCTCGAGGAAGTGCGCAAGCGGAAGGCGCTTGCGGGCACGCGAGTGGGCGCCGGTAGCATCCTTGCTTCCCGGGACTCCGGTCGCCGGTGACGGCTGTAGCCGACCCGTCCGTCCTGGTTGCCGCCCTGGTCGATTCGGGGCCGGATGGCCGGTGGGCCGAGTCGGTGATTCGCCGATCAGCGCTTGTCGCCCCTGCAATGGTCGTCGCCGACGTGCTGGACATCCTCGCCCGACTGGAACGCCGCGGTGCCATCTCCCACATCGAGGCCAACGGCGCCCGGCGTGACCTGCTTCGGCTGGACATCGAGCTCGTTTCCTTGCCGCCGTTCGCCGACAGAGCGTGGGAGCTTGGTCAGACCCTGCCTGGCGGCTCAGCCTGGTATGTAGCGCTGGCGGAGGCTTTTGAATGTCCGCTGGCGACCCTGGACCGGGGGTTGGGCCTGGCCGAGGGGCCGACTTGCCGCTTCGTGGTACCGAGCATGCTGGACGAGGTTCTCCGCCGCGTAGTGGCCATCGCTCAACCGGAGATGATCATTCTCTTCGGCTCTGCGGCCCGCGGCGAAATGGGCCCGAATAGCGATCTGGACCTGCTGGTCGTCAAGTCGGGTGCCGATGCGCTTGATCTGATGCGCGACATATACGTGGGCCTGATAGGCGTCGGTACCCCCGTCGACGCCCTCGTGGTCTCTCCCGAAGACCTTGAGCGATACAGGGACAGTCACGGGCTGGTGATCGTCGAGGCACTGGGAGAGGGGAAGGTCGTCTATGAAGCCACGTGAACGGTTTGCAGGCGACGATCCACGAGAGTGGTTGAATCGTGCGCACAGCAATCTTGCCCGCTCGAAACTCAGGGCGCCCAATGTGTATCTGGAGGACTTGTGCCATGACGCGCAGCAGGCGGCCGAGAAGGCACTCAAGGGACTGTTGCTCGCACGCGGGATACAGTTTCCACTGACTCACGACCTGTCTGCGATCCTGTCATTGGTCGAGCAGGCAGGCGTGGACATCCCCCCGCACGTCTTCGAGGGCGCCGCGCTGACGCTCTATGCCGTGGCTACGCGGTATCCGGGGCCAATGCGCCCGGTAACCGAAGCCGAGTACTCCGACGCTGTGAACGTTGCAGAACGCGTGGTGCGATGGGTCGAAGAGGTGTTGTGATCAGAGCACGCCGCCTCACCGCCCCAAGGCGGCTTCCAGCCCCGCGATGAAGGTGGGGTCGCCTTCCGGGATCGGTCCTACCCACGAGAACGCCACGGCTCCGTCACGGTCGATGACCACCGACGTGGGCAGCCCGCGGGCGAGAAAGACCTCGCGCGACACGGCCTCCGGATCGAGCGCGATGTCGTACTCGACGCCGAACTCGTGCACGAATTCGACCACCGCGGCCGAGTCGGCCGGAAGGTCGACGGACACGCCCAGGATGCGCAGCCCGCGGTCCCGATAGCTCTCGTACAGCGACTGCAGGTAGGGCGTCTCGGCCTTGCAGGGGTGGCACCACGTCGCCCACAGATTGACCAGCAGGATCTCGCCGCGATAGTCGGTAAGGGAGACCGGCGCGCCGTCATCCAGGGAGACCGCGGTGAAGGCGGGGGCCGGGTCGCCGCGCCGGAGAGTGGCTTCCTCCGAAGGGATGCATGCTGCGATCTGCGCCGCGACGACCGCGGCAAGGAGGCGCTTCCCGCCCACCATCACCCTCCCGGCGGCGTGATGAATTCGGTGCGGAGCGGCCCCACGCCGTGCACCTGCACGACCGTCTCGCCCTCGGCCCACATGTACGCCGGCACACCCGCGGCGACGGCCAGGTAGCTGCCCGGACCGTACGCCGTGGCGGCCTCCCGGTCCAGCGTCTCGCCGATGCCGACGAAGAACCTGCCGGACAGGACGGTCATGTGCTCGGTGATCGGGTGGGTGTGCGGCCCGAGTTCGAACCCGGTCTGGACCTTGAGGCGGAAGACGAAGGGCTGCCCCTCCGCGCTCGAATCGCCGTACAGCGCAAGGTATTGCATGCTGTTGTCGGGCTCGCCCCAGGGCAGGTCGGCGCCGTCGTGGAAGACGTTCTCTTCGGGAGCCGGCTCAATGGCGACTTCAGCGTCCCGCTCGCCGACATCGTCGACAGTCGCTTCTTCGGCGGGCGGCGCTTCCGCGCATGCGGCCAGGACGAGCAGGGCGAGCAACGTGTTCGCGCCGCGCGTGGATCGTGAATCGGCCATGCAGGCATCCTCCTGGTGGATCTGTGATCGAGGGAAAGATACGGTCTTCAGGCCGCCCTTGCCGCGTCCGCCCGCTGTCAGCGATGCTTACCCTCCCACCTGCCGCCAGGAGCTGATGCCGTGAAGAACATGTCGCCATGGGCCGTATGCGCCGCCGTTGCGGCCGCACTCACCCTTGTCCCCGACGCCGCGTCCGGTCAATGGACGAATCGGTATCCCCGCGTGGAGGGCTACGGTCATCACGTCTATCTGGAGGGCTACGAACTCCCGGTGCTTGCGAGCGGGCCGATCGATCCGGCACCGTCGCCGAATGGCCGCGAAATCGCCTTTGCGGCGCGCGGATGGATCTGGGTGATGGACCTCGTGACCGGCACCGCGCGGCAGCTCACGCAGGGGCGCGACATGGATTCACGGCCAGCGTGGCACCCCTCCGGCGACCGGCTCGCCCTGGTGCGCGACAACGACCACGACACCCGCATTGTGGTGGTCGACGCGGCGTCGGGCGACGATATCCGCACCGTTGACACGTCCGCTATCGACCTCGACCCCGCGTTCTCGCCCGACGGCGGCACCCTCTACTACACGTCCGGGCAGGCAGGTACCCTCGATGTCTGGGCACTCGACCTGGCCACCGGCGAATCGCGGGCGCTCACCAGCGAGCCCGGTATCGAGATGAAGCCGCAGCCCCGCGCGGACGGCAGCTTCGTGGTGCTCGTCAAGCGGCCTGATGACCGCGTCGAGTTGCGGTCGGCCGACGGTAGCCCGACGAGTGTGCTGGCCTCGGGGAGCATCGCGTCGATGGCACGTCCCGCGCTTTCCCCCGATGGACAGACCGTCGCGCTCAACTGGCCCACCCAGGACGGCTGGGATCTTCGTGTCCACAACGTCGATCAGCCAGGGGCGCCGGTGCTGCTGACCAGCGGTGGGCTCCCCCTTACTCCCGCGTGGAGCCCGGATGGCGAGTGGATCTACTTCTCCGAGGCCGATGACCGCGAGGCGTTTCAGCTGAAACGGATTCGTCCGGCCGGCGGGGCCGTGGAGGATGTGCAGGTACGCGCGTGGGAGTGGGCAGCGGGTACGGCTCGCCTACGCATCCGGACCACGATCGCGGGAGAGAGCGGCGGCGGACGCTCCGGTGTGCTCGGCGACCTCGCTCCGGCCCGCCTGAACGTTCTCGATGCGAGTGGGCACCCCGCTGTGCCCGACCAGGAGGGCGTCCACTTCGACGGGGCCAATGGGCGCGTCTTCTTCTACAGCCCCGGGTTGATCGAGGTCACTGTTCCCGCTGGCGAGGTCACCGTCTCGGCCGTGCAGGGGCTCGCGACTCCGGAGGTTACCGCCACGGTTGCCGCCGCACCCGGATCGATCACCGAGGTCTCGCTCGAGCTGACCCCCGTGTGGGACGCGCGCGCCGCCGGATGGGCCTCGGGCGACCATCACTTCCACCTCAACTACGGCGGGCAGACCAACCTCGACCCCACGGACATGGTCCCGAAGATGAGGGGCGAAGCGCTCGACGTGGCCTCGCCGCTCCTCGCCAACCTGCACAACCGCTACGAGGACCAGCATCTGTGGGGGTGGGAGAAGTCGGACGCCTCACCCTTCATCCGCTTCGGCCAGGAGATCCGGTCGCATTTTCTCGGCCACATGGGATTGATCGAGACGCCAGAGCTGCACTGGCCCTGGGTGTGGGGACCGGGCTACGAGGTCTACGGGACCGACGACCGCACCAACAAGGAAGTCCTGGATTTCGCGCACGCCCAGGGCGGGCTCGGGTACTACGTGCACCCGGTATCGGTGCCCGATCCCTTCGCCGAAGGAGGTGCCGGCGGGGTGCCCGTCGAGCTCGTGGCCGACGCGGTGTTGGGCGATGTGGACGCGCTCGAGGTCGTGTGCCTGTGGAGCAATTCCTTCGGGACATCGGCCCTGTGGCACAGGTTCCTGAATCTCGGGCTCACGGTCGCGCCGTCGGCGGGGACCGATGTGATGCTGAACCTGTACCGCACGATGGCGGTGGGGACGACCCGGGTCTATGTGCGCACCGGCGAACAGCTCAACTGGCCGGTCTACATCGAGGGGCTGCGGGAGGGCCGCTCCTTCGTGACCAACGGCCCGTTTCTCGACTTCGAAGTTGGCGGCGCGGGGCCCGGCCGGGTGGTCTCGTCCGGGGCGGCTACGTGGACGCTCGATCTCGCCACGGCCACTTCGGTCGACACGGTCGACATCATCGTGAACGGGCGGGTGGTGACGTCCCATCCGGGCATGTCGTCGCCCGGGCGGCGCAGCTATTCCGGTGACATCGAGCTGCCCACGGGCGGTTGGGTCGCTGCGCGGGCGCGGGGCGGCGCCACGCGCTGGCCTTCGATGGACGAGGCATCCTTCGCGCACACGGCTCCCGTGTGGATCGGGGCGCGGGGCGGGACCGACCCCGCCGCCCGACGCGAAGCCGCCGCCGAGCTGCGGGACATCCTGACGGCTTCCGTCGCGCGACTGCGAATCGGGTACTCGGGGACCGACATCCCGCGCCTGGAAGCGCGCTTCGCGGAGGCGATGGCGCGGCTTGAAGCGCTCGCGGAGGGAGAGCCGGACGGGGAGCCACAGTTGGACGCGCGCCCGGCCGGGGAGCTGCGCTGACCCATGAGCGAGCGCCGCTACGACGAGGAAGAGGTCGCGCTGATCCTGCATCGGGCGGTTGAGGCGGCCGCGACCGATCAGGAAGGCGGCGCGGGCGTGGGACTGACGCTTGCCGAACTCAAGGAGATCGCCGCTGAAGCAGGGATCGACGCGTCCCGGGTCGAGGCGGCAGCCACGTCGTTGGAAGTGCGCCGCGAAAGTGCGCTGACCCCTTCATCCCTGGGTTTGCCCCCAACGGTGCAGATCGAACGGGTCGTTCCGGCGAAGCTGGACGCCGACCTCCTTCCCCAACTCCTCGATCTGATCCGCAGCGAATTCGCCCGGCAGGGGATAGTGGAGGAGGTCCTCGGCGGGTTCGAGTGGCGCGCGCGCAGCGTGATGGGTGGGCGGTACGTGTCCATTCGGGGCGAGGGGGACACCACGCGGGTGCGAGTCCTGGGGAACTATCGCGATGGGCTGCTTACGTTTGCCTTCGGACCGGGGCCGATTCTGGCCGTCCTGGGCGGACTGCTGGGGGGCGCGCTCAGCGGTGCCAACCCTCTCGCCATCTTTCCGGTGGGGCTGCTGGCATGGGCATCGGCGCTCGTACCCTGGCGGGCTCTTTTCGGGCGAGAGCGGAAGGCGCTGCGCCGGGTACTCGACGCGATCGAGCAGCGGCTTGGGGAGCGGTCATGAGGCGCGTGGCTAGATCGCGGTGCGGTCTCGCAGTCATCCTGCTCCACGTGTGCATCGCGGCCTGCGGCTCTGACACGCCGACCGTCCCGCCGCCGCCGCCGGACCCGCCACCCCCGGCCCCCCTCCCCCAGCCCATCGCGATCCCCGCGCAGGGCACCGCTTCGACATTCGACATGGTGACGTGGAACCTGCTCAACTTCGGGTCCACCGGGCTGGGGCCGACGGATGAAGTCTTGCAGCTTGCGCGGATCCGCGATGTGATCCTGGGCACCGACGCCGAACTCTGGGGCGTTCAGGAGGTGTCGCGGGCGAGCGCGTTCGAGAGCCTGCTGTCGAACCTGCCGGGTTACGCCGGCCTGCTGGTGAACGACACGAGCGTCGTCGGCGGGACCGATTCCTACACCGGGGGGGAGATCAAGGTGGGGCTGATCTTCAAGTCATCCGCGGTGGAAGTTACCGGAGCGCGAGTGATCCTTCCCGAGCTGGACTACGAGTTCGCCGGTCGTCCACCCCTCGAGGTGCGCGTCCGATTGAACCATGCCGGCGCCACTCACGAAGCGGTCGTGATCGTACTGCACGCGAAGGCCAACCAGGACGTCACTTCCTGGGAGCGGCGCGCCGCGGCGGGCGCGGGGTTGAAGGAGCACCTGGAGTCCAATCTGGCCGACGACATCGTGCTCGTCCCCGGTGACTGGAACGACGACATGGACGAGTCGATCACCTCGGGCCGCGACACCCCGTACCGGCCGCTCGTGGAGGCCGTGCCCAACTGGGTCTTCCCGACCGCCGCGCTGAGCACCACCGGCGAGACCTCCATCCTCGGCTACGACGACGTGATCGACCACATCCTGGCGTCGGACGAGGTCATGGCGTGGTACGAGTCCGGGTCGGCGCTTGTCTACCGGGTCGACGAGTACATCCCCGACTACGAAGACACCACGAGTGATCACCTGCCGGTGCTGGTGCGGTTCAGGCTGCCGGGGAGTTGAGGCGATCGCCAGGGACCGCCACCAGCAGCACCACTGCCGCCACGCCCGCCATCGCCGCGCCGAAGACGAACGGCGCCGCCGGGCCGAACCCCTGCCATCCGAAAAGCCCCTCCCACAGCACGCCGGCCAGGAGCGAAGCCGGCAGCGTGGCGAGGCCGATCGCAGCCGCGTATCCGCCGTAGGCCGTCCCGCGCTGTACGGCCGGCACCAGATCCGCGACCAGCGCCTTCGCCGCACCCGCCGCAAGCCCGTGATAGCACCCGTACAGCAGGTACAGCACAGTCACGTGCACGACCGTGTCGGCCAGCGCGAAGCCCAGGTACACGAGCGCGTACAGCCCCCACGCCGCCGCCACGACCCGCTTGCGGGGAATCCGGTCGGCGAGCGAACCCGCGGGCGTCGACACGAGCGTGTAGACCACGTTGAAGGCGAGCAAGAGCCACAGGATCCCCACGACCGAGAAGCCGCGCTCCTGCGCCCTGAGCACAAGAAAGGCGTCTGCGGAGTTACCAAGCTCGAAGATCACGGAACAGACGACGAACGCCGCAAAGCCCCGCCCGAGTCCGCGCAGGCCGAGCCGAGGACGGGCCCGCCCGTTGCGCTTCCCGACCTTCACATCCCTGGCGGCCACGGCCAACACGGCCACACCCAGGAACGCGGGAAGCAAGCTCCACATCACCAGCGACCGAAACGTCTCGGCCTCGAGCAACGCCCCGCCCCCCTGCACCTGCTGTACGACCTAGATCGACACCGCGATCCCGATCACGGCCCCCGCGGTGTCGGCCGCCCGGTGCAGCCCGAAGGCGAGGCCCCGGCGCTCGGGTGGCGTCGAATCGGCGAGCAAGGCGTCGCGGGGCGCCGTGCGCACCCCCTTCCCCACCCTGTCCCCCAAGCGAATCGCGGCGATCGCGCCCCAAGTCGTCGCGAGCAGGTAGAACGGCTTGGACAGCGCCGAGATCGCATACCCGACTACGGCAGGCCACTTGCGCGTCCCGAGCCGGTCCGACAGCCAACCCGAGTAGAGCTTCAGGATGCTCGCGGTCGCGTCGGCGAGGCCCTCGACAAATCCCACAGCCCAAACCCGCACGCCCAGCACGTTCGAGAGGAAGAGCGGCAGAACATTGAGGAGCATCTCGCTCGACACGTCCGTGAGGAAGCTCGTGCCGCTGGTAGCCCAGACGTTGCGGTGGAGTTTCGATCCGGCGGCTGGCTTGTTCATTTGGCCGGGCAATTGGAGAGTGACAGGGCCATCAGGGTCTTTGGAGGGACGCCCTCACTGAATCATAGTCCGCTGGCCCGCGCAACGATCCGTTTGTTCGCCAAATCAACCGGTTGCCCACACATTGCCACGGCACCACGCACAGCAACGCGCCATCGAGATACTCCCATGGGACACGACTTCCCTTACGCCCGGACCGCCAACCGCCGCGACTTCCTGCGCTGGCTGGCGGCGAGCCCGTTGCTGGCGGCGATCCCCGGTTGCGCCCAGTCCGTCCCCATGGCGACCGCAGGCGACCTGGCACCCGCTCCCGACACCACCGCCCCCCGCCCCACCCTCGACGACCTCGTCACCAGCGCCGCCGACGCGCTCGATGTCTTCGACATGGAAAAGGTGGCCGAGACGGCGATGCCCCCGGCGCACTTCGGCTACATCCAGACCGGCGTCGACGGCGAGTCCACCCAGCGCAACAACCGGGAGGCCCTGGAGCGCATCTACATCCGCGCGCGCAGGCTGGTCGGCGTGAGCCGGCTCGACACCCGCGTCACGCTGTTCGGGCGCGAGTGGCCGTCGCCGATCATGATCGCGCCGTGCGGGAGCCAGCGGGCATTCCACCCCGAGGGCGAACTGGCGACGGCTCGTGCCGCGCAGGCGCAGAACCACCTGCAGACGCTGTCGACCGTGAGCTCGACCGGGGTGGAGGACGTGAACGAGGCGCGCGGCGAGCCGGTCTGGTATCAGCTCTACGCCACCTCGAACTGGGAGGTCACCCGCGCGGTGGTCGAGCGCGTGCGCACGGCCGAGTGTCCGGTCATCGTGCTCACGGTGGACCTGCCCGCAGGGAGCAACCGCCTCACCGGGCGGCGCTGGTCGCGCATCGACGACCGCAACTGCACCAGCTGCCACCGTCCCCGTGGCCGCGCGCCGAGCATCAAGCCCATGTACCAGGGCACGGTGTACCGGAGCAGCGATTACCGCACCGCCGGCATGACCTGGGATTTCATCGGCCGCCTCCGCGAAATCACCGATCAGCGCATCGTGATCAAGGGGCTGATGACGCACGAGGACGCCGCGATCGCGCTGGACAACGGGGTCGACGGGATCTGGGTCTCGAACCACGGGGGCCGGGCGGAGGGCAGCGGCCAGGCAACGATCGACGCCCTGCCCGAGATTACCGCGACGGTGGGCGGCCAGGTGCCCGTCATCGTGGACAGCGGCTTCCGGCGCGGCAGCGACATCTTCAAGGCGATCGCCCGCGGCGCGGACGCGGTGGCGGTCGGCCGTCCCTACCTGTGGGGGCTCGGCGCCTTCGGACAGGACGGCGTCGAGCGCGTGCTCGAGATTCTGCGAAACGAACTGGCGATCACCATGCGGCTCGCGGGGACGCCCTCGCTGGCGAGCATCGTCGAGTCGTCCATAGGAGCGGGGTAGTGGCAAAATCCAAACGAACCAGGGAGACAGCATGCGAAAGCTCATCCAGACCACATTCGGCATCGCGGTGCTCGCGCTTTGCGCGGCCTGCGGGGATACGGGACCCCAAATGATCACCACCGACAGCGGGCTCCAGGTCGAGGTCCTCCGCCAGGGCGACGGCGCATCGCCGACCATCGACAACGAGGTTGTCCTGCACTACCGCGGAACTCTCACCGACGGCTCGCAGTTCGACTCGTCCTACGACCGCGGCGAGCCCGCGACCTTCCCCGTGAGCGGCGTGATCGAAGGGTTCGGCGAGGCGGTGCAGCTGATGTCGGTCGGCGGCCACATCCGCGTGACCATCCCCTCGGCACTGGCGTATGGAGAGGACGGCGCCGGCGCCGTGATCGGCCCCAACGAGGACCTGATCTTCGAGATCGAACTTCTGGAGATCGTTGGGAGTTAGGGCGGAGGCATCGTTGCGGCGGGGATGTCACGCACTGGCGCATCTGGCCCGAGGCAGAGGATGAGACTCGCGCTCCCCGCGCGGTGCGTGCTCCTGATCCTGGCGGGCACCGCATGCGCCGGCGGTGGAGCCCAGGCGCCTGTTGAGGCTCCGACGCCCGATGCGGACGGCTACATCACCACCCGGAGCGGCCTCAAGTACCGGATCATCAGCGAGGGCACCGGCCCGAAGCCCACCGCACGGGACCGCGTGGTGCTCCACTACAG
The DNA here is from genome assembly GCA_963667485.2 of Longimicrobiales bacterium. Classification (GTDB taxonomy): domain Bacteria; phylum Gemmatimonadota; class Gemmatimonadetes; order Longimicrobiales; family Gaopeijiaceae; genus Bin94. The sequence continues at coordinate 352,639 of CAXXDD010000001.1, forward strand.
CTCCAGGACCGAGGACGGCACGGTCGTCGATTCATCCTACGAGCGCGGCGCGCCCGATGTGCTCGCGCTGCGGGACCTCATCCGCGGCTTCCGCGAAGCGCTGCAACTCATGTCAGTCGGGAGCCACTACCAAGTCACCGTCCCCGGGCGGCTGGCCTACGGCTGGGACGGCATCGACAGACTGGTCGGCCCCAACGAGACGCTGTTCTTCGAGATCCAGCTGTTTCGGATCGTGGAGCGGTGATGACGACAGCCGCTCGTCCCCCCGCCGGTGCCGACAGAGTGCGTGAACTCATGCGCACACTGGGCCGCGCGGCCCGGAGCAACGGGCGGATCTACCTGGTTGGCGGCAGCTCCGCGGTGCTTGTCGGGTGGCGCGAAACGACCGTCGATGTCGACCTGAAGCTCGATCCGGAGCCGCGTGGCGTGTTCGCTGCGATCGCGCGCGCGAAAGAATCTCTGAACATCAACGTTGAGCTCGCTGCCCCCGACGATTTCATCCCGGTCGTGCCCGGGTGGCGGGAACGCAGTCCGTTTATCGACCGGCATGGACCGGTGGACTACTATCACTATGACTTTTATGCCCAGGCGCTGGCCAAGATTGAGCGCGGGCACGAACAGGACTTGTCCGACGTGAGGGAAATGGCCCGGCATGGCTTGATCCGGCCTGAACGGATGATCGAATTGTTCCGGGCGATCGAGTCGGCCTTGGTCAGGTATCCGGCAATTGATCCGGGCAGTTTTCGGGACAAGGTGCATCGCGCCGTAAGCGAGATATCCCGGTGAGGACCGTTCCCGCGGACCTGCCCGGCGCCGACCTGGTCGCCTCTGGAGTCGAGGATTTGCAGCGCGGAGAACCGAGCGTGGAGGCGCTTCTCGTCATGGTGGGAGAATCGCGTTTGCGCGCGGCAGGATTGGAGCTTCCCCAGTGCCCCACCCTCCCACACCCTCCTGAAATCGCGCTCTACAACGCTATCGGCGCCGAGCATCCGACGGACACCCATTCCAGGTACAACGCATTGATCCGTCGCCTGGTGAGCTTCGAGCGAGCATTGGAACGGCTGAGCCGTGGCGGGTAATGACCGCCCCGCGCGGTCTTGTCGGCCAAAATCGGCCTGAAGTGGCCGACAAATCTGGCCTAGAACATGCTATTCAGCCAAAGTAGCACGAACGCCCCGTAAAACAGCGACATCGTGACCAGCGCCACCCTTCGCCACATGGGCGGTCGGATCGCCTCGGGCAGGAATTTCGTGTTGATGTAGAGCAGGTGGAGCGGCGAGATCACGAAGACGACGCCGGCCATGTTGGCTCCCAGCTGCAGCAGGACGATCGGTGCAGCCAGTTTCATGGCGATGATGCCCCACACTGCCAGCACGCCCAGCACCGTGTAGTAGACGAAGCGCACGTCGCCGCCGCGCCAGCTCCGCACCTTGCTGGAACCGGTCCATAGGATGTCGGTCATCGCGCGTGTCATGCCCTCGATGATGTCGAGCTGGGTCTTGAAGAGCACCCAGACGGCCATCATCGCGATGACGCCGCCGAAGATGGCGCCCGCCTGACTCGCCATGGCGTTGGCCAGCGCGGCCGCGACCGAAAGGCCGCGGATGTCGGTGCCGCCCTCGATGAAGGTGACGTAGAGGACCGCCGGGAGAACCATCCCGAGCATCGCGCCCACGAAGTAGACGCCCCACTGGTCGGCCCGCACGATGCGCCACCAGCCGCGCCAGCGCTCCATGGCGGCAGAGGATGTGTCGAAGGTGTAGCCGGTCGGCGAGAGAGCCTTGCGCTCACCGCCTACGGCCGCGGGGATGTAGCCCGCCCGCTCGCCCATCCCGTAGCCCTTGTCGCGAGCCCAGTTGGAGAGCGTGAGATTGATGACGCCGCCGGCACCCGAGTAGGCCGCGAACGCTCCGATCAGGAACCAGTCCACGCCCTCCGGGATGAAGCGGAAGGACCCGGCGGTCGTGTCGTAGCCGACGAGTCCCGCGGCAGCGGCAACCCAGGTATCGCCGGAAACGAAGATCGCGGCCAGGATCAGGAAGCCGCCGATGATCGCCGCCACCAGGATCCAGTTGAGGAGCTCGAGCGTTCGCTCGATGCGCTTCCCGAAGAGGAGGATGCCGACGCACAGGGCGAAGGTGCCCACGCCGATCCAGTACACGATCAGCTCCTGCCCCGGACCCGCAAGTTCGCGGAAGATCAGGAAGAAGATTGCGCCCGCGGCCGCGGCCGCCCAACCGGGCCACCCCACCTGCAGGAAGTACAGGAGGGCGTAGAACACCGCCCAGAACTGTGACCCCGGCTTCGTGCGCATGAACCCCGTCACCACGGGCTCGCCGGTCGCGATGGTCCAGCGCATCAGCTCCGTGTTGAGGACCGTCTGAAGGAACGCCGCGACCAGCGTCACCCACAGCAGCACCAGCCCGTACTGGACGAACGCCGCCGGCCCGAGCAGGAACTCGCCGCTCCCGATCGAGGCCCCCAGCACAATGACGCCCGGACCGACCACCCCGAGCCATGAAAGCCCTTTTGGCTTGGGCGGAGCCGGCAGTTCGGCCTTCTCGAAGGGCTTGAGTCCCGAGCGCGCCTCGGGCGGGGGTGTGTTCATTCGCTAACCGGCCGCTTGCCCACCCAGCGGTCGTACCACTTCCGCATGTAGAGCTGGGTGCGCATGAAGTTGGACGGCTTCCTGCCCGTGCCGTGGTATTCCTCGTTGAAGCGGATGATGGCTGTCGGGACGCCGACCATCTTGAGCGCCTGGTAGTACTCCTCGCTCTGCGTCATCGGGGTGCGGAGGTCGAGTTCGCCGGTGAGGAGCAGGGTGGGCGTGGTCACGTTGTCCACGTACATGAGCGACGAGTGGTGCAGCCACTTGTCCGGGTTGTCCCAGGGGAGTTCGCGGAAGCGGCGGTAGGCCCACATGGCCACGTCGGCAGTGCCGGCAAAGGACATCCAGTTGATGACGGGGCAGCGGACGGCGGCCGCGGCGAAGCGGTCGTCGTGGCCGATCACCCAGCTCGAGAGGACGCCGCCGCCGGAGCAGCCACCGACGTACATCCTGTCCGTGTCGATGTATCCCCGGCCGACGACCTCGTCGACGCCGTGCAGGAGGTCCGCGAGGTCGCGCTCGCCGGGATAGCGGTCGTCGATCGCGTTGCCGAAGTCGGTGCCGTAGCCGGTCGAGCCGCGCGGGTTGGTGTAGAGGACCACGAAGTCGTTGGCGGCGAAGTTCTGGAACATCCAGTTGAAGCCCACGTTGTACATGGCGTGGGGGCCGCCGTGGATCTCGAAGATGAGGGGATATCTGCGGGTGGGGTCGAAGCCGGGTGGCTTGATGACCCATCCCTGTACCTGCGTGTTCTCGGTGGATTCGTACCAGATTTCCTCGATGTCGCCGAGAGCGACGCCCTCCAACACATCATCATTCACATCGGTCAGCCTCGTCACCGATGTGCCGGGATTCAGGTCGTAGCGGACTACGTCGGCCGGGGTCTGGGGTGCCGAGCGGACGCCGACTGCGGTGCTGCCGGCCATCGAAGTGAGCGAGAGCATGTGGACGCCGTCGGTGATCTGCTGCACGTCGCCGTCGGGGGTGGCGGAATAGACGTTGGAGGAGCCGCGGTCGTTGACGGAGAAGTAGAAGCGGCTGCCGTCCGCGGCCCACATCATCGAGCCGATGTCGCGGTCGAGGTCGGGGGTGAGCTTGCGGATCCCGGTGCCGTCGATGCCGATCGTGTGGATCTCGCCGACGTGGTAGGTCTGGGGCGACCATTCGTGGCCGGTGAATGCAATCGTGCTGCCGTCGGGGGAGACCGACGGGCTGTTCCAGAGGCCCTGGGTGGGGGTGATCTCGCGGGTCTCGCCGGTGGCCACGTCAACCGCGTTGATGGCGGACTCGAAGTAGCGCATGTCCCAGTCTTCCTTCATGAGGCCGTCGAAGACGATGGTGCTGCCGTCAGGGGTCCAGTCGTAGCCGACACCGCCGTAGATGCCGATGTAGCGGGAGCCGACGTGCCACTTGCCGTGGGTGAGCTGGCGGGCGGTGCCGCCTTCGGCCGGGACGACGAAGAGGTGCACGTAGGCAGGGTCGGTGAAGCCGACGCGGTCGGCCCGGAAGTGCATGTTCTCGACGATGCGGGGGGTTTCGGTCCAGTTGGCGCCTGCGGGGGCGGCCGGCAGGTCGATGGACCAGTCGCTGGGGAGTTCGCCGGGGGTGTACATGGTGAACGAGATCTTGGTGCCGTCGGGGGACCACCGCGCGTTCATGGGCGTGTCGGGAACGCGGGTGACCTGGGTGACGGTGCCCTCGGCGTCCATGTAGCGGACGTGGATCTGGGCGCCGCCGGGCTCGCCGGGGGCGGTGAAGAGGATGCGCGTGCCGTCCGGGGACCACCGTGGGGAGGATCCTTCGATGAGGAACCGTGGCCTGGAGCCGTCGGCGTCCATGATGTGCAGGGCCGACGCCCACTCGTCTTCGATCTTGTCGACCCAGCTGCGGGTGTAGATGACCTGGCTGCCGTCGGGGGAGAGCTGGGGGTCGCCTACGCGCTCCCAGTCCATGTAGCGGTCGACGGTGAGGCGGGCCTCCGCGGTCTGGGCTGCGGTGGGGGTGGGGGTTAGGACCGCGACGCAGGCGAATGCGGCGGCTGCAAGTGTGACTGAGCAGGTCGAAAGACGACGGAGCGGTTGCATCGGCGGGCTCTCCTTACAATGCGCGCGACGGGCTGAGTTCGTGTCTTCAAGTGGGGACTCACGAGCGGGCACGTCAAGCAGCATTGTAACCTGGGAGGTATCAGGTTACTGGATTACAATTGAAGGAGGACTGTTGATGAAGAACCCACCGCACCCCGGGCATTCCGTACGCCATGACTGTCTTGAGCCACTGGGACTTAGCGTGACTGACGCAGCTCGCAAGCTAGGCGTTAGCCGCAAGCAGTTGTCGGATGTGGTGAATGGGCGCTCGGGTATCTCACCTGTAATGGCCATTCGACTGCACAAGGCCTTCGGCGGAGGAGCCGAGACCTGGTATCGACTTCAGGCAGCCTACGACCTGGCACGCGCAATGGAGCACGCCGACCGAATCGACGTCGAGCGCCTGACGACCGCCATCACATAACCCCATGCCAAAAAGAAGCTCGTCTTCCTGGACCCTCATCGAATCGATCCTCGCGGGCTCCGAGGCCATCGTCGCCCTCGGAATCACCCTTGAAGACGTGGGCAAGGATACCTGCGTCCTCAGGATGTCGAAGCGGCTCGATCTGACCCGCGGCGACGGCACGATCTATCACGGCGGGCCGGTGGCGTCGCTGATCGACATTGCCGGAGACATGGTCGTTGCGGTGCGCGCAGGCGGAGGGGTCCCCACCATTTCGCTGCGGGTCGACTATCTGCGCCCCTGCACCGGTCCCTACCTGCTGGCAACGGCCCGGCTGCGGCGCAGCGGCCGGACGATCTCGGTCTCCGACGTGGACGTGCACGACGACCAGGGCCGCCTCTGCGCGGTGGGTCGCGGCACCTATTCCTCGATGGTCGGCTGACGGGATGAAGGCCGTCCTCTACGACCGCCACGGCGGCGTCGACGAACTCTACCTGGGCGACGTCCCCACCCCCGAGGCGGCCCCCGGCGAGGCCCTCATTCGCATTCGGGCCTGCGCCCTCAACGGCTTCGACCCGATGATGCTCGGCGGGACCACCGGGCTGCACATCCCGCTCCCCATGACCCCGTGCGGCGACGCGGCCGGCGAGGTGGCGGGGTTCGGTCCCGGGACGGACGCGGCGGGGTGGCAGGTCGGAGACCGCGCCATGATCGACCCCATCATCGATGACCGGGGCATGCTCGGTGAGAAGGCGCCCGGGGCGGCGGTCGAGTACCTCGCGGTCCCGCTGGAGAACCTGGTGCGGATGCCCGATGGCGTCTCGTTCGAGCATGCCGCCGCCCTTCCCGTCGCATACGGGACGGCCCTGCGCATGATCGAAGAGCGCGCGTGCGTGCAACCGGGCGAGACCGTGCTGATCCTCGGCGCCACCGGCGGCGTCGGCACCGGCTGCGTCCAGCTCTGCAAGCGCATCGGCGCGCAGGTGATCGCCACCGGCAGCTCGCCGCGGAAGCTGGCGCAGCTGCGCGCCCTCGGCGCCGACCATGTCATCTCATCGCGCTCCGACGAGCTGGTCCGGCTGGTGCGCGGCATCGCGGGGCGGCCGCGCTATCACGACCCCGACTCCGGTGGCGTCGACGTAGTCATCAACTACATCGGCGGCGCGACCTGGGCGGCCAGCCTGAAGGTGCTGCGGTTTCAGGGCCGCATGGTCACCTGCGGCGCCACCGCCGGCTACGACCCGCCGACCGACATCCGCTACATCTGGAGCTTTGAGCAGACGATCATCGGCTCGGACGGGTGGAGCCGCGAGGGCCTGGCGCGCCTGCTGGACATGGTGGCCGCGGGCGAGTTGGAGCCGGCGATCCACGTGGTCAGGCCCATGGAGCGGATCCGCACGGCGATGAGCGAACTCATGGCGAGAGAGGTCTTCGGCAAGTCGGTGCTGACGCTGTGAGCGGGCGGTCGCCCGGGGAGGCCGAGGGCGCTGTGGTTGACCCGGTCGACTATCCGATCGCCCAAAAGATCCCGCGGGAGGTCCTGGACGCCGAGGCCGCGCGGCTGACCGACCTCGCGGGCGCCCCGATTCACCGCCGGGTCTCCGGCTACGCCCGCCTGGCCGGCCCCGGCTTCATGGGCGCCGCCCTCACCCTCGGCGCCGGCACCCTCACCTCGTCGATGCTGTCGGGCGCGGCGTTCGGCTACCGCACCCTCTGGCTGATCTGGCTTTCGTGCGGCCTGGGCCTCTTCATGATGGCCGCGATGGCCCGCTTCACCTGCAAAGGCGGCTTCCGCGTCATCCAGGTCCAGAATCGGCGCCACTCGTGGCTGATCGGCTCGCTGATGACGGCGCTCGTGGGCACCGCGGCCGTCGCGGTCATCTTCAACTTCGGCCAGGTCGCCCTCGGCACCCACCTGATCGAGTCGCTCGCGCCGTTCGCCGGCTTCGCCTTCCCGGCCGAGTACAACTGGGTCGTCTACGTGGCGGTGACGAGCTGGCTGATCCTCAGTTACGGGCGCCGCGGTGGCGCGGGACGCGGCTGGTCGAGTGGGTGATGAAGGCCGGGATCGGCGTCATGATCGTCGCGTTCGGGGCGGTGCTGCTGGTCGTGGGCGTCGACTGGGGCGCGGCGGCCCGCGGGGCATTCGTGCCGTGGCTGCCGGGCGGCGGCGAGGGGCTGGACCTGTTCATCGCGTCGTCCGCGGCCGCCGTGGGCGTGATGGACTGGGTGTTCTTCAACTACGCGGGGCTGGGGCGAGGCTGGGGCCGCAACCACGAATCGCTCGCCCGCTTCGACCTGTTCGCCGGACTCTTCCTGCCGTTCGTGCTGATCAACTTCCTGGTGATCGGCGTTTTCGCGGCCACGCTCTTCCCACAGGGGATCACACCGGAGTCGGCGCCCGAACTCGCGGCCGCACTGATGCCGTTGCTGGGCCCCACCTGGTCGCAGATCCTCTTCTACGTGGGCTTTCTGGCGGTCCCGATCACGACGACCGTCGGCATGAGCCTGGCCGGCGCCATGGCCATCCACGAGGCCTTCGGATGGGAGCCCGACACCTCGTCGTGGCGCTGGAGGATCAGCGCGCTGCTGCCCCAGATCGCGTTCCTGGCGGCGTGGAACGCGCGCCCTGTTTGGCTGGTGATCGCCATCGCCGCCTTCCTCTCGCTCGCCAACAACGTCGTCGGCTGGTCCATGTACCTGCTGCTGAACGACCGCGAGGTCCTCGGCGCCGACCGGAGCAAATCGTACCTGTGGAACCTGGGCATCCTGCTGCAGGTGACTCTGTTGAACGGGATCGCGATAACGTGGGTCTTCAACCGGTTGGGGTGGTGGTGATGGGCGCCCTCCAGCGACTCCTCGAGCGGCGCATCGGACCATGGTCGGGGCGCGTTTGGGGGCTGATTCTCAATCTGGTGGGGAACGGGCTGACGCTGTGGGGCATCTCGTCGCTGCTGCGCACGGGAAGCGGCTGGGCCGGGATCGTGATCGGCGGCGTGGTGACGGTTGTCTGCGTCGCCGCACTAGCGCTTCCCGCACGATCCGGGGAGTCCGGAGAGTGAGCGGCGCCGGGCTGGCCGGCGGGCCCGATCCCCGCAAGTCCAATCTCGGCTACTGGCTCAGCGACGCCCGCGCCGAATTCCCCGACCGCATCGCGCTGATCGATCTGTCGCGCCCGACCCCGCGCGAAGTGACCTATGCCGAACTCGACGAACGCATGGACCGCGTGGCCAACCTGCTGTCGGACAACGGGATCGGGATGGGTGACCGTTTCGCGCTCAGCGTCGGCAACCGCTTCGAGTTCGTCGAGATCATGTTCGGCGCGATGCGCTGCGGCGCGGTCCCGGTGCCCCTCAACTTCAAGCTTTCGGCCGAGTCGCTCGCGCACATCGTCGCGGACGCCGACTGCCAGGCCGCGTTTGTCGAAACCGCCGTCACGGAGCGCTCGGCAAGGGTGATCGAGCGGCTGGGGATCGAGAGGAGGTGGGAGGTCGGCGGCCCCGGCGCGGGGACCGGAGGGGCAAGCACCGGCTGGTTCGACTATGCAGCCGCCCTTGCGAGAGCGTCAGTCGACTACGAGCCGCCCCTTCTCGGCGCCGACCACCCGGCCTTCCAGCCCTACACATCCGGGTCGACCGGCAAGCCCAAGGGCGTCGTCCTTTCCCATGAGGGCCAGCTCTGGTGGGTGCGGTGCTTGAAGAAGTACTGGCCCGCCGGTCCGGACGACCGGGCGCTCGCGGCGGTGCCGCTCTATCACAAGAACGCGATGGCGGGGGCGGTCAAGCCGCTGCTGCAAGCGGGCGGGTCGGTGGTGATTCTGCCCGGGTTCGAGCCGGTGGCCTTCCTGCAGGCGCTGAGCGTTTACCAATGCACGCAGGTCGGCGCGGTCCCGGCGGTCTTCACCATTCTGCTCGACCATATGAACCTCATACGGAAGCTCGACTTCTCGGCGCTGCGGAAGGTCGTGCTCGGTTCGGCCCCGGTTCAGCCCGAGTTGATGGACGCGGTCGAGCGCGCGTTCGGCGTCGAGGTCGGCGAGAGCTACGGCCTGACCGAAGGCGGCCCCGTCATGCTTGGGCCCCCGCTCGACGGCCGTCCGGTGCCGAGGGGAAGCTGCGGCGCGGCGTGGCCCGAGGGCGAGATCAGGCTCGTGCGCGACGGCGTCGAGGATCCGCGGTACGGTGAGCTGTGGGTCCGCAATCCCGGCGTGACGACCGGGTATCACAATCTGCCCGACGTGAACGCGGACCGTATTCGGGACGGCTGGCTCGCTACGGGCGACCTGTTCCTCCGCGACGACGACGGCTTCTACCACTTCCGGGGCCGCACCGACGACATGTTCAACTCGGGCGGCGAGAACATCTACCCCAAGGAGGTCGAGGACCTGCTGCTGTCGCACCCGGATGTGCTGGATGCGGCGGTGCTGCCGGTGCCGCACGCCGTAAAGGGCGCGGTGCCGGCGGCGATGGTGAAGCTGGCGTCGGGATCGGCGCTGACGGCCGAGGGGCTGAAGATGTACACGCTGGAAAAGGGGCCGGCGTATGCGCATCCCAGGCGGATCGTGCTGGTTGACGAGATGCCGTTGACGGGGGTGGGGAAGGTGGATCGGGAGGGGGTTCTCGAGGTGTTGCGGGGGGTGGCTGGCTAGTTGGGAGTCTTTCGGCGGCGACGACGGTCTGCCTGCGGCCGATATCCCTATGGTATGTAATAATAGCCGGTGTAATGATCCGTTTTGTGGGCTACTTCAAAATCCAATGTTGAACTAGCACAGCCAGTCACCCCGCCAACACCGCGATGCATCGCCCAGGCCCGTGAACCCCGGTCACCACCGTCCGCCCGATGTCGGCCGACTTGCTTGGGCCCGAATGGAGGCCCACACCCGCTGGCAGGTCTTCCTGCAACTCGGTTAGCGCATCTTCCAACCGGGCGAAGACGCGCCCCTCGGGCACCCATATCACATGGACCGGCGGCAGCAGTTGCACCGCGCGTGTTCCGGTCGACGGCAGGATCAAGCTGCCCGACTCGGCCACTGCGCCCCAGGCCACTGAGACTCCGGCCCCCGCGTGCGCGGCGGCAACTGCCGGCAACCGTGGCCGCAGCTCGCAGGGCACTTCCGGCCCCACAGCGACGCCGACAACTTCGGGGGCGAGGCCCCGCAGGAAGGCGGTTAGCCAGTCGCTCGGTGAACGCCGGGAATCGGCCTCCACCACCTCTCCCCCGCTGCTTGTGAAACGTTTCACAAAGGCGGCTGCGGCATCGTCGGCAACCGGCGTGGCCAGCGCGCCCGGATGCGGCAATCTCGCGCGGCTCGCCGTCGCCTGAGCGACCCGTGCGAGGATCCGCTCCCGCGACCGGGCACTCACTCGATCCCCTTCCGCCACAGCTCTCGGAAGGTGCGCCTGCTCGGCTTCGGCAGCGCCCGGTCGCGCGCCCAGTCGCCGAGCATCGGCAGCGCGCGGGCGGCTCCCGTCGCGCCAAGCCGCGACCCGATCTTGCCGGCCATGCGATACAGCCCCGGCCGCGTCGCCACCGTCGCCAGTCCCGCCAGCGCCGCTCTCTCCTTCCACGGCGTCAGCCCCTCCTCCTGGGCCTCGCGCCGCCATTCCAGCAGCAACTCGGGGATCGGGATCCGCACCGGACAGGCGTCCTGGCAGGCGCCGCAGAGCGAGGACGCGAAGGGCAACGGCATCGATTCGTGCAGCCCCAGCAGGCCCGGGTCGAGCACCGACCCGATCGGTCCCGAGTAGACGTAGCCGTAGGCGTGGCCGCCGGTCTGCCGGTAGACGGGACAGGCGTTCAGGCACGCGCCGCAGCGCACGCAACGGAGGGCTTCCCAGGCATGCTCGTGGGCCAGCACATCCGTGCGGCCGTTGTCGACGAGGATGACGTGCACTTCCTCGGGGCCGTCGTCGTCGGGGTGCGTGGCCGGACCCTGGATGAGCGAGGCGAAGCAGCCGATCGGCTGTCCGGTGGCCGCCCGCGCAGTCAGCTGAAGGAAGCCGGCCAGATCCGTCATCTTCGGAATCAGCTTCTCGATCCCCACGATGGCGACGTGCACACGCGGCAGCGATGTCGTCAGGCGGATGTTGCCCTCGTTTTCGATGAGGGCCACGGTGCCCGTTTCCGCGACGAGGAAATTGCCGCCCGTGATCCCCATGTCCGCGCGGATGAAGGCGTCGCGCAGGACGAGGCGGGCCGCCCGCGCGAGTGTGTCGGGGTCCCCGTCCGGGTCCGTGGCGAGCCGCTCGGCGAAGAGATCCTGAACCTGCTCGAGGCTCTTGTGGATGGCGGGGCCGAGGATGTGGCTGGGAGGCTCCTCGAGGAGCTGGAGGATGTACTCGCCGAGGTCGGTCTCGAACACCTCGATCCCGGCCTCCTCCAGCACGGGATTCAGGTCGATTTCCTCGGTGACCATGCTCTTGCCCTTGACCACGCTCCCGACCGCGTGCCGCTTCGCCAGGTCGAGGACGATGGCGCGGGCCTCCGCCGCGTCCGACGCCCAGTGCACCTCTGCCCCGTTGGCATGGAGACGCTCCTCCGCCTCGGCCAGATAGCGGTCCAGGTGCGTCAGTGCATGGTTCTTCACCCCTTCGGCCCAGCGCCGCCATGCGTCGGCGTCGACCTCGGCGTATCCCTGGCGCCGCTTCTCGTCGAAGGCGATGGTGGCGCCGGTGACGGCCTCGCGGACGCCGGGCTCGTCGCGGATGGTGTCGCGCGATCGCCTGACGTAGTCCCTGATCTCCACAGGCATGTCAGCGGGCCCCGACCGGAGTGCGGGCGCCGTTCACGCCGCGCCACAGTGCGGTCGCCAGGTGCACGAACTCGATGCCGCACCCGCGAGCCCGGCTGCGCCCGTCGAGGTGCAGCACGCATCCGCCATCGCCGGAAACCACCCAGTCGACCTCCGGCAATGTGTCCAGCTTGCGATCGGCCATCGCCGCGGAAACCGCGGCCATCTTCACCGAGAACAGGCCGCCGAAGCCGCAGCACTCCTCCTGGGCCTCCCAGGGCACGACTTCGGCGCCGGCCCCTTCGAGGAGGACCGTCGGTTCAGTCTCAAGGCGAAGCTCGCGCAGTGCGTGGCACCCCTGGTGCACCGCGACCTTGCGGCCCGACAGACCGTCGCCGAGCTCGGTCACGCCCAGCCGCCGAACGATGAATTCAGCCAGATCCCAGGTGCGGTCGGCCAGTGCCGTGGCGGCGGCGGTGCTGACGGCGGCCGAGCTGGCGCCCGCCGCAAGCCGCGGATAGAACTTCTTGACCATCGTCGCGCACGACCCGCTGGGAAGCACGACCGCATCGGTGCCGGCGAAGACATCAAGGGTGTGTTCGGCCATGCGCCGCGCCTCCGGGATGCGCCCCGCGTTGTACGCCGGCTGTCCGCAGCAGGTCTGATCGGGAGGGAAGCTCACCTCGCACCCCAAGTGGCGAAGAAGTCGCACCGTGTCGGCGGCCGCGTCCGCGAAATAGTGGTCGGCGAGGCAGGTGACGAAGAGCGCGACGTTCATGCGAAGAAGGTAGCCACCCCGGCCAAGATCAGCGCCACCCCGATCGGCCGCGCCAGCCGTGCCCCGAAGGGCAGCGTGGTCTCGGCCACCATCACCGCCATGAGCAGCGCCATCCACACCAGGTTCGCCATCCCCACCACGAGCGCCAGGGCCATGAGCGCCCAGCAGCACGCGACGCAGTGCAGCCCGTGCTCGAGGCCGAGCCGGGTGTGGCCGGCCGCACCAGGCCGCCAATTCGAGAGGAGGAAGCCGGCCGGGGAGCGGCAGTGCGAGAGGCACGCCTCTTTCAGCCTCGTCAGCTGGAAGGCGCCGGTCAGGATCAGTGCGGCCGCCGAGAGAGCCGGCGCATGCACACCCGTCGGCACGGGGAGCGCCAGGGCGACAAGGGCGAAGTGGACCGCCGCCGCGAGGGCGCTGAAGCCGGCCCATGCGAGCATGTAGCCGCCCAGAAACGGCGTCACGGAGGCGAGGGGACTGGGCGCCGGCGCGATGCCACCGCCGGGCCCGCCACCCACCGCGACGCGATTCAGCGCCCGCAGCCACGGATACACCACCGGCGCCATCATGACGGCCGTCATGGCCAGCCACATCGAGAACACGGAGAGGTAGCTCAAGGAGCCCACCGGAACCGCGACCACAGCCCATGCGTCCCGCCGTTCGAAAACACGAACTCACCGTCGTCGCATTCGGACGAACCGGTCGCGATCACCTGCGTGGAGTCGTGGATCTGGTTGTAGATGTTGACGAAGTTGACCGGCTCGGCCCGATCCCGCCCCCGGATGGCCTCGATCGCACCCCTCAGCACCCCGGCGACCGTCACCGATTTGCCTCCCCGCACCTCCTCGATCCGCACCGGCGCCGTCCGCGTCGGCCGCGCCTCGGCCACGAACCTCGCCAGGATTCGCCACGGCCCCCCGCGCGCGCCCGTCAGGATCTCCTCGACCGCCCGCTGCTGCTCGGGAGACGCTTCGTCCGAGATCACGATCGCCTGCTTCCATCCCCCGTCGGCCATCACCGGAGGCGATTCGAACAGCACGACCGCGCCGATCCCGGACAGCTCCACGCCATCCACCCGCCCGTCGTCGAAGCGGATCGCCCAGAAGCCATGGCAGACGTCGTGCGTGCACTTCTGGCTGAAATGAATATGCCCGGGGCACACCGCCGTGCAGTTGCAGTTCTCGAAGAGGAGCCCTTCGGCCCACCAGTCGTTCAAGGTCGCCTCCATGGCGTCAGCTTGCGTCAGTGCGTCAGCGTGCGTCCGTGCGTCAGCTTGCGTCAGTGCGTCAGCATGTAGATGATCGCGTTGATCCCCACGGCGTACGCGTTGGGTGAGAAGAGATAGAAGAACTCGTCGTCCTCCCCTTCGCGCTCCCACCCGTCGGCGATGTCGGTGTTGTGGGTCATGATGACCATCAGCCGGCCCGATTCGTCCATGATTCCGTGCAGCGCCGGCGTCGCGCTCTCGCGCCCCCGCTCCGACGTGCCCATCCGCCCGCTCCGCCGCCAATACTGGATCGACGGCACCTGCGGGATACTGTCGACGGAATACAGCGTGTGAAAGAGCACGTGATCCTGCGGCACCTCGACGATCGGATAGCCCGGCAGCACCCTGGCCATCTCGATCACCCAGTTGTGCCAGGCGAACTCGCCCCAGAAGTCGTCGGCCCAAAAGAAGCCGCCCTTGAGCAGGTAGTCGCGCAGACGCACCGCCTCGATCTCCTTGAACTGGATCGTGCCCACGTCCGATGCGAACAGGAACGGACACGCATAGAGGTCCGGGTCCGTGGCGGAAACGACGGCGTGGAAGGGGTCGCCGCGCTCGTCGCGCGCGATGTCCGCCCTGGTCAGCTGCGAAAGCCGCAGCGGCAGATTGCGGTCGCCGTCGGGGTAGTCGGTGTCCCAGCCGGTGCCCAGCCACTCCCGCCGCACGGGCTGGTAGCGGAGCCGGCAGAAGGTGAATTCCCCGTACTGGGTTGCTTCCGAGGGTTTGCGAGGGGGCGCCCAGCGGCGGCGGCCTCCCCATTGGCCCGCCAGAGGCTCCGCCATCACCGCGACGAGGGCCAGGAGGAGTCCCAGCTTGGCCGCCAGGCGGGCGGCGCCGCGCCGTGGCCGACGCCCGGGTCCGGTGCGAAGATGCCTCACGGTCGCTTCAAGTCCCCGCGAGCCCCTTTCCGATCTCTTCGGCCGACATCAGCGACAGGGCGCAGAAGGTGAGCGTCCCGTTCGCACATCCGCTCGACACGATCGTGGGCGCGCCCACCACGAAGAGGTTGTCGTGGTCGTGGGTGCGGCCCCAGCGGTCGACGACGCTCGTCGCCGGGTCGTCGCCCATGCGGCAGCCGCCGCCCGGGTGCTCCCAGAGGCGGGAGCTGCGCGTACTCATCATCGAGCCGCCGGCGGCGCGCGCCAGGTGCTCGAAGCGGCCCAGGATGGTCTCGTGCGTGTGGCCTTCCAGGTCGAGGGTGGCCTGGGCGGGGCGGTAGTCGATCCGCGGCATGGGGTCGCCGAGGGCGTTGGTGTTCGCGCCGTCGAGGGTGAGGCGGCTGTCGCCGTCGGGGAGAACGTCGTAGTAGGAGCGGATGCGGGCGGTGGCGCCGGATTCGTTGCGCTCACGCCAGTCTGCCATGACCTGGTCTCCCCACAGGAGGCTTCCGTCGTCGCGTCGGAGTCGCGGCGCTCTTCCCACGGACGACTCCCAGAGGCGAATGTCGTGGCGTACGTAGCGGTCCAGCGGCCCGGGGCTCGCGAAGCGGTGGGTGAGGAGGCTGTTGTTGGCGAAGATGCCGGGGTAGAGGCGCATCGGCAGGTCGATGAAGCCGCTGACGTACCAGTGGCCGGTCATGTAGCGGCCCACGTTTCCGGTGCGGTTGGCGAGGCCGTCAGGGAAGCGGCTGCCCGCGGACAGGAGGAGCAGATGCGAGCTCCAGGCGTGCCCTCCGGCCAGCACGAAGGTGCCGGCGCGGAACTCGATGGGCTCGTCGGGCGCGTCGCGGTCGATGGCCTGGGCGACGGCGATCCGGTCGGTGCCGGGCTCCAGTTCGAGGCGCCGGACCAGGGTGCGCGTGACGAGATCGATGCGGCCTGCGGTGAGGAGCTGGTCGAAGGCGAAGTCGGGGGTGTACTTGGCGCCGGTCGGGCAGACGGCGCAGGTGTCGCAGCGCTGGCAGACGTTGCGGCCGCGGTAGGGTTCGGTGTTGCGCGCCCACGGCTGGGTCCAGAAGGGGATGCCGGCGTTGTCGGTCCATTCGCGCATGCGGGCGAGGTTGTAGGACAGCGGGAGCGGGGGCATGGGGTAGGGCTTCGAGCGCGGGTCGCAGTCGGGGGGACCCTGTTCGCCGGCCGCGCCGATGCGCTCCTCGGCCTCCTGGTAGTACGGCTCGAGGTCGTCGAAGGTGATCGGCCAGTCGAAGCCGACGCCGTAGAGGGAGCGCAGGCGGAAGTCTTCGGGCGAGTAGCGCGGGATGGCACCGCCCCAGTGCATGCCCGAACCGCCCACGACCATCTGGCGGTACATCTCGCCGGTGCCGGTCTGGTCGGGGATGTGGTCGTTCGGGTAGGGGTTCTCGCCGTAGGCCAGCATGCGGGCGCGGGTGTTGCTGCGCTCGGCGAGGGAGGCGGTGCGCTGGCCGGCCTCGATGATGGTGATGGATGCGGAGGTCCGCTCGGCGAGCCGTTCGGCCACCATCGCCGCGGTGATCCCCGCCCCGATGATGCAGACGTCACTCTCGATGACGCGGCTCATGGGGCGCTCCCGGAAGCGGCCGTCGGAGCGGCCACCGGCGCCGGCTCATCCAGCGCGCCCTCGAGTCCCCGGCATTGCTGTTTGGCGATGGTCCGGCGGTAGCACATGTCGGTCGCGATTGGCGATGCGAAGAAGTGCGCCATGAGGGCGACGGCGATGTGGTTGGCGTTGGCGGGTGCGCCGAGGCCTGATCCGGCCTGGCCTGCCGGCGCCGCCAGCAGCTTCCTGCCGGCGGCCACGTCGAGGGCGCCAAGATCCTTGCCGAACCGGGCCCGGCACTCCTTTTCGAGGCCCTCAAGCTGCGCCACCCATCCCGGTCTCGGGTCCGGGCCCGAGTATCGCGTCTCGGGCACGAGGTAGGGGTGGGCCAGCTCGGCGACAGGTTCCAGTCCGTCCGACCAGCGTTCGAAGGCGGCGACGGCGCGTTCTCCGCCGTCAGCGCCGAGTTCGGCGGGGAGGACGGCTTCGGCCACGGCGCGGAGGGTCTGACCCGGTAGGGGCACCGGCTCGCTGCCGGACGATGCGGCACCCGGCGCGGCGCCGGCCCCGGCGCCCGGTTCGCGACCTGCTTCGGGCGCGCACCCGGTGACGGAAGCCGCGGCTACAGTCACCACCGACTGTTTCAGGAACGACCTGCGAGTCTCGGACATCGAATCAACCGCCTATACGGGTGTCACCGCTGGTTGTCTGCAGTATTGCCTG
The DNA here is from genome assembly GCA_963667485.2 of Longimicrobiales bacterium. Classification (GTDB taxonomy): domain Bacteria; phylum Gemmatimonadota; class Gemmatimonadetes; order Longimicrobiales; family Gaopeijiaceae; genus Bin94. Next base: position 369,686 of record CAXXDD010000001.1, read on the forward strand.
GAATACCGGGATTCGTCAAATGAAACAACGTCAATAATGACAACTGTGCATTACAATTTGTAAAGTGGATATTACATTCGGTTTTTGGTGGGCCGCTCTCGGAGGCGGCGGGTAACCGAGGGTTCGCGGTCTGCTCATTCCAGGTTGCGCATCACCAACTCCACGCAGTCCTCCGGGGCAAGCTTCTGTGTGTCCAGGTGGACATCCGGCGTTTCCGGGCGCTCGTATGGGCTGTCGACGCCGGTGAAGTTCCTGAGTTCGCCACGCATGGCCTTGGCGTAGAGGCCTTTCGGGTCACGTCGGGCGCAGACCTCGAGGGGGGCGTCGACGAAGATCTCCAGGAAGTCGCCCGGCTGGAAGAGGGTGCGGGCGAAGTCGCGCTCGGACTGGAAGGGGCTGATGAAGGACACGATCACGATCAGTCCGGCGTCCACCATGAGGCGCGCCACCTCGGCGATCCTGCGGATGTTCTCGACACGGTCCGCTTCGGTAAAACCGAGGTCCCGGTTGAGGCCGTGGCGCACGTTGTCGCCGTCCAGCAGGTAGGTGTGACGGCCTTCGATCACGAGACGCTTTTCCAGGAGGTTGGCGATCGTGGACTTGCCCGAAGCGGAGAGGCCGGTCAGCCACAGGCAGCGGGCGCGCTGGCGTTTCAATTCGGCGCGCTTTTCGCCGGTGATGTCGAAGTCCTGCCACTTGAGGTTGCTTGCCCGCATGAGCGGGTAGGTGATCGTCCCGGCGCCCACGGTTGCGTTGGTCGCACGGTCGATGAGAATGAAGCGTCCCAACTCTCGCGATTCGTCGAAGGGAGCGAATGGAATCGGCCGATTGGTGGCCAGGTTGACCACGCCGAGGTCGTTGAGTCCGAGCTGAGGGGCAGCGAGTTCGCTGCCGTCGGACACGTCCACCCGGTGCCTGATCCGGGTCACGGCGGCGCCCACTTCGCACGTGTGCAGCTTCAGTCGGTAGGGGCGCCCAACGGCGAGCGGCTCGTCGCCCATCCACACGATCCGCGCCTGGAACTGGTCCGCCACTGCGAGCGGGTTGTCGGCGGTGCAGATCACGTCGCCGCGGGAGACGTCTACGTCGGGCTTGAGGGTGAGGGTGACCGAGTCGCCCTGCGTGGCGCTGTCGCGGGTGCCCCGCCAGACCACGATCGACTCGACCTCGGCGCCGGTTCCGGCGGGCGAGATGCGCACGTGCTCGCCGGGAGACACCGTGCCGGCTGCGATGCGGCCGCAGTAGCCGCGGAAGTCCGGGTTCGGGCGGTTGACGTACTGGACCGGCATGCGGAAGGGCCGACTTGCGGCGGGCTGCTCGATCTCGATTGTCTCGAGGTGCTCGAGCAACGTCGGGCCCGTATGCCAGGAAGTACTGTCGGCGGCCCGCGTAAGGTTTTCGCCCGTGAGAGCGGAAACGGGGAAGGTCCGCACGTTGGAGACTCCGACTGCTTCCGCCACTGTCCCGTACGCCGAGGCGATCGCCTCGAAGGTGTCCCGGTCCCACCCTGCCAGGTCCATCTTGTTGACCGCGAGGACGATGTGGCGCACCCCGAACATGGCCGCGATCCGGGTGTGGCGGGCGGTCTGGGGCAGGACTCCCTTGCGCGCGTCCACCATCACGACCGCGAGATCGGCGGTCGAGGCGCCGGTCGCCATGTTGCGTGTGTACTGCTCGTGGCCGGGCGCGTCCGCGACGATGAAGCGCCGCCGGGCAGTCTGGAAGCCACGGTACGCGACATCGATGGTGATGCCCTGCTGGCGCTCATCCTGCAGGCCATCCATGAGGAGAGCGAGGTCGGTCGCGCCGCCCTGGGTGCCGTAGCGACGTGAGTCGTCTTCCACCCTCTCCATCTGATCCGTGAAAACCTGGCGGCTGTCGCAGAGGATCCGGCCGATGAGCGTGCTCTTGCCGTCGTCCACGCTGCCGCAGAGGACGAACCGCAGGGTGGGCAGCATCAGAAGTAGCCATCCCTCTTCTTGCGCTCCATCGAGGCTTCGCCGTCGTGGTCGATGAGGCGGCCCTCGCGCTCGGAGTGGTCGGCCGCCAGGGTCTCGGCGATGACCCTGTCGAGGGTGTCCGCGTCGCCCTCGATGGCGGCCGTTAGAGGATAGCATCCGAGTGTGCGGAAGCGGACGCGGCGTGGTTGCGGCGACTCGCCGGGGAGAAGCGGCATGCGGTCGTCGTCCACCATGATCAACTGGCCGTCGCGCTCGACCACGGGGCGTTCGGCGGCGTAGTAGAGTGGCACGATGGGGATCTCTTCGTCGGCGATGTAGCGCCAGATGTCCGCTTCGGACCAGTTGGAGAGCGGAGAGGCGCGGAGCGATTCGCCCGGCTGGAGCCGGGTGTTGTAGAGGTTCCACGGTTCGGGTCGCTGGGCCTTGGGGTCCCACTGGTGCCGGGCGTTGCGAAGCGAGAATACGCGTTCCTTGGCGCGCGATTTCTCTTCGTCGCGGCGCGCGCCGATGAAGATCGTGTCGTAGCGTCCGGCGTCGAGCGCCTGCCGCAATGCGACGGTCTTCATCACGTCGGTGTAGTAGTCCGATGGGTGCGTGAACGGGGTGATGCCGGCGTCGGCTCCCTCCTGGTTCGTGTGGACGATGAGTTCCACGCCGACCTCGGCGGCGACGCGGTCTCGAAAGGCGATCATCTCGCGGAACTTCCAGGTGGTGTCGACGTGCAGCAGCGGCATGGGAAGCGGCGCGGGCCAGAACGCCTTGCGCGCCAGGTGCAGGAGGACCGACGAGTCCTTGCCGATGGAGTACAGCATGACCGGCCGCGCGGCGGTTGCGATGCCCTCGCGGATGATCTCGATGGCTTCCGATTCGAGGGACGAGAGCCAGGGGCCGGGGCCTGGCCGGCTGCGTCGGTCGGATTGCGGCGGGCTAGTGTTGTCGTACATGGATCCCCATTCTAATGGCGCCCCGACGAAATCTCACGGAGAAAGACCATGAAGCCGAAGGAAGCCCGCAGCACATTGGATCGGCGACACTTCCTGAAGACGACGGCCGCGGCCGGAATCGTTACGCTGCCGGGGGCTCAGACCCTCGGGAACGGCGTCGGATCTCCCGGCGGTGCGCCCGCCCTCCGTCAGGGCGGGTCCGCAGGCGCCGGCATCGACGATGATCCCCTGGGAGTCCGCGCCAGCTTCCCGGTCACGGAAGAGCTGGCATATCTGAACACGGCTTCCGTGGGACCGGTGCCCGTGCCCGTGCGCGACGCACTGCACGCGTACGCCGACAACAAGATGCGGCGGCGCAATGCGGCTTCGGGCGGCGAGTCCATCCGGCGCGCGCGCTCCCGCTTCGCAAGCCTTTTCGGGGCCGACGAGGACGAACTCGCATTCCTCTACGCGACCAGCGGCGCGGAGAACGTCATCGTCAGCGCCATGGACTGGCGGGAAGGCGACAACGTGGTGGTTGACGAACTGCATTTCGTCACGACCTTCGTGCTCTACCGTGAACTGGAGCGCCGGGCGGGGATCGAGCTGCGGATCATCCCGTCGCGCGACGGGGTGGTGACGGTGGATGACTTCGCCGCGCATACCGATGCGCGGACCCGGCTGATCAGCGTGGCCTGGGTGTCGAACCGGAACGGCTTCCGCTACGACCTGCCCGCCCTGGCCGACGTGGCGCATGCCAACGGGGCCTACCTGTACGCAGACGCGATCCAGGCATGGGGCACCTTCCCCACCAACCTCCACGACGAGGGAGTCGACTTCGCCTGCGGCAATGGATACAAGTGGCTGCACGCCGACTTCGGGTGCGCTCCCTTCTACGTCCGCCGCGAACACCTGGAGTGGATGACCTCGGACCGGTTCGGCCACAGCCAGGTTGCAGAGACGCTGCCCGGTCACCGCTTCCGGCTGAAGACAAGCGCCGAGAAGCTTCAGTACGCGAATCCGGCATACGGTCCCGTGGCCGCAATGGATGCGGCGCTCGGGTTCCTTGAAGGGGTCGGGCTCGATCGCATCGCGGCGCATACACAGGGACTGGCCGGCGAGCTTCGCGCTGGCGCCGAGGCGCTGGGAATGCGGCTGTTCACGCCGCCGGACAATCCATCGGCGATCGTCAGCTTCTACCACGGGCTGGACCACGAGCGGTTGGCCCGGGCTCTGACCGACGAGGGCGTGGCGATCACCTTCCAGGAGGATGGTCAGCTGCTGCGCGCGGCCGTGGGGATGTTCAACAACCGGGAGGACGTGGACCGGTTGCTGGGGGTGCTGGCGGGGCTGGTGTAGGAGCTCCTACGGCCCAAGCGCCCCCAGCGGAATCACACTTACGCCGTCCGGACGGACATACCCGTAGCCGCGCTCGACGATGACGCCCAAAGTGACGGGTGCACCACACCGGCTCACATCGACTCTATCCGCAAACTTCAGGAGCGAGTGCGCGGCATCGTCGATCCGGCTCAGGCCGAGCTTGATCTCGAAGGCGGCCCACCGGCCAGGGCCGGCATCCAGGATGGCGTCTACCTCCAGACCCGTGTCGTCACGGTAGTGGTACACCCTTGCGCCCATGGCTTGGGCGTAGACGCGCAAATCCCGGATGACCATCGACTCGAAGAGAAAGCCGAACCAGGGGAAATCGCGAAGCAGGTGTTGCGGTCCCGCCCCCAGCGCCGCCGCCGCGATGGACGGATCCACGAAATGACGCTTTGGGGATACCTGCAGCCGGGATCGGGACCGAAGATGAGGTGCCCACGCCGGCTGGTCCTCCACGACCATGAGGCGTTCAAGGCTTGTGAGGTAGGAGCGGGCTGTGTGGCCCGTCATCGATGGCTGGTCCGGGCCGGAGACATCGCGGGCGATGGTTGAGAGCGACGCATAGGTCGCGACGTTGCGAGCCAGCGACTGCAGGAAGCGATGGACCCTGTCCGGGTCCCGCCGCACTCCGTCAACGCGCTGGAGGTCGGCACGGCAGATGTCGTCGACGTAGTTTCGGTTCACACGCATGGCCTCTTCGGCCGTGGAATGGAGATGCCCGGGCCAACCGCCGACGCAAATCATCTCAGCGAGCGCGTGTACGGATAGCTCGGTCGACGGATTGTGGACGGGTGCCCCCTCGAGCACACTCTTGAGCGACACACTCCCGGTGCTGTGCCCCAGCTCGAAGAGCGACATGGGACGCAGGCGCACCCGGACGACTCTGCCGGCTCCGGTGTGGCGTGTGATGTCATCGGGTGGAACAGCCGATCCGGTAAGGATGAAATGGCCTTTTTCGGGACGTGCATCCACTGCGCGGCGGACATGGTTCCAGATCACAGGGGCGGTCTGCCACTCGTCGAGCAGTCGAGGAGTCTCGCCTTCGAGCACCAGGTCGGGATTCACCGCGATCATGTCCTGGGCGCTCCGGTCCACATCCAGAAAGACCTCGCTGGCGGCCACCTGATGCGCAGTCAGCGTCTTGCCGCAGGCTCTCGGGCCTTCAATCAGAACAGCTCCGGCCGCTGCCAGGCACTGTTTCAGTTCCTGGTCGGCCACACGGTGGGTGTAGTGCTCGGGGCTGGATCCCATGCTGAACGCTCCCGGACCAGACGGTGGAAACTGGTGTTGATGGAGTAGGCTAGCGGAATGGAGACACGTTTGCAATGCTTGTGTAGACATAAATTTGACGACTACATAGACAATATTTTGGTCTTGTCAGAAACAAAAGTTCGACGACGGGAGCCGGGGTCGCGGTGATCGGTTGCCCTTCATGGGCACGCGGGTCCAAGATGGGTGTCGGCGAAGATGCCTGCCAAGGGAACAATGGGCCGGAGGCGACTGGTGGACCGAAGGACACTGCTCAAGATCGGCGGCATGAGCCTGATCGGAAGCGCGTTGGGCGCGTGCTCGGTGCGCTCCCGGTCCATCGACCGGCGCTTCCCGGTGCTGGCGCCGGTGCGGGCGGAGTGGGACCGTGTGATTCGCACCACCGTGGGCCTGCGACCGTTCCGTCCGAGCGGGTTCCAGCTGCGCGCCGACCGGCTCGACGAGACCACGGTGATCCACAACTACGGTCATGGCGGGGCGGGCATGTCGATTTCGTGGGGCACGGGGCAAATGGCCGCCGAATTGGCGCTCGACCACGACAGCCGCGCCGCGGCGGTGATCGGTTGCGGGGTTGCGGGACTCACCTGCGCGCGTCAGCTCCAGCGGCGCGGCTTCGCTGTCACCATCTACGCCATGACGGTGCCCCCGAACACGACGTCAAACATGTCGCTGGCAGGATTCACTCCCACGTCGGGGCTCGTCGAGGATGATCTGCGGACCGCGGCGTGGGACGCGCAATTCCGCGAAGCCGCCGAGATCTCATACCGCCAGCTACAGCTCCTGGTGGGGCGCGGATACGGCGTGTCGTGGATCCGCAGCTACGCGCTGAGCGACAACGAGCCGCGCGACCGGCAGGACGACGGAGAACCGGAGCGCGCCCCGCTGCTCCCCGCGCACCTGCGCACCGGGAGGACGCGGCTTGGCCCCGGAGAGCACCCCTTTCCGACCCGCTACGCGACCCGGCGCACCCAGCTGCGCATCGAGCCCACGATCTATCTCGAGGCTCTCGTGCGCGACTTCGTCGACTTCGGGGGGCGCATCGTCATCCGTAAGTTCACCGAGCCGGCAGAGCTGGCGGCACTGGACGAATCCCTCGTGGTCAACTGCACGGGCCTCGGAGCCCGCGATCTCTTCGGCGACACCGATCTGATTCCAGTGAAGGGACAGCTGACCGTGCTCGTGCCCCAGCCGGAGGTTGATTACGGCACCTTTGGGGGTCCCGGGCCGTCCCGGGGCGGGCTCGGCATCCACATGCAGCCCCGCAGCGACGGAATCGTGCTGGGAGGCACCGCCGAGCGTGGAGAGTGGTCGCTGGAGCCCAACCGCGAGGCGATGGAGCGTATCGTGGCAGGGCACCAGGCGGTCTTTTCGGCGATGCGTTTCTGAGACGGCGGGACATCACACGAAATCCCTGATGCTCCTCGAAACCCCCTTCCACCCCCGCACCGCCACGCTCTGCCACAGCGGCCGCTGGCGCAACTGGTCCGGCTGCGCCAGTGCGCTGACCTATGAGCCGAGTCACGAATACGAGTACTACGCGGTGCGCAGCGGCGCGGCGCTCTTCGACATTTCGCCGCTCCGCAAGTATGAGATCACCGGTCCCGACGCGGAGGCGCTGGTCGACCGAATCGTTACGCGCAACGTTTCTTGTTGCGCGCCGGGACGTGTCCTCTACACCCCCTGGTGCGACGAGGCCGGCAAGCTGATCGACGACGGCACGGTCCAGCGCATGGCCGCAGACACCTTCCGCGTCACGGCCGCCGACCCATCTCTTCGCTGGTTCCAGGACTGCGCACTCGGCATGGACGCCTCCGTCCGCGACATCTCGCTCGATCTCGCCGCGCTCGCCCTTCAGGGCCCCACCTCGCGGGACATCCTCGCCCGGCTCGTCACCGGCACCGACATCGCTGCGCTCCCCTTCTTCGCGCTGGCCGAAGGGCGCATCGGCGCGGCCCCGGTCACCATCACCCGCACCGGCTACACCGGCGATCTCGGCTACGAACTCTGGGTCCACCCCACCCACGCGCTCGACCTCTGGGACGCCCTCATGGAGACGGGCCGGGGGTACGGTCTCGCGCCGGCCGGGCTGGACGCGCTGGATGTGGCCCGAATCGAAGCCGGGCTGCTGCTCAAGGAGGTGGACTACGTGTCGAGCTGGACGGCGCTCATCGAGTCGCGGAAGTCGTCGCCCTACGAGGCCGGGCTGGGGTGGGCGGTACAGCCGCGTCCGGGCCGCGATTTCGTGGGCAGCAAGGCACTCGAGCGGGAAGCCGCTGAGCCGTCCTCGTGGGCCCTGGCCGGCCTCGAGGTCGACTGGCTGCGCATCGAGGAACGCTTCGCCGCCGTCGGGCTGCCGCCCCTGGTGGCCGGACGGGCGTCGCGCGACGCGGTGCCGATCTACGCGGGCCGCGGCCAGGCCAGGGGCAGGCAGATCGGATACGTCACCAGCTCCACCTTCTCGCCGATCCTCAAGAAGTACATCGCGCTTGCCACCATCCGGCGGGCCTTCAGCCGGCCCGGCACCCGGGTGCAGATCGAACTGACCGTCGAGTTCGTGCGCCACAAGGTGCCCGCCACGGTGGTGAAGACGCCGTTCTACGACCCGCCCCGCAAGCGCAGCTGAGCCCGATGGCGCGCAAGTACGATGTCATCGTGATCGGCGGCGGCCACAACGGCCTCGTCCACGCCGCCTACCTGGCGCGCGCCGGTCTCGACGTGTGCGTGCTGGAAGCGCGACCGCTCGTCGGCGGCGCCACCGTCACCGAGGAGATCTTTCCGGGCTTCAAGTACAGCGTGTTCTCGTACGTGGTCAGCCTGATGCGCCCGGAGATCATCCGCGAGCTGGAACTCCCCCGGCACGGTCTCGCCATCCTGCCGCTCGAGAGCACGCTCACGCCGCTGCCGAACGGCGACCGCCTCTATCGCGACGCCGACCACTACCGCACCTGGCGCGAGATCTCCCGCTTCTCGATCCGCGACGCCGAGGCCTACGACGAGTACGGGCGGTCGCTCTTCTACATGGCGCGCGCGGTGAAGTACCTGCTGGACATCGTCCCGCCCGATCCCGCGCGGCTGTCGCCCGGCGACATCTCCGGCATGCTTCGCCTGGGGCGGCACTTCCTGGGCCTCGAGCCCGACCAGCTGCATCTGCTCGTCAAGCTGATGACCATGAGTTCGGCGGATTTCCTCGAGGAATGGTTCGAGACCGACGTGCTCAGGGCGACGCTGTCCGCGAGCGGGATCATCGGGACTTTCCTCGGGCCGCGCTCGCCGGGGACCGCGTACGTCCTGCTCCACCACTACATGGGCGAGATCGACGGCCACTTCCGCGCGTGGGGTTTCGCCAAGGGTGGAACGGGCGCCGTGGCGAACGCCATCGCATCCGCGGCGCGCGAGGCGGGAGCCGAGATCCGGACCGGCGCACCTGTCGCGCGCGTGCTGGTCAAGAACGGGCGCGCCACCGGTGTGGCCCTCGCCAACGGCGACGAACTGCGGGCGAAGGTGATCTCGTCGAGCCTCGACCCGCACCGCACCTTCCTCGACCTGGTCGAGGAAGACCAGCTCCCTGACGAGGTCGTCCAGGGCGTGCGCGCCTACCGCTTCCGGGGCTCCTCCGGCAAGGTGAACCTGGCGCTCGACGCCGCCCCCGACTTCAGCTGCAATCCCGGCCATGGCCCCCACCTGCGCGGCGCCGTCTCGATCAGCCCGTCCATCGACTACCTGGAGCGCGCCTACGACGACGCCAAGTACGGCGACTTCTCGCGGGAACCATACATCGACATCGTCATCCCTTCGGCGATCGATCCCGGCATGGCGCCGCCCGGCAAGCACGTCATGTCGTGCTTCGTGCAGTACGCGCCCTACGAGCTGCGCGAGGGCACCTGGGACGAAAAACGCGAGGCCTTCGGCGACACGGTCATCGACACGCTGGCCCGCTACATCCCCAACCTGAAGGACATCATCCTGCACCGTCAGGTGGTCACGCCGCTGGACATCGAACGCACCACCGGGCTGTCGCAGGGCAACATCTTCCAGGGCGAGCTGACGCCGTCGCAGCTGTTCTTCCTGCGGCCGGTCGCGGGATACGCGAAGTATCGGACACCGGTGCGAGGGTACTACCAATGCGGGTCCGGAACGCACCCGGGCGGCGGGATCATGGGTGCGCCGGGGAAGCTCGCGGCGGGCGTGGTGATGGGGGACCTCGGGCGGGGACGGCGGGCTGGGAGTGGGCAGCGGGCCGGGCGTGAGCGGCGGGCCGGGCGCGGGCCGGGGTCGAAGCATGCGCCGGGGTCGAAGCACGGGCTGGGTCGGGGATGATGAAGAAGTACGACGCGGTCCTCGTCGGCGCGGGCCACAACGCGCTCGTCAGCGCCTGTGTGCTAGCGCGAAGGAAATGGAAGGTGCTGGTGCTGGAAGGCCGTCCAGTGATTGGGGGCGCCGCCACGACGGAGGAGATCTTCCCGGGATGCCGCGTGAACGTGGCCGCACAGGATGCCGGGCTCTTCCGGCGGGACCTCGCGTCGGAACTCGGTCTCGACGCCCACGGGCTCGAGTGGGTGCGCCCCCCGGCGGTCGCGACCTCGCTCATCGGCGGTGGCGAACCGCTGACGCTGTGGCGGGATCCGGCTTCCACGCACGACGAGATCGCCTCCCACAGCCGGGCGGACGCGTCGCGATTCGCCGAGTGGGCCGACTACCAGCACTCGATGGCGCGCGTCCTGCGGGTCGCTCTCGACCACCCCGCCCCGGCCCTGCACGACCTTACGCGGCGAGAGCGCATCCGACTGCTGCGCCCCATGGTTCAGGCAGCGAGACTGGGAAGGCGCCGCGTGGTCGAGCTGCTGCGCGTTCTCCCCCTGCCCGCCCGGGACCTGCTCGACGACTGGTTTGCGGGCGAAGCGCTCAAGGGCATGCTCGCCAGCACCGCGCTGCCGGGCGCTAGCCAAGGCCCCAGCTCCATGGGGGGCGCTTTCCGCATGCTCTACCACGCCACCGGCAACCAGGCTCACGGCTTCCGCTCGTCAGCTTTCTTAAAAGGCGGTCTCGGCACGCTGTCGGAGGCGTTGGTCGCGGCGGCGCGTGCGCACGGGGCCGAGATTCGCACCGAAACGGAGGTCGATCGCATTCTCGTGGAGGACGGGGCTGCCACCGGGGTCCTGCTGGCCAGCGGCGAAGAGGTCACCGCGCGCTGCGTGGTCTCGGGGCTAGACCCGCGCCGCACCTTCTTCGGGCTCGTGGGCGCGCCCCGGCTCGGTCCCGAGTTCAACCGCAAGGTGGGCAACATCCAGATGCGTGGCACCACAGCCGTGCTGCACCTCCTCCTCGACGCGCTCCCGCCGCTGCGCAACGCCGAGCAGCGTCTCGCCGGCCACACCCTGATCGCCCCCACCCTGGACTACCTCGAGCGCGCCAGCGACGACGCCAAGTACGGCCGCTGCTCGTCCCGCCCCCACCTCGACATCGTCATCCCCACCCTCCACGACCCTACTCTCGCGCCCGCGGGCCGCCACCTCGCCTCGATCCAGATCCGCTACGCGCCCTACCACCTCCGCACCGGCACCTGGGACGATCCCGCGACGCGCGGCGCCCTGCTCGACAGCGTGCTGGATGTCCTCGACGACTTCCTCCCCGGCACGCGCGAGCGCATCGTCGACCACCGCCTCCTGACTCCCCTCGACCTCGAGACCATATTCGGGCTCACCTGCGGCGACGAATACCACGGCCAGATGGGGCTCGACCAGTTGCTCTTCATGCGGCCGGTCCCCGGATGGGCCCGGTACCGGACACCGGTGGACCGGCTGTTCCTGTGCGGCGCGGGCACCCACCCGGGAGGCGGCGTCACCGGGGTTCCGGGCCGCCTCGCCGCACGCGAGATTCTGCAAAGTGCACAACGCCTACCAGGAGACAACTCATGACCCAGACCTTCGACATGGCTCTCATTCAGCGTGGGGCGCGGCTGCGCCGCTCTCCGTACTTCGACGCCACCCTGCGAGACGGCTGCAAGAGCTATACGGTCTACAACCACATGTTCCTGCCAACGCGGTACGACGATCTCCATGCCGAATACGAGAAGCTGCTGACCGGCGTCACGGTTTGGGATGTGAGTGTCGAGCGGCAGGTCGAGATCACGGGGCCGGACGCCTTCGAATTCACCAATCTGCTCACCCCCAGAGATCTGTCCAAATGCGCCGTCGGCCAGGGGAAGTACGTGCTCATCTCCGCCGACGACGGGGGCATCGTGAACGATCCCGTGCTGCTTCGCCTGGGCGAGAATCACTTCTGGCTGGCGCTTGCGGACAGCGACGTGCTGCTCTACGCAAGGGGCATCGCGATCAACGCCGGCCTCGATGTCCGGATCCGCGAACCGGACGTGTCCCCCATGCAGGTGCAGGGCCCGATGTCGAAGGAAGTCATCCGCAGGCTCTTCGGGGAGGAAACGAGGGACCTGCGCTACTACTGGTTCCGGGAGACCGATCTGGACGGCATCCCGGTGGTGGTCACGCGGACCGGCTGGAGCGGGGAAGTCGGCTACGAGATCTATCTGCGCGACGGGAGCCGGGGGGTCGAATTGTGGGATCGCGTGATGGACGCGGGCAAGGACCTGGGCATCGCGCCCACGGGCCCGTCGGACATCCGCCGCGTCGAAGCCGGCATTCTCAACTATGGCATCGACATGACACTCGACACCAACCCCTACGAGGTCGGCCTCGGATGGCAGGTCGACCAGGATCAGCAAGGGAACTTCATCGGCCGTGAAGCGCTGGCTCGGATCGCTGCAGAGGGACCCCGGCGGCTCCTGGCCGGCGTCGAGATCGAGGGCCCGCCGCTGGACCTGAACATGACCCGGTGGCCGGTTTATGGGGACGGATCCCGGGGCCCGGGCGGCAACGAGATCGGGTCCGTGACTTCGGCGGTGTATTCGCCGCGGCTCGGGCGGAACATCGGCTACGCGATGGTGCCGACCGCATCGGCACAGCTGGGAACGAGGCTGCGCGTGGCCACGCCCGACGGAGAGCAGGCCGCCAGGGTCGTGCCCAGGCCGTTCGTGGACCCGGGCAAGGAAATCCCGAAGTCATAGCGGGGGTGGACCGACTTCGCCGTCCGCCGGATGCGATTCGGCTGGACCTGACAGCGCCGCGCCTGTAGTTTTTTGCCCGCTGGACGAGACAAATCTTCAATTGACAGGACTAGACATGGCGATGGACCTCAGCTGGAGCAGGGACTCCGGAATCCGGATTGCAACGATCAGCGGCCGGATCGATAGTGCCAACAGCATGGACTGCCATGAGGCGCTGGGATCGGGCGTCGGTCCGGAGGACCAGGCCATGCTCCTGGATATGGGAGGAATCCGCTACCTCAGCAGTGCGGGTCTCCGTGTCCTGCTCATGCTGGCCAAGAAGTTTACCGGTCCGGGCAAGACCTTTGCGGTCTGCGCACTCGCGGACCACATCAGCGACGTCATCACCGTGAGCGGTTTCAGCCAGATCATCCGTGTCTTCAACTCCCGGAATGAGGCGGTCGGGGCGATCAGCGGTACGGCCGGCTAGACTTCACCGGTGCGCGTGAGCAGCTAAAATCTGACCCGGACCCCCAGCTGTGCCCTCCGTGTGTCCCCCAGGCCGCTGCGGATCGACCCGTCGAAGTTGAAGAGGAGCGAGCCTTGGGCGGTGTCGAGAGAGTTGTCCGCGTTGGTGAGGTTGAAGACCTCGAAGACCGGCTCGACGGTGCGGCCACCCCCCATGTCGACGGGGCGTGACAGCTTGATGTCCCAGGTGAAGAACTCGTTGTTGCGCCGCAGGGTGTTGCGCTCGAGGATCGTGTTGTTCGCACAGATCCGATCCGTCGCCAGACTGGCCCGCGTTCCCCGGGTTGCGCAGCTCTCCGAGACCGGCGAGGCCGACAGGTACCGCACGATGTTGCTGAACGCGACCTCGCCCGGGAGGTCGAACGCCAGGTAGCCCGTCGTCTTGTGCCGCCGATCCCGATCGGACCAACCGTACTCGGGGGCCAGATTCGAGGGGTCGGCGTAGCGGAAGGTGAAGGGGTCGCGCTCGTTGTCGTCGTCCGACTTGTCGAAGGAAAGAGTGTAGCTGACGTCGAAGGTCAGCCGTCCTCCGAACGCTTCCTGGCCGCGCAGGCCGGCGGTGACGGCGTGGTAGCGGGAGCGCGCCGAACTCTCGGCCACGGTTAGGGTGCCGATCCCGCCGCCCGACGGGTGAGTGCCGATCCCGAAGGGCGATCCGAAGACCGCGTCGTTGCGGTTCACGAATCGGAAGAGATTGTCGCCGCGCGCATGCTGGTATGAGATGCTGGCGGCGATCCCGCTCGACAGCTCCCGGTCGAGTGCCGCGGCGAACGACCAGGTGCGAGGCAATTCCAGGTCCCTGGATGTGGCGTGAATGTCGGGGAGGAAGGGCGCCGTCGTGGTCCCGTCGATGAGGTCGCCGATCGCCGGCGGCCCCGGCCCGGGCAGACCGAAGCTGCTGCGGAAGAAGATCTGCTGGAAGGCCCCGTTCGTCGTCACACTCTGGGCGAAGACCAGGATCGGGATGCGCGCGTGGTAGGCGCCCGCGTTCAGCCGCACGACCGTACGGGCGTCGCCGGATGCGTCCCACGCCAGTCCGAAGCGCGGCTGGAGATTGTCCAGGTCGTCGGGTATGGTGCCGTTGGAGGGGAATCGCGGGTCGCCGAGATAGGGACTGTAGAAGGTGGCTTCCGGCTGCACCACGACATCGGGGTGCCAGGTTCCCTCCCAGCGCAGACCGAGGTTGAGGGTGAGCCGGTCGGTCGGCTTCCAGGTGTCCTGCACGTAGAACGCCAGCTCGTCCACCCCGAAGTTGCCCTCGCCCAGGCGTTCGGGGGCGACCCCCGGCACTGTCCCCGACTGCAGGTAGACGAGCACGGGTCCCGTGATGCCGGTGCCTGCCGGACACTGCCCGGTCGCGCTGTCCGACCCATCCGAGCATGTGACGTACCGGCTTCCCTGTGTCACGAAGTTCATGAACCCGTCGACCGAATCGAAGATGTAGCGACCGTTGGCGAAGCCGATGAACTGCTGCGAGATCCCCGTGCGGTTGTACTCGACGCCGGCCTTGAAGAGGTGGCGGTCCCGGAGCCACGACCAGTTGTCCACCACCTGCAGCCGGGTGTCGTACGCCGGGTCGATGGGGAGGAAGAAGGGCAGGCCGATGCGGAAGCCGTCGGCGAAGTCCATGCCGATGTCCGGGAAGGGCCGCCCGCCCAGTGCGCGGAACTGGGGCGTCGCCGGCGGGTTCGCTCCGGGCATCAGCGGACCATCGTACCAGCGGACGCGGTCCTCGCGCGCCCACTGCAGCCGCAGTTCGTGGGACAGTGTGCTGCTGAGTAGCGACCGCCAGCTGGCGTTGAAGGCATGCGCCTCGTCGGTCTCGATCCCGTTCGCCGAGAGTCCCCAGGAATCCACGTCGAAGGTGCCGTTGAGCTGCTCCGACCAGTTGTAGTTGTACTTGAAAGAGACCTGGTTGCGCCCGTCGAGGTGCAGATCGGTCTTGACCAGCAGGGCCCGGGCGTCGTCGGTGCGTGAGATGGGTCCGAACTCGCTTTCGAAGAGGCCCGGCCATTGCGTAGTCAGAAAATCCCGCAACCGGGCCAGATTCGCCGGGTCTTCCACGACCCGGTTGGCCTGCTTCGTCTCGGTCGCCACCTGCTGGTCGTAGGCCACGAAGAAGAACGCCCGGTCGCGCGCGATCGGCCCGCCAACGGTGAAGCCGAACTGGCTGCGCAAAAAGTCCGGCTTGCCCGCCTGGGTTGCCGCGGGATATCCGGCCGACACGCCGTCCCACTGGCCGAAATAGTGCGCTGAGCCCTCCAGATCGTTGGTGCCGGACTTTGTGATCACATTCACAAACCCGCCGGCCGAGCGACCGAACTCGGCCGTCGCGCCCTGGCCCACCACCACGACCTCCTCGATCGCGTCCTGGCTGAAGGTGAAGGCCGGCCGCTGTCCCCCTCGCTGCTCACCGAAGAAGGGATTGTTGAAGTCGGCACCGTCCACGATGAAGTTGTTGAAGATCCCCCGCTGCCCGCTGATGTTGAGCTCGTCGCCATCGGGCCCCTGCGAGATCGCGACCCCGGGGGTGAGCAGCGCAAAGTCCAGGTAGTTGCGCCCGTTGTTGGGAAGCCCGTCCACCACCTCCTCGGACAGCCGGGTGGAGCTGGTCACGTCTTCGGGATGCACGAGGTGTTCGCGATGCCCCTCGACCGTGATCCCCTCGAGTTCAACCGCGCCGAACTGCAGCGTGAGGCCTAGCTCCTCGCCGACCCGCAGGACCAGGCCGGGTGCGTTCGCGGCCCCGAGCTGGTCGTCGGCCCGCGCGACCACATCGTAGGTGCCGAGTGGGAGGAGCGGGCGCACGAAAGTGCCTGAAGGTGTGGTCCGCACGGTGGTGAGCAGCCCCGTCTCCCGGTGAGCGAATTCGACGACGGCTCCCGGGATCGGCGCGCCGGCCGCATCCAGGACCACGCCCCGTATGACGCCGGTGGAGGCTTGCGATTGGCTGGAGGCCGGGCTGGACGAAACCGCGAGGAGGACGGTGAGGGCCAGGTGTGTACCGGATTTCATGGTATTGGCTTCGCTCGCAGGTGCGGGGCGCTTGCGTTCATGTCAGGTTTGGGAAGTGCGGGTCGGGATACGTTGAATGGATATAGCCTGAAACGATGACACAACATCCATGCCGTCCTGTCGTGGCCACCGGGTTCTCGCTTTCCCTGCTCCTGGGAATCTTGTCAGCGGGCTGCGACGGCGGAAGCGGCATCGGCACCGGTCCGATCACCGACGCTGATCTCGTCTGCGACCTGGACCCCGACTACCTCTCGGACGGCGGGGTTGGACGGGATGGCATCCCCGCGCTGACCGATCCCGCGCTCGTCCCGATCTCCCCGGAGGTGCCGGCCAATTCCTTCGTCCGCGACCATGACCGCGTGATCGCCGTGCAGGTGGGGGCGGAATGGATCGTGATCCCGCACAACATCATGTGGCGGCACGAAATCGTGAACTTCAACGGCGATGATCGGATGGTGGTCACCTACTGCCCCCTGACCGGGTCGGCTCTGGCCTTTCAGCGGCAGGCGGTCGACGGCGCCGAAATGCGCGTGTCCGGACTGCTCTACCAGGCCAACCTCGTCATGTACGATACCAACGTCCCCGAGTCGTTCTGGCCCCAGATGTTCGGCGAGGCGCGCTGTGGCCCGCGATCCGGAACCCGTTTGGCACGGCTGCCCGTGGTCGAGATGAGGATGGATGGGTGGAAGTCCCTGCACCCCGACTCGCGCATGGTGGGCGCCCCCGGCGGGTTCGAGGACTGGCGGCTCTACGTCCGCAACCCGTACGGCGATGACTACGAGGACCCCCACAACGCCGACTTCGTCGACCAGCCCATTCCGCTCCAGGATCAGCGATTGCCACCCAAGGAGCGCGTGCTGGGGCTTCCCGGCGGCTCTTCCGGCTCTCCGCCGCAGGCTTTCCCCTTCAGCGCGATGGCATCGGCGGGTGAGCACGCCGTCTTTTCCTTCACCTGGGAAGGCGCCCCCGCGATGGTGATCTGGGACGGCACCAGAGCGGCGGCCATGGCCTACCGGCAGGAGATCGGCGGCCGGCCCGCCCGGTTCGTCGCAGGCGAGCAAGGAGTCGTCGACGACCTGACCGGCACGACCTGGGCCGTCGACGGAACCCCCATCGCCGGCCAGCTGGCAGGCACCGGCCGCCGCCTCCGACCGATCAGCGACGCCTACGTCGCCTTCTGGGCCGCCTGGGCCGCCTTCCACCCGGGGACGGAACTCCTGCAGGGCGGCCCGTAGCCCGCGCGGCGCAACAGGAGCCTTGCGCCCGGCTCCCTCCTTGCGGAATCTGAGACACCAAGACCCCGCAGCCACGGAGACGGACCCTGCCATGCCACAGTCTGCCGCAAACCCCCGCAACCTGCTCCTGCTCCTGGCGGCCGCCGCTGTCGCGGTGGTCCTTGTCTGGTACCTGGGCAGCTCACCACACGACCTCGTGATCCTGAACGGGCGCGTCATGGATCCGGAAACCGGACTCGACGCTCCTCGCAACGTCGCGATCCGTGACGGCACGATCATCGAGATAACCGAGGCGGCGCTCGAAGGCGTGGACACCATCGACGCGACGGGCCTCGTCGTCGCGCCCGGCTTCATCGATCTCCACGCCCACGGCCAGGACTCGGTGAGCGAACGACTGCAGGCGCTGGACGGCGTGACGACCGCACTGGAGATGGAGATCGGCGTCTACCCGGTGGCCTCCTGGTACGCGTCGCGCGAGGGACGGACCCTGCTCAACTTCGGAGCCACGGTGAGCCACCCGAATGCGCGGACCAAGCTCCTCGCGGGCATCGATGTCGGCCACCAGGCGACCCTCCCCCCAGGCGTAAACGAGTCGATGGGATCGGACATCATCTACGAGTCGCTGGACGATGCCCAGACCGCCGAGCTGACCGCGCTGATGGAGGGCGGCCTGGAAGAGGGCGGCCTCGGTTACGGCTTCGGAATCACCTACACCCCCGGAGCGTCCCGCACCGAGATCTTCGACCTCTTCGTGTCTGCCGCGGCGCACGGCGTGCCGGCGTACGTGCATCTGCGGGCGGCGGACGAGGGCGGCAATCTCGGGCCCTTCCAGGAAGTCATCGCCAATGCGGCGGCAACCGGAGCATCGCTGCACATCGTCCACCTCAACTCCTCCGCGGACGAGTCGGCCATGGACGCGGTGGGCCTGGTGCGCGGGGCCGCGGAGAGAGGGCTGGACGTCACCACGGAAGCGTATCCCTACACCGCTTCGTCGACCTTCATCGAGTCCGCCCTGTTCGACCCCTGGGAGGGGCTGGACGACTCCGAGTACCAGCGTCTGCAGTGGCCGGGACAGGCCGAGCGGCTCAACGCGGAGACATTCGCGCTGTATCGCGAGCAGGGCGGCTGGGTGGTCATCCATGGGCGCAACGAGATGACCAACGAATGGATCGTCGCACAGCCGGACGTGATCGCCGCGAGCGACGGGATCCCCTTCCTCTTCCTCTCCGTGCACCCGCGCGGGGCCGGAACGTTCGCGCGCATTCTGGGCCACTATTCGCGCGACCGCGGCGTCATCAGCCTGATGGACGCGCTGGCCAAGATGACCATATTGCCGGCGCGACGGGTCGAGGGGGCGGCGCCGGTGATGGCGCGCAAGGGTCGCGTGCAGGAAGGCGCCGACGCCGACCTGGCGCTCTTCGACCCGGAGACGGTGCTGGACATGGCCGACTACGACGCCCCGGCGACTCCTTCGCGCGGATTCATGCATGTGCTGGTGGGTGGAACGCCGGTGGTGCGCGATGGGACTCTGGTCGAGGGGGTCTACCCGGGTCGCGCGATCAGGAGAGAACCACCCGAATTGACTGGAGAAACGTCATGACACCCCACCGCCCCGTTCCGCTCTTGCTTTCCCGCATTGTTGCCGGTGTTTTGGCGGCCGCGGTCCTGGCCACTCCCGCCACCGCCCAGCAGCGCCTCTCCCTGGACCAGTACATGGACATGGAGACGGTGTCGAATCCACAGATCTCGCCCGACGGACGGCGGATCGTCTACACCCGCGGCTGGATCGACAGGGTCAACGACAGCCGCAAGTCATCCCTGCGGATGATGAACGCCGACGGCTCCAGGGACCGGCACCTTGTCGACGGCGGCGGCGCCGCGTGGTCTCCCGACGGCACCCGCATTCTCTACACGGCGGCGGGAGATCCGAAGGGTTCCCAGCTCTTTGTCCGCTGGATGGACGCCGAGGGGCTGAGTACTCAGATCACCCGTCTCGAGAACGGGCCGTCCAACCCCCGCTGGTCGCCCGACGGCAACTGGATCGCCTTCACGAGCCGGGTGTCCGACAGGGCCGACTTCGCCGGGGTGGATCTGCCCGACCGGCCCGACGGCGCCGAGTGGGAGCGCGAGCCCAAGGTCGTCGAACGCCCCGCCTACAAACGTGACGGCATCGGATACGTCGACACCGGGTGGACGCATGTTTTCGTGGTGCCGGCAAATGGAGGCACCCCCCGGCAGCTCACCGGCGGTGACTGGAACCATTCGTCCATCCAGTGGAGCCCGGACGGGACCGAGATCTACTTCACCTCGTTCCGCGCGGAGGACGCCGACCGTCCCGAACACTGGCAGGAGTCCGAGATCTACGCGGTGTCGGTAGCGAGCGGCGACATCCGCCAGCTGACCCACCGGCGCGGTCCCGACAGCAGCCCCGTCCCCTCCCCCGACGGGTCGCTCATCGCCTACACGGGCATTGAAGAGCACCGGGACACCTACCGGAACGTCAAGATCCACGTCATGAATCGCGATGGGTCCGGCTCACGCGTCATTTCGGGCGACTACGACCGCCAGGTCGGACCGATGACCTGGGCGCCCGACGGCGGCGGCCTCTACTTCAACGTCAGCCGCGACGGCTACCGCCAACTGCACTTCGTGTCGCTGGAGGGGGGGGTGAGCATGCTCACATCGGGCGAGCACCTCTTCGCCATGTCCTCCTTCTCGGACGACGGCGTCGCGGTGGGCACGATCTCGAGCGCCCACGAGCCCGGCGACATCTACCGCTTCAACCTCACCCACCCCGAGGCGATAACCCGCCTCACCGACGTGCATTCCGATGTCCTGGGCCACACGACGCTCGGCGAAGTCGAGGAAGTCTGGTACGACTCGACCGACGACTTTCGCGTGCAGGGCTGGATCGTCAAGCCGCCCGACTTCGACCCGTCGCGCAAATACCCCCTGATGCTCATCATCCACGGCGGCCCGCACGGCATGTACAACGGCGGATTCAACTTCGCGTTCCAGGAGCACGCCGCAAACGATTACGTCGTCCTCTACACCAACCCCCGCGGCTCGACCGGCTACGGCACCGAGTTCGCGAACGCGATCAACCACGACTACCCGGGCGCCGATTTCCCCGACCTCATGAACGGCGTCGACGAGATGCTCGAACGCGGCTATGTCGACGAGGACAACCTCTTCGTCTTCGGCTGCTCGGGCGGCGGCATCCTCACCAGCTACATCGTCGGCAACACCGACCGCTTCCGCGCCGCGTCCGCCAACTGCCCCATCGTCAACTGGATCTCGGCGATGGGCACCTCCGACGCGATCGGCTACTTCCGCACCTTCGAAGAGCCCTTCTGGGAAGACCCCGCCGAGTGGATCGACCGGTCGTCCATCTTCTACGTCGGCAACGTCACCACGCCCACCATGTTCCTCACCGGCGAGATGGATATCCGCACCCCGATGCCCCAGACCGAAGAGATGTACCAGGCGCTCCAGTACCTGGGCATACCGACTGTCATGGTGCGCTTCCAGGGCGAGTGGCACGGCACGAGCCGGCGCCCGTCGAACTTCCTGCGCACGCAGCTCTACCTGCGCAAGTGGTTTGAGAAGTGGGGGACGCACAAGGACCCGATGACTACGGAGCAGGGCGGCAGGTGACGGTCACGGGGCGCCTGCGGGAGGACCGCCGTCCCGCCACGGCAACCGCCTCCGTACATGGCATCGGCGGCGGCGCATCGCTGGTGGACGTGCACTTCCAGGGCAGCGCCACGATCATCGGGGTCGGCGTGCTGGAGCTCCCCGGGGGCGGCATCGCGCTGGTGGACCCGGGTCCCGAGGCGCGTTTGCACGCCCTGCGCGCCGGCCTGGCAGAGCTGGGGCACACTTTGGACGACGTGCGCGCGATCCTCCTCACCCACATCCACCTCGACCACGCGACGGCGGCCGGCGCCATCGTGCGGGAAGCGCCCCACGCGATCGTGCATGTGCACGCGGTGGGCGCGCCCCACATGGCGGATCCGTCCCGCCTCCTTGCCTCGGCAGGGCGGATCTACGGCGACGCGATGGCGACCTTGTGGGGTAGTTTCCTCCCGGTGCCGCAAGCGTCGCTTCGCGTTGTAGACGAGGGGGATGTCGTCGCGCTGGGGGGACGCCGCTTCGAGGTGGCCTACGTCCCCGGGCACGCCAAGCACCATGTCGCCTACTACGAAGCCGCGACAGGGACCGCCTGGGTGGGCGACGTGGGGGGAATCCGGATCCGTGGCGGGCCCGCGATCCCCGTGACCCCGCCGCCAGACATCGATGTCAAGATGTGGAAGGCCAGCATGGACAGGGTGATGGTCTGGGGGCCGGAACGGATCGTGGCAACGCACTTCGGTCCGTACCGGGATCTCCATGCCCATTTCGCCGAGCTGAGCGGGGAGCTGGACGCGTGGGCGGGTTGGGTGCGCGACTCGTTGGGCAACGGCGCCTTCGCAGGCGACCGGGAGCGCGCCCGGGCGTTTTCCGACTGGGTGGCGGCCCGGGTCGGCAAGAGGGCGCCGGAGGGACACAGCGGCATGTATGCGACCGCCTCGGGGTTCTTCGATTCCTGGTGGGGGTTGGCGCGTTATTGGCGCAAGCGGGAGCAGCGTTAGCCCGCGGGGAGTCGCCATGGCTGAAGGGAGGCCACAATGCGGGCCCTCACCCGTGTAGTCGCTACCGGCTACCTCGCCGCCGTGGTCCTGGCGGCCGCCTGCTCCGGCGCCGACGAACCCACCGCGCCCGTCGCTCCGCCCTCCCCCACAATCACCATCCAGATATCGCCCGCCACGGGATCCGTCGAGGTCGGCGACACGATCCGCTTCACGGCAACCGTAACCGACGCCTCCGGGCAGCCGGTTGCCAACCCCGCCATCACCTGGTCCACCTCGCAGGCGAGCCAGGCATGGGTTCGCGATGACGGCCTCGTAACCGGCGCCGGGCCCGGCACGCCCACGCTCACCGCCACCAGCCAGGGCGCGACGGGCACTGCCACCCTGACCGTGGTCGCATCTCCGATCGGCGCGCTGCTCCTGGACGTGCGTCGCCAGCACGGCCTGATCGGACTTGCCGGCGCGATCGTCACAAGCGGCGGGCTGGTGGATGTCGGCGCGGTTGGGACGCGGGCGCACGGGTCGCTCGTCCCGGTCACGATCTACGACAAGTGGCACCTCGGCTCGATCACCAAGTCGATGACATCGACCGTGGTCCCCCTCCTCGTCGAGCAGGGCACCCTGGAATGGACCACCACGCTGGGTGCGGCATTCCCCGACCTGTCCGGCATTCACACCGACCTGCGCCCCGTCGCGATCGAACCGATTCTCGCCCACCGCGGCGGCTTCACCAACGACCTGAGCCAGTTCACGACCTGGACACAAATGGTCACGAGTACGGATCCGCTGCCCACCCAGCGACGCGCCTTCGCCATGGAGGTCCTCGGCACCGCCCCGGAGTTCCCGCCGCTGCAGACTTACCACTACTCCAACGTGGGCTACATGATCGCGGGCGCCGCAGTCGAAGCCGCCACCGGGCAGCAGTGGGAGACCTTCATCCGGACAAGCCTGTTCGCGCCCCTCGGAATGGACGACACGGGATTCGGCGCACCGGGAGTGAGGGGCGCAATGGACCAGCCCCGCGGCCACCTGGGACAGGGCACCGCCAGAATCGCGCTGGAACCGGATGACCCGCGCGCCGACAACCCGCCCGGCATCGGTCCTGCCGGCACCGTACACGCGACCATGCAGGACCTGGCACGCTATATCGCGATGCACCTGGCGGGCGAACAGGGGCGGGCCGACCTGCTGCAGCCCGGGACGATCCAGCGGCTGCACACCCCGGCCGAGGGGTTCAGCTACGCGTCGGGGTGGGCCGTCACCAACAGGGAATGGGCGGGTGGACGAGCCCTGGCCCACTCAGGCAGCAACCTGCGCTGGTACGCCGTGGTCTGGATGGCGCCCGAGCGGGACTTCGCGGTGATGGTGGCGACCAACCAGGGCGGGGAAACCGCATTCGAGGCGACCGACGAAGCGGCCGGGCGCCTGATCCAGCTGTATCTGGCGTCGTAGCCGCCCTGGCGGCCCGCGGACCGCCCTACCGCTCGATCGCGTCCCTCACCACCTCCAGGAACCGCCCCACCGGTCTCGCTCCCCGAGGCGTCTGCGTGAAGGCCAGCACGATCAGCCCGTTGTCGGGGTCGACGAACGCGTTGGTGCCGTCGGATCCGCCGTGCGCGAAGACACCGTCGGCAGACACGCTCCACCCGTAGCCGTAGTACGAAGGCGGACCGTCCGAGCCGGGGTTCGTCCGGATCTTGGGCGACGTCATCAGCGCCACGGATTCTTCCGACAGGTAGCGCCGGCCGTCGTACACACCGCCGTTCAGGAACATCTGGCAGAAGATCACGTAGTCCTCGGCCGTCGAGATCATTCCGCCGGACGCGCGCACGAACGGGACCTGCGGCTCATCGCCCGGCGTCCACCCCGGCACCCAGCCGCCTTCCCCGTCGCGTTCGTAGTAGACGACAGACATGCGGTCGAGCTTGCCGTCCATCTTCTCGTCGACCTCGTGGTGGTAGCTGTCGTGCATGCCCAGCGGCGTGTAGATCTCCTGGTCGAGATACTCGTCCAGCAGTATCCCGGACGCCATCTCCGTCAACGCTCCCAGGGTGTTGTAGCCGGGGTTGTTGTAGCTGTAGCTGGTTCCGGGCGTCACCTCGGCACCCACATCGCCGAAGCGCGCGACCTCGAGCTGGAGAGTGGGTGCGTCCGGATGCCGCGCACTCGGCTCCATGTACGGCTGCAGGAAGAGCGTCGGGATCCTCAGCCCGCTGGAGTGCGACAGCAGGTGGCCGATGTTGATGAATCCGGCCCTGTAGTTGTCCCACGACGGAATGTGCTCCCGCACGAGGTCGTCGTACGCCAGCTTCCCGTCCTCCACGAGCATCGCGATGCCCGTTGCGACCACGGGCTTCGTGTTCGATGCCATCCGGAACAGGGTGTTCGGCTCCATCGCGATGTCGCGCGCCCTGTCCCGCCACCCCAGCGCCTCGTGCAGC
Organism: Longimicrobiales bacterium; assembly: GCA_963667485.2. Taxonomy (GTDB): domain Bacteria; phylum Gemmatimonadota; class Gemmatimonadetes; order Longimicrobiales; family Gaopeijiaceae; genus Bin94. The sequence goes on from CAXXDD010000001.1 coordinate 394,129, forward strand.
ACGATCTTCCCGTCCCTCGCCACGAGCAGCACGGCGCCCACCACCTCGCCGCTCGCGATCGCCTCCTCGTACAGCGCCACGCCTCCCGCGAGGACCCCTGCCGACATCCCCACTTCGGCGGGCGTCCCGCGCGAGACGACGGTGCCCTGGGCAGTCAGCGGCCCAGCGGCGACCGCTGCCCCCAGCACGGCAACGGAAAACCCGAGTGCTAGCACAAAATGCTTGCAGTTTCCAATCACTCTGCTCATGACCCGCTCCCTCTCGTTGCCTGCACCAGGTACTTGAGCGCGAACGACCCGATCCAGTGCGATCCGGCGTAATCGGCGTCGAACATGGTCTCGAACCCCGCCCGCGCGTGCACCCCCGCAAGATCCCGCAGCCCGGCGCCGCGGGCATCGTCCGCCGGCAGGGCGTCCGCGATCCGCAACATGGCGTCCGCGCGCGTGAACGCAAGTCCGATCAGATGCGAGCGCGCGCCCAGCACGGCCCGCAGCGAGTCGTTGGTGATCACGGCGCCGCCTTCCGAAGGCGGATCCTCGCTGGGACCCGCCGGAGCAGGATCACGCAGAGTGGCGAAGTCATCGGAGTCCAGAGGGGGAAGGAAGTCGTCCAGCCATGCCACGTAGGCGTCGCGCTCCATCACCATCGCCATCAGCGCCGCTTCTTCCAGGCACGGTGACACGAAGTCGGAACGCCCTGGTTCATACGCCGTCGGACACCGCCGGTCCCCACCGAAGAAGCGGACAGCCGCGTCCCGAAGCGCCGCCTCCAGTTCAGGCCTGTCACGCATCGCCTCGGCCTGAAGGCTCGTCGCGATCGCGAACGCGGTGTTGGGGTGCACGCCCGTCCGCACCGGTCCCTCGAGCTCCCCCAGGTAGCCGACCAGGCGATCGCTCACAAGATTCGTGACCGAATCGAGCCGCGCTGCCCAGATCGCCGCGTCGGGATCCTCCCAGGACGCCAGTTCACCTTGCAGAAGCAGCAGCCACGCCCAGCCATAGGGGCGCTCGAAGGAGGGATTGTCCGTCAGGTATTGCAGTTCCCCCGCCATGGCGGTTTCGGAGAGGTGATCCCTGAGCTTCTCGCGGATCAGCGGGGCTACCGCCAGCTCCGGCATCTCCTTGACCAGGCGGACCATCGCCCAGGTGGAATTGACCGCCGAGTGCCAGTCCCAGCAACCGTAGAAGGCGCGTTCCTGTTCAAAGCCGCGACGCCTCGTGTAGGCCACGTCGTCGATGTACCCAGCACGGTCGGGGCGCAGAGCGTGGGGACGGTCGATGCAGGAGAGGGGCATCGCCGCGAGAGACAGGGCCGTTTCGAGATCGAGGGAGCCGTACGGCGGGGGTGCCGGGGTCATGCTGTCCGGTGCGGCGGTCATGGCCGCGGAATCATCTACATGCCCATCGCCGGCATTGGAGGACTCGCCTGCCGTGCACGCGAGAACCGCGATGAGCGCGCAGGCTGCCGCGCCGTGCCCATACCCGGCTCGGGACGGCCCCGTGCCGGTTGTTCGACGGCGAGCAGGGGCGTATCGTGCAATATTGAAAGTCGGGCGGGCCATGGGAGGAAGAGTCGTACGGGTGCTTGCCCCAACGTGACGGGGGCGCGCGCATGCGGTCAAGGCATCTATCCTGGAAAGGCGATTATTGAAGCATGAGAATCGCAGTAAAGTGGGAACACGCAGGGAATGTCCTGATTGCCAGGCTGCTCGGGCGCATCGACAGCGGCAATGCCAGGCGTTTTCAGGATCTGCTCGAAGCAGAGCTTGACAGCGACGAGCGAATTCTGGTATTGGACTTCGAGAGAGTGTCCTTTATTACCAGCGCCGGCCTTCACGCATGTGTTGTTGTTGCCAGGCAGATCAGGAAACTCGCACTCTGCTCATTGTCAGGCTTCAATCGCGAGATTGTAGCTGTGAGCGGATTCGACAAGATGTTTGACGTATTCGAGTCCCCAGCCGAGGCCGTCAGAGCCCTCGGAACGGCTGATCCCGATGGGAATTGATGCCCGGCTCTTCATCCGTACGCAGGAGCAACCAATACCATGAGTGATTCTCGGGAACGGACGATCACAGTCAAGAGCATGATCGACTTCAACATCGTCGGGGAAAACATACTTGACATCGCGGATTTCGCGGTTGAGAAGTACGAGTTTAGCAACGAGACCACGCTGTCGGCGAAGGTGAGGGCAGAGGCGCTGAACCGGGTTCGGGAAGCTCTCTGGCGACGGGTGGAAGAGCTGAAGATGCGGCGGCAACAAATCCTGCAGGGCATGTTCGATCTCGCCGACGACACGGTGAGGCAGGTTGTCGACGAGGGCTGATTCCTGAAGAATGAGCGCTTCGGACTCCGTTTGAAGCGTTGGCCGGACAGGCCGTATGCCCGGCGGCATTGCTAGCCCGGTCCCGCGGGACGGGGGAAGATAGCGCCGCCGGCTGGACTCTACTCCTGGGCAGCCGAGACGTAGTGAGCTCCGCGCCCACGGCCCCGGACTCTGACCAGTCCCTCCTCGCGCAGTGAGCGCATGAGCTTCAGGACCTGAGTTCTGGAGTAACCCGACAATCGTCGGATCTCCGCATTTGTGAGACGGCCCCGCTCGGGGAGAATCGCGAGCACGCGGAGCCGCACCGATTCCTCGTCCAGCCAGATGTCCTGGTTTCCCTCGGTGGATTCAATCAGTGCCGAGTGACGACGGGCCAGGCGGTACTTCGTGCCTCGGCCCCTTCCTTGGGGAACGAGGAAACCGCGCGTCCTGAGTGAGACCAGAATCTCCGCGGCCTCGTCGGCTGACAGCTGGAGCAGCTTGGCCGCGGACCACCGGTCCAGAACCGGGCGCCTTGCCAGCCCGCGGAGAACAATCAGGTCGTCGACCCCAAGCTCTTCACCTCCGTTTCGCATGTCCTGCACGAATCGGGCAAAGTCGGCGTGTGTCCGCGTGGGCAAAACCAGCTTCACGTGGGATTCGTCAGCCTCGTAGCGAGGAAGATCCTTCCCAAGTGCAAGAGATTCCTCGAAAATGCGGTCGACGCCGAGACCCAGCCGATTCACCAGGCCGATCGTCTGAAGAACATCTGCAAGCAGCGGGTTACGCCGAACGGGAGGGTGGCGGAGGATGTTCTCAGCAGTAACGCCCCCTATGAATCCGCCGGGGCTGGTTATCTCCACGCGACCACTGGAGAGACGCAGGTGAATGGACTGGTGGAGGAAATAGTCGCGGTGAACCAGCGCATTCAGCACGGCTTCGCGCGCGATCCACCATGTGATGTCCGGGATTTCAAGCTGGTGGAACCCGGCAGGCCCGATGGGCATGACTCGAAGGTTCACGGTAAGCAGGTTCCGGACCTCCTCGAGTGTCTCCAACAGGGGGGCACGCAGGTCTCGGCGGACATCGTATCCCGTAGAGCCACGCGTTCTGGAGAATACCAGCTCATGTCGCGGGACGGAGCGCGAAAGCGCGGAACGCGATCCGAGGAGGAGCACTGCCGCCAGGGTAACGCCTCTACTCGATGTAAGGCCGAGCGCCTCCGCCAGCTCTCTGTTCCCGAGCTCCGCCAGATCGTTTCGGTCCGGATCGGCCCTGACCATACGGCGTAGGCGGGCGAATTGATCTGGATCGAGGTCGGACAATCGCACATCCGGCAGGGTTTCTGCAGTGAGGTCTCGTCTGCCTCGAGACACAACAAGATTGGCCAGATTGGATCCGGTCAGCGGCTTGCTGTCCTTGCCGATTCTTATCTTGGCCACGCCATCCGAAGTGGTGTGCGGCGGCATACCTGGCGGTACGCGAACCACCAGCACTCTGCCCTCAGGCTCCTTCAGTTCGCTGACTTCTACGAGGATATGAGGTTCCGTACCATCGTAGATGTTCCGGCGGAGAGAATCCGCGTCGAGATCGGCCACGCCGTGGATTGCGTCCGCGCGTGACCGCTTTCTGTCGCTGATCCCGAGGACGAGAAACCCTCCGCTCGCGTTCGCGAACGCAACCACCGTTTCCCGAATCTCGCGGATCTGGGTCTTGCGGGCAGACCCACTCGAGTTCCACGACTTGAATTCGAGCGAGTCGGATTCGAGCGAGTCGGCAGGCTCGCCATCAAGGCGGTCCAGCTGAGTTTTGATCTGGTCGAGTGTAAGCATGATAATACATCAAAAGAATAAATGCGTCATTATTCATTTTAATGAATGACTGCTCCACTGTCCATCCGCGACGCGCGAATGATGCTCCAAGGCAGCAATCGGGGTCGTCGCCTACTCGATCTCCGGCCGCCTCAGGTGCCAGTCCGTCCCCTTCTGGAACGCGTGCGCCACACTCAGGATCTTGTCGTCGGCGAACAGGTTGCCGAGTAGCGTGGTCGTCAGCGGCATCGTGGTCGGGCTTTCCGCATCCGGGTTGCGCTCGCCGAACTCGTAGGGGACCACCGCTGCCGGGTGGCCAGTCTGATTGGTGAGCCCGACCAGCCCCGAGCCGCTCACGAACATGTCGAAGCCCTGCATGAGTTCCGCCATCTGCTTCATCAGGATCAGGCGGCGGCGCTGTGACTGGACGAAGTTGAGCGCAGGGACGTCCCTGCCGCCCCGGAACCTGCCGCGCCGGCGGCGCTCGTCCTCGTCGAGGTCTTCCGGGATCGGCTCCAGATCGCCACCCGGCGCGACGTGGAAGTCGAAGGCAGCCGACGACTCGACGCCCAGCGCGTTCGAGCGGAAGTCGGGAATCTCGGGCATGGGCTGCGGATCGGCGCCGAGCGCGCGCAATCCATCGACGAAGGACTCGGGCGCGTCCTCGTCGAACCCGATGCGCATCGCGGCCAGGTCGGGGTCGGGATCGAAGCGGAAGGGTGTGGTGAGCGATGCCGGGTCCTTCACGTCCGACCCGTGAATCGCATTGAAGACAACCGCGCAGTCGAGGGCGCTCCGGCACATCGGCCCGGTCTTGTCCATGCTCCACGACAGGACCATGCCGCCGTAACGACTCACGCGGCCGAATGTGGGCCGCAGCGCGGTCAGCCCGCAGCGCCGCGACGGCGACACGATCGACCCCTGCGTCTCGGTGCCGATCGCGAAGGCCACACAGCCGGCCGCCGTGGCCGACCCGGGACCGGCCGACGACCCGCTCGACCCCTCGTCCAGGTTCCACGGGTTCAGGGTTCTGCCGCGGTACCAGCGGTCGCCGCGCGCGAACTCGCCGGTCGCTAGCTTGGCCACCAGAACGGCGCCCGCGTCGCGCAGCCGCACCGCCACCTCCGAGTCATCCCGGGTGAACTGGTGGCTGAATTCGGCCGAACCCCACGTCGTGCGCGTCCCCGCAACCGCAAACAGGTCCTTGAGCCCGTAGGGGATGCCGTGCAGGGGTCCGCGCCAGTCGCCCGCCGCGATCTCGAGGTCGGCCTGACGCGCTTCCTCCCGCGCCCGGCCCTCCAGAATGGTCACCGCGCAGAGGAGAACGGGATCGAGCCGCTTGAGGCGCTCGAGGTAGACCTCGGTCAGCTCCGAGGGCGACATGTGCCGCTCGCGGATCAGCGCAGCGAGGCGGTGTACGGGGAGGAAGACGATGTCCTCTTCCTCGGTGGGAACCGGACCGCTCCAGGGCTCGATGCCGATTGCGGTGCGCTCGAAGGGATTGCCGCCGGTTTCGTGCCAGAGCTTCTCCATGAGGGCACCGGTTCCGCCCGGATAGGCCTGGAATTGGAGCGCCGGGGGCTCGCCGTTCCCGAGGGGGACCGGAGGTGGCGCCTCCTGGGGCGGGGTCTGGGGGATGGGCAGCGATGCGGCAGCCGCGCCGGGACGGCCCGCGTCGGCGCCAAGGGACGCCGGTTTGAGGGCTCCGGCCGCGGCAGCCGCGGCTGCGGTTGCCAGGAAACGGCGTCGCTCGATGGTGCTCGCCAGCGCATCTCCCGCAGGCGCACCCTCGTGGCCGCGTCCCGTTCTCGTTGCGTCAACCGCGCTGCGTGGGGGGGTCGAGTTACTCATATACTCATATACTCATTTCTGCTCGCCCGGCGAGCTTTCTCGTGCGGCCCATGCCCGGCCGCGCAGCTTGTAGACCCCCACAGTGAGCAGGGGAACGACGACGATCGCCATGAAAATGAAGCTCATGGCGTTGTATCCCATTCCAATCAGGTCGATGAGCCCGACGCGCGACAGCAGATAGCCGGCCACTAGAAGGAGTACGGCCGTCAGCGGCCGCAGGCGAGCCGGCATCCTTCCGCCGCGCGACCGGTAGACGCTGTCGATGCGCTCGTTGAATGCGTGGATGAGCCCCGACCCGGTCTCGATCAGCGTCCCGAAGAGGATGAGCTGGAAGGTGATCTGGAAGGGGCGCGAGCCCAGCATCTCCAGCAGGTGGTTGGCCGGCACCGGCCGATCGAGAACCGCCGGGTACTGCCCCACCAGGGCCAGGTAGAACAGGACGGCCGGGATCATCGCGATCGGGCCGGCCAGCGCGCCGGCCCACAGCGCTTCCCGGCGGCGGCGGATATGGCGCGTCGCGAAGAGCATGGCCGGCACCAGAGCCACCAGCAGCGCGGCGTAGCGCACACCCGACGAGAACCATCCGGCCCGCACCTCTCCCCCCTCCAGCCCCGCCGCGATCCGGTCGCCGAAACTCGCCATGCTCCACACGAAAAGCACCAGATATGCGCCGTAGAGCAGAAAGGACCAGCTCGCGAAGAACCGCTCGATCGTCTCCGTCCCCTTGAAGACCAGCACCCCGATCGCCAGCAGCAGCCCCACCGCGCCGATCCAGCCCGGCAGCTGGAAGGTCTCCAGGAGGAAGGTGCCCGCCGCGGCCCCGATCACCGCGAGGATCAGCATGAGCGCCGAGAGGTAGCCGACCTCGTACGAAATCCAGCCGCGCCCCAGCAGGTGCTGGAAGTACGAGCGGTAGTCGTAGCTCTCGAATGCGCGCGCGAACTCGAAGCCGACCATGCAGGTGATGCTCACCACGATCGTCGCCGGCACCATGGCGAGCAGCCCGCCGATGACCCCGTACTCGAGGAAAGAACTCCACGAGTTCCCGACCGGTCCCGTACCCGCCGGCGATGATGATGGACTGAAAGACCAGCCCCGGGAGAAGGTAGCGCTTGAACCAGGACGGCATGCGATCAGCCCCGGTGCGCCTGCGGGAGACCGAGACCCCACGCGGCCAGGTCGGCGGTCACCATGGGTCTCGCGTGGCGGCCCGGCGCGGATGCGGCGTCGGCCGAATGCAGCGGGGTCTCGTTCATGGACCTGCTACCCACCCGAGACCGCTTGCATGAACAGGACCGTGTCGCCGTCTGCCACCGGCCCGTCCCACCCATCCAGCCAGCGCGTATTGGTCCCGTTGTGGAAGCAGAGCACATGGCGCCGAAGTTCGCCGGCCTCGTTGAAGAGGTGTGGCTTGAGCCGGGGTTCGCGGTCGACGAGGTCGGCGAAGACCTCGCGCAGGGTCGCGCCCGACGCGATCAGCTCCCGAACGCCCCCGGTGACGGGGTCCAGTAACGAAGGCAGGGAGACTGTGACCGTGGCCATCAGGAGCGGCCCGGGATGCATCGCCGGTCGAACGCAGCGGGGACTCTTGCCACGGGCCGCTATACCCAGGCCGAGACGTGCAGGATGCGTGGGAGGATCGCGGGCAGGTTCGTCCAGCTCTCGCCCAGATCGCTGCTGGCGTGCAGGCTTCCGGATGTGGTCCCGAAATAGACGCCGCCGGGATCCAGGTTGTCGACCGCCATCGCACCCCTGAGAACGATGCCGAACGAATTGGCCGCGGGCAGGCCCGCCGACGCGGTGTGCCAGCTGTCCCCGCCGTCGGTGCTGCGGAAGATCTGAAGCGCCCCGCCGACGGGCACCCTGTACTGATCCGCCTCCAGCGGCACCGCGAAGAGTGTCCTGGTGGCGCGGTCGATAACGATCGGGAAACCGAAGGAGGCGGCGAGACCCTGTTCGTTGCGGTCCCAGTTGTCCGCCCCGTCACGGCTGCGGAACATGCCCAGATGGTCCTGCCGGTAGATCAGCTCCGGATCGTCGGGATCCTGGGCGAGCGCATGGACGCAGGTGCCGATCCCCTTGTGGTCCTCGTCTTCGAGCGCCACCGGCACGCCCTGGTTCTTCGGCGTCCAGGTGGCCCCGCCGTCGTCGGTGCGAAAGACGCCCACCGCCGAAATCCCGCACCAGAAGCGCTGCGGATTCGTGTGGTCGAACAGAAGCGCGTGACAGCAGAGACCCCCCGCACCCGGCACCCACCCCCCGCGCGTCTCGTGCTCGTTAAGACCGGGCACGGCAACCCACGACTCGCCGCCATCGGTGCTGGTGAAGAGCCCGGCATCCTGCACGCCCGCGTAGATCGTCCCCCGGTTTTCGCGCAGCGTCCACACCTGCCTGAGCCGCGCGTCGCTCCCGTCCGGGTAGGCCGGGCCGCTCCGAAGCTGCTCCCACCTCTCCCCGTCCGGAGACACATGCAGCGCGGGCCCGTAGATGTCGCTCGCCACGGCGGCCATGAAACGCCCATCGGCCAGCCGCAGCCCGGCGGTCACCTTCCACCCCTTGAAGAACGGCCCCCTCACCGACCACTCGCGGCGATCGTCGCTCGTCACCCAGAATCCGCCCTTCGCCGTCCCGACCATCAGCCTCACGCCCATTGCGATCTCGCCTCGGCTCCGCTATCCGCCCGTCAGGATTGGTTACCGTTCAACCGGGCGCGCCCGCCCGGCTTCGCGTCCTCGCCCGGACGCCGCACGGGTTGCGGGCCCGGAATGCCAGCCCGCATTTTCGCGAACCCGGTCCCCCCGACGCAAATGGTCCGGCACAGAGAGCCCGCGAGAGACCCAGTGACAGATCCCCGCCCCGTCGTGCTCTTCGACGGCGACTGCAGCTTCTGCAACGCAACCGTGCGCTGGACCGTCAAGCGCGACCCCCTCGCACGGCTTCGATATGCGCCCCTGGCCTCCGAGGCCGCCCGCCGCGTGGTCGCGTTCAGCGACCCGGACTGCAACTTCGACTCCCTGCCCGACGCCATCGTGCTCGCCGACCGGGGCGGCGTCCACACGGCCTCGACCGCGGTCCTGCGCCTCACGCGGCACCTGCGCTTCCCCTGGCCGGCCCTCTCTCTCGCCCTGATCGTGCCCCGTCCCCTGCGGGACGCCGTCTACAATGTCTTCGCGCGCAACCGCCTTCGCTGGTTCGGCCGCGCGGACGCCTGCGAGGTCCCGCCACCCAGCCTCGCGGCCCGCTTCCTCGACGCGGACGAAGTGCCTCCGGCCGGATAGAGGGGCCCAACGCAAAACGGCCGCCGGAGCCGTATCATGCGACCCCGGCGGCCGTTCTTTAGCCCCCGCTGGAGTCAGGCGCGCACCGCCCGATCACCCAGCGTGGCCCTGTCGATCAACTCTGACTGCAGAACGCGTTCCCCGTCACATTCTCGTTCGCGCTGCACTCGGCCAGGCTCGGCGGGAAGCAGTCGTGGCGGCCCTGCATGAACGCCACCGCCCAGGAGCTGAGTCCTTCTCGCGAGAACCGCGCGTTGTCCTTCAGCCTGCGCGCCTCCAGCCACAACTCGAAGTTGCGCTCGCGGTCCAGCGCTAGCCACGCTTCCTCGTCCGAGGCAGCGGACACCGGCGGTACACCTACCCGGTCGCGCACATAGTTGATCTTGTCGATCGCGCCGGCGCGGTCGCCCATGCGCAGCATGGCCTCGGCCTCGATGAGCCGCATCTCGTGCCCCTTGGCCAGCGCGTAGTCGTCGCCGCGGTCGGTGTACTTGAGCTGGCGGTAGAAGGGCTTCACGCCGCCACCCGAGGTCTGGTTCATGTCCCTCCAGGGCACCCGGGGGTCCGTTTCGGGGCCGATGCTGTCGTTGTACATGCCCCAAACGGTGATCTGCTTGGTGCCCTCGTGGGTGAACTGGTAGACCGAGTTGACTTCTCGTCCCGTGTTGTTCGAACGATGGGCCGCCCACACGAAATCGTCCGGGATCTGCGACGCCAGGGACTGCGCCTGGGAATAGTTGCCGAGCATCAGGTGCGCCTGCGCCATACCGGCGGTGGAGGCCACGGCAATGGAGTCGTGCCCTCCGCTTCCGGCGCGCCCGATCGCCGTTTCAAAGCGCTCGATGGCACGCGAGTAGTGGGCATTGACGTCCATCACCTCGCCCCCATCGGAGATGCCGTCCCCGTCCCGGTCCTCACCGCCGAAGACGGCGATGCACAGGTTGTCTCCGGCGACCCGATTTGCCCAGCCGGCCCACATGTAGGCCGCGGTGAGGTACTGGTTCGTGGCAGCGTCGGACTGGGTCTCGCTGAGGCGCTGGATTCCCGCCGCGGCTCCCCAGCGAGCCAATTGCAACGGGTTCCAACTGGTCTCGGCGTTGACCACCGTGAGGCGGCCTTCGCCGGCGTCCTGCAGCCACGGCTGCGTGGCATCGGCGTCGAGATCCGTGGACGCCGGTCCACCGAGCCACGCCAGGTTGTCCAACGCCACCTCCACATCGGAAACCACACCGATCAGTACGGTCTTTCCGGCGGATTCCACGTTGAGCGCGTCGTCGACGATGGGCCCCGGGTTCACGACATCGAACAGGTCACAGGCCGGGAGCAGGGCCAGGAGCGCAGCAGCGCCGAGCAACCGGAAGCTTCTCTTGAAAGTGTTCACGCTGTCCCTCCTTCCCTAGAAGTTGGCCCGCAGGGTCACGGAGAACATCACCGGAGCCGGGAGCTGGTAGTACTCGTAGCGGGCCGGGAACGTCCCGACGCCACCGCCGTAACCCACAGTCAATTCGGGATCGATTCCGGCGCCTTCCGTCCATTTCCACGGGTTCTGCACGCTGGCCGTCAGCGTGCTGCCGGTCGCTCCCGGAATGACGTTGTCGGGAATTTGCAGTGAAGCCGACACCGTCCGGATCTTGAAGAAGTCGGACGGTCTCATCCAGAAGTCGAAGTTGGGAGTGGGCAGCTGACAGCGGGCCCTCCAGACGGCAGGGGCCGCAGCCAGGGCCGAGGCATCGTTCGGATCGTCCAGGCCCAGATCGTTGCACTCGGGCCAGAGTCCGCGCCGCACCTGCTGCCACGGCATGATGTTGAACTGGTACTGGCCGCCGTGGAATTCTCCCAGCGCGTAGATGGTGAGCCGCTTGAAGAGGTTGATCGAGGTGTTGGCGCTGAGGATGTGGGTCGGGTAGACGGGTCCGTAGTAGTGGTTGTCTTCGATGACCGGGTCGGCGATCGCGTCGGGATTCGACACATATTCGCCCCACAGGGACACGATCGGATAGCCGACGCGCACCCACTGCCCCAGAATCGAGCCCCATCCGAGGAAGAACTCGGGAGCCTCGCCGAGATCGAGGACTTCGCTTTTGGTGGTGGAGACCTGTCCCGTCAACTCCCACCGGAGGTTGTCGAGCGCGACCGGCACCGTGGTGACCGAGACCTCGATGCCCGTGTTCTTGAACTCGCCGACGTTGCGCAGCTGAGAGTTGAGGAAGCCCTCGGACGGCGCCGCGGTCACCGGCATCAGCGCGTCGCTCGTGACGCTGTTGTACCAGCTCACGTCGAAGCCGATGCGGTCGTCGACCATCGACCCCTCGAAGCCCAGTTCCAGCTCGGTGGACCTCTCGGGTCCGAGTTCCGGGTTGCCGAGGTTGGCCGGCGTGACGCCTGCCTGGCCTTCGTAGCCCGAAATGGGATTCCAGGTCCGCACCGCGTCAAAGGCGCCCGGTGCCTTGCCGGACTGCCCCCAGGCGGCGCGCAGCTTCATCACCTGCCACCAGTCGAAGTTCCAGAATCCGGCGTCGGAAAGGACGTACGAGGCACTCACCTTGGGATAGACCTGAAGTCCGAGGTCCTGTCCGAAGGCGCTGTTGCCATCGACCCGGACACCGGCAGTCAGGTACAGCTGGTCGTTGATGCCAACGATCTCCTGCGCGAAGAACCCGGCGTTCACCACCTTGAGGAGATCTTCACTGGAGGTCGTCGTGGCACCGGAGGTCAGCGTCTTTTCTCCCGGACCGCCGAAATCCTCCGAGCTGCCGTAGGTCGTGTGATCCCAGTCGCTGAAGAGCTGGCCGCCTGCCGAGAACGAGGACGACAGGGTCTCGCTGATGTCGTGATCCCAGGTCGTCCCGAGGTCGAAAGTCAGCGTGCGGTGTTCCCACTCGTTCAGGTTGCGAAGCCCGCGCGGCTGCAGCACGTGGTCGAAGGGGAAGTTCTGCTGGTTGAAGGCCGTGGTGTAGTCCAGACCCAGGGTGAGCCGGGTCGTCAGACCGAGCCCGTCCGCGGTGTGGGTCGTCGTCAGGCCACCCACGAAGTGTTCCACCCGGCCACTGTTGGTGATGTCGAAAAGGATCAGATCCGGATCGCCCTGAAAGTTGTCACGGTCCACCGCCGCGTTCGTGTAGTCCTGCGAGCCGCGCAGCACGTTCAGCATGAAGCCCGAGCCGTTGTCGCCCATCTCCATGTAGTTCGTGGTGCGGTGGATGTACGAGGTATTCAGGTTGATGTTCAGCGAAGAGGCCGGCCGCATTCCAAAGTTTCCGCGAATGCTGTACGAACGGTCGTCGTTGTTGTCGATGACTCCGTCGTCGTAGCTGAATCCGCCCGAGACGAAATAGCGCACCAGGTTGGTCCCGCCCGAGACCGAGAGCTTGACCTCACCGAGACCCCCGTACTTGTACCAGGGCTTCGTGAAGCCCCAGTCGTCCGTCTGTCCGAGGGTGGGGCCCATTGCGTTTGCGGTCATGAAGCGCGTGCCGCCGGTCATCTCGGCAGTCCAGGTCGCTTCCTGGCCAGCCCTCCCCTGCTTGGTGAAGATCTGGATGACGCCGCCCGCCGCTTCGGTGCCGTAGAGGGTCGTGGCCGCCGAACCGCGCACGATTTCCACCCGTTCGATGTTGTCCGAGTCGATCAGATCGAGAGGATTGGGCGAGGTCTGGGCGCCCTGGGGGCCGGGATTGATGCTCGACCGGTTGTTGTAGATGCCCGAATTGTTGTTCATGCGGACACCGTCCACATAGATCAGCGGCTGGACGTCCTGGCTGATGCTGTTGATCCCCCGCAGCACGATCTTCGACCCTCCACCGACCTGGCCCTCATTGCGCCACTGCTGGAGGCCCGTCGTCTGTCCGTTCAGGATCTCGGTCAGCGATTGCGCAGGTGTGAATTCCAGCGTTGCCGCGCGGACACTCCCCACGCTGTTCCCCACCTCGCGCCGCGAAGAGGCGCCCGGGGTGCCGGTAACCACGATCTCGTCCAGCTCCAGCGCCGTCTCGCTCAGGCGGAATTCCAGCACCGCAGCCTGGCCGGCCGACACCTGCACGGTCTCGCTCATGGTGCGGTAGCCGATCCGCTCCACGAAGACTTCGTGGGTGCCGGCGGGAACGTTGAGGACGACGAAGCGCCCGTTTTCGCCCGTTACGCCGCCGAGCCCCGTGTCTCCAACCCGGATCTGCGCAACACCGATGGGGGAATTGTTCGTCGCGTTGAGCACGCTGCCCGTAACCCTGCCGGTCTGTGCGGCGACGGCCGATGGCAGGAGCGCGGCCACCGCGGCGGCGAAGAGGAGGAGCCTGGTTGTCCGAAGCGTCCGGACAGCCTGAAGTGCGGAAATGGGAACTTTCATGTGGACCTCCTTGCAGGGCCAATCCTGCGGATGGGTGGGGACGATGAACTCCACCTTATGCACCGAGTCTGCTGTATGCAAGACTATATGCAACAGGGTGTTTTTCTACCCGTTGTCCTACCGGCCGATCGGGATCCTCACGATGGGAAATCCCGGCCGGAGAGCATTCCGGTTGGTGGGGTCCGAGGTGCCACCGTCCGAGGAGCCGATGTGCCCGGCCAGCGCCACTCCCAGCACGCCCACGGCCACCACTCCGCCGGCCAGCAGGCCACTCCGCACCGCCGAAAACTTCTGCACATCGACGCCGGTCACGTCGGCGCGCGACACCCGCAGCGTATCCGCCACCTTGGCGCTCCGCTGCAATTCCGGAACCAGTCCGGGAATGGGCACCTCGAGCACGAGAACGTCCGGCTCGATCGCCAGCAAGTTGCCCAGGAGGGTCTCGCGGGCCATTCCCGTGGTGGACGCGGCGCGCACCTGGCCCTCGGCCGTCAAACGGGCGCGAACCTGCTCCCCCGGACTGGGGTCGCCGGTCACGGGATGGAAGGTGGTGCAGGCGGGCACCACGAGCATCGCGCCGAGCGTGAGCACCGACACGAGTGGGCGGAAACCGGTCAGGCGGGATTTCTCGAACATGAACATCAGTCTATCATGTTGAATCGAAGTGGCAAATCAAAAGTCTTGTCCAACGGCATGTGAGCCTGAACGCGGGGCCGGTTTCCAGCGGGGGATGAGCCTGAAGCGCGGGGCGAAGAGATCATTGGAGGATGATCGTGACACTTCGCACCGAACGGATCCGCACCCTCGACCACGTCCGCGCCTTCCTCGAGGGCAATGAGCCGGCGGACTTCGGGCTCGCCGACCGGACCTCCGCCTACGCCTTCTGCCGCCGGACGCTCGTCCGGTTCGAGTACCACGGCCTCGGGAAGCCTGACAAGGGCCTGGTGAAGCGGTACCTCGAGAAGGTGACCGGCCTCTCCCGGGCCCAGGTCACCCGCCTCATCCGGCAGCACCGCCGGACCGGGGGGATCCGCGACCATCGCAGGAAGCCCCCGGCCAACGCCTTCGCTTGCCGCTACACGCCCCGCGACGCCGCGCTGCTGGCCGAGGTCGACGAGGCCTTCGGACAGCTCTCCGGACCCGCCACCAAGGCGGTCTTCTGGCGCATGCGCCATGTCCACGGCGACGAGCGCTTCGAGCGGCTCGCCGGCATCTCCAACGGCCACATCTACAACCTCCGCAGGTCCCGCATCTACCGGACCGGCCGCCTGTCCTTCCGCGAGACCCGGTCCACGCCCGTGGGCTTCGGGGTGCGCCGCAAGCCGCGGCCGGACGGCAGGCCCGGCTTCCTGCGCGTCGACACCGTCCACCTCGGCGATCTGGGGGGCCGCAAGGGCGCCTACGTCGTCAACGTCGTCGACGAAGTCACGCAGTTCCAACACCTTGGAGCCGTCCCGCGCATCACCCAGCGCTACATGGTCCCCGTGCTGAAGGACCTCATCTCCGCCTTCCCCTTCACCGTCCAGGCCTTCCATGCCGACAACGGAAGCGAGTACGTCAACAGCGAAGTCGCGGACCTGCTCAACAAGCTCCACATCGACACCTTCACCAAATCCCGGCCACGCCGCTCGAACGACAACGCCCTGGTCGAGTCCAAGAACGGCAGCATCGTCCGTCGGTGGCTCGGCCACGTCCACGTCCCCCACACCCTCGTCCCCCGGCTCGATGCGTTCCTCCGCGACAGCCTCTGCCCCCTCCTCAACTTCCACCGGCCCTGCCTCTTCCCCACCGAGGTAACGAGCGCCAGCGGCAAGGTCAGGAAGACCTACCGGCAGGACGACGTCGCCACCCCCTTCCAGCACTTCCGGTCGCTCCTCGACGCCGACCGCTTCCTCCGACCCGGCGTCACCTTCGAAGCCCTCGACCAGCTCGCCGCCGCCACCACCGACCTCGACGCCGCCAAGGCCGTGCAGCGCGCCCGCGATGCCCTCTTCCGTGCGATCGGCAAGGCCCGAGACTCCGCCGCATGAAACTCTCTCTGTCGACCGCAGGCTCCCCCGTGACCCTCCCACGTCTCCGGTATCCCCTCCCCTGCCGGTTGCCTCTCTCCGCTGTTCCGGCGACAATGACAAACACTTCAACTGCCACCCGCCTCGTGCCCGCGGCTCACCCCTCACCCCTCAGACCCCCCCGCGTTCAGGCTCATCTCCGCGTTGGAAATGACTCAAATGATGGAATTCATCCTGCAAGGAGTGCCAGCCCCATGTCCCAACGGACTCCCAAACGTCATGCCCTGACGCACGCCGTGTCCACCGCGGTCTTCCTCGCCGCCGCGCTAGCCGCCATCCCGGGAGCACCCGCCCAGGCCCAGGACACCCCCGACTTCCGCGCCGAGTTCCAGGGCCAGTTCGAGGCCTCGGCCCGTAAGCTGGTGGCGCTGTCCGAGGCCATGCCGGCCGAGTCGTACTCCTGGTCGCCGATGGAAGGGGTGATGAGCGTGGCCCGGGTGTACCGGCACATCGCCAGGTACAACTACATGTATCCGGACCTGAACCTCGGGGTGGAGCCGCCCGCGGGAGTGGAGTACCAGACGTTCGAGGAGGGTGGAGCCGACAAGGACGAGGTCGTCGCGATTCTGGCCGCGTCGATGGACCACGTGCGGGCTGTCGTCGACGGAATGTCCGGTGCCGACCTGGCCGCGCCCGTCGAACTGTACGGAAGGCAAGTGGCCAGCTGGTCCGTGCTCCTGCAGCTCATCACCCACATGAACGAGCACCTCGGCCAGTCGATTGCGTACGCCCGCATGAACGGGGTCGTGCCGCCCTGGTCGAGTTAGAACTGTAAAGTCTGCTTTACAATATGTAATGTTTACTACACAAGCGGCTTCGGCTGGGCGGCGGTGGTGGGGTGCCGTCCTCGTCCCGGCGGCCATCGCGCTCGGCGCTCTCACGGCCGTCCCCGCCGGCGCCGCGCCCCAGGACACCACCCGGGCCCGCGCCATGCCCATGAACATGGCCATGCCGATGGACTCGATCCGCGGCTCCGGCGACATGATCATGACCATGCTGCGCAACCCCATGCTGCCGGGCCTGCGCGGCGTGAGCCCCTCGGTGGACCCGTTCCTGCCGGGCGAGGGTGTCGACACGGCAACCCTCGCCTGGGCGACACCCCGCGAAGTCCTCCACGTCGCCGACGGCGACACCGTCGCCCTCGAAGCCCGCATCGTGAAGCGCAGGATCGGCGGGCGCACCTTCGTCATGTACGGCTTCAACG
This sequence comes from Longimicrobiales bacterium, assembly GCA_963667485.2. Classification (GTDB taxonomy): domain Bacteria; phylum Gemmatimonadota; class Gemmatimonadetes; order Longimicrobiales; family Gaopeijiaceae; genus Bin94. Next base: position 410,985 of record CAXXDD010000001.1, read on the forward strand.
GCCAATACCCCGGCCCGCTCCTCCGCGTCGCCCAGAACACCCGGATTGTGATTCGTTTCACAAACTCGATCGACCTGCCGTCCACGATCCACTGGCACGGCCTCCGCCTCGAGAACCGCTTCGACGGCGTCCCCGATGTCACCCAGGACGCGGTTCCGCCCGGCGGCGAGTTCATCTACGAGGTCGTCTTCCCCGACGCGGGGCTCTACTGGTACCACCCGCACGTGCGCGAGGACATCCAGCAGGACGGCGGCCTCTACGGCAACATGATGGTCGACCCGGCGCGCGCCGACTACTTCGGCCCCGCCACCCGCGAAGAGTTCATCATGGTGGACGACCTGCTGGTCGACGGCGACGAGCTGCTCCCCTGGGGTCGCGACGCCGCCAACTTCACGATCATGGGGCGCTTCGGGAACGTCATGCTGGTCAACGGCGAGGAGCGCTACGCCGCGACCGTCCGCCCCGGCGAGGTCGTCCGCTTCTTCGTCACGAACGTGTCGAACACGCGCAGCTACAACCTCAGCTTCGCCGGGCACGACATGAAGCTGGTGGGCACCGACCTGTCCCGTTTCGAGCGCGAGATGATGGTCGAATCGCTCGTCATCTCGCCGGCCGAGCGCTACATCGTCGAGGTGCGGTTCGCCGCCGCCGGGACCTATTCGCTACTCAACCAGGTCCAGGTTGTCGACCACATGCGCGGCACTTTCTACGCAGCCGTCGACACCCTGGGCGCCATCCTTGTCGAAGGACCTGCGGTTGAAGAGGCCGACGCCCTCCTCTCCTCCCACTCGATCATGCGAACCGATGCGGTCCTCGAAGCCGAGCTTGCGGAATTCCGACCGCACTTCGACCGGCCCGTCGACCACGAACTCCTGCTGACCGTCGATATCGAGGGGCTGCCCATCCTGGTTCAGCAGTTCATTTCGATCGACACGATCTACCGGCCGCCCGTCGAGTGGACCGACGGCATGCCCAACATGAACTGGCTGTCGACGTCGAACGAGGTGCGGTGGATCCTGCGGGATGTGACCGGCCGCGGTGCGGATGGGGCGGGCACCGGCGATGCCCCGGGTGACGCTCCGGAGAACGCCGAGATCGACTGGCTGTTTCGCCTCGGCGACGTGGTGAAGATCCGGCTGCGGAACGATGCGGACGCGTTTCATCCGATGCACCATCCGATTCATTTGCATGGGCAGCGGTTTCTGGTGTTGTCGCGTGATGGTGTGGCGAACCGTAATCTTGCCTGGAAGGACACGGTGCTGGTGCCGGTGGGGTCGACGGTGGATCTGCTGATGGAGGCGTCGAACCCGGGGGAATGGATGATTCACTGCCACATTGCGGAGCATTTGGATGCGGGGATGATGGGGTCGTTTAGGGTGGTGCGGTGATGAAGTCCAGACTTGACAAGAGTTGACTCTTGATTCTATCCTAGATTTTCTTGAACTCAATGTGTCCGCCAAAGAGACGGGTGACGATCGGCTTGGCCACCGCGAACCTGCGGGGCTGGCGCGGTGTTTTCAAGAACCTGGGAGAAACCAGCCATGCGTCCCCGCCGAGTCTGCGTCCTCGTTGTCACCGCAGTGGCAGGTCTGGCCTGGGTCGCCGGGTGTGGGGACGGATCGACGGAACCCGCGCCCTATTTCCCTGAGCCCACCACCGTCACGGTGACTCCAGCCACGACCGAGTTCACGGCCCTGGACGCGACCGTGCAACTGACGGCCGAGGTGCGCGACCAGAAGGGCAACGTCATGGCGGGCGCCGTGGTGACTTGGGCGAGCAGCACAGCTGCCGTGGCGACGGTGAGCGCGGCGGGCCTTGTGACGGCGGCGGGCAACGGTGCGGCGACGATCAACGCGAGCGCGGGGTCCGCTTCCGGCTCTGCGGCCGTGACGGTGGCCCAGTCGGTGAGCGCGGTGGTAGTCACACCCGCGGTCGACACCCTCTTGGCAGGTGACACGCTGCGTCTGGCTGCGGAAGCCAGGGACACGAACGGCCACGGGGTGGCAGGGCAAGACTTCTCGTGGGCGTCCAGCGACACGGCGGTGGCTGTTGTGGACAACGCGGGCCTCGTGACCGGGATCGGCGCGGGCGCGGCCGAGGTTACGGCCACGGCATCGGGTATCACCGGTTCCGCTGAAATCACGGTCGTGCCTCCAGTGGCGACGATCATCGCGGTCACTCCGGAGACGTTGGCGCTAACGGCCTTGGGCCAGACCGCTCAACTCGCCCCCGAGGTGCGCGACCAGGCCGGGCGTGTAGTGGAAGGCGTCACGGTGTCCTGGTCGAGCAACGACACAACCGTTGTAGCGGTCGACTCAGCCGGATTGGCCACGGCAGCGGGCAACGGGATGGCGACGATCACTGCGGCCGCGGGAACCGCTTCCGGCTCTGCGGCCGTGACGGTGGCCCAGTCGGTGAGCGCGGTGGTGGTCATACCCGCGGTCGACACCCTCTTGGCAGGCGACACGCTGCGTCTGGCTGCGGAAGCCAGGGACACGAGCGGCCACGGGGTGGCGGGGCAGGACTTCTCGTGGGCGTCAAGCGACACGGCGGTGGCTGTGGTGGACAACGCGGGCCTCGTGACCGGGATCGGCGCGGGCGCGGCCGAGGTGACGGCCACGGCATCGGGTATCACCGGTTCCGCTGAAATCACGGTCGTGCCTCCAGTGGCGACGACCGTCGCGGTCACTCCGGAGACGTTGGCGCTAACGGCCTTGGGCCAGATCGCTCAACTCACCGCCGAGGTGCGCGACCAGAACGGCGACGAGATACCGCAAGCGCTCGTGGCCTGGTCGTCGTCGAACGTCTCTGTGGCTTCGGTGGACGGATCTGGACTCGTGACGGCGGAGGGCAACGGGGCAGCCACGATGACGGCGGCCTCCGGTGAGAGGAGCGGGACGGCGGCCGTGATAGTAGCGCAAACGATTGTGTCGCTCGCGGTGGAGCCTGTTCGCCTTGCCGCTGCCCAGGCGGGCAAGCAAGGTGCGGATACGATCTTGGTCACGGCTCTGGACGGCGGAGGATCACCGGTCACGGGCGCCAGCTACCGATGGTCGACCGACCGGCATTCAGGCTGGGTGTACCCTTACGGGGGCGTCACCGATTCCCGCGGTCGCCTGCAATCCACCTGGGTGGCGGGCTGGCCCGGGGAGGGGGTGCTTTCGCTCATCGTCGAGAACAACTCTTCGCTCGTGACCCAGGAATTCGCGACGCTATCGACGACACCCACCAATCCTCCCAATGGAGCCCTCGGGATGGTGTTCAAGCACGGGAACAGCGCGAGTGCGGGTTACTCGCTCGACCTGACTCCGCTGAGCGAACCGACGGGGACCTATTACGCAGCGATCCAATGGGATGGTGGGTACACCGGGTTGCAACGCGGAGGCATCCGTTATGATCGACAACTCCAGTTCTCGGTTTGGGACGCTCCCGGATTCGGAAGTGCCGAGTTGATCGAGAAGGCAAGTGATGTCGTGTGCAGCCCCTTTGGAAGCGAAGGAACGGGAGTGACGTGTGAGCTGAATTATCCGTGGAGGGTAGGGTCGGCCTATCGGTTCGAGATCACCGAGGAAGAGATGAACGGCGGCAGTGCAACGACTCTGCACGTAACCGATCTCGCGACGGAGAGCAGCCGCTTCGTGGGCACCATACGCTTCGCCAGACGTTCAAGGTTGGACGGTTTTGCAATGTTCGTCGAGGACTTCGCGCAGAGAGCGCAGCACTGTCTTGCCCGGGAAGTGCGCAGCGCAGCCATCCGCCGCCCGAGGGCGTTGCTCGACGGCGCTTGGATCGCGCTGGATGAGGGGACTCTGAGCAGGTGGCTCGTGGACCCATGGAATCCCGGTACGCCGGGCTGCGCAAACCTCGCCGTGCGCGACCATGCTGCGGGACTCGAGTTGGTCATTGGGGGCGAGACCACCAGCGATCCCAACGGCTCGCGCTACTACACCATTCCCAAGGACTGAAGCCGCCGCGCCCTCCCGAAGAGCTGGCGCGGCTGTCACCCTGCGGGAGAGATGGTGACGATCCGGGTGTCGTCGGAGCAGGAGGAGCGGCTGTGCTCCGCTACCTCCGCACCAGCCGCGTCTCCGGATACTGCGCATGCCACCCGAACCAGAACGCCCGATGCGCCGGCAGCCGTTCCAGCCGTGCCCCCGCCGGGCCCACCAGCCCTCCCTCCTCGACCGTCCACCGCGCCCCGCCCTCAGCCCACACCGCGTCGTCGCCATCCCACTCCGCAAAACGCCGCCCGTCACTCTCATAGACCCGGCTCGCCCCACTCCGATCGGTCAAAACCACGAACTCCCGATCCCCGATCGCATCGTGATACACCCGGTTCCGCGACAGAAAGTCCACCTCGATCGCGAGCTGCTCGCCGGGGACATCGGCGAACCGTAGCGCCAGCACCTCGTCCTTGTTGTCGAGCCGGTCGTCCAACTCGGGCACGCTGAACATGAGCCGGTCGGTGGCGAAGTAATCCCGGTAGGCCATGCCTTCCCGGTAGTCTCGCTCGTGTCCCGTGTCGAGAGACAGCACGCGCGTGTCGGGGTGGCGCTTGAGCCATTCGCCCCATGTGGTGGTGACGACGTAGCGCCGCTCGAGCGCGATTCCCCGGCCGACGAGCGGGCCGACGGCGGGTTCGCCCGCGAAGGTCGACCAGAGCGATTTGGTCGCGTGATCGTACATGAGCTTGTTCGAGCGATAGAGAAAGCCGCTGGTGCCCAACTCGTAGTGCGTGCCCTCGAAGGCCGACCGATAGAGGATCATGGTGCCGCACAGGGTGCAGTACACGCCGGTGTAGTGCTCGCCGGCAATCGAGTCCTTGAACATCTCGTGCCAGGCGAGGATCCGCTTGGGATAGGCCCGCGCGTCGCCGTCGAGCGCGATGCCGAAGACTACGTTGTCGTCGTCCAGGTAATCGGCTTCCGCGGCGGAGATCATCTTCGGGTGGTCGAGGGGCGGGATGCCGTCCTGGGGGACGCCGCCCCAGCGGATCTCGTCGAGCCGGATGTTCGCCGGCGGGTTGTAGTCGAAGTACTCCTCGAAGCGGGGGTCGAGGAACGCATACAGTGACGCCTTGAACTCGGCGTAATCCGGGTGCGTGCCAGGATCGGTCCGCCAGATCCAGTCCCACCACCTGTCGGGGTCGTACCCCAGCTTCTGGCCGGTCCCGCGCTCAAGAATCGAGATGATGCGCCGTTCAATCCACACGCCCTGCACGTACCGGTGCAACTCGATGAGCATCGAGGCGTAGGCGTCGTCCCAGTTCTCGAGAATGATCTCTTCCGCCTGGTCCGCCTGGTCCGGGTCCACCGCCGCGAGAAGGAAAAATGTGTCGATGGGGGGATGGGCGACCTGATGGGAGTGGGACGCGAGGAGCGTCGTGCAGGTCAGGAGAAGGAGGATTGCACGCATGGTCATCCAATTGTATGGAACCGCTGTCCACGCCGCTTGTCTTATCATTGTGGGAACTCGAAGACACATGAGGGCTGCAGAATGACAGAGATCAACAGGATCGGCATCCTGGGCGGCGGGAATCTCGGCAGGTCAATCGCCAGGGGCCTGGTGACCTCCGGATCCTTCGATCCAGGCGACGTGGCGATCACGAGAAGACGGTGGGAACTGCTCGACGACCTCGCCGAAGAGGGCTTCTTCGCCACCTCTGACAACCGCAGTGTGGTCGAAGGCGCCGAGGTCGTGATCCTCTGCGTACAGCCGCAGCAGATGGAGGGTCTTCTGGAAGACATCGCCTCTGCGCTCGACTCCGGCAAGCACGTGGTGATCTCGACCGCGACGGGCGTCTCGATCGCGGACTTGCGCCGGTGGGTCGCACCCGATATCCCGGTGCTGCGGGCCATGCCCAACCTCGGGATCGCGATCGGCGAGTCGATGACCTGTCTGGCGGCCGACGAAGCCTCGGTCGACGCCGTGCCCGTGGCCGAGTTGGTCTTCGACGCCATGGGCTCGACGCTCCTGATCCGGGAAAACCAGATGACGTCGGCCACGGCGCTCTGCGCGTGCGGCATCGCCTTCTTTCTGCGAGCGATCCGCGCCGCGTCCCAGGGCGGGATCGAGATCGGCTTCCACGCCGAAGAGGCGCTTCAGCTGGCATCCCAAACGGCGAAGGGAGCCGCCGCGCTGCTACTCTCGAACCGGAATCACCCGGAGATGGAGATCGACAAGGTCACAACCCCGCAAGGGTGCACCATATCCGGGCTCAACGAGATGGAGAATCGCGGTTTCAGTTCGGCGATGGTCCGGGGCATCATCCGGTCCGCCGACAAGGCGGGCGCGCTTTACCAGCCTGGGGATTGACGCTCGATCCATCCGTCGGGAGTGACCGCTCCGGCCCGTTCGATCAGCTCTCGATCCCAGGACACCAGCTGACCCTCCGCTGCCCGCGCGACGGCGGCGTAAAGAGCGTCTCCCGCACGAAGGTAGTTTCGAGTCCCTAGCTCGATGGCTCCTCGAAGCACCGCCCGGTTCACGGAGTACGTTGACATCCGGGGCGATGCGAGCATCTGATCGGCAAGGCTGCGACCGTGCTCGGCGCTCCGATACCGACGGGCCAGCGCGCACGCGATCTCCAGTTTCGCGAACTCCGGCAGGACAATCGGGAGTTCCCGGGCCGCGACCCGGGACAGGAAGGCCCGGCTGGGTTCCGACATGCCATCCGTCGGGTCCCCGGCCGAGACCCACACACTGGCGTCGATGACAAGAGCTGTCACTTCGGCTCAAGGCGGTTCCGGTCCGCCTCCAACTCCTCCCTCGCGGAACGGCCTGCCGGGGCCCGTTTGATCGCTTCGTCCGCCGCATTCAGCCAGGATCGGAGCCACGCTGACGAGGTCAGTCGGTCTTCACCGCTCTCACCCTTGCTCAACCAGCGCCGATAGAGCTGCGTCGTGACTTCACGCACGGTGACGCCCCGCAGCGCTGCCTCCGCCTTGACCTGCCTGTACAGATCATCCGGTATATCGATGGTCGCTTTCATGCGATCATGCTAACCGTATTGCTGTATACCCGTCAAGAGCATGTCCTGTCGCGCCACCGCGTCGAAAACCCTAGTCTTGTCTGGAGGGTCGCGGTCATCGTCGCCGCGTCCCCGAAGGAACCACGCAGACCCGTCCGAAGGAGCCGCAAGAATGACCACGCGCCGCCTGCTCAGCCGAGCCGCCTTTACCGCTGCCCTCGCCACCCTCGCCGCCGTGAGCACATCCCCGCCCGCGCCCGCGCTCGCCCAGGAAGGCCCCACCAGGGAGAACACCTCGAACCTGCAGCGCCTGAAGCACGTGCCGCTCGAGGTGGGCCCCCAGTTCAGCCGTTCCGATGTCGAGATCGAGCAGGAGTTGCACCGGCCGTTCGTGTATGCCAGCCGGATCATGAATCCGACCTTCGGCTTCGACATCATCTCGATCGAGGATCCGAACAACGCCGAGGTCATCTACGAGTGGCGGATCGAGGACGCCGAGCTGCACGTCGGCCTCGGCGGAATGGACCCCAAGTACTTCAAGCACGACGGCCGCTACTACCTGGTGCAGTCGATGCAGTTCGCACCCGGCGGGCCGAACGTCGATCTGGGAGCAGTCGTCTTCGACGTCACCTCGCTGCCCGACACCGAGGGCGTCCGCGAGGTCGGCCGGATGCGCGCGTCCGACACCCCGGGCGGCTTCCACAACATCTTCATGTACAAGCATTCATCAGGCGCCCCGCTGCTCTTCGCCACCACGAGCGGCCAGCACGCCAACGTCTACGACATGTCCCTCTTCATCCAGGGCGACAGCGCGCAGGGACTCGTCGGCCAGATGCCGTGGCCCTCGACCGCGACCCCGTCACCCTACGGCATGCTCCAGGGCTACCACGACTTCTACGTCGCCTTCGACCACGCCACCGGCAAGGACATGGCCTACGGGGCCGGCCTGGATGGCTACTACGTCTATGACGTCACCGACCCCGCCGATCCCGTCCTCGAGACCTCAATCGTCGGCGTCCTCGGCGTCCAGCTCGCCCACACCATGAGCGCCACCCCCGACCACAAGTACGCCGTCGGCCAGACCGAGTACCTCTACTCGCCGGTGCGCCTCTACGATCTGCAGCCCGGGCTGTCGGGCGAGGTCGAGACCATCAACGAGGAGATGTCGGTGTGGACGCCCAACTGGAAAGGCTTCACCCACAACCACGAGATGCGCTGGCCCTACGTGTTCGTGTCGTCGTTCGAGGACGGCCTGTTCGTCTTCAACATGCGCGACCCCGCGAATCCCTCGACCGTGGCCTACTTCGACACCTTCCACGGAACCCCGCGCCGCGGACTCGACCCCCGCACCCTGGGCGAAGGCGACACCGGCTTCAACGGCGCCTGGGGCATCGACGTACGCAACGCCGACGGCCTCATCGTAGTGAGCGATTTCACCACCGGCGTCCACTTCATGAAGCTCGACGGCTTCGACGGCTGGAATGGCGCCGATTGGGGCATGCCTAACGTGTCCAGCGTCCAGGATTGGGACAACGCGCCCCGGCGTGTGATTCCGTAGGAGTCGGCATCCTACTCATATACTCATATACTCATATACTCACAGAGGACGAGTGTTGAGATCTCGATTGCGGCTGCCACTTCCACTCTTCGCGGGGTTTCTGTGCACGGCTTTGGTCGGTGCCGCCGCTGCGGTGCCGGCCACCGCCCAGCCCGTAGTGCCCCCATGCGAGCCCGTCCAGGACCACGCCACCGCGGAAGTCGCCCATCTCGCGCGCTTCAACCTCGGCCCCACCGCTGGCCGCGAAGGCTGCGGCCTGGCCGAACTGGTCGGCGCCTGGTCGCCTTTCGGCCTCGCCGTCATGCGTTCCGGCCACCTCGACCAGGAGCTGCGCCTCATCCTCGACCTCCCCCCGGCCGAGGGCGAGGCGCGCTACGTCGCCTGGGTCGCCACCCCCGCATTGGACCGGATCGAGGCGCTCGGCACGGTCACTCCCGGCAAGCCCTTCGCGGCCCCGGTCCACTGGAACAAAATCGTGATCGTGGTCAGCCGTGAGGACGGTGTCCCGGCGGCCGATGCGCCGCGCTGGAGCGGTCCCGTTGTACTGCTGGGACGGTCACGCAGCGCCCTGCTGCAGAGCCTGATGGGGCACTCGATCTTTCGCCGGGCGGAGATGTAGCGGGGCGACCAGCCTCCCTGCCGTGAATCCCCAACGGCCTCGGGAACCGGGACTCGGTCACGGGGTCGTTCCTGCCACGGCCGGTCTGGCCTGGACGACGCACCGCACCCAATTGGGCTGGACATCGAAGAATGGGGCCGGCTGAGCGTTGCGGCGTAGCGCGGTGCGGGCGATGCCGATTCCCACGCCGAATCGCTGGACGAGGCCGAGAACCCGCATGGACTCGGCCAGACTCGGGTTTCGGTAGTCGGCCGCGCCAGGCTGGCCAAAGTTCTCGGCCGTGACCACTCCGTACGCTCCGCCGGGGCTCAGTATCTCGACGCGGTCGTCGTACCAGGTGACCCTGACAGGCGCGTTGGTGGCCTCGTAGGTCCGGTGCATGACCGCATTGTACGCAATCTGCCGAAGCGCCACGGCGGAATGGGTGGAGCGGCGCACTTCGACCGGCCCGGACGTGATGTCGACCGAGGTGCGGTTGTGGGAATCGAGTTTGCCGAAGAGTTGCTCCAGCTGGCTCGACACGGGGCCTGTGCATCTGGCCTCGTCCAGCACCGGCCCGGGAAACTCGGTGCCGCCCATGCGCAGAAACTGAATGTAGGCGCCGGGAATGAAGTCCTGCGGCCTACGCCCAAAGACCAGCATGCCAACCACCGTGGGAACCGGATCGTCAACCGACGCGATCATCCTGGTGGCCGCGAGACGCTCTTCGGTCGTCCGGTCGTTGGCGGCGAGAAGCTCCGGGTCGAACGCCTGCGGCAGGTAGTCCTCTTCGAAGCGCCGGACGTCGATGTCTGCCAGCGTGGCACGCGACACGGGGTACGCATCGTAGGGCGCGTCGCGGTGCCGACGTCTCTCGTTCAGAACCCGTTCATCCTGCGCGGTCGCGATAGCCCGCCGCGAGCCCACTCGGATCCAGACCTGACCGCGTGCGCGCACCGGGGGTGCGTCCGACGGGCGAACCGTGACCACGGCGATCTCGCTTCCGGCAAGTGTGCGCTTCGACACCGACATGACCGGCGGCGGAAGGGTGTGGCCATCGGTCTTGATGTCGGCCAGACGCTGGAGGAGCCTGTCTGTGATGGGAATGTCCGATGGCGTACCATCGTCCCGAACACCCACAAAGACGACACCTTGACGACCGTGCCCCGGAAGATCGTTGGCGAACGCGCAGACCGCTTGTCGAATCCGCTCGATGGGGCCGTCCTTTCCCGCTGGCGCCCTTCTGAGCGATTCCTTGCGCTCGACGAGCTCCGACTCGAGGTCGGCCATCATGGTCTCGAGGTCGAGGTCGGAATACGCCTTGGTCACTGTGGCCTCACGTGCCTCTCCCCTACCTCTCCGCCCGAAACGCCGCGATCAGCTCCGCCTCGCGCTCGGGCGTCAGCCCCGCCCGCAGTTCCTGCCGCTCCGCATCCTGCGCGTTGAACCACTCCAGCGTCTGTACGGCCGTCTCTTCCAGCGTCCGCATCTCGAAGCCGGCCGCGTATGCCCTGTCGCCATTCACCTGCATCATGCCGAGGTAGTCGCCTGTCGGTTCGGTCCAGTAGGTGAGCGAGGGCACGTCGTGGTCCCGCAGGAATACGGCGTCGAGCCAGACGAGTTCGGCATCGGAGCCGATCGCGGCGCGCGTGCGCTCCAGCAGGCTCCCCATTGTGAGGGGCTCCGGCGGACCGACCACGTTCATCGTGCCGGTGAGGTCGTCCTCCACCGCCTTGATCATGAACGCGGCCAGATCCCGCACGTCGACGTGCTGCATGGGATCGTCGGGGGTGCCGGGAGCCAGAACTTCGCCGCCGCGCGCGAGGCGCACCGGCCAGTAGGTGTAGCGGTCGGTCGGGTCGCCGGGGCCGATGATGTACGTGGGGCGCAGGACGAGGTGGTTGTCGGGGAAAGCGTCCCGGGCCGCGTCCTCGGCGAGGGCCTTGAGGGCGCCGAAGGTGATGCCGTTGACGATTTCGATTTCGGGGTCGTCGATGGTGTCGACCGGGGCGTCCTCGTGGATGTCGGTGGTCAGGTAGGGGATGTAGACGCCGGTGGACGAGACGAAGAGGTACTTGCCCGCGGAGCCCTGCAGCGCCTCGGTCGAGAGGCGGACCCAGCGCGGGATGTTGGCCGAGTTGTCGATGACGACGTCCCACTCGCGGCCGGCAAGGGCCCCCAGGTCGCCGTCGCGGTCGCCGATCAGGGTCTCGATGTCGGGGAAGAGGCCGGGATTGGTGACGCCGCGGTTGAAGAGGGTGACCTCGTGGCCGCGCGCCAGCGCCGCGCGCACCTGGTTGGGGCCGACGAACCCCGTGCCCCCCAGGATGAGGATGCGCAGCGGCGTTTCGGCCAGCGTACTGCCCGCCGCGCACGCGGCAAGGCTGAAGCCGCCGATGGCGACGGTCGTGGTCTGCAGAAACGCGCGGCGGCTCAATTCCGTTTTCATCGTCATCCTTTCGTGTTCCACCCGCTCGGTGCGCGGCCCGACATGCCGGCACTTCGACCCTCCCGAATCCAACTACCTTAAGCGCCACTATGGACAACCCCGAAGCAAAACACAACCGGACGGCGCCGGGCGCGGCGTCCACTTCGGGGCGGCCGTCCACCGAAACGTGGTGGGAAGTCTTCGTCCACGCCGTGAAGGGCACCGGCGGCGACCCGACCGCCGGCCCGCTCCGGCGCGCGGTCATCCTGCTGGCGATTCCGATGGTGCTGGAAATGGTCATGGAGTCGCTCTTCGCGGTGGTCGACATCTTCTTCGTCTCCAGACTCGGGGACCAGGCGATGGCGGGCGTCGCGCTGACCGAATCCGTCCTGGCGCTGATCTACACGGCGGCGATCGGCCTGAGCATCGGAGTGACGGCCATGGTGGCGCGGCGCACCGGCGAAGGTGATCGCGAGGGAGCGGCCCGGGGAGCGGCGCAGGCGATCTTTCTGGGGGTGGCGATGGCGATCGCCTTCGGGGTCGCCGGCGTCATCTTCGCCGCCGACATCCTGCGACTGATGGGCGCGGACGAAGCCGTCGTGGCCATGGGGCTCCCGTACACGCAGATCATGCTCGGGGGCAACGTCGTCATCATCCTGCTGTTCCTGCAGAACGCCGCCTTCCGCGGGGCCGGCGACGCCGCGATCGCGATGCGCGTGCTCTGGATCGCCAACGGCCTCAACATCGTCCTCGACCCGCTCCTCATCTTCGGCCTGGGACCCTTCCCCGAGCTCGGCGTAAAGGGCGCGGCGATCGCGACCACCATCGGTCGTGGCACCGCCGTTCTGGTGCAGATCTACACCCTGCTCCGTCTGGGCGGAAAGCTCCGGATCCGGCGCCCGCACCTGCGCATCCAGCCCGCGATCATGGCCCGGCTCGTGCGGCTTTCCGCGACGGGCACGCTGCAGACGCTCATCGCGACGGCAAGCTGGATCGGGCTGACCCGGGTGACGGCGCTTTCCGGCACCGAAGCGCTCGCCGGCTACGTGATCTCGATACGGATCATCCTCTTCGCGATCCTGCCCGCCTGGGGGCTCTCCAACGCGGCCGCAACGATGGTCGGGCAGGGTCTCGGCGCCGGCGACCCCGCCCGGGCCGAGCGCGCGGCGTGGATCGCATGCAAGATGAACCTCGCGTTCCTCGGTGCGGTCAGCGTCGTCTTCATCGCCTTCGCGCCGGCGATCGTCGGCATCTTCGGGGGGACCGACGGGGCATCGGCGGTCGCCGTGACCGGCCTGCGCATCGTCTCGATCGGCTTCGTCTTCTACGCCTACGGCATGGTGCTGACGGCCGCGTTCAACGGGGCGGGCGCGGTGTGGACGCCCACCATCCTCAACTTCTTCTGCTTCTGGCTCTGGGAGATTCCGCTGGCGTGGTTCCTCTCCGTCTCGGGCGGGCTCGGCCCCACCGGCGTTTTCATCGCCATGACGGTGTCGTTCTCGACACTGGCGGTCGTGAGCGCCATCCTGTTCAAGCGCGGGAAGTGGAAGCAGGCGACGGTATGAACGTGGCGCAGCGCCCACGTCTGCCCGGACGGCTCGCTGATCGCGCGTGGGTTGACAAGTTCACAGGCGCCAGGGATATCTATTGTATATCTTGAATAGTGGACCAGGGAGGTAACGTGGGTGCTCGATCACATGTCGCGAAGTGGGGAAGCAGTCTGGCTGTCCGGATTCCCAAACCGATTGCGGAGCAGTGGGGTGTTCGCGAGGGGTCCAGGATCGAGATCGACTCTCGTGGTGATCAACTCGTGATGCGCAAAAGGGCCTTTGACCTCGAGCAGATGTTGGCTCAAATGACGCCTGATACACTCCACGCCGAGGTGGACACCGGCTCTCCTCAGGGGCGAGAGGAGTGGTAGCGGGCGCATATGTGCCCGACGCCGGCGATATCGTGTGGCTTGCCTTCACGCCGCAAGCCGGACACGAACAGGCCGGGCGCCGCCCCGCACTGGTTCTGAGCCCGCGAGACTACAACCGGAAGAGTGGGTTGGCACTTTTCTGTCCGGTAACGTCGAACAGGAAGGAGTATCCGTTCGAGGTCGGGCTACCGGCCGGCGGCGACGTCACCGGAGTAGTATTGGCCGACCAGATCAAGAGCCTGGACTGGCGGAGCAGAAGGGCCCGGTTTCTGTGCGGCGCTCCGCCGGCCGTGGTTGGCGAAGTCCTGGACAAGTTGTCGGTCCTGCTCGGTGGATTCTGAGCGATGAAGATCCGGTCGCCAGGACTCCTCGTCGCCGCGGCAACGGCGGGGCTGTCCGCATGCTCCCAGACGACCCCCCTGCCGGAGGCGCTCGCGTCTCCCGTGCCGGCGTGCTACGACCGCTCCACGCAACCGCAAACGGCCGTCGTCGACAGCCATCTCCATTTCCGCCCCTTCGGCGGCGCGCCCGTCCCCTTCGACGAAGTCATTGGATACCTGCGCGAGACCGGCGTGCGCTTCGTGAACGTCTACGGGATCGGGCAGATGCTCCCGGTGGACTCGCCGTGCACGTACTACCTGGACTGCGTGGGTACGCCCGCGCTCCCCACCCTGAAGAACGACTTCGCCAACGCGACCAGCCTGCTGACAAATCCGCCCGGGGACATTCACGTCACGCTCGCGATGACCTTTCCCGATCTGTCCCGGCCGGAGTCGGTGGTCGCCGGGATGGAACTGCTCGACAGGGAGTTTCCGGGCATGTTCGGCTGGATGGGAGAGGTCAACCTCGTGAAGCAGGCGCTCTTCGGGAATGGGCACGAACCGGTGCCAGGCGCGACGATCCGCCAGTGGGCACCGTTCATGACTCTCCTTCGCGAACGGGGCATGCCGATCGCCATTCACTCGGATCTGGGCAACGACGAGGACCCCACCCTCTACCTCCCTCTCATGCAGGAAGTCCTCGACCGCTACCCCGACAACCGCGTGGTGTGGATGCACATGGGGCTGTCGCTGGAGCTGACCACGCTGCCCGCGGCCGAGCACATCCGGCTCATGGCGTCGATGCTGGACCGGTATCCGAACCTGATGCTCGACATCACCTGGCGGATCATCGACGACAACTACTTCTCGCTTGCCGATTACCAGCCGCTGTACGTCGAGTTTCTGAATGAGTATTCGGGGCGGATTCTGCCCGGGACGGACTTTCTGGCGTCGTCGAACAAGGACTTCGAGGTGTACGAGGGCGAGCTGGAGGTGACGAGCCGGATTCTGCGGTTCGTGGATGACGAGGCGTTTCGGAACATTGCGTTGGGGGGGAACTACTTTCGGTTGCTGGGGCTGGGGTATGAGGCGCCGGCGGTGTGTGCGGTGGGCCCACAATAGTCAACTGTACGTTACATTTTGTAATGTTTTGTTGACATTCTGAGGGGTGACGGGACCGGCCGGCCCGCGGCGGCGCCCCTTACGACACCGGTCGCGCGTCCGGCCAGTCCCCGCGCTGCACCACAACCTTCCCGTCGCTCACCACCATCAGCACGTCCTGCACGACGCCGATGTCGTCGAGCGGGTTGCGCTCCAGTACGATCAGGTCGCCTTCGAGGCCCGGGGTGATGGCGCCGATCTGGCCCTCGAGCCCGAAGAGTTCGGCGGCGGTGGTCGTAGCCGCGCGTAGCGCCTCGAGCGGGGTCATGCCGATGCCGACCAGTTCGATGAGCTCGTGGGCCAGGGTCGTGGTGCTTTCTGGACCGTAGCCGGTGTCGGTCGCGGCGACGATCTTCACGCCCAGCTCGTGCGCGTTGCGGGCCATTTCGCGCACGCGGGGCAGCATGTGGCGGCCACGCACGTTGAGGACGGCGTTGTCGTAGTCGCCGCCGGGGATGGTCAGGTCGCTGACGATCGCGATGGTCGGCACGACGAACGCGCCCTTTTCGGCCATCAGCGCCAGCGTCTCGCGGCTCATGTAGGTGCCGTGCTCGATACTGCGCACGCCGGCCTCGACCGCGTCCCTGGCGCCGGCGTCTCCGTGGGCGTGGGCCGAGACCGGGATCCCCGCGGCGCCGGCTTCCTCGACGATCGCCCGGAGTTCGGCCTCCGAGTAGAACTGCTTGCGCGGGTCGGTGTCGGGCAGCCCGGCCCGCTCGGTCGCATTCGTCTTCACGAAGTCGACGCGGCGCGAGACGATCGCGGCGGTCATGGCGCGCACCGCCTCCTCGCCGCGCACCTCGCTGCCGTACATGTGCCCCAGCTCGGGATGATCCTGGAAGAACGCCTCGGCGGCGGGCGGACGGACGTGGTATCCGGCGGCCAGGTACTGTGGCGCCTCGAGGTGGCCGGCGGCCTGGAGTTCCCGCATCCCGACGTCGACGTAGTGGGAGGTGCCCATGCTGCGCATCGTGGTGACGCCGGTGTGGAGGGCGCGGCGCGCGTCGGCCGCGGATGAGACGTGGACGTGGGCGTCGAGGAGGCCGGGCGCGAGGTAGCGGCCCATCAGGTCGACGGTGGTGGCTCCGTCCGGCGTGTCGGCGGCGCCCTCGGTGATCGTGGTGATCCGTCCGTCCTCGACGACGACCGTGGCGGGCTCCGAGACCGTGCCGTCGTTCACGTCCACGACGCGCGCGTTGGTGAGGACGAGGTCCTGGGCGGTCAGGGGCGCGCCGGCGGGCGCGAGAAGGATGGCGGCTCCGGCGAGCGCGAGAACGGTTCGGGCCGGCGGGAGACAGGATCGCGCCCGCGCGGGGCAAGTTCTGGCCAGCGTCTTGCGGGCCCCCACCAGCGGATGTCTTTGGCCCGCACTCCAGCGATTGGCGGTCGTCATTCGTTTTCCTCCTTCAGCATGCGATCGAAGAACTCCTCGGCACGCGTGTACATGTCGATCCTGGCCGCCGGGCGCAAGCCGTGCGTCTCCCCCGGGTAGCTGCGGCTCTCGAAAACCTTGCCGTGGCGCTCGAGTTCGGCGACCGCAATCTCGAATTGACGGTACGGCGCGCGCACGTCCAGTTCCCCGTGCATGATCAGCAGTGGCGTGTCGATGTTCTCGATGCGCGCCAGGGTGTTGCTCACGGCGTAGATCTCGGGCTGCTCCTCGGGCGAGCCCGAATGGCCGGTCTTGATGAAGATGCGGCCGATGCGGTCGGCGTTGGTGTAGGCGTCGCCGAAGTCGTAGATCCCGGCCATCGGCACCGCCGCGTCGAAGACGCCCGGCACGCGCGCGATCGCCGCCATGCTGGTGATGCCGCCGTAGCTGTAGCCGTAGATCCCGACCCTGCCGTTCGTGTAGTCCTGGGTGCGGAGGAAGACGCCCGCCGCCGCCGCATCGCGCGCCTGCCCGTTGGCCCAATCGTTTATGCCTAGGTCCTGAAACTCGCGGCCGAATCCGGACCCGCCGCGGTAGTTCACCGCCAGCACCACATAGCCCCGCGAGGCCAGGTACTGCTCGAAGAGATTCTCGCCGTGCAGATACGAATTGGTCCCGCCGCCGTGCACCTGCACCAGAGCCGGGTGTCGGTCGCCCGGCGTGTGGCCCGGCGGCATGTACAGGAAGCCCTGGATGTAGAGGCCGTCGTAGCTGCGGAAGGAGATCTCGACGGGGTCGACGACCGTGTTCCATTCCGCGGCGAAGTTGGTGAGGCGGCGGAGTGGGCCTCCGGCAGAGGGGATGAGGTCGATGTCGGAGCCGCGGGTCGGTGTGGCGCGAGTGAACGCGAAGGTCTCGGCCCCGGCGGATGCGGAGATGGAACCGAGCGACCCGCCCATGTTGGTCACCCGCGTGGCTACCCCGCCCGCGACGGGAACGGACCACAGGTCGAAGTCGCCGCGCTCGTGGTAGGGGAAATGGATGCGCTCGCCGTCGCCGGACCAGAAGATGCGCATGCGGTGCAGCCAGTCGGTGGCGTGTATCTGCATGTCGACCGTGCGCTCTGTGCCGGCCGCCGGATCGAGGATGAAGATGTCCGCGAGGTCCTCGTACCAGTACCCGTCCTTGTGGGTCCCCAGCAGGGCGATCTTCGTGCCGTCGGGCGACCATACGGGCTCGGTCGAGGCCATCAGGCCGCGCGAGACCTGGCGAGTGTCCATGGTCTCGATGTCCACCACCCAGATGTCGTCGTGCCAGTAGTCGGCGGCGTTCGACACGTAGGCGATACGGCGGCTGTCCAGCGCCCATGCCGGCGACCAGCGGAAGTCGTCGGGGGCGAAGGCGTCGAAGGTGACCTGGCGCGGCTCGCCGGAGCCATCGGCGGGGACCACCCAGATATCCTGGTAACCGGAGCGGCCCGAGTAGAAGGCGACATGCTGTCCGTCGGGGGAAACGCGCGGGGCGCGTTCGTTGTCGTCGTCGTTGGTGAGGCGGGCTGGCTCGCTGCCAGCGACGGCGATGGTCCAGAGGTCGGCGCCGCGCCGGAAGACGATGCGGTCGCTGGACGGGAACCAGGAGGGTGAGGCGCCCTCGGTCCAGAGGGCGCCGGTGGTGGGGGCACCGGTCCCGTCACCGGATGCTCCGGCCGCGGAAACGCCGGTGTCCAACCCCGTCGGCACCAGGTAGATCCCCGATCCCTCCGGCCCAGTGGCTGACACCGCCACGTACCGCCCGTCCGGGCTGATTTCGCTGCTGCCGGCCCGGCCGCGAGAGCCGAAGATGTTCTCGAGGGTCAAGTCGAGGGGCTGGGCTGACTGGCTGGATTGGCTCGAGGCACAGCCCAGGAGGAGGGCCAGGGTCACGAGTTTGGGCATGTGTTTCATCATCGGTCGGTCACGTCTCGCTCGGGGACCATGGGTCAACCACAGCCACCCCCGTCCCATCGAAATCGCGAGTGTTCCGCGTAACTACGATGGCACCCAAGGAATCGGCGATTGCCGCGATCTGGCAATCAGGCTGTGAGGCAGGTCGGCCGATTGCACGGCGCAAGGCGGCAATCCTTGCGTAGCTGCGGGCTGCCCAGCTATCGAAGGGCAGCACGCGGTCTGCAAAATCCTCGCCTACCACCGCCTCGACCACGGCAGCCAGCCGGTCGCGACGCGCCCCCGACGCCATGATCGCAATGCCGTAGCGCAGTTCCGCTTCCCCGACCGCTGTGAAGAACAAGCTCCCCGCGGGACGGCTCCCCACCCACGCCTCAACGGCCGGATTCGGTACCGGACGCAGGAGTTCGGAAACGACGTTGGTATCGAGAACGAACATTGGGCGGCGGTTCAGTCAAATCCCGGGGGTTCACGCATCGGTTCTCGCGCCGGGAGGTCCAGTTCCACGCCTCCCAGAGGAGCGACACGGGCGCGAATGGCCTCGGCCAGGTTCACTGGCTCACTTTCCCTTCCGACCACTTCACGCAGGATGGTGCGCACCTCTTCCTCCATTGAGCGACCATTGGTCGCCGCGCGCACGCGTAGCTTCGTCTTCACCTCGTCGTCGAGGTTGCGAATCGTAATACTGGCCATGGTGGTATTTCCTCCGTCCTCCCAAGCGGCCTGTCACGAACAACAATACTATGATTGCAATGCAATCACGTCAAGAATTCGTCAGTTCCACCGGCCGGGCAGAGATGACCAAGGGGTTCCCGTCTCCCACCACCTTCCCCGGATTCATGATCCCCTGCGGGTCCAGCGCCGTCTTCACCGCCCGCATCGCCGCAACACCCACCGCACCGAACTCGGACTCCAGGTAGCCGATCTTCCCCATCCCGATCCCGTGTTCGCCGGTGCAGGTGCCTTCCATCGCAATGGCACGATGCACGATGCGCGCGTTGATCGCTTCGGCTTCGGCCAGCTCCGCCGCCGAGTCTGGATCGATGATGAAGACGGCGTGGAAGTTCCCGTCACCCACGTGCCCCACGATTCCCCATGGGACGGTCGCGTGCTTCATGTCGTCCCGGGTCTCGGAGATGCATTGCGCGAGCCTGGACACCGGGACGCAGACGTCGCTCGTCAGCCCATGACAACCCGGACGCAGCGCCAGAATCGCCGGATATGCGTCGTGGCGCGCTTTCCACAGACGGGCGCGTTCGTCCTGCCTGCGCGCGTATTCGAATGACGTGCCGCCGAGGCCCCGGCTGATCTCCTGCACCAGGGCGCCGTGGGCCTCGACATCGGCCTCGGAGCCGTGGAACTCGAAGAAGACGGCCGGCGACTCGGCGTACGAGAATCCCGAGTAACGGTTGACCGCCCGCATGGCCGTCCCGTCGAGCAGCTCGGCGCGGGCGAGCGGGACCCCCATCTGCACGGCTTCCACCACCGAACGCACGGCTTCGTCCATCCCCGGGAACGAACACACGGCGGCCGCCATCGCCTCTGGCACCGGGTGGAGGCGCAGCGTGAGCTCCGTGATCACGCCCAGCGTCCCCTCCGACCCGACGAGCAGGTTGGTGAGATCGTATCCGGCGGACGACTTTCGCGCGCGGCCCGCGGTTCGCACCACCTCGCCGCTGGCCAGCACGACCGTGAGCGAGACCACGTTGTCGCGCATGGTGCCGTACCGCACCGTAGTCGTCCCCGAAGCGCCCGTGGCCGCCATCCCGCCGAGGGTCGCATCGGCCCCCGGATCGACCGGAAAGAACAGCCCCGTGCCCCTGAGCTCGCGGTCTAGCTGCATCCGCGTGACCCCCGCCTCGACCGTCGCGTCGAGGTCGTCCGGACGGACCGCCAGCACCCGGTTCATCCCGCTCATGTCGATCGAGATCCCGCCGCACACCGCCTGCACGTGCCCCTCGATCGAGGTGCCGGCCCCGAAGGGGATGACCGGGGCGCCGTGACGCGCGCAGGCCCGCACCGCGAACGCGACCTCGTCGGTGGACTCGGCGAAGACGACTCCGTCGGGCGGAATCACGGGGTGGTGCGAGTCGTCCTTGCCGTGGTGGTCGCGGACGGCGGCGGCCGTGGAATAGCGGTCGCCGAAGCGGCCGCGGAGGGCTTCGTGGAGGGCGGCGGTGGCGGCGGTGGTCAGTTCCGCTTCGGCCATATGCCGATTCCGGTTGGACCGCGGTTCACGGAAAACCCGGTGAAGATCGGATCCGGGAGGAGAGGCTCGGCCAGGAGCGGTGTGATCACATGGGGAAATCGGACGAGCACCGTGTCGAGAACCGGGCCTGTCGGCTGCATGAACATCCTTGCCTTGCAGCTTCCCACCCTGCGGAATCCGGTGTAGGACGAGAAGCCGAGTCCTCCGCCAAGGACCGCGCCATACCGTACGGCATCCCCTTCGGAGCTGGTGAGGGCCGTGATCAGGAAGGCACCGGCCCCGACGGCGTCCAGAATGGGCATAATCCTCTCGATGGTGCACGATCCAGGGGGTGCAGGCTGATCGGCGGGGATGTAATCCGGCGGGCCGTCCACAAAGGCGAGCGAGCAACCGGACAAGAGAACCAGGGAGCCGACCAGCAACTGTCTTGCGAGCATGAGGCGACCTCTCATCGGGATGGATTTCGGGGTGAAAACCTAGCGTGCGCATGCAAAACGCAGCAAGAAACCTCGGCTCGCCGCGCACTCCGGTGGCGGGTTGTGTATACGGGTTTTATTCGGTATACTGTCCGCCCCATGTCCACAATGCCGAAAACCAGGCGAGACGCCACGGAAGCACTCCGCCGCACGATCCGCGGAATCGAGGAAGCCGGGTCGCCGGAGCAGCCGTGTTTGCCTTTGGGTGTTTCCAGGATCGACCGGGCCCTCCCGGGCGGCGGGCTGCGCCTGGGCTGCATCCACGAAGTGGCGGGGGATGAAGCCGCCACCGGGTTCTGCGCGGCTTTGCTGGCGCGTGCCCTGGCGGCCGGGACGCGCGGCGGGGTGCGGGCGGCGAGCGCCGGGACGCGCCACGGCGACCCGCAGGGCGCGCTCCTATGGCTCGCCCGCGACGACGACCTGTACGCACCCGGTCTGGTCCGTTTCGGGATCGAAGCCGGACAGCTGCTGGTCGTTTCGGGGCTGCGCCGACAGGACGACATGCTGTGGGCGATGGAGGAAACGCTCCGCTGCCGGGCCGTGAGGGGGGTGGTGGCCGAGACCGGGGGGGTGGCCGGGAGGGGAGGGATCGGCCTGGCGGCGGGGCGGCGCCTGATGCTCGCCGCCGAGGGGACCGGGGTGCTGGGGCTGGTGCTGTCGCGCCGTGATGGCGGGGGGCGGAGGGGTGGGGGGGTGCGGGCGGCCGTCAGCCGCTGGCGGGTGACGGGCGTCCCGGGTGGGGCCGGAAGTCTGCGGCAACGGAGCGCCGGAAGCTCGAAGCCGCTGGAAGCGGACGGCACCAGATGGCGCGTCGAGTTGCTGCATTGCCGCGGTGGCCGCCCGGCGGAGTGGATCGTGGACCCTTGCGCGCCACGGCCCACGGCGGACATCCTCGTGACACCCGCCCCCCCGGAGTACCCGAACATTTCGGAGAGTCATGTCCAGCCATCCGGATACCGTCGATCAGTCCGACCGCATCGTACCCATCAACCTTCGCCAGAGCGGCCGGACCCCCGTGGAGCTGCTCATCTCCACCCGCGTTCGGAAGTCTCCGTACTGGCACCTGTCCCACGAGGCGGGCTGCTGGCGCGCGACGACCTACAACCGCATCTACCATCCGCGCGGCTACGTGCGGCCCGAGGACGGAGGCGCGGCGGCCGAACACGAGGCGCTGACGACGCACGTCACGCTGTGGAACGTCGCCGTCGAGCGCCAGATCCGCGTGCACGGGCCGGACGCCGAGAGGTTCACCGACTACGTCATCACCCGTGACGCGACCCGCATCGAGGCAATGCATGGGAAGTACGTCATCCTCTGCAACGAGCGGGGCGGCATCCTCAACGACCCGGTGCTGCTTCGCCTGTCGGAGGACGAGTTCTGGTTCTCGCTGGCGGACTCCGACCTGCTCTTCTGGCTTCAGGGCGTCAACGTGGGACTGGGGATGGACGTCGAAATCGACGAAATCGACGTGTGTCCGCTCCAGATCCAGGGGCCGAAGTCGCTGGCGCTGATGGCCGACCTCGTGGGTAATACGATTCGCGACATTCCGTACTACGGGCTCATGGAAGCCCAGATCACGGGGTGCTCGGTGGTGATTTCGCAGTCGGGATTTTCGGGCGAAAAGGGCTACGAGATCTATCTGCGGGACGCCACCCTGCACGCCGAGAGGCTGTGGGCCGCGATCCTCGCTGCCGGAGAGGCGCACCAACTCATGGTGATCGCTCCCGGCCATCAGCGCCGCATTCAGGCGGGCATTCTGTCGTGGGGCCAGGACATGGACCACGAGACCGTGCCGTTCCAGTGCAACCTCGCCTACCAGGTGCCCCGCGAGAAGGAGGGGGACTACATCGGTCGGGCCGCGCTCGAGCGGATGCGGACGGAGATCGAGGCCGGGCGGCCGCCGTTCGCCATGGTCATGGTGGGGATGAAGATGAGCGGCAAACCGATCGACGACTATGCGCCCGATTTCTGGCTGGTGTCGGGCGCCGACGGGGGCGATGCGATCGGGTATTTGACTTCGCCCTGGCACGCGCCTGAACTCGGATGCAACATCGCGATGGGCTACGTGCCTGTGGGGATGTCCGCGATCGGCACGGAGCTTACGGTGTGGTTGCCGGACGAGTACGCAAGCGAGCCGGGCAGGCCTGACTGGGCGCGGGTGTGCGAGATCCCGTTCCGGCCATCGGTCAACCCGAGCGCGCGCGAGGTGGTGCATGCGCGGGGGAAGGACGCGGCGAGGTAGACGACTGGCCGTTGCGGTCCGCGACAGTCGAACGAACGGCGGCGAAGGCGCCCGAAGCCCGCGGCTAGGACTTCATTCGACTGCCGGCCGGATCGAACAACGCCCCGCCCACCGCCGCTACCGTCACCGGGAAACACTCGTTCATGTACATGACCTGCAGTCGCCCGCCAGCGCGGGCATGCGTTACCGGCAGGTAGGCCATCAGGAGAAACTTGCCCAGGGACGGCCCCATCCCGGCAGAGGTCACGCGGGATTCCCTTCCCAGCGCGTCCACGATGCGGTCTCCGTCGAGCGTCAGAATCGGCTCGTTCCCGCCGGTCGGAAAGCGCGCAACGCCCGATGCGCTCACATGGTCGTCCATGGTGAGCGTACAGAGCTTCGCCACCGGCCCCTGTTCGCGGGCTTTCAGATAGGCGGCCTTGCCGATGAAGTCCGCCCGCTTCACGCGGGGCCGCGCCAGCCCGGCCTCGACCGGTGAGTACTCGGAAGTGAGCTCGGAACCCATGAGCAGGTAGCCCTTCTCCATGCGCCCGGTGGTGCCGTAGACGCCGATGCCGACGGGCCGCGCGTCGAACTCGCGCCCTGCGTCCCAAATCGCATCCCAGAGTGCCAGGCCGTGCTCCGTGCGCGTGTAGATCTCCCAGCCGCTCTCGCCCACGTAGGAGATGCGCAGCATAGTGGCGGGAATGCCGTCGATCAGGACATCCCGGGCAGTGCCATAGGGCAATTCGCGCTGGGTGAGCCCGCGATCCGCGACCTTCGAGAGAAGCGCATGTGCGTCAGGTCCCCACACGCCGAGCGTAGAGACCGCGGATGAGCGGTCCTCGAACTGCACCGAACCGTCAGCCGGAAGGTGCTTGCGGAACCAGAATGCGTCGCAGGCGCCGTCGAAGACCCCGGTAACGATGCGGAACCGGTCGTGCGCAACCCGTTGGATCGTCAGGTCGGCGCGAAAGCCGCCATCCGGCGTCAGCAGCGGCGTGTAGATCGAGCTTCCGGCCGGACGGTCGCACGCGTTGACGGTCATGCTCTCCAGATACGGGACCACGCCGGGACCGGACACCTCGAAGATCTGGAAGGCGCCCAGATCCACCACGCCGACTTTGTCGCGCAGGTGCAGGTGTTCCGCGTTGATGATGGGCGACCACCAGCGGCGGTCCCACTCGTGCGGGCGGTCCGGGACGTTGTAGCGCGCCACCAGGTCCTCGTTCGAGGCGTACCACTGCGGACGCTCCCATCCCCGGGCTTCGAAGTACTCGGCCCCGAGCGCCTCGGTTCGGGGGTGGAAGGGCGACCGGTTCACGCCCCGCTCGGACTCCCACTGCTCGCGCGGATGCACGATCCCGTAGGTCTTGAGGAAGTGCTCGCGGCAGCGCGCGCGGACGTGGTGCCCGGTGCGCTCGTGGGGCTGGAAGCGTGTGACGTCCGACTCGTGCGGGTCCAGGAAGCGCGGGTAGCCGTGCGTCATCCACTCGGCGATCAGACGCGCCGAGCCGGGGCCTTCACGCACCCACACCGCGGCCGCCGACCAGAGGTTGGCCACCTCGGCGGTCTCGCCCAGGAGCTGCTGGGTGTCGGGGGTGAGAGAGAGCAGGCCGTTGATGGCGTACTGCATCTCGGTGCCGGCCAGCAGCTCGCCCATGATTTCGTGCGCGTGCTCGAGTTGCGGCGCGAAGTCGCCGGGCGTGAAGGGCATTTCGGTCGGGGAAAGCTCCGCGTCCGCGATGGAGGGAATCTCCTCGGGCCGCATCACAATGGGGCGATGCGCGTAGGAGCCCACCTCCATGGCTCCGTCGCTCTGCCTTTCATACATGAACGAATCCATGTCGCGCACGATCGGGTAGCCGATCTCGTTGCCGGTTTCCAGCAGAAGTTCGACGGGGCCGAAGTCGGCCATCTGGTGCACGGCCGGGGTGAGCGGGATCGTGGCTCCGGCCATGGCGGCGATGCGAGGGCTCCAGACGCCGCAGGCGACAATCGCGTGGTCGACTTCGATGGTGCCGCGGGAGGTGGCCACCGCCCGGATGCGGGAGCGGCCGAAGGGCACGGGGTCCACTTCGAGGCCGGTGATCTCGGTCTCGTCGAGTACGGTCAGGACGCCCCTGGCCAGCGCCCGCTCTCGCATGATCGTGCCCGCCTGCACCGAGTCGACGACGGAGACGCTGGGGGTGTAGAAGCCGCCGAGGATCACGTCCGGGTTGACGAACGGCACCCTGGCGACGACTTGGGCCGGCGTCAGCAGCTCGCTCTCGATGCCCCACACGCGGGCCGAGGTCATCCGGCGGCGGAGTTCCTCCATGCGCGCTTCGGTGCGCGCGACCTCGACTCCGCCGCAGGTCGTGTTGACGCCGAGCGCTTCGTACTGGCGCTGGCTCTCGAGCGTGATCAGCGCGATCTCGCGGCCGTGGTCGGTGGGGAAGATGAAGTTGGACGCGTGGCCGGTCGATCCGCCGGGGTTGGGGAGCGGGCCCTTGTCGATGAGCACCAGGTCGTCCCAGCCGAGCCGGGCCAGATGCTCGACCAGGCAGTTGCCGACGATGCCGGCTCCGATGACGGCGACCTTCGCCCTGGCTGGCGCGACTCGTGGTTCTTTCATGAATGCAACATAAACCCGGCTCGCGGCGTGCGTCCTGCCCGGCGCCGGCACGCGTCCCAACCGGGCGCCGGCACGCGGTCCCAACCGGCACCGGCGGCGTGTGGCCCCCTGCCGCCGTCGGGCAAGCGGCAGGGGACCACGACCAATCACCGCCTATCGGCGGATCATGACTTCGTACCCGGACAGGTCCCTGAGCGAGTAGTCCTCGCCGGTGACTTCGAGAAGCCTCACCCGATACTGCGTGCGGAGCGCCCGATCAGGCACCTGGAATTCCGCGATGGGCCCCGTCGTGAGCATTCCGGCGACGACGACCTGCCGCGGGCCAGGAGCCTCGGACTCGAAGAGTTCGAAGCCCGGCGCCCGGATCGAATCGATGCCCGGACCTTCCACCACCAACAACGCACCGATGTCGCGGGCCGTGGGCGGCGCCGTCAACTCAATCGTCAGGACACCGGGATCCGGTGCAACCGGCGGCTGTACGACATCGTCGGTGCACGACCAGGTGGCCGCCGCAACAAGGAGCGGCGCGAACCACGGGGCGCATCGACGCCGCGGACGGCCCGGGCTTCGACGCAGCAGGCCTCGGGCGCGGCGGCCCATGCGTTGAGCGGTGCGACCACGGCGGCGGCCGTCGCGACCGCGCGAACCGGAGCCGGAAGACCGACGGCAGCGCTCGGTCCACGAGAGCAGGTCGCCGAGATCGTAGTGCCCGTTTCCGTTGCCGAGCAGGTCCAGGGCTCCAAGCTGCGCCTCGCTCAGGTCGTGTTCGCCGAACAGCGCAGCAGCGGCAGTCTCCGGCGTCATCCCCTCGAGCACGATCAGGGCCGCGGCCTCGTCGTCCACGTCACCCTCGTCGGTATCCCCGCCGCTGCCTCCATCGTCATCCCGCACGGTGACAACGACATTCGCGGACCTGCCGCCGTAGCCGCCGCCCGAGGCGGTAACCCTTAGCGTAACCGTTTCGTCCCGGGTGTTGGCGTCGTCGCCTGCCGTCACCTTCACCCCCCAGCCACCCGACCAGTACGGAAGCTCGAACGTCCAGGACGACCAGTCGACATCGACCTTCGTACCGTCCATCCCGCTCACGGTCACCGTCACGGTGCCTGTCGGCGCACTGGTCGGCACGACTACGAACACGGCGCCCTCATCATCCCCTTCTTCCACCGTCAGCGCTCTCGGCTCCACCATCAGGCGGTTCGGCGGCAGTTCGATCTGCAGACTGCCGTGCCCCGTCAGGTTTCCGTCGCCGGTCCCCACCGAACTGGCCGAGTGCGGGCGGACAAAAATGTGCAGGCGACCGTTCTGGGTCGGCATCATCCTCGCCGTGTACTCCAGGCCCGGGCGCACCTCCTCGTAGTCCCAGAGGAGCACGCCGATTACCGTGGTGTCCACCGTCGTGAGGTAGTGCGTCTGCCAGTCGATGTCGTCCTCGGTGAAGCCCTCGACCCGCTCGCTGAAGGTGATCCGCGTGGTGAAGGGGCCCGTTGCGGTGCCGTTGTCATAGTCATTGCCGGGCGGCTGGACGCCCTCGAAGGTGATTTCCACCCTGGGGCCCGGGAACCGATCGATGAGCCGGATGGTACCGCTGCCGATCTCGTTGCCGTCGTGGGTGACAGAGAGCAGGATCTTCTCGGTCGGTTCCTCGAGTTCGTCGTTGACGGCTGTGAGGGTCAGTTCGGCGGAGGTGGACCCCGCCGGCAGTACCGCCTGATGCCCCGTTCCCTCGTCGGCGTCGGCCGGTGTCACCTGGTAGTCGTGTCCCCCGATGGCGTCGCCGCCGAGTTCGAACGTCAGCATCTCATCCGCCGCGAAGCTCTTGCCGTTGGTGATCTCAACCGTCGCCTTGGCGGATGTCTCGCCCTCTTCCCGGATCTCCTCCGGGCTCACCGACAGGGCCAGAACCGGAATGTCCTCGTCGTCCGTGATGTAGACCGGGCGCGGACACGGGGGGGCCTGGCAGTCGCTGTCGTCCAGGTTTGCCAGGCGCAACTCGCTCGGGTGGCCGGGGAGCGGTTCCAACAGCATCCCGAAGCTCTCAGTGTGCTCGCGCACTTCGTCGTTGACAAGGGACACCGACTGGCGAAAGCGCGCCACCCACTGCTGGTTCACCAATCTGTAGTCTTGTTCCCGTACGGTTATCGTCTCGCTCACAGGAGCGAAGTCGTCACCCGATGTTGCGGTCCCGCTCCTGGAAACCAGGGAGAAAGTGACGGTCGCCCCACGCGGCATGCCTCGTGCGGTCCATGCCAGTCCCGTCACCTCCGCATCCCCGGCATTTTCCGGGAACGTGTCCGAGATTGCGTCGAGGGAAACCCGCACAGCCTCATTCCTCTGCGAGACGACGTGTACGGTCGCGTCCCCCGTTTCGTAGCCGCTCACGAAGCCGAGCGTCGCCGTGAGACTGCCGCTCTCCGTCACGTCGGACGAAAACAGGGTCCGGGACAGGTTGAGGTTGGCGGTGCTCCCCTGTGCCGCGAAGTTCACCTGGTGCGAGGTGCGCGACAGCCAGTTCCGGTCCTGAGTGAGGCGCAGAGCCACGGCCAGGGGAAATTCGAGGGGCGCCTCGCGCGTGGCAGTCAGCACCAGAGTCTCCAGACCCGCGATGATCGTGTCGCGGCTCGCGGTCAGGGTGATCTTCGGCAGAACCTCCTGATTCAGGATGCGGATGGTCTGCGTGTTCCCGATTGCGTCGCCGTCGTGCGTCGCCGCGACCTCGATCGTCTCGTTCCCGTCTTCCAAGGCATCGTCGATGGCCGTCAGCGTCACGGCAACCGAGGTCGAGTCAGCCAGCATGATGATCTGATGATCTGATGCCTGGTCATCACCGTCGGCGGGCGCGACCGTGTAGTCGGTGCCTTCGGTCGCCGTGCCGGCGAACGCGAACGTTACTGTCTGATCAGCGGCGAAGGTCTTGCCGTTGGTGATTGACACGGTCGCGGTGGACGATGCCTCGTCCTCCTCGTTGATCTCATCGGCGCTTACCGACAGGTCCAGGGCGGGAATGTCCTCGTCGTCATCGATGTACACCAGGTATCGGCACTCGTCATCCCCCGAGCAAGGGGTCGTGTCGGGGTTGAGAAGTTGGACCTCATCGCTCACCAGTCGCTGGGAATGCTGCAGGTGCACCCGGAATCTCTCTCTTCCTTCGCGGACATCGTCGTCGAGCAGCCCCACGGGAACGCGATGGCTCGCCACCCATCTGCCGTCCTCCCGCGCAAAGTTCTGTTCCCGCAGACTCGGCATCACGGTAAACGACCAATAGTCCACGCCCGAAACTGCGGTGAGTTCCGGCCTGGACTCCGATCCGCCTTCGCTCGCCACCGAGACAACAATGCTTGCTCCGCGCGGCGCGCCGGCGGCCATCCGTGCAGTCACGATCACATCGGTGCTGTCCGCGTTTTCCCCAAACAGATAGGAACTCTGCGTGAGCGAAACCGTCACCGCAGGGCCCGCCTGCGAAACCACGAACACGGTCGCAGTCGCCTCGTCCGTGTCGTAGCCGTCCACCGAATCCACGGCCGCCGTGAGATCGCCGCTTTCGACGACGCTCGTGGAGAAACTGGCCACCGCAAGAATCAGGACGGTATCCGCGTCGTCTGCGGCGAAGGTCACATCGTAGGATGTGTCGGAAAGCCAGCTGTGTTCCTGTGTCAGCTGCACCGTCACGGTCAGGGCGTCGTCGAATGGCGCCTCGCGCGTGGCCGTGAGGAGCACCGGCTCCAGGCCGGCAATGATCGTGTCGCGGTCCGCCGCGAGGGTGATCTTCGGCATCTCCTGCTGTTGCTGCATGATCTGAACGGCCTGCAGATCCTCCAGAGTACTGAAGATCGTGTCGCGGTCGGCGGTGATCGTGATCCGGGGAGCCGCCCCTCGGGTACCGGCATCTCCGGAGGCAGCCGATATCGGCCGTGCGTGGACGTCCGTTCCGACAGGAGGTGCCAGCGTGGCAACGACTGCTGTCAAGAGGCCCAGGATGGCGCCGACTCGACGCCGGGGCGCTCGTCCTGGAGCTGCTGCAACGATTCCAGGTGCGAGGCTCCGTTTCGGTGCCTGCGAAGTGTGCCGATCGTAGCTATTGGGGGTTCTGTATTCCATCATACTGCTGCCCTCCTCCCCATTCGTGCTTCGTTTGCACGATTTGCGTTGAGAAAAACCGCGATCCGTAGCGGGACCGCCCTCGGGGTGCCGAGTGGAGGGTTTAACGTCCCAAACGGGATTCGGTTCCCCGGGTTCCCGGGTTCCACGGTCCCAATTGCCGGGGGAAGCGACCTACCGGGTTAAAGACGTGGCTCCCCGATCCGCACCTGAATTGCGGACCGGGGAGCCAGGGGCAGCCGGGCTGCCAGTGCCTCTCAGGGCCTAGTCCGGAACTACGGCCTCAAATCACGCAACCGCCTTCCGGCCCGCCAGATTTCCTGGTCGGCCATCTCGCCGAGTTCCGCGTCGAGACGTTTCCGGTAGTCGGCCTTGCCGCACGCGTCGATGACGATCCTTGCCTCTTCGCCCGTCCTGACGCTTTCGTAGAGTTCGTCGAACAGGGGGGCCACGGCGTCCCGGAAACGGTGCCGCCAGTCGAGCGCACCCCTTTGCGCCGTGGTCGAGCAGTTCCGGTACATCCAGTCCATGCCCTTCTCGGCGACCAGCGGCATGAGGCTCTGGGTCAGCTCCTCTACCGTCTCATTGAAGGCTTCGGACGGGGAATGGCCGTTCTTGCGCAGCACGGCGAACTGGGCTTCGAACACGCCCGCGATCGCGCCCATGAGGATGCCGCGCTCGCCTGTCAGATCGGACCACACTTCCCTCTGGAAGTCGGTCTCGAAGAGGTAGGCGGACCCGACCCCGATCCCCAGCGACACCACTCTGTCCAGCGCACGGCCGGTGGCGTCCTGGGAGATGGCGTAGCTCGAGTTCAGTCCCTTTCCCTGCACAAACAGACGCCTGAGCGACAGCCCGGACCCCTTGGGAGCGACGAGGACGACATCGACGTCGCCGGGCGGGACGATTCCGGTCTGTTCGCAGTAGGTCACGCCGAAACCGTGGGAGAAGTAGAGACATTTCCCCGGAGTGAGATGAGACCTGACCTCTTCCCAGCATGCGATCTGCCCCGCGTCGGAAAGCAGGTACTGCAGGATCGTGCCCTGCCTGGCCGCTTCCCCGATCTCGAAGAGCGTCTCGCCCTCGGTCCAGCCGTCGGCGATCGCCTTGTCCCAGGAAGGAGAGTCCTTGCGCTGGCCGACAATCACCCGGAACCCGTTGTCCTTCAGGTTGAGCGCCTGGCCCGGTCCCTGGACTCCGTAGCCCAGCACGGCAATCGTCTCGTCCTTCAGGGTTTCCAACGCCCGCGCCAGCGGCCACTCGTCCCGGGTTATTACAGTCTCTTGCTCGTCGCCTACGCGTATCTCTGCCACGGGTCCGTCCTCATCCTTTAGCGGTTTTCAGTCGTCCTTCATACGATAGTCTATTCCCACAACGCCCACGCAGGCGCCCATCTGCTTCACGGCCCGGCGCACATGGTCGGCGTCCGAGCGCACCACCAGCTCGAGTTCGTGGAGGGTGCCGTGCGTCGCATCGCCCCATGCAACGCTCAGGATCTCGATGCGATGGCGCACCAGGCACGCCATGAGACGCAGGAGCAGGGCACTGCTGTGCTCGGTCAGCGCGGACACCGTGTAGCGGGCAGTCACGGGACTGATTTCAGCCGAGGCGGATTTCCGCGCAGCCGGCTCCAACAGGGATCATCGGGAAGACATTGTCCTCCCGCTCCACCATGACGTCGAGCAGGAACGGCCCCTCCGATGCCAGCATCTCGTCGATCGCGGCATCGAGATCGGCCCGGTCGGCCACCCGTCTGCCCTTCACCCCGAAGGCCGCGGCAACTGCCACGAAATCCGGGTTCGCCAATTCGATCTGGGAATAGCGGTTGTCGAAGAACATCTCCTGCCACTGCCGCACCATCCCCAGGTACCCATTGTTCAGAACGATTGCCTTGACCGGGATGTCGTCCTGGACGATGGTCGCGAGTTCCTGCACGGTCATCTGAAAGCCGCCGTCGCCGATGATCGCAACCACCGGGCGGTCGGGCCGCGCGATCGCCGCGCCCATCGCCGCCGGCAGCGCATAACCCATCGTTCCCAGACCGCCCGACGTGATGATCCCGCTGCCGCCGTCGAACCTGTAGTAGCGGGCCGCAGCCATCTGGTGCTGCCCAACGTCCGCCAACAGAATCGCGCGGCCCGCGGTCAACTCGGACAGGCGGTGGATCACCTCGGCCATCCGTATACCGGGGGTGCCCGGAAACAGGTCGTCGTCGATCACACGCGCGTGCTCGATCGCCATGCACTGGTGAAACTCGTCCAGCCAGTCCTCATGCGAAGCAGCAGCGACCCGGTCCGCCATGGCGGCCAATGCTTCCTTCGCGTCCGCCACGATTCCCACGTCGGCAGGCACATTCTTGCCGATTTCGGAGGCGTCGATGTCGACATGGACCACCTTCGCCCGGGGCGCATACTTCGCGAGGTTCCCCGTGACGCGGTCGTCGAACCGCATTCCAACCGCGACGAGCAGGTCGGCGTCATCCGTCTTGAGGTTGGGCCCGTAGTTGCCGTGCATGCCCAGAAGGCCGACGTAGAGAGGGTGCCGGGTGGGCAGCGAGCCCAGCCCCAAAAGGGTGCAGGCGAAGGGCAGTCCCGCCGTTTCGACGAAGCGTTTCAGTTCATCCCGGGCGTTCGACAACAGCACACCCTGTCCCACGAGGACCAGGGGCTTGCGGGCCCCGTCGATCAGGCGGCACGCCCTTTCGACGGCGTCCGGGTCCAGCGCCGGACGCGGCTCGTACCCGGGGATATCGTGCGTCGGCGCCTGCGCCTCGGGCCGGTACTCGAAGGTGTCGAACTGGGCGTCCTTCGTGATGTCGATCAGCACCGGTCCGGGGCGTCCGCTGCGGGCGATATGGAGCGCCCTCGCCACTGCCGCCGGAATCTCGCTGGCCTCCGTGATCTGACAGTTCCACTTCGTCAGCGGCGCGCTCACCGACATCACGTCGGTTTCCTGAAACGCGTCCGAGCCGAGCAAGGGCGACGGAACCTGTCCGGTAATGCACACAACCGGCGTGCTGTCCATCTTTGCGTCGGCGATGCCCGTGATCATGTTGGTGGCGCCCGGCCCGGACGTGGCGATGCACACGCCCGTCTTCCCCGACGCGCGCGCGTATCCCTCGGCGGCGTGGATCGACCCCTGCTCGTGGCGGACCAGCACATGGCGGAGCGTGTCCTCGAAGTCGAGAAGGGCATCGTATACCGGCATGATTGCCCCCCCGGGGTATCCGAACACGAGGTCCACTCCGCCTCTCACCAGGGCAAGCACGAGGGCCTCGGCTCCCGTCATCGTCTGTCCCGGACGCAGCAGGTCTTCCCCACGCTCGGGGAACCCGGTGTCCCTCCTGGGGGCGACTACGGCGGTGGCGTGTTCAGGCATGATGAATCCGATCTGTCGTGCATCCCTGCGATGCGGGTGACACGGTGCGCGCGTACCTGTAGAGGGCCCCCGAGGTCGCGCGCAATGGCGGCGCCGTCCATGCACTCCGGCGGGCTTCGATCTCCGCTGGCGAAATGGCCGCGTCGATCGTATTACGGACTGCGTCAATCCGTATGACATCCCCATCGGCAAGCAGGGCGATCAGCCCCCCCTCCTGTGCTTCCGGCGTGATGTGTCCGACCACGAACCCGTGCGTGCCGCCCGAAAAGCGGCCGTCCGTGATGAGTGCGACGTCGCCGCCCAACCCCCTCCCCATGATCATCGAGGTAGGCGTCAGCATCTCCGGCATGCCGGGTCCGCCCCGCGGTCCTTCGTAGCGGATCACGATCACGTCACCCTTCCGGATCCGCCCTTCGCCGATCGCCCGATTCGCCTCGGCCTCGCTGTCGAACACCCTCGCGGGGCCCTCGAAGACCTCGCCCTCCTTGCCGGTGATCTTCGCCACCGCCCCCTCCTCGGCCACATTCCCATACAAGATCCGCAGGTGCCCGGAATCCTTGATCGGGTCGTCAAGACCGTGGACCACCCTCTGATCGGGGGCCAGCGGGTCGGCCGCGGCCGCATTCTCAGCGAGCGTCTGCCCCGTCACCGTCATGCAGTCGCCGTGGAGCAGCCCTTCCTCGAGCAGCATCCGGATCACGGCCGGCATTCCGCCGACCCCGTGCAGGTCTTCCATCACATAGGGCCCGCTGGGGCGGAAGTCCGCCAGCAACGGCGTGCGGTCGCTGATCCGCTGAAAGTCGTCGACGGTCAGGTCCAGTTCGAGCGTCCGCGCGATCGCCAGCAGATGAAGAACGACGTTGGTGGATCCCCCGATCGCAATCGCCAGTGTGATCGCGTTCTCGAAGGCCTCGCGCGTCAGGATCTCCGAAGGTCGGAGATTCCGTTCGAGCAGGAGCCGGATCGCCGCGCCGGCCCGTCGGCATTCGTCGACCTTGTCCGCGCTGGTCGCGGGGTTGGATGAACTGTAGGGCAGGCTCATCCCCATCACTTCGATGACGGAAGCCATCGTGTTGGCCGTGAACATCCCGCCGCAGGCACCCGCACCCGGACAGCTCAGGCGCACGATGCGGCGGAACTCGTCGGAGCTGATTTTCCCCGCCATCCGCCGCCCCAGCGCCTCGAAGGACGAGACCACGTCCAGCCGGTCCCCGTTGTGGCGTCCGGCCGCAATGGTCCCGCCGTAGATCATCAGGGCGGGCCGGTCGAGGCGGCTCATGGCGATCATGGCGCCGGGCATGTTCTTGTCGCAGCCCATGATCGTCACGAGGCCGTCGTAGTGCTGCGCCGACGCGATCGTCTCGATCGAATCCGCGATCAGGTCGCGCGACGGGAGCGAATAGCGCATCCCCGCCGTCCCCATCGAGATTCCGTCGCTCACCCCGATCGTGTTCGACACGAAGCCGACCATCTCGCCCGCCTGCACGCTGTCCTTTACCGCGGCGGCCAGCCCGTTCAGGTGCATGTTGCAGGGGTTGCCCTCGTAGCCCGAACTGACAATGCCCACCTGCGGGCGATCGAGATCCGCCTCGGTGAGGCCGGCGGCAAACAGCATCGCGCGCGCGGCCGGACGGTCCTGGCGTTGCGTCAGTTCCCGGCTGATCCGATTCAGCATGGTTGCAGAACGTTCGACTTAGGATGCACGGGTCCCGTAACTCCTGTCCGGGGGGGTGCGGCGGGGCACGAAAAAGGGGACGGAATTATATGTTTACCGCGCCACGGTCGCAAGGAAAATCGTGCCTTCTGATCTGGACCCCCTGGCACCGAATCGCTTGAATGCGGTGCCAGGAGCCGCGCTCCATGCCGACTTCTAGCGCACGATCGCCGTGCTGTAGCCCGATGGATCCCTGAGGGAATAGTCCTCACCCGCGACCTGAAGGAGCTGAACCCGGTATTGCCCGTCCAGCGCCCGGTCGGGAACCCGAAACTCCATCACGGGCCCCGTGGAAAGGACGCCGGAAACGACGACCTGTCTGGAAGAATGGGTTCCGGACTGGAACACTTCGAACCCGGGGGCCTGCAGCGAATCGATTCCAGGCCCCTGGACCAGGAGCATCGCGCCGCCATCGCGAATCTCGGACGGTGCAGTGATCCAAACAGCTACGTAGCCCGGGTCAGCCGCGGCCGGAGGCCGAACGACATCGTCGGTGCACGCCAAGGTCACAGCAGTCACGAGCAGGAGCGCAAGGCGATACCGGGCGGGACTCCAGCGGCGTCGGATCGACCGTCCTTTGCGCCGCCGCGACGTCCGACCTGAGCCGATATGCCGCCTCCGGGCCACTCCGCTCATTCGGGAACCCGAGGTTTGCGACTTCCTGTGACCGGTGTGCCCGCTGTGCCCGCGCGCCGCCAACGCCGCAGCGCCATCGGGAAGCGAATTCGCCTTGTCGGGCGACGCACCTCCACAGCTCGCTTCATGCCGCCGGCAACGTGCGATCCACGAAAGCAGGTCACCAAGGTCGTAGCGTCCATTTCCGTTGCCCAGCCGGTCGAGGGCGAACAACTGGGTTTCGCTCAGACCCTTCTCTCCCAACAGAGCGGCCGCAGCGGCCTCCGGGGTCACGCTTTCGACAAGCATCAGGGCCGCAGTTTCGTCATCCGCATCCCCAGAGACGTCTCCAGCGCTGCTCGCCTGGCTGTCCCTGACGGTGACCACGACCTCCCCGGTGCGCCCGTCATAGCCTCCCCCCGACGCGCTCACCGTCAAGGTCACCGTCTCGTTGACCGTGTTCACGTCCTTTCCCGCTGTCACCTTCACTGCCCGTCCCGAGTTCCAGAATGGAGATCTCACCGTCTGAGTCGGAGGATCTGCATTGACCTCGGTCCCTTCCATGCCGTTCACACTGACTGTCACCGTGCCCGTTGGCGCGCTCGTCAGCACGATCAGGAATTCGGCGCCCCGTTGGTCTCCCTCATCCACTGCCAGCGTTGGCGGCGCCACCATCAAGCGGTCGTCGGGCAGTGCGATCTGCAGGCTGCCTACACCCAACCGGTTCCCGTATCCCCTGGCCACCGATGTTGCCGCTCCCTTCCGGACGATTATGTACAGCTGTCCGTCCTGGGTCGGCATCATTCCGGCTGTGTACTCCAGGCCCGCCCGAATCTCCGTGAAGTCCCACATCAGTACCCCGATGGATGTTCCATCTACCGTTGTGCCCTCGTGTGTTTGCCACACGATGTCTTCCTGGGAAAACCCGTCGACCGGCTCGCTGAAGGTGAAGCGCGTCTCGAATGGACCGGTTGCGGTTCCTGCGACATGGTTGTCGTGGGATGGCTCCACTCCTTCGAAGGTGATCTCAACATCCGGACCCAGCGGCCGATTGCGGATCCTGACACTGCCACCGTCGATGGTCTGGTCTCCGACATTCACCGAGATGCTGAATTCCTCGTCAGGATCTTCGACCTCGTCGTCGATCGCCGTGATCGTGACCACAACCGAAGTGGAGCCCACCGGCAGTATCACCTGATGACCCGGGGTCGCGGTGTCGGCGTCGGACGGTGTCACCACATAGTCGACTCCTTCGGTCGCCGTGCCGCCGAAGTTGAAAGTGAAGAACTGATCGGTCGCGAAGGTCGTGCCGTTGGTAATCGACACGGTCACGGTCGTTGACGCCCCGGATTCTTCGCCAATGTTCGTTTCTTCGACAGACACGGCGATATGGGGTATATCCTCGTCGTCGGTGATGTGGACCGGGTGCGCACACGGATTCCGGCACTCGGTTCCATCGATGTTCGAGAGCTGGAGGTCCGCCGATCCACCAGGTGCAAGTTCGAGGATGAGATCGAGGCTCTCCGTGCCTTCACGGATATCGTCGTCGAACAGCGTCAGCGGCACATGGTGTCGCGCCACCCACGCGCCGTTTTCCGGCGCATAGTCCTGTTCCCGCAGGGTCACGCTCTCACTCACCGGCCGGAAGTCATCGCCTGAGGCCGCGGTGCCGCTCCTCGAGCTGACAGTGAAGGCCACCGCCGTGCCCCCCGTTGCGCCCGGTTCCGTGCGCGCCACGATCTCCGCGGCCGCTTCTTCGGCATCTTCCCCGAATGTGTAGGAACTCCGATCGAAAGAGACCATCACCGGCACTGAGACATTCTCGATTCGCAGAGAGGCTGACTGGTGCAGGCCGGGGTCCGGGTCTGCGCTGCGCGTGTCGACAAGAGTCGGTGTGAAATCAACGAATTCGTCGTCTTCCGACTCGGCATCCCTGACGGCGACGAAGTGCAGCGTCACCCTTCGGGAAGGCTGACAGCCCGCCAAACGCACCCTGGACAGGTCGCCGTCCGTCACCGTGTAGGTGTAGTCGCGCCCTTCCGACGCGGACCCGCGGAGCGCAATTGCCGCGGTGACCGGAAACGGTGCTACGCAATGGCCGTCTCTGGTCACCCGCCCGGTCTTGTCGACCACTCGCAGAGTCAAAGCCACCCCCGCCTCGTCGCCCTCGCTGATCGATTCGGGCGAGACCTCCACCAGAAAGCCCCAGCGGTCTTCGTTGGTGATCGTCACTTCGGCGCCCGGTGTCCCGAGTATGAAGCTCGATGATGCCGTGGGCTCACCCAGGGCAATCGTGAAACCCTCTTCCTGCTCGACGACTTCGTCGTCAACGAGCGCCACCTTGCCCTGCTTCGACGCCACCCAGCGGTAGTCACCGCTCCCCGCCACGATCTCAATGCGGCTGAAATCGTTCCGTGCAAAGCTCACCTGCGTCGACACTCCGATGAAGTCGAACTCATCCTGTGCGCTTCCGCCGACCGTGCGAACCGGAACCTCCAGCGAGAAACCCGTTCCCGGCTCCATGTCGCCGCCCGTCATTGCCGCTACCGTGTAGCTGACGGGCCCGGCGTTCTCGGCTACGCTCGACCGGGCCACCTCGATGTCAACCGTCCCGGGACGATCCTCTTCGTCGGTGATGTGGATGATATGCCGGCACCGCCGCCCACACTCGCTTCCATCGGGGTTGAGAAGCTGCACCTTGTCGGATTGGTCGATGAGCGGCCTGAGATTCAACTCGAAGGTCTCGGTGCCTTCGTGGACATCGTCGTCCAGGAGCGGCACGAACAAGTCGGTGCGGCCCACCCACTGGCCGTCTTCGAGCGCGAACTTGCTCGATACTATGAGAGCTGAGCCTCCCACCGGCTCAAAGTCTTCCCTCGCAGTCGCAGTCATTTGACTGCCGAAAAACTCGCTTCCCCTGGTTCCGAGAAAGGCGCCAACTGTCACCCCGCGGGGCACGCCAATGGCCATTCGCGCGATCATTTGCACGCGCGCCCGCCCTGAGTTTTCGGCAAACGCATAGGGGGGCTGCGCAAGGGAGTACGTGACCGCAGGGCCTTCCGTCGAGACGACGAGTACGGTCGCCTTCGCGCTCGCCGTTTCGTAACCGCTGACGTCGTCCAGCGTTACCGTGAGGTCGCCGCTCCGTGTGACGCGCTCGTTGAAGTCACTCGCAGGAATCTGCAGGAACACGAGGGAGTCACCAGCAGGGAAGGTCACTTCGCGGGACCTGTCAGCCAGCCATTCCCGGTCTTGTTCCAGCTTCACCTTTACCGTCAACCGGTTCCCGGGTGTTTCGCGTTTCAGTAACAGAATCAGAGGTTCGATACCGGCAAATACCGTGTCGTGGTCGGTGATGAAAAAAATCCGGGGGTCCGCCTCGCTTGTCACCGGGAAAGCGGGGGAACCGATGACCATGTCTGCCGACATCACCCATTCGTCTTGTAAATCGCTCTCACTGACGATGGCAGGGGTGATCTGGGCCTGAACGGGAGCAACAGTTAGAACCGCCAGCGAGAAAAGGAGCGATTCCGCCGCTCCCTGCTTACTGCTTCTCATTGTATCAACCTCCTCCCCCCGGCCTTTTGGCCAGGGCGGCTCTTCGTCAAGGGACAAGCCCGGAAAGCGGTCGCTTCCAGGATTGTGGGTACACTTTTTACTGACCTTCAGCCGGAGAGGGTTCCCGGAGTTCCCGTTTGTTCCCTTCCGCAACCCTGACGTAACGGCGGATCGCGCCAACCGCGAATGACGGTAAGAGGTCCATAAGTTCAATCAGGACTGCACGATCTGCCACTCTTGCCAATGATAGTGGAGCGGTGCCGTCGTGTGCCGAGAGCGGGAGTTGCGGTGCCGTTTGGCGGGAGCGCTGCGCGTCTCGCGACTTCGCCGAATAGTCGCAGAAGCATGCAACGACGGGGTACTACGTTCGGCCGATTCTTGCCGGGTGGCGGTTCGAACTCCGCGCCGCGCCAGGAAAACGTTCGGCGGGCTACGGGGTCGTTGCCAGCAGCGATCACGGACTCGTTGCTTTTCGTCAGAACCGGTAGGCGACGCTGACGATGGGGCGGATCTGCGCCTCCGCGTCGACGTAGTAGGCGAGACCCGCTTCGCCGCCGACGGTCCGATGGAGGAACCTCAGCCCAGCGGTGACGATGTTCGTTCCATGTTCGATGCCGACGCGCCGGAATTCGGCGGCGAGCGCCAACTCCGTCGTTACGCGGAAGTCCCCCCCGGCCGTGAAGACGCCGAACCGGTCGGTATCGGTTTCGCCCGACGATGTCAACGAGTACCCGACCATTCCGCCAGAGGCGTGCAGGATCAGGCCGCCGGCCACCGCGACGGAGCTGGCGACCGAGCCTCCGTAGAAGGGGCCGGTCTCCTGCGCGAGCAGCGACCAAGCCGCGTAGGCGCCGAGGGCGACGGAGACCCGCGCGTTGCTCCATGCGCGGAACTTTGGCGCGAGATAGGGAAGAAGCTCGGAGTCGCGACTGCGCGCGTCGATGACGAAGCCGGATCCCGCCGTGAGGGTCAGCTCGTCCGTGACGCCGTAGGATGCCTGGCCCGCCAGGGGCCACAGATCGCCGAAGTCGAAGAACTGCGCGGCCGGGACGGCACCCAGATAGCCCGCGCTCGCGTGGCCCCGGCCCGCGGCGAGGGTTTGCCCCGTCGACTCGACGTAGCCGCCCAGCAACCGGGGAGGGAAGGGGTCGGGTTGCCGGAGTTCGTCGGCGAGCCGGGCGGGCTCCG
This sequence comes from Longimicrobiales bacterium, assembly GCA_963667485.2. Lineage (GTDB taxonomy): Bacteria > Gemmatimonadota > Gemmatimonadetes > Longimicrobiales > Gaopeijiaceae > Bin94. The sequence continues at coordinate 451,327 of CAXXDD010000001.1, forward strand.
ACTGCTGGGGCCGTTCGGCGTCGGGTTGTGCGGGGAGGCGCGCGTCGTCATCCGGGCGGGCGGTGACCGCGATGCTCTGCCGTGCCGAGAGACCGGCGGGATCGCGCGCCATGACGTTGACCATCGCCGCGCCCGCGCCCGCGTGCGCGATGGTGACGATGCCGCTGGAGACTGCGACGCTCACGGCGGCCGCGTTCGACGTTGTCGCCGAGATGCTCAAGGCGTCCCCCTCGGGATCGGCGAAATGGGAGGACACCCCGATGGACACCCATTGACCCGGGGCGAGGGTCTGGGCCGGGATCGCCCCGACGGGTTCCGGTGCACGGTTGGGCGTTTCGACCGAGACCCGCGTGCGCTGCGTGGCCGACAGGCCGCCGGGATCGCTGGCGAAGACGGTCAGGACCGTCGTGCCCGGCGCCACGCCCGCGATCGTCAGGACGGCGCCGGAAACGGAGACCGTCGCCACCCCGGCATCCGAACTGGTGGCCGCGTAGGCCAGGGCGTCGCCGTCGGCATCCACGAAGTAGGGCGACAAGTCGAGCGACGTGGTCTCGCCCGGCGCGACGGTCCGGGCGGGAACGGACCCAACGGCCTCCGGGGCGCGGGGTTCCTGGGCGAGGGCGGACGCCGCCGACCAGAGCGCCGTCAGCATTGCGACGGCCAGCGCCGCCGACCTTCTTGCACGGTTGGGTCGGGAACACCGACGATCATTCATGACATGTCTCCAGGTTGTGACGAGGCAGCAATTCCGGCGCGGGTTGACGGAGCAGGTCAGGGTCGCCGGAGCGAGGGTTAGGCGGACGCGTGGAAGGCGCGTTCGAGGAAGCCGTCCATGTCTCTCCGTCAGCATCCTATCGTTCTTGGCGAGGCTCGAAATCGAATTCCAACGCGGCGGGGGCAGTCTGTAGCAGCACCTGCGCATGCGACGCGGCGGCGATGTCCCAATTGCCGCGCAGCCTGCATGAGGCGTTCTCGGAGGGAGGTAGAATCAGGCCCGTGACGGACACGTCCTCGGTCTGGCCGCCGCTCATGTCGCCGACGCTCTGTGTTCCGACGAGCGCGCTGTCAATGTAGGCGCTTATCCTCACATTTTCCAAGGGCAGGTTCGCCGTCACCGTTGCCTCGACCGTCGCCCGAACGAGGCTGCCAACCGATTCTCCGCGGCAAGCGGTGACGTCGCCGGACATCGGGGCGACGACCTGGACGGGGAGGGACACCGTCGCCGTGAGGCCGCCGGGGTCGGTGGCGACGATCTCCACCGTGGTGGTCCCTTCGTCCAGCCCGGTGATCGTCACCCGATCCGTGCCGGACACCGCGGCACGGGCGACCGTGGGGTTCAAGACATTAGCGGAATAGCGCAGGACATCGTCCGTGTTCGCGTCGTTGAAGCAGAACGTTCTCTCGACCGTGTGGTCCGGGGCGGTCAAGACGGATTGGGGCGCCGCGCAGCTCACCGGCGCGACCGGGCTTTCGCAGGCCGCGATGGCGCACGTGACCACCAGCGCGAGGGTCTCAGGCAAACGCTTCGTGGATCGGAACATCGTGGTGGTCGCTTTCTCTTGCGGGGATGTGGGGTTCGGTTGGGTCCGGCACGGCGGTCTTCTCACTCACCGTTTTCACCGCCGCGCACCCGAGGGATCGGGGATCCCCCGGCTGAAGATCATTTGCAAGTCCTGGGCATCCGCCGCAGCCGCGGCGGCGAGGGGCCCGGGGGCCGCGTCCGGCGCACCGTCGAGGATGCCCCGGATCCGGCCGGTTGCCGGATCTCGCAAGATCGTCATGGGACGGTCGGTGTCGCGGTCGAGGCCGATCGAGCCGCCCGGACCTTGCAGCGTGATCGCGGCCAGCTCCTCCGTCCATGTGACCGGCACGGCGAACGCGAACCCGGCACGCTGGTCGTCCGTGTCGGTGAACTCCGCCATGGCGAAGGACAGGGAGAACAGCACCGTGCCCGCCCCGTCCGTCCCGGTGAGCGACGAGGGGCCGCCGACCTCCGGCAGCGCGGGTGGGGCGTCGATGAAGAAGGAGGGCTTGAGGCGCGGCGCGCCTTCGCCGTCCAGACCGCCCCAGACCATCAGGGCGCGGCCGGCGGCAGCTTGGGCGACGTCCGCGGCGGCGATCAGGATCGAGCCGGTTTCGGTCTCGAGGCGGTAGCGGACGGCGTTGGTGAACTGGTAGTCGCTCGTCCAGGTGGGCTCGCAGTAGGACATGAAGTCCGGCTGGCCCGGCGGTACCAACTCGCCCCTGTCGAAGTCGTAGCCCCACGCGCCGATGTTACCCCTTACGTAGGGATAGTAACGGTCCGGGCCGCCCGCTCCGCCGCACGGCGCGTGGTACAGGTTGCGGTTGTGGCCGAACTCGTGCGCGATCGTTTCGGCGTCGAGGATCGAGAAGCTCGACCAGCTTCCGATGCCGTTCGCCACCCCAAGGAGGCCGCCCGGCCACGTGGGTCCGGCCATGACCGCCAGGTAGTGGCCGCGCCCGCCCTCGGCGACCCGGATCATCTCGGCCTCCGCGAGGAGTTCGAACCCGGCGTTTGTGGACGTTGCTACGGGCGGGTGCGCCGTCGCGTCGATTTCGGAGACCGGCAGCAGCAGGTGCGTGCGCTCGAACAGTTCGTGGCCCTCCGGGTCGGCGGCCATGGCGTCGACCGTCGCGATGATCGAGGAATCCGGACTCTCCCGCCAGATGAAGGGCACCAGCGTCACCTCGAAGACCGGCATCGCGCGCACATCCACCGCCATCCGGCCCGCGGCGGGGATCCGGCGCGCGACGCCCAGCGCCGGATCGAGGGTCCCGTCCGGATCCGGCTCGATCACGACCTCGAGACCGGGCTGGATCACCCGGCCGCGGATCTCCGCGTTCACGGACTTCGACAGGGAACTCTCGTCGATCTTCTCGGGGATGGGATCGGACGTCCCGGGAATGTCCGCCACGTGGGTCACCGCCCCGTCCCGGTAGAAGGTGGCTCGCACGGAGGGCATGGCGGCGGCTCCTTGCGTCGCCGTCACGAACACGCGCAGCAGCGCGGGCTCGCCCGCGACCAGCGGCACCGGGAACTCGCGGGACTGGACGGCCTGCGCAAGATAGGCGGCCGCGTCGCCGTCACGGGCGCAATGCGCCACCCGCTGGCGCGTCACCCCTCCGAGCCAGTCGAGGAACTCAGGGTCCGCCGGCGCGCACAGGCCGGTCCCGGTCGTGTGCAGGTCCTCGAGATGCTCCAGCGCCGTCAGACCCAGGGGAAGGGGGCCGGCCAGACCGGCGTTGCCGGCAAGGCCCAGACTCGCAATGTCCGTGAACTCGAGCAGCCCCGCAGGCAGCGGGCCGCTCAACTCGTTGGACGAGACATCGAGGACATCGAGACTCGGAAATGCGCCGGCCCCCGCACGCGCACCCATCGAGTGGTTCGCGTCGTCCGTCATCCTTGCCCGCAAGGCGTCCAACCGCTCCAGCTTCACCGAGACGGACGTCAACCGGTTCTCATCGGAGTCCAGCCGCCAGGGATCGCCCGATTCACTCCACCGCTCCGGGAAGGACGGCGGTCGGGCGGAGCGGGAGGCAACCCGCTTCGCACCGGCTACGCGGCCGAGTCCCGACGGAATGCTTGTCAGCCGGTTCCCGTCGAGTTCCAGAACCTCGAGGTTGTCCAGTCCCCCCAACTCCCACGGGAAGGCCGTGAACTCGTTCGAGGAAAGATCCAGGACTTGCAAACCTGCGAAGCCTCCGGATCGATGTGGGATGGAGGTCAGGCGGTTCCCCTCCAGAACCAGCAGCCACAACGAAGACAGCCCGCCCAACTCCGCCGGGATGGCCGTTAGCTCGTTTGACTCCAGCCAGAGAAGCTCAAGGCCTTGGAGTTGGCCCAGTTCCGGCGGGATGGAGGCGAGCCGGTTCTCATTGAGGTCCAAGTCCTCCAAGCTGGTCAACCGGCCGAGATCCGGGGGAATGGACGTCAACTCGTTTGACGCCAGCCAGAGGATCGTAAGGTTCTCGAAGCGACCTAGTTCCGGCGGGATGGAGGCAAGTCGGTTCCTATCGAGGTCCAACACCTCCAGGTTGCTCAGTCGGCTCAGTTCCGGGGGAGCGGATGTCAACTCATTGCAACAGAGCCACAGCTGCTCCAAGGCCGCAAGCCCGCCCAACTCCGGCGGTAGGGATTCCAATCGGTTGAAGGACACCGCAAGCACCTCCAAACCGGCTAGCCGACCCAACTCGGGCGGCACGGAGGTCAGCCTGTTCCGATGGAGGTACAACAACTTCAGTTCGGCCAGCTCGCCCAACTCGGGCGGGATCGGCCCGGACAGCCTGTTCCCCCAGAGGCTCAGCGTGTCCAGCTCGGTCAGCGCGCCCAACTCGGGCGGGATCGGCCCCTCCAGTCCATTCCTCACCAACTTCAGGCTCACGACCCGTCCGTCCGCGTCCGTTTCCACGCCGTGCCATGTTCCGAGCGGAGCATCGGCCAGCCAGTTGCCGGACTCCTCCCAGTCGGGTCCATCCGTCCCCTCGTACAGGGCTGTAAGGATCTCGCGGTCGGACAGCGGCGGGCATTGCACACCCGTCCCTTCGTGTTGTGCAATCCTGCCCAGCCACTCCTCGAACCAGGCCTCGACCGGAGCGCACAGGCCCGTGTTCATGTACCGCAGTTCGTCGAGCGGCGTACGGGACAGCGATAGCGGCAACCGCCCGGACAGATCTGGGTTGTCGCCGATCTCGAGACGGGTCATCGAAGCCATGTTGCCCAAGCTCGCGGGCAGGCGGCCGGCGAGCCCGTTCTCAGCGAGATCGAGCACGGTCACCCTACCGATGGAATCGGTCTCGACGCCGTACCAGTCCTCCAACACAACGCCGCCCAGCCAGCCGTCCGAGTTCGTCCAGTTTGAGCCACCGCCCGTCCGATGCAGGTCTTCGAGCGTCTCGGCGTCTAACTCGTGGCAGTATAAGCCCTCGACAAACCCAATGCCCTGAAGCCAAGTAACGAACCGGCGAGTGCCTGGGGCGCATAGGCCGTGATTCCACTCAAAGCTGAAAGTGGTGAGGCTACTCAGCTTCAAGAAGCTCTCGGGAATCAAGCCGGTTAGTCGGTTCCCGCCGAGGAAGAGCTCCACCAATTCCGTGAGGTTGCCGAGCTCGCTCGGGATCGTTCCAGCGAGATCGTTGCCTTGGAGTTGCGCGTACTCCAAGTTGATCATGCCCCCCAGTTCTGCCGGGATGGTGCCTGACAGTTCGTTGGATGCGAGGCTCATCTGGTAGACGTTGGCCAGATCGCCTAGGCTCGGCGGGATGGAACCCGTCAACTCGTTGCGGGCGAGCCAAAGAGTTCCAAGGTTGGCCAGCCGACCCAGGTCGGCGGGGATGGGACCGGACAGATGGTTGTCGGCCAAATCAAGCCGGACGAGTTGAGCCAACCTGCCCAAGTCGGATGGCATGCTGCCCGACAGCCCGTTCTCCTCGAGGTTGAGTTCGGTAACCCGTCCGGCGGCATCCGCCCGCACGCCGTGCCAGTCCCCGAGCGGCGCATCGGTCAGCCAGTTGGTGTCATTGACCCAATTCGGCCCGTCGGTTGCGTTGTAGAACGCGACGAGGATGTCGCGGTCGCCGGCCCGTGCCACCACCATCGCGCCGGGTGCGGCATCGGTTGCGACGGCCGCCGTCGGCGGACCGACCACCGGCTCGTCCGCGCAGGCGGCAACCCATGCAGCCGCCAGGAGCGTGGCTGCCCGAACGCTCGCTTGCCACGCGCTCCGCGCCGGCTGCGGCTGAATGCGATGGAGTTGAAGTTCGCTTCTCATGTCTTCCGGTCCTTTACCCGTCTCCGCCACGCTTTCCGTCAAGCAGGCCGTATGCGCGGATTCGGATGGCCGACGGGTCGCGAGCGGCCCAGCCGCGCCCGGCCGAGGGCGTGGCGATCGTCAGCCGAGCGCCATCGGAGCAGTTGTTGCGCGTGTTGGATTCGTCCGTCACGGCATCGACGCACAGGCCGATGTAGATGGTGCCCGGCGCGCTGCCGGCGTCGACCGAGATCGTTAGCGGGAACGCGCGTTCCTGCTTGGCGCGCAGCGACGCAAGCGAGTACGACCGGATCTCCGTGTCGCGGCCGCTGATGATCGGATTCGGGGACCTCATGGCGCGGATCCTGGTCGCCCCCGACGCGATGGTGCCCTGGTTGCGGACGTGGAACGTGAACGTCGCCGATTCGCCCGGCGCCCGCGTAGCGGAGACTGGCGCCACTTTCGTGAACGTGAGGTCCGGTCCAGGCGCCACGACGGTGACCTCGAGGGTCTGGGTGGCGGTGAGCCCCGCGGGGTCGGAGGCGGACACGGTGATCGTGGCGGAGCCCTGAGCGAGTGCCGCGATGGTGAGGGTCGAGCCCGACACCGAGACGGCGGCCACCGAGGGGTTCGACGACGACGCGCCGTAGCTGAGCGCGTCCCCGTCGGCATCCGTGAAATGCACCGAGACATCGACCGTCGCCGTCTCGCCGGCATGGACCGTCTGGTCCGGGATCGCGCCGACGGGCTTCGGTGCCCGGTTCGCGGCGGGGCCGGTGCCTCCGCCGTCGCCGCAACCGGCGGCCACTACGGCCGCGAGCGCCGCTCTTCGCCAAATCGGCGAGGCGGAGGCCGCGGGCCGAGGCAACGCGAGCCTCTCTCTAGGTCGTTTCACAATCGTAGTCGGTGGACCAGGATGCCGCGCCCGGATTCTGGCCCGCCTCGCAGCGACTGAGCGCGTCGCCGCTGAGTCCGAGCTGGGCACACGCGGCGGCGAGTGCCGCGTCCAGCGCCTCCTGCTGGGTCGATCCCATGCCGGAGCCGGACGCGGTGCGGTTGTCCATGGTGACAGTCACGTCGCACTGCCACCCGGACGCGCCGGTCACTTCGGCGCACGCCGCTACCGCGAGAACGAGGACGATCAATGTCGCGGCGAGTCGAAAGCGGTTCATGGTTCTTTCCTTTTCTCAGAGAGGATCGTCGCGCCGATTGCCAGGTCGCGGTGCGCACTTGCACCCTCCGGCGGGGCACCCGGGCTGACGCGCAGCACAGCGTTCTCAACCACCAGGAAGCTGCCGGTCGCGCTGTCTGCGGCCGCCTGGCTGCTGGAGGAGAGGACGGTCACCCGCGTGGACCCGGAACAGTTGTTGGTTGTATCGGATTCACCGGCCACAGCGTCAACGCAGAAGCCGAGATAGGCGGACCCGCTGCCGGTCAGTGTAATGGTGTAGTTGATGTCCAGCGCTTCGGAAGCAGCCAGAGATTGTATGTCGTCAGCAGTTCCGACTTCCCGGTCGTTGGTCGAGATCGTCGCGTCGTTCGAAAGGAACGTACGGATCTTGGTTGCGGCCGCCCTGGCGCTTCCGGCGTTGCGAAGTGTGGTCTTGACCTGGAAAGAGGTTCCGCTGGTTACAACTACCGTTCTCGGTGTAAGCGATCCGAATTCGAGATCCGGCCCGCCGGAACCACCGACGGTCACGCGGACGCCGATCGAGCAGTTGTTGCCCGTGTCGGACTCGCCGGACACCGCGTCGATGCAGATGCCGAAGTAGAACGTCCCGGACGCCTGGCTCGACAGCCTGACCGTTCCGGTGATCGTCCGGCTCTGCCCTGGCGCGAGGCCGGCGGTGGAGTTGCTGCCGATCTCGTCGTCGCTGGTCGATATGGACGAGTTGGGCGACTGGTAGAGTCGGATCGTGGTCGCGGGGGCCGCCGCGTTGCCGGTGTTCCGAAGCGTGAAGTCCGCCTCCACCGTCCCGCCCGGCGTTCCCGTCACCGAGGTCGGAGTGACGTTCGTGAACTCCAGATCCGGCGCTCCGGCCGACCCGACGGAGACGCTGAACCGCTGGGTGGCGCCGAGCCCTCCGGGATCCCTCGCGGTCACGGTGATCGTCGCGCTTCCCGCGCCTGCTCCCGTGATGGTCACCGTCGAGCCCGAAACCGTGGCCCGGGCAACGCTCGAGTTCGACGACGAAGCCGAATACGTCAGCGCGTCGCCGTCGGGGTCGCTGAAGTATTGCGACGCGTTCACCGCGGTCCTGCCGCCAACAGTGATGGTCCGCGAGGGGATGGTTCCCACCGGACGCGGGGCACGGTTGGATTGCGAGACGGTGACGCGCGCCTGCTGGGTGGCGCTGAGTCCTCCGGGATCCCTCGCCGTGACCGTGATGGTCGCGCTGCCCGCCCCCGCTCCCGTGATGGTCACCGTAGAGCCGGACACCGACACCCCTGCCACCCCTCCGTTCGAGGATGAGGCCGCATAGGTCAGCACGTCGCCGTCCGGATCGCTGAAGTACTGCGATGCATTCACCGTCGCGCGTTCGCCAACCGTGATCGTCCGCGAGGGAATCGACCCCACCCGGCGCGGCGCGCGGTTCGGCTGGGGCACCGTCACGCTCACCTGCTGGGTCGCCGTCGCCCGCTCGTCGTCGCTCGCCGTGATCGTAACGGTCGCCGTGCCCGGTCCCTGCGCGGTGATGGTGACCGCGCTGCCCGACACGCTCGTGCGGGCGACCGCCGCTATCGAGGAGGAAGCCGTGTAGGTGAGGGCGTCGCCGTCGGGATCGGTGAACGAGCCCGCGACGTCAAGCGTGACCGTCTGGCCCACCTCGACCGTTTGCGGCTGAAGCGTGCCCACGGGCGCGGGCGGACGGTTGGGTGCCGTCAGGCGGAAGGACTGGGTGGCCGAGAGCCCGCCCGGGTCGCTCGCCGTGACGGTGATGGTGGCGCGGCCCTTGGCCTCGGCCGTGACCGTGATCGTCGACCCCGCGACCGTGACACTCGCCACCGCGCCGTCCGACGCGCTGGCCGCGTAGGTCAGCGTCTCCCCGTCCGGCTCCGAGAAGTACTGGGCCGCGTCAACCGTCGTGTTGGCGCCCACCCGGACGGTGATGTCGGGCGGGGTGCCGCGGGGCTGCGGCGCACGGTTCGGCACCATGACCGCGAAGCTCGACTGGCTCTGGAGCCCCCCCGGATCGCTGGCCGTGACCGTGACCGTCGTGTTACCGGGCGCGACGCCGGTGACGGTGACCGAGGTGCCGGAAATCGAGGCGGTGGCCACCGACGGGTTCGAAGACACGGCCGTGTGGCTCAGCATGTCGCCGTTCGCGTCGTTGAAGCAGGCGGCGACGCTCGAGGTCTCGCCGACGTTGACCGTCACCTGCGGCAGCGGGCCGCACGCGGCCGGCGCAACCGGGCTCTCGCAGGCGGTCGCCCACAGTGCGATCAGGAGAGACGAGACGCGCCACGGAACGCGGCGAGCGCCTGCAACCGGATGGGGCCAAGAGGGGGAACGTTGGGTCATGGGTCCGGCACTCCTAAACGTAGTGGGAATCAGTCGAATGGAATTGCGGCGCGGCAAGGGCGCGCTCGGATTGCGGGCGGCGCCGGGGATGCGGACTCGAACGTTCACGGACGGATTGTCCTCACCACGCGTCCGTCCTTGTCGCGCACCTCGACGGGGCCGCGGATCACGTCGTTGCCGAGATCAATCGCGCGGCGCTGGTGAGCGCGGAGCGCCGCAACGCCCGGAAACCGGTAGGCGTCGGCGAGATCCATGCTGACGGCATAGCCCAGGTCCGCCAGCGACGCGATCGTCACCGCGCTGAGAGGGCTCGATCCGGGCGCAATGGAGGGACTCATCAGTTCGTCGCCGAAGACGCGCTTTCGCCAGTGCGAATCGTCGCTCCCGGAGCGGGTCCCTCGATTCTCGACCGGGACCTTCGCGCCCCCCGTGTAGGAAGCGCCCCCAACCTCGTCGAACGCCCGGATCGCCTTCGCGCCCGCGAAGTGCGTGTCCACCTCCCGCTCCGCCGCAAGCGAGGGATTGCGCAGGAGCCCGTGGTAGCCCCACAGGGTGCCGATACCGAGCACATGGCCCATCTCGTGGAGGATCACGGACTCGAGCGTGCCATTCTCCTCCATCCGGTCCAGATCCGCGGCGTCGAACTCCATCGCGCCGAGCCAGGGGAGTTGCGATGCCTCGCGCAGCGAGCAGAACGCGGCCCGACCCAGGGTCTCGCCGACACCGTCGATTTCAGCAACCGCCGCGATGATCAGCAGGTCGTCGACGACCCGCGCATTCTGTTCGTAGGTCCGACTGGGGAATCGGCACCGGACCACGCCCTCCGGCACCGGCATGTCCGGCAGTTCCGTGTCTCCCAGTATCGCCATCCAGCGCGCCGAAGCGCTCTCGAACGCCGCCCTTTGGGTCTCGCTCATTTCCGTGGCGAACCGAAGCTCGATGTGGAAGGAGCCCGGCGGTTCCTCCTCTTCGCTCACCGTCATCTGAAACGACTGGGTAGCCGCCAGTCCGTCCTGGTCGGCCGCCGTCACGGTGATGTCCACCACGCCCTTGCGCACCCCAGTCAGCTCGAGCGTCGCTCCGAAGACCTGCACCGAGGCGATCCCGATGTCCGAAGACGAGGCCGAATACGCCAGCGGATCCCCGTCGGGGTCGGTGAAGTAGGTCGAGGCGTCCACCGTCGCCGTCTCACCCGTCCGGATCTCGTGCGGCGGAATCGACCCCACGGGGCGCGGGGCGCGATTGGGCTGGGGCACCGTCACGCTCACCTGCTGGGTCGCCGTCGCCTGCTCGTCGTCCCTCGCCGTGATCGTGACCGTCGTCGTTCCCGGTCCCCGCGCCGTGATCGTCACCGCGCTGCCCGAAACGCTTGCGCCGGCGACCGCCGCGATCAGGGAGGCTGTCGCGTAGGTGAGAACATCGCCGTCGGGATCGGCGAACGAGCCCGCGATGTCGAGCGTGACCGATTGGCCCTCCTCGATCGTCCGCGCGTCGATCGCGCCCACCGGCATCGGGGACCGGTTCGGAACCGTGAGCCGGAAGGACTGGATGGCCGAGAGCCCGCCCGGGTCGCTCGCCGTTATGGCGATCGTCGCACCGCCCTTGGCTTCCGCCGTAGCCGTAATCGTCGATCCCGCGACACGCACGCTCGCCACGTCGGCGTCCGACGAGCCGGCCGCATAGGTCAGCGCCTCCCCGTCGGGCTCCGAGAAGTGCTGGGACGCGTCCACTGTCACGGTCTGGCCCGCCCGCACGGAAACACTCGACATCGTGCCGCGAGGTTGCGGCGCACGGTTAGGGACCATCACCGCGAAGCTCGACTGGCCCTGGAGCCCCCCGGGGTCCCTGGTCGCGACGATGACCGTCGTGTTGCCCGGCGCGACCGCGGTGACGGTGATCGTCGTGCCGGCGAGGAAGGTCGTAGCGATCCGAGGATTCGACGACGTGGCCGTGTAGGTCAGGACATCGCCGTTCGCGTCGTTGAAGCAGGCGGCGACGTTCGAGATCTCGCCGACGTTGACCGTCACCTGCGGGAGCGGACCGCAGGCGACCGGTGCAACCGGGCTCTCGCAGGCGACCGCCAGCACGCTCGACAGTAGCGCCGCCGCCCCATAACCCGGCCGGACGCAAAAGCCTCGCTCAACCACCACCGGGAAACGCCCGCGGATCCGACCGAATCCCGCCCGCACGGCCCGCCGCCGCCCCCCTCGTCTCCGTCGGCGGCGAACCTCGCGCGCGACGGCGCTTACTGTTTGCGGCTGGGCGGCTGGGCGGCTGGGCGGCTGGGCGGCTGGGCGGCTGGGCGGCTGGGCGGCTGGGCGGCTGGGCGGCTGGGCGGCTGGGCGGCTGGGCGGCTCCCTGCCGCGAGCCTACAGAACCCGCTGACCCTACGCAAGGGCTTGGTCATCCTCGTCCTTTCGAGTCGCGCTGTGCTTTTTCGGGAATGCCTCGCCTCCGACCGACGCATTCACGATAACTGCCCCGTCCTACAGGCGCCAATAAGAGAAGAGCCTGATCTTGGTCCGCGTGAGGCCAGCGGTGTCAATCGGTGACCAGGACCGGGGCGGAGCGTTCTCGAGCCAGGCCGCCGGAAGGAACACCGAGCGGATGGCCGTCGCTGGCCAAGTCCGGACTCAAAAGCATCTCGGCCCACCCGTCGAGACTCGATTGCCACCGACGCCGCAGCGACTTGCCCTGGATCGCATGGCCGGTTGGCCGATCAACCGTGAAGACACTTCGGCTTGCCCGCAGTCGTTCGAGACACGTAGTGCCGTCCGGCGCTACGGCAACGGCTCGACCGTGCTCACGTCCAACAAGGGCTTCGAGGAGTGGAGCCGCATCCTCGGCGACGAAGTTGTGGCCGCCGCCCTGCTCGACCGGCTGCTCCACCGCTGCCATATCGTGAACATCCGGGCCAACGGCTACCGGATGCGCCGCCACGCCGAACTCTCGAAAGCAATCCATCCGCTCGCGAACCGAATAGACGACGAATCACCGGCGTCCGGAGAAGGTTCACTCATGACGACCGCACTCCCGGCCCGCTGCCCCGCTCCGCTCACTACGCGGGGCAGCCGCCGAACCGGGACGCTTCCCATGCCGATTGACAGGATCGTCCGCGCCTGCGGCGGACGGGCTTGTCGGACGCCGCTAAGCACGGGGAGGGACGGGGAGGGACGGGGAGGGACGGGGAGCCAGCCCACGCGATGTTGAACATTCGCGGACTGGCAAGGGGAGCGCTCCGCCCCCCCTGTGACCCCCCGGGTTTCCGCGCCGGTGTCGGCGCGGCGGAGCACGGGGGCCGCCTCCGGAACCTCGTCGCCGTTCGCGGCGATGGCCGTCCGGCGGCGATCAGCCATCGCGGTGAACCGGTCGCCCACGATCCCTGCGCGCTTCGACGCGGACTGTCTGGGGGTCGAGGGGGCGGCTCGCGCTTCTGGTATCGGTCGAGATCCTCGCGCCAGCCCTCGACCAGAACCTCCCGGCCCCGGACCGGGCTGCCGCGCTTCGCTTGCCCACCCTCGTTCGGACGCCGGGAGACCCGCCGTCCGAACGAGGGTCCGATCCGGCCGCTCCTCTCCGCCAGGGAGAGGCAGACCACTCAGACGCCATCGACCCCAAGAACCGACCGTTCGTGAAAGCGGGGCAAGTCCAGTCAGCAGGGCGTTGCGAGCGAGTGTTGCGCAACCGGCGTTCTTCGATGCTCGGCTCAGAGGCCGTTTCCGCGGGCTCCGGAGCGTTTTCGGGTAACCTGTGGGCCGCAGGATCGCCCAGAACCGACATCCATTCGGCACGGCGTTCGCGCCGCCTTTGCGGAGTCCGGATTTGAGCGCCGTTCGGCGGGGCCCGTTGCCGATCCGGAGGTGTGAATTCGACATCGGGGGGCTTGTGCAGGGAAATGCCGCGAAGGTGTGCGAAACGCGGATTCCGCAAGTCGCTGGACGGCTTGTGGTTGGGCCACGGCCCGCGGATCGCCGGTGCCGATCCGCCTCTCCGGGCCGTGGACGGGAAGCGACCCGGCAGTCCGAGGGCCTGCTACGGGTTCGGGCGCAGGTGTGTTTGCGCACCCCTGCCCCCGACCCTCGGGTCGCTCCCGGACCAGCAATCCCTACGCGGGAAGGCGGTTCGAGCGCCGCTTCGACACGGTGGGGCACCCGTTCCCCGACCGCCCGGGCGTAGGACGGCTCTCCATCGCCGAACAGGGCGGGGAGAATCCTTGGCTTGCGCCACGCGCCAAGCGTTCCCGTTCGGGACACTACGTCCGAAGGGGACCGACGGCCTCAATGCGAACGTGGGAGATGGGATAGGTAGTAGATCCCGCTTCATCCGCTTCTGATGCAGAAGCCCTGAATCTCGTTCACGCGACCCATGAGGAGGTTTCCCGATGAAACGGCCATCGCTCGTTCTTCCCATCATCCTGTTCCTTCACGCCACCGCCCCCCCGGCCTGGGCGCAAACCACGCTGTCGCTGACAGGCGGCCTCAACCGGACGGCCATGACGGCCGACCCTCCCGACGGCGCCGTCTGGCGTTCCGAGTCGCTCACGAGAATGTCCATCGGGTTGGCGGCGACCTCCCCGGCCTCGGAGCATCTCGGAGTACAGCTTGGCGTCGCATACTCCCAGAAGGGCGGCAGGTTGAGCGGACTGGACGGTGACGCCTTCGTCACCACGGAAATCGCGCTGGACTATTTCGAGTTCTCGCTGCTGGCCGTGCCGACGTTCGCCTTGTCGTCGAGGGATCGTTCCGCCGTCCGATTCTTCGTCGGTCCCACCCTGGCGAGCCGAATCGACTGCGACTTCGACGCATCGGCCTGGCTCGGAAAGGAGCAGGTCGCCGCCAGCGGCGGTTGTGACGCGGGCGGTCGCGACGAAGTGGAGGCCGCGATGGACCTCGGGGTCGTCGTGGGCGGAGGCATCGCGGTCGGCGTGGCGGAGCGGGCCGATGTGAGCGTCGACCTGCTCTACACGCTCGGGCTCATTCCCATCGGAGGGGCAGACTCGTACTGGAGCGGGCCGAGGCAACGTGTCCTGACGCTTCGGACGGGCGTGGCCCTTCCGGTCGGCTAGGCCAGCGGCCAAACGGGCGACCGTCCATCACTCGGGAGCAGGGTTGACGGCGTCCTCGTGCTCGTCCGAATGGGTCGCCAACTCCACCTCTGAACGCGGTGAGACGCGCGCCAAACTTGACCGGCCCACCTCGACCGACGAGAAGCCTTCCCGCAAGGGATTGTTGGACCGGGAGCGACCCCGGGCGGAGGGTGGGATGGCGTGCACATCCCAACCGTCGCCGTGCCGTACCAGGCACCCCGAAGGGTGGGTCGCTCCCGCCACGGCCGCACACTCTGGAACGGCACCGCCGTTCGTGCGGCCGTGGTACAACCGCAACGCGGGCAGCGACATGCGGAGCCCCTGCCCGCGCACATGGACGCGGTGATTCCGTGCACATGCCCCCCGATGTCGATGTGCACGCGCGGTACGCCACCGACCCCGGCCGATCAGAGGTCAAGATCTCAAGCGCATGGAGGCTGCTCCTCGCGCACACCGATCGTGCGGGTCCTGCGCTCGGCCTCGGGCTTCCGGGGACGGACCATGACGGGCGGCCTTTCCTTTGGGTGGCGCGCGGAATGTCGTTCGGGGGTCCGGGGGATGCTCCCCCGGCCAGAGGTTAACGTGAAGCGTTAACCCATCTGGCTCCTCCACAAACCGCAGAAACCAACGCCCCCGTGGCGCGCCCGCGCCAGAGCCGACCGGGCCGCAACTCAGTCATTTCCAACGCGGAGATGAGCCTGAACGCGGGGGGGTCTGAGGGGTGAGGGGTGAGCCGCGGGCACGAGGCGGGTGGCAGTTGAAGTGTTTGTCATTGTCGCCGGAACAGCGGAGAGAGGCAACCGGCAGGGGAGGGGATACCGGAGACGTGGGAGGGTCACGGGGGAGCCTGCGGTCGACAGAGAGAGTTTCATGCGGCGGAGTCTCGGGCCTTGCCGATCGCACGGAAGAGGGCATCGCGGGCGCGCTGCACGGCCTTGGCGGCGTCGAGGTCGGTGGTGGCGGCGGCGAGCTGGTCGAGGGCTTCGAAGGTGACGCCGGGTCGGAGGAAGCGGTCGGCGTCGAGGAGCGACCGGAAGTGCTGGAAGGGGGTGGCGACGTCGTCCTGCCGGTAGGTCTTCCTGACCTTGCCGCTGGCGCTCGTTACCTCGGTGGGGAAGAGGCAGGGCCGGTGGAAGTTGAGGAGGGGGCAGAGGCTGTCGCGGAGGAACGCATCGAGCCGGGGGACGAGGGTGTGGGGGACGTGGACGTGGCCGAGCCACCGACGGACGATGCTGCCGTTCTTGGACTCGACCAGGGCGTTGTCGTTCGAGCGGCGTGGCCGGGATTTGGTGAAGGTGTCGATGTGGAGCTTGTTGAGCAGGTCCGCGACTTCGCTGTTGACGTACTCGCTTCCGTTGTCGGCATGGAAGGCCTGGACGGTGAAGGGGAAGGCGGAGATGAGGTCCTTCAGCACGGGGACCATGTAGCGCTGGGTGATGCGCGGGACGGCTCCAAGGTGTTGGAACTGCGTGACTTCGTCGACGACGTTGACGACGTAGGCGCCCTTGCGGCCCCCCAGATCGCCGAGGTGGACGGTGTCGACGCGCAGGAAGCCGGGCCTGCCGTCCGGCCGCGGCTTGCGGCGCACCCCGAAGCCCACGGGCGTGGACCGGGTCTCGCGGAAGGACAGGCGGCCGGTCCGGTAGATGCGGGACCTGCGGAGGTTGTAGATGTGGCCGTTGGAGATGCCGGCGAGCCGCTCGAAGCGCTCGTCGCCGTGGACATGGCGCATGCGCCAGAAGACCGCCTTGGTGGCGGGTCCGGAGAGCTGTCCGAAGGCCTCGTCGACCTCGGCCAGCAGCGCGGCGTCGCGGGGCGTGTAGCGGCAAGCGAAGGCGTTGGCCGGGGGCTTCCTGCGATGGTCGCGGATCCCCCCGGTCCGGCGGTGCTGCCGGATGAGGCGGGTGACCTGGGCCCGGGAGAGGCCGGTCACCTTCTCGAGGTACCGCTTCACCAGGCCCTTGTCAGGCTTCCCGAGGCCGTGGTACTCGAACCGGACGAGCGTCCGGCGGCAGAAGGCGTAGGCGGAGGTCCGGTCGGCGAGCCCGAAGTCCGCCGGCTCATTGCCCTCGAGGAAGGCGCGGACGTGGTCGAGGGTGCGGATCCGTTCGGTGCGAAGTGTCACGATCATCCTCCAATGATCTCTTCGCCCCGCGCTTCAGGCTCATCCCCCGCTGGAAACCGGCCCCGCGTTCAGGCTCACATGCCGTTGGACAAGACTACTCTGGACGACGGGCGTGCCCTGCGCGAGGTTTCAAACGCGCAGATCGTGCAGTCCATCACGCGAGGAATCGAATGATGGCACGCACGAAACGAAAGCGCCGGAGCTACGGCGCCGGTGAATGGGGCCGGAACCGGGTCCGGGTGTTTCCGGATCCGAAGACCGGCATGTTCCAGATCGAGTGGCGCGACAACGGGCGAAGGCTGACCCGGTCGCTGAAACACCGTGACTGGCGGCGCGCGAAGAAGCAGGCGGATCAGTTCGCCGCCGGGTTCATCGACGCGCCCGACGGCAATGCGGAGCCCGATCCGCTCACGCTGGACAAGCTGTTTGAAATCTACGGTGAAGAGGTGACGCCCACGAAGGCGGAGGCATCCCAGCGGGCCGACCGGGCCGCGACGAGGATGTTCCTCGGGTTCTTCGGACGAGGCCGCAAGCCTTCAACGCTCTCCCGGCGCGACTGGGACCGGTTCATCCGGGCGCGGCGCGCGGGCAAGGTCGGAGCGAGCGGCAAACCGGTGTCCGACGCGACGATCGAACACGATCTGAAGTTCCTGATCGCCGTGTTCAACTGGGCCGGCAAGTCGAAGGACGAGGAGGGCCGGCTGCTCCTCGGCTCGAACCCGCTGAAGGGTCTGAAGACGCCCACGGAGAAGAACCCCACGCGGGTGGTGTTGGCCGAGGAGGAATACCAGGCGCTTCTCGGGGTGTCCCGGGAGGTCGATTGGCGCTTCCACGTCGCGCTCGTGCTGGCGCACGAGACCGGGCACCGAATCGGGGCCATCCGCCACCTCAGGTGGCCGGATATCGACCTTGAAGCCCGAGCCATCCGGTGGAGGGCCGAACACGAGAAGACAGGCTACGAACACCGGACTCCGATGACGGCCGAGGCGGTCGCCGTCCTTGAGGAGGCGCGAGAGCGGAGCGCCGGGATCGAGGTTGCTCCGGTGCTCCCCGCACCACGAGATCCGTCGCGGTGCGCGGGCCGGACGCTGGTGCGCTTCTGGTGGAACCGAGCCCAGAAGCTCGCGGGACTCGAACCCAAGCGCGGACGGGGCTGGCACTCGTTGAGGCGCAAGTTCGCCAGCGACCTCATGGACCAGCCGCTCAAGGTCCTCTGCGACCTCGGAGGCTGGAAGACCGCCAAGACGGTGCTCCAGTGTTATCAGCGAGCCGACGAGGGACAGCTTCGGAAGGCACTGGAAGCCCGCCCGAGACCCGGCGGCTGAGGTTCGCAATTCGGCGGGAGTCAAACAGCGGGAATCCGGCCGACGCAACGCGTAACAATCAGTGATTGAACGAGATACAGATTCGGTAACGCATGACGTAACGTGAGGGTCGTTGATGATGGTGCACGCCTCGTGTGGAAAGACGTGGCCCCCTGACCGGTACAGTCCGCGTACGGGTCAGGGGGCCACGCGGGCCGCTACCGGGCCCTAGCGCACGATCGCCGTGCTGTAGCCAGAGAGATCCCTGAGCGAGTAGTCGTCACCTGCAACCTGCAGGAGTTCTACTCGATACTGTCCCCTGACGGTCCTGTCGGGAACCTGGAGTTCCAGGACGGGTCCGCTGGACAGCACTCCGGAAACGATGATCTGCTTCGATGAATAGTTCCCGGACTGGAAGACCTCGAGGCCGGGTGCGTGCACCGATTCAATGCCCGGACCCTCTACTCGCAGCATTGCACCGGTGTCACTGCCATCTGGCGGCGTTGTCAGCCACACCGTCAGCAGACCGGGATCCGGCTCGACCGGAGGTTGCACGACATCGTCCGCGCACCCCCATGTCATCGTTGCGACAAGCAGGAGTGCAAACCCGTACCAGGCGCGACTCGATCGGCGTCGGGATGAGTCATCGGTCCGACGCCGCGTCCCGGGATGGCGTCGCCCTGTCGGCCGGTTGTGCCCGGAACCGGAATCCTGGCGCCCTTGCCGGTTGGGCCGGCCGCTCCGTCCGGCGGCAGCCAGCGCCGCGGCGGCGGGAATCGCTCTTGAGGCGTGAGACGAGGCTTCTCCGCAGTTCGCTTCACTCTGCCGGCAGCGTTCGATCCATGAAAGCACGTCGCCGAGATCGAAGGTGCCGTTCCGGTTTCCCAGCCGATCCAGGGCGACAAGCTGAGCCTCGCTCAGGGTCTCTTCGCCGAACAGCGCGGCCGCGGCGGCTTCCGGACTCAAGCCTTCGACATGGATCAGGTCCGATGCCTCGTCAGCGATGTCTCCAGCTACGTCGCCGCCGCTGCCCGATTGATTGTCCCGCACGGTGACCACGACTTTGGCACTCTGCCCGCCATAGCCACCGCCCGAAGCGTTCAAGGTCAGTGTTACCGTCTCGTCCTTTCTATCGGCGTCCGCAGCGGCCGTCGCCGTCACAACTCGTCCTGAATTCCAAGATCTCTGTGGAAATGTCACGGAGTTCTGGTCGAGCTTGACCTGGGTGCCTTCCATTCCACTTGTCGTCACCGTAACCGCACCACTCGACGCGCTGGTGAGCACGACCAGAAAGTCGGCGCCCTGCCCATCTCCTTCATCCAGCTTCAATTCGGTCGGTGCGACGAGCATGCGGTCGGGAGGGAAGTCGATGCCCACAGGACTGGTCCCATGCTGGTTTGCGGCGCCCGTGGCCACTGAAGTCACTTCGCCCGCATCGACACCTATCCAAAGGCGACCGTTCTGGGTGGGCATGATCCTGACAGTGTACTCCACGCCCCTCCGAACCTCGGTGAAGTCCCACAGAAGAATGGCAATGGGGGTACCGTCCACCGTCGTTTCCGCGTGTGTCGCCCAGTCGACGTTCTCCCGCTCAAAGTCCCTTACGGGCTCGCTGAAGGTGAAGCGCGCCGTGAACGGGCCCGTCGCGGTCCCGTTGTCCCGTCCATTCCGAGATGCCTGAACCCCGTCGAAGGTGATCTCCACCGTCGGGCCTGCTATCGGTTTGTGATCCCGGATGCGAATGCTTGCGCTGCCGATCGCATCGCCAGCGTGGGTCACCGAGAGATCGACTTGCTCGTTCGGATCGCCGACATCGTCTTTCTGCGCCGTCAACGTCACCTTGACGGACCTGGATCCCGACCGAAGCACCACCTGATGACCAGACATCGCTTTGTCGGCATCAGCGGGTGAAACCTTGTAATCAGCGTCCTTGGTCGCCGTGCCGGAGAACGCGAACGTCACCATCTCATCGCTGGCAAGGGTCTTGCCGTTGTTGATCGACACCGTAGCACTCGATGACGACTCGTCCTCTTCCCTGATCTCGTCCTTGCTCACGGACAGCGAGAACCCGGGAATGTCCTCGTCATCGGTGATTTCCACGCTGGTACCGGCGCCGTTCGAAAGTTGCACCTCGTCCGATTGACCCTGGACCCGCTGGAGAAGGAGGTCGAAGTTCTCGCTGCCTTCGCGCACCTGGTCGTCCAGCAACTTCACTGCCAGTCGATGTTGCGCCTGCCACGAGCCGTGATCCAACACGAAGTCGTCCTCGGCAATCGTGATCATCTCGCTCACCGGCTCGAAGTCTTCGCCCGATGTGGCCGTCCCGCTACGGGATGCCGACCGAAAACGGACCGCAACTCCGCGTGGCATGCCGGCAGCCGCCTGCGCGACCACTGTCACGAACTGACCGCCCCGGTCCTCCGCGAACCGGTAGGCGTCTTCGCCGAAGGAAACCGTTACCGCCGGTCCTGCCTGCGAAACGACGAATACGGTCACTTCCGCGCCGTGCACATCGTAGCCGTCGATCGCCTGTACGGATGCGGTCAACTGGCCGCTTGCGACCACGGCGCCGGAGAACTGATCGCGACGCAGCGTTGCCGTTGCAGTCGACTGGCCCGCCGCGAAGGTCAGCGGGCAGGAGTTGAACGGAATCCATCGCTGGTCCTGCGCCAGCAGCACCGTCAATGTCAGACTCTGGTCCACCGGTCCTTCGCGCGTGAGCGTGAACTCGAGGTCCTCGAGACCGGCGATAATATTGTCGCGATTTGCGGCCAGGGTGATTTTCGGCTTCTCCACTTCCTGATTCATGATCTCGATGGCCTGCATTTGCCCGATCGCGTCGCCATTCAACGCGGCCGACACCTCGATCATCTCGCCCGGATCGTCCACATCGTCGCTCATCGCCCTGAAGGCCACTCCGATCGAGGTCGATCGCGCAGGAAGGACCCTCTGGTACCCCGGCATGGCCCTGTTGGCATCCGCCGGTGCCACCGTGTAGTCGGCGTTCATGGTCGCCGTCCCGCCCAGCTCGAGCGTCAACACCTGGTCGTCGGCAAAGCGCACGCCGTCGGCAATGGACACCATTGCGATGGAGGATGTTTCGCCCTCCTCCATGATGGCGTCCTCACTCACCGACAGATCCATCGCGGGCATCTCCTCGTTGTCGGTGATGTTGACGCGGTGCGCACACCCCGAACCGCACTCGGTCCATTCGTGCACCTGCTCGTAGCGCACCAGACCGGCCAACTCGGGATCCGGTTCCAGGACGATCTCGAAGGTCTCGTCGCCTTCCCGCAGGTTGTCGTCCAGGATCGGCACGACGAAGTCGCCGCCGCCCACCCAGGTGCCGTCATAGCGCTTGAAGCTCGACTCGTCGATGCGCGCTGCCCGGATGTTGGGCTTGTAGTCCTCGCCGGGTGTCGCGGTAAGCCCCGGCTGCGAGCCCTTGCCTCTGGTCGAGATCCTCGCAAGGAGCGACACGCCGCGATACATGCCGTCCGCCATTACCGCAACCACGTGTGTGCCTGCCAGTTGTCCCGCGTCTTCCGCATCGGTGAACACTTCCCGGCCGACGAAGAGCTTGATCAGGGGATCCGGCGACGAGACGACCCAGACACCCGCCCTCACCTTTTTGGAGCTGTAGTCCTGGCCGCCTACCTCCAGCACCTTGGCAAGGATGCAACCGGTCCTGGTGACTCCTGCATTGAACTTTGCCCTGTGAACCCTCAATACCGCGGTGGTCTCGTTCGGGTTGAAGTACACGTAGCGGGTCTGGGTTCTTCGGTCCAGCCAGTCCTCGTCCTGGTGGAGCCACAGCTTCACTGTCATGGAATCCCCGGCCTTGTCGCGCTCCAGCACGAAACGCATGTCCTCCAGGCCGCCGAAGATGGTGTCGCGGCTGGCGGTGATCGTGATCTTCGGGAGAGGTTTCGGCGTCATCCCAACGGTGCGCATGCTGACGTCGTTCAATTCCTCTGTGGGAACCCAATCGATGCCTGAGTGGGTATCGTCGGTCCTCGCTGGTGTGGTCTGGGCCTGCACGGGCGCCGCAGTCAGCACAGTCAGTCCGACCATGAGCTGCAGCAGGGCGGAAATGCCGGCGTGGCCACAGGCCTTCCACCGCGTGGGCGCCCGACACGGGGTCAATGTTGGAGATGATGGGTCGAGAAATTGTGTGTAGCCACCTGTCGATTCAGCCTTGCCTTGTTCTGCTGGCATTGCACTTCTGCCTCCTCCCACTGGTAAATGGTCTGTCGAAAAACACGCGGTTATGGCCGCTGATTTCCGTACACTCCTAGTGGGAGGAGTTCCCAGGGTTCCCGGGGGTTCCAGTGTTTCTCCTTCACCGCCCGGGATTGTAGCGTCAGGTGCGGGAGCTCAGTCTTCGCGCCCGCTCATGAGCTGCAGAAGTCTGGTCGTCGTGTTCCAGTTGCGGATCGTCATGCTCTGGTACACGGGCATCGAGGCGAGACGGCCGAGATGGCTCCGGGACGCCTTCTCGATGAGTCGCGAGAAGTAGAGTACACCTTCACCCGTCCAGGCTTCGTCCACGCCCGGCCTGGTGCGGACATGCTTCATGGCGGCGGTCGCCGTCAGGGGGGCTATCGGGAAGAGGACATCGTAGCGGTAGACATCCGGTTGTGTACCGAACCCGGCCGGCGCTTCCTCGACCACCGCCCGGATCTGTCTGCGGGATCGCAACGCGACTTTTGCCTTGTAGTCGAACGCTGCCGCCAACATCTCCTCGATGCGGGCCGTCAATGTGCTGAGCCCGGCGGAAGGCGAACGGAAGATCACGTTCCCGCTCTGGATGTATGTAACGACATCGCGAAAGCCCTCGGCCTCGAAGCACTTCCGAAGCTCGGCCATCCGGATGACGTTCCTGCCGCCGACGTTGATCCCGCGCAGGAGGGCCAGGCAGGTCATGGCCGAACTTGCCGCGCTATCGCGAATTGCGTGCCACGAGCACCGCCAGCAGGAGGACGATGATCGGCACGGCCGCCTGTCCCATCTGGCCCGCCCGCAACAGCGTGACGATCGCGCCGAGCATGACGACGACCATGGCCGCGGCGGCATGGAAGCGCGTCCTTTTCACAAGAAGGCCGACGCCGCCAGCCGTTTCGGCCACGCCGATCAGGTACTGGAACCACGCGGGATAACCCCACGCGCCAAACTGTTCGACCATCATCCCGCCCAGCTTGGTCACGCCCTGGAACAGGAAGAGCAATGCCAGCACGATCGATACCACGGTCGTCAGCTTTCCTTCCTTTGCCTTGTCGGTCATTCTCTACTCCTTGGTGGTCTCTTGTGCAATAGGCCCGGACAACCTCGAGGAAAGTACGGCGTAACCGAAGCCCGGAACACACACGCTCCCTGGCGCGCATCACGGGCGTGCGCGCCAGGGAGCCCATTTCCGGGCGGTGGTTCAGGGCGAGATTGTAACCGCGTACCGCGCCAGATCCCGGAGCACGTAATCCGCTCCCGCCACCTGCAACAGTCGCATCCTGTACTCGGCGTGGCGGCCGCGGTCGGGCACCCGGAAATGCAGGAGTGGTCCGCTGGAGAGTCCACCCGACACGATGATCTGTCTTGAAGAGTCCGTGCCGAATTGGAACACCTCGAAATCGGACGACTGCACCGTGTCCGGCACCTTCACCGAATCGATATCCGGCCCCTCCACCAACAACATGGCGCCGATGTCGCGAGTGCCCGGTGGCGCAACGAGCTGAACCGTCAGGTAGCCGGGATCCGGCTGCGCGGTTCGAGGATCGACGAGACCGTCGTCATCGACACAACCCGAGAACAGGATGTTGGAAAGCAGGAACACGGCCCCATACCGAATGAACGCTTGCCGGATTCGGCTGCTCCGACTGATCCGGTGGCCCGGACTTCCCTGTCTCTTGTGGCCACTACGCCGGCGCCTGCTGACTGCAACCATTCCCCCAACCGCGCCGGGGAGCGGATCCGTGTCAGGGAACGACGTCTGCTCGCAGTTTGCCTCGCCGCTTCGGCAGAGCGCGACCCAGGAGAGCAGGTCGCCGAGATCGTAGTGTCCGTTTCCGTTGCCGAGCATGTCCAGCGCAGCGAGTTGAGCCTCGCTGAGGTC
Organism: Longimicrobiales bacterium; assembly: GCA_963667485.2. Lineage (GTDB taxonomy): Bacteria > Gemmatimonadota > Gemmatimonadetes > Longimicrobiales > Gaopeijiaceae > Bin94. Next base: position 475,239 of record CAXXDD010000001.1, read on the forward strand.
GTGCTCGCCGAATAGCGCAGCCGCAGCGGCCTCCGGGGTCATCCCTTCGAGCAGGATCAGCGCTTGTTCCACCGAGTCCGGCTCCGGCTCGTGATCGCGACTCCGGTCCCCCGAGGCTCCGTCGTCATCTCTGATGTTGACGACGACCTGCGCACCTCGCCCGTCGTAGCCGCCGCCCGAAGCTCCGACCTGAAGCCTCACCTGTTCGTCCGCCGCGTCGGCGTCGTGGGCCGCGGTAACCGTTACGCCCCAACCCCCGTTCCAGTACGGAAGCCTGAACGTCCACGTGGACCAATCGACCACGAGGTCCGTGCCGTCCATTCCCGTGACCGTCACCGTCACCTCGCCTGTCGGAGGACTCGTCGGCACGACCATGAACCAGGCGCCGTCCTTGTCTCCCTCGTCAATGGTCAGCTCGGTCGGCGCCACCATGAGACGGTCCGGCGGCAGGTCGACCCACAGGCTGTTGAACCCGAGCTGGTTGCCGTCGACCGTCGCCACCGATGTCGCGGCTCCGGGATTGACGCCGATCCACACCCGTCCATCCTGGTCCGGCATCATCTTCGCCGTGTACTCCAGACCCTCGCGGATGACCGTGTAGTCCCAGACGAGGACGGCGATGGTCGTGGTGTCCACCGTCGTCAGGTAGTGCGTCTGCCAATCGATATCTTCCTGCGTGAACCCCGCAACCGGCTCGCTGAAGGTGAAGCGTGTGGTGAACGGGCCCGTGGCGACCCCGGCGGAGTAGTCGTCCCGCGGCGGCTGGACACCCTCGAAGGTGATCTCCACCCTCGGACCCGGAAACCGGTCGATGAGGCGGATGGTCTTCCTGCCGGTCGTGTTGCCGAGGTGGGTGACAGAAAGCAGGATCTTCTCGGTCGGCTCCTCGCGTTCGTCGTCAATGGCGGTGAAGGTCAGTTCGATGAAATTGGAGCCCGCCGGCAGCAGCACCTGATGGCCTACCCCCTCGTCGGCGTCGGCCGGCGTAACGCTGTAGTCGTGCCCCGGTATGGCGTCGCCACCGAGTTCGAACGTCACCGCCTGGTCGTCCGCGAAGGTCTTGCCGTTGGTGATCGAGAGGGTCGCGGTGGACGAGGTCTCGCCCTCTTCCATGATCTCGTCCGGGCTAACCGACAGCTCCCACTCGGGGCTGTCCTCGTCGTCGGTGATTGCCACCGGTGTACGGCAGCCGTCTCGGCATGCCGCGCCCTGGAGGTCCGAGAGCTGCACTTCGGACGGGTGGCCAGGGAGCATTTCGAGGAACACTTCGAAGCTCTCGTCGCCCTCACGCACATCGTCGTCGACCAGGGTGAGCGGCAGCGACGGCCGTGCCTGCCACGTACCGTCTTCGAGCGTGAAATCCTCCGCCTGCACGGTCATCGTCTCGCTCACGGCCTGATAGTCCCCTGGCGAAGCAGCGGTCCCGCTCCTGGCGCTCACCGAAAACGTGAACGTTGCCCCGTGCGGCATCCCTGCGGCCGCCCGTGCAACAAGGGTCACGACAGGACTCTCCTCGTCCTCCGCGAACCGATAGGATTCCTCGGCAAAGGACACCTTAATCGCCGGACCCGCCTGCGAGACCACGTGCACGGTCGCTGTCGCGTCCCCCGTATCGTAGCCACTCACGGAATCGAGCGTCGCTGTGAGGGTGCCGCTCTCCGTGACTTCCGAAGAAAACAGGGACCGGGACAGGTTGAGGTTGGCGATGCTTCCCTGTGCCGCAAAGTTCAGCCGGTGCGAGGTACGCGACAGCCAGTTCTGCTCCTGTGTCACCTGCAGAGTCACCGCCACGGGAGAGTCGAGGGGTGCCTCGCGCGTGGCCGTCAGCACCAGAGTCTCCAAGCCGGCGATGATCGTGTCGCGACTCGCGGCCAAGGTGATCTTCGGCAGCATCTCCTGGTTCAGGATGCGGATGGTACGGGTGCTGCCGATGGTGTCGCCCCCGAGAGTGGCCAAGACCTCGATCTCCTCGTTCGAGTCCTCGATGTCGTCGTCCACTGCCGTAAACGTCACGGCCAACGAGGTTGAATCCGACGGCAGGACGACCTGATGGTCCGACACCTCCGCGCTGGCGTCCTCTGGCGCGACGGTGTAATCGATGTCCTCGCTGGCCGTGCCGGCGAACGCGAACGTCACGACCTGGTCGGTGGCGAAGGTCTTGCCGTTGGTGATGGCGAGGGTCGCGGTTGACGACGCCTCCTCTTCTTCGCTGATCTCCTCCGCGCTCACCGACAGCTCCCAGTCGGGGATGTCCTCGTCGTCGGTGATTTCCACGCGCGAGTTGCAATCCGGGCATGGTGTCCCGGTGGAGTCGCCGACCACGATCCCGTGGGAATCACCCGAGCCCCGTCCCGTGAAGAAGCGCAGGTGCTCCGTACCCTCCCGGACATCGTCGTCGACCAGCCGGAGGCGAATGCGGCGGCGCGCCTCCCAGCGCCCGTTCCTCGAAACAAAGCTGTCTTCCCGCAGCGTGACCTGCCGGAAGATCTGGTCGAAGTCCTGAGGGGCCACCGCGCTTCCGTCGAAAGCGAGAACCGTGAAGCGCACATTCGCGCCACGAGGCATGCCGGAAGCCATTTGTGCGACCACCGTCATGCGGGGGTTGGCGTCGTCTTCCGCAAAGGTGTAGCTGGAGCGTTCAACGAACGCCGTTGCCGCCGGACCTCCCAGTGCGATCATGTGCACCGTTGCCGTCGCATCGTCCGTGTCGTAGCCGGCAACCGAACCCACCGTCACCACGACATTGCCACTCTGGAGCCTCGCGGCAGCCATCCCCTTGGGGACAATGCTGTCGACCACCGTCGCTTCGCCCGCGGCGAATGTCGCCGTGTACGGCATTGGCTGGATCCATTCCTGTTCCTGCGTCAGATCCAGCGTCACCCTCAGGCTGTCCTGCAGCGCCCCTTCACGCGTAAGGCTCAGGACCAGGTCCTCCAGACCGGCGATGATGGAGTCACGCCCCGCGCTGAGCGTGATCTTCGGCAACTGCCGGTTCGTCGTCGGGCCGTCCGCCGGGGCGAGGATCTCCCCGGCCTTTCCGGATGCTGGCTGGGCCTGGGCGGGTGTGGCAGCGATGAGCGTCACCGTGGCAATGATCGCTTCTGCCATGCGGCGCACGGTGGTGCTGGTTCGGGTTGCGTCTGCCGTCTTCATTTTCCTCTCCCCCTGCTTGATCGCATCTTGCCATTAGACGCCTTTTTCGCGATCCGGTTCCTCAGGTTCCCGGTTGTTCCGTGTTTCCTCGGGAAACGCCCGGCCGCGGCTCCGATTCATTGATATTCGGTTTATATTCGGTTATCCTGCACGGGCCATGTCCCGTAAACGAAATCCCGCGATCAAACCCGGTGCGCCTGCCCTATCGGGGCCGCGCATCTCCCGGCGCATCCTCGCCGCATGGCTCCCCTGGTGGCCCAGCGAGAGGCTCGCCCGGCACCGCCCCGAGGCGCGCAGCCACCCCTTCGTCACCGTCTCCGAGAGCAACGGCAGGCTGATTATCGACGCCACCAATCCCCGCGCCACCCGGGCCGGCCTCACCCCCGGCATGCCCCTGGCCGACGCGCGCGCCGTCGTGCCCGGCGTGATCGTCCGCCCCGCCGACCCCGCCGCCGACGCCATCGCACTGGAGCGCCTCGCGCGCTGGGCCGACCGCTTCACCCCGCGCGTCATGCCCGACGGAACCGACACGCTATTCCTCGATATCGCCGGCTGCACACGTCTTTTCGGCGGCGAAGAAGCGCTGATCGCGTCGCTGCGGAGCGCACTGGAAGGCTTCGGCCTGACCGTGCGGCTGGCCCTCGCCGACACGCCCGGCGCGGCCTGGGCGCTGACCCGCTGCGGTGCCGAAGACCCCGCCGTGGTGCCTTCCGGCGCCGGCTCCGACGGGCTCAAACGCGCGCTCGCCCAACTGCCCGTGGCCGCGCTGCGACTGAGCGCCGATGTAGCGGAAGCGCTGGTCTCCTTCGGGCTGGACAGAATCTGTACCTTGTTCGCCATCGAGCCCGTCGAACTGATCCGGCGCTTCGGCACGGAACCCGTCAGGCGGCTCGAGCAGGCCCTGGGCCAGAGCGACGAACCGATCGTGCCACTGCGTCCCCTGCCTCCGCGCGAGGCTCACCGCGCCTTCGCCGAGCCGATCTCGACGGCGGCGGACATCCGCGCGGCGGTCGACGGCCTCCTGGACGATCTCTGTCTGGCGCTGAGCCGCTCCGGCGAGGGCGCGCGCCGGCTGCACCTCGTCTGCCACCGGGTCGAGGGCGACCGGCGGACCCTCACCGTCGGCACCAGCCGTCCATTACGTCGCAAGAAGCCCCTCATGGGCCTCTTCGCCGAGAAGCTGGACCAGGTGGAACCCGGCTTCGGCATCGACGAGATCGTCCTGGCCGCCGACGCCGTCGAGACCATCGACGAGCTCCAGACCGACTGGTCCGGCGAGGCCGCCGGAGGCTACCGCGCCGCCGACGAGGAAGAGTTGGCGGACCTGCTCGACCGGCTGGGAAACCGTTTCGGCTTCGGCCGCATCGGCCGGCCGGTCCCGCGTCAGAGTTGGCTGCCGGAGCGGGCGGCTGTGCGGGAGGGATTGCTGGGGAGTGGGTCAGCCACGCATTCCAGGTCGATCGCGCACTCGGGATCGGCCACGCGCCCTGGGTCCGCCGCGCACTCCGCGGCCGCCGCCAACTGGCCGCAGGACCGCCGCCGACCGCTTCGGTTGCTGTCGCCCCCGGAGCCGGTGGAAGCCGTCAACCTGGAACCCGGCGGCCCACCCATCGGGTTTCGTTATCAAGGCCAACTCCACCAGCTGCACGCGGTTGAAGGGCCCGAGCGGCTGGAGTGCGAGTGGTGGCGCGAAGACGGGCCGGGCCGCGACTACTATCTGGCCGAGGACGAGGCGGGTTGTCGCTACTGGCTGTATCGAGAGGCTGGGCGGGATTCTGGGTCTACGCCTCGTCTTGAGCAGACTCCTTATCCTGAGCAGACGCCTCGTCCAGGAAGGACGTCACTCTGGTTTCTGCATGGGGTTTTCGCGTGAGGCAGTCTCCTTGATATTCGGGTCATATTCGGTTACTGTTCAGGGGCCATGCCCTCTGAACCAAGCCCACGACACCCGGCCGCCGGTCCCGGCTCTGCCACCCCCTACGCCGAACTCCAGGTCACCAGCAACTTCTCCTTCCTGAGGGGCGCCTCCCACCCCGAGGAGATGGTCGAACGCGCTGCCGAGCTCGGCTATCGAGCCCTCGCCCTGACCGACCGCAACACGCTGGCCGGTGTCGTCCGCGCCCACGAAGCCGCCGTGCGCACCGCCCTCCACTTCATCCCCGGCGCCCGCCTCGACCTCGCCGACGGCCCCAGCCTCCTCTGCCTCCCCACCACACGGCACGGCTACGGCGCCCTCTCCCGCCTCATCACGACGGGACGCCGGCGCGCGCCCAAGGGAGAATGCCATCTCACCCGCCAGGACGTCGCCGCGGCCGCCAACCACCACGGCCACATCTTCATCGCCGTCCCCCCCACCTCACCCGGCGACGACTTCGCCGACCACCTCGCCTGGTACCGCGACCACCTCACCGCCCCCCTCCACCTCGCCGCCACCCACTACCACCGCGGCGACGACGACCGCCGCCTCGACCACCTCGCGCACCTCGCCGAGACCCACGGCCTTCCCCTCGTCGCCACCGGCAACATCCACCAGCACGACCCCGCGCGCCGCCGCCTCCACGACACCCTCACCTGCATCCGCGAGCACTGCACCATCGACAACGCCGGCTGGCGCCTCGAAGCCAACGCCGAACGCCACCTCAAGCCCCGCGCCGAACTCGTCCGCCTCTTCCGCGACCACCCCGGCGCCCTCGCCAACACCGCCCGAATCGCCGACCTATGCCGCTTCTCCCTCGCCGAACTCCGCTACGAGTACCCCGACGAGGTCGCCGCCGACGGCCGCACCCCCCGCGAAACCCTCGCCACGCTCACCTGGGCAGGCGCGGCCGAGCGCTACCCGGACGGCATCCCGCCCAAGGTGCGCAAGATCATCGAACACGAACTCGCCCTCATCGCCCAGCTCGAGTACGAGCCCTACTTCCTCACCGTCGAGGACATCGTGCGAAAGGCGCGCGACCTCGGCATCCTCTGCCAGGGCCGCGGCTCCGCCGCCAACTCCGCCGTGTGCTACTGCCTGGGCGTCACCTCGGTCGACCCCGCGCAGATCGACCTGCTCTTCGAGCGCTTCATCTCGGCCGAGCGCGACGAGGTCCCCGACATCGACGTCGACTTCGAGCACGAGCGCCGCGAAGAGGTCATCCAGTACATCTACGGCAAGTACGGCCGCGACCGCGCCGGGCTGACCGCGACCGTCATCACCTACCGCGCCAAAAGCGCGCTCCGCGACACCGGCAAGGCCATGGGCCTGAGCGAGGACGTGATCGGGCGGCTCCTCTCCATGGTCTCGTGGTGGTCGAAGCCAGTGGGCGAGCAGCGCGCCCGCGAAGAGGGCTTCGATCCCTCCGACCGGCGTCTGGCGCTCACCCTCGAGCTGGCCCGCGAGCTGTGCGGATTTCCCCGACACTTGTCCCAACACACAGGCGGATTCGTGATATCACGCGGGCCACTCTGCGAGATCGTCCCCATCGAAAACGCCGCCATGGAAGACCGGACGGTGATCGAGTGGAACAAGGATGACCTGGAGGCGTTGGGTTTGATAAAGGTCGACGTGCTCGGGCTCGGGATGCTCTCGTGCATCCGCAAGGCCTTCGCCCTGCTCGAGGAGAATTGCGGCCTTCGCCACACGTTGGAGAGCGTGCCGCAGGAGGACCCGGTCACTTACGGGATGATTCAGCGCGGCGACACCGTCGGCGTCTTCCAGATCGAGAGCCGCGCCCAGATGGCCATGCTGCCGCGGCTCAAGCCGGCCACCTTCTACGACCTGGTCATCGAGGTGGCGATCGTGCGCCCGGGACCGATCCAGGGCGACATGGTGCACCCCTACCTGCGCCGGCGTCAGGGCCGCGAGCCCGTCGAATACCCGTCGGAAGAGCTGCGCCAGGTGCTGCGCAAGACGCTCGGCGTGCCCCTCTTTCAGGAACAGGTCATGCGCATCGCCATTGTCGCGGCCGGCTTCACCCCCGCCGAAGCCGACCAGCTGCGCCGCGCCATGGCCAGCTTCCGCAATCCGGGCACCATCCACAGCTTCCGCGACAAGTTCATCGACGGCATGACGGCGCGCGGCTACACCCGCGACTTCGCCGAACGCTGCTTCCGCCAGATCGAAGGCTTCGGCGAATACGGCTTCCCCGAAAGCCACGCGGCCAGCTTCGCCCATCTCGCCTACGTCTCGTCGTGGCTCAAGTGCCACCATCCGGCGGTCTTCGCCTGCGCATTACTTAATAGTCAGCCGATGGGCTTCTACGCGCCGGCCCAGATCGTGCGCGACGCACGCGATCACGGCGTCGAAGTGCTGCCGACGGACGTGAATCGGTCGCAGTGGGACTGCACGCTGGAGGGGGCCGCCCTCCGCCTCGGCCTCCGCCAGATCCGCGGCCTGAAGGAGGACGCCGCCGACCGGCTTACCACGGCCCGGGGCGACGGCTACCGCTCGCCGCTCGACCTGTGGGAGCGAACGGGGATCTCACAGGCCGTCCTGACACGCCTCGCCAGCGCCGACGCCTTCACTTCGATGGGGCTGGACCGCCGCCAGGGCGCCTGGGCGGTGCGCGCGATCAGCGAAGCCGGACCGCTTCCGCTCTTCGAAGCGCAGGAGGGTGACCGGTCATCCCGCCCCGAGCCCGCCCTCCCCACCATGTCCGTAGGCGAACACGTCGCCGCCGACTACCGCACCACGGGCCTGTCGCTCAAACGCCACCCCGTCGCGCTGCTGCGCAGCCGCCTGGACGAGCGCGGCGTGCTGCCCGCGAAGGATCTCGAAGGGCTGTCCGACGGCGATCGAACGGTCGTGGCCGGGATCGTCCTCACCCGCCAGCGCCCCGGCAAAGGGATCGTCATGTTCGTCACCCTGGAGGACGAGACCGGCACCGCCAACCTGGTCGTCTTCCCCTCCGTCTACGAGAACCAGCGCCGCGACACCCTCACCTCACGCCTGATGCTCTGCCGCGGCAAGGTCCAGAAGGTCGACGGCGTGATCCACGTGATCGCGGAGCGCATCCATTCCCTGAACGACTGGCTGGCGGAGCTGGGGACGCCGGGTGGGGTTACGGGCGCGGCAAGCCTGCCCGGCGATGGAAGCGGCGCTGCACCTGGTGACTGCCGCGACGCGTCGTTCGTGGCGCGAGGGCGGTTCTTTCATTAGGTAGGAAAGTAGTCCCATGCAGCCATGGCGGCGCCCCACGCATGCCCTTTCAATATTCCCCACGCACAGGACGAACCTGCGGTGCACCCTCCAAGCCCCAAGACCCCACTCCCTGATGTCCGCCGAAAAACTCCGGAAGCGCATGTCAGCTTCGAAAAGTGGCTGGGGATGGAATGACCTCGACCGGATCTACCTCAGCTACGGTTTCACGAAGCGGGAAGGCAGCAAACATACGGTCTATTCTCACCCTGCCTATCGGCAGCTTCGGGCCACCGTTGCACGGCATCGCTCGCTCCCGAAAGGTTACATTACCACCGCGCTCAGACTCTTCAACGAACTGGAGCGGCTTCAGAAGACCAACGCAGACGACCGGCAACACCGATGAAGACCCTTCAGCACTACATGTCTCTGCCGTACCGGCAGACCGTAACCCTTGAGGACTGTACCGACGGCACCCGGTGCTATGTCGCCCGCGTGACCGAGTTGCCTGGCTGCGAGAGTCACGGAATGACGCCCGACGAGGCGCTCGATAACCTGGAGGACGCCAAGCGCCTCTATATCGAAAGCATGATCGAGGACGGCATCGAGCCGACGCTGTGCCAGAAGGCCGTCCCTACGGTTTAGTCCTCCCCGCGGCGCCGCCCCTCACTCCTCATCCCCCACAAACTCGCACAGCGCGAACATCTCCACCCCGAGTTCCTGCAACCGCCCCGCCCCCGGCAACTCCGGCAGGTCCACCACGAACCCGGCGCCGACTACCTCCCCACCCACCCCCCGTATCAACTCGATCGCCGCTGTCGCGCTTCCTCCCGTGGCCAGCAGATCATCGACCAGCAGCACACGCGTACCGGCTCCGATCGGCGCAACCGCCTGCATCTCCAGCCGCGCACTCCCGTACTCCAGGTCGTAGTCCACGCCCCTCACCTCGCCCGGCAGCTTCCCCGCCTTCCGCACGGCCACGAACCCCACGCCCAGTTCCTGAGCCACCGGCACCCCAAAGATGAAGCCGCGCGCCTCGATTCCGACCACAACCTCCGGCGCCGCGCCCCGGAACCGGCCGGCCAGCGCCGCGGTCGCCTCCCGAAAGCCATCCGGATCCTCCACCAGCCCCATCACATCGCGGAAGCGGATCCCGAGGATGGGAAAGTCCGGAACCGCGCGAATCAGGGACTTGATTCGGGCCGCCAGGCCGTCGTCGCGCTCCGCGCCTTGCCGCACCGTAGGGGTCGGAGGGGTCGCGGGTGTCGGGGCTGTGTCAGGTGTCGATCCCGTCATCTTGCACATTCCGTGAGTTGACCTTCGGGAACATCAGGCGATAATGCTGGAAACAAAACGTTGCTGATCATGCACATCAAGGCCGAAACGCACCTGCATGACGACACTTCCTGTCGCTCCGCTGGCCCTCGCTCTCGCTGCTCTCACCCTCGCTGCATGGGTGGCCCTCGCCATAACCGCCGTGTGCGACCGCTACATGGTCACGCGGCTCGACGATGTCGCGCCACCGGGCCCCGACGACCCCCCGCTCCCCCGTCTCTCCATCATCGTCACCGCCCACAACGAGGAGCGTTCGGTCGAACGGGCCCTGACCTCGCTCCTCGGCCTGCGCTACGCGGACTACGAGGTGATCTACGTCAACGACCGCTCCACCGATCGCACCGGGGAGATCGCTGAACGCTTGAGCACCGAGGACGCGCGGATCAAGGTGCTGCACATCGACGAACTCCCGCCGGGGTGGTTCGGCAAGCCCCATGCGGCCCAGCGCGGCGCCGACGCCGCCACCGGCGAGATCCTGCTCTTCACCGACGCCGACGTGACCTTCGCCCCCGATGCCGCGGCCTGCGGCGCGCGCCATCTCGTCCGGGAGCGACTCGATCACCTGGCTGCGGCGCCCCGACTCACGCTCACCGGCACCATGCTCCAGGCCTGCACGATCGCATCCCACCTTCTGGTCGGCGCCAAGCAGCGGCTCTGGAAGGTGCAGGATCCTCGGAGCTCCGCCTTCTTCGGTGTCGGCTCCTACACGATCATGCGCGCCTGCTCATACCGCGCCGTCGGCGGACACGCACGGGTCGCGCTTCGACCCGACGAGGACCTCCGGCTGGGCCAGGCCGTGAAGCTGGCCGGGATGCGATCGGCCTTTCTGAAGGGCGAGGCGCTACTCGAGTGCCCCTGGTATGACTCCCTTGGGGGCTTCGTCCGCGGACTCGAGAAGAACTTCTTCGCCGCCCTGGACTACAGTGTCTTCCTGGTGGCTGGCGCCACCGCCACGCTCGCCTGGTTGTCCATCGGCCCGCTCGTGATGGCGCCGCTGCTGCTGTCGACCGGCCACGTTCCGGCCGGCCTGCTCTTCGCGGCCTGCCCGCTCATCTATTGGACTGTCGCCACGACCTTCTCACGGGACGACTCCTACCCCTGGTGGAGCGCGATTCCCCTCCCGCTGGCCATCCTCGTCATCGCGTACACGATCTGGCGGTCCACACTTCTCACCATCTTTCGCGGCGTCGTCTGGGGCGGGCCGCCCGTGCCCCTGTCGGAGCTGCGCGCGGCGCGGATTCGGGTTCGGGACTGACCCGGCCGAAGAGGGCTCTCATGTTCAGCTGAAACGTCTCGCGGCCCTGGTGTGCGTCAGCGATAGCCCTCACCAACCACGCACTCCGGGCTCTCGCCGCGCACCCAAGCGGCCAGCATCCGCCACTCGGGATCATCCGTCGACGCCCACCGCCGGGGACCGCCGTGGAAGTAGTCGCCCCCTGCCGCGGGCGCGAGAGGATGCGTCAGCAGCCGGCTCATCATAGGTTCACCGGGCTCCACGTAGCGGCGCATGACGGCGTAGTTGCGCTCGGTTTCCTCCTCGTTCCAGAAGTCGCGGCCCTCGGGGATGGGGCGGGCAAAACCGCGCGTGCCGGACTCGTGACAGTGGACGCATTCCACGTCGCCCGGGCGCTTGTCGAGAAAGACGCGCTGCACACACTCACCAAAGAAGTCGAAGTCCAGACTCGGAAGGGACGGAGGCTCGGCCGGATCGGCCGCGGCCACCCAGTCGGCCATCGCACGCCACTCGGGGTCCGCCTTCGATTCGAAGAATTTCCCGCCGACATGAATCGCCGCGCCGCCGGCCGACGCCACAAGTGCCTTCCTCAAAAGCCGGCTCCGATCCGGATCCCCGGGCCTGACGAGCCGCGAAACGACACGGAAATTCCTGCGCGAATCCTCCTCCGACCAGTACACCTGCCCGTCGTCGGTCTCGCGGAGTCGCTGGAGACGAAGCGGCGTACCCTGCTCGGCGTGGCAGGTCACGCAGGGCGCGCGTCCGGGCCCCCACCCACCCCGGTCGGCCAGGAAGATCGGCTCGACCATCTCGCGGTAGCGCTCGAAGCTCAGCGGCTCCTGGCCCGCAACCTCGCCGACGCCGGGACCCGACGCCGTCAGCGCGACGGCAAGCACCAGCGCGGGCCGTCCGATGGCGGATCGCCGGCAGGGCGCACGCGCAAAACCGGGGCGCCCACGAGGGGACCAACTCCACCCCGGGGCCACCCCGCTCACCGGAACACCACCGTCTTGTTCCGCTTCGGCACCTGTCCCACGGGAATCCGGGCGATCTCCCTCATCTCCTTCGTATCGACGACAGACACGTCGTTCGATCCGGCGTTCGCCACGTACAGGTAGCGGCTGTCCGGCGTCATCGTCAGCCAGTCGGGGATGTGGCCGACCTCGACGCCGCCCAGGTATTCGAGATCGGGCAGCGACCAGGCATACACGTGCCCGTTGGGTTTGCTCGTCGACCACAGCTGGCGCCCGTCCGGCGAAACCGCGAGGCCGTGCCCCGGCGACCCCTGCAGCGCGTCGTTCGTCACACGCGAGATCGGAAGGCTCGGCATGTCCAGCTTCTGCACCACCTTCCGCTGCGCGAAGTCCACCACGTAGACGCCGTGATAGTTGGAGATCTGGACGAACAGGCGATTCGTCGATCCGTCCGGATGAGTCTCGAACGCCATCGGCCGCACGCCCCCGTCGGCGTAGCCGCCCGTCGTACGGCCGCTGAAGTGGAGGGACCAGATCGCCTCGTCGATCGAGGTGTCGATGATGGTCAAAGTGCGCGCGCCGATCATCCCCGCCGCGACGTGCCGCCCGTCGGGGGACATGAACACGTTGTGCACCGTCCCCAGCGTCCGGATCGACTTCACGACCTCGCCCTTCTCGAGATCCACGACATCGACACAGCTGCACCCCTGGATGATCGCCACGTACACTTTCCGCCCGTCGTTGCTGATCGCGACGTTGTGCGGCCGCCCCGAGAGCGGGATCCGCTCCGCGACCGTCATCACGTCCGTCGGCACGATTTCCAGCGTCCGGTGGATCTCGTTGCTGAAGTAGAGGACGCTCCCGTCCGGCGCCGCCGCGACCCCGTGCGCCTTCGGGATCCCCTCGATCACCTGCACGACCTCGTTCGTGGCCGGATCGATGATGTGCACGTTGTCGCCGGCCGAATTCGTCTGGACGATCCGCACCTGGCCCGGCTGGGCCGCTGCGGGGGTGGCCGTCACAAGCGCCAGCGAGAAAGTCAGAGCGAACAAGCGTTTCATCGCAACCTCCAGAGTCAGCGACAATCTGCCGCCAAGGTACGACCTGGTGCCGTCAGTGGTCCATACCCGAAAGCGCGAAAACGCTGACCCCCGCCACAGACCCTAACGTTACGTCAGGGTCGTAACACGTCTCGCCCCGTCACATACACGTGCAGATTCGGAATCCGGATGGGTTCCACCAGCCTGAGCCGCCAGAGAACCGCGCCGCTGACGCCGCCGGGCGGGAGCACACCCTCGGTGCCCAGCGCCGCATCGTAGACGAACCGCGCCCCACCACCGCTCCGGCCGTCATCCTCCGACCGAAACACGCCCAGACTGTACTCGAGGCCGCCGTACAGCACGCTCACATACAGCCGCCCCGCGAACGGCCCCGTTGTCTGATCCGCCACGAGCATCGGATGGTCGTAGGACGCGCCGAGGTTGTACACATCCGACCAGGTCCGCCCCTCGTCCTCTGACCGGTACGAGTGCAGAAACGCGCGCGTACGCCCGGTCTCATCCGGTCCTGTAGCGAGGGTGAGGAAGAGCGCCGTTCCCGCCGCGGTGAACGCCACCCGAGGATCACCGCCACCCAACTCTCGCTGCTCCGGGAAGATGACGTCGTCCCAGACGATGCCACCGTCGTGGCTCACATATGCCTTGGTGGCGCTGCCGCCATCGCGCCGCGTGAACGTGATCGCACCGGCGAGAAGGTTGCGCGGGTTCCGCGGGTTCGCGGCCACCATGGTCTCGACGTGCGGGCGGTCCCCATCCCTGCTCACCAGGTAGTCCGGGCCGATGACGATGCGGCGATCGACCGTCGCTTGCTGGGCCGTACCGACCGCACTCGGCACCAGGAGCGCGGCGGCAAGCAGGACCGGAAATCGCAATACTGTAAAGTACACATTACAACATGTCATGTTTGCCATACTTTCTAGTGCCCGTGGGGCCACGCTCTGTCAGTGCTCAGCGTCGCTAGCGACCCGCGGCCGCCAGCGCCCCTATCACCACATCCGCCAGCTTCGGCAGGTGAACGCCCATCCGTGAGTCGTCCGAATTGATCTGGATCGCGACGGCGACGCCATGTTCGGCGTAGTAGGCAACCAGCGAGTTGTATCCGGGGAAAAACCCGCCGTGACCATAGGTCAGTCCGTGTTCCCCCTCGTCGACGAACACCCCGAGGCCGTATCCCAGGTGCGGCTTCGCGCTGTCGGTCGGAAAACCGATCTCGAACAGTTCGGGAAGATCGTCCCCCTCGATGGCCTCGCCCTCGTACAGCAGCTTCGCCCAGCGCACCAGTGCCTGCGGGTTGTTCACGAGGCCGCCGCCCGTCCACTCCTGAAGGGGATGGACCACCATCCGGCCATCGGCCACGATCTCGAGCGGCGTGTCGAAGAATTGGGCGCTCGCGTGCGCGTAGCCCTGCGACAACCCAGGCAGATCCCGCCGGTCGGCGGGCAGGGTCAGATCGAACTCGAACGGATCCAGGAAGAACTCGTCGAGCAGGTCGTAGTACTCGCGGCCCGTCGCCTCCTCGATCACCAAGCCCGCGAGGGTGTAGTGGACATCGCTGTAGTGGTATCCCTCGCCGGCGGGGAAGAGCGGCGCAGCGTCCAGCACCGACTCGGCGATGAACTGCTCCGGGGTCATGTAAGCATCGGGGTCACTGAACACCTCGCCCAACCGCGACGCGAAGTCGGGATCCTCGAAGTACGGCTGGATCATGCCCGCGGTGTGATTCAACAGGTTGCGCACGGTCAGATCCGCTTGATTCGGCACCCGGGCAAACCATTTCTCGTCGCCGAGCCAGGTCGAGACCGGCCTGTCGAGGTCCAGTTCTCCATTCATCGCCAGCTGCAGAGCAACCGCCGCAACGTAGGTCTTCCCGATGCTGCCCGAGCCCATCCGCAGGTCCGGCGTCATCGGGATGTCGTCGTCCACGTCCGACTCGCCGGTGGCGAAGCCGTAGACGCTCCCGTCCGGGAGAATGAACGCCGCGGTCGCGCCCGGGAAGTTCTCATCGGTGTCCTGGGCCTGCGCCCACGCCCCGTCGAGTTCGGCCTGAAAGCGCTCCACGAGCGCCACGGTGGCTTCCGGTGACAGCGTGGGCTGGGCCTCGGCCGCCGCATCGCCGATCGAATCCGGCCTGGGAGCGCAGGCCATGGTGAGCAGGAGGCCCAGGCCCGCCAGACGAGCATGGCCGAAACCTGCAAGGCGACGACTACGCCGCGGGGAGATCGTGCTCCAGCGTGCATCGGACATGACTTGTGCTCCTGTTCCGGACCATTCGCGTGCGGGCGAGGCCACCTCGCCGCCTGCCTTGGTGGAATATATGTTTCGGCATGCTTCTCAACTGCGACATGGGCGAAAGCTACGGGCCCTGGAAGAAGGGCGCCGACGACGCGGTGATGCCGCTGATCGACTGGGCCAACATCGCGTGCGGGGCCCACGCCGGGGATCCCGACACCATGGCCCGCACGCTCGCGCTCGCCGCTAAGCACGGGGTGAAGGCGGGCGCCCACCCGGGCTATCCCGACCGGCGCAATTTCGGGCGCCTGCGGCTGGACTGGCCGATCGACTCGCTCGTTTTGGAGATCCAGGCGCAGATCGGCGCACTGCAGGCCGTTGCCACCGCGCTGGGTACGCCGCTCAACCATGTAAAGCCGCATGGGGCCCTGTATCTGGCCATGATGGCGGACGATTCCCTCCTGACACGGCTGGCCGAGGGGGTGGCGGCAGTGGATGACTCGCTCGCCTTCGTGCTGCAGGCGACGCCGGATCGCGACCGGCACGCGGAGCTGCTCGAGCACACGGGACTGCGGCTGGTGTTCGAGGCATTCGCGGATCGGGGCTACTCAGCGGACGGACGGCTGCGGCCCAGGTCGGAAGAAGGAGCCGTTTTGACGGACGCCGACTCGGTCGCTGCTCATGTGGGATGTCTCCTGCGAGGGTTCGTGGACACGTCCGCAGGCCCCCTGGCGGTGGCGGCCGAGACACTCTGCGTGCACGGCGACAATCCCTCGGCCTTCAAGTCGCTGCGCCGCATCCGGAAGCTGGTGCCGCGCCCGACATGATCGCCTTTCCCGGGCCGGTCAGCGTCCTGGTCACCCTCCCGGTCGCCCCCGACCGTGACGGGATCGCCCGCGTGCTGAGCCTGGAACGGTTCGCGCAAGAGAGCCTGCCCGGGGTGCGGGCCACGATCCCGGCCTTCAACCGCCTCCTGGTCGAGGGCTCGCCGACTGACTGGGATCCCGGCGAGGTCGAGAGCGTTCTCGAAGCCGGGGCACGGGCCGCGCTGCGGGCTGCGCCGACCTCGCCGACACCCGCAGCGACCGCGACGGTCTCTCTCCCGGTGTGCTACGACGTCGACCTGGCACCCGATCTCGAAGAGGTGGCGGAGATGGCCGGACTGCCCGCGCCTGATGTCGCACGTCTCCACAGCTCCGCGACCTACCTCGTGCTCGCGACGGGCTTCGCCCCCGGGTTCGCATATCTGGGCGATGTCGACGCCCGCATCGCCACGCCGCGCCGTCGCTCTCCACGTGCCCGCGTGCCGCAGGGCGCAGTGGGTATCGCCGACCGGCGCACCGGCGTGTACCCGGCCGAGGGACCCGGCGGCTGGCGAATCGTCGGCAGCGTGCCCCCAGCCCTCTTCGAGGACGCCGCCGAGCGCATCGCGCGTTTCACGCCCGGCGGGTCGGTCGAATTCCGCCCGGTCAAGCGCGAGGACTACGAGGCGGAGTGCGGCTGATCTCGACCGGCCGGACCGGGGAGCCGCACGGTGTGGTGGACCAGCCCGGGCCGTACTGCACGATCCAGGACCCGGGGCGGCGCAGCGGGCGGCGCGCCGGACTTGCTCCCGGTGGGGCAATGGACCAGCGCGCGTTCCTGTGGGCCAACCGGCTGCTCGGCAACGACCCGGGCGCCGCCGCGCTGGAGGTCACCCTGGGCGGTTTCGCCCTCCGCTTCGCCGTCGAGACGGTCGTGGCGCTTACCGGGGCGGACTGCCCCGCCACGCTCGATGGCGCCCGGACAGATGCCTGGCGGACCATCCGCGCGCGCGCCGGGCAGGTGTTGCGACTCGCCTATAGCGCGACGGGCATGCGCGCCTACCTCGCCTTCCCCGGCGGCCTCCAGACCGACCGCGCCTTCGGCTCGGCCTCCTCCGTCGCCCGCGACGGGCTGCCCGGGCTCCTCGGCCGACCACTCCGGGAGGGCGAATCGCTGCGCTGGGGCGCTCCCGACCAGGCGTGCCCGAGCCGCCATGTGCCCGCCCATCTCGTACCGCCCGCGAGCGGCGAATCAAGCCTCACCCTGCCCCTGATCGTCGGCTACGAGTGGCCCGAGTTCTCGGAATCGGACCGCCACCGCGTGTTCGCAGCGGAGTGGACGGTGAACCCGGCAAGCGACCGGACCGCAGTCCGGCTGGACGGTCCCGCGCTGACGTCCGGACCACGCACCCTCGACTCCACGCCTCTTGTCGACGGCACGGTCCAGGTCACCGGGGACAGCCGTCCGCTCGTCTTCATGCGCGACCGCCCCACGATCGGCGGCTACCCCAAGCTCGGCGGGATCGATCCGATCGCGCTCGACGCCCTCGCGCAGGCCCGGCCTGGAACGCAAGTCCGATTCGTCCCGGCCGATCCGGAAGCGATCCGGCTGGCCATGGTGCGCCGCGAAGACTTCTTCGAGATCCGTCAGACTGAAGGACGATGACCCGGCCCTCGTGAGGACGTGAACTAGAACCGCCCCGCCGAAAACGCGTCCAGCCCCACCCCCGGCTTCCCCTCCAGCATCAGCCCGGCGAGTGCCCATCCGCTGCTCGGACCCAGCGTGATCCCCAGCATCTGGTGGCCGGTATTCACGTACACGTTCTCGCGCGACGGCAGCTTCCCCATCACGGGGAGCGAGTCCGGCACGATGGGGCGCATCCCCACCCAGGCGCGGCCTCCCTCCTTCGCCTCCGGGATGTCCACCTCGCGGCTCACGATGCGGCGCAGCGACCGGATCCGCGCCGTGTCCATGCGGCGGTTGATCCCCGACAGCTCCATCGTTCCCGAGAAGCGCAGGGAGTCCTTGAAGGGGGTCATGCCGATCTTGGCGCCGCCCAGGTAGAGCGGCTGACGAAGCTGGTTCCGGGGCTGATCGATCGTGACCGAGTAGCCCTTCCCGGCGGTCAGCGGAATCGGCCACCCCAGCATGCGGGTCAGGGAACCGGTATGCGCACCCGCCGCCAGCACCACGGCATCGACCGCCACGTCCTCCTTCGAGGTGGCGATGGCCCTGACTCGCCCGCCTTCGGTCCTGAACCCCGTCGCCATCGTCTCTTCGTGCACTTCCACCCCGCTCGCGCGCAGCGCCGCCCCCAGTCCCGCGGTCAGCGAATCCGGCCGCACATGACGGTCCGCGCCCACGAAGAGTCCGAACCTGAAGCCCGGGCGCAGCATGGGCTCGCGCTCATACACCTCGGACTCGGTCAAATCGGTGCAGTTCGTCGCGCCCGCCGCGGTCACCAGCTTGACCTCCTTCTGCGCCGCGGCCGCCTTGTCGGAGTCGCGGAACACCATCAGCACCCCAGACTCGTGGCACTCGAACTCCACACCGTCCGCGGCCAGCTCGTCGTAGCGCTCCATCGTGAACCGGTTGAGCGCCGCAATGGCTGCGATGCCGCGTTTCTGGTCGGCGGAGTTGCAGAATGAACGGAACCGCAGCAGCCACGGGGCAAGCTTCAGCAGCGCCGTAGGCTTGATGTACAGCGGGCTGTCCCGCCGCATCATCCAGCTCAGCGACTTCAGCGTAAGGCCGGGCGCGGGGAGCGGGCTCGAAATGGACGGACAGACCCAGCCTGCATTCCCGAAAGAGCAGCGGCTGCCCAGCGTCCACGACTCGATGACGACCGGGTCCGCGCCGAGTTTCCGCAGATACCAGGCCGTCGAGAGCCCGATGATCCCCCCACCCACGACCCCGACCCGCATCAGGACGGCCGGTACCCCGGCCCGCGCACGACCCGCCCCGGCTTTGCGCCCGTGTGCTCTCCGCCGCGCAGCACCTGCACGCCGTTCACGAACACATCCTCGACGCCGACCGACAGCTGGTGCGGGTCCTCGAAGGTAGCCCGGTCGCCAACACCCGCCGGGTCAAACACCACGACGTCCGCATGCATCCCGACCTTGAGCACGCCCCGGTCGTGAATCGACAGCCGCGTCGCGACGGCCGAACTCATCTTGCGGATGGCGTCTTCCAGCGGGATGACCCCCTCGTCCCGCACATACTTGCCGAGAATCCGCGGGTAGGTGCCGTACGACCGCGGGTGGACCATGCCGGTCACGTCGGCGGGATCGTAGCCGGAGGCGTCGGTGCCGATCTTGATCCACGGCTGCTGCAACTGCAGCGCGACATTCTCCTCGGCCATCATGAAGATCACCATCCCCGCGTGGCCCCCGGTCATGAGGGTGATTTCCATGGCCGCCTCCACCCAGTCCACACCCATCTCGGCCGCGACCTCGGAGAGCCGCATGCCCACATAGCCCTCGGCGCCGGTGGGCTCGGCGTCGGGGCCTGCCTCGCCGACCGAGGTCACCAGCACCCCTTCCGGTGTGGACAGCATCCCGAAGTTCTCCCACTCGGGCCCGTCCGCGAGCACCTCGGCGTGGATCCGCTGCCGGACCTCCGGGTCGGCAAGGTTGTCGAGGAGCGCACCGTCTTCCGAAGCCCACGGCGGGAACAGCGCAGATATGCCGGTCCCGCCCGCGATGTACGGATACATGTTCGCCTGCACGTCGATCCCTGCGGCCCGCGCTGAATCGATTTTCGCGATCGCCAGCGAGGCCTTGTGGTGGTTCCGCACCCCCGCCGCCTTCAGGTGGTAGATCTCGACCGGCACCCCCGCCCGCTCGCCGATCTCGATCGCCTCGTCGATCGCCTCCAGGAACCGGTCCGCCTCGGAGCGCATGTGCGTGATGTAGACGCCGCCGTAGGGCGCCGAAGCCGCAACCACCTCCGCCAACTCGGCGGTCCCCGCGAAGTTGCCCGGCGGGTAGATCAGCGCGCTGGCCACCCCGAACGCGCCATCCTCCATGGCCCAGCGCGTCACGGCCCGCATCGTGTCGAGCTGGGCCTCGCTCGCCTCGCCCGCCGCCTCGCCCATCGCGTACACCCGCACGGTCGTCGCGCCCACGAACGACCCGAAGTTCGGCGACGCCCCGTTGTCCGCCATCGCGTTCAGCCAGCGGTCGAAGCCGCGCGGCCCGGAGAAGTCGTGCCTCGCGCCCTGCGCCTCGGGATCGACCAGCCCCGCGCCCGCTTCCGTGTTGGCGTTGGCGGGCGCGTTCGTCCAGCCCTCACCCATGATCTCGGTCGTAATGCCCTGCGTGATCTTCCCCAGCAGCCGTCCGTCGCCGCCCAGCAGCGGCCCGCGCGCGTGCGACTGGATGTCGATGAAACCGGGAGACACGACCTTGCCGGAAGCGTCGATGCGCGCGGCCGCGTCGGTCGAAGCCAATCCGCCCGCCGGCGTCACCGCCGCGATCCGGTCGCCGCGAATGCCCACGTCGCCGTAGAACCAGGCCGCTCCCGTGCCGTCGACGACGCGGCCGCCCTCAATGACCACGTCCAGCGGGCCGTCGGCGCCGCGTGATCCGGAAGCCCCTGCGCCGCCACCCGCCGAATCCGCGCCTCCGCCATCCCCGCAGGCGCCCAGCACCAGGATCGTGCCGAGCGCGACGGCTTGCAGCACGTGGCCACGGGCTGCCGGGAGCCGCGACCGGATCTTCGCTCTCATCATCATCACTCCCTCAATTCTCTCGCTCGTAGACCAGGCGGCCGCCCACGTACACCTGGCTCGCCCACGTCCGAATGCTCAGCGGATCGCCGTCGAAGACGACCACGTCCGCGTCCTTGCCGACCTCGAGACTGCCCATGCGATCGGCCACCCCCAGCGCCTCGGCCGGGCTCAGCGTGACCGCGCGCAGCACATCCGCCTCGCTCATTCCGTGCCCGAGGGCGATCGACGCGTCGATCAGCAGCCACTGACCCGCCACGCCCGGCCCGAAGGTGCCGAACCCCCGCGAGAAGCTGGCGAGCGAGACGTGCACACCTGCCTCGTTGAGCCACACCGCGTTGCGCTCGTCGACCCCGCCATAGTCGCCGGCGTTCGGAATCTCCTCGCCCGAGATGTAGGGGTGCGAAATCGGCCCGAGGATCACCGGAATCCCTCGGTCCGCAAGCTCGTCAGCCATCTGATGCGCGCCCGCGCCGCCGTCGATCACCAGCTCGAACCCGAACTCCTCGGCCAGTTCGATCGCGACCCTGATGTCGCGCGTCGCGTTGGCCTGCACGCGCGCCGGAATCTCGCCTCGCAGCATCCGCGCCAGCGCCTCCATGCCGAGGTTGCGCGGCCCCTCGCCGTCACCACCCGGGCCGGCCATCCACTCCTGCGCCTTCACCAGCAGGTCCCGCAGCTGCGCCACCACCGCCATCCGCGTCGACGGCGAGCGCGATTGTTCGCGGTAGGTCGCCGCCGGACGTCCGCCCAGCGTGATGTCGATCGCCGCCGGCTCGCTCACGATCAGGTCGTCGAAACGCGCGCCGGCCGTCTTCACCACCGCACCCTGCCCACCGACGACGGTCGCGTCGCCAGGCCCGATGTACGTCGCCGTCACGCCACCCGACAGCAGCTCGCGCACCCGGATCTCGCCGGCCTCCCCCGACCCGAAGTTCCCGAACGGCGCAAACGCCTCGATCACCCGCAGCTCGGGCGTCAGCGGGTTCGGCACCTCGTTCATGTCCTCGGCAGCCAGCCCGTAGTAGCTCATCGCGTCGATGATCCCGGGCATCACTACGCTCCCGCTCACGTCCACGACCTCCGCGCCCGCGGGGATGTCCACGCCCGCGCCGACCGCGGCGATGCGGCCGTCCACCATCAGCACCGTCCCCCCTTCGATGGGGCCTGAGGAGATGGGATAAACCAGCCCCCCGGTGAGCGCGATGGTCTGTGCCTGGACTCCGGAGCCGGCGCCGTGGATCGCGGCCATGGCGATTACTGCAACCCTCGTTGCGCGGATCATTGCCCCTCTCCTTCCCGGTCGTACGCCAGCTGCCCATCCACATACACGTGCGTCACCAGGGTGCTGACCTCGTACCAGGTCCCGTTCAGCACGATGATGTCCGCGTCCTTGCCGACCTCCAGGCTCCCGACCCGATCCTCCACCCCCGCGATCGCGGCCGGGTTGATCGTGACCGCCTCGAGCGCGTCCTGCTCGGTCATCCCGTAGCGGATCCCGAGTCCCGCATTGCCGCGCTGCCACTTGGAGCCCACGACCGGGTCGTCGGTGTGAAAGGCGAAGCGCACGCCCATCTCATTCATCACGGTGCCCGTCGCCATCACCTCGTCGGACAGCGCCACCCGGGTGAAGAGCGGCAGCCCCACGACGTCGATCCCGGCCTCGGCGATGTCGGCGGCGACCTTGTAGGCCTCGGTCGAATGGTGGATCGTCAGCCCGAAGTCGAACTCCTGCGACAGGCGGATGATCGACAGGATGTCGTGCGCCTGGTGCACGTGCGAGCGGATGCGGTCCTCGCCGGTCAGCACGCGGACCACCGCCTCCATGGCCAGGTCGCGCGGCGGCGCCGAGCCCTCCTGGCCGCCCTCCTCCCACGCATCCCGCCGGGTCTGGTACTCCTGCGCCTCGATGAACTTGGCGCGCAGCAGCGCCGTGACCGCCATGCTGGTGGTCGGCGACTGGTCGGGACGCTTCCGCCCCATCGCGATCTTGAGCCCGCCGCGCTCGCGCACGATGCGATCCTCGAGCGACGGCCCCCAGGTCTTGATCACGATCGCCTGGCCGCTCGACACCTCGCCGCTCCCGGGCCCGGTCACGACCGTGGTCACGCCGCCCTTGACCGCGCCCTTCCAGAAGGCGTCGTCGGGCGAGAGCACGTCGCGGATGCGGTGCTGCGGGCCGAACCGCGTCGGGAACTCGTTGAGGTCGCCGGTGTCGGCGCCGATGTGAGAGTGGTTGTCCAGCATGCCGGGCATGATGACCATGCCGTTCGCGTCCACCACCTCGGCGCCCGTGGGCAGGGAGACGTCCGCGCCGATGGCGGTGATCACGCCGCCGGAGAAGACGATCGTGCCGTTCTCGATGGCGGGCCCGGCAGCCGTGTGAATGCGGGCGCCGACGAGCGCGACGGGGGTGGTTTGGGGGGCGGCGGGGGTGGGGGCGGCGGCAAACACGGCCACCAAGGCTCCAAATGTCAACCCCACATTACATTTTGTAAACTGCACGTTACATTGGTCCTTTCTGTTGCGGTCTCATGCCGAGCGGGACGCCCGTCAGGCCTCCCAGATCTCCCCCAGCACCCGCTGGAAGTTCCCGCCGAGTATCCCCCGGATGTGCTCGTCCGTGTAGCCGCGCCGGATCAGCGCCTCGGTCAGGTCGAACATGCGCTTCGGGTGGTCCACGCCCTCGATGTCGATCTTGTCCCGGAAGGCGTACGAGTCCTTGTAGGCGGCCTTGAGCGACTCGTATTCGTCGGTCGGCATGTCGTCGTAGCCGTGCAGGTCGATGTCGCTCCCCACGCCCAGGTGCTCGACGCCGATCAGGTCGCGCACATGGTCGAAGTGGTCGATATAGTCCTCGATCGTCGTCGGCTCCCTGTCCTTCACGAACATGCGAACGCCCGTGATCCCCATCACGCCGCCGGTGGCACCCATCGCACGGATCGCCTCGTCGGTCTTGGTGCGGGGATGCCCGCCGGACAGCACCCGGCTGTTCGAGTGCGTGAAGAGGACGGGCCGCGACGAGATCTCGCAGGCGTCCAGGGTCGTCTGGTCGCCCGAATGCGAGACGTCGACCGCCATCCCGACCTCGTTCATCCGCTCGACGATCGAGACGCCGAAGTCCGAGATGCCGCCGTCGACCCGCTCGGTCGCGCCGTTCCCGATCATGTTGCGCGAGTTGTAGGTGAGCTGCGAGACGCGCTGCCCGAGCCCGTGGAAGACGTTCACGTCGTCGGGGCTGCGGAAGTGCGACGAGGTCTGCAAGCCAATCAGGATCCCCACGCGCCCCGAGCCGTGCACGCTCGCCAGATCCTCGACCGAATCGATCCGCACCAGGAAGTCGGGCCTCGCCGCGATGAAGGCGTTGTAGCCCGACACGAAGAGCAGCGAGTTGTGGTACTGGTCGTCGAAGTCGCGTCCGCCGACGCCGACCGCGATGTGGAAAACATCGATCTCGGAATCGCGGAAGTCCTGCTCCTCCTCGGCGGTCATGCCGCTCAGGTCGGGACCCCAGCGCTGCTGAATCGACCGCGAGATCACCAGCGGCGACAGCATGTCGATCACGAGGGACCCGGTGACCAGATCGATGCAGCGGGTGGAGTACTCCTGGGGGGTGGTAGAGCGACCGCCGCGATCCCGGGCCAGCAGGGCAAAGCGGCCGAGGTTCAGGAAGGGAGAGGCGATGGTGAGGCCGGCGGCTCCGGCAGCGGCTTTGACGATTGCTCGGCGGGGGACACCACGTCCGTTGGTTGGGTCTGACACGGCCTCGCCTCCTTGTCGTTGGTGCAAATCCGTGTACTCGGCAGGGCTGCCGCCGACAGTCTACCGCCCTTTCGAGCCACAAGCCACCACGAACGGAATCCCGCGCTGATGGCTCTCTGATTGACCGACCCCTCGCTTCAACTACCTTCTCTTCGTCCACCCTCCACCATTCAACATCCAGGTTCTGGAGAAGCACCGATGGCCACCAAGGCGTTGACTGCGCGTCTGTCCCGCCGCCAACGCACTCTGTTGAGCCTTTTTCGTGGACTGGGAACCCCGATTACCAGACAGGATTTCCAGAAGGTTCTTTTTCTGTACTGTCGCGATTGTCAGGGCCGGGGTGTTGATCCTCCGTACGACTTCGTTCCCCATCGACAGGGTTTCCGCTCGTTTACTTCGGACGCGGACACCGGAAAGCTCCTCGGTCGCGGCATCCTCGACACAGACGGCGACGCGTTTCTACTGACGCCAGATGGAATCCGCCTGGCGACACACGAGAAAGATCGCCATGTGAGTGCTTTTGCCCGCCGATTTCGCGGGCTCGGAGCTGACCACCGAGAGACGCTCGATCAAATCCCCACGCAGCGACCGGTGCAACGCACTGTGACCTTGGCCACAATTGGCTACGAAGGACGAAGCTACGAGGGATTCTTCAATGGACTGCTTCGCGCCGGCGTATCACTACTCTGCGATGTTCGTCGCAATCCCCTAAGCCGCAAGTGGGGTTTCTCCAAACGACGTCTGTCCGAAGGGTGCGAGCGTCTTGGTCTGGATTACAGGCATCTTCCTGAACTCGGGATTACCTCCGATCGACGCCGCAATCTGGCCACCCAAGACGCGTACGATCGGCTTTTCGAGGCCTACGAACATGAGACCTTGAATCGGGAAAGGGAGTCGTTGTCCCGCATCAGAGAATGGATCGAGGCTGGACATCGAGTAGCTCTGATGTGCTACGAACGGCTCCCCCGACAGTGCCATCGCTCTCGGGTGGCCACGGCGGTGGCTGAACTACCAGGCAGACTCATTCTCCCCAAACACCTCTGAGCTTCCGTGCCTCGGGAACGCGTTCTTATCGCGGTCAAGACCTATCCAACCCTTTCCGGCAAATACGGTGAGACCGTGTGCACTGCAGGCCTCCGGGAAGATGGCTCCTGGGTCCGCATCTACCCGGTTCCGTTCCGGCGCTTTGAGGAAATCAGTCGCTACAAGCTCTTTGAGTGGATCGACTGCACGCTCCAGCGGAACGAAAAGGACTTTCGTCCAGAGACCTTCCGGATCCTGAATCCATCCGATCTTCGCCGCGGCCAAAGGCTTGGAACCAGCGACGCTTGGAGGGAACGCCGGAATAGCGTGCTGAAGAAGGCGTCGATCTACGATGAGTTCGATCCTCTTGTCCGAGCAGCCAAAGCCAACGAAATCTCTTTGGCCGTCTTCAAGCCTGCCCGAGTTATTGACTTCGTCTATGAAGAGGCCCCGCGCGAATGGGATCCTGAGCGGCTGGCCAAGATGCGTGGGGCGATTGATCAGACCGATTTGTTCGACGACAACGAATGGCGATCGACATTTCGAGTAGTCGACAAACTGCCTTACAAGTTCTACTACCGCTTCACGGACATCAGCGGAAAGACAAGCCGCCTCCGAATCCTGGATTGGCAGATCGGGGCACTTTACTGGAACTGCTTGCGCGGCTCGGATGGCGACGAGAAGGAGGCCCTGGCCAAGGTGCGCCAAAAGTACTTCGACAAGTTCACGAAGACGGACCTACACTTCTTCGTCGGAACCACGCTCAGGTTCCAACTGGTCGCCCCGAATCCTTGGACGATTGTCGGTGTCTTTCCGATCCCCCATGAGAGGCAACCAGATCTGTTTCCGCCTGACTAACGCCGGCCCTCATCACGCAACCGCTTCCAATCCAGATCGCCCAACCGGACATCGTTTCGGAGCTCCCGCAAATCCCGAATGGCGTCTGCCACGTCGGACTGGTCTTCCACCCTATCCGAGCGGTTCGGCCCTTCCTCCTTCGGTCTCTGCGTCTTCCGCCCCCTCAAGACGCCATCCCCCGATACCGATCGAACCACCCCACGATGTACTTGATCTTCTGCATGAAATGGCTCGGCCTCACCCGGATCCCGTGCGGCTCGCCCGGCACCTTCACCAGCACCGCCTCCACGCCCTTCAGCTTGAGCGCCTGGTAGTACTGGTCCGATTCCGACATCGGCGTGCGGTAGTCCTCCACCCCGGTCATCACCATCGTCGGCGTGGTCACGTTGCCGACCAGCGAGATCGACGAGCGCTCCATGTAGTGCTCGGGGTCCTCCCACGGCATCGCCCGGAACCAGTACTTGGCCACGGTAATCGGGATGTCCGAGCTGACCGCGAAGCTGTACCAGTTGATCACCGGGTAGAGCACCGCAGCCGCGTTGTAGCGATCCGTCTTCCCGATCGACCACGACGACAGGACGCCGCCGCCACTCCCGCCGGTTATGTAAAGCTGATCCGGATCCACGTACCCGAGTTCGATCACCGCGTCCACGCCCGAGTCCAGGTCGAAGAAGTCGTTGCCGGGGTATGAGTGGTGGATGAGGTTGCCGAATTCCTCGCCGTAAGAGGTGCTCCCCCTCGGGTTGGTATAGAGCACGACGTAGCCTGCGGAAGCCATCGATTGCTTCTCTATGTCGAATCTGTCGCCGTAGTTGGCGAACGGCCCGCCGTGGATCTCCAGGATCAGCGGATAGCGCCGCGACGGATCGAACCCCGGCGGCTTGATGATCCACCCATGGATGTCGAGGCCATCGTGCGACGACGGCCACCACAGCTCCTCGACCTCGCCGAGCGTCTTGTGCGCGAGGACGTCGTCGTTGACGCCCGTCACGACCCGCGTGCCACGGTCGGCCCCCACCGCCACCTCGCTGAGCATCGTCGGCGTGGTCACCGTGTACGCGAACGTCCCGCCCGGCCCCACCGAGAAGCTGCCTCCCCCGTACGCCGACCCGGACCCGCCCATGTTCTCGGCCACGACATGCACCTCGTCGCCGCCGGGCTCCACGTAGGCGACCTTCGTGTTGCCCATGTCCGCATAGGAGAAGTAGAGGCGCCCCGAATCCGGCGACCACGCGAGCCCGCCCACGGTGCGGTCCAGCTGGGCAGCCACCTGGCGCGCACCCGAGCCGTCGCGGCTCGCCATGTACAACCCCGTCACCTGGTAGCCCTGGTAGCGATCGTCGAAGCCGGCATACGCGATCCAGCGGCCGTCGGGTGAGACCGCGACGCCCCCGTCGGGCCCCTTGCGGTCGGTCAGGGCGCGGATCTCACCGTCCAGCGAGACCTCGTAGATCTCGGTGTTGCGGTTTTCCAGCTCCCAGTCCGGGTGCCGGTTCGCCTCGATCAGCACCGACTCGCCGTCGGGCGACCACACCGGCCGACCCCTCCCGGAGCGTCCCACATAACCACCGTGGTGAAAGTCCCCGCTGGTGATCTGCCGCGGCGTTCCACCCTGGGACGGAATCACGAAGAGGTGGGTGAATCCGTGCTCCAGATCGCCCGCGCCATCGAAGCGGTGCACGAGTTCGTGGATCACGCGCGCCGGTTCCGCCCACTCGGCTCCCTCGGGCGGATCCGGCATGGAGATCAGCTGCATCCCCGCCTGCGGCACGAAGGAGGAATAGACCACCATGGCGCCGTCCGGCGACCAGGCGGGCACCCGCGGTGCCTCGGTCAGGTTCGTGACCTGCATGGTGGCCCCCGTGTCCATCCACCTGACGTGCAACTGGTCGGACCCGGTCCCGTCCGAGATGTACAGGAGGCGCTGTCCGTCCGGCGACCAGCGGGGCGAGGTGTCCGACTGCTTGCCCGTGGTCAGGGAACGCTGCCCCGAACCGTTGCGGTTCATGATCCACAGGTTCGAGAAGTTGCGATCGGTATGTGGGTCCGACCACTCGCGAACGAATACGATCTGCGAGCCGTCCGGCGAGATCTGCGGGTCGCTCACGTATTCGAGGTCGAAGACGTCCTCGGCGGTGAGCACGTCCATGCCCTGCTGCGCGCTCAAGGTGGCGGCGGTCATCAGTAGCGCCGCAAGGGCCAGGGGCACGAGGAGCAGGGCGGGGAGCGCCGGCCGCGCCATGGGCGTTACCGGGACGGCGGTTGGAACAGGCACCGAGAATCTCTTCATCACACTATCCGGCGATGCGGGAGACCACGTACCGGCCGTGTACCTCTCCCGCGATGAACTGGGTGACATCGTAGGGGCCGTCGAGCAGGCGGGAGAACGCCCGACGGGTCGAATGGCGCCAGCCGATCGCCTCGTCGAAGCACCGCGCCTCGATGGCCTCGATGTCGTTGGGAATAAGTACCTCGACTACATCCATATCTTCGTGCGGCAACGATGCATCCTCCCCCGGTCGGACTATGGCGGCCGCCTCGCACCGGACAGCTGCTGCCTCCGGGGTGCCATCCTCCACCGCACCCGTCCCTTCGCGCAGATCCCACCTCACGATGAACCGGTCGGTTCCCAACTGGTGGAGTTCGCTGTCCGATTCCCCGTACATGTCCGGGACGAACTGGTCCACCTTCGCACCAAGCAGGTTGAGGTTGAGGTGGGCGTTTCGGGCCACGAGCGGATCGAAAGTCCAGTACATGGTGACCACGCCCGTGGCCTGGAGCTCCTCCTTTTGCGCGAGCTTGAGCCGCTTGCCGATCCCCTGGTTGCGAACCTCGGGGCGCACGGCCAGCATGTGCGACCAGTGGGCCAGCTCTCCGCGCCGGATCCCGGTCACTCCATAGACCAGGCCATACAGTTCCTCCGCCGGGCCGAAGGCGCCGGTCACCACCCCGTGCATCTTGGCGGTGACCTGCATCATGCTGACGGGCACGACCTCCGAGAAGTCACGGCCCCACGTCTCCCGCTGAAGGTCGACGCAGGCATCGAACTCGTCGCGCGTCCTGACCGGTCGGATTTCGATCTCGACAGGCTGGACCGGTGCGGGGTCGAGGGCGGGAGCTGGAGGAGCAGCCATGACACTCCGGGGGGAAGGACTGTTCATCGGCGACTTCAATACGGTCATCCTACGCCCCGAGGCTGGGATACTGCAAGGTATACGGATTTATCGACAGAACTGCGGTACATTTTGTGTTATGTTAAAAAGTTTGGATCGGTCGATCTCCCGCCAAGGGAGGCTCGGCCACGAATCCATTTGAAAACATACCGGGATTCGCGCCACCGGAAAGGTCCACCCGCCCGGAAATGGAGAGTCAATGGCTGCCGCAAAGACGGTGACAATCGACCGCGGAACGCAGGCTTACGAGCACCTGCGGGAACTAATCGTCCTCGGACGACTCGCCCCCGGCTCGCGCCTGATCGAGACGGAGATCGCCGATCGGCTGGGCCTGAGCCGCACTCCGATCAGAAGCGCCCTTCAGCGTCTCATGCAGGAAGGCTACATCGCGGATCCGGGGATCGGGCGCCAGAGCCGTCCCTACGTTTCGCCGCTCACCCAGGACGACGCCCGGGAACTTTTTCACATCGTCGCCGAGATGGAGGGCCTGTCCGCGTGGCGGGCAGCTGGTCTGCGGGACCGCAAGGCGCTGGTCCGGGAACTGAACGATCTCAACACGGCGATACTCGCGGAAGCACGGAAGGCGCGCCCCTCGCGCGATCGGATCCACCGGCTCGACAACCGTTTCCACCGCTGCTACGTGGACGGAGGCGGCGGCCCCCGCCTCCTGGCGCTGCACGATTCGATCAAGCCCCAGGCCGAGCGGTACACGCGGCTCTACATCGAAGCGCTCCTCGACGAGCTCTCCGTCTCCGTCGCAGAACACCAGAAGATCGTGGACAAGATCGAGACGGGCGACGCCGACAGAGCACAGACAGCCGTGCGCACCAACTGGCGCAACGCGGCCGAGCGGCTGGCCGAAGTGATCAAGCAGTCCGGCGAACTGGGAAGCTGGTAGGGCACGGACTTCCACCGCCAAGGACCTGACCGGCGCAACCACCCAGGCCGCAGCCGCCCAGACCACATTTCCGGGAGGAGACCCATGATCGTACGCGAGCCAGCGAGAGGATCCGGATTTGCCTTTGTCGTCGCGCTCCTTATCGCATTCGCCTTCGCTCCGGCCGCGGCCGCCCAGCAGGGACTGGAGGGCCTCGACGCGGAGATCGAGCAGATGATCGGCGACTGGGGCATACCCGGCGCCGCGGTCGTCGTGATTCAGGACGACGAGATCACCTTCGCGCAGGGCTTCGGCGTCAGGGTACTCGGCGGCACCGATCCGGTCGACGAACACACGATCTTCGCGATCGGCTCCGCTTCCAAGGCGTTCACCGCCGCCGCGATCGCCATGCTCGTGGACGAAGGGAAGGTCTCCTGGGACGACCCCATCGTCGATCGGGTGCCCATCTTCCAGCTCAGCGACCCGTACATCACCCGCGACCTGCGCGTGCGCGACCTGATGAGCCACAACTCGGGGCTGCTCCGCGGCGACCGCCTGTGGTACGCGAGCGGGCGCACCCGCGAAGAGGTCCTGAAACAGGTCAGGCACCAGCCGGTGACCTTCCCGCTGCGCTCGACCTTCCAGTACAACAACACGACCTGGATCGCGGCCGGGAAGGTCATCGAAAACGCCGCCGTGATGAGCTGGGACGACTTCCTGGCCTCGCGCATCTTCCGGCCGCTCGGCATGACTCGCAGCACGACATCGGTTGAAGATCTCGACAGGCTCGACAACGTGGCCACTCCGCACCATCCATCGCTGGATGGGACGGTCACGGCCATCCCGTATCGCAACATCGACAACGCGGGGCCGGCCGGATCGATCAACTCCAGCGCTCTGCAGACGGCCCAGTGGGTCCGGCTGCAACTGGGTCTCGGCGAATACGAGGGAGAGCGGCTCATCTCCGAGGAAGCTGTGCGAGAGACGCACACCAGCCAGATGCTCATCCCCAACGCGGGCACCTGGGGGATGATCTGGCCCGAATCGGACTTCCTGACCTACGGCCTGGGCTGGTTCCTGAGCAGCTACCGCGACGTCACGATGATCTCCCACGGCGGCAACATCGACGGGATGACCGCCTACGTCGGATTCGTCCCCAAGCGCGGCTACGGGATGGTCATCCTGGCCAACCTGAGCGGCGCAAACGGGTTCAGCTCCGCTCTTTCACATCGCATCATCGACCGCCTGGAGGGCGGCGAAGGCCTCCCCTGGAACGAGATGATGCTCAAGACCTTTGGCGAGGCGCTCGATCAGCAGCGCGCCGCGGCCAGGGAGGTCGAGGAGAGCCGGGTGGAAGCCACCTCGCCCACGCTGGAGATGACCGAGTACGCCGGCACCTACGTCAACGACATGTTCGGCGAGTTCATCGTGACCGAGGACGGCGGTGTCCTCAGCGCCACCTTCGGGGCCGGTTTCGCCGGACCCCTCGAGCACTGGCACTACGACACCTTCCGCAGCACCTGGGGAGGCATCGCCGGCGGGGAGGAATTCCTGCGCTTCGAGATCGGCACGGACGGCAAGGTGGCGGTGCTTCACGCGGAGATCGAGGGGAGCGTCGCGTTCACCAGGCAGGAAGGGTAAGCGCGGGCCGATCCTCCGCGTACGGTCTGCTATAGGAGTCGTGTTGACAGTCCGTCAGGAGCCGATGAACCGATGAACCGTACCTTGCTCGCTTTTCTTCTCACCGCGGCCGCCGGTGCTTGCGTTGTGGAATCGCCCTCGGAGGGCCCGACTCGCGAAACACTCCCGAATGGAGCCGTGCTGGTACGGTATCCCAGCCTCCCCGCAATCGATTCGGTCGGCCCGGAGATCACCGAAGCCCATGTGGACCTCAGGATCGGCACGCGCGATGGCAACGACCCCAACTACATCTTCGGCGACATCCGAGGCGTACAAGGAGCACGCGACGGGACGATCTACGTCCTGGACTACCAGGCCGTAGAGGTGCGGGCGTACTCTCCCGAAGGCGTACATCTGCAAACGATCGTGCAGCATGGCGAAGGCCCGGGCGAGATCATGGAAGCCAACGGGATCCTGCTCTCGGGCGACACCCTCCTCTGGATCCACGACCATAGTCAGTACGCCATCATTGGTGTGGATCCCGCCGGAGACGAGCTTCGCCGCTTCGCCAAACCGATCAGGTCGTACGGGTACATATGGGATGGAGCGTTCGACAACGAGGGACGTTACTGGAGGGAAACCGACCATTCGGACGAAGACGAAGAATACCGGGAGCCGGAACCGGGGCTGCTGACGGGCTCCTTCCGCAGGTACTACAAGTCCTACAACCTGTCCACGGAAGCCGTCGACTCCGTATACCTCGGCGAGGGCAGCTACCGAAGCTACATGGTGGCCAGGGAGGACGGACGAACGTTCTACGGTATCCCCTTCGACCCATCGAAGGTTACCGTAGTGAGCCCGTCCGGGGACTTGTGGCACGCGAACACCGCGTCGTACCGGCTCACGCGCACCGGGGAGGACGGAGATACGCTCGTCGTGATCGAGGCCACCGTGCCCGTGCTCCCCGTGACGTCCGAGGACCGCTCCAGCTACGTTCGGCAATGGGTCGACCGCGATCCTGAGGCGCGTCGCGGGGCCGAAGCAGCCGCGGAAACCATGCGGGACGTCAAACCCGTTCTGGAAGGCTTCTTCCTGGACGACGAGGGGCGGCTCTGGGTTGAGCGGGCCACCCCGAACGAAGTACCCCCCTTTTACGACCTGTTCTCCCAGGACGGTGACTACCTGGGCTCCGTGCGGCTCGCGTTCGAGCCCCGGGGCAGCAGCAAGCTCTCGGTCCAGCACGGCAACATCTACACGTGGGTCGTCGACGAGCTTGACACCCCGTTCGTGGTGAGGGCCCCGG
Source organism: Longimicrobiales bacterium (assembly GCA_963667485.2). Classification (GTDB taxonomy): domain Bacteria; phylum Gemmatimonadota; class Gemmatimonadetes; order Longimicrobiales; family Gaopeijiaceae; genus Bin94. Next base: position 508,490 of record CAXXDD010000001.1, read on the forward strand.
TGTCATGAACCGGATCCCGCGTCGCGCCCTGGGCGGCGAGGGAACAGCCCCCGCCAGGTGGTGAGCGTCCCGATCGTCGAAGGGAGCCCCCACACCGCCGACGTCATCGTCATCGGCGCCGGGATCGTGGGGGCTTCCTGCGCGCACCAGCTCGCCGAGCGCGGCCTGTCGGTCATCGTGCTGGAACGCGAGGCCGCCCCCGCCCTCGGCTCCACCGGGCGCAGCGCGGCGGGGGTGCGGGTCCAGTTCACGACGGCACCCAACATCGCGCTGTCGATGTACTCGCTGCCCATCTACCGCACCTTCCGCGAGCGGCACGGCTTCGAGGTCGGCTACCGCGACATCGGGTACCTGCTGCTGGTGCCGCCCGACCGCTGGGACGATCACCTGGCCTCGGTCGCGCTGCAGCAAAGCATGGGCGCCCCTGTCGAGGTGCTCGCGCCGGAAGAGGCGCCGCGGTACGTCCCGATGGACACAGGCGGCCTCGCCGGCGCGACCTACGGCCCGTGGGACGGGGTGATCGATCCCCACATGGCCACGCATGCCTGGGTGTCGATGGGTCGCCGGGCCGGGGTGCAATACCATTTCCGCGAGGCCGTGACCGGTCTCCGGCCCGAGGGTGAAGGGTGGCTCGTCGAGACAGGGACTCAAACCTTCTCCTGCGGACACATCGTCAACGCGGCGGGAACGTGGTCGGCACTCATCGCCCGCCTCGCCGGGCTCGAAGTCCCGGTTCGCCCCAAGCGCATCCAGATCTTCCTCAGCGGCCCGATCGCCGACGAGCGCGTCTACCCGCTCACCATCGACCTGGGCACCGGCGTCTACCTGCGCAGCGAGGGCGACCGGATCCTCTTCGGCATGGACACCCACGCCGACGACGGCTTCACCGAGGGAGTCGATTGGGGCTGGCTGGAGCGGGTGCTGCTGGCCGGCGTCGACCGGTACCCCTGGTGGGTGGACCTCGGGGTGGACCGCCAGGGCAGCTGGTGGGGATATTACGGCGTCACGCCCGACAACAACCCGGTAATCGGCTTCAACCCCGGCGCCTCGCGCTGGGTCGACGCTTGCGGCTTTTCCGGCCATGGGATCATGCATGCGCCCGCGACCGGCCTCGCCATTTCCGAGCTGATCGCGGACGGACACGCCCACACCCTTGACGTGACCGCCTTCCGCCACGGAAGGTTCGAGGACGCCGAGGTGGCGGTGGAGGCCAACATCTTCTGAAACCGGACACAAAACATGCAGCTGAGATTCGCCGAAGAGGTCATGCTCCTCCTGCTCGATGACGAGGGAGAGAGGTTCCTGCGGGTACCCGACTGGTCCCTCAGGTACGCCCTGGGCGGCGGCGTGCTGATGGACCTGGCGTTCGAGGACAGGATCGATACCGATCTGGAGAAGCTGATCCTGGTCGACTCGACTCCGTTGGGGGATGAGCTCCTGGATCCCACGCTGGCCGAGATCGCCGCCAGGGAAGGGACGCACAATGCGCGCTTCTGGGTGGAGCGCGCCGCCGCGCGGTCCGGCGAGATCCGCGAGGCCGCCATCGAAAGGCTCGTCGGGCGCGGCATTCTGGAGCAGAAGGAGGACCGCTTCCTGTGGGTCTTCCGCTCGCGCCGCTACCCCGTCCTGGATGACGGCACGGCCGAGCGCGAGGTGAAGTTGCGGATCCTGGAACTGCTCTTCAGCGACATGATTCCGACCCCGCGCGACGTCGTGATCATCTGCCTCGCCGACGCGTGCGGGATCTTTGCCGAACTGCTCTCGCGGCGCGAACTCCAGCAGGCGCTGCCGCGCATCCAGTTCCTCCGTCAGATGGACCTGATCGGCCAGGCGGTGACCGCGGCCGTGTGGGACATCGAGGTCTCGCTGGCGCAGGCGATCCGGCCTCACTTCGGGTAGCGGCGGGACCAGAGTCTCCCGCCGTCTCGGGGCCAGTCGCCCCCGCCGTCTCGGGCCTGGCCGCCTCCGCCATCTTGTCAAGTAGGCTTTACATTGTATAATGTAAACCTTACACTTTGCGCCCCCGCGACAGGACAGGAGATCCAACCATGGCCGACACCCGGCTGAAAAACCGCGTCAGGCAGCACCGCAAGGCGGAAGCACTTTCGCAGCAGAAGCTCGCAGAACGCATCGGCGTTTCACGGCAGGCGATCCACGCGATCGAGACCGGCTCGCAGGTTCCGTCGACGAGCCTGGGACTGCGCATGGCGCGCGTCTTCGGGTGTGATGTGGAGGACATCTTCAGCCTCGCCTCGGATCCGGGGATCCGCGCCCACCTTGCCCCCGCGCCACCGGGGCACGCGGCCGGGTCGCGGGTAGCGCTTGGCCGTGTCGGCGACCATTGGGTCGCGCACCGCCTTCCCGCGCACGGGATGACCTCCGCCGACGGCATCCTGACCAGCGAGGGTGACGGGACCGACGCCGAGGTCACGCCATTGTCGGGCGTTGGCCAGCTCAAGCGCAATGTGCTGGTCGCGGGGTGTGCGCCTCTTCTCGGGGCGGTGTCGCACAGGGTGGGACGGCGCTTCAACGACGCACGCGTGACCTGGCTGCGTGCCGGCTCCGGCCGTGCGATGAAGCTGCTCTCGGCGGGGCTGGTCCACGTCGCCGGCCTGCACCTGTCGGCTGGCGGCGGAGAGGACGACACCGCTGCCGTGGCCCGCCGCGCCCTGCCGGGCCGCAAGCTGCTCGTGGTCAACCTGACGCGTTGGCGTCAGGGTCTGGTGGTGCCCGCAGGCAATCCGCGGGGGATCGGGGGCGCCGCGGATCTGGGAGGCTCCGATCTGCGGGTCGTGCAGCGTGAAAAGGGATCCGCGGCCCAGGCCCTGACCGCCCGGACCATGGAGGCGGCGGGGTGCGGATTGCCCGGCGGCGGCCCCGTGGCTGAGGGCCACGCAGAGGTGGCGCGCCTGATCCGCTGGGGCGCGGCGGACGTGGGGGTTGCCATCGAGAGCGCCGCCCTCGCCGAGGGACTCGATTTCGTGCCCCTCACGGAAGAGCGCTTCGACCTGGTGGTTCCGGCGGCGTTCGCGGAGAAGGCACCCGTCTCCCGCCTCATCGACGCCCTGGACGATCCGGCATTCCGCACCGAGGTGAGCCATCTGCCCGGTTACGACGGGTCGATGAGCGGGCAGGTCACGACCGTCGAAGCCGCGTGAGGACCCGGGCCCGCCGGGCCACGCCGCGCCAGCGCGGGGGCGCCGGCCGCCTGGGCGCAGCCAGCCTCCGCGCCGCAGTGGTTCTGAGCGCCGCGGCCGCACTCGCCGCGTGCGGGGCGACCGGGCCCGACCGACAGCCGTTGCGCGTCTTCGCCGCCTCGTCGCTGACCGACGCGTTCCGGGAGATGGCGGGCGCCTTCGAGGGTGCCCACCCGGACACCGATGTCGTCCTCGTCTTCGCCGGCAGCCAGGTGCTGCGCCTGCAGATCGAGCAGGGCGCGCCGGCCGATGTCTTCGCCTCGGCCAACCCGCGCCACATGGAGGCGCTCGTCGAGGGCGGCTTGGTGAACGGGGAGCGCGTCCTGGCCCGCAACGAGCTGGTGGTGATCGTGCCGCCGGCCAACCCCGCCGGGATCGAGTCCTTCGCCGACCTCGTTCGCGCCGAGCGCATCGTGATCGGGACGCCGCACGTGCCGGTCGGGGCGTATGCGCGAGAGGCGCTGCGCCGCGCGGGGTCCGGGGGCGGCGGGGGCGCCTTCGAGGAAGAGGTGCTGGACCGCATCGTCTCCGAGGAGAGCAACGTGCGGCTGGTGCGCGCCAAGGTGGAGCTGGGTGAGGCCGACGCCGCAATCGTGTACCGGACCGACGCCGTCGCCGGGCGGGTGCGGACGGTGCAGCTGCCGCCCCGGGTCAACGTGCGCGCGCACTACCTGATCGGGATGGTGGAGGGCGCCGGAAACGCAGCCGCGGCGGAGCGGTGGGCCGAGTTCGTGGCCTCGCCGCAAGGGCGGCGCATCCTCTCACGGCACGGCTTCCTCGCGGAAACGACCGCCACGGCGCAGTAGCACCCCGTGGAACACCCTGCCAGAGCGGTGAAGCGCCGCCGTTCTCTCGCGGAGCGCGTGCCGCTGCTGGCGGCCATCCCGATGCTGGCGATTCTCGCGGTGCCCCTGATCGCGCTGGCGGGAGCCTCGTCGCCCGGTGACATCGCAGCGGGCGCCCGCCACCCGCTCTTCGCCCCCGCCCTCTGGCTGAGCACCCGCACCACCCTGGTCAGCCTGGCCGTCATGGTCGTGGCGGGCACGCCCCTGGCCTGGTGGATGGCGGCCCACACGGGACGCGGCATGCGCATCGTCGAGACCCTGGTCGACCTCCCCATCGTGGTGCCGCCCGCGGTGATGGGCATCGCGCTGCTGGAAGCATTCGGACGCAACGGCCTCTTCGGTCCCGCGCTCTCGGCACTGGGACTCCAGATCCCCTTCACCACCACCGCCGTCGTGGCGGCGCAGGTCGTCGTCTCGGCCCCCTTCTACATCCAGGCGGCGGCCGCGGCCTTCCGGCGCGTGGACGAGGACCTCCTCATCGTCGCGCGCACCCTCGGTCATTCCCCGGCGAGCGCCTTCTTCCGGGTCGCGGTCCCTCTCGCTCTGCCCGGCATGGTCGCGGGGGCCGCCCTGGCCTGGGCCCGGGCGCTGGGAGAGTTCGGCGCCACCCTGCTGTTCGCGGGCAACTTCACGGGCTCGACCCAGACGATGCCGCTCGCGATCTACACCGCGCTGGAGTCGGACGCGCGGGTCGCGGTTGCGCTGGCCCTGGTCCTCGTCGCGGCGAGTGCGCTGCTGCTGGTGCCCCTGCGCGCGGTCCCGGCGCTGATCGCGCGGCGTTTCGGCGCGGGGCGGGATGCGGAGAGGCCGCCGCTGCAGGGCTTCGTGGGGTCCTGAGCCGTGCCCTGGAACGTCGAGATCGAGGTGCGCGCTGGCGCCTTCCACCTGGACGTGCGCATCGAGGGTGACCGCACGCCGGTGGTCGTGATCGGGCCCAACGGATCCGGCAAGACCACCCTGCTGCGCGTCATCGTCGGGGCGTACCGTCCCCACGCGGGGCGGATTCACCTGGGCAATCGCCTGCTCTTCGACTCCGAGGCGGGGATCAGTCTCGCCCCCGAAGAGCGCCGGATCGGCTACGTGCCCCAGGGCTACGGGCTCTTTCCCCACATCTCCGTCCTCGACAATGTGGCCTTCGGGCTCGCGGGCGGGCCTCGGCGCATTCCCCGAACCGAGCGCCGCCACACCGCCGCGGAAATCCTCGCCGAGATGGAGTGCGACCATCTGGCCGGGCGGTATCCGGCAACGCTGTCAGGCGGCGAAAAGCAGCGCGTCGCCCTGGCCCGCGCTCTGTTGCCTGCGCCCGAGATGCTCCTCCTGGACGAGCCGCTTGCGGCCATGGACGTCGCCGCGCGGCGGGGCCTGCGCGCCTATCTCGCCCGCCGCCTGGCCCGGCGCGGCAGGCCGGCGATCGTGGTCACGCACGATGTGCGGGATGTGCATGCGCTCGGGTCGCCGATCGTTGTCGCTCTGGAGGACGGCGGGGTCGTGCAGAGCGGGTCCGCGGCCACCCTGGCGGCCGGGCCGGCCACGGACTTCGTCGCGGAGTTCTTCGGCGCGGCCTGAGCGCGCTCAGCGAAACATGTACCGGGCCGTGAACGACAGCACCCCGTTGTACAGTTCGTTGCCGAGCACCGACGCCTCGACCGCGCGGATCCCGGCCTCGTAGCGCACGCCGAGGCCGACACCGTTCCACTCGACTTCAGCGCCGACAAGCACACCGAGGTCCACCGCGCGGTGGCCGATTTCCTCGATGTCGTCGCAGTCCGTGTCTTCCAGCTCGCAGCCCAGCAGGGCCCCGACCGACACGCCGCCGAAGAGGTGAGGGCGCACCATGCCGCCCAGCGAGGTCCGCAGTTCCGCGAGCAGGGGCAGCTGGATGTACGGAAGCTTGAAGAGTTTGGTGGGGCCGCTGCGAGGATCGCCCAGCAGGGTCTCGACCCTGCCGCCCTTGTCGGAGAAGTAGAGCTCGGGCCGCAGCGAGAACATCTGGCCGAAGGCGATGTCGCCAACCCCGCCGATCATCATCGTTGTCCGCGCGACGACATCCCCGGAGCCGCCGCCGGTGAAGCTGGCCCGGCTGAGGCCGCCTATGACACCGAAGGACATCTGAGCCGAAGCCGTCGCAAGAGGCGCCGCGAGCACTATCGCTGCAATCAACGCTACCCGGTGGAATCGCCCGCGAGCGCCACGGTGACGGTTTGGGAGCGCCCGGTTGCCGCGGTCACCGTTGCCGGCGTGACTCGTGGATTCGCGACAAACTGCTGCTGACATCTCATCTCCAGGTGGGTGTCACCAAATGTAGCCGCTCCGGCGGATGTGTTGGATAGATGCTTGCGCGGCGAACGGTGCGACCGGCATTCTCCGGTCATGGATACCGCAAGGCCAGAGAGCGGCCCATCGGCAAAGGGCGCCCAGTCCCCTTCGGCCAACGGGTACACCCGCGACGAAGCGTTTGCCGAGTTGCTCCTGCAGACGCGAATCGATCTCGCCGCAGTTCATCGGATCACCGTCCTCGAAGGGCTGCACGAGGGTACCTGGAACCACTTCAGCGCCGCCGTTCCCGGCCGTCCCGGCTACCTGCTGCTGTCCCCCGGCCAGACCCACTTCTCCCGGGTCACGGCTTCCGGCCTGCTCATGACCGATCCCGAGGGCAACGTCGTCGAAGGCACCGGCATCCCGAACATCAGCGCGTGGGCCATCCACGCCCCGCTTTACCGCGCCCGGCCGGACATCTCCTGCGCGCTGCACGTCCACTCGCCCTACGTGACGGCCATGGCCTCGACAGAGGGCTGGCGCCTCGACACTCGCGGAGGACAGCTCGCCGGAGTTTTTCACGGCAACGTCGCCTATTTCGACTACGAGGGAATCGTCACCGAGGACGACGAGGGCGAGCGGATGGCCGAGGCGCTGGGCGGCAAGAGCACGCTGATCATGGCCAACCACGGCGCCCTGGTGGCGGCGGCGTCCATCGAGGTGGCCATGCTGCACCTGATCTCGCTCGAGCGCGCCTGCATGACGGAGTGGATGGTGCAGTCCGCCGGTGGAAGGATTCGCCAGGTTCCCGTCGAAGTCGCCGAGGCCGTGGCCGCGACCGCGCCGGACGGTTTCGGCGAGCGGGGATACCTGGACGGGATGAAGGCGGTGCTGGATCACCAGGGGCAGGACTACGGCGCCTGAGCGGGGTCCGGGCCGGGCGGGACTTTCACCGCTTGCGGTCCGCCAGAGAACGCATGTGCGACTGCCGCAGCGTCGTCTTCTCGACCTTTTCCGTCGGCGTCTTCGGCAGCACCTCCAGGAAGCGCACGAACTGAGGCACCATGTAGCGGGCCATGCGGCCGCGGCAATAGTCCAGCAACTCGTCCTCCGAGAGCGCGTGCGCCGGCCGTAGCGCGACCGACACGGCCACGTCCTCTTCGGTGTACTCGCTGGGCACGCCGTACGCCGCCGCTTCCAGCACCGCCGGGTGCGCCTCGATCACCTGCTCGATCTCGTACGCCGAGATGTTCTCGCCGCGCCGCCGGATCGCGTCCTTCCTGCGACCCTCGAAGTAGAGGTTGCCGTCTTCGTCGAGGCGGCCCAGGTCGCCGGTGTGGAACCAGTCACCGCGAAACACCTCGCGGTTGAGGTCGGGCATGCGGTAGTAGCCGGTCAGCATGAGGTGGCGGTCTTCGTCGCGCGTGGGCCGGACGACGATCTCGCCGATTTCGCCGGGGGGCAGGGGCCGGTCGTCGTCGTCCACGATCCGCAGGCGGAACTCGGGGATCGCGCGGCCGCACGCCCCCTGCGGGTAGGGCTCGCCCGGTTCCTGGAAGACCATGATCCCGCCCTCGGTCGAACCGTAGCCCTCGACCAAAGTCAGGTCGAACCGCTCCTCGAAGTCGTGCTTGAAGGCCGGCATCGGGACGCCCCAGCCGAGTCGGGCGGGGTTGTCGGCGTCGTCGAGCCGCCGCTCCTGCTTGTGGATGAAGGTCAGCGTGGCGCCCATGAAGTCGAAGATGGTGACGCCGTAGCGCCGCACGTCCGCCCAGAAGCGCGACACGCTGAACCGCTCAGTCACCACCGCCGTGGCCCCCAGCCAGAGCGCGGGCCCGATCGTGCCGATGGCCGCGTCCCAGTGGAAGATGGGGTAGGGGCAGAACAGCACGTCGTCCGAGTGCGCACGGATCGAGCGGCTGAGCAGGTGGGAGTGGCCGAGGACATAGCCGTGCGACAGCTCGCACGCCTTCGACATGCCCGTGGTGCCGGATGTGTAGATCAGCAGGGAGGGGGCGGACGCGGAGGGTTGCGGCGCGGGGGGCACGCCGTCGTCGTCGACCTCCAGGGCCTCCAGCGGAAGGGTGGCGAACGAGCGGCCGTCGCCCGACAAGGCGCCGCCGTCGGAGCCGGGCCCCCCGCGGACGATGAGGCGCTCCACGCTCACCAGTTCGTCGCCGACTTCGAGCACCGCATCGACCAGCGGGTGATCGACTACCAGGTCCCGCGACCCGGTCAGGTTGATGGCGTGCGCCAGTCCCGGCCCGCGGAATTCGGTGTTCAAGGGCGCCCATACCGCGCCGGCCCGGTTGGCCGCGAACCAGAAGGCGGCCGCATCCGCGCAGTTGGGAAGGAGGGTCGCGACGATACGCGGGCCGTGCTCGGGAGTCGTGGCCACCGGGCCATGTGCTCCGGCCTGGCGCGTTCGACTTCGCCGGGCCCTGCCGGCCGATCGGGCCGCGGCGTCGCCTCCCAGCCCGGCCACCCGGTGACGCCGCAGCCCCGCCGCCAGGGACCGGGTGCGCGCCTCGAAGGCCGCGTAGGTCAGGTCGGCTTCGCGGAAGCGGACGAAGTGCTTGTCGGGGTTCAGCCGGGCCCGCTCGGCGAGCGTCGTGACGATGGTGGCCACGCCGCCGGGGCGCGCCGGGTCCGGGTGCTCCACCCTCTGCCTCGCCGCCGCTACGAGTCCTGCGGGGTCAGCCAGATGGACAGCCAGTCGCCCACCAACGCCGGCCTCTCTTCCCCCTCGATCTCCACCCGGCAACCCAATGTCACCTGGCGCTGGCCCGGCTTGCGGTCGCGGACATCCTTCACGGTGAAGTGCCCGCGGATGCGCGATCCGGAGAGGACCGGGGCGACCAGGCGCACGCGCTCGAAGCCGTAGCTGGCGGGATAGCCGTCGCCGATGCCGCCGTCCATGGGATAGCGGTAGATCTGGTAGAGCATGGGGGTCATGAGCGACATGGTCAGGAAGCCGAAGGAGATCGTGCGGCCCCAGGGGCTGTGCTCGGCGGCGTACTCCGGGTCCACGTGGTGCGGGTCGGGGTCCTCGGTGATCTCGCCGAAAGCGCTGATGCGGTCCTGGTCGACGACGATCCAGTCCGAGACGAAGGTGCGGCCGACGGCTTGGTCGACCGTTTCGGGCGTGATGTGGTCGCGTTCGGACGCGGCGGCGGGCTTGCGGGTCATTCGGATGAGGCCTCCTCGCCGAGAATGAGCTCGCGGCGCTGTTGTTCGGTGACGGACTTCCTGAGGCGGCCGGAGGACAGCCAGAAGAGGGCGCCCAGCAGGAAGCACGCCACGATGACCATCCAGGCGACGGGGATGCCCGCGCCGGGTTCGTAGGGATCGCCGAGCGCGAGGACGACGAAAAGCACGGCGGCCAGAGCGGAGCCGATCGCGGTGACGATGCCGCCGGGGACGCGGTAGGGGCGGGGCGCATCGGGGCGCCTGATGCGCAGCCTGACGACGCCGATCGAGACGAGGGCGAAGATGATGCCGAAGCAGATGGTCGCGGCGCTGACGATCGGTGCGATGGCGCCCTCGCCCAGAACGACACCAAGTCCGCCCAGCCCGCCAACGAAGACGAGGGCGCCTGTCGGCGTCCCGTGGCGCGCGTCGATCGAGCCCAGGAAGGTGGGAAGCATGCGGGCGCGGCTCATCGCGAAGTAGACGCGCGACGCGGCGATGATGACCGCGTTCCAGGTGGTGAGGATGCCGATGAAGCCGGCGGCGAGAACCGCGCGGCCAAGGAAGGGCGACGAGAACGTCTCCTGGAAGGCCGTGGCGGCGGGCAGCTGGTCGTACTCCAGAAGCTGCTGCCAGGGCACGATCATCGAGCCCGACATGATGATCAGCACGTAGAAGGCCCCCGCGCCGAGGACCGCCAGCACGATCATCAGCGCGGCGGCGCGGCCGCTGGTGCCGGGGGCGCGTTCCTCCATGAGCTGCGGGACCACGTCGAACCCGGCCAGGAAGAAGGGAGCGGTCACGAACGCCGCGACAATCCCGGGCATGATCGACCCGCCCTCGCTGCGCAGTATGGCCGGCTCGAGGTTGCCCACGTCGCCGAAAAGGAAGGCGGCGCCGATGAAGACCGCGCACAGCGCCAGAAAGCCGTACGTCATCAGGTCCTGGAAGCGGGTGGCCTTTGCGATGCCGCGGATGTTCATCCACACCAGAACGGCCATCACGCCCAGCCCCAGCGCGAGCTTGCCGGGGCGCACGGGTACGTCGAACAGCGTGTACCACACCGGGCCCCCGAAACCGGGGAAGAGGCTCTCGGCGAGCACCCCTATGGCGATGCCTTCCCACCCCGCGACGGCCGTGTAGATGAACGCCAGCGTCCAGGCGGTGATGAAGCTGGTGCCGGTGCCGAACGACTCGTAGGTGTAGGCCAGTTCGCCGCCGGAGACGGGAAACATCGACGCCATCTCGGCATAGCAAATGCTGATCAGCGCGATGAACAGCGTGCCCGCCGCGAAGCCGATGCTCGCGCCCACCGGGCCGGCCGGCTCCAGCCAGTAGCCCAGGTAGACCATCCACCCCACTCCGATGATCGTCCCGAAGGCGACCGTGAAGAACTGGACCCTGCCGACGGCGCGCTTGAGGACCGGTCGGGCGGGTTGATCGGGCATTGGCAGGCTGCTGGGAAGGCGCGGAAGGGGGCGGGGGAAGGGGGAACGGCGTCCAGAAACAGCTTTTCCCGCGCAAGCCGCTCGCGCAAGTTGGATTGCGGGGTCGCGGGTACGCGTCTTGACAGGGTCCGGCTTCACGGGGGTATTGTTGAGGCGTCAGGCCGTTCCCGGCCGGTCATGCGTTCGGGAGAGGCCCGGCTCCCGGGAAACATGCCAGGCCCTCTAGTAAACCAAGGAGTTCGGAATGCGCCTGAATCGTTCGATGACCAAACTGTCCTTCCTTGCCGCCTTCGCGTTGCTCACCGTCCTCGCCGCCTGTTCCAGCGGCAGCGGGGGTTCCAGCGGACCGCGGCGTGACCCCAACCTCATCACCGCCGAAGAGCTGTCGGAATTCACGACGCTGACGGCCATCGACCTCGTGCGCCGTCTGCGGCCGCGCTGGCTGACGGGACGGGGCGCGGGTACGGGTGGTTCGAACACCCCGCAGCTCATCCTCGACGGGTCCCGCATGGGCGATGCGGCGAGCGAACTGCGGTCCATCTCCGTCTCCGACATTTCGGAGCTGCGGTACCTGAGCGCCTCGGATGCGACGATGCGGTACGGAACCAACTACCCCGGCGGGGCGATCGTCGTTACCAGCCGCAGCAGGTAGGGTCAGCGCAGCAGGAATCGCCGGGAGAAATCGGCGAGAACCTGCGCGCAGCGCTGGATTTCCGTCACGCTCACCCACTCCTGGGCGGCGTGCGCCTGTGCGATCGAACCGGGGCCGAAACACACCGCCGGGGTGCCGGCCTCGTTCAGGAAGCACGCGTCCACCCAGGCGGACATCCCCTTCACGGTCCCGGGCAGGCCCGCGGCGGCGCACGCGCGCTTGAGACCTGACACGAGGGGAGAGTCCTCCGCCACCTCGGTCGCGGCGCGGTAGAGTCCCGCCTCGATCCAGGCGCTGAGTTCGGGACAGCCGCGGCGGGCGCGCTCCAGCACCTCGGCGGCCTCGATCATCGCGCTCTCGGCCGTCTCGCCCGGCAGCGTCCGCCGCTCGACCACGAGATGACACCGGTCCGGGTAGACGGACGGCGCGCTCCCCCCAGTGATCGTCCCGGCGTGCAGTGATGCGGGCCCCAGCAGTGGGTGATCGGTCTCCCGGGCGAGCCGGCGCGCCTCTTCTTCGAACGCGACCAGGACGTGGCCCATGTGCGCGATCGCGTCGATGCCGAGTTCGGGCCTCGATCCGTGCGCGGCCCGGCCCCGCGCGAACGCGTCGATCCACAGGAAGCCCTTGTGGGCCGGCATGATCGCGAGGCTGGTGGGCTCGCAGACGACTGCGGCGTCCGCCCCGGTGCCTTCCGCCACCAGAGCCTCCATGCCCAGCGACGCGTGCTCCTCGTCGGCGGTCAGCGCGACGATCAGCTCGCCCGGGATCGCCTTGTCGGCCAATTCCGCGGCGACCGCCAGCGCGCACGCCACGCCGGACTTCATGTCGGCAGCGCCGCGGCCGTGGATGCGACCGTCGCGGACGGCCCCCGAAAACGGCTCCGTCATTCCCGCGACCCCGACGGTGTCCAGGTGGCCGTTCAGCAGCAGCGACGGACCCAGGCCCGCACCCCGGCATGCGACCACGTTGTAGCGTCCGGGGGCGACTTCCGTGCAGCGGGGGTCATAGCCCCAGTCGCGAAGCCACCCGGCGGTCAGCTCGGCGACCGCTCCCTCGCCGTCCCCGCCTGACTCCAGCACCGGGTTGACGGAGGGCGTGCGCACGAGCGCCCGCGTCATTTCGACCGGGTCGGCGTCCTTCAGGAGACGCGTCGACCCGGCACCGTGTGATTTGTGTCGCCTCACCGTTCGCCCGTCCGGTCTGTCCCGAGGTCTGTGTCCAATTTTCGTCAGTTGTGTTGGAAAATGTACATCTTCACACGCTGATCGCCCTGTCGCCCGGACATGGCCCAATCGGCGATAAAGTCAACAGGAATATGGCAATGTTGGCCCTTGGGGGCGTGGGGCGGGCGCGAAGCCGGTGAATGGCACGGAACTTGCTCAGTCGGACCAATACGAGGCGCGCGGACACGCCGCACGTTACAAACACTCAGGCCAAGGGAGGGAGCTATTCGCAAGTTGACTGTCAATCTGCTGGGCGCCGCTGCGCTGTTCGCTGCCGGCGTAGCTCTCCTCCGTCAGGGAACCCACCGGCCCGAGCCGCCCCAGGCAAAGGTCGATGACGTTCCTCCGGGCGAGACGGTACCTGGCAAGATCAAGCTCGAGAGGCTGAGGGAACTCGGTATCTAGGTTGGCACGGTGGCACGGCACTGCCGCCACCAGCTGACTGCCCGTCGTCGGAGCGAGACGACCAGAGCAAGGGGGGCGGCCCGACCGGTCGTCCCCCTTCGCTATTTTCCGGATCCCCGGGCCCTGCCTACTCCTCGAAGTGCGCCGTGTTCTTCTCGATGTAGTCGTGCCACTCCGGCGGCACATCGGTGTCGGGGAAAATGGCCTGCACGGGGCACTCCGGCTCGCACGCTCCGCAGTCGATGCATTCGTCCGGGTGAATGAGATACTGCTCGCCGACTTCGTAGATGCAGTCTACCGGGCAAACCTCGACGCAACTGGCGTCCTTGGTACCGATGCAGGGCTCGGTGATGATGTATGTCACACTACCTCTTGGCCTTTGCCGTTGTATCCAAAACGGATGTAGATGATTGCGGAACTTGCGGCGGGTGGCAACCCCGACCGCGGCCCGCGGGAGAATGCACGGCGCCCCTGCCGCATGCCGCTACAGCGACCGCCGGAAATGACTTGCGGTCGCCGCAACCGCCGCTTCGAGGCCGGGCGTCACCGCGTCCAGGGGGTGAACCGCTTCGAAAGTGTGTCCCGATCCGTCGACCACCTCGAGCTGCACGTGCGGCGCCGCCCCGGCAAGGCTCCGCGCCTCGGCGACGGACACCGTCTCGTCTTCCGACCCGTGCACGATGAGCCACGGCGCCGTCACTCTCCCGGCCGCGCCGATCACGTCGAATCGCTCCCGATTGCGCTCCAGATCCTCCCAGACCGACCTGTGCAGCGGCATGTCCTGCCCGGTGCGGGCGTTCGCCACGTACACCACGCCGCTGCGCTTCCATTCCTCGCGCCACTCGGCCGGCCAGCGCTGAAAGGTGGACACCGCCGCCTAGGTCACGAGCGATGCGACATCATGATGTTCTGATGCGGTGATGATGCTCGTGCCGCCGCCGCGGCTGTGGCCCAGCACGCCGACCGCCTCGGGGCGGACGCCATCGCTCCACTCCCCCGCGATCAGGCGCTCGAGCATCCAGTGCACGTCGCCCACCTCGTGGCTGATCGTGTTCCGGCCGAAGGCGTCGAGGTCCGTGAAGTCGAGAAGGTTCGCACCGATCCCGTTGCGCGAGCCGTTGAAGGAGACGACCAGGTGGCCGTCCGCGGCGAGGCGCTCGCAGAGAAGGGGGAAAAAGCCCCAGTCCTTGAAGCCCTTGAAGCCATGGACGACCAGCACCGCCGTGCGGGGCTCGCTCCCGGCGAGGCGGCGGACGTCGGTGCGGATGACTTCGCCGTGCGGGGGCGTCGCTTCGCCGCGCACCAGGACCACGGACCCGGCCGTCATTCGCCCGCTCTCCATGCCACGTCTCCCTTGCCTGCGCGGTGGTTCTCGAGGCGCGCCGCCGCGAAGAGGTAGTCCGAGAGGCGGTTCAGATACCGCACCACGCCTGAGTCCACGGCCGATCGCCGGGCCAGCGCCACGACGCGCCGCTCGGCCCGCCTGCAGACGGCGCGTGCCTGGTGGAGATGGCTGGCGCCCGCCGTTCCCGCGGGCAGGATGAAGTGCCGCACGGCCCCCGTGACCTCCTCGGCCGCGTCGATCCACGACTCCATTTCGCCGATGCGCGCGAGCGGAAGATCGGGAAGCGACGGCACCGGACGCCCATCGCGGGGCGGTGGCGTGGCAAGACGAGCTCCCAGGGCGAAGAGGTCGCTTTGCAGCAGGCGCAGCCGGACGCGGATTTCGCCGTCCCGGACATGGGCCAGTGCCGTGCCGATGACGGCGTTCAGTTCATCCACAGTCCCGTAGGCCTCGACGCGGACATCGTCCTTCGGAACCCGACCGCCGCCGAAAAGACCCGTCTCGCCGTCGTCGCCGCGCCTGGTGTAGATCTTCATCAGGGCCGGAGCCGGGTGAACTTGCGGATGGCCATGGCCTTTTCGAGCAGGTTCGAATCGGGCTTGTCGTCCTCGCCGTCCAGGTTGGAAAGGGCGTCCCGCAGGTCCAGCATGACCTCGAGCATCACCTGGTCGCGCTGAAAGCCGAAGTCCAGCGCTTCCATGCGGGCCTGGTCGCCCGATTTCTCCGCCTTCTGATACGCCTCCATGTAGACGCTCTCGAGGCTTCCGATGATCCTGGATCTCGCTCGCATGAGGATCCGCCTGCCGGTCCGTGGCCTGGGTGGAGGCACGGCGGCGCGCCTGCGGTCGGCCGCCTGCCCATTGTATGTTGAAGGGTAGCGGCATCGAAGCGTACCTGGCGAACCCCGCCACGGCAGCGCCCCAACCCGCGATCCCGGGACAGAAGGAAAATGGTGAATATGAAGGAGCCGGAGGCCGTCGGCGCCGAACCCTCCGCCGAAGTCGTCGCCAGGGCGAACGAACTGTACTGGCACTCCGACGAGAGTGTCAACGCGCTCGCGCGGGAGCTGGATCTGTCCAAGGGCGCCCTGTACGAGATCATCGTGCCGCTTCCGACCGGACTGCCCTGCCCCGTCAAGGAGGGCGAGCTGTCGTACCCGAACCGGACGGCCCGCGACCGCGGCTTCGTCACCTGCGCGGAGTGCGGATTCGAGGACGAGGAGGACCGGGTGCGCATCCGCATGGAACTCGAGGAAGAGCAGCATGCCTCCGAGCCTCCGGCCCCCCTGGTCGCCCCCGATCCTGCGCCGCACGGCGCGGTTCCGACGCTGCCCGAGCCGCCTCCGGCCCGAAAGCTCGAGACGCTGCTCGCCGCTTCGGCGCTCCTCGGCCTGGCCGCCGGGCTTTTCCTGGGCGGCATCCTGCGGCGAAGGTAGCGGTCGATGGACGACGGACTGCCGAAGCGAATCGAGCCTCTGGCGGGCGACCCGCGGTCCATCGTCACGCCGGACGCGTTCTCGGTCACGCCCGACCTTCTCGGCACCCCGCTCGCCGAGCCCTGGCGGCGCTTTGCGGCGCTCATGGTGGACCTCGTCCTGATCGGCTTCCTGCAACTGCTCGGCTGGCGCATACTGGGCGGCATCGTGGGGCTGACGCTCTTCCGCATGGCCACCCGGCGCCCGGACGGCACCGCCGGCGGCCCGGTGCGCAAGATCGCGCTGGGCTGCGCGGGCACGTTCGTGCTGATGCTGGCGATCGGGATCACCTTCCTCCCGTCGATCCTTCGCAATGCATCCGAGCGCGTGGACATCCCGATCGCCGTGCAGATCGGGGACAGCGTCGTGGGCGGTGCCGAGCGCGCGGCTCCGGCAAATGTCGCCGAACTGGTGGAAGAACTGGTCGATGTCGCCGACGACGTCCGGGACCGCGACCAGAGGATCGCGGACCTCGAAGAGCAACTGGCGGAAGCCGAGGCGCCGTCGACGCTGTTTGCGTGGATTCGCGACGCGGCCGACGAAGCCGGGCTGGTCTTCGGCTGGGGCACGATCTACCTGACGCTGTTCCTGGCGCTGTGGGGCGGGCGCACGCCGGGCAAGAAACTGTTCGGTACGCGCGTCGTACGCCTGAACGGCCAGCCGCTCGGCCTGTACATGTCGCTGGAACGCGCCGGCGGGTACGCGGCGGGCCTGGCCACGGGGCTGCTCGGGTTCGCGCAGGTGTGGTGGGACCCCAACCGCCAGGCGATTCACGACAAGATCGCCGAGACGGTGGTCGTGCGAGAGGGGATGGCGAAGCGGTCGATCGGGCAGCGGTCCCGCGCCGCGGGGGTGGCGGGAGCCGCGGCGACAAGGCAGGATTCTGGTGGCGGACGCGGCGGCCGGGACGGCGGCGCGGCCGGAAAAGGCAAACAGGGGACAGGAGCAGAATAGAGTGACAGGCCAGGACGAACGTAAATGGTGGGGCCGCGCCGCGGTGGCGGGGCTTGTGGTGGTGGCCGTGACGGCGTGCGGCGGCGGTGGGGGGGAGGGGTCTTCCGGTGCGGATGAGGACGGGCCCGATGCTGCTGGCGGCAACCCCTCACAGTCCATCCCGACTTCGATGCTCTCCGAGGGCGCAACGAGCGCGCTCCCGCCCGCGCAGGAGGTCCAGCTTGCCGATCTCGGCTACGACTACGGCTCCGAGGACGCCCCGATCAAGGTCGTGGAGTTCAGCGACTACGGCTGCGGCTACTGCCGCCGCTTTCACACCGACATCTTCCCCACGCTCAAGGAGGACTACGTCGACGCGGGGCGGGTGCACTGGAAGTACGTCACCTACGTGAGCGGCATGTTCGCCAACGGCATGGTCGCGGCCTTCGCGGCCGAGTGCGCCGGCGAGCAGGACCTGTTCCCCCCGATGAGCAAGCTGCTCTACGAGCGCCAGGGCGACTGGAAGAGCATGAGCGAACCCTATCCGGCCTTCGAGGCGATCGCGGAAGAGGTCGGCGCCAACACCGAGCAGTTCCAGGCGTGCATTGCGGAGCAGCGGCCCCGGCCACGGGTTCGCAGCGGCATCCTGAGCGGCGCGCGCCTGGGCGTTCGCGGCACGCCGTCCTTCCTGATCAACGGCATCCCGTTCGTCGGCGCTCAGCCTCTCGAGCTGTGGGCCGACATCTTCAAGGTCATCGAGGAGGAGGCGGGGCGGGAGGTGGGCGTCACGTCCTCTCCGCAGGGATTGTAAGGCAGGCGTTCTGAACCAACTGAGCTAAGCGCCCCGCTTGGACTTGGCAGCATGCCGCAAGCCGCTGCACGAAACCGGCTCGCTGCCCTCTCCGGCCCTGAGCCGGTTTAGATAGTCAGCCGTCTACTATGATGACCGGTCCCGTGTAGGCATCGTTGCCCGGATCAATCGTTCTGGTATCGTATGCGGAACAGGAGGCAGTAGAGCGCCGGCACGAAGCCGAGGGTGAGAACCGTGGCGAACACCAGCCCGAATATGATGGCCACGGCCATCGACACGAACAGGGGGTCCCCGCCGAACCAGAGTGGCAGCAGTCCGCCCACAGTGGTGACGGTGGTCAGTACGATCGGACGGAGACGCCGCTGTGCGGCTTCCAGCACGGCCCTCGGGGGGTCGAGACCGTTCTCGTCGGTTTCTATGCGGATGCGGTCGATGAGCACGATCGCGTTGTTGATGACGATACCGGCGAGCGAGATGACGCCGAGCAGCGTCATGAACCCGAAGGACTGACCGGTCACCAGGAGGCCGATGACTACGCCGATGAGGCCCAGCGGGATGGTCAGGACGATGATGAGCGGCTTGCGCAGGGAGTTGAACTGCCCGACGAGCAGGAGCAGGATCAGGAGGCCGGCCAGGGGCAGTTTCTCGGCTATCGAGGCATTGGCGCTGGCCGAACTCTCGAAGGTGCCGCCGATCTCGTAGCTGTAGCCGACCGGCCAGCTTTGCCGCTGCTCCGCCAACCACAGCTCCAGGGCGCTGGCGATGGCGAACGCGCTGGCGCCCGAGCCGGGGTCCAGGTCCGACAGGACCGACAGCGTCTTGGCCCGGTCGCGGCGGAGAATCTTGGATGGCTCGAACGCGAGTACGATGTCCGCGACCTGCCGCAGCGCCACGTTCTGACCGGACTGGGCGTAGACGTTGATCGACTCCAGCTTGCCGATATCCTCCCGTCCCCCGACCTCGGAACGCAGCACCACGGGAATGGCTTTGTCACCCTCCCGGTACTCGGTCACCGTGGAGCCCGAAAGAGCCATGCGAAGGGAGACGGCGATGTCCTGGTTGGTGATGTCCGCCCGCCTCGCCCGGGCGTCGTCGATGTTCACGATCAGCTTCTTGGTCTGCTTCCCCCAGTTGTCCGAGATGTTACGCGTGCCCGGGAGAGTCGCCAGTTGGGCTTTCACGCCGTCCGCCAGGTCGAACAGAACGTTGTGGTCGTCTCCGTAGAGCCGCACTTCGACCGGCGTGGCGCCGGCCGGACCCGCCGCCAGCCGCTTCAGCGTCACGTCGATATCGGGGTGACCGGCCTGGACGTATTCGCGGAGGCGCTCGATCACGCTGTCGAGCTCGTCAAGCGCCGACGCGTTGGCGATCAGGGCCGCGTACCCGGCGTGGGCCTGGGCCGAACTGTAGCGCAGGGTGAAGGGCGGCGGCCCCGCGCCCACGAAGAAGGCCCAGTTGCGGACGCCCTCGCGACCGTCGCGGGCGGCCAACTCGTCCGACATGAATCGCTCGATGTCGAGCATGGCTGCCTCCGCGTAGGCGAAGGATGTGCCATAGGGGAACTCGAAGTCACCGGTGAACAGGACCTCCCTGCTGTCCGGGAAGAAGCTCTGCTCGACGAAGCGGAACAGCCCCAGGGTTGCAACCAGCAGCCCGAACGCTCCGACGACCGTGACCAGGGGGCGTGCGAGGAGGAGCCTGAGGACCCCGGTATAGCGCCGGTAGAACGGCGTGTCGAACTCCGCGTCCATCCGGTCGGCCGGAGCTACCTCCCGGGTGTCCGTCGCCGTGCCGTCCGCCGCCGCCCTCCCGTCCGCTCCCGATTCGGCGGGCCGCGCCGAGAACTTCCGCTGCCTGACCCTCAGGCAGAGCATGCACAGGAGCGGGACCATGGTAATCGCCAGAAGCCAGGAGGCGAGCAACGTCAGGGCGATCACCTGGGCCAGCGGTGCCGTGTATTCTCCGACCGTGCTCTCGGCAAGCACGATGGGCAGGAAGGCGGCGATGGTGGTCAGGGACGACACCAGCAGGGGAAAGCGCAGCTCCCTGGACGAGGCCAGGGCCGCCTCCCGGGCGTGCTCGCCCGCCTGCATCCGGACGAGTATCGACTCGCTCATCACGATGGCGTTGTCGACCAGGAGCCCCAGAGCGATGATCAGAGCGACCAGCGACATCTTGTCCAGCCCGATGCCCAGGTAACGCATCAGCATCAGCGTGGCCATCATCGCCATGGGAACCAGCGCGGCGACCACGAGCCCGGTACGGAGTCCCAGGAACAGCAGCATGCACGCCAGCACTATTCCAACGGCCTGCAGGATCGAGTTCACGAACGTGGACACGGCGCGGTCGACCACCTCCGGCTGGAAGGCGAGGATGTCGAAGGCGACGCCCACGGGGTAGCGCCCCTCCACCTCCGCGATGGCCGCCCGGATGTCCTCGCCCAGCGCGATGATGTTGCCGCCCGCGCGCATCGATACCGCCAGCACCAGAGCCGGCTGTCCGTTGGCCCGCACCTTTGAGCTGGGGGGATCCACGTACCCCCTCTGGATGTCGGCGACATCGCCCAGATACAGGGTCTCGCCGGTGCCCGGCAGCGTGATCAGAGTGCGCCGGATATCGTCTACGGAGGTAAAGTTGCCGGTCGGCTCCAAGCTGATCCGCTCGACTCCGGTCTCCACGGCTCCGCCCGGAATGATGATGTTGCTGGACTGGAGGATGCCCTGAAGCTGCGGGGCCGAAAGCCCCAGGCCGGCGAGGCGCGCGTTGTCGAAATTCACAAAGACGCGCTCTTCCTGGGCCCCATGGATTTCGACCTTGGCGACGTCGTCGATCCTGAGGAAGATATTCCGCACCTGCTCGGCGATCTCCTCGAGTTCGGCGTAGGAAAACCCGTCGGCGGTCAGCGCCAACACGGTCCCGAAGACATCCCCGAGATCGTCGCCCACGACCGGTACTACGCCTTGGGGCAGTTCGCCGGCGGCCTCGGCCACCTTCCGCCGCAGGTTGTCCCACACCGGGCGCAGGTTCGTAACGGTCTCCCGGAGTTCGACGCTGATGATGGATTGACCGATGCGGGACTCGCTCGTGATGTGCGCGACCTCGGGGATCTCCTGGATCGCGCTTTCCAGCTTGTCGGTCACCAGGAGTTCGACCCGCTCCGGCGACGCCCCGGGGAACCGCGCTACCACGATGGCGTGGCGGACCACGAAACCAGGGTCCTCGGCGCGAGGGAGGGACCGATACGCCGAGTAGCCGGACAACGCGACCACCACGAGCGCCACGAAGGTGACGACCCTGTTGTCGATCGCGTACCGGGTCAGATCCATGGGGCGGAGAGCGGCGAGGTCATAGCTCTATCGGGCGCCCAGCAGCCGCACCTGCTGCCCCGGAGCCAGGGTCCGCAGTCCGGCGGTGGCCACCAATTCGCCGTCGCTGACGCCCTCGAGGATCTCCAGACCCTCGGGCGTCAGGGAACCGGTCTCGACGGTGCGACGCTCTGCCGTGGCGACGTTTCCGGTATCCGGCGCCGCGAGAACGTACACGAAGCGACCTCTTTGATCCTGCCCCACCGCTTCCGGCGGCACCAGCACTCCCGCAGCCCCGGGCCGGCCCTCGATGCTGAAGGTGACTTCGGCCGCCATTCCGGGACGCACCTGCGCCGCATCAGCGCCCTCGTCCAGACGCACCGTAACGGGAAAGCCCCCGGCGCCCGTGGCCGCAGTGCCGACTTCGGTCACGGTCGCGCCCAAGGCCCCGCTCGCCAAGGCGGCGAAGACCACCTCCGCCGGGCGCCCCGAGCGCATGCCGCCGATGAAAGCCTCCGGCACCGTCACCCGGACCTCGGGGCTTCCGCCCGTGTCAATGACGACCACGACCGTCTGACCTGCCCCTACCGCTTCGTTGACATCCACCACTACCCGGCTGACGGAGCCGTCCACTGGTGCAAGCAGGCGTGTGTAGACCACCTGTTGCTCGGCGAGGCGCAGCGCGGTTGCGGCCGACGCTTCGGACGCGTTGGCCGATTCGTACGACGCGCGGGCGGCGTCCAGATCGCTCATCGAGGCGTTGCCGCTCTCGTAGAGCGCAACCACCCTCTCGTAGCTGGCCTGGGCGTTGCGACCCTGGGCTCGGGCCTGGGCGAGACCAGCCTCGGCCTGCTGCCGCCTCAGCTCGAGATCACCAGAGTCCAGCCGCACCAGCACCTGCCCTCTCCGCACGCCGCTGCCCACATCGACCTCCACGGCCGTGACCGTGCCGGCGACTCGGAATGCCAGGTCCTGTTCGGAGGCCGCTCGTGCGACTCCCGCGAAGGTGCGGGTCCGATCGCTGCCGGCGACGAAAGCGCGGGTGTATCGGACCGGGCGGATTTCCGCAGCAGGCACCGCTTCCTCATCCCCGCAACCAGCCCCCATGACGGCCACGGCCAGGAGGATCGGCCACACCGCAGCCGCGTATCCCCGGTCCGGCGTGCCACGCGCCGATCTCTTCACGGTGCGGCACCCCGCGCGACGGCCTGCCATACCGGTGTTCTGGTCGGTCATGATCCACCCTCCCGCGTCAGAGCGTATTCCTCCAGCTGCCTCCCGAAGTCGGCTCGTTCCTGCGGCGTCGACAGCACCTCGAACTGCCCGATAGCCCGCTCGACGCGTTTCAAGTTGATGAGGTAGTCGTATATCGCGTTGGTTACGCCCCTCTCGCTGAGGAGCGCGCTGGTCTGCGCCTCCAGAAGATCGACGACACGGGCCAGCCCCTGAGCGTAGGCCTCCGTGACCAGCTCCAGCGACCTGCGGGCGGTCTCCGCCGCCGTCTCGTTCTCGCTCACGATGGCAAGGCTGGCCTGGGCGAACCGGAGCTGGACGCGGACATTCTGCTCGATGCGCCGGGCCGCGAACTCGCGCTCGAGCTGCCACCGCGCCAGGACGGCGGCAGTCCGTTCGCGGCGGGCGAAGCGGGCGCTTCCCTGAAACAGCGGCAACGTGACCGCCAGGCCCGCGTTCCAGGGGTAAGCCGTTACTTCGGTCGCCGGGCGGCCCGGAGGCGGCTCGGCGCCAACTCCCCCCTGCAGCATGTTGGTCGACACGTTTCCCTGAAGTGCCACGGTGGGAAGGAAGAACGCCTGGCGCGTGGAGGTGAGTAGCCGTTGCTGGGCCGCGATCACCGCGTCGAGGCTCTGGATCTCGGGAGCGCGGCGCAGAGCCGCCTGGACCAGGAAGTCGCCGAGGACGGCGGACCGGTTGATGTCGGACAGGTACTCGGTGGCCAGAGTGGCTTCCAACTGCGCGCGGCCCTCGAGGTCAGCCTCCGGCGTCATGAACGCTTCGTCGAGTGGTCGGTTGAGCACCTGGTTCAGCGACACCTCGGCGACGGAGCGGATCGCGAAGGCGTCGATCCGATCGGCCCGCCGCCGAGCCAACTCGCTCTGGAGGCGAAGCCTCTCGCCGGGACCCGCCGCTCCGATCCGCTCCCGCTGCAGGGCCAGGCGGAGCGACGCGAGGGTCAGGTCGAGATTGTCCTGCTGGACCTGCTCGAGCGTCTTGGTGCGCAGGACGTTGAGGTACGCTTCGGCGGCTTCCAGTACGACGTCGAGTTCGAGGGAGGCCCGGTCCCGCTCCCGGGATGCCTGGAACGATGTCTGAATGGAGACGTTCGCATGCGCTTCCTGGGAGAAGATCAGCTGCCGGAGGGTAAGTCCCCCGTCGAGGTTGTGCTGGGGCCGCTGTCCGAAGGAGGCCTCCGCCAGGCTCTTCGAGATCGTCGCCCCCGTCAGCCCGACTTCCAGATCCGGGCGCAAGCCAGCCCGCGCCAGGCGGATCTCCTCCGCACCCGCCAGCACCGCCTGGTCCTCTGCGGCAAGCGCCAGGTTGGCGGCCATGGCTTCCTCCATGGCGCTCTTCAGGGTCACCTGGCGCTCCACGCCCTCGGGAGCCTCGAAGAGGCGCCGGGCTTCGAGCAGCGCGCCCAGCGGCGGCAAGACGCCTACTGCTGCCACCGTGCGCATGTTCACCACTAGTTCCTCGTCTCGCGCGAGGGTCACGGGAAGCATGGCCGGATCGTCGCCCAGCAGGATGCGGTAGGCGTTGAGCGCGATCCGCCGGGCCAGGAGGGGAAGATCGATCGCCCCGAGGGACGCCATGATGCCCCGGGCGACATCGTCGGCCGAATAGGAGAACGAGGGCAGGCGGCGGGTGGCGATACCCTCGGCGAGGAGTTCGAACTCGCCGGGGTTCATCCGGTCAAGCGGAGTCACGTATACCGCTTCGGCTTCGGCTGGGAGGCGGTCCAGGCCGCTCGTCGCCGACACCCCCACGGGTACGATCTCCAGCCTGATCCCCACATCCGCCGAAGCCGCTCGCAGCTGCTCCAGGAGACCCGCTAGAGTCACGGCCACTTCCTCGTCGACCAAAATGGCCGCGGCCGAGAAGGACGCGAGCTCCCGGAACTTCAGCAGGTCGCGGGCAACCGGGCCAGGTGGGGGCGGTGCGATGTACGCCAAGTTGGCCACGCCACTCGTTCCCGCGGTGTCCGGAAACCCCTGCAGGCCCGCATCGAAGACCGTGGTCGCGATGACGGGCTTCGGCCACGGCGCACCGCGGACGGCCATCTCCGAAGAGAGGAAACCCTGCGCGACGACGATCGCGACCTCATCATCGGCGAACACGCGCTCCAGAGCCTGAGCGATGCCCTCGACCGTGCCGTCCGCAATGACGGCAAGATCGGCCGGAAATCGCAGATCGAAATCGTCGCGTACGAGCGCGATCAATTCCTGGCGTACGAGGGCGCGAACCTCCTCCCGAGAGGCGTTCGCATCGTCCGCCACGAAGGCGATGCGCGCGACCGGTCCGCTGTTTGCCTCCTGAGCCTGGAGAGCCGGGGTCGGCCACATCCCGGGCAGGAGAGCCATGCCCGCCAGCAGCACCGGTAGGCTCGCCAAGGCAGGCTTCAGATGTCTTGCCTCCATGTTCCGGACAGGGCTCCTTCGGGTGGGGGTTACTGGACCTCCGCCGAACATGCCGCCAATCCGCTTAGCCGTCGTTCCGTCCTCAGCTTGGTCGCCGACACAGAATCAGTCGAACAATCAAGGATAACGTTCTGCGCAGGCGGGGTCCACGGATATCCGGTTGCTCCGCTCGCCGTGTCTAGACTAGGCTAGACTAGTCCTCGGGCAGGCTGGGTCCACTGGACCAAACTGACCTCTAATCTAGTCCGACCGCCGCTGGGTAAGTAATGAGAACACGACATTATGTAATCTTAACATGACATTATCATGATCGGATTACCCACACTACCCGGCCGGGACAGGAGGAAACGGGGCTGATGGCAGGGTTGGGCGAGAGCTGGCGCTCGGACGCGGACGCGCTGCGCGACCTGGGATTCCGGCACATCCTCTTTCTGTGCGTGGCCAACTCGGCACGCAGTCAGATGGCCGAGGGGATCGCCCGCCATCTCGCGCCCGCCGGCGTCAGGGTCTCTTCCGCGGGCTCTGAGCCGTCGCCGGTGCGCCCGCAGGCGGTGGCGGTCCTGGCCGAGGTCGGGATCGACATCTCGGGGCATGACTGCAAGGGGGTGGACGACGTAGTCCGCCCGGTGGACGCCGTGGTCACGCTGTGCGCGGAGGAGGTGTGCCCGGTCTGGCTCGGGGACGCGCACCGGGTGCACTGGGGGCTCCCCGACCCGGCCGCGGCTCGGGGACGTCCCGGGGCGCGATTGGACGCTTTTCGGGAGGTGCGGGACGAGCTGCGGAGGCGGCTGGCGGTGGTGTTCGCGCGGTAGACGGGCCTCGGCCGCCCGGGGGCTTCCGGCGACCAGGGTGCGGAGCCCGGATCAGGCCTCGGCGGCCGGTAGCCTTTCCGGGCCGATGCTACGTCGAGAAGCAGTCCGGTTGCTTGCACCAGACGGTCGATCCCACCCGGGAAATTTCGGACAGAATAGTAGATGTCGTAAGCGTCCTTGCGTTTCAGACGGTTTTCGATGGCGTAGCCTTTCATGGCCAGGACAGCTGGAATCGAGTCGAACATACTGGCCGTCGCCCAAGGCGGACGGGTCGAGACCGAGATCCACGTCCATTGTTCCGCTGTGAGGCATGTCGGCTTCCCTCAGCAGCAGCCAAGGCACGGCGCCGCCAACAACGGCAAACTTGCCCTTGAAGCTGCCGAGGATCTGGCCGATCTCGATCAGCACGGATTCGACCGCCGCCGTCGTCCGGTCATCGTAGTCGCGGGCGGATTGCGGCTCTGTCACAGCCACGGAAAGCACTTCGAGGCCAAGTGGTGGGCGGCTTCACGATCTCGATCGTTGCCAAGCCACAGATCGAGGTAGGTCACGATCGGACTCGTGCAGAAAACGCCTGGCACCGGCTGAGCGGCGTCCTCGAGTAGACTCTCATCATTCGGGATGTGCACGATGACATTTGCTCCTTTCTCGACACGAGCGAGCTTCAACGCCTCCTTCAACATTCGAGTGCCGGGGTTGTCGGCGTAGAAGCTGCAGGTGCTACTGCGGGCGAAGGGCGCGAACCACTGGGCGGCGGAGTTCAGCGAGTACACTGCGCGCGGAAGCTGATGTTCCGCATTGAGTCTGCCTGACAACTGCTTGGTGAGCTGCTCGCCATGGAACAGCGTGTATCCACTGACGTGATGGCCAGCAGGCTTGCGGTATTCCTCGCGCCAGCTCCGCAACAGCGCACCCGGTTGGACGAGGCGGATGCCGTTGCTGTCCTTCTCGATCCATTCCCTTTCGAGCAGGGCCTTGCCAACGTTGCTCACATGGCCGAGGCTCACGTTGGCCGCGTCACCTAGCTCGGCGACGCGCCACGACCGGGCGGGCTCGCGGAGGAGCACCCGTAGAATTGCGGCCGCCTTCGGGGCGAAGATCGATCTTAGAACCCGCGTTTCCGACTTGGGCCTGTCTGGGACGGCCCGATCGATGTAGACGTTGTCGAAAGCGAGGTAAGCGTTCCCGACGAGATCCAGGTAGGCGACGTCGTGGTCCAGGCAGATCGACCGGGACTCGGGAGACAAGTAGGGACTCACGAGCATGGGGATCCAACGTCGGTGGGAATCGCCGTGACCGGACTGATGAACATGGGCCAAGTATCCCTTCAGTTGGTAGACCCCGGATCGGACGAAGCGGGGCGCACCGCTCCGCTTGATTTCGATGACGAGGATATAGGCGTTGTCCCCGTGTTGGAACTCGATATGCCCATCTATGGGATGGCCGCTGCCGAACAGGTCATCGCGGCGAACCGAACCGGCCTTCAGGTTCGGGACATGCCCCAGTAGGTCACGGACCGCGTGCACAGCGTCAAGGCCGAGAGTTTTTTCTGAAGTGCGCCTTTTCATCATGTGCTGAAAATAGGGATACCGGTGAAAACGTCAAGTCACTTTTCACTCATGGGCCGTTTTCATCAGCACGCTGAAAACTGGATCTATCGTGAAAATCACGGTGGGAACGGAATCGTTGCTCGCAGACGCAGACGTGGGCATTGGGGGTGCCGCAAAGCTGCCGCCAGTTGCAATGTCCTCGAAGGGGACCGGCACTGGGTCGCGGCACCCGATGCTGGACGACAGCGCCCTTCCGCGCGGGGAAAGCCGCTCCCCGTCCGATGATTCACCGCGAAAGCTAGGCACCTAGTATGTAATGTCGACATTACATTATGTTATACATACTTTACATTTCTGCAACATCCAAGACATTGATCATACACAGAGCCGTGGGGCGGCCAAGTCCAACCGTGTTGAACCTCTTCAACGCCACCGAGGAGGAGAGCGACGCGTGGACGGGCGGCGGCGCCCACTTGTAGTCCTACTCCTCGCCGGCTCCGCATCCAACACCACCTCGAAATCCTCCTCGTACCCCACGCGGTTGGGCGGAGGCACATACCGCGACACATCGATCTCCGCCCGCTTCAACTCCCGGTCGAATGCGTCCAGATCCCTCTGGCCCGCCTCTTCCGCAGTATCCCCAGTCGCGTACACGATCCGGCCGAGCCTCTGATCCTGAAGCTTCAACCGCCGCCGCATCAGCTCCGCCTCGACGAAGGTCTCGCGAATCGCCGGGAAGCGGTAACGGAATCCGTCGTCATCCGCCTCCACGTCGGCGTCGAACTCGGCCGCCAGGCGCTCCATCTCCTTCAGGATCAACTTCGGGCTCACCTGCTGGTCCTTGAGCCCGGCGCTCACGTGGCGGATCGCATCGCCGACGGGGATCCAGCGCACGGTGCCCACGCTGCGCGCGTAGACGAGTCCCAGCAGCAGGCGCCGGATGTTGCGCCGCATGCGCGACCGGTTCTCGCCGCCCAGCCCCAGCGCACGGACGATGGGGATGCCGAAGAAGAGGCTGCTGAAGGAGAACGGCACCACGCCGAGCCCGTAGAAGATGAGCGGGTCGAGCGGGGGGGTGCCCGGAGCCGCGACCACGAACGCCGGCGCCAGCCCCAGCACGCTCGCCATCAACAGGTTGAAGCCGTTCATGGCGCCGATGCCGAAGTTGGACCCGGCGCTGTTGCCCGTCAGCTTCTTCGGGTACTCCAGCCGCATCCAGGCGGGTTTGGGCTCGCGGGCGCGGACTTTTCCGTGCGCGCTCTTCATCAGTTCGGGGAAGGCGTAGACCACTTCGCCCGCGTCGGAGACTTGCGGGTCGCCGCCGTAGGCGCCGGTCAGCCGGCCCATCTCCTCGTCGGCTTCGCCGGCCGGCAGCGCGGTGTGTTCGACCAGCTCCGATGACGTCAGCACGCCCTTCCGCGCCCGTATCAGCTGCAGCATGCTGCGGTCCTTCTGGAGCTGGGTCGGCTTGGGCTCGTCGGGGCCGAAGATGAACGCGAAGACCCGCTTGTAGAAGGGCGGACGCGCGTCCTTGGGCAGCCGTTGCGCGTGCGCATGGCCGTAGTAGAGGCCGCCGCGGTGCCACCCGCGTCCTCCCAGCAGCCAGTGGAGGATGAAAAAGTCGCCCAGGCTGAAGCCTCCGCGCCCGCCGAAGCCCCGGTCGTCGCGGTTCGCAAACATGAGCGCCAGCAGCGCCACCACGAAGACGATGAAGTAGACGACGAGCATGACCGCCGTGAACACCTTGAAGCCGGTCTTGAAGGCCGACCAGGCGGCCCTGCGGAAGCGCACCCCGAACGGCTCCGCGTCCCGCGAGATGAGCTTGGGGTCGAACTGGTAGAGGAGGTCGCCCGCGTCCGAGACCTCGAGGTGGCCGCGGTGCGTCTCGAGGAGGGACTTCAGCGCGGTCTCGGCCTCGTGATCCGGCATGCCGGTGGCGGAGACGACGTCGCCCAGGGTGGCGCGGCCGCGGAGGCCGCGCAGGGCGGACATGATGGTGGTGTCGGGGGGGGTGGGCTGGGATGCGACAATATCGGACACTGGGCGACTTTCAGGATTGTGCGGTGTAGCGTGGCTATGAAGACGAGCGTGGCAGGACCTGGAATTGCTGGTACGTGGTTGCCGGAAAGATCCTTTCCGATGGAGGTGGCGCGCAACCGTGCGGAGGGTGGGACGGCGCCCGTACCCAACCAAAAGAGAGTCGAATCCGGCGGCGCACGGAGGCCGCGCCCCCTTCTGCAACACAGGAGGCTCAATGCTGATCAGTCGCTGACGGGAAGTCTTAGTCTGACTCCGGACCCACCGCCAGAGAAGAGGAGCAGCCGCCAATGCCGAAGAAGAGCCTGCCCGCCGCCGTCTTTCTGCTCGGCCCACCCTACCGGCGACTGACCGTGATCAATCCCGACCACCCGTTGCGGCCGAGCGGAGGCGGCTGGGTAGTCACCTGGCACCTGGGCAATCCTGGTTGGCACACGGGCGCCGGCCTGGTTGCCGATCGCCCGGCGGGAGTTTCGCTGGCAATCATTCTGCCGGATCGCGAGGATCGTCTCTCCGTGCTCCGGGTACTCCGCGCGATCGAACAGTCCCGGCCCCAGGCGGTCCTTCCCTACTACGAAGCACCCACGACCCGGGACATCACGAGCGTGATTCGCCGCGAGCCAACATGCCTCGCAACCAGTGTGGCGGACTTTCTGGAGTGGAGAGGGTTTTCGCTGGAACCGGTTACCCGGAGCATCATTCGGCGAACCGTTCAACTGAGTTCGGAAATACAGACGGTGGGTGCCCTGGCCAGGAATCTCTACATGTCCCGGCGCGCCCTGGGGCGTAGGCTCCTGAATAGCGGACTGCCGGTCCCCTCTCACTGGCTGCACATATCGAGAGTGCTCAGAGCCACGATCAAGCTGCAGAATTCGGACGCCAGCCTGTTCAGCGTCGCGTGCTCTCTCGGTTACTCCGATGGCTTTTCCCTGAGTAACCAGATGCGCCGTCTTTGCGGCATCAGACCAATGGAGGCACGAGAGAAGCTGGGGTGGGAGTGGGTTTTCGAGACGTGGCTTGCGAAGGAAGCCCAGCTTGGCAGCATCTCTTCGAAGGTCGTGGATCGCCGCGCTTCAATCGCTGTAGTCCCCCAACAGGGACACCGCCAGGCGATGACCTCCTCCGCCCATTGACATGACGACCGAAACCACCACCGGTGCCGCACAGCGCGACCTCCCTGCCCTGAGGCTGGAACTCTTTGGGGGTCCGCTGGTTTGGCGGCACGGGCGAACCGTCCGCATTTCGCCCCTTCAGACCGGACTGCTGGGCCTCGCGTTCGGAGACAGCGCAACGCGCATTCCCCGGGCTTCGGTGCAGCGACTCCTTTGGGAATCGCACGACGACAGGGTCCTCAGACATCGACTGAGCCAGCTCATCTATCAGATGAATCGAACTGTCGCCGCAAGAGTCCTGGAGCCCGATGGTGAGCACATCCGCGTGCACCGGCACCTGGTCGCCTGCGATGTCGATGACTACCTGACACTGACGGACTCGGAAGACTTCGCCAAGGCGTGCGACATGCTGGAGCGTGGATTCCTTGCTGCCTGTCATCAGAGGAGGACGGCCGCTCTTGCAGACTGGATCGAGGAACAGCGCATACACAAGCGCCTCCATCTGCGACGGGCTGCCCTTGCCGTGTGGGAAAAGGCCGAGGGGGCGCACGATTGGTCTCGGGCCCGCCGAGCCTCCGAAGTGCTGCTCAGGCTCGACCCTCGCGAGGAGACGATCCTGCGGCGAGTCATGCGTGCGCGCGTCATGGCGGGGCAGGTGCGGGAGGCGGAGGCAATCTATTGGTCTTTCGCCGAACGCATCGACCCATCCGGAGAATGGATGCCGGAGCCGGCAACCAGCAGACTCCTCAAGAACGTCAGGGAAGCATACCGCCGTTCGGCACAGCGCTCCCACAGGGCAACCGGCTCCAGGGACGACCCCGCTCTGGTCGGTCGCTCGTCCGAGTTGGCTGAATTGACCCGTAGCCTCTATCGCAGCCACGGCAGTGGCGGTTGGCGCACCATTGCCGTGTGTGGCGAAGCCGGTGTCGGCAAGACGAGGCTGGTGCGGGAGGTCATCAAGAGCGCACGCTTCCGCGGCTATCGGGTCATCGAAGCGAGCACGTCCCGGCTGGAGAGTGAGATCGCGTTGGGCCCGCTTCTGGAGCCGCTGAGCGCACCCTGGGTGCTACCCTTCCTGCGGACGCTTACCGAGCCCTGGCGTTCTGCCATGCTCTCCATGCTGCCCGAATTGCAGGAAGGGATGAAGCGCTTCCGCGACGCTCCCCTTTCCGCTGTGGCGGGCGTGTCCCGGCACATGTGCGAGGGTTTTCTGCGCCTCTTCACCGCCATCGCCGAATCCGGCAAGACGATCTTCTTCATGGATGCGTTCCACTGGGCGGACGACGCGACCATCGCGGTCCTCGAGTTCCTGCGAAGGCGTTGGAACAACAGCGATTTCACGCTTCTCACGGCCTATTGCGAGGAGGATCTCAGGCCAGACCACATGGTGACCCGCTTCCTTCAGGAAGAAGATCAGCAGGCCATCGCAATCCGCCTCACCGAACTGGACGACGCAGCAGCCGTCAAGCTGGTCAGGTCGGTGGCCACCATCGACGCTGCCGAGTCGCGGCTTGCCAGGCTGACGCGGACAGCCGGCGGCAACCCCAGGTTTCTGATCGATCTGGCGTCCGGCGCCACCGACGAGGTGATCCCGGGCGATTTCTATGAGCATGCGGCTGTCCCGCCTTCCGCGCGCCAGGTTGTCTCCCGCCGCCTTGCGAGACTCGACGATACAGCGCGAAGCGTCGCTTTCGGCCTTGCCGTGCTGGGCCGGACCACGTCGGTCGACCGCCTCTCAGTGGTCTCCGAGGACACGCGCGCCAGGTGCCTCAACGCTCTTGATCGGCTCCATCGTCTCCGCCTGGTCGATTGGACGCCGCAAGGCGTTCGGTTCCGGTACGATGTCTTTGGCCAAGCGGTGTACCAGCAGATCCACCCGTCCAGGCGCGCCGTCCTTCATACCCGCACGGCTGAGGTTCTTGGTCGAGCTTCACCGAAAACTCCCCCGCTGGAGGTCGCCAGACACTATGCTTTGGCGGGCAGGCCGCGACTTGCCTCGATGTGCGCACTTGAAGCGATCCAACAGGCCGATGCAGAGGACGTTCCATCTCGTTTCCGCACACTCCTCGCCGCCTACGAATTGAGCGAGGGTTCGCGGCGTGGTATCATCGCGGCTTCGCTTTCTCGCACCTGCTACGACCTGAATCGCCTGGAACAGGCAATCCACTTCGGAGTCGAGGCGCTGCAGGACGGCAAATGCCTGCAGCCGTCGGAGTCGGTCGTCGTCCAGCTCGCCGTGGCCCAGGCCCGACACAAACTCAACCTGGCGGACACCGAGACATCGCTGGCCGAAATGGAAGAAATCGAGGAGCGCGCACAGGCAGTCGGCGACGCAGCGATTCTGGCTGCTGTGGTTGAGACCAGGGTTGAGATTCTGGAACGGTCAGGCCTGCGGGACGCGGTCGTCAGACAACTCGCGCTGCTCAAAGCGATGGATGTGCCTGCTCAGCCCGCGGCCCGATGCCGGATTCTGGCAACCCTGGCGATTGAAGCCCGGTACGGCGATCCGGACGCGGGCCTCCGGTCGGGGCGCGAGGCCGTGGATCTGGCACGAGCGCAGGGCTTGTCCGACGAAATGTTGCCTGCACTCTTGCGCTACACGGAAGCGCTCATGACCTGCGGCCTTCTGGCAACCGCCCAGGGCTGGGAAACGCTGTCCAATACCACAGCGCTCGCCGCCGCCAGCGGGCACCAAAGGCGTCACGTGCTCATCCTGCTGGCTTTGGCCGAGTGGCACATCGTGACCGGCAACTACGAAATCGCCGACCGAGTCCTGGATGAGACGAGGGCACTCACGCGGGAGATGGATTGCCCGGAAACCCTAACTCGTGAACACCTCGTGCGTGGTACCCTTGCCGTTTCTCGCGGAGACCTGGACGAAGGGCGAGACTTGCTGAACGCACTGATCGATGTAGAGGGTCCGGAAGGCGATCAGAAACAGGCTGCTGTTCCCGGGAAACTGACTGACGAACTTGCCGCCTTCGAGGGCACGCTACTGCTGGAACTGGGGAAGCTGGGCAGGGTCAGCCAGATCGCCGAACGGCATCCTCTGGGGGAATCGCTCGCCGAAGCCCCTCTCGGCCTGATCCTGTTCCACGCGCGGCTGCGGTCCCGAACGGGGGATTTCTCCGGTGCCAGGGAACTGCTGGCGCGCAGTCTTGAAGCAAACGCCTCGATCCGGCCACTCGTTTGGCTGAGGTTGTCGCTCGAACTCGTCAGGCTCGCCCGCCGGATCGGAAATCCACAACCCCAACTCGCCAAGCAGGCCCGCGACCGCGGCACGGAACTCGGCCTGAGTGGCCTGGCCCACGAGTTCCAGCCGTATTGTGATGACTGAAGCCCGACAACGTCAGCGGCCTATCTGCTAGCCCCCCGCAACCACCCCACCAGCAACCCGATCTCCACCTCGCTCAGAATCTCATCCGGCCCGAACGCCGGCATCCGGTCGTTGCGCTTCCCGTAAAACCGCGGATGCGACGCGTCCCCGATAAACGCCTCCAGCCACTCCCGCGACCCGAACCCGGTCAACACCGGCCCCAGGCTCCGCTCGAACACCCCGCGCCATTCATGGCACTCCGTGCACCCGATCCCTTCCGCCGACAGCAACTCTGCCCCCTCCGCGATCTCCCCCCGCTCCGCCTCGTCCACCTCCGCCTGGTACGGCAGCGCCGCCTCCGCCGACAGCGCCTTCACCACCTTCGCCAGATCCGCCTGCCCCGCCTCGTCCAACCCCGCGATCCGGCTCTGCACCATCCGCACCATGCGCCCCCGCGCGAACGCCGTGCCGCCAAAGTACTCCGGCGTCGCCACCCGCTCCGGGTGCAGCAGCCCGGCCAGCCACTCGCGGCTCGCGAACCCCTCCAGGTCGGCGGCGGTCGGCGGCTCGGCCAGCTCGCCGCCCAGCCCGTCGTGCCCGTCGTAGCTGTGACAGCTGGCGCACCGCTCGGCGAACAGCCGGGGCCCCTGCGTGAGGGGGTCGCTCCGCAGCAGCGTCAGCGCGCCCGTCGGCGGGATCCCGTCCGGCCCCGCGGCCAGCTCCGCCACCCGCGCAGCGTCCGCCTCGGCCGACTCGAGCGCCGCCACGAAGTCCGGGTCCGCGCGGTCCTGGGCGTAGGCCTGCCAGGTCAGCAGCGCGATCCCGGCCAGCACCGCCCCCGTGAACCCCACGTTGAACCGGTGCCCGAGCCGCCACTTCCCGGCGAACGGCATGAGCGCGACCAGCGTCACCACGACGCCCGGGATCACCAGCGCCCCGATGATCTCGGTGCCCGCCGGGAAGTACTTCAGCCACTGGAAGAGGAACATGAAGTACCACTCGGGACGCGCCGCGCCGAAGGGTTCGGCTGCGTCGGCCGGGGCGCCGAGCGGAGCGCCGCCGCTGCGGATCACCAGGTAGAGCACGGCGGCCATCACCGCGAGGCAGGCGACGGCATCACGCAGGGCCTGATCGGGCCAGAACTGCCCGGCCCGCACCCCGCCCGCAGCCGCGTCCGGACCGCCGCCCTCCTCCCCCTCCACCGCATCGCCGGGCCCCACGCCGTCCATTTGCGCGCGCAGCCCCCCGGTCGTCACCCCGTGGCGCCGGAAGAGGAACACGTGCGCCGCGATCAGCGCGATCAGCGCGCCGGGAAGCACGCCCGCGTGCAGCGCGAAGAAGCGCGTCAGGGTCAGATGGCCGTAGTCCGCGCCCCCGACCAGCACCTCCTGCAGCGCGGGACCGACGAGCGGCGTGATCGTCGCGATGCTCGTGGCCACCTTGGTCGCCCAGTACCCCTTCTGGTCCCACGGCAGCAAGTAGCCCGTCAGCGACAGCCCCAGAACGAGGTGCAGCAGCGCGATCCCGAACCAGAAGTTGACCTCGCGGGGGGCCTTGTAGGCGCCGGCCACGACCACCTGCATGAGGTGCAGCACCAGCAGCACCATGGTCGCGTGCGCCATGTAGTGATGGATGCCCCGCAGCATCCAGCCGCCCGCCATGACGTTCTCGATGTAGTAGACGCTCTCCCAGGCGCCCTGCGCGTTCGGGCTGTACGACGCCCACAGCGCGAGCCCGGTGATGAACTGCACCACAATCGCGAACGTCAGCGTGCTCCCCCACACGTAGCGCCACTTCGGGCCGCCGGGGATCGACTCGACGAGCGCCAGGCGCAGGAGCCGCCGATAGCCGGTGCGGTGGTTGAGCCAGTCGAGGAGTCTGTGGGAAACGAGCCCGATGCGGTCTCCCGGCGGCTGCGGCGTCACGCCACCGGCTCCTTCTCGGCCCGGCCCGGGAGGAAGTTCTGGAACCGGACCCACACGTCGTCGCCGCGGATCTCGACATCGAGCGTGTCCATGTCGCGCGGGCTCGGACTCGCCGGGTCGTTGACGGCCCCGCTCAGATCGAAGCTGCTCTTGTGGCAGGGGCAGACGAACCGCGACCGGTCGGCGGCGACGTTCACGAAGCAGCCGGCGTGCGGGCAGACCACGTTCAGCGCCTCGACCGAGTCCCCCGTGCGGCGCAGGTAGACCGCGCCCACCGGCAGCTGGCGGTGCGTGTTCCAGGCGTCGACGCGGTCGGTCACCACCCGGAACTTGTGGGGCACGCCGTCGTCGGGGACGGCCGCCAGCTTGGTCACGGGGATCAGGTGGGCCTCGCCGCTCGAGCGTCCGAGCGGATCGAGCGCGACGCGGATGCCCGACCACAGCGGCGCGACAAGGGCCAGTCCGGCGGCTGCGATGGCGCCAACGCCCGCCAAAAAGCCCCGGCGGGGCGCGGTGCCCGGTTGGGGCGATCCTTCCTCTGCCACGGGCTTGTCAGGGTTCATGGCGTGTTGGGGCTGGGGTCGTGAAGGGACAGCCGATACAGAGTACCGAAATCGGCGATTTCCGGCGAGATGGGGGGTAACCTTCCGTGGTCCGCGGCGTATGTCCCAATCATCCAGGAATTGGCAGTCACTTGGAGGGAGACATGCCCGAGGGTCGCAAGATCACGGCCAGCCTGCATGGCGCACTTCTGCTGATGCTGTCTCCATTCGCCGCGTGCGGCAGCGAGGACCTCGGCGGTGACGGGGATCTTGCGACGTGGGTCACCGAGCCGGAGTACCAGTTCGGGGACGCCCCCGACAGGGAAGTGTTCTTCCAGCGGCCATTCGTGCGCGTCGATCCCGCCCGCAACCGTGTCGTCGTCGGTGATCCGGGAAGCTCGCAGATCACCACCTGGACCCCCGAAGGCTCGCTGAACCTGATTCTGGGGCGCAGAGGCCAGGGGCCCGGTGAGTTCACCACCATCGGCACCCTCTACATCGAGCCGGATGGAAGCATGGCCGTGGTCGATGCCGGTGGATCCCGTTTCACGTACTACGCCGCCAACGGCGAGCTGATCGAGACCGTGTTGGGACCGGGTACAAGTGTCAGCTACGAGCGGTTTCGCGTTGCGCTAGCTCCTCCAAGGGACGGGATCCACCTGGGCTTCGCATCGATCGCCTCCAGCCTCGAAGTCGGATTGCCCATGGGCCCCTTTCCCGGT
Source organism: Longimicrobiales bacterium (assembly GCA_963667485.2). GTDB lineage: Bacteria > Gemmatimonadota > Gemmatimonadetes > Longimicrobiales > Gaopeijiaceae > Bin94. Next base: position 545,245 of record CAXXDD010000001.1, read on the forward strand.
GGTGACCCCTACGTCCGCCAGCCTCTGCTGAGCGTGAGAAGGCTGGAGTCGGGCCAGTGGGACGATCCCGAGCCGGTGCTCTGGCGCGACGTGAGCAATCGGACCCTGGTCATGCTGTGGGGGGACAACAGGAGATCGTTCGGAGCGCAGCCGTTCGGAGATCCCGATCAGGTGGCGCTGAGGCCGGGCGGCGCGCTGATGATGCGGACCAAGGGAGCACCGGGGGCTGTCGAGTTGATCGACGTGAATGGAGAGGGGGACACGATCTGGCACCGTCGCCTGCGGTTCGACCCGAGAGAGTTGACTTCCGAAGTGATTGAGGAGGAGTTGGTGCTGATGGTCGACGCGACGGCTGAATTCTACGAGGCGCAGATGACACGGCAGCAGTTGCGAGTCAACTACGCCGAAGCGCTCTACAGACCCCGATACCTGCCGGCCGCATATGGATTCCCGCTTCTCTCGGCCTCCGGCGAGGTCTGGCTCCGGACGCTCGAAGTTGCCGACAGCCTGAGGACATACTATGTGGTGCCCAAGGGCGACCCGGACGCGCCTCCTCGCCGCGTGCTCCTGCCCGAATCACTGCGGATTGGCGACGCAACCGAGACACATGTCTGGGGGATTTGGCGGGACGCGCTGGACGTACCCCACGTGGTCGGACGCAGGTTGGTTCCGGTTTCTTGACCTCGGTGGCGGGCATCGTATCGGGGCCGTCGGTGTTTACGCTGCGCGCCCCGTCCTCCGCGGGCCGGTTTGTAGTCGTATGTGGCCTGACGCCCCGTCCCTCAGGGTGTTGAAGTGTAGTCGTATGTGGCTTGCATTTCGTGACAATCCGCAATCGCCTTGCGGATTTTCACGAAATGTTAGGTGCAAGGTTGCGGACGCCCACCCCGTCGCGCTCGATACGCGTGGGCGGATGCACGCCCCGGCTCTACCCCGGCTCGCCGGACTGCCGCCGCTCAGCGAGTTCGCAGCAACTCGATGCACGCGCCCGCCGCCAACGGCGCTCCGATCCCTTCCAGCACCCTCGCCAACACGCCGGTCACGTTCGCCACGGCAAAGCTGATTCCACGTAGATTCATCTCCAGCGGCACCCCCGGAATCGGCCTCGGATACGGCGAAGCGGCGACCACCACGTCGCCACCGGCCCCCTTCCGCACCTCGATGCACTTACGCGGACAGTCGGCGTCCACCACCACACCCACCGCCGACGGCAGCGACCCCGGCCACCACCGCTGCCCGTCATCCTCGGCCGCCGCCACCACCACACCCCCCGCCTCGGCGAGCCGCCCCACCGCCCCGGCCAGCGCTTCGGCGTGCTCCTCGCGGAGCGTCCCCAGGCTCAGGTTGACCACGCGGATGCCGTTCGCCGCCGCCCAGTCGATCGCGGCCACCAGCGCACGGGAACTCGTCCTCAGCCGATCCTCGAAGACGCGCACCGCGAAGATGTCCGCGCCGGGCGCCTTCTCCTGGATGGCCGCGAAGACGGCGGTCCCGTGGCCGAGGCGGTCCACGTAGTTGTCGGCCACATCGCCCGCCAGCGTGATCCGGGCGCCGCCCGCCACCCTGCCGACATGCGGGTGATCCGGATTGACCCCGCTGTCGATGACGGCGATGGAGACGCCGGTGCCGTGGAGTGCCAGGAGCGGCTCCGGGTCGATGCAGGCACGGGCTCGTCCATGCGTTCGCCCTTCGGAATCGTCGCGTGCCTGTCCCGGTGTCGGCATCGTCATGGGTCGGCCAAGTCAAGCTCGTACACGGCCAACTCCACCGGATCCCCCAGCGGATTGTGGATGACGAGCAATCGATTCGAAGACGCCGCGATCAACGGCGGCGGGTCAGTGAGTGCGTACCACTCGCCGCCTTGATCCCTCACCACCAGAATGGTCGGATCGCCGTAGTTCAGCACGCCCTGCACAAACGGGATGGCGAGCAGCTCGGGGCTGGCAACGGGCCTCGCCGCGGCATGAAAGGACTCGCCCCAGTCCCTCAGGTCCTGCAGCGAGCGCACCGGGTTCTCCGGGGCGGCGGGAGCCACGTAGCCGGGGATGGCGAGCCGGTAGGACTCGGGCTCCAGCGCGTCGCGGTTCAACGGGACCACCCAGATGCTGTCCGAGATCGTCGACACTGCCCAGGCCGTGTCGTTGGCGGCAGCGAAGTAGGTCTGCCGCATGTTGCCCCAGGGAAGATCCGGGTCGACATCTGCCGGGAGGACGTCGTTCGTGTCCAGCCCGTGCATCAGCTGAGTGCCGTCGGCTGAGTACACGCCCAGTGCCGATTCGGACCTCCCGAACCCCTGGCCAGTGAACACTAGCCGACCATCGGGCAGTGCGGCGAAATCCGAGACGTAACCGAGGCGGACTTCGATCTCCCGGTCCAGCTCGCCACCGCCGGTCCACACGGAGACACGGCCCCCTTGCCCGCCGGCTACAAGAAGCCGTCCGTCCAGGAACTCGATATGGCGGGCCGACGTGAATTCCCCCGGGCCTTCCCCGCTCCGACCCATGGTGGCAATGAGCGATCCGTCGCTGTCGAACAGCTTTGCGTTGCCCTCCGACACATCGGCGATCGCGATGCGGTCGCCATCCCAGCGCGCGCCCGAAATCAACGCGATCGGTGATTCCGGGCTCTGCTCCGGTGTGACCACCCGCGCCAGCCGGAACATTTCGGCGAAGGGCATCTCGGTCGGGACGATGGTGCGGCTCGGGCCTCCGTCGTCGCACGCGGTGAGGGCCAGGAGGGCGATGATCATGTGCGTCACGACCGGCCAGGGTGTGCGCACGGACAGGGTTGGTCTGCTCATTGGTAAGCCTGATCGCATAGAATTGTAATGTCGACATGACATTGTGTCATGTGTGCTTTACATCGCGACATTGCGCACAGGCCTTGATGGGGCCTACCCTTCCGGTTCCAGCGCAACCAGCCTGACCACGCGCACGCTCGGCACGTCCATCTCGTCGCTCTCAATGTAGGCCAGGAGCCCGCCGGGGCCGAAGGCGTCCGGCGTCCGGAGCCCGTCCGGCGGCAGGGTGCCGATGTAGTTGCCGTCGGGGGTTACGATGTCGGTCGGACCGTCGTCCTGGCCCGTCGGACCTCTTCGCGCCAGCCAGATTCGGTCCTCCCAGTCCACCTTCAGGCCATACAGCACCGGCAGCTCGTCGGCGAAGGTGCGCCCCTCCACGCCCTCGCGCTCGACCTGGGCGTTGATCCGGGCCCCGCTCTCAACCACCGCCGCCTCGGCTTCGCGGTAGCGCTCGCGTTCGGCCTCCATGATCCCATCGTCGACCGGAAGCGGCGCAATCGGCCGCTCAATGGTTCCAGTGACGCTTCCGTCGAGTCCGATGAGTTTGACTCGGTACCCAATCGAGTCGATCAGCACCAGGCGGCCATCGGTTAGAAGCTCGTAGTCGAGGCGGGGCTCGAAGGCGCGGCCCGCCGACATGCCAATGCGCATGCCGCTCTCCACCGAGCCGCTAATGTCGAACATGTCTTCGTCCTCCTCGGGCAGCTCCCAGGCGGTGTAGAGGAGTTCCGGATCGGTGCCGTCGAGCGGAAAAATGTGGACCGGACGGCCCCCATCGTCTGCCTCTTCGTCGTCACTGCCGAAGCGCACAAACTGGCCGGTGACCAAGCGGCCGTCGGGAAGCGTCACCCCGCCCATGGCGATTCCCGTCGTCATCGGGTCCATGGCGATGCTCCGCACGAACGCACCGTCGGGGTCAAGAAGGTCGATCCGTGCAAACCCCATCACCGTGTAGGAGCCGTCGCGCCCGACGATCGCCGTGGTCGCACCGCCGAACTCTCCGGGCCCCGCTCCCGGCCCTCCGACCGTGCGGATCAGCGACCCGTCCGGCCCGACCACCACGATGTGTTCGGCCTGGCTGTCGAAGATGTGCAGGTTAGCCTGGGCGTCGAAGTGCACCGAGCGCACGCTGCCGAAGGTGTCCCAGTCGTCGCCCGCAAAGGACCCGACGGTGAAGACCTCCTCGGTGACGGCGTTCACGATCACATCCGGGCCGTCCAGGGTGCCGGGGGCACCGGTGGCCGATCCGTCTCCGGTATCGCCGCAGGCCACCAGGAGTGCGAGCAGTCCATGGATAGCGCGGCGCGAGCACCGAGAGCGCTGAGGCGTCGGGCTGGCAAGGAGCAGGTGGCACAAATCACGGCAAGAAGTCACGTAAGTTCATACAGGACTGCACGATCTGCCCTTCTTGCCGTTTGAGGACATCTGATTCCACCCTGCTGAATCTGGCGGGGGAATCGCGTCAAATGGCGGGACGTTTGACGAGCCGATCACGAGGCTGTGTGGTTGTGCTCGCCGTGGGTGCTGAAAGGTTCAGTTCGCTCGGTTCCACACAGTTACGAGCGTATCAGCCGTAACTATGAGATGGTGTGGGGTCACCGATATGGAGGTCACGGACGGTGTCGGGATTGGGATCGAATACTGGTACTCCCCTCGCTCCGCCTCGTACACATCCACCAAATGGGTGTCTCCGTCGTGGCCGAGTACATACACCGTGTCCCGGAGCGCGGCGAGCCCCCACGACGCCCCGACCCGGTCTTCCGGTGCTATCATGATCGCACCGTCCCGATTTACTGGGGTTGGAAAGGGCTGCTCTACGACTGTTCGCCCCAGATAGCGCAAAGCACCGCTGTCAACGGACCAACGACCAAGAAAGCCGCCGTACGCACCGCTGTAGTAGACATTCGATCCGTTCGCGTCCACGAATCCCCAAACTGCAATCGAGTTCGTAAGTTGATCGTCTACCAAGCGGCCGAAGCTGCGCACGGCGGTGCCATCGCGGGTCACCCGCCGAAAAAGCAGGCTGTCCAAGGTCATGAGAACCACATCGCCGTCCGAGGTGAGCTCAAAGGCGGTTGCGTTGCCTGGCACCATGATTGTCTCAACCACCTCCCCCGCCGGATCGAACACTTGGATCCGGCCTTGCGCCGGATCCAAGGTCCAAACCTGACCTGCGGAGTCTACTTCAACATCGCTCAGAGAGATGAATTCTCCAGGACCTTGGCCCTGGCCGGTCCCGTAGTCGCGGATGAACTCACCCTCGACAGTGAACTGCCGTACAATAAGCGCGCCGAAGTCCATGACATAGGCGTGATCCCCCTCTGTGGATACGGCGACCCTCATGGGGTTCACCAACCCCCAAGGCACCGTCCCCAAGTAGGAGATTGTCGTCTCTGGCGGGTCCACCAAGATCCTCGCCGGAGGACGGGTCACTGCCTCATCGGACGACGCTTCGCCGCCTTCGCACGCCCAGAGGACCGTACCAGACGCCACGGCTGTTAGGGCGCAGACTCGCGGCAGGTGTGCAATGCGCACGCGGATCGGACTGCTCTGTTAGTCGCCTGGCGGGGGCTGGACGGGAGCTGGACCCAAGCAGGTGACGGGATGCCCGTTAACGGTTGTGTTCGCACACGGATAGGGTCCGGGGGCGCACAGCTGCGGGCAGAGAGGCCCATCCTCATCTTGGCTCGCGCAGAGTTCGCTCGTGACTGGCGATCCGGCGGGCAGGGTTGGGAGGAAGGCCATCGCGGCAATAACAGCCACGCCGACGGCGGCAAACCGGAACCGATTGAGGAAGTCGCTGATCATTTGGAGTCTTCTCCTTTTCGCTGGAGCTTGGGTTCTTTTCGGTGACGGGGAAGAAGCGGTTATCGATCCGCCACCTCGTGAGAGTGAGAATGCGGTACAGTGACCCCATTTGTCAAAGCTGGCGGATCAGGTGCCGCGGAACGACGCGTCTGACGTGGCCGACCGGTAGCGACCCTGCTCCGGTCGAAATCCACCCTCGTGGCGCAGGTGTCCCCATTAGCGGCGACGGGGGCGTTTCCCGCGCCGCTGGCGGAGCGACTTGCCGGGCCTGCGACCCTGCGGAACGTCCTGAAACGTCCCCGGACTGTGGACAATTTCCTACAGGTTGACGGGCTTGGGGAAGGGCTTTCAGCGTTCGGACATGGAGACGCTGCAAGAGTACTTCAGCACACGGGTTAGCGGGTTCCTCGACGACACTGGCCTGAGCCGGACGAGGTTCGGGAGGATGGCGCTGGGCGACCCGAACCTCATGCGCCAGATCGAAGGCGGCCGCTCGCCGACGTTGCGGACGGCGGACCGTGTTCTGGCGTTCATTTCCGGCTTCGGCCGGGAGTCGGGCGGTGCGCGCCATAAGCCCAACCGCCCCGGGTACAGGAAACCTGCATCGAGAACGAAGAAGGCGAAGAGGAACAGAGCGATGAGCAAACAACAGACGGAGCCCGGAACGTCCCGTTCGGTCCGCTTCGTGCGGCTGCCGGAGGTCATGGCCCGCACCGGCCTGTCGCGGAGCACGATCTATGTGATGGTGGCCGCAGGCCGGTTCCCCAAGCCGGTCCCGCTGGGCGCACGGGCCGTGGGCTGGATCGAGTCGGAACTTGACGATTGGCTCCGCGACCGGATCGCGAAACGCCGAAGCGTTGAAGTGGCTGGGACCGGCAGTGGGCTCGCGACGCGGGCGAAGCGATGACCGCCCCTCTCGAAGAACGAGCGGAGGCCCTGAAACCGTTTGGCTGGAAGGGCCGCAAGGCCGAGTGGATCGCGTTGGTGTGCCTGCACAGCGGGGTGTTCACCCGCACGCAGGCGACGGCGTTCCTGAACACGCACCACGAACGGGCGCGGCGCATGGTTCATGCGCTGATCGCCCAGGGCCTGGCGGCCGAGGAGACCGTACCGCGCGTTCGCGGGATCGGCCGTGTGTGCCGGATCTACGCGCGGCGACTCTACCGTGCGCTCGGCGCGGAGCACATCCGCCACCGCAGGACAGCCTCCCCGGTCGTACTCCTGCGCCGCCTGCTGTCGCTCGAACACGTGATCGAGCATCCCGACCTGCCGTGGCTCCCGACCGAGGTCGAGAAGGTTGCCGCGTTCGACGCGCTCGGGATCGAGCGCGGGCTCCTGCCCGTGCGGGTGTACCGGGGCGCGGCCGGAACGACGCACCGTTACTTCCACGTCAAGCTGCCCGTCGCATTGGACGCGGAGCGCGCCGTGTTCGTCTACGCCGATCCCGGCCACGACACCGCGACCGCGCTCCGGTCGTGGGGCAGGGCGCACCGGGAACTCTGGCGGGCGCTCGGGACGTTGGGTCGGTCGGTCGAGACCGTCGTGGTCGCCCGCACGTCTCGACAGACCGAGCGGGCCAGGAAGGTGATGCGCTACTGGACCGAAGCCTCCGGCACCGCCGAGCCGGACCCCATGGTGGCCCGGGAGCTTGCCCGTATCGAACGCGCGATCATCGATGGCGCGGTCGAGATCCTCGACGAGTACGGAGGGCTGCAAGCCGCCATGCAGAAGAGCGTGGCGCTGGAGAAGGAAGCCCTTCGGCAGCCACGGCGCGCCACGATCCACCGCGCCAGCGCTTGGCGGACCGTTCGCCTCCAAGGAGTGCGCTACCTATGAGCAGATGGCGTCCCACGACCGTACACGACTGCGCAATCGACGTGGGGGGTCGATGCGCACTTCGGCCCTTCGGCGATGCGCGGGACAGCCGCGGCAGAGCCCCCCGCCCAACAACGTCTTGCGGCTTCGCGGACTGGTCGGCCGGTGCCGCGCGGGCGGCACAGTCCGTGGCGGTAGCGACCCCCCAGTCCGAGGGCCTGGTACGGGTTCGAGCGCAGGCGTGTTTGCGCACCCCTGCCCCCGACCCCTCGGGGTCGCTACCGCAGCATCAATCCCTCCGGGAAGGTTGAACCAACGATGAGACTCGGCACGCTCGTCATCATCGGCGCGGCCGTCGGGGCCGCGCTTGGACGCGCCATCGGCGCGCCGTTCCCCGGCTTGGGCGAGAACCCCTACCTCGACCTGATCGCCCACCACGATCCGGGCATCCACACCGCGATCCGCGTCTGGTACCACGCGGCGCCCGCCGTCGCTGTCGTGCTCGCCGGAAGCCTCTGTCGCTCCGTCTGGAGGGTCTGGTTCCAGCCACTCGTGCGGTTCGTTCGCCGGGGCAAGCTGCCCGCGTGGCCCACCTCCGCGAAGGACGACTCGCCTTCGCTCGTCGTTGGGGAGCTGCACCATCCCACCGTTCCGCGCCAGAGCGAACGGCCGTCCTGGCTCGTCATTCCCGAGAAGGGACTCTACACCGGCGTGCTCGTTGTCGGGGCCGTCGGCACCGGAAAGACGGCCGGTTGCATGTACCCGTTCGCCGAACAGCTTCTCTCTTGGCGGGCGGACGATCCGAGCCGCCGCGCGGGCGCGCTCGTGCTCGAAGTCAAAGGGGACTTCTGCCATCAGGTGCGGAGCATCCTCGGGGACGCCGGGCGCGGCGACGACTATCTCGAAATCGGGCTCGGCGGCTCATGGCAGTGGAATCCGCTCGACGATCCGCTCCTCGACTCCTACTCGCTGGCCTACGGCGTGGCCTCCCTCATCAACCAGCTCTTCGGCAAGTCCCGCGAACCGTTCTGGCAGCAGGCGTACACGAACCTCGTTCGATGGATCATAGAACTTCACCGGCTCCTGCCGGGGGGCTGGGTCACGCTCCGGGACATCTACCGCTGCACGGTGGATGCGGAGTTGTTCGCGGAGAAGATCGAGGAAGCCAAGGCAAGGGCCGACCGGCTGTGTCCCCAGCGCGCCGTGATCGCCAACGGCGACCTCGCCGAGCACAAGCAAGCACTCGGGGACTGGGCTTGGGAGCCGGTCCCCGGCACGGCCAGCGCGGCTTGCCGACTGGATGCCGATCTCCGGAACCGCCTCGCCAAGCGGAAGATCGAGTTCACGACCGAAGCCGACGGGAACGGAGCGGGCGGCGAGTTCCGCGAGCAGGTCGAGGCCGTCGAGCGGTGGTACCGAAAGGACTGGATGGCGCTCGACGCGAAGCTCCGCACCTCGATCGTCGAAGGGATCAGCGTGTTCCTCTCGCTGTTCGACCAGCCGGAAGTGGCCGGAGTGTTCTGTCCCCCGCCGCCGGATCCCGGGACGCCGGAGGAAGCCGCGCCGGATCAAGAGAATGTCGCCGTCCCGCCCTTGCCGGGGCTCCGTCGAAGGCTCCCGCCGCTCGCGCAGTTGATCGACGACGGCAAGGTCCTCGCCCTCAACATGCCCGCCGGTGCGAACCCCGCACTTGCCCGCGCCATCGGCGTGCTGCTCAAGAACGCGTGGATGCAGGCGCTGCTGCGGAGGCCCGCCGAGGCCGCCCGCCGCCCCGAGCGGCACATGCGGCCCGCCGTGTTCATCTGCGACGAGTATCAGGCGTTTGCCACCGTGGGGCAGGACGATCCCTCCGGGGACGAGAAGGCGTTCGCGCTCACGCGGCAGTGCCGCTGCATCCCCATCGTCGCCACCCAATCGCTCTCGTCGCTCCGCTCCGTGCTGCCCTCGGGCGAAGCGTGGCGGACGCTCGTGCAGACGCTCCGCACCCGGATCTTCCTTTCGCTGTCCGACGACTCCTCGGCACGGATCGCGTCGGAGATGTGCGGCTCCGTCATGAGGACGCAGCCCTCCTACACGTTCACCGAGACCACCGGCAGACCCGAGTTCTCGCTGCTCTCCGGCCGCGCCGGAGGTGGACGCGGCACCATCGGAGCGAGCAAGTCGTTCCAGCGGAGCATGCAGCCCATGTTCACCCCCCGTGAGTTCACGCTGCTCGCCAACTACCAAGCGATCTGCCTGCCCTACGACGGCGTCAAGTCGCTTCCCGCCCGGCGCGTCTATCTCAAGCCCCACTACCTGCCGAGGAACAAGGGCTACTGGCGGCTGCGGAAGGAGGGCCGGATATGAAGGGGTATCCGACCGGCCGCGCATCCGTCGAGAGCCTGCTGGCCGCGCCCAGGACCTCGGCGCCAGTGCCGGACGATCCGGCACTGGCCGGGAAGCCTCGCGCACGCGACATTATAAATGCGCAGATCGTGCAGTCCATCATCCAGAGAGGAATCGAATGATGGCACGCACGAAACGAAGTCGGCGCGGATACAGCGCCGGCGAATGGGGCCGGAACCGGGTGAGGGTGTTCGCCGATCCCAAGACCGGCCTTTTTCAGATTGAGTGGCGCGAGAACGGGCGAAGGCTGAGCCGGTCGCTCCAACACCGCGACTGGGCAAGGGCCAAGCGGCAGGCGGACGAAGCCGCCGCAGGCTTCGCGAAGCATCGGCCCACCGGCAAGGCCGAGACCGGGGCCGAGCCGCTCACGCTGGAGGCGCTTTTTGAAATCTACGGTGAAGAGGTGACGCCCACGAAGGGCGAGCATACCCGGCAGCACGACCGGACCACGATGGAGATGTTCCTCCGGTTCTTCGGTCGGGACCGCGATCCGGCAACGCTTTCGCAGCGGGACTGGGACCGGTTCATCCGGGCGCGAAGGGAGGGCAGGGTCGGCCCGAGCGGAAGGCCCGTGTCCGACCGGACGGTCGAGTACGACCTCAAGCTCCTGATCGCGATCTTCAACTGGGCCGCGAAGTCCAGAGACGAGCGCGGCCGGTTGCTGCTCGACAGGAACCCGCTCAAAGGGCTGAAGACGCCCAAGGAGAAAAATCCCACGCGGGTCGTCCTCCCCGAGGACGAATACCAAGCTCTTCTCAAGGTGTCCCGCAGGGTGGACTGGCGGTTCCACGTCGCGCTCGTGCTCGCGCACGAAACCGGCCACCGGATCGGAGCAATCCGAAAGCTCCGCTGGAGCGACATCGACCTCGATGCCGGAGTCGTCCGGTGGCGGGCCGAGTACGAGAAGACGGGTTACGAGCACACGACGCCCGTCACCGCCGAAGCGCTCGCTGCGCTCGCGGAGGCGCGGGGCAGGAAGGTCGGGGGCCGCGACGGTCCCGTCCTGCCCGCACCTGGGAGTCACTCCGTATGCGTGGGCTCCTCGCGGGCGCGCTCGTGGTGGGCCACGGCCCAGCGGCTCGCCGGGCTGGAACCCAAGCGCGGCAGGGGCTGGCACTCGCTGAGGCGGAAGTTTGCGACCGACCTCATGGACCAGCCGCTGAAGGTGCTTTGCGAACTCGGCGGTTGGAAGACGGCCAAGACGGTCCTACGTTGCTACCAGCGAGCCGACGAGGGACAACTCAGGAAGGCACTGGACGCCCGCCGCCGCGCGCGAACCTGAAGTCGCAAGTAGCGGGAACCAACCGGAGGGAATCAGACCCCGCCAAGCATGCAAATGCAACCACAACAAGCAGATGCGAAACTGTCGCCCGTTGCCGGGCTGGCATTTCCGTGTAGATTCGCATCTTCTTGCGGTGATTGCATTTGCGTGTTCGGCAGCCCGGATTCCCGCTGAATGACTCCCGCCGATCTCGATTTCAGCCCCGAGCCCGGCGGCGGTCGTCCAGAGCCTTCCGAAGCTGTCCCTCGTCGGCCCTCTGATAGCACCGAAGCACCGTCTTGGCCGTCTTCCAGCCGCCGAGCTGGCAGAGCACCTTCAGCGGCTGGTCCATCAGGTCGCTGGCGAACTTCCGCCTCAGCGAGTGCCAGCCCCTTCCGGGCTTCGGCTCCAATCCTGCAAGAATCTGGGCCTTCTGCCACCAAGCGTGCAACCGGGCGGCACCCACAGCCGCCCTCGGATTCTTGGGCGCGGCGAGCACCGGAGCCTCCCCGGTTCCGGGGTTCATCGCTCGAACCTCCTTCAACGCGTCGAGAGCCTCGTCGGTCACGGGCGTGATGTGCTCGTAGCCCGACTTGTCGTGCTCGGCGCGCCAGAGGATGGTCCCGCCGTCGAAGTCGATGTCCGTCCACCGAAGCTGGCGGATGGCACCGATACGGTGCCCCGTCTCGTGGGCGAGCACGAGCGCAACGTGAAACCGCCAGTCCACCGTGCGCGACACCTTCAGGAGCGCCCGGTACTCCTCCTCGGCGAGCACCACCCGGTTCGGGTTCTTCTCCGTGGGCGTCCTGAGACCCCTCAGCGGATTCCGGTCGAGCAACAACCGGCCCCGCTCGTCTCGCGACTTCGCGGCCCAGTTCAGCACCGCGATCAGCAACTTCAGGTCGTATTCGACCGTCCGGTCGGATACGGGCCTTCCGCTCGGTCCGATCCTGCCCGCGCGCCGCTCCCGGATGAAGCGGTCCCAATCCCTTTGAGACAGGGTGGCCGGGTCGCGGTTCCGTCCGAAGAACCGGAGGAACATGAGCATGGCGGCCCGGTCGTGCCCCCGCGTATGCGCGCCCTTGGCGGGCGTCACCTCCTCACCGTAGATGTCAAAGAGCCTCTCTAGGGTGAGCGGCTCGGGCTTGGCTTCGGCCTTGCCGTTCGGCGCGTCGATGAACCCGGCGGCGAACTGATCCGCCTGCCGTTTCGCGCGCCTCCAATCGCGGTGTTGCAGCGACCGGGTGAGCCTTTTGCCGTTCTCTCGCCACTCGACTTGGAACATGCCGGTCTTCGGGTCGGGAAAGATCCTGACCCGGTTCCGGCCCCACTCGCCGGCGCCGTACGAGCGCCGGCTTCGTTTCGTGCGTGCCATCATTCGATTCCTTTCGACGATGGACTGCACGATCTGCGCGAACGAAATGTCGCCTGCGAGGGGGCGTTTGACCAGAGGCAGGTCGTCCAAGAGGTCCGGTTCGTCCCGATCCGAGCGGTTCAGGCGCATTATCGAGGATCGGAAGGAGCATGGCGCGCACGAATGTCTGGGGAGACGGTTGGTCGGACTCGGGACGCGCGTCCGGTGCCGTGCGAGGGCCGCACATGTGAAACGGACCCCGGTGTGCGCGAAACCCCGGATCGGACGTGCATGTCGGCGACTGCGTATGTCGTTGTCCGGATTATGGTTGCATCACGGCCTCCGGGGCGGCTGTGCCGCGCCGGAAGCGGAGGCCGTGACCGGAGCGACCCCCCTTTTTCGATCCCCGGTGTGGCATCTGGGAGGGTTGGGATGTGCACTCCATCCCAACCTCCGCGGCGGGTCGCTCCCGGCCAGCAATCCCATGCGGGAAGGCCAAACGACGAGCCGGAACGGGCGCGTCCCGGCCTTGGTCGGCGATGCCGGACTGCCCGACGGCCAAGTGGTCGGGCAACGGGTCCTCCAGCGCCTCGAAGCGGCTCTCGACACCCTTCCGGGACGGACTGTTGGCTGGGAGTGACCCCGCAGCGGCGGGGGGGATGGGGCTGTCCGGCTCCATCCGCCTTGGCGCCAATCGAGGTTTGCCGAGATGGGGGGTCACTCCCAGCCACGTCCAAGGAGCGCAGACTGGCGTCGGCGCTCCGCTGGCCGTGGTGCAACCGCAAGCGCACCAGCGACATGGACGGCCGGGGCCGTGTCCGGCCCAACGACCATTTCGTGTCCGGCGACCCCCAAAGTGAGCCGGACACGCAGGACTTGCCACCAACACCGGCATCCGGCGGTCAAAACGGGCCCCCGACAGACGGCTCGAACGCCATCACGGGGAGGACGTTGGAGGTAGAGACGCCATCGGGGTACGCCTTCGCCTCGGCGACAACCCTGTGGCGGACTCGGCCGCCGATACGCGGGCGGTGACGACGGGCGGTACGGCGCTCAGGCATCACGCCGCACCGACACGGGGGAAAGGGGGCGGGAGCCATCCCCTCGCCAGCCCCATTGTATGACAATGGGTAGGCTGTATGTGGACGCCCCCAGGTGGGCAAGCGCGGATTCAGAACCGAGCTGGTGGCAGTTGGCCAGGTACTGTCGTATGTTCGGCCTCTTGATGCAGCGCTGTTTGGCTGCGGGCCCGTATGGTGTTCGTGGATCGGATCCAAATCGGCTAGGCGGGCTCAGAGGCCCATCAGCCTACGCTGGTTTTTCCGATCCCGTCTTGCCGACCGTTTGCCCTTACCCGTTCCTGCGTCCTGCTGCCCACACCTCCCCGACAGCGTCTTTGCTTTTCGGCTTCTTCTCCTTTCGCCGCCCGGTCAGGCGGCAGTGCGAACCCGGTAGGTCTCCTTCTTCGTGGCCAGCGCCCAGACCGTCCGAGCGGTCTTGTTGGCGAGCGCGACCACCACCAGCTTCTTCGGCTTGCGTGCCAGCATCCCGGCCAGCCACGGATCCGTGATCTCGCCGCGCCGGATCGCATGCGTGACAACAGTCATCGCTCCGGAGACCAGGAGCCGCCTGAGATCGCGCTGACCCATTTTCGAGATCCCGCCCAGCCTCGGCTTGCCTCCGGTCGTGTGTTGCCGCGGCACGAGGCCGAGCCAAGCCGAGAAGTCGCGACCGCGCCGGAAGCTCTCCATCGGCGGCGCGAAGGCCTGGATGGCCATCGCGGTGACCGGGCCGATGCCCGGGATCGTCATCAGGCGCGCCGTCTCTTCGTCCTCCCGCGACCTCGCCAGGAGTCCACGGTCGAGTTCGTCGATCTTCTCATCGAGTTCTTCGATCCGACCGAACAGCAGCCTGCCCAGCTCGACGACCGCCTCGGGCAGGCCACAGTCCCCGTCTTCGAGCACCGCGGCCAACTGCCAGATCCGGGCCCTGCCCTTCGGAGCGACAACGCCGTACTCGGCAAGGTGGCCCCTAAGCGCGTTGATCGTCTGCGTGCGCTGGCGCACCAGCAGGTCACGGGTGTGAAAGAGCATCGCCTGCGCCTGCTGCGCCTCCGTCTTGACCGCCACGAAGTGCATGGTCGGTCTCTCGGCCGCTTCCGTGATCGCCTCCGCGTCCGCCGCGTCGTTCTTGTTCCGCTTGACGAACGGCTTCACGTAGATCGGGGGAACCAGCCTCACCTCGTGGCCGAGTGCCGCGATCTCCCGGCCCCAGTAGTGGGCGCCGGCGCACGCCTCCATCGCAACCATGCACGGCGGCTGCGAGGCAAGAAAGCTCAGCACCTTCCCGCGGCTCAGCTTCCGGCGGAAGGCCACAGACCCGTCCGCCTTCGCCCCGTGCACCTGAAAGCTGCGCTTTGCCAGATCAATCCCGATGATGGTAACCTCTTCCATGTGGGTGCCTCCTCCCTCAGATGGTTCGACAACGATCGCTCAGTACCATCTTGGCACATCGCGATGCCGTCGGGAGGGGGCGTCCACTCCATCGGCTTGTCTCCATTAATCATGCAGATTCCCGCATGATTTGCATGACCGGGTCACGGGGAAGGCCCGGGCTGTTGAGCGCCCGCAGAGGCGAGCGTAGCGAGCCGGAGCGGGCGCTCAACAGGGACGGTGGTCGGATCGATAGGCTGGCTGGCCGTAAGGGGCCGTCGTCAAGTGTGGTCGCCACCGTCCTTCCCAATGTCCTGAATGGATACACGAGCATCGAGGCTCGCATGACAAGCACAGGAGAAGGGAAGAACACATGAGCACCATCCTCCGCACTGTCGGGATCGACATCTCCAAGGACTGGCTCGACGCCTTCGCCGCCCCCGAGGGGAGAGCGTCCCGGTTCCCGAACGACAGGGCCGGCTTCCGGAAGCTGATCGCCTGGATCGGCTCCGGGATCGACCGGATCGCTTACGAACCCACCGGAGCCTTCCACCGCGACTTCGAGGACACCCTCCTGAAGGCCGGGCTCCCCCTGTACGCGATCAACCCCTTCCAAGTCCGGTCCTTCGCCCGCTCCCTCGGGCGGCGCGCCAAGACCGACGCGGTGGACGCCCGGATGCTGGCCACCATGGCGGCCGCTGTCGAAGACCTGCGTCCGACCCAGGCGCGGTCGGAGGGGCAGCGCGACCTTGCCGAGCTCCACCAGATCCGCGACGCGCTGGTCAGGGATCGCACCGCAACCACCAACCGGGGCAAGAACTTGCGCACTCCCGTGGGCAAGCGGGTCACCAAGCAGAGGCTGCGGCAGATCGACCGCCAGCTGAAGCTCATCGATACCGAGATCCGGCAGCGGATCGGGGAGGAGAAGGCAATGGAGCGCCGGGCCGAGATCCTGACCTCGATCCCGGGCATCTCGGACATCACCGCCGCGGGACTGATCGTCCATTTGCCAGAACTGGGTACGCTCACTCGGCCGCGCGCCGCCAGCCTCGCCGGACTCGCCCCGGTCACCCGGGAGTCCGGACACTGGAAGGGACGGAGCTTCATCCAGGGCGGCAGGCACCGGGTCCGCAGAATGCTCTACATGCCCGCGGTGGTCGCGGTTCAGCACAATCCCGACCTCAAGCGCAAGTACGAGGCGCTCGTGGCCCGGGGCAAGCCGCCGAAGGTCGCCCTGACGGCCGTGATGCGGAAGCTCCTCGTCCTCGCCAACGCCCTGGTGCAGCAGGACCGCACTTGGACGGCACATCCGCCGCGCGAGTACTCCTGCCCGGCCTTCCCGACGCCCAGCCCGGCGGGGAGCGCTCACGGATGATCGAGCCGGGGAGAAGCGGACACCGCAACCGAGCCGTCGGGAGAGACTCCGCGAGGCAGGTCTCTACAAAGAAAAACGGCTTCCGCTTGACATGGATACTTGACGACCTTAGCCCCTTCCGACAAGCCCCTCCGCCGCAGCAGCCTCGAACGCTCCGTCCGGGTACCTTGAGCGGTCGAACCGGAAGCAATACCGAGAGCTGGGAACGCGTTGAAGCGCCGCTACGCCGGATCACCAAAAGTCCCCGCAGATCCTCCGCGATTCCCTTCATTGGTCCTTCAGCCCAATCCCGGCAGCCTCCAGCATGTCCGCGACGTGCCCCGCTTCAACGACTATGCGCATGAGATCGACTCGGGTCCTGGCACCCAGCTTGTTCTTCAGGGACGTTCGGTAGTTTGCGACGGTCTTCGGGGACAAGCAGATCTTGCGGGAGATCTCGTCGGCCGTGTAACCGGCCGCGGTGAGAAACAGCGTTTCGCGTTCGCGCTCGCTGAGCGAGGCCATGTGGTCGCGCCGCCGCCGCTCGGTTCTGCGCCGGTTCGACAGCAGTCCGGTGACGTGTGCCGGAAACGTCATCCTCCCCGACGCCAGCATGTCGAGCGCGGCGACCAGGTCGGAGCGAGCCCGGCGCTTGCTCAGGCAACCCATCGCCCCGGCTTCGATTGCGGACTCCACGTATTCGGGGTCGTCGTACGCGGTGAAGACCAACACTCGGACATCCGGATTCCGGTCCAGGATCCTGCGGGTGGCGGCGATCCCGTCCAAGCCGGGCATGCGGATGTCCATGACAACCAGATCCGGCTGGAGCGCCGCGACCCGCTCGATGGCGGCCTCGCCGCAGTCGGCCTCACCGACCACCTCGAAGCGCTCGGTGAGTTCAATCAGCAACTTGATGCCGGCACGGACGACCGCGTGATCGTCAACGAGCACGACCCTGCATCTGTAGCTCATAATGGTTCATCCGTTGACGGCCGATTGCCTCCAAGGGGCACCTCCAGCAGGACGGATGTCCCGGCGCCCGGCTGGCTCGCAACGGTGAGCCGGGCTCCGATGATCTGGCTGCGCTCCCGCATGGTCGCGAGTCCAACCGCCTGATCCGGCTCCAACTCGTCTGGCGAGAAGCCCATGCCGGTATCGCTGACTTCCGCCCGGACCCGGCGGCCCGACCGCCAATACCTGACGGTGGCGCTCCCGGCACCGCTGTGTCGCTTGGCGTTGTTCAGGCCCTCCTGAACGATCCTGAAAACGGCCAGACACGCTTCCCCGTCCAGCACGTCGCCCAACCGCCGGATGTCGCGTTCGACGACGAATCCCTCTTCCTCGGCGCGTCGGCACATCAGATTGAGCGCGAACTCCAGCGCGTGTCCCTCCAGTTCCACGGGCATCAGGTCGCGGATGGCGCGGTCCAGCGAGTCATGGCAAACATCCAACTCGTGCTGAACGTCCGTGACCATCACCGCGGCTTCCTCCGGGGCGAGTCGCATTGCAACCAGGGCGGCAAGGTGAAGCTGGATGGCGGTGAGTCCTTGCTTGACGCTGTCGTGAAGCTCTCCGGCGATCCGCTTGCGCTCGGACTCCGCCGCTGCCACCCGCGCCGCCGCCACCCGGCGAAGCACTTCGCTCTGAGGGAGGCTACGCACGATGCACACTACCACAAGTTCGCCGGACCGATCCCTCGACGGGCCGAGGCCGATCTCGACGGGAAACTCGACGCCGTCCCTGCCGACGGCATGAAGCTCCATGCCGAGGCCCATCGGACGCGACACGGGGTCTTGGCCGTATCCCGACCGGTGATGGCGGTGAGCGTCGCGCAACGCCCGGGGAACCAGCAGTTCCACCGATTCGCCGACCATTTCGTCGCGGGACCAACCGAACATGATCTCGGACTCGGGATTCGCGTCCTTGATGAGACCATCGCCGCCCACAAGGAGAATCGCGTCCGGCGAGGCGAGAAAGACCGCCTCGAAGTCGCTTCGTCGCTCAAGCTGATGGATGAAAACCTCCTTCAACGCAGGCCCTCGGTCAGGGAATCCGACGGACACCGGGGGAAGCGTCGTCAGGTGCTCGGTCACATCATATCGTCTTGCGGCTCCCGCGACCACAACGAGGGGCGGCGCGGCGCGTAGCAGACGATCTCTGGAGCTCGGCGCAGCCGAAGGCGCGCGCGCCTCAGCTTCGTCCGCACCGTCGCGTCGGGCAGATTCAGTCGGCGGGCGATCTCGGCCGCGCTCAGGCCGTGCCAGTAGCGAAGCATCAGCAATCGCCGCTGCTCCGCCGGGAGGCGCTTCACGGCTGTCCTCACACGCAGCCGCAACTCGCTGGCCTCGACGGTGGACATGGGATCCGGGACCAAGCTCTCGCCCGGCGCGATGCCGTCCTCGTACTCGTCAAAGCCGTCCCGATCCTGGCGCTCCGTTTCGGCCGCCGTGATGCAGACACGCCGGCACAGCGTCCTCGCCCACCCGAAGACCGCTTCCGGATCACGACACTGCGCCTGCTTTTCGTAGATCCGGATCCGGCAGGCCTGGGCGAGTTCGTCGGCAGCATCCCCGTCCCGTGCGAATCGCCGGACGACCGACCGGATGAGCGGGTCGAGGCTCAGCAGCAGGTCGTCGCACCCTTCGCGCTCTGCCGATTGCCGGTCGCGTCCGCTGTCGTGGCTCATGATCCGCTCCTCATTGGCCGGGTCCGTGCTGGGTGTGACGGAAGCGTCATCGGAAAGCTGCGCGCGGAAGCCGCCGACGGACAGGGAGGTTTTTCCACGAAGTTACTTCCCAAAAGTTCCCGACCTGTTGGGAAAAAGTTCACGGTGCGTTGGGAAAAACTTCCCGGCGGGTCGGGAAGAAGTTCCCGAGATTCGCCGGAAAACGTGCCGAAAACTTCCCGATCAAGGCCATTTCGGCCATTCTAGTGCCGAAAACGGTCGATCGGCCCGATTTGGCCGGTGAATCGCCGGTGAATCGATTCGCGTCCCGCAGCTGTCTATTAGGGCGAGGGCAACGATCTCACACGGGGATCGCCCGAACCACGGAGTTGGCCGGACACGGAACCGGCGCTCCGACAACGTCAAGGAGGCAGAAATCATGAAGAGAGCCATTTGGGCCATTGTGCTGGCGGTCATCGCGATCGGCGCATCGGTGGTGCCTCCCGCCTCGGCAGCCGCTGGCAACCCGTGTTACGAGCACGAGTGCCACAACAAGAAGGACTGCAAGGACATCGGCTGCCTGAACGGCTGCGCCCCGCTCGGGGTGTGCAATCCCTCCGGCCAGAACTAGATTCGGCGCTGGTGAGGACCATGTACCCGGAAGCGTGCAGACTAGGCGACAGAGAGGCCTCATCTCCAGAGGCCTCTCTGTCGCCTTGGGTTGGCGCATCGGTGACCCCCGACCCTGAGCGTCCGGGATCGATACGCGGGAGGTTGATGGCGATGGACCGACCGCGAAGCGCTCGTCTGGAGTTGGAGATAGAGTGCAACCAACGGAAAGGAGCCTTGGATGTCTAGCGAATCGTCGTCTCGCCAAAGAAACCTGCTGCTCAACTCGGCGGTTGTCGTGGCCGCGCTCTGCGCCGTCTGCGCGGTGTCGTTGAGGATGATTAGGGGGAGCGCCGCAAGCGAAAACCGACCACTGCGGGTGGAAACGGTGGCCGACTGGGAGGAATACGCATTGCAGGGGACCCGGATGGGACCGCTGGACGCCCCCGTGACGATCGTTAACTTCTCCGACTTCACGTGCCCGTATTGCGAGAGGCAAGCACCGGTACTGAAGACGATACGCCATCGCTTTGCCGAGCAAGTGGCCGTGGTCTTCCGTCACCAACCCTCCCAGATGAGCGACATGGGTCGGCGAGCCGCAATTGCGGCCGAGTGTGCCGGGCGAGTCGATGCCTTTGAGGCATATCACGACCTGTTGTTCTATCACATCGACTCATTGGGAACGGAGTCCTGGATGTCGCTGGCCCTCGAAGCGGGGGTTGCGGACACCACCGCATTCAGAACGTGCTTGGAGGATCCGACGGTAGACGACACCGTTGATCGCGATGTGGCCGCTGCGTCCAAACTCGGGGCGATTGTCACACCGACACTTCTGATCAACGACCTCAAGGTACTGGGTTACACCGATCTTGACTCTCTCTCGATGTTCGTTAGAGCTGCGTTGGAATCAGGGTCGGTTCCCCGATGATGACGCTATCCCGTGAGGTTCCCGCGACCTGGCTGCTGGTGTGGATCTCAGCTTCAGGCTGCTTGGACGCACCGGAGCGCGGCGAGCGCCAAGCAGTCGAGGTGGGCGCGGCGGCGGTAGTGACAGATTCCGGGGGGGTGAAGATCGCTGAAATCGCCGACCTGCATTCCCGAGAGCTTCCGGAATACGACCTCACACTGCTTCACTCGACAGACGGCTACCTTGACTTGGTCGAAGTCGTCGGAGCGGTCCTGTTGCCCGATTCGTCGCTGGTGGTCGCTGATCGTGTCGCTCCCAACCTCACGTTCCTGGGCCCTGACGGGGAGTTCCGGTCGCAGGTCGGGCGCGAGGGAGACGGTCCGGGTGACTACTCCGATATCGCACGGATCGGGCTGGCCAGCGATCAATCCGTGTTCGTGTACGACCGGGCATTGCGACGTTTCACCTTTCTGGACTGGGACGGAAATGTCGTCAACGTGCGGCGAAGCGGATGCATGGGAGAGGTAGTGCCCCTTGCCCATGTGACCAGCGAGGGATTCACAGGTGTCCTTGAAACCCGACCAGACCTCCCCCCAGGCGTGCGGCGTGGACCCCTGTTCCTGATTGCATGCGATGGCCTCGGCGGGTCATTCGACACCTTGGGGGAGTGGCCCGGCAAGGAGCGATTCGTCACATCAGATCGGCAGAATTGGGTCGCGGTTGGGTTTGGCCGGACAGCTTTGTACGATGGTCGGGGGGTCTTTTCCGTCGTCGGCACGAACGACTCTTTGGACTTGACACTGTACCGGGGATCGGCGGTGCATACCAGGGTTCGTGGCGGTGTCCGTCCCATTCATGATGTTACCCAGCAAGAACGCGAGGAGTGGACCGATCTGTTCCTGGGGGCATACCCTGAGGTCGCTCAGACGAGTTGGCGGAGGAAGCTGGATCAATCTGAGGTGCGTAATACCTACCCGGCCTTTGCGGCCGTCAAGGTAGATGCCAGCGGCAGGATTTGGATAGGTGAGTATGCGAAGCTGTCAGGTGAACGGCGGTTGTGGTCGGTCATCGGGGTGGACGGCATCCCGATCGGATCCGTTGGTCTACCGGTCTTTCATCCAGAATGGTCAAAGTTCAGCAATGGTGTCTTCAGCGGCCGATCCCCAGTTGAGTGGGAAATCACCATCCCGAGCCCGGTCCATGAGTTGCTGGACATCGCTGGTGACCGACTCGCAGTGCTGCGCAAGGATGACTTGGGGCGGGAGTTCGTGGAGGTATACGAAGTCAGGATACCTGCTGGGTGACCAATCGCACCTGCTGCGTAGCCACCGCACGGTACCACCGTTCGCTCCGCAAAGGGACGGCCTCGGCTCGTCAGCCCGATTTCATCGGGGACACCCACCCGCCAACACCGGGCTTCACCACCGTCCCCGGCTCCGGCTACCCCCCGACCACCTCGCCTACCCTTGCGATTGTCCCGGCCAAGTCCGGGGGGACGACAGTCGGCGGTCGAAAGAGCAATACGATTTTCGACGGGGAGCTGTCCGTCACAGGCGCGCACAGGAAGTCCATACCCGTTAGACTTGTGAGATTCCACTTCTCCGAGTCCCCTACCGCAGGTTCCCTAATGCTATTCTGGGCCTTTATGGTCGTCGTGGTGGTCGCAATCGTGCTAGTGGTGGTCGGGCGGTCGGGCAACGACCCGGAATCGGTCATGGCGCGCCTTCCCGTACGGGATCGGCAGCGCCTCGCATGGGAGTTCGCGCAGATCGAGCGGGGCGAGGATCTCGAACCGGACGCTCCCGGATCGCCATGGGGTTCGCTGATCGATCGAATGTCGGACGACCGGTTGAGGGCGCGGTGGGTGTTTTCCGCCCCTGAGGCGTGTTCGAGGGTCCGGGTCGGCGGCCACTACCGATGTGAGCACGTCGAGGTCCGGGTCGCGGAGATCGAGTCTACGGGTGAGCGGGACGACAAGGGATGGTACCTGGTCGTCGCTGTGGTCGAGCCCGTGTGACGGGTTCATTTGGAGGAAGAGCCGGAGGTCGGTGGTGGATGGGGTGGCCGACGCAGCACCCAAGTAGAGCCGATGACACGGACGCCCTGGTGCTCAACCGCACGTCCGAGAGTTAGGACCGGGTAGCGTCCGGGCCAATCAGTTGCTTGCCTGCCATCGCGATTCCCCACACTGCACTTCCGTGGTTCGCCTGCCAACGCACCGGCACTCGGATTCGGCTACGTTGGAGTACTCCGCCGACCACGAACGGCGTCGGTACGCGCCCCTACGATGAGAGCCCGTGCCAAAAAGGAGGAAGTTCCCGCCATTCAAGTCCGGTTTTCCCGCTTTCGCCGCACGGTCCAGCAAGCATCCACTGCAACGGCAGGAACGCAGATCGTGCAGCCATGTAAGACTTTAGACGATTTCCTGCCGATGGAGTGGACGCCCCCTCCCGGCGGCATCGCAATGTGCCAAGATGGTACTAAGCGATTGTCGAACCATCAGAGGGAGGAGGCATCCACATGGAAGAGGTTACCATCATCGGGATCGATCTGGCAAAGCGCAGCTTTCAGCTACACGGGGCCACGGCCGACGGGGCGGTGGCGTATCGCAGGAAGCTGAGCCGGGGGAAGCTGCTGGGCTTTCTCGCCTCGCAACCGGGGTGTACGGTAGCGATGGAGGCGTGCGCCAGCGCCCACCACTGGGGCCGGGAGATCACATCGCTCGGCCACGAGGTGAGGCTGGTTCCCCCAATCTACGTAAAGCCCTTTGTCAAGCGGCAGAAGAATGACGCTGCGGACGCGGAGGCGATCACGGAAGCGGCGCGGCGGCCGACCATGCACTTCGTGGCGGTCAAGTCAGAAGCCCAGCAGGCGCAGGCGATGCTCTTTCACACGCGTGACCTGCTGGTGCGCCAGCGCACGCAGACGATCAACGCGCTTCGGGGCCACCTGGCCGAGTACGGCGTCGTGGCTCCGCAGGGCAGGGCCCGGATCAGGGACTTGGCCGGAGTGCTGGAAGACGGCGACTATGGTCTGCCGGAAGCGGTCGTCGGGCTGGGCCGCGTGCTACTCGGGCGGATCGATGAGCTCGATGAGAAAATCAACGGGCTCGACCGCGAGCTCCGGACGAGCGCCCGGGAGAACGAAGAGACGGCGCGTCTGATGACGATCCCGGGAGTCGGGCCGGTCACCGCGATGGCATTGCAGGCCTTCGCACCGCCGATGGAGAGCTTCCGGCGCGGACGCGACTTCTCGGCCTGGCTCGGCCTCGTGCCGCGGCAGCACACGACCGGCGGCAAGCCGAGGCTGGGCAGGATATCGAAGATGGGCCAGCGAGACCTGAGACGGCTCCTGGTCATGGGAGCCATGACTGTTGTTCGGCACGCGAGCCGGCGCGGCGAGATCACGGATCGTTGGCTGGCCGGGATGTTGGCGCGCAAGCCGAAGATGGTGGTCGCGGTGGCGCTCGCCAACAGGACGGCGCGGAGGGTCTGGGCGCTGGCCACAAGGAAGGAGACCTATCAAGTTCGCACTGCCGCCTGAGCGGGCGGCGAAAGGAGAGAAGCTGACGGGAGAAGTGGGCAGTAGGACGGAAGGAACGGGGTAAGGGCAAACGGTCGACAAGACGGGGTCGGAAAAACCAGTGAATCACGGAGGGCCTATGAGCCCGGCCTGCCGATTTGGATCCGATCTCACGAACACCATACGGGCCCGCGGCCACAGATGGCTGCATCAAGAGGCCGATGGAGTGGACGCCCCCTCCCGGCGGCATCGCGATGTGCCAAGATGGTACTGAAGCGATTGCGACCTTGAGAGGTCTGACCATCTGAGGGAGGAGGCATCCACATGGAAGAGGTTACCATCATCGGGATCGATCTGGCAAAGCGGAGCTTTCAGGTGCATGGAGCGAGGGCGGACGGGTCGGTGGCGTACCGCAGGAAGCTGAGCCGCGGCAAGCTGCTGAGCTTTCTGGCGTCGCACCCGGGGTGTACGGTGGCGATGGAGGCGTGCGCCAGCGCCCACTACTGGGGCCGGGAGATCGCGGCGCTCGGCCACGAGGTCAGGCTGGTCCCGCCGATCTACGTGAAGCCCTTCGTCAAGCGGAGCAAGAACGACGCGGCGGACGCGGAGGCGATCACGGAAGCGGCCGACCGTCCGACCATGCACTTCGTGGCAGTCAAGACCGAAGCGCAGCAGGCACAGGCGATGCTCTTTCACACGCGTGACCTGCTGGTGCGCCAGCGCACGCAGACGATCAACGCACTGCGGGGCCACCTGGCCGAGTACGGCGTTGTGGCTCCGCAGGGCAGGGCCCGGATCCGGCAGCTGGTCGGGGAGCTCGAGGCCGGGGACTGTGGCCTGCCGGGGGCGGTCGTCGAGTTGGGCTGGTTGCTGCTCCGGCAGATCGATGAGCTCGATGAGAAGATCGACGGACTCGGTCGCGAGTTCCGGAAGAGCGCGCGGGCCGACGAGGAGACGGCACGCCTGATGACGATCCCTGGAATCGGGCCGATCACCGCGCTGGCCATCCAAGCTTTCGCCCCACCGATGGAGAGCTTCCGGCGGGGGCGCGACTTCTCGGCTTGGCTCGGCTTGGTGCCGCGGCAACACACGACCGGGGGCAAACCCAGACTTGGCAGGATATCAAAGATGGGTCAGCGCGACCTCAGGCGACTCTTGATCACGGGAGCCATGGCGGTTGTCCACCACGAGAGTCGACGCGGCGAGGCATCGGACCCATGGCTGGCCAGGATGTTGGTACGCAAGCCCAAGATGCTGGTAGCGGTGGCGTTGGCCAACAGGACGGCACGGGTCGTCTGGGCGCTGACCACGAAGAAGGAGATCTACCGGGCTCGCGCCGCCGCCTGACCGGGCAGCGAAAGGAGAGAAGCCGAAAGGAGAGAAGCCGAAAGGAGAGAAGCTGTCGGGAGATGATGTGGGCAGGACGAACGAACGGGTAAGGGCAACGGTCAATGAGACGGGATCGGGAAAACCAGGGTATGTCCGAAGGCTCTCAAGCCTGCGAGGCCGATTTGGACCCGATCCGCGGATCTCCATACGGGCCAGCAGCCTCAGACACGACAGGCTGCACCAACAGGCCGGATAGACGACAGCACCTGACCACAGGCACCGAGCCGTTCAAAGAAATGCTTGCGTTATCGGGGGCGTCCATAGACGGACATACGACAGTACCTGACCAGACTGCCACCAACTCGGTTCCGAAGTCACGCTTGCCCACCCGGGGGCGTCCACATACGTGATTCAGGCCTCATGTGTTGTGCCGGGCTGGCAGGGAATCGCGGTCGCGTTGTTGTCGTTTTCGTCGCTGTCGGCTTCGTCATTCTGGCTCGTCCCTCTTCGTGCATTGTTCCACCTCGCGGATGTGCTCGCGTAAACCTACCGCCGCGGGTCCGGCATTCTTACGACGCTTGGAACGTCAAGTTCGTCCCTGGCGACGCCGTACAGGTGGTCATCATGGATTGGCTCCGGGCCCAAACCGTCCGCGAACGTGATGTGCCACTTCCGAGTCGATGCAGGTCGCACGACAACCCACTTCTGCCCTCCGCCCGCTGCTACCTGGCGCAGCCAGAACTCGCCGGCCGGGAAACTCGAGACACCTGATTACGACCTGACGAATCCTGCGCATCCATCAGCAGCGCTGTGGACCAACGCTACGCCTACTGAAGCGACATCGCAGCGCGCATCAGAAGGACAACGATCGCCCCAATCCCGAATCCGACGCAGACGGGCACCAAGAGCCTCGAACCCAACTGCTCCCATCCTAACCAACACTTGATCGGAGCGTTCCGTACAGCCGCTGATCGGTCGCCAAGAACCTCACCAATGGCGGCATCAGTCGCCTTTGGAGCAATTCCGGCTTCTCTCGCAACGCGACGCAATTCTCTGACACTCAGATACTCACCCGCAGCGTCGATCTCCGACGCGCGCCGAAGAATATCGGCGACTTCGGAACCCGACAATTCCCGCAGGCTATCGGACATTAGCCACCCTCTTCAAGTTGCTGTCCACCCAGATAGAGTAGACCCACCATATACCGACTTCCGCGACTCACGTCAAGAGCAGTACCTTCCCGGCGGATTTTTCGCCAGGTCCCGCTTCGTGTTCCTATTCTCGCCCCAATGATAAGAAACGCAAGCTTGCCGAATATTCTCACATGACATTCATATTCGACTCTTAGGAGGGCTGGCTATATTCCATGGGATCCGAATCGCCTCCACACCAAAATCGAAGGTAGTCCATTGTCGAGTTCCTCGCGTAGGTTGGCGTCACGGCTTCCGAGATTGCTCGGCCCGACGAGGCGCTACAGGCTCGTTGAACGAGGCGGCCCTGGCGCACGCCTGGCGGCCGAAGAATTCTTCGCGGCCCAGCTCACCAATCCCCACACCCGCCGCGCCTACGGACGGCCTGTGTTCCGCTTCCTCGAATGGTGCGAAACCCGCGAGATCGAGCTACGGGATGTCTCCCCGGGGGACGCCGCCCTCTTCATCGAGCAGCTCGGCGACAAGGTCGCGAGTCAGAAGATCGCCCTCGCCGCGATGGTCGTCACCGACCTCCTCGAGCAGGGCGTCCCCATGGAGGACGTCCAGTACCTCGTCGGCCATAGCCACCCATCAACAGCACAGATCTACGACCGGCGCGCGAGGAAGGTCACCCGCAACATCGTCGAGCGCATCAGCGCCTGAATCCATTCTCCACCTCCCCAAAGGAGCCGAACCGTGACCAACGTACACAACGCCGCCATCGGCCATGGCTGATCTGTCGTTGCCGCCGGCGCTGGCTGAACTCTTCGAGGTGGTCCGTCAGCCTCTCGGCTATTACTTGGGCGGCGAACACCACCTCACCCTCGGCGGCGGCACCGCCCTCGCCATGCGCTGGGCCCACCGCCGAAGCGTCGACTTGGACTTCACTGCGGACTACGCCATCAACGACCGGCTCCCCGTCAGCGGCTTACGGGCCGACATTGAACGTCGCGCTGGCTACGTCACGTTCAACCCGGGTAATACCCGGATCGACCTTCCCGCCGGCGAAATCACCGTCGACGCCTCCTACTCCCTTACGAAGCGTCCCCGCTCGGCTGACCATATTTCCGGCACCCGAATCGCCCTCCACACCAACGCCGAAATTCTCGCCCGCAAGCTGGGCTACCGCATTCTTGCAGAGGGCCGTTACCTCTCCCGAGATCTCTACGACCTCGCCGTCGCACGTCGGGCCGATCCCGAGGCCTTCACAACCACCCTCAACACCTTTCAGCCCGACATCCTTACGCACCTGCGGCAGAACCTCGAGCATCTCGACCAGGACCACATCACTTCTCACACCCCCCCGGTTCTCGATCCCACCTACTCGCGGGAAGCCAGCGATTTCGTTGGCATCCTCAGTCACGCACTCGGGCGTCATCTCAACGACCGGAATCCCCCGGCGCCGCCCCGCAACCGTTCCCCCGCCCCCACCCGCTGACTCCACCTCATGCTCGAGTTCGACCAGGTACGCGCGTTCTACTTCGACCCGCCCCCTCGCGATCTCGAGCGCATCCCCACTCGCGAGGAGCTAACCGCCAGGTACGAGCGCCAGCGCGTCGAAGATTGCATCCGCTGTGGCGGCGACCCCCAGGCTGAAGGCCTTGGTCCCCACGGCTCCCTCATCGGCGGCCCGGGCAAACCCCTGACCGTGCACTACATCAATCCCGAGATCCACGCCCGCATCAAGCCTTTGCCTTTGACTTGGTTCGACCATCCGCGCTGCCACAGCCGGATCTTCCCCCCCGGCGGGCTCCAGGAAGCCAATCTGTTCTTCCGCGCTATCGCTCACAGTTACTTCGCCGGATCTGCCGACCCCCCCTCCGGCCACCGCCTTCGACGCTATCTTCGCTCCGCCTCCCTCTCCGGACGGGCATTCATCGATGTTCACTACCTCTTCACCTCCATCCGGGGATTCGATCTCAATCCGCTCGTCGGCGGCGCAGGCCTGACCATCTACGAGATCGCCCGGGCCATCCACCTCGTTCGGATCCGATACGCCCCCGTCGTTCGCTGGATCAACCAGTTCGCCGCTCGGCCACAGTCGGCCAGCAACGACACAGATCTATGAGCCGCCGCCCCGCCCTGACAATTTTCCTCATCAGCCATGGCTGAATACGACCTGCCGGACGGCCCGCGCCAAATCTTCGAGGCGGTCCGTGAGCCTCTAGCCGAGCACCTCGGCGGCGAACGCCATTTCCGCCTCGGTGACGGCACCGCCCTCGCCATGCGCTGGGCCCACCGTCACAGCACCGACGTGGATCTCTTCACTGACAGCGAGTCATACAACCGGCTCTGGAAAGGACGCGATGCGTTCAAGCGTGCCGTCAAGGACCAGGCGGGTCCAACCGAGGTGCTTGGCGTCCGCCGCTGGAACACCAAGATCATCCTGCAGGGAGGCGGGGAGATCACCGTTTTCACCAGCCCGGCGCAAACCAAGAAGCCGCTGTCTAGCGACACAGTCACCGGGACCGCGGTGCCCCTCGAGACCAACTCAGAGATTCTCGCCAGGAAGCTGTGGGGGCGGATGCTCGACTCCCAGGCGCTCCTGGCGCGCGATCTTTACGACTTCGCCGTTGCCCGCCACCAGGATCCGGCCGCCGCGAAGACCGCCATGCAGATCGTCGGCACTAGCGATCTCTACCAATTCAAAAACGAGTTGGAAGCCCTTCCGGAGGGATGGGTTCATGGCAGGGACCAGAAGTCGCTGATCCAGCCGACATACCCTGAAGAGGCCGCAAACCCCGCCCCCTTTGTCCGCGACCAAGTATGGCGCGAAATCCTCTCCAGAACCCCGAACCGACCGCACCGCCCCCCCCCGCCGTGGGAACGCTGACAAATGCTCGACATCGCCAAGATACGCCATCTGTACTTCAACCCGCCGCCGGGCGGGCCGGGGCCGAAGCCTACCCGCGAGGAGCTCTACGCTCTCGCCGAGCGCCGCGCCGTCAAGGCCTGCATCCAAGCAGGAGGCGACCCTCGCGAACTGGGCTTGGGTGAACACGGCGCACTCATCGGGGGCCCGGGCAAACCGCCCCGCCACTTCTCCATCGATCCCGACTTCACGGGCAGATCCCGCATACCCCTGCCCCTTACCTGGTTCGACTACCCCCGGGCCCACACCAAGGCCGACCCCGCACCATCCGCCGACGACGTTCGCGGCTTCTTCGCGCACCTCTCAGGAGGCCATCTCGCGGGCTATCCGGATCGTCCCACCGGAGCTGAGCTATCCCGAATCTTCCGCGCCGACAGAATGACACTCATCCAGCGCGACCAGGTGTGGCACGTCTTCGCCTGCATACACCCCTGGGACTTGCCCGGGCTTCTCTACCCCGGCGGGATGTCCGTGTACGAAGTTGCCCGGGCCATCCATCTCTCCAAGACCCTCCGGTCCCCTGCGCTCGCCTGGATCAACCTCTTCGGGGTTCCGCCCAACGAACAAGGCTGACAGCACACGCGCTCCGAGTCTGCTAAGGTGCTAAAATGCTGACATCTTTCACTTGGTGGAGTGTATATGCAACTGTGTACCCGCCACCACACCGGCCCTTCTTCCCCTCGGAGGCCCTCCTCGATGTCTGACCAGCCACAACCCACACCTCCACCCCAGACCGTCGTCAACGTCAACATGACGAACACCAACCAGGCGACCGCTGCGGCCTCCGCGTCAGCCACCGCACCACAGGCCTGGATCCCTCCAGCGGCGCGCAAGCATTCGGGGAAGTCCATCCTCCTTGGCTACCTCTACTTCGCGCTCACCGGATGGCTGGGTTGGCACCGTGTCTATCTTGGCAAGCCGCGAGCCGTCTGGTTGTGTGTGTTCTGGGCCTTGGTTACCGCCGCGCTCTTCGCGACCGAACCTCTTCTATGGCTAGGCCCGGTCGCGTTGCTCTTTCTCGACTCTGTGGAGATACCGCGATGGGTCCGCCGCCTCGATTCCGACGGCAAACGCGCCGCCGCGGTGTCAACCACGGTACGTCGACCGCCACTCCTCCGGGGCTTAGGCTGGCGTTCAGCCCAAGCGACGCCGAGGGACGACCCCATCCCTCCCACTGCCTCCGCGCCCTTTATCGTCCAGAGCCCCGCGGACACACCTGTCCACGCGCCCGAAACAGACTCCGCGCCGGGGTCGGCACCGGACGAACGGGCAGCCCAACCGCAGGATCTTCGCACCCTGCTACTTCATGAGGCCCAGCGCGGCGACGGGAAGCTAACCGTCACCCAAGGCGTCCTGGCCACCGGCATGGACTGGGAGCGCGTCGAGGGCTGCCTCGGCGAGATGGTCCAGGCCGGATACGTCGACGTAGACAACGAACCGCACAGCGGCGTCATTGTCTACGTCTTCCCCGAGCTCATCGGCCGACCACAACCGCGGGGGGGCGACGACGAATGAGCGTCGCCGCCGAGCTAGCCCGGTCGGTCCAGTCATGGCCCGCGGTCGTGGTGCGCCGCTCGACCTCCGGTTGTTCGTGGCCGCCTGTGTCATGACCCCGCTGGGCGTGCCCGGGACTACGCCATTCCGTGGGTGGTGGGGACAACAACGGGGGGTTGGTGGCCGGTGGCGGTACGCTTTCTTCCCGGGCGGGATGCACAGTTAGACGACTTGCCCGGCCCCTCGCCCGACCGCCCCAATGTACGGAGGTACTGGCCAACCCGGCCCACCACATGGATGCGGTCCGCCTGGTTGTCGAAGACGCACAGCTTCCCCTCGGCATCGAAGCCTACCCGGCGCACGTTTCCGAACTGCTCCCAATCCTCACCTGTCATCGTGCCCACGCGGTACACGTCTTCGAGGTCGGCTTCCAAGCGGCGGTCCTCCGCCGGCAGCTCGATGATCTCCTGGGCTGCCGCTGGACGGGCAGGCAAAAGGGTTGCCGCGACGAGTGCTTGCGCGACCACTGTGACTGCATGCCTGCGTTTGATCATCTTGTCACACCCTGTGTCAGTGTTTGGGGCATTCTACCCCCGCGGATCCGCGATTCGCGCCACGCTGGCTACATCAAGCTCGTCCAGAGCCACGCCATACAAGTAGCCATCGTGGATCGCTCTCAACCTGAATCGCCCGGAAAGCACAACTCGCCACTTCCGAGTGGAGCCCGGCTTCACGACAACCCATTCCTGCTGTTCGCCCCGGACGGCCTGGCTTAGCCAGAGTTCGCCATTCTCGCCCGGGAAGATCCCGGTCGCGACAGACCATCCTTCTGCCATCTCGAACTCGATTCGACGCGGCAGGTCTGGCTTGTCCTCACGAAGACGCGCCTCGAAGTTGGCCATGTCACGGTCGCTGACCGGACGTGCCCTCATCCCCGTGTCAATCGTGTCGGCCACGGGCACTCCGTCGCGGATGCGGATGCGAGTCAGTGTGCCGGCTATCCCGTCGGCCAGCACCGCCAGGGAATCGCCCATCACCGCCCATGACCCCGACATGCCCAGTCCGGTCTCGAAGTTACCGCCAAGCCGGCCGGGCGCATCCCACCTGCCGGAATCGATGTGATAGCTGGCTAGCGTATCCACCCGCGCGCCGTCCGGGTGGAAGAGCAGGACATGGCTGAAGGGGTCGCTGGGGGCCGACCCCCCGAAGGAATACCATCCTGCAGTGGCACTGATCAGGTAGCCATCGGACAGGGGAAGCACATCCCCCAGGGGAACCTCCATCCCGCCGGAGGTGACGGGCCGACGTTCCTGCCGGGTGGTCTCAATGTGATCGCCCTCCAGGGTGAAACGTACGATCCGCCCGAGTCGCACGTCGGTCACCGTTACTATCGAGTCCACCCTGGGGACCGATGGCAGGAGGAATTCGCCAGGCCCGCTCCCTTCGCGTCCGTATGCCGTCCTCAAGACGCCATCGTGGTCGAAGCGCAGCACAGTCGTGTGGCCTCGGTCGACGACCCAGATTCCCCGTTCATCGACGACCACGCCTCCGATCCGGGCAAAAAAGCCACCGGCAAATTCGGGGGGGATGACGGTCTCGTGGACTTCACTGGAGAGGTCCACGGTGTCCATCTGCTGGGCTGCGAGCGCGATTGGCGCGAGGCCGATGACGATGGCGACACTCAGGATATGTAGAGACAACACGAGGCGTGACTTCGGGGCGCTCCGCGGTGAAATGGCGGCGTTGGGGCGATGCCTGGTCTCGTTCATGCTTCCAACCCTGGGGTTTCCTCGTGTAATCCTACCGCGGTGTATCCGCGATTCTTACCACGCTTGGGATGTCGAGCTCGTTCTTCAAGATCCCGTAGAGGTGGGTGTCGTACACGGCCTTAAGCTCAAATCTCTCCGGAAACACGACGTGCCACCTCCGCTGTGAGCCAGGCTCGACGATGTCCCACTCCTCGTGCCGGCCTGCGACCGAGGTCCTCACCCAGATCTCATCGTTCCGGCCAACCAGAATCCGCGTCGCGAACGAGCCCGTGTCCGACAGGTCGAATGTATCCGCGACCAGCGATCCGTTGCGGACCGTGAGGCGCGTGAGCATCCCTGTGACTCCGTCGACCAGCACGGCCATGGAGTCGACCACGGATGTCCACGCCCCGGATTCGCCAGTTGGTGGGTCGAAGATTTCATCCAACCGCGAGGGCCATCTTTCCGTTTCGATGTGGTAGCTCGCCACTGTGTTCAGCCGGCTGCCGTCCGGGTGGAAGAGGGGCGCGGCCAGCGTACCCAAGCTGGTCGCCGGACGGCCTTCGTGGGGGGCGCTTGCCAGGTGGTCGCCGTCGAGGTCGAAGCGTTCCACGCGGTCCAGGTCGGGACCGACGGCCGTCGTTACCGGATCAAGCCGCATGTCCGAAGTGAACAGGAGCTCGGCGGATCCGCTGCGCTCGCGTCCATGCTCCGCCCTCAACCGCCCATCCAGATCAAACAGCAGCACCCTCGCTTCGTCGCGGTCAGCCACCCAAATGCTCCCGTCCGAAACGACAATTCCGCCAATCCGCGCGAATTGACCTCCATCGAACTCGGCGGGGATGACAGTTTTGAGAGCATGCCCGGAGAGGTCGATGGTCTCGGTCTGAGCGGTCAGTTGCGAAGGTGCAGAGGCGACGACCATCGCGAATCCCAGGCTTCTGCGAAGCTTCATCGCCATCTTCCTTTCATGGCAAGGCAGGGCCGGGATGCCGACAGCCTGGGGTTCGGAAAACACGGGGTTTCCCTTACAACAGCGCCCACCCGGAAAGCGTGCAATGTCCCCCTCGCCAGACAGCGGGAATGAAGATGGCTATGTAAGTCATACCTTACATTATGTCGTGTTGGCTTTACATTGCGCTCTCGGTGAAGCCATGTGCGGTGCCTGGGCGCGGAAGTTCATTGTTGCACGTCTCAGGCGCGTGATCTGTTACTTGGTCAATGCATGGGCCGGCACCGAGCGGACGACGACCCTCACATATGGACAACGAGACCGTGACGATCATTCGGGATAGGCAAGAAAGCCAACGGCTGTTCGCAATAATCGCCAGAGCGATATTGCCGTGGTGCGTGTTGTTCGTGGCGGCTGCCCCGCTGCTCCGCTTCCGTTGGCCTCCATACGAATGGTCGGGTTCGTTCCTCCGATGGGTGAACATCACCCTGAGCGATCTGGCTCTTGTGTTCCCGTTTGCACTGTTTGCGGCAGGTGTGGGATTGGCCCGGAAGCTCGGCCATTCGCGTCCCGCTCTCCGATTAGCCCTCGTGGCGGGCCTTGCCTTGGGGTCGGTTACCTACGTCACGGACGCCTGGTTATCCCCTATGGTAAGCCACCAGTACTATGCCAGTTTGGGGAGTGCGACCGAGGACACTCGGCAGTTTGGTGCATGGACACCAGTCGGCATGCTGCGGAATCTCCGCTTTGTTGAGGAAAACCCACCGGACCAATACAGCCTGAGCATCGACAGTCCCGAACGGCAACCTCCAAACATTCTCCATTGGCGTCTGCACGCTCCACTCTCCATGGCAGTCTTCGGCCTGGTCAACGTATTTCTCGGTTTGCTTGCCTCCGAGCTGACTGTCGATCTCAAACGGGGAGCTCGAAGAACCGCATTGCTCGCGATCGGTGTGCTGGGCGGGATCGCTTTCTTCCTTGCCCTTGGTCTTTCATCACCCATACAGCCGTTTCTGAGGAGCGGAGAGTTTCGCTCCGGCGTGCTAACCGCCTGGTTGCCACTGTCCGTCCCACTGGCCGAAGGCCTGCTACTGGTGTATCTCACCCGCAGTCGGCGGTATGGATGAGCGACACCTCGTCGGGCTCGGGAATTGACATCGAGGCTTTCCGACGAGGCGACCCGGATGCGTTCCGGGCGCTGCTGGAGTCCCACGGTCACCTGATCAAGGCCATCACGGGGTCCTACGCACAAGACGGTGATGAACGAGATGATCTCTACCAGGAGGTCTGCGTCCGAATCTGGAAGCAGAGGCTCCGCTACGAGCACCGTGGATCTCTATCGGCATGGATCGCGAGGCTGACGCATCATCATGCTCGCAACTGGCGCGCCAGGAGGTTGGCACGGGCTTCCGCAATGAATCGCTACTCGGTTGAGGTCGTCCCGGTGCAGGACGCGAAGGAACTCCTCAGCGACCCGGGAAGGCTGTTGAACTACCGGCGTTTCCTCGATACGCTGAAGCAAGCCTTGGCGAAGCTTCCGGCCCGCCAGGCCGAGGCCTTCGTAGTCGTCCACATCAAGGGAAACAGTCCCGGTGCGGCGGCAAGAAAGCTGGGAGTAAGCCCCGCCACAATAAGGTCCCATCTCCGACACGCGAGGATCAAACTCCGCACTCTGCTCAAGGCTTTCAAAGATGACTTGTCCTGATCTGGCTGCTCTCCGGCGAGCAGGCACTCCCCGGAGCGATCCCGCAGTGGTCGAGCACCTCCAGACCTGCGAGGAATGCTGGCTGGACTGGCAGATTCAACAAGGCGCGCGCCTTCTGCACGATCGAGAGGCGCAGACCGGTGACGAAATTAGTGAACCGGACCGAAGCGTCCTCACCCGGATTGCCGCCCTGGCGCGTGAATCCGACTTGTTCACCAATTGGAAGCAGCTTGCCCTGGCGGCACTGCTGATCGCGGTCGCGGTCCTGGCCTTCCTGATGTTGCGGGGTGGTGCCGCGGACCCGATCCCGATCACGAGTGCCGTGGCCTATGCCGTCGCGGGTGGAATCTGCTGGGCCCTGTACCGCTGGAGACGTGAACGGAAGGCGGCCCGGGACTCGGGTCTGCAGCAGCCGCCGGAAGACTTGCCAATCCCCTGATCGCCGACCGATGCTGCGCTGGAACGGGTGGCCCAACGCGGGATGGACCAGAGCGGGGACACCAGCGCTGCAAACCATAGAATGGAAGCTCGCTGACAGACTCGCCCGCAGGTTCGCTGGTTACGACGTACGCGCAGCGATCATCAAACCCGATTGGAAGCCTGTCGAACGGCAGGGCGGCGGTTCCGCGATAGCCCAATTCGTCATCGTAGATGTCCACGACTCGCGTACTCGGCCCTGTCGCTCGTTCCACCCAAACCGCGTTGCCGGGTGCGGCGACAACATCGAGCCCAATCGGCAGGTGCTCCGGCCAGAATGGGTAGAAGTCCTCCCAGGTCCCGCCGGCAACGGGCGGTCTGGGGAACCTGTCCTGAAGCTCTCTGATCACACGCCGTCGCTCGGCTCCGTCGACCCGGATGTTCGGGACGGCCAGTTGGATTGCCGTGTCCAGTTCAAGATCGTCGGGATCAAAGAGGCAGATACCAGCCGACTCCGACGGAAGCGTTGCCAGTAGTGCTGGGCGCGCGTCCCACAACCGCCTGGTCCAGCCGTCGTACGGGGAACGCGGAGGGAAAGACGTGTACGAGCGGTCCGAGAACCGGTTGCGCACAAAGGCAATCGGTTGCAGCGCGAGACCGTCTGGACCTGCGTTGGCCACGCCAAGCGTCTGTCTACCAGTCTTATAAGGAGAATCGAGCTGACGGACGCCACCCGTGACCGCCGTGATCGCCCGCCTATCGCCGATCCCGGCCAAGTGTCTGACCGCGAACGGACCCTCGATTTCGGCGCTCGTACCGACGCGATTCACAAATTCGCCATCGGCGGTAAACAGGTGCAACGGCCCCAGATCGTGCACCAGCACATATCCATCGTCCAACGAGGCCACCTGGTTGTACTGTCCCCCACCTCCTCCATGGTCGCCACGCTGTCCCTGGAACTCGCCCGGTCCCTCGCCGATCCCACCATAGGAAGCCAGCATGTTCCCAAGCGTATCGTAGACAACCACGCCGTCCGTGCCATCCAGTACATGAAGGGCGTCGGTATCTGGTGTCCATGCCACGCCCAAGACCCGACCCAAGGGGTTTGGCAGCTCGTTGCCGAATGGCGGGCCAGGTTGTAGCAGGAGGTCGATCTCCCGCACCTCGGTTAGCTCCGCGACCGCAACCGCCTGCTCACACTCCAGCGCAAGGTCGGGAAGTACCTGGGGCGGATCGGGGCTGCGATGAGACGCAGTCAAGGCGAGGCAACCCACAAGCACGCTGTAGCGAACTACGGATACCCTAGCACGGCCGGGTGCCCGGTGGCTGCCGTAGTTGTGCCGCCTAGTCCAGTATCGCGTAAAGATGAATCTCCTCCCGATCACGGTCGTCACGAACCAATTCGATTATCCAGTCCAGTCCCAAGCGCTTAACACATCAGGGTAGCCGGCAATCGACTATTGTCACAAGCGGCTGGTCGGCGACCACTACCACCCTACCCACCCACCCCCACCACCCGATCCACCCCCCGCAGCATCTCCTCCCGGTGCGTGATCAGCACGGTCGTCCGCCCCCTCATCACTTCGCGGTACGCGCGCACCACGTGCGCCTGGGCTTCCGCGTCCAGCGCGCTCGTCGCCTCGTCCAGCACCAGCACCGCCGGATCCGCCAGCAGCGCCCTCGCGATCGCCACGCGCTGGCGCTCCCCGGCCGAGAGCTGGCGGCCGTCCTCGCCCACAACCGTGCCGAGACCGTCGGGCAGCCGCGCCACGAAATCGCGCAGCCCCGCCCGCTCCACGGCCCGCATCACCGCCGCCTCGTCGGCGTCCGGCCGCGCGTACCGCACGTTCTCCAGGATCGAGGTGTTGAAGACGAACGCTGTCTGGTCGACGAGGGAGACATTCGCGCGCAACTCAGCCAGACTGATGTCCCGCACATCCCTCCCGTCCAGCAAGACACGCCCGGCATCCGGGTCGAGATGGCGGACAATCAGGTCGGCCACCGTCGACTTGCCTCCCCCTGACGGACCCACCAGAGCGACCACCTCACCCGGCGAGACGGTCATCCCGAACCCCTCCAGCACCGCGCCTCCCCGCCCGTGCCCGCACGACACGTCCTCGAAGACCAGCTCCCCGCGCACGGGGCCCAGCGCGGCCGGGGCGGGCGCGTCCACCACCTCGATCGGCTCGTCGACGAGTTCGTGCACACGGCGCAGCGAGACCCTCGCCGTCGCGATTCCCGTGTACAGCCCCATCAGGCCCTGCACCGGACCGATCAGGCGCATCTGGTAGGCCATGAACGCGGTGAAGGTGCCCAGGGTGAGTGCGCCGTCGATCACGCGCGAGCCGCCGTAGAGGAAGACCACCGCCGTGCTCGCCGACAGGAGCAGTCCCGGCAGGCCTCCGGACAGGTAGCGGAGCCGCTGCATCGACATGAGCGAGCGTACGAACGCGTCGTTGTGTTCGCGGAAGCGCCCCGCCTCGCGCTCGGCGGCGTTCGAGGCGGCCACCAGGCGCACCCCGCGCAGCGTCTCGATCAGGAAGGTGCCGATGCTCGCGCTCCGTTCGCGCATGACGCGCACGCGCACCTCGAGGCGGCGGCGGTAGCGCACGATCGCCCAGATCGCGGGCGGCAGCAGCGCCGCGGCGGCCAGGAACAGCTGCCAGTCGAGCACCAGGAGCATGGCCACCGTCCCAACGAGAAATGCCACGTTCCCGATCCACGCCAGCGCCGTATCCGCGAGCACCCGCTGGATCTCGCCCACATCGTTGTTGATCCGCGACATGATCTCGCCGAGGGGCGTCCGCGCGAAGAAGCGCGGCGACAGTCGCTGCAGGTGCCGGTACACCGCGAGCCGCATGTCGAAGAGGATCTCGGCCGACACCTTCGTGTAGCGCATCCCGCTGGCGAAGTTGAGCACGAAGCTGGCGGCGGTGACGCCCGTGAAGAGGACGACGACCCGGACCAGCGCGCTCAGGTTCTGCCCGAGAAGCGCGTCGTCGACCAGGGTGCGGGTGAGGAAGGGGACGTAGAGCGCGAGCGCGGTCCCGGCCAGGTTGAGCGCGAGGATGACCGCGAGCCGCCACTTGTAGGGGACGACGTACGCGAGTCCGCGCCGGAGTTCGGCGTCCAGAATGGCCATCAGGGCGCCTCCGCGCCGGACGGGTTGCCCCTCAGTTCGCCCGGGGGCCGGTTCCCTCCGGGATCATCACGAAGCTGGTCATGTCGGCGTCGAAGGTCACGGTCCGCAGGAACTCGTAGCTGTCGGCGTCATAGACGTCGATCGTCGCGCCGGCGTTGTAGATGTAGAGCAGCTCGCCGTTGGAACTGATCTCCAGGCCCATGCGGGGACGGCCCGGGAAGCGCTGGCGGCTCTCGACGCGGCGCCCCTCGATGTCGAAGGTCCAGAACTCGTAGTTGCCGATCTGCTGCACCAGCCCGTACGCCTTCTGGCCGCCGGGCGCGAGGCGGAAGCTGACCGGAGAGCTCGGCCCCAGGGTGAAGAAGTCGACATCCCGCTCTGCCAGGTTGACCCGCGCGATCCCCATCATGCGGCGGTTCTGAACGGGATCGGTGAAGTTGAAGAGGCCGGTGTGGAAGCCCTCGTCGTCGTGGGGGCTCGTGGGGAAGCCGAAGCTGAAACGTCCCAGCCCCTCCTCGATCGGGCGGGACAGGTCCCAGCGGTCCACTTCCGTGAACTCCTCGGTCTCGAGGGCGATGATGTTGCCCCGGCTGAAGAAGTACAGGTAGTCGCCCTCGGGCGAGAACATCAGCCGCGCCCTGCGGCCGCCTTCGCCCTCCGGCCAGGGGATCGTGTCGGTGACCTCCTTCTCGGTCAGGTCGTACTTCAAAAGCACCGCTTCGTCGATCTCCCAGCGGTCGATGCGCTTGGTGTAGCGCATGGTGTTGAGGATGATGAACTCCTCGGCCGGGTCGACCTCCATTCCCCAGATCCGCACCTTTCTGTCCCCCCCGCGGCTGAGGGTGAAGCTGTCGATCGACTCCTGGCTCGCCACGTCGATGATCTCGATTTCCTCGAACTCGGCGTCGCGCACGTAGATGCGCTCGTGGTTCTTCGAGAGCGTGAGGCCGATCGGGATGCCGATCGAGGTCGGGATCTTGTCCACGACCTCGAGGGTGTTCTCGTCGATGACGTGGATCGCGTGGTCGTACGCCGCCATGTAGATGACGCCGTTGCCGCCGCCCTGGGCGAGGGCGGTGCCGGGGAGGGCGAGCAGGCCGGCCGTGAGGAGCGCTGCGCTGCGCATTACGGGAAGATCAGGTCGATCTTGCGCCAGTCCTTCTGCGCGGCGGCGCACTTGCCGGTCCAGTCCGGCGCGTGATTCAGCTGGTCCGGGACATGGGCGGGCCAGAAGCAGGCCAGGTGGCAGTCGAAGAGGTCGCGTTCGACGGGCTGACAGAGTCCGGCCGTGCCGCCCGTCGAGTCCACTTCCCAACCGGGCGCGAACACGAGCGAACACCCCAGCGGAATGTGCGGCCCGGACTGGCCGGGGCCACTCTCGAGCGCGACGACATCGAGGTCGGCGTCGCCGTTCGCGGGCGCGTCGGCCGTGCCCCCGTTCGCTGCCCCCGGCGATCCGGAGACCTCCTCGGGCACCCCCGGCGCCACGTGCGCCTGAATCCGCTGCGCCTTCTGATTGATGGCTTTCAGATGATCCACTTTTTCGCCTCCTCATGTCACCACGCCATCTGACCGGTCACGATGACCAGTCAGCTGACGCGATCGTCCTTCATGCGTTGAACTGATCCAGATAACCCGGGTTCTTGACCGCGATCTCGCCGTATACCTCCAGGCAGGTGTTGGTCCAGCTCCGGATCCAATCACAATAGTGCAGGTTCGCGTTGCCCGTGTCGCCGTAGCGCACATGGGCCTCGTGATAGCAGCCGCCCGCGCAGAGCGGCCGCGCCCAGCAGGTGTTGCAGTCGGTCTTGTTGGCCACGTGGTGGTGTCCGAGGAACTCGAACTGCTTCTTGCGGTCGAGACCATTGTGCACCGAGCCGATGCTGTGGTCGTCCGAGCCCGCGAAGCGGTGGCAGAGCGCGACTTCGCCGTCGGTGGCCACGCCCATCAGGCCCAGCCCGGCGCCGCAGGGGAATGCCTTGCTGACGCCCTTGTGGATCTCCTCGATCGTGTCCTTGACGTTCGAGAACCCGTGGTGCCTGTCTTCGACCGCGTAGTCCAGGAACTCGTGCGCCAGCTCCTCGAACTGGCCGAGCATGCGGTCGAAGCCGGTGTCCTCGATGGCGTAGCCGCGGCCGTCCGCGGTCGTCACTGGTGCGAAGCCGACCTCCCAGAACCCGATCTCGTTGCGCAGGTGGTGGAAGATCCGCGGCACGTCGAGGGTCTGGCGGGTGAGCGTCACGCGGGCCCCGATCGGGCGGGTGCGGTGGCGCTCCAGCAGGCGCTTGATCTTCGGCATCGCGTAATCGTAGCTGCCCATGCCGTTCTTGAAGACGCGGAACCTGTCCTGCGTCTCCTTGGGCCCGTCGATGCTGACCGTGACGCCGATCCGGTTGTCCGCCAGCCAGTCGATGACTTCGTCGCGGAGCAGCGTGCCGTTGGTCGTGAGCGAGAAATCGACGTCCTTCCCCAGTTCCTTGGCGCGTTCGCGTGCGTAGGCCGCCGTCTTCTTCAGGACCTTGAAGTTGAGCAGCGTCTCGCCGCCGAAGAAGGTGAGGTGCGCGACCGGCAGATCGCCCGATTGCTCGAACATGAAGTCGACGCTCTTCCGCGCGGTCTCCTCGCTCATGTAGTTGGGCGCGGGGTCGCAGGTGGTGTCGACGATCTTGTCCTCGCCGTACTCGTAGCAGTACGTGCACGCCAGGTTGCACTTGTTGGTGACGTTGAGGACCATCGTGGTGAGCGGGAAGTCGGCCGCTGGCAGCACCCGCGGGAAGGTTTCCTTCGGGGCCGTGGTGAAGCCGATCGCCTGCACGCGCATCAGTTCGGCGAGGCTCCGGCGGACGGTGCGCTCGCCGAAGCGCGGGGCCAGGGCGGTGACCAGGGCCTCTTCGCTGGCGGCGCCGGCGTCGAGCGCCTGCAGGACGGTCAGCGAGGCCTCGTCGAGGTGGAAGACCGCGGCCGAGGGGACCAGGTAGAGGAAGGTCTCGCCGCCGGCTTCGAAGGGGTGGAACTCGCGCTGGGCGAGGAATGTGGGCTCGGGTGTGGTCAGTCCCGATGCGGCGGCTCCCAGGCCGGGCGTAGCGGTTGTCGCGACGGTGCTCATCTTCCGTTCCCCATGTCCGAAGTTCTGCGCGGCACGCCCGGGCCCATCTGGACCCGCCAGGGCTCCCACCGCATGTAGAGCGGCACCGTGACGATCAGGTGCCCGCGGCCCCGCACTTCCTCGCCGTCGGGTCCGCGGTAGGTGGCCACCGTCCAGACGTCGCCGACGTTGTTGCGCATGCCGTCGCGGTCGGGGTTGGGGCCGTCGAGTGCCGGGTGGAAGAGGCCGTTCTCGTCGAGCGAGCCCACGTATTCGAGGTCTTTGTCGTCGAAGATCGCCGAGTATTCCTCCAGCGACCACTCGACGTCGACGAAGCCGAGATCCAGGTCGTCGTCCGTGTCGGGCTTGCCGTCGGCGCCGTTGCTGAAGGCGGTGGCTTCAAACTGGGCGTAGCCCTTCGGGAAGGCGCCGCCGCCGAGCCGCGCCATCCCGGCTTCGGGCGTGACCAGAATCCGGTCGACGGTCCCGTAGACGGTGAGGTGTCCGGGGACCGGGCGGCCCGCCAGGAAAACGTCGCGGGCGCCTGGCGCGGCATCGTCGCTGGCGGTCACTTCGGCGGCAAACATGTCAGGGGCGCTCTGCGTCACGCTCACGACTTCGACGCCGGGGCCGAGGTCGAGGTCGGCCGCGCCCAGCCCGGTGGGCAGGTTCGCGCCGTGCACGGTGACGGTCGCGCTGCTGCCCGAGCGGAGCGCGCCGGGGTGCAGCCCCAGGACCACGGGTCCGTCAACCCGCACCAGCGTCACGTCGGGTCCGAACTCGTCGTAGTCGCCGGCGAACCAGCGCCCGTTGATCTCGTTCCAGCCGCGCTCCACCATCATCACTTCGCGCAGCGCCGTCTCTTCGCTGCCGCCCTCGAAGGAACGGCCGCGCCACTGGTACCCGGTGTAGACGATCGCGCGCCCCTCGCGCTCGACCTCGTCGCCCGACCGCGCGTAGGCGTAGCGAATACTGGTGTCGAAGTTCCCCTCGTCCGCGCCCTGCGAGAT
The DNA here is from genome assembly GCA_963667485.2 of Longimicrobiales bacterium. GTDB lineage: Bacteria > Gemmatimonadota > Gemmatimonadetes > Longimicrobiales > Gaopeijiaceae > Bin94. The sequence goes on from CAXXDD010000001.1 coordinate 588,101, forward strand.
CTCCACCGTGCCGTAGATCGGGCCGCCGCCAGGGTCGTGACCCCGCAGCGCCCACGTGCCGGCGATCCGCGGCGGCCGCATCGTCGCCGACCACGACGTCCAATCGGCGGTGGTCAGCGGGAACTTGCCGGACAGCTCGTCGATCGCCTTGTCCATCGGATGGCGGTTGTCCGTCGCGTCGGGATCGGGCGGCCCGGACCTCCGGAACCCCTGCGTGTCGGAGAGCGGATAGTACCCGCGGTGCATGGCCATCAGCAGGTCCCACTCTTCCTTCGTGCGGCGCTGGGTGACCACGCGCCCCATCGAGTGGCAGCTGCTGCAGGTGCGGGTAACGTCCTCGTCACCCTCGTAGGACCAGTCGATCAGGCGGCGCTCCACCTCGAAGCGGGCGGGGCGCAGTTCCTCGGGTGCGATGCCGTGGTGGTCGGAGAGGTAGCGCACGATGTCGCGGGCGGCCTCGGGCTCGAGCTCGACGTCGTTGAGCGTGACCATGCGCCGGATCGACTGCTGCCACCCCTCGGGCGTCTTCCGCATGTACGAGACGCGCGTCATCATGCCGTCGTCGTCGACACGGTGGCACTGATCGCAGGTCTCGACGACCAGCTGGTCGGCTACGGCGATCCCGGCCTCTTCCTCCGCCTCCTGGGCCTGGGCCCCGGTGGCGAGCAGGAGCATCGAAACAACTGTTCCGGCGGTGGCGAGGCGTTTCATCCGGGCGGATCGGCTCCGTCTTCGGGCATCGTCGATGGCGAGCCTTTGTGATTTAGCACCGGCGCTGGCCCGCGTCAAAAGTTTGCCGTCAGCGACTGTCAGCGGGCGGCGGTTTGCACGCCGATCAACGCTCGGGCCCCGGCACCAGCACCCCGTCCGCGATCAGCAGCGCCACCACCCCGATGAAGTTGGCCAGGTCGATCGGCGGCAGGTCTTCGCGCGCGGCCCACTCCGAGTACGCCTCGTAGAGCGCACCGGGGTTCGGCAAGCCGGTGGCGAGGTGCACGACACGAAGCAGGTCGACGTCCCGGAAGAAGCGGACTCCGCCGGGAAATCGCGGCGTGACGAGGGCCGGCGCCAGGCGGATGCGGTTCCCGATCACCAGCGGCTGGTCGATGGTGTCGCGACGTCCCACCCGGAGGCGTCCGGAGCCGAGCCGGAGCGCGTGGAATGCGGCCCGCACTTCGGGGTCGTCGCGAAGTGCCTCGGCGTCGGGCCCGTTGGGCGAGTTGGCTTCGGCGGCAGCCTCCGGCCGGTCGGAGAGCCACTGGGCCCGTCTGTCCCAGAAGTCGGCCGCTCCCGCGTCGGCGGCCGCTGCGCCCGCCCCCTTCCCACCCGTCCCGGCGACTTGGGTGGCGAGCTCGTCGCGCAATGATCGGTACATCTCGCGCTCGCGTCGCTCGTAGAAGTCGGCCGCGGCGTCCGCGAGCTCCGGCGTGCGGATCGCGGTGTTGACGGTAACCGCCGCAAGCCACGCCGATGCCAGCGCCTTCTTGACCCCGTACGACGACATCGGGTCGGCGAACGAGGCCGCGTCGCCCACGAGCAGCGCCCGGCCCACCGCAAACTTCGAAGAGCTGTACATCGACGCGGTCACCGCCCAGGCGTCGCCGGCAGCCCCGGCGGAGGTTGTGATGGATCGCATGAGGGCGGTGTTTTCGATCTCGGCCTCGAAGGCAGCCGAAAGGTCGGTGGCCCCCTCCATGACGGCCTGGAGTTCAGGGTCGACCATCACCGCCACATGGCGCTCGTGCTCCGAGGTGGGTACCGACCAGGCCCAGCCGCGCCCGTAGCTCTCCACGAGGGCGTGCGTGTCGTCGACGTTCCCCCACCCGTCCTCGCTGCGATACCTGCGCACCACCGCGAGCGTCGGCGCTTCGGACTCCGGGACCCGGTAGCGACGCGCCAGCACCCCCGCGCGGCCGGTGCAATCCAGCACCCAACCCGGCTCGATACCGACGCGCTTCCCGCTGTCGAGCGCGACCTCGACCCGCCACCCCTCCCCCTCTGCCCTCCGCTTCGGCAACCTGGCCACGCCCCCCACGATCTCCGCCCCGGCCCCCGCCGCCGCCTCACGCAGCAACCCGTCGAACCGCGACCGCAGGATGTGGAAACCGGTCGCGCCCCCCGCGAAGTCGTCGCGGCGGCCCTCGCCGCCCCACAGCGCCGTGTTGCCGCCGTTCGGGTGGAATCCCCCCGCCTCCACCACCCCCAGCAGCCCCGTCGCGGCCAGCACCTTGCGCGTGCTGGGCGGCAGCGATTCGGCGAGCGACTGCGCGGCCGGGTCGGCGTCGGGTGAACGCTCCACGACCACGACCTCATGCCCCCACTGCGCGAGCAACCGCGCCGCCGCGGCTCCTGCGGGGCCACCGCCGAGGATGAGGACTTGGGGGTTTGGGTTCATCGTTCTCTAAATGTGTCGACAGAGCCGGGGTACGCGAGAGTGGGCGCTTCGGACTTGACTCACTGCATCGAACAGACTAGTCTGATAACTAGTCAGTAAAGGGCGGATCAGGAGGTCGCGGTGCCAAGAGTATGGCAGGTTCAGGAAGCCAAGGCTCGTTTCAGCGAAATGCTCGAATCGACCGAGTCCGAAGGACCGCAGCTCGTGACCAAGCGGGGCGTGGAAACCGCTGTGCTGATCTCGATCGACGAATGGGTGCGACTGAAGAAACTCGCCAGACGGGACCTCAAGGAACTGTTGTTGGCTCCGGAAGCTCGCACGGAAACCCTGACCCCTCCCCGCACCCGATATCGTCACAGGGAACCGCCCCCTCTGGAGTAGGTCTTGTATCTTCTCGACACCAACGTCGTATCCGAGCTTCGCCGACCGCAGCCCAATCCATCGGTACTCGGATGGCTTGCCGGTGTACCGTCCGATCAACTCTTCCTTTCGGCGGTCACTGTGGGAGAGATCCAGGCAGGAATCGAGAACGTGCGGGAGCGGAATCCCGACAAGGCCTACGCGTTGGAAGCCTGGCTCGACGCCGTTGTCGATTCGTACGGCGTGTTGCCGATGGACGCGACCGCGTTCAGGGAGTGGGCCCGGTTCAAGCACCGCCGGTCACGTGCCCATCTCGAGGATGCCATGATCGCGGCCACTGCTGTGGTTCACCGCCTGACGGTCGTCACCCGAAATGTCCGGGACTTCCACCGGCTGGGCGTCCCGCTCCTGAATCCGTTCGAGCAGCGAGACGCTACTTGAGCGATCCCCGCATTCCCTTTAGCTTACCTGCCCCTCGCCTCCGGCGTCGCGGATGTCGACAGGCGGGAGCACGGACGCCCCCATCGTCTAGTGGACTAGGATACCTGGTTCTCAGCCAGGAGACCGGGGTTCGATTCCCCGTGGGGGTACTTCCAGGTCGCTTAGCTCAGTCGGTAGAGCACTACGCTCACATCGTAGGGGTCGCTGGTTCGAGTCCAGCAGCGACCATTCCGGTCACCGGCCTTTGGTGATCCGGCCCCCTGGTTCCGCGGAGATGACGTGGGACACGGGCATGCTTGGATGGGACAGGGGGACCGTACACGAAGCTGAGCCGCCCTTGGGCGTCACGGTCGATCTCGACCATGACTCGCGCGTTAGACAGGACGACGCGGTGTTCGCTCAAGGGGGCGTCCGGCGATGAGCGTCGAGGCGAACGGCGACAAATCATCAATGTCCGCGAACGACGACAAACCCAATAAGTCGGCGAACGGCGACATCGACATCATGCGAGCCGACGCTCGGCTACTTCGCGACGCAGCCGGGATCCGGGCAGCGATCGACGATTTGAAAGCCTTTCAGGCCACACACACCCTGGAAGGCCTCTCGGTTCGTCAGATGATCAAGGAGGGTCGCAAACACTGACGGCTGCCTGGGACCTGACCGTCAGCGGTGCTCGAAGCCCCCCTACGCCAACACCGGCATCCTCGGCTTCCCAGCCCCGACCCGCTCAACCCTCGCCCCCGGCTCCCACCCCACCACCCTGCCCGCCACCGCCGACGCGGCCACCGAGTACGGCGACACCAGGTACAGCTGGCCCGGCCCCGAGCGGCCCGGGAAATTGCGGTTCTGGGACGACACCGAGACCTGCTCGGCCGTGCGGGTGACCCCCGGCCCAGCGGCGATGCACGCGCCGCATCCCGGCTCGATGAACTCGGCACCGATTTCGCGAAACAGGTCCAGGTACCCCTGCTCGCGCGCGTATTCCCGGACGTCGGTCGAGCCGCACTGGATGTAGCAGTTCACGTCGGGGTGGACGCCCAGGCCCCACCGGTCGCGGGCCTCGCGGAAGACGCGGGCGTACATGTCCATGTCTTCCTTCTTGCCGGCGGTGCAGGACCCGGCGTAGGCAATCTCGATGGGGACCGGGTCGGTGAGCTCGTCGATGTAGAGGCCGTTTCCGGGATCGCCCGGCAGCGCGACCATGGGGCGCAGGCCGGTCGCGTCGATCTCGATGACCTTGACGTACTCGGCGCCGGGGTCGCTGTGCACGCCTTCGACCAGCGCTCGGGCGCGGGCCAGGGGCATGCCGCGTTCCTGCACGAGGAACTCGACCGTTCTCTCGTCGGCTGCGACGAGGCCCGTGAATGCGCCCACTTCCGCGGCCATGTTGGTCATGGTCGCTCTTTCGTCCACAGAAAGCCCTTCCACGACTGGGCCCGCGTACTCGATGATCTGGCCGATGGCGTGGCCGTCGCGCACGTAGGGGTGGCGCAGGATCTCGAGCATGAGGTCCTTGGCGGTGACGTTGGCGGGCGGCGTGCCGGTGACGACGACCTTAAACGATGGCGGGATGCGCGCGCGGACGTCCTTGGTGATCCACGAATTGAAGATCGCCGTGGTGCCGACGCCGAAGGCCAGCGCCCCGACCGCGCCCGCGTGGGGAGTGTGCGAATCGGTGCCGATGATCAGCATGCCGGGCTCGGCGTAGTCCTCGAGGATCTTGGAGTGGCAGATCGCCTCGGAGCCCATGACGTGGCCCTGCTGTTCGCCGTAGAGGCGGATCCCCTGCCGCTCCGAGAACTCGCGCTGCTTGACCTCGAGCTGGTTGGCGACCTCGAGGAGGCCCTGCTCGATCCGCTCCTGGCTCATGACCTTGTGCAGGAAGGTCAGGTGATCGCGGAAGAAGAGGATCGTGTCGGGGTCGAGCACCTTCGCGTCGGCCCCCAGCTTCTGCTCGAAGAAGATGGCGGCCATCGGGGTCACGTATTCGTGCGAGAAGCGGATGTCGGCGCGGAAGAAGCCTGCTTCGCCGGGCTCGGCGTGGTCGGTGCCGATCTGCTCGTTGGCGGCGTCCACGACCCATTTGCGGGCGAAGATCTTCTCGCCGAGGGTCATGGGGCGGGGCGTGGAGCCCCCTGTGGAGCCGGCCGATGCCCGCGGTGCCGGCAGCGTCACCTGGCCTCCCAGCCGCGCCATGTTGAACTCGAACAGGCCGCCGTACTCGATGATCTGGCGGGTGATGTCGTCGGTCCCGGCGGTGAATTCGCTCAGTGCGATCGGCTCGCCGGAGCGGATGCGGTCGATGAGGCCGAAATCGGTGGTGGTGAGGATGCCGAGGTTCTGGCAGTTCTCGTTGTAGATGCGCTCGATGCTCTCGCTGACGACGACCTTGATGCCGGCCATGAGTTCGGCGTAGGGGCTCTGCTCGCGGCTTGATCCCTTGCCGCGGCGCTTGCCGGCCACCGAGCAGATGAAGCCGGCGTTCTTGACGGTGCCGCGCTCGATGGGGGCCTCGTCGGGGGCGTCCGGGGCGTCTGCGCTGCCCGTGCCGCCCGCGCCCGCGCTCGCGACCCGCAGGCCCAGGTAGGGGAATTCGCCCAGCGTCTCGTCGTAGAAGAAGCAGATGTAGGCGGGGGTGATCTCGTCGGTGCTGATCTGGTCGCGGAGTTGAGCCTTGAGCTCGGGTGTCAGCTCCGGATTCAGCCCTTCGTGGAGCTGGCGCCGGATCAGCTCGGAATCGTCCGCAAGGAAAAGGACGCGGCCGCCGAAGGCGATCTCCGGCGGCAGTTTGGGGGGGATTGGGACGGTGGGGCGCATTCTACGGGTAGGGATGGGTGTGGACTTCTTAAGGAAGATACCACGGTGGGGCGCTGGCGACGGTGGCCGGGTGGGGGCGGGCCATGTTGGCGACGCAGCCTACAGTGGGGCAGGCAAGGATTTGACATTGTCTGACTCCATAACTACACTTCCTGACATATTCAGCCGGATTCACTCCCCACCCGAGGAGAGAGTACGTGAGTGATGGCCCGTGGAAGAGCCTGCCGCTCGGACCGCATTGGAAGCGGGTCGCGAAGCGATTGGAGACCGACGTCTTCACGCTCGCGGAGCGTCGTGAGGCCTTGGAGAGCACGCTCGAGAAGGAGGCTGAGGTGCTCCCTTTGAAGGCCGTCCTCCGCATGGTGCCGAACGGCCAAGGCCACCTATTCGGGCTCAGCGAGATGATCGAGGTACCGCGGCGGGACCATCCCGGGTCGAAGATCGTGCATACCTTCCTCACCTACATGAGCGCCACGGAGACCGGTGCCGCGTCGGGACGCGGACTCGTGGAATCGGCCGTAGCCGATGCGCTGAACGAGTGCCTGCTTGAAAACTCGCGCTCCATCGAGGAGCACTACATTAGGGAGAAGCAGGCCACGTGGGGGCCGGTTGAAGCGCGCTTCAGCGCCGTTCGCAAAGTGATCGATATCCGGGGGCTGGCGTCCCGGATCGTGGCCGATTCCGGTTCATCAGTTCGGACTCGCCATCCTCCCAAGCGTAGCGGGCTCGACGAGGGGCCCCAGCTGTGACCCGGTCGGCAACCGGCGGGAGGCTCCCCGGCGAGAACGTGGCTGTCTGCGAGCCGGGAGGTTCGTCGCCAAGCGACTGGCTCAAGTGTGAGCTCGGAGAAGACATCCAGTTCTCGACGGCGGACCTCGAATCCTACGCATGTTCAAGATGGGAGCCAGTGATCTTCGATGCGATGCTTGTCGCGGCCGCCGTCGAGTTCGCGGACCGATCGTGTCGGCGATCCTCTAACGGATGGGCACGTCGACTAGCGATTCGTATCCCGGTAGATGACCCTGACCGATGGAAGAAGCCAGCGGTGGCGGACGCCCTGCTGGACGCACTCAGGTTCGTTACGGGCGACCACTGGTCGGTCGAGTTTAGCCAGCGAGAGGGCTCGTCTCAGGAACCGACGGGGGATCGCCTCTCCCTATTCGATCCGTCCGCAGCCGTCCTGGCCTACAGTGAAGGCATGGATTCGCTCGCCGTCGCAGGACTCGCCAAGTCATGTCTCGGCAACGATGTCGTACGTGTACGTCTAGTTGGGAGAACGAGCGCAAGGAACGGCAACGGGGATCCTGACGTGTCGATTCCCTACCGGGTGCGTGTTGGGCGAAGCTACGAATCAAGCGCAAGGAGCCGGGGATTCACGTTTGCGACGGTTTCCGGAATCGCTGCGTACCTGACCCGCGCGAGCAGGGTCATCATCCCGGAGAGCGGACAAGGCAGCTTGGGGCCACCGCTCGTGACTGTGGGGCATGCTCACCCCGACTACCGCAACCACCCCGAGTTTACGCATCGTATGGAGCGTTTCTTTCGGGCACTCCTCGGTGCGCAGATCACCTACGAGTTCCCGCGCCTCTGGCACACCAAGGGGGAGACTCTCGCTCGCTACGTCGCCATCGGTGGCGACGAACTGTGGCGGACCACCAAGTCCTGTTGGAAACAGAATCGCTGGAGCTCCGTCCGAGGTTCGTGGCGCCACTGCGGGGTGTGCGCTGCGTGCATGTTGAGGCGAGTAAGCATCCACGCCGCCGGTCTCGCCGAGGACCCAGAGACCTATGTTTGCGCCGACATGAGCGCGGCCACGTTGGAGTCCGCCGTAGATCCGGACTTCAAGCACCCAAATGGCGCCTACCGAGACTATGCCATCGCAGGCGTCCTCCACATGCACCACCTCGCTGCAATGACAGACCCCGGGGTCCGGGGGATAGTCAGACGCCACGCGCTCTCTCTCCGACCCATTCTCCGAACCAAAGTCGACATAGAGGAGCGTGTGGTGGCCCTCCTTGAGAGGCACGCAGATGAGTGGTGCGACCACCGCAGCGCACTAAAGCCGAGTTCATTCGTCAATCAGTGGATTCGGAGAAACTGATGACCGTGAACACCGCGCGTCCCAGTGATCGCGAGATCGGCCAGCGGCTCCGCATCGCCCGAGAGACGGCGCACCTCACTCAGGCCGAAGCGGCCGCGGCGATCGAGGTCGCGCGCACCACGCTTGTCGCCATTGAACAGGGGAAGCGGCGAGTCCGCACGCACGAGCTCCAGGGACTCGCGATCCGGTACGGCACGTCGGCGAACGCGATCCTGCGACGAGAGGCGGTTCACCTCGATCTTGTCCCCCAGTTCCGAAGCATGGAGCGCTGTTCGGGCGACGGCACCGAGAGGGCGGCCCGGCTGCTAACCAATCTCGTCGGCGCCGAGGTCGAGCTGGAGAATGCGCTAGGCGTTGCGCGGCGCCCGAACTTTCCTCGGACCAGACCCATTCTGCCCGGCGATGTCAAGACCCAGGCGGAACAGGACGCCCAGGAGCTGCGCGTGTGGCTCGGGCTGGGAGCCGGCCCAGTCAGGGACATCGTGTCGGTAATGGAACTGGACCTCGGGATTCGCGTGCATGTGCGGCGTCTCGACAGCCGCATCTCGGGACTGTTCGCCTACAACGACGACGTTGGCGCTTGCGTGCTCCTGAACGCCAGTCACCCCGTAGCCCGGCGAAACTACACCGCCGCCCATGAGCTCGGGCACTTTACCTCAACCCGGCGAGAGCCCGGCGTGCTTAGGTCCGACGAAAGCCCCCGCTCGCGCGAAGAGCGATACGCGGATACCTTCGCGCGCTCCCTGCTGACTCCGGCAAGGGCCGTGAAGCAGCGCTTTGACGAGCTGACCGCCGGTCACTCGCATCTGACCCGCCGTCACGTGATCCTCCTTGCCGACCGGTTCGCCGTCTCGCGCGAAGCAATGGTGCGCCGCCTCGAGGAGCTGGGCTTGGCCCGAACCGGCACCTGGGACTGGTTTCAGTCAAACGGGGGCATCACCAACCGGCAAGCGGACCGAGTGCTGGGGACCTCGCACCACCCGGCCGCCGACACTTCCGATGGGGACTACGTCCCGCGAAGGCTGGGGTTGCTGGTGCGCGAGGCATGGAAGCGCGGCTACTACAGCGAGGGGCAGTTCGCCCGACTGCTCAAGATTCATCGGCTTGAAGTGCGTGAACTCCTCGACGGAGTGGAGACCGAGAGATGCGAGGCGGATGAAGTCGTCCAGCTTCCCCGGTGAACCGGACGTCCCGGTCGTGACCGATGCCAGTGTGATCATCAACCTCAACGCGACACGGGCGGCAGCCGCCATCATCGATGGTTTCCCGAACCGCTTCCTCGTGACGGACACCGTTCGCCGGGAGCTGTTTACGGGGGGATCCCGCGGACACGGATCCTGGGAGGGACTCGAAGCGCTGATCCACGATGGTTCGATTGAGCTGGTGGAACTGGAGCCGGGCGACGGCCCCGTCTATCGGTCGCTGGTCGAAGGAGGATTCAAGGAGACCCTGGACGACGGCGAGGCCGCCACGATCGCCTATGCCGTCGGGCGAGGTGCCGTCGCCCTGATCGACGAACGCAAGGCAAGAAGGATCTGCGCCGACCGCTTCCCGACGCTTCGGCTTGCATCAACAGTCGATGTCCTTTGTCACGGCCTGGTGAAGAAGCTGCTTGGAGAAACCGGCCAGCACGATGCGATCTTCCTCGCGTTGCGCGATGCGAGAATGCAGGTCGTGCCTCGCAGCAGGCTCAGGGAAGTGGTCGAGCGAATCGGCGCCGATCGGGCGGCCGAGTGCCCAAGCCTGCCTCGGTGGGCGCGCACGATTCGGAACGGCTGACCTACAGGATGTCCAGCAGGTTGTGTCGACCTAACTGAAGTCCACCCCCCTGATCACGAAGACGATGATCGCGAACACGGCGATCGGAGCCACCCAGCGGATGAAGAAGCGCCACGCGCCGTAGTGGAACCAGCGCGGCTCGGTGCCGTCCATCAGTTCGCTCTTCGTCGCCTCGCGGGTCATGAACCAGCCCGCCGCCAGCGTGAGAAAGAACCCGCCCGTCGGCAACATCCAGTTGGAAACGAAGTGGTCGGCGTTCGAGAACCAGCCGACCTTGCCTTCGAAGATCTCGATGGTGGAGAGCCAGCCCGTTCCCGTGAACGACAGCGCGGCGAAGATGGTGAACACGAAGATCGCTGCACCTGCCCCGATCGTCGCCTTGTGGCGCGTCAGTCCACGCTGGTCGATCAGGTAGGCGGACACTACTTCAAGCAGCGAGATCGTCGAGGTCAGCGCGGCCAGCGCCACCAGCACGTAGAAGAGCGGCCCCAGCACCACCCCGAAGGGCACCTCGGTGTAGAACAGCTCGGGCAGCGAGATGAAGAGCATCCCGACCGTCGAGCCGCCCACCTCGTCGCGCATCCCGGCCACCGAGAAGATCACCGAGAACATGATCACGGTGGCGACCAGCGCGATGATCGTGTCCAGCGCCACGATTGCTCCCGACGCCTTCACGACCGAGTGCTTGCGCGAGATGTAGGAGCCGTAGGTGATCATCGCCCCCATGCCGAGCGACAGGGTGAAGAACGAGTGCCCTAGAGCCTCCAGGACTCCCTCCGTTCCCAACTCGCTGAAGTTGGGGCGGAAGATGAAGGCCAGCGCCTCGCCGGATCCGCTCATGCTGAGCGCACTGAAGAGCATCAGCAGCAGGATCCCGAAGAGGATCGGCAGAAAGAGCCGCGCGATCCGTTCGATCCCCTTGCTGACTCCGAAGTAGACGACCGCGATAGTCCCCACGCTGAAGCTCAGGGAGAGTGCCAGCTGCAGGCCCGCGTTGCTCACCTGTGTATCGAAGAGCTCGCCGGGCGACAGGTCGGCCGGGAAGCCACCGAGGGTCCACCCGATCGATTGCGCGAAGTAGTAGAGCGACCACCCCGCGATGACCGTGTAGTAGCTCAGCAAGATGAAGCCGGCCAGCACGCCCCATCCCCCCACCAGTCCTCCGAGCTTCTGGCCCGCTGGCCATTTCGACGCCACGGCGTCCTTCAACGCCCCCACCGCGCTCTTCTGGCTCCGCCGCCCGATCAGCAGCTCGGCCATCATGATCGGCAGGCCGACCGCCGCGATGCAGATCAGGTAGACGAGGACGAACGCTCCGCCCTGGTTCTCCCAGGTGATGAAGGGGAACTTCCAGAGGTTGCCGAGGCCGATCGCGCTGCCGGTGGCGGCGAGGACGAGGCCTGCGTTGGAGCTCCAATGGTCGCGGGGTTGGCTCATGGGTTTTCCAATCGGGGTCGAGGGGAACCAGGGGCACCCGGTAAAGGGATCCGCGTATATTGTACCGTCTGACGTTGACGGGCCACCAGAGCAGATACAGACTCGGCATTGCAATGAAAGATTTCCGCTTGGCGATGATGGATCGCGGCCACAGCCGTTCGCGCGCCGCCGCGCTTTTCATGTCGATCGCCGCAGCAGCCTGTGGCGCCGACCCGGCAGCCGACACCGGACAGCCCGCCGCCGCCCTTCTCACCGCCGGCCCGGTGAGCGATGCCGGCTGGCACGCAGGCGCCTACGAAGGCCTGCAGCTGATCGGCGATTCGCTGGGTTTCCGCGTTTCCCATCAGCAGACCCGGACGCCCGCCGAGTTCGACGAGGCCTTCATTTCGTACGCAGAATCGGGCTACGGCCTGATCTTCGGACACGGCTTCGAGTACCAGGACGCCGCGAGCCGCGCGGGTGAGCAGTACCCCGACGTCACCTTCGTGGTCTCGTCGGGGTCCCGGTCCTCCGCGAACGTCGTCCCCATCATCTTCGGGGCGAACGAGGCGACCTACCTCGCGGGCATGGCTGCCGGAGCCATTACGCAGTCGGGGACGGTGGGGATGGTCGGCGGCGTCGAGATCCCCAGCGCAAAGGGCACGTTCATCGCCTTTGAAGCGGGTGTGAAGGCGGTGAGGGCGGACGCGGCGGTGCTGGAGACGTTCATCGGCAGCTGGGACGACGCCTCGGCTGCGAAGGAAGCCGCCGCCGCCCAGTTGCGGCAGGGCGCCGATGTCCTGATCCACAATGTCGACGCGGCCAGCTTCGGCTTCTTCCAGGCCGTGCGCGAGGCCCGGGCAGGTGGCCGCTCGGCCTGGGCCTTCGGGATGAACCGCGACCAGAACGATGTCGCACCCGACGTCATCGTCGGCAGCGCGGTGATCAACATACCTCCCGTCTTCCTGCAGGCGGCCGTCGACTGGCAGGCGGGGACGCTGTCCGGGCCGGTCCTGACCGGGCTGGCAGGGGGCGGTGTGGAGTTCGTCCCGAACCCGGCGCAGGCCGGGGTCATTCCGCCTGACGCTCTCGCGCGTATCGACGAGGCGCGCGCGGCGATAATCGCGGGCTCGCTGGAGGTCCCCGCCATCGACTTTCTCGAGCCTGCGGCTGGGGAGCCGCCTTCGTCCTGACGGACGGGGGCCGCGCGCAGACGGTGGTCGACGCCCTGCGGCTATTGGGCGTGACGCGCCGGTTCGGGTCGGTCACCGCGCTCGACGAGGTCGATTTTGCGCTCGCGCCGGGCGAGATCCACGGGCTGTTGGGCGAAAACGGCGCCGGGAAGACGACGCTGGCGCGCGTGGCGGCCGGGATTCTGGCGCCTGATGCGGGCAGGATCGAGATCGCTGGGCAGCCGCTGGGCACCGGGGGAGCCGGCAGGGCGCGCGGGCTCGGTGTCGCGATGGTGCACCAGCACTTCTCGCTCGTGCCGCGCTTCACCGGGTTCGAGAACGTGGCGCTCTTCAACGAGGCCGCGTGGACGCGCCGCGGAGTGGGCCGCCCCGGGTACCGGGAACAGGTGGAGGCGCGCGCGGAGGAACTGGGTCTGGAGGTACAGTTGGACGTGCCTGTCGGCGGGCTGGGGGTGGTGGAGCGCCAGCGGGTGGAGATCCTGAAGGCGCTGATGGGCGAGACGCGCGTGCTTCTGCTGGACGAGCCTACGGCGGTGCTGGCGCCGCAGGAGGTGGAGGGACTCTTCGCCGTGCTGCGTCAGGTGGCGCGCGCCGGGGCCGGGATCGTCCTGGTGGCGCACAAGCTGGACGAGGTGCTGGCCGCGGCCGACCGCGTGACGGTGCTGCGGGGGGGGCGGTGGGTGCTTACGCGCGAGGCCGCGGAGGTGTCGGCCCGGGAGTTGGCGGAGGCCATGGTGGGGGCGGAGGTGGGGATGGGCGGCGGGGGTGCGGTGGCGGCGAGGCCGGGCGGCGAACACGCGCCGGGGCCGGGTGTCGAGCACGCGCCGGGGGCGGGAACGGCGGCCCGGGGCGACGAGGTGGCCGAGAGCGAAGTGGTTGCCGAGCTCCGGGACGTGACCGTTACCGGCGGGGGCACGTTGCCACTCCGCAGCTTGAGCATGGAGTTGCGCCGCGGCGAGATCCTCGGCATCGCCGGCGTGGGGGGCAACGGCCAGCGCACCCTCGCGGCGGTGCTCGCGGGGATGCTGCGGCCGGATTCGGGCGAGGTCGAGTTGCCCGAAGAGGTGGGCTGGATCCCCCAGGACCGGACCCAGGAGGGGCTTGTGAATGAATTCACAATCTCCGAGAACGTCGCCTTTGCCCTGCACGGAAGGGACGATCACCGGCACGGGCCGTGGCTCGACTGGGCAGGCGTGGAAGAGGCTGCCGCGGCGCTCGTGCGCGACATGGACGTGCGTGCGGATTCGCCCGCCGCGGCCGCGGCCGTCCTCTCGGGGGGCAATCAGCAGAAGGTCGTCACGGGGCGGGAGTTCCTGCGCAGCGGCGACCTGCTGGTGCCGAGTCGCCCACGCGGGGTCTCGATGTGAAGGCGACGGTCGCCGTCCGCGAGCGGATCGCCAACCTCGCGAAGAGCGGTGAGCGCCCCCCCGGCGTCGTGCTGATTTCGGCCGATCTCGACGAGATCCTCGAGCTGTCGCACAGGATCACGGTGATGGTGCGGGGGCGCCTGATCCCGGTGCCGCGCGAGGACCACAACCCCACCGCAATCGGCGAGCTGATGCTGAGCGCGCGCGGAACCGAGGCCCGATGAGCACCGCCTCCCGCGCGCTCACCCCCGTGCTGACCGCCACCACCGCCCTCCTCGCCACCCTGGCCGTCGCGGCCGCCCTCCTCGCCCTCGGGGGCTATCCGCCCGGCGACGCCTTCGCCGCCCTCTTCCGGGGCGCCTTCGGTACATGGGACCGCTTCGTCTCCTTCACCCTGGTGCGGGCCACCCCACTGCTCCTCACCGGCCTGGCCGTCGCCTTCGCCTTCAAGGCGCGCGTCTGGAACATCGGCGCGGAAGGGCAGCTCCACGCGGGAGCGCTCGCCGCCGTGGCCGTCGCGGTGGCGCTGCCCGGCGCCCACGGCGTGGTCGTCATCCCGGCCACCCTCCTTGCCGCAGCCGCGGCCGGGACGCTGTGGGCGACGGTTCCCGCGGCGATGAAGACCGGGATGGGCGTGGGAGAAGTGATCACCACGCTGCTCATGAACTTCGTGGCCCTCTTCATGGCCCAGTTCCTGGTGCAGGGTCCCCTGCGCGAGTCGCGCGGCGTCTTCAACCAGACCAACGAAATCCCCGCAGCGGCACACCTCCCCGAACTGATCCCCGGCACCCGCCTCCATCTGGGATTCCTGATCGGGGTCCTGATCGCGATCGCCCTCTGGCTGTACCTGACCCGGACGCCCGGCGGGTTCCGGTTGCGTGCCGTCGGGGCATCGCCGCGCGCGGCCGAGGTGAGCGGGCGGTTCCGCGCACAGCCCGTCGTCTGGCTCGCGTTCCTCGCGTCGGGCGCGATCGCGGGGCTGGCCGGCGGGGTGCAGGTCGCGGGCGTGACGCACCGCATGTACGAGGGGCTCTCGCCGGGCTGGGGCTACACCGCGATCGCGGTGGCACTGCTGGCGCGGCTCAATCCGCTGGCGGTGGTGGTGACGGCGATCGTGTTCGGGGCGCTGAGTGCGGGGGGCGGTGCGATGCAGCGCGACGCGGGTGTGCCGGAGGTGTGGGTTCGCGGGATCGAGGCGCTGGTCATTCTCGCCGTGCTCGCCGTGGACAGAAGCTGGCAGGCGCTGGCGGGCCGAGGTTCCCGTGGCTGAATTCGGCGTCCTCTCCTCCTTCCTCGTTGCGGCCGTGGGATTGGCGGTGCCGCTCGCGCTGGCCGCGCTCGGGGAAACCGTCTCGGAGCGGGCGGGCGTGATCAACATCGGGCTCGAGGGCTCGGTGATCTGGGGCGCGCTCGGGGGGGCGCTCGGTGCGCTCGCGTTGGGGCCGTACGGAGGATTGGCGGCCGGGGCGCTCGCGGGAGGGATGGCCGCGCTCGTCTTCGCCGTGTTCGCGGTGTGGCTGGATACCGACCAGATCATCACGGGGACCGCGGTGACCATTGGCAGCCTGGGCTTCACGGGGGCGGTCTTCCAGAGCCGTTTCGGCGTGACCGGCCTGGCGCTGGAGCTGCCGACGGTGCCGGCGTGGGAGGTGCCGCTGCTGGCGCGGATCCCGGTGGTTGGGCCGGCGTTTTTCGATCAGGCGGTGACCGCGTATCTGGCGTATCTGCTGGTGCCGGTGCTGGGCTGGTTTCTCTTCCGCACGCGCTGGGGGCTGTCGCTGCGGGCGGTCGGCGAGTCGCCAGAGGCGGCAAATGCGGCGGGGGTGCCGGTGGTGCGGACGCGGATGCTGGCTGTCGTCTTCGCGGGGTTGGCAGCGGGGCTGGCGGGCGCGCACCTGAGCCTGGTGCACACGGGGACCTTCGCCGAGAACATGTCGGCCGGGAAGGGGTTCATCGCGATCGCGGTGGTGGTGCTGGGGCGGTGGAGCCCGAAGGGTGTGGTTGCGGCGGCGCTGTTCTTCGGGGGGGCCGAAGCGCTGCAGTTCGCGCTGCAGGCGGTCGATGCGGATCTGCCGTATCCGCTATTCCTGGCGCTTCCCTATGTCCTCAGTCTGGCTGCGCTGGCGGGGTGGTTCGGGAGGTCGAAGGCGCCCGAGGGGCTGGCCCTGCCGTGGCCACGATGATGCTTCGTGGAGCCCAGTCGTGTCGGGAACGAAAGGTGTTGCCAGGAACTCCCTGCAGGCTTTGGTGCGCCTGAATCCCTGGAGTGAGGATCCGAAGAGCCCAACGGGATAGGCGAACATTGCCACGTGTCCGGAACCGAACTCGTCGGTCTGTTCCAACATTTCCTTGATCATCACGAGTGAGGAAATCCCGAAGATCATGTCGACGATGGGCATGGTCGAACTGGTGGTGCAGTCCGCCGTGGCCGGCAGAGGCGCACCGGGCCGAACCTTGGGTGGGCCGTCGACGAAGATCAGTGAGCAGCCTGAGGACAAGACTGCGATCATGAATACCAGCGCGAAGTGTTTCATCACCGCTCCTACCCCTGGGGCGGGCATGGGATCCCACCCCGACACCGGACGGGTATTGCCAATGATCAAGTCTGCATCACAACTCTCCGTCATTCTGGCGATGCTGGCCTGGGGCGGTGCGGCCCACGCCCAGCAGCCGCTCGTGGCGGACCGCCCTGACTTCACGGAGGCGACCAGTACGGTGGGCCGTGGTGTCCTGCAGTTCGAATTCGGCTACACCTTCGGCTTCGACGATGCCGACGGCGTGACCGCCCGGGCGCACTCGTACGGGGAGCCCCTGCTGCGCGCCGGTGTTCTTTCGGAGCGACTGGAACTCCGCGTCGGCGCGGGTGCGGTCACACTGTCCACCGAGTCGCGAGGGCATACTGCGACCGAGTCCGGGCTGGAGGACCTCTACCTGGGCGTCAAGGTGGCGCTGACCGAACAGCGTGGCGTTCTGCCAGCCACCGCGATCCTCCCGCAGGTGACGCTCCCCATCGGCGGCGATGCGTTCTCCGCCGGGCGCAGCCTCCCGGGCGTCAACTTCCTGTACAGCTGGGACTTCACCGAGGCGGTGTCGCTGGCGGGCAGCACGCAGGTGAACGCTGCGGTGGGGGACCAGAACCAGGACTACCGGGAGTGGGCCCAGTCGCTGTCGTGCGGGGTGGCCCTGGGCGAGCGTGCCGGTCTGTATGGGGAGTGGTACGCCTTTGTCCCGTCGGGGCTCGATGTGCCCACGGGGTCCGCCGGCAAACCGACCGAGCACTACCTGAACGGCGGACTCGCCTGGCTCGCAAACGAAGATCTCCAGTGGGACGTCCGCGTCGGGTTCGGGTTGAATGACGCGGCCGAGGACATGTACGTCGGCGCAGGGGTGGTGTTCCGGATCCGCTAGCGCGCCATCGCCGCCCGGGCGTGCCGTATGCGCACCTTCACCGCGGCGGTGTCGGTCTTCACGGCATGGTCGAACAGGCGCTCGATTTCGGATCGGAGCGAGGCATCGTGCGCGGCCAGAATGCCGAGGCCGTTGTAGGCCCAGGCGCGGATGAACGTGCGCCTGGACTCGATCAGCTCCATGAGCGCGTGTCGCAGGCCACGACACTGGTCGTCGTCGATGTGCATGTGGGGCAGGGTCTGCAGGATGTGCAGCACGGCGTGGGGCGCGAACGGGCGACCCAGGAGGCCCAGAAGCGTCGCCGCACCTGGCCCGCGCGGCGGCGTGCCCCGTTCGGCGAGGTGTTTGAGCACCCAGGTCGCGCCCACCTGAAGCTCCATCTCGTCCGTGGCGGCGAGGTCGACGAGCCTGCCGACAGCGGTTTCCGGCGCGTCCCGCAGGTCATCCGCGACCGCGCGGAAGGGCGCGACGCGCTTCCCGTCGTAGGAGCGCAACGTTGCGGCGATGTCCATCGGGGATAGTTACCTTCCCGGGATGAAATATGGCAAGATCGTGACCGCGGCGGCGCTCGCCGCGCTGGTGTGTTTGCCCGTGCCCTGCGCCGCCGCGCAACAAGACCACGGAGTCGTGGGCGCCGGGCTGCGCCTGCGCCAGCTGGACGGCGTGAAGCGCGTGCTGATGATCGCCGCGCACCCCGACGACGAGGACACCAGTCTCCTGGCCACGCTCGCACGGGGGATGGGAGCCGAGACCGCCTACCTGTCCCTCAGCCGCGGCGAAGGCGGCCAGAACCTGATCGGCCCCAGGCTTCACGAAGGGCTCGGCGTGATCCGCACCGGCGAACTCGTCGCGGCGCGCGCCCTCGACGGCGGTGAGCAGTTCTTCACCCGCGCCTTCGATTTCGGCTACTCGAAGAGCATCGACGAGGCGCTTGAGTTGTGGCCGTTCGACGAGGTGCTGCGCGACGTTGTGTTCGTGGTGCGCAAGTTCCGGCCGCACGTGATTGTCTCGGTCTTCTCGGGGACTCCCCGCGATGGCCACGGCCAGCACCAGCTCGCCGGGATGGCCGCGCGGGAGGCCTTTGCGGCGGCGGGCGACCCGGAGCGCTATCCCGATCTCGCCGCGCAAGGCGTCTCCCCCTGGCAGCCGACCAGGCTGTACCGGTCGACGCGGTTCTCGCCTCGCGACGCGACGGTCAGCGTGCCGACGGGCGACTTCGATCCCCTGCTGGGGCGGTCGCATTTCCAGCTCGCCATGGAAAGCCGGAGCCAACACCGCTCCCAGGACATGGGGTCGGCGCAGTACATGGGTCCGCGCGCGAGTTCGCTGCGGTTGGAAGCGTCGGTGGACGAGGGAGTGGAGGACGACGGCATCTTCGCGGGCGTGGACACCACGCTCATCGGGCAACTGGGCACGCCGCTGCCTGCGGGATGGCCCGCCGACACTGAACGGCGGCTCGATTCGTACCGAGGCGCGCTGGCCGACGCGGGACGCGGGTTCTCGGCGCTGCGGGCGGATGGCGCGGTGGCGGGGCTGGCCGAAGCGGCCCGGATTCTGCGCGGCCTGGCGGACGACGCGCCCGACGGCGACGGCAAGCGGGTGCTGGAGCGGCGCCTGGGGCAGGTCACCGAGGCACTGTTGGCCGCTGCCGGCGTTGTGACCGACGTGAGGGTGGGACGCGATCTTCTCACCCCCGGCGAGTCGGTCGTTGTGGACGTCAATCTGTGGAACGGCGGTGGCTTCGACCTGTCGGGGGTAGCCCCGCAGTTGCTGCTCCCGCCGGGCTGGGAGGCTTCGCCCACCGAGGAATCCGCTGTGGGGCCCTCGGGCTCGCCCTTCTTCAGGGCCCCGGTCGCACCGACCCCCGAAGATGGGCGGGTGCCGGGCGGTGCCATCGCGCGCTGGAGCTGGCGGGTAGTGGTGCCTCCCGATGCGCCGTCGTCGGCACCGTACTATCTGGACGCGCCACGCGACGGCGCGATGCACGTGTGGCCGGACGACGGGGCGTTGTGGGCGCTGCCCTTCGATCCGTCGCCGATCGGGGCCCATGTGAGCATGCAGCTGGCCGGGGAAGGTCGGTCGCGGGACCCGGCGCGGTCGCCTGACGGGATCGGGACCGCGGAGGCGGTCGGGCTGGCCGTCGAGCGCCAGGGCGAGTACGTCGGGGTGGACAAGGCCGCCGGGGAGTACCGGGAGCCGGTGCTGGTCGTGCCGGCGATCAACGTGGCGGTGAACCCGCCGTCAATGGTGTGGCCCAGCGGTGCCGCCGGGGTGAGGGCAATCGACGTGGTTCTCACCAATACATCCGCGACGGTCCGGTCCGGGTCGGTGCGGCTCGAGACGCCGGACGAGTGGGATGTCGAGCCCGCAAGCGCGCCGTTCGCGCTGGAACCGGACGGCGCGAGCGGGTCGTTCACTTTCGCGGTGACGTCTCGCGGCGCGGTCACGGACGGGGCGCACACCTTCCGCGTGGTTGCGCGCGAGACGGGCGGCGCGGGTGTGGCTGCCGGCGCGGGCGGCGACGCCGATTTCGACACGCAGTTCGACATCGTGGACTACCCCCACATTCCGCGGACGCTGATGGCGCGCGAGGCGGCGGTCCGCGTCGCGGTCTTCCCCGTCGCGGCGAACACCGGGCTGCGCGTCGGCTACGTCATGGGGTCCGGGGACGACGGCGCCGGGGCGCTCCGGCAGATGGGCATGGAGGTGGTCGAGCTGGACGAGGAGCGGGTGCGGGGCGGTGACTTCGCCGACCTCGACGTGCTCGTGCTGGGGGTGCGCGCCTACGAGACGCGGCCGGATCTCGTCGCCGCCAACGAGGCGCTCCTCGACTTCGCGCGCGGCGGCGGCACGATCATCGTCCAGTACAACAAGTACGAGTTCCCGGCGGGCGATTTCGCGCCCTACGCAGTCACGATGAACCGGCCCCACGACCGCGTGACGGACGAGAACGCGGCGGTGACGATTCTGGCGCCCTCATCGCCCGTCTTCGCGGGGCCGAACGCCGTGGGCGCGGGCGATTTCGAGGGGTGGGTACAGGAACGGGGGCTCTACTTCCTGGGAGAATGGGACGACCGCTTCACGCCCGTTATGCAAATGGCCGACCCCGGCGAAGACCCGAAGCAGGGCAGCCTGCTCGTGGCCGAGGTGGGTGACGGTCTCTACGTCTACACGGGGCTGGCCTTCTTCCGGCAATTCCCGGCGGGAGTGCCGGGCGCATACCGGCTGTTCGCGAACCTGGTGTCGATGCGCGTGGAGGACTGGAGGCGGGCGAAACCGGTCAGCTGAGCGCGCGCTCAGGCGGGGCCGAACGCGGCATTCGAGCTGGGCATGAAGACGGCTCAGCGGTGGAATAAGTAAAGAAAACATTACATATTGTAATGTCGTCTTTACATTATGAACTCAGCGGCCCACTCGCGTCTCGATCAAGAGCACGCCATCGGTTCCCCGGTGGCCGTAACGCAGCGCCGCCGCCGGACCGTACAGGAAACGCACCGAGAAGATGTCGTGGGTGCTCATGCGGTAGACCCAGTCCGCCGCTTCGGCTCCCAGTAGTACGCCGTCCACCACCACGGCCGCGCAACTGCGGGCGCTCAGGCGCAGGGCGGTGACCATCAGACACCCCGGATCGCCCAGCCCGCGGCCGGGCCTGAAGCGCGCCCTTGGCACGTAGCGTCCGGTCAGTACCTGGTCGAGGCTGAAATAGCGCTCGCGGAGGTCGTCCATTTCGAGGGGACCGATGACGCTGCGGGACGAAATTCCCGACGCCATGCGCTCGACGTCCGCCGTGGTGGTCACCTCGACCTCGATCCCGTCTAGGGCCACGGGACCCGGAGTGATGTAGAGCGCCAGCACCTCCTGCCCGTTGATCGGCACCTCGGCCTCGAGGCTCTCATACCCGAGGCGAATCACCCTGATCGGGTAGAAGCCCGCCGGGACCCCTTCCATCCGGAAATACCCCAGATCGTCGGTGACCGTACTCCGGTTCAGCGCCGGGATGGCGACGATCGCCACGGCCACCGGGACGCCGCTCACGACATCGAGCACCTCACCCTCCAGCGTGACCCCGGCCGCCTCTTCGGCGTCCTGGCCCGACAGCAGCCCAGGGGCGGCGATGACCGCCGCGGCAAGGAGCAGAGCATCCCACCGCGGCCGGGCATTACCCGGCAAGGTCTGCGCGAGAGCCTTGCCGCCGCGCACGACAGCGTCCTTCATCATCTACCGATACTCCCCAGCGTCAGTCTCCGAACGATATGCCCATCGCTTTGGCGGAGCGGATGAGTTCGTGGTTCTCCGGCACCGTCTTCAGCTTGTTGACCGCCTGGGCGAGAGGCACGGGCCGCACCCTGGGCGGGTCCAGCGCCACCATGCAGCCGAAGTGTCCCCCCTCGACCAGCTCGACCGCCGCCGTGCCGAACCGGAGAGACAGAATGCGGTCGTACGCGATTGGCTGCCCTCCGCGCTGAAGATGCCCGAGCACCAGGCTGCGGGTCTCGTGCCCGGTGAGTTCTTCGAGCCGCCATGCGATCCGCTTGGCAATGCCCCCCAGGCGCCTTCCGCCGCTCAGCGACGGCTTCTCCAGATACGATGCCTCACCACCTTTCGGGAGCGCTCCTTCGGCCACAACGATGATCGCGAACTCGGAGCCCTCGGCCCACCGTTCCTCGATCTTCGCGGCCACCTTGCGAAGCTCATACGGTATCTCCGGGATGAGGATTACATCGGCCGTGGACGCGAACCCCGCGAAGAGCGCGATCCATCCGGCGTGCCGACCCATGAGTTCGACCACCATCACCCGCTGGTGGGCCTCGGCGGTCGAGTGCAGCTTGCCGATCGCGTCGGTGGCCGTCTGCACGGCGGTGTGAAAGCCGAAGGTCACCGTCGTCGCGTCCAGGTCGTTGTCGATGGTCTTGGGCACGCCGACGACCTTGAGGCCCTTGTTCGCCAGTTCCGCGGCGATTCTCAGGGAACCGTCTCCTCCGACCGCGATCAGGCAGTCGATCCCGAGTTCGTCGATCCTGCTGATGACCTGGTCCGAGCGGTCGACCATCTCGATGGTTCCGTCGGGCCGCTCGACCGGGAAGGAGAACGGGTTCCCGCGGTTCGAGGTGCCGAGGATGGTGCCGCCCCTGTGGGTGATTCCGCTGACCGACCGCTCGGTCAACGGGACGACGCCGTGCGGCTTGAACAGGCCGCTGTATCCCCGGCGAATGCCGACGATGTCCCAGCCCTTCCCCTGCGCCGCCAGCACCGCAGCCCTGATGACGGCGTTCAGTCCCGGGGCGTCGCCGCCGCCGGTGTTGATCGCGATTCGCATGATGCTCCAGTCTCCCGGCTTCCCGCCGCGCGCGCAAGGACGCATTTCGCCAGCATGGATCCCGGCTCGACAAGCGGTGCGGATTCCCTCGGTGCCCTGCTACATTGCGTATCCCAGCAAAGCCGGAGGTTCGTTTCAGTGCCAGTTACCAGGAAAGCCGTTCGCGACGCGCTCAAGACGGTGAAGGATCCCGAACTCAACCTGGACCTTGTCGTGCTCGGTCTGGTATATGACATCGAGGTCGAGGGATCCGCAGCCAATGTGACCATATCGCTCACGACGCCGATGTGTCCCGCCGCGGGACAGATCCTCGACGAGGCCAAGGCCGCGGTGGCCGGTGTGGACGGGGTCGAGGATGCCGAGGTCGAGCTGACCTTCGACCCGCCCTGGACGCCCGACCGGATCAGCCCGCTGATTCGCTCGGCGCTGGGGATCTGACCCGTGTCCGTGCGCGGAAAGGGCGATGCGATGTCGCAGCAGGCGGAAGAAGAGCTGAAGGCGCGAATAAGGAACGGCCATATCCTGGAGTCGCCCGACGAGATGACTCCGGGCTACAGGAAGTCGATCATCATCCAGCTGACCGTCCAGGCCGACACCGAGCTGATGAGCGCGCCGGCGTACTGGCTGGCCGCGCGTCACGCACCGTCCACGAATACCCAGGTCAGCGCACACGCGATCATTCAGGACGAACTGGCGCACGCCAACATCGCCTACCGGCTGCTCGAGGACATGGGCGTCTCGAAGGAAAAGCTGGTCTACGGCCGCGAGCCCCACGAGTTCAAGCACCCGTACGGCTTCGACCAGCCGCTCGACAACTGGGCCGAGCTGGTGGTCGCCAACGGCTTTTTCGACCGCGCCGGGATCTGCCTGCTGGGGGACGTGCACCGCAACACCTCGTACGGCCCCCTCAAGCGGGCGCTGGTGAAGGTGGACATGGAGGAGACCTTCCACCTTCGTCACGGCGAGGTGTGGATGCGGCGGCTGGCGCGGGCCGGGGGAGCGGCAACCGAGCTGCTGCAGCGGTGCGTCGACTGGATGTTCCCGATGACCATCGAGTGGTTCGGTCTGCCCGACGGCCTGAAGCGCCACAGCGGCCAGCTGGACTACCAGCTCAAGGGGCTGACCAACGACGAGCTCCGCCAGCTGTGGATGTCGTCCACCGTCCCGCTGTGCGAGGGTCTGGGCCTCTCGGTGCCCGCGCACTACGACGAAAGCGCCGAAGAGTACGTCCTCGACTACCCCTTCCCCTGCGAGTACGACCCCGAGGCCAAGCAGTGGCTCTTCGGTGACGGCGAGATCACCTGGGATGCCGTCTTCGAGCGCTGGAAGGGGCGGGGGCCGATGAACGAGATCTACGTCGAGTCGGTGCGGAGGTCGCGCAGCTCGGTGTCGTCATGGCTCAACTGACTTCCGGCCTGGCGACGGCGGCCGCACCGCGCTCCCGGGGCAGGCGTCCCCTGAAGACGCTGCTGGCGATGCGGCCGATGGCGCTGCCGGATGCTTCGGGCGGCCGGGACCGCTGGTCGGACCCGCTCACGGAGACCCCGGCCGATCGGACCGCGGCGCTGCGGGCGGTTCTCGACGAAGTGCTGGACCCCGAGTTGCCGATTTCGCTGGTGGAACTGGGGCTCGTGTACGGCGTGGAGTTCAAGGACGGGACGGCCCGGGTCGACCTGACCTTCACGGCGACGGCGTGTCCCTGCATGGACTTCATCAAGCAGGACGTCAGCGACCGGATCGCGATGGAGCCCTGGGTGGAACGCGTCGAGATCAACGAGGTGTGGGACCCTCCCTGGACGACGGCGCGGATCTCGGAAGCGGGGCGCAGGAAGCTCGGGAGACTGGGGGTGAGCGCGTGATCGGCGAGCGTGTGTACGAGGTGTTCGCGCGCAAGAAGCGGGGCGAGCCGCTCCGCCATATCGGGTACGTCGACGCGCCGGGGGACGAATTGGCTCGGGTCTACGCGTGGAAGACGTACGACGAGGAGAACTGGTTCGAGATGTGCGTGGTGCCGCGCAGCGCGGTCATCCCGGTCAACCGGGACGACGGACCCTGGGCCCGGAACCGCCGCCCGGCGGGGGCTGACGGTTGACCGCCTCGGCCCCTTCGCCGCTCGCGCGCCACATCCTCAGCCTGGCGGACACCAAGCGCCTGCTCGGCATCCGCTACAGCGACTGGATACTGGGGGCCCCGTCCATCGAAACCGGGATTGCGGCTTCATCGATGGCGCAGGACGAATGGGGGCACGCCCGGCTGCTGTACTCGATGCTGAAACGGCTCGGCTACGACCCCTTTGAGGTCGAGCACACCCGGCCGGCCGAGCGATACTATTCCGCCCCCGCGCTGGACGATCACTTCGCGGACTGGGCCGATTTCGTCGCGGCCACGGTGGTGGTGGACGGCGCCCTCTCGGTCGCGCTGGAGAGTATCGCCGGCGGCAACTTCCCGCTCGCGCGGTCACGAGTCCCCAAGATGCTGGCCGAGGAGGAGTACCACCACCAATTCGGCGCCGCGTGGTTCTCGCGCCTCGCGGGCTCGGCGGGCGAAGGTGCTGAGCGGGTCGCCGAGGCGGCGCGCGCCATGTTGCCCTCGACGCTCGCGTGGCTTCTCCCGGACGACGGTGTCCAGCACGATCTCGTCGCCGACGGAAGCGTGCTGCCCGGCGACGAGGTGCGCGACCGGTGCGAGGCGCGGCTGGGCCCCACCCTCGCGGCGGCCCGGATCCGCCTGGACGATGTCGAGCCCGCGCGCGCCGGCTGGGACGAAGAGCGCCGCCGCGGTCCCGGCGCTCCCGCCGAGGAGGCCGTCAAGCGGGCACGGGGCGATCGCAACCGTGCCCTTTTCGTGGAGTAGCCTCCCGTGAAGCCGTCCATGCAGCCGACGCCGAGCGTAGCACCTCCCTGTCCGTTCTGTGGAGGGAGCCGCACGGAGGTCATGTCGCTCTTCGGCAGCCACGCCTCGCTCACGACCTGCTGGTGCGCGGATTGCCGCAGTCCGTTCGAATTCCTCCGCTGGCGCGGCGACGGGCCGGACGGCGGGAAGACCGGCGGGAACAAGTCATTTCCAACGCGGAGATGAGCCTGAACGCGGGGGGGTCTGAGGGGTGAGGGGTGAGCCGCGGGCACGAGGCGGGTGGCAGTTGAAGTGTTTGTCATTGTCGCCGGAACAGCGGAGAGAGGCAACCGGCAGGGGAGGGGATACCGGAGACGTGGGAGGGTCACGGGGGAGCCTGCGGTCGACAGAGAGAGTTTCATGCGGCGGAGTCTCGGGCCTTGCCGATCGCACGGAAGAGGGCATCGCGGGCGCGCTGCACGGCCTTGGCGGCGTCGAGGTCGGTGGTGGCGGCGGCGAGCTGGTCGAGGGCTTCGAAGGTGACGCCGGGTCGGAGGAAGCGGTCGGCGTCGAGGAGCGACCGGAAGTGCTGGAAGGGGGTGGCGACGTCGTCCTGCCGGTAGGTCTTCCTGACCTTGCCGCTGGCGCTCGTTACCTCGGTGGGGAAGAGGCAGGGCCGGTGGAAGTTGAGGAGGGGGCAGAGGCTGTCGCGGAGGAACGCATCGAGCCGGGGGACGAGGGTGTGGGGGACGTGGACGTGGCCGAGCCACCGACGGACGATGCTGCCGTTCTTGGACTCGACCAGGGCGTTGTCGTTCGAGCGGCGTGGCCGGGATTTGGTGAAGGTGTCGATGTGGAGCTTGTTGAGCAGGTCCGCGACTTCGCTGTTGACGTACTCGCTTCCGTTGTCGGCATGGAAGGCCTGGACGGTGAAGGGGAAGGCGGAGATGAGGTCCTTCAGCACGGGGACCATGTAGCGCTGGGTGATGCGCGGGACGGCTCCAAGGTGTTGGAACTGCGTGACTTCGTCGACGACGTTGACGACGTAGGCGCCCTTGCGGCCCCCCAGATCGCCGAGGTGGACGGTGTCGACGCGCAGGAAGCCGGGCCTGCCGTCCGGCCGCGGCTTGCGGCGCACCCCGAAGCCCACGGGCGTGGACCGGGTCTCGCGGAAGGACAGGCGGCCGGTCCGGTAGATGCGGGACCTGCGGAGGTTGTAGATGTGGCCGTTGGAGATGCCGGCGAGCCGCTCGAAGCGCTCGTCGCCGTGGACATGGCGCATGCGCCAGAAGACCGCCTTGGTGGCGGGTCCGGAGAGCTGTCCGAAGGCCTCGTCGACCTCGGCCAGCAGCGCGGCGTCGCGGGGCGTGTAGCGGCAAGCGAAGGCGTTGGCCGGGGGCTTCCTGCGATGGTCGCGGATCCCCCCGGTCCGGCGGTGCTGCCGGATGAGGCGGGTGACCTGGGCCCGGGAGAGGCCGGTCACCTTCTCGAGGTACCGCTTCACCAGGCCCTTGTCAGGCTTCCCGAGGCCGTGGTACTCGAACCGGACGAGCGTCCGGCGGCAGAAGGCGTAAGCGGAGGTCCGGTCGGCGAGCCCGAAGTCCGCCGGCTCATTGCCCTCGAGGAAGGCGCGGACGTGGTCGAGGGTGCGGATCCGTTCGGTGCGAAGTGTCACGATCATCCTCCAATGATCTCTTCGCCCCGCGCTTCAGGCTCATCCCCCGCTGGAAACCGGCCCCGCGTTCAGGCTCACATGCCGTTGGACAAGACTGAACATGGACCGCCCCGCAGGTGTTGAGTAACGTTCCCGAGGTGTGCATCTGATCCGCAGGAAGGAGTTGTAGAGCTAGACCATGCCCAACCACACTGACCAAATCCCCCTCCGATCGCCGACGGCTGCCCGGCTGGCCCTGTTCCTGGCCGTGCTCTCCGTGGTCGTGCTTCCGTTCCTCGCCTGCGCCACGGGAGAGGTTGAACTGCCCAATCCGCGCCGCCTTGTCGTCTATTCCGGTGCCCGCGTGGCTCCGACCAAGGAACAGATGGAAGAGGTGGACGCCTGGGTTCGGGAGCAGATGGACAGCATCACGCTGGACCCCTCGTTCATGATCATCACCAGCGCCCAGGAAGGGCCGGTCTATCCCTGGGAGCAGCTGCGGCTGAACACGCAGGGCGACTCCGCGACCATAAGTCTGCAGCCCACTTCCGACGCGAGGGGAGCATACCTGATCTACGCCCATCTCCACCTGATGGCTGCGCAGGACCGGCTCGACCGCTGGCTGCCCGAGGCGGTGGGGGCCGACGACTTCGAGCTCGAGATGGCCATCCTGTCACAGGTAGCCGACGTGTGGCTCTACCAGCGCTCGATCTTCGATGCGCGTCCCTACAGCATTCTCGACGAAATCACCTACGCCAGCGAGAACGGGTATCTGGACGCGTTCATCCTGACTGCACGTCCCGGTGCCTTCGTCGAGGCGCGCAAGCAGTGGCAGGAAGAGAACCCGGACGGGACTGCCGCCTACGTGGATTGGTTCCGCGAAACCTTCGAGCGCGACCCGCCGGGGTATAGCAGTCCGTAGGGCCACGGATCGTCAGGCGGGGCCGCTGATCGTCCACCCCGAATCCACCGTGCCGGCGCCTTCGCCGCGCACATGGATGTCCACGCGGCCCGTCAAAGCCAGGCGGGCATCGGTGATCCTCCCTCCGAAGAGGGCGAATCCGTCCACCTGGATTCGTTCCGATGCGCCAGCCGCCGACGCAGCGATCATGTCGCCGCCCTTCCATTCCTTCGGGCTCAGCGCCTCGCCCCGCCTCAGCCTGAGCCGAAGAATGCGTCCGCCGTGCGGATGATCATACGCGTCGATAACGCTGTAACTTGCTTTTGCTGCCGTTGCTTGTGCGGTATCCATCACAGTCGTCTGTCTCTCGGTGTCATTGCCGTGGGCACGAGTCGCTCGACACTACACTAGAGCCCCGGAAGGCGAAGCGTCAACGGATGATCGAGGAACCTCGCGAGACGAACATGGCGGAGCGCCCGTTGCTGGAGAATCCGGAGGAGATGCGGCGTTCAGGCTACGCCGTCGTCGACGCGATCGTGGACCGCTGGGCCAGTCTCGGCGATGGCCCCGCGTGGCAGGGCGCTACCAGGGACATCACCGAACCGATGCTTCACGGTCCGCCGCCCGAAGAAGGCCGCGAGCTCGCCGAACTTCTCGATACGGTACTGGGCGATATATTGCCGCTGGCCGGGCGGATCGACCATCCCCGCTTCCTCGCCTTCATCCCTTCCAGTCCGACCTGGGCGTCCGTGCTGGCCAACTTTCTCACCACCGGCTACAACGTGTTCCAGGGGACCTGGCTGGAGTCGTCCGGACCGTCTCAGATCGAAGTCACGGTCACGGAGTGGTTTCGGGAGTGGATGGGGTATCCCGAGGGCGGCGGCGGCCTGTTCACGAGCGGGGGCTCGGCCGCCAACCTGATTGCGATCGTCGCGGCGCGGGAGGCGGCGGGGAATCCTGCGTGCGGGACGGTGTACGCGTCCGAGCAGACACACGCATCGGTGAGCCGCGCCGCCCGCATTGCCGGCATCGACCCCGCGCTCATCCGCGACGTGCCCACCGACGATGCCCTCCGTATCCGGCCCTCCCGGCTCGTGGCAGCCATCCGGCGGGACCGGGCCAAAGGCCTTCAGCCGTTCTGCCTGGTGGCCAACGCCGGGACGACGAACACGGGGAGCATCGACCCGCTGGCGGAGCTGGCGACAATCGCGCGGGCCGAGGGAATCTGGTACCACATCGATGCCGCATACGGAGGATTCGCGGTGCTGGACCCGGGGACCCGGCCCTTTCTCGAAGGGATCGAGCTCTCCGACAGCCTCACCCTCGATCCTCACAAGTGGTTCTTCCAGCCGTACGAAACCGGCTGTCTCCTCGCCCGCGACGCCACCCGGCTCGAGGCGGCGTTTCGCATAATGCCCGCGTACCTGCAGGACGCCCAGTGGGGCCCCGAACACGTCAACTTCTGCGATCGCGGGCTTCAGCTCACGCGGGTGTTCCGCGCCCTGCGCGTCTGGCTGTCGGTGCAGCGGTACGGCGTTGCCGCGCATCGTGCGGAGATCGGCAGGGCGATCGCGCTGGCCAGGGGCGCGGAGGCGCGGATCCGGACCGCGGAAGAACTCGAGCTGCTCTCCCCTCAAAGCCTGGGTATCGTCTGCTTCCGGTATCGCGGCGACGGGTCGGTCCCCCAGGACGCGCTCGACCACCTCAATGAGCGCATTCAGGACGACATCGTGCAGTCGGGCTTCGCGATGATGTCGTCGACTCGCGTGAAGGGCTGCTTCTCGCTGCGGTTCTGCGTTCTCAACTACCGCACCACCGAGGAGGACCTCGCCCGCACCCTGGAGCGGATCGTCGACGCGGGCCGGCGGCTCGGCGCGGCGCCCCTGGCGGCGGAGAGCGCGCCCGCGTGAAGAGGTGGGCGGTGTGGGCCGGCGCAACCGTTCTGCTGGCCGCCGTCTTCGTCCTTGCCGGCCTTGGCGGGCCGTTGCCGTCGCTGGTCGCGGCCAGCTGGCTGATCCTCATCCCCGCGCTTTCCGCTGCCCGGAGATTTCCGCCGGCGGAGCAGATTCGGGACGCGCGCGTGGGTCTGTACCTGAGTTCGGCGGTGGCCCTCATCGGAGCCGGGGGCGTGACTCTCCTGGCATGGGGCGGACTACCGGGCGAAGAGAGCATTCGGCTGGGCTGGCCCTCCGCCTGGACACCCGCGTTCGGCACCGCAGCCTTGCTGACGGGGGCCGGGCTTGTCGTCGCCTATCTTTTCCGCAGCCTCTCCGTTCTCCGCGGCTGGCGGGAGACGGAGGTCGTCCATGCGATCATGCCCGGCTCGGGCAGGGAAAGGGGCGTATTCACAGTGCTGACCGCGGCAGCCGGATGGTCCGAAGAAGTCATCTTTCGCGGCTTCCTCCCGGTGTTCCTGATTCCGTGGTTCGGCTCGTACCTGCTCGCCGCCCTACCGGTCAACGCCGCATTCGGTATTCTTCACGGTTATCAGGGTCCGCATGGCATGGCGCGCGCGGGGATCATGGGGCTGGTCCTGGCCCTCGGCGTCGCCTGGACGGGAAGCCTGTGGCCCTCCATCCTCGCTCACACGGCCCTGAATCTTCTCATCGGGCTCGTGCTGCACAGATCTCTTCTCGGAGGGCTTCAGTGGAAATAGACCTCGCGTTGACGGCCGACGCGGCAACGATCGACGGATCCGGCAAGCTCAACCTGCTGGGGGTTTTCGACCAGATCGCCGTACAGAAGTTCCCGGCAAGGCACGGACGTCTGGCGCTGGTGTTGCGCTTTCTGGGCGGCGCGGCCGACGCCGGAACGCACAATCTTACCATCAAGCTGACAAGTCCTGCCGGTACCGAACTCGTCTCCCTGAGCGGCGAACTCAACGTCAGGCCCGGTCGGGGCAGCTTGCAGACCGGCATCCGGGTGCCCCACGTGATCAACCTGGACGGGATCGTCTTCCAGGAGATCGGCATCCACACCTTCGACATCACCGTTGACGGGCGCCATCAGGCGACCCTTCCGCTCACCATAGCGCGGCAGAGGAAGATGACATGACACAGAGCGCGTCGGGAGCGATGCCCAACAGGGTCTCGCGCCTCCGGATCCATCCGGTCAAGGGGGCACGGGGCTCCGATGTCGAGACGCTGCAGTTCGAAGAGATGGGGCCGCGCTTCGATCGTCGCTGGATGGTGGTCAGGCCGGACGGCGGCTTTGTCACGCAGCGCGAAACGCCGAGGCTCGCCACCATCCGGCCGACGCTCGCCGGCGACTCCCTCACCCTCGAGGCGCCGGACGCTCCTGGGATCGACCTGCCCCTCGCCCCACAGGGAGAGCGGCTCCGGGTGACCGTCTGGAGCTCGGTCGTGGATGTCCGCACGGTGTCGCCAGCCGCCGATGCCTGGCTGTCCACGCTCCTCGGCAGCGCCCACCGCCTGGTCTTCATGCACGACGAGGACGTACGTCACACCGATCCCGCGTATGCGGACGGACATCGCGTGTCGTTCGCCGACGGCTATCCGGCCCTCCTCGTCTCCCAGGGTTCGGTGGACGAACTGGCCCGGCGCGTCGGCCGCGAGATTCCCCTGGAGCGCTTCCGCCCCAACATCGTGGTCAGCGGCAATCGTCCCCACGAAGAGGATTTCTGGAAGGAATTCACGATCGGCGGCCTCCCCTTCCGCGGCGTCAAGCTGTGTGCGCGCTGCAAGGTCACGACGACCGACCAGGAGTCGGGCGTCCTGGATCCGGAGCAGGAGCCTCTGCGAACGCTGGCCCGCTACCGCCGCATCGAGAGCCTGGTCTACTTCGGCGTGAACACCGTGCATCTCGCCACCGGGCAGATCTCCCTGGGCGACACGCTCGAGGTGCACGATCGCGGTATCGTTCGCGGGGCGATCTAGAAGGCCGCGGAGGGAGCCCCGCTGCATTCGGCTGGCCATGCGCCCACGCCGGATCGCAGCGCTGCATATATTTCCAGAGCGAGGATTCCCGCGGCCTGCTGCCCCGCCCGCCGCGTAAAGGGACTCAGCCCAGGGAGCGCGAATGTCGGTAGCCCAGATGCGTAACCGCGTGCTTCCCCGGTTCATCGAGGACGAGATGCAGCACTCCTTCCTCGACTACTCCATGAGCGTGATCGTGCAGCGCGCCCTGCCCGATGTTCGCGACGGCCTCAAGCCCGTGCACCGCCGCATCCTCTACGCCATGCACGGCCTCGGCCTCCAGCCGGACCGCAACTACAAGAAGAGCGCGTCGGTCGTGGGCGAGGTGCTCGGCAAGTACCATCCCCACGGCGATTCCGCTGTCTACGACGCCCTCGTGCGGATGGTTCAGGACTTCTCGCTGCGCTATCCGCTGGTCGACGGCCAGGGCAACTTCGGCTCGATCGACGGGGACTCGGCGGCCGCGTACAGGTACACGGAAGCGCGTCTTTCCGAGGTCGCCACCGAGCTTCTCGTCGAGATCGACAAGGACACGGTCGCCTGGGAGAACAACTTCGACGATCGCCTCAAGGAGCCGACCGTTCTCCCGGCGCGGTTCCCGAACCTGCTGGTCAACGGCAGTTCCGGCATCGCGGTAGGCATGAGCACGAACGTGCCGCCGCACAATCTGGCCGAAGTCGCGGCCGCGCTTCGCCTGCTGGTGGCGAACCCCGCCTGCGGCGTTGAAGAGCTGATGGAGGAAGTCCCCGGCCCGGACTTCCCCACAGGCGCATTCATCGTGGGCACCGACGGCATCCGCAGCATGTACGAGACCGGCCGCGGCCGGATGATGATGCGGGCCAGGGTCGTCACCGAGTCGGTGCGCGGCGGGCGCAAGCAACTCGTGGTCACCGAGCTTCCCTACGCCGTCTCCAAGTCGCGGGTCATCGCCAACATCACGGCGCTGTCCCGGAAGGGCGCGATCCCCGAAATCGCCGATCTCCGCGACGAGTCCGACCGCGAGGGCATCCGCCTGGTCGTCGAGCTGAAGCGGGGCGCCGACGCCGACCGGATGATGGCCTTCCTCTTCAAGAAGACGGCCCTGCAGACCACCTTCGGCGCCATCCTCCTCGCGCTCGACGGCGGTACGCAGCCCGTCGAATTCACCCTGAAGGACCTGCTCTCCCGCTACCGGGATCACCGCCTCGAAGTCATTCGCAGGCGGTCGCGCTTCGAACTGGAGAAGGCGGAGACCGAGCTTCACATCACCCTCGGGCTTCTCCTCGCGCTGACGCAGATCGATGAGGTGATCGCGCAGATCCGGGCCTCGAAGAACCGTGCCGAAGCGTCGGTGAGACTCCAGAACCGCTTCGGATTGAGCGACGCCCAGGCCGACGCGATCCTGAAAATGCGCCTCGCCCGCCTCACCGCGCTGGAGGCCGACCAGTTGCGGGCCCGGGAGGAATCCCTGCGCGCATCGATCAGGGATCTGCGGGCACTGCTCGGCGACAAGGCGCTTCAGCTCGCCACGATGCTCAGGGAGCTGGACGAGGTCGTCGAGCGCTTCGCCGACGAACGCCGGACCGTCATCCTGCCGAAAAAGAGCAGGGCCGACCTGGCCTACGTCGAATCGGGCGTGGCCGACGAGGACGTGGTGGTGACGCTGTCCCGCCTGGGCTATGCAAAGCGCATCCCCATGCACCTCTACCGCCGCCGCACGAACGCGGGCGTGGAGCTGGCCGACATGGCCCGCTACCCGGGCGACTACATCGAGCGCCTCATGGTGGCGCGCAGCCAGGGCTGGCTGCTGTGCTTCACCAGCCGGGGCCAGGTGCATTTCCTCAAGGTCGAGGACATCCCCGAGAGCACTCGCACCGCGCGGGGCCGGTCGGTCTGGGCGCTCCTGGGCGTCGATCAGCACGATACGATCGTCGCGACCCGCTCCGTCGACGACCTCGAGAGCGACCAGTACCTGCTGTGCGCCACCCGCATGGGGTTGATCAAGCGCACCCGCCTCAGCGAGTTTTCCAACCCCAAACCCGGCGGCCTGATCGCGTCGCGGGTGAGGCCGGGCGACGAAGTGCTGGATGTTGCGCTGGCCGGGGGCGACACCGAGCTCCTGCTGTTTTCGCGGCAGGGGCGCGCGGTCCGCTTCGCCGAGGAACAGGTAACCGTGATGGGCCGCGTCGCGCAGGGCGTAAAGGGGATTGGTCTACGGGACGGAGACGAGGCAGTCGGTCTGATCGTTGTGAAGAGAGAGGCGTCGGTGTTGTGCATGACTGAATCCGGGGTCGGAAAGCGGACTCCGGTGTCGGATTTTCCCCTGTATCGGAGGGGTGCGCTCGGCGTCGCGGTCATGCCTGCCTCCGCCAGGAGCGGCCGCCTCGCCGCGGCACTCGAGGTGCTGGACGATGACAACTTGATGCTCATTTCCGCGAGCGGCGGCATGACCCGGGTCGCGGCGAGCGACATCGCACTCCGGGCCCGCACTGCCCCGGGTGAGCCGGTGGTGCCCGTGGCTCCCGGCGACCGGATCGCCGCCGTCACCCGCGTGCACGGCGACCCCGGAGTGGCCGACCAGGCCGACCAGTTCGACCTGCTCGGTCCGGGACCCCGGTCGTGAAGTTTCTCATCCTCGGCGGCGGCACCCAGGGCACCGCCGCCGCGTTCGATCTCCTGCGCGCTCGCGGGGTCGACTCGGTGGTGATCGCCGACCTCGACACCAGTTCCGTGCACCCCTGCCTTCAGCCCGACCTCGGCGGTCGCCTGACTCTGGCCAAGGTCGATGCGTCGTCGGCGAGCCAGGTCGCGGCGGTCATGCAGGGGGCCGACGCGGTACTCTGCGCGCTGCCCTATCACTTCAATCTCCCGGTCGCGCGGCTGGCCGTCGAAGCGGGCGTCCACTTCACCGACCTGGGCGGCAACACAGCCATCGTCAACGAGCAGCGGAAGCTGGACGACGAGGCGCGTGCGCGCGGCATTTCGGTCGTTCCGGACACCGGCCTTGCGCCCGGCATGGTGAACATCTTCGCGCAGGCGGGCATCGACGCGCTCGACTCGGCCGAGGCCGTGCGGCTCTGGGTGGGCGGCCTGCCGCAGGATCCCAGGCCTCCCCTGAACTACGAGATCGTGTATTCCCTCGAGGGCATGCTCGACTATTACGTCACCCCGGCGGTAATCCTGCGGGACGGAAAGCGGACCAGGGTGGACGCGCTCTCCGAGGTCGAGCACCTGGACTTCCCCGAGCCGATCGGCCGCCTCGAAGCCTTTTTCACCGGCGGCGGAACGTCGACCCTGCCCCAGCGCTACGAGGGCCGCGTGAGCACGCTCGAGTACAAGACGCTGAGATATCCCGGCCACGCTCACATCATGCGGGCGATTCGCGAGCTGGGGCTTCTCAGCGAACAGGAGGTCGAGCACGACGGCCGCCGCATCAATCCCCGCAAGTTTTTCATCCAGCAGGTCACGCCGTGCCTCTGCGGCAATGGCGCCGGCGACCTGGTCGTGGTTCGCGTCGAGGCGACGGGCCAGAGAGACGGCATCGAGACGCGCGTTCGCTTCGAGCTGACGGACCGGCAGGATCCCGCGACCGGCCTTACCGCCATGGCGCGCACGACCGGTTTCTCCCTGTCCGTCACGGCGCTCATGCAGGCGCGCGGCCAGCTGCCCCCGGGCGCCGGGACGCCCGACGAAGTCATTCCGCCCGCACATTACATCGAAGAGCTGCGCAAGCGCGGCATTCACACCGAACGATCCGAACACAGTTCCATCCAGCCCTGAATCCAACAACCCGAGGATCTCGAATACAATGCAGACCACCCACGACGCCGGTGCCGAGACACCGCTTCACCCGGCCCGGCGCTGGCGCGTCGCTACAGTTCCCGCTCTGTTCGCGGTCCTGTCCGCCGCCATGCCCATCGGCGCCACCGCCCAGGAACTGACCAAGCCCGGAGAGAAGCGCTTCGGGGAAATCACGCAGCTCACCTTCCAGGGCGAGAACGCCGAGGCCTACTGGGCCTTCGACGGGTCCAGCCTGATCTTCCAGTCCACCCCCATCCCCGGCGAGGGATGCGACCAGATCTACACCCTGGACCCCGAGACCGGCGAAACCAAACTGGTCAGCACTGCCCAGGGCCGCACCACCTGTGCGTACTACTATCCGGGCGGCGACCGGATCCTCTACTCGTCGACCCACCACTTCAACCGGGCCTGCCCGACCCCGCCCGACTTCTCGCAGGGCTACGTCTGGCCGGTGTACCCGAGCTTCGACATCTTCGCCTCGAACAAGGACGGCTCCGACCTCCGCCAGCTGACCAGCTCGTTCGGCTACGACGCCGAGGCCACCTTTTCGCCCACCGGGCACCGAATCGTCTTCACCTCGATGCGGGACGGCGACCTCGACCTCTACTCGATGCTCCCCGACGGCTCCGACGTTCGGCGCATCACCGACCAGCTCGGCTACGACGGCGGCGCCTTCTACAGCCCCGACGGCACGAAGATCGTGTGGCGCGCCCACTATCCGCAGACCGACCAGGAGCGCGAGGACTACCTCTCGCTGCTGGCCGAAGGGCTCATCCGGCCGTCATCGCTCGATATCTACGTGGCGGACGCCGACGGATCGAATCGGCGCCAGCTGACCGACAACGGGGCCGCGAACTTCGCACCCTACTGGCACCCCTCCGGGGAGAAGATCATCTTCTCGTCGAACATGGACGATCCGCAGGGCAGGGACTTCGAGCTCTACCTCATCAACGTCGACGGCACCGGCCTCGAGCGCGTGACGTGGTCCGAGGGCTTCGACGGTTTCCCCGTCTTCCACCCCGACGGCACGAAGCTGGTCTTCGGCTCCAACCGCAACATGGCGCACGAAGGCAACACCAACCTGTTCCTCGTGGAGTGGCGGGACCGGTAAGGGCGGGGATCAGTAAGGGCAGGACCACTTGGCGACGGAACCGTTGGCGCCGGACGCAAGAAGTAATGTTGACATGACAAATTGTAATGTCAACTTTACATCCTCCACGCCGGATCAGTCCGCCGGCTCCCGGATCACCCGCAAGAAGCGCATCAGCACGCGGTAGGTCAGCCCCCAGATGACCTGGCCGTCCACATGTACGCTGGGGAAGTGCCGCACGACGCCGCCGTACCTCCAGGTATAGGTCCCCCGGTTGGCCTCATCCTCCATTGCGCGCACCGGGAACCAGTGCACCGACGCGACTTCGTGACTTGCCACGCGGGCGCCGGTGCCGGCGTCCACGCGGAAGACGAAGGGCCAGATCGTGATTGGGGGAATCCGAACGGCTACGGGCCGCAGTGCCTCGATTCGCCCGAGCAGCGCCTGCTGCGGCGCGAGGTCGACCGCCGTTTCCTCGCGAGTCTCGCGGATTGCGGCGGCCGCCAGTCCGGCGTCCGCGTCGTCGAGGCGGCCTCCGGGGAGCGCCATCTGGCCGGACCAGGGATCCCGGGCCGATTCGGCCCGTCTGATCGCCAAAAAGTCGCACCGGGCCACCGGCGGGTC
Source organism: Longimicrobiales bacterium (assembly GCA_963667485.2). Taxonomy (GTDB): domain Bacteria; phylum Gemmatimonadota; class Gemmatimonadetes; order Longimicrobiales; family Gaopeijiaceae; genus Bin94. The sequence goes on from CAXXDD010000001.1 coordinate 625,511, forward strand.
GGGGTCGCAGGGGGGCGGGCGCAGGACGACCGCGACGGCTGCGTTCTTCCGCCGGCGGTCGGGCAGCGCCGAGGCGATGGCGCCGAACTGCCCATTCAGCGCTCCGGGGAGCCGCGACAGGAGCACCGCGATCGCCGTTGTCCAGGCCCGCGCTCCGGCTAGACGCCGGCGCGGTCAGGCCCCCAGATGTGCTTGTGGAGCTGGGTCTGGAAGCGCACGGGCAGCCCGCTCTCGAGGATCCTGGCGGCCAGATCCTCCATCCCCTCCAGCCCCCAGACCGGCGAGACGAGGAGTGCCCCCAACGAACCGCCGCGCACTCGCTGGTCCAGCCCCTGGCGGCGGATGACGTCGGCGGCCCACTCGAAGTCGGCGGCTCCATCGACGACGAACTTGACCTCGTCGCGCGCCGTGAGGTGGTCCAGGTTCGACCAGAGATTCCGCGCTTCCTCTCCCGAGCCGGGGCACTTGAGGTCCATGATCCGGTGCACCCTCGTATTCAGCACGCTGATGTCCAGCGCCCCGGAGGTCTCCACGAGGACCGTGTGGCCTTCTTCCAGCAGCCGCTCGGCCAGGGTGGCGGCGCCCGGCTGGACCAGGGGCTCCCCGCCGGTGATTTCCACCAGGCGGCACCCTGTTTCGCGAACCGCCGCGACGACCTCGTCGACATCCATGCGCGTGCCGCCGTGGAACGCATACGCGGTGTCGCACCAGACGCACCGAAGCGGGCACCCGGTCAGGCGTACGAAGGTGCACGGCAGACCCGCCCAGGTGGATTCTCCCTGTATGGAGTGGAAGATCTCGGTCACGCGGACCGTCCGGGCCCGCTCCGTTCCCCCCTTCACGCAGGCTCCCCGTTCCCGCTGCCCGCCGTCTGCCGCACAACGGCCTCGTTCAGCAATTGCTGAACCTCATGCAAACTCAGGGATTCCGCCTGTTCCGCCACCGCATCCCGGGACGGCCCGCTCCACAGCAACGGAGTCTCCACGTGGCCCACGATGCCGAGCCCGGTGTCGGCCCAGCGCGGGAACACCAGGTAGCCCGCGACGGGGGCCTTCAGATCGGCCGAGCGCTCGGTCTCGATCGACACCGTGTAGGGACTGCCGTCGCAGGCCTCGAAGGCCGGGGGCCGGGTGTGAACGGCGAAATAGCCGCCCAGCGTGCGATCGTCCTCGCCCTCGCCTGGCCCGGCGGGGCCGGTCACGTCCTGTTCCTCGCCTGCCATTCGTTCCTCGCCTGCCATGATGCCCAAAGTCGTTCGGTCCCGTGTTGATGTGCTGTCCGGCCGCATCCCTGCCCGCGTGCGGCCCCGGCCCCGAAACCTAAACCGGAGCAGCCGCGCGCGAACAGCAAACCGTCCCATCCAGACATCCTCGCGCCCATCTGCCCGGCCACAGCCCCCTGGCCCTATCTTCCTTTGGACATCCGACATCCACCCCACGCACAAGAAGCGATTCGAACATTGAGAGCTGCAGTGTTCCACGAGAACGGCGGGCCGGAAGTCCTTGCCGTCGAAGACATGCCCACGCCGAGCCCGCGGCCCGGCGAAGTCAGGATCAAGGTCGCGGCCTCCTCGCTGAATCACCTCGACCTGTGGATGCGGCGCGGGCTTCCCATCGAGATCCCGATGCCGCACATCGGCGGATCGGACATCGCCGGCACCGTCGACGAGCTCGGCGCCGGCGTGCACGGTTCGTGGCTGGGGAAGCGCGTCGTGATCGACCCATCGCTCAACTATGACTGGTACCGTCTGGCGAGGCTGGCGCACGGACACGCGGCCCCCCTCGAGATCATCGGAGAGCACACCCAGGGGGGGTTTGCGGAGTTTGCGGTGGCCCCCGCCGCGAACCTGGTGGAGATCCCGGAGCACGTCTCGCCGGTTTCGGCCGCGGCGGCTGCTCTGGTCGGGGTTACGGCCTGGCACGGCCTGATCTCCCGCGGGGGACTCCGGGCCGGGCACCGGGTCCTCGTCACCGGAGGCAGCGGCGGCGTGTCGACGATGGCGGTGCAGTACGCCAAGGCGGCCGGGGCCGAGGTGTTCGCCATCACCTCCTCGGCGGATCGCGTCAGGCGCGTGCGAGCGCTCGGCGCCGACCATGTCTTCGACCGCACGGCCACACAATGGCCGAAGGAGATCTTCAAGGCCACCGGCAAGAGGGGCGTGGACATCTGTCTGGATTCGGTCGGCGAGGCGATCTGGCCGGACCTCGTTCGGGCCCTGGCCGTCGGCGGCCGGCTGGTGTCTTTCGGGGCGACGACCGGCGCTGCCGGCGCGGTCGACATCCGCCTGCTCTTCTGGCGCCAGCTCACCATCATGGGGTCGACCATGGGTACGCCGGCAGAGTTTCGCGACGCGATGCACCTCGTCTTCGACGGCACGGTCGTGCCGCCCATTCACGAGGTGATGCCGCTCGATGAGACCCGCAGAGCTCATGAACTCCTGGAGGCCGGCGATGTCTTCGGGAAGATCGTCGTCGCGCCGCAGGGGGTGGCCCGGTGAGGATCCGGGACGCGCAGGCACGGGTCGACCACTGGATCAGCCGTTTCGAGGAGGGCTATTGGCCGCCGCTGGCGATTCTGGCGCGCCTGATGGAGGAGGTCGGCGAGCTGTCGCGGGAGGTCAATCACCTGTTCGGCTCCAAGCCCAAGAGGGACGACGAGGCGCCTGCGGAGCTTGAGCTGGAGATCGCCGATGTGCTCTTCGTGGTGATCTCGCTGGCCAATCAGCAGGGGATCGATCTCGAACGCGCCTTCGCGCGCGTGATGGACAAGTATGAGGAGCGGGACGTGGGACGCTGGACCCCCAAGGCGACGGGGCCTGGCGGCAACAGGGAACAGGCCGGCGCGTAACACTTCGGCTCCGGGCGCTGTCTTGATTCATATGGACAACGGCGAAACAGACGCGACCCTCGTCGCACGCGTGCGGCGCGGGGACAGCCGCGCCTTCGACCAGCTCGTCCGGCGACATCTCCGGGTCGCCCACGCCGTAGCGCGGGCAAAGCTCGACAACCCCGGCGATGCCGACGACGTGTGCCAGGATGCCTTCATCAAGGCGCTGGAGCGAATCGACGCCTGTCGCAACCCGGACGGGTTCCGCGCCTGGCTGATGGCCATTGTTCGCAACACCGCCCACAACTACAGGGAATACCAGCGCGTGAGAGCGACGAGCCCCATCGAGACGGCCGTTTCCGCCGCGTCGCGGGACGACCCCTTCGCCGACGCGAGGAACGCCGAACTGCGCGGCCAGCTCGGCGAAGCCATGCAACACCTCACCGATCTGCAGAGGAGAGTCCTCGTTCTGTACGATCTCGAGGGGTGGAAACACGGCGAAATCGCTCGGGAGCTGGGGATTTCCGCCGGTTCCTCGCGCGTTCACCTTCATGTAGCCCGCAAGGCCATGCGAAAGCGCCTTTCGGCCACCCTCGCTCCAGGAGTCCTTTGAGAGATGACTGATCTGCCAAACGGCCGGAGCCGAAGAGACGACGGTGCCCGGGCGAAACCCGGTGGCGACGTGTTCGAGCTCGACCCGGTGACCCGTCCGGAACGCTGGGAGTCGCTGCTCGCCGCTATTAGCGAACGGGCCGCGCCGATTCTGGAGGCACGCCGGCAACAGGGCCTTGCGGGTACCCTTGCAGGGTGGAGGAGGCCGGTGTTCACCGGCGCTGCCGGCCTTGCAGCTGCCGCGGTCGCGATCCTGCTGCTGCTCCCGGCCGAGGACGGCACTCCCGTCGAGACAATGTTCGCGGAGGCGATGATGCCCTGGTCCGTCGCGGCCTGGATGGACGGGAGCTACACGCCCACCGTTGAAGAGCTGGTGCAGGCCGTCGAAGAGGAGTACGCACCATGAGCCGCAAGTCATCGGCCATTGCCCTGCTCGCAGCGGTCTTCTTCGCGGGGGTCGCTACGACCCTGGCGATTCTCCGCGTCGCTGACCACCGCGAAGGACGGGATTGGGATTCGCAGCGGCGGGCCGTCTGGGCGGGGGAGCGTCCTTCCCGTCCCTCGGCCCGGCCCGGCGACTTCCCGCCCGGGGCATCGCCCTTCATGGAACTGGCGCGCACCCGCGTGACGGACCGCATGGCTCGCGTGCTGGACCTGAACGACGAGCAGCGCGCGCAGATCGCGGATGCGTTCGAGCGGCGTCGCGTCGCTTCACAGGAAGCGATGAACGAGGTGCTTCCCAGGCTGCGCAGTCAGGTGGACTCGATCAACGCCGAAATCGAGCGGATCCTGACGCCCGAGCAGCGAGATGCGTACCGGGAGTACCTGCGCGAGGACCGGGAGCGCTTCAGGCGCAGGGGGGGGCCGTCGTGGTCCCGGGACCGCACACGCTGGTGAGCCGCGACTGACGGGTACCCGGGCGGCCTCGGCGGGCACCCCGGACCGCACACCTTGCCTCCGGCCCGTTTCCGGGCATCTTGTCACCTGCCTGCAGCGCCTGGGCCCGGTGGTTCCATCAGACAAGGTCGGCGAGACGTCCGCTATACATGAAGCGCATCCTCATTACCGGTGCCGCCGGTCAGATCGGTACGGAGCTCGCCACCGCCCTGGCGGCCCGATATGGGCTCGGCTCGATCCTCGCCACCGACATCCGCGATCCGGCGGAGTGGGCGGTGCGGAGCCAGGCGGCACGGCTCGACTGCCTCGATCTGGACGCCCTCAGGGACATTGTGGTGCGCTTTCGCGCGGACGCCATCCTGCACCTGGCGGCGGTCCTCTCGGCGTCGGCCGAGGCCAATCCGCTCGCGGCATACAAGATCAACATGAACGGGCTGGTGAACGTCCTGCAGGTGGCGGCAGATCACGGGTGCCGCGTCTTCGTGCCCAGCTCGATCGCGGCGTTCGGCCCCGGAACTCCGCGCGACCCGGCCCCGCAGTCCACCGTCCAGCGCCCCACGACCATGTACGGCGTCACGAAGGTGGCCGGCGAGCTGCTCTGCGACTACTACCACAGCCGCTTCGGCGTCGACGCGCGGGGTCTGCGCTTCCCCGGCCTGATCTCCTACGCGGCGCCCCCCGGCGGCGGCACGACCGACTACGCCGTCGAGATCTTTCACGCCGCCCTTCGCGACGCCCGCTACACCTGCTTCCTGCGAGCGGACACGCGCATGGACATGATGTACATGCCCGACGCGATCCGTGCCGTGATCGAGCTAATGGAGACGCCACCCGACGCGCTGACCTACAGGAACGCCTTCAACATCACCGCGATGCAGTTCACGCCGGCGGAGCTGGCCGAGGCCGTCAGGGTCCAGGTCCCCGACTTCCGGATCGACTATGACCCCGATCCCGTGCGCCAGGACATCGCCGATTCGTGGCCCGCGCGGCTCGACGACTCGGAGGCCCGCGAGCAGTGGGGCTGGCAACACCGGTACGAACTCCCGAACATGGTGGCGGACATGTTCAGGGGGTTGAACGCACAAATGGCCCGCGCAGGCGCGGCTTCCGCCGGAAGGTAGCCCAGACGATGCCGATGGACCGCCTGGTCACCGTGGTCGATGGACTGGTGGCCGGACTCGAGCAGCAGGGCACCGCGAAGGGTGCCGAAGTGGTCGTGCGCGAGGTGATCCCGCCTCGAGACGGACAGGGCCCGCGGTTCCTCCTGGAGGGCCAGGGGGACAAGCCCTTCATCCGCATGAACGCGAACTCGTACCTCGGGCTGAGCCTTCATCCCGAGGTGATCGAGGCCGAGGAGGTCACCGCCCGGGCGATGGGCGCCGGGCCCGGGGCCGTGCGGTTCATCGCGGGCACCCATTCGCAGCACACGGCGCTGGAGCGCGCCCTTGCGGCGTTTCACGGTCGCGAGGAGGGGATGATCTTCTCTTCGGCGTACGCGGCGGTCGTCAGCGCGCTGGTTTCGCTGACCGACAGGACCACCCTGGTCCTCTCCGACGAACTCAACCACAACTGCATCATCAACGCGATCCGCATGTCGCGGCCGGCGGGCAAGGCGATCTATCCGCACCTCGACATGGATGCCCTCGACCATCAACTCGAGGCGAACAAGGGCAAGGCCCGGCGCGTGATCGTGGTCACCGACGGCATCTTCTCGATGCGCGGCGACCACGCTCCCGTCGACGAGATCATGGAGATCGCCTTGCGCCACGACGACGCGTACCCGGAGAACGTCGTGGTTCTGGTGGACGACTCGCACGGGGTCGGGGCCTTCGGGCCCACCGGCAGGGGTACCGAGGACTACACGAACAGCCCGCCGTGCGACCTCCTGGTGGGCACGTTGGGGAAGGCCTTCGGCGTGAACGGCGGCTACGTGGTGTCGAATTCGTCGGTGATCCGGTTCCTGCGCGAATCATCGCCCCTGTACATCTACTCCAACCCGATCACGGCGGGAGAGGCCGCGGCGGCCATGAAGTCGCTGGAGATTCTGACCGGCCCTGGCGGCGTGGCCCGGCTGCAGCGCCTTCGCAACCTGACGAAGCGGTTCGAATCCGGGCTACTGGAGCGCGGCTTCGAGATCATCCCGGGCGATCATCCCATCGTCCCGATCATGGTGCGCGACACGGGCGAGACGCGGCGTCTGGTGGCCGCCCTCTTCGACGCGGGGGTTCTGGCCACCGGACTCGCCTACCCGGTCGTACCGCGCGGCGACGAGTCGATCCGCTTCCAGATCAACGCCGACCACACCGAAGCCGGGATCGACTACGTCCTTTCGGCGTTGTCGGCCGCTCGCGGGGCGGGGTAGGAGCGCGGCGCTCGTCCGCCAGCCAGCCCGGCTAGAACCTGGGATTGACGGTCAGGCTGAACGAGACCGACAGGCGCTGGTAGTAGTCGCCGCTGAAATTGGTTTCCGCCCTCGTCCAGCCGCCGCCGATGCCTGCACGCACGCCCTCACCGAGAAAGCGCGTGATCTCGGCGTTCACGATGGTCGCGTTGTCGGCTTCCTCTCCGGGCACCAGCGCTTCCTGCGGGTGAATGTAGCGCTTGACGTTCCAAAGCCCGCGGAGGTTCAGCTGGGTATCGTCGCCCAGCTCCACGGTTGCTTCGGCCCGGACCCGTGCGGCGTTGTAGTCGACTCGCCTCGAATTCGAGCGGTTGCGGGTCGCGTTTGCCGACAGGCTGACCTGAAAGCCGTTTGATTCACGACGGTCGAGCCTCAGTTCGCCGCCGGTCTGCAACCCGTTGTCCGTCCTGAGCAGGCCAAGCCCCTGCTTCGGATAGCTGTGATGATGGTAGGCTCCGAAGAAGGTCAGCACAGTCTGATCCCGGGTGTCCGCAGCGCCGAAGAACAGTTTGCTGACGCCCGCCTGAGCGGTCAGCGTCCGGCGATCCAGCAGATCGAGTACCTGAAGCACTCTCGGCGCAGCGTAATCCTTGATCTCGCCGGCCATCCGGCCAAAGACCGTAAGCCCCGTCGCGACCCCCTTCGAGTAGTTCGCGTCGAGCGACCCCGAGCTGTAGCCCGGTGGAAGGTAGAGCGGCATCGGCGGACGATCGGCAATCAGCCTCGTGTCAATCGTGGGGGTGACGACCAGCGTGCCGCCGCGCAGGCGCTGCCTGTAGCTGCCCCGCACGAGCCCGGACAACTCTCGCGGCGCATAGTTGCGAAGCTGGAAGCCGGTGGTCACGAACTGCCTCATCCCTCCGTCGAATTCCACACGCAGGGATCGGTCGTCCCGGGCAAGTAGCGTGAGGGTGCCCCGGGTGCCCATTTCCCCGGCTCCCGCCAGCGCGCGTTCGGTGGAATCGATTTGCGGCACCGTGATGGCAGAGAAGTTGCCGCCGTACAGCTCGGTGCCCACGGCCATGGTAACGGAGAGGTTTTCGAGACGGACCTGGGCGGCAACCGATCCGGCCTCCGCCCCGAGTGCCGTTACACCGATCGCCACCATAATCCAGCGGTTCATTCGCCCCTCCTCCGCGCCTCTTCACGAAATTCCTGCGCTCGCTCCAGCAGCTGGTCGCGTCGCACGATGACCTCATCCCTGAACGTCTCCAGTCGCTCCAGTCGCTGCTCGGGCGTCAGCGGGAGATCCATCCCCGTGGAGTCGGTGACAGCCACCGTGGGATCGTCCACGCCGGCCCCGACGGGAACCTCGTTGATATCGAAGCGGTCCAGCCTCGCCTCGAAGTCGGCCGTGCTCCTGTCACGTTCCTGCCGCCTCTTGAGAGCATCGATTTCGTTCACCACGTCCTCAAGCAGGTTGTTGTCTCGTCTGGCCTGTTCCTCGAAGCGCTGTGCCTTGTTCCTCAGCTGGACCGGGGTATCGGTTTCCAGCACGCGGACATCCGGCATGGGCCGCAGCTCCAGGGACAGGCGTGGTCCCAACTGGGATTCCACCTCCTCGAGCCGCTGACTCCATCGATTGAACTCGTCGATCCGATCGTCGATGGAATCGCCGAGAGGCGTGCGCAGGATTTGCAGGTTCAGCAGGTCGAGATAGCCGTCCAGTGCGCTGATCAACGCGTCGCCTGCCTCGTGCCATTCTCTCTGCGCCGCCCGGACTTCGCTGTCGGCGCCCGTCCTTTCTACCGATAACTGCTGGATCTCGGCCAGAAGACGTCTGCGGCGGCGTTCGTCAGTGTCGCGCACCCGCTCCAGTTCCTCGTTCAACGTCGCCCACTCGGCATCCACGATTCCGTATTCTCCAAGCGCACCCTGGTAGTTGTGATAGGCGGCCTCGTACGCCTGATCCCAGGATTCGACCACCGACAGGGCGTTCTCCTGCGCCGCCAGGCCAAGCGGCGCGACCGTGGCCCCCAGAGCGGTCGCAGCCAGCAGGAGCAGGGGCCTCATCTTCCTATATCCCGTACTTGTCGATCTTGTACTGCAGGGTGCCCTTCTTGATGCCGAGCAACCGTGCGGCCTCCGCCTTGACGCCTCCCGTGCGGGCAAGCGCCTGACGGACCAGACGCTCCTCGATTCCGTCCATGGTCCGGCCAAGGTCCATCCCGTCGCCCAGGGCGTTCCCGGCCAGCTTCATCCCGCGGGCATCCCCGAGGTTGGCCAGGAAAGGAAGATCGCTCTCCATGAGAACGTCGCCCTCTGCCAGCACCAGTCCGCGCTCGATCACGTTTTCAAGCTCCCGGACGTTGCCGGGCCAGTCGTACTCCTCCAGGCGCTTGAAAGCCTCCGGGTCGATGGCCGTCACGTTGGAGCGGGTACGAGCCTGGAGCTTCTCCACGAAGTGCTCCGCCAGCATTCGGATGTCGTCCTTGCGATCCCTCAGCGGCGGCACTTCCACCGGCACCACGTGTAGCCGGTAGTACAGGTCCTCGCGGAAATCGTTCCCGGTCAGCAGCTCTTCCGCGGGTGTGTTGGTCGCGGCGACAATGCGCACGTCCACCGGGATCGTCTCCTCCCCGCCCAACCGCTCGAGCTCCCTTTCCTGGAGAACGCGGAGGAGCCGCACCTGGGTCGCGGAAGAGATGGTCGAGATCTCGTCCAGGAACAGTGTGCCGCCGTCGGCGAGTTCGAAGCGTCCCCGGCGTTTCTTCTCGGCGCCGGTGAAGGCCCCCCGCTCGTGTCCGAAGAGCTCGGAGTCCAGCAGCGACTCGGGCAGCGCGCCGCAGTTGACGCGGACGAACGGGCCCTTGTGGCGGGCGGACCGCGCATGTATGGCGCGCGCCACGAGCTCCTTGCCGGTGCCGGATTCGCCGTAGACCATCACCGTCGAATCGGACCGCCCAACCCGGTTTACGAAGCGCTTCACCTTCCTGATGCTCTCCGCCTCCCCCACCATCTCCCCATAGGGGACCTCGAGTCCGTCGTCGTCCTCGCTGCGCAGATAGGTGTTCTCGACCCGCAGCGCCAGATTCTCCTGCTGCAGGCGCAGCCGCTCGTCCCGCTCCTTGAGTACGCGATCGACCTTGATCGCGAATTCCTCATAGGAGAAGGGCTTCAGGACGAAGTCGCAGGCACCCAGCTTCATGGCCTCGACCGCCTTCTCGACCGTGCCGTAGCCGGTGATGACCAGCACATCGGTGTCGGGGGCCGTTCCCTTGACTTCCGCGAGCACCTTCAGGCCGTCGACCCTGGCCATCTTCAGGTCGGTGATGACCAGATCGGCGCCCTCGTCGTGCAGCAGGCGCAGGCCTTCCTTTCCACCGCTGGCGGAGAGGGTTCTGTGGCCGCGGCGGCGCAACAGCAACTCGAGTCCTTCGCGCATCGAGTCGTGATCGTCGACGATGAGCACGCGCTTTGAAGCGCTCATCCTGTTCCTCCCCCCCGGGCAACCCCCCGCTCAGCCCCTTCGATCGGCAGGTCCTCGAGGCCTCCGAAGTATACGTGGAACTCCGCGCCATGCCCAACCGTTTCGGCTTCCGCGGCTTCCCGCTTTACGAGCTCAACCCGGCCATGGTTCGCCTCGACCAGCTTTCTGACGATTGCGAGGCCCAGCCCCGCCCCCTGCTCCTTGTCGCCGACAAAGGGCTCGAAGATGCGGTCCTGCAGATTCGCCGGTATTCCCGGTCCGTTGTCGCGAATCGCGATCCGTATCTCGCCGCGGACCTCCTCCACCGCCACCCACACCTCGGTTCCCGCCTGCGCCGCATTCCGCAGCAGATTCAGCACCAGGCGTTTCACCTGTAGCGGATCCGCCGAGGCGAGCACGGGCTCGGGCGGCAGCTGCCTGTGCAGGTTTCCACCCTTTTTCTGCAGCTCGACCTCTGCCAGGGCCGCCGCCTCCCGGACGGGCTCCCGCACGTCATGGAGCACGGGCTGGGTCTCTCCGGGACGGGCAAACCCCAGGAATTCGTCGATGATTCCGTTCAGCCCGACGACCTCCGTCCTCACTCTCTCCAGAATGCGGCGCCGCTCCTCCGGGTCTTCGGTGTCCATCGCCGCGGCCGAGAACAGCTCCAGACCCCCGAGCGGGTTGCGGATTTCGTGGGCCACCTGGGACAGCATCAGGCGCATTTGCTCGTCTCTTCGCTGAATCCCCGATCTCATGCGCTCCATGGCTCGGGCCAGGCGCCCCAGTTCATCCTCGCCTTCCAGGGTGACCGGGCGGTCCATCCATCCCCGCTGAATGCGGAGCGCGGCCCTGCTGAGCGACTGCAGCCGCGCCACGATCCCGCCGGCGAGGCTCCACCCGATGAGCGCGGCCAGGGCGGCCGCCCCGGCGGAAACGGCAATCACGGTCCAGCGCAGGTTGTCGAGGGGCCGCAGGTGGTCGGCGGGAATCAGGACCCCGAGAAACGCACCCTCCGACAGATCCAGGATCCCGTACTTGTAGAACCGTTCATCCAGTCCCTCGAAGAGCTCTGTGGTGGCGTGCCCTTCCTGCCAGGCCTGCGTGACCGCCGTGGACAGGAACGGTTGCACCCAGCTCAGTTCCTGGCCGATGCCTATCGAGTCGGCTGGCGCGGTCGTAACGACAGCCATTGCCGCCCGGTCGCCCGGTTCCCAACGGAAGATGTCGGCCCGGTCCACATAGCTCCGGACCAGCCGCTGCAGCGAATTCTGGTAGTCGCGCCACAACTGATCGTCCTCCTCTTCCGGCTCGAGGATGAGAAGAAAAGGCAGATCGTCCTTGAGCTGCAGGTCGGCCGCCACGCCCGCGATGTCGACGAGCCGCTGATCCAGCGCCTCCTCCAGATAGCGCCGAGCCGTGCTCCATGACAGGAGACCTTCCAGGGCGGTGGCCAGGATGGCAAACGCGACGAAGAGGACCGTGAATCGGTTGCGCAGACTCAAGGGCCGGCTCTCATGCGGTGGGGGTCAGGAGGTGCCGCAGGGCACGTGGTCCTCCTGCAAGTCCGTAAACTCGACAGGGGGCAACGCCCTGGGCGCCCTTACAATGTGGAAAGGCCGCACGATCTGGCGGGCGGGTGCGCAGAAGTCACCCGGCACCCGCTCGAAGAGCTCTATCTTCGTGCCGCTCGCCACGGTCACCACGCCCCTGATCTCGACCGAGTCGCCGATCTCCTCACGCTGACCGATCAGTCCCGCCAGCGCCATCTCCCTTTCCCAGTCGATCACTGGAGCAGTGACGCTGCCGTCTCCCGTGTGGGCTTCCCAGAAGACCTCCCACGCCGCTTGCGTCTCCGCAGTGCCACCTCCGTCCGGAGCCCTGAACACGATGGACGTGTCGCTGCCGATCCAGCCGGTTTCCGTACCCTTCTCAATGGTCGCAAACGGGAGGCTGCCCACGTACGCCGATCGGAAGCCCTCGCCTACCGTGTAGTTCCTCACCGTGATTGCCGCCTGGATCACCCGCGCTGCCGCGACATCGGGGCCGGATCCTTGGGTAGTCAGCGTCGCGAAAGTGCCCGATGCGCATCGGGTCCACTCCTGCGTCTGTCTTTGCCGGCTGTCGCTGATCTGCACGGTAATGCGGCTCCTGCCCTCCCCGCAGTCGGGATCCTTCACGAGGTCCAGTTCCGAATAGCCCACCAGATTCTGCCGTTCGTCGTCGTTGAGCGACTGGATCAGGGTGGCATAGTCGCCGGCGAAGATCAGTGGCAGGCCGGGGCTGGGCCGGAGGTCCTCTTCGCCGACAATGCTCTGGTAGCCAATCTGCTCGAAGATCGTCCACGCCCCGTCCGATTTCCAGTTTATCGTCTGCTTCAGCCACCCCAGTTCCAGGTAGAGGGGCGTCTCTACGGTGACCTCCACTTCGCCGGATTGGCCGAAGCGGAGGAGCCCGCCGTTGGGCCCAGTCATATCGCATCCGGCATGAATCGTGCAAATTGCAGTCAGACTTGCAGTTACAAGTGTTCTACGGATAAGTCTACCTCTTTCCCCGCTTCTGAATCCGGTGTATCTTTCCATCGCCATGTCCTCCAAAGCCCGTCTACGCAGGCTGCTCGCTGAGCGAAGTATCAAGTCAGGCGATTTTACCCTCGCCAGCGGTCGCCGTTCACGTTATTACGTAGACGCCCGGCTGACCACCATGTGTGGCCAGGGCCAGGTCCTCGTCGGTGAAGTTGGTTGGCAAGCCATTCAGGCAGCCGGGTGGGCACCCGACTTCGTGGGTGGCATGACCCTCGGCGCCGACCCGGTCGCCTACGCGATCGCCAATCACGCTACCCGGTCCGGTCACAGCCTCGATGCGTTCACCGTGCGCAAGCGGCCGAAGGGCCACGGCACCGGCAGGCAGATCGAAGGCGGGCTCCCTGCGGGCGCGAAGGTCGTGGTGGTCGATGACACGGTCACCTCCGGCGGCAGCCTCCTCGAATCCGTGAAGGTGGTGGTCCGGCACGGCGCGATCGTCGCGGGGGTTCTCGCGCTGGTGGACCGGGAAGAGGGCGGTCGCGAGCTGCTGCACGAAGCCGGCTTTGACCTCCGTGCCGTGTTTGCTGCAAAGGACCTCTGCTGACCGGGCCCATTGCCCGGCAGGCAGCGTTGCCGCGACGAACTTCCGCCCGCGGCCGCTCAGTCGACGAGTCGCAGCGGCATGATTAGACACAGGTAGTCCAACTCCGCGTCGCCTGGCTGAACGATAGCTGCGCGCTCTGAGGTCATGAAACTGAAGGTGACCTTGTCGGAAGGCATGTTCCTGAGCACTTCCAGCAGGTAGTTGGCGTTGAAGCCGATCTGCAGCGACTCGCCCTCGTAGTCCACCTCCAGCTCGTCGTGCGCCTCGCCCAGATCGGGCGTCTTCGCATCGAGGTGCACCCTGTCGGGTTCGAACGAAAGCTTGATTCGGTGGGTCTGGTCGCTTGCCACCACCGCCATCCGCCGCACCGCGGCCTCCATGGCCGTCTTGTCAATCTCCGCGGTCTTGTCGTTGCCCTTCGGGATCACCTGCTCGTAGTTCGGGTACTTCCCGTCGATCAGCCGGGTGTAGACCTCCCTGGTGCTCGAACGGAACCCCAGGTAGTTCCCGCCGCGAGCCACCGTCAGCTCTCCATCGCCGTCAAAGAGACGGTCGACCTGTCCGAGCGCCGCAGGCGGGACGATGAAGTCGGCGGTTCCCGCGGCGGAGGACCCCGCCTTGACGCTCATCCTGGCAAGGCGATGCCCATTCGTCGCCACCATGCCCATCCGGGATTCCTCCAGCTCCCAGAGCACCCCGTTCAGAATCGGCCGACTCTCCTCGTTGGACACGGCGAACGACGTTGCCTGAATGAGATTCCGAAGCGACTCCTCGGACACCGTCCAGCCCTCTTCGAAGTCGATCGCCGGGAAGTTCGGGAATTCCTCGCTGGCAAGCCCGTTGAGCTTCACGCGGCTGTACCCGCATCCGATCTCCAGCTGCTGGCCCCTTACACTGAACTCGACCGGTTCGTCGGGGAGCTCGCGAGTGAGTTCCTGAAGCTTCCGGCCGGGTGCGGTGATTGCGCCCGGCTGCTTCACGTCCGCGTCCACCTTGACGCGGATGGACACGTCGAGGTCGGTGCCGCTGACCCACAGGGCGTTGTCCTCCGCCTCGAGAAGAACGTTCGAGAGAACGGGCAGTGTGGTCTTGGTCGGAATGCTTGCCGAGACCGCGGCCAAGCCCTGGTGGAGGTTCTTGCGGATGATGGTCAGTATCATGGAGTACGCCTGTTGGGACAACCAGTGGGAATCCACGGACCCCGATGGTCCTCTTTTGAATTAGTAATAGAGAAACATAGAGTCGTCATCATAGAGACGGTGGAAAAGGTGGATAAAGGACCACGGATGCGTCCCTGAGCGTTGCATCGCAACAGGAACAGGTGGCGGGACCGCTTGTGGGAATATCTGGAAAGTGTGCTCCTTTTGCCACCCGAAACGCGTGGATTGTGGAAAACAGGCGTCTCTCAACGACTTTCCCACCATGTTTTCCACAACTTCCGTCCAGTGCACGCCGAGCGCGACCCCGGTGCGATCATGCGGCAGCCACGAGTTGCTTTCGCAAGGCGTCGACGCGAATCCGAAACGCGTCATCGCTGGCGATCTGCCGTTTGACCTTGCGGATCGAGTGGATCACGGTGGAGTGGTCGCGCCCTCCGAAGTAGTCGCCGATCCCGGCGAGAGGGATCTCGAGCAGCTCCCGGATCAGGAACATCGCGACCTGGCGCGGTACAACGATGTTGCGCGAGCGACGACGCGAGGTCAGCGCGGTGGCACTCACACCCCAGGCTTCGGCGACGCTCTCCCGGATGCTCTCGGGATCCAGCGGCGGTTGCGCCCTGAAGTCGTCGCTCCCGGCCAGGGCGGCGCGGGCGAGCTGCAGAGTCACCTGCTCGCCCGTTACCGAGGAGAGCGCGACGAGCTTGATGATGGCGCCCTCGAGCTCTCTGACCGAAGACCGGCAGCCGCGGGCGATGAGCTCCAGAATCTCGAAGGGCAGGCAAACGCCCTCCTCGTCGGCCTTCTGTTGGAGGATCGCGATGCGGGTCTCGTAGTTCGGAGGCGTGATCTTGGCCACGAGGCCCCACTCGAAGCGCGACACAAGCCGCTCCTCCAGCCCCTCGAGGCTCTTGGGCTGCCGGTCGCTCGTCAGGACGATCTGCCGGTTTCCGTTGTAGAGGACGTTGAAGGTGTGGAAGAACTCCTCCTGGGTGTGCTCCTTGCGCCTGAGAAACTGCACGTCATCCACCAGAAGAAGGTCGTACGAACGATACCGGGCGCGAAAAGCGTCGGTGGCGTTCCTGTAGATCGCGGTGACCATTTCGTTCACGAACTGCTCGGCCGGGATGTAGCAGACGTTGGCGTGTGTCCCCGCGTGCAGCATTCCGTGCGCGATCGCATGCATGAGGTGGGTCTTCCCCAGCCCGGTGGCGCCATAGAGGAAGAGCGGGTTGTAGCTGCGCGCCGGATGTTCGGCGACGGAACTGCTGGCAGCGTGCGCCAGGGCGCTATTCTCGCCGACGACGAAGCGGTCGAAGGTATAGCTGGGATTCAGCCCCGACGCTCGCTTCCTGCCCGGCCCGGCAGCCTGCCCGGCCACCGGCTCCTCGATTGCCTCCGGAGCATCGACGATCGGCGCGACGGAGAGGTCGGGCGTGGCGCGCGTGGGCGAGGACTCGGCCGAGGTGACCCGGAGGGAGACCGGATGCCCCACGATGCTGCAGGCGATGTCGTGCACCATCGAGCCGTACTTGTCTTCGAGCCACTCGGCATGAAAACGGCTCGGCGCATCGATGTGCAGCACGCCACCTGCCAGCGATACGGGGGTGGCGCTGGTCAGCCAGGTGGAAAAGCTCTGCTCGGGCAGGCCCGGCCTGGCCCGCTCGAGAATCTGCTCCCAAAGTTCTGATACGACTGGTTCCATCCGCTGCCATGTGGGGAGAAAGGGGGCGCCAAGCTAGGCGCTGCCAATGACGAAGTCAAACCCGGGATTGTGGAAGACTAGTTGCTGTTGACCGGCCGCGCCGCGCGCGGATACCTTACAGGGCTGTGACCAATCGACCGGGGCGCCCGGACCGCCCTTTCAGGACGAGGTACTGGAAGAATGAAACCGACATACAGGCCGCGGAACCGCAAGCGTCTCAACAAGCACGGATTCCGCTCACGCATGAGCACGAAGGCCGGCCGCGCGACACTGAATCGGCGGCGGCGGCGGGGACGCCGGGCGCTGACCGTGCGCATCGGATCCAAGCACGGAAGCTAGGTCCGCGCAGTGTCAGGCCCGAGCGGCCGGCAGGGGTCGGACCGCGAGCGGCTGCCCAGGACGGCGCGGATCCGTCGCGGTCCCGAGATCCGGCAGATGTTCAGGGAGGGACTGCGGAAGCGGACCCGTTCGCTGGACCTGTACTTCCGTCCCGCAACCCACGACAGCCCCCGGATCGGGTGGGTCGTGCCCAAGCTGGGATTTCGGATAGTGGACAGGAATCTTCTCAAGCGTAGAATCCGGGAGATCGGTCGCAGGAAGGTGCTCAGGCTCCTTGCGGAGAGCGGGTGCGGCATGGACGTCCTGGTGCGGAGCAGAACATCTGCCTACCGGGCGACGTATGCCCAGCTCGAGCTCGAAATGTCCAACGCCGTGGAGGCTGCATGCTCCGAGTCGTGATGACCGGAATGATCCGGTTCTACCAGGTGGCCATCTCCGGCCTGCTGCCTCCGGCCTGCCGGTACCTGCCCACCTGCTCCGAATACACCCGTATTGCGATTGAGACCCACGGTCCCCTGAAGGGTGTATGGCTGGGCATGAAGCGCATCGGCCGCTGCCATCCCTGGGGCGGCTGCGGGCTCGATCCGGTACCGGAGCGCAGAGAATCATGAGGCCCGAGCTCAGGTTCTTCCTGGCGCTGACGCTGATGATCGGCGTCTTCGTCCTGACGGAGATGCTCTTTCCGCCCATCCGGCCGGAAGCGCCGCCGGAGGGCGAGGTCCCCACGGAGTCTGTCGAGCCGGAGAGGCAGGCGGTTCCCCCCGCCGTGCCCCCGGGTGCGGACGAGGAGGCCCAGGAACCCCTGGTGCCCACCGAACCCGCCGACGAAGTACTCGATCAGCTGGTCACGGTGGAGACGCCGCTCTACAGAATCGTCTTTTCCAGCTACGGCGGCGTCGCGCGTTCGATCGAGCTGCTGGGCTACGAGTCGTTCACCCGCGATGGCCCGGTACAGCTGGTGCCCCCGGGCGAGGAGGTGCTGCGGGGACTCTGGGTGGCCGGCAGCGGCGGAGAAACCTTCGACCTGGCCACGTATCCGTACACCGTCACCCCCGCCGACGGTCTCCGCATCTCCGAGGGCGGCGGCCCCCGAACGCTGACCTTCCGGTACGACTATCCGGGCGGCCGTTTCTTCAGCGAAATCCGCTACACCTTCACCGCGGATTCATACATCGTGACGGTGGACGGGGAACTCCCGGCCATTGATCGTGCCGCGCTCTTCGTCGATCTCGGTCGGGGGATCCCGGTCAACGAACTGCGGGAGTCGGACGACCGCCCGATGATGGCCTACTCCGGAAACCATATAGACGACGGCATCCGGTCGAGGCCCCTGTCGCGCGTCGACGAGCCCGAGATCATGGAAGGGCCGCTGCGGTGGGCGGCGGTCAAGAGCAAGTACTTCGTCGAGGTGCTGCTTCCGGGGGACGGGTCCGGCGGGACCAGCTTCCTTGCGGGGGTCCGGGTGGAGCCGGGCACGATGGGCGGCCCACTGCGAATAAGCGTGGGGACTCCCATCTCGGATGCGGGCAACTACTCCTACCGTGCCTATCTGGGACCGATCGAGCGGGAACGCCTGGTAGCGATCGGCGACGACCTCGAGGAGGTCAATCCGTACGGCTGGCGGTTCCTTCGCCCCATCATCCGCCCGTTCGTCGGGATCGTGCTCTGGCTGGTGAGGTTCATGCACGAGAGCCTCTTCCTGTCCTACGGCTGGGTTCTCATCGCAATGGGCGTCCTGCTGCGGATCGTGATGTGGCCGCTCAACCGCAAGATGATGCTCTCGCAGGTCAAGATGATGGCGCTGCAGCCCTTCGCCGAGGAGATCAAGCAGAAGTACAGTCAGGACCAGCAGCGGATGCAGCAGGAGACGATGAAGCTCTACAAGGAGCACAAGATCAACCCGCTGTCGGGGTGCGTCCCCATGCTGATTCCGTTCCCGTTGCTCATCGCGCTCTTCTTCGTCTTCCAGAACACGATCGAAATGCGCGGCGTGCCCTTCATGTGGCTGCCGGATCTGTCGTCCCGGGATCCTCTATACATCCTGCCGGTCGCCATGGCCGCAAGTCTCTACCTGACGCAGAAGCTGACGATGAGGATATCCGGAAACACGGCGAATCCGCAGATGAAGATGATGCTGTACATGATGCCGATCCTGATGCTCGTCCTCTTCTGGCGGTTCCCGTCGGGGTTGAATCTCTATTACGCAACGATGAACCTCGCGTCCATCCCGCAGCAGATCCTGATCGGGAAGGAGCGCAGGAAAATGCAGGCAGCCGGGCCGCCGAAGCGCCCGACCTGACGCGGGCCGGGTTGTATGGATCGGTCGGACCCCCTTCTCGACACCATCGTAGCGCAGGCGACGCCGCCGGGGGTGGGTGCGGTGGCGGTCGTCCGCCTGTCGGGTCCCGGGGCCCGGGAGATCGCTGCCGGCCTCATGGTCGACAGGTCCGCGATGGACGACTGGGCCGAGCGCTCCAGCCGCCTCAGAGTGCTGCGCCGGCCCGGGTCGGGTGAGGCGCTCGATCAAGCGCTCGTCACGGTGTTCAGGGGGCCGAACAGCTACACCGGTGAGGACGTGGTCGAGATCTCGACACACGGCGGCGTTTCCATCCCCGCGAGCGTGGTGGACGGGTGCGTGGCCCTGGGCGCGCGCCGGGCCGAGGCCGGGGAATTCACGCAGCGCGCGTACCTGAACGGAAAGCTCGACCTCACACAGGCGGAAGCGGTCGGGGACCTTGTGGCCGCGAATTCGCCCAGGGGGCGGGCCGTGGCGCTGCATCAGCTCGAGAGGGGATTGGGTGAGCGCATCGCGCACCTTCGCGGCGAGGTCATCGGGTTGTCGGCGCTGCTGGTGCAGCACATCGACTTCCCCGGGGAAGACGAGGCGCCGACGCCCATCGATGCGATCGTTGCGCGTGCCGAAGAGGTGGCGGACGAGGTCGATCGCCTCCTGGCGACCGCGCCGGCCGGCGAGCTGTTGCGGGAGGGGGCGGTCACGGTTCTAGCCGGGCGGCCGAATTCCGGTAAGTCCAGTCTGTTCAACGCGTTAGTGGGAACTGAGAGGGCCATTGTAACCTCCGAGGCGGGCACGACACGGGACGCGATCGAGGCTGTCGTGTCGATCGACGGCTTCCCCTTTCGGCTCGTCGACACGGCAGGACTCCGAAGCGGCTCCAACCAGGTGGAGCGGCTGGGCATCGAGATCGCGCAACGGTATCTGGCCGCGGCCGATGTCGTACTGTACTGTCAGGAAGCAGGCACCGGGACGAGTGCCACGGAAGCCTCGTTCATTCGGTCGCTGTCCTGTCCGGTGGTGCGGGTTCGCACGAAGCAGGATCTTGCTCCCGCGCGCTGGTCGCCCGGGCCGTCCGATGTGGCCGTGTCGGTGGTAACTGGCCAGGGCCTGGCGGCCCTCGGCGGTGCGTTGCGCGAACTGGTTTTTCAGGGCGTCGTCGAGAGCCGCGACGAAGTGCCGGTGGTGACGAGACGGCGCCAGGCTGATCTTTTGAGGGAGGCGAGGGCGGAGATCGCTGGATTTGGGGAAGCTCTGGCGAAGGGCGTCCCCGCGGAATTTGCGTCGGCGCATTTGAAGACGGCCGAAAGCGCCCTCGAGGAGATCCTCGGCGTGGTGGCCACGGATGACGTCCTGGACCGTGTGTTCAGGGACTTCTGCATAGGGAAATGAGCGCTTTGCGACTGAAATACGATGTCGTGGTTGTCGGCGGCGGCCATGCCGGCACGGAGGCGGCGGCCGCTTCCGCGCGCCTTGGCGCCAGGACGGTGCTGATCACCCCCGATCTGACCCGAATCGGCCAGATGAGCTGCAATCCCGCGATCGGCGGAATCGCGAAGGGCACCGTGGCGCGCGAGGTGGATGCCCTCGGAGGCGTGATGGGACGCGCCACCGACGCGGCGAGCATCCAGTTCCGCATGCTCAACCGTTCGAAGGGCCCGGCGGTTTGGGGGCCGCGCTCCCAGTGCGACCGGGCCCTCTACCCGATCGCCGTGCGCCGGATTCTGGACGAACTCGACAACCTCGACCTCTTCCAGGAGCTCGTGACCGGGCTCAACTTCGATGGTCGGGTTCGTGGCGTGGAGACACGGGGCGGCGTCACCTTCGAGGGGAAGGCGGTCGTGGTGACGGCCGGGACCTTCCTCCGAGGGAAGATCCACGTCGGCGGTTCGGTGGCACTGGGCGCCGGGCGCGCAGGCGAGGGGCCGTCGATCGCGCTGGCCGAGGCGCTGGAGGCGCGCGGGCTCAGGGTCGCCCGCTTCAAGACCGGCACACCCCCGCGAATCGACGGCAGATCGGTGGACTACGCGCGCTGCGAACGTCAGGAGGGCGACAGCGAACCCTTCCGATTCTCCTGCTACGCCAACGAACCCTATCTGGAACAGAGACCTTGCTGGATCACCTGGTCCGGGCCGGGGCTCAAGGAGATCGTGACGGCGAATCTGAGCCGCAGCGCGCTGTACGGTGGCGAGATATCGGGCCAGGGGCCGCGCTACTGCCCGTCCATCGAGGACAAGGTCAACCGGTTTCCCAACGCGGCGCGGCACCAGGTGTTTCTCGAGCCTGAGGGACTGGATACGACCGAGTTGTACGTGAACGGACTCTCCACTTCGTTGCCCGCCGATGTCCAGGTCGAGTTCCTCAGGTCGATTCCCGGCCTGGAGGAGGCGAAGATGACCAAGCCCGGCTACGCGATCGAGTACGACTACTTTCCACCCGATCAACTGCAGCACACGCTGGAGGTGCGGGAGGTGAGCGGGCTCTATTTCGCGGGACAGATCAACGGAACCACGGGCTATGAGGAGGCCGCGGGCCAGGGGCTGATCGCCGGTGCTAACGCGGCGCTTGCAGTTCAGGGAAGGGATACCTTCGTAATCGACCGCGATCAGGGGTACATCGGGGTGCTCATCGACGACCTGGTCACCAAGGGTGTGGACGAACCGTACCGGCTGTTCACGTCCCGCGCGGAGTTTCGCCTGCTGCTCAGGCAGGACAACGGCCCGGCCCGGCTGGGCACGCTGGCCCGCTCCATCGGGATGCTCACCTCCGAGCAATCGTCGGCGCTCGCGAGACGGTTGCACCAGGAGAGGCGCACAATGGTGTGGTTCCGGGAGCGGGTTCTTGGCCCGGAAGAGGTAAATGCGGTCCTGGCGGCGGCTGGCAGCACGCAAATTGGGCATTCCGCCCGTGCGCGCGAACTTCTGAAGCGTCCGGGGGTGGGTGCCCGAGCACTTCTGGATGCGGCAGGACCGGATGCGCCGCAGCTCGATGGCGATGTGCTCGCCACGGTGGAGATCGACACGAAGTACGAGGGATATGTCCGCCGGGAAGCCGAACGCGCCTCGAGGCTAAGGGAGCAGGCGGAGTTCGCGATCCCGCCGGAGACACCGTTCGCGGACTTTGCAACGCTGTCACACGAAGCGCGGCAGAAACTGACGCGTGTTCGACCGGGCAACCTGGCCCAGGCCAGCCGCATTCCGGGCGTTTCCCCCGCCGACCTCCAGAACCTGGTGATGGAAGTTCGCCGCCGGGCTTCGGCCGGGAACTCCGCGTCCTCGGCCTCGCGGCAGACTTCCCGGGTGGGCTCGCCGCCCACGCCCGGCAGCACCAGGCACATGTCCAAAGCCTGAGTGTTCCCGACAGCAGGGCTGTTTCTTGTTCCACGTGGAACAGTCAACCGGGAGAACCTCAGCGCGAAACTCCCTGTTTCACGTGGAACAATCCGACTTGTGTTAGGTTTTCGACTGGGAACGCAGGCCGAAACGGACTCGCTGGCCCAAGATCACCCACCAGCAACCCGGGACACCGCTTGAGCCGAATCATCGCCGTCGCAAACCAGAAGGGTGGAGTCGGCAAGACGACCACGGCCGTCAACCTCGGAGCCGCAATGGCCAACGAGGGCGCCAGGGTTCTCATCGTCGACATGGATCCTCAGGGAAACGCATCAAGCGGACTGGGGATGGTCGATCGCGACAACATCAGCACCATCTACGACGTCCTGGTCCGCGGCCTCCCGGCTTTTCGGGCGATCCACGACACGTCATGCGATCCAAGACTCAAACTGGTACCGGCCAACCGCGACCTGGTGGGTGCCGAAGTCGAACTGGTGGGTGTGCGCGACAGGGAGATCATCCTGAGAGAGGCTTTGTCGTCCCTTGCGCTGGACTGCGACATCGTGCTCATCGACTGCCCTCCGTCCCTGGGTCTTCTGACCCTGAACACATTGGCCGCAGCCGGTTCCGTCCTGATTCCTATACAGTGCGAATACTATGCCCTGGAAGGACTTACCCAGCTTCTCAACACGATTAGACTGGTCCGCCGGTCATTGAATCCCGACCTTTCGATCGAGGGCGTGCTGCTGACCATGTATGACCAGCGCCTGAGCCTCTCGCGCCAGGTTGCCACCGAGGCCAAGAGGTACTTCGGGGCCAAGGTCTTCGAGACGGTCATTCCGAGGAATGTCAGCCTGGCAGAGGCGCCGAGCTTCGGATTGCCTGTCAGCGACTACAGTCCCGGGTCGGCCGGCGCGCGCCGCTACGCGATCCTGGCGAGAGAGATCATGGAAGCGGAAACAGGAACACTCACTACCACGGGAGCGGCAAGAACATGAGCAATGGCGACCGATTGGGCCGCGGCCTCGGGGCACTCCTCGGGGATTACATGCAGAAGACGGACGAACCCCTGGCTGACGCTTCAGCGCCAACCGGACTCCCGGTCCGCGCGATTGCTCCCAATCCGTTCCAGCCCCGGCGCAGCTTCGACGCCGACGAACTCGGTCAGCTGGCCGTCTCCATAAAGGTCAATGGACTGCTTCAGCCGATCCTGGTGCGGAGGACCGCGTCGGGACGCAGCTACGAATTGGTAGCAGGCGAACGGAGGCTCAGGGCATGTAAGCAATTGGGCTGGAATGAGATACCGGCACAGGTACGAGAGGTGGACGACCGAACCCTCCTGGTGCTGGCCCTGGTTGAGAACATCCAGCGCGAAGAACTCGGCCCGCTCGAAGAGGCCGAGGGCTATCACGCCCTCAGGGACAATTTCGGCTATACGCAGCAGGAAATCGCCGATGCGGTGGGGAAGAGCCGCTCGGCGGTCGCGAACATGCTGCGCCTCCGCACCCTGCCTCCCTCGGTTCGGCGGATGGTCGAGGACGGCTCGCTGTCGATGGGTCACGGCCGGGCGATTCTCGGGCTCGACGATCCCATCAAGGCAGCCGACCTCGCGCGCGAGGCCGCCGCCGCCGGATGGTCTGTTAGGGAGACCGAAAAGCGGGTGCGCCATCTCGCCAACGGAAGCCCCAAAGATCGTAAGCCCCTGAAACCCAAGGAGTTGGATCCGGCGGTGGGCGCCTTGGAGGTTGCGCTCGGAGATCACCTGGGGACGCGTGTTTCGATCCGTTGGAAGGGCGAAGGACGCGGCACGGTTCAGATTGCCTTCAAGGGCGCGCGTGAACTCGAGCGCGTCTTCGCGGCCGTAACAGGCCAGGATGCCGCGACGATCCTCGCATGACGTCCGAGCGAGACGAGCGAAAGCTCTCGATCATCCTCATGCCGGACTGGGGACCGGCCCCCCGAAGTCTGGTCATCCCCTGGCGACGCGCTCGCGCGATGGCGGTCGGAATATCCTTAGTCATGGTCGGACTTGGGGTTATGGCGGTCAGCTGGATCTTCCTGGCAATGAAGGCGGGCACTGCGGATGACCTCCAGGCGGAGAACCTCGCTCTCATCGCCAGCCGGGACAGCATGGCGGTCCTGGCCGAGCGCCTGGCCGGACTCGAGGCGCGGGAGACGCAGCTTCGCGTCCTCTCTGGCCTTGAGCGAAGTCCTGATGCCGCTCTCTGGCTGCCGGGAGTGCCCGGTGCCGCTGCGGGGGACTGGAACCCGGCGGGCGATACGGCGGTGAGCCCCACCATGTGGCCACTCACCGAGCGGGGATTCGTGACCCAGTCGCTTCTTGCGGGCGACGAGGGCGGGCACCCGGGCATAGACATCGCAGTCGCGAGCGGTTCGTACGTCAGGGCGGCCGGGGGCGGCGAGGTTATCGAAGCGGCGGAAGACCCCGTCTACGGCCGGTTCGTGCTGATCGACCACGGGAATGGTCTTTGGTCGCGATACGGGCACGCACTATACTTGGTTGTGACGAGGGGTCAGAGTGTGCGGCGTGGCGAGGTGATCGCGATTTCCGGATCCACCGGCAGGTCCACAGCCCCCCATCTTCACTTCGAGATCCTCAGAAATGGCCGAGCCATCGATCCACTGTCGATGGTGACGCCTCCGTGAGCGAACTCGGGAACATTTCGAGAGCCCCCAATGGGAAGAAAGGTGGCAACAATATGCCGAAGGGTCGTACGGTCCCAGCCATGCCCGAGACGGTCATCTCCATCATTGGCCCTGGAATGCGCGTCCTGGGCGACTGCGAATCGACGGACACGATCCGAGTTGAGGGCGTCATCGAGGGGTGCGTGCGCGCCAAGAAGGCGGTCGTGGTCGGAAAGGGTGGCCGCGTGGTCGGCGACATCACCACCTCCGATGCCAAGATTGGCGGTACAGTGAACGGCGCCCTGATAGTATCATCCCGTCTCGAACTGGCGGCCACCAGCGTTGTGGACGGCACGATCCATGCGGCCAGAATGGTGTTGGCCGAGGGGGGCGCCGTGAGCGGGAGCGTCAAGGTCGGTCGCGACGCCGTTTCCAAGGCGGACGGCGCGGGGGCGAACGGCCAGGTCGCGGCCCAACCGGCCAGGAAGGGCAAACCGGCAGCGCGCCCAGGTCGAGCCGCGGCCAAATAGCGCGAAACCGCCCACATGCGCGGCGTTCCGCTCGGCGAAATCGTTCGCTTCCTGGACGATGTCCTCGAGGTGCGTTCGGCGGCGGACTATCCCAACGCACTCAACGGTCTTCAGGTAGAGGCGGACGGTCCGGTCGAGCGCGTTGCGGTGGCCGTGGACGCCAGCGAAGCGGTGATTGGCTCCGCAAGCGAATGGGCCGACCTGCTGATCGTGCACCACGGGCTTTTCTGGGGCGGATTGCAGCCTCTTACCGGTCCGCATTTCCGCCGGATCAAGGCACTGATCGAGAACGGCACGGCACTGTACAGCGTCCACCTTCCCCTGGACTCCCACCCCGAGCTCGGGAATTGTGCCGTTCTCGCGCGCGCCCTCGGCCTTGTTTCCCTGGCGCTGTTCGGCGAATACGGTGGAGCGCCGGTGGGCTGGTGGGGAAGACCGGGCCTGCCGGGGGTTGCCCCATCACCGGCTTCGGACGGCAGCACAGCACCGGAGGCCGGCGACGAACACGCGGCCGACGCTGCGCTGGCGGCCGCCACACAGCCGCTCGAAGCGCTCACGGATCGCCTCGCCGAGGTGCTCGGGGGCGAGGTGAAGACCTTGCCGGGCGGGCCGGCCGATGTCGCGTCCGTCGCCGTTGTCACCGGGGCGGGCGCCTCCACGCTTGCGGAGGCCGCGGCGCTCGGGATCGACGTCCTGGTCACCGGCGAGGCGCAGCACCATCATGCGATCGAGGCGGCGGAGCTGGGCGTGACGGTCCTCCTGGGCGGGCACTATGCCACCGAGACCTGGGGGGTGAAGAAAGTCGCCGAGCTTCTCCGGGACCGTTTCGGAATCGAGGGACGTTTCGTAGACTCGCCAACAGGGCTTTGACAGCATCCTCCGGGGAAGGACACGCTCCCGTGGGCGACTGGCGGCCTTTCCGTTCATTTTTTCAGCATTCATCCGTGCCGCAGTCAAAGGAGTCAGCATGCGCGTTTCCACCGTGAGCGCCGCCTTCGCCGTCATCGTCCCACTGGCACTCGCCGCCCCCGCGGCACTGTCGGGCCAGGTCCCCAGCCCCGCCGATCATTTCGGCTTCGACATGGGCACCGAGCGGCGGCTGGCCAACTGGGACGACCTCACCTCGTACTACGAAGCCCTCGCGCGCACCAGTGATCGCGTAGCGGTCGACACCCTGGGGCCGACCACGCGCGGGCGCCCCTTCGTGATGCTCACCATCACGAGTCCCAGCAACCACGCGCGGCTCGCCGAGCTGCACGCGATTCAGCAGCGGCTGTCCGACCCGCGCACCGTCGGCAGCGGCGACGAGCTCGAACGCCTCCTCGACGAGGGCCGCACGGTCGTGATGATCACGCACGCCATCCACTCGACCGAGGTCGGCAGCGCCCAGGCGGCCGCCAGGCTGGCCCACCACCTCGCCTCGTCCACCGACGAGAAGGTCCTGGAGATCCTCGACAACGTGATTCTGCTGCAGATCCCGTCGCTCAACCCCGACGGCACGCAGTGGGTGAACGACTTCTACAACGAGCACGTCGGCACCGAGTTCGAGGGGCGCTCGCCGCCGTGGCTGTACCACTTCTACACCGGCCACGACAACAACCGCGACTGGTACACCTTCTATCAGAACGAGACGCAGCACACCGTCCGCGCGCAGAACGACTGGCACCCGCAGATCGTGCACGACATCCACCAGATGGGGGGCTCGGGGGCGCGCATCTTCTTCCCGCCCTACATCGATCCGATGGAGCCGAACGTCGATCCCGGGCTCGTCTCGGCCGTCAATCAGCTCGGGGCGTACATGGCCGCGGAGCTGACTTCTCAGGGAAAGAAGGGCGTTGTCATCAATGCCATCTACGACGGCTTTCACCCAGGGCGCGCCTACATGCACTACCACGGGGGAGCCCGAATCCTCAGCGAGACCGCGTCCGCACGCCTGGCCACCACCGTGACCGTCCCGCGCGAAACCGTGGTAGGCGGCCGCGAATACGAGGCGTCGGAGGCGGCGTGGAACTTCCCCTGGCCTTGGGAGGGCGGTGCGTGGGGCCTGCCCGATATCGTCGAATACCAGTTCTCGGGAGCGATGGCGCTGCTCACCAACGCGGCGAAGAACCGGCGCTTCTGGCTCGAGAACTTCCACGGCGTGAACCGGCGCGCGGTGGAGGGGTGGGACGAGTGGCCCGCCGCCTGGGTCCTCCCGGCGGGGCAGGAGAACCGGGTGGGGCTCGAGAGCATCATCCGGATTCTGACCATGGGCGACGTGGAGGTGAGGACGGCCGAGGCGGCCTTCACTGCCGGTGGCGCCAGCTACCCGGCCGGCTCGCACGTGGTGCTGATGCGTCAGCCCAATGCGTCCTTCGCCCAGACACTGCTCAGCGAACAGGAGTACCCGGACCTGCGCGAATTCCCGGGTGGGCCGCCCAAGCGTCCCTACGACGTGACCGCGCACACGCTGCCGCTGCTGATGGGCGCGGAGGCTCACGCCCTCGAGGCGGCACCGGATGTTGCGCTGAGCGAGCCGATGGAGGTGGCGTCGGTCGAGTATGCGCTGCCCGACGGCCTGGCCGGTGCCGGCGCGCCGCGGGTGGGCATGTACAAGGGCCATCAGGAGCCGATGATCGCGGGGTGGACCCGGTGGATGCTGGACAAGCACGGCATGCGGTACGATTCGCTGCACGATGCGCGGATCCGGGCGGGGTCGCTGGACGACGACTATGACGTGCTGATCTTCCAGAGCCAGTCGGACCGGTCGATCAGCGAGGGGCACCAGCCGGGCTCGTTGCCGGAACACTTCACGGGCGGACTGGGTGAGGAGGGACGCGCGGCCGTGCGTGAATTCGTGGAGTCGGGCGGGCGGCTGGTCGTGATGGAGGAGGCCGCCGATTTCGCCGCCAGCGTGTTCGGGTTGGGGGTGACCAATGCGGTCGACGGGCTGTCCAACACCGACTTCTACGTGCCCGGATCGATTCTGCAGGTCGATTTGCAGCCGGATCCCCTCGCCACCGGCTACGACGGCTCCACGCCCGTGTGGTACTGGCGGAGCAGCCGCGCCTTCGACGTCGACGACGAGCGGGTCGATGTGATCGGGCGCTACTCGCAGGACGATCCCGTAGTTGCCGGGTGGGTGCTCGGGCCCGAGCGGCTTGCCGGGAAGCCGGCGCTGTTGCGTGCGCGAGTCGGGAGCGGCGAGGTGATCCTCTTCGGGTTCCAGCCCAACTACCGGGGCCAGAGCATCGTGACCTGGCCGCTCTTCTTCAACGCCATCGCGGGCGGGAGGCTGATCGGATGAGTGTGGCGTCCGGCATAACCTGCCCCCGCTGCCAGCATCGGGAGGCTTCGGCGACGGCAAACTTCTGTTCCCGGTGCGGGTGCGGGCTGCACGGGCCGGCGTGCCCGGCGTGCGCGGCCCCATCCGCGGCGGATGACCAGTTCTGCAACCAGTGCGGGGCGGCGTTGCGTCCGGCGGCCGGGAAGGTCGCCGGTCTGGGTACGCGCGTGCCGTGGGCGGTTGCCGCCCTGCTCGGGGTCGCCCTGGTTGTGGTGTTTGTCCTGCGGGGAGGCGGCGGGCGGGAAATCACGCTGTCACCGCCGCCGCCCGGAGGTGGGGGACAGGGGGCGCCGGTTACGGCGTTGGGGCCGACTTCGGCTATCGACCTCGACTCCATGACTCCGAGACAGGCCGCAAACGCGCTCTTCAACCGGGTCATGGGCGCGGTCGAAGCGGAAGATCGGGCTCAGGCCGACATGTTCCTGCCGATGGCGATCGCATCCTACGACCGCATCGCCGCGCTCTCCCTGGACGACCGGTTCCATCTTTCGCTTCTGCACGCCACGGCCGGCAACGGCGATATGGCGGTGGCCATCGCAGAGGAGGGGCTGGCGCTGCGGCCCACCCACCTGCTCTGCCTGGCCGCGGCCGCCGAAGGTGCATTGCTGATCGGCGACCGTGAGCGCGCGGCCCGGTACTATCGGACCCTGCTCGACGTCTACGCCGAGGAGTCGCAGGCGGGACTGGACGAATACGGCCAGGGAGAGGACGGTCACGCGCGGCTGCTGCCGATCCTGCGGGCCGATGCCGAGGCGTATCTCTCGGGGTCCTCTTGAAGAAGGGTCGGTCATCATGATTCAGTCACCCCTCGCACTGGCGACCACCATAGCCGGCGTCACGGCGCTGGCCTTCTGGCTCGACTACCGGTTTCCCGCGCTCGGGAAGGTGGGCGCGTCGATGCTGGCCATCATCTTCGGGGCAATCCTGTCGAATACGGGGCTCGTCCCTGCCGCGTCGCCGGTCTACGACGTCGTGCTCGGGCCCGTCACCTCCGTATCGATCGCCTGGCTGCTGCTGTCGGTGAACCTGCGGGACCTGAAAAAGGCGGGGCCGCGCATGACCGGGGCGTTCGCCGTCGCGGTCGTGGGGACCATGCTGGGCGCCTTCGTGGCGGCGATCCTGTACCAGGAACGCTTTGCGGACGATACCTGGAGGATCGCTGGGGCGCTGACCGGCACCTATTCCGGCGGGTCGGTCAACTTCGTGTCGGTAGGCCGGGAGCTGGGGCTGACCGGTGCCCTCTTCGCGGGACTGAACGCCGCGGACGCCGTGATGACGGGACTCTGGCTCGGCGCGTGCCTGATGCTGCCGATGTGGCTGGGACGGTTCTACCCCTCCGCACGGCCGGAAGCGGAGGATGACGCCGAAGCCGCGCCCGCCGAACGCGCCGACCACCACCCCTACTTCATCAAGGAAGGCCTGTCGGCCACCGGTATCGCGAACCTCTTCGCGGCGGGCCTGATCCTTGTCTTTGCCTCGGAATGGCTTGGGGAGAGCTTCCCGGCATGGCTGAACGAGACCATTCCGGTGATCCCCTCAATCCCGCAGATCCCTGCCATCGTGTGGCTGACGACCCTGGCCCTGATCCTCGGCCATTCCCGGCTCTACCGCGAAGCACCCGGCGCGATGCAGCTGGGGTCGATCGGGCTGCACTTCTTCTTCGTGCTGATCGGGATCATGTCGCGCTTCTCGGAGATCGCCGCCGTCGGCTCCGAGGTGTTCTTCTTCACCCTGGTCGTGGTCGCCATCCACGGCGTCTTCGTCTTCGGCATGGGGAGGCTGCTGCGACTGGACATCGGGACCGTGGCGGTGGCGTCGCAGGCGGCCGTGGGGGGGCCGTCGAGCGCGCTGGCCGTGGCGATTTCGCGCGAGTGGCGGCACCTCGTGCTGCCCGGGGTGGTGATGGGGCTCTGCGGGTATGCCGTGGGGACGTACCTGGGGCTGGGCGTGGGGTATCTCCTGAGGTAGCCACGGGCTGCGGTTTGCGTGGGACGGGGCGCTCTCGGGGCCCCCTTCCATGGTGCGCCATGCCCGATTTTCTTATGATTTACGCCCCTGTTCGCCGGGGAAGTGCCGCTTGGTGGTGCCTCCGGCGACGCCGCGCGACGGCATTGGCGAAGCGGTTCGGGGACACAGAATCGACATCGGAGATGTAGCGGAAGTGATTCCGTCGGAAACGCATAGAGAGGGTGGCTACGCGCCCAGCGGCAAGGATACCGGCCGGGTGAAGCCGAAAGGCTCATCCCGGATCCCGGCGCACTGCGGCGTGGACACGATCCCCATTACCTCGCGGAAGCCGTCGTGGCTCAAGGTGCGGTCCCCCGGGGGGCCGAACTATCTGCGGCTGAAGCGCATGATGCGCAGCCAGTCGCTGCACACGGTCTGCGAGGAGGCCGGCTGTCCCAACATCGGGGAGTGCTGGGAGGCGGGCACCGCCACGTTCATGATCCTGGGCGATGTCTGCACGCGCGCCTGCAAGTACTGCGCGGTGGCGCACGGCATGCCCACCGAACTCGACCTGGACGAGCCGCGCCGCGTCGCAGAGACGATCGCCGCAATGGAGCTCGACCACGTCGTCATCACCTCGGTCAACCGGGACGAACTCGCCGATGGCGGCGCGAGCATCTACGCCGCGACGATCCGCGAGGTCCACGCCCGGCTGCCGCACTGCTCGGTCGAGGTGCTCATCCCCGACTTCAAGGGCGATGAGGACGCGCTCTGCACGGTCATGGAAGCGCGCCCGGCGATCCTGGGCCACAACCTCGAGACGGTCGAGCGGCTGCACCCGGAAGTGCGGCCCGGCGGCCGCTACTGGCGCTCGATCTCGTACCTCGGGAGCGCCAAGCGGATCGATGCCTCGATGCTGACCAAGACGGGCATCATTTTGGGGATGGGCGAGGAGACGGGCGAGATCCGCCAGGCGATGGCCGACCTGCGCGAAGCCGCGGTCGACATCCTGACGCTCGGACAGTATCTGCGCCCGTCCCGCCAGCACATCCCGGTGGCCCGTTGGGTAACGCCCGAAGAGTTCGCCGACTGGAAGCGGATCGGCGAGCAGGAGTACGGCTTCCGCCACGTGGAATCGGGGCCGCTGGTGCGGTCCAGCTACCACGCAAAGGAACAGGCGCGCGAGGTCGAGGCGGGCGGGCCGGGGAACATTCGCGAGGTTATGGAGGCCGATATCCCGGCGCCGGCGGAGAGGCCGGGGCTGGCGATGCGTGACGAGGCTCGGGGAGCGGAGGGGCATCTTCCGGGCACCCACAGGGTCGCCACCGGCCTCACCCGTGCGCACGACGATCCTCAGCGCCCGGCGCTTGTCCAACTGCGCACCGCGGGGCGATCCACGACGCGCACCGCCGCGACCGGGAGCTGACGGAATGACGCAAGCGATTGGCGAGATGGAGGCAAAGGTGAACGGCACCGAGCTTTCGGCGGTCGACGAAGAGATCGACGTCGCGGCCGCTACGGGCGTGGAGGGCTTCTCCCGGGAGGAACTGCACGCCCTGCTCGCGGACATGCTCCTCTATCGGCGGTTCGAGGAGAAGGCCGAGGAGGCGTACGCGATCGGCAAGATCGGGGGATTCTGTCACCTGCACATCGGGCAGGAAGGCCTTGCGGCTGGTGCGATCAAGCCTCTCCGGGCGGATGACCCGGTCCTCACTGCGTACCGGGACCATACGATGGCGATCGCGAAAGGGATCACGCCCCGGGCGGCGATGGCCGAGCTCTACGGCAAAGCCACAGGCTGCTCGGGCGGACGCGGCGGTTCCATGCACCTGTTCGACCCGTCGGTGCACTTCATGGGCGGGCACGGCATCGTGGGCGGCCAGATTCCGCTGGGCGCGGGACTGGGGTGGGCGATCCGCTACCGCGGCGGCGATCAGGTCTGCGTGTGCTTCATGGGCGACGCGGCCGTCAACCAGGGAGCCTTTCTCGAGTCGCTGAACATGTCGGCGATCTGGCGGCTGCCAGTCATCTACGTGGTCGAGAACAACGGCTACGGGATGGGCACCGCGTTCTCGCGCGTGTCGGTCACCGATATGGAGGCGCGGTCGGGGGCCTACGGTATCCCGGCGCACACCATCAACGGCCAGGACGTGCTGGAGACCCATCGTTTCTTCGCCGACCTGGCCGAGACCGTGCGGGCGGGCGGGGGGCCGCAGTTCGTCAACGCGCTCACCTACCGGTTCCGCGGCCACTCGATGTCGGATCCGGTGTCGGGGACCTACCGGTCGAAGGAAGAGGTGGAGGCTCACGTGACGCAGCAGGACCCGATAATGATCCTGCGCGACCGGATGATGGAGGCCGGGCTGCTGACGCAGGAGGAGATCGAGGCGGTCGATGCCGAGGTGCGCGCAATCTGCGACGACGCGGCCGACTTCGCCGACGCTTCGCCGGCCCCCGACCCGTCGACGCTGTACGATCACGTCTACGCCGAGGTGAACGAGCACGGGCGGCTCTTCCTGGACGGACGGGGCGCGGCGCCCGGTGCCGGAGGGTTCGCGAATGGCTGAGATGACCTATCGCGACGCCCTCAACGCCGCCATGTGCCAGGAGATGGACCGCGACGACTCGGTCTTCCTGATGGGCGAGGAGGTCGCAGAGTACGACGGCGCCTACAAGGTCTCGCGCGGGATGCTGGACAAGTACGGGGATCAGCGAGTGGTGGATTCCCCGATCAGCGAACTCGGCTTCGCGGGCCTCTGCGTGGGCGCGGCGATGACGGGCCTGCGCCCGATCTGCGAATTCATGACCTTCAACTTCTCGTTCCTCGCGCTGGACCAGGTCATCAACGCCGCGGCCAAGATGCTCTACATGAGCAACGGGCAAATCCCGGTGCCGATCGTGTTTCGCGGACCTTCGGGGGCGGCGCTGCAGCTGTCCGCCCAGCATTCGCAGGCATGCGAGACGTACTACGTGCACGCGCCGGGCGTGAAGCTGGTCACGCCGGCCACGCCGGCCGACGCCAAGGGGCTGCTGGCAGCGGCGATCCGCGACGACGACCCGGTTGCCGTGATGGAGGGCGAACTGCTCTACAACGTCCGCGGCGAGGTTCCGGACGGCGAATACGTGATCCCGCTGGGCGTGGCGGACCTGAAGCGCTCCGGCGGCGACGTCAGCATCGTGACCCACGGGAAGATGGTGCATGTGGCGCTCCAGGCCGCGACCATGCTCGCCCGCGAGGACATCGAGGCCGACGTGCTCGATCTGCGCTCGATCAGGCCGCTCGACGTGGACGCGATCCTCGAGACGGTGGCCCGCACCAACCGCGTGGTGTACCTCGAGGAGGGGTGGCCGTTCGCGGGGGTGGGCGCGCAGATCGTGTCGCTCATTCAGGAGGAGGCGTTCGACGATCTCGATGCGCCGGTCGTCCGGGTCACGCAGGCCGATATCCCGATGCCGTATGCGAAGAACCTGGAGCAGTTGGCCAAGCCGAGCGTGAAGTCCGTGGTGAATGCGTGCAGGCAGGTGCTGTACCTTCCTGGCGCCTGAGTCCGTGATCCCGATCCCGCTTTGCGTCCGCAGTCCCGAGTCGCGCCGCGGGCCACAACCCGAGAAGGCATAGAATGGCAACCAAGGTCCACATGGAAGCCCTGTCGCCCACGATGGAGGAGGGCCAGGTCGTCAAGTGGTTGAAGGGAGAGGGCGACGCGGTCGCGCAGGGCGATATCCTTGCAGAGATCGAGACCGACAAGGCGACGATGGAGTTGGTGGCGCGCGGGACCGGCGTGCTGCGCAGGATCCTGGTGGGCGAGGGGGTCGCGGCGCCGGTGGGCGACGTGATCGCGGTGATCGCGGAGGCGGACGAGGACATCGCGGCGCTGGTGGAGGGGCTGGGGGGCGGGGGTGCGCCGGCGGACGCGGGCGCTCAGGTCGATGGAGGGGCACCGGCGCGTGGTGATGGGGCGGTGGCCGGCACCGAGACGACGATGGCGCAGTCGGGCCAGGGGGCGTCCGGTGCAGGGTCCGCAGCGACGGCAACGGCGGCGTCCGCGGGCCAGGCCGCTGCCGCGACCGCAACCGCGAGCGCGACGGGCCGGGTGAAGGCCTCCCCCGTGGCGCGCCGCCTCGCTGGCGACCTCGGGCTCGACATCGCGGCGGTGCAGGGATCGGGGCCGGGTGGCCGCGTGATCAAGCGGGACATCGAGGCCGTCGCCAAGGCTGCCGCTGCCGCGCCCCCAGTCACAGTGGCCGTGCCAAGCGCACCCGGGGTCGAGTTCGAGGACTTGCCGCTGTCGCAGATGCGAAAGACGGTCGCGCGCCGCCTGGCGGAGTCGCTCGGGCCCGTGCCGCACTTTTTCCTCACGGTCGACGTGGACATGACGCGGGCGCTGCAGGCGCGGGTCAGGATCAACGAACTTCTCGCCGCCGAGGGCGCGAAGGCGTCGCTCAACGACATGGTCATCAAGGCTACCGCGGTCGCGCTCACGCGCCACCCGGATTGCAACGCCTGGTGGCAGGGCAATTCCATTCGCCGCTTCAACCAGGTGCACATGGGCGTTGCGGTTGCCGTGCCCGACGGCCTGATCACACCCGTCGTGCGGGACGCGCACGCCAAGGGCCTCGGGCAGATCAGCACCGAGATCCGAGAGCTCGCGGGGCGCGCCCGGGAGAAGAGGCTGCAGCCTCACGAATACACGGGCTCGACCTTCTCGATCTCCAACCTGGGAATGTTCGGGATCGAGGAATTCACCGCCGTGATCAACCCGCCCGAGGCGGGGATCATCGCGGTCGGGGCGGTGGAGGAGCGGCCGGTGGTGGTGGACGGCCATGTGGTCGTGCAGCCGCGGATGCGAATCACGATGAGCTGCGATCACCGCGTAATCGACGGCGCCCAGGGCGCACGCTTCCTGGCCACGCTCAAGTCGTTCCTGGAAGAGCCGGCGGCGATTCTGGTCTAGCAGCCCGTGGACAATACCCTCCCGGCATTCGAGCGGCGGTGCATCCGCGCTGGGCCGCTGGTTCGCCCGTCACATAATGTCAAGAGAAGATTACATATTGCCATGTCTGGTTTACATGTCATTTCTGTTGGGGTCTGCCAGCACGCCGTCGGCCGTCTGAGGCGCTGCTTGGCCGCCTCGGCGTCATGCCTCCTGGCCGCGACGGCGATCGCCGCCGTTCCGTCCTCCGCGTCGGCCCAGGATGCCGCCGAGGACGACGCCATCCTCGTCCGCGCCGCCCGCATGATCGACGGCAAGGGCACCCTCACCGAACCCGGCGCCGTGCTCGTCGAAGGCGACCGCATCGTGGCGGCCGGCGCCGAAGCGGTTGCCATGTCGGGCGATGTCGTCGTCGATCTCGGCGACGCCACCCTCCTTCCCGGCCTGATCGACCTCCACACCCACCTCACCGACAGGGTCGGCACGCACTGGGAGGAGGTCCTCACCACCACCACGCCCTCCCAGGCGGCGCTCTGGGGCGCGGCGAACGCGCTCACCACCCTGCGCGCCGGCTTCACGACCGTCCGCGACATGGGCCCCACCTGGCCCTACACCGACGTCGATCTCCGCGACATCATCGACGAGGGCGTGCTGCCGGGGCCGCGCATGCAGGTCGCCGGGAATTACGTCTCGTCCACGGGCGGTGCGGGCGACGCGCGCCAGTTCTCGATCTACGTGGACGTGCCGGTCGTGCGGAACCTCGCCGACGGGGTGGATGCGGTGCGCGCCGCCGTGCGCACCAACCACAAGAACGGGGCGGACTTCACCAAGATCCTGGCCACCGGCGCGGTCCTGTCGCAAGGAATGTCACCCGGCGCGCAGCAGTACTCCGACGCCGAACTCGCGGTGGCGGTCGAGGAGACGAACCGGTGGGGACGCTTCACCGCCGCCCACGCCCACGGCGCCGAGGGGATCAAGGCGGCGATCCGCGCTGGCGTGCGCACCATCGACCACGGCTCGATGCTGGACGACGAGGGCATCGCGATGCTGCAGGAGAGCGACCACACCTACTTCGTCCCCACGCTGTACGTCGGCGTCATCGTCCCGCGCGACGGCGCGGCCCTGGGCATCCCCGAAGCACAGATCCAGCGCTCGACCGAGATGATGCGCTACCGCGAGGCCACCTTCCGCCGCGCCATCGAGGCCGGGCTGACGGTGGGGTTCGCGACCGACGCGGGCGTCTTCGAGCACGGGCACAACGCGCGCGAGTTCCAGATCCGCGTCGAGGCCGGCCAGAGCGAGATGGACGCGATCACTTCAGCCACCAGCGTCTCGGCGATGATCATGGGCTGGGAGGACCAGGTCGGGTCGCTGGAGGCCGGCAAGTACGCGGACGTCATCGCGGTGCCCGGCAACCCGCTCGACGACATTACCGTGCTGGAGCGCGTGATGTGGGTGATGAAGGGCGGCGAGGTCTACCGGGACGATCTGGCAGAGGGTCGTTAGCGCTCACTCGCCCGGCCCCGAGTGACAGTCCGGCTGCTCGCCGCGGGCTGTTAGCTTTTCACGGGCTGTCATGGCGACGCCTTTGCGGGCCGTCACGCAGCGCCACCGTGGGCCGCCCTGGCGGCGGTCCCGAGTCGAACCCTGAAGAGAGGTCCTTCCCTTGGCAGGCAATTCAAACAACAAGACAGACTTCGACGTCGTCGTGATCGGTGGCGGACCGGGCGGCTACGTCGCCGCGATCCGCGCGGGCCAGCTCGGCCTGAAGACCGCGTGCGTGGAAGCGGACAAACTGGGCGGCGTGTGCCTGAACGTCGGCTGCATCCCGACCAAGGCGCTTCTCAGCAGCGCGCTGCTGGTCAACGAACTCAAGGGGGCGGCCGGCCACGGCATCTCCTTCGACGGGTACGCAACCGACCTCGGTCCCGCCCAGGAGCGGAGCCGCAAGGTCGCCAACCGGCTGTCGACGGGCGTCAGCTTCCTGCTCAAGAAGAACAAGGTCACCCACATCGAAGGCTACGGGCGGCTGCTCGGCGGCGGCGCGGTCGAGGTCGACAAGGGCGGCAGGAAGCAGACCGTCACCGCGGCCAACATCATCATCGCCACGGGGTCGCGTCCGCGCAGCCTGCCCTTCCTGCAGATCGACGAAGAGCGGATCTGGTCGTCGACCGGGGCGCTCTTCCAGGAGGACGCGCCGGGCACGCTGGTGGTCGTGGGCGCGGGCGCGGTCGGCATGGAGTTCGCCGACATCTACAACGCGTACGGCACCAAAGTGACCGTGATCGAGGCACTGGACCGGGTGCTGCCGCTGGAGGATAAGGACTCATCGCGGACCGTGGCGATGAGCTTCAAGAAGCGAGGGATGGACATCTTCACGAGTGCGCGGGTCGAGTCCACCACCGTGAAGGACGACGGGGTGTCGATCGCCTTTACCGACAGGAAGGGCAAGGCGCACACGCTCGATGTCGACTACGTGCTATCGGCCGTGGGCAGGGTTCCGAACACGGAGAATGTGGGACTCGGCAAGGCGGGAGTGAAGCTGACCGAGCGCGGCGGCTTCGTCGCGGTCGACAGCGCGATGCGGACGAACGTGCCCGGCGTCTGGGCGGTCGGCGACTGCGCGGGCGAACAGCTCCTGGCCCACAAGGGGATGCACGAGGGCGTGGTCGCGGCCGAACATATCGCGGGTGTCGGTCACCACACCGTGGACTACGGCAACGTGCCCAACTGCACCTACTGCCACCCCGAGGTCGCATCGGTGGGGCTGACCGAGGAGCAGGCGCGAGATAAGGGGCTCGACATCGAGATCGGGAAGTTCCCGTGGGCCGGGAACGGCCGTGCGCTGGCCGCTGGCGATTCCACGGGGTTCGTGAAGGTGATCCGCGACAGGAAGTACTCGGAAGTCGTGGGCGCCCACATCGTCGGGCCGCACGCCACCGAACTGATCGCGGAGTTCGTCATGGCACGCCACCTCGAGTCGACTGTCGAGGAGATCGACCTGGCCATGCACCCGCATCCGACCCTGTCGGAGGCGGTGGCCGAGGGGGCGCTGGGGGCGCTGGGGAGGGCGTTGCATGTCTAGTCTGAACCCTAACCACCCGACGTTTTGAACGTCCCCCCAATGCCCTCGGCCTATGTCGATGGCTACCCCAAGGCGTGTGCGCTCGACCGGGAGACCGCGGACAACTACATCGCGCACACCCATATCGGCGATCCGGTCATGGACGAGGTTGTGGAGGACCTGGCGGGGCTGCCTCAGCGTTGGGTCCACGAGCTCATTAGCGCGGGGATGGACGAGGATCGCGATGGTCTCAGGAACGCGCCGCAATCGCTGCGTGATTTCTTTTTCGACGCGCCGCCGCCCGATCCGGAGTGGCTGGATCAGTCTGCCTTTCAGCCGGGCGTCCGGTCCTTTCAGAGAAACTCCGTCCTCGTCCTCTCGGCCTTCGTGGCGGGCGTGCTGATCGACGGCTTCTCGACGCTGATAGCCAAGTCGTTCGTGCAGACCGGGCGGATATTCGACAACGGTGTCTGGCGGCTCAAGCAGAACAACCGCCATCAGGTGGAGATCTTCCTGCCCGGCGGGCTGGAACGGTTCGGCGAGGGGTGGAAGCTGTCGGTCCGCATCCGGTTCGTCCACGCGCAGGTTCGGAGGCTCGCGGTTTTTGCGGACCTGCTTGGGGCGTCGGCCTATGAGGACGCCGGTCTCAGCTACCGGCTGCCCGACCACGCCCACGACGAACTGTCCACCAAGTGGTAAACGGCCCGTAGAACGCTCGCGGCGCAGACTGCGTCCTCCAGATGCTCGGCGATCGGGATTCCGGCTGCGACTTGGCCGCACTCCTTCCGCGCTCCCAACTTCGTCCCCCTTGACCCTGACGTAACGTCAGGGCGTCCGCAGCGTGAATCCCGGCAGGAAATCGTCTAAAGTCAACCGGGACTATTCGTGACGTCTGTAACTTGTTGTCGTACAACGGATTGTCACCCATACCAGCAATCTCTGTATCACTTCAGATATACAATTGTGAGCGGGAATCCACTGGACCGAATGGGATATCGACGGACGTAGTTCTGGCGCGAGGAAGGAAGAGAGACGAGTCGAACCGGGCGATCTCCAGCCTCCCTGCTCCTCATCACGGGGTCATATTTCTTCGATCGTAACCGTTCGGTCAGGCCGTGGCGAGCGACCGGTTGTGCGGATCGTGGGGGGGTCTGGTAACGTAATCCGGAATGTAGTATCGTCGGTGGCATGGCGATACGGGACGCGAACGGACATGTCGGCGTGGCG
The DNA here is from genome assembly GCA_963667485.2 of Longimicrobiales bacterium. Taxonomy (GTDB): domain Bacteria; phylum Gemmatimonadota; class Gemmatimonadetes; order Longimicrobiales; family Gaopeijiaceae; genus Bin94. The sequence goes on from CAXXDD010000001.1 coordinate 665,284, forward strand.
CTGGCCGAGGGGCCGGAGGAGCCATGGGCGGTGCGCGGCTCCGAGAGGGCGGAGCTTCCGGACTGGCGGTCGCTGTACGAGCGGGAGCGTGAGCGGGCGGAGGCGGCGGAGGCGCGCGCCGGGGAGTTGCGGTGGGCGGAGGTGCGGGCGCGGAGCGACGCGGGATCGTGGAAGTGGCGGTGGGAGGCATCGCGCCGGAAGCTGAGGAAGGTCGTCGCGGATACCAGGGAGGCCCGGCGCGCGGCGCGGAACGCCTTGGCGTTGCAGAGCGAGGTGGGTCGTTTGCACGGTCTGCTACGGGAGGCCGGGGTGGACGCGGGGAAGCGCAGCAATGAGATGGCGCTGCGGATGGAGGTGGCGCGGCTGCGCAAGAAGGGTTGGGCGCTGGAGAAGGCGCTCGACGCCCGTGCGACCGAGTTGCAGGACCTTCACAAGGGTCGCATCGAGGCGGACGAGGTCATTCTGGCGTTGCGGCGGCAGTTGCGCGAGATGCTGGAGATCCACGGCGAGCTGTCGAAGCTGGACGACCAGCGGTACCGGATCGAGTCGCTGAAGGGGGAGATCCGGTCGCTTCGCGAGGCGCTGAGGGTCTCGGAGGCGTCGAAGGGCCGTCTGAAGGCTCGGCTGCGGCGTGCGGTCGAGGCGAAGCGGGCGCTGTCGCCGTCGGCGGCGGACGCGGAGTTGCGCAAGGCGCTGCGCCGGTCGCGGCGGCGGAAGGCGACGATCGGAGCGCTGACGCGGGAGAAGGCCCGGCTGGGCAAGAGGGTGCGTGTGGCGCGGCGGCGGATCGAGCGCCTCGAAGGCCAGTTGGCGAAGCTGCGCGCGTCGCGATCCGGGCTGTCCAAGGGGGAGTCCCGAGGTCCGTGCGAGCGGCAGGAGCGGCCGCGCTCGGGGCGGCGGCGGGGGCAACAGCCCGGCGCGCCCGGCCACGGCCGCACGAAGCGGCCGGGGCTTGAGGAACGCACCGAGGAACACAACCCGCCCTCCGATGCGCGGGTGTGCGGGGGCTGCGGAAGCCCGTACACGGCCAACGGCGCCGGGGAGTCCGCCCTGGTCGAGATCGAGGTCAGCGCTCATCGGCGGGTGATCCGCCGCCCGCGCTGGCGGCGGACCTGCGGGTGCGCGTCGGCGCCCGTCGAGGTGTTGGCGCCCCCCGTGCCCCGCCTGTTCGTCCGCACGCCGTACGGAACGAGCGTCTGGGCGCGCTTCCTGTTCGAGCGCTATGCGTGCCTGCGTCCGCTGCACCGGGTCTGCGGGTGGCTGTCCGACCAGGGGCTGCCGGTCTCGCCGGGGACGCTGGCGGACAGCGTGCCCCGCTTCCGGCCGCTGTTCGAGCCGGTGGGCGCGGCGATCCTCGCCCACCAGAACGGCGCGGGTCTGCGCCACGCCGACGAGACCAGCTGGCGGGTCCAGGCGCTTCGCGACAGCGGCGGATCGGGGTACGCATGGCTGTGGACCTCGGTCGCCAGCGGCGCGGTCTACTTCCGCGTCGATCCGTCGAGAAGCGCCGAGGCGGCCCTGAAGCTGTTCGACGGGGCGGCGTGCCCGACGGTCCTCGTCTGCGACCGCTACAGCGGCTACAAGAAGCTGGCGCGTCTCCTCGGGGGCAGGGTGACCCTCTCGTTCTGCTGGGCGCACATGCGCAGGGACTTCATCCGTTGCGCGGCCGGGCACGTCGATCTGACCGGCTGGTGCCGGGAATGGCTCGGGCGGATCGCCACGGTCTACCGCCTGCACAAGACGCGGCTGGCCAGCCACGCCCCCGGCCTCGACCGCCAGTCACCGGCGTTCGACGCGGCGCACAAGGCGCTGGAAGAGGCGCTCGGCGGCATGTTCGCGGCCGCCGAGGGCCAACTCGCCCGCCTGCCGCCGGAGGCGAGGGAGGGAGGGCCGCTGCGCTCGCTCCTCAACCACCGCGAGGGGCTGAGCGTCTTCCTCGACCGGCCCCGCGTGCCGCTCGACAACAATCTCGCCGAGCGGCTGCTGCGCGGCCCGGCCATCGGGCGGCGCCTGTCGTTCGGCTCCGACAGCGAGGACGGCGCCCGGTTCACCGCGCTCATGTACTCGGTGACCGGCACCCTGAGGCTGAACGGCATCGACGTGCCGCGCTGGCTCGCCGACTGGCTGGCGGCGTGCGCCGAGGGCGGCGGCCGTCCGCCCGACGACCTGTCCCCGTGGCTGCCGTGGTCGATGGACGCAGGAGCGGGATGACGGCGTCCGCATGAGCGACCGGATCGAGTGCCGCTACCACGGGCGCGACTTCACCGAAGGGGAGATGGCGTTGCTGCGCAAGCTGATCGCCGGACCGCCCGCGCTCAACCGCCACGCCCTGTCGAAGGAGTTCTGCCGGCGCATCGGCTGGCTCAAGCCCGACGGCGGGCTCAAGGACATGATGGCGCGCGTCACCATGCTCGCCATGCACAGGGACGGCCTCATCGTCCTGCCGCCGCCGAAGTGGAAACAGAGGCGGCCACGACCCATCGTCTTCGGACAGGACACCGAACCGCCGTTCTTCCCGCCGCCCACGACCCTCGACGAGGTCCGTCCGCTCGAAATCCGCACCGTCGTCGGCGGCACCCGGCAGGGGAGGCTATGGAACGAGTTCGTCGCCCGACACCACTATCTCGGCTACAAGACCCTCGTCGGCGCACAGATGCGCTACGCCGTCCACGACCGCAACGGCTGGCCGCTCGCCATGCTCGGCTTCAGCACCGCCGCATGGGCGCTCGCGCCGCGCGACCGCTTCATCGGATGGACTCCAACCCTGCGCAGGAAGAACCTGCCGCTGGTCGTCGACAACCCCCGGTTCCTCATCCTGCCCTGGATCCGCATCCCCAACCTCGGATCCCACATCCTCGCACTCGTCCGCCGCCGCCTGCCCCGCGACTGGACCCGCCGCTACAACACCACACCCGTCCTCGTCGAGACCTTCGTCGAGGTCCCCCGCTTCACCGGCGGCGTCTACAGGGCCTCCGGCTGGATCCGCGTCGGCACCACCAAGGGACGCGGGCGCTACGACACCGCCAAGCAGTACGGCAAGCCTGCCAAGGATGTCTGGCTCTGCCCACTCGCCAAGCACTGGAAACGCATCCTCCACCGCTGAGCCCCACTCCCCCACGATCCGCACAACCGGTCGCTCGCCACGGCCTGACCGAACGGTTACCTTCGATCACCGTCCTCAACTCGACCACATCGAGTGGGCATTCTGGCCAATTGTGCTGCCAGCAGACGATCAAATCGCATTTCGCCGGGTCGTGTCCATGGTCCTTGAAGTTACGGGACCTGAATTCGAACTCGATTCGTACGCGCTGCCATCGTTTGTTGTTGCGATCCACAAGGCGCTTCGCCTCGCAGTCGGGAAACGAGGCGTGTACAGCTTCGACGAGGAAGCCGAGTTCACGGCTGACCATGCCGAAGAGAAGGACAACCCCCTGCTCGTTTATCGGAGCGTGGCGCAGTCCGCGAAAGTCGATCGGGGCGCCGTACTGCGGTCCGTCGCCCTTTGCCCAGACAGAAGCAGGTTCCGGCGAGGTGGTCTTGGTGTGGTTCGCTGGCGGTCGTACTGGCTGGCTCGGTCGTACTGGCTGGCTCGATTCACCAAGTTCGCCCAGCAACGGGGACCGTGGCTCGTATTGCTCGAGCCATGCCCTGTACCTTTCCAATACGCCCTTTCGGCCGCCGAAGCGGCGCCGAAGGACGTCGGCTGAGATCTGCGCGTGACTGTTGAAATGGATCAACGTCGGAATCCGCCCAAGCTCCGATGCCACGGAGTGGAACTCGCGGAGAATCCGGTCATCTTCCAGCCGCTCGCGATGTCTCGGATGCTTCGCGATCCCGGCCAGCTTCTTGAGTTCCGACCATCCACCATCGGGGAAGAGGCGGTAGATATGGTACTGGCTGATCCCGGAGATCCGCTCGAAGTCTGATCGCGACAGCGGGCGTCCTCGCTTCTTGCTCGCACGTCGGGCTGCTTGGATCAAATCGGCTTTCGTAACCTTGCTCACCTTCTATTTCCCCTCCACCGCTTCCAGCCCAGCACGCTCGAATTCAGCGACGTGTTCTCGCGCACTCTCATCGAGCTGCCGGAGCGCATCGGTCATCGCCCCAGGCTCGGCCTCGCAGCCGGTCGTGGCGCCGCTGTCGCGTTGCGTGCCTGCCATTGCCGTCACGTCCTCATTCGTCGTCGGTGTGGAGAACCGGGGGATCCGGGTCGCAAGGAAAGATACGACATGGCATCCGTCCTGCCAGCGTATGCCCCGCCAAGGGGCGGGGTTGCCCGTGTCCGGCGGTCCTGAGCCGCACACGGGTGGCGCGCGGGAGGGGTTCGCGGGCGGCCGCCGGACTGGCTTGAGCCACGCTGCGGTGGTCAAGTATCCATGTCAAGCGGAAGCCGTTTTTCTTTGTAGAGACCTGCCTCGCGGTGTCTCTCGCGACGGCTCGGTTGCGGTGTCCGCTTCTCCCCGGCTCGATCATCCGTGAACGCTCCCCGCCGGGCTGGGCGTCGGGAAGGCCGGGCAGGAGTACTCGCGCGGCGGATGTGCCGTCCAAGTGCGGTCCTGCTGCACCAGGGCGTTGGCGAGGACGAGGAGCTTCCGCATCACGGCCGTCAGGGCGACCTTCGGCGGCTTGCCCCGGGCCACGAGCGCCTCGTACTTGCGCTTGAGGTCGGGATTGTGCTGAAGCGCGACCACCGCGGGCATGTAGAGCATTCTGCGGACCCGGTGCCTGCCGCCCTGGATGAAGCTCCGTCCCTTCCAGTGTCCGGACTCCCGGGTGACCGGGGCGAGTCCGGCGAGGCTGGCGGCGCGCGACCGAGTGAGCATACCCAGTTCTGGCAAATGGACGATCAGTCCCGCGGCGGTGATGTCCGAGATGCCCGGGATCGAGGTCAGGATCTCGGCCCGGCGCTCCATTGCCTTCTCCTCCCCGATCCGCTGCCGGATCTCGGTATCGATGAGCTTCAGCTGGCGGTCGATCTGCCGCAGCCTCTGCTTGGTGACCCGCTTGCCCACGGGAGTGCGCAAGTTCTTGCCCCGGTTGGTGGTTGCGGTGCGATCCCTGACCAGCGCGTCGCGGATCTGGTGGAGCTCGGCAAGGTCGCGCTGCCGCTCCGACCGCGCCTGGGTCGGGCGCAGGTCTTCGACAGCGGCCGCCATGGTGGCCAGCATCCGGGCGTCCACCGCGTCGGTCTTGGCGCGCCGCCCGATGGAGCGGGCGAAGGACCGGACTTGGAAGGGGTTGATCGCGTACAGGGGGAGCCCGGCCTTCAGGAGGGTGTCCTCGAAGTCGCGGTGGAAGGCTCCGGTGGGTTCGTAAGCGATCCGGTCGATCCCGGAGCCGATCCAGGCGATCAGCTTCCGGAAGCCGGCCCTGTCGTTCGGGAACCGGGACGTTCTCCCCTCGGGGGCGGCGAAGGCGTCGAGCCAGTCCTTGGAGATGTCGATCCCGACGGTGCGGAGGATGCTGCTCATGTGTTCTTCCCTTCTCCTGTGCTTGTCGTGCGAGCCTCGATGCTCGTGTATCCATTCAGGACATTGGGAAGGACGGTGGCGACCACACTTAACCACGGCCCCTTACGGCCAGCCAGCCCATCGATCCGACCACCGTCCCTGCTGAGCGCCCGCTCCGGCTCGCTACGCTCGCCTCTGCGGGCTCTCAGCAGCCCGGGCCTTCCCCGTGACCCGGTCATGCAAATCACGCGGGAATCTGCATGATTGGTAGAGACAAGCCAGCCCACCCCTTGGGGCCACGCTTCGCGCGTCCCCGGCAGGGGCTGCCGAGGGGCTCCGCCCCTTCGAACCCCGTAAGTCGTGCAACCGAGGTGTTCGCGATTCCGCAACAGACCTGACCAACTCGCGGCGGCGGCGGCGTAGGAATCAGCGCATCCCATCCGGCAGACGCTTGACCACGACGTAGGACACGTCCAAATCATCCGTCTCTACGAAGGCGGCCAGGCCGCTTGGGCCGAAGGCCGCAGGCATCGCGGTGGAGCCGGACGCGAAGGTGCCCAGATATCGGCCTTCCGGCGTAATGAGGTCGATCCGGCTGCCTTCAGTCCTTTCGTCACCTCGGTGCCGCACCCAGATGGTGCCTTCCCAGCTCGTTTTCAAGCTGAGGACGACCGGGACCTCGTCGAAAAACTCCATTGCCTCGATCTGGCCGCGGCGGAATTCGATCATTCGTTGCCGCATCACGTCGCCACCCCCGTCTCCAAGCCCCTCCAGCCGGCGCTCAAGCTCGGCGGCCCTCATGGCTTCCGTAACGCGGCGCGGTTGGAACGGACGGGTCAGGATCCGAGTCACGCGACCGCCCGGTACAGCGAACTTGATCGCGTACGCAGAGGAGTCGGTGTACACCACCGCCCCGCTCGGCAGCACGCCCGCCGCTAGCCGGGGCTTGAACGTCTCCGGATCGCCGGAAGGCCTCCATGCTGCCGCGGCCGAATCGACGCGGACCTGATCGCCGCCAAGACCGTAGCTCAGCACATACCGGAACACGGGTGCCGACGATTCGTCGTCGGGACTGGGCGCGGTCCTCCTCAGATAGCCGACTTCGGTGGTGGAGAGCACCCGCGCCATTCCCGGGAAGGCCTGAATGCCGCCGATCATCGGGAAGTGCGTCTGCTGGCCGATCAGGGGAATCGTGCGTTGGAACTCGCCAGCCGCGTCAAAGAGGGCGAATCCCATTCGCCCCATATCGTAGACGGCCACCCGCCCGTCCCGCATGACGGCGAACTCCAGCGCGTCTGCGTAGTTGCCCCCGAACTCACCGGGACCTTCTCCTTCCCCGATGAATTGCCGCACCAGATTGCCCTGCTGGTCGACGACATAGATTCGCACCGCCCCCGAGTCGAGGATGTAGAGGTTGCCGGCCCCGTCGAACCCTACGCTGTTGACGCGGCCGAATGTCTCCCAGCCACGCCCATCCACCGCGCCCAGCCGGTAGATCTCCTCGAAGTCGGCGTCGAGGAGCCGGTCCTCGGCCGGGAGTTCGACCACCACTTGGGCAGCGAGGGGATATGCGGTCGGTGCAATTATCGCGACCGAGGCGGCTGCGCACACCACCATGCGCTCGGCGTGGTGCTTTGTTGTCATCCGACGCATGGTACGCCTCTTGACGTTGGGGTTTCTGATGCGATCGTCCTTCGGCTGCGTTCCAACTGGCAGTCTCATGATATGATACGCCGGAGGCCAGTCCTTCGCACCTCCAGCACGGCAAGACGGGAAATGCTGGAGAGTCCGCATATGGCCGAGTGGCTGATCCCGGCAGCAGCCAGGCCTTGCCCGCAAGTGGACCAGCCGAGGAGGGATGTGCTTCCACGTCCGCGACGACGGACTGGGAGGCATGGCGCGGTCGATTTGGTACGCGGCTCACCGCGGTAATCGGCAACCGGGACTGCGGGGCTGGGGCGCGATCGCCTGCCGCGCCGGCGAAGGCGCGGAGACCCAGGGGTCCAAGGGGGCGGAGCGTCCCCTTGCCAGAGCGCGAATGTTGAACATCGCGTGGGCTGGCTTGAGCACCTTAGAGTGCTCAAGCCAGCCCCGGCGGAGCCGCTGAAACGCCTCTCCGGGCACCGCCCGGAACGACGGACTCCCGCTCGTCGGGGGCAAGCTCCCCGGCCTCTTGGTCGTCTGCCTCGAAGACGGCGATGGCGACGAGCGGCCAGTCACTCTTGGGTGACGGCGCGTTCGTTGCCGCGTACCGCTTTTTCCCCCTACCCGTACCCCTCGGAGACCGGAGATCGTCGATCTGGGGCGATTCTAGAGCCCGTATCTACCCCGAAAGTGCGTTGGCCGCCCTGAAACGGCCTCTATGAGCCCTTCACGGCAGAGGCGGCCTATTGCTGTGTGACGTAATCGCACCACGCCTGCATGACCTCCGCGCGGCGCTCCAGCAGGTCGGAGCGCTGATACGCCTGAACGACCCGGCTTCTCGGGACGTGGGCGAGGCAGGCTTCGGCAACCTCGGCCGGGACGCCGGACTCGGCCATCCACGACCGCGCGCTCGACCGGAACCCGTGAACCGTCGAGGCGATCCCGGCACGGCGAAGCACGCGCCCCGGCGCGTTCCTCGGCAACACCCCGCCCCTTCTCGACGGAAACACCAGCGACGACTCGGGAGACAGCGCCCGCGCCCGCTCAAGGACGCCGAGCGCGCCCGTGCTCAACGGGACACAGAACTCGCGACCGGCCTTCATCCTCGACGCCGGAATCGTCCACGCGCCCGCCTCTAGGTCGATTTCGTTCCACAGTGCCCCGCGCGCCTCTCCGGCCCGCACCGCCGTCAACGCGATCATCTCGACGCACAACACCGCCGAAGGGTGTATGTACTTCACCCGGCGAATCGCCCCGAGCGACGCCGCGACCTCCCCGTGCGGAAGCGCCCGATAATGCCTCGGCGCGTTGCCGTTCGTCCTCGGCAGCGCCACGACCGCCCGGTCCACCGGGTTGTCCGGGCGCAGATTCTTTCCAATGCTCCACCGGAACACGGCGGCGATCCGGTGCCGGGCCTTCTTGGCGGCCCCCGGCTTCGAGTTCCAGATCGCCGCGAGGCACGCCAGCACGTCCGCGCTGGTGATCCGATCCACCGGCTTGTCCAGGAGCGGGGCGGCGTGGAGGCGGAATGTCGCCTCCCATTGCTCGGGCAACGGGCTCCCCGCCTTCCAGCCATCGCGGTGAAGCTCGATCGTCCGTTCGGCGGCCTCGGCGAACGTAGGGGCGCCGCGCCCGCGCGGGTCGCCGCCGTGCCGCACCGCCCGGCTGTTGTCCAGCGCCTTCCGGCGCGCTTCGGCAAGCGTGATCTCGGGATACGGCCCGAGCCCGACCGAGGTCAGCCGCCCCTCGATCCGAAGGCGCTGGCGCCACGTCTTGCTGATGCGGCCGCTCTTCGTGCGGTGGACCCGCAGGCTGAGACCGCGCCCGCCGCGCCCGTCGCCGTAGACGCCGGGTCTACCGACCGTCCGCACGAAGGCGGCGGTGAGCGTCCTGGGTCGTTTTCTCATGGGTTCCTTTCCTGAATGTGTATCACTTATTGCAACACTATACGGGAAAGAATACACCGGATGGCGATAGACCGCAAGGGACGTGGAGGTTACCGCAAGTTCAGATAAAGCAATGTGCTACAGGATGTTACTGGACAATACGCGGACGGCGATGGATAGCACTGGAACATGGTATGGCAGTTCAACCAGGACTGCACGATCTGCCATTCCTGCCGTTGCACAGTACCTGACTCGATCTTGTCACGACAGCGGGGAAGACGGAACGGATTGGCGGGAATCCCAGTCGTTTTCCTCCCCACCGGTGCATCCCCTGCGGGGGCCGTTCGTCATCGCTGCTACACCCCCGCATCCGGGACTCCGCGACTGAACATCACTTCGAGACCCTGAGCACGGATCGTTCCCGCGTCCGCGGCCGCCGGGGTCGTAGGCGGCGGGTCACGGCAGGATGCCGCGAATCTGTCCGGTGCGTGGGTTGCGGAGGATGGCGAACGGGAGGTCGCTGTCCCGGTTGAGCGTCGTCGATCCATCGGATCCAGTCAGTCGCGGTTCACAAACAGACGGACCTCGTGCGGAGGATCATGTCACTGGAAGCCCTGCCGGGATCCCGACGCTAACGGGGATTCCGCCCTGCTCACGCTCTCTGTACTCTTTTGACTGCCCACTTATGTCTAACTTTGCGCGCCCGACAACATCGCATATCTTCGTATTTGCGGCCTCCGGGCTCGTGAGGCTCGCCACGCACGTTCCCACTACAGGGCTGCGGGGGCGGCCCCGGACCGGCAGAACCGGGTTCTCGCCTTCTCGCCGCCGCCGGAGGGCGGCGATGAACCCGCGTGGCAGGTACAGTTGCCTTTGGCGGTCGAGACCACCGCGGGTCGCTTCCGACGCGGGTTTTCCCAGGAACGGAGACAGACAGTGAGCCGCACCCACACCCTAGCCCGCGCCGCGACGTGCTTCTCGCTCCTCGCGATCCTGTCTTGCGGTGACTCGGCAACGTCTCTGCCGCCAACGGCGCCTCGGCCGACAACCGTGTCGGTGAGCCCGTCCACGGCCGAGTTGACTGCGGTGGGCGCGACCGTCCAACTGACGGCCACGGTGCGCGACCAGAACGGGCAGCCGCTGGCGGGCGCCACAGTGACCTGGACCAGCAGTGCGACACCCGTCGCAACCGTTAACACATCCGGGCTGGTGACAGCAGCGGGCAACGGCACGGCGACGATCACCGCGACCGCGGGCGGCGCGTCGGGAAGCGCCTCGCTGACGGTGGCGCAGGAAGTGAGCGCGGTCGCGGTCACGCCCGCGGCCGACACGGTGATCGCGGGCGACACCCTGCGCTTGGCGGCCGAGGCCGCCGACGCCAACGAGCACCCTGTGGCGGGAGCAGAGTTCGACTGGGCGTCGAGCGATGTCTCGGTGGCGACCGTGGACGGATCCGGACTGGCGACGGGCGTGGCCGAGGGGACGGCCACGATCACCGCTACCGCGGGAGAGGTTCGTGGAACGGCGGAGATCAGCGTGGAGAACCCGGACCGGGCGGCGCTGGTAGCGCTGTACCACGCGACCGACGGCCCGAACTGGGTCAACAACGAGAACTGGCTGACCGACGCACCGCTGGGCGACTGGTACGGGGTGCATACAGACGCGTCCGGGAGGGTTATCGGACTGTCTCTCCCCAACCACGGTCTGCTCGGCTCCATTCCCCGAGAACTGGGCAACCTCTCCAACCTGGGGCGTCTCATCCTGGGCGAAAACCAACTCACCGGCCCGATCCCGCCCGAACTAGGTAACCTCTCCAACCTGGCCGACCTGTGGCTAGACCGCAACGCACTGACGGGCCCGATTCCCGCCGAACTGGGCAAGCTCTCCAACCTGACCGGGCTGAGCCTATACGGCAACGCACTGACGGGCCTGATTCCCGCTGAACTGGGCAACCTCTCCAACCTGGAGCGGGGTTTCGACCTGTCCGGAAACCAACTCACCGGCCCGATCCCGCCCGAACTAGGTAACCTCTCCAACCTGACGAGCCTGAGCCTAGACGCCAACGCACTGACGGGCCTGATTCCCGCTGAACTGGGCAACCTCTCCAACCTGACCAGCCTGATCCTCTGGGGCAACGACTTGGAGGGCCCCATCCCCCGGACGTTATTGCAACTCCATCAACTGCGGCGGTTCTGGTTCCGCGCGAACGAGACCAGCATACCGGGTGCAACGAGGAGGCGTGGGCGTCTTTGTGCACCTGGCACATCCGCTTTTGTCGATTGGCTCCAGGGAATCCAGGATCGGCAGTGGGGATCTGTCGCAGGGCGATTCTGCAACGAGACCGACGTAGCGGTGCTCGAGTCGCTGTATGAAGCAACATCCGGCACGGAGTGGATAACCTCGGCCGGATGGCTGGGAGACGCGGCGTTGGAACAATGGCACGGGGTCGGTGCCGACTCGCTTGGCCGGGTTACGACGCTGGACCTGGGCCGCAACGGACTCGCCGGACGGCTGCCACTGAATTGGGACGGGCTGACCCAGATTACCGAACTGCGGGTCGGCGGCAACCCGCTCACCGGGCGGTTGCCCCTCTCCATGGCTCGCCTGTCGCTTGACGTATTCCACTACGCGGAGACCGGGCTGTGTACACCAGCGGAGGTCTCGTTCCGCGAATGGCTGAACAACATTGCGTCACATGACGGAACGGGCGCGGAATGCGCCTCACTTTCGGACCGTGATATCCTTGAGGCCCTGTACTACGGGACGGACGGACCGAACTGGAACAACCGAGACCAGTGGTTATCCGACGCGGCGCTCGAGCATTGGTACGGGGTTCAGATCGTTGATGGGCGCGTCGTAGAGCTGAATCTCGGGGAAAATGGGCTGGCGGGACCGATCCCCGATGAACTCGGCAGCCTTGCCAACCTGATCAGGTTGCAACTCGGGAGCAACAACCTTTCGGGCCCGATCCCTCGCGAACTCGGGCATCTAAGTAACCTTCGCTATCTGAGTCTAGAGGACAACAAGCTGACGGGCGCAATCCCGTCGGAACTCGGCAGCCTCGCCAACCTGACGAGCCTGGATCTAAGCGGCCCGTATCATTCCCACGGTGACGACGACAAGCTTACAGGGGCGATTCCGCCGGAACTCTCCACGCCTCTTCCCGTATAGTCCGCTAAGGTTTACGTTGGCGATCATAACACGTTACTAGACAAAGTGTTCAGCAGAATCCACAGCGTCCTATCGTCCCTTGCCGTCCATCGACATCCAGTGTATTCTTCCCGATGTAGTGCAGCAATAAGTGATACACCACAAGGAAGGAATCGCATGATGAGGCGACCGAGGACGCTCAGCGCGGCGTTCGTGCGAACGGTCAATCGACCCGGCGTCTACGGCGACGGGCGGGGCGGGCGCGGGCTGAGCCTTCGCGTCCACAGGACGCTGGATGGCCGGATCACCAAGACATGGCGGCAGCGAGTTCGGATTGAGGGGCGGCTCACTTCGATCGGTCTCGGGCCGTATCCCGAGGTGACGCTCGCCGAGGCCCGGCAGAAGGCGTTGGACAACAGCCGGGGCGTCCGCTTGGGCCAGGACCCGCGCGGGCGCGGCGTCCCGACGTTCGCCGAGGCCGCCGGGAAGACCATCGAGTTGCACCGCGAGGCGTGGAAGGTCGGGAGCCCGCTTCCCGAGCAGTGGGAGTCCACGTTCCGGCTCCATGCCGCCCCTCTCCTCGACAAGTCGGTGGACCGGATCACGAGCGCGGACGTGCTGCGGTGCCTCGCGCCGATCTGGAACTCGAAGCCTGCCGCCGCGCGGAAGGCCCGGCACCGGATCGCCGCCGTGTTCCGCTGGTGCGTGGGTCGGAACTACCGCCCGGACAACCCGGTCGACCGGGCGGTCGAGGCCCTGCCGAAGGTGAATGGGCACACCACAAGCCACCACCGCGCGCTCCCGCACACCGAGGTCCGGGCTGCGCTTCGTGCGGTTCGCAGGACGACCGACACACATCCGTCGGCGGTTCTGTGCGTCGAACTGATCGTGCTGACGGCCGTGCGTCCCGGCGAGGCGAGGGGCGCGCTTTGGGACGAGATCGACATGGAGGCGGCGAGGTGGACGATTCCCGCTTCGAGGATGAAGGCGGGCCGCGAGTTCGCGGTCCCGCTCAGCACGGGCGCGCTCGACGTGCTGGCGCGGGCGCGCAAGCTGTCGGGCAAATCGCCGCTGGTGTTTCCGTCGCGGACCGGCGGACCGCTGCCGCCGAAAGCGCCGCTCAGGGTGCTCAAGCGCGCCGAGGTCGCCTCGACGCTGCACGGGTTCCGGTCGAGCGCCCGGTCGTGGATGGCCGAGTCCGGCGTCCCGGCCGAGGTCGCCGAGGCTTGCCTCGCCCACGTCCCGAGAAGCCAAGTCGTTCAGGCGTATCAGCGGTCCGATCTGTTGACGCGCCGCGCCGAAGTCATGCAGGCGTGGAGCGAGTACGTCTGTTAGCTAGTTCTCGTCCATTTTCTGCCTGTAAGCGCAGCTCTTTCAGGCCTTTAGCGCGGGATTCGGGTGGATTTGGGGGGTGCTGGTGACGTGTTTGTCGGAGCGGGATGTTGTTGATGGCGCTCGCTGGGCCCATGGGGCTGGGAGTCCCTCCGACTCGCTTGAGTCGCTCTCGAAGGGGGCTGTCGAAGGTTTCGCCGCTTAGGTCGGCTTCAGTTTCAACGGGCTGCGGGCGAGCACCGCCAGGTTGTGGGCAACGATCGCCGACCAGACGTAGGCCCGGAAGTGATCAAGCCCCTGCCAGTGGCACCGGCGAAGGCCGAAGCACCGCTTGAGATACGAGATCCCCGCCTCGATGCCTGCGCGGAAGCGCCGGAGCTTGTCATAGACGCCGGGTGTCGACGCCATATCCGCCACTCGCAGCCCCCTCTTCCGCTCGAACACCATGTCGGTGACGCCAAGCGCCTTGGCCTCGTGCAGGTTGCGCTTGCTGGCGTAGCCGGCGTCGCAGGCGACTTGTTTCGGCACGGTGCCGTAGATCTCCGCATGACGCTCGATCATGGCAAGACACCGGCTGCTGTCGGCCGGATTGCCCCGCTCGACCACCGCATCGAGCACGAGTCCACTCGCGCCCGTGCTGAGATTCACCTTGTGTCCGTAGTGAACCTGCCGCCCGCCCTTGACGATGATGTCCGTGTGGGACTCGAACAGGCTCGCCACCTTCTCCTGCGCGGGGACCTTCTCGCCCCGCAGCACCCTGCGCTCGGTCTGGTCGACCACCCGGCCTAGCCCGGATTTCTCACACCTATAAGAGAGCACCGGCCTCCGAGGGGTGTTAAGTTTATGTAGGGCATGAACTTGACATGATTCCCCAAGGAGGACCGATGCTGACACAGTGTAAACCGCTTTCGTTCGCATTTCAAGGGTGCCAAGGCCGCAGGGTGACCGCCGCGTTCGACGGCGGATCGATCACTTCGAACGGCGGGGCGCTGCTCCTTCGCCAGGCGGACCGTTCCACCGGGCTCTTCGACCGGGTTGCCGCAGGCTTCACGGACCACCGCGATCCGCGCCTTACGGAACATTCGGTGCGGACACTGGTGGCACAGCGCATCGCCGGCATTGCCCTGGGGTACGACGACCTCAACGACCACGACGACCTGCGGCGCGACCCGCTGCTGGCACTGCTGTCGGGCAAGCTCGAGGCACGCCGGAAAGGGTGTGCACCACTGGCGGGCAAGAGCACGCTGAGCCGGCTCGAGCACGCACCTGCCGGTGGCAAGCCGAGCCGCTACGCCAAGATCGACCACGACCCCGAGAAGCTTCAGGACGTGCTGGTCGAGTCGTTCATCGACTCCTGGCAGGGCCTGCCCCCGTCGCGGCTGGTGGTGGACATCGACTCGACCGACGTTGCGGTGCACGGCAGCCAGGAGGGCCGGTTCTACCACGGCTACTACAACCACTACTGCTTCCTGCCGCTGTACATCACCTGTGGCGGACGCCCGCTCTTCGCACAGCTCAGGCCGGGCAACGCCGACCCGGCCGGAGGGGTGACCGGACCGCTCGGCCGCATCGTCGCCCGGCTCCGCCAGGAGTGGCCCTGGCTGAAGATCCTGCTCCGTGCCGATTCCGCGTATGCTCGCGAGGAACTGATGGCGTGGTGCAAGGACAACGACGTGGACTATGTCATCGGGCTGGCAAGGAACTCGCGGCTCGTCGAGCGCATCGTATGGCTACTCGACGACGCCGCGGCCGAAGCGGAGAAGAAAGGCCGGCCGGCCCGCCGGTTCACGGAGTTCCCCTACGCCACCCTCACCAGTTGGTCCTGTAAGCGCCGCGTCGTGGCGAAGGCCGAGCATCTGGCGGACAAGGCGAACCCCCGCTTCGTGGTCACTTCGCTGCCCGCCGACACCTTCTCGGCGCGGACCGTGTACGAGCGCCTCTACTGCGCACGGGGCAACATGGAGAACACGATCAAGGAGCAGCAGCTCGATCTCTTCTCCGACCGGACCTCGGCCACCTGCTTCGCCGCCAACCAGCTCCGGCTCCTCTTCTCCGCCTTCGC
Organism: Longimicrobiales bacterium; assembly: GCA_963667485.2. Lineage (GTDB taxonomy): Bacteria > Gemmatimonadota > Gemmatimonadetes > Longimicrobiales > Gaopeijiaceae > Bin94. The sequence goes on from CAXXDD010000001.1 coordinate 680,808, forward strand.
GTCGATCCTCTTCGATGCCATCAGGCAAGCGCTTCACGGCACCCCGCTCGCCCGCGCCACCGCGGGAACGCTCCGGCTCAGGCTCCTCAAGATCGGTGCCCGCGTCATGGTCTCGGTTCGCCGGGTCAAGGTCGCCATGGACTCCGCGCACCCCTCCGCCGCAGCCTTCGCACGGGTCCACGCTCGACTACCGGGGTAGGCTCCCCGGCCGCTCCCGAGCACCCTCCCAGCCACCACGTTCCAAGGACCACTGCGTCCTGGAACCAATCAGGGCCTCTTCAGCCCGTCAATCTCTTCGTTCGCTGCTTCGAAAAACCCGCCAGGGACCTGCTGTCCCTCACTCCGACACGCTTGGCCACCCCCGGTCACACCCTCAACCCCTCCCCTCAGGCCTCTGACTGGCCTGTGTGAGAAATGCGGGCTAGCAACTCACCGTATTGCAACGCCTTGGCCCGCCAGTCCCGCAGCGCCGGGACCTCGCGCTCTTCGACCGCCGCCAGCGCACCGTGCAAGTACCCGAGCGTCCGTCGCGCGATCCCCAGCAACTCGCGATACGCCGCCACGCGCCGCTTCCCGCGCCTCCGCGACGCTCTCAGCGCCCATCGCTTCGCCGCCCGGCGATGGTTGTGGAACGGGAAGGCCTCCGCTCCCAGCTCGTCGCGCGCATGAACCAGAAGCCGGGTGAGCACCCGCACCCCGTCGCAGAGCAGCTGGCTGTCGGTCGGCTTGCGGATGTGCGTCTCCGTCACCGTGCTGTCGATGCGCACCGTCCGGCCACCCTCGACCTTGCCGCCGCGGGCCGTGCCCATCAGCACCCGGTTGATCCGCTCCCACACCTCGGCCCGTACGGCCCCGATGCACTTCTGCAGCGCAGACTTCTTCGGGGGCCGCAACGGGTTCACCCGGGCAAAGTGCTTCGCCGACGCGGAGTCGAGCAGTGCAAACTCCAGATCCCGGTAGTCCACCTGCCACAGCTGCTTCAGGATCCCGCACCGAAGGATCACCTCGCAGGGCAACCCCGCCCGGCCTCTCCTCGAAGGGCGCCCGCGGTCGACATCGGCCGCGATCCAGTCCAGGAACTCCGGATGACCGTCCAGGAGCGTCGAGATCCGCTCCAGAGCGCGGCCCGTCTCATGGTTGGGGTATCCCACGTCGAAGAAACTGCGCTGGGGAGCACGTTTTGCGCGCATCCGTGGCCTCCAAGGGGCTTTGGGAACAGTCTTTCACCCCCAAAATAACCCTTTGACACCCGAATCGCAGCAAAACTAGCCTTGTCGTAGTTCCGTTACTTCAATGACGACAGTCACTTACGAGATTGCGGACGGGAACTAGCTACAAGTCACCCACGACACCGATCAGCACAGCCGTTCCACCTCCGTAGCGCGGTCGGAGGAGAGCCGCGACCGCATTGCCGCCTTCCATGGCCGCAAACCGGGTCGAACCGTCCTTGTCGGACCGGCTTCCACACCTCTTGACGATGGGTCTGCTGTGGGCCAGGGGGGCGTTTCTCCGACTCACTGGCGGCGGTGTGCCACGGGCAGGAGGCGCTGCGAAACGTCCTGAAACGTTCCCGGACTGTTGGTAATTACCCACAGGTTGACGCATCGGTGAACAGGTCTTCAGCGTTCGGGCATGGACACGCTGGAAGAGCTATTCAGATCGCGGGTTAGCGCGTTCATCGGGCGTTCAGGCTTGAGCCCGACGGCATTCGGCAGGAAGGCGCTGGGCGATCCGAACCTGATGCGCCAGATCGGTCGGGGACGCTCGCCGACGCTGAGGACGGCGAACCGGGTTCTGGCGTTCATCGCGGAGCACGATGGGGCATCGGGCGGTGGACGCGATCCGCCTCGACGCCCGTGAGACCGAAGACCGACCAGCAAGCAGCGAACAAGGAGGAGGAGAAGGACGATGACCGAGAACCCAATGGAGCAGAAAACGAACCCGCCGATCCGCTTCCTGCGGCTGCCCGAGGTGATGGAGCGCACCGGCCTGTCGCGGAGCACGATCTACGTGCGGCTGGCAGAGGGGCGCTTCCCCCGACCGGTCGCCCTGGGCGGCCGGGCCGTGGGGTGGATCGAGGCCGAGGTGGACGAATGGGTCCGCGAGCGCATCGCCGAGAGCCGGTTCGAGGGCAAGCGGACTGGTGGGCGCGGCGAGGCCGCGCGGGCGATCCCCGAGGCCGGTCGCCGGGCGGCAGAGGCCGGCCCGGTTCGATGAGCCGGCGCGCTTCGCGGCGGCCGGGGAACAGCCCGTCGGACGCGTCTAAGGCCGGGAAGCCAGCACACGCGATGTTGAACATCGCGGCTGGCGAGGGGAGGCTGCGCCCCCCTTCGAACCCCCGGCCTGCCGCGTCCCTGGCGGAGCAGCGGACGCGCGGGGGCGAGGCCCCCGAACCCCGTCTCCGGTGCGACCGTGGCTAAGCATCGCACCGTGATGGTCGCCGCCCGGGTCACGCCCGCGGAACACGCCGCCTGGCGGGAGAAGGCGGCGGCGGCGGGCGTGTCGCCGTCCGCGCTGCTGCGTGAGGCGATGGCGCGGACGCGGACTTGGACCGCATCGGCGCGGGCCGTCGAGCGCGAGCGCACCCGCCAGATCGCGCGCATCGGAAACAACCTGAACCAGCTGGCGCGCTGGGCGAACACACACGCCTCGACGGCCGAGGCCGTCTCGGTGATCGCCCACCTCGTTTCGTTCGAGCGGTCGCTGCTCGCCGTGGCACGCATCGGCGAGGAGGCCCGCGATGCTCGTTAAGTTCCTCTCCCATGGGAAGGGCTCGGCCCGGGCGGCCGCTCGGTATCTCGTCGGCGAGAGGGACGCCGAGGGACGGGAGCGCGAGGGCGTCGAGGTGATGCGCGGGAACCCGGAGATGGTGGCCGCCGTCGCAGACTCGCTCGACTTCGAGCGCAAGTACACGTCGGCCGTGATCGCATGGGCGCCGAAGGACCGGCCGACCGGCGAGCAGATCGGAGCCGTCCTCGACGAGTTCGAGAAGACCGCCTGGGCGGGACTTGAGCCGGACCGCTACGCGTGGACGGCGGTCCTGCACCGCGAGCGCGGCGGCGGCGTACACGCGCACATCCTCGCCGCGCAGTGCGACCTCCAGACCGGACGGAGCCTGAACATCGCGCCGCCCGGCTGGCACAAGACCTATGCCCCGCTTCGCGATGCCTTCAACCACGAGCATGGCTGGAGCCGACCCAACGACCCGGCGCGGGCCAGGGCGCAGCGGCCGGGCCACGTGGCCTACATCGAGGCATCGAAGCTGCGGGCCGGACTCGAACACGAGGCGGACCCGCGCACGCTGATCCGCGACTACCTGGTGCAGCGCGTCGAACACGGCGCGGTCAAGGGCCGCGCCGACGTGGTCTCCGCGCTGGAGGACGTGGGGCTGGAGGTGCCGCGGCAGGGCAAGGACTACATCACCGCCCGCGATCCGGACAGCGGGAAGCGGTGGCGGCTGAAAGGAGAACTGTATGAGCGAGACTTCGAGCCCGAACGACTTGACCTCCCGGCTGAAGAGCCGGCTGGAGGCCGACCGGAAGGAGATCGAGGAGACGGCCACGCGCGAGCTCAGGCGGCTTGGCGAGAGCTTAAGCGCCGTCAGAAGCGACGCGCTGCGTTCCATCGAGGCAGATACGGAGGAGGCGACCGGGCGGATGCGCGAGTTGCTGATGAGGGCCTGGCTCCGGCCCCTGGTGGTCGGCCTGAGCCTCTTCCTCGGTATCTGCGGCGGCAGCTGGGCGACGATGCACTGGTTGTCGAGGAGCATCGACTCCCGGATCGAGACCCTGGCGGGGGTGTACGTTCGGATCGAGCGGGCACGCGAGACCTTGGAGGAGATGCAAGAGATGACTTGGGGCGTGGAACTGAGGGAGATCAGCGGGGAGCGGTACGCGGTGCTGCCCACCGGAACTCAGGACCGTCCGGCCTTCATCATGGACGGGCGGCCCTACATGAAGCTGTGGAGAGAGTGAGGAAGCTGCATGACCGATTTGGAACGGCAGTTGACGGCGGCTTTGGAAAGGTCGTCCGCGCAATACGAGAGGGAACAGCGGCGGCACTCCGAGCAGGTAGAAGCCTTGCGGCGGCAAGTCGAAGCCTTGCGGACGCGTGTCGAGCGGCAGACCGAGGAGAGCGACACCTTAAGGCGGCAAGTCGAGCGGCTGAGCGGGCAGGTGACGCGCTTGACCGAAGGCTCCGGCACCTACGGCGTCAGGTACCGCGGCGGCGGCTGGAGATAACACCGCCGCGCGGGCCGGAGCGCGATTCGGGACCGAGCCGCTGATGGCGGATACGCTCTGGGATCGGCCACTTCATTTGCTCCCGACACTTCCGACCCAAGAGCGTTGACACCGGGAAGGGGTCCATTATCTTCCGGGCTCGTTCTGTTCCACCTTCCACAGATCTTCCAATGAGGAGATGCACCATGAAGTCCATCCGCGAACTCATTTCCCCCTCCCGGCTGTCCATCCTAGCAGTGCCGTTCTTCGTGGGCACGGCGCTGCTCGCACCGATCGACAGCACTCACACCGCAGGCCTGCTCGGGGCGGACCCGGCTGCGTGTGCGCAGGACGGCGACTGTCTGGATGAGGCCATCGACATCTTCAACGACAACGTCGAGAATTGCAGCGGCATCCTGGACTGCACGTTCGACTGCACTGAAGACTTTGGTGATGTCACGAGCTGGTCGTGCAGTTGCGAGGCGTAGGAGGAAGCAGGTTGGGGGGATTCGGGACGTCTCAGCGCCTCCTCGCGTTCGCGGTCGCTTCACTTGCTTGGACGCCATCGGTCGCCCGAGGGCAGGAGAAGGGCGAGGTTGCGTGCACGGATTACGAGGTGTCAGAGGCACCCGATTCAACCTCGGGAGGTGTCCGGATGCGGACACGTACCTCGCCTCCCGGCACCGGTTTTCTCGGCCTTGCGACAGTGCGGGCCTCGGGATCCGAAGCCAACCCCGGCGGCTACCCCAAAGTGGACCGGGTGTACTGCGGTTATCCGGCTTACAAAGCTGGCCTCCGGGTCGGCGATCTCGTATTGGCCGTGAATGAACGCGATGCGCGCCAGCCGAGGGTCATTGCAGCCGGTCGGCCAGGCACGGTCCTGGAGGTGAGAATCCAGCGAGGCCAGGAGGTGTTGGAGTTGAAGATGGTTTCGGTTCGTCATCCACGGCCCCCACGTAGTTGACTCAACTCGGACGCCGACCTAAGACATTCGTGACAGCAAGGACCGCGTGGACCTCCAGCGAATCCATGGGGGTTCGCGTGGCCCTCGCTGTCGGTCTGTCCGCAGCTTCGTGTTCATCCGCCGAAGAGACCCCGATCGAGGCGACGGTCGTCCGCGACAGTGCGGGTGTGGAGATCGTATTGGATGTCGCGAAGCCTCTTTGGCCTGAAGCTGAGGGGCTTCGTCTGTCAAGTCGGCCAGTTCTCCAGATCGGTACCATCGCGGGGGAGGAAACGGCGCTGTATGATGTCGTGGACGCTCTTCGCCTTGAGGACGGCACCATAGCGGTCGCCAACTCTGGGAGCGGTGAAATCAAGTTTTTTGGCGCGACGGGCGAGTTCCTCCATTCGATAGGCCGCCCAGGCGACGCGCCGGGGGAGTTTCAACGGCTACGCAAGCTTGGCCGCCGAGATGCGGATAGTCTGCTGCTCGCGTTCGACTATTGGGCTCAGCGAGTGACCGAGTATCTTTCCGCCGGCGTCTTGGCACGTACCGTGCCGCTGTCTTCTCCGGCTGGCGCCGCCGGTGCTATTTCGGAGCCGGGACCCAGGCTATCGCCGATTGGATGGCTTCATTCGGGTATCCTCGTTGCGCGCCGGGAGGTCAGGACCGGTGAGCCAACGACCCTTCGGGAAGGAGAAAGGCTGTCAACGAGCCAAGGCACCGTGCATCTCCATTTGGTTGACCGCGATGGGCAAACCACCGCGATTGTGGACGAGGTTCCGGGGGACGAGCGCGTGGCCCGAATCGGCGTCCTTGATCGTCAGGTGTCCTTGAGCACGGTTCCCGTTCCGTTTCTCAAGAGCTTTCAGGGAGACGCGGGCGGGAAGGCCATAGTGGTTGGCAACACCAGAAGCTTCGACATTCGAGCGTACGATGCTAGGGGGAAGCTTGTTCGCATCATCCGACGGCCACATCCGTTACGCGAGGTGGAGGCAACTGATCGCCGAGCGTGGATCGACGGACAGTTGGCCGCCGTTACGGACCCGATAGTGCGTAATCGAAGGCGTCGCCAATACGAGCAGATGGCGTTTCCGTCCACCGTGCCGGCATTCGAGTCTCTGATTCTGGGAGAGGACGGTCAGCTATGGGTGGAGGAGTTCGACCCGGCTGATTCCCCGTCGGTCGAATCGCTCTGGAGCGTCTACGATCAGCGGGGCCATCGCCTTGGCCAAGTCGTTATGCCACCGCTCTTTCGACCCTTTGAGATTGGCCGAGATTACGTCCTCGGCGTTTGGAGGGACGACGTGGGCATCGAATACGTGCGGCTCTACGACCTGATATCGGGCGAAACCCTGTAGGCGAACCCAGATCGGGAGCGCCGGCTCGAACGGGGGGTTCGGCGCTGCAATGTAGCCAGCCTCGGCACCCACTTGTTGGATCGTTCGTAGCTCGCCCCTTTGTTACCTTTGCCGTCTGCCGACCTCCGACACGGTCCTATGAGTTCCCGTTCATTTCTGCATATCTGAAGTGATACATCGATGGCCATATGCGATGTAACAGATTGAAATATATTGAGTTACAAATACTAACATAGTTCCGCCGGAACTGGGCAGCCTTTCCAGCTTGGAACGCCTGCTCCTGCGGGGGCAAGCCCTGACGGGCCCGATTCCACCGGAACTCGGCAACCTGTCACGGCTGACGACACTTTCGCTTGAGGGCAGCCATCTCACGGGCCCGATTCCATCCGAACTCGGCAACCTGTCACGACTGTGGCTACTTTCGCTTGATCGCAACAATCTCACGGGCTCGATTCCATCCGAACTCGGCAACCTATCACAACTGAGGGGACTTTGGCTCCAAGGAAACAATCTCACGGGCCCGATCCCGCCGGAACCATTGCACACGATGCTAAACGACTATATTACAACGGGTTACACGGACATTTGGCGTTCATGTACCACCTGAGATATACAGAAATGAGCAGGAATCCACGCGACCGCACCGGATGCCGTTGGATGTAACCGTTCGGTCAGGCCGTGGCGAGCGACCGGTTGTGCGGATCGTGGGGGTGAGGCTCAGCGGGGACCGAGCAACCAACGAAGCGCCCCGCTGCCACCTCCATCGGGACGCGGAGTAGAGAGCGAAGACGATACCCGTGGTGTCGAAACGATATCGCCGGCTGGCGAGCCCCTTCGGTTGGCCTATCCGCGGGCGGCGGGCCAGCCGCCTCATTCGTGGCTTGGGCGCTACCTCGTGCGGCGTTTGCCCTTGATCGCGACCGGGCAGCCCGACGAAGCATCCTCCCTTTCACCTCCATCGGGACCGGGGCACCCGATTATCGCCGGCGCGCCTAGCGTCAAACCAAAGATGGAAGGGGGCTACTAGCTGCTAGGGCTTAGACTGCAACCTCGGTCGGCCTCTGATGCTCGGCAATCGAGGTCACGGATGTCGTACCAGTCGATACCCCGAGGTGCGATTCCGTCGGGTCCCGGTTGCCGTTCGACCAATACCGCCAGAGTGTTGCGGAAGAGGTCGAAGCCCATCGCGCGATCCCGCACCCGAACGGAACCAGCGTATTCGGTCCCAATCCAGATTTCGAAGTAAGAGAAGGTGTCGCGGTCGAGCGTGGTTGCCACCCACAACCGGTCCTTTGAATCAAACAGCAGCGCGCCCGGCACGTTGAACCACCGCTTAGGTGCTTCACGGAATGTCTCGACGTAGGGATTGGCCGCCGACCTCGGCATGGCCATCCTACCTCCAAGCCTCGTCAGCCCCTCAGCAAAAGCCTCGACATCACGCTGGCTCGGGAGTTCTTCCCGATAGGCTGGAGACGTGATTACAGTCGCGGCGTCGGCGTCACTGTAGTCAAGAAAGACCAACTCTTTGCGACATGCCCAGAACACGTATCCTGCCGCCGGTCGAGGCACGCCCTTGTCCAATCCGCCGCACTCAGTATCGGCGAGCCCGTTCATATCTCCGCGCGTCCATGTGACCTCTCCCGAATTGACGTCCACCTGGGAGTAGACCCGCGTCAAGATCGAATCTCCCGGGGAATACGCTGCTAGATCGACCTCGGACCCGAATAAGGTCGTCTGTCGAATTCCATCGGCGAAGTACATCGGAGGCAAAGTGACCTCCGATACGCGGTCACCAGTGGCGCTGAATATGGTCAACCGGTTCAGCCTACCGTCCACGACGCCCAAGCGGCCAAGCCCAACACGGGCCACCAAACTGAGGCCACGGAACTCCCCTGGGCCATCGCCCTGCCGCCCAAATGCGACGCCCTCTTCGCCTTCACGCCTGCCACAAACCACCCGAAATTCAAACGAATCGACGACGCAGGCTGTCTCTTCGTCAGCGAGGGCGATGCTCCTGCTGACGCTCAGTGGTGCCGGAGACGCCGCCGCAGGAAACAACGCGAGCGACTCAGGTATAGCGACATGTGCGGGCTCGGTCTGGCAGGCGGTCGCGGCGAGTGCTGAGATTGCCGCGACCACCCAACAACTGCGAAACACCGAGTCAGGACCGGCAACTAGCAAAAGGTGTCCATGCACTCGTCGAAGAAGTCCGACGCTCCGTCCTCGTCACCGCCCAGATAGATGAGCATGGCGACACTGTGACAGGTGTCGAAGCATGGGTCCAAGTCGCCGACGTCTTGAGCGGTTCCAGGGAAAGCGACCGCGGCGGCGACGCAGAGCGAACCGACCAAGCCACGGAAAGAACGGGTGAGGAATGACATCTGTGTTGGGCTCCCATAAGAGGTTTGCCAAAGATTGGCCGCGCCACCCGTCGGGGAGACACGGCCCGTGAACGCCCGCATGCTAACGCAAATGTGGTTAGCCATCAAGCCTTAGTCTTGTCCAACGGCATGTGAGCCTGAACGCGGGGCCGGTTTCCAGCGGGGGATGAGCCTGAAGCGCGGGGCGAAGAGATCATTGGAGGATGATCGTGACACTTCGCACCGAACGGATCCGCACCCTCGACCACGTCCGCGCCTTCCTCGAGGGCAATGAGCCGGCGGACTTCGGGCTCGCCGACCGGACCTCCGCCTACGCCTTCTGCCGCCGGACGCTCGTCCGGTTCGAGTACCACGGCCTCGGGAAGCCTGACAAGGGCCTGGTGAAGCGGTACCTCGAGAAGGTGACCGGCCTCTCCCGGGCCCAGGTCACCCGCCTCATCCGGCAGCACCGCCGGACCGGGGGGATCCGCGACCATCGCAGGAAGCCCCCGGCCAACGCCTTCGCTTGCCGCTACACGCCCCGCGACGCCGCGCTGCTGGCCGAGGTCGACGAGGCCTTCGGACAGCTCTCCGGACCCGCCACCAAGGCGGTCTTCTGGCGCATGCGCCATGTCCACGGCGACGAGCGCTTCGAGCGGCTCGCCGGCATCTCCAACGGCCACATCTACAACCTCCGCAGGTCCCGCATCTACCGGACCGGCCGCCTGTCCTTCCGCGAGACCCGGTCCACGCCCGTGGGCTTCGGGGTGCGCCGCAAGCCGCGGCCGGACGGCAGGCCCGGCTTCCTGCGCGTCGACACCGTCCACCTCGGCGATCTGGGGGGCCGCAAGGGCGCCTACGTCGTCAACGTCGTCGACGAAGTCACGCAGTTCCAACACCTTGGAGCCGTCCCGCGCATCACCCAGCGCTACATGGTCCCCGTGCTGAAGGACCTCATCTCCGCCTTCCCCTTCACCGTCCAGGCCTTCCATGCCGACAACGGAAGCGAGTACGTCAACAGCGAAGTCGCGGACCTGCTCAACAAGCTCCACATCGACACCTTCACCAAATCCCGGCCACGCCGCTCGAACGACAACGCCCTGGTCGAGTCCAAGAACGGCAGCATCGTCCGTCGGTGGCTCGGCCACGTCCACGTCCCCCACACCCTCGTCCCCCGGCTCGATGCGTTCCTCCGCGACAGCCTCTGCCCCCTCCTCAACTTCCACCGGCCCTGCCTCTTCCCCACCGAGGTAACGAGCGCCAGCGGCAAGGTCAGGAAGACCTACCGGCAGGACGACGTCGCCACCCCCTTCCAGCACTTCCGGTCGCTCCTCGACGCCGACCGCTTCCTCCGACCCGGCGTCACCTTCGAAGCCCTCGACCAGCTCGCCGCCGCCACCACCGACCTCGACGCCGCCAAGGCCGTGCAGCGCGCCCGCGATGCCCTCTTCCGTGCGATCGGCAAGGCCCGAGACTCCGCCGCATGAAACTCTCTCTGTCGACCGCAGGCTCCCCCGTGACCCTCCCACGTCTCCGGTATCCCCTCCCCTGCCGGTTGCCTCTCTCCGCTGTTCCGGCGACAATGACAAACACTTCAACTGCCACCCGCCTCGTGCCCGCGGCTCACCCCTCACCCCTCAGACCCCCCCGCGTTCAGGCTCATCTCCGCGTTGGAAATGACTGCCTTTCGTGCAAGCCTGTTCGGGCAAGCCCCGCAATGGGAAGGACTCGGCTGATGTCAGGGGTCTTCGAGTCGCTCTGGGACTGAGGCCGCCACTTGGCCGACCAGCAGCAAGGGCATCATCACCGGCTCGGCCCCGAGTCCCGATCCGGCCCGGGACGCCTGATCTTTTCCACCAGTCGGCGCGTCATCTCCACCCGCGCCCTGGCCCTGCGCCGTAGGTCCCGGAGTATCCGGTCAACTCCGTCACCCGCCCGCTCAGCCGCTCGACTTGCCGCTGCAAGGCTTCGACCTGCTCGCGCAACGTTTCGATCTGTCCGCAGTGCCGCCGCTGTTCCGTTTCGTATTGCTCGGACAACCGCTCCAAGGCGGTTGTCAACTGCCGTTCCAAGTCGTTCATGCAACTCCCTCCTCACTCTCTCGAGAGCTTCATGTAGGGCCGTCCGTCCATGGTGAATGCCGGACGGCCCGGAGTGTCGGCGGGCAGCAACACGTACCGATCCCCGTTGATTTCCTGCAACTCGATGCCCCACGTCGTCTCGTGCATCACCGCCAAGGTGTCGCGCGCCCGCACGATCCTGAGCTTGACCTCCGCCAAGGTCTCGATCCGGGAGTCGATGCTCCTCGACAACCAGTGCATCGTCGCCCAGCTGCCGCCGCAGATACCAAGGAAGAGGCTCATGCCGACCACCAGCGGCCGGAGCCAGGCCTTCATCAGCAACTCGCGCATCCGCCCGGTCGCCTCGACCGTATCGGCCTCGATGGAACGCAGCGCGTCGCTTCTGACGGCGCCTAAGCTCTCGCCAAGCCGCCTGAGCTCGCGCGTGGCCGTCTCCTCGATCTCCTTCCGGTCGGCCTCCAGCCTGCTCCTCAGCCGCGAGGTCAAGTCGTTCGGGCTCGAAGTCTCGCTCATACAGTTCTCCCTTCAGCCGCCACCGCTTGCCGCTCTCCGGATCGCGGGCGGTGATGTAGTCCTTGCCTTGGCGGGGCACCTCAAGCCCCACGTCCTCCAGCGCGGAGACCACGTCGGCGCGGCCCTTGACCGCGCCGTGCTCGACGCGCTGCACCAGATAGTCGCGGATCAGCGTGCGGGGGTCCGCCTCGTGTTCGAGTCCGGCCCGCAGCTTCGACGCCTCGATGTAGGCCACGTGGCCCGGCCGCTGCGCCCTGGCTCGCGCCGGGTCGTCCGGGCGGCTCCAGCCGTGCTCGTGGTTGAAGGCGTCGCGAAGCGGGGCGAAGGTCTGCTGCCAGCCGGGAGGCGCGATGTTCAGGCTCCGCCCGGTCTGGAGGTCGCACTGCGCGGCGAGGATGTGCGCGTGGACGCCACCGCCGCGCTCGCGGTGCAGGACGGCCGTCCACGCGTAGCGGTCCGGCTCCAGTCCCGCCCAGGCGGTCTTCTCGAACTCGTCGAGGACGGCTCCGATCTGCTCGCCGGTCGGCCGGTCCTCCGGCGCCCATGCGATCACGGCCGACGTGTACTTGCGCTCGAAGTCGAGCGAGTTGGCCACGGCGGCCACCATCTCCGGGTTCCCGCGCAAGACTTCGACGCCTTCGCGCTCGTGTCCCGCCGCGTCCCGCTCGCCGACGAGATACTCGACCGCCGCCCGGGCCGAGCCCTTCCCATGGGAGAGGAACTTAACGAGCATCGCGGGCCTCCTCGCCGATGCGTGCCACGGCGAGCAGCGACCGCTCGAACGACACCAAATGGGCGATCACCGAGACCGCCTCGGCCGTCGAGGCGTGTGTGTTCGCCCAGCGCGCCAGCTGGTTCAGGTTGTTTCCGATGCGCGCGATCTGGCGGGTGCGCTTGCGCTCGACGGCCCGTGCCGATGCGGTCCAGGTCTGGGTCCGCGCCATCGCCTCGCGCAGCAGCGCGGACGGCGACACGCCCGCCGCAGCCGCCTTCTCCCGCCAGGCGGCGTGTTCCGCGGGCGTGACCCGGGCGGCGACCATCACGGTGCGATGCTCAGCCACGGTCGCACCGGAGACGGGTTTCGGGGGCCTCGCCCCCGCGCGTCCGCTGCTCCGCCAGGGACGCGGCAGGCCGGGGGTTCGAAGGGGGCGCAGCAACCCCTCGCCAGCCGCGATGTTCAACATCGCGTGTGCTGGCTCACCGGCCTTAGACGAGTCCGACGGGCTGTTCCCCGACCGCCGCGAAGCGCGCCGGCTCATCGAACCGGGCCGGCCTCTGCCGCCCGGCGAATCCCCCGCGCGGCCTCGCCGCGCTCACCGGCCCGCGCGCCGTCGAACCGGCTCTCGGCGATGCGCTCGCGGACCCATTCGTCCACCTCGGCCTCGATCCACCCCACGGCCCGCCCGCCCAGGGCGACCGGCCGGGGGAAGCGCCCCTCTGCCAGCCGCACGTAGATCGTGCTCCGCGACAGGCCGGTGCGCGCCATCACCTCGGGCAGCCGCAGGAAGCGGATCGGCGGGTTCATCCTCCGTTCCATCGTGTTCTCGGTCATCGTCCTTCTCCTCCTCCTTGTTCGCTGCTTGCTGGTCGGTCTCCGGTCTCACGGGCGTCGAGGCGGATCGCGTCCACCGCCCGATGCTCCGTCCTGCTCGGCGATGAACGAGAGAATCCGGTCCGCCGTCCTCAGCGTCGGCGAGCGTCCCCGACCGATCTGGCGCATCAGGTTCGGGTCGCCCAGCGCCTTCTTGCCGAACGCCGTCGGGCTCAGGCTCGAACGCCCGAGGAACGCGCTAACCCGCGATCTGAATAGCTCTTCCAGCGTCTCCATGCCTGAACGCTGGTGGACCATTCGGGACGGCGTCAACGGTCGGAAATTCCCTACCTTTCCACAGCCTTCCATGGGGTTCCAACGCCGTCTACGACCCGTTTGCGGTCGCTGCCAGCGGCGTGGCAAGATCCCCCCCTGGCGAACCGCGGAGTGATCGTCCGAAGGTGTGACAACCGGTCCGACGAGGCCCGGTTCGACCCGGCTGACGCCGTGGATGCCGGCAACGCGGTCGCGGGCGACCGCCGAACCGCGCTACGGAGGTGGAAGGGTGGTGCTGATCGGCGTTGGGGGAGGCAAGTGGCTACCCGAGGTAGTCGCTCCAAGCCTGCATGACTTCGGCGCGTCTCTCCAGCAGGTCGGAGCGCTGATACGCCTGAACGACCCGGCTCTTGGGAACGTGGGCGAGGCAGGCTTCCGCGACCTCCGCCGGGACGCCGGTCTCGGCCATCCACGACCGGGCGCTCGACCGGAATCCGTGCAGCGTCGAGTCCACCCCGGCCATCTGGAGCACCCGCGACACCGTCTTCGGCGCAAGCGTCCGGCCGGTCCGCGACGGGAACACCAGCGGCGACTTGTCCGACAGCTTGCGCGCCTGAATCAGCACCTCCAGCACGCCCGTGCTGAGCGGGACCGTGAACTCGCGTCCCGCCTTCATCCTCGCCACCGGAATCGTCCACCTTGCCGCGTCCATGTCGATCTCGTCCCACCGCGCGCCACGCGCCTCGCCGGGACGGACTGCCGTGAGCACAATCAGTTCGGCGCACAACGCAGCCAGACTCCCGTCCCCCACCCGGCGGATGGAACGAAGCGCCGCAGCGATCTCCCCGTGCGGCAGGGCGCGGTGATGGCTTCCTGGGTTCCCGTTCGGCTTCGGCAACGCCGCAACCGCCCGGTCGACCGGGTTGTCCCGGCGGTAATTGCGGCCGATGCTCCACCGGAACACGGCGGCGATCCGGTGCTTGGCCTTCCGCGCGGCCGTGGGCATCGAGTTCCAGATCGGGCCAAGGCACCCGAGCACGTCCGCGCTCGTGATCCGGTCCACCGGCTTGTCGAGGAGCGGGGCGGCGTGGAGCCGGAACGTGGATTCCCACTGCTGAGGCAAGGGGCTCCCGGCCTTCCACGAGTCGCGGTGAAGCTCGATGGTCCGCCGGGCCGCCTCGGCGAAGGTCGGCACGCCGCGCCCGCGCGGATCCTGTCCCCGGCGAACCCTCCGGCTGTTGTCCAGCGCTTTTTCCCGGGCGTCGGCGAGCGTGACCTCGGGATACGGACCGAGACCGATCGAGGTGAGTCGCCCGTCGATCCGGACGCGCTGACGCCACGTTTTGGTGATCCGACCGTTGGCCGTCCGGTACACCCGGAGGCTCAGCCCGCGGCCTCCTCGTCCGTCGCCGTAGACTCCGGGTCGGCTGACCGTCCGAACGAAGGCGGCGGTAAGCGTCTTGGGTCGCTTCGTCATGCGGTCCTTCCTGCCGTTGTGTATCACATACCAAATCACTCTACAGGGAAGAATACACGGGATCACAACGGACGGCAAGGGACGATGAAACGAGACAGTACCACCGGAAACGGTTGTCCAATAACGTGTTATGAACGCACTCATGTACCTCATTGGACTACATGGGACAACGGATATCTAGTTCCGCCGGGACTCGGTAACTTCCCCAGAGTCACCGACCTGACGCTCGATGACAATGCGTTGACAGGCCCACTGCCGCTGCGGTTGGGTGAACTGTCGACTCTGGAGATACTGTCCCTCAAGAACAACGACTTCTCAGGTCCAGTGCCCTCCGAGTTCGGTGGAATGTCGAATCTGCGGGAACTGGAACTTACAAACAATCCCGCGATGGAGGGGGCGCTTCCGGCCGACCTGACGGCTTTGCACCACCTTGACGTTCTTGGCGCGGGAGGAACGAGCCTCTGTGCACCTGCGGATGCCAGCTTCCAGGCTTGGCTGGATGGCGTCCACGCCCGTCGCCTAGCCCTGTGCGTGGAGGGAGAGTCGCCGGCGGCCTACCTGACGCAGGCTGTCCAATCACGTGACTTCCCTGTTCCGCTGGTAGCAGGTGAGAAGGCGCTGTTACGCGTGTTCCCGACAGCCCGGCAGGCCACCGGCGCGGGTATTCCCCATGTTCGGGCTCGGTTGTACCTGAACGGAGTGGAGGCGCATGTGAAAGATATTCTAACAAAGTCGACATCGATTCCGACCGAGTTGAATGAGGGAAGATTCTTGAAGTCGGCAAACGCCGAGATTCCGGGACACGTGATTCAGCCTGGGCTGGAGATGGTAATCGAGATCGACCCGGACGGGACCCTGGACCCCACATTGGGCATCACGAAGCGGATCCCGGAGACTGGTCGAATAGCGGTCGAAGTGCGGGAGATGCCCCTCTTCGACCTCACGGTGATTCCATTCCTTTTGAGTGCTGACCCCGATTCGGCAATCCTGGAGATCTCAAGGGGGATGGCAGGCAATGCCGATGGGCACGAACTGCTCCGGGACACGCGCACACTGCTACCTGTGGGCAGTCTGGAACTGACCGCGCACGAGCCCGTAATGAGCTCGCCCCGCTACCCTATCGAGCTACTCGCGCAAACGGAGGCGATTCGTGTGATGGAAGGTGGAACCGGTCACTATCTGGGCCTGGTATCAGAGACCGCTTGGGGGTCTGATCGTGGAATCGCCCGGGCGCCGGGCCGGTCGAGCGTTGCGACACCATCCTCGCGGGTGATCGCCCACGAACTCGGTCATAACATGAACCTGTTTCACGCGCCGTGCGGTGACCCCGGTGGTCCGGACCCGTCTTATCCGTACCCAGACGGATCCATCGGTGCCTGGGGTTACGACTTCCGCGACAGCGGCAGACTGGTGCACCCAGGCGTGACGCACGATCTGATGTCCTATTGCAGCCCGGGATGGGTCAGTGACTATCACTTCACAAACGCGCTTCGTTATCGGTTGGTAGACGAGATGCCTCCGGCTGTGGCAGCCGCGAACGTCACCCGGGGGCTCCTGCTGTGGGGCGGAATTGGCACCAGCGAGGAGCCGTTTCTCGAACCCGCGTTTGTTGTGGAGGCGCCAGCGGTGCTTCCGGACTCCGCAGGCGAGTACCGGATCACCGGGCAGTCTGACAATGGAGCTGAACTCTTCTCGATCAGTTTCGCCATGCCCGAAGTCGCCGACGGCGATGGCAGTGCCAGCTTCGCCTTCGTGATTCCCGTTCAAGCCAGGTGGGAGGGCAACCTTGCGGCCATCACGCTTACTGCCCCCAGCGGCTCGTTCACCCTGGACGGTGACAGCAATCTACCGATGGCCATCCTGCGCAACCCGAGGACCGGGCAGGTGCGCGGCATCCTGCGCGATCTGCCGCCCCCGACCCAGGCCGACGCGGACGCGGCGGGACAAGCCGCCGGGCGGAGGCTGGAAGTGCTGTTCAGCCGGGGGATTCCGGGCGCGGAGGCGTGGAGGCGTTAGCCGAGCCGGGACGTTGGGGTGACAGCTCACGAGCCGGTGCTGACCTCCAGCAACAATGCCTTTACACTGCGGGACGAAGCGAAAGCGATTCGCGCGCTGGAAGGCGGCAGAGGCCACTACATGGGTATGATGTCCGGACCCGTGTCGGCTGCCGCCGGGGTGGCCTACTTTCGCGGACGGGCGAGCTTCTCGGTGCCCGTCGCAGACATCATCGCACACGAACTGGGTCACAACATGAGCCTCTTCCATGCTCCGTGCGGTGCCACCTTTTTTCTGGATCCGTCGTTTCCCAATCCGGATGGATCCGCGGGTGCCTGGGGGTATGACTTCCGGGGCGACGGAGGGTTGGTGCACCCGAGCATGCCGGATCTGATGTCCTACTGTGGCCCGCCCGATGGCATCAGCTACCACTTCACCAACGCGCTGAGGTATCGGCTGCATGACGAGGGCTCGGCGGCAGCTGCCGAGGTGGCCGCTCGGACCACATCGCTGCTGCTGTGGGGTGGCACTAGCGCAGACAGCGAGCCGTTCCTGGAGCCCGCTTTTGTGGTTGCTGCTCCGCCCGCGTTGCCTGATTCTACCGGCGAACACCGCCTCATCGGCCGGAGCGCCAGCGGCGTCCAACTCTTCTCCCTCAGCTTCGCCATGCCCCAGACTACCGATGGCGATGGGAGTTCGCCCTTCGCTTTCGTTCTGCCGGTGCAGCCCGGTTGGGAAGGCAACCTGGCCAGCATCACCCTGACCGGACCCGACGGATCGACGACGCTCGACGGGGACAGCGACCTCCCGATGGCCATCCTCCGCAGCCCGCGCACCGGACAGATTCGCGGCATCCTGCGCGACCCGCTGCCTGTGATCCGGGCGGACCCGGGAGCGGCGCGTGCCCCGGGTGTCGAGTTTCTGTTCAGTCGCGGCCTCCCGGACGCGGAAGCCTGGCGAAGATGACGGAGTGCACGGTAAACTGTACAGACCGTCGTCGGCTTCCCGCCATTCGGTACGCGTTTCTTCCATGTGGATGCCTCCTCCCTCAAACGGTCAACAGACGCTCAGAGCCAACAAGGATCGGAAACATGTTCGTTTCGCGTGCGGTCGCCCTGGCGGCCATCGGATTGACAATCGGCTTCGGGCCTGCGATGGCCACAGCCCAGAACGTGGGTGATCGAGTACGCATCACTATCGGTGACGACAGGGTTGTCGGCGAGGTTGTCACAATTGGACAGGACAGCATCCATACGACTAGCCGCGCGCTATTCGGCCGCACTCGGTCCAGCGCCGTCGCGTGGGAGAGTGTCGATCTGCTGGAGCGCAGGACCGGTTCGCGTTGGTTGTTGGGGGCAGCAATTGGTGGTGGTGTCCTGGCGGGGGCAGGGGGGGTGATCGCAATGGTGGATGAACCGCAACGATGCACCGACTTCTGCTTCGACGTTGAAGTTTTTTCCGACGCAGAAGCGATTGCCATGTTGGGTATAGTCGGAGGTCTCTCGGGTGCGGTTATCGGTCTACTGTTGTCGAGTTGGGAAACCGTTGCGACCGACCGTGCGGGCGCCATGACCTTTTCGCCGACCGTGGATCTACGGCTCGGTCGACAAACCATCCCTGGGCTGTCCATCGGTGGACATCTCCGTTTCTGAGTGGATGGGGTCGCCGAGTCGGCCCTGCGCGCCATCCCGTTCCCTCCAGGCCCCACCGCCGCCGCGCCCGGGGCCCAGGATCAGGCTACGCCACGCCCACCAACTCCATCGCAGTCAGCGCCAGCACCTGCGTGCTCGCGACCAGGTCGTCGATCGCGCAGGATTCGTCGGGCTGGTGAGCCTCCTCGAGGGGGCCGGGGCCGTATGCCACGCAGTGCTCGATGCCGGCGATGCGGGCGAAGTGCTTCTGATCGTAGGTGCCGGGGCTGGCGACGAGTTCGGGAGGGCGGCCGCAGACGGCGCCCACCGCGTTGGAGAGCGCGGCGACGAGGGGTGACCCCGGGGGTGCGTGGACGGGATGCACGATCATGCGGTCCTTGATCGTGAAGCGGCGGGCGGGGTCGTCGTGCTCGGTCGCCGCGACCAGGCGCTCGATCTCGGCGCGGACTTCGTCGAAGTCTTCTTCCGGGATGAAGCGGCGATCGAAGGTGACCACGCAATGGTCGGCCACGCAGGGCGACTGGGTGGCCGCGCCGGCCTGGCCGCCGGTGATGGCGTTGACGTTCAGCGAGGGGTGACGCGAGGCGTCCGGGACCACGGGCAGGTCCGAGCGCCGCGCGGCGAGGTCGGGGCCGAGCCTGGTGCGAATGGCTTCGAGGAGGGTGCCCATGTCGTCGATGGCGCTGCGGCCGAGGTGGCTCATGCTGCCGTGGGCGGCGTGGCCGTGGGCGACGATGTCGAACCAGTAGACGCCCCTGTGTCCCACACACACACGCGTTGGCCCGAACGGCTCGGGGATGATCGCGTAGCCGGTCTCCGCGGCCGAGATGACCCCCGTCTCGCACAGGTGGGCGACGCCCGCGAACCCGCCGCTCTCCTCATCGACGGTGGCGCTGATGTCGACCGCGCCCGCCAGTCCGATGCCGGCCCGGCGGATGGCCTCGATCGCGAACAGGGCGGCGGCGATGCCGGATTTCATGTCGGACGCGCCGCGACCGTAGATGCGTCCGTCGCGGACCACGCCGGCGAAGGGGTCCACCGTCCAGCCGTCGCCGGGAGGGACCACGTCGAAGTGGCCGTTGAGGTGTAGCCGCGGGCGATCGGCGCGCCCCTCGCCCCGCCCCACGACGTTCACGCGCGGGTGAGCGGCCGTGTGCTCCGGACGCCCCTCCGCCGCGATGTACTGCACCGCGAGCCCGGCACGCGCCATCCGCCGTCCGATCAGCTCGGCGCATTCGGGGTAGGCGTCGCCCGGGGGGTTCACCGTGGGCACGCGGATCATGTCGGCCGTGAAGGCAACGATCTCGTCGCGGGCGGCCTCGACTTCGGCCAGAACGCGGTCCGCGGCGCGGGCGTCGCTCGGTCGGGCGGCGTGGTTCGGCACGCTCGGATTCCTTGCGGGGGACTCGGCCGACTCGCGGCGCGGGGTGCCCGCCGGGCACGGTCCGTGACCCGATGGGTTCCATGATGTCGGCTTCTCCTTACATTCTGCCACCTTCCGGCGTCACTCGAAACCCCGAAAGAGACACTCCATGACCTCCATGTTCAGCCTTGCGGGAAGGACTGCGGCGATCGTCGGCAGCGGTTCCGGAATCGGCGAGGCGGTTGCGGTAGGCTGCGCCGAGGCGGGGGCGTTCGTCTCCTGCCTCGACATCGACGCGGACGCGGCGGCCCGCACGGCGGCGGCGATCCGCGAGGCGGGGGGCGACGCGGACTCCGCCGGGCTCGACATCCTGGCGGGCGAGGCCGTCACGGCCGCCTTCACCGGCCTCGCGGTGGCGCGGGGATCGCTCGACGTCGTGGTCTGCACTCCGGGGGTGAACGTGCGCAAGCCTCTCCTCGACTACACCGACGACGATATCGACCGGGTCCTGGGGCTCAATCTCAAGGGCGGCGCACACGTCATCCAGTCGGCGGGGCGGATCATGACGGAGCAGGGTTGGGGGTCGATCATCCTCTTCAGCTCGATCCGGTCGGTGGTGGTGGAGCCCGGCCAGAGCATGTACGCCGCCACCAAGGCGGGGATCGTGCAGATGGTCCGGACGGCGGCGGCCGAACTCGGGCCGGCCGGGGTGCGCGTCAACGCGGTCGCCCCCGGTGTGATCGACACGCCGCTCACGGCGCCGATCAAGGGGAGCCCGGACTGGTACGGCGCCTACGCGCAGCGGAGCATCCTCAACCGCTGGGGGAGCGCCAGCGAGATGGCGGGGCCCACGGTATTCCTCGCGTCCGACGCCGCGAGCTACGTGACGGGGACGGTGCTCTTCGCGGACGGCGGCTGGACCGCGATCGACGGGAGGTTCACGCCGCCGGGGATGTGAGGCGGCCGGGCGGTTCGCCGCGGGCTTCTTCGCCGGCGCATCGGGCCCGCGCGAAGCCGGGGTGACCGGCTCCTACAGCTCGACCTCGACGCCCCGCACATTCAGCAGCCGGGCCAGTGCCTTGCCGATCTCGTTGTCGGGCGTCGATGCGCCCGCCGTGATCCCCAGGCTGAAGGGTCCCGGAGGCAACCAGTCCCAGTCGGTCACTTCGGGAGCGTGCGGATCCAGTTCGGGCTTGTGATGGATCGCGCCGGTGTCGACATCGATGCACGCCGCGTCCTTGATGTGCCAGGTGCGGGTGTACTCGCGGCACAGGTGGGCAAGGTGGTTGGTGTTGGAGGAGTTGTAGCCGCCCACCACGATCATCACGTCGGGCGGTTCCTCCATCATCTCCAGCACCGCGTCCTGGCGCTCCTGGGTCGCGGAACAGATGGTGTCGAACGACCGGAAGTGCCCATGCGCGTGCTCCTCGCCGAACGACTCGGCCATCATCTCACGCAGGCGCGCCGCGATGGCCAGCGATTCCGTCGCGAGCATGGTGGTCTGGTTGGCAACGCCGATCTTCTTCAAATCCATGTCGGGATCGAACCCCGTCGAGGTGCGCTTGCCGTAGCGCTCCATGAACTCGCCGCGGCTGAGGCTGCCCGGGAGGCCGCACATGTAGGCGCCCACCTCCTCGGCCTCGTCCATGTCCCGCACGATGACGTACTTGCCGCCTTCGTGAAGCAGGACCTGGCTGGCCGTCGCCCTCGACTCCTCGTGGCGGTACTTGCCGTGAATGACCGCCGTGAACCCATCGCGGGCGTAGCTGGCAACGCGCTTCCACACCAGCAGCACCGAGCCGCAGGTGGTGTCGACGAGGACGCAGCCGGTCGTCTTGAGGGTGTTCAAGTCGTGCAGGGTGACGCCGAAGGCCGGGATGATGACGACGTCGTCGTCGGTGAGATGGGCGAAATCGAAGGTCCCGTCGTCGTCCGGGTAGATGAACTCGATGCCCTTTTCCTGCAGGCGGTGGTTCACGTGGGGGTTGTGGATGATCTCGCCGACCAGGTAGACGCGCCTGTCGGGGAACTTGTGGCGGGTCTGATAGGCGTAGTCCACCGCGCGGTCGACGCCGTAGCAGAAGCCGAAGTCCTTGGCCAGGCGTACGCTGATGTCGGCGAACTGGTCGACGTAGGCGCGCGATCTCAGGCGTTCCAGGAGTGCGGAGTGGTATTCCGACTCGATGAGGGGCTTCACCTCGGCCTTGAGGCCAAAGCCTTTGCGATAATAGGTGTCTTTCATGATTCCTCGCTTGGCACCCGGTGCGGGCAGCATGGCACCCGGGTACGGGCGAGGAATATACATTGGATGATCGTCGGGGGATAATCCCCGGCGCATGCAAAAAGGGACCAGACCTTGCTGAGCAGATTGATCCTCCTCTTCGTTGCCGTGCCCCTGGTGGAGCTGGCGATCCTTCTCCAGGTGGCCCAGGTGATCGGCCTCGTGCCCACCATCGCGCTGGTCGTGACGACCGGGGTCGCGGGGGCGGCGCTGGCCCGGCACCAGGGACTGCGGGCCTTTCTCGCGGTGCAGCAGGAGCTGGCTTCGGGCCGCCTGCCCGGACGCTCGCTCCTCGACGGGCTCTCCATTCTCGTCGGCGGGGCTTTCCTGCTGACGCCCGGGATCCTGACGGACATTGCCGGGTTCAGCCTGCTCGTTCCGCTGTCCCGGCGCTGGCTTCAAGGGGTGGCGAAGCGGCGGCTGGAGCGTCGCATCCGGGAAGGGACGGTCGAGTTTCGCGTCTTCTCTCCCGGCGAGGAGGCGGCATCGCGGCGCGGCGAAGTGGGCACCCATCCTCCAAATCAAAGAGATCGATGAGCCAAGACATTTCCTTTCTGGAACGCCTCCTCGACGCGCCCGGCCCGTCGGGGTTCGAGGCCAGGCCGGCCGGCGTCTGGCGCGCTGAAGCGGAATCGTTCGCGCGGGTGTGGGCGGACGTGGTCGGGAACAGCTACGCCGCCGTCCGGCGCGATGCCCGCCCCCTGGTGCTGCTCGCGGGGCACATCGACGAGATCGGCCTCCAGGTCACGCACACGGACGAATCCGGGCTGCTCTACTTCGCGGGGATCGGCGGCTGGGATGCGCAGGTGCTGGTGGGCCAGCGGGTTCGGGTTCTCGGCGCGGCGGGCGATGTTCCGGGCGTGATCGGCCGCAAGGCCATCCACCTCATGGAGCCCAAGGAGCGGACGCAGGCGGTGAAGGTGAAGAAGCTGTGGATCGACGTCGGGGCGGCCTCGCGGGACGAGTTGAAGGAGATGGGGGTGCGCGTGGGCGACCCGGCCGTGATCGATGCCGGCATGGTGCGCCTCGCGGGGGACCGGGTGGCGAGCCGGGCGATCGACAACCGGGTGGGAGCGTTCGTCGTGCTCGAGGCGCTCCGCCTGCTGGGTGAAGGGGGCGGCGTTGCCGGAGCGGTGGCCGTCGCGACCGCCCAGGAGGAGATCGGGTACTCGGGCGGCGGTGCGAGGACCAGCGCCTTCGATCTTTCGCCGGATGTGGCGCTGGTCGTGGACGTCACCCACGCGACCGACGTCCCGGGGGTGGAGAAGACCGAGGTGGGCGAGCACTCCCTGGGGGGCGGTCCGGTCCTCACGCGGGGGTCGTCGACGCATCCCGGGGTGTTCGAGATGCTCGCGGAGACCGCCGAGGCCAACGAGATCCCGTATACGATCCAGGCGGCGCCGCTGCGCACCGCGACCGATGCGGACGGCATCCACCTGGCCCGCGGCGGCGTTCCGACCGGGCTCGTGTCGATTCCGAACCGGTACATGCATTCGCCCTGCGAGATCGTCGCCATCGCCGACCTCTTCCACGCGGCGCGTCTCCTGGCCGCCTTTGTCGAGCGGCTCGACGAGGGCGTCGACTTCGCCAGAGGGTGAGCAGTCTGCTCGCAACTTGCCTATATTGAGCGGCTGACCTTTTCAACACTGGAAAAACACTGAATGATCGACGCACGCTACACTGTCAGGGAATTGCAGGAAATGCGGGAAGAAGGGCACCTCTCGGACGCCCTTCTACGCCATGCCGTTCGGAGCCTCTACAAGTCCGACGACCGCTACAACTGGGTGGGTGTGTACCTGCTCGCGGACGATCGGCTGGAGCTCTGGCTCCATAACTACATGGGCACGCCGACCGAGCACGCGAAGATCCCGGTGGGGCAGGGCGTGTGCGGCACGGCGGTCGCCCACGGCGCCAACCAGAACGTTCCCGACGTGTCGGAGTTCGAGGGATACCTCTCGTGCAGCCCGAGCGTGAAGTCGGAGATGGTGGTGCTCATCCGGGCCGGCGGCGACATTTTCGGGCAGTTCGACATCGATTCGCACCTCGCGGACGCCTTCAACGAAGTCGACGAGGCTGCGCTTCAACTGATCGCCGACAAGCTCGCCGAGCAGCTCGCACGCGAGCGCCGCTAAGGCGATCCCGCACGCGGGGATCGCCCGCGGACCAGGGGCTGCCAGGACCCACAGCACTGGAGCGGTACCGATGGCGCACAGACCATGAGCGTCCGTTCCTTTCTTGCGCCAAACCCGGGCCCGCTGACGCTGTCGGGGACCCGTTCCTACGTGACCGGCGGGGCCGTGGCGGCGATCATCGACCCGGGACCGGCCATCGAATCCCACCTGGCGGCGCTGGCACGCGCGGTGGCGGGCGCGCGTTCGGTCACGATCCTCCTTACCCATGCGCACAGCGACCACTCGGCGGGAGCGGCCAGCCTCGCCCGCGCGGTCGGCGGCGAGGTCCACGGCCCGGGCGGCGACCTGGTCATCGAGGACGGGCAGCGCTTCGCCACCAGCGACGGTAACCTCGTCGCCGTCTCCACCCCCGGCCACGCTCGCCGCCACTTCTGCTTCGACCTCACGAGCAACGACTCGGTCTTCGTCGGCGACCTAATCCTCGGCGAGGGCGACACCACGTGGGTAGGCGAGTATTCCGGGGCGGTCGCGCACTACCTCCGCTCTCTCGACAGGGTCGAAGCCCTCGCGCCCCGGGTCCTGCATCCGGCCCACGGTCCCACCATCCGCAACCCGGCCGAGACCATCGCGCGCTACCGCAGCCACCGCCTGGCCCGGATCGACATGGTGCGCCGCGCCCTCGCCGAGGGACACACCGGCGCGGCCGCGATCACGCGGCGCGTGTACGGCGAACTGCCGCCCCGAATCCACGGCATGGCCGTCACCGGCGTGGAGGCGATGCTGGACTACCTGTCCCGCCCCGAATAGCTTGGCCGAATGATACCGAAAGCCCTCGCAGTCTCCCTGACCGGCATCTGCGGACAGGACGGTGTGATCGTCGACGAGGACCGCCTGCTCGTCTATGAGTCGGACGCGCTGACCGCGTACCGGCACCGGCCCGGAGCCGTTGTCCTGCCGCGCACCACCGATCAGGTGCGGCGCGCGGTCGCGGCCATCACGCGCCACGGCCTCCCCATCGTGCCGCGCGGGGCGGGGACCGGGCTTTCGGGAGGCGCCGTGCCGCTGGGCGGGGCGGTCATCATCGGCACCGCCCGCATGAACCGCATTCTCACCATCGACGCCGCCAATCGCAGGGCGGTGCTGCAGCCGGGGGTCATCAACGCGGAGTTGTCGGTGGCGGCGGCCGCGCACGGCCTGTACTACGCCCCGGACCCCTCGTCGCAGACGGCCTGCACGATCGGGGGCAACGTGGCCGAGAACTCGGGCGGTCCCCACTGTCTCAAGTACGGGGTGACCTCGCGCTACGTCACCGGGCTCACGGTCGTTCTCGCCGACGGCTCGGTCGTGCGGCTGGGCGGCCAGGGGCGGGAGACGCCGGGGTACGACCTGGTCGGCCTTTTCGTGGGGTCGGAGGGGTGCTTCGGGATCGCCACCGAGATCGAAGTGGGGCTGCTGCCGGTGCCGGAAGGCGTGCGCACGCTGCTGGGGATCTTCGACCGCATCGAGGACGCCGGCCGCGCCGTGTCGGACATCGTCAGCGCGGGGCTGCTGCCGGCCGCGATGGAGATCATCGACGGGCCCACGATCCGCGCCGTCGAGGACAGCGTCTTCGCCGCCGGCTACCCCACCGACGCCGAGGCGGCGCTGGTGATCGAGTTCGATGGCTTGGAAGCGGGGCTGGACGCCGAGGCCGCCCGTGCCGCCGACTTCTGTCGCCGGGCCGGAGCCCGCGAGGTGCGCAGCGCGAAGGACGAGGAGGAGCGGCTCGCCCTGTGGAAGGGGCGCAAGAAGGCCTTCGGGGCGATGGGCCGGATCGCGCCGGACCTTCTGGTGCAGGACGCCACGGTCCCGCGCACGACCCTGCCGGCGATCCTCAAGGGGATTTCCGAGATCGGCAAGCGGTACAACCTCGTCGTCGCGAACGTCTTCCACGCCGGCGACGGCAATCTGCACCCCAACATCCTCTTCGACCGCCGCGACGAGGACGAACTCGAGCGCGTCGAGCGGGCGTCGAAGGAGATCATGCAGATCTGCGTCGACTCGGGCGGAACGATCACCGGCGAACACGGCGTCGGGCTCGACAAGAAGCACCACATGCCCCTCATCTACGGCCGCCGCGAACTCGACACCATGTGGGGGATCCGGCGCGTCTTCGATCCCGAGGGCGTGATGAACCCCGGCAAGGTCCTCCCGGAAGAGACCGACCCGGCACGGGCGACATGGCCCGGCGACCCGGCGCGCGAGGAGCTGGCCGTCCAGCCGGCGCACGCATGAACGGGGCCGTGCTCGCCGCCGGACTCGCTCCGGACGCCGTCGTCTTCCCCGAAACGGCCGAGGCGGCGGAGGCCGTGGTGCGGTCCGCCAACGAGGCCGGCACCAGCCTGCTGCCCGCCGGGCGCGGATCGTGGCTCGGCGCGGGCGGCTGGGGGCGCGATGGCGGCCGCATCGTGTCGACGGCGCAGATGGACGCCGTGCACCACTACGAACCCGCGGACCTCACCCTGACCGCCGGGGCGGGGATCGGCCTGGACCGCCTGGCGCAGGTGCTCGAGCCCAACGGCCAGTGGCTGCCGTTCGACGCCCCGGCGTGCGACACCGGGACGCTCGGAGCCGCGGTGGCGTGTGGTGTTTCGGGCCCGCTTGGAGCGCACTATGGGGCGACGCGCGACAATGTCCTGGGGCTCGAGGTGGTGACGGGCGACGGCCGCATTCTTCGCATCGGCGGCCGCGTGGTGAAAAACGTGGCCGGTTACGACCTCGTCCGCCTCCTGACCGGCAGCCGCGGCAGTCTGGGCATCATCACCCGCGTGTCGGTCCGCCTCTTCCCGCGCCCCGAGACCGACGTCACGCTGCTTTTCGCCGGCGAGGTCGCGGGCACGGTGGCGATCGCGCGGCAGGTGTGCACGCACGAGGTGCCGGTGGCGTCCGTGGAGGTGATCGAGGGGGATGAGGGCGGCGCTGGCCACGCGGCGGCCGTTGCGGTGCGCTTGCTCGGAGCCGTGGGCGAGGTGCGAGAGAGCCGCTCGCGCATCGTGGCGGCGGCGGGGGCGGAGCCCGTGGCGGCGCTGCGCAACGGTGAGAGCCGCGGCTTCCACGAGCGGCGAATGGGCTGGGAGGCGGGCGCGGCGATGGTCGCACGGCTCGCGGCGCTGCCCGATCGCCTCGCGGACACGATGGAGCGCGCTCGCGCCATCGCCGCCCTGACCAACGGCGCGACGTGCGCCGATGCGGTGCGGGGGGTGGTGCGGGTGAAGGGGTCCTGCAGGGCCGGGGAGTTGGGCGCGCTGGTGGAGGGTCTGACGCGCGGGCGCCGGGAGATGGAGGCAGCGGGCGGCACCCTGACGCTGAGTGATGCGCCCGCCGAACTGGCGGCGGCGGTGGGGTGGACGGGGGGTGGTGGGGAGGAGGCGGGTCTCACGGCACGGATCAAGGCCCTCTTCGACCCGGATTCGATCCTCGCCTCGCAATGCCCGTGAACTCGACCGACACGCTGGCCCAGGCGCTGAAGGAGCAGGAAGAGGGGCTGCTCAACTGCGTGCACTGCGGATTCTGCCTGCCGGCGTGCCCCACCTACCGGCGCCTGGGCGACGAAGCCGATTCTCCCCGCGGCCGCCTGCACCTGATGCGCGCTGTCGTGGAAGGACGGCTGTCCGCGGATTCGGATGCCTTCCAGCTCCATATCGGCCGCTGCCTGGGGTGCCGCGCGTGCGAGCCGGTGTGTCCGTCCGGTGTCGCCTACGGCCAACTGCTCGAGATGGCGCGCCATGTCGGCGGAGAGGCACGGCGTCCCCCGCTTCTGAGTCGATTGCTGTTGCGCGTCTTCGGGACCGGCTGGCTGGCCCGCCCCGCCATGTTCGCGGCGCGAATCCTGCGGGCAACGGGCATCCCGGCGCTGGGGGCCCGGTTGCTCTCCGGCGATGCGCCGCCCAGGGGACCACGTCTGGGGGTGGCCATGCTGGCCGCATCCGGCCCGGCGGGTTCGCTGCCCGAAGAACCTGGCCCGGCCGGGAGCCCCGCCAACGGCACCGGCCCGAACCCGGACACCACCAGCGCCCTGGGCACGAGCGTGGGCAACACCCCGGCCGACACTGCGAAGCCCGCAACCGTCGGCCTCCTCACCGGATGCGTCCAGGCGGGCCTCTTCTCGCGCGTGAACGATGCCACCGTGCGCGTGCTCGAGGCCAACGGCTACAAGGTCGTCCCGGTCGTGGGCCAGGGGTGCTGCGGCGCGCTCCACGCCCACTCCGGGGACCTCGAGGCGGCGCGCTCCATGGCCACGCGCAACGTGGAGGCCTTCGAGGCCGCCGGCGTCGACGTTCTGGCCATGAATGCCTCCGGGTGCGGCGCGGCGATGGCCGAGTACGGCGCCCTCCTCGCCCACGACGAGCAGATGGCAAAGCGGGCGGCGGCGATCGCCGCGCGAGTCCGGGATGTGTCGGAACTCCTGGCGGAGCGGGGGCCCGTCCCGGGTGGCGCGTTGCCGATGAAGGTCACCTACGACGCGCCCTGCCACCTGCTCCACGCACAGGGAGTCGCGAGCCCGCCCGCGACCGTCCTCGACGCCGTGCCGGACCTCGAAGTGCTGCCTCTCGCGGGAGCGGAGGAGTGTTGCGGCGGCGCGGGCATCTACGGACTCACCCACCCGCGCCTGGGCGGCTGGATCGGTGCGGACAAGGTACGGAGCGTTCTCGACAGCGGAGCGGCCGCCCTTGTCACCGGCAACCCCGGGTGCATGATGCAGATCGGAGCCGGACTGCGCCTGTCCGGGAGCCGGGTGCCGGTCCTGCATCTGGTGGAAATCCTCGACGAAAGCTATCGGCGGGGCGGCTGCTACGAACCGGAGGCGCCATGACGCGGCTCAGCGTGACCACCCGGGAAGCAGAAGAGCGGGCGGCCGAGTGCGTCGCGCTGCTGCGGACCCTCGTCACAACGGAGTCGCCCACCGGCAACGAAGCGGCCAACCTCGCCGTGGCCGAGATCCTGGAGGATGCGCTCGGGCGCGCGGGGGGCCAGGTCGAGCGCCTGCCATCGCCCGGGCTCGGCACCCACCTCCTCGCCCGATACCGCGGTACCCGCGACACGGCCGAGTGCCCTCTCCTTCTCGTTGGGCACATGGACACGGTCCATCCCATCGGCACGCTCGAGCGGCTTCCGTATGCCGTGACGGACGGGCGGATCCAGGGTCCAGGGGTATACGACATGAAGAGCGGCGTCGCGACCTCCATCTTCGCGTTGCAGCTTCTCGCGGAGAAGGGCGCGGGTCCGAAGTCTGACCTCTCCTTCCTGATCACCTGTGACGAGGAGTGGGGTTCGCCCACCTCGCGGGAGCGGATAGAAGCGGAGGCACGCGCGTCGCGGGCGGCGCTGGTCGTCGAGCCGTCGGTGCCCGGCGGGGCCGTCAAGAGCCGGCGCAAGGGTGTGAGTGCGTATGTACTCCACGTTGCGGGCAAGCCGGCGCACGCGGGAATCGAGCCGGAGGCGGGGGCAAGTGCGGTGCACGAACTCGCCCAACAGGTCTGTCACATCTACGACCTGGCAGACGTAGCGGCGGAAACGACGGTGAGCGTGGGCGTGATTTCGGGAGGCACCGCCGAGAATGTCGTGGCGGAAAGTGCGAAATGCACAATTGATGTGCGCTTCTGGACGCTGGACGAAGCGCAAAGGGTCGATGCGGCGCTGCGGGCAACAACACCGTTCAACAAGCGTTGCAGTCTGACGCTGGATGGAGGCATAAACAGGGGCGCACTGGAGAAAACATCAGCATCAAATCGACTGTTCAAGAAGGCCCGCCTGCTGGCCGGACAACTAGGTTTCGAACTTGGTGAAGGTAAGACCGGCGGAGGGAGCGACGGCAATCTGACCTCGGCGGTGGGCTGCCCGACCCTCGATGGCCTGGGTCCGGACGGCGGCGGCGCACATACCCTGAACGAACACATCCTGCTGCGCGAAATCCCGCGGCGGGTAGCACTGATGGCCGCCCTTTTCGAACAGTTGTAGAATGGGCCGGGCGCACGGGCTTCGTCGTCAAAGTTGCCATCCATCCGGAGCTCGTGTATTGTATGAAACCGTCTTGACGGTGCCTTTTCTTGCCGACCCGAAGGGGTCGCGTGAACTCACATCCGGAGACTTGTAAGGGATGACGCAGCAATGAGAGAAAGCTACGAGGCCGCGCTCAAGCAGGCAGAAGCCGAGCTGGCAAGCCACGAGCAGCGCGGAGAGGCGCTTCGCCAAACCGTTGATGCGCTCAAGAATCTGTTGGCTTTGGGTGCGGCAAAAGCGCCGCCGGCCAAACGGCGGGCGCCGGTGCGCAGGAGAAAATCGAGAAGGAAAGCCACGAACCATCCCCCGATTCCGACCGGACTCTTCCGGGGAATGGGGCCCACGGCGGCCTACCGGAAGTTCGTGGCCAGATTCGGCGCCGACCACCCGGTTCCCGCCATTCGCGACGCGCTCCTGGCTGGCGGCGTGAGGACCAAGTCGTCCACGTCATTGCTTACGGGCATCCATTCGGTTCGGCGTCGCGATGCGATGAAGGCGAAGGCTGAAGCGGCGAGCGGCCCAGGCAACGGCGAGTAGCTCAGTCCGGCGATCTTTAGACGCAATCACAAACACAAGCGTCCCAAACACATGCGAATCAGCAGGGCTGTCCTTCGCGAAGTTCCCCTTGAACTCAGGGAGTACTTTGAGATCAGCAGTGGCGGCACCAAGGCGCGCCGCATCCTCCTGCTGACGCTCGAAGCGAACGGGATTACCGCCTGGTCGGAATGCGTGGCCGGCGAAGCCCCGGGCTATTCCTACGAGACGGCCGACACCGCCTGGTTCGTCCTGACCCGCTGGTTGTTGCCGGCTCTGGTCGGCAGCGAGTTCGACGACGGCCGCGAGTTGCACCCTGTACCGTGGTTGCGGGGTCACCCCATGGCCCGGGCAGCGATCGAAATGGGCGGGTGGGATCTGGAGGCCAGACGGCGCGGAATATCCCTCAGGGATCTCGTTGGCGGGACGAGGGATTCAGTCCCCGTAGGAGTGTCGATCGGCATACAGAAGAGCGACGAGGAGCTTTGTGCCAAGGTCGAGCAGTACATGGACGAGGGCTATCGCAAGATAAAGGTAAAGATAAAGCCGGGCAGAGATGTAGAGATGCTGGGTGCGGTCAGAGAGCGTTTCCCCGATGTGCCCATAATGGCTGATGCAAACTCTGCATATGCGCTGCCCGACGATCTGCCGCGCCTGAAAGCGATGGACGACCACAACCTGATGATGATCGAACAGCCGCTTTCATATGAAGACGTGCTCGATCATTCAATCTTGCAGAAGCACATCGATACGCCCGTTTGTCTGGACGAATCAATTCGGTCGCCCGGGGACGCCCGCCTGGCTCTCAGTCTCAACGCCGGCAGGATTATCAATATCAAGCCGGGCCGCGTAGGCGGTTTTGCGTCGTCAATTGCCATACACGACGCCTGCCGAGCGGCCGGGTGGCCTGTCTGGTGTGGAGGCATGCTCGAATCCGGCGTGGGGCGGGCTTACAACGTTGCGCTTGCCACTCTGCCCGGCTTTACAATTCCGGGAGACATATCAAACTCGAGGCGATACTGGTCAAGAGATATTGTATCGCCGGAGTTTGAAATGAAGGACGGCTTGATGCCCGTGCCCGATGGTCCCGGGATCGGCGTCGCTCCCGACGTCGAGCGGATAGAGGCGATCACCACGCGCAAAGAGGTCTTCGAGGCGTAGTCGTCCGCGCGGCTGTCAGACGGGGCGCAGGCATGTCGGGCAGTAGCGCCAGCGCCTGTCCAGCGGCTCGCCGCAAGAGCAGATGCGCTGGCGGGTTTGTCCGCACATGGGACATCCGGCAGAACCCGGGGGGAGCGTTCCGTCGCAGCTGTCGCAGTGCAGGTCGGCGCCCCGGGTAACCGAGATAACGTGTGCGGCCTCGTGTGGCGTGGTTACGCCCTGGGCGGACTGGCGCATGGCGTCGCGCGCCATCGACCCCATCCCGTTGCGACGCGCCAGGGTGCGCAGCGTCGTGATCGAGGCGCCGCTCATGATGGCGGTTCGCATCTCGTCGTTGACCGCCAGCACCTCAAAGACGCCGCTGCGACCGTGGTAGCCGTCGCTGCACACCGAGCACGTCGCGCCCCCGCGCCCCCAGCAGCGCGAACACTGCTTTCTGACCAGCCGTTGCGCGACGACGCCGGCAAGACCCCCGGCGATCAGGAAGGGCGGAACCCCCATCTCGATGAGCCGGACGATCGCGCTCGGGGCGTCCACGGTGTGAATGGTCGTGAGGACAAGGTGCCCCGTCACCGCCGCCGACATCGCGATCTCGGCCGTTTCCCGGTCGCGCACCTCGCCCACGAGGATCACGTCGGGATCCTGCCGCAGAATGGCGCGCAGCCCCGAGGGAAAGTCGACTCCCGCCTTCCGGTCGATCTCCATCTGCGCCACGCCGGGGAACCGGTACTCGACCGGGTCCTCCAGCGTCACGATGTTGATTCTGCCGGCCGAGAGTTCAGAGACGGCCCCGGAGAGCGTGGTCGTCTTGCCGCTCCCCGTGGGACCCGCGGCGATCAGGACGCCCTGGCGCTGTTTCAGGATGCTCCGAAGTCTCCCCAGGTCGTGCGAAGAGAAACCCAGCGACGACAGGTCGGGCGGCGCTTCGCCCGGATCCAGAAGCCGCAGCACCGCCTTCTCGCCATGGTGCGTGGGGATGGTGGATACGCGAACGGTCACTTCCGCGTTGCCCTTCCGGATGGCGAACCCCCCGTCCTGAGGCCGCCGGCGCACCGATATGTCCAGGCCGGCCATGATCTTGACGCGCGAGATGGCCGCGCGGTGGGTGCCGGGAGGAAGCTCGGTCGCCGTCACCAGGCCGCCGTCGACGCGCAGTCTTACGCGAGATCCCGCGCCCATCGTCTCGATGTGGATGTCGCTGGCCCGGCTGTCCATCGCGTTGGCGATGATGTGGTCCACGATCTGGACGATGGGAGTCGAGGCCGCCTCCTCTTCCAATCGCCGGACGTCACCCCCGCCAGTGGGAGCCTGCGCCGTGTCGAGCCCTTCGAGAAGCTCCGGCAGCGCGCCGCCGTACGCGTCCAGCACCCCCTGGGCGACCGCCGTCGGAGGTGCGACGACCGCCTCTACATGGCACCCGGACTGAAACGAAAGGTCGTCGATCAGCGCCGTGTCGAGAGGGTCGGCCATGGCGACCGTCAGAACCCGACCCTCGATGGTCAGCGGCAGGACGCCCTTGGCGCGGGCCAGCGCGGCGTCGATCCTTTCCAGGGCGGCGGCGTCCGGGCGCAGCGGCGGCTCGACAAGCGCGAGATCGAGGTGCGCGGCAAGGGCCCTCGCCATCTGGCCCTCGTCGACCAGACTCCCGCGCAGCAGTACTTCGCGCAGACTGCGCCCGGAGCGGCGCTGCTCCTTGCGGGCCCCGGCGAGGGTCCCTGCAGTCAGCGTGCCACCTTCCAGGAGGAGTCGACCGAGCAAGTCGTCGTGCGTCGCCATGATGGCGAAAAGCTGGAGCGCCCCGGCGGGCACTTCCATGGCTCGATGGGACGACCGTGAGCGGCCCGCTGCCGCGCGACCGTGAGCGGGGTCGCTGCCGCGCTGCGTCGGGCAGCTACAGAGGCGCTACAGGCTCGGGGTGTTGGGCCGCAGATCGAGCGTGACCTCGGCCGCCACATGACCGACGTCGGCGCGCTCCTTCACGGCATCGCGCAGGCGCGGTTCGATCTTCCGGTAGGCCGCCA
Source organism: Longimicrobiales bacterium (assembly GCA_963667485.2). Classification (GTDB taxonomy): domain Bacteria; phylum Gemmatimonadota; class Gemmatimonadetes; order Longimicrobiales; family Gaopeijiaceae; genus Bin94. Next base: position 714,748 of record CAXXDD010000001.1, read on the forward strand.
GAACACCGTCGCGCAGACGCAGCCGCAACACCTTGATCGCGTTCACGTCGGGCCGGCTGGTCCGGGTCTCCTTCTTGGCCTCTTCGAGGTCGCGCGGCGTGATTCCGAAGGGCACCACCCCCACGTCGTCGTGCCGCTCGGAGTCGAGATAGTGAACCGAAACGCTGACATCGCCCCGCGCCGTCTGATGCGAAATATCCCCGATCGCCCGAAAGCGGGCAGCGAGCGGCCCGATCTCGGTTCCCTGTGCCGCCCTGCGGTATCCCGACTCGACCAGGCCGAACAGGCGCCGCATGCGCTCCGGGGTCGTGGAGTCGCCGTCGGGAATGTCCGTGTCCAGTTCCTTGCCGCGGGCCTGCCGGTCGTTCAACGACAGTGCGCGCTCCATGTCCCTGCTGCGGGCACGGTCGATGTTTTCGAGAATTCTGTCTGGATTTGTCCTGTAACTCATCTCACCTCGCGGGAGTCCTCCCTGCCTCTGTGCTGACGTCCTGCGCGCCTTCTCAAGCGGCGAGAACGATAACGCCATACGGTTTGCCCGGCCAGAATCGGCGGCATAGGTTGGTGCGGCAACCGGTGCGCGGGTGCTTAGCCGGTTGTCCGACAAGACCCAATCGACCGGAGTTCTCGCAATGCCTCGAAGCATCATCCTCGCCGTCTGCGTGTGCGCCCTTTCCGCCCCCGCCTCGACGCTCAGCGCACAGACCGCCGACGGAAGTCTCGCCCACGGCGTCCCCGCCAATCCCAACGCCACCTATCATTTCGCGGATACCCTTGTGACGTCGATGAACACCCCGACCGGCGCCATGGAAATCGACCTCACGACCTCGGCCACCCTGGCAGCGGCGTTCGAAGCCGACCCGGAAGGCGTGCGCGTAACGGCGACGTTGCAGGCTCTCAGCATGACCATGGCAAACCCCATGATGGGGTCGCAGACCCTGGCACCGGAGACAACCGGCGACTTCGTCTTCGTGATGGACTCGCAAGGTACAGTGAACGTCCTTTCGACCCCTGAGATCGAGGGTCCGGCGGGGTCCACATCAGCCGTCGTGGGCATGCCCTATGAGCTTTTCCCGCACCTGCCTGGCGCCGCGGCTCAGCCTGGAGACAGCTGGTCCAATACGGTCAGCCGGTCGGACGAGACGGCGGAAGCTACATCGACGACCACCACCGCATACACCTACACCCTGGTCGGCGACACAGTCGTGGACGGGCGCACGCTCGTCAGAATCGGCTTTACGGCCGAAGTGGAAACGACGGGCACGGTGGACATGGGCGGAATGTCCGCCGAACAGACCATCACCGGCACGGATACCGGTTTCGCGCTCTGGGACATGGCTGCGGGCCGGCTCCATTCAATGAAGATCGAACGCAACTACTCCGGTAGCATGAACACGCCGATGGGCTCGATGGCGATGGAGATTTCCGGAACTTCGCACCGCTGGATGGAGAACTGACATGATCGATGAGAGCGCCGCCGCCACCGGGCACCCGGAAGAGACCGAGCTTCCGCCCCGCCCGTCCTTCTTCGGTCGGCTATGGAGGGTGTTCGTCCAACCCGGCGCCCTGTTCACCGAACTGGCCCGAAACCCTGCCTGGTTTCCGATGGCGCTCCTGGTGGCAGCCGTCGTTGCCGCAGTCACCTGGTTCACCCCGGTGGAACTGTTCCAGCAGGCGGCGATTAGCGGTGCTCCCGCGGAACAAGCGGCCGAGATAGCCGAAGGAATGGCCCAGGTTCCCCCCATGCTCATCAAGGGCGGGGCCGTCGGAGCGGCTTTCCTGATGACGCTCCTGTTCCCGATCGTCCTCGGCGCGATCACCTACGTCATCTTCGTCTTCATCCGCGGCGACGAGGCCACGTACAAGCAGCACCTCGGCGTGGTCGCGCACGCCGGAGTCATCAGCGCGCTGGGTGCGATCCTGAACGGGTTCGTCAACAATCGCGGCGGCGCGCTCGAGCAAACGCTTTCGATCGGCACGTTTCTTCCGTTCCTTTCCGACGGCTATTTCGCGGAACTGCTGCTCGCGCTCGATCTGTTCCAGCTCTGGGGCGCCATCGTCGCCGGCATCGGCCTGGCCGCGATCGATCCCAGGCGGAGCGCGGGCTCCACAGCGGCAATCCTCATCGCTCTGGTGGTGGTGATCGGTTTGATCAGAGCGGCGTTCTAGGAGGTGGCCGCAACCCCACCCATTAACCGGGGGCCCACCGACACGGAGAAGAGGGAGAACGGGCGTCCCTGGCTCGGCCGCGCCGTGCTGGCAGTGGCTGCCCTGGCGGCGCTGTTCCACCTGTACGGCGCGGGCTTTGCGCCCTTCACCGCTCTGGTGCAGCGACCCGTCCACCTCGCGCTCATGGGGACGCTGGCCTTTCTGGGGGTCGGGGTGCGCGTGCGGCCGCGATCGAAGCTGGGGTGGGGGATCAACTTCACCTTCGCCGCGATCCTTATTCTCTGCGCCCTCTACCTGGTGTCGCAGAACGAGGCGCTCGTGGCGCGCTCCGGGAGCCCCACCGCGCTGGACCTGGCGGCGGGGGCGGTGGTGGTCGGCGCTGTCCTCCTCCTCGCCAAGCGGGCGACGGGGTGGGGCCTGGTGGTGGTCGCGACGGCGGCGCTGCTGTACGCGCTCCTCGGGCCGTGGCTGCCCGGCTTCCTGGCGCACCGGGGGTACGGCCCCACGCGCCTGATCGAGCAGCTCTTCCTGTCCACCGAGGGCATCTGGGGGGTGCCGCTCGGCGTTTCGGCCGACTTCGTGTACCTCTTCGTGCTCTTCGGCGCCTTCCTGGATGTCGCGGGAGGCGGCGCGCTCCTCATCGCGCTCGCGGACCGGGTGGCCGGGCGGACGCGGGGCGGCCCCGCGAAGACCGCCGCGGTGGCCAGCGCCTTCATGGGCTCGCTGTCCGGCAGCGCCGTCGCCAACGTGGTGACGACCGGCACCTTCACCATCCCGCTGATGCGCCGCTCGGGCTTCCGCCCCTTCTTCGCCGGCGCCATCGAGGCCGCGGCCAGCACAGGCGGCCAGCTCATGCCCCCGGTCATGGGAGCGGGCGCCTTCATCCTCGCGACCTGGACCAACATCCCCTACGGGCGCGTCGCCCTCGCGGCCGCCATCCCCGCGCTCCTCTACTACGCCGCGCTGCTCTGGGCCATCCACTTCCGCGCCTCGAAGATGGGGCTCGAGGGGTCGGCCAATTCGCGCGGCGAGGGCGTGCTGGGACGCATTCACCTCCTGCTGCCGGTTGCGGTCATCGTCGCGATGCTGGCGATGGGGCGCTCGCCGATGCGCGCCGCCTTCTGGGGTGTCGTGATCTCGCTGCTCGCGGCCTACGCGGTGCCGGCCACCCGCCCCGCCGTCGCCGACCTCGTGAAGGCGCTGCGCAAGGGGGCCTCGGGCGCGGTGCAGGTGGCGGCGGCGTGCGCAGCGGCGGGCGTCGTCGTCGGGGTCGCGTCGCTGACCGGGATCGGGCTGCGCATGTCCGAGCTGATCGTGGTCATCTCCCAGGGCAACCTCCTCGTCGCGCTGATCCTGACCGCGATGGGCTCGATCGTGCTGGGAATGGGGCTCCCCACCACGGCCGCCTACGTCGTTCTGGCCGCCCTGGGCGCGCCCGCCCTGGTCGAACTGGGCGTGCCGCTCCTCGGCGCCCACCTCTTCATCTTCTACTTTGGCTGCATTTCCAACGTCACGCCGCCGGTGTCGCTGGCCGCCTACGCCGCGGCCGGGATCGCCGACTCTCCTCCACTCAAGACGGCCTGGACCGCCATGGGACTCGCGGCTGCGGGGTTCCTGGTGCCCTTCATGTTCATCTATGCGCCGCCGCTGATCCTGTCCGGGACGCCGATGGCGATCGCGACCACGACCCTGACCGCCCTGATCGGCGTGATTGCGCTCGCCGGCTCCGTGATCGGGTACGTGCGCTCGCCCATGAACGCCTGGCGACGGATCGTCCTGATGGGCGCGGCGCTGGCGCTGATCACGCCCGGGTTCATGTGGGACGGCATAGGGTTGGCGCTATTATTGGTGGCTGGATTCGTGGGCGTCGACCGCGACGGCGGCGAGCACGCCCGGCAAGCCTGAAACACCAACTCCGCAGTTCAACCGGATCACCCGCATGAAACGACGCAACCTCCTCCACGCCTGCGCCGCGCTCGCAATCGGGACCGCCGCATGCTCCGATGGCGCCTCCAGAGAATTCCTCAGCCTGGGCACGGCCGGCACCGGCGGCATCTACTACCCTCTGGGCGGCGCGATGGCGGCGCGCATGTCGGTCAACGATTCACTTCGCCAGTACACCGCCGAAGTGAGCGGCGGTTCGGTCGAGAACGTGAACCGCCTGAGGGAGCGCCAGACGGACCTGGCCTTCGCGACCGGCAACACGGTCTACGAGGCCGCGACGGGCGGCCAGGACTACGCCGAGGCGGTCTCGGAACTGCGGATTCTCGCGCCCCTCTACCCCAACATGACGCACGTCGTCGTGTCGAGAAGCTCCACCGCCGCCTCGGTCGCGGACCTGAGGGGCGGCCTGGTCTCGGTGGGACCCCCGGGCAGCGGCACCGAGCAGATGTCGCGGCAGATTCTGGAGGCCTACGGGCTCACCTACGACGACGTAACCCCGCGCTACCTCAGCTTCAACGAGTCCGCCACCGCGCTCAAGGACGGCGCGATCGAAGCCGCGATCATCTCGGTGGGCTACCCCGCCGCCGCCGTGCTGGAAGCGACCACGACCGGCGGCGCCCGCCTGCTCGCGATGGAGCCCGAGCGCATCCAGCTCCTGCGCGAGAAGTACCCGTACTACATCCGCGGCGAGATCCCCGCGGGGACCTATCCCGGCGTGGACGAGCCCCTCGAGACGGCCGCGATCATGAACTGGGTCATCGCCATGGCGGAGCTCCCGGACGACGTGGTCGACGGCGTCATGCGCATCCTGACCGACGAGAAGGACGATCTCGCGCAGGTCCACGACATGGTCAACCAGATCGACATGGCCACGCTCCGCGAAGCGCCGATCGAGCTGCACGACGTGACCCGCGCGTGGGTCGACGACAATCTCCCATCCGCGAATCAGTAGCCGCCGCCGATCGGCCTGCCGCATACTCCGATGAGCCCACCGCTAACCTGCCAGCGCGACCACTTCTCGCTGCCCGACGACTTCCACTACCTCAACTGCGCCTACATGGGGCCGCTTCCCCGCGCGGCCGAACGGGCCGGCATCGAGGGGCTGCGCGCCAAGCGTTTCCCGCAAGCCATTGCCCCGCAGGACTTTTTCCGCCCCGTGGAGGAAGTCCGCGAGCGTTTCGCCCGCCTGATCGGCGCCCCCGAGCCGAACCGAATCGCCACCGTGCCCTCGGTTTCGTACGCCGTCTCGACGATCACCCGCAACACCAACCCCCCACCGGGGTTCAACATCGTCATCGTCCACGAGCAGTTTCCCGGAAATGTGTACCCGTGGCGGCGTCTGGTGGGGGAAAAGGGCGGCGAACTCCGCGTGGTGACGCCCCCGCGCGACGGTGGGCGGGGCGCCCGATGGAGCGAGCGGATACTCGACCACATCGACGCGGCCACCATCGCCGTCGCCATGGGCACCGTGCACTGGACGGACGGCACCCGGTTCGATCTCGCCGCCATCCGCGCGCGCACCCGCGAGGTAGGGGCCGCGCTCGTTCTCGACGGGACGCAGACCGTCGGCGCCGCACCGATCGACGTCGTCGCGCTCGACCCCGACGCCCTCGTCGTCGCCGGCTACAAGTGGCTGCTCGGCCCCTACTCCCTCTCGCTCGCCTGGTTCGGCGACCGCTACCTCGACGGCATCCCGCTCGAGGAGACCTGGATCGCCCGGCGCGACTCCGAGAACTTCGCGGGACTGGTCGAGTACGTCGACGACTACCAGCCCGGCGCCCTGCGCTTCGAGGTGGGCCAGCGCAGCAACTTCGCGCTCGTCCCCGCGCTGTCGGCCTCGCTGGAGCTGATCCTCGAGTGGCGCCCCGAACGCGTCGCCGCCTACTGCACCGCGCTCATGGACGGCGCCTTCGAGCGCCTCCGCGCCCTCGGCCTGCGCGTCGAGGAAGCGGCCTGGCGCAGCCCCCACCTTTTCGGCCTCGGCCTCCCGCCCGGCGCCGACCTCGAGCGACTCAAGCAGGCCCTCACGCGGCACCGCGTTGGCGTGTCCTTCCGGGGGAGCAGCGTGCGCGTATCCCCCAACGCCTACAACACCAGGGACGATGTGGAGGCGCTCGTAGCGGCGTTCACGGAGGCGCTGGCCGGCTGATCGCGGAGTGCCGGCGGACTGATCGCGCGTCGCCGGCCCGACCGATCGCGCGGTGCCGGCCCGCGTAGGCCCGACAGCCGGGCTAGCGGATCGTAATCCCCGGTCCGAACTCCACATTCGCCTCGGCGCCCACCTCGATCGCGTTCTCGGCGAACCACCCCTGGCGGACCTCGAGCAACAGCGAAGTCGAGATCTCCGAGTCGACCAGCGTCTCGTCGAGCGGCTCCATCTGCTTGATCACGCCGATCCGGTTGCTGTCGTCGAAGAAGGCGACATCCAGCGGGACGTGGGTGTCCTTCATCCACAGGTAGCGCTCTTCGCTCCTGGGAAAGACGAAGAGCATTCCGGTTCCGTCCGGGACCGCGCCGCGGTCCATCAGGCCCTTCTCGCGCTGTTCGGGGGTCCCGGCGACCTCGGCCACGACGGTGTCGCTGCCGAAGATCACCCAGGCCGTCCCGGGATTGGGCAGCCGGGCCGCCTGTGCGTCCGTGCCGGGCGCGGCGAGAACGGCCGCGAGCGTTGCCGCCAGCAGCGGACCTGTCGATGCGAAGACCCTGCCCCCTGCGCGCACCCCTTGCCTCTTTCCGGTTGATGACCTGCCCTCCCGTACGACCACGCCCCACGGTAGTTTACTGCCCGAACCCTCGCCACGCCCATCCAGGACCAGGGAACACACCGTGCCCATCGACCCCGAGCTGCTCGAAATCCTCGTCTGTCCCGAGACCAAACAGCCGCTCACCGTGGCGAGCGCCGAGCTGCTGGAGCGCCTCAACGCCACCCTGGCGGACGGCAGCGCGGAAACCCGCGGCGGGGAGGCCATCCCGGAACCCGTGGCCGAAGGGCTGCTGCGCGAAGACGGCCGGGTCCTCTACCCGATCCGCCAGGACATCCCGATCATGCTGATCGACGAGTCGATCGAGGTGGGTGATCTGTAGCTGTCCACGGCGACCGCCGCGCACGCTATGTAATGCACACACGACAATATGTAATGTCGGGTTTACATTACGCCGCCCACCAGGTGCCCCTTCGCCACCGTGACCGCCTGACCGATCAACTCCACGCGGTCGCCGCGATCCCGCACAGTGAGCGCCCCGCCCCGCTCCGATCGCTGCCGCGCCGACATCTCGGTCCTGTCCAGCACTCGCGCCCAGTACGGTGTCAAAGTGGTATGAGCCACACCCGTAACTGGATCCTCGTCGACGCCGACCCAGGGCCCGAAGACCCTCGACACGAAATCGATGTCGACATCCGCCCCGGGCGCGGTGACCGCGACGCAGATCGGGCTGCCGGGCAGCGCCAACCGGCCCAGGGCGCCGAAGTCGGGCCGGGTGGCAAGCACCTCTTCTTCCGTGCCGAGGACAACGAGATCGACTGTACCGGAAGCCGCGAAGGCGGCCGCGGCCGGGTCGATGCCCAGCGCCTCGGCCAGACCCGCCGGCATGGGAGCTGCCTGGGCGGGGTTCGCGGGGAAATCGAGGCGCAACCGGTCGCCGTCGACGTGGACGGTCAGCGGGCCCGAGAGGGAATGGAAGCGCACCGGGCCCGGAACGCCCAATTCACGCAACAGCACATGGGCGCTGGCCAGGGTTGCGTGACCGCACAGCGGCACCTCGACCGCCGGCGTGAACCAGCGAAGCCGCCGCACGCCCTCGTCGCCGGCCTCGTGCACGAAGGCGGTCTCGGAGAGGTTCATCTCCCGGGCAATGTCCGCCATGGCCCTTTCCGGCAGCGCGTCGATCTCCAGACAGACTGCTGCGGGGTTGCCCGAAAACGGGGTATCGGTGAAAGCGTCTACGGTGTAGAATGGAATCCCTTGTCCGGTCATGGTCTTCGGGGTTTCGGAGGGGCGGGCAGCAAAGGCCGGAAGGCCGGTGACACGATGATGGAATCTACAGTCTCGAACGCTTCCGCAATTCCCGCACAGGCCTGTACCAGGTGAGAGAGGGCGAGTCGCTCATCACCGCGGGCGGCTTTGCCCGCTTCTACACGCCCCTGGCGGCAACCAGCCTCCTTCTTACGGCGACCAACCCGATTCTGGCCGCGGCGCTGGCCCGCTCCAGCGACCCGATCACCGCGCTGGCCGGCTACCAGGTTGCCTTCGCGGTCTGCGGCGTTCTCTACGCGCCCCTCCTCGTCGTGCAGCAGGTCGCGGCGGCTCGCCTCCTCGCGGGCGGTTCCTTCTCGCCGGTCTGCCGTTTCGCCTACCTCGTCGGCGCCCTCCTCTCGCTGCTCGGCGCGCTGATCGCCTACACGACCGTCGGCGACCTTTTCTTCGCGAACGTGATCGGCGTGGGCTCCGCGGTGCTCGACGAAGCCGTCCGCGCGATGCAGTGGCTCTGGCCGGTGCCGTTCCTCACCGCTGTCCGGGCCGCCCACCAGGGCCGCCTCGTGGCCGGTCACCGCACCTTGCCGATCGCGGGCGCGACCGGCGGCCGCACCGGCATCCTCGCCATCGTGGCCTTCGCGCTGCTCGCCACCGGCGGCGGCGCCTGGCTCGGGGCCGCCGCTTTCACCATCGGCATGATCGTCGAGACGCTGGTCGTCATGATCGCCCGCACTCCCGGTCTGCAGCTGGAACAGGAGGACTGCGAGGTCGACAACGAAAACGTCGCCCGCTTCTCGGCCCCCCTGATGCTCAACGTCCTGCTCTGGTGGGCGACTCCGCTGATCATCAACGCCGTGCTCGCACGAACCGCCAATCCTGACACCGCGCTCGCCGCGTTCGCAGTGGTCGAAGCCGTGGCGTGGTTCATCGCCGCCCCGGTCGGACAGCTCCAGCACGCGAGCATCGCGCTGGTAAAGTGCTCCGAAACCCACCGCCGCGTCTGCACCTGGGGCGCCGTCGTCGCCTTCACGATGCTGGGTCTGCTCCTCCTCATCTCGATCCCGTCGCTGCGCGAGCCGCTTCTCGGCTACCTCTTCGCGCTCGACGCCGACCTGATCGCCGTGGCGGGTCCCGCGCTGCCCATCGCCGCCGCGTATCCGCTGCTGTACGGCATCCGCCAGTACTACCAGGGCCTCTTCGTCCGCTCGGGAAGGCCCGTCATGGTGGGTGTCGGAGCCATGCTGAGGGTGACGACCATCGTCATCGCCGCGGTCCTGGTCCACGACGCGGGGGTCGGCGGCGCCGTCCTGGGCGTCGGACTGGCCGTCTTCGGCCTCGCCTTCGAAGGACTCTTCCTGATCCGCTACTCCAGGAAGGACGTAATGCCGGAGTTGCGCGCCAAACGCGCCGCGGCCGTCAACCCGGAGGCGTTCGAGGGGGTGTCGGAGTAACCTGCGAGGGCCCTCAGGCCACCCGCCGCTTCCGCTTCAGGAAGTCGAGCATGATGTACTGCCCCAGCGTCATCGTCGACGTGAAGTAGGCCTTGCCGCGGGCGATCTTGGTGATCTGCCGGACGAACCGCACCAAGTAGGCGTCGTTGGCCAGCATGAAGGTGTTGATCGGAATGCCCGCGCGGCGGCAGGCCGACGCCTCGCGATAGGTCGCACGCAGGATGTTGCGGTCGAGCCCCGCCGAGTTCTTGTAGATCTTGCCGCGGGGCAGGGTGATCGCGCTGGGCTTCCCGTCGGTGATCATGATGATCTGCCGCATGTCCTTCTTCTGCGCCCGCAGCAGCCGCCGCGCCACCTCAAGCCCCTCTGCGGTGTTGGTGTGGAATGGGCCGACCTGCGCCCTGGCCAGACGGGCGAGCGGAATCTCCTCGGCGCGGTCGCCGAAGGTCACGACCCGCAGCGAATCGCCCGGAAACTCGGTGCGAATCAGGTGCGAGAGCGCCAGCGCCACCTTCTTCGCGGGCGAAAAGCGGTCCTCGCCGTAGAGGATCATCGAATGCGAGATGTCCAGCATGACGACCGTCGCGCACGAGGACCGGTAGTCGGTCTGGTGGACCATGAGGTCCTTGTAGTCGAGGTCGATCGGCACCTGCAGCCCGTCCCGCGCGATCGCGTTCTTGAGCGTCTCGGGGATGTCGAGGTTGAGCGTGTCGCCGAAGTCGTAGGGCTTGCTGCCCGCGTCAGCTTCAACACCTGTAGCGTATTCCTGAGTCTCGTGCGCCCCGATGCTGGAACGCCCCAGCGAGCCCAGCAGGCTTCGCAGCGCACGGTACCCGAGAAAGTCGAGCCCCTGGCGCGTGAGGTTGAAGTGCACCTGGCCCGCAGCCTCGCGCGCATCGTCGACGAACCCCTCTCCCACGGCCTCCCCGGTCGCCCCTCCGGAGGGGGACGGGTTGCCGTCGAGGGTGATGTACCCCTCATCGACCATCTTCTGTATCAGCTCATCGAGAAGCTCGGCGATCTCCTGCTGCACCTCGGGATTGCCGCGGCCGTCCCCCCGCAACTCGTCGACCATCTCCTGCGTGAGCTGCCCGCTCTGGACGAGGGCGCGCAGCAGCGCCTGTTTGAGCGCGTCGAGCGAGGATGTATCCTCTATCCCGGACCATCCCCAGTAGGGGTGGAAGTGGGGACCCCCGGCGAAGCCTCCGTCCAGAAGGAACTCGGAGAGCATCTCCATGAGGCCCTCGAGGTTGAGGGCGTCGAGCAGCCCCTTCCGGTACTTGGTATAGGTGGTGAAGCGCATGGATGAAGACTACGGATCAGACGGGCGGGACGCCACGACCGGCGGGCCCCCCGACCCGGTTGGATTCCGGCGGGCGCTCCAGGCTCACTTCGACCTCCACCACCGCCCTCTGCCGTGGCGCACCCACCGGAATCCGTACCGTGTGCTGGTCTCGGAGTTCATGTTGCAGCAGACCCGCGTCGAGACCGTCGCTCCCTACTACGACAAATGGCTGAAACGGTTCCCGGGTTTCCTCGAACTCGCCGACGCGCCGCTGGACGACGTGATCCTCGCCTGGAAAGGCCTCGGGTACTACTCCCGGGCACGAAACCTCCACCGGACGGCACAAATGGTGCGCGATCGGCACGGTGGAGAGCTGCCAGAGGACCCGATCGAGCTCAAAACGCTCCCCGGAATTGGCGAATACACGGCGGGCGCGGTGGCGAGCATCGCCTTCGGCAGAGCGGTGCCGGCAGTGGACGGCAACGTCCGGCGCGTCCTGGCGCGCCTGCTGGACATCGCGGACCCCACCCCCGCCCAACTCCGCCGCGCGGCGACCCGGCTGCTCGACCCCGACCGCCCCGGCGACCACAACGAAGCCATGATGGAACTCGGCGCGACCATCTGCACCCCCCGCGCGCCCCGTTGCGGCGAATGCCCCGTTGCGGCTTGCTGTGCCGCACGCGCGGCCGGCACCGTGTCCCGGCGCCCCGCCCCCCGCCCACCCCGCCCCATACCGCGAGCCCACTACGCCACCGTCGTGGCCCTCGACCCGGCAGGCCGGGCGCTGCTGGCAAAGCGCCCCGAAACCGGCCTCCTGGCCGGCATGTGGGAATTCCCGTCGGCGCCGCTCGCGCCCACCGCCGCCTCACCCGGCGATCGACCACCGCCCTCGAGCGCCCCCTCGCCGCCGCCCCGGCGCGCCGCCGCCGCCCCCGACCCCACCCCCACCGCCCTGCAACACCTCGCCACCCTCGGCTACCACGGCCAAGCGGCCACCACCCTAAGCCCCGTCCCCCACGCCTTCACGCACCTCCACGCCACCTACCACCCCGTCGTCATGCACTGCGACCCGGATGCCCAGGCCTGCCCCTCGGACGCCCCGGCCCGCCCCCGCTCCCCATCCCCGCCCGACGACGACGTGCCCCCGGACTCCCAGCTCCACGCCGGCGCTCCCCCCACCGCCTGGATACACCCCTCCCGCTTCGACGAATGGGCCCTCCCGGTCGCGCAGCAGAAGATCGCCGCGCTGCTCAGCAGTTCACGCGCCGCCTACGGCCTCGAACGCCGGTAACCGCCCCCCCGCGTCCGGCTGATCTTCTGGTCGGCCACCAGTCCTTCGAGAACCAGCTCGCAGGCAGCCGCCTTAAGCCCGTCGGACCCGTCCTCCGGCGCCAACCCCAGCAGATCCGTAAGCTCCAGTAGCCCCGGCACCTGGCCGAACCCGACCACGCACGCCGAAGCCGCCGCATCCTCCGACACCTGCATCACCCCGCCCGACTCGAAGTACTCGACGATCCCATCGACGTCCGCGCCGGCACCGTAGTTGCCGAAGGTCGCGCCCGCCGCCGCCGAGACCAGCTCGCGGGCAATGCGCCCGGCCCCGTGGAGTTCACCCTCGTACTCCAGCTCCATCTTTCCCGTGACGGCGGGGAGCGATGCGTAGATGTCGCCGATGCGCGGCACCACGTCGCTCTCGTCCTGCCTGATCGCACGCTGTTCGGCGCTCGACACGAGTGTCTCGAGGACCGCGATGGGCATGCGCTGGCTGACGCCGCTGCGCTGATCGACGCGCGGCTCCATGCGCGCCAGGAAGGCCATCCGCTCGACCACTTCGCGCACGAACGGCGGGATCTGGAGCGGGCGTCCGTTACGGCGGGTCCACGCCTCCTGCTCGGTGATCGCCATGCCCGTCGCGACCTCCTTGGGGTAGTGCGTGCGCACTTCCGACGCGATGCGGTCCTTGAGCGGCGTGATGATCTTGCCGCGCGCAGTGTAGTCCTCCGGATTCGCGGTGAACGCGATCAGCAGGTCGAGGCGCAGGCGGATCGGGTAGCCTTTGATCTGGACGTCGCCCTCTTCGAGGATGTTGAAGAGGCCGACCTGGATGCGAGGCGACAGGTCCGGGAGCTCGTTCATGGCGAAGATGCCGCGGTTTGCGCGGGGGAGCATGCCGTAGTGGATGGTGAGCTCGTCGGACAGGATGTGGCCGCCGCGCGCCGCCTTGATGGGGTCGAGGTCGCCGATGATGTCCGCGATCGTCACGTCGGGTGTCGCCAGCTTCTCCAGGTAGCGCTGCTCGCGCCCCAGCCACTCGATCGGGGTGTCGTCGCCGTGCTCGGCGATCATCCGGCGGCCGTGCTTGGAGATCGGCGCGAGAGGGTCGTCGTTCACCTCGCTGCCCGCGATGACCGGGATGCGCTCGTCGAGCAGATCGACCAGCTGCCGGAGTATCCGCGACTTCGCCTGTCCCCGCAGCCCCAGGAGAATAAAGTCGTGCCGGGACAGAATGGCGTTCACCAGCTGCGGAACGACGGAGTCCTCGTAGCCGCGGATGCCGGGAAAGAGCGTCGCGCCGGCCTCCAGTTTGCGGACCAGGTTGGCGCGGAGCTCGTCCTTGACGGGTTGAGAGCGGTAGCCGGAGGACTTGAGGGCGCCGAGGGTGGTGGGTGCGGATCGGTTCATGTGGGTAAGTTAACCACGGGATGGCCGCGCGCGAGGCATCAAACGGGCGCGGTTCGCGTGGCCTGAGCGATCCCGAGCAGAGCAAACAGGAGCCCAAGTGTCCGAACCAACGCCCGGCAGCCCGGTGCATCCGCATCGGTATCAGCCCGAGCTGCCGACCAACAAGCTGATCATCCGGGAGCGGCCCGGCCCCGAAGCCGAACCGCTGGATGTCGTGTTCGTGGGCGCCGGACCCGCCGGGCTCGCGGGCGCGATCGAGCTTTCCCGCCTGGTCGCCGAGGGGAACGAAGCGGGCGACGGCGTCGGCGACGTCATGATCGGCGTCCTCGAAAAGGCCGAAGCGCTGGGCGACCACAACCTCTCCGGGGCGGTCGTCAACCCGCGCTCGTTTCAAGAGATGTTTCCCGGTATGTCATGGTCCGACTTACCGTTACGGCAACCGGTCGACCGCGAGGCGGTGTACTTTCTCACCGAACGCAACCACCTCCGCATCCCCGCGCCGCCCACCATGCGCAACCATGGCAACCACATCGCGTCCATCTGCGAAGTAGTGCGGTGGCTCGGCGAGCGCGCCGAAGAGCTCGGCGTCATGATCCTGCCCGGCTTCCCCGCCGACGGCCTCCTCGTGGACGGCGACGACGTGATCGGCGTCCGGACGGCGCCGCGCGGCCTGGACCGCGACGGGCGCCCGGCGGGCGGCAGCTACATGCCTCCGATGGACCTCACCGCCCGCGTGACCGTGCTCTCGGAAGGGACGAGGGGCGCCCTCTCGCAGGCGTACCTCGACTGGCAGGACGTAGGCTCCACCAACCCCCAGATCTACTCGCTGGGGGTGAAGGAGCTGTGGGAGGTCCCGCGGCCGCTCGACCGGATCATCCACACCATGGGGTGGCCGCTCATGAAGGACGGGTTCGGCGGGACCTTCGCCTATCCGCTCGCCGATGACCTGGTCGCGCTCGGCCTGGTCGTCAGCCTCGACTACTCGAACGCGCGGCTCGACGTGCACGGGCTGCTCCAGCGCATCAAGCACCACCCGCTCTTCCGCCGCATCCTCGAGGGCGGCGAGTTGGTCGAATGGGGCGCCAAGACGATCCCGGAAGGCGGCTACCATTCGCTGCCGGAACGCCGGCACGGGAGCGGCATCTGCATCGTGGGCGACGCGGCCGGGTACGTGGACGTCGCCTCGCTCAAGGGCATCCACTACGCCATGCATTCGGGGATTCTGGCCGCCCGCGCGATCTACGCGGCGCTCAAGGCCGACGACACTTCCGAGGCGGGACTGGCACCCTACACCAGCGCCGTCGACGACTCGTTCATCGCCCGCGACCTGAAGCGCAACCGGAACATGCGGCTGGCCTTCAAGAGCGGCTTCTTCCTGGGCGGTGCGAAGGCTTCGCTGGCGACAGTCACCGGAGGCAGGGCGCTTGGAGGGGTGATTCCCACGGAGACCGACGCCGCCGAGCCGAAGTCCATGGGCGAAGCGGTGGAAGTCGCTGGACCGCTGGCGGTTTCGAAGGTGGACGCCGTCTTCAAGAGCGGAAATCAGACCCGTGACGACATCCCGTCACACCTGACTCCAGGCGAGGACATACCCCCTGAAGTTGCGGAGATGTACGTTCACCTGTGCCCCGCGGGAGTGTATGAGCGGGACGGCGATCAACTGCGCGTGAACGCACCCAATTGTGTGGACTGCAAGGCAACCGACGTGCTGGGCCCGAGGTGGGCGCCGCGCGAGGGCGGCAGCGGTCCGCAGTACCGGAGAATGTGAGGAGAAGATGAGCGACCGACCGAGCGGAAATGTGGCCGACGTACCCCCCGCGGGACCTCTGTGCTTTGCGGGAAGAATCCGGATCGAGGTCGGCGGCGAGCAGATCGACGACACGGACGACGTCGCCCTGTGCCGCTGCGGCCATTCCAGCAACAAGCCCTACTGCGACGGGACTCACAACAAGGTCGGATTCGACGATCCCGGGGTGATCCTGGGCGGGCGCCTGGTGCCGGGCCGCGACGAGCACGCCGCCGACGATCCGGTCGTCATCGTCTGCGCCAAGGACGGACCGCTGCTGGTGCGCGGGCCGCTCACCGTGGTTGCGTCGGACGGCGCGACCGCCCAAGGCACGAAGGGGGCGTTGTGCCGCTGCGGTCTGTCGACGACCAAGCCGTTCTGCGACGGGTCCCACCGCGAAAGCGACTTCTCGGCGGAATGAGGTGGAGGTGCCGCTGACCTTGGCCGTCGCATACTGACCCTGACGTAACGTTAGGGTAGTCATTTGCCCCAACTTTGAACTGTTTACCCCCCAACTTTGGAAGAGGAAGTGCCTTGCAGACCCGAGTACTCATAACATTCACCGCCGCAATAACTTGCGCCGGATGCGCCACAACCGGCGGATCCCCTCCGGACGGCACCCTGGCCTATGATGTCCCGTCACCGCCGACCGCCGTCTACCACATCGTCGACACGGCCGGGGTCTACGTGAACTCGCCGGTGGGAAGTCTGGACATCCCGGCCACGTCGTCCACGACGCTGAGCATGGCGTTCGAGCGGGATCCGCGCGGGATGCGGGCCACCGGCAGCGTAGAGAGTTTCCAGGCGTCGATGTCGAATCCGATGCAGGGGACCACGACCGCCGACCTGGACGACCTGAGCGGCAACCTGGAGATCGTGTTCGGCCGCCGCGGGGTCGAAGAGGTCGTCTCCGTCCCCCGGCTCTCGGGCCCGGCTGCCCAGCTGTCCCCATTCGAGCACATCGCGAACGACCTGTTCCCGCGCCTGCCCGATGCGGTCGCCGATCCCGGCGCCAGCTGGGTCGACACGGTGACCTGGTCGACGGACGACGGGACCATCGAGACGACCTCCAACTCCGTGTACACGTACACGCTGGTGGGCGACACCGTCGTCGACGGACGGACGCTGCGGCACATCGCGGTCGCGGGCGACGTCACCAACGAGGCCGAATTCGTGCAGGGCGGCACGACGATGACGCAAAGCATCACCGGATCGTCGAACGGCTTCGTGCTGTGGGACGCCGAGCGGGGACTCCTGGCCCATGCCTACTTCGACCGTGATCTGGAGGGAAGCATGACGATCCCGGGCATGGCGTCCTTCGACATGAGCCTAGCGGGCCCGGTGCGGGTCCGGCTGCAGAACTGACGGGCGGCGAAGGCCGCGATCCAGCCCACTCAACCGCGGCGCCGGCCGCCGCGAAACCGACATGAACACCACAAACGCAATCCGCATTCACGAACTCGGCGGGCCCGAAGTGCTCCGCTGGGAAGAGGTCGCGCTGCCCGACCCGGGCCCCGGCGAAGTGCTGGTCCGGCACCAGGCCGTGGGACTGAACTTCATCGACACCTATCACCGCAGCGGGCTCTACCCGGTGCCGTCGCTGCCGACCGCGATCGGGATGGAGGGCGCGGGGGTGGTCGAGGCGGTGGGACCCGTCGGAAACGGGTCGGGCGACGGGGCCAGCGAAGCGCCGTCATTCCAGCCCGGCGACCGGGTTGCGTACGGATTCGGCCTCGGCGGCTACTCCGAGCGCCGGGTGATGCGGACGGAGCAGCTGGTCCCGATCCCCGACGGGGTCGACTCGGAAACCGCGGCGGCCGCGATGCTGAAGGGCATGACTTCGTGGTACCTGTGCCGCCGCACCCATCGCCTCAGCGCGGGCGAAACCGTACTCGTGCACGCGGCTGCCGGCGGGGTGGGCACGATCCTGTCCCAGTGGTGCAAGGCGCTCGGCGCGACCGTCATCGGCACCGTGGGCAGCGCCGGGAAGGGCCAGGTGGCGCGCGAACACGGCTGCGACCACGTCATCCTCTACAAGGAAGAGGACTTCGTGGACCGCGTGCGCGAAATCACCGGCGGCGAAGGCGTCCCGGTCGTCTTCGACGGCGTGGGCAAGGCCACCTTCGACGGCTCGATGGAATGCCTCGCGCGCTTCGGCATGATGATCACCTTCGGCAACGCCTCGGGCGCCGTCCCTCCCCTCAACCTCCTGCGCCTGAGCGCAAAGGGAATCACCGTGGCCCGCCCCTCGCTCGCGCCGTACATCGAGCGGCGCGCGGACCTGGAGGAAGCCGCCGGCGAGCTGCTGGGTCACATCGAGGCCGGGCGGATCCGGCTGACGATCGGCCAGCGCTTCCCCCTCGCGGAAGCGGCCGCAGCCCACCGCGCCCTCGAGTCGCGGCGAACCCATGGGTGCACTGTTCTCGTGCCGTGACGGCCCGACTGCGCGTGGCCCTCTAGTCACACAACCAAAGCGAACCCACGAATGACCAATACCGCGACCCTGACCCCAACCTCCCCCCGCACCGCCCGCCTCCTCGCGTCCCTCGGCATCGAGGACCTGAACCCCGGCGGCTTCGCCGGCGAGTGGATCGGCTCCGGCCCCGAACTCGATGTCCACACGCCGATCGACGGCAACCGCATCGCCACCGTCCGCCAGGTCACCGAGGACGAGTACGACCACATCGTCGCGCGCGCCCACGACGCCTTCCTCCAGTGGCGCACCGTTCCCGCCCCGAAGCGCGGCGAGGTCGTCCGCCAGATCGGCGAGCGCTTGCGCCAGCACAAAGCCGCGCTGGGCGAACTCGTCACCCTCGAAATGGGCAAGATCCTCACCGAGGGCGAAGGCGAAGTCCAGGAAATGATCGACATCTGCGACTTCGCGACCGGCCTCTCGCGCCAGCTCTACGGCCTGTCCATGCACTCCGAGCGCCCGGACCACCGCATGTTCGAGCAGTGGCACCCGCTGGGCGTGGTCGGCGTCATCTCCGCCTTCAATTTCCCGGTCGCGGTATGGAGCTGGAACACGGCGATCGCGGCGGCGTGCGGCGACGCCGTCCTCTGGAAGCCCTCGAGCCAGACCCCGCTCACCGCAATCGCGTGCACCCGCATCGCGGCCGAGGTGGCGCGCGAGAACGGGCATGATCCCGCAATCTTCTCGTTGGTGGTGGGAAGAGGGTCCACGGTGGGGGACCGCCTCCTCCATGACCGGCGCATTCCGCTGGTTTCGGCCACGGGGAGCTGCAGAATGGGGTACCGCGTCGCGCGGGTCGTGGGCGAGCGCCTGGGCCGCACGATCCTCGAACTCGGCGGCAACAACGCCATCGTCGTGACGCCCCACGCCAACATGGATCTCGTCCTTCCCGCCATTCTCTTCGGATCGGTCGGCACGGCGGGGCAGCGCTGCACGAGTACGCGGCGCATCATCGTCCACGAGTCGATCCGGGGCGAACTGGAGCGGCGCCTCGTCACGGCCTACCAGGATGTGCGCATCGGCGACCCGCGCGACCCGGCCACCCTGATGGGCCCCGTCGTGAACCACCAGGCGGTCCTCGACCTCGAGAGCGCCGTGCGCCGCGTGCAGGACGAAGGCGGCAAGATCCTCTGCGGCGGCGAGCGCCTCGACGGCTCCGACTTCCCCGGCGGCCACTACGTCACCCCCTGCATCGCGTCGGCGCGCAACGACTTCGACATCGTGCAGGAGGAGACCTTCGCGCCGATCCTCTACATCATCGGTTACGGCAGCGCCGACGCGACGCCCGCCCAGGCAGTGGACGAGGTGCACGAGGCCATCGCGCTGCACAACGGCGTCCCCCAGGGGCTGTCCTCGGCGATCTTCACCGATCACATGCGCGAGGCGGAGCTCTTCCTGTCCCACCGCGGCAGCGACTGCGGCATCGCCAACGTCAACATCGGCACCAGCGGCGCCGAGATCGGCGGGGCGTTCGGCGGTGAGAAGGAGACGGGCGGCGGGCGCGAGTCGGGATCGGACGCATGGAAGGCCTACATGCGGCGCCAGACGAATACGGTGAACTGGAGTCCGGAGCTGCCGCTGGCGCAGGGGGTGCGGTTCGGGTAGGAGGCCAGGGTGGGCGCGGGACGTTTCAGCTGAAACGTTTGGCATCGTGATCGGGGTTGCCGGGCACCCCGGCGGGAGTGAGCAGCGCACCACCGCACCTTCGTTGGCGCGCCACCACCGGTGTCGCGGGCCAGGGCCAGCGCCGACTCAAGAGCGTGGAGCCCTGACCTCCAGCTGGGGGAACCCCGATGCGACGAGCCGCCGGTTCAAGCGGGGCAGATCGTCGGCGAGCATCGTCTCGAAGGCGCGCAGATGGACGTCGAGCTCTGCCGACAGCTCGGCGAAGACTGCCTGGTAGGCGTCAATCGGCGTGCCGTCTCCCCGCTCCAGGTGGCTGCGGAGCCCGGTCAGGCGGTCGTTCAGCTTGATGGGGAAGGCGATCTTGTCCTTCGGGCTCTGGTTGCGGAGTTGATATAGCTCTCCCGCGACCGCTTCGATTCCAGCCGCGAGGGCTGACACGTCGCCGCGTAGGGCAGCGTCTTCGATTCCCGTGACGATCGCGTTTGCCTCGGCAACGAGATCCCGCGCGGTCATCACGGTTCGGTTCGCCCGGCTCTCGGCGTCGCGAATCGCCATGGCCAGGCGAAACTGGTCGGCGAAGGCGGTGGCGGGAACGTTCCCGAGCCGTGGGTCGGGCTGTACCTCGAAGGCCGCCTCGCGAGTCACGTCGCCGACGGTCAGCCGCGCCCGGTAGCGGCCCGGCGGGGCCCAAGGGCCGACAGCCGGATTGCCGCCCTCCAGAACGATTCCCGGGAACGACACCGCGCCCGGGTAGCGGAGGTCCCAGCGGGCTCGGTGGGTGCCTGCGCCCAGGTCGTCGTCGACGAGAGTTCGTCCGTGCTCACCGTCGTGGTACAGGACCTCGAGCAACACGCGCCCCGGCTGGCTCACGCGGAAGTCGATCACAGCGGGGACGGCCCGTCGAATCGCGTCCGCGGGACGGAAGAGATGCACTTGGGGGCTGGTGGCGTCCGCCCCGGCGACCTCCGCGTTGAGCTGCCGCAGCGTCTCGATGTCGTCGAGGACCCAGAAGGAACGGCCGTGGGTGCTGATCACCAGGTCGCGTTCCTCGACCGCGATGCCTGTGACGGGCGTGGTGGGAAGCTGGAAGGACAGGTCGTTCCAGGTTGCGCCGGCGTCGAAGGAAACGTGCACGCCCTGCTCGGTGCCCACGTACAGGAGCCCCTGACGCTTCGGGTCCTCGCGGATTACACGCGTGAATGCGCCATCGGGGATGCCGTCGCTGATCGGGGTCCAGGTCGCGCCGTAGTCGTCGGTCTTCCAAACATACGGCCTCCGATCGTCCATCTCGTACCTGATGCCGGCCACGTGCGCGCGCGCCGGACTGTGCGGAGACACCTCGACGGTCATGACGCGCGTGTGAGGGGGCATGTCGGGGGGTGTGACATCGTCCCAGGTGGTGCCGCCATCGCGCGACAGGTGGACGAGACCATCGTCGGAGCCGGTCCAGATCGTCTCGGGATCGTGCGGAGAGAGGCCGATCGAGTACAACGTGCCGTAGATCTCGGGTCCGTCCTGGTCGAGCACGATGGGGCCGCCGGAGTCGTCGAGCGTCTCCGGTTCGGCGCGCGTCAGATCGGGGCTGATCTTCGCCCACGACGCGCCCTCGTCGAGGGACCGCCACAGGTGCTGCGATCCGACGTACAGCGCGTGCGGCGGCGAGGGGGCCACCGCGATGGGGTAGGTCCAGTTCCACCGCTCGTGCATGTCGCGCGCGGGCTCGCCCATGACGATGCGCGGCCACGGCTGGATGTCCGTGACCATGCCGGTCGCCCGATCGTAGCGCGTGAGGGTGTTGGTCGCGCCGGCGTAGAAGATGTCGGGGTCGGCGGGATGCTGCGCGATGTAGCCCATCTCGCCTCCGCCTACGGCGTACATCCACTCGGTGCTCGGGCCGCGAGGGTTGCGCAGATGCCCCGGCTCGGATGACACGCACGCCGTCGAGTTGTCCTGCTGCGCGCCGCACACGTGGTAGGGGAAGTCCGCGGTCGTCGCCAGGCGATAGATCTGGGCGGTCGGATACCGCATCGAGGTCCAGGTACGGCCGCCGTTGACCGTGACGACGCCGCCCCCGTCGTTGCCGTTGATCATGCGCAGCGGGTTCGTGGGATCGATCCACAGGTCGTGATGGTCGGCGTGGGTCTCGGGCACGCTCTCGAGGGTCCGGCCGCCGTCGGTCGAGCGCATGAGCCGGAAGTTGAGGATGTACAGCGTGTTGCGATCGGCCGGGTCGGCCTCCAGCCGCTGGAAGTAGAACGCGCGCTGCCAGATGTCGCGATGGTTGTTGACGAGTTCCCAGGAATCGCCGCCATCGTCGGATCGGTAGAGTCCGCCCCGTTCGGCTTCGACGTTGGCCCAGACGCGGTCCGGGTCGGCGCCGGAGACGGTGATCGTGACTTTGCCTAGGACGCCGGACGGCAGCCCCGGGTTGCGCGTGATTTCGGTCCAGGTGTTGCCGCCGTCGGTGGATTTGAAGATTCCCGATCCCTCGCCCCCGCTCCAAAGGCGCCACGGCTTGCGATATACCTGCCAGAGGGTCGCGTACAGAATGTCCGGATTGCTCGGATCCATGACGAGGTCGACGGCGCCGGTGTGCTCGTCGCGGAAGAGGACCCGTTCCCACGTCTTGCCGCCGTCGCTGGTACGGAAGACGCCGCGCTCGGCGTTTGGCCCAAACGGATGGCCGAGTGCCGCCACGTACGCGCGGTCGGGGTCGGTGGGATCGATGCGGATGCGCCCGATCGCGTGGGTGTCGGCCAGGCCGAGGTGCCGCCAGCTCTTCCCGGCGTCGTCGGAGCGGTAGACGCCGTCGCCCTGAAGCACGTTGGCGCGCAGCTGCACCTCGCCCATGCCGATGTAGACGATGTCGGGGTTGGAGGGCGCCATCGCCACCGCGCCGACCGAGGCGCTGCCGACCTGTCCATCGGTCACCGGGGCCCATGTGGTCCCGCCGTCTGTGGTCTTGAAGAGCCCGCCGCCCGTCGCGCCGAAGTAGTACTCGAACGGCCGTTCGGCGTGGCCCGCCACCGCGATCGACCGTCCGCCGCGGTCAGGGCCGATCGAGCGCCACTCCATGGGAGGGAGGAGGGAGACGTAGTCCTGAGCGACGAGCCCCGGCGGCAGCGCCGTCGACAGCGAGAGCGCGAGCACTGCGGCACCGAACCAACCGGGTCCGGCGCGGCGATACATGCGCAATGGGCCGCCTCGCCTCACGCGTTCACAACGTAAAGAGAACATTACAATGTGTCGTGTCTAGTATACATCCTGCCACTCCAAGGCTACAGCTCTGCGTTGCTGCTCCGGCGGCTCTACCCACGGGCCGCCGGACGGGCCGGCGGAAGTGCGCCCGGCGGTAATACATGTATGCGAACCTCCCGCCTGCCGCCAGCAGCTCAGTTTCGATTCCGGATCGGGGGCTTGCCATGCGAAGCCACATACTCCTAAATGTATAGTTGCAAATGGCGGTACCGCAGCCAACTCCCCAGTCCCTGGAGCCAACACCGAGTGAAAGCCCTGCCGACGCTTGCCGCGGTTGCAGCCCTCGCGGGTTGTACGGGTCCGGCCAGTCCCTATCCGCCCGGTTGGCTCAGCTACGGGTTTCCGTCCCCGCCACATGCCGTCTACGAGATCACGGACACCGTCGCGGGCATCGCGAAGTCACCCGTCGGAGATCTCGAAGTCGCGGGGGAATACGGGATGTCGCTGGACCTGTCCTTCGAAAGAGCCCCGGAGGGCATGCGGGTCAGGGGCATCGCGGGAGGATTCGAGGGCACCCTGACAGATCCCGTGCAGGCAACCGGGGCCACGGACCTCGAGTACCTGGCCGGCACCCTCGAGTTCCTGCTGAACCGGCGCGGCGTTGTCGAAGTGGAGTCGTTTCCCGAACTGTCCGGCGTGGACGCCGAGGTCTTTTCCCTCGCCGGGCTCGCCTACGACCTCTTTCCCCGCTTGCCGGACACCATCGTGGAACCGGGCGGCACCTGGCTGGATACGCTGAGGTGGCACACCGACGGAAGGGTGACGGAAGTGATCTCCAGAACGGTCTATGGCTACACTCTGGTCGGAGACACCGTGGTGGATGGACGCGGGCTTCTGCACATCGCGGCGACGGGCAAGGTGGAATTCAGGATCTACACGGGACGGGCGGGCAACCTGACGCGACAGTCCATGAAGGGATCGTCGACCGGCGTCATCCTGTGGGACCCCGAGAGCAGGCTGGTGACCTCGCACGAATACCAGAGGGATCTGGAGGGGACGGTGTCGAGGCCGAACAGGGCGCCCTTCGCTTTGCGCCTGACCGAGGTCGTGCGGATCCGTCAGGGATTGTAGACGTATACGACCGGAAGCCTGGAGATGTCCGTGATGCCCCTGTCCGTGTGGTGGTAGATGTTCATCCGGCCCGTTCCACAGTCCCCGAACGCGTCGCAGGAAACCGTGCCGACCAGGCCGCTCATGGCGGTTGCGCCCACCTGCCGGCGCAGTTCCGCGCGGTCGATGTGCAGCTTGTCGCCCTCCTCCACGGCAACGGCGTCGATGGCCGAGAGGAGCATGGTGGTCGCATCGTAGGTGTGTGCCCAGTAGGGTGATCCGGGGAACCCGCCGTGCCTTGCCTCGAACGCTGAGAGCACCTGCGCCCCGCTTTGCCCCGTCACCTCGTTGACGTTCGAGCCATAGTCCGATTCCGGTCCGGCGAAATAGATCCCCTCCGATTGGGGCGTCTCCAGAAACGCCGAGACCAGGAGCGCAGCCGCGGAAATCAGCGTCGTCCCTTCAAGTCCGTCAAAGGCTTTCGCCTGCTCGGCAAAGGCCGACCCCTCGGTGACGAACAGCGGGAAGAAGATGGCGTCCGGGCCCGCGTCCGCGAAGTCCACGAGAACGTCGGTCATGTCGGTCTCGCCCTTCTCGATTCGGGCCTCGGCCGGCACCTCGCCCCCGAGGGCCGAGAACGCGTCCGCGAACGCCGCCACGAGGGCCGAGGTATACGGGTCACCGTCCTGGACCGTGGCCACGCTCCGCAGCTCGAGCTGATTGTAGACGAAGTCCGACAGGGCCCGCGCCTGGTGCAGGTCGTTGGACGCCACGCGGAAATAGCCGGCGTGATGGTCGGGCGCCTCGTTGCCGGCCAGGTCGGAGGTCAGCCGGGGAGAGGTGTTGCTCGGCGCAATCATGACCAGGCCCGCGTCAGTGACGACGGGCGACGCCGCAACGGCCGCGGCCGAGCAGTTTGTGCCGATGATGCCGACAACCTGCGGGTCCCCGAGGACTCCCATCGCACCTGCCCGCCCGCCCGCCGGCGAACAGCTCGTGTCGACGGGATCACCCAGCGCGACCTCGCGCCCGCGAACGGGGCCCACATCCTCGACGGCGAGTTCCGCTCCCTGGCGGGACACGGCCCCGAGCGTCGGCGCGACCGTGACCGAGAGCAGCATGCGGAGCCGCACGGCCTCGCCCGCCTCCAGCGTGACCGCGCCCAGCGGACCCGGCTCGAATGCCGGCGGTGGGGGTGGTTCGGCCGGGCTCTCCTTGCAAGCCGGCGTCCCAAGAACGGCGACCAGCGCCAGGCCGGACAATATCATTCGCTTCTGCATAAGTCGCTCCTTGTCAATGACGTACCGCTTTTGTGGCGTGCAGTTGTCGTGGCCCGCACAATACCCGCATAGACGGCCAATACTGCTAACCCTAACGCCGTCGTTCCGGGGCGCGCCACCGCCCGTCGCAGCCCGTGCGCGACTGCGCGCCTAGACCGCCCTTTCGTACACGATGGCGTCCAAAACCTGGACCACGTCGAGTCCATGGTCGTCGGCAACGGCCTGGAGGTCCTGCCCCGCGTCCACGCGACCGGCCAGGGAAGCAGTCTCGACGGCCGACCCCGCCACCACCGGTCGTCCGAACGCGACGTGCGGGTCGATCACGATCGTCTTCCGGTTCGCGGAACCGAAGGGCCCGAACGGATAGAGTCGGATCGGCAGACCATCATCATCGCGATCGATCCGGTCCAGAAAGGCCGAGAGCATGTGCCGCACCGCCACCCGGGCCGACCGCGACAGCTTCAGCAACTGCTCGATGCGATCGAGGAGGATGTCCTGGCCCGATGTGCCCAGCTCGTCGCGCAAGAGCAGGCGCTTGACCCCGAGGGTTGCCTCGGCCGACGTGATCGCCCGGCCAACCGCGGCCATCCTGCTGAGATCCCGCGAGCGGAAAGGCATCAGCAAGTGTGCTTCGACCACGTTGTTGAACGAGATCAGGCCGCTCGACGCCGGGGCGTGTATCAGCGGCTCGATGTATGCGGATCGCCTTCTTCGACTGTACGACCGGCCGACCACCCAATGGCGGAGCGTGCCGCTCGGCAGGCCGAGGTGCCGGGCTACGGCCGAAATGGTGTAGACCGGGGTATCGCGGATGTCGTTCGCGCCGGATTGCGAGGAGGCCATGGGCTCTTGGACCGCTGGAGTGTCGGGAAGTCCTGTACGCTACGGGCCCGGCAAAGGGGGAGCAACGTCTGTCTTTGCCGGGCCCGGCTGTTACAATTGGCGCCCATGTCTCTCTTCACCTCCGCTCGAGAACGCCGTCTCTGGCTCTGGACGCTGGCCGTCGTGGTGGCCATCTATTCCACCCTGGGGCTGGCAGGGACGCTGGCCGAGGTCCTGCGCGATCACCCGCTGCTGCCTGCCGTGTTCTTCTTCCTCATGTTCCTCACGGTGGCGGCCATCGTCGGAAGTGGGCTGAAGAGGCGTCCCGGGGGGCGCGATGTGTGGATAGTGCTCGGCGTCACGGCCGTCTACGCGATGACGGTGCTCCGCATGGGCGTCAGCCCCGAGGAGCGCACCCACCTGATGGAGTACAGCATCGTCGCGGTCCTGATCTACAACGCGCTCAGCGAGCGTTCGGAAAACGGCCGCCGGGTGCCGGTGCCGGCCTTGCTCGCGTTCGTAGTGACTGTGCTGGTGGGCTGGCTGGATGAAGGGATTCAGGCGGTGTTGCCGAACCGGGTCTACGACAACTTCGACGTCTTCAGCAATGCGGTTGCGGCTACGATCGGGATCGTGACGAGTGTGGTGGTCGGGTGGGTGAATGCGGTGGTGGACCGGTGGCGGGAGGATCGAGAGCAACGCGACCCGGGGGAGACGATGGACATAAGGCCAGCCCGTGCCGAAGACGCGGACGTGCTTGCGAAGCTCAGTCGCCGCGTAATCGAGACAAACTACGCGGGACTTCTTCCCCCGGACGTTCTCGACTCCTGGCTCGCAGGCGATGCAGTGGAGCAGTACATGGCAGCGCACCTGGCGACGTGCCACGTTGCGGAAGAGAACGGCGAGTTGGTTGCCGTCTACGTCATCGATGGCGATCTGCTCGATCTTCTCATGGTACATCCGGTCCGACAGGGTCGTGGTATTGGAGGGAAGATGCTGGCACATGCCGAGGCGCGCCTCTTCAAGTCGCACGAGGTGATCCGGCTCGAGAGCTTCGCCGCCAACGTTCGTACCAACAGGTTCTATCGTGCGCGGGGCTGGCGAGTATCCGGGGAAGCAATGGACGCTGACACGGGGATGGCGAAGATTCTGTTTGCGAAGGAAACGCACGGCCGCCGCGCTTGCGAGGATGGGCGTTAGAAGCAGTCACGTGGCATTTGTGGACCTCTCCAGGCAGGATCGCTGCTCTCCCTACCCCGGGGGATCTTCCGTCCCTTCGCGCAGAACGGCAAGGTAGCGTTCGTACGCGAAGATCTTCCCTCTTCGGCGGCCCGTTATCTCCTCCACGATGCCGAGTTCTTCGAGCACCTTGAACACCGCGGCCACGGTCGGCCCGGACAAGCCCGTGCGCAAAGCGAGCAGCCCAATGTCCCCTACGGGACGTTCAACCAGGGACTGGTGCACTCGCAGCGCCGAACCCGCGCGCCGCCCGAGGCGGCCGATCCGCGATCGGTCCTCCCGGATCGTATCGCTGACGGCCCGGGCCGTAGCGACGGCCGCTTCCGCTACCTCACGCACGCCATCCAGAAAGAACCTCAGCCAGGCTTCCCAATCTCCAGTGTGCCGGGTGTCGTTGAGAAGCTGGTAGTAGGTGCTTCGGTTCCGTTTGAAGTACAGGCTGAGGTACAGCAGCGGCTCCCGGAGCAGTCCGGTGTCGCACAGCATGAGGGTAATCAGCAATCGGCCCAGCCGCCCGTTGCCGTCGAGGAAGGGATGGATGGTTTCGAACTGGACGTGGGCGAGCCCGGCCTTCACCAGCACGGGAAGCCCGTCGTCCGTGGCGTGAATGAACCGCTCGAGGTCGGCCATGCATTCCTGGACGTGATTGGGGGGTGGCGGAACGAAGGCCGCATTTCCGGGCCGCGATCCACCGATCCAGTTCTGTGATCGCCGAAACTCACCTGGCATCATGGCCTTCCCGCGACCGCTTGCCAGCAACTTGCCGTGCATCTCCCGCATCAGGCGATTGGAGATCGGGAAGTCGCCTCGCAGGCGCTCAACTCCGTGATTCAGGGCGGCTACGGCGTTGGATGTTTCGAGTACGTCGGTGCGGTCGGCGCCGGGCACCCCCCCCGCTTCGTGGAGCATCAGGTCTGCCAGCGAAGACTGGGTCCCTTCGATCTGGGAGGACAGGACGGCTTCCTTCCGTACAAAGCCGTACACGAAGACGTCTGGGTCCGGTAGCAGTTCGGTAACCGCATCGAGACGGCCAAGCGCGGCGGCGGCTTCTTCGAGCAGACGGCCAAGGCTCTCGCGGGAATCGACCTTGGGTACCGGTGGGAGAGGTCGCGGCACGAAGGCGCGCACGGTTTCTCCGCCACCGACGGTCACTTCGTAGCTTCCGGTGGATTCGCGTCTCATGAGATCGGGCTTCGGAGCCGGGGGTTTGTGTCACACCGCTGGGACCCTCCCAAGTTGACGTCACCGTAGGAAAGGTTCAAGGCGTTCGCTTTCCTTACGCCCCTGGCTGGGAAAGAAGTTTTGCTAACGCCACACCGATCAATTGGATAACGAAAGATTCGCGCCGTTCGCTTTCCTTAGCGTTTACGTAGAGAAAGGAAGTTTTGATAGGGGCCGAGTCAGAATTGTAAGCTTGACATTACATATTGTCATGCCTGCTTGTCATTGGAGCTGCGCCGCCGTCAAGAACATGCTGACCTTGAGCTCGACCGTCTCAACGTGGCACCCGTCCCACTCCATCTGCACCTCGACGCCCTTCCGGTTCCACGCTCGATACCCGTCGGCCGTGATCTCGACATCGTAGGTGCCGGGGCGCTCCCAGGCCCCCTGCAGGCGACCAGGTCCGGCGGACTCCATCGTCTCGTGGTAGGAACCGTCCGTCAGCTCCCCGGCTGGGTCCGAGCCGAGCAGCTCGCCCGTCAACGAGTCGCGGACCGTGACATTGATGCCGTGCACCAGTTCGTCGGTGCAGACCCCGAGCAGGGGGAAGCCGCATCCGTGCACAAGCAGAGCGGCCAGGACGATCGCGAACCGGCGCATGTGGGTTCCCTTCGGCGATGCGGGGTGCTACGCAATACTCGCAACCGAACCGATGGTCGGCAATCCGGTTGTCCCGCCCTCCGCCCCTCCGGTAGCTTGACCTTCCATCACGGGCCAAGCACGCCCACGGGAATCACGGCCACGCCGTCCGGGCGCTGGTATCCGTAGCCGGTGGAGGTAACCACAGCCAGAGCTGCCGGGGCGCCGCAGCGGGCCGTGTCGACCCGCTCGGCGAAGGTGAGCAGCGTCTTCGCAGCGTCTTCAATCCGGCCCGCTCCCAGCTTGATCTCGAAGGCGGCCCATCGCCCGGGCCCAGCGTCGACGATGACATCGACTTCCAAACCGGTGTTGTCGCGGTAGTGATACACCTTGGCGCGCATCGCCTGTGCGTAGACTCGCAAGTCACGCACGACCATGGACTCGAACAGGAGGCCGAACCACGGAACGTCCCTGAGCAGATGCTCCGGCCCCGCTCCAAGTCCCGCGGTCGCAAGCGAAGGATCGACGAAGTGCCGTTTGCGTGAGGTCCGGAGCCGGGAGCGCGAGCGAAGGTGGGGTGCCCATGCGGGCTGTTGTTCGACGACCATGAGCTGTTCCAGCGCGGCGAGGTAGGAGCGCGCGGTCTGCTCGGTGAACGCCGGGTCGGAGCCCTGGGCGTCGCGTGCCATGGTTGCGGCCGTTGCCGCCGTTGCCGTGTTGCGCGCCAGTGATTGCAAGAAACGCGCGACTTTCTCCGGGTCCCGCTTGACTCCCCCCGCACGGCTGATGTCGACCCGGCAGACTTCGGCCAGGTAGTCCTCGTTGGCGAGCATTGCCGCATCGCTCGAACGCCGGCGCAGGTGGCCCGGCCAACCTCCCACGCAAAGCAGTTCAGCCAGCGCTTTCAGCGACAGTTCGCTCGAGGTGCTGCGCAGAGGACCGCCGGCCACAAGCTGCTTGAGTGACACGTGACCGGTGGAGTGTCCCAGTTCGAAGAGTGACATCGGACGAAGGCGCAGTCGGCTCATTCGGCCGGCGCCGGTGTGCCGCGTCACGTCGTCGGCGGGAACCGCCGAGCCTGTCAGGATGAAATGCCCCAGGCTCGGCCTGTCGTCCACGGCCCGCCGGACATGGTTCCATATCGCCGGCTCCGCCTGCCATTCGTCGATCAACCTCGGGGAGGCTCCCGCCAGCAACAATCCCGGGTCCACGGCCATGGTCTCGCTGACACGGGGATCGGCGTCCATGAGCACCTCGCTCGCCGCCGCCTGCCGTGCTGTCGTGGTCTTCCCGCAGACCCTCGGCCCCTCGATGACGACTGCACCCGAGGATGCTAGTCGCGAGGCCAACTCCAGGTCGGCTATTCGGGGCCGGTAGGCTGCCGGCTCTGCACCAATAGGTTTCATGGTTCCCAAGATGCGATGTCAATCACGGTATTGCAATGGCAACAGCAATGGCTGTGCAATCATTGTGACGGCGGAAGCGCAACTGCCGTGGCCGTGGAATCGCAATCTCGTCGCAGTCGCGGGTAGCAGTTGGCATTGCGGCCCACGTTTGAGTGCCATACAGTTCCCGCCCGTCCCGATCACCCTACCTCCGAGTGTGACCCGGAATCCATGCGCACCATCGGCGGTTTCACCGTGACCGGCAGGCGCGCGTCGAGGAGGCCGCCGACCGTTTCACGCATCGGGTTGTTGGCGGCCCTGGTCGCCCTGGCTTCCGCCGGTTCCGAAGCTGCAGCGCTCCAAAGCGATTTCAGCGTGAGGGACAGCGCCGGGATTCGAATCACCACGAGCAATGCTGCCGATCGGGATGACGGAGCCGTTTGTTCGCTGGCCGAAGCACCGGACACGCGCGTCGCCAGCCCGGCCTCTGGGGAATGGACGCTTTTCCGGATAGAAGACCTCGACCGGATGGAGGACGGCCGCCTCGTTTTGGTGAACCGGGGCTCCGAGGAGCTGTTGATGTTCGGTCGAGACGGGGAGTTTCTCCGACCCGTCGGGCGCCAGGGAGAAGGCCCTGGAGAGTTCATGGATCCAGTCGAACTCGACTTTTTCGCCGGCGACTCCATCGTTGTCTGGGATTGGGGCTCGGGGCGACTGGAGATATTCGGGCAGGACGGGTCTCAGGGGAGAAGCGTCAGGCTCCACCCGCCGGTCCCCAATCCCACCGGCCACGTGGGTGTGATCGGGCGTGAGGGGATAGCCGTCGGGAGCCACGATGTGCGACCGTTCGACACGCAGTTGGTGCCGCAATTCCTGCAAGTCCTTCGGTACGACTGGGGCGGCAGGCTGCTCGACACGCTGGCGACGCTGCCGTATGGGGAACTGGGGCTGCTTGGTCCAGGGAGAGGGAGGATGGGCAGGCCGGCCTTTGAGTCGAGAGGTGTTTTTTCGACCCACGGCAACCTGTTGTACACTTCGGATGGCAGCTCGCCGGAGGTTCGGGTGCATCGCGGAGAGCGACTCGAGTCGATTGTTCGTTGGGAGCCAGGTGACCTGTCCGTGCGCGGGGACGACGGGACGGCCTACAGAGCCGCTCGGCTGGAGGGAGCAGCCGACGATTTGGCACCCGCCCTTCGCAGGAGCCTGAACGCGTTTCCGGCCAAGGACACGTTTCCGGCCGTCACCGAGATTCGGATTGACCCCCAGGGTCGAATATGGATCCGGACGTTCGCCCGCCCGGGCTCGACCGCCAATGAATGGCTGGGCTTCGAAGAGACGGGCGCGTTCATCTGCAGCCTGTCCGTGCCGAAAGCCCTTACGGTCTTCCACTTCGACTCTGCGGCGGTTGTCGGCGTGCACAGGGACGAGATGGACGTTGAATCCCTCGAGGTGACGCCGTTTACGATCCCGAGATGAAGGTCGACCTCTCCGGCTGACCCGTCCGAATACCGATTGCGGGGCAGGTCGACGCATCAGAAACCGGTCATGGCGCATCCCCGCTTGTCCCCCCCTCCACCCCTCCAATAGCTTGACCCCGCTGATTCAACGTCCCCACGCACAGGATTCGCCACCGTGAAGCACTCTTCAGCCCAGCGCCCAGCCCTCGCGGGGCCGCTCGCCCTCGCCGCGGCTTTGCTCGCCGGCCTCCCGGCCCTGGCCGCCGCCCCGCCCCTCGCCGCCCAGCAAGTCACCCTGGACCCCGACTTCCTCGCCGGATACTCCTGGCGCAACCTCGGCCCGGACCGCGGCGGCCGCTCGATCGCCACCTCCGGCGTCAAGGGGCGCCCCGACGAAGCCTACTTCGGCGCAACAGGCGGCGGCCTCTGGAAGACCACCAACGGCGGCGACGACTGGTTCCCCGTCACCGACTTCCAGATCGGTTCGGCATCCATCGGCGCGGTCGCGGTGGCCGAAACCGAGCCCGACCTCGTCTTCATCGGCACCGGCGAGACGTGCATTCGCGGCAACATCCTGCCGGGCGACGGCGTCTACCGCAGCCGCGACGCAGGCGCCACCTGGGAGCACGTCGGGTTCGCCGAGTCGCACGGGATCTCCAAGATCCGAATCCACCCGACCAACCCGGACATCGTCTACGTCGCATCGTTCGGCAAGTACGGGGTGCCGAGCGAGGAGCGCGGCGTCTTCCGTTCGACCGACGGCGGCGACACGTGGACGAGAGTCCTCTTCCGCGACGAGCGCACCGGCGCGATCGACCTCGCCCTCGACCGCAACAACCCGGACGTCCTCTACGCGTCAATGTGGGAGGCCTTCCGCACGGAGTACACCATGTCCTCCGGCGGGCCCGGCAGCGGCATGTTCAAGTCCAACGACGGCGGCGACACCTGGACCGAGATCACGCGCAACCCCGGCATGCCGCAGGAAGGCGTCGTCGGGCGCATCGGGCTGGCCGTCTCGAGCGCGAACTCGAACCGTGTGTACTCCCTCTTCGAGCACGACGACGGCGGCCTCTTCCGCAGCGACGACGGCGGCGCCACCTGGGAGCTCATCAACGACGAGCGCCGCATTCGCCAGCGCGCCTTCTACTACACGCACGTCTTCGCCGACCATCACGACGAGGACGTCGTCTACGTGCAGAACACCTCGTTCTTCCATTCGACCGACGGCGGCGCCACCTACGAAGTCATCAACAACGGCACCCACGGCGACTTCCACGACTTCTGGATCGACCCCGACGACCCCGCCCACGTCGTGGTCGCCAACGACGGCGGCGGCGCGGTCAGCTTCACCACCGGCAGCGAGTGGACCGACCAGGAGTTCTCGACCGCGCAGTTCTACCACGGCGTCACGACCGCGCACATCCCCTGGCACATCTGCGGCTCGCAGCAGGACAACAGCACGCTCTGCCTGCCGTCCGGCTGGAACGCGACGCGCTTCGAGCAGGCCCTGGCCGACACCGCCGGCGATGAGGGCGCCCGCGCACCCGCGATCACCGAAGGCTCGATGGACGTCCATTACCGGGCCGGCGGCGGCGAGCCCGGCTACATCGCCCCCGATCCCGAGGACCTCGACGTCTTCTTCTCGGGCACCAACAACGGCCGCTACATCGACAAGTTCAACCGCCGCCTGGGCACTTCACGCGAGGTCAATCCCTACCCCTGGTTCTACTCGGGCGAGCCCGCCCTCGACATGGTCGAGCGCTGGCAGTGGACCTTCCCGATCATCTTCTCGCCCGTCGATCCCAACACCCTGTACGCCTCGTCCAACCGGCTCTGGCGCACCACCGACGGCGGCACCAACTGGGACGCGCTCAGCCCCGACCTGACCCGCGCCGACCCCATGACGCTCGGCCACTCCGGCGGCCCCATCACCGGCGACATGAACGGCCCCGAGGTCTACGCGACCATCTTCTCGGTCGGCCCGGGCAAGCGCGACACCGACATCATCTGGACCGGATCGGACGACGGGCTCGTGCACGTCACTCGCGACGGCGGGGCCAACTGGGCCAATGTGACGCCACCCGACATGCCCGACTTCGGACGCGTCAGCCTGATCGACGCCTCGTCCTTCAACGACGCCGCAGCTTACGTGTCGGCTCGCCGCGCGCTCCTCGACGACCTCCGACCACACATCTGGAAAACGGACGACTTCGGCGAGACCTGGACGCGGATCACCAGCGGCATCCGCGACGACGCCTACGTCAACTCGATCCGCGAGGACCCGCAGCGCGCCGGACTGCTCTACGCCGGCACCAACCACGGCGTCTACATCTCGTTCGACGACGGCGAGGTGTGGCAGGAGCTCAACCCGGGGCTGCCCGACATCCCGATCACCGACGTGATTCCGGAGCACGACGAGCTGGCGATGGCGAGTCACGGGCGGGGGTTCTGGTCGCTGGACAACGTGGCGCCGCTGCGTCAGCTCGAGGCGGGCACGACGGCGCGCGACCTGGTGCTGTTCGAGCCGGCCGCGGCGTACCGGTCCGCGAATGGCGTGGTGCTGTCGTGGTGGGTGGGGGATGGGGTTGAGAGCGCGGCCGATGCCAAGCTGGAAATCCTCGATGCCGACGGCGACGTCGTGCGCACCTTCGAGCCTGCGGCAGAGGGGGAGGAGCGTGACCGGTGGGCTGGACCGGCGCTACCGGTGGCTGGCGGGCTGAACCGGGTGCGGTGGGATCTGCGCACGGACCCGGCCGCGACCTTCGACGGGATGATTCTGTGGGGCGTGCGCACGATGTCGCCGGCGGTGCCGCCCGGGACGTTTGGGGTGCGGCTGACGGTGGGCGACCGGTCCGAAATGACCGAGGTCGAGGTGCGCCGGAACCCGTGGATCACCGACGTGACGGACGAGGACCTGGTGGCGCAGTACGAGTTCGGCATGCGGATCCGCGACCAGGTGGATGCGGCGAACTCGGCGGTGATCGTGATCCGGGACGTGAAGGCGCAGCTGGACGAGCGGCTCGAGGCGTCGGACGATGCGGGGTTGGCGGAGGCGGGGGAGCGGCTGCGGGAGGCAGCTTCGGCGGTGGAGGCGGATATCTACCAGGTGCGGAACCGGTCGAATCAGGACCCGCTGAACTTCCCGATCAAGGTGAACAATCGGTTGGCCAACCTGCTGTCGATGTCGGAGCGCGGGGATGGGCGGCCGGGGAGCGGGATGTACGCGGTGTTCGAGATCATGGTGGAGCGGTTGAGGGGGCATCTGTTCAGGATGCAGGGCGTCTGGGACGAGGAGCTGGTGGAGGTGAATGCGGTGTTGAGGGAGTTGGGGATGGAGGAGATCGTGCCGGGTGAGGTGGTGGTGAGGGTGGTGTTGTGAGGGGGGTGGACCTGCCCCGCTTTCACGGACGGTTAGTTTTTGGGGTTGATGGTGTCTGATATGGTTTCTTCGCTCCGCCCTCCAACGCTGGAGAGGGGCAACGAGAGACCCGGACGAAGCGAGCAGGCCGGAGAAGCCCGGAGAGCTTCGGTCGCCCCGGCGCTGCAGGTTCACTTCACGCCGCATGGTTGAGTTTCTCGAAGTTCGCGGGCGACTTGTAGCCGAGCGACGAGTGGAGCCGACGGGTGTTGTAGAAGCCCTCGATGAAGCTGAAGACTTCGCGCCGTGCTTCGGCTACGGTCCGGAAGCTCCGCCGGTCGAGGAGTTCGCACTCCAGCGTCGCGAAGAAGCTTTCGCACATCGCGTTGTCGTACGCGTCGCCAACCGAGCCCATCGACTGCACGACGCCGGCGTCCCGGCACCGCTGGCCGAACGTCAACGACGTGTACTGCGAGCCCTGGTCGCTATGATGGACGACCGGACCCTTCGGCTGGCGGCAGGTGATCGCCATCGTCAGCGCGTTGCCCACCAGCTCGGCCGGCATCCGGGTCTCCATCGCCCATCCGACGATCCTCCGGCTCCACGCATCCAGCACCACGGCAAGGTACAGCCATCCCGCCCAGGTGCGCACCTGCGTGATGTCGGCCACCCACAACTGGTCGGGGCCCTTGGCGGAAAAGTCCCGGTTCACCAGGTCCGGCGCGGGCCCGGCCTTGGGGTCCTTCTTCGTCGTGCCCGTCTTGAAGCGTCTGCGCGTCACGCCCTTGATGCCGAGCTCCCTCATCAGCCGCGCTACCCGCTTGCGGCCCACCCGCTCGCCCTCGGCCAGGAGGGCCGCGTGGATCCGCGGGCAGCCGTAGATCCCGCCGCTCTCGATCCACTTCGCCAGGATCCTGTCCTTGAGCTCAGTGTCGCGCCGCGCCCGCGCCGAGGGCGCGCGCCGCAGCCAGTCGTAGTACCCGCTGGGGGAGAGACCCAGCACCCGGCACATGGCCGCAAGCGGGAAGCTGGCCCGGTACGCCTTCATGAACGCATACCCCCGCTGGGGATCGATCCGCTCTCCTTCGCAAACCAGGCCGCTGCTTTTTTTAGGATGTCCCGCTCCATCCTGAGCCGCTTGTTCTCCCGCTTCAGCTCCCTCATCTCCTTGCGCGCCTCGGTCGTCAGTCCGTCGCTCCGGAGACCCTCGTCCAGGTCCGCCTGCTTGACCCAGTTCCGGATCGTCTGTTCAGACGGCTCGAACTCCCGGGCCAAAGACCCTGGACTACGACCGGCCCTCACAAGCTCGACGATCCGCTCCTTGTACTCGGGCGGATACCGCCCTCGTCTTCTTCCCGCCATGACTCACCTCCTTGGTTCGACCCAATGGAAAGGTGTCCGTCATAGCGGGGCAACTCCAGTACACCTCTTGGGACACCAGATCAATCCGGTCAGTCGGGGCCATGTTGTTCACGAAGACCACGAGGTTGACGCCTTCGTCACGGGCGCTTGGAATGAGCATGCCAGCACACTGTAGCCACGCGGCAGCGCCGCCGACGAGTTGTGGTTTCGAGAGGTCCTCCCCCATCACCATCTCGGACGTAATCTCACAGCGCTCAAGTGTTTCGAGATTCCGGAGATCCGCTACCGTCACCAACTTGACTGACAGATTGTGAGTGATCCTGGGCGTCCGAATGGGAACCGGCTGTCTACCGATAAAATGGTCCACCTCGGCAGCAGCTGTCCGGGATTGGAGTGAACAGTAGAGAGCTTCCACCTCCGGGGGGTTCCACCGTGCGCCCCGAATGTTCGCTCGCAGAACATCGGTACCCTCGAACACCTGTCTGTAGACCACCCCTCGCCACTGGATGACCGTCTCCTCGATCGCGTCGAGAAGTGTAGGATCGAAAGGACGCTGCGGTGTCATACGCCCTACCGTGAATCAGGTGTACGCAGCCGATTGCAGGCGGTCGATGATCGTGAGGACTTCGTCCATCCTGTCTCCCGCGATGAGATCGACCGGCCTCTCTCCATCAAGGTCAATATGAGGACTGAATAGCCAAACTCGCGCGTCATCCGGCGGATACACCTGGGCGAGCTGGCCAGCCAACCACTCCAGCCGTAGAAGCCGGTCGAGGCTGTTCGGCCGGGGCGTGGATCGGCCAGTCTGCCAACGCGAAACGGTCTGTGGGGTCGTCTCCAGAAGCTGCGCGATCTCTCGAGCCCTTATGCCGCCGGACTCCCTGATGCTGTCGAGCTTCCGAGCTACAGCGGTCGCCATGGATCCTCCGGTAGGTCAGCAGGAAATAAACATCCTCATCGACATTGTCGTAAACATTGACGTGAACGTCAAGAGAGGAGTCATGTCGAGGGTAGTAGTGCGCGTACTCGTGGGCGAACGAGAAGCGGCGGCCCCAGGTCGAGTCGTCGCCGCGCTCCTTTTCGGCTGCAGAGGCCCCTGTTCGTACGAGAGACGATCGCGGCTGAGCCACACACCTACAAGCTTCCCCCCGTGCCGGTTTCCGATAGTTGCAGATCGGCGCAGTTCAACGCGACCGGGACTGCCATGGTCGCCCTCTTCCCCCGTCCCTCCACCAGAACCGAAACTCCCCGTCCCGTCCCGAAGGGACCGCTGGCCAGGCCTCCCGATCGAACGGGTGGACTCTCCAACACCGCCGTGATCTCGTCGGCCAGCTGGAAGAAGGTCCATAGCTCATACAGAAGCGCGATGTCCTTGAGTTCGAGGAGGTCCCGCATCGCGTCCTTTTCGAGTGGGATCGTCGGCGCCAGGCGAATCCTGGAGAAGTGCTGGAGCACGCGGCGATACCCCCTGCGTCGCTGAAGAACGCCGCCGCGAGCTCACGCGCTCGGGCGCAATCGGTAGTTGCACGCGGATTGTAAGCGCGACCATGGTTGAACGCGTTTGCTGACGCGCGGAGCGAAACGTACCCTGGTACCCTCCCGCGTGAAAAATCAGATGGCTAGCCCACACTCGACGAGAAGTCCAAGATGTATCTGCTTTCCTGGAACGTTGACCAGCTCGGCGCGTCGAAGCGAATCAACGCCGTCGCAAACGCGATTGCCTCGAGCGAACCGGGCGTCGTGACTCTGCAGGAGGTCCGTTCGAGGAACGCAGAAAAAGTCGCCGATGCACTGGAAGAGCGTGGGCTCCCACACGTCTGGCATAGTCACGAGCCACGGCCTTGCAGCGACCGCGAGGTAGAGAAGGGGTACCATTGCGTGATCGCGAGCCGATGGCCGCTGACCGACCCCCCGGGAGGCGACGCCTGGCGATGCTCGGCACCGTTTCCCGAGGTGCTTGGCCGGGTCACGGTCAAGGCACCCGAAGGGGAAGTCGATGTCTTCACGGCGCACATCCCGCACGGGAGCGGACATGGCTGGAAGAAGATCGAGACCTTCGAGACGCTGGCGTTGGCCCTCCGTAGCGCGGGTGATTCGCCTCGCTTCCTCACCGGGGATTTCAATGAACCGAGGCGGTTTCTGCGTTCGGGCCAGTTTCTGACATTCGCGGAAAAGGAGGTCACTTCCGTAGGCGCGATGGCGCCGCCGCGCGGAAGACTGCGTGGCCGGCCTCGTGCGGACTGGTCTGCAGGTGTCCGGTCGGTCCTGGCGGACACGTCACGCCACGGCCTGCGCGATGTATTCCGTGACCGTCACGGGTTCGAGGTGGAGGCACCCGTGACGCACCGTGTGAGCAAGGGCGATGGGCCGCGCTGCATCGATCACACCTTCGTGTCACGGCACTTCGAGGTGATCGGCAGCGGATACCATCACGAATGGCGCCGCCCGGGGTTGAGCGACCATTCGGCCATGTGGACGAAGCTTCGCATGCGGACGTCGGTGCCGCTGTTGGACCCTTGGGGGTAGCCCCCTCCTCCGCTGAAGCACGAGACGAGGGGAGAGAGGGGTTCGAGTAGGGCGAAGCAGAGCGATGCATCGCGGGATGTCATTGACGCGAATCGGGATGGAGTGTTCGAATTCGCACTTGCGACGCGTGCGACGAAACCCTAGGGTCGTTGCGACAAACGCGTATCTGCAAGAGCTGCATCGAGGAGGGGTACACGCGTGGAGGCCGACCTACGGGAACTGATCGCCGACCCCGGGTTCAGGGCATACCATGAGGAGCTTCTGAAGCCAAGGGAATTCAACACCTTCACGGTTCTCCGGTACTCCAGTTACGAGATACGCCACAGCAATGTGCTGGCGTGGTTGCTTCGTCCCGACGACACCCACGGCATCGGCACACGATTTCTGGAATGGTTCGCGGATCAGGTCAAGGAGCGGCTTGTGTCCGCGAATGCAGGGTCTCTTCCCAAAATCGGGCTTGAGGCGCCGAATGTCGCTGTCTGGAGAGAGCGGGACTATGTCGACATCACAGTGCTATTCAAGAAAGAGAAGTGTGTGGTCGCCATTGAGAACAAAACGGGACCAGCATCTTCTGGGCACCGTAAACAGGTCGAAAGATACGAGCGCAAGCTGCGCGACAAGTACGAGGACCACACGGTGAAGAGCGTATTGTTGACCACTTCGCCGGACGGCAGCGTGAGCTTCCCAGGCATGGCCCATGTCGGCTGGGATTCCGTCCACAAGGCCGTCGGCAGTTTTCTTGCCGACGGGTACTTCCACTCTAGCGGCGTACGGGCCTTCGTCCGACAATACCTCGACGTGATCGAAAGGTGGATTCGTCCCACTGGGAGCGTGGGTTTCAGAGCACTTCTCGACAAGCATCGCTCCATTCTGACGGAGATGCGTCAGATCCTGGACAAAGATGGCGATGAAGGCATTTGCGGAAGGGTCCCGAGGGATCTGACAGACTACCGCGGCGCGCTTGTTAGACTGGTGCAGGAATCCAGACAGGATCCGAAGAAGTTGCGAAGGGCAGTGGCACGCTACTTGAGGGGCCGGGGCTGTGAGACCAGGTCGTCCAACAATCCCAAACGCACGTACTATTGGTTGAGGTGGACAGACGCAAATTTGGTTGAGGCATCGCAGAGTCTGGGTGGCGAGCCTGAGTCCCTCAGTTGGTCGATGACGTTCACACATCAAGGAGTCTGGGTGGGTTTCTATCTCTACCAGCACCCCGGAAAGGAGCAAGTGGAAAATGCCCTTGTGGACCGATTAAAGCGCTTTATTCGAGCGACGCCCATAAACAGGCAAAATCCAGACAATTACTCCTTGAAGGGCAGAGGCTATGGGTGGGAGAGGGTCTACTACACACAGCTCCTGTCCAACGACGAGCTCGCTGAGATGTCAGCACCCGAGGTCACTGACGAAGTCATGCAGAGACTCGAACACTTCATGGATTCGGACGAATCCGAGTACAGGCGCGTTGGCGACTACTTTCAGTGCCTTGCCTTCAGACCGAACGGCTCGGTGCCCGCCCACGAAGCTCCACCCTAGACTTCTATGTAGCGCTACGCCTGGAAGCTAGACTCCTGTTCCTGTATCCGCTGGCCAAGGGCTGCATTTCGACGAACTTCCGCTCGGGCTCGGCCAAACCCGCGTTGAGGATCCATCCGACGTACACCTTGCCCGATTGAAGAGTGAGCTCAACCACCGAATCGGACCTCATCGAATCGACGAAAAGAAGTTCCATGGAATGCCCGGCCCTGCGCACGGCGCGCATGGCTCCAGGAGCGTCAATATCCGAGCCACCGACAGTAACACCAAACCGGTCGCCGCAGACCCGAAGAGAAGATGATGCCCACTCTGGCGGCGCACGGAAAAGCGCGTCCAGTGACAGCGTGTCAGAAAGAGGTACCCTCCCACCAAGGGCACGAAGAGAAGACCAAACCCCATTCGATGTCAGCTAGTCGCGATTGAACCCCAGATTGCGGTATTCCCAGCTACCGGCGGGAATCTCGCCCGTCCGACACCTTGAGCTTGGTCGCGACCTCAGCAATGAGTCTCTGAACTCGCTGGCTCTGCAGGATCTCCTTGAGGTCGACCGAATGGCCACCATTCTCGGTGTGGCGAATGGTACGTGGCGGCTCGGTCCTACGCTCGGCGCTGTGGCCCATCAGTGGCCTAAGTGCAGCTGTGAATGCGAAAATATAAGCTTGTCTTTACATTATGACAATGGTAGTTGTCATTCACTCCAGACGGGCGCCGATGCACGAAGGGCACGGAGCGGTTATCGGGGTCCCAGAGGTATCGACCGCGTCCCGATACGGAAGCGTGCCAGATCCGGATTGTCTCCGAACGCGAGGGGAGTTGCCCCTCGGAGAGGACAGTGTGGAGCGCCGGGGGGCAATGAAGGTGCGATGGAATGAGTGGCATGTTTTCTGCTACAAGGGTTCAGAACCCGAAACTGGAAGTGTAGCGGATGACGAGTCGACCGAGATATGCCTTGGCGGTACTGATCGCCGTCGGGACCGTGGCTTGCCAGCAGGACAGCCGGATTTCGGCCGGTTTGGGAAGCGAAGTCCGGGACAGCGCTGGAATCAGGATTGTCGAAAACGTGCAGCCCCGCGACCGGTCGCGCCTTCGCTGGCGAATCGGGTCGTGGTTTCCCAAGCGTAGGGGGTCGGACTTTCTCTGCCGAATCAGGTGGCGGCTTCCCGAGCGAATCGGGTCGCGGATTCCCTGCCGAGAACATCGGTTGCTTTCCTGGCGAATCGGGCCGCAGCCAACGGTCGCTGCCTGGGTCCCAGGCCACCTGCACGACGGAAGTTACTTCACGCTTGACGCCACGAAACTGCCAGACGGTCGGATCGTCGTGGCGCATAGCGAAGACCACTTACTTGTTTTCGAGGCATCGGGAGCTTCTAGAAGGTACTGGGACGGGCGACACCGTCATCCATCCGGAGAACTCACTGGGGAGACTGGTCGACTCGATCGAGCCGACTGGGTAGCTCCGTGGCCGGGCGACTCGATCATCGTCGCGGGAAGATCCTGGGAAACAGGGCCCGCGATCGACGTCTTCGACCAACAAGGCAACTACGGTCGCAACTTCCAGCTGAATGACCTGCAGCCCGTGGACGTCACAAACGACGGGTCGATTCTTACGGCATCGAATACCGACCACGAGGATTCCATCGCTGTGCAACTCCGGGACTCGGAAGGAGAGTTGCGGAGTGCGTTGGGGATGCACGCTGCCGCCGAGCGGCACCAGATCTTCGGGCGCGAACCGGTGTTGGCACCCTGGGGCGAGCTGGTCGTCGTCGGCAACACGAGCCGGTACGAACTGAGGGCGTTCAGGGCGGATGGTTCGCTGGCGCGAATCGTCAGGCGCAACCACGTATTGCGCCCTGCCACTCCAGACGATGTCGAGGCGTACATCGACGAATTGGTCGCCGAACCCTATGGCAATTTCATACAAGAGGGGCGCGAGCAACTCCAGTCGCG
This sequence comes from Longimicrobiales bacterium, assembly GCA_963667485.2. GTDB lineage: Bacteria > Gemmatimonadota > Gemmatimonadetes > Longimicrobiales > Gaopeijiaceae > Bin94. The sequence continues at coordinate 757,155 of CAXXDD010000001.1, forward strand.
ACCGGTAGCGGACCACCTACCGGTATTCGCGCGGGTGATGTCCGATGCATCGGGCCACCTCTGGGTTCAGGAATACCCCGCTCCGACGGAAGAGTCGTCTGCTCCGCTCTGGGCCGTTTTCGATCCGGAAGGAAGGGTGCTGGGGTTCGTCGAGACTCCTGCGGGACTCCTAATCCTGGAGATCGGCGAGGACTACATTCTCGGTACCTCTCAAAACGAATCCAGCAAGGAACATGTGCAACTCTGGCCGCTCAAGCGGTGGGGTACGGGTGGCGGATAGTTGACAGGTGGAGGCCGGAGTTCGGGCCGCTAGCCCGGATTTCTCACACCTATAAGAGAGCACCGGCCTCCGAGGGGTGTTAAGTTTATGTAGGGCATGAACTTGACATGATTCCCCAAGGAGGACCGATGCTGACACAGTGTAAACCGCTTTCGTTCGCATTTCAAGGGTGCCAAGGCCGCAGGGTGACCGCCGCGTTCGACGGCGGATCGATCACTTCGAACGGCGGGGCGCTGCTCCTTCGCCAGGCGGACCGTTCCACCGGGCTCTTCGACCGGGTTGCCGCAGGCTTCACGGACCACCGCGATCCGCGCCTTACGGAACATTCGGTGCGGACACTGGTGGCACAGCGCATCGCCGGCATTGCCCTGGGGTACGACGACCTCAACGACCACGACGACCTGCGGCGCGACCCGCTGCTGGCACTGCTGTCGGGCAAGCTCGAGGCACGCCGGAAAGGGTGTGCACCACTGGCGGGCAAGAGCACGCTGAGCCGGCTCGAGCACGCACCTGCCGGTGGCAAGCCGAGCCGCTACGCCAAGATCGACCACGACCCCGAGAAGCTTCAGGACGTGCTGGTCGAGTCGTTCATCGACTCCTGGCAGGGCCTGCCCCCGTCGCGGCTGGTGGTGGACATCGACTCGACCGACGTTGCGGTGCACGGCAGCCAGGAGGGCCGGTTCTACCACGGCTACTACAACCACTACTGCTTCCTGCCGCTGTACATCACCTGTGGCGGACGCCCGCTCTTCGCACAGCTCAGGCCGGGCAACGCCGACCCGGCCGGAGGGGTGACCGGACCGCTCGGCCGCATCGTCGCCCGGCTCCGCCAGGAGTGGCCCTGGCTGAAGATCCTGCTCCGTGCCGATTCCGCGTATGCTCGCGAGGAACTGATGGCGTGGTGCAAGGACAACGACGTGGACTATGTCATCGGGCTGGCAAGGAACTCGCGGCTCGTCGAGCGCATCGTATGGCTACTCGACGACGCCGCGGCCGAAGCGGAGAAGAAAGGCCGGCCGGCCCGCCGGTTCACGGAGTTCCCCTACGCCACCCTCACCAGTTGGTCCTGTAAGCGCCGCGTCGTGGCGAAGGCCGAGCATCTGGCGGACAAGGCGAACCCCCGCTTCGTGGTCACTTCGCTGCCCGCCGACACCTTCTCGGCGCGGACCGTGTACGAGCGCCTCTACTGCGCACGGGGCAACATGGAGAACACGATCAAGGAGCAGCAGCTCGATCTCTTCTCCGACCGGACCTCGGCCACCTGCTTCGCCGCCAACCAGCTCCGGCTCCTCTTCTCCGCCTTCGCGTCGATCCTCTTCGATGCCATCAGGCAAGCGCTTCACGGCACCCCGCTCGCCCGCGCCACCGCGGGAACGCTCCGGCTCAGGCTCCTCAAGATCGGTGCCCGCGTCATGGTCTCGGTTCGCCGGGTCAAGGTCGCCATGGACTCCGCGCACCCCTCCGCCGCAGCCTTCGCACGGGTCCACGCTCGACTACCGGGGTAGGCTCCCCGGCCGCTCCCGAGCACCCTCCCAGCCACCACGTTCCAAGGACCACTGCGTCCTGGAACCAATCAGGGCCTCTTCAGCCCGTCAATCTCTTCGTTCGCTGCTTCGAAAAACCCGCCAGGGACCTGCTGTCCCTCACTCCGACACGCTTGGCCACCCCCGGTCACACCCTCAACCCCTCCCCTCAGGCCTCTGACTGGCCTGTGTGAGAAATGCGGGCTAGGGATCGAAAGCGCGATATCGGGGCGTAGCGGCACGGAGTAGGAATGCCAGCGTTCCTTGGGCGACCTGGGGAAGTGGGCGTTGTACACCAGGCGCACACCCGACGCCCACTTGAAGGTCCCGCCGGCTGCGAAATCAATCCCGAAGGGACCGCTGGCCAGGCCTGGCGATCGAACGGGTGGACTCTCCAGGCACCGCCATGATCTCGTCGGCCAGCCGGAAGAAGGTCCAAAGCTCATACAGAAGCGCGATGTCCCTGAGTTCGAGCAAGATCCCGCATCGCGTCCTTGGCTTCGTTCGTTCCTCTTCGGGTCGGGGCGTAGCGAGCGCGACATCAAGTCCCGGGCGGACGTCGACCACTTCATCCCCTGGCGACTGTACGCGCTGGACCTTGGCCACAACTTCGTACTGGCCCACCGAGGGTGTAACTCGAGCAAGTCGGACCTGCTCGCGGCGGAGGAGCACCTCGAACGATGGACTCTCCGGCATCATGACTGTCGAAACGTTCTGGAGGACACTTTCGATGAACGCGATATCCTCCACGATTGGCCCGCGACTCGTAAGGTCGCACGCTGGGCTTACGGGCAGGCTCACCAGGCGGGGCGGCAGGTGTGGGTTGGGGCGAAGGTTGAGTTGAGGCGGCTGTCGGGGGCTTGGCGGGGGATACTGGCGGGGGCGTCTCGGCCGGCGGCCTGAGTGATTGTGAAGCGGAGCCTCCGTCGCTCATGCACTCTCTCTCGAAGGCTCGTCGTCGTCCCGTGGTTGGGCCGGGACCACTACGGCATCGGGGCTGTGTGTGTCTCATCTGGCGCTGATCGCGTCGTGATTCGGCCGCCATAAGTTCCTGCGGTCTTCGGTACCCCTGGAGGATCGATTTCCGGTTGACGAATTGTACGATATATGGTACTCTGTACTTTATGAGGTACGTTTGGTGGAACTCAAGAGGCTATCGGCGGCATTCTACCAAAGCGCCAGCGGCAATGAGCCAGTCAGGGATTGGCTCCTCGCCCTGGACCCTGAGAGCAGGCGCATTGTCGGACGGGACATTGCCACTGCGGAGTTCGGCTGGCCGCTCGGGATGCCGCTGTGTCGACATCTGGGCCATGGACTCTGGGAGGTGCGGTCTAACCTTGCCGGAGGGCGAATTGCGCGGGTGGTCTTCGTCGTCCACGCTGCACGTATGGTACTGCTGCACGGCTTCGTGAAGAAGACACGGAAGACCCCGAAACCAGACTTGGAGCTGGCGAGGCAACGAGCAAAGGAAATCACGTCATGACCCAGAAAAGGGGACGGATCGGCTCCTCCTTCGAGGATTATTTGGCCGAGCAGGGAACCCTCGAGGAGACCACTGCCAGTGCCGTAAAGCGCGTTCTGGCCTGGCAGTTGGAGCAGGCGATGGAAAGGAAGCAGATCAGCAAGAGTGCCATGGCTCGAGCGATGTGCACGAGCCGGAGCCAACTGGACAGGATTCTCGACCCGGACAATGACCACATTCGCCTCGACACGCTCACCGCGGCAGCGAACGTTCTCGGCTTGAATCTGAGGATCGAGTTGATCGGGTAGTGGCTGTCAGAGATCCTCCCTTGCGAGTGTGTTCGATCAGGGGACTCCAGTACCTCTTAGGCATGACCTGCCTGAGCATCCGCCGCGGCGAATGTATCGAAGTTCAGATCTGATGTAACGTCACCTTTACTACGCCACTGCCCGTTCCAAACGAACGTCGTGCGTGTGACAAGCCCGCAACGCCCGCTCACCGTCGGGTTCGCGGTAGAAGATGACCGACTGTCGCCGTGACTCGTCCGTGACGGCATCAGCTGCTTCGACCCACTGCTCCAGGCGCCTCTGGCCCGCATCGAAGTCCATCCGAATGGCCCGGACTCTTTCCACCTCTGCGGCCAGATCCCCAAAACGCAAGCCACTGGGCAGGAATCGCCACCCTGACTTGTCCAATTCCGCCTTCAACTCCCTGTGGTAGGCTCCGATCCGGTCGTCATCGAGGACCTGCCGAGATTCCTCGCCGTACCGTTCGAGCTTCTCCCGGAGCCGGGACAGGCGGAACTCGACGACATCGGGATCGTTCTGGAGGGCCAGGAGTAGTTGGAGCACATCGACCTGAACGTCGTAGAGACTGGCCAGAAAGAACCGGTTGAGATCAGAGACCGCCGCCCGGGCGCTGTCCTCCGATTTGACGGCCGCGGTCGTCAGGATCCCATACTTGGAACGCAGCACACCCACATCGTGATCGATCTTTGCCAACCTGCCCGGCACGTCGCTGGCGAACCGGCGGGAGTGTTCGAATTCGGACCGGATTTCGTCGATTCGTTCCGCCGCGGTCTCGAGCCGGGCGTAGTCTTCGGCGTCCAGAAGGGCTCGAACGCGTTCCACCGCTTCGGAAAGCCGGCCGAGCGTCTGCTGCACCCGATCGAGGCGTGCGCACAGCATGACCGACGAGACGGTCGAGAAGAGCATCACGGGTGCCACTACCGGCATCAAGGCACTGCTGGCGGCAACGAACGGCGCCTGCGCGACGATCCCGGTCGGGCCCATGACGGCCGAGCCGACCCCGGTGCCGATGGTCATCAGCGTTGCGGGATTGGCGGTCGCAAGGAAGACGTTGCCGGCGAGGAGGGAGGACGCAGCGATGCTGCCGGCGCCGAGCGTCGGGAGCACCCAGGTGCTGTCGATGGCTCCGCCGGACTGGATCGGTTGATTTGTGGGCCAGGATGCTCGCAGGGCTACGCTGGCGTCGCGGCCGAGGTCGACCAGGGCGAGGGAGTTTCCCTCGTGGGTCAGGATCTGGCCGACCGGGGCATTGGGGACTTCGTTACGGGGATCGAGAATCTGCATGTGGCTCCTTCTTGGTTTGTCATCCCTTGTTACATCCCTATTCCTGAGCGGGATTCTGTTCGACGCTGGCGGACTTGGCGGCCTGCGAACTGGGGTTGTCATCGGCTTCGCGCGGCGTCGTGGTTTCCGTGTTCTCCGACCGCTTGTACTCGACGGTCACGCCGCCCTGCCGGAGCCGGAGACAATCACCGGCGCCCGGTTCGAACGGGTTGGGAAGCCAATCGCACTCGGGCCGCTCGGACAGCGCCTGTCGAACACGAAGGATGCGCCAACGCTCGTCCTTCCTGGGAGCGATGCGCCTTGCCGCGTTGAGTTCGCTCGACGGCAGATCGAAGCTGGTGCCGTCCCCGGTTGTGGCCTTGACCTCGACGCACCATGTCACTTGCTGGTGTGTGAATCGGAAATCGTAGCCGTGGCTGTCGCTCGTCTCGGGCTCCTCAACGTCCAGTAGCGGCACGACCCGGTTTCGGAACTCCGATACCCATGCGCTCGCGTCGATGCCGAACTTGTCCTTGAGGAAGCGGAAGGCTTGCATTTCTCCGATAATCCCTACGAATTCAGGAAGGTGGGGCGAGCCATACAGATGCGAAGTCTTTGGGCCGCGCTGGCCGACCTCGCCGTCCCTGCGGGGCTTTCCGCCACCACCGTCCGGTCCCGGTGAAGGTCGAATGATCCCTTTTCCTTCCGCCGGAGGCTCGGGAAGCTTCTTGAGGCGTTCAAAGATGTCGCGGTAGTTCTCGTCGGTGCTGTCGACCGGCTCAGGCACGCCAGCAACGTCGCGCATCGGTGGCTCCTGCACCCTCTTGCCGTCCCCGCTTGGCCACCGGATGCCCAATCTCTTCCGCATTGCCTCAATTGTGTTGCAACCAGTGACGGCAGCGTGGAAACCACTGTCGTCGACCGCCTGCTTCGCGAGCTCAAATAACTCGTCTTCGTGCCAGTTACGCAGGTACTTGGAGTCGTCCAGACGGACTTCAGGTGCCTTCGCGCTTGACGTCGGCTTGGCACCCTTGTTCTCGAGCCAGCACTCGTACAGTCTGCGCACCCCGCGTACCGCCTTGTCGAGGCGGTACTGATTGCCACGCGCCACCTCGAGCGGGTCCGGCTCAAGGGCCATTTCTTGCCGCTTTAGCGCCGACCGCAATTCGTTGATGGATGTCACGTCCTCGAAGACACCGAGATGCGGCCTGGCCTCTTCGATTTTCTCGTATCTCGCACGGAGGACACCAAAGACCATGTCGAAGGGCACTTTCCAGAAACTGGAGGACCATTCGGCACAAAGACGCGGCCATTCCGGATCTCTCTCGAGGTTTTCGTGCACCTTGGCGAGCTTGGAGAAGAGCTTGCCCCGGTCCTCAATAGGGTCACTGTTGTTCGATGTAGCGACATGCCGGGCAAAGGCGCGGAGGAATCGGGCGGCTTCGTACAGGCACCGCTTCGCCTGGGCTTCGGCTTGGGTGTTGCTGACCTGCTTGTACTCGCTACCGAGCGCCGCAAGAGCCTTGTTCCATTCCTTGAGCTCGGAGGCGTCACCAAATACCTGCCACGTCCGAAATCCCATCTCGAAGTCATCGTAGCAATCCTGTGCGTCCGCCAACAGTTCCTCGGTGGGCCAGCTTGGGATTTTGTCATCCTCCGACAGCCATTTGGCCAAACCAGAGGTGTCCTTTGCGGCGTCATCGAGACCGTCCTGGGGGACCCGCAGGAGTTGCAGCACCGGCCGAATTCGGCGGACAAGCGTGGATGGGTCGCCGCGCCAGAGATGCCGGATGTTGGCGATGGCCACGGCGTCGATCTCCGCCCGGTCCAAGGCCGCCTCGATCTGGCTCCGGGTCGGTTGCGGACGGCCATGTAGGGCGCCCAGCACGAGGCGAAGATCCTTCAACAGATCCTGGCGGTCGAGAATGGCCTGACATGCGGCGGCGATCTCCTCGTACAGTCCGCCTTGAGCGATGTCCCGGTGCAAAACGAGGATCCGATCCCGAGAGAGCCAGTGCGCTCGCGGCTCGCTGTGTGCGACCCTCTGCCCCCCATCCACAAGCTCCACTTCAATTGAGGCGCATGGGCGGACGCGGGAACGGCGGAGCCGGGTGGCGGCTTGGCGCCACGCCTTGGTCGCGGGTCCCGCCGGGTTGCCGCCCCCGTGCGCGTGAAGGGCGAGCAGGACAACCGGAAGCCACCCCAGGCCCGCCGCGTCGAGTGTTTGCGTCCCGTCCACGGCCTCGGCGCTCGGGCCATGGTCGATCCGGCAATGTTCCTCCAGCCCGGCCGCTCGTCTGGCTCCGAGCTTCACGAGGCGGTCGCGGAGTGGTTTACTCGACGCTTCCTCTGGCCGCATGGCGACGATCGGCTGGCCGTGTTCGCGTAGAAGCCGGGTCTTCCAACCGTGGTCTGGAAGATAGACATCCTTGAGTTTCTCGGCCGTGCGCACCGTCAACGTCCGAGGCTTGGTGCGAATGATGAACCGCGTCGGTAGGTGGCCCTCCGGGTCCAGGTGCCTCCATCCGTGGCGGACCTGGCCAAGGAGTACGTTGAACCCGCCCGCCGGAACTGCGTTGCGGACGTGGGTGCCATCCGCCAGCCTCGCGGCGACATCGGCCAGTGTTTCCAGGAGAAACGGTCCCGTTCGCGCTTCCTCAGTCGGATAGACGTTGAGGCCGAGTCCCTCCAAAGCCTCGAGCGTCTCCGCGTCTTCGCCCAGCCGCTGGGCCAACGGCAATGCGAGCGGCGACAGGTGGCGGAAGAGGCCCTTCTGGCCTCGAAGAAGAGATCCGGGTACGAGCCAGCGTTGGTGCAGCGGTCGGGGGTTTCGCGCCAGTCCCCGGTCACCGCTAGGGGTGTCAACGAGCCAAGGCAGAGTCGACAGCCAATGCTTGAGCGGAGATGGGATCTGTTGTGACCACCAGCTCCTTTTGATCGTGACTTCCTCCCAGCCGTTCTTCCAGCGCGCGAGCGAAGCGAGGATCAGGTTCGACAGTGCCGTTCGGGCGGAATCGCCGAGATGTTCGCGGTGGAGTATCGGAAGTACAGTGACGTCCTGAAGCTTGTGCTCGAACCCCGACTTCCACTCGGGTTTGACCTGACCCAACACGGCCTGCTTCCAATCATCCCACGCCGGTGGCGGGACGATATCAGGGGCCGTGTCCGGGAGCTTTGGATGCTTGCGGCTCATCCGAAAAGGAATCGGCTCGCAGGCCGTGAGCCGCAGCCCGTCCACCACTCCCGCGCGGGCGAACAGGTCGGCGCGACCGGCGAGGTCGATCCCGTCCGGGTGGCCGCCGTCGACGCCGCGCTTGTCTCCTCGCGGAAACCACCGGTCGTCGCCCGGTGCCAGGAGCGCGTTTCGAAGCAACTTTTCGCCTTCCCCGCCGGAAAGGCCCTCGGCCAGCGTCTTCAGGTGATCGCCGGAGCGTGCGGCCCATCCCGACCCGAATACAGCCTCCTTCATTGCGAACCAGCCGTCGGTGCAGGCGACCGGCAGCCGGGCAAACAGCGGCAACAGCCCCTCCGGTTCCTCCTGGCCGATCACCTCCAGCGTCCAGGCCAGTGCGTCGGCGCACTCCGCCGCCTCGGGACTGCCATGCGCCGCAGGGAGTTCTGGAAGGGATGGGATGACTACCCCTCGGAGAAGGTCTTCTCGCCGGAAACTCTGAACGAACCGCCCGTCGAGGAACTTCTGGATTTCGGTGCGGCGGCGCTCTGGTCCTTCGTGCGTCTCTACGTCCCGGTGGAGGAATGCGATCCGCTCCTTCAGAGAGTCCGGAACGGATCCCACGAAGTCCGCGGCGTCATCGGCACCATGGAGAGGCTGGAAGAACATCCGAACGGCGTCGGACCCCGAAAGCAGCCGTCCGTCCTCGGTGGGTAGGAATCCCGCCTCGGCGAGAGGATCGTTGTCAGGATCCTTCGGCTCGGTTCGCAGCTCTGGGGGCAGCACGGCAAGTACGCTGCGCAAGAAAACGTGCCAGTCGGGCGGTGCCTCCGCAGAACGGGATGGATCGGCTTGGGCGTCCGCCTGGTGCCGGCCGACGTGCCTGGCCATTCGCTCCAAGGTGTACGCCCACTCCTCATTCATCGGATCCGGCGAACCACCAAGAGACCGGAGCAGGGCCTCGACGCGTTCACGCCGTTCGTCGAGCGCGGTAGACGCAACGGCGAAACCGGCATGTGTGCGCCACTCCTCGTCCCCAAAGGGATCGCCAGCCGGGATGTTCGGCATCGTTCGCGCGACACCGGGCCGCCGCCAACCGCCGTCGCACAGGATCAGCGCCTGCTGTTCGAGGGGAGGATAGTTTTCCCGGTCGTGAGCGCGTTCACGCAGGCGCCGCGTCAGCTCGGGATCGTCGGACGGGGGCGAACCGGCCTGCCCAAGCAGATCGATCACAGCTCGGCCCCGCCACGCCTCCGCGGGACCCTTCACGAGTTCGAGGACCGCGTCGAGTGCCAGGTCCGTCACGAACTCAAGCATCAGCTCGTTGTATTCGTCGCCAAAGTTGATTGTCTTCCGGTCCAGCGATCCGTAGGCCGGAGCGTTGACGTGCGCGCCGATGCCGGTCTTCATTGTGGTCGGCAAGAAAATGACAAGCGCGCCCTGCCTTGCCTCCCGCGTATCCTCGACTGCGACTGCGACCTCGACCTGCTCCACCTCGGGCCATCGGTTCGGAAGGTGGCGGACGGCGGCCTTGATCCGATCCTTCGCCTCCGGCTGATCTGCGCCGCCGAGCACCCGGCTCCACACGTGGAACGAGCGCTGCGTGGCGTCACTTGCATCCAGCCCGATCCTGCCGACCCGCAGTCGCGCGTGGCGGGCGTCAGGGATCTCCCCTTGTTCAGGTTCCTCCCGAGTGCCGGGTAGCGTGCGCTCGGCAATGACTTGCCGTTTGAGTTCGACCACTTCTTCGTCTATCTCGCGGCGAAGCACCGACAGGTGAGGCAGGAATACCATCGCGGCCTCGTCCAACTCCACGAGTTGCTCTCGAACCGACTGGACCGCTTCTTCCGCGCTGCCCGCTCGTCCCCCATCCAGTGGAAGGCGAATGACCGTCACATGTCCATTGTCGAGCAGCCTCGCCACGTGAGGGGGTGGATCCCCGAGAAAGCGCGGCAGCACATAGGGTGAGAGGTACTTCTTGACCTCTTCCGAGAGCCACTCCCTGACTTCTGCCTCGCTTTTGATGCCGTCCCGGGACATCAAACTGCGCCGGTATTCGTCGAACTGCTTATCTGACCAGTCCACGACCGGCGCCGGGCCGAATTCCCAATCGGTCGGTGCGTCACGGTCGAACAGCCGCTTAGCCACCTGGGCTATCGGTTCAAGCACGTCGGGGTCGAAACCGAAGGTGAAAGCGATGTCGTCATCCGCCGGGGCGGTCGACCAAATCTCTGGGCGGGTGGTCAGTTCGAGCACGCTTCGAAAGCCGAGTCCCTTGTTGCCGACGCTCTTGTTCGGATCCTTGGGGCTCTGTGCGAGTTGGCAGATTCCACTGAAGTCTTTGCGGCGAAAGGGGTGGCCGCTGTTGGCGATCAGCAGCTCGGGCTGCTCGGAAGAAGATTTCAGCACGAAGGAGACCTGGCGCTCTTCTCCGCCGCCTCCGTGCCCGAGAACATCGTGGGCGTTCTGCAGTAACTCCATGACGGCTCGTCCACGGTACTCCTGCGCCACCTGATCGCCCAGGCTGGCGACCGTCCGGTAGAGGCTCGTCCGATGCCTCAGCTCATCGAAAAAGGTCCGCACCTGGCGCCGGGATTGCTCTTCGATAGCTCGCTGGCCCGCCAGTCTCTGCTGGCGATTGAGTTCCTTCTGCTCGTCTGGAGTCATTGTGTGTGTCTCGTGAGCTTCATTCGTGCTTTTCCCATCTCCGCGTGGCATCGCTCATTTTCCCGGCCCACTAACCTGCCACTCCACAACCTCCAGCGGCTCCCCAAGCAGCGCGGCCCCTCGAACCGGCGAGATCAACTCTTCACCCACGGCACGCCACACCAGCCGCCTGAACCGCTGCGGCCTCTCAAACGCCCCGAAACCCTGGTCGTCTCGGATCGGCTCCGGCTCCGACGTCAGCCAGCCGCGGGCAAACGTCGCAAACGCCCGGCGGATCGCGGTCGGACGCAGGACGCCGACTTGACCGAGGCGGACCAGCATGGCCGCTGCCGAGACGCCGTAGGTGTGCTTGAGTTGGGCGATCTCGTAGTAAGTGACGCGGTTACGCCTTGCTCCGACCTTTTCGAGGAGATCTCGGCCGGGGACGAGGAAGGCGCCGGCGAATCGGTTCATGGCCGTTTCCAGCTTGATGACGTTGTTCTCCGTGGACCGGATGATCTTGTGCGCGAGTTCGTGGGCAAGGGTGAAGCGCTTGCGTTCCACATTCGTCCGCTGCGATACCACTACCGCATCGGCAACGACCTTGCCCTGTCGCATGGCCCGGCACGCCAGGCCGCTTATGCGCTCGGGGAGGTCGGCTTCGATCACCTTGATCCCCTTTTCCTCCAGCAGTCCGCACAGGCTGGGCACTGGATCCATGCCGAGGTCCCATTCCTCGCGGAGCTGATCGGCGCGCTCGTCGATCTCGGCTTCGGTGGCGATGCAGTCGCAGCGGCAGTGCTCGAAACGGTCGCCGGTCGGCGGAATCCCGAGGACGTCCTCGATGGTCAGATACCGCTCGAGGTTGTCGATCAGCACGGCTTCGGCCCTGGCGCGATCGCGGGCGGAAGTGCCCGAGTCCTTGCGGAATTCGAGGCCGTCGAGGACGTCGACTCGGTCGCTCATGAGGAAGTCGAGCGAAACATCGAGCGCCTCGCCGAGGCCGACCAGGACAGCCGAAGAGGGCATCATCTTGCCCGCCTCGTACTTGCTGATGGCCTGCGCGGTGACCTTGGGGTCCATCCGCTCGGCAAGCGCCCGCAGGGAAAGGCCTGCTCGCTTGCGGGCGAGGCGCAGTCGCTGTCCGAACATGCCGTTGTCCCATTCTCGTGTGGATCGATGGTTGACATGTTACATGTGATGACATACGCTTGTCAACTCACAGTTGAGTTACTTGGGACGTAGTCTGCGACAGGCAGCACGATGATGAGGAGGGGACGTGGAGAACGAGACGCGGCAAAGGCCGCACATCACGGAATTGATCGCCAACGCGCCTTGGCGCGAAGCCATCACCTACCGGGAGACGTGGCCCCACGAGTACGTGGTCGCCAACCGGGACGGACAGCAGGAACTGCTGGCTGCATTCTGCGAACGGATCAGCCGGGGCGAGGGGGTGGAGTGTCACTTCTTCCACCAGAAGCGCCCGTACCTCTTCCTCGGCGACTACAAGTACTGGATCATGGTGGATTGGAGCGATGTCGACCTCGACGCCGGCGATACGGTGCTGAATCGCGCGCGGTTCTACCGTGACCGACGGGATTTTGTAACTCAACCGGGCGATACCGGGAAGCGGGAGGATTATCCGGTTGGCCCGGCGCAAGCGCGACGCGACGCGTAGCCACGGCCGCCCTGTCCTCATCTACCTCGATTGACGAAACGCTGATCGACCGAGCCGATATTGATGGCGGAATCCTCCGAGCAATCACCTTGACGTCCGTAACGCGTTGCGCAACACTATACGGTGAAGATCCGAAACGTTGCCCACCGGGGCCTGCGCCGCCTGCTTCTTAGCGATGATCCGCGAGCGATTGCGCCATCGACAGTCGACAAGCTGCGGAAGATGCTGGCCTTCCTGCAGGATATGGAGGACCCGAGCGAACTGCGTGCGCTGGGTATCTGGCGAGCACATCGCCTGGTTGGGGATCGCAAGGACTTCTGGAGCCTCCACGTGACGCGGAATTGGCGGCTGACGTTCTACATCGCCGGCGACGAGATCGTGGACCTGAGAATCGAGGACTACCATTAGACCGGAGCCACAAATGCGCATGCTGAACCCACCACACCCCGGTGCTTTCGTGAAGACCGAGGTGATCGAACCTCATGGTCTGACTGTCGCCGCCGCCGCAAAGGTGCTTGGCGTGTCCCGGCCTGCGCTCTCCACGTTTCTGAATGGCCGGTCGGACCTGTCCGGGATGATGGCGTTGCGAATCGAGAAGGCGTTCGGGGTCAAGATGGACACGCTGATGCGGATGCAGTCGTCCTACGACATCGCACGCACGCGGGGGCGGGAAGGGGAGCTCGATTTGGAGCCGTATCGGCCGAAGGTGCCGTCGGGATCGACAGGGGCGGGGGTGTAGGGGGACAACGGAACCTCGCGCGAGGGGCGTGGCCGGGCTGCAGCCTTGTCAGCCGCCCTCCCCATGCCGATCGAAAAACGCGTCCGTCTTCGCGGGAAGAAGCAGATTGTCCGAGATCGCCGCGATCTCTTCCGCTTCCTTCCAGGCCTGTTCAAGCAGCCACAGCTCGCCCTCCAGGGCCCTCCGCTCCTGCTCTTCGTGAAGCGCCATTTCCAGGGCCAGCCTGGTGGGCTTGGGCATGGCCTTGACGTAGCCCAACCGGTCCCACGCGTCAGTGTGCTTTTCGCGAGCGATCGCGGCGAGGAACCGGCTTGGGTGCCGGTGCGATTCGATCTCGGAGACGGCCGTTCCAACCATTGCCCGTGTTGCGCCCCACGCGTTCAGCAACGGGAGAATCGTTCCGGCGACGCGCCGCGCGTCCTCCTTTTCAAACGAGGCCGCTCGCCTTCCGCGGCAGACTTCGACACGGAAGTTCGGCTCATGGTCGTGGGGCAGGATTCGAATCGTGTTGAGATCGGTAACCCGAAACCTGGCGACGTTGTCGGCGTTGACCACAGCACCTGCCGAAGCATCTCCAACTCGTACCTTGGCAACTGTGCGCCGAATGCCCCAATAGTAGAGACCCATATAGATCGGAAGCATGGCCATACCGGCAAGCGGATTAGCGACGTAGTAAAGAGCCATTCCAATCGGCGTTCCCGTCACCAGGGCAACAACCTGGCGCCGCCTTCGCTCCCCCATTTGATCCCCGTAGCGCCAGGCCGCAAACTCGGGGCGGAGCGGCTTCCCGATCCGTACCAGTTCGAGTCCCTCGGGGTGCCGTGCAAGCCCGATATTCTCTGAGGAAGTGCGTAGTCGAGTGTCACGGAAGAGCTTCTCGCACGTCTCCACCGCCTCCCACCGCTCTTCGAGGGGAGTGAGGTTCCAGCGCTTGCAGCGGCGGCAGACCACCCATAGCCGCCCCTTGGCCGCGTCGAAGGCGAGGCGGCGACCGACCGGGAAGCTCTCCACCACCTCGTTCTCGCCGAGGGGCTTCTTGCAGAACAAGCAGGTTTGCCACATGGCGATCCAGACTACTCTGTGGGGGACGAAACGGCCATGCTCTCTTGCGGGTGGGCGAATGCCTCAGAGGAGCCGGCGACCACTACTCACCGATCGATTCGAAGACCCTACCGCGGCGTCTCCACCTCATACACCTCTACAAACTCCCCGGCGAACTCACCCCGCCGGAGAATGGCGATGCGGCCAGCGGTCACGTCCAGCAACTCGTGCCTCGGTTTCGGGAGCGAAGTCGTGACCTCGACCGCACCGGTGCCCATGGCGCTCAACCCCTCTCTGAAGCGGTACCACTCGGGACGGAAGACCGGGAGGGTGACGGCACCAACCGGCCTGCCGTCGGGTCCGAGAATCGTCCACCGCCGCTCCATCTCTTCGAGCCTGGCGAAGTCGCCAATCCACATCCGCCCGTCGGCATCGACGCTGAGCGCCCCGAAAGCCGGGTATGTTTCTCGCACGGTCGACTGCTGCAGCTCTCTGCGCCGGTCAGCCCGCCACCCTTCGGGGAACATGGCAAGGTAGAGTTCGGTCCAGGCTTCGTCTTCCTGGGCCGTGACCTGGCGGGGGGAATGTCCACCGCGAATACGAGTGAGCGGGGCGGTCCCCTGGTAGAGGGTCACGTCGAGGGAATCGTTCGTGCCCACGACCGTGTGCTGCCCTCGCCCATTGAAGAGCGCGGTGGCGCCGAATCCGACCACGATCTCCCCGCTTTCGGGCGAAAGATGACGCTCCTTGCCAACCCACTGGCCCAGCGTATCGAGGACTTCCCATGAGTCGTCGCCGTGCACGAGAAACACCGGACCCCGCTGCAATCCTGGTGGGAAGGGCGGCCGCGGCTCAAACAGGGCGAGGGACTCTCCGCTCTGCAGGCGAACCAGAGGCTGCACTTCGCCGCTTCGCACAATGCTCTGGACACCGGTCACGCTCCCCTGGGAGTCGAGGAAGGTGAATCGCCGCTGACGGCGATCGTAGACGAAGAGCGTTCCATCCGCGCCGATCCCGATGCGGGCGATCCATGCGTATTCTCCCGGCCCCTCTCCCTCTCGACCCGTGCGCGCTCGAACATTTCCATCTCGATCGAGGAAGATGAGTTGGGATGACCCCCGGTCGGCGACTACCAGCGACGAGTCCGGAAGGAAGACCGCTCCCACGACATGTTCGAACTCGAGATCTGCGGCGGTCGAATAGATCGGCGTTGTCTCGAGCTGGGGAAGGTCCAGGGCGTGGAGGTTGGAGATGCGGACGATCTCCACGGATGCGGAATCGGCGAGGGTGACGGTTGCGGGAGCGGGGGTGGCGTCTGGGGTCCGCATCGGCCCTCCAACCCGATCATTCCGCGCCAGAACCCGCCCGTCGGCCCCAAATGCAAAGGGCACGGAGCGGTTTTCGGGATCCCAGAGGTCGCGGTGGGTCTGCACCTGGAGGTGAAGGTGTGACATGGTCGTGTTGCCGGAGTTGCCGACCAGGGCCAGCGGATCGCCCTTGCGAACCCGGTCGCCTTCGCTGACCTGGAGCGTCCCTTGCCGGAGATGCGCGAGGACGACGAAGTGGCCGCCTTCGAGCTCGATGACGATGACGTTGCCCGCCGCGTCCGCGCGATCGGTCACGAAGTTGGCGCCGTCTGAGTCCTCCATGTTGCCCCGAGCGATGACCACCGTACCGTCGGCGGGCGACACCAGCGGCTGCTCCCAGCTGTGGACGGACGCATTGCCCGTCTCGTCGCTGAAGATCCGGCCGTTGTCCAGCCGAACGAGATCGAGGGCGAACCGCTGGTTGTAGGCTGAGAGATGGTGGCTCTGGAGAGGACTGGGACCGCCTTGCAGGACGAGCCACTCACCATCGAAGGGTGGAGCGATCTGCACGATGTCGGCCTGTCCGGCGCCGAGGCCCCCGCCCACAAAGGCGCGACCGAGATCGAAGGCCAGGACCAATGCGGCCGCCGCCATGACGAAGGTCGGCCCGGGGTTGGTCCGGCGGGAGACGAGGAACGAAGCCGCGACCCGCAGCACGGAGACGACGGCGAGGCCGACAATCAGTGGCATCAGCTCCGCCGAGCGCGGGAAGACCGCCAGGCACGCGGCGGCGGTCATTGTCCAGAAGCTTGCGCGCGCCACGGCTTGCAGGAATTGGGGCCGGCGCTCGTGGCCGCGAAATCCGCGGAATAGCCCCACATGCAAACGCCCTTTCCACGCCAGCCAACCGCGGCTCGCGACCGCCCAGACGAAACCGAGCAGCAGGACGACCGCCAGCGCCTGGTGGCTGTAGAGACCGAGGACGCGGAGGGCGAATAGGCTCAGGAGGCCCAGGAGGGTGAGGCCGGTGGTGATGATTTGCCGTGTCCTGTTTACATGTGCCATCGTGTGCAAGCCACTCCCTCGATAGGATTGGTTCCTGGACTGCGGCTCGGGGCTCTTCGGCCCCAGGAAGGAAGGTACGCCAAGGTGGTGAGGTATCGCTTGTCGACGCTGGTGGCAATTGGGGCGGCCTGGGCCCTTGCACCGGTGCTCGCCACCCCGGCCGCCGCGCAGGACCACCCCCTGACCGTCGACGTCACCGAGGTGTACCGCGTGGGCGGCGTGAGCGCACGCGAGTGGGCATTCTTCCAGCCCGCCCTGCGGGTGAGCTTCGATGGGGCCGGCAACTTGGTGGTGCTGGATGTTCTGGACAATCGGGTCGTCGTCGTCGGACCCGACGGGCAACTTGTACGGGCTCTCGGTCGCAGGGGCGAGGGGCCGGGCGAGTTTCAGCGAATCAGGGCCCTCGCGGTGTGGCGAGATGGCCGCGTCGCGGTGCCCGACGGGGACCATCTCGCGATCCAGGTGTTCAGCCCGGAGGGCGAGTTCGAGCGGTTCGTCAGGTTGGATCGCGAAGACAAGCCTCTGTCCTACGACCTCGGTCACGAAGAGATTCGGGCCGATCCGCTGGGGGACAGGCTCATCGCTCAGGGGGTTGGGCGCGTGCTGGTTGAAATGATGAACCGCATGAATCGGCGCATGGGGCACCAGGAAGACGGGACTCCGCCGGGGGTCGACGACCGCGCGCTCGAGGCAATGGATGTCTCCGGCGATGTAATCGTGCAGGAGCCGATCCTGCAGGGATGGAGGGCTCCTCGCCCCGAAGTCAGCCTGTCACCCGCCGACCGGGAGGACTGGGCAAAGGTGGTCGCGTCGATGGAAGACCGGTACTTCGAGCCAGGCTTTCACTGGGACGTGCTGCCCGACGGCACCATCGCCTACTCCGACTCCTCGGCTTACGCCATCAAGCTGGCCTCTCCCGATGGATCGGTGATTGACGTGTTGAGGCGGCCGCTCTCGCCGGAGGCGGTGTCCGAACGGATCCGGCGGGGAACGATTGCCTCTAGGCTCCAACGCATCGAGGAGCGGTTGGCGGCGGGTCCGTCTTCAGCCGGACCCTTGCCGCAGCGGGATCCCGAGGAGAGCCGCCGGAGGATTCGGGATCGCGGATTCTACCACGAAGTGCCCGTGGTGCGGGGGATACGGGCCACCTGGGACGGCGGGTTGTGGGTACAGCGTCGCGGCGAGGACCCGTGGGATGATGAGGGGCCGATCGATGTGTTCGGTGCGGATCGCGAGTACGTGGGCACGCTGCCGGCCGGGGAGATGGGGATGCCGGAGGCCATTGGGCCTGATGGGCTGGTGGTGCATCTGGAGCGCGATGAGCTGGATGTACCGACGCTGGTGGTGAGTCGGGTGGTGGTGAGGGCGAGGTGATCGACGTGGCCAGCTCGGAAACTGCTCGGCGGTAACACGTCCCCCACCGTTTGAAACCGGGCCGGCCCGCCGACGCGAAGTAGGACGTGCCTTGACACAGATCGATATACGTATACGGTTATAGCAAACACGTATTCATATTCTACTCCAACGATTCAGCATGAAACAGAAGCTCACAGTCACCGTGGATCCCGAGGTTATCGTTGCCGCGAAGCGACATGCGCGGTCGAGTGGCGTGTCGTTGTCAGCGCTGATCGAGCGCGCGTTGCGGGACGAGGCCAGCGTCGGCGAGCCGTCCTTCGCTTCGCGGTGGAGAGGCCGGTTCCAGGCTGCGAACCGCGACGATCCCCGTTACGACGCATTGGCGCGGAAGTACCTTTGATCCTGATCGACACGGATGTGCTCATCGACGTCGCGCTTGACCGAGAGCCGTTCTCCGACGCGGCTTCTCAACTGCTCGATCGCCTGCAGACCGGGCCGAAGCGTGCGTTCGTTGCCTGGCACACCCTGTCGAACTTCTACTACCTCGTCGCGCCGTCGCGAGGCGGTTCGGATGCGCGTGCCTTTATCACCGAACTGACTCGCTTCGTGGCTGTCGCAGAAAGCGGCACGAGCGCAATCGGCTTCGCTGCGGCGCTGCAGATGACCGACTTCGAAGACGCGATGCAAGTCGCTGCGGCCCGCGCCTGCGGTGCCCGCTTTGTCGTCACGAGGAACGCGAGGGACTTCAGGCGCTCCCCGATCCCTGCCATCACACCGTCCGCGGCGCTGGAAACGTTGTTCTAAGCCGGACTCCGCACCCCGTCCAGCGGCAACCTCGGCTTCGTCGGTAACCCCTATCCCGCCACCAGCTCGTACACGACCACGCTCACCCAATCCATTTCGTCCTGCTCCACGCCGAGGACGAGTCCGCCGGCCACATCGAGAATGCGAAACCTGGGCGGAGCCTCCACCGTGCCCAGCCATTCGCCGTCGGGCGCGATGACCGTGTACGGGGGCACGTCGTGGATTTCGCCGCCCGGCTTGTAGGAGGGCAGCCAAATCCTTCCCTCGGCGTCGGCGAACGGGTTGCTGAAGAGAGGCATCGGGCGGCCGATGACGGCGTCGTAGATGGCCATGGCCCGGCGGGTGGATTCCGTGATCTGCGCTTCGGGAAGGTTGGGGCTGTGCATGCGGACCTCCATCCGATGCTCGGCCTCGATGGGCCCCAGCCAGTCCTCGGTCAGAGGAGTCGGGTCGGCCTGCCAGCGGACGATCTGCGTTGCGGCACCGTCGGGCAGGCGCCAGGTGACCTCGGGCCTGTCGGATCTGGTCTGGACAAAATGCCCGTGGGCGACTGTGACCTCGCCGACAGGTCCGATCGGATTCCGCCGGAGCCCCGGCGGGATGCGAGGCCAGAAATCGTACGAAGCGACCGTGTCGAGGGCGTCACTCCCGATGTCGTACCGTGCCATGTGCCCAGCGAGCCACTCCCCTTCGAATCCCCATGCGCCCACGGAAGTGGCCATCAGAAGCTCGCCGGATGGGCCGATGCCCTCGACATCGAGCCGTGCACCGCGTGGGAGGGCGGTGATGCGCGCGACAGAATCACCGACGAAGAGGGTCGCGCGGGCAAGACCGGGGTCTGCCACAAGGAGGCTGTCCCGCCCCAGTATGAGTACCGCGGCGACGTAGCTGACTTCGCCCGGTCCCTCTCCACCCGAGGCGAGAACCTCGTGCGTGGAGCCGTCGGGGCTGAACGCGACCAGTTCGGTGTTCCACATGTCGTAGACGACTGCGCTGCCGTCGGCGAGGAGGCGGCCGGGGCCGATGCCCTGGAAGGCGTAGTCACCCGGATTGGCGCCGTGGCGGTAGCGGGGCTGGGGGGCGAGGTGGAAGGGGGCGGCGGGGGTTGGGGTGTGGTCGTAGGTGACGATGCGGATGCCGAGGCTGTCGGCGGCGTGGGGTGGGGTGGTGGTGGAGGAGGGGTCGGGGGCGCAGGCGGTGGCCGGGGCGAGGAGCGCGAGGAGGACAAGGTGGAGGCGGGGTGGCAAGGCTACTCTCCATCGAGGGGGATCAGGCATCCGGGCATCCTGCCGTTGATCAGACGACAACGACACGGCGACCGTGTAAGAATACGCGAGACGCGATCCTGCGCGATCCCTTCGGTGGTGTGGGCAAGCCCGAACGACTTCGCGGGGAGCTCGCCGGTCGATGGTCGCGCCGCATCGATACCGAACACCGCCTGGTCTATCAGGTCACAGACGATCGGGTCCACTTTCTCGCGGCCCGTTACCACTATTGACGCGAGGGCCCCAGTCCGCCCCCAGCCCTCCCGCCCCCTAACCCCCCCTCGGCGCCAACCCATACGGCTCGCGCGCAAACACCTCGCGCACCATCGGCTCGAAGAACTCCAGCGGCAGCGTGTCGTAGTCTGGATCGAATGCGCACTGGTCCCAGTTGTGACAGAAGTCCACGGCGTCCTGATACCAGGGGTGGTCGCGGAACTTGTCGCGTGCGTTGCGGTCGCGGCCGATGTGGTGGGCGTAGTAGTAGTACTGGAACAGGCCATGGTGCCGGACGATCCAGTAGGTTCGCTCGGTCACGTAGGGGCGCAGGAGCAGGGCGGCCAGCTCGCCGTGGCTGTGCGGGGCCAGCAGGTCGTCGATGTCGTGCAGGAGTGCCGCCACCACCATCTCCTTGTCCGCGCCGTCACGATAGGCGCGGGTCGCGGACTGCAGGGAATGCTCCAGCCGGTCGACCTTGTAGCCGGCGACCGAATCGGCCAGCTCGCGGAGGTGCGCCAGCACGCGGTCGGCGGTGCCGGCGGCGAACTCTTCCTCGAATTGTTCGAGCAGCTCGTAGTCCTCCCGGGTTCCGTCCGCCATCCTGGTGAAGCCTACCGTGGGGCTGCCTGGCGTTTCCATACCGTGAATCCTCGTTTCTCTGCCGATGAGGTCTGCTCGTCACGCACCGTGCGGATAGGCGAAGAGACTTGTCAAGGGCGACTGCGGCTGCGCATCCTCAAGGCCAGCCCGGCGCCTGGCCGCTCTCGGTGCTCGCGCGGATTCATCCACGGGCTGCCCGCCTGGTGACAACGGACCGAGGGTATCGACCATGCAGAACTCGATCAGCAGCCTTGCCCGGAACAGCGACGCCCTGACCGCGGTGTGGAACGGCGGGCAGCGGACGGAGCTTCCCTACCTCTGGCTGCGCGACAACTGCGGTTGCGGCGAGTGTCGCGTTGTGCAGACCACGGAGAAGCGATTTCACATCTTCCGGGTCGCCAGCGATTTGAAACCACAGCAGGTCGGCATCGAAGGCGCCGGATCCGAGGACGAGGCGATCGCCATCTCCTGGCCGGACGGGCATCGCACCCGCTATCGGTCGAGCGAGATCCGGGGCCTCCTGGACCGGCCCTCTGCCGAACTGCACTACTGGGATGGCCGGTTCCAGCCGCAGCGGTTCGACTATCAGCGGTTCCTGGCGAGCGACCGTGCGGCGGCGGAGCTGATCGAGGAGTTTCTGCGGACCGGTGTCTGCGTGCTGGTCGACGCCCCCACCGAACCGGATTCGTCGGAGCAGCTCGCGACCCGGTTGGGCCCGATCCGCGAGGTGCTGTTCGAGCGCATCCACAACGTCAAGCTCGATCCGAAGGGATACAACATCGCGCACACGGGTTTGGCCGTGGGCTCGCACAACGACTTCACCAGTTACAGCTGGCCGCCGAACGTGCAGGCGCTGCACATGCTGGTGAACGAATGCGAGGGGGGCGAATCCACGGTCGTGGACGGCTTCGGCCTGCTCAACGAGCTGCGCAGCGATCACCCGGACAAGTTCGACGTGCTGTGCTCGGTGCCGGTGCCATTCCGGATCTTCAGCGAGGAACATGAGTGCTACGCGGTCAATCCCATGGTCGAGCTGGACAGCGGCGGAGAGATCCGGATGGTGCGCTTCAACACCGCGCAGATGCAGGCCGTTCCCCTGTCGGAGCCTCGGGTGGGCGAATTCTACGCCGCCTATCACGAGCTTTCCAGGCGCGTCAATTCGCCCGATGCTCAGGTGACCTTTCGGCTGGAAGGCGGACAGATTCTGCTATGCGCCGGGCACCGGGTGCTGCACGGTCGCACCGCGCTGCGCTCGCACGGGCGGCGTCATCTGCAGGACGCCTACTTCGAGCACGACAACGTGCGCACCCACCTGAGGCTGCTGCGCCGCACCGGCCGGATCTAGTCGAGGTTGCCGCGCCACGTCGGCCGGATCCAGGGCGGCCGCTCTCGGCGCTCGGGCACTACGGATCCCGCGCCAGGGACTTGAGCAGCCCGGCGATCATGAACAGCAGCACTACGCTCACGGGCAAAGCCGCGGCTATGGCGGCGGTCTGCAAAGCCTGGAGACCATCGGCAAGCAGGAGCACGGCGGCCACCAGTCCCACGCCGAGCCCCCAGACGATGCGGAAGCGCCGCGGGGGATGAGGATTGCCCATGCTCAGGAAGGTGGTGATGACCAGGGTGCCGGAGTCCGAAGACGTGATGAACCATGTCGCCAATAGCAGGGTGGCCATGGCGGACATGGCCCACGTGAGCCAGCCGACGTCGCTCATTCGGTCCATGGTCGCGTAGAGCGCGGCTTCATAGTTGGCAGCCCGCACCAGTTCCATGATCCCGGCCGTCCCGACGCCGCCCGCGGCGTTGAGTTCCAGGTGGATGGCGTTGCCGCCGAAAATCCCGAACCACAGCAGCACCAGGCCGGTCGGGACGATCATCACGCCCAATATGAACTCGCGCAGCGTGCGCCCGCGCGAGATGCGGGCGATGAACGTGCCGACGAAGGGCGCCCAGGAGATCCACCATCCCCAGTAGAAGATCGTCCAGGCGTTCTGCCAGGCGGCATGTCCCGGATCATCGGCGATCCAGAATGACATGGGCACCAGGTGCCGGAGGTATTCGCCGAGCGAGGTGGCAATGAAACCGACCAGCCATGCGAAGGGGCCCAGGAACAGGAAGCACCCCAGCAGGATCATGCTCAGGACGATGTTCCACTCGGACAGGATTCGGATCCCGCGGCTCACGCCGGAGACCGCCGACAGTGTGGCCGCCAGCGAGATGACGGCGATGAGCGTGACCTGCGTGACGATACCTGGATCGACGCCGAGCAGCACGTTGAATCCGGTGGCCATCTGGCTCGCCCCGAGGCCGAGTGAGGTCGCGATGCCGAAGACCCCGCCGAACACCGCGAGCAGGTCCACCAGGTCACCGGTTGGGCCGTAGATCCGGTCGCCGATGAGCGGGTGCAAAGCAGAGCGCAGCGTCAGCGGCAGCTTCTTGCGGTACCCGAAGTAGGCCAGGCACAGCCCGACCAGGACGTACACGGACCATCCGTGTATGCCCCAATGGAAGTAGGTGACGCGCATGGCGTGCACGGCGCGCTGCACGTCCAGCGACACGGCACCCTCCAGGTCGGCGCTCGGGTTGTTGGGGTAGCCTGTCGCCTGGCTGTTGTCGAAATAGAAGATCGGCTCGGCAATGGAAAAGAACAGCAATCCGATCCCGATACCCGCCGAAAACAGCATGGCGAGCCAGGAGGAGGTCTTGAACTCGGGCGTGGAGGCGTCGTCGCCGAGCCGGATCCTGCCGAACCGGCTGCACACCAGGAAAAGACAAGTGAGCACGGTCGCGCAGACGGTCAGGATATAGAACCAGCCAAACGTGCCCTCGATCCAGCCGCGGATGCGGCCGAAGACGGCGCCGGCGGCGTCCACGTCCCAGACGGTGGCGAGGACGAAGGCCAGGACGATGCCCTTGGCGGCCATCGCCATCGCGGGATTCAGCCCCTTCCACAGTCCGGCCTGCGCCGTGGCTCGTCGGCGCCGCCCGTTGCTCATGCGTCCACGGCCGACTCGTCCACCGCGGAAAGTCCCAGCAGCAACTCCCTCTGCGCCCGATCACGCTGCGGCACCTCATGACACCGCCGGCAGCGGGCCTCGTAGGTCTCCGCACCGCCCACCTGGATCGTCGGGCCCTCCGCGGGCGCCGGCTCGCCGTCGATGAGGCGCTGGTTCCTGGTCGCCGGATCGCCGCACACGACGCAGATCGCGTGCAGCTTGTCGATCCGCTCCGCGCGCGCCAGCAGCAGCCCCATGGGACCGAAGGGTTCGCCGCGGAAGTCCATGTCGGTGCCGGCCGCGATGACGCGCATCCCGGCGTCCGCCAGCGCATCGACGACCTCGCAGATGCCGTCGTCCAGGAACTGGGCCTCGTCGATGGCGACGACCTGGGTGCCCGGGCGGACCTTTTCGGCGACCTGCACGGAGTTGGACACGGGCTCGGCGTCGATCTGCCGCCCGTCGTGGGACGAGATGCGGAACTGGCCGCCGTAGCGGTCGTCGAGGTGGGACTTGAAGAGCTGGACCCGCCGGCCGGCGATGAGGGCGCGGCGCACGCGCCGGATCAGCTCCTCGGACTTGCCGCTGAACATGACGCCGGCGACGACCTCGATCCACCCATGCCTCGCCCTGTGCAACATGGCATTTCCCATCCCGGTCAATAGATCCCGGGAATGATCCGGTACTTCACGCGCGCCTGGTACTCGGCCCACTTTTCGGCCCCGTACTTCTCGGCACAGAACTTGTCGTCCAGACGTTGCCGCGAAATGAACAGTCCGACGATGAAGATGAAGTAGGTCCAGGCCCAGAGATTGGTGAAGTAGCCGAATACAAGGGCGATCGACAGGGAGAAGAACCCTTCGCCCAGATAGTTGAAGTGGCGCGCGACACCCCACAGGCCACTGCACAGGATCTTGCGGTCGCCGGCCTCGATGTACTCAGGTTCGATCAGCCCGAGAAACTTGCGCTCGGGCCATCGCTTGAACGTGTACTTCTGCATGTTGGCGCCGCGCGTGATGCCCCAGCCGACCAAAAACATCGCGGCCGATCCGATGAGCCAGAAATACGTCCATCCCGGAGCGAAGCCGGGATCCGGGTACACGGCCATGCCCCACAACGGCAAAATGTAAAGCCATCCGTAAACCATGAGGCCGCCCCAGATCATCTTGAAGCCGAGCTTCTCATGAATCACGTCGTAGGTGTAAAGCTGGACGCGCTCGAAAACGAAGTAGTCGAAGACGTAGAAGGTCAGGAACGCCGCATAGAGGAAAACGCCCGGGTTGGAGTCTTCGCCGAAGAGCCCGTAGTGATAGGCGGCCCCGGACATGGCGTTGAGCGACAACATCGTCCCGCCGACGACATAGAGGTACATCTTCACATCGAAGCGCTCGCCAAAGAAAGACAGCTCCAGGGCCCGCCCCTCCCACAGCGCCGCGAGCGGCTTCTCGATCCTGCCCTGCGATCGCCTGAACACCGCCAGGATTGCAAAGACAAGGCACAGCACCGTTCCGCCGGCCACCTGATAGACCGAGGACCGGTAGAACCAGTCGCGCGGCATCCCGGTGAGCTCGTTGGCCCAGACGATCACGGCGATCCCGAACACAAGGATCCCGTTCAGTCGATAGTTGCGGGGCTCACCGGTCTCCGGATCGATGACGTATCCGGGAACCCACCTTCCGGGCAGGATCACCTGCGCCGCGAAAAACACGGCGAAGATCACCAGCGGGGTCAGGGAGCCGGCGACCGCTTCGGCCCCCGAGAGCTCGAAGAGATGCCCGATGCCAAGCCATTCGATCATGACCGATGTCCTCCTTGCACGGGGCAGGTCCGGGGTTGGGTGGTGCAATGGTGCCACCCGACGGCGCTTGTCCGCAATAGCGCACGCCGCCGCCGAGTGCGGGCCTGCCGGTGATCGGTTAGGGTTGGTGCAGTGACGGATCCCGACCATCGGAAAAGGCGAGTTGAACGCATGGCGACCTGGCAGCCCATGGAAAAAATCCCCCCGGCTTTCGAGCAGCGATGCAACCGTGCCGTGCCGCTTCGCATGACCGTGTCGGCAACCCTGGCGGCCGCGGCCGCGCTGACGGCGTGCGGCGCTCCCCCGCCCCCGGACGACACCTTCCTCACCCGCGCCGAGCGCACCGAGTACCGCGAGACCAGCTCGCATGCCGATGTCGTCGACTTCCTGCAGCGCGCCGCGGCGACGTCGCCGTCCGTCCACTACACCACCTACGGCTACACGACCGAAGGGCGCCCGCTCCCCCTGGCCGTAGTCGGCGATATCGAAGACCCGAGTCCGGCGTCCGTCCGGGCTACCGGCAAGACCGTCGTCTACCTGCAGGGCAACATCCACGGCGGCGAGGTGTGCGGGAAGGAGGCGCTCCAGATGTTGCTCCGCGACCTCCTGGCCGGCCGCCACGGCGCCTGGCGCGAGTCGATGGTCCTCCTGATCGCGCCCATCTACAACGCCGACGGCAATGAGCGCGTGACCCTCACCAACCGCGGCCGCCAGCATGGTCCCATCGGCGGGATGGGTCAGCGCCCGAACGCCCAGGGCTACGATCTGAACCGCGATCACATGAAGCTCGATTCGCCCGAAGCTCGTTCAGTGGCGCGCCTGCTGAACGAATACAATCCGCAAGTAGCAGTTGATTTACATACGACGAACGGGACGCGGCACGCCTATCATCTCACATACTCGCCGCCACTTCACCCGAACACGCCTGCGGAAATCGACGCTTTCCTGCGGGATGGACTCCTGCCCCAAGTCACCGGGCAGGTCCGGCAAAAGCACGGCTGGGAGTACTACTACTACGGCAACGCGGGCGGGCGCGGCGGGGGCGAGCGCGGCTGGTACACCTTCGACCACCGCCCGCGCTTCAACAACAACTATCTCGGCCTGCGCAACCGGATCGCCATTCTGAGCGAAGCCTATTCCTACGCGTCCTTCGAGGAGCGGGTCCTCGCGACGCTGTACTTCGTCGAAGAGATCCTTGACTACGTGCACGAACACGCGGACGAGGTCCGGCGAATCGTCGCGGCCACCGATGCCGCCCCTGTGGTTGGCGACTCGCTTGCGTTGCGCGCCGCGCCCGAGCGCTCGGACGCACCTGTCGAAATCCTAATGGGTGCCACCATCGAGGAGACGCACCCGCTCACCGGCCGCCCGCTACTCCTGCGCGCCGATACGCAGTACGTCGAGACCATGTACGAATACGGGACCTTTGCCCCGACGCTGCGGGAGCGCGCCCCCCAGTCCTACCTGATCCCCGCCGGTCTGCAGGAAGTCCTGACGCGCCTCGCCGCCCACGGCATCGCCCTCGATCCCGCCGATGCGACGCCCGTGGACGTGGAGGCGTTCCGCATCGATTCCGTGCGGACGTCCGAGCGGCCATTCCAGGGGCACAACGAGCAGACGCTCTTCGGGCGCTACGAGCCGACCCGGGTCACCCCGGCCCCCGGAGACATGTGGGCGCGCGCCGACCAGCCGCTGGGACGCCTGCTCTTCAGTCTTGTGGAGCCGCAGTCGGACGATGGCTTCGCGAACTGGGGATTCCTCGCCGACCAGCTGCGCGCCGGCGAACCGTATCCGATCGTGAGGGTGCCCGGCGGGTGAGTTGCCCCGGGAGCCGGGGCGAAGCTGATGGGGGCCGATGACGGCGCCTGATCGCCCTGGACGCAGCGCGGCGCCTGTCAGATCACGCAGGTCTCTACAAGCCCGAGGTCCTGAAGGATGCACTGCAGCAAGTCGATCCCCACGGTGACACCGCGCCCCCTCTCATCGTCTTCGAACCAGGCGTATCCCACCGACAGGCCCAGGTTGCCGTGGAGAAGCTCGGCCCGGGCCACGGGTCCAAGTGCCTTCGGCCCGACGCTGGCCTGGACGGCGCCACCGATCGCGTTGACCCCAAGCGGCCACTCCTGATCCAGCCGCCAGATGACCCCGAGCTGGCCGAGCCCGGCGAACCCGCCTGCGTCGGCCTCCGAGCCAAAGGACCAGCCGACCGCGAGGAGCGCATGTGCGTAGGCCTGTGGCGGGAGCACCTCCCAGGCGCCGAACTCGTCCTGTTTCCATCCGTTCTTGCGCAGCGACAGCTGGAAGAGGTAGCCGCCGTTCAGGGTGGGCCTGAAAGTATTCAGGAACGACACGTTCCCTACCGCCAGGTGGCGAAAGCTGCGCAGGGCTGTCGGCGGGGCGCCCATTTCCTGGGCGGCGATTCCGGACGGGAGCGGGGCGAGAGAGGTGAGGCAGGCGAAAACGGCCAGCCACCACCGCCGGTGTCGGTCTGAAACGGGCCGGCTGCGTGCGGGAGATTGACGCCTGCGGGCGCGGACGAGAGAACGAGCGGTCATTGCAACCTCTCTCGAATGTGTGAGACTACGGTCGGATCGTTGAAGAGATAGGCATGCTCGAAACAGGGCCGTCCGAACGCCGTCACGTGGTCGGAAGGAGTGATCGAGCTTCCCAACCATCGCATGGTCGTACTGTAGGGCACGAGACTGTCGCCCATGGTCCGCTCCAGGTACTCATAGCCGGCCTCGCCGGTGCCGGGCGATCGCATGGCGATTTCGGTTTCCCGGTTCCTGGCCCAGAAGAAGCGGACATCGACGCCCTCCATGTGGCTCAGCGGGGCGGCGAGGTCGGCCTGCACTTCGCGCGCTCGCAGCAGAAGGTCCGCCTGCACGTCGTCAAACCCATCCCAACCGCCGGGTTCCTTGAGCTGGAGGGCGTCGGCGAGGGGGGCCCCGTCGGCGCTGGCGACCGCCCGCCACGAGGGCAGCATCTGGTAGATCGCCGGCCAGGTCCTGACGGTCCTTCGAATCACGGGCGCCAATTGCTTGCCGGCGTTGTCACCGATGATCATCGCACGGGCGGCATTCAGGGTTCCCGCCACCGGCGCGCCGACCAGCGTCACCGTCGACACGAGCTGCGCAAACTCGTCCGCACGCCCGGCCAACTTGCTCGCCATGATGATGACGAGTCCGCCCTGGGAGTGGCCCACCAGATCCCAGCGTCCATCGGCCGGCCGGCGGGTGCTCAGGAAGCGGAACAATTGCTCGGCGCTGTAGCGCAGGTCCGCACGCCAATCGTAGTGAAAGACGTTGAAGTCCTCGACCTGGTTGTAGGCAACTCGCAGCAGCGACCCGGGCCGCAGCGTGACACCCGGCTTGAGGGAGCTCTTTGCGGGGGCTGCCTGCCCGGCCCGGTGCTCCATGGCCATGAGCTCGAACAGCTCGTCGTCGCTCTGTCCCCGGAGACCCCGGATCACCCCCTTCAGCCTCATCAGTACGGGCCAGCCGACGTCGTTGTCGTGCTGATCGAGCAGTGTGATTGCCCCCGTACCCGGCACCAGGAGTGCGGCCATGATGGCTGCTAGGACTGCGATCCGCGGCTGCCGAAGTAGAAGCCCAGAACGGATCCGGCCAGGGTTCCGAGGATCGACACGACTTCGGCATAGGCGGAACCGAGGGATTCCGTCCCGAAATTCAGCGTGAGCAACAGGGAGCCAACGATGAGGAGCGCCAACATGCTCCGGACGCTCCCTTCCGGCAGATTGAGCCCCTTGAGCGGGGGCAGTTCGGCACCGTCCGGCTTCTTTTCCCGCCAGCGTGCGAACAACGGCAGCCCCACAAGCACCAGAAGCAGCAGCAGAACGTGCGGCAGTACCAATTCCATCTGCAGAGACGGCTGAGCGTTGGCCATGTTGTCTCCGATCACGGCCGCCATGCTGTCGATCACGGATGGGAGGCTGTCCACGGTCTGTTGCGCGGCTTCCGGCGCCGCGCTATCGGTGGTGTCTTGAAGATGCACGAATGCTCTCATCTCTTGCTCCTGTGTACAAACGGCGGCGAGCGGATTGTCCTACGGGAATAACATGGATTATAAGTGGCACACAGGGCTTGCGCCATGACGATCGACGACTAGCGCGTCACGCCCGCCTTATCGATGTGCACTCGCTTGCGGAGTGCCGGCTACCGACTTATGCGCCGGGCAACCGGTACGGCACGGCCTTTTCTACCGCTTCGTCGATCGTCTCCGGGGTAAGGAGAACGGTCACGGTGACGGTCAGCGCACCCGCGGCGGCAATGTTCAGAGAGAGCGCCGTCGCCGTCGCTTCGTCGGGAAGGTCGGCGATCAGATAGAGGTCACATTCGCCGAAAGCGTAGTAGAACCCCTCCAGGGTCCCGCCCGCGCCCTCGATCGTCTGCCGCAGGGCAGCCCGGCGACCGGTGCCGCCCTCGGCGAGCAGCCCCTTGAGGCCGGATTTCGTGTAACTGGTTTGGAACATGTACTTGGCCATGATGTTTTCGCCTTCCAGGGTGGCACGGTGCTGACTTGATGCAATGTAGTCATCTCGTGCCCTGGTCTCGCAATAGCGCGATGTGCACAACCCGGTCGGCGAGATACGGATGCTTCTGCACCTTGTCGTAGAAGCGGGTGTCCGCTGTCACGAGAGGATAGTTCTCGTGAATTGCCAACGCGAGATAAAAGCAGTCGTAGACGGGGTGCGTCAGATCCCGTGCGAGGCGTGCGCTGGAAGGGGCAAGTCGGCGCATTGAAAGGGGCGTGGCCACCGGGGCGGTTCGCAGCAGGTCTACAGCGTCCGCGAACTGTTCAAGGTCCATCTCTCCGTGCAGGTGCTTTGCGGCGAGTGCGCTTGTCGCTTCTGCGAAGAGCAGATCGGGCGCCAGAAGCGTGGCATCCAGATCCAGCAGCTTTGCAGATTCCTCAGAGAGGTTTTCGGCGACCAGCCATTTCACGGCCACGCTCGCATCGACCACGTAGCCCGTCACGACAGCGCATCCCGGTTCCGGTCGGCGCGTATGGTGTCCGTGCTGTCAATGGACGACGCGAGACGCTGACGCATTGCCCGCGCCCGGTCGGCGAACGTACCCTCGGCCGGGAGCAGCGCCTTTCGGAGGATCTCGCGGTGTTCCGCTTCGGCGGACCTGCCGTTGGTGACGGCTCGCTGCTTGAGGCCGTCGATGATCTGGCGGGAGAGCTTGCGGACGGTCAGTTGACTCATGTTGTGGCGCTGTCGTTGATGTGAAGGCAATGAAGGCATACACTATGATATGACAGCAATGCGGTCAAGTCGACCGCGTCCCGGGGTGCCCGCGGTCCAGGAGGCACGTATCTTGGAACCCCTCACCGCAACCACTCCCCACCGCTCCACCGAGCCTGCCATGACACCCAAATCCTCCGCGCGCCGCGCCGCCCCCACCTCCCCCCTCACCGCCGCCACGGTCCTCGCCCTCCTCATCGCGATGGCCACCGCGGCCACACCGACGCCCTCCTCAGCCCAACAATCCGACGCCCCGGCCGCCAACCCAGCCGATGTCGAGTCCATCGACGCGATCATGATCGCCGTCTACGACGTCATTTCGGGCGACGCAGGCGAGGCGCGCGACTGGGACCGGTTCCGCTCGCTTTTTGCGCCCGGGGCGACGCTCAGCCCGGTGGGCCGGCCGGACGGGGCCATGTACGTGCGGCGAGCGATCACCCCCGACCAGTATGCCGCGACATCGGGCAGCTACCTGGAGGAGAACGGGTTCCACGAGGTCGAGATCCATCGGGTGACCGAGCAGTTCGGGGTGATTGCGCACGCGTTCAGCACCTACGAGTCGCGGCGGCTTGAGAGCGATCCGGAGCCGTTCGCGCGCGGCATCAATTCGTTCCAACTTCTGAATGACGGCACGCGCTGGTGGATCGTGTCGATCTACTGGCTGCAGGAGAGCGACGACCATCCGATTCCGGCGAAATACCTGCCGGGGAATTGAGGCACCTACGATGAACCGCGACCACTCCCAGTTCCGCACCCGCACCGCCGCGGCAATCGCGGCCGCCGCCCTCCTGTCCCCCTTCCCGGCGGCCACCGAGGCACATGCCCAGGAGGCACCCGCCCCCGGCCAGCAGGTCGCCCTCGTCACCGGCGCCACCTCCGGCCTCGGCCGGGAGCTCGCCATGCGGCTCGGCGCGCGCGGCGATCACGTCATCGTGCACGGGCGCAACGAAGAGCGGGGCGCCGAAGTCGTGGACGCCATCAACGCCGCGGGCCCCGGCAGCGCTCGCTTCTACCGGGCCGATTTCGCGTCGCTGACGGAGGTCCGCGCGTTCGCCGAGACGCTGCTGGCCGACTACGAGCGGCTCGACATCCTGATCAACAACGCGGGATTCGGCTCGGCGCCCGATGAGCGGTGGGTCACCGAGGACGGGCACGAGTACCGTTTCCAGGTGAACTACCTGTCGACCTTCCTGCTCACGCACATGCTCATGCCGCGGCTGCTCGCGAGCGTGCCGGCGCGGATCGTGAACGTGTCGTCGGGTGCGCAGACGCCGATCGACTTCGACGACGTGATGATCGAGAACAACTTCAGCGGGGGCCGTGCCTACGCCCAGAGCAAGCTCGCCCAGATCATGTTCACGCACGACCTGGCCGAGGAGCTGGCCGGCACCGGCATCGTGGTCGGCTCGCTCCATCCGGCGACCTACATGCCGACCGAGATGGTACGCCGGGCGGGCGCGACCCCGCGTTCCACTATCGCCGAGGGTGCCGACGCGACGATGCAGGTGGTCGACTCCGACGACTTCGAGAGCGGACAGTACTTCAGCGGCCTGACCCCGCGCCGCGCCAACGCGCAGGCCTACGATGCGGAGGCGCGGGCCCGGCTCCGCCAGCTGAGCGAGGAGCTGACGGGGATTCGGTCCGGGCAGAGGAGATGAAGGGATGAGGACGACGAAATGGCTGCTGGGAGCGCTCGCGCTGACGGCTCTGGTGGTCTGCCCGGCAGAAGGACAGGACCGCCGCACCCTCACGGCGGAGCAGCGTGCCGAGATGGACGCGCGCCAGGCGGCGATGATGACCGCGCCCCGGCCCATCGAGGGCATCAACTCGATCTGGATCGACGAGCTGACCTGGATGGAAGTGCGGGACGAGATCGCTTCCGGCAAGACGATCGGCATCATCGCGACGGGAGGGGTCGAGCAGAACGGTCCGTACGTCGCGGGCGGCAAGCACAACTACGTGCTCGAGGCGATGTGCGACGCGATCGCGCGCGAGCTGGGCAACGCGCTCTGCGCCCCGGTCATGAAGTACGTGCCCGAGGGCGACCCCGAGAACATTCGCTATCCCGGCACCCTGAGCGTCCGCCAGGAGACCTTCCGCATGGTGCTCGAGGACGTGGCCAACAGCCTGAAGAGCCAGGGGTTCACCGACGTCGTGTTCATCGGCGACAGCGGGGGCAACCAGAACGGCATGTCGGAGACCGCCGACAAGCTCAACGAGTACTGGGACGGCACGGCGCGGGCCCACTACATCGAGGAGTACTACCGCGAAGACATCTGGAGCTGTGAGTACCTGAAGCAGGAGCTGCAGATCTTCCAGCAGCCGGACAACTGCACCGCGACGCGCGACCTCTATCACGACGACGTCCACTACTCGTCGATCGTGGCGACCACCGGCCCGGAGCGCATCCGTGCCCGCCAGCGGATCGAGGCGGGCCTCTACTCGATCAACGAGGTGGAGTTGGGGCCGGTGGAGAGGACGCTGGAGATCGGCCGGGAGCTGATTGCGTACCGGACGGCGATCACCGTGCGGGCGATACGGGAGAGTCTGGGGCGGTAGGTGTATTTGCCATTTGGTCATACCAAATGTAAAATATGCTTATGATCACGCGTCCCAGATGGCTCGCCAGAATCCAGCGTATATGGTCCGAGAGGCCCATCGTGTGGCTCTCGGGCGTCCGCAGGGTGGGGAAGACGACGTTGGCCCGAATGGTGCCCGATGCCGTCTATCACAACTGCGACCTGCCTTCCACCGCCCGCGCCGTCGAAGATCCCGAGCTCTTTCTCAGCGGTCGGAAGGCGGGAACGGTGCTCGCATTCGACGAGGTGCATCGGTTGTCCGACCCCAGCCTCCTCCTCAAGATTGCCGCTGACGAGTACCCTCACCTCAAGATCCTGGCCACGGGATCGTCCACGCTGGCGGCCACGGGGAAGTTCCGCGACTCGCTGACCGGGCGGAAGGGGGCCATCTACCTGTGCCCGGTGTTGTGGGAGGAATGCCAGGAAGAATTCGGCCTCGCCCATTTCGATCGCCGGTTGCTCCACGGTGGCCTGCCGGAGTCACTATTGGCGGACACCAAATCCCCGGAGGCTTTTGCGGAATGGATCGACAGCTTCTACGCGCGTGACATTCTTGAACTGTTCAGCGTTCGCAACCGCCAGGGTTTCCTCTCCCTGTTTCGTCTCCTGTTGAGATGGAGTGGTGGGCAGGTCGACTACAGCCGCCTTTCACGCCTGACCGAGTTGAGTCGCCCCACCGTGAAGTCGTATGCCGAGGCTCTTGAAGTCGCCCACGCCATCCATCTCCTCCGGCCCTTTCGCGGTGGTGGCGCTGGCGAAATCGTGAGCCGGCCCAAGTGCTATGCCTTCGACACGGGCTTCGTCACCTTCGAGAAGGGATGGAACCGCATCAGGGAAGAAGACCGGGGTCTGCTTTGGGAGCACCTGGTGCTGGATGCCCTCCGCTTCCGCCACCTGGACGAAAACATCTTCTACTGGCGCGACAAGAACGGCCGGGAAGTCGACTTCGTGGTCCGGCGCGGAGCTGAGCGGCTGGATACCTTCGAGTGCAAGATCAATCCGAGCGAGATTCAGCCCCAAGCTACCACCGCGTTCCGGCGGCGGTATCCGATTGGCCGCGACTACATCGTTGTCCCGATGGCCAGGCAACCCTACCGCATTCGGCGGGGAGGAACGGAGTTCACGGTCTGCGGGACCGGAGCTCTGCCTGGCCGCGATTCCGCCTGAGTAACGTTATCGCCCCCTGATCCTCTCCTCGATAAGCCGCGCCGTCCGCTCGGTCCGCGCATCCGAAACCTGCCTCGCCAGCTCCAGCGACTTGGTCAGGTCGGCGATCGACACGCCGTTGATGACCGCCTGGCCCGTCTTCACGCGCTCGGCCCAGCGCACGGACGCCGGGTCGTCGAGCATCATGTTGAGCGTGATGCCGGGGCTGTCGTGGATCCCGTCGCTGGGCATGTCGTCGGTGACGACGCCCAGGTCGCGCAGCACGTTCGGCGTGCCCGGCGGTGTGCGGTAGTACTCCGGGATGAAGAGGACTGCAGCCTCGCCGCCCCAGGCCTCGGTCAGCGCGGTGGCCACGTTGTCCATGCCTCGCTGATTGCCGCCGCTGTCGCCGATGAAGACGATGTTCTTGAAGCCGTGCATCTTGAGGCTGTGGGCGACATCGGTGAGCACGGCCTCGAAGGTCTCCTGGCGCAGACTGATCGTGCCCGGGCTGGTCATGTGGCCGCTGGGCGGATCGATGTTGCCTTCGGGCACGGTCTCGATCACCGGCGCGCAGAGCGCGTTGCCGAGCTTGTGCGCGATTGCGGGACAGTTGGCGCGCAGCACGTAGTTGTGCTTGCCGGTGACCAGCCAGGGACCGTTGGGCTCGACGCCGCCGGTGGAGACGATCGCCGTGGTCTTGCCGTTGGCGAGCGCGTCGCGGACGTCCATCCAGGTCATCTCTTCGATCCAGACGGTCTTGACCGGGGGCAGAGGGTTGGGTGTGTCTACGCAGTTGTAGATGTTGGCGCTGCACTCGCCGCCTCCCATCGAGCGGGGATCGGGGGGCGGGCGCTCCGGCCGACCGCCGCCGCCGGCCGCCCGCGCAGCCGCGAACCGCGCGCGCATAGCCGACATGTCGGGTGCCGGGAGCGTGCCCCGGTTGGCGATGGCCGTCCGGATCGCATCGGCCGTATGCTCCGCGCGGAACGCCACGACCTCGCGGGCCAGCTCGAGCGACTTCACCCGGTCCTCGATAGAGACGCCGTTGATGGACGCCTTGCCCGCCGCCACCCGCTCGTCGTACCGCACCGAGAACGGGTCGTCGTAGAACATGTTGAGGGTAATGATCGGGTCGTCGTGCATCCCCTCGTTTTCGCCGGCCTCAAGCCCGCGGAAGGCCATGTAGCGGGTGACCGAGTTGTAGTCGTAGTACTCCTGCACATGCGCCACGACGGCCGCGCCGGCGAACTGCTCGTTGAGCCGTTCGGCCACGGCGCGCTGTCCGCCCTGATTCCCGCCGCTGTCGCCGATGAAGATGATGTTGCGGAACCCGTGCATTTTCAGGCTGTGCGCGACATCGGTGAGCAGTGCCTCGAAGGTCTCCTGTTGCAGGCTGAGCGTCCCGGGGCTGGTCATGTGGCCGCTGGGCGGGTCGATGTTGCCTTCGGGCACCAGCTTGATGATCGGAGCGCAGAGCGCGTCGCCCAGCTCGCGCGCGATGGCGTCGCAGTTGGCGCGCAGCACGAAGTTGTGCTTGCCCGTCGCGAGCCAGGGGCCGTTGGGCTCGACGCCGCCCGTGGGGATGATGGCCGTGGTCTTGCCGTCCGCCAGTGCGTCGCGGACGTCCATCCACGTCATCTCCTCGATCCAGACCGTGTTCGGGGCGGGAAGCGGGTTCGGCGTATCGCGGCAGTTGTAGATGTTGGCCGCGCAGTTGCCGCCGCCCATGCTGTTCGGATCGCGCTCGGGGCGCTGCTGGGCCTGGGCGACAGTCGAGGTGGCGAGCAGAGCTCCGATGAGCAGGGCGCTCTTCATGGTCATTCCTCCGATTTTCGATAGATGAGAGCTGAACGCATCGTACGTCATCGGCGGTTTGGTGGCGAGGGGGAGGGACGCCCAACCTCGGCGCGCGAGTCACCGCGCTCTACGAGGTCTTGTTCCGGAACGCCAGCGCGGCACGGTCATCCCCCATGAATCTCCTCCGCGGCCCGCAGCCCCGATTCCAGAGCACCGTTCATCCATCCCCGCGCTCCCGAGATGTGCTCACCGGCGAAGTGGAGCGGTCCTTCGGGCCTGGCGAGCGCGCTGCCGAGTTCGGCGTCCTGGGTGGGCGTGGGCTCAGCCCAGGCTGCGCGGCTCCAGGGATCCCGTTGCCACGAGTGCGATGTGCCGGACGCGAAGTGGGCGGAGCCGCCGGGCAGGAAGTCCTCCCAGTGGGCGAGTACACGCGTAACGCGGGCATTGCCATCGAGTGCGTCGAGTTCGTCCGCGCGGGCGCCGCGCACATACGTTAGCAGGACGCCTTCGGGGCCCGACACGTCCCAGGTGGGGTGCCAGAGCTCTTCGGGCCAGTCGGTCGTTCCCCAGCCGTTCAGGCCTGCGGCCTCCCAGAAGCGGGTCCGGAAGCGAACGAACACGCGGGTGGCGCTCTGGTAGTGGAAGCCTCCGTTCATCGCCTCTGTCTTCGCGGACGAGAGCGCAGGCGAAAAGCGAATGCGGGAGAGAAGGGGTACCGGCACAGTGACCAGCACCCTTTCCGATTCGTAGCTCTGGCCATCGCGGGTAGTGGTAGTGACCGTGATCCCGGCGACGATGTCGGTCACGGGCGATGCCGTGACCACGCGGTCGCCCAGCTCTGCGGCAAAGGCGGCGGGCAAACGGTCGCTGCCGCCTCGGATCTTCACGAAGTCGGGCCATTCGGAGAGGAAGGAACTCGGCGGAATCGTCGTCTGCTCGCGGTTCTCGTACCGGAGAAAGAGCCGGTCTTCCGGGTAGAAGCGGTCCAGCTCCAGTCCGAAGTGGCCCGCGTATCCCAGGGTCAGGTCGTGCTCGGGGGGGATGCGTGCGGCCCCTGCCTCAGCCAGGTGTCCGGAGGCAAACGGTGAGCGCACGGTGAGGACTCGCCCTCCCACGCGCTCACGGGCCTCGAGTACGATCACGTCGTGGCCCGCCCGGGAGAGTTCGTAGGCCGCGACCAGACCGGACATGCCGGCACCGACCACGACAACCCGTAGCGGCCGGTCGGCCGGGGTCAGCGTTCCGGGGGAGTCTTCCGGCTCGACAGGGCTTGAGCACGCGACCAGGCCGAGGCCCGCGAGGCCGCCCGCCAGGCGAACGAAATCGCGGCGGTCGATGGGTTGGTGATCCAGGCTGGCCAGGATCGCTTCGGGTCTGTCCGCTGTCATGGCGCTGCGTATCGCCGCCAACCGTCAGGGCGCGTCGGACGGAACCATTTCGGCGAAAAGCATGATGTTCTCGACATGGCATTCGTCGTGCCCCGCCTCGACACCCTTGATTTGCCAGGGCCGGTAACCCTCAGCGCGTACCTCGACGTCGTAGACTCCGGGTCGCTCCCCGCCCCCGTTCAGGATATGACGATGCACTTCCATGGTCTCCCGGTATTCGCCATCCGTGAGAACACCGGCCAACGGTGAAGCGAGGGCTTCGCCCGTCGACGAATCCCGCACGTCGACGGTGATGGCGTAGACGAATTGGTCGGTGCAGACCAGGCCCTGATCCAACAACCCACACCCCTGCACGATGAGGGCAGCCACGAGGATTGCACACCAGCGCATGGGCGTCCCCCTTCTCGGGTTCAGGTCACGGGATTCGGCGGCTCTGGGGTCAGCCAAGAACAAAGCGGTTGTACCCGAAGCCTTGGTCTCCGTTCCGAGTGTAATCCCGACCTTACATTGTGACAACAGGAGTTGTCATGAGCCGTGCCCGGCAATCCAGCCCGTTGGAGCCGTAACGCAAGATGGGCGTAAGTCACGGCAGAACCAGGGGCCCCAGCCACGGGATCCACAGAAGGCCGCCCACGACGATGCCGATCAGCGTCGGCACCAGGACGTGCACCCGTCGGCCGCGCGGGAAGGCGGTCACGAGGAACCAGTAGCTGAGCACGAGGCATGTCAGGCCGGGGAGCACGGCAAGCGAGGATGGGATCCCGGCGATCCACCCCGCCCATACATCGTCCTGGTTCCCTATGAATCCATCACCGAAGATGTTGATGCGGAGAACCAGGAATGCTGCCAGAGCGTGCAGGGGTGCCGCCAATCCCAGTCCAAGCACCAGCGAAAGAGGGCCGGGACCAAATCGGCGGACCGCAAACACGCAGGCGATGGCTGTCAGGTACGAAACGGCCGGGCCCGCTGCTGCGCCGAGTCCCACTTGCCATGGTTGAGCGATCGCCGAAGCAGCCTCCACGTCGCCCGCCCGCCAGAGCCGGCGGAATTCGCTGCTCCCACCCCAACTTACGGACGAGAATCGCAGCACCACATCGGGAAAACGGAAAGCTGCATACGCCCCAAAGTGCCCGAGTTCGTGAAGTACGATGCTCAGGGGGCCGGCGATTGCGCCTCCTCCAACCGCGGCCAACCACCCTTCGGCTCGCAACCGCCTCCACATCACGCTTCCTTCATCTACGGAACGTGTCACTTCGGTGCCCTTCGTCAAGGAAGAACCAGCGGGCCCAGCCATAGCACCCACAGCGGGCCACCTACAACCAGCGCACCAACCAGCGTCGGGACGACTGCTCTCGCTCTCTCGCCGCGCGGGAACGCGGTAATGAGGAACCAGTAGCCGAGCACGAGGCAGGCTACGCCGAGCAGGAGGAGGGGGTTTTCGGGAATCCCCGTGCGCCGTGCCAGCCTCGCTTCGTCCATCCCGACGGTCCACTGCACGCCGACGAG
Organism: Longimicrobiales bacterium; assembly: GCA_963667485.2. Lineage (GTDB taxonomy): Bacteria > Gemmatimonadota > Gemmatimonadetes > Longimicrobiales > Gaopeijiaceae > Bin94. The sequence continues at coordinate 796,362 of CAXXDD010000001.1, forward strand.
CCTTACGGCAAGCAGCGGAATCGCAGGCAGCCAGCGCAGGGGGGTCACCAATCCGACTTCCGAGAACCAGAGAAAGGGGGCCGGGACCAAGTCGGCGGACCGCAAGCACGCAGGCGATGAGCGTGAGGTAGGAGACGATCGGCCCCAGTGCCCCGGCGACTGCTTCCTGCCACGGCTGGGCAATCGCCGCCGCAGCCTCCAGATCTCCCGCCTCGAGGAGCGCTTCGTGGGCCTCGTCGGCCCAGCCGGCAGAGCCGTAATGCAGGACGGGCTCGGGGAAGCCGAACACGGTGTAGCCCATAAAGTGCCCGAGTTCGTGCAGCAAGACGGCGATAGGGAAGGCGATCGCCCCGCCGGCGACTGCAGCCCACCAGCTTCCGTCTTGCAACCACTTGGCAGCCAAGTGTGGACTCCTTTGCACCAGCCGGACCCGGCCCTCATTCCCCCACACAGCGCCGACATATACACTGCGCTTTACATAATGTCAACCGGAGTTGTCATTTTCGCGCTGCTTTTCACTACCGACGAGAATGCCGACGGACGGACTACCAGGATTCCGCGCGTCAGCCCTACCCGTGAAGCGCTTCGATTCGGTCGACCATCTCCCGGGATTCCCGCCGACCGAACAGGCCGCCGAGGATCATGGCCGCGGCGCTGGCCGCGAGGGCGACGACCACCGGCGCCAGGCCGATGTCGATGATGCCCAGCTGAACCACCATGTACACGCCCGCGCCCGACACGACGGCTCCGACGCCGCCGGCCAGGTTGGCCTTCTTCCACCAGAGGCCGGCGATGGTCGGCACGAAGAGGCTGGCGCTGAGGACGCCGACCCCGGCCGTGTAGAACTGGGTGATGAGCTCGGGCGGGGAGAATGCCCACAGCAGGGCCGCGATCCCGATCACCCAGGTCGAGCCGATGCGCACGAGGCCGAGAGTGCGTTCGCTGGCGCGGCCTCGCAGAACGCCGCCGAGGATGTCGTGTGAGATGGCCGAGCTGCAGGCGAGCAGGAGCGCATCGGTCGTGGACATGACGGCGGCGAGTACGGCCGCGACGGCGATCCCGCGGATCAGGGGCGGGAACTGGGTTTCCATGACGCGAAGGAAGAGTTGGTCGGCGTCCTGGAGTCCCGGGAAGTCGATCCGGCCGACGGGCACGATGGCGAGCACGGCAGCGAGGATCATCACGCTGTAGACGAGCATGGACAGGTTCAGCGACATGCGCGCGCTGTCGGCGTCTTTGGCGGTGAAGACCCGCATGACGATGTGGGGGATGACCGGGATGGCCGTGGCCCAGATAACGAAGTAGCCGAGGTAGCTGGACACCGGACGGTGCGCCACCTGTCCGAGTTCGGGTGCGACGGCGGTGGCCTGGCTCATGATCTCGAAGGGCGATCCCACCCGCCAGATCACTACGAGGGCGGTGCCCACGACGACCAGTACCATGAGGAAGCCCTGGATCACGTCGGTCCAGGTGATCGCGACCATGCCGCCGAACGAGACGTAGACGATGAATACGACGGTGGCGATGGCCAGGGCCGTGTTGTACGGGATCCCGAGCAGCGCCTCCGCGGCGATGCCGGCCGCCTTGAGCTGCGCCACGATGTAGATGGTGAAGGCGATGACGATGAGGATCGGGACCAGGTAGCGGACCAGTGCGTGGGGATACCGGAAGCCCAGGAAGTCGGTGATTGTGAACCTGCCGAAGTTGCGGAGCGGCCTGGCAACGAGGATCGACGCGAGGGAAAAGCCGACCACCGACCCCCCGAAGAGGGCCAGCGTCGCGGGGATGCCCTGCGCGTAGGCTAGGCCCATGACGCCGATGATGGAGCCCCCGCTGGCGAGCGCCGCCATGATGGCCATCGAGTTCACGGCCGTGCCGATGCGCCTTCCGGCAACCCAGTACTCCTTGCTCGAACCCAGGACCCTCTTCGACGCCCAGATCCCGATCCCGATGCACGCGGCCAGGTAGACCCCGACGAGGATGCGCTCGAGGAGCATCAGGGCGCCCCTCCGTCCTGCTCTGTGCCGGAGATGGAATCCGACCCGCTCCCCTCGGACGCAGCGCCGGCCCTGCCCTTGCGCCGCATGAATGTGAAAAGGGTCGCCGTCGGCGAAATCAGCATCAGCGCGGCGATCAGCCAGCCGAACAAAGCCATCCCGCCGATCTCGACGGTGCGCCAGGCGGGGATGAAGGCGAACGCGGCGAAGGCGATGAGGAAGACGAGCGTCGCGCCCTCGCTTCGCACCATGGGGAAGAAGGATTTCATGGACGGCATCGTGCGCGGTGTGGCCAGTCGGCGCAACCGGTGCCGGAGTCAGTGAGGGGTCAGCCCTCCCCCGTCCTCCGCGTGACCGACAGCTTCATCCGCCTCCCCCGCGCATCGTGCGTCGCCGCATCATAGAACATCTCCGTGTTCACGACGGGCGGCGGCGTGTCCGCCACGTTCACCGCCGACAGGACAACATCGAACCCGGCCAGGCGCGCCGACAGGCTGACATCGAAGGTGAGGTGCCTGTCGATGTTGCGATACTCCGACCCCGCCTCCTGGCTCTCGTCGATGTAGGACGAGGTCAGGTTGGCGTAGGTCACCAGGCCGAACCCGTCGCCGTGCAGGCCCACATCGACCCGGGTCTTCAACTGCGGGACGGCGAAGGCGATCGGGTTGTACCGGTTCAGCTGGCCCACCGCCTCCGACGGCGCCTGGATCCGGCTCCCGTTGAACGCGAATTCCCTGGTGTCGTAGTTCAGCGTCCAGGTGCCGTCGAGACCGAGAGACATGTCGGGCAGGTGCCGCGAGAGCCCCGAGGGCAGCGGCGCGGGGAAATGGGTGTGGGCGTGCCAGTCGATGCCCGATGTCTTCATGCCGGGCCAGTTGGTGAGATAGATCTCCACGCGCTCGATCTGGGCCGCATCGCACGTTCCGGTGCCCTTGCCGTCGGGACAGGTGACGAGATCCCTGACGGCTTCGCGCGCCGCCCCGCCCTGGTCGTAGAGCCCGGTGATGCCGGCGTGCGGGATGACGTTGATCAGGTCGCGGAAATCGTAGCTCCAGTAGTCGACCGTGACTCTCGCCTCTTCGGTCATGGCGATCACGCCCACGTTGAAGGTCAGCGCCTCCTCGGGCACGAGGTCGGTCGAGCCGAAGCTGTCGATCGCCTTGTAGGAGCCGGTCTGGCGGACGAACTGGAGGGTCGTGACGGGATCGGTATTGGTGTCGTCGACCGACGGCGTGCGGAAGGTGGTCTGGAGCGACCCGCGCAGCGAAAGGTTGTACCCGTCGCCCTCGACGAAGCGGTACCGGACGGCGAGCTTGGGGTCGAAGCTCGACGCGACGGAATGGAACTCGTAGTTGGCGGCGAGCTGCGCGTCCACGCGGTCGCCAAGGTTCAGCGGCAGCTCCGCGAAGAAGCGGTGCACCCTCTGCTCGTCGCTGTATGGCGAGAAGCTGTTTGTGAACGTGAACGGGCCGCTTCGAACCGCACACCCTTGATCCCCTGGAACCGGGCACGGGTTGATCTCGAGGTTGCTCGCGTCGTTGGGCGTCGCCGACACGCCCAGCCAGCGGAACTGGTACCCGAGCGCGTAGCTGACGACACCTCCGGGCACGCGTCCGGTCAGCGTGGCGTCGCCGACGAAATGGTTGGCGACGTTGTCCAGAAAGGCTTCCTCGTTGATCCAGTCAAGCACCTCCGGGCTGTTCGCCAGCGACGGATCGAACCATGGGTTGGTCCCATCGTGATAGGCCGCTCCCGGCTGAATCGAGGTGCGCCAGGCGTTGCTGAAGGGGTTGTAGTACATGCAGGCGCCCTGGCCGGGCAGCGCGCCGGTGGGATTCGAGACCGCCATGCCCCCGATCGCGCTGGGGTCCGCGACCACCCCGACCCCGCAGTCGGGCCCCCCGAAGCCGCGGAACGCCAGGAACTTCCGATAGGCGTACTCGGCCGGAAGGTTGGAATCGCCGCGCGAGCGGGCGAACGTGGCACCCAGGTCGAGGTGTCCGTCTTCTCCAAAAAGCTCGATGTCCCTGTGCAGGGACGCCGAGGCGCGGTGCGTCTCGTTTTTCCGTTGCAGCACCCGGGATAGCTGGCCGTTGGCCACGATGCGGCCGTAGTAGTACCAATCGCCGTTCAGGCAATCCTCGACCGTGGTGAACCCCACCGACGCCCCCTGATCGCGGCAGAACGCGACCCGGCCCGGATGCGACGGGCTGGCGAGCTGAATGCCGTCGTAGAGTCCGACCGGCGGGTAGGAAGGCGACGTGCGCCAACCTGGGTTCTCCGACCACGACGTCAGGGCCTCGAAGTTGTAGCTGGTGCGATCGTCGAGGTCACCGTGGACTTCGCCGAACAGGCGGAGGAAGCGCGCCTCGTTCACGACCCCGGCCGACGGCTGATACCGGTACCGGCAGGTGAGCGTCTGCGCGAGACCCCCGAAGGGCGTACAGCCGGGATCGACGAAGAAGCTGGGGTCGGCCCCGACGTGGGCGTCGAGCAGTTTGGCCGACAACTCTTCGCCGTTCTCATTGCCGGTGAGCTTCGGAGCGATGAAGGCGCCGGGGTTGCCGATTCCGGACCAGCCTCCGCCGCGCGGATGGAAGGGTTGCAGCAGATGCTCCCTCTCGGCGGGGAGCAGCTCGCCCTGGGTCACGAATTCGCCCGAGATGATTGCGTGCGAGCCGCCCAGCTCCTTGCCGTAGATGGCGCCCAGGTTGCTGTTCCCGGAGCCGCCGAAGTACTCGTGGGCGGCCTGGACCTCGAACCCCTCGAAGCTCGCGCGGGTCACGAAGTTCGCCACGCCCGCCACGGCGTCGGACCCGTAGACCGCCGACGCGCCCTCCTTGAGCACTTCGATGCGCTCAAGCGCGATCGCCGGGATGCTGTTCACGTCCACGAAGCGTCCGCCGGTCATCCGGTACGGCACGTAGGCATGGCGGCGTCCGTTGAGCAGCACCAGCGTTCGGGATGCTCCGAGGCCACGCAGGTTGACGTTGGCGAGCGTTTCGGGCTGGAGCCCGGCAGAGCCGTTATAGAAGCTCCCCTGATCGGCCAGGGTGCCGTGGCTTGCACCGAGCTTGCGGAAGAAGTCGACCACGGTGGGCGAGCCCTGTTCGGCAAGCGCCCCGCGGTTGGACACCGAAACGGCGACCGGCAGGCTGATGGGCGGCTCCTCGAAGGCCGACCCCGTGACGACGATCTCCTCGAAGGTGATCACGCTGATCTGCAGGGTGAAGGGGGCGGTCGCGGTTTCGCCTTGGGTGACGGTGACCGGCGCCGTGGCGGGGGCGTAGCCGATCAGGGTGACTTCGAGGTTGTGGGTGCCGGCGGGGACGTTGGTGAGCAGGTAGCGACCATCGTTGTTTGTGAGGACGCCGATACCGAGTGCCGGGATGGAGACGGTCGCGCTGGGCAGGGGTTGGGCGTGGCTCGCCTCGGTGACTGTGCCGGTGATGGCGCCGGTGGGCTGGGCGGTTGCTGCGGCGGGGGCCAGAAGGAGTGCGGCGGCCGTGAGGAGTGCGGCGGCGGTCAGGAGTACGGCAGTACTGCGTCTGGGCGGGCTCATTTGGGTCGGGCGCAAGGGTCTGGTCTTTCAATAGGTGTTGATCGAATAATGGGTCGGCTACGCGCCGGTGGCATAGGTCGCCAAGGTGGTGCAGCGCGGAGATATGTAAACGCGACCTTACATTATGACAAGTCTGGTTGTCATTTGTGCCCGACCGGCTCTACTCCCTGCGATGCGGGTGCCCCCCGGCGCCCCGGAGCGACGCGCGCGCCGGGATCCCGCTCGGCCCACCACGTGGCGACGAGCGTGGCCGCTCCGGCGACCGCAAAGGCACCGATCAGCGCATACATGGTCCCGTTGAAGCGCTGGCCCACGAGCGCGCCGAGCGGCACCCCGATGAACGTGGTGAGCGAGGCGACCACTGCCGCGCCCACCCCCGCGATATGGCCGAGGGGCCTCATCGCAAGTGCATTGAAATTCCCGAAATAGAGGCCGATGCAGAAGAAGGCCACGAGCATATAGGCCATGAACAGCCAGAACGGGGGAAGTCCATCAAAGGCGAGGGCCACCACCCACGCGACGACCGAGACCAGTGTGATCGACACCGTCGCCGCCCTGGAGAGCCGGCGCATCCCAAGCCTCATCACGAGGCGGCCGTTCAGGAGCGAGGAGCACCCGAAGGCGAGGGCGAGCACCCCGAACCAGAGCGGAAAGAGCGCGCCGGTCCGATAGGCGTCCTGGAAGATCTGCTGAGCCGAACTCAGGTAGGCGATGAACGGCGCAGACACGCATCCTGTGGCGACGGTGTATCCGAGAGCGGCCCGGGTTCTCAGGACTTCCAGGACTGCTGAACCGATGTCCCGCGGGGACAGGGGCCGCCGGCGGGAGGGGGGCAGGGTTTCCGGCTGGCGAAGCGCAAACCACGTCAAGGCGATCGCCGCGATGGCCAGGATGGTGGCGAAGATCGCGCGCCAGCCTCCGAGCCACAAGATCCCCTGGCCGAGCGCTGGAGCAAGGGTGGGAACGAGGATGAACACGGACATCGCGAACGACATCAGACGGGCCATTTCGCGGCCCTCGTACTGATCGCGCACCATGGCGATGGTCACGATGCGCGATGCCGCGGCCCCGAAGCCCTGCAGGGCACGGCCCGCGATCATCACCTCGAAGGTGGGCGCGAAGATGCTCACCAGGCACCCGGCCATGAACAGCAGGAGGCCGGTGTGTATGGCAGCCCTGCGCCCGATGCGGTCCGAGAGCGGGCCGAAGAGAATCTGGCCGAACCCGAGCCCGAGGAACAGCGCCGTGATGACGAACTGGGTGTCGTTGCGGCGCAGCACCCCGAGGTCGCGGCCGATCGCTGGCAGCGCCGGCAGCATCGCGTCGATCGAGAGCGCGACGAGCGACATCAGCAGGGCGATGAGGGAAACGAATTCGCCGGGACGAAGGCCGGGCCTGGCGGCGGTGCGATTCATCTCCGAATAGAACACATCCGGTAGGGCGCGGCTGCCGGCAGTTACCGTTGCGAGTTTACCAACGCGCGCCAAGGATCACGGCCGCTCGATGACCGTTGCCTCTTGTGTAGTACGTATGTATGACATTATGCTGAACTACACCAAGGGGGGATGGAATGAGCACGCGAACGGTACGCATGGATGCTGCCTCCGAAACTACCCTGGCCGACTTGCAGCGGCGGACCGGGCTGTCGATTTCGGAAGTCATGAGACAGGGCCTGCGGGCCTATGAGCGGGAGCTGGACTCGGACATCACGAGGAGTCCCTACGAGGTGTACAAGAGCCTTGGGCTGCCCGGTGAAGGGGGTTACGCGCTCGCGCCTGCGGCGAAGGCCAAGGAGGCGGTGGCCGAGATCATCCGAAAGAAGCACGGACGATGATTCTGGTCGATGCCGGGCCGCTCGTGGCCTTATTCGATGAGGATGACCAGCACCACGAACGCTGTCGCCGAACCCTGAAGACACTCGACGAAAAGCTGATCACCACGATTCCGGTGCTTACCGAGGCGCTGCACCTGCTTCGCCCCGGGAGCCCCGGTCCGCCCCGGCTGATCGACTACATGCGGCAGGGCGGCCTGACGGTCATTCCGCTGGACACCGAGCTGCTGCGCCGCTGCTTCGAACTCATGCTTCAGTACGCGGACATCCCGATGGACTTCGCGGACGCATCGATCGTCTGTGCCGCAGAGCATACAAGAACCGAGAAGGTCTTTACCGTGGACCGAAAACACTTCGCCACCTACCGAATCCGGCGCGGCTATCACCAGGTGCCGTTCAAGATGGTCGGGGATCCGGCCGGGCCGCACATTGTGAGGAAAGGCGCGGCCGAGCCCGACTGCAGAATCGCCGCCGTGTCGCCCTCTGCGGAGGCCGGCGACCAGCCGGCCCCGTATTGACGCGCGCTACACCCGCCAGCACATTCGACCCATGCGTCGCACCATTGCTCTCTTCGCTCTCGTGGCCCTTTCATGGTCACAGCTGGTCGCACTTCGTTGCGACATGGGGTCTGGTGCGCCTGGCGAGGCCGATCACGCCGCCGCGATGACGCCGCCCTCGGGCGCTCACGACCATCATGACTCGCCCGGGGGAACGCCGCTGGCCACGCCCGGCCAACACCACGGCGACAGCCAGGGCTGCCTGATGATCCTGGCCTGTGGGGCCTCGTCGGTCCGGACGGCGCAGACCGTGGCCATGACGGGCCTTCCCGCCGCCTTCGAACGCGCGGACTTCTTCGCCAACCCGATTCCGGTCGCCGCCGACCTGGCGGTCGAGTCACCGCCTCCGCGCCAAGCAGCCTGATTCCCCGGGGCGTCCGACCGGGCGCTCCGCCCATTCGACCTCTCAGGCTGCGAGGCAACCATGTCCATGATGCGAATCATGGCGGTCGTGCATGCGATCGCCATTCCCACATATGCTGTCGCGGCGGGTGCGGCGGCCCAGTCGCCGCAATACGCGACCAACGGCGATCCCACGCTCGCCGTGCTTATAGACGAAGCGCTGCAGGGCAACCCGCGGGTGCGCGGGGCGCTCCTGGTGCATCGGGCTGCCCAGGCGCGCATCCCGCAGGCCGCGGCGCTGCCCGATCCGGCATTCTCGTTCACCCAGCACGTGCTGGGCCCTCAGACGCGAGTCGGTCCGCAGCTGTCGAGCGTGTCGCTCAGCCAGTCGATCCCCTGGTTCGGCACGCTCTCGGACCGCAGTGAGATAGCCGCGGCCGAGTCCGCCATCCGCCACGAGTCGTACGAAGAGCAGAGAGCCGAGGTCGTCCGCCAGGTCAAGCTGGCCTACTACGATCTCGCCTACCTCGATCAGGCGCTGCGGATCACGGGCGAGGAAGAGCAGCTCCTGATTCACTACGAAGCGCTGGCCCAGGCGCGCTATTCGCAGGGCTTCGGGCAGCAGCAGGAGGTGGTCAAGCTCCAGGCGGAAGTTACCCGGGTGCTGAACCGGCGCCAGGAACTGCTGCGGCAGCGCACCGATTTCGAGGCTGCGCTGAACGCGTTGACCAACCGGCCGGTGGACACCCCGATCCCCACCGTGACGATCGCCGACCGCCCGGTCGCGCAGGTCGACGGCGAGTCGCTGCAGGCGGCCGGGCTCGCCGCGAGACCCGAGATCAGCTCGGCCCGGTTGAGAATCGAGGGCAACGAGCACGCTGTGCGGCTGGCGCACCGCCGCTCCCGACCCGACTTCACCGTCGGCGTGGCCTGGGGGAACGTGCTGGGGCGCCGCGACGACCCGGGACTCGTCAGTCCGCCCCCGGACAACGGACGGGACCAGTTCAGCCTCACGCTCGGGGCCAGCATTCCGGTGTTCGGGGCCGCGTACGAGGCGGGGGTGCGGGAGGCCACTGCGATGTTGTCCGCCGCCGAAGAGACCTACCACGACGCTGTCAACGGGGTGGCTCTGGCGGTGCGCTCGACCGCGTTTCGGCTCACGACGATCGACGGTCAGCTGGCGCTGTTCGAGCGGGCCCTGATTCCCCAGGCCGAACAGGCGCTCAGCACGACCGAGGAGGCCTATTCGGCGGGCGTTACCGGGGTGCTGGATCTGCTCGACAGCGAGGAGGTCCTGCTCGATGTGCGGCTCGGGCTGGCGCGCCTGCGGGCCGACTACATGAAGGCGCTGGCGGACATGGAGCGGGCCATCGGCTCGGCGTTCCCGGAGGAAGGACCATGACGAATCTGAACAGGTTGCGTGCCGTCGTTTTCGTGGCCTTGGGCGTCGTGGCGGGGGCGGCCGGGACGGCGCTGTTCCCTGGGCGAGATTCCGCGGGCGAGCGCACGATCCTCTACTGGCGTGCCCCGATGGACCCGACCTACACATCCGATCAGCCGGGCAAGTCCCCAATGGGCATGGACCTGGTCCCGGTCTACGCGGACGAGGTCGGCGAGGATGCCGGTGCGGGCGCCGCTCAACCCGCCATGCAGGACGGCGGCATTCAGGTGAGTCAGGCCTTCCTGCAGAACTTTGCGGTGCGCACGGGGCAGGTCCGCAGGGGCGCCCTGCCGGTTTCCATCCGGACCGTCGGCATTCTGGCGCACAACGAGGAGCGGGTGGTCTCGGTGCAGACGAAGTACGAGGGCTGGATCGAGGGCGCCAGCGTCAACAACGTGGGCGAGACGGTCGCGACTGGCGATGTGCTCTTCGAGATATACAGCCCGCAGCTCGTCACGACGCAGCGCGAATTTCTCGGCGCCATGGACTACGTGCGGCGCCTGCAGGACAGCGGCGCCTACCCCGAAGCCGTCGAGCGGGCCCGGTCGCTGTTGGAAGCGGCGCGGGAACGGCTGCTCTACTGGGACATGACCGAGGAGCAGATCGACGCGCTCACCGAGTCGCAGGCGGTTGCGCGCACCGTCCCCATATTCTCGCCCGCGACCGGCTTCATCGTCGAGAAGATCAGCGATTCGATGGAGGGAATGAAGCTCGACCCGGGCATGACGGTCCTGAAGATTGCCGATCACTCGACGCTGTGGGCCGAGACCGACTTCTACGAAGACGATCTTCGCCACGTCCACGAGGGGCAGGCGGTCACCGTCGAGGCGGACGCCTTTCCCGGGCGGGAGTGGACCGGCCGCATCCTCTTCTTCCGGCCCGCGGTGAACCCCGAGACGAGGACGCTCACTGCGTTCGTCGAGGTCGCGAATCCGGATCTGCTGCTCCGGCCGATGATGTACGTCGACGTGACGGTGACGACGAGCGGGGCGGTCGATGCGGTGATGGTGCCGGCAGAGGCGGTCCTGCACAGCGGCGCCCGGGCGGTGGTGATCGTGGCGAGGGAGGGCGGCGTGTTCGAGCCGCGCGAGGTGGTGCTGGGCACCGAGAGCGAGGGGATGCAGGAAGTGGCGGCTGGGCTCGCCGAGGGTGAGACGATCGTGACCTCGTCGCAGTTCCTGATCGACTCGGATGCGAATCTGAGGGCGGCCATCTCGCAGCTGCTGAGCAGTGCCGGCGAGGCGGCATCCGACGCGGCCGGCGCGATGCCCGAGCACCACTGAAGGAGGCGGTCATGTTCGCAAGACTCATCGACCTGTCAATCCAGAACAGATTTCTGGTCGTGCTCGGGACGCTGCTGATCGTTGTGGCCGGGGCGTATTCGCTGGCTCGCACGCCCATCGATGCGATACCGGATCTTTCCGATGTGCAGGTGATCATCCAGACCGACTATCCGGGGCAGGCTCCGCGGATCGTCGAGGACCAGGTCACCTATCCGCTTGCGACGCAGATGCTTGCGGCGCCGTTCGCGCAGGTGGTGCGCGGGTATTCGTTCTTCGGGGTGTCGTTCGTGTACGTGATCTTCGAGGACGGGACGGATCTCTACTGGGCCAGGAGCCGCGTGCTCGAGTACCTGAGTTCGGTGGCGGAGCAGCTGCCGGCCGGTGTGACGCCCAAGCTCGGGCCGGATGCGACGGGGGTCGGGTGGGCGTTCGTGTATGCGCTCAAGTCCGATCGCCACGACCTCGGTGAGCTGCGCTCGATTCAGGACTGGTTTCTGAAGTACGAGCTGACGACCGTGCCGGGGGTGTCGGAGGTGGCCAGCGTGGGGGGCTTCGTGAGGCAGTACCAGGTCACGGTCGATCCGAACCGCCTGCGCGCGTACAACCTGCCGATCTCGGCGATTCGCGCGGCGATTCAGGAGAGCAACAGCGACGTGGGAGGCGGGCTGATCGAGGTTGGCGAGAAGGAATTCATGATCCGGGGGCTCGGATACATCCGGTCGGTGGAGGACATCCGGCGGATCGGGCTTGGCGTGGGCCCGGACGGAACGCCGATCCTGCTCGAGGACGTGGCGCGGGTGAGCGTGGGCGCGGAGAGTCGGCGCGGGCTGGCCGAGTGGAACGGCGAAGGCGAGACGGTGGGCGGCATCGTGGTTGTGCGTCCGGGTGCGGATACGCGGCAGGTGATTCGGGACGTGAAGATGCGGCTGGAGGAGATCGGCCCGGGTCTGCCGGAGGGTGTGGAGTTGGAGGTCGCCTATGACCGCACTTCGCTGATCGACCGCGCGGTGGGGAGTATTCGCACGAGCCTCCTGCAACAGTTGCTGATCGTGGGGCTGGTGTGTCTGCTGTTCCTGGCCCACGTGCGGAGCGGGCTGGTGGCCGTGATTGCGCTGCCGGTTGGGATTCTGCTTGCGATGATCGTGGTGCGGGTGCAGGGGCTGACCCTCAACATCATGTCGCTGGGGGGGATTGCGGTCGCGATCGGGACGATGGTCGACGCCGGGATCGTGATGGTCGAGAACGCCCACAAACACCTCGCGCGGTACGGGGGGCGGCGGCCGCACTGGGAGATCATCGCCGGCGCGGCGAGGGAGGTGGGCCCGTCGCTCTTCTTCGCGCTGCTGGTGATCACGGTGTCGTTCATGCCGGTCTTCACGCTGGAGGCGCAGGAAGGGCGGCTGTTCAAGCCGCTGGCGTTCACCAAGACCTATGCGATGGCGGCGGCGGCGCTGCTGTCGGTGACGCTTGTGCCGGTGCTGGTGGGGTACTGGGTGCGTGGCAGGATCCAGCCCTCGGACCGCACGCGGGTGGGCCGGCTGCTGGGGGGTGCGTACTGGCCGGTGCTGGGGTTCGTGCTGCGGTTTCGGCGGTGGGTCGTGGCCGGGGCGCTGGTGGCGCTGGCCGCGACGGTGGTGCCGTTTTCGCGTCTCGGGTCGGAGTTCATGCCGCCTCTGTGGGAGGGGGACCTGCTGTACATGCCGACGACGCTGCCGGGCGTGTCGATCACCGAGGCCCGGGAGATCCTGCAGCAGACCGACCGGATCATCTACACCTTCCCCGAGGTGCAGCATGTGTTCGGTAAGGTGGGGCGGGCGGATTCGGCGACCGATCCCGCGCCGCTGTCGATGATCGAGACGACGATCGCGCTCAAGCCGCGCGGTGAATGGCGGCCCGGGATGACGCCCGAGAGGCTGGTGGAGGAGCTGGATGCGGCGTTGCGCATTCCGGGGCTGACGAACGCGTGGACGATGCCGATCCGGAGCCGCATAGACATGCTGTCGACGGGCATCCGCACGCCGGTGGGGATCAAGATCGCGGGGCCCGATCTCGCCGAACTGGAGCGGCTGGGGCGCGAGGTCGAGGCAGTCGTGCGGGATGTTCCCGGGACCGCCAGCGTCTACGCCGACCGGGTGCTCGGGGGGAACTACCTCGACTTCGAGATCGACCGGGTCGCGATCGCGCGGCATGGCCTCACCGTGCGCGATGTGCAGGAGGTGATCCAGACGGCGATCGGAGGCATGAACGTCACGACGACGGTCGAGGGGCTCGAGCGCTACCCGGTCAACCTGCGCTACAGTCGCGAATTGCGAGATGATCTCCCCGCGCTGCGCTCGGTGCTGGTCGCGACGCACGAGGGTCACCAGGTGCCGCTGGGGCGGCTGGCGGGCATGGAGTACGTGGTGGGTCCGCCGAGCATCAAGAGCGAGGGGGCCAAGCCCAACGCCTGGGTGTACATAGACATCCGGGACATCGACGTGGGCAGCTATGTGGAGGCCGCGCGGGAGGCCGTCGCGGAAGCGGTGGCGCTGCCCGCCGGCTACACGGTCGCCTGGAGCGGCCAGTACGAGTACATGGAGCGCGCGGAGCAGCGCTTGGCGTATGTGGTACCGCTCACAGTGTTCCTGATCTTCATCCTCATCTACCTGACCACCCGGTCCGTGACCGAAACGATGCTGGTGCTGCTGGGCGTGCCGTTCGCGGTCGCGGGCTCGTTCTGGCTGCTGTACGTCCTGGGCTACGACCTGAGCATCGCGGTGTGGGTGGGGATCATCGCGCTGGCCGGGCTCTACGCCGAGACCGCGATCGTCTTCCTCCTCTACCTCAACGTCTCGTACCGGGACTACCGGGATCGCGGGCTGCTCACCGATCGCGGCGCGCTGGCCCAGGCGATTCGGCGCGGTGCGGTCAAGCGGGTCCGCCCCGTCATGATGACGATCGCGACGGATGTGATCGGGCTGCTGCCGATCATGTGGAGCGCGGGCGCGGGAGCAGACGTGATGAAGCGGATCGCCGCGCCGCTGGTGGGCGGGGTGGTGACGTCGGGGGCGGTTGTGCTGCTGCTGTTTCCGGTGGCGTTCTACCTGTGGAAGGGGCGGGGGTTGCCGCGGGAGGTGAAGGGTTGAGCACGCGCGAGCGCCGAGGATCCGCGATGCTTCAGAAGGGCCAGAACACCGGGGTCACGAGCATGACCACCACGAATACGACAGCGGTCAGAGGCAGTCCCACGCGCAGGTAGTCGGTGAACCGGTAGCCGCCGGGTCCCATGACAAGAACGTTGGCCGGATGGGAGACAGGGCTGGCGAAGCTTGCCGACGCGGCCATCGCCGTAGCCATCATCAGGGGGTAGGGGGAGATGTCCAGGCTCTCGGCCGTGCCCAGCACGATGGGGGACATGAGGACCACGAGGGCCGCCGTGGGGATGACCTGAGTCGCCAGCGAGGTAACAACGAAAAGCGTGCCCATGGCGGCGAGGGGCCCGAAGTCCCCGACCGTCCTTACAACCGCCTCCGCAAGGAGCGCCGAAGCGCCCGCGTCCTGCAGCGCCACGCCCAGGGGGAGCATCCCGGCGATCAGGAAGACGGCCTTCCACTCGATGGAGCGGTAGGCCTCCTCCATGGTCAGACACCCGGAGAGGACCATGAGGGAGGCGCCTCCCACGGCTGCGATGGAGATCGGCAGCCACCCGAGCAGGACGGGCCCCAGCGTGACGCCGAGGATCAGGGCCGCGATCGGCGCCTTGCGACGCCGGGGTGGCGTCTGAACACCCTCGGTCAGAACAAGGAAGTTCGGATCCGAGGCGAGAACACGGAGGTTCTCGCGAGGTCCGTGAACGAGCAGCGCGTCACCAGCGCGAAGCGGCAGGTCGCGGAGTCCGGTTCGATGGGGACGCCCCTCGCGCCAGATCGCGAGCACCATCAGCCCGTACTTCCTGCGGAAGCTGAGGTGGCGGAGAGTTTGCCCTACGAGTCTCGTACGGGGTGAGAGGACAACCTCGGCGATCCCTATCTGCTCGGTTTCGAGAGTGGGGCTCCCCTCCGCCCCCTTGCCCTCGACCTCGAGCTCTCGAATTCCCTTCAGTGCGGACAACCCTTCGGGCCGGCCCCTCACAACCAGCAGGTCCCCTGCCTGCAGGCGCTCGCCGGGCTCCGGCATCTCGATCGTCTGGCCTTCGCGAAGGACGCTGATCACCCATAGCCCCAGTGCGGCGCCCAATCCGCATTCTTTCAGAGTCTGGCCCGCCAGGAATGAGTCGCGGGGCACCCGAACCGCAAACAGTTCCTCCTGGAGGCTGTAGAGGTCGATGTGGTCGGCGGGGGCGACGGTCAGTTCCTCGTGTGCGCCTAGGTCTTCGACCTTGTCCGGTGGACCCTGGACCAGCAGCGTGTCCGCGGGCTGGAGCGGCAGATCCTGCAGGGGACTCGGCAGGGACATCCCGTCGCGCCGGATCGCCATTACGCGAACCCCGAAACGGACGGAAAAGTCCACGTCGCGAAGCGTGCGTCCCGTCAGCTCGGAGCCGCCGGGTATCCCGATCTCGGCGATTTCGAATTCGGGAGAGTCCAGCACCCTTACGCCCAGTCCCTCTTCCTCGATTTCGAGCGCGGAACTCTCGCGCAGCTGGTCCAGCCGGTCCACCGGCCCCTGAGCGACGATGCGGTCTCCCGCCCGGAGACGGAAGTCGGCGCCGGGCGAGGGTCGGGGGCGCCCGTCACGGATGACGGTGATGGCCTGAAGTCCGGCCACGGACCCGAGCCGGATTTCGCCGAGGCTCCTTCCTGCAAGGGGCGACGCCTCGGGCAGCCGCAGGATGATGAACCGCTCATTCAGCCCGTAGACGTCCGGCAGCACCCGTTCATCGTCCCCTCCCGTGCCCACGACCTGGATGCGCCGCTTCGGCAACAGCCTGGGGACGGCCACGAGGATGAAGACGAAGCCCGCCGCCATCACGACCAGTCCTACCGGCGAATAGTCGAAGAGCCCGAACGGCTCGAGACCCCCGTTCCGGAGCGCCTCTGCGACCAGAATGTTGGGTGGGGTGCCGATGAGGGTGGTCAATCCACCCAGGAGGCACGCGTACGCGAGCGGCAGAAGAAGCCTCGAGGGTGGGATTCGGGTCTCTCTCGAGAGATCCATGATGACGGGCAGGAGGATCGCGGCCACGCCCACGTTGTTCATGAAGGCGGACGCCACGCCCGCGGTAACCATGATGACCAGGATGATGCGGGCCTCGCTTCCGCCCGCAAAGCGTATGACCTGTCGCCCGACCATATTGGCAATGCCGGTGTGCGCGAGTCCTCCGCTCAGCACGAAGACGGCCCAGACCGTCACCACGGCCGGATTGGAGAACCCGGCGAGGGCCTCGGCCGGTTCGATGAGCCCGGTCACGGCAAGGAACACGAGCGTGAGGAGCGCGACCAGGTCCATTCGGAGTCGCCCGTGCACGAAGAGGACGACATCCACCACCAGAACCGCCAGAACGAGAACGAGTTCCACCGTCAGCACCTGAGCCTCCCGCGCCGGATCAGCTGGGCCAGAAGAGGGGAATGAAGAGGGTGGCCGTCACGAGGAGGATCAGGTTCAGCAGGCCGCCCACCTTCACGAAGTCCATGAAACGATATCCGCCGGGCCCATAGATCATGACGTTGGTCTGGTAGCCGAAGGGAGTGACGAAGGAGGCCGACGCCCCGAACATGACGGCGACGAGCAGCGCGTACGGGTTCACGCCTCCCTGCGTAGCCGCGAAGATCGCGACCGGGGTGAGCATCACGGCCGTCGCAGCGTTGGACACCACGGCGGTCATGATGGCGGTCAGCAGGTAGAAGGCCGCGATCAGCCCGATCTCGCCCAGCGGCGACGAGAGGGTCACCACCCATCCCGCGATCAACTCCGCCGCGCCGGTGGTCTCGAGCGCCAGGCCGAGCGGAATCAGCCCGGCCAGCACGAAGATGACCAGCCATTCCACCTCCCCGTAGATCTCCTCGACGTGCACGCAGCGGGTGAACACCATCAGGATCACGCCGGTGAGCGCGGCCGTCATGATGTCGAGCACTCCGAAGCTGGCGCTGAGCACGACGCCGGCCATGATCGCCGCGGCCACCCCGGCCTGCGGCCTGTTCCCGGGCTGCGTCTTCACTTCCGCCAGTGGGACGAATTCGGGATCCTCGGCGAGGTTTTGGAGCGTGTTCGTGGTTCCGTGCACGAGCAGCAGATCGCCGACGCGGAGCGAGATCTCGGCCAGCCTTTCCTGTACGGTGACACCGTGTTGCCGTACGGCGATCACCGTCGCGTTGTGGCGTTGCGCAAAATTCGCATCGCGCAGCGTCCGCCCTACGAGACTCGAACCGGGCGCCACGAGGATCTCCACCAGCCGGCCGCGCCCTGTCGTCAGGTCCAGTTCATGCTTTTCCCCCTCTCTCGGCGTCCCGAGTCGCTGTCGGTGCGCGAGCTCGAGGAGGCTCTCGGCGGGTCCCTGCACGTACAGGATGTCGCCCGGCCGTATGTGGCGATCTCCGTGAGGTGCGGTGATCTCATCTTCACCCCGTTCAATGTCCAGCACCGTAACGCCATAGCGTTCGCCCCACCTCAGCTGGGCCAGCGAGCGGCCGTTCGCCGGCGAATCCTCCGGGACATGCAGTTCCGTGATGAATCGGCGGACATCGTACTTGGCCGACAGATCCGGAGCCCCGAATCGCCGCGGCAGCAGCACCCGGCCGGCGGTGAACAGATACAGCAGACCCACGGCGAGACAGATGAGGCCCAGCGGGGTGATCGAGAACATGTGGAGGTCGTCGAACCCTCGCCTCACCGCCTCGCCGTGCACGACGAGGTTGGTGGTCGTCCCCATGAGGGTGACGGTGCCGCCGAGAATCGAGACGAAGGAGAGCGGCATGAGATACCGCGAGGCCGGCTCCTCGGCCTGCTCGGCGAGCGCGACGAAAACGGGCAGAAAGACCAGCACGACGGCGGTGGTCATGAGAAAGGGAGATAGGAGCGCACAGATGAGGCAGAGCGTGAACATGCGTGCGTACTTGCCGCCAAGGGGCGCGGTGCGGGCCCAGGCCCCGATGGCTGACACGAGGCCGGTCTTGCGAAGCCCCAGGCCCAACACGAGCATCGAGCCCACCGTCACGGTCGCGCGGCTGGACAGACCCGATACCGCTTCGGCCGGCGTGAGGATGCCGCTCAGGAGGAGGACGACCGGGACCGCCAGCGCGACCTGGTCCACCCGAATCCGGTCAAGGGCGAACAGCACAAGCGCCGCCAGGGTGATACCGAGCACGAATGCGATGTCGAACGTCATCTGGCGTCCTCGACGTCAGGCAGGTCTGAGCGGCGGCTCGCGAGCGCCCTTCGAAGCCGGTCCTCGTCGGCCCTCTGGTACCGGACGGACCGGCGTTCTACGGGGATACGGAGGTGCCGACGCAGGCTGGCTAGGGGTCCGGGGGCGGCGGGTACGACTCGTGCACCTGCACCACCTTCCACTCGCCCTCTATGCGCTGCACCACGATGCTCCAGACCTCGTGACCGCTGATCGGCTCTCCATCCTCGCCGACGTTGGTCGAGTGAATGACCGACGTGGCCACCGCGGCGTCCCGGCCCAGCACGTGCACTGTGCTTTCTCCGAGCGTGAAGTGCACGTTCCTTCCGACGCCGGGGAAGTACTCCTTCATCGAGGCACGATGTGACTCCAGCGGGGTGACCTCCCCGCGGCTCGCCCAGGCGAAGT
The DNA here is from genome assembly GCA_963667485.2 of Longimicrobiales bacterium. Lineage (GTDB taxonomy): Bacteria > Gemmatimonadota > Gemmatimonadetes > Longimicrobiales > Gaopeijiaceae > Bin94. Next base: position 815,104 of record CAXXDD010000001.1, read on the forward strand.
CGGGGCCGTCCAGGTGATATCCGATGAAGCCGTCCACATCGTGACCGTCGATGGTCTCGACCATCTCGTTGGCGAACTGACGTATGGAGTCGGCAAGCGCCGCACGGTCGGCATCGGTGAGCTCTCCATCACCGATCCCGGCGCACCCCGCCAACAGTACCGACATGCCCAGGACTGAGTTCAGCGTTCTCATGGTTGTCACTCCTTTTGGTCGAGGCCGCTCCCGCTTCCAGAGATCCCGCACCTCGTCGTCCAGGCCCGTCATCTCCCAACGGATCAGCGAGATCGGGAGCCGCCCGGCTGCCATGAACGTGTCGTGGAACTCCCCGAGGTCGAAATCGTCGCCCAGCTGGCGCTTGCGATCGGCGAGGAGCTGCTGCATCTGCAGCATGCCGATCGCGTACCCCAGCCCGTAGCCGGGCGGTCGGCGAAGGTAGATTTCGGCGTCCACGCGCGCAACGTTCTCGTCCAGCCACGGGGTGCGCTCCATCCACCACGCTACGACTTCGTCGACTGTCATCTCGTTGAGCTGGAGCCACACGTCCGCCGGCACCCTGGCGGCCCGGAAGATACCGAAGACGTAGATGAGCTCACGGACCCGCGGCGCGTCATCGAGCAAGCCGGCGTTCATGACGGCTTCTTCCAGATAGGTGGCCCAGCCTTCGGTGCGCGCCCCGCTGCTGATCTTGCCGCGGATGGGGTGCGTGTTGTGCCGTGCGACCAGGCCGTCGAAACGATGCCCGGGGATGACGGCGTGCAGGTGATCGGGCGTCGGGTCGCGGAACTGCACCTGCTCCCAGAAGTTCGGGCCGCCGGGACGGACGATCCACGGCACGTTCGTGTCGAGCTCCCCGATGTAGTCCGGGATCGTGATGATGTCTTTCTCCACCAGGAAGTCGCGGATCCGCGTGTCGACGCTGTCGATCCGCGCCTCATACTCCTCCTCCGACGCCGGCAGCTCGAGCGGCGGCAGATGCCGGTTCCGGTGCTGTTCCAGCGCATACACATTCCAGAGGCGATCCAGCTCCCGCACGCCCAGCGTGACGATCTGATCCGCGTCGTACGGCATGAGCTTCACGTGCTTCAGGTACCAGTCGAACATCTCTCGACCCACGCCGCCCTGCGCGGTCATGTCGCCTCGATTCGCGACGAGCCAGTCGTGGAAGCCGCGGACGGACTCCCGGGCCGCGGCGATGTCGGCGCGGAGGTCGGGTTGCTGCGTGGCCGCCCGCTCGTGGAAGTCGTCGTACCAGCCCAGGACGCCGGCCGGCGGCGTTGCCCGGTACGGGTAGCCGTGCCCCACGCCGTCGGCGTTGGTCAGATTGAAGATCGCGAGGTCCGCGTAGTCGGCAGCTACTTCCGTCAGGTTGTTCCTGGCCTGCTCCACCAGGAGTGAGATGGCCTCGAGGCGCGTCCGGAGCGCGGTGGTCCCATCGTCGTCCAATGGCAAGTCCGCGAACGTGATGCGCAGCATCTGATCCACATAGAAGCCGGGGTCCCTGGACCAGGGGCGGGACACGTTCAATGTGAAGTCGTGACGATCGAATCGGGAACGAACTGCCAGATAGTCGACCTGCTGATCGAGCTCCCAGTCCACGACAGCCATGTCCTCGAGCCGCGCCTGGAAGTCCCGCATCGTGGCGCGACGCCACTCGACGGTCGCCTCACCGTAGTCGGGATAGACATCGGTCGCGCTGCCGGCGATGTCCCGGTTCGGAACGTTGCCCGACGCCCTGGCCGGATCCGTCCACTCGAGGAATTCCTGGAACAGTGCAACGAGGTCATCGTAGGTGCCCGACCCGTCCGGCATACCCTCCTCACGTGCGTCTCCCGCCTGCCATTGGCACGCCGTCAAGAGCAGGAGGTGGAGGAGGAGCGCCGTCGAGGCGGATTTGATCGAGGTCAACGTCTTCATATGCCCTGATCCCCCGTGATGAGGTGCCCTTGGGTACGGTGCCAGTCGGCCAGGCCGAGGAACGCTGAATCCCTCAGGTTGGTGACAGAATGCTACCAAACAGCGCGCCGCGCCACGTCAGGTGCGGCGGTCGGCTGCGCCGGCGCCCCACAACCCGTATCTTGATCCGCCGGATGATCTGACGTCGCTATGCGGAGGGACCTGGGATGAAAACATCCTGTTGGGCGACACGAGGCATTCTGGGAGGGTCCGTCCTCGGCCTTGTCGTGCTTGTGGGAGCGGGCGGATGTGCGTCGGAGGGCACCACGGACAGGACCGGGGCTCGCACACTCGACGACATCCTCAAGGCCGGTACGATCAGGATCGGTTTGAATCCGAGGATCCCGCCGCGCGCCCTGTACAATGACCAGAACGAGATCGTCGGGTTCGAGGTTGACGTCGCGTCCGAGATCGGTCGCGTGCTCGGGGTCGATGTCGAGCTCGTGGTCGTCGGCTCACCGGACCGCATTCCGTTCGTCGCGCTGGGAAAGGTGGATGCCGTCATGGGAGCGATGACGCGGGACTCCAAGCGGGCCAAGGTCATCGACTTCAGCGTTCCGATTCACACGTCGAGCTACGGTGTCCTGACCCGGAAGGACACGGGCATCACCACGTGGCAGCAGCTCAACCACGAGAACATCACCCTCGTTCAGGTACGGGGCACCGTCACAGTCGAGATCGTCAGACGGCTGTTGCCGCAGGCCCGGCTCCTGCTGCTCGACAACTACACGGACCGAGACCGGGCGCTGGCCCAGGGTCGCGCGGACGCGTCGGTGGACGGGATCGACACCCTCGGGTTCCGGTTCACGCGTGCGTTTTCCGATGTCGACTGGTATTGGTTCGCCACGCCCGACTTCCGACCTCCCGACTACTCGGGGTTCGGGGTCGCCAAGGGTAACGACACGCTCCGGGACTGGCTGAACGTCGCTGTCTACGAGATGCACGAGTCCGGCTTCATCGCGACTCGCTGGGAGGAGTGGTTCGGAGCCCCGATGGCCACCCCCGTACCGTTCACTCCCTTCTTCCAGTAGGGGTAGCCGGACTCGTGGCGCCGAGGGACCGACCAGTGGCGACCGGCAGGGACTGACGTGGCCTATACGCTGCAATGGGGGCAGGTCGTCGGCTTCACGGGCTACCTGATCGGGGGAGCCTGGCTCGCGCTCCAGATTGCGTTTCTCGCCTTCGTCGGGGGCGTCACCATCGCCACCGTCAATGCGACCGTTCTGTCCTATGGCAGGAACCGGGCGTTGCGCGCTGCGGTGAGCAGCTACGTCGCCTTCTTCATGAACACACCGGTCCTGGTACAGATCTTCTTCCTGTTCTTTGCTCTGCCGGAAATGGGTGTGTTCCTGTCTTCCTACCAGGCCGTGCTGCTGGGGTTGACGCTCAACGTCAGCGGGTATCTGACGGAAACGCTGCGTGCCGGCTTCCAGTCCGTACGCAGGTCGGAGATCGAGGCGGCGGAAACGCTCGGCATGAGCGTTGCACAGATGACGTGGTACGTGATTCTGCCCCACGTCATCCGAGTGCTATATCCACCGTTGACCAACCAGTACATCCTGCTGACGATGACGACGTCCATCGCGTCGATCTTCGGTCTCGAGGAGCTCACCGGCCGGGCCTACAACGTCAGCGCCGAGACCTTCCGCTCATTCGAGGTCTTCTCATTGTCGGCCGCCCTCTACGTGGTGTTGACCTTCGTCGCCAGCGCCGTGCTGTGGCTCATCGGACGCTATCTCTTCCGCGTCAAGGCGAGGTTCGTCTGATGGGTGGGTCCCTCCTGGAGCAGCTACCCCTCTTCCTGTCGTATTCCAATGTGTCGTTTCTGGCCCGGGCCTTTGGCGTAACCGTGGCCCTGTCGATCGTCGGCTGCGTCGTCGGGTACACCGTCGGCGCGCTGCTCGCCTTCATTCGCAATCGCCATGTGGTCGACGTGTTGCCCGCGCGCTTCCTTTCCGTCGGGTTCAGCGAGACGTTCCGGCGGGTTCCGTTCCTGGTCAAGCTGATGGTGGTCTTTTTCGCTTTCGAGGTCGTCGGGTTGAGGGTCTCCATGTTCACCGTCACTGCGACCACGGTTGCGCTGGCCGCGGCCGCCTTCTCGGCGGAGATCATGCGCGCGGGGCTCGAGGCATTGCCCGAGAGTCAGTGGGACGCGGCGGAATCCATGAACATGGGGGGCGTCATGAGCCTCAGACTCTGGGCGTTGCCACAGTCGTGGAAGGTCCTTCTGCCGGCCACGCTGAGCTTTACGGTCGGCCTCATCAAGTCGACGTCGATCGCCTCGCAAATCTCCGTCTTCGAGTTGACCTACGCGGCGAAGGTCCTGAACGAGAGAGGGTTCTCGCCCGTCCTGAGCTTCGGGTCCCTGCTCGTCCTATACTTCATGATCTGCTACCCGCTCAACCTCTACGCACGAAGGCTCGAGAGGCAGCTGGAGCGACCTCGTGGCTGGAAGTCGGGCGCCCCGTTGCTCGCCGAGTCCGGGGCTGCATGACCGCGACTGACCACTCCAACCGACCCGAAAAATGACGACATCGACGAGTCCCGGGATGCAGTACCTGCGAGGTGCGATCGACTGCCATATGCATGTCTGCCCGCACATCAACGGCCGGTCGATCAACGTGTTCGAGGCGACACGACAGGCGGCCGACGCCGGCATGCGTGCCATCGGCCTGATGGACAACTTCGGCAACAGCTCGGGGTTAGCCGCCCTGGCCATGGCCGAACTCGGGTCGCTGGGCGTCGAAGTGTTCGGCGGGATCATCATGCAGCCGATCGCTGGAGGCGTCACGGTCGAGGCCGCACGTACGGCGCTGGCCTACGGGTACGGTCCGGGAACCGGCGCTCGCTTCGTCTCGCTGCCCACCCATCACACGCGCCATGTTGCCGAGCGTGAGGGCCGAAGTCCTGCCTACCTCGAGACGACGTTCTCGGTGCCCCGGTCGGGCAAGGTGCCGGACGTGGTGCTCGAGATCATGGATCTGGTCGCCGAGGCCGATGCGGTCTTCGACTGCGGTCATGTGGCCGGGCACGAAGCGGTCGCGTTGGTCGAGGAAGGCAAGCGACGAGGTCTCGAGCGACTGCGCACCCAGGCGGCACGCTATACCGAAGACGAGATCAAAGCCGTCGTCGCCGCCGGTGCGTACGCCGAGTTCTCGTTCTTCATCCTGACGCATGCGACGCAGGTGAGCCTGACCCATGTGGACAGGGAGAAGCACCGCTCGAAGGGCATGACCATCGACGAGATGGCGCCCAGGATCCGGGCCGCGACCCCGGAACGTGCCATTGTCTCGAGCGATGCGGGCGTCTTCCTGCTGCCGCCGCCGGTCGAGGCCTTTCGGGAGTACATGTTGCTCCTGGAGAGCGCCGGTTTCAGCGAAGAGGAGATCCGCACGATGAACTCGACCAATCCTGGAGAGCTGTTCCGGATCCGTACCGCCCCGGTCCAGTCGGTCTGATGCATCACCTGGAAATCGATCGCCTCACGGCGAGCTACGACGGGAAGGAACAGGTCCTCGTCGACGTCAGCATTCAGGTCGCGAAGGGAGAGATCATCAGCCTGATCGGCCCTTCGGGCTCGGGGAAGAGCTCGTTGTTGAGGAGCCTCATGGGGCTCCTGGTGCCGATGTCCGGCGAGGTGATGCTGGACGGGGAGAAGGTCGACTATACGAACAGGAAGAGCGTGAAGGCGCTCCGGGAGCGGCTGGCGATCGTCTTTCAGCAATACAACCTGTTTCAGAACATGGATGCGCTGCGCAATGTGACCGTCGCACCGGTCAAGATCCGCAAGCGCAACGCCCGGGAGGTCGAGGAGGAAGCCACCGCCCTTCTCCGGAAGGTGGGTCTCGGCGACAAGCTGCACGCGTATCCTGACGAGCTGTCAGGCGGCCAGCAGCAACGGGTGGCGATCGCTCGGGCCCTGGCGCTCAAGCCGGACATCCTGCTGCTGGACGAGGTGACGTCGGCGCTCGATCCCGAGCTGGTCAGTGAGGTGCTCGACGCGATCCGTATCCTGGCCGCCGACGGGATGACCATGCTGATTGTCTCTCACGAGATGGCGCTGGTACGCGAGATCTCCACTAGGGTAGTCATGATGGACCGAGGCAGGGTGATCGAGGAAGGCTCCGCGGACCGGATCTTCGACAACCCTCGGACGCGACGGTGCCAGGCGTTCGTAGGCAAGATCCTCAGACACTGACGTGCCGATCGACTGGGAACAAGCCCTTGACGGGCCCGTCCTGCGACAAGCCCTTGACCCTGACGTAACGGCGGGAGGTCACAGATTCTCATCGCTTTGCGACGGTTGAGGTTACGGGATTAGAGGGTGGGATTCCCGCCGATTCGTTCCCGCTAAACGGGATCGAGCGCGCCGTTGCGGCGGCTCGCGAGCGCCTTTCGAAGTCGGTCCTCGTCGGCCCTCTGGTAACACTGAAGGACGGTCTTCGCCGTCTTCCAGCCGCCAAGCTCGCAGAGCACCTTGAGGGGCTGGTCCATCAGGTCGGACGCGAACTTCCTCCTCAGCGAGTGCCAGCCTCTGCCGCGCCGGGGTTCCAGACCCGCGAGCTTCTGGGCTCGGTTCCACCAGTAGCGGACCAGCGACCGGCCCACGCACCTTGAGGCGTCCGTGGATGCGGGTAGCACCGGAGTGTCCCCGGTTCCGGGATTCCTCCTTCGCGCCTCTTTCAAGGCGGCGAGAGCCTCGGCGGTCATCGGGGTCCGGTGCTCGTATCCGGTCTTCTCGTGCTCCGCGCGCCACCGCACCACTCCGCCGTCAAGGTCGATATCCGACCACCTGAGGCTGCGGATGGCCCCGATGCGGTGCCCGGTCTCATGCGCGAGCACGAGCGCGACATGGAACCGCCAGCCGACCTCCCACGATACTCCGAGCAGCGCCCGGTACTCCTCCTCGGCCAGCACGACGCGTGTCGGGTTCTTCTCCGTCGGCATCTTGAGGCCCCTGAGGGGGTTGGAGCCGAGCAGCGGGCGGCCCTCCTCGTCCTTGGACTTGGTGGCCCAGTTGAAGACCGCGATCAGGAACTTCAGATCGTACTGGATGGTCCGCTCTGACACCGGCCTGCCGCTCGGGCCGATCTTGCCCGCGCGCCGCGCCCGGATGAACCGGTCCCAGTCGCGCTGCGAGAGCGTTGCGGGCTTACGGTGTCGGCCGAAGAACTGGAGAAACATCTTCGTCGCGGCCCGGTCGGACCGCTGAGATGTCTCCGCCTTGGCGGGCGTCACCTCCTCACCGTAGATGTCAAGAAGCGTTCCCAGCGTGAGCGGCTCGGGCTCGGCTCCGGCCTTGCCGGTGGGCTCGTGGACCGCGAAGCCTGCGGCCACCTCATCCGCCTGCCTCTTGGCCCGCGACCAGTCGCGGTGTTTCAGCGACCTCGTGAGCCTGCGCCCGTTCTTGCGCCACTCGATCTGGTATAGGCCGGTCTTGGGATCGGGGAACACCCTCACCCGGTTGCGGCCCCATTCGCCAGCGCTATAGCTGCGCCGACTTCGTTTCGTGCGTGCCATCATTCGATTCCTCTCTTGATGGACTGCACGATCTGCGCGCTTGAAACTTCGCTTCGGCAAGGCGTCTCCGCCAGACGGGCGGTTGGCGGCGAGCCGGGCGCTGCGGCGTTCGGGTGGCAAGCGACTGGACGGCATCGTCAGCGGCTCGGACCCTGATCCCGATCCGGTCCCGAGCGGCGCATCAGATACGGAGGCCGCGCGGTCTCGCGACGGCGGATGTCTCGTAATATTCGGCCAAGCGTGCCACTTGCCCGTCGAGCCGCTCGATTCGCATCTGCAAGGCTTCGGTCTCCCCGCTCTGCCGCTCGATGTGCTGCCGCAAGGCTTCGTGCTCCCCGCTTTGCCGCTCGACGCGCCGCCGCAAGGCTTCGACCTGCCCGGATAGCCGCCGCTGTTCCGTTTCGTACTGCGCGGACAACCTCCGCAAGGCCCTCGTCAACTGCTCCTCTAACGCGGTCATAGACCTCCTTCACTCGTTCGACAGCTTCAACGCCGGGCGACCGTCCACCCTCCAGGGCGGATCGCCCAGCGCTCTCTCCGGCACCACCACGAACCGCTCGCCCTTGATCTCGTGGAACACGAGCCCCCAGGTGTCCACCTCCAGTTGGGCCAGCGTCCTCCGGGCGTCCTCGATGTCCCGGTTCAGTTCGGCGTGGGTCTCGATCCGGGCTTGGATGCTCCGCGACAACCACCGCATCGTTGCCCAGCTTCCGCCGAAGAAACCGAGCCAAAGGCTCAGGCCTACGATCAGGGGCCGTTGCCAAGCCTTTGCCAGCAACTCGCGCATCCGGCCGGTCGCCTCCGCCGTATCGCTCTCGATGGTACGCAGCGCGTTCCTCGCAACGCGCCGCGAGTTCTCGCCGAGCCGCTTCAGCTCGCTCGCGGTCAACTCCTCGATCTCCCTGCGTTCGGTCTCCAGCCGCCTCCGCAGCCGGTCGGTCAAATCGTTCCCGCTCGAAGTCAAATGCGTACAGTTCTCCTTTCAGCCGCCACCGGTCCCCGCTGTCGGGGTCCAGTGCCGTGATGTAGTCCTTGCCTTGGCGCGGCACTTCGAGACCCGCTTCCCGCAGGGCGGCGACGACCTCGTGGCGATTCCGCACCGTTCCGTGCTCGACGCGCTGGAGCAGGTAGTCCCGGATCAGGTCGCGGGGGGAGGATTCGAGCCGGAGCCCGGCCCGCAGCCGCGCCGCCTCGATGTACGCGCGGTGGCCGGGCTGCTCCACCCTGGCCCGCGCCGGATCGTCTGGACGGCTCCAGCCGTGTTCGTGGTTGAAGGCGTCCCGGAGCGGATCGAACGTCTTCCGCCAGCCCGGCGGCGCGATGTTCAGGCTCCGCCCGGTCTCCAGATCGCAACGCGCCGCGAGGACATGGACGTGCGCGCCGCCGTCCTGCTCCCGGTGGAGCACCGCCGTCCATGCGTAGCGGTCGGGTTCGAGCCCCGCCCAGGCCGTCTTCTCGAACTCGTCGACCACGGCCTCGATTTGCTCGTCGGTGGGTTGGTCGTCGGGGGCCCAGGCTATCACGCCGGAGGTGTACCTGTGCTCGAAGTCGAGCGAGTCGGCCACTGCGGCCACCATGTCCGGGTTCCCGCGCAGCACCTCGACGCCCTCGCGCGGCTTCCCGGTCGCGTCACGCTCCCCGAGGAGGTAGTCGGCCGCGTCGCGCGCCGAGCCGGTCCCGCGGGCCAGGAACTTAATGTGCATCGGAGTCCGGGCTCTCGAAGCGAGCCAGCGCCGTGAGCGCCCGCTCGATGGCGACAAGGCGGGCGATGACCTCGACGGCCTCGGCCGCCCCCTTGTGGGTATTGGCCCACCGGGCGATCTGGTTGAGGTTGTTCCCGATACATTCGTCAACGGTCTTATATCCTGCTGTGACCGTGTGACTTACGGGATTCGGTGTCCGGGCTCCCGCTGTTTGGTTCCCGCCGTTTGGACAATTAGGCGCCAACCTCGCGGCGGCGGCTGTCCAGAGCCGTCCGAAGCTGTCCCTCGTCGGCTCGCTGATAGCACTGGAGGATGGTCTGGGCCTCCTTCCAGCCGCCGAGCTCGCAGAGCACCTTGAGCGGCACGTTCATGAGGTCTGAGGCGAACTTCCGCCTCAGCGAGTGCCAGCCGCGGCCGCGCTTCGGTTCCAGCGCCGCCAGCTTCTGGGCCTTCTTCCACCAGTACCCCACCAGCGACCGGCCCACGCAGCGCGAGGCGTCCGTCGGCGCGGGCAGCACCGGACCGTCGCCGGTCCCGGCGCTCAACGCTCGCGCCTCCTCCAAAGCGGCCAACGCCTCGGCGGTCACGGGCGTGGTGTGCTCGTAGCCGGTCTTCTCGTTTTTCGCGCGCCACCGCACCGCTTCGCCCTCGAAGTCGATGTCGAGCCACTGGAGCTTGCGGATGGCACCGATCCTGTGCCCGGTTTCGTGCGCGAGCACGAGCGCGACGCGGAACCTCCAGTCCACCTGTCGGGAAACCTTCAACAGCGCCCGGTACTCCTCTTCGGTTAGCACCACCCGGGTGGGGTTCTTCTCCCTTGGCTTCCTGAGGCCCTTGAGCGGATTCCTTTCGAGCATCGGCCGGCCCCGCTCGTCCTTCGATCTCTCCGCCCAGTTGAGGACCGCCATCAGGCAGGCCAAGTCGTATGCGATCGTCCGGTTGGACACGGGCTTGCCCGAGATTCCGATCCGTCCCGCGCGTCGCGCCCCTATGAACCGGTCCCAGTCCCGCTGGGAGAGCGTTTCCGCTTCGCGGTCCCGTCCGAAGAACCGGAGGAACATCTCCAGGGTGGTCCTGTCGTGCTGGCGGGACCGTTCGCCCTTGGTCGGCGTCACCTCCTCGCCGTAGCTGTCAAAAAGCGTGCCGAGGGTGAGCGGCTCGGGCTCGGCTTCCGCCTTGCCGTTCAGGTCCGGGCTTGCGAACCCGGCGGCGAATTCGTCCGCCTGCTTCTTGGCCCGGGTCCAGTCCCGGTGCCCGAGCGACCGGGTGAGCCTTCGCCCGTTCTCGCGCCACTCGACTTGGAACAGGCCGGTTTTCGGGTCTGGAAACACCCGGACCCTGTTCCGGCCCCACTCGCCGGCGCCGTAGCTCCGGCGGCTTCGTTTCGTGCGTGCCATCGTTCGATACCTCCGATTCGGCAGACTGAGAATGGCACGAATCACGGCGAGGAATCGTCTAACTACTTACAGGGCTGCACGATCTGCGCTTTCTGCCCTTGAAACGTGTCTCCTCCCGTCGTCCAGTAACGGCAAGTAAATCGCCTCGATTTGCGGGAATCGCGTTCCGCTCGCAACCACCCCATCACGGCTTTTCCAGAGCCGTGAACACGCTGCGTTTCGCGGCCCTTGGAGACGAGCCACAGACATCACAGGTCCACGTCGCGAATGCGGCCCGCGACGGAGCCCCTCGGCTCGGCTCGACGGACGGCGGAACCACAAAGCGGACACTCTTATGTGCTCTGAGAGCCGGACCTTCCATTTGCTCCCGACATGCCTCTTGCGGAATGCCAGAGAGGCTGCCATCCTTGGGCGTTCGATCCATCAGTATCCTGCAAACGTGGAGTGGATGACTCCACACCAACACAGCGAAGGGGGACCATCATGAACCGTACGCTTCAACTCCTCGGACTTCTCCTGATCGGCCTTCTCTCGTTTCAGGCCGAGACGGTGCGCGCATCGTCATCGGGTTGTCATACCGATGACGAAGGATGCGAAATCTGCGAAGGCGAGGATTGCGACACGTGGTTCTGTCCGATTGGCAATGACAGAGGGGTTGGGATTGCCTGCGACGACGAATAGTTGCCGGCGAACCACAGCTAGTTGCTCGGCTTGAAGGATGAGCAGCCCCAGTAAGCAGGACCGCTGGAATCAAATCGCCAGTATCGCGATCATCGTGACTCTGGCGGTCCTGCTACTGAATCCGTCAGGTCTGGTGGGGCGGTGGATCGCCTCGACTTACCGCGGATGGGACGAGGGGCGTCGAGTCTCTCGGAACTGGGACGAGTTGGTGGATGCTCCAAGCCGTATAGGACAGTCCCCGTCTGTCATCGTCGAGTTCGTCTCGTACGACTGCGCGGTGTGCCGAACGGTCGCACCCGCCGTGGTGGAGGCGGTGAGGAGGGAAGATGTCTCGGTAGTCGTTCGGCACATCCCGTCGAGCCGGAGCGGGCTTGCGGCCACGGAAGCGGCCCAAGCCGCGATTTGCGCGGAGAGGTACGGTCTGTTTCCCGAAGCCCATGAATCGCTGCTGGCCGATGAGACATGGCTCAGCATTCGCAACTGGCGTCGCTTCGCAGCGACTTTGGGGATCGAAGACGCCGCATCCTTCTCCGGTTGCATGGGTGAAGAGGATACCCAGCGACGCCTTGATCGGGATAGGGCACTGGCGGACATCCTGCAGATCGGCGGCACCCCCACCTTCGTATCGGAGGAGGGCTTGCACCTAGGCACGGTTGGATTGGAGGCTGCCGTAGGGGCCACTGTCAGACCCTCGGGACCGGAACCGAGCCGCTCCCTTGTCCCCGGTCCTTCGACCTTCGACTCATCGGAGCTTCCACAGCTCACCCACGCGTTGTCGGTCATCGCCGGCGGATTCTTCCTTCCCGACTCTGGAATCGTCCTGGTCGAACGTACCAAGGTCTACTTCGTCGACATGCCGTCCGGGGAAACCAAGGTGTTCGGCCGGGAGGGTGGCGGGCCACACGAGTTCCGCCGTATCCAACGTGCCTTGCGTAGCCCTCAGGGCATCGCGCTCCAAGACAACTACCGGCTTCGCGTAGTGTTCCTCAACAACGGCGGCGAGTTCGCGGGCGACATACGCTATCACACTGTCCCGTTCAAGGGCAGGGCCATGCTCGCGGTCCCCTTAGCCGTTCATCCAGATGGTCGCATCATCTTCGGTGACAGAGAAGGGAGGCATCTCGGCAGCTACCGGGGACGTACATGGGACGCGATCGAGTACCTTGCAGCGGACAGCGCCGGCGAAGTCGAAGTCGTGGCGCAGGCCAAGGGCTCCGAATACTACTACGAGCCGAAACGCAGTGGCACCGTGATCTTCGGGCATTCCACACTGATGGCGGCCTCCTCGGATCGGGTCGCCATAGCCGAGACCGACCGGGAAGCGATTGGCGTGTTCGGATGGGATGGAGGCGAGGTTGGCCGCATTCCCATGCCGTCGGCCGTTCGACCGACCAGAGACCAGGTGCGCACGGTACGCGAATACAGGGCTGATGCACCATCGAGAAGCGCGAGGAGGCTGAGCCGGGTTTGGACGGCAGAGCAAATGGCCCGCTTCTCCACGAAACCCCTTGATATGGACAACTGGCCGGTGAACGAATTGGCACCGCCGATCGATCAGTTGTTCGTCGATTTCGACGAGAGGCTCTGGGTGCGCGACTACCACTTCGCCGACCAGGACAGCGTGACCTGGCGGGTGTGGGACATGCAGCGGTTCGCGCGGTTGTTCCAAGTGGCACTGGCGGTCGACGAAGAGCTACTGGACGCGAGAGGGAATGTTGTACTGCTGCGCCGCGAGGACGAGTTCGGCGTTCCGCGGGCGGTGGTGAGCAGGCTTGACGCAACAGCGCCGTAGTTGGCATTGGTCTCGGCAACCACGGGTGGACGGGAGTGGAGGAGCGACCAATGGTGTCAGCACTATGCCGTCGGCTCGGTTGCTGAGGTAGACAGCACTTCGCGCTGGCGATCACCGCCGATTGACCTGTCATCGGGTGGTCCTGCCCTTGGGCTGGGTTATCTCAAAGACGACCACCGGCTCTCCGCAAGCATTCTGTGACCCTTAAGGTGGAGCCTGTTGTCAGGTGCTTTGGTCTTGCCGCCGGTTGTGTGTTGGCGCGGCACCTAGCCGAGCCAAGCCGAGAAGTCGCGCCCGCGACGGAAGGTCGCCACTGACGGCGCGGAGGCCGGCGCCGTGCCCGGCCCGATTCCTGGGTTCGTCATCCAGCCGCACCGCATCCTCGTCCTTCCGCGCGGACTCGCGAGATTTGCGGCCCAGTTCGACGATTCACTGCTGGCAGGCCCGAGTCGCCGTCCTCGATCACACCGGCCAGCCGCCCGATTCGGACGATGCCTTGCGGAGCCACCCCTCCGAACTCGGCCAAGCGCCCCTTCAACGTGCTGACGAGCTGCGTGCGCTGTGTTCTCAGCGCCAACTGCGCTTCCAGAAACGTTGCGGGGGTCTCTTACCGCGCCGCTGGCGACGACCGGCGGCGGCTACTCTACGTTATTGGACATCGCTGGACGTTATCGACCAATAGGGAATTCCTGACGGGTTGACTTGCTGGCTGGCGGCTCTTCAGCGTTCCAGGCATGGAGACGCGGAAGCACCAGATCAGCACGTGGGTCGACACTGGCCCCGTCCTCGAAGCCCCCGAGATGGACGCGGATCGAATTCGGCGGCCTTCGTTTCCGCCGGTGGGATTGAAACCAATCGCGGATGAACTCCGTAATGTGTTGCCCTTCGGGTCACCGAAGCGTGGAGGGCAGCACGAGCAAACGAGGCGAAACACCGGAGGAGACGCAGGTAGTCAGGTTGATCTACTCTGCGGCGGAACTGATGCCCCCGTCGGTCGACAGGGGCGCTCGCGGGAACAGTCGCCGCTTTGGCTTCGGCGCTACATGGGTGGCCCGGCATTGCTGGCCACCATCCCACCGTTGGCCGCACTTCGCGAGGCCCGTCTGAACGGGTTCGGCGGCCGACGACGGCACCCGGACACGCGGCCCACGGGCTCGTTTGGCGCTGCTTTTGTAGTTCAGCCAGCATACCCCTTGGGGCCACACTCCGTGAGTCCCCTGCGGAGGCTGGCGGGGGGCTGTGCCCCCTGTGACCCCCGGACGGGCAACGGCGCGCCATGAGCGCCGGACGCGCCGTTTGGGTGAAGGTTCGCGCCAGCGAGGCGGAGCGTGCCGAGTGGCACGCCAAGGCGCGTGCCGCGGGCCTCACGCTGTCGGATCTGGTGCGCCGGTCGGTGGGCCGGACGCGCACATGGACCGTGGCGCACGCCGAGGTCGAGCGCGAGCGCGTCCAGCAAGTCGCGCGCGTCGGGAACAACCTCAACCAGATCGCTCGGTGGGCGAACACCCACCGGGGGGCCATCGAGGCGGTCGAGGTGATCGGCCACCTCGTCGCCATCAGGCGGGCGCTCGCGGCACTGTCCCCAGCCGAAGGCCCGGATTCCGATGCTGATTAAGTTCCTGGCGCACGGGACCGGATCGGCCGGCAAGGCGGCTGGCTACCTCCTCGGCGAGCGGGACGCGGCCGGGAAGCCGCGCGAGGGCGTCGAGGTCCTTCGGGGCGATCCGAACCAGGTGGCCGCGGTCGCCGACACGCTGGCGTTCGAGCACAGGTACACGTCCGGCGTGATCGCATGGGCGCCGGAGGACGAACCGACCGACGCCGAGATCGAGGCGGTCGTGGACGCATTCGAGGACACGGCCTGGGCGGGACTGGAGCGCGACCGGTACGCCTGGACCGCCGTGCTGCACCGCGAGCGCGGCGGCGGCGCGCACGTCCACGTCCTCGCCGCGCGGTGCGACCTGGAGACCGGCCGGAGCCTCAACATTGCCCCGCCGGGATGGGAGAAGACCTTCGGCCCGCTCCGGGACGCCTTCAATTCCGAACACGGCTGGGCTCGCCCGGACGATCCGGCGCGGGCCAGGGTGCAGCAACCCGGCCACCGCGCCTACATCGAAGCGACCCGGCTGCGGGCCGGGCTCCGGCTCGAAGCCTCCCCCCGCGACCTGATCCGGGACTACCTGCTCCAGCGCGTCGAGCACGGCACGGCGCGGAACCGGGCCGATGTCGTCGCCGCCCTTCGGGAGGCGGGCTTGGAAGTGCCGCGCCAAGGCAAGGACTACCTCACCGCGCTGGACCCCGAGAGCGGGGACCGGTGGCGGCTGAAAGGAGAACTGTATGGAGAGAACTTCGACCGCGAACGATTTGACCGAGCGGCTGCGGAGGAGGCTGGAGAGCGAGAGACGGGAGATCGAGGAGTTGACCGCGAGCGAGCTCGAAAGGCTCGGCGAGAACTCGCGGCGCGCCGCGAGGAACGCGCTGCGTTCCATCGAGCGCGATACGGAGGAGGCGGCCGGGAGGATGCGCCAGCTGCTGGTCAAGGCGTGGCAACGGCCCCTGATCGTAGGCCTGAGCCTTTGGCTCGGTTTCTTCGGCGGAAGCTGGGCGACGATGCAGTGGTTGTCGAGGAGCATCCAGGACCGGATCGAGACCCGCGCCGAACTGGGCCGGGCCATCGAGGACGCCCGGCGGACACTGGCCCAGCTGGAGGTGGACACCTGGGGGCTCGTGTTCCGCGAGATCAAGGGCGAGCGGTTCGTGGTGGTGCCGGACGAGGTGCTGGCCGATCCGCCCTGGTGGAAGGTGGACGGAGACCTTCCGGCGTTGAAGCTGTTGAGAGAGTGAGGGAGCTGTATGAGCGAGTTGGAACGGCAGTTGACGGAGGCCTTGAAGAGGCTCTCCGCGCAGTACGCGACGGAGCAGCGGCGGCACTCCGGGCAGGTCGAAGGCTTGAGGCAGCACGTCGAAGCCTTGCGGCAGCGCGTCGAGCGGCAAAGCGAGGAGAACGACGCCTTGCGGCAGCACGTCGAGCGGCAGAGCGGGGAGAGCGAAGCCTTGCGGAGGCGAATCGAGTGGCTGAACGAGGACGTTACACGCTTAACCGAGTCGTACGGCGCGCTCGCCGCAACCTTACGATGATGGTCACGGCGATGCGCCTGCGCGGGCTGGGGCGCGATCGCGATCGCGATTACGGTCCGAGCCGCTGATGAGCAGGAAATCTGGCGCGGACGGCCTCCCGCAGCGAGCTTTGAGGCGCGCAGATCGTGCGGTCCATCGCGAGAGGAATCGAATGATGGCACGCACGAAGCGGGACCGGCGCAGCTACAGCGCCGGCGAGTGGGGCCGGAACCGGGTGAGGGTGTTCGCCGATCCCAAGACCGGTCTCTACCAGATAGAGTGGCGAGAGCACGGACGCAGGCTCACCCGATCCCTGAAGCACCGGGACTGGTCGAGAGCCAAGCGGCAGGCCGACGAGGCCGCCGCGGGCCTTGCGACGTACGAGCCCAACGGCAGGGCCGAAGCCGAGCCCGAGCCGCTCACCCTGGAAGGGCTTTTTGAAATCTACGGTGAGGAGGTGGTCCCGACGAAGCACCGGCGGACCCAGCACCAGAACAGGACCGCGATGCGGATGTTTCTGGACTTCCTCGGGCGCGACCGAAGACCCGAGACGCTTTCCCGGCGTGACTGGGACCGGTTCATCCGGGAGCGGCGGGCAGGCAGGGTCGGACCCAGCGGCAAGCCCGCAGCCGACCGCACCATCGTTTGCGACCTGAAAATCCTGCTCGCGATCCTAAACTGGGCCGCCAAGTCGAGAGACGAGCACGGCCGCTTGCTCCTCGACAGGAATCCCCTCAGGGGACTCAGGGTGCCGAAGGTGAAGAACACCACCCGGGTCGTGCTCTCCGACGAGGAATACGAGGCGCTTCTGAGGGTCTCCGGACAGGTGGGTTGGCGCTTCCGTGTCGCCCTCGTGCTCGCGCACGAGACCGGGCACCGCATCGGAGCCATCCGGAAGCTGAGGTGGGCGGACGTCGACTTCGAGGACGGGACCATCCTTTGGCGGGCCGAGCACGAGAAGACCGGATACGAGCACCGGACGCCCGTGACCGACGAGGCGATCTCCGCCTTGGAGGAGGCGCAGAGGCACGCTAGCGGGACCGGAGACGCGTCTGTTCTGCCCGCGCCGCGGGATCCGTCGATGTGCGTGAGCCGTACGCGGGTGGGCACTT
The DNA here is from genome assembly GCA_963667485.2 of Longimicrobiales bacterium. Lineage (GTDB taxonomy): Bacteria > Gemmatimonadota > Gemmatimonadetes > Longimicrobiales > Gaopeijiaceae > Bin94. The sequence continues at coordinate 832,380 of CAXXDD010000001.1, forward strand.
GGTGGAAGACCGCCGAGAGGCGGGCGGGGTTGGAGCCCAAGCGCGGGAGAGGCTGGCACTCGCTCAGGCGGAAGTTCGCTTCAGACCTCATCGGTCTGCCGCTCAAGGTGCTATGCGATCTCGGTGGCTGGAAGGAAGCCAAGACCGTCCTGCGCTGCTATCAGCACACCGACGACGTACAACTCAGGACGGCTCTGGACAGCCGTCCCCGGAACGGTCGGCACCCGATCCAATCGGCGGGAACCGAACAGCGGGAATCCGATCACCGAATCCCGTAAGTGACGCGCCCGCAACAGAATCGGCAATCAAGGATTTCTGCCGATTCGATGGACTGCACGATCTGCGCGTTTGAAACCTCGCGCAGGGCTCGCCCGTCGTCCAGAGTTGGCGGCCCGGCCGGCTCTGGCGCGGGCGCGCCACGGGGGCGCTGGTTTCTGCGGTTTGTGGAGGAGCCAGATGTGTTAACGCTGCACGTTAACCTCTGGCCGGGGGATGCCCCCGGACCCCCGCACGACAACTTCCGCGCGCCACCGAAGGAGGCCGCCCGACATGGTCCGTCCCCGGAAGCCCGAGGCCGAACGCAGGAGCCGCACGATCGGCGTGCGCGTCACGGCCGCGGAAACCGCGGAGATCGCCGAGCGGGCCGGAGCGGCCCGCATGACGAGGGGCGGCTACATGCGCCGCAGGGCGCTGGGGCAGCCGGTCCGCGAGGCGGCCGTTCACCGTCTCGGCGCCCGGGAGCGCGTCGAACTCCACCGGATCGGCGTGAACCTCAACCAGATCGCCCGCGCCCTGAACTCCGGGGCTTCAGCGCCTCCCGGAACGCTGGAGGCCGTCGAGCGGGTGGGCGAGCTTGCGGCCGATCTGCTGAGCGGCGAGGCGCTGGACCGATGATCCCGAAGATCAACGGACTGGGGCGCTCGTTCGCCGAGGTCGCGGCGTACTGCCTCCACGATGCCCCGGAGCCGGACGACCGGCGTCCGAGGACATCGGAGCGGGTCGGGTGGGCCGACACCCGCAACCTCGCGACGTTTCGGCCGGAGCGGGCCGCGCGGCTGATGGCCGCGACGGCGAAGGCGGCCCCCGACCTCAAGCGGCTGGCGGGCGGGTCGCCAGGGGGCCGGAAGCTGGCGAAGCCGGTCCTGCACTACTCGCTCAGCTGGGCGCGGGACGAGACGCCCGACAAGCGGGAGATGAGCCGGGCGGTGGACGGGAGTATGGAGGCGCTGGGGCTGGAGGGCCACGAGGCGCTGATCGTCGCGCACGAGGACACCCGCCACCCGCATGTCCACGTCATCGCCAACCGTGTCGATCCGGAGACCGGGAAGGCGGCGACGCTGGGCAGGAGCAAGCTCCGGCTGTCGCGCTGGGCCGAGGCCTACGAGCGGGAGCAGGGCCGGATCCGGTGCGAGGAGCGGGTCAAGAACAACGAGCGGCGGCGGGCGGGCGAGCAGGTGCATCGCCCCACGGGAGAGCGGCCGCGCCACTGGGCGCGCGTCCGCCGCGAGGGGTTGCAGCCCGGGCGGGCGAGGCGGGCGCGGAAGCCGCGCCGCGAGGATCAAGTCGACATGGAGGCATGGCGGCATAGCGAGGCGGAGGCTTGGGAGACGGTCGCGGACGGTCGCTGGAGGAGCCTCCGGCACCTCGAGGCCCGAGCGCGCAAGGAATGGGCCGAACTGCTCAAGCGGCAGGAGGAGATGCGGCAGAGGCTCGACCGGGAGAGCCGCACCGTGCTCGGGCGGCTCCGGATCTGGCGGCTCGATCGCTCGTTCAGGGAACTGGCCGGGGCGGTGCTGGGCCGGGAGGATCTGGTCGAGGGCTGGCGCGAGGATCTCGACCGGTATCACAGGGACGGGCGGGCCGAGTTGGGCAAGGCGCACGGGGAGAGAGCCCGGGAGATCGAGCGCCGTTGGCGCAAGTTCTATCGAAGTAGGCTGGTGGACGCGGAGCGGAACGCATGGGCGGTGCGGGAGACGATGAGGGAGCGCGAACAGACACGGGAGCGGGCGCGCGGCCAGACCATCACCCGCATCGTTGTACCGCCCCCGCCCCGGCCCAGAGGCCCCGAGCGTGGTGGGGGAGGGTTCGAGCGATGAGCCCTGCCTTCCCGGCCCATCGCTACGCAAGTCGTGCAGAAACGACTGATCCGGGAGTGGTTTCGGCAAATCTACGGGCCTAGGATCGCCCAAGATCGACGATCACCGACCTCCCAAGGGTATGTGGGTCGGGCGGATTTCCGCTTGGCGGAGACCTCCACAGCCATCCGGCTGTGGTCAGGGACCCACCTCGAACTCCGAGCGGGGGAGGCCTGACTGCCGAATGATCGACATCAGCGTACCGATCCGGAGCTCCCGGTGGTCTGGAACCGGGACGGTGAGCGTTCCGTCGGCATCCGCCTTCTGCATGGCAATGTGGCTGCCCCGTCGTCGGACCTCGACGAAACCGTTGGCCGCCAGGATACGACAGGCTTCACGGCCGGACAGGACGCGAAGCCTAGCCAACCGCAACCTCGATCTGAGTCACATAGACTTCGCCTCTCAGGCGCCGGTCGACCTCGCGGGGTGGCGCGGTCTCGAAGAACAGGGTAAGGGCTTCGGCGAGATTGTCGCGAGCTTCGGCCACGGTTTCGCCTTGGCTCGCAACGTCCAACTCGGGGCAGAGCGCCACGTAGCCCTCACCCTCGCGCTCGACGATCGCAGTCAGGCGTCGGGTCATTGCGGTTCCTCCAAGGTAGCGAGGCCGAGGACCCGGTTGGCTTCGACGACCAGTGCGATGGCTTCACAACGGTTCGTCCGGGCTTCTTCGAGGGAAGCGCCTTGGGTGTTGGCGCCGGAGAACCCCTCAATGAAGGCGCTGTGGCCTTCAGGAACTTTCCGGAACGCCGCCATGCATTGCAGGTCCACAACTGACCTCCTTGATGCTGATGATGCATTGACGCTAGCAGTCACCCGGCGCTGGCGCCATCCTCATCCGGTCGTTCGCGCAGAGACCGTCGAAGCCCAGGACGGCGAAGATAACTGCTCGCCCCCGTCGAGGTTGCCGTGCCCCGCCGCGCCGTGCGAGCTTTTCGAGGCGGCGCGAACCGGGAACGAAGCGTGCCGCCGTTGCGACAGAAAACGCCACGATCATTCAGGGTACGGATGAGCATGTCGGGAGAAGCCACTACGGAGGGCGAAAGCACGGGGGCGGCCGGTGCGTCCTCGGTGGAGCGGTTCTACGAACGCCCGATCCTGAACTCGCCTTACGAGTGCCCGGATCGCCACTGGCAGTTGGACGCGTCCGGGCAACCGACTCAGAAGGTCTTGGCCTACCGGCGGCCGGCTTCGTTCGTCTCCCCGATTCCCAATCCGAAGCGGCAGAAGACCCGGAAGGGGCCAAGGGTCGAACAGGTCGGGCTGGTCCTCGACGAGGGCAAGGGACTCTCGACGGAGGAGCAGCAATATCTGGCGACGATCATCAACCGGGTGCGCGAGCGCGTGAACGAATGGCGCCGCATCCCGGACGAAGCCAATTGGCGAGTCACCCCCGAGACGGCGCGTCTGCTCCGGCATTGGCGATCTCATCGGTTCTCCGGCATCCGTCCGTTCTTCTGCCAGATCGAAGCGGTGGAGACCGCGATCTGGCTCACGGAGGTGGCTCCACAGCGGAAGGCTGGGCGGGAACTTCTCGAGCACATGGCGGATGCCAGTGAAGAGGCCAACCCCGGTCTTTCGCGGCTGGCGCTAAAGATGGCGACGGGCACGGGCAAGACGACGGTCATGGCGATGCTGATCGCTTGGCAGACCATCAACTCCGTTCGGAGGCCACAGAGCCGGAAGTACACGAGGGGATTCCTCGTGGTGACCCCCGGGATCACGATCCGTGACCGTCTCCGGGTCCTTCAACCCAACGATCCGGACAGCTACTACAAGGACCGGGAACTGGTTCCGGGGGACATGCTTCCGGATCTGACGCACGCGAAGATCGTCATCACTAACTACCATGCCTTCAAGCTTCGGGAGCGGATGAAGCTGGCCAAGGGCAGCCGCGCCCTCCTTCAGGGGCGGGGACCCGCACCAGAAACGACGGAGAGCACCGGCCAGATGATCCGGCGCGTCATGCCCGAGCTCATGGCCATGAAACGGATCATGGTCCTGAACGACGAGGCCCACCACTGCTACCGCGAAAAACCGGGCAGCCGCGACGAGCGCTCACTCAAGGGCGACGACAGGAAGGAAGCCAAGGAGAACACGGAGGCGGCCCGGCTCTGGGTCTCCGGACTCGAAGCAGTCGAGCGCAAGATCGGGATCAGCCGAGTCTTGGACCTCTCGGCCACCCCCTTCTTCCTGCGCGGCTCGGGCTACGCCGAGGGCACCCTGTTTCCGTGGACGATGAGCGACTTTTCGCTCATGGACGCGATTGAATGCGGGATCGTAAAGCTCCCCCGAGTGCCGGTTGCGGACGATGTTCCCGGGGACGACATGCCGCGCTTCCGGAATCTGTGGGAGCATATTGGGCGGAAGATGCCCAAGAAGGGGCGCGGGAAGGCCGGGGCGCTCGATCCGCTGAGTCTGCCGCTCGACCTGAAGTCGGCACTCGACGCCCTGTACGGTCACTACGAGCGGACCTTCGAGGAGTGGGAGAAGGCGGGCATCAGCGTTCCGCCGTGCTTCATCATCGTTTGCAACAACACTTCGACATCGAAGCTCGTGTACGACTACGTCTCGGGGTTCGAGCGCACGAACGCGGACGGCACGTCCGCCATCGAGAACGGACGTCTGGCGCTGTTCCGGAACTTCGACGAGAGCGGCCATCGCTTGCCGCGGCCCCGGACGTTGCTGATCGACAGCCGACAACTCGAATCCGGGGACGCGCTCGACCTGAAGTTCCGCCGGATGGCGGCCGACGAGATCGAGCGCTTTCGCCGCGAGAGGATCGCGCGCACGGGCGACCGGCAGGCCGGTGAGAACATCACCGACCAGGATCTGCTCCGCGAGGTGATGAACACAGTCGGAAGGCGGCGCCGACTAGGCGGCTCGATCCGTTGCGTCGTTTCGGTCTCGATGCTGACCGAGGGCTGGGACGCGAACACGGTCACGCATGTACTCGGCCTGCGGGCGTTCGGCACCCAGTTGTTGTGCGAGCAGGCCGTCGGGCGCGCGCTGCGACGGCAGCGCTACGAGCTGAACGAAAAAGGACTGTTCGATGTCGAGTACGCGGACGTGCTCGGCATCCCGTTCGACTTCACGGCGAAACCCGTCGTCGTGCGGCCGAAGCCGCCCAAGGAGACGATCACGGTGCGCGCGGTGCGCCCGGAGCGCGACGAGCGCGAGATCCGCTTCCCGCGAGTTATCGGATACCGCATCGAACTGCCCGAAGAGCGGCTCACGGCAGACTTCACCGAGAAATCGCAACTCCGGCTGACGACCGAACTCGTGGGGCCGTCCATCACCAAGAACGAGGGTATCGTGGGCGAGGGCGTGGACCTGACGCTCGAACACCTCGAAGGGCGGCGCGCCACAGTCACCTATCACCTTGCGAAGCACCTGCTCTACACGAAGTGGCGGGATGAGGGGGAGGCGCCCAAGCTCTACCTGTTCGGACAACTCAAGCAGATCGCTCGCCGGTGGCTCGACTCGTGCCTCCGTTGCACCGGGGACACGCATCACGGCCAACTTCTTTATCGGGAACTGGCGGACCTCGCCTGCGAACGCATCAAGGCGGCCATCCTTGAGTCGAACGGGACAGCGCAGGTCAAGGCCCTGCTCGACCCCTACAATCCCGAGGGCTCCACGGCTCACGTCCGTTTCGAGACGACGAAGACCCACCGCTACAGGACTGACGCGCGCTTCTGTCACGTCAACTGGGCCGTTCTCGACAGCACTTGGGAAGGCGAGTTCTGCCGGGTGGTGGAGGCCCATCCGCAGGTTCTGGCCTACGTGAAGAACCACAACCTTGGACTGGAGGTGCCCTACCGCCACGGTTCGGAGAAACGAACGTACATTCCCGATTTCGTTGTACTCGTCAACGACGGAGGAGGAAAGGACGATCCACTCCACTTGGTCGTCGAGATCAAGGGCTACCGGCGGGAGGACGCCAAGGACAAGAAGGCCACCATGGCGAACTACTGGGTTCCGGGCGTCAACCGCCACGGCGGGTATGGAAGATGGTCGTTCGCCGAGTTCCGGGATGTGTTCGAACTTGGGTCCGATCTCGCGACCGCGATCCCGGAGAGGTTCGACGATGTGATGTGCGCCGCGACGGAAAACCGGGAGGTGTCCGCAGAAGAGGAGTTGATCCGGGCGGGCGGCTCCGATCCGGAGGCGCAGTTCATTCCGCGGCGTCGGCCTTGGGGATGATCCTCGTGGACACCAGCGTGTGGATCAATCACCTGCGGCACCCGCACCCAACGCTTACCAAGCTTCTCGAAGCTTCCCGGGTCCTGATGCACCCGATGGTCCTCGGTGAACTTGCCTGCGGTCGTTTCAGGAGCCGGGCCGACCACCTGCGTTCTTGGCGCTCCCTGCCCCGAATCGAGACCCGGGATCATGGAGCGGTAATCGACTGGATCGGGGCGGAGGGACTGGCGGGCTCCGGCATCGGATTCATCGACGCCCACCTACTCCACGCCGTCGTGGTCCGACGAGGCGCACGTCTTTGGACCGGCGACAGATCGCTTCGTTCCCTTGCCGCCCGATTCGGCGCGGCGTTCTCCCAAGACGACTCATAGCAGCCATGGCCCGCAAGAAGGCACCCAAGAAGGTCGAATCCATCAGGCACGCTGAGGACAGCCGAAAGAACATCCCCACGGCAGAGTTCCGGGCCGTGATGGCCGAGGACGAACGGACTCCGATCGAGGTTGCGTACCAGCGCCGCAACCGCGACTTGGACCCCCAACTCGTCTGGCGCGGCAAGGATGAGCAGGACCAGGGCGACCTGATCGCCCAAGCCACGCCTCTCTATATTCAGGAGAAGGTGCACCCCAAGGTCCTGATCGACGACCTCGTTCAACATGCCAAGGACGCCGGGCCACCTGACGAAGCCATCGACCTGTTCGCCGACTTTAACGGTCTGCCTCCTGGCGTGGGTCAAACGGACTTTTACGAACACGACGCCAACTGGTCCAACCGGATGATTCTGGGGGACAGCCTGCACGTCATGGCATCGCTAGCGGAGCGGGAGGATCTGCGCGGAAAGGTCCAGTGCATCTACTTCGATCCGCCTTACGGGATCAAGTTCAACTCCAACTTCCAGTGGTCCACGACGAGCCGCGACGTGAAGGACGGCAACCGGAAGCACATCACCCGCGAACCCGAGCAGGTCAAAGCGTTCCGAGACACTTGGCGGGATGGCGTGCACTCGTACCTCACCTACATCAGGGATCGGCTGACTGCGGCTCGGGACCTCCTGTCGGAGAGCGGATCGATTTTCGTTCAGATCGGGGACGAAAACGTGCATCGCGTGAGAGCGCTGATGGACGAGGTCTTCGGGGAGGAGAACTTCGTCAGCTTGATTTCCTACGCGAAGACCACAGGGTTCTCTTCCCGGCATCTCTCATCGGTATGCGACTACCTCGTTTGGTACGCGAAGGCACGTCCTGGGATGAAGTTCCGTGCCTTGGTCGAGAAGAAGGTGATGGGTGGAGCTGGGGCTTCCAAATATCGGCCTGCCTCGTCCTTTGGAGCACTAAGTTGTTTCGCAATCGAGCCCCGGACGCGCCCTGTGCGGTTAGATCAGCTAACCGCACAGGGCGCGTCCGGGGCCGATGTAGAACAACGGTTCTCCTTCAGAGGGCGGACTTGGCTTCCGCCTACAGGTCTCCATTGGAAGACGACCGTGGATGGCCTCGGGAGACTTGCGAGAGGTGGACGTGTCGCGCAGGAGGGTAACTCCCTTGCCTACGTCCGTTTCTTGGACGACTTCGCCGCGTTCCCAAGAACCAACGTTTGGCTCGATGTTGGTGGCGTTCAGAGTCGGACCGATCCTAAGGTCTACGTGGTTCAGACCGCTACCGAAGCCGTCCAACGCTGCATTCTCATGACCACCGATCCCGGCGACCTCGTCCTCGATCCGACTTGTGGCTCGGGGACCACAGCCTACGTCGCGGAGCAGTGGGGGCGACGCTGGATCATGATGGACACCTCTCGCGTGGCCCTCGCCTTGGCGCGAGCCCGCGTCATGGGTGCCCGATATCCCTACTACCTCCTCGCCGACAGTCCCGAGGGTCAGCTCAAGGAGGCAGAAATCGCGCGCCGGGCACCGTCCGAACAGCCCACCTACGGCCGCATTCGACAGGGTTTCGTCTACGAGCGGCTGCCGCACATCACGCTGAAGCAAGTCGCTCACAATGCGGAGATCGACGTCATTGGGGAGGAGCATCGGGAGACCTTGGATCTAGTTCGGGACAACTTAAACGCGTTGCTCGGAACCCAGTGGCAGGAGTGGGAGATTCCCAGAGAGCCGGAGGACTCTTGGCCGCCCAAGGTGCAAGAACTCCACAGCAGATGGTGGGGCGCCCGCATCGCCTTACAGAAAGAGATCGACGCATCCATCGCCGCCAAGGCACCTTTCGAGTTCCTGTACGACAAGCCCTATCAGGCCAAGAACGTCGTCCGGGTCGCTGGCCCGTTCACGGTCGAGAGCCTGTCACCGCACCGAGTGCTACCAGTGGGTGTTGACGACGAATTGGTCGGCTTGGCGGAGCGGTCAGGGCCGACCACAGGGGTAGGACAGGACTTCGCCGGAATGATTCTCGACCAGTTGCGCACAGCGGGCGTCCAGCAGGCCCGCCGGAGCGACCGGGTTGACTTTACGGCGCTCACCGGGTGGCCAGGCGAGCACGTTTGTGCGGTGGGCCAGTACCTTGAGGGGAATCGGGTGAAGCAGGCAGGCGTCCTGATCGGTCCTGAGTTCGGCACGGTCTCCCGCCCAGACCTCGCGGCTGCGGCGCGAGAGGCCGCAGAGGCCGGATTCGACACTCTGGTCGCGTGCGCGTTCAACTACGATGCCCAGTCGGCGGATTTCGCCAAGCTCGGTCGGGTCCCGATCATCAAGGCTCGCATGAACGCCGATCTCCACATGGCGGACGAACTCAAGAACACCGGGAAGGGCAACCTCTTCGTGGTCTTTGGTGAGCCTGACATCGAGATCCACGATGCGGGCGCTGGGGAGATCCAAGTGGAGATCAAGGGCGTCGATGTCTTCCACCCAAGCACTGGGGAGATCCGTGCCGACGACACGAATGGAATCGCGTGTTGGTTCATCGACACGGACTACAACGAGGAGAGTTTCTTCGTGCGTCACGCCTACTTCCTCGGTGCCAACGATCCCTACAAGGCCCTGAAGACAACGCTCAAGGCCGAGATCGACCAAGAGGCTTGGGCCACGCTCCGCCGCAGCGTCTCTCGACCATTCTCCAAACCCGCGTCTGGGCGGATTGCCGTCAAGGTGATTAACCACCTCGGCGACGAAGCCATGAGGGTATTCTTGGTGTAGACCGGAGCTCGTACCGACCGAGCCCCGAAAGAACCGGCAGCACCGATCTCGGGATCGGGGCCTCCGAGATTGGGGGCGTGAACGACGGTTACGAGTCCCGCCGATTGACTCCGGTTTTCCCGCTTTCGCGACCCGATCGGACCGGGCGCGATCCCATGGCAAGAGTGGCAGATCGTGCAGTCCCAGTTAGACTTACGTGATCTCCTGCCGTGATTTACGCCCCCGGCGATCTGCTCCCGATGCGCGCCGCCTCCCGCGTGCGCTCACGCTCGACCTCGGCGTGCGGCACGGTCCAGGTGCGCGCCCGGCCGAGCGACCGGCGCACCAGATCCGACAGCGTCAAGCCTGCGGAGCGCGCCTTGGCGTGCCACGCGGCACGCTCCGCGTCGCTGGCGCGGACCTTCACCCAAACGGCGCGTCCGGCGCTCACGCTGCACGGTTTCCGTTGCGGGGGTCAGAGGGGGCACAGCCCCCCGCCAGCCCCTCCGGGAGACACACGGAGTGTGGCCACGGAGGGTAGGCTGGCTTGGCCGCCTTAGCCGCGTCCGACACCCCCGTCGGCGACGTGTCCGAGACCCGTCGTCGGCTGCCGCCAATACAGTGGCGGCGCACCACCGCACGCGCTCCGGGGAACCCGTTCAGACGGGCCTCGCGAAGCGCGGCCAACGGTGAGATGGTGGCCAGCAATGCCGCGCCATCCATGTACCCCCGAAGCCAAAGCGGCGACCGATCCGGCCAGCGTCCCTGTCGAGGGGCGCGGGCACCAGTTCCGCCGTGCGGTGGATTAACCTGACTACGTGCGTCTTCTCCGGTGTTTCGCCTCGTTTGCTCGTGCTGCCCACCACGTTTCGGTGAGCCGAAGGGCAGCATATTACGGAGTTCATCCGCGATCGGTTTCAATCCGGTCGGCGGGGACGAAGGATGCCGAAGCCGATCCGCGTCCACCTTAGCCCGGATTTCTCACACCTATAAGAGAGCACCGGCCTCCGAGGGGTGTTAAGTTTATGTAGGGCATGAACTTGACATGATTCCCCAAGGAGGACCGATGCTGACACAGTGTAAACCGCTTTCGTTCGCATTTCAAGGGTGCCAAGGCCGCAGGGTGACCGCCGCGTTCGACGGCGGATCGATCACTTCGAACGGCGGGGCGCTGCTCCTTCGCCAGGCGGACCGTTCCACCGGGCTCTTCGACCGGGTTGCCGCAGGCTTCACGGACCACCGCGATCCGCGCCTTACGGAACATTCGGTGCGGACACTGGTGGCACAGCGCATCGCCGGCATTGCCCTGGGGTACGACGACCTCAACGACCACGACGACCTGCGGCGCGACCCGCTGCTGGCACTGCTGTCGGGCAAGCTCGAGGCACGCCGGAAAGGGTGTGCACCACTGGCGGGCAAGAGCACGCTGAGCCGGCTCGAGCACGCACCTGCCGGTGGCAAGCCGAGCCGCTACGCCAAGATCGACCACGACCCCGAGAAGCTTCAGGACGTGCTGGTCGAGTCGTTCATCGACTCCTGGCAGGGCCTGCCCCCGTCGCGGCTGGTGGTGGACATCGACTCGACCGACGTTGCGGTGCACGGCAGCCAGGAGGGCCGGTTCTACCACGGCTACTACAACCACTACTGCTTCCTGCCGCTGTACATCACCTGTGGCGGACGCCCGCTCTTCGCACAGCTCAGGCCGGGCAACGCCGACCCGGCCGGAGGGGTGACCGGACCGCTCGGCCGCATCGTCGCCCGGCTCCGCCAGGAGTGGCCCTGGCTGAAGATCCTGCTCCGTGCCGATTCCGCGTATGCTCGCGAGGAACTGATGGCGTGGTGCAAGGACAACGACGTGGACTATGTCATCGGGCTGGCAAGGAACTCGCGGCTCGTCGAGCGCATCGTATGGCTACTCGACGACGCCGCGGCCGAAGCGGAGAAGAAAGGCCGGCCGGCCCGCCGGTTCACGGAGTTCCCCTACGCCACCCTCACCAGTTGGTCCTGTAAGCGCCGCGTCGTGGCGAAGGCCGAGCATCTGGCGGACAAGGCGAACCCCCGCTTCGTGGTCACTTCGCTGCCCGCCGACACCTTCTCGGCGCGGACCGTGTACGAGCGCCTCTACTGCGCACGGGGCAACATGGAGAACACGATCAAGGAGCAGCAGCTCGATCTCTTCTCCGACCGGACCTCGGCCACCTGCTTCGCCGCCAACCAGCTCCGGCTCCTCTTCTCCGCCTTCGCGTCGATCCTCTTCGATGCCATCAGGCAAGCGCTTCACGGCACCCCGCTCGCCCGCGCCACCGCGGGAACGCTCCGGCTCAGGCTCCTCAAGATCGGTGCCCGCGTCATGGTCTCGGTTCGCCGGGTCAAGGTCGCCATGGACTCCGCGCACCCCTCCGCCGCAGCCTTCGCACGGGTCCACGCTCGACTACCGGGGTAGGCTCCCCGGCCGCTCCCGAGCACCCTCCCAGCCACCACGTTCCAAGGACCACTGCGTCCTGGAACCAATCAGGGCCTCTTCAGCCCGTCAATCTCTTCGTTCGCTGCTTCGAAAAACCCGCCAGGGACCTGCTGTCCCTCACTCCGACACGCTTGGCCACCCCCGGTCACACCCTCAACCCCTCCCCTCAGGCCTCTGACTGGCCTGTGTGAGAAATGCGGGTTAGGGGCTTCGGGGACGGAGCCATCGCCAAGGTCCGGACCGGAAGCCTTCATCACCAATGCCGTCGGGGAGGGCGCGCCGGTGTCCCTGAGGGAAGTGCCGACCCGCGTGCTGAACAGGTACTCCTGCGTCTCCATACCTGGAACGCTGAAGAGCCGCTCGCCGGCAAGTCAACCCGTCGAAAACCTCCTATTGGCCGATAACGTCTGGGGATGTCCGATAACGTAGAGTAGCCGGCGGCGGGCGCCGCCAACGGGGCGGAGAAACACCCCCCCGGGATCGCAGGTAAACGGTCCGCTGAAGGGTACGATGCTAATCGATCGGAATAAAGACCTTCCGCAGGGGGATCATCGCTCGGGCCTCGGGCTCAAGACGCTCGTAATGGTCGGTGAGGAGCTTGATGAACTCGTCGCGCGTCAGCGTGGTCACCGAGACCCCGGACGGAACTCGCTCAGCCTCGTACAGTGCCTCCCGAGAGAACCCACCCGTCGAGACGAACAAGCCTCGGTCCCTTCCTCGCAGAGTAGCGATGAAGTTGCGCAGGTCGACCGCGCCCGCGCGCTGATTCCTCTGCTTCACCTGGACCTTGATGCGGGGTGATTCAAGTCCAAGAGCGTCGGATTGGGCGATCACGTCCACTCCCCTGTCCGCTCCTGCGGCTGTGCGGCTGGCGAAGTACCCCATGGCTCGCAGGAGGGCTGCTACGAGCTCTTCGAAATCAAACGGATCCATGTGGGTGATCTTGTCCGAAATCAGCTCCTCGGCCTGTCCTCGCACTTCTTCGAAGAGTTGCGTACCCGCTCCCTCGTCAGACCCCGTGTCAGGATCGGGCTTGACTTCCTTGCCGGACGCGAGCGCCTCGATCTCCGCTCTGTGTTCGTTCATCGAGAAGAGCGTCAGCGTGCTTCCGGCGCTGTTCTTGGCCTGCACGGAGAGCTTGTCCCGTGAGATGCGCGTCGTCCAAGCGACCGGGCGGATGTGATGAAGCTCACGGTCCTGGTCGGGCTCGTAGCGGTACGGCCCGGCGCAGGTCCCGATCATGATTTCTCGCGTGTCCTGGATGGGCGTGAGGATTGCGTCCCCTTGCTTGATCTCGTGGACGAAGCGGTAGAGCTGGCTCGCCCAGTTGACCGCTCGCCCCTTCTTCATGTTCGGGTATTGGCGCGTCAACACCGACAGAATCGCGTCCCGTGACTTCAAGGCCGAGGCGTTCTCCTCTAAACCGAAGCCAATAGCAGCAATCCCGATCTGCTCGAATTCATCGGCGTAGATGCCGCCCGTTCCAGCCCGAACGACCCAAATGTTGGCCATGTGGAACTCCCCTCCGTTGGCTCTCTGAACTGATCGCACGCCATCCTGTCAGAATGGGGTGCCTCCTATTCGGTACCAGCTGCCACGTAAGCCAGCTTGAACGCTATGTCCGTCAGCCACCGCCGGAAGTCCGGGTTGTCGGCGAACAGCTTGAAGAGTTGGGTGTTGTCCTGCACCATTCCCAGCACCGCCCGCTCCGTCGCCTTGTCGGACTCGACGCGGGCGTTCTGCCGGTCGGAGTTCTTTCGCGCATTCTCGAACCGGGCGTCCTTCGCCACCGAGGCCGGAATGTCCTGCGTGGCCGTCCGGATGACCCGGTCGGGGTCCCCCCACTCGATTCCGCCGAACAGGTCGTTGAACTCGTCGATGATCGTCGACAGCCGGTCGGTCTCAATCTCACCCTTGCCTCCGCCCTCGCCCGTCGTGACCGGATCGATCTCCGCGTCCTCGTCGTCGAGGATGATCTTCCGCATCCGGTGCTTCTCGACGCGGTAGCTGTCCATGTCGATCCTCTCGAGGATGCCCTTTGACAGATCGGGCTCCTCGGGTGCCGGCAGCTTCGGGATCAGGAAGTTCAGAAAAATCGAGCGCTCTTCCCAGCCCAGGTTGTTGTAGGGGAGGATCGAGGAGAGGAACGCGTAGGCGCGCGTGAACGCCTTGGCTCTGCCCTTGAACCGGACCTGGCCGTCCTCGTCCAGATCCCCGAGGTACGCCGCCACGGACCGGTCGAGGATGGGGTCCAGCCGGCCGCGCTCCGCGCCATCCAGATACAGCTTCACGAACTCGCGGACCTGATCGGTAGAGTAGACCTGCGCCCCATCAAGGTCGGCCTGTAGGTCGTGGAGCCTGTCGGGATCGGTCTCGTCGGACAGGACCGTGGTCCGGTAGTAGTCCGAGAAGGCCTTCGTGATGGTATCCGTGTCGTTCAGGAAGTCGAGCACGAAAACGTCCCGCTTCTCCGCGTGCGACCGATTGAGCCGCGAAAGCGTCTGGACCGCCCGGATCCCCGAAAGCGTCTTGTCCACGTACATCGTGTGCAGCAGCGGCTCGTCGTAGCCGGTCTGGAACTTGTCCGCGCAGACGAGGAACCGGTGCGGGTCCTGCCGGAACGTCTCGGCGATCTTCGACGAGGGCAGCCCGTTCAGGCTGGCCTCGCTCACCCTGTCCCCCCCGTAGTCGTGCTCGCCCGAGAACGCGACGAGGGCCTCGTGGGGGCTCCTGCGTTCCTTCAGGTAGTCGCGGATGGCGTGGAAGTACTGGATCGCGCGCTCGATCCCGTTGGTGACGACCATCGCCCGCGCCTTGCCGCCGATCCTGTGCTGCGCCAGCACCTGTTCGTGGAAGTGGTCCACCATGATCTCGGCCTTGAGCCGGATCGCGTGTTCGTGGCCCTCGACATAGCGCCGGAGCTTCTTCCCGGCCTTCCGGACATCGTACTCCGGGTCCTCCTCGACCGTCTTGGCGAGCCTGTAGTAGCTCTCGACGGGCGTGTAGTGTTCGAGCACGTCCAGGATGAACCCCTCCTGGATCGCCTGCTTCATGCTGTAGGTGTGGAACGGAAGCCGCCTGACCGTGCCGTCGCCCTGCGGGTCCGGCTCGCCGAAGAGTTCGAGCGTCTTGTTCTTGGGCGTCGCGGTGAACGCAAAGTAGCTGGCGTTGTCGAGCATCCTGCGGCGCTCGATCTCGTCGTTGACGCGGTCCTCATAGGTCTCGTATCCGTCCTCGTCACCCCTCTCGCCGAGCGCGTCCGACACGGCTCCGGCGGTCTTGCCGCCCTGGCTCGAATGCGCCTCGTCGATGATGATCGCAAAGGCGCGGTCGCGGTGCCCGCTCCCGATCTCGTCGAGGATGAACGGGAACTTCTGGATCGTCGTGATGATGATCTTCTTGCCCTGCTCGATGAACCGCCTCAGGTCGCCCGACCGCTCGGCGTGTCCCACCGTCGATCCGACCTGCGCGTACTGCCGGATCGTGTCCCGGATCTGGCGGTCCAGTATCCGGCGGTCCGTAACCACGATGATCGAGTCGAAGACGGTCTTGCCGTCCTTCTTCAGGGGGATCAGCTGGTGCGCCAGCCACGCAATCGAGAAACTCTTGCCGCTGCCTGCCGAGTGCTGGATCAGGTATCGCTTCCCGGCCCCGTGCCTCGCCGCGTCCTCCAGAAGGCGGCGCACCACGTCGAGTTGCTGGTAGCGGGGCCAGATCTGCTTCCGCTTCTTTCTGCCTGTCTTCGTGTCCTTCTCTGCCAACATCTGGGCGTAGTTCTCGATGATGTCCGTCAGGCGCGCGCGGGGCAGCACCTCGCGCCACAGATACTCGATCTTGAGACCGTCCGGGTTGGGCGGGTTGCCCGCGCCCTGGTTCCAGCCACGGTTGAAGGGCAGGAACCACGAGGCCTTGCCTTTCAGGTGGGTGCAGAAGCGGATCGCGCTCTCATCCACCGCGAAGTGCGCCACGCAGCGCCCGAGCCGAAAGAGCGGCTCCCGCGGGTTGCGGTCCTTCTCGTATTGCCGGATGGCGTCGTGGACCGTCTGCTTCGTGAGATTGTTCTTGAGCTCGAACGTGAAGACGGGAAGGCCGTTGATGAACAGCCCGATGTCGAGCGCGCGCTGGGTCTCGTCCCGGCTGTAGCGTAGCTGGCGGGTGGCGGTGAAGCGGTTCAGCTCGAACATCCGCCGGGCCTTCTCGTTCCCGGCCGAGGGCGTGCCGTGGAAGAGCTCCACGTGGTGGGGGCCGTGCTTGATGCCGCCCCGAAGCACGTCGATGGTGCCCCGCTTGTTGATCTCGCCCTGCAACCGGGCCAGGAACTTGCGGCGCGTCGGGCAGTCCTCGGCGAGCCGGAGGGCGGCGACGGACTCGGGTTGCGTGGCCTCTAGGAACGCCCGGAGTTGGACGAGATCGACGCAGTACTCGCGGTCGTAGTCGTGACGGTTTCCGGGAGACCAGCCAACACCGCCGTATCCCGGAGTGGGTTCGCCCACGGAGCGCCCAGAGGGCGGATCGCAGGGGTCGCCGGTCAGCGCCTCGCAGATCAGGCGTTCGAGGCCTTGTTCGGTGTGGTCGGTGGGCACGGGGGGCTCTGTCTGTAGAATTAGGATAGGAAGTGGACGTGTTCAATGGGTAGCGCCAAGAGCGAATCGGTGGCAACTTTCCATTAAGGAACCCGAGGCAGGAGGACGAAACAATGGCGCGCGGAGATCTTCTGGTTCGCCTGGTAAAGGCGGGCACCGATGGTGACCAGCCACAGGTGCGCGCCACCGCGTCGAAGCTGATCGCCGAGGAACGTGCCAAGAATCACCATGTGCTCGCGGACCGCTTGACCCGTGCGATGTCCAATGGGAGACGGCCGACGGCTCGGAGCTTCGCTGGCCCAGCGCGCGCCCGCTGGCAGGAGTACGCTTTCGAACTCGTGCCGCACCGTCGCATGGACGAGCTCGTCCTCAAGGAGACCACACGGCAAGCCTGCCAAGGACTGATTGAGGAGCAACACCGAGCCTCGGTCCTCCGCGCGCACTCTCTGGAACCCCGCCACCGAATTCTGCTCGTGGGACCGCCGGGGAATGGCAAGACCTCACTGGCCGAAGCGATCGCCGAAGCGCTGTCCGTCCCCTTCATCGTGATCCGTTACGAAACGATGATCGGGAGCTACCTAGGCGAGACGGCCTCTCGTCTGCGCCGGGTCATCGACTATGTCCGAACCGTGCACTGCGTCCTCTTCTTTGACGAGTTCGACGCGATCGCCAAGGAGCGGGGCGACACGCACGAGACCGGTGAGATCAAGCGCGTGGTCACGTCTCTGCTCCTTCAGGTGGACGCGCTACCCTCCTACGTCGTCACGATCGCCGCGACGAATCACCCGGAATTGCTTGACCGGGCCGTGTGGCGGCGCTTTCAGTTGCGGTTGCGGCTCGATGCGCCCACCGCAACGGAGCTGACGCGATACTTCGAGGCGTTTGCGGCGTCGGTGGACGAGCCGCTCGGGCGTTCGCCCGCATCCATCGCCGACCGACTGGGCGCCATCAGCTATGCGGAAGCGGAGGATTTCTGCCTCGATGTGCGGCGTCGGGCGGTGCTGGCATTGGGGCAGGGTCGGCTCAAGGACGCGGTGAGCGACGCGTTGAAGATCTGGGGCGAGCGGC
This sequence comes from Longimicrobiales bacterium, assembly GCA_963667485.2. Taxonomy (GTDB): domain Bacteria; phylum Gemmatimonadota; class Gemmatimonadetes; order Longimicrobiales; family Gaopeijiaceae; genus Bin94. Next base: position 849,948 of record CAXXDD010000001.1, read on the forward strand.
AGCGGGCAAGTGCGGAGTAGGCGGACGGTCGCGAGTTCGCATGTCTGACTTTCCTTTGCTGCGGCTCGGAGAGGGACGTGCAGTGCCGCGACCGGCGGGAACAGGTCGGTCAGCGCAGCCTCCCCGGTTGCCAGGCAGGTCTCGGCAGAACGAGCGATTCGCACCTCGCTTCCAGCGTCTTGAGGATGGGTTCGCTGAAGGGCGTGATCCACTCGCGCTCCGGGATGATCCGTCGGGTCTCGCCCCTGAACGGGTGCTGGTCTTCGAGGTTGCCGGGTCGGTGTCAGGCTTCGACAGGGCAGTCGCCCGGATTCCGGGTTTGGAATACCTGGCCGAGCACCACACTCAATTCCCTCCCGATGACGACTTCTGGGTGGTGGACACACGAGTGAAACGTGAAGGTCAGCGTCGCGACGACAAGCCGGTTGGCGGTTGCGTCTACCTGGCGATGCCCGATATGAGAGCGCTGCGGGAACTCCTCGGTTTGTGGCGGATCTTCCGGACTGACGGGGAATTCGGACAGGGACGGGCACCATGGCGCCATCTCTTCAACCAACTCAAGGACCTGCGTCCATGGGGTCCGATGGATCGGATCACACCTGAGGTCAGGGACGATTTCCAATACCTGCTCGATACCGACCCGTCCGGCCTGATGGCGGTTGAGATCGAACTATGGCCTCGGACGACAGAGCCTGCTCGTCGCCAAGCCTTCGAAGGGGTCTCCCGAATCGTTGGGATGTCGGGAGGGACCGTTCTGGACCACGCGGAGATCCTCGAAATCGGCTACCACGCCGTGCTGGCCGAGCTGCCGCGAAGCGAGATGGAGCGGTTGACCGAAGAGGATGATGTTCAGCTTGCGGTCTGCGATGACATCATGCATGTGCGGCCGCAATCGGTAGCATCACTGTCGCCGAGCTCCGATCCCTCATCTTCTGAGCCGGTGCCCCTCCGGCACGAGGATCTTCCGGCTCGCAGTTTCCCGATTGCCGCCTTGCTGGACGGGATGCCGGTTCAGCGACATCAGCTACTTGACGGGCGGATCATCGTTGATGACCCGGATGGTGTGGAGGACGAGAGCACCGTGGCCAAGCGCCGACACGGGACCGAGATGGCATCGCTGGTCCTTCACGGCGACCTGGCCGAAACCAATTCACTGCCCGCTCTGTCGCGGCCAATCCACGTCCACCCAGTTCTTTGGACCCTTCCGGACGCTTTGGAAGGACCAGAGCGCTTTCACCCTCGCCGGTTGCTGATCGACACCTTCTACCGCGCCGTCCTGAGGATGAAAGAAGGAGAGGGTGGCGGACCGCCGAGTTCGCCCGATGTATTTCTGGTCAACGTATCGCTGGGCGACAGTCGCCGGCCGTATGCCAACCAAATGAGTCCGTGGGCGAGACTGCTGGACTATCTCGCGTGTCGCTTCCATCTTCTCTTCTTGGTAAGCGCGGGCAACATCTCGGAGCCTTTGCCGATCCCCGGATTCTCGGGATTGTCGGCGTTTGAGGATGCACCAATCGAGCAACGCCAAGTTGCGATACTCACGGCGCTGGGCGAAAAACGATCGCGGCGGACGCTGCTGTCGCCTGCGGAAGCGATCAATGTCGTGACGGTCGGGGCCTGCCATGACGATGCCGCCGAGTGCCCCGCATACATGGGAGCATTCGTTGACCCAATCGAGAGTCGCACTTTGCCGAATGTGAGCTCGGCTCTGGGGCTCGGTCATCTCCGAACAGTGAAGCCGGACATCCTGATGCCTGGAGGACGGGAGCATGTAGTTTCAATGCTAGGAGCCGACGGTCTGGCCGTGCGCCCGGCGCTGCCAGGACATGCCTTCGGGATTCGCGCGGCCGCTCCAGATTCGACGGGACGGCTGGACCACACCCGCCCGACCAGCGGCACGAGCGCTGCCACTGCCCTCGCTACCCGTCTTGCGCATCAGATCTTTGATGCCTTGACGGACCCCGACAACGGGAATGTCCTCGCCGATGCGAATCCCCGATACTATGCTGCGGTCGTCCGTGCCCTCCTCGTTCACGGTTGCCGTTGGGACGAAGAGACCGCCGAGCAGGTGAAACAGGCAGTTGGGCCACAGGAACCGCCAAGACACGCGGAGCGCGCGGACAACGTGGCTCGAGTCCTCGGCCGCGGCGTTCCCCTCGTCGATGCGGTGACGACCTGCGCCACCGATCGTGCGACGTTGATCGGATACGGTGAGATCGAAGGCGGCCAGGTACTCGAATACCAAGTGCCGTTGCCGATCAGCCTTTCCGGTCGCCGGATACCACGCGCTGTGACGATTGCATTGGCATGGTTCTCGCCCGTGACGGTGCGCAATCGCGTCTACCGACTGGCCAAACTTGCGGTGGAAGGCCACTCCAGCAATGCCTTCGGCACAACCGAGCGGTCGCCTCAATCGGGTTATCACACCACCCGCCGCGGAACCGTGTTTCACGAACGCTACGAAGGGGACGCTGTCGCGGATTTCGCCGACGGCAAACACCTGTCTCTTCGCATCACCTGCACTACACCGGCGGAGCCATTGGACGAGACCATACCCTTCGGAATCGTCGTGACGATCGAGGCCGGTGAACAGGTTCCGATTTACGAGGAGATTCGGGCCGCGCTTGCCGTTCGGGTACAGGCGTGATGGAGTTACCCGTTCATGACGGACGGGGCAGCGCCGTTCTCAATGTCCTTGCCTCGTGTTCGAGCACCGCTCTTACTGCCGTTCCTCGACCCCCGGAAACCACTCAACGAAATCTACGACGGTGGCACCGCTGGCCAGGTTCTCGTAGAGCGCGAACAGCGGAATCCTCGTGCCCGAGAAGACCCAAGCCCCGCTCACCTTGCCCGGTGTCCGCTCGACGGCCGGACACTCGTTCCAGTTTGTCATGGGATGCCCTCCTTCACCATGTCGCGTTCGGTAGGTTCGATGTGGTGGGGATGGCGTCGGCCCGTTCGCGGTCGCCCGCGAGTGGGTCCGTCTCCGGTAGTCTCGCCGCCGTTTCGCGCACGTCGAGCTTGCCCGTCACGACATCGGCGATCAGGCGGGTGCGGTACTCGTGGAGGAGGGCGATCTGGCGGCGAGCAACGGACGCCAGCAAGTCAATCCGATCCAAAGCGCCGTGCACCGCTTCAACGATGATCGCTTGCTCCAAGGCAGGTGGGACGAACACCTTGAAACTACGTATTGAGTCCAGCGTCAGACCTTGCCGCGACGCCCCGACTTGCTCCAGTTCTATTGTCTCCTGCATTCCGGGGATACTCAGGAACGTGGCAAGAAGGTCAGGAAGGATGCGCTCGGACCTTGGCCTGATGATACAGACGTGTTGGTTCACATTCGCGTCGCTCAGATCGTCGGGAACGGTACAGACGCGACCAATGGAAGCTCCTGTGATGTTAAGCAATACATCCCTTGGCTTCACATGGGTGCCCTTTAGTGCGAGGTGGAGATCAGGGGGGATTCGCGCCACACCCTCAAGCCTCAGCCCATCGAAATGCACGTTCTGACTTCTCAGCAACGGAATGCCCTTGGCCTCGTAGACGGTCGCTCCGCCACGGGGCGTAACTCCCGAACCGAACTTCGTAGCGAGATGCCTAAGCGCCGCCACCTCCCAATGCTCCGGCACCTTCCCCAGCCACTCGACGCCGGAGTCCTTGTAGGCCGGATATGGCTGGCCGGTGCGGACATCGATCCGGCCCGTCACGGCCTCGTGGATCAGCGCCCGCTTCCGCTCCTCCAATAGCTCGATGAGCCTTTCCTTCGCACGGATGTAGCGCCGGATGCGGCGATCGGCGGCGTTCAGGAAACGGATGATGGCACCCTGCTCGGAGATCGGGGGGAGGGGGAGTGGCGCACTGAGGAAGGAATCGTCGGTCAACTGCAACCGCGAAATCCAGATGCCCTTCGATCGAACTCGCAGTTCCCAGTTGAAGGCTTCGGATCGTACCAGCGCATGAATGAAATCAGGAAGCGCTCTGGCCTTCCGTCGGGCTCGGTACACCCCGTATGCGGTGCTGACGATTCCGTGGTACCGAGAAACGCCCAAGCCCCGGCTCCATGCCCACAGACTATTGATGACGAGATCACCAGGCCAACAGAGCTTGTGCCCGACATATGATCGCGCCTTGAACATCGTAACACTTGTGGAATCCCTCGGTACGATTCCTCGGTCTGAAGATACCGTCAGGAGCTCCTCGCTTCCGGTCTCCGAGCGTTCGTCGATGCACCGGAAGACTGTCTTGCCGCGCCGCAGCTCCCAATGCTCCGGCACCTTCCCCAGCCATTCCACCCCGGAGTCCCTGTAGGCCGGATAGGGCCGGAGGCCGTTGACACTCATCCTGACCGGCCCAGTATCTCAAGGAGCAGCCCCTCCGTCTCCCGTTCCACCGCCAGAATGTCGTCCCCGATCTCATCGAGCGTCCGCATCGGCTCGGGCTTGTGGAAGTACCGGTTGAAGCTGATCTCGTAGCCGATCTTCACGCTCTTCGCGATGTACCAAGCGTCTGCGGCGTAGGGGAGCACTTCGCGCCGCAGGAACCCCTCGATCCCGCCCTCCTCCTGGAGCGGGATCTGCTCGGTGTCCCTCAGCGCCGTGTCAGGTTCGTACTCGACGCGATTCTTCGAGCCGTCGCGAGACTCGTACAGCCCCCGGATCGGGTCGGGCGCGGTGCCTCGCCGGTGGACCCTCTTGACTACCTGCTCCGCCTTCTCATCCCGCTCGGCCAGCGCGGTCTGTAACAACTTCTTTCTCTTGGCCGTGAGCCTCGCGCGGCGCCCGGACATGTCGGCCCTGAGTACATCGAGAAAGGCGTTGAAGTCGAAGTGAGGCCCTTCGCCGAGTGTCTCGGCCACCCGCTCCACGGCGTTCGCGAGAGGTTCCTCCCCGGCATCACGACACGCCTCGGAGAACCCGGCGCAGCGCTCGGGCGACAGGTCCACCTTCAGCCGGAGCGGTCGCTCGACCGTCACCTTCCAGTACCCGAACGCCTCGTTGGCGAAAACCCGGCTCTCCTCCGTATCCTCGAAGTCGAGGAACGCCCGGCAGATCCGCTCGATGTCCTCCGGCCCGAGTTCGCAGTTCTTCTTCCCCAGGTTCTTCCTCAGCGGTCGAAACCACCGGGTCGCGTCGATCAACTGCACCTTGCCGCGCCGGTGCTCGGGCTTGTGGTTCGTGAGCACCCAGATGTAGGTGGCGATGCCGGTGTTGTAGAACATGTTGAGCGGCAGCGCGACGATGGCCTCCAGCCAGTCGTTCTCGATGATCCACCGCCGGATGTTGCTCTCGCCTTGGCCCGCCGATCCGGTGAACAGCGAACTGCCGTTGTGGACCTCGGCGATCCGGCTGCCGAGCGGGGTGTCTCGCTTCATCTTCGACAGCTTGTTGGCCAGGAAGAGCATCTGGCCGTCGCTGGAGCGAGTGACCAGCGAGTACTCGGGGTCGTCCGCGTGCTCGATCAGGAAGCGGTGATCGCTCATCCCCTTCTTGCCGCCCATCCGCTGGAGGTCGGTCTTCCAACTCTTCCCGTAGGGCGGGTTCGAGAGCATGAAGTCGAACTCCCGTGTCGGAAAGGCGTCGTTCGAGAGCGTCGAGTGTTCCGGGCCGCCCACGATGTTGTCGGCGGCCTCGCCCTCGCCCTTCAGCAGCAGGTCGGCCTTGCAGATCGCGTAGGTCTCGGCGTTGATCTCCTGGCCGTACAGGTGCGTGGACACCTCCTTGCCGCGCTCATCCGCGAACCGGTGCAGCACGTCCTCCGCGACCGTCAGCATGCCGCCGGTCCCGCAGGCCCCGTCGTAGAGCAGGTAGGTGCCGGATTCGATCCGGTCGGCGACGGGCTGGAATACGAGCTTCGCCATGAGCGTCACGGCGTCGCGCAGCGTGAAGTGCTCGCCCGCCTCCTCGTTGTTCTCCTCGTTGAAGCGCCGGATCAGTTCCTCGAAGACGGTCCCCATCCCGTGATTGTCGAGGCCGGGGTGCCGGACCGCGCCGTCCGTGTCCATCACCGGATCGGGACCCAGGTTGATGTCCGGCGAGGTCAGCTTCTCGATCAGCGAACCCTATGCGTCCGCCCTGTCGAGGCGCGGGATCTGGTTGCGGAACTCGAAGTTGTCGAGGATGTCCTGCACGTTGGGCGAAAACCCGTTGAGGTAGTCCACGAAGTCGGCCCTGAGTTGTTGCCTTCCGGCCCGCGCCCGGAGGTCGCTGAGCGTGAACTCCGAGGTGTTGTGGAAGGCCTGCCCGGCCGCCTGCCGGAGCGCGGCGTCCTGGTTCGTGACCCCGGCGGCATCCAGAGTTGCCTTCATGTCGAGGACGGCCCGTTTGGTGGGCTCCAGCACCGCGTCCAGCCGCCGGAGCACGGTCATCGGCAGGATCACGTCTCGGTACTTGCCGCGCACGTAGACATCGCGGAGCACGTCGTCCGCGATGCCCCAGATGTAGTTGGCGATCCAGTTCAGGTTGGGTGCTGTCATGTGTGTCGTCAGTTGGTCTCTGGTGGGCTGCGCCCGCAGAGCGGGCAACCGAGTCAATCGGCAGGCGACCTTCTTTCGTCGGTGGCCGATTCTGGCTTGGAGGAGGTTCGTGTGGGACCCCGGGTTGAGGGTCGTGCCCACGTCACCCCTACCAGTGTAGGGGATTCGGACCAGCTCTGCCTGGCTTAAGCAGAAAGGAAATCCTCGATCGCAGCCCGCCTGCCGGCCTCGTAGGTGGTGGTTGGCGGTTCGTTGTCCGCCAACAACGCTCTTACGGACTGCTCGGGCTCGCCCTGGTACTGGATCCACCTCGGGTTTCCGGTTATCACCTTGAGGATGGCCATCAAGCCCGCGTTGTAGCCCCGCTGGTACTCGCTCATTCGGTGCCACCCCGGTCACCCATCACGCTCCGAGTGAGTTCGAGCATATGTGATGGCGGCATCGCGTCGGTCTCCTGCTGGCCGAATCCTGACGGCCGGTGTGAGAAAATGGAATGTGTCGCCTGAACCAACACGGCATCTTTCGTCGCTTCGTCCGACGTGGCCTTCACGAATGTCTGGAAGGTTGCAAGTGCGTCGCGACGGTGCTCGTTAACGATCTGGTTGTGGGCCGCAGCGCGATACGCTCGTCCGGCCATCAGGATGACGTAACTCAAGATGCCGAAGACGAACAGCTTTACGGCCGTCATCTGGATTGCCAGACTGAGGCTCACATCGCTAGCTGGCTGTAGCTCAATCCCAATCCACCAAGAAGCGACGGCCACGGCCAGAAGGCTCAGCAGGCCGAGCGCAGTAAGCCAACCGCGCTTCTGGTTCCGATGCTTCTTCGCCGCGTCATCAAAGATGGTCGCGTACTTGGCTAGGCCCACCTTGCCGGCAGTCCTCCGTACTTCCGCGATGACCTCTCTGGCGTCGTCCCTAATCTGCTCCGTCTCCTGACGTGCCCCGTTCGCGCGGTCGATTAGGCTCTTGAGCTGGGCTTGGGAGCTAGCCGCGTCCAGCGTGTCTGGACGCACGAACGGCGTAAGTTCTGCCCGCATACTGTGATACACCTCCCGCAGCCGGTCTCGCGCTTCGTCTGCGTCTTGGTATCGCATACTCTGTATCTCTTCCAGCACCTTCTGAACGTTGTAGAGCTCCTGGGAAAAGGCGGTTACCCTCGTCGCGGGGATCATCGAGATGTCCTCGGGCGTGACACGCGCGTAGAACGAAACGATCCTCTCCACCACAGGGACTGCACTACGGAGGTCCAGAGACAATCCCTTGTGACTGACCCGTGAAAAGGTCTTGGGGTCTGTTTCTGCGATCGCGTGACAGGCCTCCCAGAGGGCGTCAGGGTTGATTTCGGCAGGCTCAATTGTAGGCATTGTCTCATCCCGGTGGGCGCGGTTGGCTGACAGATGCCTCACCGACAGACCAAGTCGGCCTCACGAGCCCGTGTGGACTCCTCGATTGCTAGGAGGATCATCACTCGCTCGAAGTTCGCCTATCGGAGGGTATCGTCGCGGCTCTCGGCCTTAAGCTGCCTGACGGAGGCCAAGAATGGAAGAACCAACACTGAGTAGGGAGACCATGCGCCACCGCTGCGTGTATCTCGTACCGGGCCCATACAAGAGAGGGCAGGGTGGCTCGATCCGACCACGGATTCCCGCCATTCGATGCGATTTCCCCGCTCTTTCAGCCCAGAGAGATCAGATACCCCCCACCGGCAAGAAGCGCAGATCGTGCAGTCCCGGTTGACTTTGGACGATTCCTTGCCTTGATCCCCTCCCCCCTTGACCCTGACGTAACGGCAGAGTCAGGGGGAAGCGAATCACGGCAAGGAGTCACGTAAGTTCAACCTGGGCTGCACGATCTGCCATTCTTGCCGATGAGTTCGAATCTGAGTCTGCCGTGCTGAAGTGACCGGAAAGCTGTGCAGAATGGCGGGAGTCGAAGCGGCGTCCGGGTGGCATCTGATGCGGCCCGGTGTTCGATTCGCCTCGGTCAACCGATCGGGAGGGACAGACCTATCTGAACGGTGAGGTGCCGTGTCTTGCTTTCGTCGTCGTCCACGGAGGCGAGCCCGAGCGAATAGAGCGCGTCGAGTCCCATCCGGAGACTGCCCGCGACGGGAATCTCGACCCCTCCGCCGAAGGCCAGACCGAAGTCCAGGGTCTTGATGTCGAAGTCCGAGAAAGGCGGATCGTAGCATGGCGCGACGATGCTCGTCCCTTCGAGTGTGCCCTCCAACTCGCATGAGCGCTGATAGGCGGCCCACGGGCCGGCCGTCAGGCCGACCGAAGGCCCGTCGCCGGAGGTGGCGACCCGGGCCAACGCCGAGAACTGGAAATAATCGATGTTGAGCGTCACGGTGCCACCGCCAACCGATCCCCCGCCGCCTTTCCGAGCGTACGAGCCGCCGAGCCTCAGGCTGAACACGCTGGAGACGGGAACGCCGAGTTCCAGCCCCGCGACGAGGCCGGAAACGGACTCCTCCTCGACCCCGGCTTCCTCGATGGCAATGGTGGCGAAGCCGACCCCGCCCTTCAGGCCCAAGGTCGTCTGGGCGGTTGCCGGGGCGGCGATCAGAGTGAGTCCCAACAACCAAGTGAACTTACGCATGGCAGGCAGGTCCTAGTGTGTGATGGAAGGCGTGTGAAGAGCAGAACCGAACGTCCCGGTTCTCCCACCAAGATAGCGTGTAATGGCCCGGCCGAATACGGAGACTCGGAGCGCGCAGACACCGGTTGCAGGCCGGGTCCTACATTTCGGTTGCGGCGTGCCCGGCGGCTTCCCGCAGAGCCAACGGCGTTGACTGCCTTCCGGTGCCACCGCGTTCGGCCATCACGGCCGGCCTTGTGATGCGAGACCTGCGGATGTAGGAACCGGAGAAGCTGACGGTGGCCGCCCGGCCCTCGGTGTCGATGCTTGCGGTGGCGGAGGTGCGGTCGAAGCGCGCGTCCGCCGGATAGTCGCTGATGGTGATGGTGTGGATGCCGGTTTCCACGTCATCGAACCGGAACGCGCCCCCGCCGGTCGTGACGGTTGCGGCTCGGCCGTCGAGGGCGACGGTCACGCCCTCGGCACCACGTCCCCCGATCAGCACCTGTCCCACGATGGCGTTGGCGGGTACCGGTGGCGGGGGTTGCTGTTTGCGCCCGGTCGCGGCGGATAGCAGAGCTACTACCGACAGCAGCAACGACGCGGCCACAGTCATGTACGCTATGTACCTGTTCCTTCGAGTTCGCCTCTGGTACCGAGTCGTTCGGTGCAGTCCCCTGGCGGACGCCAAGGCGCGAACACGAGGCGGCGGCGGGCGGTGGTTTCCGTTCGACCTTGTGACGGGTGCGGAAGCGCCGGTCATTACCGCGAAGATCCTCGATCCCCTTCGCATGCAGGTCGCGGAACGGTACTGGCCGTTCCGCACGGCCATCTCGATGCGCTGGGCGAACCGCGCCACCGCCCTCGACCCTTCACGGGTGTTCACGGTCCAAGTCGTCTCGCGCGAGCCATTCATGGCGGACGGCTTCGTGCCGGATCGTCCATTCGCGGCGATCCGCCTGACCGTGATTCCACTTCCCGTGCCGTTGGCGCTCGGGTCGATGCACAGTAACTCGTCCTGTCCGAGCATGGCCAGATGATCGAGGATCCGCCGCCAGGGCATGGGCCGAACCGCCTCTCCGCGGCCGATCACGTAACCCTGCGCGGCCCAACGCAGGGTGTCGACGATGGCTTCGTAGCCTGGGGTCTCCTGCTGCATGGTTCCCGACTCCTTGCCTCGGGTGGACACGCCCCCGATTCGCTTCCGGGTGCCCTGCGACCAATATGCAGGACCGCGCCAACGGGCCTTGAGAGGAGAATTCCGCGAATTGTGGGGGGAGAAACCCGCAACCGTCTTGGCGGGAAATTCCCGTCAGGACGGACCGGGCCGGGGGAAGCCATCGGGATCGCGGGGTTCCGCTACTCCTCGGCTTCGGCCCGCAGGATCCCGCTTTCGAGTGCGAAGCGCACGATGTCGCGCCGGTGCTTGAGGCCCAGCTTCGACTTCGCGCGTGCGATGTAGCCCTCGACGGTCTTGCGGCTGAGGCACATCTCCCGGCCCGCCTCCGCTGCGGAGAACCCCCGCGCGGTCAACTCGATCACGGTCCGCTCGCGATCCGAGAGCGGCTCCGGCTCTTCGCCCGCGCCGCTCCGCTCCGCCTTCCGGCGCGCGATGAGCGCGGCCGCGCGTCTCGGCAGATACGAGTGGCCGCGCACGACCGCCTCGATGGCACCCATGAGATCGGTGTCGGCGGCCGACTTGTTCAGAAAACCATCCGCGCCGGCATCGAGGGCGGGCACCAGGAACTCGTCCTCGTCGTGGACCGTGAGGATCAGGACCTTCGTTTCGATGCCGAGGGCGGCGATGCGACGGGTGGCCTGTACTCCGTCCATGCCGGGCATCGCCAGATCCATGACGACGATGTCCGGCTCCAGACTCCGGGCCTTCCTCACCGCCTCCTCGCCCGAAGACGCCTCTCCCACCACCTCCGCCCCTCCCGATGCTTCGAGCAATGCCCGGAGACCGGCGCGCACGACCGCGTGGTCGTCGACCAGGAGCGCCCTCACCATCTTCGGCAATCCCTCATCCGTTCCGTCGACCCCCACTCCGGACGGGAACGGATGCGCGAACCGTCGTTCCCGCGCCCGGCGAGGTCCGCACGACGACCGAGCCCCCGACGAGCGCGGCCCTCTCCCGCATCCCGTCGAGGCCCACGCAGCCGTCGCGCGGCAGTCCTTCCGCGTCGGGCAACTCGAACCCGCATCCTTCGTCCCGGATGGTGGCCGTGACCGCCCCATTCGCCGCCTCGACCGTCACGGTCGCCTCGTTCACCCCCGCGTGCCTCACCGCGTTGCCCACCGCCTCCTGCACGATCCGGTACAGCGCGAGCGTGGCGACCTCGTCCAACTCGCCGTCCACCAGGCCCAGGCTGGCTTTGACCGTGAATCCGTATACAACCTTGATGTCGCGGAAGACGGAGCCGAGGGCGGAGGGAAGCCCTCCGTGGTCCAGTTCCGGTGGCAGGAGTCCCCGGATCATCCGCTTGATCCCGAGGATCGTGCCTCGAATGTCCTCGGCGACCCGCGCCCGCGCACGCTCCCTCTCGCCGTCGTCCTTCTCATCGGCCAGCAGCTTCACCCGGATCTTCAGCGCCACGAGGTTCTGGAGGAATTCGTCGTGCAGTTCGCGCGAAAGATGCTTCCGCTCCTGCTCGGCCGCCGCGATCATCATGCCCGACAGGCGCCGCATCCGCTTCCAGGCGGAAATGTCGCGGACCGCGCAGATCACGTGTTCCCGGCCCCGTCCCAGCTTCGAGGGGCTCAGGCTGATCTCGACCGGGATCGTCGTGCCGTCCTTGCGCAGGGCTTCGAGTTCGAGTCCCTCGCCCATCGGGCGGGGCTGCGGCGACTCGCCGTAGCGTCGGCGGTGCCGGCGGTGCCGAACGCGGCTGGCGTCGGGGATCAATCGCTCGACTTCGCTGCCCTCAAGCTCGTCGCGGCTCCATCCGAACATCGCGACGGCCTGCCGGTTGAGGTCCTGGATCACGCCGTCCGCATCCACGACGAGCATCGCGTCCGGCGAAGCGTCGAACACGGCGGTGTAGTCCCTCTGCTTGAGCACTCCCGGCTCCGTCCTCTCGTTCGGGTGGACCGGCAGCCCGCTCACGCCACCACGTCCCGGCACTGCCCGGTGTTCACCCATGAGATGTGCGTCTCCAAGGAATGTCAATGGAAGAGCGAATCGTCGTCGGGTCCGTGGGCATCGAAGTCTTCCCGGTTCCAAGCGCGGAAATCCACGGTTCGGAGAAGGCCGTGGTCCGCATTGGCATCGTCAGATCAGGCCGTCTTGCCTGAGCCGGTCGGGCGTAATCGCGCCGCGCCGCCGCGGAGCCCGGAAGCGGATCCGGTGCGGAGCGGCCGCGTCTTCGGTCCGCCAACCGATGCGAAGGGGCGGCCGTGAAGCGAAGCTCCTCCACATGCGGCTCATTGGCCCGCTCCTGGCACCGGAGTCGAGCCCAAGATCCGTTCTGTTCATCGGAGATCCCGTCCTTTCGTCGACCGGATTGGTGACGGGTTGGTCGCAATTCGGGAACCGGCAGGCATCGTCCCTGTGCTTTGGGGGATCAACAGAACGGTCCCGATCCGCATGCGCCGAGGCTCGACGTCCGGATTGACTGTGCGCAAGGCGTCCAGCGGAACACCGTACCGTCGTGCAATGCGCACCAGGGCCTCCCCCGGGGCAACGGTGTGTTCACGAAGTGTGGAGCGGTCCCCGATCGGGATTTCGGCGAGGCGGGCGAGGAACCGTTCGCCCGCACCGGCGGGGACGCGCAACCGTGTCGACCTGCCCGCCGGGACCAGGCCGATGCGGAGGTGCGGGTTCAGAGTCCTGATCTCTTCTTCGGCGATGCCTGCGGCCTCGGCGAGGACATCCGCCGACGCCGCTCCCTCGACACGGACGACATCGAAGTGCTCCGGCGGATCCTTCTCCGGTGCCGCTTGCCTGATGGCCGCAAGGTCGTCGGCAAGGCGAACGCTCGCGAGGAACCTGGGAACGAAGTCCCGGGTCTCCTTGGGCAGCCGGTCGCGGATATGCCCGAACAGGGCGTCGTTGCGGGGCCGGGCTCCACCGTGCCGCCGGACCACCCGCTCGATCCGCGTCGGCCCTGCATTGTAGGCCGCCAGAGCGAGAAACCAGCACTGGAACCGGTCATGGAGAGCAACCAGGTAGTCCAGCGCGGCCTTGGTGGCCACGTCCACGTCAAAGCGCTCGTCCACGAGCGAGTTGACCTCGAGCCCAAGCCACCGGGCGGTCTCGGGCATCAGTTGCCAGAGCCCGGCCGCCCCCGCCGGCGAAACGGCCAAGTGGTAGTAGTCGGCCTCGATGAGGGGGAGGTAGCGGAGCGAGGGTGGCAGGTTCCGCGCCGCCAACTCGGCGTCGATGTAGTCCTCGTACCTGCCCATTCGCTTCAGGCCGCGCTGCACCGCACCCCGCCGCCCGGTCCTCCAATGATCCAGCCACCGGGCGACCTCCTCCTCGATCACCCCGTCACGAGCCGCTGGCGACCCGCTCTCGACGGGGGCGTTGCAAGGACGACCGTCCCAAGACCCGCAGGTCCGCTCGGTTCGCGCCAAGCCATCCTCGCTCGGGCGGAAGGTCCGGGCCAAGGCGGAGTCAGCGCCCCGGCTGTTCACCTTGACGGGCATCATGGCCAGAACCACGGCGGTGATGGCGAGGACGAAACGCGTCAGCCACCTGTTCATGAGAGTCTCCTCTCGGATTATGTGGTCGGTGCCGCCCCAGCGGTTCCAGGGAGACAGCGCGAGGATGTGTCCAATAATGGGCAACGAGAATCGGCGCTCCGAGAGGAAAAACCCGTGACTTTTGACGGGAGATTTCCGGGTCCGCCGTGCGGGGAAAATCCCCTCAGGCCGTTCTGTAGCGTCGGGGCGAGCATCGGCATCCTGTTCTCGATCCCCCTGACAAGGCCATGAAAGGGGGCTGGGCGCGACACGACGCCTTAGTGTGCGGCCATCCGCGCAGCGTTAGATTTAGGAGGTTCTCGTACGATCCCAGACCAATGGAGACGGAGATGGAAACCAACGAAACAGCACGGAGAGTGGATCCGGCGATCCACGTCGCTCCCGAAGCCGGTCGTTCAGGTTGGGGCCTCAAGGCGGTGACGTTCGCGTTGGCCATGATGGCCGCGGGACTCGCCACTGTTGCCCCGGCGTCCGCGCAGGAGACGGGCACCATTACGGGCACCGTGGAGGACGCGGCGACCGGCGAGCGGGTGGCCAGTGCGCAGATCAGCGTGCCCGCGCTCGGGATCGGTGTGCTCGCTGGCGCAAGCGGGCTGTTCCGACTGCCGGACGTGCCCGTCGGCACGCACGAGCTCCGTGCCGAGAGGCTGGGCTATGCAACCGCTACGATGAACGTAACCGTGACCGCGGGCGGGGCCGCGGCCGTCGAGTTCAGGCTGGAACCGGCCGTCCTGGGCCTCGCGGAACTGGTGGTGACGGGCACCGCCTTCTCGGAGTCACTCGTGCAGTTGCCCTACGCGGTGGCCGTTTCGAGCAGGAGGACGCTGGCGGAGCAGGGGTCTCCGCAGGCTGTGGACTTCTTCCGGAACCTCGGATCGAGCGCCGGGGTCCTCGGAGATCGCCAGGGTTGGTACAATACCCGGCCCCCCGCAGCGGTGCCGGAAACGGCCGCCAGCGTCAACCTCAGGGGTATCGGGCCGTCCCGCACGCTCGTGCTGCTCAACGGGCGGCGCCAGGTGTACCTGCCGGCGCGGCTGTCCGGAGGCAGGTTCGTGGACGTGAACGCCTTTCCGTCGATCGCGCTGGACCGGATCGAGGTGGTGAAGGAGGGCGCGTCGGCGGTCTACGGCTCGGACGCCGTGGCGGGCGTGGCCAACTTTCTGACCCGCAGCGATTTCGAGGGGCTGGAGGTGTCGGGCTCGCACGAGTACTTCGCCGGGGCCGGGGAGACGCACGCGGGCGCGATTTGGGGCAAGCGGCTCGGGGAAGGTGCGCACGCCGTCGTTTCGGCCGAGGCGCTGGTCGGCCAGGAACTGCACCCCGAGGATCGCGATTGGGCGCTGCGACCGTTCACGTCCGGCGGAGGGGCATGGTCCTATACCGGGAATCCCGGCGCGTTCCTGTTCCCGAGGTTGACCGGCAACGAGACGATCGAAGAGTTCACCGCGGCGCTTTCGGACGCGCAGTTCGGAGGTTGGGGCGGCGTCTTCGTGGACCCGCGCTGCACGGACTTCGGCGGGCACCGCGAGGGCGAGACCTGCCGCTTCCGCTACCAGCAGTGGGACAACCTGCTCCAAGCGTCCCGCCATGTCCGGACGTTCGCCGAAGTCAACGGCGACCTGGGCGACCGTTCGAGCTACCATGTCGAGGCGCTGTGGGCCGAGGCTACAACGCCCGAGTGGTTCACGACCCCGTCCTATCCGCCCATCTCTCCGTACAACGGAGCCCAAGTGATCGAGCCCGGGAATCCGGGGAGACAGGCGTTCTGCGGGACCCACGGACAAGGCGCCGGTTTCACGAGCGAGGCGGCCTGTCTGGAGGACAACTGGTACTTCTACGGGCGGCTCGTCGGCAACTCGGGACCCGGGCGGACGCTGGAGCGCGCGTCCCGCACCCAGAGGATCGCCGCCTCGCTGGAGCGTGGCATCGAGTCGCTGGGCGGGGCGGCCGTCGAGTTCTCCGCCAGCTATTCCCGGGCTTCCGGCAACGCGAACCTTCCGGCCGAATACGCCTACCGGAAGTTTCTGGCCTTCCGCGGCTTCGGAGGTCCGAACTGCGGAGTCGCGGTGGTGGTCGACCCGTCGAGTCCGTCCGGGATGGCGCTCGGTCCCCTCAACGGCGCCGTGGCGGGCCAGGGCGACTGCCGGTACTACAACCCGTTCAGCAACGCGCACCGGCTCTCGGCGCAGCCGGGCGCGCCCTACCGGGATCAGCCGAACCCGGACTACATGCCCGGACTGGAGAACAGCGCGGAACTGATCGACTGGATCAACGAGGAAGTGAATCTGGACAGCTCGGCGGATCTGTTCGTCGCGGACGCGATGCTCAAGGGGGCCGTCTCCGAGGGACTCGACTACGCCATCGGGTATCAGTTCCGCAGGGTCGGCGTCTCCGCCACCCCCAACCAGCCGGGAGACTTGTCGATCAACCCATGCCCCGTCCCGGGAGACCGCAGCTGCCTCGAAAAGGCCGGAGCGTTCACCTTCACAACCGGGCACTACGAATACCACGACGCCCAGATGGTGAACAGGCTCTTCGCCGAGAGCCGCTTCTCACTCGGCGGCAGGGTCGAGGGCCAGGCCGCCGCCAACTACGAGTTCCATGGCTCGGTGAGCAGCTTCGATCCCAAGCTCGCGGTGCGCGTGGCGTTGGCCGAACCGCTGGCGCTACGCGGCTCCCTGCAGACGACCTTCCGCACGCCCTCGGTGGACGACCTCAACGAAGACCGAAGCACCGGGCTCGAATACGTGTCCGAGGCGGGCATCTACAAGGCGGTGGACGCGTTCGGCAACAGCCAGCTCGTGCCCGAGCGCGCGTTCACCTACAACGTGGGACTGACCTTGCAGCTTCCAAGGTTGCGTGCAACGGCCGATTACTGGAGCTACGACTTCCGCGACGTGATCGACCAGGTGCCCTTCGGGGGCGTGACCAGACTGTACGCGGCAGGCGGCGCCTCCCGGGCCGCCGTGCAGGAGTTCGTGACCTGTCCCGACGGACCGGGGACGGGAACCTGCCATGTGTCGGCCGTCGAGCGGATCAGGGTGACGAACGTGAACTGGCCGGGCATCCGGATGTCGGGAATCGACCTGCACGCGAGCACGCGCCTGCCACTCGGCCAGGGCATCCTGTCGCTGGGTGCCGACGGCACCTACACGCGGGAGTTCTTCGTCAAGGCACTCGAACTCAACGGGGCCGAGGTCTTTGCCGCGCAGGACGCGGCGGGCCAGCTCAACTGGGGTAATCCGATCGCGCCCCCGCTGCCGCAGTGGAAGCTCCGCTTCTCGGCCGGATACCATTGGGACGACTACAGCGTCGTGAACTACTTCAACACCGTCTCGGGGTACGCCAACGAGGTGTTCCCCGACACCGAGTTCGAGCACATCGACCGGTTCGTGGGCTGGGACCTCAGCCTGCTGCGGCGCACATCGAGCACAACCGATGTCGCGCTCTCGGTGATCAACCTTCTCGACGCCGATCCACCGCTGGTCAACTGGGAACAGTCCTACGACGCCTTCACCCACAGCCCCAAGGGCAGGCGCATCAAGCTATCCGTGACCTACCGTCCCGGGACCTGAGGGGAGGCGCTGGCGGAGCCCCGCTACGGTCCTCGGCCACCCTTTACCCAAATGAAAGTGGATGCCGTAGCCATTGAGGAGGCGGGATTCGAGGAACCGTAGGTCCGCAGCATCCGATGACGCCATGGACCAACCGGTCAGCCGAAGGTGCGGCGCAACACGGATTCGTAGATCCCGTCGCCGAACCACTTGCGAATGAGCATCAGCGGACGCGCCGTCGCGCCCTTCACGTACCGCCGCCGCGGCCGGGCGGCAGTAGCCGCCTCGACGAACACCCGGGCGAGCACCTCGGCGTCGGTGCCGCGGCTCGCGGCCTGGGGATCGGACATCATCGCGAAGAACCGGTCCAGACCGGCCTTGTAGGCGCTGTCGGCGTAGTACTTCTGAAGACTCCCCCCCACCACATGGCCGAACTCGGTCTGGATGAGACCGGGCTGGATGAGGACGACCTGGATGTTGAATGGGGCGGTCTCGATGCGGAGGCAGTCCGACCAGCCTTCGAGCGCGTGCTTGGTCGCGTGATACCAGGCGCCGAAGGGCGTGAAGATCCGGCCGCCCATCGAGGACGTGTTGACGATCCGGCCGGCGCCCTGCGCCCTCATGTGAGGCAGGACGAGTTGGGTGAGGTGTGCAAGGCCGAACAGATTGACCTCGAACTGGTATCTCGCGTCTTCGAGCGGGATGTCCTCGACCGTTCCATAGAGGCCGAAACCCGCGTTGTTGATCAGAACGTCGATGCGTCCCTCGGCGTCGATGATCCGGCGCACAGCCCGTTCGTTGTCCCCGCCCTTCGAGACATCCATCTCGACCGGGGTGATGCCGTGTTCGGAAAGGTCCTCCATGCGATCCGCCCGGCGTGCGCCGGCGTAGACGGTGTGGCCCCCGTGGGCCAGGAGGATCGCGGCCTCCCGGCCCATGCCGGAGGAAGCCCCTGTGATGAGTATTACCTTGCCCAAGTCGCTGCTCCTTCTCTCGGTATTGGCTGAAGACGCTTCACGCGGGAGCTTCGAGACGTGGATCGTCGTGGGAGCCTGCTTCCCACCGCGACCCATCGCCCCTGTCCGGCTCCCGCCGGGGTGATCCGCTCAATCTAATGGCGACCGACCTGGGGTGGCGTCCCAACGGAGGTGATCGCCAACCGGGCGCGGTCGGGAGAGGATCCACTACACCCCCGATCGCCATGTTCGATTCGTTGGAGACACCGTGCACCGAACCGCAGTTTCGACTCGCGGCGCAGCGCACCGAGGCGGTGGTCGGCTGCTGTCCACGCGCATCGGCTGTTTCTCGGCTCGCCCCGGCTGGTTGCCGTGTTTCCACGTGTGGTCAGGTGCGGGGCCATCGGCGTCATTCCAGAGGGATCTCGCGCCCACCGAGCACGGTGATCCAGACGAGCAATCCGTAGAAGACAGGCAGGAGAATCACCGCGCCGATTGTGGCCATCAGGGGGATCGTCCCGATCCCTGAAGAGCCGAGCGCGCCCACCACCGCGGCCGACGCGACGGTGACGCGTCCGGCGCCGCGGTAGAGTCGCCGGGCTGTCTTCGGGATGTGGATCAGCCGCATCAGCGCGGCGATGCTGAGCAGCGCCAGCGCCATGGCCCCGGCCAGCAGCCACCGCGCTTCGGCGGGCACCCTTCCTCCAGACGCGTGCTCGACGATGTTGAGCGTAGCGGCCCCGACCGCGACGATCCCGAATCCCGTCGAGAGGTGGAGATAGATCCACCCGTAGCGCTTCCCGAAGCTCGGCGTGGGAGGACGATGCGAAACGAAGTCGAAGTAGAGCCACCACAGGCCGAAGGCGAGGAACATGCCGAGGGCAGCGGTGGCCCCCACCGTGGCGCCGAGTTCGTGACTCCCGGCGACGCCCCGGACCACGCCGACGATGACCTCGCCCAGCACTATGATGGTGAAGAGGCCGAAGCGCTCCACCGTTGACGCGGTCGTGCGAAGGCTCCTTTCAAGCTCGGCGGCCACGCCGGGATCGGATGTCCTCCCAAGGAAGACCGCGAACGGCATGACGAGCAGAACGACCCCGCCGCCGCCCCACAGGAACACGGCCAGCCCAACGGGCACGAGCGCCGATGCGGCGAAGGCCGCCGCAGCCAGAAGGACCGCCCCCGCGTAGTGGTTCGACAGCGATCGGTGTGCCGCGTCGTGAATGCCGGTTCGCCACCACAGGTAGGCCACAATGAGGAGGTGGGACGCGAAGGAAAGAGCGAAACCCACGGCCCCTTCGCCGAACGCGGAGTGCACGAAGACCGCCATGGCCCCAACCGCAAACATCTGGGCAAAGGTGAAGACCCGCGTGCGAAGGTCGTTGCGCCCGTGCCACTCGTGATACATCGAGCCGTTCAGCCACGCGAGCCACACGAGCGTGAACAGGAACGCGGCCTTGGAGATCCCCGCAGCGTCGACGTGGCCGGCCAGGTAGTGACCCACCTCCGCGATGACCACCACGTAGACCAGATCGTAGAAGAGCTCCAGGAAGGTGACCCGCCGGTCCTCGACAACCTCGCTCGAAGGTCGTGGCGGGCGCCACAGCATCCGAAGGGAGATGCGAGGGGTGTTGTTCGTCATGCTTGGGCAAGCCCCGCGACCGTCGAGCGTCTCAGGGCTCGCGGAGGGCATCGCCGTCCTTCAGGCACCGACGGACTCCTGGCTCAGCGACCACAGGCGCTCGACGGCCGCATTGTCGAGCGCCTCCCCGTCGTGCCGCCGGATCGCGTCCTCGTAAACGTACTGCCCGCTCACGCCGTCGTACCGCGGCGATAGCGCGACCGCGAGGATCCGCTCCGCCGCGACTTCCGGCGGGGACGCAAACGCCTTCATCAGCAGCCCCAACACCCGCCTCACGCCCTTAAGGTCTCGCACCAGGGCCGTCTTGGTGAATCCGGGATGCAGAACGTTGACCGTGACACCGGAACCCTCGAGGCGGCGGGCGAGCGCCCGGGTCGCCATGTTCGTGGCCAGCTTGGATTGCGAATACGCCTTGAGCGCGCCCCAGTTGCGCGTAAGCTGAAGATCGTCGAAGTGGATGTGCCCCGTACCCGCCGCGGCGGAGGAAAGGTGGACGATGCGCGCCGGAGCCGACTCCCTGATCCGATCGAGCAGCAGTTGAGTCAACAGGTGCGGTCCGAGGTAGTTGACCGCCCAAGTCATCTCGTAGCCGTCCGGGGACAGGGTCCGGTCCCACACGATGACGCCGGCGCAGTTGACGAGCAGGTCGATGTGCGGACACTGCTCCAACAGCGTGACGGCGCAGGCGCGAACGCTCGCCAGCGAGCCCAGGTCGCACTCGACGCCGACCGCCCGCGCCGTGCTGGCCAACCGGTTGAGATCGTCCACCGTCCGCGCGGTCTTCTCAGGGTTGCGGCCAACGATATGGAGGGTCGCATTCATCCGTGCGAGCCGCCGGACCGCCAAGTGGCCCATGCCGTCAGTCCCCCCGGTGAACACAACCCGCTTGCCGGTCAGGTCGCGCCGCACCGACTCGGCGGGGTGCCTCCGCCTGCGCAACATGGCCAGATACATGTCAAGCCGGCCTCCAGACATCGTCGTGCCTCCATCCGTTGGACGCCGCCCCCAAGCTCGCCGGTCCGGCAGCGGCGGCTCCGGGGCCTCCACTATCGCGCCAGCCCAGATTCTTCGGAACAATGAGTTGGTCTCGAACCGCAGAATCTAACGGAACACGACCTCCGGAGCTTCGCAACAACCGCAAGCGATGCCGCCAACGGAGGGCGATTGTCAAGCCGGTCGCGGTCGGGAGAGGCTCCCACTAGACGCCCGGCGCCATGTTCCGATTCCTCGGCAACTCAGCCCAAGGCCGCGGTTTCCGCTCGCGCCGTGCCGCACCGAGGTGGCGGTCGGCTGCCGCTCCGTCGACGGCGAGACGGAACGATTCTTGGTATATTATGAGTCCTTAACCGGCATTGGCAGAAAGTGGAAAGCGTATGGAATCCAGCCAGGCGACACGGTGGCCGCCTCGGCGGGGTGGTTCGCGGTTGGCCATCCTGCTTGGCATCGCATTGTCGGTGCTTTCCTGCCATGACGACGCGCCGGAGCCGATGAGCCCGTTCACGGAGACGGTGCCTTCGGCGCACGCCAGTCTCGCGGAAGCGGACCGCGCACCGCTTGTGGATTTCTATCGTGCGACCGGCGGCGACCGTTGGCGGCGGCGCGACGGCTGGCTTTCGGACGACCCCATCGGCACATGGCACGGCGTTAGGGTGGAAGGCGGCCGGGTGGTGCGGCTCGACCTTGGAGACAACAACCTGAGCGGACGCCTTCCGAAGGTCGTTGCCGAACTGGCCGGGCTTCGCGTCCTCAGACTGGATCTCAACAGGCTCTGGGGCCGGATTCCGCCCGAGTGGGGCGATCTCTCCGAACTGCGGGAGTTGGTGCTGTCGCAGAATCTCACCTCCGGCACCATTCCGCCCGAACTGAAGCGACTGTCGCGCCTGCAAGTTCTTCAACTGCGGTACGCGGGCCTTGAGGGTCCGCTGCCCGCGTGGCTGGGCGAACTGACCGACCTGTACGAACTGGGTTTGTCCGGGAACTACTTCGACAGCCCGATCCCTTCGGAACTCGGGAATCTGCGCAATCTGAGCACCCTTTATCTATCCGATGCCGAAGTCTGGGGACCGATACCGCCGGAGTTTGGCAACCTGTCGAAGCTCGAATACCTGTCTCTCACCGACAACCATTTCTCCGGCTCGATACCGCCGGAGCTGGGGAGACTCCCACGTCTACGTAAGATCTTCCTGTCGAGATCGAACCTGAGTGGCGCGATTCCCTCCGAGTTGGGGAACCTGACGGGGCTCACGCACTTGTGGCTGGACGACAACAACCTGACCGGGCCGATCCCTCCGGCGCTAGCCGATCTTGTAGACCTGGAGGATCTGTTTCTGTCCCGAAACCGGTTGAGCGGCAACCTGCCACCTGAGATCGGCGGACTGTCGAAGTTGGAGCGACTCCATCTGTCGGACAACGCGTTCGAAGGCGGCGTTCCGCCCGGGTGGGAAGAGCTGTCCAGCCTGCGCGAGCTGCTGCTGGGAGGGAACCCCGAGTTGGCGGGAACGCTTCCGAGCGATTTGACGCGTCTGGACCTGAGTTGGCTGGATACGGACGGCTCGGCCCTTTGCGTCCCCGGAGGCCCCGCGTTCGCGGACTGGTTGAGCCGTATTGCGATTCAATCGGCGAAGCCGTGCGGACAAGTTGACCTCGACGCCTATCTCATCCAGGCCACGCAGTCCCGGAGCGGTCTGGTTCCGCTTGTTGCCGGTCGGAAGGCGCTGTTGCGGGCGTTCGTGACAGCGGCGGACGCGGTCGAGCGTTTTCCCGACGTGCGGGCGCACTTCTACCTGAACGGCGCGCCGGCCCACGTCCTCGACATTCCGGGGAAACCGGGACCGGTGCCGGGGGAGGTGGACGAGGGCGATGCCGCGATGTCCGCCAACGCCATGGTGCCGGGCTGGGTGATTCAGCCGGGCTTGGAGATGGTAATCGAGGTCGATCCGAACGGGGAGGTGGACGACAGCGTCGACATGACGCGCCGGATTCCGGGCGAGGGCCGCATCGAGATGAACGTCACCGGGATGCCGGCAATGGAGTTGACGGTGATCCCCTGGGTGTGGCCCAAGGATCCCGAGGAGGAGATCGTGGACCTCATGCGGGACATCTCGGCGGAGTCGGAGGTGTTCCAGGAGACGCGGACGCTCCTGCCGGTCGGCGATGTCGACCTGACGGTTCACGAGCCGGTGTACACGTCGACGAGTTCCGGTTTCGATATCCCCTACGAGGTGCGGGCACTCCGGGCCATCGAGGGCGGGTCGGGGTACTATCTGGCTCTCACGCTCTCACGGCGCAGGCGGACCGGGACAATGGCGTCTCCGGAGTGGCCCTGCGTAGCGGGTGGTCCGCCTGGTCCGTGTTTCAAGGCGGCACCATTGCGCACGAACTCGGTCACAACCTGAGTCTGGGCCACGCGCCCTGCGGTGTGCAGGGCGACCTCCGATATCCGCAGCGAGACGGGTCGGTCGGCACGTTCGGATTCGACTTCGATACCGGAATGGAGTCGGTCGTGCATCCGAACACAAGAGACTTCATGAGCTACTGCAACCCGACGTGGGTCGGCGCCTGGCATTTCGAAGAGATGGCCCGTCACCGCCTCAGGCGGGAAGGCGCGCCGGGCGAAGCGACCGGCGCGGCGCCATCGAAGGCGCTTCTCCTCTGGGGAGGGCGCGACGAAAGGGACGGGCTCTTCCTGAAACCGGCGTTCTGGGTGGACGCGCCGTATGCGTCGCCGCCCTCCGGTGGCCGATACGAGTTGAAGGGGTGGTCGGCGACGGGCGAGGAGTTGTTCGCCGTGCGCTTCGACATGGTCGAGTCGGAGGACGGGGACGGGCGCGCGGGGTTCGCCTTCGCGCTCCCCGCGCGTGCGGAGTGGGGCGATCTGGCCGAGGTCGCCCTGCGCGGTCCCGGCACCTCGGCGGTGTTGAACCGGGACACCGACCGACCGTCGGTCATTCTGCGGGACCCGGCGACCGGGCGGGTGCGGGCGATGCTCATCGACGCCCCGGCCGCCGCCATGACCGCGAGCGCCGACGGGACGGCTTCTTCGTTGGCCGGTGCCCGCCTCGTGGCCGCGCGCAGTCAAGGACTGCCGGACCCCGCTGATTGGGAACCCGCGGGCGCGAGTTCGACCACGGGAGACTCCGGTACCGTGGCCTCCGTCGTGGTCACGCCCGGAGTGGCGACGGTGGCCCTGGAGGATACGGTACGCCTCGTGGCGACGGCGCTGGACGCCGACAGTTCGGAGGTGGAAGGGGTCGAGTTCGAGTGGGATTCCAGCGACACGCTGGTGGCGGTGGTGACCCGGTCTGGTCTGGTTACGGCGCTCGGCACGGGCTCGACCGTCGTCACGGCGACGGCGAGTGGGGTGACCGGAGCGGCCGATGTGCGTGCGGAACAGCGCGCCGTGTCCGTGGTTTTGTCGCCCGGGACGGAGACCGTGGCCGCGGGCGACACGGTACGCTTCACGGCGACGGCCCTTGATGCCCACGGCTCGCCCACGGAGGGCGTCGACTTCGAGTGGGCCGCGAGCGACACCTCGGTGGCTTGGGCCGGTCGTTCCGGGCTTGTTTTCGGCTGGAGCGCTGGAACCGCCACCGTCTCGGTTCGCACCGACCGCGGCGTATCCGCCTCCGCGGACGTGGCGGTGGAGGGGGAGTTGGACGTGGAACGCTTCGCCCTGACGCGTCTGTACGCTCGCCTGCGCGGACAGCACTGGCGCGATAGCGGCAACTGGCTCACGGACGCTCCGCTCGCCGAGTGGCACGGTGTCACCGTGGATTCGCGCACCGGCAAGGTCTCCGGTCTGCAACTCCGAGCGAACGACCTGAGAGGGCAGCTGGGTCCCGAACTGGGGGCGCTGGCCGGACTGGAAGGACTCGAACTCGGATACAACACCATCCGGGGCAGGATACCGCCGGAGATCTGGCGGCTCGACAGGCTTTCGATGTTGGATCTTGGTGGCTTGGGCCTCACGGGCCGGCTATCGCCCGAGATCGGGAACCTCTCCCGGCTCTTACTGTTGCAACTCGACGGCAATGCGCTGTCGGGGACCATTCCACCAACCATCGGCGAACTGACGAACATGATCAGCCTGGGTCTCTCGGACAACGCCTTCGAGGGGTCGATCCCGGCGCAAATCGCGAACATCAGGGGTCTCGCGAGGCTCGCCCTGGACGGCAACCGGTTGAGCGGCGAAATCCCGGCGGGCCTGGGCGAAATCGCGAACCTCCAGTCACTCGATCTTTCGCGCAATCGGCTGACCGGCGAACTGCCGCCAAGCCTCGGCGGACTCGAACTCCTGCGGGAGCTTGACGTATCGGACAACGGGCTGACGGGCGAACTGCCGGCCGAACTCGGCGGGCTTCGGGTGATCGAACGGATCGCATTGGAAGGCAATTCCTCGTTGCGCGGCGCCCTGCCCCCGGCCTGGGTCGAGAGGGACCAGACGGTGGCGGTGACGGCTGGGGGCACGGAGGTGTGTGCTCCCCGGCACTCGGGGGTTGTGGACTGGCTGCGCATGAACGGTCTGACGTTCATTCCGGTCTGCGCCGGGGGGGAAGCCGCGTTCGCCTATCTCGTGCAGGCCGTTCAGTCGCGACAGTATCCGACGCCGCTCGTCGCGGGCGAGGACGCTCTGCTGAGGGTCTTCCTGTCCACCGGCGGCCACGCAAGCATGCCGCGGGTCAGGGCCACCTTCCACGCGGGCGGTCGGATCGTGCATACGGCCGACATCCCGGCGGGCCAAGCGCGCATTCCGCAGGAGATCGTCGAGGGGGATCTGGCGAAGTCAGCCAACGCGGTCGTCCCGGGAGAAGTCGTGCAACCGGGCCTCGAAATGGTGATCGAGATCGATTCGGACGGCACCCTGGACGAGGGACTGGGCATCCCCGGCCGGATCCCGGCGGAGGGTCGCGCCCCGGTTGACGTGCGTGCGGTTCCGGTGCTCGACCTTACGGCGATCCCCTTCGTGCAGGCGGACAATCCGGACTCGACGCTTATGGACCGCGCGAACGACCTCGAAGCCGACACCAGCCTCTTGCGCGCGGCGGACCGGCTCCTTCCGGTCGGCGAACTCGCCGTGACGGTGCATGAGCCCGTGCTTACCACATCCGAGTTCGCCTCCGATCTGCTGCACGAAACGGAGCTCATTCGGGTCATCGAGGGCGGCGACGGCTACTTCGTGGGCCTCTTCGGCCACATTCGCGCTGGCACCATCGGAGAGGCTTCCTACATCGGCGGCAGGAGTGTCGTCTCGCTCGCGCATGCGGGCGTTCTCGCTCACGAACTCGGCCACGCCATGAACCTGCTGCATACGCCGTGCGGCGTCCCGGGTGACGACCCGAACTATCCTTGGCGGGACGGCAGGACGGGTTCATGGGGATACGATTTCGCGACCGGCGCGCTGGTGCCGCCGGAGGCCACCGACGTCATGGGATACTGCGGCCGCCAGTGGATCAGCGGGTATCACTTCTCGATCGCGCTCGACCACCGCCTGCGCACCGAAGCGGCGACGACGCCCCCAGCCGTGGCGGAACAGGCGCTCCTCGTCTGGGGAGGTGTCGATGCCGGCGGCCAGCCCTACCTGAAACCGGCGTTCGCCGTGAAGGTACCGCCAACGCTGCCCGTGCCGGGCGGCGACCACAAGTTGACCGTCCTCGCACCCGGGGGCGAGACGCTGTTCTCGACCAGCTTCGACATGCCCGAGACCGCGCATCTGGATGGGGCATCGTCGTTCGTCTTCGCCATCCCCGCGCCCGAGGGATGGGCCGGCACCATCGGGCGCATTACGCTCGACGGACCCGGCGGGACCGCAGTCCTGGACCCGGAGACCGGCGAACCCGCCATCATCGTCCGGGATCCGGCCAGCGGGCGCGTCGTCGGCCTGCTCACCGACCCGCCGCCAACCCTGCTACCTTCCGCGGACGGTCGGGCGAACTCGTCGCTCTCGGGCTTCAATGTCGTCGTCAGCAACGGCTTGCCCGAGGTCCACCAGGAGGGGCGGTGATCCTCGCCAGCCGCAACACCGTGTTCGTGTGCTGGTGTCAATCGGCACGGAAAATGTCCCGACTGGCGTTGTGGATCGCGGCGACGGATTTCGGGGGTTGTAGCACCATGGCAGCAGACAGCCGGGGTTCAAAGGGGCGGTGCCTCCCCTTGCCAGAGCGCTCACGTCAACGTCGCGTCGGCTCGCTTCCCGGCCATGGTGGGTCATGCGCCAGCCCTGCGGACGCTGGCACTCGCTGAGGCGGAAGTTCGCTTCCGACCTCATGGACCTTCCGCTGAAGGTGCTGTGCGAACTGGGCAGCTGGAAGGAGGCCCAGACGGTGCTGCGCTGCTATCAGCAGGCAGACTCGGTACAACTCAGGAAGGCTTTGGACAGTCGTCCGAGGGTCCGCGCCTGACCCAAACCAATCGGCGGGAATCAATCAGCGGGAACCCGCCCGGAGAATCCCGTAAGCTAAACGCTCACAACGACATGTGATGCCAATGGCTCATGTCGCGGAGGATTGCTAACAGCCAACATCACGGCAGGAGATCACGTAAGTTCAATCAAGACTGCACGATCTGCCATTCTTGCCGTTGGCTCGCATCTGATGCATCCGTTCCGAAACAGCGAGGAAGCGGGGTGGAAAAGCGGGAATTCGGAGGGCGGTTTCGAATCGCTGTTTCGAGCGCCTTCTTTGGTGTCTGCCGTGTGAATGCCAGAGTGGGAGTCGACTGGAGAGAGCCGAGTGAAGCGTATGGAATCCGGAGTCGGCTGGGCCACAGGATCGCGTATCTGCCCCCTCCATGAATTCACCGCTCCCGTGCCAAGGACCTGAACAGCCCGGCGATCATGAACAACAGAACGACACTCACGGGCAGGGCGGCGGCTATCGCCGCGGTCTGCAAGGCCTGGAGACCGTCGGCAAGCAGTAGCACGGCGGCCACCACTCCGACGCCGAGCCCCCAGACGATGCGGAAACGTCGAGGCGGGGGGGCGTCCCCCATGCTCAGGAAGGTGGTGATGACAAGGGTGCCGGAGTCCGATGAGGTAACGAACCATGTGGCCAAGAGTAGGGTGGCCATGGCGGACATGGCCCAAGTGAGCCAGCCGATGTCGCTCATCCGGCCGATGGTCGCGTAGAGCGCGGCTTCGTAATTCGCATCCCGCACCAGTTCCATGATCCCGGCCGTTCCGACACCGCCAAGGGCGTTGAGTTCCAGGTGGATGGCGTTGCCGCCGAAAATCCCGAACCACAGCAGCACCAGACCGGTCGGGACAAACATCACGCCGAGGATGAACTCGCGCAGCGTACGTCCGCGGGAGATGCGGGCGATGAACGTGCCGACGAAGGGCGCCCAGGAGATCCACCATCCCCAGTAGAAGATCGTCCAAGCGTTCTGCCAGGCGGCTTCCCCCGGATCACCGGCGATCCAGACTGACATGGGCGCCAGGCGCCACAGGTACTCGCCGAGGGAGGTGGCAACGAATCCGGCGAGCCATGTGAAGGGGCCCAGCAACAGGAAGCAACCCAACAGGAGGATGCTCACGCGGATGTTCCACTCCGACAGGACGCGGATCCCGCGGTTCACGCCGGACACCGCCGACAGGGTGGCCGCCAGCGAGATGGCGGCGATGAGCGCGACCTGCGTGACGCGACCGGGATCGACGCCGAGCAGCACGTCGAGTCCGGTGGCCATCTGGCTTGCCCCCAGGCCCAGGGAGGTCGCGATGCCGAAGACCCCGCCAAACACCGCAAGCAGGTCCACCAGGTCGCCGATCGGGCCGTAGATGCGGTCGCCGATTAGCGGGTACAGAGCAGAGCGGAGCGTCAGCGGCAGCTTCTTGCGAAAGCCGAAGTAGGCCAGACACAGCCCGACCACGACGTACACGGACCATCCATGTATGCCCCAATGGAAGTAGGTGACGCGCATGGCGTGCACGGCGCGCTGCTCGTCCAGCGCCATCGCGCCCGCCAAGTCGGCGCTCGGGTTGTTGGGGTAGCCCGCGGCCTGGCTGGTGTCGAAATAGAAGAGCGGTTCGGCGATGGAGAAGAACAGCAATCCGATCCCGATACCTGCCGAGAACAGCATGGCGAGCCAGGAGGATGTCTTGAACTCGGGTGAGGAAGCGTCATCGCTGAGCCGGATCCTGCCGTAGCGGCTGCACACCAGGAATAGGCAAGCCAGCACGTTGGTGCAGACGACCAGGAAGTAGAACCAGCCGAGCGTGCCCTCGATCCAAGAGCGGATGCGTCCGAAGACGGCGCCAGCGGCATCCACGTCCCAGACGGTGGCGAGGACGAAGGCCAGGACGACGCCCTTGGCGGCCATCGCCATCACGGGATTCAGCCCCTTCCACAACCCGGCATCCGTGGTGGTGCGCCGGCGCCTCCCGGATGTCACGGGTCGATGCCGGGCTCGCTCCCTACGACCCGGCCGCATGCGTGAGGCTCACCCTGCCCATCGCTCTGCCGCACGCTTCACGCAACGGTCAAGACCGGCCATGAACGCCGAGGCTTCTTGCGATTTGTCAGAACGAGACGGTGGCGGTCATGGATATGGTACGGGGCGCGCCGAGCCAAGCCGCGTTCTCGGTGATTGCGGACAGGTAGGGGGTGTCGAGCAGGTTGTTCGCGACGATCGAGAACTCGGTCGATCGGAACACGTCGCTCAACGCTTCACCTTGGAAGCTGACGTACGCGTCCACCGTCCAGTAGGCGTCGGTCTGCCAGTCAGCCGTCAGACTGACCCGGCGCGAAGCCGTGTATTTGGCCGACAGCCCTCCGCCCAGGGGTCCCGAGCGGTCGAGGGAGAGGACCCACAGCCGGGGCGGCACGCCCGTCACGTCGCTGCCGGGAACGATGCCCTGGCTGGCGTCGACGAGCGGATCGTCGGTCCCGACGTACTTCGAGTCGTTGAGCGTGAGGGCGGAGTAGAGCGATGTCCGGCCCGGCAACGCCACCGTGGCGGCCAACTCGACACCACTCGTTTCGATGCCGCCCGCGTTGAAGTAGGCCCCTCCTCCGGGGATCAGGTAGTTGGGTCCGGCGGAAGTCTGCGGGCCGAGGTAGAAGATCCGGTTGTCGAAGTCGATGGAATACAGGGTGGCGCTCAGGGCGAGCCGCCCGCCGGAGTACTGGACTCCGACATCGATGTTGGAGGCCGTCTCGGGTGCCAGTTGGTCCAAGCTGCGTCCGGGCACCTCGAGCAGAAGGCTGCCGATCGCACGGAAGTTCTCGGCGTAGCCCGCGAACAGATCGAGGCCCTCGACCGGCGTCTCGTAGGTGAGGCCGCCCGAGAAGAGCAGCTTCGAATCGGAATCGACGCCGAGGTCCCGGTCGATGCCGAACTGGTCATCGCGCGACACGGAGACGAGGTACTGCTTGACGCCGGCGGCCAGCTCGAACGAGCCGAAGTACAGCGTCTCCTCGACGTACCACTTGAAGATGTCCTGCGGAAAGTCCCACTCGTACTGGTGCCAGTAGGCCTTTTCGTCCCACTTGAAGTTGATCGCCGGATCCAGTATCCGGTGCCAGTCCCGGCCAAGGTCGCGGCGCGAGTCCTCGTACCAGATGCCGGCGCGCAGCGCGCTGCCCCGTCCGCCGCCGAACAGCACGGACCATTCCCCGTCGATGTTCATGCCGAGGCGGTTCTTCCCGTAGTGGCTGTGGCGGTACGATTGAACCGCCGTTGCCCCCGGGTGGCATGCCGGGTCGACCTCGGGACCGCCCGAGCCGTAGTAGTTGAAGATGTAGGACGACGTGCATCCCGGCACCGGTCCAACGGCCACACCATTGGCGTCCACGAACCGGATCACTCCGAGCTGGCTGCCGCCCTGCACCGGCGCGCGGCCCGCGAGCTCCGACTCCGGTCCGTCCCCGTCGTCGACCAGGTCCACGATGAACGGGGGCAACCAGTCGCCGCGCCCCGAGTTGTGATGGTTGTATGCGCCCACGCTGAGGGAGATCAGTTCGCTGACGGACCAGTCGGCCTTCACATAGGCGAGCGTGTTCTTGCGCCGCGTCTGCCAGCCGGGCCGGTAGAACTGGTTCAGATAGGGCACGCCGGGCCAGTGGCCGATCAACCGGTCCCAGCGTGGGTCGGCCCGGAAGTCCGCGTCGCTGTAAAGCCGCTGGTACACATCCTCGTGGATGTCGTCGTGCGAGAAGTAGCCGGTAAGGTCGAGGCTGCCGTGCGAGGACACGATCTTGGCGGCGAGGTGCTCCCGCTCGTTCCTCGCCGAGCCCTCCATCCAGTCGGTCGCCTCCTGCCGGATCGCGGCGACCCAGGCCCGCGTCGTACCGCCGAACAGCGATCCGGTCTCGACCCGCGCGGCGAACCGCTGACCCTCGTTCTCGCCGATCGTCACGGAGGCCGTCCGGCTCGCCTCCTCCGACGGGTCGGCCGTCAGGAAATTGAGCGTGCCGCCCAGCGCCTCGACCGACCGCGAGGCGATGTCGGCGGTCCCCTGCGACACCTCGACGCCGCCGAGGTTCATCGGGTCGACGAACCGGTTCGCCTTCGCGCCGCTCCAGTAGTCCGACGTGCCGTTCGGGAATCCGTCGATGGTGGTGCCGATTTGTGCGTCGTTGTAGGTCGTCTGGAACCCGCGCATGACGACGTTGCTCGACCAGTCGTCAAAGGAGTACGCGTCCCCCTCCTGGACCGAGACGCCGGGAAGGTTGTCGATCACCGATGTCACTGCGGTGATGCTCGACTGCTGCCTCATCATCGGCTCCGCGACGAAATTGCGCGCGAAGACCGTGGGCTCCTCCGCCACGACGCTGAGCGGCGTGAGCTGGAAAAAGGGCTGCAGAACGATCCGGATCGTCTCGACCGCGCCCGCGGGTACCGTGACCGGAATCTCCCGCGCCGCATAGCCGAACAGGGTGGCGGTTACAACATAGTCGCCGGCGGCGAGAGCGGTGAATTCGTACGCACCTTCGGCATCCGTGACAGCTTCCGCGTCCACGCCGGAGCCGGTCGCCGTGACCCGGACATCGGGCAGGGGGTTGCCGGACACGTCCACGACCGAGCCATTGATGGTTCCCCCCGACTGCGCGGCCGCCGGTGATGCGGCCAGCAGCAACAGCAGCGCGGCGCGGCCAGCGATGGCAGCGATAAGACGAAAGATTGGCATGGCGGCGGGCTCCTATGGCTGTGTCCCCGGTACTTGGACGGTCGGTTGCAGGCTTCCTCAAATTAGCGTCCGTGATGAACAGCGGCGAATGGAATGAGTGCGCCCCAACTGCCGGATGTTACCGGTTTGCTTGGCTGTCGCCATGTACCGGCCGCCACTTCCGCCCCCAATAGGCGGGCCACGGAGAGTCCAGCGGCGTCCGGTCAACCGCCGGAAGGCGTGGGCAGCTTGCCCCAACCGCTTGCTCCCCGACGTTCCGACCTACAAGCTGGATCCACGCCAGCGGTCTTGCTCGCGACTCCCCCCCAACTCCGACCAAGCAACTGGAGAACCCCGGCGATGACGTATCAACCGACCAGCGTGGACCAGTCCGACAGGATCGTCCCGATCAACCTGCGCCAGAGCGGCCGCACGCCGGTCGAGCTTCTCATCTCCACCAGGGTCCGGAAGTCCCCCTACTGGCACCTGTCGCATGACGCGGGTTGCTGGCGGGCCACCGTCTACAACCGCATCTACCACCCCCGCGGCTACGTGCGGCCCGAGGAAGGCGGTGCCGCGGCGGAGCACGAGGCGCTGACCCGGGATGTCACGGTGTGGAACGTCGCCGTGGAGCGGCAGATCCGGGTCAGGGGACCGGATGCGGAACGGTTCACCGATTACGTGATCACCCGGGACGCGACCCGCATCGAGCCGATGCACGCGAAGTACGTCATCCTCTGCAACGAGAAGGGCGGCATCCTCAACGACCCGGTGCTGCTGCGGCTCTCCGACCGGGAATTCTGGTTCTCGCTTGCAGACTCCGACCTCCTGTTCTGGCTGCAGGGCGTAAGCGTAGGGCTCGGGATGGAGGTGGAGATCGACGAAATCGATGTCTGTCCCTTGCAGATCCAGGGGCCGAAGTCGCTTGACCTCATGGTCGACCTGGTCGGCACGGGCATCCGGGACATTCCGTACTACGGGATCATGGAGGCGGAGATCGCGGGGTGTTCCGTAGTGGTCTCCCAGTCCGGGTTCTCGGGCGAGAAGGGGTACGAGATCTATCTTCGGGACGCCACCCTGCACGCCGAGAAGCTCTGGCGCGCGGTGCTTGACGCGGGAGAGGCGCACCGATTGATGGTCATCGCGCCGGGCCACCAGCGCCGGATCCAGGCCGGAATCCTGTCGTGGGGACAGGACATCGACCACGAGACGAGTCCGTTCCAGTGCAACCTGGCGTACCAGGTGCCGCGCGAGAAAGCGGGAGACTACATCGGCCGGGCCGCGCTGGAGCGCCAGCGCGCCGAGATCGACGCCGGACGCCTCCCGTTCGCGATGGTAATGGTCGGGATGAAGCTGGGCGGGAAGCCCATCGACGACTACGCCCCGGACTTCTGGCTCGTGTCGGACGGGGACGGCGGCGATCCCATCGGCTATCTCACTTCGCCATGGCACGCCCCGGAACTGGGCTGCAACATCGCGCTCGGGCACGTACCCGCCGGGAAGTCGGCCATCGGCACGGAACTCGCGGTGTGGCTGCCCGACGAATACGCCAGCGAGCCGGGCCGACCGGACCCTGCGCGGGTGTGCGAGGTTCCCTTTCGCCCCTCCGTGAACCCCAGCGCACGCGAGGTGGCGCTTGCCCAGGGCCTCGACGCGGCGGTCTGAGGGGGTCACCCGTCGACTCACGGCTTCTCTTTGACTCGGTGCGGGGTTCAGCTCGGATTGGGGTTTCGCAAAGCCGACAGCCAATCGGCGGAATCCGCCAGACCGCCGAAGGTGAACAGGTGAATGTCGACGGCCGGCATGTTCTCGTGATCGGCCAGATACCGGGCCAGTGCCAGCGCGATGGGGGTCGGTGACCATCTGCCCGCCAAACGCGCTATGCTTGGCCTGCGCTTCAACGCCCGTGCGGACGCCCCAACGCCGCAGCGGACCGCGTAGCCGATGAGCGCACTCAGCGCGACCGGCCCCGGCACCCCGATGCGGACCGGCAGTGTGCAACCGGCCTCCCTCGTCTTCGCCAGCCAAGCGAGCGCGGGGGCGGGTGAGAACACGAACTGCGTCACGATCCAGATTTCCGTACCCGTTGCCTGGGCGTATTCCGTCTTGCGGCGGAGTGTTTCGTCCAGATCGGCTTGGGCGACGAGGGGATGCCCTTCCGGATACGAAGTGACGCCAAGTCGCCGGAGACCGTGTTTGGCGGGTAGCCCGGAGTCGAGCAGGGCCGGCGTATCGGGGTAGGGGCCGGCGGGTACGTCGCAGTCTCCGGCCACCAGCATCAGGGTGTCCACGCCTGTCTCCACCAGCGCGGACAGCCAGTCGCCGAGTTCTTCCGAACTCCGCACCGAGCGCGCTGGCAGGTGCGGCACCGGCATCATGCCGGCCGCCAGCACCCGTCCGCACGCGGCGACCGTGTCCGCCCACCGGCCCTTCGGTGGGAACGGCACATAGACGGCGGACCCGCGCGGGAGCTGGCCGACGAGAACTTCCGGCGGGGGGACTTGGCCCGCCGGGACCTCGACGGACGCACCGAGAGCCAGGTCGTGAAGCGCTGCACCGGTCCGGGTCTCTGGAGGAAGTGGCATTCGGTACAATCCGGCTGATTGACGGCGGCCGGTAGGCTGCCGACCGATGGCGGGTTGACGATCTTCAGATCCGACCGCTACGGCGCAGCACCCTCAGGTGGGTGCGCACGTTGTCGTGCTCGAAGTAGGCGTCCTGCAGGTGGCGCCGTCCGTTCGAGCGCAGTGCGGTGCGACCATGCAGCACCCGGTGCCCGTCGCACAGCAGGATCTGCCCGCCCTCCAACCGGAAGGTGACTTGGGAGCCGGGGGAGTTGACGCGCCGGGACAGCTCGTGGTAGGCGGCGTAGAAGTCGGCCAGGCGAGGCTCCGACAGGGGAAGGGTCTGCATCTGCGCGGTGTTGAACCGCACTAGACTTACCTCGCCATCGCGGTCCAGCCGGACCATGGGCTTGACCGCGTAGCACTCGAATTCGTCGCTGAAGATGCGGAACGGCACCGGCACCGCGCACAGCACGTCGAACTTGTCGGGGTGATCGCTGCGCAGTTCGTTGAGCAGGCCAAAGCCGTCCACGACCGTGGATTCGCCGCCTTCACACTCGTTCACCAGCATGTGCAGCGCCTGCACGTTCGGCGGCCAGGTGTAGCTGGTAAAGTCGTTGTGCGGCGCGACCGCCAGACCCGTGTGCGCGATGTTGTAGCCCTTCGGATCGACCTTGACGTTGTGGATGCGCTCGAACAGCACCTCGCGGATCGGGCCCAAACGGGTCGTGAGCTGTTCCGACGAATCCGGGTCGGTGGGGGCGTCAACGAGCACGCAGACCCCGCTTCGCAGAAACTCTTCGATCAACTCCGCTGCCAAGCGGTCGCTCGCCAGAAACCGCTGGTAGTCGAACCGCCGCGGCTGGAACCCGCCGTCCCAAGTGTGCCGTTCGAAGCGAGGCAGGCTCAGAAAGCCGTGGATCTCGCTCGACCGATAGCGGGTGCGGTGCCCGTCAGGCCAGGCGATGCAGATCGCCTCGTCCTCGGATCCGGCGTGTTCGATGCTGACCTGCTTCGGCCTCAAGTCGCTGGTGACCCGGAAGAGGTGGAACCGCTTCTCCGTCGTCTGCACGACGCGGCACTCGCTGCAACCGCAGTTGTCGCGCATCCAGAGGTAGGGAAGATCGGTCTGCCCACCGTTGCTCCAAGTTGCCGACAAGGCATCGGAGTTCTGGGTGAGGCTGCTGATCGAGCGATGCATGGTCGATCCCTTGGGTCTTGGGGTGGTCGCCCCGTCAGCACGCTTGCGCAGGGGCTCGGTATGGGTGCCTGAGCTTGAAGCGCAGCGAACGCCAGCGCTACCGAGTATGAGAGTGCGCCCTTCGCGCGCGTGTCAAGCGCCGGACGCCGACGGAGGCGTTCGGTTTGCGCCCCAAGACTCCGGGTGTGCGCGAAGAGAGTCGGATGCGGGTCTCTGGGAGCATCCCTCCTCGACATGGCGTTCCGCTTTCGCCCACGCTCCCAGCGGGGAGTCCTCTTTGAGAGAGTCGGCAGGTATGGAAGACATGGGTCAGCCGAACGGTCCGAAGGTGAGCTTCACCCGCATGGCGGACGGCACCCCCGAGGACTACGAGTTGCTGGCCCGCTTCGAGGACGAGTTCGCCGCGGGCACCGCCGACCGGGTGTTGGCGCACCTCCGTGAACTGTCCGGTTCGCTGGCCGGCTACCAGATAGACCGGCTGGAGCATTCTCTGCAGACGGCCACCCGCGCATATCGCGACGGCGCGGAAGAGGAGATGGTGGTGGCGGCGCTCCTTCACGACATCGACGATCTCTTGGCCCCACACAGCCACGGGGAGTTGGCCGCGTTGCTGCTGCGTCCCTACGTGACCGAGCGAACCTGTTGGATCGTCCGGCACCATGGCCTGTTCCAGTACTACTACTACGCCCATCATGTGGGCGGGGACCGCGACGCCCGCGACAAGTACCGCGATCATCCCTGGTATCAGGACGCCGTGGACTTCTGTCACCGCTGGGACCAGTGCGCGTTCGATCCCGACTACGATACGCTGCCGCTGAAGTTCTTCGAGCCGATGGTGCGCCGGATCTTCGCGCGCGAAGCGTTCCGCTTTGCGCCAAGGGGGCAATCGTGATACGGGATCCGGCGGCAGAGGAAACGGATCACCCCCGAGAGGTGGTCGAGACGGCGCTGGCGCACGTGGTCCAAAACAAGGTGGAAGCCGCGTACCGTCGCACCGACCTGTTCGAGCGGAGGCGTCGGCTCATGGACGACCTATCTGGAGGGCCGGAGACGGAGCACGGCGACCTGACACCCCCGCGACGAACTCAGAAGCCGTTTCCGGTCGGTTTGGGGGCATCTCGGAGAACCCACGGGCCGTGGCATCGCCTGAGAGTATCCATGTCAAGCGGAAGCCCGTTTTTCCCGAAGCAACCTGCCTCGCAACGCCCATTGCGACGCTTCCGCTTCGGTGCCCGTTCTTGTCCGGCTCGATCATCCGTGAACGCTCCCCGCCGGGCTGGGCGTCGGGAAGGCCGGGCAGGAGTACTCGCGCGGCGGATGTGCCGTCCAAGTGCGGTCCTGGTGCACCAGGGCGTTGGCGAGGACGAGGAGCTTCCGCATCACGGCCGTCAGGGCGACCTTCGGCGGCTTGCCCCGGGCCACGAGCGCCTCGTACTTGCGCTTGAGGTCGGGATTGTGCTGGACCGCGACCACCGCGGGCATGAAGAGCATTCTGCGGACCCGGTGCCTGCCGCCCTGGATGAAGCTCCGTCCCTTCCAGTGTCCGGACTCCCGGGTGACCGGGGCGAGTCCGGCGAGGCTGGCGGCGCGCGACCGAGTGAGCCTACCCAGTTCCGGCAGGTGGACGATCAGTCCCGCGGCGGTGATGTCCGAGATGCCCGGGATCGAGGTCAGGATCTCGGCCCGGCGCTCCATTTCCTTCTCCTCCCCGATCCGCTGCCGGATCTCGGTATCGATGAGCTTCAGCTGGCGGTCGATCTGCCGCACCCTCTGCTTGGTGACCCGCTTGCCCACGGGAGTGCGCAAGTTCTTGCCCCGGTTGGTGGTTGCGGTGCGATCCCTGACCAGCGCGTCGCGGATCTGCTGGAGCTCGGCAAGGTCGCGCTGCCGCTCCGACCGCGCCTGGGTCGGGCGCAGGTCCTCGACAGCGGCCGCCATGGTGGCCAGCATCCGGGCGTCCACCGCGTCGGTCTTGGCGCGCCGCCCGATGGAGCGGGCGAAGGACCGGACTTGGAAGGGGTTGATCGCGTACAGGGGGAGCCCGGCTTTCCGGAGGGTGTCCTCGAAGTCGCGGTGGAAGGCTCCGGTGGGTTCGTAAGCGATCCGGTCGATCCCGGAGCCGATCCAGGCGATCAGCTTCTGGAAGCCGGCCCTGTCGTTCGGGAACCGGGACGCTCTCCCCTCGGGGGCAGCGAAGGCGTCGAGCCAGTCTTTGGAGATGTCGATCCCGACGGTGCGGAGGATGCTGATCATGTGTTCTTCCCTTCTCCTGTGCTTGTCGTGCGAGCCTCGATGCTCGTGTATCCATTCAGGACATTGGGAAGGACGGTGGCGACCACACTCCCGACGGCCCCTTACGGCCAGCCAGCCTATCGATCCGACCACCGTCCCTGTTGAGCGCCCGCTCCGGCTCGCTACGCTCGCCTCTGCGGGCGCTCAACAGCCCGGGCCTTCCCCGCGACCCGGTCATGCAAATCAAGCGGCAATCTGCATGATTATGAGAGACAAGCGACGATCTCGGGCCTCCGAGGGGTACGTAGGGCAGAACACGGCGGGCTGCAGAGAGTACCGCGACACCCACGCCGCTGCTGACACGGTCGGCACGTCATCCCCGGATGGCCGAGAGGCGGTTCAGATAGTGAGCAGCCCGTTCTTGGGAGAAGTAGTCGATAAACAGCGCGGCGGTTCCGAGGGCAATGGCGGTCAAGGCGGCCGCCCTGACCGCTGGCGATCGCGCGAACCCAAAGACTGCCAGCCCAACCATGACGAAAAGCGTGGCCGCTCCGAACGTGTACCCATACCATCCCGAAAACCCCCGGACGCGCTCGATCTCGTGCTCCACGAACCCAGCCGGATCGTTCTCAAAGGCTTCGTTGAACGTCGACAACCGACGGTGATTGCTGACCGCCATTGCGCCCCCGACCGAAACGAAGAACACCGCAAGAGCGGACACGGGAAACACCAAGGAGCGCGGTGCCGGTGTGGCTCCGAACCTCCACAGCAAACCGACACAGGCAAGAAGAAGGATGCCGCCCACGGCAAGCGCCACCGCTTCGATGAGTTCGCCTTTCACCCAGGCGAGTGCGTGCTCAAGCACGGACGCGTCGTTCCCGGTCCCGGATTCGTCGATCGTCATTTGCTTCACGGTTCGGAGTGTGGCTGGCCTCTGATGGCTGGCTGTTCGACATCGGCATCATCGTTCCAACAGAACCAATCTAACGCATGATCCCCGCTGCGGTCTCGCGACTCGACCGACTATCGACAGACCCCGAAACGCACGCCGGTTCGGGGGTGATGTTGGGGAGAGGCCGCTTGACCAACCCTTTTCCCTGGCCCTTGACAAGCGGAAGTGTTCGCTTGGGCAGTTCGGCTTCGTTTGCCGTGGACAAGATTTCGGCTGGACAAGTCGTTGCTGGCGAGTACGTTTGTCGTACGGGTTTTCGGATGCCCGCGCCGGAGGGACCGCAGATCGCCGACTCGGTCGCTGTTGACTAGCGACTTGTGGCTAGGCGATTTGATCGGCTTGCCGTGGGCGCAGTGCGGATCTCTTTTCTTTGGCCGAAGGAGGACATGAGGAGTGACGGACACAGAGTTGGCTCGGATCGAAGAGGCCCGTGCGGTCTTTCGGCGGCAGAAATCGCATAGCTCGCCGTCCTCCGCGCCGACGTACGGTGAGAGAATCGACCGTCTTGAGCGAGTCGAGACGCTGTGCAGGAGCCACGTTGACGAGATCACCGAGGCGCTTCAGGCGGACTTCGGGTGCAGGAACCCGGACATGACGTTCATCGCCGACATCTTCCCCCAGCTCGATCACATAGGGTACGTGAAGCGGAAGTTGAGTAAGTGGATGAAGAGGGAGAGAGCTGGCTGGAGCCCGCTTTCTCTGACCGGACAGCGGACCTATGTGATCCACGAGCCGCTCGGCGTCGTGGGCATCATATCCCCGTTCAACGCGCCCCTTAGTCTGGCGCTCGTGCCCGCCGTCGAAGCGCTGGCTGCGGGCAACAGCGTGATGATCAAGATTTCGGAGAGTACGCCGCGCACCTCGGGACTGCTCGAGTCGCTCGTGGCGCGGTACTTCAGGGCAGAGGAAATGGCGGCGATCTCCGGCGGCGTCGAGATGTCGCGAGCGTTCGCGGCCCTTCCATGGGATCTTCTGTTCTTCACGGGCGGTTCCGAGGTCGGTCGGAAGATCCTCGCGGCCACAGCTGGGAATCTCACGCCGACCGTCCTCGAACTCGGCGGCAAGTCTCCCTGCGTGCTCCTGGAGGATGCCGATGTCGGAGAGGCCGCGCGCAAGATCGGGCGGGTGCGCCAGATGAACGCGGGCCAGGTGTGCATCGCCGGCGACTACGCGCTTCTTCCCGAACGGCACCTCGAGCCGTTCGTCGCCGCCGTCATCGAGGGCGACGCCGACGCGTACCCCTCTATCCTCGACAACCCGGAGTACACTTCCGTCATTCACGACGGTGCCTACGACAGGCTCGTCGCATACATCGACGAGGCCAGGGCCGCCGGTTGCAGGATCGTCGAGTCCAACCCGATGAACGAGGCGGTTCCGGATCGGGCCACGAGGAAGATTCCCCTCACGCTCGTCATCGATCCGGCGGACCATCTCATGGTGTCCAGAGAAGAGATCTTCGGTCCGATCCTGCCGATCCACACGTACCGGAAGCTCGACGACGCGATCGCCCACATCAACCGTGGGGGCAAGCCGCTCGCGCTCTATGTCTTCGGCAGGAATCGGCGACGGATCGACAGGATCCTGCATTCGACATCGAGCGGTGGGGTCACGGTGAACGACCTGCTCCTTCACGCCGGTTCCCACACCATGGGGTTCGGGGGAGTGGGTCAGAGCGGCATGGGACGCTACAAGGGAGGGCACATCGGGTACAAGGCGTTCTCGAATCCCAAGTCCGTCTTCGAGCAGGGGATCATGAGGAGGTTCACCGGGATGTTTTTCGTTCCGTACGGGAGCGACCGGACGAGGAGAATCCTGCGAAACCGCGTCGGCGTGGGCTGAGGGCGGGTGTGCCGTGATGCCGTCGTTGCATCCCGGCACACGGTTCTCCACGCCCCGCGGGTCGACGATGGCTACGCCAAGGCACGCGCGTCCTGAAGGGTTGGCTGCGGGCGCCGGAGCGTCCCTCTCAGCCGATCAGATCGGTCGCGGCGGCCAGATCGTCGGCCACATGAAAGTCGTCCTCCATCTCTCCCTCGTGGCCGTGTCCGTGTCCGGTGCGAACCAGAATTCCCTCGCCGCCGAGCGTCCGGGCGGGAAGCACGTCGCTCCGCTTGTCGCCCACGAAGTAGGAGCCGCGCAGCGTCAGACCCAGCGCGCGGGCCGCGTCGCGATACATCTTCGGGCTCGGCTTGCGGCAGGTAATGGCGGGGTCGCCGCCGGGAGCGTCGGTGCAGAAGCGGGTGGCGT
The DNA here is from genome assembly GCA_963667485.2 of Longimicrobiales bacterium. Lineage (GTDB taxonomy): Bacteria > Gemmatimonadota > Gemmatimonadetes > Longimicrobiales > Gaopeijiaceae > Bin94. Next base: position 891,154 of record CAXXDD010000001.1, read on the forward strand.
CCACGCTGACGCCTCGCTCGAAGAGCCGCCGCTCGGTTTCGGCCGCGACCCGATGGTAGTCGGCCAAGGTATAGAGACCGCGTCCGATCCCGGACTAGTTGGTGACGACGACCAGGGCGAGTCCCAGCGCGCGCAGGCGGAGCAGCGCCGTGGCGGAGCCGGAGATGAGCGCGACCTCGGCCGGATCGGCGATGTAGTGGCGATCCTCGATGATCGTGCCGTCGCGGTCCAGGAAGGCGGCCCGCCGGGGCCGGTTCCCGAGGTCCGGTCGCGGGTGGACGGTCAGTTCTGCGGGCACTTCGGACCCCTGCGCCATGGGACCTGCGCCATGCCGGGGAGTCATTCGGAGGAGGAAGGCGAGCGGTGGCGGTCGGCTGCCGCTCCGTCGGTGGCGAAGCGGCGGCGGGTGGGCTGTCTCATGCCCTTGTGCGTAAGCCAAGCGACGCTCAGTTGAGCATCGCGGTCTGGCGAGGGGACGCTCCGCCCTCTTGGACCCCCAGCGCTTCCGCGCCGCTGCCGGGGCAGCGGGCGGGCGTTCCCACCTGGCCCCGCCGGACCGTGGAGCACCTTGTAGGCGCGGCTGAGCGGAAGGCCTCCCGGCGCTTCCCGCCCGCCGTCCACGGGAGGAACGGCGATCCGCGCTTTGTCTGGATGAGACGTTTCGACTATCTTTGATTGCTGGAGCTGGCATGCCCCGTGCCCGCCCGAGAACCAGCCATCCTGCAGGGTGTTGACACGATGAAGTCGTTCCGTTACGCCCCATCGTTAGCCCGAGCCGAGCCGAGCCGAGCCGAGCCGAGCCGAGCCGAGCCGAGCCGAGCCGAGCCGAGCCGAGCCTGACGCGCGTTTCCGGCGCTACCGCCCCCGTTTCTCCCCTCCTCCTCGTCTCCCTGCTGCTAGGCACGCCCCGCCTGTTCGCCCCCTCGCCGACGCAGGCCGACACCATCTAGGCCGCCCAGCTTGGTCGAAGGTCCGGCCACGCAACCAATGTACTCGGATGCACCGCCACGGACTCGAAACAGTCGTCGTGGAAGGGGAAGTGTGTCCGCCCTCGGGTCAGCGGCAGTCTCCATCTGCGGGAAACCCGTGCTCTCTTTCATCGGCGAGGAGCCCGCCGAGGGGCTGCGGTTCGAAGGTTCAATCGACTGTCCCTGATTTCCCAACACCGAGAAAGAGAAAAGCGATGCTGATCCGAACCATCATCAGGCTCCTCCTGGTCGGGGCCGCGCTCGAGGCGGTGCCCGCAGACGCCCAGACGTTCCCTCCTCTTGGCGCCGAAGAAGCCTCACGCGCCCTCACCGCCCGAGCGCTCCTGTTCCCCGACGTCGTCACATTCAGCCGCATTCCTGCAAGCACGCTGCGGAGCGGGAATGTTGCGGTGGCACCGAGACTCTCTGCGTTCACAGAGCTGCTTCCGTTTCCATCGAATCCGGCGGCCGACTTGAACGCCTCGCGTGCGGCACCCGCTGGCGCGACCCTGACGACTTCGTTGCATGGCCGACAATCGTTCCAACGCGCCTTCGTGGACTTCCGACAGGAGCAGGAGGAGAAGGACCCTGTGCTCAAGTACGTAGGCGTCGGCATGATGGTCGTGGGTGGGATCAACTTCCTGTACGGCAGCGTTGCCTGCGCCGACGCTGGGATTGGAGGCCGTTGCGTGCCGTACGTTGTGATATCCGGTGGCATCGGTGTTGGCGGGTGGTTCCTCTACAAAAGGCACAGATGATGCGTGGTTCCGCTGTCGCGCTGTGCTGACAAAGGTACGGGGCGGAAAGCGGGCGGCGCGGGAGAGCGCCGGCGTCGCCAAAGGAGTGACGGGTCGGCCTGTTCGCCCTCGCCGTCCGTGAGGCTGGCGACCAAGAGGTCGAGGAGCTTGCAGGGAGGGCTTCGCGGGTGGCCATGGGGCTGACTTGAGCCACTGTTCGATGGCTCAGCCGATGGAGTGGACGCCCCCTCCCGACGGCATCGCGATGTGCCAAGATGGTACTGAGCGATCGTTGTCGAACCATCTGAGGGAGGAGGCACCCACATGGAAGAGGTTACCATCATCGGGATTGATCTGGCAAAGCGCAGCTTTCAGGTGCACGGGGCGAAGGCGGACGGGTCTGTGGCCTTCCGCCGGAAGCTGAGCCGCGGGAAGGTGCTGAGCTTTCTTGCCTCGCAGCCGCCGTGCATGGTTGCGATGGAGGCGTGCGCCGGCGCCCACTACTGGGGCCGGGAGATCGCGGCACTCGGCCACGAGGTGAGGCTGGTTCCCCCGATCTACGTGAAGCCGTTCGTCAAGCGGAACAAGAACGACGCGGCGGACGCGGAGGCGATCACGGAAGCGGCCGAGAGACCGACCATGCACTTCGTGGCGGTCAAGACGGAGGCGCAGCAGGCGCAGGCGATGCTCTTTCACACCCGTGACCTGCTGGTGCGCCAGCGCACGCAGACGATCAACGCGCTTAGGGGCCACCTTGCCGAGTACGGCGTTGTCGCTCCGAAGGGCAGGGCCCGGATCTGGCAGTTGGCCGCGGTGCTCGAAGACGGGGACTGTGGCCTGCCCGAGGCGGTCGTCGAGCTGGGCAGGCTGCTGTTCGGTCGGATCGAAGAACTCGATGAGAAGATCGACGAACTCGACCGTGGACTCCTGGCGAGGTCGCGGGAGGACGAAGAGACGGCGCGCCTGATGACGATCCCGGGCATCGGCCCGGTCACCGCGATGGCCATCCAGGCCTTCGCGCCGCCGATGGAGAGCTTCCGGCGCGGTCGCGACTTCTCGGCTTGGCTCGGCCTCGTGCCGCGGCAACACACGACCGGAGGCAAGCCGAGGCTGGGCGGGATCTCGAAAATGGGTCAGCGCGATCTCAGGCGGCTCCTGGTCTCCGGAGCGATGACTGTTGTCACGCATGCGATCCGGCGCGGCGAGATCACGGATCCGTGGCTGGCCGGGATGCTGGCACGCAAGCCGAAGAAGCTGGTGGTGGTCGCGCTCGCCAACAAGACCGCTCGGACGGTCTGGGCGCTGGCCACGAAGAAGGAGACCTACCGGGTTCGCACTGCCGCCTGACCGGGCGGCGAAAGGAGAAGAAGCCGAAAAGCAAAGACGCTGTCGGGGAGGTGTGGGCAGCAGGACGCAGGAACGGGTAAGGGCAAACGGTCGGCAAGACGGGATCGGAAAAACCAGCGTAGGCTGATGGGCCTCTGAGCCCGCCTAGCCGATTTGGATCCGATCCACGAACACCATACGGGCCCGCAGCCAAACAGCGCTGCATCAAGAGGCCGAACATACGACAGTACCTGGCCAACTGCCACCAGCTCGGTTCTGAATCCGCGCTTGCCCACCTGGGGGCGTCCACATACAGCCTACCCCACAAATGCTATGAAGTCAGCATCTGACTGTGGTGTTTGGCGTTACGAGGTTGGAGGTCGTGATTCCCGCCGATTGGTTCCCGCCGATTCGGATCAGCTGCTTCCGTTGCGGCGGCGGTTGTCCAGAGCCTTCCTGAGTTGTACCGCACTGGGTCGCTGATAGCAGCGCAGCACGGTCTGAGCCTTCTTCCAACCGCCAAGCTCGCAAAGCACCTTCAGCGGCAGGTCCATGAGATCGGACGCGAACTTGCGACGGAGAGAGTGCCAACCCCGTCCCCGCCTCGGCTCCAGTCCCGCGAGCGCCTCGGCCTTCTTCCACCACTGAAACGCGCAAACGCGGCTCATGCACCGCGTCGCATCGCTCGACGAAGGCAGTACCGGCGCGACACCCATACCGATACCCATCCTTCGCGCCACCTCCAAGGCGGCGACCGCCTCGGCGGTCAGTGGCGTAACGTGCTCGTACCCCGTCTTCTCGTGCTCGGCGCGCCACCGGACCTCGCGGCCCTCGATGTCGATGTCTCCCCAGCGGAGCCCGCGGATGGCACCGATCCGGTGCCCGGTTTCGTGCGCGAGCACGAGCGCGACATGGAACCGCCACCCCACCTGCCGGGACACCCCGAGCATCGCCCGGTACTCGTCCTCGCTGAGGACGACCCGGTTGGGATTCTTCTCCTTGGGCTTCCTGAGACCCTTGAGCGGGTTGGAGTCGAGGAGCAGCCGTCCGTGTTCGTCCCTCGACCTTGCGGCCCAGTTGAGCACCGTCATCAGGAACGTCAGATCCCATTCGATCGTTCGGTTGCCCACCGGCTTGCGCGAGCGTCCGGCCCTGCCCGCCCGCCGCGCCTGGATGAACCGATCCCAGTCGCGCTGTGAAAGCGCTTCCGGTCTTCGGTCCCGTCCGAAGAAGCGGAGGAACATCCTGGTCGTGACCCGGTCGCGCTGTCGCGTCCGCCTCCCCTTCGTGGGCGTCACCTCTTCGCCGTAGATTTCAAAAAGCGTTCCCAGAGTGAGCGGCTCGGGCTTGGCTTCCGCCGCGCCGTTGGGCTCATGAACCGCGAAGCCCGCGGCGGCCTCGTCGGCCTGCCGCTTCGACAAGCGCTAACAGATTCACATCTTACTGTGGCCGTTTAGCTTACGGGATTCAAAGGGCGAATTCCCGCTGATTGACTCCCGCCGAATCGACTGGGATCAGGTGCGGACCCTCGGACGGCTCTCCAGAGCCTTCCTGAGTTGTCCCGTATCGGCCTGCTGGTAGCAGCGGAGCACCGTCTGGGCCTCCTTCCAGCCACCGAGCTCGCAGAGCACCTTCAGCGGAAGGTCCATGAGGTCGGACGCGAATTTCCGCCTCAGCGAGTGCCAGCCGCGCCCGCGCTTGCGTCCCAGCCCCGCAACGTCTTCGGCCCTGTTCCACCAGTAGCGGACCGGCGACTTGCCCATGCACTTCGAGGCATCCCTGGATGCGGGCAACACCGGCGCGTCTCCGTTTCCGGGATTCCTGCGTTGCGCCTCTTCCAAGGCGGCGACCGCCTCGGCGGTCACCGGCGTGCGATGCTCGTATCCGCTCTTCTCGTGCTCGGCGCGCCACAGGATCGTCCTGTCCTCGAAGTCGATGTCAGTCCACCTGAGGTGGCGGATGGCACCGATCCGGTGCCCGGTCTCGTGCGCGAGCACGAGCGCGACGTGGAACCGCCAGTCCACCCGGCGGGACACCCGTAGCATCGCGTCGTATTCCTCGTCGGAAAGGACGATCCGCGTCGGGTTCTTCTCCTTGGGCAGCTTGAGCCCTCGCAACGGATTCGAGTCGAGCAACAGACGGCCCTGCTCGTCCCTCGATTTGGCAGCCCAGTTGAGGACCGCGATCAGGAACTTCAGGTCGTTCTCGATCGTCCGATTCAACACCGGCCGTCCGCTCGGTCCGAGCCTGCCCGCGCGGCGTTCCCGGATGAACCGGTCCCAGTCCCGCTTCGACAGCGTCTCGGGTCTCCGGTCCCGTCCGAGGAAGTCGAGGAACATCCGCATCTGCATTCCGTCCCGCTGCTGAGTCTTCTCGCTCTTGGTGGGCGTCACCTCTTCGCCGTAGATTTCAAAAAGCGTTTCCAGCGTGAGCGGCTCGGGCTCGGCTTCCGTCCTGCTGGCGGGCTCGTGGACCGCGAAGCCAGCGGCAACCTCGTCCGCTTGCCTCTTGGCCCTCGCCCAGTCGCGGTGCTTGAGCGACCTCGTGAGCCTGCGCCCGTTATCGCGCCACTCGATCTGGTACAAGCCGGTCTTGGGATCGGCGAACACCCTCACCCGGTTCCGGCCCCATTCGCCGGCGCTGTACGAGCGCCGACTTCGTTTCGTGCGTGCCATCGTTCGATTCCTCTCTCGATGGACTGCACGATCTGCACGGTTGAAACTTCGCGCCGGGACGGCGTCTCCGCCAGACGGGCGGTTGACGGCGCGCCGGGCGCTACGGCGTTCGGGTGGCATTCGACTGGACACCATCATCAACGGCTCGGACCATAATCGCGATCACGGTCCGGCCCGCGCCCGCGCTGGCTCAGCGCCGCTATCATCATCACAAGGTCGCGGCGAGCGTGCCGTACGACTCGGCTAAGCGTGTAACTTGCTCGTCCAGCCACTCGATTCGCCTCTGCAAGGCTGCGTTCTCCCCGCTCTGCCGCTCGACGTGCTGCCGCAAGCCTTCGTTCTCCTCGCTTTGCCGCTCGACGCGCCCTTGCAAGGCTTCGACGCGCTGCCGCAAGGCTTCGAGCTGCCCGGAGTGCCGCCGCTGTTCCGTTTCGTACTGCGCGGAGAGCCTCTTCAAAGCCTCCGTCAACTGCCGTTCCAACTCGCTCATGCAGCTCCCTCACTCTCTCAACAGCTTCAACGCCGGAAGGTCTCCGTCCACCTTCCACCAGGGCGGATCGGCCAGCACCTCGTCCGGCACCACCACGAACCGCTCGCCCTTGATCTCGCGGAACACGAGCCCCCAGGTGTCCTCCTCCAGCTGGGCCAGCGTCCGCCGGGCGTCCGCGATGTCCCGGCCCAGTTCGGCGCGGGTCTCGATCCGGTTCTGGATGCTCATCGACAGCCAGCGCATCGTCGCCCAGCTTCCGCCGAAGAAACCGAGCCAAAGGCTCAGGCCTACGATCAGTGGCCGTTGCCAAGCCTTGGCCAGCAACTCGCGCATCCTCCCGGCCGCCTCCTCCGTATCGCGCTCGATTGTACGCAGCGCGTTCCTCGCGACGCGCCGCGAGTTCTCGCCGAGCCGCCCGAGCTCGCTCGCGGTCAACTCCTCGATCTCCCGTCTCTCGCTCTCCAGCCGTCTCCGCAGCCGCTCGGTCAAATCGTTCGCGGTCGAAGTTCTCTCCATACAGTTCTCCTTTCAGCCGCCACCGGTCCCCGCTCTCGGGGTCCAGCGCGGTGATGTAGTCCTTGCCCTGGCGCGGCACCTCAAGACCCGCTTCCCGCAGCGCGGAGACAACATCGGCACGGTCCAGTACCGTGCCGTGCTCGACCCTCTGAAGCAGGTAGTCCCGGATCAGGTCGCGGGGTGATGCTTCGAGCCGGAGGCCGGCCCTCAACTGCGTCGCCTCGACATAGGCGCGGTGACCGGGCTGCTGCACTCTGGCCCGCGCCGGGTCGTCCGGGCGAGCCCAGCCGTGTTCGTGGTTGAAGGCGTCCCGGAGGGGGCCGAAGGTCTTCTCCCAGCCCGGCGGCGCGATGTTGAGGCTGCGCCCGGTCTCCAGGTCGCACCGCGCGGCGAGGACGTGGACGTGAGCGCCGCCGCCGTGCTCGCGGTGCAGCACGGCGGTCCAGGCGTATCGGTCGCGCTCCAGTCCCGCCCAGGCCGTCTTCTCGAAGGCGTGCAGGACCGCCTCGATCTGCTCGTCTGTGGGTCTGTCCTCCGGTGCCCAGGCGATCACGCCCGACGTGTACCTGTGCTCGAACGCCAGCGTGTCGGCGACGGCGGCCACCATGTCCGGGTTCCCGCGCAGCACCTCGACGCCCTCGCGCAGCTTCCCGGCCGCGTCCCGCTCCCCGAGGAGGTAGCGGGCCGCCGCCCCGGCCGAGCCGGTCCCGCGCGCGAGGAACTTAATCAGCATCGCCGTCCGGGCTCTCGAAGCGAGCGAGGGTCGCGAGCGAACGCTCGATGGCGGTCAGGTGGCCGATTACCTCGACGGCCTCGATGGCCCCCTTGTGGGTATTTGCCCAGCGAGCGATCTGGTTGAGGTTGTTTCCGATCCGCGCGACTTGCTGGGTGCGCTCGCGCTCCACGTCGGCGTGCGCCACGGTCCAGGTGTGCACCCGGCCAACCGAGCGGCGAAGCAGATCCGACAGCGTCAGGCCCGCGGACCGCGCCTTGGCGTGCCACGCGGCACGCTCCGCTTCGCTGGAGCGGATCTTCACCCACACGGCGCGTCCGGCACTCATGACGCGCCGTTGGCGATGGGGGGGTCACAGGGGGCACAGCCCCCCGCCAGCTCCCTCCGGGGACGCGCGAAGCGTGGCCACGGGGGGTATCCTGGCTCTCCGCCCAAACAGGCGTTAGACAACCCCGGCGGCGGGTCCGCGAGGCGTCGGAGGCGACGGCGGCTGAGCACCCCCGCGAACGCCCCGGGGAACCCGTTCAAACGGCCCTCGCGAAGCGCGGTCGGTGGCGGGATGAAGGCCCATGATACCGGAACGTCCATGTACATCCGAAGCCGGACCGGCGACGGATCCCGCTAGCGTCCCTGCCGATGGACACGGGCATCGGTTCCGCTGTGGGGTGGATCAACCTGACTACGTGCGTCTCCATCCGGCGTTTCGTCTCGTTCGATACTGCCGCCCTTCACACTTCGGTAACCCGAAGGGCGGCACCCTACGTACCTGATCGACAATGGGTTTCAACTCCGGCCTGGGGTGCGCAGGATGCCGATGTCCGATCCGCAGCCGTTTCAGGGAGTCTTCGGGGGTGGAACCGCCCTCGCGGACGGGATCGAGGGCGGACAAGTGAGACGGGACGGTCCAGCGTTTCGAGAACACTTCCTCTCGTGCGCCCCACGCCCCCGAGGGAAACAGCCACTTGCCGGTTGAACTGCTCCTGGGCCAGGGTGCGGAGAGGTGGTCTCACCGCTCCGATAGCAGGGTGGTTGCTTGCAACGCAAGCGTTGGGCTAGCTTTCTTGGAGCAAGGAGGTAAGAGCCATGGCAAGCATCACGATCCGCAACCTCGACGACGACATACGGACTCGCCTGCGGGTGCGGGCGGCCGAAAACGGCCGTTCGATGGAGGAGGAAGTCAGGCAGATCCTTCGCAAGGCCGTCGGGCGCGCGGAAAGATCCCGAAATCTGACGAGCATCATCCGATCCTACTTCGGGCCGGACAACGGGGTGGACCTGGAGTTGCCCGAGCGCGATCCAGCGCGTGAGCCGCCGTCCTTCGAGTGAGGTCGCGACCCATACCCACGCTGCTTGACACGAACGTCGTCTCCGAACTGATGCGCGAATCTCCCGACCACTCCGTCGCACGCTGGGTCTCGGGCCATCCCGTGGAGGACATGTTCCTGTCCGCCGTGAGCGAAGCAGAGTTGCGCTACGGTGCCGCCATCCTTCCGTTGGGTCGGCGCCGCGAGACGCTCTTCCTCAAGATCGAGGCGATGCTGAGCGACGCCTTCGAGGACCGGGTGCTTCCGTTCGACAGCGATGCCGCTCGTGCTTACGGCTTCATTGCCGCCGCGCGCCGCTCCGCCGGGCGTCCCGTGGCTTCGGCGGATTGCCAGATTGCGGCCATTGCGGCGGCTCGCCGAATGAGGCTTGCGACGCGCAACGTTCGCGATTTCGAGGACATCGGGATCGAGATCGTGAACCCTTGGGCAGGGGCATGAGCGACAAGACCGAAGCTTTCTCCCTGGGTCAAGATCGAGGCTCTGCTGAGGGACGCGGGCTGGAATCTGACGGATGGTTCGAGCGTTCTGTACGAACAAACGCTGCCGGACGGTACGCGATCTGACTATGTGCTCTGCGATCGGCAAGGCAGACCGACGGCGGCCTTGGAAGCGAAGCGCGCCAGCACGGATCCGGCCACGGGCGTGCTCCCGACTACGCCGAGCAGCTTGGTGCTCCCTTCGTCTTCCTGTCAAACGGCGAGGAGGTGCGGTTCCTGGACCGGGAGACCGACGCCCATCCCCGGAAGATCGCATTCTCAGGAGGACTTGGAGCGGCGGATCGCGGCGCGGAAGATCCGCCGCGACCTCTCGACCGTCGCAATCGACCGGAGGATCATCGACCGCGACTACCCAGATCGAGTGCGTGGAGGCTCTGTCCGCCGAGATTTTGGTTGGATACCGCAAGCTCCTGGTCGAGATGGCCACGCACGGGCAAGATGCGAACTCCGGCGAGGGATCGACCGCATCCGCGACTACCTTTTCGGCGGCGCCAACCCGAACCCGGCGCGGAAACGCACACCGCTACGCTCGGAGGGCGCTGACGCCCCTTGACAAATGGGGCCATATGACCATCTTCTGATTGCCGATCCGGCAGGCTCTCCCAACGCCAAGCTGGATTTGCGCCGACAGGAGCCCCACAGTGGGGCTCTGTGAACCTTCACCCGGAGGCTGACATGAAGCGATCGCTCATCAACCTCATTGCTGTGGCCACGATTCTCATGGGCGGATGGGTGCTTTCTTCGCCCGCGCCGGTGGCCGCTGTCGCTAGCGCTGCGTGCTGCAAGGACTGCTGCGGCAAGTACTGCTGGACCAACGACGATGGCACGTGCGATGCGTGCGACGAGCCGGGCTGCAAGGACGAGCTGAATTAGGGACAGCTCCTCGTGCTTGCAGCGCTCGCTGGTTGCCGAGCGGAGAGGGGGGCGGTTGCCGCCCCCCTCTCCGCCGCTTGGATCCTGAAGTGGTCGGTGGTGTCTGCCATCTTCACGCCAGGGTGCAGCAACGATGTACCGCATAGTGATCGGAATCTAGAGCGACGCCCGATCCCCGTCGCCTTGGAAGCGGAGTCCGACTCCAGCCTCCACCTATCTACCATCGCGGGCATCGCCGTCGATTCGAAGGGTGTCGTATACGTCCACGAGCTCTTTCGCGAGCATATCACTGTGCTCAACAGAGATCTCACATATCGTCAGACTATCGGGCGCTCTGGCGAAGGGCCGGGCGAGTTCGCTTACATTACCCGGATTGCCGTCCTTGCGTCAGATAGCCTCTTCGTATACGACAGGGAGTTAGGCCGGATCACTATATTCGATCCGACCACCATGCGTTTGGCTCGTCAGTTGCCCGGTCCGTGGGTTGACCGCCCGCGGGGCCAGCGGTGGATTACCCACGAAGTGTCCCGTTTCGTAGACAGTCCTGCTTACTTGGGAGTGGCGCGTCGCCAGCTCTATGCTAGTGGGGATGCGGATGGAGAACAGGCTCTGCCCGCTGACATCATTCTGTCGGTTGACCGGACCGGAGTCTACAGAGACTCGGTGCTCGCCGTGCCTTCTCCTGAACGCTTGGTGGCCAGAAGACCTGGGCGCGTGGCCGTTGGGCCACATCCTTTTGGACGGACATCTTGGATTCGACCTCTGCGACGTAACCGGTTTGTCTATGCCAATTCCGGTCAGTTTGATGTCCTAGTGTCCGACATTACAGGCGACACGGTGCAGTCGATCTCCTATCCTACGACTCCGCTACCGGTCACAACAGAGCAAATGGACACTCATATCAGCGATCTACGTCCAGAGCTAGCGGCTGTGCTCCTCGACGGTGCGCCCTATACTTGGCCTCCATTGGTTGGACTGGTGGTCGGCAGTGGTGTAAGATCCATCTCCATCTGGGTAGGAATCCGGGGCCGAAGCGGTGACGCTACCTGGGAGTGGGCGGGGTTTACGGAGGCAGGCGAGTATGTAGGGTCGGTAAACCTGCCCCTAGACCATAGGCTCATGGCGGTTAGAGATGGGACGTTGCTTTCGGCTTCTGGGAACGCATTGGGAGTGCCGCGGATTCATGCGTACCGCGTCATCGGTCACGATTGAGAAAGGAGGTGATGTGTTGAAAGCCCGGCTTGCAAGCATCACGACAGGCGTATTGGTTCTTTGCGCAGTTGTGGTCACCATCGCCGTTGTGAAGAGGGAATTCGTCGAGCGACCGGATGAAGTCGATGTTTCGCAAACCATTCGCGCCATCGAGATCCCAGAGGGGTTGTTTGACGAAGGGGTGTGGTTGGGATCCAAGGACGCCGCGGTGGTCGTGGTGGAGTTCTCCGATTTTCAATGCCCTTACTGCCAGGACGCTGCTCGTACGCTACGGGAATTGCGTTTACGGTATGGGGATCAGGTCGCTGTGCTTTATCGCCATTATCCGTTGACGTCGATTCATCCCTACGCCATGGAGGCCGCGATTGCAGCCGAGTGTGCTGGGGCTCAAAACGCTTTCGAGCGCTTTCACGATGTGCTATTCGCGGATCAGGCCAGTATTGGCAACACGGACTGGACGGAGTTCGCGGTTCGAGCGGGAGTTCCGTCAGTTGCTGAGTTTGAAGGTTGTCTCGATGAAGATTGGCCCGTGGTGCGCGTGGAGAGGGACATGCGGGCGGGCGAGCGAGTGGGGGTCCGAGGTACGCCAACCGTGATCGTTGGCGACAAGCTCATGATCGGAGCGCCCAGCCGCGACGCAATGGAAGCGGAAGTGGCGCGGGCGTTGCGTTAGGGCGCGAACGGAGCACTCACCTACCATCCACCCGGCCGTACCCGGCGAGCGGTTCCCTTGGGAGGGTTCAGCGAGCGGCTGCGCCGGCACCTCCAAGAGTGGCCAGCTTGAAAACAACCCGAAGCGACCCGGAGGCACGCCATTCGAGGTGAGTATTTCTCTCTGTTTGCAGACTGCCGGGATCAGGTCTGCACGAACGGCAGATCGTGCAGACCTGTCTGAACTTAGACGATGTTCGTGCCATGAATCATCCCATCCTTACTCTGCCGGCTCGACGGACCGCCGGGGCAGCCCTCCCAACCGTACTCCCGTGCTCGCCACAAGCCTTGCGGTTGTCATTGGGCGGACCTGTCAGGTCAGGTGACCGGATCGTTCGTGGTGGCACCGGCGCAGCATCATGGGCCTCCCCTCACCCGGAGCCGTCGAGATGGACGGTCAGGCACTTTGTCGAACCGGCGTGCCGTCGAGAATGGGCCCGACAGGGCGTGTGTCGATGTTTGGAGTTCCCGCCAATCGATTCCGTGTTCCCCGCTGTAGCGACCGCATCGAGTCGGACATCGTCCGGCGGCAAGAAAGGCAGATCGTGCAGTCCTGATTGAACTTACGTGGTTTCTTGCGGTGATTCGATTCCCAGTGGATCTGCCGCTTCGCGCGCGTCCAGTCACGGTGCTTGAGCGACTTCGTGCGCCTGCGACCGTTCTCGCGCCACTCCATCTGGAAAATGCCGGTCTTCGGGTCAGGGAACACCCTCACCCGATTCCGGCCCCATTCGCCGGCGCCGTAGGAGCGCCGACTTCGTTTCGTGCGTGCCATCATTCGATTCCTCTCGCGATGGACCGCACGATCTGCGCGAAGGAAACCTCGCACACGGCGGGCTTCTTGACCAGCGCGGGGAGATGCTCTCCCAAGCCGATCCGAAGGGCGGATTCTGCGCGGTTCGGGGCCGTAGCGCGGGTGTCCGTTCGACATCGGGGGCGGCCGGACACGAAGTCGTGTTTCCAACGGACAGTCTGCGGACCCGCCATGTCGTTGGACGGCTTGCGTTTGTGCCTCGGCAAGATGAGCGGTCGCGGCAGGCGGACGCTGGCGGCCGTGGCTGGAGCGACCCGCCACTTTCGATGCCCGGCGTGCCATCGAGGAGTTCGTCATCGGACACGCCGATGCCGTCCTCCGTGTGGAGGTCGCTCCAGTCCAGCAATCCCTTTGGGAAGGAGGTCCGAGACGCGCAGATGACGGTCGGGAATGGTTGGTAGGTCACCACCAGCGGCCTTGAGCCCGTGGACGGCGCCCGCGCCCGCCCTTGCCTGCATCGTGGCATCCGGTGGGTGGACCGGCCCGCTTCGCGGACGCGATCTTGTAGGCGAACGCGAACGGTGCCGAATCTTGGGGGGGAAATGGGAGCAGTGGCACGCCGACCCCCTTGCCCTCCGTCGGTGCATCATCCTTCCCCAAGGTGGAAGGAGAGAAAACCCATTCCTGCAAGGAGCAGCCGCCATGACCGACGAGCCCGCGATCAAACCGAGAACTCCCGACCAGATCTTCCACGTCCTGAGCGAGGACTTCCGCCGGCGCGTGGTGAAGCGCGCCCTGAAGCACCGTTCCGAGTCCAAGGCGCTTCGCCGACAACGCGGGGTCGCCCTGCGGCGTCTTCGGGTGGACGGATACCGCGACGCCAGCCGTGCGCCCCGGCCCAAGCTCCTCCAGCCCGTGCTGGAGGCGATCCGGCATCACGATCAGGACCTCGCGCGCGCCGTTCTCAACCATTGGGTGGACTCGCACGGCGCGCTTCGCGATCAAACCGCCGGGCACCTCGCAACCCGGGGCATGCCCGTGCCCGAGCCACCGGACGCGTGCTTCAATGGCTTCTGGACGGCCGAGCAATGGCGAAGCGAACGGCAGGCACTGGCGGCGGCGGTCGACGAGGCCGTCGACCGCGACTCCGCCGGTCTGATGCTCTGCCTCCTCGCGCGGCGATTCCCTGCGCCACCGCCGTTGGTGTCGCCGCTCTTCCGGGATTGGCTCGACATCCTGCAAGACCTCCGGCCCAACGCGCCCGAATGGGAGGAAGCCGACAACCTCATCAAGTGGATGGAGGACATCCGGCGCGAGAAGGAGCGCGAACTCATCGGCTGGTGCCGGGAGCAGATCGCGGACCTTTGCGGCTCCCTTCGCGAGCGGTTCGGCGAGGAACTGCGCTACCTCGGGATCGACCCGGATCCCTGGCCCGGACTGGTGGAGGAGCGGCCCGCGCTGACCAATTCGGCGCTACCGCTCCTCATCTTTCTGGAAGTCAGCTTCGAGGCATACGAACCGATTCGTCCCCAAGCTCCCTCGCGCGACGAGGAGCTTGAGCGGTCCGTACAGCGCCGCGAGTGTGAGGACGCCATTCTTGCTGCGGTCGATGCGTGGCGGGAGCGAATTGCCAAGCCCGATCCGCCGGACGAGGACGCCTCGGCGGAGGTGGCCGGTGCCGGGGAGGCGCGCCCGGCCTCCGGGCCGGCGGACGGCACGGATGCCGAGACCGAGCCTGCCTCTGGAGCGTCCGTGAAAGAGGACGACTCAACCCGGCCCGAGCTCAAGGCCCTTCGCGAGGACCGCGAGCGCCTCGAAGCGGACAACCGAACGCTCCGAGAGGAGAAGGCGCTGGGAGACGAGGAGGCCGGACGGCTCCGGGAGGAGGTTGCGCGAAGCCGGAGGATGGAGGAGCACTGGCGGCGCGCCTACATCGAGGAGCGTCGGCAGGCCCGGACGAATGAGGGTGAGCCGGTGGTCGCGGAGCCCGTGGGGAGCGTCCGCGAAGCCATCGCGCAGGCGCGGAAGATGTTCCCCGACAGGCTGCTCATCAAGCTCAACTCCCGCTCGAACGAGGACACGCCGTTCGCGAATCCTCCAGAGGTGTTCGACGCGCTGGCGTGGCTCGCCACGGCGTACCGGAATGGGCCGACCGACCGGATCGGGGAAACCTGCCCCGGCTGGTTCTACAAGTCGAACCAGTCGGCCCCCACGATGGGACGGTTCCCGGATTGGTACCGGACCCGCGTCAACGGAACCGCATGGCAACTGGCCTCCCATCTCGGCAAGGGGACCAGTCACGACCCGCACCACACGATCCGGATCGCCTTCGCCTGGGACGAGCAGAACGAACGCGTCATCGTCGGGTTCGTCGGCCTGCACCAGAGGAACCGGGCCTCGTAGGTTGGGTGACGGCACCAGACGGCGCATCCCATGCTCCGACGCCGATCTTTCCGGCGGCCCGTTGAGTGTCTCGGGCACGACCCCGGACGGCTTGCCAAGCTCTAGGCCGACCCCTTCGGAGCGGTGATCGATGGCTTCACGCGGCATGGCGGTCGGCACGGCTGCCGGGAGCCTGTCTTGAGCGCCGGAGGCCCGTGCCGATGCCGATCCACGAGTGTACATGGTGCTTCGCGGGTCGCCGGACAGGAAATCGCACCTGCGATGTACATGCCTCCGGTTCCATATGCCGCTGGCGCGCTTTCGGTTGCGTCACGTCCGGCGGAGCGCCGATGCCGATCCGCGCTCCTTGGACGTGGCTGGGAGAGACCCCCCATTTCGGCATGCCTCAATCGGCACCGCGGGGGATAGGGCCGGACAGCCTCATCCCCCCGCCGCTACGGGGTCTCTCCCAGCCAGCAGTCCCCTTGCGGGGAAGGCGTTGGGCAGCCGTCGTCCGCGCCCGCCTCAGATGTCTCGAAGCCGCCAAGGCGTTTGGCCAGCCGGTCAGGGGCGCGTGGTGCTCTCGACCCGTCTCGTTGTGCTCAGCCGCGCGCCGCCTCCATGATCTCGGCCACATAGTCATCCAACCGGGCCATCACCTCGATCACTTCCGCCTTGCTTTCCGCAGTCGCGAGTTCCTTGGCCAGATCGAGCAGAAGACGGCGGACGGCAACCGGGTCGCCCGCCTGTGGCGGCGGCGCATCCTCGGGGGCAGTCTCTTCAACCGTTGGGACCTCCGGCTCCGGCGGCGTCTTGGGCTTGGGTGCGGCGGCCTTTGCGAGCCGCGCCTTCACTTGGAGAGGGTACTTCGCGTGGAACTGTCGGCCCGAGAGTTCCGCGACGGAGGGGTCGATCTCGCGGGCACCCGCGAACAGGTCCGCGTTCTTCACGCCGGGGTTCGCTTCGAGCGTCCGCTCCACGTACTCCATGACGGCGGTACCGTCGCCGGATGCCGCGGGCGCGGGGTCGGGCTCCGGGACCGGCTTCTGCTGCCGTGCGGGCCGCCGCTGCTCCGCCATCCGCCGCGTCACCGGCAACCGATACCTGGCGTGAAACTGTTGCGGCCTAAGCCCCCCGATCGACTCGTCGATCTCGCAGGCACCGGCGAACAATGTCGCGTTCGTCACGCCGGGGTCCTTCTTCATTTCCTCTTCCACGTACTGCATGACGGCATCATGCAAGCTGCCCATGTCCGTTACCCTTTCTGGAGGCAGGTCCGCGCCCGATGGACGCGGATGAACGGGAGGTCGTTCAATCGCATTCGATTTGAACACTGGACGCACGGTCGGGCAGGGTCAATGTCGCCGGTCCGCCGGTGGCCCGGTTTCCGGAGTAGCGCCGTCCGTCATCTGAAATAGCGCCAGTGATCGACGGCGTAGATCTCGCCCGCCGTCCGGGGGATCGCCGACAGGAGCCCCGAGGAGCGCCGGGTGCGTCCCGCCGCGTACCGGAAACCCGGGCCGGAGGTGTGTTCGTCGCAGGCCAGACAGGGGTTCAGTTCGCCGTCCTCGTCAGTGTGCACGCCGTCCATGTCGTTCGTCAGCACGTTCCAGAGGCCGTGATGCCCGATGCAGGCCCCGGCGCAGTGCCGCCTCGTGTGCAGCACGTTGTACGTCCACGTCTCGGCGCAGCGCTCCGACAGGCCGATCTCCTCCATGAGGCACTTCTTGACGCCCCCGGCCGTCAGCCTCCTTGCGCACGTCCTCGCGGGCGAAGCGAGATCCGGGCTCGCCATGTAGGCCGCGAGATCCCGCAGCGACGAACAGGTGCCGCAGTGGCGGCGATGGGTGACGACGTGATCTTCCGCGAACGCGCTCTCCGCGTCGGGAAAGGTGCGGAGCCGGTAATCCACGCGCGCGGAATCGGCGAACCGGACGGCGCACACCTCGGTGTCCGACCCGAGCGACGAGTACCATTCGAGGACCGGCTCCTGGCCGCGAAACGAAAACGTTCCCGACGCCTCGTCCCACTCGTAGCTCTGCGGGTGCGGGGGAAGCGGATACCGGAGGTCGGCCAAGGTCGGACAGGACTCGCGGTAGGGCGGCTCGTACGGACTGTGCGTCAGAAAGCCGCGTCCGGCGCGGGCGGGCGATGTGCCCTCCAGGCCGAGCCGGTCATGGATCTCGCCCGCGTTGAGCAGGTTGGTCCGCCGCAACCGCTCGATCAATGCGCCTGTACCGGGAGAACGCTCCGCGACCACTTCGCGCACGATTGACGCCCGGCCACCGCCCGGAACCGCCTGTCGGCCGAAGGGCGAGGCCCAAAGGATCAAGAGCAGTCCGACGACGCCGAGGACGACGCCAGCGGCGGTGGGCCAGATCCGCCCGACCATCACCGCGCTGAATCCCCAACCGGAGACGACATCCGATCCGACAATTCGGTGGACCGGCGGCGACCGCCGCCAGCAGCCGACCGGCTCCGTCGTCCGGGAACGATGACGACGTTGAGGTTCGCCTTCCCGCAGGGATAATTCTTCGGGGAGCGACCCCAGCAGGGGGCGGGGACGAGCGTGTGAAAACGCGCACGGCCCCGCGCCCGAACCGGGCATCTGTGCCCCTGGGGTAACTCCCCTCCACGCCCCAAGCGGCTCCTGCGCCACGGCCGACCGCGCGGCGAAGCCCCAAGACGTTGCCGCGTCGACGGATATGCAGATCGACCGGTGTGCATCACCGGAGCCCCAAAATGTGCATCGACCCCCATTGTCTCTTGCACACCTCCGGTACGGCCCCGGACATCAGGTCTCCCAATAGAATCGAGCCCACGCCAGCCGATCCGTCATCCAAGTGTCAACGCGTTCCGTCAGCCCCCGGCCTGCCCGCCGGCTCGCGCGCTTCTCAAGGACGTTGGCGCGCTTCAGGGCGGCCTGCAAGCCGATCGTATTTGTCGAGGACGCCGACATCCCCCCCGAGGATGGCCTGCTCGATCCGGGCGAGGTCGCGCCGGATCTCCTCGTCGACTTCGGACGGGCGCGGATACCGCGACCAGTTGGTCAGCACCCTGCTCGTCCTACCCCACTCCTTCCATCTCCGGACGACCGCAACCACTTCGATCTTGACGCCCATGTCCCAGAGCGCCTTCCAAAGATCGCCGTGCTTCGCCCGCACGAACGGAGCGCGCCGTCTTCGTCTACGCCGATCCGGTGGTCTCAAACGGCTGCCTTCACCGGCTCGTCGAGATGAGGGCTCTGCTCCGATTCGGGCCTGCCCGGAGGAATGATCCACGGCTATCGGTATGGCGTTTGAGCCGGACGGATCCTGACCGCCGATCGGCCGGGGTCGGTGGCGTACCGCGCGTGCACATCGACATCGGGGTGCATGTGCACGGAATCGTCGTGTCCATGTGCACGGGCAGAGGCTCCGCATGTCGCTGCCCGCGTTGCGGTTGCACCACGGCCGCACGAACGGCGGTGCCGTTCCGGAGAGTGCGGTCGTGGCGGGAGCGACCCCTCCCTTCGGGTGCCTGGTACGGCACGGCGACGGCCGGGATGTGCGCTGCCATCCCAACCCCGCCTGGGGTCGCTCCCGGTCCATCCATCCCGTGCGGGAAGCCCAACGGCCAGCCGGGACGGCGCATCCCGGGTCCTTGCTCGGCCATTCGCGAGCGCCCGACAACTCGTCGTCGGCAGCTCCGGGGACGGCCTCCGCGCCGTCTATGTGGAGGAGCGCCAAGGGGTGCCCGATGGCTCCCCTGAGGCGAAGGATGAAGCGTGCGCCGCGGCTCATCGTCCGAACGTGAGACTCGCCCCGAGGATGGCGGAGGACTCCCCGGCGTCGTCTTCGACGGCGCCCACGCCCTGCCGGACGGACGAATCACACGGCGCGTCCAACGGCAACTCCGCGCCGTTTGCCGTCGGGGGTTAGAGGGGGCACGGCCCCCCGCCAGCCTCTCCTGGGGCACGCGGAGTGTGGCCACGGAGAGTATGCTGGCTTGTCTGTACCAATCATGCAGATTCCCGCGTGATTTGCATGATTGGGTCACGGGCCGCCGCCCGGAACAGCGTCCGCCGAGCCGTCGGCCGGCAAGCTCCCCGGCCTCTTGGCCGCCTGCCTCGAAACGGCCCTCCGCCGTACCCCGGCGCTCCTGCCGCCCGGTCGGATTTCGCCCTGCCCCGTGCCCCTCGGGGACCGGAGATCGTCGATCTTGGGCGATGGAGTGGACGCCCCCTCCCGGCGGCATCGCGATGTGCCATGATGGTACTGAAGCGATTGCGACCTTGAGAGGTCTGACCATCACAGGGAGGAGACATCCACATGGAAGAGGTTAGCATCATCGGAATCGATCTGGCAAAGCGGAGCTTTCAGGTGCACGGGGCGAGGGCGGACGGGTCGGTGGTCTTCCGCCGGAAGCTGAGCCGCGGGAGGCTGCTGAGGTTTCTCGCCTCGCAACCGGGGTGTACGGTGGCGATGGAGGCGTGCGCCAGCGCCCACTACTGGGGCCGTGAGATCGCGGCACTCGGCCACGAAGTGAGGCTGGTTCCCCCGATCTACGTGAAGCCCTTCGTCAAGAGGAGCAAGAACGACGCGGCGGACGCGGAGGCGATCACGGAAGCGGCCCAGCGTCCGACCATGCACTTTGTGGCGGTCAAGACCGAGGCGCAGCAGGCGCAGGGGATGCTCTTTCACACGCGTGACCTTCTGGTGCGCCAGCGCACGCAGACGATCAACGCGCTTCGGGGCCACCTCGCCGAGTACGGCGTTGTCGCTCCCCAGGGCAGGGCCCGGATCGGGCAGTTGGCCGCGGTGCTCGAAGACGGGGACTGTGGCCTGCCGGAGGCGGTCGTCGAACTGGGCTGGCTGCTGCTCGGGCGGATCGATGGGCTCGATGAGAGGATCGATGGGCTCGACCGCGAACTCCGGACGAGCGCCCGGGAGTGCGAAGAGACGGCGCGGCTGATGACGATCCCCGGAGTGGGACCGGTCACCGCGATGGCCATCCAGGCCTTCGCGCCGCCGATGGAGAGCTTCCGGCGCGGCCGCGACTTCTCGGCTTGGCTCGGCCTCGTGCCGCGGCAGCACACCACCGGCGGCAAGCCGAGGCTGGGCAGGATATCGAAGATGGGCCAGAGAGACCTGAGACGGCTCCTGATCACGGGAGCCATGGCGGTCGTTCAGCAGGCGAGCCGGCGCGGCGAGATCACGGACAGTGAGTGTTTAAGAGCCGGTTCCCTTCGGGTGGTCTGACTCAATCACGGATAGACGCTTCTGGAAGTCGATGCAGGGGCGGCCGCGGCCGCCCCTGGGTGCCTTGACCCGCACTCGGACCGACCGAACTGTCATTCCCCGGACTCGTCGGCCACCCAGGGGCAACCGGTCGAGGCTCCGACCTCGACCGACATCGTGACCTCATGAGAGCCTGGCCCAAGGCGTCCCTTCACTGTCATGTCCGACATCGGCCGAGTTCGGTGCCAACCTGTTCACCCATCATGGACGGAGGGGGCCGACATGGCCAGTACGCCAGTTGAAAGCAGCGGGATCGTCGGAGGCGTCGATACCCACCAGGACCTGCACACCGCCGCCATTGTGACGCTCGAAGGCGCGGTGCTCGGCACCGAATCGTTCTCCACGACACGAGCCGGATACCGGGCGATGCTTGCCTGGTTCCGGTCTCACGGCGAGCTGCTGCGCGTGGGGGTCGAATCCACCGGCAGCTACGGTGCCGGCATCGCCCGGCACCTGGCGCTGTCCGGAGTGCCCGTCCTCGAGGTGACCGGTCCCGACCGGGCCGCGCGACGAGCCAGGGGAAAGGACGACGCTCTCGATGCGGTCGCGGCGGCCGAGGCGGTTCGCACGGGATGCCGAATCCAAGTGGCCAGGGACCGCGGCGGCGCGGTGGAGGCCCTGCGGGTGCTGCGCACCACTCGCAAGACCGCGGTCAAGTGCCGCCGGGCGGCCCTGCAGCAGCTCCACAACACGATCGTCGCCGCGCCGGACAAGGTGCGCGACCAGGTCCGCAACCTCACCCGCATGCGGCGCTTGCGCATCTGCGCGGCCTGGAGGCCGGACGCCGCGGGATACCGGGATCCGACGGTCGCGACCAAGCTCTCGCTGAAGTCCCTCGCCCGCAGGATCCTGGCCCTCGACGACGAGATCGCCGAACTCGACCGCTTCATCGCTCCGCTCGTCGAGGAACTCGCACCCGATCTGCTCAAGCTCGAAGGCGTGGGAACCGCCAGTGCGGGCGAGCTCCTGGTCACCGCGGGCGAGAATCCCGACCGGCTGCGCTCCGAAGCGAGCTTCGCGATGCTGTGCGGTGCCTGCCCGCTGCCCGCCTCGAGCGGTAAGACGCGACGCCACCGTCTCAATCGCGGCGGGAACCGCCAGGCCAACTCCGCCCTCCACATGATCGTCCTGTGCCGGATGCGCACCGACCAACGAACCCGGACCTACGTCGAGCGGCGCACCGGGGAGGGGCTGTCCAAACGCGAGGTCATGCGCTGCCTGAAGCGCTACGTGGCCCGCGAGATCTACCGCGTCCTCACCGCCCCATCGCCTACTTGACAAACATGAGAGCGTCGTGGCTGGCCGGAATGTTGGCACGCAAGCCGAAGCTGCTGGTCGCGGTGGCGCTCGCCAACAGGACGGCGCGGAAGGTATGGGCACTGACGACGAAGCAGGAGACCTACCGGGTTCGCACTGCCGCCTGACCGGGCGGTGAAAGGAGAGAAGCGAAAAGCGAAGCAGCTGGCGGGAGGTTGTTGGTTAGCAGGACGCAGGAACGCGTAAGGGCAAACGGTCGACAAGACGGGGTCGGAAAAACCAGTGCAGGATCGAGGGCTCTTGAGCCCGCTGAGGGCGAATTGGATCCGATCTCACGAACACCATACGGGCCCGCAGCCAAAACAGCGCTGCATCAAGAGGCCGATGGAGTGGACGCCCCCTCCCGGCGGCATCGCGATGTGCCAAGATGGTACTGAAGCGATTGCGACCTTGAGAGGTCTGACCATCTGAGGGAGGAGGCATCCACATGGAAGAGGTTACCATCATCGGGATCGATCTGGCAAAGCGGAGCTTTCAGGTGCATGGAGCGAGGGCGGACGGGTCGGTGGCGTACCGCAGGAAGCTGAGCCGCGGCAAGCTGCTGAGCTTTCTGGCGTCGCACCCGGGGTGTACGGTGGCGATGGAGGCGTGCGCCAGCGCCCACTACTGGGGCCGGGAGATCGCGGCGCTCGGCCACGAGGTCAGGCTGGTCCCGCCGATCTACGTGAAGCCCTTCGTCAAGCGGAGCAAGAACGACGCGGCGGACGCGGAGGCGATCACGGAAGCGGCCGACCGTCCGACCATGCACTTCGTGGCAGTCAAGACCGAAGCGCAGCAGGCACAGGCGATGCTCTTTCACACGCGTGACCTGCTGGTGCGCCAGCGCACGCAGACGATCAACGCACTGCGGGGCCACCTGGCCGAGTACGGCGTTGTGGCTCCGCAGGGCAGGGCCCGGATCCGGCAGCTGGTCGGGGAGCTCGAGGCCGGGGACTGTGGCCTGCCGGGGGCGGTCGTCGAGTTGGGCTGGTTGCTGCTCCGGCAGATCGATGAGCTCGATGAGAAGATCGACGGACTCGGTCGCGAGTTCCGGAAGAGCGCGCGGGCCGACGAGGAGACGGCACGCCTGATGACGATCCCTGGAATCGGGCCGATCACCGCGCTGGCCATCCAAGCTTTCGCCCCACCGATGGAGAGCTTCCGGCGGGGGCGCGACTTCTCGGCTTGGCTCGGCTTGGTGCCGCGGCAACACACGACCGGGGGCAAACCCAGACTTGGCAGGATATCAAAGATGGGTCAGCGCGACCTCAGGCGACTCTTGATCACGGGAGCCATGGCGGTTGTCCACCACGAGAGTCGACGCGGCGAGGCATCGGACCCATGGCTGGCCAGGATGTTGGTACGCAAGCCCAAGATGCTGGTAGCGGTGGCGTTGGCCAACAGGACGGCACGGGTCGTCTGGGCGCTGACCACGAAGAAGGAGATCTACCGGGCTCGCGCCGCCGCCTGACCGGGCAGCGAAAGGAGAGAAGCCGAAAGGAGAGAAGCCGAAAGGAGAGAAGCTGTCGGGAGATGATGTGGGCAGGACGAACGAACGGGTAAGGGCAACGGTCAATGAGACGGGATCGGGAAAACCAGGGTATGTCCGAAGGCTCTCAAGCCTGCGAGGCCGATTTGGACCCGATCCGCGGATCTCCATACGGGCCAGCAGCCTCAGACACGACAGGCTGCACCAACAGGCCGGATAGACGACAGCACCTGACCACAGGCACCGAGCCGTTCAAAGAAATGCTTGCGTTATCGGGGGCGTCCATAGACGGACATACGACAGTACTTGGCCAACTGCCACCAACTCGGTTCTGAATCCGCGCTTGCCCACTTAGGGGCGTCCACATACGATCCTGTGGCCCGTATCTACCCCGAGGTGTGCGTGGACCGCCGGGAAAACGGGCTCTGAGCTCTTCGCGGAGGCGGTCGCCTATCGCCGCGTGACGTACTCGCTCCACGCCTGCATGACCTCGGCGCGGCGCTCCAGCAGGTCGGAGCGCTGATACGCCTGAACGACCTGGCTGCGCGGGACGTGGGCGAGGCAGGCTTCGACGACCTCGGCGGGGACGCCCGACTCGGCCATCCACAACCGCGCGCTCGACCGGAACCCGTGAACCGTCGAAGCGATACCGGCTCGCCGAAGCACGCGCCCCGGCACGTTCCTCGGCAATACCCCGCCCTTTCTCGACGGAAACACCAGCGACGAGTCGGGAGACAGCGCCCGCGCCCGCTCAAGCACCGCCAGCGCGCCCGCACTCAACGGGACGGAGAACTCGCGCCCGGCCTTCATCCTCGACGCCGGGATCGTCCACCGCGCCGCCTCCAGGTCAATCTCGTCCCCACCGCGCCCCGCGCGCCTCTCCGGCCCGCACCGCCGTCAACACGATCATCTCGACGCATACCACCGCCGACGGGTGGATGTACCTGACCCCGCGGATCGCCCCGAGCGCGACCGCGACCTCCCGATGCGGAAGCGCGCGGAAATGAGTCGGCGCGTTGCCGTTCGCCCTCGGCAGCGCCACGACCGCCCGGTCCACCGGGTTGTCCGGGCGGAGGTTCTTCCCAATGCACCAGCGAAAGACGGCGGAGATCCGGTTGCGGGCCTTCCGCGCGGCGGCGGGCTTCGATGTCCAGATCGGCGCGAGGCACGCCAGCACGTCCGCGCTCGTGATCCGGTCCACCGGCTTTTCCAGGAGCGGAGCGGCGTGGAGACGGAATGACGACTCCCACTGCTGGGGTAATGGGCTCCCCGCCTTCCAACCGTCCCGATGCAACTCGATGGTGCGTTCGACCGCGTCGGCGAACGTCGGGACGCCGCGCCCGCGCGGGTCGCCGCCGTGGACGACGGCGCGGCTGTTGTCCAGCGCCTTCCGGCGCGCCTCGGCGAGCGTGATTTCGGGATACGGCCCGAGCCCGACCGAAGTCAGCCGTCCCTCGATCCAAAGTCGCTGGCGCCACGTTTTGCTGATGCGGCCGGTCTTCGTCCGGTGCACCCGGAGGCTTAGTCCCCGCCCGCCTCGCCCGTCGCCGTAGACGCCCGGACGGTTGACCGTGCGCACGAAGGCGGCCATCAGCACAGGGTCCCCGCGTTTGCGGGGTTTCGGAGGAGGTAGATGTGTTTACGTTTTCACGAAAACCTCTGGCCCGGGGGGTATCCCCCGGACCCCCGCAACGACATTCCGCGCGCCACAAGGAGGCCGCGCGACATGGTCCGTCCCCGGAAGCCCGAGGCCGAACGCAGGAGCCGCACGATCGGCGTGCGCGTCACGACCGCGGAGGCCGCGGAGATCGCCGAGCGAGCCGGAGCGGCCCGCATGACGAAGGGCGGCTAAATGCGCCGCAGGGCGCTGGGGCAGCCGGTCCGCGAGGCAGCGTTCACCGTCTCGGCGCCAGGGAACGGGTCGACTCCACCGGGCATCGGCGTGAACCTGAACCAGATCGCCCGCGCCCTAGCCTGGCTTGCCTTCGGTCCGCACGGCAGGGTCGGCATCCGGGATGTCGTGGCCGGTAGCGTACGGTGGGCCGTGAGCTCTAGATTCTGGTTCGTAGCAATTCGGCAGTCGAACACCCGAGGGGACGATACCATGATCCAGAGATTCTACGCGGACAACTTCCGCTGTCTCGTGAACTTCGAACTGAAGCTCGACGAGCTGAATGTCTTCTTGGGCTTGAATGGCACCGGCAAGAGCTCGGTGTTCGACGTGCTGCTGAAGATTCAGAGCCTCGTCTACCGAGGCAGAAGGGTCGACGAGGTCTTCCGGCGAAGGGACCTATCACAGCTTTACGCCGGCAACCACCAGGACAGCCCCGGCGACCACGAGGATGGTGGCGTGCGGCAGAAGCTCGAACTTGATCTCGACATCGCGGGTCACTCGTACCACTACCGGTTGAGCATCGGCCACCGCGAACCCAGGCTAATGCGAATTGACGAGGAAGTCCTTCTGTGCGACAAGAGACCCCTCTTCGAGTTCCGAATCGGCGAGGCTCAGCTCTACCGGGATGACGGGAGTCAAGGACCGAAGTACCCGTTCGATTGGACGCAATCTGGACTCGCTGCCCTGCATGAGCGGCACGACAACAAGAAACTGTCTCGCTTCAAGAGGGAGTTGGCGATGTGGACCATCGTCCAACCTTGCCCGCCGATCTTCGAGGAGGAAGCCAGGACGGAAGACGAGCTTCTGACACAGGCTATGACCAATTTTGTCGCGTGGTACCGCAGGGTCTCCCCTGAGCGGCTGGGCGCTGCCGTGGACTTACTGGGTGATCTCCGTGACGTGCTTCCCTCATTTGAGTCACTGAGTCTCATCGCCACTGGTGAAAATGCTCGTGCATTGGAGGCTGTGTTCAAGCGGCCTCACAAGCGTTCGCGGTACCGGCTCGGGCAGTTGTCGGACGGGCAGCGGGCGTTGATCGCCCTGTATTGCCTACTGCGATTCTGCGACGGAGGGGCGGCGAGGGCGTCGCTGTTCGTCGATGAGCCCGACAACTACATCTCGCTGCGTGAAGTGCAGCCGTGGGTCGTGGCGCTCTCCGAAGCCTTGGGAGACACTCTCGAACAGGCTGTCATCATCTCCCATCACCCCGTGACAATCGACTACCTGGGCGGGAAGGCCAAGTGGTTCTTCCGGGATGACGACGGACTGGCGCGGGTGAAGTACGAACCACCTTCGTCGGTGGGGCCGGCATCCTATTCCGAAGTGGTCGCACGGGGTTGGGAGCGGTGAGCACGAGCGTGGTCCTGCTCTGTGAGGACTTGCAGACGGACATGTTCCTCCGTCGCTTCCTCCGTCGCCGGTTTGGACGCGGGTTCCGTCACCGGATTCACAGTGTTCCGTTTGCGGCTGGGAGTGGATCCGGTGAGCAGCGCGTGCGTGAGCAGTTCCCCGACCAGTTGGAGCTGATTCGGGGCCGGCGCGGGGTTGTCCTGATCGCGGTCACAGATGCGGACAAGGAATCGACGGCAGCTCGTCGAATGCAGCTTCAACAGCAGTGCGCGGTACGGGGCATCGTGGCTCTTCGAGCTTCGGATCCGGTTCTCGTTGTGGTTCCGCGCCGCAGTATCGAGACGTGGTTCCAATACCTGAGCGGCCACGAGTTCGACGAGACGACCCGCTATCGGCACCTCCGGCGTGAAGCCGATTGCCAGCCACTGGCCGACCGGCTGTTCCACATGTGCCACAAGCAACAGAAGCTCGCGGAGCCGGCCCCGGCCTCGCTGGTGGAGGCGTGCGAGGCATACCCGAGGCTGAAGCGCCTACTCAAACGTTGATTGGATCGTAAGAGCGGCCACCTGGATGTAGATCCCACCCTTCGTTCGGCAGGCCCCGCCCCGCCCGATCATCGACTGCTAGGTCATCTGCACCTGCCTACGATCGCTGAACTACCTGCGGCCGCCTGTGCCCTGCGATCCATGGGCATAGGACACCCGCTCCGGCGGGACACACCAATCCGGCGGGCTCACTGTGCCTTTCGTGCGGTCAGGAATGGCGCTGGGCGAGGAAAGCGCAAAGTGAGCCGGCGACGGACACGATCAGCTCGGCCTCTGTGGCGTCGATGGTCTGCTGTTCACGAATGTGGCGTCCCCGGTCGGACGCGTAGCCCCAGAGCTTATGGACCGCTTGATTGAGCGGTGCAGGCAAGCTCAGCCTGCTGACGAGCTTGCCGAGTGTCGGATTTGGCTGCCCGGTCACTTCGCGAGCAGTCGCTTCAAGCGCCGCCATGGCGTGCTGGATGGCGCCGGTAGAATCCGGGACAGGGCGCCGCGAAATGTCCCCCAAGGCTTCCCGCAGTTCGTTCGCTGCCGTTTGGAAGCCTGACTCCTTCAAGATACGAGGCGTGTCCTGGGTGCTCTTGACGAACGATTCAGAGCCCCTGTGGACGATCTTTCCATCGCAGAGCTCCCAACCGATTCCGTTTTCGACCAAGAACTCGTTCAAGCGACGAGCGAAGTTCGCAGTGACACTCGTACCGTAAATGCGGATACGAGCGTACAGGGATTCTGCGATATCGTAGACCCTGTACCACGGGGCGTACATCAAGTCCCGGTGAACCTCATCCCAGATGTTCGGGTATTCAGACCAGTTGTTGGAGTCAGGCGTCACCAACAAGACTTGGCATACCACATCGCGCATGCTGGATGGGTTCATCCCTGCTTCCTGCGCGAGGATCAAAATGGCACCCCGCAACTCCGGTGGCGCTTCCTCGCGGACAGTGATCGGAGCGGCGGGTGGCCGGTAGCCCTCCCGGTCCGAGAAGCGTTCAGTCATGGGTTGCCTTCTCCTGTTGTTCCGGCGGGAGCCCAGTTCCTGGCATACCATTTCCTGCGGTTTCAAGCTCCCCTGCAACCGCCTGAAACGCCTCCAGCGCCGCCTCCAGGTCCTCCACTATCTCCGCCGCCAGCACCTCGGGCTCGGGCAGGTTCTCGCTGTCCTCAAGCGCGCTGTCCTTGAGCCAAAGCAAGTCCAGGTTCAGCTTTTCGCGCTTGGCCAGTTCGTCATACTCGAACGCCCGCCAGCGGCCGCCCTCGTGCTCCGCGCTCCACGTCGCCTCCCTCCTGTGGCGTTCCCCCGGCCGGTAGCAGGTAACGAAGTCGTCCAGGTCGGCGCGCCGGAGCGGCTTCATCTTGAGCGTGAAGTGCTTGTTGGTCCGCAGGTCGTAGACCCACAGCCGCTCCGTCCACGGCTTCTCTCGCGCGGGCTTCGCGTCGAAGAACAGGACGTTCGCCTTCACCCCCTGAGCGTAGAAGATCCCGGTCGGGAGCCGGAGAAGCGTGTGCACGTCGAACGCTTGGAGCAGGTTCCGCCGCACCGTCTCGCCCGCGCCGCCCTCGAACAGGACGTTGTCGGGAACCACAATGGCGCAGGTGCCGTGCGGCCGGAGAAGCGTCTTCACGTGCTGGAGGAAGTTGAGTTGCTTGTTCTTGGTGCTCGTCCAGAAGTCCTGACGCTCGTAGGTGTCGGACTCCGTCTCCAGTTCGCCCTCCTCGTTCACGATCCGGACGCTGCTCTTCTTGCCGAACGGCGGGTTGGTGAGCACCATCGAGAAACGCTCTCCGGGGTCGTTCGCCAAGCTGTCCACTCCCGACCGGATCGGGGGCTCGTCCGGGGCGACTCCGTGCAGGTACAGGTTCATGATGCAGAGCCGGGCGGTCGCGGGCACGATCTCCCAGCCGTGTACGAAGCTCGTCCGCAGGTGCGCCTTCTGGTCGGGGTCCAGCGTGCTCCCGTGCTCGCGGACCACATGATCGTGTGCGGCGAGCAGGAAGCCGCCCGTGCCGCAGGCGGGATCGCACACGGTGTCGTCCGGCCCCGGACGAACGCAGTCCACGACGGCCTTGATGAGTTCGCGGGGCGTGAAGTACTGGCCCGCGCCCTTCGGCGACTCCTGGGCCGACTTGGCCAGCAGGCCCTCGTAGATGTCGCCCTTCACGTCCGCGCGCATCGACATCCAGTCCTCGGGGTCGATCAGGTCGACGATCAGGCGCTTCAGCGTCGCCGGGTTCTGTATCTCCTGACGGGCCTTCTTGAAGATCTCGCCGAGCATCCCGCCCCGCTTGGGAAGCTCCGTCAGGATGCTTCGGTAATGCGTTTCAAGCTCCTCACCATCGCGGGCGAGGAGGCTCGGCCAGTCGAGTCCCTCCGGCACGATGGGAGGCCGGTTCCACGGCGGCTGGGTCCTCTGGTGCGCCATCTTCAGGAACAGCAGGAATGTGATCTGTTCCGTGTAGGCCATGTAGGACAGGCCATCGTCGCGGAGCAGGTGCGCGAAGCTCCACGCCTTGTTGACGATCTGCCGGGTGTCGTTCGGCATCAGGGGATTCGGCTCTTGAGTTGGAGTCTCGGCTTCGCCGGGCGGCGCTTTCTCCGCTTCCGTTCCGATTTCCGCTCGGCCCGGATGCGCTCCAGCAGGACGGACGCAGGTTCGTCGGTGGGATCCTGCGGTACCAGCCGGCCCTCGAACGCGCGCTTCAGGATGGACTGGCGGAGGGCAGTCGTTTGGTGCAGCAGATCGGCGATCGCGCCGGTCGAGCGCATGACCGCATCGCTCGCGTCATCAGATCGGCGAATGATCTCGCCCAGCTCCGCCTCCGGGGGCAACGGGAACGGAAAACCGCGCAGCTTCGTCCCGTTCACGTTTGCTTGACCAACCTGCTGGGAGACCACTGAGGCGATCCATGCTCGTCCCCAAGATGAATTCAAAGCGTTGGCCACAACCGGAGACAGTCGCGCGCGCAGAATCCTCACGCTGATGAGATAGGACGCGAAAGAACACGGATCTGGACGACCTCTGTAGACTGCCGTCTTACCCACCAGTTCGGCGCTATTCGTGCGATTGAATAGCAGATCACCGTCCCTGAGCAGGAGCTTCGGAAACTCACGGTGATCGAATGGAAGGTACTTGAGATCTTGGAGATCGAGTGCGCCTTGCTGGATGTTCCCCATGCGCAGCACCGGTACGCCTTCTGGCTCTGGGGAAGTCTTCGCCGAAGATCCGTATTGCACGGTCAGGCTCACCTGATCCACCGTCGCCCAGCACCACCCTTCCGGCAGTTCCGGCAACCCGCTCGCGTCCGGTGCCACCGGCTCCTTGTACTTCGCCTTCCAGTTGCGCGGCGGTTTCCTCCCCTGCGCCTCGAACTTTGCGAGTTGCTCCGCCTCCCAGCGCTTCCGCCGTTCGGCCAGGATGCGGCGAAGCAGTTGCTCGCCGGTCTCCTCGGGCGGATTTTCTTTCCTCCACTGTTCGGTCAGCCTGCCCTCGACCGCCGACTTGAGGACGGAAGCCCGGTAGCGCTCCAGATTGGCCTCCGCCCGCTTCAGCGCGGCGACGCCCTCGTCCAGTTCGGCGAACAAGGACTCTATCCTGGCGACGATTCGACGCTGCTCAGGAAGGGGGGCAAGCCCGAAGCGATACTTGCCAAGCCGCTGGGCGGAAACGCGAGGCAGGTTGACACCAGCCGAGTTGGCACTCGCATACGCGACGAGATCGCTGGACGACAACAGGTGCATCAGGAGCGCGTTTGCCAACGCGGAAGACTCCTTGAACACGAGGAACTCGGTCGAGCCGACGCCGGACTCGTGGGGGCGGACCACCTTGTTCAGGTAAGGCCGCAGTCGTCCGTACAGCACGTCGCCGGAGGAAAACGCGGCGACGGTGCTCTTCACTCCTTCGGAGCATCGGTGGCCGGTGATTCGGTTGGTACCGCTCGCGACATGTTCGAGGCCGATGTACTTGGTCGGGCCTATCGCCGCGGGCCGTACTCGGGCTCGTGACTCGCGCCACACCTCACCCAACTCCACCTCCGCCCAACCCGTCGGCAACGCGCTCATGCCGCCAGCCTCTCGTTCAACTCGGCCAGCACGCCGTCCAGATCCTTGCCGAACGCGCGCCATGCGCCACCGAGCCCGCCCCACTGGTTGAACGGCACGTCCTCGAAGTCCTCCCGTTCTATCGCAAGACTGGAAGCGATATGGTCCTTGATTGCGTCCAGCCACCGCCGCTGCTCGGCGGCGAACTCGTGCCCTCCGCGCGCCTTCTCCTCCAGCCATGCCTGGTAGCGCGCCTCCACCTGCTCGGCCACGGGAACGAGCGCCTCCTCGGGCTTGATCGCGTGCCTCACGATGGCGACCAGATCGACGAGCGCATTCCCGCCCCTGCCCGTGACCTTCTCCGGCTCCAGCGCCTCGTAGAGCCGCCACAGACCGTTGGCCGGGTCGTGAAGGCTGACCGGCGGATTCCGCAGCGCGTCCCTGAGCTCCTTGACGTGGCGGTAGCGAAGCCCGGCCCGGTACGGCTGGCTGTACAGGATCCGGAGCGCCTCGATCTCGTCCTTGTTGTCTTCGACGAACCGCTGGAAGTCGTCCAGCTTCGAGCGCGCGCTCTCGACCGCCGCCTCGCTGTGCCCGAAGTCGAGCAACACGTCGATGGCCGCCTCGTCGATGATCTGGTAGAGGCTCTGATGGATCTCGATGATCGCCTTCCTGAGCCCCGGCTTGGTGAACGGCTTGAGGGCCTCGGCCATGCGCTCGCGCTCCACGGCGTCCAATTGCTGCGAGGTCGGATCGTCGTCTTCGGCCAGCCCGTACCGCTCCACCGCCGCGTCGTGGGTCAGGTGCGGGTCGATGCTGTCGAGCAGAGTCCCGGTCAGCGCCGCCAAGCTCAGTCCGTCCGCCTCCTTCGCGATCCGCGCCGCCTGCGTCTCGTCCACCCGCCTTCCCAGGCGCGCCAGACGCGACGCGAGACTCGACACCAGATCCGCGTGCGCCATCCCCATCGCGGCGCTCTGAAGCAACTTCTTCAAGCTGGCCGAAGGCTTTCGCTCCAGAGGAGGCGATAGCGTCTTGTCGCGCTCGCAGACGCCGACCGCATCGACGATCACGAAATGGGTCTTGTGCTCCGCGTCCGGGGTGACCTTCCGTAGATCGCCCGGCTTGATGACGCGCACGCCCCGGCCCTTCATCTGCTCGAAGTAGCCGGCCGAATTCACGTTGCGCATGAAGAGCAGGCATTCGAGCGGCTTCACGTCGGTGCCCGTCGCGATCATGTCCACGGTGACCGCGATGCGCGGATGGTAGGAGTTGCGGAAACTGCTGAGCCGGTCCTCCGGCGACGCGCCCGTCGTCTTCGAGGTGATCTTTCGGCAGAACTCGTTGCCCTTGCCGAACTCCTCCTTGAGGATCTTCACGATGTCGTCGGCGTGGCTGTCGTTCTTCGCGAACACGAGCGTCTTGGGGACTTCCTTTCGGCCTGGGAAGATCTTCGTGAACAGATGGTCGCGGAAGGTGCGCGCGACGAGCCGGATCTGGTCCGGGGCAACCACGTCGCGGTCGAGTTGGTTCGCCGTGTACGTGAGGTCGGCCCCGAGCTCCGCGTGCGTCGTCTTGCGGGTCCGCCGGTCGCGCCGGGGCACGTACGCGTCGGCCTCGGCCAGCACGGCTCCGCCCTCCTCGGAGATTTTCGTCTTGATGCGGTAGATGTCGTAGCCGACGTTGATCCCGTCCGCCACCGCCCTGGTGTGCGAGTAGTCCTGCACGACGTTGTTGCGGAAGAACCCGATGGTCTGCGGACTCGGGGTCGCGGTCAGGCCGATGAGGAAAGCGTCGAAGTACTCGACGACCTGCCGCCAGACGTTGTAGATCGAGCGGTGGCACTCGTCGATGACGATGAAGTCGAAGTGCTCGATCGGGAGACCCGGCGTGTATTCGACCGGAACGGGCTCGCCGCCGAGCGGGCCGCTTGACTCGAACAGCGACTCGTCTTCGTTGGCGGGGTCGTACTCGGGATCGCCCTTCAGCATCGAATAGAGGCGCTGGATGGTCGTGATGACCACCTTGCTGGATACCTTGATCGCGTTGCCGCGCAGCCGTTGGACCACGAACTCGTCGGCGAAGGCGTACGCGGAGCCGGTATCCCGGAACTCCTGGAACTCTCTCAAGGTCTGTTTGCCGAGGTTGTTGCGGTCCACGAGGAAGAGGATGCGCTCGGCCTTGGCGTGCTTGATGAGCCGGTGGCAGGCCGTGACCGACGTGAACGTCTTCCCGCTGCCCGTCGCCATCTGGATGAGGGCGCGTGGGCGGCCGTGGGCCAGCGACCGTTCAAGCTCCTGGATCGCCTCGTACTGCACGTCCCATAGGCGCCCCTTGGGGAGCTCCGGCATCTCTCGGAGCAAACCGCGCAACTGTGCCGGACCGAGGCCTTGCAGCCGCAGTAGTTCCTCCGGCCGGTGGAATGTAAAGATCTCCCGGCTGCGCGGTTCCGGATCGAGTCCGTTGGTGAACTGCGTGACCTCGCCGGTGGACTCGTAGGCGAACGGGAGCGGGCGGTTCCAGGCCGGGACCCACTTGTCCAGTCCCTCCGTGTACTTCTCGGATTGCGTCAACACGCCCTGAAGCGTGTGCCCGGCGGGTTTGGCCTCGATCACGCCGATGGCCCGTCCGTCGGCGTAGAGCAGATAGTCGGCAAAGCCGGACTTGATCTCCGCGCCCTGCTTCCACTTCAGCGGATACTCCCGAACGGCCACGCCGCGCGCCGTGTGGATGTCCATGGACGCGAAGTCCTGAACCGCCCACCCGCAGGCATCGAGTTGCCCGTCGATCTTCTCGCGGGCTCGCTGTTCGGGCGTCAGGGGCACGGTCGCATGTTCCAGTTCGAGTGCGGGGCGCGTTGCGTCAGGCCACCGCGAAGCGCTCGACGGCGATCTCCCCGGCGCGGCCTCGGGCCTGCCACAGATCGTACGCCATCTGCATCCCGAGCCAGACTTCCGGCGTCGAGCCGAAGGCCTTCGACAGCCGGAGCGCCATCTCGACCGAGACCCCGGTGTGCCCGTTCAACAACTCCGATAGCGCCTGCCGGCTGACGCCCAACCCCTCGGCGGCCCGCGTCACGGTCAGCCCCAACGGTTCGAGGCACTGCCGCCTCACGATGCCGCCCGGATGCGGCGGGTCGTGCATGGCCATGATCTTCGCTTCTCCTTCAATGGTAGTCCACGTAGTCGGCATCGGCCGCCGCGCCGTCCTCGAACCGGAAGGTAACCCGACAGTTGCCGGACACCGACACCGCGTAATGTCCCTTCAGCCGCCCCCTTGAGCGCGTGCAGCCGGAAGCCCGGAAGGTCCATGCCCTCCGACCCCCGGCTCAAGTCGAGCGCCGCCAGGATGTCCCGCAGCTTCGCCACATGCTCCGGCGCGACCCGCCGCGCCGTCCGGCCCTCGTAGAGCGCCTTCAGGCCACGGTGGCGGAACGATGCGATCATCATCGAAGTCTAGGCTGTCGCCCGCCGGACGACAACCGGCGACGCCTGGCAGCAGGCTGGAATCGGAGCGAACTTGACAAAGAGCCCGTGCGTAACCGCAAGTTGTTGGTGGACAACGACAAGACTTGGCCACACTTCGAGCGTGGAGAGCGACATGACCAAAGCCGATCTCGTTGCACAGGCCGCCGTTGTGGTCGGCCCGAGGGTTACCAAGAAGGACTGCGGGCTAGTGGTGGACGCTTTTCTCGACGCCGTGAAGGACGCGCTCGCACGGGGAGAGGGCATCGAGATCCGGGGATTCGGGACGTTCAAGGGGCGGCACCGCAAGGCCCGCGCCGCCCGCAACCCCAGGACCGGCGAACCGGTCGAAGTTGCCGCCTGCGCCGTGCCGGTGTTCCAGCCATCGAGACTCCTCCGCGACCGCGTGGCCCGGGGGCAGGGCTCCACGCCCACCGAGGGCCATCGGATTCTACTAAGCGGCTAGCAGTCGTCAGTGTCGCGCCGGGAGTAGCCGTGTTTGATAGCCACTTGAACGAGAGCTTCCCGCTTTTCGGACGGTGCCCATCGGAGAGGAGCCAGATGCGCGTCCTTCGGTGCATGGCGGCGCAGGAGCACGGCGTATAGATCAGGATCGCCGACGACAAGATACCGAAACAACGTCGGGTTGGCGTCCTCCGGGATCGCGCTGATCAAGTCTCGGCGATCTTCCAGGTCCAGACTGGCGCTCGCGGTGGAAAGCAATCCTTCGTCCAGCGAAGGTTCCTTGAGGCGTTGGTTGAAGCGAGCCTGCCATTCCGCAATGGTCAGGTTGGACGAGCCGGCGTCGGAAGCCAAATGCCGCCTTCTTCTGCGGACAGAACTCGCTCGGGCCTCCGACAGGATCCAAGCACGCGCGATGCCCGCATTCGCGCGCAACACCTCAGACATCAACCGGTCGTTGCGCCAGGTCACAACGGCGTCCTCCCAAGCAGGGCCAAGCCGTCCACCCGGTCGGCGCTTTCCGTTGGCTGCCCAGATGCCGCCCGCAACAGCCCCGCGGACGGTTGGTTCCGGATGCCGCAGGAGGCGGTGCTTCCATTCGCGGGCTACAGTGTTCCAGTCGATCGAGTGAGACAGCATATCCTCGGCCCAGCCTTGCACCTGCTGCATGATGCGATCGACGATCGCTGCGGGGAGCCCGGCAAAGCACAAACCAACACGCACACACGGCACTGTGTATCGGTCATCCCTTGCAACGGCTTCCCAAGCCCGTTCGCTCGCTGCCGGGATCACGGCAGCGGCTTCCAGAAACGGACCGACCCACGCCGGCGGCGCTTCGCGATCCACCAGTTCTTCGAGCCACGGCCCTGGGTCGTTTACGCGCTGAGCAAGATGCATGGGAATGTGTTCCAGCACGCCTGGGTAGTTGTGCCCCATCAGTTCTCGTTGGCGTTCGTAGTGCATCAGGCGCGTGACCACAGCCGCTGGCCCTTCGGGTCGCCATTTCCGACCAAATACGCGCGCGGCCGCATCGAGTGGACCTCGAGACCAGTTCCGCGAATCGAGTTCTGCCGGGTTGGGGAACAGCTGGCACAGAGTTGCATCACCGACCTCAGGCAGCCTCACTTCCAGTCGGCGCTCGGTCGCGAGCCTATGCGCCCAGAGCAGGATGCCGGGTTCGTTTCCGGCCAGGTCGAGAACTGTGGGCAACACCCGTCGGACCAGGTCGCGCGCCGCGAGCTTGGTCTCGTCCAACTCCTTGCCTGCGCGGGGTCCGATGAGCCAGTCGTGGACCACGTTCCGCGCACAAGACACGCCGGATCGGCCCAGACCGCGAAAAACAGGCAGCGCCAAGGCCCAGAGATCTTCAATCTCCCGGACTTCGGACGCCGAAAGCGAGCCGAAACCAATTGAGATCTTGGTGATCTCTATCGGATCATCGCGCCACGTCTCGAAGGACAACGAGAAGGCAGCAGCGAGGAGTTCGGTTACCACCTCTCGACTTGCTTGGTTCAAATCAACGCTGGCGGTCCGTTCGGCCAGTGCGCGCACAAGGAACTCGCGGCGGTCCACGGCGTCACCGCCTGGCTGGCTGGCCAGGATCCATGTGCGGATCGATTTGGTAAGGGCATCGGCCTCGCCTGGATGGTCAAGAGCTCTGGAAACGAGTTCTCCCAGAAACCGGTCGGGCGCCTGTCTGAGCGCCGCGCCGGATATCAGAACCGTCCGGTCCGGATGTTTGTCCAGAATCCAGCTTGCTGCTTCTGCACCTGTGCGTGCGTACGATGACCACAGGGTGCTCCCGACGTGGGGGCTCTCCTGCTTCCTCAACCGCGTTCTTATCAAGTCATGTAGCTGCCTCTGGGTCTCATGGCCCAGCGATGGTCCCCCCCTCGCGAGTACGTCGATCAGC
Source organism: Longimicrobiales bacterium (assembly GCA_963667485.2). Lineage (GTDB taxonomy): Bacteria > Gemmatimonadota > Gemmatimonadetes > Longimicrobiales > Gaopeijiaceae > Bin94. The sequence continues at coordinate 928,077 of CAXXDD010000001.1, forward strand.
GTCTCGGTACACGCTGCGGCATCTTGTACGCGGTCAATCGCCGGTTCAAGTGTCAGGCTGGATGCGCCCGAGAAGAAAGTGCGCTTCACGAGGGCATGCCTCAGATGCCAGGGATGGATCGCAGCGGCGCCCCCTCGAATGTCGCGCAGGATACCGGTGCCGGATGCTTGCAGCAGAGATTGCCGCACGTTCGTTTCAGCCGTGTGCAACGCTTGAGCCGCCGCAGCAAGTCTCATGCCAGCGGTCCCCCCCAGCGCGAAGGCCGCCAGATGATCGAGCTCTGATCCGGCCAGCCGGGCGTCCTTCTTCACTTCGGAGAGCAACAGCTTGCCCGTGGCCAGATCGGCAAGGTCGCCCAGGCTGGCGTATCGGGCCAAAGTGACCGCCAGTCCCGGCCGAACATGCCCGCCCTGGTGGTATTCCGCAGTCAGTGGATCATCGGTCGGCACGTTGTCGACGCTCTGGTTGAGGATCTCGCCAACCAGATGGTCGGAGAATCCGGGATGCACTTGCCGTACGATCTTTTCTGCCGTCTCTCGGTCGAGTCCTCTCACTGGCAAGACTCCTTCCGGCGGGCAATGAATTTCCCGCCTTACTTCTCCTTCGCGGCTGGGCCAGGTTGTGGCGACGATCGAAAACTCCGCACCGATCTCGGCGCGCAGCCGGGTCAGGCTAAGGATGAGCGAGTCGCTCAGGTGGGCATCGTCTATGAAGATTCGGGGCGGGCGCTGCGCTCGATACGCGTCGGCGATCCGCCGCATGTTGCCGGGGGCCACGACCATCGCGCCCCCGGTGCAGCTCACGATCGAAAAAAGGCCGCCGCCCTCCCCAGCGAGCGCTTCGAGGAGCGCCGTTTTCCCGACCCCGGGTTGTCCGACGACGACAACGTCTCCGCTGGCTCGGCGGAGCCAGCCCATTTCCCGCTCTCGGCCCACGAGGTCGAGCGTCAGGCGAGATCCGGCCTTGCCTGGTAGAGCGGAGAGGGCTGGCGGGTCGCCGGTCAGGCCGAGGAGTTGCTTGCGCCACATCGAGTCCCGATACAAACGACCCACGAAGTCGTGGCGGTCATGGATGTTCCGGAGCGTGAAGCCGAGTTCGCGGGCGCGCTTCTCAAGATTGCGGCGCTTGGGTGGAGTGAGTGATCGAGGTGTGGCCAGGACCGCCTCGCGTGCCGACCCGCCGGTCCGCCCATAAGAACTCAGGTTTCGTTTGAGGTTGCCCAGAACGTCCTCGCTGGTTGTGGCGATCAGGGGGAGGGGCGATCCCGTCCTAATCGAAATCGAACCGTCCATGCCACCGTCGTGCCCGCCCGTGATCGGCACGATCCCCGGATAAACGTCCCGCAACAAATCCACGGCGCATCGTTCGAAGAGATCCGCATCAAGCCGCTCGCCCAAGCCCTCTTCTATGCTGCGGTACAGCGGATCCCTGACCATCCTCAGCCTCCGATCAGCCAGGCCAGCAGGCCGGTTGGAACCGCAACGAGTTCGGGATCGTTCAAGTCCAACGCACTTCGTGTGGCCATTACTCCGCGCCGTCTTGACGCGGCCAAGGTGCGTTGTCCGCCGATCTCGGCGACGCAGTAGCCCGCATTTCTCACACAGGCCAGTCAGAGGCCTGAGGGGAGGGGTTGAGGGTGTGACCGGGGGTGGCCAAGCGTGTCGGAGTGAGGGACAGCAGGTCCCTGGCGGGTTTTTCGAAGCAGCGAACGAAGAGATTGACGGGCTGAAGAGGCCCTGATTGGTTCCAGGACGCAGTGGTCCTTGGAACGTGGTGGCTGGGAGGGTGCTCGGGAGCGGCCGGGGAGCCTACCCCGGTAGTCGAGCGTGGACCCGTGCGAAGGCTGCGGCGGAGGGGTGCGCGGAGTCCATGGCGACCTTGACCCGGCGAACCGAGACCATGACGCGGGCACCGATCTTGAGGAGCCTGAGCCGGAGCGTTCCCGCGGTGGCGCGGGCGAGCGGGGTGCCGTGAAGCGCTTGCCTGATGGCATCGAAGAGGATCGACGCGAAGGCGGAGAAGAGGAGCCGGAGCTGGTTGGCGGCGAAGCAGGTGGCCGAGGTCCGGTCGGAGAAGAGATCGAGCTGCTGCTCCTTGATCGTGTTCTCCATGTTGCCCCGTGCGCAGTAGAGGCGCTCGTACACGGTCCGCGCCGAGAAGGTGTCGGCGGGCAGCGAAGTGACCACGAAGCGGGGGTTCGCCTTGTCCGCCAGATGCTCGGCCTTCGCCACGACGCGGCGCTTACAGGACCAACTGGTGAGGGTGGCGTAGGGGAACTCCGTGAACCGGCGGGCCGGCCGGCCTTTCTTCTCCGCTTCGGCCGCGGCGTCGTCGAGTAGCCATACGATGCGCTCGACGAGCCGCGAGTTCCTTGCCAGCCCGATGACATAGTCCACGTCGTTGTCCTTGCACCACGCCATCAGTTCCTCGCGAGCATACGCGGAATCGGCACGGAGCAGGATCTTCAGCCAGGGCCACTCCTGGCGGAGCCGGGCGACGATGCGGCCGAGCGGTCCGGTCACCCCTCCGGCCGGGTCGGCGTTGCCCGGCCTGAGCTGTGCGAAGAGCGGGCGTCCGCCACAGGTGATGTACAGCGGCAGGAAGCAGTAGTGGTTGTAGTAGCCGTGGTAGAACCGGCCCTCCTGGCTGCCGTGCACCGCAACGTCGGTCGAGTCGATGTCCACCACCAGCCGCGACGGGGGCAGGCCCTGCCAGGAGTCGATGAACGACTCGACCAGCACGTCCTGAAGCTTCTCGGGGTCGTGGTCGATCTTGGCGTAGCGGCTCGGCTTGCCACCGGCAGGTGCGTGCTCGAGCCGGCTCAGCGTGCTCTTGCCCGCCAGTGGTGCACACCCTTTCCGGCGTGCCTCGAGCTTGCCCGACAGCAGTGCCAGCAGCGGGTCGCGCCGCAGGTCGTCGTGGTCGTTGAGGTCGTCGTACCCCAGGGCAATGCCGGCGATGCGCTGTGCCACCAGTGTCCGCACCGAATGTTCCGTAAGGCGCGGATCGCGGTGGTCCGTGAAGCCTGCGGCAACCCGGTCGAAGAGCCCGGTGGAACGGTCCGCCTGGCGAAGGAGCAGCGCCCCGCCGTTCGAAGTGATCGATCCGCCGTCGAACGCGGCGGTCACCCTGCGGCCTTGGCACCCTTGAAATGCGAACGAAAGCGGTTTACACTGTGTCAGCATCGGTCCTCCTTGGGGAATCATGTCAAGTTCATGCCCTACATAAACTTAACACCCCTCGGAGGCCGGTGCTCTCTTATAGGTGTGAGAAATCCGGGCTAGGGCGTCACATGATTGTGGTTCATGCCTGCAATGTAGCAGGTGGCCCGGCACCGGTCTTGCGCCCACAAGGAGTGCCAATCGCCTGCGGGCGCGGGTTCAGCAGGTCGGCGCGGTCATATCGTGGAACTACGATTTCCGCTCACCCGAGGAGCGGTAGACGTTACCGAGTAGAGAGATCGTCAATCGGCCTTGGCATGGCCGGGTTCCGCACGTTCGCGGCGGTGTCTTCTTGTCCGCGAGGTACCGCGGCAGCAACGGCTGAGATTTCCCGCCATTCAATAGCGGTTTTCTCGCTACTCGCAGTGGTCGGAGTCCGGCGCGGCCCAACGGCAGGAAACGCAGATCGTGCAGTCCTGTAAGACTTTAGACCATTTCCTGCCGGGATTCGCGCCTCAGGCGATCCGCCTACCCCGTGTAATACACCGGGGCTGGCGAGGGGTGGCCCTGCCCCCCTTCGATCCCCCCGAGAATCGCGCTCCCTTGGAGGTCGCGAATGAGGGCGCCGCCCCCTTTCCCCCGTGTCGGTGCGGCGTGATGCCTGAGCGCCGCGCCGCCCGTCGTCACCGCCCGCATATCGGCGGCCGAGTCCGCCACAGGGTTGTCGCCGAGGCGAAGGCGTACCCCGATGGCGTCTCTACCTCCAACGTCCTCCCCCGTGGTGGCGTTCGAGCCGTCTTTGTCGGCGGACCCGTTTTGAGCGCCGAATGTGGGTGTTGGTGGCAAGTCCTGCGTGTCCGGCTCACTTTGAGGGTCGCCGGACACGAAATCGCCGTTCGGCCGGACACGGCCCCGGCCGTCCATGTCGCTGGTGCGCTTGCGTTTGCACCACGGCCAGCGGAGCGCCGACGCCAGTCCGCGCTCCTTGGACGTGGCTGGGAGTGACCCCCATCTCGGCAAGACCTCGATTGGCGCCGGGGAGGATGGAGCCGGACAGCCCCATCCGCCCCGCCGCTGCGGGGTCACTCCCAGCCAACAGTCCTTCCCGGAAGGGTGTCGAGCGCCGCTTCGAGCTGGAGGACCCGTTGCCCGACCACTTGGCCGCCGGGCTGTCCGACATCGCCGGCCAAGACCGGGAACGCGCCCGTTCCGGCTCGCCGTTTGGCCTTCCCGCACGGGATTGCTGGCCCGTAGCGACCTCCCGCGGAGGATGGCATGGCGTGTCCATGCCAATCCTCCCCCATGGCACGCCAGGTGCCCAAAGTGGGGGGTCGCTACGGCCACGCCCGCAAGCTCCCGCGCGACACGGCCGCGTCTGCGGCCATGTCGCAACCGAAAGGCGGGCCGCGACATGCGGAATCATGAGCGTGTCCGCTGAAGGGACGCTTTCGTGTCCGCCCACCTCCAACGTCGGACGGACACCCACGCTACGGCCCCGGCGACAGGGTTCCGGGCCGGGGACCTCCTTCCGGGCGACTGACACACGCACTGGCGGAGACGGCTTCTCTCGGCGAAGTTTCCTTCGCGCAGATCGTGCAGTCCATCACGCGAGGAATCGAATGATGGCACGCACGAAACGAAAGCGCCGGAGCTACGGCGCCGGTGAATGGGGCCGGAACCGGGTCCGGGTGTTTCCGGATCCGAAGACCGGCATGTTCCAGATCGAGTGGCGCGACAACGGGCGAAGGCTGACCCGGTCGCTGCAACACCGTGACTGGCGGCGCGCGAAGAGGCAGGCGGATCAGTTCGCCGCCGGGTTCATCGACGCGCCCGACGGCAATGCGGAGCCCGAGCCGCTCACGCTGGACAAGCTGTTTGAAATCTACGGTGAAGAGGTGACGCCCACCAAGGCGGAGGCGTCCCAGCGGGCCGACCGGGCCGCGACGAGGATGTTCCTCGGGTTCTTCGGACGAGACCGCAAGCCTTCAACGCTCTCCCGGCGCGACTGGGACCGGTTCATCCGGGCGCGGCGCGCGGGCAAGGTCGGTGCGAGCGGCAAACCGGTGTCCGACGCGACGATCGAACACGATCTGAAGTTCCTGATCGCCGTGTTCAACTGGGCCGGCAAGTCGAAGGACGAGGAGGGCCGGCTGCTCCTCGGCTCGAACCCGCTGAAGGGTCTGAAGACGCCCACGGAGAAGAACCCGACCCGGGTCGTGTTGTCCGAGGAGGAATACCAGGCGCTTCTCGGGGTGTCCCGGGAGGTGGACTGGCGCTTCCACGTCGCGCTCGTGCTGGCGCACGAGACCGGGCACCGAATCGGGGCCATCCGCCACCTCAGGTGGCCGGATATCGACCTTGAAGCCCGAGCCATCCAGTGGAGGGCCGAACACGAGAAGACCGGCTACGAACACCGGACTCCGATGACGGCCGAGGCGGTCGCCGTCCTTGAGCAGGCGCGAGAGCGGAGCGCCGGGATTGAGGTTGCTCCGGTGCTCCCCGCACCACGAGATCCGTCGCGGTGCGCGGGCCGGACGCTGGTGCGCCTCTGGTGGAACCGAGCCCAGAAGCTCGCGGGGCTCGAACCCAAGCGCGGACGGGGCTGGCACTCGTTGAGGCGCAAGTTCGCCAGCGACCTCATGGACCAGCCGCTCAAGGTCCTCTGCGACCTCGGAGGCTGGAAGACCGCCAAGACGGTGCTCCAGTGTTATCAGCGAGCCGACGAGGGACAGCTTCGGAAGGCACTGGAAGCCCGCCCGAGACCTCGCGGCTGAGGCTCGCAATTCAGCGGGAGTCAAATAGCGGGAACCCGGCCTTCCAATTCCATAACTCTAACGCTCACAGGAAGATACCAACCTGATGCCGCATGACGTAACGTCAGGCCTTACCTTCTCAGCCATGGAAACCCAACAACTCCACACGGTCGGCCAGGTCGCCACCCTGGCCCGCGTCACCGTGCGCACCCTGCACCACTACGACCGCATCGGCCTGCTCGAGCCCTCGGGTCGTTCCGAGCAGGGCTACCGCCTCTACGACTACGGCGACCTCGAGCGCCTGCGCCAGATCCGGCTGCTGCGCGAACTGCGCTTCAGCCTGGACGCCATCGGCCAGATGCTCGACGCCCCGGCCTACGACCGGCGGAGCGCGCTGGAGGCGCAGCGGGAATTGCTCAGGGAGCGCCAGGAGAGGACAGACAGTATCATTCGCGGGGTCGACCGGGCCCTGACGGCGATGGAAGAGGAGACGGAAATGGACAGGACGGAGATGTTCGAAGGACTGGAAGAGTTCGACCACGAGCAGTACCAGGACGAGGCCGAGCGACGCTGGGGCCACAGCGACGAGTACAAGGAGTCGATGCGCCGCACCCGCCGCTACGGCAAGGGCGACTGGGCCCGGATCAAGAAAGAGGGCGAGGGCGTGGTGGCCAGGCTGGCCGACCTGCTGGCCGAGGGCGCCCAGGCCGCCGGCCGCGCCGCCATGGATCTGGCCGAGGAACACCGCTGTCATATCGACCGCTGGTTCTACCCCTGCAGCCACGGCATGCACCGCAACCTGGCCGAGATGTACACGGCCGATCCGCGCTTCGAAGAGTACTTCGAGAAGCGGGCGAAGGGCCTGGCAGCGTTCGTCCAGGACGCGATCCGGGCGAACGCGGCGCGCCGGAGAAACCGCCAGTGACTCCCGACGCGGGCCCGCCGGCCGATCGGGACCAGGGCACCCGCTTCCGCAAAACGCTGACGCGGGTGCTCCTGGTCCAGGTCATCACCCTCGCCCTGCTTTGGTTCCTGCAGGCCACATACCACGGCTGAGGCCGGGCCCACCCCCATGCACCCCATCAACTGGCTGATCGTCGGCGCCTACGTCGCGTACGTCCTCGTCGACGGCATCCGCCGCTCCCGTGGCACCCACGAGATCGAAGGCTACTTCCTGGCCAGCCGCAGCCTCCCGTGGTGGGCCGTCGGCCTCTCGGTCATGGCCACCCAGCTCTCCGCCGTCACCATGATCGGCACCACCGGACAGGGCGCCACCGACGGCCTCCGCTTCGTGCAGTTCTACTTCGGCCTGCCGCTCGCAATGGTCATCCTCGGCGTCACCCTCGTGCCGTTCCTGCGCGGCGCCGGCGTCTACACCGCGTACGAGTACCTGGAACGCCGCTTCGACTCTCGCACCCGCGCCCTCACCGCGTTCCTCTTTCTGCTCTCGCGCGGGATGTCCTGCGGCGTCATCATCGCCGCTCCCGCCGTGGTCTTCTCGGCCATCTTCGGCTGGCCGCTCCTCTGGTGCGTCGCCCTGATCGGCATCCCGACCGTCGCCTACACCATGCTCGGCGGCATCCAGGCGGTCACGTGGGCCGACGTGAAACAGATGGTCCTCATCGTCTTCGCGCTGCTGGCGGTGATCGTCGTCCTCATCGTCCAGATGCCCGTCTCCCCGGGCGAAGCCCTCCACATCGCCGGTGCCACAGGCCGCCTCAAGGTCTTCGACTTCTCATTCAACATCAACGAGACGTACACGTTCTGGTCCGGCCTCATCGGCGGCACTTTCCTGATGTTGTCCTACTTCGGCACCGACCAGTCCCAGGTGCAGCGCTACCTGGCCGCCAAATCCGTCAACGCCGCCCGCACCTCACTCCTGATGAGCGCCTACTGGAAGATCCCGCTCCAGGCGCTCGTCCTCCTCGTCGGCGTGATGGTCTTCGTCTACTACCAGTTCCAGGCCCCGCCGCTGCTGTACAACCCCGCCCACGAAAGTGCGGTGGTGGATGCCCGGGGCGCCGAGTACCAGGCGCTCCAGGATCGCTACGGAGAGGCGTTGGAGTTGAGGGAGGGCGCCGCTCGCCGCGCGGCGGGGCTGGCCTCCCTCGATGCCGGCCCCTCGGCCCAGGGAGGAGCGGCTGCAGCGCCGCAAGCGGCGCCGACGCCGGTGCCGGCCGCCGCCGCGGACGATCCCGCCGCCCAGGACGCCGCCCGCCAGGCAGCCATGGAAGACTTCCTCTCCCGGGAAGCGTCCGTCCAGCTTATCCGCACCGAGGCGCTGGCCATGGCGGAGGACGTCACCGGCGAACCCTCCCGCGACGTCAACTATATCATCCCCCGCTTCGTCCTCAGCGAGCTGCCGATCGGACTGGCCGGCCTGTTCATCGCGGCCATCGTCGCCGCGGCCATGTCCAGCATCTCATCCGAGCTGAACTCGCTGTCGACGACCAGCATCATCGACTTCTACCGGCGCTGGTTCCGCCCAGAGGCGACCGACGCGCACTACCTCACGGTGTCCAAGGTCGCGACCGCGTTCTGGGGCGTGTTCGCGTGCTTCGTGGCGGTCTACGCCGTCAGCCTCGGCTCGCTCATCGAGGTCGTGAACCGCTTCGGCTCGTTCTTCTACGGCTCGATCCTGGGCGTCTTCCTGCTGGCCATGGTGCCGCGGGCTCGGGGGCTCGGGGCGTTCCTGGGCCTGCTCGCGGGGATGGGCGCGGTCGCGGCGGTCACGTTCGGCGCGCCGTCCGTGTCGTTCCTGTGGCACAACGTGATCGGGGCGGCGGTGGTGCTGCTGGTGGGTGTGGTCCTGTCCCGGGCCGGGCCCAACTCGGCGTAGGGTGACCGGTAGCAGCCGCGGCGACCAGCGGCGGCGATTCCCTCCTGGCTTCTACGGGCCGGCCTTCTCCGCGAAACTCAGCGGCTGGACCAGCTCCACGGGGGCCGGAAACTCCTCGGTGGGAAGCCAGCGGTACCAGAGGTCGCCCGCCACGCGGGTCAGCGTCGCGTCGCCGCACGGAGACCCGGTTGACCGCTCGACCCCCAGCACGTCCACTCGACCCATCGCGTTCACCTTCAGGCGCACGCTGCCGCGAGCCACGTCCCCCGAACCCCGGATGATCGCCCGACAGGTGCCGGGGAGAAACACGAGTCTGTCCACCTCAAGCACCCGTTCTGGCGGTTCGACCGAGAATCCGCCGGTGGCGTTCGTGATCGCCGGCGGCCCGAAGAAGAGATCGAGCGGAATGGGTTTGCGGTCGGTGATCTCGACCGACTCGATGTCGTACTCCCGTTGCTCGACCGTGACCCGGGTCTGGCGCAGGACGAAGAACAGAACGACGTGAAGCACGGCCGCCAGCGACCAGCACAGCACGTAGAGCCTGCGCTCCGCCCTTTTCCGTCGTGCGATCGGGTCGCTCATGTCCTTTGCTACCCCCTGCGGCGATCGAGGTGCCGGTGGTACGCGCCGGTCTTGCAGCATAGCTTCCGCAACATATCGCTTCTCCGCTTCCGGGACACCAGCCCATGACCTGCTGCCAGTGCCAGGGCATCGAGCAGATGTTCGATGACAAGATGGCGCGCCGCCAACTGCGCCACTACCGCCGCAAGGGTCCGGCCACGGCAACGCGGCGGCTCCTGGAGGCGATCTTCGCGGGCGGCATCGGTGGTCGCACCTTCATCGACGTCGGGGGCGGCGTCGGAGCCATTCAGCACTACCTGATGGACCGGGGCGCGGCAGGCGGCACCAGCGCGGACGCCTCGCCGGCCTACCTCGCGGCGGCGCGCACCGAAGCCGAGGCGCGGGGCTACGCTGGCCGGATGCGCTATGTCGATGGCGACTTCGTGGAGCGGGCGTACGAGCTCGATGTGGCCGACATCGTCACCCTCGACCGCGTGGTGTGCTGCTATCCCGACATGCCCGCGATGCTGGGCGCTGCGGCCTCTCTCGCCACCCGCACCGTGGGCCTGATCATTCCGCGCGGGACACGGCTGATGCGGTTCGGGGTCGGCGTCGCGAACCTGATCCAGCGACTGCGTAGGCATCCATTCCGCATATACGTGCACGACCCGGACGAGGTCGAGGCCGTGCTGGCAGAGCATGGATTGTCACGCCGCTACCTGCGCGACGGGCTGGTGTGGCGCGTGATGGTGTTCGGGCGGAGCTGACGCATCGCGGCCCGACCTGGCCGCATCGCAAACGGCGGGGGTCACGCCCTGACGTAACGGCGGATCGCGGGCAACGCAAATCACGGCGGGAAATCGTCTAAAGTCAACCAGGACTGCACGATCTGCCCTTCTCACTTTTGCCTGACAGCTGACTGCACCGTGTCACGATGGCCGGAAACACGGGATCAATTGGCGGGTATCCTGGTGGGACTTGGCCTCATCCCACCTGTCCCGCCCCCTGACCGGCATCGGGCGGTGAGTGAGTAAGTCCCTTTTCCGAAATACGCTTGTACGGTCGGATGCGGCCCGCGCCCGCACCCTTCGAAGGCGCATCCTCAGTCCGGCGATGTCGTTCGCAGCGCCACCGACACTGCCGCCCTCGTCGGCCCGCTCGCTTGTGTCGTAGAGACGCGGCAAGAAAGGGGCGGCCACTTCATGTGCTCCGGGAGTCGGATACTCCTTTTGTTCCCGACATGCCCTTTGTGGGTTTGCGGTTTAGTCGCATTATATGCACGTTATCGTCGTCCTACCGCTCGGTACTCCATCCTTCTCTTCCCACGTTTGGCCTTGGCAGTAGTGAACCTAACCCACCGTATTCCAGATGGCCCGGAGCCGGCCGTCGCAGCCGCGGCGCTATTGCTGACGGTGCTCGGCGCTTGCGACGGCGGCCAGGTGGCGGAGCCGGAGGCGTCTCTGGAGATCGTGCCGGACTCGGTAACACTGACCCTGGTCCGAGTAAGTCAGGTCGCGGCCGCGCTGGAGCGGTTCGGGGAAGGACAGCGGGCGGCCCCCGGACTATCGCTGCTGGAGCCGGTGGGGGTGCGAGTGCTGGACGCTGGAGGCTCGCCGGTATCGGGGACGGCGGTGAGGTTCGAGCCCCGAAAGGTGGATAGTGACAGCGCTGGGGTAGCGGCGGTCGAGTGGACGCGGTCTTCTCAGTTCGGCCGCATCCCAGTTTCTGTGATTCCGAGCAGAAACGAATGAGCCTTGTCAACCACCTGATTCCAACCCGTCGGGTCGGCCCGCCGGTTGATCCCACGCACGCGCCGGTCCGGTCCGGCATGCACGTTCACCAGCACATCGACCGACGACACGGGGATCGAGTCGTACCTGTGGTCGACGGGCGACGGCGCACCGGCGGGCACCAAATCCGCGCATCAGCACACCTACGGAAGCGCTGGAACGTACACGGTAACGCTGGTGGTTCGGGACCGGCACGGCGGATTCGGCGCGGCGCTGTACCAGATCCAGGTCGGGGACCGTTGACACGCGCTCGGCGCTGGAACGTGCTGCTCGCACTGACCGTCACCTTCGCCTGCGGCGACGATCCGGCGGAGCCGGAGCCGGAGCCGCCACCCGTGAGCGTGGCGATCGAGCCGCCGCGCGCGCGAATTGCCATAGAAGGATCGGCCGACCTGGAGTGGGTCGCGTTCGACGCGCAGGGCGAAAGACTGACGCGGCGCGCGGTGAGTTGGACGAACAGCGGCGATCCTAGAGTGGTGCGTCTGGACGTCGTGACCGGCGAAGGCACGTCATACGACGTGGCTCGCGTAACCGGCCAATTTCCTGGAACCACGACAATAACGGCTACCTGGCAAGGCACCACCGCCTCCGCGGAAATCGACGTGATCACAGTGTCGCGCGCACAACTGACTGCGTCGCCATCCACGCTCCGGGCCCTGGGGGACACGGTGCGCTTGGTCTTGGAGGCGTTCGACCAGTACGATCGTCCCATCGCGGCCGAGGAATTCGGCTGGGTATCGCGCAATAAGTCGGTGGTGGTCGTCGACATGACGGGTCTGGTGACGGCGGTGGGGAACGGGAGGACCGAGGTCGTTGCCACACTCGTGGAGGGCTTCGACGGGCCCGTTGTGAGCGTTGCGGTGGCGCAGCTAGCGACCGCTGTGAGCAGCGTGACGGTTGGGGACACGCTTCGGGCCTTGGGGGACACGCTCAAGCTGAGCGCGGAGGCCCGCGACGCGAACGGTCACTCCGTGCCGGCGGAGTTGCTCTCGTGGTCGTCGTCCGAAGACTCCGTGGTCGCCGTGGCCGGGCCGGGCCTTGTGACGGCCATCGGGCACGGGACCGCCGAGGTGTTCGCGGCCTCCAGCCTGGACACGGCGAGCGCGGCCGTGACGGTCGAGCAGCGGGCGGTCGGCGTGCGCGTGGTGCCGTCGGCGGACACGCTCCGCGCCCTGCGCGACACCCTGAGGCTCGGAGCGGAGCAGTTGGACGCGAACGGCCACGCGCTTCCGGAGGACCGCGAGCCCGTGCGTGCCGTCTGGTCGTCGAGCGACGAGACCGTGGCAACGGTGGGCCCCGCCGGGCTGGTGACCGCCGTCGCCGAGGGAACGGTCGAGATCACGGCCAGACTGGTGGAAGCCGGCTTTGTCGCATCCACGTCAATTCGGGTCCTGTTCATCGGTGAGCGGGATGTGTTGGCGGCCCTCTACCGTTCGACGGGCGGCCCCGGCTGGACGCGCAACGACAACTGGCTGACGGACGCGCCGCTGGACAGCTGGCACGGCGTCCATACCGACGCCCAGGGCCGGGTTGTCGCTCTGGCATTGACGTCCCTCCACGGCCGTGGCAACGGTCTGTCGGGATCGATTCCGCCGGAACTCGGATATCTTGACGAATTGCGCGAACTGAATTTCCGGGGCAACCAACTGACCGGCGCAATCCCGCGCCAACTCGGCCGGCTCGAGAATCTGAAGTCTCTCCGCATTGCCAGCAATCGTCTCACCGGCGCGATCCCCGCCGAGCTTGGCGCGCTCGCGAATCTGGAAGAACTGAACCTCTTCAACAACGCGCTTGAGACGATCCCCGCGGAACTCGGCAATCTCGGCAATCTCAGAATCCTCCACCTTTCCTACAACAAACTGACGGGTAGCATTCCTACACAGCTCTCTGGACTCACCGAGCTGCGCGAGTTGAGGCTGGAAGAAAACCAGCTGACGGGCTCGGTCCCAGAGCTGGGCCGGCTCTCGAACCTGAGAGTTCTGGACCTTGGCCAGAATCGTCTGACGGGCGAGTTTCCGCGCGCACTCGTAGACCTTGCGAATCTTCGAGTGCTGAACCTGGGTGGCCGCCCAGGGTTCAACCAGTTCTCGGGCTCAATCCCGCCGGAGTTGGGCAGGCTGTCGAATCTCAGATCGCTTGGGTTGAGATCCCTCGGCCTGACGGGTGAGATCCCGCCGGAATTGGCAAATCTCAGCAATCTTGGAACGCTCTCTCTGGACGGCAACGAACTGACGGGTTCCATACCGGCGGGGCTCGGCGGCCTCTCCTTTCTCCGGAATCTGTATCTGAGCGGGAATCACCTGAGCGGGCCGATCCCGCCCGAGCTGGGGAAGCTTTCAGAGCTACGCCGGCTCTATCTTTGGGGGAACCGGCTCGAAGGCCGGTTACCGGTGGAACTCGCCAACCTGACGAACCTCGGGGAGCTCCTGTTGACCGACAACCCGCAGTTGGCAGGCCCGCTTCCGCCCGTGCTCGGCTCTCTGCCCGGGCTTTGGTCCCTGATCGTTGCGCGGACGGGTCTGTCGGGACCGATCCCCCTGGAATTCGTCAACCTGGGGCTCGGGCGGTTCGAGTGGTCCGAGTCGCAGCTGTGCGCGCCGGCCGACCCCGCATTCCAGGCGTGGCTGGAGACCATCCGCGCCCGGCTGGACGGCCCGCCCTGCTTCGCGGACGCGCTGGCCGCGCTCTACGAGTCGGCCGGCGGCGCTGGCTGGGCGAACGCCGGCAACTGGCTGACCGACGCGCCGGTGTCGGAGTGGCACGGGGTGACCGCCGGCGCGGACGGGCGCGTGACGGCGCTCGACCTTCGTGGCAACGGGCTCGCGGGCACGGTGCCGCCCGAGATCGGTGTCCTCCTGGATCTCACCCGCCTCGACCTTCGGGACAACGCGCTGGCCGGCGAGTTGCCGGCCGAACTGGGCGAGCTTGGCGAGCTCCGTGAGCTGTATCTGTCGGACAATGGGTTCGAGGGCAGGCTGCCTGCCGAACTCGGCGGCCTGTCCGAGCTCACGACGCTGGACGTGGCCCGGAACCGGTTCACGGGCGCACTGCCCGGCTCGCTCGCCGGGCTTTCGGAGCTGGCCGACTTCCAGTGGAACGAGAGCGGGCTCTGCGCTTCGCCGGCCGCCTGGTTCCAGGAGTGGCTCGGGACGATCGCGAATCACGCCGGGGGGCCGAGCTGTTCGTCCCGGCTGCTGCTTGCGGTGCCGGCGGCGCATGTGAACCAGGCCGCGCAGAACCTTGAGGGCGCCGTGCCGCTGATCGCCGGAAGGACGGGGCTCCTGCGGGTGTTCGCCACGGCGGACCAGGCGAACGACCAGCGGCCCGGAGCGCGCGCGACGTTCTTCCTGAACGGCCGGGAAGTGCACCGCGCCGAAATGGAACTCGGTTCCGAGCGCGGCATCCCCGAGGATGCGGTCTCCGGCGAGCCGGGTCAGTACTTCGGCGCGCGGATTCCCGGAAGCGTCCTGGTGCCGGGGATCGAGATGGTGGTCGAGGTGGACCCCGACGGGGCGGTACCTCGGGCGCCGGGCAGCGTGGTGCGCTATCCGGAGCGGGGCCGGGCCGCGCTCGACGTGCGCGAGATGCCGCACTGGGAGCTGACCGTGGTGCCCGTTCTGGCCGCCCAGGATCCGGACAGCACCGTGCTCGACTGGGTCGAGGGGATGGGACCGGGCCACCCGGCGATCGAATACGTGACGAACGTACTCCCCGTCGGCGAGTATTCCGTGCGCTTGCGCGAACCGTTCGTCCGGTCGCCGGCTCCCTTGGAAGACGTGCTAGACTGGAGTTTCTTTCACCGTGAAATCGCGCTGCTCCGAGCGATCGAGGGCGGAACCGGTGCCTACTACGGGGTCATCGGCGGCCAATTGGGAGGGATCGAAGGCGTTGGGAGTCCACCCGTGGCCGTGGGCACGCTAAGACTGACTACAATGGCCCACGAACTCGGCCACACGATGGACTTGGGGCATTCGACGTGCGGGCTCAACTTCTTCACGGACCCGCTCTACCCGTATTCCGACGGCTCGATCGGCGTCTGGGGATACGACGCGCGAGGCGATACCCTGGTGCCGCCCACGACGCCCGACGTGATGGGCTACTGCGGCCACCGGCCCAATTGGATCAGCGACTACTATTTCCACCAGGCGATGAGATACCGGCTCGAGACGGAGAGCGCCGCTCCCCGGAACGCCGCGCAGGTTGCACCCGCGGAGCGGGGCCGGCACCTGCTGCTCTGGGGCGGCGCGAATGCGGACGGCGAGCTGCGGCTGGATCCCGCCTTCACCCTCGATATGCCCGCGCAGCTTCCGGCCCGTCCAGGACCCTACCGCCTCGAAGGGTTCGGCCGCGGCGGTGCGTCCGAATTCTCGCTCGACTTCGCGATGGACGACATCGGCCACGGCGGCGGTACATTTCTGTTCGCGATCCCATTCGACGAAGACTGGCAGGACTCGCTTCAGCGGATCGTGCTCACCGGACCGGACGGGACGGTCGAATTGAATGAGGCTAGCCGGGAACCCGTGGCGCTCGTGCTCGACGCCACCGGCCGCCTTCGGTCCGTGCTGCGGGGCGAGGATGCCGGTGCAGCTGTGGCCACCGTTGCCGCTGATGCGACAGATCAAGGCGGCTCCGTTACCGACACGCGCACGCTGGTCAGTTTCGGCCTGCCCGACAGGGCGCCGCCCAACTGAGCGGAGATCCCGAGGCTCCGAGAGCGGCAGACCCCTCCTACGCGGCTGGCTTGGCGGGCCGAGACCCGCGAGCAGGCGCTTGGAGCGGCGTTTCGGAATCGTCCGCTGGGCTGACTTGAGCCCCTCGCCAGCCCCTCTGTGCCCGCAAGGGCAGGTAGGCTCCCCGGCCAAGAACGGTCGGGAGCCAGTTCTTCGGACGGGGCCGGAGTCCCGCCACGCTCTCTCAGCGCGACTGGGACCGGTTCATCCGGGCACGGCGCGCGGGCAGGATCGGCCCGAGCGGCAGGCCGGTGTCCGACCGGACCATCGAAAGCGACCTGAAGTTCCTGATCGCCGTGCTCAACTGGGCCGCCAAGTCGAGGGACGCGCAGGGGCACCTGCTCCTTGACTCGAATCCCCTGAGAGGCCTGAAGACGCCCACGGAGAAGAACCCCACGCGAGTGGTGTTGTCCGAAGAGGAAGAAAGATACAAACATGACACCGCATGACGTAACGTCAGGGTCCCAAGTCGATTTGGCCCCCTACTCCGGCAATCGCAACGCCACGAGCCTCCCCGGACGTCCCACCTGCACCACCACGTGCTGCTGTCCTTCGTGGCTGTAGGTCATCATCCCGTACTGGCCGGCACCCGGCATCTCCACGGTGCCCACGCGCTCGCCCGTCATCTTGTCGAACGCGTTGAGGACCGGCGGTCCGTTGGCGCCCTCGGTCGTGTAGAGCAGGTCGCCCGCCACCATCTGGATCGAGAGGCCGCCGCCCCCGGCGCGTGACAGGTCCACGCCCTGCGCTGCCGGGTGATCGCGAATCGCCTCGGCGACCTCGCCGATGGGGATCCACCAGAGCCGCTCGCCGGTGTTCATGTCGTACGCGGAGAGGCGGTTGTACGGAGGTTTGGGGATCGGCAGCCCCTGCACGCGCGGCAGCCCGCCGCCCGCGCCCGCGACCCATTGGGAAATGGTGATGCCCGTGGTCGCGGGATTGTCGGGTTCGTCGGCGTCCGCGCCGGAACCGACCCGCCCGCCGCTGCAATTGCGCCGATGCGACGCGTACAGGATGCCCGTCGTGGGATCGAGGGTGGCCGGATGCGTGATGTTGAGCCCGCCGTAGCAGCGGATGTTCTCGGCGACCGGACCGTCGTAGCCCTCGTAGAGGCGCGGCACGAAGGGTCCGCCCACCCGGTAGCGGCTGATGATCTCCATCGCCTCGGCGCGCAGCTCGGGGGTGAAGTCGATGACGTCGTCGTCCGACAGGCCGATCGGCTCCATCGGCTCGGGCCACGTCGGCACGGGCTGCGTGGCCGCCGTCCAGTTGCCCGGCACCTCGGTCTGCACGACCTCCACCTCTTCGATCGGCCAGATCGGCTCGCCCGTCTCGCGGTTGAAGGCGAAGATCAGGCCGGTCTTCGTGGTCTGGATCACCGCAGGCACCGCCTGGCCGTCCACGGTCAGGTCCACGACGATGGGCACGTTGGGCAGGTCGTAGTTCCACTGGTCGTTGTGGACGGTCTGATAGTGCCACACACGCTCGCCGGTCCCCGCGTCCAGCGCGATGACGCTGGTGCCGAACAGGTTGTGTCCCGGACGGAAGCCGCCGAAGTAGTCGATCGTGGGCGGGTTGGTGGGGATGTAGACGATTCCGCGCTCGTAGTCGGCCGACATCGGCGCCCACGAGGACACGTCACCCGTATACTCCCACGCGTCGTTCTCCCAGGTCTCGTGTCCGAACTCGCCCGGGCGGGGGATGACGTGGAACTTCCACCTGTGTTCGCCGGTGCGCGCGTCGAAGCCCAGGATGTCGCCCGGCACGTTCTCGATCCGCGTCTGGTAGTAGCCCTGCTCGGCCGAGTTGCCGACCACGACCACGCCGTCCACCACGATCGGCGGCGACGACGTCGTGATGTACCCGAGTTCGCGCGGGATGCCGTAGTTCGGGTCGTAGTCGTCCTCGGTGCCCTCCCAGGGCCCCCAGCCGTCGAGAAGGGGCGGCAGCATGTCCACAACGCCCGTCTCCGGGAACCCCTCGATCGGCACCGGCTGTCCGAACCCTTCGACGTGGCGCCCGGTCTTCGCGTCCAGCGCATGCAGGAAGAACCCGGGCGACGTGTAGTAGATCACGCCGCGTCCATCGAGCTCGCCGTAGGCCACGCCCTTGCCGTAGTTCTGCCGCATCGAGCGCTCCCAGCGCATCGTATTCGGCTCGCGGTAGGTCCACACCGTTTCGCCGGTCGCAGGATCGATGGCCGCCACGGTCCGCCGCTCTCCTGCCACCGTGTACAGCATCCCGTCGATGTACGTCGGGGTCGACTTCATCTGCGGATCGACATCGGGCCCGAAGTTGTTCGCATGCCACACCCACGCCACCTCGAGATCCTCGAAGTTGCCCGCGTTGACCTGGTCGACGGGCGAAAACCGGGTGCCCCAGGCATCGGCGCTCTGAAAGCGCCACTCGCCGTCGGGGTTCTGGCGGTCCTGGGCGATAGCCGCGGCGGGCGCAGCGAGCAGCAGGGCGGGGACGATGACCAAAACGGGCCGCATGGGGGGACTCCTGTTCATGGGGATCGGATGTCACCCCAATGGTAGGGTGGCCCGGGGCTATGCGCTATGTGGCCAGCGGCACCATGGACGACTTGCGGATCACCGAGTCCCGCGTGACGAGCGGAACACCGTGCACGACGCTCGTGGCCGCGATGATCTCGTCGGCCGGTTCACCCCGGAAATCCAGTCTGGTGGAGGCTCGGGCCACTGCCAGGTCGATCGGCCACCTGTGGATCCGGCTCAGGGTTCGCAGCACCTGCCGGTCATCGAGATCCAACTCGATTCGTCCCAGTTGGACCAGCTTCGCGATCTCCCACAAGACAATTGCGGAGACCGACCACTGGTCCCGGGCGAGCAGTTCCACCTCGCTGGCCTTCAGTTCTCCCTGAAGGGCATAAACCAGGATGTGTGTATCGAGGTTCAGCACTCCGCGTCCCAGCGAATCCCGGTGGACATGATGTCTCCCTTGACTTTCATCTTATCCCGCAAGCTGCCGATCAGGCTGGCCGAATCCCGATCGTAGGGTAACACCCGCGCTACCGGCTTACCCCGCTTGGTGATCACCAAACCATCAGGACCCAGCCGGTCCAGCAACGCCAGGCACTGCTCCTTGAATCGAGCGGCCCCTATCGTTTGCGGCTGCGCCGGGTCTTTCCCCGTTGTTGTCTGTGCCTTCATGATCCCAGGCTCCGATGAACTGGACACGTTAAATGTCTGGATATATTATATGACCAGACACTTCATCTGTCCAACTCCGCCAGCACCCGCTCCGGCCTGAGCGGCAGCCGCCGCATGCGAATCCCCGTCGCGTCGTGGATGGCATTCGCGATGGCCGCGGGGACCGTCCGGTGGGAAGGTTCGCCCGCGCCGTACGGGAGCAGGTCGGGGCGGTCGGGGTTCGGGTCGCCGTTGACGATCACGACGTCGATGCGCTCGGGGGTGTCGGTGTGGGTCAGCGTGGGGTGCGTGCGCCAGTCCACGCTGGTGACCTTCTCGTCGTCGAACTGCACTTCTTCATACAGCGTGCGGCTGATCCCGTGCAGCAGGTTGCCCTGGACGGTGCTTTCAAGCCCATCCGGGTTGATCACGAGTCCGCAGTCGTGGCCGCACACCATGCGCTTCACCCACACGCGCCCCGTCTCGCGGTCGACCTCGACCTCGGCGATCGTGGCGACCGTGGTGCGGGCCCGGTACGCGTACGCGATGCCGCGCCCGGTGAGGATGCGCTCGCTGCCGACCGCTCCGGGCGACGGGCGGGGATCCCAGCCGTAGGCTTCGGCGGCCGCCTCCACCACCGCGATCGATCGGGCCCGGCGGTGCGCGTCGTCGTCGTCGGTGGACCCGCGCAGGAGCCGCAACCGGAAGTCGACCGGGTCGGCGCCGCTGGCCGCAGCCAGTTCGTCGATGAAGGACTCGCCGGCGAAGGTCGTCTGCGGCCCGTTGGGATCGCGCAGGTTGCCGGTGCGGAGCGGCGTCTCGAATGCCTGCGGGAATCGGACCGGCAGGGTCTCCTGGCGCCGGTTCGGAATGTGGTACAAGTCGTCGGGCCCCCGGCCGCCGCCCGGGGAGGGCCGCTCGGGACGCAGCCCCATGAGCTGGGCGATCAGCACCGTACGGGCCTGGTTGTACCCGACGTGCGCGTAGTTGGCGATGCGGGCGCGGTAGTCCAGCGCGATCAGATTGCCGCCGGCGTCGAGTCCCCCGCGCAGATCGATGGCGAATGCGGGACCCTTGGTGTCCCACGCGGTCTCTTCATAACGCGACCACTGCACGCGCACGGGGCGGCCGAGTTCCTTCGCCAGGAAGGCGGCCTCGAAGCCCGCGTCGTCGGCAGCCGTGCGGCCGTACAGCTGCGGCCCGTCCATCCAGATCACGCGCACGCGGTCCGGCGGCATGTCGAGGAACTCGGCGATCCCGGTGCGGTGGCTGTACGGCTTCATGTCGTTCGTGAAGATCGTCATTTGGCCGTCGGACGGGTCGGCCAGGGCGTGTGCGGGACCGATCGCGGTGTGCCCCTGGAACGGCACGTCGTAGGCGGCCTCGAGGACGGTCGCGGCGCCGGCCAACGCCGCCTCCGGATCGCCCTGGGGCCGCGGGGGCGGACGGCCGCCGCCGGGCGCCGCCACCGGATCCGCGCTCCGCATGTAGTCGAACAGGTCGTCGGAGCGCGGGAAGGGCGACGCATCCGGCTTCTCCCATTGCACCACGAGCCGGTCCGCCGCCTCGATCGCCTGCTCCTCGCGCTCGCACACCACCGCGACGTAGTTGCCCCGGCTCACGACGCGGATGAACCCTGGAAGGCCGCTCACCGACGACTCGTCGATGCCGGCCAGCGTCGCGCCCACCACCGGGGGCCGCACGTTGCGCGCGTGCACCATCCCGGGCAGCGCCACGTCGACCGCCCAATCGAGCGATGCGTCGACCTTGCCGGGGATGTCGTACCGGGGGATCGACTGCCCGACCAGCTTGAGGTCCTGGACGGGCTTCACGCTCGCGACCCCGGTGGCCGCGTTGACGCTGCCGCCGGTCAGCGCGATGTCGAAGCGGCGTCCGCCGACCAGTTCCCCGTACGTCACCATTCGCGCGCGGTCGTCCCGCACCGAGATTACGCCATCACTCACGTCGAGGTCGCCCACGGGGACGCCGAAGCGCTCCGAGGCCATCTCGAGCAGCACCCGCCGCCCTTCCGCCGCCACGCGGCGGGACACCATCGCATCACGCTCGATCGCGTCGGACCCTCCCGACCCGCCCTGATCGACGGTCTTGTCGGTGCGGCCCATGACGAGGGTGGCCATGTCGTAGGCGATGTCGAGCTCGTCGCACATGATCTGGCGCGTGGCCGTCCCGGTGCCCTGGCCGCCGTCGGTCTTGCCGACGTAGAAGGTCGCGGTGCCGTCCTCGTGGACGACCAGCCAGGAGTCGAGCTGGAGGAAATCGGGATCGGGGTAGAGGGGAGGCTCGTTCGGGTCGGCGCCGGGGACCCCGCGGCGCATGCCGGCCGCGCCCAAGCCGCTGAATCCGAGGACAAACAGCCCCGAGGTCTTGACGAAGTCGCGGCGGGAGGAGGTGCCGTCCCAGGGCGCGAGGGCGCGGTCAACGTCGGCGGGGAGTTGGCGCTCGTCCGCCCGGGGTCCAGGGCGTGGTTGGTCCGTCCGCTGGCCGCTCAACGGTCCGCCCCCCCGTCAGCCATCGCCGCGGCCGCGCGCTTCACCGCAGCCTGGATCCGGTAGTAGGTCATGCAGCGGCAGAGAACGCGGTTCATCCCCTCGCGAATCTCGTCGTCGCCGGGGCTGGGGTTGTCGTCGAGCAGCGCCGCGGCCGTGAGGATCTGGCCGTTCTGGCAGTACCCGCACTGCGGCACCTGCTCGTCGATCCAGGCCTGCTGGACCGGGTGCAGGTCGCCGTCCGCGGACAGCCCCTCGAGCGTCGTGATCTCGGTGCCCTGGGCGCGCGAGACCGGCCGGGTGCACGAGCGCACCGCGGTGCCGTTCATGAGCACCGTGCACGTTCCGCACTGACTGAGGCCGCAGCCGAAGCGGGGCCCGCGCAGCCCGAGATCGTTGCGCAGCACGTAGAGGAGCGGCGTCGACGGATCGACGTCGACCGTATGCGTCTCGCCGTTGACCCTGAGCGTGATCTGGCTCATTGGCACATCCCTCCTGAAGCGAATGTCGCTATTGTGCCGCCCCGGCGACCCCACGGCAAGTCGAGTGACCGCGCGGGGCACCGGTTCATCCCGGCGCCCCGCGGACCGCTAGCTGCCCGATCCCATCCTGTCGACCGGAATTCCGCTGGGCACCTCCGACGGCGTCACTGCGGAGAGATCGCGCGCGGATTCGTCCGTGAGCGCCTTGAGGAACTCGAGCAGGTTGTCGATCGTCTCCTCGTCCAGCCTGATGGGGAGGAGGAGGGTGTCCCGGGTGACAAGGATCTCGTCGTAGTTGTGCAGCATGGTCGGCTGCAGAAGGGGGTCGACCTGGGTCACATCGTACGCGTGCAGTGTGCTGTCGACGTTGTTGTAGTGCTCGACGAACCTCCGCAGCGTTGTGAACTGACCGACGTGTCCGTAGGGCGCGGTGAGCTCGACGTTGCGCAGCGGGGGCGTCTTGAAGCGGCGGCGGTCGGACGGATCGCCCGTCACGCGCTCACGCCCGAAGTCGTCGCGCCCATCGATTCCGTCTCCCTTTCCGGGACCGAACTGGGCCAGCGCATCGTTGTGGAACTCGTTGCCGGGCATGGCATCGAGGATGTCCGTCTGATGACAGTTGGTGCAGCCCACCGTCATGAAGTCGGACGCGCCCTGCAGTTGGCGGTCGGAGAGGCGGGCGTCGTTGCCCCGCAGGAAAAGATCCCAGGGTGAATCGTCGAATGAGAACTCCGAGATGATGAACCCCATGATGGCGTTCGAGGCATGCGCGTAGGTCATGTCGTCGAAGTCCGTACCCGGATAGGCGGACTCGAAGAGCTCGCGGTACTCCGGGATTGCCCCGATACGAAGCATCAGGCCCGACCAGAGTGCGGTGAAGTTGTGATCCTCCCCGAATCCCTCGGCGAGTTCGTTGCTTGTGCCGAGCATCTCCTCGGCCGCGCTGATGGGGAACATCGCCGGAGCGGATGAGATGCCGAATTCGAAGACATCCTTCATCTCCTCGGTCAGATGCGCCCCGGCCGGCGTGCTGATCCCACCGTCCGCCAGCGCCTCTATCTCGCCGCCCCACAGGAACTTGCGCACCCGATGCAGGTTGAAGAGGGCCATCGAGTGCCGGAGCGTGAAGTCGCCGTCCGGGTGCGAGCGCTCCGGCCCTAGACCCAAGGCCCCGGGCCCGATCGGCAACGACTTTCCATCGCCCGTCGACATCGCGGGCAGGTGACAGGTCATGCACGACACGTCGCGGTTGCCGCTCAGGATCTTGTCGAACGCCAGCGAGCGACCGAGTGTGGCGAGTTCGCCGCGCACGGACGGAGGAGCGACGACGGGCTGAAGGTCGTTCTCGCGCACCAGCTCGCGCACCGCATCGATCAGTTCGGCCCTTGGATCGACGGGAACGACGGGATCCACGGGCTCGGAGGGCGCCACGAACGGGTCATCGCCGCACGCCAGCAGCAGAGTCCCCGCGAGCATGCAGGCGGAGCAGAACAGGGTTGTAGCGTGTGGGAGTCTCCGCGGGGAAGAGGTGGTCCTGCCTGGTGATTTCAGCCGAGTCGAGGATGTCATTGGGTCCTTGTTCGAGTGGGGCTCGGGTGCGAGGGTTGATCGCGGCGTTGGCCCGCACTTCGCCCACAAACCGATTGCAGGCGGAACGGCGCAGAAGGGTGCCAGGAGGAAGGCTCTGCCAGGCGCACGACAGAGAAGGGAGCGAGCGGCACCGCGAAGGGAGTACGCTTTAGTGCGTTAGGTCGGTGCCTATGGATTGTGGGGTTTGTTCGATTCCCCGGAAGGGGACGAAGCCCAGCCAAGCATGCGAACGCGCTCGGAAGATGGAGATCGAGCCCTGTTTGTCAATGGCAAATGACATTAGCACAGTGTGATAACAAACCTTTTCCGGAGATTCCATGAAGCAGACCGACATCCAATCGCGGGTTGTGGCCGGCGTCGCGGTCGCCCTCGCGGCCGTGCTTCCGGCTTCCTGCGGCCCCCCCGCGCCCGATGCCGTTTCCGCAGCCAGCCCGACCATCAGCCTCGCCGTCCTCGGCCAGGCCCTCATCGAGCACGACCCGCGGCAGTACCTCGACGCGCCGCTCGCGACCGTCGTGCCCATCCTGGGCGCCGCCGACGCCGTCTTCACCAACCTCGAGGTCGCGATCTCGGGACCCGGCTGCAACTGCCCGCCCACCCGCGACGACATCTTCTTCCACGGCGCCGGGCCCGAGGTGCTCGACTATCTGTCCGGGATCGGCGTGTCCCTGCTGTCTCTCGCCAACAACCACTCGTGGGACTACGGCGACCAGGGCATCGTGTCGGCGATCGAGGAGGCGGCCCGGCGCGGGTTCACCTATGCCGGGACCGGACGGACCCTGGCGCACGCGGTGGCGCCGGCGTACCGCGAGGTGGGCGGTCTGCGCGTGGGACTCGTGGCCGTAGCGACGGTGAACGCGCCGCCCGAGGCCGCGGCGACGGACACCGGGATCGGCGCCAACATGATGGCGCCCGGCGACGCCGCGGCCTGGGACCTGAACATCGGCGCGATCGAGAAGGCCGCCGAGAGCAGCGACATCCTCATCGCCTACCAGCACTTCCAGACCGATGCGCCGCAGGGCTGGCAGGAGCGCTGGGCGCACGCCGCCATCGACGCCGGGGCCGACCTCTACATCAGCCACGGCGAGCCGCGACTCGCGGGCGTCGAGGAGTACCGGGGCGGCCTGATCCTCCATGGCCTGGGCAATTTCATCTTCCACACCCGGACAGACATCGGGAACTACCCGGCGGACGCCTGGGAGAGCGTGGTCGCGACGCTGTCGGTGGGCGAGGACGGGGTGCGCGAGGCGGCCTTCACCCCGGTTGTGCTCGACGAGGGCGTCGCGGACGAGTTCTTCCTCGAAATGCGGGGATACCCCGAGGTGGCCGAGGGCGAGGCCGGCGCGGCGATTCTGGAGCGGTTGGCGGCGATGTCAGCGGCCTACGGGACGACCCTGGACGTGCGGGACGGGACCGCGCGCTGGCGGGCGGAACGCCCCGGCGGCGTCTTGCGGACCGCGGACGACTACATGGCGGCGGTCGAGGCCGTTCAGGACCCGGACTCCGACGGCCTTGCAGCTCACACCATCGATAGCATGATGGACGAGTGGGGCGTGCCCGGGGTCAGCGTCGCAGTGATCCGCGACTTCGAGGTTCACTGGGCCAAAGGCTACGGGATCGCCGATGTGGAGACGGGGGCGGCGGTGGACACGGAGACGCTCTTCCAGGCGGCATCGATCTCCAAGCCGGTGGCGGCCATGGCGGTGCTGCGGGCCGTGCAGGACGGCGCATTCTCGCTGGACGATGACATCAACGGCATCCTCACGAGCTGGCAACTGGACGGCGGCGAGTTCGCCCGCGACCGCCCCGTCACCCCGCGGATGCTGACCAGCCACACCTCGGGCCTCGGCGACGGCTTCGGCTTCCCCGGCTACGACCCCGACGACCCGCTCCCCACGACGGTGCAGATCCTCGACGGCGACGACCCCTCCAACGTCGGCGACGTCTTCATGGAGCGCGCGCCCATGACCGCCATGAAGTACTCGGGCGGCGGCGTCACGGTCATGGAGCTGGCCCTCTCCGACGCCCTGGGCCGACCCTTCCGCGACATCGCCCGCGAGTACGTCCTCGAACCCGTCGGCATGGCGCACAGCACCTTCGAGCAGCCGCTACCGCCCGCCCGCGATGCGAACGCGACCCGAGCCCACGACGCTGACGGCCGCGCCCGGGGTCCGAAGTGGCACGTCTACCCCGAGTTGGCCGCGGCGGGGCTCTGGACCACGCCCACCGACCTGGCCCGCTTCGCGATCGAGGTGCAGAAGACCGCGCGGGGCGACCCGAACCGGGTGCTGACGCGCTCGTCGGTCCTCGAGATGCTGAGCCCGGTCGGTGTAGGCCCGTTCGCCGTCGGGTTCGTGATCGAGCAGGAGGGCGAGGGCTGGTACTTCAGCCACACGGGAGGGAACTGGGGTTTCCGGGCGATCCTCAAGGCCCACCGCGCCAAGGGCTACGGCGTCGCGGTCATGACGAACGCCGATCGGGGCGGTGAATTGATGATGGAGATCGCGGAGCGGGTGGCCGGCGCCTACGGGTGGGACTCGCTGGACGGGCCGGTGCCGCGGTAGGGGTCCAAAAGCGTCCGCATGACTGTCGAAACCGCTGCTCGCGATCCGCGGCCGGACCCTGCCTTCATTCGCGACTCCCCCAATGCCGATCCCACCTGAAGTCCCTGGTGAAAAGGTATACCGCGCCACCAGCCCCCCGTCCCGCACCTCCCATGCCTACCGTGACGACTGAGACAACAGACTCCATGTCGAAGGTATCAATGTGTTCGTTAGGGACCCACCTTCCGTCCACGTACAACTGGCCGCACTGGTCAAACAGGCTGAGCACGCACACGCGCCGCCCGTGCGACACTGCGATGTACAGCCATCGCAATAGCTCCGTGTTGTCGTCGCTCTTGCCCTTCGCCTCTTCCAAGCGTGCGCCCTGGATCAATCGGTAGCCGCGAATCGAATTCGGATGCCTCCCAAATTGCCGCCTGAGCCAGTCGACACGCTTTTCGTTTTCCACCGTCACCTCGACACCTTCGAGAAGGAAGGGCTCGGGCTCGACCTCAAAATCAATGTCGTAACGCTTGCCGCCTGTAAGCATGACGAGGGGAGAGCTCATGTCCGTGTAGCCGATTCGCCGTATTACGACGTAATATCCGCCAGCCACAGGAGCCGTCAGGACAAAACGGCCGAAGCTGTTCGATGTTGTCGCGGCGACCCGGACATTGGCGCTGTCAAGGAGCTCGATCTCCGCCAGCGCAACGGGATTACCGTTTGCTGCGTCCAGTGCCCTCCCTGAGATCTCCTGCGCTGCGAGGCTGTCGGCTGGTGCGACTCCAGTGGCAGCCAAGGCGGTCCAGGCCGCCAGCCGACGGCAGCTGAGTTCAGGGGACAAAAGCTTTCCACCGAACAAACGCATCAATAGCCAGCCACGCGGCTTCACCATGCGCCAGCGGGAGATCGACCGCCCACGGCCAATCGTAGCGAGAGCCCGCCCGGAATGACTACCGGCTCCCAGATGTCGCTCTTGACCGCCGAGCCTATCAGCGCTCCGACCACACCCCCCACCACCCCATACACGGCACCGACTCCCAGGGCCGCTCCTACGACCTCGTGTAGTTTGCAGGCGCAGAAGAGTACGCCCGTCGCGACCCCGACAGTTCCTCCGACAATGGACCCGTACTTGAACCCCCGCCACGGGCGACGCTTGGTACCGGCCCATAGTTCGAGACTCTGCATCTCGGCGTAGGGTGCATACCCGAAAGACAGGAGCAGCCCGGCGCTGTCGGCTTCGACGACCACGCCGACCCGTTCGCTCGATACCCTGACCGTGTCGCCCGGTTGCTGAGCAGAAACGGAAGTCGCAGTTAGGAATAGGACTAACCCGGCTGGCCAGCACCACGGCTTCACGTTCCGCCTGCCGACCACAGGACAAGCGGGGGATCCCCCGACATCCTGGGATTCCTTGTCCTCATGATTCCAATCGTGTGTCGCAGACAGACGTTTTCCCCACGGGGGGCTCAGAACGAGACGTATCCGCCCCTTCGCCGCGATCGATCCTCTTAGAGTAAGTGATACGCCATATCGACGGCCATTGCCATGACGTCATCGCGACACCCCACACCACTCCCGCGCCGCCGCCACGACCCTCCCGACATCCTCCTCGTCGTTGTACACCCCCACGGAAAAGCGCAGCGTCCCGCTCCGGATCGCCAGCTGGATCCCCGCCGCGCGGAGGTGATCGTGCAGCGAATTCATCGCCGGATCGTCGGCCGCGTAGTGCCTGCCGCCGCCGCTCTTCCCGACGCAGACGATGTGCGCCAGGTGCGGTCCGGGCCGTCCGCCGACCACCGGTAGCCCCAAATCGAGCAGTTTGTCGGCCAAAAATGCCGCTAAGTGGCCGACAAACGCCTCAATGCGGCCGATTTGCCACTTTTCGAGCAGCTCCAGCGCCGCTTCAGCCGCCGCCGCGCCCAGGTAGTTGTAGTTGCCGACATCGAACCGCAGCGCGCCCGGCTGGTACCGCAGCTCCCCCTCGGTATAGGCGGTCTCGTGCGCGTCCAGGTCGACGCCGAAGCGCGCCAGGTGAATCGGCACCAGCGTCTCCGCGACCTCGCGCCGCACGTACAGGAAGCCGAAGCCGTACTCCGCCAGCAGGCACTTCTGCGTGGCGACCGCAAGCGCGTCGATCCCGAGTTCGCGCACGTCGGTCCGCAGCGCCCCGACCGACTGCGCCGCGTCGACAAGCGTCAGCGCGCCCACCCGCCGGGCCGCCGCCACGATCCCCTTCACGTCGGTCACGAACCCCGGCGCAAACGAGATGCTGGGGATCGTCACCAGCCGCGTCCGCTCGTCCATCGCGGCGCCCATCGCCGCCACGGGCATATGGCCGTCCTCGGACGTCACCGGCCGCACCTCGATCCCGTGCAGGCGCGCCAGGTTGTGCCACAGGTAGATGTTGTTGGGGTGCTCCAGAGCGGGACACAGCACCACGTTGTCACCCGCCTTCCACGGCAGGCTCGCGCCGAAGAGGTTCAGCCCCTCGGAGACGTTCTTCGTAATCGCCACCTCATCGCTCCGCGCCCCGATCAGCCCCGCGAACGCCGACCGGGTCCGCTCCACGACGGCGCGCATGGCGTCCTTGTCACCCCCGCGCAGCATCCGCATCCGCAGGTGATCGTCGACCGCCGCCCGCACCGGCTCCGCGATCAGCGCGCGCGCCGAGATGTCGAAGTAGGCCTGCTCGCTCGCGCCCGGAAACAGCGCTCGGATCTCAGGATTCACTCTCGCCTCGCCTCGGAACGGGCCACCAGCGATGTCCCCACCATGTCACCCATAATATTAACAGTCGTGTTTCCGATATCGACCAGCCGGTAGATCCCGCCCACGATCGCCGCGACCTCGATCGGCAGATTGAACGCCTGCACATAGATCAGCGCGATCACCAGGCCGCCGCCGGGAATCCCCCCGGACGCCTCCGACAGCAGCAGCCCCAGCAGCAGAATCGTCACGAAATCGGCCGGCGTGAAGGTGACCCCGGCCGCCTGCGCGGTGAAGATCAGGACCGCGCCCAGCATGGCCGACGTCCCGTCCTTGTTGAGTTGGGCCCCAAGGGGGAGGGTGAACGAGTACACGCTGCGGGGCAGACCAATCCTCCGCGCCGTCTCCATTCCGACAGAAAGGGAGGCGAGGCTCGATGTCGTGGCTGCGGTCGTGGCCCACAGGGAACCCGTGTCGCGCAGGAAGCGGCCCGGGCGGAAATGGCTGAACAGCCGCAGCAGCACCATGTACCCGGCGAAAATCACCAACTGCGCCGCCCACAGACCGCCCAGAAAGCGCGCCATCGGCCCGAGAAGCTCGGCGCCGTAGCGCCCCACCGTCACCGCGATCAGCGCGCCGATCCCCACCGGCGCCGTCCAGATGATCATGTGCACGAGGCGCCGGAACAGGTTCGCGAGGTCCTCGTAGGCCGTGGCGAGGCGTTCCCGCGCGCCGCCCCGCAGCGCCATCGTCGCCACTCCGAGAAGCAGCGCGAGGACCACCAGCTGCACCACGTTCCCGTCGCTGAACGCCCTGAAGACGTTCGTCGGGATCATCCCGAGCAGGATTTCCGCCACGCCCGGCACCTCGCCCACCGGCCCCGCGACCTGCTCGGTGAGCTGCATCCCCGCGCCGGGCTGCAGAAGCGCGGCGGCCCCGATCCCCAGCGACAGCGCGATCACGTCCGTCGTCAGGTAGTAGCCCACCGTCTTGCCGGCGAGCCTTCCCAGCGTGCGCACATCCGCCAGCGCGGTGAGGCCCGCGAGCAGGTTGAAGAACACCAGCGGCACGGCCGCCAGGATCAGCAGGTTGATGAAGAGGTCGCCGACCGGCTGCAGCACGGTGACGCGCTCGCCCATGACGGCGCCCACCACCACCCCGACGAGCATCCCGATGAGGATGCGGGTGCCGGGGCCGGTGCGGCGGTTCGGGCCGCCGGGCTCGGCTTCGGTCATCGGTCCCCGCCCACCTCCATCAACTCCAGCACCCGCGCCAACATTTCCTCGTAGTACGTCGTCACGTTCCCGGGCGTGAGCGGCATCCACTCGTCGACATCGACCGGGTTGCCTTCGGCGATCTCGCCGTTCGGGCGGATCGTGTGGCCGATGTTCCACATGAACCCGACGACGGGCTGGTCGGTCCCGGGGAAAGTCAGCACCTCGTCCCATTCCCATGTGTTGGAATAGCCGCCGGGCGGCATGCCCACGACGGGGCCGAGTCCGTTGTCGACCACGATCGAGACGAACTGGTCGAGGTGAGAGCCGCCGTGGGGCCCCGAAATGATGCCAAAGGGGCCACGGAAATGCACGGCCGCCGGCTCCAGAACGCCGTCCGAGTCACGCGGAGCGTGCGCAAGCTTGAAGGGGACGTTGTTGCTGTACGCGTCGCCCCGCTCGAGCGCGCCGAGGACGTCGTCCTCCAGCCACTCCATCAGCCAGGTGCCGTCGTCGATCGTCTCCGGCACACCGCCATCGTTGATGTCGCGGGCGGCGAAATCGCGGCGCTTGTCCTCGATGAATGGGAGCGTGACGTCGCTGATGCGCAGGTTGCCGAAGGTGGTCCTGAAGGGGCGGGGCTGCAGCCGCTGCATGGCGTAGGCGCCGAGAGAGCCGCCGCGGCTGCGGGTGACGTCCATGACGAGGGCGTGGTCGAGGAGGCCGCGCTCCGACGCGAAGGCGATGAGGCGGTCGACGTCGGCGACCATGGACTCGCGGAAACCGCGCCAGATGAGGACGAGGAAGGGGCGGCCGTCGTCGGGGGTGAGGAGGTCGAAGGTGGGCGTGTGGAGTGCGAGGGACAGGCCGGGGTAGTTGGGCTCGCCGATGCCGTTCCACTCGATGTCGACGGGCGGGAAGAAGGGGAGGTGGTAGGTGACCTCGAGGCTATCGCCGGCGGCGATCAGGAGGGTGAGCGAATCGGCGCGGAGGTGAGGAGGGAAGGATGCGGTCGAAAGGGTCATTGCCTCGGCCAGCTTCCACCGCAGCTGGGCCTGCGTGGAGTGCCGGATGAACGCGGCGGCCGAGTCGTGCCACGCCTCGACGGGGATTCCGTTGACACTCACCACCCGACTACCGCTGAGCTCCACGGCCCAGTCGTCGTCCGTGGGATGGTATGCCTGCCAAGCCACATCGCCGAGAAAATAGTCGGTCGGCCCGGCGCCGTCCGAATAGTCCGGGAATACTCGAACCGGCGCGGCCTCGGGCGCCGCGGGATCCGGCCCGCCCGCAACATCCAGCCCCGAGCTGTCCGGAAGGGTCAGGCCGCCCGGCACGAGGAAGAGGTCGAGGTGGCGATCACGGCGAGCATGGCTCAGGCGCGCGAGCGCATAGTAGAGCGCTTCCTCGGTCTCGGCGGCGACCACATCGTCGCGCAGCGCCTTCATCGCGGCGATCGGGTCGAACCCGAGGCGCTCGTTCTTGACGGGCGAAAAGGCCTCCCGCCGCTCGGTGCGCGCGACGATCGTGTCGAAGAGGGCAGCGCGCAGGGCGGGGGTGCCGGTGGGTCCGGGGGGTGTCTCGGTGGCGTTACATGCGGCGATCCCGACTGCGACCAGCGCAATCGCGCCGGTGCGAAACTGCTTTTGACGTTGTCTCATCCCGACAACTTGCGCCCTGGACGGGCTGCTGGCCAACTTCGTTCAGCATGCCCTGGACCGGGCACCCTGAAATCGAGGAGACGAGATGACTCGGACTGTCCGACTCGCCGCAGTTGCGAGCGCAATGTTCCTTGCGGCCGACGCCACCGCACAGTCGATCGAAGACGCCAATGCCGCCTACGCAGACGGACGTTTCGTCGAAGCGGCCGATATCGGCGAAGCGCTGGGCACCTCCGAGGGCTACGCCCTGGCGGCGAAGTCACTCGCGATTTACGCGCACTATGAGGCCTCCGAGGAGGAGTTCCGCGAGGTTGTCGATCGTGCGATGCGAATGGGCGAGGAGGCCATAAGCGCCGATCCGGCCAACCCCGAAGCGCACTACCAATCCGCCCACGCCGTCGGCCGGTACGCTCAGCGCGTCGGTGCCTTCACGGCGCTGCGCGAAGGACTTGCGGGCAAGATTCGCGATCTGCTCGAAGCGGCCCTCGCCATCGAACCCGACAATGTCGACGCCATGCTGGCTCTGGGCGGATGGCACGCCGACCTCGACGCGGAGGGTTTCATCGCGCGCCGCATGTACGGTGGCAGCAAGGAGGAAGCCGTGATCCTCTTCGACCGCGCCCTGGAACTGGCTCCGGAGTACAAGGTCGTGCTGCACGCCTACGCCATCAGGCTGCCCAGGCTCGACGAAGACAACGGTATGGAACGGGCCAGGGAAATGCTCGAAAGGGCGCTTGGGCTACCGGTGAGGGATGCCTTTGAGGAGTACGTTCATCTGGACGTGTTGGACGCCCTCGACGACCTGGGGACCGGATAGCGCCAAGCTGCCCGCGCCGCGGCCGTCGAAGCGCACCGCGGAGCCGGACTGCCCGCCTCAGTCGCCCACGATCGTCGCCCTCACCACGTGATCGAGCTGCGGGAATTCGTCGTTCAGGTACGCGTTCCCGCGGTACTGGATCAGGCCCTGCATCGGCCCGTTGCCGTTCGGCGCGCCCTCGCCGTACCCGGAATAGAGTGCGTCGACGACCTCCATCCCTTCGACGACCTGCCCGAAGGGCGAGAATCCCATGCCGTCCAGGCGGCTGTTGTCCACGAAGTTGATGAAGATCTGGGTTGTGCGCGTGTTCGGGCCGCCCATCGCGTAGCTGATGAACCCCCGGGCGTTGCTCTGCAGCACTTCGTCGTCGGGAATCCGCTGCTCCCGCCAGGCGGATGCCACCGCCGAGTCGCCGTGGATGCCGAACTGGGCCATGAACCCGTTGATCACCCGGAAAAACCGGACGTCGTCGTAGTACCCGTTGGACACCAGGTTGTAAAAGCGGTCGGCGCCGTTGGGCGACCAGTCGCGGTGGACCTCGATCACGAAGTCGCCCTTGCTGGTCTCGAAGCGGGCCTGGAAGACGTCGGGGGCGGTGGCGGTCAGTGCGTCGGGGGTGAGGAGCATGGGATTGTAGTCAGGTCCTGATTCACAGGCGGAGAGGTAGGCGGCCCCCGCGAGTGCGAGGACGGCTGCGAGGAAACGGGGTCTGGCCCCTGAGTTGGTCACGTTGGCCTCCAGGTTGGTGTGCCGGTCCCGGGGTCGCTGCCCCGGTCGCGTAAGGACGATTGCCGGATCGCGTACAAAACGACTGAATCAATAATGTCGGACAACCGGGTCGCACGGGTAGTGTATCCAAGTAAAGAGGCCGACCACCCAGGTGCGGCCACCGGCACAGTGATCACCCGCTTCCATCTCGCCCCGACAGACCTGCAGGAGACAAACCGCAATGAACCCGGCCCGCTTGAGCGCAATTGTTCCGACCACCATCGCACTCACCCTTGTCGCCACCGCCCTCTCCGCCCAGGAGGTGATCGAGCTTCCGGGCCGGGACCAGCGCATCGATCCCGACTTCGAGGAGGTGTACCGGGTCGGCGTCCTCGACGGCGAGTCCTGGGAGATGCTCGGCCAAGTGGTCAAGCTGGCATTCGATGAACGGGGCAACCTCTACGTTTTCGATCGCTCCGGGAGCGTGGTGTCAGGAAACTTGCGCGTCCTCGTGTTCGACGCGTCCGGCGAGTTCGTCCGCGAGTTCGGCTCTTCGGGCGGTGGGCCCGGCGAGTTCAGCCGGCCCATGAGCTACGCCGTCCTGCGCGACGGTACCACGGTCGTCGGAGACATGGGTCACCAGGCCTACCAGATCTTCGACCCCTCGGGAGAGTTCGTGCGCATGGTTCGGGCCGATGCCGGCAACTCGGTGGCCGGGCTGACACAGGCGATCGCCGCAGTTACAACCCCCATACAACCGGATCCGCGGGGAGGTGCGGTGTACGCCGCCGCGACCGGAGGGAGTTTCAGCATCAGCAGTTCCGCGACGGAACAGGCACCCCCCACGGCCCGCCCGGTCACCCGCATGGCGCTCGGCGGCGAAGCCATTCAAACCGACACGGTCGCCCGTGGCTGGCTTCCCCCGCGCGTCGAGGAAGCAGATCCGTTCGAAGACATGACCACGTCCGATGGGCGCAGGGTGAGCATCGCCCGCGGGCCGGGCAGCGTGTCGGGCCTGTCGAGACCCTCGACCTTCGAACCGCCGCTCCTCGTAGGAGTCCTCCCCGATGGCGGCATCGCGTACTCGGATTCTTCCGCGTACGTGCTCAAGGTCACGGCGCCTGGAGCGGGAGACGTGAGTCGAGTTCTCACGCGACCCCTCCAGCCCGAGCCCGTGACTCCGCGAATCGAGGAGAACTACCAGGAACTGCGGGAAGCCATGGGCGAGGAGGGGAGGGGCGGCCGACCGGCCGGCGGCACCGCCATCGTGCAATTCAAGAGCAGCTCGAGCAGCGGAGGGGCCGCGTCGACGGGCGCTGCGACGTCGATGACGCTGGCCATGGCGGACCCCCCCTTCTACCATGAGATCCCCGTCCTCCAGAGCCTCTACACCACATGGGAGGGCCGGATCTGGGTCATGCGTCAGGGCGACGAGCTTATCGGCGACGGGCCCATCGATGTCGTGTCCGCCGAGGGCGAGTACGTCGGCACCTACCGCACCGGCGCGACCGAGATGCCCGACGCATTCGGCCCGGGCGGACTGGCGGCGTTCATCGAACTGGACGAATATGACGTGGCCAGCGTGGTGGTGCGGAGGCTGCCGGCCGAGGTTCGCTGAACCCGGGCAGCGGCAGCCGCCGACCTGCGCCGGCTGATCCGGAAGCGCCGCCCACACCGGGGCCGCGCCGCCCACGCCATTCTGCCGCACGAAGCAGCCTGGAGAAACCGTCATGCGCCGCACCGTCACGTCCCGCGCCCCCTTCCCGCACCGCGCGATCCTCTTCCTCTTCGTCCTCCTGGCCGCCGCGGCCCAAACGGTGGCCGCCCAGACGTACTTCCCCGGCCGCCATCCGGACTGGGAACGCCGCAGCCCCGAAGCGGCGGGCTTCGATCCTGCCGGGATCCAGCGCGCGATCGACATTGCGATAGCGGGGGAATCGCAGTCACCGCGCGACCTCTCCTTCAATCACCTTGGCACCTTCGGCCGCGAGCCCCTGGGCGACGCCGTCGGCCCCTTCACGGTCCGCGGTCCGCAGTCGGGCGTGATCGTGCACAAGGGCTACATCATTGCCGAGTGGGGTGACCCGTCCAAGGCCGACAACACCTTCAGCGTCTCGAAGAGCTTTCTTTCGACCACGGTCGGGCTGGCCTGGGACCACGGCCTGATCGGCGATGTCGACGACCTGGTGCGCGACTACATCCCGCCCATCATCCTCGACACCGGCGACGGCGAGCCCGGCGACGAGAACGGCCGCCGGCCGAAGCTGCTGTTCGAGTCCGAGCACAACCGCAAGATCAGCTGGGACCACATGCTGAGGCAGACGAGCGACTGGGAGGGAACGCTGTGGGGCAAGCCCGAGTGGGCCGACCGTCCCGACCAGGACCGCTCGACCTGGGGCACGCGCCCGCGCAACGAGCCCGGAACCGCCTACGAGTACAACGACACGCGCGTCAACCTGCTGGCGCTGGCGGCCACGGCGGTGTGGCGGCGCCCGCTCCCCGAAGTCCTGCGCGAGCATGTCATGGACCCGATCGGAGCGTCCACGACCTGGGGCTGGCACGGCTACGACAACTCGTGGGTCATCCTGGACGGCCGCGAGGTCCAGGCCGTCAGCGGCGGCGCGCACTGGGGCGGCGGCATGATCCTCAGCGCCTACGACCAGGCCCGCTTCGGCCTCTTCACCATGCACAAGGGCAACTGGGACGGGAAGCAGCTCCTCTCCGAGGACTGGTTCGACATGGCGACCACCCCCGGCGAGGTCAACCAGAGTTACGGCTTCATGAATTTTTCGCTCAACACCGACCAGCGCCGCTACCCGAACGCGCCCGAGTACACCTGGACCCACACCGGCGCCGGCTCGAACCTGATCTACGTGGACCCCGAGAACGAACTCGTGATCGTGTGCCGCTGGATCCGCGGCGGGGCGTTCACCGACGTGGTGCACACGGTGCTGGGGGCGATGGGCGAGGTGGCGGAGAACTGACGGCTAGTTGTAACCGATCCGGCCTTGGGCCGCCGACCGCCAGACACCGAGGGTTCCGATCGTGATCCAGCCTAGGGCGTAGGCGAAGGTAATCAGGACCGGCTGCAGGCGAAACGGCAGGTCGCCGGTCAATCCCAAGCCGAATCGGAGGACATCCGGGACCGGAAACAGGACGAAGCGGGCGAGCAGTATCGGCCCGCCCCTGACCAGTTCCGGTTGGCTCACCTCCGGGTCAAAGATCGCTACGCCCATAATGATCAGGCCGAGAACGGCCGTCCGGCTGCCACGCGGTAGCCACGCCGCGGTGCCGAAGGCCATGGACGCGATGGTGAAGGACGCCAGTGCACCCACGGGCAGTGCCAGGACCGTGGGTCTCACCGGATCCCACCCCATCCCCTTGCCGAAGAGGACACATGCGGTACCGAAGAGGACGGATAGCCCCACGGTCGCCGCAAGGGTTTCGGCGAATTGCCTGAAGACGAATCGCACCTCGTGCACCGGTTTTTGGAACCACAGTGCCGCTTCAGATCCGATGAGGTTGCGGGGGTTGGCAGCCAGCACCAAAGGGATGGCGATGTAGCTGACCAGTATCCCCATTGCCCAGTAGACGAAGTCGTCGCCGAGAAGGTCGTTGCTCCGGGCGCGGATAGTCAGAAGGAACATGACGGCCATAAGAGCGATCACACCGCCCAATCCCTTGGTCCGGGACCGGACCAACAAGGTGATGCGCCTATGAAAGGGGACCAGGGACCGCGTCATTGCTTCCTCCGAAGAACTCCCTTTCCAGTCCGGCAACGGAAACGGCGTCGCCCGGTTCCAGCGTCTTGGTGGCTTTCGTACAACCACCCTCCAGAAACACGATCCTGTCGGCCAGGCGAGCAGTTTCTGCGAGGTCGTGGGTCGCGAGGAGCACGGCGGCTCCCCGTGCCCGGGCAGCACGCATCTGGTGCCGGAGCGCGCGCCGGGCGGGCGGATCGAGACCGGCGAAAGGCTCGTCGAGCACCACGACATCCGGGTCGCCGATCAAGGCGCAGGCCAGCCACAGCCTGCGCTGCGTGCCGTTGGAACACTTCCCGACCTCCTTCGCGAGAGAACGTCGATCCAGTGCGGCTCTCTTCTGGGCAAGAGAGTACTCGCTTCGGCGGTCCCTGCGGCCAACGGCCAGATCTGCGCCCCGCCCCAGCACGTCCAGGCCTGTCCAGCCACGCGGGAGTTTCGCGGACTCCGGCAGGTATCCAATTCCGTGCCGCCGCCGGTACTCGGCGGGCGGGAGACCGCCCACCAGGCAATCGCCACTGTCCGGACGCATGAACCCCAGCAACACCCGGAAGAGGGTCGTCTTTCCAGCGCCGTTCGGACCGACCACTGCGGTGATCTCGCCGGACCCGGCCCCAAAGGTGACGCCGCGGAGAACCGGGCGGCTTCCGAGGAACCGCCGGTACGACGCAACCAGGTCCTGCACCCGGATGCAGTGCTCGTCCGAGTTCACGATGCCGGGTTCGGGCGTTTTCGTCATCCGATCCTGCTCGACCTTGGCTGTTGGCGAGTCACAGATAGCAATACGACTATCCGATACGCAATCAACATGTCGTCTCGGACGAGACGATGCGAGCTATGAAACTGTCGAGACGATCGCTAGCAGCCCGGAAAATCGCTCAAAGGAATCTCTACTTGTGCAGATCGTCCACCCGCAGCGACACCCCCGTCGCCGTCCGCACAATGTCCGGCTGGATCCGCGGGATGGCGCGCCCCCGGAAGTGCGCCAGCAACGCCTCGACGGTCGCGAAATCACCGAGATCCTCCAGCGTGCGAATCGTCGGGAAGATCATGGGCAGCCGCCCGCGCCGATGCCGCTGCAGCGCCGCGCGGGGCGTGAGCCACACCGCATCGGTCATCTCGCGCCGGTCGTAGACGGCCCTCGACCCGGCGGGCACCCTGGCCGCGAAGAAGCGGGTATCGTAGCGGCGGGGTTCGACGGAGGGGGTGACCCAATGGGCGATGTACTCGATCGCGGCACCATCCAGGCGCGCATCCAGCCCCTCGAGCACGGCGGCGAATGATGCTCCGCCCCCCAGGAGGGCCTCCCGCGCTTCGCCCACAACCTCCCCATCCGGCAGCCCGTTCGCGGCGACCACCCCCGCCAGCAGCCCCGTCTCCTCGACGGCCTCCCGCAGCGCGGCCGCGTAGTACGCAATCGCGGGAGGATCGGCGTCCGGCGGCAGCCCCAGCCGCTCGGCCGCGGCTTCGCGCGTCAGCCCGTCCCAGCACCGCGCCAGCGCGTCCTGCCCGTCGGCCGCGTCCACCCGCCCACCCGGGAACACGTACGCGCCCGGCACGAACCCGGTGGCGCGATTGCGGCGCAGCAGCAGCACCTCGGGCCCGTCCGCACCCTCGCGCATGACCACCACCGTCGCCGACGGGACGGCCGCGGCGGGCACGGCGGCAACGTTCTCAAGCGTATCGACGAACCCCGGCGGCAGCCGCTCCGCGGGGATCTCGTAGGGCGGCGGGCTGCCTGCGGGGCTCGGCCGGTCGCCGTCGCCCGGCGCGGCCCCGCCCGCGTCAGTTGCCCGCGGCATGCCCGTCCTTCCTGGGCTCCGACGCCGCGGCCCACCCCTTCTCCAGCCGCAGGATCACCTGCGCGCCACCAAAGTCGGTACGCGTCCAGTCCGCCAGCTCATGCCCCCGCGCCTCCAGGTCCGCCGCCACCTCGTCGCTGATCCGCTCGATGGCGACCCGCGTGCCCGACAGGTGCCGGAACCGCGCCGCGTCGACCGCCTCCTGCGGGTCCATCCCGAAGACGAGCATGTTGAGGAGCAGCTGCGTGTGCCCCTGCGGCTGCATCGAGCCGCCCATGAGCCCGAAGGCAATGAGCGGATCGCCGTCCTTCGTGACGAAACCCGGGATGATCGTGTGGAAGGGGCGTTTGCGCGGGCCGACCTGGTTGGGGTGGCCGTCGTCGAAGACGAAGCCGGCGCCGCGGTTCTGCAGAGCGAAGCCGAGCCCGGGGATCACGACCCCCGAGCCGAACCCCGAGTACACCGAGTTGATGAACGACACCATGTTGCCGTCGGAGTCGGCGACGGTGAGGTAGATGGTCTCGGAGTCGGTGACGGCGCGGCCCGGACCCACCCGGTCGGCCGCGACGCGGGGGTCGATGAGGGCGCGCCGCGCGTCGATGTAGGACGGGTTGAGGAGCGACATGGGGTCGATCTCCATGTGGTCGGCGTCCGACACGTAGCGGTTCAGGTCGGCGAAGGCCAGCTTCTTCACCTCGATCAGGTGGTGGAGATAGTCGGCGGAGTTGTGGCCCATGCCCGCGAGGTCCATCGGCTCGAGGAGCTCGAGCATCTCCAGCGCCGCGATCCCCTGTCCCGCGGGCGGCAGCTCCCAGACCGTGTAGCCGCGGAAGTCGGTGCTGAGGGGCTCGACCCAG
Organism: Longimicrobiales bacterium; assembly: GCA_963667485.2. Lineage (GTDB taxonomy): Bacteria > Gemmatimonadota > Gemmatimonadetes > Longimicrobiales > Gaopeijiaceae > Bin94. The sequence continues at coordinate 967,714 of CAXXDD010000001.1, forward strand.
CGCGGTTGATGGGTGGCGAGATCCTCCAGCGTCAGGAAGCCGCCCAATTCTTCGAGGCCGTCGACCAGTTCACGTCCCAGAGCGCCTCCGTAGAGGACGCCGGGCCCCTCGTCGGCGATCCTCTGAAAAGAACGGGCAATATCGGGATTCGTGTGCCACTCACCGGCACGCGGCGCCCGCTCGCCGTCGACCAGGTAGGTGGCTCTGGCGCCGGCGTCGCGCGCGAGCTTCTCGGTTGCGCCGCCCCACTGCCGCGCGATGACGGGGGTCACGGGGAAGCCCTCGCTCGCGATGCGGATGGCGGGCTGCAGGACCTCGCCGAGGGTTAGCTTGCCGAAACGCTCGACCAGGGCGTGCCAGCCGGAGACCGCACCCGGCACGGTGACCGCTTCGGGGCCGGACCCCGGAACCCGGTCGTGCCCGCGCGCCTTCAGCGCCTCGACGGTCATCCCGCTGCCGCTCCGCCCGCTGGCGTCGATCCCGAAGAGTTCGCCGGTCTCGGCCCACCACACGATCGAGAACGCGTCGCCGCCCATCCCGGTCATGTGCGGTTCGGTCACGTTGAGCACGGCCGCGGCGGCCACGGCGCCGTCGATGGCGTTGCCGCCCTGCTGCATGATCTCGAGGGCAGCGGCGGTGGCGAGGGGCTGGCTTGTGGCCGCGGCCGCGCGCGGGGCGTAGACGGTGGAGCGCCGCCCCATGTCGGGCTGCTGGGAGTGGATATCCATGGGCAGGGTGGCCGTCACGGCGACGGCGAGGACGAGGTGTCGGGTCGGCATCGCATGTGTCCTTGAAGGTGCTGGGGGGTGTCGGAGGCGTCGGGCGACGGTTCATCGCCGGCCCGCTCACCGCCTGAAGTTAGGGACCGGCGGGGGCGGGCGGCCAGCCGTTTCCACCCGTGATGGCTGCCTTCGACCCGCCAGTTTCTGCCAGAATGGCCGCTTTTCGTCCGGGCGTCCTGCCATTTTGGCCGACTTGATGATGTGTTTCTGCCAGTATGGCAGTACTATGACGGGTAACCAGGGGCCGGGCTTCCTCGTAGAGGTGGCAAGGTTCGTGCAGGTTCACGCGTTCTTCAGGTCGCGCGGATGAATCCTGCAGGCTGCAACGGTGTATGCCAGTGGGGTTCTGAAAGCGACAACCGAGATCGGGCGATGCCCGCCAAAGCGCCCCCCGGGGCGACGAGAGGTCATAGAACATGAGCCGACGGTTTTCCTTGCCGGTGCTTCCGCTCCGAGACACGGTGGTGTATCCCGGAGTGGCGGTGCCGATCTCCGCGGGGCGCCCCGGAACGGTAGAGGCGGTCCAGGAGGCGCTCGACGGAGACAGGCGGCTCTTCGCCGTCGCACAGAACGAGAATCAGGACGATCCCGATCCGCGGATCCTGTATGCGGTCGGCACGGTCGTTCGAATCATCCAGACCCACCGCGTTCGCGGCGGCATCCAGCTCCTCGTCCAGGGGGAGGCGCGCGCCCGCGCGATCCAGTACGCCGACTACGGCGAGTCGATGCTCCAGGCCACCCTGGTCACGATCGACAGACACGGACCCTCCGACAAGAATGACCCCGGGTTCAAGGCACTCGACCAGGAACTGAGGGAACGGGCCGCCGAGCTCGGGACCCGGCGCGGCGTGTCGGCCGAAGCGCTCAACCAGCTGATCCAGGGAGTCGACGAGCCCGGCGCGTTTGCCGACCTCGTGGCCTTCTACCTGGAGCTGCCGACGTCCGAGAAGCAGCAGCTGCTCGAAACCCTCGGCGACGAGGACCGGATGAGGGCCGCGCTGGTGGCGGTCGAGCGGGAGCTGGTGCGGATCGATGCCCACGAGGACATCCAGGCCAAGGTCCAGGAGGAACTCGGCGAGCGCCAGCGCGAGATGCTCCTGCGCGAGCAGATGAAGCAGATCCGCAAGGAGCTCGGCGAGGAGGGCGAGCGCGACGAGGCGGACGAGTTGCGCGACCGGATCGCCGAGCTGGAGCTGAGCGACACCGCGCGCAACGAAGTCGAGCGCGAGCTGCGACGGCTCAATCGCACGGCGCCCCAGTCGGCGGAGTACCAGGTCATCCGCACCTACCTGGAGTGGATCACCGAGTTGCCCTGGAGTGAGCGCACCGACGACAAGCTCGACCTGCACCGTGCCGAGGAGATCCTCGAGGAGGACCACTACGGTCTGGAGGATGTGAAGGATCGGGTGCTCGAATTCCTCGCCGTGCGAAAGCTGCAGCAGGAGCGCTTCGGCGATGACGAAGACAAGGACGAAGTGGCGGACGATGACGGGGCTGGGGCCGCCGAGGCCGTCGTGTCTGGCGCGGACCCGTCCGAAGCGTCGGGGGCCGGGGAAGCGTCCGGCTCTCACGAGGCCGGCGGCTCCGACGACGCAGCCGGGCCGGAAGACGGATCGTCCCCGGATGACTCCTCCTCCGTCGACGACCTCCTGTCGCGCGATGGCAGCAAGGGGCCGATCCTGCTCTTCGCGGGACCGCCCGGGGTCGGGAAGACGAGCATCGCCCAGTCCATCGCCCGTTCGGTGGGCCGCAAGTACGTACGCATCTCGCTTGGCGGGGCGCGCGACGAGGCCGACATCCGGGGGCACCGGCGCACCTACGTGGGCGCGATGCCGGGCCGGATCGTGCAGGGGATCAAGGAAGCGGGCACAAAGAACCCGGTCTTCCTGCTGGACGAGGTGGACAAGCTCGGCGTGTCCTTCCAGGGGGACCCCAGCGCGGCGCTGCTCGAAGTGCTCGATCCGGCGCAGAACTCGACCTTCATCGACCACTACCTGGGCATCCCCTTCGACCTCTCCGAGGTGCTCTTCATCGCGACCGCCAACTACGAGGACCGCATTCCCGCTCCGCTCCTGGACCGGATGGAGACGGTCGAGTTCCGCGGCTATACCGAGAAGGAGAAGCTGGAGATTGCCCGGCGCTACCTGCTGCCCCGCCAGATGCGGGAATCGGGACTGCGCGAGGAAGAACTCACCATCGGGGACGATGCGATCCTGAGCGTGATCCAGAGCTACACCCACGAAGCCGGCGTGCGGCAGCTGGAGCGCGAACTCGGCAAGCTTGGCCGCAAGGTTGCACGCAAGATCGCCGCGGCCGAGAGCGAGGGGATGGAGATCACCCCCGCGGTAGGGAAGGACCTGCTCGGCCGCCCGCGCGTCTTCCCGGAGCGGCGCGCGGCCGACGACGCGGTCGGCGTCGCCACGGGGATGTTCTACACGCCCATGGGCGGCGACATCATGTTCGTCGAGGCCAGCGTCATGCCGGGCGAGGGAAGCCTGCTCCTGACCGGCCAGCTCGGCGACGTGATGAAGGAGTCGGCGAGGGCCGCGCTATCGTACGCGAAGAGCCATTGTGAGCCTCTGGGTATCGACGAGAGCGCCCTCGAAAAGCGCGAAATCCACATCCATGTGCCGGCCGGCGCGGTGCCGAAGGATGGGCCCTCGGCCGGGATCACGATGGCGACCGCGCTGATCTCGGCGGTGTCGGGGCGCAAGGTGAGGGCCGACCTGGCGATGACGGGCGAGCTGACCCTCACGGGCCGCGTGCTGCCGATCGGCGGCGTGAAGGAAAAGGTGCTGGGCGCGGTGCGGGCCGGGATCCAGGAGATCATCCTGCCCCAGGAGAACGAGGCGCACCTGGAAGACCTTCCCGACGCGGTGCGGAACACCCTGACGGTCCATCTGGTCGAGGATCTGCACAGAGCGGTCGAACTGGCGATCCGCCGGCCGGCGAAGAAGGCGATTCCGTCGCGGACGACGGTCACACCCGAGGAGGTGGCGCCGATTCAGGCGTGAGGGGTGGCGCCCGCCAGGCAGCGCCCCGCGAGTCCCATCCGAGCATCGTGGTGTCCCTGCTCGTTTCCGCGGGACCGCGGTGGGCGTGCCTGAGCTAGGCGACCACAATCTGTCCGGCGGGCCCTTCGACGGCCTTCCCCAACACGGCTCCCCGCTCACCCCTGGCTTCGAGCTCGGCGAGCAGGGCGGCGGTCTGTCCCGGCGGGCTGGCGATCACCAGACCACCAGATGTCTGCGCGTCGGCGAGCAGGATGCGGGTGGCGTCGTCCACCCCATCGGCGTAGCTCACCGCATCCGCCGCATCGGTCTGGTTGCGGCGCGTCCCGCCCGGCACGTGGCCGGCCTCGACCAACTCGACCACGCCATCGAGCACGGGAACGCTCGCCGAGGCGATCCGGGCCGACACGCCCGATGCGCGCAGCATGTTGCAGAGGTGGCCGATCAGTCCGTAGCCGGTGACGTCGGTGGCGGCCCGGGCGCCGGCAGCCAGCGCCGCTTCGGACGCGGCCCGGTTCAGGTGCGCCATCATCTCGACGGCCGCCCGCAGGACCGGTTCCGGACACGCTCCCGCCTTGATCGCGGTGGCGACGATCCCTGAGCCGAGCGGCTTGGTCAGCACAAGATCGTCGGCGGCGCGGGCGCGGTCGTTGGTCAGCATGGTGTCCGGATCGACCTCGCCGACCGCGACCATCCCGTATTTCGGCTCGGCATCGTCGATGGAATGACCACCCAGCACCGAGATGCCGGCCTCGCGCGCCTTTTCGACGCCGCCGCGAACAATCTCCTCTGCCAGTCCCTCCGCGAGGAGATCCCGGGGAAAGGACAGCAGGTTGAGTGCGAAGAGCGGTCGCCCTCCCATTGCATACACATCCGAAAGGGCGTTGGCGGCGGCGATTCGACCGAAATCGTACGGGTCGTCGACGATCGGGGTGAAGAAGTCGAGGGTGACGACCAGCGCGCGCCCGTCGGCAAGACGATACACGGCGGCGTCGTCCCTCTGGCTGGCGTCCACCAGAACCCGAGGGTCGTCGGAGGGAATCATGTGACGCAGCACCTGCGCCAGCTCGGCCTGGCCGAGCTTACACGCTCAGCCGGCGCCGTGCGACAGGGTGCTGAGCCGTATCCGCTCTCTCTGATCGCGGTCTTGACGGGTCATGGTGAGAATGTAAGCGAATGGTGCCGCGGCAGGGGGTTTACATTGACCGATTCGGTGCCCATCCTCATGACATGATGACTGCGGATTTCACCACATGAACGCACCAGCCTGGTCGGCCCGTCAGGAGTTCGCCCGCGAGGTGGAGCGCCCGGAAGAGGACCTGAACCTCGCGCGGGCGGCGCTCCTCGTGGCGCAGGAGGAGTACGTCCAGCTTCCGGTGGACCGCTACCTGGTGCGTTTCGATGTGCTCGCCGAGGAGGTTCGCGACCGCCTCGCGTCGGAGCGGGCGCAGCCGATCGTCCTGACCGAGACGCTCCGGCACCTCTTCGCGGTCCGCAAGATGCGCGGGAACCGCAACCACTATCACGACCCGCGCAACTCCTTTCTGAACGACGTTCTCGACCGCGGACTCGGGATCCCGCTGACGCTCGCCATCGTGTTGCTGGAAGTCGGATGGCGCCTCGATGTGCCGCTCGAAGGGGTGAACTTCCCGGGCCATTTCCTGGTGCGCTACCCGGGTGAGGCGGTCGAATTCCTGATCGATCCCTTCCACGGCGGCAAGGTCCGGCTTCGGTCGGAGGCGCAGAAGATCCTCGACCGGCAGCACGGCGGTGTGGTGCGGCTGGACGACCGTCACCTCAAGACCGCCACCAAGCACGACATGATCGTGCGGCTCCTGCTCAACCTGAAGGGCATCTACCATCGCACGAGGGATCATGGCCGGGCGCTGGCCGCGGTGGAGCGCATCCTGGTCCTGCGCCCGACGGCGCCGTCGCAGATCCGCGACCGTGGCTACCTGCTGGCGCAGCTGGGGCGGCCCGAAGAGGCGGTCACCCAGCTGGAGACGTACCTGACCTTCGCGCCGGCCGCGCGGGATGTGCAGCGGGTTGAGGCGCTGGTGCGGGAGCTGAGGGCGAACGGCAAGCCCGGCAGTCAGTGGTAGGGTCGCCGCCGCCGAAGCGCCACTATGGGGATCCCGCGGGGGAGTATCGGGCGGCGGTGGAGGGGTGCGGGGTCGTGGTGCGCGGGGACCGGCGGCTGTTGCGGGCACACGGCCGCGCGCCTGCGCAGATGCTGAACGGGATCCTGACGAGCCGGATTCCGGGGGCGCCGGTGGGCGGTGTCGGCGACGCCGTCTACGGCACCATCCTCACCGCCAAGGGACGCATGGTCAGCGACGTGGTGACCCTCTGGTTGGGCGCGGGAGAGGAGGAAGGGTTGGGGTTGAGTGTCGCGAATGCCGCGCATGAGGCGGTCATGACCCACTTCAGGCGGTTTCTCCCCCCCAGGCTTGCGCGATGCGAAGAGCTCGGCGAGGGGACGCGGTTGCTTACAGTGGTCGGCCCTGGCGCGGGCGAGACGGTTGCGGCGGTGTTTGGAGTTGTGCCGGAGAGCGGGTTTGCCCTGCTGGGTGATGGACCCCTCGGCGGCGGCACGGTGGTGGCGCGTGGGGTGCGCCAGGTGCCCTCTTGGGATGTGTGGGTTGGCGCGGACGCGCTTTCAGGCGTTTGGGCCCGGCTGCGAGAGCACGGTGCGGTTCCGGTCGGTGCGGGCACGTGGGATACGCTGCGCGTCGAGGCTGGCTTCCCGGAGTTCGGCATCGACATGGACGACAGCACGATCCCCGTCGAGGCCGGGCTGGTCGACGTCGCGTTCGATCACGGCAAGGGCTGCTACACCGGGCAGGAAGTGATCGTACGGATCCGTCATCGCGGCCGGGTGAACTGGCATCTGCGGGCGCTGCGGTTCGGAGACTTTGCGGCGCGGCCGGGGGCCCAGCTGTTCGAGGCGGGTGGGACGAAGGTGCGAGGCCGGGTGACTTCGGTGGCGGATTCGCCGCGGTTTGGTCAGGTCATCGGGCTGGGATATGTGCGGCGAGAGGTGGAAGTGCCGGGGACGCTGAGGCTGGGGAGTGGGGAGGGGGTAGGGGTTGTGGTGGAGCCCGAGTAGGAGCACGCTACAGATCGACCCGATCGTATCGGAATAGCACCGGGTCTTGCGTCTTGCCGGGCGTAGCCGTAGACGTGGTACCCTTCACGTCGCTTTTCCCAGCCGACCCACAGGATCACTGTGATAGTCCTTCACCTTTGCGCTGGCTTTGGTGCAGTCACAAAAGGGCGCGCGCCCATCTTCCGCCGACGCGCTTCGAGAGAACCGTGAAGCGGCAGTGGTGGCGAAACGGCAGTTGGTGGGCCGCGATGGCTGGCGGCGCGGTCGCCTTCCCCATATCAGTGGTGCTTCACGAACTCGGGCACTTTGGCGCATTTGTCGCGTTTGGATTCCCCGACCCGGTCCTGAGTTTCGCCTCCGCCGGCTGGACCGGTTCCGGGGAGTTCGCCAGGCTTTTCCGGGCAGGAGATGTCGAGGCCGCGGCAGCGATTGTCGAACCGTGGCAAGAGGCGGTTGGCGCAGCAGCGGGGCCGATTGTCTCCTACCTGATCATCATTGCTTGCACTCTTGCAGTGCGCCGATTCGGCCCTGGTCCCCTTTCCCTGATCTTCGCACTCGGGTTTGTGGCCCCGTGGCGCTGGACATGGGCATTTCCGATCCTTTTCCTGATCCTCCGTGGTGCCCGAGTCTCATGGGGCCCCGACGAAATGATCGTGTCGGCGCTCACGGGGATCCCCCAGTCCGTCGTGATTGTATTGGCCCTGGTGAGCCTCGTGCTCGGGTACTGGTTCATCGTGACCGCCCTTCCTCGCGGAAGAAGGGTGCATACCGTCGTTCCGACGTTGGTCGGCGGGGTCCTTGGTGGCGTCCTGTGGATCCTGGCTCTGGGGCCCCTGCTCCTTCCGTAAGATCGCCGGTTGGTAAAGGGAGTTGCCAATAGGAGGTGGATCCCAGGCGCCAATCACCGATCTGCTTGTCGACTTTGGGGAGTTTGCGGCATCCGGCGCCAACGGCTTGGCAGCCGGTAGTGCGGGAAGCTAATCTAGGGACTCCTTCGGATTTTCGCCCGTTCGGCTCTTTCGATCATCCCATTTTCGCCACACCAGACCCTGAGATCACCAGTGATTTTCGCACTTCGGGTTGTACGGCAGCACCTCGCCATCGTGCTGGCTCTGCTGCCGGGCTCCCTCGAGGCCCAGGAACGTCTGTTCGCCACCGATTCTGTGGGCAGCACCGCGGGCGATGATGCGTTCGGGCGTATCGTTCACGTCGCGCTCAGTCCAGAGGGCTCCCTCGCAGTAGCCCAATTTGGCCTACGTGAGGTGTGGGTGTTTGACGCGGGGGGCAGGAAGCAGATCGTCGGGCGCCCTGGCGAGGGGCCTGGGGAATTCGGGTTGGTGTCTGCGGTGGCTTGGCGAAGTGATACTCTTGTGGTCATAGACGGCAGCCGGCAGCGTGTTTCTCTCATGGCGGGGGACGGCCGCTACCTTGGCGGCCACAACACCACCCGCATTCTAGCCGCCGTGAGGTACGGTCCCGTCGGATACCTGCGCTCCGGCCTCACCGTGGCAGCGCCTCGGGTCCTTTCGACCTCCACCGCTGCCGCCAAGCCCCTACACCTCGTCGACATCAACGGCCAAGTCGCAGCCTCTGTCGGAGAAGTGCGGCACCGGCGCGTATCGTCGAGGATAACACTCGCCGGCCGGCCGGCCGTCTTTCTACATCCCATGCCCAACGTCACGCGGACGGCGCTCAGTCCCGACGGCCGCTACTTTGCGACCGCGGACGAACACGAGAGTCGTAACGGCTCGGAACTCCAGTTCACCTTGTATGACGACAGCGGGAGAGAAGTCGGCAGGACCGCCGTGACCCTCGAAACCGATCCTGCGTCGGACGATGACGTGCTCCACCGCCTTGACGAACACATCAAAGCATTGTCCCGGAACCACCCGGTTGCCAGCATCCGCCGCGCCATCTTGGAAGAGGTTCACCGACCCCACCGGTTGCCCGCCCTGTCGAGCTTTCTGCTCGACAATGCTGGCAACCTCTGGGTCGGTAGCATCGGCAAGGACGGCAGGGTCCTCTGGAGGGCTTGGAGTATCCAGGGCGATCTCGTACGAACGTGGATCGTGGAGCCGACTCTAGACGTGAGACAGATCCATGACGGGAGAGTTGTCGCCATTCGTCACGACGACATGAAGGGATGGCGCGTGATCTTCCTGAGACCTCAAGCAGCAGAGTGAAGGCCGCCATCGGTCCACGGTGAACTTGACGCGATGGCGGAAGTTGTCGAATGAGCCGCCAGCGCATAACGCAGGCGCGACCGCGACACCCAGCGCGAAGCGAACGCGCGCGCCCCGCGCCCCGCGAGAACCGCGCCGCACTCTCATCCCTCTGACTCCTGCGCCGGGAAGTAGTAGGTCATGTTGTCGAAGTCGATGGTCCAGGATCCGAGGGGCCAGAGGTACTGGTGGGACATGAGGGCGTCCATCATGAAGCCGCTGCGCCAGAAGAAGTCCTCCTCGACGAAGACGTTGCCCATGGCTTGCGTCGCGCCCTTCATGAGGCCGTTCAGGCCGTGGGACTCGATCGACGTCCAGTAGTATGGGGTGCCTTCGATGGCGTTGGTCTCGAGGCCCAGAAGCTCGACGGTTTCGTCGACGAGGATCATGGGCATGCTCATGGCGAGACCTGAATCGAGGAAGTAGTTGATGCCTTCGTGGCCGTTCAGGCTGCCCTTGGCCACCATGAGGTGGGTGCCGGTCATGTAGAAGGGGAGTCGGGCGGGCGGGGTGTCGCCGAGGGTTTCCATGACCTGGGCGAGGGCCTCGGGGGTGCGTTCGCGCAGGGTGATGCGGCTGTTGTCGTAGTCCATGGTGCTCAGGAACTGCTTGAGCATCTGGGTGGTGAGGACTCCGTCGCTGGTCTGGCCGAGCGCCTTCCAGGTGGCGCCGACGACGGGGACGTTGGTGAAGGTGACGTCGCCCATGGTGACCGTTTCGGCGACCCCGAGGGGCTCCTCGACCGTCTGGCCGCCGGTGTAGGCGTAGCTCGCCTCGCGGTTGGCGAGGGTCGTGAGGCCGAGGCTCGCGTAGATGTCCTTGTCGAGGTAGAGGCGGTCGCCGCCGGTGTCGAGGATGAGGGAGACGGTCTGGCCGTTGACTTCGAGGTCGACGATGGGAAGGGCGCCCGGCTGGGTGATGTCGTTGGTCATCGGGAGGTGGGCGATGCGCTCGTCGGTGGCCCACTCGATCCCGTAGGGCTCGCCCTCGAAGGCCTGCATGAAGGTGATGAGGCTCGATGCGCCCTCACTGTCTGTCGGTGCCGGAAGCTCGCCCGCCCTGCCGAACTGGTTGGTCTGGTACCATGTGAGGGCCAGGCCCCGCGTCGCGTCGCCGTGGTTTTCGGAGCCCTCCTCGGTCAGCTCCATCATCCTGCGGTAGAGCGGCTCGGCCCGCCCGTAGTCGCCGAGCACGTACGCCAGCCGGGCAGCGAGATGAACGTCGTCCACGTTCCACGCCGAGGGACTGCCGAGCGGCGCGATGACCTCGTCGGCCTCCCACATCTCACCCAGCTTGAAGAGGATGTCGGCGTAGGCCCAGCGGGTGTTGTCGTCGTCGGGGTCGGCCGCGAAGGCTTCCGCGCGGGCAACAAGGGCTGCTTCCACGTCCGATCTGAGCCGGAATTCTTCCTGTTCCGCGGCGGCTTGCCTGTAGGTGGGTTCGCCCTCGGCAAGGGCCTGGCAGCCCCAGAGGCCGAGGCTCACCGGAAGTACTGCGAGGGCGATCACGGCGATCCGTGGCGTGCGTATCATGAGTTGCTCCCTTCGGGTGTGCGTCCCAAGAATGCCCATAGCGCATCATTTTCCGAAAGAGGCTGGCAATGCGACGACGCGGCCCGGGCGACGGGTATACTCATATACTCATATACTCACTCTCCTTCCTGGCCGGGGCCGCCCTTCTCGTGGCCCCCCCACCCGCCCACGCCCAGGATGAAGTCATGACGCGGTACCCCTACGAGGACCGCACCGACCTCGACCTCGCGGCCATCTTCGAGCCAAAGTGGGACGTCATGATCCCCATGCGCGACGGCGTCCGGCTCCACACCGAGATCTACATCCCGCGGGGCCAGACCGAGCCGCTCCCGATCATGCTCGAGCGCACGCCCTACTACGCCAACCCGCAGGAGCAGGAGTACTCGATCCGGCTGGACTGGTACGAGGAGTTCTTCGACGAGGGGTACATCTTCGTGCTGCAGGACCTGCGCGGGCGCTACCTGTCCGAAGGCGACTTCGTCACCCTGGGCCCCAACCGCAAACCCGACGACGTCGACGGCACCGACGAGTCCACCGACTTCTACGACACCATCGACTGGCTGGTGAACAACATCCCCGCCAACAACGGCCGCGTCGGCACCTGGGGCATCTCGTACGGTGGCTTCCTCTCCACCCGCGCGATGGTCGATCCCCACCCCGCTCTCGCCGCCGTCTCCCCGCAGGCAAGCTGCGCCGACATGTTCATCGGCGACGACTTCCACCACAACGGCGCCTTCCGGTTCAGCTACGCCTACGAGGCGGCGGTGCGCTTCGAAATGCCCCCGGAGCTCTGGCCTCCCGAGGGCGCCTGGGACAAGTACACCCGCTACCTCGAAATGGGCCCGCTCTCCCGGGTCAGCGAGATCCTGCGCGGCCAATCCCGCATGTGGAACGACTACGTGGCCCACCCCAACCTCGACGAGTACTGGGAGACCGAGATGTGCGGCGTCTTCCCCTATCTGCAGGGCGTCACCGTCCCCGCGCTCCACGTCACCGGCTGGTATGACGCCGAGGACTTCTACGGCCCCATCGAGGTCTACAAGCAGCTCGAGGCGGACGACGAAGACAACGAGAACTTCCTCGTGCTCGGCCCCTGGCGCCACGGCGGCTGGACCTTCGACGAGGTCGGCCGGATGGCCCTCGACATCGATCTCGAGAGCGCCACCGCCCGCCATTTCCGCGACGAGATCCACGCCCCCTGGTTCGCGTACTGGCTGAAGGACAAGGGCTCGCTGCCCGCCGCCGAGGCGATCACCTTCCAGACCGGCTCCAACGAGTGGAAGCACTACGACAGCTGGCCCGCCGAAGGCATGGTGCCGCGCAACGTCTACCTCCGCGCCGACGGGGTCGTCTCCTTCGACTCGCCCGCCGCCTCCGCAACCGACGCGTCCGCCTACGACGAGTACGTCTCCGACCCCGACAACCCGGTGCCCTTCCAGTACCGCCCGATCCACTACGACCGCTGGCACATGTGGCAGGCCGAGGACCAGCGCTTCGTCGACGGCCGCCCCGACGTGCTGACCTGGGAGTCCGAGCCGCTGGAGGAGGGGTTCGCGATTACGGGCGACATCGTGGCCCACCTCTACGCGTCGACCAGCGGCGGCGGGGCGGACTGGATCGTGAAGCTGATAGACGTCTACCCGGACGATCACCCCAATCCGGCTTTACGGGGCTACCAGTACATGGTCGCCGGCGAGGTCTTCCGCGCCCGCTTCCGCAACAGTTTCCGCGAGCCCGAGCCGGTGGTGCCGAACGAAATCACCCCCTACACGATCAGCCTGCGCGACCGCGACCACCGCTTCCTGGCCGGCCACAGGATCATGGTGCAAGTCCAGAGCACGTGGTTCCCGATAATCGACCGGAACCCGCAGACCTGGGTGCCGAATATCTTCGAGGCGGTGGAGGGGGACTTTGCCAAGGCGACGAAGCGGGTGTATCGGTCGGCGGAGCACCCCACGCACATCACGTTGTTGGTGAATCCGGGGGGGGTAGGAGGGGGGAGAAGGTCGAGGGCTTCGGCGCGACCGGCTACGGCGGGGCGGCGCGGGTGGCTGGGTCCTCGCACATGGCCCGGCATCACGCCCTTGCGCCGCCCCGAGTGGCGGCCGCGGCGGGCCGGACCTGTCCGAGCCTCAGTATTTCATGCCCCTGCCGGTCGAATCTCCGGCTTTGTCAACAGCGGTCCCCTCGACGATGTCGCTGCCTGCGGAGGGGTCTGCAACAAATCGGGATCCTCGTGACACTAGACAGCTAAGTAGGGGCAACAAACGGAAGCCTGGCTCACGATCGTCACTCTCAATGAGGAGGACAGTGTGTCAACTTGGTGCCGCAGAACACGGGGGGGGTCTGCAGAGTGCCGTTCAATCTGAACCGAGGAGAGCCAACAGTGAACCCTGACGACCACAATAGACCGGGGACCGTAGCGTTCCCGGACATCGTCGACCCCTTCATCCGGGCGTGTCCCGGTCCGGCGTCGGCCATCCGGGCTCTGCTTCTGGTGACGTACCAGCCGGTCGAGGGCATTCTCGGGCCGGAACCTGATCCAAACGGCAAAGGGCCACGCAAGAGCGGCGACGGCAATGCGCCAGCCCAGCTACGCAGCCTCATCGAAGTGGCCGGCGCCCTATCCTACACCGCTGACCATCTCTCCAGGGAAGCCAAACGCTACGGATACTCACTCTCGCTGGCGATCCGATGGGTCACTTTCCTACAGGGGTGCGCGCTTCGCGAAGTCGGTGAGAGTCAGACGCGAATCGCGCGCCGGTTGGGGTTCTCGGACGCGTCCTCTTGGAGCAGGTTCGTCAGGAACCTCACTGGAAAGACACCCACTCAGCTACCACACCTGCCGCTGATCGACTGGGTTCTCGAGGCCCGGCAGAAAGTGTTCCTCGTCCCGTACAAGTAACATCGAGGCCGAAAACGGTCATTCCTACACTGAAAAGTCGGGAAATGTCAAGCATTGGCCGGGTTGGAACATTGGGATCTGGCAACTCAAAGCGTACCATTGAGAGGGGAGACGCGGATTGCTTGAGGCTTGTCCGGCCCCCGTCCACATCAAGGAGGGGTGACATGAAGAGAGTCTTTTTCGGGCTAGGTGCGGCGCTTGTCCTCGCTGCGTTTTCCCCGTCCCCGGCCGAAGCACAGCTTAATTCCTGCGACCGCTGCAGTTTCGACGGCGATTGGGCGGTTTGCGTGCTGCACGGTGGCGGGCTTATGGAGGGCTGCACTCAGCTAAGCCCAAGGGGCTGTGGGTTCGACGATGTCTGCTGGCCTTGGTGGCCTTTCAACGAGCAGCAGGCCGTTGATCTGACGGGTACCGCCCTTGATCCAAACACGGACGACACGGCGATTCTGACGCCTGGCACGCTCATGAATCTCCTGTTAGCCGAGCCAGAATCCGAGGCAGTATGATGACCTCCGCACTCCGGGTTGTACGGCCGCATCTCATCATCGTTTTGGCGTTGATACCCGGCCCCCTCAATGCCCAGGAACGTCTGTTCGCCATAGACTCTGTGGGCAGTACCGAGGGCGATGATTCGTTCGGGCTCATCGTCGAGATCGCGGTCAGTCCGGAGGGCGTCCTAGCAGTATCCCAGGTTGGTTTGGGTGAGGTATGGGTGTTTGACGCGGAGGGAAAACGGCAAGTCGTCGGGCGCAGTGGCGAAGGGCCTGGGGAATTCGGGTTTGTGTCAGCCGTGGCGTGGCGAAGCGATACGCTGGTGGTCGTGGAGGGCCGACGATCGCGTGTCTCTCTCATGGCTGGTGACGGGCGCTACCTCCGAGGCCACACCACCATTTCCAGTCTAGCCACCGTGAGGTACGGTCCCATGGGATACCTGCGCTCGGGCCTCACGGTGGCAGCCCCTCGGGTCGCTTCGAATCCGACCGCTGCGGCCAAGCCCTTACTCCTCGTCGGTGCCGACGACCAAGACATAGTCTCTCTTGGAGAAATTCGGCACCGGCGAGTCTCAGTGACCGCAAGGCTGGGATCATCCGGGGGGATCGTCTTCCGACATCCTATGCCAAACTACACGCGAACGGCACTCAGTCCCGACGGCCGCTACTTCGCGACTGCGGATGAACGCGAGGGGCGTGGCGGCTCGGAACTCCAGTTCGTCTTGTATGACGACACCGGGAACGAGCTGGGTCGGACCACCGTGAACCTCGAAACCGATCCCGCGTCGGACGATGACGTGCTTATCCGAGTCAGCGACCTGATAAGAGACCTCTCCGAAGACCTCCCGGTTGCCCGAGTTCGCCGCTCCATCCTGGACGCGGTTCAACGACCCGACCGCTTGCCCGCCCTGTCGAGGTTTGTGCTTGACAATGCCGGCAACCTCTGGGTCGGCAGTATCGGCAAGGGTGGCACAGTCGTTTGGAGGGCTTGGAGCATCGAGGGCGACCTCGTGCGAACGTGGATCGTGGAACCGGGTCTGGACGTGAGACAGATCGATGACGGGGGAGCTGTCGCCCTACGTCGCGACGACGTTGCGGGATGGCGCGTGGTTTTCCTGAGGCCTCGAGGGCAGAGTGAAGACCACTCTCGGTTCGCTCCTTTTCCTCGCCATGACCCTGCAACTACCGGGTCCGCAGGTCACGCTTGAGGAGGTGGGTTCGATCGTTCTCCCTTCCGGGTTTCGCCCGGTGGGCATCGCCGTCGGGCCGGAGCACATCTTCGTTTGGGGGGCCGCAGTAGGCCGCTTCGTCGTAGTCGATGAAGCGTGGCATGTGACTGAGCATCAACTGGAAGCCGGCCGCATCAGAGCGGTCGAATGGGATGGACAATATTGGCAAGTCGTGGTTGACCCCGGCGGAGCCGTCACCCTGTCCGCGGCCTTTGAGGTCTTGGTTAGCGAAGAGACCGAGTTGCCACCGCAAGCGAGTGCCATGTGGAGAGAGGGCAAATGGAGCATTCTTCGCGTCAGGTCTGACGGGGCCCTCCTCGTTGACGGAGATCGCGTTGAGGGATCGGCGGGCTTGGCTCCCTTGGTCGGCACGGCTAACCACCTATGGGTACGTCCCACCGGGAAGCACTGGGTTGTTACCAGGTTGTTTCCTCCATTCTGGGCCGCCACAGTGGATCCAGAGCACAGTCGGGTACTCACCGTGTTGGAGACACTCCCGCCCGAATTCTTCGTGCCGGATGGCCGACCGCCTCGGTGGGTTGCAATGCCGGTGGTCCCGTTGGGATCGGATGGTTTTTTGCAGGTCGTATCAGACGTGCAGAGCAACAACAGGATCCTGTTCAGGTTCTCTGCGGACGGGGGAATCGTGGGAAGAACGGAACTCACATCCCCCTTGGCGTTCGTGGCGTCCGAGGAGAGAGAGCACCGGCTGTGGGCTGTTCGAAGCCTTGATCGCGTGGAACTCGTGGAGTCCACTTGGCGCGGTGGGACTGGTCGGTTCCAGGCACCCGCCAGCGGCTCCTAGGTCTGGCTAGAACTTATGGAAGGGCCGGTCCCTGTCGGCTTACCGTGGGGTTAGTGATGGGAAGGGCACATGCCGGTAGGGATCATCGACCAGGTGGGGGAGGACCCCAGCACATTCGACGTGTTCGACCCGGAGGGGTTCTTCCTCGGCAGCATCGATCTGGGAATCACCATCCCCCGCCGCAACCGGCCGGCGCTGGTGGGCGATACGCTGATCGTGGTTACTCCGGGGCTACTCGACGTGCCTTTTCTCGTGCGTCTGACGATACGGCGCCCCTGAGTGGGAGACCAATGTGGGGACGGCTATCTTGAGCATCCGGCTTGGCTGGGTCGTGACGTACCGTGCCGCTGCAGTTCTCGCGTTTCTGCCGGCCGCCTGCGCCGTTGATTCAGACCCGCGGGTGTCGGCGGAAGTCGATACCATCGGCGGTGTGGTTGTGGTCCGGAACGGCCCCATCGGTCTGTGGCGAGAGTCCGAGGAATGGCAGGTTGACCAGAAATTCAGGGTGGGGAGGGTCTGGGGAGCGACGGACGAGGATCTTACGACTCCCAGAAACAACAGCGTGTCCCTCGGACCGAACGGCCAGATCTTCGTTCTGGAGTTCTCGACGGACCGCGTCGTCGTCTTCAGCGGCGAGGGCCAGTTCGTGCGGAGTTTTGGCGGCCCGGGCGAGGGTCCGGGGGACCTTCGCCGTCCGATGGCCATGGCGTGGGATGGAACGGACCGGCTATGGGTGGCGGCCGGGCTAAACGGGCGGTATAACGTCTTCGACACGACGGGCGTGTTCGAGAAGTCCGTGCCAAGACCGGTTCGCTCTGCTAATCGTACTCAGCATCCGCTGCTGTGGGAGGAGACGGGAACATTTGTCGACGAGACCGTAACCAGCACCGGACCCACGATGGTCCTGTTTCTGCGCGTGGATACATTGGGACAGGTCGTCGACACGGCGTCGCTACTTGCGAAGCCGCCTCGATTCCGCAGTGGGCTTCCGGCCCCGATACTTCGGCCGAGCCAGGATGCTTTTCGGTTTGTGGTCAGGCACTACCTGGCGAGCGGGCTATGGAGCATGGCCCCCGACGGGACTGTGTGGTCGGCGATGAACGGTCGACTTCAGCTCGTTCAAACGGATTCCAACGGCGACACCCTCCGGATCGTCGAGACGTCGCATCGGCCCGAGTCATTTGACCGTCGAGACCGGGCGGCAATCTCGGAGGGGCTGGCCGAGGCGGGCCTCTCGGAACGGGATGTCGAGTTGGTCCGGCCATTGCTAAACGACATCTACGTGATGGACGACGGGCACATGCTGGTAGGGATCATCGACCAGGTGGGGGAGGACCCCAGCACATTCGACGTGTTCGACCCGGAGGGGTTCTTCCTCGGCAGCATCGATCTGGGAATCACCATCCCCTACCGCAACCGACCGGCGCTGGTGGGCGATACGCTGATCGTGGTTACTCCGGGGCTACTCGACGTGCCTTTTCTCGTGCGTCTGACGATACGGCGCCCGTAGGCGGGGGGCCAATGAAGTCGAACGGATTCACCCTCTACGCGATCAGCCTGTGCGACCGGTTCACGCCGGCCCCAACCTCTGTCTGATCTTGGCGGCGACCTCCGAGAGCTGAGCCGCTGACAACCGGCCAAGCGCCGAGGCGGCGGAGGCATCGATCGTCGCTATCTTGGCGCTGCGGATGATGGAGGGGACGGGCAGACCCGCGAGCGTCAGGTTGGCGATCGGCACGTCGTCGGGCCAGCCTCGGTTCTTGGCGCTGGTGATCATGACGACCCACAAGAGTCCGTGCAGATCCTGGAATTCAGCCGTCGATACGACGACGGCTGGGCGCGACTGCCGCGTCGCGCGATCCGTGTAGGGGAACGGCACCCTGATCACGTCACCGGGCTCAAAGGTCGGCATAGGCCGTGGTATCCGCTTCCGAATGCCACTCCTCAAAGGTTCGGAACGGATCGTCGAGCAGGGTCCCGTCTTGGTGCACCTTGGTGAGGATGACCCGCCCATCGAGGATCTCGTACGAGAGCTGGTCTCCCGGTTGCAGCTCGAGGGCCGCGCGGATCGGCTTCGGGATTGTGGTCTGAGCCTTTGAAGTAAGCTTGCTGACGATCACGACAATCACCTTGGGGGTTGAGGGGCAAGGGATTCCTATTGTAAGCAAATTCCTTACCTTGTGTCGCGTCGGACATCGGCCGGTCGCCGAAGGGGGTTGGAACGGTCCCAGGGGCTGAGGCCGTCATAAGGGATTCCTGCCGGTTCCGGAGCGTTCCGCACGACCCCCCGCCTAATCCCCACCACGACTCCGCCGCAGCAGCACGTAGAACGCCCCCTGGCCCCCATGCGTGTGCTGCGCGGGCACGCACGCCAACACAAGCGGGCGGGTTGCGGGCTCGTTCAGCCACCCTTCGAGTTCGCCGCGCAGCACGCTCCGGGCCTTGGCGAGCGGATCCCGTCTTCCGGCGACCGGATCGCGCCTCCCCTGCCCGGTAATGACGAGGACGCAGCGGAGGCTGCGCTGGGCGGACTGGGCCAGGAATGCAGCCACTTTGCCCGCAGCCTTTCTGCGTGAGAATCCATGCAGATCCAGCCGGGCGTCGATCGCAATACCACCGCCACGCAACGCGTCGGCCTGACTCCGGTTAAGCCCGGCGACCGAGCCGATCTCGATGCGGGTGCCTCTCCCTGCGGAACCTGCCTTCCCTACCTGTTTTCCACCGGCCCGGCGCTCGCGGACCACCCCGCCGTGACGCGCCCTGACGACCGTTTCCTCGACCAGGCGATCACGCCCGGAAAGACGCGATACGTCACCCATCCGCTGCTCGAACTCGTCCTGTCCCGTCTCGTCTCGGTCGTCGGCGCCGTTCATGACCTGAGGGCTTCCCACAGACCGCGGGGCGACACAATTCGGATCGGGACGTCTACGTCGATCTCAAGGAGGTCCCGGTCTCCGGTCACGAGCATATCCGCCTTTCCTGCAATCGCTGGCCCCAGCACAGCGACATCGTCGGGATCGCATCGTTCGTTCCCGGTCGGCGGCGCCCGCTCGATCACGATTCCGTGCCGACGGAGGAACACTTCCGCCGACTCCATGGTTGCGAGCGGAACGCCCAGCTTGTCACGAAGCACACGGTGCAGCTCACCGAGTACCGTCTCGCTCACGACCAGTGTGTGGTCGGCAATGACCACCCGGACCACATCGGCACAGATGCCCCTGGCAGCCAAAGCGCTGACCAGGACGTTCGTGTCGAGGAAAATCCTCAAGAGATATCGCGGAAGACATCTTCGTCGGTCAGATAGCCACGGGCCTCCGCGAACGGCACGATGCGCCGACGCAGTTCCGCGAGGTGATCGAGCGCCAGCTGACGCTCCAGAGCGTCGCGTACAACCGCACTCCTGCTCTGGCCGCTGCGCTTTGCCGCCCGATCCAACCTGCGGCCGAGCGCTTCGTCGATCCTGATCGTCATGGTTTGGGTCTTCATGTCATACATTGTAACACAGTATTGAGGGAGGCGCCCGGGTCGCCTATTCTGCCGTCCAAGGCCCCGCACATGCCCAAAGGAGGCACATCATGTCAGGGAATGGTCATCGTCCCGTGCATTGCCCGCGTATGTCCGCACTACATTCCGCACTTTCCGCCCTGGTGCTCGCGGCCATCAGCACCGTGGTAGTCGCCGCGACGACCACCCCGGCATCCGCCCAAACCACCCAAATCAAGTGCATGTTCGACGTCCGCACTCCCATGCGCGACGGCGTCGAGCTCTCCTCCGATGTCTGGATGCCGGCCGAAGGCGGTCCATTCCCCACCATCATCGTCCGCACGCCCTACCTGAAGACGATGGCCATCGAAACCTTCAGCCTGGCGGGCTGGGCCACCTACTTCGCGGAACGCGGCTACGCGGTTGTCATCCAGGACACGCGCGGCCGGGGCGACTCCGACGGCGAGTTCGGCTTCTTCTTCCAGGAGGGCGAGGATGGCTACGACACCATCGAATGGATGGCGGCGCAGCCCTGGTCCAGTGGCGACGTGTGCACGGCCGGTGTGTCCTACCTCGGCACCGACCAGTGGCTGGCGGCACGCGAGCACCCGCCCTCGCTGAAGTGTATGGTCGCGACCGCCGCCGTCGGGCGCTGGATGCACGAGCTGCCCTACTACGGCGGCGCGTGGATGATGGCGTGGGCGCTGGACTGGATCAACGGCACTTCCGGTCGGAACATGCAGACGGCCAACGCCGCGGGGATCGACATGGAGTCCGTCTACTGGCACAGGCCGCTCATCACGCAGGACGACGCGATGGGCCGCGACATGCCGCTCTTCAACGACTTCCTCGAGAACTCCACGATGAACGAGTACTGGAACCGCCTGCACTTCACCGAGGAGGACTTCCGCGGACTCGATCTGCCCGTCCTCCACGTCACGGGGTGGTTCGACGGCGACCAGCCGGGCGCGATGTTCTACTGGGACGGCATGATGGCCCATTCCCCGGCCGTCAACGAGCAATACATGCTGGCCGGCGCATGGGGTCACGCAGAGACGTTCATCGGCGGCACCCTCACCCTCGGCGACATGGAGTTCGAGCCCCACTCGATCGTCGACAACAATGCGGAGCACCTCGCCTTCTTCGAACACTACCTGAAGGGCGCTGCCGACAGCTACGACCAGCCCCGCGCCCGGATCTACGTGGTCGGGGCCGAGGAGTGGCGCGAGTTCGACGAGTACCCGCCGGCCGATGTCCAGGGGACCAGCCTGTACCTGTCAAGCGGCGGCAACGCGAACTCCATCGTGGGAGACGGCGCGCTCGCGTGGACACCGCCGGAAGCCGACACGCCGCCCGACCGCTTCACCTTCGACCCGCAGAGGCCGGTCCCCGCTTCCGTCGGCCCAATGTACCTCGGCGAAGACCGAACCCCCCTCCACCGGCGCGACGACGTGCTGGTCTACACGAGCGAAGAGATCGACGAGGCCGTCGAGGTGGTGGGCCGGGTCGTGATCGAGTTCCACGCGGCCACCGACGCGCGCGACACCGACTTCGTGGCAAGCATCATGGATGTCTATCCGGACGGCAGGGCGGTCAAGCTGGGTCCCGGCATCGGCGTGGTGCGCGCCCGCTACAGGAATGGATTCGACCGGGAAGAACCCCTCACTCCCGGCGAAGTCGCGCGCTACGAGATCGACCTGGGCCACATCGCGCACTCGTTCGAACCGGGGCACAAGATCCGCATCGACCTGTCCAGCAGCGCCTACCCGCAGATCGCACCGAACCAGAACACCGGCAACCCCGTCGCCACCGACACGGAGTGGAACACGGCCCGGCAGATCATCCATCACAGCCGGGAGTATCCGTCGCGCATTATCTTGCCGGTGAGGGCGCGGCGACGGGCTACGGAGTAGACAATTCCCTTACGCAAGCGAAATATGTAATGCTATCTTTACAATATGACAAGTCAGCATTACATTCTGACTTGGGTGCCCCACATCGGGAGGCTTGGGCGGTTGGTGAATCAGACACTTGGAGGTGAAAGCCCGGATCGTATCCCCTGGTACCTGACCGCGGTCCTCTTCGCTTCCACATGCGTGATCGTCGGGATCATCTGGGACATCTCGTGGCACCGGACCATCGGCCGCGACACCTTCTGGACGCCGGCCCACCTCGCGGTCTACACGGGCGGCCTGGCCGCCGGCCTGTCCTGCGGATGGCTGGCTCTGAAGACGACCCTTTCCGGCACCGGACCCGAAGTCGGACGCTCGGTGCGGATGTGGGGCTTTCGCGCGCCGCTCGGAGCCTGGGTGGCGATCTGGGGCGCGATCGCGATGCTCACCTCCGCCCCTCTCGACGACTGGTGGCACAACGCCTACGGACTCGACGTCGAGATCCTCAGTCCGCCCCACGTGGTCCTCGCCCTGGGCATCTGCGCGATCCAGCTGGGAGCCCTGCTCATGGCGCTGTCGTGGCAGAATCGGGCGTCGAAGCGCGCACGGCGTCGGCTGGGCTTCGCCTACGCATACAGCGCGGGGATGCTCCTGCTGACCCTCGCGGTCCTCATGATGGAGTACTCGCTCCCGAACGACTGGCGCGGACCCGCGTTCCACATGATCTCGGCGGGCGTCTACCCTCTGGTGCTGTTGTCGGTGGGGCGCGCAGGACTGATCCGCTGGCCCGCCACCTGGGCGGCGCTGGTCTACACGGGCGTGACGCTGATCATGATGTGGGTGCTCCCGCTGTTTCCCGCGGAGCCGCTCCTTGCGCCGATCCTGCGCGACGTGGATGCGATGGTGCCCCCGGAGTTCCCCCTGCTGCTGATCGTTCCGGCGGTCGTGCTCGACATGCTCCTGCGCAGGGCGTCCGGACCCGGCCAGGCACCGGCCCGGCGTTCGGTGGACTGGGGGCTCGCCGCGCTGGGCTCCGTCGCGTTCGTCGGCATCTTCGGCGCTGTTCACTGGTACTTCGGCGAGTTCATGCTTTCCGAGGGGGCGCGCAACTACTTCTTCCAGGGTGACACCTGGGGGTACATGAACGCGCCCGGTCCCTGGCAGCACGAGTTCTGGAACGAGAGCGGGTTTTTGTCGAAGGCGTGGTGGGCGCTGCCGATCGGTTTCGTGTCGGCGCGCCTCGGCCTGTGGGCGGGCAACTGGATGCTGGCAGTCCGACGATGAGACGTGCCGCGCTGATCGTCGCGGGGCTCTACCTGGCGACCACGGGACACGTTGGCAGCAAGAACGTCTTCTTCACTGGCGAGGCCGGGCCCTACCCCGTGTCCGTCGTCGTCCGTCCGCCCGATGTCGTTCCCGGCCTGGCGGAGATCTCGGTGCGGATTCCGGGCGGCGGGGCCGAAGTCGAGCAGGTCACCGTGCGCCCCGTGCGCTGGGACGCCTCACCAGAAGGGGGAGCGCCTCCACCGGACCAGGCCGTGCCCGTGCCGGGCGATCCGGAACTCTACAGCGCCGAACTCTGGCTGATGACCGTGGGAGCGTACCGTATCGAGGTGACGGTGGAGGGTGCGCGGGGGGCGGGTACCGCATCCGTGCCCGTGACCTCGGTCATGCTGGGCGTGCGCGACATGCCTCCCGGACTGGGCGCGGTGCTCCTGCTGTTAGGGGGATTGCTTCTCGCGGGAGCGGTGTCGATCGCGGGAGCGGCTGTGCGCGAGAGCCGATTGGAGCCCGACGAATCCGTGAAAACGACCCATCGCCGCTGGGGATGGTTCGCGATGGCCTGCGCCGCCGCCCTGCTGCTCACCGGGGCGTACTGGGGCAACGCCTGGTGGGATGCGGTCGACCGGGATGTGCGGAGCGGCATCTTCGAGCGCCTCGCCGTAGAGGGTGTGGTGACCGGTGACGGCGGCGCCCCCGTCCTCGAGGTCCGGATCACCGATCCGTCGTGGCTGGGCCGGAACTGGAGTCCCCTGGTGCCCGACCACGGCAAGCTCATGCACATGTTCGTGATCGGCGCGCCCGACATGGACGCCTTCGCGCACGTCCACCCGGTTCCTGTGGACTCCGCCACCTTCCGCGTTCCGTGGCCCGACCTGCCACCGGGGGAGTACCGCATCTACGGCGACATCGTGCACGAATCCGGGTTCGCGCAGACCGTCGTCGACACGATGCTGGTGGATCCGACGGCGCTTGCAGAAGGGGACTCGGACTCGATGCTGGAAGCCGACCCGGACGATTCGTCATGGCGAGGGACGGCCGCGCCACTGTCCGCTCCCGGCGCGACAGCACCACTGTCAGACGGATCGACCTTGCATTGGCTCGGGGAAACGGAACTGCGTGTCGACGAAGAGACCACGCTCTCGTTCGCGGTGCGGGACCCGGCCGGAGAACCCGCGTTGCTTGAGCCCTACATGGGGATGATCAGCCACGCCGCCCTCACGCGTGACGATGGCTCGGTGTTCGTCCACCTTCACCCCGCAGGGACGATCTCGATGGGCTCGCTGTCCGTGCTCGCGCCCCAAATGCCGCCGATGGCGGAGCCTGGTGCCCTCGACTCCGCCCCGGACGACGCAGGCGTTGGCACCGGCCCGAGTGACTCCGGCGGTACCGGCACCGTCGAGTTCCCGTATGCCTTCCCTCAGCCGGGCGAATACACCATCTGGGTGCAGGTAAAGCGGGCCGCACAGGTGCTTACCGGTGCGTTCCAGGTGCGGGTGACGGACTAGAACTCGACCTCGCTGATGTCGTACCAGTCGATGGCTCTCTGCCCGATGCCATACCGGTCGGGTTTGCGTTCCACGTGTGCTACGAGGGTGGACCCCAGAATATCGAAACCCATCAGTCGGTCGCGTATGCGCACGGTGCCCGCGTACTGTATGCCTATCCAGACATCCAAATACGAGAAGGTGTCTCGGTCGCGTGACGTGGCTGCCCAAAGGCGGCTCTCGCCATCGAAGCTCAATCCGGATGAGCCGCCCCCGTAGTACCAGTTCTTGGGTTTGGACCGGTAGTCCGCTGCGTAGGCTTCCTTCTGGGCGGCCGAGAGGCGGGCAACGCCGCCCCCCAGGCGGGTAACCCTGCCCACGTACGCGTCCACGTCCCGTGCGTTGGGAAAAGCCCGAACGTAGTTCGGAGAGGGGACGACGGTCGCAAGCGTGTCAGCCCAGTGGTCGAGAAAGACCAGCTCGTGCTCGCATGCCACAGTCACAACCCCGCCATCATTCGGGTTGAAGATGCCCACGAGCCCGTTGAAGCAGTCACGTTCCACCGCGTCCGCAACGTCCCGTTCCCAAAGGAATTCCCCCGAAAGGGCGTCAACCTCCGCCGCGACGTAGCGAGATTGGTTCTCGGGCCGCGACCGGTCCAGCATTGCCAGGCGGAAGCCAAGCACCCGGCCGGCCTGAAGGTCGGTCCCAACGAAATCGACCGGCATGCGAGTCTCCGAAACCAGAGTACCATCGGGCCGAAAAGAAGTCATTTGCGCGCGGGCCAAGTCGAAAACCGCCACCACGTCATCTGGCCCGCGCTCGATGTAGGCAGGTCTACGCAGCTCTCCTGGCCCCTCGCCCTCCCGCCCGAATCTTGCCACGACTTGTCGCTGGCCATCGACGCAGTAGACCCGCGGCTCGAAGGAGGAAATCACACATGCAACGTCTTCGGAGACAAGAGCAACGTCGAGGGTCATACTTATCGGAACGTTGGCGGTCGCTGTGGGCCGCAACGACACTATTGGACGATTCGCTGTTTCTCCATGGCACCCCGCGGTGGCCGCCGTCCCCACGACGGCGGCCACCATCGCACTGGTACGAAGATTTGATGCGGATCGAGTCTTCAATTGCTAGCATTCCTCCTCGATGCAGCTGAGGTAGACATGGTTAGCCCAGCGTCCTGGGGACGATGACATGGCGCCCGAGTGGAGGGATCCTCACCTCCGCTCCCCCTCCAACCTGACCAGGTACTGCTCGCCCAGTTCAGCCGTTTCTCGGGCCATATAGAAGACGCCCGGGGGGCCGAAGGCGGTGGGGAAGCCGGGCGGGTTGATCAGGCGGCGGGATTCCCCGGAGGCCAGGGAAACGACGAAGACCTCGAACTCCTCACGTGACTCCGTCCACGCCCGTAGCCAGACGTGACCATCGGGATCCACGATGAGTCCCCTCCAACGCCGGAGAAGCGTCGGCTCCCGGGGTTTTGACATCTCTCGGCCGCCCAGGTTAATCACGCTGAAGTCTGAACGGAGCTCCCCGAACTCCGGCACTTCCCATTCCGGAAGAGCAATCGAATCCGTCCGCAATGTGGACAGGTCCAACACCCAGAGAAACTGCCTTCCACCATCCGAAACGACGATGCAATCCTGATGTCGCGCCCAGTAGGGCCGGGCCTCTCGTTTGTGAGAATTGAGAAAACGATCGTAGGGGGTGCGCGTGAAGACGATACGCTCCCAGAGGAGTTCGCGTCGGTCCGGTTCCGGGCGTCTCACCTTCCACAGTTGAAGTCGTCGGCTGCCGGCATCCAGCGAGTCCACCCCGAAGACCACCTCATCCTGATCCATCGGCGCTACGAATTGCACCCCTGCGACGAAGACAGTGCGGGTCGGCACTAGCGTGGACCACCGGAACGCTCCTCCGGCGTCGAAAGACGCAATGTCGTTGCGGTCATAGACGACAAGGTTGCGTCCATCGAATGCCACATGTCCTTCGGCGATGTCGTCCACCCAGGACACGGGAACAGCCCAGTCGAACTCACCGGGACCTTCCCCCTTTCGCCCGAATGCGCCCCGCTCCTCCAAATCACCCGAAAGGTGAACGATGCGCGGCCGCAACTGGTCGTACAGGAACAGGCTGTCACCTGCGGCCGCCAATCCACCGTACGACCCGATCCATTCCTCCTCACCGCCCAGGCCGTAGGTATGGGTCTCGCGATACGAGTCGGCCAGCCAACGCGACTCATCGGCCGACACCCGGCACGACGTCGGTGCGACCTGACCTGACAGCGGTGCGCCAACGCCAGCCACCGCCGTGGCCATCGCCAGCGCTCGCGCCGAAAAGACGGAGTTGCACATGTCCCCTCACCTCCCCCGCTGAAAGTAGAACCCCCCCACCCCCCCCCCACCCGGATACACCCGCCCCCCATTCTCCCCGCTGTACACGACCCCGTCCTTCACCACATACACCACCTGCTGCGTGTTGCGGACATCCTCCAGCGGATCCGCCCCCAGCACCACCAGGTCCGCCAGCTTCCCGGCCTCGATCGACCCCAGGTCCGCGCCCAGGCCATGGTACACGGCGCTGTTCCGCGTGGCCGTCTGCAGCGCGTCCATCTCCGAGAACCCGCCTTGCACGAACAGCTCCATCTCCCAGTGCATGTCGCGGCCCAGCATCTGGCCGTGGCCGCCCGCGTTGACCAGCACGCCCGCGTCGAAGAGGCGCTTCATCGCGGCGACCATCTCGGGCGCGTAGAGGTCGTCGTCCCAGAAGTGGGTGACTCTGCGGTACTGGCGCAGGCGGTCCGCCGTCGAGAACCGCAGCAGCTTCTCGTCCTCCCAGTAGCGCTGTGACTGGTCGAAGTAGGCCTGGCCCGCGGGGCCGTTGTAGACGACCAGCAGGGTGGGCGAAACCCCGGTCTTGCTCGCCCTGAACAGCTCCACGATGTCCTGGTAGAGGGGCGTCAGCCCCATCGAGTGCTCCAGCCCGGTCACGCCATCGATGATCTGCGTGAAGTTCATCTGCGGGATACCGGCCGTTTCGGAGAGCACGTTCAGGCCCTGCTCGCGTGCGGCGGTGATCAGCTGGTGCCGGTCGGCCCGGGTGAAGTTGACATAATCCTTCAGCGCCGTGATCCCCTGGTCGCGGCTGAAGCGGGCGTGCTCGTCGGCGTCGTCGTACGAGTCGATGGGGCGGTAGGTGCGCGGCCGGAACTCGCGAACGCCGTACATCGGCGCGCCCACCGAAAACACCCGTGGGCCGTCCATGCGCCCCGAGCGGATCATGTCGCGCAGCCACGGCTCCTTTTCCTCCGCGCCGTACAGTTCGTACAGCGTGGTGACGCCGTGGGCGAGCGCCGCCGTGATGCCGGCTGGCCGCTGCTCGATCAGGTGCGTCGCGGCGACCGGCTCCACAGCGTGGGCGTGCGCGTCGACGAGGCCAGGTATGACGGTGTGACCCGCGAGGTCGAACACGCGAGCTTCCGCAGGCACGACCACATCGGGTCCCACCTCCGCGATGCGGTGTCCCCGCACGAGGATCGTCGCGCTCTCCAACACACTTCGATCCGCGTCCATCGTGATCACGCGGGCATTGGTCAGCGCAACGGTCGTGCCGGGCAGCGACACCTCGAACCGGACCGTGATGTCGGTCGTCTCGGCGCCCTCGGTCCCGGCCAAAATGTCGTCGAGCGTCTTCTCGTGGAGCATGCCGCCGCGCGCCCACGACACCGTCTCCGCGTCGGACCAGGCCAGCCCCCCGCCATCGGACCCGTCGATCCGCTTCGCGAACCCCACGCCGTCGTAGGCCGAGACCGTGACCGGCTTGCCGATCCACTCGAAGGGCGTCACGAAGCTGCGGTGGTACTCGCGGAAGGCGATCCAGCGGCCGTCGGGCGACAGGACCGCGCGTTCGCCGTGCGGAAAGCGGTAGACCGTCGCCTTTTCGGTGCCTTCGGGCCGGATGCGGCGCAACGTCAGCGTGTCGGAGAGGAATTCCGTGTAGTAGATCCACCTGCCGGTCTCGTCGAAGTGCACGGTGTGGGGCGCGCGACCCTGGTCGTTGGCGGTGCCCTCCACCCAGGCGACCCTGCGCTCCTCGCCGTCTTCGACCACCACGAGTTCGAAGTTGGTCTCCGCTTCGATGCGCGTACCGGTGATGAGGCCGCCGTCGCCGCGAATGAAGGCCAGCGTGCCGTCCGGGGCCACAGCCAGCCCCATATGCTGGGACGGGAACGACGAGACGGGCGTCGCGGCCCCGCCCTCGAGCGGCCGGCGGTGGACGGCGCCGAGCTCCTCGTCGGTCCAGGTCGCATAGTAGAGCGAGCCAGCGTCCGCGTCGACCATGGGGCTGGTTTCGTGCGCGGCCGACTGCGTCAGGTTGCGGATGACGTCGCCTTCAGCCAGCCAGATGTCGCCCAGCGCCTCGAAGACGATGCCCGCGGGCGTGCGGTGGGCGAAACGGTATGACAATGCGCGGGTCTCGCCCTCCGGGAACTCGTGGGTGAAGCGGATCGCCTCGTCCACCTCGCGGTCCACCGGGGCGCGAAAGGGCACCTCGCGCATCTCGCCCGACGACACATCGACAGCCCGAATCGAGCCGCCGAAGGCCAGATACAGGTGCGTCCCGTCCGGATGCCAGTCCATGTTGGGCGAGACGCCGTAGTAGTACGGCCCCGATTCCTGGTGATCCCGGTCGAGCCCGCGCACCAGCACCCGCTCCGAGCGCGTCCACAGATCCTGCAGGACAACCACCGTTTCCTGATCGTCCCGGTTGCCGTACGCGAGCCAGCGCCCGTCGGGGGACAGCGCGGGGTTGAAGGCGCCGCCGGGCCGCTCGCGGTGAACCCTGATCTCGCCGGTCCGCAGGTTGTACGTCTTGACCCGGGCACCGCTCTGGTGGAGTTGCTCATCCAGCTGCTCGAAGAACAGGACGTCCCGCGCGGAATGCTCCTGGAAGTGCGTGATCGGCTGGAACGTGGTGCCGGACGTGATTTCCCGCCGCGTGCCGAGCAGGTTGAAGCGGTAGGCGGTCGTTGCAGCGTCCTGCTCGAGCGCCGACGCGTAGATGGCCCGGCCGTCGGCGGACCAGGACCCCTGTACAACGGGCAGCTCCATCTTCGTGGCGTTCTCGAGCGAATCCGCGCCCGCCGCTTCCGCATCTCCCGCGCCGCGGTGCAGGATCCACACGTCCTCGCTGCCGCTCCGGTCCGATGTGAGCGCGATCCGCGTCCCGTCCGGGCTGTACCGCGGGAAGCTGTTCCACGAACGTCCGCTGGTGAGCGCCCGCGCCTCGCCGCCCTCGATCGGCATCTCGTAGATGTGCCCGAGCAGGTCGAAGGCGAGGTGACGCCCGTCCGGCGAGACATCCACGCTGATCCAGGTGCCTTCCGTAGCGGTGAATCTGAGGGGGGTGGTGGAAGGAGCCCGCGATTCCTCGATACTCCACTCGCCGGTGTCCTGCGCGACGGCGGGGCCGGGGAGGGCGGCGATCAGGACGAGGGACGCGATGGGCGCGTATCTTGGCATGGAGTCCTCTGCGGCTGCGGAATACGTCCGGACGGCGGCACCGGGATCTTTCGGGACGCGATTGCAACATCCGGCTTCTGCCGACCACTATATGGCGGACACGCGCGCCGCGCAGGCCGAACGTTGACGATCCAGGGTTGATCGATTGACACCAATGTAAGGTCGACATTACATGTTGTAATGTGTGCTTTACCAGGTCGTCGCACTCGCGGCGCTCGACGAGTCAAATCACCATAGCTGTCCTGCCAGGAGAACAGACGGCGCCATGAAGAGAGCCAAGTTCCTGGCCGCACTCGCCCTGCTTGGGATTCCTTTGGCGACGTGCGACCAGACCGCAGTTCCCGTACAAGTCTGCACGATCACCGGCCAGATCTCGATCGAGGGAATGGGAATCGACGGCGTGACGGTCACCCTTGGCAACGGCGATTCCACCATCACCAGCGGCGGCGGCCACTTCCGCTTTGAAGACGTGGAGGGCGGGACCGTCACGGTCACGATCAGCGGAGGATACCCCACGGACGCGACGTTCGATGCCAGCTCGACCACGGCGACCCTCTCGTGCGTGGGGACCGTCACCATCAACTTCTCCGGCTCGTACATTCGCACGGCCAGGATCCTGGGGACGGTCACGGTCGACAACACGGGGCTGGCCGGCGTGACGGTTGTCCTTGAGGGCGCGTTCAACTCCGTGGCCACCACGAGCGAAGACGGCGAGTACGCCTTTGCCGACCTTAGGGCAGGCGACTACTCGGTCGAGATCCGGGGCATCGACCCCGACGAAATCCGGTTTCCGCGCACTGATACGGCCTTCTCGGTGGGCGTGGACGAGTTCAAGGTTGTCAGCTTCAACGGCGTGTATCTGCGCACCGCGGATATCAGAGGCCGAGTGAGCGTCGAGGGCGAAGGGCTCGAGGACGTCACGGTCAGCGTGGCTGGTGGGGAAGACGACGCCAACCTGCGCATGACGACGGACAGCAGCGGGCACTACGCCTTCTCAAGGCTGCGGGCCGGCGATTACGTGGTCGGCATCTCGCGCTACAACGCCGACGACTACGGCTTCGAGGCCGTCTCGCGCGAAGTGACGGTCGCGTTGCGCGACACAGCAACGGTCGACTTCGAGGCGATCCTGCTGCGTACCTCCAGCATCACCGGACTGGTGAGCGTAGACGGCATGGGGATCGACCGCGTCAGGGTTGCGCTTTCGGGCACCGTCGAGGCCGAGGCGAGGACAATGGCGGGCGGCCAATACGCTTTCGCGGGCCTGCCGGCGGGCGACTACACGGTCGCGATTTCACGCTTCGACGAAGATGCCTACACCTTCTCGACGACCAGCATGGACGTAGTGCTGGCCCGCGGCGAGGCGAAGATCGTGAGCTTCACCGGCTCGCCGGTCGGCGCTATGAGGAGGTTGGACGAGGGGGGCGCAACCCGGCGCTCTTTGGAGCCGAGCAGGGATTGAATTCGCGATCGGTGGTGTCACCACGCGCGAAGCGTCCACCGTCACGGAGATCTCCGTTCGCGTCGATGACGCAATAGCTGAATTGATCTTCGGTCGCGTAGATGTACATGAAGTGATTGAAGGAACCCCCGTCCTCGCGTGGGACGGTGCGTTCATCGTCTCGAAAGGAATCCGGCTTCTGCCCTCCTGCGCCCGTCACGAAATACCTGATGCCATCCATTGGCCGGAGGCGCGCGTACAGGTGCTGATGGGCCTGAAAGACGACATCCACACCGTGTGCGCGGAAGATGGGCTCGAGTTGGGCCCGCAACGCTCGATCGTCATTCCGGCACATGAAGCGGAACCACCAGCATCGCGTTGGCGCGTATATCGGATGGTGCATGGCGACGACTTTCCAGCGCGCGTCGGATCGTTGCAGAGCCCCGGCAAGCCAAAGGAGTTGAGTCTCGTCCGATCCTTGCGTGAGCCTCGTCTGCTTTCTGCCGAGCGTATTGGTGTCGAGCACGAACACCTCAACGAGAGGCGGCTCGTCCGACTGCCGCCGCTCCGGACGCCCGCCCCCGTCCCTCCGCCAACCAGGAGGTTCCCCATGGATCTCGATGGAGTAGTAGCGGAAGCCATCGAGCAAGCCCAATTCGGGCGTCGCCAGTTGGGATTCCACGGAGCAGCGGGGCGACGGCCGATAGGCGGTTCCGTCCCGTGGAACGGGCCTCAGTCCCGAGTCGCCGCAGTGGTCCAGGTCATGGTTGCCAAGCGCGGCGTGAATACTCACTCCAAGGGAAAGAACGCCTCGGTACACATCGAGAAACCTGGTAGCGATGGATCGTGCCCCCTGGAATCCGTACACGTTGTCCCCCAGAAGGAAGACGTGAGAAACGGGCACCGCCTCGGCAGACCGGCGGATCTGCGCCGCGACTAGGGAAGCGCGTTCATTGCCTGTACCCGTGTCTCCAACGAAAACGAACCGCGCCGCGCGCACCGTATCCTGGTGGAGCGCATCGAACTCCGCACTGCCGATCCACCCGGGCGAAACACCGGTGCCCGTGCCGCTCGCGCAAGCCACCACGGCGAGCATCGGGACGCACCAGACGGCTCCCGCAACAACCCGGCCGCACCGACACGCCGTGGACCGATAGCGCATCCTGACAGGGGTTCGGCTCACTCGGAACACCGTGCCACTAGTTGCGATTCCCGGGTCGCGGGTAGACGGTCAGGCTCGCTCTTCCTCCGCCTCCCTCGTCAGCAACGATCAGAGCCCCGTCCGCCGCGAAGGCAATCCCTTCCACCTGGCGATGCCACCGCGCGGTAAACCGCTTTGCGCCCAGGACCTCACCTTCCGGCGTAACCTCCGCGATCGCACCCGGATTCGCTGCTACGACGAAGTAATTCCCGGACACGGGGTGCCGCTCGATCCCCGACGGACGATACCGGTTCGACCCGATTTGCCGAGCGAGATCACGGACAGACACTACGGTGGGCGTGCCGGCGCTCAGCCGTTTGTCGTCAATGGACCAGCGGTACATGGGCAACTGCCCTGCAAGGCTTCTACTACGCGCATCCTTGCACATCAACAGGAGTTCGCGTCGGTCCGTGTCATACGACAGGCCCTCTATTTCGCAATCGCGGCCGAGTCCGGTGGCATAGACGAAATACAGCACGGACTCCCCGGCGGCCCCCTCGCGGAACTCGTAGAGTCTGCCCGAACTCGTGACCAGGTACACCTGGCTGCCGGCTACCGCAATGCCCTCGAAATCATCGGCGACCGGAGCTGTCATGTCCGCCAGCTGGAATTCCTTCACGATCGACCCGTCCCGATAGTCGATCTCGAAAACGACGCCGACTTCGTCGTTGTGCGCGAGCAAGCGGTGGTCGCTGGTCATCGCCAGGCCGGAGATTTCGTTGAGACGCCTGGGGAGCTCCCAATGTGTCGCGGTCTCGGCCCGCAGTTCATAGGCCGCGAGAGAGACCCCGCTCTGAGGTGTCTGCGACCGATCCGTGCCTCCGGAATCAACCCCGGTCAGAACCAGCAGACATGAGATGCCTCCGAAGAGAAAACGCGCCCCGACACGCTTCCATGACCCTGTCGCGATGGCCGTGTCACTGTGCATCCCTGCCTCGTCTTTCGGTTATTCCGTGGCCGTCTGCGACTCATCGGGCACCTCGGGGACCGGCGCCGGCCCTTCAGCCGGTACGATTCGCCAACCGGACAATTCGGGCGGCTCTGCGCCGTAATTGCTCTTCCAGACTGCCAGTGTTATCGCGACGAACATGAGCGATGCGAGGTACGCCACCGATGTGAGCTGGGTACCGGTTGCGAGTCCGATCCCGATGGCCATCAACATGTAAACGGCATCCATCGGTTCCTTGATGGTGGCCCGAAAACGAACGGCGGCCACGATTCCCGCGAGACCAAAGGCCAGCGGGAGGCTGCCTTTGACCAGGAACACAACGAGCGCAATGCCGATCGGCGTCACGAGCAGGGCGTGAATGAACGATTGGCTGTATTTCTTTTGAGGGCGGGTCCATCCATACACCCAGGTAATCGGCAGGGTCACACCGAAGGCGAGGATCAGCGCGAGAAAGACGGGGATCGTAACTGCCGGATCAAGCACCTGGCTCAAGCTGTCCTGCGGGCCGAGCCGACCGATCCCCTGCTGGATGTCCGCAAGCACGTCCGACAACTCGGTTGCGGTGGTGTGCAGCGTTCCTATCAGGAAGCGGTCGCGTTCCTGGGAGATGTAGAAGAGAACGCGCGGAAAGAAGTAAAAGGCGCCAGCAAGAGCAGTGAGCCACGACAGATAATAGATCACCAGGCGGACGATGATGTTCCTGAGCATGCTTGGTCTCCTTACCCCTCTAGAACATGGACCCTCGAACATAGACACTCGTCATGTCGCGGCCCTTGATTACGGCAACGCTCACGGTGGTGGCGCGTTCCAGGAACGACAGCCAGAACCCGCCTCCGGTTCCATTGTGCCAGTCGTCGGCGTCCTCCGGGTCGCCGGCATGGAATACCCGACCGACATCGGCGGCTGCGAACAGACCGAGCTCTCCGGGCATCAGCAGGTGGATTCTCGCCAGCGCCAGTCGCAATTCGGCGTTTGCATAGAGCGAGGCGTCCCCGGCAAAACGGTTCCGCAGCAAGCCACGCACGGGACGGCCCTCCCCCTGGCTCAGGCCGACCCACGCCGGACCACCCAGGAAGGCGCTCTCGTGGAAGGGATAGCTGCCCCACACCTTCTTTCCACCCACTCTCAGAGCCAGCGTCGGGCTGGTCGGTAGAGGCGCCGTCAGGTAGGTACGCGCCTCTCCGTCCACGCTTCCGAAGGCCGATTCCACATTCCATGCTCCCACATAGCCGGCTGCGGTAACCCTGGCAAGGAATCCGCGCGTGGCGTACGCCGGATTGTCGCGGCCCTCGTACTCGATTCTGCCCTGTGCCCCTATCTGACCGAAGGATCCCGTACCATAGAGCGGTTCATTCAGGGAGCCGATGTAGTACTCCCTGTTCGCGTCCAGGGGAGTGTTCGACCACTTGAAGACCGGCCCCAGACTGATGCCCGCCATGGCGTGAAACTCAAGGGCCGGGGCGAAAACGAAGTTGCTTTGCTGGACCTTGTAGAACGAAGAAGGATGTTCGAGGGCAAATCCATTGCCAAAACCCCTGAATCGGGTCACCGCGAGTTCCGAGTACTCCAGGGCCAATCTTGCGTCGATCCCGGACCATATACGGCGAAAGGTGCCGACGTACGACCCAAACGATTTCAGGTCTCGACTGGCCAACCCCAGGGAAAAGGTGTGCCGGCTGGCGAAGGGGTCCTTCCGGAAGCCGTAGTAGGTCCGCGTGTGGAGCAACCGCGCGAACACACCCAGATCACGGTCTGCCCAGATGATCGGGCGCGTCGTCGGTTCCATGCCCCAGTCGAGTGCGTATCTGGAATTCATGATCGTGCCCGGAGGACGCCGGTAGGGACGCTCATCGATGCTCGCTCCCTCGCCCTCGACAAACGAATTCCTTCCGCGAGAGTCATAGAAGCGGGTCCTTGACGCGCCGGCCCGGGAGGTGTTGGTGAATGTATCGCTCCCACCGCCCCCATCGATGCGCACGGTGATCCGGCCCTCCGCACCCGATACTTCCGCACGATCGTCTCCACCCCGCAGGTAGAGTCGGACTTCCGTGGTCTCTTCGTGTCGGAAGGTCCGCTCGAAATGGGGCGGCCCCGGCGCCGCGTCGGAATCTCCCGCC
The DNA here is from genome assembly GCA_963667485.2 of Longimicrobiales bacterium. Classification (GTDB taxonomy): domain Bacteria; phylum Gemmatimonadota; class Gemmatimonadetes; order Longimicrobiales; family Gaopeijiaceae; genus Bin94. The sequence continues at coordinate 1,003,170 of CAXXDD010000001.1, forward strand.
ACGCCGATGCGGACCAGGAGATCTCCGTTGCCCAGATGCTCGAAGCGGGCATACTCGTCCTCGTCGGTCGCCTTGATTTCGACGCGGTGAGTGATCAGTTCGTAGTACCGGGTGACAAATTCCGGCAGCGCGTCCCGCCGCGCCTTGAGCGCCTTTGCGAGGGCTTCAACGACGAGTTCGTAGTACGGTCCAGGCAGCCGACGAACGGCATCGTCGATGACCGGATCCGTGAGCTCGCGGCGAAACGACTCGACCACTTCGTCCCACGCGGGCTTGTCGAGTTCGGCGAGGAAATCGCGATCCAGCTCCCAACCCGTCATCGTCAGGCCGACCACACTCGGATACGCACCTTCAAACTTGACCGCGTTCGGGAGCGCCATGCGTACCAGCATCATGGCGAAGCCGCCGTAGTGAATGAAGGCCTGGTCGCGATCCTCCGGTATCGGGAGCCAGGTATGGCAGTCTCCATCAGGGAAGCGCGCCCACCGCCACTGTCCGAAATGACGGTCTTTGTCATTGATGAAGAAGTCCATCAAGCGCGCCTTGAGATAGGCCCGCGCATCGACGCGTTCGCACGCGCTGTCCTCCAGGTCATCCCACACGGTCTCCGTCCCGCTGACCTTCCGGGATCCGGCGAACCCGGGAGTATCGTCGGGCCCCTCGGAAGGGTGCAACTGGAGGGTCCCGATCAGCCCGGCGAAGTCCTCCCTGTATTGGCCGAGCCTCGGGTCGTCGGGGATCACCACGAGCGCATGCTTCGAATGGAGGATGTCGGTGGCCTCCATGAGAGGATCCACGACCAGCGCCGCCGCCGGCATCAGCGTGCTGATCAAGTCGTGAAGAACTTCACCCACGATCGTGTTCTTGATCGCGTCCTCCAGCCTCCTGGTAGGATCCTTGTCAAGAGACCGAACCGTGTACCGGCGGCCGTCCCGCCCCGTGAAGTGAAGGGAAATTGACTGCCCGAATCCGCCGGTGCGAAGTGGCGTCAGCCCGCCGCCGACCTTGTCCAGGTCGAGAACTGCCACCTCGATGGGCGTGGTCCAGAGATCCCGGTAGTTGTCTCCATAGAACCAGCGCTTGGACGGACTGGCCCGGAACCGCTCTCCGGGAATCACCAGGTGCTTGCTGGCGCCCGGGGGCGGAATCGATCGGTGGATCCTCGATCCCGCCGCAAGTGTATCCTCCTGAGCCTCCGCTGCGGCTGGAATCAGCAGCGCGAACACCAGGGCGCATGGAATGACTGGCCGCTTCGGGACCGGGATCCATGAAACCAGCCAGGTCATCCGTCATCTTCTCTGTCGGTGATCGGCATCTCGACGGATTCTCCCCAGATGTGGCGGGCGAACCACTCCCAGTTGTGCCACATGGCGGCCAGGCGCTCGCGTGGCTTGGTGATTCCATGCCCGAAGCCCTTGTAGATGATGAGGCGCGTGTCGACGCCGACGTCCTGGAGGCCCTGGTACAGCTCGTAGGCGTTGGGTGTGGGGACGCGCGCGTCGAACTCGCCGTGCTGGATGAGCGTCGGGGTGCTGGCCTGCTGGATGTAGGTCATGGGCGAGGTCTCAGCGTAGATCTCTGGATCGTCCCACGGGGTTGCCTCCAGGTACTCGCGGGTGAAGCTGTGGATGTCGGTGTTGACGTAGTAGGTCATCCAGTTGGAGATGCCCGCCCCGACTGAAATCGCCCGGAAGCGGTTGCTTGAGGTGGTGAGGAAGGCCGAGATGTAGCCGCCCTGGCTCCAGCCCATGGCCGAGACGCGGTCGGGGTCGGCGATGCCGCGGTCGACCAGAGCCTCGACGCCGGAGAGCACGTCCCACGCGTCGCCAACGCCCAGGTTGCGCACGTTGAGGGCCCGGAAGTCGGCGCCGTAGCCCGCCGAGCCGCGATAGTTGGGCATCATCACGACCGCGCCCTTCTTCAGCCATTCGAGCACGGGGTAGACGTAGCCGCCGACCAGCTGCGGGCGCGACGTGCCGGTCGGCCCGCCATGGATGACCACCATGAGGGGGTAGGTGCGGTCGGGGTCGTAGCCAGCAGGCTTCATCAGGACACCCTCGATCTCGGCGCCGTCCTCGCTCTCCCACTGGACCACCTCGCGGGTGCCCAGGTCGCCCCAGTCGGCCACCTGCGCGGTCATGTCGGTGACGCGCTGCGGAGTGCGCGCGGCGCCGGCGCCCCGGGACAGGCGGAAGATCTCGCCGACCGTCGTGCGGTCCTCGCCCTGGAGCGCCATGACCGAGCCGTCGCTGGAGAGGTCGACCGTCATGATCATCTCGGGGGTGTCCGCCTGGAGGCTCACATCGCCTGACTCGGGATCGAGCAGGAACAGGTGGCGCGCGGTGCGCTGGGACGCGACTAAGAGGATGCCGTCGTCGGTCCACGCGACGGGCGAAGGGTCCTCGTCGAAGGCTGCGGTCAGGATCCGCGGCTCACCGCCGCCCGCGGGGATCACGGCGAGTTCGGTGTTGCCGTAGAAGGGGTTTGCGCCCGCGGATGTGGAATAGAGGATGCGTGAGCCGTCCGGCGACCACATCGGACCGCTGTCGCGGCCTGGGTTCGTGGCCAGCGGTCGAATCGTCCCGTCGTCGACGTCGACGACGGAGATGTCCGAGTGCGGAAACGAGTTGATCTGGGGCGTCGGGGTGTGGCCGAAGGCGATCTCGCCACCGTCGGGCGACCAATCGAATGCGCTGCCGCCGAAGCCGCCGCCTACGGTGTAGCTGCCTCCCTCAGTCAGGCGGCGAGGTTCGGCGCCGGCGCGCGCGTCCGCTACCCAGAGATGGGTCATGCGGAAGTCGGCGTCCTCGACGGCGTAGTCGCCGTAACGCTCCTCGCGCTCTTCGAAGTCGTCGGGCGCGGGATCGGTGGCCGTGAACGCGACCCGGCTGCCGTCGGGCGAGAACCGAAAGCCGCTGATGCCGCCCTCGTGGGAGGTGAGTTGTTCGGCTTCGCCGCCTTCCGGGCGGATGAGGTAGATCTGGGCGCCGTCGCCCCGGTCCGCGATGAAGCCCAGTCGCGATCCATCCGGTGACCAGCGGTGGCCGGTGCTGTTCCCGGATTCGGTGCGGGTGAGCTGGAAGGGCTCGCCGCCGCCCGTCACCAGCCAGATCTCCTGGTCGAACCGGTTGGCTTCCCAGTCGGTGGTCGTCACCGAAAAGGCGATCATGCTTCCATCCGGCGAGATCCGGGGACTTCCCACCGACTCGAGCGCGATCTGGGCGCGAAAGGACTCGAGGACTGCCGGCTGAGCCGCGGCGGGTGGAGGGGCGGTGCCGAATAGCAGGACGACAAAGAGCAGGATTCCCACCGCGGTAGCAACGGGGGTCTTCAGCCCGGCACCAATGGGGGCCTTCAGCCCAGCGGCAACGGGAGCCTTTACAGCGGCGTCGACAGATCGCATGACTTCCTCACTCCTGAAAGGGCGGTGATGGGCCTCGCCCCATGGTAGCTGTCCAGCGGCTGTGCACGCGAACCCTTTGGGATCTGGCGGCGAGTCCGGCGGCGGCACAGCTTCATCCCCGCCATGCTGACTCCATTCTATCCACTGCTGTCGCACCCCTGGGGCGGTGTCGCCTTCGGGCTGATTGTTGTCGCGATTGCTGCGATTCTCCTGATGGTCTTTCGGCGCTTCCGGTCCGGCAGCGCCACCGGCCCGGCCCGGCTTTTCGGGGTGGCGGCCATGCTCGCCGGCGCCTTCTCGGTCTTTCTCCTCGCCGCCGCGGCCGTGTCCATGATCGAGATCCGGCGTCTGGCCAGCGAGCATCCACCTCCCGGCGCGCTGATCGATGTGGGCGGCTACCGGATGCACATCCTCGCCGAGGGCGATCCGGGCGATGGGCCAACCGTCATCTGGATCCCCGGCGGCCATGCGCAGGGGCTGGCGCTGTACCATCTGCACGCCGCGATTCGCGGAGTGACCCGCTCGATCCTGTTCGACCGTCCCGGCACCGGGTGGAGCGATCCCGGGCCGTTTCCGCGGCGGACGGCGACCGAAGCAGTCGAACTCGCGGCCTTGCTCGAAGAAGCCGGAGAGGAGGGCCCGTTCGTGCTGGCCGGTCACTCCTACGGCGGGTTGCTGGCCGCCAACTACGCCCGCCGCTACCCGGAGCGTGTGGCGGCCGTGATCCTCCTGGACGCCTCACCACCAGACGCGTTCATCTACGCGCCGGCCTACGGCGCGGCGGCCCTGGTCGACCTCGTGCGGGATGCGGAGCGGCAAGGCATCGACAAGATCTTCGGCGGATGGACCAACCCGGAGCTCGCGATGGCCGAAACCGAGACCGAAATCGGCGAGATCCTGCGCAAGCAGCGCCGCCTCCTGGCCGACGTGGGCGAGGCAATGGCGGCCAATGCGCGTCGTCCGGCGGCGTCGTTCGCCACAGCTTCGATCTTCCAGGAGTTCAGCGCCGGCATTGTATCGGCGGCCGCCCCCGACCTCGTCGTCTACGACGGTGAACTCGATGACATGCCCGTCCTGGTCGTGATCCCGGACGAAAGCGCGGCCGGGATCATCGAGCCGCTCGGGATGGACGAGGCTGCCACCGCCCGCGCGATCAACTTCTTCGAACGGACGCGCGTGCGGTACCTGGAAGTCTCGAGCAATGCACGGCTGATCCACACCCCACCGGGCACAGGGCACAACTACCCTTACGAGACACCGGAGTTTGTAGTCGAAGTCGTCCGGGACTTGCTTGCCGAGCTCGGTGGGGAACCGGGAGCCGACGATAGCGAAACCACGCCTTGAGGGCCGTCCGCCACGGTTTTGTCGGCCAAAAATCGGTCAATTTGGCCGACAAACTCCAATAATCGACCATTCCGAACCTGAAATGAATCGACGCCACTTCATTCACACCTCGGCCACAGCTGCCATCGGCACCGTACTTTCCGGCTGCCGAACCGCGGAGCAGCACCCCATCTACTTCGAGGTGCACGGCCCGGAAGACGGGACACCCCTCTTCCTCGGCTTCCCCCTCATGGCCTCCTACTCCGCGATATTCGGCCAGGACCAGGCGGCCGTGAAGTACGGCTACCTGAGCCGTCTCACCGATCGCTACCGAGTCCTGCTCGTCGACTACCCCAATGTCGGGTGGACCATGGTCCCGGCACCGGACGAGATGACCCCCGACCGCGTCTACTCGGACCTCCTGTCCGTCGCCGATGCCGCCGGATTCGACCGATTCGCCTACTGCGGCCACCTGTGGGGCGCGATCAACGGACTCATGCTGGCTTCGCGCTCGAATCGCGTGTCGGCGCTGGTGTGCGGGACGTGGCCGCCCCTCGGCGCGCCCTACGCCGACATGCTCCGCGGCGGCGAAATGCAGCTGGCCGAGCCTCCGCCGCACGCCATGGTGATCCTGCGCGACCCGGAGCAGTATGGGCAGTGGCGCACCTTCTACAGCGGCATGCAGGGGTGGCCGGAGGCCGAAGTGGCGGCCGCGATCACATGTCCCCGGCTCGCGCTCATCGGTTCAGAGGCCGAGAGCTCGGTGGCGGGGATCCCGCTGCGGTTGTTGGAGCGATTCCGCGAAGCCCGCCCCGCACTGGAGGCGATGGGGTGGACGGTCCGCGAAATCCCGGGCGCCGGCACGGCGGCGATGCTGGACCCGGCGCTTATGGTGCCGGAGATGCGAAGATGGCTGGACCAGGTCTAGTCCGCCGGCGCCTTGCCTACCGGCCACTCCCACTCCCACCCAGCGCGTCCACCTGCGCCTGATACAACCGCCGCCCCTCCTCGAAGGTCGCCAGCACCTCGGCCTTGTGCGCGGGGTCGTCCCAGCGATCCATGGCGCGGAGTTCGTCCAGCGTCTGGTCGATCCAGCGCACGAAGAAGGCGGCATCGTCGCGCGAGCGGATCGGCTCGCTGTCGGCGATGACGAAGACGGGGTTGGTGTGCGCGAAGAGGTAGCTGTCCATCGCCCCGTGCTGCGCCGGCCCCAGCACCCGCGCCGCGATCCACCCGCTCCCTTCGACCGGGATCTCCAACTCGGCGTCGATCGACTTCAGGTCGCCCGTCGCATCCACACGGTGCACGATCCGCCCGTTCTGCACGATCTCCAGCCCGTGCATCGTGAAGAGCGACCGTGCCGTCGCGCGCACCGTGACCACATCGCCGCGCGACACCGCCAGCTCCTCGCCCATGCCCCTGGGGGAATCGTCCGGGTCGGCCGCGCCCGCGCCGCGCGCAACCTCCAGCGTCATGATCGGCCCGCTCGTCACAAACGCGCGCCCCGCCGCCATCGCGTCGGCCCAGGCGTCGTAGTGCAGGTGATCCTCGCCGGTGTACACGTACGTCCGCGTGGTGCCGACCGCGGGGTGCCGCCAGATGTCCGACATGACGTCCGTGCCGGCGGTCCCCGGAATGCGCGACCCCGTGTTGAGTAGGCGATACCACACCTCGGCCGTCCCGAGCTCGTCGCTCCAGATACATGCCACATCCACAAAGTCGGCCAGGCCGAGAACCGCATCGACGGGCAGCTCGCGCGCGGATCCCGCTCCCGCCGCGTCCGGATCGCGATGCCGGAGCCCGAAGGGGTGGACGTAACCGCCAATGCCGCCCTGCTCATGCACCCTCCGAAGCACCGACGCGTTGTCAGGGTAGAGGGCATGGTGCGCGGTCCCCACCGAGCCGATGTAGAAGGGAGTGATCAGCTCGATCAGGTTGAGGAGCGAGAGGTGCGCGAAGTAGCTGGGCCGGTACTCCTCGTTGTAGTAGACGATCGTGCGCGGGCCCGTGTGCGGATGCGGGTGCCCGAGAAAGTGCTCGAGATCCTCGACCCGGCTGTTGCCCCAGTAGTTGGCGATCATGCCGTTGGCCACGTTGAGGTCCTCGGAGTGGGCCTTGTTGCGCAGGTCCTCGGGCGTGACGAAGTAGTGGCCGCCGTAGTTGGGATGGATGTGGTTGTCGCCCGAATACCAGCCGTCCGCTGCCATGTCGATCCAGCGGTCGAGCTGGACCTCGACGATGGCGTGCTCGCCGGCGCGAATGTCGACCGTGCGACTGGCGGGCTCGTACTCGAAACCGCGCCAGGCCTCCAGGTTGGCCTCGCCGACGGGGAGGGTCGCGGTGAAGCTGCCGTCGCTGTGGAAGTAGTAGTCCTCGGTGACGCTGACGACGCGCGGGTAGCTGCTGTGGGGGAAGTAGGCGCGTCCGTCGGCGCCGGTCAGGTAGATGCGCGACGGCAGCAGTTCGCCGCCGGAATCCGTGACGCGGACCCGCAGCTGACCGGTGGGCTCGGACCACGCGTAGTCGTCGATCCGCACCCGCCTGGGCTCGCCGCCGCCGCGCGTGACGATGTACAGCCCGAATCCCATCCCGTTGTCGATGGTGCGCGGCTGGTCGTCGGTCCCGCCGTTGCGCGCATACACGATGTGCTCGCCATCGGGTGACCACGCCGGAAAGTATTCGTCCGTACGCGTGTGCGTGAGGCGCACTGGCTGGATGCCGCGGGGCGACTTCTCGCTGGGGACGGCGTAGAGGTCGTTGTTGCCCGAGGCGTCTGTGATGTAAGAGACGATGCCCCCATGCGGGGCGACGACCGGCGCCGCCTGGTAGTTGGTCTCGATGCGAATGAGGAGTTCCGCCTCGCCGGTCCCGGAACGCCACCGCCAGAGGGAACCCGAGCCGAGCGCGGCCTCGCCCCGCCGTGACACGAACACGATGTCCCCGGTGCCGCCAACCCAGTCCCCGGCCATGTCGTTGGCCTGCGGGTCAGCGATCACGGCTTCGGCCTCGCCGCGCTCCATGTCGTAGGCCCAGATGTCGAAGTTGCCGTCGCGTTCGGTGGTGAAGAGGATGCGGCTGCCGTCGGGCGACCAGCGCGGGCGCATGTCGAGGAAGGGGTGCGTGGTGAGGCGGCGCGGCTCGCCGGTCGCCCCACTGGCGCCTGTTCCCACCGCGGCGACGAAGATGTCGAAGTTGCGGTCGATGTCGGCGGCGTAGGCGATGTGGCTGCCGTCCGGCGACCAACTCGGCTGCGAGTGGTAGCCCGGCCCGCTGGTGACCTGGCGCGCCGTGCCGCCCTCGACCGGCACGACCCATATGCGGCCCTGGTAGGCGAACGCGATGGAGCCGCCGTCGGGCGACCATGCGGGGTAGGTGGGCGAGGCGGTGACGGGCGGCGGGAAGTAGCTCTCCATGTACATGCGGCCGGCGCCGCTGCCGCCGGTGAGGTTCGGGTAGCCGCCCGGGAAGGGGTCGGGGTATTCGTACTGCTGGGCGGTGGTGGCGCTGGCGGAAAGTGCTGTCAGGACCGCGGTCACGACCAAGGCTGGGAGTGTCGGGGCAGGCGTCTTCATGGGCGGTGGTCCTCCCTGGGAGCGAAGTCTTGCGCAAATTGAATTGGGGGCCAGTGTTCAATGACCGTCAATCGGAGCAGATACCATGGCCAGAATCACGACACGAGTTTCCAGGGAGCAGGTCGCCGCCCTGGATGCCGCCGCAGCACAGCTTAACCGCAGCCGTTCCCAGATCGTTTGCGACGCGCTGGAACGGTACCTAGAGGACCACGACGATCTCACTGTGGCGATGGCGCGCCTGCGTGATGCCTCCGACCCGGCCCTGGAATGGGACGAAGTCAGGCAGGAACTGGTTTGATCGGCCGGTAGCCCGGCCTGGTTTTCACCCCTCGGCGTCAGGCGTCAGCTGACTTCGGGCCTGCCGCCGGTAATGCAACATCCGGGCAGCGTACCCGAAGCCGAGGAAGTACCTGCGCAACCCCTCTGCCGAGTCGGGTGGCACATCGGGGTCGAAGAAAAGTCGGCAGAACTCCTCGCGAGCGCGGAAGGATCTCCTGGCAGCGGTGGCCGTGCCAGCGGGGATCGGCGGTGGTCAGGTCGAAGAGTTCGAGAGCCCGGGCGAAAGCACCCTCGAAGCGACCGGTTTGTCCCGCCTCCCAAGCACGGATGGCACGCTCGACCTCGCTGCCAACGTTGCCGAGCTGCTCGACGAGCTCGAGCTTGGCCCACCCGCCCGCGGCGAGATGCTTGTGGAGGACACGATTCGGCTTTTCAGTCAATCACTTGCCTCCCATAGCCGAAGGCAAAACGCGGGCACAAGAATAGCCCCCGGTTGCCGACCGCGCCTCCGAAGGAAAACTTGGGACACCCATCCAACCCGAGTTCGCGAGCGCAACCATGCCCAGAATCAACCGAAACACCCTTGGCGCCCTGGTAGCCACCCTCATCACGGCCGCCGCCGCCACCCCCACCCCCGCCCACGCCCAATCCCACTTCGAGTCGATGGACGTCTTCCAGCTCGAATACGCCGCGGACCCACAGATTTCCCCCGACGGCGGCCAGGTCGTGTATGTCCGCACCTCGATGGACATCATGCGCGACCGGAAGCGCTCCGAACTGTGGATCATAGACGCCGACGGCTCCGATCACCGCCGCCTCGGCGATGGCGGATCGCCGCGCTGGTCGCCCGACGGCACCCGCATCGCCTACACCGCCGACGGCCAGATCCACCTGCGCTGGATGGACACCGGCGAGACGGCCACCCTCACCCAGCTGACCGAGTCTCCGAGCGGGCTCAGGTGGTCGCCGGACGGGCGCCACATCGCCTTCAACATGCTCGTGCCCTATCCGGCGCCGAGCCTGGCCGCACCGCCGAAGGCGCCGCCGGGCGCCGAGTGGGCCGATCCGCCGATCATGGAGGACCGCTTCAAGAGCCGGCAGGACGGCGTCGGGTACCTCGACTTCGGCTACAACCACATCTTCGTCATCCCTGTTGACGGCGGGACGCCGATGCAGGTCACATCGGGCGACTTTCAGCACTCAAGCGCCGCAGCCTGGCTTCCCGATGGCACCCACGTCGTGTTCTCGGCCAACCGCAATCCGGACGTGCTCGACTACCGCAACTCGGAGCTGTATATCGCGTCGGTGCTGACCGGCGATATCAGCGCCATCACCGATCGCCCCGGCCCCGATGGAAGTCCTGCCGTCTCCCCCGACGGCCGCCGCGTCGCCTTCGTCGGCTACCAAGACCGCACCCGAACCTACCAGGTCAGCCAGCTCCAGGTCATGAACCTCGACGGCGGCGTCCACCGAACCCTCACCGCCGGCCTGGACCGCAGCGTCTCCAACCCCGTCTGGGCCGCCGACGGCAGCGGCGTCTACTTCCAGTACGACGACGAGGGAAACTCGAAGGTCGGATTCGCGACCCTCGACGGCGACATCGAGGTCCTGGCCAGCGACCTCGGCGGCACCTCGTACGGGCGGCCGTACGGCGGCGGCTCGTTTTCGGTCGCAGGCGACGGCACCATCGCCCTCAACCAGACCCGCCCAGACATGCCCGGCGAACTCGCCGTGGGCAAACACGGCGGCGCGGCCGCGCGCACCATCACGTCCCTCAACGCGGACCTGCTCACGGGCAAGACCCTCGGCGAGGTCGAGGAGATCTGGTGGGAATCCTCCTTCGACGGCCGGCCGGTCCAGGGCTGGATCGTCAAGCCACCCGACTTCAACCCGAATCGCCGCTATCCCTTCATCCTGGAGATCCACGGCGGGCCGGTGTCGAACTACGGCGACAGGTTCTCTGCCGAGATGCAGCTTCTGGCTTCCGCAGGCTACGTCGTGCTCTACGCCAACCCGAGGGGGAGTACAAGTTACGGCGAAGAGTTCGGCGACCTGCTCTACCACAACTATCCCGGCCAGGACTACGACGACCTGATCTCGGGCGTGGACGCGGTCATTGCCGAAGGATACGTCGACGAGAGCAACCTCTTCGTCACTGGCGGCAGCGCGGGCGGGATCATGACCGCGTGGATCGTCGGCAAGACGAATCGCTTTCGGGCGGCGGTGTCGCAGAAGCCCGTCGTCAACTGGATCAGCAAGACGCTGACCGCCGACAACTGGTACGGCTACTACTTCAGCCGCTACGAGGGGCTGCCGTGGGAGGATCCGGAACCGTACTGGAGGTTCTCGCCGCTGTCGCTGGTGGGGAACGTCGAGACGCCGACGATGATCATCACCGGCGAGGAGGATCTGCGGACGCCGCTGTCGGAGTCATACCAGATGTTCCATGCGCTGAAGATGCGCGGGATCGACACGGCGGTGATCCGTCTGCCGGGCGCGTCGCACGACATGAGCCGGCGGCCGAGCCAGCTGATGGCCAAGATCGCGAACATCGTGGCCTGGTTCGACAAGTACCGGGCTGTGCCGGCGGCGAGCTGAAGCAGCGTGCCCAAACGTGCCGGCGGACGGGTCGCCGAGCGTGCGGCAGCAAAGCCGAGACTCCTCTCGGGCGGCAATCCCCAGATCGCGAAGGGTGACGGGGATGCGCCCGTGCAGGCCTACATCGCGGCCATGCCGGGTTGGAAGCGTGGGGCTGGCCGCCAACTCGACGCGCTGATCGAGCGCACGGTGCCCGAGGTCCGGAAGGCGGTGCGCTGGAACTCGCCCTTCTACGGCATCGAGGGCCGGGGCTGGTTCCTGTCATTCCACTGCTTCACGAAATACATCAAGGTGACTCTGCTCAACGGCGGCTCGCTGCGTCCGGTCCCCCCGGTGGCATCCAAGTACGAGCACGTGCGCTATTTCCACATCCATGAGGATGACGAGCCCGACGAAGACCTCCTGGTCGGCTGGCTCGAACAGGCATCGGCGCTGCCGGGAGAGGAGCTGTTCTAGTGCGATCCAACCGGCACATCGGTTCCCGCCGGGCGCATCCGCGCTACCCACCCGACACGCCCACACGTCACGCTTGGCGTGCCCCACGGATCCCTGCTTTGAGGCAAAATATCATGAAAACATTACATAATGCAATGTTGACCTTACATCGCGGCATACTGCTGGCCGCGATCCTGCCGCTGGCCGCCACGCGACCCGCCCACGCCCAGGATCCGGAACCCGCCACCGCCTCCCTCGCCACCGCCTCCCTCCCCCTCGAGCCCACCCGCACGGTCAGCTTCACCACCAGCGAGGGCTCCTGGATCTCGGTCGACATCAGCCCCGACGGCGCCACCCTCGTCTTCGACCTCCTCGGCGACCTCTACACCCTGCCCGTCGACGGCGGCACCGCGACCCCACTCCTCACCGGCCCCGCCTTCGAGAGCCAGCCGCGCTTCAGCCCCGACGGCTCCGAGATCGTCTTCGTCTCCGACCGCAGCGGCGGCCAGAACCTCTGGGTACTGAGCGTGGACGGCTCCGACACGACCCAGATCACGCGCGGCAACAACAACCTCTACACCTCGCCCGCATGGTCGCCCGACGGCGAGTACCTCGTCGCGTCGCGCACCTTCAGCCCACTGGGCGGCGCCGCCAAGCCCTGGCTCTTCCACCGCGACGGCGGGAGCGGGATCGCGCTCATCGACGAACCCGACAACCTCAAGGCCATCGGTCCCGCCTTCGACCCGTCGGGCCGCTACATCTACCTGGCCCAGGGCACTCGCGACTGGAACTACGACGCGGCCTTCCCGCAGTACCAGCTCGTCCGCTACGACCGCGAGACCGGTCGCCAGGCCACCGTCACCGGCCGCTACGGCTCCGGTTTCCGCCCGGCCGTCTCCCCCGACGGCGCCACCCTCGTCTACGGTTCCCGCCACGAGGACGCCACCGGCCTGCGCGCCCGCGACCTCGCCACCGGCGACGAGCGCTGGCTCGTCTACCCGGTCCAGCGCGACGACATGGAGAGCCGCGCGACCCTCGACATCCTCCCCGGCTACACCTTCACCCCCGACGGCACCGCCCTCATCGCGTCGTACGACGGCGGTCTATGGCACGTCCCTCTCGACGGAACCGAGCCGGCCCCGATCCCCTTCACCGCCGACGTGACGATCCACGCCGGCCCGCGCCTCGACTTCGACTACCCGGTCGAGGACACGCCGACCTTCCGCGCGCGCCAGATCCGCGGCGTGGCCCTGTCCCCGGACGGCAGCGAGATCGCCTTCACCGCGCTTGGCGCCCTGTATGTCATGGATGCCGATGGGGGTGAGCCGCGCCTGATCGGCGCGGAGGTCGACGGTGCCCTGTTCCATCCCGCGTGGTCGCCCGACGGCTCGATGCTTGCGGCGGTGAGCTGGCGTGAGCCCGACGGTGGCCATCTCTGGGCGATCCCCTCCAGTGGCGGCGATCCACAGCGCCTCTCCCAGGCCCCGCACTACATGCAGACGCCCACCTGGTCGCCCGGCGGCGACCGCATCGTGGTGCTGCAGTCACCGGTGCGCGCCCGTCTACAGGGTGCCGGCGGCGGGAGCCGGCCCGACATCGCCTGGTATGCGTCGGATAGCGGCGGTCCGGGCGCGGCGACGGTCGTCGCGGAGTCGCTGGGACGCTCCCAGCCGCACTTCCGAGCCGACCAGGACGACCGCCTCTATCTGCACGCAGGCGCGCGCGGGCTGGTCTCGATCCGCTGGGACGGCACCGACGAAAAGGAGCACCTCAAGGTCACCGGCTTCTCGGCCAACCGCGGCGGTCCCGCGGCCAACGCGTCGTCGATTCGCCTGTCGCCTGCCGGAGGACGCGCGCTGGCCAAGGTCGGCAACGACCTCTACCTGATCACGGTTCCCCAGGTGGGCGCGGAAGCGCCGACCGTCTCGGTCCGCAATCCTTCCAGCGCCCCGGTGCCGGTCACCCGCGTCACCGAGTTCGGCGGCGAGTTCCAGTCCTGGAGCGCGGACGGCGAAGATGTCGTGTGGGCGCTGGGCAACGCCTACTTCCGCTACAACCTCGCCGACGCCGAGGCGTTTGCGGACAGCGTCGAGGCTGCCCAGGCGGAGGAATCGGACGAGGACGACGCCCCTGCAGACGCCGAAGACCCCGAGGACGCCCCAGACAACCCTGAAGAAGCCGACGAAGACGACCCGGCCGAGTCCTCCTCCGACGACGCCCGCTACCAGCCCACCGAGATCCGCGTCGCCCTCGACATCCCCCGCGACCTCCCCACGGGAACACTCCTCCTCAGCGGCGCCCGCCTCGTCACCATGCGCGACGACGAAGTCATCGAAAACGGCGACATCCTCATCGACGGCAACCGCATCGCCGCCGTGGGCCCATCCGGCACCCTCACCGTCCCCGACGGCACCGAGACCCGCGACGTCTCCGGCATGACCATCACACCCGGCTTCGTCGACACCCACGCCCACCTCCGTCCGCCGGCCGGCGTCCACACCACGCAACCGTGGGGCTACCTCGCCAACCTTGCCTTCGGCGTCACGACCACACGCGACCCCCAGACCGGCGTCTCGGACGTCCTCACCTACGCCGACCGCGTGCGCTCAGGCGACATCCTGGGTCCGCGCATCTACTCCACCGGTCCGGGCGTCTTCGCCAACTACCAGGCCCTGGAAGGCATCCGCGACCTCGACCACGCCCGCGACGTCCTCAAACGCTACTCCGACTACTACGACACCAAGACCTTCAAGATGTACCTCGCGGGGAACCGCCAGCAGCGGCAGTGGCTCGTCATGGCCGCGCGCGAACTCGAACTCATGCCCGCGACCGAGGCCGGCCTCGACTTCCAGCTCGACCTGACGCACGCCATCGACGGCTACCCTGCCATCGAGCACAACCTGCCCGTCTACCCGCTCTATCACGATGTCGTCCGCCTCTTCTCGGAGACGAAGGTCCTCAACACGCCGACGCTCATCGTCTCCTTCGGCGGCCCCATGGGCGAGATCTACTGGTTCACGAACGAGAACGTCCACGGCAACGAGCGCCTGGCCCGATTCACCCCCCACGAGACACTCGATTCCCGCACCCGGCGTCGCGCCGGCGCCGCAGGCTCGGTCGCCTGGGCGATGGACGAGGAGTACGTCTTCCAGGACCATGCCCGCTTCCTCGCCGATGTCGTCGCCGATGGCGGCTTCGCAGGAGTCGGCAGCCACGGTCAGCTCCAGGGCCTCGGCTTCCACTGGGAGCTGTGGATGGTCGCCTCGGGCGGCATGTCGAACCACGACGCGCTCAAGTCCGCCACCATCTTCGGCGCCAACGGCATCGGCCTGGAGACGGAGATCGGCTCGATCGAGCCCGGGAAGCTGGCAGATCTGGCGATCATGTCGAGCAATCCACTCGACGACCTGCGCAACACCCTGTCCGTCGAGCGGGTCATGATGAATGGGCGCCTGTTCGAGGCGGAGACGCTGGACGAAGTCTGGCCGCGGCAGCGGGCGGTGGGGTATCGGGGGTTCGTGGAGGATGAGCCGGAACGGTGATAACGCGGCTCACTTGATTCTCGCGAAGCGATGACCACGTCGCTCAAGTCCATCGCCATACACGAATTCCGCGGGTTCGCTAACTAGGGAAAGTAGGTTGGGGCGGGAATGGCACGAAGTGGAAAGCTCCGCTCTCCCTACAAATTGATAGGCGATCGAACTCCTGCAATGCAAGAGCTACAAGCCAACTTGGCGATTCCAATCGGCGATATACATTTCAATACGCTGGAACTCGCCCGGCAACAGCAAGCGGTTATGAGCGATGAAGTTCCGAGCCTGTTCCAATTCATCAAACCGCTGCTGTAGCCAATGTTGAGAAGGCACTAAGTCTTCAAACTCCTCCCAGGCGTTCGTGATGATGCGTGCCAGATCGCCAAACTCAGCAAACGAAAGAAGACCCACGGTGTCCCCCTCCAACCACGAATTGTCAACGGCCTTCTTTTTACGTCGCTCCGCCTGGGCCCGTATCTTCTCAGGCACTCCGTCCTCCCACCAGTTTGCCCCGTGCTTCTGCTCAAGTCGCTCTCGAACGACTTCGCGAACAGAGGTTTCAAAGCAATGGACTAGCGCATACACTCGACACATCTGCAATGCACTGTTACGAAGATCGACCGGGAATGGGCTCAGAACTTGCTCGAGGAGTGTAAACTCGGCATCTCGAAGGTCCGCACCAAGCCTGATGCCAGCCTTGCGGAACTTCTCAGCTTCCGCTTCGAAAGTTATCGCGCGGAACAGCCAATCCCGGAGGGTCGCTGGTCTAGTCGACAAGCAAATGCTCCCGCAGGGCTTTGAAGATGGCGTTGTAGACCTCAACATCTTTGGTCGGAGGCAGGTGGACCTCGATATTGTA
Organism: Longimicrobiales bacterium; assembly: GCA_963667485.2. Classification (GTDB taxonomy): domain Bacteria; phylum Gemmatimonadota; class Gemmatimonadetes; order Longimicrobiales; family Gaopeijiaceae; genus Bin94. The sequence goes on from CAXXDD010000001.1 coordinate 1,019,172, forward strand.
TCGAAGTCGCAGCGAGCTAGGCTTCGGCAATGCTTTGGGCGACGTCGAAGATAGATCTTCTGCGACCACTGGTTCTTGGTCCAAGTCCGTTCGAGGTGGCTGCTCGGTACCACCCCGTGCGGCACTGAGATCCGCGAGATCGAGGAGAGCAAAGAAGGTCCTAGCCTGCAATTTGGCGACGTTGTCAGTGGAGTTGTGGGTCGACTTGAACTTCCCGCGAATGGCCGCTTGATCCGCGGAGGTTGGATTCTCGTTGATCGTGAAGAGATCTTGGTACGCCTCCAGCAGTGCCTCCCCCAAGACTCTCTGGGAGCGGGATCGATCGCGGTATGCCAAGTAGCGCTCGGTCGGCGTACCGTCGGACGCAAGGAATCCAAGTGCTTTCAAGAGCGGAATGAACGCGCGATCGTTACTGCTACGAAACCCAAGCCCTTTCAAGTGCGCCTGCGTGAACTTCTCGGGTGCCGCACCATCCACAATCTTGGACATGATGCTTAGCAAGTTCCCAACCGCAGGCAGGTATCTCTTTGTGAGCATGGGTGCTATCTCGTCGGTCATTCCGTGTAGTCAATAGGTGAGACGCCAGGCAGAGCAGTGGCTCCCCGTGCCAGCTTCCAAGCCTAGCCTACCCAGAATCAGAGTCTAGACTAGTCCAAATGGAGCAAGGGGTACAGGTGTAGAAGTCATCTCCCGTCAGAAGACTCGCCATTCCCCCGCGGCTCTTTGAGTAGAGTCCGCCGCTTACCAGCTCTCGCCCCCAAGACACTTTCGACGCAACCATGGAACGCATACGGAGGCAGAAGCGACACCTCGTCACGAGCACGAAATGCGGCTATTACTGGTGAATGCGCCCTCCAAACTTCCCAGCCGTCACCGGAGAACCAACATGCCCTCCCCCCGCAGCCCATTCTGGCTCGCCCTCGCCCTCCTCACCCCACTCGCCACACCGGCCCAGGCCCAAACCCCCGACGCCATTTCGGCCGCCCTCGGCGAAATCGAGTGGCGTCACATCGGTCCCGTGAACATGGGCGGGCGCGTATCCGCCATCATCGGCGTGCCGGGTGATCCGCGGACCTTCTGGGTCGGCGCTGCCGACGGGGGCGTCTGGAAGACCAGCAACGGCGGCGTGACCTTCGAGCACCAGTGGGACGACGAGAACACCTATTCGGTCGGAGCCCTGACGCTCGCTCCCTCCGACCACAACGTCGTCTGGCTCGGCTCCGGCGAAGCCGATCCGCGCAACTCGGTCTCCTACGGCGACGGTGTGTACCGCTCCACCGACGGCGGTGCGACCTGGACCCACCTCGGCCTCGACGACAGCGAGCGCATCAAGCGCATCGTCGTCGATCCACGCGACCCCGACGTGGCCCTCGTCTGTGCTATGGGCCACGAATGGGGCCCCAACCAGGAGCGCGGTGTCTTCCGCACCACGGACGGCGGTCAGTCCTGGGAGCACGTCCTCTTCGTCGACGAGGACACCGGGTGCTCGGACATGGACATCGACCTGACCAACCCCCGGAACGTCTATGCGGGGATGTGGACCTTCCGCCGCAAGCCGTGGCGCTTTGATGACGGGGGCAAGGAGACTGCGCTCTACGTCTCCCGCGACGGCGGCATCTCGTGGAAGAAGATCACGACCACGCCGGACGAGCCCATGGCCCGCATCGGCATCAGCGTGGCGCAGTCGCGTCCGAACATCGTCTACCTGATCACCGAGTATCCCACCGCCGGCACGCTTTTCCGCTCCGACGACTACGGCGAGACGTGGTCGATGGTCAACGACAACAAGAACCAGCTCAACTTCCGGCCCTTCTACTACTCGGACGTCTACGTCGACCCGTCCGACCACGAGACGATGTACACGCTCTCGGGCGGGCTCTCGAAGTCGACCGACGGGGGCCGCACCTTCGAGCGCATCGCCAACGACGTGCACGGCGACCACCAGGCGTACTGGATCGACCCGTTCGACGGCGAGCGGATCCTCTCCGGCTCGGACGGCGGCATGCAGGTGTCGTACGACGGCGGCGCCAACTTCCACATCTTCCGCAACTTCAGCCTCGCGCAGTACTACCACATCTTCGTGGACGACCGCGATCCGTACTACGTGTGCGGCGGGCTGCAGGACAACGGAAACTGGTGCGGGCCGAGCCGCCTCAACGACCGGCGCGGCATCCTGCCCGGCTACTTCTACACCGTGTCGGGCGGCGACGGCTTCTACACCGTGCCGGTGCCGGGTCAGCCGAACCTGGTCTATTCGAATGCCCAGGGCGGCTACTTCCGCATCACGGACATCAACTCGGGGCAGACGCGGTCGATCGAGCCGTGGCCGCTCATGATCGGCTCGCAGGGGCAGGGCATGTTCCAGGCGCGGTACCGCTTCAACTGGGACGCGCCGATCGTCATCTCGCCGCACGATCCGGGCACCGTGTACTGGGGCGGCAACGTCGTCTTCCGCAGCAATGACTACGGCCACTCATGGGACGTGATCAGCCCCGACCTCACCACGGACGACCCGGAGAAGCAGCTCGATTCCGGCGGCGAGATCTACCTCGACAACACCGCGGCCGAATTTCACACCACGATCCTCGCGATCGCCGAGGACGAGGTCGAGCCCGGCGTGATCTGGGTCGGCACCGACGACGGCAACGTGCAGATTAGCCGCGACAACGGTGCGAACTGGACGAACGTCCGCGACCGCGTGCCCGGTCTGCCCGCCGAGACCTGGATCGGCAACATCGAGGCGTCGCCCACCGAGGCCGGGACCGCGTACATGGCCGTCGACAACCACCGCCTCGACGACTTCACCCCGCACCTGTACGAGACGCGCGACTACGGAGAGTCATGGCGCGACATCTCCGCCGGGCTCCCCCAGGACGACTACGTGAAGGTCGTCCGTCAGCACCCCTCGAACCCGAATCTGCTCTTCGTCGGCATGGACCGGGGCATCTTCGCCTCGTGGGACCGCGGCGACACCTGGGTGGACATCCGCGGGAACCTCCCGCGCGTGTCCGTGCGGGGCGTCAAGATCCAGCGCCAATACAACGACCTCGTCATCGGCACCCACGGCCGCGGCGCGTGGATCCTGGACGACATCCAGCCCATGGTCGAGCTGACGGAAGCGATCGGCCAGGACGCACACCTCTTCGACATCCGCATGGCAACGGAGTGGGAGATGTGGGGCCGCACGAGCAACTTCGGCCAGAGCCGCTTTGCCGGCGAGAATCCCGACCCCGGCGCCTGGATCCACTTCTACCTCTCGGACGCCGCCGCCGAGACCGCAGGCAACTCCGTCGACGTACGCATCACCGACAGCAACGGCACCCTCGTGCGCGAGTTCCAGCACCGCGACCCCGCGCCGGGTGTCAACCGCGCGATCTGGGACCTCCGCTGGAGCGGCGCCGAGCCGATTCCGGGACAGGGCCCTCCGGGCGGCGGGTTCTTCTTCTTCGGTCCGTCAGGTCCGCCCGCCGTGCCGGGCACCTACACGGCGACGGTTGCCGTGGGCGAGCAGGAGTTGTCGAAGGACTTCCAGCTTCGCGGCGACCCGAACGTGGCGGCTTCGCAGGCCGTCTACGAAGAGCGCTTCACCGCGGCCATGCGCGCCCGTGACCTCGAGACCCAGCTCAATCAGATGATGGGGACGATGCTCGACCTGAACGGCCAGATCGACGGGCTCCTCGAGTCCATCGAGGGCAAGAACCTGTCCAACGAGGAACAGGTGAAGACCGTCGCCGGCGACGCGCAGAGTCAGCTGACCGCCGTGTCGAGCGAAGTTCGCCGTCCGCCGGGATCCATGAGCTACCGCGATTGGCCGCGCCTGATCGAGCAGCTCCGAAACATCTCCCGTGCCGTCGGGGGCCCGCAGGCGCGACCGACCGTCGGGCAGATGGAGGTGCTCACGGAGATCGAGGCCGGCGCGGCTCAGCGGGCAGAGGAACTCTCGGGCGTCGTGAACGGCGTGATCGCCGACCTCAACGCGCTCCTGGAGGACGCCCCGAAGATCATCACGAACTGGAGGCGAGTGATCAGCTGATTGGGAGGGCATTGTCCGACCGGGGGCTAGTGTTCCCGATTCCCAGCATCCGCCCTCCACAATCAGTACTCAACTGACCTACCCTGGAATGGAACACAAACTATGACCTGGCTACTCGGAATCGTCGCAGGCGTCCTTGCCGTTCTTCTGGCACGGGCCATGCGTGAACTTTCGCGCTTGAGACTGCGTTACAAGCCCATCATCGACGTACAGAAGGAGCGAGATCACGTCGCGGCCGAGCGTGACAAGCTGAGGAACACGGTGCATCAGCAACGCACAGCATGGAAGACCGAATTCGACCAGACCGTTGCAGAGCTTGAGCAACTCACCGAACAACTGGTTTCGACCCGCGACCAAGTTGCCATGGAGTCGTTTGGACTCTACGAACCTCAGTTCGATTTCGACGATCCCGAAGATTTCAAGAAAGAACTGTCAGCGAATCTCGACGAACAGCGATCGATGGCTCGCGCGAAGACTGCAGCAGTGTGCGCTACCGAATGGCAAGTCGAGGGTAGCAAGGCGAAGGGGCGCACGATGGTCAACCGCCAACTCAGGTTGATGTTGCGGGCGTTCAACGGGGAATGTGACGCCGCTATCGGCAAAGTCCGCTACAACAATATCGTCGCCCTACAGAAACGGATTGAGAGGGCCTTTGCTGCCATCAACAAGCTCGGGGCGTCACAGACTTGTTCGATTTCTGGTCGGTATCGAGAGCTTAAGCTGTCCGAACTGCGTATTGTTCATGAACTTCGAGAGAAACAGCAGGAGATTCGAGAAGAACAGAAAGCAATTCGCCAGCAAATGCGAGAAGAAGACCGAGCTCGACGGGAGATTCAGAGGGCTCAAGCCGACGCGGCGAAAGAGGAGCGGCGGTACGACAAGGCCCTCACCAAGGCGCGAGCGGAAGTAGCAGCGGCTACGGGTGCAAAGCAAGAGCTGTTGAAGGGCCAGATTGCGGACCTGGAAAAGCGACTCGCTGACGCACAGCGAGCCAAGGAGCGAGCTGTGTCTCGGGCTCAGCTTACCAAGTCTGGCCACGTGTATGTCGTATCGAACATCGGTTCTTTCGGGGACGACACCTACAAGATCGGAATGACCAGACGTCTCGACCCGATTGACCGGGTGAAGGAACTCTCCGGTGCGTCGGTACACTTTCCTTTTGATGTGCACGCGATGATCTACTCCAAAGACGCACCGACCTTGGAGACAGCACTCCACCATGAGTTTGCGGAGCGTCGGGTCAACCGAGTGAACAATCGCAAAGAGTTCTTCCGAGTCGACCTGGACGAGATTGCACGGGCGGTTGCCGACAATAGAGACGAGCACGTGGCTGATGTCACGTTTACGAAAGCGGCGGCCGCAGAAGAATACAGGCGGACGTCGGCTGTGATCGCATCTGAGAGAGAAAGCGACGTGCCGTCTGTGGCGGACGAGGCAAGACAATCCTTGGAAGAACGCTTCAAGTCGTGGGAGACGGATGACGATAGGGCAGGTGAGGCGGTCGCGTGAGCTCTCCGACATCGGAACAGCCGGCTCAGGTAGACGGCGACTACATGGTGTTCACCCTGGCCCGTCCCGATCCAACCAAGCTGCCGCCGTCCATCCGGGGGATCCACACGGTCGTGGAGGCCTACGGCCGCCACACCGGAGCCAAACTCTCTTCGAGGACGTTCCCTTGCCGGAAGGCAGCAAGGTCGTGGGCGGCGGTCGGCATCTCTACGTACTGCTCAATCCCGACTTCCAGCCGTGGAGGGTGGGGCAGTACAGGATGGGGGTGCCCGAGTGACGCCGGGGCCGGCATTGTCTCGCCGGTGGACCCCTGGCGCCAGGCGCGCACTACGACGGCGTCAGCGCCCGGAACCTGAACAGCGCGAGCCACTGGTCGAAGGTCAGCCTGGAGGGCGGCCCCGACGGGTCGAACCTCAGGTCGCGACCCAACCGGTGGACCTGTGTCCGTGTGAACTCCGGCCGCAGACACCGCCTGACCGTGTGGCCGTTCCGCCCGAAGCAGGTCCTGATGAAGCGCTGATAGTCCGTAGCCTGCGATCGATCGACGAGCGGTCTCGTTCGACGGGCGAGCCAGAGCGCGACCGCATCGACCTTCGGAGGAGGATCGAAGTCGGTGCGCCGAAGGCGCCGCGCGATCTCGACCTGCCACCACGGTTTGAGCAGCAGCGAGGACATTGTTTCCCGGCAGTAGGGCCCTCCCGCAAATCGCTCCGCCGCTTCACGCTGGATGACCAGATAGGCGTCATCCGGCGGCAGGGGGGCCTGGACCACCCGACGCATGATCGCCGCAGTCCGGTTGAACGGGATGTTCCCCAGGACCGTGTAGGGGGCGTCCGGCAGCCGAAAACGCAGGAAGTCGGCCTGGACGATCGTGATCCGGGTGTTACCACGAAACCGCCTGCGAAGCGCCTGGCACAGCGCTCCGTCGAGCTCTACAGCAACGACTTCGCGGCAATGGCCTGCCAACTCTCCGGTCAGAATGCCGCGACCTGGTCCGATCTCGACGACCAGGTCTCTTCGCGTGACGGGGGCCTGAGCGATCAGGCTAAAGGCAAGCGCCCTGCTCCGCAGGAAGTGCTGTGATAGGTCGGCGCGCCTGGGTGTCCGATGCGCGGACATGGCGAACCACCACATACGTAGGCATTGCTGTCTCCTTCATGGTGCAAGGCAGGGCGGAACGCTAGGGAGCAGGCGTCCAACTGTCAATCCGGACATCCCGCCGTGGCGGGTCGCGAAGTACAGGCCTTTGCCAGTGGGATGAGCGTTCCGGCGCAACCTGGACCAAGTCTGGGTGGTTCCTGGCAGTGGATCCATTCCTGAGGCGCAGGGTAGGAATTCGCCACAGACAGGATTCGAATCGGGGCTGCTGCTCGGTGGCCACCGTAACCATTGGCGAAACATGCCTAGATATTCCCGACGATCGATCGGCGCGGCGTTGTCTGCCGTTGCCGCGATCTCCGTGGCGCACCCGTCGCGCTCACTGGCCCAGAACACCCTGATTCAGGAAGAGCCCTATCCGCTCTCCGCCGCCATCGAGCAAGTGGAGGGGATCCCACTCTTCATCCAGTCCGAAGCATCCATCCTGCTCTTCCCCCCGACGCAAATCGGTCTCGGCTCATCGGGCTGGCTGGCGGTTACCCCCGAGGTCGATGGCACCCGGTCAGGTGGCAAGGTGTTTCTGGCCTCATTGGTCTCCACGGCCGCGGCGGATCTCACCGGCCTTTACTTGCTCGCCTGCTTCGCATACTCAAGTGGTAGCAGGTGTGGTAACGCCGGCATCTTTGCGCTCGTTGGCGGGGTGACGATTCCGGTTGTGGGTGGTGCGGTGGGCGCCAAGCTCACTGGAGCACGCTTCGGCAGAGCGGTATTCGGATCGGTCGCCGGGTTTACGGCAGGTATTGGCGCGGCTGCACTAGCTGCGCTGGCAGGAGGCGACGACAACTCCCTGCTCCTGGTGGTCATCCCGATCGTCCACGCGGCGGTCATCACGGTCGTCACGATGTCTCGATAGCATCCGGGTCGCCGCCCTCCGTTCCAGCTGGACAACCCGTTGCAGACGAACCCTCTCAACCAGCCGGTAGCGCGATCCACGCGACGGACGGGATGTCCAAGTCGTCCCTGTACACACCCCAGATCCGGGAATCCGTGAAGCGAAACGCATCGAACCGCTCCGGCGGGTGAACTTTCCGAATGGCTCCGTCAGGCGTGATTCGCAGCCATAGCGAAGCCCCCTTCAGTCCACCGGCATCGAGATCGACCGGGTTCATCCACATCGTCCCGTCTTCGCTGCAACGAAAGTCCACGTAGCGTGGCAGGTAGCTCGCGAGTTCGCGCGGCTCCCCAGTAACCGATTGCGCCGCCTGATTCAGGACTCGAAGGCTGTCCTCCGGGCTGAGCCTGCTCCAGACATCTCCCGTCAGCTCGGCCTGCCTGATCGGGAACACCGCTCCGGCGAACTGGCGAGGAGTGACCTCCGTGAAGGGGACGGGTGGAAGGTCGATGGGGCGCACCTCGGCCCCTGATCCGTCGAAGCCACGGAGCTGGTTTGTCACCCGATCGTAAATGCGGACGACGTCGCCGCAAGCGGCCCACAACCGATACCAGAGCGGAAACCCTCCCTCGCTCGGGATGAAGTCTCCGGACGGGTCGTCCAGCACCTCACCGAAGGCCAGAAGGGTGCGTGCTCCACCTGCGTCCGGATCCACAGCGATCAGGTCGGGTCGCAGGAGCGAGAGACGGTAGTTCAGCACACCGGACTCCATCGTCTCGCTCGTGCGCGCCACGATGATTTCGCGGCCGAGTCTCGCCGTTCGCACCGAGGAGCCCAGCATGCTCATGCCGCCCCGGATACTGCCACGAGGGAGGGAAGCCGACCGCAAGGGAATTTCGGCCCACTCCGCATCTGGTTGCGAGATCCGGATGATCGCGTGGCGCACAAGGTCGAGAGCCCATGCCTCCCCCTGCCACCCTCCGGCGACGAAGCCTGCGGGCATCGGGAAATCGCGGGGCCCTCTGCCGGATTGTCCGTGAGCGCCGAGGGACTCGTCGTCCGGGCCGAATCCGACGAAGAAGGGCTCGGCCGAGTTCAGGACCCAGATAGAGCCATCGCTCAATACCTCCAGGTCTCGGACCACGGCGAGGGCGTCGGAGCCACCCAGCACTTCGATGGCCGATTCGCTCAGCTCAATCGGCGCGTCCGGTCCGCTGCCGACTGCCGCGTCATCGCAGTTCGCCAACATCGCTGCCCCGCACACAGCCGCAGCCGCGCGCAGGGACGTGCCCAGTTCGGCAGATTTCACAATCCCTCCATCGTATTCGCCACGCCCCACAGCGCCCTCCCCTCGGACTCCAGCCGCAGCCGCCCCACCGCCTCCTCCACAGGCAGCGTAACCTGCCTCTTCCTCCCACCGCGCGCCCGAAGCGACACCGTGCCATCTCCCGCCTCGCGCCGGCCCACAATCGCCATATATGGCACCTTCAACTGCGACGCGTCCTTGATCTCCTCGCGGAAGTCGACCTCGGCCGCGCGCGGGTGCAACCCGACCCGCAGCCCCGCCTCGGTGATGCGCTCCGCAGCAGCAGACCCGGCATCCGCAGCATCCGCCCCGATCACAATCACCCGCACCTGCTCCGGCGCGAGCCACAGCGGGAAATCCCCCGCAAAGTGCTCGATGAGGATCGCGATGAACCGCTCCAGCGACCCCGCCACCGCACGATGAATCACCACGGGACGGTGCATCCTGTTGTCCGGCCCCGCGTACTCGAGCTCAAACCGCTCCGGCGCGACGTAGTCCAGCTGGATCGTGCCGCACTGCCACTCGCGGCCAATCGCGTCCGTGATGGCAAAGTCGATCTTCGGGCCGTAGAAGGCGCCCTCCCCATCTTCGACCTCAAACGGCAGCCCGGTTTCTTCCAAAGCGGCCCGAAGTCCCCCTTCGGCACGATCCCACAGCGCGTCCGTCCCGATCCTCACCTCGGGCCGGGTGGCGAACCTGATCCTCGCCTCAAGCCCGAAGGCGCCATAGAACCTCACGATGAATCCCACTAGAAACGCCACTTCGCTCGCGACCTGCGCCTCCGTGACAAAACAGTGGCAGTCGTCCTGCTGGAACTGCCGCACACGCGTCAACCCGGAGAGCGCCCCGGTCACCTCGTTGCGGTGGAGCACGTCGAAGGTCACGTAGCGGAGCGGCAGATCACGGTACGACCGCAGCCGGGACCGATACAGCAGGTAGTGCGACGGGCAGTTCATCGGCTTGAGCGACGCGTCGTGCTCCCCGCTGCCTTCGTCAAGGATCATGAACATGTCGTCGCGGTACTTGCCCCAGTGTCCCGACGTCTCCCAGAGCGACTTGTTGTACATCAGCGGCGTCTTCACTTCGAGGAAGTCCCGCTCCTGCAGTTCACGCTCGAACTTCAGAAGCGTGTTGTAGAGCACCGTCCCCCGGGGAGTCCAGAAGGCGGCGCCGGGCGCGGAACGATGAAACTCGAACAGATCGAGCCGCCTGCCGAGGACCCGATGATCGCGCCGTTTCGCCTCATCCAGCCGCCTCAAGTGCGCCTTCAGATCCTTCTCGCGAAACCACGCCGTCCCGTAGATCCGCTGCAGCATCTGCCGGCTACTGTCGCCCCGCCAGTACGCACCCGCCGTGCTCAACAGCCGGAAATGCCGCACATGCGAAGTGTCGGGCACATGCGGGCCGCGACAGAGGTCCGTAAACGTGCCGTTTGTGTAGGTGGAGATGACGTCGCGCGAGTCGAAGTCGGCCATCCTCTCGAGCTTGAGGGGGTCGTCGGCCATCCGGCTGCGGGCCTCCGGCAGGCTGACCTCCTCACGCACGAACGCACTCGCTTCCTCGCAAACACGTCGCATCTCCCCTTCGAACGCTTCCAGGTCTGCCGGGGTGAAGGGCTCCTCGACCTCGAAGTCGTAGTAGAACCCGTTGTCGATGGCTGGACCGAACCCGATCTTCGCGTCGGGCCTCAGCCGCCGGACCGCCGTCGCCAGAACGTGGGCTGCGGAGTGTCGCAGCACCGCCAGCGTCTGGTCGTCCTTCGCGGTGAGCACCCGGAAGGAACCCCCCTTTCGCAGGGGCGTGACAAGATCCTGGACCTCTCCGTCAACCTCAACGGCCAAGGCCCTGCGCAGCAACCTCTCGCTGATCGAGCGCACGACGACTCCTGCGTGCGTGCCAGGCGCGACCGCCAGCGCGGTGCCATTGGGCAGCGTCAACGCGAGGTCGCTGCCCGGGGATTGCTTCGACATGCCGATCCACCGATCCGGTAAAGGCGCCAAAGATAGCCGAAAACGCCCCCAACCCGAATGAGCTACCCGTCGATGCAGTCGCTCTCGGCCACCCACGCGGTAGCCGGCAACTGCCCCGCCGCACCATCCGGGGCCGCCAGCAGCGGCGAGACCGGCGAGACGAATTCCGTCAGCCAAACCCGTGTTACGAGTTGTGCTCTACCCGGTCCCGCGTCTCCGATCGTGACGCCAATCACGTCGACCGCGGCGGCCACGGGTCGTGCATCTTCGCGGAGCGTCGCCCGCCGCCACCTCAGCCGGCCGTACTCGATCGACGAACAGCTGGGCTCCACGCCCAACTCGCCGGCGAGCGCAACCACGAGCGAGCCCCACCGGCGTCGCGCATAGTCACCGGGAACCTCCTCGTCCATCCGGTCGATGTACACCAGCCTGGAGCCCCGACTGGGTGCCTGGTTCCGCTCATGCGACGCGAACGCGTAGTGAAAGCGGTCGCGCCAGAGTTCCTCCACGACCGTCGCGCTGTCGAGAATGATCATCACATCGGGCCGTGCCTGCCGGAGATCGCCGAAGGTCATGCCGAGGTGCACGTCGTCGACGGGAAACTGGGTGGAGAGGGGGAGCTGAATCACCGGCGCATCGGCGCAACCAGAGACCAGCCATGCGAGGAACAGCGCAACCCTCACCCGCATCACTCGCCAGGCATCCGAATCGGGATGGGTTGGCGTGCACTGCTCCGGTAGACGCGAAAACCCCCATCCAGAGTGAGGACTACGCTCCCCGCATGCCTTTCTGACATTTGTACAAGACAGGCATCCGCCAGGGACATGGGCATGTCCTGGTACTTTCTCATCATCCGCGCGACAGCGGTGACCTCGTCGGCCAGGCGAAACGAAACATCGATCACCCCGCGCTCGATCAGCGACGGTACTGCTGCCTCTGCGCCGGACGCGAGACGCCGCGCCAGAAAACACGCCTCGGTGATGACCGCTTCGCAGGTAATGAACGGAGGTCTGACCCGGGACCACTGCTCCCGGGCCCAACGATGATGTTGGTCTCGGGGATTCAGGAACGCGATCAATGGGCCCGTATCGAGAATGGTGCCCCGTTTCACTGACCGAAGCCGCGCATGTAATCCGGATTGACGGACAGGTCTTCAGGCCCGGGGAAGGCTCCGGCAAGATCGAGCGCTTGCGACAGGGCGGACACGGGCTGTGCGGCCCTTTCCGCGCTCAGGAACGCTTCGAGAGCCTCGCGAATCAGGGCAGATCTGCTGATGCCGCGGCGTCGTGCGGCTTCGGAGACTTCAACGACAAGAGCCCTCGGCATCTTCAGGGAAACGGGTGTCATTTCGGTAGCTCTCCCGCGCGGGGTATTACGTAACGATATATTACAGTATTACGAACAATGGTATCATCCAGGCATGACGAGGGTCAACCCGGGTCTCGAATCGCTTCGACGCTGCCCCGTTGCCTCAACCGACCCGCCACCGCCGCCGCGATCAGCGCCCCGTGCTCGCGCCCGTTCTCGATGAAGATCTTGTTCGCGTTGTAGCCGGCCGCGATCACTCCCGCGATGTATACGCCGCGGACGTTCGTCTCCATGGTTGCCGGGTCGTGCGTGGGAATCCCGGTCACGGGATCGGTCGCGACGCCCAAGCCGTGCAGCAGCGCCCGGTCCGGCCGCCAGCCGGTCATTGCCAGCACCCAGTCGTTCGCGACCTCGGCGGCCGCTCCGGTCTCGTCGTGCACGATCGTCGCCGTGCCCGGATCCAGCCGCGCCACCCGCGAGCCCCAGTGCATCGGGATCTCTCCGCTCGCGACGCGGTTGTCGATGTCGGGCCGGACCCACGGCTTCACGCCGCGGTCGAAGACTTCGAGGAAGTGCACCATGCGGACCCGCACGCCGTTGCGATAGAGTTCCAGCGCCACCTCCACCGCCGAATTGCCGCCTCCGACCACAATCACCTCCTGGTCGTAGAACGGGTACGGATCCTTGTAGTAGTGGATGACCCGTCCTTCCGGCTCACCGTCATCCAGCTCCAGCAGGTTGGGGTTGCCGAAGCCGCCAGTGGCGATCACGACGGCGCGCGAAAGCAGGCGGTCCACTGTTCCACCCCGGTTGCGGGTGTGAACGGCGAAAGCGCCAGGTTGGCCGACAACGTGCGCCGCCTCAACGCGCGTCACCTCCTCATACTGCCGCACCTTCAGCCCATGGCGCGCCACCACATGCCGGTAGTACGCCAGCGCCTCGCGCCGCGTGGGCTTCGCCTCCGGGATCGTGAAGGGTACGCGACCGATCTCGAGCCGCTCGGCCGTCGAGAAGAAGGTCATGTAGTACGGGTAGTGCGTCAGCGACTCGGTGATGCACCCCCGGTCGAGCACGACATACCTCAGCCCGCTCTCCTTCGCCGCGACCGCCGCGGCCAGACCACAGGGCCCGGCCCCGACGATGACGAGGTCGAGCGGTTCCGCCTCCGCCGTCACCTCAGCTGACCGGTCGCCCGCCGCGCAGCACAACCTCGCCGGGCAGTGCATCGGTGAACTCGCCGTCGTCGATCGTCAGCACGCCGTTCACCATCACGTAGTCCACGCCCTCGCTGTAGAGGTCGGGCTCGAGCACCGTCGCGCGGTCCCGCAGCCGCTCGTAGTCGAAGATCACGACATCGGCCTTGTACCCCTCGCGCAGCAGCCCCCGGTCCTCCAGCCCGATGATCCGCGCCGGCAACCCCGTCATCGACCGAATCGCGAAGGGCAGCGAAATCGCCTTCAGGTCCTTCACATAGTGCGCGATCTTGCGCGTGAACGCCCCGAAGTGCCGCGGATGCGCACCCGGCCGCGACGCAAACTGCGGCACACCGTCGACCCCGCTCACACCGGCGTCCGAGGCCGTCGCCGTGTACTCCTGTTTGTAGTAGTTGACGACGTCCACATCATGAATGCCGTATCCCCGGGTCCAGGCCCCGCCGAGCACGTCCGGGTACCCGTTGAGCGCCATGTGCACCACGACCTCCTGGAAAGTCGAGCCCATCTCGCCCGCAAGCTCGGTGAGCGTCTTCCCCACGAACGCGGCATCGGGGTAATCCACCACCACCACCCGGTCCGCCCCGCCGTTGTGATCCACGATCCACGCGATGTCCCGCGCGATCCGCGACCGCGTCTCGGGGTCGCCCCACCGCCGCGTGAGGTTCGCCCTCGCGTTGTCGAACAGGCCCTCCTGCTGGTACACGGGGCTGTCGCGGCCGCCGCTCGTGTCCACACCGTCGGGCACCAGGCTCCAGCGCGGGATCATCGGACGCGGACCGCCGCCGAAGGTCTCGTAGGGGTAAACATCGAGATAGACCTCGAGCCCCTCGGCCCGGGCCGCGTTCACGACCAGCGTGTCGTGGCCGGAGCGTCCGAAGCTGGAGCGCCCCCGCGCCTTGTGATGGCTCGCCACCACCCGGATCCCGGTCTCACGCGCGATATTAATAGTCTCCTCGAGCGCCTGCAGCCCGTCCACCGGCCAGTCGTCGACATTGCTGGGAAGCTGCCAGAGCGGCATGGTGGCCTCGCTGCGCTGATGCGCCACGTAGAAGCCGTCGTAGGGCGCGACCGCGGCCGCCAGCGCGACCACCTCTTCGGGGTCGCTGAAACGGGCTGGCCTGTACTCGATTCCCGCGCCGAGCCCCCAGGCTCCAGCTTCCATCCCCTGCCGCACCAACTCCTGCATTTGCGCGATCTCGCGGGCCGTGGCGGGACGCTCGTAGTCGTTTCCCATCGCCTCGAACCGAATCGTGCTGTGACCCACCATCGGCACGAAATTCATCGCGTGGCCCTGATCCCCGAGCGCGGCGATCTCGGCCGTGAGCGGCCACGTCGTGTTGCGCCCGTCCGCCCCGCCGATCACGGTGGTGAGCCCCTGGCTGTTCAGGCTCTTGGCCCGGCGCGCCTCGAGGTGCTCGGAGGTCATGGCGCCGTCCGAGTGCGAGTGCAGGTCGATGAACCCCGGCGAGACGTACATCCCGGCGGCATCGATCACGCGGGCGGCGGTGGCGTCGGGCATCCGTCCGATGCGCACGATGCGGTCGCCGTCGATGGCGATGTCGGCCCGGAACCAGTCGTTGCCGGTGCCGTCGAGGACGCGGCCGCCCCGGATCAGGATGTCGTAGTCCTGGGCCATGGCGGCCTGGGGTGTGCCCGCGAGTGAAGGGACAAGGGTCGCCAGGAGCAGGACCACCGGCACGCGGGCCCTCGCGCCGCGAACCAGGTGCCGTGCCAGGGCGAGTACCGCCCTGCCCGGCCGGAATCGAGGTCTTCCCGGTGTAGTCATTTTGCGCTCAGCCTTCCGATGATTGCGCGACCCGGCGTCGCGCCCTGGACGTTCTCGCTGTCCCGGACGACGAACTCGCCGTTGACGAGCACGTGGATCACGCCCTCCGAATAGGACAGGTCGTCCTCGAAGGTCGCGGTATCGATGATGTTGGCGGGGTCGAAGATCGTGATGTCGGCGTCGGTCCCTTCCTGCATCCGCCCCTTCCGGCGAGCCTGGTCGGTCATCCCCTCCAGCCGCCGCGCGGGCATGATCGTGATCTTGGCCAGGCCGTCCATGAGCGGCATCAGCCCGCCGTCGCGGACGTAGCGGCCGAGGAAGCGCGAAAAGGTTCCGGCGCTGCGCGGGTGCGCACCCGGCGCGTAGGGCATCCCGTCCGACGCGACCATGACGAAATCGGTTGCCAGGGCGTGGCGGATCCACTCCTCCCGCATCATGTGGATGATGACCGTGCCGCCGGTCGCCCGGTAGCTGTTGAAGGTCTCTTCGGTGAGCCGCTCACCGGTGTCCTGCCACTGGAGGTCGCCGTAGCCGATCTGGAGGTTCTCCTGCCAGCCGGGGTCGAAGATCGTCGACTGGAGGCCCGTGGAGGCCCCCGTGTAGGGATAGGCCTCCGTCGTGATGTCGAGTCCGCGGCTCTGCGCGCCGCCGACGAGCTTCAGCACCGGTTCGATGTTCCACAGGCTGGAGCTGTTCACGTGAACGATGTGGAGCGACGCGCCGGTCGCGGCCGCGTTGGCGACAACCTCCTGGATGGCGCTGATCTTCATGTCGCGCACGTGCGTGTAGATCGTTGTCCGCTCATAGGCGGCGAACTTGAAGACGTCGAGGATCTCTTCGAGCGACGCCCCCGGGTAGTACTGGTGCGCCATCCCGACCCCGAGCGCGCCCTCCGAGAGCCCCTGCGCGAGCGCCGCCCACATGGACCCGTAGCTGTCCGGGTGGACCGTCTCGTAGCGGGCCCCGCTCCCGATCGACTCCAGTTCGCGCATCCCGGCCTCGGGGTCGCTGTCGAGCATGCCGACGGCCCGCCTCAGCAGGTCCGCCCGATCGGGCATCGCCCACGCCCGCGTCGACATGTGGGACACCGTGGCGCCGTAGTTGATGACGGCGCCCCGCCGGCCCCTCTCCGCAAGGAAGGTGCCGACGTCCGCCACGCCGCTCTCCATCTCCAGCGCGGTGGTGACGCCGTCCCGGACCTGGAAATCGTTCGCGCGGTTGGTCTGCCCGTGCGCGTGCAGATCGATGAAGCCGGGCGCGACGACGAGGCCGGACACGTCCACCTCGAGGTCGCCTGCGAGCGTCTCCTCCGAGATGGCGACGATGACGGAGCCGTTGATGCCGACGTTGCGCACGCCGTCCAGCCCCGTCTCCGGATCCATGACGCGACCGCCGCTCAGCACGATGTCGTAGCGGTCCTGCGCGGCGGACGGAGCCGGAAGGGCGAGGGCGGCCGCCAGAAGGGCCGTGGCGAAGAGCGCGGGGAGGACCGCCGGGAGTGCGCGGCTCGACCGTGTGGGGCCGAACGGCGCCCGCCCGGATGGCGTCCCGCGCCGGAGGCGACTGTGTGTGTTCCTGAAATCGTCCAACGGTCATCCCTCCGTCAAAATCGGGTGTTTCGGTCCTACAGAGGTACCCACAGGCGGATTTGACCGCAACCGCGGTTGCGTCGGACGCCCAATCCGTCCCATCCAGCCGTTGATCCGCCCCTGAAGGGGGTGCATCCTTCATGTCATGAAGACACCCGAAGCCGAAACCCGCCGCGCCCTGGCCCGACTCCGCCGCGCGCTCGAGAAGGCCCGCCGCGAAATCAGCGGGCTGCGCAAATTGCTCGACCCGGCCGAAGCCGATGGCTATCCGGGCGACGACTACGCCGAAATGGATGACCACCTCGCCGCCGTCGTCGAGATGGTGAACCGGGAGCAGGCGCGCCAGCAGGCCAAGATCCTGCGGGCCGGTGGGATTGGTGGGAAGCGCCTGGGCCTGGGAAACGAGAGGTGAGGCGTCGCGACTTCCTGGCGGGCGGCACGGCTGCCCTTGCGGGGCTGGCAGGCCTGGCCAGGCCTGCCGCGCCCTGGGTCGCGGCCACCCGTGACCGCGCAACGCTGGTGATCCGCGGCGGCACCATCTACGACGGCACGGGGGGACCTCCGCGCAGCGGCGACGTCGCCATCGACGGCGACCGGATCACCGGAGTCGGCCGGGTGCTTGAGACGGGGACCGTCGAGATCGACGCGCGTGGGATGGCGGTCGCGCCCGGCTTCATCGACATCCACTCCCACGCCGACCTCTCGCTGCTGGTGAACCCGCGCGCCGAGAGCCGAGTGCGGCAGGGCGTCACCCTGGAGGTGGTGGGCCAGGACGGCTCCTCGATCGGCCCGTGGAGCGACGCCGGCTTCGAGTCCACCCGCGACCGCTACCGCCGAGATTTCGGGGTCGAGATCGACTTTCGCGACCCGGGCGGCTTCCTGGACTGCATCGACCGGGAGCGCCCCGCGGTCAGCGTGGCGTCGATGATCGGCCACGGCACCGTGCGGGGGCTGGTGGTGGGCGGTGCCGACCGTCCCGCGACCGACGCCGAGGTGGGGCGAATGCGAACGCTGGTGCGCGAGGGCCTTGCCGGGGGGGTGGTGGGGCTCTCGACCGGGCTCGAATACACACCCGGCAGCTTCGCCGGCCGCGACGAGCTGGTGGCGCTGGCGGGCGAGCTGAGCGGCACCATCTACCCCTACGCATCGCACATGCGCAACGAGGACGACCGCCTGCTCGCCGCGCTGGAAGAGGCGCTGCACGTGGGCCGCGTCGCGGGGGTGGCGGTCCAGGTCTCGCACCTCAAGGCGCAGGGAGAACGCAACCACTGGAAGGCCGAGGCGGCTTTCGCGGCGATCGAAGCCGCGCGAGGGGCGGGGGTCGACGTCCACTTCGACCGCTATCCCTACGTGGCATACGCGACGGGCCTCTCGAACCTGTTTCCCGCTTCGGCTCGGGCCGGCGGCACGGCAAGGTTTCTCGCGCGGCTCGCCGATCCGGAGACCGCCCCGGCGCTGGAACGGGCGTGCCGCGACAAGATCGCCCTGCTGGGTTCGTGGGACGCGGTCCAGATCAGCCGGATCGGCGGCTCCAACGCCTATGCGCGGGGGCGGCGGCTCGGCGAGCTGGCCGCCGAACGCGGCGAGGAACCGTACGGGCTCACCGTGCGGCTCCTGCGCGAAGCCGGCGGCAGCGTCGGCATGATCGGCTTCGGCATGTCCGAGGAGAACACCGAACGCATGCTTTCCCACCCGCTCGGCATGGTGTGCTCCGACGGCGGCGCCTACGCGCCCTACGGCCCCCTCTCCCGCTCGTCTCCCCACCCGCGCGGCTACGGCAGCTTCCCCAGGGTGCTGGGCTACTATGTGCGGGACCGGGGCGCCATGAGCCTGGAGACCGCCGTGCACAAGATGTCGGGACTGCCGGCGCGGAAGCTCGGGTTTGGCGACCGCGGCGTACTGAGAGCCGGCGCCGTCGCGGACGTGGTCGTCTTCGATCCAGACACCGTCCGCGACCGGGCGGACTTCGACAATCCGCACCAGTATCCGGACGGAATCCCCCACGTCGTCGTATCGGGCGTGCACACGATCCGCGACGGGGAGCAGTCGGGGCAGATGGGCGGCCGGGCGGTGAGGGGAAGCGGGCCCGCGGGCTAGCGGGCGGCGCTGGAGTCCCTGACCATGTCCGACGCGCGCGCGCTGGCACCCGAATGCGCGGAGCTGATCGAGGAGCTTGCAGGGCTGTTTCGGACGTCGGAGGGCATCTTCGGGTGCGACGAGATGTTCGACTACATGGCGCGCAGGGCATGCGAGGTTCACCGCGCCACCAACCCGGTGCTGCGCCGGTTCTGGGATGCAAGCGGCGGGTCCGCGCCTGCGGTCTGGCACGAAATCCCGCCGGTCCCCGTGGCCGCGTTCAAGGACATGCCCATCGTTTCGGGGGCAGCCGAGGTCGTCTATCGCACCAGCGGCACCAGCGGCGGCGCGGCGCGACGCGGCGAACACCATGTCGCGAGCGTCGACCTCTATCGCGCCGCCGCGCGCGCGAACTACCGGCGTCACCTCTTCGGCGCTGTGGATACCGCAGCCGCGCCGGCCCCGAATGTCGGCGTGCGCACCGTCGCCCTCGTGTCCCTGATCCCACACCCCACGGCCGTGCCCGATTCATCGCTGTCGGCCATGGCCGGATTCATTGCGCAGGAACCCGAGATCGCCCACGCCACCTGGGCCTTCCATCCCCAGCGCGGCCTCGATGCCGAAGCAGTCATCCAGGCGACAGGCGAAGCCCGGCACCCCATCCTCCTCCTCACGACCGCCTTCGCCCTCGTCCACCTGCTCGATGCGCTCGAGGAGTCACCGCTCCGCCTGCCCCCCGGCTCCCGGGTGATGGAGACGGGCGGTTTCAAGGGCCGGGCCGCGGAGGTCGACCGGGCTACCCTGTACCAGCGCGTACAGAGCACGCTGGCGGTGCCGGAATCGAACATCGTGAACGAGTACGGCATGACCGAGATGCTCTCGCAGGCGTATGACGGAGTGGCGGGCGACGCCTCGCCGACCGCGGAACGGATCCATCGCTTCCCACTCTGGGTGCGGACGCGCGCGCTCGATCCGATGGACCTGACGCCGCTGCCGCCGGGCGAGACGGGGCTGCTCGCGCACTTCGACCTCGCAAACGCCGCGTCGGTGTGCCACCTGCTGACCGAAGACCTGGGCCGCGTCACGCGAGACGGCGGAGTCGAGCTGGTCGGGCGCGCTCCCGGCGCCGACCTGCGTGGCTGCTCGCTGGCCGCCGAGTCATTCCTGCGGGCGACGGGCGGGCTGGCTCGACATCGGTCGAGCGGCGACGGCGCGGCGGGCCAGGTCACCCCTTGAACGCCCCTGACCCGTGGGTCACCGACGGCTGGGTCTGGCCACCGGAAACCCCGCCGCCCGCATCGTTGCGTCAGACCCGGGCGGGTGGTCTCGAGGTCCGCCATCCGGGTCCGGACCTCGAGTGTGCCGACCGCCTGGTCGAATCGCTCCGCAGTGCGGCGGGCGGACTGGCAGCGATTCCGTGGAGCGAGCGTGTGGAAATCCTGGGCAGGGCCGGAGAGGGTTTCCTGACGCGTCTCGATGGCAAGGGGTTGCAGCAGGTTGCCGAAAACGCCGGTCTCTCGCGGGAAATGACGGCAGAGGTGGTCGAGGGGATGGCCAGGTCGTGGTCGACCGGTGCGCTGGAACGCCTCGTCCGGTCCGAGTTTCCGGACCCCCGCGTCCTCGACGGCTTCGCCCCGGACGGCGGGCGGGCGATCACGGCTACCTCGCCGGGGATCACCCTCCATCTCGGTGCCGGGACCGTTCCGGGGGTGACCGTTTCGTCCATGATCCGGGCGCTGCTTGTCAAGTCCCCGGTACTGGCGAAGCCTGGCGCGGGAGACGTGGCGCTCACGACGCGGTTCGCGCGGCACCTGGGCCGGGTTGATCCGCGTCTCGGCGCCGCCGTCGCGGTCCAGTACTGGCCGGGAGGATCGGCGGACTGGAACCGCTGGGAGCAGGCTCTGTTCAGCGGGGCCGATCAGGTTGTCGTCTACGGGAGCGATGCCACCATCGAGTCCCTGCGCGCGCGAGCCCCCGCCTCAACCCGCCTCATCGAACATGGCCACCGGATCGGGGTGGCCGTGGTCGATCCCGACACGGCCCGGCACGCGGCCGCCGATGCGGCCCGCGCGGTGGCCCTCTTCGACCAGAGGGGCTGCGTCAGCACACACCTTTTCTTCGTGCTGGGCGACCGCGCGGCCGCCCGGCAGTGGTCCGGCGAGCTGGCCGACGCGCTGTCGGCGCTGGAGACGGCGCTACCCGCGGGTCGGGCGTCGGCAGGCGAGCTTTCCGCAATGCACCAGCTGCGGGGACGCCTGACGATGAGCGCGGCTGCATCGGGCGATACCGAGTTGTGGTACGGAAAGGGCTCGCGCTGGACGGTAGTGCTGGGGACTCCGGAAGCCTTTGAGCCAACCGGGGGCCGCACGGCGTGGGTACTCGGCGCAGCCGACACTGAAGCGTGTCTGAAGGCGCTGTCCCGGCTGTCACCGGTTCTGCAGACTGTGGGAATCGCCGGCATCCGCGAGGAACGGCCTGCGTTCGTGCGGGCGCTGGCCCGGTTGGGCGCTACGAGAATCGTTCCGCTGTCCGAGGTGCCGTTTCCTGAAGCGGACTGGCTCCACGACGGACATCGGCCCCTGGGCGAACTCGTCCGTTGGATCGAACTTCACTGACGGCGGCAGCACCGGCGACGGGCTGCCGCCGCGATTTCACTCTTCTTCGCTGCGTTCGGTGCGCCACATGACCAGCTGGCGGGTCCCCTTGGGTGTTTCTTCGACGCGAACTGTCAAGGTGTCGCCCTTTCGGATGCCACAGTCGGACCGGATCCCCAACGGGATCGTCAGCCTCCCTCCCGTTCCGACCGTCACGTCGCCATAGTAGAGCGTTCGGTAGATTGCCACACATACTCCTTGGTACTCGTTAAAACCGGACCGATCTCCGAGGGATCCGTCCCTCCGTGAGGCCAATCGCGACCCTTGCCCACGGGAATCGTGCACACGCAAAGACCCCACGAAATCCTACACCCAAATAATAATCAAAGTGGCGTGGTCAAGTCGGGATAGTCATGGAGCGCGAGCTGGCGCAAGGCGGACTGAATGAACACTTCTTTCCGGCTTTGCGTACCATCCACCATGCCTTCAAGATCAAGACAACGCGCAGAAAAGGAGCGACATCCGTGACGGAACTCGCCGTGCGGCTATCGGGCGTGACGAAGAAATTCGGCTCGCACACGGCCGTCTCCAATTTCGACCTGGAAATCCCCCGCGGCTCCATCGTGGGCCTCCTTGGCCCCAACGGCTCGGGCAAGACCACCATGATCCGGATGATCATGGCCATCCTTCTCCCGGACCGGGGCACCGTCGAGCTCTTCGGCGGCTTCCCCGACTTCGAGCGCCGCAGCCGCGTGGGCTACCTGCCGGAGGAGCGCGGCGTGTACGAGAAGATGAAAGTCCTGGAGCAGCTGGTCTTCCTGGGCGAACTGCGGGGACTGGCCCGGCGTGAGGCCCAGTCCAGGGCGGGGCAATGGCTGGAACGGCTCGATCTCTCGGAGTGGTCGGCCAAGAAGATTCAGGAGCTGTCCAAGGGGATGCAGCAGAAGGTGCAGTTCATCGGCACCGTGCTCCACGATCCCGACATGCTCATCCTCGACGAACCGTTCAGCGGGCTCGACCCCATCAACCAGGAAGTCCTGGAGGCGATCGTTCGCGAGGAGCGCGAGCGGGGCAAGACGATCCTCTTCTCGACCCATCTCATGGAGCAGGCGGAACGTCTGTGCGAGCGCGTGTGCCTGATTTCGAGGGCTCACAAGGTGCTCGACGGCGACCTGAAGAGGCTCAAGCGCAATGAGCGATCCGGGGCGGTGGCGGTGGAGTTCGATGGGGACGACGCCTGGCTGACCCGCTTGGGCATCCACGACATCGAGTTGGTGGACGACGCCCATCACATCCCGGTCACGAACCGTGTCGGCCACGACAGGATCCTCGCGGCCGCCGTCAAGGAGGGGGTCACGCTGCGCCGCTTCGAGGTCCTCGAACCGACGCTTCGCGAGATCTTCGTGCGCCACGCGGGCGAGCAGTCTGCCGAACCGCCGATGGCCGCGATGGGAGGCGCCCGATGAGACAGGTCTGGATCGTGATGCGGCGCGAGTACCTGGAGCGGGTGAAGACGAAGGGCTTCATCCTGTCCACGATTGCACTGCCGGTGCTGATGGTGGGGATGATCGGGCTCAGCGCCTTCCTGGGGATTCAGTCCGAACGCTCCCAGCGGGAACTGGCCCTGATCGACTACACGGGTCTGATCGGCGAGGAAGTCGCCAGCCGGGTCGAGGCGTTCGGCTACGAGATGGAGGTGATCGGGGCGGATGTGGGCCAGGAAGAACTGGATCGCCAGGTCATGGAGGACGAGCTCGAGGGCTATCTGGTCATCGACGACCTGACCGTCTCGGAAGGGGTGTTCGCTTACCGCGGGAAGGATCGACCGGGCAGCCTGCGGGCATCCCTCTTCGAAAGAATCGTCGTGGAGACGGCGCTGGAGCGGCATCTCTCGGCGCTCGATGACGCCGCTCCGGTCCGGGCGCTCATCGAGGGCGGCGAGCTCGACTTCGAATCGGTGGTCGAGTCCACCGACGGCGAGGATGCCGAGGTTGACCGGATCGCGGGCATCGTGGCCGGATTCGGCGGGGCATTCCTGCTCTACTTCACGATGCTGCTCTACGGCGCGTACGTGCTGCGATCGGTGCTGGACGAGAAACGCAACCGGGTTGTCGAGGTGGTGATTTCGTCGATCACCCCGTGGCGGCTGCTGCTTGGGAAGGTCCTGGGGGTCGGCTCGATGGGGTTGACCCAACTCGGGATATGGTTCGCATCGGCGGCGGTGCTGGCGATGTTCGGCGTGCCGTTCGTCGTGGCACAGTTGCAGGCGACGGAACTGGGAGGGATCCTCCAGTTCCTTCCGGGCCCGGGTGCGATCGCGCTGCTCGGGGGGTACTTCGTGCTGGGGTACTTCCTCTACGCGTCCATGTTCGCGGCCGTGGGGGCCATGTGCAGCTCCGAGGAGGAAGCGCAGCAGGCCCAGTTCCCCGTCATGATGCTCCTGATCATCCCCTTCGTCCTGCAGATGGCCACCATCGAGGGAAGCGGCTTCGCGTGGATGGACTGGGTGGCGCTGTTCCCCTACTTCAGCCCCGTGATGATGTTTCCGCGGGCAGTGGCGGGGGCGGTGCCGTGGTGGATGGTGACGCTTTCGCTGGTCTTCATGGCCGTGGCGCTGGTGGGCACGGCCTGGGTGGCAGGCCGGATCTACCGCGTGGGGATCCTCATGCAGGGGAAGAGGCCCACGCTGCGCGAGCTTGTGCGCTGGATCCGGGCCGCGTGACGGTTTGCGGCAGGCCTGGCAGCGCCTGCTACGTACCGATAGCGCCTTCTAGCGGCGCACGTGCAGCTCCGCAAACCGCTGAATGAGCTGCTCGGCCTCGCGGGCATCCTCGAACCGCGCCAGCACCTCTTCCATCGTGCCGCCCGCGACCTCTTCGACGTAGCGCGGATACCCCCTCAACCGTGAGCGGAGCCCCGCCGCGTCGAGTTCGGGGTGGAACTGGGTGCAGTAGATGGGCGCGTCCTCGAAACGATAGGCCTGGTGGGACACTCTGGCGGACGAGGCCAGCAGGGTGGTGCGCGGGGGGAGCGTCGCGACCAGATCTTCGTGACCCAGCTGCGCTTTGAAGCGGCTCCCGAGGTAAGCGAAGACCGGGTCGGTCCTGCCGGCGGGGGTCAGTTCGACCTCGTAGGTCCCGACCTCTGCGCGCGACCGGTCGCGCACGACCTCGCCACCCATGGCCGCGGCCATCCCCTGAAAGCCCCAGCAGGAAGCGAAGGCGGGCACGCGCGAAGCATGCACCAGGCGGAGGGAGTCGAGCGCCGTTGCCAGCCATGGCTCGGTGCTCGTGGCTGAATAGCTACCGCTTCCGCCCATCAGCACGAGGTCGACGCCGTCCAGATCGCGGTTGCGCAGAGGCCGCTCAAGCAGGTCGAAGACGGCGATCCGGGCCGGCAGGGACGCCATGATCCGCTGGAACGAAGCGGTCTCGTGCGGACCCATGGGGTCGTCCGGGTCGCGTACCTGAAGGAGGAGGCAGCGGACTGGCTCGGCTTTGGGGTTGCTCATCGGGCTCGGGAGTGACTCGGGCGGGCGGAGCGACGTGGCCCCGCTGGACGCTTCAGGTGACGGAGCGAAGCATGGCCGAGAGGTGGTAGCGGTCAAACCCCTGCGCCACCTTCAACGCCTCGTCATGGCTGGGCTCGATGATGATCACCGCCGTGTGAACCGGTCCCTCGTGGTCGGCCCGGTCGGTGGGCAGGAAACCGAGCCGGGCCCTGCACGAGTCCGAATCCACGGGATCCTCGACGACCTCGAAAAAGACATCCCAGAACCTTCCTTCGTGGGTGAAGGTCGTCAGATGCATGCCTGGTGGGTTGCCGCCGGTCCCCTGCGGGCCCGAGCCGCTGGAAGGTGTCAGCTTCTGCTCCATGAGGATTAGTCTAGCGAACGAAAAGAGTCGGCGCACCCTGCCCCCGGCGCACCCGGGCACGAGCTTGCTGGCGGGGTCCGGTTGCTCCCCGTCATGCTCGTTGACATCGTCGAAAGCCGCATCTACCTTGCTTCGGCTTTCTTCGCGACGTTAGTAGGAACCCTATCCACCCAATAACCAGGCTCGGCGACGGGTCTTCGATGCCTACCCTCATATGAAACGGTTGTGGCTGGTGGCCGGGACTGTTGCAGTCCCGATCTTCCTGGCGGTTGCGTTGATCGGTGGTCAGCAGACCCCCGAGAGCGGCGACAATGCCGGCATCGATGAACCGGACGAATCGTCCCAGCCGATCCAGTTCCCCCACAATACGCATGCCGGACAGTGGCTGATCGACTGTCAGTACTGTCACTTCTCGGCGGAGCGTTCGGTTGACGCCGGGATTCCACCCGTCGCCACCTGCATCGGCTGCCACCAGGTGGGGATCATCGACGGGCGGACCAACCCGGAAGAGGTCAACAAGATCCGGGAATACTACGATTCCGACACGCCGATTCCGTGGCGCCGGATCTACAAGGTCTCCGACCACGTCAACTTCCCGCATTTCCGCCACGTGGCCGCAGGGGTCACGTGTCAGACCTGCCACGGCGAGGTCCAGGAGATGGGGGTGCTCGAAGAGGTGGCCCCGGAGGCGGGCAACCTGAAGATGGGTTGGTGCGTTTCCTGCCACCTGGAGCGCGGGGCCTCTCGCGACTGCACGGTATGCCACTACTAGTCCACTCTTCGGTGTCCTCATGAGCGACGGCCTCAAGCGGCGCGATTTCTTCAAGGTTCTTGGCGCCGGAGGTGCCGGTGCGACCGTGGCCGGGTGCTCCACGGGGGAGATTGAACGACTGATCCCCTACGTGACTCCGCCGGAGGAGATCACTCCCGGGGTCGCGACGTGGTATGCGTCCACGTGCGGAGAGTGCCCGAGCGGGTGCGGGGTGCGCGTGAGGACGCGCGAGGGGCGCGCGGTGATGATCGAGGGCAACCCGGATCACCCCGTGTCGCGGGGGGGTCTCTGTTCGCGGGGTGTTTCCGCGCTGCAGGGGCTGTACAACCCCGACCGTGTCGCCACACCCCTTCGCGCCGGCACCAACGGCCTCGAGCCGATCAGTTGGGACGAGGCTGCTGAACTTCTTGCCGAACGGCTGAGCGCCGGCGGCCGGCCCCTTTTCCTTACCGGGAGCAAGGGTCCCACCGAGCAAATGCTCCTCCAGGATCTGGCGGGCTCGCTGAATGGGCAGCACGTCATTCACGACACGCTTGACGACGCGGCGCTGCGCGAGGCGGTCAATATCGCATTCGGGGCGAATACCCTGCCCAGGTACGACATCGGGGCTGCGCGGTTCCTTGTCTCCTTCGGGGCCGACTTCCTCGAAACCTGGATTTCGCCGGTGACGTTCGCCGCCGATTTCGCCCGCATGCACGGATTGGACGAGGGCGAGAAGGGCCGATTCGTCTTCGTAGGACCACGGCTCTCGCTGACGGGCCAGAACGCGGACGAGTGGATTCCCGCAAAGGCCGGCTCCGAGGCCGCGATCGCGCTTGCCCTGGCCGGCGAGTTGGTGCGGCGCGGAGCAGACGCGGGTCCCTACACCGAAATGGTGGCGCAGCATTCACTCGAGGACGCCGCCGAAGCCGCCGGGGTTGAAGCCGAAGCGCTGGGCGCGCTGGCGGATCACTTTGCCGAGGGGGATGCGCTCGCACTCGGACCCGGCCTCGCCGGACAGCACGAGGGTGCGACGGCAGCGAACCTTGCGGTGCTGATCCTGAACGTGGCGGCCGGCAGCCTGGGGCGGACCTTCCACGTGGATGCGGCTCCGGAGGCGGCCACGTCACCATACGGCGCGACCCGCGACGCGGTTGCCGCCATGGAAGCCGGCGAGTACGGCGTAGCGGTGGTATCCGGCACGAATCCGGTGTATTCGCTTCCGCCGGGGTCGGGCTTCCGTGAGGCATTCGCGGGCGTGCCCTTCAAGGTTGCGTTCACCACGGCGCTGGATGAGACCTCGTCGCTGGCCGACCTGGTGTTGCCCGACGCCCATCCTCTGGAGTCCTGGGGAGACAGCATCGCGGCACCCGGCACCTACGCGGTCCGGCAGCCCGCCATGCGCCCTCTGCCCATGTTCGATTCCCGGCCCATGGCCGACGTGCTTATCGATACGGCGCGCCGTCTTGGCAACGACCTCGGTGCGGGCACCTTCCACGAGTACCTGCGGGGGGCTTTCGACGCCTGGCTTAACGAGTTCGGTGAGGCCGCCGGCGTGGTCGGCGATCCCAACGCGCTGTGGCGAACGGCCCTGCGAACCGGCTCGGTGTCCTATGCCGACGCCACGCCGTCGATCACCGCGCTTCAGGCCCCGACCACGGCGGTCGGCTTCGACGCACCCGATATCGGAGGCGATGGCGAGCTGACGTTGCTGGTGTACCCCTCGCCGCGCTTCGGCGACGGGGCGCACGCGAACCGTCCGTGGCTGCTGGAGCTGCCGGATCCCGTCTCGAAGGTCATGTGGCACTCCTGGGTCGAGATGAACCCCGCGACCGTGGACCGCATGGGCCTTCGCGAGGGCGACGTCGTGAGCGTTGCGACGGGCGCGGGTTCCGTGGAAGTGCCGGTCTGGCCCTATCCCGGCATCCGCGAGGATGCGGTGGCCATCGCCATGGGTGGCGGCCACACCGACTACGGCCAGTTCGCCACCGGCAACGGGGTCAATCCGATGGGGCTGCTGAACGGCGCTGCGGATGCACACTCGGGGGCGGTGGCGCTGGTCTCGACGCGTGCGACGGTTGCGGCCACCGGGGCGTGGCGCCGGCTGACCTCCAATGAGGGCTCCAGCGACCAGGACGACCGCAACGTCACGCCGGCCGTGGCGCTTGCCGCGCTCGGGCACGCGGCCCAGGAGGCGGACCACGCTGCGGAGGGTGGGCACGGCCAGCTCCAGGAGCTGCAGGAAGGCGGCGGCTTCCGTACGGTGGACACGGAGGGTCGTGCCGAGGACTTCCCGCTGCCGGGCTCGGACTTCGGCACCTATGGCGAGGACCATCCCCGGTGGGCCATGGCGATGGACCTCGACAAATGCACGGGGTGCGGCGCCTGCATTACGGCCTGCCAGGCCGAGAACAACATCCCGTGGGTCGGCGAAGTGCAGGCGACGAACGGTCGCGAGATGCACTGGATGCGCCTGGAGCGCTACTACGAAACGGTCGACGCGTCGCATTCCGGGCCGGTGGACATCCGCTTCCTGCCGATGCTCTGCCAGCACTGCAACAACGCGCCCTGCGAGCCTGTCTGCCCGGTGTTCGCCGCCTACCACACTCCCGACGGCCTCAACGCACAGGCGTACAACCGCTGCGTGGGGACGCGGTACTGCGCCAACAACTGCCCGTACAAGGTCCGGGTCTTCAACTGGTACCGGTACACGCAGGCGATCCCCGAACCCATGAACTGGCAGTTCAATCCTGACGTGACGGTTCGGGACAACGGCGTGATGGAGAAGTGCACCTTCTGCGTGCAGCGCATCCGCGAGGCGGGGAATCGTGCCGCGGTCGAAGGACGCGATATTCGCGACGGCGAAGTCTACACCGCGTGTCAGAGCGTGTGTCCGAGCGACGTGATCACCTTCGGCAACATCAAGGACCACGATTCGCAGGTCGCGGCGCTGGCGGAGGACGAGCGCACCTACCGGGTGCTGGACGCCCTCATCAACACGCAGCCGGCGGTGCACTACCTGAAGAAGGTCACCTTTCACGATGTGGAAGGGGGCGAGCACTAGATGGCGACCGCAGACCCGAGGGAGCGGGGGGCGGTCCCGAACCCCGATGTCGCCACTTACGAGGCCGTCAATCGCGATGTGCTCAAGGTGCTGTCCCGGCCCGGAAAGGGTTGGTGGATCCTCTTCGGGATGGCCGCGACGGGTGTTGGCATCTTCCTGACCTCCTGGTTCTACCAGATCTATGCGGGGATCGGGGTCTCCGGCCTGAACGCGCCCGTCGGGTGGGGCGTCTACATCACGACCTTCGTCTTCTGGGTCGGCATCGCGCACTCGGGGACGCTGATTTCGGCGATCCTCTTTCTCTTCCGTGCGCCCTGGCGGCAGGCGATCTACCGCGCCTCGGAGGCGATGACGGTCTTTGCCGTGATGACGGCGGGACTGTTCCCGCTCATCCACGTGGGGCGGGTGTGGCACGCCTACTGGCTGATCCCGTACCCGAACTCGCGTTTTCTGTGGCCGAACTTCCGGTCGCCGCTGGTCTGGGACGTCTTTGCGATCACGACCTACTTCACCGTGTCCGCAGTCTTCTTCTACCTGGGCACGATTCCGGATCTGGCGGCCGCGCGCGACCAGGCCCGCGGCTTCCGCAAGAAGTTCTACCAGATCACCTCGCTGGGCTGGCGCGGGACGGATCGCGAGTGGCACCACTTCTCGAAGGCGTACATCTACCTGGCCGCGCTCGCGACCCCGCTGGTGCTCTCGGTGCACTCGGTGGTGTCGTGGGACTTCGCCATGGCGATCGTTCCGGGGTGGCACACGACGATCTTCGCGCCGTACTTCGTGGCCGGGGCGATCTTCTCGGGGGTGGGCCTGGTAATCACGCTTGCCGTGCCGATGCGCAAGTATTTCGGACTCGAGGACTATCTGACCGTCAAGCACTTCGAGGCCATGGCCAAGTTGTGCCTGCTCACCAGCAGCATCGTCCTGTACGCCTATCTCACCGAGTACTTCATGGCGTGGTATTCGGGTGAGCCGCCCGAGCGCGGATCGTTCTGGAACCGCGCGTTCGGGCACTACTGGTGGGCCAACTGGATCATGTTGACGTGCAATGGCTTCGTTCCGCTCATGCTCTGGTTCCGGCGGGTGCGAAGATCCATCGCGGCGCTGTTCGTGATCTCGATCTTCATCAACATCGGGATGTGGTTCGAGCGCTACGTGATCATCGTCACGTCGCTGTCCCATGAGTACGAACCGTGGGCCTGGGGGCTGTACCGGCCGTCGATCGTGGAGATGGGTATCCTGCTCGGGAGCTTTGCCTGGTTCGGCTTCTGGTTCCTTCTCTTCACCCGACTGTTGCCGCCGGTGGCGATTGCCGAGATGAAAGAGGTGGTGCCGCCTCCGATGCGCGGCAGCGAGGAGGGCGCGACATGATTCCTGCGAAGCGTCGACAGGGGCACAGGGGCTTCTTCGCTCTCTTCAGACACCTCGATTCGACCATCGAGGCATGCAAGGCGTTGCGGGCGGCCGGCCACAAGGGCTTCCGGGCCTACGCGCCGCTGCCCGAACACAACCTGCTGGAAGAGGGCCTGGCCCTGAAACACAGCCCGGTGCGGGTGTTCACCCTTGCGGGGGCCATGACCGGCGCCGCGACGGGCTTCGCCTTCACGACATGGACTTCGATGGACTGGCCGTTGATCACGGGAGGGAAGCCCATCTTCTCGATTCCGGCCTACGTGGTCATCGCCTTCGAATGCGCGATCCTCTTCGGCGCGCTGTCGACGGTGATCGGGCTCTTCATCAACGCGGGGCTGCCCAATCTGCGCCGGATGGTCGCGTATCATCCCGAGTGCTCCAACGGTGCGTTTGGCGTGTACGTGACGGCCCCGGTCGCCAAGGCCGATGCGGTGAAGGAGATTCTGAACGGCTTCGAGCCCGCGGAGTTGCGGGAGGATCCGGAGGGCTTCGATGTCTAGCAAGTCCTGGCGCAAGCCCCCACTGCTCGCCGCTTTGGCGATGACCATGCTCAGTGCGGCTGCGTGCACACCGCTCGACGACGCCATGGCGGCGATTTTCGGCCGGAGCATGCGCGATCAGCCCTCGTTCGATCCGTACGAGATGACGATTCTTCCGCCGGAGGGCACGGTCCCGATTTCCGCAGGGAACTACGCGGCTGGGCCCTTCGACCTGAACATCGGGCAGCCGGAAGGAAGCGCGGATGTACCGCCGCCATTCACGCAGGAGGACATCGTCCAGCGTCCCGAAGTGGTGGATTCGCTGACCAATCCGGTGCCGCCGAGTCCCGAGTCGCTGGCGCGCGGCGAGCAGCTATATGAGCGCGTGTGCATCGTCTGCCACGGGCCCGACGGCGCCGGGACGACCGGCTACATCTTCGAACTCCATCCGCTCATGGCGGCCTACCCGCTGAATGGCGAGGTCGCGATCGCCAGGAGCGACGGATACATCTACGGGATGATCCGGGTGGGACGGGGCGTGATGCCGTCGTACGGGCACCAGATCGGCCACTACGACCGGTGGCACGTCGTGAACTACGTGCGCGAGCTGCAGGGCCCTGCAGTCGTCGCGGCCGAGGCGGGGAGCTGACCGATGAGTTCGACCTCGATCCCCGGCGCGATCCCGGTCCGCTACCTGGAGCGGGGCGGAGTCCTCGGGAGAGTGCTTCAGCTCATGGTGCTGGTCGGCGTCGTGTCGTTTTTCGTCACGCTGTTCAGGGATCCCGCGCTGGCCTGGAAGTCGTACGTCGTCAACTGGAACTACTTCGCTTCGATCGCCATGGGCGGCGTGATGGTCGCGGCGGTGACGTGGATGGTGAAGGCCAAGTGGAACTGGTCCGTGCGGAGGATCCACCAATCCTTCGCGGCCTACCTCCCCATCGCGTTCATCCTCTTCCTTCCCATGCTGCTCAATCTGCGGGAGGACTACTTCCCGTGGATCGAGATGATGGCGCACGACCCGATCGTGCAGAAAAAGGCGGCCTGGCTGAACGTCCCGTTCCTGCTGAGCCGGAACTTTGTGGGAGTGCTGGTCCTGTTCGCCATGGGGATTGGGTTCGTGTATCTGGCCGTTCGTCCCGACCTGGGCAGGGTCGGCCCGGCGCAGACGGCAGCCGAGCGTGACGCCAAGGGGCGCCGCTGGTGGCACCAACGCCTGATTCGGGGATGGGCGGGCCAGGAGGCGGAGGAAGACCGGAGCTATCACCGGATGACCCGGATGGCGCCGGTCATGGTGCTGGTCTACGCGGCGGTGATGTCAATGCTGGCCTTCGACTGGGCCATGTCGCTCGAGCCGCACTGGTTCTCGACCCTCTTCGGGGGTTGGTTCTTCATGGGGGCGTTCTGGGGCGGATTTGCGGCGACGGCGGTGGCGGCAGTGGCCCTCAAGCGCCGGACCCCGGGCTTCAGGGAACACGTCGGCTCCTCGGTCCTGTGGGACCTGGGCAAGCTCACCTTCGCCTTCACGGTCTTCTGGACCTATCTGTTCTGGTCCCAGTACATCGTAATCTGGTACGGCAAGCTTCCCTGGGAGCAGGCGTGGATCAACACGCGGGTGGGAGACCCCTGGGGCGGCCTCTCGGCGGCGGTGATCGTGCTGTGCTTCGTGGTGCCCTTCGGGGGCCTCCTGGGCGTACGGCCCAAGAAGACGCCCCGGGTTCTGCAGACCTTCGCGACAGTGGTCCTGGCAGGGCTCTGGCTCTGGCACTACATGCTCATCTTCCCGTCTCTCCACCACGAGGGCGACGCTGTATTCTCGGTGGCAACGCCGCTAATCGGGCTGATGTTCCTGGGCCTGTTCCTCATCGCCGTGCGGTGGTTCCTGACGACCTTCCCCGCGATTCAGCTCTGGCAGCCCCAGGTGGACCCGGAGCCCCTGGAGGCGGAAGGGTAGGAGGGTTGCGGGGCGAGGAGTCCGGCCCGGCCAGCAACGGACTGCTACGCGTCCTGCGGGCGGATCGAGGGTGTCTTGGCGGAATCGGTCTGGCGGTCGGCCCAGTTCCGGACTTCGTAACCGATCGAGCGCACGAGCCGGGCCTCGTGGGCGTCCAGGCCGGTGCGTCCGAAAATGGTGCGGAGGACCCTCATCACACTTTCCGGCTTGCGGGCCTTGAAGAACTCGATCCGCGCGAGCCCCTGCTCCAGCGCGGCGTGCATCTCTTCGAGCTCGGCGGCCGATGCGGGTCCCAGCGAGCGCTTGCCCCTGGGAAGTGCCTCGGGCTCGATTCCCCCGGCCAGGAAGAGTTCGTAGCTGATCAGAAGCACCGCCTGGGCCAGATTCAGCGACGAATACGCCGGATCGGTGGGGATGACCAGGACATCGTGACAGCGATCGAGCGCTTCGTTGGAAAGGCCGCGGTCCTCCCGCCCGAAGACGATCGCGACCTCTCCCTCGCGGGCCCGGCGCTGGATCCTGGCGGCCAGTTCCCGCGGACGCCGGTAGTTGCGCTGTGCCGTGCGGGCCCGGGCCGAGGTGCCGACCACATAGGTCGCATCGGCGATCGCCTCGTCGAGCGTGTCGACCTGCCTGACGCTGTCCACGATGTGGTCTGTGCGGTGGGCGATGCCGGTGATCCTCCAGGGGTCGAACTCTGCCGGGTCGACCACGGTCAGAAGCGTGAGGCCCATGTTGGCCATCGCCCGCACGACGCCGGCGATATTCACGAGATCCTGGGGTTCGTGGAGGACGACGGTCAGGCTCACGCGGCTTGCTCCCCGGGCTGACTCAGCCTGCTGGACAGGAGCGTACCGGCCAGAATGAGAGCGGCGCCGGCGAAATAGGGGAGCGACAGGCGCACGTCGAAGAGCGCGCCGGCCATTCCCGGCCCCAGAACGCGCGCAAGGGAGCCCACGCTCTGGCCCAGACCCAGGATCGCACCCTGGCGCTTCGGTTCCACGGAGCGCGACAGAAGCCCCAGCACGGTGGGGATTGTACCGCCGTAGCCGATGCCGACCAGAACGAGGCCAAGCAGGAAGACCTGGGTTGTCGTCGACAGGCCCATGACCGCCAGTCCGAGAGCAAACGGCAGTGCGCTGAGCAGCAGCAGGTTGCGCTCGCCCGTGCGGGGCACGACCCTGCGCACGAGTCCCCCCTGCACGATCGCCGAGACCACTCCCAGCAGGGCAAAGAGGTATCCCGCCTCGCGGGCTCCCAGTTCGAAACGCGCCGCGGCGAGCAGGGACAGGGTCGGCTGCAGGGTGGCGAAGGCCATCGTGATGAGCAGGTAGGTACCGAGGATGAGGAGGATCTGCCGGGACGAGGCGGCGCGGGCCACCGAGGTGCGAAGATTGAACCGCTCGGTTCTGTCGTGGGTCCCGGGCCGGCGCGACTCGGGCAGGAGGAAGAGGGCGGCGATGGCGTTCGCGACGCACAGCGCGGCAGCGGTGTAGCCCGGGGCGGTCGGGGTGCCGGGCGACACCCCCGAGAGGATCCCTCCCAGCATGGGGCCGATGACGAAGCCGAGCCCGAAGGCGGCACCGATCAGCCCCATGTTGCCCGCTCTCCTTGCCGGCGGTGTCACATCGGCGATGTACGCCTGTGCCACGGGAATGGTGGAGCCCCCGATCCCGCCCACGATCCGGGAGAGGAACAGCGTGGCCAGCGAACCGGCGCTCGCGAACACCAGGTACGCCGCCCCGCTGCCCACGAGCCCCAGGATGAGGACGGGCCGCCGTCCCACCCGGTCGGAGATCCGGCCCCAGATCGGCGCCATGACCAGCTGAACGAGCGAATAGATGCTGACCAGCAGCCCCGTCTGAAGGCCATCCGCACCGAAATCGCGGGCGTAGAGGGGAAGGAGCGGAAGTACGATTCCAAACCCGACGAGATCGACGAGTACGGTAAGAAAGAGTACCGGGAGACGCCGGGTGCCGTCAGTCACCCCGCCCGCCCCCGAATCGACTGGACTATTGGATCTCCCGGTCGCCACCGTCTTCGGAATCGCCTTCGGTGCCCGCTCGCAGCGACCCCTTGAAGTTGCGGATGCCCGACCCCAGGCCGCTGGCGAGCTGGGGCAGGCGCTTGGCGCCGAAAATCAACACCAGCACGGCCAGCACGAAAAGGATCTCCCGGATACCTATTGCGCCCATATGATCTCCCTTCGCTCGGGCGCGCTGGGCGACAGATTCGCCCGGTCAGCCACGGAGCAGGTCCTTTGCGATGGTCTGAAGCTGCATGTTGCTGGTCCCCTCGTAGATCGTCCCGATCTTGGCGTCGCGGTAGAACTTCTCAACCGCATACTCGCGGGTAAAGCCGTATCCGCCGTGCAGGTCGATGCACTGTGAAGATACCCTCTGGGCCATCCGGGACGAATGGAGCTTGGCCATGGCGGCCTCCCGCAGGAACCGGGTCCCGCCATCCTTCAGCCGCGCCGCGTTGTAGACCATGAGGCGCGCAGCCTCGATGTCGGTGGCCATGTCGGCCAACTGAAATTGCACGCCCTGAAACTCGGCGACGGGACGCCCAAACTGCTCCCTCTCCTGCACATACTTCAGCGTGTGGTCGAAGGCTCCCTGGGCCAGCCCCAACATCTGCGCGCCGATCCCGATACGCCCCTCGTTGAGCGTCTCGATGGCGACCTTGTACCCCTGGCCCACATCGCCCAGAACGTTGTCCGCGGCTACCGGCACATCGTCCAGAACCAATTCGGTGGTGGAGGACGCCCGAATGCCGAGTTTGTCCTCCTTCTTGCCGACCGAAAAGCCTGGCGTATCCCGATCGACCAGGAACGCCGTGATCCCCTTGTAGCCCAACTCCGGGCTGACGTTGGCGAAGATGATGTAGAGCCCGGCTTCGGCGCCGTTGGTAATCCACATCTTGCGTCCGTTGAGGACCCAGTCGTCACCATCCGGAACCGCGCGGGTGAGAAGAGCGAATGCGTCCGAACCGCTGCCCGCTTCGGAGAGGGCGTAGGCACCCACGGTTCCCGAGGTGAGCCTCGGGAGGAACCGCCCGAGCTGCTCCTGCGATCCCCATGTCATCAGGGCGTTGTTGACCAGCGTGTTCTGGACATCGACCAGGACGCCGACCGAGGGATCCACGCGCGAGAGTTCCTCGACGACGACCGCGGCGGTAAAGAAATTGCTGCCGATGCCCCCGTAGTGCTCGGGTACTTCGATGCCCATGAAGCCGAGCTCGAAAAAGAGGGAGATCAGTTCGGAATCGATCTCCCCGGTTGATTCCATGCGGGCGACCCTGGGCGCGACCTCCGATTGGGCGAATTCGCGAACCGCTTCGCGAAACATCGCCTCCTCTTCGCTGAGCGTTGTCAGCGCGGGGGGATGGGCCAGGGTGGTCATACCTTCTCCATACACCGGCAGTTTTCGGCAGGGTTCCATGACTCTCGGCGACCTGGATGCACCAGCATCACCGAAGGTCGGTAATCTAACCAAGAGACCAAACGCGCGCGAAACCGCCGCCGCCACGCTTGACGCCTTGGCCCTTGACGGCTTTTTTTCTGTCGCTCCCGAACCAGCCACACGCAGTTCCGAAACACCGCAGCGGAGACGCCGAATGTCTCACATACCCGATGGACTCAAGTACACGGCAGAACACGAATACCTCAAGGAGACGGACGAGCCCGATGTCTTTCTCGTCGGGATCACCGACTATGCCCAGGGCGAACTGGGCGATGTGGTGTACGTCGAATTGCCGGTGCCCGGCGAGAGCTTCGCGCCGATGGAGACGTTCGGCACGATCGAAGCCGTGAAAGCCGTGAGCGACCTCTTTTGCCCGGTCGCGGGCGAGGTTGTGGACGTCAACGATGCACTGGACGACGACCCCTCCCTCGTGAACACGGACCCGTATGGCGAGGGGTGGATGATCTCGCTGCGCGTGGACGACCCCGGTGAATTGGAAGAGCTGATGGACGTGGCCGACTACGCGGAGCACATCGGGGTGTAAATGTCGACACCGATACGTCACCCCCCCGACTTTGCGGCCCGCCACCTGGGACCGCGTGACAGCGATGTCGAGGAAATGCTCCAGGTCGTCGGATGCACGAGCCTTGACGAACTCATGGACGAAACCGTGCCCAGCGCGATCCGGTTCAGGAGGCCGCTGAGTATTCCCGAAGGAGTGCCGGAGGCGGAGTTGCTCGAACGTCTCCGTGGAATCGCCGCCCGGAACGAGGTCTGGCGAAGCTATCTGGGGATGGGGTACTCCGGCACGATCACACCCGGCGTGATTCAGCGGAACATCCTCGAGAATCCGGGCTGGTACACACAATACACACCGTATCAGGCAGAGATCGCACAGGGCCGGCTGGAGGCGCTGCTCAACTTCCAGACGGCGGTCATGGACCTCACCGGGCTCCAGATCGCCAATGCATCGCTCCTGGACGAAGGAACGGCCGCCGCCGAAGCCATGTCGATGCTGTACGGGCAGGGGCGGCGCAGGCGCGGCCACGTGTTCCTCGTTGCGGAGGATTGTCACCCACAGACAATCGGGGTCGTCACGACCCGCGCCGAGCCGTTGGGGATCGAGGTGCGAGTCGGGCCAAGTGCCGATTTCGCCTTCGACCACCATGTCTTCGGGGCCCTTGTGCAGTACCCGGCCACCGACGGCGGGGTGCACGACTATCGCGCCCTCTGCGAAGCGGCTCACGCGGCGGGAAGCCACGTCGTGGTGGCTGCCGACCTGATGTCGCTGGCCCTGCTGACCCCACCGGGCGATTTCGGCGCGGATGTGGCCGTGGGCAACGCACAACGCCTGGGCGTGCCGATGGGCTACGGAGGTCCCCACGCGGCCTACATCGCCTGTCAGGAGAAGTTCAAGCGGCAGCTTCCAGGGCGCATCATCGGGGTATCGGTCGACCGGCACGGCAATCCCGCCCTGCGCATGGCCCTGCAGACGCGGGAACAGCACATCCGTCGCGAGAAGGCCACCTCGAATATCTGCACGGCGCAGGTTCTTCTGGCCGTGATGGCCGGGATGTACGCGGTCTATCACGGACCCGAGGGGATCCGGCGGATCGCCCAGCGGATTCACAAGCAGGCCACCACGCTTGCACTCGGTCTGGAGTTGGCGGGCAACGAGGTCGTCCACAAGACCTTTTTCGACACGTTGCGCGTGCGACCGGCGGCCTCCGCGGAGAAGGTGCTCGCCGGGGCCCGCGAAAAGCGGATCAATCTCCGGGATTTCGGGGACGGCACAGTGGGCATCGCACTCGACGAGACCGTTGTGCCGGGCGATCTGGACGATCTCCTGGCCGTCTTCGGCGCCGGCGCCGAGATGAATGCCGAGCGACTGGCTGCCTCGCACGAGCCGGGCGACTACCCGGTGCCCTTCAATCGCACCAGCGACTACCTCACGCACCCGGTCTTCAATTCGTACCGCTCCGAGACGGAGATGCTGCGCTACATCCACCGTCTGGAGTCGCGGGACCTGTCGCTCAACACCAGCATGATCCCGCTCGGGTCATGCACGATGAAGCTGAACGCGACCACGCAGATGACGCCTGTCACGTGGCCCGAGTTCGGCACGCTGCACCCCTTCGCGCCGCTGGACCAGGCCAGGGGGTATGCGCAGATCGTGTCGGATCTCAGCGCATGGCTCGCCGAGATCAGCGGTCTGCCGGCGGTTTCCCTCCAGCCCAACTCGGGGGCGCAGGGAGAATACACGGGCCTTCTGGTGATCCGCGCCCGGCACCACGCGAAGGGCGAGCATCACCGCGACATCTGCCTGATCCCGTCCTCGGCGCACGGTACCAACCCGGCGAGCGCGGTGCTCGCGGGGATGAAGGTGGTCGTGGTGCGCTGCGACGAACGCGGGAACGTGGACGTGGAGGACCTGGCGGCCAAGGCGGCGCAGCACGCGGAACGCCTCGCGGCAGTCATGGTGACCTACCCGTCCACCCACGGCGTCTTCGAGGAGGAGATCAGCAACATCTGCGACATCGTGCACCGGCACGGCGGCTACGTCTACCTGGACGGCGCCAACCTGAACGCGCAGGTGGGACTGTGCCGCCCCGGCGACTACGGTGCGGACGTCATCCACATCAACCTCCACAAGACCTTCGCGATCCCCCACGGGGGCGGTGGCCCGGGGATGGGCCCGATCTGCACGACAGCCGAACTGGCACCGTATCTGCCCGGCCACCCCGTGGTGCCGACCGGCGGCGATGCCGCGATCGGTCCCGTGTCGGCGGCGCCCTGGGGCAGCGCGAGCATCCTGCTCATCTCGTGGGCGTACATCGCGCTCCTGGGCCGCGACGGCGTCACCGAGGCCACCCGGACGGCGATCCTGAGCGCGAACTACATGGCCGTGCGCCTGGAGGACCACTTCGAGGTCCTCTACTGGTGGGGAAGCGGGAGTGGCCGGGTGGCCCACGAGTTCATCATCGACATCCGCCCGCTGAAGAAGATCACCGGGATCACCGAGGAAGATGTGGCGAAGCGCCTGATGGACTACGGGTTCCACGCGCCGACCATCGCCTTCCCCGTCCCCGGGACGATCATGATCGAGCCCACCGAGAGCGAGTCGAAGGCGGAGCTGGATCGCTTCTGCGCGGCGCTGATTTCGATCCGGGCCGAGATCGAGCAGATCGAACTGGGCCTGCAGGACCGGCAGGACAACGCGCTCAAGAACGCCCCGCACACGGCGCACGCGGTGACGGCCGACGCCTGGGTCCACGGATACACGCGTAAACAGGCGGCGTTCCCCGCTCCGTGGCTGCGGGACCACAAGTTCTGGCCGCACGTGGGCCGCGTGAACAACGCCCACGGCGACCGGAACCTGATATGCACCTGCGCCCCCATCGAAGCCTATGCCGAAGTCCAGGCCGAGGACTGAGGC
The DNA here is from genome assembly GCA_963667485.2 of Longimicrobiales bacterium. Classification (GTDB taxonomy): domain Bacteria; phylum Gemmatimonadota; class Gemmatimonadetes; order Longimicrobiales; family Gaopeijiaceae; genus Bin94. The sequence continues at coordinate 1,058,980 of CAXXDD010000001.1, forward strand.
CGGGCCGACGCGCAGCTGACGCAAGGAGAACAGCAAAGTGGCGAAACTGACGTTCCACGGGCAGTCGACCTTTACCGTCGAGATGGATGACGGAACCCGGCTCGTCATCGATCCCTTCTTCGACGACAACCCCACCTCGGACGTGAAGCGCGCCGATGTGGGTCCGGTGGACTACATCCTCTGCACCCACGGGCACTACGATCACTTCGCCGACGCCCTCCCGCTGGCCCGGGAAACGGGGGCCACCCTGATCTCGACCTTCGAGATCGTGTCCTTCGCCGAGACGCAGGGAATCGCCAACGGCCACCCGATGCATATCGGCGGCGGCTACGATTTTCCCTTCGGGCGCGTGAAGATGACGGCTGCGCTGCACGGCGGACAGGTTCACGGCGACACCACCGGACAGTTCACGACGGTGCCGGGCGGCTTTCTCATGGAGCTGGACGGAAAGCGCGTCTACCACGCTGGCGATACCGCGCTGCTGCTCGACATGCAGCTCCTGCGCGGCAAGGTCGACGTGGCGCTCCTGCCCATCGGAGACAACTTCACCATGGGCCCCGAGGACGCAGCCACGGCTGCCGGGTTCATCGAGCCGCAGGTCGTCGTGCCGATCCACTACAACACCTGGCCGCTGATTGCTCAGGACCCGGAGCGGTTCCGCGACCTGGTCGGAGACACGGCGACAGTTCAGGTGATGGAAGCGGGAGATGTCTTCGCCCCCTGAAGGCGCGGGCGGGAGACGGAACCCGGACGAGGAACTCGCCTGGCGCGTCCTTGTCGACGGGGCGCTCCCGGGCGCAACCAACATGGCGCGCGACCACGCGCTGGCCGCGGAGCTTCGTCCCGGAACGGCTACGGTCCGCTTCTACGGCTGGACGCCCGCGACGCTCTCCCTGGGGCGCAACGAGCCGGTTTCCGCCGACTATCGGGAATTTCTGCGCTCCAGACCGGAAATCGGAGTGGTGCGGAGGCCCACCGGAGGTCGCGCGGTGCTCCACGATCGCGAGCTGACCTATTCGGTGGTGTTGCCGGCCAGGACCCACGGCGGCCCGCGCCGCGCCTACCGGCGAATCAACGAAGGGTTGGTGGATGGCTTGCAGAGGTTGGGGGTGGACGCCAATGCGGCATCGGGACGAGCGCTCCCGCCGGATGCGGGCCCCTGCTTCCTGGAGGCGGCGGAGGGAGAGGTCGTCGTTGCCGGCCGCAAGGTGGTGGGCAGCGCGCAGGTACGGATCGGACAGGCCGTCCTGCAGCACGGCTCGCTGCTCCTGGTCGCCGACCAGAGTTCGTTGTTCGCGGGGACGGGGGCTGCGGCCCAGCGCGAGAGCGATTCCTGGCAGCACACCGCGAGACAGGAGAGCGGGAAGCAGAACGGCAAGGGCAGCAACGGTTTGGCGCAACCACTGCATTCGATCACGCTCGAAGAGGTACTGGGCAAGATCCCGCCCCGGGCCCGCCTGGTGGAGGCTCTGAGCGCGGGTCTGGCCCACCGCCTGGGAGGGCGCTGGGCGGAGGGTCGGATGACGGAACGCGAGGAGGCGCTGGCCGCAGACTACCAAAAGCGATACGGTTCGCGGGCCTGGACGTGGCGACGATGAGGCGCCTGTGGATTGCGGGGGAGGGATGCCCGCCACCCGGGAGCGGCGTCGGCTGGGGCGTCAGGGTTGACAGTCCCAAGGGTCCTGCTCATTATGGCAAGCCGTTGCGACACGGGCCTTAGGGCCCATAAACTCGTTAGTCGCGTAAAGTCGCGCGACCAACTGATTACCATCAGCTCAGGATCGACCGCAGGAGGTTCCTTTGGCCAGCTTGATGCACGTCTTCGACGTACTGCTCCAGCTTCCAGGCATGGAAGCACCAGATCTCACCTTCACCGAGCAGATGATGCAGTCCTGGGATGACGCCGGCATCATGCGGTATCCGCTGGGTCTGTGTCTTCTTGTCGGGGTCCTGGTGATCATCTGGAAGTTCTTCGACATCTTCCGCAAGGCCGGTTCGACCCGACGCATCCTGCGCGAGGTCGATGAGCTTCTGTCGCAGCATCAGATCAAGGAAGCGCTGGAGGTTACGCGCGAGTCCAACTCACCAGCCGCCAACATCCTGCACGCCGGACTGGAGCGTCAGGACGAGGGTACGGATCGCGTGATGAAGGCGATCGAAAACCAGGGGCTGATCGAGCTGTCGAAGCTCGAGAGCGGGCTCGTCGTTCTGGCCACGCTTACCAACGTGGCGCCGCTCCTGGGCTTCCTCGGAACGGTCATGGGGATGATCGCTGCCTTCCAGGCCATCGAGCTGGCGGGCGAAGTGGACGCCACCACGGTCGCGTCCGGGATCAAGATCGCCCTGACCACGACGGCTGCGGGGCTGGCGATCGCGATCCCGGTGAGCATCGCTCACAACTACTTCGTGTCCCGGATCGACAACCTGGTCATCGACATGGAGGAGTCGGCGCAGAAGATGATCGACGCCCTCTTCGCGATGCGGGCTGGACAGGGCGCCGGGGACTGATCACCTCCCGCACATAAGGCGTCCGTGGCGAGACCCCGCTTGAAGAGCATTCGGCGGGGAAGCCCGCCCTGGGCGCCAACCCCCTGGGGGATGGCGGCTCACGCACTGTTGCTGACAGCAGTGGCCTGGGTCGCCATCCCCTTGTCTTGTCCCGTAGCGGGGCAGGAGACAGCCGCGGCGGCGCCCGACGGCGCGATCCCCGATTCGGTTCGCCGGCACATGGCGGAGGGGCGGTTCTGGAAGGCCAGCCTGGGACTGAGGAGCAGCCTCGGTCCATTGGAGTCGGTCGCGCTTGCGGACCGGATGGTTCTGGCCGAGGCCGAGGCAGGTTGGAAGAACTGGGACGGAGCCGTCGCGGCACTCACGGCCGGCGGAATCGACACGGCGCAGGCACCGGTGCGTTTCTGGTACATGCTGGGTGCGGCGCGCCGGGCTTCCGGGGACGACGACGGCGCGGCCGAGGCCTTCCGGCACTTCGTCGCGGCGGCGTCCGAGGATTCTCGCGAGGCCCTCGTTGCCCGCTCCTTCCTGGCTCGCCGGCTAGTGGAGGACGGTCGGCACGACGAAACCGTAACGCAGGTTGAGGTACTTTCCACCCGGTCACCTACGATGGCGGGGTGGACGGCTCTTGCGGCGGCCCGCACACTCGCCGAAGCAGGAAACGCGGAGGACGTCTCGCGATTCGTCGGGCTGATGGCGGATTCGTCTGCACTCCGATCGGCATGGCTGCTCGAGGCGGACGCCTGGGCGGCGTCCGGCGACACCGCCCGCGCACTGGAAGCCCTGCGCGAGGCCCGGACTGTCGACGAGACCGCCGGGGCCGGCACGGGGCGAATGGCCAGGGAATGGCGGTACCGGCTGGCGTTGGGCGACTCCACGGGCGCCGTCGCCGTCATGGAGGACCTGTTGCATCGGACGACCTCGGGGAGCGAAGCCCTGGCCGCCGCCAACGCGCACTGGAGGATCGCCAGAGACTCGGGCCCCGGAATCCTCAGGCAGGTCGCAACGGCTTTCGGGCGCGCTGCCGAGTTCGGACCTTCGGTGCGGGCCTGGAGGGTGGCGATCCAGAGGGGGGCGGTGCTCACCGAGTCGGAGAAGCTCGCCCTTGCTCGCGCGTACAACGGAAGCGGCGATCGTGGGAGCGCGGTGGAGGTGTACCGGGAGCTCCAGGCATCGGAGGATCAGGTGGTGGGTGCGGCCGCCCTGCGCGCCTGGGCCACGATCCGGACCCGCCAGGGACGGCACGGAGATTCGCGAATCCTGCAGGAGCGGCTGATCGAGCGGTACCCGTCCTCGCCCCAGGCGGTCGACATCGTCTTCTTCCGCGGGGACGACCACCAGGATGCCGGCCGGCTCAACCAGGCGATCGAGGCATACGGGAGGGCCGCCTCGATGTCCGACACGGACCGATCCGGGTTGGCCAGGATGCGCTGGGCGCAGATCCACCTGGCGCGGGGGGAGGCGCGCGAAGCGGCCCAGGTCTTCCGGGACTATCTGGAGGAGTATCCCAATGGGCGCCGCTGGGAGGAGGCGAGCTACTGGACCGTGCATGCGGCGCGGACCTCGGGCGACACCACTGGCAGCAGCGACCTGTTGGACCGCCTCCGGACACAGAGCCCCCTCTCCTACTACGCGCATCTTGCCGATGAGTCGGAGGACGGCGTCCCGTTGCTTCCCCTGGAGCCCGTAACGGGTCCACCGCCCCCCCTGCCCGATTGGCTGTCCAGAGACCTGGAGGTACTGGCGGCACTCGACGAGGCGGACCTGAAGGAAGGCGCGGAGGCTCACGTAGCCTCTCTGAAAGCCGCGGCGTGGGACTCGACGGAGCTCATGCTCGGGCTGGCGCGCGCATTCAACGACAGCGGTCGCGCAATCGACGGCATTCGTCTGGGGTTGGAGCTGAGGGGGCGAGGGGAGGAGTGGAGCAGAGCGCTGCTGGAAGTCGTGTATCCCTTCCCGTTCCGCGCTCTGCTGACTTCGCGGGCGGAGGAGCTGGGGCTGGATCCCTACCTTGTCGCCGGTCTCATCCGGCAGGAGAGCGCCTTTGCCCCGGCGATCGGATCCTCGGCGGGCGCCATCGGTCTCATGCAGGTCATGCCGGCGACCGGCAGACAGCTGGCGCGCGCGCTCGGGCCCCGCGGCTATAGCACGGAGTCGCTCAGGACCGCCGAGGTCAATGTCCACCTGGGCACACGGTACCTGGCAGACCTGATGGAGCGCTACGACGGCGACATCCCCATAGTCCTGTCGGCGTACAACGCGGGCCCGACCCGTGCCAACCGGTGGAGGCGTTTTCCCGAGGCGGAGGACCCGCATCGGTTCACGGAGCGGATCCCGTTCGTCGAGACGCGCGGATACGTCAAGAACGTGGTGCGGAACCGTGCACTGTACCGCTGGCTCTACGGCGGTCCTTGACGCCCCGAGCCACCTGTCGCCATCATGGAGCCGCGGCAACTCGGCCAGGATGGGCCGGGAGACGGCCGCGGAGCACCATCATCAGTTATTGCGGAGGAATGCGGGAATGGCGAGAGGGACTGTTAAGTGGTTCAACGACTCCAAGGGCTACGGATTCATCGCGCGCCCGGCGGGCAGCGATGTTTTCGTTCACTTCAGCTCGATTCAGGGAGAAGGCTTCCGAACCCTCGCCGAGGGCGACGAGGTTGAATTCGAAGTCCGCGACACGGACCGTGGGCCCCAGGCGGCGAATGTAAGTCGCGCCTGACAATTCGTCCGGTCCGCCGGGCGCTCCAGCAGCCACGGCACCGTCCAGGGCGGCGCCCATCATCATGGACATCCCGGCGAAGAACGCACCGCGACTGTTCCTGATCGACGCCTACGCGTTGATCTATCGGTCGTACTTCGCCTTCATCCATCGTCCCCTCACCAACGCGCGAGGGGAGAATACGTCGGCACCCTTCGGCTTCGCGAACTTCCTGTACGCTATTCGGGCCGAGCACCAGCCGGACTACATCGCGGTCGTTTTCGACGCGGGCCGCAGCCACCGCGAGGAGCTGTACCCCGACTACAAGGCGACCCGCGAGAAGATGCCGCGGGAGCTGCGCGACAGCCTTCCCCGCATTCGGGAGCTGGTGGAGGCATTCGGGGACCGTGTGATCGAAGTGGAGGGGTGGGAGGCGGACGACGTGATCGGCACCCTGGCCGCGCGCGCGGTGGAAGCCGGGCTCGAGGCGGTGATCGTCTCGGGTGACAAGGACTTCTTCCAGCTCGTGGGGGATGGTGTGCACCTGCTGAACCCGGGGCGCGGAGGGCCGCACGGGGTCGGGCAGCAGTGGGTGGATGCGGGGGCGGCCCGGAAGAAGTTCGGAGTCGAGCCGGGCCGGGTGGTGGACTACCTGGCGCTGGTGGGGGACAGCTCGGACAACGTGCCCGGGGCGCCGGGGATCGGGCCCAAGACGGCACAGAAGCTCCTCACGGAGTATGGGACGGTCGAGGAGGTGCTGGCCCACGCGGGGGACATCAAGGCCAAGCGCGCCCGGGAGTCGCTGCAGGCGAACCGCGACGAGGTGCTCCTCTCCAAGCAGCTGGTGACGATCCGCACGGACCTGGAGCTCGACGCGGATCTCGAGGAGCTGCGGGTCTCGGCGCCGGACAACGAACGGCTGCGCGCGCTGTACGTCGACCTCGAGTTTCGCACCCTGCTGGACCGCCTCGATGAGGCGGATGGCGGGGGAGCGGCAGAGGCCGAGCGGGCCGTCGCGGAACAGATCCTCGTCACCGATCCAGGGGAGCTCGCCGCGATCGCCCGGGCCTGCCGGGAAGCGGGCGTGATGGCGGTTGCGGTCCTGAACCGGACACTGGACCCCATTCGCGGAGACGTCGCCGGCGTGGCCGTCGCAGCCGAGCCGGGGCGGTGCTACTACCTCCCGGTCGCGCACGAGGCCGCGATGTCGCTGGAGCTGGGCGACATGGACGACGCTCCCGCGCCGAACCTTCCGGCGCTGGGCAGCGAAGCGTTCGGGCCGATTCGCGAGGTGCTGGCCGATCCCGGGATCGCGAAAGTAGGGCATGACCTCAAGCGTTCCCTGATCGCCTGCCGCCGCGCCGGGCTCGAGCTGGCCGGCTCCCTCCAGGACGCGCTGGTGGCGTCCTATGTCCTGGATCCGGGACGCCGCCGCAAGGAACTGGGCGCTCTTTCATCCGACCTTCTGGGCCGGGAGCTCACGCCCATTGCGAAGGTGATCGGGACGGGGAAGAACCGGCGGCAATACGGGGACATCGCAGCCAGCGAGGCGCTTGCGTTCGCCTGTGAGCAGGTGGAGGTGCCTCTGAGGCTCTGGCATCGCTTTGAGGGTCAGATGGCTTCACAGGGGCTGGAGAGGCTCTTTCTGGAGCTGGAGATGCCGCTGATCCCGGTACTGGCCGACATGGAAATGAATGGCATCGGTATCGACGCGGGCTTCTTCGCGGCAATGAGCCGGCGTCTGGGCGACGAACTGCGGCTGATCCGCGACGACATCTACCGGGTCGCGGGCACCGAGTTCAACATCAACTCCACGCCGCAGCTGCGGGAGGTCCTCTTCGAGCGTCTGGGACTGCCGGTGGTGAAGCGCACCAAGACGGGACCGTCGACAGATTCCTCCGTGCTGGAGGAGCTGGCGATCCAGGGGCATCGGCTGCCCAGCCTGATGATGGACTACCGCCAGCTGGAGAAGCTGCGCAACACCTATGTGGACGCGCTTCCCTCGCTGGTCAATCCGGATACGCGGCGGATCCACACGACCTTCAATCAGGCCGTCGCGGCGACCGGCCGTCTGTCATCGTCGGACCCCAATCTCCAGAATATCCCGATCCGCACTTCGGTGGGCCGCGAGGTGCGGCGCGGCTTCACGGCACCCGAGGGTTCGATGCTGGTGACCGCGGACTATTCCCAGATCGAGCTTCGGATCCTGGCCCACTTCTCCGGCGACGAGGTCTTCGTGCGGGCGTTCAAGGAGGGCAAGGACGTCCACCGGGAGACCGCGGCGGTGATCTTCGACGTGCCGGTGGAGGAGGTCGCGGGCGGCATGCGCAACCAGGCCAAGACGGTGAACTTCGCCACGCTCTACGGTCAGGGGCCCTTCGGGCTGGCAAGGCAGCTGGGGATTTCGATGGACGACGCGAAGCGGTTCATCGCGCAGTATTTCGAGCGCTTTGCGGGCGTGCGGCGCTTTCTGGACGAACAGGTCGCGCAGGCCAGGGAATCGGGCTACGTCGAGACGCTGCTGGGGCGGCGGCGGTACATCCCCGAGCTGCGGGCCAGGGCGTGGAACGTGCGCCAGTTCGGCGAACGGGTGGCGCAGAACACGCCGATCCAGGGCACCGCAGCCGACCTGATCAAGGTTGCGATGATTCGAGTTCGCGAGGTGGTTGGGGACGGCCCCGGCGCGCGGATGCTCCTGCAGGTCCACGACGAACTCGTCTTCGAGGTGGAGGAGGGGCGCGTGGCGGAACTGACCGACACGGTGGTGGATGTCATGGAGTCCGCCCTGGAGCTGAATGTTCCGCTCAGGGTCGACGTCGGCGCGGGCAGGACCTGGTACGACTGCAAGGGCTGACCACGAATCAGTCCCATCCAGCTATTGGAACGCCCCTCCGTTCGGCCCACACTTGTGCGCCCATGAACAACCAGTCCACCAACCGAAACGGAGGTTCGATTCCGTGAGCCGTTCAGTCAACAAGATCATTCTGGTAGGGAATGTCGGAAGCGACCCCGATGTGCGCGTCACCAGTGCAGGGGTGAAGGTGGCGCGCATCTCGCTTGCAACCAATTGGCGCACCGGCGGCGACGACGCCGAGGAACGCACCGACTGGCACCGGGTCAATCTGTGGGGCCGGCTGGCGCAGGTGGCCGAAGAGTACGTCTCCAAGGGAGACAAGCTCTTTGTGGAAGGGTACCTGCAGTACGACTCCTACGAGCGCGACGGGGTCACAATCCCCACGGCGGAGGTGCGCGCCCGGGAAATGGTGATGCTGACCCCGCGGGCCGCGGTGGCCTGACCCGTGCCCGGAGTCAGTTCGTGGTCCAGAAACCGGAGAGCGAGTCGCCCTGCGGACTGTCGCGGAGCTTTTCGAAGGCCCGGTTCCGGATCTGGCGGATGCGCTCGCGGGTCACGCCGAGAAGCGAACCGATCTCCTCGAGAGTCCGCTCTTCGCCATCGTCGAGCCCGTAGTACAGGTAGAGGATCTTGCGCTCGCGCTCGGTCAGGTAGCTGTCGAACATGGTCTCGAGATAGTGACGGCGCGCCACCGCCTCCACGTCCTCCTCGATTTCGGTGCCCTCTGCGCCGGCGAAGCGCTCTCCGAAGCTTGCGCTGTCACGGTCGCCCCGGTCGAGGGGAGCGTCGAGGCTCAGTTCGGTGGCGGCGACTCTGCGCAGTGCCCGAACCGTATCGAGGGGCTCACCCATGTCCTGAGCGAGTTCCTGGTCGGTCGGGGTGCGGCCGAGTTGCTGAGTGAGCGCGGTGTTGGTGCGCGCCAGGCGCGCGAGGTTGGAATTCTGGTTCAGCGGGATGCGGACCGAACGGGTCTGCTCGGCCAACGCCTGCAGCACCGTCTGCCGAATCCACCAGACCGCGTAGGAGATGAATTTGACGCCCTTGTCGGGATCGAACTTCTTGACCGCCTTCAGCAGCCCCTCGTTGCCGATGCACACCAGTTCGGCGAGCCCCAGGCCCCGGCCCTGGTACTTCTTCACATACGAGATCACGAAACGGAGGTTGGCGGTAACGAGACGTTCCGCCGCCTCCTTATCGCCCGTTCGAGCTCTTCGCGCGAGTGCTCGCTCCTCCTCGGGGTCCGAAATGAGTGGATAGCGTTCTACATCCTGTAGATACTGATCGAAGGAATCGAGACCGCGCGAGGCTGCGAACAATGCCGTCCTCCTGAAAGGGTGAATCGTATCGCACCGCACTCACCGGATCCGGAAGCGTGCGCCAACCAAGGACGAAACCTCCCTCGTCGGCGGCTCCACAGAGCGGTAAGGGACAACCAGTTTATGCCCGGACCGGTTCCAAGTCAATTGTTTTCGTACGACACTGCGCTCGGAATCCGGTTGGACGCTACCGCGAACCAAGGAAGGCCGAGGCGGGTCCGGCCGAGCGGCTGCGGCGCACCTGCCAGTTGCCAAAGGCGCTCAGAAGGCTCACGGCGTCGTAGCCGACTCGGAACTGGCGGCTCTTGAGCCAGTCTTCCTCGACCGGGACGGCGAAGTCGAGACGCACCACATTGCGCGCACCGGACGGGAAAGCCATGCGCAGCCCCGCGCCGAGGGAACCGCGCAGCCCCGAGTCGGTGCCGAATGGAACGTCCCCGCGCCAACCGGCTCCGGCATCCGCGAACAGGGTGATCCCCAGATCGAAGACATCGCTGAAGGGCCCGTCCAGCGTGATTCGGTCCTCCACGTTGATGACGATCCGCTGCGCCGCCGGAAGGTCTTCGCGGTCGTATCCGCGCACGCCGAACGGGCCTCCCAGAGTGAGCTGAAACGGCAGTGTGCCGTTCCATCCACCCGCCCCGGACACACCCATGACGAAGGTGTGTCGCCGGGTCTCACCGGGATGCCAGTACAGGTAGGCTTCGAACTCGCCCAGAAGATCCTGGTAATCGCCGCCGTCCGCCCCGTCCGGGCGGAAACGGGCGCCTTCGACGAGCAACTCCGTGTTGAAGACCCAACTGCGCCCGGCGGCTCCGGCGAACAATCCAAGACGGCCATGGAGCTCGCGGCCATCGCTGCCCAGGGTCGAGGTCCGACTGGTCAGCGATGTCCCCAGGGCCAGGAGCACCTGGGTCCCCACGCGAATGTCCTGCTCGCCGCGAATCGCGTCCAGGCCGCGCCGCGTGATGAAGCGAATGTTGCGCTTGCCCGCCAGGAAATTCAGATACGCGCCCTTCCTGGGCATGACGTGGGGCCGGATGGCCTCGACCGTTGCGGAATCCGCCTCCATTCGCTCGGAGAAGTCGAACCCCGACACAACTTCGACGCCGCCCGGAAACCGCTCGAAGCGGACGTCCTCCCAGGACAGCCCCCCGCCAAGCACGGTCAGGTTGCCGGGGGTCCCGAGCCGGCGACCCAGCGTCACCTCCGCGTACCGGGTCTGGATGGGCAGACTGGCGTTGGTGAATGAGGCGTCGGCGGGCGCGGCGTAGCGGAAGAGATCCTCGCGCAGGGCGAACGACTCGATGAACGCCCACTGCCCGACCTCACCGACAAAGGGATAGGCGATGGATTCGGTAAAGAAGACGCCGGTGCGCGTCCGCCCGCCAGCGATCTGTCCGTCGAGGCGCGTGCCGGCCAGCCGCTCGGTACGAAGCTGCGCCCCGAGGTCGCGCTGCTCGTCGCGGTTGGTGAGATAGACGCCGAAGAGGGTCCCCGTACCGAGGAAGTTCTCCTCGGTCGCGCTGACGTGCGTGATTCGCAATTGATCGTCCCACTCGGGGCGCACATCGAGCTTCAGAGACCAATCGTCCCGGGTGGCGACGACGACGTGGACCTCGTCTTCGCCCACGGGCACCGAATACACATGCGCTTCATCGATGAAGGGCAGGGCCCTGAGAATGCGCTCGGATTCCTCGAGCAGCAGCGGGTCGAAACAGTCACCCGCCCTGAACAGCACCTCGTCCTCGATGAAGCTGCTCCGGGTCCGCACATGCACGCGATTGACGACCCACCTGGCAAAGGTGCTCATCGCGCCCGGCTCTCCCGCGGAATCCGCCGGAGGGGTCTCGAAGATCGAGTGGTTGTCGACAAAGACGTGGGTGATGACCGCCCCCTCACAACTGCTTCGCCGTTCCGGCTCGGGGGTCGGTTCCTGCGCGATAGCCGCTCTCTCTGCCGCTGCAGACCATAGCGCTGCTGCGAGGACCGCCCGAAGGACGGTAGAGGCGGTCATGTCGTCATCTGTGTGAGGCCGTTGCAGGCAGGGGGCGAGCCGGGACGCGGCGGACACCTGTCGGGGTTCCTGTGAAGATGATTAGACCGTGAAGCCCGGCAAAGGGTTGGCGACGCTTCAGGGCTGGCGATTGACGCGCATTCGGCGTCTCCGGTAGGATCACTTGCTCGATCAGCATCACAACATGGGAGACTTATCGTTGCCGACATTTGACAGCGCCGCGCTTGAGTATCACGCGGAAGGCCGCCCGGGGAAGATCGAAGTCGTTCCCACCAAGGCCGTCGCGACCCAGCGGGACCTCAGCCTCGCGTACAGTCCCGGCGTGGCTGCGCCGTGCATGGCCATCCATCACGATCCGGAGTCGGCCTTTCTATACACGGCGCGCGGCAACCTGGTAGCCGTCGTCTCCAACGGCACGGCGGTGCTCGGGCTTGGGAACATCGGGGCGATGGCGGCGAAGCCGGTCATGGAGGGCAAGGGCGTCCTCTTCAAGAAATTCGCGGGGATCGACGTCTTCGACATCGAGATCGGCACGGAAGACCCTCACGAGGTCATCCGGTTCTGTCAGTTGCTCGAGCCGACGGTCGGTGGGATCAACCTGGAGGACATTCGCGCTCCAGAGTGCTTCCTCATCGAGGAGACGCTGCGGAAGACCCTTGAAATCCCCGTCTTTCACGACGACCAGCACGGCACGGCGATCATCGCCGGGGCCGCGCTGCTCAACGCCCTCGAGATTTCGGGACGGGACGCCGGCGATGCCCAGGTCGTCTTCAGCGGCGCCGGAGCCTCTGCGCTGGCCACCGCCCGTCACTGCCTGCGCCTCGGGGTGAAGGCGGAAAACATGCTCATGGTCGACCGGGCCGGGGTGATCCACGAGGGCCGCGAGCAGGGGATGAACGAGTACAAGCTTCCCTTCGCCACCGAGCGGCCGGAGCGCACGCTGACGGAGGCGATGGACGGAGCCGACGTGGTCATCGGCTTGTCGGCAAAGGGTGTGATCACCTCCGGAATGGTGGCATCGATGGCGCCCCGTCCGATCATCTTCGGCCTGGCGAATCCCGACCCGGAGGTGACGCCCGAGGAGGTCGCCGAGGTCCGCGACGACGCGATCATCGCCACCGGCCGCTCGGACTATCCCAACCAGGTCAACAACGTGCTGGGCTTCCCGTTCCTCTTCCGCGGGGCGCTCGACGTCAGGGCACGGACGATCAACCAGCGTATGATGCTCGCCGCAACCCGGGCGCTGGCCGAACTGGCCCGCGACGACGTGCCTGAATCGGTGCTCAAGGCCTACGGCGACGACGCCTTCGAATTCGGACCGGACTACCTGATCCCGAAGCCGTTCGATCCCAGGGTTCTCCTCCATGTGGCGCCGGCGGTGGCCAAGGCCGCCATGGATTCGGGCGTGGCCAGGACCTCGCTCGATCTGGAGGAGTACCGGCACAAGCTCGAGGCCAGCCTGGGGCCCGGGCGCGAGGCGATGCGCAGGATCCTTGGCCGGGCGAGAAAGGAGCCCGCCCGCATCGTCCTGGCAGACGGCTACAACGAGCGCGTGCAGCGCGCGGCGGCGCAGGTCGTGCAGGAGGGAACGGCTCGCATCGTCCTGATCGGCAACCCCGACAAGATCCACCATCGCGCCGCCGAACTGGGGATCGAGCTGGACGGCGTGGAGTGCATCCACCCGCCCTCGATGGAGCGCAAGCGATACGCGTACGCGGACGAGTTCTACCGGCGGCGCGCGCGCAAGGGACTGACCCTCGCCGAAGCCCGTGCCCGCGCCTACCAGCCGGTCTACTTCGCCTCGATGATGGTGCGTGCGGGAGACGCGGACGCGATGGTCGCCGGAATCGATTCCAACTATCCCGAGATCCTGAGGCCGGCGCTCGAGGTCATCGGTACGGCACCCACCGTGAACCGGGTCTCCGGGCTCCACATCGTCGCCTTCCGCGACCGCGATCCGCTCTTCTTTGCCGACACCACAGTCAACATCGACCCGGACCCGGCGACGCTTGCCGAAATCGCCATCTCCGCCGCGAGGTTCGTGGGCGATCTCGGGATCCAGCCCCGGATCGCCATGCTGTCTTTCTCCAACTTCGGGTCGGTGCGGCACCCCGAAGCCGCGAAGGTTCGGGAAGCCGTGAAGTGGGTCAAGCGCCTGGCGCCGGGGCTCGCGGTGGACGGGGAGATGCAGGCGGATGTGGCGGTGGACGAGCGCATCATTTCGCAGACCTACCCCTTCAGCGACCTCACCGGGCCGGCCAACGTCCTGGTCTTCCCGACCCTGAGCGCATCCAATGCCTGCTACAAGCTCATCAGCCAGCTGGGCAATGCGGAAGTCATCGGTCCCATCCTCCTGGGCATGGACAAGCCGGTACATGTCCTGCAGCGCGGAAGCTCGCTGCTGGAGGTCGTGCACCTGATCGGAATCGCGTCGGTAGACGCACGGACGCCGCACAGTCAAATTAACAGGCTGGCGGACGCAAGAGGCGCCGCTGCGGACTGACCCGCAAACCCCGAATCACGGAATTACGAGAATGCTTGTTGCAGAAGCACCGATGACCGCTCTGCGCGGCGAGGGACTGAACCCGAGAGGTCTGGTTCGCCGGAACCTCGCGCCCGCGGAGCTATATGAAGAGACCCTGCGGCTGGGAACCGGAAGACTGGCACACGGCGGTGGCCTCGTCACGCTCACGGCTCCCCATACCGGCCGCTCGCCGAACGACCGCTTCGCGGTTCACGAAGCGGGTTCGAGCGGCCTGATCGACTGGGGCGACGTCAACGTCCCGATTGCCGAGGAACACTACGCCCTCCTCAAGTCCGAGATCATCGACCGCCTCAACGGAACCGATCTCTACGTGCGGGACGCCAAGGCCGGCGCCGATCCCCGCTACGGCATCAAGGTCCGCGTGGTCTCCGAGAGTCCGTGGCACGACCTCTTCGCCTACAACATGTTCCTGCGGCTGGATCCCGGCGAGGAAGAGGGCTTCGAGCCCGACTTCATCGTCTACCATGCCCCGTCGATGCAGGCCGACCCCCGCCGTCACGGCACCAATTCCGGCGCATTCATCGTGGTCAACTTCACGGAGCGGGTCGTGCTGGTGGGCGGCACCTCGTACGCCGGCGAGATCAAGAAGTCCATCTTCTCGGCGCTGAACTTCATGCTGCCGGCCCGGGGCGTCCTGCCCATGCACTGCTCCGCCAACATCGGAGCCCAGGGCGACACAGCGCTTTTCTTCGGCCTCTCGGGAACCGGCAAGACCACACTGTCGGCGGACCCGCACCGGCAGCTCATCGGCGACGACGAGCACGGCTGGAGCGCCGACGGCGTCTTCAACTTCGAGGGCGGTTGCTACGCGAAGACCATCCGCCTCTCGCCCGAGGGCGAGCCGGACATCTACCGTGCGACCCGCATGTTCGGCACGATCCTCGAAAACGTCATCCTCGACGAGCGCACGCGCGAAATCGACTACGATTCTGCCGAGATCACCGAGAACACCCGCGCCTCGTACCCGATTCACTACATCGACAACGCGGTGCCGTCGGGCATGGGCGGGCATCCGGACAACGTGGTGTTCCTCACCGCCGACGCCTTCGGGGTGCTGCCTCCGATCGCCCGCCTGGACACGGCGCAGGCGATGTACCACTTCCTGTCGGGATACACGGCCAAGGTGGCCGGGACGGAGCGCGGCGTGACCGAGCCGCGCGCGGCTTTCAGCGCCTGTTTCGGGGCACCCTTCCTGCCGCGGCCCGCAACCGTCTACGCCGACCTCCTCGGCGAGAAGACGCGCACCCACGACGCCAGGGTCTGGCTGGTCAACACGGGCTGGACGGGCGGCCGCTACGGCGTCGGCAGCCGCATGAAGCTGGCCTACACCCGCGCGATGCTCGCCGCCGCCCTCGAGGGCCACCTGGACAATGTCCCGCACACGGTCGACCCGGTCTTCGGGCTGCGGGTTCCCGGCCGGGTTCCGGGCGTCCCGGACGAGGTGCTGCTGCCGCGGGGAACCTGGGCCGACGGCAACCAGTACGATTCGGCCGCGGCGGAGCTGGCGGCGATGTTCAAGAGCAACTTCGAGCGTTTCGCGGGCAGTGCGCCCGCGGCGGTCAGGGCTGCCGGGCCGGCGTAGCAGGCCCTTGGCGCGCGTGTCGGCTGCAGAGGGCACTCCGGGGGCCCCGGGAGCCCGTGGACAGGTGGGACGGGGCCGTCCGCCGACCGCAGTCCGCGCGCGAAACCGACCCGGGTGGAAGTCGGCCGGCGTACTCGCCGCGCTGGGGGTGCTGAGCGCCTGCGAGCAGGCCGAAAAGGTGCAGGATCGCTTCCGCGCCCTAACTCCGCATGAAGCGTACGGTGCCTCGCTCGCCGCGGCCGGGCTCGCCGAAACGGCGCTCGGCAGGGAGTGGGAGTCGGCCGGCCGGGACGCGCTCGAAAACCCCGTCACCGTCACGCCTCCCTTCGAAGAGGAAGGCTACATCACGCCCGAGGATCCCTCGGCGGTGGCTTACCGCATCCACATCCCGCGGGGCCGCAAGCTGGTGTTCGCGGTCTCTCTGGAGTCGGAGCACGACACGCGCCTCTTCATCGACCTGTTTCGCCTTCCCAACAACGAGAGCGACCCGCCGAGGCCGGTGTTCTCCACGGACTCGCTGACGCGCGTCTTCAGCCACGAGGACCCATTTCGGGAAGGCGAATTCGTCCTGCGCGTCCAGCCCGAACTCCTCCGCGGAGGGACCTACCGGGTAATGCTGGGCGACGATGCCGCTTTCGCCTTCCCCGTCGAGGGTCACGGCACTGGGTCCATCCAGAGCCTCTTCGGCGCAGCCCGGGACGGAGGCCGCCGCCAGCATCACGGCGTCGACATCTTCGCGAGGCGGGGCACCCCCGTGCTGGCCAGCGTGAACGGCAGAGCGAGCCGGGTGAGGACGACCCGCCTCGGCGGCAAGGTGGTCTGGCTCCGCGACCCCCTCCGCGAGGTCAGCGTCTACTACGCGCACCTCGACAGCCAGCACGTCAGCGACGGAGCGCTCGTCAAGCGCGGCGACACCATCGGCTTCGTCGGCAACACCGGCAACGCCCGCACCACACCGCCCCACCTGCACTACGGGATCTACCGCCGCGGCCAAGGCCCCATCGACCCCTACCCGCTGCTCGGACCGGCCCGGACCAGCCCGGCCGAAATCACCGCGGCCACAGCCCTTCTCGGCACCGACGTCCGTCCCCGCGACGACGGAATCCGCCTGCGGGCCGGCCCTGGAACCCGGATCGAGGTCCTGCGCGAACTCGACCCCGACCACGAACTGCGAGTCCTGGGCGCGTCGGGCGAGTGGTTCCGCGTCCAGCTCCCCGACGGCGGTGCCGGCTACGTCGCCGCGCGCCTTATCGAGCCAGTGTCCGCGCCCCCGGCCCGGTACGCGGAGCCCGTCCAGCAAGCCCCAGGTTCATAAACGCAAACGCGAGACGGCCCCGCCGGGCCCCTTCCGGAGAACGACCGCATGGCCCGCCAGTACTGGCTCATGAAAAGCGAACCCTACGTCTACTCGATCGACGACCTCGAGCGCGACGGCACCACCCACTGGGACGGCGTCCGCAACTATGCCGCCCGCAACCTCATGCGCGACAAGATGCAGATCGGCGACCGCGTCCTCTACTACCACTCCAACGCCAAGCCCCCCGGCGTCGCCGGCATCGCCGAGGTCTGCCGCGAGTCCTACCCCGATTTCACCCAGTTCGACCCCTCGAACAAGTACCACGATCCCAAGGCCACCGAGGAAACCCCCCGCTGGTTCATGGTCGACATCCGCTTTATCGAGAAGTTCGCCGAAGAGGTGAGCCTCCCGCAGATCCGCGCGATCCCCGAGCTTGCCAAAATGGTCCTGGTGAACCGCAGCCGCCTCTCCGTGCAGCCGGTCGCCGAAGCCGAGTACGAGCATATCGTTTCAATGGCGAAGGGGGGGTAGGAGGATGACGACCTCAAGCGGCCTCGTGGCCAATTACGTGGCAGGGGAGTGGACCGCATCCGAAGCTGGCGAGAAGCTCGCCGTCACGGACCCGGCGACCGGCGAGACCCTTGGCGCCGTTCCCGTCTCGGGGGGGACCGACGTCGACCGCGCCGTCGCGGCGGCCACCGCCGCCTTCCCCGCCTGGCGCCGCACCCCCGTCCCGGAGCGCGCCCGCGTGTTCTTCCGCCTCAAGGCGCTGCTGGACGAGCACCACGACGACCTCGCGGTGCGACTCTCGCGCGAGCACGGCAAGAACTTCGCCGAGACCTGGGGCGAGGTGCAGCGGGGCATCGAGAACGTCGAGCACGCCGCCGGCATGCCCACGCTGATGATGGGCGACACCCTGGAGGACATCGCCCGCGGCGTCGACTGCGAGACCGTGCGGCAGCCCATCGGCGTCTTCGCGGTGATCACCCCGTACAACTTCCCCGTCATGATCCCGCTCTGGTTCTGGCCCTACGCGGTGGCCGCGGGCAACACGGTCGTGCTCAAGCCGAGCGAGCAGGACCCGCTCACGCACCATCGCGTGGTGGAGCTCGCCGAGCAGGCGGGGCTGCCCCCGGGTGTGCTCAACGTGGTGCACGGCCGCCGCGAGACGGTCGAGGCGCTCATCGACCACCCGGACGTGGCCGGGGTGTCGTTCGTGGGGTCGAGCCAGGTGGCGAAGATCATCTATGAGCGCGCCGGGGCGAAGGGTAAGCGGGTGCAGGCGCTGGGCGGCGCCAAGAACCACATGATCGTGCTGCCGGACGCCGACCCGGCGATGGTGGCCGAAGCGGTGGTGAGCTCGGTGTTCGGATCCGCGGGGCAGCGCTGCCTGGCGGGGTCGGTGGTGGTGGGGGTGGGCGACGCCTACGGGCCGATGCGCGAGGGCGTGCTGGACGGCGCCGCGTCGCTCAAGGTCGGGCGGGGGCTCGACGACGGCGTGGACATGGGGCCCGTGATATCCGGGGCGCACCGCGACCGCGTCACCGCGTTCATCGACGAGGGGGAGCGGGACGGCGCGCGGCTGCTCATGGACGGCCGCGGCGCGAGCGTACCGGGCTACCCGCGCGGCCACTGGGTCGGACCCACCGTCTTCGAGGACGTCACGCCCGAGATGCCCATCGGCCGCGACGAGGTGTTCGGCCCGGTCGCCGGACTGGCGCGCGCGCCCAGCCTGGAAGCCGCGCTCGAGATGCTGGCGAAGAGCCACTACGGCAACGCGGCGTCGATCTTCACCACCTCGGGACGCGCCGCGCGGGAGTTCCGCTACCGCGCCGGGATCTCCATGATCGGGGTCAACATCGGGGTCGCCGCGCCGATGGCCTTCTTCCCCTTCGGCGGGACGCGACAATCCTTCTACGGCGACCTCAAGGCACAGGGCCGCGACGCTGTGTCATTCTTCACCGACCAGCGGGTGGTCATCTCGCGATGGTAAACTACAGTTCACATTTTGTAATGTCGAGTTGACAGTCCAAGAGGGAAAGCAGACACCATGGAAGCAGTAGCCAGCCGCGGCGCCGAGATCTTCGGCGAGCAGCGCAAGTACATCTTCGACTGCGTGACGCCCCTCTATCAGGAGCCCCTCGCCATCGCCGAAGGCAACGGGTGTCGGGTCAGGGACTACGACGGGCGTGAGTACCTCGACGCCTTCGCCGGCATCCTGACCACGTCGCTGGGCCACTGCCACCCCGCGGTGGTCGCGGCCATCCAGGACCAGGCCGCCCGCGTCGGCCACCTCTCCACACTCTACGTCAACGAGGGGCAGGTCGAGGCGGCGCGCGGCCTGGCCGGGATCGCGCCGGGCGACCTGCGCCGCACCTTCTTCCTGAACAGCGGCGCCGAGGCGATCGAGACGGCGCTGCAGGCGGCGCGCCTGCACACGGGCCGCACGGAGGTCATCGCGTTGCGCCAGGCGTACCACGGCCGCACCAGCATGGCCTCCGCGGTCACCGCGCACGCCCCGTGGCGGGTGCTTCCCGCGACGTCGACCGGAGTCACGCACGCGCTCTCGCCGTACCCGTACCGCGCCCCCTTCGGCGCCGCCAGCGACGAGGAGCTGGTCGAGATCTACGCCCAGGACCTGATCGAGGTCATCGAGACCACCACCAACGGCCGCCCCGCCGCCTTCATCGCCGAGACCATCCAGGGCGTGGGCGGGTACATCGTGCCCCCGCGCGGCTACTTCCAGCGCATGGCCGACATCATCCGGTCGTACGGCGGCCTCTTCATTTCGGACGAGGTGCAGGCCGGGTTCGGGCGCACGGGCGGCCACTGGTTCGGGATCGAGCACTGGGGCGTCGTCCCCGACATCATGGTCATGGCGAAGGGGATCGCGGGCGGGATGCCGGTGGGCGCCACGATCACCACCGACGAGATCGCGGGAAGCTGGCGCGGCAAGACACTCTCGACCTTCGGCGGCAACCCCGTCTGCATGGCCGCGATGGTGGCCACGCTCGAAGTCATGCAGACCGAGGACGTGCCGACCAGGGCCCGGGAGCGCGGTGCGCAGCTGCGTGCCGCACTCGACCGCCTGGCGGCCACCTACGCCTGGATCGGCGACGTGCGCGGCATGGGCCTGATGCAGGCGCTAGAGCTGGTGGAGGATCCAGGCACCAAGGAACCCGCGCCGCGCCTGGCCGGCATGCTGCTCAACGCGGCGAAGGACGAGGGCCTCCTGATCGGGATCGGCGGCCTTCACGGCCACGTCATCCGCCTGGGACCGTCGCTGCTGATCTCGGAGGCCGAGGTGGACGAGGCCATCGCGCTGCTGTCCCGCGCCTGCGCGACGGTGGAGGCGGCCAGATGAGGCGAAGGGCAGGCCGACGGGTGACCCTGGCCGGATGGCTGCCGGGGCGGACCGCATCGCCGAATCGGGCAGCCACGCGCCCGCGCCTGCCAGCCGGCCACGTGGCACAATGATCGCCGGACTTCCCCTCGACACCTGGATCCTCATGGCGGTGAGCACGCTGCCCGGGCTCGTCCTGGTGGTGGCCGCCTACCGCATCCACTCGGGCGGCGACCGGGCGCAGGGCAGCAGCGCGGCAACGGGCGAGGCCGCTCGGTCAGGCGACCCGCGCGATGCCGCCAACGGTGGGCCGGAGGCCCCGCAGGCGAGGCCGGACGGGAGCGGCGGCCGTGGGTGACGTCGGCGCCAGCGGCGCGATCATCGGCGTCCTCGTCTTCTACTTCGCCATCCTCATCGGCATCGGCTGGTGGGCCAGTCGCGAGAGCCGCTCCGTGTCGGGGTTCTACGTCGCCGGCAAGAAGCTGCCGTCGTGGGTGATCGCGTTTTCGTCGAACACGACCGGCGAGAGCGGTTGGCTGCTGCTGGGGCTGACCGGCATGGGGTATCTGGTGGGGTTCCACGCCCTCTGGATCGTGCTGGGCGAGGTGATCGGGGTGGCGCTCGCCTGGTCGCTGGTGGCGCGCCCGTTCAAGGAATTCACCGACCGCTACGACGCGATCACGGTGCCGGATTACCTCGCCGACCGCTTCCGCGACCGGACACACGCGATCCGGATCGTCAGCGCGGTGATCATCTTCAGCATGGTGTGGGCCTACACCTCCGCCCAGCTGACGGCGTCCGGGAAGGCGTTTTCGTCGTTCCTGGGCACCAGCTACGAGGGCGGCGTGCTCATCGGCGCGGCCGTCATCTTCCTCTACACGAGCATCGGCGGCTTCAAGGCCGTGGCGTACAGCGACGTGCTGCAGGGCGTGCTGATGTTCCTGTGCCTCCTGGTGCTTCCGATCGTGGGGATTCAGCAGGCGGGTGGCTGGAATGAGTTGATGAGGGCGATCGGTTCAATCGATCCCGCGCTGCTGAACCCGATGGGCGAGCATGGTCTTACGGTGACCGGAGTGATGAGCGCGATCAGCTTCGCCGGCATCGGACTCGCGTTCCTGGGGGCGCCCCAGCTCCTGACGCGTTTCATGTCGGCCCGCAGCCGGGGCCAGATCGGCGAGGGCGGGATGATTGCGGTCGCGTGCATCATCGTCTTCGACATCGGCGCGGTGCTGACCGGCGTCGCGGGGCGGGTGCTCTTCCCCGGGCTGGCCGACCCCGAGACCGTGCTGCCGATGATGTCCACCGAGCTCTTCCCGGCCGTCGTGGCCGGGGTGATCCTGGTGGTGGTGCTCGCCGCGATCATGTCGACGGTCGATTCGCTGTTGATCCTGGCGTCGTCGGCGGTGGTGCGCGACGTCTTCCAGAAGGTGCTGAAGCCCGACTTCTCCGACCGGCAGCTGTCGGTGATCGGGCGCGTCCTGACGATCGTGATCGGGCTCGGCGGGCTCGCGGTGGCGCTGCCCGAGTCGCGGATGATCTTCTGGTTCGTGCTCTTCGCGTGGTCCGGGCTCGCGTCGGCCTTCACGCCTGTCGTCCTCTGCTCGCTCTTCTGGCGCAGGACGACGCGCGCCGGGGCGCTCTCGGGGATGATCGCCGGCTTCGGCACCGCAGTGCTCTGGGTGCTGCTGGTGAAGGAACACTTCTACGACCTCTACGAGATGATCCCGGGGTTCGCGGTGGGCTTTGCCGTTACAATCGGAGTGAGTCTGTTCACGAAGCCGCCGCCTGACGCGGGCGCCGTGCTGGACGACGTGAAGCGCGTGGTGGGCGGGCCGTTCACGGCTGCCCGCGGCCGGGGCGCGGAAATGCCGGCCGCCGGCGGGGACGATTAGCCCGGGCAAGCGGAGCGGAGACGAACGTGATGGCAAAAAAGCGAAAGTCGAAGAAGGGCAAGCCCGCGAAGGGGCGGGGCAGCGGCAAGAAGGCTGCCGCGAAGAAGGGCGACCGCGGCAGCCTGATGGAATGGGTGCGATCGCTCGCGGTGGCGTTCGTGATCTTCCTCATCCTGCGCATCTTCCTGATCGAGACCTACGTCATCGACTCCGGATCGATGAAGAACACCCTGCTGGTGGGCGATTTCCTGGCCGTCAACAAGCTGGCTCTTGGTCCCCGGATCCCCTTCACCAACATCCGCATTCCCGGCTACTCGGAGCCCCGCCGCGGGGACATCCTCGTCTTCGATCCCCATCACGAGGAGGACATGACGCTGGTGAAGCGGCTCGTCGGCATGCCCGGCGACACCCTGGAGATGCGCGACAAGGTGCTCTACCTGAACGGCGAGGCGCAGGACGAGCCCTACGTGGAGATCATCGGCGAGCGCGACCAGATCGACCCGCAGATGTACTGGCAGAACCAGAACCTGGTGGACGGGCCCGATGTCAACTATCACCCGACCTGGGACAACTGGGGGCCGCTGGTGGTCCCGGCAGGCCACTACTTCATGCTGGGCGACTACCGCGACGACAGCCTGGATTCGCGGGTCTGGGGCTTCCTCGAAGGCTGGCGATTCAAGGGCCGGGTGGCCTTTATTTACTTCTCCTACGATCGCGATTCGTTCAGTCCCTTCCCCTGGATCACGGAGGTCCGCGGCAGCCGCATCGGGGACCGGGTTCGATAGGACATGACGCCCGCCGGCGAGCGGGCACAACGGCCGGAGGATCAGATGAAGTCAGTGACGCGTGGGAAATTCCTGGGAATGGCCGCCGGGACGGCGGGTGCGGGGTTCCTGAGCGGGTGCGAAGCGGGACCGGGAGGCGCCGACGGCGGCGGTCTCGATGCCGACCTGATCGTCCACGGCGGCACCATCCACACGATGGACGAGGACAACCCGGTGGCGCAGTCGCTCGCCGTGAGGAACGGGCGCTTCGTGGCGGTCGGTTCCCGCGACGATGTGGACAACCTGCGCGGCCCCGCCACCCAGGTGATGGACCACGGGGACGCGGTGATCACGCCCGGTTTCATCGATGCGCATACGCATCCGGCCGGCGCGGGGGTGCGCGAGCTCAAGGACGTGAACGTCGACGTGCGCAGCGTGGCCGAGATCAAGGAGCTCATGGCGGCGCGGGCCCGCGAGACACCGCCCGGCGAGTGGATCCAGGGCTTCAAGTACGACGACACCAAGCTGGCCGAGGGGCGGCCGCTGAACCGGCTCGACCTGGACGAGGCGGTGCCGGACCATCCGGCGGTGGTGGGGCACCGGGGCGGCCACACCAGCGTGTACAACTCAAGGGCCTTCGCGCTGGCGGGGGTCACGGCCGAAACGCCCGATCCGCGGGGCGGCGCGTTCTACCGCGAGGACGGCGAGCTGACCGGCCTGGTCGCCGAGCGGGCCAACTACGTCTTCTCGTCGCTGATCCCGAACACCCACTCCGACGACGACCGCCGCGCTGGCGTGAAGCTCATCACCGAGCTGATGGCGAAGGAAGGGCTGACCTCGTTCCACGACGCGGGTACCTCGTCGAACAGCGTCGAGGCCTACAGTGCCGCCTACCGCAACGGCGAACTGAGCTGCCGCGTGTACATGATGATGCGGGGGCCGTACAACAGCCTCCGCCAGGCCGGCGTCTCGACCGGGCTCGGCGACGATTGGCTGCGGGTGGGCGGCGTCAAGTATGGCGCCGACGGCTCGGCGTCGGAGCGCACGATGCGCATGAGCACGCCGTACGTGGGCCGCCCGGACGACTACGGCATCCTCACGATGAACCAGGAAGAGATCCACGAGGCGGTCGAGGTGGCTCACCGCGCCAACTGGCAGGTGGGGATCCACGCCAACGGCGACGTGACGATCGACATGGTTCTCAACGCGTACGAGCGTGTCCAGGAGCTGTGGCCGCGGCCGAACCCGAGGCATCGTATTGAACACTGCTCGCTCGTGAATCCCGACCTTCTCGCGCGCATCAAGGCCGCCGGGGCCGTGCCGACACCCTTCTACACCTACGCCCACTACCACGGAAACAAGTGGGTCGAGTACGGGCCCGAGAAGATGGAATGGATGTTCGCCCACCGCTCGTTCCTCGACTACGACATTCCGGTCGCGCCGGCGTCGGACTACACGCCCGGGCCCTACCAGCCGCTGATGGCGATCCAGAGCATGGTCACGCGGAAGGACTTCGACGGGCGCGTCTGGGGACCCAGCCAGCGGATCACGGTGCCCGAGGCGATGCGCATCTGCACGATGGGCGGGGCGTACGCGTCGTTCGAGGAGGACCTCAAGGGGTCGGTCACGGAGGGCAAGCTGGCCGACTTCGCGGTGCTGGCGGCGGACCCGCACGATGCCGACCCGGATGCGATCAAGGAGATCCCGGTGCTGCGGACGGTGGCGGGGGGAAGGGTGACCTGGGAGGCGTAGCAGGACCGACGCCCCCGGAATCGGCTCTGAACCATTTTGGATTACGACACCAGTTGATTGATATTCCAATATTGATCATACTGGAATAATGAAAACCACTGTTGATATTCCAGATCAGGAGTTGGCGGACGCGATCCGGTTCACGAACGCGAAGACCAAGCGCGAGGCCATCGTGGGTGCCATCATGTACTTCAACCGGCGCATGCGGATGGCGGAACTGACCAGGTTCGGCGGGACGTGCTCCAACCTGGTCACGCCGGACGAGGTCCGGGCCGCCCGTCGGCGGAGCTGAGGCAGTGCTTCTCGTCGATACTTCGTCGTGGATCCATTTCCTTCGGCCAGATGGCGATCCCGAAGTTCATGCGCGCGTAGAGACGGCGCTCGAAAACGGCGAAGCCTCCTGGTGCCCGCTCGTCCAGCTCGAACTCTGGAACGGTGCCCGGGGAGCGCACGAACGACGCGTGTTGCGGGAATTCGCCCGCGTCCTCCCCGAACTGGCAATCGACAGTGAGGTCTGGACCAGGGCGTACGAACTGGCGACGCAGGCACACGCCCGGGGAGTGACCGCTCCAGCAACCGATGTCGTGATCGCCGCCTGTGCTCTCCACCACGGCGCGGATCTGGAATCAGCCGATTCGGACTTCGACCACCTGGCGGCCGTGGGCGGACCGACTCGATTGACGCAAGTGCGAGATGTGGACTAAAGAGCCGGCCACGGCGGGCCCTGGTTTTCGGCGGACACCGGAGCCAGGCCCATGTACACGAACTTCTGGATGCGTTTCCCCTCGTAGGTCTCGGTCGTGTAGACGTTGCCCTTCGAGTCGGTGGCGATGCTGTGGACGCCGATGAACTGGCCCGGCTGCCGACCGCCGTCGCCGAACGTCGTCAGGACCTCGAGCGACGTGCGATCCATCACGTAGACCCGGTGATTGGTGCCATCGGCGACATACATGTAGCGCTGCCCGGGATCACGCGAGAAGGCGAGGTCCCAGGTGGAGCCGCCGCCCAGCGTGCGCGGCGCGATCAGCACCTCGTCCACGAAGGTTCCGTCGGTTTGGAAGACCTGGATCCGGTCGTTCGGACGGTCGCAGACGTACACCAGACCGTCCAGCGAGGGCTCGGCGCAGTGGACCGGCGTGCGGAACTGCTGGAGAGGCGGCGCGTCCGGATCGTACGGCGGGGTGGGTGTGTCGTCAGGGGCGTTGCCGTAGGCACCCCAATAGCGCTTGAACGCGCCGGTCGACGCATCGAGCACCGCCACGCGGCGTCCGCCGTAACCGTCCGCGACGTACGCTTCGTCGGCTTCGGCGTCGAACGCCACCTTGGCTACCCGGTTGAAGCGCGTCTCGCTGTGGCTGTCGGGTTCCGACCCAACTTCCGGCTGCCCGTAGGAGGCCAGAAACCGGCCGTCGCGCGAGAACTTGAGGATGTGCGAGTCGGTCTCACCGTTGCCGCCGATCCACAGGTTGTCCATGTGGTCGACCGTGATTCCGTGGTTCGAGGCGGGCCACACGTACTCGTCGGAGGGACCGCCCCAGGAGTTGACCAGATTCCCCTCGGGATCGAATTCGAGCACTTCGGGCGCGGCCCGGCAGCATTCGGCGGTTGGCGGATCGGCTTCCGCTCCCAACTCCGTGCGCGCGTCGATCGAAGCGCGGCGATGGATGATAAAGACGTGGTCGCGGGAGTCCACGCCCACCCCGATCGTGGAGCCGAGCAGCCAATGCTCCGGCAGCGGCTTCGGCCAGAACGGATCCACCTCGAACCTGGGCGCCTCGATGCCGTCCCCGGCTCCGGTGGTGGCCGCTTCATCGATCGCTTCCCCACCGCACGCGAGCGCGATGGCAAGGCCGGCGACCGCACCGCCGATGAGGAATCGTCGCTTCACGTTCATGGCCGTCTCCCCTTTGCGAGTTCGGAGTCGCGGGTGTCAAGATGTGTACTACACATGACAGAATGCAATATTCTCTTGACGTTGTGACTGCATGAAGCGAAGCGGCCCGGCCGAGGCGCCAGGCGGGGCCTAGTACTTGATCATCGAGAAGATGATGGCCGGCACCAGGGGCTCGCCTTCGGGCTGAATCGCCTCGATGCACATGTTCGCCTCGGGGTTGTTGGCCGACATCATGACCTCGACCATGTCACCCGCCTCGAGCGGCACGATGCCCTGCGAGATGATAACGTCCTTGGCCATGCTGCCCTCGTCCTGGCAGAGCTGGACGTTCGAGTTGCCCACGTCGGCTCCGTTGACGCGCAGCCAGAGATCGAAGCAGCCGTAGGGACCCCCGCCTTCACGGCCGACCTGGGGGGCGGCGACGATCAGGTACGCGCCGGCTTCGGAGACGGTCATCTGGTTGGCGGCCAGGGACACGCCGCTGGCGGCGTCGGTGATGTCCATCGCGACCACCTCGGGCGCGGTTCCGGGGCACTGGGTCACCGACGAAGACGCCTGCAGGTACTGGTCGGCGCTCTCCATACTCTGAGCGCCGGGTGCGCTCTGCTGACAGGCGGCCAGGGCAACGGATGCCAGAAGCGCGAGGGACGGGACAATGGGCGTTCTCATAGTGTTCCTGCCTTTGGTGGGATGAGAAGTGCTGGGACTCCATAAAGGGCGTTGCGCCGATTCAATCGGGTTTGTCAAAGGGCCGCCGGACCATCGAAATATATCCAGCGGCGAGCTTCATGGTAGCGCCCAGTCCATTGCGTCGCAACCAGACAGTCAGTGCGAAAAAACCGGAAACCCGGGGTCCGGCTCAGCTCCCGCCCGAATCTTCGTCCATCCCGACCCCCTTCAGCTGTACCACGATCACCTCGACAGGCTCCGGCCCCTCGTTGACGTCGCCGTGCAGTTCGCCGGGCGGATCCGCGTCCAGCCAGTAGGCGCTGCCGGTCTCCCAGGTCATGTCGTGGCGGTCGCCGGCGTCGTTCACGACGGTCAGGGTGCCGCCCTTGAGCGCGATGATGGCGCGGGGGTTGTCGTGGCGGTGCATCGCGAGAGGCTGGTTCGGGACGATCACGCTCTTCCACACGGTGACGTGCTCGTTCTCGAACTGCGGCGTGCGGCCGGTGGTGGGCGCGGGCTCGCTCGCTGCTTCGGCCTCCGCGTCGGCGGGGTCGCCAGCGGGCGGCTCGGCGGACGGGGTGCAGGCGAGGAGCAAAGCGAGGAGAAGAGGTGCGGCCGGTGGGGTGATCTTCATGGGTGGCTCCCGGGTTTGCGTTGTGCTTGAAGGGCGAGTTCGGGCAAGATCGTGCGCTTGCCCGCTCGGGCGCTACTTTTTGGGCGTTCGCATCACGTTCCTTCGGCCCGGTCCGCCATGCTTCCCATTCGCAAGTCCGCCTCGACCTTCGTTGCCCTCGTCGTCCTTTTCGGCGCCCCGCCTGCCGCGAGCACGCAGGTCGTGCCGGCGGCGGGGGCCGCAGTGGCCATCGACGCCCTCTCATCCACCACCATCGCGCTGCCGGAGCTCAATGCACCTGTCGAGATCATTCGCGACCGCTGGGGGATCAACCACATCTACGCCGAGACCGAGTACGACCTGTTCTTTGCGCAGGGGTACGCGGCCGCGCGCGACCGGCTCTTCCAGTTCGAGGTGTGGCGGGCGCAGGCGACCGGGACTGTCGCCGAGATGCTGGGGCCGGGCGAGCTGGAGCGGGATATCGGGTTCCGGCTCTTCCGTTTCCGGGGCGACATGACGCAGGAGATGAACCAGTACCACGACCGGGGAGAGGTGCTCATCCCGGCGTATGTGGACGGTGTGAACGCGTACATCGCCGAGACCGAGGCCGATCCGTCGCTGCTGCCGATCGAGTTCGAGCTGCTGGGGATCCGGCCGAAGCGGTGGACGCCCGAGGTGGTGATTTCGCGGCACCAGGGTCTGCTCGGCAACATCGGCAACGAGCTGAACTACGGGCGGGCGGTGGCGGCGCTGGGCGACGAGATGGTGAAGCGGGTGGCGAATTTCCACCCCGGCGAGCCGGACATCGCGCTGGATCCGGCGATCGACGGGGATCTGCTGAGCGAGGACATCCTGGGGCGGTACAACGCGTTTCGCGGGCCCGTGCGGTTCCGGCCGGAGCACCTGGTGGCCGAGCACCGGGGCGATGCGGAGGCGTTTGCGCGGCTCGAGGCGGCTGCGGCGGAGGTGCGGGGAGCGGCGGCGGGCGGGCCGGGAGGTGTGGCCGGAGGCCGGCGGGAGGTCCCGAGCTGGCAGGATCCGGCGGCTCTGCAGGACGTGGTGGCCTGGCAGGATCCCGAGGACATCGGCTCCAACAACTGGGTGGTGAGCGGGCGACTGAGCGAGAGCGGCTTTCCGATGATGGCCAACGATCCCCACCGGGCACAGTCGTCGCCGTCGCTGCGCTACTGGGTGCACCTGGTGGGTCCGGGCTGGAACGTGATCGGCGGGGGCGAGCCGGAGATTCCGGGCGTGAGCATCGGCCACAACGAGTACGGGGCCTGGGGGCTCACCGTTTTCCGCACCGACGGCGAGGATCTCTACGTGTACGAGACCCATCCCGACGATCCCAACCGGTACCGCTACAAGGACGGATGGGAGGAGATGACGGTGATTGCGGAGGAGATTCCAGTGAAGGGACAGGATCCGCATCGCGCCGAGTTCAGGTACACGCGCCATGGGCCGGTCGTCTTCGAGAACCACGAGGAGAGGGTCGCGTATGCCATCCGGGGGGCGTGGCTGGAGCCTGGAGGCGCACCGTATCTGGCGAGCCTGCGCATGGACCAGGCCCGCACCTGGGAGGAGTTCGTCGAGGCCTGCAACTACTCCAACATCCCGGGCGAGAACATGATCTGGGCCGACCGGGAGGGGAACATTGGCTGGCAGGCGGTGGGGATCGCGCCGATCCGGCGCAACTGGTCCGGCCTGGTCCCCGTGCCCGGCGACGGCCGCTACGAATGGGACGGGTACCTGCCCATCAAGGCCAAGCCCAGCGTCTACAACCCCGACGAGGGCTACTTCGCGACCGCCAACAACCACCTCACGCCGGCCGACTATCCGTACATGGACGCGATCGGCTTCGAGTGGTCCGATCCGTATCGCTGGGCGCGCGCCTCCGAGGTCCTCGGCTCGGGACGACTCCACTCCATGGCCGACATGATGGCGCTGCAGACCGACTACCTGTCGATCCCGGCGCGCACCATGGTGCCGATGTTGCGGCACGTGACGACCGGCGGCGGCGATGTCGAGCGGGCGCGCCAACTGCTCCTGGCGTGGGACTTCGTGCTGGACCCGCACTCGGTCGCGGCGGGGATCTACAACGCGTTCGAGGCGCGGGTGCGCGGCAACGTGCATGCGCTGTTTGTGCCCGAATCCGCGCGGCGCCTTCTGAGCGGCATGGCCCTGGTGAAGGTGATCGGCCACCTGACCGCGCCCGGCGGCGAGTTCGGCGACGATCCGGTCGCGGGGCGCGATGCGGTGCTGCTTCGCAGCCTGGAGGAGGCGGTCGGCGACGTTCGTCGCAGGCTGGGCGACGACATGGCGAGTTGGCAGTACGGCCAGCCCGACTACAAGCACGCCACGATCTTCCACCCATTGTCGCGCGCGGTGTCCGGCGACCTCGCCGACATGTTCACCGTCGGGCCGATCCCGCGGGGCGGCAACAGCCAGACGCTCAACAACACCGGAGGCGGCGACAACCAGACCTCGGGTGCGTCGTTCCGGATCATCGTGGACACGGGGAACTGGGACCTGGCGGTCGGCAGCAACACGCCGGGCCAGTCCGGCGACCCGGCGTCGCCCTTCTACGAGAACCTCTTCGAACTGTGGGCGAACGACCGCTACTTCCCCGTCTTCTACTCGCGGGAGCGGATCGAGTCGGTGGCGGCGGAGCGGACGATGCTGGTGCCCGGTGGGTAGGGCGCACGGGCGGGGCACTGCCGAGGACCCGCGATTCTTCCCCAGGGCCGCGCAGCTCAGGGCCTGGTTCGAGAAGAACCACGACAAGAGCGGCGAACTGTGGGTGGGCTACTACAAGAAGGGAACCGGGCTGCCCAGCGTGACCTGGCCCGAGTCCGTAGACACCGCCCTGTGCTACGGCTGGATCGACGGGCTGAAGCGGTCCGTGGACGAGAAGCGGTACATGCTTCGCTTCACGCCGCGCCGCAAGCGCAGCCACTGGAGCGCCAGGAACCTCGGCCGTATGAAGGAGCTGATCGCGGCAGGGCTCGTGACCGAGCCTGGGCTGGCCGCTTACGAACGGCGGGATCGCCGCAAGGAGAAGCAGGCGTCGTACGAGCAGCCGGGAAACGTGGCCCTGCCGCCCGAGTACGAGGCCAGGATCAGGGCGGATGCGGATGCGTGGCGCTACTTCCAGGCGGCACGGCCGTCGTACCGCAAGCAGGTGACGTGGTGGGTCGTCAGCGCGAAGCGCGAGGACACGCGGTTGCGACGCCTGGGCATCCTGATCGAGTCGTCGGCTGCGGGAAAGGTGATTCCGCCGATGCGGTGGGGGGAGAAGAAGTAGCGCGGCGGCGCGGCCGTCTCAGTTCGCGTCTCGGAGCCACTTCTCCGGCGCCACCGCCCGGCGCCGCTCGCCGGGGCGCTTGTTGAACCACCCGACCGTGAGAAGAACCTCGGCGGCCGCGTCGGCCTCAAGGCTGGCATCGCGGTCGGCTAGGCTGGGCCGAAAGGCCTCCTGCACGACCTCGTTGGCGCGCTGCCGGGCCACGTCGCTCTTCGGCCAGGGCATCTCGCCCCACATTCTGCCGCGGCGGATGAGGTACACCCGGTCGTCGCCCCCGAATCCCGTCACCGGATAGACCAGGTTGAAGTTCTCGATTCGCCCGCGGAATCCGGAGAGGTAGTCCCATAACTTTTCCAGCGTCTCCATGCGGTCGTGGAGACGGGCGGCATACTCGAAGTCGAGGCGCTCGGTCGCGCTCTTCATCAAATCGGAAAGCCTGTCGATCGGAGCGCGGTTGCGGGTCTCGAGGAAGGAGCGGGCAACGTTCAGGCGGGCGTTGTACTCCGACGCGGTGCAGCGGCCGGCGCAGGGCGCGGGGCAGGTGCCGGTTTCGGCGCGGATGCAGCGGGGGGTGCGTCCGCCGGCGAACATCTCGATCTGATCGCCGAAGTGGATCGGGGTGTCGCTGGAACAATCGCGCAGGCCCGTGGCGAGCGAGAGTTCGTGGACGGCGTGACCCAGCCATGTCGTCTGGCCGAAGGGGCCATAGTAGCGGGCGCCGTCGTCGAGTGCCCGGGAGGCCGGGACCAGGCGCGGCGCGGGCTCGCGGGTGATCTTGATGAAGCCGTAGCGGCGGTCGCGCTTGTGCTGGACGTTGTATACGGGCTGCCAGGCCCTGATGAGGTGCATCTCGCGAAAGAGGGCGGCGAATTCGTTGGGGATGTAGTCCCACCGGACCGACGCGGCCTCGGAGACCAGGCGTGCCGTCTTGCCGGTTTCTTCGCGGAAGTAGGAGAGAAGGCGCGACCGGAGGCGCACGGACTTCCCCACGTAGAGGATCCTGCCGTTGGCCGACAGCCAGCGGTAGACCCCGGGGCGGTCCTCGGCGGCGGCGCGAACCTCGTCCCTGAGCGATTCGGAGTTCATGGCGCAGCAACTTCGCCATTTGTTCGGTATTCGTCAACGCGCCGGCGGAGAGATCTCTGAGGTCGTTGCCGGCGAAAGGCGCGCAAGTTCAGTCCCATCCGGCTATTGCGGCGTCCCGGATCAGGTAGTATTGTGGCCCTCCATGGTCAGCCATGGACGGTCCATTGTGATTCGCGATCCGGTTTGGAACACCATCCGGGTGGACGCCGTTGCCGCCGCGATCATCGATACGGCCGCTTTTCAGCGGTTGCGCTACATTCGCCAACTCGGTCTCGCCCACCTCGTCTACCCCGGCGCCACCCATACGCGCTTCGATCATGCGATCGGGGTCTACCACTTGGCTGTGAGGGCGATCCAGATCTTGAGATCGGGTCCGGCCCTGCCCCCCGAAGTCTGGGAGGGCGCGCGCCTTATCCCCTACGCGGCGCTGCTTCACGACATCGGTCACTACGCCTTCTCGCATGCACTGGAGGAGCTCGAACCGGAACGGATCGCGGGCGACCACGAACAGATGAGTGCGCTCTTCTTCGAATCGCCGGAGTTGAGGGCTGCGCTGGCTCCGCTCGGGGAGGGCGCTTCGCAGGAGATCTCCCGGATCATCAAGGGCACGGGCGACAGGGCGCTCCGCGGACTCGTGAGCGGCAGCCTGGATCTGGACAAGATGGAATATCTCCGTCGGGACGCGCGTTTCTGCGGAGTTCCGTACGGTGAAGTGGACGTGGAGCGGCTGCTGGAGGGCCTGGCGATCCTGCAGGATCCGGTGACCGGCAAATGGGAAGTGGGTGTGCGCGCCAAGGCGCTGAGTTCGCTGGAGTCGCTCCTGTTCTCCAAGTACCAGATGTTCCGGAACGTGTACTGGCACCACGCCGTGCGAGCCGCGACCGGGCTGTACAAGCGGATTGTGGAGACGGCGGTGGAGACGGGAATCCTGTCCCCGCTCGATCTGATCGGCCCGACCGACGAAGAGCTGCTCTACGAACTGGCGCGCCGGGCAAAGACGGGTTCCGGTCCTGTGGCGGAGCGGCTCAGTCGGCGCTGGCTGCCCGCGCTGAAGAACCGCAGGCTCCCCAAGCGCGCGGCGGAAATCCCGGCGTGGCAGCTCGAGGAACGGGTCCTCCCTGATTGGGTGAGCGGTGACACGCCCGAGAAGCGGCGATGGGAGGACGAGATCGCGGCGGAGCTGGGGCTGGCGCCCGGCGAGGCGATCCTCGATTTCCCGGTGACCAAGGCCATGTTCCAGCTTGATTTTCTGGTCGACCGCGGGGG
Source organism: Longimicrobiales bacterium (assembly GCA_963667485.2). GTDB lineage: Bacteria > Gemmatimonadota > Gemmatimonadetes > Longimicrobiales > Gaopeijiaceae > Bin94. Next base: position 1,092,383 of record CAXXDD010000001.1, read on the forward strand.
GCGGACGGTGCGTCTCGGAAGGAAGGGTATCCCGGGCCTGATCGATCTGCCGAAGCTTGCGGAGCAACTTCACCGTACTGCAAGGGTGCTTCGCCTCTTCACCTTCGAGCCCAGGCAGGTGGATCCGGAGTGGCTGCTGGAAAGGCTGGCCGCGGGGCCGGCGGCGACCGAATCCAGCGCCGGGACGGGGGCCGGAAAGGTCGGATTCAGATGAGGGCTCGCAGAGGAGTGGGGAGGCGGTGGGGACAACCGTTGAGGGAACCGGGAACGTCTGTATTTGCGGGGGTAGAGAATGACGGGAGGCCGTTCGCCATCGCAAAACTGGGCCTTCGCGGCGAAAACGCGAAAAAATTATTGACAATGCGCGAGTACGACCGTACCGTTAACGGCTGTACAGGCCACGCGTGTCTACCGGACGGGCAATCCGGTGCGTAACGGAGAATCGAGAAAGAAAGATGGCCAGGAAAACGCGGCGTGGAAAGCGACGGGTCAACGTGCTCACCGGGTTCGATGCGAGCCTGGATGAACAGACCGCCCTGGATCAGTATCTGCGGGATGTGAGCCGCCACGAACTTATCACGCCGGACATGGAAAAGATTCTGGGCGCGCGTGCCCAGAAGGGTGACGAAGAGGCGATCCAGGCGCTCGCAAGGGCGAACCTGCGTTTCGTGATCAGCGTCGCCAAGAAGTACCAGAACCGCGGTGTTTCCCTCACGGATCTGATCCAGGAGGGGAACGTGGGACTGGTCACCGCCGCCCGCAAGTTCGATCCCGAGCAGGGCGTCAAGTTCATCTCCTACGCGGTGTGGTGGATCCGCCAGGCGATTCTGGCTTCGCTCGCCAACCACGGGCGTCCGGTGCGCGTACCGCTCAACCGGGCTTCCGACCTGGCGCGCATCTTCCGCGAGAAGGAGCGGCTCAAGCAGGAACTCGGACGCGATCCGACCAGCGAGGAGCTGGGAGAGGCGACCTTCCTGACGCCGGCGCTCGTCGAGTCGCTGCAGACGCTGAACGCGGCCGAGATCCGGCTGGACGCCCCGATCGGCGACAGCGAGGACTCGCAGCTGGTCGAGCGCTTCATCACCGAGGAAGCCGCCGAGCCCGAGCTGGAGGTGGAGAACCGCCTGCTGACGGAGGCGGTGACCAACGCGCTGGGAACTCTGGATCCGCGGGACGCCAAGGTGCTCAGGCTGTACTTCGGTCTGGAGGGCGAGCGCGAGCACACCCTCGAGGAGATCGGCAACCTGCTGGGCGTTACCCGCGAGCGCATCCGTCAGCTGCGTGACCGGGCGCTGCGGCGCCTGCGTGAAGGCGAAAAGGGCAAGGCCCTCAAGTCTTTCGCGGCGTAGCTCACCTCGGGGCTCCGAGATCCCGACACCCCCGCGACGGTGCATTCGTCGCGGGGGTGTTGTCTTTGTAGGATGAAGCCGTGAGCAGTCAACGCACAGCAGGCCAGGTCGTCGAGTCGGTGGGGGGCGTCTACAGCGTGCGCGTACAGGGCAGCACGGTGGAGGCCTCGTTGAGGGGGCGGCTCAAGCACGCGGGACGCGGGCGCGACAAGGTGGTCATCGGCGACATGGTGGAATTCGTCAGCCAGCCTGGCGAGGGGGCGGTGATCGAAGCGGTTCTGCCGCGCCGAACGCGGCTGGAGAGGCGGCCGTCGTGGAGCCGGTTCGCCAAGGTGTTGGCGGCGAACCTCGACCGCCTGGTGGTGGTGGCCTCGGTGGCGGACCCGCCTCCGTCGCGTAGCGTGATCGACAGGATGCTCGTCATGGGCGAATCCGGCGCAATGGAGTGCCGGGTCGTCCTCAACAAGGTGGATCTGGCGGGTAGCCGTGCGGTGGCGGAAGAACTTGCCCGGGCCTACCGGGGCGCGGGCTATCCGGTGGCAGCGACCTCGGTGGTGACGGGCGAGGGCCTCGACGACTTCCGCGCGCTGATCCATGCCGGGTCGTCCGCGCTGGTGGGGCCGTCGGGGGTGGGGAAGTCATCCCTGCTGAACGCGGTCGATCCGTCGCTGTCCCTGCGGACCCGCGAGGTGGGCAAGCGGTCGCGGGCGGGCAAGCACACCACGGTCTCCAGCCGCCTCATCACCGTGGCCGGGGGTGGCCAGGTGGCCGACACACCCGGGTTCTCGGATGCGGGACTTGGAGACGTGGCGTCCCGCGACCTGGGGCGCTGTTTCGCCGACTTCCGTCCGTTTATCGGACAGTGCCGGTTCAACGATTGCATCCACCTTCACGAGCCCGGATGCGCTGTGCTGGCGGCGGTGGCGGACGGGCGCATACAGGGCGAGCGCCACGAGAGCTATCGAATGATCCTCGCGGAGCTTTAGCAGCCCACGGACAAGATCCCCCCGGCATTCGAGCGGCGATGCATCCGGGCTCGCGCGGGGTTGACCACGGATCGTTAGAATCCTGCATGGAACGAGACGCTCGCCTGAATCCCGCCCGGTTTCGCGAAATCATGGGGCACTACCCCACCGGAGTGACGGTGGTCACCGCTCTGCACCGTGACGGCACGCCCTTCGGACTCACTGCCAACTCCGTGACCTCGGTCTCGCTGGATCCGCCGCTGCTGCTGGTGTGCGTGTCCGAGAAGTCGTCCTCTCTCGGCGCGATCCGGTCGAGCGGCGCCTTCGCGGTCAACGTCCTCGGGGCCGGCGCTGCCGCGACCGCCGCCCGCTTCGCCGAGGTTGAAACGGAGCGGCGCTTCGAAGGAATCGGCTACAGCCTGGGGGATGGCGGCGCTCCGATCCTGGACGGGGTCGTGGCCTGGCTGTCGTGCAGCCTCTACCGAACCTTCGAGGCGGGCGACCATCTGATTCTCGTGGGACGGGTGCACGGCGCGGATGCCGCCGGGGGAGACCCCCTTCTCTTCGTCAAGGGCCAATACGGAGCGCTGGAATCATGACGAGGGCACGCACCCTGTTCTGGCTCCCGTCGCTGCTCGCGGGCGTTGCCGTGGCCGCTGCCGTGGCCACCAGTGCGGGCATCCTGCTGTACAATACGCGCGGGCTGCCCCAGGCCGGGGGGGTGTTGCTGGCGGTAAGCGCCATCTCGCTCATCGCCGGGATCTGGATGGGGGGCGGGGACCGGGAGGAAGCGGTGCCTTCGGCGGCGCGCGGGTGGATGGGCTTCCTTGTCGCGCTCCTGGTCGCGGCCGCATTCGCCGGGTTGTGGGAGGCCATGAACGGCTTTGGGGCCACGGCGATGGCGCAGGGTCTGGGGCTGGCGTTCACCGCGGCGCTGCCATCCTACTTCGCGGGCGGCGTGTGGGGCCGCATGAGCGGATTCGCTGCGTCGCTCGGGGCCGGGGAACGGCTCCAGGTTCTCGTCGGCGGGCTCGGGGGCGTCGTCTCCGGCGGCACCATCGTCCTGGCGATGTTGGGCAAGCCGGTGCTGGCCGTCACCGTCTTCCTGGGTGCAGCCGTGCTGGCGTCGGCGGGTGCCCGCTGTCTGGGATGGATCTTCGACCGGGTCCCGCAGCAGAAGCCGGTGCTCCGGGAGGATGGGCGACCCGAACTGCACTTCGAGAGCTGGGAGACGGCGGTTCCGCAACAGCACGTCGGCGTGCTCTGGGACGATGGGATGGAACGCGCCCTCGACCCGCCTCCCGACGGGGACTGGAGAGCCGGGGTGGCCGACACGCTCCATGAGGCCTGCGGAGTGCTCTTCATCGGCGCGGGCAGCTGGTTCTCGATGCCGGAGGATCGGGAGTGGCGGGTCTTCGAGCCCGACTTCGACGTTCGCAACCTCGCCGCCAGAGGATTCGGTTGGGACGACGCGTTGCTGGTGGATTCACCCCTTCCCGCGGGGCCGGGGTGGACGGTGGTCGCGGAACGCGAAATGGCCATGGGCTTGAAGATGGAAGTGCTCCGCGAGGCGGGCGTCGAGCGGATCTGGGTCGGTGGCCGCCGGCGACTCCGTCCGGAGAGTCTGTGCGAAGTGGCAACGGAGGCCGGGTTCAGCGTGGCGGGCTACCGGGGAACGGGACCGGGCAGCGCGGGGCCGCCAACCCTCGCACCCCGCCGCGACGAACTGTGGTGCTTCTACCGCTCGGCGTCGCCACCGGACTCGGTGCGGGGGATGGATGAGCTTCGCCCGGGGGGGAGGCCTTCCGCGCACGACGGCGAGCCATGAAGCTGGCACACCTCTCCGACCTGCACCTCGGGTACGGCGGACCGGGGCGCGGGCGGGGCAGCGACGTGCTGCGGGTCTTCGAGACGGCGTTGGAACGGGTCGCAGAGCTCGAGCCGGGGCTCGTGGTGATCGCTGGCGACGTCTTCGACAATCCCGACGTGCCTCCGTCTCCCGTTGCGGTCTTCTCTCGTGCGGCGGGAATGCTGCGCGAGCGCGTGCCCGGTGTGGTCGTTGCGGTGGTCGCGGGCACCCGGGACACGCCCGTCGACCCTGAACGGCACGGTCCCCTGGCGGTCGTCGGAGCGCTGGAATCGGTGGAAGTGGCGACGGTGGCGGTGCGGCGCCTGACGCTGCGAGACGGCGAGGCCAGCGTGACCCTGGTGCCGCACCCGGCGGTCGTTGCCCCGCGCCCGGCCGCCGTGCGCCCGGACCCCGACGCGAAATGGAACATCCTGGTGATGCACGCCGCGGTTGCGCCCCGCGACGCTCGCGCCCAGCGGATTCGGCTGCGCGACTGGGACTACATCGCCCTCGGGTCCAACCACACACGGACGCAGATCGCCGACCGGGCGCACTACTGCGGGTCTCTCGAGCGGATCGGGCCCGACCCATGGCGAGAGGCGGCTGTCGACAAGGGATTCCTCACCGCCGACCTCGAGACGGGGGAGGTGAGATTCCGGCCGGTGGAAGCACGCGCCGCGGTGAGCCTCGCGCCCGTCGACGCGACCGGCGGCAGTACCGCCACGGTTGCGCGCCGGCTTGACGAGGCGCTCGCCGGCGTGCCCGGAGGCATCGACGGGAAGCTCCTCCGTCTTCCGGTTCGGGGGCTCTCCGTCGATGATCTGGCCGTGCTGGACCGGGAGGTGCTGGGACGGATTCGCCGCCGGGTGGTGGAGCTGCGCGTGGACGCCCTGCCCGCGAGGGGGTCGGCACCGTGAAGCTGCAGACGCTCGTGGGAGGAGCGCGCGGCGCCCGGGTCGACCTGCGCGACTCGCGCGGACTGGTTGCCGTCGTCGCCGAGCGGGACCCGGCGTGGCGCATGTATCCGGGAACTCTCCACACGGCGTTGGCGAGCGCCGGGGAGTTTCGTGGCCCGGGGCCGGTGGTGTCGTCGCCGGATGGCCCGGTGAGGGTGGGTACGCCGCGCTTCGAGTCGCTTCTTGGCCCGATCCTGAAGAGGCATGCACTCCGGCGGGAGGAGTACGCGGCCGTGTGGTATGGCGCTGGTCGGGTCGACACGTGGCTGTCCGCGGCGGGGGCGCTGCTGAAGGGTGGGGCGCGCGGAGCGGAGGCTGCTGAGCGCTCGGCAAAGGGTGCACATGGCGACGATGCGCAGGCACTGCGAGAAAAGGCCGCCGAGGTGGCGACCCGGGCCGCGGCCGCAAAGATTGCCTGGATTCGGGAGCGTCAGGACGCCGAGACGCGGCTCCTGCTCCACCGGGACCGGGAACGTGAGCTGCGTGGCCGGGTGGCCGCGATCGAAGAGGCGGGGGAGGACGCCGACTGCTCCGTGTGCGGACGGCCGCTTGGCGAGCACGCCGAGTCGGTGCTCGCCGCGCGCAGGGAGGAGTGGGAAACGGTGGTGCAGGACGGGAAATGGTGGCGGCGGCGCAGGGACCAGCTGAAACGGAAGCCCGGGCAGCTGGCGTCGCTGGAGCGTGAGGCGGCGGCGTTAAGGGCGCGGATCGCCGCAGTCCCGGGTGAGGAGGTCGGCGGGGCGGGGGCGGCCGCGCGGCCCGTCATTGCATCGGTGCGACAGAGGTTGAGGAGGAGGATCCATCGCCAGGTGGTGACTCTGACGGGCGGCCGCCTGGCGGGGTCGTTTCCCGGCCTCTACGAGGAGTGGATCGAAGGCGGCCGGGGCGGCGGGGAAGAGATCGCGGTCCTTCGGATCGCTGCCCGAATCACGATGGTGGAACTCGCGCTGGAGGGCGGACTCGATCCGGGGGCGGTAGTCATCCCTGCGGGTCTCGAACGCCTCGGCGACGAGGACCTGCCGCGGGTGCTGGAGGAGTTGGCCGGCCTGGGCAGCAGGACCGGATTCGTGCTGGTCAAGGTGACCCCCGGGGTCGTGGCTTCGGCCCCGGAGTGCTTCGACCTTCTGTTCCGCATTGAAGACTCGGCCCGGGGAAGGCGTATCCGCATGCAAAGATCGGGCGTGGGAGTGGTCCGGCTTCAGTCGGACTGAGCGGCTCCCGCACTCGGGACCACTGGCGACGTTGCCCCGAGTGTCGTCCAGGCGTCGAAGCGACGCGCGAACTCGTTCGCTTCGGTCAGGTCCCCCCGGTTCTCGGCGTCCTTGAACAGGGCGTAGTAGGCCCAGGCGTAATAGTTGGGGATTCCGATGGTCGACAGGTCGGGCCAGTACTCCCAGTCATCCGGAATTCCGGTGCGGTGGATGAAGACCTGCTCTACCAGGGTCTGCGTGCGCGTGATGTCGACCCAGGCGCCGACAACGCCCGTCAGGGCCGAGAGATCGTTGTTTGGCCTTACCCCGCGGTCAAAGAGGTCGCCGGGGTCGCCGGGCCAGAGCTGGTGGGCGAGACCCTGACGGATGACTTGCTGCCTGAGTCCGAATGCCGATGCCGCAGATCCGCTCGAGGCGAAGTAGACGGGCCGGTCGCCGATCGAATTGGCTATCGCGGCCAGGGAGAACTGGTGCCAGGGATACATGTACTGCCCGGGGTTCATCGTCGCCGTGACCGGACCGAGGGATACCTGCCGTGTCTCCTCGATCGGGACCAGGGTTCGTACCACGCGATCGATCGTGGCGTCGTCCAGGTCCTCCCGGAAGATCGATCGCGACGGCTTCCGGATGGCATAATCGAGCACGATGGGCACCTTGCCGGCCGCCTCGGCCTCTGCCGGGTCCGAGGTGTACATGACGTCGGTGTTGTCCGCGGTGTAGGGCCGCTGACACAGGATGCGCGTGGGATCCGCCTCCGGGTCTTCCCCTTCTTCGCACGGGCGCGTCAGTTCGCGAAGCTGCCTGACGTACCAGTCCGTGTTCAGGTACGAGGTGACCGCGACCGTGACATCGCGCCGTATGCCCTCAACCTCCTGCAGGTACCAGAGGGGGAAGGTGTCGTTGTCGCCGTTGGTGAAGAGCAGCCCGTACGGCTCGACGCTCATGAGGAGGTTGTAGGCCCAGTCCCGTGCGGCATGGTCCCGCGACCGGCTGGCCCACGAGAAGTTGAGCACCAGCGGAATGAGCGCGAGGGCGAGGACGGGGCCGCACTGGGTCAGCGACAGGCCGGAGCTGCGGGAAACCCTCTGCCACAGGCTGATAATCCCCAGCCCGGCCATCAGTCCCCACACCGAAAAGCCCGCGATGAAGAAGTAGTCGCGTTCGCGCACCTCCTGCTCGCTGCCCGCGACGTCGAACGAAAACCCGTACTTGAAGTTCAGGTAGAAGACGAGGCCGACGGACAGCACCGCGAAGAGCGAGACCAGATAGGCCCAGCTCACGCGGTCCCGACGGTAGTGTTCGAGCATTCCGAACACCCCCAGCCCGATGAAGAGCAGGGTGAGGGGTATTCGGCCCCTGCCGAAAAGCACATCCGTCGGCGAGAGTCCTCTGGCCCATTGCCAGTCGAAGTACTGCAGCCAGTTCCGCGCCTGGGACATGAGCGGCGCCTGGCGCGGCAGGAGGGGTGGCTTGTCGTACTGATCGCGGCGCAGCGCCGACGACAGTTTCTCGCACCCGGCGTTCCCGTAGGTGACGATGCTGCCGAGCGCGGAGCCGACACTCTCGCAGGTGGGCTGCGCCTCGTTGATCACCGGTGCAAGCCCGGAGCGAACCGGGAGCACGAGGTGGATACTCAGCCCAAGAACGATCGCGGGGATGCCGATGAGGTAGAGGCGATGGTTCAGCAGGGTCCTCGGGTGCACCAGCATGACGAAGATGAAGAGCGCGGGTGCGGCCAGGAAGGCCATGAGGTGGTTGCCCACCGAGAGCGCCAGGATGAACACGATCAGGACGAGGATGTTGTCGTCCTTGCCGCGCCCGAGGCGCTCGCGCCAGTGGAACGCCAGCCACGAGAGCAGGGCGATGGTGAACAGCGAGACGGTGTAGACCTTCTCGTTCACGTTCGACTGGTTCCAGACGGTGAAGGCGGTGGCGCTGACCAGTACCGCGGCGGCCGCCCCCACGAGGCGGAAACGCCGGCTGTCCGAGAAGTGACCCAGGATGTGGTGTATGACGAGGAACCAGAGTCCGTGCGCCAGGGAGCTCATCAGCGCCGAGAAGAGGTTGATGCTCACGGCGGTGGAGATGCCGAAGACGCCCAGGATGATCTCCCAGGTGCGAGCGAGGACGACGAAGAGCGGATTCCCGGGTGGATGGGGAACGCCCATGATGTGTGCCGTCGCGATGTACTCGCTGGTGTCCCAGAACGCCGTGGTCGGCGCGAGCGTGATCAGGTAGAGGAGCCCGACCGCGAGGGTTGCCGCTCCCGCCCACAGATAGGGGGGGCGAGCATTGGATTGGTGTTCCATCTCCGCTTTCATCGTCGGTGGTGTAGCTTTCGGACGCGGTGGTTTTCACGAATATACATCCCCCGGCACGGCGACGTGCGCAGCCGCCGAAAGTGGCCCGACCGAATTGGACGTCAAACCATCCCTTGAATCGTTTCTGGACAGCGCCGAACCGGGTTCTCGAATCCCGGTCTGGTGCGAGTTGCTCTTCGATTCGGACACCGCCGTAACCGCATACCACAAGCTCAAGGACGGAACCTTCGGCTTCCTCCTGGAGTCCGTGGTCGGCGGCGAGCAGTGGGCGCGGTACAGCTTTCTGGGAAGCCGCCCGCGCATGGCCTGGATGCTCGATGGCGACGAGGTCTCGATCTGGGGGCCCCGGCAGGGATGGCGCCCCAGCAGGGTGGACGATCCCCTGGGGGATCTGCTCGCGCGGCTGACCAACGCCACGCCCCGACCCGATCCCCGCCTCCCGCGCTTCTGGGGGGGCGCCGTGGGCTACTTCGGATACGATCTGGTTCGCCGCATCGAACGCCTCGGCCCGGGGCCTCCCGATGACCAGGGCCTGCCCACGGCGATGTTCATGTTCTCCGATGTCGTGGTGGCGGTGGACAACCTCCTGGGCCGCGCGAAGGCGATCACGACCGTGGACACCGGGGAGGCTTCCTCGCGGGCCGCGCTGACCGAAGGCTACGAGGCGGCGGTGGCCAGACTCGAAGACACGGTCGGCCGGCTGCGCTCCCGGAGCGCACCGGAGCCGCTCGACCTCGCGCCGCCGGCGACCGCCGAGCCCGAGCACGCCAGCAACTTCGCGCGGCAGGAGTTCATTGGCGGCGTCCGGCGCGCGCAGGACTACATCGTGGCCGGGGATGCCTTCCAGATCGTGCTGAGCCAGCGTCTCGCGACACGTTTCGACGAGGCGCCGTTTCAGCTTTACCGCGCACTGCGGACGATCAATCCGTCACCGTACATGTTCAACCTCGACTTCGGCGACTTCACGATCGTGGGGTCCTCCCCCGAGGTCCTGGTGCGGCTCGAGGACGGCGTGGTGACGGTGCGCCCCATAGCGGGAACGAGGAAGCGCGGGAGAAACCGTGCCGAAGACCGCGCGCTTGCCAGGGAGCTGGCTGCGGACGAAAAGGAGCTGGCCGAACACCGGATGCTGGTCGACTTGGGCAGGAACGATGTCGGCAGGGTCTCGCAGTACGGTACAGTGACGGTGCCCGAACTGATGAAGGTGGAGCTCTACTCCCATGTCATGCACCTCTGCAGCCAGGTCGAGGGAGAGGTGCGCGACGGGCTCACCGCGCTGGATGTGCTGTGCGCCTGCTTCCCCGCGGGGACGGTGTCGGGGGCGCCCAAGGTGCGTGCCATGGAGATCATCGACGAGATCGAGCCCACCGCGCGTGGTCCGTACGCGGGGGCGGTCGGACACCTGGGCTGGGGCGCTGGTCAGATGGACACGGCTATCGCCATTCGCACGATGATCGTCCGTGACGGGTTCGCGCACGTGCAGGCGGGCGCCGGGATCGTCGCGGACTCGAATCCGGAATCGGAGTACGAAGAGACGCTGAACAAGGCGCGGGCTCTGCTGCGTGCGGCCGCCATGGTCACCCACCCCGGGGGTTCGGCCGGGGAGCAATAAGCCGCTTCCGGACATCCGCCGGCTTTCTGGACGCCCGCCAGTACCGGCCGGCCGGAGTTCTAGACGTCCGCCAGCTCGTCGTAGAGGTGAATGAGCGTGTCGATGCCGCGCTCGAAGCAGTCGGTGGCGAACCACTCGTTGGGGGCGTGCATGTTTGCGCCGGGGAGAGCGAAGCCCAGCAGAAGGGTGCTTGCACCCAGGATCTCCTCGAATTCGCCCACAATGGGGATGCTGCCTCCCTCGCCGGTCAGGACCGGCTGCGTGCCGAACGACTTCTCGAGCGCCCGGGTCGCGGCATCGAAGAGAGGGCCTTCCAGGCTCGCCCGCCATGGACGCCCGCCGTGGAGTTCAACCAGCTCGAGCCGCACGCCGGGGGGCGCCACTCGCGCGAGGTGCTGCTCGAAGAGTTCGTGGACCCGCTCCGGCGTCTGTCCCGGAACGAGACGGAAGCTCACCTTGGCCATGGCCTTCGCGGGCAACACGGTCTTGGCCCCTTCGCCCGTGTAGCCCGAGAGCATCCCGTTCACGTCGCAGCTGGGGCGCGTCCACAGGCGCTCGAGCGCGGAGTAGTCCTTTTCGCCGCCGGTCGCGGGCACGCCGACCTCGCGAGCGTATTCGTCCTCATCGAAGGGAAGGGCGCGGATGCCGTCGAGCGTCTCCGGAGACGGGTCGATGATGTCGTCGTAGAATCCGGGGATGGTGATTCTGCCGGCGTCGTCGTGCAGACTGCCGATCACCTTCGCCAGGGCATTCGCCGGATTGAGGACGGCGCCGCCATAGGCGCCCGAATGCAGATCCGAAGACGGACCGGTGGCGTGGATCTCGAAGTACGCGAGGCCGCGGAGCGAGAAGAGGAGCGAAGGCAGGCCGGGCGCGAACATCGCCGAATCGGAGATGACGACGGCGTCGGCCGCCAGCCTCGCCCTGTGCTCCTTGACGAAGGGGACGAGATTGGGCGAACCCACCTCCTCTTCCCCTTCGGCCAGTACGATGACGTTGACCGGCAGGCGACCCCGCGTCTTCAGGTGGGCCTCGAGCGCCTTGACGTGCAGGAAGAGCTGTCCCTTGTCGTCGGCGGAACCGCGTGCGTAGATCCGCCCGTCCCGAACGTCGGGCTCGAAGGGAGGAGAATCCCACAGGTCCAGCGGCTCGGGAGGCTGAACGTCGTAGTGGCCGTAGATCAGGATCGTCGGCGCGTCGGAACCGGCTTCCCTCCACTCGCCGATCACTACCGGATGTCCGGGGGTCGGCAGCGTCTCCGCTTCCAGTCCGGCGCTGGCCAGCTGGCTGCGCACCCATTCGGCCGCACGCTCGGTGTCGGCGTCGTGGTCGGACTTCGCGGATACGGAGGGAATGCGCAGAAACTCGTCGAGTTCCGCGTAAAACCTGGCGCGCTCGGCGTGAGCGTAGCCGAGGGGGTCGCTCTTGCTGGAGGACATGATGGCAGAGCGGCTCAGGTCAGGCCCTTGATCCCCCAGCGGTAGAGCCAGGTCATCAGCGCGGCGAGGAAGACGGCGCCCGCCATTCCGCCGAGGCTCAGGGCTACGGGGTGGTCGAATTCCAGGATGCCCACCCCCAGCATGCCCCCTACGACCGCTCCGAAAGCCCCGATCATGAACAGCAGCCGCGAATGGCCAGGGGTCGTATCGGGCCGCTTGACGACCACTTTCATGCCGAGGCCGATGACTCCGCCCATCACAATCCAGATGCCAACACCGATCCAGTTTTCCATGGCCCCCAATCTATCGCCTTCCCATGCGCCGCTTCAACTCCTCCAGCCGGGCATTGATCGCTTCTTCTCTCCTGGACCTGCCCAACTCCTCGTCGAACTCCTGTCCGTCGTCAAAAGGTGCTTCCTCTCTCTGCCCGGCGCCCTCCGTTCCTTCGATCTTCTCCGCCATGCGATCCAGCTCGCCGAAGAGGTCGTCGCTCCCCTGGACGGACTGGCGTGCGCGAGTCCGTCCCGCCGTCGCTTCGAGGGAACTCCGGTTCGCGCGCGCCTGCTTGATCTGGTCCAGCATCTCGCTGAACTCCGACTCGCGAAGGCGCAATTCCGCCTCGATCGCCTTGCGCTTTTCGGTCAGCACATGACAGCGCGCCTCGTGCTTCTCGCCGAAACTGGCGGCAATGTCCGCGGTCTCGGAATCGCCGATCCCCCGGGCGAGTTCTTCCCGGCGCCGACACACCTCGGCCTCGCGCTGCTCCACGGCGGCGCGCTTGCGGGCCAGGCTCAGCTCCTCCTTCAATGCCTCCAGCCCGGCCCTGGCGGAGACGGCCTCCCGCTCCATGCCCTTCAATAGCCCGTCCATGGCCTCCGGCACGGCGTCCCGCTCAAGCTCGCGGTTGAAGTTGTCTACGGCCTCGCGAAAGGCCCGGCGCAGGTTATCGAACATGGCCATAAGTCTAAACGCGGAGCTCCCGGCGCAGAACACTCGGCCGTTCACGTGCCGTCAGCCGGTCGGCCATCCCGTGGAGCACTCCCCCTTCCGAGATGCCTTCGAAGAGGGCTGTTTGCGGTTCCGGGAGGTGGTCGCGGGACAGCAGCGCCCGGTCCGCGGCCTCCGTGACGGCGCGCGCCGCCTGATCCTCCACCCCCTGGAGCGTTGCCTCGGGAATCCCCTCCTCCAGGAGCCACGTCTCGAAGAGTCCGATCGGATCGCGGCGTCCCCAATGCGCGAACAGGTCGCGCGAGAACGTGTCGCGGGCTTCCCGTTCGTCGTGGGTGGCGTGTCCTCCCATGCGGAAGGTCTCGGCCACGAGCACCGCGGGGCCGTCTCCTTCAATGCACCGCTCACGCGCGATTGCGGCGGCGGCATAGACGTCGAGAACGTTGTTGCCATCGCACTTCAGGGGCTCGATGCCATAGGCCGCCGGCATGTCCTCCGGATCTCCCGCGCCGTGCTGGTCCAGCCTGGTGCCGAGCGCTACCTGGTTGTTCTGGATGACCGTGATCAGCGGCACGCCGAGGCGAGCGGCGAAGACCATGCCCTCGTGGAAGGCGGCGGTGCGAATGGCGCCATCGCCCGTCCACGTCAACGCGACCCGCGCCTCACCCCGGTTCTGGAAGACGAGCGCGGCCCCGGCAGCCACCGGGACACTCGTACCCATGTGACTGACCGGCTGGATGACCCCCTGCTCGATGTTGCCGTAGTGAAAGTCGCGCCCGCCGGTAGGACTGCCGGCGGTACCAAGGTAGGAGGTGAAGCCCTGCTCGATGGGCAATCCCATCATGTGACTGGCCCCGGCGTTGCGGATCATGGGGATGACCACGTCGCGGCCGCGGTTCAGCGCGGCGACGCATCCAACCGTGACCGCCTCCTCTCCAACCCCCAGCCACGCCTTGCTTATCACTCCCTGGCGAACCCACCGCTTGAGGCCGATATCCTGCAGCCGGGTAACGACCAGATCGCGGTAAAGGCCAAGCAGCGCCTCGCGTCCCAGCCCGCCGACACGTGCCGCCCGCTCTGGATCACTCGCGATACGGGTCCGGTAGCTCTGCATGAGCTCCGGGTCTGCCTGCCAGTTCCGGTATTCCGGAGGATCGAAGACGGGATGACGCTTCAAGGCGGTTTCGGGGTAAGAGTTTCCTGGCAGGGTCGTAGTATACGGGGCTCAAGTTAGAAACCGCCGGGTGCGGGGGGCAATGTCCCGGCCATGGCATCCAATGCCTTACTCGCGTAGTATCGGCCAGGGCGCTGTTTGCACATATAGGTGTTTCGTTGCGAGATTCCCGATGCCAGCCAGCGACGACCATGAAGCCACACGCGCGGCGGGCTCTGTCACCCATGTCGCCGACACACATCTGTCGCCGACGCACACCTCGAAGCTGTTTGTCGAGCGGGCGAGTACGCCCGAAAGGCAACACCAGGACGCACTGAGTTGACCGAAACAGAAAAACGCCAGGTCGCCGCCGAGGTGGCCCTTGCCCTGCTCGTTGCGATGCGCGCTACCGATCTTCCCGCCGAGCGGCTCAAGGACGAAGATGTCAGGCTGACGATGCCGCGGCGCCTGGGGCTGAGCGCGGTCGTTGATCGCCAAATCGCGCTCTTTCGCGACCACGTTCGCCAAGGGCGCAGGCTTACGGGCAACGAGTTCGCCGAATTCATCCGTTTGGTCATGAAACGTCCTGATGCGGCCGAGGTGTTCTTCACCATGGGATCTCAGCTGGCGGGCGCCAAAGTGCGTCGGGTGACGCGCTGGGTGCCGCGGGTTGTACGTCTCTACGTCGCCAAGCGACGCATGCGGCGCGCGTTGGTGAAGCTCTTCGGCCGTCGGTTGGGCGGATTCGTGTCCGGGTCGTTCGTATTCGAGATGTCCGCCTCTCCGCTGGTTCAGGTCGATGAGAACGGCGACGCCTGTCAAATCATCACCGGGTTCTGCCAGCGGGTGCTCCACGACAGCGTGGGACGCGGCATCGTGGTGGCGAAGCAGCAGTGTGAGACCCGGGGAGACAGGGCTTGTCGCTGGGAAGCGGAGACGCGTTCGTGACCGGTGCTCGTCAGCCGTACAGCCGGTAGAGCATCAGGTACACCACCAGTCCTGTCACCGAAGTGTAGAGCCAGATGGGGAAGGTCCAGCGCGCCAGCCGTCTGTGGTCCTCGAAGCGCTCGCGTCCGGCCAGAACCAGGAGTCGGATGACCAGCGGCACGACTACGACCGCAAAGATCATGTGGCTGAACAGGATGGTGAGGTAGACGGGGCGCAGGGGGTCCGGTCCCGTGAACGCGTGTGTGCCGGTGAGGGAAAACCGGATAACGTAGAAAACGAGGAACAGTCCACCGGCCGTAACGGCGCCGAGCATGCACCGCCGGTGATCCCGGATCCTGCCGCGCCTGATGAAGCGGAAGCCGGCAATGAGCAGAACGGCGCTGGCGAGATTCAGGCAGGCGTTTACCGCGGCGAGTGTGTCGCCGAAAGACTCGGCGCTCATGCCGCAGCGGGGTGCGGCCTGCGTGCCGCCATGGCAACGGCCAGGGAGAGCAGGGTGGCGGCGAGCAGCGTGTGCGTCGACACGTACGGGGGAGCGAGACGGAACGCCACGGACAGGTAGCCGAGCAGAACCTGGCCAATCACGCCTGCTCCGAGAGCGACAGCCAGCCGCCGTGCGACGCGGTCGCGGGAACGCGCCAGGATCAGCCATGCGTAGCGCAGCAAGACCACCGCGACGAGCACGCCCAGCGCGCGGTGCAGGAAGTGAAGCTGCACCATCGGGTAGTCGAGCGGGGGGATAACCCTGCCGAGACAAAGCGGCACGTCGGGACAGGCCATCCCGGAATCCGTATGGCGTACGAGCGCCCCCACCACAGACTGTACGAACACCAACCCTGCTCCCCACATGCCGGCCCGCCTCGTCAGAGGGTCGACATCGCGGGCGGGGTCACCACCATGTGGTCCGGTACGCACCACCATGATCGTAACCAGCGCCAGGAAGGCGAAGGCGAGGGCCAGGTGCGTGGTCGAGATGGCGTCGGGGAGCCGGTAGATGACCGTGAGGCCGCCCAGCACCGACTGGACGAGGAGCAGGCCGAGCCCTGCAATGCCCATGTGGAAGAGGTCGCGCCTTGCAGGCAAGGTGCGCCGCACAAGCACCACGGCGACGGCGAAGACGATCACCAGGGCCCCGGCCCACAGCCGGTGAAGATGCTCCCAGAAGACGCCGCCGGTCATTTCGGGCATCATCGTGCCGAAGCAGGTGGGCCAGTCGGGGCAGGCGAGGCTGGATTCGGTGGCGTGCACCACGCTCCCGAGCAGCAGCAACGCGAGGGTCCAGAAGAGAACGAAGAGCAGGAGGGATCGCGCCATTCAGTCGCAGAGGCCCTCCTCGAGCCATTCGTAGCGATTGGCCATGGCATTTCGGGCCACGCGGTACATCTGCGAATCGTCGTTTCGGCGGACCGCCCGGAATCGCTCGTCGATGCGGCGGCGAGCCAGCGCGCAGGCCGCGTCGGCCAACTCGATCGGCGTCTGGTCGGCCGGCGTCTCCTTCAGAAGCTTCATGGCGCGCACGCAGGAGGCCGAGATCACGAACAGGTCGGCGCCGATGTCCACGAACCGTCCGAGGAGTGCCTGCCGCTGCTCCAGTTTCGGGCCGAAACGAAGCATGGCGTGGAAGGTCGCCCGCGCGAGCTTCCTCGACTTGCGGTCCGCGTAGCGCATGTGTCCGGCCAGAGCGCCGAATTCCCCATAGCGCGGCCACCGCCCCCAGCCCAGCCACCTTCCCGGGTACCACACGGCGTAGTGCAGGCCGGCCTTCAGCAGGGCGGCGATGCGCTGTCCGGCAGGCAGCCGTGCATCGATGACCGCACCGGCGACCGAGAGGTGATGGTCGACCGCTTCGCGAGCCATGAAGAGGCGCATGATCTCGCTGGTGCCCTCGAAGATCAGGTTGATGCGCGAATCGCGCAGGTAGCGTTCCAGGGGTGCCGGATCCTCGCCGCGGGCGCGTAGCGAATCGGCGGTCTCGTATCCACGGCCTCCCCGGACCTGCACCGCGTCGTTCACCAGGTCCCAGCACTTCTCGCTGTGCCAGAGCTTGGCCATTGCCGCTTCCAGTCTTATGTCGAGCTTTCCCTGACCGGACATGGCCGCGGCGAGTTCGACGACCGCTTCCATCGCAAACGCCTCGGCCGCCATCCGGCCCACCTTCTGAGCAACCGCGTCGTGCTTGCCGACCGGGGCTCCCCACTGCACCCGCTCCGCAGCCCACTTGCGCGAGGTGCGCAGGAATCCCTTCGCGCCGGCGGCGCAGAAAGCGGGAAGCGCGAGCCGTCCGGTGTTGAGCGTGATCAGGGCGAGCTTCAGGCCCTTCCCCTCGCCCCACAGGAGGTTGTCCCTTGGCACCCTGACATCGGTGAAGCGAAGCACGCCGTTCGAGATGCCGTTCAGGCCCATGAAGCGACAGATCTGGGCGACCTCCACTCCCTCCCAGTCCGTCTCGACGATAAAGGCGCTGATCGGACGGGCGCCCTTCACTCCCGCCCGGGCCGGGGTCCGCGCCATCACCACGAGCAGCTTGGACCTGGGCCCGTTCGTCGTCCACAGCTTTTCGCCGTTCAGGATATAGTGCTCACCGTCTTCGGAGAGTTCGGCGAAGGTGGACATGTTTGCCGGATCGGACCCGACCATCGCCTCGGTGAGGGCGAATGCCGACAGTTCACCGCCGGCGGCGCGCGGCAGGTACTTGCGCTTCTGGTCCTCGGTGCCGAAGAGCACCAGGGGCGTGGGGACGCCGATGGACTGGTGCGCCGAGAGGAAGGCGGCCGTAGAGGCGCATCGACTCGCCACGAGGCCGAGGGCGCGATTGTAGGACGTCTGCGAGAGGCCGAGGCCACCGTACTCGCGCGGGATCTTGATTCCGTACGCACCCAGCGCGGCGAGTCCCTCCAGCACCGAATCCGGCACCCAGCCTTCGCGGTCGAAGGCGTCCCCGTCCACATGCTCGACGACGAATCGCTCGAGGCGTTCCAGAAAGGGGGCGGCCCGGGCCGCGTCGTCGGGATCCTGCTCCGGATGCGGGTGGATCAGGTCGAGCGAAAGCCGCCCGCCGAACAGCTCCTTCATGAAGCTGCGCTTGTCCCACTTGGCTTCGCGCGCGCCTTCCGCGACCTCGCGCGACTCCTGTGCGTCGCTGATGCCCTTTCGGGCGTTGGATGAGGGGGCGTTCACAGTGCCTCCTTACGTAGTCGGCTCTTGTGGGTCGAGTGCGGCCACACCCGCATCAATCTCGGCTGTGTCTTCCGGTTCCAGAAGGGCCGCCAGCTCTGCCTCCCGCTGTTCGGCGTCCGCCTCGCCCACCCGGATCATCTCCGCAATGTAGTCGGGTTGGAACATGATGAGACTGAGGAAGTCGGGTGCCTTGGTGTGTCTGGTGCCGAGTCCGCGGGTCATGAATCGGAAGGCCTTCGGCAGTTGCGGCTCGTATCGATTGGCCAACTGCCCGAGGTCCACGGAAGGCCGTATGGTGACGAGGCGGACCGGCCGCATTCCCCCGCGCTGGTCCGGCGGCAGCCCCGCCAGCAGCCTGTTGATCCGCTTGAGTCGATGCCCGTCTTCGTCGAGCATGTCGAGGAAGACGGAGTTCATCAGCACCCCCGCGACCTGGACCGGGGGCGGGTAGCCCTTGACCACCGGAGCATCGGCTTCCGAGAACGACCGCGCGCGGCGCGTGCTGATGGCCAGAATCCGGTCGGCGCCGAGGTGCAGGGCAGGCGACAGGGGAGCCGCAAGCCGGATGCCGCCGTCTCCGAACCAGTGTTTCCCGATCTGCACGGCGGGGAACACGAGAGGAAGGGCGGCCGAGGCCATCACGTGCTCGACGGTCAGCGTCGTCAAACGGGAGCGGCGCGTGGGGCGCTCCCATTCCATCACGCCCTCGCCCTGTACCCAGAGCACCGACTGCCCCGTCGAATAGTTGGTCGTGCTCAGAGCCACCGCCCTCAGCCGTCCCATCGCCAGGTTGTAGTTGATTCCGGTGAGTTCACCATCGATGGCGTGCATCCTGTCGGCGAGGTAGGTACGCAACGGATCGGTGTCGAGGAGTCCCCGAACCTGTGGGCCCGCGCGGACTCCGCCCGAGACCAGCTGGCGTCCCCAGCGGAACACATGCCACGCGAGCGACGGCACGTCCGTGCGAAAGACGTGCTCCACGTTCAGGCTGGACCAGAGGTGGAAGAGTTCGTCGGTGGCCTGCTCGAAGGTCCCGTGGTGGGCCGCGAGGTGGGCTGCGTTGATCGCCCCCGCGCTAACACCGGTGATTATCGGGGCCTGCAAGTGTGGAAACCGGCGCGACAGAAAGCGGAGCACACCGGCCTGGTAGGCGGCCCGGGCGCCCCCGCCGCCCATGACCATCGCCAGGGCGCCAGCGTTGCTTTTGTCTCGTGGGGAGTCTGCCATGGGGTCGTTCGGCGGTTGCCGCATCCTGGAACGGGGCGCAGAAAGGGGCGCAACGGTATAAGATTGGGCGGTGGGCCGCATCGTCAACTCAGGGGGCGATTTGCTACGATCATCACTGTTCCGTACCACACTCGCCGCCGGTGCGATGTTCCTTGCGGCTGCCGCCGTGGGATCGGGCGGCGGCGGGCGAGCGCCGGACCGGACGCCGTCGCAGATCGCGCCGGGGTTCGCCGGATCGGAATCGTGCCGCGCGTGTCATGTGGAGGAGTACGAGGCGTGGTCGGGCTCGACACACGGGACCGCCGGCGGGCCACCCGGACCCGAGAGCGTGATCGCGCCGTTCGGGGGGGCCGCAATTCGATTCGCCGACGCGGTCGCATGGCCGCGGGTCGACGACCAGGGACGCTACCTCTTTGTGGTGGAGCGCGAAGGCCGTCCGCCCATGGAGCTGGTGGTGTCGGGCGTCGTCGGGCGGGGCCACATGGTGGGCGGCGGAACCCAGGGCTTCATCTCGCTGTTCCCGGACGGTACCGAGCGATTCCTGCCTTTCGACTACTCGAGGGACACGGGCGCCTGGTTCTGCAACACGGCGTTCGTGGGGGGATTCTGGTTGCCCGGAGCGGATCGCGCCCGTCTCCGGGCCGACGCTGGATGGCTGCCGATAACGGAAGACATGCGTTTGACCGAGTGCGGGGACTGGCCTCCCGTGAGGATTCTCGGCACCAACCGACGCTTTGCGAACTGCCAGAATTGCCACGGGAGCCAGGTCGAGGTGGCATTCCGCCCGGAAAATGGACGCTATCAGACGAGTCTGACCACGCTGCAGATCAACTGCGAGTCGTGTCACGGTCCAGCGCGGGCTCATGTCGACTGGGCGCGGGGACTCGCCGAGCCGGACAGCGGCACCGGAGAACCCGCCGGTGGCAGGGCTGGTCCGCCCGTCCAGGCTGCGGCCGTCGCGATCCCCTCCGGAACTCGACTGCAGGCCCTCGATACGCTGGCTACCGACGCCTCGCTGGCCGTCTGCCTCAAGTGCCACGCCCTCAAGCGCGGCCTTGACGATCCCGCCGACGGTGGCGCGGTGGACTACAGCCTCGGTCTTCCCGCCGTGGGCGATTCGCCCTACCTGCCCGACGGCCGCGTCGCGACCTTCGGCTACCAGCAGACCCACCGCAGCAGCGCATGCTACCTCTTCGGCTCGATGACCTGCGTCGATTGTCACGACCCCCACTCGCAGGGGTACCGCGACGTCTTCGGCAACCCCCTGAGGGGCCGTTTCGACGACGGGCAATGCACAGGCTGCCACGCGGCCATCGAGGCGGAGCCGGAAGCGCACACCTTCCATCCCGCGGGATCCGCCGGCGCCGCGTGTACCAGCTGCCATATGCCATACATCCAGCACCCGGAGCTGACCGACGCGGTGCCGTACGGGCGCTCCGATCACACCATCGCGATTCCGCGGCCCGGTGTGGACGAGCGTATGGGACTCGCGTCGGCGTGCAGTCGCTGTCATGGCGACATGACGGTGGGGGATTTGGCGGCCCAGGTGGAGGAGTGGTGGGGGGAGGTGAGGCCGCACCGGGCGGAGGTTGCCGCGCTGATTGCCGCCAGGGCGCCTGGCGCGGCCCGGGCCGAGCACGACCGCGCGCTGATCGAGGCCGCCACGCTGGGCGACCGGCACGGTCTCGCCAAGGTGATGGCGGTGGACGCATGGGTGAGGGGGTGGATGGCACGGGAGCAGGCCGGGCCGGAGCGGACGCCGGGCGGGCTCGATGACGAGCCGGGCGGCGCCCTGGCCGCGATGGCGGCGGATGCCGACCTGGATGTGCGCGCGGTGGCGGCCGCCGCGCTCCATGCCGCGAGGGGCGAGAGGGCGGACGTTCGCGCACTGCTTGACCGATTGCCCCGCGCCGAGTCCGAACCGGCGCGGCTGCAGGCGCGTTGGAGCGCAGCCCTGTCCCAATGGGCGGCGGCGGCCGAACGCGCTACCGGCCCCGAAGCGGGACTTCATTTTCTGCGCCGTGCCCAGGAGGTGCTGCCCGATTCGCCCGAGGCGCTGGTGGCGCTGGGGGCGGGATTGGCCACGACGGGTGCGGTGGAAGAAGCCGTGCAGGTCTACCTGGAGGCACTGCGGCGACGCCCCGACGAT
The DNA here is from genome assembly GCA_963667485.2 of Longimicrobiales bacterium. Taxonomy (GTDB): domain Bacteria; phylum Gemmatimonadota; class Gemmatimonadetes; order Longimicrobiales; family Gaopeijiaceae; genus Bin94. Next base: position 1,113,687 of record CAXXDD010000001.1, read on the forward strand.
CCCGTCGCTCTCGTCAACCTGGGCCTGGGACTGGAGACGCTGGGCCGCGGTGACGAAGCCGAAGCCGTTTACGAACGCGCTGCCCTTGTCCGCCCGACCGAGGCCCTGGCCCACCTGAACCTGGGCAACGCCCGCTTCCGGCGCGGCGACCTGGCAGCGGCGATCCCCGCCTACCGGGCCGCCATCCGCAACGACTTCGGCCTCGCACGCGCCCACTTCTACCTGGCGGTCGCCCTGGTCAACACCGGCCGCCCCGAAGAAGCGCTGCCCTCGCTCTACGACGCGCTGGAATTTGCCCCCGACGACGAAGAGATTGCGGATGTCATCCGCCAGGTGCGCGCCATGTTACTTTTACCGTCACCATGATGTCATCTCGAGCCCCTCTCGTACTGCTCCTGTCGCTTTTCGCCGCGGGATGCCACACGTATCGCCCCAGCACCGTCTCGGAGCTGACCGCCGGCGACCGCGTGCGCACCCTGCTTACGCAAAGTCAGCATGAGGAATTCCAGGAATACCTTCTCGGAGGCGACCGCCTGATCGACGGCACGGTCCTTGAAGCGGATCCCGGCGGGCTCCTTCTCGAAGTTCCCGTGGTGACCGTTGCCGAAGGGATTCGCGTAGAATCGTTCAGCCAGCGTCTCCGCATACCCGTCGAGGGCCTGGCGGATGTCGAGATCCGTTCACTGCACCGGAGCCGGACCTACGCCCTGGTGGGGATCATAGGCGCCGCAGTGGGCACAGTCATCTGGGACCAGTTCCGCAGGCGCTCCAGGCGTGAGACCACGCTGCCGACTGACCCCCTGGAAGATCGCATCGTCATCCAGATACCGTTTGTCACCCGATGACCGGCGTAACGCCAACGCTATTCCGCCGTACGGCTACCCGGGTCGCCCTGTTCCTGCTCATGGTCCTTGCCAACCCGTCCTGCTACGACGATGAAATCGGCTCGTCCCTTGCAATAGAATTGATCGGACCCGAAACAGGCCTGGTCGGCCAAAAGTTGTCGGTGCTCTACAACGTCAGCGGGCGCAGCCTGAGCGGAATCGTCTTCACCTGGGGCGACGGCGCAGTCGACTCGCTGGCTACCGCCGGCGCACAGACGGCCTCCGGCGCCAGGGAGCACACATACGATGTCGCGGGAATGTTCACCGTGCGAGCCAGGGCCGAAGATGCGGTCGAGGGAGTGGCGAGCGCCGAGGTGTTTATCAATATTCAGCAGAGTCAGTGAGTCGGTGCCGGCCCGGGAAATGCCCGGTGCCCAGCCCGACAGGAAACCAGGTTTGAAAGGAGTCGAACAAACATGGTAAACCGATTGTTGGAATTCGTCCGTTCCCCCGGGAGCGGCGCGGCCCTTGCGGGGGCGGCCTTCCTCGCGTTCGCTCTGGCGGTCCCCGCCATTGCGCATGCCCAGGACGGCACAGTCACCGGGACCGTAACGGACGCCGCTAGCGCGCGCCCCGTCGGCTCGGTGCAGGTCTACCTGGTGGACACGGGCCTCGGCACCCTCTCGAGGGATAACGGCCGTTTCATCATCCTCAACGTTCCGGCGGGCGACTATACGATCCGCGCCGAGCGCATCGGCTTCACCGCCATGGAGGCCCAGATCACGGTCGGGGCCGGGGGTACGGTGCAGCAGGACTTCAGCATGTCCGCGCAGGCACTCGGCCTCGACGAGATCGTGGTGACCGGGACCGCGGGGGCCGCGCGCAGGCGCGAAGTGGGCAACTCGGTATCGCAGCTCAATATCGAGGAAGAAGTCGTGGCCCCGCCCCAGAACGTGGACGCGCTTCTCCAGGCCAGGGTGCCGGGGATGTCCGTGACGCAGAGTTCGGCCAGCGTGGGCGGCGGCGCGATGATCCGCCTTCGCGGCAACGTCTCCATGACGCAGTCGAACCAGCCGCTCATCTACGTCGACGGTGTGCGCGTCCGCAGCCAGGGCTTCGCCAAGAACGTCCCGCCGATCGGCTACTCGGGACGGAGCAACAACGACGTCTCGAGCCCGCTGAACAGCATCAGCCCGCAGGACATCGAGCGGGTCGAGGTGATCAAGGGCGCGGCCGCAACCACGCTCTACGGCACCGAGGCCTCCGCCGGCGTGATCCAGATCTTCACGAAGCGGGGCAGTGTGGGCGAAGCGACCTGGACCGGCCAGATCAACCAGGGCGTGGCAAAGAACCTCACCTTCGGTCCCGATCCATCGTTGAGGCCGCCTTCGGAGAATCCGACCTCCCTCTCGGGCGGACGGTCGGACTTCCTCTTCATCAATCCATGGCTGCGCGGACACAAGCCGAAGTGCGACGATGCGATCGTGGTCGCCGATCAGCCCTGCGACAGCGGCCTCTTCAGCGACATCGGCGCTCATCAGCAGAACTACGCGCTCAGCGTCGGCGGCGGTGCGGAGAACATCCGCTACTTCGTTTCGGGCGCCTTCGAGAACGATGACGGCGTGCTCCCGAACGACAACGAGATGAAGCTGATCCTGCGCGGCAACTTCACCTTCTCGCCGCGCGAGGACCTGCAGCTTCAGTGGAACAACTCGTACACGAACGACCAGCTGGCCCACACGGCGGGCGGGAACAACGCTCACGGGATGACGCTGAACACCTTCCGCCGGGACCGCAACTACCTGAACGACGAGTCCTTCAACGCGATCAACCCGTTCCTGAACCAGGAGATCACGACACAGATCGACCACCTGATCACGGGATTGACCGCCACCTACTCGCCGATGGCGAACTTCTCGAACCGCTTGAGCATCGGATACGATCTGGCACAGCAGGACAACCGGAACCTGCGGCCGTTCGGCTTCATCCGGGCCCCCTCGGGCATCCTCGCGACATCGCGGTTCGAGTTCAATACGCTGACCTTCGACTACGTGGGCTCGATGGACTTCGAGCTTCCCTCGGGCATCCGGTCGGCGCTCTCATTCGGCGGACAGTCCGTCACCACCCGCAGCGAGGTCACGACGGCCTACGGCGACAACTTCCCGGGTCCCGGTGACCCCGATGTGGACAACGCGGGCAACACCCTCGGCTTCGAGGATCGGACACGCGTCGTCAACGCCGGCCTCTTCGTCGAGACCAAGTTCGACTTTTCGAACAAGTACTTCGTTATCGCGGGCGTCCGGGTGGACGGAAACTCGGCCTTCGGCGCCGACTTCGGTTTCCAGGCATACCCGAAGATCTCCGGGTCCTACATCATCTCCGACGAGGATTTCTGGGACGAGACCTGGGGCTCGATGAAGCTCCGTGCGGCGTGGGGCCAGGCAGGCCGTGCGCCAGGTGCCTTCGACGCGGTCAGAACCTTCGGCGCGGCCGGTTGGGGCGGACTCCCGGCCTTCCTGCCGAGCAACGTGGGCAACCCCGAGGTCGGTCCCGAGACCACGACCGAGCTCGAGGCGGGCTTCGAGGGATCGTTCGTTGACGATCGTCTTGCGCTCGACTTCACCTACTTTACGCAGAACACTGCCCAGGCGCTGTTCAGCGTTCGCCAGATCCCGTCGCTGGGCTTCACCAGCTCGCAGCTGGCAAACGTCGGCGAACTCGCCAACAGCGGGATGGAGCTCGGGATCACCTACAGCATCATCCGCAATGACACCTGGACATGGGACCTTGGCAGCACACTGTCCCAGACCGATTCCGAGATCCTCTCTCTCGGAGGATCGCCCGATTTCTCGATCGGCGGCTTCGGATGGGTGGTCGAAGGGGAGCCTGCCCCGGTCATCCGTTCCGACTGCGTGACCAACCCGGACGCACACGCGGATCCGATCATTGAGCAGGATTGCACCCACGGGCCCAACCAGGCGACCACCATCGCGGGCTTGCACACCACCTTCCAGCTGCCGGGGGGAATCACCTTCGCGGCTCGCGCCGAATACCAGGGTGGCGCGTACATGTTCAACGGCCCGCAGGCCGCGGCCACGCGTCGTTCAGTGCGCTGGGCCGGGTGCTTCGAAGCCTACAACACCTGGGAGACGCAGGGTTACGCGGCGCTCACCGCAGAGGAACGCGCCCGTTGCGACCTCCAGTTCTATCAGTCCGATTTCGCCATCCAGCCGGCCGACTTCTTCAAGATCCGGGAACTCAGCCTGCAGGCGCCGCTCCCGGCTGCCTGGGCGGAGATGGCCGGTGCCTCGCGCGCCAACGTCACCATCTCCGGCCGGAACTTCTTCCGCTGGGTGGATCCGCAAATGCGCACGCTGGATCCCGAGGTGGGCGGCAACGTCGGCTTCAATACGCGCGTACGCTCGATGACCGAGCACGTGCCTCCGCCGGCGTTCTACACCTTCGCACTGCAAGTCGTCTTCTAGGAGGGGCGAGACGAATGAAAAATATTGCAAGAATTGCATCGAGCATCACGCACAGGGTTGCCCTCCTGCCTGCCGCCCTGGTCACCGTCCTCGCGGCGTGCGACTTCGACGTCGTCAACCCGGGCCGGGTCCAGGAGGAGTTCCTCTTCGAGGTCGAGGCACAGGAGGCGATCGTCAAGGGCATAGGCCGGGCGACCGCCGAGGCCCAGAACTACATCGGCTACACCGGAGCGGCTGTCACCCGCGAAATCCACCCATCGGGTTCGACGGGGAGTTTCGGCATCACGGTCGAGTGGCAGAACGGCGAACTCGAATACGAAACCGTGGGCACGCACTGGAACCTGTCCCAGCGCGCGCGCTGGTGGGGCGACGACGGAGTTGCCAAGATCATGGAAACCGGCGCCTCGGAGCAGGCGCTCCTGGCCGAAGCCTATCTGTGGGCTGGGTACGCGTACCGCCTGCTGGGCGAGAATTTCTGCGTCTCCGTCATCGACGGCGAATCCGCCGGTGCCCGCAGCGTCTACTATGATCGCGCGATTGCGCGCTTCGATCAGGCTGCCTCGCTGGGATCGGGCGACATGGCGATGGCGGCCGTTGCAGGCCGCGCGGCGGTCAAGGCCTTCATGGGCGACTGGGCCGGCGCCGTTTCGGACGCGTCGGGGATCCCCGACAACTTCGTGTGGAACATGCCGTACTTCGCAACGGAGGGGAACCCCACGCGCAACCGCATCCAGTTCGCCTCACAGGCGGAGCCGTACAAGGCGCACACTCAGAAGTTCACCAAGTACGAGGACTACGCCCTAAGTCCAAACAACTCCGAGGGCGACCCCCGGGTGCCGTACCGGACCACCGACGAAACCGGCGACGCCGCAGTCCAGTGCTGCGGACAGGTGCCGTGGTGGCCGCAGACCAAGTACGCGGATTCGGGTTCGGACATCCCATTGTCCAAGGGGACGGAAATGCGGCTGATCGAGGCCGAGGCCATGCTGCAGTCCGGTGACTGGCAGGGCGCGATGGCCAAGATCAACGCACTTCGGGCCGCAGTCGACTTCATGCCCGCCGAGGCTTCGAGCGCGGCGGAGGCGTGGACGGCGCTCAAGCATGAGCGCGGGGTCGAACTCTGGCTGGAGGGCCGCCGTCTCGGCGACTTCTTCCGCTGGAACCGCGACAATACGCCGGGCGACAGGCATCCGCTCGAGATGGCGTCGGGCAGCCAGCACGAGGGCTCTCACCTCGTGCAGCAGGATCTGTGCTTCCCGATCTCCCGCGGGGAGGTCGACACCAACCCGAACATCAACGGACCGACCGGCTGACGCTGACCGGCCAGCAGGACCAACAGGCGGGGCGCTTCGCAATTCGCGGGGCGCCCCGCCGCTTTACACCGTGCTCTGCAGCATCCCCCGCCCGATCGCCATGATCCCGAGCGCGATGAACACCATGGCGAGAACCGCGCCCACCAGGTGCGGCCCGTAGCTCTTCGCCTCCGCCGGCCGCCGTTTCACCACCGTACTGGTACCCTGCGCGACAACCGCCGCCGCGATCATCATGAAGATGTGCCCGATCATCGTGGTCCCGAACGGCCGCGTGAACAGCACGACCGCCCCGAGCAGCACCTGCAGGTGGATCAGCCCGGTAAACACGGCCGCCAGCCGACGCATCGCGCTGGAGTACTCGCGCTTGCCGAAAAAGCCCACGGCCGCGTAGAGAATCACGAACAGCCCGCCGACGAGCACCAGAAAACGCAGGCCCGAGTGAGCGGCATAGAGCATGGTTGAGGCTCCTGAAGTCTGGATGTGAAACGGAGCCCGAAGTCTGGCGATTGCGCGCCCGCCGGGCAACGCATCCACCTTCCCGGCCGGCCCGCGCAGGGCCCGGTTCCACCGTCGCCGCCCCGCCCGGAGCCGAGCAGCGACCCTAACGCCGCGGTTCGATACCGGCGCCGGTGCGGCCATCGCACCCGGGTCCGGACCGGATCGGCCACCAGGACACCCTGAACGCGACCCCCGCGCCGGTCATTGATCCCGGCCCATTCCGCGCATACCGTGAAGTCATGTTCAAGACGGGCTACATCCTGAACCGACGGGCCGATTCGATCTGGTTCCTCGGCCTCCCCTTCGCCGCGGTGGCGCTTGCCCTGGGCTTCCAGGCGTGGCTCCCGTACGTGGCGGTGGCGTCGATCAACCTGTGGGTTACGACCCCCCACCACTACGCGACCTGGGTGCGCAGCTACGGCATGCCGGAGGTGTGGGAGCGCTTCAAGGCACGCCTGATCGTGGGCCCCGTCGCCATCTTCTCCCTCACCGCGGCCGGACTGATCTGGGCGCCCATCACCCTGCTCCTGCTCGTGTCGGCGTGGGACCATCAGCACAGCATCATGCAGCAGCACGGCTTCAGCCGCGTCTACGATTTCAAGGCGAAGACGGGCTTGGAGAACACGCGCAAGTACGATCTGGCGCTTCACTGGATCCTCTACGGAAACATGTTCCTGCAGGCCCCCATGTTCCGCTTCCTGTGGATCCGCGAACTGCACCGCATGCAGATCCCCATCTCGGCCGGGTTCGTCGAGGGCCTGCTCATGCTGAGCTGGATCGTCACCGGCGGCTACCTGCTGGTCTACCTCTTCCACCTGCGCAAGACGGTCAAGGCGGGGGGGCAGATCAACCCCATCAAGTACGCCTTCATCGCGGCGAGCTATTTCCTCTGGTACTTCGTCGCCTGGCACACCAACTCGATCCTGCTCTACGCGGTGGCGCACCGGGTCATGCACGGCGTCCAGTACATGGTGATGGTCTATTCCTACATGAGCCGTTCCGCGGCCACGGGCGCCTCCCGCCCCGGGCTCTGGAGCCGGCTGACCGGAAGCGGCCGCTTGCGCTGGTTCCTCATCCTGGGCGGCGCCTACGCGGTCGCCTTCCAGCTGCTCATCAACCGCCCGCTCGACGAATTCGGCTTCGGCGTCGTCAACTTCGCGCCCTACCCCGCGATCCCGCAGTTCAACATCCCGGCGCTGGACTACGCAGGCGGATACGAACTCTGGTCACAGATGATGCTGTACGCCTACGCCCTGCTCCACTACTACGTCGACTCCTTCATCTGGAAGGTGAGGGACAAACAGGTGCAGAGGGGATTGTGAGCAAGCACCCACGCAAGGGGCGGAAGCGGACCCCGGCCAGCGGCCACCCGGCGACGCGCGGTCGCGGTCCAGGCGGCAAGCGGACAAAGGCTGCCGCAAGCCGCGCCGGTTCCAGGAGTGGCCCGCGTTCGTCCGGTTCCGCACCGGGCCCGCGCCCCGGATTCGAGCGCCTGCGCACCCTGTTCCAGCGCTATCGTATCCTCTTCGTGATCTACGGAGTCGGTGCGGCCGCCGGGCTGCGCGAGTTCTATCTGTCCCGGACCACGGAGCCCGTCGACTGGGGCAGCGACCGCTGGGCCGAGATGACGTCCGTGATGGAGCAGGTGAATCCCGACGATCCGGACACCGACTTCCTCGAGGGCGTGCAGTCCATCGTACAGGGTGATCAGGGCGGCTTTGCCACACACTTCGAAGACGCCCTGGAAGCCGACGTCAAGCACAACGAGTTCCTGTTGCGCGACTACGCGCAGTACCTGCTCGAGTCCGGCGCGGACTGGCGGCAGGTCAACGACGCCGTGAACCGCTGGCGCGAGAACCACCCCTTCTCCAACGAGACCTTGACGCTGGAGCTGGGCGCTGGACCGCGCAGTCAGGCCGACATCTCGGTGCTCAACCGCGAACTGTACGCGGTCCCGTGGATCGGAGACGCCCAGATCGAGTCGTACGAGGCGAGCGGACGGCGCGGCTGGCGCGTGCACATCACCTTCCGGCCCCCGCGCCCGGTCGATATGCGGGAAGCCGTCGCGGCGGTGTCGATCCTGTCGGTGCCGGAGGCGGACCGGGTCAGACTCTCGGTGACTTGCGAGACGTTGACGGATTGCATGGTGGCGCCACGCTCAAATCGCTGATTCACGGCGAAAACACTTGCGATTGCGCAATCCAGTCCTCACTATGACTGTGGAGCATCAGTGCACCGGGCGAGGCGTCCATACCTCACCCAACTTTACAAGGAGGAGACATGCGACTTCACGGACAGAATGGTGCCGGGCGTTTGGCCGCGCTCGGCGTCGCTCTCTCATTCGTGCTTGCCTTCGGGTTTGCGGAAAGAGGAGCGGCTCAGACAGGAACGGTGACGGGTGCCGTCCAGGATGCTGTGAGCCAGGCTCCCATTGCCGGAGCGCAGGTCTCGGTGGCCGGAACCTCGCTCGGCGGCCTGGCGAACAACGTTGGCCGCTACCTGATCATCAACGTCCCGGCCGGCGAGCATACGCTGCGGGTCGACATGATCGGTTACGGCAGCCTCGAGATGCAGGTGACCGTTCCGGAGGGCGGCGCAGCCACCGCCGACTTCAACCTCCGGCAGGACGCGATCGCCCTGGAAGGGCTCGTCGTAACCGGCACTGCCGGACAGGCCCGGCGCCGCGAGGTTGGCAACAGCATCAGCGCCATCGTCGCCGATGACATCCGGTACACCGCCGTAACCGACTTCGGCGACGTGCTCCAGGGACGCACCTCCGGTATCCAGGTCAATGACCACAGCGGACAGGTGGGTGCCGCAAGCCAGATCCGGCTCAGGGGCAACAATTCCCTCACCCAGGGCAACAACCCGCTCATCTACGTTGACGGGGTGCGGATCGAGAGCAACCCGATCGGCTCTGACGACGAAGGGGCGCAGACGCCTTCGGCCCTCGATATGATCAACCCCGCGGACATCGACCGCATGGAGGTGATCAAGGGGCCTGCAGCCACGACGCTGTACGGAACGGAAGCGGCGGGCGGCGTGATCCAGATCTTCACGAAGCGCGGCGTCGCGGGAGCTCCCGCGTGGACCGCTTCGATCGAGCAGGGCGTAAGCGTCATGGGTCACCAGGGACCGGGTGCGGACGTCAATCCTTCGGGGCTGTTCCTCAACACCTGCCGCGATCCGAGCATCCTCAATCACCAGACCGGCCAGATGGGCGTAGACGAGCCCGGCTGCCCGGATAGCGGGAGCTGGTTCCGCAACGCCCACCACCAGGTCTACAACCTGAGCGTGCGGGGCGGCGGCGAGACGGCGACCTACTTCGTGTCGGGCCAGTACGGTGACCGGAAGGGCGTGGTCGACCCGCAGGGGGCGGACAACTACAACGTCCGTGCCAACATCTCCTTCCAGCCGGCCAGCGGGCTCAACGTTCAATTGAACAGCACGTACGCGCGCCGGAACATCACCTGGATTCCCAACGGCAACAACGCTTCCGGCCTCTACCTGAACGTGTTGCGCGGAGACCGCGGCTACACCCCCGGGAACGACGACTCGCTGGTTCTGGAAAACGAGATCATCACCCACCTCGACCAGTACATCACGGGTCTGGCCATCAACTGGGCGCCGAACAGCATGTTCTCCCACCGCATGAACATGGGGATCGACTACACCTCGTCGGACTTCATCGACTTCAAGGGCTGGGGTTTCTACGAGGACTATGCCGGGAACCGCGAGGTCGACCAGCAGTTCGATCGGAACCTCACCTTCGACTACAGCGGCAACTTCGCCTACAGCCCGTTCGAGAACATCAGTTCGAGTCTCGCGTGGGGAGGCCAGTTGTACGAGGAATACAACTACACCATTAACGGCTTTGACGAGTTGTTCGCCGGACCGGGTGAACAGATTCTCGGCGGCGGCAACCTGCCTCAGGTGTTCGAGGGCCGGATTACGACCCGGAACGGGGGCTTCTTCGTTCAGGAGGTCCTGGGGCTCAACGACAAGCTCTTCATCACCGGCGGGATGCGCTGGGACGGCTTCAGCACCTTCGGGGAGGGATTCGGCTTGGCCGCCTATCCCAAGCTGCAGGCGGCCTACACCATTTCCGACGAGGACTTCTTCCCCTTCGACTGGGCCGAGACGTTCAAGTTGCGGGCCGCGTGGGGCGAGTCCGGCAAGGCGCCGGGTGCCTTCGCTGCCAAGCGTACGTATTCGGCAACGTCGGCCGACGAGCAGGTACCGGCCGTGATCATCTCCAATCTGGGGAATTCGGACCTGGGTCCGGAGGTGTCTTCCGAGTTCGAGTACGGGGTGGACGGCTCGTTCCTCAACGGCCGTGTGAGCGTCGAGTTCACCGCCTATGACCAGACCACGCGCGATGCCCTGATCGGGGTCCAGGAGGCGCCTTCGGGAGGCACCGAGCAGGCGACTCTCAGGAACCTGGGTGAAGTCAGGAACTGGGGCACCGAAACGCTGATCAACGTCGTTCCAGTTCGGACCGACGACATCGAATGGGACATCGGGTTCAATTTCAGCACCAACGACAGTGAGATCACCGACCTGGGTCCCCTCGAGGACCTCGGCACCAGTCGGCAGCTCGGTTTGCCTCTCTGGATCCGCTGGGATGACATCATTCAGAACCCCGACGAGATCGGCGTGTTGCCGGACTACGAGAAGGGATACCACGGCAATCTGTTCCCCACCGAGACGGTCGGCCTGAACACGCGGCTGACTCTCTGGCGTTCACTGACGATCGACCTGGTCGGCGAGGGCCAGTACGGCATGGTGCGGCCCATCGGCATCGCGTTCCAGAACGTGCGCCGGCGCGTGTGGCCGGGCGACGGATGCCCCGCGATCCAGGACGAGTACTACGCGCTTAGCGGGTCGGGATCGTCGCGGGTCGCGACTATGGGGCGGCCGGCGGCCGATATTGCCCGCTGCATTGGACCCTACTCCGACCAGGGCATGTGGACCGACGCGGCGGACTTCTTCAAGCTCCGTTCGGCTTCGGTGACCTATCGCCTGCCGGACGGCGTGGTCCCGGGTGCCCGCAGCGCCCAGATCGGGATTGCAGGCAAGAACCTGTGGACCAGGACCGACTACCGCGGTCTGGATCCGGAGGCCAACGACAACGGGTTCGGGGACTCGACGCCCAACGAGTACTACAACATGGCGCCGCCGAGAATCCTGATCCTGAACCTCTCCGTGAACTTCTGATTGGGGGGGACAGAAACGATGATGAAACGAACTGGAAAAGCGGCCACAGGCGCCCTCGCAGCCCTCGTGGCGGCGTTTGCCCTGACCGCTTGCGAACTCGAGGTTCTGAATCCGGGAAGGATCCTGGACGAGGACCTGACCACGCGCGACCTCATGCCGATCCTGGTTTCAGGGGCTTCGGCGGAATTCAATCACATCGGCGATTTCTACGCCTTCGACATCGCTCGCCTGACCGACGACCTTTCCGGTACGGGCAGCTACTTTTCCACCGGGCAGTATCGCAGAGGTGTATTCGACAACGAGAACTCCGAAGGGCACTGGGAACAGACCCATGAGGCGGCGTGGGCTGCCGGGAGCGCGTGGGAACGGCTTCAGGAAGTGCTTGAAGCCGAAGCCAACACCTTCGATGGTTCCGCGCGCCTCTTCCTGCTGATGGGGCTGGCGCACCGCATCCTCGGCGAGAACTTCTGCGATGTGGTCTATGACAAGGGACCGCTGCAACCCCGTACGGCCGCCTTCGACAGTGCAATCGTGGCGCTCAATCAGGCGATCACGATTGGGTCGGCTGCCGGTGCGACAGCCTTTGTAACGGCCGCGCACGGCGGCATCGCGCAGGCGAATGTGGGGCTGGGCAACTGGTCCGCGGCAGTTCAGTCCGCGGCGCAGGTCCCGACCGACTTCGTGCACTACGCGATCTATCACCAGACGGCGAACAGCAACGGCGTCTGGAACGAATCCTGGGGCCGCGCCGAAGTGGGTGTGTGGGCGACGCCTGCCCAACGGGTGTTCGATGGGGATCCCCGCGCTCCGTACACGATCTGTGGTGAGTGGAACGACCCCAACAGGCCGCCAAACACTGATCTCGGCGTGTCGCCTACCGGTGTCTGCACCGGCCAGGGGAGCGGGGCCCACCAGGGTGCGGGTGGACTGACGGCGCATTACAGGCAGGACAAGTACCCGGAGCAGGGCAGCGATGTACCCATCGTATCCGGGACCGAGATGCGCCTGATCGAAGCCGAGGCGGCTCTGATTGGCGGTGACCTTGCCACTTTCACGGCCAAGGTCAACGAGGTGCGCGCCTTCTACGGTGCGGATCCGATCGAGCAGCCGGCTTCGGCCGGGGCGATGGAGTTCCCCAACGCCCAGGACGACGCCATGTCAATTCTCGACCGGGAGCGCTACCTGACGCTTTGGATCGAGGGGCGCCGCCTCTTCGATCTGGACCGATGGCAGCATCCATTCCTGCAGGGTGGAACCCTGATCGGCCCGGGAGCCGAACCGCGCGTGTCATGCATGCCGGTTCCCGAGATCGAGTGCACACTCAACCCGGAGATTCAGAACTCATCGGTTTGCACCTAGAGCGTCCGATGATGTAAAGGCGGCATTACATATTGTAATCTCGCGTTTACATGAAGTTGGAGAGCGCCCTCGTCGGCCTGAAGATGGCCGGCGGGGGCGCTCTATTCGGTCGACCCGATGGGCACCCCTGCCTGCGACTTCCCGGTGAGCAGAAGCGTGATGACGATGGAAGCGCCCATGATCACCCCCCCGAGGATGATCGAGCTGCGGGTCCCGTCCAGTTCCCGAACCAGCAACTCGCTTATGTCGGCGACCGGAAACGACGCAGTGGTCGTCTGCCCGTGATCGGGTTCGCCCGGCGCGTGAACCGTCCCGGTGAGCATCAGGCTTGTCTCGGTCCAACGGGCGTCGATCACCTCGGAAAACTCGAAAGTCTGGCTGTCAGGCCCATCGCCCAGCACAACCCCCCGCACGTCGAGGCCGGCGCGGACATCGGGCTCCGGTACGGGCATCCGCTGCATCGACATGCAGCTCTGGGTCAGAAACGAGGCCGCGACGACGGCGGCTGCCACTGCGCTGGGCTTTCTCAAGGGTTCCTCACGTTCTACTTTGGATGTTCGGTCCATCAACGTTCGAGGGACTGCAGGTGTCAGTTTGAAGTAATGCGTTCGGTCGGTCTCTCGCAATTGCCGCTCGGACCAGCTGTAGAAAGACGAGGTGCGAGATGCTGACCCGAACTACTACATCCGCAGTTCTGACGGCGGCACTGCTGTCGGCGGGATGCGCATCCTCCGGAGAATCCAGCGGCTCAAGCCGTTCCCGCAACCTGATCACCGAGACCGAGTTGATGGAGGTTCCCCACAGCTCCTTGTACGAAGCCGTGAGGGCCCTGCGCCCGCGGTGGCTGCAGGCCAGAGCCGGGGCGACGTTCAGCAGCCCGCAACGGCAGACCGCCATGGTCTACATTGACGGACAACTGCGCGGCGGCCTTGGCGAGATGTGGAACCTGATTCCGGGCGAGGTCAGCGAACTGCAGTACATGAGTGCTTCCGATGCCACCACCCGATTCGGCACCAACCACGTCGGTGGCGCCATCGTGATCACGACGAGGCGCCGATGAGCGAAGCGCCGCGCCTGCGGCCATTCGTGTGCTGAACCGAACCGCCACCCTGGCCGGGGTTGCGTTTGCGTTCCTGACGGCTCTTCTGCTTCTCGCGGGGCCGGCCGAGCGCGCATCCGCGCAGCAGACGCAGGGAGTCAACGGCGACCGCGTCAGCGTCTTCCTCGACTGCGCGACGCGATCCTGCAACCTCAACTACTTCCGCACCGAGCTGCCCTGGGTCAACTGGGTGCGGATTCGCGAGGGGTCGGACGTCCACCTGATCATGACCAGCCAGGCCACGGGCTCGGGTGGTCGCGAATTCCAGCTGGATTTCCTCGGCACCGGGGATTTCGACTACGAGGAACGGCTGTTCTACCAGGCGCCGCCCACCGGTACGGACCGCGAAACGCTGGACGAGATCGCGCACACCCTCGCGGTCGGCCTGCTCCACTTCGCCACGGTCCACGGCTTCTTCGAGTCCGTCGAGGCGTTCCACGAGATCGCGGATGTCATCGACGTGAGGTCCGGGAGCATCAACCCGCAGGACCGGGTGCTGGCGGTGGAAGAGGTGGAGGACCCGTGGGACTTCTGGGTGTTCCGTCTTGGGGGGCGCACCGAAATCAACGGCGAGAAAACGCGCCAGACCAGGCGGATAGACGGCAACTTCAGCGCCTCTCGCGTCACTCCCACCTGGAAGATGAACTTCCGCGGGAATGTCAATTACAACCAGCGCGAAATCGAGCTCACCGACGCGCCCACGTTCGTCGATTCGAGGACCGACTGGGGATTCAGCGAACTCATCGCGTATTCGCTCGCCGATCACTGGTCGATCGGCTTCCAGGGGGAAGTACGCCGGATCGTCCGCTTCAACCAGGACTTCCGGGCCGAGATCACGCCGGGGCTGGAGTACAGCTTCTTCCCCTACGAAGAGGCGACCCGGCGGGCGCTCACACTGTTCTACAAGATCGGGCCGGCCTACCGCCGCTACATCGAGGAGACGGTGTTCAGCCAGATGGAGGAGACGCGCTGGGAACAGTCGCTTGAATTCGAACTCTCACAGCGACAGCAGTGGGGCGATGCCTCAATCCGGATGACCGGATCCCACTTCCTCCACGACATCGACCTCTACAACGTCAGGCTTGGCGGCGATATCGATTTTCGCATCGCACGCGGGGTCAGCATCAACGCCGAAGGGAACATCTCCTGGGTCAGCGACCAGATCTACCTTTCGGCAGCAGGCGCCACCGACGCGGAGGCCCTCCTCAACCTCCAGCAGCGCTCGCAGGACTTCAACTACTCGCTGCAGCTCGGCTTCTCGTTCCAGTTCGGCTCGATCTACAACAACGTCGTCAACAACCGCTTCAGCGGCGGCGGGGGCGGCTTCTGGTGGTTCCGCTAGGCGGGACCTGGCTGGCCTGACCGCACCGGACGCCTAAACCACCAGCCCCATCCTCCGCAGCGCGCGCTTGATCCGCTCCAGCTCCTCGCGCTGGGTGGTCGTGGGGGGATGCAGCGTGCCCTGCCGCACACCGCCGCCGTTGATCGCGCCGTAGAGCCGCATCAGGTCGCCGCGGTGCTCGTCGGTGCCCTCGCCGGCTTCCTGGAGCTGGCGGTTCAGGTTGAGGATCTCCAGGAGGAAGGCTTCGCGCTCCCGGTAGTCCTCGGCGGTGAGGGCGAGGTCGGGGTCGCCGCGGACCAGCGTGTGCTGGGTGCGCACGAGTCCCCGCGCCGAAAGCTCGATGGTGTAGACGCCGGGTGACACGAAGGGGCCGCGCATTTCGAGGGGGCGCGGCACCACGGAGGGATCGTGCGGGGCCCACGCCGGCTGCTCGGTCGCCGCGAGGCCGTGGCGGAGATCCCAGTTCACGCGGTGCAGGCCCGCCTCGGACGGCACGCTCACCACGCGCACCACCTCGCCCACCGCGTTCCTGACGGTGAGCATGACGGGTCCCGACCCGGAACCGAGCCGATAGGTGATGGCCGTCCCGTCGACCGGGTTCTCTCCCATGAAGACCGACTGCGCCCGATAGGAGGTGTCCTTCCAGTAGTTCATGATCGTGCCGGGACCGGGCTCGAAGAGCGCGACCGCGTCGGCGGCGGTCTCGCCGTAGCGGGCCAGCGCGCTCACGTCGTCGACGATGATCATCGAGCGGCCGTGGGTGCCGAGCACGAGGTCCTTCTCGCGGGGGTGCACGACCATGTCGTCGTACGCGGTCGTGGGGAGGCCGGGCCAGCGCGCCCACGAATCGCCCCGGTCGGTGCTGGCGAAGACGTGATGTTCGGTGCCGATGAAGAGCACCTCGGGGTTGTCCGGGTGCTCGATGAGCACGTTGATGGAGCCCGAGGGGAGCTCTTCGTGCAGCGCGGTCCAGCGCGCCCCGAAGTCCTCGGCGCGGTAGACGAAGGGGCGAAAGTCGCCGTCGCGGTGGGCGTCGAAGGTGACGTAAGCGGTGCCGGGCGCCTCCGCCGAGGCGACGACGCGGCTGACGTAGGTACCGCCGGGGAGGCCGGGCGCGCCGCCCGATACCTCGTTCCAGCTGCGGCCGCCGTCCATCGACACCTGGACGTTGCCGTCGTCGGTGCCCACCCAGAGCACGGCCGGATCGAGGGGGGACTCGGAGATGGTGACGATCTCGCCGTACGACGACGTGCCGTCGTTGCGCGAGAGGGTGATGTCGGCCCCGCGCACGCCCATGATCTCGAGTTCGTCGCGGTCCTGCTGCCGGGTGAGGTCCTCGGTGCGGGCGAAGCTGTCGCCCCGGTCGCGGGAGATGAACAGCCGGTTGCCGCCGAGGTAGACCGTGTTGGGGTCGTGCCGGGAAATGAGGCTGGGCGACACCCAGTCCCAGCGGTAGGGGTCTTCGCCCTCGGGGGCGGTGAGCGCCAGGCTCATCATGTCGCCGGTCACGTTGTCGAAGCGCGTCCACGAACCGTTCTGCGCGTTGATGTACATCGTGCGCCCGTCCGGGTCGGCTTGCTGGTACATCCCATCCCCAAACCCGCTCTGACGCCACTCGTCATCCACGATTCCCTCCCACGAGCGCGTCGCCGAGGGCCCCATCCAGGAGTGGTTGTCCTGCATGCCGCCGTAGATCCAGTAGGGGTCCCGGTTGTCCACGGTGATCCCGTAGAACTGGCCGATCGGCAGGTTGTTGATGCGCCGGAAGGTGACGCCCATGTCGTAGGTCTCGTGCAGCCCGGCGTCGCCGGCGAGGTAGAAGTGCTCGGGATCGGCGGGGTTGATCCACAGGGTGTGATGGTCGGCGTGCACGCCCACGTCGTAGGTGGGCCGCTCGGCGATCTCGGTGAAGGTGCGGCCGCCGTCCTCGCTGCGGTGGGACGAGGTGGCCAGGGTGTAGACGCGGTCCTCGTTGCTCGGATCGATGAAGACGTGCGAGTAGTACATCGGGCGGATGTTCTGGTCGCTCACCTTCTCCCAGCTCTCGCCGCCGTTTTCGCTGCGGTAGCCGCCTGACTCGTCGGAATGCTGAACAAGAATGTTTAGTATTTGCGGATTCGTGGCGGCCAGGGCGATCCCGATCCGGCCCTTGTCGCCCCCGGGCAGCCCGTTCGTGAGTTCTAGCCACGTGTTGCCGCCGTCGGTGGTCTTGTACAGGCCGCTGCCCGGGCCGCCGCCGTTGAATCCCCAGGTGCGCCGCTGGCGCTGGTACATGGCCGCGTAGAGGACATCGGGGTTGGAGGGGTCGATGACGAGGTCGATGGCACCGGTGTGTTCGTCGACGAAGAGGACCTGGTCCCAGGTGGCGCCGCCGTCGCGGGAGCGGTAGACGCCCCGGTCGGGCGAAGAGCGCCACAGGTTGCCCAGCGCGGCCACGTAGACGATGTCGGGGTCGGTCGGGTGCACCTGGACGCGTCCCGTGTGGAGCGTGGCTTCGAGGCCGAGATGCCGCCAGGTGGCGCCCGCGTCGTCGGAGCGGTAGACGCCGTTGCCCCACGAGGTGCTCTGGCGGTTCTGCTGCTCGCCGGTCCCTGCGTACAGGATGTCGGGGTCGGAGGGCGCGATCGCCAGGTCGCCGAAGGTGCTGACCGGCATGTGCTCCCACAGGTTCGTCCAGCTGATCCCGCGGTTGACGCTCTTCCACAGGCCGCCCGACGCGGATGCGACATATATGGTCGACGGGTCGTGCGGGAGGGCCTCCACATCGTGGATGCGGCCGCCGGTGACCGCGGGGCCGACGTGACGCGCGCCGAAGGCCGCCAGCTCCTCGGAGGTGATGGCCTGCTGGGCGGCGAGGGGGGCGGCGGAAGACAGGGTCGCGGCAAGGAAGATGGCTGAGTGACGAGCGGTCATCGTGCGTGATTCTCCAGGCAGAGGATTTCAGGTGTGGGACGGCCCCGACGCTTCCAGCACGCCGCGGACCGCCTCCAGCACGTCGGCCGGCATGTCGTCGGCGCGCAGCATCCACTGGAGGTAGTCGGGCGCTGAACCGGCGACTTCGGCGAGCGCGGTGCCCTTGTGCTTGCCGCGGTTGAAGACGAGCCCGTCCGGCGTGCTGCTGAACCAGCGGTCGAACTCGGTCACGAACGGTCCCATCTCGTCGCAGTAGGCGTGGAGCCCGTCCATGTCGCGGGGGAGGTGGCTGTAGCGGGCCAGCTGCGCGGTCAGCACGGCCGCCGTTGTGCGGATATCGCCCAGGGCGGTGTGCGCGTCCTGATGGTCCCGGGCCAGGTAGAAGCGGGCGGCAGCCGAGAGGTCGCGCGGCTCTTCGCGGTGGAAGATCATCTTCATGTCGATGAGGCGGCGGTCCTTCACCTCGAACTCGATGCCGGCGCGCGCGAATTCGGCGATCAGGATGGGGAGGTCGAAGCGCCGGATGTTGAACCCCGCCAGGTCGCACGGGTCGAGCAGCTTGGCCAGCGAACGGGAGGTGGCGCGGAAGGACGGCTCGTCCGCGACCATGTCGTCGGTGATGTTGTGGATCGCGGTGGCCTCCGGCGGAATCGGCATCCCCGGGTTGTAGCGGCGCACCCGCTCGAAGACGTCGCCGCGCGGAGACACGCGGATCACGGCCAGCTCGACGATCCGGTCGCGCGAGAGGCTGAGGCCGGTCGTTTCGAGGTCGAAGAAGACGACGGGGCGGTCGAGAGCGAGGGGGAGTTCCATGGCCCGGATAGTGTAATGGTTGGGGCTTCGGCGCACATCCCGGAGCCCGCGCCTTGCCGGTCCCGGAGGCCGGGCGTCACCGCCAATGTATATTCCTGCATGCGCGCCGTCGTCATAACCGAATTCGGCGAGCCCGAAGTGCTCCGGCTCGACACCGTCCCCGACCCGCACCCCGGGCCCCGCGAGGTCGTGGTGGATGTGAAGGTGTCGGGCGTCAACCGCGCCGATCTGCTCCAGCGGCGGGGTTTCTACCCGCCGCCGCCGGGCGCCTCCGAGGTGCCGGGGCTGGAGTTCGCCGGGGTGGTGGCAGAGGTGGGCGGCGGGGTGACCAGGTGGCAGCCGGGCGACCGGGTGATGGGCATCGTAGCGGGCGGGGGCTACGCCGAGCGCGTCGTCGTCGACGAGCGGGTGGCCGTCGCGATCCCGGGCGGCATGGACATGACCGTCGCCGGGGCGATCCCCGAGGTCTACCAGACCGCCTACGACGCCGTCTTCCGCCAGGCCGGGCTCGAGCGCGGAGAGACGCTCTTGATCCATGCAGTTGGAAGCGGTGTTGGAACCGCGGCCCTGCAGTTGGCGCGCCGCGCGGGCGCGCACACGATCGGCACGTCGCGCACCGCGTCGAAGCTGGAGCGGGCCGCGGCGATGGGGCTCGAGCAGGGTCTGCCGGGCGGCGAGGCGTGGGACGAGGCCGTCCGCGAGGCAACGGGAGGCTGCGGGGCCGACGTGATCCTCGACCTCGTGGGGGCTCCCTACCTGGCCCGCAACCAGGCCGCGATCGCGGTGGGCGGGCGCCATGTGGTGGTGGGCGTGCCGGGTGGAAGCCGCGGGGAGATGGACCTGCGGCTCCTGATGGTTCGCCGTGCGCGCCTGCTGGGTACCGTGCTCAGGGCTCGCAGTGTGGAGGAGAAGGCCGACCTGGCCCGCGATTTCACCGAAAGGGTGCTCCCCGGCTTCGTCGACGGCGCCCTTGAGCCTGCGATAGACCGCGTCTTCCCCGCGTCCCGCGCGGCGGACGCACACCGCCACATGGAAGCCAACAGGAATTTCGGCAAGCTGGTGCTTGCGTGGTAGCGAACCCTACCAAGCCATATGTTACCTTGGGCTACCCGAGGTCAACCCCTGTCCCGGGAGCGACGACAACATGAACGGAGGAAAACGAAATGGATTTTGGACTCGGCCCCCTGGGCACGATAGTCGGCTTCTTCGCCGGAATCTCGGCTCTGGTGCAGCTCGCCGTGTTCGTGTTGCTGATCATGATCCTGCTCGACCTGCGGAAGTTCCTTCGCGACGGCAGCAGCCTGATGGGCAGGGTGGAACGCTGGCTCGGACGCCAGGAAGAGTCCAGCTGAGCAAGCCCGGCAGGGATGTTGTGGCGGCGGTCCGGTCCGTATTGGCTGGCGGAGCCCTGTGTCGTTTGTCGGCTGAGGTCGCCTTGGCCGCGGCCGTCGTGGCGCTGATCGCGGCTTCACCGCCTTCTACCCTGACGGCCCAGGTTCCTCCCCAGACCGACACGCGCATCTACGACATCGTGGCCTCGGCGTCGCCCGAGCGGGTCGAGGCCGACATCCGCGCTCTGGCAGGGTTCGGCACGCGCAACACCTTCTCCGACACGCTCTCGGCAACGCGCGGCATCGGGGCGGCGCGGCGCTGGATCAAGGCCGAGTTCGACCGGATCTCGGAGGCGTGCGGGGGCTGCTACGAGGTGGTGTACCAGCGCAACCTGGTTACATCCGAGGACAGCCCGCGCATCCCGCAGGATACCTGGGTGGTCAACGTGCTGGCCATAAAGCGCGGGACGCAGAACCCCGATCACTACGTCATCATGTCCGGAGACATCGATTCCCGTGCCTCGAACGGCTCCGACGGCGTGTCCGACGCTCCCGGGGCCAACGACAATGCATCCGGGATGGCCGGGGCGATCGAGGCGGCGCGGCTGCTCGCGGATTATGAGTTCGGCAACTCGGTGATCCTGGCCGGGCTGTCGGGCGAGGAGCAGGGTCTGTGGGGCGGGCGCCACATGGCGGAGGTCGCGCGCGACGAGGGCTGGAACATCATCGGCGTCCTCAACAACGACATGATCGGCAACATCGAGGGCGTGGACGGGGTGATCGAGAACAACACCTTCCGCGTCTTCTCGGAGCCCACGCCGGTCACCGACTCCGAGCAGGATCGGGCCCGGTACCGCGTCTTCGGCGGCGAGGTCGATGGAACGTCGCGCCAGCTGGCCCGGTACGTGGCCGCCACCGCCGACGCCTACATCCCCAACCTGGACCCCATCATGATCTACCGGCTCGACCGATTCGGGCGCGGCGGGCACCACCGCCCCTTCAACGACGCGGGCTTCGCGGCGGTGCGGATCATGGAGACGCACGAGAACTACACGCGGCAGCATCAGAACATCCGCACCGAGAACGGCATCGAGTACGGCGACGTCATCGAGGGCGTCGACTTCGACTACGCAGCGAAGATGACCGCGCTGAACGCGGCCGTGCTGGCCCGGCTGGCCTGGGCGCCCCCGGCTCCGCGCGGCGTCCTGATCGGCGGCGCGGTGCGGCCCTCCACCACGCTGGAATGGGATGCGGTCGAGGACCCGAGGGTGGTGGGCTACAAGGTCTACTGGCGCGACACGACTGCCCCCCGGTGGCAACATTCGCGGTGGGTCGGAGACGTCACGCGTTTCACCCTCGAAGGCCTCGTGATCGACAACTACCTGTTCGGCGTCGCCGCGGTGGGAGGGGACGGCAACGAAAGCGTCGTGGCGTTCCCGGGGGGGCAGATCGGACGGAGCTGAAGCCGTTTTCGTCGCGTGTGAGCCGACCCGTGCGCTCTCTTGGTTGATCAAGACATGGGCGAGGACTACATTCCTGCCGGTCATAACCTGTTGACAGCGCCATTGATGGACGAATTGCCGTGAGCGGAGGATACCGCATGAACTTCACCGGGGGTGAGAGGGGGGGCGGGGCGGCACGCAAAGACGCAGCGGCGCCATTGACCCGCCGAGCCCTGATAGGAACGGGTCTGGCCTCGCTTCTAGGCGTGCCGTGGGCGAAATTGAGTGCCGCTGCCGCGCCGATACCCGGCCTGTCCCCATATCTGTCGCATAAATCACGGCTAATGTCCCAGAACGACGAGATCGTCCTGGGCGTGTCCGCCGCGTTCTCCGGCCCTTCACGGGGGCTCGGCACGGAGCTCTACCGCGGCGCCATGGCGTACTTCAATCAGGTCAACGAGAACGGCGGGGTGAATGGCCGCCGGATCGTGATGAAGCTGCTCGACGACGGTTACCAGCCGGATCCGTGCGTCGCCAACACGATCGAGCTCATCCAGGACGAGACCGTCTTCCTGCTCTTCAACTACGTGGGTACGCCGACGGTCACGCGGGCCCTGCCGGTGCTGAAGAAGCTGCGCGACCAGCAGGTCTACCTCTTCTTTCCCTTCACCGGTGCCGAGCCGCAGCGCGAGCCCCCCTACGGCGAGTTCGCCTTCAACCTGCGGGCTTCCTACCGCCAGGAGACGGCCGGCCTCGTCGACAATTTCGTGGCGCTGGGGCGGCGGCGGGTCGCGGTCTTCTACCAGAACGACGCCTACGGGCGCAGCGGCTGGGCCGGGGTTCGCGAGGCGCTGGCCCGGCACGGCGAGACCATCGCCGGCGAGGCGACGTACATGCGCGGCACGCAGTTCAGCGCGAGCATGCGCAGGCAGGTGGAGATCCTGCAGTCGCGGTCTCCGGACGCCGTGATCTGCATCGGCGCCTACGCCGCCTGCGCCGCCTTCGCCCGCGATGCCGAAGATCTTGGGCTTCACATTCCGGTCGCCAACGTGTCGTTCGTGGGAAGCGAGAATCTTCTGGCGCTCATGCGCGAGGGGCGTGCGGATGCGGATGCACACACCCGCTGGCTGGTCAATTCGCAGGTCGTTCCGAGCTACGAGGACACGTCGCTGCCCGCGGTGCGCGAATACCGCGACCTGATGGCGCGCTACGATCCGCCTCCGCCGGACAACGTGGAGAGGATCACGCCTGACGAACCGTACGAGACGTTTCCGCAGAGCTTTGTCAGCCTGGAGGGGTTCGTGAACGCGAAGCTGATCACCGAGATCATTCGGCGCATGGGCGACAACCCGCTGCGGTCCGGGATCGAGGAGGCGGTCTTTGCCGTGCGCGACTACGACCTCGGCGTCGGGGAACGCGTGCGCTTCGGTCCGGATCGCCGACAGGGGTTGCAGCAGGTCTACTACACCGTCCCGGAGGGCGACCGCTTTGTGCCGCTCGATGACTGGGACGCCAGGTTCGGCATCGCATGAGCCGCGCAAGACAACGAAGAAAAGATGCCCTGAGGGTCCGGAAGCTCTTCCGCAAGACGCGTTTCGGATTCTTCGCGCTCTTTGCGGTTGTCGTCGTCTCGATCTCGCTCCTCTCGATGACGAGCGTGTCCCGCGAACTGCGCGACGAGTACATCAGCAACAGTGAGAGCATCGCGAAGAACATCGCCGATTCCAGCGTCGACATCCTGCTCAACCGCAACCTGGCCACGCTGCAGTCGCTGATCGACCAGTTCGTCCAGATTCAGAGCATCCGGTACATCTACATCACCAGCGATACCGGCGAATACCTGGCCCACACCTTCATTCCGGGGATCCCGGACGAGATTCTGGCGAGCGACCCGTCGGCGACCGAGCCCGTCGAGCGGAGCCTGCCGGGGCTCGGGGACTTCATCGAGGTAGGCAGCCCCATCCTTTCCGGCGTGGCGGGGACTGTGCACGTCGGGATGGATCTGGAGCTTCTGGGACTGAAGATCCAGCGCGCGGTCGGCCAACAGATCTACCTGCTGTGCATCATCCTGGTGTTCGGCGTCCTGGCCTCAATCTGGCTGGTCAACCTCGCTTCCAAGCCGCTGGCCGAACTGCTGGAGTTCGTCGCCCGGCTGGCACGCGAGCGCGACGAGGCCAAGGCCGCTCATGACGACCTGCTGGGCAGGGACGACGAGATCGGCGACATGGCCCGCCTGATGCAGTTTGTCGCCGATGGGCGGGAGCGGAAGGGCGGGGTGCGGACCGGGAGGGGCGGCTAGGGTGGCGCGGCGCACCCGG
Source organism: Longimicrobiales bacterium (assembly GCA_963667485.2). Taxonomy (GTDB): domain Bacteria; phylum Gemmatimonadota; class Gemmatimonadetes; order Longimicrobiales; family Gaopeijiaceae; genus Bin94. The sequence continues at coordinate 1,137,641 of CAXXDD010000001.1, forward strand.
CAAGTTCCCAGAGCAGTCATCGCTCTGTTCTGCACCATCCTGCAGGTATGCCTCGGAACGGTGTACGCCTGGAGCTTCTTCCAGACGATGCTCGTCAGGGATGTGGGCTGGACCTTCAGCCAGACGGCCGCCGCCTTCAGCATCACCATCTTCACCCTCGGGGTGTCGGCGGCGCTGGCGGGGCAGGCGCTGCCCAAGGTCGGCCCCAAGGTCCTCGCGGTGACGGGGAGCGTCATGTTCTCGGGCGGATACCTGTTGGGCAGCCTGGCGCTGGCGATCGACTCCCTGTGGCTCTTCTACCTCGGGTACGGCGTGATCGGGGGCGCGGGGATCGGGCTGGGATACGTGACCCCGGTGGCCACGGCGGCCAAGTGGTATCCCGATCGCAAGGGGCTGGTGACGGGGATCGTGGTCATGGGGTTCGGCGTGGGGGCCTTCCTGCTCAGCAAGGGTCTGGCGCCGCTCATGGTGGTTCAGGCACAGGGCGACCTACAGGTGGTATTCCTCTGGCTCGGGATCGTCTTCGCGTGCATCCTGATCCCGTGCAGTCTGGTTCTCAGTGATCCGCCGGAGTCGGGGGCGCCGGGCCAGCCGGCCGTGGCGAAGGCAGCGGCGCCCGAGAAGGTCGAGCCGGCGGCGCCGTACCTGCGCACGTCGCAGTTCGCGATCATGTGGATCGTGTTCTTCTTCAACATCGCGGCCGGCATTTCGGTGATCAGCTTTCAGTCCGAACTGCTGCAGGAGGTCTGGGGGCTGTCCGACCCCTCCATCGACCCGGCCACGCTCGCGGAGTACGGGGCCACACTCATCGCGGTGAGCTCGCTCTGCAACGGCGTGGGACGGCTGTTCTGGGGACTGCTGTCCGACCGTGTGGGCCGGGTGACCGTCTTCCGGATCCTCCTGGCCAGCCAGATGGTGGTGTTCGGCGTTCTGATGACCGAGACCAACCCCTTGATCTTCTCCGTACTGGTCTGCTACGTGCTGCTCTGTTTCGGGGGCGGATTCGCGACGATGCCGTCGTTCATCGTGGATGTGTTCGGCTCGAAGAACATGTCCAAGATCTACGGGACCGTGCTCACGGCGTGGTCGGCCGCCGGAATCATCGGACCCATGTACGTGGGCTACCTGAAGGACACCTACCCCGATCGCGCCGTCATGTACTGCTTCCTCATCGGGATCCTGATGCTGGCCGCCGGATACGTGTTCTCGTATCTGCTCGATGACAGCAGGGTGCGGCTCGGCCGGCCGACGCTGTCGCAGACGCTGGCTCACTACGGGGTGGCGGTGCCGGAAAAAGGGTGAGGCGGCCCGGCACGGGATAGCCCGCGCCGCCCGGTCCTTGCAGACCCTTCACGGATTGGCCCGACAGCCCTCTTCGGCTGACCCTACAGCACCTCTTCCACGCGGTGCCCCAGTTCGCGCAGATGCGCGACGATCTTGGCGACGTGGTCGCGGCCGCGGCTCTCGATCTTCATCTCGATGCCCACCTTTCCCACGGCGATGTCGCCGAACGCCCGCGTGTGCTCGATGTGCAGCACGTTGGCGCCCTCGATCGCGACCACGGCGGTGACCTCGTTCAGATAGCCGGGCCGGTCGCGCACGACGACCGACAGGCTGGCGAGGCGGCCGTCGGCCCAGAGACCCCGGTCGATGATCCGCGACACCATGTTCATGTCGATGTTGCCGCCCGAGAGGATGCAAGCCACGGTCTCGCCCGGCACCAGCCGGACCTTCCCCTCGAGGAGCGCGGCCACGCCTACGGCGCCCGCCCCCTCGACCACCAGCTTCTCGCGCTCGAGCATGAAGAAGATGGCGCGGATGATCTCTTCCTCGTCGACCAGCACGACATCGTCCGCGAGCGCCTCGATGTGCGGGTAGGTGAGGTCGCCGATCTGCTTCACGGCGATCCCGTCGGCGAGCGTGTCGGACATCTCCACGTGAACGGGCGCGCCCGCCTTCAGCGACTGCACCGCGCCGGGAGAGGCGGCCGCCTCGACGCCGATGACGCGCACGCCCGGTTGCTGCGCCTTCACGGCCGTCGCGATTCCGGAGATCATTCCGCCGCCGCCGATCGGGACCACGATCGTCGTCACGTCCGGCACCTGCTCGAGGATCTCCAGGCCCATCGTCCCCTGGCCCGCCATCACGGCAAGGTCGTCGAAGGCGTGCACAAGGGTGAGTCCCTCCTCCTCCATAAGGCGCTCGACCAGCGCCATGCCGTCCGACAGCGTCTCCCCCGTCTGAAGGACCTTGGCGCCGCTCGCTCGCGTGTTGCTGACCTTGATCAGCGGCGCCGTGTCCGGCATGACGATCGTGCTGGGGATGCCCAGCCGCGCGGCGTGGCGGGCAAGCGCCTGGGCGTGATTGCCGGCGCTGGCGGCGATCACCCCCACCTTGCGCTGCTCCGCCGGCAGGAGCAGCAGCTTGTTGAGCGAGCCGCGATCCTTGAACGAACCCGTTTGCTGCCGCAGTTCGGCCTTGAGATACACCGGGCAGCCGGTGGCGTCACCCAGCGCGAAGGACTGCGGACACCCCGTGCGGACGACCTGCGAAGCGATTCGCTCGCGGGCGGCGGCGACGTCGGCGGCGGTCAGCACGGCGAGGTTACGCCGGGAGCGCCGGGAAGCAACTGTGCCCGGCCGGGGCCGATCACCCCAGCGCCCTGGCGACGATCTGCTTCTGCGTGACGGCGTGGTTGTGGGGATTGCCCTCGGCGGGGCTCGCACGCTCGGGACGCGAGAGATGGCGCAGCCGCACCGTGGACGGGAGCACGCTGCGCAGCCGCGGCAGAATGTACGTCAGCGCACCCATGTTCATCGGCTCCTCCTGCGTCCACGTCACCGTCTCGACGTTGGGGTAGCGCTCGTGCAGGGCGCCGATCTCCGCCTCGGGGAACGGGTAGAGCGTCTCGACCCGGACGATCGCGGCGTCCGTGGCCGCGCCCCGGAGGTCCGATGCCAGGAGATCGTAGTAGATCTTGCCGGTGCACAGGATGAGGCGGCGGATGCCCTGGCGCGCGGCCGCCCCGTCGATGGTGGGGTCGTCGATCACCTTCTGGAAGCCGCCGTCCACCAGGTCCCGCACCGTGGACGTCGCCTTCGGCAGCCGCAGCAGGCTCTTCGGAGACATCACGATCAGAGGCCGCTCCGGCTCGCTGAAGGCCTGCAGGCGCAGCAGGTGGAAGTACTGCGCCGGCGTCGACGGGTAGACGACGCGCATGTTGTCCTCCGCGCAGAGCTGCAGGAAGCGCTCCAGGCGCGCGCTCGAGTGCTCCGGCCCCTGACCCTCGTAGCCGTGAGGCAACAGCAGCGTCAGGCGGGAGCGCTGTCCCCACTTCGACCACCCCGCCGAGAGGAACTGGTCGATCATCACCTGGGCGACGTTGACGAAGTCGCCGAACTGGGCCTCCCAGAGCACGAGATCCCGCTCGGCGGCGATGGCGGCCCCATACTCGAAACCGATCACGGCGGCCTCGGTCAGCGGCGAGTTGTAGACCTCGAAGCGCGTGTTGGCCACCTTCGCGAGCGGTGTGCAGCGCTCTCCGGTCTTCGTGTCGCTGAGGACGAGGTGGCGGTGACTGAAGGTGCCCCGCTGCGAGTCCTGGCCCGAAAGCCGCACCGGGATACCGTCCTCGAGGATGCTCCCGATGCCGAGCGCCTCGGCGTGCCCCCACACCACCCGGAAATCGAGGCCGAATTCCGTACCGCGACGGCTGAGCTGACGAACCAGCTTGGGGTGCACGGTGAAGTCGTCGGGCACCGCGAGGAGCAGCCGATTGATCCGCTCCAGCCGAGCAAACGGGACCCCGGTGCCCATCTCGAAGTCCTGGCCCACCGCGCTGTAGCTGGACGCCGTCCACTGCGGGGCGGCCTTCTTTTCGGTCTGCACGCGGCCATCCTTCACGGCGCGCAGCTCCCGCGACATCGCGCCGACCCGCTCGTCGATCTGGGCGATCGTCACCAGCCCCCGCGCGACGAGTTCCCCGGCCCACTGCATCCGCACCGTGGGGTGCGTCGAGATCCACTGGTAGAGGACGGGCTGCGTGTAGCCGGGCTCGTCGGCCTCGTTGTGCCCGTGCCGCCGGTACCCCATCAGGTCGATGACCGTATCGGCGTTGAAGCGGGCCCGGTAGGCCATCGCGAGCCGCACCGCCGCGAGACATTCCTCGGCGGCGTCGCCGTTGGCGTGGATCACAGGGATGTCGTAGCCCTTGGCCAGGTCGCTGGAGTAGCGCGTGGAGCGGCCCTCGTTCGGGTTGGTGGTGAAGCCCACCTGGTTGTTGCCGATGATGTGGATCGTGCCACCGACCTCGTAGCCGCGCAGCCGCGCGAGGTTGAGGGTCTCGGCCACGACGCCCTCGGCCGCGAATGCGGCGTCTCCGTGGATCAGGATCGGCACGACCATCGCCGGATCCCGCTCGGTGCCGCCGCTGCGGTCCAGGTACTGCTGGGTGCGCGCCATCCCGAGCACCACCGGGTTGACGTATTCCAGATGGCTCGGATTCGGCGCCAGCGTGACCCGTATCGTGCCGCCCGAACGGAGCGGATACTCCCCGGTAGCGCCGTGATGGTACTTCACGTCGCCGGTGCCGGGATCGGGGACCCAGAGCGCGCTCCCCGGCGCGGCGCCCTCCTCGAACTCGGCCAGGATCTCGGCGTAGGGGACCTGCATGATGTGCGTCAGCACGTTGAGCCGCCCGCGATGCGCCATCCCGATGACGATTTCGGTCGCGCCCTCCGCCGCCGCCATCTCGATGGCCTCGTCGAGCATGGGCACGATCATGTCGATGCCCTCGATCGAGAAGCGCTTCTGGCCCAGGTAGGCGCGGTGCAGAAACTGCTCCAGCCCTTCGACCCGGGTGAGCCGGTCGAGCGTGTGCACGCGGTCTTCGTCGGTGTATCCCGCGAAGTGTGTGCCCCGCTCGACCTGGTCCCAGAGCCACGCGACCTTCTCGGGGTCCTCCAGATGCTCGAACTCGTACCCGAGGGCGCCGCTGTACATGCCCTGCAGGGTGTCGAGGGTGAACGACAGCGGGGCGTCGCCGCCCTCGGGGAAGAGCACCGAAGTGGGGATCTCCTCCAGCTCTTCCATGGTGGTGCCGAAGTAGGCCGGATCGAGTTGGGGATGACCCGGGGGCTCGGTTCCCAGCGGATCGATTCGCGCCGCCTGGTGGCCGTGCTCGCGGAACGCCTGCAGGAGACGGGCCCCCCGCGCGACGAGGGGCAGGAGGCGGCGCACATCTTCGCTGGAGGGCCCGGCGGGGGGTTCGGCGGCGGGCGTCGGCGCCGGCAGCCGCATGGATTCGGGCGCGGGGGCCGCGGGTGAGGCCGCGACCGGGGCCCAGTCGGCCTCCGGGAGCTCCGACGGGTCGCCAGCGGGCGCTTGCGTGGCCATGTTGTCGCCGTTCGGGCGCTCGCCAAGCCGTCCGTCGAGGACGATCAGGCCGGCGTCCGCCAGCGCGGCGGCGTCGCTCTCGAAGAACTCTCTCCACTGGGGCGGAACGGCCTGCGGGTTCCGCGTGAAGTCTTCGTAGAGGGCCTGAACGTAGGCCGCGTTCTGGCTGTCGAAGTAGGTGCTGCTCATGGTGGACAGTAAGGTAGTTAGTTTTCCGACGGAGCAATACGCCGCGGGAAACGGACTGCGGTTCGTGTGGCACGCGCCGACGAAGGGTGTGCGGATGCCTGCGCGAAAGATTAGCAAGGTTCGATGATGACGACCAGCGTACCGGAGTGGGACGTCCGCCTGCCTTGGCTTGCAGCCGGGACCACCTGGCGGGGCCATGACCCGCTGGCGATGGGCTGGAAGTCGGTCGTGCGCAGCCGCCAGGTGCACGGAGCGGAGACGCGGCTGCACGCGGCGCTTCCGGCGGGGGAACACGTCGCGGGGGACGGCGACGGACACGTTACGCGCGCCGCCGGGCTGCTCCTGACGGTGACGCTGGCCGACTGCGTGCCGGTTTTCGTGGCCGATCCGGCGCGCAGGGCGGTGGGGCTCCTTCATGCGGGGTGGCGCGGGACGGCTGCGGGCGTGCTTGAGCGGGGCCTTGCGGCGATGGCGGATGCCTTCGGAAGCGACGCGGCGGACCTCTTCGTTCATCTCGGGCCCGCGATCTGCGGCGAGTGCTACGAGGTCGGCCCGGAGGTCTTCGAGGCGCTGGAGCAGCCGGTGCCGCCCCGGGCGATGCCGATCGACCTGCGGGGCGTGCTTCGGCGTCGGGCGCTTGGGGCCGAGGTGGCTGCCGGACGCCTCAGTGTGAACGACGAATGCACCCTGTGCGGGGATGGGCGCTACTACTCGCATCGGCGGGGGGACACGGGGAGGCACCGGGGCTTCATCGGGATCCTGCCGAGGGCGGGGGTGCGGGCGACGGATGGGACGCGGGCGGCGGTGGAAAGCCGGGCGCCGGCGAGGCTGCGGCGGACCCGAGGGGTGCGGCCAGCGGAGGTGCGGCCGTGATCGACGTGCTGAGTTGGGCCGCGGTGTCCGCCTACGCGCTCGTGCTGGCGCTGCTGCTGCCGTTTGCGGGACACCGGCTGTCGCTGCTGTTCCTGTCGCGGCGGGCGGCCCCGGCCGGGGAGGGCACGAACACCCGGGCGGACGCCCCCGTGCCCCGCGTGACGGTGCAGCTTCCCGTCTTCAACGAGAAGCACGTGGTGGAGCGGCTCATCGACGCGGCGTGCCGGCTGCGCCATCCGCGCACGCACCTGCAGATCCAGGTGCTGGACGACTCCACCGACGAGACCACGACGCTCGCCCGGCAGCGGGCGCGGGGGTGGCGGCGCCGGGGTGTCGACGTCGAGGTGCTCCACCGCAGCGTCCGAACAGGCTACAAGGCGGGCGCGCTCGCCGCGGGCCTGGAATCGGCCACGGGTGAGTACGTACTCATCCTCGACGCCGATTTCGTCGCCCCGCCGTCCCTCCTCGAGGAACTCCTTCCTTCGATGGCCGATCCCGGCGTGGGGATGGTGCAGGCCCGGTGGGACCACCTCAACGAGAACGAGTCGTGGCTCACGCGGGCGCAGGGACTTCTCCTCGATGGCCACTTCTTTCTGGAGCAGAAGGGTCGCTTTCGCGGCCGCCGGTTCTTCAACTTCAACGGGACCGCGGGGCTGTGGCGCCGGCAGGCACTGATCGACGCGGGGGGATGGCAGTCCGACACCCTGACCGAGGACCTGGACGTCAGCTACCGGGCGCAGATCGCGGGTTGGCGCTTCGTACTGCGGGACGACGTCGGTGTTCCGGCCGAGCTTCCGTGCACGCCGGGATCGCTCCTGGTGCAGCAGCGGCGCTGGGCACAGGGCGGGGTGCAGACCGCGTGCAAGCTGCTTCCGCGAGTGTTTCGCGGCCCCTTCAGGCCGGCGGTGAAGTTCGAGGCCTTCGTCCATCTGTGCGGTCATCTCGCCCACCCCCTCACCTTTGCCCTCTCCCTCCTGATCGTACCCTCGGCGCTGGCCAGGCAGAGGCTGGGGATGGACCGGCTGTGGTGGATCGATCTGGCGCTGTTCACGGCGGCGACGGCGCCGTTCATCGTCTTCTATTGGACCGCGGCGCGCCGGCGCAGCCGTGACCGGGGCTGGACCGTGAAGGGCGTGGCGGGGACGCTGGCGCTGGGCGCCGGGCTGTCGGTGCTGCTCAGCCGGGCGGTGCTGCGCGGGCTGGGCCGGTTCCGCGATCCGTTCGAGCGGACGCCCAAGGCGGGCGGCGCGGGGCGGTCGAGCTACGAGGGCGCAAAGCGGGGGTTCGGAGGGCGGGGGCTGGCGGTGGGCGCGGGCGTGTTCATGGTCGTCGCGGGGGTCGTCGCCGTCGTGGGCGGCCAGTGGGGGTCGCTGCCGTTCGTGGCACTCTTCGCCTCGGGATATCTGGCGCTCGGGCTGGGGACGGGGTTGGGACTGCGGACTGCTGGAGCGCGTCCGTGAGCGGGGACGGGAGGCGTTCGGGCTCGGCCTCGACCCCACCCGGGGGTGTGGGCGTCCTGCCGTGTGCCGGTGTCCTGGCGTATGCCGGACTCCTCGTGGCTGCCGGCCTCCTCGCGCATCCGTTCGCGGGCAGCCCGCTGGCGGCTCAGGAGGGGCGGACGTTTCAGGCCGTCAGGCCGCTGGGGCCGGGGACCGAACTCACGGCGTCCGTGAGTCTGGGCGACGTCGACGGCGACGGGGCCCTCGACATCGTCGTCGCCAACGGCCGCCACTGGGCCGAGCAGAACCGGGTGTATCTCAACGATGGACGGGGCGCCTTCACGCTGGCGCGGCGGCTCGGGGAGGAGGAGGCCGGCACCTATGCGGTCCCGCTCGCCGACTTCGATGGCGACGGCGACCTGGACATCGCGGTGGGGAACGACCGCACCCGCAACCTTGTCCTCCTGAACGACGGCGCGGGGCACTTCGCGGTCGGTGCCACCTTCGGCACCCCGAGTTCGACGCGGAGCCTGACGCTTGCGGATCTGAACAGCGATGGACGCACGGACATCCTCGTGGTCAATCGCGGGCGCCAGAACTTCATCTTCGCGGGGGACGGGTCGGGTGGCTTCGACGATGGGACGCCGTTTGGAGCGGGGGACGACTCGACGATCGACGTGGTCGCCGCGGACCTCGATGGCGACGGAGATCTCGACCTCGTGCTCGCCAACCGCGACGGCGGCGCGAACGCGATCCACTGGAACGACGCCGGCGGCTTCGACCGGCACAGCGGGTACGGCACGGGAAGCGACGAGACGCGGGGCGTGGCGGTCGGTGACGTGGACGGCGACGGCCACCCTGACATCGTGACGGCGAATATCGGCGAGGCGAACGCGGTGTACTTCGGCGACGGGGCGGGTGGTTTCGAGCGCACGCTGCCGTTCGGGCGCGGTGACGACCAGAGCTATGCGGTGCGCCTCGCGGACGTGGATGGCGACGGGGATCTCGACATCGTGATCGGGAATGTGGGCGGACGGAACGCGGTGTACTTCAACCGGGGTGGTGAGGGTGTGGGGGACGAGGAGGCCGCGGGGCTTGCCGGGGTCGCGGGGTTCGACGAGTTCCGCTTCGGGTGCGAGGACTGCGCGACCTACGGGGTGTCGGTCGGGGACCTGAACGGGGACGGGTTTCCGGAGATTGTCACGGCGAACTCGGGGGCTCGGAACGGGATCTTTGCGAACGTGCCGGCGCGGCGTGACTGAGTCGGGATCGGGAGACGGACCCGGTTTTGAGGGCGTTTGTTCGCCAGATCAGGGGCTCCGCTCGTATTCGGTCGATACGGCCCCGAATGCGGCGCCGGTGGGCTCTTGACTTACGGTAGCACCGTTCGGCGGTCGATCACTCGAATTGGTGGAGAAGTGATCGTCTGACTGATTGCCACCCGGTCCGATACACCGGCGGAAGGCCAACACGGTCGGTAGTACTCCGCTTGGCTTGCCTCGACTTCGTAATATCCTGAGTCGATTAGAGCTCCAACGGTCACGGGACCGATGGGCCGGGAGTTCCCGGACCTTCCGCCCCTGCCGAAAACCTCGTTACACAGGTTCCACCACAATGCCTGGCCAGATCCGATGATGACACCGGGATGCCCCACACCTCCGAGTGCCCGGAATGCTCGCGTAGCCTCGGGACCTGTGAAGACGGCGCCCGTCGAATCTGATCTGAAGAGACCACGCCAAGAGGGCATTGCCTCCGCCATCATGACACCAAGTGCGAAGCCGATTGATCTAGTGGCAAGGTGGAAATGGCTTCCCGGCACCCGCCAATACTCCGGGCTGTTGTGGACATCACTGCGGACCATCTTGAAGGATGCTCTCCACGGATGCCCGTTGCAGATGACAGCTTCGCCGGTAGTGTCGTCACCGTCGGAAACGTACTCCACATGGACCAGTATCCCGTTGGTGGGTGGCCCTAGCGGGCACGGTGTTTGATTCATGTCGCGAATGATGCTTGTCCATCGACAAACGGCTGCGCGCCAGAAGTCGTCGTAAACGGGATCGTTGTTGACGAAAACCAGCTCGACAAGCGAATTGGTTGCGTCACATTCCGGAATCGAGAATCCCGAAAACCCATCAACTTCTGTCGCCATTCCCAACTCAATGGACGCCCACTTGTCATAGTCTTGAAAGCCATGGCGGAGCATGTCGTATCCGATGAAGTTCTCGCCGAGGACATCAACGAAGTAGCAGCCAGAAGGGAAATCTTCATCACTACAGATTCGGGTATCCGGTTGGACGTCGAGGAAACGATACTCACCAAGGCGATTCGTGACGGCAACCAGCCCGTCACCCAGGTCGAGGCGAACCGCCAACCCGGACGCCGGCTCACCATCGACCAGAACTCGCCCGGCAACCTCGCCTAACGTTACCAACGCCGAGGACGCATGCAGGCCGTTGGATGTCACCCTGATCGTGGTCTCGCCCATGGACACTACGCGAACCCATCCCTCTCGATCGACCGTAGCAACCGAGGGAATGCTGGATTCCCACACAAACAGGGCAGGACCGATCGCTTTACCGGTTGCGGTACGTAGCGTGGCCGTCAACAGAACTGAGTCGCCTACAGCCATCGGATTCGGAATGGCAGAGAGCTCAATGTCCACGGGTTCTGGCTCGACGGAAACCAAACTGCAGGCGTGTAGAATGGCGCAACAGAGGCACACGCTCAACAGGCCCAACAGTCGAATCGGTGTCATCGGAATGCCATGCTGTGTCCTGGTGACCTTCGGGTAGTTTGTTCCCCAATAGTCGTATTTCTGTTCAGAATAGTCGCTTATTCCTTCGGTGTGGCAAGTTGCGACGGCGGCCGACAACGGCGTTTGTCGGCCATTCTTGCCCCAATTTGGCCGACAATCAGCGCCCACACGGGCAGCCAAATCGCGATCCGGGCCCACAGCGGCTGAGGCCAGACCCCGGTCGTCTCGTACGCCGCGAGTCCCCAGTAGCCTAGGAAGGCGAGGCCGCCCAGCAGCAGGAACGGGCGGTTGCCGCGCAGCGCCGCCATGGGGAGCACCCATAGCGTGTACCAGGGATGGACGGTGGGCGACAGGAGCAGGCCCGCGCCGATGACCCACAGCAGGGCTTCTTCGATGTTGAACCGGCGCCAGGTGACGTAGGCGACGACGGCGAGGACGAGCGCGGTGGCCGCAGCGCGGGCGTGAACCGGGTCCCGGATGAGCGCGGCGATCACCGCGAATGCGCCCTCATTGGCCGACCAATGGCGCGCGTAGGTGCGGAGGCCGTCGGTGAGCGCTGCGGCACCGACGCCGGCGAAGGGAAGGTACAAGCCGGCGCAGACGGCGGCGAAGGTGATGAGGGTGGCCCAGCCGTGCCGCCGGACCAGCGCGGGCAGGACGGCCGCGGGGGCGAACTTGACCAGCGTGGCCGCGGCGAGGAGGGCGCCGCGCGTGACGTTGGCGCGGGTGATGACACCACGGGCGCCGGCGCCGATGTCGCGATCCCGGTTGCCACCGTCGCGATCCGGGCGGCTGCCGGCCCGGCTGCACACCAGCATCAGCGCCGCCAGGAGGAAGAGCCCAACCGCGTCGAAGTGGGCGCTCCAGGCCGTTTCCACGATCAGCAGCGGCGACCAGAGGTACCACACCAGCACTGTCGCGGGGTTGCGGCCGGTGTGGATGGCGACCCGGTGCAGAAGAAGGCCGCAACCCAGGTCGAAGCCGAGCCAGAGGAGCTTCGCGGCCAGGATGGAGCCGCCGCCGACCACGGCCACCGCGGCGAAGAGGAGCTGCGCCAGCGGCGGGTATACGGTCGGCACGTCCGGGTGGTTGATCTCGCCGTGCCAGGGAGTGCGGATGGCGGCGAGGGCCTCGTCGCCGGGTGCGTGGGCGTACGGATTGATCCCCTGCGTGAGGACGTGGCCGTCCCAGAGGTAGCGGTAGATGTCGTCCGACAGTTCGGGGGCGAGCGGGAGCAGGGCGAGGCGCGCCAGCACGGCGATCGTCCAGATGAGGGCGAGGGGCGCGCCGGTGCGGGCGGCGGTGAGGCCGGCGGCGCCGTAGCACAGGAACGCGGCGGCGGGAAAGAGGAGGCGAGGGAGCGGCAGGGCGATGCCGTGCAGCCAGCCGAAGGCGCCGAGGGCCGCGACGAGGAGGAGGCCGAGGGGGAGCAGGGTGGCCGCCGGGGAGAGGGCGCGGCCGGTGGGGTGGGGTGGGGGGGTGGGAGCGGCCTGCCGGGAGGTCACGCGGGCGTGAGCGGGATGATCGTCCCGCCGCGATCCTCCATTTCGGCCGCCATCGCGGGGTGGCAGGTGAAGATGAAGACCTGCCTCTCCGACGCGAGCTCGTGCAGGAGGTCGAAGGCGCGGTCGCGGCGCCAGGCGTCCCAGTTGACCAGGGTCTCGTCCATGAAGATGGGCAGGCGCTCGTGGCCGGTGTCGAGGTGGTTGACGATCGCGAGGCGCAGCGCGAGGTAGACCTGCTCCTTCGTCCCCTGTGAGGTGGTTTGGCCGACCTGGATCATCCTGGATCCGGAAGGCTCGCGCAGGTAGAACGACTCGTCGCCCGTCTCGCCCATCTCGATGCGGTCGTAGCGGCCGCGGGTGACGTGCTTGAGGTACCGTCCGGCCCGCAGCAGCAGCTCGGGCTGATTCTCCTCGCGGAAGCGCCGGTCGGCCTCCCGCACGAGGCGCGCGAGCAGGAATGCGCGGTCGCGGCCCTCCTTCGCCTCCTGCTGACGGCCTCTGATCACGGCGATTCGCCCATCGACCGCGTCCACGGTCTCGCCCTGGCGGAGATGGGCGATTTCGCTCTCCAGACTCCCGATGGTCGCCCGCAGCGTCTCCGCCTGCTCGGCCAGGTCGTCGCGGCGGGCGACGGCCGCCTCCAGCCTCTCCGGCAGGTCTTCCCAGTCCTCCCCTTCTGCCTCGGCCGCGGCAATTTGGCCGGCCAACCGGTCGAGGTCGGGGTTCTCCCTCTCCAGCTCCTCACCCAGGTCCCCCGCGCGGCGCCATGCATCGAGCCTTGCGGCGGCGGACGCCGCGCCGAGGTCCGCGTCTCCGTCCCCCAGGCCGGCGAGCCGCGACACGAACTCGTCGCGGTGCCGGACGGCCGCCTCGCCCTTCGCCCGAGCCTCTTCCAGGTCGCCCTGCAGCCGGCGCAGATGCTGGCTGGCCAGAACCGCGCCCTCGCGGCCCTTGAGCGCCTTCTCCAGGACACCCATCAGGCCACCGAATTCGGCCTCCGCGTCCGCACCGGCCCGCGCGCCGACCCACTCCCTCGTCTGGCGGATTTCCGCGGCAGTGCTTTCGACCCGTTCCCGCCGCTCTCCCAGCACCCGCTTCCGCTCGGCGAGACGGTCCGCCAGATCGGCCATCCGCTCGATCCCGGCCGGCAGATCCAGGCTCGGCGCCTCGAGCAGCTCCGGGGCGATCGGGAGTTCGGCGACCAGGTCTGCGACCGCGCTCCTCGCCCTCCCGACCCTGACCCCGAGCGCCGCGATCCTGTCCGCCCTCTGGTTCTCGGCGTCGGCCACGGCGCGCCGGTACTGCCGGTATCGGCGCACGGCGTCCTGGCGCATGATGATGAGGATGGCCCCGGTGACTCCGAGCAGGACGGCGGTGGTGAGCGCGGCGCCGCCGCCGATTGCCACGCCGCCGAGCGACAGTGTGGCGGTCGGGTAGAGGGCGGGCCAAACGCCCAGGCCGAGCGCGGCAGCCAGCAGGCCGATCCCCGCGACCAGGCGAGCGGAGCCGGGCCGCATCGCCGCCGGAAGGCGCATCAGGCTGCGTCCGCGTTCCCCTTCCTCTTCAACCGCGAGCTTGGCGCGGGCGGCTTCGTAGTCGCGCACGCGCTTGAGGAGCGACCTGGCAGGCACGGCAACGAGGGCGTCGAGAGCGACCTCGTTCCAGGGAGCGGAGAAGAGCGACGCACTCTGCTCGCCGCAGCGGGCCGTCATCTGCGCGACCTCATCCTCGGCGGCGGTGGCGTCGCGCTTCAACTCGCCCATGCGCATCGTCAGACTTGCCGCGCGGCGCACCCGCTCCTCCTCCCTCACGATCGCGGCATCGCTGCCCTCTTCGTAGGCCTCGATGGTCTCGCGGCAAACGGCGATCTCGCGCTCGATCTTCTCGACGCGCACGCCCGCCTCGCGATGCCGGGCCCGGAGTGCCTCCAGGTGCTCCCGGGGATCGGACGGCAGACCCTCCAGTTCGTCCGCCTCCCCGGCGCTCTCCAGCAGATCCTCGATCCGGACGAGCGAGCGGCGCACCGGGAGCAGCCGCCCGATCCGGTCTTCGAGAACCTCCCGGAGCTCCCTTTCGGCCAGTCTTTCGTTGCGCAGCACATCGAGCGCTCTCTCTGCCGTCGTCTTTTCGTCCACCTTCGCCCGCAGCACGCGGTCCAGATCCACCGCCTCGCGCCTGAGATGATTGAGGTCGGCCAATTCGTCCTGCAGGACCCGGTAGCGCGGACGGCCCCGGTTGTCGGAACGCCATTGGCGATTGGCCTCGACCTCGAACTGCGCCGCCACCTCGCGGGCCGGCTTCAGGCCCCTCATGCCGAGCGCCGCGACCAGCCGGTCCTGCACGATGTTCCAGCTCTCGCCCTCGAGGCTGGCCAGTTCGGCGAGGGTGAGCGCGTAGACATGGCGGAAGACGCCCCGGTTGACATGACCGGCCGCGGCCAGGGACCGGTTGCGGATGTCTTCCGTCACCCGGTCGATGGTCAGCCTTCCGCGCCCGGCCGATGCCAGGCGGCGCTCGAGCTCCACGGTCGTTCCGTCGTCGAGGCGGATGCGCGCCGACCCCTCGGGATCGCCCCCGGACCACGGCGTGTAGGGGTGGCCATCGCGGGTGGCGGGGCGAAAGCCGTACAGGAGATTGGTCAGGAAAGAAAAGAAGGTGGATTTGCCGCTCTCGTTGGGTCCCAGAACCACGACGATCGAGGGCAGGGGGTCCGGCGTGCGGAGATCTTCCAGACACCCGTAGCGGGCGACGTGAATGGACTCGAATTTCACTCGGTCAATTCCTCGGGATCGAGCATTCGCACCAGGATCTCTTCGCTGCCGCCCTCGAGCAGGCGATGCAGGTAGGCAGACAGGGTCGCGTCGCGATCGGGGTCGAACCCGGCCAGGTCGGTTTCCGACAGTCCCAGCGTCTCGCCGCCCGCCGCCACGGCCCGCGCGAGCTGCAGGGTCGCGCCCAGGACATCGCGGCGCCCCACATGCTCCTCGACGCGCACCCCGGGATGCACCTTCGCGCTCCGCACCTCGACACCGATCACGTTCAGCCTCGCGGCAAACTCGTCCGCCATCGTCACCAGCTCCTGCGGGTCGCGCAACAGGCGCCAGATCGGCGAAGGCCCCTCGAGATCGACCGCCACCATCCACTCGGTCTCCGCCTCGGCGGGATGGGGCTCGCCGGTCTCCGCCCCGCCGGGAGGGGCCTCGGCGCGATCGGCCTCACGGGGATCGGCCCCGCCGGGATCCGCCTCGCGGGCGGCCTCCCACGCTGCCGTCACCTCGCCGACCACGTCGTCCAGCGTGCGCGCGTCTCCCAGCGTGGCCACCGTGAGCTTCTCCCACCGGATCGGCGAGAACTCCCTGAATTCGACGACCGGCGCGGCCGGATCGCCCAGATCGACCAGCAGGCCGCCCCTGGCGCCGGTCTCCCCCGGATTGCGTCCCTGAAGGCTGCCGCAGTAGTGGATCGGGGGGTCGCCGGAGAGTTCCTGCCGGGTGTGCACGTGCCCGAGCGCCCAGTAGTGGAAGCCGGCCGCGCGCAGGGACTCGAGACTGGAGGGCGCGTACGGCCCGTGCACGCGGTCGGCGCCGCTCCAGGCCACCTGCGTGTGCAGCAGCGCCACCTGGGGCAGATCGGAGTTGCCCACGGGCTGCAGCAGCCGGGAGAGGTCGTCGGTCTCGCGCGCGGTCGCGTGGCCGGCCGCGGTCACATAGCCGACAGTCTCTCCCGCGCGTCCCGTGATCGGCACCGTTTGCGCTGCGGCCGTCGCGACAACGGTCACCGAGTCGGGCCATTCGAGGTCGCCGGCGCGGGAGCCCTGGCCGGGGTCGTGGTTCCCGGTGGCGTAGACGATCTGGATGCCCTCGTCGGAGAGCTGCTGCAACTGCCCGAGAAGAAAGCGCTCGGTCTCGAAGGAGAGGTAGGTACCGTCGAAGAGATCGCCGGCGATCAGCACGGCATCCACCTGCTCAGCGACCGCAGTCGCGACGCACCGGCTCAACGCGGTGAGGGACGCGCGTCGCAAGCGGGTGCGCATGGCCTCCGACCGGCCCGCGAACGGGGTATCCAGATGGACATCGGCGATGTGAAGGAATCGCACGGTGGCTCCGCGAACAGGGTGTGGCACGACTCCCTAAGGTAACGTCTGGCGGTATTGGAAGGGGTTCGGTTAGCTTCTCCTTCATGATCGCCGTACGGATCCCTTGGGCGGCCGCCGAAAAGGCCGTCGATCACTCCGGAGTCGAGAACGGTTGCCTATGGCAGTGACGTCGCTCGGAGCCTCGGAACAGGCCGGCAGCCCGCAAGCTCACGGGGCGGATTCCCCGGAGAAGTCGCAGGCGATTCACGACGTTCTCGCCGTCCTTCGGGCGGAGGTGGACGACGACCGCTTCCGGCTCCTCGAGAAGTTCGTTTCCTTCTTCCTTGGCAAGGCCCCGACGGATTTCATCGAGGAGCGGGGGACGGATCATCTGGCGCGGGTGTGCCTGAACTCCTTCCAATTCCTCGACCGGAGCCGTCCCGACCGCGTGGATGTGGAGGTGATCAACCCCAGCGAGGACGAGGCCGGCTGGTATGCGCCGGTCACGGTCGTGCGGACCAACGTCTCCGAGCGGCCGTTCATCGTGGACACGATCCGCGAGTTCCTCCATTCGGCCGACCGCAGGATTGCGCACATCGTGTATCCGCTCATGAAGGTGGAGCGGAACGAGGACGGCACGATCGTCGACCTGCACGCGCCCGGAGAGCGCCATCGCACCGAGTCGATGGTCTATGCGGAGATATCCCGGGTTGCGGACCAGGAGGTGCTCGACTCGCTGCGCGACGAGACCACGCGCCGCCTCGAGGACGTCGTCAAGGCCACCGACGACTTCGGGCTGATGGTGGACAAGATCGGCGACGTCGTTTCGGAGCTGAGCTTCCGGATGCGCGATCTCCGCGCCAGCCGCTCCGAGTTCCGCGAAATCCAGGCCTTCCTGCGGTGGCTGCGCGACGGCGGGTTCGTCTTCCTTGGATACCGCTACTACACCTTCGAGCCTGTCGAGCCCGGTGGAGAGCCCTGCGTCATGGTCGAGCCCGGCTCCGGCCTGGGGATTCTGCAGAGCGAAGGAGGGTCGACCTTCGCGCGTCCCGTTCCGGTCAGCCAGCTGAGTACCGGAATGCGCGAGCGCGCTTTCTCCGGCCCCATTCTCATCATCAGCAAGACCAACGCCGAGTCCACCGTACACCGCCGGGCCCGGATGGACTACATCGGCGTCAAGAAGGTGCGCGCCGACGGGTCGGTGGTCGGCGAACACCGCTTCCTGGGGCTCTTCACTTCGCAGGCCTACTCCGAACCCGCCCAGGACATTCCCATCCTGCGCCAGAAGCTCGACACAATCCTCGACCGTTCGGGGCTCGCCGAGGGATCGCACGACTACAAGGAAGTCATCACGATCTTCGGTTCGCTTCCCAAGGAGGAGCTCTTCCTCGCCTCGGCGGACGAGATCGCGAAGGACATCCGCACGATCCTGATCCGCTACAACACCGCCGAGGTCTTCGTCTCGGTCCGGCGCGACGCCCTCGGGCGGGGCGTGTCGATCATGGTCGTTCTCCCGCGCAGCCGCTTTTCCGGGAGTTTCCGGCGAGAGTTCGAGGCGTGGGTGGTGGATCGGTATTCCGCCGAGATCCTGAACTATCACCTCGCCATGAGCGCGGGCGACCAGGCCCGGCTCCACTTCTACCTGGGCGGCCCCCCGGACCAGATGGCCGAGGTGGACGCGGAGGAGTTGCGGGCTACGGTCGCCGACCTCACGCGCTCGTGGTTCGACGAGGTGCGCGATCTGCTGAGCGAGGAGCGTCCCACCGACGAGGCCCGGCGCCTCGCGCGGCACTATGAACGCTCCTTCGCGCCCGAGTACAAGGCCGCCAACGATCCGGGCGTCGCGATCCGGGACATCCAGGAACTGGAGGCAATGCGCGAGGAGGGCCGCACCGAGTCCGTTCGTTTCTTCGCCGCCGGACGCCACACCGAACTCAAGGTCTACATCAAGCACCACCAGATCATCCTGTCGGACTTCATGCCGGTGCTGGAGAACTGCGGCCTCCGCGTCATCGCGGTCTCGCCCTTCGATCTGCGCGAGGAGGGGCAGGAGGACTCGGTCATCTACACCTTCGAGGTGCAGACCTCGGAAGGCGAGCCGGTGGACGTGGAGGGCCGCGGCGAGGTCCTGTCCGAGACGATTCTGGCCGTCCGCGCCGGCGACGCCACCAACGACCGGTTCAACCGCCTGGTCCAGCGCACCGGGATGTCGTGGCGGGAGACCGAGGTCCTTCGCGCCTACGCGAGCTACGCCTTCCAGATCGGCGCGATCCCCAGCCGGCAGGTTCTGCCGACGGCCCTCGACAGCTACCCGAAGATAGGGCGGCTGCTCTTCCGGCTCTTCCAGGTGCGCTTCGACCCCGACAGTCCCGACAGCAGGGAGGAACGGGACGAAAAGGTGGCGGAGCTGAAGCTGGAACTCGCGGAGGAGCTTGTCGGGGTGAGTTCGCTGGCCCACGACCGGGCGCTGCGGGCCTACCAGACGGTCATCCTCGCGACGATTCGCACGAACTACTTCCAGTGCGGCGGCTGCGCGCCGACGCGTCGGTCGGGGGGCGTGCCCTACGTCTCGTTCAAGTTCGACTGCGAGGTATTGCAGGCCGTCTCCAGAAGCCGGCTCAAGTACGAGGTGTGGGTGCGCTCGTCGCGGATGGAGGGGATCCACCTGCGAGGCGCCTCGGTGGCGCGCGGCGGCATCCGCCACTCCGACCGGCCGGACGACTTCCGCACCGAGGTGCTGGGTCTCGTGTACACCCAGATGGTGAAGAACGCGGTCATCGTGCCGAGCGGCTCGAAGGGCGGCTTCGTCTGCCTCCGGTCCTTTGCGGAGCGCGAGGCGATGGGCCACGAGGCGAAGGAGCAGTACCGCACGCTGATGCGCGGCCTGCTCGACATCACCGACAACCTCAGCGCCGACGGCGAGCCCCCCGAGCGCGTGATCCGCTACGACGGCTTCGATCCGTACCTCGTGGTGGCCGCGGACAAGGGCACCGCGCCCTTCTCCGACACGGCCAACGCGATCGCCGCCGACTACGGTTTCTGGCTCGACGACGCCTTCGCTTCCGGGGGCTCGAACGGCTACGACCACAAGGAGGTGGGGATCACCGCCGGCGGGGCCTGGGAGTCGGTCAAGCGGCACTTCCGCGAGATGGGACGCGACATCCAGAACCAGTCCTTCACGGTCGCCGGCATCGGCGACATGAGCGGCGACGTGTTCGGCAACGGGATGCTCCTCTCGCGGTGCATCCGTCTCATCGCGGCCTTCGATCACCGGCACGTCTTCATCGATCCCGACCCGGACGCCGAGTCCACCTTCAGGGAGCGCGAGCGGCTGTTCGCGCTGCCCCGCTCGTCGTGGGACGACTACGACCGCTCGCTGCTCTCGACCGGCGGCATGATCGTGCCCCGCGGGGTCAAGTCGGTGGACCTCACGCTCGAGGCGCGCGAGGCGCTGGGACTGCCCGCCGACGTGGAGACCCTCGACGGCGAAAGCCTCATTCGCGCGGTCCTGAAAGCCCCCGTCGACCTGCTCTGGAACGGCGGGATCGGCACGTATGTGAAGGCCAACCACGAAAGCCATGCCGACGCCGGCGACGCCTCGAACGACCCGGTCCGCATCGACACGAGCGAACTGCGCGCGAAGGTGGTGGGCGAAGGCGGCAACCTGGGATTCACGCAGGCCGCACGGGTCGAGTACGCGCTGCACGGCGGCCGTATCAACACCGACGCGCTCGACAATTCCGGCGGCGTGAACCTCTCGGACCGCGAGGTCAACCTCAAGATCCTTCTCAACGAGGTCCTGAACACCGGCGAGGTTACGCGGGACGAGCGCAACCAACTCGTCGACCGCCTGACCGATTCCGTGGCCGCGCTGGTTCTGAGCGACAACGAGTCCCACTGTCAGGCGGTCTCCTTCGACGAGTACCGGGCCCGCCGCAACGTCGACCAGTTCTGGACGCTGATGACCCACCTGAGCCGCTCGGGCCTCCTCGACCGCGACGCGGAGGGACTTCCCTCGTGGGATCAGCTCAGCTCCCGGAAGGAAGAGCATCAGTCGCTCACGCGCCCGGAACTCGCCGTCCTGCTCTCCTACGCCAAGCTGCATCTACAGGCCGCCCTTCTCTCCTCCGACCTTCCGGACGAGCCTTCGACGGCCGACTACTTCTTCGACTACTTCCCCTTCGAAGCCGTCCATGCGGTGGGGCGCGAGAGAGCGGTCAACCACCGGCTGCGCCGCGAGATCGTCGCCTGTCAGATGACGAACGACCTCGTGGACCTGATGGGATCGACCTTCATCGACCGGCTGTCACACGAGACGGGCCGCGAGCCGACCGAGATCGCGCGCGCCTGGCTGGTGGCGGCCAAGCTCACCCAGCATCGGCTGCTGCTCAGCGAAATCCGGTCGCGGGAAGGCGTCGTGCCCACGGCGGTGATCTATCGGTGGACGATGGCGCTGGCCCGGGTTCTGGAGCGCACCACGCGCTGGGTGCTCACGAACAGCGATCCGGAAGAGTCCACGACCGCGCTCATTCAAGGCAGCCTTGAGGGCCTCGGCGCGCTCCGCCAGAAGTTCCACGAGATCGTCGCGGGCGAGGACCGCGATGACTTCGTGAGGCGGGTCAGGGACGGCCTGTCGGGCGTCGACGACGAGGCGTTCGTGCGCAACCTGGTGGGGCTGCGCTTCCTCGATCACCTTCTCGAGATCCTCCGGCTGGCGCGCACCACGAAGACCGATCCGGTCCGCGCCGCCAGGGTGTACTACTGGGTCACCGAGGAACTGCGGATCCCCTGGCTCATGCGCTCGATCGAGCAGTCGAGGGGCGAGGGGCGGTGGCAGCAGCGCTGGGCGCTCGGGCTCGTCCAGGATCTGGGTGCGATTCGCCGCAACCTGACCGAGAGCGCGCTCGCGGGTGACGACGCCCTCGCCGGCGTCCTCGGCTACGGCGAGAGCGATTCCCGCATGGCCCGCTTCCACGAACTCCTGGACGAGGTGGAGGCGGAGGATCCGATCAGCCTTGCGGGGCTGTCGGTTGCGATTCAGCAGATCCGGTATCTGGCGGTGAAGGGGTAGGGGACGCGGAAAACCCCCGGCATTGGAGTGGCGATGCATCCGCGCTGGGCCGCTTCGCCTCGTGCGCTCGCAACGTAAAGACAACATTACATTATGTAATGTCCAGCATACATGCCACGGGGAAGGATTACACAGCCAAGATGAAGTCTGTAGCGTATATTGAGACATCGGTCGTCAGCAGGTGACTCGCGAGTGGTGGCGTACCGCCCGGGACAGATTCCAACTCGCCGTTTCAGAGCTTGTGATCCGCGAAGCCAGGCACTCCCAGCGAACTGATGGAGATCAGCCATGGAGACCAATAGGGACGACCGGATCATCGCCGCGGTGCGGGCCAAAGGTGACGACCGGGTGATTGCTGCAGTGCGGGCCGTAGGTGACGACCGGGTGATTGCTGCGGTCTGGGCAGCGAAAGACGCATACTCGGCAATGCACGGCCACGACATTGCAGCCATTTTCGAGGACGTTCGCGCCTTGCAGGAGACTTCGGGCCGCACATACGTCCGCAATTTAGAACGGCTGGTCCAAACGGCAACGCCGGTGGCCGCGCAGGTCACTGCAGCGGTTCGGCAAGTGGAGGGTTCGCTGGGTCCTGCCCTGGAGAGACTGAATGAGTGGTCTGCCGCCGCCGCGCCTTTTCTGGAGGAATTCGAACGAACCGCTGAGGCGGCAGCCAAAGCCATTGAGCGGACTCAGCCTGCTCTCAAGCGGTTCCACGAGCGGAAACAGGCCCACGACGCATTGAACAGAGTGGGCTGGCTTCCCCACTATTCCGTACCCAACCGGCTTGTAGAAGGATGCGGAGACGACCGTGCTCTGCTGGATGGTCGCGTCGCCGACCACTACCGCGCCCGCTGGACTAAGATTCGTGACAACATGCAGTTAGATCTCGCAACGTATCACATTGACGATGAAGCGAGGGCGACGTTCGGGGAGGCCCTCATAGCCCACGAGTCTGGACTGTACCGGTGCATCTGCCGCTTGTTGTTCCCCGAAATCGAGCGGATCATCGGTGCTGGACACCGTTCAAGACCGATGATCGAGAAACTGCTTGCATCGGGAGAGCCGACCGAGCGTGACTTCAGAGAATTGTTCGACTGGGTCATGCTCGAACGCATTCGAAAGCACGCCTACGAGCAGGTATGGACCGAGGGCGAGCGGGAGAGATTCGAGCGGGATCCGGTCCCCAATCGTCACGCCGCCATGCATGGCCGGGTGGCCTATTCGACGCACAAGCACAGCATGAACATGCTGATTCTGACCGACTACGTGTTTCGGATTCTCCCTCCGCTCGAGGATTCCCACACGTAGCTGGAGAGCGAGCCGTAGCGGATCGGCAGAGCTCATCGTCGCCGCCGCTTGGGCTTCCTGACCCCAATGCCCAGCGGTGCTCGCATCTTCTCGGAGAGCATGAAGAGGTGCTCGGCGCGTTCGCGTTCTGAGGCAAAGCCCCTGCTACGGTAGTGATACGCCCAAGGACGGCCGCTGGACATGGGATTCACCCCGGCCGCAAGGCGCGCGCGACGCGGAACCCGGCCGTGTCGTATCGCTCTCCGACCGGCACTCGGCTACGACTCGCCGACCGAAGGCTCTCCGGCTCGTTGGCCCATCCACCGCTCCTCTGAACCCGCGTCGAGCAATCGCCGGACTCCCACGTAGCCCCGTCGGCCGGTCCACCCGAATACCGCTCGTTCCAGCAGTCTTGGGTCCACTCCCAAACGTTGCCGAGAACATCGTACAGTCCAAACGGATTCGGGTCGTAAGAACCGACCGGAGCGGTTCCCAGATGCCCGTCCGAGCATCGCGCCGTCCTCCACTCCGGGTTGGCGGCGAGCGCCACGGCGTCAGCCCCGTTCGCGTACCGGCACTGCTCGGACGGAGTCTCTCCCCAATAGCGCGCGGTCTCGGTTCCGGCCCTCGCCACGTACTCCCACTCCGCTTCGCTCAACAACCTGTACTCGTTTCCGGTCTCGTTCGACAGCCAGCGGACGTAGGCCTGCGCCTCGTCCCAAGTGACGTTGATCACCGGGCGGCGTCCGCGACCCCATCCCTCATGGTCGGGGATCAATCCGCCGCATCCTCCGACGCGAGCGCACGCGTCCCACTCGTCGAACGTCACCTCGTAGGCCCCGACGGCAAACGGCGCCCCAATCGTCACGTAGCGCTGCGGACCCTCGACGACGACGAGGCGCTGTCCCATCTCCACTTCGAGTTCGACCTCATCGATCACGGTCCATCGAATGGCCGTCCCGTCTTCGTCGTACACAGTTCGGAGGCGGCCCTTCTCCGACTCCGGCGACCCCATGATGAAGGTGCCCGCCGGAACGACGACCATCTCGGGACAGGACGGGCAGTCGCGGAACCGTTGGCCCACCTCCTGCGCAATGGCAGACCGTAGCGGAAGCGGCTGCCCGATCAGGATCGGCAGCAGCGTGAGCAATCTGGTGGAGGTTCGGGTTATGCCAGATACATTCCTTCGGCCACGCTTGGACTGGGATAACCATTCCGGTGTCTTGGTCAACCCCATCACCGAACCCTCACCCGGTACGCGCCAGTTTCGCCCGCTTCGTAACTCGTGGCGATGACGAGGTAGTCCCCGGCGTAGACCGCCCGAAACTCCACGCGCGCGTTCGATCCCGACCCTCCATCGTCGTCGGACGCGACCGCCGTGCCGTCGTTCCGGAGCACCCTCAGGTAGGCGTCCACGTCGTCCGACTCCATATCCATGACTACACGCTGCCCCACCGTCCGCGCGGTCACGGTCCACACGTCGTAGTGCGAGCCGTCGTCCCAGACCGCGTCGGACGAGCTGAGGCTGCCGTCGAATGTCCTTCCGGGTGCCAGCGCCCCCTCCGGTACCACGAGGCGCCACCAGGCCGCGCTGCCGCGGATGTCCCATGCGAGATGCACGGCGCGGCTGCCGGCTTCGTTTTCCGCCCGCGGGTCGGCGCCGGCGAGCAGTAGTGCTTCGATTATGGCTACGTCGTCGGTCCGGTCCGCAGCGATGTGGAGGGGCGTGTTGCCCGACTGATTGCGTGCCAGCGGGTCGGCCCCCGCATTGAGCAGGGCCCCAACCACTGGAGCCGTCACCTCCGAGTTCATCAGAGCCAGATGCAGCGCGCCGTCACCGTCGTCGTCCATGTTGGCTTGGGATCCTGGATCCGCGCCCGCCTCCAGCAAAGAAGTGATCACTGGTAGGAGTGTTTCTTGCCGGTACCAAGCCGCATTGTGCAGCGGCGTCCGACCACCTTCGTCCTCTTTCGCGTTCGGATCAGCTCCGGCACGCAGTAGAGCCGCGACCACCGATTCCGGTGCTTGCGGCGCCGCCAGGTGAAGAGGGGTCGCGCCGCTGATCGTCCGTACCCTTGGATCTGCCCCGGCAGCCAACAGCGCCGAAACCGCCTCCAGTCCGGCAAGGGGAACCGCGAAATGCAGCGGCCCCCAACCATATCGGTCTACCTCGTTCGGATCGGCACCCTCCGCCAGCATCCGGTCCACCGCCATCACGTCCCCTTGCAGCACGGAGAGTTGCAGCGAGGTCAGATTCTCGTCGGCACCCGCGTCGAGCATCCTGGACACGACGCTCGCATCGGCGCGGTACCGAAGCGCCGAGTGCAGGGGCGTGCGGCCATCGTTGCTCTCGGCGAAGGGATCGGCGCCCCGGTCCAGCAGCGCCTTGACCACCCGGCCGTTCCCGCTCTGGGCCGCGGCCCAGTGGAGGGCCGTGTAGCCTTCGTTGTCCCTGGCGTTCAGGTCCGCACCCGCATCCAGGAGGTGGGTCACCACCATGGGGTTGCTGTTCTCCGAACCCCAGTGCAGTGGTGTGAGCCCGTTGTCGTCTGGAGCGTTGGGATCCGCTCCGGCCTGAAGCAAGAGGCGCACGATGGTCGGATTGGACGTGTATTCCGCCGCCTGATGTAGCACCCACGGACTCCATGCATCAAGCCCATGCTCCTCGATGCAGTTCCGAAACCGCTGGATGTCGTCCCACTCGTCTCTGCCGATGGAGCAGTCTTGGGCGGAACCGGGCTGGGCAATCAGGAAGGCCGAGAGCATCAAGAGCGCCGGAGGCGTCCACCTGAACCAGACCAATCGGGAAGACGGGTGGGCGCGAACTGTCCGGCTCATCTTCCTCCTCCATTGCCACGATCCGACTCCTTTCCATACGGCACCCGAGAACGGGGCCTCACAGCTGACCCGGCAGGCCAGCGCGAGGCATTCCATCCGAATCATGGGATTGCTCTACCGCCGTTCGCAAGGGAATCGCGGGGCTGTCAATGGGGTCGAGCTGTTGGGGCACGGCATTTCCTTCTGAGGGCCGCGACCGAACGGCCCCCTCGACTCGCGGACGAGGCTGGCTTGTTATCTTTGACCTGGGAGCAACTCGAAACTTCATTTGAGAGATGGAACGCCGGATGACCGAGTCCGAAGAACTCTTTTGCCGCTTCTGCAAGTCTCAAGGCTGGAGCGTCGAGAAGATTGATGAGCACTCCGTGCCGGAGGGCAGTAAGGTGCCCGATTTCTGCCTCCAATTGAGGGATGGCGCTGGTATCGTTGTGGAGGTGAAGCAATTCGATCCGAATCCGGAGGAACAGGAAGCGGCACACGGAAGGGGTTCAGGCGTGCTCGGCGGCAAACCGGGACATCGGTTGCGTCAGGTGATCCCGAAAGCCAACAATCAGCTAAAGGCGCTTGGGCAGTCTGACCCGGGAATGGTGGTCGTGTACAACCGCACCCCGTGCTCACTACACGACGACCCCTACGCCGTGCTCACCGCCATGCGTGGTCTGGATGTCATCGAGTACTACGTTCCGTCGGACCCGGGCTCGCCCATCGTTCCCGTACGCGAACGACCAGGTCCCGGCAAGAAGCTGACTCCCGAGATGAACACATCGGTTTCCTGCATCGCCGTGCTGCGCGAGTTCTTCGACGGCGTCGCGATTCCTTTCGGTCTGTCCGGACCGGAATCACCGGACACGGGAGGAGACCCCGAGTATGCTTTGGCTGTGTACCACAACCCGTTCGCCAAGCGTCCGCTGGACCCTGGGCATCTGGTCGGCTCGCGTGTGACACACTACCGGATGAAAGAGGACCAGTCCTCATGGGAACCTTTCCTCGCGTAAGCCGCCGCGATGATCTTTCGACCGTCGGCAAGCGCATGCGAAGCCAATTGGGATTCCCGCCTATTGACCCTGTTTTCCCGCCATCACGATCTGACGGGAACGGGTATGGCTCAATGGCAAGATTGGCAGATCGTGCAGTCCTGATTGAACTTACGCGACTTCTTACCGTGATTGTCGCCACCTGCAACTTGCCAGCCCGGCAGAACACGCGAGGCCAGAATCCCGGCAGGAAATCGTCTAAAGTCAACTGGGACTGCACGATCTGCGTTTCCTGCCATTGTACGGGATCCGGCTGGATCGTGCCGCGAAAGCGGGAAGACCGAGCTTGAATGGCGGGAGTTCTACCGGCATCATGGAAGCACTCCGTAGGAAGCCCATCACAGATCCTGCGACTCGGATCTGCCCAATCTGTCGATATCCATGCGGTCCGCCGCTGATGCGATGGGGATAGGCCCCCTTGCGGGACTCTCACCTAGTCTCCAGACGCGTTCGGGCCATAGTCGGCACGGCTCCAGCTTGGTCCCGCAGGTACATGCTCTTACGGCTTCCTGTTGAACTGGAGGAGCGTGATGCGGGGTTCGATTGCCGCTGAGTTGAGCACCTTTTGGGAAAAAGCAGGTGCAACCAGGATGCCGCGAACCTTGTCTGCGGGGACACCGCTCGACTCCAAGTTCCCCATGTAGGATGTGAGTTGGGTGTAGTCCCCGCGTCGTGCTGCGGTGATCTTCAACTCGATAGCGAATCTTTCGTCGGATGTGCCCACGGCGAGAAGGTCCACCCTGTCGTTCGTGCCTTCGCTCAAGCGTTGCTGTTTCCCGACAAGGTGGATCGGCCGGTCGAAGCCGAAGTCGATGGACTCCCAGCCGTCCCACAGGAACTTCTCCAAGTCCTTTTCTTTCCATTCGATCGGGACGGTGAGGAACCCCCTCGACGGGCTCTGGACGCGTTTCAGCGTCCATTTGGCACCGCCCTGTGCGCTCGCCCTCGGCGTTGCCGAAGACGGATCAACAAGACTCGGTTCGTCGTGTTCGTCGCCTGCGCGGCCATCTTGCTCGACCCCGCTCCCCGGCTTCGGCGGGTCGCGGTCACCTTCCTCCCGGCCTGCCTGGGTTTCGTTGAAGTACTCACACACACCATGCTGCAACCCAAACTGGTCATAGAGGTCCTCCATCGATTCGTCGAAGAGGAGTCTCGCCAGCTTCGGGTCATCCGCTCGTGGCTCGATGCTCCGCCCAGCGGCTTCGGCCTTGATCATGGCCGATACTCGCTTCCCTCCTTTGTCGATGACCAACTGCGCCACGGCGTTTGCGGCACCCTGCTTGCCACGATCGAGGGCCAGAGCGCTCCACCAAGCGACTGGATCGTCGCCCGTGACCAGCACGCCGAACGCCCCAAGGATGTGCGCCCGCGTCACTGCTGGCGAACTCGGCAGAGCTAAGAGCAGTTCGATGAAATCCCGATCATGGATGTCAAGAAAGTACATGGCAGTTTGCGCCGACTGAGTGATTCGAACGCTCTTCCGCCCGCAGGTGGAGGAGTGGGACCAAGCCAATATAGCGGTGTTCCCGAGGGCTCGTCAGCGGCGGTCCAGCGCGCAAGAGACAAACCGCTCCACCCCCGGTTCATCCGTGGTCTTGCCCGGCGCTGCGGGTCGATGCCGATCCCGTAGACCTCGATCCCGACGGGCATCTTGACGACGCCTCCGCGCGCGGCCTTGCGAACCGAAGATGGAGGCTTGAGAGCACGGCTCGTCGCTCCCCGCGTCGAAGATCGGCCGTCCGTTGCCCCCGTTCCGGCACCCGGCGTTTCGCTCCGCCCCGGATCGAGTTGACCGCGACCAAACCAACCCGCGTCGAAGCACCCCTGGCCCAGATACAGTCCGGCCTTCACGAATCAGTAGCAGACCAGATCGGCCTCGCGGGCACCCCCGGCCCTCGTAGGCACCGAACATGGTGGATACAGTATTCCTCGCCGAGGTTGGCGAGTGAACAACCTGCCACCCAGAAACGGAGGTGCCGATGATCGCGTCCGCTTCGGGCCAGTCCGGCTCTCCACCCTCCGGAGTTACCCGTTCGCCCAACCACCGGATCGTCACAGGCGAGTAGGTGGCGAATCGAGGGCAGGGTTAGCGACCAAGCAGTCTGAGCAAATCCTCTTCGGTTGGACTCCCGACGATACGCGTGTGTGGTGACACGAAAGTGGGCGTGCCATTCACCTTCCAGCGCGTTGCCAATCGAAGATCCTGTTCCAATCGCTCGGTCGTGGCCGACGAGTTGAGGCAGGAGAGGAATTGGGGAACCGATGGAACACCGGCCCTTCGAGCCGTCGTCTCCCAGTTCGGATCGGTCTTGGTCCAGTCCTCTGCCGTCATCAGATGTTCATGCACTCGGGCGAACGCCCCCTGATCCTCCGCACAGATGGCGGCCCGGGCAGCCTCACGGGCGCGACGCGACGTCGGTACATGTATCACGACCACCGCTGCATCCTCATCGGCAACCAGCCGGTTCACACGCGCATGTGACAATCGACAGTAGCGGCAGGAGTAGTCGCTGAACGCGAAGGCTGTGATCGGGCTTCCGTCATCCCCTTGGATGCTTCCTCGCGTAGACGCCTCCTCCTCCCACCCTGCTCGATACAGTTCCACAACCTGTCTCTGCTGATTCCAGTCACGAATGCGGCTTCCCAAGGACCCCGACGACCGCAGACTCATCGCGGTCAATAACAGCAAGCACAGCGCCAATCCAGCCTCGGCAGTCCCGAGCCGCTTCACCTGTTACCGACTCTCTCATCTTCGGGGACGGGAACCACCACGATCCGCTCGACGTCAAGCGTATCCTGGACGACGCCGACGGCCACGGCGTTGTCGGCCCATAAGAGCCTGACCCTCTCCTCAAAGAGGTAGGCTTGACGTTTCCTTGCGAGCTCGGAGTAGGCAGCCCACCTGCGAGATCCCGGAAAGGCCTGATCCGCTCCGCTCTGGGGTGGCACATACTCCGCCACCCACAACCGACCGTCACGTCCAACGACGATCGCACCCATTGCGGGAAGAGAATCGGGATATGGCAGCAACTCCAGTTCGGCTAGCCTCGCGGCTCGAAGCGGCGTTGGGGGCCTTCGTTCCACCTCACTCCGGCGGATCGTGAGATCGGCCTCCCGTTGCGCAGGTGAGAAGGCCTTCCTGCCTGAATCGAAGCGCACGGACTCGACTGGCATTCCAGCGGAGGTAAAGCGCATCGCTCTGGGAAACCAGGTCGAACCGAAGTAGACCACGGAATCGTCAGCCGCCGCGAACGACCGTGGGGAAAACGGAGCCATGCCCCTCGCGAACCTCGAAGACCGATAACGGTACAACATGGCCCCAGCGGTTTCCCCGACCGGTTGGAAGCCACGGCCGTCCGGCGACGTGAGAAAGACCGTTACGTGACGAGAATGCGAGACCCCAGGTTCATCGTACCGATCGTCAGCCGCTTCCGCCGTCCATAGCAATCTTCCGTCTCGCAGGGAACCCCGAAGGGTCGGGAAGCGCAGACCGACCGGTAAATTCTCAGGTGACACCCACCGGACCCGGCCCCCTTCATACGGCCACAGCGCGGCCCGGTATTCCCAGCGGTCGAACGCCAGAACCGAATCGCCCCGGTATTCGAACACTCCGCCCAGGCTCTGGAACTCGTCCGGTCCATCCCCAATGCCACCAACGCTCTTGCGCCAGTCTCCATCAGTGCTGAAGAACCTGATCGTACCGTCGCCCGAATTCCCGATTACCATGACTCTGGCTTCCCTGTCCACAAAAGCACCGACGATGTCCAGGAAGTCCGTGCCGCCGTCGCCCGACCAGTCGCCCAGAACCAGAAGGGGCCGCGGTGTGCTGAAGGCTGCACTGTCCTGTGCGCCCAAGGAGTCCGGTCGAGCACCGGAGTCTCCGCAGCTGAACGACCACCACGCCAGCAGGATTGATGCGGAGC
Organism: Longimicrobiales bacterium; assembly: GCA_963667485.2. Lineage (GTDB taxonomy): Bacteria > Gemmatimonadota > Gemmatimonadetes > Longimicrobiales > Gaopeijiaceae > Bin94. The sequence continues at coordinate 1,168,024 of CAXXDD010000001.1, forward strand.
GTCCGATACGACTTGCAACCATGTCCAATGTACCGCTACTCCGTGGTTCGAGGTCTACCAAGAACAGTTCTCTTCGTAGCAATCGTCGTAATCGGGATCGCACTTCTTCCGGGCGTCTTCTGTCGACATCCCTTCCGCGCAGCTGTCCCACTCGTCAAGGCACTCACACTGGCATGCCGGTGGAGTGTCACACACGGCCATGGCGTTGCCTGTCGGAAGCAGGACAACGGCGAGGAGCATCAGGTTGAGCCCACACAGAACCAGTCGTCGTTTCACGATGATGCCTTTCTCTTTACAGAGTCGGTCATATGGAGGTTGGCTTGAAAATATAGCATGTGGAGACCGTCCTGCCAATACGATACGGAATCCATTCGTCAAGGTCCCGAACGGCATGTCGCCTCTCGTCACTGTCCGCCCTTGGGTGGTGAATGGGACTTTCCAGCACTCACTTACAGTATCGGCAGCGACCGGAGGAGATCCTAGCGGGAAAATCCCGGAAGTCTTGGGGGGAGAAACCCGCAGTTCCATTGCCGGGAGATTCCCCCCAGCCCCTGTTCCGGTCAGATGAACAGCATCGCACCGAGGAGGTGGTCGCGGATCGCAGAGGTACTCGCACGGGACCGCGTTTTCGCTTGTTGTTACCGAGAGCGAGAGCAGTTGTACGCGGAGGTCTGCTGCGCTATCCTACCCTACCGTCCCCCTGACAGAAACAGAGTTGAGGAGAACGCTGGGAATGAGAGCCAAACTGCTCCCCCTGCTGCTGGCAGCCATCGTTGGCTGCGACGGTGCGCCGCAGGTTGCGGAAGTTGCTTCCGACGATCTGCCATGGATGACGGTTTTGGCTGCGGGCTTTCTGGAACAGGTTCCGGAATGGGTGGAGCCGCGAGACGAGCCGTTGATCTATGTGAGCGTGTCCCCCGGTCTCGAGGAACACAAAGCCGCCATGCTGCTGCTTCCAGACGCCATTGCGGCGACGGAACTCCCCGGCGTTCGCGATTCGCTCTTTGCCCATGACCTCGCCCGTTACGCCGTTCCGGTCTCGGAGTTTCCGTTGGGCTACTTCACTGAACGCGGGATGAGGAGGCTGGAATACCCGGACCTCCCCCGGTGGCCAATGAAGTGGGCGCTGCACTTGGACGCTGTGACGGGGGATTCGGAGTCTCGGAAATCCGCAGTGTTCATGTTGGCTGGCGCAATGTACCGGGCCGAGGTTTCGGCGCAGCGGGATGGAGGCCGGTGGGTTCTGGACCGGGCTGACCAGTCGAGATTGGATTACCTACATTGACGGCGCGGTCGCGGGTGGTTTCCGCGAAAGCCCTGCCTGGCATAGCGGCGGCGATGTTTCTGTTCGGGGGAGGTGGGTTCGTGCCTATGCCAGCTTCCCCTCCCGCGCAGAGCTGGGACGAACATTGGACGGTAGGCGAGATAAACTACTGGATCGGCCAGTTCACGAGGGCATTAGCGTTCGACTTCGAAACCGAAAACCTCACGAACACGTGCCACAGGCTCTACGACCAAGCGATCAAAGCTCTTCGGGCGGATACGTGGGCTTGGCGCAACTTTCCAGACACGGGGGGCGGAGAACGGACGGTCGGGCGCCATACGAGCGCGCACAGGATCTTTATCGAAAAGATGTTCAGGGTGTGGCAAAGGAGCGGTGGTCGGGACGGCGGCAGGAATCGGTTCATCTTGGCGGTAACGATTCTCCACGAAGCAGAGCATCATGCGGGTGTTTCGGAGCAAGATGCGTACCACCCCATCAGGAGTCCAGACGAACATCCGAGAGAATGCGCCGACAGGTGGTGGAGTTGAGATCATGGTAGGGGTCATTCGGGATCGCGCAGGGACCATGAGGCTGCTGCGGAGAGCTTCATGGGCAATGATCGCGCTTTCACCGGCACTGTGCCGGGCGGTCTTGTTGGACGAGGCGGAAGCCGAGTTGCGCTGCGCCTTGCGTCTTCTCCCCGCCGATCCGCACGCCCACTTAGAGATGGGGTTGCTACTGAGGCGAGGGGCACGAGTGCTCCTCGCCTCGGACTCGAACGCATGGACAGCCGAGATAGAACCTACTGCGGATAGAATCCGGAGTGTCGCCCTTGGGGTCACCGAGCGTGAAGCGTAGCACCCACCACCCAGCGGGGCGAAGCGCGGGAGGAGACGCGTAGTTCCGACGGGGGCGCTGGCGGGCACCGGGCACCGATCCGGCTACTTGGGTACATGGACTGCCCGGCATCGCGGGCCTCAATCCCGCCGTCAGCGGCGCTTCGCGGGGAGTGAGTGAACGACTTCCCCGAAGCGTTCGCGGGGGTGCTCTGCCACCGCGCTGGCGGGGACCGGCGGCGGGTTTCGGGCACGTCGACGAAAGGCTTGTCTGACGCGGCTAAGGTCGGTCAGCCAGCGTACCCCTTGTGGGTACAACGGGGCTGGCGAAGGGTATGCCCCTTCGATCCCCCAAAATGCGTCGCTCGCGGCCCGGGGGTGTGCTGCGCGAGGAAGCGCCGCATGGCCAACGCGAGCCTGCTTGGCCGCTCGATGCTGCTGCCATGCGGAAAAACAGGACCACGACCGCACAACCGTCCGCCCGCACCGGCGCTACCAGCCTGCCGGACAGTCGCCAAGAGGACAGCGCTTCCGAAGCTTGCCCGGCGGGGCGGTCCCGGCCAGCAGGTCACGAGCCAAGGTGTGCAGGTACTCGTGGGACGAGCGCATTCCTGTCAGATCCAGCACCGAACGGAGGTCTGTGAGGTGCTCCACCAGCTCACGGAGATCCGGATCGCCGAGCGCCACCGCCAACTCCATCGCCCGCGATGCCTGCCACTGTACTTCTGACCCTGTTGGCGCTACGAACGGCTCTTGTGGCACCACGGTCAGCCGATGGCGAGCGGCCTCGACAACGCGAGGCCGCATTTCCGGGGGAATCGGTCCATCCTCGGCTATCAGCGCGAGCGTCCGAAGCGCGGATCCCACGCGGAGAGCCCGCGCTTCTCCCGATGGCCCCATGTCGTCGGCGCGGACGTAATCGAGCAACGCGGGCAGCGCCGCCACGCCGAAGTCGGCCAACGCGTTGGTCACGACTTCGCCGCTGACGCCGAGCACATGCTCGACCAAGAAGGGGATTCCGGCGGGGTCGTGTGTTCGGATCGCGACCGTGATGTAGGGCCACTCATCGCTGTAGTGCGATGGCTCCACGTCAAGCTGTCGCATGTGCCTCCATGCGGCATCGAAGAAGACCGCCTTCAGTTCGTCGCTTGCCCGCCATCCGAGGTCATTCATAAAAGCGAGTGCTCCAAGACGGGCGTCAGGATCCGCGCCGCGCAGCGCCGCCAGCGCCTCGGCCTCGGACGCCGCTGGCCTCTGCCCGGGGGCCAACTCGATCTTGGCCCACCCAATCCTGCAAGGGTCCGGGGCCTCCACGTACCCGGCCTCGTGCAGCTGTCGGCCCTTGGCTTCCTTCCGCCACGCGTGGTCCGGTGGAACGAAAGGTCCACGCCACCGGTCAATAGACCCGTCGAAGAGATCGGCGTTGTCCTGGAACTCGAACACCAGCCCGCCGTCCGAAACCAAGACTTCGCCATACAACGCCACGCTATTGAGGAATGAACAGGGATATGGCAAGGTGCCCGCCTCCAGCCTGTCCATCGCCACCGCGATACCGCGCCGGGGGTCGGCAGCGATCAGGTGGTAAGTTCCCGCAGCGTCGGCCCGAAACATGCGTTCGAGGGCGTCGAACGCGCCCACATACGCTGTCTGATCCGGTTGGCCTTCCCTCGCAGCATCCGCAAGCGCGTTTCCGATGACGAGAGCGGCTCCTCTCTTGGGGCGCGCGATCGCGATGGCTACGAGCCGGTCGGCGAAGGCGTCCAGTTCGGCCAGCGAACGTGGCCCGAAGTGGTCGGGGTTCTCCCTCGGGCCGGTGAACTGAGTGAGGAACAGGAAGGCGTGCCAACCTGCCCGCTCCAAGGCGAAGCCGGCCGATCCGGGGGCAGGGTGTCCTGCCCAACTCTCAAGATACGCAACAATCTCATCTGCCGACGCCGATGTCCCCTCGAAGGGGTGCTGTGCCGCGAGTGCCGCCGGAGTCAGCATGTTGACAACCGCTACCGTCAATGCACCGATACTTCGTACCATCATTTCTCGTTCCTCTTAGCGCGCGTGTGCGCTGCCTCCTCAAGCTGCCACATAGCTGTTGGACAGCATCCAGGATCGCGATGGTTGCACGAGCCAGCACCGACGGCCAGATAACGGGTCGCCGTGCGGCGGTGCCTTGCTCGCCCGGTGCTCGCACAGGGGCGTGGCGCGCCGGGGGTTCAGAAGGAGGGACGGAGTCTCCCCTCGCCAGCCGAAACGTTCAACGTTGCGTGCGCTGGCTACCTGCGCGGTGGGGGTTCCGGGAAGACGGAGTGTGAAGGAAGCTCGAAGACGGGCGCGCGACATGAACCTGACTTGTGGGGAATACGCCGAGTCGACATGGGGCGCTTGGTGTAGGGACAACACTTGGGTGAAACGTGCGAAACAGTGGGACGCGGAGGTGTACCAGATGGCCCGGGAAATCGCCGCGTTTATGCTTGGCCATTGGGTTGGATGCCCTTTGATACATGCTCAAATCGGGAGTCCAAGTCCTCACTCCTCCGCCCGCAGGATCCCGTTTTCGAGCGCGAAGCGCACGATGTCGCGCCGGTGCTTGAGGCCCAGCTTCGACTTGGCGCGGGCGATGTAGCCTTCGACGGTCTTGCGGCTGAGGCACATCTCCCGGCCCGCCTCCGCGGCGGAGAACCCGCGCGCGGTCAACTCGATCACGGTCCGCTCGCGATCCGAGAGCGGCTCCGGCTCTTCGCCTGCGCCGAGCCGCTGCTTCTTCTGCCGTGCGATGAGCGCGGCCGCGCGTCTCGGCAGATACGAGTGACCGCGCACGACCGCCTCGATGGCTCCCATGAGATCGGTGTCGGCGGCCGACTTGTTCAGAAAACCATCCGCGCCAGCGTCGAGGGCGGGCAGCAGGAATTCGTCCTCGTCGTGGACCGTGAGGATCAGGACCTTCGTTTCGATGCCGAGGGCGGCGATACGCCGGGTCGCTTGGACCCCGTCCATGCCGGGCATCGCCAGGTCCATGACGACGATGTCCGGCTCCAGGCTCCGGGCCTTCGCCACCGCCTCCTCGCCCGACGACGCCTCTCCGACCACCTCCGCCCCTCCCGATGCTTCGAGCAATGCCCGGAGACCGGCGCGCACGACCGCGTGGTCGTCGACCAGGAGCGCCCTCACCATCGTCGGCGGTCCCTCATCCGTTCCGTCGACCCCCACCCCGGACGGGAACGGATGCGCGAACCGTCGTTCCCGCGCCCGGCGAGGTCCGCACGACGACGGAGCCCCCGACGAGCGCGGCCCTCTCCCGCATCCCGTCGAGGCCCACGCAGCCTTCGCCCGGCAGCCCTTCCGCGTCGGGCAACTCGAACCCGCATCCTTCGTCCCGGATGGTGGCCGTGACCGCCCCATTCGCCGACTTGACCGTCACGATCGCCTCGTTCACCCCCGCGTGCCTCACCGCGTTGCCCACCGCCTCCTGCACGATCCGGTACAGCGCGAGCGTGGCGACCTCGTCCAACTCGCCGCCCACCGGGCCCAATCTTGCTTTGACCGTGAACCCGTACACGGCCTCGATGTCGCGGAAGACGGAGCCGAGGGCGGAGGGAAGCCCTCCGTGGTCCAGTTCCGGCGGCAGAAGTCCCCGGATCATACGCTTGATCCCGAGGATCGTGCCTCGAATGTCCTCGGCGACCCGCGCACGCGCACGCTCCCTCTCGCCGTCGTCCTTCTCATCGGCCAGCAGCTTCACCCGGATCTTCAGCGCCACGAGGTTCTGGAGGAACTCGTCGTGCAGTTCGCGCGAAAGATGCTTCCGCTCCTGCTCGGCCGCCGCGATCATCATGCCCGACAGGCGCCGCATCCGCTTCCAAGCGGAAATGTCGCGGACCGCGCAGATCACGTGTTCCCGGCCCCGTCCCAGCTTCGAGGGGCTGAGGCTGATCTCGACCGGGATGGTGGTGCCGTCCTTGCGCAGGGCTTCGAGTTCGAGTCCCTCGCCCATCGGGCGGGGCTGCGGCGACTCGCCGTAGCGTCGGCGGTGCCGGCGGTGCCGAACGCGGCTGGCGTCGGGAATCAATCGCTCGACTTCGCTGCCCTCAAGTTCGTCGCGGCTCCATCCGAACATCGCGACGGCCTGACGGTTGAGGTCCTGGATCACCCCGTCCGCATCCACGACGAGCATCGCGTCCGGCGAAGCGTCGAACACGGCGGTGTAGTCCCTCTGCTTGAGCACTCCCGTCTCCGTCTTTTCGTTCGGCCGGGCCTGTGTCAGACGCGCCTTTGCTCGCCGTAACCGGCCCGCTCTCCACCCACAAGGCGCGTCCGGTTGGGGATTGTCAATGGGAGGCGCGACCGTCATCAGATCAGCCCGGCCCGCCTCAGCCGGTCCAGTGGATCGCCATAACCGGCGGATATCGCCAAGCCATCGTGCCGCCGTCGCTCACGCCACCGTCGCTGATGATCACGCTTCCACCGAAGCACCTCGCCAAGCGCGTGCCACCATGTAGGTCTCGCTGGGAGCACCCGAGACCGATTCGTCCCCGCGCCCTTGGCTCGGGGTGTACGACGCGCCCGCGCATAGGTGTGCAGGCGCGGCGGTCCTCCGAGGGGATTCTCAGAGGGTGGGCGGCGCGGATGAGCATTCTGGCAGCGTTCCTCCTGAGATGCGAAACCGTCCAAGTCGAACCGGTAGTGGTGAGTGCCGCCGCTGGTTGGCACGACAGCCATCAGATGGCGTCCCGTACGCAACTCCGCCCACATGCCCGGGAGATCCGGGTCAGCCAACACCGCGATGGTCGGGCGGGGCGGCCGACTGATCCATTGAATTGCATGTGTGCGGCCGTAGGGACCGGCAACCTCATAATCCGCCGCACGGGCGGCGACTCTAGCCTCACCCTCGATGTTGCGGACAAACGGGCCTTCTTCCAGAACCACCGCCGCCATGGCGGGAAGCGAGTCCGTTCGGCAGAAGATCGCCAGGGTGGCATACGCGTCCTCGTAGGGATGGGGAGGTCCTTCGGCCAACTCACCCCGCCTCCCGAATGCCATGCGATCGCCGTCCATCCTGGTCCACTCCTGGCCATCGCCGACAGCCACTTGGGCCAGGACAAGCACGAGTACTCCGCCCACCGCCCTCACGGTAGAATCCATTCGCCAATGGCCGGGTACGGCAAGCCTTGTCTCAGAAAACCCCACAGACGGTCGCCGTTCGAGGAGACGGCAAAGCTGAGCAGTGAATGGTCGACACCGAACTCGCGCACGAAGTTGCCCGACCAATCGAACTGGTGGATCGTCGTGGCGGGGCCGTCGGCACTCCCCTTCCATAGCAGATAAAAGCCACCCTCTGTGCCGTATGCGGCCAAGTAGCCGGACTCGTTGTCGTCTTCCCAATGGAAGCGGCCACCCTCGTCCAGGCGATAACTGGTCTTGGCTTCCCGTGGTCCCCTCACCTTGCGAACGACCGCCCCGTCTCCGTCCCGGACTTCGACCCAATTGTCGAACTGATAAGCAAGGGCAAGGCGGCCGCCACTCGGACGCACCGCCGCGTAGCTCCGGTTCAGGAACCTCAAGCCCGTCTCCTGCGGCATGTCCTCTCGCGTGAATGGTTGTGGGTACTCCACCTTGGTCCAATCCGTCACGTGTCGCCGATCCGAATCGAATGACACCCGTGCCACCGAGAACTCCGAGAACATTCCATGGACCAACGCCACGTCTTCCCCGATCCACATCGGGGTCTCGGGTGCTATGGGAGCCCCGTTGAACGAGTATCGCTCGCCTATCGTCCAGTCGGTCGCCCCTTCCTGCATTGACACCGGGGTCCAGTTCCACGTCGCGAAATCGTACACCCACCAAGTAGTCGGGCGCCGTGGATCGGGAGTGATCCTGAAGGGTTGCCTGAACTCGTAGGGTCCATCGCCGTGGCCTCCGAAGCGCGACACCACCTCACCACTCTTGATATCCAGAACCATCAGGTGACGTTCGGTCGCGTCGTCGCCCACCAGCAGATACGCGTCGTTGACCACGCCCAAAGCCAAAACATGGCCGAAGTCCTCGCGACCTCCCAACAGTCGGTTCGATTCGAGAATCGGCTGCACAGGACCGGTCCGGACCGCGTCGGCATTGCCTCTCTCATCCTGAAGTGCAGGGGCCTCCGTGCAGGCTGCAACGAGAAGGCCCATCGTTGTAACCCGTAGCAGGTATGACATGCTCTCCTTCCTTTCTCCTTTTGGGCCCCGCCCCCCGGAGCGCAGTCGGTAGCAGACTTGCGGCCCCGGGGGGCGGATTGGACGGACGTTCTAGGTGCCCGGAGGGTCAGCGCACCCGCGGCTGCACTTGTAGCCGACGAGAGGCATGTTGCCCAGCAGGCAGGCGTAGTCGTCGTCCTTCTCGCACTCCTCCGCGGCGCACGCGGAGGCGAAACGCAGGACGGAGCCCTGGCTCGCGGTGGAAGTGTCCACCACTACCGGGACCGCGAGGAGCGCCGCCGCCAGAGCCAGAACGCGGACGGCCTTGAGGGGGTTCGTCATTGGAATTCTCCTTTCGGCGACGAGGTGGAGGCGGGCCATTCGTCGGAAGAGCGCCGATCAATCCACCTCTGAGGTGACACCGACCAATTTATGGTGGGTGGACGTAGGTCTTGAGAGGAAAAACCCGGAAAGTTTGACGGGAGAAACCCGCAGCGTCCTTGACGGGAGATTCCCCCCGGGCGCGGGGTTGGACGTTCCAGACGGTCGCCTTGACGCGCTTCCCGCGTTGACGTTGCTTTCTTCTGACGGGCAGGAAGACAGTGGGTGGAACCCCCGGCCAGCCCCACCGAAACATGCGGCCGCCGAGGCCGCGCACATCCTTCAAACCGACGCACTCGCCCAATTCCCTGTGGCATGCACGCAATCCAGACCTTCGACCTGACCAAACGCTACGGGACGCGCGCCGCAAAGTCGGTACTGGCCGTGGACCGGATCTCGTTCGCCGTCGAGGAGGGCCAAGTGTTCGGCTTCCTCGGCCCCAACGGAAGCGGCAAGACGACCACCATCGGGATGCTCGTGGGCACCATCAAGCCGACGGGCGGCAGCTTCAGCCTGTTCGGCGCGTCCGGCTCCAAAGGTTTCATGGCGGCGCGCGCCCGCGTCGGCGCCACGCTCGAGACACCCAATTTCTACCCGTACATGAGCGGCCGCGACAACCTGCGGGTCGCTGCCGCGGTGAAGGGAGTGGGCCGTCCACGCATCGAGGAGTGCTTGGAACTGGTCGGCCTGTCCGACCGCGCGAAGCACCGCTTCAAGACCTACTCGCTCGGCATGAAGCAGCGGTTGGCGCTTGCGGCCACCATGCTGAACGATCCCGAACTGATCATCTTGGACGAGCCCGCCAACGGGCTCGATCCACAGGGTATCCGGGAAATCCGGGAGATCATCGGCATCCTTGCCGAGCGCGGCAAGACGATCTTCCTGTCGAGCCACCTGCTTGCGGAAGTCGAGCGCACCTGCTCCCATGTTGCCATCATCCGCAAGGGGCGGATCGTCACATGGGGTGCGGTGGCGGATGTGGTGGGCGAAGGGAGCGCGGTGTTGTTGCGCGCGGAGGACACCGAAGCTCTGTTGAGCGCGATGGAAGACTATCCGGACGCTACATCGGTGCGCCGGACCGACGACGGCATCGTCGCTGCGCTGTGCGCGGACGATTTCGCAAGCGTGACACGCTACTTGGCGGGACAGGGGATCTACCTGTCCCACTTGGCACCGTACCGGTCGAGCTTGGAAGAGGTCTTCATCGACATCACCCAGGGCGCGGTGGATTCGATGACGGAGATCGCATCTTGAAGACTCTGAGCGTGCTTCTGCGAATCGAATGGCTCAAGGCAGTCAAGCGGCGAGCCTTTTGGGTGGCGGTGGCCGCATTCGCCGCGTTCACCGCGCTGCCCGCCGTCGAAAGGGTCCGCAACGCCCAAAGTGATCAGAACGCCGTCTTTGCGCTGCCGGAGAGCTGGCCGGACATTCTGGGCGCCGCCACCGGGGTGGGACCGTTATTCGTCGGCGTGCTGATGATCCTGCTCTTCGCACCCGAATTCACTTGGCGCACGGCGCGCCAGAACGTGATCGACGGACTCAGCAAGGAGAGGTTCTGCGCCGGGAAGCTCGTGGTGCTCGCCGGACTCGTCCTGCTCCTTATGGCAACGACGGTGCTGATCGGCGTCGGCGGTACGATGCTCAGTCCCGGCGCGGGCGGTCCTGGTTTCCTCCGGTCGAGCGATCTCAGCTACATGGGCGGCCTCGCCTTGGGCATGCTGGTCTTTGGGAGCGCGGGGATGATGCTCTCGGCACACCTCCGCTCTTCCGGATCCGCGCTGGCCATTCTGCTCCTGTACCTATTCGTCGAAGAGGCCATATCGAGGCTGATGCTGGGAACGGGACGTGAAGCTCTACGCGGCGCGGCGGACTTCCTTCCGTTCAATCTGGTCGAGGACCTCGGCGACGATCTGGCCCACTATCCCGTAGTGCTGGCCGAGGTAAACGCGGATCGTGCGGAACGGGGTCTCGTGCCTCTGGCGTTTCTTGACGTCGGGGTGCTCGTCGTCGCGGCCCTGACATACAGCGCGTCCTTTCTCGGCCGGACATTTCTGATCATGCGCAAGCGCGACCTGTAGGGAACGCCGGTTCCGGGCTACCGAGGCTGGCCACGGCGGCTTAGAGACTCCCGCGTCCGCCGAAATCCCGACCAAGCGGACTGCGTAGAGACGGAAGGCGGTCGAGTACCGAGTCCGCAGCCCGCGGACCACAGGCCAGGCCTGCGGGCTGGAGCATGTTCGCCGAGGCCCGGCGGTTCCACTTACGACCGCACCGGAGTGTGAAAATGACGTTGGGGGTCGATTCACAGTCTGGGCCTCCGGCGATTCCAACCGCCGCCGCAGGGCCGTGGCGGCATCTTGCGGCGTGCCGCTGGCGGTTGGAGGTGCTCAGGTCGCTGTGGACGCGGCGCGCCAAATCGAGCGCCCCGCCCAAGCGTGCCAACCGACGAGTAGCGCGTGACTTAACAACCGTACCTGAGTGCGCAAACGACGTGGGGTGCCGATGCGCACTTCGGCCCTCTGCCGATGCGCACTGGATCCCTGCTCATCGGCAGGCGCGGCTACGTGTTGCGGCTCCGCAGCCCGTTCACCCGTGGCACACCAGCGGTTGGGGCTGTGGCGGGAGCGACCCCCCTCGCCAAGGGCTCGTTGCGGCATAGCGCCGAGTGTGTTTTCACACCCTCGCCGCTTGCCGACCAGGGTCGCTCCCGCACCAAACGATCCCTGCGGGAAGGCCGTATGGTCTGGTCGATCCCTTCGATGTCGCAATCGTCTCCTCGTACATGTCGGAGGGGGGGAATCCCGCGCCCAGTTGGCGAGCACGGTCCCCGCGCGGCGGAGGGGGGGGAATGTCCCCCCACGGCGACACCGGACATCTCCCGTCAGGATTACCGGAATTCTCCTCTCTTGGCTCGGAAGCGCATTGCCGATACTTGGGTGTGTCGGATCGGACGCGCCGGTTCCGACCAACCCAAACGAGGCCGCCCGATGAGGATTCGGCCCGAAAAATAAGGAGGCACACCATGTCAGCCCGCACGATCCCAGCAATCGCACTCATGCTCGCCTTGGCGGCGGCCTGCGAAGAGGATCCGGTCGCACCAGACTATCGGCCCCCGGACGAGCCCGCCCATGAGCTCACGCAGGACGAGGCCGTGGCACTGTTTCGCGGAATCACCCGGCTGTCGCTCAACGACGAAGCCAATCCCATCCACCCCGGCACCGTCATGGTCCAGTGCCCGCAGGGAGGACAGGTCGAAGTGATCGAGACCATCGACGAGTTTCAATCGGAAGGCGGTCAGGAGGCGGCGGACGTGAGCCTCACGATCGCGCCGGTCGCGTGCCAGATGAGGCATCAGGGCTACGCGTTCCTGGTGGACGGCGATCCCCACCTACGCTCCCACCTGCACTTTGAGACCGTGACGCAAGGGTTCAGGGAGGTCGTCAGGATCCAAGGCTCGATCGTCGGTACCCTCGGCTGGAAACTGAACCTGCGCTCAGGCAGCTGTGGGATCGACGGCATTGTAGAGGCGACGGCGAGCGTGCTCCCGGATCCCGACAACCCGGCAACGGGCTTTTTCCACGGGTCAGTCTGCGGCCAAGAAGTGAAGATCGACATGTCAGAGTCGCTGATGCCGCTGAACTTCCCGATCTGAAGGGCGGCACAGCCTTGGAAGGCGGGTCTTTGGGGGGCTGGGGCCTTGCCCCGGCCCCCGAGACCTGCTTCTGCCCTCCGTGACCCCGACAGGGAGGTTGACATGATCGTAGTGATCAGAATCCAGCTCTCGCAGCGTGGACTTCGGCGACGAGTGCGGCTTGCCGACATGGCTTCCAGAGCTTCTCAATCGAGGTTATTCTGCATCAACCGGCTTCCACCAATCAGCAACGCCGTGGACGACTATCTCGACTTCTGATTCATCGCTCTCGGTCACCCCTCCCGATCATAAACTAGGACGATCGGGGCGACCCTCTCGCCCATAAGCCCTGTGGTGCGGGTCATCTCCAGCCGACCCTCGACGATTTCGAGCACCACGCGGACCCGCCCGTCCGAACCCACCATGTGCTCCACCCCGAGTCGGGGGCCGTCCCAGAAGGCCCGGGTGCGCACGCGGTGTTCTCCCCCGGTTTGCGAGATCCATCCCCCATTCAGCGGCAACGTGACGCTCTCTCCGGGTGTGGGGACGTAGGCCAGCTCCTCTCCCTACACGGCGAGGGCCAGTGCTTCCGGGCGGCGGCGCAACAGCTCGAAGGTCGCCTGACGGACGGCCATGAGTCGCTGCCCTTCCTCGGCCTGCCTGCGCAAGTCATCCAGTTGATCCGACCGGACCACCCTCGACTCCGTCCGCCTCTCCGGTCTGGGAATGGTCACCTGCGGCGAGCTGCCCAACTCGTCCAGCACCCAGGAGCCGGCGTACTCCGCCAGTAGCGCGTCCGTTTCTGCCCGGGTCATGACGGCCTGGCCGCCTCCACCCGAGGCGCACGCGGCACCGGCAATCGCAACCGTGACAAGCGCTAGCCTGCCGCCGTAAACACCCGCAACGCCCACCCGCCACGCTGTCCGGTTCATCATCGGATCCTCTCCTTTCCGCTCAATTGGTCCCGTCAGATAGCGTGCAATCCATCGCGTCCGAGGCAGGCCCATATTGCAAGCAGCCCCCCTCCGCAAGGACTCAATCCCTTGCGATCCGGCTTGAACGGGAGCGGAAACGAACCCGACGGATCGCAGGATAGGACCCAGGACGCGGTTCCGGAAGGGTTGCCGCTACGAAGAGGTTCGTCGGTTCATCGTCGCCCCACACATGAGACCCTGCGTGCCCGTGAGGGCATGTCGCGTTGCTTCTCTACTCATGAACCCACGCGACGGACACCCCCTATGAGTAAGGGACGGAGGGAAGGGCTTTCACGAACGCCAAGTCGGAAAAAGTTGCTCTACCGCTCCAGCATCCAAACCTGCACTGACTCCACTCCCACATCATCCGTCACGCGCCCAAGCAGGTAGTCGGCACCAATCTCGAAAATGGTCAGTCCGTCGGGCGTCTCGATAAACCCCAGCGCCCTACCCTCCGGGTCGAAGACCGTCCACAGCGGCGCGGGCCGATCGATTCCGGGAAGGGTGGCCTCACGTACCCAGAGGTGATCAAGTGTATCAATCCGCAGCATCCGAAAGGCCGGGAATTGCTCCACAAGGGGCATGTCCCCGTATCCCTGGCGGGCCATCTCCAGCCGCTGTCCGGTCAATCCGGCCCGCTCCAGCGCTGCATCAAGCGCCTCGTCGACTTCCTCGCGGGTGGGCGGGCGGTTGTCGTACTCTCGACGGACGATGCGGGCAAGTGCGCCGGTAGTCCGCTCGTAGGCTCGGATCTCGTATTCGTCGTCGGGGGTAATGATGACCAGTTCGCCCCACTCGGCTTCCCAGAGCGAACGTCCAAAGGGCAAATTGCCCAACACCGGCATGCCGTTCATGAAGGCGAGGTATGACTCCTGCCCGGGGTGGGTGCCGAACTCCACCGGCGAGGCGGTGTCGGCTCGCCTCAACAGGTAGGTCTCCCGCGAACGCCGATATCCTTCGCCCGTCACTTCCCCGATCCGCCCGAGGATGCTTCCGTCGTCGAGCACGACCCGCAGCTCAAGCGGACGGTCGCCTGCCGGACGCGCGCCCGCTTCGAGCACGAACGAGCGTCCGAACATTCCCCCGGCGTCCAATACCGAGATCGAGCGGCTCCGGGAATCCCACGCGACCAAGGAATCGCCGGGCCATGTGTCAACCCCTGTCAGGTCCATGAACTCCCCCGGGCCTTCGCCTTCTCGTCCCCATGTCGCCAAGTGGACACCTGCGCCATCGAACACCCGCAGCTCGTTCGTTCCCGAGTTTGCGACAACTATCCGCCCGTCTGGAAGGACGACCGCGTCGCTTACCTGGTGGAGCAGGTATGCCTCGTCGCCGACTACCGCGCCAATCGACACCGTTGGCTCCTGTCCGATCCGCCACGGCAGGCGCGAATCATCGGCGGGACGAACGTTTTCGACAATATGAATCCCGGCGCTGTCGCGGCTCTGGCCGGCGGTGCTGTCTTGGGCGATGCCTTCATGGAAACTGGTCGCGACCGCAGCCATCGCCAGCGACAACATGGCCGCCCTTGTCGGATCGAACATTCTGTTGCGGTGCATCTTGCCTTTCCTCTTCAAGTTGGGATTCCCGAGGGCAGAGCCTGTAACTAATTCCTCAGAAAAACGATAGGGAGAAAACGGCACCGAGTCGATCCTGACTCAGGACCGTAACCCCGCTGTGGGGGACCGGACATGCTGGCCGGTGTGACGCCGGGGGTGCCACGGGTCGGCCCCAGCCTTGCCCAGAAGCTGGCTCGTGACCCGTTACCGGTCATGAGCCAGCGTACCCTCCGTGGCCACACTCCGTGTGTTCCCCGGAGGGGCTGGCGGGGGGCTGTGCCCCCTCAGACCCCCAACTGCAAACGTCGCGTCGTGAGCGACGGTAACTGGGCCAGTCTATGGCCTGTCAATGGCCCCCAAGGGTTACTCCCGTGACTGACACGCCGCAGCCTCGCTCCACCCGGCTTCGGAGGTGCCTTGACGGTTTGAACACCGGCACATCCCGGGCCGGAACCTCGACCGTCTCTCCGGTTCGGGGATTGCGACCCGTGCGGGCCTTGCGGTGCCTCACCTTGAAGGTGCCGAAGCCCCGGAGTTCGATGCCGTCGCCTCGGGCGAGGGCCTCCTTCAAGGCATCGAGGAAGGCGTCGACCATCAGCCCGCATTCCCTCTTGGTGACGCTCGGTCCGACCGCGTCGGCGACCTGCTCAACGAGTTCGGCTTTGGTCATCCTCTTCTCCTCGCGCGAAGTGCGGCCGAGTCCTGCCGGTTCAGTATGATAACCTGCGGCGCGACCCACGGCGGCGGCTGATCCCACCGACCGCGCCAAGGCGAAGCCGTGTCCCGATGGCGTTTGGTCGCAGCAGACATCCTCCTGGCTTCCAGGAGCAGCGTCCGTCGCGGCTGCCTTATGGCCTTCCCGCATGGGATTGCTGGCCCGGAGCGACCCCCACGGAGGTTGGGATGGAGTGCACATCCCAACCTCCGCAGATGCCACAGCAGGCATCGAAAAAGGGGGGTCGCTCCGGTCACGGCCTCCGGTTCCAGTGCGGCACAGCCGCCCCGGAGGCCGTGATGCAACCATAATCCGGACAACGACATACGAAGTTGCGGACGCGCACGTCCGCAACGGGTTTTCATGCACATGCACCCCGATTTCACATGTGCGCCTCTGGATCGGCATCGGGCGCGCCGAACACCGATTCGGAATCACGGCTTTCCGCTCGAAAAACGGCAGCCTCCAGCGCAGGCCAGTCGCACGGCTCGTTTTCTGGCGCGATTTTCGGAAGGATGGCCGCGGGAGTTCCGTCAGCGGACCCGTAAGGCATGCGGGACGACTGCCTGACCGCTACGGACCACACGGAATGATCCGACCGCGCGCCTCGAACGCGTCGCGTTTCCTCGCCTCCGCTCACCCCGGCCCTTATCGCGACGGCGCACGGCGTTCCGGCAGGGAGGTCCGCCATTCGATGCTGCCGCACCGCCGCTCCCGTGCACCGGAACCGACCTCGGTCGCTCGGCGTGCGATCATGTGGTAGTAGTAGTTCCCGTTCGCCATCGGCCGCGCCTCCGAAAGCGGGACGGTGCGCTCGCACTTCTTGCACCAGGGGACGGGTGCTGGACTGGCGGCCCACGCCGACCTATCGCCAGCCACCCCGCCCCCGCTCTTCCCGTCGCATTTCGCGGCAGCTTCCGATAGACGACTCCGCCCCCTTGAAGTCCAGTTGCGCGCCACTCGCTCTCAAGGCTCCGTGTCCTTCCTGCTTTCGTGACGCGGTTGCAATGCTGCCATGTCCGAGGGTCAACCCCCCTTCGCGCCATGGCCCGGTGGACTTGGGAAATCGACCACCATTCCTCGTCGGCCAGGCACTACAGCACGGCGGGCTCCGCCCTCAATCCCGCAGCATCGGTGCGGCGCCAACGCCTCGTCCACGAGAGACGTAAGCCGACGAACCGCCGTCTGAACCTTCTTGAGGTCTCCGACCATCCAATCCCATCTTCGTTTCGAGTGCGCCAGAGGAAATCCCGGCCAAGATATCGTCCGGCGTGTTTTCCTGCCACAACAACAAGCCTCAACCCGCTAGGCCCGCTCATCTTCAGTTCCTTCCAAGACCGAACTCGGATTCGCCAAGTCCTATCACAGTGGGCGCGTTTCCCACATCCCTTGCCACTCTTGCCACTCTTGGGCCAGAAAACTGCCTGCCGAGCCGCTCGCGGGGGCACCGCTCGGAATGAACCTTGGTTGTGATTCCAAGCCCGGGCGCTCCTGCCCGACGCTCGGCCCGTCCTTCGAACGACGGACCAAATGGCGGGCGGCGAGTAGGGCGACTGCGACGGGCTGGCGGAGCAAGATCGTCCATGCGAACTTACCGATGCGCAGATCGTGCAGTCCATCGTCGAAAGGAGTCGAATGATGGCACGCACGAAACGAAGCCGGCGCTCGTACGGCGCCGGCGAATGGGGCCGGAACCGGGTGAGGATCTTCCCCGACCCGAAGACCGGCCTCTTCCAGATTGAGTGGCGCGAGAACGGCAGAAGGCTCAGCCGGTCGCTGAAACACCGCGATTGGAGGCGCGCGAAGCGGCAAGCCGATCAGTTCGCCGCAGGCTTCATCGACGCGCCGAACGGCAAGGCCGACGCCAAGCCCGAGCCGCTCACGCTGGAAAAGCTGTTTGAAATCTACGGAGAGGAGGTGACGCCCACCAAGGGCGCACATACTCGGGGGCACGACCGGGCCGCCATGAGGATGTTCCTCCGGCTCTTCGGACGGAACCGCGACCCGGCCACCCTGTCACAGAGGGACTGGGATCGCTTCATCCGGGAGCGGCGCGCGGGCAGGATCGGACCGAGCGGAAGGCCCGTATCCGACCGGACGGTCGAATACGACCTCAAGTTCCTGATCGCCGTCCTGAATTGGGCGGCAAAGTCGCGAGATGAGCAGGGCCGGTTGTTGCTCGACCGGAATCCGCTCAAGGGTCTCAGGACGCCCACGGAGAAGAACCCGAACCGGGTGGTGCTCGCCGAGGAGGAGTACCACGCGCTTCTCAACGCATCGCGCAAGGTGGACTGGCGGTTCCGCGTCGCGCTGGTGCTCGCGCACGAAACGGGGCACCGGATCGGCGCAATCCGCCAGCTTCGGTGGCACGACGTCGACTTCGAGGGCGGGACCATTCTCTGGCGCGCCGAGCACGACAAGTCCGGCTACGAGCACATCACGCCCGTGACCGACGAGGCTCTCGACGCGTTGAAGGAGGTTCGGGCGATGAACCCCGAAAGCGGGGAGGCTCCGGTGCTGCCCGCGCCCAAGAATCCGAGGGCGGCCGTGGGTGCCGCCCGGTTGCACGCTTGGTGGAGCAAGGCCCAGATTCTTGCGGGACTGGTACCGAAGGCCGGACGGGGCTGGCACTCGCTGAGGCGGAAGTTCGCCAGCGACCTGATGGACCAGCCGTTGAAGGTGCTCTGCCAACTCGGCGGGTGGAAGACGGCCAAGACGGTGCTTCGGTGCTATCAGAGGGCCGACGAGGGACAGCTTCGGAAGGCTCTGGAAGACCGCCGCCGGGCTCGCGGCTGAAATCGGGAACGGCGGGAGTCATTCAGCGGGAATCCGGGCTGTCGAAGATGCAACTACAAGCACCGCAAGAAGATGCGAATCTACACGGAAATGCCAGCCCGGCAGGTGGTCGCATTCTCACAAACCGTTGCGGGTATTGAACTTGGGAGTCTGACAGGCCCGATTCCCGCCGATTGACTCCCGCCGATTGGCAACCTCAGCCGCGAGACCGCCGACGAGCTTCCAGTGCCTTCCGAAGCTGTCCTGCATCCGGTCGCTGGTAGCATTCGAGCACCGTCTTGGCGGTCTTCCAGCCTCCCAAAGCGCAAAGCACCTTGAGCGGCTGATCCATCAGGTCGCTGGCGAACTTCCGCCTCAGCGAGTGCCACCCCCTGCCGGGCATCGGGTCCAGCCCCGCAAGAATCTGGGCCTTGCTCCACCAGGCGTGCAACCGAGCCGCGCCGAGACACGCCAACGGATTGCTCGGCGCGGGCAGCACCGGCGCTTCCCCGGTTCCGGGGTGGCTCCTGCGCGCCTCCCTCAGTGCGGAGAGCGCTTCGGCGGTGACGGGTGTGGCGTGTTCGTGGCCCGACTTGTCGTGCTCGGCGCGCCAGAGGATCGTCCCGCCCTCGAAGTCGATGTCGAACCACCGAAGCTGGCGTATGGCTCCGATGCGGTGGCCGGTCTCGTACGCTAGCACGAGGGCGAGGTGGAACCGCCAGTCCACCCGGGGTGCCACCTTCAGAAGCGCCCGGTACTCGTCCTCGCCGAGCACCACCCGGGTCGGGTTCTTCTCCGTGGGCTTCCTCAAGCCCTTGAGCGGATTCCTGTCGAGGAGCGGGCGGCCCCGTTCGTCCCTCGACCTCGCGGCCCAATTCAGAACCGCGACTAGGAACTTGAGGTCGTACTCGACCGTCCGGTCGGATACGGGCCTTCCGCTCGGACCGATCCTGCCCGCGCGCCGTTCCCGGATGAAGCGGTCCCAGTCCCGTTGGGAGAGTGTCGCCGGGTCGCGGTTCTGTCCGAAGAACCGGAGGAACATCCTCATAGCGGCCCGGTCGTGCCCCCGCGTATGCGAGCCCTTGGTGGGCGTCACCTCCTCACAATAAATGTCAAGAAGCCCTCCCAGCGTGAGCGGCTCGGGCTCGGCTTCCGCCTTGCCGTTCAGGTCCGGGCCGGCGAAACCAGCGGCGAACTCGTCTGCCTGCTTTTTCGCCCTCACCCATTCGCGGTGACCCAGCGACCGGGTCAGCCTGCGCCCGTTCTCGCGCCACTCCAACTGGTACAGGCCGGTTTTCGAGTCGGGGAACACCCTCACCCGGTTCCGACCCCATTCTCCGGCGCCGTAGGAGCGCCGACTTCGTTTCGTGCGTGCCATCATTCGATTCCTTTGGATGATGGACTGCACGATCTGCACGCATGAAGTATCGTGGAGAGAAGCCGCCTCCGCCAGAAGGAGGTGTCCCGAAGCCCGAAATCGGGCCGGAGACAGGCCATCCACCGCCCCGTGCCGGAGCTTCGCTGTCTTTGGGCGGGAAGCAGTGACGTGGAGGCGGTTTTCGGCATGCCCGATGCCGATCTGGAGGCGCACATGTGAAACCGGGGTCGATGTGCGCTCGAACGTGTTTCGTACGTGCAGGTCCGCCCCTTGCGGATGCCGTTGTCCTGCTTGCGGTTGCTCCACGGCCTCCGGGGCGGCTGCGCCGCGCTGGAACCGGAGGCCGTGACCGTAGCGACCCCCCTTTTTCGATGCCCGGTGTGGCATCTGGGAGGGTTGGGATGTGCACGCCATCCCAACCTCCCCGGGGGTCGCTACGGTACAAGCGATCCTTGCAGGAAGGCCGTCAAGTGCCGCTCCGCGAAGACAGATCCTCGGGCCGGGAATGCCCCCGTCCGTCACCGGCATCCGGCGCTTTGCCCGAGCGTGAGGACTGCCGCCCGCTTCGCCGAAACGGTGTGGTCTTCTCGGCATGGAAACCCGGTCGGACGGGGCTGCATAGTGTACCAGACCCGGATCACGGTGTGGATGCCCGGATCGTGGTGGGCGATCAGGTCGAGGTAGGGGTTCTCGCCCATGCCGGGGAACGGCGCGCCGATGGCGCGTCCAAGCGCGGCCCCGACGGCCGCGCCGATGATGACGAGCGTGCCGAGTTTCATCGTTGGTTCAACCTTCCCGTAGGGATTGATGGTGCGGTAGCGACCCCGAGGGGTCGGGGGCAGGAGTGCGCAAACACGCCTGTGCCCGAACCCGTACCAGGCCTTCGGACTGGGGGGTCGCTACCGCCACGGCCAGAGCGGCCCGCACGGCACGCGCCGGGTGGGCCGCGAAGCCGCAAGACGTTGGGGGGTGGTGGCTTCTGCCGCGCCACCGCTGCGCATCGCCGGACGGCCAAAGTGCGCATCGGACCCCCGTGTCGATTGCGCGCTCAGGTACGGTCATAAGACGCGGGCCGGTCACAGGTAGCGCACCCCTTGGAGGCGAACCGTCCGCCAAGCGCTGGCGCGGTGGATCATGGCGCGGCGGGGCTGCCGCCGGGCCTCCTTCTCCAGCGCCACGCTGCGCTGCAACGCGGCTTGCAGCCCTCCGTATTCGTCGAGGATCTCGACCGCGCCTTCGAGGATCGCGCGTTCGATCCGGGCGAGTTCCTCGGCCACCGTGGGGTCCGGCTCGGCGGGGCCGAATCCTTGGGTCCAGTAGCGCATCACCTTCCTGGCCCGGTTGGTCTCGCGCAGCGAACGGGCGACCGCGGCCACCTCGACGGACCGGCCCAGAGCCCCGAGCGCCCGCCAGAGGCCCCGGTGAGCGCTGCCCCACGACCTGAGCGCGGTCGCGGTGTCGTGGCCGGGATCGGCGTAGACGAACACGGCGCGCTCCGAGTCCAGCGCGACGGGCAGCTTGACGTGGAAGTACCGGCGCGTGGTTCCGGCGGTGCCCCGGTACACCCGGACGGGCAGGAGTCGGCGGTCGATCCCCAGCGAATCGAACGCCGCCACCTTCTCGGCCTCGGTCGGGAGCCACGGCAGGTTCGGATGCTCGATCACGTGTTCGAGCGACAGCAGGCGGCGCAGGAGCACGACCGGGGAGGCGGTCCTGCGGTGGCGGATGTGCTCGGCTCCGAGCGCGCGGTAGAGGCGTCGTGCGTAGATCCGGCAGACTCGGCCGATCCCACGGACGCGCGGAACGGTCTCCTCGGCAGCCAGACCCTGCGCGATCAGGGCATGCACCATGCGCCTCGCCCGTTCGTGGTGCGTCTTCAGGAAGGCCGTCGCCTGCGTGCGGGTGAACACCCCGCTGTGCAGGCACACCAAGGCGATCCACTCGGCCTTGCGGCCTTTCCAGCCGAACGGCTTCAGGGCCTCGGCCCGTTCTTCGAGACGAGCGGTCATCGCTACGCGATCCGGTCGCTGAACCACTCGTCCAACTCCGACTCGATCCAGCCCACGGACCGCGCCCCCAGCGGGACCGGCTTGGGGAACCGGCCCTCGGCCACCCTCACGTAGATCGTGTTCCGCGACAGGCCGGTGCGGGCCATCACCTCGGGCAGCCGCACGAAACGGACCGCTGGGTTCGTTCTCGGTTCCGTCCGTTGCTTGGTCATCGCTGTGTTCCTCCTCGTTCTCTTCGCTCTCGGTGCGCGCTTCCGGTACCGGGGGCGGCGGGGCGGGTCGCGCGCACCGCCCGACTCCCGGCCGAACCCGGAGATGAACGCGAGAACACGATCCGCCGAGCGCAGCGTCAGAGACCGGCCACCCTCGATCTGGCGCACCAGGTTCGGGTCGCCCAGCGCCTTCCTGCCGAGCGCCGTCGGGCTCAGTCCCGTGTCGTCGAGGAACGCGCTAACTCGCGTGCTGAAGTACTCTTCCAGCGTCTCCATGTCCGAACGCTGAAAGCCCTTCCGCAAGCCCGTCAACCTGTCGGAAACGACCTGCAGTCCGGCGACGTTTCAGGACGTTCCGCACCGTCTCCAGCCCGCGACACACCTCCGCCAGCGGCGCGGGAATCGTTTCCATGGAGGTTCCGACAAGCCGAGCAAGAGTGCGCCGCCCCCTCCGCGACCCCACCATCCCAACCTCCACCACCCTCACTATCGCACCCCCCCACCTCGGCCCCTCCCCCCGGCTCGTTCATGCTCATGTCCGGGTTGGAAAACACTGAACTAGTCGTTGACAGGCCGGGCGGGACCGGTGTACCTTGCGGACGCTCATTTCGCTTCATTCCATCAACACAGGAGGAAATCGCGTGATCCGACGCTTCCAAGTCCTCGCCGTAGCGCTGATCGTGGCGCTCTCCGTGGGATCCAAGGCCACCGCCACGCCTGCCCCCGACATGTGCGTCGACCTCGAGTGGGCTATCGAGTACACCATGGAGGTTGCGGAGTGGTGCGGCGGTGGGGCGACGTGCATCTTCTGGTGCGACACCCAGGAGATCGAATGTTACTGCCACTAATCCGAGTCGCGGCAATCATCGTCGCCACCCTCCTTCCGGCTTCTGCGTTTCCGCAGGAGCCGGATCCGGAGTTGGACTGCACACCGCCCGGTACACCCGATAGGACAGGCGGGATCGTCGCCGGGACTCCGTCACCAGGTACTTGGGGGTTCAGTTGGGGTGGGGTCATGACCAGCCGTGACGGTCGGGTGGCTTGGGCCGACTACCCCCTTGTACAGAAGGTGGAGTGTGACGGCCCGGCGCACCGAGCTGGGGTTCGAGTCGGGGATGCGATCCTAGAGGTCGAGAATGCCGATGCGCGGACGAGTCCTTTTCCACCTCGGATTCCGGGCAGGAGCTACAAGTTCAAGCTTCGGCGGGAGGAGAAGGAGTTCGAAGTGACCTTGCTGACGGTTCCACGGAAAGATCATCCGGCCCTTCTGTAGGGGGGGAACATGTCCGAACCGTCGGCGCCACCCGCTCGGGGTAAGCTGAATCTGCTTATCAATGTGGCCATTCTGGCCACGTTGGCGTTCGTCCTGTTCGAAGGTTCGCTGGGACGAACCGTGAAGGGCGTCTACGACGATTGGCAGACGGGGCGTACGATCACAGAGGTTTGGCCGGGCCTCACTCAAGGGTCGTCCCGATTGGCGAGCAGCACTGTCCAACCGAGCCGCACAGTTGTCGAGTTCGTCGACTACGAGTGCCCGTACTGTCGCCGAGGAGCATCGCGAGTGCTCGACGTGGTCGCTCTGGAAGAAGCCGACATAGTGATCCGCCACCTTCCCTTGGACCGGATTCACCCCGGTGCGCGATCTGCCGCTGCAGCCGCGATCTGTAGCGAGCGACACGGCGTGTTTGCGGAAGCTCACCGTAGGCTCCTGATGGATGACGATTGGTTGGAGGACCGCGATTGGGTGGCGTGGGCCTCCACCTTAGGAATCCGCGACACGGCGACGTTCGCTGCGTGCCTGCAAGACGTGGAGACCGCCCGCCGTATCGAGGACGACATGCGACTAGCGGCTCGGTTGGGCGTCACCGGTACTCCGGCGTACGTGACCGTCGAGGGCGTGTTTCCCGCAGACTTCGAGGAAGCGCTGCGAAGTCTTCCCCGGCCGCCCCCTGCCACAGCTGCGGAGTGGGCCACGGGCAACTCCTGGAGGGTTAGCCCACGTCCTCACATCGAAATCGGTTCGGTATTCGACAGTGACTTCGTGTTCCACGAGGTCGTCGGAGCATCATTCCTGGGCGATGGACGTATCGTCGTAGGGAACAGCGGTACTTCAGAACTGTTGTTCTTTGCGGCAGACGGGGAGTTTCAGGAAGCGGTCGGTCGGAGGGGTGACGGTCCGGGCGAGTTCCTGCGAATCGGGGCAATCGGCGTTGGCAGTAACGACACCCTGTTCGTGTTCGACCGATGGAACGGGCGCATCTCGGTCTTTGATTCCTACGGCAGACTGGCCAGAACCGCCCCCGTGGACGCAGAATCCGAGATACCGCAAACAATGGGGCAGACCGCCGGTCCTAGAGTATTCTTATCCCCCGTAGGCTGGACCACCGACGGCGTGTTTGTGGCCTCCCGAACCCTCTCGCAAAGGGTCGCATTAGAATCGACCGGCATGTCCCTGCCCGAGGAATTGCCAACAACGGAGTCGATTCATCAGCGACGCCCCGAAGCGGAACTGCTGTTCTTCGATGACCGTGGAACTAGCTTGGGTGCGGTGCGTGGTCTGATGGGTCCAGAGAGAGTGTCGTTCGTGCAGAGGCAGTCGAGTTCTGGTTCCCTCACGGTAGGCAGTACCCGCGTCGATGTTCCGTTCCTTAGGACGCTTGAAGCGGCTGTCGGTTGGGGTATTGTCGCGTTCGGAAATACGGACAGCTACGAAATCCGGATCGCTTACCCGGACGGCCAGGACATCGCGACCATTCGGCGCTCGTTGGGGGCGGTCGAGGTCACGGACGCCGATCGTGACCGATGGATCGAAGGCGAACTCGGGAAGATTGATGATGTCGGCGTCCGCAGGAGTAGGCGTTCTCTTCTTGAGACCGTGGTACTGCCCGCCACCTTGCCTGCGTTCCGGGCGCTGGCCGTTCAGGAGGGTGGACGCGTGTGGGTGGAGGAGTTTCGCATGCCTGCGGATGCGCTCGGACCTTCGACTTGGCGTATCTATGATCTGGATGGTCGAGATCTGGGAGAGGCTGTTCTGCCACCAGGGTTTCGCCCCCATTCTATAACTGGGGATGAGATCATCGGTGTCTGGACGGATGATCTTGGGATCGAATACTTGCATGTGTACGCGCTAGCAGTCCGTGGATAAAGTCCGTTCCGCGAGGTCTTTGTGAATGAGTTAAATTAGGAGGACACGAGGACCTCAGCGAGAGGTGACGGCGATGGCGATAGGCAAGATGCCCGGTGAGCGGCAGGAGGAGCTGTTCATCGCGGCCAGTGCGGTCGGGGCGCTGGACAACCCGTTCTACGCGGCGCTGGACAAGCTCCTGCGCAAGAGCGGCTTTGACGAGTTCGCGGAGGAGACGTGCCGGGAGTTCTACGCGGCGCGGATGGGCCGGCCGGGCCTTCCACCGGGCGTGTACTTCCGGATGCTGATGGTGGGATACCTGGAGGGAATCGGCTCGGAGCGGGGTATCGCGTGGCGGTGCAGGGACTCGATCTCGCTGCGGGAGTTTCTGGGCTACGGTCTGACGAAGAGGCCGCCGGAGCATTCCACGCTGTCGAAGACGCGCAAGCGGCTGAGCCTGGAAGCCCACGGGGCGGTGTTCGGCTGGGTGCTGGAGCGGCTGCAGGAGTCGGGGCTGCTGCGAGGCAAGACCGTGGGGGTGGATTCGACGACGCTGGAGGCGAACGCGGCGATGCGGGCGATCGTGAGGCGTGATGAGGGAACGGAGTACGACGCGTGGCTGGAGCAGTTGGCGAAAGCGTCGGGGATCGAGACGCCGACGCGGCAGGACCTTGCAAAGATGGACCGCAAGCGCCCGAAGAAGGGGTCGAACAAGGACTGGAAGCATCCGCACGACCCGGAGGCGCGGATCACGAAGATGAAGGATGGCCGCACCCGCCTGGCTCACAAGCTCGAGGTGGGGGTGGACATGGAGACCGGTGCGGTGGCCGCCGTCACGGTGCAGACGATGGACGGCGGCGACACCGCGTCGCTGCCGGTGACCCTGGACGAGACGGAGCAGCGGCTGGCCGATGTGGGAGCGGAGCCGAGGGAAGTGGTGGGCGACAAGGGCTACCACTCGAACGCGACCATGACGGGCGTGAAGAAGCGGGGACTGCGAACCTATGTGAGCGAGCCGAACCGGGGCCGCCGGAAGTGGAAGGGCAAGCGGGACGCGCAGCAGGCCGTGTACGGCAACCGCCGCCGCATCAAGGGCGAGCGGGGAAAGCGGCTGCTGCGCGAGCGCGGGGAGAAGCTGGAGCGGACGTTCGCGCACCTGCTCGGCAGCGGAGGGTTGCGCCGCGTCCACGTTCGCGGACACGAGGAGATCCGAAAACGGATGCTCGTTCACGCCGCGGCCTTCAACCTCTCGCTGGTGATGCGCACATGTCTCGGCTTCGGCACCCCGCGTGGCCTGCAGGGCCTCGCAGCGGCGACCGCGCTTCTCGCCGACGCGTCCGCACGCGGTTTTGCCGCCATTCTTCGCCATATCGGGCGCATTCTCGGCCTCCTGGGCACACACGTCGGCCCCGTCCGCCGCTCAGGCCGCCTGATGCACAACAATACCGCAATCACGTCGTTCTTGCCGCTTCCACAACCGGTTTCCCAGCAGGCCACTTCTTCCACGGCCTGCTAGATGCCCCTGTTGGTGGACGGTAGCCTCCCGGAATACTCCCGCCATACGTTGGCGACTCTCTTGCTGTTCGCGCTCGGCGGAACTCGCTATTATCCAACGGCAAGAAGCGCAGATCGTGCAGTCCTGATTGAACTTACGTGGTCTCTTACCGTGATTTGTGCCACCTGCTCCTTGCCAGCCCGGCAGAGCACATGAGGCCTGAATTACGGCAGGAAATCGTCTAAAGTCAACCAGGACTGCACGATCTGCGTTTCTTGCCGCTGGACCGACCAGCAACCCGATCAGGTCATAATGGCGGGCACGACATGGTAAATTGGCGGGAATCTCCGAGGCAAGACAACCCGATCTCTTGGGCATGGGAGTCCGACCGGGTTTCCGGGTAGCCATCTCCGACCGAATCTGTCCAACCGCTCTGATAGACGATCCGGCGCACGTTACCTACGGTGAATGAGTCAAGGGATAGATTTCAACGACTTCCACATCGAGGTCATCGGTGTATCGGCGAACCAAGATCCAGTCGGGGCCAGCATCCTGTAGTGACATGCGAGCCGACAGTCTAAGTGTCGACACCCATGTCCCGTCCGTGCCGAAGACCACCCACTGGCGGCCCCTGAACGGTCGGCGAAAGTACTCCACCCATAGGCGCCCGTCGCGTCCCACAAGGAGCCGGGAGATGGACGGGAACTCAGACGGCAGAAATGGCTCGTCTCGCGCGAACCGGTTGTTGCACAGCTCCTCCCGGTTCTCCTCATCCTCATACCTACGGCATAGCTCCCGACGGTAGTTGTCGCGGTGCTCTGCGGTGACCTTCCTGTCAGGACCTTCCCAGCGGATCCGGCGAACAACTTCACCGGACCAACCGACAAGCGCTAGTTCGTAGGTATCGCCGGTTGCATACCACACGCCATCGTCGGTTGGTGCGAAAACCAGCGACTTGCCCCACGGCCTCGGTCCCTCGCCTGCGATCCTGCCGTTCTGAATGACGTTGAATCGCTCGTCGCCCGGAAGGGCTTCCTCCAATACCCGAATGCGTGAATCGGGCGCGTCTGCATAGGCCAAGCCGTTCGTCCACCGATAAGTGGTCTCCATGCTCTGGGCGTCGCTCCAGTCGGAGAATGCCAAGCGGCCGCCTGGTGCGCATGTTAGCCCCAAGCCCCATGGAAATCGCTCGAAGCGGTCAGTAGAGACCATGGCGCCACTGCTG
The DNA here is from genome assembly GCA_963667485.2 of Longimicrobiales bacterium. Classification (GTDB taxonomy): domain Bacteria; phylum Gemmatimonadota; class Gemmatimonadetes; order Longimicrobiales; family Gaopeijiaceae; genus Bin94. Next base: position 1,195,769 of record CAXXDD010000001.1, read on the forward strand.
TCGAGCGTCGTTACGAAATGGTTATAGGAGTCATGCACGACTATCGAGGATTCGTTGGTACACGGTTGAAGCAGATTGAGGTACTGGAACTCACCCGGCCCATTCCCCTGCCTGCCTGAGGTCCAGAGGTGGCGACCGTCCGGCCCAAACCGGCGAACCTCGTGGTAGCCACGGACGGCCACGACCACATCACCGTTGCCGAGACGAACCGCACCCGCGATGTCGCGAAATAGGTATTCCTCAGGGCCATCTGCAAGACCAATGGCAAAGACGGGCTCCACAGCCAAGGCGTACTCGACAATCTGCGGTTCTGGTTGGACGGGGACCGGTGACGGTGCCGGGGATGAATCTGCCTCGCAAGCGCAAAGCGCGAGAATGGTGAATAGCGAACTACGCATGCAGCTAGTCCTCCAAGGTTGGGTGGAAGGAGTTCCGAGCGGGCGGCCCCCGCGACAAGCCGGGGGGCGCCCGCTCGGTCTGGACCTGGCAGCCATGCTAGTTTTCGCCGCCAGAACCACCCTCTCCCTCCTCCTCCTCCTCCTCTACCGGAGGATTCCCGGCGCAGTCCTCGTCGTAGAGGGGGCAGCTTCCCCACTTGCCAGCGCAGCGCCAGCGATCGCTGGCAGGCTTGCAGTCCTGGCAATCGACTGGGGTGGTCGACCCCAGAGCAACCAGAACGGCCAAGACTGCTACCGGGATGACCCGGGTCATCCACTTCTTCATCGCGTCCATTCCGTCTCTCCTTGTAGTTGTGGAGCGCCGATTCCGATTCCGGGCAACTCCGCGGTTCGGGCGATCCCCGTGTGAGATCGTGCCCTCGCCCTAATAGACAGCTGCAGGACGCGAATCGGTTCACCGGCGGAATCGGGCGGATCGACCGTTTCTCGGCGCTCGATTGGCGAAAATGGCTGAAACGGCCCCGATCGGGAAGTTTTCGGCACGTTTTCCGGCGAATCTCGGGAACTTCTTCCCGACCCGGCGGGAAGTTTTTCCCTGAGCGCCGGGAACTTTTTCCCAACAGGTCGGGAACTTTTGGGAACCAACTTCGTGAGAAACTTCCCTGTCTGGAGGTGGCTCCCGGGGACAGCTTTATTGAGACGCTTCCCCCACACCCAGCACGGACCCGGCCAATGAGGAGCGGATCATGAGCCACGACAGCGGAGGCGACCGGCAATCGACAGAGCGCGAAGGGTGGGACGACCTGCTGCTGCGGCTCGACCCGCTCATCCTGTCGGTCGTCGGGCGATTCGCACGGGACGGGGATACTGCCGACGAACTCGCCCAGGCCTGCCGGATCCGGATCTACGAAAAGCAGGCGCAGTGTCGTGATCCGGAAGCGGTCTTCGGGTGGGCGAGGACGCTGTGCCGGCGTGTCTGCATCACGGCGGCCGGAACGGAGCGCCAGGATCGGGACGGCTTTGACGAGTACGAGGACGGCATCGCGCCGGGCGAGAGCTTGGTCCCGGATCCCCTGTCCACCGTCGAGGCCAGCGAGTTGCGGCTGCGTGTGAGGACAGCCGTGAAGCGCCTCCCGGCGGAGCAGCGGCGATTGCTGATGCTTCGCTACTGGCACGGCCTGAGCGCGGCCGAGATCGCCCGCCGACTGAATCTGCCCGCCGCGACGGTGCGTACGAGGCTGAGGCGCGCCCGCCTTCGGCTGCGCCGAGCTCCAGAGATCGTCTGCTACGCGCCGCGCCGCCCCTCGTTGTGGTCGCGGGAGCCGCAAGACGATATGATGTGACCGAGCACCCGGCGACGCTTCCCCCGGTGTCCGTCGGATGCCCTGACCGAGGGCCTGCGTTGAAGGAGGTTTTCATCCATCAGCTTGAGCGACGAAGCGACTTCGAGGCGGTCTTTCTCGCCTCGCCGGACGCGATTCTCCTTGTGGGCGGCGATGGTGTCATCAAGGACGCGAATCCAAAGTCAGAGATCATGTTCGGGTGGTCCCGCGACGAAATGGTCGGCGAATCGGTGGAACTGCTGGTTCCACAGGCGTTTCGGGACGCTCACCGCCATCACCGGTCGGGATACGGCCAAAACCCCGTGTCGCGTCCGATGGGCCTCGGCATGGAGCTTCATGCCATCGGCAGGGACGGCGTCGAGTTTCCCGTCGAGATCGGCCTCGGCCCGTCGAGGGATCGGTCCGGCGAACTTGTGGTAGTGTGTATCGTGCGTAGCCTCGCTCAGAGCGAAGTGCTTCGCCGGGTCGCGGCGGCGCGGGTGGCAGCGGCGGAGTCCGAGCGCAAGCGGATCGCCGGAGAGCTCCACGACAGCGTCAAGCAAGGACTCACCGCCATCCAGCTTCACCTTGCCGCCCTGGTTGCAATGCGACTCGCCCCGGAGGAAGCCGCGGTGATGGTCACGGACGTTCAGCACGAGTTGGATGTTTGCCATGACTCGCTGGACCGCGCCATCCGCGACCTGATGCCCGTGGAGCTGGAGGGACACGCGCTGGAGTTCGCGCTCAATCTGATGTGCAGACGCGCCGAGGAAGAGGGATTCGTCGTCGAACGCGACATCCGGCGGTTGGGCGACGTGCTGGGCGGGGAAGCGTGTCTGGCCGTTTTCAGGATCGTTCAGGAGGGCCTGAACAACGCCAAGCGACACAGCGGTGCCGGGAGCGCCACCGTCAGGTATTGGCGGTTGGGCCGCCGGGTCCGGGCAGAAGTCAGCGATACCGGCACGGGCTTTTCGCCCGACGACTTGGAGCCGGATCAGGCGGTTGGACTCGCGACCATGCGGGAGCGCAGCCAGATCATCGGAGCCCGGCTCACCGTTGCGAGCCAGCCGGGCTCCGGGACATCCGTCCTGCTGGAGGTGCCCCTTGGCAGCGATCCGGCCTCAACGGATGAACCGGTATGAGCTACCGATGCAGGGTCGTGCTCGTTGACGATCACGCGGTCGTCCGTGCCGGAGTCAAGTTGCTGATTGAACTCACCAAGCGGTACGAGGTGGTCGGGGAGGCCGACAACGGCGAGGCCGCCATCGAACGGGTCGCGGCGCTCCAGCCGGATCTGGTCGTCATGGACATCCGCATGCCCGGCTTGGACGGGATCGCCGCCACCCGCAGGATCATGGACCGGAATCCGGATGTCCGAGTGTTGGTCTTCACCGCGTACGACGACCCCGAATACGTGGAGTCCGTAATCGAAGCCGGGGCGATGGGTTGCCTGAGCAAGCGCCGGGCTCGCTCCGACCTGGTCGCCGCGCTCGACATGCTGGCGTCGGGGAGGATGACGTTTCCAGCACACATCACCGGACTGCTGTCGAACCGGCGGCGTACCGAGCGGCGACGGCGTGACCACATGGCCTCACTCAGCGAGCGCGAACGCGAAACGCTGTTTCTCACCGCAGCCGGTTACACGGCAGACGACATCGCCCGCAAGATCTACCTGTCCCCAAAGACCGTCGCGAACTACCGAACGTCCCTGAAGAACAAGCTGGGTGCCAAGACCCGAGTCGATCTCATGCGCATCGTCGTGGAATCGGGACACATCGCCGACATGCTGAGGGCCGCCGGGATTGGACAGACGGACCCGTGAGGGCGTCCCGGCGGCTCCGCGGCGGCTTTGGCGATCCGGCGTTACGGAGCGTTCGCGGCTGCGTCGGCCGGGCTTGTCGGACGCCGCTAATGCGGGGGAGTATCCATGTCAAGCGGAAGCCGTTTTTCTTTGTAGAGACCTGCCTCGCGGCGTGTCTCGCGACGGCTCGGTTGCGGTGTCCGCTTCTCCCCGGCTCGATCATCCGTGAGCGCTCCCCGCCGGGCTGGGCGTCGGGAAGGCCGGGCAGGAGTACTCGCGCGGCGGATGTGCCGTCCAAGTGCGGTCCTGGTGCACCAGGGCGTTGGCGAGGACGAGGAGCTTCCGCATCACGGCCGTCAGGGCGACCTTCGGCGGCTTGCCCCGGGCCACGAGCGCCTCGTACTTGCGCTTGAGGTCAGGATTGTGCTGAACCGCGACCACAGCTGGCATGTAGAGCATTCTGCGGACCCGGTGCCTGCCGCCCTGGATGAAGCTCCGTCCCTTCCAGTGTCCGGACTCCCAGGTGACCGGGGCGAGTCCGGCGAGGCTGGCGGCGCGCGACCGAGTGAGCATACCCAGTTCTGGCAAGTGGACGATCAGTCCCGCGGCGGTGATGTCCGAGATGCCCGGGATCGAGGTCAGGATCTCGGCCCGGCGCTCCATTGCCTTCTCCTCCCCGATCCGCTGCCGGATCTCGGTATCGATGAGCTTCAGCTGGCGGTCGATCTGCCGCACCCTCTGCCTGGTGACCCGCTTGCCCACGGGAGTGCGCAAGTTCTTGCCCCGGTTGGTGGTTGCGGTGCGATCCCTGACCAGCGCGTCGCGGATCTGGTGGAGCTCGGCAAGGTCGCGCTGCCGCTCCGACCGCGCCTGGGTCGGGCGCAGGTCTTCGACAGCGGCCGCCATGGTGGCCAGCATCCGGGCGTCCACCGCGTCGGTCTTGGCGCGCCGCCCGATGGAGCGGGCGAAGGACCGGACTTGGAAGGGGTTGATCGCGTACAGGGGGAGCCCGGCCTTCAGGAGGGTGTCCTCGAAGTCGCGGTGAAAGGCTCCGGTGGGTTCGTAAGCGATCCGGTCGATCCCGGAGCCGATCCAGGCGATCAGCTTCCGGAAGCCGGCCCTGTCGTTCGGGAACCGGGACGCTCTCCCCTCGGGGGCGGCGAAGGCGTCGAGCCAGTCCTTGGAGATGTCGATCCCGACGGTGCGGAGGATGCTGATCATGTGTTCTTCCCTTCTCCTGTGCTTGTCGTGCGAGCCTCGATGCTCGTGTATCCATTCAGGACAATTGGGAAGGACGGTGGCGACCACACTCCCGACGGCCCCTTACGGCCAGCCAGCATATCGATCCGACCACCGTCCCTGTTGAGCGCCCGCTCCGGCTCGCTGATATGGAAGGGCCATCTGTCAAGTGAGGGTCACGTTGTCTCGCATGGGCCGAGGGAAGAGGTCGCCCGAGGTTCGCTTCGACGGTGATCCTGCTGATATACGCCGGTTAGCCCTGCGGCCAGAGCGGCAAGAATTCGGATTCGTCGGGAGCTGGCTCGATCTACGACACGTGGGTCTCGGGGCCGTTGCCGGTCCCGGCCACATAGCGAGCGCGAGCGTTCTCCTGCCGTGCCTCGGACGACCTCCCTGTTCAGCATCTGCGATTCGGTCCTCGTCTATGATTGCTCAGGCGGCGCGCCGTCCTGCTTCGTTCTCCTGCATGAGCGCCCACACGAACCCGGCCAGTTCCCGTGCCACGGCCACCGCCGCGATCTGGCTGTTCTTGCGGAACGCCAGCCTGCCGTAGACCTTGTGGAGCCGGTGCTGCGCCTTCCAGCTGTGCGCCACGGCGTCCGGCGGCTGGCCCTCCTGGCGTCGCTTCAGCACCGCGCCTCGCCGAGGCGGGAACCGATAGCTCCACGCCGCCTGCACCAGCACATGGCGGACCCGGCTGTTGCCCGCCTTCGTGATGGAGCCCTGGCGTCGGCTTGCTCCGCTCGAATGTTCCGTCGGCACCAGCCCTACATAGGCCATCAGTTGCCCCGGATGCTCGAAGCGCCGGAAGTCTCCGATCTCGGTCACCAGCACCATCGCCGCCTGGATGGAGATCCCCTTCAGGCAACAGAGGCGCCCCACTGCCTCCCGATAGGTCGGCTCCAGCGCCAGCACCTCGATCTGCCGGTCCAGTTCGTCACGGCGGTCCAGCTTGTATTCGAGCAGTGCCAGATACTCGCCGAAGACCATCTGGTCCTCGGTCTCCAGAACCGCGTCCCGCTGGATCGCTCGCAGCCACGCGAAGTGCTTCTCCGTCCAGTTGTGGCCCTCACGGTACACCAGACCCCGCCGTGCCAGGAACTTCAGGATGTAGTGGCGCGACTTCAGGGCCTCTCGCTGAAACGCCTCCCGGCAGCGTACCAGATCCCGAACCCGCTCCTCCCGCTCCGTCGGAACCCGGATCGTCACCAGCTCCCCCGCCCGGTACAGCCTCGCCAGTTCCTCGGCATCCTTCCGGTCGTGCTTGCGCCGCTCCCCCGGGCGCCGGGGAATCAGCGACGGAGCAACGATCTCGCACGCGTAACCCCAACTCCGGATCGTCCGCTCGAGCACGTAGCCCGCGCCGCTCGCCTCGTAGCAGGCGTGAACCTCGTGCTCCCGCCCCAAGCGATCCAGCAACCGCCTGAGTCCCCGCGGATCGTGCGACAACCGCTTCACGAGCGTGGGCTCCCGCGCACCCTCCGGCAGCACCGCAATCATCACGCTGTCCTTGTGGACATCCATCCCGACGAACACCTTCGTCTTCTGCTTCATAGGGCCGGTCTCCTGTTCCGGTTGCGACTCAAACGTCGCATGTGGCTCTCGCACCTCCGACCACCGGGGCGCTAACCCACGGTAAGCCGGCAGGGGCCGGCCCTTCCATACTTTCTACGCTCGCCTCTGCGGGCGCTCAACAGCCCGGGCCTTCCCCGCGGACCCGGTCATGCAAATCAAGCGGCAATCTGCATGATTAAGAGAGACAAGCCAGCATACTCTCCGTGGCCACACTCCGTGAATCCCCTGCGGAGGCTGGCGGGGGGCCGTGCCCCCTCTGACCCCCATATCGCCAACGGCGCGTCATGAGTCCTCGATGCCCGTGCGGGTGAAGGTTCGCGCGGGGCGGAGCGTGCCGAGTGGCCCGCCAAGGCGCGATGCCCGAACGCGGTCATCGAAACCCCTCGGGTAAACCAAACTCGTCTTGGGAGCGTCCAAGTGACAAGGGATGGATGTGGTGAGGTGACCGATGCGAAATGAACCCAGACTCAGCAGGGAGAACGGGCCATGGGCTGCGGGACGGGCCGGAAGCTGGCGAAGCGTGTAGCCGCCGACACGACCGCGGCTTCGGTGGCCGCGTTTCTGGTGTTCAACGCCGTGTGGAGCGAGGGTCATCGAGTCGCTGCGCAGGTCCCCATCTTCGAGGGCACGGTCGAACTGGAATTCGGCGACATTGCCGGGGATGATCCCTACCTGTTCTCCCGGATCGAATCGATCGTCGCGGACGCCGACGGACGCCTGATCGTCGCCGATCTACAGGCGCATGAAGTCCGCGTGTTCGACCGCGAAGGCCGTTTCCTGTATCTCTTCGGCGGGGAGGGCGAGGGTCCCGGCGACCTGACCTTTCCTTGCTGCTTGGCATTTGGGCCGGATGGCCTGCTCTGGGTGCGCGAGAGCTTCCGCTACAGCGCCTTCGCGCTGGGGCCGGAGAGCGCCCGCCATGAACGCGGACTGCGCATAGCGCATGTCGGCATAGGCATGGTCGCGCCCGTCACCTTCGATGCCTCGGGTCGGTTGGTTGACATCGGGGTGATCCAGGATCCCGAGGGCAACCCTCTGTCGGCTCGCCTCCACAGGTATCGGGACGGGACGGTGGATACGGTGGTCATGGCCGATCCCGAAACACAGTCAGCCGGCAGGACCACGGTCCAGCGGCAGTTGGATGACACACCCGTTGTCCTGTACGTCTACCAGCCCTTCGGGCCAACGTGGCTGCACGCTCATGGCCCCGGCGGCGGTTGGGCGACAACGCTCACTTCGGAGTACTCCGTGGCCCATCACCGCCCGGATGGCGGCGAGTCTCGAATCGAGGGTTCTGCGCCGCCGAGGGTGGTCCTCTCCCCCGAGGAGCGGGAGTGGGCCGAGGACTGGATCGCCCGTGACCTCCAGCGGCTCGACCTTAGCGATCATCCGTTCGGCGTTCCCGACCACAAGCCGCCACTCGCCGCGATCTACTTCGACCAGACGGGTCGGCTGTGGGTCGAGAAGGCGCGTGCCCAAGGCGATGAGTTGCGCGAGGCGGATGTCTACGAAGGCTCGACGCTGGTGGCGCGGTATCGTTGGCCGGGCCGCGTCAACCCGGGGTCGGTTCCGTGGATCAGCGAATCGGTGATGCTCGCCACGACGCGTGACGAACTCGATGTGCAACGCGTGGTGAGGGTGCGCTTCCAGCGAGTATCTTGAAGCGTGCCCGGTTCTCTTTGAGGGCCGGACGCCCCCGGCGGGCCAAGCGGCCTTCCTGCAAGGACTGATGGAATCGGAGCGACCCCCGGGAGGTTGGGATGGCGTGCACATCCCAACCCTCCCAGATGCCACACCGGGCATCGAAAAAGGGGGGTCGCTCCGACCACGGCCTCCGTTTCCGGCGCGGCACAGCCGCCCCGGAGGCCGTGGAGCAACCACAATCCGGACAACGACATGCGCGGTCGCCGACGTGCACGTCCGAACCGGGAATTCGCGCACATTGGGGTCCGTTTCACATGTGCGGCCCTCGCAAGGCACCGGACGCGCGTCCCGAGTCCGACCAACCGTCTCCCCAGACATTCGTGCGCGCCATGCTCCTTCCGATCCCCGATCATGCGCATGAACCACTCGGATCGGGACGAACCCGACCTCTTGGACGACCTGCCTGACACTGGTCAAACGCCCCCTCGCAGGCGACATTTCTTTCGCGCAGATCGTGCAGTCCATCGTCGAAAGGAATCGAATGATGGCACGCACGAAACGAAGTCGGCGCTCGTACGGCGCCGGCGAGTGGGGCCGGAACCGGGTCCGGATCTTTCCCGACCCGAAGACCGGCCTTTTCCAGATTGAGTGGCGAGAGAACGGCAGAAGGCTCACCCGGTCGCTGCAACACCGCGATTGGAGGCGCGCGAAGAGGCAAGCGGATCAGTTCGCCGCAGGCTTCATCGACGCGCCGAACGGCAAGGCCGACGCCAAGCCCGAGCCGCTCACGCTGGAAAAGCTGTTTGAAATCTACGGAGAGGAGGTGACGCCCACCAAGGGCGCGCATACTCGGGGGCACGACCGGGCCGCCATGAGGATGTTCCTCCGGCTCTTCGGACGGAACCGCGACCCGGCCACTCTGTCTCAAAGAGATTGGGACCGCTTCATCCGGGAGCGGCGCGCGGGCAGGATCGGACCGAGCGGAAGGCCCGTGTCCGACCGGACGGTCGAATACGACCTGAAGTTGCTGATCGCCGTGCTGAACTGGGCCGCGAGGTCGCGAGACGAGCAGGGTCGGTTGTTGCTCGACCGGAATCCGCTGAAGGGGCTCAGGACGCCGAGGGAGAAGAACCCGAAACGCGTGGTGCTTGCCGAGGAGGAGTACCGGGCGCTACTGGAGGTGTCGCGCACGGTGGACTGGCGGTTCCACGTCGCGCTCGTGCTCGCGCACGAAACGGGGCACCGAATCGGAGCCATACGCCAGCTTAGGTGGCACGACATCGACTTCGAGGGCGCGACCATCGCTTGGCGAGCCGAGCACGACAAGTCCGGCTACGAGCACATCACCCCCGTGACCGACGAGGCGCTCGACGCGTTGAAGGAGGTTCGGGCGATGAACCACGCAACCGGGGAAGCTCCGGTGCTGCCCGCGCCCAAGAATCCGAGGGCGGCTGTGGGTGCCGCCCGGTTGCACGCTTGGTGGCAGAAGGCCCAGATTCTTGCGGGACTGGAGCCGAAGCCCGGAAGGGGCTGGCACTCGCTGCGGCGGAAGTTCGCCAGCGACCTGATGGACCAGCCGCTGAAGGTGCTCTGCCAGCTCGGCGGCTGGAAGACGGCCAAGACGGTGCTTCGGTGCTATCAGAGGGCCGACGAGGGACAGCTTCGGAAGGCTCTGGACGACCGCCGCCGGGCTCGGGGCTGAAATCGAGATCGGCTGGAGTCATTCAGCGGGAATCCGGGCTGCCGAATATGCAACTACAAGCACCGCAAGAAGATGCGAATCTACACGGAAATGCCAGCCCGGCGCCTCACCGCTCTCGTTGCTAAGGCGGCCCTATCCACGCACCGCCATGGGCCTGCGGACTACCAGCCACCCTCCCCCGCCACGTCCAGCAACACCCCCTCCTTCACGCCCACGCTCGGCACGACGATGGACTCGGCCTGCACCAGCTTGGCGAAGTGGCGGTACACCAGCGCGGCGGGGAGGATCACGTCGGCGCGGTCGGGGCGCAGGCGCAGTTCGTCGATCCGCTCCGCGACGGTCATTGCCGAGACGAGCTGGATGACCGCGTCCACGCGGCGGACGGGCAGGAGCGCCGGCTGGCGGCGATCCACGTAGCTCAGCGCGAGCCGGGCGATCGCCTCGATATTGCCGCCCGTGGCCGCGAAGGCGGTCGGCCCGGGGTAGGCGTGCGGCGGCGGAATCGTGAGGGCGGCGAGCTGAAGCCGGACCCAGGTGCCGAGCGAGTCGTGGCAACCGCTGGCCGCGGCCAGCGTCTCGAGCAGGCGCACTGTGCCCACTTCATACGACTCGCTCCACAGGATGCCGCTGTCGTCGACGAGCGAGATTTCGACGCTCCCTCCTCCGAGATCGACCAGGATCCACCGCCCGTGCGACAGGTCGACGCGGCTGCGCACCGCCAGGTGGACGAGCCGCGCCTCTTCCGCTCCGCTGATCGGCTCCAGCACGATGCCGGCTTCCTCCCGGACTCGCTCCAGGAAGAGATCGCGGTTCGCGGCCTCGCGGGTCGCGCTCGTCCCGACCGCGCGGAACCGCTCCACGCCGAGCGTGTCGATCCAGTGGCGGAAGCGCCGAAATGCCCGCACGGCTTCGCCCATGGTGCGCTCGTCCAGCCCGCCCTCGATGAACACGCCGTGTCCCAGCCGAACCGGCACCCTGATCTTCTTGACGACCTCGAAGGATGACGGCCCATTGAAGTCGGCGGCGACGAAGCGGATCGCGTTCGACCCGGCGTCGATTGCGGCGACGCGGGTCACGATGCCGAGCGTCCTGGCGCTGTGCGTCGAGGTGCCGTGCAGCTTCGGGTTTTCACCAGTACTCGACCCGAAGCCCTTCGATGCGGCTGTAGCTCCGGGGGTCCCTGGTGGCCACGCCGTAGCCATGCCGGACGGCGGTGGCGGCGATCATCAGATCGTGAGCGCCGATCGGTGTCCCGGCCGCTGCCAACTGCGCGCCGAGCGTCGCGTGCACGCGGGCCACTTCCAGATCGAAGGCGAACACAGGCAGCACATCGAGCCATCGCCGTGCGAACGCTTCCGCCCTTACCCGCGGGACGCCAGCGAGCCGGTGAACGCCATGGAGCATCTCGGACGCGGTGACGGCCGCGATCCCTACGGTTTCATTCTGCCAGTCCGGTGTGGCGAGCACCTGGTCCACGTCCAGATCACCCCGCTCCGCAGCGATCAGGACGCTCGAATCGATCAGTATGCCCAAGGGGTCTTCGGGACCTCCGAACGGTTGAGGAAAGCGATTCCGCCCTCTACCGCCTGGCAGTACTCGTCGTCCATCCTGGGCGCGCCCCCGGCCGCGGCCCCCGCGCTGGCCTGAACCAGCGCCGCGAACTCGCCGCCCGTCAGCTTCCGTTCCGCGATGGGACCGATCCGGGCAACGGGCTTCCCGCTTCTCTCGACCACATACACCGCCCTCTTCTCACGCACCTGGGCGATGATGGAACCGAAGTTCCTGGCGGCTTCGGTGGCACTCACGACGCGTGGATCGGACACGGCGTTCAATCCCCTTTCCCGCTGACGACATTACACATATTACGCATGTTACGGGATATGCGTAAAATCCGCAATCTCACCCGCCCGAAGCATAAGGAAGCTCCGCCTCCCGGCCCGGCCAGTGCCGCCGGATGTACCAGACCAGCACCGGGAGCGTCACAAGCATCGCCAGGACCCCATAAAGCCCCCAATCCCGGATCTCCTGCATCTCCGCGGCGACGTCGAGCGTTCCTTCGAACTCGTAGAAATACCCGGCCAGCGTCGCCAGCAGGTTGTTCGCGCCGTGAAAGACCATGGGGACGATCAGCGTCCGCGTCTGGAGGTACAGGATGGCGGTCACGAGGCCGACAGCGGTGATCCCCACCGGATTGGCGTGCAGGCAGCCGAAGACGACGGACGTCACGATCACGGCCCTCGCCATGCCCCACTTGTGACCCCAGCGGTTGAGCAGGACCCCGCGAAATGCCGTCTCCTCAAGCAAGGGCGCGGCGACCACGACCACGAGCGGCATGGCCAACTGGTACAGCATCGAGGGATCGCTTGGCGTATCGAGCGCCTCGAGCAGGAACTGGAGGGTGCCGGGCGAGACCAAGGACAGCCCGTACGCAAAGACGTACCACGAACTCAGCGAGAATGCCATCGTGGTGATCAGAAGAAGCAGCGCCGGGGTCCAGCCGTAGCCCGCCGGCAGCCGTCCCACGAGCCGCCGCATGTCGACTCCGGATGAGCGGCAGACCCACAAGAGCCATCCCGCGAGCGCGCCGTAGCCTGCCACCATCCCGGCGACTTCCGCTTGCGACGCATCCCCCATGTCCATCGGCGTCAGGAGTGAGAGGATGTGAAGGGCGGCGTAGAGGATGAGGGTGACGAAGATCATCCATGGAATGACCGACCGCGTTCGCATGGCCGCGAAGGGATTGTCGGGGCCTCCGCTGCGGGTCCCGCCCGCACCCATGGCTACCTCGTCCGCGCTACCCTCCGTCAACTAACCGGCCCGGGTCGCTTCGCCGCGCCGTAGTGGATGCCGTTGAAGAGGAGCGGGAAGGTGCCGTGGGGCTGCGACCGGAAGGTGATCTTGGGCCCGAAGAGGAAGAGCTTCCCGGTGCCGATGTCGGCCTCGATCATGCTGGTGCCGCCTTCGAGGTGGTGCTGGCCCCAGGCCCAGCCGCTCACCAGGGGCGTCGCGGAGTCGTACCAGGCCAGGCGGCGGATGTTGGCCGCGCCGTCGCCGATCTGGTAGACGGGGCTGTGGCTGTGCAGCACGTGCGCGCGCTCGCCGAGGCCGTGGGTGATGGGGCTGCCGTGCTCGACGCGGATGTCGTGGATCGAGCCGGGGGTGAAGTAGTCGTCGCGGCTGAGCCCGTTGCCGGCGGCGTCGACCAGGAAGCTGGTGAGCGGGAGGCCGAATTCCTGCCCCAGCCGCGTGGAGGTGCCGACGGCGACCACTGCGCCGCCGTTCTCGACGAACTCGCGCAGTGCGGGGACGCTGGTCTCGTTCGAGATCGTGCCGACGCGGCTGCGCAGCGAGTCCGGCAGGGTGGCCAGGAACTCATCGGTGGGGCCGCCGAAGCGACCGAAACCACCGCCGCCCATGGCGCCGTCGGGCAGGACGATCACGTCGTAGCGGTCGTTCAGGTTGCCCGCGTCGATGTCGGGCGGGTAGATGACCTCGAAGTTGAACTCGAAGTCCTCCAGCACGTAGCGGGTCCAGCCGGATGGCATCGAGCCGCCGTAGCGGTCCCAGAGGCCGACCCGCGCGTGGGTCAGCTCGAATGTGGACTCGGGGGCCGCCGCGACGGCATGGAAGGAGATGCCGAGTTGGGCGGCCCACTCTTCCAGCTGGGACTGCGTGGCGGCGTCGGCAGGGATGAAGAAGGCGCCGGGCTCGAAGGAGGTGCCGGCCGCGTCGAACGTCTCTTCAACCCAATGCACCTGACCGCCGCTCGCCAGGACGCGGTTGACGGCGGTAAAGGCCTCGTTGACGTGGTCCACCATGTAGCCGGCGGGGGAATCGGCGCCCGCGACGGTGCCGGGCAGGGGCTCGGCGAGCCAGGGGATCGGCTGGAAGGGGCCGCTGAAGCCGTCGAGAATGCGGTCGAACTCGACGCCCATCTGCAGCGCGAGGGTCCAGCCGGCGTTGTCGTAGGGAGCGATCGGGGGGCCGCCCGGGTACTGGAAGTCGTTGGGGTGGTTCTGCGGCTCGAACATGTCGATCACGTGCGGCCGGAAGGCCTGTGCGGTGACGACGACGTAGGAGCCGGCGGGGTAGTCCTTGCCCCCGACGTTGAAGTCGTCGGTGGCCTGATGGACGGTGATGCCGTTCTTGAGGAGCGTGTTCACGAAGCGCGTGGCGGTGGCGAAGCTGCGCTGGTCGGACGGCAGGATGTAGCCGCGGGCGTCGCGGTTGTCGGGGTTGCGCAGGTGGGCCTCGTAGTCGTCGAGAGAGCCGCGCGCGCCGACGTCCTCGGCGACCTGGTCGATCCAGTTGGGCAGGACCGTCCACGAATCGCGGCTGCCGCGCTCGATCGAGTTCATCCCCATGCGCCAGATGTTGAAGAGCAGGTGCTCGCTGTTGCGCGAGGCGTAGTCGAGGACGGCGCGGTTGGCGGTCTGGGAGTAGTCGACGGACTGGCGGAAGTGCCACGCGCCCGGGTTGACGGGCAGCGGCAGGTCGGCGTGGCTGATCTGGCGGTTGGGGAGGAAGGGGATCTCGATCGGGGTGGGATGGCCGATGGTCTCGGTCAGCAGGCCGATCATGTTCTTGAAGTAGGGCGTGGTGCGCAGGCCGCCGTTCCACCAGGTGGAGTAGCTGGCGCCGCGGCGCATGGTGGTGCCGCCCTTGCCCTCGACGACGAAGCGGTGGTGCATGGCCGAGCCGACCTGGTCGAGGCTGGTGATGATGATGGGGTCGAGGTTGTGGTTGGGCGGGTCGCGGAAGGGCGGGGCGAACATGACGGTGCCCTGCGGGCCGGTCTGGTGGTGATTGTAGACGATCTGCGGGAACCACTCGCGGTAGACCACCCGGTTCATGTTCTCGCTCTCGGCGAGCGAGGCCATGTAGAAGTCGCGGTTGTTGTCGTGCCCGGCGTACTTGTTGTACAGCACCGGGACGCCCTGGGTGGTGCGCTCGAGGGGATCGTCGTGCCGCATGTACCAGTTGGCGACGAGGGCGTGGCCGTCGGGGTTGGCGTGGGTGGCGAGGAGGATGACGTCGTCGAGGAACCGCATGGTCTCGGCGTCGTCGCGGCTGACCATCTGCCATACCAGTTCCATGAGCTGCTGGATGCCGAGGACCTCGGTGGCGTGCAGTCCGCCGTCGATCCAGATTACGGCCTTGCCCTCGGCGGCGAGCGCGCGGGCCTCTTCCTCGCTGACGCCTTCGGCGTGGGCGAGCCGTTGGGCGATCTCCTTGTAGCGGTCGAGGTTGGGCCGGTTGGCGGGCGAGGTGATGGTCGCCATCCACTGTTCGCGCCCTTCCGAGGTCTGGCCGATCGACTCCAGCGTCATGCGGTCCGACTGCTCGGCGAGGAGGTGCCAGTAGTCGGTGAGGCCCACGTAGTTGACGAGCTGGTAGTCGGTGCCGAGGCGGTAGCCGAACTGCTCCTCCGGGGTGGTGAGCTGGGCGGCGGCGGGGGCCTGGGGAGCGGCCAGGGCGGTGAGGGCAAGGGCGGCGGCGAGGGCCGTGCCGAATCGGGGGGAAGGAAGGGCGTTATGGCCTGCGGTCATCGGGTGCCTCGTCTGTTCTGGACGGTGTTTTCGGGCGGTTTTACAGTGGTAGAGTAGCGTGCGGGGGCGGGGTGGGGAAAGGGTGAGCGGGTGGTTGGCGGCGCTCAGTGGCGCGTGAGGCGCCGGGGGCGTTGGGCGAGGGCGGTACGAGTGCGGAGGTGCCGGTGTGAGGCAGGCATCCCGCGCGTGAACCCGAGGAATTGCGTTTCGGCTGCACATTTGGTTGGCAGGATAGGTTTAGTGACTGTTATATTGGACGATATCACTTCAGAAGTCCACAATCCCGGACACTATACCATGCCCAACACGATTCGCGGCACGCTACCCCTTCCGGTCCGCCGATACCTGCGAAAGCTCGGATCGGACATCAGGGCCGCCCGTATTCGTCGACGGATACGGACGACCACCATGGCCGAGCGGGCCCTGTTCAGCCGTACCACGCTACACAAGATCGAGCGGGGCGATCCCGGAGTCTCGATGGGCAACTATGCCACCGCCCTCTTCGTGCTCGGATTGCACGACGGGATATCGGAGCTGGCAGACCGCCGCCGGGACGGGCTCGGGCTCGATCTTCTGGAGGAACGGCTGCCGCAGCGGGTGCGGGGGCCGCGGGGATGAGTCCGGGCCCCATGGCACGTAGCATTCTGGTCCATGTCGATCTGGGCGGCGCGCCCGTTCTCGCGGGACGCCTGTGGGTCCGGGTCTGTGGCAGTCGCGAGAGTGCGTCATTCGAATACGACCGTGCGTGGTTGCGGCACCCCAGGCGCTTCTCTCTGGAGCCGGCGCTTGCCGTCGGCCCGGGCCCTTTTCACACGCGTGGGGCCCTGTTCGGCTCGATAGGTGACTCGGCTCCGGATCGCTGGGGGCGGGTGCTCCTGCGCCGAGCCGAGATCCGTCGGGCCCGCGCCGCGCGCCGGACGCCTCGTACACTGTTCGAGTCGGATTTCCTTCTCCTTGTGGATGACGAGGTTCGGGTCGGCGCATTGAGGTTTTCGGAGGGACGCGCCGGACCCTTCCTCGCCGAGCCGCGCCCCGATCGCGTCCCGCCGCTCGTAGGTCTGGGCCGGTTGCTGGCGGCGTCCAATCGAGTGGCTCGGCGGGAAGAAGCGGATGAAGATCTGCGGCTGCTGATCGGACCCGCATCGTCTCTCGGGGGCGCGCGGCCCAAGGCGGCGGTCAGGGACCGGGACGGCGGGCTTGCGATCGCCAAGTTCCCCCTTGCCGATGACGACCGGGACATCGTGCTCTGGGAGGGAGTTGCGCTTGCGCTGGCCAGACGCGCGGGGATCGAGGTTCCCGACTCACGTATCGCGAAGGTGGCCGGGCGCCGGGTCCTCGTCGTGCGGCGGTTCGACCGGACGGGGACGCGCCGGGTGCCTTTCCTCTCGGCGATGAGCATGTTGGGCGCCCGCGACAACGAGCCACGGTCGTACCTGGAGATTGCCGACGCCCTCCGGTCGCACGGCGGGGCACCGAGGTGTGACCTGGCCGAGTTGTGGCGACGCGTGGTATTCAACGTCCTCGTGTCCAACACCGACGACCACCTTCGCAACCATGGATTCCTGTACGAGGACGACCGGGGCTGGCGGCTTTCTCCAGCCTACGACCTGAATCCCACTCCGGTCGACGTCCGTCCCCGGGTACTCACGACATACATCGACGAGTACGACGGGACGGCATCGCTGGATCGAGTCCTGGCGACGGCCGAGTACTACGGCCTGGGCCTGGAGCGCGCGAAACGGATCGCGAGCGAGGTCGGCCGGAGCGTGGCGGGCTGGCGCGAAGAGGCGATCCGGCAGGGGGCGTCGGGGCGGGAGGTGGACAGGATGGGGTCGGCGTTTGGGGATGGGGGGTGAGTCCGCGAAGGACCTCGCTGAGTCTGGCTTGGTGCTGGTGAGCGCCGGGACAGCAGCTACCGCAGGCGCCGCCACGCCGAACTTTCCGAAAGCCGATGGCCAGCGGCCACCGGAACGCCATCGAGGTCCATGGCGTTACCGCGGGAGCGGTGGGATTTGGATATGGTTGTGATCGTTTTGTTTAGGGGTTCGGCGGGTCCGACGTGGCCGATGCCCACCGATGCGCCCCGGTGTAATCGGCAACGGGACCGGCTTGTCGTGCTCCCGGCCTCCGATGAACACGCGTGCCGTGACTGCGGAGACCGCACCTCTTGGTAGCACTGCGCGGCTGGGAGGCGAGGAAGAACCAGCTGCACATCGACACTACCCGCGTGGGCAGTGCAACCGGCTTGCAGCAGACATCGCGACGACGCTTGTTCGCGATCTCGGTTATTCGGGCGGCTTTCGTTCTGCCGTCATCGCCGCCACACCTCCGCACCTGGGATCCCGCGGCTGAACATGACTTCGAGTCCCGTCCCGACGCCTTGCCCGACAGCATCCGCAGCCGCTTGGGTGCGGGATGGCAGATCGCGCAGGATACCCCGCACTTGTCCGTTGCGGGGATTGCGCAAGATGGCCATCGGGCGGGCGGTGTCGCCGTCCAGTGTGACAGAACCACCCGGCCCAGAGAGCGTGATGCTGGCCAGATTCCCCTCCCACCCCGCTCTCGCGGGGAGCACGAACGCGAAGCTGGAGCTACCGTCCCCGTCGGCTACTTCGGGCATGACGAAACTGAGGGAGAATAGTTCGGTGCCACTGTTGGTACTTCCGGTAAGCCGGTAGTCGCCGCCCATTTCGGGCAATGCGGCCGGTGCGTCGACCACGAAGGCCGGCTCCAGGAAGGGTATGCTATCCGCCCCCACGCCGCCCCACAGGAGAAGCGCCTGGGCGACTGGCGCGTGCTGAACCGCCCGGGCGTCACCTCCCTCTTCATACACGCGGAAGCGGAGAGCCTCGGTGAAGTAGTGCTCGCTGATCCACTCGGGCGAACAATACGACATAAGATCGAATCTCCCAGTTGACACAAGCTTTCCGCCGTCACGGAAGTCGTATCCCCACGCCCCGATGGTTCCTCTGGAATGCGGGAAATGCTGGTCCGGATCAAAGGGAATGTCGCAAGGCGCATGCCCCAGGCTGAGGTTGTGCCCGAGTTCGTGCGCCATGACGCGTGGGTGGGACATGGAAAAACTTGCTGTTCCCGGTCGTTGTGCCCGGCCGCCAACTACCTTCGCCATTGTTCCCATATAATAGCCCGTTGCGTCTTCCATGGCTCGGATGGCCGCGGTCTGGCGGAACAGGTCACCCACGTCGTTACTCGAGCTCAGTACTGGCTCGTGAGCCGTCACCTCGAGCTCGCCTACCGGCAGCAGTGTTCGGATGTGCCACAGCATGTCGTGGTTCAAGGGATCGGCGGCCATGGCCTTGGACAGGTCCACTACCGACGAATCCTGATTCCCGGTCCAAATGAACGGCACCAGCGTGAGGTCGAGGCGCGGGATGGCCCGCACGTCGACCGCCAGTCGGCCCGTCGCGGGAATCCGCTTCGGGACCCCGAGCGCCGAGTCCAGTGTCCCGTCGGGGTCGACCTCGATCACCATCTCGAGTCCCGGACTCACCACGTCACCCGGAATCTCGGCGTTGGCCGACCCTGTGAGACTCCTTTCATCGACCTCGGTCGGGATGAGCGTCGATTTTCCGGGGATGTCCACCATGTGAATCTGCCGGTCGTCGTGGTAGAAGCGGGCCCGGACCTCCGGTATGCCCACGTCCGTCGTATGCCGGGCCGCCAGGAACACCCGCAACAGTGCCCGCTCGCCCGCGACCAGCGGGACGGGAAATTCCCGCGACTGCACTGCCTGGGTCAAGTATGCGAGCGTTGGCATCTCGCCCGCGCAGGGGGCAATGCGATGCGTTCGGATTCCTTCCAGCCAGCTCTGGAACGCCGGGTCCCCCGGTGCACACAGGCCGGTGCCCCCAGCCTGGAGCACATCGAGCAGGCGGAGGCTCATCAGAAGGGTCGGAAGGGATCCGGTCATCGCGCGATTGTGCGAGAGGCCAAGTTCCCGCACGCTTGACAGGTTGGCGAACTCAGGAGGTACCGGGCCCGACAGTTCGTTTTTGTGCAGGTACAAGCGCTCCAGGTTCGCGAGATTGCCGAGTTCGGGCGGGATCGGGCCTGACAGTTCGTTATTGTCCAGGTGCAAGCGCTCCAGGTTCGCGAGATTGCCGAGTTCGGACGGGATCGGGCCTGACAGTTCGTTATAGACCAGGTCCAAGTGCTCCAGGTTCGCGAGATTGCCGAGTTCGGGCGGAACTAGATATCCGTTGTCTTGTGTAGTCCACCGGGGTACACCAGTGCGTTCATAACACGTTATTGAACAACCGTTTCAGAGGGCATGCCCCTGCTCCATCGTCCCTTGCCGTCCGCCAACATCCCGTGTATTCTTCCCTATAGAGTGATTTGGGGTGTGATACACAACAACAGGAAGGACCGCATGACGAAGCGACCCAAGACGCTTACCGCCGCCTTCGTTCGGACGGTCAGCCGACCCGGAGTCTACGGCGACGGACGAGGCGGCCGCGGGCTGAGCCTCCGGGTGTACCGGACGGCCAACGGCCGGATCACCCAAACGTGGCGTCAGCGCGTCAGGATCGACGGGCGACTCACCTCGATCGGTCTCGGCCCGTATCCCGAGGTCACGCTCGCCGACGCCCGGGAAAAGGCGCTGGACAACAGCCGGAGGGTTCGCCGGGGACAGGATCCGCGCGGGCGCGGCGTGCCGACCTTCGCCGAGGCGGCCCGGCGGACCATCGAGCTTCACCGCGACTCGTGGAAGGCCGGGAGCCCTCTGCCCCAGCAGTGGGAGTCCACGTTCCGGCTCCACGCCGCCCCGCTCTTGGACAAGCCGGTGGACCGGATCACGAGCGCGGACGTGCTCGGGTGCCTTGGCCCGATCTGGAACTCGATGCCCACGGCCGCGCGGAAGGCCAAGCACCGGATCGCCGCCGTGTTCCGGTGGTGCATCGGCCGCAACTACCGCCGGGACAATCCGGTCGATCGGGCCGTTGCAGCTTTGCCGAAGCCGAACGGCAACGCAGGAAGCCATCACCGCGCCCTATCTCACGGGGAGATCGCTGCGGCGCTTCGTTCCATCCGCCGGGTGGGGGACGGGAGTCTGGCTGCGTTGTGCGTCGAACTGATGGTGCTCACGGCGGTCCGTCCCGGCGAGGCGCGTGGCGCACGCTGGGACGAGATCGACATGGACGCGGCACGTTGGACGATTCCGGTGGCGAGGATGAAGGCGGGCCGCGAGTTCACGGTCCCGCTCAGCACTGGCGCGCTGAGGGTGCTGAGGAAGGCGCGCAAGCTGTCGGACAAGTCGCCGCTGGTGTTCCCGTCGCGGACCGGCCGGACGCTTGCGCCGAAGACGGTGTCGCGACTGCTCCAGATCGCGGGGGTGGACTCGACGCTTCACGGGTTCCGGTCGAGCGCCCGGTCGTGGATGGCCGAGACCGGCGTCCCGGCCGAGGTTGCCGAGGCTTGCCTCGCCCACGTTCCGAAGAGCCGAGTCGTACAGGCGTACCAGCGCTCCGACCTTCTGACCCGCCGTGCCGAAGTCTTGCAGGCTTGGAGCGACCACCTCGGGTAGCCACTTGCCTCCCCCAACGCCGATCAGCACCACCCTTCCACCTCCGTAGCGCGGTTCGGCGGTCGCCCGCGGCCGCGTTGCCGGCATCCACGGCGTCAAGCCGGGTCGAACCGGCCCTCGTCGGACCGGTTTTCACACCTCCGGACGATCACTCAGCAGTTCGCCAGGGGGGATCTTACCACGCCGCTGGCGGCGACCGCGAACGGGTGGTAGACGGCGTCGGAACCCCATGGAAGGCTGTGGAACACTAGGGAATTTCCGACCGTTGACGCAGTCCCGAATGGTCCTCCAGCGTTCAGGCATGGAGACGCTGGAAGAGCTATTCAGATCGCGGGTTAGCGCGTTCCTCGGGCGTTCGGGCCTGAGCCCGACGGCGTTCGGGAAGAAGGCGCTGGGCGACCCGAACCTGATGCGCCAGATCGGCCGTGGCCGCTCGCCGTCGCTGAGGACGGCGGACCGGATTCTCGCGTTCATCGCCGAGCAGGACGGGGCATCGGGCGGTGGACGCGATCCCCCTCGACGCCCGTGACACCGGAGACCGGCGAGAACGTGGAGAACAGCGAGGAGGAGCAGGACGATGACCGAGAACACGATGGAACGGAGGACGAACCCACCGACCCGCTTCCTGCGGCTGCCCGAGGTAATGGCGCGCACCGGCCTGTCGCGAAGCACGATCTACGTGCGGCTGGCAGAGGGGCGCTTCCCCCGGCCGGTCGCCCTGGGCAGCCGGGCCGTGGGGTGGATCGAGGCCGAGGTGGACGAATGGGTCCGCGAGCGCATCGCCGAGAGCCGGTTCGAGGGCGCGCGGGCCGTTGAGCGCGGCGAGGCCGCGCGGGCGATCCCCGAGGCCGGTCGCCGGGCGGCAGAGGCCGGCCCGGTTCGATGAGCCGGCGCGCTTCGCGGCGGCCGGAGAACAGCCCGTCGGACGCGACTAAGGCCGGTAAGCCAGCACACGCGATGTTGAACATCGCGGCTGGCGAGGGGAAGCTGCGCCCCCCTTCGAACCCCCAGCCTGTCGCGTCCCTGCCGGAGCAGCGGACGGGCGGGGGCGAGGCCCCCGAACCCCGTCTCCGGTGCGACCGTGGCTAAGCATCGCACCGTAATGGTCGCCGCCCGGGTCACGCCCGCGGAACACGCCGCTTGGCGGGAGAAGGCGGCTGCGGCGGGCGTGTCGCCGTCCGCGCTGCTGCGCGAGGCGATGGCGCGGACGCGGACTTGGACTGCATCGGCCCGGGCCGTCAAGCGAGAACGCACCCGCCAGATCGCGCGCATCGGAAACAACCTGAACCAGCTGGCGCGCTGGGCGAACACACACGCCTCGACGGCCGAGGCCGTCTCGGTGATCGCCCACTTGGTGTCGTTCGAGCGGTCGCTGCTGGCCGTGGCACGCATCGGCGAGAAGGCCCGCGATGCTCGTTAAGTTCCTCTCCCATGGGAAGGGCTCGGCCCGGGCGGCGGTCGAGTATCTCGTCGGCGAGCGGGACGCGGCAGGACAGGAGCGCGAAGGCGTCGAAGTGCTGCGCGGGAACCCGAACATGGTGGCCGCGGTGGCCGACTCCCTCGACTTCGAGCGCAAGTACACGTCGGCCGTGATCGCATGGGCGCCGGAGGACCGGCCGACCGGCGAGCAGATCGGAGCCGTCCTCGACGAGTTCGAGAAGACCGCTTGGGCGGGACTTGAGCCGGACCGCTACGCGTGGACGGCGGTCCTGCACCGCGAGCGCGGCGGCGGAGTCCACGCGCATATCCTCGCCGCGCAGTGCGACCTCCAGACGGGCCGGAGCCTGAACATCGCGCCGCCCGGCTGGCACAAAACCTATGCCCCGCTTCGCGACACCTTCAACCACGAGCATGGCTGGAGCCGCCCGGACGACCCGGCGCGAGCCAGGGCGCAGCGGCCGGGCCACGTGGCCTACATCGAGGCGTCGAAGCTGCGGGCCGGACTCGAACACGAGGCGGACCCCCGCACGCTGATCCGCGACTACCTGGTGCAGCGCGTCGAGCACGGTGCGGTCAAGGGTCGCGCCGACGTGGTCTCCGCCCTTGAGGACGTGGGGCTGGAGGTGCCGCGCCAGGGCAAGGACTACATCACCGCACGCGATCCGGACAGCGGCAAGCGGTGGCGGCTGAGAGGAGAACTGTATGAGCGAGACTTCGAGCGCGAACGACTTGACTTCCCGGCTGAGGAGCAGCCTGGAGGCCGACCGGAGGAGGATCGAGAAGGCGGCCGCGCGCGAGCTCGCGCGGCTTGGCGAGAACTTGAGCGCCGTCGCAAGCGGCGCGCTGCGTTCCATCGAGGCCGATACGGTCGAGGCGACCGAGCGGATGCGCGAGTTGCTGATGAGGGCCTGGCTCCGGCCCCTGGTGGACGGCATGAGCCTCTTCCGCAAGTGCTTCCAGAGACGCATGTTGTTGTGAACATGCAACTTAGGAGTTTGGATGGTTGGATTCCCGCCGATTGATTCCCGCTCATTGGGATCTTATCGGGCGCGGACCCTCCGGCGGCTTTCCAGAGCCGTCCTGAGTTGTCCCGTGTTGGCCTGCTGATAGCAGCGCAGAACCGTCTGGGGGTTCTTCCACCCGCCGAGTTCGCAGAGCACTTTGAGCGGCTGGTCCATCAGGTCGCTGGCGAACTTGCGCCTGAGCGAGTGCCAGCCGCGCCCACGCTTCGGTTCGAGCTCCGCAAGGGTTTCGGCCCTGGACCACCACTTCAGCGCCATGGAACGACCGAGACACTGCGCGGGTTGTGGCGGCGCGGGCAGCACCGGACCGTCGGCGTTTCCGGGATTCTTCCGCCGCGCGTCCTCCAGGACGGCCACCGCCTCGTCGGTCAGCGGCGTAGTGTGCTCGTAGCCCGTCTTCTCGTGCTTCGCCCGCCACCGTACCATCGCGCTCTCGAAGTCGATGTCCGACCACATGAGATTGCGTATGGCCCCGATCCGGTGGCCGGTCTCGTGCGCGAGCACGAGTGCGAGGCGGAACCGCCAGTCCACCCGGCGGGACACCTTCAGAAGCGCCCGGTATTCCTCCTCTGTCAGAACGACGCGGGTGGGGTTCTTAGCCCTGGGCTTCCTGAGACCCTTCAGCGGGTTCCTGTCGAGCAGCGGGCGGCCGTGCTCGTCCCTCGACCTCGCCGCCCAGTTCAGCACCGCCATCAGGAACGTCAGGTCCCATTCGATGGTGCGGTTGCCCACGGGCCTTCCACTGGGACCAATCCTGCCCGCCCGCCGCTCCCGTATGAACCTGTCCCAATCGCGCCGGGACAGCGTTTCCGGCCTTCGGTCCGCCCCGAGGAACTTGAGGAACATCGCCATCGCGGACCGGTCGTGATGCCCGTTGCGCTCCTCCTTGGTGGGCGTCACCTCCTCACCGTAGATTTCAAAAAGCCCTTCCAGGGTGAGCGGCTCCGGTTCGGCTTCCGCCTTGCCGTTCAGGTCCGGGCTTGCGAACCCGGCGGCGAATTCGTCCGCCTGCCGTTTGGCTCGGGTCCAGTCCCGGTGACCCAAGGACCTCGTGAGCCTGCGCCCGTTCTCCCGCCACTCGATCTGGTACAAGCCGGTCTTGGGATCGGCAAACGCCCTCACCCGGTTCCGGCCCCATTCGCCGGCGCTGTACGAGCGCCGACTTCGTTTCGTGCGTGCCATCGTTCGATACCTCCGATTGATGGACTGCACGATCTGCAACGATTGAAACCTCGCGCCGGGCGGGCGCGTCGTCCAGAGTTGGCGGCCCCGGTCGGCTCTGGCGCGGGCGCGCCACGGGGGCGTTGGTTTCTGCGGTTTGTTGAGGAGCCAGATGGGTTAACGCTTCACGTTAACCTCTGGCCGGGGGGTATCCCCCGGACCCCCGAGCCACATTCCGCGCGCCACAAGGACACCGCCCCGACATGGTCCGTCCCCGAAAGCCCCGGACCGGATGCCGGAGCCGCGCGATCCACGTGCGCGTCACGGTCGCACCCTCGCGGCCCTCGAAGCCGATGTCCGGCTAACGAGGCCCGCGGATGACTCAGCCTTGTGCCGCCTCCATTATCTCGGCCACATAGTCATCCAACCGGGCCATCACCTCGATCACTTCCGCCTTACTCTCCGCAGTCGCGAGTTCCTTGGCCAGATCGAGCAGAAGACGGCGGACCGCAACCGGGTCGCCCGCCACCGCCGACGGTGCCTCCGGGGCGGTGAGTTCCTCGGACTCCGGGACCTCCGGGGCCGGGGGCGGCTCGGGCTCGGGAGCGGCGGCCTTTGCGAGCCGCGCCTTCACTTGGAGGGGGTACTTCGCGTGGAACTGCCGGCCCGAGAGTTCCGCGACCGAGGGGTCGATCTCGCGGGCACCCGCGAACAGGTCCGCATTCTTGACGCCGGGGTTTGCTTCGAGCGTCCGCTCGACGAACTCCATGACGGCGTCGGCGGCGGCGGATGCCGCGGGCGCGGTGTCGGGCTCTGGAACCGGCTTCTGCTGCCGCGCTGGCCGCTGCCGCTCCGCTATCCGTCGCGTCACAGGCAGCCGATACCTGGCGTGAAACTGTTGCGGCCTAAGCTCCCCGATCGACTCGTCGATCTCGCGCGCACCGGCGAACAAGGTCGCGTTCTTCACGCCGGGGTCCTTTTTCATTTCCTGTTCCACGTACTGCATGACGGCATCATGCAAGCTGCCCATGTCCGCTACCCTTTCTGGAGGCAGGTCCGCGCCCGATGGACGCCGATAACCGGAGGTCGCTCAATTGTACTCATTTGAGAATACTCAATGAGTGGTCGGGCAGGGTCAATGTCCGCTGGCTGTTTATGAGCGGCTCTGCCCGTCACCTGAAGTAGCGCCAGTGATCGACGGCATACATCTCGTCCGCTGGCCGGGGGATTGCTGAAACCAACCCTGAAGAGCGCCGCGTGCGGCCCGCCGCGTACCGGAAGCCCGGGCCAGAGGTGTGTTCGTCACAGGCCAGACAGGGGTTCAGGTTGCCGTCCTCGTCCGCGTTCGCTCCGTCCATGTCGTTCGTCAGCACGTTCCACAGGCCGTGATGCCCGATGCAGGCCCCCATGCAGCGCCGCCTCGTGTGCAGCACGTTGTACGTCCACGTCTCGGCGCAGCGCTCCGACAGGCCGACCTCCTCCATGAGGCACCTCTTGACGCCCCCGGCCGTCAGCCGCCTCGCGCACGTCCTCGCGGGCGCAGCAAGATCCGGTCTCGCCAGGTAGACCGCGAGATCTTGCAGCGAAGAACACGTGCCGCAGTGGCGGCGGTGGGTGACGACGTGACCCTCCGCGACCGCGCTCTCCGAGTCGGGGAAGGTGCGGAGCCGGTAGTCCACGCGCGCGGTATCGGCGAACCGGACGGCGCACACCTCGGTGTCCGATTCCAGCGAGGAGTACCAATCGAGAACCGGCTCCTGGCCACGGAACGAAAACGTTTCCGACGCATCGTCCCACTCGTAGCTCTCCGGGTGCGGGGGAAGCGGATACCGGAGGTCGGCCAAGGCCGGGCAGGACTCGCGGTAGGGCGGCTCGTACGGACTGTGCGTCAGGAAGCCGCGCCCTCCGCGCGCGGGGGCCACGCCCTCCAGACCAAGCCGGTCGTGGATCTCGCCCGAGTTGAGCAGGGTGGTTCGCCGCAAACGCTCGATCAATGCGCCTGTGCCGGTTGGGCGCTCCGCGACGGCGCCGCGCTCGGCCGACTCCGGGTCGCCGCCCGAAACCGCTGGCCCGCCGAGGCGCAACGCCCACAGGATCAACAGCAGCCCGACAACGCCAAAGACGACGGCCGCGCCCACCCGCCGGATTGGCCCGGCCATCACCACGTCGAAGCCCCAACTTGGGACGACATCCGGTCGTCCGGCCGGTCAGTGGGGCAGCGGCGACGGCACGGCAGCGCAAAAAACCGGCCTTCCCGCATGGGATTGATGGACCGGGAGCGACCCCGGGCGAGGGTGGGATGGTGTGCACATCCCAAACCTCGCCGTGCCGTGTGAGGCATGCCGAACACCGGGGTCGCTCCCGGCAACGGTCGCAAGCGCCCGCGCGTCACAACCGCACCGGCGCATGTAGCACAACCACAATGATGACAGCAATTTGCGGAATCGGCGGTGTGTCACATCGGAGCGCGGTTTTCGTGCACAACGACCCCGATGTCTGACGGACACCTCTGGATCGGCAACGGCCCCCGTCCACGCGCACTCAAATTCCGCCTTGCCGGAGGGGTTGGGGCACCCCGCTCCGAGCACCTCATGCCGGACCCTAATCCGACGGCTCCAGCTCTTCGGCAATGGCCTGAAACGCCCCCAATGCGGCTTGCAGGTCCTCGACGATCTCGGCGGCCAACACCTCCGGTTCCGGGAGACTATCGCTGTCCTCCAAGGCCCGGTCCCGAAGCCACAAGAGGTCCAGATTCAGCTTATCGCGCTTCGCCAGTTCGTCATACTCGAACGCCCGCCAGCGACCATCCTCGTTCTCCGGGCTCCACGTCTCCTTCCTTCTGTGGCGCTCGCCCGGCCGGTAGCACTCCACGAAGTCGTCGAGGTCCGCGCGGCGAAGCGGCTTCATCTTGAGCGTGAAGTGCTTGTTCGTCCGCAGGTCATAGACCCAGAGCCGCTCGGTCCATGGCTTCTCGCGGGCCGGCTTCGCGTCGAAGAACAGGACGTTCGCCTTCACCCCCTGAGCGTAGAAGATCCCGGTCGGGAGCCGGAGAAGGGTGTGCACGTCGAACGCTTGGAGCAGATTCCGCCGGACCGTCTCGCCCGCGCCGCCCTCGAACAGGACGTTGTCGGGCACCACGATGGCGCAGGTGCCGTGCATCCTGAGCAGCGTCTTCACGTGCTGGAGGAAGTTGAGTTGCTTGTTCTTGGTGCTCGTCCAGAAGTCCTGACGCTCGTAGGTGTCGGCCTCCGTCTCCAGTTCGCCCTCCTCGTTTACGATCCGGACGCTGCTCTTCTTGCCGAACGGCGGGTTGGTGAGCACCATCGAGAAACGGTCGCCGGGGTCGCTCGCCAGACTGTCCACTCCCGACCGGATCGGGGGCTCGTCCGGGGCGATCCCGTGCAGGTACAGGTTCATGATGCAAAGCCGGGCGGTCGCGGGCACGATCTCCCAGCCGTGTGCGAAGCTCGTCCGCAGGTGGTGCTTCTGGTCGGGGTCGAGCGTGCTCCCGTGCTCGTGGACCACATGGTCGTGGGCGGCCAGCAGGAAGCCGCCCGTCCCGCAGGCGGGATCGCAAACCGTGTCGTCCGGCCCCGGGCGCACGCAGTCCACGATGGCCTTGATGAGTTCGCGGGGCGTGAAGTACTGGCCCGCGCCCTTCGGCGACTCCTGAGCCGATTTGGCCAGCAGACCCTCGTAGATATCGCCCTTCACGTCCGCGCGCATTGACATCCAGTCCTCGGGGTCGATCAGGTCCACGATCAGGCGCTTCAGCGTCGCCGGGTTCTGGATTTCCTGTCGAGCCTTCTTGAAGATCTCCCCCAACATCCCGCCCCGTTTCGGAAGCTCGGAGAGGATGCGCCGGTAGTGGGCCTCCAACTCCTCGCCGTCGCGGGCGAGAAGGCTCGGCCAGTCGAGTCCGTCCGGCACGATGGGTGGGCGGTTCCACGGTGGCTGGGTCCGCTGGTGGGCCATCTTCAGGAACAGCAGGAAGGTGATCTGTTCCGTGTAAGCCATGTAGGACAGGCCGTCGTCGCGCAGCAGGTGCGCGAAGCTCCACGCCTTGTTGACGATCTGTTGGGTGTCGTTCGGCATCAGGAGACTCGGCTCTTGGGTTGTCGTCTCGGCTTCGGTGCGCGGCGCTTGCTCCGCTTCCGTTCCGCTTCGCGCTCCGTCCGAATGCGCTCTAGAAGGACGGAAGCGGGTTCGTCGGCGGAATCCTGCGGGATCAGCCGGCCCTCGAACGCGCGCTTCAGGATGGATTGGCGGAGGATCGAAGACCTCTTCAAGGCGTCTCGAATGATGGCCTCTTGATCAGCGGCCTGACTCAATCGCGCGTCGACTTCCGCCACGATGGCGCGTTGCTCCGCAATAGGAGGCACGGCGACGTGGAGCGATAACACCTCCGGGAAATACACGGTGGTATGCGTCGATCCCTTCCCGAAACGCCGCAGCGCGGCAGGATCGGCGAGCAGGACGATCTGTAGCCACCTGGGTTCCAGGGCCTCCGTACAGATCCAGTTGACGAAGTCCTGGCTCGTAGCCATTGGACGGGCAAGAACGACGACATACCCCACGGACGCGGTTCGGCTGAGGCAAACGGTGTTCCGTGGCAATAGCCGAGCCGCCGAGTTCGCCAAACCATCCTCATTCGTGGATTGCAGAGTCTCGAAGATGGCCCCACCGTGATGCGCCCTTGCGTCCTTGAGTCCGACCCATGGCACATCGCCCCCCCACCATTCCGGCCGTCGGCGACTCGGCGTGTGACCACTCTCAAGTCTGGCCACGTCCGCGAGGGGCGCCCACGACCACGCGTGCGGCAAACGGGAATGCGTCGCGCCCACGGACAACGCTGCATGACCCGGGATCACACCCCTGAATCTGCTCCTGTACCGCCCCGGACGGGGAGGAACCTCAATCCGTCGCAGCATCACCTCCGCCGTCTCCTCGGGCGGATTCTCGCTCCTCCATCGTTCGGTCAGCCTGCCCTCGACCGCCGCCTTCAGGACGGACGCCCGGTAGCGCTCCAGATTGACCTCGGCGCGCTTGAGCGCGGCCACGCCCTCGTCGAGCTTCGCGAACAGCGACTCGATCTTGGCGACGATGCAGCGCTGTTCTGCGAGGGGGGCAAGGGGAAGATCCAACGCAGCCAGTTTCTTGGCGTTGACGTTTGGCAGGGCAATTCCTGAAGCGGAGCCACGGATGACTGCCCAATAGCGAGTCGTCTTGAGGAAAAAACCGACGAATCGGGGGTCTACGCCCAGCCGTGTCTTGAAGCGAATCAGATAGGAAGCGAAAACGGCGCGTGGGATCGGGTCTTGGAGCAACATGCTTGCTCCCACCGATCCGGCTCGTGAAATGACGATGTCCCCCGATCTGAGCAGATACTTCTCTTCGTCTACCGGACCCTCGGTGCAGAACGGAACAGTCTTCCAGTCGATGCGACCCTTGGTGATATCGGTCGTGCGAACAAGCTTGATGGACCCTTCCCGGTGACTTGCTCTCGTCGTCCAGCCGTATTGCGGCTTGGTACAGATCTCGCCGAGGACTGTCCAAGCCCACCTCTCCGGCACCGCCCTCACGCCGCCAGCCTCTCGTTCAACTCGGCCAGCACGCCGTCCAGATCCTTGCCGAACGCCCGCCACGCGCCACCGAGCCCACCCCACTGGTTGAACGGCACGTCCTCGAAGTCCTGACGCTCGATGGCAAGGCTGGACGCGATATGGTTCTTGATCGCGTCGAGCCACCGCCGCTGCTCGGCGGTGAACTCCTGCCCCCCGCGCGCCTTCTCCTCCAGCCATGCCCGGTAGCGCGCCTCCACCTGCTCGGCCACGGGAACGAGCGCCTCCTCGGGCTCGATCGCGTGCCTCACGATGGCGACCAGATCGACGAGCGCGTTCCCGCCCCTGCCCGTGACCTTCCCCGGCTCCAGCGCCTCGTAGAGCCGCCACAGGCCGTTGGCCGGGTCGTGAAGGCTGACCGGCGGATTCCGCAACGCGTCCCTGAGCTCCTTGACGTGGCTGTAGCGAAGCCCGGCCCGGTAGGGTTGGCTGTACAGAATGCGGAGCGCCTCGATCTCGTCCTTGTTGTCTTCGATGAACCGCTGAAAGTCGTCCAGCTTCGAGCGGGCGCTCTCGACCGCCGCCTCGCTGTGCCCGAAGTCCAGCAGCACGTCAATGGCCGCCTCGTCAATGACCTGGTACAAGCTCTGGTGGATCTCGATGATCGCCTTCCTGAGTCCCGGCTTGGTGAATGGCTTGAGCGCTTCGGCCATGCGCCCGCGCTCCACGGCGTCCAGTTGTTCGAGGGTCGGATCGTCGTCCTCGGCCAACCCGTACCGCTCCACCGCCGCGTCGTGGGTAAGGTGCGGGTCGATGCTGTCGAGCAGCGTCCCGGTCAGCGCCGCCAAGCTCAGTCCGTCCGCCTCCTTCGCGAGCCGCGCCGCCTGCGTCTCGTCCACCCGCTTTCCCAGCCGCGCCAGACGCGACGCGAGGCTCGACACCAGGTCCGCGTGCGCCATCCCCATCGCGGCGCTCTGCAGCAGCTTCTTCAAGCTGGCCGACGGCTTTCGCTCCAGCGGCGGCGACACCGTCTTGTCGCGCTCGCAGACGCCGACGGCATCGACGATCACGAAGTGGGTCTTGTGTTCCGCGTCCGGGGTGACCTTCCGTAGATCGCCGGACTTGATGACGCGCACGCCTCGTCCCTTCATCTGCTCGAAGTAGCCCGCCGAGTTCACGTTGCGCATGAACAGCAGGCATTCGAGCGGCTTCACGTCGGTGCCGGTCGCGATCATGTCCACGGTGACCGCAATGCGCGGATTGTACGAGTTGCGGAAACTGCTCAGCAGGTCCTCCGGCGAGGCACCGGTCGTCTTCGAGGTGATCTTCCGGCAGAAGTCGTTGCCCTTGCCGAACTCCTCCTTGAGGATCTTCACGATGTCGTCGGCGTGGCTGTCGTTCTTCGCGAACACGAGCGTCTTGGGGACTTCGGTGCGACCGGGGAAGATCTTCGTGAACAGATGATCGCGGAAGGTGCGAGCGACGAGCCGGATCTGGTCCGGGGCGACCACGTCGCGGTCGAGTTGGTTGGCCGTATAGGTGAGGTCGGCCTCAAGCTCCGCGTGCGTCGTCTTGCGGGTTCGCCGGTCGCGCTTCGGCACATACGTCCCGCCCTCTGCCAGCAAGGCTCCGCCCTCCTCCGTGATTCTGGTCTTGATGCGGTAGATGTCGTAGCCGACGTTGATCCCGTCCGCCACCGCCTTGGTGTGCGAATAGTGCTGCACGACGTTGTTCTTGAAGAACCCGATGGTCTGGGGGCTCGGGGTCGCGGTGAGACCGATCAGGAAGGCGTCGAAGTACTCGATGACCTGCCGCCAGACGTTGTAGATTGAGCGGTGGCACTCGTCAATGACGATGAAGTCGAAGTGCTCGATGGGGAGACCCGGCGTGTACTCGACCGGGACGGGCTCACCGCCAAGCGGACTGCCGGACTCGAACAGCGACTCGTCTTCGTTGGCCGAGTCGTACTCGGGATCACCTTTCAGCATCGAGTAGAGGCGCTGGATGGTCGTGATGACCACCTTCGCCGCTCCCTCGACCGCGTTGCCGCGCAGGCGCTGGACCACGAACTCCTCGGAGAAGCTGTAGGCGGAGCCGGGATCCCGGAACTCCGCGAACTCTCTCAAGGTCTGCTTTCCGAGGTTGTTGCGGTCCACGAGGAAGAGGATGCGCTCGGCCCCGGCGTGCTTGATGAGCCGGTGGCAGGCCGTTACCGCCGTGAAGGTCTTGCCGCTGCCCGTGGCCATCTGGATCAGGGCGCGGGGCCGCCCGTGGGCCAGCGACCGTTCAAGCTCCCGGATCGCCTCGTGCTGCACGTCCCAGAGACGGCCCTTGGGCAGGTCGGGCATTCGGCGGAGCTCGGCGCGCAGCTGTGCGCCTCCCAGCCCTTGGAGTCGGAGAAGCTCCTCCGGGCGGTGGAACGTGAAGGTCTCCCGGCTGCGCGGGTCGGGATCGAGCCCGTTGGAGAACTGGGTGACCTTGCCGGTGGACTCGTAGGCGAACGGGAGCGGGCGGTTCCAGGCCGGGATCTGCTTGTCCAGTCCCTCCGTGTACTTCTCGGATTGGGGCAACACGCCTTCGAGGGTGTGTCCGGCACGCTTGGCCTCGATTACGCCGATAGCACGACCGTCGGCGTAGAGCAGGTAGTCGGCGGAGCCGGACTTGAGCTCCGCGCCCTTGCTCCATTTCAGCGGATACTCCCGAACGGCCACGCCGCGCCCGGCGTGGATGTCCATGGACGCCAAGTCCTGAACCGTCCAGCCGCAGGCCTCAAGCTGCCCGTCGATCTCCTCGCGGGCTTGCTGTTCGGGCGTCAGGGGCACGCGCGCGTGTTGGGCTGGTCGTGGTCGTCAGGCCGTCACGAAGCGCTCGACGGCGATCTCGCCCGTCCGGCCCCGCGCCTGCCATAGATCGTAGGCCATCTGCATCCCCAGCCACGTCTCCGGCGTCGATCCGAAAGCCTTCGACAGCCGGATCGCCATCTCCACCGAGACGCCCGTCCGCCCGTTCAACAACTCCGACAGCGCCTGCCGTGTGACGCCCAGCCCCTCGGCGGCACGGGTCACCGTCAACCCCAAGGGTTCGAGGCACTGCCGCCTCACGATGCCGCCCGGATGCGGCGGGTCGTGCATGGCCATGATCCTCTCTTCTCGTTCAGTGGTAGTCCACGTAGTCCACATCGGCCGCCGCGCCGTCCTCGAACCGGAACGTCACGCGCCAGTTGCCGGACACCGAGACCGCGTAATGCCCCTTGAGCCGTCCCTTGAGCGCGTGCAGCCGGAACCCGGGGAGGTCCATGCCCTCCGGTCCCGAACTGTGGTCCAGCGCCGCGAGGATGTCACGCAGCCTGCCCGCGTGCTCGGGCGCAACCCTGCGCTCCGTCCTGCCCTCGTAGAACGCCTTCAGCCCCCGGTGGCGGAACGATGCGATCATCCTCCAAGTCTAAGGCTGTCGCCCGCCGGACGACAACCGGCGACGCGGCGAGCCGGGTTGGAATCGGCGCGATCGGGAACGAATCGGACGCGTACTTGACGAGAGAGAGGCGCGCACCCGCAAGTTGTTGGTGGACAACGACAAGAATTGGCCACACACCCGAGCGTGAAAGGAAGCCATGACCAAAGCCGATCTCGTTCAGCGGGCCGCCGATTCGGTCGGCCCAAGAATCACCAAGAAGGACTGCGGCCTCGTGGTTGACGCCTTTCTCGACGCCGTGAAGGACGCGCTGGAGCGCGGAGAGGGCATCGAGATCCGGGGATTCGGCACCTTCAAGGTGCGGCACCACAAGGCCCGCACCGCACGCAATCCCAAGACCGGCGAACCGGTCAGTGTTGCCACCCGCGCCTCGCCGGTCTTCCAGCCTTCAAGACTCCTCCGCGACCGGGTGACCAAGGGGAATGTCTCTGCATAGGCCGGAACATGCGCTCGGTTGCGGTTTTCCACTCCCGCAACTTCCCGCAAATCGAGGCGGTTTTGCCGCTGTTTCGGTGCGGCGGAATCGGATTGCGGCCAACGGCAAGAGTGGCAGATCG
Source organism: Longimicrobiales bacterium (assembly GCA_963667485.2). Lineage (GTDB taxonomy): Bacteria > Gemmatimonadota > Gemmatimonadetes > Longimicrobiales > Gaopeijiaceae > Bin94. The sequence goes on from CAXXDD010000001.1 coordinate 1,229,756, forward strand.
TGCAGTCCCAGTTAGACTTACGTGATCTCTCGCCGTGATTTCGGCCTCTGGTGTTCCGCCTCTTCCTCGGTATCTGCGGCGGCAGCTGGGCGACGATGCACTGGTTGTCGAGGAGCATCGACTCCCGGATCGAGACCCTGGCGGAGGTCAATGTCAGGATCGTGCGGGCGCGCGACACCTTGGCGGTGATGCACGAGACGACGTGGGGCATCGAGTTGCAGGAAATCAACGGAGAGCGGTACGTAGCGCTGCCCGCCGACACTCCAGGCCGTCCGGCCTTCACTATGGACGGACGGCCTTACATGAAGCTCTCGAGAGAGTGAGGAGGGAGTTGCATGACCGACTTGGAACGGCGGTTGACGACCGCCTTGGAGCGGTTGTCCGAGCAATACGAAACGGAACAGCGGCGGCACTGCGGACAGATCGAAGCGTTGCGCGAGCAGGTCGAAGCCTTGCAGCGGCAAGTCGAGCGGCTGAGCGGGCGGGTGACGGACTTGACCGGATACTCCGGCACATACGGCGCAGGGCCAGGGCGCGGGTGGAGATGACGAGGCGGTTGCTGGAAAAGACGAGGCCGCGCGGGCCGGAGCGGGACCAAGGTCCCAGCCGGTAGAGGAGTCCCGGCAGCGGAAAATCAGCCGGACGCTACGAGCATCGACGGAGGTGTTGGGCGCCATTGAACCGGCTCAAACTGTCCGACGTACTCGGCGACGTTGCCGCTTATCTCGACGTTGAGCCTCTCGTCCAGAGAGTAGTTCTAGCCAATTCAGCGCTTCGTAATGACGGCTCATGAAATCAACAGGTCAGGACCAAAGCTGACGACCCCCGGCCTCACGGGGGTGACCGAACACAGGCAAGATGCGATCACTCCCAAGGTCATCCCGACCGTGGAAAGCAAATTAGAACCAATAGGGAAATGCGTCGTCCAGCGTGGCGGTCCATTGCGTGCGCCGGTCGCGATGTGCAAACGAGATGATGAGCGCCGCTAGTAGAGGGCAGCAAACGCCGTGGCGAACGCCACGGACTTGCTTCCAGAAATCCGACATTCAGGCTCCCATGTTCGGAGGATACGGAAAAATACCCCACAGCACCGTACCGCACGGAGAGGTCTCGGAGCCTAGAACTCGTTCTCGTTTGGGGAGACTGCGAACTCCAGATCACCGATGTCGTACCAGTCGATGCCCCGGTCGGGGTAGTCGTCCGGGTCATCCGGGCCGACCGGGCGGTCGACCAGAACCGCGAGCGTCGATCCCAGCACATCGATCCTCTCCACCCGGTGACGGACGCGAACCGTCAGCGCGTACTCGGGGCCGACATAGATGTCGAGGTATGAGAACTCGTTGCGATCACGGTTGGTGAGGATCCAGAGCCTGCCTTGACCGTCGATCCCCGCTCGGTTGGTGTCCGAATACCGCTTCGGCGTCCGCCGGTATTCGGCTTCGTAGCATGGCAGGCGAAACATGCTCGGGGTCGCAGGGAAAGCGAGCGGAGCGGGACCACAGCCCTCTAGGTATCGCTCGACATCCTTGGGTGCCGGAAGCTCCGCAGTATACGTCGGCGCCTGAATCAGGACGCCTTCATGGTCGTCCCGGCTGGCGAAGTACAGCATCTGCCCCCGGCAGAGTCCGGGGAACAGCATGGCGTGATTCGGGAACATGAACCCCCGGCCCAAGCTCGGCGGCAGGCTAGGGACGCTGCCCTCGGGGAGCGCGCGCCCCTCGCCCGGCCTGCATCCGGCCGCAGCAGCCATGCGATAGGGAAATACCCTCCGCCAAGACACCGTTCCGGTGGTGATGTCGAGCTCGAACTGCCTCCACGCCAGCGAAGGGGACTCCATCCGCTGACCCGCCAGCGTATAGCCGAACGAGATCCCCGGGTTGACGCCACTCGGGATGCGTGTTTCGGCGACCCGTTCTCCCGAGGGCTCGAAGAGCGTCAATCGGTCCAGCTCATAGTCGATCACACCGACGGTGCCTTCGGGTCCACGAACGATGTGCGTGAGATCTCGGAACTCCCCAGGACCCTGGCCTTCTCGGCCGAAGACGCTCGGTGAGCCCCCAACCCGGTTGATGCAGTGGACCCGGTGCTCGTAGGATTCGATCACGCAGGCGGTGGTCTCGGTCGCCAGTGCGATTTCGCCCTCGTCACTCAGCGGAGCTTCCGCACTGGCGACTGGATCCAAGGGAACGACCCGCACCGCCATCGGATCGGGCTCGCCGCAGGAAACGCCGACGAGCAGGGAAGCAACTGCGGCAGCGATCCGCGAAACGCTCACCGTGTCATGTGAGCGAGAGCTAGCCCCGTCAGCAACGCGTTTCAACGCAGTGGTTGTAGACTGCCCACAGATCGTCAGAGGAGACCACTTCTTCATGGATGATTGCGGCTATCATGGTCCCCTCGTGGCAGTCCATTGAGCAATCGAAGGCGTCTCCGATGTCCCCTGACTCTTGGGCGGTCAGCTTGGCGACCGCCGAGAGCATGACGAAGGCGAGCAACATCAGAAAACGGGGTGTGCGCGACATGTTCCAGCCTCCAGGAAAGCGGTGGAAGAGGGCCGACACTCCGTCCGCCCCTTACCTGCTCACGATGGAGACCCCATATGGATCGCGCAAGATGCGACACTGACGAATCTCTCGGCGGTTGTACACGTCACGATATCACCCGTTGACCCGTATCTGGCAGTCCTGACTCTTGGTAGAACTCGTTTGCGACGTCGTGCCGGACGTCCACCTTGGACGTTCTTCCACCCCGTCCAGCCGGGACTCCACCCCGTAGAACCGCGACTCCATCTTGTCGAACCGATCCATGACGAGCTGGAACTGGTCGTTGGCTCATTTCATCCCTCCAGACCCTGTCCATGACGCGCCGCCGGTGCGGTCGAACGCGGCCACAGAGCGCGCGTCGGTCATCACGTTAGACACCGAGTCGATCTTCGAGGGGTAGCTGTTCCAATGCTTCCCGGAGCCGACCCCGAGGACGTGTCCGAGTTGGCGGGCAGGCGACCGTCCCCGATATCCACGCTGTAAGCCGATCCCACCATCCGAAGACGAATCGTGGCTACTGGAAACCCAAGCTGAGGCGTAACCAAGAACGCGACCGTGAGAACCGTGCCCAAGCTTCTGGAGTTGGGTTGGCAGGTGCTCGTGATCTGGGAGTGCGAGGTAGATGCGGGCGAAAGTCTTGAGGAACGCATCAGCGAGTTTCTCGACGGGAGTTAAGGGGCACCTCTAAGTCCCCGCGACGGTCCATGCTCGGTGCCCCCCCGCATAGGCGGTCGGGCGTCGTTTATCCGAATGATGCCGGTTGCGGGGGAAGGTCAGGTCCCTGCTCACCCGACTCGGCTCAACGGTCCGAGGGTAACTGTTCGGCCAGCCCGTGGAAGAACGGTCGGTCGGCATCCTCCCCCCTGCGCAAGCCATACTGCATCGGCGTTGCCGCTGATCCACTAGCGCGGCGGCTGGACCACCCCCGGACAGGCCAGACGAGGGTGCTCGCCGTGCCGCGAAATCCCTTTGCGCGGCTGGCCAACCGACCCCATCGTTCCGACACCACGGGTCTCGGTCTCCGCTCTGCCCGCTGTCCCGATGGAGGTGGAAGCGGGGGCGCTCGCCGGTTGCTCGGGCGCCATCGAGGCGAACCCGTCAGGAGTTCGAGACCACGGCTTGGCCGAACAGCTACGTCCGAGGACCTCCAATAGGGTCGATTGGGTTCCCGTTCAGACCTGTGTAAATGAAGTGATACATGCATCACCCATCATGGCTTAACCTACTGTCCTGATGTCACTTATGAGGTCTGTATATGGTTCGGGCGGAATCGGGCCGTGTAGTCCAAAGAGTATCGGAAGCCCTCCCGTATCAGAATCATCGCGCCCTTCGAGTCTCAGCCGAGTGACCCTTCCGGTGTAATCCGTGTACACCCCATGCCAGTCCCTCAGGGGTGCATCCGTTAGCCAACCGGCGTTGTTGACCCAGTTTGGACCGTCCGTCGCGTGGTACAGCGCTACCAGCGCCGCCCGGTCCGGGTTCTCCACGCTGATCTCCGCCGTTCCACGAACCTCTCCCGCGGTAGCGGTGATCGTGGCCGTCCCCTCGGCCACGCCCGTCGCCAGTCCGGATCCGTCCACGGTCGCCACCGAGACATCGCTCGACGCCCAGTCGAACTCTGCTCCCGCCACAGGGTGCTCGTTGGCGTCGGCGGCCTCGGCCGCCAAGCGCAGGGTGTCGCCCGCGATCACCGTGTCGGCCGCGGGCGTGACCGCGACCGCGCTCACTTCCTGCGCCACCGTCAGCGAGGCGCTTCCCGACGCGCCGCCCGCGGTCGCGGTGATCGTCGCCGTGCCGTTGCCCGCTGCTGTCACCAGCCCGGATGTGTTAACGGTTGCGACGGGTGTCGCACTGCTGGTCCAGGTCACTGTGGCGCCCGCCAGCGGCTGCCCGTTCTGGTCGCGCACCGTGGCCGTCAGTTGGACGGTCGCGCCCACCGCAGTCAACTCGGCCGTGGACGGGCTCACCGACACGGTTGTCGGCCGAGGCGCCGTTGGCGGCAGAGACGTTGCCGAGTCACCGCAAGACAGGATCGCGAGGAGCGAGAAGCACGTCGCGGCGCGGGCTAGGGTGTGGGTGCGGCTCACTGTCTGTCTCCGTTCCTGGGAAAACCCGCGTCGGAAGCGACCCGCGGTGGTCTCGACCGCCAAAGGCAACTGTACCTGCCACGCGGGTTCATCGCCGCCCTCCGGCGGCGGCGAGAAGGCGAGAACCCGGTTCTGCCGGTCCGGGGCCGCCCCCGCAGCCCTGTAGTGGGAACGTGCGTGGCGAGCCTCACGAGCCCGGAGGCCGCAAATACGAAGATATGCGATGTTGTCGGGCGCGCAAAGTTAGACATAAGTGGGCAGTCAAAAGAGTACAGAGAGCGTGAGCAGGGCGGAATCCCCGTTAGCGTCGGGATCCCGGCAGGGCTTCCAGTGACATGATCCTCCGCACGAGGTCCGTCTGTTTGTGAACCGCGACTGACTGGATCCGATGGATCGACGACGCTCAACCGGGACAGCGACCTCCCGTTCGCCATCCTCCGCAACCCACGCACCGGACAGATTCGCGGCATCCTGCGTGACCCGCCGCCTACGACCCCGGCGGCCGCGGACGCGCCCGTGTGTCCTCCCGCCGTCCGCGCTCCCTTCGCGCTTGCGCAAGCTCATAGCTGGCCTGCATCCGCATCCAGTGATCGGCGGTACCCCAGCCGAGGGCCTCCAGCGCGAGCGCCATGTTTGCGGAGACGCCAGCCTTTCCGTTCAGCAGTCGCGACAGCGTCCCCCGCTCGCACCCGAGGTGTCCCGCCGTCTCGGTCACGTTCCATCCGACCTCGTCCATGCTCTCACGGATCAGTTCGCCCAAGTGCGGGGGGTTCACCATCGCACGCACTCGCTCGCCACCTGTGCCGTTCATGATCTGTCCTCCTCTCAGTCGCGCGCGATCAGGTATCTGCGCTTCGGGTCGTTTGGACTCGTCCCGACCTCCCGCACGAGTCCGCGCTTCACGAGGCGGGCGAGGCGGGTGCGGGTGGAGCGTGTGGAAAGGCCGATGGCCTCCGCGATCGCGCGTGTCCCATGCCCCTCGCCGGTTTCCAGGAGAGCGAGGATGGTACGGTCTTGCGGATCGATCCTGGCCGGACGAGTGGGGTCCGTTCGCAGTGTGACGCGCAAGCGGAATCCGACCTCTTCCCACACCGGCGCGGCCAAACCGTCGTCGCGGCAGGCCGCGATGATGCGCTGCACCCCGCTTCCCCACTGCTCGACCAGCCCCAACTCGTGGAAGACCCGGCCAAGCACCCGGTTCCGCAGCTTGGAAACCCCGCGCGGCAGGTCGGCCAACGTCAGGCCGAAGGGAAGGAGGCCCGGATTCTCGACTTCGAGACGGTCGTCGAAGATGGAAATGCGGATGGGCGCGCCCCGCTGTGCAAAGTCGGTGTGCACGACCGCGTTGACGATCGCCTCCCGGACTGCCGCAGGTGGCAGGCTCCAGCGGTCCCGTCGGCGGACGCGGCCGATGACGGCCCCGCGCAGCGAGTGCTTCTCGACAAAGGCCACCGCCTCGTCGATGGCCTGGATTGGTGGCGTGTCAATGCGGACGTGGTCCAGAATGGACGCCTTGTCCGTACCGGCGAACCGCCCGGCCTGGATCCAGGCATCGGGGAAGTGAAGGAGCCGGTCCGGCCCGAAGAGGAGCATGCCGCCGACCGTTGGCACCAGCCGTCCCTGGTGCGGGGTCAGCAGGCGCAGGGTCTCGAGGTGTCTGCGCCGCAGCTTCCTCACCGGGGCGAAGCACTCAGAAGCCAGTCGGAAGTCGATCGCTTCCGAGTTCACTTCCGGCATGGGCCACTCGTCGAAGGTCTCGCCAATCGCGAACCGTTGCATCTCGGCGATGAGCTGCGCGTCCGCCTGTCGATTGGTGGAGCCCACGCGCACATAGGTGCCGCTCCGGAGGCCCGCCTGTCTGATGAAATGCGGCCGCGCCGCGCTTGGGTGGACCCGCACGGCCAGCAGCTGTCTGTCCCGATAGCTCAGGACCTCGAAGTCCGGAAGAATCCTTGGTTGAATCGAGTCGCTGATCAGGTTGACGGCTCGCTCCTCCAGATCCATGACATTCGCAATCCCGCGTACATCCCTCGACCTGTCGGTGACGCCGATGACAACAGTGCCGCCGGCGGTGTTCGCGAATGCGGCGACAGTGCGAAGAAACCCGCGCGGGGAGGACAAGTCCCGCTTGAACTCCAGGGTCTTCCCCTCGGGCCTGCGGAGTATGTCGGCGAGGTCCATGGACGCTCTCCTGGTGCGTTTCGGTGTCTCCCGGTCACTGGGCAACAACATGCCTGGACGGGGTTCGGTGGCCTGTACTCGGAAATATACTCTGAAGCCGCATTCCTGACAGGTCTTCCGAGCTTACGGTATCAAACTGCGGTCAGCAGTCCATCATTTCGCGCCAGGAAGTCCGGAAGCAGAGCGGCCGCTTTCACTCGGCGCCTCGCCGGTCTCGCTGCTCGCGCGGATTTATCCACTGGCTCCGAGGGCATCCTCCAGCGCGTCGAAGGGGAGCACGGCGCAGCGGATCCGGCTGGGGAAGCGCTTCACGCCCGCCAGCGCGCGCAGGTCGCCGAGTTCCTTCGGAAGCGGCGGGGCTTCGGCAGCCAGCCCGTCGACGAACGTCTCACGCAGGCGGGCGATTGCGTCCAGGTCTTTTCCCCTGGCCACGGCCGTGAGCATCGACGCGGCGGCCTGGGAGATGGCGCAGCCGCGGCCGTCGAAGGTGACTTCGGCCAAGTGGCCGTCCTCGACCCGCGCCCAGATGACCACGGTATCGCCGCAGAAGCGGTTGTGGGCCCGGCCGGAGGTCGCCGGCTCCTCCAGGGCGCCGCGATTGCGGGGCCGACGGAAATGGTCCCTAATGAGTGCCTGATGCAGTTCGTCGCTGCCGCTCGCCGCCAAAGTTGCGTCCCTTGCGTGGGAGGATAGACTCCAGAGCCATGGATACGATCAGCAACACGAACGCAGATCCGGTCCTCGCGCAAGCGGTCGAGTGGCTGGGCGAGGGCCGGCGGGTCGCACTGGCCACCGTGACGCGAACCTGGGGGTCGGCCCCCCGGCGCGCCGGAAGCCACATGGCGATCGCCGACAACGGGGACTTCTCGGGCTCGGTGTCGGGCGGATGTATCGAGGGCGCGGTCATCCAGAGGGCGCTCGAGGTGATCGAGTCGGGGGTTCCCGGGACGCTGGAATTCGGGGTCACCAACGAAATGGCGTGGGAGGTGGGGCTCGCCTGCGGCGGCAGGGTGCACCTGTTCGTCGAGCCGGTGGTCGAGGGGCCGATCCGGCCGGCGCGATGACGCGATGAGAAGCGATGTCCTGCGGGAAGTGGTCGACGCGCAGCGGGCCGGGCGCGATGTGGTCCTCGCTACGCGACTGTCGGACGGGGCGCAGGAACTGATCGCCCGCGGCGCACTATCCTCGCTTCCCGGGCTGGACAGCGACTCGGTTGCGGCCGCACTCGGAACCGGCGATCCGCGCACGGTCGACACCGCCGACGGGGCCGTCTTCCTGCGGCCCTATGTCCGGTCCCCGCGCCTGATCATCGTCGGGGCGGTCCACATCGCGCAGGCTCTGGTGCCGATGGCGACGATCGCCGGCTTTCAGGTCACGGTGCTCGACCCCCGTGAAGGCTTCGCCACGGCGGACCGCTTCCCCGGCGCGGCGCTGGTCCGGGAGTGGCCCGACCAGGTGATGGACGGACTGCGGCCCGACAACCGCACGGGAATCGTGGCGCTCACTCACGATCCCAAGATCGACGACCCCGCGCTGATCGCGGCGCTGGAGAGCGACGCTTTCTACATCGGCGCGCTCGGGAGCAGGAAGACACAGGGTGCGCGGCGGGAGCGGCTTGGCGCGCTGGGGTTCGATGCCGGCGCGCTGGGGCGGATCCACGGGCCGGTGGGGTTGCCGATCGGGGCGCGGACGCCGGAGGAGATCGCGGTGGCGGTGCTGGCCCAGGTGATCGGGGCGTTGCGGCAGGGGTAGGTGGTAGCCGCGGGGCGTGACGGCGGCGTTCGCTCTAAGCGCCGGGCCAGGTCCAGCGGGGAAGGCGGGCCGAGTACCGCTAGTGCGCCAACCGCGGCGGCACCCCGATGCGCTCCAGGTTGATGCCCAGGACCTCTTCGGCCGCGGCCGCGTGGGCCAGCAGTGCGTGGTCGGTGCCGCTGCGGCCGATCAGTTGCAGTCCGGTGGGCATGCCGTGCCGGTCCAGGCCGGCTGGCAGGGTCACGGCGCACATGTCCAGCATGCTCGCCGGGCCGGTTCCCGACAGCATGGAGCGGTTGACGGCGCGGTAGACGTCCAGCTCCGCGAGGGAGGCCAGGGTCGGGGGGGTGATGGGGAGGGTGGGGGTGGCGAGCAGGTCGACGTTGTCCGCATCCATGCGCGCGTGAAGGCTCGCCGAAAGACGGCGGCGCAGGCGGAGGATCGCGACGTACTCGATGGCGGTCACGCCGTGGGCGGCCTCGAGCCGCTTGCCGATGATGGGATCGAGGATCTCGGTCCACCCCGGGAGGTGGCGCTCCAGCGACTCGGAGCGCTCCGGCTGCACCAGTTCGCCGGCCAGATAGCGTTCGCCGGACTCGGGCAGTTCGGGGGCGTCGAACTCGAGGATGTGTGCGCCGGCGGCTTCCAGTTCGTCGAGGGCCTGCCGCACGGTAGTGGAGATGTCGGGGTCCGTTTCCTGCCAGAGGCCGCGGCGGGGGATGCCGATGCGGAGGCCGTGGATGCCGTCGCGTGGGGGTTGGGCGTCGGCGGCGTGGCCGGTGTCGTCATCCGGGGCGGGGTGGCCGGGAGCGGCGTCCGCGCCCGGGGCGAAGCGGTCGATGAGGCCGAAGACGTGGCGGGAATCGGCGGCCGTGTGCGTCAGGAGTCCCACCGAGTCGAGCGTCGTCGAGAGGGGGACGACGCCATCGGTCGGCCAGCGTCCCGTGGTGTGGCGGTGACCCACTACACCCGTCGCCGAGGCCGGAATCCGCACCGATCCGCCCGTGTCGCTCCCCAGCGCGATCATGGCGGACCCTTCCCACAGACTCACTCCCGCACCTGACGACGAACCGCCCGGCGCGCGATGCTGCTCCGGGTCCCAGGGGTTGACGGGGGTTCCGGTGATGGGATTGAGGCCGACGCCTCCGAAGGCCAGTTCGACCGTGTGGGTCTTGCCGATGATGACGGCGCCGAGGCGCCTGAGCGTGCGGACGAGGAAGCCTTCGCGCTGCCAGCGCGTGGGGAGTTCGCGCTTGGTGCCGGCCCGGATGGGGAGACCTTCGACGCCGTAGAGGTCCTTGACCGATACCGGGATGCCGGCCAGAGGGCCCGGGTCCTCGCCGCGGGCCACGATGTCGTCGATGGCCTTGGCCTGGCGGAGCCCACCTTCGGCGTCGAAGACGATGTAGGCTCCGAGGGTGCTGGCCTCGTGGCGGGCGATGGCGGCTTCCACCAGGGCGCGGGCGGAGGTCGAGCCGTTGCGGATCCGGGTGGCGATGGTGGCGATGGACGGACGGGCCATGGAGCCGTCTCACTTTCGGTGTTGCGGGGGTGCGTCGGTTTTGGTTCCCGGGGAAGGGAAATGCGATGTGCGGGTACAATATCGGGCAACGCATCCACTGATGCCCACACCGGGGGACGCGATGTCTGCACAGCTCCAGGGTCCGTCATCGATACCGTCGATCCGAGTGTCGGTCGAGAACGATGCCGGGATCGCAGGTGACGGCGACTTCGTCCGGCGGATTCGGGAAAGGGTCGGGCGGCAGGCCGTTCTCTGGCCCGCTAGTGGCCGTCCGGGCGAACGGCGCCCCGAGGGAAGGTCAGGGATCCGGTATCAGTTCCATCGTGGTCGTCGAGATCACCTTCACCGTCATCGCGCCCATGTCCATGTCGAGGCTGGTTTGGCTCGATTGGCTCTGGAAACGGCCCTCGGCAAGGTCCACGACCATCGTTCCGGTCACGGTTCCGGTTGCGGTCACCTCCATGACCGCTATGTCCATGTCCATGTCGATCGGACCTTCGAACGAGATGGTCGCGAGGCTGCCTTCCAGACTGAGGAATGTGTACGTGGTCGACACCTCCACTGACACCGATCCGGCGGGGCCCATTGGGAGACTCATCGGTGCGCCCTGCGTCCACGAGTCCCCCGGGCTGACCTCCTCTTCGGGAAGGATGAAATGCCCCGTGTTCTGGAACAGGCTCTCCGGATCGAAGCCGTCAACGGTCGGCAGGCCCTCGGTATGCATGCCGCCAAGTAGGCGGCCACGGGTGTCGAATTCCCCGGTAAAGACGCTCCCCGCGAAGTCCGGCAGCATGTCCATCCCGGGCATGGCCACTCCCATCGTCGTGGCGGTCGAGTCGATCGTCGTCCGCATGCGGACCACTTCGTCCTCCACGCCAAGGACGAATTGCGTCTGATGAGCCCGCATGGTCATGAGAGGACCGGTCGACGGCATCATCGGACTATCCGTGTCCATCTGGACGGTCATGGCGTAGCGGGATACCTGTCCCTCCGGTGGGGCCAATCTCAGCAGGACCGGGGAGTCTGGCGACCCCGCGGGGGCCGGTGGGTTCTGTGCGGATAGAGTGAGCGCCGTCGAGAGAGAGAGGGCCGTGGCAGCCGCGATCCTGTGCAATCCTGCGTTCATCGGTCCTCCCAACAGTGCGATTGCGTTCAGCGTCCCCGGGTCCAAGTCTCGAAGAACCCGTCGCCGCTCTCGTGGACTTCGGTGCCGAAGAGGCGCCCGGACAACTCCAGCGTTCCCTGCATTTGGTAAAATAGAGCATCCGGATCGTCGGGTGCAATCGGAATCGGCGTCACCCGGGCGTGGCCAATGGTGACGCTGAGGGCAAGCGAGTCCGGTCCGTTGTCGGCGTGAATGGTGATGGCGTCAGGTGTGCCCTGCCCTGCCGGACCCGGCCACCGGGTGGTGATGTCGCGAATCGTGAAGACGCCCGCGAAACCATGTTCGTCGGCGAGGTAGAGGAACCGGCCGCCCTGAGTAGCGTCCGAGTCATCGTTCTCCTGCGCGACTCCCCCATAGAGCACCGAGTAGCTGCCCGCTCTCGCCTGGCCCCAATCCCACGTCACGCGCGACCAGGTGCCCCAGTTGTGATCGTGGTAGGTTCGCGCGTCCTCGAGTTGGTGACAGCGCGCGCCCTCGCACACGCTTCCCGTGGCGCGGCCGTCCAGGAGCGGGACAGTGTAGCCGGAGACGAAGTCACGGCTGCCGATTTCGACCGGCGGCAGGTAGCGCCGCGTGCGCTCCGACACGGTGAGGTCGACGGTGAGGTGGGCGGGATCGCCTCCGCGTGCGGCAGTCTCCACAGGCACGCGGGCGCGCAAGCGATAGGAACCGTCGGCTTCGATCGCTACGCTTGAAACGCCGATCGTCAGATCCGGGTCACCTTCAGCAAAGACGACGTTCTCCGGGCCGACCGTCACCGAATACACCTTCTCGGTGTCCGGCTCCGGAGCAATCCGAGTGGCCAACACGCGCCCCTGCCAGCGCCCATCGGGGACGTCACCCGCGACCATGTAGGAGAGGTAGAGCCATCCCGAGTCCGGGAGCAGGACGTTGAAGTAGTGCCACTCCGCCCAGGTCGTGTCCTGCGCTGCGGGACCGCGGGGAAGGTGCATGGCGTCGATGGAACGGTAGAACTCGGCCGCGGAGGGGTTGCGCCAGCTGTGGTCGGCGTCCAGGTCGTCCCAGCTGCCCGCAAGGAGGTCGGGGGCTGCGCCAAGGTCTGTGGCCAGATCGGGCAGTGTCGCGCCGGCGGAGATCGGGACCAGGCCGGTGTCGGCCTCGAGGTAGAGAAGCGCGTCGTCGATCCAGGGGGCCGCCGCCGCGATGCGGTCGTTGAAGCGGGTTCCCGCGAGAACTTCGCGGTAGAGGAGGGGCGCTTGCTCGACGGCGAAGTACATCGAACTGGCGCCGCCGGTCCTGAGCGTCTCCAGATCGATGCCGTCGGGCAGCACGATCAGGTCGCCTCCGCCCAGCAACTCCCTGTCGCGCGCCTGGTCCACCATGGCCTGCCCCACCGAAAGGAGGACGATCGTGACACCGACGCCGAGCGCGTAGCCGCCCAGCAGCAGCGCACTGCGCCCCGATCGTTGGCGTACCGAGGCCCAGACTAGGCGCCCGATCACGGAGTCGTTCTCCCGTCCACGACTTCGATCGTGCGCCTGGCTCCCGCCGCGAGTTCGGGGTCGTGAGACGCGACGACCAGGGTGGTTCCGTCCGCGTTGAGCGACTGGAAGAGAGCGAGCACCTGCCGCGAAGTTGCGCGGTCCAGTTCGCCGGTGGGCTCGTCGGCCAGTACGAGCGCGGGTTCGTTGGCCAAGGCGCGGGCGATCGCGACGCGCTGGCACTGGCCGCCCGAGAGTTCCCCAGGCCTGTGATGTAGCCTGTCGGCAAGCCCGACCCGTTCCAGCACGGCGGCGGCTCGTTCGCGCCGGATCTTGCGGGACACGCGCGCGGCGGCGAGGGGAAGTTCCACGTTTTCGAGCGCGGTGAGCATCGGTAGCAGGTGGAACCGCTGGAACACGAGCCCGACATGCTCGAGGCGGAGTGCGGCCCTCTCTTCCACCGACATCTGCGCGAGGCTGCGGCCGAGAAAGACCACCTCGCCCGATGTCGGCGTGTCGACTCCGCCCAGCAGGTGCAGCAGGGTGGACTTGCCGGACCCGCTCGGCCCGGTGACCGCGAGGAAATCTCCCTTCGGGACCGAGATGGACACGCCGCGGAGGGCCCGCACCCGGGACCGTCCGGTGCGGTACTCGCGCGTCAGATCGCGCGCCGCAACCACGATCTCGCTCATGGCGCCTCCTTGTGCAGAATGGAGGCCACCTCGAGTCGGGTGGCATTGAGCGCAGGGATCAGTCCCGCGATCGCCCCGGAAGCGAGGAGCAGCACGAAGGCGGTCAAGAGGCTGTCCGCGCTGACCACGAAGAAGCGCACGGCCATCGGCAACCCGGGGAAGTCGGAGAGAATGGACTCGAGGTATCCCGCTACAAGCACCGACAACGCGACGCCGATGCCGCCGCCTACAGTGCAGAGGACCACGCTCTCGGCGGCGAGTCCGCCGACGATCCGTCGTCGTGACAGGCCGATCGCCCTCAGCGCCGCGATCAGGCCCAGCCTCTCGCTGACCGAAACGGCGGTAAGGGTGCCCACGAGCAGGGCGGCGACGATAAGGCTCACGGTTCCCAGGATCAGTGCCATCTGTCGGAAATACGACAGGCGTGCACTCAGGCGTTCCGCGATTCCCGCCAGGGTTACGATCTCCACGCGGTCGACGCTGGTCAGGATCGCGGCGCGCACCGAATCGGGCTCGTACCCCTCCTGGACCCGAATCATCGCAAAGGAGACCTGATCTTCCTGCGAAGAGAGCGCCTGCAGGTCTTCGAGGCGCAGCACGACCTGGGGGTCGCCCCGGGAGGCGAAGGCGAACTCGCCGGTGCCGGAAACGCGCGCCGTGATCCGGCGTCCCCACGCCCCGTTGCCGCCGGCGGGACTCAGTCGCAACGTGCTGCCCCGCTCGGCGCCAAGCGCGGCCATCACGCCGGGATCGACAAGTACCTCGCCGGGCCCAGGGGTCTCCCCTTCGGTCAGGCGGTACAGGCTCCTGTCGTCGGGGTCCATCCCCAGAGCGAGTGCCTGTGCAGAGCGTCCCGATCCATCCAGAACCAGGTCGCCGACCTGGGCGGTCACCGAGGCCGCGAGCACGGGTGCGATCCCTTCGACGCCTGCTACCGCTGCAACGCTGTCGCGCAGAGTCTGGAATCCGGGAACCGTGGCCTCGGTGTCGAAGGGAAGTGTGCCCTTCGGGGTGAGCCGCAGCTCGTGGCCGCGTGATTCCAGCAGTTCCCCGAAGCTCTGTGTGATGCCGCGGCCCAGCATCAGCATGTCCGCGAGCATCGCCGTGGTTACGGCGACACCCGCCAGGGTGAGGAGCGTCCGGAGAGGGCGTGTCCGGAACTCGCGGAAGGAATTGAGTGCGAGCATGAGCGCCGCCGGGGGTCCCCTAGCGCCCCATTTCGTCGAGTGGGTCCGACGCCAGCATTCTGGTGCCCGCGAACACTCCCGCGGCCATTCCCAGCACGATGGCCAGCACCAGAGCCTCTGCCACGACCGTACCGGTCACCTGTGAGAACACCAGCGTCGTATCGTAGTACCGCTGATAGTAGGCGTTGACGACCGGAGACGACGCGACTCCCACCCCGAGACCGGCCGCCCCGCCGAGTGTGGAGAGCAGCGCCGCTTCGGCAACCGTCCACCAGAAGAGGAACCGGCGCGGTATCCCCGTGAGCCGGGCGGCCGCGATGGGAAAGCGCCGCTCCTGCACCTTCAGGATCATGATGCAGGCCAGAAAGACGCCGCCCGCGATCAGGGTGATCAGCGCGATCGCGGTGTGGAAGCGGCTGACGACCCGGAAGGTTGTCGACGAACGCTCCGCCACCTCGCCGACTGGAAGGACCTGGGCGCCCGGAAGCAGCGGTTCGAGATCACGGGCCAAAGCGTCCAGGTCGACGCCGGGTCGGGCGACCAAGGTGAAGTAGTCCACTTCGTTCTCACGGCCGGCCAGCGCCTGGAGGTGCGGGAGGTGGAAGAGCACGCGCGGCCGCACGGCGTTGAGGAGGGCCGGATCGGCTGGCGGCTCGAAGATGCCCGCGACCACCGCCTCGCATGGTTCGGCCTGGATCGTCGAACGCACCCGTACGGTGGAGCCGGCGGCGATCCCGGCGTCTTCGGCGAATGGACGTTCGACCAGGACCTCCAGGTCGTCGGGACACTCAAGCCGCTGCGGCTGCGCGGGGAGCGCGGCGGCTGCTGCCGTGGCCTGGACCAGGCCAGCCATAAGGGTGATGGACAGGCGCCAGAGCCCGGTTGACATGGGCACTCCGGAAAGCGTGCGAATAGACGAGACCATCGGAATCTAAACTTGAGACGAGGGCTGCACGCGGGTAGCATTGCCGTGTGACACACCCGATTCTACCGTCAGACCGCCCGGTCCGTGCTGCCCATGAGGACGTGACCGGCCCGGCGTTTCTCTTCGTCGGGCAAGGCGTGCAGTACGAAGCGATGGGGCGGGAGTTGTACGAGACATACCCCGTATTCCGCGACGCTCTCGAGCACTGCGACGGCGTGCTGTCGGACCATCTGAAGCCGGGCCTGCTGGAGGTTCTCTACGGGCCAGCCGAGATCCGCGGCCTCGTGCACCAGATCGGCTACGGACATCCCGTGTCCTTTGCGGTGCAGTGCGCTCTCGCGCGGTTGTGGATGTCGTGGGGGGTGCAGCCGTCGTGCATCATCGGGCACAGCGCGGGCGAGTTCGCGGCCGCCTGCACCGCGGGCGTGTTCGGTCTCGACGACGGTTTGGTTCTGGTAGCGAAGCAGGGCAGGATGTTGCAGGCGTTGCCGCCCGGCGGAGCCATGCTGGCGGTGCGGGCCACTGCCGCCGACGTGACCGCAGCCATTGCTCCCTACCGCAAGAGCGTGGCGATCGCGGCCGTCAACGCACCGAAATCGGTCGTGGTTTCCGGAGATGAAGAGACGATCCGGGCACTTCAGGCGGACTTCGTCAGGCGCGATGTCCATTGCTCACCCCTGCAGGTCGACCTGGCCTTCCACTCGCACCACATGTCACCAATGCTGAAGGATCTTCGCGTGGCCACGCGGTCGGTACGCTTCAGCCCACCGGCGATCCCGTACGTCTCCAGTCTGACAGGCGGCCTGGCCGGCGACGAAATGCGCGACGGCGAGTACTGGGTGAAGCATCTCAGAGAGCCGGTCCGGTTCACGGACGCAATGCGCTGCGTCTTCGATTCGGAGCCGGGCGGGTTCATCGAGGTCGGGCCGGCGTCGCCCCTGTCCCGCTGGGGACAACAGTGCGCCACCGATGAGCGTCACCGCAACGGGGTGTGGATTCGGTCGATCGAGCCCGGCAGGTCCGACCGCGCGACGATGGCCGAGGGGCTGGCCGCGCTATCGGCGAGGGACGATTCGGCGCCGCCATCGGAAGCGCCCCCTGGTGGCCAATCCGACCGAAGTATCAGCAGCCCGACATGGGTGGCCGAACTCGTCCGGCACTCGCTGGCAGACGCGATCGGGGTGCGGCCGGAACGCATTCGCCCCGAGCAATCTCTCGGCAGGCTGGGAGTCGACTCTCTGATGGCTGCCGAGTTCGTCGCCGCGATCCGGAAGGGCTCCGGCGTCGACCTGCCCGTCAACCTACTGGACGGCAACAGGACGATCGCGGAAATCACGCAATATGTGGCGCAGAATGAGGGCGCACAGTCGGGTGGCCCGATCCTGATCCCCCTCCGCGAGGGAGGTCCCGAGCCTCCGCTGGTCTTCGTGCCGGCGGGCGATGGCGACCTCGTTGCTTTTCAGCGAGTGGCATCTCTTCTGGATCCCGGCCTGCCTGTGTATGGCCTGCAACCGCCGAGAGCAAAGCACCTCCCGGAGCTTGTCGGCTACCGGGTCAGCTGGCTTGTGGGCCGTTACATCGACGAACTGGAGGTCACACATCCACGGGGGGCCTATCGACTGGCGGGCTATTCGGTGGGCGGCGTGATCGCCGTGGAGATGGCTCGCGAACTGGTGAGCAAGGGCAGGTCGGTCGATCTGCTGATTCTGGATTCTCCCGTGCACGTTCCCGGGTGGGTGGCGGGGTTCCACTCGCAACTTCGGCACTTCTTCAGCTTCGTTCGATTATCGGCACTGGCTCACCGCCTCGATAGTCGCTGGCTGAAGCGTACCCTGCACGCGGTGCTGGACGAAGGTCTGCGCACCCACATCGACATCACCCGGAATCACGAGATTGCGCCTTATCCCGGCCGAATCACCTCTTTCCGGGCGCGGAGGTCCTGGATCCGTCTGCTCGGTCTGACTGCAGCGGGCAGGTCATGGAGGAAGATTGCGGGCGAGGAGAATGTGGAGCACCGGTTTCCGGGCACCCACTACGGCCTGTTTCGTGGGCGGAATCTGGGCGCCTTTGCGAAAGCGATGAATGAGTTTCTCAAGACCCACCGATCTCCTTCAGCCCCGCACCGCTGACGCCCCATCGCCCTTCAACCAGTCGCCGATTGCGGTGACGGCGTGCTCGTACCCGAGATCGGCCGCCTCTTCCGCCACACTGAAGTCCAGGATCCTGAATTCTTCAACCGGAGGCGCGATGTACACGTCCGTGAGTTCCGAGTTGAGACGTGTCCGGCGAACCTGGAGGCTCGAGAGCTGTGCCGCTCGCTGCAATACCGACACGATATCCGGAATCGGGGTGGATGTCGCAAAGGGATTCAAGCGGTTGAGAGCGACCCGCCACGCCGATCTTGTGCCCAGTTCAGTCAGCTGGGTCTCGAGTTCCACCGGTGGGACCACGTCCACGGCGATGACAGGTCCCCGGTGGACGTAGTCACGCGCTACATCCACCGGCAGATTGTTGATCAGGGAGCCATCGACATGGAGAGCCCCCCCGTCGGCAACAGCCGGGAGGATACCCGGGAGGCCGCTGCTGGCCCTGATCGCGCGCCACAACGGTCCCTGGCTGTGAACGACGGAATCGGCACGGGTGAGGTTGCTCGACAGGCAGTAGTATGGAGTCCAGAGGTCTTCGATCCTGGTGTCCGCGACGAGCGTTTTGAGCGTTCGGTCGAACCGGTGGCCGCGCATCAGTGAGAAGATTGGAAGAGTGTAGTCTCGAAAAGCCCATGTGAGCTCCTTCCTGATGAGCGGAAGCACCGTCTCGGTGTCGCCCGCGAGGGCATGACGCGCACCCACCAGGGCCCCCATGCTGACTCCCACGATCAGGTCGATGGGAAGGTCGGCTTCCCGGATCGCCTTGATCACCCCGATGTGTGCGAACCCCCGAGCACCTCCGCCTCCGAGGACCAGCGCGGATTCGCGGCGCAGCACATACCGGGCGATTCGCTCCAGATCGCTTTGCAGCCCCTGCCGCATGTGGAGATGCCGATCGACACTACGCTGACCGAGCCATCGCGCGGTGCCGCTCGGCATGGTCGTATCTGGCACGTGCAGCAGGATGAGCGCCGTCCGCATCCTGGTGCGTCGCGAACGTTGTTCGAGCTGGATCCTCTCTTCAACCTTCGAAGGACTTGCCGAGTCGGATGCCGAGGCGATGATGATCACCTCGTCGGCCTGCCGGATGCAGCGCTCCGTCCAGTTGGTGACCTCGGGATCCGCCAACAGGATCACGTACTCGGACTCGCCCTCCCGCCGATCGAGCCAGGCCTGAAGGCGCAGGTCTTCGGGGCTGCCCTCTACACTGCGGGCGTTGCCGGACGTTCCCAACGCAGCTGCAGCATCCGCTCTTGAGACAAGCTGGCACTTCGCACTCCTGGCCAGAACCTCGCAAAGGCTCCGCGCCAATTCGTCCAGTGTTGGATCGCCGCTCGCGGGGACAAGCACGACGTTGGTGTTTGGGCGGTCCACAAGTGCCGAGCTGGAGACGCCATGCAAACGTTCCGACAGCAGGCGCACAAGCCATCTGTTCAGCGTTGGGTATTGCTCGGCCAGATTCCGAAAGTCGGTGCCGGTAAACTCGAGGAGCACGGAGTCGCGAATCGCAAAAACCGACGCGGCCTGTGGCCTGCGTGTCAGAACACCGCCCACCCCGGCAGCACCGCCCTGCACAAGCTCTTCCAGGACACGCGGTTCATCGCCATCGGCCACGGATATGACCTGGAGGCGCCCGCTGATCACGAGGAAAACCCTGTCCGATGATTCACCCTGCCAGAAGAGCATCCCCTCGCGCGGCACGTGGTGCCATATCGCGCGGCGCTCCAGATCGGCCATCATGGCGGGGTTCAGGTCGCCGAACATCTCGTTCAGGACCATCACCAACTGGCGGTGGTAGAATCTGGGCGTAACGGCCTGCCGGAGCCGCTCGGCAACGCTCGGGTGAACGGCGAGATAGTGGTCCAGACCTTCCTGCGCCAACTTCACCAGAAGGACTTTGCTGTCCGCCCGGAAGGCCATGACCAGCTCCTGCCCGGCGAATGCCTGCATTTCGCCGACGATGTCGCCGGGGACCAATGTTGCCACGACAAGCCCGTCCTGCCCGGCCCCACCCGCGTCAACGTCGGTCAGCGAGACATCGAGTCGCCCCTGCGCCAATACGTAGAGATCCCGGCCGTGGGCTGCATCGCGCGACAGGAACTCATCCCGCTCGAGGACAACCCACTCCAGCACCGGGCGCAAGTCCTCCAGGCTCGACCGGTCTGCGGACCGAAACAGCCTGCTGTCCGTGAGAACCTGGACCGGATCCATGTCCGGCACGAGACTCGCCCGAGTGCTTCCCATCGCACCAGGAAGGTGTCGCGTGAGTAGCTTGCGGCTACCTCGTGCCCGAAGCAGTCATCCCGTCGGGGAAGATCTCGTTCCATCCCGTGAGGAAGCGGTCCATCTCATCCTCCGTCCCAATCGACACCCGGAGATAGTCGAGCATCGGCGGGAAGTCGCGGCCAACCGCAACATCGCGCTGGCGGAACGCCGCCCTCACCTCGGACGCCGGCCGGCCGGTGTTGACCATGAAGAAGTTGGTGTCAGAGGGGATCACCTCGAAGCCCTGGCCGCGCAGAACGTTCGCGGTCGCGTCGCGAAGCGCGATCGTCGTGTCCCGGACCCACTTCTCGGACTCGTTATCCTCGAGCGCTGCCACACCGCCCCATTTCACGAGCGCGTTGATCGTGCCGGTGGTGTAGTCCCGCATCTGGTCGATCATCTCGGGCGGAGCGATCCCGTAGCCGAGACGCAGCCCGGCCATCCCGTAGATCTTGGAGAAGGTGCGGGTCACGAGAACCTTGCGGCCTTCCTTGATGTAGGGAACCGCGGTCGCATACGACGGATCCTGCACGAAGTGGTGGTACGCCTCGTCGATCAGGACGGGGATGTCCTCGGGAATGTTGTCGAGGAGGTGCCGGATGTCGTCGTCGCTGACGACCACGCCGGTCGGGTTGTTCGGGTTGCAGACGTAGACCATGCCGACATCGCGGTAGTTGCGCTTAGTGACCTGGATCAGGTCGTCGATGTCCTGGGTGTGGTCGGGAAGGAGCGGCCGGGTGATCGCATCGGCGTCTACCCCCGAGGCGGCACGGTACACCGTCAGGAAGGTGGGCTCGACGCCGACTACCTTCTCCTCGTGCCGCAGGAATGCGAGCGCGGCCACCTTGAGCGTCTCCCCGGAACCGGCGTGCATGATGATGTTCTCGGTACCGACGCCGTGGTGCTCGGCAATCTTCTCATGGACGTCGCCGTCGGGGTAGCCGTAGCGGTTCGAGTACTTCCAGGCGGCGTTCATGGCCGCCATCATCTTCTCGGAAGGCCCGTACGGGTTCTCGTTGGAAGACAGCTTCGCGAGGTCGTCGTAGGGGTCGACCGGAACGAGGCCCTTCGGGGGAGGCGGCAGCGTGATGCCGAGAGCGGATTTCGGCCGAAGCCCGACCGCGCCGAGAGCAGCGACCGCGCTGCCCATGAAGTGACGACGAGAGAACCTGGTTTTCATGCTGTTTGCTCCTTCTGAATCGGGGCGGGCCCTTGGCCGCTGCCGGTTGGTCGTGACCGGATCGTTCTGGAAAAATCATAGGCGGAAGGTGGCCCGTGCGCCAGTAAACATGGGCGGATTGGGCGTGGCGCGTATGATGATCGGCCCAATGGTTCGTGGTTGCCCTCCGCTCGGCCCGGAGCTGCTTGCGGCCCCGCGAAGCCGCACATTGCTACCCGCTCAGCACCTCGGCCAGATCCGCCAGACTGTCGAGATTGTGGACCGGCCGGTGCTCGTCCACTTCGGGCAGGAGCGCCCTGATTCCCGCCGCCCTGGGCGCGAAGGCCCGGTAGCGCAGCAGCGGATTCAGCCAGATGACGGTGCGGCAGGACTTGCGCAGCCTGCGTGCCTGGGCGCGGATGCCCTCGCCGCCTTCGCGGTCGAGTCCGTCGGTGACGAGGAGGACGACCGCCCCCTGTGCGAGCAGCCGGCGGGACCAGTGCAGGTTGAACCCTTCCAGCGCTGCACCGATCCGGGTGCCGCCGTACCAGTCCTGCACCGTCGTGCCGATGCGGTCGAGCGCGCGGTCCACGTCGCGGTCGCGAAGGAGCCGGGTGATGTTGGTGAGGCGGGTGCCGAAGACGAAGGTGTGGACGCGGTCGGAGGCGTTGGTCAGGGCGTGGAAGAAGTGGAGCAGGACGCGCGAATAGGACTCCATCGAACCCGAGATGTCGCAAAGGGTCACGATGGTGGGCCGGCGGGTCTTCATGGACTTGCGCTGGAGGGGCAGAGGGC
Organism: Longimicrobiales bacterium; assembly: GCA_963667485.2. Lineage (GTDB taxonomy): Bacteria > Gemmatimonadota > Gemmatimonadetes > Longimicrobiales > Gaopeijiaceae > Bin94. The sequence goes on from CAXXDD010000001.1 coordinate 1,251,618, forward strand.
ACCCGCCGGTGCGGACGCTGGTGCGCAGGGTGCGCCGCAGGTCGATGAAGCGCCCCCGAGGGTCGGGTTCGTGGCGACGGGTCAGCACCGGGCGCAGATCCAGCCGGAGTGACCGGATTGCCTCCTTCGCCTGCATCACCTCGGCCGCGGTCATCTCCTCGAAGTCCTTGGTGCGGAGGACTTCCGTGGGGGAGAAGGCCAGGCGCATCGGGATTTCGTGCGCAATCTCGCGTTCCGGTGCAGCGGCCGGGGGCCGTGCGGACTCGTCTTCGGGCGACAGCCGCTGAGGGGCCCGAGAGGGCGGCTTCTCGACGGGGATCTGCGAGCGCGACAGGAGCGCGTTGAGCGCCTCGTCCGCACCGAAGGGATCGCGCCAGAAGAGCCGGAAGGCGCTCTCGAAGATGTGCCGGTGCTCGCGTTTCGAGACCAGCGTGCCGTGGAGGGCCCAGTAGAACTGCTGCCTCGCCGTGATGTCGACGGCCGCCAGCGCCCGGGCCGCGGTGATCGTGTGGCCGGGTCCGACGGGCAGCCCGGCGGCGCGCAGCAGGCGCACGAAGTGCGCGACGTTTTGGGGGAGGCGGCCGGGGTGGGTGGTGGTCATGTGGAATGGCCCGTGGGCTGTGAAGCGGATTCACCACGCGCCTTCAGCGCCAACGCCATATCGTTGAAACCGCGGCGAATCAGCCGGCCGAACAGTAGCACCACCAGCGGCGTGAGGAGACCCGTGAACGCGTCGGACGTGAGGTAGCGACAGCGGTTTGCGCCCGAAGGGTCCAGCCGCTGTTCCCGCCGGGCGGACAGCAGGAACGGGTGGCCCATCTTCGTACTCCACACCAGCAGGCACGGCCGCTCGACAGCCTCGATCCGCTCGGGCTGCCTCAACTTCAACGGCCCCAGCGTCACGTACAGATCAATCGGCGAGCCGATTTCGAAGTCGGTTTCGATGCGCGTCGTGAAGGGATTCCACTCTCCGTATCGTTCGGCATCCACGAGTATGTCCCAGACCCGCTCGATCGGGGCTTCGATCTCGACAGCGTCGGAACTGATCATGCTCCTGAACAGGGCGATTCCTCCCTCGCTCGAGCGTGTTTCGCCAACAGAGCCTCGCTCTCCTCCCACAATCTTGCGCCCGCGTCCTCATCCACGGCCAGTCGCGACGGCTCCTTCTCTTGCATCAGATGCAGATAGACCCCGCTGCGCCGACCCATGTCCTCCGCGCAGCACGCGTAAACCACCGGCGCCGCAGCCTTCGCCGGCTCCGCAAAAAACAGCCGCATGACCGGCTGCAGCAGCGGCTTCATGAACGCCGGCGCCTCCCGCGCAAGGTTCGAATTCACCGCCCCCGGACAGAGCGAATGCACCGCGACCCGAACCTCGCCGTCCGCATTCAGCCTGCGCGACAACTCCTGCGCATAGGTGCACAGATGCAGCTTGCTCAGCCCGTAGTACTTCAAGCCATCCCGCAGCCCATAGTCGGTGAACGCGCCAAGATCGTCGAAATCGATCGGCCCCGCGGACCGATGCATCTCAGACCCGACGAATACGATCCTGCGAGTCTCCCCGGCCTGGCTGGTCGGCCGAATCGTACCGTCGGCCAGAAGTCGATCGATCAATAGTCGGTTGGAGAGAAAGTGGACCGCGAACATCAACTCGTAGCCCTGGCGCGACCGGCGTGCATTCAAAGGCATCACGCCTGCATTGAGCACCACGATGTCCACGCGGCCCCGTCTGCCGCGCCGAACCCGCAACTCGTCGCAGAGTGCATGCACGGAATCGAGATCGGCGAGATCCACCTTCAGCATCTCCACCGAGTCCGAGCTGGCCAGTCGCCTGACCTCCTCGCCCGCGTCGGGATGGCCGCTCCGGCAGGCCATCAGCACATGCCCACCGCGCTTCGCCAGGTCGATCGCCACCGCCTTGCCGAGCCCGCTGTTGGCCCCGGTGACCAGGCACACCTTGCCGTCGATGCGGACGCTCTCGGGCACCGCGCGCAACGTTTTTTGTTGCGTGACGCGGTCGGCGATCGCGCCGGACAACGCGGAGAAGATCCCTTTGCGCCTCATGGCCCCGATTCCTCGACGGGGATCCCGTACTCCCTGCGGTAGTTTGCGCAGTACCCCTCCACGGTCGCGCCGTCGAGCCCGAAGTCGGCCAGCGAGTAGACGTGGCGGCCATGGCGACCCTTCACGTTGCGGGCCGATACGGCTTTCGCCGCTCGCTCGGCCCTTTCGCTGAAGTCGACCCCCGCGGCGCGATACACCCTGCGCAGTTCGCCAATCGGGTCCGCGACCAGGTCGTAGTACGACACATCGACGAAGACGCCGTCTGCGGCCGTTTGGCGCACTTCCATGGACCGCTCCATCATCCGGCGCGTCTTGCGCATCCAGTGGGCCGCGATCTCGTCCGGATCGACATGATCGCTCAGCATCCCACGGCCGTGGGCCACCATGCTCAGGAAGGACGGAATGGATTTCCCGGGGTCACGATGGGTCTGCACGATGCAGACATTGGGAGCGACATCGAGAACGACGTCCAGGTGCTCCATGTGGTGGGGAGTCTTCAGCACCCAGTAGTCCCCCGGCCGCTGCCAGTGCAGGATCTTGAGCATGGTCAACATGTACTCGTAGCACCTGGTGTGATCCTGCGCCTCGAGCCAGCGCGAGTAGCTCGGCACGCGCATCATCGCTTCCGGCGACTGGCTCATGAAGGACAGGTCGAGCAGGAAGACATCCTCCTCGGGCGCGTCGTATTCGACCGGGTGAATGGCGAGAAAGTCGGGCGCCAGGTACCGGATCGCCCGGGCCGCCAGCCTGGCCTCTCGCACGCGGCGCCGGGGATGGCCCTCCTGTTCGCCGGGGAGCGGCACCGGGCTCAGCGATTCCCAAGACCTGAGCGCCCGCGCCCGGGGATCGGCGGCGATCAACCGATGCAGCGTGGTGGTCGCAGTGCGCTGCAGGCCGGCGATGACGATGATCTTCCCGAGGTCGATGTCACGAATCCCCGGCTGCTCCCTCAGCAGCAGCTCCGACCGCAGCCGGGTCGACAGCGCCGACACGATCCGTGAGCGCTGGATTCGCATGCCCAGCGGGGTCAGTCGCGCTTCCCTGTTGATCGATTGGACGAGGACTTCCAGGGGCTCCAGAAACCACTCGTCGCCGAAGTCCGTGAGGCCGGTCTTCCGCCTTGCCGCGGCGATCAATCTGTCGACACGCAGGTCGTCGCTGACTCCTATGCGCCGCGCCAGCCGACCCGCCCGGTTGAAGAGGGAAACCGGCAGCGGGCGGTAGGGACGGCGGTACTCGGTCGAAGTCTCCATCAGCTTCGCCGCGTGGCTCCGCACGGCGAGCGCCGTCCCCTTCCGGACCAGCGAGCGCCGCCCCCTTCCGGGCCGCCTACCCCTCACGAGGGACGCCCAGCTCCGAGAGTTTGACCAGCCGCGTCCGTGGCTGCGGGTGCTCCTTCGCCCTGATCCACCGGAAACACATCGTGCCCGACGCATGGCCGGCAGTCTCCAGCCAGTTCGGCAGCCCGGGATCCACATGCGCGACCACAAGACGCACCGAGCCGTCCTCCTCGCAGTGGGCCAGGTGCTTGTTGGTGTGGATCGTGTGATAGCGGTAGTCCAGCGATTCCATCCAGTAGTTGTTCAGCTGAAAGTTCCAGTGTTCACACTCCGGCGGCACCGTCTCGATCAGCAGGGCCTCGTCCTCGGCTACAGCCCAGTGACTGTGATAGTAGACGATGTTCGGGTCGCCGCCCGCCTGCAGGGACACGTCGGGGTCGAACATGGGCAGGGTATTCGTGTGCTTCTGGAAGCCGCGCGCCCAGTTGGCAAAGAGCATCGCGGCGCCCGCCACCAGCGTGCTGGCCGACTTGAGCCCCTCGTCGAGCTGCTCCGGCGTCAGCGGACTGGGCCGCTTCTCGTCGTCGGGGCAGTTGATGCGCTCGATGTGCAGTTTGGCCGGCACCTCGGTCTCGCGGTCCAGAAAAGTCTGCCGGACGATCAGCGTCCCGCTCTCGGCCGTCATCGGCAGCCAGTTCCCGTCGTGGGGGCGGCTGCTCACGATCAACTCGAAGCGGCCGCCGGTGCCGATGTCGAGTTCCGCGGCCTCGATGTATCCGGTCGGCGGCATGCCCCCGCCCTGCCCGTAGTGCCCGGCCTGGGTGCCGAACCCGAGGTACTTGACGGTGTTGCGCCGGCCCGAGATCCGGTAGTCGAAATCGCCGCGGATGGCAGCCGTCTGGTAGTAGTTGTCGGGGTTGTCGCTGCCGAGCTTGACTGTCTCGTGGGCGACCCGGTGCAGCACGGGCGCTCTGGGGTCGGCGTACTCCACGAACGCCATCAGGCCGCCGCGGGCCAGGCGCGTCAGGTACCGGTAGCCCTCCGCCTGACTGAACGGATCGCGCGGTGCGCCCGGGAAGGTGAGCGCGGCTCCCGCCGCCTTCAGCGTGTCGCAGAACTCCTCCCAGGCCTTGCCGCTGACCACCCGCCGCTCGGCCGCGTCTGCCGGCGTCATGCCTCGAACCTTCAGCACCAGCAACGAGAGCCGGCGAAACAGCGACAGCATCCCCACGACCAGTCTTCTCATCATGCTCCCATTGCTTGCAAGAGCCGCATCACCCGTTCAATAGACCCGCGGGACGATGCGCCAAGGCACCTTCTGGCGATATTGCTCCCAAAGCGAACCGTATTTCGCCGCACAGCGCCGGTCGTCATCGCGTTCACGCGGCACCAGGAGCGCCACGTAGTACGCGACATACAGCCAGGGCCCGAGCACGAGGGGCCAGCCCAGGACCAGTGCCAGACCGGTGGCCATCAGGATCTCGCCGAGGTAGTTGATATGCCGCGACAGACCCCAGAAGCCGCTGTACAGTACCCGGCGTCGGCGGTCGCGGAACGCCCTCGGCACCAGGCCCGCAAAAGCCCGTTCCGGATCTCGCTTGAAGGTGAACTTCTGCAGATTCGAACCCCGAGATAGCGTCCATCCGGCGAAGAAGACGACCGCGGCGAGGACTGACAGCCAGACGGGCGCGTGCGGGTTCGGAAGGTCCGCGACGGACCACAAACCCACCGCGTAGAAGTACGGATACCACCATAGGCAGCCCCCGACGAGCTTGAATCCCACCCGCTCCGCGAAGAGGTCGTAGGTGTAGAGGTGGACGCGCTCGAAGACGAGGTAGTCGCAGACGAACCAGGTGAAGAGCGCGACGTACAGTACTACCCCCGGCGAGGGGTCCCCGGGATAGGTGAGAAGATGATGCGCGGCGAATGAGAGCAGGTTGAGTTCGAGAGCCGTGGCGCCCGCCAGGTACAGGAACATCTTCGCGTCGGCGCGGCGCCGGAACATTTGCGGGTTGGCCCGTCGACCGAGATAGAGCTCTCTGAGCAGGCGGCTTTCCCCGCCCGGAACGCTCACCACCACCGCGGCGGAGGCCAGCAGTCCAAGGGTCAGTGCGCCCGCCGCGCCCGACCAGCGATGCTGCCAGAGCCAGTCCCACGGCATGACGCTGCTGTATCCCGCGGCGAACCAGGCCGCAACCGCCACGGCAAAGACCAGCAACCCGTTGAGGCGATACCGGAGCAACTCGCCGCTCCGCTCGTCGCGCACGTAGCCCGTTACCCGCCGCGCCGGAAGAACGACGTGCAGCCCGAGAATGACCGCAAACATGACCCACGGCGCAAAGAAACCGATCAGGAGGTCTGTCACGTGATATGCATGGTGCTTCGGGCGATGAGTCGGATCGCCGTCCGGCGCGGCAGGAGACGCGTCATCACCTGGGCCGTGATCCTGTTGACCAGCCCGGGCACGATTCGCGGCCCTCTTCCGAGCGCATCAAGTGTTCGGCGCGCGGCTTCGTCCGGCGAAAGCATGCCGGGCACGTCCCGGTCAAAGGACCGGTCATAGCCGGGGGTTCGCATCGCGCCCGCGCAACACGCGGCAACTTCGACGCCGTGCTCCCGCATTTCGTACCACAGCCCCTCGGCCAGAATCATGTTGAACGCCTTGGTGGCTGCGTATGCGGAGACGTGCGGCGCCCCCTGCAGTCCAGACAACGACGACATGAGTACCACGGCGCCCCTCCCGCGCGCGCACATGTGCGGAGCCAGCGTCCGCAAGAGCAGGAGCGGTCCGCGAACGTTCACATCCACAGCCCGTTCAATCGCATCGCTTCCGGCGTCGAGAAACAGTCCCGCCGGCACATGCGCTGCATTGTAGACGACCACCCCGATGTCCAACTCGGCAACTGCATCTCCGAGCGTCCGGGCGAAGGCCCGATCCGCGAGATCCAGCACCAGACATCGCGCCTCAACGCCATACTCCGCAGTAAGTCGTTCCGCGAGCTCAGCCAGCAGGTGGCCGCGGCGCGCGATCAGTACCAGGTGCATGCCCCTTTCGGCAAGCTGCCGGGCAAACGCCGCGCCGAGCCCCTCCGAGGCACCCGCCACCAACGCCCACCTCCCGTAACGTATCGGCAGTGAGCTGGCCCGCTGATGTGATCGCAAGGAGTTGGACACCCAGCCTCCAGTTACGGTGTGCTGTTCAGCCCTCGCCGGCTGACCTCGACGGTAGCCAAGAAACTCGGCTGCACCTTTGCCCGTCAAGCGAGGCGAGTCTACAGTTCCCAGTGCGCCATCGCTCCTACAACCGATTGGACCCCCCATGAATGCGCCCGCCGTCCGCTCCGTCCACAGCCGCCTGCTCTCTCCCCTGCTTGCCGCCATCACACTCCTCTTCGCGGCCGAGCAGGCCTTCCCCCAGGCCACCGAACTGCGCCGCGGCCGCACCCTCTCGGAGACGATCGCCGCCGGGGACACAGCCCGCTACACGATCGACGCGGACGCGAACGAATTCCTGCTCGGCGAGGTGAACCAGATCTCCGTCGACGTCACGATCCGCATTCTTGGCCCCGACGGGGCACAGATCGGTCGCATCGGTGGCCTGGGCCGCGGTCCCCAGAAGTTCAGCGGGCAGACATCGGACGAAGGCACCTACACCATCGAGCTCTTCACCGCAGGAGACGAAGAAGACGCCGCCGGCAGCTACGAAATCACGCTCCTCCGCCACGAAGACGTCGCCACCGATCCCGAGAAGCTCACCGACCAGCTGATGTCGCGCTACGACGGCCCCCAGTCCCCCGGCGCCGCCGTCCGCGTGTGGCGAGACGGCCGTACCCTGTACTCCAAGTCCTTCGGCATGGCCAACCTCACCTACGACCTCCCATTCGAGGAGGACACCCGCACCAACATCGGTTCCACCTCGAAGCAGTTCGCGGCCTTCGGCATCATGCTCCAGGCCGAACGCGGCAAGCTGTCCCTCGACGACGACATCCGCACCCACATCCCCGAGTTGCCCGAGTTCGACGAAACCATCCAGGTCAGGCACCTCATCACCCACACCTCCGGCCTCCGCGAATTCCTCAACCTCCTGCGCATGACCGGCCGCCGCCTCGACCGCGGCGACTGGATCGACCGCTCCGAGCTCATCGACATCGTCCAGCGCCAGCCCGCGCTCCAGAACGCTCCCGGCGCCGAGTGGAACTACAACAACACCGCCTACGGGCTCGCCGCGACCGTCGTCGAGCGCACCTCTGGCCAGGACTTCCACGTCTTCATGCAGGAAAACGTCTTCGGCCCGCTGGGCATGACCGGCACCATGGTCCGGCCGTCCATCCGCCACATGGTCCCCAACCAGTCCGAAGGCTACACGCCCACAGAGGACGGGTACCGCCAGATCGGCGACCTCGGCGGAGCGGTCGGTGCCGGCGCCATTTACAGCACCATCGGCGACCTGCAGACCTGGATCGAGAACTACGCCAACCCCCGCGTCGGAACCCGCGAAAGCATCGACGAGATGATGACCTCGTTCGTGCTCACCGACGGCGAGGAGACGGGCTACGGCTACGGCCTATTCATCGACGAGCAGGGCGGCCTGAAGCGCGTTCACCACGGAGGCGCCGACGTGGCCCACCGTTCCATGCTCGCCTACTACCCCGAGATCAACGCCGGCATCACGACCCAGAGCAACCACGCGCAGTTCAACAGCAACGTGGCCTTCGACCTGGCCGCGGCGTTTTTCAAGGATGCGATGGAAGAGGAGGAGGAAGAGGGCGGCGAAGGCGAAACCGCCGACGAATTCGATCCCGACAGTTACGACCCGGAAGCCTTCGACGAGTATGTCGGCCGGTACGCGCTGGACGCAGCCCCGAACATGATCCTCACCTTCACACGTGAAGACGAGACCCTGTACACGCAGCTGACGGGCCAGCAGCGCCTGGAGATCGTGCCGACGTCGGACACGACCTTCCGCCTGCTCGCAGTCGAAGCTTCAGTCACCTTCCTTCGCGGCGAAGACGGCGAGGTCGAGGGCGCCACGATGCACCAGAACGGCGCCGAGCAGCACGTAACGCGCCTCGAAGGCGAGGCTTCCGAAGCGTGGGCGCCCACCGAGGAGGACCTGGCGGATTTCGCGGGCCGGTTCTTCAGCGAGGAATTGGAGACTTTCTACACCTTCTCGGTGGAAGACGACGCACTGGTCATGTATCAGCGCAGACTCGGCGACATCACGTTGACGACGGGCGAGGAGGACGAGTTCTCGGGCGGCGGCCTGTCATTCGCCTTCGAGCGCGACCGCAACGGCGAGGTGATCGGGTTCTACGTAAGCAACGGTCGGACGCGGGATGTGAGGTTCGGGCGGGTGGGGTGAGGGCCCCCCAGTACTCTGGCCCGCATCACCTGCTCTGGCCCAGACTCTGGCCTCCAGTCACGAGCTGTCCTCAACCATAAGGCGCCACTCGCCCGCCCGACCATCCGGGGCCTCCTGGGGGGTCAGCTAACCGCCATCCGAAACGTGTCGTCTCGCCACCGTCACAATCGCTGAAGCGCCGGTGATCGCACTGGCCGCCTGTCGTGCCCCGAAACCAACCGCTGGCGTCCAGGCCTCCAGGCCGTTGGGATACCGCGTGGGGATGTAGTTGAGGTCGAGTTCGCGAGCGTCATCCAGTAGTTCGTCCAGCTCCGGGATGCGTGGGTCCAGGCGCTCGATCAGACTCCGAACGCTGTGGCCCAGGACTGCCCTGGCGCCGCGGGCGTAGTGCACCGCCTTCACCGCCTTCTCGGCTGCCTGCTGAGAGGAGAAGCACGCATGAGAAAAAAACCCCCCTTCCTCGGCGTGACGCGCATGACGCAGGTCGTCCACCGCGGAATCGAGCCAACGCTGCGCCTGGGCTCCACCTGTCATCGATCGCCTCGCAGGATATCGACACCTTCCCGGCGCAACAGGTCGAACACCCCGAAGCCGTCGGCTTCGCGAGCAGCGAATTCATCGGGGGTATAGACGAGAAGATCGACGGTCATGGGCAGGGCATGGTCGAGTTCCCTGGTCAGGGCCAATGCGCGCTCCAGAGGAGGAAGATTCGTTTCCATCACTACGGCGAGATCCAGGTCGGAGAACCCATCGGCCTCACCCCTCGCCCAGGACCCGAAGACGATGGCACGCTTCACACGCGCCTGACGCAGCACAGACCTCGTTCGCCGACGCATCTCCTCGAAGGTGCAGGGCGCGGGAGCGGAGATTACGGTGATTTCCGACATTCGTGGTCGTCTCTGCGTCAGGCTTTGCGGCGGAGTGAGTCCGGAAAACTCCTCCGGGCTGCTACCAAGAAACCCTAGCGTTCGAAAGCTGCAATATCCAGCACCATGGCGGCAGGCTCCCTCACTCCACCGCAGCCATCACCTCGTCAACCCCGCCATCGGCCATCTGCGCCAGGTCGTCCTGGTACTTGAGCAGGACGCCCAGCGTCCGGTGGGCCGTCTCCCGGTCGAGCGTGTGCCGGTCAAGCGCCATCAGTGCTCGGGTCCAGTCGAGCGTTTCGGCGACACCGGGCCGTTTGAACAGCTCCAGCTCGCGCACCTTCTGCACGAAGGTCACCACCTGTACGCTGAGTTGCTCGGGCGCCTCCGGAACCCGCGAGGCGAGGATCTCCAGCTCGCGCGCCGCGTTGGGATAGTCGATCCAGTGATAGATGCAGCGGCGCTTGAGCGCGTCGTGGATCTCGCGCGTCCGGTTCGAGGTGATGACGACGTGGGGGGGCTCGGCAGCGGTCACCGTTCCCAGCTCGGGGATCGTGATCTGGTAGTCCGAGAGGACTTCCAGCAGGTAGGCCTCGAAGGGTTCGTCGGTGCGGTCGAGTTCGTCGATCAGGAGGACAGGGGCGACGCCGTCTGCCGGGTCGAGCGCCGAAAGCAGGGGGCGCCGGATGAGGAAGTCATCAGAGAAGACGTCGCGGGTGAGGTGGACGGCATCTGATTCCGGGTCGCCAGAGGCCGACTCACTCCCCTCGGCCGCCCGGATATGAATCATCTGCTTCGCGTAGTTCCACTCGTAGGCTGCGGACGCCAGGTCCAGTCCCTCGTAGCACTGGAGCCGAATCAACGGACGGCGGAGGCCCGCGGCCAGAGTCTTCGCGACCTCGGTCTTGCCCACTCCGGCCTCGCCCTCGAGCAGGAGCGGACGCCCCAACTGCAGCGAGAGGAAGAGCGCGGTCCCGAGTCCGATGTCGGCTACGTAACCCTGGCCGCGCAACATCGCGACCGAGTCGTCGACGGATGCGGGCGCAGAGAGGGGGCGCAGGTTGCTCCTCACGGGCCCCGCGCCCCTCTCGTCATTCCCGACTGGACCGGGCTGTCGCCGGAGCCCGCTATCCGCAGGCCTCCACGGCGCGTTTGGCCATCACGGTCACCAGGTGCGCCCTGTACTCGGGCCCTGCCGCCGTATCCGACAGCATCGCGTCGGACGACACCGAAATCCCGGCTACCGCATCGGCGCTGAACGAGTCCGCCAGCGCGGCCTCCATCGCCGCCACCCTGAACACGCCGTCGCCCGACGCGCCCGTCACGGCCACCCTCACCCCATCGGCCCCGTCGGCGACCATCACTCCCGCCACCGCGTACTTCGAGGCAGGGTTGGCGAACTTCGCGTAGGCTGCGCGCGCCGGCACCGGGAACCGCACGGCGGTGATGACCTCGTCCTCCTCCAGCGGCGTCATGAACATGCCCTGGAAGAAGTCGTCGGCACCGACCTCGCGGCGGTCGGTCACGATCGTCGCGCCCAGCGCCACGCAGGCCGCCGGGTAGTCCGCAGCGGGGTCGTTATGCGCCACCGACCCCCCGATCGTCCCGGCATTGCGAACCTGCGCGTCGCCAATCCCGTCGGCCATCGCCGCAAGCGCCGGAATCCGGCCCTGCACGATCCCGGACCCGGCCACCTGCGCGTGGGTGCACATCGCCCCCACCGTAACCGAATCGCCGCCATCGGCGATATCCGCCAACCCCGGCACGCCCGCCAGCGACACCAGGTCGGTCGGCGCGGCCAGGTTCAGCTTCATGACCGGCAGAATGCTCTGCCCACCAGCGATCACCTTGCCGCCCTCGGCGCCACGAAGGGCGGCAAGAGCCTCATTCAACGAACTCGGTGCGTGGTATGTAAAATCGTTCACAATGTTCTCCGATCAGCCCTGGGCCTGCTGAATCGCCTGCCACACCCTCTGGGAGGTGGCGGGCATCGTCATGTCGTCCACGCCGAGCGGGCGCAGCGCGTCGATCACCGCGTTGATCACCGCCGGGGGTATGCCGATCGACCCGACTTCGCCGACCCCCTTGGCCCCGAGCGGGTTGTGGGTGCAGAGCGTCGTGTTGTGGTTGATGCTGAAGTTCGGCAGGTCGGCCGCGCGAGGCATCGTGTAGTTCATGTACGATCCCGTCTCGAGCTGCCCGTCGTCCTGGTAGCGGCAGTCCTCCATCAGCGCCTGGCCGATCCCGTGCGCGAGCCCGCCGTGCAGCTGGCCGGCCACGATCATCGGGTTGATGATCCGCCCGACATCGTCCGACCCCGTCACCGCGACCAGTTCCACCACGCCCGTCTCCGGGTCCACCTCGACCTCGGCGACGTGCGTCCCCGCCGGGAAGGTGAAGTTGAGCGGATCGTAGAAGGCGGTCTCCTCGAGCCCGGGCTCCAGCCCCTCGGGGTAGTTGTGCGGCACGTAGGCCGTCAGCGCCACATCACCCAGCGAGGTCGACCGGTCCGTCCCGGCCACCGTAAAGGACCCGTTCTCGAACTCGATGTCCTCGACCGAAGCCTCCAGCAGGTGCGCGGCGATCTTCTTGCCCTTCTCGATCACCTTCTCGACGGCCAGGTAGATCGCGGTCCCGCCCACCGCCAGCGAGCGCGATCCGTAGGTCCCCATCCCGAACGGGATCTTCGCCGAGTCCCCGTGCACCACGTCCACCGCGTTGAAGTCGACCCCGAGCATGTCGGAGACGATCTGCGCGAAGGTGGTCTCGTGGCCCTGACCATGGCTGTGCGATCCGGTGAAGACCGAAACCGAGCCGGTCGGATGGACCCTCACGCTGCCCGACTCGTACAATCCGGCACGCGCGCCCAGCGATCCTACCACCGCCGACGGCGCGATCCCGCACGCCTCGATGAAGGTCGAAATCCCGATCCCCCGGCACTTCCCACGTGCCGCCGCTTCCGCCCGCCGCGCCTCGAAGCCCGCCCAGTCCGACGCCGCGAGCGCCAGATCCAGCGTGGCATCGTAGTCACCCTGGTCGTACAGCAGCGCAACCGGCGTCTGGTACGGGAACTCGCGCACGAAATTCTTGCGCCGAATCTCCACCCGGTCCATCCCCAGTTCCACGGCCGCCTTGTCCACCAGCCGCTCCAGCAGATACGTCGCCTCGGGCCGCCCCGCGCCGCGCAGCGCGTCGACCGGCACCGTGTTGGTGAAGAACGACTTGACCTCGCAGTAGACGGCCGGCGTCGTGTACGGTCCCGCGAAGAGAATGCCGTACAGGTACGTCGGCACGCAGGTCGCGAAGGTGGAGAGGTACGCGCCCAGATTGGCCTTGGTGGAAACGTGCAGCCCCAGGAAGTTGCCGTCCGCGTCCAGCGCCAGCCGCGCCGTGCTGATGTGATCCCGCCCGTGCGTGTCCGACTTGAAGGCGTCGATCCGCTCGCACGTCCACTTCACCGGCCGTCCCAGCTGCCCGGCGGTCCAGGTCAGAATCGCCTCTTCCGCATAGTGCGGGATCTTCGAGCCGAACCCGCCGCCCACGTCGGGAGCGATGATCCGCAGCTTGTGTTCCGGCAGCCCGAGCACGAACGCGCCGAGGAGCAGCCGGATCAGGTGGGGGTTTTGACTTGTGGTATAAAGGGTGTAGTCCTCGGTTGCGGGGTCGTAGTTCGCGATGGCGGCCCGCGGCTCGATCGCGTTGGGAATGAGGCGGTTGTTGACCACGTCGATCGAGACCACATGCGTGGCTCCCTCGAACGCCGCGTCGGTGGCGCCCTTGTCGCCCACTTCCCAGTCGTAACAGACGTTGCCCGCCGCCTCGTCGTGGACCTGCGCCGCCCCTTCGGCCTCGGCCGCCTCGATCGAGGCCACCGCGGGAAGGTCCTGGTAGTCCACATCGATCAGGTTGGCGGCGTCCTTCGCCTGCTCCCTCGTCTCGGCCACGACGATCGCGACGCAGTCACCCACATGCCGCACCTTGCCGATCGCCAGCGCCGGATGCCCCGGCTCGACCATGGCCGACCCGTCCTTGCTGTGGATCAGCCACCCCGTCGGGATGCCGCCCACGCCCTCCATGTCCTTGCCGGTGAAGACCGCATGCACACCCGCCGCCGCCGTCGCCGCGCTCGTGTCGATCCCGCCGATGTTCGCGTGCGCCACCGGCGACCTCAGGATGTACCCGTACAGCTGCCCGGGCAGATTGATGTCGTCGGTGTAGCGGCCTCTTCCGGTAAGGAAGCGCTGGTCTTCCTTCCGCTTGACCGATGCGCCGATCCCTGAACCGTTCGCACTCATGACCCACCTCCCATGGCCTGGGCGCCCGCCCGCACGGCCTTGACGATGTTGTGGTAGCCGGTGCAGCGGCAGAGGTTGCCCTCCAGCCACTCACGGACCTCATGTTCGCTCGGGTCCGGGTTCTGGTTGGCCAGATCCACCGCGCTCAGCACCATGCCCGGCGTGCAGAACCCGCACTGGAGCCCGTGATGCTCGCGGAAGGCCTCCTGCATGGGGTGCAGGTCGGTGCCGTTGGCGAGCCCCTCGATCGTGGTGACCTCCGCCCCGTCCGCCTGAACCGCGAGACAGGTACAGCTCTTCACGGACGTGCCGTTCACGTGGACCACGCACGCGCCGCACTGGCTCGTGTCGCATCCGACGTGGGTTCCGGTAAGACCGAGATGTTCGCGCAGGAAATCGACGAGGAGCGTTCGGCCCTCGACGGTTCCCGAACGCTCCATCCCGTTCACGGTCATTGTGACGGTTGGCATGGGCGCCTCCGGGGTGGGGAGAGTGGGTAGGCGGAACAGAATGGCAAGCGGTGCGCAGGGACGCAACCATGTCCACTCCGATCCACGCTCCCGCCTACTCGTCCTCGTCTTCCCGATCGTCCGGATGGCTCTCCAGCATGGCCCGGCCGACGTTGGCCCACTGCCCCAGTACCGACGCGTCACTGCCGTCGTCGTCGGGATAGCTCGCAGGGCGTCCGAGCAGGAGAGCATCGATCAAGTATGAGATCATCTCGGCATCGTAGTCGTCGTTCGTGAGCTGGTACTGCTCGTAGTCCCGGTTCACCTCGGCGCGCACCATCCGCCACGCCTCACCCTCCGGGACAAAACGGACAACATAGATACAGTGGCCGGTCCAGCTTCGGTGGAAATGCAGAGCCGCGTCGCACCAGTAGATGAACCATTTCTCCTCCATCACTTCGGGTATCAGTCCAGTGCGGATCCGATCCATGTCTCTCGGCGAGAACACCCGGTTGAGGGCAATGGTGGTTCGCTGCTCCGGGAGAGGCTCGGTGTGGCAGTCGGTGGGACCAGCTGGCCTGGTAGTCATGACGCCAAAATGTTCCGACGATCGGCTTTCGGCCAGTCCTTGGCCCTCTGGCAAGTCCCCACACGGGTTTGACAAGGGTGGTGATTTGGTGCGATGATGACTTGATGTCTCAGTGCAATCGCCTGACACCAGGAAACAGAACGCCATGCCACGTCTCACGATAAGGCTGACCGATCGGACTCACCGTGCGCTCAGAGAGGCGGCCGCGCGACAGGGCCGTTCGATGGGCGCACTCATCGAAGAGAGCCTGGAACTGAGGGGCATCCTCCCCACGGATGCCGCGCAGGAGATTGTCGCCCAGGCGCGTTCCAGCGCCGGCCTGAGCGACGAAGAGGCGATGACCATCGCGGTGCGCGAGACCGGACTCCACCGGGCAGGGCAGGTCGATTGACACCTGCGGTCTTTGTTGTGGACACCAACGTGGTCGTGTCCGGGGCCATCGGTTCCGACCCGACGAGCCCCCCGGCTCGGATTCTCGACGCGATGGTTGACGGACGCCTCGTCTACCTCATGTCCGGGGCCCTCTTCACCGAGTACTCGGAAGTGCTGCGCCGCCCCGCCATCGCGCGGCTCCACAGGCGAACCGCCCACGAGGTCGACCGGTTGCTGACGGTACTGGCGGCGAATGCGATGTGGCGCCAACCGGCCGCCGCGGCACCCGCCCCAGACACCGGCGACAACCACCTCTGGGCACTTCTCGCAAGCTGGCCGGAGAGCCGCCTCGTCACCGGCGACCGGTGCCTCGTCGATAACCCTCCCCGACTCGGCGCGGTTTTGACCCCGCGGGAAACTATCGCCCTTATCGGATCGCCCTGATCGCTGTCAACCGAAGCGAGGGCGCTCTGCGGGATCCGTATGAACTCCCCCACTTGCGACCGCGCCGCCACCTGCCAGCGTTCCGACTCATCGACCGCCCTAGACTAGGGACGCTACGGTCGGAACTCCCGCGACGGACGGGGAGGAGCCGGCTCCATTCCAAGACGTGCGTGCCAATACACCCATGAGCGCGCGTCGAAGATCCCGGGCAGCGCTTGTTGCAATGCGGCGCGAAAATCATCGTCGTCGTACTGCTGCCGTGCCACCATGAGGTCCTCAAGTGTGCCGTATATCATGAGGTAGTTGAGGAAGAAAACATCGTCGGCGAGCGTCGCCGCCGGTGGCTTGAACCACACCATACGCTTAGCCACCGCCAACAACTCCGGCGAGTGGGGCGGTGGCGTGGCAGGTACGGAAGGCATATCGGAAGAAGTCATTGTCAAGAGCTGGCTCGGTGCGGCACCCAAGTTGGCCGCGGCCTCGTAGAGGCGGTTCCGCACGGCTGCGGGGAGGTCTGCCAGGTCTCCGTCGCCGAAGTAGGTCAGGGCCTTGAGGGTCAGCATGGCGTTGTAGTGCTCTCCATGGATCGCTGTCGCCGCACCCAGCATGGAGGCGAGGGGAACCCCTCCCAACCTCATCAGCGCATCAATGTCGATGTAGTCTTTGGAGAGTGCCCGGCTCTGCACAACCTGCGCCTTGGTGCCGCCGAGATCGTGCAGCGAAGCGACAAGGATGCCCACCCCCTCTGCCATATGCGGTGACTCGACGCGATTGAGCGGGAGCCCACCGAAGAAAGACACGCGCACGGGTCCGCCGCGATCGACCATGCACGTGAGCGTGTTAGACGCCCGCTGAACCACCGTCGCGCCGTTCAGATACGGGACTCCCGCCAGCAGGGCGTCGCCGTCGACGGGCTCCGAGGAAAAGAAGTCGAAATCTTCCGACTGGCGGTGCGCAAGGCGCAGCGCAATGGCAGTTCCGCCATACAGCACGAAGCCACCAGGCGTTGCTCGCAACTCAGGCCACAGCCGGCGCTGAGGCGGAGGCAGGATGTCCAGACGCGGATTCATGTAGCTTCCTGGATCGGTTCTCCGGGCACACCTCAATAATCTATGGTCGGAGGCTTGCCCGTGCGGGGGGAGGTGGAATGGTTCGCCGGAGTGCACACCGCCGCACTTGCCACCGCACCGCAAGCTGCCAGCTTTTCCGATCAATCGCCCGCACCCTCCCCAATCGCACGGAGCCCAAGCCGATGTCCCGAGCCGCACCTACCCCGTCCCACCTAGCCCTGATCTTCACTCTGGTGTGGTTGCCCCTCCTCGCCCCCACCCCCGCCCAGGCCCAGGGCACCCGCTTCCTGCGCCAACCCGACGTGAGCGCCACGCACATCGTCTTCACCCACGCCAACGACCTCTGGCTGGCCGGGCGGGACGGCGGCAACGCGACGCGCCTCACCAGCTCGGAAGGCGCCGAGACCGATGCCGCCTTCAGCCCGGACGGGCGCTGGATCGCGTTTTCGGGCCAGTACGGCGGCAACACGGACGTCTACCTGATGCCGGCCGATGGCGGGCAGCCCGAGCGGCTCACCTGGCATCCGTCCCCGGATGTCGTGCAGGGCTGGACACCCGACGGCGACATCCTCTTCCAGTCGGGGCGCGACGGAGTCCCCACGCGGCTCTGGAAGTTCTACACGGTCTCGCCTGACGGCGGTCTGCCTGCGCCCCTCGCGCTGCCCCAGGCCTACCTGGGCGGCATGTCCGACGACGGCGCCCACATCGCCTATCAGGAGATCGGCTACTGGGACCCCGAGTGGCGCAACTACCGCGGCGGCCAGGCGCAGCCGATCGGCATCGTCTCCACCTCCAGCTGGGAGCGCACCACGCCCCCGTGGGAGGGCGAGCGCCAGATGGACCCCGTGTGGATGGACGGCGTCGTCTACTACATGTCGGAGCGTGACTGGGCCAGCAACGTGTGGTCGTTCGACCCGGGGACCGGCACCGAACGCCAGGTCACCCACCACGCCGACTTCGACGTGAAGTCCCTGGGTGCGGGCGACGGGGTGGTCGTCTACGAGCAAGCCGGGTACCTGCACGAAATCGATCCGACCAGCGGTGCCTCCCGCCAGCTCGTCATCGACGTAACGGGCGACATGAACTGGTCGCGGCCCCGCTGGGAGCAGGTTCCCGCAGCCCAGCTCCGCGACGCCCGCCTCTCCCCCACCGGCAAGCGGGCGCTCCTTGAATGGCGCGGCGAGATCTTCAGCGTGCCCGCCGAGGACGGTTCCTGGCGCAACCTGACCCGCAGCCCCGGCGTGGCCGATCGTCATCCCGTATGGTCGCCCGACGGATCCCGCATCGCCTGGTTCAACGACGACAGCGACGAGTACGGGCTGGTGATCGCCGAACAGGACGGGGCGAACCCGCGCCGCATCGAGATCCCTGAGCCGTCCTTCTACTTCCGTCCCGAATGGTCCCCCGACGGGGCCCGGCTGGCCTTCACCGACACCCACTACCGGGTGCTGGTGCTGGACGTGGAGTCGGGTGAGGTGGAGCACGTCGACACCGACCGTTTCGCGCACCCGGAGCGCTCGATGAACCCCGTGTGGTCCCCCGACTCGCGGTGGATCGCGTACGCCCGGCGCCTCGACAACCAGTTGCGCGCGATCTTCGTGCACGACACCGAATCGGGCGAGACGCACCAGCTCACCGACGGCATGTCCGACGCGATCACGCCGGTGTGGGACGAGTCCGGCAAGTACCTCTACTTCCTCGCCTCCACCGACTACGCGCTCAACACCGGCTGGCTGGATATGACGTCCTACGACCGGCCGGTCACCCGCACCCTGTACCTCGCGCTGCTCAGCGCCGACGAGTCCTCGCCCTTCCTGCCGCGCAGCGACGAGGAGGAGAGCGCCGAAGATGAGGACGGTGGCGAGGGCGCCCAGGGCAGCGACGACGCGCCCGACGTGATCATCGACTTCGACGGGCTGGCCGACCGCATCATCGATGCCCCGGGGCTCGACACGGAGGACTACGCGGGACTGGTTCCGGGGCCGTCCGGCACGGTCTTCGTCCTGCAGGGCGGCGGGTCCGTGCTCAAGTACTCCATCGAGGAGCGCGAGGCGGAAGACTTCCTGGAGAGGGGCGGACGTCTCACCGTCTCCCACGACCGCGCCAGCCTGCTCTACTACAGCGGGGGCTGGAACATCGTCAGTACGGCCCGTCCGCCATCAGGCAGCGATGGCGCGCTCGACCTCGGCAGCCTGCGCGTGCAGGTGGAGCCCCGGGCCGAGTACGCGCAGATGCTCCGCGACGGCTGGCGGTTCATGCGCGACTTCCTCTACGTCGACAACCAGCACGGAGCCCCGTGGAACGACGTCTGGGACTGGTACTCGGCGTGGCTCCCGGACGTGCGGCACCGCTCCGACTTCAACCACCTGCTCGACATGCTGTCGGGCGAGATCGCGGTCGGTCACTCCTACGTGCGCGGCGGCGACTACCCGGATCTGGACAACCCCCGCACCGGTCTCCTCGGCGCCGATCTGGCCGAGGAGGACGGGTTCTACCGCATCGCGCGCATCTACAACGGAGGCGACTGGACGCCGGGTCTGTCCGGCCCGCTCTCCCATCCGGGAATGGACGTGCACGAGGGTGACTATCTGCTCGCGATCGACGGGGCCGAACTGCGCGCCCCGGCCAACCCGTTCCGGCTCCTCGAAGGGACGGCCGGCCGCGCGATCACGCTGACCGTGGCCTCCTCACCCACCGCCGAGGACGCACGCGACATCGTGGTCGAGCCCACCGGCAGCGAAGGCAGCCTGCGACGCTGGGCCTGGGTCGAGGCCAATCAAGCACGCGTCGACGAGATGAGCGGCGGACGGCTCGCCTATGTCTGGCTCCCGAACACCGGCCAGGGCGGCTACCAGTACTTCAACCGCATGTTCTACGCCCAGCAGGACCGCGAAGGAGCGGTCATCGACGAGCGCAACAACGGCGGAGGGTCGGCGGCCGACTACATCGTGGACATCCTCGACCGCGAACTCACCGGCTACTTCAACTCCCGGGCCGGCGACCGCAAGCCCTGGACCCAGCCGATGGCGGGCCTCTTCGGACCCAAGGTCATGGTCATCAACGAGCGCGCCGGATCGGGAGGCGACCTGCTGCCCTACCTGTTCCGCTTCCGCGAGGTCGGCCCGCTGGTGGGCACCAAGACGTGGGGCGGGCTGGTCGGCACCTGGGATACGCCGCCGCTCATCGACGGGGGCGGCTTCGTCGCGCCCCGCGGCGGCTTCTTCGACGTGAACGGCGAGTGGGCCGTCGAGGCCGAAGGCGTGGCCCCCGACATCGAAGTGCGCAACGATCCCGCTCCGGTGATCGCCGGGGGCGACCCGCAGCTGGAAGCGGCCGTGCACGAGGCACTGCGCCTGCTCGAAAGCGGCGGAAGAGTGACCTTCGAGAACGAGCCCCCGCCCCCGGTCCGCTGGCGCCGTCCCGGAGGGAGTCGGTGAAGGCCGAACTGGACGGCTCTGCGGCCAAACCGTAAGTCCACAGGGCAGACGAACGACATCAACACGCCGGGAAAGGACGAATCAATGAAACGCTGGGGACTGTTTCTGCTGCGGGTGACCACGGGCTGGCTGCTCGTCATGTGGGGACTCGACAAGCTGGTCAACGTCGAGCACGGCCAGAGAGTGGCCGAGGCCTTCTACCTGGGCATCGGCTCGCAGGCCATAGTCCAGAACATATTCGGTGTCCTCCAGATCATCCTGGGTGCGCTGGTGGTCCTCGGTCTTTGGCGGAAGCGCGCCTACCCGGTGGCGTTCGTCGTCGTGCTGATCACCGCGCTCGGAGTGTGGAAGTCCATCATCGATCCCTGGGGCTGGTTCCTCGAAGGTTCGAACGTGCTTTTCTACCCGTCGGCAATCATCGCGGCGGCGGCCCTGCTCCTGTGGGGAACCATCGACGAGGACGAGATGGCACTGGATGCGAAGACGGGTGGGGGCGGCCCGGGGCTCTGAGCCGCTTGATGCTTGAACATCATGATGCGATGATGTTATGATGTTGCATGATGCGAACAACACTTACGCTTGACCCCGACGTCTACCGCACAGCCCGGACCCTCGCCCGGGAACGTGGAGAGAGCATGGGAGCCGTCGTGTCCGCGCTGGTGCGCGAAGGACTCCGGCCCCGCGAGCCCACCGTCCGCGTCGACGGTTTCCCGGTCTTCGACGTGACACCTGACGCACCGCCCCTCACCTCCGAGATGGTCCGCGACGCTCTGGAGGACATCTGACGAAGCTCCTGGACGTCAACGTCCTCGTCGCGCTCGCGTGGCCGAATCATGTGCATCACGCTGCCGCACACCGATGGTTCCGGGCGAATCAACAGCATGGCTGGGCCACCTGTCCGCTCACCGAATCCGGGTTTGTCAGGGTTTCAAGCAACAGGCGCGCCATCCCGGAAGCATGCACGCCGGGTGAAGCCATCGGCTTGCTCAGGCGGATTCGAGGACTCGCCGGTCACGTTTTCTGGACGGACGACACTTCCCCCGCTGATCCGGGTACGACGCCGTTCGGGCGTGTCGTGGGCTACCGGCAAGTCACGGATGCTCATCTGCTCGCGCTCGCCATTCGCCGCGGAGGTGGACTTGCGACGTTCGACCGGGGTCTGGCTGAACTCGCAGGCCTTGAACGCGACTCGGTGCAGGTAATCCGATTCAAACCGTCTCTCGGCGACTGAAGCAGGCCGCGTCGCCGCTCTCTGGTTGGCCCAATCGCCCACCCCACCATATAATGTCCACCAGATTACCGGCCCCGCCCTTATTCCGGAGTGAGGTGCAGATCGATGCTGGATGCTGAAATCATTCAATCGAGAAGAGGCGGATTCACCCGCCGCAAGTTCATCAAGGGAGTGATCGCAACCGGCGCCACCGCCTCGGCTGCGGGATACCTGTTCCGCGAAAGCGGGGTGCTCGCTCCGATGCTGTCCGCGCAGGGCGCCGTCGAGCGGCTCGTCACCCTCAACGTCAACGGCCAGCAGCGCCGCGTGGACGTTCCCAAGCACGAGACGCTCGCCATGACGCTGCGCTACCAGCTCGGCCTCACCGGTACCAAGCTCGGGTGCGACCGGGCGGAGTGCGGCGCGTGCACCGTGCTGCTCGACGGCACCACCCACTACGGCTGCTCGATCCTGACCCATTCCGTGCGCGGCCGCGAGGTCACGACGATCGAGGGGCTGGAGAGCGACGGCGAGCTCCATCCGGTGCAGCAGGCGGTCATCGACGAGGGCGGCTTCCAGTGCGCCTTCTGCGCTCCCGGCTTCACGATGAGCATGGTCGGCATGCTGTCCAAGAACCCGGCCCCGACCCGCGAAGAAGCGGCGGTGGCGCTTTCGGGCAACCTCTGCCGCTGCGGCGACTACGACAAGATCCTGAACACCGCGATGCGGGCGGCCGAGCTGTCCCGCTCTCGCGCCTGAGAGGAGAATCGAGATGGCTGAGAACGTAATCGGCACCGACATCTCCCCACCGGATCTTCGAGCGAAGATCACGGGACGGGCGCGTTACGCCGAAGACTTTCGCGCAGAAGGCATGGTCTTCGCGAAGCTCCTGCTGAGCCCCATGCCGCACGCGCGGGTACGCAGCGTCGACACCAGCAGGGCCGAAGCGATGGAGGGCGTGCTGGGGATTCTGAGGGCGTCGGAGCTGCCCGTGCAGGAGCAGGGGATAGGAGAAGCCGCGTTGACGGACGAGCCCAAGTACGAGGGTGAACCGATCCTCGCGGTGGCGGCCGTGGACGAAACCACCGCGGCAGCCGCTGTGGAAGCGATCCGGGTCGACCTCGAACCGCTTCCCTTCGTCCTCGATCCCCTGGAGAGCCTCCGCGAGGGCGGACCCGACGCGCGCATTGACGGCAACGTCGGCGGCCGCGGTGAGGCGCTCACCCTGAAGTGGCCGGACTCCGTGTTCGACGAAGCCGGGCCGGACAGGCTCCCCATGGGCGAGCCGGCGGCCGAATGGACCATCGGCGACGTGGACGCGGCCTTCGCCGATGCGGCGGTGATTGTCGAGGAGACGATCGTCCACCAGTCGGTGACGCACCACCCGATGGAGCCGCGTTCCTGCATGGCGTACTGGCAGAACGGAAAGCTCTTCCTGCACGGCTCGACGCAGTCCACCGAGCGCGCTCGCGGCGCCGTTGCCGCCATGGCCGGGATCGACATCGAAGACGTAGTGATGATCGGCGAGTACTGCGGCGGCGGCTTCGGCAGCAAGATCTCGGGCGTGCCGAGCATGGCGATCCCCGCGGCGATGTCCCGCAAGATCGGCCGCCCGGTCATGCTCCGGATCACGCGCTACGAGGAGAACTACATCGGCCGGGCCCGCGCCGGATTCCAGGGCTGGGCGAAGATCGGCTTCCGCGCCGACGGCCGCATGACCGCGCTCGACCTCTACCTGGTGCAGGATGGCGGGCCGTACGGGCGCGCAGGCGACTTCAACACCGCCGGCACGGTCGCGACCGCGATCTACCAGCCCGAAAACATGCGTTTCCGTGGTGTGCCGGTGTACACCAACACGCCGCCGCGTTCGGCCCAGCGGGCGCCGGGCGGGGCGCAGATCGTCGCCATGCTCGAGCCGGTGGTCGACAAGGCCGCGCGCGAACTCGGCGTCGACCGACTCGAGATCCGCAAGATCAACGCGCCGGGCCACGACGGCTGGCTCGGCCCCAACCAGGGACCGTTCACCAGCGCGTACGTGCGCGAGGCGCTCGACCTGGGCGGCGAACTCTTCAACTGGCAGGAGAAGAGCCAGCTCTCCGGCCAGCGCAACGGCACGAAGGTGACCGGCGTGGGGATGGGCCTCAGCCCCTTCACCGCCGGCAGCACGGGCCGCGACGGCCTCCTGGTCATCCGCCCGGACGGCAAGCTCTACGTGCACCAGGGCATCGGCAACCTGGGCACCCACTCGATCGCCGACACCGCCCGCCCCGCGGCCGACGTCCTCGACCTCTCGTGGGACCAGGTCGTGATCGTCTGGGGCGACACCAGCAAGCACCTCCCATTCAGCACCGTGCAGGCGGGCAGCCAGACCACGCACGCCCACACCCGCGCCAACCACGCAGCGGGCACGGCCATGGTCGGGCTGCTGCAGGAGCTGGCGGCGGGCGAACTCGGCGGCTCGCCAAGCGACTACCGGGTATCCGACGGCCGCGTCTTCCGCGCCGGGAACCGCTCAGCCGGCCTCAGCTTCGCCCAGGCTGCGGAGCGCGCGATGGCGATGGGCGGCAAGTTCAGCGGCGAAGAGATGCCCGAAGACCTCAACGACGCCACCAAGGCGGCCGTGACGGGCTTGGCCGGACAGGGCCTCATCGCCGCGGCGCGCGACAACTACCCGCGCGCGGGCGCCGTCTTCACCTGGGTGGCCACCTTCGCGCAGGTCGAACTCGATGTCGAGACCGGCGAAGTCGACATCGTGGACATCGCATCGACCACCGACTGCGGCACGGTCATGCACCCGCGCTCCCTCGCAGCCCAGACCAACGGCGGCGTCTTCCAGGGAATCGGCATGGCGAAGAGCCAGCGCTGGGTTTTCGACCCGAAGTGGGGCATCCCCTTCACCAAGCGCTTCTACACCGCGCGGCCGCCGGGAATTCTGGATGTTCCGTTGAGCCCGCGGTTTGCGGCCGTCGACGAGCCGGACCCCCATACCCCGGTGGGAGCCAAGGGTATCGGCGAGCCCCCCGTGGGCGCCGGCGAGGCGGCCTACGCGTGCGCCGTGGCCGACGCCATGGGCGGACTCTGCCTGTGCCGAACCCCCCTCACCTCCGACATGATCCTGGCGGAGCTGGAAGGCCGGCCCCGGCCCTACGGCCTGCTGGACACGCACGTCTGACCGTGAACACGCACGTCTGACCAAGGAGAAACAAAGTGGCTGTCATACGTGACATGATTCCGCCGTTCGAGCTCTATCAGCCGGCGGGCGTCGACGACGCGGTTCGCCTCATGGACCAGTACGGCGACGAGGGATGGGTGCTCGCGGGAGGTCTCGACACCTTCGACTGGTTCAAGGACCGGATCAAGCGCCCCGCGGCGGTGATCGACCTCGCGGCCGTGGACGAGATCCGCGGCATAGCCGACGGCGCCAGCGGCGGACTCGACATCGGAGCCATGACCAGCCTCACCGATGTGGCCGAGCATGCCGGCGTGCAGAGCGCATACCCGCTCCTCGCCGATGCGGCTGGCCTGGTGGCCACGCCGCAGATCCGCAACCAGGGCACGCTCGGGGGGAACATCGTGCAGGATACCCGCTGCTGGTACTATCGGAGCGGGTGGCCATGCTACCGCGCGGGGGGCAACATCTGCTATGCAGCCGCCTCACGCGCCATGAACCGCGAACACTGCATCGTGGGCGCGAGCCGCTGCGTCGCGGTCAACCCCTCGGACACCGCACCCGCTCTCGTCGCGCTCGACGCCGAGATGGTCGTCGTCAGCACCTCCGGCGAGCGCACCTTCCCGGCAACCGACTTCTTCATCGGCCCGGATATCGACATCGAGCGGATGACGGTGCTCGAGCCCGGCGACCTCCTCACCCGCATCGTGCTGCCGGCCCCGTGGGAGGGCGCGCGGTGGTACTTCGAGAAGATCCGCGACCGCAAGTCCTGGGACTTCTCGCTGGTGAGCGTCGCGTCGATGCTGCAGGTGCAGGGCGGCGTGATCCAGGACGCGCGGATCGTGGTGAACAGCATCGCTCCCTACCCGGTTCGGATGGGTGCGGTCGAGGCTGCGATCCGCGGACGTGAGCCCAGCGAGGAGACCGGACAGATGGCCGGGGAGATCGCGGTCGAGGGTACCCGCGCGCTCCGGCACAACGACTACAAGATCGCCCTCACGCGGAACCTGGTGAAGCGATCGATTCGGGACGCTGCCTGATACCAACGGAGAGGCTAGGCCATGGAATTCCTTCGGCGGGCGTTGAACCCCTGGGGCGAGGACGTCCCGATCGGCGTGTCGTGGGACCTGATCTGGGCGGCGGTGATCATCGGCGCCGTCTTCGTGGTGGTGCACGCGCTCATGGTGCCGAAGAAGGTGGCCACCGGCGAGATCGACGAGAAGGAGGCCGAGGGCCTGCCCGAGAAGCTCCAGCGTCACACGGTCGGCGCGCGCGGATTTCACTGGTCGATGAGTGCGACCATGTTCGCGCTGCTGATCACGGCCTTCTTCCCCGTGGTCGGAATCCGGTTCCCCTGGGTGACCATCCACTGGATCGCGGGCGTGCTGCTGATCCTGACGGTCATCTACCACATCTACCACGTCTTCGCGAAGCAGGATTTCTGGACGATGTGGATCGACCGCCGCGACATCGAGGAGGGCAAGCTCGGGCTGAAGGCGGCGATGGGCCGGCCGGAGGGCGAGCGTCCGCGCGCGGGCAAGTATCCGGTCGACCAGAAGATGTTCCACCACGTCGCCATGATCGTCACCATCGGCGCCGTCGTCACCGGCGTCCTGATGATGTTCCGGATCGAAAACTTCCTGCTGCCGATGAACACCTACATGTTCAGCGACGCCGCGTGGGGCTGGATCTACGTGATCCACGGCATCTGCGGGATCGGCCTCATCTTCCTCGTCATCGCCCACGTCTACTTCGCGATCCGTCCCGAGAAGCGCTGGATGACCTGGTCGATGATCAACGGCTGGATCGACCGCAACCGCTACCTGGAGAACCACGATCCTGCGCGCTGGAAGGTGGCCGAGACGGGATCCGCGGCGGCCGACGCCGAGGGTGATTAGGTAGGTGGAACTACAGAGCGACGGTCTTCACCCCGTCACCTTCCTGTGCCGGAAAGCGCCCCGCAAATGAGCCGCGACGAGTTGAAGGGGCGCATCGACGCCATCGAGTCAGGGTACGAGTTCTTCCTCGCCTACGCGGCCCAAGGGCTGGTGGATGACACGGCCAGCAAGGCCGGCACCCAGGTCCGCGACTTTCTGCGCGGCTTTGCCGACGCGCTGGACGGTCTAGACGAATCATTCCGCGCCCACCTCCCGGCCGGCGACGCCACCGACGGCGCCCTGGCTGTCCTCGCCCGCGACGCCGAGGCCTCGCTGGCGCTGGTGCGGCTCGTGGCGGCACAGGAATCGGTGTCCTCCCAGCTGATCGACAATCTCAACGCGTCGATCCACGTGCGGGCGCTGCTGACGGATGTGTTCGTGCTGGGGGAGTTGGTCGGGGTTTAGGGACAAGTGACCGCTGCACGAGGTCGAAGACAATTGCAACCTGCCGGAGGGCTGGCGTGCACGCTGTCGCTGACCGGCGTGTCGCTCCTGTTCTTTACGGTGTCGAGCGCGGACGGGAGCCAAACCGCCAGCGCTCGTGCGGTCGACCTGGAGCTTGCCGCCACTACCGAAGAGCTGTACACGGTCGGGACCTTCTCTGGACAGGACTGGGAAGCCTTCGGCCGGATCGCCGATGTGGACTTCGACGCTTCCGGGAACCTCTATATCCTGGACGAGGGGAACTACCGGGTCGTGGTGTTGGACCGGGATGGGGCCCTGGTGCGCATGATCGGATCGCAGGGAGAGGGGCCGGGTGAGTTTTCTGCGCCGTCGAGCGCAGCGATTCTCGAGGACGGTCGCCTGGTCGTGTACGACATGGGGTTTCCCGCATTGAAGGTTTTCGATCCGGCGGGGAGTCTTGTCGGTAGCACGACAATCAATCCGCTTCAGGGGATGCCCGGCAGGCCTTTGCTTCCCCTCGGGGCTGGTCGCCTGGTGACAACCGGAGGGATGAAGTTCAGGACGTCATCGCGGGACGAACAGGAGGAGCCGACTGCGGACGACCACCTCCGCGACATCCACGTCTTCATGTTGGATGGGTCCGGGATGGAGGTGCTGTACCGAGCCTGGAACCTTCCACCCGAGGAGATTGTGGAGGAGTTCGCCGCGACCAACGCGGCTGGGCGAAAGGACTTCACATTGAGGTTTCGGAGACTGCGGGCATTTCAGCCGCTGGTACACCTCGGAGTCCTGCCGGATGGGCGAGTCGCGGTTGTGGACTCGGTGGGGTACCGCGTGAAGCTGATCGGCATGGACGGCCGGGTGACCGGTGTGATCGAGCGAAACGTCGCGCCGGAGCCGGTGACTGAAGCCATTGAGGAGGCCGAGCGGGCTCGGCAGATCGAGGCATTGACTGGTCCAGCGAACTCCACGATCCGGCTCTTCGGTGAGGCCGAGACGCTCAGCGGGGAGGCGGCGGAACACCTCCGCGAACAGATGTTGTCCGTGATCGAGAACATGCTCTTTCCCGACGAGATTCCGGTTGTGACCGGAATGGCCGTGGACGGCGAGGGACGGCTATGGATTGCTCGAACGGCTCGGGGCGGTAGCGGCGTTGGGCCCATAGACATCGTGACGCCCGAAGGCCAATACGTGGGCACGCTGCCCCCAAACGCTCCCCGGATGCCCGACGCCTTCGGGCCAGACGGGCTCATGGCCTATATCGAGACCGACGAGATGGATGTGCCCAGCGTTCGTGTGAGCCGGTTGGTGTTGCTCGACGCGCCCAACTAGCAGAGCCCCCCGCTGCATGCGGGCTGCGATGCGGAGCCAATCCACGCCCTGCTCGCTGGCCCTGCTTTGACAGCGGGTGGTTATGGCCATAGTCTTTGGTATGGCCATAACCACGATCAAGTCGACCTACTCGCTCGACGTTGACTCTGTCCGGACGCTGGAGGCACTCGCGGACCGCTGGAGTGTCTCGAAGTCGGAGGTCATTCGCCGCGCACTGCGAATCGCCGCGATGACCGGAGACGATACCGATGGCGGAGTCGCCCTCGAAGCGCTCACCCGCCTGCAGGACAGGGTGCGCGAGCGCGGCCTGGACCTGGCCCAATGGGGCCGAGACCTGGATGCTGAGCGGAGAGCGGCAGGCCGCCGACTGCGGTTCGGAGGCGAATGATCCACCTCGATACGAGCTTCCTGATCCGCGCTCTGATTCGGGGAACGCCCGAGGACTCTGCTCTGAGGCGCTGGATCAAGGCGGGGGAGTCGTTGGCGATAAGTGCGGTTGCGTGGGCGGAGTTCCGATGCGGCCCGCTCCACCCGTTGGAATTGGCCGCAGCCGCCGCAATCGTCGGTCATCATCGCGACTTCACAAGGAATGATGCGGAGACTGCGGCACGGCTCTACAACGAGTCGGGGCGGCGACGCGGATCCCTGCCTGACTGCATGATCGCAGCTGTGGCACTCGCGGATGACGCTTCCGTGGCGACCGCCAACACCACTGATTTCAAGCGGTTGAGCGAGTTCGGGGTGACGATAGCCGGGTAACTGTAACCCTTCCTGCGGTCCTCTTCGCGCGCAGGACCCAAGGACCTGCCCTCAACCGATCGCCAACACCTCGATCCGGAAGATCATGATCGAGTCGGGAGGCACCGGGCCGCTTCCCTGGCTCCCATACCCCAGCGCAGGCGGGATGATGATTCGACGCACCCCGCCGACCCGCATGCCCATCACTCCCTCGTCGAACCCGCGCACGACCTGGCCCGCTCCCAGGACGAAGCTGAACGCGCCGCCGTCGAACGAGGTGCCATTGGTCAGCCATCCGGTGTAGGCGACCTCGACCTCGTTCCCGGAGGCGGCCGGCTCGCCCGAGCCTTCCGCGATGTCCTCGATGTAGAGCCCCGACGAAGTCCGCGTAAAGTCGGCCAGATCGATCCCGAGCGACGCCGCGAACTCGGCTTCTTCGATGGACTGCGGGCCGGTCATGTCGTCCCCGCCGCAGCCTCCCGCCATGAGCATCACGGCTCCGAGAGCCGCGAGCCGCCAGCGCGCATTTCGCAACTTTTCGCTCAAGAATAGGCCCCCGCGGCTCTGGATCGCCGGTACTCCCGGAACGAGATCAGCTTCCGGCGCCCTTCGTCCCACAGCGTGAGGTGCAGGGTCTTGAGGCCGTCCCGCATCGTCAATTTCGGGGCCTTCCACAGCTCCGGATTCTCGTCGTGACACCGCTGGAGCCTGTAGTTGGGGATCCGCGCGCTCAGGTGGTGTACGTGGTGGAGGCCGATGTTCGCCGTGAACCACTGCAGAACCTTCGGCAACTTGAGGAAGGACGAGCCGTGCAAGCCGGCGTCGAAGTAGTTCCAATCCTCGTTCCAACGCCAGTAGGCGTCGTCGAACTGGTGCTGCACATAGAAGAGCCACACGCCGATTGCGCACGAGAGGAGGGTGATCGGGAGCTGGATCATCAGGAACGGCCCGATCCCGATGGTGAGCCAGGCCCCCGCCAGGATCACCGCCAGCCCTGCGTTCGTCCACCATACGGAATGCCACTCGCGCTTCCAGGTGCGGGGCACGTCCCAGGGAAAACGGTGCTTGACGATGAAGTGAAACGCCGCACCGAGACCGAAGAGCATGACCGGGTTGCGATAGAGCCGGTAGCCGAACCGCTGCCCGAGGGACATCGCCTCGTACTCCTCCACGGTACACGTGGAGATGTCCCCGAACGAACGCAGATCCAGATTGCCCGAGTGGGCGTGATGCATGGCGTGGGTCTTCCGCCAGTAGTGATACGGAGTGAGCGTGAGCACACCGATCACCGAGCCCACCACGCAGGCCAGCCTGCGCGATCTGAAGTACGACCCGTGCCCGCAGTCATGCTGGAACATGAAGAGCCGCATGATCAGCCCAGCCGCCGGGACGGCCAGAAGCAGCGTAAGCCAGTAGCCCACGCCGAGGCTCCAGTACATGAGTGCCCACGCTCCGACGAAGAGCACGGCGGTATACCCCATCTGCCAGGCGCTTCGCTTGTCGTCCGGGCCGAAGTAGGGGGCCAGGACTCTCTTCCAGTGTCGGACTTGTTCGCGGTCTGGTTTCATAAACGCGGGTTGGGTCGCCGGGAACGGGGAGGCCGGTTTGCCACGGGAACGCAACGCCGTGGCGGACTGCCATTTTCCGGCATTTTCTCTCTCGCGTCAACCCTGAGAGGATGCGCGCGCTGCACGGACCCGACGCGCGCCCCCACGCTCCGGGGCGCGCCCCCACGCACCCGACGCACGCTCCACGGTCCCGACGCGCCCCGCCGCGGACCCGCCGCCCGCCCCGGCCGTCGCCGGAACATTCCGAACCTGTCTGGCCGCTGGCGGGTACGGTAAAGTGCCATGTCCCCGTTCCTTCAGCCGAGATTCCCTCCCATGTCCGATTCAACCGCCTCGGCCGGCAACGGATCGCCGGCGACCCAGCCTGCCCGCATCCGCTGGCTCAAGGTGCTCGCCCCCGACGAGTTGCCCGAAGGCCGCGTGATGGCCGTCAGCTGCGGTCGAAAGACCGTCTGCATGACCCGCCACAAGGGCATCTACGCCGCGCTCGACAACAGGTGCCCCCACCAGGGCGGCCCCCTGGGCGAAGGCTCCATCGAGAACGGATGGCTGCGCTGTCCCTGGCACGGGTGGGACTTCCACCCTCTCACCGGAAAGCCGCCGGGGGGCTACGACGACGGTGTCGACACCTACAAGGTCGACGTGCGCGAGGACGGCGTCTACGTGGGATTGCCGGAGGACGAGATCCACGTGGAAAGCGTATCCGACCTCATGGCCAAAACGCTGGTCAATTGGGGGGTGCGGTGGGTGTGGGGGATGGTCGGCCACTCCAACCTGGGACTGGCCGACGCGATCCGGCGCCGTGAAGCGGCCGGCGAGATGACCTTCGTGGGGATCCGTCACGAGGGCGCCGCGTCCTTTGCGGCCTCGGCGTACGGCAAGCTCACGGGCCGGCCGGCGGCCTGCCTGTCCATCGCGGGGCCCGGCGCGACCAACCTCCTGACCGGGCTGTGGGATGCGAACGTGGACCGCTCACCCGTGCTTGCGCTCACCGGACAGGTCGACACGCAGGTGCTCGGACCCGGCGCCTTCCAGGAGGTCGACCTCAAGGCCGCCTTTGGGCAGGTCGCGCAGTGGAGCCAGCCGGTCCTCCACACCAGCAAGCATGCCGAGCTGATCAACCTGGCCTGCAAGAGCGCCATCCTGAACCGGGGCGTGTCACACCTCATCTTCCCCGACGAGGTCCAGGTATTGCCGGCGGCCGAGGGCAGCAAGCCGGGAGGGCCTGCCGGCCGGATGACGCGCAGGACCATCGCGCCGCCCGCCGACGCCCTGGACGAGGCGATCGAACTGCTGCGAGGTGCCGAGCGGCCGGTCATCGTCGTTGGCCACGGCGCCCGCTTCAACATGGACCGGATCACGGCGCTGGCAGAACGGCTGCGATGCCCGGTGATCACCACCTTCAAGGCCAAGGGGATCATCTCCGACGCGCATCCGCTCGGCTGCGGAGTTCTGGGACGGAGCGGCACGCCCATCGCGAGCTGGTTCATGAACGAGAGCGACCTGCTGCTCGTGCTGGGGGCCAGCTTCTCGAATCACACGGGCATCACGGACAAGAAGCCCACCATCCAGGTCGACTTCGATCCGATGGCGCTGGGCAAGTTCCATGCGGTGGACGTGCCCGTCTGGGGCGAGATCGGGGTCACGGTGGACCGCCTGGCGGCCGCGGTGGCCGAGGGCGGTGCGGCATCGATCGACCACCGCGACGAGATCGCGGACCGGTGGCGGATCTGGCGCACCGAGAAGGCGCGGCGCGTGGCGGACGACCGGGGCGAGGGCGTCAACTCGGCGGCGATCTTCGCGGCGCTCACGCGGGCCGTGGACGACGACGCGATCCTGACCGTGGACGTGGGCAACAACGCGTATTCCTTCGGCCGCTACTTCGAGTGCCGGCGGCACGCGGTCCTCATGTCGGGCTATCTCGGATCGATTGGCTTCGCCTACCCTGCCGCGCTGGGCGCGTGGGCTGCGACCCGGGAAGAGGGGACGCCGTTCAGCGGGCGTCAGGTGGTGGCCATGTCAGGCGATGGTGGCTACGGGCAGTATCTGGCGGAGATCACCACCGCCGTGAAGTACGACATGAACATCACCCACCTGGTGCTGAACAACGACGAACTGGGCAAGATCTCCAAGGAGCAGCGCTCGGGGAACCTCGACGTGTGGCAGACATCGCTCCACAATCCCGACTTCTCGGAGTACGCGAAGCTGTGCGGGGCGTTTGGGGTGCGGGTGCGGGAGGCCGGGCAACTGGACGACGCGCTCGCGCGGGCGCTGGCCTACGACGGGCCCGCGACCGTGGAGGTCATCGCGGATGGGCTTCTGGTGTGACCGAGCGACGCCTCACCGCCGACTTGCCGGCACCCCGTACGGATACTGCTCGCTCAGGTCCACGTTCTCGTACGGCAGCGCGTCGAGGAACGTCGTCCCCACGAAGGGCTCCGGCGCTTCGACGACCACGATGGTGCGCGCGTAGCCGGTCTCGTCGAAGCCGCGCCGGAAGTGCACGCGTGACTTGACGACGAAGACGTCGTAGTCGGCGGGGTCGATCGAACCGAAGCGGAAGTTGTCCGGGTAGAGCACCTGCTCGTAGGCCGGGGTGAGGAAGACGACGTTGCCGTCGCCGAAGGACACCGCGGCGATCGCGTCGTAGCCGAAGCCCTCGCCGAAATACTCCAGCGTGCCGACGATGCGCCGTGGCGAGCCGCCGGACGGCGTGAAGCCGCCAATCTCCATGTCGAAGGGGTCGCCGGGCCGGGCGCCGGCCGCCGCGAGGGCTTCCAGCGTGGCGGGCGAGGTGATCGTGCCGTACAGGACGTTGCCGATCCCGGCCGCCTCGAAGGCGTTCAGGATGTGCGTCGCGTCGCCGGGGCGATCGCTGTGGTCGCCGACGGCTACCGGGATCTCACCGTGTGAGATGGCCGCCGCGACGATCCGGGCCGCCTCGTCCGGGGCGGGGTAGGTGCCGATTGCGAAGTCCTCGCGCACGCGCCACATGAAGTCGTCCATGTCGTCGGCGATCCGGTCCGCGAGCGCCTGGTCGTCGTTGGTCATGACGTGGATGGTGGCGCCGACGTCGGGCACATCCGACCAGGGATAGCCGAAGAAGACGCTCACGTAGGCGTCGTTCTCCCGCGCCTCCCACCGCCGGGCCCGCTCCATGATGTCCATGGCGGGGGACTGGCCGGTCCACTGCAGCACGGTCGCCGTGATGATGCCGGGCTTGCGGGTGGCAGTGGTGGGCCGGTATTCGCCCAGCGCCGCGAGCCGCAGCGCCCGAGCCGCCCTCTCGCCCTGGATGTAGGAGTCGTAGTGAGGGAAGCGCTTGGTCACGAAGGCGAAGTCGGCGTGCTCCAGAAACTCGGCGTCCTCGTTGCCGTGCAGGTCGAAGGTCCCCGCGATGGGAACGCCGGGGCCGACCGCCTCGCGGAACCGCCGCGCGATCTCCGCCTCGGGGCGGGGGACGTCGCGAACGGCCATCGCGCCGTGCAGCGCGAGGTAGACCGCGTCCACCGGAGGCTGCTCCTCGAGCTCGGCGAGCATGATGTCGAGGAAGTGGTCGAAGGTCTCCCGCGTGTTCCAGCTGCGCGACGATCCCCCGAAGACGCCGACGGGCGAGGTCAGCGGCACCAGCTCCACGTCGCCGAACTCGCGCGCCCGCTTGGTGAACCCGCCGACGTAGCCGCCGGAAGTCAGCAGCTCTTCGCCGGAGATTGGCTCGCTGTGGCGCAGCCAGTCGTCGACTTCGGTGTCGCCGCCGGGGCAGAAGGTGCAGGTCTCGTGCTGAAATCGGGCGACCGCGATGCGGAGTTGGCCGGTCGTTTCGGGTGCTCCGAGACGAATCGTGGCGCCCTCTTCGTCGTCGCCCTCATAGGCGACGGTGCAGGCCGAGAGAGCCGCGGTCAGGGTGAGCAGCAGGGGAAAAGTCCTCATCACGTTGACCTCAAGTGTATGGTAAAAGGCGGCTAGCCCAGCGCCTCACGCAGCGCCGCCAGATGCGCGTCCGTCAGCCCGTGCATCTCGAACAGCGAGACGCCCGCCGCACCCGCTTCCCGCGCGACCGCGACCGCCTCGCCCAGCTCCGCCGGTTCGAGTGCAGGAAGGTATAGTCCTGCGTTCAAGGGCGTCGACCCCAGCGCGGCGACCCCCTCGCGCACGCCGTCGCCGATCCAGGGGATGCCTTCGAGGTAGAAGCTGTGATACAGCATCGGGAAGACCCGGTCGAGTGGCCACTCGTCCCACCCCTGGCGAACCAGGCGGCGCGCGATGGTCGGCGTCGGGAAGACCGCCGCCGTGATGGGCTTGCGGTGGCCGTGCACCGCGTCGGCCAGATCCCGCACCGTTGCCGTGACGCTGTCCCAGCGGAAGCGGCGCCACGCTTCGTCGGCGGGCGGGTCGGGAATGTCGAGGGGATCGCGGCCGTCGAGCGCGGCGAACTGCTCGCGGCAGACGTCGCAGTAGCAGAAGTCGAACTCGGGGAGCTCCGTGTCCTGCACGAGGTCGTAGGTCTCCCAGAGCCCGCGCGGGAGGATCACGTCGCAGTGGCGCACGTAGTCGAGGTGGACGCCGTCGACGGCCGGGTTGGCGGCGAGCTCGGCGACCAGGCCGCGCAGGTACTCGCGGACGGGTTCACGCGACGGACAGACCCACTTGTAGTAGCCGACGTACGGCGGCTGCTCGAGCGAGGACTCCAGGTTGCGGCTCACCGTGAACCACTCGGGGTGGTTGGCCTGCGCCCATTGGTCGCCGTTGCGGTTCAGCGTCCAGAACCAGCGGTGGTACTCGAGACCCTCGGCGCGGGCGGCATCCGAGACGAGCCCAATGTCGCCGCCGCCGACCAGGACGGCGTCGAGTCCGGCTTCCTTCAGCCGCCTGAATCGGCGCTGCCACTCGGCCGCGTCGTAGTCGCGGTTCCCGTGCACCCACGTCCAGGCGGTGAAGGGGGGCGGCCCTTCAGCCCGGGGAGATGATCCGGGAGCATCCACCTGCGGTGAGCAGCCCGTGAGGGTTGCGGCGGCCACCGCGCCGGTGGTCGCGGCACCCGTGGCCATCGCGCTCGCAGCCGCGCTCCCGGCGAATGCACGCCCCGCGGCGGCGAGGAACTCGCGCCGTTTGATCGGGGAGCCGGCGCTCGGGTCGCGATTCGGGTCGAGGCGCCGATCCGGGCGCTTGTGCAAGTCCCGCCTCATCGGCCTTCTCCGATCACGAAGCGCACCACGCCCCACCGCTCGGGGATGTGCATGTTGATCTCTCCCTGGGGCGACCACACCCAGTTGTGCTCGGGGTGGCGATCGTCGGGCGTCGGCGCGCGGGTCCGGCGGTACTCGCCGTCGACGACCTCGAGCGGCCATTGCACGCGGGAGAAGTTGATGCGCCAGGTGTCGCCGGGTTCGGGTGGTGTGCCGGGCTGTGGTGGCGCGCCGGGTTGGCGTGGTGCACCGGGCTGGGCTGATCCACCGGGCTGGGCTGGTCCACCGAGCTGCGCTGATCCACCGAGCTGCGCTGATCCACCGGGCCGGGCTGATACACCGGGCCGGGCTGGCGTTCCGGGTCGGGTGGGCTGCTGGATGGGGTCGGCCTTGTCCGCCGTGTCCTGCGTAGTGGCATCGTCCGCAGCCGGGAGGGTGAAGCCTGCCGGTGGCACCAGCGCGGACCATGGGATCGCGATCTCCACACTCCATCCCACATCCTCGTCCGAGGGATCGTTCAGCGTGCCGTCGCGGCGTACGGCGGTGCGAAGGCCGGCCATGTCCCACCCGATGTCTGCCTTGCCGCGGCGCTGGTAGGGGCGGTCGAGGAAGAGGTCGAACTCGGTGCCCAGGGCGTTGATCTCGAGCTCGTAGTAGGCGAGCGCGTCGCCGTCGGGGTCGATGAAGACTTCGAAGTCGTGCTCGCGGTAGAGGATCGCGTCGCGTTCGGCGAGGGTGGCCCAGAGGTGGGGCTCTTCGAGTTCGGCCGCGATGTAGAGGTGGGTGTCGTCCCACAGGATCCTGGCGCGCGTTGCCCACTGGGGTGCAGGCCAGTCGTCGCCCCGAATGTCGACGAACGGGACCGTCCAGGGGGCTTGGTGCCATGCGCGGTCGGCCAGGTCGCCGTCGATCGCCGGTGGCGGGTTCGCGCGGGGGGACTCGTAGATGCGAACAGCCGGGGCCGCCTGGCCGTGCACCGGAGAGGAAGGACCATGCGCCGCACACCACACGGCCGCCGCGACCGCGAGGCGACACATGGCGGCGTTGGGGCGCTTCGGCATCTCTTTCGGACCCTCCAGTTCATCGGCACTGTACATGTACACGGAAACTTGACGGATGCGAGTGCCGCCCACCACCTTGCCGCGTTGACAAGCGTGCGGGCGCCCGCGCCAATCCCCGGAACACACCCGAGAGAGACCCCATGGACTACAACCCCGACCTTCCCTGGTACAGACGTCTTCACTGGCAGGTTTTGATCGCGATGCTTCTGGGCATCGGCATCGGCCTGTCTCCGGGAGGAGGAGCCGTCGCGGAGAACGTCGGATGGGTCGGCGGCCTGTTCATGCAGCTCCTGCGAATGATCATCGTGCCGCTGGTCATAACCTCGATCATCTCGGGAGTGGCATCTGCCGGAAGCGGGCGCACCGTTGGCCGGATGTTCGGCAAGACGCTGGGATACTACCTGGTATCGAGCCTCCTGGCCGCCCTTACGGGCCTGCTCCTGTTCAACCTGATCAATCCGGGCCGGGGGTATCCGGTTACCGACACCGGAGCGGCGGCGCCCAACCTCGCGACCCCCGAGTCATTCGTCGACCTGCTCTATACCATCGTTCCCTCGAACTTCTTCGAGGCGGCCTCGGCGGGCGACATGCTGATGGTCATCTTCTTCTGCATCGTCTTCGGCGCGGCCGTCACGACGTTGCCGGAGAATCCCCGCACGAAGATCACCAGTCTGGTCGGTGCGCTCTTCCAGGCGATGATGGCGTTGACGACGGGCATCATCAAGCTGCTCCCGATCGGGGTCTTCGGGCTGATGGTCACCATGGTCACCGAGACGGGTCTGATGGCCTTCGGCAATCTGGCTCAATACGTCGTGGCGCTGGGCTCGGGCCTCGCCATCCATTTCCTGATCACGCTGCCTCTCCTGCTGTACTTCTGGGCGCGCGTGTCTCCATGGAACCACGTGATGAACATGAGGGAGCCGCTGCTGGTGGCGTTCTCGACGAGTTCCTCGGCTGCCACCCTGCCGGTCACGATCAAGACCGTGCGGGAAAAGGTCGGGGTATCCGATCGCGTGTCGTCGTTCACGCTGCCCATGGGCGCCACCGTCAACATGGACGGGACGGCGGTGATGGAGTGCGTGGGCGCGCTCTTCATCGCGCAGGCCCTGGGAGCCGATATCGGCTTTGCGACTCAGGTCGTCGTCGTCCTCACGGCCCTGCTGGCGTCGATCGGCGCGGCGGCGGTTCCGTCCGCGGGACTGGTGGTGATCTTCATCATCCTCAGCGCGATCGGAATCGGCGACAATCCACAGGCGATGCTGATCGTGGCCGCGATGCTCTCCATCGACCGGCCGCTCGACATGGCCCGCACCGCCGTCAACGTCTACAGCGACTCGTGCGCGGCGGCCGTGGTCGGGAAATGGGAAGGCGAAGAGGGGATTGACGCGGAGATACGAGGGTAGGGGGGCGCCGCTGCACCTGGGTGAACGAGGACCCCCTCTACATCTCCTATCACGATGAGGAGTGGGGCGTCCCGGTCCGCGACGATCGTGAACTCTTCGAGCTGCTATTGCTGGAAGGGGCGCAAGCCGGCCTGAGCTGGTACACGATCCTGAAGAAGCGCGAGGGCTACCGGCGCGCGTTCGATGGATTCGATCCGGAGCGCATGGCCCGCTACGGCGAGGAGAAGATCGCCTCGCTCCTCGCGGACGCAGGGATCGTGCGGAACCGGCTCAAGGTCCATTCCGCGATTGGTAACGCCCGGGCGTGGCTGGACCTGCGCGAGTCCGGGGTGGGTTTCGGGGACTTCCTCTGGGGCTTCACTGGGGGGGAGACGATCGTCAACGCGTGGCGCCGGCTGGACGATGTGCCCGCGTCGACACCGGCTTCCCAGGCGATGAGCAAGGAGCTGAAGCGGCGTGGGTTCCGCTTTGTGGGCCCGACGATCTGCTACGCCTTCATGCAGGCGGCGGGGATGGTGAACGATCACCTTGTGACGTGTTTTCGCTGGAGGGAGTGTGTGGCCCCGCCTACCGCCCCGCCCCCGCCATGACCACCACCAGCGGGCGGAGCGTGTGCAGGACGGTGATCGTGTCCCCCTGGGCGGCCAACACGTCGGGTAGCCTGCGGTACACGTGTGGGCTCTCGTCCAGACCGCCGCCGCGGAGTACCACACCCTTTCTGTCCACCCAGTCACTCATCATCTCGCGGGACACCTTGCCGCGCTTCAGCACCTTGCCTGTGCGACGGTGGCGCTTCCCCCGCGCGGCGGTGCGGCTCATCACCCGGCCGGCGCCGTGGACGGTGGAGTAGAGGGCCGTCGCCTGCAGCTCGCCGGCGGGTGACGCGGCCGGCGCGCCGCGCGTGCCTTCCAGGATCACCGAGTCGTCGCCCATCGAGCCGCCCACGAACCCCTTTTGTCCGGGGAACGCCGGCGTGGCCCCCTTTCGCACCACGACAAGCGTCCGTCCGAAGTGGTCCTCCTCCCAGGCGAAGTTGTGGTGGTTGTGGACAAGCTCGACCTCACGGCCGCCGATGATGTCGACGGTCTTGCGCACCGCCCATTCGCGACCGGCGTAGGCATAACGGCCCGCCAGGTTCATCAGGTGCCAGTAATCGTGGCCGGCAGGTGCGTCGAGGTCGAAGATCACCTCGGCTTCGGGAACGCGCGTGCCCCACTCTGCGCCCTGCCCTATGGCGAGGAACGACGAGGCGACGGTGTGGCCGAACCCCCGCGAACCGAAGTGCACACCGACCCAGATGCGGTCCTTTTCGTCGGCGAAGACATCGACGTAGTGGTTGCCGGATCCCACGGTGCCGAGTTGCTTGCGTGCCTTGTCCAGCAGGGCGGGCCGGTGCTTGCCGGGGACCGCGGCCCAGGCCGGATCGTCGAAGAGCGGGTGGTCGGACGGGGCGTCGGAGGATTTGTTTGTGCCGCCGATCCCGAAGGTGAGTCCGGTGCGGATCTCGTCGCCGATGCGTTCCAGGTTGCGCCGAAACCCGCCGGGCCTGTCGCGCAGGTCGTTCAGCCGCAGGTCGGTCCGGATCGCCGCGTTGCCGCACGCGATGTCGAACCCGACGCCTGCGACGCTAACCTGGTTGTCATAGGCTGCCACGCCGCCGATCGGCATGACGTACCCGAGGTGGCCGTCGGCCATGAGGGCGGCGTGCTCGGCGCTGGACGCAACCCGCTCGAGCTGGGCGAGCGTCTGCTTCTCGTGTTGCCCGAATACCTGCATGGGTCCAGAGTCCAAGAGGATGGAAGCCCCGGGGGCGCGACAGTGGGGCCGCGAACGGGGCGTCCAATGTACTCGCAGAGGAGGGATCCGTGAAAACTCGTCGCCCTGGACTGCTTCGTCGCCTGCCGATCCTGGTGGGACCGTTCACCCTCGCAGCGCTCGCTGCCACGCCGGGAATCGCGTTGGGACAGGCCAGCCCGTCCACCCCGGGCCTCCAGAATGTCGCCGCATTCGAGGAGTCCAGCCTGGCGCAGGTCGTCGAGCAGTTCCGTGCCGACCTGGGCGCGCTCGAGCGCCGCTGGGCCGACATCCCCTACTCGGCGGCGCGGCAGGAGCGCTTGCGCGACTTTCTGGCGGGCTGGGCCAAGGAGCTGGACGCGCTCGAAATCGCGCCGGAGGATGTGGAGGCCAGCATCGATCTCGTCCTGCTCGGCAATGAGGTGCGCTACCGCCAGGAGCTGCTCGCGCGGGAAGGGCGCCTTGTCGCCGAAGTGCTTCCGCTGCTGCCATTCGCGGACGAGATCGTCGCCCTGCTGGACATTCGCCATTCGCGCAAGGAGGTCGACGGGCAGGAGATCGCGGGGAGCCTGGCGGCGCTGGCAGAGGCGGTGGACGAGGCCGACCGCGCGATGCGGTCCCGGGCAGCCGCCGGGGGGGCTGGGGATGGCGGGGCGGGGCAGCCGACCCCGACGCCGATCACCGGGCTGCGGGCCGTGCGGCTACTCGCATCCTACACAAGCGCGCTTGGCACCTGGTACCGCCACTACGAGGGCTACGACCCGCTCTTCACCTGGTGGGCGAAGCAGCTGTTCGAGCAGGTCGACGCGGCTCTTGGCCGCTATCTGATGACGGTGCGCGAGCGCGTCGTCGGGTGGCCCGAGGGCGTGGAGGAGCCGATCGTGGGTGATCCGATTGGGCGGGAAGGCATGGAAGCGGACCTGCTGCGCGACATGATCCCGTACACGCCCGAGGAGCTGATCGCGATCGCCGAGCGGGAGTTCGCCTGGTGCGACGCGCGGATGCTGGAGGCGTCGCGCGACCTGGGGTACGGGGATGACTGGCGGGCGGCGCTCGAGCATGTCAAGACGCTGCATGTCGAGCCGGGCAGGCAGCCCGAGCTGATCATGGAGCTGGCCCGGGAGGCGGTCGACTTTGTGGAGGCGCGCGGCCTGGTGACGGTGCCGCCGCTTGCGAACGAGGTGTGGCGGCTCGAGATGATGTCACCGGAGCGTCAGCGCGTGAACCCGTTCTTCCTGGGCGGCGAGGTGATCCGCGTTTCCTTCCCGACCGACGAGATGACGCATGACGAGAAGCTGATGAGCATGCGGGGCAACAACATCCACTTCGCGCGCGCGACCGTGCACCACGAACTCATTCCCGGGCATCACCTTCAGGGCTTCATGACCGACCGCTACAACTCGCACCGCAACCTCTTCCGCACGCCCTTCTGGGGCGAGGGCTGGGCGCTCTACTGGGAGATGCGGCTGTGGGACATGGGGTTCCCGTCGACGCCCGAAGACCGCATCGGGATGCTCTTCTGGCGCATGCACCGGGCCGCGCGGATCATCTTCTCGCTGAGTTTTCACCTGGGTGAAATGACGCCCGACGAGGCCATCGCATTCCTGGTCGACCGCGTGGGTCACGAGCCCGCGAATGCGACCGCCGAGGTGCGGCGTTCGTTCAACGGGAGCTACTCGCCGCTCTATCAGGCAGCCTACATGCTGGGCGGCCTGCAGATCCGGGCGCTGCAGGAGCAGCTTGTGGGCGGCGGTGAAATGACCGAGCGGGAGTTCCACGACGCGATTCTGAAGGGCGGCCGCATGCCGATCGAGATGGTGCGGACGCGGTTGCTCGGCGAGGCGCCGCCGCGGGACTTCAGGGCGGGGTGGCGGTTCTACGGGGATCCGATGTAGGGGGAGTCAGCGACGTATGCCGGTTCTCAGAACCCCAGCACCCCGTAGTGCCCGTCCAGAATCAGCCGTACCGAGACGTACAGTCCAAACGCCGGTATGAACACCCAAACCGCATTCGGCGCAACGACATACGTGTACAGCTCGCCCTTGGTGATGTGCCTCTGCCTCCCCGCCACGAAGAAGCTGACCCAGTACAGCGACGACACGTAGACCCACTGCCAGAACAGCATGGCCCCAACGATGCCGGCAAGGACAACCGGCACGTAACCGACCGTATAGGCCGCATACAGTACAAGTGTCGGAATGGGCGTGACGAACCCGTTGCCGATATCGACAGTGAAGCCGAGCGTCCGGCGATCCGAATAGGAATCGTCGTACATGCCATAGGCGGCCCAGGCGTCTTTCCAGGTCGTTGGGGACAGTATCCGCCGCAGCGGCACCCTGGAGGCAAGAAACTCGACGGCCGGCGTGCGCCCGGTCTCCCGGCGCCGCCTGCGCCAGTACTCGGTCCGCTCCTCGATCTCATCGCGCTTGAAGAAAAGACACGCCTCCCAAAAGCAAATCAGCAGATTGGTCGAGAAGAACAGACTGAAGAGACAGTGGATGACGTCGACGTCCCCGAGGACGAAGTAGCGCGTGCCAATCCCGAGAAGGGTAAGAAGAACGATGACCAGCGCCGCGAAGAGTCCGGCCGGCATCAGCCCTGTTGCGCCTTCCACTCCTCCAGCAGCCCCTGGTCCCGCTCCAGATTCAGCGCCACCTGATTGCGCCGCTCCTCGGGTAGGGTCCGGTACCACTCCAGCGTGTCCAGCGCCGTGACCGCGAGCGGCCGAAACTTGAGCCCGACCGCGACGGCCTTGTGCGACCGGACCCGGGAGAGGCCCCGAATCGGCCCTTCCGTCGGCGGGTACCACAGCTGGAACCGGCCCTCCCTCTCCGCCAGAAACTCCTCGTCGATCCACGTGAACGAGAGCGGCGTGCTCGTGATCGCCCGGATTCCATACAGGAACTCGGCCATCGAAGTCGGGTCGAGGGCGGGCCCGGCCGTGTTGTAGGTCCCGCCGATGTCGCGCTCGAGGCACAGGATCATGAACTCGGCCAGGTCGCGCACGTCGATGTACTGCACCGGCGTGTCCTGGCTGCCGGGCGCGATGATCTCGCCCCCGTGATCGATGCGCACCGGCCAGTAGGTGAAGCGGTCGGTGGTGTCGCCCGGCCCCGCGACGACGTGCAGGCGAAGCACCGTCCCGCGCTCCTTGAAGCCGTCGGTGACCGCGTTCTCGCAGAGGATCTTGAGCGGTCCGTAGTACTGGTTGACGTCCTCGCTCTCGGGGTCCTCGATGGGAAGAAGCCCGGAGTCCTCGGTCAGCTCGTCCTGGTCGAAGTCGTAGACCGATCCGGTCGAGGTGAAGAGGTACCGCCCCACGGAATCGCGCAGCAGCTCCACCGAATCGCGGACATGGCGCGGGACGTAGCCGCTGTTGTCGATCACAGCGTCCCAGGTGCGGCCCTCGAGCGCGCCGAGCTGGCCGTCACGGTCGCCGATGAGGGCTTCCACGCCGGGGAAGAGGTCGGGGGCGGTTTGCCCGCGGTTGAAGATGGTGACGTCGTGGCCCCGGTACATGGCATACCGCACCTGATGCGGGCCGATGAACCCGGTGCCGCCCAGAATGAGAATCCTGAGGGGCCTTGGTGCGGGGTTGGGTGGGGTGGGGATGAGGGCGGAGTTGGCCGGGTGTGGGGCGGAAGCGGCGAAGGCGGTCGCGGGGCTGAGCGCGGCGGCGCCTGCGGCAGTTGCCGAGGCAGCGAGGAATGTGCGGCGGGTGTGTGACATGTCACTGGTCCGGTGTTGGTGGGGCTGGCTCAAAGACGCGTTCACATTCG
The DNA here is from genome assembly GCA_963667485.2 of Longimicrobiales bacterium. Lineage (GTDB taxonomy): Bacteria > Gemmatimonadota > Gemmatimonadetes > Longimicrobiales > Gaopeijiaceae > Bin94. Next base: position 1,295,427 of record CAXXDD010000001.1, read on the forward strand.
GGCGCGAGGTGGTCGATCGCAACCGGGGAATCGGTGCGATCATTCCTCACTCCGTGCCGGGCAAGACTTCAAAACCGGCTTGCAGGAAGTGACGATCCGTGGTCAGGGCCCTCCGGATTCGCAGCTCCTGCATGACCACGAAACTCGTGCAATCCGTGAACGAGAACTGCTTGTCACGCCAGTCGAAGAACCATGCACGCGCTTTCGCGGCGCGGTCGGGGTTCATCCATTCCCATTGCACTCGCGAACTCATGTCCACCTGCGCCCACCAGCGGGCTGCCGCTTCCAGTCCCATGCGGGCCCTGAGCAGCGTCAGAGTCTCGTCTACCACATAGTCCGTCGTGACAAGCAGGCCGCCGCGGCGCAGCCAGGAATCGCGCTCGTCTCGAGTAGCGGCGTGCATCGGGTCGGAGGAGTCGGCCATCGCCATCCAGCCGGCAGTGTCGACGAACAGCTGCCGGTCACTCACCGAGTTGCCCGTACAGGATGCGGTCGTGGTCGGCGGCGGTCAGTCCGTCGGTCGAGCTGCCCACGGCTTCCGCGCCAAAGAGCGCGTCGTCTTCGGGGAGACCCCGGGCGAGACTTCCGCCCAAGGGCACGATCCGGAAAGCGGGACGGCTTCGGTAGAGGACGGTGAAGTCCTCTCCGCGCCCCACGCGTTCGATGATGCGCCCCATTTCGCTGCGGAGCGTCTTCACGTTGATGGTGGTCGACATCGGCCGTTACCCTCCCAGGATCAACTCAAGATGATGTAGAGATCATCTCAAGTTTACCGCAGGCTCGATGGTTGTGGAAGGGAACCGACTGGTCCGGTGCCTGGCTTCACCGAGGTGCCAGACCCTTCACACCTCCCACCCCGGCCGGTAATCACGCGTGAGGAACCTGTTCGCCTCCTCGACGTTGGTGATGCGCATCGCGTCGGCGTCGTAGTGGATCTTCTTCCCCTGGCCGGTGCGGAGCGCAACGATCCCGAGCAGCATGACCTCGGTGAGCCGCGAGGCGTAGTCGAAGGGGCACGAGGCCGCGCCGCCCTCCTTGCACGCGTTCGCCCAGTTCATCTGGTGGGTGTCCTCGATGCGCGGATGCGTCTGGGGCACGGCGTGGGCGTCCGCGGTGAGCGACTCGGGGAACAGGCGGGGATTGCGGCCATAGGTGCCGTGCATGAGGATGCCCCGCTCTCCCACGAACATGACGCCGCCGGTGCGGTTGAGGTCGACGTCGTCGGGGAGTGCGGCCGGGCGCGGGGGCATGAGGCCGCCGTCGTACCAGTGGAGGTCGACCGCGGGCATTGAACCGCGCGCCGGAAACTCGTAGTGCGCGCGCATCGCCAGCGGGAAGGACTCGGGGTCTTCCTGCGGGCCGCCCCAGGGGGTGGAGGTGGCCTCGACGGTGGTGGGGTAGGTGAGGCCGAGGGCCCAGTAGGGGTGGTCCATGAGGTGGGCGCCCATGTCGCCGAGCGCACTGACCCCGAAGTCGACCCAGCCGCGCCAGTTGAAGGGGTGGTAGACGGGGTGGAAGGGGATGTCCTTCGTGGTCGGGCCCAGGTAGAGGTCCCAGTCCATGCCGGTCGGCATCGGGTATCCGGCGTCCATGACATCCGCCGCGAGGGACATGATCGCGCCCTGGTGCCACTGCTGGTACCAGCCCGGGTTCAGCCCCTCTTCCCAGGGTGCCGGCCTGCGGATTCCCTGCGGCCAGATCGGCCGGTTGGTCCAGATGTGCACTTCGGTCACGTCGCCGAGGACCCCGGCCGCGATCCACTCGTTGATGAGGCGCGCTTCGTCGCCGGAGTGTCCCTGGTTCCCCATCTGGGTCACCACGCCCGTCCGCTCCGCGATCTCGGCCAGGGCGCGGGCTTCGTGGACGGTGTAGGTGAGCGGCTTCTCGACGTAGACATGCTTGCCCGCCTCCATGGCTGCCTTGGCCATGGAAGCGTGAAGGTGGTCGGGGGTCGCGATGAGCACCGCGTCCAGGTCGTCCTCGCGGTCCAGCAGCTCGCGGTAATCGGTGTATTGCCGCGCCTGCAGGAACTGCTCCTGCCAGCGGTGGCCCTTCTCGCGAGGGTTCCCGTCGCCGTCGACGAGGCGCTCCTGCACGCGCCGGTGCACGATTCCCCAGTGCACGTCGCTGATCGCGGCGATGTGTTCCGTGCCGAACTCCTGCGCGTTCTCCGTCCCCTGCCCGCCAACCCCGATGATCGCGAGGTTGAGCCGGTCGGAGGGCGCCTGGTACCCGGGCCCGCCAAGCACGTGCCGCGGCACGATCATGGCCCCCATGGCGAGCGTGGAACTGCGATTCACGAAGGTTCTTCGGCTGAGTTGGTCGGACACGGGTGAATGCTCCGGTGGGGTCGGGGACTGCCGGTGCGGCGACGCCGCCCGACGAATCCATCTCGTCTTGCGCGGGGCGTCGCCGTTCCGGACGTTGTCGGTTCACAAACCGCAAACGGAGGTTATCATGGCCCGCTTCTCCCTCACGCGGCAAGCCCGCCGCCTGCTCGTCTCCCTGCTGCTGCTCACGGTGTTCCCGACCGTGCTCTCGGCGACCTGGTCGGTGATCGCGATCGACACGCGCACCGGCCAGGTGGTGATCGCGTCGGCGACCTGCGTGGCGCAGGGCCGGTTCGCCGGCCTCCAGTCCGCGGGGCTCATGGACATCCAGGCGATTGTCGTGCCGGGCGTGGCGGTTGCTGCGGCCCAGGCGGGTGTGGATCGGACCCGCGCCAACCAGGAGCTGATCTACGCCGAGCTGAAGCAGGGGACGGCGCCCGACCGGATCATCGAGATGCTCTCCGAGGACCCCGACTTCGAGCGGCGCCAGTTCGGGATCGTGGACCTGCAGGGGCGCTGCGCGGGCCACTCGGGCAGCGGAAACGGCGCGGCGTCACTGGCGGTGGCGGACAGCATCCCCGCGGAGGGCATCTACTTCTCGGTCCAGGGCAACATCCTGGCGTCCGACGATGTGGTCCACCTGGCGGTCGCGGCCTTCAAGGACGAACCCGGCACGATGGCCGACCGCGTGATGGCCGCGATGGAAGCCGCCGACGACGCTGGCGGAGACGTGCGCTGCACCTGCGAATCCGAGCCGCTCCTCGACCACGTGCCCTGCGACGGCAAGACGTCGCACGTGGCCTACATCCTGGTCGCGGACGCCGACGATCCGGAAGGCGAGTCGTTCAACGACGGCGAGTATTCTCTCTACATCGACGTCAACGACGAAAACATTGAGGAGGGCGAGAACGCCAACCCGGTCAGGACGCTACGGATGCGCTACGATCGCTGGAAAGCGGAGAATCCGGCCGAGCCCAACTGGTAGGTGGCCGAGGGGTTGCGAGGCAGCGGCCGAGGGTTGCGGCCTCCCGGGGCTCGCGCGGAGCATCCGCGGGCGCCTACGCGTCGCTGTCCCCGGTCATCGCGGCGATGGCCGCATCAGCCGAATCGTAGATCGAGATCATGCCGTCGAACCCCGTGGCGGCGATAACCTTCGAGATGGGGCGTCGCAGTTGGCAGATTGCGAAGGCGTTGCCGTCGCCGCTGAATCGTCTTGCGGTCATCAACAGGACCCGCAGCCCGGCGCTGCCGATGTAGGGGACCTCTCCGAAATCGACCACGAGTTTCTTGTCTTCGGGCTTGATCCCGGACTCCAGCTCGCCCTGCCAATCCAGGTAGTCCGAACTGAAGATTCGACCCACGGGCCTCGCTACCAGCACGTCCTCCGTCCGCTCCCAATTCACCTGGATTGCCATGACTCTTCCGTTTCCCGCGTTGCGAAAGCTGATTATTCAAAACAACGGGGGAATCTAGGGATGCTCGCTGGTGTTGCACAGGGTGGGGGGCTGCCCACAGGATTATGACCTTCCAGGTAACCCAGCCTCGACCTCGCAGAGCACCTGCGGATCAGTGACCGATTGGAGACCCAACCGATGCCGATGGACCGCCGCGTATTCATAGGAAAGCTGGCTGCGGCCGGTGGAGGCGCCGTGCTGACGCCGTCGCTTGCCGGACTGATCGCCCATAGCCGGGCGAGCGCGCTCGGGGCGGCTCACCATCCGTCGCTCCCGAACGTGGGACCCAGGGCCCGCCGTCACCCGATCATCAAGCCATATGGTGAAATGGCGCCGAGCGTCGACTGCCCCGAGCTCGAAATCCCGGAGGACTTCACCTGCCTGCGCATAAGCTCGGGGGGCCAGCCCTCAACCGTGACCGACGGGCTGACCGTGCCCAACGCCTTCGACGGGATGGCCGCCTTCCCGCTCCCCAACGGCAACATCCGCCTGATCCGGAACCACGAGATGGTCGACGATGCGGACGAGGGCCAGGCGACCGCTCAACCCGCCTACGATCCGCGGGGCGCCGGCGGGACCACATCGCTCGAGGTCCGTATCACGGGTGCAGGCGGCGATCTGCGCGTTGAGCTCGTCGACGAGTTCGTTTCGCTGGCGGGCACCATCGTGAACTGCGCCGGCGGGCCCACACCATGGGGGAGCTGGCTTTCCTGCGAAGAGATCACACATGGCTCCGAGAGGGGATACGAGCGACCGCACGGATACATCTTCGAAGTTCCGGTCGACGCAACCGGCCCCGTGGACCCGGTGCCTCTCCGCGACATGGGCCGCTTCGTCCACGAAGCCGTAGCGGTCGACCCCGATACGGGCATCGTCTACGAGACCGAGGACACCTGGTACGTACCGGACCGGCTACCCGGCGCGGGCCTGTACCGCTTCATCCCCAACGAACCGGGCGTGCTGGCGGCCGGCGGCCGGCTGCAGATGATGGCGATCACCGGCCAGCCCGGCTATCTGACCGCCCGTGGCCAGACCGCGGGGGACACCTATCAGGCGCATTGGGTCGACATCGACGACCCCGATCCCGCCGACGCCGAGTCCGACCCCCTCGCAGTCTTCAAACAGGGAGTCGCGCGGGGTGCGGCCCGGTTCGCCCGCCTCGAAGGCGCCTTCCACGGCGATGGCGGCATCTATGTCGTCTCGACAAACGGCGGCGATGCGATGTGCGGCCAGGTCTTCCACTACCGCCCGATGACCGCCGACACGGGCGAACTCACCATGGTCTTCGAGTCCCCTTCGCCCGACGTTCTGGAAGGTCCTGACAACATTGTCCTGAGTCCGCGCGGCGGGCTGATCATGTGCGAGGACGCCACCGGCGAGCAGTTCGTCCGCGGCCTCAATCGCGAGGGCCAGATCGTCAACCTGGTGCGGGCGCCGCATCCGGAGGGCGCGCGCCAGCCGGGCGAGTTCGCGGGTTCGTGCTTCAGTCCCGACGGTCGTGTGCTATTCTTCAACGTGCAGGGCTCTCGCACCGCCGGCGGCTCGCGGGCAAGCGCGACCTACGCGTTGTGGGGACCCTGGGAGGACGGGCCGCTTTAGGGGACGGGCATGGGCAAGGACAAGCTGCCGAAGATTCCATCGTTCGCCGAACTCGGGATCAGCGAAGATGAGATAGAAGAGCTTGAGCGGGAGATCGCGGGCGAGGTGTCCGCGCGCAAACGGCGAAAAGCGGCGAGGGTGCGCCTGCCCGAGACCGCGTAGCCGCCCCGGGGCCCTCTCAGGCGCGTGGCGGCCGCCAGGGCGCTCAGGCGGGACCGGCGAGGCCCGCGAGCGCGCAGGGGGTGGGCCGCGCGGAGAAGAAACGCCGGGCGAAACAGGCCCGGAAGGCGGAGCGGCAGCAGCGGAAACAGGCGAAACGGGAGGCCAGAAAAGCCATGCCAGCAGACGAGTTCGGTGCGATGGACTATGGCGCTGACTCCCAGGTTGCTCCCGGGCCCCCGCCCTGGGGCGGCCTTCGCGGCCCCATCACCCTCCTGATCCTTCTCCTCACGGCCTGGTTCTCCAGCTCCTACAGGTCGATGCCCTCGCCCGTGCCGGCCAGCGCCGCGGATTCCGTCTTCTCGTCGGCGCGCGCCATGACGCACCTGGTGCAGATCGCCTCGGAGGCGCGGCCCCCCGGCTCTCCCGCCCACGCCGACGTGCGCGACTACCTGCTCGAACAGCTGCGTGGGCTCGGCCACCAGCCCCGTGTCCAGACCGGGACATCGTTCCCGTCGGCGCCCTACCCCACGCGAGCCGCGACCGTCCACAACGTGCTTGCGAGGATATCGGGGTCGGAGGCCGGCGGCGGTGCGGTGCTTGTGACCGCCCACTACGACAGCCGCGAGATCTCGCTGGGCGCCGGCGACGACGGCTCGGGCATCGCGGCGATCCTCGAGGCGCTCAGGGCGCTGGGAGAGCGCGGACAACTGCGCAACGACCTGATCGTGCTCTTTACCGACGCCGAGGAACTGGGCCTCCTGGGCGCGCGCGCATTTGTAAACGAGCATCCCTGGCTCGACGACGTGGCGCTGGTCGTCTCGATCGAAATGCGGGGCGGCGGCGGCCCTTCGCTGATGTTCGAGACGGCTGAGAACAACGGCTGGGTCATCGAGGCACTGCGGCAGGCCGATCCCTACCCGGCGGCGAACTCCATGAGCTACGAGATCTACCGCCGCATGCCCAACGACACCGACTTCACGGCGTTCAAGGAGGCCGGCAAGCAGGGTCTCAACTTCGCCGGCGTCGGACGCGCCCACGTGTATCACCAGGTGTACGACTCGCCCGACAACTTCTCGGAAGCGACGCTGCAGCACCACGGAGAGCACACGGTCGCGATGCTCGCGCACTTCGGCAACGCGGATCTGACCACCGTGAATGCCCCGAATGTCAGCTATATCTCCATCCCGCTTCTGGGGCTGGTGACGTACGGCACGATGTGGATCTGGGTCCTCGGGGTCGCAGCGGTGCTTCTTTGGGTGCTCGCGTTCATCGTCGCGGCGAGATCCGGCGCGCGGACCGGCGGTGTGGTGGGCGGATTCTTCGTGTCGCTGGTCTTCCTGGCCCTCGCGGGTGCGATGGCGTTCTACCTGTACCGTTGGCGGACCGGCCATCACGTCGAGCTCGGGGCGCTGCACGCCGGCTCGTTCCACGAGGAGGGGTGGTACGTGCTCGCCGTCGCCAGCGCGGCGTTCGCATTGGCGTTGGCGGTGATCGGACTCTTCCGGCGGTGGTTGAGCGCGGCCGAGCTTGCGCTGGGCGCCCTCGTGGTGCCGGTGGCGGCGGCCGGAGCCGCGACCGTGATGTTCCCGCTGGCGGCGATGAACGTCCAGTGGCCCGCGATCGCGGGGTGCCTGGGAGCGCTGGTGGTGGCCGGGGTGAAGGACCGCGCGCCCATGGGGCTGATGCGGTGGCTCGGGGCGGTCGTTGTGGCGATTCCGGTCGTGGTCGTGCTCACGCCGCTCACCGAGCAGGTATGGGCGGCGATGGGCCTGGAGCTGGCCGTGCCGCTGGCGGTCCTGATGGGGCTGGCATTCGTGATGCTGGTTCCCGTGCTCGAAGCGGTGCGCGAACCGAACGGATGGTGGACCCCGCTGGCGGCCCTGGCGGGAGCGGGAGCCTTCCTGGCGGTCGGAATGTCCGCCACGGCCCCCTCGGCCGATCGGCCCGCTCCCTCGACGCTGGTCTACGCCCTGGACCACGAGACCGGCACGGCCTACTGGGGCACCGACCCCTCGCGGGACGAATCGGATCCCGGGACCGCCTGGGCCGTAGCTGCAGTGGGCCCGTTCGGCACGGCCAGCGCCGCCGATTCCCTCGACCGGTTCACGACCGGGCCGCAGCGGTACACCCTGGCGCGTGCCGAGCCGGTGGCCGTTTCCCCGCCGACGATCTCCATCGTGGGCGACCCCGCGCGCGACGACGTCATTCGGCTGGCCGTCGCCTCCTCGGTCGGTGCGGAAATGATGTTGTTCCGCTTCGACAGCGAGAACATTCCCCTGGCGGCCGTGAACGAGACCGCGGTGCCCGCGGCCAGCCCCGTGTCACGGCTGGAACACTGGGGCACCCGCGCGGGCGGAGTCCTCCTCGACTTCAATCGCAGCGCCGATGACGACCTGCTGCGCTTCACGGTCGTGGAGCACCATCTTCGCCCCGGTGAGCTACTGGCTACCGACAGATTCACCCGCCCCCCCGAGCTGGCGCCGAACATCCGCACCCTGTCCGACCGCGCGATGATCCGCACCCGGGTCACCGTGGACCTGCAGGCCCGCGAGGTGCGGTTCGAGGAGGCGGGCGCGGGCGCGGTTGCGGTGGATGCTGACGCGGTACCTGGCGACACGGTCGGCGGCTCGGCCGGGGCCACTCCCGAGGCTGCGCCGGAAGGGGATACGGCCGGGACTGTCCCCGCGCTGTCGGCGGACACTGCGGCCCGGGATACGATCGGGCGTTAGCCGTCTGCGGGGCAGCATCGCCGGTGCTTTCCGCCGGCGAATGCTTCACCCCATGCGCTGTACAGCCACTCCATGCCCCCGAATAATCCCGCGAAACCCCTCATCGATCCTGGCCCACTCCACGATATCCACCTTGAACGGCAGATCCGACTCACCCAGTGCTTCGTCCAAGGCCGAGATCGCACGCAGTGACAGCGGCTCCTCACCCATAATGGCGAGATCGAGATCCGAGTATTCCTTCGCGGTCCACGTCGCACGCGATCCAAACGCGAACACCTCGCGATCCGGCACGTGCCGCCGGAGAGCGCTACGGACGATGGCCCAATGATCGGGACGAAGGTCGACCTTCGGGGCCAGCGTACTCATGCCAGGCGCTCCCGCAATCGATCGTGCAGAAAGGTCACCTCTTCGAGGAACGCCGGAATGTGGACGACCACGTCGACCGCAATGGCCTCGCTGCGATTTCGTACGTGAACTCGAAGCGCTGGATCAGGCCGTCACGGATCTGAAGATCGGTGATATCATTTTGATATCGTTTCAGTCCCTCCTCCAGGCGTTGGATCGCCCGGTCGAGCGGCTCGATATGGGGCCTGTTGTCGTGCATGGTGATATCGTCTCCCTATCCGGCCCCGAAGATCCACTTCGGCATATGCATGCTCACCAGCATGTGCGGCACATCCACAGTCTCCGAGATCTTCAGGTCACCCACCAGCGAGCACAGCACATAGGCCTCGTTGGGCGTGAGGCCGTGCTCGGCCACGAGGTAGTCGATCATGTAGCGCGTGGCCTTCCTGGCCGCCTCGTCGATCGTGACGCCGAAGCCGGTCACGCCGTAGTACTCGTCGGTCTCGTACTGGGGCTCGACCATGCCGCGGGTGTTCTCCATGACGTCGAGCTGGAGCACGATTCTCATCGGTGCTTCGATCGCCGTGCCGGAGACTTCGCCATCCCCTTGCGCCGCGTGGGTGTCGCCGATGGAAAAGAGCGCCCCCTCGACCTGGACGGGGATGTACACCGTCGTTCCCACCTTCATGTGACGGTTGTCCATGTTCCCGCCGTTGGTGCGCGGCGGGATCGTCACCAGCATCGAGTCCGTGTCGGGCGCGACGCCCATGACGCCGGCGAACGGAGCGAGCGGGATCGTGATGTTGTCGTTGAAGGGGACTTCGGTCGCGCCCGGCTCCATGGGAAAGCCCCGGATCCACGGCTCGGTGAACTCGTCGGCGAGGAAGCCGAAGCCGGGCAGGATCGTGGCCCATCCCCAGCCTTCGACGTCGATCTCGTGCAGGGTGACCGCGAGGATGTCACCCGGGCTGGCGCCCTCGACATGGATTGGGCCGGTCAGGGCGTGGATCAGACCGAAGTCGACATCCGCCAGCTCGTCGACCGTTGTGGTTTCGATGATCTGGCCGTCGGACGCTTCCTTGGTGCGCACTTCGACCACAGCGCCCGATGGGACGGTCAGCACGGGAGGGATCGTCCGGCTCCAGCGGTTGTGTGTGTTCTCGGTGCCGAGCGTGAACTCGGGTGCTGGGACCTGGCTCTCGGGCTCGTCCGGTATGGGCTCGATCTGGCACGCCGCGGCGGCAAGGGCGAGGACCAGGGCGAGCGATGCACTCGTGGTCGATGAACGGAACATGGGAGTGACTCCTTTCGTGGTGAAATTCGTTCACAAATGTATGGTCCACATTACAAAATGTAATGTTCTCATTACGTTGTGGTCAGATTGAACGCAGCCCTTCGAGTGCTCCGGTGACCCGGTCGATTTCGGCGATGGTGTTGTAGACGTGGGTTGAGATCCTGATCGCGTTGTGCCCGTCGCGCTGGTGCTCGTCGATGTGAATGCTCGCGCGCTCGGCGATGAGCGCGACCGCTTCGACGGCGTCGACGCCCTCCAGTTCGAAGATCGTGGAGCCGGGGCAGGAGGTCGCGGGCGTCGGCCCGCTGAGGATCGTCGCGCCGGGCATATCGGCGAGGCGTGCTCTGAGGTGGTCGGACAGGTAGCGCGTGCGTGCGGCGATGTTGTCGATCCCCAGCGCTTCTACAAAGTCCAGCGAGGCGGCCAGCGCGGCCCGCACCGGCAGCCCGGTCGTCCCCGGCGGCTGATACGCCGGCGCGTCGGGAGTGGCATCGTACGCGAACGCCGAGTCCACCCTGTCGCGGGCGTCCGCGCTCACATGGAACACGCCGGTCCCCATCGGGCCCAGCAGCCATTTGTGCAGGCTGGCCGAGTAGGTGTCGCACCCCAGGTCGTGCAGATCGACGGGGAACATCCCGACCGCCTGGGCGCCATCCACATGGCTCACGATGCCGCGCTCGCGAGCCATCGCGCACAGCTGCTTCACCGGGTACAGGTGTCCGCCGCGCGTGACGTGACAGAACGCGATCACGCGGGTCGCCGGAGTGAGCGCCGCCTCCACCAGCTCCACCACCTCTTCCTCGCTCTCGAAGGGACTCGGGATGAAGACCCGGCTGACCTTCACGCCGTCGCGCGCCGCCCTGTACTCCCACGGACGACTCCCGGCGGGGTGTTCCTGCGTGGTCATGAGCACTTCGTCGCCGGGTTGCAGCCGCACGCCGATCGCTCCCATGTGCAGCGCCTCGGTCGCGTTGCGGGTAAGCACCAATTCATCGGCCGCCGCGCCCAGGAGACTCGCAAGTCCGGGCACAACGCGTTCCGCGATGACATGGCCGAGCTCGTTCTTCCCCCGCAGGGGTTCCCTGGAAAGCGCGTCGTAACCGGCGGCGACGGCCTCGGCGACAGACGCGGGCGGCATGCCGAGGCTCGCGTTGTTCATGTATGCGGTGCCCGGCTCCAGGATGAACTGGGCGCGCACGTGGGCCCAGGCGTCGTCCTGCAGATCCGTTGGGCGCGTCAGGGCCGGGCGTTCGGACGTTCCGTCGGCGCCGGGCGTGCGGGAACATGCCGAAAGCGAGGTGGCCGCGAATCCCGCGGCGCCAACGCCAAGGAAACCGCGACGCGAGAGGCCGCGGGCGGGGTTGTCGTTATCTCTGCTGTGTGGCATTCGGTTCGGCTGCAGATGTTGCAGATACAAGGTGTTGCGTGGAAGGAAGACACTACAGCCGATGGACGGCCCGTCGCCAGCCTGGTCAGACCGCGTGCCCTGCCACTCTTGGTGTTCGTGCGGCTCTGTCGACGGATCGCTGGCAGTCCTGGCATTCGCAAATTTGTATACAAACCCGTACGTTGATCGTTATGCACTAGGTCTGGGGCGCACACGACCTGAGCAAAGTGGGGTGAGTTCGCCGGACCATATCGAAGGAGGTACGGATGAACACTCGCTCACGCCATCTATTTCGGCTCTGCCTGGCAACTTGTGCCGCGCTCCTGTTGGGCGCTGCGCCGGTGTTGGGGCAGCAGTCCGGCACCGTGACGGGGCTGGTGACCAACGCAACCAGCGGTCGGGCACTCTCCGGAGTGCAAGTCACGATCGCTGGGAGCGGGCTCGGCACGATCACGGGCAACAACGGGCGCTTTCTCATCCCCAATGTACCCGCGGGGCCGGCGACGGTCCGCGCGGACATGATCGGGTTCGGGGTGGGAGAGACCGAGGTGTCGGTACTGGTCGGGCGAAACGGCGCTGGCTGACATCACACTCACCGAGCGCGCCATCAGCCTGGACGAGCTGGTGGTTACGGGCTCGGCCCAGGAGACCGCCAAACGAAAGCTCGGCAACTCCATCTCGACGGTGAACGCCCTGGATGTAACGGCGGCGGCACCGATCACGAGCGTCGACCAGCTCATTCAGGGGCGGTCGGCGGGCGTGGCGATGAATCTCGCATCCGGAACCGTGGGCCTGGGTGGAATCATCCGCATCCGGGGCATGACTTCCGTGTCACTGAGCGGTGATCCGGTGGTGTACATCGACGGGATCAGAGTCGACGGCTCCCACGACCAGGGGGGTGTCTGGTTCGGCGGTATGGACATCTCGCGGCTGCAGGACATCTCGACCTCGGAGATCGAGAGAATCGAGATCGTGAAAGGCTCGGCTGCCTCCACGATGTACGGTACACAGGGCGCCAACGGGGTCATCCAGATATTCACGAAGCGGGGGCGGACGGGCGCACCGCAGTGGAACTTCGAAGTCGAACAGGGATTCGAGCGGACACCAACCGACACCTTTCCAGGCAGAATGAACCACCTCTTCCGGGGACCCGACGGCTTCCAGGCACGCGACCCCACGGAGCTGGTCGAGAATGGCTACCACAACCGCTACGCCGGTTCCGTGAGCGGAGGCGGGCAGTCGGTTCGCTACTTCATCTCGGGGAGCTACAAGGGCCAGGAGGCCTCGCTCAAGGGCGATGCCAACTGGAACAAGGTCATATCCGGCCGCTTGAACCTCACTACGGTTCTCAGCCCGACCGTGACGGTGACGGCAACATCCAGTCTCATCCACAACCGATTGCGGGTTCCCGACGACAACAACGCGCTGCACGGACTCTATTCGCAGTTTGCGAGCGGTTTGCCCTATACGGCTACAGCGGACCGGCCATACGGAGAGCGATTCGGGAGCGTGGCGGCCAACAGCACGCTGGAGAACCTTCAGCGGGTCCTGCGGGCGACATCCGGTTTCGAGGTCGTCCACCGGCCCAGCGACCGATTCAGCCACACGTTCCGAACCGGGGTCGACTGGTTCGCGGACGAGTTCACCAAGTTCTTCCCCTTCGGCTACGAGGGCTCGGGCAACAAGCTTGGCAACAAGCGAAACCACACCCGCACCTTCCGCGACGTGACCACGGAGTACCGCGCGACCCTTTCCAACGACTTGACCGACTGGTTCTCGTCGGAGGTCACGGGCGGCTTCCAGGGCAACTTCGAGAATACCGTCCGGGTGGACGCGCGGGGCACGGATTTCCCGGCGCCGGGGGTCAAGTCGGTAGACGCGACCTCGGTGACTACCGGGTCCGAGCGCCGTGTTGAAGAGATCAACGCCGGTGTGTTCGCACAGGGGACATTCGGATTCTGGGACAGGATTTTCCTTACCGCCGGCATGAGGCTGGATGGAAACTCGGCCTTCGGGAACGAGTTCAATACGCAGCTCTACCCGAAGGCGTCGGTAGCCTACAACATCTCCGAAGAGGGGTTCTGGCCCAGCGGCCTGATCCCGACGATGAAACTGCGGGTGGCGTACGGAGAATCCGGCCTCGCCCCTGCCCAGTTTGCCGCGGACCGCACCTGGGTGCCCGTGTCGGCGCAGGGAGGCCTGCCCGCCGTCACCCCCGGCAATATCGGAAACCCGGACCTGGGACCAGAGCGTTCCGAGGAAATTGAAGTTGGGTTCGACGCGGGGGTCCTGGAGGACCGGATCGGCGTCGAGGTAACCGCGTACTTCCAGAAGACGAGGGACGCTCTTCTCTTCAAGCCCTTCCCGTCGTCACAGGGTTTCCTCGCCGATCAGCTGACCAACATCGGAGCGATCGAAAACCGCGGGGTGGAGATCGGCGTGAACGCGCTGCTCTACAGCTCTCAGGACTTCGAGTGGTCGGGGAACGCGCAGTTCGCGACCCAGCACAACGAAGTTACGGATATGGGCGGGGTCGCCGACCTCAGCGGCTTCGGCTACAGGATCACGGAGGGGCATCCCGTTCACGGCGCCTGGGGCTTCGACCTCGAAGGCTGGGACCCGAACACGCGGACGCACAGCCGCACCAGCGAACAGAACTTCCAGGGCCGCAAGGACCCGAGCTGGTTCGGCTCGTACTCGAACCAGTTCCGATGGAAGTCCGTCACCCTGTCCGCGATGTCCGAGTTCCGGGGCGGAATGGTGAAGAACAACTTCTCAAAGTACTGGTCTGCCCGCGTGCGCACGGGCGACGAGTACCTGTCCCTGGTCGAGCAGCCGAACGGGACTCCCACCCCGGCATCCGACTCGCTCTACAACTACACGACGACCCTCGGCTACACCGGCTTCTGGGAACCGGCCGACTTCTTCACGATTCGTGAAATCAGCGTCGGCTACGACCTTCCCGACGAGTGGCTGGCCAACCTGGGAATGTCTCGGTCGAGCATCAGGCTTTCCGCGAGGAATCTGTGGATGTGGAGCGTGTTCTCGGGAATACACCCCGAGACCAACTGGGACGGAGCGTCCAACCTGCGAAATGCACAGGACTTCGACACTCTGCCACCGCCGAGGATCTTCCTGATGACCTTCCGGACATCGATGTGAGGGGAGGATGACATGACAAACGATCAGAAAGGAAGAAACACCATGGCGCGCAGATGCAAGGTATTTCGTGGCGTGACCTTCCGTTCGCCACCGCTCGGCGCGATCGGGCTCACGGCCCTGATTCTATCGCTGCCGGCGTGCGACGGGCTGTTCGAGGTGCAGAACGAGCAGGACATCCTCGAGCAGGATCTCGACCAGGAAGCGGCGCTGTCTCCTTTGGTGAACGGAGTCGCCGGAGACTGGATCGACATGTACGACAACGCGATCAACATCATGGGACTCGTTTCCTTTGAGCTGATCCACACCGGCTCGTTCCCTAGCTGGCGATCGGTGGAGACCGGCCTCATGGACCGGATCTCGAACGGAAACGGCGTCTACAACCAGATGGCACGGTCGATCTGGGTCGCGGACGACGCGGCTCGCCGGATCGCCGAGGGCTTCCCGGAGGCCAGATCCGAGCCGGCCCAGGTGCGAATGTATGGGGGACTCGGCAAGGTCATGCTCGCCGACAACTTCTGCGAAGGCACCCTCGATGGAGGGCCGGCAATGCCACCCGCGGAGTTCTACCGGCTGGCCGAGCAGGACTTCAGCGATGCAATGTCGAGTGCGACGGGGGCGGGAGCCCCTGACTGGGCGATGCGGGCCCAGTTGGGACGAGCACGCGCCCGGTCCATGCTGGGCGATCATGCGGGCGCCCTGGCTGACGCGAAGGCGATCCCGGCCGGCTTCCGCTTCGACGCCATCTATTCCCAGAACAGCGGACGGGAACAGAACTCGGTCGCCGGCTTGACTCGCACCCTTACAAGGCGTGAAGCGGGCGTTCATCCCACGTTCTACGACGATCCCGGCTTCATCGCGGATCCGAGGACGTCCTTCATCGACCGGGGACCCAACGAAACCGGGCCGGATCCGACCCGAAAATACGTGGAACAGGAGAAGTACAAGCTGCGGGACTCGCCCATTCCCATTTCGACCTGGCAGGAAGCCCGCTTGATCGAAGCGGAGGCCGAGTTGAATATTGGGAGCGCTGAACGCGCGGTCGCGCTCATCAACGAGGTGCGCGCCTTCGTGGCTCTCGATCCCTACGAGGGAGACATGAGCCAATCGGCTGTGATGGATCAGCTGATGTACGAGCGTTCGGCTGAATTGTGGCTGCAGGCCCATCGCCTCTACGACCTCAGGAGAATCAACGATCCCTCGCTCGCTGGCCGCGACGTATGCTTCGAAATCGGCATCGACGAGTGGGAATCGAATCCGAATCTCGGAGGAAGCTGACAACTTCGCCGCGCTGCGGCCGGGCCTCGGCTCGGCCGCAGTGTCGGTCGTGGTGCCTTCTATCACGGTCCCGCCCGCATGAGATTCGTCCTCGCGGGCTTCGCCGGGTCGGGCAAGACGACCCTGTTCAACGCCATGACCGGCCTGGACGCGCCGGTGGGATACGGCGGCGAGGTGCGGGTGGGCACCGTGCGCATCCCCGATCCCCGCGTCGACCTCCTCTCCCGCGTCTACGCCCCGAAGAAGACCACCCACGCCACGATCAACCTCAAGGATGTCCCGGGGGAGTACGGCGCCAGGTCGCAGGTCCTCTCGCCGGCGGCGCTGCAGCAGATCCGGGACCGGGAGGCGCTTTGCCTCGTGTTGCGCGACTTCGTCAATCCCGCCCTCGACGCTGCCCCCGATCCGCTGGGCGACCTGGAGGCCTTCCACGCCGAGTGCGTGCTGTCCGACCTGGGCGTCGCGGAGCGCCGGCTCGACCGTGCCCGCAAGGAGCGGGCGGACGTGCAGGAGATCGGCGCTTTCGAGACCGCGGTCGCCGCGCTTGAGGAAGGGAAGGCCCTGCGGACCGTGCCCCGCGACGAACTGTACCGCGGCTTCCTCAAGGGATACGGCCTGCTCACCGACCTGCCGTTGCTGGCGGCGGTGAATGTGGAAGAGGAGAGTGCCGCCGAACCGCTCGACGAGGGGCTGGCCGTCGAGGTCGACGTGCAAGGCGGCGCGGCGATGGTCCTGTCGGCCCGGGTCGAAGCCGAGATCGCGGCGCTGGACCCCGAAGACCAGGCCGAGTTCCTTGCGGACATGGGGCTGGGCGAGCCCACGCTGGACCGCTTCATCCGCGCGGCATACTCGCTGATGGACCTGATCTCGTTCCTCACCGTCGGGCCGGAGGACGTGCGGGCGTGGCCCATCCGCCGGGGAATGGTGGCGCAGAGGGCCGCGGGGCGGATCCACAGCGACCTCGAGCGCGGCTTCATTCGGGCCGAGATCATACCGTACGAGGTGTTTGCCGAGTTCGGGTCGGAGCAGGCCGTAAAGGACGCGGGGAAGATGCGGGTGGAGGGGAAGGGGTACGTCGTGGCCGATGGTGACATCATGTATGTGCGGTTCAATGTTTAGCAGGTGGGCTGCGGGCCGGGAGCGCGCGACTGAATGGTGGCGGGGACCGTACGCGGATCGGTCCGGCGACCTGCATTGACTTCCAAAACACTCGGCGCGACGATTAAGATCTGTGCCCACAATCCCGCGTAGCTCAGCTGGTAGAGCAGACGGCTGTTAACCGTCTTGTCGCAGGTTCGAGTCCTGCCGCGGGAGTTTCTTTCCGGTGGCCCACCGCGCCGCCGTCCCCTATTCTGACCGGGTGTCCCACCGCTCCGCCCCTGCCCCGGAGGCACCCATGTCACGCGTCCTTGCCCGCGCACCTCGCGCCCCCGTCTCCCGGTGCGCTGTCACCGCGCTCCCGCATTTCATAGCGGCCGCCCTCATCGCCGCCACCGCCCTCCCCACCCCCGCCCTCGCCCAGGACGCGGGCGGCACGGACGGCGCCGACGAGGCCGACTGGGACGTCACCCTCGCGCGGGGCGAGGTCCGCGAGATCGACTTCGAGACCGACGAGGGGACGTGGATGTCGGCGGACATCTCACCCGATGGCCGCTGGATCGTCTTCGATCTGCTCGCGCACGTCTACCGCGTCCCAGCGGAGGGCGGCCAGGCCGAGAGCCTCACCCAGGAGAGCGGCGTCGCGGTCAATTACCACCCGAAGTACTCCCCCGACGGCACGCGCATCGCCTTCGTCTCGGACCGGGCCGGCCAGAGCAACCTCTGGGTGATGGACGCGGACGGGTCGAACCCGCGCCAGGTGCAATCCAGCATGGACACCCGCGTGACCATGCCCGAGTGGACTGCCGACGGCGAATACATCCTGGTGGCGCAGGGGGGCGGCATCTGGATGTACCACGTGGACGGCGGCACCGGGATCGAGGTCGTGTCCAGCGAAGGCGGCAGCGCGTCGTGGCCGTCGGTGTCCGAAGACGGCCGCCACCTCTTCTACCACGTGCGCACCCCGGGCGGGACCGTGCCCTGGGCCCTCGACGACATCTTCGCCGAACCGGTCGACGGCGCCCTCGTCCGCGACGCCCTGCAGGGCACCATGAACATCCGCCGCATGGAGCTCGAGACCGGCGAGATCACGCAGGTCACCAGCGGCGAGCCGTCGCGCCAGTACCGCCTCTCGGGCGCCGGCGGATTCTCCGGCGAAATCTCCCCCGACGGCCGCCACATCGCCTTCGCGCGCCGCCTCCCCGACGCGACGATCGAGTGGAAGGGCCACGAGTTCGGCCCCAGCACCGCCCTCTGGCTGCGCGACCTCGACACGGGCGCCGAGCGGATCGTCATGGACCCGATCACGCAGGACATGTCCGAGGGGATGAAGACGATCCGCGTGCTTCCCGGCTATGCGTGGGCACCCGACGGCGCCTCCATCGTGATCGCGCAGGGAGGGAAGCTCAGGCGACTGGATGTGGCCAGCGGCGAAATCGCGACCATCCCTTTCACCGCACGCGTCCACCGAGTGATCTCGGAACAGGCCTACCAGGCCTTCCGCATCGACGACGGTCCTGTCCCAATCACCTACACACGCTGGCAGGCAGGCTCGCCCGACGGGGAACGCGTCGCCTTCACCGCTGCCGGCCGCGTCTGGGTCATGGATCTGCCCGACGGCACGCCCCGGCGCCTCACCAGCGACACGGAGAAGCGCTTCGAGTACTCGCCATCGTGGTCGCCCGACAGCCGCTCGATCGCCTACACGACCGTCGACGAGAACGGCACCGGCCACGTCATGCGCATCGGTGCCGACGGCGGCAACCCGCGGCAGGTCAGCGGGGAGCCCGGCGAATACGCCCACACCCAGTGGAGCCCCGACGGCTCCGAGATCCTGGTCACGCGCGGCTCCGGCGCAACAGTCCGCTACCGCTCGCTGGCCCACAATCCCTGGTACGACCTCGTCCTCTTCCCGGCCGAAGGGCCGACCGGAGGCGCCGAAACCGGCGACGAGGCCGCCACCGACCCCGGCCGCCGCGTCGTGCGCGTCCCCGGCAACACGCTGCCCACCCGCACCCAGTTCGTCAGAGGCGCCTTCGGCCCGGACGGGCGCATCTTCTACCGCACGATGGGCGACTCCACCCGGCTGCGCTCCGTGGCCCGCGACGGCTCTGACCCCCGCACCCACCTCGTCCTGCCCTTCGCCGACGAGATCATGATCTCCCCCGACGGCCGCCACGCCGCCTTCAACGAGGGCGACAACACCTACCTGGTCCCCGTCCCGAGCGCGGCAGCCGGCATCGGCGGCGCGGTTGCGGTCAGCAAGAAGAACGGCAAGCTTCCCGTGCGGCAGCTCAGCCGGCAGGGCGGCATCTTCCCCGGCTGGCTCGACGCGAACACGGTGGAGTTCGGCAGCGCGGCCAGCTACTACACCTACGACGTCGCCGCCGAGACCACCGACACCTTCTCCATCGCGCTCGAAGTGCCCCGCGGCTCGCTCGCCAGCGGCACCGTCGCGATCACCGGCGCCCGCATCATCACCCTCGAGAACCGCGAAGTCGTCGAAAACGGCACCCTCGTGGCCACGAACGGCCGCATCACCTGCGTGGGCGCGGCGTCCGACTGCGACACAGCCGGCGCCGACCACACCATCGACGGCACCGGCAAGACCGTCATCCCCGGCTTCATCGACATGCACTCGCACTTCTTCCGCGAGTACCGTGGCATCATCCCGCCGAACGCCTTCGAAATGGCGGTTGCCCTGGCCTACGGCGTCACCAGCAACCTCGACAACTCGCAGTGGTCGCAGGACGTCTTCCCGGCGGCGCAGATGATCGAAGCCGGCGTGCTCGTCGGGCCCCGCACCTACACCACCGGCGATCCCCTCTACCGCGGCGACGCCGTCCGCCAGAACGAGCTCACGACCTACGAGGTCACCGAGGACAACATCGCGCGCCTGCAGTCGTGGGGCGCGGTGTCGCTCAAGCAGTACATGCAGCCGCGCCGCGACCAGCGCCAGTGGGTGTCCGACATCGCGCGCGACCGCGGCCTCATGGTCACCTCGGAGGGCAGCGACCTGGCCTACAACATGGGCATGATCATGGACGGCCAGACGGCCTGGGAGCACCCGATCAGCTACGTGCCGATGTACTCCGACGCGGCCCGCTTCTTCGGACGCGCCGAGACCGTCTACTCGCCCACCTTCGTCGTCGGCGGCCCGGGTCCGTGGAACGACGAGTGGTTCTTCCAGGAGACCGAGGTCTGGCGCGACGAGAAGCTCCGCCTGTGGATGCCCTGGAAGCAGCTCGTCCCGCACGCCCGCCGCGTCTTCCAGCGTCCCTTCACCGACTACAGCTACCCCATGCTCGCCCAGGTGCTCGCCGACTGGATGGCCGAGGGGGCCCACGGCGCGATCGGCGCCCACGGACAGCAGCACGGCCTCGCGTCCCACTGGGAGGTGTGGATCGCGGAATCGGCGATGGGCCCGATGGGCGCCCTGGAGCTCGCCAGCGTCGAAGGCGCGTATTTCCTCGGCGCGTCCGAGGACCTGGGCACGCTCACCGAAGGCAAGCTCGCCGACCTCATGGTGCTGAACTCGAATCCGCTGGACAACATCCGCAATACCACCGACATCCTCCTCGTCATGAAGGGCGGATTCGTCTACGATGGGATGACCCTCGACGAACTCTGGCCCACCGAGCGCCCCTACGGCGCCCGGCCATGGATCCACGAGGAGGTGTGGAGAGGCGGGCCGCGTCCGGTGAACCGGTAGAGGCATCCGCGCGAACAGCGACATGAACACCCGGCTTGGGAGGCTTTGGATGAAAGAGCGGCGATACCGAGTGCTGCCGGCACTATCGATCCTGGCGCTGGCCTGCGGCGGAAACGGTGAGGAGGATGGTCGCGACCCGGGTTCGGCGGCCGAAGCGGCGCCTGGCGTGCCCGAGTTCCTGCCAGGTTCGCACGAGTTCACCTTCCACGACGCCCGCGGCAACGCCGACCGCCCGATCACCGTCCGCTACCACATGCCCGACGGCTACACGCCCGATACACCCATCGTCTTCGTGATGCACGGCGCGTCCAGAACCGGCCAGCGGTACTTCGAGGACTGGGAGCCCCACGCCGTCACGCACGGGTTCCTCCTCGTGGTCCCCGAGTTCGACGCCGACAACTACCCCGGCAGTCAGTGGTACAACCTGGGCAACCTGTTCCCTGACCCGGATGCGGCAGGCGCCCACAACCCCGAGTCCGCCTGGACCTTCACCGCCATCGAGCACCTCTTCGACGCCGTCCGCACCGCCTCGGGCAGCACCCGCACGACCTTCCGCATCTTCGGCCACTCCGCCGGCAGCCAGTTCGTGCACCGCCTCCTGATGACGCGACCCGACGCACCCGTCGAACGCGTCGTCGCCGCCAACGCCGGCTGGTACACCCTGCCTGACGACGACACCGCGTGGCCGTACGGGCTCGGCGGCTCCGGCTTCGAGGTCGCCGGCCTCGCCGCCCTGCTGCAACTCCCCGTCACCGTGCTGCTGGGGGACGCCGACACCGTCACGACCGCCAGAAGCCTGCGCCGCACCCCCGAGGCCATGCTTCAGGGGCCGCACCGCTTCACCCGCGGCCATACATTCCATGCCGCCGCCCAGTCCGCGGCCGAGGCCCTCGGGGTCCCGTTCGCCTGGGCGCTCGACACCGTACCCGGCGCCGGCCACAGCAACGCGCTCATGGCCCCGCGCGCCGCCGAAATCCTCGCCCGCTGAAAGCCCGCGACACCGCTCATACGCAACACCGGAAACGCATCATGATTCGCAAGCCGACCATCGCCCTCCTCGCCTCTCTCGCCGCCCTGGCCTGGGCCGCGCCGCCGCTCTCCGCGCAGTCCGGCGCCTTCGGCAAATCGGTCATCATCGACGGCGACGAACTCCTCATCGCCGAGCCGACGACCAACTTCCGCCCGGGATCGGTGTACATCTACGGCAAGGCCGGGGGCGGATGGAGCGAGTCCACCGTGCTCCGTGCCCCCGATTCCGAGCGCGCCGACGGCTTCGGCACCATGCTCGCGATGACCGGCAACACCCTCTTCGTCGGCCAGCGCGGCGGTCCGGTCCACGTCTTCGAGCGCTCCGGCGGCGGCGCCTGGCAGGCCGCGGCGACGATCGCGGGCGACGAGATCGCCGGAGAGTCCCCCGAGTGCCGCTTCGACGGTTTCTGCGGAAGCGACTTCGGTCTGACCATCGCCGCGGACGACGACTGGCTGTTCGTGGGAGCGCCCGGAGCAGCCCCCGCCCCCCGACGCGGCGGCGAAGCACCGGCCGAGCCCCAGGGCGCCGTCTACACCTACCAGCGCGGTGCGGACGGCCAGTGGACCCGTCGCGGACAGTTGCAACCCGCGGACGGCGCAGCCGGAGACCGCTTCGGCGCTGCGATCCTGTTCACCCCCAACGGCGCCCTCGTCGGCGCTCCCCAGTGGAACGACGACGGCGACGACGGCGAGCGCGCAGGCCGCGTCTATCACTTCCGCATGATTGACGGGGGTTGGGAGCAGGGCGGCGTCCTCGAATCGGCTGCCGAATCGAACGCCAACTTCGGGTCTGCCCTCGCGGCCTCGGGCGACAGGGTCCTGATCGGGGCGCCGGGAACGGACGACAGCCGTGGCGCCGTCTACACGCATTCATGGGACGCCGATGCCGCGCGGTGGGTCCCCGCCGATGGACGGCTCACCTTCGCAGGCGGCGAGAGCGGCGACCGCTTCGGCGAGGCCGTGGCCATCGCCGGCGACGACGTGTGGGTCGGCGCCCCCACCACGCGCGGCTACGAACTCGGCTCGGTCTTCGTGTACGAGGCCGCGGCCGACGGTTCGCTGCCCGCCGAACCGCGCCGCATCCAGCTTCCCCAGGAGGAGACGGTCGAGAGCGACCGATTCGGCGGCCTGGTCGTCGCCGGCGCGGATCTGGTGGCCATCGGCGCGCCGGGCATGCACCACCAGGCCGGCTCGGTTCACGTCTTCGAGCGCGGCGACGGCGGCTGGGGCGATGGCGAGATGCTCGTCAGCGCGCCCGACATGCTCGCGGCCCTGGTCGGCGAAGAACGCCGCTGCATCGAGGGGAAGGTCGGCCCCTTCGACTGCGACGAGGTCGAACTGCTGGCATACGTGCCGCCCTCGCTCCTGCGCGCCGGCGACCGCGCCCGCGGCGTCCGCGCCAACGACAACTGGGGCTGGACCGATCCGCTGACGAATCGCGAGTACGCGCTGGTGGGACGCAACGACGGCACGTCCTTCGTCGACATCACCGACCCCACCAACCCCATGCTGGTTGGCGACCTGCCCAAGCCGTGGGGCACCCCGCCGTCCCAACTCTGGCGCGACATCAAGACGTACAAGGACCATGCCTTCATCGTCGCGGACGGGGCGGGCGAGCACGGCATGCAGGTCTTCGATCTCACCCGCCTGCGCGACATCTCCGTCGATGAGATGCCCGCGCTCTTCGAGCCCGACGTGCACTACACGCGCATCGGCAGCTCGCACAACATCGCGATCAACGAGGAGACCGGGATCGCCTACACGATCGGGGGCGGAGGCGCCGGAGACACCTGCGGCGGCGGCCTTCACATGATCAACGTCGATGATCCCGGGAACCCCGAGTTCGTGGGCTGCGCCCCCACCGGCGGCACCCACGACACCCAGTGCGTGATCTACCGCGGCCCCGACGAGGACTACCAGGGGCGGGAGCTGTGCTTCAACTCCAACGGCCGCGTCTTCCAGATCCAGGACGTCACCGACAAGGACAACCCGGTCGTCGTCGCGGCCCCGTCCTCACCGAATCCGGCGTACATCCACCAGGGCTGGCTCACCGAGGACCACCGCTACTTCTACCAGGACGACGAGTCCGACGTGATCGCCGGCAACGTCGAGACCACCCGCACCCTGATCTGGGACGTCAGCGACCTCGAGGACCCCGTGCTGGTCCGGGAGTTCATGGGCTCCATGCCCGCGAGCGCCCACAACCTCTACATCAAGGGCGACCTGATGTACCAGGCCAACTACCTCTACGGCCTGCACATCCTCGATGTCTCCGACCCCGAGAACCCGCGCGAAGTCGGGTACTTCGACACGGCGCCGCACAAGGAAGGACCGGGGTTCGGCGGCGCGTGGAGCAACTACCCCTACTTCCCGAGCGGCACGGTGATCGTGACCAGCATGCAGGAGGGGCTGTTCATTCTGAAGAGGAGGGTGCGGCCGGTGAGCTGAAGGGCGCGGCCGCGTGGATTTGTCGGCCACATTAGCCCGAAATTGGCCGACAACAGGTCATTCATACGGTTTGTCGGCCATTTCAGCCGCGAAATGGCCGACAACATGGGCACGCTCGGCCTGGAAGATCCGGCCGAAGCGGATTCACCCGGTCACGCTTTGGGTCCTGAGTAGCGGTCTCGGAGGTATTCAGAAGGGATTGACGACTCGAATGCCGCCGTAGTCCTGCTCCGCGCTCATGTCCTCGGAGTAGACGGCGTCGCAGCCGAGCGTCCGGGCGGCGGAGAGAATTGCCGCATCCCAATAGGAAAGACCGAAGCGGCGGCGGATCGAAACGGCACCCCTGAACACGCCGAGCGTTATGGCCTGGACGCGCATCTCCAACACCGGCTCGAGCAAGCGCACGGCGTCGTCGTCGGAGAGTCGTCCGGGCCGGGTGACGCGGGTCGCCTGGTGGTAGAACTCCTGCAGAACCTGCACCGAGACGGCGAGATTCGGCTCCGCCAGGAGTTCCCGCGCGCGAAGACGCTTGTTCTCCTCTTCAGGAAGGATGCTTGCCGCGTAGAGCAGCACGTTCGTGTCAACGAAGCGCACCCTGGTCAATCAGCCTTCGATGTCGGGGCGACCGGCCGGATCCGCTTCCGCCCGGATCGCCGAACGGTCGTGGAGCGCCGCTCGAGGCAAGTTGTCGGCCATGCGCAACCCAACGCCCCGCGCGTCGAAGTCGGCGAAAACCTCGTCGAGCAGCCTGCGCCTGCGCTCGAGGGCGGACTCGAGGGGTTGAGACTCCGGGGCCCCCAGTCGCCGGTCGCGGGGCGCGAGACGCCGCAGGAACTCTCGCACCAGCGCCGACACCGACGTGTCCAATTCCGCCGCGCGGATACGGGCGTGGCGATGGGTCTCCTCGTCAACGGCTACGGTGATGTTTCGCATGGATACAGCCTCACAGTACTTGTGTCACACAGTATAGCCTGCGCGTGCGGATGGGTCCACACCGGTCGGGGGTCCCTGTCCTTCCTACCGCCCAGGCCCCAGCAACACCGCGTTCATGAACAGCAGCTGCGTCGCCTCGGCGTAGGCGCGGTAGTTGGGATCTTCCGCGAAGGCGACCAGCTGTCCGCGTCCGTAGGGCTGATGGATGAGGAACGCCTTGTTGGCCAGCTGCGGTTGCGATTCCTCCCACACGATTCCGCCGAGAACGAGATCGTCGAGGTCGGCGTAGCGGCCGACGTTCGTGCCGTCGCCGAGCGTGATCGGGCGGAAGACGCGGGAGCCTTCGACGAGGACGCCGATTTCGCCGTCGGTGCCGGCCGCAAGCCAGTGCTCCGTGTCCAGCACCGTGCGCAGGATCGCGCCGGGTACGCCCTCCGGTGACTCATCTTCCGGGGAGATCGCGTCCAGGTATTCGATGGGCTGGTCGGGGGTGCCGGGGTCCGGGGGATCGTCGCCCTCGGCCCGTCCGCCGCGGCGCTCGGTCTCGGTGGCCAGGAGCCCTTCCCGCGACGCCCAGCGCGAGGACTCGGCCATCGTGATCATGGTGCCGCCGTCGCGCATCCAAGCCCTCAGGCGATCCTGCAGCGCGTTCCCGACGGCGCTGCCGTAGTTGCCGCTCGGAAAGACGACCACGTCGTAGTCGGCCAGTCGCGCGCGACCGAGGCTCGATGCCCGCACGGCCGTGGTGCGCTGTCCGTAGCGCCGTTCGAGCACGTAGCGGGCCCAGCCCACGGAGTAGCTCTGACCCGGTGAGTCGTAGACGAGAAGCACGCGGGGCTCGCGCAGCGCCCTCACCTGCCGGCTTCCCAGCGACATGCCCTCGCGCACGTACGCGTCATCGATCGGGACGACCTCGGCGCGGTGCCGAGCCGCAATGTCCCCCAGGCGGGCGGGCATATCCGGCCCGTTCTCGGCCACGCGGACGATCGCTGTGCCGGTTCCGTACCGGCGGCCGTCCAGCGTGAACTCCGCACCCGCCGCCCGAACGCGAATGCCCTCGCGCAGCGCCTCGACCACCGTCGCGGCCGCGTTGGTGCCCCACGGGATCAGGTAGCCGACGAGCGCCTCGGGCAGCGCCGCCGGGGCCTCCAGCGTTGCCACCGTAGTCACGGGTTCACCGCGCGCGCCCGTCGCGGCCGTCTCGATCGCCTCCACGTCCCACAGCAGCGACTGGCTCCACGCGGTCAGGTCGTAGATTTCGTCCGATTGCCGGTTCGCGCGGCGCTCGATCTGCCGGCGGACGAAATCCTCCTCCATCGGGACGTTGGCGTCGAGGAGGTTGTGGATGAAGCCGTGCGCGGGCTGGTCCAGCGGCACGATGAAGCTGGAGCCGGCAGGCAGCGTGCGATCGCCGACCGTCACCGGCCCCGAAGCGCGGAACACCTCGATCCCGTTCTCGGTCAGCATCTTTGCGAGGCGCTCCGCCATTCCCGGATCGTGCGCCGAATGGAGGACGATCTCTGCCGGGCCGCGCTGCCCCGCGGCAACTCCCTCACGCCGGAAAGCGAGATAGTCGCGCAGGATCGACTCGCGGTTCCGGGCGGAGGTGAGCGCGGTCTCGAGCGCCGCGGTGAAGTGGTGCAGCACACCGTCGCCGTAGGTGAGCAGGTCCCCGTCCGACTGCCTCAGCCGGAGCGCGCGGGCGCTCGCCTGCTCGTAGGTCATGCCGAGGGCGCCGTATCCCATCGGCCACATGTCGACGTAGCCGGGATAGAAGAGGTCGTACACGTCCCGGTTGAAATACGCGAAGCCGCGCGCGTCGAACCGTGCCGCGATCGCCGACCCGAACACGTCCATGAGCGCGATCTGCCGCTCCCCGTACCATGGGTTGGAGGGTGGAGCGGTGGGCGGGAAGAAGTAGGTGGCATCCCCTCCCATCTCGTGCAGGTCCGCCACGATCTGGGGCCGATACTCGAGGAAGATGTCGACCTTCCCGCGCGTCTCGGGCTGGCTCTGGATGAACAGATCCCGATTCAGGTCGAAGAGGTAGTGGTTGCCCCGCCCCCCCGGCCACGGCTCGTCGTGCTCGGCCGAAAACGCGGCCTCGTCCGGCCAGCGGGCCTGCGCGACCTCGTTCTGGTACACGAAGCGGTTCCGCCCGTCGGGATTCTCCATGGGATCGATCAGAACCAGCGACTCGGACAGGATCAGGTCGACATCGGCGTCCCCGGTTGCGGCCAGCAGGTGATAGGCCTCGGCCATGGCGGCGCCGCTCGAACTGATCTCGTTGCCGTGGATCCCGTGCATGAGCGCGGTGACGACCGGGAGTTCGGCCAGGAGCGCCTCGGTCTCGTCATCCGAGAGTCCCCGCGGGTCGGCGAGCCGTCCGATCCCCGCCTTCACGTCGTCGAGGCGAGCCATCCGTTCTGCTGACCCGATTACGAGGACGACGAGCGGGCGGCCCTCCCAGCTCTCCGCGTAGCGAACAAGGTGCGTGCGGTCCGGCGCCGCTTCGGCCAGCGCCTCGATGTACCGAATCACATCGTCAGGCGGTGTGACGACCTCCCCGAAGTCGTGCCCCACCACCTCCTCCAGCGTAGGGATGTCGGGGTCGTAGCGGGTCCCCGGCGCGAGTTCCTGCACCTGGGGGGACACCTGGATCACTGTGGCAAGCGCGAGCGTGGATAGCACGGGAATATCTCCCGGTCGAAAGATGGACGGACGGTGCCTCTACTATTGCACGATCCTGCCGAGGTCGCACCGTCTGCCGGTCCGCCCCCGGGAACTTCGTGCAGTCACTCCGGTAGTAATCCGATCGAATGCCGGACGGATCCATTGTGCCCGGCGCCCCCAAATCAAGAGTCCGAGAGACAGGCATAGGAGCACCACGTGGACACTGGCCCCGAGAAAGACCTTCCAACCCTGACGGAGCAGATTCAGGCCAACGGAGAGCGCATCTTCAACATCCGTGGCGACTTCACTCCACTGACCTTTCCGATTCGTCTGGTGGTCAAGGATGCGGGCGGCCAGGTCGTTTCCGACGAAATTCTCCACGAACCGCCATCTGTTCCGGAGGCACCACCGGAGACGTGCGCAAAACTGCTGGCTGAGGCGGAGGAACACTTCCGAAGGCTTCGTGCCGAGGATCCCGAGCGGTATCAGCGGTTGGCGCCAAGACTTCTCCGCATGGGATTCATTCTGCCAACTGACGAACGCTAGCGCTAGCGCGGATTTGTCGGCCACTTTTGCCCGGAAATGGCCGACAAATCGAGCGTAGCCACTGTCACGACGTTGCGCTCAACACCTCCACAAACTCGTCTACCTCGTCCAGCGTGTTGTAGAAGTGCGGGCTGGCGCGCACCACTCCGGGGCGATTGTCGACGATGATTCCGCGTTCGGCGAGGTGCGCGACGGCGGCGCCGGGCTCGTCGTGCCGCACCAGCACGATCGCCGAGCGCGTCTCGGGATGGTCGCTCACCCGTAGAGACAACCCGGCTGTGGCGCAGCGGTCCACCAGCCGCTCCGTCAGGGCGACGTTCTGCGCGCGGATCGCCGCCATCCCGACCTCGTCCACGATCTCCTGGCCGCCGAGCGCGGTGTGCACGGTCGCGAGCGCGGGGGTGCCGAGTTCGAAGCGGCGCGCGTCGCCGTGGTAGCGAAACTCGCCGGAGTTGAACTGGAACTGGTCCTCGGTCGCGAACCAGCTCGTGATGGTGGGTTCCAGCGTGGGAATCCGGTCCTTGCGGACGTAGAGGTAGGCGAGGCCGGGGCCGCCGCAGAGCCACTTGAGCGGCCCCGACGTGTAGAAGTCGACGGCGGTCCCAGGGAGATCCACCGGAACCTGGCCGGCCCCCTGATAGCCGTCGATCAAGCTGTAGGCGCCGGCTCGCCGCGCGATGTCGCCGATGGCGCCCAGGTCCTGGATCGCGCCGGTCGTGAAGAAGACGTGGCTGGTGGCGATCGCGAGGGTGCGCTCGTCGACCGCGTCCGCGTACTGCTGCGGGTCGATGTGGACGCCGTCGTGGCTCTCCAGCACGACCATCTCGGCGTTGGGTCGCACCTTCCACTGGTAGAGCAGGGTGGGGAAGTCCAGCTCGGTGGTGACGATCCTGTTGCGTTTCGACCAGTCGAGGCTGGAAGAGATCGCCGCCAGGCAAGCCGAGGTGGACGGCATGAGCGCGATCGTACCGCCGGGGGCCGTGAACAACCTCTCGACACGGCCGCGCAGGTCGCCGAGCGCGCCCCACCAGTGGTCGTACCAGGCCGACGCGCCCAAGTCGTGCCACTTCGAGGCAAAGTCCTGTAGTCGATCTTCCGCGTTGGTCGACAGGGCGCCGAGCGAGCACGAGTTGAGGTAGTTGCGACGCTGCAGGATGGGGAAGGAGGTGCGGATCTGGTCCAGGTTCATTTTGTGGCGTTGCGGAGGGTTGGTGTGGCGTGGTCCGGAGGAAAGCTACGCAAAAGCTCTGGCGGGCTGCGCTGCCGGCCTGGGCTGACCGGCCTCACTGGGGCCGCGCTGCCGGCTTGGGTTGACCGCCCTCACCGGGGCTGCGTTGCCGGCCTGGCTTGATCGGCGTCACTGCCGGCCGCGCCGCGGCAGTCCTACTCGCGTACTCGGAAGCGAACGACGGACTGGACCCCCACATCATCCTCCGTAACTCCAGTGATTGTGCCTTGTGCGAAGACCGGAGCCGGCACGGCAAGCAGCGCGACGGGCGGAGTCACCACGCCGCGGTGATAGCCGCTTGGGTCGAAGACCTCCCACCTTTCGATGGCCTGGTACGCGTCGGGGCGGCGCACCCAGATCTTTCCGTCCCTAGCGATGTCGAAGAGTCCCATGACCGGCTTGTATCTCGGGAGCACATGCGGGGGCAGATCCATCGCTGCGGCCACTTGCTCCCGCTCGCGATCCACGAGCAGTGAAGCGGTGCGGCGGAGCTCGACGATTCGGGTGGTGTCGCGCCCGGCCGACACTTCGAAGATGCGGTAGCGGAGCGTGTTGCCGTGCCAGAAGCTCCCGTCGGGGCCGGCCGACCAGAGAGGTCTCCAGAACGTCGGGGCCGAATCCGTGGCGGGTTCGCGCACGGGGAGTGCGATCGTGTCCACGGTGGCCAGGGTGAAGTCGGGCAGGACTCGTGTCTTGAGGACGAGCCGCGCCCACGGCGGCGAATCCGAAGCCTGTTCGTAGAGGAACCCCAGCGTGTCGGTCGCGGGCGCCCAGGCGGGGCCGGAATGGTGCTCGGCGGTCGACAGCACCGCTCCCAGGGAGTCGAAAGCCGTGATGGTTCGCGAGCCCCTGTCCATGGCCAGCAGGACACCCGCCGGATGCCAGACGATGCCGACCAGGTTCTGAAACTCGCCCGGTTCTTGGCCGCGGCCGCCGAAACGCCGCAGGAAGTCTCCCTGCGCATCGAAGACACGGATTTCCTGCGAAGTCTCGTCCGCCACGTAGATTGTGCCGGCTTCGCCCACAGCCAGTCCGGTGAGGCGGCTGAAGAATTCCGGATCGTCGGCCGTCGCGTTCTCCGGCGCTCGTCCCAACCGGACCTCTTCGATCAGCGTCAACTCCGGCGACCGGTCGGCGGTGAGGAAGTTCATGTTGTACACATGGACGGCGCCGTCGGGGAGCGTGTCGACGTTGATGTCGTAGTCGGGGACGCGCGGGCTGCATGCGGGAGACAAGGCCAGGATCACGGCCCACGCCGGAGCCGCGACCCGCTGAAGCGTGCCGATGTTCCGGAAGACCATCGTGCCGTAGCGAGCGGTGAGGTCTCGGGAAGCCGGGGCCTGTGGAGCAGACTCCATGGTGTATCCCTCGGGCCGAGTATGGTGGCGCGGAGCAGCTGATGATGGCGGACCCGGGCCCGTTCAGCCAACAATGGTAGCATGACGACCGAAGCGAACTACGATAGCGGCCGGGCCGTGACGGGAGAGGATGAAGGGGTGGCGGTGCCGACGCTGGACACCGAACGCGCAATCGCCGAGGCCCTCGACCTCGGCTTCGAGATGGCCGGCGTCGTCACACGGGGCGATAGCCGTCACATGGCCCACTTTCGGGAGTGGATGGGATCCGGCCTGCACGGTGAGATGGCATACCTCGCCCGCCCAGACGCGGTGAGTCGCCGCGCGGACCTCGACCTCACTCTGTCCGGATTCCGGAGCGCGCTCGTCGTCGGCCATTCCTACGCGGACGACGAGCCCGCCACCTCACCCGGCGACCCCTCCCGCGCGATCGTCGCGCGCTACGCCCGCGGCCGCGACTATCACCACGTCGTCAGCGACCGGCTGGAAGCCCTCGGCCGCCGGCTCGACGTCCTCGCGGGACGCCCCTGCCGGCGCCGCGCCTACGTCGACACGGGACCGATCCTGGAACGGGAACTCGCTGCCCGGGCAGGCCTGGGCTGGTTCGGCAAGAACACCATGCTCATCCACCCGCGCCGGGGCTCCTACTTCTTCCTGGGCGTCCTCCTCACCGACCTGCCGCTCGAGGCGTCCACCCCGTTCCGGGAAGACCACTGCGGAACCTGCCGGCGCTGCCTCGACGCCTGCCCGACCGGTGCACTTCTGGGCCGCGACGAGGCCGGCGCCCCCGTCATGGATGCGACGCGCTGCATCTCGTACCTCACCATCGAGCTGAAGGGACCGATCCCGCGCGAACTCCGCCCCGCGATCGGCAACCGCATCTTCGGCTGCGACATCTGCCAGGAGGTGTGTCCCTGGAACGAGAGGTTCTCGGCGCCGACGGCCGAGCCCGCCTATTCCCCCCGCACCGAACTGGACAACCCGGGGCTGCTCGATCTGGCGACCCGGCTACTGGACATGTCCGGGAAGGCGTTCCTGCGCGAGTTCCGCGACTCGCCGGTCTCGCGGACGCGGCGGAACGGCCTGCTGC
This sequence comes from Longimicrobiales bacterium, assembly GCA_963667485.2. Taxonomy (GTDB): domain Bacteria; phylum Gemmatimonadota; class Gemmatimonadetes; order Longimicrobiales; family Gaopeijiaceae; genus Bin94. The sequence continues at coordinate 1,327,276 of CAXXDD010000001.1, forward strand.
GCAACGTGTGCGTGGCCCTCGGGAACTGGGGGTCCGCGGAGGCGGTTCCGGTGCTGGAGCGGGCGGCCCGGGACCACTCGGAATTGGTGCGCGAGCACGCGAACTGGGCGCTCGAGCGGATTGCGACCGACCGTCCTCCTGCGCCAGTCTTGTAGCAGCCGAGCCGCACCGCACTGAACCCAACGCCAGGCAACCCCATGAAACGGATCCAAGCCACCCTCACGGCCCTCATAGCCCTGGTCGCCCCCACCTCCGCCGCCGCCCAGCAGTTCGACCTCCTCATCCGCGGCGGCATGGTCCTCGACGGCTCGGGAAGCCCCGCCTTCAGCGCCGATGTCGGCATCGTGGGCGATCAGATCGTCAGCATCGGCAAGCTGGACGGCGCCACCGCGACCCGCGTAATCGACGCCGCCGGCAAGTTCGTCGTGCCCGGCTTCATCGACATGCACTCCCACGCCGACCGCTCCTTCGCGTCGGACAACATCGAGGGGCGGCGGGCGCACAACCTGGTCATGCAGGGGATCACCACCTCGGTCTTCGGCCCCGACGGGCGCAATCCGGTGTGGCCGATCCCGGACGAGATGGAGGCCTACCGCACGCCGGGCGTGGCCACGAACGTGGTGCCGATGGTCGGGCACGCGACCGTGCGGGGGCTTGTGATGGGGGATGATTACGAACGCCCCGCGACGGCCGACGAGATCGCGCAGATGGCAGAACTCGTGCGCGGCGGGATGGAAGCCGGAGCATGGGGGCTCGGCGCCGGCCCGGAGTACAGGCCCGGCCGCTTCAGCACGACGGAAGAGCTGATCGCGCTCGCGAAGGAGGTCGCGCCGTACGACGGCTTCTACTACTCCCACCAGCGCAGCCAGTCACCGCTGCCCCTCTGGCAGATCCCGTCGATCGTCGACGGTCAGCCGCTGACCGGCACCGAGGGAATGCGCGAGACGATCGAGATCGGTCGCGCGGCGGGGATCCGGGTGGTGGGCACGCACATCAAGGCGAAGGGCACCGACACCTGGGGCCATTCCCAGACCGACGTGCTCATGATCGAGGCGGCGCGGCGCGAGGGCGTTGACGTCTATCTCGACCAGTACCCGTACGAGACCTTCGGCGGCGGGCCCGTCGATGTGCTGCCCGACTGGGGCTATGCGCCGCCCGGGACCGATCGATCGGGCGGGCTCGACGCGCCGATCTGGCGCGATCCGGAGGTGATGAGCGACCCGAAGGGGAACCTGCGCGCCAACCTGGCCGATCCGGTCGCCGCGGCCGAGCTTGAACGTGACACGGAGTACATTCTGCGCCTTCAGGGTGGGGCGGACAGGCACATCGTCGTCTCTGCCCCCGACTTTCCCGAGACGGTGGGGCGGTACCTCGCGGAGATCGCAGCCGAAGCGGGGCGGTCGCCCTTTGAACAACTCGTTCACTTTGCCCTCGAATCGACTGAACTCGGGCCCGCTGGCGTGAGGTTCCGGCCCGTCGCCGGCCATCAGTTCGACGTCGAGAACTACATGCGGCAGGAGTACACGGCGACGTCGACGGACGGCTCGGTCTCGCTCCAGACGCGGCCCGGGCAGCACCCGCGGTCGTACGGGGCGTTCGCGCGGAAGATCTCGCACTACGTGAAGAAGCGCGGGGTGATCACGCTGCCGTTCGCGATTCGCTCGTCGACCGGGCTGGCGGCGCAGATCGTGGGGCTGAAGGACCGCGGCTTTCTGCGCGAGGGCTACAAGGCCGATATGGTCGTCTTCGACTACGACGATATCACGTCCCCGGCGACCATCATGGAACCTGACCTCTATCCGACGGGTATTGAGTATGTGCTGGTAAACGGCCAGTTCACGGTGGACAACGGCGAGCCTACCGGCGCCCTGCCCGGGGAGGTGCTCGACCGGCGCGAGAAGGATGCCAGGGCGAGGGGAGTCAGCTGACGGATGTCCAGGCCCTTGGGATCAGTGAACGCGAACGGACGACGAGGGGTGTGCGGCGTTCTCGCTGTGCTGCTGGGGGTGCTCGCGGCGTATGGCGATGCAGCCGCGCAGTACTACGACGAGGACGACGGCGGCTTCTGGTCTGACCCCCAGGGCGAATTCTACGGCTACGGTCACGTGGCCGTCCCCGTGGGAGATTTCCAGACGCAGGTGGAACTTGGTGGCGGTGCAGGCCTGGGAGGGGCGCTCTTCCTGAACCAGGATCGCATGGTCGCGCTGCGGGTCGATGTCAGCGGCGTAGTCTACGGCAGCGAGTCCTACGACGCGCCGCTCAGCCTCACGATCCCGGTGGATGTGAGGGTGACCACGACCAATTCCATCCTCTCGGCGGGGTTCGGGCCTCAGATCTACCTGGCCCGCGGTGCATTCAGGCCCTACGTCTTCGGTACCTTCGGCTTTTCCTATTTCGTCACCGAGACGAGCGTGCGTGGGCACGGCGCCGAGGAGCCGTTCGCCTCGACCATCAACCTGGGCGACTTCAACATGGCGCTGAACGGGGGCGGCGGAGTCTCGGTCGAGGTCTACCGGGGCGAAGTCTCGGTCGCCGTGGACCTTTCAGCGTTCTATCAGCACAACGGGGTGGCCGAATACCTTGTGAAGGGCGATCTGGGCCGCGGGCGCGACCGCCGCCGCTTTGCGCGGGACCCGATCGTGAGCGACGCCAACCTGGTCTCGTACCGGATCGGGGTGTCGATCGGCGTGGGTTGAGGCGGGGGCCGCGGGACGGAGCGTAGCTTGCATCCGACCGGCTGGACGGAAACTACAAGCCTGGGGAGAAGAGAATGAGACTCGGAATCGGACTTCACCGGGTTGTAGCGTCCCGACGCGAGACGAGCTTTGCGGTTTTGGCGCTGGTTGCGATCCTGGCGCTTCCTATCGCGGGAGCGGCCCAGCCACATGGAGATGACCCGGGCAACTTCTGGTCCCGACTCCAGGGCGAGGTTCGGACCTACGGCCAGTTGGCCTTCCCGGTGGGCGAGTTCGGGGGACACGTTGGCCTTGGTGCAGGCGCGGGGTTCAGCAGCACGTTTTTCCTGCATCGCGAGCGCATGGTGGGACTGCGGGTCGAGGGCAACATGGCCGTGTATGGCACCCGGTCTTTTCGGCCGCAGCCCACCACGACGGTCCCGCTGGACGTGCGGGCGCGCACCACCAACTCGATCATGTCGGCGGGGATCGGGCCCCAGATCTATCTTCTGACCGGGGCCGTGAGGCCGTACGTGTTCGGCACCGTCGGCTTCACATCCTTCGTTACTGCCACGCGCACCCGCGCGAACGCGACGAGTCCGCGCTGGCACGACAACGAAGGGCCCTATGCTTCGAGCCTGGACATCGACGATGTCGGAATGGCTATGAACGCGGGAGGGGGCCTCTCGATCAGGGTCAGAGACGGCATGGCCCTGGACATCGCGGCGGTGTACCAGCACAACGGGATCGCCGAGTACATGACCAGGGGCTACCGGAACCCGGACCACGTGGATTGGAATCGCTGGTACCGCGAGACGCTGAATGACCGCCGCTACGACCCGGAACGGATCGGCGAGCCGGTCGTGAGCGAGGCGAATCTCGTCAGTTGGCGCATCGGGGCGTCGTTCGACTTGTTCTGAGGCGGGGCCGCGCGAGCCCGGAACCCGGGCCCGCGCAACCCCGTTGTAGCTTCGCGGCCTTGCCGCGGCCGTTCTATCCGGCGTCCGCGAGTCGCTGGACCGCGTCGGCCAGCTTCGCGGCCTTGTCCGAGTCCGCCGCGCCGGCAACCTGGGCGTTGATCTCCGCCGCCAGCGAGCGCAGCGCGTCCGCGCGGGCGGTGCCCGACATGCCTTGGGCTCTGGTCAGGGCGCCCCGTGCCGATGCGATCTGCGGCGCCGTCATTCCGTGCCAGCGTTCCAGCTGGTCGAGGTAGGCGCGCGCGAGGGCGAAGGTGGCCGGCCACTCGAAGATCGGCTGGCCCTGTGAGTTGAGCTGGGTGAGCACGACCGAGTTCGCGGCGTCGATCTCGTTCTGCGTGATCGACTCGTTCGCGACGAGTTCGAAGATGTCGAGACCGCGTGAAATCTCGGAGTTGACGATCACGCCGTTGTACCAGTACACGGACCAGCTGCCGCCGGAGCCCTGGCGGGTGCCGTCCGAGGGGCCGCGGTCATGGAAGCCGATTTCGACCGGGTTGTCGGGGTCGGTCCAGTCGATCAGCGAGATCCCGCCCTGATACCAGCCCTGGATCATGATGTCGCGGCCCGGGATCGGAATGAGCGACCCGTTGTGGGCCACGCAGTTTTCGAGCGAGGTCTGGGGCGCAGGCATCTTGTAGTAGCTCTTGAAGACCATCTCGCCGTCTTCGATGGTGAAGATCGCGTTGGCGCCCCACTCCATCGGGTCCGACGCGCGGCACTTGGGCGCTCCGCCTCCGCCCCACTCGTCGGTGAACATGATCGTGGTGCCGTCGTTGTTGAAGGTGGCCGAGTGCCAGTAGGAGAAGTTGGAATCGGCGACGGCCGCGAGGCGCGACGGGTTGCCGGGGTCGCTGATGTCCAGCAAGAGGCCGTAGCCGCCGCATGCGCCACCCGCGAGGCCGATGGCGGGGTAGACGGTGATATCGTGGCACTGCGTGGGGCCGGGCCGGGGCTCGTCGCCCTGCTGCTCGGCACGCTCGGCCTGGATGCGGCCCTGCTCGTCCATTGCTGCCTGCAGCGCGGCGCGGTCGGCGGCGGTGGGCTCGCCGGAGCCTCCGCGTGCGGCGACGACGCTGTCCAGCATGGCCCGGGCGGCCTGCTCCCGCATGACCCGGGGCTGACCACGGCGGTAACCGACGATATCCCCTCGCTCGCGCGCTGCGGCGATCTGCTCCAGATCGGCCGGCGACAGCCCGTGCGTGGGAGGCGCGACCAGATCCTCGAAGATCCGGGGCGAACTCACGATCCCGGCGGACTGCGGGTCGTCGAGCGGCACGCGGATGACCTCGATCCGGAAGAGCGCCGAGTTGGGATCCTCGTCGGGTGAGAGGCCCGAGCATCCGGCGAGCTCTTCGGGCGGACGCACCGACGACGAACCGGAGACGTAGATGTAGACGTTCTCGTCGTCGCCGGGGTGCTTGAGGACGGTGTGCGTGTGCGAGCCGCGGCAGGTCTGAACGTTCGCGACGTATTCCGGATTCCTGATGTCCGAGATGTCGAAGATGCGGATGCCGCGCAGCCGGTCGTGACTGACGGCCTCCGGGACGCCGCCGGGCTCGCAGTCGAGACGTCCGCTGAGCCCCTCGCCCGACACGAACAGCAGATTGTCGTACACCGAGACATCGCTCTGCGAGGCCGGACACACGTAGGTAATTGCCGAGGTCGGGTTCGCCGGGTCGGAGATGTCCCACACCTGGACGCCGTCGTAGTTGCCCTGGATCGCGTAGTTGCCGGTGAAGGCGAGGTCCGAGTTGGTCCTCCCCACGAACGGAGCCTCGGGCGGCGTGGTGGAGATCATCCGCATGTTCCAGATGGCCTCTTCCGCGTCGAACAGCCCCGGTGCGAGGCCGACCCGAGGATCGGGGGAGGGAGTGTTGACCCGAAGACCTGCCGGGTGCTCGAAGGTGGCCTGCGGAGCCGCCGGCTGCGCCACGGGTGCTTCGGCGGGACCGGCGGGCGCCGGGGCCTCGGCCATCGGGGGCGCGGCGCAGGCCGCGAAGACGAGGGCGGTCGCGAGGGAAAGGAGCGCCAATGGGCGCACGGGTGTCGGCGAACGTTCGTCCGCGCGGGTGATCGGCGTCATGTCACTTTGTCCTGAGAACGGGTGGGGTGTGCCGTAGATGGGTGTATCTCAGCCGCTGGATCCACCGGAGGTCATCGCCTCCAGCATCAGCTCCATGCGTTTGATTTCGGAGTTCTGATCGGCCTGAATATCGGAAGCGAGCTTGAAGACAAAATCGTCCAGGGCGGCGCCGTCGGTGGCGAAAAGCTCGTCCACCATGGTCACGGCGCCCTCGTGGTGCTGGATCATGTACTTCAGGAACAGGCGGTCGTAGTCCGGACCGCGCGCGTGCCGCAACTCCTCGAGCTGCTCGGGCGAGAGCATCCCCGGCATGTGCATGGCGTGCTCGGGTCCGTGGATCATGAGCCTGCCGTCGGCGATGTGGACTTCGGGGACTTCAAGCCCGCGGTCCCGCAGCCACGCCTGCATGACGTTGATCTCGTCCTGCTGGGCGTTGATGATGCGCGCGCACAGGATCTGGATGGTGGAGCTGGCCCCGTTTTCGGGCGCGAAGCCGGACATGACCAGCGCCTGGGCGTGGTGCCCGATCATGCCGGTCATGAAGTGGACGTCGGCCTCGTGATAGTGCTCCAGCGTGCTTTGGAACCGCTCCTGGTAGAGTGCCTCCAGTTCGGCGATCCTCTCCGCGCTCGGGCGGGTGGGGGCGGGGGCTGGCTCGGCTGTCGCGGTGGCCGGGGGCGCCGCGCTGGTTGGTGCCGAGGGCGCGGAGGTGGCACCGGGCCCTCCCGCGCACCCCTGGAATGCGCCAGTGAGGAGTAACACGGCAACCGCTGCCCCGGCCCGGCGGCCGTTCCGATCCGGCGGAGATGCCTGCCGTCGGCTGCTAGGAACGTCTGCGAGGTATTCGCTTTTCATCATCACCCTTCTCCTACCCGGCGTCCGCCAGTCGCTGAACCGCGTCAACGAGCTTCTCTACCTTGTCCGTATCCGCCGCCCCGGCTGCTTGCCCGCCGAGCGTCGCGGCGAGTGATCGCAGCGCGTCACGCCGCGCCGAACCGGCAGCGCCCTCGGCCGCTGCAAGGGCAGCGCGGGCCGAAGCGACTTGCGGAGCGGTCATCCCATGCCAGCGTTCCAGCTGGTCGAGGTACGCCTTCGCCAGCGTAAAGGTCGCAGGCCATTCAAAGATCGGTTGACCCTGCGAATTCAGCTGGGTCAGCACGACCGAATTCGCGGCGTCGATCTCGTTCTGCGTGAGGATGTCGCTGGGGACGAGTTCGAAGATGTCGAGTCCCCGCGCGATCTCGGAATTGACGATGACCCCGTTGTACCAGTAGACCGACCAGCTGCCGCCCATCGCCATCCTCTCGGCGTTGGCCGGGCCGCGGTCGTGGAAGGCGATCTCGACCGGATTGTCGGGATCGGTCCAGTCGATCAGCGAGATCCCGCCCTGATACCAGCCCTGGATCATGATGTCGCGGCCCGGGATCGGAATGAGCGAGCCGTTGTGGGCGACGCAGTTCTCGAGCGATGTCTGGGCGGCGGGCATCTTGTAATAGCTGCGGAAGATCATCTCTCCGTCTTCGATCGTGAAGACGGCGTTGGCACCCCACTCCATCGGGTCCGAGGCGCGGCACTTGGGCCCCCCGCCCCCACCCCATTCGTCGGTGAACATGACCGCGGTGCCGTCGTTGTTGAAGGTGGCCGAGTGCCAGTACGAGAAGTTGGAGTCGGCTACAGCGGCGAGGCGCGTCGGGTTGGCGGGATCTGTAATGTCCAGCAGGAGCCCGTAGCCGCCGCAGGCGCCGCCGGCCAGACCGATGGCCGGGTAGACGGTGATGTCGTGACACTGCGTGGGACCGGGACCCGGGCCATCGCCGTCGCCTGCAGCAACCCCGGCGGAAGCCATCATCTGGGCGATCATCTCGTCGATAAAGTTGCGCAGCGCGGTGCTGTCGGCTGCCGTAGCGGGGCCCTCGCCTCCGCGCGCCCTGACGATGCTGTCGAGCTGTGGCTGCACGAACGCGTCCGGCAGTATCTGCACCTGCCCCTGTATCTCGATTACAAAGGCGCCGCGCGCCCGCGCTTCTTCCAGGGCCGCAATTTCATCAGGCGCCGGCCCATGCATCGGCGGCGCGACCAGGTCATGGAAGATCCGCGGCGAACTCACGACCTCGGCGGCCTGCGGGTTTTCCAGCGGCACCCGAATGACTTCAATCCTGAAGAGTGCGGTATTGGGGTCCTCGTCGAGCGAGCCGCCCGAGCAGCCCGCCAACTCTTCGGCGGGACGCACCGGAGCCGACCCGGAGACGTAGATGTAGACATTGTCGTCGTCGCCGGGGTGCTTCAGCACGGTGTGCGTGTGCGAGCCACGGCAGGTCTGCACGTTGGCGACGTACGCCGGGTTGGCGATGTCGGAGATGTCGAAGATGCGGATGCCGCGAAGCCGATGGTGGCTTACCGCTTCCTGGATGCCCTCGTCACCGCAGTCCAGCCGCCCGCCGAAGCCCTCTCCGGACACGAACAGCAGATTGTCATAGACCGAGACATCGCTCTGGGAGGCCGGGCACCGGTGGGTCACCACCGACGTCGGATTGGCCGGGTCGGAGATGTCCCAGACCTGGATGCCGTCGTAGTTGCCCTGGATGGCGTAGTTCCCGGTGAACGCCAGATCCGAGTTGGTCTTCCCCACGAACGCGGGCTGTGGAGGCGTGGTCGACACCAGGCGGAGGTTCCAGATCGCTTCGCCGGCGTCGAAGAGGCCGGGCGCCAACCCGACGCGCGGGTCCGGTGAAGGTGCGTTGACATGCAGGCCGGGCGGATTGGCGAAGGTGGCGGAGGCTGCAGCCATGTCGGCGGCCATTTCGGGATCGCCGCCGTATTGCGAGGCGCAGCCTGTCAAAACGGGCGAGGCAACGGCAAGAGAGAGCAGCGCCGCGAGGCGCGTGAAGGTCCGGGAACGATTGTTCGCGGTGGGCGTCAGGGTCATTTCGGTGTCCTGGATGTGGTGTTACGACGTAGCCCCTTAAAGACAATCCGACAGGTCGGTACGTTGAGATTGGCGCGGGGTTGCTGGATTGGCACGGCTATCCATACTAGATGCGGGTGCCGGCGGTTTCCAGTCCTTCAGGCCATGGGCGAGACTTTGGACTTGACCTAGAGGGCTGGCTGGCGGAAGGTGACTCAGCAATGAAACCGAAGCGAGGGTGATCAAGACCAATGGCTGTCCCAGATTTTCAATCCCTAATGCTGCCGACCCTCAAGGCGCTGTTGAGTGGGAGTGCCACGCACATCAAGGATGTCCGGGCTCGCGTATCCGAGACTGAGAATCTGACTCCAGCAGACCTAGAGCAAAGGGTCCCAAGCGGACGACAAACCCTCTTTGCGAACCGCGTTTCCTGGGCACTGCTGTACATGAGCCGTGCGGGCCTTGTCGCAAAGGTTCGACGCGCCGTCTACAAACTGACTCCAGAAGGCGAGAGGCTACTGGACCGATCGCCTGCCCGGATTGACATGAAACTCTTGCGAAAATACGCCGATTACGCCGAGTGGGAGGCGCGGTCAAGGGGTTCCAGCGTCAAAGGCGGTGAAGCCAAGAAACCCGTAGGTGAACCGTCCAACGGGGTGGAAACACCCGAGGAGGCTTTCGAACGCGCTGGGCGAGAGCTTAGCTCTTCTGTTGAGGCAGAGGTGCTTCAGAGAGTGCGTGCGGCATCTCCCGACTTCCTTGAAAGGGTCATAGTCGATCTCTTGATCGCAATGGGATATGGGGGCGGTGACTCAAGGCGGGGCAGGGTTACCGGTGGGAGTGGAGACGGTGGGATCGACGGTACAATACGGGAGGATGCCCTTGGTCTAGACGAAGTGTACGTCCAAGCCAAGAAATACGCAGTGGGTAACGACGTGGGTGTGGGTGCTTTACGGAACTTTGCCGGGGCAATCGTCGCAGCGGGTACAAGCAAGGGTGTATTCGTAACCACTGCGACTTTCACCGCTGGGGCGAGGGACTTCGTGATCAAGAGCCCCCAGCGAATTGTCCTGATCGATGGTCCCGAACTCGCTGGCCTATTGGTAACGCATGGAGTCGGAGTGAGGGTTAAGACTACCTACCAGATCAAGCGGATTGACGAGGATTACTTCGACTCTGAAGACTGACGCCGCCCTCGTGCGGGGCACCCCCGACCCGACCCCGCAATCCGCAGGCATCTCCGCCACCCGAATCGCTCTCATCATCGCGCTGGCGCACGGGATCAACGATGCGTATGCCTCGTTCGTGCCGCCGCTGCTGCCGCGGATCATGGACGGGATGGGCATCTCGATCGCGGCCGCCGCGTCGCTGGGTGCCGGGTTCGCCATCGCGACGGCGCTCCCGCAGCCGTTCTTCGGGTACGTGGCGGACCGTTTCGGTCGCCGGGCGCTCGCGGTGGGCGGGGTGGTCGTGAGCGGGGTGTTCGTGTCCCTCATGGGGTTTGCGTCGTCCTACTGGGTCCTGATGCTGCTCCTCGTCATCGGGGGACTCGGGGGCGCCGCATTCCATCCGCCCGGCGCGTCCTACGCCGTCAGGCTGACCGAAGGGAAGGGCAGCGGCAGCCGCTATTCGATCTTCTCCTTCGGCGGCGCGATCGGATTCTCGGCGGGACCGCTGGTAGCGGTGGGACTGGTCGCATGGGGCGGCATGGAGAGGCTATGGGTCGCGATGCTTCCGGCGCTCCTGCTGGCCCCACTCTTCTTCTTCAGCCTACCGAGCGGCCGCGGCGAGGCCCGCAGTGCACCCCCCGCGCCTCCTCCGTCCTATGTCCTTCGACAGCTGGCGGGTCCGTTGGGGATCATTTTTGGGGTGAGTTCGGCGATGGCGTTCGTGCAACGCGCTTTCCTCACCATGGAGCCGATCATCGTGGCGGAGATGGGAGGGTCGGAGACCCTGGGGGCGGCGGCGCTGTCCGTCTACCTGGGGGCACAGGCGTTCGGCACGCTGACGGGCGGCTTGCTCGCCGACCGGATGGACCGTCCCCGCCTCCTCTTCCGACTGTGCGCGCTGGCGCTTCCGGTGCACCTGGCCGCGGTGTGGCTCGGGCCGTGGAGTGCCGGCGGCTTCGTGGCGATCGCCGGCGCGGGCTTTCTGGGGATGGCCACGCTGCCGCCGATCGTGGTGATGGCGCAGGAGATGTCGCCGCGCGCGCCAGGCGCCAGCTCCGGGATCGTGATGGGTCTGGCCTGGACGGTCGGCGCGTTGGGGGTCATGGGCACCGGGGCCGTCGCGGATGTGACGGGCCCGCACGCGGCGACGCTGATGTCGATGCCGTTCGCGGGCGTCGCGGCCCTGCTCGCGCTGCACCCCGGCCTCAAGTGGATGCCGACCGGGCGGACGGACTGACCAGGCGCTTGACAGGCGACCGCGGCTGCGGCTGTATGTCATTCAAGCGAGCAACCATTAAAGGGTGGTGAAACGATTATGAGCGACCGCAAAGGCACACGTCGGCGCCCGGCAGCCCGATTCGACCGTAGGACCGATCACGACCCTGCGACCGGCCTAGATCCCGCGACCGGCCTAGATCCCGCGACCGGCCTAGATCCCGCGACCGGTCTAGATCCCGCGACCGGTCTCGACCGGCGCGATTTCCTCAAGGTCGGCGCCCTCGGCGTGGCGGCGGGCGCCGTCTCGGGCTGCGGCGATTCCGGCGCTGGACAGGACGCGCTGTCCCGCGCGGGAGCCGTTCCGGCAACCCTCGGCGCGGCCCCCGACCACCCCCTCGCCGCCCCGCCCATCGACCATGTGCGGATCGGCTACGTGGGTGTCGGCGGCATGGGCACGGCGCACGTCCGCAACCTGGTGCGGATCGACGGGTGCGCGATAACGGCCGTTTGCGACATCCGCGAAGCCCATGCGCAGCGCGCGGCCGACATCATCGAGGAGGCGGGCCACCCCAGGCCGACCCTCTACACCAGCGGCGAGAGCGACTACGAGCGCCTCTGCGCCGAGGCCGATGTCGACCTGGTCTACAATGCGACCCCGTGGCGCTTCCACGTCCCCATCTGCGTCGCCGCCATGGAGAACGGCAAGCACGCGGCCACCGAAGTCCCCGCCGCGTACACCATCGAGGATTGCTGGAAGCTCGTCGAGACCGCCGAGCGCACGGGCCGCCACTGTGCGATGATGGAGAACGTCAACTACGGACGTGCCGAGCTGTTGTGCCTCAACCTGGTCCGCCAGGGGTTCCTCGGCGAGATCCTGCACGCCGAGTGCGGCTACCTCCACGACCTCCGCGGGATCAAGTTCGCCGACGAAGGGGAGGGACTTTGGCGCCGCGATCACTCCTGGACCCGAAACGGGAACCTTTATCCCACGCACGGGCTCGGTCCGGTGGCCAACTGCATGGACATCAACCGCGGGGACCGGTTCGCCCTCCTCGTCTCAATGAGCAGCCCCTCGCGTGGACTGCAGGATTGGGCGGCCGCCAACTACCCGGAAGGCGACCCCAAACGCGCCGAGACCTTCGCGTTGGGCGACGTCAACGGCAGCCTGATCCAGACCGCTCTCGGCAAGACGATCTACGTGGCCCACGACACGAACCTCCCGCGCCCGTATGACAGAATCAACAAGGTTCAGGGGACGCGAGGGATCTTCCAGGGCTATCCCGACCGCGTCTACGTCGAAGGGCGCAGTCCGTCGCACCGCTGGGAGGAAGCCGAGACCTACTACGACGAGTTCGAGCACCCCCTGTGGCGGGCGCTCCGCGAGGCGTCGATCGGCGCGGGCCACGGCGGTATGGACTTCATGGAGGACTATCGGCTCATCAAGTGCCTGCGGGAGGGTCTGCCGCTCGACATGAACGTGTACGACGCGGCGGCGCTGAGCGCGGTGTGCGAGCTGTCCGAGATGAGCGTTGCGAACGGGAGCGCGCCGGTGGAGTTTCCGGACTTTACGCGGGGGAAGTGGAGGGACTGGGCGCCCTGGCCGGTGGTGGGGGCATAGTCAAGCTGGCACCAGCCCCCGCACCTCGACGCGCTGCACCCCCAGCTCATCCCGTGTCGTTACCAGCGCCCAATCGGGCCCGATGTCCAGCAGATCGGCCGGGGCAGGAAGCACCAGGGTACGCACCCACCTGCCATCTTCATCGAATCCCAACCACTCGCTCCGCTCCCCCGGGCGCATGTAGTCGTGCACCCACAGCATGCCGTCGTCTCCCATCATGAGACTGTGGTACGCGGGGAACTCGTCCGGCACGATCCCGCTCTCCTGGTCCCAGTGGTTCTCGAAGCGCGCGCGCCAGTTGGGATCATCGTCGTCGCGGTAGCTTGCCTCGAGGTCGTCCCGATATCGGTCGACATCCTCCCGGGCCACGGCCAGGCCCGGCCCCTCCCAGCGGATCCGGCGAATCGTCGAGCCCGTCCAACCGATCAGCTCGACCTCGTAGTCGTCGCTGGTGCCGAGCCACGTTCCTTCGTCGGTCGCTGCCAGCGCCACGTCATGGATCCAGATGCTGCCAAGCATGGCAATGCCGGCGCCCAGGGACTTCTGCTCGCGGTCGGGGATCCTGTCGCGTAGCGTCGTTGCGGCGGTGTCGCCGATTTCCACGAAGCCCAGTGTAAGGGACACGCGGTGTACCGCCCCGGGTTCGACTCCCTCCTCGTCCAAGCGGAGACTGTTGCCCGTGAAGGCCAGGCGCCCGTTCGGTGCGCATACGAAGTCGCGCAGCGGCAATCCGTTGTACAGAAAGCGGTACTCGTCGAGGAGGTCTCCCGCCCAGTCGTAGAGGTAGACCCGCGCGTTCCGGATGTCGTAAGCGATGATCGAACCCTCGCTTGCGCAGCCTTCCACAATCTGCACACTCCTGAACTCACCCGGCCCTTCACCCGCGCGGCCGCGGCTCCAGAGGAGCTCCCCGCCCGCGCCGAACCGCTGGACCCGGGAATTCTGCTGGTCGGACACGACCACGCTGCCGTCGGGGAGCCTGGCGCCGGCGTTGATCCTGCCGAAGAGGTACTCGTCCGGCCCACCGAGTCTCCCGACCGAGAGGATCGGTTCGGCGGACAGGCGGATTTCGGTGGCCGGTCTAGTCTGGGGCGCCCGGGCGCGAGCGGGGTGAGGTGTGGCCACAAGCGCCAGTACCGGCAAGGCGGCGGCTATAATCGAGCGGCGCACGGGGCCTCCTGGTTCGATTGAAATTCCTAACAACTTAGTTAATAGTAGGAGATGCTCGGGGAATGCAAGAACCCGTGAGGAAGGCGCCGGCCGGCCCGCCTAGAGATCCCGGGGCCAGATCTCCGGTTCACCCTTTAGAGTGACCGCTCCGAAGTCGCACAGATCCAGTGTCAAGATGGCCCGGGCCTCGAGCCGCTCGGCCACGGCCATGACGATCCCATCGACCAGGCCCAGAGACAGATCGCGATAGGTGCGGTCAAGTTCCAGCGCCCTGCGCAGGTCAGACGCACCGCCCCACTCGATTGGAAAACGTCCTTCGGCCATGTCGGCACGGAACGCCGTAACTGAGGCTTGTCCCAGTCGCCTGGCCACCATGTAATCCAATTCGGGTAGCACAGCCCATGGGACGACCCAGCCATCGGGATCCGCGCGCAACGCCGATCGCAGCACCGCCCGGTGCGGATTCCTGCCGTCCATGAGTGCCAGCAAGGCGCTCGCGTCCACTACTATCAATGCACCGGTTACTCGGCCAGCCCGCTCGGCTTTGCCGGGGAAGCGTCCTCGGCACGCTCAGACTCCCGGGACCGGAAGTAGTCCTCCAGGCCGTCCTCACCGAAGCCGTCCAGATAGTCTTCGTAGTTCTCCGCGAAGTGTGGATCGCCACTGTCCCCCATCCCGAATGACCTTGGCCATTCGCGTTCCGTAGCCTTCGCCGTGTACTCCGCCACCGACTCCCGCACCAACTCCGCCGTCGACCGCCCCTTTTCGACCGCCAACGACTTCAGCTTTCGATAGTCCGCAGCGTTCAGATACACCGTCGTTTTGATCTTCTTCATGGCGTATATGGTATATGGTTACCATACATCCGGCAAGAGAGCCGGCGCCGGGATCAACGCGACCTCGGGGGCCGTTGCGCCCTTCTGATCCCATCGGGTATCGTCCAACTGCCCTGCAACACCTGATCATCGGCGCTGGCACAACACCCGGCGAATAGAAGCGAGTCACCTGCATGAAGACCAGAACAGCCACCCTGGCCATCGCCCTCTCGGCGGTCATTGCTCCGAATCCCAACCCCCTCACCGCGCAGGTCCCCACCCCCGAATCCGTCCTGGGCCAGCGCGTGGGCTCCGACTTCTACCTGGCCACATTCGAGGAGTCGATCGACTACTTCGAGCAGCTCGACGACGCCACCGACCGCCTCGAACTGCGCGAAGTGGGGCGCTCTTCGTTCGGCCGGCCCGTCTACATCGCGCTCATCTCCAGCGCCGAAAATCTGCGCAACCTCGACCGCCACCGTGAGATCGCGCTGCGCCTCGCCCACCCGCGCGGCCTCACCGACGACGCGGCCCGGGAGCTGGCCGACGAAGGCCGCACCCTCGTCCACATCGACGGCGGGCTGCACGCCAGCGAGGTCGCGCACGCGCAGCACACGATCCAGCTCGCGTACGACCTGGTCACCGGCGACGACGACCCCGAAATCGCCGCCATTCTCGACAACGTGATCCTCATGCTGTGGCCGTCGATCAACCCGGACGGACAGACGATGGTCGCCGAGTGGTACCGCTCCAACCTGGGCACCCCGTACGAAGTCGCCCCGACGCCCTTCCTCTACCAGAAGTACATCGGGCACGACAACAACCGCGACGGCTACATGATCAACCAGATCGAGTCGCGGATGGCAACTCGGGTGGCGCGCGAGTGGGAGCCGCATATTCTGTACAACCACCACCAGAGTTCGCCGTTCCCGACGCGCATCTGGATTCCGCCGTTCGCGGAGCCGATCTCGCCGCACGTGCATCCGCTCATGTGGCGCACGGTCAACCTGATCGGCATGGCGATGTCTCAGGCCCTCGAGGAGCGCGGCCAGAAGGGCGCCATGCACATGGGGACCGGCTTCGACAACTGGTACCCGGGCTTCATGGACCACGCCAACAACTTCCACAACGTGGTGTCGTTCCTGACCGAGACGGGGCTCTACCGCTACGCGACGCCGGGCTTCTACACGCTGCAGGACTTTCCACCGCGCACGCGCGACCTGCGGCCGCAATCGCTGTACAGCAGCCCGTGGGAGGGCGGCTGGTGGCGCCTGCGGGATGCGGTGGACTACATGCTGACCGCGTCGGTCTCGGTGCTGGACGTTGCGGCCAAGTACCGCCGCGACATCCTCTACAACCGGTATCAGGCGGGGCGCGACATCATCGCGCAGTACACCGAGGGGCCGCCGTATGGCTACTTCGTGCCGCAGGAGCAGGACGATCCCGTGGCCGCCGTCGAGATGCTGCGCCGGCTCGCCTACAACGGGATCGAGGTGCACCAGCTGGCCGAGGCGGTCACCCACGACGGGATCTCGCACCCGGCCGGGACCTGGGTGATCGCCATGGACCAGCCATTCGCCAACTTCGTGCGCCAGCTCTTCGCCGTGCAGGACTACCCGGACCTGCGCCAGTATCCCGAGGGCCCGCCGGACCAGCCGTACGACGTGGCGGGCTGGACGCTGCCCTACCTGATGGGTGTGCGGGTGGTGGAGGCGGCGTCGCCGCTGGACGAGGGGGTGAGGGACGCGATGACGGAGCTGGGAACAGGCGCCGACCGTGTGCCCTCGTGGTATGCTCTTGTCACTGACGCGTCCCCGTTCGATTCGCCGCTGGGCGTCGGCTTCGACAGCAATCCGGTGGCCGCCGCGATCGTGCCGCCGCCGGGCAACGACGAGGGCGGGAGCGACCTCGCGGTCGACCCGGCACAGAACAACGCCTTCAGGGCGCTGAACCAGGCCTGGGCCCTGGGCGGACAGGTCGGCTTCGTGCCTGGAGATGCGGGCGAGAACGGCGAAGCGGGAGTTTCCGGGCACTACGTCATCTCCGGGCTGTCCGGGACCGGACGGCGCGAACTCGTCACGGACCTGCACCTTCGGACGGCTCGGTCCGGGACCGCCGGAACCCGCTTTTCGCAGCCCCGAGTCGCCCTCTACCGCCCCTGGAATCCCTCCATAGACGAGGGATGGACGCGCTGGCTGCTCGAGAGGTACGGGTTCAGCTACACCAGCCTCCGCAACGCGGACGTGCTGGCTGGCGACCTGCGCGACCGCTACGACGTGATCATCGTGGCCGACATGGGCGCGGGGCAGGTCCTCAACGGGTTTGCCAAGGGGACCGTGCCGCCGCGCTACGAGGGCGGGATCGGTGCCGTCGGCGTGCGTGCCCTGGACGAATTCGTGCGGAGCGGCGGGACGCTGGTGACGTTCAACAACGCCAGCATGTTCGCGATCGAGCAGCTGCATCTGCCGGTCTCGAACGTCATCGCCGGCCTCGACGCGGCCGAGTATTTCATGAGCGGGTCGATCGTGGAGATGGAGGTGGACCCGTCACACCCGGTGATGTCGGGCATGCCCGCGCGGGCCAAGGTCGTTGTGGAACGCAGCCCCGTCTTCACCACCGAGGACGGCTTCGATGGCGCGGTTCTGGCCAAGTACCCGGCAGACGGCTCGCCGCTGCTCTCAGGCTACCTGCTCGGCGAGGAGCACCTGCAGGGATACGCGGCAGCGCTGGACGTCAGGCACGGAGACGGCCACGTGATCCTGCTCGGCATGAGACCGCAGTGGCGCGCCCAGCCCTTCGGCAACTTCCGCATCGTCTTCAACGCGGCGCTGTACAGCCAAGCGGTAGCGGCGGCGGCCCCGGCAAACCCGGACTTCTGGGAAGCGCCTGAAGAGGAAGAGGACGAGAGCATGACGGAGGGAGGCCGGTAACATGTTCGGGGAACGTCAGTCGGTTGATCAGCGGGCTGCCGGTTGGCCTGCTGGAACACCAGGTCATCCTCTTCGAGAGCAGTTGAGGCACCGGGTCAAGCGCAGCTGTTGAGTTCGGACGGCCTGGTCCCGTCCGGCGATCGACCAACACTTGGGCGGCTTTGCCTGTCCTTGATGGTATGACTCGCAGAATCGCCCTCGCGCTCCTGATCCCGACCGCGCTGACCGCGCAGCAGGGGACCATCACCTATACCTATTCCCAGAAGTACGGCTTCGAGATCCCGGAGGACTGGAAGGAAGCGATCCCCGAGGCCGAGACCGGCACGGTGCTCCTCCATTTCGGCCCGTCGGAGTCGCGGATGATTCCGGCGCCCGAGGACGATGAGGGTGCAGGCCGGCTAACCGACCGCTGGCAAGGCCGGCTGCAGCGCCTGAAGACGCGATCGGCTTCTCGCGATGATCTGGAGGTCCTGCGTGACGCCTGGGTGAGCTACGCGGAAGGCATGGCCGTCGAGACGCGTGAGTTCATGGGGAGGAACTTCCTGATCAACGGCCCTCCGGCGGCGTATGCGTGGCGCATGACGAGCGACCAGGCGGAGCACCTGGGGCGCATGGTGATGAAGGCCACTGCCGAGCACGACAGCACATCGATCGAGGCGTGGTTCACGCCCGAGATCCCGGTTCCGGGCGGTCCCGCGTCGTATGGCGGACTTCCCGGCATGATTCTGGTCCTGTCGGTGGACGGGGGGCGCACCCAGTACTTCGCGACGGAGATCGATCTGAGTGAGGTGGACGCGGGGTTGATTCGCGCGCCGGAGGACGGCGACGAGGTCTCGCGCGAGGAATATGAGGCGATCGTCGAGGACAAAGTCGACGAGTTGGAGCAGTTGTACCGGCGTCGCGGAGGCGACCGACAGTAGGAGGTGGCCTGTGGGCCGATCAGTGATCTTTCTGTGTTTGGGGGCGGCCTGCCTGCCCCTGGCCACTCCCGTGAATGCGCAGGAGGAATACCGGGTGCAGGGCGTCGTCGCCGACTCTCTGGGGACAGGTCTGCAGAGCGCCATGGTGGTCGCGCTGACGCGGCCGGATTCGGTGCTGGCCCAGTATGCGCTGAGTTCCGGCGACGGGACCTTCTCCATCAGGGGGCTGACCCCGGGCGCGTACATCCTTCAGGTCACCCTCATCGGGTATCGGACGCTCCGGCGCGACTTCGATGTCACGGACGCCGATGTGGACGCCGGCGAAGTCGTGCTGTCGATCACGGCTGTGGAGATGGACTCGCTGGTCGTCAGCGTCGAGCACGTGCCCTTCGTCAACCGGCGTGACACCCTCAGCTACAACGTGCAGGCGTTTCCGACGCCCCCCAACGCGACCGTCGAGGAGCTGCTGCGCAGACTTCCCGGGATCCAGATCGAATCGGACGGGACGATCACGGCGCAGGGCGAGGAGGTCCAGAACGTCCTTGTCGACGGCAAGGAGTTCTTCGGCCAGGATGCGACCGTCGCGACGCAGAACCTTCCCGCCGACGCCGTGGCGCAGGTCGATGTCTACGACAAGCAGTCCGACATGGCCGAGTTCACCGGGATTCCCGACGGCGATGAGGAGCGCACGATCGACCTCAAGCTCAAGGAGGAGGCGCGGCGGGGGTACTTCGGCCGGGCCAGAGGGGGCGTTGGCGGCGACGTGAACAATCAGGGACGACTCGCTGCTCCGGTGGGCAACGAGGCCCGCTACGACGGGTCGCTCTCGCTCAACCGCTTCTCGCCCAATACGCAACTCGCGCTGACCGCGAATGCGAACAACGTCAACCGGGCGGGGTTCAACTGGCGCGATTTTGCGGACTTCGCCGGCGGTGGCGGACGGGGCGGCGGGTCCAACGACGGCTTCACCGAGGCGCTCAGCCTCGGAGTCAACGGAAGCCGCGACTTCGGCGAGGACAGCTGGCTGAGGGGAAGCTACTTCATCAGCGAACTCGACAATTCCCAGGACCGTACGCTGCAGCAGCAGGCGCTCTTCGGATCCGATGTCGCGTCGCTCGTCGACCAGACCAGCAGCCAGGAGGCCGGGAACCGGAGCCACCGCCTGAACCTCAATGCGCAGGTCACCTTCTCGCCGGGCCACGATATGCGGTTGCGAATGGACGGCAATACGCGCGCTTCATCGCTGACTTCCTTCGCCAACCGGGAGACGCACACGCTGAGCGGCAGCATGCTCAATTCGGCCACCACCGACCGCCTGGTCGACGGGGACGACCTGGGCGGCAACGCGCGCCTCACCTGGCGCAAGCGGCTCAACGAGGACGGCCGCAGCCTGGTTGCCGAGGTGAGGAGCCGCGTGCAGGACACCGATCTGACCTCCGACCTGTCGTCCGTGGTCACGGGCGAGGTGCGCGAACAGCGCGGCCGTGACGGCGACTTCGAGGAGATCCTGCAGGAGCAGTCACGGGTGGGACGGACCTGGACCAACTCGGCGCGACTGTCGCTGACGCAGCCGCTCGCCGAGAGCCATACCATGGAGTTCTTCGGCCAGCGCAACGCCACGAGCGAGGACCGCGACAACTCGGTTCACGACCTCGTCAACGGCGTGGCCGTGTTCAACGACCGGCTGAGCTCGGGGTTCGAGCGGGCGTACACCTACCTGCAGGGCGGAGTGCGCTACAGCCACCACGACGATCTCCACTGGTTCACCGTCGGGCTCCGTCTGCAGAAGTCACAGCTTGACGGCGTCATCCTGGACCGCGACGAAACCATCGAGAACGGCTACACGCACCTGCTGGCGAACGCCCAGCTGAAACACGAGATCAAGGAAGGCCAGAACCTTCAGTTCCGGTACAACGGCGGCAGCCGCGAGCCGTCGCTGACGCAGCTCCAGCCCTACTCGGACAACACCGATCCTCTCAACGTCTACTCGGGGAACCCGGATCTGCGCCCGGAATACGCGCATGAGGTCGATGCCGAATACCGCTTCTTCGATCAGTTCAGCTTCATCAACTTCTTCACCTTCGCCGGCTTCGACTACAACCACAACAGCATTTCCACGTCGCGCATCTTCGACGAGCGCGGCTTCCAGACCCGCATGCCGGTCAACACCGACGGCGAATGGTCCGGCAACATGGGAGCCAACTTCGGCACTCCGGTCCGGCGGCTGGGGATCGAACTCGACCTGGAGTACCGCCTCAGCTATTCCGAGGGGACCGAACTGGTCAACCTGGCCTCCAACGAGAGCCGGATCCTGCGCAACACCTTCGAGGTGAGTGTGGACAACCGGATCAAGGACCGGTTCGATGTGGAATTCTCCGCGAGCTTCAACCTGAACGATGTCGAGTACTCGCTGAACCAGGAGTTGAACCGGAACTACCTGAACAGCCAGTACCGCGGCGAGGCGACCTTCTACCTCGGTGCCTGGGAACTGGAGTCGGACTTCCGCTACCGCACCTACGATCAGGGCCTTTTCAGCGAATCGCGGAACGTGGCGCGCTGGGACGCCGTCATTTCCCGGCGCGTGCTGGACGAACGTGCCGAGATCGAACTGCAGGCCTACGATCTGCTGAATCAGAACCAGGGCGTCGCTGTCACGAATTCAGCGAACTACATCGAGGAATCGCGCACCGAGTCGCTCGGCCAGTACTTCATGCTCAGGGTCATGTATCGGCTGGGGAACCAGATGAGTGGCAGAGGTGGGCGTGGCGGGCGGGGAAGAGGGCGGTAGCGTCCGAAACAGCGATTGGATCAAATGCGAGCAGCAATGCAGTTGAAACGACGTGATGGATACTCTTTGCCGCTGATCTCCGCGGCGGCGCTTGCCATCGTGGCACCCGGACCGGCCGGCGCACAGAGCGGGACCATCACATACACACGCGCGATCGTCGCGGACTTCGATGTGCCGGAGGGAATGGCGGAGGTCGGCGAAAGGCTCGCGCAGGCGAGGGAGCAATCCTTCCTGCTTCATTTCGATCCTTCGTCGTCTCTCATGGTGCCGGCACCGGAGGACTCGGAGGCGGAGCCCCCTCCCGCGGTGTTTCCCATGACCAACAACAACCTCGACGCGGTGGTTGCGATGTACGAATCCGTGGCCGCAAGTCAGGAGAATGTGCTTACGCAGGCATACTCCAATTCCGACGGCGCTGCGGTCAGGGTGCTCACGCTATTCCAGGAAGTCCTGCGCACGGATGCTCCACCGCCCGATGTCGAGTGGGATATCACCGATGATCACCGCACGCACCTGGGGTATCGCGCGACCAGGGCCACAGGGCGTATGGACGGCGGCGAAATCGTCGCATGGTTTGCTCCCGATATCCCGGTGCGGGGCGGCCCGGCGCTCTACGGCGGCCTACCCGGAATGATTCTGGTGCTCTCCCTGAACGGCGGAAGCACCATCTACGGTGCGACGGCGGTCTCGCTGGACGGTGCCGAGGACGAAATCGTGCCTCCTGCGGACGAGGGACGGGTCGTCTCACGGGAGGAGTATGCGTCCTTTGTGAGCGACGAGATCAGGGACATGAGACGCAGCTTGCGATCACTCCGCAACCGGGCGCGTCACCTCGATGAATGCGCCCTCGGCGGGATGAGCGGACACATGACGTTGTCCTGCTTTGACCGAGGCGGGGTCTGAACGGGACTGACGCTCGTCAGCTCGGCCCCGGAAGGACGCCGCAGGGCTGCGAAGCGAGTATCTTCCGTCCGGATCGAGCATGTCGCCGTCCGCATTCGAGGAGGTGCAGAGTGGGAGTCCGGATCGAGTACGAGGTCGTGGGACCGGGGTGCAGGCGGTTGGTGAGTTCAGAGTGCCTGAAAGGCCGGATGGCCCTTTCCCTGCTCCTGATCGCCCCGATCGGTTTGACCGGGTGCGACGGCGCGCAGGAAGCTCCACCCGCGCCGCCCTCCTTCGATCGGGTCCAGCCCGACCTGTTCGATACACCCGGTGCCCAGCCCAACGCGTGGGCCGACTTCGATAGCGACGGGGACCTCGACCTGTTCGTGGGGATGCGGTACTCCGCCAACCACCTCTACCGGAACGATGGCGGCACCTTTGTGGATGTGGCGCCGGCTCTGGGCCTGGCGGATGTAGAGGACACCCGGGCCGCGGCATGGGGCGACTTCGATGGCGACGGCGACCTGGATCTGTACGTCGGGTATCCCGTAGCCGCCGAGACCCCGAACCGCCTTTATCGAAACGACGACCAGATCTTCGTCGATGTGGCGCCGGGCCTGGGGGTGGACCTGGTCGGCACTACGCGGCAGCCCTCGTGGATCGACTACGACGGCGACGGGGACCTCGACCTGTTCGTGGCGATGCGCGACCGGCCCAACCGGCTCTTCCGGAACGATGGACCGACCGCCTTCACCGACGTAACGGCCGAATCCGGCCTCGGCGACCCGCGCCGCACGGTCGGCGTGGCCTGGTTCGACTACGACCGCGACGGCGACCTGGATGTTCACGTCTCCAACCAGAACGGCGACGAGGACGCCTTCTTCCGCAACGAGGGCGACGGGACGTTTGTCGATGTCGCGCCGGCGCTCGGCATGAACCACCCGAACCGCGGCGAAGAGTATGGCAGCGTGGCCCCGGCGGTGACCGACTACGACAACGACGGCGACCTCGACCTCTTCATCGCCACATACGGGCCGGACATCCTGTGGAGCAACAACGGCGACGGCACCTTCACGGACGTGACGGATCCCACAACCCTCGGCGTTGACTACCACTCCACCACGGCGGCCTGGGCCGATGTCGACCACAACGGTCTGCCCGACCTGGTCGTGACGTCATACCTGTCGGGGATCGCCGCCGTCGAAGACCACCTGTTCATGAACCGGGGCGCCGATGGCTTTGCCAACGAACTGCCCGCCAATCTTCTCGAGCACGGGCCGAGTCACGGCGTCGCCTGGGCAGACTTCGACCGGGATGGCGATCTCGACCTGTCGATCGCCAACAACGACGAGGTAGGCGGCACCCATCATCTGTACCGGAACCTGCTCGGGGCCGATGTCGCGGCGCGCTCGCTGCAGGTGGCGGCGACCGACGCGGACGGGCAGCTGATGGTGCCCGGCGCGGAGGTGCAGCTCCTGGACCACGATACCGGCGCAATCCTGGGCACCCGGCTGATGGATACCGGCGGCGGATACTGCTCACAGGGTGCGGCACCGGCCCACTTCGGGATTCCTCCCGGCGTGGAGCGCGTCGATGTTCGCGTCACATTTGTTGCCGGTGGCGAAAGATCGACGGTGGTTCAGGAAGGCGTCTTTCCGCCTGACTACCGGGGGGGCTGGCTGATCCTGCGGCAGGGAGGCTGAGGGGTCGGTCATGAATCGTGATGTAATGTTAACATTACATAATGCCATGTTTGCATTACATATCGCGGCGCTCGGAGGTGGGGCGGCGTGAAATCGCGTGACCGGTTGGCACTCGTCGTCGTTGGCAGTGTGGCAGTCCTGGTCTCCTGCGGTCCCACCAATCCGTCCGCTGGCTCGCGGCCCGTGTGGACCGACGGCTCCTTTGACGACTGGGAGGGGGTAGCTCCGCTGGTGGTCGACCCGGCCGGCGACACCCCCGAAGACTCGCCTGTGGACCTCGGAGCCATTGCCGTGCAGGACGACGCCCGCTTCCTCCACTTCCTCATCGATCTGGGCGACACCGTGACCGCGCAGGGGCTGCGGGGATCGGTCGAGTTGGTGCTGGACGCGGACGGAGATTCGGGCACGGGCGGATCTTACGGCGGCGTGGACGGCGCGGACCTGGCCGTTATCCTGACCCGCCAGGGCGACCCCGCCACCGATGCCCACGGCGCGGGAGTCGGCATTCGCCGGATCGGCCCGGGCGGTCCCGGGCAAGTGGAGAGCGCTGGCGGCGTGGGCCTGTTGGTGGCGCCGACGCACTCGTCGAGTCGATTCGAGCTCCGGGTGGATCGGGGCGCCGTTGCCGGTGGGGCCGGGCAGCTGCTGGCGGTGAGGCCGGGGACATTGATCGTCGGGCGGCTCCGCTACCTGTGGGCCGGGGCGCTGGTCGACGAATCACCGGTGTTCAACTATCGACTTGCCACGCCCGCAGGCGATGATCCGCCCCTGCTCGACACCGGCGCGATCGCCAGGTCACCGGGCGCGCTGCGCGTCGTCACCTGGAACGTCTCGGACTCGAGCTTTCACACCAACGCGGACGCCTTCCAGCGGATTGTCGGCGCGCTCCAGCCCGATGTGCTCCTGCTCGACGAGATCTACTTCTCCGTCACCGTCGAGGAGCTGACTCGCTTCGGGGAGGGCGTCGCGCCGCGCACCGATGCCTGGACCTGGTCCCTGGCTCTGGGTGGCGGGAGGCAGAGGACGGCCGTGGGGGCGAGGGACCTCAGGCTCCGGAGCGAGCCGGGGATGGCACGGATCGATTACGAGCCGGATGCGCTGGAGCAGTGGTTGCAGGAGGTCGGTGACGAACCGGAGGCTCCACGGATGCCACCGCTATCGCGGCTGGCCCGAAACGAAGCGGGTGGCGGCCTGTCCGCCACGGGGGCCTGGGTCACCTTCGGCGGCATCGATGTGCTGTTCGTCCCCGTGGACCTGCAGAGCGCGGGATACGACGGGTCGCCGCGGGACCGGCTGCGCGAGCTCCAGGCCCGCACGCTGAACCAGGCGATATCGATGGCGCTGGCCGAGCGACCTGCCGCGGGGTTGTTGGTGGCCGGTGACCTGAATCTCGTCGGGTCGGCCCGTCCGCTGGATGCGCTGAAGCGCGGACTGGGGATGGGCGGGAGCGACCTCGAGGTGGCGCGCCTGGAACGACTGCGGGACCGCTCCCTGGCCACCTGGCGCAGCACGTGGAGGGATGATCCGTTCTCGCCCGGCAGGCTGGACTATCTGCTCTATCGGGGCGAGGTGATCGAGGTCGAAAGGGCCTTCGTGTTCGATGCGGCCGACATGTCGCCCGGCGCGCGAGACACTTTGGGGATCATGGATTCGGATACCGGGAAGTCGGATCACCTGCCGCTAGTGGTGGACTTTCTGGTGCGGTGAGGTGAACGGTAATACCGTACATCCCTGGAAACATGATCGTCCGTTCTTGGAGGACTACCACTGATGGCCACTATTGGAACTGAAGACGCCCTCCAGGTGAGAATGACGCCTTGCCACCCCGGAGATTTCATCCGAACCGAGGTAGTGGAGGAAATGGGCCTCAATGTCACGAGAGCGGCGAGGATTCTTGGCGTGCGACGCGCCACGCTGTCCGACCTTCTGAATGGTCACGCGGCATTGTCACCGGAAATGGCGTTACGGATCGAGAAAGCCTTCGGGGTGAGCATGGATACGCTTCTTTCCATGCAGGCCTGGTACGATGCCGCCCGGATGCGCAAGCGAGCCGCCGAGATTGCGGTGGAGCGCTACCGGCCGGACTGAGTGCCTCTCGGCTATTCTCTCTAATACAGCAGATACGGTTCCACCGACGCGCCAAAGGCATCCAGTTCGGCGGCGGCGCCTGCCAGGATCTCTTCGGCGGTGGCGCGGGCATCCACACCTTCCCGTAGCGACGCCCCTCCCCAGAGGATGTCGATCGGGGCCAGGGTCTCTTCGTACTCGTAAGGGGGCTGACCCCAGGCGAAGTCGTCCAGCGCCAATTCGCGGGCTGCGACGAGGATCTCCAAGGCAGTGCGCACCGGCTCGAAAGCGCCCGGGTCCGTGACGTGCAGCTGGGCGCCGCCGCACAGGGAACCCGCGTGTTTCTGAAAGGTCGGCTCGAAGTGGCAGGGGCGGAACACGACGCCGGGCAGTGAGGCGTGGGCGAGACGAGCGACGAGCGCGGTGGCGTCGAGCCACGGGGCGCCGAAGAGTTCGAAGGGCCGGGTGGTGCCACGCCCCTCCGAGAGGTTGGTGCCTTCGAGCAGCACCATGCCCGGGTAGACCACGCAGGAGTCGGGTGTGGGCAGGTTGGGGCTGGGCATTACCCAGGGCAGGCCGGTGTCGGCCCAGGTCATGTCGCGCTGCCAGCCCCCGCATGGGATGACCGTCAGGTCGCAACCGATGCCGCGCTCCTCGTTCAGCCAGCGTGCCATCTCGCCGCAGGTCAGGCCATGGCGGAGGGGGACCGGGTGGAGGCCGACGAAGGAGCGGTACAGCTCGCGCAGGACGGGACCCTCGCGCCGCGTACCCCCGATCGGGTTGGGACGGTCCAGCACAACGAACTTCACCCCCGCCTCGGCGCATGCTTCCATCGCCAGCGCCATCGTCCACATGAAGGTGTAGACGCGCACGCCCACGTCCTGCAGGTCGAAGAGGACGGCGTCGAGGCCGTCGAGCATGGCCGGGGTCGGTTTTCGGACCTCGCCGTAGAGCGAGTGGACCGGCAGGCCGGTGACGGAGTCGGTGTAGTGGTCCGATTCGATCATGTTGTCCTGCTTTTCGCCGCGGGCGCCGTGCTGCGGGCCGAAGAGCGCGCGCAGGTCGAAGCCGGCCGCGCGGATCGCGTCGGCGGAGAAGGCGAGGCCGGAGGTGACCGACGCGGGGTGGGCGATCAGGCCCAGGCGCGCGTCGCGGAGCCGGGTGGACTCGCCGGCGCCACCCAGGAAGACGTCGATGCCGGGGTTGACCGCTGGGCGGGTCACGGCGCGCGCGCTCACTGCCCCGGCGGCGCCTCCGACAGCCAGTAGAACGGCCCCGCCGCGACCTGATCGGGCCACACCTGGTCGAGCGTGTCGCCGTCGTACAGCCGGCCGTTCATCATCACGCGGTCGACGGTGTTGGTGTTGCGGATGTCGTCGAGGGGGTTGCCGTCGAGGACGACCAGGTCGGCGAGCTTGCCCACCTCGATCGAGCCGAGGTCGCGGTCCAGGCCGAGCGAGTGCGCGCCGATGATCGTGGCAACCTGCAGCGCCTCGTGCTCGGTCATTCCGCCCGCGTGCGTGGCCCAGAGTTCCCAGTGGTATCCGAGCCCCTGAAGCTGGCCGTGACTGCCGACGCCGGCTCTTCCCCCTGCCCGAATCACATCGCGAACGAACGCCGACACCTGGTCGAAGGTGTGAACCTCGGGGTGGAACCAGCCGGAGGGTCCAGGTCCCGGTCCGGGCCGGCGCAGCGCCTTCTGGTGGATCTCCTCCATGGGCGTGAACCGCGCCAGCTTCTCGTCGCCCAGCACATCCTCGGTCGCGTAGAAATGGTTCTCGGCCCAGGGGCCGCCGTAGGTAACGAGGATCGTGGGCGTGTAGGCCATCGTGGAGCGCGCCACGAGTTCGACCATGTCGGCGTACATGGGGAAGCCGGGCATGTTGTGCTCCATCCCCGAATAGCCGTCGATCGCCATGGTCATGTTGCCCTTGGTGTCGAGTCCGCCCTCGGTCGTGGGCATCAGCTCCAGCTCGCGCGCCGCCTCGATGATCCACTGGCGCTGCTCGCGGTTCCCGGCGCCATACATCTTGATCGTCTTGGTGTCGTAGTAGTCGCTGTAGCGGCGCAGAACACGGCGGGCGTGGTCGAGGTCCTGCACATTCTCGGACGAGAAGACGCCGGGGCCCGTCGAGTAGATCCGCGGCGACAGGATCCGTCCCGCGCGCACGAGGTCCTCGTAGCTGACGACGTCGGTGGTGCCGGTCTGGGGGTCGCGGGTCGTAGTCACGCCGTAGGCCAGGTTGGCCACGTAGGACCAGGGTTGGGTGCGGAGGATATTGATCTGGGCCCTCAGGTGGGCGTGGGTGTCGACGAAGCCGGGCACGACGGTCTTTCCGGTGAGGTCGATCACCGCCGCGTCATCCGGCACCGTGACCGTACCGGTGGCTCCCACCTCGGCGATGCGGTTGTCGCGCACGACGATGTCGCCCGATTCGAGCACCTCATCGCCATTCATGGTCACGACCCGCGCTCCCGACAGGACGACCACGCCGCTGGGCGTGTCGCGGGGGAATTCGACGCGGACGCGAACTTCCTCCGGGGCGTAGCGGGGATCGTCGTCGTCCTGCCCGGAGTCGTCGCCGCTGCCGCCTTCTTCGCCCTCTTCCTCCTCTTCAGCGGTATCGGGCGTGTCGGGATCGTCCTCGTCCGCCTCCGCCTCGGCTGCCGCTGCAACCGAGTCTTCGAAAGCCTCGGCGGCGTCGAGATCGTAGACGAGGTGCGCGTTGCCGATCGTCCAGTGGATCTTGCGGCCGTCCGCGCCCCACGCGGGGAACTCGCCGCCGATCTCGGTGAGCTGGCGGGCCGGGAAGGACGCGTTTTCGGGGTTGCCGACGTTGATGGTGGGGACGTCGCCGCCGACGAGCGGGACGGTGACCGTGTAGAGGTGGTTGACGACACGGGCCAGCGCCTGATCGCCGCGCGGGGCCATGGTGACCAGCGACGCGGGCGGCGATGCGCTGGAACCGGGCGGGCCGGAGCCTACCACGCGCACGTGCTGCTTGCGGTCGGTGCCGTCCCAGCGGAAGGAGACGAGGCCGTCGCCGCCGTTGTAGGCGTAGATGCGGTCGGGGCTGGCGGTGAAGTGGTGGTTCTGGTCGCGGGCCGGGGCGATGACGGTCGCGTCGCCGCCGGTGGCCGGGATCCAGACGAGGTCGTCGGCGCCTCCGGGGACGCCGCGGGTGAGCGCTTCGTCGTAGGCGCGGCCTGGACCGCGGACCGCGATGATGCGGTCGCCATCGGGGGACCAGGCGGGGTTGTTGTAGAGGGCGGGGGCGGTGGTGAGGCGGGTGGGGTCGCCGCCGCCCGAGTCGACGCGGTAGAGGTGGCCGCCGGCGTTGTCGTCCCAGGTGGTGTAGGCGATGGACTCGCCGTCGGGCGACCAGGTGGGCATGTGCTCGTTCGCGTCGGACTCGGTGAGGCGTTCGGGGGTGCCGCCGGGCCAGTCCATGACGTAGACGCGGGCGAGGAGGGAGAAGGCGATGCGGTCGCCGCTGGGCGAGGGGACGGCGTCGCGGACTTGCTTGGCGACGAAGGTCTCGGTGTCCTCGATGCGGTAGTCGAAGTCGACCTCGGGGCCGATCGCCATCTCGACGTCGACGCGAAAGGGGATCGGGGAGGGGTCGGAGCCGTCGAGGGGGACGCGCCAGAGGCCGCCGCCGTAGTAGGCGACGACGGCATCCGAGTCGGGGGTGAAGGACATGCCGGGGTAGGCGTCGCGGGTGGCGCGGGACTCCTGGTCGTCGCGCTGCACGGGGAAGGCCAGCCAGCGCTCGTCGCCGGTGTCGAGGTCGCGGATGCGGAGGCCGGTGTCGCCGATGTGGCGCGAGCCGTAGACGAGCCAGCGCCCGTCGGGGCTGAGGGTGGGGCGGAAGGCGCCGCCGTAGCGGAAGGAGCGGGTGGCCGACTCGCCGGTCTCGCGGTCGTAGACGGCGAGCTGGTACTGGCGCATCCCGGAGTTGTACTCCCAGCTGCCGGTGCGGTAGGCGTACCAGATCTGGCGCCCGTCGTCGCCGAAGGCCGCGCCGGTCGTGCGGCGGTTGGCGGGTTCGTCGATGAGCTGGATTCCCGTGCCGCCGTCGACGTGGTAGAGCCAGAGCTTGCCCTGGCCCGGGCCCTGTTTGGTGGCGATCACGTAGTCGCCGTCGGGGGTCCACTCGGGGGACTGGTAGGAGCTGGACTTGCCCCGGGTGACCTGGACGGTGTCGCTCTTGTCCAGAGAGATGATATGGATGGCCTCGCCGCCGCTGCGGTCGGAGGTGAAGACGACGCGCGTGCCGTCGGGGCTGAAGCGCGGCTGGCCGTCGAAGGCCATGCCCCGGGTGAGCGGAGTGGCGGTGCCGCCGGTGATGGGCAGGGTGTAGAGGTCGCCGAGGAAGTCGAAGACGAGGGTCTGGCCGTCCGGGCTGACGTCGACCGACATCCACGAGCCTTCGGTGAAGCTGGTCGAGATGGTGCGGCCGGGGGCGAGGGGGAGGCCCTCCTGCTGGGGGTGGGGGTCGTCGTCGTCCTGGGCGGCGAGGGTGGGTGGGACGGGAACGATCACGGCTGCGCTCAAGGCGGTCGCCAGGAACAGTCGAGCGCTCCGCTGCGCTGTGGTGAGCATCACTCCTGCCCGGGAAAGAGCCGCGACATCGTTTGACTGAGGGCTGCGCCGATCACTTTGCATCGCTCTTCTTCCACTCGGTAAGTCGAAAGCCATAACTCCGCCAGACGGCCTGTGCCGGTGCAGCGATCTCGACCGATACCTCCGATGTTGCGGGTGGCCGCCGCAGGCACGGCCGGCGACTCGCTCACCGGCCCTCGTTTCCTCTGCCGCGCGACAGGGCGCGGTAGTACTCCTCCACGAGCGCCCGGTATTCCTCCGGCACGTCGCCCGACTGGTACAGGAAGATCTCGCCCTCGTCGCCTGCCGCGAACTCTCGCCGCAGCCGGAATTCGAGCTGCTTGATCGTCTCCACCAGTTCGCGCTGGAGCCGCAGCACCTCCATCGGATCGGCGTAGGTGCGTTCGCGGTCCAGGGCGCGCATGGCGTCGATCATCTCCTGGAGTTCCTGCGGGTCGGCACCGATGCGTTCGAGCAGTTGGCCGAGCGCCTGGGTCTCGCCGATGCGCTCCCGCACTTCGCGGCGCATCTGGCGGATGGCTTCGGGGTCGAAGTTGCGGGGGCCGCCTTCGCCCGGACGCCAATCGCCCTCACGGTAGTCCCTCGCGCCGGGGGCGCCTCCGGCCGTGCGCTCGCCGCCGGTCCGGTTGCCGCCAGCCTGCTGCCCACCCTGCTGCTGCCCACCTTGCTGTTGCCCACCTTGCTGCTGTCCACCCTGTTGCTGTCCACCCTCCTGCTCTCCGCCTTGCTGCTCCCCACCTTGCTGCTCCCCGGCCCCGAGACGGCGCTCCATCGACTCGAGGCTGCGCACCAGATCCCGGGCGGACTCGAGCGCTTCCTCCTGCGAGTCACCCTGAGCCCGTCCCTGAATCGCCTCCGCCGCCTCGTCCAGCCGGTTGCCGAGTGACTGGATCGCCTGCGCGGTCTGGTTCTCGAAGGCCTCGGCGTATTCCTCCTGACCGGGGCGTCCGACCAGGCCGCGCGAATAGAGCAGGCGCTCGCGAAGCTGCGTCTCCCGGATCGTCTGCGTCGCTTCCTCCAGCTCGGCGGCGCCTTCCGTGCCATCGCGGCGAGCCGATGCGGCGAGCTGGTCCAGTTGGGCCAGGATGTCGCCCACCTCTTCGGCCATGTCCTCCTTGGTCTCGCGGATGCGCCCGATCTGGTCGGCTGACGGACGGCCCACCCTGGCCATCTGCTCCATGCGGTTCTCGACGTCGTCCTGCTGGCGGGAAAGCTCGTCGACCCGCTGGCGCGCATCCTCCAGATCACGCTCCAGGCGCTCATCCTGCGCGCCCCCGAGATCGTCGCGGGCGTCGCGCAGCCGCCTCAGCGCGCTTCGCGCCTCGGCCACCCCCGCGCTGCCCCCACTCGCCGCCGACCGCCGCATCGCATCTGCGGACTGCTGCATCTGGCGCGCGACCTCCTCGAGCCGCCGGTCGCCCGATTCGCGCGACAACCGCTCCAGCCGGCGCGCGGCCTCCTCGGCCTCCTCGGCGAGAGCCCGGGCCGCGTCGCTGCCACCCCCGCTCTGTCCACCCTGCTGAGCCGCGGCCCGGCGTTGCTGCCGCTCCAGCTCCTGTTCCTGCCGGCGGGAGAGTTCGCGCAGCTTCTCGAGCAGCTCGTCGACTTCCTGGTCGGCGGTCTCCTGCTGGCTGCGCTGCACGGTCTCGTACTGGTTGCGGAGCTTGTCGGTCTCCAGCTCGAACAGGTCGGCCAGGTCCTCGGCGCTGGGGCCCTGCTGCCCCCGGCCACCGCCACCACCCTGCTGCTGGGGCTCCTGCGACACGAATCGCTCGTAGGTCTCCTCGGCCCTCTGGAGCTGCCGCAGCGACCGCTGCTCGGGCCCGATGGCGCCGCTGGGCTTCACTGCCCGCAGCGAGTCCACCGCCTCGTTCATTGCCTCGACGGCGGTCGGGAGCGCCTCGGCGATGCGCTGAAACGCCTCGTCCGCGCCGCCTATTCCCCGGTTCACGATCCGCTGGCCGAGCGTCTCGACCTGCTCGCGCAACCGCTCCTGGGTGAGGGCGACGCTGACGACGTTCTCTTCCCAGGTCGCGGGCGTGTAGCTGTCCCGGTCGCGCACGAGGTTGAAAGTCGCCGCGATGATCTGGCGCTGCAGCGCGGACAGGTCCTGCTCCATCTCGCCGCCGCCGCCACCGCCGCCCTGGCCACCGCCGCCCTCGGCTTCGCGGTAGTCGCGGCGGAAGGGGCGCACCTGCAGGAAGTAGATGTCGGTCATCGCCTCGCCGGGTGAGGGCGCGTTGTCCCGCGCGACGCCATGGTACGAGATCAGGTCGCCCACCTCGAGTTCGTAGTCCTCCATGAAGACGGTATGACCAGCCGTGACCTCGGTGAGCGGCGCGCCGGTGGCCGAGTGTATCGGCACGGTGTCCGACGGCCCGCCGTTCACGCTGTAGACGAGCGAGATCTCGGCGACGCCCAGATCGTCGTCGGCCCGGGTCTCCAGGAAGACCTCCTCGATCGAGCTCACCTGGATGTCGCGCCCCGGCCTGCTGAACGAGATCGACGGTCCCTGGTCGCGCAGCACATCGATGCGGTAGTCGGGGGCGCCGGCCACCCAGACATCGTCGCGGGCCAGGAACTTGATCCCGTAGAAGCCCTCTTCGCGGACGATGAAGGAAGCCGTGTAGGTCCCCTCGGGCCCGGTCTCCATGCTGATCGTGTCACCCGAGTCCATGACGAGCCGGGCAGAGGGCGTGGCGAGGGTGGGCGTCACGGTCAATTCGACGCGGGTCCCGGCCAGCGCGGCCACGTCGCCGCCGTACTCGAAGCGGCGCGGCGTGAGCCCCGTGTAGCGCGGGAAGTGGTAGACCATCTCCAGCCTGTCGACCGCGGGAAGGTCCGCGACGCCCAGCGTGAAGGTGCCGGAGCGGACCCCGTTGGCCTCGACGTAGTAGGTGGTCTCCTCGGCGACGTTGAGGAGCAGCCCCTCGTGGGCGCCGGTCCCGTCCTCGATCATGGGCAGCGACAGGAAGCCGTCCTGGTCCTCGGCGCGGGTGTAAAGGACGACGTCGTCGGAGTCGAAACCGCGCAGCACGGCCGAGACCATGAGATCGGAGTTGCGCGAGATGATCGTGTCGCCGGGCTCGACCGCAACGCTGTACGGATTGACCGACTCGGCCGCGCGGACCGGGAAGAAGAGCGCCGACATGCCGTGCCGCAGGAACCCGGGTCCGGCCAGGAGCAGCACGACCGATGCGAGGGTCAGCCCGCCCAGCACGCCGGTGGAGCGCCGGATGGAACGCTGCTCGATGCGCCGGCCGTAGTCGATGCGCCTGCACCGCCAGACCGCCCGCTTCACCACCTCGCGCGACAACTCCGTATCGGCGAATCGGCCGCCCTTCGCGGACTCCACGGCTGTCAGCACGCGCGACTGGAGCGAGGGCTCGTTTTCCTCGAGGTACAGCGCAACCCGCTCGTCCGAGACGGGGCGCAGCAGCGGCCACAGGATCCATCGGGCCAGGAAGAAGACGACCACCACCCAGAGCAGAACCCGCAGACCGGTAACCGCGCCGGGCGTGAAGCGCAGCGCCTCGAGGCTCGATGCGGAGATCAGGAAGGTGAGCAGTACTCCGCCGATGGTCAGGGCGAGTCCGCGCAGCAGCAGCTTGAGCCGCCAGCGGCGGCGGACACGGCCTACAACCCGCAGGATTTCGCCGTCAGAGCGCCGGTTGCCCGTCCTTGACATGTTCACCCTCCTTGATCCGGTCGCGCGACAGTCGATTTGACAACATGGTCTCCGAAGCCATCAGCAGAAAGACCGCGCCCAGTAGATAGCGCCAGAATGACTGGCTTTTTTCGAAATCTTCGCCCGCGATGTCGGTTGTCTCTTCCCCGCCGCCGGCCGCAGCGCCCCCCTCCACCAGCGCCGCCGCGCCACCCACGGCCGCCTGAAATGCCTCCACGTCCAGCTGCGCCAGGTCCGACTCCGCCACATCCACATTTACCGCCAGGGCGAGCGGATGCTCCGGCCGCTGGCCCGGCGGGCGGATCTCCCAGATTCCGCGCTGGTCGAGCCGCAGCACCGACTCGCCGCCCTCGAGCGGCACCGATCCACCCCCCGGCTCCAGCACCACCGCGCCTCCGGGGATCTCCAGCGCGCCCGCCGACTCGGCCAGACCGGCCAGGTTCACCGTCGATCCCGCCAGGTGCCACGCCGGCACTTCGCCGCGGCCGCCCAGGTGCCAGGTCACGCGGTGCACGAAGGGCAGATAGACGGGCTGCAGCGCCAGGTTGTTCCAGAACCGGTCGAGCCCGGTGGCCCAGATCATCACGCGGCCCTGCCCGCGGCGGCCCTCGACCAGCGCGGCCGACCCGTCGTCGAAGCGCGCGAGCACCTGGCCGTCGGTGACCGCCAGCGCGCGAGTGCGATAGAACAGGGCCCGCGAGAAGTCGCCCGACCGCGGCCCGCGAAAGGCCTCGAAGATGGCGTGATCGTAGTCGACGAACCCGATGTGCCGCTCTCCACCGCCCTCGACCACGCTCCCGACGGTCGCAGGCAGAAAGTCCGCATGCACCGCCGGCACCGTCGAGCGCTCCCCGAGCACGAACAGCAGCCCGCCGCCGTCCTCCACGAAGGCGCGCAGCCGGTCGCCCGCGCTGCCGCCCGGGAACGCTCCACCGTTCAGGATCACCACCTCCGCCTCGGCCAGCCGGTCCTCGTCCGGCACCGCCCGCGCCACGCTCGCCGCGAATCCCGCCCCCTCGGCGATCTCGAGCGCCCCGCGCAGATACAGGTTGGAGTCCCCCGTTCCCAGCGGATCGGCGATCACAACCCCGAGGTCACCCCCCGGAGACGTCACGAAGCTGAGCGTGTTGTCCTGCTCCAGCCCGCCGGCCACCGGTTCTGCAAGGCGCAGTTCACCGCGCGTGAACGGGGCCGTCAGCGTGAACGGCGCGAAGCCCACCGCCGCCGCTCCGCCCCCCGGCACCGTCACGGAAGCCGTCTCGATGTCGATCTCGTCGATGACCAGCACCACATCGGTTGCCACCTCGTCCTCACCCGTGTTCACCACGCGCGCACCCACCGTCACCCGTTCCCGCGCCCCGGCGCCCTGCCGTCCGAGCTCGAGATCGACCAGCGCCAGATTGGCCGACTCGTCCCCCCCAATCACCAAGCTTTCGACCACAACCCCCTCCGGCAGCGTTGCATCCGGGTCGGGACGCCACCCCGTGCGCTGGAAGTCGCTGATCAGCACGACGCGCTGCCGGGGCAGGTTCGACGCGGCGAGGGTGGACGCGGCCAGCTTGACCGCCGGTGCGAAGCGCGTCGCAAGGGAGGTGGTGGTGAGGGTATCCAGGGCGGCGTTGATCCGCGCGGGCTCGGGGATCGAGCGGTGCAGCAGCGCGGGTGTCTCGGAGAATGCGATGAGCGACACCCTGTCGCGGGGACGCAGCGCGCCCACCACCGACCGTGCCCGGGAAACCGCCTCGTCCCAGTTGTCGCCCATCTCCATGGACCACGACTGGTCGAGCATGATCACCACTTCCTCGGCCGCCGGCCCGCCCACCGACGCCAGCCGCCCCCCGCGCACGAAGGGCCGCGCAAACGCGGCGATCAGCAGCCCCAGCGCCGCCAGCCGCATGATCAGCAGCAGCCAGTGACGGATGCGGCGCCGCGACTTCTCCTGGAAGGGGATCTTCTCCAGGAACATCAGCGAGGGAAACCGCACGGGCCTGCCCCGCTCCTGCCGGGTCAGGTGCAGCAGGATCGGACCCGCGAGCCCTGCCAGTGCGATCAGAAACAGCGGGGTCAGGAAACTCACGTGCCGCTATCCGCTCCCGCTCCGCGCCATCCGCGCGGGGTCGGAGCCGCCCCGCCGGTGCTGGCGGAACACCAGATACGCGTACAACGCCTCGTCCAGCGGTTCGGCCGAGTTGAGGAGCACGTAGTCCACCTGCTGCTTGCCGAAGAGCTTGCCGAGGGCGTCGATGTGCGCCCCGACCTGCTCCTGGTACGCATCGACCAGCTTCTCGGGCTTCACCGGCAGGAGTTCGCGCGTCTCCAGATCCTGGAAATTGGCCGCCTGCACGAAGGGGAAGTCGATCTCGGCGGGGTCGAGGATGTGGAAGGCCACAACATCGTTTCCCTGGGCGCGGAAGAAGCCCAGCCGCTCGGAGATCTCCTCGGGATCGTGGTAGAAGTCCGACACAAACACCAGGATACCGCGGCGGCGGAAGGTGCTCCCCACGCGCGCCAGCGGCCGGTCCCAGCTGCCCTGGCGTTGCGCCTTCACCCGCGCCACCGCGTGGAGCACCTTGTCCAGATGGGCCGCGGACGGCCGCACGTGCTCGACCACATCGCTGTCGAAGGCGTAGAGCCCGACCCGGTCCTTCTGCCCGGCGGAGAAGTAGGCCAGGCTCGCGGTCAGGAAGCGCCCGTAGTCCAGCTTGGTGATGTCGCCGGAGCCGTATCCCATCGAAGCGGAGGTGTCCAGCAGGAAGCACACGTCGGCGTTCGTCTCGGCCTCGAACTGCTTGATGTAGAAGCGGTCGGTGCGGGCATACAGCCGCCAGTCGATCCTGCGGATGTCGTCGCCCGGCATGTACTGGCGATGCTCGGCGAAGTCCATGCTGACCCCCAGGAAGGGCGAGCGGTGGATCCCCTGCATGAAGCCCTCGACCACGGTGCGCGCAAGCAACTGCAGATTATCGATCCTCGCCAGGATGACCGGGTCGAGGAACGACGCGCGCGCTGCCGGCGAGGGGGTCGCCATCGGCCTTGCCTACATCCCCGACTTCGGAACCGGCACCGCGTTCAGCAGCATCTCCACCAGCTCGTCCGTCGTGCGCCCCTCCGACTCGGCATGGAAGTTCGTGAGGATGCGGTGCCGCATGACCGGCAGCGCCAGCGCCCGGATGTCCTCGAAGCTCACCGTCAGCCGCCCCTGGGTGAGGGCGCGCGCCTTCCCCCCCAGAATCAGGTACTGCGCCGCCCGCACGCTGGCCCCGTGCGCAACCCACTTCTTGATGAAGTCGAGGCCGCCGTTCGGGTTGGGCCGGCTGGCGCGCACCAGGCCGACCGCATACCGCATCACCGGCTCCGACACCGGCACGCGCCGCACCAGGTCCTGGAACGCGATCATGTCCTCGCGCGACACCACCGAGGTGAGCTCGGGCTCGACCTCGTCGGTCGTCTCCCGCACCACCTCCATCTCCTCGTCCTCTTCGAGATGCTCCATCCGGATGTGGAACATGAACCGGTCCAGCTGTGCCTCGGGCAGCGGGTACGTCCCCTCGAGCTCGATCGGGTTCTGGGTCGCGAAGACGTAGAACGGCGGCGCCAGCTCGTAGGTGTTGGCCTGCACGGTGACCCGATGCTCCTGCATCGCCTCGAGCAGCGCCGCCTGGGTTTTCGGCGGCGTCCGGTTGATCTCGTCGGCGAGCACCACGTTCGCGAAGATCGGCCCGGCTGCGAACTCCAGCCCGCGGGTCCCGTCCTCGCGCTGCTGGATGATGTCCGTCCCCGTGATGTCCGACGGCATCAGGTCCGGCGTGAACTGGATGCGCGAGAAATTCAGGTCGAGCACCTGCGCGATCGAGTGGATCAGCAGCGTCTTGGCGAGCCCCGGCACGCCGACGATCAGGCTGTTGCCGCCCACCAGCAGCGTCAGCAGCACGTGCTCGACGGCTTCGTCCTGTCCGATGATGATCTTGCGGACCTCGGAAAGGATCTTCTCGCGCCCCTCCTGGATGCGCTCGGCGAGGACGATGTCGGCCATGGGCTCGGCCGGGGCGGGAGTCAGGGTCTGTGTGGACAAGGGTTCACCTCTTCTCGCCGGTGCTTGCCGGCGCTTACCGGTTCAGCGCATAGATCACGTAATTGACACCGAACTTATAGGCTTCGTTAGAGAGATCGATAGGAAAGTACCCGAGGTCCGAGTACTCCCAGTAGTCGCCGATGTCGTTGTTGAAGTTGGCGATGACCATCAGTCGGCCTTCGGGATCGTCGTCCTCGTGCAGTCCCAGAAAGACCGGACGGTACTGCTGGAAGGTCGGCGGCGGAAGGTCGAGCGTTTCGATCTGGAAGAACGAATTGAAGATCGGCTCCTCCAGTTCGAGCGTCCGGAACCGGTGTCCCGGCAGGATCACGTTGAAGATCGCCTCCACCCGGCTCCACTCGCCCTGCCCCCGGAAGTCGTCCAGGATCAGGAACCCGCCCTTGCGCAGGTAACTGACCAGGTTGTCGACCTCGGCCTGCGTCGGCGCCCAGCCCCCGGGCTCGGAAACGTACGCGATCGGGTACCGGTGCAGTTCGGGGCTGTCCGCATCGATCACGTTGGTCCCGGTTGTGTTCGGCTCGAGCAGCGTGATCTCGTCGAGGATCTTCACGAAGTTGTCGTCAGCGTAGGGATAGTCGTGCGCCCACCCCGGCCCGCCCCCGCGCCCGAACCCCCTGCCGAATCCCCGCCCGGCGCTGTTGAAGCGCACCCGCACGAAGGTGTACCTGGCGTCGTAGGAGACGTTCCCGAAGTCTTGAGGGGGTGAGGAGAGGGAGGGCGGCGATTCCCGCGCGTCGGCCTCATCCGCCCGCTCCGGTGAGGAGAAGGCCGCGGCTACGAGGAAAAGGGTCGCCAGGGTGGCTGCGGCGCCGACACCGCGCCTGGCCACCACTCCAAGCCCGGCCACCACCCGGTGCCCGGCCACCATGCCAAGCTTCGCCACAACCCCAAGCCTGGCCGCCATTCCACGCCGCGAAAACGTTTCAGCTGAAACGCGTTGCGTGACAGGACGCGGCACTTTCACGGGCGCGGCACCTTCACCGGCCTGCCCCCGCGCGAGCGCCGGGCGCGCCGCCTGGTCCGTCGCCTCTCGCCCCCTCCAGCCCCCCTTGCCCGGACCCCTCCCGCCGCAGCTCCAGGAGCAGGTCGAGCGCCTCCTCGTAGTTCGGCGCGATCTCCAGCGCCGCGAGGACCGCGCTGCGAGCTGCGGCGCGATCACCCTTCAGGTGCAGGGCGCGGGCGAGCTCGTAGTGGGCGGTGGCGCGGTCGACGGGGTCGAGCGCGATGATGGCGCGCCGTTCGAGGACCATGGCCTCCACATCGCCGGTCGCCTCCATCAGGAGGGCGAGGCGTTCGTGATCCTCGATATCGTAGGGGTGGACGTGCGCTAGGTCGCGGAGCGCATCGGCGGCGCCCGCCTGGTCGCCGGAGTCGTACAGCACGCTGGCGAGGGCGCGGCGGGCGTCGTAGTGGCTCTCATTGAGGCGCAGCAGGGCGCGGTAGTGCCGGGTGGCCGCCGCCGCGTCGCCCTCTTCCTGGTGGATCCGGCCCAGGTACCAGTGCGCGCCGTCCGGGCCGCCGTACCCGGGGAAGAGCTCCCGCGCAACCTCGAAGTGCTCCGCGGCCTCGGCGAGGCGACCGTCCCGGAAGAGGGTGGTCCCCAGCGCCATGCGGGGCCCGAAGCGGCGGGGGTTGAGTGCAACCTCGGCCTCCAGGGTCGCGATGTCGGGCGGAGCGCCCAGCTGCGTCATCGCCGCCGGAGGGCCGGACTCACCGCCCACCGAGGCCAGTGCAGCCGCGAAGCGGTTCTGCAGGAAGTCGTCGAATTCCCTGTCGAAGTCTTCAAGGCGCACCCCGAGCGCCCGCTCGAACGCCTCCTCGTTCGAGGCGCCGTCCCGGTACGCCCGCAGCATCTCGACGATCGCCGGGAACCCGTGCCGCTCCTCGATCACCTCGAAGACCAGCGAGGCCTGGTAGTAGCTCTCGATGACCTCGCCGGGGTGCCGCGGACTCGAAAACCCGCGATCCAGCTCGCTCACCGGCCGCATATCCCCCGAGGCCAGCGACCGGATGAAGCCCACCCCCGGCTGAAAACCCCAGCCGGCGCCGGCCTTGCGCTGGTCGTGCACCGCGAGTCCCTCGGAGAACCACCGGGGCACCTCGTGATCGGAGAGCGCCAGGTGGAAGGAGTGCGCGATCTCGTGCCACAGCGTCGAGGCCCAGTTGAAGTCCCCCCGCCCCCGCGCCGCCGGCGAGTCGATGGCCAGCGCGGGTCCGAAGCTCACGCCGAGGGCCCCGATCCCCACGAGCCCCACCGTCCGCACCGAGAAATCGGCGTGGCGAGGGTAGACCTCGACCCGGATCCGGGACTCGGGCGCATCGCCGTAGCGGCGTGCCATCTCCGCATACGCACGTTCAGCGATCGGCTCCATGTACGGCGCGAGCAGGTCGGCCTCGGACTCATGCAGCACCAGGTCGAAGTGCGGCGTCTGGACGACCCGGTATTCGGCGAAGGTGTCTAGCAGGTCGAGCGTGTTCTTGAACCACAGATTGAAGGGATCGCCCGCGAACGCCCTCTCGAGATTGGCGCGCCCGGCCTCGACCTGGCCCAGGCGGACCTGATTCAGCCCCATGAGCCCCCATGCGGTCCAGCTCCCCGGATCAACC
Organism: Longimicrobiales bacterium; assembly: GCA_963667485.2. Taxonomy (GTDB): domain Bacteria; phylum Gemmatimonadota; class Gemmatimonadetes; order Longimicrobiales; family Gaopeijiaceae; genus Bin94. The sequence goes on from CAXXDD010000001.1 coordinate 1,368,214, forward strand.
ACGGTTGCCTCGCGGGCGAACTCCAGCGCGTCGGCATACTTGCGGTGATCGGCGGCCAACTCGGCGAGCAGCAGCAGCGGCCGCGTCGGTGTCGCGGCAAGCCCCCGCACCTGCTCCATGACGGACTCGAAGGCAGCCTCGTCGTGGCCCAGATGCAGGATGGCGGCCCTGGTCCCGAGCGCCTCCAGATCGCTTCCGTTCACCTTGAGGACGCGGTCCGCCTCCTCAAGCGCCTCGCTGCGGTTCCCCTCCATCAGGCGGATCCGCGCCAGGAGCGTCCGGGCCCCGGCCAGATTCGGGTTCGTTTCGAGCGCGACCTCGATGTGTGCCTCCGGGTTTCCTCCCCCCTCCAGTCGCGCGACCCGCGCGAGACCGAGCCGCGCGGCGGCGTGCGATGGGTTCTCGGCCAGGATCTCCCCGAATGCGGCCGCGGCCTCCCGCGCGTCGTAGCGTTCGAGGAAGAGTTCGGCCGTAGCGAGCCGGGCGGCGTGGTCGAGGGGTCCGGCCGCAACCGCCTCGTCCAGCGCGCGCAACGCGTCGTGGGCGTACTCGTAGTTCCAGCGGGAAAGGTGCAGGAGCGCCCGGCCCACCGCCGTGAGCTCGGCCGCCGAGAGGCTCGGGGCGGTGTTGTAATAGTCGATGAAGCCGTCGAAAAGGTCCCGGGCCCTCTCCCGGTCGCCGTAGCGATAGAGCAGGATGCCCAGCTCGACCCGCGCCGCCGCGCCGGCCGCGCCGCCCTCTTCTGCTCCCTCTTCGAGCACGGCCTGGGCCTCCGCGATTCGCCCCACATCCATCAGCGTGGCTCCCAGCAGCGCCCGCCCGCCCGGCACCTCGCGTTCCACCCCACGTTCGGCCGCGCTCACGGCACCGGCGTAGTCGCCGGTCTCGCGCAGCGCCGTCACCCACCCGGAGAGCGCGGCGGCGTCGCCGTCTCGCGCCGCGGCCCGCAGCGCCGATACCGCCTCGTCGTAGCGCCCGGCCTGGAGCGCGGTGAAGCCATCGGCCTCCTGGGCCGTTCCCTGCGCGCTTGTGATCGGCAGAATACCACCCGCACACACCCACAGCAGGGCCAGCAAGGGGGCCCGCGCCACCCGCCAAACGGCCCTGCGATGCGTCACAATGCTCCCCGGTTTGCCCATGCCCGGATGGATAGCGCGACTCTCGGACCGCGCTCGCATGCAATGCGGTCGATGTCAACCATCATCCACCGTATGCCCCGTCCCCGTAGTGGCCGGCTTCCGGCGCTCCGCCCGTATCTCCCTATTCTTGAGCGCCAACTCCACGAGCAGATCCTCCAGCTCATCCTCGTAGCGCTCGAGCGGCAGCTGGGCCTTGATCCGCCGCAGATCCGCGATCCGCTCCTCGATCGCGGCCTTCTCCTGGTGCAGGGCCCGCAGCTCTGGAGAGGCCGCCTCGCCTCCCGCCGCACCCCCGAGCGAGGCCAGGAACACGACCCGCGCCAGCGCCCCGTCACCCGCCAGGTCGTCCAGCTCCCGGCTGCCCTCGCCGTCGCCGTTGTCGTCGAGCATCGCGTGCTCGGTCAGCAGCTGGTTGTCGCCCTCGTACTCGCGCTCGACCTCCTGCAGGGCATAGCCGAACGCCTCCAGCATCGACACGCGCTCATCCTTGTCCACGTCGGCGCCCTCGTCGGCGAAGGCGTCCACGAAGTGCAGGCCGAATCGGGTCATGTTCTGCTCGCGGCCGCTCCGGGTGGCGGTGATGATCGTCCGGTTCGGCGCCGACAGCGCGGCCACGAACGCCCCGGACGCGGTCGCCGTGTTGACGAAGGTGATGCGGCGCTGGCCCAGCCCGTCGAGAAGCCCGTCCATGTCCTCGGGCGACAGGTCCGGCCCGGGGATGTTGAACCGCGCCGCGCCGCCCCGAAACGTCCCGTGACCGGCCAGCAGCACGACCAGTTCGTCGGCCGGCGCCATCGCCGCCCCGATCTCGACGAAGGCCGCGCGGATGTTCTCGGCCGTCGAACGCGCGCGGATCCGGGTCGGGTCCAGCTCTGTCTTCTCGCCCAGATACGTGATCCGCTCCGCGGGGACTCCGTACTTCTCGGTCGCCGCGTCCGCGAACCGGCTCAGCCAGCCGTGAAAGGCCTCCGTGTACTCGGGGTCGCCGCCCAGCCCCGAAATCAGCAGGATGTGCGTGTTCTGGGCTTGAAGGGTTGGGGGGAAGAGGGCGGCCAGGGCCAGCGCGGCGACGATGGCCGAGCGCAAGGCGACCCCACGGTGTTCGGCGGCGCCAGGAAAGTGGCGACCCCGGGCCCGGAGGTTCAGCCGGCGCATGGCTTCCGTGGTGGGTGGCCTGGCCGTGCGCGCCGCCCCGGAAGCCGACCGTTCTCGGCCGGCCGCCGCGGCGGCCGCTCGCCGCAGGGCGCCCGCCAACCACGCCGCACGGCAAACACCGCGCTTCACGCCAACCCCCGCTTCCTGCGGTACCCCCACTCCGCCCCCATCAGCCCCGCCAGCAGCAGGAACAGGATCGGCATGTCCCACAGGTCGCGCTCCTCGGTCACGGTCACGCCGCCGCCGGTGAAGCGCAGGTCTTCGGGGAGCGTGGAGGCGGTTTCGGGGGTGTAGTAGCGGCCGCCGGTCTCCTCCGCGATGCGCTCCATGAGGCTGCGGCGCTGGCGGGGGTCGCGGAACTCGTCCGTGCCCGGGGCCACCCGGACGCTCGTCGCGGCGCTGCCGAGGGTGACCGTGTCGCGGCCTGCATCGACCGATACCTCGAAGAGGCCGTCCATTTGGGGGGTGAAGCTGGCGGTGTAGCGGCCGTCCTCGGAGACGTTCCACTCCATGGGGAGCTCGCGCGCCTCGCCGGTCGGCAGGGTGACGCGGGCGTTGACCGAGGCGCCGTTGACCTCGACGAATCCGGCGTCGAGGACGGTGGCTTCGAGGGTGACGGGCTCGCCGGCCTCGACCGATACCGTGGAGGGCGCGGCCTCGACCGGATCGGGCGTCTCGGCGACGAGCCAGCGAAGGAGTTGCCGCCAGAAGTTCTCGTGGCTCTGGTCCTCGAGGGGGACGGTGTGGTCCATCTGCCAGAGCCAGGTGTCCTGAACCGCGAGGACCATCGAGCGGCCCTTGCCGTAGCGCTGGAAGGCCAGGACGACGCGGCCGGCGCCTTCTCCGGCGGGCGCGAGGGCGGGGTCCTGCTGGTCGGCCTGCTCGTCGGTCTGCGCACTGGTGCCCGGCATTCCGGGCCGCTGCACCACCGTGCCCTGCAGCAACTGGGTGGCGCCCGGCTTGAGCTCGGTGACGATGTTGGTGGTAGACACGGCGGGAAGCGAATCCCAGCGCGCGGCCGACTCCTCGACCGTGCCGTCGATCCGGGTGATGGGATGGTTCGCTCCTCCGACGGTCGGCGCGACCTTGACGAAGGCGAGGCGCTCGGTGGGGGTGGCCCCGGTGGGCTCGTCGAGCACGACGGGCAGGACGTCTTCGAGCGGGGTGCCCTTGTAGCCGCCCTCGGCGAAGGCGCGGCGACCGCCCAGCATGAGCAGGGTGCCGCCGCGGGCGCTGACGAAGTCCGCCATCATGTCGAGCTGGTCGTGGGTGAAGAAGCTCGCCTCGATCGATCCCAGGACGAGTGCGCGGTAGCCGTAGAGCTCCTCGCGGGTGGTGGGGAAGCCCTCGACGAGCTCGAGCGGGTCGTCCAGGTTGCGCCGGAAGAACTTGTTCTCGGCGGTGCGCTGCAGCAGGACGACCTGGAGGTTCTCGTCGGCGCGCACGGCCCGCAGCATGAATGCGACCTCGTGGCGCGGCTCGCCCTCGAAGTAGAGGATCTTTTCGGTGCGGTCGCGGACCTGAACGACCGTGTGCACCGCGTTGTTCTCGATCACCCGCTCGTCCGAGCGCCCCGCAATGCGGAAGGCGAGCTCGCGCGCGCCGGGAGTCTCCAGGGTGATCGCGACCGGGGCCACCAGCGGCTGGCCGTCGGGGGGCAGCGTCACCTGTTCGGTCGTCACGATCCGCCCCATGTCCTCGACCACGATCGGGACGATCTGCCCGGCGTACCCGCGCGCGTCCACCATGACATTGACCACCATCGAGGTGCCGGTCAGCGCGGTCTCGGGGACGTCCACGCGGCTCACCTGCACATCGGCCTCCATCTCCTCGTCGCCCAGCCCGACCGTGAAGACGGGAACCGACGCCGCCCGCAACGGGAGCAGCGCATCGCCGATGGCTTCGTCGGCGTTGTCGCCGCCATCCGACACGATCACGATGCCGGAGAGGGGGACGCCCTGCAGCTCGTCGCGGGCGTGGGCGAGGGCGCTGCCCATCCGGGTGCGGCTCCCGTCGAAGGTGAAGGCGTCCACTCCGTCGACCCTCGATGCCGCTGACGAGAACCGGAAGTAGCGGAGCGCGAACCCCTCGTCGAGCGCGGCCACCAGATCGCCCTCCGGGTCGAGCAGTTCGGCCGCCTTGGCCGCGCGTGAAGTGCCGTCGCGGTCCTCGATCGTCATGCTGCGGGAATCGTCGACGAGCACGGCCAGAAAGTTGCGCTGCGGCACCACCGAGGTGAGCACCAGCGCTGGCTGCATCACGATCAGGAACATGACCCCGAAGAGGGCCGCGCGAAGTGCCCCGAGCACCCATCGGTCCCGGCGCCGGCTGCGTCCGCGCGCGATCACGTAGGTCAGCACGGCCGGCACGCCCAGCACGACCGCGCCCACCGCGACCACCGTAAGCGGCCACGGCGTCAGGAAGGAGAGGTCGCCCTCCTGGAAGAGCACGGGCCGGTACTTGAAGAGGAATTCGAAGAGGCTACTCATATACTCATATACTCATACTCAGTGACTCATCGCGTAGATGATCATGTTCACGCCCATCTGGAACGCAAAGGTGGAGAACTGGAGGGGGTAGTCCGGTTGCTCCGCCCACTCCCAGGCGTCACCCAGATCCGTATTCCAGTTGATGATGACCATCAGCCGGCCGTCGTCGTCGTGGATGCCCTTCACATGGGGGACGAAGCCATCGCGCTCGCTGGTCCGCCCGCCCCAGCGCCCGTAGGCCGGCACCTGCAGGATCTCGTCGATGTCGTAGAAGGTGCTGAAAACGGGGTGCTCCAGTTCCAGTTCGACGATCGGCCGGTTGGGGAGGACGAGGCCCATCTGGGACTCGAACTGCAGCCACTCCTGCGTGCCCCAGAAGTCGTCGATGACGAGGAAGCCGCCGGCCATCAGGTACTCGCGCAGCCCCTCGACCTCCTCGGGCGAGAGACTCATGTATCCCACCTCGAGGGCGTACAGGAACGGATAGCGGCGAATCCGCTCGTCGGTGAGCAGGACCGCGTTCTCATAGCTGAAGGCATCGAGGTTGGTCAGCCGCTGCAGCACGGTCAGGAACTGGCGGTCGGACTTGGGATAGTCGGTGGCCCAACTGTTGTTGCGCCGCCCCCAGCCGCGGCCATAGGAAGAATAGGCGGCCCGGGTGAAGTAGAACTCGTGCCACTCGGGGGGCGGCGGGATCTGCATGGGGTCGGGGGCGACGAAGGTGGGCGATCCGGTGGAAGCCGGCGCGAGCAGGGTGGCCGAGCTGGCGGGTTCCGGAGCGAGGAAAGCACCTGGCCCGGTGGGCGCTGAAACGTCCACTGGCCGCGTGGAAGCGCCGGATGCAGTCGCAACCGCCGTGTCCGGTGCACTCGAATCCTCCACCTGCCCCACGGCCACGGCGAGCCCGATGGCCCCCGCAACCAGCAGCAAAATGGCACGCCGACCCGACGCCGCCTGAATGACCCACGGCCGCAGCCCTGTCAGAACGCCGTCACCGCCAGACCCCGCACGCGCCAACCTTACCTCCTCTTCCTTTTCCTCCTGTACGCCAACCGCACCGCGAACAGCCCGGCCAGCGTCAACGCCGCCAGCAGCGGCCAGAAGGTGTCGCCCTTGACCTTCCAGTAGTAGTGCAGGACACCCAGCCCCGCCGCAACGTAAGCGAGTCGGTGCAGCCGCTGCCAGCGTTTGCCCAGCCGGCGGATCCATCCCCGGGTCGACGTGACCGCCAGCGGAACCAGCAGCACCAGTGCCGCGAACCCGGCGGTGATGTAGCGCCGGTCGACGACGTCGGCGAGGATATACTCGAGCGCGAAGAGCTGCTCCATGCCCGCGTACGACAGAAAGTGGACGCAGGCGTGAAAGAAGGCGAACAGGCCCACGAGGCGGCGAATCTGGATGATCCGGTTCCATCCCGTGAGGCGCCGGATCGGAGTGACCGCCATCGCGGCGAGGAGGAAGACCAGCGTCCAGCGCCCCTGGATGTGGATGATCTTCTCGACCGGATTGACGCCCAGGTCGCGCTGAAAGAACGCGACCGCCAGCCATATCACCGGCGCGAGTCCGGTTACCCAGATCGCCGTCTTCAGCAGGAGGATCTGGCGCCGGGGATTGGATGCCGTGCGTGGTCGCTGCTCGCGGCCCTGAGGCGTGCGCGCTTGCGGCTGGCCGGTCTGCCGCGTCCGGGTCTGCGGCTCGCGAACCGCCGATTCGGGGTTCACCCTCAGAAGTGCTTCTTCAGGTCCATCCCCTCATACAGGTGGCCGACCTCGTCCGCGTATCCATTCAGGAATTCGGTATCGAGCCAGCGGTATCCGAAGAGCTTGCTGCCATCGATCCGCTTCTCGCGCGACTGGCTCCAGCGAGGATGCCGCACATCGGGATTCACGTTCGAGTAGAACCCGTACTCGCGCGGTGTCTGCGTCGCCCAGGTCGTAGGCGGCTCTTCATCGGTGAAGGTGATCCGCACGATCGACTTGATGCTCTTGAAGCCGTACTTCCAGGGGACCGCCAGCCTGAGCGGCGCCCCGTTCTGGTTGGGCAGATCCTTGCCGTAGAGTCCCGTTACAAGGAGGGCCAGGGGGTGCATGGCCTCGTCCAGGCGCAGCCCTTCGCGGTACGGCCAGTCGATCCGCGGCCGCCACATGCGCTCCGGCATCTGGTCCGGGTCCCACAGAGTCTCGAAGGCGACGTAGGTCGCGCTGCCGAGGGGCTCGGCGCGGCTGATGATGTCGGCGAGCGGGAAGCCTCGCCACGGCACCACCATCGACCACGCCTCGACGCAGCGGAGCCGGTAGATCCGGTCCTCGATCGTCGACGGATTGATGAAGTCCTCGAGCTGGTAGTCGGCCGGGTTGTTGCAGAGGCCGTCGACCTTCACCGTCCACGGCTCCGTGACGAGCGCGTGGGCCCGTTTGGATGGATCCTCCTTGCCCGTCCCGAATTCGTAGAAGTTGTTGTAGCTGGTGATCTCTTCGAAGGTGTTGGGCTCGTCATCCTGGGGGATGCGGTGGTCGCCCGGGACCGCTGGGTTGGCCCGGGCCGGGTCCACTCCCAGGAATGCCGCAGCCCCGATTCCGGCCGAGGCCCCGAGAAACTTGCGGCGGTTGATGTATGCCGACTCGGGCGTGATCTCCGAGGACGGGATGTCGCTGTTTTTCCTGATCCTGATGATCATGGGGATTCCTTCCTGGACTGCCGGAGGGTGCCGCGGACGCTGTGTTGTGGCGCGCCCGCATTTGAGTACACCTCAGCGTGCATCTTCGATCCGGCGGTCGGGCCGTGTCAAGACGGAGGTGGGTCTGCTCGCGTGTAGACGAATCGGGCCAGCGGCTCCGTGGGTGTGACGAGGTGGCCGATGGTGCGTGTCACCGTGAGCGTGCCATCCGGGGTGACCCTGTAACGGTCCGAGACCCAGCCGCCGTCCTCGATGGAGAGTTCCACGACGGGGGTGAGTCGCAGACTACCGGGAGAAAGCCAGCTATTGGTCATATGTTATTGTATATGATACAGCATGAAGTATGTTCCAACCGATATCATGAAGGACGTTCCATGCACCCGACCGTTCAGGACATTTCGGCCACCCTCAGGAACGTAAGAGAGGCCCGGGGCCTGAGCCAGCGCGAGCTTGGGATGCGGATCGGACTCACCCAGGCCCAGATCTCGAAGATCGAGGGCGGGCGTGTCGACCCGAGGCTGTCCAGCGTGGTGGAGTTCGCCCGCGGTGTCGGGGTCGAGGTAATGCTGGTGCCGCGGCGCGTCGTGCCTGCCGCGGTGACGTTGGGCGTCCTTCCGGCCAGCGGCAGCGCGACGGACGAGGCGCACGATGGCTGACATCGGTATCCTCGATATTCGGCTGCACGGCCGTTCGATCGGTACGCTCACGCGTCTCGGGCGCGACCGGATCGTTTTTGGTTTCGACCCGGGCTATATCGACGACCCGGAGCGGGCCACCTTGGGCCTGTCCTTCCGGGACCCGTTTGGAGGCCTGGTGACCGACATCGCGCCGACCAGGACGTGGGTCCATCCGTTCTTCTCGAACCTCCTGCCCGAGGGACCACTGCGCGAATACCTCGCGCGGGCCGCCGGGATCGATCCACGAAGGGAGTTCGATTTGCTCGCGGCCCTTGGCGAGGATCTCCCCGGGGCGGTGACGACGGTGCCGGTCGACGTGGTTTGGGAATCGTCGGTCGGCGGCGGCAGCAGCGGGCGGGGAGAAGCGCGTCCAGCCACGCGTGGCACACCCGATTCGGCGGTCGGTCGGCGATTGCGGCCTCCGCCACCGCTCCGCTTCTCCATACCCGGGGTCCAGCTGAAGCTGTCCGCGGCCATGGCGGCCGGGAGGTTCACGATTCCGGTACACGGAGTCGGCGGGTCCTGGATCGTCAAGATGCCCTCGTCGGCTTTCCCTGGGCTGCCCGAACAGGAACACGCGATGATGAGGCTGGCGGGGCTGGCCGGAATCGAGGTGCCGGAGACGCGCCTGGTGCCGGTGGATGCAATCGAAGGCCTGCCGCGCGGGTTTCGCTCGGGCTCGGGTCAGGCGCTCGCGGTCAGGCGCTTCGACCGTCTGGACGACGGAACCAGGGTGCAAATCGAGGACTTCGCCCAGATCCTCGGGGCCCACCCCGAGCAGAAGTATCTGAGGGCGGGGTACCGCGAGATCGCAGAGGTGATCGGCCGGGAGATTGGAGACGACGCGGTGACGCAGTTCGTCCGCCGTCTGGTGTTCTGCGTTCTGATCGGCAATGGCGACGCGCACCTGAAGAACTGGTCGGTGATCTATCCGAACCGCCGCAATCCGCAGCTGGCGCCCGCGTACGACCTGGTCTCGACCATCGCGTACGTCGATGACGACCGGATGGCGTTGGAGTGGTTCAGCGGCATGCGCCGGTTCACGGACCTTAAGGATGATCTGCTCGCGCGGCTCGCGTCGGGGGCGCGCCTGGCACAGAGGCCGGTGGTGAGGGCGGGAAGGGAGGCGGTGGAACGGTTCCTTGACGTGTGGGCTGTGGCGAAGCTGGACCTGGGGGTGCCGGACGAAGTGGTGGCCGGGATCGATCGGAATGTGGCTGCGGTGTTGCGTGGGCAGAAAGGGACACCCTGACTCGGCTGGTTTGTGTTTGATTTCCCCGTCTATCTGTTGTCCATCATACAGGAGGTCCACCATGCGCCTACTTTCGCATTCTGACGTGACGCTCGCGGCCTTGACCGCGCTGCTCGCGCCGTCTCTGGCCTGCGGACCAGCCATCTCCCCGTCTCCCGAGGACGCCGACCGAGACCCGTTCCACATCCTCGTCACCAACGACGACGGCATCGGGTCTCCCGGGATCCAGGAGCTGGCGGACGCGCTGCGCGATGTCGGCGAAGTCACCGTGGTCGCGCCGTGCGGGCAGATGAGCGGGAGCAGCATGTCGGTACAGCTGGGCCGCGAGAAGCGACTTGTCCCGGTCGGCGACGAGGACACCCCATGGGGACACTGCGTCGAGGCCACGCCCGCCGACGCGGCAATGATCGCGCTGGAGGCGCTTGCGCCCGAGGGCGGCTTCGACCTGGTTGTGAGCGGGATCAACGCCGGGGCCAACACCGGTGACCTGGGGCACATGTCGGGCACGGTCGGCGCGGCGATGATGGGGGCCTACTACGGCGTGCCCTCAGTGGCTGTCTCGCTCGGCGGCCAGGAAACGGATTTCGGCTACCCGGCCGCCTTCACGGCGCGCTTTGTCGAACAACTGCGGCAACGGCCGCCGCTTCCCGGGATCGTGCTGTCGGTGAACTTCCCCGCAGCGCGCGAGGACGCGATTGCCGGGGTGGCCGTTGGGCGGATGGGCGGCAGCTACATCCATTTCGGCTACGAGGAGGTCGAGCCGGAGGACGACGTTCGTGTCTTTCGGCCCAGCTTCACCCCGGCTGATGTGCACCCACCAGGCAGCGACACCGAGGCGTTCGTCGCGGGCATGATCACGATCGCGCCGCTCCGCTTCGACTGGACGGACGAGGAGATGCTGCGGGAGCTCACTTCGTGGGAGCTTGGCCATCGGCTGAGCGCGCCCGATGGCGGTGGCTTCTGAGTCGGACTCAAGGTTCCAGAAAGGGAACACGACTGGATCCAGCGGGTAACATTACACACTCCGACATTTCCGACAAGCAGTCCTGCGAGCCACCATGAGAACCGACAAACGCTCCCTTGGATTCCCCGCTGTCGCCCTGCAGGCTCTCTTTCTCACCTCGGCGTGCGGGGACGGTCCGACGGACCCGGGCGACTTGCTGACCTATGCCGAGGTCGTGGAGGTAGCGAAGAACATGAGCACCATGTTGTTCTCGGGGTTCGCCGGACCCGAGCCGGAGTTCTTTGAGACAACGATGGTCTCTCCCTGCCCTGGCGGTACAGTGTCCGTAGAGATCGGCGAACCCGAGATTGACGAAGAGGAGGGGCTGCTCATCCTGTTCAACTATGAGGCGAACCCCCAGGGTTGCTCTGTCCCGCTCGAGGGCGGCGCCAATATCGTGATCCACGGCAATCCCGGCATCGGCGGCGACGTGCGCATGACAACCACGGAGTTCCCCGGTCCGTTTTCGATACGCGTGAACATCGCCGGCGGGCTTCGCTACACAACCAGCGATGCCCGCAACGGAATCTGCGACGTGGATGTGACCCACAGGGGCAAAGGCACCCTGGACTTCGAACAGGGCTCTTCGGGCACGGAGACCTTGCGGGGCACCATCTGCGGGGTCGAGATCGACTACACCGGGACTTCCTAGCCCGCCCCCCACACCTCCCTGAACCCCGCCGCCATCCGCGGCCCCGCCCCTTCGTCCTCGTGCTTGAAGAAGACATAGACGTCGCTCCACGCGGGGCGCGCCAGCGCGGCAGCCCACTCGCGCAGCTCGGCCTCGCCGTAGCCCGGACGCCGCAGCCGCGCGTACCCGAACCCTGCCGTATCGACGACCGGAGCCTCGCCCTCGCCCGTGTCGGCGGTGACCAGCGCGGCGCCGTGATCGGCCAGCGCCTGGTAGACCTCGTCGGTGAACCAGCTGGCGTGCCGGAACTCGAAGGCGGCGCGGAAGCCCTCGGGGGCACCGACCCCTTCGGAGAGGAGCGCCAGGAAATCGCTGAGGCGCTCCACGTCGGCGCGCAGATACGGGGGCAACTGGAAGAGGATGGGGCCGAGGCGGGATCCCAAGGCTCCCACCGCGGTCGTGACCAGATATTCCAGAGGATCGCCGGCATCCTTGAGGCGCTTCATATGGGTGATCCTCCTACTCGCCTTCAGAACGAAAGCAAAGTCATCCGGGACCTGCGCGGCCCACTTCTCGAGCAGTTCGGCCCGGGGCAGGCGGTAGAAGGTGTTGTTGATCTCGACGCTGCTGAGCTGGCGCGAGTAGTACGCCAGCATCTTCGTGGCGGGCAGTTTTTCGGGGTAGAAGCTGCCCTTCCACTCCTTGTAGGAGAAGCCGCTGGTGCCGGTCCAGAGTCTGGGTTGGCTCATCTCGTGCCTCGTGTCGATGGTTGAACGCCGACCGTTTCCGTATGATGTCCCCATGAACATCCGTCCCGCCATCCTGACATTCCTGGCGACCGCGGCAGCTGCCATGGCCACCTCGTGCGCCAGCTCCCTAGACCTCACCCCCTCCGACGCCGCCACCGTCCTCTCCGGCCACCACCTCGACCACCCCAACCCCGCCCTCCCCGGCCCCCGCGAAGTCCTCACCCTCTACTACGGCAGCGGCACGGACAAGAACCGCGCCGAATACCGCGACTCGGTGGCGATCGTGACCGAGTCGGTCGACGCCTCCAAGCTGGTCAGCCTCGGTGCCTCGGCGAAATCCCGGAACGGCTACTGGGGCTTCTCGCCCGACAGCTTCCCCATCAACGCCCGCGTCTGGTACCCCGACGCCCCCGGCCCCCACCCGCTCGTCCTGGTCGTGCACGGCAACCACAACATGCGCGACTTCTCGGACCCCGGGTACGACTGGCTCGGCGAGCTGCTCGCCAGCCGGGGATACATCCTCGCCTCGGTCGACATGAACTTCATCAACGGGGGCATCCGCGGCGAGAACGACGGGCGCGGCTGGCTCCTCCTCAAGCACCTGCAGGCGTGGCAGCGCTTCAACGACGACCCGGACGGCCCCTTTCACGGCCGCGTCGACATGGGCAACATCGCGCTCATCGGCCACTCCCGCGGCGGCGAGGCCGTGGCGCTCGCGGGCGCCTTCAACCACCTCACCCGCTACCCCGACGACGCCTCGCTCGAGTTCGACTTCGGCTTCGACATCAAGTCCGTCATCTCGATCGCCCCCGTGGACGGCCAGTATCTGCCCGCCGACCAGCGCGCCCCGCTCAACGACTTCAACTACCTCGTCTTCCACGGCTCCCACGACGGCGACGTCACCAGCTTCCACGGCCTGCGCATCTTCAACCGCCTGCGCTTCAGTCGGGGCACCGACATGTTCAAATCCGCCGTCTATGTCTACCGCGCCAACCACGGCCAGTGGAACACCGTCTGGGGCGCACACGACAACGGCCCCCGCAGCCCCCGCATCCTGGCGCTGGATGGCCTTCTGCCCCCCGAAGACCAGCGCGAGTTCGGCCGCGTCTTCGTCTCCGCCTTCCTCGACATCACCCTCAAGGGCGACGACCGCTACCGCCCCCTCTTCCGCGACCACCGCGTGGCCGGCGGCTGGCTCCCGAAGACGATGTACATCACGCGCTTCATGGACTCGTCCTTCCGCCCCCTGGCCGATTTCGAGGAGGACATCGACGTCACAACCGGCTCCGCTCCCGGCGTCACCCTCCACGGCGCCGACTTCAGCACCTGGCGCGAGGGCCGCCTCGATCTCCGCTCCAGCAACCGCACCAACACCTCGTCGTCCCAGCTCAACCAGGCGCTCTGGCTGGGGTGGAACAACAGCTATCGGGGCTCCGACGAGCCCGCGCCGCCCGCCGCCTTCACGTTTTCGCTGCCCGCCGACCTGGCCGACGAGTGGTCAGCCGGTCGCGAAACGACCCTCGAGATGCACGTGGGCGCCCTCGACGACGAGCCGGGCCCGCGGGAGCACCCCGATGCCGAGGAAGAAGAGGAGGGGGACGAGGGCGACCGCGACCGCTCTGCCCGCGAGGCCGACGAGGACCGCCGCGACTCTGGCGACGACGACGAGGAAAAGCCACCTCTGCAGCTGACCGTCGCGGCCATCGACGCCGACGGCGACACCGCCCGGGTCGGCCTGACCGACTACGGGGCGCTGCGCCGACCCCTCACGATCCGCGTAATGCGCCGCCGCGACCTCGAGGACAACCGCTTCGCGAATCCCTGGGAGCTGATCCTGCAGCATTTCTCCATCCCGCTCGGGGACTTCGCCCGCGCGAATCCGGCGTTCGATCCTGCGACGCTCCAGGCGGTGGCGCTGGTTTTCGACCAAAGCGATATCGGCACGGTGGTGGTCGACGATGTGGGACTGGCACAGCTCCACCCGGGCTTCCGGGCGGCTCGCGTGCCTCCGGGGTGAGGCCCCTACCGGATCGCGATCCCTATGCTGTGCTGGTCCGCCCCGAGATCCAGGTGCGTGAATCCGTCGCGATAGGCGTAGTCGACCCGAATACGGTCACCCTCGAACCCCGCCCCGAAGGTGAACGGTGAGCCGTCGTTGTCACCTACCCGCCGCACCGCACCGATCCGTGTGATGAAGATGCGGCGCTGGACCGGCCACCACGCGATCTCCAACCCGCCCCCGGGAACAATCTCGCCATCGCCCCGCCGCGCCACCTGAACAGCGCCGCCGATGTCGAGCGGCCCGACCGGGGCCCGGCCGTTCGTTCCCGCGCCCACCACCACCCGGCGCGCGAGTGGCGTCTCGTAACGGCCCAGCTTCAACGCGGAGCCCAGGTTCTGCACGGTGACGGCGGCGGTGATCGGCCCGAGCTCCCGGCCGAGTCCCAGATCCACCGCAACGGTGCTGCCGCTCAGTCCCCCCAGCCGCTGTCCGACGAGCTTGGCCGCGGCGCCGACCCCCATCCCGAAGAGCTCGTCGGCGAACCCCACCGCCGCAGTGTATTCGGAGGCAGCCCGGTGGCCCCCCGCGATCAGCTCCGCAGCCTCGCGGGGCAGTTCCAGCGGCGAATCGGCCGATGTCCCGTAGGTCAGGACGGAAAGTCCCGCCGCCACGGTCCCGCCCATCCAGCTGCCGCTGCCGCTCAGGGCCAGGTGGGTGCTGCCGCCGATCCGCTGGCGGGAGCCCCCGAAGCCTTCGCCCGCGACCAGGGAGGGATGGTGGAAAATGGCGAGGTTGCCGTCGCCGCCGGTCCAGAACGCGCCGCCGAGGGCCACCGACCGCGTGCTCGATGCGAGTTCGAGGACGAGAGGACCCTTGCCACGCGACGACTGGTCCCCGTCCTGTGCGGCGAGGGGCATGACTGGCGCAACGAGGAGCACGGCCAGCGGGAAGAGGTGGCAGGCCAGGGCAGCCGGCAGAGAGTGCGACGAGCCCGCGGCACGGCAACGATGTCTGTCGTTCTCTATGGGGTGTTCCTCGTGGCTGCGAAGGATGCGGGTGGGGAAGCCGCCGTGGCGGGGGCTCCCCTTCGCCCCGGTCAACGATAGCCCCCGGCTCCGGGACCGGCCAATGTGCCGCTGGTCCCGTGGGTGGCCGGTCCGCCGGCTCAGCCGCCGAGCTCCCGGGCCTCGACTACACAGCTGCACAGACAGCGTGAGCAGCGCACCAGCACCCTGTCACGCACATAGGCGACATCGCCCCTCGGCCCGGTGCGAATCACGGCGCACGGGCCTTGGCAGCCTGGGCAGCGCGGAGAGGCCAGGCCTTCCACGATCTGATCCATCAGGTGACGCTTCTGCCGTCCGGTATAATGACTGTCCATGACTGCTCAACGAATCGTGTGGCCCGGGTGTCTTATAAGGCTGGCATGAAATCCGGAAAAACCGAAATCGAAAGACATAGATCGAAATGATATCACTCCTGGCGGCGATGACCGTCACTCTTGCGACAGCGGGTCAGGACACACAGCTCAGCGCGAATCGCGATGCGACCGCGACAGCCGATCCCGGCCCGACCGATGTCGAATACCACGGCAGTGACGGACAACTCGACGTCCCCAGTCCGAAGCTGGCGGATGCGGAGATCAGCATCGACGGAGTGGCAGACGAGGCAGCCTGGCTAAACGCACCGGTGCTGACCGGTTTCACCCAGTTCGACCCGGTCGAGGGCGTGCCGGCCACGCAGCGGACGGAAGCCCGCGTGTTGCTTACCGACGACGCCATCTACTTCAGCGTCAAGGCCTACGACGACGTCGAGGGCGGGGTGCGGGCCACTCTCGGTGACCGCGATTCCTACGGCTATTCCGACGACTATGTCCGCTTCATCGTCGACACCTTCAACGACCGGCGCCGCGGCTATGTCATCATGGTCAACCCGCTGGGCGTGCAGCAGGACGGCCTGTGGGTCGTGGGCGGTGGCGGTCGGCGGGAGCGGCGCATGGGTCCTCCGATCGACTGGAACCCCGATTTCGTGTGGGACTCCGACGGGCAGGTCCACGACTGGGGCTACTCGGTTGAAGTGAAGCTCCCCTTGAAGAGCATCAAGTTCAAAGAAGCTGAAATGCAGGACTGGGGTCTGCAGATCGAGCGGCGAATCGCGCGCAACGGCTATTCGGAGTCGTGGGCGCCGGTGACCGCGAATGTGGCCAACCGGATGGAGCAGTTCGGCCGGCTTACCGGACTCAGGGACCTGGATCCCGGTCTCTTTCTCGAGATCAACCCGGTGCAGACCTTCTCGAAACAGGGTGTCTACGACGCGGACGCCGGGGCCCTACAGCGCGGGGGCATCGACGGCGATTTCGGGTTCAATCTGACCTACGGGATCACGTCGAACCTGACCCTCGACGGAACCTACAACCCCGACTTCTCGCAGGTCGAAGCCGACGCCGGACAGATCCAGGTCAACGAGCGCTTCGCCCTGTTTCTGCGGGAGAAGCGCCCCTTCTTCCTGGAGGGGACCGAGATCTTCCGGTTGCCCCAGCAGCTCGTCTACACCCGATCGATCGTCAATCCGGTGGGGGGCGCCAAGGTTCAAGGCAAGATCGGGAATTTCAACGCGGGATTCCTGAGCGCTGTGGACGATGTCTCCAGCCCGGACGGCCTGGATGACTCGGCCAATCCCGTCGTCAACATCTTCCGGCTGCGGCGCGATCTCGGCACCACGTCCAACGTCGGCATGGTGTACACCGACCGCACCCACAACGGGGACCGGTTCAACCGCGTGGCCGGAATCGACGGACGCTTCCAGTTCCAGCAGCGCTACACGATGACCCTGCTGGCTGCCGGCAGCCGCACCGCCGAGGGTGCCTCCGACAGGACCACCGGCTCGCTGGTCTCTGCGCAGTTCGCCCGTTCGGGACGCAACCTGCAATTCGACGCCGGCATGACGGACGTGACCGACGACTTCCTTGCCGGAAGCGGCTTCATCCGGCGCACGGGAACGACGAACGTCCGGTCCTCGGTGAGCTACAACTTCCGGGGCAAGCCCGGCGACCTCATCGAGCGCTTCGGCCCCAGCCTGGAGGTCGAGGGCTTCTGGGACCACGATGCGTTCTGGCAGCGCAACTGGGCCGAAGAGCGACGATTCCGGCTCGGTGGGAGCGTGTCGTTCCGCAACAACATCACGATCTTCGGGAATTACTCCCGCTCGTACTTCCAGTTCAACCCGGCGGACTATCAGGGGCTCTACGCGATGGCGCCGGATGGCGGCTCCGCCCCCTTCTTCCCCGATCAGTCCCTCTTCCAGGGCCTGAATTCGGGAACCGTGTTCATCTGGGTGAGTCCATTCGACAAGGTGCGCAGCAACGTTCGCCTGACGCGCTCGCAGACGCCGCTCTTCGACTTCATTACCGACACCCCTGTCGACATCGCCGATTCGTGGTCCGGCAACGCCAGCCTCAACCTCTTCCTCACCACCAACTTCAGCTCGGAGGTGGGGGTCACTCACACCAGTCTCTACCGGCAGCGCGACGGGTCGCTCTACTCGAGCGCCACGATCCCGAGGGTGCGGGCACAGTACCAGTTCAACCGGGCACTCTTTGTGCGGGCCATCGTCGAGTACGGCAGCCAGGAGCGCGGTGTTCTGATGAGCCCGACGGGGGGGCAGGAAGTCTCCTACTGTTCGAGCACGTCGTGCACGGCACTGCAGGGGTCCGAATCGAACGACTTCTCGATCGAGACGCTGCTGAGCTACGAACCGACGCCGGGTACGGTCTTCTTTGTGGGGTATTCCCGGCGGATGGAAGACATGCAGGCCTTCCGGTTCCGTGATGTGCGTCCGGAGGCTGAAGGCGTATTCATGAAACTCTCATACCGGTTTCGCAGGTAGGGACCTGCAGGACGCGCCACCCAGCCGGGTTGCGGTCAGATCCGAAAGAGTTGAATCATGCCGTGGGGCCGGAGCTTGTCGGCTCGGGCCGCGCGCATCGTGAAGCCGGAGGAGATTAGATGCACTACGTGAAGACACTGGGCGCCGTCGCCGCGACCGGAGCCGTGAGCGTCCTGCTGCTCAAGCTGCTGGTCGCCGCGGCAAGCCCGCTTCTGGGCATGCTGTTCAGCGTGTTGATGATGAGCCTGAAGATCGGCCTGTTCGTTGCGGCCGGTTTCTTCATCTACCGGATGATCCGGAAGCGCCGGGACGAAATGGCGGCTTAGAGGGACCGCGGGATGGCCCTCTTGAGGGACCGCGGGAAGGCCCTCTGGATGGACCGCGAGAAGGCCCTCTCGATGGACCGCGGGATGGCCCTCTCGATGGACCGCGGGATGGCCCTCTCGATGGGCCGCGAGATGGGCCGCGGGATGGACCGGAAGGACCGCGGGATGGCCTGGAGGGCCCCCGCTGCGGTCTGGAAGGGCCGCCTCCGCGCGGTGGTCTGGAAGGGCCACCTGACGGTTTCCCCTGCGGGCGGCTGTCCTTTGCCCTGTCGTAGTCCACACGCAGGCTCCGGCCCCCGAGCGTGGTACCGTTCAGGGCACCGATCACCTTTTTGGCATCGCCCTCGTACACTTCCACGAGAGAATGGCTTTCCCGGACATCTATCCGGCCCACTCTCTTGCCGTCGAGACCCGACTCGCTGGTGATCGCGCCGAGTATGTCGCCCGGCCCCAGATCGTCGCGGTGACCAGCGGAAACGAAGAGGCGCACCCAGCTCTCGGGGACGCTGGCGGAAGCGGCCGCGGCTCCCCGCTTCGCCCCCGCCATGGGGCTTGACCGGCGGTCGAGGAGGAGGAGGGCGGCCGCGGCCACCTCCGCTGCGGTGAAGCGCTCCAGGAGAGATTCCACCAGCAGGTAGTACGGCGTGGCTTCCGGGGCGCGGGCGGCTTCGTGGAGGCGGTCGGCGAGTTCGTCGAGCGTCGCCGAAACGCGCGTTGCCCGGTCCGGCCGAACCCGCTTGAGCTTCAGTCCGGCTTCGGAGGCGACCTGCCTGAGGTGTCCGATTTCGCGCACGGCGGGCAACGTCCAGGCGGGTCCGCCGGCGCCAGAGTGCCTGATCTTCGCGATACCGGCCCCCGACGGCACCCCGCATGAGACGGTTGCCACCCCGTTGGCATCGTGCATGGCCTGCAGGGCTTCCCGTGCCTCTACCTCCTCCCCGGGACACAGCCACACCGGGACGGAGGTGTCGCCCGCCGCGCCGGACTCGTACCCGTGCACGGCCAGGAAATCGCCCAGGTCCGCCGCCTGGTCTGCGGAAGCCGTGTAGAGGAGGACATGACGCGTGGAATCCTGGAGCAGGTTCGACACCAGCGTCAGCACCGCCTCCGTATGGTCGCCCTCGGCCACCGTGAAGTGCAGGTCGCGCACCGCCTCGCGCCGCCCACGCGATTGTTTGCGGGGACCGTCGCCGGGTGGGATGGTGACCGCTTTCGCGGTGAAGCGCCGCGCCAGCGAGCGCAGGCCGGGCCCGAACGGGAGGCCGCAGAAAATGCGCTGGCAGCCGTTCGGCAGCCCCGTCAGCAGCGCCTCGAGGCGGTCGCCGGGCACACTCTTCACCAATCCGTCGCCATCGTGAAAAACAATGGCGCGGACGGAATCGATCTTCACCGTGCCGTCGTACATCGCGTCCAGACGGTCGATGGGTACGAAGAGAAAGTCGGCAAGCTCGGGGTGGTTCCAATTCGCGGACAGGGCGGCCGCCCGCTGTCCCGAGGCCTCACACAGCCGGGCCAGGGAGCGTGCGAGTTCCGTGGCCTGCCGATGTCCGGTGCACAGAACCAGGCAGGCCGGTGAACCGGCGCCGCCCTCGAGGCGCTCTATGAGCGGCGCACCGTAGGCCACCAGCGTGCCGCTCCCGGGCCCGGCCCGTCCAATGAGGTCGTTGCCGCGGGCGATTACGGGGATTGCCGCGGATTGGAAGGGGGTTGGCACCTCCATTCCCTCGGCTGCCAGGGCCGCCACGGTCTCGGGGCCGAGGGGCAGGTGCTCGAATGTTGTCATCAGGGGGTTGTCGCGGGGAGTCAGTGACCCGGGTCGCCGGGCTCCGGGCCCACCGCTTCTCCATGCTCGTAGGGCAGGACGTTCAGGAAGCGCTGGATCTCGTAGTCCATGCGCGATGTCCTGAGCCCGTCTGTAAGGGCCGTGACGTCCGTGAACGGTCCGTGACGATGGGCGGTGAGCACCACTGTTCCTTCCTTGCCGATGTAGGTGGCCCCATGGGAAGACTGCTTTGAACGCATGAGCCCGATGTACCTGGGGAGGTGCGTCTCCGCCTTCGCCAGAACTTCCTGAGGGCCCAGGGCCGTTTTTCGCTGATACCCTGCCATTTCGACTGATCTGCTCCTATTGATTGTCCTGAGTGCAGCGCTCAATGAACGTCCTAATCTCGCTCAGGACGCCCGAGTCAACCAGACTTCCGGCAGTGGACACGAGCGCCGGGACGTCCACAATCCCCTGCGCATGCGCCGATTCACGGTTGCGAACAACAGCGACCGTGTAGCGATCGACATCCAGCACGGCCCTGGTCTCCGTCCGGTCGAGTCCGGCTCGAACCGCGATGTCCACCAGCGCGTCTATGCGACCGATGTCGGCGTGATCGGCAAAATGGGCCCGAAACAAAGCCCGGCGGACACGATGCGCAAAACCCCGCTCCCGCGCCAACTCACAGAGTTCGTGTGCCTTGCGCGTCCACGGGAGGAGTGTGGGCCGGGACGGACGGGCGGCCCCGGTGCCTTGGGCGAGCGCGACCGCGAGGGCATGGCGGCCCCGCCAGGCGTCGCCACCCGGATCGATCAGAGGGCCGGGAGGAGGGCACAGCTCGAAACCGCGCCAGTCGACCAGCTCAGCCGCATCGGCCTCGTCGAACATGCTGGCGACAACGCAGGAGACGGGATCGACGAAATCGAAGTAAACGGAGCCTCGAGTGCCCTGTGGGGTTGCGAACCCATCGGCGTCCCGGCTTATTGTCCGCTCGGTTCCTTGTGAATCCATCTGACCTTCCTTCCTCCTCCAACGGAACGAATAACGCTAACCGATGACCTTTTCGGAAAACATTGCAAAGCTGCGCCCATCGGCGACCGTAGCGGTGAGCACCCTGGCCAGGGAACTGTCCGCCGCCGGCCGCGACATCATCAACCTCGGCGCGGGCGAGCCGGATTTCCGCACGCCCGAGTGGATCTCGGATGCGGCGATTCAGGGCATCAGGAACGGTCGGACGCGGTACACGCCAGCCGCCGGACTCCCGGAACTGCGCGCCGCCGCGGCCAGGTACATGACCTCCGGCACCGCATACCCGGCCGAAGGCGCCCGGGTCGTCGTCTCGGCGGGGGCCAAACAGTCGCTGTACAACGCCTGTTTCTGCCTCTTCGGGCCAGGCGATGAAGTGATGATCGGGTCACCGTACTGGACCTCCTATCCCGAGATGGTCACGCTGGCCAGGGCGGAGCCGGTGCCGGTTGCCGGAAGCGCCAGCCGCGATTTTCTGCTGACTGCGGACGACCTGGAGGCCGCGGCCACACCGCGCTCCCGGGGCCTGATCATTTCATCGCCGTCGAATCCGACCGGCGCGGTCTATTCCCGCGAGGAGCTCGGCGCGATAGCGGAGTGGGCGAAGGAACGAGATGTGACGCTGATCTCCGACGAGATCTACCAGGAGATCCATTTCGGCGACGACGGCGGAAAGGCGCCGGGTGCCCTGGACCTGGATCCGGATACCGTGGGACACCTTGTCGTGGCCAACGGGATGTCCAAAGCCTACGCCATGACCGGGTGGCGTGTCGGCTTCTCCTACACCACCGCCGAGCTCGCGTCGAAGATGTCGGCGTTTCAGAGCCACGTTTCGCTCAACGCCGCTACGCCGTCACAGGTTGCAGCTCTGGAGGCGCTGACGCGGGACGAGGATGCCGCGCGCGACAAGGCCCGCATGCTGGAGGCCTTCCGCCGCCGCCGAGGCCTCGTCACGCGCCTCTTCGACGAGCTTCTGCCGGGGTGCCCCTACGTGATGCCGGGCGGGGCCTTCTACCTGTACTTCCGCGTAGACGGAGTCTTCGACGATGAGCTCACCTGCGCCAACGATGTCTGCGCCCGTATCCTGGAAGAGGCAGGGGTTGCGATCGTGCCGGGCGAAGCCTTCGGCGACGCCCGCTTCGCGCGAATGAGCACCGCCTCTTCGGACGAAGACATCGAAGCGGGCGTGCGGCGCATGGCCACGGTGCTGGGTGGGTGACCGCGACGCGGCGGAGGGAAAGATCCCCTCCGGCGCCCCCGACCCCTCGGCCCTCGACCACGACGCGCTCGAGGGGTACGTCCAGCGCCTCTACGCCACGGAGGACGACCACCTGCGCCGTGTGCGCGCGCGTGCCGACGAGGCGGAGATGCCCAGGATCCAGCTTCCACCGGCCACCGCCCGGGCCCTTCAGGTGCTCGTGCGGGCGGCCGGTGCACGGCGCGTGCTCGAGGTCGGCACCCTCGCTGGCTACTCGGCGATCTGGATCGCGCGCGCCCTCCCGGCGGACGGCAGACTGATCACGGTCGAGATCAACCCCGAGCACGCATCGGTGGCGCGGCGGTCGGTCGAGCGGGCCGGGTTGGCGGATCGAGTCGACATTCGAGTCGGAGACGCCGCCGAATTGCTCCGTGAACTGGGCCCGGACAGGTCCTTCGACGTCGTATTTCTGGACGCCGACAAGGAACGCTACACCACCTATTTGGAAGAAGCCGCCCGTCTACTAGGACCGGGAGGGCTGCTCATGGCCGACAACGCCTTCTGGGCAGGCCGCGTGCTGGATCCCGAGTCCGACCCGCTTGCCGGCCATCTCAATCACTTCAATGAGGTCCTGTCGTCGGATCGTCGTTTTGACGCAACGATTCTGCCGGTGGGCGACGGACTGATGGTGGCGGTGCGGCGATAGCCCGCTAGCAGGCCGACAAGGCTGTTTCGGCCGCCCGCAGCGCAGCGGGCACGTAGCCGCCGCCGAACAGCCGCGCGTGTACCAGCAGGGGGTAGAGCTGGTATGCGGGAAGGCGCAGCTCGTGACCAGGCTGCAGCGCCCAGGTCTCCGCGTATGCGTGGTAGAAGGTCGCCGGGAAGCCTCCAAAGAGGCGAGACATGGCAAGGTCCACCTCGCGGTGCCCGACATATACGGCGGGATCGATCAGTACTGCCTTGCCGGCGTGCGCGAACAGAACGTTGCCGGACCAGAGGTCGCCGTGCAGCAGCGACGGGCCATCGGCTCTCGCGGCCGGCGCCAGAAGCGTGTCCACGCGATGCGCGAGGTCCTCGATCACGGTCAACTGCTCCGAGGCGATGGTTCCGGCGGCCCTCAGCGACCACGCGAGGGGGAGGATGCGCTTTTCGGCCCAGAACTGGCACCAGTTGTCAAACCATCCATTTGGTTGATCAAGTGTCCCGATGACGTTGTGCGACGGCCAGCCGTAGCGATCCTCGGACCACGAGCGATGAAGCCCCGCCAGATTCCGTCCCAATTCACGCCACGAGGATCTGACCGGGACTCCCTCCTCGATCCATTCCAGCAGGAGCCACGGACCCTCATCGGCATCGCCGGACCGGGCAACCACAGCGGGCACGCTGACAGCCCGGGAAGTTGCGAGTGCTTCGAGCCCTTCCACCTCCATTCGGAAGAGTTGATTCGCGGCTCCGGGGTGCCATTTCAGAAAGAAATCACCCGCATTCGTCTGCAGCTTGACTGCCTTGTTGATGCTGCCGCCGTTAACGAGTCTGGCACCCACGACATGCGACCGTCGCATCTGGATGCTGTCGAGCGCGCTGTCGAGGACGGCGGTCGGTACCGGAACCGCACGACCGCCACCAGCCCCCCGAATGAGAGATTCCCCGGTGCGGCCGTGGGCGACTCCTCCCGGTGTCGGCGCGGCTCTCAACATTGTTGGTCGGTCAAGGTGTCAAGTAGCCGGTCACAGCAGCGCTCCAGAATCCCGTACACCCGCTCGAAACCGTCCGGCCCGCCGTAGTACGGATCGGGGACGTCCCGGCTGCCGCGCTCGGGATCGTAGTCGCGCATCATCACGATTTCGGCGTGGCCGTTGTGGTCACCGTAGCCCCGCATGCGCTCCAGCGAGCGCCGATTGCTGCGATCCATGGCCACGATCATGTCGAAGTGGCCCATATCGCTACGGGCAACCTGACGAGCGACCCCGGGCAGCCGAACGCCGTGGTTCGAAGCGACCGCGATGGATCTCGAATCCGGCCGTTCCCCCGAATGATATGCACCGGTTCCCGCAGAATCGACGCGGAATCGGCCGGCCATGCCGCGAGACTCGGCGAGGTGGGCAAAAATCCCCTCCGCAAGCGGTGAACGACAGATATTGCCCAGGCAAACGAAGAGGACGGAAGTGGGGATCGGGGCCATGCATAACAATAAGTGCGATATGTATGCCAAGTCACGGCCAAGAGGCCGAAATCGGCTTCAGTGTTCAGGATTTCGGGGCAATACGGTTACATTCGTGTCAGGCAGTCCCCCCTTTTCATGCAAATCACTCTCTGGGCAATAGCAGCTTTTGACCGAAACGACAGACTTTTCAGCCTTCGGGCTCTCTGAACTCCGTCTGGCCGCCGTTGAGGCGCTGGGATGGACGACTCCGACTCCCATTCAACACCGAGCGATTCCCCTGGTCACGGCCAGGCGAGATGTAGTGGGAATCGCGAGGACCGGTACAGGCAAGACCGGGGCTTTCATGTTGCCGGCGCTGGAGATGATCGACGCCGGCGCAGGGCTTCAGGTCCTTGTGCTTTGCCCCACCCGGGAACTGGCACAGCAGGTGTGCGAAGATACCGGTGCACTCGCCAAGGGCTCGAAGGTCCGGTCGGCGGTGATCCACGGCGGTGTGGCCTACGGCCCACAGCTCGACGCTCTCAAGAGGGGTGACGAGGTGATCGTCGCTACACCGGGGCGTCTGATCGATCTCCAAAAGCGGGGCAGTGCCCGGCTGACGGGCGTCCGCATTCTCATCCTGGACGAAGCGGACCGGATGCTCGACATGGGATTCCGTCCCCAGATCGAGGATGTGGTCAGGGGACTGGGCAAGCGGCCCCAGACGCTCCTCTTCTCGGCTACGATGCCGAATGCGGTCCACGACCTCGCGCTTCGCATGACCCGGGAGCCTGCGTGGGTCGAGGCGTCTCCATCGGGCTCGAGGGTCGAGGGGATCTCGGAGATCGCCTACTCGGTCCGGCCCGACAGGAAACCCGATCTCCTGGTCCATCTGCTCGGTCAGCCCGGGTGGGACCAGGTGCTGGTCTTCACCCGCACCAAGGTCGGCGCGGATGCGCTGAAGTCACGGCTGGATCGAGCCAGCGTCTCATGCGATGTGATCCATGGGAGCCGCCAGATGCGCCACCGCACACGCGCGATGGAGCGTTTCACGCAGGGAGAGGTGCGGGTGCTGGTCGCGACCGACATCGCCCAGCGCGGTCTCGACATCGACGACATCTCCCACGTGGTCAACTACGACGTTCCGCTCGACCCTGGCGATTATGTCCACCGCATCGGCCGCACCGGAAGAGCCGGAAAGACCGGCGAGGCGGTGACGTTCGTCACGTCGAGCGATCTCGGCGCGTTCCGCACGCTCGAGTACGATCTGGAGCGCAAGCTGGAAAAGGTGCACCATCCCGATTTCGACTTCGCCGGCGGCGCGGTCATGGAGAGGAAGGACGCCGCGCGCCCACGATCCCGCTCCGGTCGCGGCACGGGCAGCAGGGCCGGCGAGCGCCTCGATCCGGACGAACTGGCCGCCCTGCTGAGTCACGACAGCGAAGGCGGCAAGACATGATCGTACGCCGATACGGCAGCTGGTATCACAGCGTCACGCCCAGCTTCAATCCCAGCGCGATGACCGAGATCGGGTTTCGCCGCGACCGCCAGCACTCGTTCCCGGCGGACGAATTCTCGACAGGGCACCGTCTCGCTGACGCCGGCGAAGTGCACGCCCAGGCCGACGCCCCGGTGCAGCGCGACGCCGAGCGGGAGCTTCTGGTGAACCTGGAGCGGGCCCTCGACGAATGGGTCGACAGGCTGCAACCGGGTCAGGTGCTGGTCGTCCTGAACGAGCGCAACGACTGGCCCAAGACGCGCGAGCGCCGCGAGGGCATCATCGTCGAAGGCGAGAACCGCTTCTACTTCCACTGGTGGGTAGACCCGCCCCTGAAGGTCGGCATCTACGAAGCCGCGAAGGGCTGACCGGCAACGCCGCGGACTGCGAACTGGCCCCGGCATGGCTTGTGAACGGATTCACAAGCCATGCCGGCCACCCAGTCACTGGTCGGTTACGGGTCCTCCCCGCCGGTGCTTCTCGAACCACTCCCGCAGGTAGATCTGCGTCCGGAGGAAGTTCGACGGCATCGAACTGGTGCCGTGCCACTCGTTCTTGAAGCGCACCATGGCGGTCGGCGCCTTGTTGAGGACCCGCAGCGCCTGGTAGTACTCCTCGGTCTGCGGCATCGGCGTGCGCAGGTCGCCCTCGCCGGTCATCAGCATGGTGGGAGTGGTGACGTTGTCCACGTACATCAGCGGCGAGCGGCGCAGGTGCTCGGACGGGTCGTCCCAGGGGAAGTGCTCGAAGTTGCGGTACCAGCTGGCGCCATCGGTCGTGCCCACGAATGAGAACCAGTTCGTGACCGGGCAGTTCGCGGAAGCCGCGGCGAACCGGTCGGTGTGGCCCACCACCCATGAAGTCAGCACGCCGCCGCCCGAGCAGCCGTAGACGAACATGTTCTGATCGTCGATGTAGCCCTGTTCGATCACGAGGTCGACGCCGGCCATGAGGTCGTCGAAGTCCTTGCCCGGGTACGCGTTCTTGATCGAGTTGCCGAAGGCGCTGCCGTAGCCGGACGAGCCGCGCGGGTTCGTGTACAGCACGACGTAGCCGTTGGCCGCGTGATTCTGCCATCCGAAGTTGAAGCCGACGTTGTACATGCCATGCGGCCCCCCGTGGATCGCGAGGATCAGGGGGTACCTGCGGGACGGGTCGAAGTCCGGGGGCTTGATGATCCATCCCTGGATGTCGAAGTCCTCCACCGACTTGTACCAGACCTCCTCGACATCGCCGAGAGCGACGCCCTGCAATACATCAGCATTCACCTCGGTCAGCTGGGCGATCTGGTCAGGGCTGCTCAGCGGGAATGAGACCACGTCGCCGGGGTGCTGGTAGGCGGTGAGCGTGCCCACGGCGAGGCCGGAACCGATCGACGACACGCTCAGCATGTGGTTCCCGTTCGTGACCGGCGTGACGCCGCCGTCCACCGACACGAAATGGAGGTTGCGGGTGCCTTCGCTCGACACGTTCACGTAGAAGCCGCTTCCGTCCTCGGCCCACATCGTGCCCGACGCCTGGCGGTCGAAGCCGTCGCTGATCATGCGGACGTTAGACCCGTCGCGGTTCATCACGTACAGCTTGCGCGTGATGTACGTGTCGGTGGTCAGGTCGTTTCCTGAGAAAGCGATGAGACTGCCGTCCGGCGAGGGACTGGGCGAGCCGTCGGGACCGGATCGGTCCGTCAGCCGGGTGATGGTCCCGCTGGCGACCGCGACGGAATAGATGTCCGACTGGCGCCATTGGTGATCGGCGTCCTCGACGCGCAGCGACGTGAAGAGGATCTCGGCGCCGTCGGGTGTCCAGGCGACGCCGTTGTGGTTCCAGTCGCCGTCCGTAAGCTGGCGCGCGGTGCCGCCGTCGGCCGGCACGACGAAGAGATGGCTGAAGCCCTCGTCGATGTATCCGCGCCGGTCGCGCCGGTAGACGAGCCTGTCGACGACCTTCGGCGCATCGGTCCACTCGGCACCCTCGGGACGGCCCGGCAGGCTGATGGGCCACGGGTTGTCCGCATCGACCGACATCGTAAACGCGATCTGCGTGCCGTCGGGAGACCATTCCACATTGCTGGGCGAGTTTTCCAGGTGGGCAATCTGGGTCTTTGCGCCCTCGTCGTCCATCCACCGCACGAAGATCTGGCTGCCCTCGGGGTCGCCTTCGGCTGTGAAGAGGATGCGGTCCCCGCTGGGCGACCACTTGGGCGACGAGCCGTCCTCGACCAGCACGCGTGGCCGGCTGCCGTCCACGTCCATGATGTAGATCGACGAATTGCGGCGGTCGTTGACCTTGTCCACCCAGCCGCGGGTGAAGATGATCTGGCTCCCATCGGGAGAGATCTGCGGATTGGACACCGTCTCCCAGTCGAGGTAGGTGACCAGGTTGAGCGTGCCGTCAGGCTCGTTCTGGGCGCCGAGCGCCGCTGGAATGAGCATCAGGGACAGCAGGTAGAGCATTAATGCGCGCGGTCTGGACATGGGAGCCTCCGGTCTTGGGTCTGTGCCGTTCGCGGCGTGCCGTTGGCGGTAAGGTAACTGTCGATCGGAGCGCCGCAATGCGTCCCCCACTACCGAAACAGCGCCGGATGGCCCCCTGTGTGCACAAAGATGGCGTGAGTGTCGGCCGGCACACGCCCGTTACGGATCCAGACGATCATCCCGGCGGCGGTCTTGCCCGTGTACACCGGGTCGAGGATGACTCCGGCCCGGGTTCCGAAGAGCGCGATGGCCGCTTCTCCGTCGGATGTCGAGTGGCCATAGCCCGGACCCACGAATTCGTCGGTGGTGAGGACCGACGCTGCCACGCGCTTGACTCGCGGCACGAGGCCGAGGTACGCACTGTCCGCATCGTTCCCGCTCTCGTCGAGAATTCGGGCTGCCCCGACCGCGATATCGCTGGCCTTCGCCAGGATCGTGGCCGCCGATTCGTCGGGACTCACTCCGACCAGCTGCGCGTCCCAGTCGAGGATCGCGCAGCCCACCATCAGGCCAGCCAAGGTGCCGCCGGATGAGGACGAGGTGAAGATCCAGGGCGGTGGATCGCGATCCCCACCCGACTGTTCGTACATCTCCACCAGGGAATGAACGTATCCCAGCGCTCCCCGAGGCGTAGACGCGCCAACCGGGATGACCAGGGCGCGTCCTCCGGCCTCGGCGATCCGGCGGGCCTCGGCGGCCATGCCCGGGTCCCGGTCGGCCTTCTCGGCGACCGTCACGATGCGCGCGCCAAGCAACCGGTGCAGGCGCGGGTTGCCGCGCCCGGGATCCTCGGGCTCGCCGTTGATGACCAGCGAGCAGCCAAGGCCGAGCCGCGCTGCAGCCGCGGCGGTCACGCGGCAGTGATTCGAATGCGGCCCTCCCGCCGTGACGAGGTGGGTTGCGCCACGCAGCCGCGCGGGATCCAGCTCGTATTCCAGCTTGCGCACCTTGTTGCCGCCGAGGCCCAGGCCGGTCCAGGCGTCGGCCTTGACCGAGATCTCGATGTCGGGCCGGAGGGAAGCCGCGAGGGCGGGGGCGGGGAGAAGGGGGGTGGGGGTGTTGGCCAGCCGGGTGCGGCCGATGCGGGCGAGGCGCAACAACGCGGGATACCGGTCGTGCAGCAAAGCGCAGGACTCGCCGGGTCGCCTCATGCCTCCATGACCGTCACGCGACGCGCCACGTCGGCCATCAGGGTGAGCAACTCGCGTTCGTCCCCCACCGTCAGGGTCACGTGCTTGCCATCGATTGCGCTCTCGTGCACGACGGCCTGTGCCCCCGGAACGATTCCGACCGACTCGAAGTAGCGGAGACGCGCAGGATCGTGGTCCGAGACCGAACGCACGGTGATTCGGGATCCGGCCTCCACCTCGTCGAGGCGGGGGTAGGGAGTCGGGTCGATATCGCCGCCGCGGGTGGGTATCGGAGCACCGTGCGGATCGTTTGTGGGATGACCCATGGCCTCGGCCATGCGTTCCACCAGCGCATCGGAGGCGGCGTGCTCGAGGCGCTCTGCCTCCTGGTGAACATCATCCCAGCCGAATCCGAGGTGCTGGACCAGGTACGATTCGATAATCCGGTGGCGCCGCAGGACCTTCAGTGCCTCGCGACTCCCCGCACGCGTCAGCCGAACACCCCGGTACGGCTCGTGTTCAAGGAGCCCGTCCTCGGCAAGTCGGCGGATCATGCCGCTCACCGACGCAGGCTGCACATCGAGCACCTCGGCGAGCTGACTGGTTCCGGCAGCTTCACCCCGTTCATTCAGGGTGTAGACAGCCTTGAGATAGTCCTCGACGGAGCGCGACAGGCCGGTGAACTTCATGACCCAAGATAATGGAAATCCGCGGCCAAACCTGCGATATTACTGCCCCATCAGGTGGTGTATCCAGCAGTATCCGCTGTAGGAGGCAAAGTGAACGACTCGGTCGCCGTTGACGCAAAGCGCATTCTGCTCCGTTATGGCACTCCGATCTCCATTCTCGACAGAATCACCAAGGAAGAGCGCATAGAACTGGCGCGCACCATCGCTAGAACCGCGCTGCCGGAGCGGGAGACCCGCCTCCGCGAACTCCTCGCGGAAGCGGGCCACACCAAGGCCGCCTCCTAGGGCTCCTGCAACTCGGCCGGTACCCGGTTCGGCGGCGGGTCGGGTTTCTGCCGAGCTCCTACGGAATCACGCGCTGGGCCTTGGCGAAGTCCCCGGCCTTCACGAAGGACATCCTGTCCAGGTCGATCCAGCGCCTGACCGCCGCGTTTATCTGCTCGGCCGTCAACGACCGGATCGCATCTTCGTGCTCCGTCTGCCAGGCCATCGTGCGCCCGAAGTAGAGATTGTTGCTCAGGGTGCCGGCCAGCACCTGGTCCTGGGCCCTCATCAGGTTGGCGTTTTGCAGGTACCCCTGAACCCCCGCGGCAACCTCTTCGTCCGTGAAGCCGTCGTCGAGCATCTTCTGGATTTCCTCGCGGAACGCGGCTTCCAGCTTGTCCCGGTTCTCGGGTGCGTAGATTGCAAACGCCAGGAACTGCGCGCGGGCGTCGATCGGATGAAGCACCAGCTGGGACGCGACGCCGTAGCTGAGCCCTTCCTCCTGGCGGATTCGGGTGGCCAACCGGGAATTCAGGAACCCGCCGCCGAGCAGATAGTTGGCCATCGTCAGCGCTGGTGCGTCCTCATGGCTGTCGTCCATTGGGAGCGCCTGCGCCGCCATGAAGAATGCGTTGGCCTTGTCGGGGGTCTCGATCTGCAGGTCCGCCGGATCGATCTCCATGTACGCGTTCCCGATTCGCGTGAAGGCGACGGATGAGGCCCAATCCCCGAAGGCGTCCTGCACGATCTGGAGCGCTTCCGTTTCGTCGAAGTCGCCGACGATGGACATGGTGGCCGCGCCGGTCCCGTAGAACGTGTCGTAGTAGTCCCTGATCTCATCGAGGGTGTGCGCCTCGATCTCGGCGATCGACTCCTCCATCGTGGACACATAGTTGGGGTGGCCCGGCTCGTGCGGGCTCAGATGACGTTGCAGGGCAAGCATGGCCAGCAGCTGCGGCTCCGATTTCTGGCTCTCCATCGCTGCGAGCCGCTGTTCCTTCAGGAGCTCGAACTCGTCCGCGGGGAAGGCCGGCTCGCGCAGGACCTCGCCGAGCAGCCGGAGTGCATCGGGGAAGTTCTCGCGGGTTGCCTGGACCCGGCCGGAAATGACCGACCCCCCGCCTCCGACGGAGATCCTCGCCTGCAGCCGGTTCATCTCGTCCTCGATCTCCTGGCGGGTGCGATTGGCCGTACCGCGCATGAGCATCGATGAGGTCAGTGAACCCGCCGAGCCTCGTCCGGTCAGACTCTCTTCCGTGCCGATCCGGAGCGCGAGTGTGGCGACCACGGTTTCCCCGCGGGTATCCTTGGAAAGAAGGGCGACCTTCATCCCGCTGGGCATGTCGCTTGTCGCGGTCCGGCGGTCGATGTTCGCGGGGGATGGATCGAACGCCTCGCCCTCGGCCACGGCCTCCGCGCCCTGGTAACCCTCCACGACGGATGCGACATCGGGCGCAACCGGAATCTCCGCGCGGTCGGGATTGTCGTCGGGTACGAAGATGCCCACGGTGCGGTTGGACGGCTTGAGGTAGCTCACGGCGACCCGTTGGACGTCTTCGGCGGTGACCTCGCGCAACCGGTCACGGTGTACGAAGAAGAGTCGCCAATCCCCCATCGCGCCCCACTCGCTGAGCTGCAGCGCGATGGCGCGGGAGTCGTTGAAGAGCCTCTCCATCGAAGCCGTGCGCGCCTGCCGGGCCCGCTCGACCTCCTCGCCGGTGACCGGACTGGTCAGCACGTCCTGCAGCGCGTCGGCCATGGCGGCGGCAACTTCCTGCTCGGATCCGTCGTCGCGCAGCACGGCCATCGTGGTGAGCGTGCCGGGCTCGCGGTTTTGGCCCGCCTGGGCCGAAGTGGAGGCGGCGAGACCGGGTTCGACCAGCGCCTGGTACAGACGCCCCGAGGGCTCGTCTCCCAGTACCCAGGCGAGCAGGTCGATGGCCGCGAAGTCCTCGTGATACCCCGCGGGCACATGGTAGAGGTGGGCGACCAGTTTCGTGTCGCCGGTGCGGCGAAGTGTGATCATGCGCTCGCCGTCCTGGACCGGCTCGGCGGTGTAGGTGGGGTAGATGCGCATGTCGCCGGTGCGGTCGGGGCGGGGGATGGCACCGAACTTCTCGACAACGAGCGCCAACGCCTCATCGGTGTCGAACTGGCCCGCAACCACAAGCTGTGCGTTGTCGGGCTGGTAGTACTTGCGATAGAAGGCCTGAAGGCGCTCGATCGGAACGTTCTCGAGGTCCGCCCGGGCACCGATGGTGGAGTTGCCGTAGTTGTGCCACAGGTAGGCGACGGAGTTCATCCGCTGGCGCAGCACCCTGAAGGGGCTGTTTTCTCCCGATTCCCATTCATTGCGCACCACGGTCATCTCCGACTCCAGGTCCTCCGCGGAGATGAACGAATTCACCATGCGGTCGGACTCGAGGTCGAGCGCCCACTCGAGGTTGTCGGAGGACGCGGGGAAGGTCTCGAAGTAGTTGGTACGATCCAGCCAGGTGGTGCCGTTGGGGAGCGCACCCCGCTCGGTCAATTCCTGGGGGATGTCCGGGTGGTCGGGCGTGCCCTTGAACACCAGGTGTTCGAGAAGATGCGCCATGCCGGTCTCGCCGTAGCCTTCGTGCCGCGATCCGACGAAGTAGGTGATGTTCACCGTGGTCTGGGGCTGG
This sequence comes from Longimicrobiales bacterium, assembly GCA_963667485.2. Classification (GTDB taxonomy): domain Bacteria; phylum Gemmatimonadota; class Gemmatimonadetes; order Longimicrobiales; family Gaopeijiaceae; genus Bin94. Next base: position 1,401,049 of record CAXXDD010000001.1, read on the forward strand.
CTGGGATCCGGGAAGAGAAGGACCCGAAGTCCGTTGTCCAGACGATACTCGGTGATTCCCTCGACGGTGGTGACCAGGGTTGGCTCCTGGCCACGGGCACTGCCGAAGGAGATGAGCAGGGTGGAAAGCCCCAGGAATAGCGCGCGGTGCGCCGCAACGTGCTTCACGGTTGTGCTCCAGTCAGTGTGAGGGTTCGAAGCCTCGCCAATGTAGCGGCGATCTCCTGTGTGCGCGGCATGGCCAGGTCCCCCGTCCGGGCCGGCTCGAGGGCGTCCAGTCCTTCGCTGTCGAGGAGGTTACGCATTGCGTCCAGAGTATCTTCGACCGCCATGCCCGCCCCCATGAACTGTTGCATGTGGGCGAGGGCCAGCGCAATCGCCCGGGCCTGAGCCCGAAGAGCGATCTGCCGGACCCCCGTGAGATCAATACGATCGTTGCCGAACTCGATTACGGAGCGGCTGGGAACCTTGACGTGATGCTGCTTGCGGCCGCGCCAGGGACGGATCGAACGCGGGTCGGGGCACCTGTGCCGCCACGGCCACGTCGCCGCCGCGTCGCGGACGATGCGGCCGGTGGGATGGGCGCCGGCGACCGAGCGCGCTTCCTCGGTCAGGTCGTGCGGTTGGTATCGAACCATCCCGAGTACCAGATCGGCCACGTCGAGGTAATCGCCCGAGCCACCGATCACCAGCAGGGTGCTGGCCCCGGCGTCCCGATAGAGGCTCTGAACCCGATCGATAAAGGGTGTGATGGGCTCGTCTTCTTCCTGTACCAGCGCCTGCATCCGCCGGTCTCGAATCATGAAGTTGGTCGCGGACGTGTCTTCATCGATCAGGAGGAGTCTCGATCTTGCCTCCAGCGCCTCGATAATGCCGGCAGCCTGGCTGGTCGAGCCCGAAGCGTTGGTGGTCGTAAAGCAGGTGGTGTCCTGGCCCGCAGGCAGCGTGCCGATGAAGGGCGAAATGTCGACGCCTGCGACGGAGCGGCCGTCCTCGGCCTGGATCTTGGTTGCGGTCGGATCGGTCACGACCCATTCCCGCCCATCGCCGGGACGATGGTTGTAGACTCCCTGCGCCACGGCATCGAGCACGGTGGACTTTCCGTGGTAACCGCCGCCGACGAGCAGGGTGACACCCCTTGGAATCCCCATTCCGACCACGGGGGGCGAATTGAGACGCTCCAGCGTGACTTCCAGACGGGGAGGCGAGTTGAAAAGAATTGCCCGGTTGTCCAGAAGGGGACGGTCGTCGATCCCGCTCCGGCGTGGCAGCAGAGAGTCATTGGCAATGAACGCCACCAGGCCCAGCTTGCCCAGTTGCGAACGCATGTGGTCGGCGTCCTCGTTCACCTCCGCATGACGGTTGAGCTGGACGGGCGAGTGCGCGCTTGCCACCAGCGTTCTGGCGACCAGGGCCGGTAGGGACTCCAGAAGGAGCGTGGCGGCCTGACGCCCCAGAATCCTCCGGCCGGCTGCCGGGAGTCCGATCGTGAACCGGGCCTCGACGGTTCCGTCCGGGTCGATCAGAACGGCGGTGTTGGGCAGGACGACCTGACCCGGGTCCAGCATGGTGACTTCGCCGCTCCTGCCGCTTCCCGTGCGACGTGCACGGGTGGCCCGGGCGCGTAGTGCGAACTTGCGGGCCAGCAGACAGGACAGCGCCGTGCGACGAGAAGCATTGCACAGGATTGCCGGATCGAAAGCCGCGCGATCCGGTTGCAGAATCACCGCGACACGGCTGGGGGCCGCAAAGGGGTCGCCTTGCACATGGCGAACTTCCAGCGTGAATTGCGGTAGAGACCAGGAGCCACGAAGATCCCTGTACGCAGGGTACCCGCGCCCGTCGATCCGGCTCAGGGTGCGTCGGAGATCCTCTTCGGTCCTGCGCATTTAGCCTCGGTTTTCAGGAGTTGGTGAACATGCTGTACAAAAGACACACCGGAAACGCCGGATGGGTCCTTGTTCTCTCGGGCGCCCTCGCGACCTGCTCCACCGACGAGCCCTTCGGCCTGGAGCCGGACTTGAGCTGTGGCGCGCTCGACCCTGGCTTCCTCGCTGATGGTGGGGTTGGGCGGGATGGCATCCCGGCGCTCACCGATCCCCCATTCGTCTCGACGGAGCAAGAGGCGGAGACCGCGTACCTGACCGGTGCCGATCGTGTCATCGGGATCCGGGTGGGCGACGAGTGGCTGGCGATTCCTCATAACATTATGTATCGACACGAGATAGTCAATCTCAACCGGGGAGACGAACAGATCGCCGTGACCTACTGCCCCCTCACGGGATCCGCTCTGGCGTTCGACAGAGCTTCCGTTGGAGGCGCCGAGTTTGGAGTGTCCGGACTGCTCTTTCAGGCCAATCTGATCATGTATGACAGGCAGTCGGACGACTCGCTGTGGCCGCAGATGAGGGGGGCGGCAGCCTGTGGCCCCCGCGAGGGGGAGTCCTTGGTGCGGTATCCCATCGTGGAGATGCGCTGGGAAGGGTGGATGACGCTGTTCCCGGGGTCGTTGGTGATCGGCCTCGACCTCTTCGATCAGGACACCTACAGCCTCAATCCCTACGGAAACGCCTACGAGAACCCGGACAATCCCGACTACCTGGGTTTTCCGATCCCGCGCGACGACAGCAGGCGTCAGCCCAAGGAGAGGGTGTTGGGGCTCCCGTCCGACGGGATCGGGCCTCCGCGGGCGTTTCCCTTCCATGCGATGGAAGCGCGCGGCGAGAAGTGGGTCGCGGAGTTCGAGTACGGGGGTAACGCGGCGGCGGTGCTGTGGGACCGAACCCGATTCGCGGCCGTCGCCGTGCGGCCAGTCGCACGTGGACAGCGGCTGACGTTCAGCGTGGAGGATGAGGCCATTGTGGACAATGAGACGGGGTCGCACTGGTCGGTGGCCGGGGTGGCGACGGAAGGCGAGCTCGCCGGGGAGCGGCTGGAGGTCATCCCGGAGGCGTACGTAGCCTTCTGGCAGGCCTGGGCGGCCTTCCATCCGGAGACGGAACTGCCTGTTGAGTGAGCGCCGTCTGCGCGCCGGCATCGTGCTGGGCGCGGCAGTCATCCTGTTTGCGACCGCGGGAGGAGAATCCGCGGGGCAGTGGGTGGAGCGCACCGGAAAGGGATGGGTCGCACTGGCGGTCTACCACCAGGATACCCGCACCCATTTTGGGTCGAGCGGGGCGACTCGATCGTTCTTCGCAGAGGGACACGCGATCACGACGTCGTCGTTCCTGACCACGGCGCTGGGGCTGGCGCCCGGCGTGGACCTGTGGACCCAGCTTTCCTTCAACCGCCTCCGCTACGACGACATTGCGGGCGAGCGCGCCTCGACCGGCGTCGGCGATACCCGCGCGTGGCTTCGTTTCGCGCCGCTGTCGTGGGCGGGTGCGGAACTACCGTTTGCCATACGGGCTGGCACCAAGCTCCCGGTGGGGGATTTCGACGTGGATGCCGATGTCATCCCCCTCGGTGACGGACAGCGCGACTGGGAGGTGATGGCTGAGATCGGTCATTCGTTCTGGCCGCGGTCGGCGTACCTGTCCGGCTGGGCCGGCTACCGGTGGCGAGAGGAAAACACCGAGTCGCGGAAGGATTTCGGTAACGAGTTCTTCTACTACGTCCAGTTCGGGGGTCGGGTCGGCCCCCTGGGGTACCGATTGGCGATGGACGGGTGGGAGGGGGCGTCGGGGGTGACCGAGGGGATACGCATCCCGAGCTTTCAGCGCGACCTCGTGCAACTGCAGCCCTCTCTGCTCTATGATGTCGGTCCCGGGCAGTTCGAGGTAGGGGCGCGGTTCGCGTTGCGAGGCAGGAATCTGCCGGCCGGGACCACGTTCATGGCACAGTACTTCAGCAGATGGGAGCCGTTCTGATGCGTCAGCGAGCTAACTGGTACTACTGCGGCGCGGTGGCGCTGCTGGGCACGTGGGCCTGTGGCCCCGCCGAACAGGGGGAGCCCGCCGTGCTGCCGCAGGTGGCGTCCTCGCCGGATGGGGTGGTGGCGGCCGCGCAACCGGTGGCGGCGGAGGCAGGGGCGAAGATGCTTCGGGCGGGTGGGAACGCGGCCGACGCGGCGGTGGCGGCGGCCTTTGCCGTTTCCGTGGTCGAGCCGTCGATGAACAGCATTGGAGGCCGCACCCAGATCCTGATCCGGCTCCCGGACGGGTCGTTCGCGGGAATCGACGCGACGACCCAGGCGCCCGCCACCTACGATCCCGAGACGGCGCCGCAGGCTTCGTACGGGTATCCCACGGTTGGAATCCCGGGGGCTGTCGCGGGCCTCAGCCGCCTTCTGGACGAGTACGGGACCATGTCGCTGGACGAAGTCATGGCGCCCGCGATCGAGATCGCCGAAAGCGGTTTCGAACTGCTGCCGGGCGAGGCGGCACGGCACGCCGCCGGTGCGGAGCAGCTCGCCGAGTTCGGGGGTTCGAGCGCGCACTTCCTCACCGCCGAAGGGAATCCCCGCGAGGCCGGCGCCGTGTTCCCCCAGCCCGATCTTGCCGCGACGCTGCGCACGATCGCCACCGGCGGCGCCGACGCGTTCTACCGCGGACCCATCGCCGAGCGCATCGTCGCCGACATGGAGATGCACGAAGGAGCTGTGACGGCCCGGTCGCTGGCCGACTACCAGGCGCAGGACGCGCGCATCGTGACGGGCAACTATCGCGGTTTCGACCTTGTGGGGACGGATGTCCCGGCGTCCGGCGCCGTCAGCATAGGCATCCTGCACATCCTCGAGAATTTCGACATGGGGTCGCTGGATCGCGACAGCTGGGCCGGCCTGGTCGGTACCGTGGTGGCACGCGCGTTCGAGGCGCGGGCTGCGGTGCGGGGGGAGGACGGGGGCGACCTCTCGTTCATGACGGACAAGGCCTGGGCGGCGGAGATCGCAGCCGGCATCGAGGTGCCGGGCGCCGTGCAGCAGGTGGCGCTGGCCGATTGGGAAGACGAGGGGTGGGGGCCGTCCCACGGGCACACAACCCACCTGTCGACCGCGGACGGCGGCGGCATGTACGTCTCGCTGACCCAGACCATCGGCCCGAATCTGGGATCGAAGGTGATGACGCCGGGGCTCGGTTTCCTGTACGCGGCGACCCTGGGCGGCTACCTGGGACACATGGAGCCCGGGGAGCGTGCCCGCTCCAGCATCTCTCCGCTGATGGTGCTCAGGGACGGCGAGCCGGTGCTGGTGCTGGGCGCCGCGGGAGGCGCGAGAATCATCTCGGCGGTGGTTCAGGCGGTGCTGCGCGTGGTCGACCACGAGATGAGCCTGCCCGACGCGCTGGCCGCGGCCAGGGTTCACCCGATTGATGGGGGGATCGCGATGGAGACTTCACCCGGGATCGGATGGACGCCCGAAGAGGTGGCCGAAGTGCAGTCGTGGGGGATGGAGGTCCAGGCGGTGGCTCGTGCGGGAGCCTTCGGCCGGATCCACGGCATCTGGGTGAACGGCGCGACGGGCGAGATCACGGGTGTGGCGGATCCGGATTGGGAGGGGGCGGTAGCCGTGCCCGGCCGGTAGAGGGGCGTGGCTCCGGCTACCCTATCGGCAGGTCCACACCGGCGTGAATTTCCAGGGAGCGATTCTGGGCGGTGTAGTCCTGTGCCGACTCGAGGATCGACCGGATCCCGCGAGTGTATAGCACCTCCACCGACAGCCTGATCCTGTCCGACGGCGCGAACTGCAAGCCACCGCCGCCGACAAGACCGAAGTCGATGGGTTTGGTCTTGGCGCCGCTCTCCGGATCGTCGCAACCAATCAGGATTGTGACCGGTTGCAACGCGAGCCTGGTTTCACGCTCGCAGGAGGTCTCCAGGGCCACGGCGGGGCCGCCCACCACATACAGCGAAAGCGGGCCCGGCAGGGGTGCGGTCGCCCTGCCGAGCGCCGAGAATCGCAGGTAGTGGATTCGGTGGTCGACTTCTCCCAGTTGCAGCAGAGTCGACGTGGAGCCGCGCTGGATGTACGCAGCGCCGATCCGGAAGCCGAGGAATTGGGAAAGAGGCACACTGAACGCCGCCCCTACCGTGTAACCTCTGCGCGGATCCTGATCGTCGATGACAATGCCTGTGACCGCGAGGTCGGACATGCTTGCTCCCGCGCGAAGCCCCACGGTGATCTGCTCGGCGGTCGAGGTGCTCACCAGCAGAAGGAGCATGGCCGGTTGCGCAAGCAGCAGAAGGCGGGTCATGGTTGCTGCCTCGGGGAACAGGAAACGCGTGGACTGCCTACAGACAATAATCAATCCGCGCCAACTCGGAGACCTTGATGAACCCCAAGCAGAGACGGCCCGGCTCACGCGCCTTGATCCCTTCGGCACTGGGCCTCGCCCTCGCCGCCTGCTCGTCCCCGTCCTATGACACACTTCTCGTGGGCGGGCGCGTTCTGGACGGCTCCGGGTCCCCCGCCCGGCAAGCCGATGTCGCGATCAGCGATGGCGTGATCGCCGCTGTGGGCGACCTGGAGGGCGCGTCCGCCCGGTCCACGCTCGACGTCACCGGCCTCTACGTCGCGCCGGGGTTCATCGACACGCACTCGCACTCGGGTCCGGGGCTGGCGAGCGAGGGACTCAGTCACGGCGAGCCGCTGCTGGCCCAGGGCCTCACCACGGTCGTGGTCAACCCGGACGGCGGCGGCCCTGTCGATCTGGTCGAGCAGCGCGGCGCCCTGGAAGAGCACGGACTCGGCGTCAACGCGGCGCAGCTCATCGGCCACGGTTCGGTGCGCTCGCGGGTCATGGCGATGGACGACCGGGCCCCGACCGCCGAGGAACTCGACCAGATGCGCAGCCTCGTGCGGGCGGGGATGGAAGCGGGGGCGTGGGGGCTGTCGTCCGGCACCTTCTACACGCCCGGCAGCTACTCCGAGAATTCGGAGCTGATCGAGCTCGCGCGCGTTGCGGCGGAGTTCGGCGGCGTTTACACGAGCCACATCCGCGACGAGTCCGACTACACGATCGGTGTCATAGCGGCCGTCGAGGAGGTGATCGACGTCAGCCGCCAGGCCGGGCTCACGGGGGTCGTCACCCATATCAAGGCGCTGGGGCCGCCGGTTTGGGGTTCCTCGGCTACCATCGTGGAGCGGATCGAGGCAGCCCGGGCCGAGGAGCTTCCCGTCTATGCGGACCAGTATCCCTACCTGGCTTCGGCGACCGGGCTGTCCGCTGCGCTGCTGCCTCGCTGGTCCCAGGCCGGCGGCAGCGAGGCGTTCGCGGAGCGGGTGGCCGACCCGGACACAAAGGCCCGGATCCGCGAAGCAATGGTCGAGAACCTGGCGCGGCGCGGCGGTGCGGACCGGATCCAGTTCCGGCGCTTCACGCAGGACCCGTCGATCGAGGGGCGCCTGCTCTCGGAGCTGGCGACGGAACGGGCCGCCGACCCGATCGACGTCGCGCTCGACCTGATCATGCAGGGGGGTCCGTCGATCGTGTCCTTCAACATGAGCGAGGAGGATGTCCACACCCTGATGACGCAGGAGTGGACCATGACGTCGTCGGACGGCGGCCTTCCCGAGTTCGGAGTGGGCGTCCCCCACCCGCGTTCGTACGGCGCCTTTGCGCGCAAGATCGGCAAGTACGTCTTCGAGGACGGGGTCATGTCTCTGGAGGCGGCCGTCCGTACCATGACCGCGCTCCCCGCCGAGGTGATGGGAATGGATGACAGGGGCAGGATCGAGGAGGGGATGGTCGCCGATGTCGTCGTGTTCTCCGACTACTTTGCGGACAACGCGACCTTCACCGAGCCGCACCAGCTGTCGTCGGGGGTGGTCCACATCTTCGTGGGGGGCGAGGCGGCGATCCTGAACTCGGCGTTCACCGGGTCGCGCGCGGGGCGGGTGCTGGTGCGGGGAGGTGGGTCCGACTGACGCCGGGCGCGCGGCGCCGGATCCGCATCGCGATCAACCCCGCAACAGCCCGGGCCGCCCTTCCTCCACAACAAAACTCGCACGCGTTGCCACCGGAGCATCCGGGCGGGTGACGTACGGCACCACTCTGTAGTCGGCCGCGAGGTGCTCCGGCGTCACTTCGCAGCGAACATACCCGCGCTGGCCGTTGAAGAAGTGGATGTGCGGGTTGCGGGCCAGGGTGTCTCCGGTGCTTTCCCGCGCATCGGCGCCGTCACCGCCCGAGCTGATCGAGGTGCCGACCAGTTCGGCGCCCACGGTGTTGCTCGCGGGGTCCTGAAAATCGGCCTTGAGGTCGGCGGCCCAGTTGGAGTGGATGTCGCCGGTGATCACGACCGGGTTGGACGGCCGCGCCCGATCGAGGAACGACAGCAATCTCCGTTGCGCTGCGGGATAGCCGTCCCACCGGTCCATCGAGACCATGGGCTCGCCGTCCGGCGCGGCACCCTCGAGCCGTGCGATCATGACCTGGTTGGCGAGGACATTCCAGCGGCTGGGCGAAGACGCCAAACCATCGAACAGCCATGCCTCCTGCGACGTGCCGAGCATGGTGCGGTCGGGATCGAGCGCCTCGGGGCAGGGAACCCGGCGGCCGTCGCCGCACGCCTGGTCGGAGCGGTATTGGCGACTGTCGAGGACGTGGAAACTGGCGAGGTCGCCGAACCGGAGGAGGCGGTTGAGCGCCATCGCGGATACGGTCGGCACGGAGGCGCCGCGCAGGGGCATGAACTCGTAGTAGGCCTGGAACGCGGCCGTGCGGCGGAGGAGGAATTGGGCCGGATCCTGGTCGTCCTCGGGAATGTCCGCCGCCCAGTTGTTGTCCACTTCGTGATCGTCTGTCGTGACCACCCAGGGGCACGCCGCGTGCGCCGTCTGCAGATCGGGGTCGGAACGGTAAAGCGCGTAGCGGGCACGGTATTCGTCCAGCGTGTGCACCTCGCCCGCCTCGTGCCGGCGAACCTCGGCGCTGCCGAAGCGGCGCTCGTAGATGTAGTCGCCGAGGTGGAAGACCAGGTCGAGGTCTTCGTCGGCCATGTGGCGGTACGCGGTGTAGTAGCCGTGTTCGTAGTTCTGGCACGACGCGAAAGCGAAGCGCAGGCGATTCGCGGGAGTGCCGGGGGCGGGAAGGGTGGCGGTGCGCCCGGTCGGGCTGGCTTCGCCCGCGGCGATGAAGCGGTACCAGTAGGGGCGTCCGGGATCGAGGCCTCGCACTTCGACGTGAACCGAGTGGCCGAGTTCGGGGGCAGCGCCCTGAACGCCCTGGGCCACTGTGCCCGTGAACCTGTCGTCCGTCGCGAGTTCCCACCGGACCGGAACGGACCGGTCGGCTGCTCCGGATTCGCGGAGGGCCTCCGCGGAGAGGCGGGTCCAGAGGACCACGCTGCGTGCGTCCGGGTCGCCGGAGGCTACGCCATAGGGGAATGGGTACGACGGCAGGCGGAGGGCGCCCTCGTCGCGACAGCCGCCAAGGGAGCCCAGCGCGATCAGCCCCGTGAGGTCGCGGCCGACGCGAACGAAGTCGCGCCGGGAGAGGCTCGGCGGGCCGAGACCGCCGCGGCGCGCGCGGGAGCTGGCGAAGTGGTCGTACCAGTGCAGATCATCGGTCTTGTGGCCGCCCGTCATCTCGGGACCACCCCGTACCGCCTGAGCACCTCGACCGTGGCTTCGATCGGGAGCGCTTCGCGGGTGCCCCAGCGGCTGCTCACGGTCACCGCCTTGAACATGGAGTTGTACACCGCCTCCTCGGTGGCCTCCACCGTGGCCTGGAAGATGGCCGAGACGTTGGCGTTGGAGAGGTCTTCGATCGATCGAACCTCATCGCCCGGTCTCCGGCGTACGCCGGGAGCCGTCGAGAAGCTGATCACGTAGTCGCCCGAGCCGTTGCCCGCGTAGGAACCCGTGCGTGACAACCCCATTACGGCCCGCATGGCCACACGCTTCAGATTGCGCTCGGAAAGCGGCGCGTCCGTCGCAACGATCATCATGATCGAACCAAGGGAGTGCGAGTCCGGCTGATCGGAGTCAGGTTGACCCGGGTCTTCGCCATCGCTGCCGGGGTCGACCTGATTCCGGAAGGCATAGCGGCCCAGTTCCTCTCCCACCGGCGCTCCCGCGATCCGAAGGATGCCGCCGAAGTTGGACTGCACCAGCACGCCCACGGTGTAGCCGCCCAGAGACTCGGGCAGTATCCGCGAACTGGTGCCGATTCCGCCCTTCCAGCCGAACGCCGAGGTGCCGGTTCCCGCGCCCACGGCCCCCTCCTCCACCGGGCCGGCCGCCGCACCCTCCAGCGCCGCCCGCACCTGCTCGGCCGTGATCGGGCGGTTGCGGATGTCGTTCAGGCCGCCGTCGTTCGTCTCGCCCACCACGGGGTTGATCGAACGGACGCCCTCCATTCCATCGAGCGCGAGAGCCCATTCCACCATCGCGTCCGCCGCCTTCCAGACGCACAGGGTGCAGGTCAGGAGGATCGGGGTCTCGAGTTCGCCGAGTTCACCGACCTGGGTGACGCCGAGGAGCTTGCCGAAGCCGTTGCCGACGTACATCGCCGCGGGAACCCGGTCGAAGTAGAGGTTGCCGCCGTGGGGGCGGATCGCGGTCACGCCAGTGCGGACATCGTCGCCGCTGATGATCGTCGTGTGGCCGACCAGGACGTCGGCGACATCGGTGATGGCGTTGTTGGCTCCGGGGGTGAAGATGCCGACCTCGACGCCCAGGTCGCGTGCCCGGGGGCGGGAGGCTTCCTGGGCGGAGGCGGTGCCGGGGGACATGAGCGTGGCGAGCGCGGGAAGGGTCAGCGCCGGAAGCAGCGTGACGAGCGCCAGCGAGGCGAGGGGTGCGAAGTGCACGCCAGTGGGTGGACGCATCAGATGGCTCCGGCGACCATGAGGCCGAGCAGGAGGGGATGGTAGACGAGCGAACCGAGGAATACCCGGTTGCACCGTTGGCGGGTCGGGTCGAAGAGGAAGCCGAGGGTGGCGGCGACCATGGCGCCCCCCAGGATCACGGCGCCGATCAGGTAGAGGGTCCCCGCCATCCCGAGCAGCACGGGAACGGCGCTCAGTGCGAGGAGCGCAACCGCATAGCCCACCATCAGGCCCGAGATGAGGCCGGCCGACCCCGGCGGGATGAGCTGGAAGCCGGCGCGTTCGTAGTCGTCGCGCAGATTCCACCCCAGGGCGAGCACGTGGATGAGCTGCCACAGGAACAGGATCCCGAAGAGCGTGATGGCGCGGGCATCGATGCTTGCCGAGTGCGCCGCCCAGCCGATCAGCACGGGAAGCGCGCCCGGTACGGCGCCTACGGGGGTCGCGAGGGAGGAGCGGAGCTTGAGTGGCGTATAGACGGCGTCGTACAGGAGCGCGGACAGGGCCGTGACGAGCGCCGGAAGCCAGCCCAGCCAGAACCAGAGGTGGCCGATGCCCGCTATCAGGAGGAGCCAGCCGAAGAAGGCGGCCCTGGCGGGTGGGACACGTCCGGAGGGGACGGGGCGTGTCCTGGTGCGGATCATGAGGCCGTCGGGAGCGCGTTCCAGGTACTGGTTGAGCGCGAGTGCGCCCGCGGTGCCGAGCCCGACACCGAGAATCAGGTGGAAGATGGTGGTGGCCGAAGGCGCCGGCAGGGCCGCCATCAGGTATCCCGCGACCGCAGTGACCGTCACGAAAACCGCGATGCCGGGTTTGGTGAGTTCCACGTAGGCTGCGATGCCGCCGCCGCGACGCTCCCGGACACGGTCTTCGAGCGTCACAGCAACCCCTGCACGAGCCCGCCGTCGACCTGGATGGTGTGGCCGGTGATGTATGAAGCCGCTTCCGACGCAAGGAAAGCCACCGCGTTGGCGAATTCGGAGGGCTGGCCGATCCGTCCCGCGGGAATGTCCGCGGTGATCCCTTCCAGCACCTCCTCGCGGGAGATGCCGCGGGCTTCCGCCTGCGAGGCGAGGAGCGCTTCGACGCGGGCCGTGCGTATGAAGCCGGGCGCAACCACGTTGCACAGGATGCCTTCGCTGGCGAGATCCTGCGAGATGGTCTTGATGAACCCCACCACGCCCGGTCGTGCCGTGTTGGAAAGGAGAAGGCCCCTGACCGGCTGTTTCACCGATACCGAGGTGATCGCGATCACGCGCCCCCATCCATTCTTCCTCATCGCGGGCAGGGCGGCCAGGGTGAGTTGGATGGTGGACATGAGATTCACTTCCAGGGCGCTCCGATACGCCGCCGCGTCGAAATCGTCGACTCCGCCGGGTGGAGGGCCGCCCGCGTTGGCGACGAGGATGTCGAGTCGTCCCAGGTCACCCACGGCGCGGTCCACCAGAGCCTGGCAGACCTCCGGATCGGAGACATCTCCGGCGGCGGCTACGACTCTGCGCCCGGTATCGCGCGCGATTTCCTGCGCCGCGGCGGCCAGAGGACCATCGGAGCGGGAGTTGATCAACACGTCCGCGCCTTCCCGGGCCAGGCGCTCGGCGACGGCGCGGCCAAGTCCTTTCGAGGCGCCGGCCACGAGAGCAACTCTATTGTGGAGCCCAAGGTCCAAGTGACATTCTCCTGTCTTGTGGATGGCCGCGAGGTGGTCATGAAGATGCCGGGCGGGGGGGCGGAAAAGTTGCTCCGCGCGCGGCGGTCAGGCAAGGCGGCCGCTGTTGCGGAAACCGCGCCATCGGCGCCCGGGTAGTAGTATCAATGAGGAACGAGCGAAAGAACCCGACAAGGCACGGCCTCGGGATGAATGATCCGGATGTCTACACCCGGCGCCGCAGGGACCGGAAGATGTGGCGAAAGGCCTTCCTGGCCTCGCTGGTCTTCCACCTGCTGGTATTGATTGCCGGCAGTGACGGTCCCATCCCCGTGTCGCCGTTCGCGGCGGCGGGCCCAAAGGCCAACGACGACAGGGCGGCAGCGGGAGGGATGCAGGTGCTGACCCTCGTCACTCCGCCGCCCCGGCCCGTCGTCCGGCCCCGGGTACCGCTCCCGGTAGAGATCGAAATCGAGCCGATCGAGCTGGAAGATGACGTCGTTTTCGACATTGCGGCACTCCTCGGCGAGCGGCCTGGACCCGACAACGCCGGGCTGGAAAACGGCGACGGGGAGGGAGACGGCGGGACCGCGGCCGAGGGGCTTCGGCGCCTTCTGCCCCCAACGCCGCGTGGCATGATCATCCCGCCCAGCAACAGGAATCTCCGCGGCGTGGAGGTTCAGGTGTGGGTCTTTGTGGACGCCTCGGGGCAGGTGGTTGCCGACTCGACGCGCCTCGACCCCCCGACCCGGGATCGCGGTTTCAACCGTCAGCTCATTCGAGAGGCCGCGCAGTGGGTCTTTCGGCCCGGGACCAGGGACGGCCAGCCTGTTGCAGCCTGGTTTCCCTACAGGATCAGCATGTAGGGGCGGGTGACGCGCGCGCGCCGCACCCCAACCTGCTAACTTCCCGCCATGCGAAGAGCGGCCAAGCGAATCCTCTGGGTCGATGACGAAATCGACCTGTTGCGTCCCCACCTCCTCTTTCTCCGCCAGAGGGGCTATGACGTCGACGGTATCAGCAACGGCGACGATGCGCTTGCCTTGCTGCGCGGTCAGGCCTACGACCTGATCCTCCTCGACGAACACATGCCCGGGCGGAGAGGGCTCGAGGTACTGCAACTCATCCGTCGGGACGACCCGCACGCCCGCGTGGTAATGGTCACGAAGTCGGAAGAGGACGGCACGATGACCGAGGCGATCGGGCGCCAGGTGGAGGACTATCTGGTCAAGCCGACCAGTCCGCGACAGGTGCTGTCCGTGGTGACCCGCATCCTGGAGGGGTCGTCGATTCAACAACAGCGTGCCGCGCAGGACTTCGCGACCCAGTGGCCGGCACTCGTGCAGTTGCGGGAGCAGGCATCCACGGCGCGCGAGTTCGCCCGGCTACATCGGGACCTGGTCGATTGGCACATCCGCCTCGAGAGCTCCGGAGAGACCGGCCTGATGAGTACGGTGGAAGCGCTGCAAAACGATCTCCGCCACGACTTCGGCCGCTGGGTGACGGTCAACTACCCGCGATGGATGCGCGGCCGGGGGATGCGCCCCGAACTGTCCGTCGATGTGGTGGAGCGGCGCCTGCTCCCGCTCCTCGGCAAGGACCCCGTCTTCTTCGTGGTTCTCGATTGCATGCGCCTCGACCAGTGGCGCGTGATCTCACCGCTGGTGGGCGAGTTCTTCGACGTCCACGAGAGCTACCACTATTCGATCCTGCCCACTGCGACGCCGTACGCGCGCAACGCGATCTTCTCCGGATTGTTCCCGGACCAGATCGCCAGGGCGAGGCCGGAATGGTGGGATTCCTCGGACGACGAGGGTTCGCTGAACGCCCACGAGGCCGAGATGTTGCGCGCACAGTTGCGGCGACTCACCGGGAAGGACATTCCCGTCCACTACGAGAAGGTCCTGAGCGACATGAAGTCGGAGCAGGTGCGCGGCCGCGTGAGGGCGGCGGCCCGGCGGCGGGGCGCGGTGATCGCGATGGTGTTCAACTTCGTGGATCTGATGACCCACGGCCGCTCGGAATCGCCTATTCTCATGGAAGTCGCCAAGGACGAGGCGGCGCTCAGGCAGCTCACCAGATCCTGGTTCGAGCGTTCCACAGCGTTCTCGGTGCTGAAGGAAGCGGCTGCCGAGGGCTATCGCGTCGTCTTTACCACGGATCACGGCAGCATTCACTGCCGGCATCCCGCGACCGTCTATGCGCGCCGTGGAGCCAGCGCGAACCTGCGCTACAAGTTCGGCGCCAGCCTGCGCGCGCGGGACCCCGACGCCGCCTTCGCGACGCGTCGGGCGGGAGACCTTCGCCTGCCGGACGCGAGACCCGGAATGACTTACCTCGTCGCGCTGGACGACAACTTCTTCGTCTACCCCACAAAGCTGCGCGAGTATCAGCGCCGGTATCGGAATTCCTTCCTTCACGGCGGGATCTCGCCCGAGGAGATGATCGTCCCGGTAGCGGTGCTGAGGCCGCGGCCACGATAACGTCCCGCTAGCAGTGCTTCTCTGGCGTCGGATCCTGTCGTACCTCGGCCCGCACCGTGGGGTGCTGGCGCTGGCGGCGCTCGCGAGCGCGCTCTACGCCGCCGTCGATGCGTTCTCCATCGTGGTGCTCATTCCGTTCCTCGGGACGGTCTTCGGGGTGGGCGGGGATGCTGCCGGCGACACCGAAGCGGCGGCGGGGATCGATCGTGCGCTCGACTACACCGTCGGTAGGTTCGTCGATCTCGACGGAGAGCCGCAGGCGGTGGTGGGCGGAATCATCGTCTTCATCCTTGTGCTGGTCGTGATCAAGAGCGCGGTCGAGTTCGCGCGGGCATACCTCTCCGCGCGGGTGGAGCAGGGCGTCACCCGGGATCTGCGGAATCAGGTGTACGGGCACCTTCTGGAGCTGGATCTGGCCTTCTTCGGACGGGTGCGAACGGGCCAGATCGTCTCCCGCCTGACGCACGATGTCGAACAGCTGCGGACCCTGGTCACAGCCGAACTGATCAAGTCGGGGTCATCGATCCTGCTCTTTGCCGCGACCCTGTACTGGATGTTGATGATCTCCGTTTCGCTGACGGTCGCCGCCTTCGTTGTGGTCCCGCTCACCATGGTGATCTGGGGTCCCCTCGTCCGGCGGCTCCGGCGCGGGGACCGGGCGGTTCTCGACATGGCGGGTGAGGTCGGCGGCCACATTCAGGAGACGGTGGCCGGGATTCGAATGGTGAAGGCGGCATCCGCGGAATCCCACGAGCGAAGGCGCTTCCTGCGCCTGACGGGCGACTACTTCGACACCTTCCTCGGGACCGCTCGACTGCGTGCGCTCGCTGGTCCGATCACCGAGCTGTTCGTCGCGATCGGGACGGCGATCCTCCTCTGGTACGGCGCGCGCATGGTGGTGGTGGAGGGCTCGCTGACCGGCGCAGAGTTCATCGGGTTCATCATCCTGAGCACGCGGCTCTATTCCCCGGTCAAGTACTTGAGCAAGCTCCCCGCGCTAGTGCAGCCCGGCCTGGTCGGGGCAGAACGAATCTTCGAATTCCTGGACGCGCCCGCCGAGATCCGGGATCGTGCGGGGGCCGGGCACTTCGCGGGCCTGCGCGAGGGGATCCACTACAGGGACGTGCGCCTGGAGTACCGCGCGGGTGAGCCGGTGCTGTCCGACCTGAGCTTCTTCGCCCCCGCGGGATCGGTGGTCGCCATCGTGGGGCCGAGCGGTGCGGGCAAGACCAGCATCGTGGACCTGCTCGGACGCTTCTACGAGCCCGCGGCGGGATCGGTCGAGATCGACGGAACCGATATCCGGGATCTGCGGCTCACATCGTTGCGCAGCGCACTCGGGGTGGTTTCGCAGGACACGGTGCTCTTCCACGACACTGTGCGGGCCAACATCGCCTACGGGACGGAGCACGCTCCGATGGACAGGGTCGAGGCCGCCGCCAGGGCCGCCCACGCCCATGACTTCGTAGCGAAGCTCCCCGACGGGTACGACACGGTGGTCGGCGAGCGCGGGACCACGCTCTCGGGAGGACAGCGCCAGAGGATCGCGATCGCACGCGCGGTTCTTCGCGATCCACCCATCCTGATCCTCGACGAGGCCACGAGCGCGCTCGACAGCGAGTCGGAGCGGATGGTGCAGGAAGCCATGGAGGGACTGCTCGAGGGGCGCACCGTCTTCGTGATCGCCCACCGGCTGTCGACGATTCGGCGTGCCGACCTGATCGTCGTGGTGGACGAGGGTCGGATCGTGCAGCAGGGAAGTCACGCGGCGCTCATGGAGGAGGGGGGGCTGTACGCGCGGTTGCGGGAGATGCAGTTCCGGTGAGCGGTCGGGGCAGGCTCCCGCGCGCCATTCGGCATCGGGTGGAGTATGCGTTTCTCCGGGTGGTCGCGGCGGTGTGTGCGGTGGTTCCGGAGGGTTTGGCGGATCGGGCCGGAGCGGCCCTCGGCTGGATTGTTGCGCGCGTCGGACGTCCTCGCTGGCAGGTGGTGAGCGACCACCTTCGCCGGGCCTTTCCGGAAAAGGACGACCGGTGGCGACTCAGGGTGGCCCGCCGCTGCTACATGCACTTTGCAGCGGAAGCAGTGGCAGTCTTCCGCATGGCGGGCATGAGCACCCATACGCTACGGGAGTCCACCACCGTGGTAGGGCTCGAGCTCCTGGAAGCGGCGGCCCGCGAGGGGCGCGGCGTCATCGTGGTGAGCGGCCACCTGGGCAACTGGGAGGTCGGTGGAGCGGCGGTCGTCGCCCGGGGATGCCCCATGGATATCGTGGTGGCCAGGCAGCGCAACGAACTCTTCGACCGCTACCTGACGCGCTCGCGGGAGAGGCTCGGGTTCGGGATCATCCCCAGGGGCGAGGCCCGCAGCGGTGTCCTGAAGTCGCTGCGCGCGGGCCGCGCCGTGGGGATCATGGGCGACCAGGACGCGCGCAGCGCCGGAATCTTCACCGATTTCTTCGGCCGCCCTGCTTCGACCGCCAGGGGGCCTGCGGTCCTGGCGATGAGGTCGGGCGCGCAAGTGGTCACCCTGTTCGCGATTCGGCTGCCGGGCTGGCGACCCCGCTACCGGGTGTACATCGAGCCCCTGGTGGCGGCGCATGGCGCCCGAGGCGAAGGGATGGAGGCGCTCACCCAGGCGTTCACGACCCGGATCGAGGAGCGCGTGAGGGAGTATCCGGGCCAATACCTGTGGTTGCACCGGCGCTGGAAGACCGCGCCGCCGCAGGCGCCGGAAGGGTAGCAGGCAACCGCGGCGCAGTCACCCATCCCATCACAATCGGTGTAAGTTTAATGGCTGGACAGGAACGCGAGGGTCCTGAATCCGGCTGCCGCCAGGACGAGCCAACATGGTCTATATCTGCATTCCCAGCCGGGACGAGGATCGAACAATCGGGATCCTGCTCTGGAAGATCCGCGAGGTGATGACGGATCTGGGGCGGGACTTCGAGGTCGTCGTGCTCGACGACGGATCCCGTGACGAGACGCGCGCCCTATTGGACCGGTACAAGAAGGTCATGCCCCTCACTGTGCTCTCCGAGAAGACGCCCATCGGGTATGGTCCGGCGGTGGAAAAGCTCCTGCGAACGGCTTGCGGCCAGACCGGCTATCCCAAGCGCGACGCCATCGTGGTGATGCAGGGGGACTTTACCGAGCACCCTGATCACCTTGGCCCGCTGTTGAAGTCATTCGAGGGAGGCGCCGACATCGTGGTCGGCGAACCCGTCCTGGATTTGGCGCGCCCGCCGCGTCCCGTGCGTTTCGCACGCTGGCTTGGGCGAATTGTCCTGGGGCGCCGGGGCATGGAATCGCAGCCGGGAGATCCCTTGCAGGGGTTCAGGGCCTACCGCGCCGTGGTGGTCAAGAAGGCGTTGCGCGCCGCGGGCGACCGGCCGCTGGTCACCACCAACGGGTGGGCCGCAAACGCCGAACTGCTCCGAATCCTCGCGCCGTACGCCCGGCGCATCGCATCGGTGCCGATGGACACGAGGTACGACATCCGCCACCGCCCGACGCGGGTGAGCGTGCTGGGCACCGCCCGCGAAATCCTGCGTCTCCGCAAGGTCGCCCCCCTTGAGCCGGAGGGTCACGGTGCCGCCTGAGGCTCCCCA
Source organism: Longimicrobiales bacterium (assembly GCA_963667485.2). Lineage (GTDB taxonomy): Bacteria > Gemmatimonadota > Gemmatimonadetes > Longimicrobiales > Gaopeijiaceae > Bin94. Next base: position 1,419,559 of record CAXXDD010000001.1, read on the forward strand.
CGCGGGCCGCGCCGCGCATTCACGCCACTCGCGCCGGATGTTGCTTTGCGCCTGCACGGTGGCTCTCCCATCGACAGCAATAGCCCAGGACACCTCGCTGGTCCTCGATTCCCTCGTCACTACCAGCCACAGGGTCGCACACATCCCCTTCCAACCCGGCGAAGAACTGCGCTTCAACATGCGGGCGAGCATCTTCGGCGGTGGGGAGGCGTTCATGACCGTCGGCCAGATCGACACGCTCCACGGCTTCCCGACCTACCCCGTAGCGCTGCGGATGAAGGGAAGTGCGCTGGGAATCGGATTCGAGCAGACCCTTTCCAGCTGGATGGACTCGCAAACGCTGATCTCGAGGCGGTTCGTCAACGACCAGTTGGCGCCGCGGAAGCGGTACCGGGAGCACGACATCTTCCCGGAGCAGCGCCTGGTGCAGCGCATCGACTACGACACGACCTGGGCCCTCCCCACCGCGCTTCCCCTGGACGACATCTCGTTCGTGTATTTCGCGCGCACCATCCCGCTCGAGGTAGGCGAGACCTACACCTTCCACCGCTACTACAAGGACGATGGCAATCCGGTCATCCTGAGGGTGCTGAGGAAGGACCGGATGGAGGTCCCCGCGGGAGTGTTCAACACCATCGTCGTGCAGCCGATCATCCAGACCAGCGGCCTCTTTTCCGAGGGGGGAGAAGCCGAGATCCACTTTTCCGACGACGAGCGGCGGTTGGTGGTGTATTTGAGGGCGGACATGGGGACGCTGCTGCCCACGCTGGAGCTGAAACTCGAAGAAATCGGCACGGTGCCGTCGGATGAAGCAGATGTTGGAGGCGCGTCGGGGACCGCTGCCCCTGGCCGCCTGCCGGGAGCGCCGAACTGAAATCGGGATCGGGGCGCCTCCGCCTCTGGAGCGCCTGGATACTCGCGGCCGTTTTCTTCTGGTTTGCCCGGCCCGGATTCGTCTCGATGCTCACAGGCGCCGCGGTGGTGCTCGTGGGACTCGGGATCCGCGCATGGGCCGCGGGGATCCTGGAGAAGGACCGTGAGCTCGCCGTTTCCGGCCCCTACGCCTTCACGCGCAACCCGCTCTACCTGGGCAGTTTTTTGATTGGGATCGGCGCCGTCATCGCGGGCGCGCTGCCCTGGTTCGGCCTCCTCTTCCTGGCGTTCTTTGCGATCATGTACCGGGGAGCGATGGTCCGCGAGAACGAACGGCTCACCGAGCGCTTCGACGCCACCTATCGCCACTACCGCGACGCAGTCCCGATGTTCCTGCCGCGGGCCACTCGATTCGATCCTCCACCCGAGTCGCGACCGGGGCCCGGAACAGGATCCTTCTCCGTGGCGCGCTACCTCCGCAACCGCGAATACGAGGCACTGCTCGGTGCCGCGGCGGCCTTCGGGCTGCTGTCATTGAAAGCGGCGGGCTGGCTCCGGTTCGGGGGCTGAACCGGGTGCGGGACGGCCGGCCCAGGCGCTGTCGCGCTCAGTCGGCTTCCGCCTCGATCAGGTAGAGCACCGGTCCGCGCAGGGTGCGCCCCTTCGCGGTCACGCGGAAGTCGTACCGGCCAGGCTCCGGGAACACCACGTCCTCCAGGGGTATGACCAGGCGCGTGCGTGGCGGCGGGCGATCTGAAGGGCGGGGCGTCACTTCCGAGTGACCCTCGACAGTCAGCGTCGGTTTTCCACCCGGCCCCCGGACATCGACGCGGAATGTGTATCGGCCCGAGTCGGTCCTGTCCCACTCCATCGAGAGTACCAGGGTCATCCTGTCCTGGCGGGCCGGGAAGCCGGACGCGTACAGGTCGTGGAACATCCCCTGGATGTCGAATTTCCCGTCGGGAGAAGCGGCAGCGTGGTCGCAGACCGCCGAGGCGAGGATTCTCACAGCTTGTATCGTCCGGGTTGGGGAAAACCGTGCGCTTTCTTGCCAATGCGCCCGCGGTACTTAGTTTAGGGGCTTCGCCGGTGAGACATTCAGCCATCCGGCACCGTCGGGGACGAAGCCCTCGAGGGTCAGACCCAATTACAAGGAGGAGTAGTGGCGAAGCAAGAGCCGATCGAACGAGCAAGAGACGAGTTGTTCAGTCATATCCACCGCTGCGGCGTTCTCAGCGCGAATGCGGATGATCAGGCCGTCTGGATGACCGAGACGGTCGAATACCTGGGAGAGCGGTATCCGGATCTCGCGAACAGTGATCTGGTCCAGCTCAAGGCAGTGGGCATGCAGTTCTGCAAACCCGTGATTTCAAGGCTGAAGCGGAAACGACCCGCGCCGGAACCCAGCGACGCCAGCGAGGTGTTGCTTGGAGAACCGAGAGAAGCCTGAATCACCCTTCCGCACCCGATCGGGGAGCGGACACGGATTTCATCTTTGGAAGGGAGTTCCATACCATGGCCAGCCGACGTGACTTCCTGAAGGCTACTGCAGGCGCAGGAGCGGCCGCAGCAGCGGGCCTGGGATCGGCCAGACCTCTTCTTGGCGCACCAGCCGTCTTGCGCGGCGCGGTGACGCCCGTTTCGGTGGCCAGCGGCAACGGGCTCGAAGCCGTGGCGACGGCGATTCGGGTGGTGGACGGTGGTGGCGACACCCTCGACGCGGTTGTCGAGGGCGTCAACATCGTTGAACGCGACCCCAACGATGCCTCGGTGGGATATGGCGGCCTGCCCAATCTGGACGGCGTCGTCCAACTGGACTCGTCGGTCATGCACGGCCCCAGCCGCGGCGCCGGCGCAGTGGCGTGCCTGGAAGGAATCAAGACGCCTTCCCTGGTAGCCATGGACGTCATGCGCTACACCGACCATGTCCTTCTGGTCGGCAGGGGTGCCCAGCGGTTCGCCATGTCCATGGGACACCAGGTCGAAAACCTCCTCACGGAGCGCTCGCGCCGCCGTTGGATCGAGTGGCGCGCAACGATGAGCGACAGTGACGATTATCTCACCCCCGAGGAGACGGGGCATGGCAACTCCGAGCCCTTCGAGGACGAAGACGACTACGGTCTCGGCATCCTCGATTCACACGACGGCGTGCGGCCCCAGGGGACCATCAACTGCAACGTCATCGATCAGAACGGCGACATCTCCGGCGTAACCACCACGTCCGGCCTGTCGTGGAAGGTGCCCGGCCGGGTCGGCGATTCCCCCATCGTGGGCGCGGGCCTGTACGTCGACAACGATGTCGGCGCCTGCGGCTCCACGGGGCGCGGCGAGGCCGTCATCAAGACCTGCGGCTCGCACAGCGTGGTGGAATTGATGCGTTCCGGCATGTCCCCGACGGATGCCTGTCTCGAGGCGCTGCGCCGCATCGTTACCTTCACCGCCGAGCCCCGGTTGCAGAGGGAAGACGGGCGCCCGAGCTTCAACGTCAACTACTACGCCGTGAACAAGAACGGCGAGTATGGCGGCGCGGCCATCTGGGCGGGGGCGAGGTTCGCGGTCTGCGACGGCGGAGACAGCCGCCACCAGGACTCGGCCTACCTCTTCGAGAGGAACGGTTGACCGGCTCCGGTCCGACCGATCGAGTGAAGGCACCACGGTGACTGATTCCGCAAAGAGGGACTCTTTTGTGAAAGAAAACGGCGATAAGCCTCAGCGAGTCGGCTTCGGCGTCGAGGAACTGGCCGAAGTCAAGAAGATGGAACGACTTCATTGCAGCGGACGGCAGGTGCCGTCTCCGATGGGCGGATTCCTGATGGACCTGGGCGTTCGTCAGGAAGCGGACGGGACCAGTACGATCCTCTTCGAATGCAAGACGTCGGCACTGCGGTACGAACTTCCCCTGCGGATCAGTACCTGGCGGGAGCGGCGCAAGGTGCGGCTCCAGGCCGAAGAGGGACTGGACCCGATGTGCCCGCGTGGAGAACTCGGCCCGACGCTTGTCCGTCGCGGCAAGGATTTCTTCTGCCCGCGCTGCAGCATCATGTTCGGGAGGGCCCTGTAGACGCACGAGCAGTCCGTGGAATGAATCGCCGCTGCATTCGGTCGGCGATGCACCCGTGCTGGAACGCGGCGCTCGCACGCTCGGTGCGGCGCCCGGGAGGTGGCCAGCGGTGGCACGGGTAGCCGTAGTCGCCGGGGACGGCATCGGTCCCGAAGTCGTGGGGGCGGCGACGACGGTGCTTGCCGCCGCCGCCGAATTGCACGGCGTCGCCCTCACCCTCCACCCCTGGGACCTCGGTGCGGACCGCTACCTGCGCGACGGGGTCGCGATCACGGACGAAGAGCGCGACCGGCTCATCGGCGACTACGACGCGGCGTTCTTCGGCGCGCTCGGCGACCCGCGCGTCCCGGACAATGCGCACACCCGCGACATCCTGCTCGGGCTGCGTTTCGGCGCGGACCTCTACATCAACTTCCGCCCCTGCAAGCTTCTGGTGCCGGCCCTGTCTCCGCTGCGAGATGCCGATCCCGCCACCGACATCGCCTTCTTCCGCGAGAACACCGAGGGGTTGTACGCCGGACTGGGGGGGAGCTTCAAGGTCGGCACGCCGGACGAAGTGGCAACCGAAGAGAGCCTGAACACCTACAAGGGCGTGGAGCGGATCGTGCGTGCGGCCTTCGAATACGCGGCCGAGAACGGGCGCAGGCGCGTTACCCTCGTCGACAAGGCCAATGTTCTGGCCCGCGAGGGCGCATTGTGGAGGCGCGTCTTCGCCGAGGTCGGCAGCGGGTTCCCCGGGATCGCACGGGACACGATGTACGTCGATGCCATGGCGATGGACCTGGTTCGCCGACCGCAGCGATACGAGGTGGTTGTTACCTCGAACCTCTTTGGCGACATTCTCAGCGACTTGGGTGCGCAGGTGACAGGCGGACTTGGCCTGGCCCCCTCGGGCAATCTTCACCCGGGTTCGTGGGCGCTCTTCGAACCGGTGCACGGTTCGGCCCCGGATATCGCGGGAGAGGGGATCGCCAACCCACTGGCCGCGATCGGGTGCGCGGCGCTGATCCTCGGGTACCTGGGTGAGGACGCTGCCGCGGCGGCCATCGACGAGTGCATTCTCGCGTCCATCGAAGCTGGCGTGACCACCCCGGACCTGGGCGGCACCGCCAAGACGCGGGAGGTGGGGCAGTGGATGGTCGACCGCCTGCGAGGTGGCCGGCCCTAGCAAGGGAGAGAAAATGGGAACACAGGGTTTAGACACGGAAGTCGTTTTCCTTTCCGGAAAGCGCACTCCATTCGGTACCTTCGGCGGATCGCTGAAGGACTACACGGCGACCGATCTCGGCACCTTTTCGGCGACGGCCGCACTGGATGCGGCGGGCATCGACCCCGCGCAGGTCGGCCACGTCTTCTACGGCAACGCGGTCCAGACGGCGGCCGACGCGATCTATCTGGCCCGGCACGTGGGCTTGCGGGCGGGAGTGCCGGTTGAATCCGGCGCGCTCACTGTGAACCGCCTGTGCGGCTCCGGATTTCAGGCGATCGTGTCGGGTGCGCAGGAGATTCTGCTCGGCGGCACCGAGGTCGCGCTCTGCGGAGGCTCCGAATCCATGAGCCAGGCGCCGCATGTGGTGCGCGGGGCCCGCTGGGGTGGGCTGCGCCTGGGACCGGCTGGAAACGGGTTCGAGGACACCCTGTGGGAGGCGCTGACGGATTCGAACTGCGGACTCTCCATGGCGCAGACCGCCGAGGGCCTTGCCGAGCAATACGCGGTGACGCGCGAGGAAGCGGATCAGGTTGCGGTCAACAGCCAGCAGCGGGCCAGGGCCGCCTGGGACTCGGGCCGCTACGACGCGGAGGTTTCGCCGGTGACGGTCAGAACCCGCAAGGGCGAGACCGAGTTCTCGGTGGACGAGCATATTCGGCCGGACACGACCCTCGAGGCGCTCGGCAGGCTGCGTCCGTACTTCAAGAAGGACGGACTGGTTACGGCAGGGAACGCCAGCGGCATCGGCGACGGTGCGGCCTCTGTGGTGCTGGCCAGCCGCTCCTGGGCCGAGGCCAACGGCGCGACGCCGATCGCGCGGCTGGTGTCATGGGGCTTCGCGGGGGTCGATCCGCGCATCATGGGGATCGGACCCGCGCCGGCGGCCCGCGCCGCGCTGGCCAGGTCGGGGCTGACACTCGAGGACATGGATCTGGTCGAGATCAACGAGGCCTTTGCGGCGCAGTACAAGTCGGTCGAGAAGGAGCTCGGACTCGATCCCGAGCGGACCAACGTGAACGGCGGGGCGATCGCGATCACGCACCCCCTCGCCGCGTCCGGAGCCAGGATCACGCTGCACCTCGTGCACGAACTCCGCCGTCGCGGGGCGAGGTACGGACTTGGCGCGGCGTGCATTGGCGGTGGACAGGGTGGGGCGGTAATCGTCGAGGCCTGCTGAGGCGCGCTTCACGCGATCGGGCGTGATGGCGGCGCCGCGCACGAAAAACGGAAATCACCGAGTCGCTACGGAAGCGGAGGAGATTCGAGTTGGAGATCAACAAGGTTGGCGTGGCCGGTTGCGGCCTGATGGGGAGCGGGATCGCCGAGGTGTCGGCCAAGGCGGGATTCGAGGTGGTGGTTCGGGAGATCGACCAGGGTGCGCTGGCTGCCGGACGGAAGCGCATAGAAGAATCCCTCGACCGTGCGGTGTCGAAGGGGAAGCTGGACCAGGCCTCACGCAACGAGTCGCTCGCGCGGATGACCTTCACCACGTCTCTCGACGACTTCGCCGACTGCGATCTGGTCGTCGAGGCGATCATTGAATCGCTGGACGTCAAGAAGGAACTCTTCGGCTACCTGGACGGGATCTGCGGAGAAGAGACGATCTTCGCCTCCAACACCAGCTCGCTCACCGTTACCGACATGGCCGCGGCCACGTCGCGCCCCGAGCGGTTCGTGGGGCTGCATTTCTTCAATCCGGTGCCGGTCATGAAGCTGGTCGAGGTCGTGAGGACAATCGTGACCAGCCAGGAGACCTTCGACACGGTCTACGACTTCGCGGGCAGAGTCGGCAAGACGCCGATCGCCGCCAAGGACAATTCGGGATTCGTCGTCAATCTTCTCCTCGTCCCGTACATGCTGGACGCGATCCGGCAGGTGGAACGCGGGGTGGCGACCATCGAGGATGTCGACACCGCCATGACCCTGGGTTGCGGCTACCCGATGGGGCCCTTTGTCCTCGGTGATTTCGTCGGCATCGACACGCTGTACCGCGTGGCTGAAATCATGTACGAGGAGTACCGCGAGGACCGCTACGCTCCGCCCCCGCTCCTGAAGAGGCTGATGACGATGGGGCGCTATGGACGCAAGACCGGCGCTGGATTCTATGACTGGACCCCGGACGGCCCGATAGCCCTGAAGCTGTGAGCCTGGCGCGCCGGGAGCGCGCGAACCGAATTGTCGCTAGCGACGAATCCGGCGCTGCCGTCTGCGCTCGCGACGGATCGCCGCTTCCCGCTTCCGCTTTCGCTGTGCGCTCGGCTTCTCGTAGAACCGGCGCTTGCGCAACTCGGAATACAGCCCGGACCGCTGCACCTTCCGCTTGAATCTGCGGAGAGCCCTTTCCAGGCTTTCGTTTTCTTTGACGATTACTTCCAAACCGGATCACCCCGCTGGTGAGGTACCGCTCTCTTCCGTTGATTCGAGTGCCCTGGGACGCGTCGGCCGACACTGACGGCCAAGTTCGGTACGCGAGCGCTCGTGGTTAGCCATTAACAATAGACCCAACGCCCTGCGCAGGGCAAGAACCGGTAGGGCAACCGGCGGCCAACGCCAGGTCCAGGTCTTTTCCGCCGGAAGCTTGTCCTGAAAAAAGTCCTTGCCTGCCGCGTAAACATATGCTTATGATTCGGGCCCCTTGACGCTCTCGTCGGTTGGATCTCCGGCTTCTCACTCCCCGCTCCAGCTTTCGACACCATGCAAAGCACCACCACCACGGAAAGCCGTCCGGATGCGATGGCCGACGTGCCAGGCATCTGTGAATTGCCCCTGACAAGGGCCGTGGTACAGTACCGGGACGTGCATGAGCTCTACCATCCCGGGGGCCGGATCGGTGACATCGGACTGGCCGTGGTCGTTTCGGGCCGGTTTGCTTCCTCGGTCAGGGCCGTGGATCTGGGTTCGGCGGACGTGAGGTACCTGAACCTCTCCTCGGAGCTCGTCATCCTGGATTGGGTGTACGACCCCACGCTCGCCCACCTGCGCCGGCTGAGCGATGAGGCCGAGAGCTCGACGTCCGCCGGCGACACCCTGCGGCGGTACTGCTTCGACGTGGCACTCCGAATCCTCAACAGACGGGGGTTCACTCCGCTGACCCGTCCCACCCTGCTCCGGATCGGGTTCCGCGACCTCTGCAAGGACCTGGATCTGCATGACAGCACGGTGGTGAGGATCGTCACCGGGGACGGCAGGATCGCGCGCGTGCACCTGGACTACGACGCCAACGCGCTTGTATTCCGCACCAACCGACGGGGCCCCGACGAAGGGTTGGCGAGCGCGCTTCAGCAAGCGTTCCCCGACCTCGATCTCGGCCAGGCGAGGGAAGCGGGCCGCGACGGCTGCCGAGCCTACTACGTGCGCCTCGGGGTCCCGGTCACCTTCGGCGAGGTGCAGCAGAGCATCGTGACGATGCGCCGCGGGTTGAGCCAACTGGTCGCCCGTTTCGAGCCCGAGCGGTTTCAGGCAGTCCGCGGCCTGGTGTCGACCTTCGGGGAGCGGGCTACCCTGGATCGGCTGACCTTTTCCGAGTCCGCGACCGGCGGGCTGGACCGGGGCCTCGAGGGCGCCGGAATGTCGGTCCACTGACCGGTTCGCGACCCATGGGCAACGGAATGCAAGACCAGGCATGGTGGCACGGCACGACGGGGCGCAACGACGCGCCGCTCGAAACGCCTGACATCCTCTGGGCGAGGTATCGGTGGTATCGGCGCCGACAGGTAACCAAGCTGCTTCACCTGGTGCCTCGGGAATCGATCCGGGAACTGTATGGGCGCGCCCGCGTGTGGGCCAACGAGCGCGGGATTCACGACGCACAGGATCCCATGGCCACCCTGGCCAGCTTCGCGGAGCACCTGCTCCCCCTGCCGCCCTTCGAGGTGTGGATGTCGGATCGGGCCCGATATCCGCTCAGCCACATCGAAGACGGGGCGGGAGACCCGCGGTCGGCTTCGGTGGCCCACCCGCGGCGACTGGAAGACCGGCGCTTCGAGTACGGCGGCCGGAAGTGGATCGCGTCACTCAACGTCTTCCGGGACGGTGCGACGTGGCGGGGCTTCCTGAGATTTCGGGAGTCAGGGCGGACCCGTCGCTATCACACGGCCAACATCTTCCTCGAAGAGACGGCCAGGAAAGTGCGGGAGAGGTTCCGCGAATTCGATCGGGGGACTTTGGGGGCGTTCCTGCGGTCGGTTCTCCCCTGAATCGCCGCGATTCACGGCTCTTTCCGAGCGCTCCGCGATTCACGCATTTTTTGGCAAAAATGTGTTCATCCACAGGGCCTTCAGTTGTTCCTGTCAGTTACCGCAAATACTTATCAGATTCATACTTAGCGTGTATCGGAATAATGACGGAGAGCTTGCGTCGGGATTCCAGAAACAGGTGGATTATCAAATCTGTGTAGGAATGTAAGTTGTTGTTATATAACGACTTACGAAATCAGCCTCCAGTCCGTGCCAGCCTTGCGGTCGTGTTCGCACGGGTATACTGTTGATGCCCCGGCGGAAAACCTGGTAGCCTCCCACGCGTCCGGCGAAATCGGCGGTGTTCCCTTTCGGCAATTCGACAGATTTGATCCTCAACTATGGGATAACATTGGCATGTGGCAAACCAGGTCCGTGCAGCTCAGTGTCCGCCTACCGAACGACGTTGCCTTGGAAGCCGAAGAGGTGCAGCGTACGGACCCGGATTTCCTCAGTCGCATGATTCAATATGGTCTGACGCGGCGCGCCATATACCAGCGCCTTAGAGAGGACGACCTTCACAACGGGGAGCTGTTGGCGGGCAAGTCCACATCGGGATTCGCCCAGACCTGACGGCTCACGACCACCGGCGACGATATCTCCGAGGTCGCCGTTTTCAGTCGTCCCCAAGCCTGCCCTGCAGGGACCGCATCGGCACGAGATCGCTGCGCAATACCGGTGTATGACCAGCGACAGATCGTCGCGTTCTTGACAGTTGCGGTCACTGCATAGTAGACCTTTCTTTCGTTACCTTGGTTTCCATGGCGCAGTTGCTCGCTCAGAGAGTGATCGGCTCTGCAAGCCGCGGCTGATCACGTTGTTTGACGGGGTTCCTGCTCGCGCAGGTGAGGATGGCTTATGGACCGCCAGGACGAAGACCCGGTACTTAGGGCGAAGTACAGAGACTACTGCTCGGCCCGCGTTGCCGACGCGCTCCTTGCATTGTCTCTGGACGAAGTCTATGCACTAGCCCAGTCGGAAGCGCGCGCGACCGGTCAAGGGGTGCCCGAGAGTTTCCATGACAGGGTCAGCCTTGCCACGGGGAAGATCCGGGAGCGCCTGGATCTACCGGAATACGAGGAATGGGTAGTCCAATACAAGAAGGACCCGCGGGCCTTCGACCCGTTCCTGATGGGGTTCTGGGAGTCTGAAGAGCCCGGGAACCCCGCGAAACCGAACGAATCCGGACCCTCCGAAGATGTGGAGAGCACCGGGGAGCCCGAGGACCAGTCGGAGGACCGGTAGGCGGAGGCTACTTGTACCGGTAGGTCACCCTGCCCCGCGTGAGGTCATACGGTGACATCTCCACCTTGACCCGGTCCCCGGCAAGCACGCGGATGTAGAATTTCCTCATCTTCCCCGAGAGGTAGGCCAATATCTCGTGCCCATTCTCGAGCTTTACCCTGAAGTTCGCATTGGGAAGGACCTCGGTTACGGTTCCTTCCATCTCGATCGCGTCGTTCGCCAAGAATCACTTCCTCGCTGAGCTGCCTGCAGTGAGCCGCTAGAACGGCAAGTCGTCGTCGGGTTCTGTTATGGGTGGTTTCGGAGGCGACGGACGATACCCGCCCCCCGATCCGGACTGGCCACCGGGAGCGGGCGGTTCGGATGCTCCACGACCGCCTCCGGACCCGAGCATGATCATCTCCATGGCGATGATGTCGGTCCAGTACCGGGTTCCGCCGTGCTCGTCCTGGGTCTGGGAGTACTCGAGCCGCCCCTCCACGAAGAGCCGGTCACCCTTCTTGACCCACTGTTCAACGACATCCACGAGGCGGCCGAAGAATGTGAGGCGGTGCCATTGGGTTCGCTCCTGCTGCTGTCCGGAGCGGTCTGCGAAGGAACGGCTGGTGGCCAGTGACAACTTGGCCACCCGGGTGCCGGAGGTCGTAGTGCGGATGTCGGGATCGCCCCCGACGTTGCCGATCAACGTCACTTTGTTCAGAGAACGCGCCATGATCCCTCGATGAAGCTGGTTCGTGAGTCCCGGATGTCATCCGCCGGGATGATGCAAACTGCCCGTGGCCTGAACGCGCAGACGTTCGACACGAGCGCCACGGAAGGTAAGGCAGGGGTGCATTGGCCGCTACGCCCGGCGGGTCATCGTGCCTGGTTCTCGCGCGGATCAATCCTCGGAATGATAGCTTCCGAAGACCCGGAGTCGCCCTCCTCCAGCGGCTCCCGATGTGGACACTCACCAACGGGCGGCAATGAGCGACAACAACTACGTGAGGACGGAAACCACGGATTCTGTGGCCACCGTCACAATCGACCGGCAGGCCAAGCTGAACGCGCTGAACCCCGATGTAATGGCGGAGATCGACGGTGCGTTTGCCGCCTTGCAGAACGATGCGGATGTCCGTGCGGTGATCCTCACGGGCGCAGGGGACAAGGCGTTCGTTGCCGGCGCCGACATAGGAACGCTCGCCAGCATGAACACGGTGAGCGGCGCGCGCATCAGCCGGGACGGACAGGAGATCCTGCGGCGCATCGAGACTTTCCCCAGGCCGGTCATTGCCGCGGTCGGAGGGTATGCCCTCGGGGGAGGATGCGAGCTGGCGATCGCATGCCATATCCGCGTCGCCAGTGAACGCGCCCGCTTCGGCCTGCCGGAAGTCGGGCTGGGGATCATTCCCGGTTACGGAGGGACAGTGCGCCTCGCGCGCCTGGTCGGGCTGGGCCGCGCGGTCGAGATGATTCTGACCGGCGACATGATCGACGCGAACCGGGCGGTCGAGATCGGCCTCGCCAACCTCGTCGTCCCGCACGGCGAATTGATGGACCGTTCAACGGCGCTTGCGCGGCGGATCATCCGCAACGCCCCCGTGGCGCTGGAGATGGCGCTCAAGTCCATCTACGAGGCGGTGGAGAGCCCCATGGATCATGCCCAGGCGCTTGAATCGACGCTGTTCGGACTGCTGGCATCAACCACCGACATGAAGGAGGGAATGGCGGCATTTCTGGAGAAGCGAAAGGCCAACTTCACGGGTAGCTGAGGCTCCGGCGAAGCGGCGCGTCAAAATCCAGAGAATCCGGGCCGGGTCCTGTTATATTAAAAGGATGCACGGAATACCCCGTTTCCATTCCATTTCGTGGTCTTGAGGGAACTCGAACTACGCCACTTCCGCAACCTGGGTGTCCAGGAATTGCACTTCCCGCCGGAAGGAGTGGCCGTCGTCGGCGACAACGCGCAAGGCAAGACGAACCTGCTTGAAGCGGTCTACTACCTGGAGAGCTTTCGTTCCTTCCGCGGCGCTGCCGACCGCGAGCTGGCCGCTTTCTCGGAAGACGTGTTCTACCTGAGGGGCTGCGTCGACGGGAGTGTCCGGACAACGGTGGCGGCGGGGTTCGACAGCAGGAGGAAGAGCAAGAAGGTGACGGTGGACGGAGACGACACGCTGAGAATATCGGCTGCCCTCGGAAGGTTGGGTGCGGTCGTGTTTTCTCCCGCCGACGTGCGGCTGATCGACGATGGGCCGGGCGTGCGGCGACGGTTCCTGGACATCGTACTGTCCCTCAACCGCCCCGGCTACGTGGACGCGCTGCTGGAGTACCGCAAGTGGCTCGCGCAGCGGAATGCGGCTCTGCGATCGGCCAGCGGTGCCTCGGGCTCCCTGGACTGGGTGAGGGCCTGGGACGCCGGCCTGATCTCGGCCGGGGCGTCGGTGACCTGCATGCGCCAGGCGTGGGCGTCGGAGTGGGCCGGTGCCTTCGCCGGGTTCTACGGCGCCATCTCGGACGGGGAACGGGCCGTCATGTCCTACCGGCCCAACCTGGGCGAGGCAGCCGCGGCCGATGGCGCGTCCCCGTCTCCGTCCGACGAGGCAATTGTGCGCGACAGGTTCAGGAGCCGGCTCGACGAGTCCTGGGAGAACGATGTGCGACGCGGTGCCACGAGTACGGGACCGCATCGCGACGAACTTCGCTTCACGGTCCGTGCCGGCGGACGTTCGGTGCCGCTGCGAGGCTTCGGATCGGGAGGACAGCGCCGAACCGCGGCCCTGGCCCTTCGCCTCACCGAGGCCGCCACCATCCGGCGCCAGCGCGGCGCGGAGCCGATCCTCCTGCTCGACGATGCATTTGCGGAGCTTGACACCGGCCGTTCGGGCCGCGTCATGGCGTTGCTTGAGGAGGAAGTGTCGGGCCAGGTCATCATGACGGTCCCGAAGCAATCGGATGCCAGGCTGCCGGGCCGGACCCTGGAGCAGTGGCGTATTCACGGCGGAGTGATTGAAGCATGACCGGGACCGCGCCACGCGATTCGGCAAAGAGCCGGTTCACGCCCGTCGCGGATGCCCTGCAGGGATATCTGGACCGCACGGGCCTGGCGGAATCGCTGGACCGGCTCGGGGCGGTGGAGGAGTGGGCCGGTGCGGTGGGCGCGCGGGTGAGCCGCGTGACCCGGGCGGTGGAGGTCCGGGGAGACGAGCTGGTGGTCGAGGTGCTGTCGAGTGCCTGGATCGCTGAGCTGTCGATGATGAGGCCGCTCATACTTGAGCGGTTGAACTCGGTGCACTCGGGCCCGCCCATCGGCAGTATCCGCTTCCGACTCGCGGAGACTTCCCGCGGGATCGGGGCGAAGAGGAGCGACAAGTGAGAATCAATGATATCGGGGTGAAGGAATGACGACGAAGAGCAAGGGCAGCGACTACACGTCAAGACAGATCCAGGTCCTGAAGGGCCTTGAGGCCGTGCGGAAACGTCCCGGGATGTACATCGGGTCGACGTCGGCCCGCGGCCTGCACCACCTGGTCTACGAGGTGGTGGACAACAGCATCGACGAAGCGATGGCGGGGCACTGCACCACGATCAGCGTGGTAATCCGCCCCGGCGACATCATCAGCGTGGACGACGATGGCCGGGGCATCCCGGTGGACATTCACCCGACCGAGGGTGTCCCGGGCGTTGAACTCGCGATGACCACCCTCCACGCCGGCGGAAAGTTCGACAAGAGTTCCTACAAGGTGTCGGGCGGACTGCACGGCGTCGGCGTAAGCGTGGTCAACGCCCTGTCGGAGTGGCTCGAGGTCGAAGTGCGGCGCGGTGGCAAGCGCCATCACCAGCGGTATGAGCGCGGCATCAGCGCCACCGAACTGACGGTCCTGGGCCCCGATCGGCACCGGGGCACGCTTGTCACCTTCAAGCCGGACCCGGAGATCTTCACCGAGCTTTCCTTTTCCTTCGACAAGCTGTCGGTCCGACTTCGCGAACTCGCCTTCCTCAACAAGGGCCTCGAGATCATCCTGCGCGATGAGCGCACGGACAAAGAAGTGGAAGAGGTCTACAAGTACGACGGCGGCCTTGCGGAATTCGTGGCCTACCTGCGCGGGACGCGCCAGGCGATCCACCGGAACGTGATCTATTTCGAGACTGCCAGGCCCGAAGCCGAGATCGAGTTGGCCATGCAGTACGACGAGGGCTTCTCGGAGAACACGCACACCTTCGTCAACAACATCAATACGCACGAAGGGGGCACCCACCTCACCGGCTTGAAGGCGGCGCTGACCCGCACCATCAACGATTACGCGCGGCGCAACAAGATTTTCAAGAAGGACGAGAATCTCTCGGGCGACGACGTGCGCGAGGGGCTGACCTGCGTGCTGAGCGTGAAGGTGATGGAGCCGCAGTTCGAGGGGCAGACCAAGACCAAGCTGGGCAACTCGGAGGTGCGGGGCGCGGTCGAGGCGGCCGTGAACGAAAACCTGGCCGCGTTCCTGGAAGAGAATCCCAAATCTGCCCGCGCCCTGATCGAGAAGTCGCTGCAGGCTGCGCGGGCGCGGGTGGCGGCGCGCAAGGCTCGGGATCTCGCCCGCAAGAAGAGCGGTCTGGAGGGGGGCGTTCTGCCCGGAAAACTGGCCGACTGTTCGATCGCCGATCCCGCACTCAGCGAGATCTATCTGGTCGAGGGAGACAGCGCGGGCGGCTCCGCAAAGCAGGGGCGCGACCGCTCCTTCCAGGCGATCCTGCCGCTGAAGGGGAAGATCCTCAACGTCGAGAAGGCGCGGATCGACAAGATCCTGTCGAACGACGAGATCCGGGCGATGGTGACCGCCATCGGGGCAGGCATCCGCGACGACTTCAACATCGAGAAGGCGCGCTACCACAAGATCATCATCATGACGGACGCCGACGTGGACGGCGCGCATATCCGCACCCTGCTCCTCACCTTCTTCTTCCGGCAGATGCGCGACCTGATCGAGACGGGCTACGTGTACATCGCGCAGCCCCCGCTGTACCGGGTCCAGAAGGGCAAGACGGAGCGCTACGCCTACAGCGACGCCGAGCGGGACCAGGAAATCAGCAAGCTCTCGAACGGCAAGGACGGGAAAGGGATTTCGATCCAGCGCTACAAGGGTCTGGGCGAGATGAACCCCGAACAGCTGTGGAAGACCACGATGGATCCGGATACCCGCACGATCCTGCGGGTCACGGTCGAAAGCGCGACCGAGGCGGACCGGATATTCTCGAGACTGATGGGCGACGAAGTGGAGCCGCGCCGCCAGTTCATCGAGGAGAACGCGAGGTACGTGCGGAACCTGGACGTGTAGCAGGTGCTACCTGTACAGGTGATCACTGTTTTGACAGCGCCGATGGTGTACAATTTGCGACCGGTAAGAGTGTGTAGCGTTCAGCCGGTAAGAAAAGGAGGGCGACGACGAACCCATTTTTGTCGGAGCAGTAGCAACAGCAGAGGTTCACAACGACTTCAGTCACACAAGAAGGGAAGGATTCCATGAAGTTCAAACGACTTTTCAACGGCGCTGCCGGACTCGTCGCGCTGGTGGCACTGACGGTAGCCGCCGCGCCGGTCCAGGCGCAGACGGGCGTGATCCAGGGACAGGTCCTGGACGGCGCGTCCCAACGCCCCGTGGCCAACGCCCAGGTCCTCGTCGCGGGGACCGGGATCGGCCAACTGAGCAACTCATCCGGACGCTTCATCCTGCTGAACGTGCCCTCCGGCGAGCACATCGTGCAGGTTACCCTGATCGGCTATACCGAGGCCGAGCAGGCCGTCACGGTCGCCGCCGGGGAAACGGTCAGCATCGACATCGAGATGTCTTCGACGGCCATTGCGCTCAACGAGATCGTCGTTACGGGCGTGGGAGCCGAAACCACCCGGCGCGCCCTTGGCACCTCGGTCGAGGTTCTCTCGGCGGAGGACTTCGAACTGGCACCCGTGCAGTCCATCGACCAGCTGCTGCAGGGACGGGTCTCCGGAGCCACGGTGAGCGCCACATCCGCGAATCCCGGCACCGGTGCCGTGATCAGCTTCCGGGGCACGTCCTCGGTATTCGGTGCCCAGACACCGGTCATCTATGTCGATGGCGTGCGGGTGGACAACGACCATGCGACCGCCGCGGGGACGGGTGGGGAACAGTCGTCGGCGCTGTCGGATCTGCTCTCAAGCGACATCGAGCGGATCGAGGTGACGAAAGGGGGCGCCGCGTCAACACTCTTCGGCTCGGATGCGGCCACAGGAGTCATTCAGATCTTCACCAAGAAGGGTGCTCCGGGGGAGCCGCGGATTACGGCACGAGTCGAGCAGGGCATCGAGTTGCCCGAACTCTGGAACATCCTCGACATGGGTCTGATCTTCCCGGGACGCGTCGAATCCGGAGAGATCGAGGAGACCTTCATGAGGGACCTCTACTTCAAGCAGGGGACCACCCAGAACTACTACGTGGGCGTCACCGGGGGCACGGCCGACGTGACCTACAGCGTCAGCGGCCGGCTCGAAGATAGAACCGGTACCCAGCCCAACGACGGCAGCACCAACTACAACCTGCGCGGCGGTCTGCAGGCGTCTCTCAGTGAGAACTTCACACTCGAGTTTTCGGGCAGCTATGTCCGCCACAACTTCGACCGCGTCTATAACGGATCGTCGATCCAGGATCCGTTGACGACCTTCGAGGTCGGCGACGCCCTGTTCTTCTCCGGAGCGTCCACTCTGCATGAGGCGCTGGATATCTTCCTCATGCCCGACATCTCGGAGTCGGTCAACCGATTCATCTTTTCCACCGGCGCGCGCTGGAACATCCGTGACGACCTGACCGCCAAGCTGAACGTGGGGGCCGACAACCGGACCAACCAGCAGCGCCGTTTCGAGCCCATCGGGTTTACCCCGGGGGAGCCCACGGGCGAACTCAACCGACGGGACCGGTCCTTCACCTCGGTTTCGATGGATGCCGGCGCGACCTACGGCTGGGAGAGTTCGGGCGGCACGCTCGGGTCCCAGCTGACCGTCGGCGTGCAGGGCTTCCGCGAGGAAGAGAGCATCATCAACGCCCAGGGCCAGGAATTCGCTCTCCCCGGCTCCTTCGACTTCGACGATGCGGCGACGATCACGGCTGCTGAAGCGAATGCCGAGGTGTTCAACGGCGGCATCTACGTCGACGAGCAGTTGAGCTTGTGGGACAAGCTCTACCTCGGTGGAGGCTTCCGCATCGACGCCGGATCGAGCTTCGGCGACAACATCGACACCGAACTCTACCCCAAGGCAACCGGGTCGTACATCCTCTCGGAGGATTTGGGGATTCCGTTCGTCGACGAGCTCAAGATACGAGGGGCGTTCGGTCAGACCGGGAAATTCCCCGGGGCCTTCCTGAAGGACCGTACCTTCTCGGCCAGTTCGTTCAGGGGCCAATCGGCGCCCCGCTTCGCGAATCCGGGCAACCTGGACTTGAAGCCCGAAAAAACGGCTACGGTCGAAGCCGGCATCGACGCGGCGCTGTGGGCCAACCGGATCGGGCTCAACCTGACCGTCTACGACGCCCGCACGACCGACGCGCTTTTCCAGGTACCGCGCCAGCCCGTGACCGGACAGGGCACCCAGCAGGAGAACGTGGGCGAGATCTGGAACCGGGGGGTTGAGGTGGTTCTGCAGGTCCAGGTGCTCAACAGTCAGCAGCTGGCCTGGTCTGTCGGCGGGACATTCAACTACAACGAAAACGAAGTTACCGACATGGGCGGCGTCGCCGATTTCTTCGTCGGGAGCGGGAAGCGTGTTTCCGAGGGACGCCCTGTTGGTGCGTGGTGGCAGACCACTCCGGTGGATACCAACGGAGACGGGTTGACCGATGGCTCCGAGCGCCTGTTCACCGGCACTGTTCCTACGCCGAACAAGAATGGCGGGGTCAACACCACGATATCCCTGGGCAACAGCCTTACCATCAGCGGTCTCGCGGATTGGGCCGGTGGCCATGAGGTCTTCGACTGGGGGTCGGTGTGGGCCACCTTCAACGGAATCTACAGGCGCGAGCTGATCCGCTGCGGCACCGAAGAGGGTGCGAGCGAGGGTTGCGCCTACGCCTTTCCGGTTCAGTACCGAGACGACGGGACCGTGCGCGGCAGGTACAGCCAGAGCGCGGCCCGCAGCGCCTTCCTCTACGACGGCGACTACTTCAAGATCCGTGAGGTCTCGGCGCGGTACATACTCCCCGAGAGCGTCGCCACCCTCGTAAACGCCAGCCGTGCAACCGTGTACGCGAGCGGTCGCAATCTCTGGATCTGGTCCCGGAACATGCTGATCGATGGTGAGCTCAGCGGGACCAGCAATGGCGGCGGGCTGGAACTCGGTAGCGAGAGCAGCATAACTCTGTCCCCGAACCGGACCTTCAAGCTCGGGGTCGAGGTGGTGTTCTAATGAGATCAAGGAGAGCGCAGAATATGACTAGCAAGAACGTGCCGACCCTCGGAAAGAGCGGGAGAGGGTTCGTCGGCGCCCTTCTGGCCGTGCTGGCGATGGCCGCCTGCGATGCCATCGATCCGACCCAGGTAAACAACCCGACGACGACCGACGAAGATCTGGCCCAGGCCACCAACCCCACGGCGGCGCTCCTGCCGGGGCTGCGGGCGCAGTTTGCCCGCATGATCAACGCCTACGTGGTGGCGGCGGAAGTCATCAGCGACAACTACTCGATCCACGGCACCGGCATCGTCGTGGACATGGACGAGCCCCACGAGGTCACCCCTGACCTGGTGAATTCCACCGGGACAAGCGCCAGCGGAGCCTACTGGAATGTTCAGGAGCTCCGTGCCCTGGCCGATTTCGTCATTAACGTGATCGCGCCCGAAGATGCCGGTGCACCGCCCCAGCTGGTCGCGGAGGCACACTACTACCGCGGAATGGCCTACCTGACCATGGGTGAGGTGTTCTCCCACGTTCCGCACGAGGAGGATGGCGCGCCGCAGCCGGCTTCGGTGGCATTGGGCAAGGCGGTCACCGACCTGCAGGCGGCGACGGGATTCGGGCCCCAGGCGAACGCGGCCCTGGCACGGGCCCACCGGTTGCTGGGTGACGCCGGAGCCGCGGGCGCAGCGGCGAACGCCGCGTTGGGCTCGGAGCCCAATCTCCTCTTCAGCCAGGGGTACGACGCCACCTCCATTGCCAACACCCCGGTGGCGTTCCTTGTCCTTCGAGCGCTTCAGGAAATGCAGCCCCTTCCAAGGCTGGACTTCCTGGATCCCAAGTATACCGACCGCGAATCGGCGATACCGGTCGCGAAGGCCGAGGAGATGCACCTGATCCTGGCGGAGATCGCGCTGGCTTCGGGCAACATGGCCGAAGCGCAAAGCCAACTGGCCAGCGCGATCAACCTGGCCGGCACGCGGGCCATGGTGTCGTTCGACGACATCGACGAGCGCCGCAACGCCGACCTGAGCCTGCGTCCGAGAAGCAAGGAAATTCTGATCCGTGCTGACGCCGAAAGCCCCTTCCGGGCCGGGTTGGTCCTGGATCGTCCGTCCGATGGTCTCATGATTCCGAGCGTCTCGGGCACGTCGCTGGATGCGGACAGTATTGCAGGACTTTCGGATGCCAGCGAACTGTGGCACGCATTGTGGCTCGCCCGTCAGGAGATCATGCTTCTGGAGGGCCGTCGACTCGCCGATCTGGGTATCAAGCTCCCGATGATGCTGCGCGAGATCGACCAGAACGAGGGCATCAACGAAGGGGATCCCGGGACCACGCCCGTCGTGCCGGGATACGTTCCGCAGAACCCGCGGTACGCAATGGACATCTACACGCCGCTCGAGCTGTACGACGGGGTTGACCCCGGGGTGCCTCTCATCGAGACGCAGGTGACCATCCACGTGGACATGAACAAGGTGCTCGTCGCGAACAACGCGTCGCCGTTCAACTAGGCCGAGTAGCGGGTGCGGAAGGGAGCGGCCCTTCCGCACCAGCTACTGGCCATCGAGGGGGGCCCCTGCCATTCGGGGCCGGGGACTGTACGGGGATTGCCTGTCCTCTTCCCTCTGCCCAACGAGTTCAGCCCAGGTGCCCTTGACAGCGCCATCGTAAGACGATACGGGCGCTGGGTAATGGCCGGTTGTTGGACCCATTTTCTCCTAATAGTAGCACGCCTCCCCTTGCATTAAGGGTAGCAGTCACATTATGTGCTATTGCTATTTCGTTTTGTCGCACTTATGATCGTAAATGTCGATTCAGCTTGAGCCATCGCAATTCGTCGGCGGCCTCTGCGGGAATTCAGTGTTCATCCACCGGTGGAAGCGAGGGCATTCCCATGGTCACAGTCACATCCACTCAGTCGCGGATCGCCTTGTGTCTCGTTGGACTTGCCGTGGCGTGCTCAGACGGCGTCGAGTCATCGATGGGGCTCCTGGACCCCGTGCCCACCAAGGGTACGGACGCCCGGCCTGCGCAGGCGTCGCAAAGTACCGCCAACTCGACCAACAGCGCCCCGACGCCGGTACCGGGGGCATCCCTGCCGCAGAACCTGATTTCGGGGCAGCTGGCCAACGTGGAGGCGAATTCGCTCTTCAGCGACCCGGACAACGACACGCTCACATACGCTGCAACCTCGTCGGACACGGAGATCGTGTACGTCGTCGTGAACGATGTCCATGTGCCCAGCCCGCGGGTGGCGATCAAGGCCCTGAAGCCCGGGGCCGCGGACGTAACGGTGACGGCAAACGATGGCCGCGGTGGAACGGGCTCGTTGACCACCACCGTGACGGTAAGGAGGAATCGGCGGCCGACGACCACCGGGAAGCTGCCTCGACACGACATCTTTGCGGCCCAAACCGTCACGCTGGATGTCAGTTCATACTTCAGCGACCCGGACGGGGACTCGCTGAGCTACGAGGCGACTCCAGGCTGCACCGGAATCATCCCGGGCTGTACACCGGTGGTGCAGGCCTCCGTCGCCGGTACCGAGGTGGTGTTGAAGGGCTTGGCGAAGGGACGAGACAGAGTGCGGGTTACAGCCCGCGATGTGGGTGGTTTCGAAAGGACCCTGGTCACCAGGGTTGCCGTGAAGCCGAACGCGCCCCCGGTGGCGGAGCGGCGGCTGCGCCGGCAGAAGCTGTCCCCGGGCGATACGGTCGTGATCGACGCGAGTTCCTACTTCAGCGATCCGGACAAACACGTGTTGATCTACTCGGCGACGTCATCGAAGCCGGGCGTGTTGGCCGTGTCCGTTGCCGATAGTCTCGTCACCATGGTGGGTGTGACGGAGGGTCGGGGGGTGGAACTCACGGTGACGGCGCGCGATCCGGGCGGCCTGGAAGCCTCGCTTACGGGCGAGGCGAGAGTGCTTGAGAATCGCTCTCCGAGGGTGACGCAGAGCCTCCCGACGTCCCTGATTGTGGGGAGCACGCAGTCGCTGGACATGGACGACTACTTCAGGGACCCCGAAGGAGACGCGCTCAGCTACTCTGCCGCATCATCGAACTCCGCCGTGATCACTGCCGTCGCCTCAGGCAGCCAGTTGACGCTGACGGCGGTCGCGGTCGGGACCGCGCAAGTCACCGTGACGGCGCGCGATTCGGCAGGGTTGGAGGCATCACAGGCGACGGGTGTGGCCGTGAGGCAGAATCAGGCCCCGTTCGTGGTGGGGGCATTCGAACTGCGGGCGCTTCTGGTCGGCTGGACCGATACCCTCGATGTGAGCCGGATAACCTACGAGCCGGACGGTGACCCCCTGGTCTACACGGCAGCGACATCGGACTCGGGGGTGCTGGGTGTGTCCATGTCCGGAAGCCTGTTGACGATCGAGGGAGTGGCGCCGGGACAGGTCGACGTGACGGTGACGGCGCGCGATCCCTACGGCGCAGCGGATTCGTTGTCCTCTGGGATAGCGGTGCTGGCTCGACCGACCGGGCCGAACCAGCCACCGTTCCTGCGACGCTGGACGTCGAACTGGACCTGGCCGCGTGGCCGCAGGGCCAGCTTCGATCTGGATACGCGAATCGCCGACCCGGAAGGGGAGGCACTGACCTACGAGGTCACTTCCTCAAACGCCGGGGTGGTGTCCGTCTCCCAGACCGGAAACACGATCACGCTCGAGGCCAGGAGCGGCGGCCCGTCCACGATTACCGTAACCGCCACCGATCCGGGCGGACTGTCTGTGACAGGCACAATATCTCTGTACGTGCTCTGAGCTGATTCGACGGGCGCCGCACCACCGAAATCGCGCAGGTGCGGGCAAAGAGTGACGGGCGCTACCCCGGGGCCGCAGGTCATCGCCGGGGCATGAACCCCGCCACGTGAACCCGTCCGCCCGCCCCTTGCCCACCCGCTCTGCAAACCTCACAATCGAGGTCTCCACCAACCCTCACCTCGCAATGCCTGCCGGGCTCTCCCGCCGGCCCCTCCATGCTCATGTCCGGGTTGGAAAACACTCTTGCCAGGCCCGTCGAAGCGGCCGCCGGACTCATGGTGCTCGTTGCGCTGACAATCGGCGCTGTGCCGGGAAGCGCCCAGACCGGCGTGATCCAGGGACAGGTCCTCGACGCTGCGTCCATGCGTCCGCTCGCCGACGCCGAGGTGATTGTTGCGGAGACCGGGATCGGCCAACTCACCAACTCGTCCGGGCGTTTCGTGCTGCTGAATGTGCCTGTCGGCGAGCACAAGGTGCAGGCCACGATCCTCGGTTACAACGCGGCGGAGCGGGCCGTCCCGGTTACGGCCGGGCAGACAACCACGCTCGAAATCGAGATGTCGCCGACGGCGATCGCCCTCAACGAGATCGTCGTCACGGGCGTAGGCGCCGAAACGCGGCGGCGGGCGCTCGGCACGTCGGTCGAGGTGCTTTCCGCGGAAGATTTCGAACTCGCGCCGGTCCAGTCCGTCGACCAGCTGCTTCAGGGCCGTGTGACCGGCGCCACGGTGAGCGCCACGTCGGCGAATCCGGGAACCGGATCCCTCATCAACTTCCGAGGCGTTTCGTCGGTGTTCGGCGCCCAGACGCCGGTCATCTACGTCGATGGCGTTCGCGTCGACAACGACCAGGCCACGTCGGCGATCACAGGCGGTGAACAGTCGTCGGCCCTCTCCGATCTGCTGACCACGGATATCGACCGGATCGAGATCACCAGGGGCGGCGCGGCATCGACGCTGTTCGGGTCGGACGCGGCTACGGGCGTGATCCAGATCTTCACGAAGAAGGGAACCCCGGGGACGGCGAGGATCACGGCCCGCGTCGAGCAGGGGATCGAGATGCCCGAGACCAGGTACATCCTCGACGCGGGCCTGACCTTCCCGGAGCGCGTGGAATCCGGCGAAGTGACCGGGACCTTCCTCCGCGATCTCTACTTCCGGAACGGCCACACGCAGAACTACCATGTGGGGGTGTCCGGGGGGACGGCGGACGTGACCTACAGCGTCGGCGGCCGCCTGGAGGACCGCACCGGGACCCAGCCGAAGGACGGGAGCACCAACTACAGCATCCGGGGAGGCCTGCAGGCGTCGCTCGGCGAAGACTTCTCCCTGCAGTTCTCGGGCAGCTACGTCCGCCACAACTTCCAGCGCCTCTACAACGGCGCCTCGATCGGGGATCCCCTGACCACGTTCGAGGTCGGCGACGCCCTCTTCTTCTCCGGTGCTTCGAGCCTCCAGGAGGCGCTGGACATCTTCCTCCTCCCGGACATCGACGAATGGGTCAACCGCTTCATCCTGTCGGCGGGCATCCGCTGGAACGTCCGCGACGACCTGTCGGCCAGGGTCACGCTGGGGACCGACAACCGGACCAACCAGCAGCGGCTGCGCGAGCCGATCGGATTCACGCCCGGCGAGCCCACCGGACAGATCAACCGGCGCGACCGGTCGTTCACGTCGGTGTCCCTGGACGCCGGGGCGACATACGCGTGGGCCGGCCGGGGCCGCGCCATCGGCTCCACGACGACCGTGGGCGTGCAGGGATTCCGCCAGGACGAGAGCATCATCAACGCGAACGGGCGGAGCTTCGGCCTGCCGGGGAGCTTCCACTTCGATGCCGCGGCGGCCATCACCGCCGGCGAAGCGAACCTCGAGGTGTTCAGCGGCGGGTTGTACGTTGACGAGCAGCTGAGCGTGTGGGACAGGCTCTACCTCGGTGGCGGTTTCCGAATCGACGCGGGATCGAGCTTCGGCGACAACATCGACACCGAGTTCTATCCGAAGGCCACGGGGTCGTACATCCTGTCGGAGGACGTGGGTCTGCCACTGGTGGACGAGCTCAAGATCAGGACGGCGTACGGGCAGACCGGCAGGTTCCCGGGTGCGTTCCTGAAGGATCGGACCTTCTCGGCCAGTCCGTTCCGCGGCGAGTCCGCGCCCAGGTTCGCGAATCCCGGCAACCCGGACCTGCGCCCCGAGAAGACCTCCACGATTGAGGCGGGGATCGACGCGGCGCTCTGGAACAACCGGATCGGACTCGACCTGACCGTCTACGACGCCCGCACCAGCGACGCACTCTTCCTGGTGCCACGGGCCCCGGCTACCGGCCAGGGAACCCAGCAGGAGAACGTCGGCGAGATCCTCAACCGGGGCGTCGAGGTGGCGCTGAACCTGCAGCTCATCAACACACAGCGCCTGGCCTGGGGCGTCGGCGCGACGTTCCACTACAACCACAACGAAGTCTCGGACATGGGCGGAGTGGCGGACTTCCCGGTCGACAGCGACCAGAAGCGGGTGACCGGATGCTGGAGCGTCTCGGAGCCGGGCAACCTGGATACGTGCCGCGGCGGTCCCGTGGGCGCGTGGTGGGTCACCATGCCGAGCGATTCCAACGGCGACGGCCTGCCCGACGCCTCCGAGCGCAACTTCACGGGAGCCTTCCCGGTGCCCGACAAGAGCGGCAGCGCCAACACCACCCTTTCAATCGGCAACCACCTGACCATCAGCGCCCTGGCGGACTGGGCAGCAGGCCATCACGTCTTCGATTGGGGTTCGGTGTGGGCGACCTTCAACGGCATCTACCGCCGCGAACTGGTGCGCTGCGGGACCGAAGCCGGGGCCGCCGAGGGGTGCAACTACGCGTTCCCCACCCGGTACGGCGCCGACGGCATCGAAATCGGCAAATACGGCCAAAGCGGAGCGCGCAGCGCCTTCCTGTACGACGGCGACTACCTCAAGCTGCGCGAGGTCGCCGTGCGGTATGCTCTGCCCGAGAACTGGGCCGGGCGCCTCAATGCCGACCGCGCGACGATCTACGCCAACGGCCGCAATCTGTGGATCTGGTCCGCCAACCGGATGGTCGACGGCGAGCTCAGCGGCATAACCTTCGGCGGTCTGGAACTGGGCGGCGAGAGCAGCATCACGCTGTCCCCGAACCGCACCTTCCGGGTCGGCGTGGAGGTTGTGTTCTAGCCTGTAACAAACTTGGTGGCCGGTCGGCTTTTACCTTTAGAGTCGGGCAAGCCCCGGGGACGCCCTCGGCCAGGCACACAGGGAGGCGAATCGGTTGGAAGAACGAACTGTTCAGGGTCGGGGCCCCCTTCCGGCCAGGCGCCTCCTCCTCGCAACACCGGTCGAGCACATCGACGTGACCGCCTTCGATGGCCGCGCCGTGCTCGACACCTACCGCAACGCCGCCTTCCAGGCCCGCAACCTGGCCGAGGCGGCCGACATCTTCGCCGAGATGCTGGGCGACCGCGACTGCACGGTGATCCTCACGCTCGCCGGTTCGCTGGTGTCGGCGGGGCTGAAGGAGGCGCTGCTGACGATGGTGCAGTGCGACATGGTCGACGCGATCGTCGCCACCGGCGCCATCGTGGTCGACCAGGACTTCTTCGAGGCGCTCGGATTCCGCCACTACAAGGCGCCGGGATCGCCCGAAGCGCCGGAAGTGAGCGACGAGGAGCTCCGCGACCTCGGCATCGACCGAATCTACGACACCTACATCGACGAGGCCGAGCTGCAGCGCTGCGACGAGGTCGTGGCCGGCGTCTTCAATGGGCTGAATGCTCAGCCGTATTCCAGCCGCGAGCTTGTGGGCGCGCTGGGTGCATACCTGGAGCGCCAACACCCCGAGGCGCGGTCGATCGTGCTCGCGGCGCACCGCAAGGAGGTGCCGATCTTCGTGCCGGCTCTCAGCGACTCGTCGGCCGGATTCGGCGTGGTCGCGCACCGGACCAGGGCCGCCGCCCTGGGCTTGCCCCCCATCGCCTTCGACTCCGGAAAGGACTTCCACGAGCTGGCGCGGATCAAGGCCGCCGCCGCCGAAACCGGCCTTCTGATGGTGGGCGGAGGGGTGCCCAAGAACTTCGCGCAGGACGCCGTGGTGGCGGCTCGGATGCTGGCGGAGGTTGAGGGGGATGAGGGCGGCGATTCGCCCGCAGCTTCCGTGGCCATGCACAAATACGCGGTCCAGCTCACGGTGGCGGATGTACGCGACGGCGGCCTCTCGGGCTCCACCCTGCGCGAGGCGACCACCTGGGGCAAGGTCGAGACGTCGCGGGAACGCATGGTGTACGGGGAGGCGACCATCACGTTCTCCCTGCTGGCCAGCGACGCGTATTACCGGGGTATCTGGCGGCGGCGGGAGGGGAAGCGGCTCGGGGCGCTGTTCGCAGATGTGGGCAAGCGGCCCGCGGAAGCCGGCGCCCGCCCGTGACCCAGCTCTACCTCGACCTGGACAACGGGCGCGCCGGCCCCGCCCAACCCCCCGCCGCCGACCAGGCCGCGAGCTGCATCCTCGTCCAGGAACTGCAGCGCATCGCAGAGCCCGGCGACCGCGCCCGCAAGGTCCTGATCGCGCGCACACGCGGCGAGGGGAGGGAGCTGCTGCGGCAGGTGGCGTTGCGCGGGGCGTCGTGGACCGGCTTTGAGGTCAACACCTTACGGTCCCTCGCAACAAAAATCGTTGCGCGCTCGCTTACCCGCTCAACCCGCCAGGTGATCGACGCCTTCGACGAACACGCGCTCGTGGAGCGCGCCATCGACGAGGTCATGGCCCTCACGCGCTTCGCGCACCTCAGGGAACTGGCGGAGAAGACCGGCTTCCGCGACGCAATCCGCCGGGCGGTATCGACGCTACGCGCCGGAGGCATCCACCCCCCACTCGACGCGCGGGGCAGCGGCCCGCAGGACGGACTCGACAAGAGATCGCTGGTGACCCGGGCCCTGGTCCGCTACGAGACGCTGCTGCGGCCGGGCAACCGCACGGACACTGCGGGGATGCTCGAGCTGGCGATACTGGTTCTGGCGAGGGGCGAACAGAACGCGCTGCCGGCGGATACCCGGATCTTCCTGCTCCCCGGTCTCGCCGACCGCGGCCTGGAGGGGAAATTCCTGAGTGCACTCCGAAGGCGCGGCGCCGTCTTGCTGAAGACCGACCCGGTGGTAGGCCTGGCCGTGCCGAAGGGGATTCTGTGGGATGTTGGTCCGCCCCAGGCGCCGGGCAGTTACCTGCATGCGGTGGATCGTTGCGGGGTGGAGATACCGCCCGAGCAGGTCCCCGACCGCATCGAACTCTTCACGGCCGCTTCCGTCCAGGACGAGCTCAGAGGCGTGTTGCGCCGCGCGCTCGACATGGGGGCGCGCTGGGACGAGGTCGAGATCGTGGCCGCCGATCCCTGGTCGTACGGGTCGGCGCTCCACGCGCTGGCCGAGCCGATGGGCGTTCCGGTCACCTTCGCGGTGGGGCTTCCGGTGGAACGGACCCGTCCCGGCCGGGTGGTGTCGACCTATTTCCGCTGGATCGCGAGCGGCTTCCAGGAATCGATCATTCGGGGCCTGATCGAAGCGGGAGATGTGATTCCACCGCGTCCCCGCGACTGGATGGGTGGTCCGCGCCTCGCCCGCGCGCTGAGGCGGCTGCGGATCGGATGGGAGAGAGACCGACACCTCGGCAAGATCGAGCGGGCGCTCAAGGACCTCGAAGCCATGCCACCCTCACGCTTCGAGGATGAGGAGCAGCTGGCGCGGCGCAAGGAGCGCGTGGGCGAGGAGTTGCGGGCGCTCCGCGGACTGCTGCGGCCGGTGCTCGATGCGACCCCGCAGGTCGACGGACGGGTCTCGCCCGCGCAGGTCGCAACCGGTGTGAAGAGCCTGCTGCGGCGTGTGGCGCCCGGAACCGATACCGACGAGACAGCCCGGCAGCGGCTGCTCCGCCAGCTCGACCGCATCGAGGCCACCGTGACGCGAACGACGGACTACGCCTCGGCGGCGGCGATCGTCCAGTCGTACCTGGAGATCCGCATCCCGGCTCCCAGGACGGAGGGGACGGCTCCGTGGAGCTCGGCCCCCGGTCATCTCTACATGACGGATCTGCGGCACGGCGGGGCCGCCGGTCGGCGCTTCACCTTCATCGTCGGCCTAGATGCCGGATCCGTCCTCGGTTCTCTCCACGAGGATCCCCTCATCGGAGACGAGGAACGATTCCGCCTCGGGGGGGGCGAACTCTCCCTGGCGGCGGACCGGGCAGTCGAAACCCGCTTCAACTTCGCCCAGCTCTTCGCCCGGCTGCGGGGCACGGTCGTCCTGAGCTACGCCTGCTGGAATCCATCCGAGAGCCGGGAACTCACCCCCGCGCCGGAACTGCTTCAGGCGCTCAGGCTGCGCCAGGACGACACGACCCTCACCTTCGACGACCTGAGCGGGCACCTCGGTCTGACCGAGTCGCGCCTCCCGCGACCGGAGATCGGTGTGGACCTGGACGCCAGCGACGCATGGCTGCGCGCCCTCGCCACCGAGAGTGGGCGGCTGCGCGACGGACTGGGCGCCATCGAGCGGTCGTTTCCCCGCCTCGGGTTCGGCCTGGCTCTGGGTGAGGCCCTCGACGTTGACGAGGCATCGGTGCACACCGGCTTCCTGGGTACGCACTCCCCCCCGCTCTCCTACCAGGACTTCGCCGACCGGATGTTCTCGGCGAGTGGTCTGGAGTCGCTCGGCGCCTGCCCCCGGCGATTCCTTTTCCGGTATATCCTCAAGGCCTCTCCGCCCGACGACCCCGAGTTCGACCCCGGCCGCTGGCTCAACGCGCTGCAGCGGGGGAGCCTGCTGCACGCCGTCTACGAAGAGACGTTGAAGGAGGCCGCGGCCCGGGGCCTGAAGCCGGCGGACGATGCCTTCATGGACCTCGCGCTCGGGCTGGTCGACCGCAAGGGGGCGCTGGAGCTCCTGAACACGCCCTCGCCGAGCGAAGCGCTGCATGTGTGGGAAATGGAGGCACTCCGCGACGATGCCCGATCCTTCGTCGAGATGATTCGCGGCGAGTCGCCAAGGTGGGTGGATCTCGAGTGGCGGTTCGGGATGGACGCCGAGATGAGGATCGGGGCGGGGGAGGGATCGGTGCGCGTACGGGGAATCGTAGACCGGGTGGACGACCATGGCACCCACCTCCGCGTCGTCGACTACAAGACCGGCGGCGGGTACGGCTACAGCAGCCGGTCGGGGGTCTATGACGGAGGGCGGCGACTGCAGCACTTCGTCTACACCGCCGCGGTGGCAGCATTGCGCGGGGCGCGTGTGGACGCGATGGAATACCACTTCCCCACGCGGCGGGGCGAGAACCGGATCCGCCGATACGACAGGTCGCGCCTCAAGTACGGCGGCCACCTCGTCGCAACCCTCATGGAGTGGATGGAGCGCGGGTGGTTCCCCGCGACCGACAACGCGAAGAACGACTGCCGCTACTGCGACTACCAGGAAGTCTGCGGTGCCAAGACGAACGATTGGGGCAACACGGATTGCCGCTTCGCCGAGTGGACCGCCAGGAATCTGGACACGGTCGACGAGCTGTCGCTGCTGCGGAAGGTGCGCAACTGGGACGACGAGGAACCGGTCTTTTGAGCGCTGCACCCCCTCGAACCACCCCGCCCGCGGAAGCGGCTGCCGACTCGCAGCCGCCCGTGGCCTACAGCCAGCCCGGCGAGCGCATCACCGGCGATCCCCCGGACCAGACGGAGCGCCTTCGCATCCGCGAGGACCTGGAGCGCAACTTCCTGGTCGAAGCGGGGGCGGGCTCGGGGAAGACGACCTCTCTTGTGGATCGCATGGTCGCACTCGTACGCAGCGGCGCTTGCAAGGTGGAGGAGATCGCCGCGGTCACCTTTACCCGCATGGCCGCCGCCGAACTCCGCCAGCGCTTTCAGGTGGAGCTGGAGCGCGAAGCGGCGCGCCACGACCCGGATGACCCCCGGCATCAGCTCCTGGAGGAAGCGATCCAGGGCATCGACCGTGCCTTTCTCGGCACCATCCACTCCTTCTGCGCCAAGCTCCTGCGCGAACGGCCTCTCGAGGCCGGGCTCGACCCCGGATTTCGCGAAGTGCAGGAGACCGAGGCGTACAGAGCCCAACAGAAATCCTGGACCGACTTCCTGGAGCGGCTCGCCGCCGCCGAGGATCCGCGCCTGCGGCAGCTGAATGAGCTGGGCATCCCTCCCGCCCTACTCCAGGAAGCCTTCAACCAGCTGGTCGAGAATCCGGACGTCGATTTCGTCCACGACCACGCTGCACAGCCGGATTCGGGTGGGGTGGCGGGGCTGCGGGCCGAGTTTGACGGGCTCCTCGACCGGGCTTCGCAGCTGATGCGGGGCAGGCAGCCCGCGGACGGATGGGACTCGCTGGGCAAGCGCGTCCGCACGCTGCTGTATTGGCGCCGCTCGCTCGACTGGGAAGACCCCTCGGTACTCTTCGACGCCGTCGCCAAGGTCCACGGTGT
Organism: Longimicrobiales bacterium; assembly: GCA_963667485.2. Lineage (GTDB taxonomy): Bacteria > Gemmatimonadota > Gemmatimonadetes > Longimicrobiales > Gaopeijiaceae > Bin94. Next base: position 1,450,825 of record CAXXDD010000001.1, read on the forward strand.
CAAGACGAAGCCCATCCAGAAGCGGTGGTCCGACAAAGCCTCCGGCAAGCTCGAAGCGAAGAGGCTCGGCGAGGACATCAAGCGATTCGGCGAGGCAGACGGCCGGGCTGACGAGCTGCTGAGACAATGGTGGGCGTACAGGTACCCCGTCGCGCTGGGCGTGGCCAAGGCGGCCGCCGACACTTACGCACGCGAGAGAAAGGCCCGGGGCGAAGTCACCTTCCAGGACCTCCTCGTTCTGTCGGCTGAACTCCTCCGGAACAACGCGCATGCGCGGCGCGCACTTGGCAAGCGGTACCGCCGCGTCCTGGTCGACGAATTCCAGGACACCGATCCGCTGCAGGCCGAGATCCTGCTGCTGCTGGCCAGCGACCCCGATACCCACGGCAACGACTGGCGCGACGTTGTGCCCCGTCCCGGCGCGCTCTTCGTCGTCGGCGACCCCAAGCAGAGCATCTACCGGTTCCGGCGCGCGGACATCTCGCTGTACGAGTTCGTAAAGCGACGCTTCGAAGCGTTCGGCGAAGTCCTGCACCTCGAGTCCAACTTCCGGTCGCTGGAAGACTTCGGCGATCTCGTGAAGGGCGTCTTCGACCGAAAGTCCTGCTTCCCGAAGGAAGACTCGGACCGACAGGCTTCGTTCGCCCCGCTGCTGGCCCGCACGAAGGGACTCGGGCTCCTGGCCACATACCACGTGTGGGGAAAGCGCCAGGACGAAATCGCCGCAGACGACGCCGCGCGCATCGCCTCGGAGATCGCCCGCAGGGTCGCCACCGGCGAACGCCAACCGGGCGACTTCATGATCCTTACCCGCACCCGCAAGTTCCTGTCGGTCTACGCCAGGGCGCTGGAGGACCGGAATCTTCCGGTCGAGGTCTCGGGCACGGGCGTCGGTTTCGAAGACGAGTTGCGCGCGTTTCTCCTGCTGTTCAGGTGCCTGGCGGATCCCCAGCACAAGGTCCGCGTGCTCGCGGCGCTGACAGGTCCGTTCTTTGGACTGACGCTCGACCGCATCGTGCGGTACCGTGACAACCGTGGCAGCCTTGCCATCGACTTCGAGCCCGAAGGGGATTGTGAAGTCGCGCAAGCGATCGGCGTTCTCCACAAATGGTGGCAACTCGCGCGGCGCGAGCCCGCCGACGTGACCGCGGAGCGGCTGGTGGACGAGATCGGCCTCTTTCCACTCGCGGCCGCGGGCGCCCTGGGAGAGATGCGCGCGGGTGCCCTGGTCTACCTTCTGGACGCGGTTCGGGCCCGCTCCCTGGCGGGCGATTCGTCGCTTGCCGGCGCAGTGGACGCCATGGAGACCGCACTCGACTGGGACGACGCCGAGGCCCCCCTGATCCCTGGCCGCCCCAACTGCGTGCGCGTCATGAATCTGCATCGCGCAAAGGGTCTCGAGGCCGACGTGGTCTTCCTGGCAGCGCCCTTCGGGGTGTACGACTGGCCACCCACGATGCATGTCTCGCGGGAGGAGGGCGCCCAGCCGCGGGGAACCATCCCCATCGTGGTGAGCCGCGGATTCAGGAAGGAGATCATCGCGCAACCCCTCGATTGGGAGGAGAGCCGGAAAACGGAAGCCGAGTTCGAAAAGGCGGAGCAGGTCCGCCTTCTCTATGTGGCGGCGACCCGCGCCAAGCACGAACTCTGGATCGCACGGGGGCGGGGACTGCCCAGGGTTGTGAAACCATCTCCGTGGAATGCGCTCGAAGACTGGGTGGCGGCGAAGGCCGAGCAGGACGAGGGTGGGGAGACGACCCGCAACTGTGCCGTGGTGGTTGCACTCCCGATCGATCCACCACCCGTGCCCGACCGGCTGGAGCCGTCAACCGACCTGGCCGCGCCGGTGGCCGCCGCGGTGGCTGGGGTGGCCGGGAACCGCGAGGCGACCTACCGGCTGGAGACAGTAACGGCGCGGGCCAAGGGGGGCGAAGCGGTCGCCGCAACCGGCGCAGATGAGGCGGACCAGGAAATCCGCACCGACGAATTCGTTCCAACTCCCCTCCAGCCCGAGACCGGCGGCTACGAATGGGGCAGCGTGGTCCACGATGTGCTGGCGGCCGCGGTCGAGGGGACTCACGGTGACACGCTCGCGCGGTATGCTCGCGACCTCCTGGTCGAAAACGGGCGTCCGGTCGACGCCACGGGCGCGCCCACCGAACTGGACGCGGTACTGGCCCTGGTCGAGTCGGTGCGCGGTTCCGACATCTGGGCGCGTGCGATGGCGAGCAGCGAGCGCCACAACGAGATTCCCTTCGCGGTCAGCCGCAACGGCGCCAGCGGCCGCCCCGAGGTGCTCGAAGGCGTGATCGACCTCGTCTTCAAGGACGAGGACCACTGGGTCGTGGCCGACTACAAGACGGACAGCGGGGACGACCCCGGGTTCGTCGAGAGATTGGGGCAGTACCGGGCCCAGGTCGATCTCTATGCCGAGTGCTGGGAGCAGCTGACGGGCGAAGACGTCGGCGAGCGGGTGCTGGTCTTCACCGCGCAGGGAAAGACGGAGTCATGGTGATCGCTTCCGGTGCCGGCGTGCCCTTGTCCCATGCCCAAGCGCCGACCAAACTTGGGCTGCTCATCCGTAGCCGCCCGCGGAGTCAGGCCCTCGCCCCCGAAAGAAGTCACATGATCAAATCGATGTTCAGGCAAACCCGCGCGATCGCGCTGACGATCGCGGTTGGAGTCTCGGCGCTCACCGCATTCCCCGTCGCCGCACAGGACGACGAAGGATTGCCCTTCCCCGAGGGCTGGCAGGTCCGCTTCGACCAGGACGGCGCCAGCATGGACGACCTCTACCTGGTCACCATGTCCCCGGGCTACCACGTCACGACCGGCCCGGCGATGATCGCCTGGCACCCCGATTCGGTCGTCACCGGCGACTTCCGCATCGAGTCCGAGACCTTCCTCTTCGACCCACAGGGCCGCCGCGAGGCGTTCGGATTCTTCGTCGGCGGGTCGGACCTGCAGGGCCCCGGCCAGCGCTACACCTACTTCCTCCTGCGCGAGGGCGGGGAGTTCCTCGTGAAGACCCGTTCCGGTACCGAGACGGCCGAGGTCCAGGGCTGGACCCCCCATCCGGCGATCCTGTCGTTCGCGACCAAGCCCGAGGATGCGGGCACGGCCAAGAACGTGCTGACGCTCGAAGCCATGGGCAACGAACTGCGCTTCTCGGTGAACGGGGAGCTGCTCTGGACGGGCCCGCGCGAAGGCCTCGCGACGGATGGTGTCTTCGGTCTCCGCGTGAACCACGGGCTCAACCTGCACATCACCACCATCACATCGACTCCGATGGGGTAGCCGACCTGTCTTGTAGCGGGCGCTAGGAACAAAGACGACTTGACAGCTGCCCAACGCGCTGCGTGGCGCAGGGCAGTCGAGGAGATCAAGCATGAGTGAACGGGACATCGCCGTTGAGGTGCTGGAGGGACTCCGCCACATCAAGGAGTACCACCAGGGCAAGCGCACGCTCAGAACGACTCGGGTACCGAAGCCGCTACCTCCGCTCACGCCGGGTCAGATCCGGACAATCCGCGAGGAACTCCAACTCTCGCGTGCGGTGTTCGCGTCCTTGCTCCGCACGCCGGTTCGGACGGTGGAGGGCTGGGAACAAGGCAGGGCGAAGCCCCCGCCCTCTGCGGCAGCACTGATCCTGATGGCCCGAAAATTCCCGGATACCTTTGAGCGGCTCGCTTCGCTCTAGGCGGGACAAGCACACTTGTCAATGCCTCAAAAGGCCTTGCGGCCAGTGCACTTGTGGACCGACGATTAGGAGTCGTCCGGTGTTGGTGCGTGGGGCAATCCCCGGCGAAGGAGCTTGTTCGTGAAGAGGATCGGGTTGGCAGGCGTTTGCGCATTTGGGATGATCGCGTTGGCCGGGCTCGACTCGGGCAGAGAGGTTGCCATGGAGGCGCCGACGGCCCCCGTCGTGGGGGAGGTTGCCCCCGTCGTGCAGGAGGCGGCCCTGGTCGCACAGGACACGCCGGTCGTAGAACAGGCCCAGGAACCTCCACCCCAGCGACGCCGCTGGTGGTCCCGCAACCGCTACCCCGGTCCCATCCCCACCCCCGAGGAGTGGCAACCCCCCGATGGCCCGGTGCGCATCGCTCTGCAGGTGGGGCACTGGCGGGTCGAGGAGGCCCCCCGGGAGCTGTCCGGGCTGCGCGGCAACGGTACCAGCTGGAACGGAACCCACGAGCGCGAGTTCAACCTCGAGATCGCCCGCCGCACCGGGGCCATGCTGGAAGAGCTCGGCTACGTGGTCGACATTCTGCCGGCCGTGGTGCCACCGGACTACCGCGCCCATCTCTTCCTCGCCATCCACGCCGACGCGAGCAACGATCGCAATGCAAAGGGCTACCGTGTGTCGGCGCCGAGGCGTGACGCCACCGGCCGTGCCCAGGACTTCGTCGACCTGCTCCACCAGACCTACGGTCCCGCAACCGGGATCAGGCGGCTTCAGGACACGACCCGGCGCATGCGCAACTACTACGCGTTCAACTACCGCCGCTACGAACACGCGCTGCATCCAATGACCATCGCGGCCATCATCGAAACCGGCTTCCTCACCAACGCTGGCGACCGCGCGGTGATCATGAATCAGCCGGAGCGCGCTGCACGCGGGATCGTCGACGCGATCACCGCGTTCCCGATCACGCCGCCGCCGGGAGGCGCTGGCGGGAAATAATGACAACTTAACTTGTCATTATGTAAAGTCGTCCTTACACTCCCCCGATCTCCGTCACCAGAAACTCCTCAAAGAAGTCCAGCATGTCGTGGAGCTTCTCGATCGTGTTGTCCCGACCATAGACGTAGTAGCCCTCGCCAGGGTACCCCTTGTAGCGGACGATCTTGTAGTGCTGATCGAGCTTGCGCGCGAAGTTGAGCGCGGCCTGCGGCTGCCCCTCGCGTAGCCGCCAGTCGGCCGCGACCCCCTCGCCCTGAATGACGAACGTCGGCGTCGTCACCTCGTGGGCCTTCAGGATGGCCGAGCTGTTCAGGTAGACGTCGCGGTTCTCCGGATACGGCCCCAGTTCGTACTCGAGCAGCTTGATGTGCTGCAGCTCGTGCACCTTGGTGTGAAAGTCGGTCATGTCGCCGTAGCCCGACAGCGCGATTGCGGCCTGGAAAACGCCCGGCGCAAACGCCACCGCGTCCATGGTCATGATGCCGCCGTAGCTGGTCCCGGTGACCGCGATCCGGTCGGGATCGACGTCGGGCAGGGTCTTGAGGAAATCGACCCCCGCGAGCACGTCCTCGAGGTCGCAGTGGCCCCAGCAGCCGTTGTTGAGGTCCTCGAATTCGAGGCCGTATCCCGAACTTCCGCGGATGTTGGGCATGAGGACGACGTAGCCACGCTGCGCGAAAAAGTGCACCTGCTGATGCCTGCGAAACTGGTCGTCGAATTGCGACGTGGGCCCGCCATGGATCCACATCACGCCTGGGAACTGCTCGCCCGGCTCCGCGCCCGGCGGCCGGTGCAGGTAAGCCTCGATCGTGAGCCCGTCGCTGCTCGGATACGCCACCTTCTCGGGCATGTGCAGCTTCTCGGCCGAGCCCGCCGCGACCGTGCTGTGGAGCAGGCGGCTCTCGCCCGACTCGAGATCCATCACGAAGAGCTCGGCGGGGCGCGTGGGGGTCTCCATGGTGTAGCTGATCAGGTCTCCGCCCGGGGACCACTCGGGGCGCAGCGCGGCGCCGACGCCGGGGTCCACCAGCGCCTTCCGCGTTGCGCCGTCCGCGGAGACCGCGCGCAGCGAGTGCACGCCGTCCCGATTCTCGGTGTAGCTGATCCAGCTGCCGTCGGGCGACCAGCGGGCGTCGCTCTGGTCGTAGTCGGAGGCGGCGATCTGGCGGGGCTCGGCGCTCCCGTCCCGTGGGACTACCCAGTAGTTCAGCCAGCCGCTGCGCTGCGAGCGAAAGAGCACGGTCTCACCGTCGGGCGACACCTGCGCCGAGGCGAAGGCCCTTCCCGCCCGGTAGTCGAAGAAGCCCGTGTCGCGCACGACCATGCGCGCGTTGGTCCCGTCGGGATCGATCTCGATGACGTCGTGGTCCACCCAGCGGTCGTCCATGCGCACATGGAGGAGCCGGCTGCCGTCGGGCGTCCAGCTCGGGTAGCCCTCGTAGAGCGGGTCGTCGGTCAGGCGATTCACCGCGCCGTCCGGCACCGACACCGTCCAGATGTCCATGTTGCCGAAACGGTCGCCCGAGAAGGCGATCGACCGGCTGTCCGGCGACCAGGCCAGCCCGTTCGCCCTGGCCGCCAGCCGGGTGAGCTGGACGTCCATGCCGTCGCCCTCTTCCGCCGACCACAGCCAGATCTCGGGCGCGCCGCTCTTGTCCGAGGTGTAGGCGATCCACCGCCCGTCCGGCGACCACACGGGCTGGGGCGCGCCCAGCGATCCCACGCCGCTCAGCGACAGGTCCTCGGTGAGGATCTCGAAGGCGCCGTCCTCCGTGCCGACAGCGCCCAGGTCGCCCCCCGAGACGAAGGTGATCCGCGAGCCGTCCGGCGACCACCTTGGCGAGTGGCTGCCGCCGACGGCCGCCGTCAGGTCGACCAGTTCGGCCGCAGAGATGGGGTCGCCGCCGGCGCCCGCGCCCCCGCCAGAGGGCACCCCGGCGCTGGCCGATTCCGCGGCGCCGGCCGAATCCCCGCTGGACGGGGCGTCGGACTGACAGGCCCATCCCGCGCCCAGCGCGCCCACCGTGATGGCCAGGGCGGTCCGTCTCGTCGTGGCAAAGCGTCTCATCACTTCATCCTTTCGCCCGCGTCGACCATATCGTCCTTCAGGTACCGGCCGAAGAAGTCCAGCATGTCCAGCAGCATCTGGCGGCGGTTGGCCTTGCCGCGCACGTAGTAGTTCTCGTTCGGGTATGTCGTGTACTCGTACGGCTTGTAGAAGTTTTCCAGCGCCTGCGCAAAGATCTCGGACTGGTCCGACCCCGGATAGCGACCCTCGCCGTGCACCATGAAGATCGGCGTCGAGACCTTGTCGATTTCGTAGATCGCCGAGCTGTTGCGCCAGACGTGCTCGCTGGTGGCGAAGGGCCCCAGTTCGTGCTCGAGCAGCTTGACGTGCCGCAGCTCGTTCTCGCCGTGGTAGAAGTGCACCCAGTCGCCGTAGCCCGAGCCGGGGATGATCGCGCGGAAGACATCGGGCGCGAACGACGCGGCGTACATGCTCATCACGCCGCCGTAGCTGGTGCCGGTCAGGCCGATCCGGTCGGGGTCGACCTCGGGCAGCGTCTTCAGGTAGTCCACCCCCGCGACGACATCCTCCAGATCGCAGTGGCCCCAGCAGTCGTTGTTGCCGTCGGCGAAGTCCTTCCCGTACCCCGAGCTGCCCCGGATGTTGGGGAGCAGCACCGCGTAACCCCGCTGCGCGAAGAACTGCACATGCTGCTGGAAGGTGTCGTTGAATTGCGAGGTGGGTCCGCCGTGAATCCAGAGCACGCCGGGTGCGCGCTCGCCCGCCGGGACTCCGACCGGGCGATAGAGGTAGGCGGGGATCGAGTATCCGTCCGTGCTGGGGTAGTGGATCTTCTCCGGCAGGATCAATCGCGCCCCAAAGTTCCCGGCCGGCATGGAAGAGGTGAGCTGGCGACTCTCGCCGTCCTCCACAGACACCACAAACAGATCCTGAGGAGTGACCAGGTCGGCCATCAGGTAGGCGATCGACCCACCGTCGGGAGACCACGAGGGGCTCGAGGCCACGCCGCCGTCGGGCGACACCAGCACCCGGGGCTTGCCGCCGCCTGCCGAGACCACGCGCAGGTCGTGATGACCGTTGTGGTTCTCGGTGTAGGCGATCGAGGCGCCGTCGGGAGACCATTTGGCGCTGCTCTGGTCGGCCTCGGCGGCGGCCATCGGCCGGGGATCGCCGCCCTCGATGGGGGCGAGCCAGTAGTTGATCCAGCCGCTGCGGTGAGAGCGGAACAGGACCTGGGTGCCGTCGGGCGAGACCTGGGGGTAGGCGAAGGTCGTGCCGGCGCCATAGTCGAAGAAGTCGGTGTCCTGGAGGACGGTGCGGGCGCTGCCGCCATCGGCGTCGACTTCGATGACGTCGTGGTCTTCCCAGGTGTCGTCGAGGCGAACGTAGAGGATCCGGCGTGAGTCGGGCGTCCAGGTCGGGAAGACCTCGTAGAGCTTGTCGCCCGTGAGGCGGTGGACCTTCCGCGTGGCGACGTCGACCTTCCAGATGTCGTAGTTGCCGTAGCGGTCGCCGGCGAAGACGATCGAGCGCTCGTCGGGCGACCAGGTCATCGAGTTGATGCGGCCGCCAAGGTTGGTCAGCTGCGCCTCGGAGCCGTCTTCGGTGGACCAGATCCAGATCTCGGGCGAACCGCCCTTGTCGGACACGTAGGAGATCCACTTGCCCGACGGTGACCATCCCGGCAGCTGGGAGGCCAGGAAGTGCCCGGAGCTGCCCAGGTCGATCGGCAGGCGGGTGGGGAATCCGCCATCCGGGGACAGCGTCATCAGTCCACCGGAGAGGGAGGATTGGAAGAGGATCGACGAGCCGTCGGGCGACCAGGCGGGAGAGCCGGAGACGACCGACTCGATCGAGAGCAGCTGGTCGATGGTTAGGATGTCGGCCTTCTGGGCGTGGACTCCCGTAGCTGTGGCGGCGTTGAGGATCGCGGCGGCGCCAAGGATCGCGGCGGGCGTCACGCGACGGTTCACCGCCGGTTTCCGATAGGTGGTCATTGCTTGCTCCTTGTGTCGGTTCAATAGACCCACAGGCTGGACTGCTCCAGCGTGTTCTCGAGTCTCCACCATACGGTCTGTCCCGGGCGGAGATAGATCATGTTGCTGCGGTACGGCTCGTCACCCACCGGATCGGCCAGGAGGCGGAATCCCCCGCCTGTGAGCAGCCTTTGCGGCAGAGGAATCGAGTCGGATCGCATGCTGGTGAGGGACAGCAGGGTGATTCGCTCCGATCCCCGGATCGCGTAGATCCGCATGTCCAGCCAGTTGCGGTTGGTGACGTGCAGCTTGCTCTCGGGCGCACCCTCCCAGGCCGCCTCGTCGCCCACGCCGGGCGGGTCGCCGGAGCGCTCCGAACTCGAAGCGCATCCGGCGACCGCCGCGGCGATAAAGGCGGCGACAAGCCGGAGGCAGGCCCCCCCTAGGGGATGACGCCCTGCTGGGTCATGCACCCCGCGGGCACGTCCGGCTCGCGCGGGAGACACTCGCTCAGCGGGTAGGGCATCGCGCTGTGAAGCCGCTGATCGGCACTGGGCGGACCCAGCACCGGGATGTCCAGCAGCTTGTCGTAGCGGTTCATGTCGATCCACGTGTGCCCCCACTCGAAGACCAGCGAGAACCGCTTGTTGTACAGCAGTTCGTTGAGCAGGTCGTCGTCAGATCCGGGATAGGGATCCGGCAGCGGCTCGAGGCCGCCCGAGTTCATGCGAATCAGGTTGATGTCCTCGATCGCCGCCGCCCGGTTCCCCATCGCAAGGTTCGCCTCGGCGCGGATCAGGATCAACTCCTCGTTCTTGACCCAGACGAACGGCGCGCTCGGGCTTTCGTACAGGGTGTACTGCAGGTCGGAACTGACCTCCAGCAGCTGGTACGCACCCACCTCCTTGAACTTGGTCTGGAAGCGCAGATCGGGCGAGCCGTCCGCGCGGGCCTGGGCCTCGCTGCGGAAGCGCGTGTTGGCCCAGAGCAGATCGGGGCGGTTGGCCGGGTTGACCAGGTCGCCCGAGTTGACCGACCAGCTGTGCTGCGCTCCGTAGGCGAGCGGCATGTTCGTGTCCGCGAAGGACTCGGCCACCGCCTGCAGCGCGCCCGACCAGTTGTTGCGATGCACCTCGGCGCGCGCCTTGATCGCGCGGTTGAGGCGGACGAAATCCCCCGGCGAAGAGAAGTTCGCCAGTCCGGCCGTCACCCCGAAGGGGAACGAACTCGCTGCCTGCAGGTCACCGCGCGCCTCGTCCAGCAGGCTGATCACGTGGCCGTAGACCTCGTTCTCTCCCACGATCGGGGCGGGGTCGTCGTTCGGATCGGACCCGACCGCGACGGGTGCACCCAGATGTCTCCGGGTCACCGCGATATGCAGCAGGTCGTAGGCCTGGATGGTCTTGGTGAAGCCACGCACCGCGGCCTTGTCCGGTTCCGGCATTTCGGCCGCAGCCAGGGCCTCGAGGAGCAGGTTGGCGTTGCGGGTGTTCCTGTACGCCTCGCCCCAGACCTGGGTGCCAACGAAGAGGGTCTGGGTCCAGGGGTCGCGCACGCTGCCGGGCAGCGAGGACCCGGTCGGCGCCATGGGGTAGACTTCGCGGCCGAAGGCGCCGACCCATTGCACCATGTCGGCCGCGGTCAGGCGGGTGTCGAAGAGAAGGCCCTGCGCCGCGGCCGCGATGGCGGCCGAAGTCGGGTTGGTCTGCAGGTCCTCCACACTGGGGTTGTTGAAGTCTGGTACGGTCAGATCGCACGCCGTGAACACGGTTGCGACGAGACCTGCCGTCAGAAGACGGCTGAATTGTCTGATCATTGGTCTCATTCTCCCGTTCACGTTGTCAGAAGCCCACGTTCACCGAGAACCAGAAGGTCCGGCTCGGTGGGAAAGGCGCTACGTCCTGGCCACGTCCGACCGCTTCGCTCCCGAAGTTGCTCACCTCGGGGTCGAGGCCGGCGTAGTCGGTGATGGTCAGCAGGTTGCGACCGCTCATGTTCAGCCGAATGTGCCGGGCGCCGCTCCAAACACTGGCGACCATGTCTTCCGGCAGGTCGTAGCTCACGGTCAATTCCCGCAGCTTCATGAATGAGGCGTCCTGGAAGTACGTCCCGGTGTTATTCGGGAACTCCCGGTTGCGCATCACGCAGACGCTCTCGCCGTTCACCAGGTTGTTGCAGTCCTCGGTGTTCCGCGTCAGGTCGAAGAGGAACTGCGTGAGGTTGTTGGCCGTGCCGCCCTTCTGCCAGTCCAGCGTCGAGTAGACGTTGAACCGCCCGATGCTGATGTCGTTGGAGAAGCCCATGCGGAAGTCCGCGTTGGAGTCCGCCAGGGGACCCACACCGACCTCGCCGGTCTCGGGGTCGGGGCCGTTGCCCCAAAGCAGCGTGAGCGATCTGCCCACCTCGACGGCCGTGGTTCCGTAGAAATACCCGAAACCCTGGACGGTGAAGCGCGGTACCGGCAGCGCTACCACCTCGCTGCGGTCCATGCTGAAGGTGGTGCGCGAGGTCCACTGCAGGTTGCGGCTGAAGAACGGCACCACTGTCAGAGCGGTCTCGATTCCCCAGATCTGGATCTCGCCGCCGTTGAAGATCGCTTCGGCGAAACCGGTGGACGGGGCGAGGGACCGCTCGAGGATCACGTCCGTCACGTTCTTCTTGAAGTACGTGAATTCCAGCGTCGCGCGGTCTTCGAACAGGGTGGCGTCGACGCCGCCCTCGATCTCGGTCTGCCGCTCGGGACGCAGGTCGGTCGCCGCCGTGGCGCCTTGCACCCGCAGCGCCGGCAGGCCGCCGATGTTCCTGCCCTCGTACTCGGTGAACTTCTGTCCATAGACCGGCTGGTTGCCCGACTGGCCCCACGCGCCGCGGAACTTGACCTCTTCGAGCAGGTCGCCGCCGATCGGGAACCGGTAGGACGCCGCGACCTTGGGATAGAGGTGGAACTCGTCGGTGTTGGAGTTGTTCGAGCTGCGGTCGACGCGCATCCCCGCGGTGAGGAGCAGGCGCTCGTCCATCAGCAGCACCTCTTCCTGGGCGAAGATCCCGAAATCGAGAACGCGTTCACGATCCTGCCGCACCTCCGTGGCCGTGCCCCGGTCGATGTTCTGCAGGCCGCCGATGAGGTTCTTGGCGATCGTGCTGCTGATGTCCAGATCGCGAAGCTCGTACTGCGTGCCGAACGAGGTCGTCGACTGGAACGCATCCGAATTGAACGTGTAGACGGCGTTCAGGTTGCCGTTCATGTACTGGCTGTAGGCCGACCCGAGCACCGACGTGCCGGGGAGCCCGTCATTGGGCTCGAACTGCGACTCGGGGGGCGAGAACAGCTCGTTCTTCTGGTTGTAGAAGTCGATGCCGCCGGTCGCGCTCAGCCGCAGCGTGTGGGTGGCCGAGGTGATCGCGTCGAAGGTCAGGTTCCCGGACCCCACGAAGCGCCACACCTCCTCGTCGTTCCGCACGAGCGAAGCGGTCTCCAGGATGTTGGAAGAGGCGAAGGGGTTCCGGGGATAGACACCGGTGCCGCTCGGACACCTGTCGATGTCGGCCTGGCGGCTTCCGTCCGCGCACATGGCCCGCAGATCCACGAAGCTGGGCGTCGACGGGAGCGTCATGTAGTAGCTGATGCTCCGGTTGTCGTTGTTCGTGATGCCGCGGCCCGCCAACGTGTGGATCGCGTTGGTGTTGAGGCTGAACGAGACGCGTTGGCCCAGCGTCTGATCGAGGTTCAGCTTCAGCGACTCCTTGTTGTAGAAGGTGTTGTCGATGATGCCGCCATCGTGCTTCACCAGACCCGAGGCGTAGTAGCGCGTCTCCTGTGTGCCGCCGCTGACGCTCGCCGACGTCTCGTAGGAGAGGGGCTCGTTGCCCGCCAGCAGCTCCTCGTGATCGAAGAACTTGCCGGCCTGCCAATGGTCCGCCGCCTGGGGGCCGAAGAACTCGACCGCCTCGTCCATGGAGGTGAACTCACGGAGACCGAGTTTGTTGGAGAGCTGTGAGAAGCCCATGCGTTGAGTAACGTTGAACTGCGGCGCCCCGACTCGGCCCCTCTTGGTGCGGATGATCACTACCCCGTTGTTGGCCTTGGAGCCATAAATGGCTGCCGCGGACGCGCCCTTGAGGACCTCGATGCTCTCGATGTCGTACGGATTCAGGTCGGCGATGCGGTTCGCGGAGTTGTCCTGCGAGCCTCCGCGCACGGGGTTCGAAGAGGACACCGTAACGGTGTGCACCCCCGAAGGAATCGTCTCGTCGCTCACGATCACGCCGTCCACCACGTAGAGCGGCGTGTGGGCGCCGAGGATCGTGGACACACCCCGGAGCTGGAGCTGCATGCCGCCGCCCGGGGCCCCCGAATTCGACTGGATGTTCGCTCCGGCGACCTTGCCCCGTAGCGCCTGCTCGATGGAGGCCGAGGGCACCCTCTCGAGGTCCCGCGCGCTCACGGTCGAAACCGCGTTGGCGAGGTTCCTCCGCGAGATTCCGGTCGCCTGTCCCGTCACCACGATCTCGTCGAGGTTGAGGACGTCAACCCGCAGGGAGACGCTGAGGTTGTTCGTACCCTCCGGCACGGTGATCGTCGCGGGCTGGTATCCCAGCATGCTTACCTCGAGCACGACCTCGCCCGCCCCTACGGTGACGGCGAAGTTGCCGTCATCCTCCGTAAAGGTGCCGAGCGTCGTCCCCGAGACGGCGACCGCCGCCCCGGAAATGGGCTGTCCAGTAGTGGCGTCGGTGACGGAGCCGGTGAGAGCACGCGTCTGAGCAAGGATTTCTCCGGTGCCCATGATCGTGATCAGGCCCGCCAGGATGCCGTAGCGCAATCTCATATGACACCTCCTGTGTTGATTGCGTACAACGTGAGACGAGAGTCGGTATGCACCTTTGTGCACGAACTGTTCGTCCCGTGAACCATCGTGTTGCCGTTTTCTGCGGTTAGGAAGAAAACGTGATCAGGCCCCGACCCCGCCCAAGCGCTCGGCGTAATCCGCTCACCGGCATACCTCCCGCATCTGACCCTGACCACGTTCGCGGGTTCGAGCAGCCCCCGCTGCCCGCACAGCACCGGACCACCCGGTCTGCCCGCAGGCGGCAAGCTAGGGCATTCCGGTCACTTTCGAAAGGACAAGCGATCAACAAACCGGCTTGTCGGCCAGAATCGGCCCCAAATGGCCGACAAACGGGCTCAGAAATCCAGCCAGTAGCTCGCCTTGATCAGGAAGACGTTGCGCATCGGGTCCGAGAAGAGGCGCTGCAGGTCGCCGATCCCGTCGAAGGCCGGGTCGCGGATCCAGTCGGCCCGGTCCTGGCTCCAGACCAGGAACAGCGTCGAGCCGGGCAGGTATTCCCAGCGCAGGACCACGTTGCTCCGGAACGAACGTGTGCGGAAGTCGGGGTTGCCGAACCGGATCGGGTCGGCGGGCCCGGCACCGTCCGCGTCGGCGGTGTAGATGTCGTTGGCGCGCCCGATCGTGGCGGACCCCTCGCCGTAGCGGAGGAAGTCGTAGGTGCGAGGCGCGCTCAGCGCCATGAAGTTCTCGTAATCGCCGGTGGCCACGAAGGGCTGGCCGTAGACCTGCAGCGTCATGCGCGGCGTGATCGCCAGGTCCATCCGGATCGTGACGTCGATCGCGGACTGCTCCAGTTCGGCGAAGACGTAGCGGCGGCCGAAGGTGGACTGCGCGGCCGGATCGTCCGCCTGCGTGACGTAGAAGGCGGCGTTTCTGCTCCTTCTCAAGCTCGGCCGGACGCTCCAGCTGAACAGCCCTTCGCCGCGGCCGAAGAAAGTGGGGCCGGCCGAAACCGAGTAGGAACCCTCGGCATCGGCGGAATAGTTGACCGAGAGGCCTCCCGAGACGCGCTTTCGTCCGTCGGTATTGAACCAGATGTTGCCGCCCCAGTTCGCGGGACTGACCATTGCGGGACCACCTCGCGTTGCACGGGCGTCCAGGGTCTCCATTTCGTATCGGAGCGAGCCCCGGATGGATTGGAAGCCCACCGTCTGGCCGTTGCCACGCAGAGAGATCTCGCGCTGGAAGACAAGGTTGCCGAAGTTGCGCCGTTCGGACCCGCCCAGCGTCAGGCTGGCCGACCTGAAGTAGCGGCCGGGCTCGACCCAGCGACGCGTGCCGCCCAGGGTGAGCGAGTAGATGTCCGCGATCGTCTGGAAGCCGGCGTCGTTCATCTCGAAGCCGGGCGAGATCATGCTTGCCTCGAAGCCGTAGAGCCACTCGCCCGCGATTTTGCGGAAGGCCAGCTCACCCGCGTACCCGTCCAGTGACGTGCGGTCCGGGTCGACGCTCACGTAGTCCTGGTCGGGCCGCTGGTAGTATCGCACGGATGAGTATTGCGCGCGCCGCATCGCTGACGGGCTGCCGCTGATGTGCGAACCGCCCGCCCAGCCCTGCAGTGCGTAGGTGCGGTTCGCGAAGCGATGGAGAAAGTCCAAGCCGCCGGTAAAGGCGCGGTCGCGGAGGGCCAGGACGAAGGCGTCGTGGTTCAGGTCGCGGTCCACTCCGGTCGCGATCATGCCGACGTAGCTGTCGCCATCCCGCATGTCGCGGCGGAGACGCAGCGCCGTGATGTTCGACAGCGGGTCCACCGGGAACTCAGTGACCGGAGCGCCGGCACCCTCGGTGACGCGGGCGTTTTCGCGCTGCGTGGTAGCATTCATGAAGGCGACGACCCACCCCGAGTCGGTTCGCCCCGAAATCTTGGCGGCACCGAGAATGGTCGACTGCGTCGGCTGATCGACGAAGGATCCCCGGCCCGGGCCGCCGGCCCGGATCGCCGGCCGCTGCCCGACCCGACGCGAATAGAAGAAGCGCAATCCCTCGAGACCGCCGAATCCGAACAGGCCCGCGCCTTCCACGAAGAACGGTCGCCGCTCCTCGAAGAAGGTCTCGAAGGCGGTCAGGTTGACGACGGCCGGATCCGCCTCAACCTGTCCGAAGTCGGGGTTCACGGTGGCGTCCAGCGTGAGCCCGCCGGTAAGACCGTACTTCAGATCGAGTCCCGCCGAACCGCCGTAAACCGAACCGTCGTCGAATGGGCTGGCGGGGTTGGCGCGCTGGTTGAAGGTGGCTCGTGTAACGGCGTACGGAAGGACTTCCAGGCGCGAGGGCCGGCGCACCCCTTCCAGTCCCAACAGGTGTCCGAACGACGAAGCGAGGCCACTCTCCGTGGATGGCCTCCACGCCCAGTCCACCGCTTCGCCCGCATGCAGGATGTCGCGGCGGAAATTGACTCCCCAGACCTGCCGGTCCCCTTCCCGGAAGCGGAGCTGCGAGAAGGGAATCCGCAGCTCGGCCACCCAGCCGAGCGAGTCCACCCGGGTCACGACGTCCCACACGGGGTCCCAGCCGGCGTCCATGCCCTGGAATCCGTCGTTGGGGGCGACCAGGTCGTTGCGTCCTCCGGCCGGGGTCACCCCGAAAACGAAGGTGGTGCGGTGATCGTGGTACGAGTCGAGCTGAATCAGGAACTGGTCGTTCGACTGCATGAAGGAGTCGCGCCGGCCGCGGAGCAGCGAGATCCGGGACGGATCGCGGTCGAACATGCGCGCCCCGACGTACAGAGCGTCGTCGGTGTAGGCCACCCGCACCTCGGTCTTCTCGGCTGCGGGGAGCCCGTCGCCGGGACGGTCACGGCGGAAGCCGGTCACGGAGACCGCCCTCCGCCAGACGGCGTCGTCGAGGATGCCGTCGAGCACCGGTGCCGGATCGGCCCGCACGGCGGTGACGGTCGGCGGCACGATGCCACCAGAGTGGGTCAGAGCGGAATCGCCCGCCATGCCGACCTGCTGCGGCAACGGCGCGGCAGCCGCGGCAGCTGCGAGAAAGAGAGCGGGAGTGAGGGTCATGTCCTATCGATACCCGTGGAACCGCCTCAGCGCCTCTGCGAGCGCCGCGTGCACCTCCGGCCGCTCGTACCGTCCCGACTCCTGGTCGTGCCACCGCTGCCACAGGGTCTCGCCGAACGCCGACATGATCTCGCCGCCCTCGGCCCGGCCCGCGACGACCTCCTGCAGCAGGCTCTGGTAGCCCACCCGCGCCAGGCCCACCACCGCGACGAGCCCCTCGTAGGCCTCGCGCATGTCGCCCGCCATGAAGCTGTAGGTGTCATCGGCGTAATCCATGCCGGGAATACCCTCCAGAAACCGCAGGTTCGCCGGCGGCACCGCGTGCAGCGACGCGCGGATGGGCTGCGCGGCGCGCATCGACTTGGCCGCCGCAAGACTCTCCACCGCCCGCCGCGCCCCCTCGCGCAGGTCCGCGCGGGCCTCGTCGACGGGGCGGGGGATTGCAGTGTCCGCACTCGGGGCGTCCTTGACGGTCACGTACTCGATCCAGGGCATGGTCTCCAGGTCGCCGCGCAGCTTGTCGTCGCCCGACGCGAAGATGACCGGGACGCCGAAGCGGCCCCACGAGAGCGCGACCAGTTCGGTCTCGGTGATGGCCTGGCCGTTGATCAGCAGGTCGATGCCCAGGGTGAAGGTGTGGGCCGCGAAGCCGCCGCTTCCCGTCTTCGAGTGCATGCCGACCACCGCCACCGCGTCCATTTCCTCCGATTCGGGGAGGTCGAAGTAGGTGTCGAAGGGCTCGTCGCGGATGATCTGGGTGGCGCGCTCGTCGAGCAGGTCGGTGCGCAGGTCCGGGTCCGGGTTGCCGCTGCCGTGCCCGTCGGCGATGACGACCTCGGTGGCGCCGCCCGCGAAGAGCCCGTCGACCACCGCGTTGACGTCGGCGGCCAGCATCTCCTGGCCGGACGGGTAGTGCTCGGTGCTGGAAAACCGGTAGGTGCGCGGGTCGTCCTGGCCCGAGAGTCCCTCCATGTCGTGGATGATCAGGACGCGGATGCCGTCGCCGGTGTTGGGCGTGACGTCTTCCAGCGTCCAGGGCTCGGGGGGCGTCTGGGCGGACCCGGCGGGCGTCTGGGCGGACCCGGCGGCCATTTGCGGCGTGCCCGCCGCACCCGCCTCTCCGTCCCCTTCACCCGCGGGCTCACACGCAAGCGCGCCAACGCAAACGAGAGCCAGCAGCGACACCAACGTCGCGCTTCCACAACTCATCTTCTTCCTCATTTCGCTACCTCCGCCATTCCTCGGTGAAAACGCGTCCGAAGCGATCCGTCGCCTCGACCACGACCGTACTCTCGGCCCCCGTCAGACCGGCGCGAAACAGGTGATCGGTGGGAACCGGCTCGACCCACTCCCGGCGCTCCGGCAGATCCGGCCCGGCGTGCAGCTCCAGGCTGAGCGGGTCGACGCCCCGGCGCCGCTCCATCTCGCCCCGGGGCTCGCCGTCCGCGAACCAGCGCACCGTCCACTCCGGGTCCCAGTTCCAGATGTTCGCGATCAGCTCGCCGCGGGCCGACGGATCCGGTCCCGTGCGATGCAGCCGCATCTGGTAGTCGGGCGCGTAGGCGGTCGCCTTGTAGCGCCAGGTCACCTCTTCGCCGCGGATGGTGTAGACGCAATAGCCGTTGGGCGTGCCGTCGTGGCAGATCGGACCGCTCCACCAGGCGCCGCAGATGGCGCCGGTGACGTGCTCGTGGGTGCCCTGCTCGAAGACGTGCTCGCACTCGTGCGTGTGGCCGGTGAGGATGTGCGCCTCGAAGGGCTCGAGCAGCCGGTAGAGCATTTCACGGTTCGTGATCGCCAGCCCCGTGCCGGGCCTCTCCTCTCCGGTGCGCAGATGCTGGCTGCCCAGGGCGGGGATGTGGGTGGCCACGATCACCGGCGAGCCCGGCTCCACGCGCGCCAGATCAGCTTCCAGCCAGGCGAGCGCGTCGGCGCTGAGGTAGCCGATGTAGCCCTGGCCGTACCAGAAGACGTCGTCGAGCACCACGTAGTGCACGGCGCCGCGGTTGAACGAGTAGTGTCCGGGTCCGAAATGGCTCTCGAAGGTCTCGGTGGAGCCGCGGTCGGTGAGGTTCCACATGTCGAGGTCGTGGTTGCCGACGACCTGGAAGAAGGGGACCCCGATGTCGCGCACGGCCACCTCGTAGTCCGGGTAGAGCAGGAGGTTGTCGAACATGATGTCGCCGCACGAGATCCCGAAGACGTGCCCGGCGCCGAGCCTCGCCACCGTCCCCCGCAGATCGGGCACCGACTGCGAGTGGAACCAGTCCATTTCCATCGTGTTCTCGGTCTGGATGTCGCCGAGGAGGAGCAGCGTGTGGTTGTCGTGGGGGACGCGATCGGGCTCGAGTTCGAAGACGGCCGACTGCTCGCTGCGCCGCGACAGCGGCTGGTAGAAGCGCGCAGTGCCCGAACGCTTGAGCGGAATCCGGTAGCCCGACGGCAGCGTGATCCGAACGAAGCCCTGCTCGGGGCGGGTGACGAGCTCGAAGGTGCCGTCGCTCGCGGTGTCCACGACCTGGACGCCGTCGGAGACGGGGATGCGGGGCAATCCTCGCCCCTGGGAGCGCACCACGCCTCTGACTCTGATTGGGTTGGAGAGGGCGGCCGCCCCATGCGGGGAGCCGGGCCGCGAGGGGTGGGGGCGCAGATCGAGCGGTGCGTAGGGATCGGCCAGGATGCGCTCCGGGGCGATCATCGCGCCGGTCAGCGCGGCGGCCCCGGCCTTGAGGAAGGTGCGGCGGGTGGTGGGGTGGTGGTTCATCTGCCGATTTCGGTCACTGGTCATCCTGGATCAACTCCCGTCGTGAGATGATGCTGGTGCCGATTGGGGACAGGACCCCGCCCCAGCCCGGCTCTGTCGGCGATTTGGCGGAAAACCCCAGTCACGAGAATAGTCTACCCGGTTTGTGGCGGCGATAGGGACCGCATCCATCTCGGCGTTCGACTCACTCGTACGTCGCGCTCACGTCGATCACAATGACGCTGATCTTGTGGCGAAAGGGGCCGATGAGTTGCTCCTCGAGACGGTCACACAGCACTTCCGGGGTCTTGGGGCGGCGGCCCGTGGGTGGCGGTGGGATCTTGACCTGACCGAACCAGAGTACGAGGTAGATCCCGAAGCCGGAGGATTCGGGAGCGGTTGTGTACCGCGGAACAAGCTGGTCTGCGACTGCGCTCCAAAGCCGCCGGTTGGAGTCCTTCTTGATCTCGATCGGGATCGCGTGGCCGTTGAAGAAGACCCGGATGTCGGACCGCTTGTCTCGAGAGTGCACTGACTCGCGGTGGGCATCCACACCTTCCGGAAGTTCGCTTTGCAGGGCCGACAGGAGTGCCTTGCAGCAGGATTCCTCCCGCTTGGGCTGTGTCGGACGCCCGTACTCATCCTCATTCCAGTACTGCCGCCAATCGTCCGTGCCGCCCTGGCGGATCTCTTTCCCAAGTCGCTCCAGCCTGTCACGTACCAACGCGGCCAGGTCAGCCGGGTTACCGGGCTCTGCGTCCGCCAGGGTCTGCTGAACTGCGTGCAGATCCGGGACTGCGAAGGTGACGTCTCGCCGCGCCACTACCTGCTCGTCCCGCTTGCCCTTGAGCATGTAGTGCCACGGCTCGAGGGCGGAATCGTCGACGAGGGACTGCAGCGCTTCGGATGCCTGGCGGTCGGTACGGGACGCCAAGGTGGTCGCCCAGGTCGAGATGAGGCCTTCCACTTTCCAACGATCCTCCCCAACGTCTCCAAAGACCCCGAAACCTTCTGGCCGCCACGGAGAATAGCGACTCCCCATCAACTTGATCATCGCCGCGAGTTCACGGGTGCCCCACAGCATCGGCAGTCCTTTCATCTGGGTCGGTGCCAGCAGCCGCACGACCTGACGCGACCGCGCCTCTTCACCGTCGTCCAGAAAAGCTGCAATCCGCGGCACGTAGCGTTCGGGTGAGACGTGCAGCCCCGCGGTGATCCACAGCGCCCGCTGCGATACATCCAGATCGGGCTTTGAGGCCCGTTCCTCGATGAATGCCCCCAGCCCGTCGACATGCCATCTGAGCGCCGCCAGCAAGACAGTGTGCAGCGCGGAGATCTGAGGCTCGGTACAACGAGTGGGAAAAGCGCGCAATACCGGAACCGAAGCCAGCCGTGCGACATTTCGGTAGGAATCGTTGAGTGCGAAATCCCAGAGGTAAGTGCAGTCGTGCCGTCTGCGTACTCGTGACCGCGTCACCTTCAATAGCGCCTCCGCGATCGGTTCCGGGCGATGTTCGAGTGCCCACCGATACCACTCCGGATGTCCCGGGGCATTAAGGGGTGTCAGGTAGTAGAACGCTGCGGCTCTCGCGATTTCCGCCGGACGCCGGGACTTCAGCAAATCCGGGCTCGAATCGAGGCCCGCGAGGACCGGGAGAGCATAGTACGACATCTGCTTCTGCTCACTTAATCGGATGACTTCCCGCAGGCTGGGAAGGTCCTCGCGGTCGACTACGCGGCGGAAACCCTGCATAGCCGCGACTGCCAAATGCTGGTGTCCCTGGAGGAGCCTCAATACCCGTTGCTGTGGGGTCGCCGCTCTCTGAACGAGAAAGAAATCATGATAGGCGCCAGCGATGCGATGAAGCAGTCCTGGGGGACACCGTCCCTCTTGTAACTCTACCGCGTGCTTGCGTACATAGGTTATAAAGTTCTCTTTCTCGCGCTGTCGCTCTTGTCGGTATTCGTTGTCCCTTTTTTCTCGCACCCGCATCTTGGCGTCGTGGGTCTCCCACGTTCGCTGGCCCTCCAGGAGATTGGCCACTTCATCCCGTAGCGACGGCACATCCCGAGTTGCAGCTCGCACCTCCTCGATCGACAGTCCCGAACCGGAATCATCGTGATCCCAAGGTAGGCTCCATTCCAGCAGGATCCGGGCCCTTACCGGGTTGGTTTCGGCTGTTGCCACAGCTTGGCTCAGCGACCACGCTGGAAAGTCATCTGGTTTGCCAGCCCGGAAGACCGTCCACTTGATCTGCCTTGCGCGGTAGGCGGCGGGCGCTCTGGCAGGGCCCTGGCCATCTTGATCATCGGCCCTTTCAAGATCGGAACCGGGCGCGGAGTCTCCGGCTCCTACACACCTTGTCAAGCCTTCGAGGGCCAGGTCCTTCTGGAGTTCCGGGCGTTCTGCCAGCCACTTGGTCACCGCCAGGTATTCGTCGGTACGGGCCAGAGCAGACTCGGGCTCCTCAAAGTCGATCAGCTCCAGCCAGTCGTACAGAGTCGAAGACGTCACAGTGTCTCCTGCGGTGTCGAGCGCCTTTCGCACCAGCTGCTGCAGCAAGCGCCGCAGCCAGTGCTCCCCGGTTTTCACGCGCAACTGCTCCCCTCGCTCGCTCATGGACCGGAGAAGGGTGACCAGACTCTCGCCCTCGGTCTTATTGGGCAGATGAGTGTACCAGAACAGCCGGTACGCCCCGATGTAGTCCGGCGACCCGAGCGGGACCAGGTAGTCCCCTACTCGCCCCGGACCCAGGTGAACGGGGTAGAGATGATCCAGCAGTATTCCAATAAGGTCGCCATCCCGGTCTTCCACTTGGCCGTCCCGGATATCATTCAGCAGCTGGACCAGTGTGGAAGCTTCATCCCCTGCATGGTACAGGAGCGCTCGCAGCGCGAACTTTCGCACGCTGGGGCTCCAGGTGGCGTCCCTGATCGTGCGCTCGAGGTTCTCGCGGCACGGCTTTGCCCCCGATGCATGCGACAGTGCGTGCAGGAGCAGGCGGACGGTGCTCTGCCTACCCTCCGCTCGGTCGTCCTCGTTCAGGTAAAGCGAGAGTACAGCAACCGAATGCTCGTTGATCAGTGAAGTCAACGCGACCATCGGCCAGTCCCAGTGCCGGATTTCGTCGGCCTTCTCTGCAAAGGCGTGCAGCAGCTGCTCCATCTCGTCGCCTCCGAAGCTGCCGACATCACCGTAGAGCGCGACCCCTTCCGGATCGGATTCGACCAGAGCGAGGCGTGATGCTCGATCAAACGCGGCCAGCCACGCAGAAAGGCCGCGTAGTTCCGTAACGACGACGCCGTCATCTCCTGTCATCAAAGCCAAGACCCGGCGAGCGGAGACTCCGGCATCGATCCGGTCGTGGAGGAAGCCCGCGGCAAGGAACTCGGACAGCTGGCGGTGAGGAGAAGCAAAGCCACCATCCGGATGACTTTCGAAGAGGTTCGACTTGACTGCGCGCATGAGGGCGGGCTGGTCACCATCGGGAATGTCTTCGGGGCGCACATGGTCGCAGTCGTCTGACGAGTCCAGCGAAACGAGATCCCGACCGGACAAGAGGGAAAGCGCCGAAAGCTGCCCTGCCGCCAAAATGATCCGGTCGGTCGAAAGGGGTGGCGCGTTGCGGTGCGCGGCCCTGTGCTCGTCGTTCCATTCTTGTGCCAGCCTTCTGCAAGCAAGGGCCAGTGTGCCCCTGCGATTCTCGGGCCACTGACCATCCCGCGTGGCCGTTACCAACAGACGGAGCAACTGCGGGTTGTCGAGCAGCCCTTCCAGGCCGTGATCACGGGCCTCGGCCAGGAAACTGGCCACGTCCGATACTCCCAGATCGGTGAGTATTCGGGGAATGTCCGTGCCGGTCAGCGGTTCGAGGTGGAGGACGCGCAAGTCCTCGTAGCCTGCTCCCGACACGATTTCCTGGAGGTCATTCCGCCCCAGCCAATCCGCCGCCCGGCAAGAGAGCCTGAAACTGGGGCTTCCCAGCCGTTCCAGTCGTTCAAGGATCTGGTCCAGAGGCCGCCTTGGATCACCACTCCCCGCTCGAACTTCATCCAGGCCGTCGATGAACAGCGTCTTCCCTTCCCATTCGGACACCCGGTCCAGACCCTTCCGGACGAAACGGCGCGCTGTAACGACTTTGCCGTTGAGACGCTCCGCACACTCTGTATCGAACGCCTCCGTCTTACCCGCGCCCGGGTCGCCCAGCAACACGTAGGCGCGCTCAGCCCTGAAGTCCTTCAGCGGGGCCGAGCGGCTCCTCTCGCCGTCAACGACGGTCACCGTGCGGGGGACGATCAGTCTCTCCATGCTTCCTCGATCCAGAAGGATGCAGGCTTCGCCAGGAATTCGTTCAGCGGAACGCCGCCTCTTCCGCCCACCAGCAGGGTTCGGGCCCGGGAGAATCGCTTTCTGAACTCAGCCAGCCCCGGCAGGGAACGCGCGCGCGTACTGCTCTTGACTTCCATGCCGAGAACACGGGGCCCTTGCGAGAGAACGAAATCGACTTCGAAAGGGTCATCCCGCCAATAGGAGAGGCGCATGGAGACCTCCAGCGTGTTGTGGAGGTGTGCCCCGACCGCGCTCTCGACCAGCCGCCCCCAGAACGTGCGGTCCGCACGGGCCTGTTCGAGAGAATATCCCGAGAGTGCCGTCATCAAACCGGTGTTCAGCACGTTGAGCTTTGGGTGGGACTGCGCCCTTCGCACTGCGCTTCCAGAGTACTTCGGCAGGTGGGTGACGATGCCGGCGTCGGACAGGAGATCGAGATAGTGGGCAACGGTTGCAGCATGCCCGGTCCCGCGCAGCCGTCCCGCCAGCCGGTCGTATCTGACGATCTGCCCGAGTATTCCGGGACCAGGTCCACGAGCTGGCGCATCATGGCGGGCTTGTCCACTCGGGTAAGCGCCAGGATGTCCCGTCCGAAGACCGTTGCGATAATCGAGTACGCGACGTATGCGCGCCATGCCTTCAGGTCTCGGATCAGCGGAGCCGCCCCGGGATAACCACCGAAGTAGACGTATTCGTCGAGCGTGAAATCGAAGGCGTCGACCATCTCCGACAACGACCAGTGACGGACATCGAACGGCGTGAACCGGCCAGCGAGACTCTCGCCACGGCCCGTGAGAAGGGCCCAGGGGGCCGACCCCAGAATGATCACTCTCAGTGGACATCCGGTGTCTCGGTCGCTGTCCCAGAGCCCCTTGACCGCACTCGACCAGTTTGGGACGTCCTGGATTTCGTCGAGCGCGAGGACGAAGCCGTCGCGCCGCTCCCACGCCTGTTCCCGGCCCCACTTCCACACACGAATGAGCCAATCGACGTTACGGAGTCGGGGATCGGGCGCGACCGCCGCTTCGGGAGTTCTATGGGACGGACCGCTAATCGCCTCGGGGTCGTCGACCGCGATACGTTCACCATGCAGCTTGGTCGCGCTCACGCCTCGCAGCGCCTGCCGAACGATCGTCGTCTTGCCTGACTGGCGAGGGCCGGTGATGGCGACGATCCTGGGCGGTAGACGGTCGTCCAGGAGTAGACGGACGAGTTCGTCAACATGGGGGCGCTGAAAGGGAGTCATGGTTCATGGTAACTCATATGTATTATTCTCTCAATAAGTAATACATATTGTCAGGCCACGCTGCGGTGGTTGGCGGCGTAGTGGCCCGCATCCTATTCTGGCAGTGCGGCCCGCGCGGACGGTATGCCGCGCCGAGCCACCTGTTTTCGGACGCAGCCCAGGAGGACCGGATGTCTTCCCGCACAGACGCGACGACCACCCGCAGGGATTTTCTCAAGGGCGCCGCGGTCGCGGCGACGGTGCCGGCGGTTGCCAGTGTCACCTCGTGCGCTCCCGACTCGCCGGCGCGCACCCGGCCGGCCGATGCGCCCCCTGGCACCGATCCGGCACTCCAGGCCGACCTCGAGGAGGCGCTCGCCCGCCACCGGGTGGTCGGCGCCAGCGCGGCCGTTTTCGCGAACGGCGAGATCCGCACCGCAGCCGCCGGACTCACCAACCTCAGCAGCGGCGTCGAGATGACCCCCGAGACGGTCATGCACATCGGGTCGATCACCAAGATCTTCAACACCACGCTGCTCATGCAGATGGTGGACGAGGGGCTGGTCGAACTCGATGCCCCCGTGTCGACCTACCTGCCCGAACTGCGCCTCGCCGATCCGGGTCACCTGGCGCGGATCACGGTGGGGATGCTGGTCAACCACACCAGCGGCATTGACGGCGAGATGGTGCCCGAGCAGGGCCACGACGAGGAGACCATCGAGAAGGCGATCCCGCGCTTCGCGGCAATGGGCAAGATCCACGAGCCCGGGGCCGACACCTCCTATTGCAACACGGCCACGGTGATCGCCGGGTACCTCAGCCAGAGGATGAGGGGGCGCAGCTGGTACGACCTGATGAAGGAGCGGATCTTCCAGCCTCTCGGCATGGAGCACGCCGCTGTGCTGCCGGAGGATGCGCTGCTGCACCGGGCCAGCGTCGGGCACTTCACCGACCCCGAGACCGGGGAGCCGGTGCGGACGTCCTTCGTCTTCCTGCCGATCAGCTTCGCGCCGGCAGGGGCGACGGCGATGATGTCGGCCAGCGCGCTGGTCACCTTCGCTGCCGCCCACATGGGCGACGGCACCGGCCTGAACGGCGCCACGATCCTCTCGCCCGAGAGTGCGCGCGCCATGCGCACCGAGACCACCAGAGGACGCGGTGAAGGCTCGCCGGTCGCGTTTGGCCTGGGCTGGATGCTTTCGGAGGGCGGCTTCGTGTCGCACGGTGGTGGCGGGCCCGGCATCCTGGCGAATCTGACCGCGCACCCCGGGAGCAATGTGGCGGTGGCCGTTCTGGCGAACTCGTCGCACAGCGCCGGGCTCACGGCCGAACTGGCCAACAAGTGGATGGAGGAAGCCGCCGGGGTGGCTCCGCCGCCGCCGGTGGTCAGACCGATCGTCGACACCGAGGTCGATGTCGCGCGCTACGCGGGCCGCTACGAGAACATCGCCCAGATCTACGAGATCGTGGAGATGGACGACGGCATCGGCGTCTCTCTGTGGGCGAAGTTCCCCTTCTACGACGACACGCCCATGGAGCCCACTCCGCCGATCGCCCTGAAACCGGTGGGCAACGACGCTTTCACCTTCCCGGACGCGGAGGGGAATGCCACCGCCGCGATCATGAGCTTCCTCGACCCGCGTCCCGACGGGCGCATGACCTATATCGCGCAGGGTGCCCGCATGGTGCCCAGAGCTGACTGAAGGAGCCAGCCATGTCCATTCGACCCGCCAACTCATCCGCAACGCTCGTGCTCGCCCTGGCGCTCACCGCCGCGCTCTTCTCGGGTGGCCTCGCGCCGGGCGCGGCGGCCCAGTCGCGGCCCGCGCCGCCAATCATTTCGCGGTCGACCGTCGCCATTACCGGCGGCACCGTCATCGACGGCACGGGGGCCGCGCCGATCGGCGACGGCGTGGTCGTGTTCGCCGATGGGCGGATCACGGCCGCCGGGCCGGCAGGCACGACCCCTGTCCCCGCGGGTGCGACCACGATCGACGCCGGGGGCAAGTACGTCATCCCCGGGCTGATCGATGGGAACCTTCATCTCTTCCTCAACCTCGACCTCGAGACGCTCATCCTGCACGAGCACCGGCTGCACGAAATCGTGCTCGAGGCGGCCCAGATCACGCTGAAGACCGGTCAGACGACGGTCTTCGACACCTGGGGGCCGCGCGCGGCGCTTGGGCAGGCCCGCGACATGATCAACGCGGGCGAGGCGCCGGGGAGCCGGATCTACCTGGCGGGGAACATCATCGGCTTCAGCGGTCCGCTCGGGCCGGACTTTCGCGAGGCGCACGCGGCGTATGTGAGCCAGGCGTTCGTCAAGCGGATCAACGAGACGTGGGAGGAGGACACGGGGCGCGAACTGCTGTGGATGGCGCCGGATTCGGTGGCCGATGTGATTCGCAACTACACGACGCTTGGCATGGACTTCCTCAAGTACGGCGCGAGCGGGCACGTCGACATGAACCTGATCTCGTTCTCGGAGCGGGTGCAGCGGGTGATCGTCGAGGAGGGGCACCGCGCGGGGATGACCGTGCAGACGCACACGACCTCGGTCGAGAGCTTCGACATGGCGATCGATGCGGGGGTGGACATCATCACGCACTGCGGGATCTCCGGGCCCGAGATTCCGATCCCGATGGAGTCGATCCGGAAGATGGTCGACCGCGGGGTTGCGTGCTCGGTGCTGCCGATCACGGCGCGGCGGTTGGCGGCGCTCGAGGAGCACAACCCGACGGGGACGCTCACGCCGTACATGAAGATCGGGGCGATCAACCGGGCCAACATGATCAAGGCGGGCGCGAAGCTGCTGATGTCGACAGACGCCGGGATCCAGAACCCGGTGCTGCTGGCCGAGTCTGCGACGCTCGGTTCCGACACGGTCGATTCGCGCGTCAAACTGGGCGAGGGGCACTTCAATGCACTGGTGGGGCTGGAGGAGCTGGGGATGGAGCCGATGGAGATTCTGAAGTCGGCCAGCAGCAACGTCGCCAGCGCCTACCGGCTCGAGGACGAGTTCGGGACGCTGGAGGCGGGCAAGTGGGCCGACATCGTGATCCTCGACGCCAACCCGCTCGAGAGCGCATACAACTACCGGACGATTCACATGGTGATCAAGGAGGGGGAGGTCGTCGATCTCGACGCGTTGCCGGTGGCGCCGATCATCAGTTCGATGAAGGTGCCGGAGGGAGGATGACAAAGCCCTCGCTCCAGGCTGTGGCTGGGCGCCTGGCCACCTCTGCGCGCATCCGACCCGCCGCCTTCGCGGGCGCCGCTGTCCTTGTTGCGGCCCTCGTCGCCTGCGACACCGCGGAGGGTCCCCCGGAGGCTCCCCGAGGGCCCGGCGTATCGTCGCTCTACATCACGGCGGAGGACGGGACGCGGCTTGCCGCCGATGTCTATCTGCCCGGCGAGCACGAGGCGCCGTATCCCGCGCTCCTCACGCTGACCCGCTACCGGCGCGGGCTGGAGGACCCCGAAACCGGGGAGCGGATCAACACCCTGTCGCCACTCGACCGCCACTTCCTCGGCCACGGCTACGCGCTGGTCAAGGTGGATGCGCGGGGCAGCGGCGCCTCGTTCGGTACCCGCCCCGTCGAGTACGGGCGCCAGGAGGTGCTCGACGCCTACGATGTGGTGGACTGGGTCGTGTCGCGCGCATGGTCGGATGGGACGGTCGGCGCCTACGGGACCTCGTACACCGGCACGACCGCCGAGCTGCTGGCCGCCGTGAACCACCCGGCCGTGAAGGCGGTCATTCCCGGATGGTCGGACTTCGACGCCTATCCGAGCCCGATCCGTCCGTATGGGCTGCTGGCACGCGGCTTCATCGAGACCTGGGGCGACCTGGTCGGCCAGATGGACGACAACAACGTGGAGGCGATGGGGGCCGGCGTCCGGCGCGTGGACGAAGACGAGGACGGATCGCTGCTCGCCGCGGCCGTGGCCGAGCACGCCGCCAACCCGGACGTGTTCGAGGGGGTGGTGGCGAGCGAATACCGCGACGACGTGGTGGGCGGCGGTCAGACCTGGGCCGACATCGGACCGATCCGCTGGCGGGACGAGATCGAGGCGTCGGACGTTCCGATGCTGGTGCTGGTCAGCTGGATGGACGCGGGGACCGCGGACGGGACGCTGCTGCGCTTCCGTCACTTCAGCAATCCCCAGAAGGTGCTGATCCTGGCCTCGACCCATGGCGGCGGGTACAGCGCCAGCCCGTATTCGGTGAGCGGGGAGCCGCTGCCTCCGGACCCGTCGCTGGACGAACAGATGGAAATGCGGCGCCTCTTCTTCGACCACCATCTCAAGGGCGAGGACAACGGCGTGGCCGAGTGGCCGCCCATGCGCTTCTTCAACCTGGGTGAGGAAGCGTATCACGATACGGAAGTGTGGCCGCCGGCGGGGACGGGGACGACGACCCTCTACATGGACGTGGGCGGGCAGCTTAGCCAGGATCCGGACGCGGTGACCGTCGGCAGCGACGACTACACCGTCGATCCGGGTGTCACCACCGGCCCCGACAACCGCTGGATGGCCCAGATGGGCAACCCGGTCCTCAACCTGGACGACCGCGGCGAAATGGACGCCCGCATGCTCACATACACCACCGAGCCGCTCGAGTCCGACCTCCAGATCGCGGGTTACCCGGTGATCACGCTGACGCTCGCGTCGGACCGGGACGACGGCGCGCTCTTCGTCTACCTGGAAGATGTCGACGCGGAAGGCCGCAGCCGCTACGTGACCGAGGGCGGGCTCCGGCTGATCCACCGCAAGGCGGTGCCGAACCCCGATTTCCCGGGCGAGGAGCCGTACCACTCCTTCGCGCGCGCCGACGCCGAGCCGATGCCGACGGGGGAGGCCGTGACGGTGAGCTTCCGGCTCTGGCCCATCGCGGCGCTGATCCGAGAGGGACACCGGATCCGGGTCGCGGTCGCGGGTGCAGATGCCGGCATGTTCGACGCAGTGCCCGCCGACGGCACGGCCACCCTCACGGTGCACCGGGGTGGCGTGGACGGGTCGCGAATCGAGCTGCCTGTTGTGGAGGGCGGACTCGGGGGAGGGTCCGAATGACGGCTCGGGAGCGGGCCGCCGACCTCCACAGCCGCGCCATCGTCATCGACGGCCACAGCGACATCCTGATCCCCGTCACCGAGGGCAAGATGAGCCTCGGCGACCGCGTCGAAGTGCCCGATCTCGACTGGGAGCCGCCGCCGGGTCTCGAAAACAACCCCCTCGTCCGCTTCGGCATGGGCGCCCACACCGTGTGGTTCGGCCCCATGGGCCAGTATGACCTGCCGCGCTGGCGGGAAGGCGGCGTCACCGCCCAGCTCTGTGCGATCTACCTCGACGACGACTGGCTGCGCGACCCCGTCCGGCGGGGCTTCGAGATGGTTTGGAATCTGCATGACCAGATCGACCGCCACGACGCGCTCGTGCTGGCCACGACGGCCGGCGACATCCGCCGCGCCAAGGAGGAGGGAAGGGTCGCGCTCGTCCTCACCTTCGAGGGATGCGAAGCCCTGGGTACCGACCCGCGCTTCCTCGACCTGTACTACCGCCTCGGCCTGCGCTCCGGGAGCCTGACGCACACCCGCCGCAACATCTTCGCCGACGGCTGCTGGGCGGCCGACCGGCGCGGCGGATTGACCGCGCTCGGCAAGGAGGTCGTGCGGCGCATGGACGAGCTCGGCATCGTGATCGATCTGGTGCATATCGGCGAGGTCGGCTTCAGCGAGATCCTCGAACTCACCGACAAACCGGTCATCCTGTCGCACACCACCCCCACCATGTTCCCCGACACGGCGCCCGAGGCGCAGGACCTGCTCGGCGGCAAGCTTCCCCGCCCGCGCCTCGAACTGCCCCGCGACCGCTGGATGCTGGAGGCGCTGGCGGAGAACGGTGGCGTCCTCGGCCTCATCCACGTCGCCCACCGCGATCTGGACAGCGTGGTGCGGGATATCGAGACCGCGCTCGACGTCATGGGCCCCGACCACATCGGGCTGGGCAGCGACCACTACGGCAAGGAGATGGCTCCGGCCGGCCTCGAGGATATCTCGAAGGTGCCCCGCCTGACCGAAGCGCTCGCGGCCCGCGGCCACTCCGACGAGGTGATCCTCAAGTTTCTGGGGGAGAACTACCTGCGGGTCTTCGAGGAGGTGTGGGGGGGCTAGGCTGCTCGGCGCGTTCCGGGAGCGGCCGGATTCGTGTCGACCCAGTGGCGGACGGAATATGACAACTCGACATTACATTATGTAAGGTTGTCATTACACTCATCCCCATCCAGGGCCTGTGTCCCATCCAAGCATTGATGTGTCCCTGGTCGTTTCCGCGGGACCACGACGCCCGAGCCCGCCGCCGCTCTCGCGATTCACGGACAGCGATGGCAGAGAGCCGGTGATCACATGTCGCCTACCCCGTACTCGCCGAAGACTTCGTCGTTGTGCTCGCCCAGCGCGGGTGCGGGGCGGCGTCCATCGGGCATGCCGAGCGGGGTGCGCACCTGCAGCGTCCCCGGCGAACCCGTGTCGCCGATCTCGAAGAACAGGCCACGCTCGCGGTGCAGGGGGTGCTCGACGACTTCGTCGAGTTCGAGGACGGGCTCGCAGCAGCAGTCGTGTTCGGCGAGTGCGCGTTCCCACTCGTCTCGGGTCTTCGTTGCAATGACTCGGGTGAGTTGATCGCGGAGATGGGCGTCGCTCTCCGGGCCGCGAGACAGCTCCAGCCCGGCGGCGCCAGCCAGCCTGCCCAGGAACTGCGGCTCGAGCGCACCCACGCTCAGGTACTTGCCGTCGCTTGTCCGGTAGACGCCGTACCGCGCGGCACCGCCATTCAGGAGCCCGCTGCCGCGGGTGGGCACCTCGGGCTCCGCGTCGACGATGCCCAACTCGCTGGCCAGGAGCGCCAGGGCGCCTTCGGTCATCGAGATGTCCAGGTGGGTGCCCTTGCCGCTGCGGCCGCGCTCGATCAGGGCGGCCAGGATTCCCATCGCGCTCCACATGGCCCCGCCGGCCATGTCGGCGATCTGGACCCCGGCCATCGCGGGAGGGCCGTCCGCAGTGGGTCCACTCATCGCCAACACGCCGGCCATCGCCAGGTAGTTGATGTCGTGACCCGCCCGGTCGCGGTACGGCCCCGTCTGCCCGTAGCCCGAGATCGAGCAGAGGATGATCCCTTCGTTGCGCTCGCTGAGTGCGTCGTACCCCACACCGAGCCGGTCCATCACCCCCGGGCGGAAGCTCTCGACGACGATGTCGGCCCGGGCCGCCATGCGCAGGAACCTCTCGCGCTCGCGGTCGTCCTTGAGGTCGACCGTCACCGAGCGCTTGTTGCGGTTGACCGTCAGGTAGCGCCCCGACATTCCGTTGCCGCGGGGCGGAAAGTCGCGCATGTAGTCGCCCATGCGGGGCTCCTCGACCTTCACCACGTCGGCGCCGAGATCGGCCAGGACCATGGTCAGGAAGGGCCCCGGCAGCAGCCGGGAGAGGTCGAGGACGCGGACGCCGTGCAGGGCCTGGGCAAGGGACATGGGATCTCTCGTGGGTGGGGAGTGTGATGTGGGTGTCAGCGCTGCCGTGGTACGATGGGGCATCCCCCGTGGCGCGCAACACCCGATGACGCGAACTTGGACACCATCATGCTGGAATCGACTCGTCCTCAGCGCCGATCCGCGGTGACTTGCGCCGGAATTCCACGCCTCGGGCGGTCGGCGATGGGCCTTTCCGCGCTCGGCGCGCTGCTCATGATGGTGGTGGGCTGCGAGCGGCCTTCCACTTCGCCGCCCCGCGTCCTCGCGGTCCAGGAAGCCCCGGTGGATTTCGCTGTGGTTGACGACGGCGTGGAGCCCGCGGCCGACATCGAGGCGCTGATCGCACCCTACCGGGACCGGCTCGGAGCGCAGCTCGCCGAGGTGCTCGCGCATGCGACGGGCGAGTTTCGCAAGGACGACCCCGAGGGCACGCTCGAGAACCTGGTGGCCGACGCGCTGCTCGACGTGGTGCAGGACCTCGCCGCCGATACGGTGCATGTCGCGCTCCTCAACGACGGCGGCCTCAGGGTTCCCGTCTCCGAGGGGCCGATCCTGATGCGCCACGCATACGAACTCCTCCCGTTCGAGAACTACGTCACCGTGCTCTCGCTTTCGGGGTCGCAGCTGGAGCGCCTGGCGGACGAGATCGCACTCAGCAACGGGGAACCGATCGCCGGGTGGACGATGGAGCTGGTGGGGGACGACGCGGTGGATGTGCGGGTCGGCGGTCAGGCAATCGATCCCGCGCGCACCTACCGGCTCGCCACGGTCGACTACCTGGTCGACGGCGGCGGGACGTGGACCGTGCTGTGGGAGGCGGGAGCGCAGCGGCGCGAGGACCTGGACATCCTGATCCGGGACGTGTTCGTCGCCTACCTGCGCGAGCGCGACAACGTCACCCCGGCGCTGGACGGCCGGGTCCGGGACGCGGACGACGACGAAGGGGAAGGGAGCAGCCGATGAAGCGGCGGGATTTTGTGCGCACTCTCGGCCGGGCCGGCGGCATTGCGGGGCTGGGCGGCGCGGCGGGCCTCCTGGAAGCCACCGCCGCCGGCCGTCCTCGGCCGCTGGCCGCGCGCGAAAGCGGCTACGGGCCCCTGATCGACGACGAGTTCCGCCTGGTCGTCCTTCATACCAACGACACCCACTCCCGCATGGATCCCTTCCCGATGGACGGCGGACGGTTTGCCGGGCTGGGAGGGGCGGCCCGGCGCGCCACCGCGATCCGGCGCGTGCGTGCGGAGAACGAGCATGTCCTGCTGCTGGATTCCGGGGACATCTTCCAGGGCACGCCGTACTTCAACTTCTTCGGCGGCGAGATCGAGTTTCGCGCGATGACCGCGATGGGCTACGACGTCGCGACCCTGGGCAACCACGACTTCGACAACGGCGTGGACGGACTGGTGGAGATGCTGCCCGAGGCGGGCTTCGAGTTCGTGTCGGCCAACTACGATGTGAGCGAGTCGGCGCTCGCGGGTCACGTCCAGCCGCACACCGTGCGCGAGTTCGACGGCGTCAGGGTGGGGATTTTCGGCCTGGGCATCGCCTTCGAGAAGCTCGTGCTCGCGAGCCTGCACGAAGGGGTGCGCTATACCGATCCCTTTGCGGCGGCGCGCACCGCCTGCGAGGAACTGCGGGCGCAGGGGTGCTCGCTGGTGATCTGCCTCTCGCATCTCGGGTATGAGTACCGCGCATCGGATCGGCCAAGCGACCTGACGCTTGCGGAGGCGGTTCCCGAGATCGACCTGATTCTGGGCGGCCACACCCACACCTTCCTCGATGAGGCGGTGGTTTTCGGCCAGGGCCAAACCGGGTTTACGGTCGTGAATCAGGTCGGCTGGGGAGGCATGCGACTCGGCCGCGTCGATGTGACCTTCGATCTGGCCCGCCAGGCTTCCGGATGGGTGGCGGCGGGGTATGATATCGACGACCGGCTGGACGTGTAGGCGCGCTGCGGGGTCGCTTCACGCAGTCGCCCATACACAAAACCGCTCTCGGAACCGGTTGCGAACCTGGCTTTCGCTTCCGCCATCCCGGGGGCTCCTAGCACCCGTGGCGACGGTCCGGCTCCGAGAGCGGTCGATGTTGGACCTTGGACCTTCAGGCCAGTGAGATGCTAGTCGCCGCCGCCAGTGGGAGCCATCGTCATGACGGCGCCGCTGACACCGTAGACGATCGCGCCGGTCAGGATGGCGCCGATCAGGCCCATGACGTCGAACCCCGAGCCGCTAATCGCGCCGGCCAAGCCGAGAAGTACGCCGAATGTCGCTCCCGCCTTACCCGCGCTGGCGGCGTCGCCTGCGCCGTTCCAGCCGAGGACCGTGGCAAGCACGGCGCCTGCAAACAGGTGGCCCACGATCGAATTCGCGGTAAATCCGGCTTCCATGGAAGCGGACAACAAGTCCACTCCAATCGCGCCCAGGATCAGGTTGACCACGAACATGGCAACGCCCGCGACTACGGATCCTACTACCCAATTCTTGTCCACGGTCTTCTCCTCGTTTGGAGTGGACTGGTGTTTGGGAACGGGGGCAAAGTGGGGCCCGAATTCCGGGTGCGCAAGAGTGGACCGGCTTTTGTATACGATTTTGAGGCCCAATCTCTCTTTCCCGATGCACTCCGTGGCCGTCAAGCGCCTCCCTTGCGAGGGTTGATTGGCCTCAGACGGCCCTCTTGCCGCCTCGGGTGCCTCTTGTCGAGGCATGGACCTGCGTTGGTCCGACCGGCTCAATCCCCGTAGACGAAGCGCTCAACCTCGCCGTGGACCCGTTCAACGGTGGCCTCGGAGGGTTGACGGGTCCGACGTGACACGATGATGGTCACCACGAAGTTCACCCCGAGCGACCAGATCGCCTCGTGTGCGCCCAGGGGTTGATAAAGGACCACGCGGGTGATGTAAAGCGTGATCAGACCCGCGCAGATGCCCGCCACCACGCCTGCGCCCGTCGTGAGGTGCCGCCGCATCGGGTAGCAAACCCCCAGCACCGCGGGCATCAACTGCAGTGCGCCGACCCCGGACAGCATGACCAGGACGACGAGGTAGTCGATCCGGTAGACCGTCAGTACCCAGCCCACCGCGAGCAGCGCCACAACGACCAGGCGCCCGAAGGCCAGGTAGTGCCTCTGGCTGCGAGCGGGCGCGATGTAGCGCTGGTACACGTCCCGCGTAAGAACGGTCATGTTGGAGTGCAGGATCGAATCGAGCGTGGACATCGCGGCCGCGGTCGCCCCGGCCAGGATGAGGCCGGTCAGCCACGGCGGGGCGAAGCGGAAGAGCAGCTCCGGGAAGACCTGGTCCGGCGTGGCGAGGTCCGGGAGGATGAGCGCGCCGCCGAGCCCAACGAAGGCGGCCGGTATGAAGAGCGTCATCAGGTACAGCGGCGTGGTGGCGCCGAGCAGCTTGAGCGTCTTGCTGGACGCCGCGGTGAAGTACCGGATCATCATGTGGGGCTGGAAGATGATCCCGAACGAGAGGGCGATGGTCATCCCGAACCACATTCCCGGGGTGAAGAATCCCTCCGGGCCGGGGAGGCTGAGCAGGTCGGGCCGTTCGGCCGCCAGTCGGCGCCACAGTGCGACCGGTCCGCCGAAGAGCTTGTAGGTCAGCAGCAGACTTCCCGCCCAGACGGCGATGTACATCCAGACCCCCTGGATGACGTCGGTCCAGTACACGGCCCTCAGGCCCCCGACCATGAGATAGGCCGCGGCGACCACGAGAAGGATCAGGGACGCCAACTCGAAGGAGATGCGGTCACCGGTCGCCACCGACAGGATGTATCCGAGCCCCGCAGCCTGCACCTGGATGTACACGAGAGTGAACAGAACGGACACCACCGCCACGGCGATCCGCACCGGTTCGCTCTCGTAGAAGTCCGCGAGCATGTCCGCCGGCGTGATGTAGCCGAACTTCTTCCCGAGAGCCCAGATCCGCGTCCCGATCGTATAGGTGATAATTCCCACCATCAACGTCCACGTGCCGGCCATCCAGAACCCGATCCCGTGGGTGTAGAAGAAGCCCCCGGATCCGAGGAAGGCGAAGGCGGAGTGGAATGTGGCCACCACGGTCAGGTACAGCACGATGAACCCGGCCTGGCGCCCATAGAGGAAGAAGTCCTCCATGTTCGCGGTGCCCTTCCGGTTGGCCAGGATCCCGATCACGATGGTCGCGATCAGGTAGAGGAAGATCAGCCCGGTTGATACGACCCAGGGTTCCATTGGCTAAATCCCCCTCCGCTGTGCCCAGATCAGGACCGCGATGCCGAGGACATACGCGACGAGCAGATAGGCGAAAAGGAAGGGCATGCCCAGGATCCAGGGCTCGATCCGGTTGACCAGGCCGTGCACGATGGGCGGTTGGGCGAGCGCCACCGCCACGAGGAGCGCGATCGACGCGATCCAGCCGTTGCGGGTACGGGGCAGGTAGTGGGAGCGCGGGATCTTCATGGGCTTTGGCCGGGGCGGGTGGAAGCGTGGATGATGGTCCGGACGAAATGGTAGTGCGCCGCCGCACTGGGGACAAATTGGGGGGAGCTCCGTAATCAACTCTCCAGCTTGCCTTCGGCCACTGCGGAGTCGATCAGCCGGCGAGCGTACTCCCAGAGTTCGGGCGCGCCCTCCTCCATGTGCCGGTTGACAGCCACCACTCGATGCCGGCGCACGCCGTGCCGGCGCCAGGCCGAGCCGTCCGTGTGGTAGTTGAGGAGCACCGGGTGCAGCCGGTCCAGCGCCGCGGCGTAGCGGGCTTCGGGGGTCTGACGCGCCTCGAACTCCTCCCACAGCGCCAGCATCGAGGCGCGCTGGTCGGCAGGGAGGAGGCCGAAGATGCGCTTCGCCGCGGCCCGCTCCCTCTCCTCCTTGTCCGCCTGGCCCGCGTCGTCGTAGGCGAAGGTGTCCCCGGCGTCGATCTCCACCAGGTCGTGGATGAGGTGCATCGCCAGCACCCTGGCAATGTCGACATCCTCGGCGGCGTACTCGCGGAGCACCACGGCCATCAGCGCCAGGTGCCACGAGTGCTCGGCGTCGTTCTCGGGGCGGCGATCGTCGATCAGCCGCGTCTGCCGGAAAACCTGCTTCAAGCGATCGACGGCTACGATGAAGTCGATCTGCTGGACGAGTCTGCGGCTCGGTGGGCTCATGCGTGCCAATATAGGTCCGGGATCGTCCGGTCGGCAGCGGGCGGATCGCGCGCGCGCCAAGCCGCTTGACACCTCGCTCCAACCTCGCGACCGTTAAGATCTTATGAGCATACGCACCTGTACGGAGACGCATCACCATCACGGCCACCCCGGAGAGGCGGCCGCGTGACGGTGTAACCGTACCCAAGCGAACGGAATACCAAACGCCGGCTTCCTCGGGGGGTCGGCGCTTTTTTTGCGCCGGTCGATTCCCGCGGAAGACTGGCCGAAGGAGGTGACAGCCGGGATGAACGGTACAGTGTTGGGGAATAGAAGCGTGGGCGCGCGGCCCGGGTTGCAGGTCGAAGACGCCGGCGCGGAGGCGGGCGCTGAGCGGAGCATCCGCATCGGCTTGCCGAAGGGCCACATGCAGGGTGGCGTGTTCGCGCTGCTGGCCGACGCGGGAATCGACGTGCGGCTGGGGTCGCGCAACTATCGGCCCACGCTTACGTGGCCCGGCTTCGAGACCAAGCTGCTCAAGCCCCAGAACGTGGTCAGGATGCTGGACGCCGGGTCGCGGGACATCGGCTTCGCGGGGGCCGATTGGGTTGCCGAACTCGGCGCCGACCTCGTCGAGCTGCTCGACACCGGGCTCGACCCGGTCCGGGTGGTGGCGGCGGCGCCCGCCGCGCTGATGGAGGGCGATGCGCTGCCGGCCGGCCGCCGCCTGGTGGTAGCCACGGAGTACGTCCGGCTCGCGGAGCGGTGGGCGAGGCGGCAGCCCTTCGAGGCGGACGTGGTGCGGTCCTACGGGGCCACCGAGGTATTCCCGCCCGAGGACGCCGACCTCATCGTGGACAACACCGCGACGGGGGCGACCCTGCGGGGAAACGGCCTCGTTGTCGCGCACACGCTGATCCATTCCTCCACCCGGCTCTACGCCAACCCCGCCGCTCTTGAAGACCCGGCAAGACGGGCCCGGATCGACGATCTTGTCCTCCTCCTCAAATCGGTTCTCGAGGCGCGGCGGCGGGTGATGCTGGAACTGAACGTCTCCGAGGCGGACTTCGAGCGGGTCGTTTCGATCCTGCCCTGCATGCGCGAGCCCACCGTTTCGCGGCTGCACGGCGAGAGCGGGTATGCGGTGCGCGCGGCGGTGCCGAGGACGGCGCTGCCGGCGCTGCTGCTCGAGGTGAAGGCGCGGGGCGGGACCGATCTGGTCGTGTCCGAGCCGCAGCAGATCGTGCCATGAGCGCGGCCGATCCGGCGGGGGGCGCCGCAATGAGAGACGTCATCGACCTGAGCATGAACGAGGGCGAGCCGCCCCCGCGCGAGTGCTTCGACGTGCTGGAGCGGATCGGCCCGGGCATTTTGCGGAAGTACGCGGATCCGGCGCCGCTCGAGGCGGCCTACGCGGCCTACCTGGGAATCGATCCGGCCAATGTGCTGGCCACGACCGGCGGCGACGACGCCATCGACCGCGTGTTCCGGGCGTTTCTGGGGCCGGACCAGGAGATGGTCTTTCCGACGCCCACCTTCGAAATGATTCCGGCGTGCGCGCGCATGGCGCGGGGCAGCCTCGTGCCGATCGAGTACGAGTGGGGGACGCTGCCGCACGACGACATTCTCGCCGAGGTGAACGAGCGGACGGGGGTGGTCGCGGTGCTGACGCCGGACAATCCGACGGGGCGGGCGTTTGCGACGCGGGAGTTGTTGCGGCTCGCCGACGCGCTTCCGCCGGAGGTGGTCCTGCTGGTGGATTCGGCGTACGCGGAGTTTGCGGACGAGGATCACACGGCGGCGCTCCTGGAGGTCTCCAACGCGGTGATGATCCGCACGATGTCGAAGTCGTGGGGTCTGGCCGGGTTGCGGGTGGGCTTTGCGGTCGGGCCGAAGGCGCGCATCGACGTGCTGCGCGGTTTCGGCGGCCCGTATGCGCTGACCGGGCCGTCGATCGCGATCGCGGTCGAACGGCTGCGCAGCGGCGTCGAGGAGATGCGCGGCTTCGTCGAGTACGTGCGGGAGCGGCGCGAATGGCTGGCCGAGGTGATTCGGGGTGCGGGAGGGGTGCCGCAACCGTCGCAGACCAACTTCGTCTTTTCGTCGTTCCCCGATGCGCGCTGGATCCAGCGGGGGATGGCGGCACAGGGCGTCCTGGTGAGGTATTTCCCGCACCTGCCGGAGTACGTGCGCATGACGGTGCCGCGCGACGACGGCGAGTTCCGCCGCGTGGAGCGGGCGCTGGGGTGCCTGGCGCCGCGCGGGTCGGGGCTTGGGCCGGGACCCGAGGCGCTGCTCTTCGACATGGACGGGGTGCTGGCCGATGTGCGGCGGTCGTACCGCGAGGCGATCGTGCGGACGTGCCACTCGTTCGGGGTGGAAGCCACGCACGAGCTGATCAGCGCGGTGAAGGCGGCCGGAAGCGCGAACGACGACTGGGCGGTGACGCATGGCGTGCTGGCCGGCGCCGGGGTCGAGGCGTCGCTGGCCGAGGTGACCGCGCGCTTCGAGGAGTTCTACCAGGGCAGCGAAGACGCGCCGGGACTGCGCCGTCACGAGACGCTGATCCCGTCCCGCGAAGTGATCGAGGAGCTTGCCGGGGTCCGGCGGCTGGGCATCGTGACCGGGCGGCCGCGCGCCGACGCAGAGCGCTTCCTGCGGGAGCAGGGGGTGCGGGGATGTTTCAGCGCGGTGGTCTGCCGCGAGGACGGGCCGCTGAAGCCGGATCCGGCGCCGGTCAGGATCGCGCTGGAGCGGCTGGAAGTGAGGACCGCGTGGATGCTGGGCGACACCCCCGACGACGTGCGGGCGGCGGCGGGGGCGGGGGTGGTGCCGGTGGGCGTCGTGCCGCCTGGCGCCGGCGGCGATGTCTGGGATGCTCTGGAAGGCGCGGGAGCGGCGCGCGTCGTTGGGGCCGAGTCCGACTTTGGAGGATTGTTCGATGGGTGACGCAGCGAGAAGCGCAGAGGTGGCGCGCACCACCGGCGAGACCGATGTGCAGGTGCGGCTCGATCTCGACGGACGCGGGCCGGATGGGTCGGACGCTGCGGCGTCGATCCGCGTGAAGACCGGGATCGGGTTCTTCGACCACATGCTGCACGCGCTGGCCTTCCACGCCGGGTGGGCGCTGGAGCTGACGTGCGACGGCGATCTTGAGGTTGACGACCACCACACCGTCGAGGACACCGGGCTGGCGCTGGGCCGCGCGGTCGCACAGGCACTGGGCGAGGGGCGGGGCGGCATCGCGCGCTTCGCCTCCTGCCATGCGCCGCTGGACGAAGCCCTGGCGCGCGCGGTCGTCGACGTGTCGGGGCGGCCGTTCTTCGCGGGCGAACTCGGTCTGAAGCGGGAACGGGTGGGCGCTCTCTCCTGCGAGATGGTGCCGCACTTCTTCCACTCCTTCGCGCAGACGGCGGGCCTGACGCTGCACGTCGACCTGATCCGCGGCGCCAACGATCATCACCGCATCGAGGCGTGCTTCAAGGCGGTCGCGCTGGCGCTGAAGCGTGCGCTCGCCCCGACCGCCAGCGACCGGGTGCCCTCGACGAAGGGCGTGCTGTAGCGTGGCCGCGCCCGTGGTCGCCGTCGTGCGCACCGGCACGGCCAACCTGGCCTCGGTCGTGGCCGGATTCGAGCGCCTGGGGTGCCGGGTCCGCACCATCGCCGATCCCCGCGCGGTCGCCGCGTCCGACCGCCTGGTCCTTCCGGGCGTCGGCGCCTTCGCGGCAGCCCGGCGCGCCATCGCCGCGCACGACCTCGAAGACGCGCTCCGCGACCGGATCGAGCGCGGCCGTCCCACCCTCGGCATCTGTCTCGGAATGCAGCTGATGGCAC
The DNA here is from genome assembly GCA_963667485.2 of Longimicrobiales bacterium. Taxonomy (GTDB): domain Bacteria; phylum Gemmatimonadota; class Gemmatimonadetes; order Longimicrobiales; family Gaopeijiaceae; genus Bin94. Next base: position 1,492,149 of record CAXXDD010000001.1, read on the forward strand.
ACGGCAGCGAGGAGGCGCCCGGCGTCCCCGGTCTCGGTGTGCTCGATGGCGTCGTCGAGAGCTACGAAAGCGGCGCCGAGGGGTGGCGCATCCCCCAGATGGGCTGGAACCTGGTCGCTCCGGCGCCCGGCTGCGAAATCGTCCCGCGCGGCTACGCCTACTTCGCGAACTCCTATCGCCTCGCCACCGTGCCCCGCGACTGGCTGCCCGTCTGGTGCGAGTACGCGGGCCCCTTCCTGGCCGCGGTGGAGCGCGGTCCCGTGGTCGGCTGCCAGTTCCACCCCGAGCTGTCGGGCGACTACGGCAAGGCGCTGCTCACCCGCTGGCTGGAGGCCTGAGCCGTGCTTCCCGTCCGCATCATACCCTGCCTCGACGTCCGCGACGGACGGGTTGTGAAGGGTGTGCGGTTCCGTGGTTTGAGGGATCAGGGCGACCCGGCCGCACTGGCGCGCGCCTACGAGGAACAGGGGGCGGACGAGGTTGTCGTCCTGGATGTGACTGCCACCACGGAGGGTCGCGGGACGCGCCTCGACACCGTGGCGGCCGTGCGGGCCCGGCTGTCGGTGCCGCTCACAGTCGGGGGCGGGATCGGCGGAATCGACGACGCGGCTGCCCTCCTCGAGGCCGGCGCGGACAAGGTGGCCGTAAACACGGCCGCGCTGCGGCGCCCCGAGCTGCTCAGCGAGCTGGCGGCGCGGTTCGGGTCGCAGTGCGTGGTGGTGTCGATCGACGCGCTGGCCCGGGGCGCAGGCGGCGGCTACGAGGTGGTCGTGCGCTCCGGGACCCAGCGGGTGGCACGCGACGCGGTGGCGTGGGCGCGGGAAGCGGTGGAGCGCGGCGCCGGCGAGATCCTGCTGACCAGCATCGACCGCGACGGCACCCGCAGCGGCTACGAGGTGCGCCTGCTGCGCACGGTGCGCGCCGTGGTGCCCGTGCCCATCGTGGCGTCCGGAGGCGCCGATTCTCCCGAACACATGGCCGATGCCGTGCGCGCGGGGGCGGATGCCGTGCTGGCCGCGTCGATCTTCCACCAGGGCAACTGGACGGTGGAAGGGGTGAAGCGGGCGCTGGCGGGGCTGGATGTTGCGGTGCGGCCGGGGTATCGGGCGGAGGAGGCCCCGGTGGAATTGGAGGCGGCGCGATGATCGTCCCCTCGATCGACCTCATGGACGGGCAGGCGGTGCAGCTGGTGCAGGGCCGCCGCAAGGTGCTCGAGGCGGGCGATCCGCGCCCGCTGGCAGAGCGCTTCGGGCGGGTGGGCGAGGTCGCGGTGGTGGATCTGGATGCCGCGCTGGGACGCGGGTCGAACGCGGCCGTGATGGAGGAATTGTGCCGGATGGTGCCGTGCCGGGTGGGCGGCGGCATACGCGACCGGGACGGGGCGCTCGAGTGGCTCGATCGCGGCGCCGCGAAGGTCGTGCTGGGCACGGCGGCCGTGCCGGAAGTGCTGGAAGGGCTCCCGAGCGAGCGGGTCGTCGCCGCGCTGGACGCGTGGGAGGGCGAGGTGGTCGTGAAGGGGTGGACCGAGCGCACGGGCCGCACCGTGTACGACGGAATGCGCGAATTGCGCGGCCTCGCCGGCGGCTTCCTGGTGACCTTCGTCGAGGGAGAGGGCCGGGAAGGTGGCTTTCCCCGGGACCAGATCGCGCCGCTGGCGGAAGCCGCGGGTGCGTCCCGACTGACCGTCGCCGGAGGCATCACCACCACCGACGAGATCGCGTGGCTGGATCGTGCCGGCGCCGACGCCCAGGTGGGGATGGCGCTCTACCGCGGCAACCTGGGGCTCGCCGAGGCGTTCACGGCCCCGCTGCGCAGCGAACGGCCCGACGGGCTCTGGCCGACGGTCGTGTGCGACGCGGGCGGGGGAGCTCTGGGCCTGGTCTGGTCCAGTCCGGAGAGCGTGCGCACGGCGATCGACGAGGGCAGGGGCGTCTACCAGTCGCGCTCGCGCGGGCTGTGGCGAAAGGGCGCGACTTCAGGCGCCACGCAGGCGCTGCTCCGCATCGACGCCGACTGCGACCGCGACGCGTTGCGCTTCACGGTAGGGCAGGCCGGCAGCGGATTCTGCCACACGGGAGACTGGACCTGCTTCGGCCCGGCGCAGGGGCTGCGCAAGCTGGAGCAGACGGTGAAATCGCGGCGGGCCGAAGCCGTCCCCGGGTCGCTGACGAGCCGATTGCTCGACGACGGCGTGTTCCTGAGCGGCAAGCTGGTCGAAGAGGCCGGGGAACTGGGGGACGCTTCCGCACCGGATCGCGTGGTCGAGGAGGCGGCGGACGTGCTGTACTTCCTGACCGTGGCGCTCGAGCGCGCAGGCGTGACCCTGGCCGATGTCGAGCGGGAGCTGGACCGGAGGAGCCTGAAGGTGAAGCGACGGGCGGCGTCGGCGCCGAAGGGGGCGGGCGGTGGGTGAGGCTGCGGGCCCGCGCGTGCGATTGAGACGCGTGGCGCCCGGCGACGTGGGCAGTGTCCGCCAACCCGCGGTGCCGCCCGAGATCATCCCGCGTGTGCTGGAGATCATCGAGGCCGTGAAGGAGGGCGGGGAGGCAAGACTGCGCGAATACGCGGAGCGGTGGGACGGCCTCGAAGCCGGCGGGGCGCTCATGCGGACTCCCGGCGAGATGAAGGCCGCCCTCGACTCGCTGCCGCCGACGGACCGCGAAGTGCTGGAGCGCGCCGCCGGCCGGATCGAGCACTTCGCCGGCGCGCAGCTGGCGTCGGCGTCACCGGTGGCCGTGGAGGTGGAGGGGGGCCGGGCCGGCGACCGGGTGGTGCCCGTCCGTGTGGCGGGGTGCTACGCGCCGGGAGGGCGGTTTCCGCTGCCGTCTTCGGTGCTCATGACGGCTGTGACCGCCAGGGTGGCCGGGGTGCGTGAGGTGTGGCTGGCCTCGCCGAGGCCGTCCCGCGAGGTGATGGCGGCTGGGGCGGTGGCGGGGGTGGCGGGGCTGCTGGGGGTGGGGGGGGCGCAGGCCGTGGCGGCGATGGCGTACGGCGTCGGGCCCGTGCCGCGGTGCGATGTGGTTGTCGGGCCCGGCAGCCAGTGGGTGACCGCGGCGAAGCTGCTCCTGTCGGGCGTCGTCGGAATCGACCTGCTGGCAGGCCCGTCGGAACTGGCCGTCCTCGCGGACGAAGACGGCGACCCGGCCCTGATCGCGGCCGACCTGCTGGCCCAGGCCGAGCACGATCCCGCCGCGCTGCCGGTCCTCATCACCACTTCCGAGCACCTGGTCGGACGTGTAGAGGACGAGCTTGCCCGTCAGCTTGCCGATCTGCCCACCGCCGAGATTGCGATCGCCGCTCTGGCGAACGGTTTCGCCGTCGTCGGCCCCGAAAGCGAGGCCCTCCGCTGCTGCGAGGAACTCGCGCCCGAGCACCTGCAGCTTCACGGCAGTCGGGCAGAGGATTGGAGCGGGTCGCTCGACAGATTCGGATCGGTCTTCGTCAACGCATCCGTCGCGGAAGTCTTCGGGGACTACGGAGCCGGTCCCAATCACACGCTTCCGACCGGCGGCACGGCCCGGTTCACGGGAGGACTATCCGTGTTCTCGTTCCTGCGCAGGCCCACCTGGCTCAAGCTGGAGCCGGGTCCCGAGCGGGACCTGGTGGCGAGGGACTCTGCCGCGCTCGCCCGCATGGAGGGACTCGAAGCGCATGCCCGTGCGGCGGAGTTGAGAATGGAGGCGGAAGAGTAGCGGGCCGCCGCATCGGCCAATGCGCTGCGACACCAGTAGTGGCCGGCGCACGCGGTCGCTCCCGGCTTGCATGCAGCATCCGCACTCCGGTAAGATGACCGTGCTTCTTCTCGGCTCGACCTCGGGCCATGCCCGCTTGTGAAAGAAATCACAATGAGTTGGTTCCACCCGACGCACCGGGCGGCCTCGTCCAAGGTGGCGTTCCTTCCCGCCGCACTCGCCGCGGCGGTGGTCCTCCTCGCCTCGCCCTCGGCAATCGCTGCTCAGGACGTAGGGGACCGGGTTCGCGTGTTCCTCATCGATGAGACGCTGATCGGGCAAGTGTCCGGGATGCGGTCCGACGGGTTCCAGCTCGACATGGCCAGCGGGATCTCCCGGTCGGTGTCGCTGGCGGAAATCCGTTGGCTGGAACGGGATGTAGCGACTGGGAGCAACGCGGTTCCCTGGGGAACAAAGGGCCTCACCAGAGGCGCCCTCGGTGGCGCCGCGATCGGGTTTCTCCTTGGACTGGCGGTGGGCCCGGACTGCCAGGACCAGGAGTGCAAGTTCGCGGTGTCGGACCACGTCCGCACTGGAGCCCGCTATGGGTTGGGGTATGCGGCGATCGGCGGATTGCTCGGAGGTACCGCCGGCCTGATCCTGGGCGCGAGGAACGCGCGGGACGAATGGCAGGTCATCGATCTGGTGGGTGCACCCGTGGCGTTCGTTCCGATGGTCGATTTCCGGCCGGTCCCCGGAAGAGCCGGGCGTGTGATGTTGGGAGTCCGGCTGCGGTTCTAGCAGTCCGTGGATAACCCACCGGAGCAGGGGGCGGCTCTGCCTAACAGGAGCCGGCTACGTGCGGAAGAAACCGGATCCTGGAAGCCCGCTCCATGAAGAAGTGGGTGTAGGCGCGGATGAGGCCGCCTCGCCCGTAGACCTCGATCATATGGAACTCGTGAGGACTGTAGGACGCGAGCGCGTTCCAACCATCGATCATCGGGGCCTCGTCGATGCAGACGGTGGGGCGAATGCGTCGGCCATACGCAAAGATGCACTCGAATCCTCCCTCGCTACACCTGACCCGCTGAACCGGAATACGCTCCTCCAGCATTACCGCCGCTGATCGATGGCTGCTGCTCGCCAGGTCGTCCTGGCTGAACTCGCTGACTCTTATGCCGGCGGCGCGTCGTCGTCTCTCGAAGCGCCTGCTGACCACCTCGAGGCCTTCGAGGAGGATCGGATCGGGTTGAATGCTCAGCCGGAGCGGAGGTGTCTCTCTCGCAGCCTGCACCTGGACGACGAGAGTGTGGTAACCGAGTTGCTCGACCGTCAGCGTGTGGATTCCCGGATCCAGGTCGTGCAGGAGGAAGCGTCCCTCCCGGTTGGTGAGGGACATCCACTCGGAAGCCGCGACCGAAACCCGTGCGCCCGCCACGGGTGCGCCGGTCGTGATGTCGACGACCTGACCCACCAGCCGCAAACGCACATCCTCGCCGGGATTGTCCTGGGCGACGCTGTCGGAGGCGGGGAAAAGAAGAACCCCGGCTGCTGTGACAGCGAACCGCAACGCTTTGGGAGAGGCAGCCATTCGGGTCCTGCCGTGCCGGGTAGTGAAGTACAGCATCCAACTCCCCTTATACACTATCGCCGACGGAGAGGTTCCGGGATCGGGCGGGGAGACAGGGGTCGCACTTCAGTCACATGACCAGGCGGATCCGTATTCGGATCGCTGACGGCTGCGGCTGATCCGGTGCTTTCTGCGGCGGACACCGCGGGACAACGGTCCCCGTGCCGGGCGTTCTCCGGAATCCGCGCGAGCCACGAGTCGAACTCTTCCAGGAGCGGGACGCACAGCCCGTCGTTGTTCTGCCAGAAGAATTCCCGGAGCTGGCGAAGGGAGACCATGGACGCGGGCAGGGCCGAAGTCAGGCGGTTGCCGGCCACGATGAGCCTTCGGAGCAGGCGCAGATCGCCGAGTTCCGGCGGCATGGAACCCGACAGACCGTTGGTGCAGACGAAGAGCTGCGTGAGCCGCGTGAGCCGGCCGAGTTCCGGCGGGACCGGCCCTTCGAGGTTGTTCTTGCAGACGGCGAACGACGTCAGGCGGGTCATGTTGCCGACTTCCGCCGGGATGGCGCCGGAAAGGGTGTTCGAGCCCAGTTCGAGGTTGGTGAGTGAACCAAGTTTGCCGATTTCGGGGGGGATCGGGCCGGTGAGCTGGTTGCCGCCGAAATCCAGGCGTTCCAGGAGGGCGAGATTGCCGATTTCCGGGGGGATGGAGCCGGTGATCAGGTTGCGGCCACTTTTCCATCCGATACCGAGGTTGAACGCTCGCAGGTTGTGCAGATTGCCGATTTCCGGGGGGATGGGGCTGGTGAGCCGGTTTCCGTAGAGGATGAGCCATTCGAGGCTCTCGAGGCTGCCGATTTCGGGCGGGATGCCGGTGAGTTCGTTGCTGTAGAGGAGGAGCGAGTCGAGTTGGGTGAGGTTGCCGATCTCGGGCGGGATGGGGCCGGTGAGGCGGTTGGCGCCGAGGCTGAGGAGGCTCAGTTCGGTGAGGTTGCCGATTTCCGGGGGGATGGGGCCGCTCAGGCGGTTGCCTTCCTCGGGGTTGGCATCGATGCCGCAGAGCGCGAGGCGCTTGAGGCTGGTGAGGTTGCCGATTTCGGGCGGGATCGGGCCCGTGAGTTTGTTGTAGCAGAGGTCGAGAGATTGAAGCTGCGTGAGGTCGCCGATCTCCGGCGGGATCTCGCCGCTGAACTGATTCCCGAAAGCGCCGAACCACTCGAGGCTCTCGAGGTCGCCGATTTCCGGGGGGATCGGGCCGGTGTGGGCATTGTAGGTGAGCTCGAGCGACTTGAGCTGCTTCAGGTGCGCGAGTTCCGGGGGCAGCGGGCCAGCGAGGCTGTTGAGGCCCAGATGCAGCGATTCCAGGTGGCCCAGGCTGGCGATTTCGGGGGGGATCGAGCCGATGAGCCCGTTGTCGGTCAGCAGCAGGTGGACGACCTGGCCGTCATCGTTGACGTGGACCCCGTACCACTCGTCGAGCGGGGCGTCGGTGAGCCAGTTCGTGTTGTCCTTCCAGAGCGCGCCTCCGCCGGCCGCGTATATCGCTTGGAGGACCGTGCGCTCGGGCAGGGGCAGCAGACTCAGGGCTGCGGCGGCGCTGAGTTCGCCGAGGGTCGCGGTGATTTCTGCCGAACCGGGGGCGCGGGCCCGCACCCAGCCAGCGTCGTTGACCGTGGCGATTGCGGGATTGCTTGACTCCCAGGAGAAGACGGCGCCGGCCACCTCCGACCCCGCCGCATCGGACGCCTCGGCGGTGAATTGCACCGAGTCGCCCACGATGAGGGAGTCCTGCGGGGCGGTGACCCGGATGTTCGTGGCGACCTGTTCGACCTGCACGCTTGCGGTGGCGCTCGCGCTGCCGGCCGTCGCGGTGATGATGGTACTCCCGTCGGCGAGGGAGGTGACCAGTGCGGAGGACATCGGCCCGGGCGGGCCGACCTGGGCCACCGTGGCGTCGTGGGAAATCCACACGATCGGAGCGTCCGGGATGACTTCGCCGATTTCGTCGCGGACGGTCGCGGTGAGCCGCGCGGTGTCGGCCAGCGACGCGAAGCTGAGTGCGGCCGGGGAGACGGCCACGGAGGCGGGGACGGGTGGCCCCGGGTCGCAGGCTGCGGCCAGCGCGACGGAAAGTACTGTTGGCGTGGTAATCCGCATTGGACGACGAGTCACGGGGAGTTGGGACGGAGGGGTGTCTCCAAGTTAGCAATGCGGAATGTTGGAGACACCCCGGGGCGTTACCGTTGGTCGTCCGGCGCCTGCACGCGAAGGGTCACGATGTCGTTGTCATGGTACTGTCGATGCCTGACCGACGAAGCAGGATCCGGCAATGGGTCAATGATTGTGCAGGCTCGCCACAATCGCTAGCGTGCCGTGCTCGGCCGGTGCCGATCCTTCCAGTGACAAGATAGCGATACAGTCCCCCTGATATGTCGTATCTGATTGCAGCTCTTCTGGCCCTGGGAGCCGGCCCGCTCGCCGACGCGGGAGTTCGAGGCCGCCGCGGCTTCAAACCGCTGCTCGACGGCCTGGTCATGGCGGCCATTCCGGGACTGATCCTCCTGGAATTCGTGCCCTCGGCGATTGGTGAAAGGGATTGGAGTGTGCTCCTTGCCCTCGCGGCGGGGTTTGCCCTCCCGATTGCGGTCGAGAGAACCACCCGGTGGGCGGGCGGGGAAGCCCACCGCTGGGCCCTGCTGGCCGGGCTCTCCGGGTTCGCCATCCACTCCGCGCTGGACGGGGCGGCGCTGGCCACGCTCTCCGCGGATTCTCCCGTTTCGCTGCCTCTTGCCGCCGTCCTGCACCGGTTGCCCGTGGGTCTGGCGGTCTGGTGGCTGGTCGCAAAGGAGATGAACCGCGGGGCCGCGATCGGTGCGCTGGCCGTGCTCATGCTGTCCACCGTGGCCGGGTACGCGCTCGGCGGAATGACCGCCTGGATCGAGCCGGGTTCGGGCATGGTCACGCTGTATCAGGCTGCGGTGGGCGGGTCGCTTGTCCACGTCGTGATGCACCAGCGCGCGGAGGCCACGGAGCCGCTGGACCGGCGGTGGGAAGGGTGGGGGGCGGTCGTTGCCGTGGTACTGCTGGTGATCGTCTTCGTGTTGGGCACCGATGTCCGCCCCAACGGGGCCGCGGCCTTCCTCGCGCGCCTCTACGTCCTGTCCGCCGAGAGCGCTTTCGCACTGCTACTCGCCTACGTCTGCGCCGGCCTGCTGAGCGCTTTCCTGCCGCAGCGATCCGTGCGCTGGATGGAGCGAGGAGGCGGCCTTTCCCAGGCCGGGAGGGGGATGGCGATCGGCTTGCCCTTCCCGGTCTGTTCCTGCGGTGTGGTGCCGCTATACCGCAGCCTGATCAAGCGGGGCGCCCCGCCGGCGGCGGCCATGGCCTTCCTGGTCGCCACCCCCGAACTGGGCATCGACGCGATCCTGCTCTCAATCCCGCTGCTGGGCCCGCAGGTCACCGTGTTGCGGCTTCTCACCGCGGCTGTGGTGGCAATGCTCGTTGGATGGTGGGTGGGTGGCCGTCTGAAGGCGGCCGAGCGCGCGCCGGAGTCCGACGCCGCACCGGGCGAAGGGCCGGGCACGCTCCAGCGCCTGGGTGCCGCGCTGCGAACGGGGACGGGCGAAGTGGTCGACCACACGGCCCCCTGGATCCTGCTCGGGCTGGGCGTGGCGGCCCTCGTGACTCCGTTTCTGGAGAGCGGCTGGCTCGGCGGCCTGCCCCCCGTGGCCGATGTCCTCATCTTCGCCCTGCTGGGCTTTCCGACCTACGTCTGCGCCGCCTCGGCCACGCCCCTGGTCGCCGCCTTTCTTGCCACCGGGCTGTCTCCCGGCGCGGGCATCGCCTTCCTGATCACGGGACCGGCGACCAACATCTCCACCCTCGGTCTGCTCAGCAGCCTCCACGGCAGGCGCGCGGCGATGGCCTTTGCGGCGGTCATGGTGACGCTCGCGGTCACGTCGGGCGTCGCGGTCAACACCGCATTCGATGCCCTGCCCGTTCCGTCGCTCGCGGCCCTGACGGAGGAGGCCCCCAGTCTGCTGCAACAGGTCAGCCTGCTGTTGCTCGCCGGTCTCTTCCTCCGCTCGGTCGTCCGTCGCGGATTACGCAACTTCGTGGGGGAGCTGAAGGAGGGGCTGGGGTGGGCGCACTAGTAATGTCGACATTACATTTGGTCATGTTTACATGACATTGTGGACCCCCAATGGAACCGCGCCCGTGCGCTACCAGATCATCATGGGCGCCAGGCGAACCTTCGCGGCCCGCTCCATGAAACCGTGGGTATACGCCCGGATGTGGGTGCCCCTGCGGTAGACTTCGATCATGTACAGCTGACTGGTCGGAATGGCCTCGAGATGTGACCAGCCGCCGATCAGCGGGAATTCGTCGAGATACACCCTGGGGTTCACGAACGCTCCCCGGTAGTAGATACACCGGTTGATGCCGCACGGGGTGGTCATGATCCCGGCCTGCATGTCGACGAAATCGGCGGCCGACCAGTATCCGCTGCTCGCCAGTTGCTCCTGATCGAAGGCGCGGACGGACGTCGCCGCGGCCCGCCGCCGCCGCTCGAACCGGTCCGTCACGACCTCGAGGCCCTCCAGCAGAATGGGGTCCGGCACCATGCGAATGACCACCGGATCACCTGACGCGTCGGCCTCCGCCACCCCGACGAAATCCTCATAACCCAGCCGCTCGGCCCTCAGAATCTGGGTGCCGCCGCTGATCTCGCACAGCAGAAAGCGACCGTTGTCGGTAGTGAGCGACGCCCAATCCGACTCTTCGACCGATACCAGGGCGCCCGCAAGCTGCATTTCGGTACTCGAGTCGATGACCACCCCGACGAGCTGGGCCCGACCCTCCGCGCAAACGGGCTGCCCTTCCTGCTCCTGCGCGGCGGCCGGAGAGACGAAGGACAGGGAAAGGGCCACAACGGCCAACGACCGGGGCGCCACCGGGCTGCGAAACGGTTTCCACATCAAACAGGATCCTCTCGACGGATGGGTCACATTTGCACACTACACTCCTGCCAGCTTACCCCGCCAGGGTCCTTGGGGTTCCAGTGTTCCGGGGCCGCAGTGCCGCTCCGCCCCTTTCCCTCAACGCGACAAACGTGCCAATTGTCCCAGTAATACGCGCGTTTTCCGGTTACACGGCCCCACCATGCCGTGTCCATCAGTCTTCTTCTCCTTTGGGGGACTCAATGAGAGCAATCCTCGCTTCACTCGGCTGCACCCTTCTTCTCGCGGGTGGAGCCTCGGCCCAACAGGCCACCCGGACCGAGCCCGTCCAGGGCATCCGGGACAACGGCACCGGTTATCATGCCCTGGTCGGCGCCCGCGTGGTGACCGCCCCCGGGCAGGTCATGGACGATGCCATGATCGTCGTCCGCGACGGACTCGTTCAGCAGGTCGGACGGGGCGGCGAGCCGCCGGCCGGCGCGCGGGTCTGGGACCTGACGGGCCTGACGGTCTACCCGGGCTTCATCGACGCGCACGCCGATCTGGAAATGGACGCGGTGCCGGAGGGTGGAGACATCGGGCCCACGCACTGGAACCCACAGGTTCGGGCGTGGTTTTCCACCACCCGCAATCTGGCGGACGACGAGGACCGGCGCGCGGCGCTCCGCTCGCAGGGCTTCGGCACGGCGCTGGTGGTTCCGAAGGAGGGGATCTTCCGGGGCACGGCGTCGCTGATCAACCTCGGGGACGAAGGCGTCCGGGAGCGGGTGCTGCGGCCTGACATCGCCCAGGCGATCGGCTTCCAGCGCTCGTTCGAGCTCGGTGGGTCGTACCCGAACTCCGCGATGGGCACGATAGCCCTGATGAAGCAGACTCTCATGGACGCCGACTGGTACATGCGCGCCTGGAATGCGTATGAGTCGAGCGGCCGCGCCTTCCTCCCCCCGGAGACGAGCGAAGCCCTCGCGGCGCTCGGAGATGTCGTGCAGGGCAGTCAGCCGGCCATCTTCGAGACCGGCGGTGAAGAGGAGTACCTGCGGGCCCACAGCCTGGCGTCGGATTTCGGGATCCAGGCATGGTATCGCGGCAGCGGTCAGGAGTACCGGATCGTCGATGTCCTACAGGGCCGCACCGATCCCCTCATCGTTCCCCTGGACTTCCCCGACGCTCCGGATGTGGGTTATCCGGGCGCGGCGCTCGATGCCTCGCTCGCCGACCTGCGCCACTGGTACCTTGCGCCGACCAGCCCGGCGCAGTTGGCCGACGCCGGCGTCCGCTTTGCCATCACCACCGATGGCCTTTCGTCGCTGAACGAGTTTCTGCCCAATCTGCGCATCGCGGTGGCGCGGGGACTCGCGACGGACGACGCGCTGGCGGCGCTTACCACGACTCCGGCCTCCTGGCTCGGGATCGATCGCACCCACGGAACCATCGCCGAAGGCAAGGTCGCCAACCTGATCGTCTCGGAGGGCGACCTCTTCACGGAGGAGGCCACGGTCCGCGACGTCTGGGTTCGGGGAACGGTCTACGGCGTGACCCGTCCGGCCCAGATCGATCCCAGAGGAAGCTGGGAGATCGCTTCGGACGATGAGTGGGGCTTCGAAGCCGTCCTCGTCCTGGAAGGTTCGTTGAACCGGTTGAGCGGGTACCTCGATTTGGCCAGCACCGGCCCCGAGCTGCCCGGCGGCGCACGGGTCGACCTGGCTTCGGCCAGGGCGGTCGCGGAGACCGGCCGGATCGACGTGCGCTTCAACGGCGAGGCGCTCGGCTATCAGGGAATGGCCCTCCTGTCGGGCTCTGTGCGCGGCGACGAGTTCTACGGATGGACTTCGCTGCCGAATGGGGCGGACCCGTCCTTCCGCGGCACCCGCACCGACGGCTTCGAGGGCCCGGAGCGCGGGACCGTGGCCATGGACGTGCCCGAGATCGATCTCCCGTTCATTCGGCCGATGATGGATTACGGCAGGACCTCGATCCCGGAGCAGCCCGCCGCGGTCGTGGTGCGCAACGCGACGGTCTGGACCCAGGGTTCGCAGGGACGCATGGACGGTGCAGACCTCCTCGTCGAAGCCGGCAGGGTGGTGGCGGTGGGCAGCGATCTCGACGCCCCCGGCAACGCAGTGGAGATCGACGGGACCGGCAAGCATGTCACGCCGGGGATGATCGATCCGCACATCCACTCGGGCGTCAGCGCCGTGAACGAGAGCGGATTCGCCATCGTGCCCGAGGTCCGCATGGGCGACGTGGTCACCCACAACAACATCTGGATGTACCGCCAGGTCGCCGGCGGGCTGACGACTGCGCACATCAAGCACGGCTCGGCCAACCCGATCGGCGGCGAGAACGTTTTCGTCAAGATGCGCTGGGGGGCCCTGCCCGAGGACCTGAAGCTGGAGAACGCTCCCCGCACGGTGAAGTTCGCGCTCGGCGAGAACCCGAAGCGGCGCCAGGGGCGGTATCCCGACACGCGCATGGGGACGCAGGAGATCATCCGCGACCACTTCATGGCCGCGCGCGACTACGAGCGCGAGTGGCAGCGCTGGGAGGAGAGCCAGGAGGGACTCCCCCCGCGGCGCGACCTGCGCATGGAGGCGATCCTCGACATCCTGAACCAGGAACTGCTCATCTCGTCGCACGGCTACCGCGCCGACGAGTTCCTCGCGCTGGTGCGCCTGGCGGAGGAGTTCGGCTTCCGGGTGCAGACGCTGCAGCACGGCGTCGAGGCGTACAAGATCGCGCCGGAGCTGGCCGCCTCGGGCGTCGCCGCCGTGGTGTGGAGTGACTGGGGCTCCTTCAAGCTCGAAGCGTACGACGCAACGGTGTACAACGCGCGCATCCTCATCGAGGCGGGCGTGGTGACCTCGCTGCACTCGGACAACAGCGAGATCGCCAGCCGCATGAACTGGGAGGCGGGCAAGCTGCTGCGCACCGGTCTGACCGAGGAGCAGGCCCTTTCCACGGTGACGAACGGGGCGGCGAAGGCGGTGGCCATTGACGACCGCGTGGGCTCTCTGGAGCCCGGAAAGGACGCCGACTTCGTCATCTGGAGCGGCAATCCGCTTTCACAATTCACCCGGGCCGAGCAGACCTGGGTGGACGGCCGGCGCTACTTCTCCCTGGAGGAGGACGCGGCCATGCGGGAACAGGTCGACAGCGAGCGCACTCAGCTCATTCAGGCCGTTCTGTCGGCCGAAGGGGGCAACTGACATGACTAGAACCAAGCGAGGAACCATGACTGGGATCCTTTCCCGGACCGGCGGCCGGACCGCCCTGATCCTGGCCGCCGCGGTGGCCGGAACCCTCTCCGCCGCGGCGGGGAGCGCGCAGGTGCGGATGACGGTGCCGCCGCAGTCCGAGCCGATTGCGCTCACGGGCGCCACGATTCACACGGTGACCGCCGGCGTGATCGAGAACGGCACCATCCTCTTCGAGAACGGGGTGATCACCGCGGTGGGCGCCGACATCGAGGTCCCGGACGGGGCCAGGGTGGTGGACGTCTCCGGCAAGCACATCTACCCCGGCCTGATCGACGCGTACAGCACGGTCGGCATCAGCGAGATCGGCGCCGTGGACGTCTCCAGCGACGTCAACGAACTGGGCGACTTCAACCCCAACGTGCGTGCTGCGGTCGCGGTCAATGCCGAGAGCAGACATATCGGCACGACCCGTTCCGCGGGGGTGCTGGTGACGCTCACCACACCGGGGGGAGGTCTCGTCTCCGGCATGTCGTCGGCCATGAACCTGGAGGGGTGGAGCTGGGAGGAGATGTCCCTGGAGTCGGCTGCCGCCCTCAACGTGAACTGGCCGAACCCCAACCCCCGCCGCTTCCGCGGTTTCAGGGGGTTCGGGCCGCAGGGTCCCCAGGAAGATCCACCGACGTACGAGGAGCGGGTGCAGGAGCTGAAGGACTTCTTCGCCGAAGCCCGCGCCTACCGCGACGCTGCCGCCGCAGGCGAAGAGTTGCGGAGTGACTCCCGCTACGCGGCCATGATCCCGGCACTGGACGGCGACATCCCCGTCGTCGTGTCCGCGGACGGCGCGGCCCAGATCAACGACGCGATCACCTGGGCGGAAGAGGAAGGGGTCCGGATCGTCATCCGCGGAGGGGGCGATGCCATCCACGTCGCGGACCGGCTGGCGGCCAACGACATTCCGGTGATCCTCACGTCCACCATGGCCGCACCCGGCCGGGCGTACGAAGGATACGACGGCGCGTATACCATGCCTGCCCGCCTGCACGAGGCGGGCGTGCGGTTCGCCATCTCCGGCGGCTCGGGCGCGCTCTACAGCAACCGGCTGCCGTGGGAGGCCGGGGTGGCGGTGGCCTTCGGATTGCCCGAGGAGGAAGCCCTCAAGGCCGTCACCATCAACGCGGCCGAGTTCATGGGGATCGCCGACCGGGTCGGGTCACTGGAACCCGGCAAGCAGGCGACCCTCCTCATCACCACCGGGACCCCTCTGGACATGACCAGCGAGATCGAGCAGGCCTACATCCAGGGCCGCGAACTCGACATGATGGACATCCAGAAGTGGTTCTTCGACAAGTACATGACGAAGGTCATGCAGCGGATGCGACTGGTGATGTAGCGACTGCGTCCGCGGGACAGGTCCCCGAAGCTGCCCGGCCGCCGCTGGCGCACAGGCGCGCGGCCGGGCAGCTTAGATTTGTCCGCCACTTTCGCCCGAAAATGGCCGACAACAGGTGAATTCCCATCCGACCGGAGCCCGCTCCATGACACGCCGATTCGCTGCCACTGCCCATCGACCCGGACTGGCGATCGCCTTCGCCACCGCAATCCTCACCCTCCTCCCCGCCCCCGCCGCCGCCCAGTTCGTCGAACCGGCACCCGACCGCGCCGAGGGCGAGGGCCCCTTCGACCGCCTCGTCATCCGGGGCGCGATCGTCATCGACGGCACGGGCGCACCACCCCGCGGCCCCGTCGACATCGTCGTCGAGGGCAACCGCATTACGCAGATCGCGGGCGTCGGCTACCCCGGGCTTCCCATCGACGAATCCCGCCGCCCCGCCCCCGGCGACCACGAGATCGACGCGCACGGCATGTACGTCCTGCCCGGCTTCGTCGACCTCCACCTCCACACCGGCGGCCTCCCCAAGACCCCCGAGGCCGAGTACGTCTACAAGCTCTGGATGGCGCACGGGGTCACCGCCGGCCGCGGCATCGAGTACGGCCCGCCCGACTTCTCGCTCGCCGAACGCGAACGCGCCAACAACAACGAGATCACCGCGCCTCGCATGTTCGTCTACCAGCGCCCCGGGCAGGGATGGGACCAGGGTGCCGTACGGACGCCGGATCAGGCGCGCGCGTGGGTCCGCTGGGCGCACGACCAGGGCATCGACGGGATCAAGTTCGTCGCCTATCCGCCCGAAATCATGGAGGCGCTCCTCGACGAGGCGGGTCAGCTCGGAATGGGCAGCGTGGCCCACCTCGCCCAGCTCGGCGTCGCGCAGATGAATGCAGTCGATGCCGCGCGGCTCGGACTCGGCGCCGTCACGCACTTCTACGGGCTCTTCGAGGCCATGTACGACGACCACGATGTGCAGCCCTGGCCGTCCGACATGAACTACGCCAACGAGCAGCACCGCTTCGGCCAGGTCGCGGCCCAATGGGACCTGATCCACCCGCAGGGCAGCGACGAGTGGAACGCCATGCTCGAGGAACTGCTCTCGTACGACGTCATCCTCGACCCCACGATGACCGCCTACCTGGCGAGCCGAGACGTCATGCGCGCCCGTACCGCCGAGTGGCACGAGCGGTACACGCTCCCCAGCCTCTGGGACTTCTACGAGCCCAGCCGCGAGAACCACGGCTCCTACTACTACGACTGGACCTCCCACGACGAGATCCGGTGGAAGAACTTCTACCGTGTCTGGATGGACCTGCTCGACGACTACAAGGACATGGGCGGCCGCGTCACCGTAAGCTCCGACGCGGGGTTCATCTACAATTTGTTCGGTTTCTCCACAATTGAGGAAATGGAACTCTTGCAGGAGGCCGGCTTCCACCCGCTGGAAGTCATTCGCGGCGCCACCCTGCACGGCGCCCAGGCCATCTTCGATCCCAAGGGGCAGATGCCCGAATTCGGGACCGTGCGCGAAGGGCTGCTGGCCGACCTGGTCATCGTCCCCGAGAACCCCGTCAACAACCTGAAGGTCCTGTACGGCACCGGCCACGAGCGCCTCAACCCCGACACGGGCGTCAAGGAGCGCATCGGCGGGATCAAGTACACGATCAAGGACGGGATCATCTACGACGCCAGACAGCTCCTCGAGGATGTGGCGCGCATGGTGGAGGAGCAGAAGAGACAGCGCGCGGCGGCATCGGGCGGGTGAGCACGGGAGGGAGCAGGAGCGGTTCCATAGGGCTGGCGATTCGGATTGCCGCGGCCGTCGCGATCGTGGTCGTGCCTTTTGGTTACGCGGTCACCGGGGTCCAGATCGATGTCCTGATCGGAGCGGGTTGCGGGCTGGCAATCGGTGTGGGAATCGGCCTCCGGGGAGGCTCGGGCAGCGGCCCATGGACCGGCATTCTGGTCGGGGCGATCGTGGGAATCGCCGCCGCGCTTATTGCCGGCACGGTGCCCGGAAACGGGTGGGGAATCGTCATCCAGCCCGTTCTTGCCATGGCACTCGGTTTGATCGACGGACTCCGGGGGTCCTCGCTCTCCGGGTATCGGGACATGCTCCGGGAGACGTTCATCCTTTCCGTCCTGCTTGTCCTGGGACTACTGCCCGTCGGGATAGCGTTGGGCCAAGTGGGTGGACCAGCGCTCGCCATCCTGCCGGTCCCTTTGCTCGCACTGATCGCCGGGATCCTCAGCCAACGCCGCCAGGGATGGCGCGACGCCCGTCCTCCCCGGCTGCTGCTCCTGGCTGCGATTGTCGTTCTTGTCCTGGAGGCTGTCCTGATCGCCGCTGAAATCAACATCCGCGGGGTTTCGGGCACCGCGGCCATCGTTGTCTTGCTGGCTTTGGTCCTGGCCTGGGCCCTCGCGCTGGTAGTACTCCTGGCGGCCGGGTTTCTCCTGGGGCGCACCGCCATCACCTGGCTCCAGCCGCGGCTGCGGGTGTACGGCTATCTCGCCGACTACCTGCGCGTCATGTGGGTTCCGATCGGCGGGTTCGCGGTCGGCTACCTGACGATCATCGTCCTGTTCTCCGGATTCTACGGGATGCTCGAGCACTTTCGCCCGGGCGCGTTTGCCGGTGCCGGCGCCGGGATCGCCGACTGGCTGTCCTTTGCCTTCTTCACCGCGCTCGGCCAGGACTTCACGAGCGTCGCCCCGGTTTCGGTTAGTGCAAGGGTGCTCGTAGGTGCCCACCTCATCCTCTCGGCGGGGTGGGCGCTCGTGCTGTTCGCGGCGGTGATGTCGTCCATCGGGCCGAAGCTGGACCAGATCGCCCGGCGCCACGCCCAGGAAGGCGATAGTACCATTGGCGTGCCATGAGTGACACGACCCCGCCGCTCTGGATCCCGTCGCGGGAACGCCTCCGCGCGAGCAACCTGGTCCACTTCGCGGCCCTGGTGGCGGGGTCAGGCCCGGATCGGGACGAGGGCCCTGGTGCCTTCACGGCCTCGCTGACCGAGCCGCGCCCGGATCCCGCCGACGGCTACGACGCCCTCTGGCGCTGGTCGATCGAGCAGCAGGAGGAGTTCTGGAGCGCGGTGTGGGACTGGTCCGGCGTCGTGGGCGACAAGGGCGATCGCGTCTTCGTCGACCGCGACCACATGCCCGGCGCACGCTACTTCCCGGACGCGCGGCTCAACTTCGCCGAGAACCTCCTGCGCCGCCGCACCGACGAGCCCGCCATCATCGCCTGGTCCGAGGACGGCCGCCGCAGGGTGGTGAGCTGGCGGGAGCTGCACGACCTCACCTCGCGCCTCGCCCAGGCCATGCGCGACGCCGGCGTCGGCCCCGGCGACCGCGTCGCCGCGCTGCTCCCCAACGTGCCCGAGGCCGTCGTCATCCTCCTCGCCGCCACCTCGATCGGCGCCGTCCTCTCCACCGCCTCGCCCGACTTCGGCGCCCGCGGCGTGATCGACCGCTTCGGGCAGGTCGGCCCGCGCCTGCTTTTCGTCACGGACGGGTACAGCTACCGCGGCAAGCGCTTCGAGACGCTGCAGCGCGTTCCGGCGATCCTCGAGGGGCTGCCCACGGTGGAGCGCACGGTCGTGGTGCCGAATCTGGGCGCCGCGCCGGACGGCAGCCAGGCGCCCGAACTCCCCGGCGCGGTCACGCTCGACACTTTCATCCGCCCCTTCGAGGCCCGCGAGATCGATTTCGAGAGGCTCCCCTTCGATCACCCGCTCTACATCCTCTTCTCCTCGGGCACCACGGGAGTGCCCAAGTGCATCGTGCATCGCGCGGGCGGCGTCCTGCTGCAGCACATCAAGGAGCACCAGCTGCACTGCGACATCAAGGCCGGCGACCGCGTCTTCTACTTCACCACGCTCGGCTGGATGATGTGGAACTGGCTGGTCTCGGCACTGGCCTCCGAGGCGACGATCCTGCTCTGGGACGGCTCGCCCGTGCACCCCGGCGACCAGGCGCTCTTCGACTTCGCGGGTGGCACCGGCGCGACGCTGATGGGGGTCTCGCCCGGCTTCCTGGAGGCGCTCCGCAAGGACGGGGTCAGCCCGCGCCAAACCCACGACCTGTCGTCGCTGCGCACCTTCCTTTCCACCGGCTCGCCGCTCGGCTCGGCGGGCTTCGAGTACGTGTACGAGCACATCAAGCGCGATGTGCACCTCGTGTCGATCTCGGGCGGCACCGACCTCTGCGCGTGCTTCCTGGGCGCGATCCCCGGCTGGCCGGTCCGCGCGGGCGAGATCCAGGGCCCGGCGCTGGGGATGGCCGTCGACGTCTTTTCTCCGGGCGGCTCTTCAGTGGATGAGGAGAAGGGCGAACTCGTCTGCACCCGGCCCTTCCCGTCGCTGCCGCTGGGCTTTCTGAACGACGACGACGGGAGCCGCTACCTGGGCACCTACTTCGAGCGGTTCCCCGGGGTCTGGCACCACGGCGACTACGCCGAAAAGACCGGCACGGGCGGGTACGTGATCCACGGCCGCTCCGACGCCACCCTGAACGTGCACGGCGTGCGCATCGGCACGGCCGAGATATACCGCCCCGTCGAGGCCATGGACGAGGTCGCCGAGGCGCTCGCGGTGGCTCAGCGCTGGGACGAGGGCACGCGCATGGTGCTGTTCGTGCGGCTGGCGCCCGGGCTGCGCCTCGACGCGGCGCTGCGGGACCGGATCCGCACGGCGCTGAGGACGCAGGCGAGCCCCCGGCACGTTCCCGCCAGGATCGTCCAGGTCGAGGACATCCCGCGCACCCGGAGCGGCAAGATCGTCGAGCTGGCCGTGACTGCGGTCGTGCACGGCGAGCCGGTGAAGAATGTGGAGGCGTTGGCGAACCCGGAGGCGCTGGAGCAGTTCAGGGGGCGGGTGGAGCTGGAGGGATCCTAGGGTACCCCAGTCAAGCTGCCTCTAGTGGAAAAACGGCAGCGCCCCCAGGTGCACGCCCGCCGAGCGCCTCATGAAATCCCGCGTGTAGGCGCGGATGTGTATTCCATCGTAGACCTCGATCCGGTACAGCAGGTCGAGGGGATACTGCTCGAGGCGGGCCAGTCCACCGATCAGCGGGGCTTCGTCGAGGTATACATTGGGGCGGCCGCGGCCGCGAACGCACCGGTCGTCGTACGGGTTGGTCGGATGCATCGCGTAGCCGTGTTCATGAACCCGAGCTGCTCGACCGCGACGCTGTAGCGGCCCAGCGCCAGATCCGCCAGCAGGAATCGGCCGTCCCGGTTGGTGACCGAGTGCTTCTCCAAACCGGGAATGGAAACACGGGCGCCCATGAGCGGCGTGCCCGTCTGCGCATCCACCACCTGACCGACGATCCGGGCCGTACCGACATAGTCCTCCGGATTGAAGTTCTGGGCGGCAAGCGCCGGGGCGGAGAGAAGCGCGCCGGCAAGCATGGCCGTCGCAATCAGGGGTCTCATCAGTTTGGGCATTTGCACTTGCTCAACTCCCCTCTGCGACATCCCGCGCCAGCACCAGCGCCGACCCCTCCGCCATCTCGCGATAGTACCGCACGAACCGCCGCGTCTCCATCGCGTCGTAGCCAGCCAGGTTCTCCGCCCAGCGATAGCCGATCGGCTGGAACCAGAGTTCGGCCTCGACGGTGAAGGGGGCGTCCGCCGAGTCGACCGGGACCGTGTAGTGCACGCGGTCGGTACCGGCGGCGAAATCCGGATCCTCGGCGGCGATGCCCACGACCTGCACGCGGGCGTCGGCGCTCGCGCGATCGAACCCGTCGGGGAGGATGCGATTGTCCTTCACCCAGCGCTCCGCCGACATGAGTCCGGTGGTCACCGCTCCAGCGCCGTCGACCATGACGGCCTGGTAGATCTGTACCTCGTCCGGCGACGCGATGACGGTGTGGTGCGGTTCGTAGCGCGAGCCATCGGCGTCGTGGTCGTCGCCCGCGACGCGTCCGTCGGGCGACAGGGCGCCCGATTCGAACACGCGGTCGCCCCACCTGTCCGTGACCACGAACCGCAGCCATGCGCGCCGCGACGGGTAGGCGGTCGGGAACTTGTGGCCGGCCTGGTTGCGCACGGTCACGGTGGCCTCGAGCCGTCCTCCGCCGATGCCTACGCCGCCGATCTCGACGGTGGCGGTGGCCGTGCGGAGGTGTTCGGCGGTGCGCTGGGCCGCGAGTTCGAGCTCCTGGGGCAGGGCGATGACACCCAATTCGTTCCGGTAGCGGTTGAGCATGCGCAGCATGAAGAAGTTGCCGCCGCGGAAGACGTGCCGGGAGACCTCGGGGCGGGCGCGGCCGAGGACGCGCGTGACCGGGACGTCATTGCCGACCTCGGGCATGTGGCAGTCCTGGCAGCTGTGCTCGCGCTCGCGGCCCTCGGCGTAGATGCTCGCCTGCCATTCGAGATAGGGAGCCTGCTCGGGGAACGCGGGGCCGCTCCCGCCGGGCCGGACGGCGTGGGTGATCACCGTGTGGCACGATGCGCACAGCCCCGACGACGTGACGTGCTCGCCGAGCGTGGGGCGGAAGCTGGTGGCCGAGTGCATGATTCCCACGCCGCCTTCGTCCGGCTCGAAGGGGCCAAAGACGGAGCGGCCCTCGGCGGGCGTTTCAGCTGAAACGTGGAAGCGGGCCGTGAAGGTCTCCTCCGTGCCCAGGCCGTCGGGTTGGATCTGGTGGCAGAGCGAGCAGGAGACGCCGTCGGCCGCGAGGTCGGCGTAGGGTCCGTCTGCGCCTCCGATCGGCAGGTTGGCGAAGACCTCGCCGGACTGGCCGGCCGCCAGCGCCGCGACCGTGGCCATCGGCATGTGGCAGCGCGAGCACTCGGCCTCGATCTCGCTTGCCGCGTCGGGGTAGTCCATGATCTCGCGCCGCACCGCCGCGTGGAAGTAGGGATCGCGAGCGGCGTTCGCCATCATCGACGCGCGCCAGTCGAAGCCGATGGAGACGTCGGTGCCGTCCGCGGCCGATACCCCCATGTGGCAGGCGATGCAGCGGTCGGCGGTGCGGAAGTGGTCGGTGGGGTCGGCCGGCTCGGTCGTGTCTGCCGGTTGGGGCAGGGGCATCCCCTCCTGGCTGGCCGACCCTAACGTTACGTCAGGGTTGTAAAGAGAGGCCTGCGTTGAGGCCCGGTCCGGCCGGTTCTCGCCCGGCGGGGGAGCGCTGGCACTGATCAGGAGAGCCCCCACGACGAGGCAGGCCGGACAGGCGATGCCCAGCCAGAGGCTTCGGGGCATGAGCGTTCGTCGCAACATCGTCACCACCCCTCGAAGAAGCCGCCGTCGAACCAGTCGAGCAGGATGTAGGTGACCAGGCGGACGGCTCGCGCCTCGTCATCGCCGCCTCCCACCGGGACCAGCAGGCCGAAGTTGGCCAACACATGCTGTCTGGTGTTCAGAGAAACCTGCGCCTGGGGCAGGAGATCGAAGCGTGTTGCCGCGCCCGACTCGAAGTCCCGCTTCAGCTGCATCTCCAGCATGGGCGTCCAGGTGCGCCCCCATTGGCCCTCGGTGAAGCTCCGTCCCAGCACCAGCCGGCCGAACCCCTCGACGGCGCCGTCACTGTAGAACGGCACCTCGAAGCCGGCCTGCGACTGGATGAACGCGTCGTCGGGAAGGATCTGACCGAAGGAGGCGAAGGCTTCGAAGGCGCTCCCGGGGGCCCCCAGTCCGATGCCCTCGTCGCCGGTGGAGAGGATGAACTCGCCGCCGAGCGAGAAGATCCTGCCCACCTCGAGATCGTGGTAGAGGGCGTGCTTCACGCCGACCACGACGTCGCCGAGGCCGTGCCGCAGGCCATCGCGCGACCCATCGTCGTCCGTGCCGTTGTGGCCGTGGTCATCGTGGTCATGGTCGTCCGCATGGCCCCCCCGCCATCCATAGGGGATCACAATTTCCACTTGGCTGCGCGGACCGAACCGCTGCTCGTACACATATGCACCCGTGGCGCCAACGTCGCCCTCCAGATCCACATCCAACTCCACCACCCACTCATCCTCCGGATAGGCCTTCTCGGTGAGCAGGGCGCGGGGCAGGTTGAGTTCGCCGCGCGGCCAGTTGTCGTCGGTGCAGAGGGTGCGGATGTAGCCCATCACGCGGCCCAGCTGGTCTTCGGTGAGCGCGCCTCGGAAGGCCGGCATCATCTCGCTGAAGCCGCGGACGGGGCCGCCCTCGTGCGCCACCGCGATCCAGTCGCCGTCGGGCTCGCGGGCGGCGAAGTCGCAGTCGGTGAAGTCGGGGACTTCCTCCTCGAATGCGAGCAGGGAAGGAGGGAGCCCGGTGCCGTCGAGGCCGTGGCAGTTGGCGCAGGAAGCGGAGTAGATGGCATCGCCGCCGGCGTCGGCGAGGTCTTCGCCGTTGACGGCGCGGGGGAGTTGCGCAGCAGAGGGGATGGCGACGGCGAAGTGGAGCGCCGCGGCGGCGCAGGCGACGATGAGGGAGGGTCGGCGCCGCACCGTCAGATCTTCTTCAGCAGCCACCTCAGGATTGCGCGCGCGACGGTCTTCAGGATCTGGACCATGGTGTTTGTTCCTTCCGTTCGGTTCCGCCAGGTGGAGTGCCGGCTGGTGTGCCGACGTCCAGTGCGCAGGAAACAAAGTGAGCATTACGGCGGGCTCGCTGTCAAAGGTTCAGTACGGGTCGGGCTGCGGACGCTTACCATCCGCCGTCCATTCTGCCGGGGTTCACGCGGCCACCCCGGCCACCGGCGCAGGGTCAGACCATGGCCAGCTCCGTCGTGATCTCGATGCTGTTGTGAAGCGTCCGGTAGACGGGACATCGCATGGGGTGCAGGTCCAGCGCCCGCTGGATCTTCTCCGCGTCCTGGTCCGCCGCCTGCAGCAGGTATTTCACATGTATCTGCCGGATGACGAGGACACCCTCGTCCTTGCCGACCTTGCCCTGGACGTCTGCCTTGAGCCGACCGTCCGACGCCTTGATCCCGCGTGCCTCCAGCACGCCTCCGAAGGTGCCGACGAGTCAGCCGCCGGTAGCGGCGATCACGTAGTCCAGTGTGGTCGTGGTCTCGGTAACGATCCCGCTGACCCCGTAGTGCTCCGCGATCGCTCCGTGGACCCCGAATTCGACGGGGCCGTCGTGGGCAGGCAGGTAGGCGAGCCGGTGCGGCCCGCGGGTGCGTTCGATGCGCACGTTTGCTTCGTAAACTGTTTCGCTCATTGGTTTTGTATCGCTCATGCGGGCCAGAGCCAGCCGAAGATGCCGGCGGTGAGAAGTGCGTAGACGAGTCCGTCGAGACTGTGCTTGAAGGCGACCTTGGCGGGGAGGCCGAACCAGATGGCCTCCTGGTAGCCGACGAAGCCGTAGGCCATGAACGCCGCCGTGCCGGTGACCTGGAATACTGACAGATAAGATGCGTCGGCCGCCAGTGTAGCCGAGGCCAGGTAGGCGATGAATACGCCGATCACCAGATTCAGCAGGATCGCCTTGAGCATCGCCGGGCCCATGTTGAGAACCGACGCGGGATCCCGGACGCGCAGGATTCCCACCGGACCCCGGCGAGCCATCTCCTTGTATTCGGGCGAATTCTCCCCGCCTGCGGCCCACGGGAAGAAGTACATCCCGGGTCCCGGAGTGCTGCTGCGCACCGCGTCCATCAGGGCATCCTGGTCCGACGCGGGAGAGAAGTCGTTCTTGTGGTGTGGCATCGCCATCCAGAACGCCGCGCTCACGATGAAGACAACCAGGGCGGAGAGGAGGATGGGGAGCCAGAGGGCGGCGATGGCTGCCATGGGCTGCTTTCGTTGAAGGGAATGCAAGGGAGCGGATCCGGCTCCCGGGAGAGTCGGGAGAATAGTGTTCCGGCCCGACTTGGGCCAGTATTAATGAGCGTCGCGGGGACGGGTTTCCCGGCGCGCGTGCGTTCGGAGTCGAAATCGGCCGTCCTGGGCGGCCGTCGAGTACAGGAAGGCGAACATGCGAAGAATGTGGAGCATCGCGGTGGCGGCACTGGCCATCCCGCCTGTGCCCGGTACCGCCCTCTCCCAGACCGACCCGCGGGTGCTCGAGATCATCGACGAGGTCGACCGCCTGATGCGGGGCGCATCGAGCGCCGGACTGATGCGCATGGAGATCGACACCGAGCACTGGTCGCGGGCGCTCGAGATGCGGATCTGGTCGCTGGGCACCGAGCACTCTCTGGTGCGCGTCGAGAGCCCTGCGCGCGAGGCCGGCACCGCCACCCTGATGGTCGAGAACGAGGTGTGGAACTACCTGCCCAACGTCGACCGCACCATCAAGGTCCCGCCCTCCATGATGCTCGGCTCGTGGATGGGCTCCCACTTCACCAACGACGACCTCGTCAAGGAGAGCCGCCTGATCGAGGACTACGACATCGTCATCTCCCACGAGGGGCCGCGCGATGGTCAGGACGTCTGGGAGTTCACGATGACCCCCAAGCCCGACGCGCCGGTGATCTGGGGCAGGATCGAGCAGCAGGTCCGCATGCGGGACCGGATGCCGATCTGGGCGCGCTACTACGACGAGGACGGAACCCTCGTCCGCACCATGAACTTCTCGGACTTCGAGGTCCTTGGCGGCAGGACGCTCCCGACCCGGATGGTCATGGAGCCGATGGACGGGGAAGAGCGCACGGTCGTGACCTACCTGGAACTGGAGTTCGACGTCGGTCTCGACGAGGACTTCTTCAGCCTGAGGAATCTGCGGGCGCGCAGATAGGCTTCTCCATGCCCCGGCGCGAGAACGACATCTGGTGGCGGATCGCGTGGCGCAACCTGTGGCGTAACCGGCGCCGCACGGTCATCACCGCGTCGGCGTTGTCGTTCGGGTTCGTTGCCGCCGTCCTCATGATCGCGCTGATGGACGGCATGCTCGAGGAGATCGTCTCCAACGGCACCGGGGTGATCACGGGGCAGGTGCAGATCCGCGCCGACGACTACGAGCCCGAGCGCAGCATCCACGACACGATGGGCGGGCGCGACGGGCTTGACGTGGCCGCGCTCGTCGGGGCGGTCGAAGCGGTCGACGGCGTGACGGGGGCGGCGCCGCGGGTGTACGGCGGCGGGCTCGTCAGCTCCGGTGACGAGACCGTGGGTGGGGTGCTGATGGGGATGGATCCGCGCCGCGAAGAGGGGGTCAGCCGTTTCGGGGCGGCGTTGGTCGAGGGGCGGCTGCCGGGGCCGGGCGAGATCGCGGTCGGCGTGGGAATGGCCGAGACGGTGGGGATCGCGCCGGGTGAGGAGGTGGTGCTGGTGGCTCCCGCCGCGGACGGGTCGATGGGCAACGACCTCTTCGCCGTGTCGGGGATCTTCCGCATCGCGATGGGCGGTTTCGACGACACCTACGCGCTGCTGGACCTGGGATCGCTGCAGGACCTGATGGCGATGGACCGGAGCCGCATCCACGAGGTCGCCATCTCGGTGGAGCGCACGGGGGACGCGGCGGCGGTGGCGGAGCGCGTCGAGGAGGCGGTCGCGGGCCTGTCGGACGGGCTGGTCACCGAGCCCTGGTCGGTCTTTCAGCAGCAGATGTACTTCATGATCAGCCTGGCCGGCGCCATGAACGTCATGATCGCCGTGATGATCTTCGGGATGGCGATCTTCGGCGTGGCCAACACGATGTTGCTCGCGACGTTCGAGCGGCGCCGGGAGTTTGCGGTGGCGCGCGCGCTCGGGACCTCGGCCTCCTCGATCGTGCGGATCGTGGTGATCGAGGGATTGTTCCTGGGCCTCGTGGCGCTGGCGGCGGGAGCGGCTCTGGCGGTTCCGGTCCTCGTCTATTTCCACGAATTCCCCGTGGACCTGAGCGGCTTCGTGGGCACCTACTCCATCGTGGGATCGGCGGTACGGCCCGTTCTGACCGTGGAGTATTCCTGGGACGGTCCGCTCGCGTCGGCGATCGCGCTGATCGGGACCGGCATACTGTCCGCCCTCTATCCGGCCTGGCGCGCCATCCGCGTGCCCCCGGCCGACGCGCTCGCAAGCCGATGACCACCCGGCTGCCGACGCTCGTCTGGCTCGCGCTGCGCAACCTGGGACGGGAGCTGCGCCGCAGTGCGCTGACCGCCGCCGCGATGACGCTCGGGCTGGCGCTGCTGATCCTGTCCCGGACCCTGGCGGACGGCGGTCACGAGGACTGGATCGACTCCGGCGTGCGGCTCGGATCGGGTCATGTGGTGTTCAACGCGCCGGGCTTCAGGGACAGCGAAAGCCTCGAGGACCGACTATCGCCGGACCAGGTCGCGGCGTCGATCGCCGCGGTGCAACGGTCCGAAGTTCCCGGAGGTGAAGTCACCTCGGTGAGGATCACGACGCGCGGGCTGGCGTCATCCGCCGACGGCGCCCTGCCCGCCCTCATCCACGGCGTCGATCCCGGCGCCGAACTGTCCTTCTCCGAGCTCGGCACCGAAGTGCTGGAGGGTCGCTACCTGGAGGAAGGCGACCGGCTGCATGCCTTCATAGGCCGGGGCATGGCCACGCGCCTCGGCCTGCGCATCGGATCGCGCATGGTTCTGACGGCGCAGGTCGCCGAGGGGGGCATCGAAGGGCAGCTCGTCCGGGTGGTCGGGCTCTTCAGGACCGGAGTCTCGGCGATGGACGACGCGCTGGTTCACATCCCGCTCGCCACCGCGCGCAGCTGGCTCGGCGTGGACGGGGCGACCAGCGTGGCCACCGTGCTTCCGCATTCGGAGTTCACGGAACAGGTCGTCGAAGAGGCGACCGCCGCCGTGGAGCCGGCCGGCGTGGAGGTCACGGGCTGGGAGGAGTCGAACCCGGACCTCTATTCCGCGCTGAAGATCGACGACGCGGGCGACTGGGTCTTCCATTTCATCCTCTTCGCCATCGTGGCGCTGGCCATTCTCAATGCGGTCTTCATGTCGGTGCTGCACAGGAAGCGCGAGATGGGCCTGCTCCGCGCCCTTGGACTGAGCGCGCGGGAAACCGGCCTGGTCGTCTTCCTCGAAGGGGTGCTGCTCACCGCCGCCAGCGGCGTCCTCGGCGTGGCCCTCGGTTTCGCTCTGGTCTGGGTGTTCTTCCGCAACGGGCTGGACCTTACGGGGATCATGCCGGAAGACCTGGCCTTCGGCGGCATCGTCTTCGACCCGGTCCTCTACCCCGCGATCGAAGTGAAGCACCTGACGCAGGGCCTCTTCTTCACG
The DNA here is from genome assembly GCA_963667485.2 of Longimicrobiales bacterium. Classification (GTDB taxonomy): domain Bacteria; phylum Gemmatimonadota; class Gemmatimonadetes; order Longimicrobiales; family Gaopeijiaceae; genus Bin94. The sequence continues at coordinate 1,520,056 of CAXXDD010000001.1, forward strand.
GCGGTCATCGGCCTCTCCGCCTCCATCTATCCCGCGTGGCAGGCGGCCGCCATGGACCCTGCCGAGTCGGTCAAGGTGGAGTGATGCGACCGATGCGGCATGAACACATGAGCATATGAGTATATGAGTAACGATCATGTAGTGCGGACCGAGGGCCTCTGGAAGATCTACCCGCAGGATCCGCATCCGGTCGAGGCGGTGCGGGGCGTGGACCTGACGGTGGCGAGCGGCGAGTTCGTCGCGATGGCCGGCCCGTCCGGCTCGGGGAAGACCACGGTGCTGAACCTGCTGGGCGGCCTCACCCGTCCCACTCGCGGCAAGGTCTGGATCGAAGGCCGGGAGCTTTCTGCGCTCTCCGACCCGGAGTTGGCCGCGGTGCGCATGAACCGGATCGGATTCGTCTTCCAGTCCTACAACCTGCTTCCGGTCCTGAGCGCGCTGGAGAACGCCGAGTTCACGCTTCTGCTGCAGCGGGTTCCGGCACGGGAGCGCCGCGAGCGGGTGCGGGAGCTGTTCCGGGAGATCGGCCTCGAGGGACTGGAGGACCGTCGCCCTCCCAAGCTCTCGGGTGGCGAGCAGCAGCGGGTGGCGGTGGCGCGCGCGGTGCTCGGAGACCCGGCGCTGGTGCTCGCCGACGAGCCCACCGCCAACCTGGACTCGGTCACCGCCGAGGCGCTTCTCGACGTGATGGAAAGGCTGAACCGGACGAAGGGGACGACCTTCGTGTTCTCCACCCACGATCCCAGGGTGATGGAGCGGGCGGGGAGGCTGATCCGGCTGGTCGACGGGCGCATCGACGACGCGGTGGCGGGCTCCGGCTGATGGGGGGCGCCCGCGACCTGCACCGGGCGGGCCGCTTGCGGTGTTTGATCCGCCGGCCGGGCGCGGGCGCGGTTCCGTTGGGCCGTGCCCTGTTGCTGGCCGCGGCGCTGCCGATGCTGGCGGCGTTCTCCCCGCTGCCGGCCGCCGCCCAGCCGGGCGGATTCTCGGGCTACTACCTCAACCTGTGGACCCGGGTCGGCAACAGCTTGCTGAGCCCGGCCAACGGCTCGGGGTTTCATCGGTTCCGGCTGATGTGGGCGGGGGACGCTGGGCCGGCCGGGCTGGATTTCGGGTACGAGCATACCCTGGCGCTGCGGGAACCGGGCACTCTCGGGGCGCAGTTCTTCACCGCGGCGGCCGCGGCGGGCTCGGGTGGGGACTGGCTGTCCCTCGGGGGCGATGTCAGGGAGGGAGATGGGATCCACTGGCGGCACCGCATCGACCGCCTGAGCCTCCGCTTCGACCTGGGAGAAAACGCCGACCTGGTGATCGGACGGCAGCCCGTGTCGTGGGCGACGACCCTCTTCCTCACACCCTCCGATCCGTTTTCGCCCTTCGACCCCGCCGACCCCTTCCGCGAGTACCGCGCCGGCGTGGACGCGGTGCGGCTGCGGTACTACCGGGGCGCCTTCACGCAACTGGAGGTCGTGGCGCGGCCGGCGCGCGTCGGGGCCGACCGGGACCAGACGATGACGCTGCTCGGGCGGGCCACCTCGAACTACGCGGGATGGGATGTCGGCCTGTGGGCGGGGATCGTGCACGACACCTTTGGCGCGGCCGCCTCTCTGAGCGGCGCCGTCGGACTGTGGGCGCTGCGCGCGGAAGCCGCGGTTCGCGACCTGGACGACCACCTGGTGGTGCGGGGGACCGTCGGGCTCGATCGGACGTTTGCGATCGCGCGGCGCGATCTGTACGTGGTGATCGAGTATCAGCGCGACGGGCTTGGCGCGACCTCGCCCGACGGGCTGATCGCGGCGGCGTCCAGCCGGGCCTACGCGCAGGGGGAGGTCCAGGTGCTCGGACGTGACGTGGGGGCGCTCCAGCTCTCGTACCAGCTTCACCCGCTTCTCTCGGGCGGCGCCCTGCTGCTGGGAAGCCTGCGGGACGGGTCGCTGCTGTTGGGTCCGTCGCTCAGCTATTCCGTCTCGCAGAGCGTGGGATTCCGGCTCGGCGCCTTCACTGGGGTAGGCGAGGACGCGGTGCTGGAGGGCGGGTTGCCGCGGCTGGGTTCGGAATACGGCAGCGTTCCGCGGTTTCTGTACAGCTCGATGAATTTCTTCTTCTAGGAAGCGGGCCGGTTGTTCGGTTCCCGGAGCAGCTCCAACACGCGCTTCGCGGTGCTGGCGGCCGTTCCCTGGTGGCGTGTCATTGCACGCGCCCCGCCCGCCGCGACGGCTTCGGCGGCCGACGGATCTTCGAGCCATCGCGCGATGACCGCCATCGGCCGCGCGCTCACCACCAGGCCGCCCTCGGCGACAAGGTCGGCGACGACGCCGGCGAAGTTCTCGTGGTGCGGCCCGATCACGGTCGGCTTGCCGAGAGCGACGGGTTCGAGCGGGTTGGAGCCCCCCATCGGCGAGAGGCTGCGCCCCACGAAGACGGCGTCGGCGAGCAGGTAGGCGGCGCCGAGCTCGCCGATCGTGTCGAGAAGGAAGACGTCGGGGGGCCGCTTTGCCGGCCCGTGGCCGTCCCTTCCGGCGCTGGACGATTGCGGGTCGCGGGGCGGTGCTCGCGGCGGCCGGCGCAGGCTGCGGCGGGGCATTCCGGCGCGCAGGCGGGCGACCTCGTCCCAGCGATCCGGGTTGCGGGGGGCGAGGAGGAGCTGGCAACCGGGCAGCAGGTGCCTCAGCAGCGCCTCCTCCTCGCCGGCGCCGGTCGACCCCGCCACGATGAGGGGCCGGGACGGGTCGATCCCCATCGCCTCGGCGATTTCGCGCGCGGCCGCGGCGTCGGGGGCTTGGCGCGCGGCGTCCCACTTGAGGCTGCCCGTCACGCAGGCGCGGCTGGCCGGCACGCCCAGTTCGGTGAACCGCTCCCGGTAGGACTCGGTCTGGGCGGCGAGGAGTGCGAGCCGCGAGAACATCGGGCGCACGAACGGGCGCCACGCACGATAGCCGCGATAGCTGCGCGCGGACATGCGCCCGTTGACCACGCACACCGGGATGCCGCGGCGGCTGCACTCGGCCAGGAATGTGGGCCACAGCTCCAGCTCGGCGAGGACGACGAGATCGGGCCGGAGGTCGTCCAGGAAGCGCCTCGCCATCCAGGTGAAGTCCAGGGGGAAGCGCACGACCTCGCGGTTCGCGCCGTGGATGCGCCGCGCCCGCTCGAACCCGGTCTCCGTGCTCGTGCTCACCACGACATCCGGAGCCGGGGGAGAGGACGCCAGGGCCTCGACAAGGGGTTGCAGCGCGTTGGTCTCGCCCACGCTCACCCCGTGCACGAGGATTCTGGGGCCGCGCGCGCGGCGACGGACCGGGCCGAGTGCGCCGTTGCGGGTGCGCGCGTCCGTCCGCCAGGCGCCGGTCTGGACGCGCCTGCGGACCAGGTGGATGGCAAAGCCGAAGCCGAGGGCGAGATTGCGTAGTTGTCCGATCATGCGCGCGCCCGGCGGGATGCAGGGTACCCGGGGGAGTTGTACGGGAGGTGGCCAATCATAACCTTCCATCCATGATTCCTCGCAACGTTCGCAGCATCCTCGTCGTCCGCCTCTCGGCGAGGGGCGACCTGGTGTTCGCATCGCCGCTGGCCGGGGCGCTGAGGCGGCGGCATCCGGGTGCCCATATCGCCTGGGTGGCCGAGGAGCGGACAGCCGACGTCGTCCTGCACAACCCGCATCTGGACGAGGTGATCGTCTGGCAGCGGGGCGCGTGGAAGCGTCTCCTGCGGCGCGGCCGCTGGGGGACTCTGGCGCGCGAGGTCGTGGATTTCTTCGCCTCGCTCCGCGGGCGCCGCTTCGATGTCGCGATCGACAGCCAGGGTCTGCTGCGCAGCGGCCTGGTCGCGTTTCTGTCGGGTGCTCCGGTGAGGATCGGGCTGGGATCGCGGGAAGGCTCCAGCGTCCTGATGACCCGGGTCGTGGAGCGCGGTGGCAACGAGCGCGGGATCGCGTCGGAATACAGGCATCTGGCGGAGGTGCTGGGCCTGCCGACCGACCGCTTCGCGATGGAGATCCCGCGCGGGGCGGATGAGACGGCGAAGGTCGCGGCGATGCTGGAGGAGGTGGGACTGGCCGGGGACTTCGTGGCGTTCTGTCCCTTCACCACGCGCGACCACAAGCACTGGTTCGAAGACCGATGGTCCGCGCTCATCGAGCTCGTGCGCGCCCGGATCGGGGTCGGCGTCGCGCTTCTCGGGGGCCCGGGCGATCGCGCCGCCGCTGACCGGATCCTGGGCGGCGTTGCGGAGTCGGTGCCGGGTTCGCCGCCCCTCGTCGATCTTGTCGGCCGGACCACGCTCGGCGAGGCGGCCGCCGTCGTGTCCCGGTGCAGCGGGCTCGTCGGGGTCGACACCGGACTGAGCCACATGGCCCACGCATTCGGCCGCCCGGCGGTGCTGCTGTTCGGCTCCAACACGCCGTACCTGGATCCTCCGGGCCCCGCCGCGACGATCCTCCACTCGGGGCGCGCCTGCTCTCCCTGCCGGGGGAAGCTGGTCTGCGACGGCCGCATCGATTGCATGCGCGACATCGCGGTCGAGCAGGTGTGCGCCGCGTTGGCCGCCGCCGGAGCATCCGGGTGAGCGTCATCCACGTCGAGACCGGACGCCATCTCTACGGGGGCGCCCTGCAGGTGCTCTACCTCGCGCAGGGCCTGGAAGAGCGCGGCGTGAAGTCGGTCCTGATGGTGCCGCGGGGCTCCGAGATCGCGGCGGCGGCGCACGAGCGCTGGTTGCGCGTCGAGGAGTTCGGGTTCCAGGGAGAGGGGGACGTCCTCGCCCTCGGCAAGATGGCGTGGCGGTTCAGCCGGCCCGATGTCGAGGTGGTCCACCTCCACTCGCGCCGCGGCGCCGATACGCTCGGCGGCGTGGCGGCCGCCGCGATCCGGGCGCCGGTCGTGCTCACGCGCCGCGTGGACAACCGCGAGATGGAATGGCTTGTCGGCGCGAAGTACCGGCTCTATCGGCGAGTCGTGGCCATCTCCGGCGCGGTCCGCGACGTGCTGGCCGACCAGGGAGTGCCGCGCGACAAGATCTCCCTCGTTCATTCGGCGGTGGACGCCACGGAATGGCAGACCCCTCGGGACGCGGCCGCGCGCGATCGGGAATTCGACCTGGAGCGGGGTGCTCCAGCGGGCGCCATGGTCGCGCAGTTCGTCTCCCGCAAGGGTCACTGGGTCCTGGTCCACGCGCTGGCGATTCTCAAGGGGCGGGGCGTGAAACCGTCGGTCGTCCTCTTCGGGCGGGGACCGATGCGGGAAAACGTGGCCGCTCTGGCCGAGGCCGCGGGCGTGGCCGGCCAGATCCGCTTTGCGGGATTCCGCGACGACCTGCACGAATGGCTGGGCTCCTTCGACTTCTGCGTTCATCCGGCTCTGAAGGAAGGATTGGGGGTTGCCGCCCTGCAGGCCGGTGCCGCCGGCGTCCCGGTTGTGGGCGGCAAGGCCGGGGGAATCCCCGAGGTGATCGAGGACGGGAAGACCGGGATTCTCTGTCCCCCGGGCGATGCGGGAGCGCTCGCCACGGCCATCGCCGGGCTGCTGACCGACCCGGATGCGGCCCGGACGATGGGGAGACGTGCCCGCGAGCGGATAGCGTCGCACTTTTCCGTGGATGCGATGGTGGAAGGGAACCTGGAGGTCTATCGACGCGTCGTCCGGGCGCGGCGGAGAGGGCGGCAACGCAACTCATGAGCAACCGATGAAACATCTGCGGTCCTATCGGGACGAATTCCCGGTTTCGCAAACCCACATCTTCCTCAATCACGCGGGCGTATCGCCCACCTCGACCCGAGCGGTCGCCGCCGTGCACGACTTCATGGAATCGCTGGCCAGGGTCGGGCGTCCCAGCTTCGACGACTGGGAGTCGCTGGCGCAGGAGTGCCGGGAACGCTTCGCGAGGCTGGTCGGATGCGAGTGGGAAGAGGTCGCGTTCGTCCGGAACACCTCCCACGGACTGTCGCTCTTTGCAGCGGGACTGGACTGGCAGCCGGGCGACCGGGTCGCGGTCGGCGCTTCGGTGGAATATCCATCCAACGTCTACCCCTGGATGGATCTGGATCGGCGGGGGATTGCGGCGCTGGACATGATTCCCGCCGACGAGTCCGGCACGGTTAGCGTCGACGCGGCGGCCCGCGCGCTCCGCGACGACACCCGCGTACTGGCGGTGAGTTCGGCGCAGTACGCCAGCGGGGCCGTCACCGACCTCGAGGGGCTCGGCGCGCTGTGCCGGGATCGCGGCGTGCTCCTGTGCGTGGACGGCATCCAGACGGTCGGGGCGCTCCCCACCGACGTGAAGGCGGCCGGAATCCACTTCCTGTCCGCCGACAGCCACAAGTGGATGCTCGGGATGATGGGCATCGGGGCGGTCTTCGTCGATCGCTCGATCGTCCGCCGCATCCGTCCGCCGCTCGTCGGATGGAGAAGCACCACCGACAACTTCAACTTCGACCGGGTCCACTTCGAACTGCTCGACAACGCCGGCCGGTACGAGGAGGGCAGCCTTGCCTACCCGCTCATCGCCGGGTTCTCGGCGGTCCTCGGTCTTCTCGAGGAGGCTGGGATCGAGAACATCGCGGAGCATGTGTGCGCCCTGGTCGCCGATTTGGCCGGCCGCATCGAGGCCTTGGGCTGCGAGGTCGCGCCCGAGCCAGCGCTGCGCCGGCACATCCTGACCTTCCGCCACCCCGAAATCGGAGACGAGGAGCTGCTCGACGGGCTCACGGAGGCCGGGGCGGTGGTGTCGCTGCGGCGCGGTCGCATCCGAGTCGCGCCGCACCTGTACAACACCCACGAAGAGATGGAGCGGGTGGCGGACGCGGTGGAGGCCCTGCTTGCGCCGGTGCGTCCGGCGCTCATGTCACCACAACACTAAACAATAATGTTAAGTATCACTCGAAGAGGACCGAAACGATGAAGAAATCACGGATCTGGCAGATGCTCGCGCACCGCGTGAATCCCCGGTTGGCTCCGCCAGTGGCTGGCGCGCGTGCGCTCGGCATGCTCGCCGCCGCAGGTGTGCTCGCTATCCCCCTACCCCTGACGGGCTCCCTGGCCGCCCAGCAGGGCAGGGCCGCCGCCGCCGACCTGCCCACCATCGAGGAGAAGACCGCGTCGATGGAGCTGATGGACGGCTTCCTTCCCATGTACTGGGACGACGCGGCCGGCCGCATCTGGCTGGAGGTCGCCCAGTGGGACACCGATGTGCTCCACGCATCGGGGATCGGGGCGGGGCTCGGGTCCAACGACATCGGGATCGACCGGGGCCAGATGGCCGGGTCCCGCGTGGTTCGCTTCCAGCGCATCGGGCCGAAGGTCATGATGACCCAGCCGAACTATCGCTTCCGTGCGTCCAGCGACAATCCCGCCGAGCGCAAGGCGGTGGAGGATGCCTTCGCGCCCTCGACGCTGTGGGGCTTCGATGCCGCCGCCGAAACCGGTGAGCGGGTGCTGATCGACTTCACCCCGTTCCTGATGCAGGACATCGCCGGGTTCGCCGGGCGCATGCGGCCGGGGACGTACCGCCTCGACCCGAGCCGGAGCGCGGTGTACCTGCCGATGGTGATGAACTTCCCCGACAACACCGAGATGGAGGCCTCGCTGACCTTCGTGCGGCAGGGCGGGGGGCAGGGCGGCTTCTTCGGCGGGGGCGGCGGCGGCTTCGAAGGCGTCGCCAACGTCGCGGCGTCGGGGGCGGCAGCGACGGTCCGCATGCATCACTCCTTCATCAGGCTTCCCGAACTGGGCGAGTACACGCCTCGCGCGCACGATTCCAGGGCGGGTTACGGCGGGATGTCCTTCCAGGACTACTCGGCTCCGCTCGGCGCACCGATGACGCAGCGCTTCATCCGGCGGCACCGATTGGAGAAGAGGAACCCGGACGCGGCCATGAGCGAGCCCGTCGAGCCCATCGTCTACTACCTCGATCCGGGAACGCCGGAGCCGGTGCGCTCCGCCCTGCTGGACGGCGCCCGCTGGTGGAACCAGGCCTTCGAGGCGGCGGGATTCATCGACGCCTTCCAGGTCGAAATCCGCCCCGAGGACGTCAGCAGTCACGATGTCCGCTACAACGTCATCAACTGGGTGCACCGCTCCACGCGCGGCTGGAGCACCGGCGGCTCGATAACCGACCCCCGCACGGGTGAGATCCTGAAGGGGAATGTGACGCTCGGCTCCCTGCGCGTGCGGCAGGACTACCTGATCGCCGAGGGGCTGCTGGCTCCCTACGAGAACGGCGACGAGGAGCCGGCCGGGATCGCCGAATGGGCGCTGGCCCGCATCCGCCAGCTCTCGGCGCACGAGGTCGGACACACCATCGGGCTGTCCCACAACTACTACGACAGCGACCTCGGCCGGATCTCGGTCCTCGACTACCCGCACCCGCTCATCACCCATGACGGCGAGAACTTCGACTACTCCGAGGTTTACGACGTCGATATCGGCGAGTGGGACAAGGTCGCGATCCGCTACGGCTATGCCCACTTCCCGGCGGGAACCGACGAGAAGGCGGAGTTGAACCGCATCATCGAGGAGGCGTGGGAGGACGACGTCCGCTTCTTCTCGAACCAGGACGCCTCGGCGCACGCGAGGGTCGACCAGTGGTCGAACGGGACCGACGCGGGGGCGGAGCTTGACCGCATGCTCGACGTCCGGCGGGCCGCGCTCGAGCGCTTCGGAGAGCGGGCGATCCGCGCTGGGCGCCCCATGGCCCAGATGGAAGAGGCGCTGGTGCCGCTCTACCTGCACCACCGCTACCAGGTGACCGCCGCCGCCTCGGTGCTCGGGGGCCTGCACTACACCTATGCCACGCGCGGCGACGGCATGGATCCCGTGCGCCCGGCCTCGGCGGCCGAGCAGCGGCGCGCCCTCGATGCGCTGGTGCGCGCCGTTCAGCCCGCCGAACTGACGATCCCGGCCACGGTGCTGGACCGGTTGCCGCCCAGGCCCGCCGGATATGGGCGCACCCGCGAACTCTTCCCGCGCTACACGGGACCCACCTTCGACGCGGTTTCGCCCGCGGTGGTCGCGACGGCGCACGTCGTGAACGAGGTCCTCAACCCGAGCCGGGCGGCGCGCCTCCTGGAGCAGAGCGCCCTCAACCCGTCGCTCCCCGGCCTGGGGGATGTGATCGGCGCCCTCGTGGCGGTGGGAGACCCGGCCGCCGGCGACACGCCCTACGAGGCCGAGGTGCGCCGCGCGGTGGGGCGAGTGGTTGCCGACGGGCTGATGCGGCTGGCGGGAGGCGCCGCCATGCCCCAGGTGCGGGCGGTCGCCTCACAGCGACTCGCGCAGTTGCGCGGCGCGTCCGAGGGCCGCGCGGGGGGAGGTGACGCGATGGCTGCGCACTTCGCACTGCTGGCCAGGGATATCGCGCGCTTCGAGGACCGGCCGCACGAGCCCTGGTCGCCCATCGTCACGCAGCAGGCTCCACCGGGGGCGCCCATCGGCACTCCGGCCCGCGACTGGATCGACGCCTGGACCACCTGGACGGGCCCGTTTTGTACCTTCGAGGAGTGGTGAGCCTGCCTGTGCGGCTGTGAGGCGTGCGGGCCTGGGGACTACCCGAACCGGTCGATGACGACGACTCCCTCGACCGTGTAGTCGTCCATCCCGGTGAGCACGTCGATGCCCTCCTCGATGGTGACCGTGCGCGTCACGAGGCTGTCGAGGTCCACGAACCCCGAAGCGACCATGCGGAGCATCCTGTCATACTCCCATGCCTGCAGGCCGTGGCTGCCCACCATTTCCAGCTCCCAGGCGATGACCCGGTCCATCGGGACGCGGGCGTTGCGGTGATCGCCGGTCATGAGGCCCACCTGCACGTGGCGTCCGCGTCGGCGCAGACAGGCGACCGAGTTGAAGCAGGTGTCGGGGTGGCCCAGAGCGTCCAGGGAGGCGTGGGCGCCGCCGCCGGTGATGTCGTGGATCTCCGCGGGGACATCGGGCGAGTCAGCCGCGTTCACGGCTGCCACCGCCCCCAGGCCGCGCGCCCGCGCCAGCGCCTCTTCGCGGATGTCCACCGCCACCACGTTGGCGCCCAGCGCCCGCGCGATCATGACCGCCGAGAGGCCGACCCCGCCGCAACCGTGAATGGCAACCCAGTCGCCCGCAGTGACCCGTCCCTGCGCCTGCACCGCCCGGAACGATGTCGCAAAGCGACACCCCAGACTCGCAGCAGTGACAAAGCCCAGCTCGTCGGGCAGTGCCGCAAGGGTGAGATCGGCCTGGCGCAGCGCCACCCGTTCGGCAAAGCCGCCCCAGCCGTGAAATCCCGGCTGGAACTGGTGGGCACAGACCTGCTGGTCCCCGGCGCGGCAGGGCAGGCACCGCCCACACCCGGCGATGAACGGGACGGAAACGCGGTCTCCCCTGCGCCACCGCCGGACGTCGCTTCCGACCTCCTCCACCACGCCGGCGATCTCGTGTCCGGGCACATGGGGAAGGACGATGTCCGGGTCGTGACCCACCCACCCGTGCCAGTCGCTCCGGCAGACCCCGTTGGCCTCCACGCGGAGGACCACCCCATCCGGTGCCGGCTCCGGATCCGGAAACGACTCGATGACGATGGGACCCCTGTACTTGCGGTAGATTGCAGCCCTCACGACTTCCTCCGTCTTGTTTTCGATTGCATTGACCCCCCCCGATCCGGTTCGGCCGATTCGCATTCAACATTCCCGCATTCCCGACTTTCGCGCATCGACCGCTTCCCTTTCGGGCCGGTTTGTTCCAGACTTTTGGGGTGGCGATGCGGGGAACAGGGGAACGAAGGAAGCGGTTGACAGTATACAAGGCCCATTCACCGCGCGTAGATAACGCGCATTACACACGGCGCCGGTTCGAAACAGAGCCGGGAGACGCAATCAACCAAGGAGTCTCTGCATGAACAAGTCCGAGATGGCCAAGAAGCTCGCGAGCAGATCCGGGCTCACTCAGGCCCTGTCGGCCGAGGTGTTGGAGATCATTTTCAACCCCGTCCTCGGAATCATCGCCGACCAGCTCGATGCTGGCGGCAAGGTCTCGGTCGGAGGATTCGGTACGTTCGAGGCCCGTCAGCGTGCGGCTCGTTCCGGACGCAATCCGCGAACCGGCGAGTCGATCACCATCGCAGCCAAGAACTATCCCGCCTTCAAGGCCGCCAAGAGCCTGAAGGACAGGATCGCCTAGCGTCGGTGCTCCAAGCGAAGCACGACGAAACGGGGGTGGCTCCGGATACCCGGGGCCGCCCCTTTTCTCATACCTGTGATTGAAGGTCATTCCGATTGAAAGCGGCACGGTGAACGAATCGATTCCGGTACTCCTGGGAGGAGCGGTAGTCCTGCTGCTCGTACTGGGCCTCGTGGTGCTCCTGCTTCGCGATTTCGTGCGGATGGCCCTGAAGATCATCGTGCTGGTGGCGATTCTCGGCGGCGTGGCCATGTGGTTCGGCTGGTTCGACAGCTCTTTCTTGGGGGACTTTCTGTCCGCGGTGGGCGACTGGGTGATGTCGGTGTACAGCTCCGTCAGGGGTCAGGTCACCGGCGCGGCGGAGGTGCCGTGACCCTACGAATCGGCGCACACGGCCGCCCCTCGTCGCTGGCCGCGCTCTTCGCGATCGGTCTGGCTGGGGGGTGCGCCACGCTGGCCGTACCTGCGCCGGGTGCCGCGCCCGCGACCGGCGCCGATGCCGAGGCCGCGAACGTCTTCGATCCGGTTGGCTGGTACGACGTTACGATGTCCAGCGAACGGATGGTCTCCGAGGGGACGATGGACGTCCGCGGCGAGCCGGGGTCCTACACGGGGGTGATCACCGTGGGTTCGGTCACGGCCCGCATCGTGAACGTGGACGCAGGCGAGGATCACATGACGGTTCACGCCATCGCATCGCAGGGCACCCTCATCCTGCGGCTCGCCTGGGACGGCGAGTTCCTCTCCGGCAACTGGATACTGGGGGCCCAGAGGGGCACGTTCGTGGGCCGGAAACGTCCCGATCAGCCTTCCGGCGGACCCGTATCGATCGGCAGGTCGTCGCGCCCGCCCCATTCGGACCAGGACCCGTCGTAGATCGCCACATCGTGGTGCCCGGCCTGCGCCATCAGCCACGCGAAGGCGCAGGCGCTGGTTCCGGACCCGCAGGTGCCCACCAACTCCTTCGAGGGGTCGACCCCAGCCGCCGCGACCAGCCGCATGAACGCCTCCATGTCGATCGCGAGCCCCGTCGCGCGGTCCACGAGGTCGACGTAGGGGACGTTCCTGCTCCCGGGCACGTGGCCACCGCGCAGCCCGGCCCGCGGCTCCGGCTCGGTCCCCGCGAAGCGCCCGCCGGGGCGCATGTCCACGATCTGGGTGCCGTCCGCTCCGATCGCGCGCAGGACATCGTCGACACCTCGGATCAGGTGCGGTTGGGGGACCGGCGTGAAGGGCGCGGGGGCCTCGAGCGTGCGCACGAGGGGGCCCGACTCGGTGGGGTGTCCGGCGGCAACCCAGTGGAGCAGGCCTCCATCCAGCACCGCAACGCTGTCGTGCCCGAAATAGCGGAAGTTCCACCACACCCGCGCCGCGCTGAGGTTCACCCCCGAGCCATCGTAGACGACCACGGCGGAGGCGTCGGAAACGCCGACCTCTTCCGCGCAGGCCCGGAAGTGCTCCGGTGGCGCGACCGTGTGCGGCAACCGTGCGTCCGGGTCGCTGCACCTATCGATATCAAGGAAGCGCGCGCCGGGGATTCGCTGCTCGACGAACTCGCACGCCGGATCGCGCCCCGAGCCCGGGAGGTACCAGGATCCGTCGAGGACGACGAGACCGGGACCGCCGAGATGAGCGGCCAGCCATTCGCAGGAGACCGACGGGCCCGGCAACAAGACTTTGCGGTGTTCCGATGACTTGTTCATGCTAGCGATTCTAACCGCCCGCCCGCCGGTCCTGCCACCCAACGCTCTGGAGCACCCGCCATGACCCACTCGATGCGGTTTGCGTGCTGCGTGTTGCTCGCGGCTTGCGGGTCCGCGCCGCTGGAGAGCAGTGTGCCCGCTCCCGAGGGTGGGGAGGCGTGCGCGGACACGCTGACGGCCCCCGGGTATCCGCACGCGCTGCTCCGGATCGGATGCGGCGGCGAGCTGCTGGCGGGCAGGGCGGACTGGTCGCGGGAGGGGACGACGGTCACCCTCGACTTCCCCGGCCCGACCGATGGACCCGTCGGGGCCGACCTGGTCGAGGCATGGCCTCCGCTGAGCGATTCCCCATGGCTAGGCCACGGTGTCGAGGACATCACGGTTCTCTCCGGCGGGAGTGTGCGCGTTCGGTTCCGGGCGCCGAGGGGGGAGCCCGCGCAGCTGTTCGCCGATCACAGGCTGTCCGGTGTGCCGCTTGCATTGCACGAGGGAGATGCCCGCGACGCCGTCGATGCCGGGGAGGCGCCCCTCCTGACGCGCCACGACGCCTCGATCGAGTATGCGGGCTCGCTGGGGAGGTCCGTGCGCATAGTGGCCTTCGACAAGCTGTATCTGGTCGTGTTCGGAGGAGAGGGCGGAGCGGCGGAAGCGGCGGACCTCGGACGCGCAATCTCCGAAGATTGGGCGCTCTGGGGAGCAGAGAGGGCCAGGAGGGCCGCAACGGTGAGTTGGAGGACCCTTGGCGACCAGTGCGACACCTCCGGGACGGTCGCCAGCCCGGACGCGGCGCGGAGCCGGCCCGCTGCCGCCGACCCCACCGTGAGCTATCCTGAGGAGGATCTCCCCGCACTTCAGATTGCGGAGAGAATCGTCTCGGCCACGATGCGGGGTGATCGGCGCGGAAACGCAGCACGCGCACTGACGGGCTTCCCGTCGCGGGTGTCGGTGCGACCGGCGGGTGGCCCGCGAGTGGAGCGCGCCGCATCCGATGTGGCTGCGGTGGTGGGGGTGCAGGCGGGCCCCGGGCATCCGTGCTCGCTCTACGGCGAAATCCTCCGGGAGTTGGCGGAGTGGGGGCCGGTGGATGGCGCGGACCGCCCGAACGTCATCCTCATCGGTGAAACGGCGGTCTTCGAGATCGGCCCCGCCGCGTCTTCGAGGGTCCCTGGGCAGGTGGGCAGGGAGACAGGTGCGCAGGGGTTGGATGCGCGGGCATCGGGCGGTCAGGTGACGTGGCGGCGATGACCTTCCGCAGCCGCCTGGTGCTTGCCGGCATCATCGTGTCGTGGGTCCCTGTCCTCTGTCTCGGCTTGCTGATCCGCTCCGCCGGGACCCGGCGCCTCGCGGAGGCGAACGAGCAGCGCATGCGGGAGCGCGGGGATCGACTTGCCGAGGCGTGGCTTCAGGGGGCGGATCGTCTCGACGACCGCCTGACCGCGCTCGGCGCTCTCCTCACCGAGGACAACACTGTCCGGATCGCGGCGCGGGCGCGAAGGGGGCCGGGGCTTCAGGCGGGGGTGGCACGCTTTGCGTTCTCCAGCGGACTCGACGTGGCGTTTGCGGCGGACGGAGCCGGCGAGATCCTTGCCGCGAGCCACTTCCCGGGAGACGCCGGCCGCCGCGACCCCGCGCTGGTCGCGCTCGCCGACCGCACGGGGGCGCCCGTCGTCACGCGGGTGTCCTTCCCGGCCTCGGAAGGCACCGTGCTAGCGCGCGCTCGGCGGTTCGATGTCGGGGGCGTGGAGATCATCGGGATCGTGGGGGAGAGGCTGGCCGGGCTGGGGTTGGCGCCGGCCGAAGACGAGGTGTCGCTGATCGCCGAGAGGGAGGGCGGGGCCGAGAGCCAGTGGATTGCGGGATCCCGGCCCAGCGGCGAGGCGGGCCGGGACTACGAGGACCGCCGAGGGATCGGCCGCGTCCTGTGGCAGGGCTGGTCGACTCCGGTGCCGGCGGCGGCCGGCGCGGACCGTGCCGCGGGCGCAGGGTCGGGTGCCATGGCGGCGGACCCCGAGATCGTGCCGGTCGACCTCGTGATCATCTGGCACGACCCGCTTCTCGCGGCCATGGTGCGTTCCTTCGACCGGGTGCTCATCGCGTCGCTCGTGGGGGCCGCGCTATTGGCCGCCATCCTGGGGCAGTTGATGGCGCGCAGGCTCTCCGATCCCGTGGAACGGCTCGCCGCCACGGCAAGGCGCGTGCACCTTGGACGGCTCGACACGACATTCGGGCGCGGAGGCGCTCGCGAGCTCGACCGGCTCGGCGTTTTCCTCAACGGGATGCTGAAACGCATTCGAGACGGCGTCGCGCGAGTGAGAGACGCGGAAAAGCGCGCGACCCTGGGGGAAATCGCGCGGCAGGTGAATCACGATGTCCGCAACGGCCTCGTTCCCATCCGCAACGTCGTAAGCCACCTGTCGGAGGCGCGAGAGAGCGGTCCCGGCGATCTGGCGGAGGTCTTCGACGACCGCGCTCCCACCCTCACCGCCAGCCTGGACTACCTGAGCGAACTGGCCGAACACTATCGAGCGGTGGCCGTCCACGGCGCCCGTGACCGTTCGGATCTCTGCGCTGTCGCCCGATCCGTCGTCGAGGCCAACCAGGGGCAGCCAGCCGGCGTTCGCGTCACCGGCGACCTCGGAAAACAGCCGGCCTGGGTCGAGATGGACGCGGTATCCCTCCGGCGCGTCGTCGACAACATCGTCGCGAACGCGGTTGCGGCGTTCGGCGGGGACGGAGGCGAGGTGCGGCTCTCGATCGAACGCGAGTTGAGCGATGGGCAGGCGCGCTACCGCCTCACCGTCAGCGACGACGGCCCGGGGATCCCGGCAAAGGTGCGCGCCCGCGTCTTCGAGCCGTTCTTCACCACCCGGGCCGAGGGAACCGGCCTGGGTCTGGCAATCACCCGAAGACTCGTGCGCGATGTCGGCGGCGAGATCCTGCTGGAAAGCGAGGAGGGGCGGGGCACGCGCGTGCACGTGATATTGAAGGCAGCCCCGGAGGTCTCCCCATGACAACAGCGCACAAGCGGATCCACCCGTCGGGGGCCATGGTCCTGATCATCGACGACGTCCGCCCGCTGGCCGAGCAGTACGCCTACGACATTCGCCGGCTCGGGGGATTCCGCACGCGCGTTGCGCCGGGGGGTGAGGAGGGGCTGGAGATCCTCGCCCGCGAGGTGGTCGACTGCGTCATCCTCGACCTCGAGATGCCCGGCCTGGACGGCTTCGACGTACTCCGCGCCATGGAGCACCGCTCGATCGATGTCCCGGTCATCGTCTACACGGGAACGGGCAGCTTCGACCGCTGCGTGGAGGCGGTCCGTCTCGGCGCCTTCAGCTTCATCGACAAGGCCGAGCCCATGGAGCGGGTCGTGCACGAGGTGCGGCTGGCGCTGCGCCAGACCGACCTGCGGCAGCGGCTGGGCGAGCTGGAGGGCGAGGTCACGGGGGCGTCTCCGCTGATCGGCGAGAGCGAGGCGATGATCGCGCTGCGCGCGGCGATCCACCGGGTGGCGGACATCCCCAGCCCGGTCCTGATCCTGGGCGAGAGCGGCACCGGCAAGGAGCTGGTGGCGCGGGAGCTGCACCGCGGGAGCCGCCGGCGCGACGAGGCGTTCGTGGCGGTCAACTGCGGAGGCATCGCGGAAGGGCTGGTCGACAGCGACCTGTTCGGACATGACCGCGGCGCATTCACCGGCGCTGTGAAAGCGCGCAGGGGCGCCTTCGAGCGCGCCACCTCGGGCACGCTCTTCCTCGACGAGATCGGCGAATTGCCGGGGGGCGTCCAGGCCAGACTGCTGCGCGTCCTGGAGGGCGGCGAGATCATCCGTCTCGGTGCCGAGGACCCGATCACCGTGGGGGCCCGAATCGTCGCCGCCACCCACCGCGACCTCGAAGCGGATGCCGACGCGGGAAGCTTCCGCAACGATCTCCTCCATCGCCTGAACGTCCACGTCATCCGCGTGCCGCCGCTCCGCGCCCGCCCGGACGACATCCCGCTCCTGGCCGCGCACTTCGCCTCCACCCTCCCCGCGCGTTTGGGACGCGCCGCGCGCCCCGTCACCGAGGCCGCACTCGCCCGGCTCCGCGCCCGCAAATGGGAACGCAACAACGTCCGCGAGCTCAGGAACACCATCGAGCGCATGATCATCGCCTCGGACGGCCCGGTTCTCGACCAGCCGCACCTGCCCCCGGATCTGGCGGGGCCCGGCCGACGCACCGCACCGCCCTCCCCGGGGCAGCCGTCGCCCGAGCCGCCCGCTCCCGCCGACGCACCAGCCGCCAGCTACCAGGAGCAGAAGCGCGCCGCCGAGCGCGCAATCATCATTGCGGCCCTCGAGGCCAACGAGTGGGTCATCAGCCGCACCGCCCGGTCGCTGGACCTGTCCGACCACTCGAGCCTGATCAAGATCATGAAGCGCCTGGGCGTCCGGCGACCGGAGCGGCAGGTCTAGTCGCCCCAGCCAGTCCGGCGGACATCGTTCGCGCGCCCCGCCGTGTGGAACGCAAGTCACATCCGCTGTCCCGGCCTGTGTAACGATGGACACAAGCGCGACGCGGTCCACGACGGCCACATGCCCCGTCCGCGCCTGCTAACCCCCCAAACGGCAGCGAGTTAAGCCCACCGCTCCCGCCCCTCCCGCACTTTGGCCCGCTGGTTGCCACCCCTTGCGGCCAACTTCGACTGCCCCACCTGGCGCGGCCGGGACCATCCCGGCAGCACCTCCCGGGGCAACAGGCTGGGAGGCCACGATGAACAGCAGAACAGTGGAACGGGATCGCTCGGAGATGGTACTGCGGTGGATCGCCGCGGCGCTGGCGGCGGCAATCCTCGTGTTGGCGACGGCGTGCCGGGAGGACGGCGCGATCGCCGACGCAGGCGAAGTATCGCCCGGGGTGTTCACGGTGGCGGCCGCACCACCGCTGCCGCAGCCGGCGACACCCCAACATGCGCCACCGCCGTGGGACGACGGGAGAGACAGTGGTGCCCACGACGCCGTGCCCGCACCACCGGAGTGGGTGGAGGAAGCGCCCGTCACCTACGAGGAGGCGGAGGCCGTCTATCGCACGGGCCGCTACGGCGAGGCCATGGACCTCTTCATCCGGTACGTTGAGCGGAAGCCCACGAACCCGTGGGGCCACTACATGCTCGGGATCGCCGCGTGGAAGGGCGGCCACCTCGAACTGGCCGAGGCCCACCTTGTCGAATCCCTGCTGATCGACCCGAACCATGCCAAAGGAAGGGTGAACCTCGCTCGCGTGCTCATCGACCTCGGGCAGGGGTCCGCTGCAACCGAGCATGCGGCCCTGGCCGAAGCCCTGAATCCCGAGTCGGTCGTCGCGAAACGCACGCTGGCCCGGGCGCTGGCCGAAGCCGGCGACCACGACGAAGCCCTGGCCAAGTACGATGCGGCACTGTGGCTCGATCCGGAGGACACCTGGTCGCTGAACAACATGGGGTATCTGCTCATTCAACGCGGCCGGCCCGGCGAGGCGGTGGGCCCGCTGGCCCTCGCGGCCAGCCTGGACAGCGCCAACGCGACCTTCCGGAACAACCTGGGCAGCGCGCTGGAGGGTGCCGGGTACAGAGTCGCGGCCCTGGAGGCCTACGGTGCGGCGGTCGCGCTCGACTCCGGTCACACGAAGGCCGCGATGAGCGTCGAGCGCCTGAGCGCGGTCGTGAGCGACGGGGCGGTGAGCGAGGTGGACACCGACTCGATCGCCCAGACGTTTCTCTCGGACCTGATGGTGTGCGGGGGCGAGCCCGTCGACTCGGTGGCGCATCGGGAACCGGGTGAAGTGGACTGATCGCGCGGGCCGCGGCGGGGGCGCCGGCTCGCCCGGGGGCAAGGATGCACGCGACGGGGGGACGGATGCGCGTAGCGGGGCAGGGATGCGCGCCGCGGGGGGACTCTCGAGGAGGGAGTCCCCCCGTCGGCGTCTGCTTGGCCCTTTCCGGGCCCTCCGCTAGCGTTCACCCCGGAACCGCCTGCCCGCGGTTGCCGCAGGTCACCGTTGTCACGTCGGCAGTCTCGCGGACTTCCCGCTCACCCCGGAGGGCTCAGGTGCCGGACAAGGAAAAGAAGAAGATCCGACCGGGCAAGGTCTGGCGCGAGGCGCGGCAGATCATCTGGCGGTATCGCCGGCGCGTCGCGGTCGGCCTGGTCGTCATGGCCATCGGACGGGTGGCGGGCATGGCGATCCCGGCGTCGTCGAAGGTCCTGATCGACGACATCGTGGGCGGGGGACGCGCCGACCTGCTTCTTCCGCTCGCCCTTGGAGTGGCCATCGCCGCCCTCCTGCAGGGGGGCAGCTCCTTCGCCCTTTCCCAGATCCTCGGCGTCACCGCCCAGCGGGCGATCACGGAGATGCGCAAGACGGTGCAGGCGCACGTGGCCCGCCTCCCCGTCAACTACTTCGACTCCACCAAATCCGGCGTCCTCATCTCGCGGATCATGACCGACGCCGAAGGGATCCGGAACCTGGTCGGAACAGGGCTTGTGCAGCTCACGGGTGGCCTGCTCACCGCGGTGCTGTCTCTCGGCGTCCTTCTCTACCTGAACTGGTCGCTCACCCTCTACACGGTCGCGGTGCTGCTCATCTTCGGCGGCGCCATGATCGCCGCCTTCCGCCGGCTGCGACCCCTCTTCCGGGAACGCGGCAAGATCAACGCGGATGTGACCGGCCGGCTGGGCGAGAGCCTGTCGGGGGTCCGCATCGTGAAGGCCTACACCTCGGAGCGGAAGGAGAATCTGGTTTTCGCCCGGGGGGCCCACACGCTCCTCCGCAACGTGGCCCAGGCCGTCACCGGCGTGTCGGCGATCACGGCCTTTTCCTCGGTCATCACCGGCGCGATCGGCACCCTCATGATCGTGATCGGCGGGCGCGCGGTGCTCGCGGGCGAGATGACGCTGGGCGACCTCATCATGTATGTCCTCTTCACCGGCTGGATGATCACTCCCCTGGTGCAGATGGCCAGCATCGGCACCCAGATCACCGAGGCATTCGCCGGACTCGACCGCATCCGCGAGATCCGGGCGATGGCAACCGAGGCCGACGGCGACGTCGGACGGACGCCGATGTCCGCGACCGACGGCCACGTCTCCTTCGAGGACGTGTGGTTTGCCTATGAGGAGGATTCGCCCGTCCTCAAGGGCGTCTCGCTCAACGCGCCTCCGGGGTCGACGACGGCGCTCGTGGGGTCCTCGGGGTCGGGGAAGAGCACGCTGGTCAGCCTCGTGCTCTCCTTCAACGCGCCGGACTCGGGACGGGTTCTAGTGGATGGCCGGGACCTGGCGGGGATTCGCCTCGCCGACTACCGCCGCCAGGTCGCCGTCGTGCTGCAGGACAACTTCCTCTTCGACGACACGATCGAGTACAACATCCGCTACGGGCGCTCCGGCGCGACGCGGGACGACGTGGTGCGGGCGGCGAAGCTCGCGCACTGCCACGAATTCGTCACCGCCTTCTCCGATGGCTACGACACCATTATCGGGGAGCGCGGGGTCAGGGTATCCGGCGGCCAGCGCCAGCGCCTGGCGATCGCGCGCGCCATCCTGGCCGATCCGCGCATCCTGATCCTGGACGAGGCCACCTCCAGCCTCGACTCCGAGAGCGAGGCGCAGATCCAGGAGGGCCTGCGCACCCTGCGGACCGGACGCACCACATTCGTGATCGCCCACCGCCTGTCGACGATCCGCAGCGCGGACCAGATCCTGGTGATCGAGGAGGGCGAGGTGGTCGAACGGGGGAGCCACGCGGAGCTGATGGCGCTTGACGGGCGCTACAAGGAGCTCCACGACCGCCAGTACAGGATCGAGATGAACCGCTTCGTGAACCCGGGGGAGGAGCTGGGTCCGGGGGCCGCAGGGCAGGAGTCATAGCACCCCAGGCTTGCTCGCACAGGCAATCCAACTGGCCCATCACGCCGTTTGTCCGCCAGAATTGGCCGATTTTGGCGGACAAAACCCCGCCGCCCCTGTAGATTGAGTCCGATGGATGATCCACGCCCCGCCAAGTCCGGTCGTCGGCTCCCGCAAGCCGGGCCCCCGACCGCAGAGAAGCCGCGGAAGACGCCGCGGTCCACTGGCGCAGCCGGCAACCCCCGGCCCGCATCCGCAGTGGCCGCCCTCGACCGGGAGGCAGGCTTCGAGATCGGCGACGACTTCACCCGCTTCTCCCAGAAGGACGACATCTTCTGCCGCTCCTTCTGGGACCCCAAGGTGCGGTCCCACCGCTCCGACATGTTCTACGAGACCTACCGCACGCCGAAGCTGACGTGGCGGAAGGTCGACGGCTTCACGCAGCGCGACTATGCCCTGCGCAACGCCTCGTGGCACGTGACGGACATCTTCGCGGAGATGCGCGACGGCGACGACCGGCGCGAGGGGTTTCTGGATCCCTACACCGCCATCCGCGAAGGCCCGGACAGCACCCTGCCGGTGACCTCCCCCGAAGAGATGGCCCGCGAAATCAAGTATGCCGCGAGGACTCTGGGGGCGGATCTGGTCGGAATCACCGCGAACGACGAGCGCTGGCTCTACACCCACGCCTACAGCCGCGAGAACGAGACCGAGAAACCGCAGGAGGTGCCCACCGACCTGGAAAACGTGATCGTGATCGCGCAGTCCATGGACCGCGAGCTGTTGCGCACCGCTCCGTCCGCGCTCAGCGGCACGGCGACAGGGGCCACCTATTCCCGCGACTCGATCGTGCTGCTGGCGATCGCCCAGTACATCACCAACCTTGGCTACCGCGCGGTCGCGAGCATGAACGACTCGGCGCTGGTCATCCCCCTGGCGATCCAGGCGGGACTGGGCGAGTACGGCCGCCACGGCCTCCTGATCACGCGGGAATACGGCCCCCGCGTGCGCCTTGGCAAGGTCTTCACGGACATGCCCCTGGCGCACGATCGACCGGTCCGATTCGGGGTGAAGGAGACCTGCGACATCTGCCGGGCCTGCACCGAGGGATGCCCGGCCCGAGCGATCGCGGGAGGCGAACCGTCCACGCTCGTCCACAACCGGTCGAACATCCAGGGCATTCGCAAGTGGACCACCGACGCCGAGAAGTGCTTCCGCTTCTGGGCCAACCAGAACACCGACTGCTCGATCTGCGTGCGCGTCTGCCCGTACAACCGCGACTACACCGGCTGGTGGAGCCGGGTCTGGCGGTGGATGGCGGGGACCCCGCTGCGGCGGCTCGCGCTGTGGCTGGACCGCCGCAGCGGCCGCGGGGAGCGTCTGACGCCCTCCCGCTGGTGGCATGCGGCCACGTAGTACTGTCTATTGACTGTTCAGGGCCGGCGAATCCCCGCCAGCGGTGGGGGTTTCCCACCCGGTACGGAGTCCTGGCCGGCCCGCCGGTTTCACACCACAAGGAGTAGTTGAGATGAAGAGAGAGTACCTGACCCCGTTTGCTGCCCTCTGCGTGCTTGCGCTGGCCGCGTGCGCCCCGGCGGTGGATGAGGGCGGCGCCGCCGAAGAGATGGCGGCCGAGGGGGAGGCAGAGGCCGCTGCCGCTGCGTCCACCGTGCAGTCCGAACTGCTGAGCGACCTCGACAACCTGCGGGGGAAATACGTCGGTCTGGCCGAATCCATGCCCGAGTCCGAGTACGGCTGGCGTCCCGCCGATGGCGTGCGCTCGGTCTCGGAGGTCTACATGCATGTGGCAGCAGCCAACTTCGGCCTCGCGTCGAGAGTCACGGGGATGTCTCCGCCGGCGGAGGCGGAGGGCTGGTACGGCCAGGATGCCGAGTCGATCACTGACAAGGCGACCATAGTCCAGGCGCTCGGAGCTTCGTTCGACTTCATGGCGGAGGCGATCGCGGCCACCGGCGACGACCGCTGGCCCGAGGGGATCGAGCTGTTTGGCCCGACGAGCGTGCGCGGCGCGATGACCTTCACCCTCGCGCACTGCCACGAGCACCTGGGCCAATCCATCGCCTATGCCCGCATGAACGGGGTCGTACCGCCCTGGTCCATGTGAGGAGTGACCGGCCGATGATGCGCATTCACCGAACGGTTCCACTGTACCTGGCTGGCCTGCTCGTGGCGGCGGCCTGCGCCCAGACCGAAGATCCCCAGGAATTTGCGAGTGGCACCTATGGGGATCTGGTCGAACTCTTCGCCGAATGGCGTGAGTTCGAGGCTCCCGACTACGTCAACGGCGTGCCCGACTACTCCAGCGGAGCCATGGCCACCAAACACGCACAGCTACCGGCCTGGCGCGCTCGTCTGGACGCTCTCGATGCGACGGACTGGTCGGTGTCGCGGCAGATCGACTGGCACCTGGTGCGGGCGGAGATGAACGGGTTCGACTTCGACCAGCGGGTCCGCCGCCCCTGGGCCCGCGATCCGGCCTTCTACGCCAGCGTCTACGCCGCGCAGAGCGATGTGCCCGCCCACGAGGGCCCCACCATCCACGGGTGGATCGATCTGTGGACCTACGAATATCCGCTCTCGCCGGAGGATGCCGAAGAACTGGCGTCGCGGATCGGGGCCATTCCGGAGTTGTTGCTGCGGGCGCGCGACAACCTCGACACCGACGCCCACGACCTGTGGGTCGCGGGGCTGCGTTCCTTCCGGGCGCAGGCCGCCGACCTTCAGGACTTCGCCACGCAGGTGGCGGGTACCAGCGAGGCGCTGGACGCGGCCATCGCGGGCGCCAGGATCGCCACCGACGAGTTCCACGACTGGATCGAGGGGCTCGCCCCGTCCAGAACGGGTCCGTCCGGGATCGGCAAGGACAACTACACCTGGTACATGCGCAATGTGCACCTGGTCCCCTACTCGTGGGAGGAACAGGTCACCCTCATGCAGCGGGAGCTGGCCAGGGCCCACGCTTCGCTGCGGCTCGAGGAGCACCGCAACCGCAACCTTCCCGAGCTGGAGCGGATCGAGACTGCCGAGCAGTACGACCAGCGGCTGAACGAGGCGGTGACCGAATACATGCGCTTCCTGGAGGACGACCAGATCCAGAGCGTGCGGCCGTACATGGACCCCGCGTTGCGCGCGAAGAACGGGGCCTTCACGCCGGCCGAGCCCGGCCAGATCCGGAACTTCTTCAGCGAGGTCAACTACAGGGACCCGGTGGTGATGCGGACGCATCTGCACCACTGGATCGAGCTGGCTACCATGGTCGAGGCGCCGCACCCCAGCGCGGTGCGCAGCGAGCCGCTCCTCTACAACATCTGGGACGCCCGCTCCGAGGGGCTGGCGACCGGCATGGAGGAGATGATGATGCACGCGGGGCTCTTCGACGGAAAACCCAGGTCGCGCGAGCTGGTGTGGATCATGCTGGCCCAGCGCGCGGCGCGCGCACTAAGCGGCCTGTACCTGCACGGCAACGTGTTCGACATGGAGGAGGCGGTCGCCCACTCAACGACCTGGACGCCGCGCGGCTGGCTGCCCGACGCCGATCTCGTTCGCAATGAACAGCACCTCTACCTGCGGCAGCCCGGTTACGGCACCAGTTATCTTACGGGCAAGATCGAGATTGAGGCGTTGATGGGGGAGTGGGCGCTCCAGCAGGGTCCCGGCTTCCTCATCAGTCGCTTCTTCGACGGATTCTTCGCGGCGGGCGTGATTCCCGTCGTGCTCACACGGTGGGAGATGACGGGGAACAAGGACGAAATGTTGGAGGTCCGGTGACGGCGAACGGGCAGAAAGACGCCATTATTCCGGAATGGCGGGTGGGATCGCGTTCCGGTGCTAGTTCGCAGGGCCGGCCAAGTGCACAATATCTCTCAGACTGATTGACACAGCCGAAATCCCGTCGGGACCGATTGGAACTGCAAAAAGGAGGCATTCACATGCGTCGGCGCGACTTCATTAGAGCAGGAACCCTTTCGGGGCTTGTGGCAGGGACGGGCGCGCTGAGTGTCTCGTCCAATCCGCTCTCGGCCCTCGCCGCGGCGCCCGGCCGCCGGACCAGCGACGACAAGGTGCGCCTGAACTCGAACGAAAATCCGCTGGGCATCTCGCCGGCGGCGAAGGATGCGGTGCTCGAGGCGATTACCGTGGCGAACCGCTACCCTTCCGATCAGCAGGCCGTGCTGGTATCCCAGCTGGCCGCCGCGCACGAGGTGAGCGAAAACCAGATCGTGATCGGCACGGGCTCGGCCGAGGTCCTGCAGATGGCAGTGCAGGCCTACGCCGCGCCGCGAGCGAAGCTGGTAATGGCCGACCCCACCTACGAGGCCGTCACCAACTATCAGCGCACGGAGGCGTACGAGCTCGTCAAGGTGCCGCTTACCAGCACCTACGAGCATGATCTGGGCCGCATGCGCGAGGCGGCGGAGAGTTCGGGACACCCGGCCCTGGTCTACCTCTGCAATCCCAACAACCCGACCGCGACGATCACCCCGAGCGCCGCGATCGACGAATGGATCGCGGAAGCTCCGGAGCACATCTTCTTCCTCTCGGACGAGGCGTACATCGAGTACGTGGAGGACGAGCGGATGTGGAGTTCGCTGCCGTGGATCGGTAAGAAGCGCAACGTGCTCGT
Organism: Longimicrobiales bacterium; assembly: GCA_963667485.2. GTDB lineage: Bacteria > Gemmatimonadota > Gemmatimonadetes > Longimicrobiales > Gaopeijiaceae > Bin94. Next base: position 1,545,406 of record CAXXDD010000001.1, read on the forward strand.
CGTAAAGACTTTCTCGAAGATTTACGGCATGGCCGGGCTTCGCATCGGCTATGGGATCGCGCACCCGGACACGGCGGCTCGCCTGACCGACTTTGCATCACGGAACAACGCCAACCAGATCGCGATCGCCGCGGCCGGCGCGTCTTTCCAGGATGAGCAGCTCATGAAGAAGAGCCGCGAGGTGAACGGGCAGTCCCGCGAGATGGTCGAGGCGACGCTCGACGAACTGGGGCTTGAGCGCATGCCCACGCAGGCTAACTTCCTTATGCACCGCATCAGTGGCGATTTGGCGACGTATCGAAACCGGATGGCCGATGCGGGGTTCCTTGTCGGAAGAGACTTCCCTCCCAAGCTGGATTGGAACCGCCTCTCCTTCGGACTTCCGGAGGATATGGGGCGCTTTTGTGACACCCTGCGGGATTTCCGCACGAAAGGATGGGTCTAGTATGCTTCGAAGATTTCTGATTACAGGTGTTCTCGTCGCGTTCGCACAGACGGGTGAGTTGACGGCACAGGGAACCCTTCGGGGGACCGTGACTGCCGCCGGTACTGGCGCTGCGCTCGCAGGTGCCCAGGTCAGCCTGCCGGATCTCAGCATGGGGGCCAACGCCGTTACGGGCGGCGCCTACGAGATTGGTGACATCCCTGCCGGAACCCACGAGGTCGTGGTGGTGCTTCTCGGCTACGGGTCGCAAAGCCAACAGGTCACCATTACGGACGGACAGACCACGGAACTCGATTTCACGCTCAGCACGGTGGCGCTTGAGCTGGAAGGGCTGGTGGCGGTGGGAAGCCGGGCGCGGCCCAGGACCGTGACCGAATCGCCAGTACCGGTCGACGTAATCCCGACCACGGAGATCGTTCAGCAGGGGGACACGGACTTTGCCAACCTGCTGCGCAACGTGGTCCCGTCATTCAACGTGAACATTCAGCCGATCAGTGACGCGGCCACCTTTGCGCGGCCCGCCAACCTGCGTGGCCTCGCTCCGGACCACACGCTCGTGCTGATCAACGGGAAGCGGCGTCACCGCACGGCTGTCATCACCTGGTACGGCAACGGCCTCGCCGACGGCTCCCAGGGCCCCGACATCGCGCTCATTCCCGGCATGGCGCTGGAGCAGGCCGAAGTGCTGCGCGACGGCGCCTCGGCCCAGTACGGCTCCGACGCGATCGCCGGCGTCATGAACTTCGTACTGAAGAATGACCGGTCCGGCGGATCGATCGAGATCAAGACCGGCGGATACCCCCTTGGGGAAACCAGCGAACCCTTCGAGGAGGGCTCGTTCCCGGGCGACGGTGAGATGTATACCCTGTCCGGAAACGTGGGTCTGCCGCTTGGCGAAAACGGGTTCCTGAACCTGACCGGCGAGTACGGCAACGCCAATCCGACGGACCGGAGCACGCAGCGCCTCGACGCCCTGGCGTTGATCGGTGGCGGCAACAGCAGCGTCCGGTCGCCGGCGCAGGTCTGGGGCTCGCCTCAGATCTCCAACGAGCTGAAGCTGTGGGCCAACACGGGCTACCTGTTCAACGACAACATGCAGTTCTACGGCCACGGCAACTACGTGAGCAAGCAGGTCGAGGGCGGCTTCTACTTCCGGAACCCGGGCACCCGCAGCGGCGTCTTCGGAACCCGGAACGATGCCGGCGAGCGGATCCTGCTGGTCGGCGACATGCTCGACGCGCAGGACGGCGTACTCGACGGATCGGCCATGTGCCCCGAAGTCCGTGTCACCGACGATGGCGTGGTGATCAACAACTCCGAGAACATGGCAGCGTTCAATCAGGTCATGGGTGATCCCAACTGCTTCAACTTCCGGAAGCTCTTCCCCGGAGGCTTCACCCCGCAGTTCGGCGCGAACGTCGAAGACGCGTCCGCTGTGGCGGGGCTGAGGGGCACCAGCGGCGACCTGAGCTGGGACGCGAGCGCGTCGTGGGGCCAGTCGTACATGGACTTCTACATGTACAACACGGTCAACGCCTCGCTCGGACCCAACCAGCCGTGCGCCGGCGAGGACAGGAACTTGTCCTTCGTCGTTCCCGATCAGCCCTGCACCCCCTGGTTCGGCCCGGGGATCTACGACCAGCAGGAGATCAACCTGAACCTGGATCTGTCCTACGCGCTGAACGAGCGGGTCAACGTGGCCGGCGGCACCGAGTGGCGTAACGAGGGTTTCGAGATCTTCCGGGGCACCACGGAATCGTGGACCGAGGGTTCGCTGGCGACGCAGGGATTCACCCCCGGCTCCAACGGGTTCACCGGGTTCGGACCGCTTACCGAGGGGAACTGGAACCGCAACAACTTTGCCGCGTACGGTGATTTGGAGGTCCGTGAACCCGATGGCGCCTGGACGTTGGGCGTGGCCGGACGGGTCGAGCGATTCTCCGATTTTGGAACGACGGTCAACGGGAAGGTTGCGGGACGCGTGAGCGCGACCGAGAACCTCGGCCTCCGAGCCAGCGTCAGCACCGGCTTCCGCGCTCCCACGCCGGGACAGCAGAACGCATTCAACATCTCGACCATCTATGATCCCGCGATCATGGATCTGACGAACAACGGCACAATCCCGTCGACGTCACCGCTGGCGGAGAACTTCGGCGGCGAGCCGCTCACGCCGGAGAAGTCCGTCAACATGGCCCTGGGGGCCGTATTCGACGATGGTCCCTTCAGTCTTACGATGGACTTCTTCCAGATCCGGGTCTCGGATCGTCTCACGACGAGCGCCGACAGGACGCTGAGCCCGGCGGAGATCGAGCAGCTGATCGCCGAAGGCATCATCCGGCCGGGTGGCGTGCTCGCGCGATTCCGCTTCTTCATCAACGACTTCGCGACCCGGACGGACGGGATCGACCTGGTGGGCGCGTATCGAGTCGACGGATCCAGCGGTTCCACCACAACCTTCACCAGCGCGTGGAACTGGACCCAGACCACGGTGACGGACTTCGACTCCGAAACCCTCACCCCTCACCGTATCCGGATCCTCGAGGAAGGGCTCCCCAACGTGCGCGGCAACCTGGCGATGAATCACGTCTTCGCCGGCGGCACCCGCTTCCTGGTGCGCGGCAGCTACTGGGGCGGCTACTTCGACGGTGAGCAGCCCTACTACGAGTCGAACCCCGACAACACCATCGACTACCCGTCCCGCATGCTCTTCGACGTGGAGGCGGCCCACACGTTCGCCGACCGCTGGAACCTTACGGTCGGCGCCACGAACGTGCTCAACACCTTCCCGGAGGAGTATCCGGGCGCGGCGGCCGGCGTCGGCAACCGCTTCGGGCAGTTCACGCCGTTCGGCTTCAACGGCGGCTACTACTACACGCGGGTGGGCTACAGCTGGTAGTCTGACCTGCCCCGAGACAACGGCCCCGGTCCGGCTTCTCGCCGGGCCGGGGCTTGTCGGTTGCAGAATTATGTAAGAGCGAGTACGCTGCACACAGGGTGGTGGGAATGGGTGCGGTGGCGACCGATTTGGAGCCCGTTGATAGCAGACAATGGAGACCATCTCGCATGGCTGGACGGCGAGACACGGGGGTGCATGAAGCGCGGCCAGGCGGGGGTCGCGGTATCGCTGCCCCCTGTGGCGAAACCCCGCGAACTTCGAACCTGCTGACACGCCGATCGCTCCTGCGTTCCGGGTTCGCCGCGCTGACCGCTGCTCCCTGGGCGATGCCGCTACACGCCTCCTCCCTTTCGACTCGCCGGAGCCGCCGCAAGGCTGCCGCGCAGGACGGTGACATTGTGCTGGGCGTGTCGGCCGCGTTCTCGGGCCCCTCGCGCGGCCTGGGCACGGAGCTGTATCGCGGCGCGATGGCCTATTTCAGCTACATCAATGACAATGGTGGGGTGAACGGCCGCCGGATCGTCCTCAAGCTCTACGACGACGGATATCAGCCCGATGCCTGCGTCGCGAACACCATCCGGCTCATGCAGGAGGACGGCGTCTTCCTTCTGTTTGGGTACGTAGGCACCCCGACCGTCACCCGGGTGCTGCCTCTGCTGAAGAGGTTCCGCGAACAGCAGGTCTACCTCTTCTTCCCCTTCACGGGAGCGGAGCCGCAGCGCGAGCCTCCCTATGGCGAGTTCGCCTTCAACCTGCGGGCTTCGTACCGGCAGGAGACGGCCGGGCTGGTCGACAATTTCGTCCGAATCGGGCGCCGGCGAGTGGCGGTCTTCTACCAGATCGACGCCTATGGACGCAGCGGCTGGGCCGGAGTGCGAGAGGCCTTGACGCGGCACGGAGAGACGATCGTGGGCGAGGCCACCTACAGGCGCGGCACCCCGTTCACCGCGAGCATGAGGCGCCAGGTGGAGATCCTGAAGGCCACGTCGCCCGATGCCGTGATCTGTATCGGCGCCTACGCCGCGTGCGCCGCTTTCGCCCGCGACGCCGTCGATCTGGGGTTGCACGTTCCGGTGGCCAACCTGTCGTTCGTCGGAAGCGACAACCTGATGCGGCTCTTGCGCGAGAGACGCTCGAACCCGGATGCGTACACCCGGTTTCTGGTCAATTCACAGGTCGTGCCCGCCTACGACGACGCGACCTTCCAGGCCGTGAACGAGTACCACCGCTTGATGTTCCGGTACGATCCCCAGCTGCCGGAGGATCTGGAGACACTGACCGAGGGCGATCCGTATCAGCCCCTTGCCCGTGGATTCGTCAGCCTGGAGGGATTCCTCAACGCAAAGCTGATGACGGAAATCCTCCGGCGCATGGGCGGACGTCCGGACAAATCCCGGCTGGAACAGGCGGTCTTCACCGTACGTGACTTCCCCATGGGAATCGGCGAACCCGTGTCTTTCGGACCCAGCCGCCGGCAGGGGATGCAGAGAGTCTACTACACCGTTGTCGAAGGGAGCTACTTCGAGCTCCTTTACGACTGGGAGGCCAGGTTCGGCATGTCGTAGAGCCCCATATTGCCGTTGCAATTGAGAACACAGCATGGTTACGGAGACACCATGGCAGCAGAAGAGGGACTCAGAATGGTGAGAAAAGCAGCATTCATTGCCGGATTCCTGGTCCTCGCGCAAGCGGGTTCGGCCGCCGCACAGGGAACCCTGCGGGGGATTGTCACCGCATCCGGCACGGGCAGTGCCATCGCAGGGGCACAAGTCGGCCTGGCAGACCTGAGCATGGGGGGCATCACCGGTCCCGACGGCACCTTCGAGATCGGCGACATCCCGGCGGGAATCCACGAGGTGGTGGTCGTCCTGATCGGCTACCAGACCGAACGGCGGCAGGTGACCGTTGCGGATGGCCAGCGCACCACGGTGAACGTTGTGCTCAGCGAGACGACGCTTGAACTCGAGGGCCTGGTCGCCGTGGGGAGCCGCGCGCGGCCCCGAACGGTTACGGAGTCACCCGTCCCCGTCGACGTGATCCCGACGCGCGAGATCGTCCAGCAGGGCGATACCGACTTCGCCAACCTGCTGCGCAACGTAGTGCCGTCCTTCAACGTGAACATCCAGCCGATCAGCGACGCCGCCACTTTCGTGCGGCCGGCCAACCTGCGCGGCCTCGCTCCCGACCACACCCTTGTGCTCATCAACGGCAAGCGGCGCCACCGCGCGGCGGTCATCACCTGGTACGGCAACGGCCTCGCCGACGGCTCACAGGGCCCCGACATCGCGCTCATCCCCGGCATGGCGCTGGAGCAGGCCGAAGTGCTGCGCGACGGCGCGTCCGCCCAGTACGGCTCCGACGCGATCGCCGGCGTCATGAACTTCGTGCTGAAGAACGACCGGTCCGGCGGCTCGATCGAGCTGAAAACCGGCGGATACCCCTTCGGCGCGACCAGCGAGCCGTTCGAGGAGGGCGTATTCCCGGGAGACGGCGAGATGTACACCCTTTCCGGGAACGTGGGGTTGCCGCTCGGAGAGACCGGCTTCCTGAACCTGACCGGCGAGTACGGCAACGCCAATCCCACGGATCGCAGCACGCAGCGCAACGACGCCCTGGCGCTTCTCGGCGCCGGCAACACGAGCGTGCGCTCGCCCGCGCAGATCTGGGGGTCTCCCCAGGTGTCCAACGAGCTCAAGCTGTGGGCGAACATGGGCTATCTCTTCAGCGACGACGTGCAGTTCTATTCCCACGGCAACTACGTGAGCAAGCAGGTCGAGGGCGGCTTCTACTACCGCAACCCGGGCACGCGCAGCGGCGTCTTCGGAACCAGGAACGCTGCCGGCCAGCGGATACTCCTCATCGGCGACATGCTGGCCGCTGCGGATCCCAACATACCCGTCGGGGCGGCGATGTGTCCCGAAGTCCGGGTCACCGACGACGGGGTAGTGATCAAGAACGACCCCAGCCTCCCCAACAACATGGATGCGTACAAACGGGTCATGAATGATCCCAACTGCTTCACCTTCCAGAAGCTCTTCCCCGGAGGATTCACCCCGCAGTTCGGCTCGTACGTCCTCGACGCGTCTGCGGTGGCAGGGCTGAAGGGCGCCAGCGGCGACCTGAACTGGGATGCGAGCGCGTCATGGGGCAAGTCCAACATGGACTTCTACATGTACAACACGGTCAACGCCTCGCTCGGACCGGACCAGCCGTGCGCCGGCGCGGACCGGCAGTTGTCGTTCGTAGTGCCGAATCAGTTCTGCACGCCCTGGTTCAACCCCGGGATCTACGACCAGCAGGAGATCAACCTGAACCTGGATCTGTCGTATGCGCTGAACGAGCGGGTCAACCTCGCCGGCGGCGCCGAGTGGCGCAACGAGCGCTTCGAGATCATCCGGGGCAGCACGGAATCATGGATCGAGGGCCCGCTCGCGACACAGGGATTCACTCCCGGCTCCAACGGGTTCACCGGATTCGGACCTCTGACCGAGGGAGACTGGAACCGGAACAACTTCGCCGCCTATGGCGATATGGAGATCCGCGAACCCGAGGGGCTGTGGACCTTCGGCGTCGCCGGGCGCGTCGAGCGGTTCGCGGACTTTGGCACGACGGTCAACGGGAAAGTGGCGGGGCGCGTGAGCGCGTCGGACAACCTGGGCCTGCGAGCCAGCGTCAGCACCGGCTTCCGCGCGCCCACGCCGGGACAGCAGAACGCCTTCAACATCACGACCATCTATGATCCCGCGATCATGGATCTGACGAACAACGGCACAATCCCGTCGACCTCGCCGCTGGCGATGAATTTCGGCGGCGAGCCACTCACGGCGGAGAAGTCCGTGAACATGGCGATGGGGGCCGTATACGACGACGGTCCGTTCAGTCTCTCGATGGACTTCTTCCAGATCCGGTTGTCTGACCGTCTCACGACGAGCGCCGACAGGACGCTCACCCCGGCGGAGATCGAGCAGCTGATCGCCGACGGCATCATCCGGCCGGGCGGCGTGCTCGCGCGGTTCCGCTTCTTCATCAACGACTTCACGACCCGGACGGACGGGATCGATCTGGTGGGCGCGTACGAGATCGAGGACGCGGACGGCTCCGCCACAACCTTGAGCAGCGCATGGAACTGGACGCGGACCACGGTGACGGATTTCGACTCCAACACTCTCACGGCGCACCGAATCCGGATCCTCGAGGAAGGCCTGCCCGGCGTGCGCGGCAACCTGGCGGTGACTCGCTACTTCACCGGCGGATCGCACGTTCTGGTGCGGGGCAGCTACTGGGGCGGCTACTTCGACGGCGAGCAGCCCTACTACGAGTCGGACCCCTCGAACACCATCGACTACCCGTCCCGCTTCCTCTTCGATGTGGAGGCGGCTCGCACCTTTGCCGACCGCTGGACGCTCACGGCGGGTGCCCAGAACCTGCTCAACACCTACCCGGAGGAGTATCCGGGCGCGGCGGCCGGCGTCGGCAACCGCTTCGGGCAGTTCACGCCATTCGGCTTCAACGGCGGCTACTACTACACGCGGGTGAGCTACAGCTGGTAGGCTGACCTGGCGGGCTGCCCGGGACTCGCTCCCGAGCGCCCGGTACAGCGGCCCCGGGCCGGATCTTGATGCCGGTCCGGGGCCGTTCGCTTATCTTGTTGGCCGAATATGAGCGAACAGAAATGAACGACGGCGCGGGTCGCTCCTTCATCGGAGTCGAGCCTTTCGACGCGTCCTACGGCGCCGGGTTTCGTGCCGACGAAGAGGACGAATACACCGTTGAATGCAGGGTCGTGGAGGACGGAGGTCACTTCCGCATTCATCGGCCCCGCGACGCCGGTCCCCCGGCACACCTTTGCTTCGTGGACGGGGTGCGCCGAACCGAGGCACACCTCACGCGCACGAATCCGAAGGGGGAGACGATCACGGGGCTCGCGGGGGCGTGGGGAGCAGGGGCAGTCCTGATCGACCAGGACGGGCCGGCGAAGATCGGCCACGTCGAGGTCGGGCGGGCGGTCATCTTCTCCGGCGGACATCAGGAGCGCCTGCGTCCGCATCCCGGAGGGTGGCGCTGGACGTCCCTTTCGGTCGAGAGCGACGAGCCCCACGCGGCGGGGCAACAACTTCAGCGTGTGATGCGGGATACCGAAGCCGCGATCGCCGACCGCCTGTTCGCAGCAGGCTGGCTGGTCGTTTTCGATGGACCGCTGCACGGCATCCGTCTCAGCAGCACAGTGCCCGTGGTGGGGTACGTCAAGACCCACCACCGGCGCACTCTCGCGGTCGAGCACTGGCAGGCCGTGCCGGGCCTCGGCGTGGGAGAACGGACGAGCCTCTTCGCCATGAAGGGCGAACGGTACGCGTGCTACATTCGTGTGGGCGACCCGGGTCCCTGGGCGGGGCCGTGGGCGGGGATCGCACGCCTGGAGGTACCCGCGAGTTCGGGCAGCGGCCAGGCCATCGCAACAGTGGACCGTGCCGCGCGCTGGCTTCCCGTCTTCGCGTCGGCGCCGCACCGTGACGCCCGTGCGCCGGTCAACCTTGCGCCAGTCGCGCGGCTGGAGCAGCACCTTCACCACCTTCTCGGCGACTCGCGGCTGGCGCTGCGTGCCGTTCGAGAAGCCGTCATGAAACACAACCGGGAAGAGGAAGAGGCCGAGTGAGCGACCAGGACGGCCAGACGATGGCCAACCAGGATGGAAGTACCGTGCCGGACCCCCGGATCGGGTTGGTGGACGGTTCGCACGGCAGCAATTCGCGCGAGTTTCAGGTGGTGCTCGACCCCGGTGCGAGCGTCCAGCTCGACCAGCTCGTCGCCGTCCGCAACGAACTTCCCGACGGTACGAAAGTCACCCACTACGGGATCGTCACCGAATTGCGCAGCAGTTTCGAGGGCGCCGACCTGCCCTCCGACACGGCCCGGGTCGTCGATCGTGTCTTGCCCGCCGAACACGTGCGTCTAGCCGAGGTGCGGGTGCTGCGCGTCGTTCCCGAGCTCTTCGTGGCCCCGAACGCCGGCTCCGTGGCCATGCGCGCCGTGGGCAGGGACCGCACGATCGCCCTGTTCGAGGACGAGATGAAGCGCGGCAAGCTCCCGGTCGGCGTGGACATGGGAGGCGAGCCCGTCTATGCCGACATGCGCTTCGTCGATGGGCGCTCGGGGGGACACTTCTCCATCTCGGGGATCTCGGGCGTCGCGACCAAGACCTCGTACGCGCTGTACGTCCTCTACCAGCTCCTTGAGACCAGGGGCGGAATGGAGCTGCTCGGAGGCCGCGCCGAACGCGAGAACGTGCGCGCGCTCGTCTTCAACACCAAGGGCGAGGACCTGCTCCACCTCGACCGCCCGAACTCGGAATTCCCTGCCAAGCCGAACGCCCGCACACAATGGCGCGCCCTGGGCGTGAGCGACCCCGGCCCCTTCCGTTCGGTACGCCTGTACGCTCCCAGGCGGCCCGGCGTCTCGGGAACGGTGCCCGGCGTCAAGTCCCGCGACACCGCCGATGTGCACGCCTACGGATGGACTCCGGAACAGTTCATCCGGGATCAGCTCCTCCAGTTCTGCTTCACTGCCGAGGACGACCGCTCGACCCAGGTAGGCTTCATCGAGCAGCAGTTCCGCATTCAGCTCCTGCGGCACCTTCGCCGCCTCGAGGGCGGAGAGTCGGGCGCGGTCGTCATCCTCCCGACCGTCCCCGAGGACACGAGCTTCGACCCCGACCGGCTTGCGGCGAAGGAACCCGAATCGGCACACGCAGGCGCCGGCCACGTGATCGAGGACTTCGGGGACCTCGTCGATTTCACCGAGAAGATGGCCAACCGGGACGACGACGAAGCCATGAAGGCCTGGTTCGGGCGCACCCAGTCCGGCACCCGCCAGGCCTACCTGCGCCGCCTGCTGCGCCTCCGCAAGCACATAGGGCCACTGATCGGCTGCGGCCTCAGGCCCGTGTCGTCGGAAAACGCCCGCCTGCATGTGGTCGACATCTCCACTCTGCACGACGACGCGCAACGCTTCGTGGTCGGCTCCCTCCTGGACGGCGTTTGGCGCGAGAAGCAGGGGACCGGACGCGTCCCGCTGCGCTTCGTGGTCCTGGACGAACTCAACAAGTACGCTCCCGCGAAAGGCTACTCGCCGCTGCGCGAGCTGCTCGTGGACATCGCCGAGCGCGGCCGCTCCCTGGGTGTGCTCCTCGTGGGCGCGCAGCAGGCCGCGTCGGCAGTCGCCCCGGCGCTTCCCCGCAACGCGTCGCTGAAGGTGGCCGGCCGGCTCGACGCGAACGAGGCCGACTCGTACCGCTTCCTCTCGTCCGCGCTGCGCGAGCGTGCGTCGCGCTTCATGCCCGGGACCATGGTGCTGTCGCAGCCGATCGTTCCCGAGCCGATCCCCCTGCGCTTCCCCTTCCCGCCCTACGCCACCAACCCCGACGAGGCCGAGGCCGACGAGGCGGGCGACCGCAAGCGGACGGATACGATCATGTCCAACCTCGCCGCCATGTCGAGCCCGAGGTTGGAGTTGTAGGGGAAGAGCTTTGAAACTGCTTCACACCGCCGATTGGCATCTTGGCGCCAAGCTCGGACGCCACGACCGGATGGAGGACCACCATGCGGCACTGCGTGCTCTTCTGGAGGTGGCCGCCTCCGAGCGCCCCGACCTGATCGTTCACGCGGGCGACCTCTTCGACGCCTACCGGCCCCCATACCCGGCGCTGCGGCTCGGGGTCACGGCACTGCAGCGGCTGGCGAAGATCGCGCCGACCGTCGTGATCAGCGGCAATCACGACTCGGGCGCCCTTTTCGAGGTGCTCGACGATATGGCGGGCATGGCCTCGCCTCGCCGTCTCTGGTTCGTCACGACGCCGCGCGTCCTCGATTTCAGCAAACTCGCGGAAGTCCCCGCCGCCCTCGCGTGCGTCCCCTTCATCCCCCCTGGCGCGATCACCGACTACGCCACCGGCGACGCCTCGCGCTTCGAGGGCGACTACGCCGACGGCATCCGCACCCTCAACGACCGGGTGATCGGCGATGCCCGCGAAGCCGCGGGTCCGCACGGGATCGTCCTCTATACCGCCCACCTGCACGTCGACGGCGCGCGGCCCGGCAACTCCGAGAGGCGTTTCACCGTCGGCGAGGACCACGCCACGCACACGAAGGGTCTGCACCGCGCGCTCTACTGCGCCTTCGGGCACATTCACGACCCGCAGCAGCTTCCCGGAAGCGCGCCCGGCCGCTACGCCGGGTCGCTGATCCCGCTGGACTACGGCGAAGGCCGCCAGAGCAAGCACGCGGTCGTGGTCACGATCGGCGACGACGTCCGGGTCGACGAACGGGAACTGCCGCCGGGGCGGCCGCTGCAGAGCTTCACCGGGACGTTCAGGGAACTGGAGGATCGAGCGGCGAACGGGGCGCTCGACGGCTGCTTCCTCAAGGCCATCGTCAAGTCCGACGACCCGATTCCCGAGCTGGCGGACCGGGTGGCCGAGTGGTCGCCGGGGTGCGTGATCTTCAACCTGGTGAACGAGGTGGCCAACCGGCCCGTCAAGCCGATCCGCGGGTCGGACGGCGGCGCGGAGCCCGACATCGACGATCTCTTCGCCGAGTGGCGGAGCACGGCGGCGACCAGCAGAGCGACGAAGGCGCCCCGGGACACGGTCCTGGCACTCTTTCGCGAGGCCGTCGCCGGATCCGGGGACGAGCACGGACCGGACTTCGGGTTGACCGAACTCGCGATGCGGGCCGAAGCAGCCCTTGCCGCACTGCGCGGGGGACCGGGAAGCGGCGCGGCCGGACACCACGGCAGACAGCACACGGGCGAGCCGGGTCGCCCGGCGGAGGACTGATCGGATGCGCCCGCTTCGAATCGCCATCGAGGGGTTGCGCTCCTTCCGGGCCGAGGTGGAGATCGACTTCGGAGACCGCACCCAGATCGCGGTGATCGGCGATACCGGCGCCGGGAAGTCCTCGATCCTCGAAGCGATGACCTACGCCCTGTTCGGACAGACCTCTCTCGGGAGCCGGTCCAAGCAGGAGTTGATGAACGACACGTCGGACGTGATGCGCGTGGTGCTGCGCTTCCGGGTGGCCGGCGAGGAGTGGGAAGTCACCAGGGTGGACCGGCGTGCGGGCGCAGGTGGACTCGGCCCTCCCAAGGCGCAGCTGGTCCGCTACGGGCCGGTCGGCGAAACGATCGAAAAGGTCGAGCAGGTCAGGCCGGTCAACGAGCGGGTACAGGCGCTGATCGGGCTCGATAGCGACGCCTTTCTCCGCACGGTTATCCTGCCGCAGGGGCGTTTTGCCCGCCTGCTGGTGGAGGACGGGCCGTCGGCCCGGACCGAGATCCTGCGCCAGGTGTGGCGCACCCGGGATCTGGAGGCGGCGGGAGAGGTGGCGGGGCAGCGGTTGGGCGAGGTCAGAACGCTGGCGGTGCGGCTGCAGGACGAGGTGCAGCGCCATCCAGATGATCCCTCAGAACACCTTGCCGATCTGAGCATCCAGGCCGACACGGCGAGCCGCCAAGCGACTGCTCTGGCCGATCTCCAGGATCGGTGCGCGCGGGCCCACGATGCCCTCCGTCGCTCCGAAGAGACGATCGCGGCGGCCCGCCGGGCAGGCGAGCGCTTAACCCCGGCAGCTATGGACGAACTGGCCGACCGGCTGGCGCCCGTGGAGAGTGCGCAGCGCCGGGTAAAGGCCGAAGCGACGGAGCTGGAAGGGCGCGAGGCCAGCCTCAAGCGAGAGCTGAACGGCATTCCGACCGATGACGGACCCGACGATCGCGAAGTCGCACGCACCCTGGTCGCGCTGCACGCGCTCCCGAATGAAGTGGCGGAGACGGTCGATGCGGCCCAGGCGCTGCGCAGGGCGATCGCAGGTGCAGCCGAGAAGAAGAGGCACCACGCCCAGGCGCAGCGAGCCCTCCAATCGGCAACGGATCGGATGACCCGGCACGCAGCACTGGAACCGCCCCTCGCCGACGCCGTCGATTCCGCTCGCGAACTCCTGGCAGAAGCCGGGCGCCGGTATGATGGGTGCAAGGACCTGTGGGATCGCATCCGGACGACGGAAGGTATCCTGGCCGAGCGGGAGCAGGAGATGGGCGAAGTCACCACACGGCTCGCCACCGCGCAGCGTGATTTGGGGGAGGCGCAGGAGCAACTGCAACGCGCCGAGCATGAACTGACTGAGGCACGGCGCACCAACGCGGCCGCTGCCGCGGCCCACGGTCTCTGTCCGGGCGACGAGTGTCCCGTCTGCCAGAGTGACTTGCCCGAGGGCTGGGCCCCGCCGCAGGACACCGGTCTAAACGCGGCGCGGGAGGCCCACAAGGCGGCGAAGTCGCAGGCCAACGGGGCGGGCAAGGTCGCGGCCGATCTCGAGGCAGACCAGAAGTCCATCCAGCAGGGCATACGGGACACCAATAGGGCTCTGGGCGACCTCCGTTCCGGGATCTCCGACGCGCTCGACCAACTTCGCAGCGCCGCCGGACTGGACGACGCCTCCCTGCTCAGAGGGGACGCGCCGCTGCCGGACCGGGAAGAGGTCCTGACTCCGGTGCGACTGCGTCTCCGCGAAGCCGAGGCGAAGCTGAGCGAGCACCGCGTCGAGGCCGATGGGCTGCGCAAAGCACAAACAGATGCTCAGATCGGCGAGACGTCGGCCCGGCAGACAGTCGAGCACGCGCGGAAAGACATCGACAGAACCCGCGACACCGCCGGCAGGGCCCTCGACGCCCTGGCCCGGAACATTCAATCCATCCCTTCGGTCTTCCGTCCCCACATCGTCCTTCCTCCCGAACCCCTGGAACTGGAAGCGGTCGACACCACGCCCCTCGACCGTGCCTCGTACGCGGCACGCGAGCGCGAAAAGATCCTTCAGCTGCGGCAACAGGAAAGGGACCGCCTGCGCACCGAGATCGAGGAGACGAGTACCGCGCTGAAGCGTCTCGACCAGACCCGCAGGACCGAAGTCGACGAGCCTCTGCAGGCCCTTGTGCGGGCGCTGACCGACCACCGGACCACTCTTGCGGACGCCGTTCGCGAATTGGCTGCCGATGTCCCGATCCCTGCGGCCATCCACTATCCGGTGGACGCAAGGACGCTCCGGGAGGGCATCGAACAATTTCGCGAAGCGATGATCGACACGGTGGCGCTGGCTGCGGACCTGCGCGACCGTGCCCTCCGTGCCGCCGACGAAGCCCGCGACGAGGCCCGCAAGGTAGCCGAGCAACTCGACCCTCCTGGCGACGCCACCGACCTCGAGGCCCTGAGCCGGTCCACCGCCAAGGCTGCCGACGATGCCCGCTACGACGCGCGGGACGCGAAGCGAGCCCGGGACGCATTCGCCGCGATCCTCGACGATCTCCTGAAACTCCGCCAGACCGCCGGCGAGGTTGCTGCGCTGGAGCTCGCTCTGGGTGACCTGGACGCCGCACTCAAGCCGGGCGCATTCCTCAAGTGGCTCACCCTCCGACGGTCGCGGGACCTGCTTGTGTACGCGTCCAGGATGCTCGAAGAGATGACCGCCGGCCGCTACAGCTTTGCCGACCCGGGGAACCTGGAGGACCAGCAGTGGCTGGTCGTCGACAACGATTCAGGGCAGGCGCGCTCGCCTGCCAGCCTCTCGGGCGGGGAACAGTTCATCGGGTCTCTTGCGCTCGCGCTCGGCATGGTGGAGATGATGGCCCGTAGCGGCGGCCGCCTCGAATCGCTCTTCCTCGACGAGGGCTTCGGGTCGCTGGACCGCAGCAACCTCGACTCCGCCATCGAGGCGCTCTCGCTGGTGGCCGGAACGGGCCGGATGGTGGGGGTGATCTCCCATGTTGGCGCGGTCGCGGAACAGATCGACGATGTGCTCGCTGTGACGCGCACGCCGTCGGGCAGCCAGGTCACATGGCTCTCCCGCGCGCAGCGACAGGAACTTGCACGCTCCGACGCGGGCCTGGAGGGAGCTTCGGCAGTGGCGGGTTTGCTGGACTAGAGGGGATCCGGCCTGGCAGGCCAAGCATTATGTCATGACAACATTACATAATGTAAAGTACGCCTTACATATCGGATCTGGCGGGCTTCCGCCCCTAGTGCTCCAGCCGCTCCAGCGCTGCCTGCGCGTCCTGATTCCCTGCAGCCGCCGAGCGCGCGTACCAGTCCCACGCGGCATCCAGGTCCAGCGTCACTCCCCGCCCGGCCTCGTACGATTCGCCGAGACGGAGTTGCGTGATCGCGTCACCCTTCTCCGCGGCCCGGGCCCACCACTCGACCGCCAGCGCGGGATCCTCGGCCACGCCCCGGCCCTCGCTGTACTGGTTGCCGATGTTATGGGCCCCCAGGACATGTCCCCGCTCGGCGGCCCGCCGGTGCCATAGCGCCGCCCGCTCGTGATCGATCGGCTTGCCCAGACCCTCGTCGTAGGCCGTTCCCATGAGGAAGATCGCCTCCAGCACCCCGGATTCGGCCGCGCGCTGCACCTTCCCGATGACCCCGTCGGCGATGTCGCGAGCCCGCTCCTCGTCCTGGGCGAACCCCATGCGTCCCGTGGAATGAACACGCGCCAGCCACATCATGGCGAGCGGGCCCCCGCCGGCAATCGCCTCTTCCAACAGTTCCCGCGCCCGGTCGTTGTCCACCGAGCCCGCCACCCCGGTGTACCAGTCGATGGCCTCGAGAAGCACCGGGTCTGGCTCCTGCGGAGCGCCGACGCAGGCTGTCGCGGCCAGGAGCGTGGCTGCAATGAGCGGCCGGAAGAGTGCCGGGGTGGGGGCGTGTCCCATCCGGACATTGCCTTGTCCCGGGTCGTTTCCGCGGGACCGCCTCAAACCAGATCCTCCCCCGCAAGCCCCAACCGCTCCAGCACCTCCGGCGGCGGTCCGTCAAAGCTCGGCAGCGGGATGTTCCCCACGTAGCCGATATCGCGCATCCCCTCCTCGGTGGTCCAGAACCCGGTCGACACCATGTCGCGGAACTGGTCGAAGAAACGTGCCTGCGGTTTGAGATCGGCGGGGGCGTCGGGCTCGAAGCAGATCTCGTCGCAGATCTCGTGCTTTTGCGCCAGCGTCAGGGAAGGGAAGTCTGCGACGTCGAACCGCTCCTGCGCGGCGCGGTTCAGCCATGCGAGGCCGCCTCTCAGCGCGGTGAGGTTGTCTTCGTGGCCGGGTGCCGACACGAACTCGTTGACGTAATCGGCGACTCCCACCGCGCTGGCTGCCGGGGAGCGATCGTCGGCCGGGATGATCACGTCGGCGAGCGCCGAAACGAGCCGCATCTCCTCGTCCGTGAGGACCATGTCCCACGGGACAACGGGCGCCAGCATGTCCGGATCGGTCGGCGTGCCGGCGGCCATGGGGTTGCTCGGAGGCAGGGGATTGAAGCCGGACAGGGATTCGTGCGCCGATTCGGTCGACTGGGCGGCGTCTTCGGGACCGCACGAAGCGGCCGCGCCAAGCGCCGCCCCCGCGGCGATGACCCTGAGGGCCCCGCGCCGGGAGATGTCCCCGGGTTCCGTCGACTGCGCAGCCGTGTCGGGCTCGCCGGCCGGGCCGGCCCCGGAATCCGGGGAGCGCACATTCGGATCGTCGCTCATCAGATGCTCCTCTGCCTGAGTTGCTCGACGATGTAGTCGCTGGCCCGCCACGCGATCGCCATGATCGACAGGGTCGGGTTCTTGTCCGCGTTTGACACGAAGGGCGCGCCGTCCGTGACGAACAGGTTGGGCACGTCCCACGACTGACAGAACTCGTTGACCACCGAAGTGCGCGCGTCGTCACCCATTAGGACGCCGCCCACTTCGTGGATGATTTCCCCGCCCTTCGAAATCGCCTGCTCGCCGTCGGTGTGGATGGCCGAGAGCACCTGCCCGCCCATCTCGTCCACGATCTCGGCGAAGGTCTGCTGCATGTGCACGGCCTGGCGCAGTTCGTGATCCGCCCACTTCCAGTGGAACTTCAGAACCGGGATGCCGTAGCGGTCGACGCGGTCCGGGTCGATTTCGCAGTAGCAGTCCTCGTTGGGGATCATCTCGCCGCGGCCGTCGAAGCCGATGAAGCTGCCGTAGTAGCGGCGGCAGTCATCCTTGAAGCGCTGGCCGTAGCTGCCGCCCGTCAGGGGCTCGAGGCCCGCGAAGGCGCCGAAGCCGGGCATGCGCCGCCCGCCGCCGAACTCGATGTGGTAGCCCCGCGGGAAGTCGAGCTGGCCCGACAGCTGCTCGCCGTACAGCCACCACGGCATGTACATGTGAATTCCGGAAGCGCCGTCGTCGTTGTGCGGCGGAAGGGATTGGAGCGCAGGAATGTGTGAATACACGCTCGCGCCGACGGTGTCCATGACGTACTTGCCCACAAGGCCGGAGCTGTTCGCAAGGCCGTCCGGGAAGGTGGCGCTGGTGGAGTTGAGGAGGATGCGTGCGGACTCGCAGGCGCTCGCGGCGACCACGACCACGCGCGCCGCGGCAAACTCGTCGAGCAGCGTGGCCTTGTCGACGTAGTGCACTCCCGTGGCGCGTCCCTGCGAATCCACGGTCACCTCGCGCACCATGGCTCCCGTGCGGATCTCGAGGTTGCCGGTGGCGAGCGCGGGGGGCAGCAGGACGGTTGTGGACTGGAAGTTGGCGCGGATCGAGCAGCCACGTCCGCAGGGGGTCGCCCAGTAACAGGCGGCGCGGCCGCGCATCGAGTCGGCAGTGACGCGCCGGGCCAGGTCGTTGTCCGGGAACAGCTCGCCGGGCAGGCGGTCCGGATCCTGCGTCTGCGTCATGATGGCAAGATGCGCCGGGATCACCGGGATCCCGAGTCTGCGGCACGCCTTGCGCGTCAGGAGCTCGTAGGCGCGGGGCCGGGGAGGCGGCTGCAGCACACCGGGAGACGAGTTCGGCGTGTTCTCCAACCCTTCATTGGACCCATAAACACCGATCAAGAGCTCGGTTTTGTCGTAGTATGGTGCGAGATCGTCGTAAGTCATGGGCCAGTCGAACCCCAGACCATCCCTGCTGCGGGGTTTGAAGTCGTACTCGCCCATGCGAAGCGAAATCCGGCCCCAGTGGTTCGTGCGCCCGCCAAGCATCCGCGAGCGCCACCACATGAACTCCGAGCCCTCGGCCACCGAGTACGGCTCGCCCGGCACCTGCCAGCCGCCGTCGACCGTGGCGTCGTAGAAGCCGAAGGGCTTGTCCGCGGTGCCGGCGGCGCGCAGGGGCGCGTCCTTCGGCAGCTGGAACATCGGAGTCTCGCGCAGCGGGTCGTAGTCGCGTCCGGCCTCCAGCAGCAGCACGCGCAGCCCCGAGGTCGCAAGAATGAACGCGGTCATTCCGCCGCCGGCTCCCGAACCGACGACGACGGCGTCGTATTGCGTCTGGGGCCTCATGGCGGGCTATCCTTCGTCCGGCGGGGCGGGGGCGATCCGGTCTGCCCTGAAGGTCGGGACCTCGAAGATGTACGGACTTCCCGCCGAGCGCACCAGTACGTTCCCGTCGCCATCGGCGAGCGTGACCGACGCGAGTTCGTTGCCGTTCGCGTCCGCGGCCTGCACCGAACGCTCCGGCTCGGCGGGCATCTCGGCATCGTCCGGGGCAAAGCCGCTCGCGCGCAGATTCGCCAGCTCCTGCAGGATGTTGCGCACCGTGACCGCGTCCGCCTCGTCGCCATCGGCCGTCCAGCTCGAATCCTGCCGCTCGTAAAGGACCGTGCGGCCGTCGCGGGTGACGCGGATGCTCGCCACGATCGCCGTGTCGGTCTGCAGGATCACCTTGTTGCGCCAATCCAGCACGGGACGCGCGGCGGCCGAGCGCAGGTCGCCCTCGATCAGGCTGACCAGGTCGGCGTCGGGCAGGCGGGCATAGGCCGTGCGGAAGCGGTTGCCGGTCTTGCCGAGGAGCACTGCCGGACCGCCTCCGGTCCCCAGCGACCAGGCGCTGTCGGCGCTCACGCCCAGCCGGCCGTGATTGTTGGGGTTGGTCGCGGCCACAGCGGCGATCTCGACCTCTTCGACGGCGCGCAGGAAGCGCGCGACCGCACCCGAGTCCGCCTCGAATCCATTCACCGTCCAGGCGCCGTCGGCCTTGTCCAGGAGGATGGTGTCGCGCGGGCCGGCGATCTCGAAGTGCGTGTGCGACACCCGCCCCAGTTCGGCGAAGGCGTCCTGCAGGGCCTGATCCGTCGCCTGAGCCCCGTTGCCGCCGCCGCGCATCATCGTCACGCCCAGATACAACACCGTGACTGCCACGAGGCAGTACAGCGACATGCGCAGAGTCTTCTCGCTCATCGTCCGCCCTCCTCGTCCCAGCGGCGCCTTGCCCGGGTCGCACGACCGGTGACGCGCACGAAGCCGAAGAGCATGAACAGCGCCGGCACGCCCACGAGCGACCCCCACTTGAGAGCGTTCTTGCCGGTGTCCGACTCGAAGGCGAGCGCTGGCGGGGTCCTGTCCTTGGACCGGATGCCGATGAGCGCCTCGTCCTGGGCCAGCCAGTCGACGGCATTCGCCGCGAAGATCACGTTCTGGGAGTTGGCCTGGGCGAAGCGGTCCTCGAGAAAGTCCCCGTCGCCAACCGCGATGATGCGGCCCCCCGGGAATGGACCGCTGGGCATGCTCGCCCCGGCCTCGACGGCTTGGTCATCCGCGTCGCTCTCGCCAGCTTGCTCACCGCCGTCAGCCTCGTCACCCCGCTCGCTCTCGCCAGCCTCTTCCTCGCTCTCACCCGCGCCGCCTTGACCGGCCGCGCCTGTGCCGCCCTCGTCGCCCTCGCCGGCGCCACCCTCGCCGGCCATCGCCGGATCGATCGCCACCGCCAGGGTGTGGATCCCCAACTCGTCCACCGAACTCGCGAACTCGTTGCGGGGGTCGATCATCCCGCCGGGAGCCTGCGTGCCGCCGCCCTCGGAGGTACTCCACAACGGCGTCACCGCGGTGTTGTCTTCCTCCCAGGTGAAGGGAGCGGCCCATCCGAACGTTGCGTTGCTGAGGTCGCGGATGGTGGCGTGATCCTGGCCGCCGAAGGCGATCGGCCAGAGCGGATAGGGACGGATCACGTTGAAGAACCCCTGCGGAACGGACACGCGCTCGGACGAAGCCACATCGAACACCATCTCGTCCGAGGCCTCCACCCCGCGGGCGGCCAGCAGGTCCTCCAGGCCGGAAGTCACCGGCATGGACATCGGCGACTGCGGGTTGATCGCGTGCCGCTCGAGCAGCAGCAGCGCCGCACCGCCGCCCTCCAGGTAGCGTTCCACCGCGCGCACGGCACCGAACGAGAGCGGCTGGGCCGGCGCGGCCACCACCAGCACGTACACCGAGTCCGGCACCACCGGCGGCCCGAGCGAATCGGCGGCCAGATTCACGGTGGTGATGTTGTACCGGTCGGCCAGGCTCTCCCGGAAGGCCCTGTACTGGAAGGACTCCTTGGCCTCGAACCCCGACATGAAGGCCAGGGTGGGCCGCTCGGTCATCGTCATGTTCGCGATCGTCGAGACCAGCCGGAACTCGAGATCGTCCGCCCGGTCGATCACCGGGATGATCTCCTGCTCGTCGGCGTAGGTGACCGCGAGCCCGAAGTAGCCGCGCTTCACCTGCAACTCGTCGTCGCGCAGGACGTTGAACTCGATCGGCATGATGCCCATCGACGACGCTTCGTCGGCCGCGTCCTCGCCGTCGTCGGGGTTCACGTCGGCGGTGTTGAGCATCCCGTTGGAGGCGCCGCGCAGGTCGGCCACGAGGTCGCGCACATCGCGCTCCGTCACCTGGATCTCCTGCGGCAGGTCGTCGCTCATGAAGAGCGTGAGGTTGACCACGTCGTCGAGCTCACCGAGGATCTCGCGGCTGCCGTCCGAGAGGGTGAACAGGTCGTCGCGGGTGAGGTCGAGCCGGCCCCGCACGCTGCCGCCCACCAGGTTGAGCACGAGCACGGCCAGCGCGATCACCCCGGTGCCGAGACGCAGCCGCCGGAAGGCGCCGCCCTGGTGGCTCAGCCGCTCGCCGCTCAGCGCCGCCACGGCAAGCAGCAGGAAGAGCCCGCAGGTGGACCCGAAGTAGAGCAGGTCGCGCAGATCGACGACCCCGCGCGCGACGTTCTCGAAGTGGCTCATCACCGACAGTTGACTGGCCCAGCCGCCGATCAGCCGCGGCAGCCCGATCTGCACGATCGGCGTCCCGATCAGCACCAGCGCGAAGCACAGGAACGCGCCCAGGATGAAAGCCGTGATCTGGTTGCGCGTCATCGATGAGGCCCAGACGCCGATCGCCACCATCTGTGCCGTAAGCAGCGCGGCCCCGAAGTACTGCGCAATCATGATCCCCGGGTCCGCCTCCGAGGCCGCCAGCACGCCGATCGCCACCGGCAGCGTGCCCGCCAGCGTGATCATCACGAAAAGCCAGTTGCCCAGGAACTTGCCGAGCACAATCTCTGTCTCGGTGAGCGGCTGCGCCAGGAGCCACTCCAGCGTGCGCCCGCGCCGCTCCTCGGCCAGGCTCTTCATCGCTACGGCCGGAACGAAGACGACGAGCAGCCAGGGGAGCAGGTCGAAGAAGGGCCGCAGCGTAGCCGCCGACATCGCATAGAGCGACCGGAAGGCCAGGAAGAGCCCGAGGCCCAGGAACGCGACAGCCAGAACATACGCGGTGGGATGGTCGAAGAAGCCGCGGAGTTCGCGGCGCGCCACTAGGAGGAGCTGTTTGACGTTCATTCCGCCACCTCCCCGGCCGCTGCGGCGTCAGGTGCGTCGGCCGCGCCTGAGTCGTCGCCGCCGGCGTCGCCGCCCGCCGCTGCATCGTCCGCAGCCGAGGCGCCGGAGTCCGCCCCCGCGTCGTCCATCGTCAGTTCGCGGAAGACCTGCTCCAGCGTCGCCCGCTCGCGCCGCAGCTCCCACAGCACCCAGCCGCGCTCCGTCGCCATCCGGAAGATCACGGGGCGCAACTCCTCGTCCCCCGTTGTCTCCAGACTCACCCGGACGCGCCCGTTCACCGCCACGGCCGTGTGATCCGCCACGCCGGGCAATCCCCGCAGCCCCTCGGCCACCCCGTCACCGTCCGCCTCGACCGTATATCGCGAAATCCCGCGCCCGGCGTCCATCAGCTCGCCCACCGTGCCGTCCGCGGCGATCGACCCCTTCGAAATGATCAGCAGGCGGTCGCAGGTCGCCTCGACCTCCTGCATCACGTGCGTGCTCAGGATGACGGTGCGCTCGCTCCCCAGTGAATTGACCAGCCTGCGGATCTCGACGCGCTGGTTGGGGTCGAGCCCTTCGGTGGGTTCGTCGAGAACGAGGATTTCAGGTTGATGAAGGATCGCGCCGGCCATCCCGGTGCGCTGCCGGAAGCCCTTCGAGATTTCGCCGATGGGGCGAAAGAAGACTTCCTCCAGTCCCGTTTCGTCGACCGCATCGGAAATGGCCGGCCGGGCCGCGCCGGGATCCATGCCGCGCAGCCGGGCCACGTACTGCAGGAACTCGCAGACGAGCATGTCGTCGTAGAGCGGGTTGGCTTCGGGCAGATACCCCACTCGCGACTTGGCTTCGGTGAGCCGGTCCGCGATGGGGGTGCCATCAAACAGAATCGTGCCCTCGTCGGGCTGGAGCGTACCGGTGAGCATGCGCATGGTGGTCGTCTTCCCGGCCCCGTTGGGTCCCAGAAACCCGACGACCTCGCCCCGGTTCACCTCGAAGCTGGCTCGATCGACCGCCACGAGGGTGCCGTAGCGCTTGGTCACCCCTTCAACCGAAATCATCCATCCTCCTTGAGCGAGCCTGTGGTGTAACCAAAGAACACCGCGCCGCCACACCCGGGCTGACGCGGTGAGTTCCGACTGCGCGACGGGGCCGGAATTCCGGCCCCGGCCACCGACCGAGCATCGGCTTGCCGCCGGAAAGGATTCTAGGGTTTCCCCGGGTGAGTGTCCAGTGCCTGGCGGCGGCAGGATCCAGCGCCCGGCGGTGGTCCGATCCACTGCCCGGTCGCTTGTCCCGACCGGCCCCCAACCTGTACTTTGGCAGTGCCCCAACGACGTCCGTCGCCGGGCGATGGCAGCGAGCTTTTCACATGGGCTCGCGGCCCAAGGACGTTACCGTCCATCCGCAACAACACGAACAGGAGCAGAGCGAATGAAACGAATCTATCCGATCCTGGCATTGCTGCTCGCGGCGATGCCCGTGACCGCTCAGGATAGCGGCACCGTGACGGGAAGCGTCACATCCGAGGGTTCCGGTGTCGGCAGCGCCCAGGTGGTGTTGTCGCAGTCGGTGACCGGCGCCCAGTACGGCGGGCTCACCAACGACAGCGGCCGCTTCAACATCGTCGGCGTTCCTGCCGGTTCCTACGCTGTCTCGGTCCAGCTGATCGGCTACACGGCCGACAGTCAGCAGCTGACCGTGCAGGCCGGCGGCACGGCGATGCTCGACTTCTCGCTTACCCCCACAGCGCTGGCGCTGGGCGGCATCGAGGTACTTGCCGAACGTGCCGAGGAGCGCCGCACACCGGTCGCCTTCTCCGATGTCTCGAAGACCGAGATCCAGACCCAGCTCGGTTCCCGCGACCTGCCCCTGGTTCTCAACATCACCCCGTCGGTCTATGCGACCGCGCAGGGCGGTGGAGCCGGCGATGCGCGCATCAACGTCCGCGGCTTCAACCAGCGCAACACCGCCGTCATGATGAACGGCGTGCCCGTCAACGACATGGAGAACGGCTGGGTTTACTGGTCCAACTGGGACGGAGTCGGCGACGCCGCCACCAGCATCCAGCTGCAGCGCGGCCTCAGCGCTGTCAATCTGGCCACGCCGTCCATCGGCGGGACCCTGAACGTGATCACCGATCCGAGCGCGCTGAACCCGGGCTACACCCTCATGCAGGAATTCGGCTCGGGCGATTTCCTCAAGACGACCATGACCGCATCTACCGGACCGATCGGGAACTTCTCCATGACGGCGTCGGGGATCCGCAAGACCGGCGACGGCCTCGTCGACGGGGTGTGGACCGATGCGTGGGCCTTCTACCTCGCGTCGCAGTACAAGCTCGGCGACAACAACCGGATCGAGTTCTACGCCCTCGGAGCGCCCCAGCGCCACGGCCAGCGGCTGTACAAGCTCAACATCGCAACGATCGACCGTGAATTCGCGGCCTCGCTCGACGACTACGATCCGGCGGGCCTGGACCGATTCGCGACCGAAGCCGGACGCTTCTGGAACCCGAACGTCGGCGGCGTCGACCCCAGCTACAACGGACGCCAGTTCAACAGCACCGGCCCCGGCGCGGGCGTCTCCAGCCGCTTCGACAGCAACTTCCTGAACGAGCGCGAGAACTACTTCTACAAGCCCCAGGTCAACATGAACTGGTACTCGTACCTGGGCGACGGCCTCACTGCCAACACTGTGGCCTACTATTCGGGCGGTAACGGCGGCGGCACCGGCACCTACGGGTCGATGCGCTGGGACTACACGTACGGCCAGCGCTACGCGGACTGGAACGCGACGATCGCGCGCAACCGCGGCAGCGACAACGGCGGATCCTTCGGCATCCTGCGCAACTCGGTGAACAACCAGGACACCTGGGGCGTCATCAGCAGTCTGCAGAAGGAATTCGGCAGCGGACTGAACACGGTGCTCGGTATCGACTGGCGGACCGCGACCATCGAGCACTACCGCGAAGTGCGCGACCTGCTCGGCGGCGAGTTCTACAACGACTGCTTCCGCGGCTGCAGCTCCGACTTCTGGACAGAGGAGCAGGGGAACCGCGGCCTGGGCGACAAGATCAACTACTACAACGAAAACGACGTCAACTGGATCGGCGCCCACCTCCAGGCCGAAAAGTCGTCGCTCGACGGGTCCTACTACGGGATGGTCGGTGTTTCGAGAATCTCCTACGACTTCACCGACTTCTTCACCAGGGGCTCGACCGGCGGTATTCACCAACTGAGCAGCGGCGGCCTGACGGGCTATCAGCTGAAGGGCGGCGCCCAGCGGAATCTCAACCCCGAATGGTCGATTTACGGCAACGCCGGGCTGGTCTCGAAGGTGCCGATCTTCGACGGCGTCATCGACGACAACCGCGGCATCCTCAACCCGGATCCCACGAACGAGACCTTCACGTCGTTCGAGGCGGGGACGCGCTTCCGCTCCCTGAACCGGCAGGTCTCCCTGGATGCCAACGTCTACTTCACGCAGTGGAACGACCGGACCCGCAACCTCTTCATCCGCAACCTCCTGGGCGACAACCAGGACGGTCTGGTGAACCTGCTGGGCGTCGACGCGCGCCACATGGGCTTCGAACTCGAGGCCGCCTTCCAGCCGGCCGACTGGATGCGCTTCGACGGCGCGTTCTCTTTCGGAGACTGGAAGTACACCAACGATCCCACGGGCACCTACAAGCCCGATGACCGGCAGAGCGAGACGCTGGAGTACAATTTCTACCTGAATGGCCTGTATGTGGGGGATGCCCCGCAGGCCCAGTTCGCGTACGCGCTGTCGTTCTTCCCGTCCGGGGGATTCTACGGGCGCGTGGTGGGCAAGACCTACGGCAAGCACTACGCGAACTTCGACCCGTTCGGGCGCACCAGCGACATCGACGCGGGGATCCAGTCGTGGAGTCCGCCGGGGTACACGGTCTTCGACCTGCACACATCGTACCGGCTTCCGGCAGAGCTGTCGGCGGCCTTCGGTGGAAACGTGCAGATCTTCCTTCACGCGTTCAACGTGTTGGACACCAAGTACATCCAGGACGCACAGGACAACTCGCGCTTCAACGGCTATCAGGACGCCGCCGAGCGCGAGCGCGGACAGCTGAGCCACAAGGCCGACGACGCCGAGGTGTTCCTGGGCTACCCGCGGTCGATCAACTTCGGATTCCGGATCTCCCACTAGCCGGATCTGTTGTTTGAAGGGCGGCGATGGCCGGGCGGCGGCCCGGTCCTCGCCAGCCCGCAGGGGCCCCCGCGCCGATGCCGGCGCGGGGGCCTTCGCATTCAGGGAGGGATTACCTGCGGCCCCCTCTCAATCCAGCCCGGCCACTAGCAGCTCGAGCAATGCCTCCGGGTTCTCGGTATTCACCCAGTGCCCGCCATCGACCTCGTGCAGGAAGACCCGCTCGGTGGCGCGCGCCGCCGCCCGGATCCGCCTGCTGGCGAAATCGTCCAGCACACTCGACCCGAGCGCCCGGATGAAGTGGACCGCGGCGCCCGCGGGCGGCCGCTCGGCCACATCCCACGCGTCGGTGCGGAAGTAATCCCGCAAATAGGCCTCCATCTCGTCGGGGTCTAGGCGCCATTCCAGCCCGGCGTCGGTCCGCACCGCGTTAATGGCCATCCAGTTCGCCACCGGCAGCGGAAACCCCTCCGACGCGACCGCATCGACCGCCTCGGCGCGGCTGCCGAACGGACCCGGATGCCGCCGCAGCATTCCCAGCATCCGCCAGGCGCCGCCCCCGGGCCGTCCTGCACTCGGCGAGGAATCGACGATCCAGAGCTGGAGGGGTGCGCCTCCATATCGGTGGCCGCTCGCCGCATCTCCGAGCCCGCCCCCGGACGGCCCGCCCCCATCCGTCCCGCCCCCTCCCGCCCGCTGCCGCCCATACACCAGCGCGACCTTCCCCCCGAACGAATGCCCCAGCACGGCGTCGGCGGGTCGGCCGAGGTGGTTCTCCAGGCCGAGCAGGTCGGCCGCGCAGCAATCGATCGTGTGCGGCGCGAGCCGGGGCGACTGGCCGTGCGAGCGCAGGTCAACCAGCACCACGCGCCAATCGGGCCGGGCCCGCACAAGCCGCCGCGCGATGGTGCCCCAGTTCCTTCCGGCGCCGTAGATCCCGTGCAGCAGGAGCATCTGCCGGGTGGGCGCCGACCCGGGAGCCTCAACGATTTCATGGTGCAAGGTGGCCATGAAGTATGTTATCACCGTGCGCGGCATCCTCCGCGCCGGCACGCAACCCATGGAATGACACGCGACGACGTGAAGCGGACACGAAATATCCTCCTCGCCGGGGCCCTTCTCGCGCCCTCCCTGGCGGCTCCGGGCGGCCTGAGCGGCCAGCTCCGCTCTATTCAATCCGATCCCGACTCGCCGATCACCATTCCCCGCCTTTCGGGCGAGATCGTGATCGACGGCGTCGTGGACGAAGCGGCCTGGGACGAAGTCGCGCCCTACGAGATGTCCATGTACCAGCCCAACTTCGGGGGACCGCTCACGGAAGAGACCGACGTGCGGATCGCGCACGACGACCGGTACCTGTACATCGCGGGGCGCATGTGGGATTCCGAGCCGGACGGGATCCGCACGGGGACCTTCTACCGCGACCAGTACAGCGGCGACGACATCCTGTCCATCATCATCGACAGCTACAACGACTACGAGACCGCGGTCTGGTTCACCGTTAATCCGTCGGGGGTGCGGCAGGACCGGACGATGTCGAACGACGCCGAGTTCACCAACGGCATGCCGATGAACTGGGATTGGAACTCGTACTGGGACGTTGTCACCACTCAGACCGACGAAGGATGGTTCGCCGAGTTCAGGATCCCGTTCTCGACACTCGGCTTTCAGGTCACCGGGAACGAGGTGACCATGGGCCTGATCCTCTACCGGGTGATCGCCCGCAAGAACGAGCGGCAGATCTTTCCGCCGATCGAGCCCAGGTGGGGGCGGCTGGGGTTCGCCAAACCGTCGAGGGCGCAGCGGGTGGTGCTGCGCGACGCACAGCAGTCCGCGCCGGTGTACGTGACGCCGTTCACCCTGGGCGGCTTCAAGCAGAATCCCGTGCTGGCCGAGCCGCCCGACGTGCCTCAGGCCGAGTGGCGGAGCGAGCGCGATCCCACGACCGAGGCGGGGATCGACGTCAAGTACTCGCCCACCTCGAACCTGGCGCTCGACCTGACCCTCAACACCGACTTCGCACAGGTCGAGGCCGACGACCAGCAGATCAACCTGACGCGCTTCGCCCTGTTCTTCCCCGAGAAGCGGCAGTTCTTCCAGGAACGCGCCTCGACCTTCGACTTCAACACGGGCGGCATGTTCAACCGCCTCTTCCACAGCCGCCGGATCGGGCTGGACCAGGGCGAGATCGTGCGCATCTACGGGGGGGCGCGGGCGGTGGGGCGCTGGGCCGGCACGGACTTCGGCTTCCTCAGCATGCAGACCGCCCCGCACGGGGACCTGTCGTCCGAGAACGTCGGCGTCTTCCGGCTGCGCCAGCAGGTGATCGACGACTTCTCGAGCGTCGGCGGCATGCTCACCACCCGCCTGGGATCGAGCGGGCGCAACAACACCGCCTACGGCCTCGACGCCGTGATCCGCTGGCTCGGATACGAGTACCTGATCCTCCAGTGGGCCGACACCTTCGACGAGGCGGCCGATCAGGGGGGTGGATTGGAGTCGGGGCTCGGGAGGGTCCGGCTGGAGCGCCGCCGCGACGAGGGGTTCTCCTACTACGCCGAGGGGATCCGGGTTGGCGAGGACTACCTGCCGGGCCTGGGGTTCCAGTTGCGGAAGGACTTCACCTATGGCGGTGCCCAGCTGCGCTACCGGCAGCTGCGGGACGATTCGTCGCCCCTGCTCGCGCGCGCGCTGCAGATCAGCACTGCCCAATACTTCCGCAACGCGGACCGGACCGCCGAGTCCCGCGAGATCAAGCCGGAGATCGAGTTCGACTTCCGGGATGGGTCAAACCTGACCGTGGGAACGCTGTCCAGCTTCGAGAGCGTGCTCGATCCCTTCCCGATCTCGGACGTGGTCATACCTGCGGGCGAGTACTGGTTCCACGAAGCGACCGCGATGCTGAGGCTGCCGCGCGCCGATTTCGTGCGCGGCGAATTCGAGGCTTCGCTGGGGAGCTTCTACGACGGCACCCGGGTCAGCCTGTCGGTGGCCCCCGTGTGGGTCGTGTCGAAATATCTGGAGCTGGAGGCGGGCTACGAGGTCAACCGCCTGGACTTCGCCGAGCGGGGCGTCGGCACCACCGCCCAGCTGGGGCGCCTGAGGGTCAAGACGGCGCTGAACCCCAAGGTGTCGATGAGCACCTTCGGCCAGTACAACAGCGCCACCGACCTGACGAGCCTGAACGTGCGCTTCCGCTATCACTTCCGCGAGGGCACCGACCTCTGGATCGTCTACAACGAGGGGTTCTACAACGAGCGCGACAACGGGCTGGGGCCGAGGCGTCCGCTGTCGTCCGGGCGGGCGCTTCTGGTGAAGTACTCGCATTCGTTCGCGAGGTAGGGGGCGGCGGCGCGAATCCCCGCCGGACGTTGGTTTTCCCGTTCGGGCAAATTCTACCTTGACCGCAGCACTTCCGGACGCGATTTTCCCGTTCGGGAATGTGTTGGGGTTGAATGAGGGTCCTCGACCCCGGTTTCGGCGGGCCAATTTGCCCGATCGGGAAAGTGATTTGCAGTGACGCCTGCGGAAATTGGACGCATCGTGAGGGCTGCGCGACGTGCACAGGGCCTCCGCCAGGACCAGCTGGCGGGCGCGGCGGGTGTCGGTGTCCGCTTTCTCTCGGAGTTGGAGCGCGGCAAGACGACGGTCCGGCTCAACAAGATGCTCGCCGTATTGGACACCCTCGGGTGCCGCCTGCGCGTGGAGCTGCCTCCGAACGAATGCGAGCCAGGCGGGGAAGGCGAAGCGCCGCCCGTTGCGCCGGCAGCCGGTGCGCCCAAGCTGAACTGGTCCTCTGAATGATTCGATCATTCCGCGGGCCACTCGCAGTCGCCGGTGCCGTTGCTCTTTCGACGCTTGTAGCCGTGCCCGCCCTGCGCGACGCCGCCACCCACCAGCCTTTCCCCCCCGCCACCCTCCACCACCCGCCCGGCTACCTCCTCGGCGCGCCCCTCTTCGGCCTCTGGGACACGCTGTCCCTTCTCACGGTGACCCAGCACTACGCGGTCCTGGCGACCGTGATCGTGCTGTACGCGGCCTGCCGCCTCGTCGCGGCCCGCGCCACGCGCCCCCGCCTCACCCGGGAAGCCCTCTTCGCCGTCGCCGCGCTCGCCGCCCTGCTCGCCTTCTACGCGGCCGCCGCCCTCTTCCCGCGCCCCATGGCCGCGATCCGGCTGGCCGCACCCGATCTCGTCGCGGTGGACTTCCATTCGCACACCAACCATTCGCACGACGGGTGGTCCCTTTTCACGGCGGCCCGCAATCGCGCATGGCACGAAGCCGGCGGCTTCCACGCCGCGTACCTCACCGACCACTACACCTGGGCGGGCGTGGACGAGGCGCTGCCCGCAAATCCCGCGCGCGCCGGCGACCGCACCGTGCTGCTGAGCGGCATGGAGGTGCGGCTGCGTGACCGCCACACCAACATCCTCGGCGACCGCGCGCGCTACGTCTTCGCGCTGGACAGCACCCGGCACCACCTCGACCCGGACTCGATCGCCGCCGCGCACGACCGCGGCGCGGCCCCCCCGACCATGCTCTACACGCTCCCCGGCCCGCTCGACCAGATCGTCCCGCTCGCGCCCGGCACCCCGGCGGGCGTGATCGGCGTCGAGCTCAGCGACGGGGCGCCGCGCGGCCTCAAGCAGGTCCGTGAGCGGCGCGGCGAGATCCTCGCCCTCGCCGACGCCATGGATCTGGCGGTGGTGGCCGGCGCCAACCACCACGGATGGGGACGCACCGTCGCGGCCTGGAGCGTGATGCGGCTCCCCGGCTGGCGCGACATGTCGCCGCAACAGCTCGGCAGCGCGATCGAGGGCGCCCTGCACCGGGAGCGGCGCCGCGCGGTCACCGTGGTCGAACGGAGGCTGCCGCACCACGAAGGGTCGGCGGTCAAGCTGGCGGCCACCGTCCCGCTGCTGCTATGGTCGCACTTCCGCACCCTCACACCCTGGCAACGCGTGTCCTGGTTGGCCTGGAGCGCGATCTGGGCTGCCGTGCGGGGTGTTCGCGCCCGCCGTGCCCGCTACCGCGCCGGAGCTCATTGACCCATGACCACCTTCAACGTCTACCTCCGCCTCGGCTTCGAGCACCTCCTCGACCTGCAGGGCTACGACCACATCCTCTTCCTGGCGGCGCTCTGCGCGGCCTATTCGCTGACGCGCTGGCGCGAGCTGCTCGTGCTTGTGACCGCTTTCACAATCGGGCACTCGGTGTCGCTGGCGCTCGCCACGCTGCGGCTGGTGCGGGTCGATACCGGGCTCGTCGAGTTCCTCATTCCAGTGACGATCGTCGCCACGGCGGTGGTGAATCTGGTGGTGATCCGGCGCGAGAAAGCCTCTGAGCACAGGGTCGCCGCCCGCCCCGCGCGGTACGGGCTCGCGCTCATCTTCGGCGTCATCCACGGCCTCGGCTTCTCGAGCTTCCTCCGCCTGGTCCTGGGCGAGGAGCGCAACATCTTCCTGCCCCTGCTGTCCTTCAACATCGGGCTTGAGCTCGCGCAGATCGTGGTCGCGGGGGGAGTGCTGGTGCTGGCAATGGCTGCTGCGCGGGGCCTGTCCCTGTCGGAGAAGGCCTGGAACGTCGTGTTGTCCGTCGTGACCGGGGCGACTGCGGCGTGGATGGCGGTGCAGCGGATGCCGTGGTGAGGTGGGAGCTTCGCCGGGTAGCCGTCTCCGCGAGCAGGTGATGATCGTCCGCTGACGCGGGACTGCAACTTGACCGCAAGGCTGCAGTTCCGGAACGAGCGGAGGAGGGCGCTTGCCCAAGGTCAAAGACGCGATTCGACTGGTGACTACTGATGGCTGGTACCTGGCCCGAACACGCGGAAGTCATCGGCACTATCGACATCCTGTGAAGCCCGGGGCCGTAACCATTGCAGGAAGACCAAGCAAGGACTTGGCGCCAGGAACCTGGAAGAGTATCCTCAAGCAGGCGGGACTACGAATGGAGCAACCCCATGACATACGCGATCGTCATTGAGCCAACCGACAACGGTTACTCGGCCTACGCGCCCGATCTTCCAGGATGCGTTGCTGCCGCGGACTCCTATGAGGATGCGGAGAAGCTGATCCGCGAGGCGGTAGTCTTCCATCTTGAATCCCTGCGCGAATACGGTGATCCAATCCCCGAACCGCGAACCGGTGTCGCATCGGTGGAGGTAGGCCGTCGGTAGCGGTATGCACAGGCCACAGCCCGGTTCCAGCCCCCGTGGCTTCCCGCCCCCCCGATTGCCCAACCGGAAACCCCGTTAGTACCTTGAATCCGGCGGCCCTTCGCCGCCTGGAACCGCCCCGCCCGCGGGTCGTCCAGCCAACCGAGCCACCCAGGGAGTCGTCAATGTCCGTTCGGTTCAAGCCCACAGTACTATCCGCCGCCGCTTTCCTCCTCGCCGGCCTCTCCACCCTCGCCCCACCCGTCCACGCCCAGTGGACGGCCTCTTCGCCCGGGAGCGACAACATGGAGATCCTCGGCCACATCCCGCTCGGCCCGCGCCTCTCCGTGGCCGACATGGACATCGAGCAGGAGCTCGACCGCCCGTACGCGTACGTCGCGCGGATGGTCTACGGCGATGTCGGCCCCAAGGGCCTCGACATCATCTCGATCGCCAATCCTGAGAGCCCGGAACTCCTCTACGAATGGCGGATCGAGAACCAGGACCTCCACATGCGCACCGGCGGCATGGACGTCAAGCACTTCAAGGTCGGTGACCGCTACTACGTGGTGCAGTCGCTGCAGTTCGGTCAGGGCGGTCCCAACACCGACATGGGCGCTGTGGTCCTGGACGTGACGGGCCTTCCCGATGCCTCCACCGTTACCGAGGTCGCCAGGATCCGCGAGCCCGACCTGCCGGGCGGCTTCCACAACATCTTCATCTACAAGCACTCCGACGGACGGGTCCTGCTCTTTTCGACCGTCAGCGGCCCCTTTGCCCACGTCTACGACCTGGGCCGCGTGGTCGAGGGCGACCTCGAAAACGCCTTGGTCGGCCGGGTCCCCGTCCCCGAGACCGAGTTCAACCGCGGCGGACGCGGCTACCACGACTTCTACGTCGGATACCATCCCGACAGCGGCCAGGACCGCTTCTACGGCGGCGGCAGCGGCGGCTACTACATCTACGACGTGACCGACGTCGCGAACCCCGAACTGCGGATCACCCTCGTGGGCGTCAGCGGCGTGCGCGGCGGCCACACCTTCACCCCGAGCCCCGATGGCCGCTACGTCATCGCCGAGACCGAGTACCAGTACGCGCCCATCCGCATCTTCGACCTGCAGCCCGCCCTCGACGGCGAGGTCACCAACATCCGCACCCCCATCTCCGCCTGGACCGCCGACTGGCAGAACCTCGTCCACAACCACGAGGTCCGCTGGCCCTACGTCTTCGCCTCGGGCTACCTCGACGGCCTGCAGATCTTCTCGCTCATGGACCCCCAGAACCCGGTCACCGTCGGCTACTACGACACCTACGTCGGCCCGCCGAACCGGGACCGCACGCCCGTCTTCAACGGCGCCTTCGGAGTCGACATCCGCAACGCCGACGGCCTGATCGTCGTCAGCGACATGTCCACCGGCTTCTGGACCTTCCGCATGGACGGGTTCAGCGGCTGGAACGGCGAGGACTGGGGCATGCCCAACATCTCGTCGGCCCAGGAGTGGGATCGTCCGCCCCTGCGGCGTCCGGTCAGCTGAACCGCGGAGGGCGAGAAGGATGAGGATGACTGGATCGGGAGCACCGGGAGGGTTCGCGGCGCTGACGGTGCTGCTCGTCGTCGCGGCCCCCGTCCGGAACGCCGAAGGAGGCTGGCGGGTGGCCGATTTGCCGGCCGAGGTGGCCGAGTCGCCGGTCGACGTGGCCGGAGGCGTCGCCCTGTGCGGCGCGCTCGATGTCGCCGGCTCGGCCCTACGCCCCGCCACTCCGCCCGGCCCCGAGTACTACCAGTTCCCCATGGTCTCCACCAGGCGCGTCCCGGGCACCGGCAACGCGAGCGGTGTCGGCGAAATCGCCTTCGCGCAGTCCCCCTACGGCATCGCGCTGGGACAGGACGGGAGCTACCAGTACGACTTCACGGTCCGCTTCGACCGCCTCAACCCGGCGCGCGGCGGCACCTACGTGGTCTGGACCACCACCCCCGAACTGGACCAGATCGCGCTGGCCGGCGAGCTGACCAACCCGGCGGGCTTCGATGGCAAGGTCGCCTGGAACAAGTTCCTCGTGGTGGTCACCCTGGAGCCCGCCTTCGACCCCGACGCGACCATGTGGACGGGCCCGATCGTCATCCGCGGCATGTCCCGCAGCGGCATGATGCACACCATGGCCGGCCACGGCCCCTTCGAAGAGAAGAACTGCGCCGCCTACGGGTATGAGTAGACGGCTCGCGCTCGCGGCCGTCGCCATCCTCCTCGGGGCCTCGCACGCGGCCGCCCAGGAGATGGACCACGCCGGCCACATGATGATGGGCGGCGGCTGGCGCATGCCTCCCATGGACCCGAACATGCCCATGATCCCGGGGCTCGAAATGGCGCTGCCCCCCGTCGAGCCGTTTCTCGCGGCGGCTGGCATCGACGTCATGACGCTCCCCGAGGCGCGGCCCAGCGAGGTTGTGCACCTCGCGCCCGGTGACACCTTCGACGTCGACGTGTCTATCGTGCGGCGCACGCTGCAGGGCCACACGGCGGCGATGTACGGCTACAACGGCCAGCACCCCGGCCCCCTAATCCAGGCGCCGCAGGGCTCGACCGTCGTGGTGCGCGTCACCAACCGGATCGAGAGCCCCACCACCGTGCACTGGCACGGCCTCCGCCTCGAGAATCGCTTCGACGGCGTCGAGACGCTCACCCAGGACCCGATCGAGGTCGGCGAGTCGTTCGTCTACGAGCTTCGCGTGCCCGACGCGGGGATGTTCTGGTACCACCCCCACATGCGCGAAGACGTGCAGCAGGACCTGGGCCTCTACGGCAACCTGCTTGTCGACTCACCCGACCCGGACTACTACGCGCCGGCGCACCGCGAGGAGATGCTTGTCCTGGACGACATTTTGATGGACGACCAGGGCTTCATCCCGTGGGGGAAGGAAGCGCCGACCCACGCGCTCATGGGGCGCTTCGGCAACGTGATGCTCGTGAACGGGGTGACGGAGCACGGGCTGCAGGTGCGCCCGGGCGAGGTGGTCCGCTTCTTCATGACCAACGTCGCCAACACCCGCACCTTCAACGTCACCTTCGGGTCGGCGCAGGTGAAGCTGGTCGCGTCGGATGTGAGCCGCTTCGAGCGCGAGACATGGGTGTCGAGCGTGGTGATCGCGCCGGCCGAGCGCTACGTCGTGGACGTGGTCTTCCCGGAGGAAGGGGAGGTGGCGATCGCCAACACGATCCAGGCCATCAACCACTTCCGGGGCGAGTTCTACCCGCATGTGGACACGCTGGCGCTGGTCACGGTGGCCGGGCCGCCTCTCCGGGACGAGGTCACCGAGGCCCACGCGACGCTACGTGGCATCGAAGAGGTGGCGGCCGAGGCGGAGGCCATGCGCGCGCATCGGGGCCGTGCGGCGGACTACACCCTCGAAGCCACCGTGCGAGTCCAGGGACTTCCTCTCCCGATCATCCGCTCAATGGAGATGGACACCCTTTACATCCCCCCAATGGAGTGGAACGACGCGATGCCCATGATGAACTGGCTCTCGTCGGGCACTCAGGTCACCTGGGTCCTGCAGGACCTCGCCACCGGCCGCGAAAACGGCGACATCCACTGGACCTTCCAGCAGGGCGACCTCGTGAAGATCCGCGTCTTCAACTCGCCCGAGTCATTCCACCCCATGAACCACCCCATCCACGTGCACGGCCAGCGGTTCGTTGTGCTTGCGCGCGACGACGTCCCGAACGACAACATGGTGTGGAAGGACACCGCGATCGTGCCTGTCGGGTCGA
This sequence comes from Longimicrobiales bacterium, assembly GCA_963667485.2. GTDB lineage: Bacteria > Gemmatimonadota > Gemmatimonadetes > Longimicrobiales > Gaopeijiaceae > Bin94. The sequence goes on from CAXXDD010000001.1 coordinate 1,581,486, forward strand.
CCATGGACATCCTCGTCGAGATGTCGAACCCCGGCGACTGGATGCTGCACTGTCACATCGCCGAGCACCTCAGCGCGGGAATGATGTTCAGCTTTACGGTGGAGGGGTAGCCCGCAACTCCCCGACCAGCTCACCCGCCGGCAGCGCCCACACCCGATCCGCCAGCCGATACCGCTCTGTCCCCGCGTGCACCACATCGAGCCAATCAAGCTTCAGCGTCTCCACCGCCGAGCGCATCGACCGCGTCAGGCGCGGCGCCTCCGACCGCTTGACCTCGAATCCATAGCGTCTCGATCCGTCCAGCACGAGCAAGTCAAGCTCCGCCCCCGTGTAAGTCGACCAGTGGAAGCACTGCTCCGGCGGCGCCCGCAACAGCTGGACGATCTGCTGGACCACGAATCCCTCCCACGAAGCACCGACCTTGGGATGCGACATCACATCCGTCCGGTCAGTGAGCCCGAGTAGCGCGTGGAGGACGCCCGAGTCGGCGATGTAGACCTTGGGAGAGCGCACCTGCCGCTTGCTGATGCTCTCGAACCAGGGCTGTAGCCGGCGAACCACGAAGACCGAGGTCAACAGGTCCAGATAGCGCCGCACGGTGGTGTGGGAGACGCCGAAGGCCCGTCCGAACTCGGCGCCGTTCCAGGTTTGGCCGTGCCAGTGAGCGAGCATCGTCCAGAATCGGCGCAGCGTCGTCGACGGGATGGTGCTGCCGAGGTCCGGCAGATCCCGGGCCAGAAGGGTCCGGATGAAGCCGTCTCGCCATCGGCGGCTGGCGGCATCCGAGCTTGCCAGGTACGACCGGGGGAAGCTGCCGCGCAGCCACAGCCGCTCAGAGTCATCGGCTTCCGTAAGGTCGAAGCCGTCGAGAACGTGGAGGGCGACTCGGCCCGCGAGCGACTCCGAGGTCTGCCGGAGCAGTTCGGTCGAGGCACTCCCGAGAACGAGGAAGCGGGCCGGAATCCCGGAACGATCTGCAAGAACGCGCAACAGCTGGAAGATATCCGGCAACCGATGGATCTCGTCCAGGACCACCAGGCCACGCAGGGGCCGGAGTTGGAATCCGGGAGCTTCCAGCTTGGCGAGATCGACCGGATCTTCCAGATCGAACCAGGCCACGGGCTCTTGGTGCGCCTCTGCCAGTTGCCGGGCGAGGGTGGTCTTGCCGACCTGTCTCGCGCCAAGAAGGGCGACGACCGGGAACTCGTCCAAGAGGAGGCGGACTCGGGCCAGGTGGTGTTTCCGGGGAATCATCATCATTGAAATATGATCGCTCAGCATTCATATTTCAATACACATCGCAATAGAAGGGTAGTAGTGGGGAGGAGCAGAATCGGCCTTGGTGTAGTTGCGAATATGGCATTGTAAATTTTGCAAACATGTTATCAAAATCATTGTAAATTTGCTATCGCAGCGTTAGGCTGATTGGCTCAAGCCCACACCAGAGCCCACGAGTCCGATCACATGACCCATCATCCCGACATTCCCTCCCGCCACGTCGTGCGCGAACCCGCGGCGCGTTGGCCGCTCGCGCCGATGCGCCGGGAGTACTGGCCCCGTGTGGCGGATGCGGAACTGAAACAGCGCCTGAACCGTTCCGGAGCGGTCCTGATCGAGGGGCCGCGGGCATGTGGCAAGACGGCTACGGCCCGGCAACTCGCGGCCAGCGGTGTCCGGCTCGACGCTGACCGGTCCGCCCGCTGGGCCGCCAGCGCCGATCCCGGATTCCTTCTCCAGGGGGAGACGCCCCGCCTGATCGACGAGTGGCAACTCGCGCCCGACATCTGGAACCATGTGCGCCACGCAGTCGACGACCGTCCGGGCCGGGGACATTTCATCCTGACCGGTTCGGCTGTGCCGCCCGACGACATCACCCGGCACACCGGAGCGGGACGAATTGGCAGGTTGCGGCTGCGGCCGATGTCGCTCCTGGAGCTGAGGCGGTCGACGGGCGAAGTATCGCTCGCAAGGCTGTTGGCCGGTGATCCGGTTCCCGGTGTCGCGGCGAAGCTGACCGTGCGGGAGCTCGCCGAACTCGTGTGCGTCGGCGGCTGGCCCGGACATCTCGGCTCGTCGTTCGATGATCCGCCGCTCTCCGTGGACGACGCCATGGCGGAGAACCGGGACTACCTCGGTGAAGTGTGCCGGACCGACATCCGGCGCGTGGACGGCTCGGACCGGGATCCCTCGAGGGTCGGACGATTCCTGCAGTCGCTGGGGCGCAGCGTCGCGACGTGCGCAAGCATGGCCAGGCTGGCCCGGGACGCCGGCGGACCCGACCAGCACCTCAGCAACCACACGGCCCACTCCTACATGACCGCGCTCGAACGGCTCATGCTCGTGGAGGATCAGCCGCCCTGGTCACCCCATCTTCGGTCACGGTCAAGACTTCGGGCCGCGTCCAGGCGCCATTTCGTGGATCCGTCGCTGGCCGTGGCCGCCCTGAGCGCGGCCCCCGATCATCTGCTCTACGACTTCGAGTGGTTCGGCTTCCTTTTCGAGTCGATGGTCGTCCGGGATCTGCGCATCTACGCCCAGGCGAACGGAGCGAGCGTGTACCACTACCGTGACAACACGGGACTCGAGGTGGACGCCGTCGTGGAAGTCGGGCCGGGGCGGTGGGCCGCGTTCGAGATCAAGCTGGGCGCGTCGCGGGTCGACGAGGGTGCGAAGACGCTGCTGAAGTTCGGCGACAGGGTGGACACGGATCGATGCGGGGAGCCCGCGGCACTCGGCGTGATCGTGGGAAGCGGGTACGGGTACGCGAGGCCGGATGGAGTGAGGGTGATTCCGGTGGGGGGCTTGGGAGTGTAGGGCGTTGTCCCCACGTCTTTCGCCGAATGACGGTCAGGAATGAATGTTCCACTTCACGGTGGAAGACTAGGGAACTCTTCAGGTCTCCCCGGAGGGTTTCCCGCCCATTTTCTTCTTGAGGGAAACCGCCGCCGCAACCATCAGCAACGCGAACGAGGCCTTGACCCAGAGGGGCGAGAGCACCCAAACCCACGACCAGTCGATGTGACCGGTCAGCTTCAGCCCGATGAACAGCAGGGCGAGGAGCGAGAGAAAGCCCGGGCCCCTGCGGCCTGACATGGACTTGAGATACCAGCGGACAGGGTCGCGGGCGTTCTTCGTGCTTTGCTGGGAGTCGCTGGAGTTGGTCATGTGGGTCCTCCTGGGTTGCCTGTTCGGAAGCGGGAGCCGGCCGGCCTGTCTTCGAATCGATGTGTACCCCTGGAGTACGCACTCGGGGCAGAGGATCCTCACTTCGCCCCTGCCAAACCGGACATCCACCAGGATCGCCAAGCGACAGCGCTCCCTTGCACATTGCCCCCCTTTTGTCGGCCAAAAATCGCCCACTTTGGCGGACAAACAACAGTTTCTGTCGCCGAACCCTTGAAACTGTGCCCGCACCCTTACAGCTTCCCAAGAGCATTGCTTTTTCCAGCTATTTCGCCGGGCCGGCAGGTCGGGTTCCTCGTGCGCAATTCCACGCCCCCCAAAGGACAATCCAACGATGAGCACCCAGAGACGTTTCGATTCTGTCAGCGCCGCCAAGACCTGGAGCGAGAGGCCGGAATCCCGGTCGGCCGATCGGGATTTGCTGCCGCGTGTTTTCGGTAGGGACACCTTCGGGATGAGGGAGATGCAATCCCGGCTGCCGGACAACGTCTTCAAGCAGATCGTGAGAACGGTCGCTCACGGTGAGGAACTCGATCCGGGCGTCGCGGACACCGTTGCAGCGGCGATGAAGGATTGGGCGCTGTCACGGGGCGCGACCCACTACACGCACTGGTTCCAGCCGCTCACGGGAAGCACGGCCGAGAAGCATGACTCGTTCCTGAAGGTGGGACGGGACGGCCGTGCCATTACCGACTTCGGGGCCGAAGAACTCGTCCAGGGTGAGCCGGACGCATCGTCGTTCCCGTCGGGAGGACTGAGAGCGACCTTCGAGGCGCGCGGCTACACGGCCTGGGATCCCACTTCCCCCGCCTTCGTCCTTGGCGGCGAGTCCGCGACCTACCTCTGCATCCCGACCGCGTTCTCCAGCTGGGCGGGGGAGAGCCTCGACGCCAAGATCCCGCTCCTCAAGTCTATCGACGCGCTCGACCGCGTCACACGGCGCGCGCTCAAGCTCTTCGGCGAGGAGCCGAGCCGCGTGACGGCCAACCTCGGGCCCGAGCAGGAGTTCTTCCTCCTCGACCGCGAGTTCTACTACCGCCGTCCCGACCTGATGACCTCGGGCCGCACCCTCTTCGGCGCCAAGCCGCCGCGGGGCCAGGAGCTCGACGACCACTACTTCGGCTCGATGCACGAGCGGGTGCTGGCGTACATCCAGTCCGTCGAGATGGACCTGTACAGCCTCGGCGTGCCGATGAAGACGCGCCACAACGAGGTGGCGCCGGGACAGTACGAGATGGCGCCGGTCTACGAGAATGCCAACGTGGCGTCGGACCACCAGCAGCTGACCATGCGCGTGCTGGAGCGGAACGCCCGCCGCTACGGACTCGTTTGCCTGTTGCACGAGAAGCCCTTCATGGGGATCAACGGGAGCGGCAAACACGTCAACTGGTCGTTCGGGACCTCGGGCCGGAACCTGATGGACCCGGGCGACACGCCGCACGACAACCTCATGTTCCTCTTCTTCTGCACGGCGGTGATGAGCGCGGTGGAGAAGTACCAGGACCTGCTCCTGGCGTGCGTCTCGACGGCCGGCAACGACCACCGCCTGGGCGCCAACGAGGCGCCGCCCTCGATCATCTCGGTCTTCCTGGGGCAGCAGCTGGAAGACATCTTCAATCAGCTGGAGGAGTCCGGCAGAGCCCAGGAGAGAGAGCGGGAAGGCCTGCTCGGTCTTGGCGTCAACGCACTGCCCGACCTCCCAAGGCACTCGGGTGACAGAAACCGCACCTCGCCGTTCGCCTTCACGGGGAACAAGTTCGAGTTCCGCGCGGTCGGCTCGGCGTCCAGCATTTCGCTGCCGGCCACTGTGCTCAACACGATCGTCGCCGAGGCCATCGACGAGTGGACGGACGTGCTCGAGCCGATCGTCGAGGCCGGCACATCCCTCGAGGATGCGCTGTGGTCGCTGCTCTCCAACGAGATCCCTTCCTTCAAGCGGATCATCTTCAACGGGGACAACTACTCCGACGAGTGGGTCGAGGAAGCCGAGCGCCGCGGGCTGCTCAACACCGGATCCACGGTCGATGCGCTTCCGGCGCTGGCAGCGGAGAAGAACGCCAATCTGTTCGCCAAGTACGGCGTCCTGTCTCATCGGGAGCTCGATGCACGGCTCGAGGTGCTGACCGAGCAGTACTTCATCAAGATCAACATCGAGGGCGAGACGGCCGCGCGCATGGCCCGCTGCATGATCCTGCCCGCGGCGGTGACCTACCTGAACCAGCTCGGGTCCGCCCGGGGCGGTTCGGCGGCGGCGGGTGGCTCCACGGCGGGACTCGACAGCAACATCGCCCGGATCTCGGGGCTCATCGATGAGCTGAGCGCCGCGCTGGACGAGCTCGACGCGCAGAACGAGGAACTCGGCGGCGACGAGGTGTCGTCCAAGGTCATCCACATGCGCAACAACGTGATCCCCGCGATGAACGCCGTGCGCGAGGTGGCGGACCGGATGGAGAAGGTGATTCCGGACGATCTGTGGCCGCTGCCGACGTACCGCGACATGCTGTTCGTGAAGTAGCCGGCGACAACTCGCCTGATGCACAGCAGAATCCTGGCGGGGGTGGCCGCGGCGGTGGTCCTGGGCGCGGGGATATGGCTGATTGCGCAGGGCAGCGGAGGATCCGGCGCCGGCGGTGATGCCGTCCCGACCGTCACGCTGGGCGAGGCCGAGGCAACCTGGGGCGAGCCGTTCTCGGTCGTCTCGACGGTGCGCGAGTTTCCCGATGGCCGCGTGCTCGTGGCCGATCCTCTCGGACAAGTCGTCGTTCGGCTGGACCTCGATGCCGGCACCGCCGACACCATCGGAGCCGTGGGCGAGGGACCGAGCGAGTACCGCCAGCCCGACGCCGTGTGGCCGCTGCCCGGCGGCCGGACGTTGCTCGTCGATCTCGGCAACGGTCGGCTTACCGAACTGAGTGCGGATCTGGAGTTCGGCGCGACCCGGCCCTACAGCGTCGGCGACATGTCGATGGGCCAGATCGTGATTGCGCTTCCGCAAGCCGTGGACGACGAGGGCGGGCTCTATTTCAGGAGCTTCGGCCGGATGGGAATGGATGCCGATTCGGGCAGCATCCTGCGCTACCATCTGGAATCCGAAGCACTGGACTCGGTGGCGTCCTTCGACCTCCCGGAAACCATCCGCGAGAGTGTGGGTGGCCCGGGCGAGCAGAACGAGCGGGTCAGCCAGGTTCCACTTTCGCCCGGCGATGCCTGGGGCGTAGCTCCGGATGGCCGTGTGGCGATCGCCCGCGCGGGTGACTATCGCGTCGACTGGGTCGAGAACGACGGCTCGGTCACCAGTGGTCCGCCGATCCCCTACACGCCCGTTGCTATCGGGCGCGCCGAACAGGAAGAGTGGGCGCAGGCACGGCTGGAAACGGGCGGAGGACTCCAGATTGCGATCGAAGTCGAGAACGGTTTCATGAGCATGCGTGCCAACCGGGGCGGCGGTTCGGACGATGACGACGACCTGGACGGGTACACGTGGCCCGAGGTCAAACCGGCCTTCTACGATCGGCCCATCCCCATCGACGGACTCGGGCGCGCCTGGGTGCGCCGCCACCGCGATGCAGGCGAGGCTCCCACGTACGACGTCTTCGCGGTCGGCGGCGGACGGCAGATGGTCGTCGAGCTGCTCATGAACCGCCGGGTCGTCGGCTTCGGCGACGGCGTGCTCTACGCGGTCCACATGGACGACTTCGGCCTTCAGACGCTGGAGCGGTACGCGCTGCCCTGAGCGGGCGACCGGTCACTCCACTCGCAGGATTTCCTCGCGCAGCGTCGCGTCTACGCCGTCGGCCTCCGCAAGCCTGGCGATGCCCCGTTGGCCAACCCGCAGCACGGGGATCGTGTCGTAGCCGAGTTCTTCAGCTACAAGAAGCCCGAGCACCAGGATCGCGTCAGGGCGGCCCACCACGATCGCCGCCGGAGCCACGCGGTTGCGGAGGAGTTCCAGCATCACCGCGCTGGACGAACTCGAACCGATCGTGCGTTCCATCACCAGGACGCGGCCGCCCAGCCTCGTACCGTGGCGCGGGTGGCGCGGATCGTGGATCTGCCCCGTGAGCGGGTCGACCCCGCCCCAGAAGCTGATCGGCTTGTCGAGGACGAGAAGCCGGCCCTCGGCGCTCGGCCGCCCTGCGGCGGACGGCTGCCCTTCGGCGAGCCCGCCCGCCTCCCGCAAGCCCGGGTGAATGACCGTGCCCGTCAGCTCCACAGGCTCTCGTCCCTTGCGACCCGGGCCCGCGAAGCCGACCGGACACAGTCCTCGAGGCTGCCGTAGACCACCCCGTACCCGGTAGTGGACGGGGTGTAGTGCGCAAACTTGCCCGAATTCGTCATCAGCACGCCGTCCTTCGGCGGGAGGATCGGGGTGACCACCACGCAGGTGTCGACCACGATCTCGGCGCCGGCCTCTTCGAAGCGGCGGAGACGGTCGGCGGTTTCGAGCTGGTGGTACTCGAAGCGGCCGGTGCAGACGTAGAAGGGGACGGCGAAGGGCGCAGCGGGGAGCAGGGCTTCGAGCCGCGCGAACTCCTCCAGCGAGAAGTGGGGGCTGCCCACCGCCACCGCGTCGATGCGGTCCGCTGCCGCCGTGCTGAGGGTGTCGCGGGTGGTGCGGAGCGCTGCCGGCGAGGGGGCGATTACGGCTTCGGGGTCCGCGCCGCCCAGGGCGGTCCGCAGATCCGGCGCCTCAGGCGTCACGCCCTCGATGTGGAACAGTCCCACGGCGCCCGATGACGCCGCCGCGGCTCCCATCGCCTTGAGCTGGTCCTCGGTTACGCTCTCGGGAAGCCCCGCGACCACCGCCACACGATCGTCCACGGTCGCGCCGAGCCACGTCCCCAGCACCGGGTAGAAGACGTCCCGCCGCTTCAGTTCGGGGTCGATTGCGCCGGTGTCGACCACGATGGTCGCGCGGCGCTGCTCGCCCAGGTGAAGGCCCGTACGCGGCGCGCGCCCCGAGATCGCGCAGCAGATGTCCATGAAGTCGCCGTAGCGGTTCGTGCGCGCGCCCAGCACCGAGTTGGCGAAACACACCGCGTTGCTCTCGCCCCAAGCGACGTGTTGGCCCGGCGTGGGGCGGTGCCCGGCCTGGTAGGGCGCGCAAGTCCAGGTCGGCGCGCAGCCGAGGGCCTGGTAGGCGCGCATCTGCCGCAGCGCCATCTCGCGGCGGTGCCCATGGGACCGCACCCGCGCAGGGTTAAGGAGGTCGAGCGCGCCCACGTTGAGGGTCGCGGGGACCGTCACGGCGCCACCGAGCTCGACCAGCCGCTCCGCGAACTCGACCCCTCCGTCGCCGTGGTGCAGACAGCCGTCGATGTGGGACGAGACGATCTCGACGAGTTCTCCGGCGCCGAGGATCTCGCCCATGCGGACGACGATGCGCATGGCGAGCTGCGGAGCGGGGCCTTCCGCGCCGTTGAGAAGCGCGGTTTCGCCGGGGGTTAGTTGCAGCGTGGTCATGTGGGTTCCCGCCGGGCATCCTTCGTGGCCATGGGATCATCGAAGTGCGAGAAGGGTACCAACTTTGTTGGCCCGGCAACAAGGATGCGGACCAGTACAAAGACTGTCCAATCCGCTACTATTCGACACTCAAAGGGGACAAGGGACATGCCAAGAATAAATTCTATACCACTGTGCGCGGCCCTCGCGGCCGCCTTTGTCGCTGGCGGCTGTGAGGACAGCACCACCGAGCCGGCCGAGCCTCTGACCATGGAGGAGACCGAAGCGCTCTACCTCGGCATGCAGGAGTTGGGCGCGGACACCACCCCCGAGATCATCTCCGTGACTGCGGATGGCGGGGTGTTTGCCTGTGCGTTGGGCGGACAGGTCACCGCGATGTTCGGGTTCGAGGAAACGATGGCTGGCGACACAGCCCGCCTGAATTCGATCATCACGCTGGACCCGGAAGAATGCGTCCTGTCGAGCGAGGGCTACGAGTTCACGGTGTCTGGCAATCCCAACGTCCGTACGGAAGTGAATGTTGGGATCGTGGCATCCACCTTCGAGTTCCTTGTCGATGGGTCGGTGACCGGAGGGTTGGACTGGGTGCTGGACGACCGCTCGGGGGCCTGCGCGGTCGACCTGACGTTGGCCGCCGACCCCAACCCCGCCCAACCGAGCGCAACCCTTTCCGGGATGATGTGCGACCACGAGGTGGAGTTCGATGCAGCGGGGCTGATACCGGCGGGGTGAGCACGAGGAGGAGCGCGGTGGAGTTTTCCCGAATCCTCAGCTGCGTCGCCGCTTCGCCTGTCGGCAATGTGATCGGACGCTCCCGCAAGGGGGCGCCAATCCACGCACACACCATCGGGTCCGGGCCCCTGCGTGTCAGCCTTGTCGCTGGTTGCCACGCGGACGAGCCCGTGGGGCCGCGCTTCCTGCAGCGTCTGGTGCGCTTTCTGGCCAGTGAGGACGGGGCCGCCCTGCGGCGCGCCGCCACCTGGTCGATCATCCCGCACATCAATCCCGACGGGGCGAAGGCCAATGCCGCTTGGCAGATCCCGGGCGCGCCGCTCTACGACTTCGCCGACTATCTGCGCCACCGGGTCCGGGAGCTTCCCGGCGACGACATCGAGTTCGGCTTCCCCCGCAGCGAGAACAGCGGGGGCGCCCGCCCGGAGAACCGGGCCGCGTGGGAGTTCTGGCGGGAGGGCGCCCCGTACGATCTGCACGTCAGCATGCACGGCATGGGCGTCGCAGCGGGGCCGTATTTCCTGGTCGAGCGGTCGTGGTGGCCCCGTTTTGGGGATGCGGCCGCGGCACTGACGCGTGAAGTGGAAGCGGCCGGCTACACGCTGCACGACGTGGAGCGCCACGGCGAAAAGGGGTTCCACCGCCTGGGCCGCGGATTCTGCAGCCGTCCCGATTCCCGCGCGATGAGGCGGCACTTCGTCGCCCTGGACGACCCGGCGACAGCCGCGCGGTTCCGTCCCAGTTCGATGCAGGCGGTGCGCAAGCTGAGCGGCGACACACTGACCCTCGTGACCGAGATGCCCCTGTTCATCACGCCGGGGGTGGGCGAGGAACTCGGGCCGCCGGATCCTGTGCTGCTGCGGTGGCGGGAGCGGATTGCCGAGTGGGACGCACAGGTGGCCCGGGGCGATCAGACTGGCGGACGGGCTGAGTCGGAGGTGCGGATCGAGGCCGGGGAAACCGGCCTGAGGCCCATGCCCGTGCGCGACCAGATGCGCTTCCAGTGGGCGCTGATCCGCGAGGGAATGAGAGCGGTCAGGGCGGCGCGGTCCTGAAGCTATCGGGCAAGCGGGTCGCGTGTCTTCAACTCGGGAAACAGGGCGAAGTCGCGGTCGCGGGTCAGCAGTTCATCGGCACCGTGTGCCAGGCAGATGGCGGCGACGCGGGCGTCGTGTACGACCGGGCCGCGTACGCGCGGGTGCCGGACAAGGCGCCCGAGGATCTCCACAAACCTGCTCGTTTCTCCGATGAGGCGGTTCGAGGGCGAATCGATCCAGGCCCGCAGCTGAGCCCAGGCGGCCTCTGGAGAAGATTCCGATCCCCGCCAGATCCGCCGGTTGGTCACCACACTCAGGAACTCGTAGCAGCAAGGCCACGGAATGGCCCAGCGGCGACTTCCCTCCGCCAGTTCGCGCAGGGTCTGAACGGCCAGGGCATGTACCTGTGACTCCCGTCGATGCGCGTACACGAGAACATTCGTGTCAACCGCGATCATTGGCCCACGGGGTACCCATAGATGATTTCGGAGAGATCCTGCCAGGAGTAGGCCTCCAGCGGATCCTCACCATGCGGGTCTCCCACGCTCAGGTCGGGCAACCGGTAGGCCCCGGAGGACTCGCGGGCGCACAGCACGACACGGAGGCCCTCTTCGACGATAGCGCGGAGCGGAACACCCGTCTCCCGGGCACGGTGCTTGGCCCGTGTGAGCAGATCGTCGTGAATGTCGATGGTCGTTTTCATGAACCCATACTACCCATATTATTCGATATGGGCAATATGGGTCGCTATTGCACATGGCCTGTCGGCCCCCGTCGCCCTATCTTCCGCACAGTCGCCGGGGGCATCCCGCATCGTGAGGGTTGCGCATGTCGCGAGCACCGCGCTGTCGCGCGAACCACGCACGCGGCGCAGACCACGCACGCCGCGGGATTGAGAGCGAACCCCAATGACCTGATCCGGCTGATACCGGCGTAGGGAGCGCGGCTCGAGCGGTTCATCCCGCCCGCGGCCGGGGCCTCCCACCCGGCGACTACGCGGGGGCCGGAAGAAATCGACGACCGCAATGATCAAGCCGACCGGCGCATTCGCCCCAGACACCCTCCCCGCACCCGGCACCCCCCCGGTCGCCTACGGTGACGCCTTCCCGAACTCGACTCGGGTCTACACCGAAGGCTCCCAAGGCATCCGCGTCCCCATGCGGGAGATCTCCCTCTCGGGCGGCGAGCCGCCCCTGCGCGTTTACGACACCAGCGGCCCGCCCGGCCACGATGTCCGCGAGGGCCTGCCCCCACTCCGCGAGCCCTGGATCGCCGCCCGCGACGTCCGCGTCACGGGCCGCGCCGCCACCCTCACGCCCGGCAGGAAGGACGACCCCCTCGAACTTCCCCCCGGCCTCCGCCGCACCACCCGGCGCGGCAACGGCCCCGTCACCCAGATGCACTACGCGCGGCGCGGCGAGGTCACCCCCGAGATGGAATTCATCGCGCTGCGCGAAGGGCTCGACCCGCGCTTCGTCCGCGACGAGGTCGCGCGCGGCCGGGCGATCATCCCCGCCAACATCAACCACCCCGAACTCGAGCCCATGATCATCGGGCGCGGCTTCAAGGTGAAGATCAACGCCAACATCGGGAACTCGGTGGTGACGTCATCGATCGACGAAGAGGTCGAGAAGCTGCGCTGGGCGTCGCTGTGGGGGGCCGACACCGTCATGGACCTGTCGACGGGGAAGAACATCCACGCCACGCGCGAGTGGATCATCCGCAACTCGCCCGTGCCGATCGGCACCGTGCCCATCTACCAGGCGCTGGAGAAGGTCGGTGGCGTGCCCGAGGAGCTGACCTGGGAGGTCTACCGCGACACGATCATCGAGCAGTGCGAGCAGGGGGTCGACTACTTCACCGTGCACGCGGGCGTGCTGCTCCGCTACGTGCCGCTGACGGCCGAGCGGGTCACCGGCATCGTTTCGCGCGGCGGCTCGATCCTCGCCAAGTGGTGCATGGCCCATCACCGCGAAAACTTCCTCTACACCAACTTCCGCGAACTCTGCGAGATCATGCGTGAATACGACGTTTCGTACTCGCTGGGCGACGGGCTGCGTCCGGGCTCGATCGCCGATGCGAACGACGAGGCCCAGTTCGCCGAGCTGCGGACCCAGGGCGAGCTGAACCGGATCGCGTGGGAGTACGATGTGCAGGTGATGAACGAAGGGCCCGGGCACATCCCCATGCATCTGATCAAGGAGAACATGGACAAGCAGCTCGAGTGGTGCGACGAAGCGCCGTTCTACACGCTCGGGCCGCTCACGACCGACATCGCGCCCGGCTACGACCACATCACCAGCGCGATCGGCGCGGCGATGATCGGGTGGTACGGGACCGCCATGCTGTGCTACGTGACGCCGAAAGAGCACCTGGGCCTTCCCAACCGCGACGATGTCAAGGACGGCGTCATCGCCTACAAGATCGCGGCCCACGCGGCGGACCTGGCGCGCGGCCACCCCACCGCGCAGAAGTGGGACGACGCGATCTCGAAGGCCCGGTTCGAGTTCCGCTGGCGCGACCAGTTCAACCTGTCTCTCGACCCGGTCACCGCGCGCGAGTTCCACGACGAGACGTTGCCGGCGGAAGGGGCGAAGGTGGCGCACTTCTGCTCGATGTGCGGCCCGAAGTTCTGCTCGATGAAGATCAGCGACGATGTGCGGCGGTTTGCGCGCGAGCGGGGGCTGGAAACGGCCGAGGCGGTCGAGGAGGGGATGATCGAGAAAGCGGAGGAGTTCCGGCGGGGAGGCAGCGAGCTGTACGTGGCCGCCGGGGACTGACCCCGTTGCGAGCCGCTGTCCTTCTGCTCGCGACCCTCGGGCCCTCGGCCTGGGCGGTTGGGTGCGGCGATGGCGGTACCGGGCCGGACGACCAGGCACCGGAGCCGACCCTGCCGGCCACACCCACCGTCGCCTTCTCGACCAGGTTGGCCGGCGCGCCGGAGGGGGAAACCGCCGTTCTGCGGCTCAGGGTCATCCCCGCGCCACGGTCACCCATCACGCTCGGCTACGGGATCGGTGTGGACGGCGACACCGGGACCGACGATGCGGACAGCGCGGACTATGCCGGTGAACCCCGCGACACGGTGCGAATCAGCGCTGGCGACACGATCGGGATCATCGAACTCGCCATCAACGACGACGACGATATCGAGCCCGCGCGCGAGGTCCTGACGGTCACACTCAACGCGCCCGCTGAAGGGGCCGGATTCCTTCTCGGTGCGCCCGACACGGCGGTCGTGCTGATCGAAGAGGGCGTGTGCGACCGTACACCTCGCTTGCAAGAAGAAATCCTGCGAGTTGTCGGCTTCGGAGACTGTCTGGAACCGAACAGGGAGCACCTGGCTGCAATAGCCGATCTGGAACTTTGCAATCGCGAGGAATGGTCGCTTTGCCAGCGTCAGGACGCGGTCATTCCCGAACTGAAGCAAGGCGACTTTCAAGGGCTCCCGCAACTCGAACGGCTCACGCTGGCCGGCGTCGGGTTGACCGAGCTTCCCGAAGGCGTCTTTTCGGACCTTGCCGGCCTGCAGACGCTGGTGCTGGCGAACAACCGTTTGACGCTCCTCCCCGAGCGCCTGTTTGCCGGGTTGTCGACCCTGGGCAGCCTGAGCCTTGCAGGCAACCGACTCGCCGAATTGCCCGCAGGTGTGTTTTCGGGTCTGTCCAGCCTCTGGCGGCTGGAATTGAGCCGCAACCCGATCAAGGAGCTTCCAGCCGGAGTATTCAGCGGCCTCTCCAGTCTCTCTGGACTGGCCATCGCGAACAGCGAGCTCAGCGACCTGCCGGAGGGCATGTTCGTCGGCCTGGCGAAACTGCGCTCGCTGGACCTGCGAGCCAACCCGGGAACTCCCTTCGGGCTTCCGCTGCGCCTTGTGCGCGTCGACGACGAGGACCTCCGGGCTCCCGGCCCCGCGGAGATCACCGCACGGGCGGAGCAGGGCACACCTTTCCCGACGGAAGTCGTCCTCTTCATCGAGGGGGCCGGCTCGTTGCGTGACACGCTCGACATCGAGACCGGACACGCGCAGAGCACCAGCGTCACCGTCACGGGTGATTCAGCGCGCACGGAGGGGACACGCATCACCGTGCGTGCCGTGTCGGGGGCGCCGGAGGACATCCACGGCGTACAGTTCGAGTCGGCCGACCCGATTGTGCTGTTCGCGAGGCCATCATCGTCGAGGAAGTTGAAGCGGCGGGGACGGGTCGGACCGCGTTTACGATCACCGTTGCGCCTACGGATCTGCTCGACTGGTATGGAGGCCTGACCAAAGCCCAGCGCCGCCTCGGCCATTGCTCCCGAGACCATTACTTGACAATCCGGAAGCGTCACGCGCAATGTGGTTATCTGGCCATGTAAAATGGCCCTGACATGGACATGCAAATTATCACACAGTGATCGCACACGCCGCGGGGTGACTTCCCGCCTCGCATGCCCGCTCCAGTGGAGCGATGAACAAGGTTCGCTGTTTGCTGCTTGGCATGGGGGCCCCGATCCAATCCGTGTCCGGGCATCCAACCCGCCATCCCGCAAACGGATTACCTTGGACGTGACAGGACCAGACTGTTTCCGGTTCCCCCATGGGCGGGCAGCCGTGGCGTCGATCCTCGGGCTGATGCTTGCTGCCTGCGAGAATCCCGAGCCACCGATGTCCTGCGGTGCGTTGCCGCAACAGACGATCACGGTGGGTCAAACGGGCACCGTGAATGCCTGCTTCAATGACCCGAACGGCGACCTGCTGAGCTATTCGGCTGTGTCCTCCAACCCAGGAATTGCCGCGGTGTCAGCGGTGGGGAGCGCGGTTACAATCACAGCCGTGGCCCCCGGCGAGGCTCTCGTAACGGTCACTGCCACAGATCCCGACGGTTTGAAGGGGCAGCAGATCTTTGAGGTGCAAGTCCCCAATCGGGCGCCACTGGCCAGCGGGACGATTCCCACCCACACGATCATCGCTGGCCAGATCGCGACGGTAAATCTTTCGTCGTACTTCACCGAACCCGACGGGCAGCCGCTGACCTACTCGGCCACGGCAGAGGACCTCGCTGTGACCACGCCCAAGGTGGCCACCAGTGTACTGACCGTCACCGCGGTTGCGAAGGGTGCGACGAACGTCACGGTCACGGCGACCGATCCGGGCGGATTGACGGCTACACAGGTCTTTCAGGCCGTCGTGCCCAACCGTGCCCCGGTGACCGTCGGGACACTTCCGCACCAGACGCTGAACCGGGATGAGATGGTCACGGTGGACGTGTCGGTCTACTTCGCCGACCCCGACGGAGATCAGTTGACCTATTCGGCCGCGGCCGCCACAGCCGGGGTGGTGACGCTCAAGGTTTCGGGCGACCACCTCGAGGTCGTTGCCGACGGGCGCGGCAACACCGAAGTCGCGGTAGCGGCCAGGGATCCCGAAGGTCTGACCGCCAGCCAGACACTTGCGATCACGATCCGCAATCGCCCGCCGGTGTCTGTCGGGTCGGTGCCCGACCAGGATGTGACCTCCGGAGAAACGCTCACCGTGGACGTGTCCGCGTACTTCAGCGATCCGGATGGGGACACGCTCACCTACGACGCAGTGTCCTCGGACCCGTCGACAGCCAGCGTAACAGTGCACGGGGAGGTCGTTTCGATCACGGGCGTGGCACGGGGCGAGGCGACGGTAACCGTCGTGGCCGACGACCCGGGTGGCCTGCATGCCCAGTCGCATTTCCTGGTGACCGTCACTGGAACAGACAACGTGGGTTTTCAGATCGATCTCGTCTTCGCGACTCCGATGAGTTCGACCCAGGAGGCGGCGTTCCGAGATGCAGCCGAGCGGTGGATGGCCATTCTGGCGGACACGGAACTGCCGGATGTCACCGTCAACGGCACGGTGGACTGTTTCGGAGAGTACGAACAATCCGTTGAGACGATCGACGATCTGATGATCGTGGCGGCGGTCGTCGAGATCGACGGGCCAGGGAAGACACTGGGGCAGGCGGGGCCTTGTTTGGCAAGACGCATTGGATCGAATGTGTTGCCCCACTTCGGCAGGATGGAATTCGATGTAGCCGATCTGGATTGGATGGAAAGCAACGGCACTCTCAAGGCCGTCATCCTCCACGAGATGGCCCACGTGCTAGGTATCGGGACCCTCTGGGAACATCTGGAGCTTCTTGTCAACCCGTCGTTGGAGGCTGGTCGGGAAGTCGATACCTACCTCCCGCTCCCCTTGGCCGTCGCTGCGTTCGATCAGGCGGGAGGCGCGAGCTATACCGGCGGAGGCAAGGTTCCCGTGGCGAACAAGGGGACCAGACCCGGTTCCGATGACGCCCATTGGCGGAAATCCGTGTTCGGCACCGAGCTGATGACCCGCAATATCAGCGAGCACGACAAGTCTAATCCGCTCAGCGCCATCTCGATCCAGGCGCTGGCCGACCTCGGCTACACGGTCGACCTCAGTCTGGCCGACGCATATCGCCTGCCCACTGCGGCGGCCCTGGCGGAGTCGCTGGAGAACTCGATCGATCTGGGCAACGACATCATCCGCGGTCCCATCGTGGTGACCGACCGGAATGGACGCGTTGTGCGAATCATTCCACCACTCAATTGAACCGGAGTCACTTCATGTCTGGATTCGATTCTCGACTAGGTCATCGGACCGGTATTGCCCGGGCGATTCTCGTCGCCATGGCAATCGTTGCTTGCGACAATCCACAGCCTCCCGCGTCTTGCGGTCCACTTCCGCAGGTCACGGTCAACGCGGGCGAAAGCACCACCGTCAGCGCCTGTTTCAACGACCCGAACGGCGACATGCTGATCTACTCGGCCACTTCGTCGAATCCGGGCGTGGCCACGGCTTCCATCTCGGGTACCAGCGTCACCGTCAGGGCGGTCGCGCCGGGCAATACGTCCGTAACGATCACGGCAAGCGATCCCGAGGGCCTGCAGGGCCAGCAGAGCTTCCAGGTCACGGTGCCGAACCGGCCGCCGCAACCGAGGGGCACGATCCCGGCGGTTTCCGTCCCAGTAGGTCGGACGGCCACCGTCGACGCCGCGTCATACTTCACCGAGCCGGACGGAGAAGCGCTGACCTATGGCGCTACATCGTCGAATCCGGCAGTGGCGACGGTTACAGCGTCGGGCAGCACGGTTACGGTCATGGCCGTGGCCAAGGGTACGAGCAACGTCACGGTCACGGCCACGGACCCCGGTGGCCTCACCGCCACGCAGACCTTCCAGTTCACGGTCCCCAACCGGGACCCCGAAGCAGTAGGCACGATTCCGGACCAGACCGTCGAGGTTGATGAGACGACGACTGTAGACCTGACTTTCTTCTTCGAGGACCCCGACGGTGATCCCCTGACCTACGCGGTAGCGTCGTCAAGGTCCGCAGTGGCCCGCGGCTCGGTTTCGGGGAGCACTCTGACAGTTTCGGCGGTGGCTCCGGGGACGGCAACGCTTACGGTTACGGCCCGTGACAATGACGGCGCGTCCGCGACGCAGAGGTTCGACGTGACCGTCCCGCAACCCAACCGGGCACCCCGTCGGGCAGGCACGATCCCTGCGCAAACACTGGCTCCCGGCGGCACGGCCACGATCGACGCGTCCCGGTACTTCAGCGATCCGGACGGGGACCCGCTCAGATACACCGCGACCTCATCGAACTCGGGTGTTGCCCGGGCCTCGGTTGCGGGCGCGACGGTTACGATCACTGCCGTTGCGACCGGAAGTGCGACTATCACCGTTACGGCGCGGGACCCGGAAGGGTTGACAGCTACGCAGGGGGCGCGCGTCACCGTTTCGCAAGCGAACCGCGCACCCCGTCCGGTTGGAAGCATCCCCGCGCAAACGATCAACACGGGCGGCACGGCCACCGTTGATGCCTCCCGGTACTTCAGTGATCCAGACAACGATGCGCTCACTTACACGGCAACTTCATCGAACTCGGGTGTGGCAAGGGCCTCGGTTTCGGGCTCGACGGTGACGATCACGGGAGTGAGCACCGGAAGCGCGACGGTGACCGTGACGGCAAGGGATCCGGGGGGGCTGACTGCCACACAGCAGGCACGAGTCACCGTTCGCTCCGGCTCCGATTACCAACCGCTGAGCGGGCTTACGATCACATCGTCAGGTGGCGTAAGGTTTGGAAACCTCAACGCCGGCTCCGGTTGTATCAACATCAATCGGGTCACCATCAACGGTGTCCGTTACGAAATCCACTGGACGGAGTGGCAGACGATGACGGTCGGCTCCGATTGGGCTCAAGTCCCCGGCACTCGAAAGAGCGGGCAGATTTGTGGGTACGACTTATCGGGCGCGGCGGCGGGAGAGTATCGTCTTGTTGGCGAAATGTCCGTCAACGGCGTCCGCGGGAAGTACCGCAGCACGAACACGGTCACAGTGAGCGGCGGCGGAACCGCGCCTGATCTGGTCTTCACCGGCGTTTCGCCGACTTCGGTGACTGTTTCACCGGGTGACACTGTCAGGGCAACGTTCACGATTCGGAACAGCGGGAGCGCCACTTCGGCCGCAACCACCGTGCGCGTGTTTGCGTCCGACAACTCCACCATCTCGACTAGTGACAACGAACTTTCAGGCACTCTGTCGCTACGTGCTCTCGCTGCTTCCGAGGAGTTCCAGCCCCGTCTTTCGCTGTCGTTGTCGTCCAGTATCAGCTCGGGAACATTCTACCTCGGCCTCTGCGTCGACCCGGTAGCGGGCGAGTCGGATACGACAAACAACTGCTCGCAGTCCGTTCGGGTCAGGGTCACGGCTTCCGGTGGACCGGATCTGATCTTCACAGCTGTTTCACCCAGGACACAGACCGTCCCCCGCGGCGACACCGTCAGAGCGACATTTACCATTCGCAACAGCGGGACCGTTGCATCGGCCGCAACCACCGTACGAGCCTATGCATCGACCAACTCCACGATATCAACTAGCGATACCGAGTTGTTCGACGGGTCCTTGCCTGCCTATGCCGCTAGTGCAGAGGACCGCCTGCAAGTCTCGTGGACGGTGGCATCCACCGCGCCTCTGATCACGGTCTACTGGGGACTGTGTGTCGATCCCGTCGCTGGAGAATCGGACACGTCCAACAATTGTTCCGAATCGGTGCGTCTGACGATCACGGCCTCCAGTTCCCGGAGTGCCACCAGCGTTGCTTCCGCCGGCCGGGCCGACGCGCTTCTCCGATCCCTGGCTGGATCTGGAATCGAGTCGCAAGGCGCTGTGATTGATCCCGGCCAGGAAGGTGCCACGTCGCTGGACCAATTGCTGGCAGGAGGGATCATCCTGTTAGAGGAGGTGAAGCGGTAGGAGCGGAGCCAGGCGATGGTGCCTACAACCCTCGCTCAGCCAAGTCAGTTGAAGGGGGCCCAAACGCTGGCTAGCCCGCTAGCCCGCATTTCTCACACAGGCCAGTCAGAGGCCTGAGGGGAGGGGTTGAGGGTGTGACCGGGGGTGGCCAAGCGTGTCGGAGTGAGGGACAGCAGGTCCCTGGCGGGTTTTTCGAAGCAGCGAACGAAGAGATTGACGGGCTGAAGAGGCCCTGATTGGTTCCAGGACGCAGTGGTCCTTGGAACGTGGTGGCTGGGAGGGTGCTCGGGAGCGGCCGGGGAGCCTACCCCGGTAGTCGAGCGTGGACCCGTGCGAAGGCTGCGGCGGAGGGGTGCGCGGAGTCCATGGCGACCTTGACCCGGCGAACCGAGACCATGACGCGGGCACCGATCTTGAGGAGCCTGAGCCGGAGCGTTCCCGCGGTGGCGCGGGCGAGCGGGGTGCCGTGAAGCGCTTGCCTGATGGCATCGAAGAGGATCGACGCGAAGGCGGAGAAGAGGAGCCGGAGCTGGTTGGCGGCGAAGCAGGTGGCCGAGGTCCGGTCGGAGAAGAGATCGAGCTGCTGCTCCTTGATCGTGTTCTCCATGTTGCCCCGTGCGCAGTAGAGGCGCTCGTACACGGTCCGCGCCGAGAAGGTGTCGGCGGGCAGCGAAGTGACCACGAAGCGGGGGTTCGCCTTGTCCGCCAGATGCTCGGCCTTCGCCACGACGCGGCGCTTACAGGACCAACTGGTGAGGGTGGCGTAGGGGAACTCCGTGAACCGGCGGGCCGGCCGGCCTTTCTTCTCCGCTTCGGCCGCGGCGTCGTCGAGTAGCCATACGATGCGCTCGACGAGCCGCGAGTTCCTTGCCAGCCCGATGACATAGTCCACGTCGTTGTCCTTGCACCACGCCATCAGTTCCTCGCGAGCATACGCGGAATCGGCACGGAGCAGGATCTTCAGCCAGGGCCACTCCTGGCGGAGCCGGGCGACGATGCGGCCGAGCGGTCCGGTCACCCCTCCGGCCGGGTCGGCGTTGCCCGGCCTGAGCTGTGCGAAGAGCGGGCGTCCGCCACAGGTGATGTACAGCGGCAGGAAGCAGTAGTGGTTGTAGTAGCCGTGGTAGAACCGGCCCTCCTGGCTGCCGTGCACCGCAACGTCGGTCGAGTCGATGTCCACCACCAGCCGCGACGGGGGCAGGCCCTGCCAGGAGTCGATGAACGACTCGACCAGCACGTCCTGAAGCTTCTCGGGGTCGTGGTCGATCTTGGCGTAGCGGCTCGGCTTGCCACCGGCAGGTGCGTGCTCGAGCCGGCTCAGCGTGCTCTTGCCCGCCAGTGGTGCACACCCTTTCCGGCGTGCCTCGAGCTTGCCCGACAGCAGTGCCAGCAGCGGGTCGCGCCGCAGGTCGTCGTGGTCGTTGAGGTCGTCGTACCCCAGGGCAATGCCGGCGATGCGCTGTGCCACCAGTGTCCGCACCGAATGTTCCGTAAGGCGCGGATCGCGGTGGTCCGTGAAGCCTGCGGCAACCCGGTCGAAGAGCCCGGTGGAACGGTCCGCCTGGCGAAGGAGCAGCGCCCCGCCGTTCGAAGTGATCGATCCGCCGTCGAACGCGGCGGTCACCCTGCGGCCTTGGCACCCTTGAAATGCGAACGAAAGCGGTTTACACTGTGTCAGCATCGGTCCTCCTTGGGGAATCATGTCAAGTTCATGCCCTACATAAACTTAACACCCCTCGGAGGCCGGTGCTCTCTTATAGGTGTGAGAAATCCGGGCTAGATGAGGCGGGAGCTGCAACCGCAACGACGATCCATGTCCAGAGAAAGGAACAATCCAAATGAGACACATTCGCTTCCGCATTCCCTTGCTCGGCCTGTTTCTCCTGGTCGCCGGGTGCGGGGACTTGACCGGTGAGGCAGGGTGGCGCTGCGACGTGACTCTGACCATGGACAACCGGACCGCGTCCGGATCCGGCACCGGTTCCTCGCAGCAAGAGGCTCTGGACGCGGCGCTGGCCACCGCTTGTGGCCAACTGGGGCTCACCGGGAACGCGCTCAGCCTCTGCGAGGCGGGCCAGAATCCGGGCGCGTCCTCCTGGTCCAACAACTGGGACTGTGAGACGACATAGATTGGTGCTGGTGCTCGGCAACCCTGCCTGCGGCGGCGACGGGTATACCGCGATCCCGACGGAGACCGGCTGACCTACACAGTGTCCAGTTCCCACGCGGGGGTCGTCACCGTGTCCGCATCCGGGAGCGTCGTGTCGCTGCCTCAGGTGCGGGAGCACTCCCGTGGGCTACATTGTCACCTCCCGCCCGCGCGATGATATTCGCCGCTTCACCCGCGCGCGCAGGAAGGAAGCGGCACAGGGAATGGAGGAAGCGATGAGCGAGAACCCGAGAGCATCGGTGCGGAAGCCGGCCGCCAGGCTGCTGTGGACGTTCCCGCTGGCCTGGATGGCGGCATGCGGCCCGGGGTCCATCGATCCGGATGCCGATCTGGTGATCCACGGTGCCCGCGTCTGGGACGGAACCGGCGCGCCCATGAGCGCCCCCATGGTCGTCCAGATCGGTGGTGGCCGGATCATCTCCCTGGAACCGACTGGGGATGTCGCAGTTTCAGAATTGGCGGAGACTGTCGTCGGCGCCTCCGTGCTGGACGCGGGCGGCATGTACATCATCCCCGGTCTGATCAACACGCACGGTCATGTGGGCGGGACCTGGAGCGAGGCGCGGAGCGGCACCTACGACGAGTTCGCGGAGATGGAACTGGCGCGCTACGCCCGTTTCGGCGTGACGAGCGTCAATAGCCTGGGAGGGGACCGTGAAGGCTCCTTCGTCCTGCGGGACGCAAGCTGGGGCGGGGAGAGTCCAGGGCGCGCGCGGCTCCTCGTCGCGGGTCCGGTCGTCACCGGGGCGAACCCGGAAGAGCTGACCCTGGCGGTCGATGCGGTCGCGCGCACCGGTCCGGACTGGATCAAGATCCGGGTCGACGACAACCTCGGCGCGACCACGAAGATGAGTCCGGCGTCATACCAGGCGGTGATCGACCGGGCCCGCGGCCACGGCCTCCGCGTGGCCTCGCATCTCTTCTACCACGAGGACGCGAAGGGCCTCCTGCGCACGGGCACCGGGCTCGTCGCCCACAGCATTCGGGACGAAATGGTGGACGACGAGACCGTCGGGCTCTTCCTCGACGCCGGCGTCTGCTACGTGCCGACGCTGACGCGCGAAGTGTCCACCTTCGCCTATGGAGAGCGCCCCGATTTCTTTGGCGACCCGTTTCTGATGTCCGATGCGGACTCGGTGCAGGTGCGGATCGTCAGCGACCCCGAGCGCCAGGCTCAGGTGAGGGCATCGGGGGCCGCCGAAGCCTATGGACGCGCCCTCGAGGTCGCGCAGGACAATCTCTCGCGGCTCGCCGAGGCGGGCGTTCAGGTTGCGTTCGGCACCGATTCCGGCCCGATGGGACGGTTCCAGGGCTACTTCGAGCACATGGAGACCGAGCTGATGGCCGAGGCGGGGCTGTCGACAGAGCAGATCCTGCGGTCGGCAACGGGAGTGGCGGCGGATTGCCTGGGGCGGGATGACATCGGGACGCTGGAAGAGGGACGCCGTGCGGACTTCATCGTGCTGCGGGCGGATCCGCTGGCGGATGTCGCCAACCTGCGCGCGATCGATGGGGTGTGGGTCGGAGGGGTGAGGGTCGAGGGGTCGAGGAAGTAGTGTTGGAGACGGCGCCGCAGCCGGGCGTGGTGCTGCAGCTGCACGAACTCGATCTCCGCTTCGGCGGCGTAACCGCCCTGTCGGGCTTCTCCATGGAAGTGCGGCAGGGTGAGCTTCTCGCCCTGATCGGGCCGAACGGAGCGGGGAAGACCAGCGTCCTGAACTGCGTGTCGGGGCTGTACCGCGCGCAGGAGGGAACGATCACCCTGACCGGCCCGGGCGGGACTCGCCACGCGCTGCACCGGCTGCCGCCGCACCGGATCGCGGCGCTGGGCGTTGCGCGCACCTTCCAGAACATCGAGCTCTTCAAGCACATGACCGTGCTTGAAAACCTCATGCTGGGGCGCCATGTGCACATGCGCGGCGGGGTGCTCAGCGGCGGACTGTACCTGGGCCGACAGCGCCGCCGCGAAATCGAGCACCGCCGCTACGTGGAAGAGGTCATCGACTTCATGAACCTCGAGCCGCTTCGCAGTGCCGAGGTGGGCAACCTCGCGTACGGGAACCAGCGGCTCGTGGAGATGGCCCGCGCGCTGGCGCTCGACCCTGCGATCCTGCTCCTCGACGAGCCCACCGCCGGGATGAATGCCGAAGAGAAGGAGTCGATGGCGCGGTTCATCCTCGACGTGCATGAGGAGCGCGGCGTCACGGTGGTGGTGATCGACCACGACATCGACGTGATCATGGACATCTCGGACCGGGTGGTCGTCCTCGACTTCGGGCGCAAGATCGCGGAGGGGAGGCCGGAGCAGGTGAGGAACGACCCTGCGGTGATCGACGCGTACCTGGGGCAGCCGCGGGCAGAGGGCGTGGGCGTGGGAGGCGGGGCGTGATCGCGGGGATCGGCCGCTGCAGCGGGGGCCGGAGCGCGGCCGCGGGGGCCGAGACGTGATCGCCCGCGACACACTGCCGGGCCTGCTCGCCCGCCGGGCCCAGGACGACCCCGGCGGCATCGCGCTGCGCGAGAAGGAATTCGGCATCTGGCAGGAGACGACCTGGGCCGAATACCTGGCCCGGATGCGGTCGTTTGCGCTGGGGCTGGTCGAACTCGGGATGGAGAAGGGCGACCGGATCGCGATCATCGGGGACAACCGCCCCGAGTGGGTGATCACCGAACTCGCGGCGCAGTCCATCGGGGCGCTCCCGCTCGGGCTCTACCAGGACTCGATCTCGGAGGAATTGGCGAAGATGCTCGAGGCCGCCGACGCGCGGGTCATCGTCGCCGAGGACCAGGAGCAGGTGGACAAGGTGCTAGAGGTGCGGGACCGGGTGCCGGATCTGCGGTCCATCGTCTACTACGATCCGCGCGGGATGTACGGCTACGAAGCCCCCGGACTGATGGCCTTCGAGGAGGTGGAAGCTCTCGGCGACCGTCGTTGTGACAGATTCCCGGCAGAATTTGACCAAATGCTGGACGAGGTCCGTCCCGGCGACACGGCGCTCCTCTGCACGACCTCGGGAACGACCAGCATCCCGAAGCTGGCGATGCTCTCGCACGCGAACCTCCTCGCCATGGCGGCGCAGCTTCGCGGCGTGGACCCGATGGAGCCCGGTGACGAGTTCGTGTCGTTCCTCCCCATGGCCTGGATCGGCGAACAGATGGTCGGGGTGGCCAGCGCGATGCTGGCTGGCTTCACGGTCAACTTCCCCGAAGAGACGGCCACGGTGCGCCAGGACATGCGCGAGATCGGCCCCGCCTTCCTGATGTCTCCGCCGCGGATCTGGGAGAACATGGTCTCGGACGTGCAGGTGATGGCCGAGGACACGACCCGGCTCAAGCGCTGGATCTACCGATGGGCGATGAAGGAGGGCGAGATCCGCGCCGAAGCGGTCGCAAGCGGCAAGCGGGCCGGCCTGCCCGCCCGAATCCGCCACCGCATCGCCGATTGGACGGTCTTCCACCCCATCCGCGACCAGCTCGGCCTCGACAAGGTGGCGCGCGCGTACACCGGCGGCGCCGCGCTCGGCCCCGACGTCTTCCGCTTCTTCCACACCATCGGGGTCAACCTCAAGCAGCTCTACGGCCAGACCGAGGTCTCGGGCATCTCGGTCGTCCACCGCGACGGCGACATCCGCTTCCACACGGTGGGCACGCCCTTCCCGGAGACCGAGATCCGCATCTCCGACGCGGGCGAGATCCTCTGCCGCAGCCCCGCCGTTTTCGAGGGCTACTTCCGCAACCCGAAGGCCACGGCCGAGACGCTCGATGACGGCTGGCTCCACTCGGGCGACGCCGGCTACTTCGAGGATGACGGGCACCTGGTCGTCATCGACCGCCTCGCCGACGTGATGAAGCTCTCCGACGGGACCGCCTTCTCGCCCCAGTTCGTCGAGAACAAACTCAAGTTCAGCCCGTACATCCGCGAGGCGGTGGTGTTCGGGGGCAGCGGCGCCCCGTTCGTCACCACCATGATCGCGATCGACATGGAGAACGCGGGGCAATGGGCCGAACGCAACCGTATTGCGTATACCACCTTTACGGACCTGGCCCGCCGCGCCGAGGTCTACAACCTCGTCCGCAGCCACGTCCAATCCGTCAACCAGGATCTGCCCCCGGCCGCCCGCATCCGCCGCTTCCTCCTCCTTCACAAGGAACTCCACGCCGACGACGCGGAGCTCACGCGTACGCGAAAGGTGCGGCGCCGCTACATCGCCGATCGCTTCGGCGACATCATTGCGGCGCTGCAGGGGGACGGCGATTCGGTCACCGTTGCGACCGAGATCACCTACCAGGACGGCCGCACGGCGGAAGTGGCGCACGAACTGCGCATCGAGACGCTGAAGACGCCCGCCGGGCAGGCACCCGAGACGCGCGCTCCGCATACCAGCAAGGCCCGCGCCCGCCAGCCCGGGGCCCGCTGAGCCATGGACGTCTTCCTCCAACTCACGGTCTCCGGGCTCAGCACCGGGATGATCTACGCCCTGGCCGCCGCGGGCTTCGTGGTGATCTACAAGGCGAGCGATGTGATCAACTTCGCTCAGGGCGACTTTCTGCTCTTCGGCACGTATCTCATCTTTTTCGCGATCGTCCAGACGGGGCTGCCGTGGAGCCTCGGGGTGCTCGTCACGGTGCTGCTGGCGGTTGCGCTGGCCCTCGCCATCGAGCGGCTGGTGCTGCGCCCGCTGATCGGCGAGCCCATCATCTCGATGATCATGGTGACGATCGGGTTGTCATCGGTCCTGCGCGCGGCCGTCAACGCGATCTGGGGTCCGGCGCCGCGCTCGTTCGAGTCGTTTCTGCCGGCGGGCGACTTCGTGATCGGACCAGCGGTGCTGTCGACCGGACGGGTGCTGTCGATCCCGATTGCGCTCGCGGTGCTGGCCGCGCTGTGGCTCTTTTTCCGCCACACCCGCGACGGGATCGCCATGCGCGCCATCGCCGACGATCAGCAGGCGGCGCTGAGCATGGGGATCAGCATTCCGCGCGTCTTCGGAGTGGCGTGGGGACTGGCGGCGGCGTCCGCGGCGATCGGCGGGATCATGCTCGCGAGCATCGTGGGGGTGAGCCCCAACGTGGCGTCGATCGGGCTGCGGGTCTTTCCAGTGGTGATCCTCGGAGGACTCGATTCGATCCGCGGGGCGGTGATCGGGGGCGCGATCATTGGCCTGCTGGAGGTCTATACCGGGGGATATGTGGGTCGCGGGCTCAGCCTGGTGGTGCCGTACGTGGTGCTCGTTCTGGTGCTGATGGTCCGCCCCTACGGGCTCTTCGGGAAGGAGATCATCGAACGGGTATGAGGATCTCGCGATGAGCCTCGAGTGCGGCGTCTTCCACACCCGCTACCGGTCCGACATGGGGCTGCGGCCGTGGCCCATGCAGCGGATCCGGCTGGCCCTCTTAGCCGTGTTCGTGCTGGTCTTTCCGTTCGTGGCCGGCCCGTACTGGCTCGACCTGGCCAACCAGGTGGCCATCGCGACCGTCGGCGCAATCGGGTTGAACATCCTGGTGGGCTACACCGGCCAGATCTCGCTGGGGCAGGGCGCGTTCATGGCCATCGGGGCGTACACGGCCGGACTGCTGACGCTCAACTTCGGCCTGCCGTGGGGCGTGAGCATCGCCGTGGCGTGCGTCGTGACCTCGCTGGCGGGCACCTTCTTCGGCCTGCCTTCGCTGCGGCTGAAGGGACTGTACCTCGCCATCGCGACGCTGGCCGCGCAGGAGATCGTGGAGTGGGGGATGACCCACTGGACAGCGGTAACCGGCGGCACCGAGGCGATCGTCCTGCCTGCCCCGCGCCTCTTCGGCATGCGCCTCAACACCACCTTCGCCTTCTACTGGTTCGGGGTCCTGATGGCGGCCGGAACCGCCCTCTTCGCGGCCAACCTCTTCCGCTCGCGCATGGGGCGCGCGTTCGTGGCGGTACGCGACCAGGACATCGCGGCCAGCGTGATCGGCGTCAACCTCTTCCGCACCAAGCTGCTCGCCTTCGCCACCTCGTCGTTCTTCGTCGGCCTGGCGGGGGCGATGATCGCCTACTACCGCACCATCATCACGTGGGAGCGCTTCACCCTGGACACGAGCATCGTCTACCTGGCGATGATCATCGTCGGTGGGCTCGGCTCGATCCGCGGGTCGTTCTTCGGCGCGCTGCTGATTACGCTGCTGCCGGCGCTCATCACCAACGCGGGACGCGCGCTGCAGGACACCGCCCCGGTAGTCGCGGGCCTGCTGCCCTACGCGCAACAGGCGGTTTTCGGCGTCGTGATCATCCTCTTCCTTGTCTTCGAGCCCAAGGGACTGTCCAAACTGTGGGGCAACGTGAAGGACTACTTCCACGTGTGGCCGTTTGCGTACCGGCGGGGGTGAGGGCCGGGCGGGGATGACGACCGGCGGACCTCCCGCAGCGACCCACGATGTAAAGAGAACATGACAAGATGTAATGTCAGCCATACAGTCGCTTGACCCGCTATTACGAGAAATCCGACCCGCTATTACGAGAAATCCAGGGTCTTAATACGAGAAATCAAGACCCGCGCGGGGAAAGCTCTTTCCGGTGCAGTCGGCCAGCCCCTATCTTCAAACGTCCCTATTCTCCCCGTTTTCCCAATCCAGGTGTGTCAATGACCAACCGAACGATCGCGGCGACGCTGGTCGCCCTTCTCATCACCCCCGCTGCCCTGGCCGCGCAGAGCCTCTCCGACGATGAACTCGAGTCCCTCGTGGAACGAGTGGAAGAGGGTGTTCTCGAGCGTGCCAAGCTGGCCCAGGTCATGGTCGACAAGATCTTCTCGTTCTCCGAACTCGGGCAGCAGGAGATCGAGACTTCGGCCTATGTCACGGGCATCCTGGAGGAGAACGGCTTCACCATCGACCGCGAGCCCTCGGGCATCCCGACGGCCTGGTTCGCGCGCTGGGGCAGCGGCAGGCCGGTGATCTCCTTCGGGTCGGACATCGACGGGATTCCGAAGGCCAACCAGAAACCGGGCGTGGCGTATCACGATCCGCTGATTCCGGGGGCGCCAGGCCATGGCGAGGGTCACAATTCCGGACAGGCCGTGAATGTGGTGGCGGCGCTCGCGCTCAAGGACGTCATGGAGGCCGAGGGCATCGGGGGCACGCTGGTGCTGTGGCCGGGGGTCGCCGAGGAGCAGCTGGCGTCGAAGGCCTGGTACGTGCGGGACGGTTACCTGGAGGACATCGACGTCACGCTGTTCACGCACGTGAGCAGCAACCTGTCGGTGAGCTGGGGCCAGGGCGGTGGGACGGGGCTCGTCTCAGTGGAGTTCACCTTCGCGGGTGAGGCGGCGCACGGGGCCGGGGCCCCCTGGCGGGGACGCAGCGCCCTGGACGCGGTCGAGCTGATGAACGTCGCGTGGAACTTCCGGCGCGAGCATCTGCGGCCCGATCAGCGCTCCCACTACGTGATCAGCGACGGCGGCGATCAGCCCAACGTCGTGCCGTCGAGCGCTTCGGTATGGTATTTCATCCGCGAGATGGACTACGAGGACATCAAGCGCAACTTCGACACCGCCATCCGAATCGCCGAGGGCGCGGCCATGATGACCGACACCGAGATGTCGTACCGGATCATCGGCACCGCCTGGCCGCGGCACTTCAACAAGGTCGTGGCCGAGACGATGTACGGGCACATCGAGGATGTCGGGCTCCCGGAGTGGACCGAGGACGACCACGACTTCGCGAGCGCGGTGCAGCAATCGGTCGGGAGCGTTCCGTCGGGAATGCCGACCGCGCTCTCAGAGCTCGGCACACCGGGCCCGCGCCGGAGCGGCGGATCCGACGACATCGGCGACATCTCCTGGAACGTGCCCACGGTGACCCTGCGCTTCCCGTCGAATGTGCCGGGGCTGCCGGGCCACCACTGGTCGAGCGCCATGGCGATGGCCACACCCATCGCGCACAAGGGAGCGGTCGCGGGCGCCCGCGTGATGGCCCGCACCGCGCTTCAGCTCTTCGCCCAGCCGGAGCTGGTGGATCAGGCGTGGACCTACTTCCGGGAAGACCAGAGTGCGGGCGTCGAGTACGTCCCCTTCCTCGGGCCCGACGACCCGCCGCCCATCGATCTCAACAAGGAGATCATGGACACGTACCGTCCCCTGCTTCGGCAGTTCTACTACGACGAGACCCGCTTCGAGACGTATCTGGAGCAGCTGGGGATCACGTATCCCACACTCACGCGGCCGATTTCGGAAGATGGCCAGGGATCGCACTGAGGATTCTGACAATCGGAGATTTGTGATGAAAGCAGCCAGTCGCAGGCTTCTCTCGGTGGCAGCCGCCACGGTGCTGGTGCCGACTCTTTCCGGTGCGGGGGGCCGTCCCGAGGCCGTCACGGAGCGCTCGGCAGGTCCGTCCCCGGTCATGTCGGCCGACGAGCCCACCGAGGTGGGTTGGCGGCTTCTGGCCCGGCTCAACTACCGGACCGGCGAGAAGACCGAGGAGTTGGCCGCACTGGACGGCAAGCTCGTCAAGATCCCCGGCTTCACCGTGCCGCTCGAAGACTTCGCGTCTTCGGCGACGGAATTCCTCCTTGTGCCCTACGTCGGCGCCTGCATCCACACGCCGCCTCCGCCGCCGAACCAGCTCGTCTACATCGAGATGGACGAGGGCAAGCGAGCGAAGATGGACGGCTGGAACCCGGTGTGGGTCGAGGGCGTGCTCCGTATCGAGATGACGGAGAGCGTCTACGGCCACGTCGGTTTCACGATCACTGGCCAGCGGGTCTATCCGTACGAGGCCTGAGCCGCGCTTGGGTCCACGTCGACTTCCCGGGCTTGCCCGACATGAGGCTATTCCGAGCCGAGGGTCCTGGATGAGCCTTGCAATCGATGTCTGCGGCCTCCGGTTCCGCTACGGCCGCGGACCGTGGGTGCTGGACATTCCCGAACTCACGCTTGAGCGGGGAGCGCGCGCATTCCTCTTCGGTCCCAGCGGCAGCGGCAAGACCACGCTGCTCGGTGTGCTGGCGGGTGTGCTCAGGCCCGAGGAAGGCGAGGTCAGGGTGCTCGGACGGGACTTGGCATCCCTCTCCGGCGCCCAGCGGGACGCCTTCCGGGCGGAGCACATCGGCTACGTCTTCCAGATGTTCAACCTCATCCCCTACCTCTCGGTTCTCGACAACATCGCCCTTCCGGTGCGCATGAATGCGGCACGCCGGGCCCGGCTGGACGGCGCGGGGGTGAAGGAGACCGCCGCGCTGCTCGCCGACCACCTCCACATCGGCGATCTGCTGAAGAAGCCGGTCACTGAGCTCTCGGTGGGCCAGCAGCAGCGGGTGGCCGCCTGCCGGGCGCTGATCGGTGCGCCGGAGATCATCGTGGCCGATGAACCGACCTCTTCCCTGGACTTTGACCGCCGGGAGGCCTTCCTCGAACTGCTTTTCGCCGAGTGCGAGCGCGCCGGTGCCACCCTTGTGTTCGTGAGCCACGACCGCACCTTGGAGGGCATGTTTTCCCGCACGATTTCGCTTCCCGACGTCAACAAGGCGGCGCTCTGATGCTGGTTCTCGACCTCGCGATCAAGTCGCTGCGCAACCGCGCCTTCAGCACTTCGCTCACGGTGGGCTCCATCGCTCTCAGCGTTGCCCTGCTGATCGGCGTCGAGAATGTGCGCGTGGGCATGCGCGAGAGCTTTTCCAACACCATCAGCCAGACCGACCTGATCGTGGGCGCCAAGGGGGGCACCATCCAGCTGCTGCTGTACTCGGTCTTCGGCATGGGGTCGCCGACAAGCAACCTGACCTGGGACACCTACCGCGAGTGGGCCGAACACCCCGCCGTCGAGTGGACCATCCCCTACGGACTCGGGGACAGCCACAGGGGATTTCGCGTGATCGGCACCAACGAGGACTTCTATCGCCACTACCGGTATCGCGGGGGGCAGGAGATCGCGCTGGCCGAGGGCCGGGCCGGCTCGGAGGTGTTCGATGTGACCCTGGGTGCGGACGTGGCCGCCGAGTTGGGCTACGGGCTGGGCGACGAGGTCGCTGTCACCCACGGGATCGGCGAGGTGGGCTTCCTCAACCACGACCACCTGCCCTTCGAGGTCGCGGGCATCCTGGCCAAGACCTTCACCCCGGTGGACCGCGCGGTCTACGTCACCCTCGAGGGAATCGAAGCCATCCACTTCGGATGGGAGGACGGCGCGCCGCCCATGCCCGGCGAAGAGCACACGCACGACGAAGTGCTCGCAATGGAGGAGATCGAGATCACCCAAGTGACGTCGTTCTTCGTGGGCACGACCAACCGCCGGGATGTGCTGCGGCTGCAGCGCGATATCAACGACTATCAGGGCGAGCCGATGATGGCGGTCATCCCCGGGCTGGCGCTGAACGAGATGTGGCAGGGGATCGGCTACGCCGAGACCGGGCTCCGGGTGGTGACCATCTTCGTCGTCCTGGTCGGGCTGCTCGGCATGCTGGTGTCGCTCTACACGTCGCTCAACGAGCGGCGCCGCGAGATGGCGATCCTGCGGGCCGTCGGCGCGGGCCCGAAGAGGATCGTTGGGCTGCTGGTGCTGGAGTCCGTGTGCCTCGCCGCGGCGGGCGCGATCTGCGGGCTGGCGCTCGTGTACGTGCTGCTCTCGGCCGGACAGCCTATTGTTGAGGCGCAGGCGGGCCTCTTCATCCCGATCCGGCCGCCCGGCGTGGTCGAATGGCTCTTCCTGGGCGCGGTGGTGACGGCCGGATTCCTGATGGGTTTCGTGCCCGCGCTCAAGGCCTACCGCACCGCACTCCACGATGGGCTTGCGGTGCGCGTGTAGGGGACGCCGCTTGAGTGCAGGGGCCATTGGATCGAGAGTCGAACAGGAGTGACGCCATGACCGGATTTCAACAGACGCGGCCGATCCGCTTCCTCGCTGCGGGCCTGCTCGCCGCGGGCTTGCTCGTCTTCACCGCGGCCTGTGGTGGCGACGGCGGCGCAGACGGAGCGGGCGACAATGCCATCAAGATCGGCGCGATCTTCGACCTCACCGGGCCCACCGCCGACGTCGGCACCGACTACGCCGACGGCATGCGCGGATACGCCGACTGGGTGAACATGCAGGGCGGGATCGAAGGGCGGCCGATCGACCTGATCTACCAGGATTACGGCTATCAGGTCGACCGTGCCGAACAGCTCTACAGCCAGTTCGTGGCCGAGGGCGTCGTCGTCTTCATGGGATGGGGCACCGGCGACACCGAGGCGCTGCGACTCCGAATCACCGAAGACGAGATCCCGTTCAGCTCGGCCTCGCTCTCCCACGTTCTGGGCGACCCGGCCGATGCCCCCTACAACTTCCTGGTCGCCCCCACCTACACCGATCAGTTCCGCATTTCGCTCGACTGGATCGCGGCCAACCACGGAGAGGGGACGCCGGTCGTCGCGCTCATGCACAACGCGAGCCCCTTCGGGCTGTCTCCGTCGCGGTATGGCGGCGTCGAGTACGCCGAAGCCATCGGCGTCGACCTGACCCTGTACGAGATGCCGCGGGGCGCCGTCGACTTCACGGGCGAGTTCTCGCGGATTCGCCAGAGCGGCGCGCAGTACGTGGTCTTCCAGAATACCTCCGGGCCAGCCAGCGTCGCGCTGCAGAACGCGAGCAGCCTGGGTCTCGACCTCACCTTCGTCTGCCTCAACTGGTGCGCCAACGCGCAACTGATCGACCTGGCCGGCGATGTGGCCGAAGGGATGATGGGGACGATCCCCTATGCGCCGCTGAGCGTGGACGTGCCGGGCACGCGCGTGATCCGCGACTACCTGGCCGCCAAGGGCGAGTCGATCGAAGGCAAGACCAACGCCTACACCCAGGCGTGGTGGACGTTCAGCGTCTTTACCGAGGCCATGCGGCAGGTGCTGGCGGCGGGCGAGGAGCTCACGGGAGCGAACATCAAGGCCGCGCTCGAGACCTTCACCGATCTGGACATGGGCGGCGTGACGGTGCCGATCAGCTTCACGCCGGACGACCACCTCGGAGCAAAGGCACTCAGGATGTTCCGCGTCGAGGGCGGCGAGTGGGTGCCCTTCACCGAGTTCATCCAGGCGCCGACAGCGCCCTGACGCGGTGACACCGTGACCGCGATCCCGGCCGGCAACAGCGGACCCGTCGGGACGGGCGGGGCAGGCGAGCAACCCGCGGACGCCGACGCCCTGCTGCGCCTCAACAACATCGAGGTCCTCTACGACGACGTGATCCTGGTCCTGCGGGGGCTCTCGCTGGAGGTCGGCGAAGGGAAGATCGCCGCGCTCCTGGGCTCGAACGGGGCGGGGAAGACCACGACCCTGAAGGCGATCTCGGGGCTGCTCTACGTCGAGGACGGCGAGGTCACCGACGGCACGATCGTCTTCGACGGCGAGGAGATCCAGGGGACGGACGCGCACCGGATCGTCGAGAAGGGCATCTTCCAGGTGCTCGAGGGGCGCCGCGTCTTCGAGCACCTGACCGTGCGCGAGAACCTCGCCGCGGGCGCCTACACGCGAAGCGACCGGCGCGCGGCCGACGCCGATGTCGACAAGGTCTTCCACTACTTCCCGGCGCTCGCCGAACGCCGCCGCCAGATCGCGGGCCACCTCTCGGGCGGCGAGCAGCAGATGCTGGCGCTGGGCCGCGCGCTGATGGCGTCGCCGCGCATGATGCTCCTCGACGAGCCGTCGCTGGGCCTCGCGCCGATCCTGGTCGAGAGCATCTTCGAAATCATCCAGCGGATCAATCGCGACGAGGGGACCACGATCCTTCTCGTCGAGCAGAACGCGCGCCTGGCGCTCTCCGTTGCCGATTACGGGTATGTGATGGAGGGGGGAAGGGTGGTGATGGAGGGCACGGCCGACGAACTCCGCACCAACGAGGACGTGAAGGAGTTCTATCTGGGGTTGGGAGACGCGGGTCGGCGGTCCTACAGGGACGTCAAGCACTATCGGCGCAGGAAGCGGTGGCTGTCGTGAGCGGCGCGACCGGCGGCAGCGGTCTGCCCGGCGGACCCAGCGGACCCGGCGAACCCGGCGTCCCCCTCTACGATCCCGCCCGCGAAGCCCCGGCCGACTGGAACGCCGTGCAGGACCGGCTGGCGCTGCTGGCCGTCCGCGACGGCGCCATGCGCAGCCGCGAGATCGCGCGGCGGCTGACCGCGGCGGGGGTCACGCCGGGCGATGTGGCGAGCGTGGCCGATCTGGGCGCGATCCCGGTGCTGCCGAAGGACGACCTGCCGGCGATGCAGGCCGCCGACCCGCCGTTCGCGGGGATGCTTGCCGTGCCGGTGGGGTCGCTCCGCCGCGTGTACCGCTCACCGGGGCCGATCACCGACCCGGAGGGCAACCGCGACGACTTCTGGCGGATGGCGCCAGCGCTGTGGGCCGCGGGAATGCGTCCCGGCGACGTGGTGCTCAACACCTTCTCGTACCACCTGACCCCCGGCGGCATGATGCTCGACAGCGGGCTGCGCGCGGTCGGCTGCGCCGTGATCCCGGGGGGCGTCGGCAACACGACCGCCCAGATCGAGACCGCGTGCGCCGCCGGGGCGACAGGCTACACCGGCACGCCCCAGTTCCTGCTGACGCTCCTGGAGCGCGCGCAGCAAATGGGACGCGAACTGCCCTTCCAGCGCGCCCTGGTCACCGGGGCGCCGCTCCCGCCGCCGCTCCGCTTCCGCCTGCAGGACGAATTCGGGGTCGATGTCTACCAGGCGTACGGAACCGCCGACAGCGGCACGCTCGGCTACGAGTGCGAGGCGAAGGACGGGTGGCACGTCTCGCTCGAGATCGTGGTCGAGGTGCTCGTGCCGGGCGACGATCGTCCCGCGGCGGAAGGCGAGGCCGGGCAGGTGGTGGTGACGAGCCCGAACGAGATCTACCCGCTGGTGCGGTTCGGGACGGGGGACCTGTCAGCGTGGAACCGGGAGCCGTGCAGTTGTGGCCGCACCAGTCCGCGGCTCGTCGGGTTCCTCGGCCGGGTGGGCGAGGGAGTGAAGGTCAAGGGCATGTTCGTGCACCCGCGGGAGCTGGCCGCGGCGCTGGGTCCGGAGCCATCGGTGGGCCGCTACCAGGCCGTGGTGACGGAGGGCGCCGGAGGGCAGGACGTGCTCACCGTGCGGATCGAAGCCGCGCCGGGGTGCGCGCTCGATGCCGCGGCGGTCGACAGGCTGAGCGCGCGGATCAGGGAAGCCGTGAAGGTGCGGGCGGGGGTGGCGGTGGTGGGGGCGGGAGCGATCCCCGAGGACGAACCGGCACTGGTGGACGCGCGGGGCTGACTGCTAGCGAAAGGCGCGGCAGGGCGGCAAGCGGCGCTGCGTCATCCCCCGCTCGCATCGTCCGGCTCAATGTCCGGATCCTCCTCGGTCACCCGCGTGAGCGGTGTCTCACACATGAAGCACTTCGGCACTCTCAGCCTGCGGGTTCGCTTCTTCACGGCCCGGAAGCCGTTGGCGCAGTCAGATTTCTCACACACCCATACGTCAAGGATCATAGTCTTGCCAATCTGAAGCTACAGAACAGTCACAGCAATCCCTCTTGTTTGGGAGGCGAAGGACGAGTCGGAGAGGGTTACCGTTGCAAATCCATGGTAACGCGAGTGGTTTGACACGGTCGAGACCCAGGGGGGGCAGTGGCGCAAAAGGGCTTGTTCGAGCGCATCCTCGTGTCCCTGCAGCAGGCCGCTCTCGACCCTTCTCACTGGCCCACGGCGGCCGACCTGATCGACAGAGCCAGCGGCTCCAGGGGAAACTCCCTGCTCATCAGCAGCGATGCCCGGATAACGCGCGAAACGATCTCCCTGTGGCGCATTTGTCTTGGCGGGCAGCGGTACGAGGACCTTGAACAGGAGTACTTCCGCGCATACTGGTCGCACGATGAACGCGTTTCCCGCATCGGCTGGCTCCGCAGCGGTGAACTGGTGCCAACCGGTGACCTGTACTCGGAGGACGAGAAGGAGACCTCGCTGACCTACAACGAGTTCCTGGCGAAGATCGACATGCAGCAGGGACTGCATGTGCGCCAGGACGGGCCAGATCGGTCGCACATCGTGTGGGCCTTCGGCGACAGCGTCGAAGCCAGGGGCTGGTCCTCGGCGCAGATCGCCGCAATCAAGCGTCTTCTGCCGCATTTGCGCCTCTTCGCCTCCATGTGGCAGGTGCTGGCCAACGCCCGGGCGCTGAGCAGGTCGCTCGCCGAACTGCTCGACAATCGGAGCATCGGCGTAGTACAGCTGGACCGGGAGGGGCGGATCGTGGAGGCGAACGATGTCGCCATGCAACTCATGCGGCGCCGCAACGGAATGCTCGACTCGGGCGGTTACCTGCGTGCACAGACGCCGCGTGAAAACGACCGGCTGGGGCATCTGCTGGCAGAGGCGGTGCCACCCTTCGGAATTCGGGGGTCGGCCGGCTCGATGACGATCGGGCGCCCCCGGGCCCGGACACGGCTGCTGGTGTACGTCAGTCCCGTGGCGACGCATGAGTGGGATTTCCGGCCGGGCCGAGTCGCCGCGCTCGTCCTGGTCGTGGATCCGGACAGGCGGCCCCGGATCGACCCGGGTCTGGTGGGCGAGGTCATGGGCCTCACTCCGGCCGAGAGCCGCCTCGCGGTCATGCTGGCCGAAGGTCATTCCCTGCGCGAAATCGCCTCTGCCACCGGCCGCACCGAGGGGACCGTGCGCTGGCATCTGAAACAGATCTTCCACAAGCAGGGCATTCCGAGGCAACCCGAACTGGTGCGGCGGGTGTTGTCCCTGGAGCGCATCCCCGATCCTGCCAGCGGAGACCGGGCACCATGACGGTCAACGACCGCCAGCGGGCGTACGGATTGCGCTGATTCAGCGCGACAGCGGCGGAATCACCCGGACCACGTTTCCATCCCGGTCCACGACTGCCAGCGGCATGCGCAGAATGTCGTCGCCCAGGTCGATCGCGCCTTCAGGAGCGGCCGCTTGACCCTCGTCGCCGCCAGCCCGGCGGGCGTCGGCATCGGCGTAGAATGAAGGCGGCAGCACAAAATCGTCCGCCGCGCTGAAGTCGACGCCCTCGTAGCCGATATCCACCATCGACGCCAGGCTCACCACGCTCAGCGGATTGAGGCCGGCGTCGGGGAACGGCGTCATCAGTTCGGACCGGAAGACGAACTCCCGCCAATGGCCGTTCCAGACGCCCTCGCCGCCCTGGTGCTGCACCGGGACAGGGTTGCCGACGGTGTAGCTGCCGCCACCGACCCCGCGAAAAGCCTCGATCGCCGCAACGCCGCTGAAATGGGTGTCCTGGCCCCCGATTCCGGAGGCGCGATTTTCCAGAAGGCCGAGACGGTCCCAGAGGGTCCCGAACCCGATCACGTGCGCCATCTCGTGGAGGATGGTGCCCTCGGCGTGGGCGCCGCCCAGGTCGGCCCGGTCGAAGAACATCACCCCGACCACGGGCAGCGAGTTGTCTTCGCGGATCAGGCAGGGCCCGGCGCCTGCGATCACGCCTCCGGCTCCGTCGATGTCCCTGATCTGGGCGTAGATCAGCAGGTCATCGACCACCCGATCGCCCGCAACCTCGTGCTCGATGTCGTTCTTCGCCAGGCAATCCGCCTCGAGCGAGGGTTTGCGCACCGTGCTCCAGGCCAGATTCCCCGTGATCGCGCGCTCCCAGAACCGTTCCGCCCTCTCGAATGCCTGCCGCTGCGAGTCGGTCAGCCGCGACGAGGTCACGTGCACGATCTCGATGTTGTAGACGGCCGCCGTCGCGGTGGCGCTGAAAACCACAGGGTCCGAGGTGCTGCCCGCGTCGGTCACGCTGGCGGTGAGCCTGTAGGTCGCTCCAGCGGTGGTTCCGAGGACCCATTTGTCGACCGCGGCAAGCCCGGCAGAGTCGGTCGTCGTCTCCGTCGGGATGACCTCGCTGTCGGCGCTTGCGGAGAAGGCGACGGTGACCCCGGCGGCGGGATTGCCGTGCGCATCCTCCACCCTGACCCGGGGCGCAACGGCCACGGGGAGCGTCGTCTCCGATTCCTGCCCGTCCCCCGCCACGGCCACGAGCCGCGCCGCGGGCCCGGGTAGCGCGACCGCCTCGAAGCGCACCGGGTTGCCCTCGATGCCGTCGCCTTCCGCGCGAGCGAACAACTGGTAGGCCCCGGTCGAGGTGCCCAGCGTCCAGGCGCCCGGGTTGGCGCGGCCCTGGGCGTTGGTGAGCACCTCGGAGTTGGCGACCGACGCTCCCGGATCGGTCGTGAAGACCACCGGAATGTCGGACAGCGGCGCGCCGCTCGCGTCGGTGACGCGCACTTCGGGCGCCACCGCGACCGCCGTCGCGACGAGCGCCTCCTGGCCGGCCCCGGCGACGGCCGCAATCTCGGCCGGAATGCCCAGCGCGGTTGCGCGAAAGACCACCGGATCGAGCCCGGCGACGCTCGCGCGCAGCTCCTGGGGCCCGGGCGCGCCCATCGTCCATCTGCCCGGCGACGCGATCCCATTGGCGTCGGTCACGGCGGTCGACGACGGCACCGAGCCGCCGCCGGCCGCGACCTCGAAGCTCACCGTCACGCCGCTCGAGCTGGCGCCGGACTGGGCGGTCACCCGCACGCGCACGGGCTCGCCGGCCTCCATCCCCGTGCGGGCCGTTTGCCCGTCGCCGGAGTGGATGACGAGCGCGGCGGGGGAGTCGGGAGCGGGTGGGCCGACCTGGTCGCCGCCGCAGTACGCCACGGCGAGAGGGACTGCAGCGGCGAGGACGGCGAGGCGCACTCCGGCACGGAGGGGAGCGGTCCGTGACCGCGATTGTGAAGCCATGGTGGATTTCTACAGGCGGACGTGGTCATCCGCAAGTGAAGGCGGGCGTTCCGGGGTTCGACTGAAGGAACCGCGAGCTCCGGCTGAGCCCCTCATCGTTTCAACTCGTTGCAACTTGGCAAGTGTTGGCGGGTACCCACGAAATGGGGTGGGCAACGGCCATCATCCCCCCTATATGAGGGGCGAACGGGATCGAGTGATTGGCTACCATTTCCGGATCGCCGACTGCGGGGTGTCTTGATAGTGGCCCAAACCAGGGAGACGCGATGAGCATTCACGACCTGTTCGAGCGCATCGTGGGGTCTCTGCAAAAGGCCGCGCTGGACCCTGTTCACTGGCCGGCGGCGGCCGGCCTGATCGAGAGGGCGATCGGAACCAGGGGCAATGCCCTGATGATTTGCAGTGGGGCCGACAGAGTGCGCGAGAGAATCTCGTTCTGGCGCGTCTGTTTCGACGGGCGGCGCTACGAGGACCTGGAACGGGATTACTTCACAGACTGTTGGCCGCATGATGAGCGCATTCCTCGTGTCAGGCGGCTCCGTGACGGCGAGCTGGCGTCCACCGGTGACTTGTACACGAGAGATGAGAAGGAGAGCTCGCCCACCTACAAGTTGTTGTCTCAAATCGATATGCACACGGGACTGCAGGTGCGCCTGGACGGGTTGGCTGGATTGCAGGTTGCCTGGGCCCTGGGCGAATGCACCGACGCTAGGGGCTGGTCCTCGGCCCAGATCGCCGCAATCGAGCAGATCTTGCCACACCTGCGCCATTTCGCGTCCATTCGGCAGGCGCTGGCCGACGCAGGGGCGCTGAGCCAATCGCTCGTCAAGCTGCTCGACAACTCGCAGACCGGTGTGATACAACTCGACGGGAACGGGCGTATCGTGGCGGTCAACGACCTGGGGGCGGAAATCTTGCGTCGACGCGATTCGTTGCTTGACTCCCGCGGCGCCCTGCGTGCCAGGACGCCGCGGGAAACTGCCCGCCTGCAGCGCTTGCTCGCGCGGGCACTGCCAGCATTCGGAGTTCAGGGGTCTGCCGGCTCGATGACCATCAGGCGCCCCATGCCCCGGATCCCGCTGTTCGTGCAGGTCAGTCCCGTGGGTGGGCACGAATGGGGCTTCCAGGCGGGACGAGTCGCCGCGCTTGTACTGGTCGTGGATCCGGACAGGCGGTCCCGGCTGGATCCGGGCCTCGTCGCGAAGGCCATGAACCTCACTCCGGCCGAGAGCCACCTGGCCGTCATGCTGGCAGCCGGTTACT
The DNA here is from genome assembly GCA_963667485.2 of Longimicrobiales bacterium. Taxonomy (GTDB): domain Bacteria; phylum Gemmatimonadota; class Gemmatimonadetes; order Longimicrobiales; family Gaopeijiaceae; genus Bin94. Next base: position 1,622,373 of record CAXXDD010000001.1, read on the forward strand.
CCCTGAGTGAGATTGCTGCCGCCACACTCCGAACCGAGGGGACTGTGCGCTGGCACCTGAAGCAGATCTTCCGCAAGCAGGGCATTTCAAGGCAGACCGACCTGGTGCGTCGCGTGTTGGCATTGGAGGGACTGCCCGATACTCCCGGCTGACAAGTCGCCCGACGCCTCAAGTCATTCATCGTTTCAACTCGTTGCAACCTGAACAGGCCCCGGCGGGTACCCACGAAATGGGAGGTAATGCGGACGATAACCCCCCCATCTGGGAGGCGAAAAGGATCGGATGATTGGCTACCATTCTCAAATCAGGACTGCGCGAGGGGTCTGATATGGCCAAAACCGGGGAAACGCCATGAGCTCGCAGGACTTGTTCGAGCGCATCGTGGCGTCTCTGCAAAAGGCCGCACTGGACCCTGTTCACTGGCCTGCTGCTGCCGGCCTGATCGACAGGGCTGTCGGCGTCAATGGCAATGCCCTGCTCATCAGCAGTGGGGCCGACAGAGTGTGCGAGAGGATTTCGCTCTGGCGCGTGTGTTTCGGCGGACGACGCTGTGAGGACCTGGAGCGGGAGTACTTCGCAGACTGCTGGTCGCGCGACGAACGCGTTCCTCGTGTCAACCGGCTCCGTGACGGCGAGCTGGTGTCCACCGTTGATCTGTACACGGCAGATGAGAAGGAGATCTCGCCCGCATACAAGTTGATTCGCCAGGCTGACATGCACACGGGACTGCATGTGCGACTTGGCGGGGTGGATGGATTGCAGGTTGCGTGGGCCCTTGGCGAATGCAATGACACCAGGGGCTGGTCCTCGGCCCAGATCGCCGCAATCGAGCAGCTGTTGCCGCACGTGCGCCATTTCGCATCCATTCGGCAGGTGCTGGCCGACGCGGGGGCGCTGAGCCAATCGCTCGTAAATCTGCTCGACAACTCGCAGACCGGCGTGATACAACTCGACGGAAACGGGCGTATCGTGGCAGTCAACGACCCGGCTGCACAAGTCCTGCGTCGCCGCGATGGATTGCTTGACTCGAACGGTTCCCTGCGTGCCCGGACGCCGCAGGAAAACGCCCGCTTGCGGCGTCTGCTGGCACGGGCTCTGCCGCCTATCGGAATTCAGGGGTCGGCCGGCTCGATGACCATCCGGCGCCCCTTGTCCCGCACGCGGCTGTTCGTGCAAGTCAGTCCCGTGGGCGGGCGCGACTGGGACTTCCAGGCGGGACGAGTCGCCGCGCTCGTACTGGTCGTCGATCCGGAGAGGCGGTCGCAGCTGGATCCGGGCCTCGTCGCGACCGCCCTGAACCTCACTCCGGCGGAGAGCCACCTGGCCGTCATGCTGGCAGCTGGTCATTCCCTGAGTGAAATCGCTGCCGCCACGCTCCGAACCGAGGGGACCGTGCGTTGGCACCTCAAGCAGATCTTCCGCAAGCAGGGCATTTCAAGGCAGACCGACCTGGTGCGTCGCGTGCTGGCGTTGGGGGGACTCCCCGATGAGTCGGGCTGAGGTCCCCTCGGCACTAACCCCCCCTCATAAGTGGCACGAGACCCGGGAGCGGCGATGCCGCCGACTCCGGACACAAGTCGATTACCCCCAACTTCCGGGTGCTGGTGGTCCCGCTTTCCTGACGCGCGTGAGCGGCTTGCCACACAGGTAGCACTTCGGGTCGGATGGAAACTGGCCAGAACGTGCCTTTACGACGGGGCGTGTGTTGTCGCAGTCCGGGTTCCTGCATTCCCATTGATCAATGCTCATGGCTCCGCTCCAGCAACGGCGTAGAGTTAGCGGAGCCTGTCGGGCGGACAGGGCGCCCAGATCTGTGACGGTGACCGTCACGAAATCTCTCCCTCTCCCTCCGGCCCGCACGAAGAGTGTGTCATTCGTGACAGTCACTGTCGCCACGAGGCATCCGTCGACTCGATTTTCATACCTGAGTGTGTCATTGTCGGGGACAGCCCCTCGTCGTCGGGTGGCGGTGATCGTGACTATCGCCTCGCCCTTCGCGAGTGCGGCGACCAAGACGATGGCCGAAAGGACCAGGGCTACCCTGGGGTTCCGGGACAGACCCCGGCTGTCGGTCAATGTGAGAGTCGGCCTCAGCCGCCGGGCAGTTCTCCGTTGCGCAGCGCCTGGCGCACCGTGCGCACGTAGCGCTTGACCTGCCCGTAGCCGCCGGGATAGCCGTCGGCCTTTGCCTCTCTGAACAGCTTCGCGGCGGCCAACTGCGGGAACTCGCTCAGTCTGGTGTCGATGACATCCTTCCAGGGATCGAGCTTCGACGGCCTCGGGGGCCTGGGCCCGTACCGCAGGGTCATGTCGTCGGGATCGCGTTCGAGTTCGCCCAACTCGATCCAGTTGTAGAGGGTGCGCCGGCTGATCCCCAGCGCCCGCGCCGTAGCGGTCTTGCTCACCCCCGCCTCGATAAAGCGCCTCATCTCCAAGCGTTTTTCGATTCCATGCATTTGTGGATCCGATGTCGAGAGCCCGCTGATAGCTGCACAACGCTATGCTATCGACTGGTGGGTCGCGCCTCTCAAATGAGGGGCCAGAGCCCGGTCGATCAGGTATCGGTCACAGCCGTCGATTCCTGCCCGGAGCGGGCGGTCCATTTGCCGTGGCTGACCTGCGCGGCGCGGCCATCGCTCTGCAGGCGGGTGAGCATTGCGGAGACGGTGTAGCGGTTGGAAAAGGCCACACCCTCGGCTTCCAGCGCTCTCTGGATTTGCCGGGATCCGAACACCCGGCCGGGCCGCTGTTCCAGGAACTCCGCGACCGCTTCCTTGTGCGTCATGGAAGCGAGCCGGCTCCGGTGCAGGAACCGATCGCAGTCGTCCAGCAACACGGAGAGCTCCCGCCGGAGTTCCCTGGACCGCCTCCGAAGGTCGTTCCATTCATGCTCAAAGCCCGCAGGCAATGGTCGCTTGAATGCCATTTCACTGCTCCGGTTTCAACGCAATCGCAGCCTGCCTCTGATCCCCACCGTGTGCTCCGCCCCACCGAGCGCGCCCACGCGCCGCGTTCCCTCGAAGCGCAGGCCGAGACCCGACCCGAGGTCGTAGCGCAGGCCGCTGCTAAAGGCCCGCGCGCCGGTCTCGGACAGGTAGAAGCCGGTGTAGGGCGTGCCGTTGAAGCCGGTGAGCCCGTAGGCCACCTCGGCGTTCAGATTGGTACCGGCGTCCCAGTCGCGGTCGCGGACCGCACCGGAAACGCCTCGTTCCCAGAGCTGGTTCACACCGCTCGCCGCATCGCCGTACGAGGGCGCCACGCGGACCTGCAGCCCTTCGCCCCGGGCCGCCGGATCGAGCTGGATCATGCCGCCGAAGCCCCATTCCTCGTAGCCATCGCGGGCCGAGATCAGGAGCCTTCCGCGGCCCGCGGCCGTCAGGCCCATACGGGCGTTCGTGTACCGGAGCCCGCCGCCGACCTCGCCGCTCGTGCCGTTGATGCCGTCGCCGTTGTCGTACCGCATCCCGCCCTCGATCACGATCGCGACCTCGTTCCCCGAGGTGGAGCGGTAGCCCTGAGTCCACTCGAGCGCGAGCTTGGCGCGCTGCATGTCGAGCGTGACCGAGTCGATGCGCTCGCCGCCGTCGACCAGGACGCGCCCGGCCCACCCTTCGGCCTTGATGCGCACGCCGCCGAAGCCGCTCTCGAGCAGCTGATAGCTGCCGCCGGCCGCGCCCGTCATCATCCGGGCCGGGGTGGTGCGCAGGTCCTCGCGCTCGTCCTCGATCTCGATATCGCCCCAGCCGAACCCGGCCGTGCCCCAGGCAGCGTTCCCGCGCTCCCCCTGGAACCAGGCCACGTACGGATTCACGCTGGTCATCGTGGTGGCGTAGGTGCCTGTCACCGGGGCAGCGCCGGTCTTGTCGGTGAAGTCGAAGGTGCCCGACGAGTGCGAGGCCGCGATACCCGCCAGGATGTCGGCCGCCACGCGTGTGTCCGCGCCGACATGGGCGCTGATCATGTTGCCGCGCCAGTCGAGAGCGGTCCCGCCGGGTTCGCCCATATGGTGGTACTCGCCCGCGCCCCAAGTCGCCACATGGTTGGGCCCGGAAGCCTGTTGCGGTGCGTCCGACGCGCCCAGCGGCATCTGGAACGAGGTGCTGCCGAAGAGGGTGGACAGGCCAGAGCGGTCATTGCGGCCCAGGCCACCGCCCAGCGCGCCAGGCGAGGAGAACCTCGCGGCCATGGAGGAAAGTCCGCCCATGTCCGCGCGGCGTTCCATCCCCATCCCGTTGGCTACCGCGTCGATGCGGTCGGCGATCGCCGCGACCGTGCTCGAGACCATCGCCCCGGCCACATGCGGCAGCACGGTCGTGTTGAGCCGCCCCGCGCGTTCGACAGGGTCGTCTGTTGCCGCCGAAGCGACGCCGGACGCCGCACCCGTGCCCGCCACGTTGATCGCGGAGACGCGGTAGAACCGCAGGCTGCCCGGAAGCAGTCCGGTATGAGAGAACGAGGTGCTCGTGGACTCGGTGTCACGCCGCAGATCGGTCCAGTTCGTGCCTGTTTCCGAAACCTCGATCCGATAGCCGCTGATCGCGGCGCCGCCGTCGTAGGCGGGCGCGGCCCAGGTCAGGTCGATCTGGGTGGGTGCGGTCGCGGTTGCCGTGAGGCCGGTAGGCGCGTCGGGCACGGTGGCATCGGTGGTGGCGCTTGCGACGCGCGATACGTTGCCGATGCCGATCCGGTTGATCGCCGAGACGCGGTAGTGGCGTGTGCTGGCCGGTGCGAGCCCGGTGTGTGAGTGGCTGGTGCGCGCGCTGCGCGTGTTCGCCACCAGGTTCTGCCAGTTCGCTCCGCGATCCTCCGAGACTTCGATCCGGTAACCGGTGATCTCGGCGCCGCCATCGGTGGCCGGCTCCTCCCAGGCCAGGTCGATCTGCGACGTGCCGGCCGCATCCGCCGTCAGGTCACGGGGTACGCCGGGAATGGTCGCCTCGGTTGTCGCGCGCGCGACGTTGGAGGCTGCGCCGACGCCGGCCCCGTTGATCCCGTAGACGCGATAGTGCCGCGTCGATGCGGGCTGGAGGCCCCGGTGCGAATACCTCGTCGCAGTCGTGCCCGTGTTGCTGCGGATGATCCGCCAGGTTCTGCCTCCGTCGCTCGAGGCCTCGACCCGGTAGCCGAGGACCGGAGCGCCGTTGTTGTTGCGCGGCGCCTGCCACGAAAGGTCGATCTGCGAGGTGCCGATGGGCCGGGCCGTCAGGTTGAACGGTGCCGAGGGGACATCGGGGTGCGTGCTTGTGCGCGCCTCGACCGACCAGTCCCCGGTTCCGACTGAGTTGATCGCCGCCACCTGGTAACGGTAGGCGGTGACCGGCTGGAGGTTGGTTTGCGTGAAGGTGGTCGCCGTCGAACCCGTGTTCCGACGGATTACGATCCACCGGCTGTCCTGGGGCCCCCGCACGCGGATCGAGTAGCCGGTGACTCGTGCCCCGCCGTCGTTCAACGGCGCCTGCCAGGTGACGGTGATGCTCCTCGGTCCGTCGGCCCGCGCTCGCAGGCTTCGCGGCTGGCCCGGCCGCCCGGCGTTGGTGGCGCCGCGGGCCACGTTCGAATACCCTCCCCGGCCCTCGGCGTTGATCGCGGCGATGCGATAGAACCGCGTGGTCCCGGGCTCAAGACCGCCGTGCAGGTACGTCGTGGCCGTACTGCTCGTAGTGGCCACGACTACGGTCCACCCTGTTGCACCATTGGGCGACATCTCAATCCGGTAGTCCGTGATCGAGCTCCCGCCGTCGGATGACGGGCGCGTCCACGTAAGGAGGAGCTGACTGGTTCCCCCCAGACCACTCGGAACTGCTCTCAGGCCCGTGGGTGCGCCCGGAGGGTTCGCCTCGGTGGTCGCGTTGGCGACATTCGACGGATCGCCCCTGCCCACCCTGCTGATCGCCGAAACGCGGTAGTAACGGGTGGTGCCGGGGTTGAGACCCGTGTGGGTGTACTCGGTGGCCCTGGAATCCGTGTCGGCTTCGAGCACCGTCCAGCGGCTGCTTCCGTTGGGTGACACTTCGATCCGGTAGCCGGTCACCGGGGCCGTGCCGGCGGATGTAGGCGCCGTCCAGTCCAGCTCGATGGTCGACGTCCCCCTGGCCCTGGCGGTCAAGCGCCTGGGCGCGTTCGGGACGCGCTCCTCCGTCGTGGCGCTCGCGACGTTGGAGGGGCCTCCCGCATCGTAGGAGTTGATCGCGGATACCCTGTAGTGGAGCGTGGTGTCCGCGCTGAGGCCCGAATGCCGGTAGCGCGTCGTGGTGCTGCGGGTGTCGCTCACGAGCGTCGACCAGGTGTCGCCCTCGTCCGCCGACACCTCGATCCGGTACCCGATGATCGCGCTGCTGCCCTCATCGAGCGGGGCACGCCAGTCCAGCTCGATCGCCGTAGCGCCGACGGCATCCGCCGTGAGGTCGCGCGGCGGATCTGGCGCCTCCCCCTCGGCGGTGTTGTTGTCCACCGGTAAATCGAAGCTCGGCGCGAGATTGCCGACCTCGTCCCTGAGCGTCCTCGTGCCTGCATCGTCGTAGAAGAGTTCGACGTCGTCGCCGAACCGGACCGCGCGGGCCAGCGTCAGGATCACCTCGGTCGCGTCGATCTCGACCCGGGACACCCGTTCGTCGTCGCGATCCCCGTCCCTGGTGACGTACACGTCGAAGTTGCCGACTGGCGGGATGGTGCTCGCATCGAGTTCTTCGCTGAATGTGACGGTGAGTTCCGTGCCGTCGACTTCGGCATCGACCGCTACCGGGACCCGGTTGTCCGCACGGAAGTCGTACGACGCCGCGACGTTCCCCTCGTTGTCCTCGTTGCGTGCCGCGTCCGCGTCGATGGTGATGATCACCGGGCCCTCGTAGTCGTCCCGCGTGATCATCGTGAGGAAATAGGCCCTTTCGGAACTGCCCACGGGACTCAAGGGGCGTTCGGGATCCGCGCCGAAGACTTCGATGTCCGCAATCGTGAAACCGCTCACGTCCTGCGAAAAACGGATGTCGAGGCGGAACTCCTCCTGCGCGTCCCCGGTCCAGCTATGGCGCATCGACGTGATCCTGGGAGGGACGGCTACGCTGGCCGCGACCGGCCGGATGGCTCCGTCCGAACCATCCAAAGACGGCTCCTGGGCACGCGCGCTCATGGAAGGTGACAAAACTGAGCAGCCCACCGCAGCCGCCAGGAAGAACCGGACCGGTATCTTGAGCTTGTGCAGAATCATCGATGCCTCGCGAGATGAGTGGTCGTTCTTCCTGCAAGAAGCCGCCCCCGCCCGGCGAACCGGGCGGGGGCGCTGTTACTGCTGCCGGGCGCTAGCCCGGGTTGGGGTTAGGAGGCATCGGTCGTCGCAGTGACCTTCGCGACGGCACCTTCACCGGCGGCACTGCGTGTCTGAACCTCGACCGTGTATTCGGTGTTGGCATCCAGACCCGAGACGGTGCCGACCCGTACGTCAGCGTCTGTGCCAGCCTGCGTCCATCCCACCGCTTCGATTGTGGCGGCGTCCGCGTCAGCTGCGTAGCTGCGGATCCAGTATCCGGTGACAGGTGTTGACTCACCGTTGACCGATCCGCCACTACTCGCAGCGGCCCACTCCACGGTGATGCTGCCCGCATCCTTCCGGTTCACCGCAAGGCCCTGAGGCGCACTCGCCAGCTCTTCGTCCTCGCGGACGGTGAGCGTCGCAGAGTCGGTGCTGACCTCTCCGATATCCTGGCCACCGACTTCAGCCACATCTACGGTCGCGCGCACCCTAAACGTCAGGTCGCCTTCGTGAATCGCGCTGTTGGCTGCTCGGACCACGAGTTCCGGCTCGCTCGCCGCTGTTGAGCCCGTCAGGAAGGTCACTGAAGTGACCTCGGTAAAGTTGGGGGGATCTTGGTCATCGAGGGTGCCGAGCGTGACTCCGCGATCCGGGGTCGCGGTCGCGGCGTCCTCGCCCTCATCATCCAGCTCCTGGACCGCGAGGGCGACCGTGACGGCTACGGTTGTGCCGTCCGTGTCGTCCGGATGATCAAGCGCCTTGTCCAGCGTCACCCGCAAGGTGCCGTCCTCGCCCTCGTTAATCCTCGACGGGCGCAGGGACAGCGACACCTGCGGCGGAGCGACATCGTCGTCCTCGATCGTGAGCTTATCACTCTTGACACTGAAGTTCTCGAGGCTCGAAGGCACTACCGATCCACTGACCGTCAGCTCAACGTCGTCGTTGTGGGCGTTGTTGTTGACCGCCGTGATCTCAACGCTTCCGGTGCTCTCCTCGGCGTCGGCAGCGAAGAACAGTGTCGTACCCTCGACCGTGCGTTCGTCCGTGGTGCCAGTGACCGACACTTCGATGGCGAAGGCCGTTGGCGATGCGGGCTTGACCGTAGCGGTCACCACGCTCTTTCCACCGGCCTCGGAGATCGTGTCCGGCGTCAGAACCATCGTCACTTCCCATTCATCGACGCTGGTCACTTCGACCGCGATGTCCTGCTCGGCCGTCTTCGCCCGAGCGCCCCTGCCGCTCGTTACCTGGACGGTGACTTCATAGACGTTGTCTTCGTCGTCGTCGCCAGGCTCATCGAAGTCCGGAGCCGAATTGAACGTCAGCTCGCCCGTTATGTCGTCGATCGCAATCGCGCCGTGGTCGGCCCCGTTGTCATCCCCTGTGAGGATCTCGAAGCTCTCGATGTCGTCTTCGTCGTCGGGGTCTGTCGCTACGACCGTGCCGATCTCCGTTTCGCCCTCTTCGACCTCGAAGTCGGCATCACTGGTGATATTCGGAACACGGTTGTCGTTTTCCGTAGCGGTGATATCGCCGAATCTCACGGTCGTGCCGGGGGCGACGGTTATCCTCCAGCCGCCATCCGGTGGATCGAAGTCGTGATTCGCTTCGGTAGCTGCGATGTCGTAGCTGCCGAACGGCACACTGAGTCTGAAGGTTCCCGTGCTACGGGTGGTGTAGGAAGCCGCCGGCTTGTCCGCACCTACCAGTGTCGCCTCGACCTTCACGCCTGACACCGGGCTGCCATCCTTGAGTACCCTGCCGGTGATCGTGGCATGGTCAAAGGCCGTGAAGTCGATTCCGGAGACTTCCGAGTCGGCCACAGCCGAGAGCGTGTGCGAGGCGGGCGAGAACGACATGCCCGTCTTCGATGCGGTCACGGTGACGCTACCGCCAGCCGCAACAGCCTCCACCTTCGCCGTGTAGGTGCCGTCGCTGTCCGTCACCAGCTTGCCCTTGTTCGCACCACTGGTGGGCAGGTCGAGGAGCTTCGAACCAGAAACCTGGATCCGCACGCCAGCAACCCCGTCGCCGGTGCCGGATTTCGTCACCGTACCGCTGATCGTGGCGACGTCGGCAGCGCCCTCGACGGAGAAGTCGAACAGCTGTGGCGCGTTCGCCGCGAATTCGGCGATCTCGGCACTGGTGGAGTCCGTCTTTTCGGTGATTCCCTCACCGGAGGCCTTCACGATGATCGGCTTACCCTTCGCCCTCTTGCCGAAGCCCTCCACGATGTAGCGACCGAATTCGTCGGTCATGTCCGTCTGACCGTTCACATCGACGGTCACGCTGTCCACCGCCAGGCCGTCACTGTCGGTCACTCTTCCGTAGAGGACACCCGTCGCAGGCGTCACGTCGAGTGCGATGTCTCCCGCGAGGGGGCTGAAAGCGTTGCCGACCATGCCGGTGGAACCCTTGGGGCTGTGCGCCCCAAGGTCATCATCGTCCGCCGGCGTCCTCACCCGCCATCCATCCGTAACACTGAGCTTGTAGACGCCCGCAGCGATCGCACCGAAGTCGAACTGGTGGGTTTCGTCGAGCACTTCAGTGCCCTTGGAGGTCTCACCCGGCCCCTTGACCGCCTTCTTCGTGGTGGTGGCGGACTCAGGATCGCCCGCGAGATTCTTGCCCTCGACCGGCTCCAGGCTGACGCTAATCCCGTCTACAAACTTGGGGTCAGTGAGCTTGTTGAAGCCGTCGTCCTTGTCCTTCGTGACTGCAACCTTCCACACCAATCCGCTTACTTGGTAGGTGTTGACGAAGGCGAACGATCCGCACTCGTTGGAGTTGCCCCGCTATGACGGACACCTTTCCATTGGGTCGAACCAAGGAGGTGAGTCATGGCGGGAAGAAGACGAGGGCGGTATCCGCCCGAGTACAAGGAGCGGATCGTCGAGCTTGTGAGGGCCGGTCGTAGTCCAGGGTCTTTGGCCCGGGAGTTCGAGCCGTCTGAACAGACGATCCGGAACTGGGTCAAGCAGGCGGACCTGGACGAGGGTCTCCGGAGCGACGGACTGACGACCGAGGCGCGCAAGGAGATGAGGGAGCTGAAGCGGGAGAACAAGCGGCTCAGGATGGAGCGGGACATCCTAAAAAAAGCAGCGGCCTGGTTTGCGAAGGAGAGCGGATCGATCCCCAGCGGGGGTATGCGTTCATGAAGGCGTACCGGGCCAGCTTCCCGCTTGCGGCCATGTGCCGGGTGCTGGGTCTCTCCCCCAGCGGGTACTACGACTGGCTGCGGCGCGCGCCCTCGGCGCGGGCGCGGCGCGACACTGAGCTCAAGGACAGGATCCTGGCGAAGTGGATCGAGAGCGGCGGGATCTACGGCTGCCCGCGGATCCACGCGGCCCTCCTGGCCGAGGGCGAGCGGGTGGGCCGCAAGCGGGTAGCGCGGCTGATGAGGGAGCTCGGCATCAAGGGCGTGACGCGCAGACGCTTCAAGACGGGCACGACGAAGAAGGACCCCAAGGCCGGGCCCGCGCCGGACCTGGTGAACCGGGACTTTTCCGCCAAGGGCCCCGACCAGTTGTGGGTGGCCGACATCACGCAGGTGCGCACCTGGGCGGGATGGCTGTACCTTGCCGTGGTGCTGGATGCGTGGAGCCGGAGGATCGTCGGATGGGCGATGGAGACCCGGATGCCGGCCGAGCTGGTGGGCAACGCGCTGACGATGGCGATCACCTGCCGCCAGCCGAAGGGTCCGGTCGTCCATCATAGCGACCAGGGCTCGCAGTACACGTCGTTGACGTTCGGCCAGCGGTGCCGGGACGCCGGCGTCGTGCAGTCGATGGGCTCGGTTGGCGACGCGTACGACAACGCGATGTGCGAAAGCTTCTTCGCGACGCTGGAGTGCGAACTCCTCGACCGGCGGAGCTTCCGGACCGTAGCCGAAGCACGGCGCGAAGTCTTCAGCTTCATCGAGGGCTTCTACAACACCCGTCGGCTCCACTCGTCGCTCGGCTACAAGTCGCCCGCGAACTTCGAGAAACTCAACCATGCGGCGTGAAGTGAACCTGCAGCGCCGGGGCGACCGAAGCTCTCCGGGCTTCTCCGGCCTGCTCGCTTCGTCCGGGTCTCTCGTTGCCCCTCTCCAGCGTTGGAGGGCGGAGCGAAGAAACCATATCAGACACCATCAACCCCAAAAACTAACCGTCCGTGAAAGCGGGGCAGGTCCACGTCATGGTCCTGGGTACTCGGATTCGGGCCCATCAGCGGACAGAGCTCAACCGTGTGGCTGAAGCCGCCCTCCGGCCCGAACGCGCCGCCCATCACGTAGTCGTCGTTGTCGTAGGCGGCAAGCTCGTCCGGATCGAGGAGCATGACAGACTGGTAGTCCTCGTCTTCCTCGTCCTGCTCGGCCTCGTCCGCCACGGCGACGACTCTGTGGTCTGCCGGCACGTTGGTGAAGGTCACCACGCCTTTACTGTCGCTCTTGCCGATTTTCGCCGTCGTTGGGAACGGACGGGAGCGTCCGGCGTCATTGATGTACCGGACATCGACATCGATCATCCCGGACATGCGCTCGTCGCCGCCCAGGACGTTGCCGGTGTAGCCCTCGACCTGGTCCATCTCGCGGTGCACGTAGACCTTGAGAGTCTGGGTCGTGTACTTCACCTCGATCGCGCCGGCGTCCATTGTGCCAGCCAGCGCGAGGCCGGTGTGCACGTAGTCGACCGAAGTTCCTTCGAACATCTCGCCGCCGTGCAGCGAGTCGACTTGGACGGTGTCCACCGAGATGGTGTACATCGCCGGCAGGGCACCAGCGGAATCCACCGTCATCTTGAACGCCGCCATGCCGTCCGCGTCCAGCGTGTCCGCGTACATGGTATCGCCGTGTGCAACGCTGACGGCCCAGCCGGCGAGCGCGTCGCCGCCACCGTACTCGGTGGTGATCGTGGCGCCGCCGTAGGTGAGGTCGACGTTCAGGTTGACGATGTCATTGGCGTTCTCAGCCATGGTGTACGTCTTCTGCGGATCCCACATCACGGCCTGCATGCCCTCGCCGACAGTGTAGGCGGAGTCCGCAGCGACGCCTGCGTAGACCATGTTGCCGGTCGTGCCGGCACGTGCGATCCGGATCGACGCCGCGGCGTGCATGGTCTCTTCATCGACCATGGTCATGCCCTCGCCGACCTTGGTCTCGCCCATCGCGTCAGCGTAGAGCGTGACCATGGCGCCCGGAAGCGGCGCGCCGCGCGTCTCGCCGTTCTTCAGCGTGACGCCGAAGCTGACGGTCGTGTGCGTGATGTCGATCGGCGCGTACTGCATCGCCGCCTGGCCGACAGTCAGGGCAACCGGGTAGCCGGTGGCAGGTCCGCCGTAGGAGAAGTCCCGCAGTGCCGCAGCCAACTGCGGCGCTACCGCCGCTATCCCGGCCAGCGTCTCGGCCGAAATGTTGCTGACGATCACCTGATACTGGCCCGCCTTGAGACCCGCGAACACAACGCTGCCGTCGGGCATTGCCGTGCCGGACTGCATGTCGTGGACTCCCGGGCCCGCCAGCGAAATCGGCAGCGCCAGCGGCAGTCCCATCTCCGCGACCATCGCCAGCATGGCCTCCGTCGGGAAGGCGCCCTCGCCTTCGTCCATCATGTCGTTCCGACCGTTGGCCCCCTCGTCGACGAAGAGCTGCACGGTGACGCTTGCCGTCGCCGCATGATCGGCCTCGAAGTTCACGATGGCCGTCATGTCGTCTTCAAGCGTGACGTCCATGCTGGTCGACTCGAAGACGTAGGCGGCCATCTGCTCTTCGGAGAGCGCGATCGCGACCGTGTAGTTGCCGGCCGCCAGGCCCGAGAAGGCGTACAGGCCGCCCGCGTCGGTCATGGCCGTCATGGTGTCGACGCCCTCGGCCGTCAGCGTGACCATCACGCCCTCAAGCCCGATGCCCTCGACGCTCACGCGGCCGCTGACGCCCGCGGTGCGAAGCAGGACGCCCTCGAACGGAACGTTGGCCGTCTCGCCGAGCGCAACCGTCACGTTCTGCGAGGTGACCTCGAACTCGTAGTCGTCGGTGTCGTAGCCCGAAATGCCGACCGCGTAGTCGCCGGAGCGCAGCTTCGCGAAGCTGTACTGGCCCGCGGCGTCGGTCATGGTCGTCATGTCGGTGGCGTCGGGTCCGCCGCTCAGGCTGACGGTGACGCCTTCGAGGCCCTCGCCCTCCACGCTCACCCGGCCCATGATGCCGGCCGTGCGGAGGTAGGTGCCGTCGAAGCTGACGATCTTGGACTCGCCCACGCCGACCGTCACGGCCGATGCGATGGAGGAGAACCCGACCTCGTCACTGTCAAAGCCCGAGATCTCGACCGAGTAGGCGCCCATCCGGAGACCGGTGAAGGCGTACTGGCCGTTGTCGTCGGTGGTGGCTGTGGCGTCGGAAACGCCGGAGAGCGCAACCGTCACGCCCCCGAGCCCCATGTTCTCGACCGTCACTGTCCCCATCACGCTCGCGGTACGGATGTACGCGCCGGTGAAGTTCAGAGTGACGGACTGGCCGGCCGACGAGATCGTCGCCGCGGCCGAGGTTGCGTCGAACGTGGCGTCCGACGGGAATCCGCTGATGGTGACGGTGTAGGCTCCGCCCTCGACGTTGTCGAAGCGGTAGCTGCCGCCACCAGCCGTGGTGGTGGAGTTGCCGTTGCTCAGGTTGACCGACACACCGTCGATCCCGGTTCCCTCAATCGACACCGTACCGACGATCGAACCGACCGGCGGCGGAGGAGTAGTCTCCTCACAAGCGGCGAGAGGGAGCCCAAGCACGGCAATTGCCGCGAGTAGCTTGAGTCTATTCATGTCCGGGTGCATCCTTTCTAGGGATGTGGGATAAATGCCCGGACATGGACCGGATATCCCCCATGACCGAGCCGGAAACACAACTGGTTTTCCTCGCTCCCGGGGGAGCGGTCATGGGAGGCGGGACAGAGATTCCCGCAATCCAAGGGTTTGGACTACCGCAATACCTGTGCCAAAGTAATTATGCGCGTCAATGACGCATTATCCCGCCAAAGTGTCGCTCTGGGGGTCAGAAATTCACGCGGCGTTCGGATTCTCGTACTCAACCCCTCCGCCCGCCGGTTCCCTTTGCGATTGCAGCGGCCGCATGAACAGAAGTCTAAAGCCGTGGTCAGAAGGGGTTGCAGTAGATCCAGGGGCGGAGGGGTCATTGCTCGGTGAACTTCGTGTTCGGAGGCACGTCCATTCCATTCGGCACCGTGGCCCTGGTGTGGACGCGGGCGTTGGTTCCGATCTTCGCATCGGCCCCCACTACCGCCTCCGCGGACACGCTCGCGCGCTTGCTGAGGACAGCGCCGGCTCCGACCATGGCCCGCGGCCCGATGGAGACCCTCGGGCCGATGACCGCGCCGCGGTCGACCAGTGTGCCCTGGCCGATGTGCGCGCCCTGGCCGATCCTGGCCCCATCCTCGATATGCACATGGGAATCGATCGACGCGTGGCGTCCCACGACGACGCCCCGGCCGATCCTGACGCGGCTTCCGATGGAGACGTGGTCCCCGATGACGGCCTCGGCGTGGATGTCCGAGTGCGGACCGACGATCGACTCCTCACCCAGGACGGCGTACGCGCGCACCACGCCACTGAGCCGCACGATCGCTTCTTCGGCGATCCGCGCGCCCTTCCCGACCGAGGCGTTGTATCCGACCATCGCCCCCTGATCGATGCTGGCCTGCGCGCCGATGTGCGCTGACGGATGAACCGTCGCCGTCCTGTCAATCCTGTTCGCCATAGCCGGGAAAGGCTATGCAAACAGGGGGCAGGTCGCGCCTCTCAAATTGGGGGGAGCCAATGAGCGTCACCCCCCGCCCGGCGAACCGGACGAGGGGTGACCTGTCCTGCGACCATCGGCCTGGCAGAGGTCGCTAGGACCCCTTCGCGGCTACGGCTGCCACGGCACCGGGACTGTAGTCTCCGCTACTGCCCTGTCTCGCGTCGACGCGTACATCAATGGCCTTCAGGAGATCGGCTGCGGTGACAGTGACCGACTGGCCGGGACTGCCGTCGTCGCTAGCAACGGTCCAGCTTAGTCCGGCGGCGGCGCTGATGGCGGAACTCCAGGTCCTGGAGTTCGAATCAAGGAAGATGCCGCTGGTCTCGAGCCAAACGTTCGCGCCGCCCAGCGCGGAGACCGAGACGCGCAGGACCAGTCGCTGCTCGGACTGGCTGTTGGTCACAGCGCCCCACGCCACAAGGAGGCTGTCCGCCGTCGCCCCCTGAGCGGAACGTCTCGCCACGACCCTGTCGGGTGTCGGATCCACCGCGGAGACCCTGGCGAAACGGGAGCCGAACGCCAGTGGGGCGCCACCCTCGGTGGACGTTGCAGTGGAGACCACGCGAACCGCCATGACGCCATCGCTCGGTGAAGCGAATCTGACCAGCCCGGCCGTGTCTGTGGCGGGCGTGGAGCTGATGTTCAACCAGGTTCTGCCGGTGGCATACTGTATCCGGTACGTGGCTTCCTGGTACCCATCCGGAACGTGAGCGGCGTTGGCGTCCCAGGTGACCACGATTTGGCCATCGTAGGTCGTGACGCCGGCGGTCGTCGATGTCTGGCGCACTGCTCTGACGTTCCTGGCCAGGAACGTGCGCGCCTGGATGTCGCCGTACGAAACGCTCTGACCCGGACCGACGTTCACCCGCCGGGTGTTGTTCGGGTAGACGAAGTTATGGCCAAGTAACGAAGCCGAGATGTCGTAGTTGCCGAACGGGACGCTGAACGAGAAGGTGCCCGTCGCGCTGGTGGTCAAGGTATCCGCGGCGGCCGCCGCGCCTGTCGACGTGGCCGAAATGAAGACTCCCGCCAGGGGTCCGCCCCCGGGAGCTACCACCCTGCCCGAGATCGTGGCGTGGAGGTAGCCGGTGAAGGCGATGCCGGAAGTATTCGCCCCGGCATGGGCGGCGACCGGGTAGGACGCGGGCGAGAACGTCATGCCGGCCTTCGACGCCGACGCGCTGGCGGTCGAGCCCAGCGTCTTGGCCGGGAAAGTCGCACTGTAGTTGCCGTCCGCGTCCGTCAGGAGCTTGCCGAAGTTCGGATGCCCGCTGCGCTTCTCCGCGTTCAGCGGAGCCCTGCCATCCACCGTGATCGACGCACCCGCAACCGGCGCGTTGGTGCCGGAGAGCCTGACCGTGCCGCTGATCGAGGCGGTCTTGGCCACACCGCTGAGGGTGAAGTCATGGCGTATTGGCCGGTTCGCGGCAAAGGTCACGGTTGTGGAGTCCAGTTCTGTGGCGCTGAAGCCCTCCTTGGAGGCCGACAGGAACACCTTGTTCTCCACGGGGCCGAATCTCCTCGCGATGTAGCGACCGAGTTCGTCGGTCACGACCGACACGTCGTTCACGGTGACGGTCACGCTGTCGATACCGAAACCCTCGCTGCCTCTGACGTAGCCGTAGAGGATGCCTCCAGCGGGTGTCACGTCGATTACGGTATTTTCATCAAGGGGGCTGAAGGCGTCTCCGATTTTCTCCTCGGTGTCCTGTCGGCCCAGTCTGACTCTCCATCCGCGGGAGACCCTGAGGCCGTAGGCGCCAGCGGCGATATATCCCAGATCGAGCTCGAAGCGGTCGTCGTGTGCGGTGTTCTCGTTGTCCTCGGCCTGGGTGAACCGTGTGTGCTGCTCACCCGCGAGGTTCTTGCCCGGGACAGGATCCAGGGCGACCCCCACTCCGGCGACAATGACGCCGGGCCTCAACCGGAAGGCATCGTTGTGCGGCACGATGTCCCTCTTCCAGATCAGACCAGTCACCCGGTGAGTCTCGACGAACGCGAACGATCCGCACTCGCCGTGGTCCTGGCCGGTGGGATTGGTGGCCTTCAGCGGACAGAGCTCGACCGTGTGGCTGAAGCCGCCCATGGCGCCGAACGCGCCGCCGGTCACGCCGTTCTCTTCCATCGCCGTGTACGCCGCGAGTTCGTCGGGATCGAGGAGCATGATCCTCTCCACGGCTTTTTGAGCCTGGACGACGACATTCGCAGCCGCCGGAACGTGGGCGAAGGTGTACACGCCGTCCTTGTCGCTCGCGTTCTTCGGATCCCATTCCTTGGACGTGAACGAACGGGAGCGACCGTTGCCGTCGATGTAGCGGATACTGAGGTTGAGCGCGCCCGAGGCTCTCTCGTCGCCAGCCAGGACGTTGCCGGTGTAGCCCAGGACCTGGTCCCGTTCATGGTGTACGTAGACCTTCAGCGTCTGGGTCGTGTACCGCACCTGCATCGTACCGGCGTCCATCGTGCCCGCCAGCGCGAGACCGGTGTGCGTGTACGAAGCCGAAGTCGCCACGAAGTTCTCGCCGCCGTCCAGCATGTTGTCCTGGATGGTGTCGACCGAGAAGGTGTAGGTCACCGGCAGCGCGCCGGCGGAGTCGACGGTCGTCTTGTACGCCGCCATGCCTTCGGCGTCGAGCATTGCGGGCACGTCGTCGCCCTCGAGCGCGGCGTCGCCTGCCATGACGCCGATGGCCCAGCCGGCCAGCGCGTCCCCGCCACCGTATTCGGTGGCGATCGTGGCTCCGCGGGCCGTCACGTCGACGTTCAGGTTGACGATGTCGGCGTCGTTCGCAGCCATGGTGGATACGTTCTTCGGATCCCAAGGCACGGCCTGCATGCCTGCGGCGACGTCATAGTCCTCCGCGCTGACCGCAGCGTGGACCATGTTGCCGGTCGTGCCGGCACGCGCGATCCGGATCGATGCCACGGCGTGACCGGTCTCTTCATTGACCATGGTCATGCCCTCGCCGACCTTGGTCTCGCCCATCGCGTCCGCGTAGAGCGTAACGCCAGCGCCCGGAAGCGGCGCACCGCGCGTCTCGCCGGCCTTCAGCGTGACGCCGAAGTGAACCGTCGTGTGGGTGATGTCGAAAGGAAGGTGCTCGGTGTGCGCCTCGCCGACATCCAGCTCGATCGGGTAGCCGACCGCGGACCCGCCGAAGGCATAGTCGCCCAGCCACGCCGCAATCGCTGGCGTAATGGACACCACCAGCTGGTAGTTCCCCGCCCTGAGGCCCATGAACGAGAACGCGCCGGTAGAATCGGTCGCGGAGGGCAACTGGTCGTTGACGCCCGGGCCCACCAGCACAACCGGGACCCCTGGTGCCGGCAACGGATCTTCGCCCTCGTCCATCATGTCGTTTTTGGTGCCTTCGTCGACGAACAGCATCCCCGAGACGCTCGCCGTCCTGGCGTGCGTGCCCTCGAAGTTCAAGATCGCCGTCTCGTCGTCGCCGACCGTCACGTCCATGCTGGTCGACTCGAAGACGTAGGCGGCCATCTGCTCTTCGGAGAGCGCCGCCGAGACCGTGTAGTCGCCCGCCGCCAGGCCGGAGAAGGCGTACAGGCCGCCTGCGTCGGTCATGGCCGTCATGTCCTCGGCGCCTTCGGCTGACAGGGTGACCGTGACGCCTTCAAGTCCGGCGCCCTCGACGCTCACCCGGCCACTGATGCCGGATGTGCGAAGCAATACACCCTCGAAGGGAACGTTGGCGGTCTCGCCGAGCGCGACCGTAACGTTCTGAGAGGTCACCTCGAACTCGTAGTCGTCGGTGTTGTAGCCCGAAATGCCGACCGCGTAGTCGCCGGCGCGCAGCTTCGCGAAGCTGTACTGGCCGCTGGCGTCGGTCATGGTGCTCATGTCGGTCGCGTCGGGGCCGCCGGCCAGGCTGACGGTGACGCCTTCGAGGCCCTCGCCCTCAACGCTCACGCGGCCCATGATGCCGGCGGTGCGGAGGTAGGTGCCGTCGAAGCTGATGATCTTGCTCTCGCCCACGCCGACCGTGACTGCGGCGGCGGTGGCGGAGAACCCGATCTCGTCGGTGTCGAAGCCCGAGATCTCGACCGAGTAGTTGCCCATCCGGAGACCGGTGAAGGCGTACTGGCCGTTGTCGTCGGTGACTGCGGACGCGCTGGATACGCCCGAAAGGGCAACCGTCACGCCGCCGAGTCCCATGTTCTCGACTGTCACCGTCCCCATCACGCTGGCGGTACGGATGTACGCGCCCGTGAAGTTCAGAGTCACGGACTGGCCGGCCGACGAGATGGTTGCCGCAGCCGAGGTTGCGTCGAACGTGGCGTCCGACGGGAATCCGCTGATGGTGACGGTGTAGGCTCCGCCCTCGACGTTGGTGAAGTGGTAGCTGCCGCCACCCGAGGTGGTGGTGGAGTTGCCGTTGCTCAGGTTGACCGACACACCGTCGATCCCCGTTCCCTCAATCGACACCGTACCGGCGATCGAACCGACCGGCGGCGGAGGAGTATTCTCCTCACAGGCGGCGAGAGGGAGCCCAAGCACGGCAACTGCCGCGAATAGCTTGAGTCTGTTCATGTCCGTGCACCCTTTCCTGGATGTGGTTTGTCCTCGCTCCGTGGGGGGAGCGGTCATGGGAGGCGGGAACGAATTTGCCCGCGAATTCCAGAGCACACCATACGACATAATGTCTCAGAATGTCAAGATATTGTCGTAACCCCCCCAATATCATCAATCACGACGATAACGGCGAAGGATGGAGTGAAAACGTCTCATATAGGCAGCATTGGGTACTTGACGATGGATGTTTGACTACAAATGTTGCCGAACAGTTGGACGTCGGATAACCGCCATGGGAGAACGAGAACAGCCCCCGGGATGGGCGCAGGGCCGCACGAGACGCAGGCACGGGCCGGGGCGGGCTCCAGAGTCGGCAGGGATGCGGTTGCCGGGATCGGCCAACCGGAGCATCTTCGCCGCTCCCGTCCACCACACGGAGGCCCCATGCATCCCGGTCGCACCGCGCGGCTCGCGCCGCCCTTCATCCCCACCCTCCTGGCGATCCTGTTCGGGACTCTGCCCGTCGGCACGGCTCCGCTCGCCGCACAGGACGGCCCCAGCCGCCCCGGCATCGACATCGAGGCGTACCGCTTCGAGCTCACCCTGCGCGACGACACCGACGAGGTCGCGGGGCGGACGACCGTGACCCTGCGCTTTACGGCCGACGGCGTGACCGAAGTGCCACTCGACCTGATCGGGCGCGGGGGGATCGGCGACGGGGCCGCGGCCCGCGGCATGGAAGTCCTCGCGGTCACCACCCCCGGCGGCGGCGCCCTCGACCACCGGCACGCAGACGACCTCCTTACCGTCAGCCTGCCCGAGCCCGGCGCGGCCGGTGCGCTGGCCACCTTCACCGTCAGCTACCGCGGCATTCCCGCCTCGGGCCTGCGGATCGGCCCCAACAAGTACGGCGAGCGCACCTTCTTCAGCGACAACTGGCCGAACCGGGCGCGCAACTGGCTGCCGACGGTGGACCACATCGGCGACAAGGCGACCTGCGAGTTCGTGATCACGGCGCCCGCGCACTACCAGGTCGTGTCGAACGGGCGGCTGGTCGAGGAGACGGACCTGGACGGCGGGATGCGGCTGACCCACTGGCGGCAGTCGGTGCCGATCTCGCCGTGGCTCTACGTGGTGGGCGTGGCGCGGTTCGCCGTGCAGCACCTGGGCGACTTCAGGGGGCTGCCGGTGCAGACCTGGGTGTACGCGCGCGACCGCGACGCGGGGTTTTACGATTTCGCGGTGCCGACGATCGAGGCGCTGCAATTCTACGAAGACTACGTAGGGCCGTTCGCCTACGAGAAGCTGGCGAACATCACGTCGCCGGCCACCGGCGGGGGCATGGAGGCGGCGACGGCGCTCATGTACGGCGAGAACTCGGTGACGGGGGAGCGGTCGGTGCGCTGGCGGAACGTGATCATCCACGAGATCGCGCATCAGTGGTTCGGGAACGCGGTCACCGAGTCCGAGTGGGACGACGTCTGGCTCAGCGAGGGGTTCGCGACCTACTTCACGCTGCTGTTCCGCGAGCACGCCTACGGGCGCGACGACTTCGTGGCGGGGCTGAAGCAGGCGGCGGAGCGGGTCTGGGCGTGGTACGACGAGAACCCGGACTACCGGATCGTGCACGCCGACCTCGACGACATGCGGCGCGTGACGAGCATCGCGACCTACCAGAAGGGCGCCTGGGTGCTGCACATGCTGCGCGCGCGGCTGGGGGACGAAGCGTTCTGGCAGGGGATCCAGCTGTACTACGCGCGCTATCTAAACGGCACGGCTACCACCGACGACTTCATGCGGGCGATGGAGGAGGCGTCGGGGGACGAGCTGCGGGGGTTCTTCGACCAGTGGCTGCGGCAGGGCGGGAATCCGGCGCTGGAGGGGTCGTGGCGGTATGACGCGGGGGCGGGGGCGGTCGAGATCGAGCTGCGTCAGGTGCAGGAGGTGGGGCGGTTCGAGTTGCCGCTTGAGATCGGGATCTACATGGGCGGCGATGCGCTGCCGGCGCAGGTCAGCGCGGTCGAGGTGGGCCCGGGGGTCAACCGGTTCACGATTCCGGTGTCAGGCGAGCCGTCGGATGTGCGGCTCGATCCGGGGACCTGGGCGCTGTTCCGGGCGGAGTTCGGGCGCGGGGATTGAATGACTGATTGGGCGCTGGGCGCGTCATGTGAATGGATTCACAATCTCCACACCCGCCGACTCGAAGTCCTTGCGGTTGCGTGTAACCACCACGAGTCCGTGGGCCAGCGCGGTCGCCGCGATAAGGTTGTCCTTGACCGGCATGGATCTTCCCTGACTGCGGAGTACGGCAAGAAGTTCTCCCCAGCGGGTTCCAGTATCTGCATCCAACGGCACGCAATGGATCCTGCGCACGACCTCGTCAAACCAGCGCCTGAGGCGGTCTCGTCGTCGCCCCGGCGGCAATAGCCGTATTCCGAACCGGATTTCCCCCAGTACCAGTGGATTCACCACCAGGTCCTGCTCATGGGTGCGCAGCCAGTGGACGACCCTCGGCGAGGGGTTCGGCCTCATTGTTTCCGACAGGACGTTGGTGTCAACGAGGTATCTGATCGGTCGACTCCTCGAACCCGGGACTCTCCAGATCCTCGGTCGACTCGGAGGGAACAGGGACGAACCAACCCTTCTCGGGACACTCCAGCAGCAGGTCCACCAGCCCCAGATTGGCCGGCGCCCCGGCCCGCTCGAGGCGATAGACCCCTGGCGCAAGCCTCTCGATCTCGAATTCCTGGCCGGGAGCTACCCCATCGCGCTGTCGGAACTCAGCCGGCAACACGAGTTGTCCCTTGGTCGAAATCTTGGTCTTCATGTCTGGTAAGATAACCGACTTACCCGTCGGCGGCGAGGAAGGCGGAGTTTTTCGCGCGTGAACTCACCGGTCCCAGCCGCCTACTTCCAGGCGGGTACTTGCGCCCCGACGGCGTCGCAGTGATTCCGATCGGGGCCCTGGGACCGTAGCGCGAGGGACTCAGCCCACAGGACACCTGGCGGTTCCGGTCCCTCCACTCCTGGGGACGGTGCCGCCTCCACCACCACCGCCGCCTCCACCACCTCCGCCGCCTCCACCACCACCGCCGCCTCCACCACCTCCGCCGCCACCCCCACCGCTGCCGCCACCCCCGCCGCCACCACCACCGCTGCCGCCACCACCACCACTCCCACCACCACCGCCCTCTCCACCGCCGCTACCCCCGCTACGACCGCTGGATTCACCGGGCGCCAACGTCGTGGCGCACGTCTGACTCGAGTTGATGAACTTACGGCTGCCGTAGTGGGTGAAGTAGAGGTACACGTTGTAGCAGTACCTGGTCTCGGGATTGAGCCCTGTGTGCATGTAGGAGCCGGCCCCCGTGCTCGTCGCGAGTGTGACGGGATCCCCTTCCAGCCCACGGATCTGGATCACCGCATACTCGTAGGTACTCTCCAGTCCCGTATAGTTTGTGGAGGCTTCCCACGCAATCTCAATCGTGTCGCTGCTGTGCGGCGTGACGGTAATGGCCGGGCCCAAAGGCACGCCGTGCAAAGTCGCGAACACCGCTGACCAATTTCCCCAACCATGCGTGTTCTGTGCGCGGACGCGGAACCGGTAGTTGAACAGGTTCGCCCTATCCGGACCGTTCCATCCGAGCCTCGTAAAGCCGAAGACGTCCGCGTACGGGTCGGACGACGAACTGGTCCCGATTGACGTGAACCCCGCAGGGTCGGTTCCGCTCGCGTTCCGCACGACCTCGTATGCCGTGATCGAGTTGTCGGAGCTGTTGTCGGCCAGCTTCGGTTTATCCCACTGAAATGAAATGACGAGGTCACCCTCTTTGTCGGTACGAAACTTCGCGAATGGGTTCACCGGCGCGCACGGTGCCGTCGATGTCGCGCCGCAATTCGTGACCACTTCGATCGCGTCGCCGAGCGGGTCGTCGTTGTGGTCGCCCGCAATCGAACAGACCTCCGTGAGCGCCTGAGGCGGTGGCCACACGATCTTCCGCTCGATCCACGGGCCGATGTCATCGGTACTCTGGACGCTCGTGGCCCCGGGAGCCAGAAAATATGCCCTCGCCCTGAGCCGGACCGTATCGCCGATCTCCGCCTTGAACTTGTTGCGCAGCACGCCCCAGCTCTGACTCTTCCTCCGAACGCTCGTGCGCGTTGTCGTGTAGTGGTGCTCCGTTTCCCTGTTGGTGCGCCACCGGATCTGGTACTTGGCCGTCCAGCCCGAATCGAGCGCGACTTCGTGCGGGCTCCACGAGATCGTGTCCCAGGTCACGCTGTCCTCCATCGCGACCCATACCGAGTCGATGGAGCAGTCCCCGGCGGTGCACACGCCGCCGGTACTGCTGTTCGCTACGGTACCGCTGGATCGCTCCAGATCCTGCTCGAACTTGTCGTTGGATACGGCCGTCGGCGTCTCCAACGTGCACCCCAGAAAGACAACCCCAATGAACGCAATCTCTCTCGTTTTCATGCCGGCAACTCCCTGAAGCTCTTCACACGGCGATTGCACTGCGAGGCTGCTGTCAACCGCCATTGCTCATACCAAAATGAGAATAGTGACCCGATGATATGGTCGCAAGAACTGCACGATTACGACGAAACCGTGTGAGCGCGGATAGTGCGGCGCGCTCCACCGCTGGCCCGCGCCCGCCCAGCCCCCTAATCTTGGGCACCAGGGCCGCGCCACTGACGCGACCCTCCACCCGCCGCAGCGCACCAGAACCCACCGACCGAAGGAAACACCATGCGCATCGCGACCGCCTCGACACTCGTCCTCCTCCTCACCGGCCTCGCCCTACTCGTCACGCCCCACGCGCTGACCGCCACCCCGCTCCCGGCGCCCCTCCCGGCCCAGGAGCAGGAAGCCGGCGACGAGGACGAGGACACGACGACCTCCTACAGCGACGTGATCACCGAGGACGCCGTCACCAGCGAGGGCCTCTTCGACACGCACATGATCGATGGCGACCTCTTCTACGAGATCCCCCTCGACATGGTCGGCCGCGAGATGCTGCTGCTGACCCGCATCGCGCGCACCCCGGACGGCGTCGGCTACGGCGGCTCGAAGGCCAACACTTCGACCGTTCGCTGGGAGCGTGACGGCGACCGCGTGCTGCTGCGGCTGGTCAGCTATGACAACGTAGCCGACGACACGACCGCGATCGCGGGGGCGGTCCGCAACTCGAACTTCGAGCCGATCATCATGGCGTTCGATGTGAAGGTGATGAACGAGGATTCGACCGCCTTGGTCGTGGAAGTGACCGACCTGTTCACCGACGACATCACCCTGCTTGGCCTGCAGAATGGCCGCCGTCAGGCGTACGGCGTGCGGCGGGTCGATGGCGACCGGACCTTTGTGGTGCGCGCGACCGCCTTCCCCACGAACTTGGAGGTCAGGCGCATACTCACATACGACGCGACCGAGGCTCCCTCGAACGGCCAGAGCAACACGCTGACGATGGAGATGCATCACTCGATGCTGCTCCTGCCCGACGACCCGATGGAGCCCCGCCTCTGCGACGAGCGCGTCGGGTTCTTCTCCACCAGCCAGATCGACTACGGCCTCGATGAGCAGCGCGCGGTGACCCGGTGCCTGGTGACGCGCTGGCGGCTGGAGCCGAGCGATCCGGAGGCTTTCGCGCGCGGGGAGCTGGTCGATCCGGTCAAGCCGATCGTCTACTATATCGATCCGGCGACGCCGCCGAAGTGGGTGCCGTATCTGAAGCAGGGGGTGGTGGACTGGCAACCCGCGTTTGAGGAGGCCGGCTTCAGCAATGCGATCATTGCGGCCGACGCGCCCACGGACGACCCCGACTGGAGCCCGGAGGACGCGCGCTATTCGGTGATCCGCTACCTGGCGTCGCCGGTTCAGAACGCGTCGGGGCCGCACGTGCACGACCCGCGGACCGGGGAGATCCTGGAGAGCGACATCCAGTGGTACCACAACGTGATGAACCTGGTGCGCAACTGGTATTTCGTGCAGACGGCGCCGGCCAACGAGGAGGCGCGCGGGATCAAGTTCGACGATGCCGTGATGGGCGAGCTGATCCGCTTCGTCTCGGCGCACGAGGTGGGGCACACGATCGGGCTGCAGCACAACATGCAGGCGTCGGCGGCGTATCCGGTCGAGGACCTGCGCACGCGGTTTGTGTGTGAGATGGGGGTGGCGCCGTCGATCATGGACTACGCGCGCTTCAACTACGTGGCGCAGCCCGGCGACGACACCTGCTACCTGCCGCTCGTCGGCCCGTACGACAAGTTCGCGATCGAGTGGGGCTACCGGCCCTTCCCCGGCAAGGACCGCCTGACCGAGCGCGAGGACCTGCGCGCGATGGTCGAGGAGATGCAGGAGGACCCGGTCTACCGCTTCTCGAGCCCGACCGGTTCAGATCCATCGGCGCTCACCGAGGCGATCGGCGACGACGCGATGAGGGCGTCGGATTACGGCGTCGAGAACCTGAAGCGTATCGTCGACAATCTGACCGACTGGACGCGCGAGGACGGCGAGGACTACTCGCAGCTGCAGGAGCTGTATGGCAACGTCGTCGGCCAGTGGGGGCGCTATACCGGGCACGTGGTGGCGAATCTGGGCGGCGTGGTGCGGACGCGGAGGCGCCAGGGCCAGGACGGGGTGCCCTACGCGATGGTCGACCGCGACCGTCAGGAGCGGGCGCTTGCATACTTGAATCGGCAGGTGTTCGCCACTCCGGAGTGGCTGCTCGAGGCCGACATTCTGAATCGGTTCCAGGGGACGGGCGCCGTCGAGCTCGTGCGCGGGCGCCAGACGCAGGCGCTGGGTCAGGTGCTGAATGTGGCTCGCATGAAGCGCATCGTGGAGCAGGAGGCCTTCCATGGCGATGATGCGTATTCGCTGGGCGAGATGCTCGACGACCTGCGCGCGGGTGTGTGGTCGGAGGTTGTGTCGGGCGAGGCGACGGACGCTTATCGGCGGAACCTGCAGCGTGCCTGGCTCGCGCGGATGGCGGAGCTGATGGAGGATGAGGAGGCGATGCAGTCCGACGTTGTTCCGTTCGCGCGTGGGCAGCTTGGGGCGTTGCGCGGTGAGCTTGCGGCGGCCGCCGGTGGGGCGTCCCACCGCGCGACGAGGCTGCACTTCGAGGACGCGATCGCGAGGATCGACGCGGTGCTGGATCCGGGGGGGTAGGGGGCGGGGGGGGCCGGGGCGGGGGGCGCCGAGGGGTTGGCGCGCGGCATTGGTGTCCCATCGGAGCATCTTCGTGTCCCTGAAGATTTCCGTGGAACCGGGGTGCGCCGGGCGTCGGAGCGGCGTGTGTCGGCGTTCGGGGGGCGTGTCCCAAGTGAGTATGCCGGTGTCCGTGTCGGTTTCCGTGGAACCGGGATTCGGCGGCGTCCGAGGGGCGTGTGCTGGCGTCCGAGCGGCGTGTCCCGTTCGAGCATGCTGATGTCCGTGTCGGTTTCCGTGGAACCCGGATTCCGCTGAGCGCGGAAGGGTGCCGGGGCGAGGGCGCGTGGTCGTTGGACTGCTTGTCCCAAAACGTCGAATCACAGGCCGATCCAGCCATGGGAATCGCGGGAGCCGCTGCTATGTTCACGCATACCGAAGATAGCCCGAATATTCTGGAGGACCTGTGGCCCGCTCAAGCCTTGCTGTTGCCCGAACCTTCCCGTTGCGACCCGGGAGTGAGGATGCCGCCGCTCTGGAGCTCACGCTCCCCCAACTCGGTGACCGGATCGCCGAACTCGCGGCCCGCATCAACGTCGCACGCCACGAGATGCTCACCCTCATCGCCGAGTTCGACCATCTCGACGGGTGGGCCGAGGCCGGCTTCTCGTCGTGCGTGGACTGGCTCGCCTGGCGCATCGGTGTGATGCCCAGCACCGCGCGTCACCAGATTCGGGTGGCGCATGCGCTGGCCGACCTGCCGCGCACGGCGCGGGCCATGCGAGAGGGGCTCGTCTCCTACACCAAGGTGCGCGAGATCACCCGCGTCGCCACGCCGGAGAGCGAAGAGCAGCTGCTCGAGTACGCCCAGGGCTGCTCGGCGGTGCAGCTGCGCGACTTCGTGCGCGGATGGAAGCGGATGGAGCGCGAGGGCGAGATCAGCGCCGAAGAGATCCGCCACCAGAGCCGGAAGCTCTCGGTCGTCGTCGACGGGGAGGGCATGTATGTGGTGCGGGGCCGCCTGGAGCCCGAGGCGGGGGCCGCGCTGATGCGGGCGATCGAGGCCGCGAACGACGCGATCTACCGCGAAGAGGACCCTGCGGAGCGGCCCAGCAACGAGCAGCGGCGGGCCGATGCCGTGGGCGTGGTGGCCGAGCGCGCGCTCGCCGCCGGGTTCGGGGGCGCGGAGTCCGGGTCGAGGGCGGAGCGGTACCAGGTGGTGGTGCACACCGAAGCCGCGACGCTGGCCGAGACGGGCGAGACGGGGCGCTCGGAGCTGGACGGGGTCAGGGTCTGCGCCGAGACCTCACGGCGCATGGCGTGCGACGCGGCGGTTGTCGGCATGGTGCACGGGCGAGAGGGGGAGGTGCTGAGCGTGGGGCGCAAGACCCGGACGATCCCTCCGCACATCCGCCGCGCGCTTGAGGAGCGGGACCGGGGGTGCCGGTACCCGGGATGCGGCAACCGGTTTACCGAGGCGCATCATGTGCGGCACTGGGCCGATGGTGGCGAGACGAGTCTCGCGAACACGGTGCTGCTGTGCAGACGGCACCACCGCTTGCTCCACGAGGGCCGGGCGAAGATGGCGCTGGACCGCCACGGCACGGCAGTGTTCTTCACGAAGCGCGGCGAGCCGATCGGGAGCGTGCCGCCGGCGGTGGCGGGGCCGGTGGGCAAGCCGCCGCGCGCGCCGAGGGAGCCGTTCGGGCGGCTGTGGAACGGGGCGGCGAGGTGGCGCGACGGTGCAGCGGCCGAGCGCACCGAGATCAGGCTGCGCGAGGCGCTGGAGGGGAAGGGTGGGGGTGGGGGCGGCGACCGGGGCGACGGCGGTGACCCGGGGGGCTCGGGGGTCTAGTGCCGCGGTTCCGCAGAACCGGCCCGGGTCAGGCCGATGCTCGGATGGGACAGGCGGCGCTCAGGCGGCCTGAGCTCGGGGATTCAGCACTCGATCGGGATCGACGGGGGCTCCCTCCACGTCAATCTGGAAGCGAATTTGCACCTCCCCGCCGCTACCCTCCGCCTGCAGGGCCGCCTCATGCGCGTCCAGCATGGTCCGGTAGGGGAGGTAAGGCGCGTCCTCGCGGATCAGATCTCGGTCCGGGACCTCCGGATAGAGGACGGCAACACAAATCGAGCCGTCGGTGAAGTACGACCGATTCCCAGCGCGATCCATCTCGTGCTCGAGCATGGCCTCGCACTCGCTCATTTTTCCGTCATCTTCCGCAAATTGTGAGTATATACTCATATGAGTATACTTCTTCCACTCGGGCCAACGAACCACAACCTCGGAGCGAATCCATGCCATCATATCGTCTACAAGTACTGATTCCGTCAAGTCTGGACAGCCGCCTGCGCAGG
Organism: Longimicrobiales bacterium; assembly: GCA_963667485.2. Taxonomy (GTDB): domain Bacteria; phylum Gemmatimonadota; class Gemmatimonadetes; order Longimicrobiales; family Gaopeijiaceae; genus Bin94. The sequence goes on from CAXXDD010000001.1 coordinate 1,651,444, forward strand.
GCGGCAGAGCGCGCTCAGGTCTCCAGGGGGGCTTGGGTGCGCAGCGCGATTCGGGAAAGGCTCGAGCGGGAGGCGGGCCCTGCCTCCAGGGATCCGCTCGGAGAACTCGGGAAGCTCAACGGACCCACCGCCGACATCTGCGCCATGATCAGCGAGATCGAGGCCGGACGCTCGTGAAGGTCTTCGTCGATTCCAATATCCCGATGTACGTAGCCGGAGCAGAGCACCCTAACAAGGCTCCTGCGACCCGCTTCCTGGAGACGGCTGCTGACAAGGGATTCGAGCTGAGCACAAGTACCGAGGTGCTGCAGGAGATCCTCTACCGCTACACGGTGCTGGGGAGACCCGAGTTGGCCGACCGCGTCTATGACCTCTTCGTCGCGCTCATTCCGGAGATCTTCTCGGTAACCCTGGCCGACACCGACCTGGCGAAGGAGATCCTGCTTTCCACCCCGGGTCTTTCTGCTCGCGACGCCGTGCACGCTGGAGTCATGCTCAACCGGGGCGTGACGTCGATTGCCACCTTCGACCGCGGCTTCGATCGGATCGAGGAGATCGCCCGCGCTGACCTGCCGTAGCTGCCCATGAACCGTACGCTCCTCCCGCTCATCGAAGCCGAATTCGTGCGCTACAGGCTCCTCGGCGAGCGCGCCATGCGGCAGGTGCAGCCCGACGAGCTGCACGCCCGCACCGAGCACGGCAACTCGATCGCGATCATTGTCTGGCACGTCTCGGGCAATCTCGTGTCCAAATTCACAGACCTGCTCACCACCGACGGCGAAAAGCCATGGCGCAACCGGGACTCCGAGTTCGAGCCGCGCGACGCATCGCCCGCTGAAGTCGCCGAGAAGTGGGAGCGCGGGTGGCGTGTGCTCTTCGGCGCGCTGGCGGAGCTGACCGACGACGACCTCGCCGCCCCCGTCGCCATCCGTGGCGTCCCGTTTCGGGTCGACGAGGCGCTCCTGCGCTCGCTGGCCCACCTCGCCTATCACGTGGGGCAGATCGTCCTGCTGGCCAAGTCCTTCCGTGGGGACGGGTGGGAGTACCTCAGCATCCCGCCCGGGCAGTCCGAGGCGTACAACGCGAACCCGGTGCTGGAGAAGTCGTCGATGTACGCGGAGAACCTGGCGAAAGAGCAGGGACGCTGAGCACGCGAGCGGCGGCTTGCGTCACGTCTCCACATCGGATCAATTCTGCCTTCCGCATCGACACTCTGCAACTTCCCACACCACGGAGTACCCATGCCACGCGCTCGGGTTTGGTTCGCATTCCTGATCCTCGCCGCCCTCACCCCACCCGGCCACCTCACCGCGCAGCAGATGATGCACAGCGGCATGTACGACGGCCCCACCGTGCTGCGGGCCGCGCGCCTCCTCGATGTCGAGACGGGCACCATGCACACCGACGCGGTCCTCGTCGTCGAGAACGGTGTCATCACGGCCGTCAACCCTGACCCCGTGCCCGACGCGATGCACGACATGGACCTCGGCGACGTGACCCTGCTGCCCGGCTTCATCGACGCGCACACCCACCTGGGCATGGAGATCAGCGCGGCGTCGTTCACCGCCGCGGTCACGATGACCGAAGCGCACGGCGCCTACAACGCGGTTCTGTACGGTGGGCGTACCGTGCGTGCGGGTTTCACGACCGTGCGCGATTTCGGTCGTGACGTGACGGTCGAGCTGGGGCACGCAGTCGAGCGCGGCGACATCACCGCGCCGCGGGTGGTCCCTTCGCGCAACGCGCTGGGCATCACCGGCGGGCATTGCGACGTGACGGGATTCGCGCCGGGCATTCTGGAGGGTGGGGTTGAAGAGGGCGTCGCCGACGGGCCCTGGGAGGTCGTCGAGGCGGTCCGCTACCAGATCAAGCACGGGGCGAAGGTGATCAAGACCTGCGCGACGGCAGGGGTGCTGTCGATGGAAGGACCGGTCGGCGCCCAGCAGTACACGCTGGAGGAGCTCACCGCCATGGTCGACGAGGCCGCGCGGCACGGCATCAAGGTCGCCGCCCACGCGCACGGCTCCGAGGGGATCATGGCGGCGGTGCAGGCCGGGGTGGCCTCGATCGAGCACGGGTCGATGCTCACCGACGAGATCATGAACCTGATGATCGAGAAGGGGACCTACCTCGTCCCGACGACGTACCTGGTCGATGTCATCGACATGGACGCGCTGCCGCCGTTGGTGCGCGGCAAGGCCGAGGAGATTCTGCCACACGCGCGGCGCAGCATCGAGCGCGCGATCGAGCGCGGCGTCCCCATCGCCTTCGGGACCGATGCGGGCGTCTTCCCGCACGGCGACAACGCGGGCGAGTTCGCGATCTACGTCGGGATGGGCATGAGCGAGCTCGACGCGCTCCGCACCGCGACGATCCACGCCGCCGATCTCCTCGACACGCCCGACCGCGGCCGCCTCGCCGAGGGGATGCTCGCCGACATCATCGCCGTGCCCGGCAACCCGCTCGACGACATCGAGGTGACGAAGGACGTGCGCTTCGTGATGCTGGGCGGCCGCGTGATCAAGCACGTCATGGGCGGGCGCGACATGCACTCGATGGGAAATTGAGCGACCCCCTTCACGACCAGCTTCGCAACGCCGTCCGGGCCCTCTGCGCCGACTTCGGCAACGACTACTGGCAGGCCGCCGACCAGGCCCGCGCCTACCCGCACGAGTTCGTCGACGCGCTGACCGACGCCGGCTACCTGGCCTGCCTGATCCCGGAGGAGTACGGCGGGATGGGGCTCGGCGCGCAGGAGGCGTGCATCATCCTCGAGGAGATCAACCGGTCGGGCGCGAACTCGGGCGCCTGTCACGCCCAGATGTACACGATGGGCACGCTGTTGCGCCACGGATCGGAGGACCAGAAGCAGCGCTACCTGCCCGGGATCGCGACGGGTGAGCTGCGCCTGCAGGCCTTCGCGGTGACCGAGCCCGACGCCGGCTCCGACACGACCCGCATTCGCACCTTCGCCGAGCGTCGCGGCGATCACTACGTCGTCCAGGGGCAGAAGGTCTTCATCTCGCGGACGCTTCAATCCGACCTGATGATCCTGCTGGCCCGCACCACCCCCCGCTCCGAGGTCGAAAAGCGGACCGGCGGGCTGTCCGCCTTCATCGTCGACCTGCGCGACGCACACGAGCGGATCCGGGTCAACCCCATCGACACCATGATCAACCACGAAAGCTGCGAGGTCTTCTTCGACGGCCTCGAGGTCCCGGCCGGGAACCGCATCGGCGAGGAGGGCAGGGGCTTCCGCTACATCATGTCCGGGATGAACGCCGAGCGGATCCTGCTGGCGTCGGAGTCCATCGGCGACGGCCTCTACTTCGTCGGCCGGTCCGCCGACTACGCCAGCGCCCGCAAGGTCTTCGGGCGTGCCATCGGCGAGAACCAGGGCGTCCAGTTCCCGATCGCCGATGCCTACATGGACATTCGCGCCGCGGCCGCGGTCCGCGACGAAGCCGCCCGCGCCTACGACGCCGGCGAGACCCGCGGCGAGGGCCCCAACATGGCCAAGTACCTGGCGTCGCGCGCCGCATGGAAGGCGGCAAACGTCGCCATGGACACCTTCGGGGGATGGGGGATGGCGTCCGAGTACGGGATCGAGCGCAAGTTCCGCGAGGCGCGGCTGTACATGGTGGCGCCGGTGGCCAACAACCTCGTCCTCAGCCATGTGGCGACGCATGTGCTGGGGATGCCGCGGTCGTTCTGAGCATGAGCAGGCGATTCCCGCCCTGCCGCTCCATCCTCTTCGTCCCGGGGGATCGTTCGGAGCGCTTCGAGAAGGCCATGGGGGCCGGCGCCGACGCGATCTGCATCGACCTGGAGGACGCGGTGCCGCCCGGGCGCAAGACCGGGGCGCGGATCTCGACCGGCCGTTTCTTGGAGAAGTGGTCGGGCTCGTCCTCGCGCGCCGGCGACGAGCAACGGCCCCGGGTCATCGTGCGCGTCAACGACCCCGGGTCGACCGCGGGGCAGCGCGATGCCAGGACCTTCACCGACTGCGCGCCGCCGGACGCGTTCATGATCCCCAAGGTGACGACCGATGCGGGCGTCTGGAACGCCCGCCGGTTTCTGGGCGAGGACGTGCCGCTGATTCCCATCATCGAGACCGCGCAGGGACTCGACAACGCGTCGCACATCGGCACGGCCACTCCTGATGTCGCGGCGCTGGTCTTCGGCGGCTTCGACCTTGCAGCTGAGTTGGGCGCGGAGCCCGGATGGAGGCCGCTGCTGTACGCCCGATCCCGGGTCGTGCACGCCGCCGCCCTGAGCGGTCTCGACGCGATCGACATGCCGTCCCGCGAGCTGCGGGACATGGAGGTCGTGCGCGCCGAGGCCGTGAGGGCCCGCCGCCTGGGGTTCGCGGGCAAAGTGGCGATCCACCCCGGGCAGATCCGGGTCATCCACGAGGCCTTCACCCCGTCGCGCGACGAGGTGCGGCGCGCCCGCAGGATCGTCGAGGCGGACCGGGCCGCGGGCGGAGGGGCCGTCGCCGTCAAGGGCAAGATGGTGGACCGGCCCGTAGTCGAAGCGGCTCGCCGCATGCTCGAACGGGCGGGCGAGCACGACCGGTCGCGGCGGAGGGCCACGGAGTGAGCGCGTGACGGGGCCGCCGCCGGGCCGCACGCGGGTGCGCGCCGAGATCCTCTCGCCTGGCCCGGCGCAATTCATGCAGGCTCTCCTGGACCGGGACCCGGCCGGTATTGGCGAGGGCGACCCGCTCCCGCTGGGGTGGCACTGGTTCTACTTCAACAAGCCCTTCCGCGCCTCGGATCTCGGCCCCGACGGACACGAGCGGCGGGGCGCGTTCATGCCCGAGGTTGGCCTTCCGCGGCGCATGTGGGCGGGCGGTGAGTTGCGCGCGCTCTCGCCGGTGCGGATCGGCGAGCCGGCCGAACTCAGGTCCGAGATCCGCGAGGTGAAGGAGAAGAGGGGGAAGAGCGGCCGCCTGGTGTTCGTCACCGTGGGCCATGCGGTGCTTCAGGATGGCCGCGCGTGCGTGGAGGAGGAGCAGGTGCTCGTGTACCGGGAGGCGGGGGGCTTGCAGGTTGGGGTGACCCCGGACCCCGCCACCCCGCCCCCCGAATGGAGCGAGACCTTCCTGCCGACCCCCGTCACCCTCTTCCAGTTCTCCGCGCTGACCCACAACGGCCACCGCATCCACTACGACCACCGCTACGCCACCCAACGCGAAGGGTATCCCGGGCTGCTCGTGCACGGCCCGCTCACCGCGCTTCTGCTCCTCGACGCCGCCCGGCGACACGGCGACACGCCTTCAAGCTTCCGCTATCGCGCGCTGGCCCCGCTGTTCGTCGATGAGCCGATCACACTCGTGGGGCGGCCGGGATCGAGGCCCGGCGGAAAAGTCCTCGAAGCCCTCGCGCCCGCGGGCACCGTCGCGATGCGCGGTTGGGTGGGGCAGGGCGTCAGATGGACCCGTCGGCCACCCCGACCTGGATGATTCTCGGCTGGTCGATGCCCGCAACCCCCACATACTGGAAGACCCTGCCATCGAGTTCGCGCGGTTGCGGGTCCTGGATCACCACGTCCGTGGTCCCCCGCAGGAGTGCCGCGAAAGGCGCTCCCTGGCTGTCGCCGTCGGGATCGCTCGGAAACACGAAATCCATGGGTTCCGATCCCAGGATGATGCGGCCGGTTGCGTCGGTGATCCAGAACTCTGACATGCCGGATCGGCGCACCACGGCCGCCAGCACGTTTTCGATCTGTTTCCGCTGCACTCCGGACTTGAGGGCGGCGTCCAGATAGTGCGCAGCCGTCATCGCGGCGGCCACCATCGCCCTCTCCTGACGGTTGCGGCCCCAATTGGTGGTCGTCATGCCGATTGCCCTCCCGGCCCGGCCAGCCCGATCTGCACGATCCTCGGCTGGTCCACCCCGGCCACGCCCACGTATTGGTAGAGCGCTCCATCCTGCTGGCGCGGTTGCGGTTCCTGAATCACGGTGGTCTCGCATCCACAGAGGAGTGCGGTGAAGATCGCTGCCTGAGTGCCGGCATCCGGATCGCTCGGGAACACGAAGTCCGACTTGTCCGAACCGAACACGATGTGGCCGTGTTCATCCGTGATCCAGCACTCCGTCAAGCCGTATTGGCGCACCACACCGGCGAGCGCGCGCTCGATTTCCTCCTTGGGCGCGTCCGCGCTCAACGCCGCGTCCAGGTAGTGCGCCGCTGTAGTCGCGGCGGCCACCATCACTTTCTCCCGACCCTCACCGCTTCTACTCATAGATTGTGATCTCCAGGATGACTCAAGCCCGGCCGAAGGTGAATCTCATGAAAAACCCAGGACAACATCGCATAGTCAGCCCCGCTCTGTCCTGCCGCAACCCAATCCACGCCGCCGCAGGCCGAAGAGGCTTGCCGAAGCGCCCGCAACGAAGGAAATCGGCGATGTTGCCGCAGGTCGCCGCCCCCATCCTGCTGATTTGCACGGTGGTCTCCGCTTCCGGCCAGAACCCCCGCGCCCGCGACCTGGGAATCCCCTTCGAGGGCACGCCGGGCGCGCTCAACGCGATCACCGATGTCGACGGTGTCGAGGTCGGCCACGCCACGATCGTGCGCGGCAGCGGCCCGCTGGTGATCGGCGAGGGGCCGGTGCGGACGGGGGTGACGGCGGTCTGGCCGCGCGGCCGCGAGGTGCCCGACCCGGTCTACGCGGCCTGGTTCACCCTGAACGGCGACGGCGAGATGACCGGCACCACCTGGGTGCGCGATTCGGGGATCATGGAAGGCCCGGTGATGATCACCAACACCCTGAGCGTGGGCGTCGTGCACCACGCGGTGATCCGCTGGGGGGTGGCCCGGGGGGTCGAGCGGGGCGGCGGGCGCTGGCTCGCCGCGCTTCCGGTCGTCGGCGAGACCTGGGACGGCACCCTCAACGACATCCGCGGCCAGCACGTCACCGAGGCCGACGCGATGGCGGCCATGGACGCCGCGCGCGCAGGGCCGGTCGCCGAGGGGAATGTTGGCGGCGGCACGGGAATGATCTGTCACCGCTTCAAGGGCGGCATCGGCACGTCGTCGCGCATCGCGGAGGTCGCGGGCGAGCGCTACACCGTGGGCGTGCTCGTGCAGTGCAACTACGGCAGCCGCGAGCCGTTCCGCGTGGCGGGGGTGCCGGTGGGCCGCGAGATCGCCGACCTCATGCCGGAGCGTCCGGGCGGAGCGCAGCTGGAGGGGGTGGAGGGGGAGGCCGACCGCGACGGTTCCATCATCGTCGTCGTCGCGACAGATGCACCCGTTCTGTCCCATCAGCTGGAAAGAATTGCCCGCCGGGTCTCGCTGGGACTCGCCCGCAATGGAAGCACCTCATCGAACGGCTCCGGCGACATCTTCGTCGCCTTCTCGACGGCCAATCAGGAGGCGGCCTCCGAGCGGGCCGCCGCGGCGGATGCGCGGGTTCTGGCCAACGGGCGCCTCAACCCGCTCTTCACGGCGACGGTCGAGGCTACCGAGGAGGCGATCATCAACGCACTCGTCGCGGCCGAGACCATGACGGGGGCCAACGACGTGACGGTGCACGCGCTCCCGCACGACCGGTTGCGGGAGGTGCTCAGGCAGTACAACCGGCTGGAGGGTTGAGCTACCTCCGATCCCAGTAGTCCACCGGCCGGTCGTCCATCAGCCACGCGTTCGGATCCACCCACCAGTGCTCGCCGTAGGGCACCTGGTTGGGCCACACCTCGTCGAGGCTCAGCCCGTCCCTGACGACGCCGCCCTGCACCACGTACATGATGTCGGTCGTGTTGCGGATGTTGTCGAGCGGGTTCGAGTTCAGGACCAGGATGTCCGCCAGCTTGCCAACCTCGATCGAGCCGAGGTCCTCTTGCGCGCCCAGGAACACCGCGCCGTGCAGGCTGGCCACCTCGAGCGCCGCCATCGGCCCCGCGGCCGATTCGACCATCCAGATTTCCCAGTGCGACCCGATTCCGTGCGCCTGTCCGTGCGACCCGATCGCGCCCCACCCGCCGGACTCGATCACGTCCATCATGCCCAGCGCGATGAACGGGAAGCTGTAGTCGGTGTCGGGGCGCTCCCAGCGGCGGCGCATGTGCGGGATGACCTGGCGCCACGGCAGCCATTCGCGCTGCTTCGGGTCGAGCCAGACCTCGTCCTCGGCGAAGAAGAACTCCTCGTTCCAGGGACCGATCCCGCCCACGATGAAGGTAGGTGAGTAGGTCGATTCGGCCTGACCCATGAAGGTGCTCACGTCGCGGTACATCGGCAGGTACGTCATCGGATGCTCGAAGCCGGTCTGCCCGTCCATCATCATCCCGAGCGTGTAGGGGATGTCGTTGTTCTCCGATGTGACCATGAGGTTTTTGCGGCGCGCGATGTCCGACACCCACTGGCGCTGGTCGCGGCGCGGCTGCAGGTACTGCTTCAGCGCGGTGGCGCCCCACGAGGCGAGGCGATTGATGTTCTGCTCGGCGACTTCGTAGCTGCTGATTTCGTTCTGGCGTGCGGCGTCGCCGCGGTACATGGGATCGCCGGTCGAGTACGTCCGCGGGCCGACGACCGCGCCCCCCCGGATCATCTCGGCGCTGGCGAAGACGTTCTGCGACCACATCGAGTTGTCGAGGTTGGCGGTGACGCCGTACGCGAGGTAGATCGCCGACTCGAAGTCGCGCTTCGGGATCAGGCCCTTGTGCTCGCGGTAGTGGTGCGCGTGCATGTCGATGAAGCCGGGCACGATGGTCTTGCCGGTCATGTCCATGGTTTCATCTGCGCCGGAGGTGTCGCAGTCGCCCACGCAGGCGATCCGGCTGCCCTCGATGAGCAGGGTGGCGTTCTCGTGCACCGCGCGGTCGTCGAGGGTGACGATGCGCGCGTTGGTGAGCGCTAGGGTGCCCTGGGGGATGACGCGGTCGACGCTGAGCCGGATGGTCGTGGTGTCGGTCTCGCCGGTCGCGGCGTCGTGGATGAAGAAGCTCTGGCCGCTGCCGAATTCGAGGCGGTCGTTGTCGAGCCAGCGCGGGTAGAGGCCGCCCTCGGTGGTGAGTTGCGTGACCGGTACCGGCGCGCCGCGTTTTCTGAGCGCGACGGGGTCGCCGCCCGTTCCGCCTGGGGGCAGGGGTGCCCAGAAGACGTTGTCGCCCTCCTGGAAGGCGACCCGGTCCCCGTCTGGTGAGATCACAAACTCGTCTCCGAAGGGGATGGTTGCGTGCACCTGCATGTCGGAACCGTCTCCGCGCACCGACATCAGGCCGACCGCGCCCGGTCCGTCGCCCGAGGCGTGCCCCGCCGGGAAGTGGATGCGCCCCTCCGGGCCGAACGACACCCGCGTGATCTGCTGCCGGTTGCTGAGCAGTCCGCCCGGGCCGCCGGCCGGAATCGTCATGATGCGCTCCTGCGATCCACCCTCGGCCGGGACCCGCCACAGTTCCCAATAAGGGTTCTGCGTGGCCGACCTGGCGCGCGCCGCCGCGCCGCTCCCGCGCGTCACCACGATCTCCGAGCCGTCGAGCGACCACACGGGGTGTGCGTACTCGGAAGGCGAGGTGGTGAGCTGCATGGGTGTGCCGCCGCCTGCCGGGATCTTCCAGACGTGGCCACCTTCGCCGCCGTCCCAGGTGGTGTAGGCGATCCACTGTCCGTCGGGTGACCAGGAGGGTGAGAACTCGTGGGGGCCGTCGCTGCTGGTCAGGCGGGTGGGCGCGCCGCCGTCTGCCGGAGCGATCCAGATCCTGCCAACGGACTGGAAGGCGATTCGGGACGCGTCGGGCGAGGCGCCGTACCAGCGCAGCATCTTCGCCTCGAAGGGACCATCGTCGATGCGGAAGTCGGCGCGGGTCAGCTCGGAGATGGTGCGCTGCACGCGGGCCGAGAAGGGCACGGTGGCGACCTCGCCGCTGGCGATGTCGAGCATGCGGATCTTGCCGCCCTGCGTGATCACGATGCTGGATCCGTCCGCGCTCCAGCTGTAGCCGGGCAGGATGCGCATCGTCTTGATCCCCTCGGTGTTGTCGACCGTGATGGGGTCCATCGCGACGCGCTCGCTCCCGGTCTCCAGGTCGCGGATCCACAGCGCGGTGCGGGGGCCGAAGGTGTGGCCCCGGTACGAGATCGTGCCGCCGGCGATCCGGCGGGCGAAGGCGAGGTGGCGGCCGTCGGGCGAGATCTCGGCCGCGTAGGCGCTCCCGCTCGAGGCGCGCACCTGCTGCGCGGCGGTGCCGGCTGTGATATTCACGATCTCGCCGGTCCGCAGATCCTTGCGGCGTACCTGCCAGTGCCCGGCCATCGCGTCGCGGCCCTGCAGCCCGGGCGGACCGGTATAGACGTGGAAGTACAGGTAGCGGCCGTCGTCCGATGGCGAGGGCCACGCGGCCTGCGGCTGGTCGCCGACGACCTGGATCCCGTCGCCGCCGTCGACGTGGTACATCCAGATCCCGCTGCGACCCGTCTGGCCCCGTCCCGCGGCCACGTCCTGCAGCTTGACGAAGATGTAGTCGCCGTCGGCGGACCAGGCCGGCTCGACGGCGCGGGTCGCCATGTCGCTGAACACCGAGCGCGCGTTCGAGCCGTCCGCGTCCATCAGCCACAGGTTGTTCTGCCCCTCGCGGTCGCTGATGAAGGCGATCGTCGACCCATCAGGCGAATAGCGTGGATGATAGTTCGTCGCAACCCCGGTGCCGCCCGTCAGAAGCTCTGCGTCACCGCCGTTGTCGGCCAAAATCCGGTAAATGTGGCCGACAAGATCGAAAACGACCCAGCGGCCGTCCGGAGAGACGTCCAGCGACATCCAGGTGCCCTCTTCGATCGTGTAGTCGATCTCGCGGGTCTCGCCGCGGGCGAGGGTGACGTCCCAGTCGTCGTCTTCCTGGGTGTCCTGGGCGGTGAGTGGGGCTGTGGGAGGTGCGGCGAGCGCGAGTGCGAGGGCCACGGCGGTGGCCGACACGAGCGTGGCCTTCCGGGCTTGTCGGCCGTGGGCACAAGGGGCGGAGAAGCGCATGGAATCCTCCAAGGGTACGCGGTTGGCCTACCCTGACGTAACGGTAGGGTAGGGGCCTGGGGTGGGGCTCTGACCTTCAGATTGGGGCTGGACCGATGTGGGAGCAAGGGACGAACTCTTTCGCGGCTCCATCCCCGAAATCACCGGTAGCGGATGATCTTCCACACCATGTTGGGGTCGCCATCCGTGATCCGGTGGCGGATGCTGACCGGGATCCCTCTCGGGTTGTCCAGCATGTAGTAGTGGTTTCCGCCCAGATTGGCGTCGCCCCAGATATCGTCACCGTCACCGGCCTCGAAATCGTACCACGGTCCGAAGTGCCGCCACGTGTCGGCGATGAAGGGGTTCCCGTATTCGTCGAAGGGGCTGCGGTCGTCGAGGGCAAAGGCGATCATCCAGTCGAGCCGCGATTCCACGGGGTCCCATTCGGGGACCACCTCTCGCATGCGACCGACCAGACCCGGGCCGCGTCCGAAGGCGTTCCACCTGCCCCACTCGACATAGTGGATGCCGTGCCAACCCTCTGCGGCACCCTTGAGGACACGGTGGATCGCATCGTCGTAGGACTGCCCTTGCAGATTCACCAGCCGCTGGACCAGAAACCGGAGGTAGGGGTGGCTCTCGCGGTATCCGCGGGAGAAGTCTCCAGTCAGGGGCAGACGCAGCCCGCTGCCCTGGATTGGCCTGGCAAGATCGACGTTGGCATCGAGCGGCAGGCCCGCCCGCAGTCGAAGTTCCTCGTCGGCGAACAGGTTGGCGATGCCCTCGCCGCTCCAGTTCGAGGAGAAATGCCCGTAGTTGTAGAACTGCCAGGCATGGGCCAGTTCGTGTGCCGTGAGGCCCAGGTACCAGTGGTTGCCGTCACCCCAGGAAGCGTGTCCGACGTAGATGACGCTCAGGCGGGGATCCCCGTCGATGTTGGGGTCGTTGCGCCCGGTGGCGCTGAATGCCCGATGGTAGAGGACCAGCATCTGTCCGGTTTGGCGGTTGGTCCTCGGCGGGTCGGGTCCGAAGATGGTCTTGTAAAGATCCTGCACCTCCGGCGTCGCCAGGCGATGGAACAGGGAGTCCATCTCCGCCTGGCGGCTGGGCTTGTTGTACCAGATCTCGTCCATGTCCTCCACAAAGGCGGCCAGCACGACGTTCGGCTCATACACGCCCATGACGCGATAGGCGCCGTGCCGCCCGCCACCCGTGGAGAACTGGAATTCGTCTCCGGGCTCCAAGGCCGCGGCCCGGGTGCGCCCGTCGGCGGAGGGGACACCGGACCCCGGGCCTGTCCAGCTGCGGATCTGGTCGCCGTATCCGGAGCGAACCTCGAGGGGTGGTGCGGAAACCCGAACCGCCGCCGTCCGGGGGATCGCTTGCGCGCTTGTCCCGCTGCTATCCGTCATCGTCCAGTAGTACAGATCGCCGCCCGAATAGCGGTTGGGTTCGGCGGTGCGGAGCGCCTCATCGATGTATGTGCGCTCGGTCGCCGCGAGCACGTAACGCGAGTCCCGTTCCGGTCCCAAACGCAGACAGAAGTCCCCTCCACCGAGGCGGACGGACTCCCCTGTGTCCAGGTGCGTCACCGGCCCCTTGAGCCGGTTCACCGTCGTGATGACGTCCGGCGCCGGCAACGCGTCTCCCATAGCGAGCGTGGCGGTCCCCGTGTGGCTGCCCGAGCATGCGCCGAAGTCCAGAGGCGACGGCGCGAGTACGACCTCGGCGCTGTCTCCCTCCATCCGCAGTACCGGGTCGTCGTCCACGCGCAGGAAAGGAAGCCGCAGCCGATGCACGGCGTAGCCCCGGAGCGTGATTTCGTCGCTGGCCGGCCACGAATCCTGCCGGACCTCGTAGACGATCGGCGATGGCGGGGCCACCCGCACAGTCAAGACCTGGGTCGCCCCGATGTCCCCCTTGATCTGCAGCGATCCGGGATTCATCACTGTTATCGTCAACCCGGCAGGATCCGTACTCCGCTTCACTTCAGCCACCGGATGCTCGGCCAACCAGGGACTCTCCACGGTCTCGTATATCCACGAGTTGCCGTAGGTGGCGTCGGCCCGCAGGACGATCGTCGTGTCCAGGCGCTGGACCTCGATCTCGTTGAACGGGAACAGTGGCGGACCCAGGGCATCGGCCAGCACGTCGGCCCCCGGAACCCCCGCAACTGCGATGTTCAGCGACTGCTCGCCCAGCTTGTCCCCGAGCGTCCAGATCGTCGACGCGAGTCCGCCCACGTGGGTGCTGGCCGTGCCGGGCAACGCCGTGCCGCTGCCCTCGACCGGCGAGAACGTCACGGTCTCGTCGGCCACCGCATGACCGCCCGAATCCGCCACCATCACCACGACAGGTTCGGGCAACACCGAATTGAACAGCCCGGACTGGGCGGCGCCCGAGACAACATCGAGGGTGGCGGGAACCTGTTCCACCGTCGCGTTGGCGCTTGCGGCCAGATTGCCGTGAACCGCCCTGATCGTGGTCGTGCCCTCGCGAATGGCCGTGGCCACGCCGTCGTCGGCAACTGCGACGACCGCCGGGTCGGCGCTGCTCCAGGCGATGGTCCCGGCGAACAGGTTCCCGTTCTGGTCACGGATGGTCGCAGTGAAGCGCTCGGTGGCCCCGATCCAGGCAAGGACCGCTGACGACGGCTCGATCGTCAGCGTTGTCGCCACCGGCGCGGCGGGCGGCGGCTTGGGCGGCGGCCCGGTGCCGCCGCCGTCGCCACAGCCCCCATTGGCGAAGAGCGCCGCGAGGGCGATGAGCGGGACGCGCACGGCGCCGTGAGGGCGCGACGGCCGCCTGCCCGGGGGGCTGGTGTCCCGGAAGGCCATCTCAGCGGTCCCGCCGGACTATTCGAAGCCACCGGGTTGGGCCGGCCACCGAGTCGGGGGGCAGCACGCCGCCGGGCCCCGCCAGCGGAGCCTGGAACGGGAGTTCGCTGGTCGCCGCACCCGGCATCGGCGCGGCGCCGTCCCGAGTGAACAGCATGAGCGCAGGGTGGGCAACGCGGGGGATGTCGGCGGCGGCCTCCGCGCGGCCAGGACGCCAGGCCGGCACCGCGCCGGGAAAGACCTGCACGGGATCCACGTCGGCGGGCGTTTCGTCGTCGCCCACATGTAGGGTGTTGAAGGACAGGTCGCTTGTGTTCCCCCAGCAGCTGAGAAGACCGGAGCGCAGCACGGCGCATGTGCTGTAGCCATTGACGAACAGCGCCTCGGCCGGTTCCGCGAGCGGCACCGGGCCCGCCGCGGCCGCGGGCTCGTCGTCGCCGATCCGGGACGCGTTTCCATAGCCCAGCGGGCCACGGTCGCGCAGGCCCCAGCAGTAGACCTCGCCGGTGTCGAGAAGCGCGCAACTGTGGAAGTACCCCGTGCCGATGTCGGCCACCGTCCCGGGGAAGCGTAGCGGCACTGTGTTGGCCGCCGTTTCGTCGTCGCCGATGTGTTGGTGGCCGCCCCGCCCGTGGCCGAGGGCGCCATAACCATTGAACCCCCAGCAGCGAACCGCCCCGTCCTCCATGAGGGCGCAGGCGTGGTAACCGCTGAGGGCGATCTTCACCGCCCGTCCCGGCAGCGGCAGATCGCCGACCTCGGCTGGAGTCTCGTCGTCGCCGACCGGGGACGTGAACCCGTGCGCGGGTCCATAGCCGATTCCGTAGCTCTGCCCGAATTCCCCGGTTTCCCGGTCCCAACGCTCGGCGTTGATTCCCCAGCACCGCACCCGGCCGGTGTCCAGCAGCGCGCACGTCCACAGACGAGCTCCATCCACCTGGACGACGCGGCCACCCACGGGCACGTCTCCGATGTCCACCACGGTCTCGTCGTCGCCCACCACGAGATCCGGGACGGCGCTGCCGTAGCCCAGCTGCCCGCCTTCGTTCGCTCCCCAGCAGCGCAGCGTCCCCCCATCGATGATCACGCAGCCGCGATAGTCGCCGCGCCCTGCGCCGATCACCGGGCCGCCCACCGGCACCGGACCCGCCTGCGCCGGCGTCTCGTTGTCGCCTACGCTGAACGGGACCCCGTAGCCGATTTGTCCACTGGAGCTGTCGCCCCAGCACCGGATCTCTCGCGCCTCCATCAGCGCGCAGGCCGACTGGCTGCGCATGAAGAGCGCTTTCGCCCGCCCTCCGAGGGGGACGTCGCCCACATCCGGCCCGTCCACGGCGCCAAGCCGTCCCAGACCGTAGCCGATCGTTGGCTGGTCTCCGTCGCCGAAGCAGCGAACGGTGCCACGCCGCGTCAGAACACACACCACCCCCAAGGCGACCCCCACGCTTGCAATCTCGTACACGTCGACATCGACTGCGGCAGTCTGGCCGACAAAAGTCGCGGAGACCCGTGCCGATCCCGAGGCCACGCCCGTCATCTCGCCGGTTCCTGCGTCCACCGCCACGAGAGCATCGTCGCTTGAGCGCCAGGTGCGCACCTCGCTGGAGGGCAGCGCCACACTCCGTCCCGTTGCGTCCGTTATCCGGGTGCCGACCCGCGCCCGCTCGCCGCGTCCGATCTCCCAGCGCTCGTGCTCGACGCCGAATGCCAGGGGCTCCGTCAGGACGTGGTGTTGCTCGTAGCTGCCCACATACCGAAGTGCAAGCGTGTCCAGGCCGACCAGCGCGATGCGTCCGGTTCCCGGCTTGCGGCCGGTCACGCAGATCCGCGCCACCTCTCCCCCGGTCGCCAGGGTGGTCGAATCCACCGTCACGGTCTCGGGGTCCAGGGAGCTTGCGAACAGGTGCTGGAAATCGGCCAGGGAAACCGCGCCATCAGCCCCCTCCGCTCCCACCTCGGCACACCGGGACTCCCCGATCCGTGTCCAGACGGCGGGCTTCCGCGTCACCGCTCGGGTCCATTCCCAGGCGGCGACCGCGCCGCGCTGCCCGGCGGTGGCGCCACCGGCAGAGGCCATGATCGTGTCCCGACCGCGCCGCACGACCTCCGCGTCCATCCACGCGGTGACCCCATCGGAGGCCAGCCCCTCGCCGGCCCATCGAACAACGCCTCCGAATCCGCGAGCCGTCGACCAGCCCACATCGCCCCTCGCGAGCGCCTGTGGCGCACCAGCGGAATCAACAAGCTGCGCCGAATACCGTATGGTCTGACGAGCCGC
Organism: Longimicrobiales bacterium; assembly: GCA_963667485.2. Lineage (GTDB taxonomy): Bacteria > Gemmatimonadota > Gemmatimonadetes > Longimicrobiales > Gaopeijiaceae > Bin94. The sequence goes on from CAXXDD010000001.1 coordinate 1,667,516, forward strand.
GCCAGCGGTCGTGTACAAACTGACGTATCGCGGAGAGAGCCGCACCGAGAGACCGGAGGTGCCAGCGGCGGCCTCGGCGACGGCGGATTCGGGCACCGCGAGTTCCGGCTCCACCGGGAGCAGGGCAATCTCGGTGTTGCAACCGAGCACGGTTGCACACGTCGCGGCGACCAGCACCAGCGCAGCAGGCGAAGAGGGGGCTTCACCCTCAATCCCGTTGGTGCGCAGGTGCCTGCCTCTGGCTGCCGAATGTAAAGATTTGTCAGGATACATATGACGAAATTTGCATGGCCAACAACACGATGCAAGCTTGCCCGGGTGATTTGTCCGCCAGAAGACACAGCGACGCCGGCAGCGTCGTGCTCGTCTCGGTGGCTAGCCTGGCCCCATCCCTGCCCTCAAGTTGCTCTGCGAAACTCGGCGGCCGGGGCGGGCTCAGCCTTCAGATCGGGGGTTCGCCCTCCTGTCCACCACCGCCGACGCCGTCATGTGGCCCAGGACGTTCGTGGCGCTGCGGAACATGTCGGGGATCCGGTCGATCCCGAGCAGGATGGCGAGGCCCGCCTGCGGAATGCCGACCGTGTCCAGCGTCGGGACCAGGGAGACGATGCTCGCGCTGGGGACCGGCGCGACGGTCATCGAGGCCAGGAAGGTGGCGAATACGGCCGCTGCCATCGCGGCCGCGGGCAGGGGGACGTCGTAGAGGGACGCGAGGAAGACCACCGATGCGCCCTGGAAGAGTGCGCTCCCGGCGCGGTTGAGCGACGCGGCCAGAGGCAGCACGAGGCGGGTGGTCGTCGGGGAGACGCCCAGCTTGGCTTCGGCGTCGGCGAGCATGACGGGGAACGTTGCGACCGAACTCGTCGCGCTGAAGCCGACCGTGCAGGCGCCGATGGTTCCCCGCAGGTAGGTGCGGAGCGGCAGACCGCCGAGGAACCGCGCGGCGGGAACGTAGACGAGTCCGATGAAGACGAAGAGGCCGACGATCACCGTCAGGATGAAGACGCCCAGGCTCGCCAGGAGCGACCAGCCCAGTTCGGCGGTGACGGGGGCGGTGAGGCCGAAGAGTCCGATGGGGCCGATCCACAGGATCCAGTAGACGATCGTCACCAGGGTCTCGGTGATCGTGTCGGCCAGGTCGAGGAGGCTGGCGCGCTTTTCCGCCGGAAGGGTGCCGGCGGCGGCGGCGAAGATGGCGGCGAAGACGATCAGCGGCAGCAGGGCTCCGCTGGCTGCGGCCTGGAAGGGATTGCGCGGCACCAGGGTGACGAGGAATTCGAGCATCCCGGGGAACTCTCTGGCGGTGCTCTCCTCGACGGCCGGAACGGCCACTTCCGGACTGAAGCGCAGCGCCAGCACCATGAGGCCCATCCCGATCAGAATGGCGGGGATGGTAGTGAGCCAGAAGAAGAGGATGGAGGACCCACCCAGGCGGCCCGCCTTGCGCAGATCGCCCAGCCGGGCGATCCCGACGAAGATGACGCACACGACCAGAGGAATGACCACCATCTGAATCGCGTTGACGAAGAGCGTGCCGAGCGGGCGGACACCGGTGGCGAGCGAGATCAGGAGGGGGTTGCCGGTAGCGGTGGCCAGAAGGCCGAAGGCGAGCCCGGCGAGCAGGCCGGTGGCCAGCGCGGCGTGGTTGACCTTGCGGGTGGGGGTGGGTGGGGGTTCGGTCATTTTGTTGGGGCTAGCCGGGGTGCTCGCCGAGTCTCGATCTCCGAAGGTATTCTCTTCCGGCCGCGGTCGTGCGGTAGCGCTGCTTGCTGCTGCGCGGCTTGTCCGGGATGGTCATTTCGATGAGTCCGGCATCGAGGGCTGGGCGCAGGTAGGTTTTTCGGAAGTGCTCGTGGTTCTTCAAACGAAGTGCTTCCTGTAGCTGGCCTCGCGTCATGTCCCCTGATAGGGCTTGGAGGAGTCGTCGTACATAGGGCGAGACTTCCGTGGTGACTTCCGTGGTGACTTCCGTGGTGACTTCCGGGGTGGGCCGGAAGATCGCTACGAAGAACGGGCCGCGCATCGCGAATTCAGGCTCGGGGCAGCCGGCCTCGCTGGCCTCCTCACGGATTCGACGGATTCCGGTACCGGCCTTTTCTATGAAGCCGATGCGGTGAAGCAGGTCGGCGATGAGGGCGTTTCGTCGGACGCTGCCGTGACCGAGATCCGCAAGGGCCGCCTGGGTCATCGTGCGCCCCTCACCGCCCCCTTGTCGGCATCATCACCGCGTCGCCCGCTTTGGGCCCCAGCCCCTCCGCGTACACCTTGGCATTGAGCGCGGGTAGCCGCTCCGTGAGCAGTTCGTTCAGCTGCTCAATGACGGCGGGTAGACCCTCCCATGATCGGTCGATCTGCCATAGCTGGTCGGCGGTGGGGGCGCTGCTGGCTCGCTCGATCGACTGCCAGGCGGAGGCGCCCGCCGCCGGTCCGCTGCCGCCTCCGAAGCCGCCTCCGCCAAGGTCGTCCTGCACCGCCTCGAGGTCCTCGCGGAAGGCGTCGAGCTCCTTGGTCAGCTCCTCGGGTGGCTCCGCGGCAGCCGCGACGCGCTCGTCGATTTGGCCGAGTTGTTCACGCATCTCGCCCATCCGCTCCCGCGCGTCGCTCACCGCCCCCGACAGCCGGTACGAATCCATCATCGCGGCGTGGCGGGCCATCAGGTCGCCGCGCGACATCTCCACGCGCAGATCGAGGCGCACGTCGGCGGTGGTCTTGAACGCGTCGCCGCTGGCCGCCAGGGCCACGGTGTAGCTGCCCGGCAGCACGCGCGGCCCCGGATCCATCGCCTCGCCGTCCGCGCCCTCTTCGGCGAGACGAAGGTCCCAGATCACCTCGTTGAGGCCGGGATCGCCGGTGCCGTCCAGCTCCCGCACGACCGTGCCGCCGCCGTCGGTGACGGTGATCGTGACGCCGTCGGTTGCCGCGCCGAGATGGTAGCGGATGCGCGCCCCGTCGGGCGGATTGGGCGCCGCGTAGATTCCGGGGGTCCAGCCCTGCGGCGTGTACTGGTTGTACGAGGTGGCGCGTCGCACCGGGTAGAGGTGGGCGGACGAGGCCATCACCTCGCTGCTCAGGTGCTCGAGCGGCGCGATGTCGTCCATGATCCAGATGCCGAGGCCATGTGTGCCGATCACGAGGTCGTTGTCGCGCGGGTGCACGACGATGTCGTCGACGGGCACGGTGGGGAGGCCGTTCCTGAGGTCGTGCCAGCTCGCGCCGCCGTCAATCGAAAAATGCACGCCCACTTCACTCCCCGCGAAGAGCAGGTTGTGGGCGGTGGGGTGCTGGGCGAGGGCGTTCATGGAGGTGGCGGGCAGCCCGTCGGTGATCGCGCGCCAGCTGCCGCCGTAGTCGGCGCTCGCATAGACGTACGGCGCGAAGTCGTCACTGCGGTGACCGTCGAAGACCGCGAAGACCTCGCCCTCCGCGCCCCGCGACGCCACGATGCGCGTGACATAGGTGTGGGCGGGCAGCCCGGGCACGTTGCCGGTGATGTCGGTCCAGCTGCCGCCGCCGTCGCGGGTGGCATGCAGCCGCCCGTCGTCGCTTCCCGTGTACAGTACCGCGGGGTCCAGCGGCGATTCCGCCAGCGCGGTCAGGTTGCCGTAGTTGGACTGGCCGTCGTTGCGCGACATCTGCGGCTCGCCGCCCGCGACGCCCATCAGCTGCAGCGTGTCGCGGTCGATTGCGTACGTCAGGTCGCCGCTGATCTCCTCCCAGCTCTGGCCAAGGTCCGTAGAGCGGAAGAGGATGTTCGAGCCCGCATGCAGGACCTCATCGTCGTGCGCCGAAAGGAGCATGGGCGTGTCCCAGTTCCAGCGCAGCTGCCGCTCATCATCCTCTCCTGACGGGCGGGGCAGGGGACGGATGCGTGCGCGCTCCCCGGTCGTGAGGTCTACGCGCGTAAGGTTACCCCCCTGAGACTCCGCAAACATCAGTTCCGGGTTCGTGGGGTGCATGACGGTGAAGAAGCCGTCGCCCGAGCCCACGTTGTACCAGTCGCGCGTGCGGATCCCCTGGTTGGAAAGCGTGTTCGAGGGCGCGCACCAGGAGCCGTTGTCCTGCAGGCCGCCGCAGACGTGATAGGGATCGCGCATGTCGACGCCGATCTCGTAGAACTGCCCGATCGGCAGGTTGCGGAGCTGATACCAGTTGTTTGAGCGGTCCCAACTGACCGAGACGCCGCCGTCACCCCCCAAAATGAGGTGGTCGGAGTCGGCCGGGTCGATCCAGAGGGCGTGGTGGTCGAGGTGCACGCCGGCTGCGGCGTCGGGGGTGAAGTTGCGCCCGCCGTCGGAGGAGCGGAAGAGGCTGGAGCCGCCGAGATAGATCCGCTCGGGGTCGTTGGGATCGACGCGGATCTGGCTGTAGTACATGGGGCGGTTGTTGGTAGTGGACAGGTGCTCCCAGCTCTCGCCGCGGTCGGTCGAGCGGTAGACGCCGTTCTGTGCGTCGGCGCCGGATCCGCCGCCGAATCCCTGGCCGGGCACGCGGGCGTCGGCTTCGACCAGGGCGAAGACCACGTTGCCATCGCCGCGGTAGATGTCCAGGCCGATGCGTCCCTTGTCGCCTTCGGGCAGGCCCTCGGTGAGCTCGGTCCAGCTCTCGCCGCCATCGGTCGTGCGGTAGATGCCGCTGCCGGGCCCGCCGCCGTTGAACCCCCAGGCGCGCCGCTGGCGCTGATACATGGCCGCGAAGAGGGTGCGGGGGTCGCCGGGGTCCATCACCAGGTCGGTCGCGCCGGTGTCGTCGTCGACGAAGAGGACGCGCTCCCAGCTTTGACCGCCATCGGTCGTGCGGTAGACGCCGCGCTCCGGGTTTGGCCCCCACAGGTGGCCGACCGCGGCGACGTACGCCACGTCCGGATCGCGCGGATGCACCTGGATGCGCGCGATGTGGTGCGTGTCCTCGAGCCCCAGATGCGTCCACGTCCGCCCGGCGTCGGTGGACCGGTACACCCCGTTGCCCCACGGCGAACTCTGCCGGTTGTTGGGTTCGCCGGTTCCCACCCAGACCACGTTCGGGTTGGACGGCGCCACGGTCACGTCGCCCACGGACGCCGTCGCCTCGTCCCTAAAGACGTGCGTGAAGCTGATGCCGGCGTTCTCGGTCTTCCACACGCCGCCCGTCGCGACGCCGACGTAGAAGATGCGCGGGTCGTCGTCGACAACCGCCAGGTCGGCAACGCGTCCGCCCATGATCGTGGGGCCGACGGTGCGGAACTCGAGCGCGGCGGTGGCCTGCGCCATGGGGTCGGGCGCGGCGTCCTGGGCGCGCACGGGGCCGGCAGATGGCAGCGCCCCAACGGCGAGGGCCAGCAGGAAGGCGGCCAGCGCCCCGGCGTCAGGCAGGGCGCACGCGGCGGGCAGCGCGAGGCTCGGGAATGGGCGGCGGCGTTCGGTGCGGTACACGGTTGTCTCCAAAGCGGGGTCTAACGGGGGACATGATTTCGTCTCAATCAATAACAACCGCCCGGTTCCCCCAACAGAAGGTGCGGAACCGCAGAGGGGAGGAGTATTGTGGGTGGAGTGCGACCCAGCCGATACGGCGACGCGAACCAGACAGGAGCAACCACCAGTGACTACACGGCGTGAATTCATCGGGCATGCGGGCATCGCGGCGGGCACCGCGGCACTTGGCCTCGGGACGGCGCAGCAGGCAGCGGCCCGGCCCGGCCCCGGCGCGGAACCGGAGGCCCGGCCCGGCCTCGGCGATCTCGCGGGCCCACCCCGCCAGGACGCCATGAGCATCCTCATCCTTGGCGGCACAGGCTTCATCGGCCCCCACGTCGTGCGCCACGCGCTCGCCCGCGGCCACCAGATCACCCTCTTCAACCGCGGCCGCACCAACACCCACCTCTTCCCCGAGGTGGAGAAGCTGGTGGGCGACCGCAACAGCGACCTCACCGCGCTGGAAGGGCGACGCTGGGACGCCGTCCTCGACAACTCCGGCTACACGCCCCACCAGGTCGGCCTCTCGGTCGGCCTCCTCAAGGACGCCACCGACCAGTACCTCTTCACCTCGACGCGCGCGGTCTACACCGACTTCACCGCCGCGGTCATGGACGAGGACGCGCCGATCGGCCCCACGGACCTCCCCGAGAGCGAGTGGACCGCGTACGGCCCCGCCAAGGTTCTCGCCGAGCGCGCGGTCGAGGATGGGTTCGGCGCGCGCACGCTCATCGTGCGGCCCCCGGTCATCGTGGGCCCCGGCGACCGCAGCGACCGCTTCACCTACTGGCCGGACCGGATCGACGCCGGCGGCGAAGTCCTCGTCCAGGGCGATCCGACCGACCCGGTCCAGTTCATCGACGTGCGCGACCTGTCGGAGTTCTACATCCACCTGCTCGAACAGCAGACGGCAGGCATCTTCAACAGCGTGGGCCCCGGCGCGCCCCTGTCGGCGGCCGAGCTGGTGTACGGCATTCGTGCGATCACCTCGACCCCGGTGTCATTCACCTGGGTGGACTGGGACTTCCTCGCCGAACGCGGCCAGATGCCCCAGCAGCAGCTGCCGTTCTGGCAGCCGCCGCGCGGCCGCTACCTCAACTACGGGCGCATCGACAGCAGCCGCGGGATCGCTGCGGGGCTCACCTTCCGGCCACTGGCGGTGATCGCCGAGGACACGCTGGACTGGCACAAGAGCCGGGAGGCGGCGGGCGAGTTCCGGCTGCGCACCGGCCTGGACCGCGCCACCGAGGCGAGGTTGCTGACCGAGTGGCGCGAGGCGGGTGGCTGAGGAGGATTCATGATGTGCGACTTGCCGGGGTCGAGAGCGTCGAGTGTTCTCCTTCTTCTCTCGCTCACGCCTGTCATGGCTGGCTGCGCCAGCGACCCGGCGCCGGCCGCCGGCGACCTGACCACCACGATCGACACCATCGACGGGGTTGTGAGGGTCGTGAATTCAGGCCCGGCGCCGGAGTGGCAGCTGATCCTCGAGACATCAATCGGCCCGAAGTCCCTCGCGGTCGGCGGCGGTGGCCCTGAAGAATTCGGCCGGGTCACAACTGCCACGCTGGGACCAGGTGGCGAGGTGTACGTGGGCGATTCGCAATACCTGCAGATACGAGTCTTCGGTCTCGACGGCGAACACCGCCGCACCTTCGGCCGCGACGGCGAAGGGCCCGGCGAGTTCCCCGGGCACATCAACTCGCTGGCGTGGGTCCGAGACCGCCTGCTCGCAATCGACCTGATCGGCGGGCGCATCAACGAGTTCTCGTCCGAAGGCGAGCCACTCGGCCAACGAGTCGCTCCCGGCTATTGGGGCGGCACCGGCCCCGGGGAGGGACTCGCTCCCGTAGGTGGCGACGAGGCATATTCCCAAAGCCTGGTCCCCGGGCCCACCGGGCTGTCGTTCGTCCATGTCGGTCAGAACAGCGCGGGCGAAACCGGCGACACGATCCACCCTCTGGAGGATCCCTGGGACCACAGCATCACATGCGAATACAACAACGGGTGGTTGTGGTTCTTCGAGAACATCTACGGCCCCAAGCTTGCACTGCACCCGGGTCCGGGCGGCACGATGTACCAGGCCAGGACCGACATCTACCGCATCGCGCTCACCCGCGGGGCGGACACGCTCCGCATAATTGAGCGAACGCTCCCGGTCGAGGAACTTTCCGACGAGGAATGGGCGGTCGTCGCCGACGAATTTGCGGCCGGTCTCCGCGAGCGACGGGGCGCTTCGTGCGAACCTCCTCGCCCTGTACGGCCTGCGACAAAGCCATTCATCAACAAGATCAGCATTGCTCCCGACGGCAGACTATGGGTCGAGGCGTTCGGCACAGCCGGAAACCGTTGGGACGTATTCGATTCCGAAGGCCGGCTGCTCGGAAGCGTGCCTCTGGTCGAGTGGAAGGAGTACTCCGTCCCCGCCTTCGGGACCGATCACATGCTCACTATCCGCCAGGACAGCCTGGAACTGGACCATGTGGATGTGTGGCGGATCGAGCGATAAGCAGTTCCCAATCCCAAGGGCCGTCAAAGCTCCCGAGCGCGGGCCCTGAACTCGGCGACTGTCTCGCACTCGATGATCGCGCGGGCGAGTGCTCCGTCACGATCAGCGTCGGATCGCTCGTCAAGCAGCCGGGAAAGTTCGGCAACTCCATCTGGACCGTATTCCTGGAGCGCCAATTGGCGCAACAATGACCGGCGCCCTTCCTGCCGTCCTTCCTGCCGCCCTTCCTGCCGTCCTTCCTGCCGTCCTTCCTGGCGTCCTTCCTGGCGTCCTTCCTGGCGTCCTTCCTGGCGTCCTTCCTGGCGCAGCTCTTCGTCTCGCTTCCGCAGGTTCTCTGCGAGCCAAGTCTCTTCATGTCGGATCATCGTCTTCCTCCTCTGCCGGGATCTCGCTTCACCGGGCTCTGGATCGGGGATTCGCAGCCATGGAGATATCTGCTGTCTGAGAGCGCGAAAGCCGCGAATGATACCTTCGTCGCCGGAAGTCAGTACCGCTTGCCAAAGCTTGCCCAAGCGAGCCGAGTCCCAGGACCAGCGGGCACTTTCCCACTCGACCAGCACCGAGAACCAATTGTCGGAGGGCGGGTCCGCAGGCTTCAGCATCTTCAGGTCGGCCAGAATATACTTTCGTTGCATCTGGAGGCCAAGTACATCCTTGAGGGCCAGTCCGGCGTCCGGGATGGTCCAGTCGGCCAAGTCCATTTCAGCTTTCCAAGGCATTGACCCGTTGTAGATCACGATTGGTACCACGATCGGCAACTTGCCTGCCGAGCTGTAGTCGTCGACGAGTTCTGCCTCGCGCAGCATCAGGCCAACATACTCGTAGACCCGGAAGGCCATGTTGTCCACCGGTGCCGACTGAAACTCGAGTGAGAGGTACACCGGGTGCTGGTCGGACGTTCGGAGCCGCGCTCTCCACAGCATGTCGGCGTGCCGCTGCTGGAGCGCCTCAGCCTTGACGAAGCTGGGAGACAGTTTCCGAAGGGTTGGCAAGTCAACCAAGTGCGCGAACTCGGGTAGCATGTGATGCAGAAGACCCTCGACCACAGCGGCGCTGGAGAAGAGAAGCTTGTAGGCTTCGTCGTGCTTCGCTCGAGGACGGTTGGCGGGCATCGGCGTGGATTCGCGGGGGGTGGGCCTGGTGGGCTGCGACGAGGGGCATTCGCAGGCCCCCTGTCGCGCGAACGAAGGATGGATCCGTTTCGCGGGCGGTCCAATAGCGGGATGGGACTGATTCAGGCATCTCGTCCGCGATGCGTCCCATCCAGGCATGGGCGTGAGCCAAATCGAAGGTGGCCTACCTAACCCGCATTTCTCACACAGGCCAGTCAGAGGCCTGAGGGGAGGGGTTGAGGGTGTGACCGGGGGTGGCCAAGCGTGTCGGAGTGAGGGACAGCAGGTCCCTGGCGGGTTTTTCGAAGCAGCGAACGAAGAGATTGACGGGCTGAAGAGGCCCTGATTGGTTCCAGGACGCAGTGGTCCTTGGAACGTGGTGGCTGGGAGGGTGCTCGGGAGCGGCCGGGGAGCCTACCCCGGTAGTCGAGCGTGGACCCGTGCGAAGGCTGCGGCGGAGGGGTGCGCGGAGTCCATGGCGACCTTGACCCGGCGAACCGAGACCATGACGCGGGCACCGATCTTGAGGAGCCTGAGCCGGAGCGTTCCCGCGGTGGCGCGGGCGAGCGGGGTGCCGTGAAGCGCTTGCCTGATGGCATCGAAGAGGATCGACGCGAAGGCGGAGAAGAGGAGCCGGAGCTGGTTGGCGGCGAAGCAGGTGGCCGAGGTCCGGTCGGAGAAGAGATCGAGCTGCTGCTCCTTGATCGTGTTCTCCATGTTGCCCCGTGCGCAGTAGAGGCGCTCGTACACGGTCCGCGCCGAGAAGGTGTCGGCGGGCAGCGAAGTGACCACGAAGCGGGGGTTCGCCTTGTCCGCCAGATGCTCGGCCTTCGCCACGACGCGGCGCTTACAGGACCAACTGGTGAGGGTGGCGTAGGGGAACTCCGTGAACCGGCGGGCCGGCCGGCCTTTCTTCTCCGCTTCGGCCGCGGCGTCGTCGAGTAGCCATACGATGCGCTCGACGAGCCGCGAGTTCCTTGCCAGCCCGATGACATAGTCCACGTCGTTGTCCTTGCACCACGCCATCAGTTCCTCGCGAGCATACGCGGAATCGGCACGGAGCAGGATCTTCAGCCAGGGCCACTCCTGGCGGAGCCGGGCGACGATGCGGCCGAGCGGTCCGGTCACCCCTCCGGCCGGGTCGGCGTTGCCCGGCCTGAGCTGTGCGAAGAGCGGGCGTCCGCCACAGGTGATGTACAGCGGCAGGAAGCAGTAGTGGTTGTAGTAGCCGTGGTAGAACCGGCCCTCCTGGCTGCCGTGCACCGCAACGTCGGTCGAGTCGATGTCCACCACCAGCCGCGACGGGGGCAGGCCCTGCCAGGAGTCGATGAACGACTCGACCAGCACGTCCTGAAGCTTCTCGGGGTCGTGGTCGATCTTGGCGTAGCGGCTCGGCTTGCCACCGGCAGGTGCGTGCTCGAGCCGGCTCAGCGTGCTCTTGCCCGCCAGTGGTGCACACCCTTTCCGGCGTGCCTCGAGCTTGCCCGACAGCAGTGCCAGCAGCGGGTCGCGCCGCAGGTCGTCGTGGTCGTTGAGGTCGTCGTACCCCAGGGCAATGCCGGCGATGCGCTGTGCCACCAGTGTCCGCACCGAATGTTCCGTAAGGCGCGGATCGCGGTGGTCCGTGAAGCCTGCGGCAACCCGGTCGAAGAGCCCGGTGGAACGGTCCGCCTGGCGAAGGAGCAGCGCCCCGCCGTTCGAAGTGATCGATCCGCCGTCGAACGCGGCGGTCACCCTGCGGCCTTGGCACCCTTGAAATGCGAACGAAAGCGGTTTACACTGTGTCAGCATCGGTCCTCCTTGGGGAATCATGTCAAGTTCATGCCCTACATAAACTTAACACCCCTCGGAGGCCGGTGCTCTCTTATAGGTGTGAGAAATCCGGGCTAAGCGCAGCCGGAATCTCCCCGAACTCCCCCGTCCGCAGAAACTCGATCACCGCCTCCGCCGTGTACCTGCTGCTCATGATGAACGCATGCGAGCGCGGCAACACGATCACCGGCACCCCCTCGACCCGCGTCTGCTCCACGCTCACAATCCCGTCGTCCGGCCCCGGGATCGCCAGGTGGCCGATAGGATGGATGGCACGGTTCCCCGCGATGATGCCCATCTCGTAGTCCGGCGGAGGCAGGGTCGCCGGGATATCGGTGCTGTCAGTCCCAAGCGAGCTGCCCACCGGCCCGAGCACTTCCGTGGCGACCGGTATCTCCTCCAGCCAATCCACGAAGAGGCTGCCCTGGTTCGGCGGCGCCAGCAGCACGACGCGCCCCAGCTGTTCGGGCGGTGTCTCGGCCAGATACCCGCGTATCACCAATCCCCCCAGCGAATGCCCCACAAAGTGAATCCGGGGCGACTCGCCGCAGCACCGCTCGACCGTCGACCTGACGGTCGCCACCTGCTCAGGAAAATCAGCGCTGAGCGACTTGTACCCGACCACGACCACGCCGTAGCCCGCCCACTCCAGCCGCTGGGCGAGGACCATCATCGACGCGCGCGAACGCCCCAGCCCGTGAACGAGAACCACGGCCTCTTCGCCGGGCGCAGGGCCGCTGCACCCCCCGAGCGGGAGCGCGAAAGCCAGCACGAGCAGCAATAACCTCTTCATCACACGACACCTCTGAAGCACACCCTGGTTATACTCGACCCGCGCTCAAAAGGTTGCCCCTACGGCACCTTCAATTGTAACCCTCCGGCAGCACCGGCAGCCGCACATGCGACGCCCGCTCGCCGTCGTGGTAAATCGTCTGCCGCGCGATCCGCCATTCCATATCCGTGGCGACCGGATTACCCGTGTTTTGGTTGGGGTTGATGAAGGGCGACGCGCTCGACGACACCTCGATCCTCACGCGATGGCCGGGGAGAAAGGTATGGCCGAGGTCGAATAGCTCGATCTCGTAGCGCAGCGGAGTCCCCGGCTCGATGGGCACCTCCCGGTCACGGCCGAGACGATACCGCGCCCGGATCACGCCCGCCGGGTTGACCGCGAGCTTCACGGCCCGCCCGTCCGGGTACACGTCGGTGAGCTTGGCGGTGAAGTCGGTGTCGGGCGCGTCGGTGGCCGCGTGCACCACGACGAAGACCTTGCCGAGCACGGTCAGGGGCTCGTCAAGGATGTCGCTCGTGTAGACGAGGACGTCGTCGCGGCGCTGCACGGCGCGCTGGTCGGTGCCGTCACCACCGGCCGCCGAGGGCACCGGGTGATGCGGGTCGTAGGTGAAGCGGTCGGGCGGCTCGTCGCCGGGAGCGTCCCAGGAGAGGGTGCCGTCGCCGTGCAGGCTGTTCGCGCTGCCGCCGCTGTGGAAATAGAGGTTGCGCTCCGTGATCTCGCTGGGCGGATAGTCGTCGAACTCTCTCCACTCGCCGGACCCGGTGAGGTAGACGCGGGCGCGGGGAAAGTCGAAGTCGCCGGAGCCGTCGCCCTTCAGACACCAGTCGAACCACTCCATGGCCAAACCGTCTATGTCGACGACCGATCCGGGGCGGTCGAGTTCGCCGATCACCGGGGTGCCGCCTGTGCGGGTCTCGCCGTGATCCCACGGGCCTGAGAGCAGGTACTGCCGGTCGGCTGCGGGAGAGTGCGCGCGCATCCCGCGCCAGTAGTGGAAGGCGCCGGGCTGGTCGGCGTCGTACCATCCGGTAACAGTGAGTGAGGGGACGTCCATGCCGGCGAAGTCCTCGTCGTCGAAGAGGATGCGGTCCCAGTAGGCGTCCGCGGTCGGGTGCGCCAGGAAGTCGCGGTACAGCGGCATGACGCGGCCCATCACCGAGTCCATCGTCAAGATCGGACGGTGCGCGAAGACGGCGTCGCGGTCGGTGAGCATCGCGCTCTCGTTCTGCCCGATGCGGCCCGATGTCCCATTGATCCATCCAAGCGCCCATTCCATGCGGAAGGCGCCGCCGGTGTAGGGGATCTCGTCGAGGTAGCGGGCGGCGGGCGCCTGCGGGAAGATGCAGGTCAGGGGAGCGCCCTCGCGCTCGGCCAGCCACTGGACCGTGGCGCGGTAGGAGCCGCCCATCATCCCGATGCGGCCGTTCGACCAGTCCTGCCGCGTGATCCACTCGATCGTGTCGTACCCGTCCTCGGCGTCGGCGAAAAAGAAATCGAAGGTGCCGCCCGAATCGCCGCGCCCGCGCGCGTCCTGCACGATGAAGGCGTACCCGTTGCGCGCAAAGGCGTGGCCGAGGTTCATCCAGCGGGCTTTCGCCTTCAGGTACGGCGTGCGCACGAGCACGGTGGGGTAGGGTCCCTCTTCGCCCGGCAGCCAGAGGTCCGAGACGAGTTCGACGCCGTCGCGCATGGGGGTGGTGACGCCGAATCGCTGGCGGACATCGGCCTGGGCCGAGGCGGGGGCGGGTGTAAGGGCCGGGAGGGCGACAGCGCAGTTAAGCAACAGAAGCGCGGTTACGGTGTGTCTAACGGAGGTCAGGCATTGCATGGCAGGCTCCCCTTGTTTGGACGGACTGATGAAAAATGCGGACGTGATGAGAGGTTTGCGAATCGGAACGGCAGGGGCGGTCGTCCTGCTGTCCGCCGCCTGCGAAACCGGGAGCGACTCTGGGTCGGCGCTGCGGTCGGAGGTCCGCGACAGCGCGGGGGTCACGATCGTCGAGAACGCGCGGCCTGCCGCCGGATCGCGGCTGGGCTGGCGCGTCGGCGAGGTGCCGGCGGTGTCGATCGGCGCTCTGGAGGGGGACGAGGTGTACCAGTTGTACGCGGTAGAGGATGCCGCCCGACTTTCTGACGGCAGGGTCGCGGTTGCCAACGGCGGCACGGGCGAGATCCGATTCTTCTCGGCAGACGGCGGCTACCTGGAGAGCTGGGGAGCGCTGGGTGAGGGCCCAGGCGAATTCGCCCAGTGGGATCCGGAAGCGGTCAGCGCCTGGCCCGGCGACTCGATCGTCGCGGCCGCCTGGTGGCGCGGCCAGATCATGGTCTTCGATGCCGACGGCAATCACGCCCGCACCGCCACGCTGGGCGAGGGACGCTTCTCGTTTCTGGGACTCATGCCGGACGGCCAAATCCTTACGAAGCCCAGCATCCTGATCGGAATGAACTTTGGAGCTGGCGGATCGACTCTGCGGCGGCAGGAAGCCGAGTTTGCGGTGGTCGCGCCCACCGGAGAGATTCGCGCCTCCCTGGGAACCCAACCCGGAGACGAATGGTACTTTTCGCCGACTGGTCCGGCTGGGCGTCCGCACCCGTTCGGCAGATCGGTCCTGGCGACCGTTTGGGGCCCTTTGGCCGTCGTCTCCGCGAACGACAGCTACGAGATTCGGGCCTACGACAGCGACGGGGTCCTGGCAAAGATCGTCCGCCGCGATCACGAACTGCGGCCTCCCACTCAGGCCGAACTGGACGCCTGGTTTACGGACAGCTACGCCGACAGGTCCGAGGAAGACCGGGCGCGACTGAGCGCATTGTTCGAAGGCATGACGCTGGTCGACTTCTTTCCCGCATTCTCCGCCCTTCACTCCGATCCCCTGGGCTACCTGTGGGTGCAGGAATACAGCTTCCCCGGGCAGGACGAGAGCATCTGGACGGTCTTCGACTCAGGCGGGCGCGTGCAGGGATTCGTGGAGACGCCGAGCGGCCTGGATGTCGTCGAGATCGGCGAAGACTACATTCTCGGCACAACGACGGACGAACTCGGTGTAGAGCGGGTGCAGCTGTGGCCGCTGGAGCGAACAGCCGGTTAGCGCCGCAAGGGACCGCGACCCACTGCAAACCAGAGAGGCGGGTGATATGCTGCCAAGGGCCCCAAGCATCTTCATCGCCACCATCACACTGGCCACCCTCGTCTCATGCGTCCCCGATTCCTCGTCCGCCGGCCCCGCAACCGTCGTCGAGACCATCGGAGACACGACCGTAGTCCGCACCCTGTCGGGCAGCGTTTGGGTCGGGGAAGCCACCCTGGTTCCCGAAGTCTCGATCGGCGAGTTGGACGGGCCCGAGGAGTATCTCTTCGGCAGAATTTGGTCGATCGCAGTGGACGACGCCCGGAACGTCTACGTGTTCGACGAGCAGGCCCAGCACGTCCGCGTCTACGACTCCGCTGGGGTCTACGTCGAGACGCTGGGAGGGCGAGGTGAGGGGCCGGGCGAGTTCAGCCGGGCCGAGGCCATCGCGGTGCTGCCGGACAGCCGCCTGGTGGTGCGCGACCCCGGCAACCAGCGCATCGAGGTATTCGGTCCCGGGGCGGGACAGACGGACCAGTGGGGGTACAATGCCGGCAACACCTATTCGATGTCCCCGCTGTACACCGACGCGCGCAGTCGCACGTTTCTGGTTGCCCGCGACCTCTCCCGGGAAGGCTTCGTAATGCACGTCATCGTGGTGGGGCCGGATGGGACGCATGTCGATACGCTTCCTGAACCGACGGTCGCATACGAACCCCCCACACTCACGGCCGAGTTCGTCACCGCCAGCGGAAGCGCGGTGACGCGCGCGGGCGTTCCTTTCAGCCCCGCATTCCTGTGGACGGTCCACCCCAGCGGCCACTTCCTCACCGGCCTGTCCTCGGAATACCGGATCGACCTCTCCCGGAACGACGGCGTGCTCAGAATCGAGCGCACCGCCGACCCGGCCCCGGTTCACGACGAGGAGCGCGCCGGTCGGCGCGAACGCATTACGCGCATGATGCGAAACACGGACCCGGACTGGAGCTGGAACGGGCCACAGATTCCGGAGCACAAGCCGTTCTTTCAGGAACTCCTGGCCGGCCGGGACGGCCGCATCTGGGTGAGGCTGGCAACCGAGGCACACCCGGTCGAGAACGAGGACCACGACCCGGAGGATCCCTCTTCGGCCGCCGTGCTCTGGGAAGAGCCCGTCCGCTACGACGTCTTTGAGCCCGATGGGACCTACCTCGGGGTCGTGGTGCCCCCCGACGGATTCTCCTCCTTCCCCGACCCGGTCTTCGATGGCGATCACGTCTGGGCGGTAACCACGGACGAATTGGGCATCCAGCGCGTGATCCGCTTTAGAATTCTCTCGGGCGAGTGAGGGGACGGAGCCTGCGCATCAGGTAAACGCTGGGCCCTGCGCCAAAGTCTCACTTCCCGAAAACCACACGCGGAGAAAAGGACCGAGAGCGCCATGCTCTCTGACCGAGAGATCCTGGAGTTGGCCGAAAGGGCCGGGAAGGGAGAACGCGAGGCGCTCGGAAGGCTGGCGGGCGCTCTGCGACCTCTGATTTGCCGATGGGCCCTGGTGATCACCGGAGATCCTGACGATGCGGAGGATGTAGCACAGGTCGTGTTGATGAAAACGTTGGGATCGATACACAGCTTCGACGGCCGCTCCAGGGTGACGAGCTGGGTCTACCGCATTACCCGGAACGCCAGCCTGGATCACCAGCACAGGAAGAAGAGGGATGTGCGGTTGACCGATAGGCTGGCACGGCTGTCCGAGGCGGCGACGCCCCGGCTCGAAGATCCGCTCAACAGGATCGAGATGAAGAGAACTCTGCGACTGATTCGGACCCTTCTGAGGAAGCTGCCGATGCGACAACGGGAGGTCTTCGATCTGGTGGATCTGCAGGGGCTGAAGCCGAAAGAGGCCGCTGACCTGCTGGAGATGAATCCGAACACGTTGCGGGTGCACCTGCTGCGCGCTCGACGGAGGATGCGCAGGGAGATGTTGGCGCAGGGCCGAGGATACGGGAAGACGGGGGAATGATGGATCAACGTGATGACTGGCCGGATGGCATCCTGGAAGGGGATCTCGACTCGGTCGAAGGACAGGAGCCGTCAGCACGTCAGAGAGCAGAAAGGATCGCACGCGATTCACGGAACATGGACGCCGTCCTCTCGGCGATGGCGGAGCAGCTGAGTGAGAGCCTGCCCGCCGGGGAGTTCGGGCAACCCGCGCCTGCCCGCCGTCAGCCCTCGTGGAAGAAGTGGACCTTGACACCCCTCGCAGCCGCGGCCGTTGTTGCCGCGCTGATCCTGGTGCGCGGCAAGGAAATCGAACAGAGCGGCGGACCCGACCCTTCTGCAGGCGCGCCGAGCACGCCGAGCATGATGGCGGAGATGGACGTGGAAGCCGACCGACCCTTCGTGGTCTTTCCCACGAGCGATCCCCGCATCGCAGTTGTATGGATGCTCAATCCCAAGGAGAGTGACTGATGATTGAGATGATAGGGAGAAGTCTCCGATACGCGCTGATCCCGGCCTTGATGCTTGGACCGCTGTCGGGCGTCGCGAGCGCTCAGGAGGCTGAAGCCACCGAGGACTTTCGGCAGGTGCGGTTCCGCTTCTACCTGGTCCAGGCGGATGGCTTCACCGAGCAGGATCCCGAGATTGCCGACGTGGTCAATGAGCTGGAGAAGCTCTTCAACTTCCAGGGATATCGGCTCCTAACAACTCCAGTACTGAACATCGTCCTGGAAAACCGGACTACACTTCGCCGCTTGGACGGCCACGGGACCCAGAGAATCGTCGTGGGGGACTCGGAGGTGCCATGGGAGCTCAGCGTGGATGTCAGGGCGGCGCCCGCCGCCTCGCCGACGATCCGTGTCGAGGTGAGCCTCACCAGTATTGTCCCCTGGAACATCAGGGAAAACGCAAGAAGAGATCCCGTGGAAGTGTATCTCGAAGCTGCAGTCACGATCCGCGATGGCCAGACGGTAGTGTTGGGATCAACTCGCACATCCGCCGAGGAGCCCGTGCTCATCCTGGTGTTGACCCCCGAATTCGATCCGAAATGATGGGTATGATCCGGTTGGGGACCCTGCTGCCCCTCCTCGCGACCTTGCTGGCAGCTGCTTGCGAGCAATCGGACACCACATCCCGCGCCGGCGATCTCGCGACTACCTTCGATACGGTCGGCGGCGTGGTCCACGTCACCAACGCTGGAACCCCGGCCGAGTGGAGGCTGGTTCCGGTTGTCTCCATCGGGCCCAAGACGATCACGGACCAGGAGACTCCGGACGAGTTCGGCTACGTCAGCGCTGTCACCTTGGGGCCCGATGGGACGGTTTTCGTTGCGGATGCGGTGAACCACGAGATCCGCGTATTCGGATTGGACGGAGCGCACATCCGAACGTTCGGACGGACCGGGGAGGGGCCCGGCGAGTTCAACAGTATCTATTCCGTCGCGTGGGTCGGGGATCGGCTGCTCACGTTCGACCCGGCCCTGGGCCGCATCGGCGAATTCTCGGCCGAAGGCGAGTGGCTCGGCCAAAGGAGGACCGCAGGAGGCCTATCCGGCTCGACCGCCCTGATCCGCTTCTATCCTGTCGGTGCGAATGAGGCATTCCGGTTTGCTGTCGATCCTGATCTCGGGTCACTGTGGGTGGGCCTCGACAGCCGTGGAAGCACACGCGACACCGTGTCCTGGATGCCGGCCCCTGAGCATCTGCCGGGAATGATCGAGTCGATCATCTGCAACTGGGAAGGGGGAATGGGCTTCTACCCCCACACGGTCGGGCCGAAGTTCGTGCAGCACCCGGCTTCCGATGGCGTCATGTACTCCGCCTGGGGGTATTCCTACCGGGTCGCCGTAACCCGGCGCGACGGGGACACCTTGCGGGTGATCGAACGCACCCTGCCGCCCGAGCCGGTCACGGACGAGGAATGGGCCGCCGGAAGTGCTGAATTCGACGAAGCCCGGGAGCGGTGGCCGGATGCATCCTGCAACCCGCGGCGCTATACCCGTCCGGACCGGAAGGCGTTCATCAACGAGATCTTCCTCGCTCCCGACGGCAACCTTTGGGTCGAAGTCATCCGAACGGCCGGCAACCGCTGGGAGTTCTTCGATTCCGAGGGAAGGCTGCTCGGAAGCGTTCGCGCTGTACCGTACAAGGAACGCACCGTCCCAGTCTTCAGCGGGGAACACCTCGCGACAATCCGCCAGGATGAGCTCGAACTGGACCACGTCGACGTGTGGAGGCTCGAGCGGGTGAAGTAGTGATATCGTTATGATATCACAATAGTATCAGCCGTAATCCCTTCAGCGGAGTACGCGCCCACTGGCCGGCGGCAGGGATTCGCTCCCGGCTTGCCCGATAAGACCGCCCGGCGAAGAATGGATGATGCTCACGGCGCTTCCCTGAGGTGAAGTTTCCACCGGCGCGGCGGATCCCGCGCTCACTTGCATGAGGACTACACGATGCCCAATCAGCGTCAATCGTCAGGCCTGGCCCTAGCCGCCGCGCTCTTCGCGGCCCTCTCGCTCACGGCCGCGCCGCTGGTAGCCCAACAGGCCGTCGACGACGAATACACCGCGCTAATCCACGAGTTCACCACCGAGACCTTCTTCTCGACGCCCCTGGTGGACCATCTGCCCGCGAGCGAGACGGTCCCCACCCCGCTCGACCACCTCGGTCACATCTCGGGCGCGCCCGACATCCTGAGCTACCCGGAAGAGGTCTACTCGTACATGCGGGCGCTGGCCGCCGCCTCGCCCCGCGTCGAGGTGTTCACGATCGGCACCTCCGAGGAGGGCCGCGAGATGATCCTGGTCGTGGTCGGCTCGGAAGAGTCGATCGCCGGGCTGGAAGCCAACAAGGCCGCGCTCCGCTCCCTGGCCGATCCGCGCATCACCACGGCAGAGCAAGCCGAAGAGATCATCGCCTCCGCCAAGCCGATCTACTGGTCCGCGGGCGCGATCCACTCTCCCGAGACGGGGTCGCCGGAGATGTTCATGGAACTGGCGTACCGGCTGGCCGTGGGCGAGAGCGACTTCATCCGCGAGATCCGCGACGGCGTCATCTTCATGACGACCCCGATCATCGAACCCGACGGGCGCGCCAAGGTCGTCGACCTGCACATGGGCAAGCGCAAGGATCCCGACGCGAACCTGCCCACGCGGCCGCTCTACTGGGGCAAGTACGTTGCGCACGACAACAACCGCGACAACATCGGCCAGGCGCTCGCGCTCTCTCGCGCGGTCACGCAGACCTACCTCGAGTACCGCCCGACCGTCTTCCACGACCACCACGAGTCGGCCTCGCACCTCTACACCTCCACTGGGCGCGGTCCCTACAACGCGTGGCTCGACCCGATCGTCATCAACGAGTGGAACCGCCTTGCCTACAAGGAAGTGAAGGACATGACGGCGTTCGGCGTGCCCGGCGTCTACACGCACGACTTCTACGACGGCTGGGGCGCCAACTACATGATGTGGGTCGCGCATATGCGCAACTCGATCGGGCGCTTCTACGAGACGCAGGGTGCGGGTGATGCGTCGACCCGGATCATCCGCTCGAACGTGCAGCGCCAGTGGCACCGCCCGAGCACGCCGCTGAGGGAAGTGGTCTGGGGGATTCGCAACAACGTGAATCTGCAGCAGAGCGCCGTGCTGATCGCGATGCACGAGGTCGCCACCAACCGCGACGAATTCCTGCGCAACTTCTACGCGAAGTCGCAGCGAGCGGTCGCCAAGGCGCACAACGAGGGACCGGCGGCCTACGTCCTGCCCGCCGACGATCCGCGCCCCGGCCAGCAGGCCCGGCTCCTCAAGCTCATGGAGGACCACGCATTCGAGGTGCACCGGGCGGACGACGACATCGAGATCGGCGAGACGGTGTATCCCGAGGGCAGCTACGTCGTGCGCATGGACCAGCCCTTCTCCCGCGGCGCCGACATGCTCCTCGACAAGCAGTACTACAACCCCGACGACCCGCGCCCCTACGACGATGTCGGCTGGACGGTCGGCCCGCTCTTCAACGCGCAAACTGTCCGCGTGGAGGACACGGCGATCCTGGACGCCGAGATGACCCTGGTGGAATCGGTCACGGTGGCCGGCGGGGTCGAGGGACGCCGCGGCGGCACCTACCTGATCAACTACAACGCCGACAACACGCTCGCGGCCTTCCGCTTCGCGCATGACGACCTCGTCATCCACGCGGCCGAGGCCGAGTTCACCGACGACGACCGCGAGTTCAACGCGGGCACCTTCGTCATCCGCGAGCAGGACAACCCCACGGTCGACCTGGGCGCGGTCCTCGAGGCCGCCGGCGCCGAGTACGGCTTCACCGCCCACCGCACCCGCTCGGACCTCGAAGTCGCCACGCACGAGACCCGCACCCCGCGCATCGCCGTCCTCCACACCTGGACGAACACCCAGGACGAGGGCTGGCTCCGCGTCGGCCTCGACGAATACGGCATCCCCTACAACTACATCTCGGTTCACGACGTGCGTGACAACGCCAACCTGCGCGACTCATACGACGTCATCGTCATGGGCCAGCAGCGCGGCAATGCCATGACCCACGTGCGCGGCCTGCAGGGCGACGACCCGATCCCGTGGAAGGCCACCGAGATCACGCCCAACATCGGGCGCCAGGCGTCGACCGACGACATGCGCGGCGGCCTCGGCCTCGAAGGCGTGCTCCATCTGCAGCACTTCGTCGAAGCCGGCGGCGTGTTCGTCACCATGGCGGGCGCCTCGCAGCTCCCCATCCACTTCGGTCTGGCCGACGGCGTCAGCATCCGCGAGACGCCCGACCTCTGGGCGCGCGGCGGCGTTTTCTCGACCCGGGTCACCGACGACGAGAGCCCGATCGCCTACGGCTACGACAGGCTGGGCGTGTCCTTCAACACGGCACCGGTGTTCCGGGTCGGTGGCGGCGGCGGCGGATTCGGTGCCTTCTTCGGCGGTGGCGGCGGCGCGAACCAGCAGAACCGCGGCCCCGGCGACACGACGGCACGCCGAACCGGCCGCGGCGGCGCCGACGAACAGGATGTGGTGCAGGGAAGGGCCCGCGATCTGGGCGAGGCGGGCGTCGAGGCCTTCCGCGAGGCTCAGGAAGACGAGGACGACACCCCCGGCAGCAGGTTCGGCGGTGGGGCACGGACCGACCACATCCGCGTGGTCATGCGGTTCGCGATCAACCCCGGTGACCTGCTGATCAGCGGCGGCCTCAGGAACGGGCGCCTGATGGCCAACGCGCCCGCGGTTGTCGACGTCCCCCGTGGCGACGGCCACGTCGTTCTGTTCTCGTTCAACCCGTTCTGGCGCTCACACACCCATGGGTCCTACGCGCTGCTCTTCAACACGCTCATGCACCACGACGCTTTGTCGGCGGACACAGACGAACTGGTGGCCGAGGAGGAGCCGGCGCGCTGACGTCAGGCCGCTCCATCCTCTCCATGGACGTTGCACAACGGATGCACCTTGGTGGAGCGGTGTACACACCAGGGACACGGATCACCGGTTGACGGCAGTCGCAGTCGGAGTTCCCACACTGCCAGGAGACAAGCTGGGGCACGGGTCGCACCCTTCCTTCCCGCGGTATTGCGACAGATCTTGGAGACAATGCGACACAAATATAGAAACATATATCTCGTGTGCGCAAGCACGAGGCAAGATCCGTGCTGCGCTGTCGGCCCACCGGCATCCGGTGCCATTCTTGCGCCGGTGGTCGCCAACTCGCACTCTAAACCGAACGCGAAGTGAAGCCCGGACACAACAAAAAGGGCGCCCCAGAGCCAGGAGACCACCCCATGCCGCGACGTACAGGCCTGAACCGAAGGACCTTCCTCCGCCGAGCGGGAACCACCGCCCTGTTCGGTGCGGCCGGCACGGCCGGCGCCACCCGGCTTGTGGCCCACACGACGACCCCTCCGCGCCCCCGACCCCTCCTCGCCACCCTGGAAGACTTCGATTTCGACGAAGTCTACAACCGCGTCGGCACCGACAGCGTCCGCTGGGACCGCGCGATCGAGCAGTTCGGCGACAAGATCGTCGCGGGGATGGGCGTCGCGGACATGGATTTCCGCGCGGCGCCCTGCATCACGGACGCACTCGCCGAGCGGTGCAGCCACGAGAACTGGGGCTACATGGCCCGCCCCGCCTCGTACGCCGAGTCGGTCGCCGAGTGGGAACACCGCCGCTACGGCCTCGAGGTAGATCCCTCCACCATCGTCTTCACCACCGGCGTGCACCCCGGACTCATCGCTGCGCTGCACACCTTCTCGCCCCCCGGCACCCGCGTCGTTCTCAATACACCCACCTACTCCGGCTTCTACACCGACCTCCGCTTCACCCGCACGGTCACGGACGACAACCCCATGATCGTCGACGCCGACGGGAAGTACTCCATCGACTTCGACGACTTCGAACGGCGCGTGAGGCGGTGCAACACCTTCATCCTGTGCAACCCGCAGAACCCGACCGGCAACTGCTGGTCGCCCGAGGACCTGACGCGCATGGGCGAGATCTGCCTGAAGCACCGCGTGGTCGTCCTTGCCGACGAGATCCACCGCGACTTCGTCACCAAAGGCAACACCTACACGCCCTTCGCCAGCCTTCCCGACAGGGACATCGTCGACAACAGCCTCACCTTCACGTCGGCGAGCAAGTCGTTCAGCCTGGCGGCCATGAAGGTGGCGTGGTTCCACTCCACCAACCCGGACCTGCTGGCGCGCGTCAAGGCCAACGCGCGCGCCGACCTGAGCACGCTGGGCATGGTCGCGACCCGCGCCGCGCTCACCGAGGGCGCACCCTGGCTCGACGACCTGCTGGCGTACCTCGACGCGAACCACGACTACGCGCAGGCCTACATCCGCGACAACCTCCCCGGCATCCGCCACCACAAAGGGCAGGGGACCTACCTGGCCTGGCTGAACGTCTCCGGGTTCGCCGATCGGATCGGTGCCGCCGAGACCGCCGCGCGCGAGACCGCCGAGGGCACCGACGACATGACCGCCGAGAAGGTGGTGCAGCGCTGGTTCGCCGAGCGCTCCGGGGTGTTTCTCAACCCGGGTTCCAACTACGGCACGGGTGGGGATGGATACATGCGGATGAATCTGGCCTCTCCGCGTGCTATTGTAGAGAGAGCGTTGAATAACATGGCCGCGGCAGTATCCGAGGCCTGAACAGCACCTGCGCGGGGGCTGGTCCCCGGGCTTTGAACCACATGGCCGAAAGAGCGGCCGAAGCAAGAGGATGATCGCCATGAAGAGATCGAGAACGACCGTTTGGAGCACGGCCGCCGCCGCTGCCCTTGTCCTCGCTGCCCTCGTCGCGCCGCCACCCGCGGCCGCCCAGTTCGACGAAGTCGGCGTCATCGACTTCCCGACCTCGGCCACGGGCGAGGCCCAGAGTCACTTCCTGCGGGGCGTCGCGATCCTGCACAGCTTCGGCTGGAAGCAGGCGCGCGAGCAGTTCCACGCTGCCCAGGCGATCGATCCCGACTTCGCGCTGGCGTACTGGGGCGAGTCGCTCGCCTACAATCACCCTCTGGTCACCAACATGGACCCGACCGAGCCGAGAGCCGCCTTGCAGCGCCTCGCGCCGACCGCCGAGGAGCGCATCGCCAAGGCGCCGACCGAGCGCGAGAAGGGGCTGATGCGCGCGGTCGAGATCCTCTGGGGCGACGGCGACCACGGCAAGCGCCGCTTCGAGTACATGGAAGCGATGGGCGACCTGCACGAGGCGTATCCGGACGATCCCGAGATCGCGGCCTTTTACGCGCTGTCGCTGCTGGGCGTCAATCGCCTGAACGGCAACGTGACCGAGCGCTACAACATCCGCGCGGGCACGATCGCGCTCGGGCTGCTGAACGACAACCCGGTCCACCCGGGCGCGGCCCACTACACCATCCACTCCTTCGACCATCCCATCAACGCGCCGCTGGCGCTGGAGGCGGCCTACGCCTTCGCCGGCATCGCGCCTTCGGTGTCGCACGCCCGTCACATGCCCACGCACATCTTCATCCAGCACGGCATGTGGGACTTGGTCTCGGGGCACAACCAGTCGGCCTACGATGTCGCGCGCGAGTTGTGGCAGCCCGGCGACGCGCTCGGCGACGCGGTTCACTCGCTGGACTGGGGCCAGTACGGCGACCTGCAGCGGGGCGACTACGAGAAGGCGCGCGTGTGGATCGATCGCATCGCGTCCATGGTCGAGCACGAGGGCTTCGAGGCCGGCGGTGCGAGGGGTGCCGCCGGGACCGAGCGGGCCCGGGGCGCGCTGCCGCTGCTGCAGTCACGCTACACGGTCGAGACCGAGGAGTGGGACGTGCGGCCCGTGACCGACGACATGCGCACCGTCGAACTGCTCGCCACCGGCCTCAGCGCCGCGCGCACAGGCGACCAGGAGACGCTGGCGGCCGCCGAGAAGGCGCTCGCCGAGAAGTCCGAAGGCAGGGGCTACGACAACGTCATGCACATGCAGGTGAGCGCGCTGCTGCACCAGGGTATGGGGCACGCCGACGTGGCCACCGGGTTCATGGACAAGGCCGTCGAGGCCGTCGAGGCCATGGCGCCGCCGCGCGGTTCGGCGAACCCGATCAAGCCGGTGCACGAACTCTACGGTGAGCTGCTTCTCGAACTCGACCGCCCGGAGGACGCGGCGGAAATGTTCGAGACTTCACTGATGCGCATGGCCGGGCGCCCGCGTTCGCTGCTCGGACTGGCCCGTGCGAATGCGGCGATGGGCAACACCATGGTCGCGCTCGAGAACTACTCGAAGGTCGCGGCGCTTTGGGAGGACCGTGAGGGCATCACGGGACTCGACGAGGCGCGGGGATTCGTGGACGAGCAGGCGGCGGGCGGAGGGGGCTCCAGCCGGTAGGCGTCCGTAGCCGTTGCGCCCTGGCAGTTCAGCTGAGGGTTCTGGCGGGGCAAACGGTCGACGATGTAAAGGCGGCATGACAAAATGTCATGCCGCCTTTACTATTCAAGTCCTACTTCCCCGCCTGGGCACCGGAGTCCCGTCTGAAGCCCCGCCTCCTACTGCAGCCCCACCCCCAGCGCCACGCCGATCGCCACCAGCCCCAGCGCCACCAGCCCCAGATACAGCGGGATCACGTGGCGGATCCAGTCCTCGTAGCGGACGCCCGCCGACGCGAGAATCGCCATCAGGGCGCCGTTGGTGGGCGTCAGCAGTTCGCAGAGCCCGGCGCCGTACTGATACGCGAGCACCGTCACCTGCCGTGACATGCCGAGCAGGTCCGAGAGCGGCACCAGGAGCGGCATCGTGAGCACGGCCTGCCCGCTCACGCTGGGCACCGGCACATGGATGACCGTGTGCGCCGCGACCATTCCGAAGCTTGACGCCAGCACCGGCAGCCCTTCGAGCGGGGTGAACATGGCCTGCACGATCGTGTCGACGACGCGCCCATCCTGCAGCACCACGTAGATCGAGCGCGCGAACCCGATCAGCAGCGCCGCGTACGCCATGCCGCGGAAGCCGCGCACATAGGCCTCGGCCGTGCCCGTCAGGCGCATCCCGGCGAGCAGTCCCACGATCACGCCCATGATGAAGAACGCGGCCGACAGCTCGTCGAAGCCCCAGTGCCACACGATCATCCCGACCACCGCCAGCACGAAGGTCGCCAGCACGAGCGCGAAGATGCCCAGGTCGGACGCGCGCACCCCCTCCGCGTCGTCCTCGTCGACGGCCTCCCGTTCCCCGCGCGTGCGCTGCGCGTAGCGCATGGTCATGGCGATCCAGAAGGTGAGCGCGATCAGCAGGAACACGATCCGGAAGAGCGCGCCCGACGCCAGCGGCAGTTCAGCCAGACGTTGGGCGATCGCAACCTGGAAGGGGTTGATGGGACTGAAGGCCGACCCCACGAACGCGGCTCCCGCGCTCATCGCGACCGCCACCATCGGGGTAAAGCCGAGCCTGCGGGTGAGAATGAGCAGCACGGGAATGAGCGGGATGATCTCTTCCTGCATGTTCTCGACCACGCCCCCGGTGGCGAAAAGGACGGACACGATGGGGATCACGAGCAGGTCCCGCCCCCTGAGCGCGCGCACCAGCGATGTCACCCCGCGCTTGAGCGCCCCCGTCTCGTCCACGACCGTGAAGGCGCCGCCGATGAGGAAGACCAGCGCGATCACCGAGACCGCCTCGGCGATGCCGCGCGGGAGCGCCACGATCGCGTCGAAGGGCCCCACCGGGTTCGGCTCGACCTCGTGGTAGGTGCCCGGCACCACCACGTTCTGCCCGGAGTCCTCGTCGAGCCGCCGCTCGTACTCGCCCGCCGGGAGCAGGTGGCTCGCGACCGCCGCCAAGCCGACGCAGACCGTCAGCAGGACGAGCGGGTGCGGGACCGCGAAACGGCGCTTGCGTGCGGTCAAGGGGGCGGAGTGGGGCGGGGGGCGGTCACATCAACTTTCCGGCGGCTTCTTTTCGAAGGTGGGGGTCTTGTAGAAGCCGACTTCGTCGCCGAGCTTCGCATGGCCGGCCAGGCGGTAGATACCGGGTGGGAACTTCTCATCCTCGATATTGATGGGGCAGATCGAGCCTACTGGATTCTCCGGGTTGCGACTCACGTGGGCTTTGTTGTTGTCCTGGGCGGTGACCCACCCGCCACCGACGGCGCGCTGCCACTCCGTCCAGTAGGCCGTGAATGTCCCTATATCGCCGCCGACCATGAAGTTCTCGGGTAGTTGGAGGCAAATCGTCAGCTCGATGGAAGTGGCACCAAGCTGAGCCGTAAGTTTGCCCTCCTCGTTTACCGACAGCCCTGCTAGCGAGTCGTACTCCTCCTCGTGCACGCGCACCATGATAGAATCCTGCGTGACCGACTCGCCCGCCGCGTTCGTGGCCGTCACCATCAGCGTGGCCACGCTGACAGTGGTGTCGCTCTCCAGGACACCCACGCCCGTGGTCGTCACCGTGCTGCCGTCCGCCGCCGCCGTGGCCACCATCTCGTCCGAGCTCGTGACCGTATAGGTCAGGCCGTCGCCATCGAAGTACGGCGACATGTCGAGCGGCACCATGCTGTCGACGATCATGTCGTGGGTCGGGATCGTGTCGGCGATCATCGGCGGGGGCGCCGTGACCGTCACGTTGACCTGCTGCTCCGCCGAGAGGCCCTCGGGGTCCTTTGCCTGCACCGTGACGACCGTGCTGCCCGAGGCCTGCGCCCCGATCTCGACCATGCCGTCCGCGTCGATCAGCGCGGTCACGGTGGCTGTTTCCGAACTCACGGCCTCGTAGGTCAGGTCGTCGCCGTCCGGATCGCTGAAGTAGTCTGCCGGATCAAGCCTGACCGTGTCTCCGGCCATCAGCATCTGATCGGGGATCGTGTCGGTGATCTCGGGTGCGCGGTTGGGCGACTCGACGGTCAACGTGAACTCGATCGTGCCAGTGTTGTCGGCGGTGTCGGTCGCCGTGACGGTCACCGTCGAGCTGCCCTCTGCGAGGGTGACGACCGTCAGGGCCGACCCGTCGACGGCCGCTGTCGCGACGGTGGTGTCCGAGCTGGCGGCGCTGAAGGTGAGCGAGTCCCCTTCGGGATCCTCGAAGAACTCGGCGACGTCGGCCATGATGGTGTCGCCGATCGAGACCGTCTGGTTGTCAAGGCCTCCGACCACGGTTGGCGGGTGGTTCACGGTCTCAACCGTGACGCCCATCGTCTGCGTGGCGTTGAGGCCGCCGGGGTCGGTGGCCGTGACGGTGATGTTGGCGGTGCCCGCGCCGACGCCCGTCACAGCGACCGTGCTGCCTGACACGGTAGCCGTGGCCACGGCGTCGTCCGAGGTCGCGGCCGAGTAGGTGAGCGCATCCCCGTCCGGGTCGCTGAAGTTCGAAGCGACGTTGACGGTGACCTCGGCCCCGACTTCAAGGGTGAGTGCGCCGAGCGAGCCGACCGTCGTGGGTGCGCGGTTGGCGGGGGGCGGCGGCGGGGGAGGTGGGGGAGTGGGTTCCGTTCCGCCGTCACCGCCGCAGGTGGCCGTCCACAGGGCGGCGGCCGCCGTCATCGAAATCGCTGCCAGGAGTCGCATCGCTCGCATTTGCGCTCAATCTCCGTGTCAAAGTGAAGGACGCCGCACTGGGCGCGACGCATAGGGCCGCCGCGCGCGAACGCGGTATGCCGTTACCCGGAAGTGCGCCACGCACGCGGGAGGACACCGCGCGGCGAACCCGGGCCTCCCGTCAGGCTATGCACCATCCCGAGGCCACGCAACCCGAAACGCACCCGCGCCCGGATCACCGCTCTTCTCTCAGAATCACCCGGATCACAGGACCGGCGGGTTCCCGGAGCGCGGCGGCGTTACCGATCACGCGCACGACCCTTCCGTTGCTGTCGAGCACCTGGATGGGACCGCGCTCGACATCGCTGCCGTAAGTGAGCACCTCCAGCTCTGCCTCCGCGGCTGCGTCGGCGACGAGAGCGGCTGCGGGAACGCGGTACGGTTGCGCGAGCGAGGCGTCGATGCCGTAGCCCAGGTCGGCGAAGGCCTGCAGGGTGATGGCGCTGGTTGGGTTCGGCACACCGACTCTCGCCCTCGGGGTCATGAGCTCGTTGCCGAGGACCGACTCCCTCCAGTGCGCGTCGTCGCCGCCGTTCTCGACCGGCACCTTCGCGCCGGAGTAGCTTCTGCCGCCCGCGGCGTCGAACGCGGCGATCGCCCTGGCGCCCGCGAAGTGCGTGTCGGCGTCGGGGTTGAGCTCGGAAGGGTCGCGCAACAGCCCGCCTCTGTCCCAGGTCAGCCCGATCCCCAGGATGTGCGCGACCTCGTGGAGCGCCACCTCCCTCAGATTGCCCTGCTGCGCGAGCCGGTCGATGTCGGCCCGGTCGATGACCGTCAAACCGAGCACCGGCGTCCGTTCGCGGGATCGGACAAAACAGAGGCGCGCGACTGCGAGCACACCGCGTTCGCCGTCGATGTCCGCGACCGCGAATACGACCCCGACATCGTCGATGGTGCCGATTGTGACTTCAGCGGTAACTCCTCTGGTGGAGCAGGTGAGGGTTGAATTGACGGTGATGTCTTCGAATTCAGTGAACCGGAGCGCGCCCTGCCAGTACGCTGCGGCGCTGCGGAACAGGCTCTCCTGACGCGTGGTCACGTTGGGGCCGAAGCCGAGGCCGATGTTGAAGTTCATGACCGGGCGGTCGACGGTCACCGCGAAGCTCTGGGCTGTGGACGCGCCGTCGGGGTCGGTGGCGGTGACGGTGATCTCGGCTTCGCCCTGGAGCACGCCGCGGACGGTGACTCTGGAGCCGGATACCCTGACGGTGGCCGCCCTTGTGTTCGAGGTCTCGGCGGTGTAGGTGAGGGGGTCGCCGTCGGGGTCCTCGAAGTGGCGGGACGCGTCGAGGGTCTGAGAGGCGCGTTCGTTGAGGGTGAGGTCGGGGATCGGGGATGTGGCGGTGGGCGCGCGGTTCTCGACGGTGACGGTGAAGCTGTGTTGTGCGGACAGGTCGCCGGGGTCGGTGGCGGTCACGGTGATGGTGGCCTCGCCGGCCGCGGTGGTGCGGACGATGAGGGTGGTGCGGGTGATGACCGCCGTGGCCACGTCGCTGTCTGTGGTTGCTGCGGTGAGGGTGAGGGGGTCGCCGTCGGGGTCGGTGAAGCGCTGGACGAGGCCGAGATACACGGTGTCGCGCTTGAAGAGGGTCTGCGCGGGGAAGGGGGTGGCGGGGGTCGGGGCGCGGTTGGGGACGGTGACCTGGAAGCTCTGCTGTGCGGTGAGGCCTTCGTTGTCGGTGGCGGTTACGGTGACTTCCGCGTTGCCCTGGGAGATGGCCGTCACGGTGAGGGTGCCGGCGGACCTGGAGACGGCCACGGCCACCACGTCGCGGTCCGAGGTCTCGGCGCGCCAGGTGAGCGGGTCGCCGTCGGGGTCGGTGAAGTGCGGGGCGAGTTCGAGCGTGTCGGCCTCGTCCTTAAAGAGGGTGAGGGGCGCGATCGAGTCGGTGGGGACCGGGGGGCGGTTGGGGACGGTCACCTGAAAGGCGTGCTCGGCGGACGCCCCCTCGTTGTCGGTGGCGGTGACGGTGACTTGTGCCTCGCCCTTGGCTAGCGCGGTCACGGTCAGGGTGCTGCCGGCGACGGACGCGGCGACCCTGGTGCTGTCGGATACGGCGGCCGCGTAGGTCAGCGTGTCGCCGTCGGGGTCGGCGAAGAGGGCGGACAGGTCGAGGGTGTCGGCCTGGTCGACCTCGATGGTGCGCGCCGGAATCGAGTCGAGCGCGACCGGGGCGCGGTTGGGGATGGTGACCTGGAAGGTGTGGCTGGCGGTGAGGCCGCCGGGGTCGGTTGCGGTCACCGTGACGGTCGCGGTGCCCTTGGCGAGGGCGGCGAGCGTGACGGTGGTGCCCTGGGCGGAGGCTGCGAGGCGGGTCGAGTCGGACGACGCCGCGGCGTAGGTGAGCGGCTGCCCGTCGGGTTCGCTGAAGTGGAGGGCGATGTCGAGCGTGGCGGTGTCGCCCACCATCAGCTCGCGGTCCTCGATGGTGCCCAGCGCCGCCGGCGCACGATTCGGCACCACGACGCGGAAGCTCTGCTGCGCCATGAGGCCGCCGGGATCGCTGGCGGTCATCGTCACGACCGCGGTGCCGGGGGACACGGCCGTGACCGTCACCGTGTTGCCCGTGCCGCCCACCGTGGCCACGCCGGGATCGGACGTCCACGTGGCGAAGGTGAGCAGGTCGTCTTCGTTGGGGTCGTCGAAGCAGGCGCTCACGGTGGCAGACTCGCCGACGTGGATGGTCAGCTCGGGGATCGTGCCGCACGAGGTGGGGGGCTGGGGGTCGTAGCAGGCGGCGATGCCGGCAACAGCGAGCAGGGCAAACGCGACGGGTACGGATCGAGGCGCGTTCAACTCACCCAATAGGGCGAAAAATGTCATCTGTACATTACATAATGTAACTCAAACATGACAATACATCCCGTGTCCTTCTAGCTGATCCCCACCCGCCCCCTCACGTCCTCCAGCATCGCCGGAGAGTCGTACCCCACCCCGTCCTTGAAGACGACCGTCACGTTGCGAATGACCGCCGGGTCCATGGTGAGGTCGCCGCTCATCACGACCAAATCCGCAATCTTGCCCGCCTCGACGGTCCCGAGGTCGTCGAACTCGTCCAGCACCCGCGCACCGTTGGCGCTCAGCACCTGGACGACTTCGTGCGGCGCGAACCCCGCCTCGGAAAGCAGCTCGTAGTTGCGCTGGTCACCGTAGCCGGGCAGCGCGCCGCCGTTCCCGGTGGGGTCGACGCCCGACGCAAGCACACCGCCGGCATCGTAGAACGCCTTCTCATAGGCCATCGCCGTCATGAAATCGTCCGGCGAGCGCCCGATCTCGTCGATCTGGGCCTTGGCCGCCAGGTAGTCCTCGCGCACGGCCGGCGCCATGGCTTCCAGCGAGCGCGCGTCGCGCGTGGGCCGCCCCTGGATGAAGAGTTCGTACACGGCCAGCGTCGAGGTCATGGCCACGCCCGCGTCGATCATCGCCTGGAAGGTCGCCTGTGCCTCGGGCCCCTCGACATCCACCGAGGTGGCGTCGTCCCAGAGACTCTGCGGACACTCGTCCTTGCCGCGGCCGGCCGAGTAGTCGCTGTTCGTCGCGAGCCCGTGCTCGATGTTGTCGATTCCGAGCGCGACCGCCTCGGTGAAACTGATCGAGCAGAGGTGGCCCGTGACCTTGATCCCCTGGGCGTGTGCTTCGTCGATCGCCGCGGTAAGCTCCTCGGTGCGGATGTTTGTGTACGCCTTCAGCCAGGTCGCGCCCTCGGCGGCCCAGTAGCGCACAAAGCGGCGCGCCTGTTCCGGGGACTCCAGCATGGTCATCCCGGACATCCCGCCGCCCGCCGTGATGTACGGCGCCGTGATGTGGATCCGCGGCCCCGGCGTCCTCCCGGCCTCGATCTCGGCGCGCAGGTTGAGCTCCGCGTACGGCTGCCGGCTTCCCGTGGTGCGCACGGTGGTGACCCCGCTCCCCAGGTACAGCCTCGGCGCGGAGAAGGTGAGCTGCGCGGAGCGGCCCCCCGCCGCCGTGTAGAAGAGATGGTTGTGCAGCCCGATCATCCCCGGAATGACCGTGTGGCCCGTCAGGTCCATCACCTCGGCCCCCGCCGGAATCTCCACGGCGCCGTCCGCCCCCACCGCACTGATCCGGCTGCCCTCGATCACGACCGTCTGCCCACGCTGCGCGGGCCCGCCGGTCCCGTCGATCAGCGTCACGCCGGTCAGCGCCACCGCGTCGCTGTTCACGACCGCGTAGCCCTCGGCAGCCGAGCCCGCTTCGGGGCGCTGCGCGGTCAGGTGTGCGCTGGCGACCGCCGCAAGAGCGAAAGTAACCGCGAGGGCCCCGGTGATTCTCTTCGTCCTCATCGCTGCATCTCCTCTAGTTGATCCCCACGCGCCCCGTGACATCGTCCAGCATGGCCACGGAATCATACCCGATCCCGTCCTTGAAGACGATCGTCACGCTGCGGATCACCGACGGGTCCGCGGTCAGATCGCCGCTCATCACCACCAGATCCGCGATCTTGCCGGCCTCGACCGTCCCCAGATCGCCGAACACGTCCAGCACCCGCGCCCCATTCGCGCTCAGCACCTGCACCGCGTCCTCCGGGCTGAATCCGGCCTCGATGAACAGCTCGTAGTTGCGCTGATCGCCGTAGCCCGCCAGCGCGCCGCCGTTGCCGGTCGGGTCCACGCCGGCGGCCAGCACGCCGCCCCGGTCATGGAACGCCTTCTCGTACGCCATCGCGTTCAGGAAGCCCTCCGGAGGCCGCCCGATCTCGTCGATCTCGGCCTTCGCGGCCAGGTAGTCCTCGCGCACCGAGGGCGCCATCGCGGCCAGCGTGCGCGCGTCGCGCGTCGGCCGCCCCTGCACGAAGAGCTCGTACACGGCCAGCGTCGAGGTCATCGCAACGTCGTTCTCGATCATCACGTCGAAGGTCCCGGCGACTTCCGGCCCCTCCACGTCCACCGCCTCCGCATGGTCCCACAGGTCGGGCGGACACACGTCCTCTTCCTTGCCCGGCACGTAGTCGCTGTTGGTCCCCAGCCCGTGCTCGATGTTGTCGATGCCGAGCTCGACCGCCTCGGTGAAGCTGATCGAGCACAGGTGCCCGGTCACCTTGAGCCCCTGCGCGTGCGCCTCGTCGATCGCCGCGGCCAGATCCTCGCCGCTGATCGTCGTGTACGCCTTCAGCCAGGTCGCGCCCTCGGCCGCCCAGTAGCGCACGAACCTCCGCGCCTGCTCGGGGCTCCTGAACCGCGTCATGATGTTCAGGCTCTCGTCGCCGGTCATGTACGGCGCGGTAATATGGATCCGCGGCCCCGGCTGCAGTCCCCGCTCGATCTCGTCCTTCAGGTTCAGCTCGGCGTACGTCGCCAGGCTCCCGGTCGTGCGAATGGTGGTGACCCCCGAGCCGAGATAGAGCCGCTGCCCGGTGTAGCTCATCGGATGCATGCGCCCGCCCGCGGCCATGTAGAAGAGGTGGTTGTGCAGCCCGACCATCCCGGGCATGACCGTGTGTCCGGACAGATCCATCACCTCGGCGCCATCGGGAATCGCCACGTCGCCTGCGGCGCCGACGGCGGCAATGCGCGTGCCCTCGATGACAACGGTCTGGTCGCGCCTGGCGGGCATCCCCGTGCCGTCGAGCAGGGTGACGCCGGTGAGCGCCACGGTGCCGGCGTCGACCGCGACGTAGGCGGCGGCCTCGGAGCCCGGGGCGGGGCGCTGGGCGTGGGCCGGACGCGCCGCCGCCCACAGGGCGCAGACAATAGCCAGACAACCCTGAACCGGCGTGCAGTGGAATCGTGTCATCGAGTCTCCTCCTTGTTGGGCACCGGCGGCGGGGCGATGGCCTGTCTGCCACTCGCATCGGCGAAAACGCTATACTGGCCCAAATCCCGAGTTCGCGCCAGCGGGTCCCCTCAAAAGGGGATGGACGCGATGTGTTGGCCATGGTAGGCTGTACATTCATGGCCATGACTGGATCACAGATCACCAAGTGGACAGTTCCAGTCGAAACGAAGGTGCATGAAGGTAGAGTGCTGATGATTCGTTCTCAGTCATCTGATCCCAAACTCGATCGGGACTGTCGGACAAACGCCTTCGCGGCCTTCATGGTCATGATCGTTGCGACGGCATGCGACGACGGGTTCGTTCAGCCTGTCCCACCGTTGCATGAGTCAGAACAACAGCCAGCAACGGCGTTCCAACAGCAACTGAACCGGGACGCATTGGTCGCGCTCTACGATTCCACGAACGGCGCGGACTGGAAGCGAAACGACAACTGGCTGAGCGACGCGCCTGTAGACGAGTGGTACGGGGTGGTGACAGACAGCCTGGGGCACGTCCGTTGGCTGACGCTTTGGGAAAATGGTCTGAAAGGCCCGATCGTCCCGGAACTCGGCAACCTGACGGCACTTGAGTTTCTGGGGCTGGGAAACAACGGGCTGACTGGCGTGGTGCCAGCCGAACTCGCAAGCGCCACCAAGCTCACCGGCCTGTGGATCGATGACAACCTGCTCACCGGTATCATTCCGTCGACCTTCCTTGGTCTGTCGCAACTTCGAGTAATCGACTTCAGCGGCAATGAGGAGCTCTGCATGCCCGGCACGACGAGCTTCGACGAATGGGCGGACTCGGTTTCGCTGGTGTCGGGGCCCGGATGCTCGGACGCGGACGCCGAGATCCTGCGCCTGTTGTACAACACTACGGGTGGGAGCTCCAGCAGCTGGACCAACTCGGACGGATGGCTCGGCGATGCGGCGCTGAGCGAATGGCACGGGGTCGAAACCGACACGATCGGCCGAGTGTCGAATTTGGATCTTAGCGAAAACGGACTCACGGGACAGTTGCCGGATTCACTGGTGGACCTGTCGGCTCTCGCCAGTCTGGATCTTTCAGATAACGCGCTCTCTGGCTCGTTGCCGGATTCGCTGGGAAAACTGGCGGTTCTGACCGAATTGAACGTCTCCGGCAATGGCAGCATGGCGGGCAGATTGCCCCAATCGCTCACGGCGCTGGAACTTGAGGACTTCCGCTATTCGGGAACGCGGTTGTGCGTACCCGAGGACGTAGAGTTCCAGGAGTGGCTGGAGGGGATCGCACAACACGAAGGAAGTGGCCGGGAATGCCCGCCGACCTCGCAATATGACATCCTCGCCGCCATCTACGAGGCCACCAACGGCCCGAATTGGCTCCGCAACGACAACTGGCTGACGAACGCGCCCTTGGGGGAGTGGTATGGGGTCAACACGGACTCCGACGGTCAGGTTGTCAGCCTGTTCCTCACATACAATTTTCTCCAAGGGCAAATACCACCTGAGATTGGCGGCCTCTCCAGCCTCCAACGGTTGACCCTCGGGGGGAGCTACGCGCTGACCGGCCCACTCCCGGAGGAACTGTTTGACCTGCCGGAGTTGCGAGTCCTGGATCTCGGGGGTTCAATCTGGGTGGTGCGCTGCCTCCAGAGATTGGCAGGCTCACGCAACTTGAAACGTTGTGGCTGCTGGACGCAGGTCTCGGCGGACCCCTTCCATCCGAGATCACGCAGCTCACCAACTTGGACTTGCTGGACTTGCGCTACAACGACCTGATCGGGCCGATACCGCCGGAGCTGGGTGAACTGACCGGGTTGCATACCCTGCGCCTCGGATACAACGAGTTCACCGGCGCAATACCGGCCGAACTGGGCGGCCTCACCAATCTGCGCCGACTGGATCTCGACAACAATCGACTGGATGGCGCCATCCCTGAGGAACTCGCGAGACTGGTCAACCTGCAGACACTGGCTTTGCACAAGAACGATTTGGAGGGCGCGCTCCCGGCCCAATTCGGGGCGTTGACCGAGTTGGAATCGCTTTGGCTGTCTCTAAACCCCCGACTCTCCGGCCCGCTACCCGATTCCCTCAGGGCACTGGGTGCGCTGGCGAGCCTCAGGGCGGGAAGCACGGGCCTCTGCTCACCCGAAAACGAGGACTTCCTCAATTGGCTGAACGGGATCGAGTTTCACCGCGTGGCCCGATGCGATCCTGGGGCAACGGTCTATCTGACCCAGCCGATTCAGTCGCTCAAGTTCCCGGTGCCACTCGTAGCCGGGAGGCCGGCGCTGTTGAGGGCATTCGTCTTCTCACCCAACGCCGATGGTGAGCGGATGCCCAGCGTGCGCGCCACGTTCTACCGCAATGGGGCCCAGGTGCACGTGGCGGAGATCGACGGGGGCGGGGCCGCCATACCAACGGAATTGGATGAGAGTTCGCTCGCGCACTCGGCAAACGCCGATATCCCCGGCGATATCCTTGGGCCCGGCCTGGAGATGGTGGTCGAAGTGGATCCGGAAGGCACTCTCGACTCCGGTCTGGGCATCGCGAAGCGGATGCCGGCGACCGGACGCCTGGCGGTGGACGTTCGCGAAATGCCCGACTTCCAACTCACCCTGGTGCCCTTCCTGTACGAGGCGGTGCCCGATTCTTCCATACTGGAAATCACCGCTGGCATGGCGAGCGACCCTGAAGGGCATCCCATGTTCAAGGATACCCGCGCGCTGCTTCCGATCGGCGAATTCGACATCACTTTGCACGACCCGGTTGTGACTTCGACCAACAACGGTTTTCAGTTGATGCGCGACACGGAGGCAATGCGGATCATGGAAGGCCGGCCCGGATATTGGCTGGCCATGCTGGCACCGGCTCCGCGCTCTGGACTGCTCGGGGTTGCCAACGGCATCGGCTCGTGGACGAGCTATTCGATCCCCTTGTCGCGCACGATCGCCCACGAATTCGGGCATAACATGAATCTGCGGCACGCTCCCTGTGGTGGCGCCGGGGGCCCGGATCCGCTGTTCCCCGACCGGAATGGCCGGATCGGAGCCTGGGGGTATGACCGCGTAAGTGGCCGCCTGTTCTCGCCATACGCCACCGACCTGATGAGCTACTGTCGAGGGGGCTGGATCAGCGATTACCACGTCACGAACTCCCTCCACCATCGCCTGGAGGCCGAAACCGCGACCGGTACGGTGAAGACCTGGTCGGTCCTGGTGTGGGGTGGGACGGACGCCGACGGCAATCTGTTCCTCGAGCCGGCGTTCATGGTCAACGCGATTCCGACACTCCCGACCGCGGGGGGCGAGTTCCAGCTCCGGGGCAGAACGGAGACCGGAGGCGATGCGTTTTCGTTCAGCTTCGACATGCTCTACATCCCGGACGTCGAGGACGAGCGGTCGAGTTTCGTCTTTGCCGTGCCCGTCACCTGGACGGGTCCGCTGACCAGTATCTCGTTGGCAGGCGGCGACGAATCAGTGGCGCTCGATCAGGCCAGCAACTCGCCCATGACCATCCTGCGCGATCCGGTCACCGGCCAGATCAGGGCCATGCTACGCGGGCCCGAGACGGCCGCGATGGATGCCGCAGGCGGTCCCCGGCTGGAGGTCCTGTTCAGCCGGGGTATCCCGGAGGAGGCTGCTCAGCGGCGCTGACGCAAATGGCCGCCGTGGCGGAAACCGGGCCGCATGGCCGGTTACTAGCCCTCCCAGACCTTCACCAGCGTGTGGAACTCGCCGTTCTCGCCGAACGGGTCGATGCCGTTGGGCATACGCGCCATCATCGCGCGGTCGAACGGGTCGCCGACGCGCACGACGCCCTCGGCCGCCTCGGTCACCGCCGAGATCTCGCAGGTGGCGCCGCTCGCTTCGAGGTCCGCGATCAGCATTTCGTAGGCGACGCCCCACAGCGGGAAGTGCAGCGACGCGCGACGGTCCGCGGCGAGTTCCTGGAAGGCGACGCTGCGCCATTCGCGGATGTGCAGCAGGTGGAGATCGCCGAAAACAATGCGGGCGATTCGCGGCACCAGCTCGGCTGCTTCGCGGATGCGGGCCGGGTAGGCGTGGCCGGGGTGCAGCGGGACGCCCAGGAGCGGCAGGTCCAGGTGTTCGGCCTGGCGGATCACCGCGTCGATCCCGATCTCCTGGTGGGCGACAGTGCGTGTGCCCGCGTCGAAGGTGGTGAGCAGCACGATCGGGCGGAGCGACTCGCGGCACAGGGTGCGCCAGGTCAGAAAGCTGTCCTTGCCGCCGCTCCAGAAGAGGAGGTCGACAGGCTCGTCGGGCGCGCGCGCGGCGGTGAGCCAGGCAGGTTGCTGACCGCGCGCCGCCCGATCCGGCAGCGGCATCGACTCGTGCTGGAAGGGACAGTGGCGACAGCCGCTGCCGCAGCAGGTCCCGCGTCGGCGCAGCCCGATCTCGGTGAAGACGTGGAAGCCGGTCTGCGGATCGATGTAGGACGACTCGCTGCCCTCGACCGCCTGCCGGTGGGCTTCGTGCCAGGGCGTGGTCACGGGTTGACCGTGAAGAGCATCCGCATCCCCGCCTCCAGGTGCTCGGAGATGTGGCAGTGCGCCATCCAGCGGCCCGGGTTGGTGATCTCGAGGAGGATGTCTGTGGTCGTCCCGGTGGGGAGCAGCACCGTGTCCTTCCAGGCGAGGTTCTCGTTCGGCACCCCGTTGCGGGCAAGAACGAGGAAACGCTGCCCGTGGATGTGGAAGGGGTGCTGCATCGCGTGGAACGACCGCCGCTCGTTGTGCAGCCGGATCTTGACCACGTCGCCCACCTCGAACTGCCACCCGATGTCCATGTTCTCGGCGCCGGTGGCGGGGTCGCGCACGATCCACTGCACCTCCGCCGACGACGAGTTCCAGTTCATCATCGGCATGGTGCCGCTCCACTCGACCGGGTGGAAGTAGGCGGAGTCGAACTGCATCAGGCGGTCCACGATGAACGGGATGCCGTCCGCCTGGAGGGTAAAGGTGAGTTCGTGGTCGACGGGATCGTCGAAATACTCGCGGTAGAGGGCGATGTCGCGCGCGGCGTGCAGGTTGGTGCGCAGGGTGTCGAAGGCGGCGGAGACCGCTGGCCCGTCGGATTGGGGCGCGTCGGGCGCGGGCGCGGCGACACCCACCGTGCCCAGCATGTCCATCTCGGTAAAGAACGAGCCCCCCAGGTGGTCGATCCCCTGAACGCGGTTGAGGAGGGCGAACTCTCCCGGCTCGTCGAAGCGAACGTGCACGATGTAGCGCTCGGCGGGACTCAGCACGATGCTCTCGACCCACTCCTCGCGCTCGAAGGCGCCCACATCGGTGCCGATCACCTTGATGCGCGGGGCGGCGGGCTGCTCGGTGCCGGCCGGGCCCCCGGCGGGTTGCTCGGCCCTGCTGGTCCCCACCGCGTCAGAGCCCACAAACGACAGGTTGAAGGTCCGCGTGTTCGACACGTTGGTCAGGTACAGACGCACGACCTCGCCCGCCGTCACCTCGAGCTCGTAGTCCGGCTCGCCGTTCACGAGCATCAGGTTCCCGAACCGCCCCATGAACGCGTGGCTGGTGCGCTCCGAACCGAAGGGCATGGGCTCGTCGCCGGCCATGAGGAAGTCGTCCAGCATCAGGAACTCCTCGCGGTCGGCGGGCGCGTAGTAGTCCGGCTGGCGCGGCTCGACGAACATGTTCCCGTACAGGCCCAGGTCCTTCAGTATGTCTTCCCGGTGGTGCGGGTGGTACCAGTACACGCCGGGGTCCTTGAAGTGGACGGTGTAGCGGAAGGTCTCGCCGGGCTCGACGGGGTCCTGGGTGACGCCGGGTACGCCGTCGGACGCATTGTCAAGGCGCAGGCCGTGCCAGTGGATGGTTGTCGGCCAGGCGATCGAATTCGTGAAGTTCACGGTGACCGTCGCCGCCTCGGGTACGTAGAGCAGCGGTCCCGGGTACTGGCCGTTGAAGCCGTACATGACATAGTCGCGGCTGCGGATCCGCCGCCGCACCAGCCCGGCCTCCAGATCGACCTCGTCGCCGTCGCCGAGCCGGATGACATCGCGCGGCCGGGCCAGCGGCAGTGTCTCTGGATCGATGTCGGCACCCGGCAGGAAGGGGCTCGCGTCGGGCGGATCGAGCGCCATGAGGGCCGGGAACATGGTCAGCCCGGGCATCATCGGGGGGCTTGGCCAGCCGTTGCCGCCCGCGCCGTGCCCGTGGCCGGCCATCGCCATCGCCTCGGCCGAGTCGCCCGCCGCCATGCCGGTCATCGCCCCGCGCCGACCCCCACCCCCGGTCGCGCCCAGAAGGAACTCCTGCATATCGGGCGGGGACATCCGCGCGCTGGGCGAAGTCGCGCGCAGGAGCAGCCGTCCCTCCCACTCGGGCGCGTCGGTGCGGGGCTCCGCCGTGACCAGGATCATGAACTTGTTCAGGCTGATCTCGCCGATGCTTTGCGTCCCGTTTCCGACCGGCCCAAGACTTCTGATCTCGTCGAAGAGGGGGGTGGCGAGCCACGCGACGATGTGGGTGTAGTCGCCCAGGGTGGCGGGGTCGGGGAGGCCCTCCAGCGTGAGGATTCCCTCGTAGAGATGATTGCCGGCCGGATTGACCGCGACCCCGAAGGGGGTGTGGGGCGTGCGCAACTCCAGCCGGCCAGACATGGTCTCCAGACCGGGCCGAGCCGTGAGGAAGATGCAGTACAGGTCGCGGCTCGGCGTCAAGGTTGCGCCGGGAGGGGGCGGGGAATCGTCGCAGGGAGAGACGGCGGCTGGAGCCGGGGCCGCAGCCGCGACCGCTGGGGGCGTGTCCTGCAGCGCCGACAGGCTGGTTGCGTGAGGTGTGGCAGCCAAAGTCGCCGCCAGCACCGGCACGAACCTGGGAAGCACGCCGCGCGACATCGTCATCTGGTCTCCCGGGGTGTGCAGTTCCTACCCTGTACAACTGGCCGCGACGGCCGTACTATGATAATTTCGCGGCAGAAATTGCGGCAAGCGGTCAACGGAGCCATACCCGATGCAGGAACTTCGCGAGGGTAGAGCGACGGAAAAGCACGCCGGCCCAGAGGACGGGACGGTCGTGCCGGACTTGATGCTCATTGGGTCTGTCAAGGGCAAACTGGAGTGGGCGAGCCGGGTTGAGGCCAAGAATCTCTATGTCTCGGCTCTGTGGAGGTGCCGTCGGAAGTACGCTGAACAGTCCGGCGTTCCGTGGTACATCCTGAGTGCCAAGTACGGGCTGGTCAACCCGGACACCAGAATCGCCTGGTACGATGTCTCCCTCGGCGACCTGCCGGCCGCCGACCGTCGCGCGTGGTCGGGGCGAATCGTGGACACCCTCGTAGCGAGGTACGCGTCGGTTGCGGGGATGGTCGTCGAGATTCATGCCGGCATGGATTACGTCGACTTCGGCCTCGCCTCCGGGCTCAGCGGCGCGGGGATCGCTGTCCAGCGCCCGCTGCTGGGAATCCCGATCGGACGCCATCTGGCCTGGTACAAGGAGCACGGCGTGGAGGCGTGATCGCCCGCGTCAGCGGGGCCTCTCACCCCACGGATTGATCACCGCCAGGCCCGTGTTGCGAAAGTCCCGCGTGTTGCGAGTGACCATGGCAAGCCCGCGACTCGCTGCCGTTCCAGCGAGCATTGCGTCCGGCACGTGGCTGTCGAGAGGCTCCCCCAACCGTCGCTTGTCCTCCATGATGCTCGCGCATGCCTGAGCGTCGGCCAGCGTCCAATCGAGGACCTGGTCCTGGAAGACAAGAGTCAGCAGGTCCTGGAATCGCCTCGCGAGATCCTGTCGCCGGGACGTGGGATCAAGCCGGCCGATGCCGTTGAGAATCTCCCAGACCGTGATCGCGCTTATATGGAGTCCACCGTCCGCGATGCTGTCGAGGAATCGGGCGACACGTGGCTCGGGGTAGGGTCGCATCATCTCCGAGACGACGTTCGTGTCAAGCAGACAGGACAACGGAGGTCACTCGCCGTCGCGGAATCTGACCGGCCTGTAGCCGCAGTGCCCGCGCAAAGGCAATTCGATCCCGTGCTCAGGACCAAAGTGGCTTCGGAACGCCTCGGAAGGCTTGACCCGACTTCGATCCTTCTTTCGCCTCTCGCGGATGAGTCGGCGGACAAACTCTTCCATGGAAACGCCGGCGCGGTGTGCCTCGCTCTTCAGCCAGGCCTTGTCACCCGGGTTGATGCGGCGAACCGTGATTGTGGAGCTCATCGACGGCATGCCCTCCTCGAAGCCTGACGCAGTGGTGAATCCGGTGCACGGACAAGTGTAGTGCTAGCACTTTGTGCATGCAACAGCGAATCATCATTCTCCTGGGCCGCTCCCGACCGCTCCGCTACAGCCCCGCCTGCTCCTTCACGTACTGCGCCGCTTCCAGATGGGTCGCGAACCACACGTCTTCGTGGCCCTGGATGTACTCGATCAGCTCTTCCAGGACGACGATCCGCGATCGGTGGCCGATCACGTGCGGGTGCATGGTCAGCAGGAACATGGTCCCCTCGGTGTAGGCGCCGTCGAAGTCGTCCTTCCAGACCTCGAGCACGTCGCGAGGGTGCGAATAGCTGCTGCCGCGCGGGTTGAAGAGCGGCGCGTCGTCCATGATCCATTCGACGGGCAGCTCCACCATGCCGGTCGGCTCGCCGTTGGCGTCGATCTCGTACGGGCGGTCGTCGGCCATGAGCGACGAGTCGTAGAGGAAGCCCATGTCGCGGATGATGTCCAGCGTGTTGGGGCTGTGGTTCCAGGATGGGGCGCGATAGCCGAGCGGACGAACGCCGGTGACCTCGGTCATGTAGTCGACGGCGCGCTCCAGCAGTGCCCGTTCCTCGTCGGCTTCGAGGCTGGA
The DNA here is from genome assembly GCA_963667485.2 of Longimicrobiales bacterium. GTDB lineage: Bacteria > Gemmatimonadota > Gemmatimonadetes > Longimicrobiales > Gaopeijiaceae > Bin94. The sequence continues at coordinate 1,710,894 of CAXXDD010000001.1, forward strand.
GTTGAGTTCGTGGATCCAGCCGTGGATGGCGAACTCGTGGTGGCCGGCGGCCTGGATCACGCCGACCTGGTGGGGGTTGAGGACCAGGCTGACGGCGGGGATGAAGAACGAGGCCGGGACGCCCTCGCGGTCGAGGAGGTCGACGACGCGGGGCAGGGCGACGCGGGCGCCGTACTGTCCCTGTGACAGGGAGCCCACCGTGGCGTCGCCGTAGCGGAGGCCGGTGACGGTCTCGTTGTCGACGTCGAAGGAGAGGAGGACGGCGACGCGGGCGCCGCCAGGCCATTCGTCGGGCTGGAGGCTGCGGCCCGCCCGCACCGCGTTGACGGTCTCCATGACCCGCTCGTCGGACCAGCGCCAGCCGGGTTCGTCCTCCGCACTCTCAGGGGGGACGGGCTGGCAGGCCCATGTGGCGAGGGTTGCCGCGAGCAGAACGGCGCGCTTGTTCATCCTTCCATCTTCCATAGTGCGATTCCTCCGGCCTGTTTGCCGATCTGTGCGGATGCGACGCGGGTGCCCGAGTCGATTTCGATGACTTCCACGGTGCCCGGATCGCCGCCGATGCCCTCGACGGTCACGATGGCGTAGCGGCCGTCGGGGGTGGCGACGACGCCGTGGGTGACCCGCATTTCCGAGTCCGTGAGGTGCAGCAAAACGCCTGTTTCAACATCCCAGATTCCCAGTTTCGCGCTGCCCTTGAGGGTGGCGAGGAGGGTCGTGCCGTCGGGCGTCAAGTCCAGGTTGTACGGCGCGCCGGGGGCTTCGAAGCGGCGGGTGATCCGCCATTGTTCGAGGTCGATTTCGAGGATGACGTCGCCCTTGTTGCAGGGGACGTAGACGCGCGAGCCGTCGGGGTGGGGCGTGGTCCAGGTGGGGGAGCAGTTCGCGCCGCCGGGCGCCATGGCCATGTGGCCGTCCATCGGGGCGTGCGCGGGCTCGTTGGCGATGAGGTCGAGGCGCCGGGTGACGTCGAGGGTGGCGCCGTCGATCTCGACGAGCTGGTTGTCCATCATGCACGCGGAGTAGTGCCGGGAGCCGTCGGCGTTGAAGCGGGAGCCGTGCGGCATGGTGCAGGTGACCACGTCGGCGAGCGGGTACATGGACTCGAGGTCGACGATCGTGACGGTCGAGGGGACGTGGTCGCCGTGGAAGTTGGCGTTGACCGCGAGGGCCACGGTGCCGTGCGGCGGGACGGCGATGGTGGCGGGGAAGAGGCCGAGATCGGCGATGCCCACGATGGTGTCGGAGCCGGTGGCGTACTTGACGAGGCGGCCGTTTGGAAAGCCGTGACCCAGCGTGAGGTACCAGTATTCGCCTGCGGGATCCATGGCGAGACCGTGCGGGGCCTCGATCTCGGCCGCGAGCCACCCGGTGGTGATCGTCTTCTCGACGACCAGGTCGCCGCCGGCGTCGTAGCGGAGCAGCGCGACCTCGTCCTCGGATTCGGCGGCGACGTAGACCCAGTAGGATTGGGCGGCCCCCTCGCCGCGCAGCACGGTGGCGGCGAGGGCGGCCGCGACTGCCAGGGCAGCCTTCCGCATCACGGAATCAGCGTCCGGCGCGGCTGCAGCTTGACCGTCCACATCCCCGAGAAGTACTCGGCGAAGAAGAGGTTGCCCTTGTGGATCTGCGGTCCCCAGGTGAATGGCGCGTTGGCCACCACGCCGTCGGGATCGTACGACTTGTACACCGCGATCTCGCGGCCCTGGTGGTACAGGTTGCCCTTCAGCTCGCCCGAGATGTCGAGCACCCGCAGGCCACCCTGGTAGAACGCCGCGTAGAGCCGGTCGTCGTCGATCCACATGTTGTGCGATCCGGCCTCGGGGATCTCGTAGCGGGCCACCTCTTCCGGATTCTCGGGATCGGTGAAGTCGACCACGTGGATGTAGCCGGACATGAATTCGGGCGTGCGGCCGTCCTCCTGGCCGTCGAAGGCGGGCGCCCCGATCTCGTCGCCCATGAAGATGTAGAACTTGCCCGTCGGGCTCTGGTACGGGAACGCCGCGTGGGTGGCGCCGCCGATGTCGCGGAAGCGCGCGATCTCGACCGGGTTGGACGGACTGCCGCCCCTGTCGCCGCCGCCGACGTCGATCACGGCGACGCCGTCGTTCCAGTTGGAGGTATACGCGATGCCGTCGACGATCCAGATGTCGTGGATCGCGTGGCCGGGGGTGTCGAGCTCGAAGCGGCCGACGCGGTGCGGGTTGGCCGGGTCGGCGATGTTGATCACGTCGAAGCGGATTCCGTTGTTCACCGCGTAGACGTGGTCGTCATGGATGAAGAGGTTGTGCACGCCGCCGGTGAGCTCGTCGTCGTAGGTCGAGATGATCTCGATGTTGCGGGGGTCGGTGCAGTCCACGATGACGATTCCGTTGCGCCGGTTGGATGCGCCCTCGCGGGAGATCACGCAGAGTGCGCCGTCCTCGGAGACCTTGACGTCGTTGGTCGTGCGCGCGTCGACGAGCAACGAATCCGTCAACACGGGATTCGCGGGATCGGTCACATCCCACCAGTACGTGCTGCCATGCCCGCTGTGCGTGCCGGTGATCGCGTAGTCGCGGCCATCGACGCCCTCCCACACCCAAAGATCGGAGGTTGAGACGTTGCGCACCGGCGCGTGGCCGATCAGCTGCACCTCTTCGGCGACGTGGCGCGGCAGGATCTCGACGGTCGCGTGGGCGGTGCGGCCGGGGACGCTCGCGGTGACGGTATAGACGCCCGGCTTGTAGGCGACGAAGCGGCCCTGGTCGTCGACCTCGGCCGGCGGGAAGTCGGCGGTGGCGATCGCGTCGGGGTCGGACATCAGCCCGAAGGTGACGGGGATGTCGGCCACGCCGGCGCCGCTCGCGTCGGACGCGGTGCCGGTGAAGTGGATTACGTCGCCGGTCCTGCCGCGGGTCTGACTGGCCTCGACGGCCATCGCCGTGACCGGGTTGTCGGCCACTTCATAGCGAATTTGGCCGACAACGCCCTGTGCGGTGGCGGAAAGCGTGACTTCGCCGGGTGCGTGGGCGGAAAAGACGCCGAATCGGTCGACGGTTCCGACGGACTCGTCGGAGCTGCTCCACACGACGGCAACATCGCGGACGTCGTTGGCCTGGTCGATCACGGTGGCCTTGTGGCGCATCGTCACGCCGACATAGTAGCGCCCGCCGTCCTGCGAGATCTCCACGCGGTCAAGCGGCGGGTAGGCGACGGTGACGGTCATCGTGCCGCTGATCCGTCCGGGCCCCATCGCGCGCGCCATGACCTCGAACTCGCCGCCCTTGAAGGCTTCGATCTCGCCGGTGGCGCGGTCGACGGCCAGACTGCCGCGTCCGCCGCGCGAGAAGTAGAGGAAGGGGATGTCGACGACGTTGCCGGCGGCGTCGTAGGCGGTCGCGGACACGGTCGCCGTCTCGCCGACTGCGAGGGAGAGGGTGGCGGGGCTGACCTCCACCCGCGCGACTTCCTGGGCGGCGGCCTGGGTGGTGGCGAGGGCCGCGATCACCAGGAGCAGGGCGGCGGGCCGGATCGTGCTGAGTGTCTTCATGGCGTGTGGTTCCTTACTGCGGTGTTGCGTTTACTGCGGTATTCCGTTGGGGCCGTGGCCGGGGGGACACGGTGGAGGAAAGATTGAGGCGGGGAAGGTGGGGCGCAACGCGCATTCGCGTGATCTTGCTGACGGACACCGTCGTGGAAAAGCGGTTAGGACGGTGGCGAAACGATTAAGCCGAGCGGTCGCCCCTACAGCGGCCTGTTCGGAAACGCGATCGTCCGCCACATGTGCGCGACCGGGCTGTTGTCGTAGCCGAGCCCTTCCTTCGGCTGCTTGAACTGGCGCCCGATGATGTCGGTGAACTCGTTGATGTCGACGTCCATGTCGTCCTGGAACGCGTAGGTGTCGTTCACCGTGATCAGCCGCGCCTCGCCGTACCAGCGATGCTTGCGCGCGAACTCGTAGGCTTCCTTGATGTACGGTTCCGGCACATAGTCGTGCCCGAAGATGCGGTTGTACATCTCCGGATACTCGTAGCCGTACTCATCGTCCGGATAGAAGCGCAGCGGCGCGTGGTAGCGGATGCCCCACGAGACGCGCTCGTCCACGTACGGCTCGACCAGCTGGGCGCCCCACCAGCCGTGGTCCACCTTGATCAGGTTCAGGACCACGTCGTGCATCAGGCAGGCGAAGACGGTCCGCTCGGGCTGCCCCGTCCTGAGCGCGTGGGTGGCGCTCTGCAGGACGTGGTTCGCAGGGGCGAAGCGCAGCTTGAAGAAATCGAGCAGCGTCGGCTTGTCGGGCAGCGGCGGGAACTCGTCCTCGCGCGGCTGGAAGAGGCGGCCGGTGCCGCGAGGGGACCGGGCCTCCTGCTCCTCCAGCTCCTCAAGGGTGATGATGGAGCCGGCCTCCCCGTCCGCTCCCCCACGCCGTGCGGCGATCAGGTCGTCCAGCTTCTCTTCCATGTAGTGCTCGAGTTCCTCGGCCTTGTCTTCATGCGACATGGCGGCGAGAGCACCAGCGGGAATCGTTGCAAGGAAGGTCTTGCGATCAACTTCCACCATCGTGACCTCCAGCCAGGGGTCGGCGGCCCACCTGTGCCACCGATCCCGGCGGCACGACGAGCCTGGGATCCGAGAGACACTAGTAGGGTGTGAGGGCGGGTGGGGCAAGTGCTGGGCGGACCCGGCTGGATGCAGTGGCGGGACCGCTGTCGCCCGAGGTACGATGATCGCACCTTGAGAGGCGTCGGCTGCCGAACGAAATCAGTGGTCGGCGCAACTCGATCGGCACCGCTCGGGAGCGTGTGGACGCCGGCCAGGAACGCGGTCAGAAAGGAAGCGATCAGGATGTGGAAGCAGACACGACGTGATTTTGTGAAAAGTTCAGTGCGAACAGGCGGGGCTCTGGGCGTCCTCGGCGCCTTCGGCCCGCTGGCCTGCACACCCGCGGAGGAAGGTGGAGCTGACTCGCCCGGCTCCCAACGCATCCTGATCCTGGGTGGCACCCGCTTCATCGGGCCATACCAGGTCAAGTACGCGCTCGACCGGGGCCACGAGGTCTCGATCTTCACGCGGGGCCGCACCGAGCCGCCTTTTTTCCACGACTACTTCGAGCGCGTCGAACACCTGATCGGCGATCGCGACAACGACCTGAGCGCGCTCGAGGGCCGCGAGTGGGACGCGGTGATCGACAACTCGGCCTCCATCCCGCGCTGGGTCGCGATGACCACCGACGTGCTGCGCGGCCAGGTCGACCGCTACCTCTTCGTGTCGTCGATCTCGGCCTACGCCGACTTCGCGGCCGTTGGCATCGACGAGAGCTACCCCGCAGGGCAGCTCTCGGCCCCGGACATCGAGGACATGAGCGAGTACGGCCCGATGAAGGCCCGCTGCGAGGCGATCAACACCGAAGCGTTCGGCGACGGCGCGATCAACGTGCGCCCGGGGCTGATCGTCGGGGCGGGAGACAACACCGACCGCTGGACCTACTGGCCCGTCCGCGTCGCGCGCGGCGGCGAGGTCATGGCGCCCAACTCACCCACCGACCCGGTACAGAACATCGACGCGCGCGACCTGTCGGAGTGGATCGTGCGGCTCGTCGAGACGCCCGGCAACGCCGGCACCTACAACGCCACCGGCGAGGTGCAGGAGTTCGGTGCAATGCTGGAGGAGGTCCGCGCCGCGCTCGGTTCGGACGCGACCTTCACCTGGGTCCCGACCGAGTTCATGGCCCAGCACGAGGTCCGGCCCTGGGGCCACATGACCAACTGGGTGCCCCCCGAGGGCGAAACGATCGGCATGAACCAGGTGTCGGTGGCCGCGGCGGTGCAGGCGGGGCTCACCTTCCGGCCCATCGGCGATACGGCGCGCGAGACCGTGGAGTGGTGGAACTCGCTGCCGGCAGAGCGGCGCGCGGAGCCCAGGGCAGGGCTGCCGGCCGAGAAGGAAGCGGAGGTGCTGGCGGCGTGGGCGGCGAACGCCTGACGTCGGCACGAAACGCAGGCGGGGTGCGCCCGCGAGACCCGTTCGACCGGATGCTGATCGCTCAGGCGGCCTCGCACGGGCTGGTGTTGGTGTCGCGGGACGAGGTGTTCGATCAGTACGGGGTCAGCCGCGTCTGGTGATCAGCGCCAGCGGCGCCACCGCTGCCGCTCTTCCGCTTCCTGGTCCAGCAACCTCAGATCCCGCGTCGTTTCGACCAGGCGGATGAACTCGCCGCGGTAGCCGCGCGGGTCGTCGCCCTGGCCCTTCTCGGCCATCTTCACCACGTCGCCCAGCGTCAGGTTGCCTGCGTGCCCCGAGTCACGGAGCAGCATGCCGAACCCCGCCACCGCTGCTGCGAACCGGAAGTCGGCCGAAGGTGACCGCGTCCGATCGGCCACGGCGAGCTCCAGGAGCTTGCTGCGCGTCCCGTCGGGGTCCTTGTAGCGGACCTTGACGTACATCAACTCGTCGTCGAAGTCGCTGAGCGGCGGGTCGTCGGCCCGGGGCTGGTAGCGGAGCGCATCGACATCGCCGCGCGGCACTTCGGCCCCCACAGGCACCACCTCGTACAGCGCAGTCACGGTGTGGCCGGCGCCGAGTTCGCCCGCGTCCCTGGTGTCGTCGTTGAAGTCCTCGTCGGCGAGGAGGCGGTTCTCGTACCCGATGAGCCGGTATCCGGCGGCGCGCGCCGGGTTGAACTCGACCTGGAGCTTCACGTCTTTGGCCAGGGTGAGCAGCGTGCCTCCCATCTCCTCCACCAGTACCTTGCGCGCCTCGAGCAGGCCGTCGACGTAGTGGAAGTTGCCGTTCCCGTGGTCGGCGATCTGCTCCATCTTCGAGTCCTTCAGGTTGCCGGTGCCGAAGCCGAGCACGGTGAGGAAGGTGCCGCCCTCGCGCTCCTTCTCGATCAGGCGCACCATCTCGGCATCGCTGGACGGCCCGATGTTGAAGTCGCCGTCCGTCGCCAGGATGATCCGGTTGTTGCCGCCTTCGATGCGGTGCTCGCGGGCCACGTCGTAGGCCAGGCGCAGACCCTCACCGCCGGCCGTGCTCCCACCGGCGTCCAGGTCGTTGAGCGCGGCCAGGATCTTGCCCTTCCGGTCCCCCGGCGTGGACTCAAGCACGAGACCCGCGGCGCCCGCGTACACGACGATCGCGACGCGGTCCTCGGGCCGCAGCTGGTCGACGAGCAGCGCGAACGCCTTCTTCAGCAGCGGCAGCTTGTTTTCCGGCATCATCGACCCGGACACGTCGAGCAGGAAGACCAGGTTGCCGGGTGGCAGGTCCTCGATGTCGATCGACTCGGCGTGCAATCCGATCCTTACCAGCCGGTGGTCCCGCTGCCACGGCGCTTCCCACACCTCGGTCGTGACCGCGAAGGGATGTTCGCCCGACACGTTGCCCCAGTCGTAGGGGAAGTAGTTGATCATCTCCTCGATCCGCACGGCGTCGACCGGTGGCCGCTCGCCTGCCTGGAGGAAGCGCCGCACGTTGGCGTACGACGCGCGGTCCACGTCGATCGAGAAGGTAGACAGGGGCGATGCGTCGACGAGGCGGAAGTCGTTCTCGGCGATGTGGGCGTAGGACTCGGTGTTGAAGTCGGTGGAAAAGGCGTACATGGCCTGGTCCGAACGGACCGCCGAAACAGCGCGCCGCATGGACTCCGCCTCGGGTTGGCCGGTGACCATGAGTTCGTCCAGCTGCAAGGCCGCCGGTGTCAGCGCGATATCCACGACGGTGGTCTGGCCGGCGGCCACCGTGACGCGCCGACGCTCGGCCGCGTAGCCGACCTGCTCGACCACCAAGGTGTGTTCGCCGATGGGCACCCCCTGCAGCAGATAGCGTCCGCCACCGTTCGACAGCGTCATGAGTGTGGTCCCCTCGACGGTGATCTGCACTCCGGAGAGCGCCTGCCCGGTAGCCCCGTCGCTCACCCTTCCTTCGATGCTGCCCACCTGCGCGTCGAGCGCGCCCGCGCCCGCCAGGATCAGCGCAAGGGTCGCGGGCACAGCGGCGAGTCCGGCGAACAGGCTGCGGGGGCGATGTGTGGCGAATCGCATCGATCGGTCCTCCGGTCGGGCGGGGGATGACGGAGAGGGCGGTCCTGCTCCCTGTCCTATATAGGTACCCCGCAACCCTGGAAGGTTGCCTTCAGGCGCGGCCGGCGGACCCAATCAACGCGTGCGTCGCCCAGGCGCTCACTTGCGCCTCCCCCCGGGCGCCCCCCGCACCAACGACACTACCCACCCGGCTCGAAGAAGCCGTAGTGCTCGAGCATGAACGCCCGGATCACGCGGGCGGCCCTGGCCGCGTACTCGGCCCGGCTCTCGGGGGTGTCCCGGATGCCGCCGTAGTGGTGCTCGATCTGGATGCCGCTTACGACTTCGGCATCCGTCACCGAACCGTGTTCGCGGGTGTTGTAGCCGCCGCGGAAGTAGGGCGCGTCGCCGGGTCCGGGGGCGGCGGGACTCGGCACCGACGGGATGTCCTCGTCCTGGAAGAGACCACCGAGCGAAGTGGGTCCGCGCAGCAGCTGCGAGAAGGGGATGGGCGATGTGCGGCCGAGGTCGCGAATGCTCGTCCGCGACACGACTTCGAGCGAATTGAGCGCCAGGTCGGAGCGGTTGAGTTCGTCCGAAGAGAGAAGATATCCCAGCTCGAGGCGGTCGATGTCGTGCCCGTGGCCGTGGATGTCGAAGTACATGCCCTTCCCGAACTCGCCCGCCACGGCGGCCCGGGCGCTCTTGATCCACTCCTGCAACTCCGTCCACGCCAGCTCGGCGTAGGGGTTTTCCTGTGCGGCCTCCATGATCTCGCGATTGGGGTCGAGCCTGCTGCGGTGCAGGTGTGAGAGGATGACGTGGGGCGCGTAGCCGGTGAGGTCGATCAGCGCCTGCCGCATGGCCAGAGTCAGCTCCAGCGTGTTCCGGTCGGCCGTCAGGACCCCGTAGGTGCGGGTGGGGATCTCGGCCGGCGAAAGCGCTCCGCCGTGGGTGGCCGAGAGCACCAGCGGCAGCTCTCCCGGGATGTACTCCACGTAGTCCTTGCGCCCGTAGTAGGGCTGACCCGGCCTGTACTCCAGGATCCGGCGCGGCACGTAGACCTCGAGTTGGGCCGTCCCGCTCACGCCACCGATGGTCGCGGTGACGGTGGCGAGCCCGGTGGCGAGTGACGAGGCGAAGCCGTTGCCGTCGATCGTCGCGACGGCCGTATTGTCGATCGCCCATTGCGGCGTCCCCGAAACGATCATCCCGTTGGCGTCCCGTGCGACGGCCGAATAGCTGGCCCCATCGCCGACCCCCACCAGCAGCATCGCGTCGGGGACGATGTCGACGGTGGCGACGGTGGGCTCGGTGGGTGAGTCGCCGCCTCCGCAGGCAAGGAGGACACTCGCGAGGGCGGCGGCCGGAAGCGGTCTGGTCAACGGTCCCCGGGATCCGGACGCACGGGTGGGGCTGGCGGGGCGGGAAAGGCGAAACGCCGATCGCAAGAACCCGGCCGGGGCGCCCATGGAGGCCCTACTCCGGCAGCCCGAAGGCAACGAGCGCGCCGCCCTCGGGCCCGCCCGTGGCGATCACCACCAGCTGGCGCCCGGCGCGGCTCTGGAAGGTCATCGGGTTGGCGTAGCCGAGGGCCGGGAGGCGGCCTTCCCACAACACCTCGCCGCTGGCCGCGTCGAAGGCGTACAGCACGTCGGACCCGCCGGTCAGGAAGACCAGGCCGCCACCGGTGACGAAGGGACCCGGCGGACCCACCACGCCCAGCCGGGGGGGCAGCGCCACACCCGCGAGCGCGGGGTCGCCGCGCACCTCGGGCCGCTCCCCGACCGCCTCCTGCCAGAGGATCTCGGCGGCGTTCATGTCGATGGCGGTCAGGGTGCCCCACGGCGGGTTCGTGATGGGCACGTTGCCGATCCGCAGGGACCGCGGCGCACCCCGGTCGATGCCGTAGTCGCCGACCATAGTCTCGGGGTTGCCCGGTCCGATGGTGAGCAGGCTGGGGTCCTCCGACGACTTCACGAACAGGACGCCGGTGCCGGGATCGAAGGCTGCGCCGCCCCAGTTCCCGCCGCCGAGGATCCCCGGCATCGTGATCGTGCCTTCCATGGAGGGGGGTTCGTAGAGGGAGCCGAAGCGATACCCCGCGGTGAGTTCTTCGGCCTGGCGGCGCAGTTCGGGGGTGAGGTCTATGAGGTCGTCGGGCGTGAAGCCCTGCCGCGCGAAGGGGGGCGGAAGGGTGGGGAAGGGCTGGGTGGCGGCGGCCACCTCGCCGGGCACGTCGCTGGGCGGCACGGGGCGCTCCTCGATGGGCCACACGGGCTCGCCGGTCGCGCGGTCGAAGGTGTACACGAATCCGGTCTTGCCGGCCACGGCGACGGCATCGACCGCCTCGCCGTGCGGCGCGATGGTCATCAGGACGGGCGCGCCCGGCAGGTCGAAGTCCCACAGTCCGTGGTGGACCGTCTGATAGTGCCACGCGAGCTCTCCGGTGCGGGCGTCGAGCGCGACCAGCGCCTCCGCGTAGAGGTTGTCGCCCTTCCTGTGGCCCCCGTAGTAGTCGTTCGACGGAGTGCCGATGCCGGCGAAGAGAAGCCCCCGCTCCTCGTCCATCACCATCGGAGCCCAGGCATTGGTGTGACCGGTGTAGTCCCAGCTGCCGTCCTCCCAGGTCTCGTTCCCCGGCTCGCCGGGCTGCGGAATCAGGTTGAAGGACCAGACCAGGTCGCCGGTGTGCACGTCGAAGGCCTGGATGTTGCCCGGGGGGTCGCGCGGGTACACGAAACCGTCCCAGACCCCGTTGCCGATGATCAGCAGGTCCTCGAAGACGACCGGGGGCGATGTCTGCGTGTAGTGCAGCCGGTTGGTGCGCCAGAGCAGCTTCTCGGTGAGGTCGATCTCGCCCCGGTGCCCGAAGGACTCGATGGGCTCGCCGGTGGCGCCGTCCAGCGCGATCAGCCGCCATCGCGTGTTGAGGAAGACGCGGCGCTCCTCTGTCCCGCTCCACACCGCGATCCCGCGATGCACGAACCCCGTCCCGTTCGGGGGCTGGCCCCACTCGACCGTGCGGGGATCGTAGTCCCAGATCGTCTCGCCGGTGCTGCCGTCCAGGGCGATGACGCGGTTGTACGGGGTCGTGAAGTAGAGGGTGTCGTTGAAGGCGACCGGGGTCGTCTCGAAGTTGCCGGGCCGCACCTCCTGGCCGCGAATCGGAGCGATCGGTCCCGAAATCGGCCTCTCGCCCGTCTCCCACTCCCACGCGACCTCGAGCGAGCCGACGTTGTCCGGCGTGATCTGGTCGAGTGGTGAAAACTTGCTGCCGCCGGCATCGCCCCCGTAGGCGGGCCAGTCGCCGTCGCCGTGGGAGGGGGCCACGGGGGGTGTACAGGTGCCGGTCCATACCGCCAGAACGAGGACCGGGAGCCGGCAGAACTTCGTCGCCATCCGTGTATTCAACGCCATTGCGCGTGTTCGCTCCGGTGTGTGGTGTGCCTGCACCAATAGCGTGACCATTCGACCAGGGTCAATATCGGGGCGCGGTCCCGCGACGCACCCGTGGCACCGCGACGAGGTTTGTTGAACCCAGCAAAACGTCTTCTTGCGCAAGTCAGAAAAAAGAAATATGATTATCAGTATCATCTTTTCCTATCGAGGTATGACATGCGAGTGTCCGAGCGGGGCCAGATCACCATCCCCAAGCGCCTGCGAGACCGCTTCGGGATGAATCACAACGTTGAAGTCGAGATCGTGCCGGCGGATAGCGGTCTCCTCATTCGAAAACGGACCGCGGCCGAGCATCCCGTCGATCGCGTCTACGCGATCCTCGAGCGCGGCAGGAATGCCGATGCCCTCACGCGCAATACCGACGATTACGTCGAGGAAATCCGCGGCAGATGATCACAGCCGTCGATACCAGTGTACTCCTGGACGTCTTCCTTCCAGACGAGACTTTCGGTCCAACATCGGCGGACTGGCTCCGCGCCGCGTATGACGCCGGCGCCATCCTGGTGTGCGACGTCGTGTATGCTGAGCTTGCCCCGGCGTTTTCCGATCGCGATGCGCTGGACGACGCGCTCCGTCAGATCAACGCGACCCCGTCCCCGATCGACGCATCGATTGCGTGGGACGCTGGTCGGCGCTGGTCGCAGTACCGGCGCGCGGGAGGCCGCAGGACCCGGATCATTACCGATTTCCTGATCGGCGCGCACGCCGTCGCGCACGCCGAGACGTTTCTCACCCGGGACCGGGGATTCTATCGGAGCTACTTCCCGGAACTCGCCGGGCGAGTCCCTGCCGGGGGAACCCGCCGGCCTATCGATCGCGCTCCTCTCTGAGGTCGGCCATTTCCTGCCGGATCGAAGCCAGCGTGGTGCGCATGTAGCCGACATCCAGGGCCTCGTCGACCGCTTCGATGAGCCGGTTGCGTTCCCGCGCCAGCACCGGGGCCGCGAACCCGCGCCGGTCGCTGCCGGGCTCCTCCTCCAGCAGGATCCGGGCCGGGGCCAGACCGGGCAGCGGACCCAGGCTGACGCCGGGATCGGGGTGGTAGTCGTTCAGCGGCACGTACATGACGCGGTGCAGGGGCCGGAGGAAGGCCACCAGGTCGAGGGGGCCGATCTCGCCCCCATCGGCGCGCGCGTCCATATCGGTGGCGACTCGCCGGAGGCGCTCCATGCGGTTGCCGAGGTGCAGGTCCAGCTGCAAGGCACCGCCCGCCGCCGCGTCGCGCGCCTCGATCGCCGCCCCCAGCGCGTCGACTTGCGCGGTCAGACTCACCGGGTAGCGCGGCCCCGCGAGCATCGTGGCCAGGGCGTGCACGTAGATATCCGTGTCGGTCTTGAGGACCTCGGGGCCGATCTTGTCGTAGGTGTCCTCGGTCGTGTGCCACCACCAGTAGCCGCCGTCCTCTGCCAGCCGCGTGTGGCTGAACTGGATCAGGGGCAGTCCGACGCCGTTGAAGATCTGGTCCGAATTGCGGCCCGGCCGCGACGGCGAGATCTCCTCGCCCTGCGTCTCGGCCACCACGCGGGTGGCGAAGGGACGGAAAGCCTCGGATGTGGAGGCGCCGAAGATCCTGGCCCCAGTCTGGCCGATCCCGTCGATGTTCATGTAGGCCAGGCCGCGGGTGCGCAGCTCGGTGAAGAACTCGTCCGCGAACCATGTCGACCCGGCGTAGCGCGCGTTGCTGTGCCCGGGCCACCACGCCACCACCAGGCCGTGCCGGAGCTGGTCGCGCACGTCGTGGAAGGCCAGCGCCATCGCGAGCATGGCGGCGTTCGAGGCGGCTTCGTCGGTCGCGGCGTGGTGCCATCCGTCGATGTGCCCCCCAAGCACCACGTACGGCGCCCCGGCCGGCCCCGCCGGCTCGATCGTGGCGACGGCCAGCCGCATCGGCTTCCACCCGGTCGCGAGTTCGGTAGCCACGCTGAGCTCGACCGGCCCGGCGGCCATCCGGGCGCGCAACTCCTCTCCGCCACTGCGCGCGATCTGGGCCACCGGGATGGTCGGGAGCCGATGGTGGTTCATCAGCGACGGGCTGCCCCAGGTCGAGGTAACGATGAGCTCGTTGAGGCGCTCCTCGGGGTTGATGAAGACGACCGCCGCCGCGCCCATGCGCTCCAGCGCGATCGTGGGCACGTTGCGCGGCTGCCCGTCGACGATGGCCACCTTGCCGCTCAGGTCGGAGAGATCCGCGCCGAGGCCCTCGCCCTCGATGACGAGGCGCTCACCGGTGCCGACCTCGAGCCGCGGCAGGTCCGCGAGCGTGCCCATGTCGACGACCTCGCCGACCGTGCCGGCCGAGGCGGCCGAGTAGGCCATGGTGATCGCGTCCGGGGCGAAGTCGGTGCCCGGGATGGTGACCGATGCCGAGACGGGATCGCTGGCGTAGGCGGACAGCTCGTGCACCACGACGGGGACGCCGCGGGCCCGCAGCGTGGCCACGATGGTGTCGATTGCGGCGTTCTCGCCGGGGCTGCCCGACGGGCGCACATGCTCGGTGATCGCGGCCGACCAGGCCATGAGCGCGTCGGTGGTGATTGCGTCCTTGACCGATTGCGCAAGGGCGTCGACCTCCGCGGTAGTGGGTGCGGGGGCGTCGCCGGTGCAGGCGGCCAGGGCGAGGAGCCCGGGGACGAGTACGCGTCCACGGGCTCCCGGGGGTGCGACCGCGGCCGTCAGAACCGGATTGGTGGCCGGTGGCTGTTTTCTCATGTCCCCTGGGGCTCCCCGTCGGCTTCGGTCTCGGCGGTCTCGGGCATGGGCTCGCGGCCGGGCGGATAGAAGCAATTCTCGCGGTAGCTGGTGTCGATGAGCTGGGTGATCTGCCAGCCGGTGTCGGCCCTGTAGAGCTGGAAGCCCTCCCAGCCGCAGTGCGAGAATTCGTCGTCGCGGTAGAAGGCGTAGCGGGTCCACATCTGGGCGAGGCGGCCGTCGATCTGCACGGTCCAGTCCCACACCGGCTCGTCATAGACTTCGTCGCGGGGCTGGCCGATCATGTCGATGAAGCCGTCGGCTGGCCCAAAGCTGATGCCGTCGTCGCCGGCGCGGCCCAGGCGGGCTTCGGGGTGGAAGACGGCTCTGGCCATCTCGCTGTCGCCCGTGCGCATGGCCTCGAACAGCTGCTCGACGGCGGCGACGACGGCTGCCTCCTCGGGATGGGCCGGTGGAGGCGCTTCGGTTTCGGGCGGCGGGGGTGGCTGGGTGCACGAGGCGCTGAGCAACAGGCCCGAGGTGATGACCATGACCGCGACTGTCGACAGTGTCATTCGGGGATCCTTCCGGTGATGGTTGGGTTGTCGATTATCGGCTCCGGGAGGGAATATCCGACGAATGGGGGACCGCGGCCAGGCGTGGCGGACCGAGCCATCTCCGGAGCGAGGCCGAAATGACGTCCGCTGGCCCGCTCGTGCCGAGCTATCGGGTGTCGAGGTCTTGCGTAGCAGGTGGGTAAAGACTTCTGTTGAAGTATTGCCCCAAAACCCTTGTCGACCTGGCTCCCCGGAATGGGGGGCGCGTCCTCGGAGGTAGTCGCATGCGGATGAATCACTCGTTTTCCAAACTGCTCTCCGGAGTTCTCCTGTGTGTCGGGCTCCTGAGCGTGGTCCAGCCCCTTTCGGCGCAGAGCGTCAGGATGCCCAGCACGCTTCGCTACGGCTCGGGTCTGCTGGACATTCCCGTGGCGTCCGTGCTGCCGCACATGACGATTGTGGGAACCTATTCCGGCTTCTCGGCGTCGATCCCCGAATTCATCATCGTGGACCCGAGCGGTGATTTCATCACCGTCGGATCGCCCTACGAGAAGTGGCTCTCCGACGGCTCTATCGCCCTCGGCCTCTTCGACCGGGTGGAAGTCGGCGTCTCGCTCCAGCACTTCGCGGCTCCGGAGGACGGCGGCAACCTGATCGGCGGATTCGGGAGGATTTCACTCATGCCGAGTTCGGTCCGGAACTTCGACCTCGCGGTCGGGGCGCGGTACACCAATTCTCCGTCCTTCGGCGACCAATATCGCTACGAGTTCCAGCCCAACCGGCTTGCCTACCCGGACTCCCGGGTGCACACGGATGTCGGTGACGACGACTACAACGCCAATCTGAGCCCCTACGCGGTCGCGACCGCGCATCTGCCGGTCTCGGATGGCAGCGCGATCAGCCTGACGGGTGGATGGGGCGCCGGGGTATTCTCTGCGGGAGGCGACCTGGACTTCCACCAGGACGGCACTTCCGGAGGGATCTTTGCCGGAGCCGGGATCCACATCGGCATCGGCGGCCGGCGCCAACTGAATCTGATCGCCGAGTACAACGGATTCGACACCAATGCGGGCCTGCAGCTCGACCTGGGCTACATCCGGCTGGGTGCGTTCGCGCTCGGAATGATGCACGACGGGTATTCCACCTTCCGGTCGCGCAAGTTCGGCTTTTCGGGCTCGCTGGCGCTGCCGTCCAACAAGGCGGACACCGTGATCACGCCGTACACGGTTACGCAGGTCGACACCACGATCACGATGCGGGCGGTCGTCACGATGGACACGATGGTTGTCGGCCGCGCGCTTTCGGGCAGCGACCGGGCGACCCTGGAAGCGTTTGTCCGGTTCGAGTTCGACATGGCCGATCTCACGGAGAACGCTGCTGCGCAGGTGCGATCGAAAGCGACGATCCTGAGCAACAATCCCGGTGTCGAGGTCAGCATCCAGGGCCACGCCGATGAAGTGGGCACGGAGCAGTACAACATCGACCTGGGCATGGAGCGGGCCGAGGCGGTGCTGGAAGCCCTGACCGGCGCGGGGATCAGTTCGGGGCGGCTCACCACGACGTCGCACGGCGAGAGCATGCCGCTCACGGAGGGACGGAGCCAGGAGGCCCGGGCCCAGAATCGCCGCGTCGAGATCGTGATCACGAACGAGACCACGCCGGAGACGGTCATCACCGCCGACACGACCATGGTGGCGGACACCGCGATCACGTCGACCGACATCATGATGGCGGACACGGTGGTCACGCCGTCGCGGTGGAGCTACAACGGTGACGCCGGTGCGGCGGACGAGTTGGGCGCGGTCGAGCAGGAGGTGAGGCTCGCGATGTCCGACATGGGCTACGAGCCCGCGGACGCGGGGCGGGGGGTAGCGGCGGAACGCGCGGAAGGTCCGGCCCGGGTCGCTTCGGCGGCCGCCGTGGCCCGTCCGAACGCGGCGCCGTTCTCGATCACGCGGACGAGGCGGTTGCTGGGGTAGGCGCGGCGCTCCTGCCGGACCTGCACCGGGCTTGAGCAAAGGCGCCCGGGGCGCTCTTCACGGCGCCCCGGGCCCTTGTTGCATCAGGCCACCGGCTTGTCCCTGAACTTGTCGAACCAGGCCTTCAGGTACAGCTGCGTCATGATCCGGTGCGATATCGCGCGCGAGCCGTGATACTCATCGGGGATCTTGACGTGCATCGTCTCTTGCCCGAGCACCTTGAGCGCGCGGTAGAACTCCTCGGCCTGGGGCATCGGGGTGCGCAGGTCCTCGACGCCGGAGAGCAGCATCGTGGGGGTGGTGACGTTGCCGACGTAGTGGAGCGGTGAGCGCTCCGCGTACTCCATGGGGTCCTCCCAGGGCATCGAGCGGAAGCGGCGGTACCAGCCGGACCCGTCGGTGGTGCCGACGAAGGAGTGCCAGTTGATGACGGGCCGCTGGGACACAGCGGCACGGAACCGGTCCGTGTGGCCGACGATCCAGGCGGTGAGAACGCCGCCGCCGCTGCTCCCCGTGACGAACATGTTGTCCTCGTCGATGAAGCCGCGGTCAATGGCCGCGTCGACACTGGCCATGAGGTCGTTGAAGTCGTTGCCCGGGTACAGGTAGTTGATTCCGTTGACGAAATCCTGGCCGTAACCGGTGCTGCCGCGCGGGTTCATCCACAGCACCGCGTAACCGTCGGCAGCGAAGTTCTGCCAGTTCCAGTTCCAGCGCACGGTGTACATGGAGACCGGGCCGCCGTGGATCCACAGCAGCAGCGGGTACTTGTTGCCCGGCTCGTAGTTGGCCGGCTTCATCAGCCAGCCCTGAACGGGCCAGCCGTCGGAGGACTCGGTCCAGACCTCCTCGACTTCGCCGAGCTTGATGTCGGCCAGAACGTCTTCGTTGTAGTCGACCAGGGTCTCGGGCTCGGCGGCGTTGTCCAGGTCGAAGGTGATGAGGTAGTTCGGGCGGTAGAAGGTGGAGTTGGTGGCCGCGACCCGGCCGTTGTTCGCGATCGAGACGCCCGTGATGTAGTGGACGCCCTCGGTGACCTGCTCGATGTCGCCGCCGGTGGAGACGAAGTACAGGTTCGACGAGCCTTCCTTGCCCAGGGTGTAGTAGACGCCCGATCCGTCCGGCGCCCAGGTCACGCCGCTCGGCGAGTTGGCGAGGTTGCCGGCCAGCATGCGGCTGTCGCTGCCGTCGGCGTCCATCAGGTACAGGTGCGACAGGTTGCTGTAGTTCTCGTTCTGGTCGTAGCCGGTGTAGGCGATCATGCCGCCGTCGGGCGAGACCACCGGGCCGTTGTCGGGGCCGAGCCGGTCGGTCAGGGTGGTGATCTCGAGCGTGGCCAGGTCGATCGCGTGGACTTCCGAGTTGCCGCGCTCGTAGCCCTCGTCGGGGATGAGGTCGGCGCTGAAGTACAGTTTCGTTCCGTCGGGCGCCCAGCGCGGATTGTTGTGGGAGTTGTCGCCCGAGGTGATCTGGCGCGGGGTGCCGCCCAGCTCCGCGTCGACGATGAAGATCTGCGTGTTGCCCTTCGGCGTGAGCCCGCGCCCGTCCCGCTGCCACGCGATCCGGTCCTCCACCACCGCGGGCTTGGCCAGATTCGCACCCCGCGGGAAGGCGGGCATCCTGATCGGCAGCGGCGACCCGGTCTCGGGCAGGAACATGGTGAACGAGATCTGCGTTCCGTCGGGCGACCAGCGGATGCCGCCCGGCGCCCGGTCGAGGTTCGTGAGCTGCGTGGTTTCGCGCGTGTCGAGCCACATCATGTGGATCTGGTTCGTCCCGCTCTTGTCGGACAGAAACGCGATCCGCGTGCCATCGGGCGACCAGATCGGCGACGACACCTCGAAGCTCCCGGTCTCCAGCTCACGGATCCGCCGAGTGGCCAGGTCGATGATCATCAGGTTGCTCTGGTTGCGGTCGTTCATCTTGTCCACGCTGCCCCGGGTGAACAGGATGTGGTTGCCGTCGGGCGAGATGCGCGGACTGCCCACCGACTCCATCTCCATGTAGGTATCCATGTCGAGGAGGCCGGAGGGTTCCTGTGCGGCGAGGGGGGCCGTCGAGGCGAGGGCAACGAGCAGGGGTGCGGTGAGGAGGAAGTACCGGGTCTTCATGAGGGACTCCTTGGGCGTTTCAAATCGCGCTTGACCGTGCGTCTGGCGGGCGATGGGGCCAATATCAGCGCGGATGTTGGGGAAATCAAACGGCGCGCCGGAGCATACGGGAGAGGAGAGATTGTGAAAAAGATCACAAAGGTAGGCACGGTTCTGGTGCTGGCTGCCTGGGCGGCCGGTTGCGGCGCACCCGATGGGGCCGGAGGTGGGGCCACTGGCGGCTCGTCCGGTCCGGCGCCCGCATCGCCCGACGAGACCGCCGCCACCCCACCCCCCGAGATCGCCCTCAACGGCTCGGCCAAGCGGTTCTGCTCGGCGATCTGGGTATCGGAGCGGGATCGCGAGGACGCGCTCTACCAGAGCATCCTCCTCACCGAGGGCGAGGTGCGCGACTACGAGGACGGCCGCCTCGCCTTCGACGTGGATGAGGAGCGGCGCGTCGTCACGGCATCGCAAGACGGCGCGGCGGGCCGGGCGCGGCACTTCGGCGACCAGGGGTGCGTGATTCTGCCGTCCCACACCGACAAGGTGTTCTTCACGCAGCGCGAGGTGGTGAGCGCGCTGCCCGACGCGGCCACGACCCCCTGGCCCATGGGCGACCTGCTCCCGGACGAGCCGCTCCCGGACGATGTGGACGCCGCACTGGTCGCGGAAGCGGTGCGGCTCATGTTCACGCCGGGCGACAACCGGGCCGGCTTCGTGGCGGTCCATCGCGGGCGGATCATCGCCGAGGAGTACGGCCCGGGCGTGCACAGGGACACGCAGCTCGAGAGCTGGTCGATGGGCAAGAGCATGACGGCCACGCTCATCGGCCGTCTCATCCAGATGGGCCAACATGCGTCATTCCGTGCGGATCTGTTGTGATCATTGAACTTATGGGATTCGGCGGGTGAGTTCCCGCTGATCGACTCCCGCCGATTCGGATTTCAGCCCTGCGGCCTGCGGCGGCTCAGGATTGCGTGCCTGAGTTGCGCCTCGTCCGGCTGCTGATAGCAGCGGAGGACGGTCTTGGCCGCCTTCCAGCCTCCGAGTTCGCAGAGCACCTTGAGCGGCAGATCCATCAGGTCGGAAGCGAACTTCCGCCTCAGGGAGTGCCAGCCCCGCCGCGCCTTCGGCTCCAGTCCCGCGAGCGTCTGCGCCTTCCTCCACCACTGATAGGCGGAAACGCGGTGGATGCACCGCATGGCATCCCTCGACGAGGGCAGCACCGGGGCATTCCCGGTCCCGGCGCCCATCCTCCCCGCCTCCTCCAAGGCGGCGATGGCCTCGTCGGTCAGCGGCGTCCGGTGCTCATACCCGGTCTTCTCGTGTTCGGCGCGCCACCGGATGGTCCTGCCCTCGATGTTGACATCCGACCAGCGGAGGTTGCGAATCGCGCCGATCCGATGCCCTGTTTCGTGCGCGAGCACGAGGGCGACATGGAAACGCCAATCGACCTGCCGCGAGACCTGGAGAAGCGCTTGGTACTCCTCCTCCGTGAGAACGACCCGGGTTGGGTTCTTCTCGACGGGCTTCCTGAGACCCTTGAGCGGGTTCCGGTCGAGGAGCAGGCGGCCCTGCTCGTCCCTCGACCGCGCCGCCCAGTTGAGCACCGCCATCAGGAACGTCAGGTCCCATTCGATCATCCGGTTGCCCACGGGCTTTCCACTCGGGCCGACCGTGCCCGCCCGGCGCTCCCGGATGAACCGGTCCCAGTCCCGCTGGGATAGGGTCTCGGGCCTTCGGTCCCTCCCAAAGAACTTGAGGAACATCGCCATCGCGACCCTGTCGCGGGCTCGGGTCCGCGCCACCTTGGTGGGCGTCACCTCCTCACCGTAGATTTCAAAAAGCCTCTCCAGGGTGAGCGGCTCCGGTTCGGCTTCCGCCTTGCCGTTCAGGTCCCGGCTTGCGAACCCGGCGGCGAACTCGTCAGCCTGTCCTTTGGCTCGGGTCCAGTCACGGTGACCCAAGGACCTCGTGAGCCTTCGCCCGTTCTCCCGCCACTCGATCTGGTACAAGCCGGTTTTCCGGTCGGGGAACACCCTCACCCGGTTCCGGCCCCATTCGCCGGCGCCGTAAGAGCGCCGACTTCGTTTCGTGCGTGCCATCATTCGATTCCTTTCGAAAAGATGGACTGCACGATCTGCGCAACGGAATCTCGCTGCCCGAAGGCTGCTTGACCAGTGCGGCACCCGTGCCGTTCGCTTCTCGAACCGCAACCGGGCATTCGCCGGGCTCTTACTGGAAGGGATGGAGGAGCGGCTGCCGGAGGCCGTTCCGCATCCGGGAACGCACCGGACGGCTCTGGACGAATGCCCGCGGACGCGACTTGACGCCGCCGACGGCGCTCTCCCGATTCCTACCGGCAGCGACACCTTCACCAGCACTTGATACCTACCACGCAGTCCGGGTCCTACCCTGCGGGAGCGGGAGCCCTCATGTACCGCAAAGCCACCGACCGACGGCGGTCGCGTTGATCCACCATCTGAAGGGGCGCGAGAAGGCACTGGAGCCGTTCGGCTTGACGGGCCGCCGGGCCGAGTGGGTCGCCTTGGCGAGCCTGCACGGCGGCGTGTTCACCCGCTCGCAGCTTTCGGCGTGGTTCGGCATGGACCGCTTCAAGACGCTCCGGTTCGTGCAGGCCCTGACGCGGAGAAGGCTCGCCGCCGAGGAGATGGTCGGAGACCTGAAGGTCTGCCGGATCTGCGCACGCGGCATCTACCGGGCGCTGGGCGTCGAAGGCGTCCGCACCCGGAGGATCACCTCGACCGCGGTGGCCCTGCGCCGCCTGCTCTCGTTCGACTACGTGATCGAGCATCCGGGGTTGCCTTGGCTCCCGACCGAGCCGGAGAAGGTGGGCGCGTTCGAGGCGCTCGGCATTCACCGCTCCCTGCTGCCCGTGCGGGTCTACCGGGGTGCGGCCGGCGGGGCGCGGCGCTACTTCCCCCGCGGGATGCCCGTGGCGCTGAACTCCCGTCGCGCCGTGTTCGTCCACGCCGATTCCGGCTACGACACTTCGACGGCGCTCCATTCGTGGCGGGACCGGCACCGGAGGCTCTGGGAGGCGCTGCGGGGGCTCGACTGGTCGGTCGAGGTCGTCGGGACCACGTGCGCCCAGAGGCAGCTCGCCCGGGCGGAGAGGGTTCTCGGCAACTGGACCTCGCCGACCCGGTCCCTCGACCGCGCGAAAGTGCCCGCGACCGGCCGCCAGATCCGCCGCGAGATCGAGGGTATCGAGCGGGGCATACGCAGCAGGGACGAGAGCGTGATCGGGCGCTACGGCCGTCTCCGGGACTGTCTGACGCGGCTTGCCGAACTCCGGGCAGCGCTACCGACCGCGCCCTCGGAAGCGATTATCGACCGCTTCACGGTATGGCGTTCGAGCCGTTTCTCCGAGGGCGGGATTTGATCGCCCATGAGCGGAGGCCGTTGCCGATCCAGAGGTGTCCGGCTTACATCAGGGTCGATGTGCACGAGAACCGCACTCGGGCGGGACACACTACATATTCTGCAAGTCGCTGGCGTCGTTGCGTTTGTGGCGTAGCTGCGGAAGCGACCGTGACGCGCGGGCGCTGGTGGCCGTTGCCGGGAGCGACTCCCCTATTCGGCATGCCTCATACGGCACGGCGATGGTTGGGATGTGCATGGCCATCCCACCCTCGCCTGGGGTCGCTCCCGGTCCAGCAATCCCGTGCGGGAAGGCCATCGAGCCCGCGTTCCGCGATCGGTTGCGTCCGTGCCGAAGCAATCGCCTCCGGGCCGGTCGTGGAGGGCTCAGAACGAAACGTACCCGCCCATCTGGAAGAGCGTCAGGGTGCCCGCGGAGGCTTCGCCGAGGTGGAGGATGAAGCGTGCGCCGTAGCGCCCTCCAAACGTCAGACTCGCCCCGGCGGTCGGTGACACGTCGCCGCCATCGTACTCGACGCCCGCGCGCAGCGCCGGGCGAACGAACCAGCGCTCCCGCCCAAGCCGGACGGACGTTCCGATGCGGTTGGCGGAGCCCGCGAAATCGGAACAGCGGTAGGTCTCCACCATACCGTACAAGGACACCGGCCCGGCGATCCGTCCCTTGATGCCGACGTAGCGTCCCGGGCAGGCGTCGCCGCTGCCACCGACGAGACCCGCTTCGAGCATCATCCCGCCAGCCTTCTCCTGCGCCTCGACCTGCGCGGGCACCAGCACCAGCCCCAAGAGCAACAGCTTCCTCATCGCGATTTGTCCGAGCCCGGTTGTTCGGGTGAGAAACCGAAACGTTGGAGTCAACGTAACGCAAGGACGAATGGGCCGCCCGGTCGCGTTGGCCCACGAAGGCTCGTCCGGCGAATCGAGCGGCAGCGGGGACGTCCCCGCTTCGACAGACCGCTGGACGGCGAACGCTTGCTGCGCCGCTTCGAAGCGGCGCTGAACAGCCTTCCGGCACGGATCGTTGGCGCGGGAGCGACCCCTGGAAGGCGGGCGGCGAGTTGTGAAAACACACTCGCCGCTATGCCGCACCAAGCCCTCTGGGCGGGGGGTCGCTCCAGCCACGGCCGGTGCGGCCCGTCCGGCAACGGGCGGCCGGGCCGCGAGGCCGCAAGACACCGCGGCGCACGCGGATGGACGGAAGGCCGCATGTGAATCGCCGGAGGGCCGATTCGTGAAACGGCCCCCCTCGTCGATTTCACGCAGCGGTGCGGCGTAGGCGCGAGTGCCGAGGCTGTCAATCGCGGGCGACGGGTTCGCCGCGATAGTTGGTCACCCCTTCGCCGCCCGCCGCCGGGCGACCGTCGGCGCAAACGGGGACGAGATTCCGGAGGTGGCCGCCGTCCTCCTCCGCGCCGACACCGGCGCGGAAGCCCATTGGGGTCTAAGGGGGGCGGAGCCGCCCCTTGCCAGTCCGGGATGTTCAACGTCGCGTGTGCTGGCTTGTCGCCTTAACAGCGCCCAACGCCCCCGTGGGCCGTGCCCGTGAACGCGCCGGCTCAACGCGCGGCATCCGCCTCGTCGACGCGACGCCCTCATTGGTCCGTCTGTCCAATCCCGGCGGCCCTCAGCATGTCGGCGATGTGTCCCGATTCCACGACGACGCGCATGAGATCGACTCGGGTCCTGGCACCCACGTTCCGGCCGCCGTGATGCAGACGCGCCGGCACAGCGCGACCCGTGCTTGCGATTTCCCCTTCGTTCTCCGGGCGGTATGGCCAACACGGCCTCGTCCCGCCCGATATCCGTCCACACCGCCCCCCGCACCTCGCCGGAGCGTGTCGCCGTCAGCGCCAGGAACTCGAAGACCAGCTTCACGACCGGCCGCGCGTCCGACTCCCGAACCGCCTTGATCGCGCCCGCCACCTCGCCATGCGGCAACGCCCTCAGTACCGCACCACCTTTGTCCTGTGCTCCAAGCGCCGGGCCGATCCGGTTGCACGGGTTGTCCGGCCGCAGATCCATCGCCACGGCCCACTCCAAGACGGCGCGGATGCGCTGGGGCACCTTGATGGCCGTGGCCGCCTTGTCGTGCCAGATCGGAGCCAGAATCCCGATCACTTCGGCGCTCGTCTCCTCCGAAATCGGCATCTTGCCGATGCCGATGCGGGGGAAGACGTGGCGCCGCCCCCGCCTGATTGGCGGCACCCGCCACGACGGGCTACGTTACTGGCCCATCCAAAGGAGATGCTCGATGAGCGAGTCAACCAACGATTGCAACTGCCCCAGTGGCAAATGTGCCGGCGAGAAGTCGGCAGGGAATTTCCTGTCCGGTCTGCAACACTACGGCAAGGCCCGCCAGTGCGAGGAAATCCGGAAAAAGCTCCACGAAATGCGCAACCCCGGGGAGCCGCCGGAAGTCAGTCGTGTCCACGACGGCTACCCCGACTGCTGCGAGCCGAAGTTCATAGAGGTCTTACAGGAGGCCCTAAACGGGGGGTGCTAGCTGTCACCGGCCCCTGCACAGTCCTCTCGGGACAGGGGGCGCACCCTGATCCCCACCGCGGGCATGGTAGCTGCCGGAACCAGTGCCCAAGGACCGACCCGAAACGCCTAAGCTAAGCCAGGGGGGGCGAGGAGACAGACATGGAATCAAGAAGGCGCTTGGCACTGGTCGACCAAGGCCGTTGTGGGCACGTACGCCTGAGGCGGAGCGACCAAGTACGGCGACGGCTCAGCGCGAGCTTCACGATCCCAGCCATGGTCGTCTCCGGAATGGCGATGCTGATCCTAGCGTGCGGCGATGGCGCGGTCGAGCCGACGCCTCCCCCGCCTCCCGTTCCGACCACGGTTACGGTCAATCCCGGTTCGGCTACGTTCGGCGCCCTTGGAGAGATGGTCCAATTCGCCGCCGAGGTGCGCGACCAGAGCGGGCAGGTGATGACGGGGACCGCCGTTGCGTGGACCAGCAACGCCGCCGCGATCGCGGCTGTGGATGCGTCCGGCCAAGTGACGGCGGCAGCGAACGGGAGTGCAATGATCACGGCGATGGCGGGCTCGGTTTCCGGGACTGTCGCGGTGACTGTTGCGCAAGTGGTGAGTACGGTCGCCGTGTCGCCTGCGGCGGACACGTTGGTGGCGTTCGGCGACACGGTGCGTCTGGTTGCCGAGGCAGTCGACGCGAATGGGCACGGTATAGCGGGTGAGGTGTTCTCCTGGTCGTCGAGTGACACGCTAGTGGCCCGGGTGAACGACTCAGGGCTGGTCGAGTCCCTCGCCGAGGGCAAAGCGGCGGTGACGGCCACAGCATCCGAGGTGACAGGCAGAGCCGAACTAGCAGTCGTGCGGCCATTACCGACAACGGTTGCGGTGAGCCCCGATACTGTGCGTTTCACGGCGCTCCGGGAGACCACGCAACTGGCGGTCGAGGTGCGTGATCAGGCCGAGCGGGTGATGGCCACTGCTTTGGTCTCATGGTCGAGCGAGGACACGCTGGTCGCCGTGGTGGACTCGGCGGGACTGATAACGGCCGTGGGCGGGGGAACCACCACGGTGACAGCCGTCGCAGGCGGCCTGACAGACACGGTCGTGGTGACCGTGGCGCAGTCGGTGGGCTCGGTAGCGGTCTCGCCAGCCGAGGGCACGATCTCATTGGGAGACACGCTACGGCTCACGGCGGAAGCGTTCGACAAGAATGGCCACGAGGTGTCGGGCGCATCGTTCTTTTGGTCTTCGAGCGACACCGGGATCGCCTTGGTGGACGACACGGGCCTAGTCGAGGGGATTGCCGAAGGGACAGCAAGGATCGCGGCGACCGCCGGTGAGGCCTCGGGTGTCGCGGAGGTCACCGTGGACAATCCTGACCGGGCGGCACTGGTTGCTCTTTACCACGCGACGGACGGGCCGAATTGGAGGAAAAGAGACAACTGGCTGACCGACGCGCCGCTCGGGGAATGGCGTGGCGTATCGACCGCTGACGGACGGGTGGTGCAGCTGCGCCTCCACTGGCAGGGCCTGGCTGGCCCCATCCCGCCGGAGTTGGGCGATCTGACCAGACTGAAGGAACTGTGGCTCCACGGCAACGACCTACACGGCCCGATTCCTCCCGAATTGGGCAATCTGGTCGGCCTGAAAGTGTTGTGGCTCTACGCCAACAACGCCCTGACCGGCCCGATCCCGGTGGAACTCACCGATTTGGCGGAACTGGAAAACTTACGGCTCAGCGGCAACGACCTAAACGGCCCGATTCCGCCGGAGTTGGGGCACTTGGCCAGCCTAAGATATCTCCGCCTCGACAACACTGGTCTGACCGGCCCGATTCCGCCGGAGTTGGGGAACCTGACCAGCCTGAAGGAACTGTGGCTCTACAACAACAGCCTCTCGGGCTCGATTCCGCCGGAGTTGGGGAACTTGGGGCACTTGGAAATCCTGGTCCTCCAAACCAACCCTTTGACGGGTGCGATCCCTCCGGAACTCGCCAATTTGGCGAACTTGAAGACGTTGAAGCTCGACTACTTCACCGATGTCGACGGCGGACTGACAGGTGCGATCCCCCAAGAGTTCGGGAACCTTGTCAACCTGGAAGAACTGAGCCTCGGCGGTAACTACCTCTCCGGCCCGATCCCCCCAGAGCTGGCGAAACTCTCCGTTCTGGAACACTTAGTTCTCTGGGGCAACGCCCTGACCGGCCCGATCCCGCCAGAGTTGGGAAGCCTCAGTAGCCTGAAATCCCTGTTTCTTTCGACGAATGAACTGACCGGTTCGATCCCGCCGGAGTTGGGCAATCTGGCAAACCTGACGAGCCTGACCCTCGCTGACAACGCTCTGACCGGTCCGATTCCTCCGGAACTCGCCAATCTAACGAACTTGAAAGCTCTGGGCTTGGGCGGTAACCCTGGGCTTTGCGCTCCCGCCGACCCCAAGCTCCGGGCATGGTTAGCCGGAAGGTTTACCGCGTTCCCGTGCCCGGCTGCTCCAACCGTTCGACTGTTGCCACGCGCGTTGATGCGCGAGGACAGCAACGGTCTGTCGCTGGTGTTGCCGTACGATCTGCGCAGCCCGTCGGCGGTGACCATCTCCGATCCCTCCGTCGTGGGTGCGTCTGTTGCTGACGGCTGGCTCGAGATTACCCCGCTCGGCCGCGGGTCCGCGGATATTGAGGTGGTGGCAACCGGGGGCGGCTCGCCCGCGGTCGCCGGTGTTGTGGTGCGGGCTGGCGTCGGCACATTCGGTATCGATATAGTCATGGACCAGCCCGCACCGCTGGGCTACGAAGAAGCAATGACCGTAGCCGCTGACTGGTGGTCCTCCGCGCTGGATGGAACAGAGCTGCCAGATCGGAGCCAGTGCCGTTACGGCGGCTACAAGGCCGTGGCGGATGATCTTCTCATTTGGGCCACAAGTGCGTATGTCGAGCGCTATGCGCTGGCCTTTGCCACTGTGTGTCTTCGGGGTGGAGCAGACTCCGAAACAGTTTCCGACCCCGGCGGCGGAAAGGTGACGGTCAACACGGCGTTCAACAGTGCTGACGCTGTTGACGTGATGCGGCATGAGATCGGCCACCTTCTTGGTCTGGTCTTGTGGCCCACTTCTACTGGGTTAGTCGTGAGCGAGGGCGGCGAAAGTTATTTTACCGGCTCCGGGGCGGTGGCGGAGTACCGAGCGAGCGGTGGAGATCCTAGCTTTAGCTTGCCCGGTGTGCCGATCGAGCCGGGATTCCATTGGCACAAGCAGCAGGTCCGGTGCGAACTCATGTCAGGTTCTGGACCCTGCGATTTGGATAAGTTGGCTATCGACGCTATGGACGCGATCTCGCTGGCCGCTTTGGCCGACGCGGGTTACACGGTGGAAATGTCGAAAGCGACGCCTTGGCGTAGGCCCGAGAACGCGCAGGGGGATGCCGTCGGAGGGGTCGAGCACGTGATCGATCATGTCGTGATTGAGTGGGTGAAGCCCGCCGGTCGGCCTCGACATTGATTTTCTGACCAGCCGATGGAGGGGTGACGCAGGGCGGTGGTTGGAGAGACAGCTTCTTCTGGTACCGCGACCGCGACCGCAAGGACTAACTCGCGCCGGTCTGGTGGCCATGTCCAGAGACTGGGGGCGGCGCTCCGCTAGGCGAACGCGGGATCAGCGGGCGGACGGCGGGCCGGTTCGCAACAGGGTCGGTTCGTCCCAGGCCCTTGGCCCGGACACTAGATGGGATACCTTTAGCGTCGGCGTCAAGGCCGACGCAGTACATAGTGACCTTTCAAGCACGGAGGCCGACGCGCGTCGGCACGGAGAACATAATGGAGTCGTGTTTCATCTACTGGGACAATTCGAACATCTCCACGAGGCTCAGCGGCTTGCCGAGGAGCGGGCCGAAGGTCCGGGCGCACGCTATCGGGTGCGAGTCCACTTCGACAGCCTGCTAGCACTCGCGAACGCAGATCGGCCCGTCGAGCGGGCGTTTGCCGTCGGGTCGATTCCGCCCGAACTGCGTCAGCTCTGGAACCGAATGGAGGCCAACGATATCGAGGTGAAGTTGTTTGACCGGGGTGATCCGCACCGTGGTGAGCAGGACGTTCCGGACCGTCTTCTCCAACTGCGGATGCTCGAAGATGCGCTGGACTACAACGGCGATCCCGGAATTGCCGTGCTCCTCAGCGGCGATGGGGCTGGCTATCTCGAAGGTGCCGGTTTCCACCGGACGCTTGAGCGCATGCACAGCAGGGGGTGGCGTATCGAGATTCTGTCTTGGGCTCATTCCTGCAACCAGCGCATGCGGCGCTGGGCAGAGGAGCACGGAGTCTTCGTTGCGCTCGACGATTTCTACGAAGCGATCACCTTCACGGTGCCATCGAGTCCGGGGCACGAATTCGCCCTCCCCAGGTCCCAAGCGCCACTGGACCTGTCGCGCCGTCCAATCTCCTAACGCGAATGTTCTGCGGACTGGTCCGTCCACTCGCAGCGGCGCTCGAACCGCCTTCCCAACAGGGAATTTCTGGACGGGGAGCGACCCGGGGCGGAGCGTGTCGGGATGTGTGCATCCCAACCTCTAGCCAGGCCCGAGCTGGACCCTCTCTGCCTCGGTCGGGGCCATGGCAAGCCGGGGTGTGCGAGCACTAATCACGCCCGTGGATCCGCCACACGCGGCCGATGGACCGACAAGGAGGCTGTCGGATTGACTAGCCACGAACGCGACAACGCAAACAGGATCGGAACGGGTAAGCGATGGGCTGGGCTGGCAATCGCTGTAGGTTCACGGCTCGCGGCCGTGCCCCGCACCCTGGCCCAGATGCCCAATGAAGTCTGGCAGAGGCTGGCATCGCGCGGGACCACGATCAGTCCGGACGCCCTCTACGATCTCATCCCCGCGGGCGTAAAGACGGGGACCGACGATGTGCTGGCCTTCCTCGGGAAACGCGATCTCAGTCACATCAAGTCCCAGCACCGCCGACCAGATCTCGCGAACGACCCCACGAACGTTCTGTTCGAGAAACGGTGGTGGAACCGCCGCCGCGGATCGCGGATCATGAAGCGGTGGCCCGGAACCTTGCGACGATCCGGGCAGAGCGGGCCGCGCGCCTGATGGCCGCGACCGCGAAGGCGGCCCCCGACCTCAAGCGGCTGGCGGGCGGGGGGGAAGGGGGCGCAAGCTGGCGAAGCCGGTCCTGCACTATTCGCTCAACTGGGCCAGGGACGAGACGCCCGGCAGGCGGGAGATGAGCCGCGCGGTGGGACGGGGTGTCTGGAGGCGCTGGGGCTGGACGGCCACGAGGCGCTGATCGTCGCGCATGACGACAACCCGGCACCCCCATGTCCATGTGGTCACCAACCGGGTCGATCTGGAGACCGGGAAGGCGGCGAAGCTGGGCAACAGCAAGCTCCGGCTGTCGCGCTGGGCCGAGGGCTACGAGCGGGAACAGGGACGGATCCGGTGCGAGGAGCGGGTCAAGAACAACGAGCGGCGGCGAGCGGGCCAGGAGGTGGTTCGCACCCCGTGGGAGCGGCCGCGCCACTGGGCGCGCGTCCGCCGCGAGAGGATGGTGCCCGGGCGGGCGCGGCGGGCGAAGGGGCCGGTCGACGAAGGGTGGGTCGACATGGAGGCATGGCGGCGTGCCGAGGCGGAGGCGTGGGAGAAGGTCGAGGACGGGCGCGAGTGGGGCCTCCGGCGACTGGACGCCCAGGCGCGGAAGGAATGGGCCGAGCTGCGTAAGTGGCAGGAGGACATGCGCCAGAGGCTCGACCGGGAGAGCCGCACCGCGCTCGGGCGGCTCCGGAAATGGCGGACCGAGCGCTCGTTGCGGGAACTGGTCGGTGCGGTCCGGGGCCGGGAGGATCTGGTTGAGGGATGGCGCGAGGATCTCGACCGATACCAGAAGGGCGAGTGGGCCGCGCTGGGCAAGGAACACGGCGGGCGCGCCCGGGAGATCGAGCGCGGGTGTGCGCGAATCCTATCGAAGGGGGCTGGTGGACGCGGAGCGGCGCGCATGGGCAGTGCGGGAGAGGATGAGGGAGCACCAAGAGACGAGGGAGCGGGAACGCGGCCCGAGCATCATCATCCCCATTCCCCGGCCTCGCCGGCCCCGAGTCCCGGAGCGTGGTGGGGGAGGGTTCGAGCGATGAGCGTCAATGTCGGCATCGCTATGTGACACCGCCGTACCATGCTGTCGGGGGAGCGAGCCTGCCTTCGCTCGGGGCGGAGATCCTATGAGTGAGAGGGCCATTTACACAGAAAATCTGACAGTCCCCTCGTCCGCGGCCGTACCAGTGGTCTCGCTCCCGCGTCTGTCGACTACCGGGAGCACGAGTAGTATCTTCGTTCTCCTTGTCCCAAGGCGGCATGCCTTGGGGTTGAATCCATCGGAGGATACGGCGCCGCTCTTCGGTCACCCTCCACAGCACTTCCGGTTTGCCTCCCCATGACCTCGATACTTGAATCGTTCTTGCGCGGGCTCGAGCCCAGTGTCGTCACGGAGGTCTTCCTTGGGCTCGTGGCGGTGTTGTTCTTCATCTCGGCCTATTTGGTTCTGGCGGGGAAGCGCCCGGCCGTGACGGCGCATTCGCCGACATTGCTTGCTTCACTGGGCATCCTCGGGACCTTCGTCGGAATCGTGGTGGGATTGCTGGACTTCGACCCGCAGCAATTGGACGAGAGCATCGGAGGGCTCCTGGAAGGCCTGAAGACTGCGTTCGTCAGCAGTATCGCCGGGCTCTCGGCGAGTCTCGTGTTCAGAGGCTTGGAGCCCTGGATGAATGGTGATCGGCGGAGCGGCCGGGCAGGAGTTGGCCCGGAACAGGTGGTCGACCTGCTTGAGGAGCAGAGAGGACTGCTCCAAGAGACCCGTGACGCCATCGCGGGTCGGGAGGAATCGAGTCTGGCCGGGCAACTGAAATTGCTCCGGACAGACCTGTCCGATCGGCGGGGGAAGGATGACGCATACCGCGAACGATTCGAGAAGGAGTTGTGGAAACATCTAACCGAGTTTGCGGAAACGTTATCGAAGTCGGCAACGGAGCAGGTGATCGAGGCCCTGCAGAAGGTCATCGTTGACTTCAACCGGAATCTGACGGAGCAGTTCGGGGAGAATTTCAAGAAGCTCGACGACTCGGTGGGCAAGCTGGTGGAATGGCAGGAGGGCTACCGACGGCAGCTCGAACAGCTCCACTCGCTGTACGACCAGTCGGTGCAGCAGATCACGACCATAGAAGCTTCCGTTGCGCGGATCGCGGAGCGCAGCGAGAGCATCCCGGACTCGATGGAAAAGCTCGCCGACGCGGTGAAAGCTGCCCGTCGCGAGATCGATGAACTCGAACGCCATCTCGTTGCGTTCGCAGAGTTGCGTGATCGCGCCGTCGCAGCGGTGCCGCAAGCCCAGGCGCATGTGGAGACGATGACGCAAGACATCGCAGCGGCCGTCCGTCTGGCTGGCGAGCGTTTCACAGCGTTGCAGAACGATTCCGACGCGCAGTTTGCGGAGTCTCGCAGGAGGCTGGAGCAGCTGGCGCAGGCTGGCGTGCAAGTTCAGACCAACATCCAGACGGTGCAGGATCGTGTTGCGGGTGCCATCACGCTCATGCAGTCCCAAGTGGAAGGCGCGCTGAAGGAGGCGTTGCGTGCACAGCGTGAGGCTACCGATACGCTGGTCCAGACGACACTCGATCAGACGCGGCAGGCCGTTTCGCGAACCGGCGAGGGCTTGACCAAGCAGATCGAGGCGCTCGACGAAGCGCTGTCCAGGGAGATGAATCGCGTGATGCAACAGATGGGCAATGCGTTGGGCCAGATCACCGGCAAGTTCGTCGACGACTATGCAAGGCTGGTAATGCAGATGAAGCGGATCGTCAGGGGTGGTGGGGAGTAAGGCAATGGGAGCATGGGCGGATCGTCTGTTCGGAACGGCCCGGGCGGAGGGTGGCGAGCATTGGTTGACGATCTCAGACTTGATGGCTGGCTTGATGATGGTCTTCCTCTTCATCTCGATCGCGCTGATGCGTGATGCGTTCCTCGACCGGGATCGCATGCGTGACGTGGCGGTGGCCTATCGGGAGGGCCAGGTCGCCATCGACCGGGCGCTACGTAGTGAGTTCGAGAACGACTTGGAGGCTTGGGATGCAGCAATAGACGCGGAGAACCTGACGTTCGAGTTCCGGTCACCCGAAGTACTGTTCGAAGCTGGATCCGCAGCTCTGCGGCCACGCTTCATCACCATTCTCGACGATTTCTTCCCCCGGTACTTGGGGGTGCTGCTGCCGTTTGAGAGCGTCATCGATGAGGTCCGCATCGAAGGGCACACCTCCAGCGACTGGGTGTCAGCTACCGAGGACGAAGCGTATTTCAACAACATGCGGCTGTCGCAGGGGCGTACCCGATCAGTACTAGAGCACGTCTACACACTGCCCGCCGCGGCCAGTGATCGAAGTTGGGTAAAACTCAAGGTCGCAGCGGTCGGATTGTCGTCCTCGCGTCTCGTCATGGACAGCGGTGGCCGCGAGGATCCGGAGAGGTCGCGCCGGGTGTTGTTCCGGATCGTCACGAACGCGGAAACGCAGATCCGTACAATTCTTGAGAGGTGACTCGCACCATGCGCCTCAACGTGGATTTTCGAGCCCTAGAAGATGCGGTCCGACGCATGGAGGCCGCGTCGATACCCGTGGAATTGGACATTGACGTCGGGCTTGGAATCGATCCGCTTGATCCGATCGACATCGAATTGCGACACGGGATCGAGATCGACGACCTATCCAAGATCAGACCGGACGACGACTTAGGCGTACTTACGTATCAGGGGCGCCAGATCGTCCTGTATATCCAGGATCATTCCACGAGAGTCGGGGACGCGCTGGCACATGGGGCAAGCGGGCGGAAGGTGCATGTCGCCGACTGCACGACGTTGCGGGAAATGAAACATCGCGGACGTTACGAACGCTACGTCGCAACCAACGACGCCAGCGGCGACTTCTACGTGACTGGGCAGGATGAGTACGGGCGCAGAGTCGACGGCAGAGCAAGGTTGAGCGTGTGCAAGAACTGTCTGCGGATGCTGAACTACAGGAACTACGTGAGGAATCGTAGTCGGGTGTTTCGAGACTTCGAATGGGCGAAGTTCTTTGACAGGTACCGCCCGCATTTCGAACGCCTGCCGACACGGCGGGCGGGCGTGTTCGACGGAGGGTATACACCGGATTGGGATCGCGTCTCTGCAGGGTACAAGAGAGAGCGCGACTTCCAATGCGAGCAGTGCCACGTTGACCTGAGCCAGAGCAGACACCATCGACTGCTGCATGTCCACCATATCGACGGCGTGAAGACGAACAACGACCGGTCGAATCTGCGCGCCCTATGCGCCATCTGTCACAGCGATCAGCCGGGGCACGCACACATGTACGTTTCGACCGAAGATACAGCCCTCATCGACAGAATCCGGCGCCGCCAGCATCGTCGTAGGTGAGCCATTGATCGCCATCCTCCACTGCAAATGGCCACCGGCAGCGGGGGCCATCGCCCGCGTAAACGCAGTTGTTCCACACTTGGGAGCCTCCGGGCGAGGCGCTCCGGCAGGTCGGAGCCGTGATGCGGTCGGAAGACATTGCTTCTCAGGACGGGGCGGCTCAAGGAGGGGTTTCGCGGAGCCTCAGCGAAGTGGCGGAAGCGGGCGCGGGAGTCCCGCCATTCGAGTCCGATTTTCCCGCTTTCGCGTGACGGTCCAGCAGGGTCCAGTACAACCGTAGGAAACGCAGATCGTGCAGTCCTGGTTGAACTTACGTGATCTCCTGCCGTGATCTTGGCCTCTGGCGATCCGCTGGGCCATCTCGACCTCTGGCAGGGGGCGCCGGTACCCGAATGGCAGAACTCCGCTGACGATCCGCGCGCCGCGATCAGGATCGCCGACCTGCTTCGCATGTCCTCGGGCCTCCGCTTCACCAACTCGGGAGCCACCCCGGAGCAGATGGCGCAGTCGTTCATTCCGGGGCAGTGGGACCATTGGCTGGGGTACGGGGCGCCGATCGACGTCTTCCGGTTCTCGACGACGCGGGAGGCCGAGTTCCCGCCCAACACCGTCGGCCGGTACCGCAACTCGGATCCGTGGACGCTGGGGTACATCGTGCGGCGCGTGGTCGAGAACGAGCTCGGCGAGGAATACCTGTCGTGGCCGCAGCGGGCGCTGTTCGACAGGATCGGGATCCGGCGGTTCGTGATGGAGACGGACGCGCACGGCAACTTCATTCTGACCGGGTACAATTACGGCACGCCGCGGAACTGGGCGCGGATCGGGATGCTGTATCTGCAGCGCGGCATGTGGGATGGCGAGCGGCTGCTGCCGGAGGCGTTCGTGGACTTTGTGAGCTCACCGGCGCCGGCGTGGGATCCGCCGGTGTACGGCGGCCAGTTCTGGGTGAATCCCGCGGGCGAGGACGGGGTGGGGATCCGAGTGCCGACCCTGCCGACCGATGCCTACAACGCGGCGGGGGCGGGGGAGCAGCGGACCTACATTATCCCGTCGCGCGATCTGGTGATGGTGGTGCAGAGCCACCGGTCGCCCGCGGCGCATGCGCCGGATCGCACGGGGCGGGAGTACGAGGCGCTCGGGATGGTCGTGAAGGCGGTGGATCCGGAGTGGAGCTGGTAGGGGAGCGCAATGCCTCGGCCGGCGCCCGGCGGTGGGCGCTGGCCGAGGCGAGGGTAGGCTACCCCCCGATCAGCCGCTGAAACTCCGGGTCGTCGCGGATGCCGTCGAAGTCGCGTTGGGTGGCGGCCAGTTCCCGCCAGCGGGCATTCCGCTCGATGGCGTCCCGCAGCGTCGCGACGGCGTTGGCCGAATCGCCCGCCCGCGCATGCAGGCGCGCCAGCCCGTAGATCATCTGGTCCTCGTCGGGGACGATGGCGATCGCTTCCTGCTGTTTCTCGATCGCTTCGCTGAAACGCCCTTGCGCGGCCAGCGACCGCGCCTCGCTGGCGTGAATGCGCGACACCGACATGTTCACCAGTCGCCGCAGCTCCTTGAAGGGCTCGGTGTGATCGTCGACGCGCACGTCCACCCAGCGGTCGGTGGTCCGTCCCGAGTCGCCGATCGGCTTGACGACCAGGACGCCGCCGGCCTGCTTGCCGCGCGCGTCACCGCCCGCTGCTTCTCCCGCGTCCAGGGCGTCCATGAGGCGAAGCGCCAGCGCCCCGCGTGACGATTCGAACGCGGCCGCCATCGCCTGCACCACCGCCTCGCCGGCGAGGATGTTGCCCTGCGCGGAGTAGTTCTCGCCCTCGATGTGGCCTGCCCAGGCGCTCGTGCCCGATCCCGTGTAGGCACGGACGCGGCCCTGCGCATCGATCACGGCGAGCTGGCGCCGATCACGGCCCGGATCCGACCCGGTGAGATGCTCTACCACCTCGTTCGGCAACAACCCGAGTTCGAGGAGCTCCAGGCCGCGCGGCCCGTAGGTCTGGTTGGCGGCGGCCTGGGTGGCGACCGCGCCTACGCCCGCCTTCGCGTACGAAACGATCGCCCCCGCGCGGAAGGCGCGCGACTGCACGGCCACGCCCAGCTCGCCCGTCGCGGGATCCCGCGCCACGATCGAGAAGGTGGCCACGATTTCGTCGTCCGTGACGGGTGAGGTCGCGGTCGTCTCCTGGGCACCGAGCGGAAGTGCCCACGCAGCGAGCGGGAACAGCAGCAGTGCGGCCCTGGTCGTTCTTCTCATCATCGATCTCCTGCGGGTTCAGGCTTCAGGCACCCCGTTGTGGGGCTGCAGGGCAATGTGGCTCGCCAGGCGGGCGGTGGCTATGCTGTCCGAATCCACCCCCCCTTGCTGGAGGACCCCATGCGCAGCTTCCTGATGGCCCCGTTCGCGCTCGCCTTCGCCCTGATTGCGGCTGCCCCGCCTGCCGTTGACGCGCAGGCAGACCCGCCCCCCATTGCGATCGTCGGCGCCACCATCATCGACGGCAACGGTGGGCCGCCGCTGTCGGACGGCACCCTCGTCACGAGGGGCAACCGCATAGCCGCCGTCGGGCCGCGTGCGTCGGTCGACGTCCCCGAGGGTGCGACCGTCATTGACGGCTCCGGCAAGTATGTCACCCCCGGCTTCATCGACAGCAACGTGCACCTGTCGCTCTATTCCGGCCACGAGACGCTGGTCCGCTACGAGGACCGCAACGCCGCGCTCACGCTCGAAGCCGCGCAGATGCAGCTCAAGCACGGGTTCACGACGGTGCGCGACAGCTACGGTTCGCTGCTCCCGCTCATGGAGATCCGCGACGCCATCGCGCGCGGCGACACCGTGGGACCGCGCATGCTGGTGGCCGGCAATATCGTCGGCTGGGGTGGGCCGTACACGGTCTCGTTCTCGCTGATCCGGCAGCAGGGGCTCACGCTCTTCCAGGAGCAGTTCAACGACTTCATCACGCAGGGGTCCGGCGAAGAGTGGATGGAGATGGAGCCCGAGGATCTGCGCGTCGCGGTCAACAGGTACCTGGACCTGGGGCCCGACTTTCTCAAGTACGGCGGCACCGGCCACTTCTCGAATCCGGTCATGATCGGGTTCTCGCCGGCGGCCCAGCGTGTGCTCGTCGAGGAGACGCAGAGGCGCGGCTTGATCGCCGAGACGCATTCGACCTCACCGGAGGGGTTGAGGATGTCCGTCGAAGCCGGCCTGGACCTGATCCAGCACCCCGAGGTGCTCACCGCGGAGATGTCCGACGCGCTCGTGGCCGAGATCGCCGCGCGCGGGATCGTGTGCGCTATGCTGACCAACACGATCACGGGCGAGGTCTGGCAGGATCACCTCGAAGCGCGGGAGAAGGCGCTGGCTGGGGATGAGGAGGGGGATGAGAACCGCCGTGACGGTCTGGCGAAGACATCGGTCGAACTGCGGGCCGAGCGCCGCGCGGCAGGCGAGTCCATGGAGATTCGCCGCCGCAACGCGGAGAAGCTGATCGCCGGTGGCTGCGTCTCCACGATCGGGACGGACAACTACCTCGGCGCGGCCCCCGAATTCAGGCGCGCGAAGAAGGCGGAGAACCAGGCGTTCGGCATCGGCAGCGTGATTGCGACCGAGGGGCTGGTCGAGCTCGGCATGACGCCGATGGAGGCGATTGTGGCGGTCACGCGCAACGGCGCCATCGCGAGCGGGATGCTGGATGAGCTGGGCACGCTGGAGGTGGGCAAGTATGCCGACGTGCTGGTGCTGGATGCGGATCCGGTGGCGGACATCGGCAACATCCGGGCCTTGGGGATGGTCATCCGGGACGGGAAGATCGTGGAACTGGACGCGCTGCCCTACGAGAGGATCTTCTCCGCTCCGGGGAAGGGACATGCATGGGAGTGAGGGGAACGGGTGGCGCCGCCGGATGGCGCCCCGCCTCGCTCGTAGTCAATCCGCTACCGACACCCGCTTCACCCACTCGTCGAAGCGCTGCCGCACCCGCATCGGCTCCCGTGCCGCGGTCGCCAGAGTACACCCCGCCAGCCGCATGCTGGACCGCTCCAGCGTGCGCCTGCGCACTCCTACCTGGTCGGCGATGTCCTCCCACCTGGCGTGTTCCCGTCGGCGAATCGCCCACCACAGGAGGCCCCAGGCGATCAGCTCCTTGGGGCGGCACCGGAGCGGCATCTGTCCCCGCCAATAGCGGCGGAACGCGTCGGGGGCGACTCGAACGCGGCGGACCAGTTCGGTCACCGAGCCCGTTGGCGGATCGGAGCGCGCCCCGCCGGGTAGCCTGCAGATATGGCGAATCCCCTCCACCAGGGTCTTGTGAAGGGAGTAGTCGCGGATAAGGCGACGGCCGAGATGTTGTATTGGGTCCTGGCTCCAGGGGTCGATTCGGTCGACGGTCAGCCGCAGCTGCTGGCCCACCTCTTCCGTCCACACCACATGAACGCGTCTTGATTCGATCTCTCGAAGCCGTTGAAAGCACTTCAGGGCAAAGGGCGCGACCACGATGCACGGCGGCCCATCAAGCCCGAGGGGCATGGCACGTTCAAGCCAGGCCACATCCGCGTCCGAGATCCCTCCCAGTGCGGTAATGGCCACTCTGGCCCGATCGAGCATCTCCTGAAAGGCATCGCGATCCAGCGTGGATTCCAAATCCGAGTGTCCGAGGAGGTGCAGAATATGGTCCCGGGTGTCGCTGGTCTCGGAATAGAGCGCAATCATGTCGGTGCGGAGGAGTCGGAGGGATCGGTCAGGGCAATACAAAATCGTACAATCATGGCCATCACAGTACACCAACCGACCACCCGTGATCAAGCGGGGCCACTCCTTGTCGGTCGCCCCCAGCGGCGGATCCTGGCCTCGCGACCAGTTGTCCGACGACGAATAGACCACCTTTCTCGAGGGGGCCACCCCCCAAGGGGCACAGCATACTCGGTCGTGTGGTTATGCTTAGACGGCACCACCCGCGACCCCACGATTCTCGTCATCCGGAGGATGGTCATGCGTAGGCCGGAACTGTGGCGGGCACGACCCGCCCACATCGTGTTGCTGTTGATCGCTGCGCTGGCAGCGAATGTCGGTTGCGGCGGCGAGGGCGGATCGTCGGAGCCGCAAATCCCCGCGAGCATCACCGTCTCGCCCGCCGCGCCAGCGCTGTCTTCGCTCGGCGAGACGCTGCAACTGACCGCGACCGTGCTCGATCAGAACGGGCAGTCGATCGCGGGCGCGACCGTCAGCTGGTCGAGCGACGACGTTTCGGTCGCGACCATCGACGCAGCCGGCATCGTAACCGCGGTGCAGAACGGGAGCGCGACGGTCACGGCGACGTCCGGAAGCGCGACCGGAAGCGCAACGGTCACCGTGGCCCAGCGGCCGGCACAGATCGACGTGTCGCCCGACGCCACCACCTTCGAGTCCATCGGAGATACGGTGCGTCTGGCGGCCGAAGCGTTCGACGCCAACGCCAATCCGGTTGCCGATGTCGGTTTTGCCTGGTCTTCAGCGGATGACGGCGTCGCGACCGTGGACGACACGGGACTGGTGACCGCGGCCGGCGGCGGGACCGCCAACATCACCGCGGCGGCCGGAGGCGCCACGGGAGCGGCGGCGATTACGGTCGATCAGGTCATCGTCGCGATGGATGTGATGCCAGCCGCGACCACGCTGTTTTCCCTCGGCGACACGCTGCGCCTGGTCGCGTCAGGGATCGACGCCAACGGCCATGCGGCTGCCGCCCTGAGTGTCGTCTGGACATCGGAAAACGACGCCGTTGCGTCCGTCGACGAGGCCGGGCTGGTCACCGCGGTGCGGACCGGCGGTACGGACATCTTCGCCGAATCCGGCGAGTACAGGGATTCCGCGGGTATCGCGGTGACGCAGTTGGCGGTGGAAGTGCAGGTGACCCCCGCCGTCGACACCCTGGGCGCGGTCGGCGACACCGTGCGGCTCAGCGCGGTGGCCCTCGACGCGAACGGGAACGAGGTCGACGATACCGATTATGAGTGGGAGGCGCGCCACCCGTCCGTGGTGACTGTCAACAGCAGCGGCCTGGTCACCGCGACCGGCGCGGGAACGGGCGAGATCTGGGTGAAAGCCACACGCGCCGGCGCCAATCACATCGGCAAGGCCGTGATTACCGTGCCAGAGACAGGAACGAGTTCGGCGTTCGCCGGTAGTGCACGGTCTGCACATCCAGCGCGACGTCTGCCACTGCTCCGAGTGCGTGTGCCGTAGCCTCCCTCACCGCTGGTCCATCCAGACGTCCTCCAGCACCCGCACCGTCTGCGAATGTTCCTGCCCGTCCACCGTCAGGGTCACGCGGTACAGCCCCGGCTCCGCCATCGGTCCCTGGCCGCCGCCGCCGCCGAACTGGAAGCCCCCACCCCCCGGCAGCCCCTCGCGGCGGTTCCCGCGCAGATTCCACCTCACGCGATTGACCCCGCTGTTGCCGATCGGCTCCAGGTCGCGGAACAGCTCGCCCGTGGCCAGGTCCGTCACCGTCAGCTGTACATCTCCCGACGCCTCGCGCAGCCAGTAGTGGATCGCCGTCCCCGGCGGCGCGTTCTCGCCGCGCAGCACCTTGTCGCCTGTGACCGATCGGGACATGCGCGGGTCCTGTTTCCAGCGTACGGCCTCCCTGGGCTCGAAGAGGAAGACATCCTCGGCCATCACTTCGTCGGTCAGCTGCTGCAGCGGCGTCACATCGTCCGCGATCAGCACGCTGCGCCCATGCGTCGCGAGCACAAGGTCGCCGTCGCGCGGATGCACAACAACATCGTCGATGCGCACAACCGGCAGACCGCTCATGAACGGACGCCACGTGCCGCCCTCATCGAGTGACACAAAGAACCCGAACTCGGTCCCGGCGTACAAAAGTTGTGCATTGTGCGGGTCCTGGCGAACCGTGTTGACATTGCCGTACTCCGGCAGGTTCGACGTGATGCTCTCCCAGCTTTCGCCATAGTCACGCGTGACGTATACAAACGGCCGCAAGTCACCACTCTTGTGCCCGTCAACGGATGCATAAGCCGTCGCGGCATCGAAGTGCGACGCCTCGACGCGCGAGACGTAGTAGCCCATCGTCCCGCCGGGGATGTTCCGGCCGACCTCGGCCCACGTCGCGCCACCATCCCGGCTCACCTGAATGTTGCCGTCATCGGTGCCCACCCACAGCAGGCCCGGCACCAGCGGCGACTCCGCCAACGAGACCCCCGTGCTGAAGCGGCTCACGCCGTCGTTGCGCGACAGAATGCACTCCTCGCCGCGGTCCATGCGGTTGCAGCGGGGCAGGCTGTTTGCGTATCCCATGACGTCGACCTGGTCGCGGTCGACGTTGCGGGTCAGGTCTTCGCTCATCGTCCAGGTATCACCGCGGTCCAT
The DNA here is from genome assembly GCA_963667485.2 of Longimicrobiales bacterium. Taxonomy (GTDB): domain Bacteria; phylum Gemmatimonadota; class Gemmatimonadetes; order Longimicrobiales; family Gaopeijiaceae; genus Bin94. The sequence goes on from CAXXDD010000001.1 coordinate 1,752,368, forward strand.
CGACCGGAAGAGGCGGTTGCCGGCGGCATAGACCACATCCGGGTTGTGCGGCGACAGGATGAACGGCGTGTTCCAGTTCCAGCGGATCTCGGTGTTAACCTCCGGGGTGGGCACGATATTCGAGCGCGAGCTGTTGTCCGTGGGCGCGCGTGGCCGAATGCTGCCGCCCTCTCCCGTGGCCAGACTCAGGCGCCGGATGTTGCCGTTTTGCGACTCGGCGTACACGACCGTGTGGTCGGTCGGATCGACCGCCGTGTAGAAGCCATCGCCGCCGCCGACGCGGTACCAGTCCTCGCTGAGCATGTCGCCGCCCCGAACGCCGCTCGGACCGCACCAGCTCCCGTTGTCCTGCAGGCCGGTGCAAACGTAGTAGGGCCGGCGCATGTCCACCGACGCGTGGTAGGGCTGCCCCATGGCCCAGCGCCGGAACGCCTCCCACGTCTCGCCCTGGTCGTAGCTGACGTCGATCGAACCGTCGTTGCCGATCAAGAGGTGGTTGCTGTTCTCCGGATTGATCCACATCGCGTGTTGATCGACGTGCCCGTACCCGTCCAGCCGCTCGAACGTCTCCGCGCCATCAACGGACTTGTGCACGCGCTGATCGACCACGTACACAACGTCCCGATCGTTCGGATCGACGCGGATCTGGCTGAAATACATCGGCCGCCCGTTCTCGTTGCTGCGAAACTCCCAGGTCGCGCCACCGTCGGTCGAGCGCCAAATCCCGTTGTACTGGTCATCGGGGGGCAGCGGCTCGTCCTGGTCGTTCAGTGCCTCCAGCTCGGCCCGCTCCTCCTGCGTCAGGGGTTCCTCGCGGTCCGCCGCGACCTCGATCTGCGCGTACACCACATCCGGATCGGCCGGGGTCACGGCCAGCGCCACGCGCCCCATCGTCCCCCGCGGCAGTCCGTTCCCGCTCAGCCGCGTCCACGTGTCCCCGCCGTCGTCGGAGCGCCAGATCCCGCTGCCGGGTCCGCCGCCGACGAAGCAGCAGGATGTCCGGCGCCGCTGGTAGCTGGCCGCGAAGAGGGTGTTGGGGTTGGTGGGATGAAGGACGAGGTCCGTCGCGCCGGTGTCGTCGTCCACGCGAAGCACGTGGTTCCAGGTGCGACCCCCGTCGATGGTCTTGAAGACGCCGCGTTCGGGGTTGGCCCCGAAGAGGTGACCGTTCGCCGCGACCCACGCCACGTCGGCATCGCCCGGGTGCGCGATCACCCGCGAAATCGTCTGCGTCTCGCGCAGCCCCATGTGCGTGAAGGTCTCGCCCCCGTCGGTGGACTTGTAGATGCCGTCGCCGAACGACGAACTCTGCCGGTTGTTCGCCTCGCCCGTCCCGACCCAGACGATGTCGGGGTTGGCCGGCGAAATCGCGAGCGCGCCCACCGAGTGCGTGCCGTGGCTGTCGAAGACGGGCCGGAAGGTCGTCCCGTTGTTCGTGGTCTTCCAGAGCCCGCCCGTCGCGAAGCCCACGAAATACGTGTGGGGGTTCTCCGGGTGGACTGCGAGGTCATTCACTCGTCCACCTTGCCCATACGGCCCGATCTGCCTCCAGGAAAACGCCCGCAGGATGGGGTCGTCGCTCTGGTTTACCAAAGGCTCTTCGGCCTCCTGGGCGAGCGCGGCACGGGGCGCGAAGGCGGTGATGGCGAGGATCGCCAGGGCGAATGCGGCGGTGGTGAGCCGGGTGAGCGTGCGCGTGCTGGAGCGGCGGACGGCGAACATGGGAACCTCTCGGGCCTGATAGTGACAAGCTGCTGATACAGTCAGGTAGTGTAGAGCGCTTCCGACCGGTTCGCTACGCTTCTCGCGGTCGCGCCGGACACCCCCGCGGTGAGCACCGGGGCCGAGCACTAGTCCATCACGCGGTCCTGCCCCACCTTGCTCCTTGCCACGTTCACCCCTTGCGGAACAGGACCCTGTCGATGCTTCGCCCAACCGCCGCCGTTGCCCTTGCCCTCGTCGTCATCCCGAGCCCACTCACCGCCCAGCAACTCAGCCCCGACCAGCTACAGGGCATCCGCTTCCGCCACATAGGCCCCGTGGGCAACCGGGTGGCGTCCGTCACGGGCGTTCCGGGCGACCGCACCACCTATTTCGCGGGTGCGGCGAGCGGCGGGATCTGGCGGACCACCGACGCCGGCCACAACTGGGAGCCGGTCTTCGACGATCAGCCGGTGCACTCCATCGGAGCGCTGGCGGTCACGCCGACAGACCCGGCCATCGTGTGGGCAGGGACCGGTGAGAGCTCGATCCGCTCCAACGTGTCGATAGGCAACGGCGTCTGGAAGTCGACGGATGGCGGCGATTCCTGGAGGCACATGGGGCTGGAGGGCACGGGGCGCGTGGGCAGGATCATCGTGCACCCGCGCGATCCCGACGTCGTGTACGTGGCCGCGATCGGGCACGCGTACGGCCCGTCCGGGCAGCGCGGCGTTTTCCGCACGACCGACGGCGGGGCCACATGGGAGCGCGTCCTCTTCGTCGACGAGCACACCGGCGCCTACGAGATGGCCATGGACCCGCACAATGCGCGGAAGATCGTGGCGACCACCTGGGACCTGGACCTGAAGACCTGGAAGCGGGACAGCGGCGGTCCCGGCAGCGGCATCCACGTCACCATGGACGGCGGCGACAGCTGGCGGCGGCTCGAGGGGAACGGCCTTCCCACGCGGCGGCTCGGCAAGATCGCGGTGTGCATGTCGGCCGGCGACTCCGACCGAATCTACGCCCTGATCGAAACCGGCGACGGCGTCCCCCTCGACGGCGAGGAGACCGACAACGGCGAACTCTGGCGCACGAGCGACGGCGGCGACAGCTGGGAGCTGACCTCGTACAGCCACGACCTCGCCACCCGGCAGGCCTACTACACGCGCTGCGGCGTCTCGCCCGACGACCGCGACGAGATCTACTTCCTGTCGTCCGCCTTCAGCTGGAGCACCAACGGCGGCGAGTCCCACACCACGGCCCGCTTCCTTGCGGGAGGCAGCACGGGCCCCGGCTGGGACCACCACGAAATCTGGATCGACCCGCTCGATGGCGACCGGATCGCGGTGGCGCACGACGGCGGCTTTTCGATCAGCGAGAACCGGGGGCGCTCCTGGTACCGCGTGCAGTTGCCGATCGCGCAGATGTACCATGTCACCGCCGACAACGCGATCCCGTACAACGTGCTGGGCAACCGGCAGGACGGGCCCTCGTTCCGGGGGCCGTCGAACTCGCGGCTGAGGGGGTTGTTCGCGAGCGGGCGCATCCCGCGCGGGGACTGGCGGGGCGTGGGCGGCGGCGAGAGCGGCTTTGCCACAGCCGACCCGACCGATCCCAACATCGTGTGGTCGAGCGCGTCGGGAGCGGGCGCGGCCGGCGGCATCGTGGTGCGTCACGACGTGGCGCGCGGCCAGTTCCGGCAGGTCGAGGTCTGGCCGATGTCGACGCTGGGCTGGCCTGCCGAGGACATGCGGTTCCGATTCCAGTGGACCTTTCCGCTGCTGATCTCGCCGCACGACAACAACACGATCTACGTCACCAGCCAGCATGTGCATCGCACCCGCAACGGCGGCCAGAGCTGGGATGTGATCAGCCCCGATCTCTCCACCAACGACAAATCGCGGCAGACGATCTCGGGCGGCCTCACCCCCGACAACATCGGCGTCGAGTTCTGCTGCGTGATCTACGCCTTCGACGAGTCGCCGCTGCAGCAGGGCGTCTTCTGGGCGGGGACGAACGACGGACTCATGCACGTCAGCCAGGACGACGGCGCCACCTGGACGGACGTGACCGACAACATCCCCGACCTGCCGCCCGACGGCGTGGTGCGCAGCGTCGACGCGTCGCGCTGGGACGTGGCGAAGGCGTACGTCACCATCGAGCACCACCAGGTGGGCGACTTCGAGGCGCGAGCCTACCGCACCGACGATTTCGGCGAGTCCTGGACGCAGATCACGGAGGGCGTCGACAACTACCCGGTCGACTACACCCGCTACCTGCTCGAAGACCCCGTGCGGCCCGGCCTGCTGTACCTGGGCACCGAGAGCTCCCTCTACATCAGCTACGACGACGGTGACAGCTGGCAGACGTTCATGCCGGAGTTGCCGCCGACGCCCTACTACGGCCTCTTCATCCAGGAGCACTTCAACGATCTCGTCGCCGGCACCTACGGCCGCGGCTACTGGATCCTCGACGACCTCGGCCCGATCCAGCAGCTGACCGACGAAGTCGCCGCCCAGGACGCGCACCTGTTCGAGCCGCGCGACACCTACCGGCTGCTCCCGATCACCGAGCCGGCGACGATGCTGGGCGACTGGTCGGATGGCGAAAACCCGCCAGCGGGTGCCGCGATCAGTTACTGGCTGGGCGGGGGTGCGGGAGCCGACGTGGGCGGGGGCGAAGTCAGGATCCGCGTCGACAACGCCGCCGGCGAAACCGTGACCACCCTGGACGGCACCTCCCACCACGGCTTCAACCGCGTGTGGTGGGATCTGACCGGCGAGCCGCCCACCCAGATCAAGCTGCGCACCAAGCCCCTCTACGCCGACTGGTTTCGCATGCCCGACGAGGGATACCGCGTTGGCGGCGGCGGCTTCTTCGGAGTCAGCGGCCCATTGCAGCCGCCGGGCACCTACACCGTGACGCTGGTGGTGGACGGCGCCGAAGTGGGCAGCCACCCGCTCACCGTGATCAAGGACCCCAACTCCGAAGGCACCCTCGCCGAAATCGACGCACAGTTCGCGGTGGTGCAGGAGCTGATGGCCGACCGGAATGGCGCCGCCGACATGGTCAACCGCATCGAACTCCTGCGCCGCCAGATCTACGACCTGAAGCCCGTGCTGGAGGAGCGCGGCGACGCGGCCGACGTCATCGAGGCGGGCGAGGCGCTCGATGCGCGGCTGATCGAGGTCGAGAGCGAGCTGATCCAGCTGAAGGACACCGGCAGCGACGGTGTGCGCTGGCCGTCAATGATCGTAGGGCGCCTGCGCTACCTGCAGGATGTGATCTCGATAGCCGACTTCCCGCCGCCGGACCAGCACATGGAGGTCTCCGTGATCCTGCGTGAGCAGCTGGAGGATGTTGAGAGGGCGCTGGAGGCCGTGCTGTCCGACGATCTGGCGCGCTACAACCAGCTGCTGCGGGAGAGGACGGGGAGGACGATTACGTAGCGAGGGAACCGCGGGGAGGCCACCCGCGCCCCACTCGCGCGGTTGCGGTACTACTATGAATGACAGTATAGTACCATATGCAAGAACAGTCTGATACCAGCCAGACCCGGTCTCTTCCCTCGGGCCGGTTCAATCTCCGGATCGAGCCCGAGTTGCACGCGGTGTTACGCGCTGCGGCCCGTTCGGCGAACACATCACTGAACGACTACTGTGCCCGAAGACTCGCATCGCCGAGCGCGGCCCTCGATCCGGCCCCGGCGGCGGTCGTGCGGCGGGCGGCCCGGGTGCTTGGAGACGCCCTGCTGGGCGTAGTCGCGTTCGGCTCCTGGGCTCGCGGGGAAGAGACCGCGTCCTCGGACCTCGATGCCCTCCTGGTCGCCGACCGGGCGGTGCCGATCTCGCGCGCATTGTACCGAGAGTGGGATGCCGGGCCCGACCTGAGCTGGGACGGTCATGAGGTAACGCCGCATTTCGTTCACCTGCCGCTGAGGGCCGCAGCCGTTTCCGGGCTGTGGGCGGAGGTGGCGACGGATGGGCTCATCGTCTTCGAGCGGCAACTCACCCTGTCGCGGCACCTCGCCAATGTCAGGCGGCGGATCCTGCGAGGAGAGCTCTCTGCCCGGGTTGCCGATGGGCAGCGCTACTGGGTGCACGAGCCTTGAGGAACAGGGAGCTCGCCAGGGACTACCTGCGCCGCGCGAAGGTGCGCCTCGCCGCCGTGGATGTCCTGTTCGATGCCGAGAGCTGGCCCGATGTGGTTCGCGAGTCCCAGGAGATCATCGAGCTGACGCTGAAGGGGCTATTGCGATCCTGCGGCGTCGAGCCGCCCCGGCTCCATGATGTCTCGCGGATCCTGATGGCTGAAATGGACCGGCTGCCGGCCGATCTGCTGTGCGATGTCGATTGGCTGGCCGACACCTCGCGGCAGCTTCGCCGGGACCGCGAACTCGCGTTCTACGGCGCCGAGGACCTCACTCCGTCCGACTTCTACTCGCGGACCGACGCCTCCAATGCTCGCGACAGCGCCCGCCGAGTAGTCGAGCTGGTATATCCCCACGTGGGCTAGAACGCACGCGGGACACTCCGGTACCCTGGATCCTGCACTCGACGATCGGCCCAACAGGCCAGGCGAACCGCCAATGCGCCTACCGCATCATCCCGGCCACCGCCCTCATCCGCTCCGCGAGATCCCTTATGGCGTTGATGTACACGCGCTCCCACCCCGGCAGGTCCGCGCGGTCGTCCGTCTCGATCTCGTACCTCAGCCCCGGGAGCATCCATGATGCGTACCCGCTGAACGGGTCCGGCGAGACGTAGATCGAGCGGCTCCAGGGGCGTCCCTGCAGGCCGCGATCGTTCAGCCAGGCCTTCTCGAGCCCGATCAGCGCCCGATTCACGGCCTCCGCCGCGGCCGGGCCCACCTCCCCGGACGCGATCCAGCGATCCCGGGCCGCGACCAGCTCGGCCGATGCCTCATCCAGCTCCTGCGTCGACTCCACCAGCGCCGAAAAGTCCACCTTGATGCTGCGAGCCTCGGCCACGCGGTACAGTGTCTCGACGTGCGTGCGCGTGTCGGTCGCGTAGCGCTGTGCGTCGTAGGGCAGCACGTCGGCGTTGGCGAACCTGAGCGCGAGGATCCCGTCGGCGCGGGCGATCATGGGCCCGTACACGAACTCGGTGTCGCCGAAGCGCTCGTACCAGGCGAAGTTGTCGTAGTTGGAGTGATAGACGCCGCCCGGATTGCCGGACGACATTGCCCCGGACGGCACCCCGGCGTGGGTATAGAAGCCGACGTGGTCGGAGCCGCCGCCCAGGTTGCCGAGCGCGGGCTCCCCGGCACCTTCGGGTGCGCGGTCCATCCACCAGTCGTAGAGCCGCTCACCGGTGCCCGGGTAGGTGACCGCCTTGGTCGCCTCCAGGATCTGCCCCTTCAGCGACGGGGAGGAGGACCCGCCGAAACTTTCCCCCGACACCGCCCCGTCCGCGTTGATGTACGCGATCGCGTTGGCCTCCAACTCTTCGCGCAAGTGCTCGACCCACTCCGTGGACCCGATGATCCCGTACTCCTCGGCGTCCCAGTGAGCGATCATGATCGAGCGGCGCGGCCGGCACTCCTCGTCCTGCGCCAGCTCGCCCAGCGCCTCGGCCAGGGTGAGGAGCATCGCGGTCCCCCCGTTCGGGTCGATCGCGCCGAACCCCCACGGGTCGTAGTGCGCGCCGAGGATGAACCACTCGTCCGGGAATTCGGTGCCGCGCAGGGTGCCCACCACGTTCGTCGCCCGCGTTAGCCTCTTGGGCTGATTGACGCGCACGCGCACCGTGAGATCGGGGCCGCCCGTCAGCCGGTAATCCAGCTCCATCGAGGCGTCCCAACCGGGCGGGACCTCGGGGCCGGTCATGCGGGTCAGAATCTCGGTCGCCGCCTCGTAGCCGATGGGCAGCACGGGGATGGTGTGGAGCGGCACCTCGGAGGGGTCGAGGCGCTCGACCTGTGTGTCCCCGTCGAGGGGCAGGGCGGGGACGAAGGGCGTCAGCGGGTCCCCGGTCCAGGGCAGCGTCAGCACCGATCCGCGCTGGATCGTCTGCCCGTTCATCATCGGCCCTTCCGGGTAGGCGCCGAGTCCCCCGAAACCCGGGTCGTTGAACATGATGACCCCCGCCGCCCCGCGCTCCTCGGCGAACTTGACCTTGTAGCCGCGGAAATTCCCCCCGTAGCGGGCGATCACGACCTTGCCCGCCACTGAAACGCCCATCGAGTCGAGCGCCCGGTAGTCCTCGCGCCGCCCGTAGTTCGCGTACACCACCTCGCCGGTCACGTCTCCGCTGCCGGAAAACGCGTTCCAGCCGTTCAGCAGGTCTTCGTGCCCGGAGAACCGGTCCTCTTCAAGCTCGGGCTCGCGGTTGGACAGCTGCATGGCCACCGGGGTGACGATGTGGACCTCGACATCGTCGGTGAGCTCCGGCAGGTACACGTCGTAGGGATAGTCGGCGACCTCCAGGCCGGCCCGCTCCATCGCGCGGCCGAGGTATGCGCCGACGCGCGCCTGGGCCTCCGATCCCGCGGGGTGCGGGTTCGCGGTGATTGTCTGGAGGTGCCCCCGGAAGGACTCGCTGCGAGGCAGTTCCAGGAACCGGGCCTCGCAGGCGAGCTGAGTGGCGGCCCGGTCCTCGGTGAAGCCGACGAGGGTGGGCTCCTGGGGGGGCGTCGAGGCCAGGACTGCAACCGCGGCCAGGAATCCTGCGAACACGGTAAGCAGTTTAGTGTAGGGGGAAGTGCGAAGGCGCATGAGCGGGGTCGTTCCCGGGCTGGGTGGTGTGGTTCGGATGCGGCGATGCCAATGACCCTGATTCTAACTAGCTTTCTTCGAGTATGTAGTCTGTGACGGATCTGCCGGGAACCCCCTCATGACCATGACCGACATCCTGCGTCCGCGCCCTGCCCGCGCCGCGACCGCCTGCCTTCCGGCCCTGATTGCGCTCGCATTCCCCGGTTGCGCCAACGAGGACGCCATCATGCAGATCGAGCCGTCCCGCCCCGTCGCGGTAACGGTCACGCCGTCCTCCGCGACCCTGACGTCGCTGGGCGAAACCGCAACCTTCCGGGCACAGATCACGGATCAGAACGGGGTGTCCTTCCCGGGCGTCGTCACCTGGTCGAGCAGCGATCCGGACGTCTTCTCCGTGTCTTCCGGTGTCGTGACCGCGGTCGCGAACGGGAGCGGGACCCTCACGGCGTCCTATGAAAACCTCAGCGGCACGGCTTCGGTTTCGGTGCAGCAGGCTCCCGCGTCGGTCTCGGTGGCTTCTGGAGGGGGACAGGAGGGTCTGCCTGGACAGGTGCTGGCCGACCCTCTGGTCGTACGCGTAGACGATGCCGGCGGTTCGCCTGTGGAAGGGGTCGCGGTGGCGTTCGCGGCCGCCGAGGGTCACGGATCGGCCGATCCGAGCATGGCCACGACCGATTCCGAAGGGCTGGCCGGAACTGCGTGGACCCTGGGCCCGGCCTCGGGCGTCCAGTCCCTCACGGCGACGGCCGCCGACGGAGTCGCCGCCGAGATCAATGCGGTGGCGGGCGAGGTTGAACCGGCCTCGGACACCGCGATCTACAGCGTCACCTTCAACGCGACCTGGAGCGCGACGACGCATCCCACGGACTTCCCGTCCGGCGCCCACTTCTCGCCGCTGATCGGCGCCGTGCACAACGACAGCGCGAGCTTCTGGGCTTCCGGCGAGACCGCTACCCCGGGAATCGAGCAAATGGCCGAGACCGGCGGGACCGGGTTGCTCACGCGCGAGATCCGCGCCGAAATACCGGACAACGCCATCTCCGTCATCAATGGGCGGGGGATCGGCAGTCCTGCGAGCACGACGATCAGCGAAGTTGTCGTCACACTCGATCACCCACTCATCACTCTGGTTACGATGATCGCGCCCAGTCCGGACTGGTTCGTGGGCACTGCGGGCCAGTCCATGCAGGACGAATTCGGCCAGTGGGTCGACGAGTTGACGTTCGTGCTCTACCCCTACGATTCCGGCACGGACGACGGCACCTCCTACCGCTCGCCCAATGCCGACTCCTCGCCCAGGCAGGCCATCAAGGGCCTGAGAGGGGTGAGCCCCTTCTCGGACGAGCCGATCGGCACCTATACGTTCACCCGCATCGACACCGCGGGGAGCAGGTGACGGGACAGCCCCCCGGCGAGGTCCCCAGCGCCATGCAGGCCAGTTCGCCCAAAGATCCCTCGCGGCTTCGCAACATCGCCATCATCGCCCACGTCGATCACGGCAAGACGACGCTGGTCGATCAGATGTTCCGGCAGGCGGGCGTCTTCCGCGAAGGCCAGGAGGTGGGTGAGCGGATCCTCGACTCCAACCCGCTCGAGCGCGAGCGCGGCATCACGATCCTGGCGAAGAACACCGCCGTGCAGTGGCGCGGCACCAAGATCAACATCGTGGACACCCCCGGCCACGCCGACTTCGGCGGCGAGGTGGAGCGCATCCTGCGCATGGTCGACGGTGTGCTCCTGCTGGTCGACGCCGCCGAGGGGCCGATGCCGCAGACGCGGTTCGTCACGCGCAAGGCGCTGGAGCTCGGCCTGACCCCGGTGATCGTGATCAACAAGGTGGACCGCGCTGATGCGCGCCCGGACGAGGTGCACGACGAGGTGCTGGAGCTGCTGATGGACCTGGAGGCGAGCGACGGGCAGCTCGACGCGCCGTTCCTGTACGGGGTGGGGCGGGAGGGCTGGGTTGCGGTGGAGCCCGGCGTGGGGGGGAAGGATCTGACGCCTCTCTTCGAGGCGGTGGTGAGCCACATACCGCCGCCGCCGGTCGACGCGGACGGGCCGTTCCAGATGCTGGTTTCGACCCTCGACCACTCGTCGTACGTGGGGCGCATTGCGATTGGACGGGTGGAGCGGGGTGCGGTGCGGATGGGGAGGCGGGTTTCGCGGCTGATGGCGGGGCCCCCGGACGCTGCGGCACCGCCCGCGGATCCCCAGACGTCGCGTGTGACCGGCCTCTACACCTTCACCGGCCTGGATCGCATCGACATCGAAGAGGCTCCGGCGGGGGACATTGTCGGGCTGGCGGGCACCGACGGCGTCGAGATTGGCGACACGCTGACGGATCCGCGCTTCCCCGAGCCGCTGCGCGGCATCACCGTCGAGGAACCGACGATCTCGGTGGACTTCGTCGTGAACGATTCCCCCTTTTCGGGGCGGGCGGGAAAGTACGTGACGACCCGGCAGCTGCGGGACCGGCTTCGTCGCGAACTCGAGCGGAATGTGGCGCTGCGCGTCGAGCCCACCGCACGCCCCGATACCTTCGCGGTGAGCGGGCGGGGTGAGTTGCACCTGACGATCCTGATGGAGACCATGCGGCGCGAGGGCTACGAGTTCCAGGTCTCGCGTCCCCGCGTGATTACGCGCACGAACGGCGACGGCACGCGTCTGGAGCCCTATGAAGAGGTCGTCGCGGAAGTCCCGTCGGACCTGGTCGGCACGGTGATCGACAAAGTGGCCAAGCGCCGCGGCGAACTGGTCTCAATGAAGCCCGTCGGCGACTCCGGGACGACCCGTCTCGAGTTCAGCGTCCCATCGCGCGGGCTTTTCGGCTACCGCACCGAATTCCTCACCGACACCAAGGGCGACGGTATCCTCCACCACCGCTTCGATCGATGGGACGCGTGGGCGGGATCGATTCGCGGCCGCGGGCGCGGTGCGATGGTCGCGGACCGCGCCGGCAAGGCGGTGGCGTTCGCGATCTTCGGCCTGCAGGAGCGAGGCGTCATGTTCGTGGAACCCGGCCTGGACTGCTACGGCGGCATGATCGTGGGCAAGTGCGCCCGTCCCGGCGACATGGACGTGAACGTCAGCCGCACCAAGAAGCTCACCAACATGAGGACCACCGCCGCCGACGATGCAGTGCGCCTCGAGCCGCCGCTCCGCATGACGCTGGAACAGGCGCTCGACTTCATCGACGACGACGAGCTCATCGAGGTGACGCCGGATGCGATCCGGCTGCGCAAGCGGGAGCTGGAGAGGAGCGCTCGGCGGAAGGCGGCCAAGGCGAAACGCTTGTGACGCGCTTCACAAGCACCCTCAATACCCGACCGCCCGTCCCCCCAGCGCAAGCCCGCGGATCGAGGCGCCATGCAATTCGCCGGTCTCCGGGTCTATCATGATTGCGATCCAGTAGCCGCGTGTCGCGTCGTCCTCATCGATCGGCTGGCCCATGGCCTCGACCTCGGCGATGAACTCGGGCGGATAGTCGCCGACGCCCACGCCCTGCGCGGCGGGGGTTGACGCGTCCTCCGCGAGGGCGCTGAACGAGAACGAGCCCAGCGCGGGTTTGTCGACCGCTTCGCTCGGGGTGAGGCCGAAGTCGAGTACGCTGAGCAGGCCGCCGATGGTGCGCTGGTGCAGCCCCGAACCGATCGAGCTGAAGCCCATGAACGGCTCGCCGTCCTTGAGGACCAGGCCCGGGTTGGTGGGGTCGGGCAGGCGGCTGCCGGGCTCGATCTGGGCCATCATGCCCTGCTGGAAGATGCCCGAATCCGGGATCGAGATGCCGTCCACGAAGATGCCGGTGGTGCCCCAGCTCACCGTGTTGATGGAGTGGACGACCGCGGCGATGTTGCCCCACTGGTCGATGACGACGACGGCGTCCGAGTGCGGTGCGGCGCCTTCTTCCGGGACGACCACGCCGGGGAAGGATCCGTCCTGGATCGCGCCCCAGAGCTTTGCCGAGGTCTCCTTCTGCACGCGAGTCTCGTGGGTCAGGTCGGCGCCGACCATCTCGGCGAGACCGTCCGCGGCCTCCTTGCCGCCGATCGCGAAGGTGAGGCCCGGCCGCGCGATCTGTGCCAGCCAGAAGAGCGCTTTGGGCGAGTCGCCGTAGTGGCCGTAATCGGAGACGCCGGCCAGTTCGGCCAGGTTCATGGCCTCGATCAGGCCGATGCCGCCTTCCGCCGGGCTGCCGTGGGCGTAGAGGTCGTAGCCGTGGTAGCTGCCGCGAGCGGGCTCGCTCCAGATGACTTCGTAGGCGGCGAGGTCGTCGACCGTCATCCTGCCGCCGATGTTGCCGACCATCTCGACGAGCTTCTCGGCCCAGGGACCCCTGTACATGTACTCCGCGCCCTGATCGGCGACCATGCGCAGCGTTCGGGCCAGCGCGGGCTGGGTGAACATGTCGCCAGCTTCGTAGGGCGATCCGTCTGACTTTGTAAAGACAGCCTTCGTTTCGGGCAGACGACTCAACACTTGTTCTCTGAAGGCATACTGCCCCGCGTTGCCTTCCTGGTATTCGAAACCGTCCTCGGCGCACGCGATGGCCGAGGTGAACAGGTCCTTGAAGGGGAGCTTGCCGAAGCGCTCGTTGGCGGCTTCCACGCCCTTCATGAAGCCCGGGACCAGGACCGTGCGGCCGTTGGGCTCGGCCTCGAAGCCCCCGAATCCGGCGGCCAGGTCGATGCCGGGGATGGTCAGGGGATCGGTCTCGGCGGCGACGGTGTTGTAGGCCGCGTTCAGGTTGTGGACTTCGCCGCTCTCGGCGTCGTAGTAGACCATCGTCAAGAGGCCGGCGTAGCTGACCCACGAGCCAGCGGCCATGCAGATCTGGGTGAGGGCGGTGGACATGGCGGCGTCGGCGGCGCTGCCTCCGGCCTTCAGGATCTCGACGCCTCCCTCGATGGCCTGCGCGCCGGTGGTGCCGGTGACCATGCCGCGGGGGGTGTTCGGCTCGGGCTGAGGGCTGCACGACGACAGCCCCACGACGCTGGCGGATATCGCCGTCAGCGTGAAGGCCCGGCGCCACGGACCGCTCTGTTTGCGTTTCGATGCAAGCATTCGGACTCCTCGGGCGGGGGATTCCGTGATCTTGCCTTCCGACGGGGTGAGGCGCAACGTAGCTTCCAACATGGAACCCACCACCCACCCCACCCGCCGCCCCACCGTCCCCGCCGCCGAAGAGATCCTGGGCGGCTACTTTCCCGTCCTCGACCACGGTTTCGTCGCACTGGTCGACTACATGGGCACCGACGATTCGGTGGAGCGCGCCGCCCGGGTCAGCTACGGCTACGGCACGCGGAAGGTCTCGGCCACCAGGGGGCTGATCCGCTACCTGCGCCGCCACCTCCACACCACGCCGTCGGAGATGGTCGAGTTCAAGTTCCACTGCGCCATGCCGATGTTCGTGGCGCGGCAGTGGATACGGCACCGGACGGCCTGCCTGGCAGAGGGCACGGAGGTCTACTTCGACCTGCCCGGCGCAGAGGCGAGAGGGCGCCGCCAACTGTACAAACTGCCCATCGAGGAGATCTGGCGACGCTTCCAGCCCACCCGAAACAGGACCCGTCCGGACAAGCAGCGGAACCCGTTCTTCCGCCGCGACCGCGTGAAACGGATGAAGCTGAGGCAGGTCGACGAAGACACGCTCGCGTTGCAGCACACCCGCATCGTGGACGTGTACAGGAACGGTGTGAAGCCGGTCTTCAGAATGGTCCTGGAGGACGGCAAGTCGATCGAGGCCACGGCCGATCACCGCTTCCTGTTCGCCGGGGGTTGGGACACGCTCCGGGGAGCAACGGGAGTGCGGGAGACCGGCGGCCGGGCGGTCTGGAGGCACGGTGACTACTTCGTGCATGTGAACGGTGCGGCTGAGCGGCTGGATTGGAACCAGGTCTACTACCGGACCAAGCTCGTGCGCGTCGCCCGCTTCGAGTACGTCGGCGAACGCGAAACCTACGACCTCGAAGTCGAGGGCCCACACCACAACTTCGTTGCGAACGGCATCGTCACGCACAACTCCGTCAACGAGTACAGCGGTCGCTACAGCCTCATGCCGCTCCTCTTCTACAGCCCCGAGCACGATCAGTTTTCCCTGCAGAGCGCCACCAGCAACCAGGGCCGCGCGCCCGGCTCGGTCAGTCCCGAGTTCTACCGCGAAGCCATGCGCCGATGGGACGACGTGCGGACGCGGGCGGCCGACGACTACGGCTGGCTTGTCGGCGAGAACGTCGCCCGCGAGCTCGCCCGCATCGACCTGCCGCTCTCGACCTACACCCAGTGGTACTGGAAGATCGACCTGCACAACCTGCTCCACTTCCTCACGCTCCGCGTCGATGACCACGCCCAGTGGGAGATCCAGGAGTACGGGCGCGTGATGGCGGGGATGGTCAAGCGCGTCGCGCCCCTCAGCTACGAAGCGTGGATCGACTACCAGGTCATGGGCGACAAGCTCACCGGGGGCGAGATCGCCGCGCTGTCCCGCCTCGTGTCGGCGGACGGCGACGGGGTCTCCGCACGTGACGGCGCCGCGCTGACCAACGCCGATCTGGCCGGGCTGGGCCTGTCGGGCCGGGAAATCCGCGAGCTGAAGGAGAAGCTCGTGCCGCGCGAGGTGCCGGACTATGAACTCGACCTGACGCAGATGCGTGATCCGCGGGAGGTGGCGGCCGAGATGGACAAGGCCGTGCCGGAGGTGGATCGGGGCTGAAACGCCCGCGCTGCCAGCTGGATGTAAACAACAGTTTACATTTTGTAATGTGGAGGCGACATAGTGATAAGTCATGAGGGCGTTGCAGACCGCGCGGCAGCGGTCGCGCACTGTGCTGGCGGCGAGGTGAAGCGCAGTCAGGAGAGGAAGAACCGCCGCTTCCGCACGGCCCTGCTCCTCGCCGCGTGGCTCCCCCTCCTGCCCGGCTGCGCCGACACGGCCGCGCCGCCCGCCGCCGAGTCGTTCCTTGTCCAGGGGGCCACGATCGTGGACGGCACGGGGAGTCCCGGATTCATCGGTTCCGTGCGTGTGGCCGGCGGGGTCATCGCCGAGGTGGCTGCCGACGACGGGGACGACGCCCTCTCACCCACAAACGGCGAGCCGGTCCACGATGCGGCCGGCCTTGTGCTCGCACCCGGCTTCATCGACACGCACAGCCACCACGACGGCGGGCTGCTGGGCGAACTCACGGCGCTGGCGGTGGTCAGCCAGGGGATCACGACGATCGTTGCGGGGCAGGACGGGGGCTCGCGGTTCCCCATCGCCGATTTCTTCGCGGCGCTCGAGGCGACTCCGGCGGCGGTCAACGTGGCGTCGTACGCAGGGCACGGGACGCTGCGGCGGCAGGTCATGGGCGACGATTTCCGCCGCGAGGCCACGGACGAAGAAGTTGCGGCGATGGGGGCGCTGCTCGAAACGGAACTCGCGAGTGGCGTGCTGGGACTGTCGACGGGGCTGGAGTACGACCCCGGGATCTATTCGAGCACGGACGAGGTGGTCGCGCTGGCGATGACTGCGGCTGCGAGTGGTGGCCGCTACATCTCGCACATGCGCAGCGAGGACCGGGCGCTGCTCGCCGCCATCGAGGAGACGATCGAGATTGCGGAGCGCGCGCGGCTACCGGTGCAGATCTCGCACTTCAAGCTGGCCGCGCGGGGGCTCTGGGGTCAGGCGGAGGAGATCCTGGCGCGGCTCGACGAGGCGCGCGCCGGCGGCCTCGACATCACCGCGGACGTCTACCCCTACGAGTACTGGCAGTCCACCATGACGGTCCTCTTCCCGGAGCGCGACTTCACCGACCGCGCGGCGGCGCGCTACGCCCTGGAGGAACTGGTCGCGCCCGAGGGGATGATCATCGGCCGCTTCGGGCCGGACCCGGGTCTCGAGGGCAAGACGCTGGCCGAGATTTCGGCCGAACGCGGCACCGACCCCGTGACCACCTACCTGGACCTGATCGCGGAGTCGGAGGCTGCGGAGGCGGCGGGGGAGGACGGCGGCGAGAGCATCGTGGCGAGAAGCATGGACTTCGACGACATCGCGACGCTCATGTCCTGGCCGCACACCAACGTCTCGTCGGACGGGGGTCTGCGCGGCGCCCACCCCCGCGGGTTCGGCGCCTACCCGAGGGTGCTGGGGCGGTACGTGCGCGAGGAGGGGCGGCTCGGCCTCGAAGAAGCGATCCACAAGATGACGGGGCTGGCGGCGGCGCACATGGGGCTGGCCGATCGTGGCGTGCTCCAGCCCGGAGCGCCTGCGGATCTCGTCCTCTTCGACCCGGCCACGGTCATCGACAGTTCGACCACCGCCGAGCCGCATCTCGCGGCCGCCGGGATCGAGCGCGTGTGGGTGGCGGGAGCGGTGGTGTATGAAGACGGCGCGGTGACCGGCGCGCTGCCGGGGAGCGTGCTGAGGCGGGAGGGCCGCTAGCTGCCGAGAGCGCCCTCGACGGTTCCGCGCTCAGGTCACCCCGCCCCCTGACAGCGCCTTCACCAGCCTGTACAGGAACTCCTGCCCCTCGAAGAAGCTCTCGATGCGGATGCGTTCATCCCGCCCATGGGCCCGCACGTCGTCCATGTCGCCGAAGAGTCCGCTCACGCCGTAGACCGGGATGCCGGCGTTGCGCAGGTAGAGCGCGTCGGTGGCGCCGGTGGACATGACCGGGAGGACGCGCACGTCGGGCCACATCTCGCTGGTGATGCGCTCGATCGGGCCGAGGACCTCGTCGGTGAGGGGGGAGGTGGGGCTGGGGGTGACTTCGCCGCGCGGTTCCACCGTCACGTCGAAGGGCGCGGCGAGTTCGGACAGCGTGGCGAGCACGTCGGCCGGGTCGTGGCCCGGGAAGATGCGGCAGTTGACGTTGGCGCGGGCCAGCTGCGGCAGTGCGTTCTGGGCGTGGCCGCCCTCGAGCAGCGTCGCCACGCAGGTGGTGCGGAGGCGCGAGTTGTAGCCGGCCTCGACGGCCAGTGTGCGCGCGGCCTCAACGTCGTCCGGGTTTGCCACGATGCGGCGCATGGCGTCACCCATCTCGCCGCCGACCAGATCGGCGGAGCGGCCGAAGAATTCCTCGGTGATCTCGTTGAGCATGACCGGGAAGCCGTGGTTCTGGACCGCGCGGAGCGCACCGGAGAGATCGTAGATGGCGTTCTTGCGCACGGGCAGCGAAGAGTGGCCGCCGGGATTCGTCGCCGTGAAGTAGAAGGAGAGATAGAGCTTCTCGGCCGCCTGCACGTTGTTCGAGAGCTTCACTCCGTCCTGCGACATCCCGCCGCCGCCCTCGTTCAGGGCGAAGGCCGCGTCGATCAGGTCGCGATGCTCCTCCAACAGAAACGCGACCCCGTTCCGAGGTCCACCCTCTTCGTCCGCGGTCAGCGCGATGATGATGTCGCGGTCGGGGACGTACCCCTCCTGCTTCATGCGGATGAGGTTGACGGTGTAGATCGCGGCCTCGTCCTTGTCGTCGGTGACGCCGCGTCCGTAGAAGTAGCCGTCGCGCTCGGTGAAGTCGAAGGGCGGAAAGTCCGGGCTCCAGTCCTCGGGCAGCGCTTCGACGACATCAATGTGGGCGAGCAGGAGGATCGGGGCGAGGCCGGTGTCGCGGCCGCGGAGGCGCGCGACGAGGTTGCCCTTGGTGGGGGCGTCGTCGGGGACCAGAACGTGGACGTCCTCTTCCGGGAATCCGGCTGCGAGGAGCGTGCGGGCGGCGGCCTCGGCGGCGAGGGTGTTGTTGCCGCGCTCGGTGTTGGTCGTGTTGATCTCGACCAGCTCCTGGAAGAGGGAGCGCGCCAGCTCCATGTACACGGGGGGCGAGGTGGTCTGGGCGTGGAGCGGGGCCGGGAGGAGCGGTGCGGCGGCAGTGGCGAGTGCGGCCACGAGCGGGGAGATGGCGGTTGTGAGGCGGGCAATGGTGGACGTGGGCGCGCAGATGGCGGCGGTCATCTTCATGGGGAGGGCCTTTCCGGGTTTGCTGGTTCTGCCGCAGCGTCAGGTGAGCCCACCGCCACGCGCGGCGATGCAAGGTGTTCGCGGGATGGTGGTCGAGGCAAGGCGTGTGGGAGTTCTGGCACACTCGAACTCCCCAGCCGACAACCGAAGGCTTTCGCAAACGCCTTCGATACCCCTATAGATAGCTGTCATGCTTGTGATCCGTGACCTCGTGAAGGTGTACCCGGGCCCGGTGGCCGCACTCCAAGGGGTCGATCTTGATGTTGGTTCCGGGATGTTCGGACTGCTGGGCCCGAACGGCGCCGGCAAGACGACTCTGATGAAGATCGTGGCGGGGTTGCTGGAACCCACATCCGGCTCGGTGGAGTTCGAGGGGCA
Source organism: Longimicrobiales bacterium (assembly GCA_963667485.2). Taxonomy (GTDB): domain Bacteria; phylum Gemmatimonadota; class Gemmatimonadetes; order Longimicrobiales; family Gaopeijiaceae; genus Bin94. Next base: position 1,771,117 of record CAXXDD010000001.1, read on the forward strand.
GGACATTGTTCAGAATCCCGAGATTGCCTGGTTGCAGCTCGGCTACCTGCCGCAGGATTTCGGATTTTACCCGCACCTTTCGGCGCACGCCATGTTGCTGTACCTGCTGAGGCTCAAAGGCGTCACCGCCGATGTGCCCCTCGGAGAGCTTGCCGACCAGCTCCTGGCCCGGGTCGGCCTGACCGACGATGCCCGACGCGAGGTCGGTGGTTACTCCGGCGGGATGCGACAGCGGCTTGGCATCGCCCAGGCCCTGGCAGGCGATCCCACGCTTGTCATCGTCGACGAGCCGACCGCCGGTCTCGATCCCGAGGAACGGCTGCGTTTCTACCGGCTCCTCGCCGAGATGGCCGAGGGTCGCACCGTCATCCTCTCGACCCACATCGTCGAGGACGTCGCTGTCCTGTGCCCACGGTTCGCCGTCATGCGCGACGGCGAGATTGTTGCAGATACGACGCCCTCGGACGCACGCGATTCCATACGGGGCACGATCTACGAACGAGCCGTCTCGAACGAGGATCTGGAGCAGGTCGCCGCGCAGAACCGGGTCACCCAGGCGCTTCTCGTAGAGGGACGCTACCGGGTCCGCGTGCACGCGGACAACGGCAACGTTCCCGAGGGCTTCGAGCCGGTGGCGCCGACGCTGGAGGACGCGTACCTCGTTCTCATGGGAGCCAAATGAGCGCGGCTCGCTTCCTCGAGGTCACCCGGCGCGAGGTCGGCGCAAACCTGCGGCGGCCCCTCTACTACGTCCTACTGGCGATCGTCGGGTACGTCTCCTGGTTCTATGCCCAGGGGGATATTCGGCTACAGAGCGGCACCACGGTCATCGGCGGCAAGGAGGTCTGGCTCAACTCCGAGTTCTTCGTCTCCTGGTCGACAGCCGCCTTAACCTTCGCCGTCTACAGCTTCTTCGTCGCCATCGCCGCAGGCATGACCGTCATCCGCGACGACAAGCTCGGGGTGGGCGAGATCCTCCACACCACGCGCTTGACCCCCGGCGAGTATGTCTGGGGCAAGTTCACGGCCGTCCTCATATGCTTCGTCGTTCTGTTGGGACTCGACCTCGGCCTCAGCATGCTCTTCAACCATGTCGTCCCCAACGGTGCGGAGCCCGAGCAGATCGGTCCGTTCTCGGCCTGGACCTACCTCCGGCCCGGCCTTCTCTTCGGCCTGCCGATGATCCTGTTCTTCGGTGGTGTCTCTCTGGCCGTCGGAACGTGCTGGCGAAAGCCCGTCCTCGTGTTCGTCGTTCCCATCGGGATCGTCATGCTTTCGACCTTCCTGTGGACCTGGTCTCCCAACTGGCTCGACGATGGCATCAACACCGTGATTTCCGTACTTGATCCGTCCGGGTTCCGGTGGCTCGACCAGACCTACATCGAGATAGACCGGGGTGCCGATTTCTACAACACCGCCCGAATCGCTGTAGACCCCGGGTTTCAGTTGAATCGCATCGCCACCGTGGTGATCGGACTGCTTGCGGTGCTCTGGGCTCAGAGGTCGCTTGCCAGGAGCCTGCGCCGGGCCCACGGGGAGCAGCGTAGACGAGCCCGCCGCGCCGCGAGCCTGGCGTTCGAAGCAGCCTCGGACGGCTCGCTCTCCGTGGCCCGGACCACGGCCGCTGCCCGACCCCGCCCACCGACTGCGTTGGGGGCCGCCGCCGCTCCCCTCGCCAGAATGGGGACGGCACGCCCGGCCTTTCTCACCACCATGCGCGACGTTGTGGCGGCAGAGCTGCGCGCCCTGCTAAAGCGTCCCAGCCTCTACCTGTTTACGCCGCTCATCGTCTGGGAAGCCCTGACCATCATGGCGCTGACTACCGGCCTGTTCGATTCCCCGATGCTGCCGGTCCCGGGAATCATGGCCGTGTCGATGATGAACACGCTGTCGTTGCTGGTCTGCGCCCTGCTGCTCTTCTACATGGTCGAGTCGGTCCAGCGGGAGCACACCCTCGGCCTGGCCGCCATCTACTACTCGGTCCCGGCGCGAACGGACGCGATCCTGGCCGGTAAAGCGATCGGCAACGGCTTGGTGGCGCTGGTCGTTCTCGGCGCCTCGCTGGTGGCGGCGTATGGCGTCTCGCTCTACCGGGGCGCCACCTGGGGCGTCGAGGTCCCCTTCCACCTGAGCCCCTTCGTGCTCATCTGGGGTCTGATCCTGTTACCGACCTTCCTGGTCTGGGCCGCCTTCGTGCTCGCCCTGCACACGTTGACCCGCAACCGCTATGCCACCTACGGGATCGGCCTGGCCGTGCTCTTCTACAGCGTCTTCGCCTCCATCGCCGATGAGGTTACCTGGGTTACCAACTGGATGGCCTGGGACACGCTCAGTTGGAGCGACATGGGACGCTGGAGCTCGACCGCGGCCCGCTCCTGCTGAGCCGGCTGATGCTGCTTGGCCTTGCCGCACTCTTCGTCGGTCTGGCGGTACGCTTTTTCGGTCGGCAGGAGTTCGATGGTGTTCGCATCGTGCAACGGCTGCGCCCCCGTTCCCTGCTGCGCACGGGGGTAGCGCTCCTGCCCCTGGTCGCCCTCCCGCTGCTTCCCGGGATTCCCCTATACGTCCTGGTCCGCAACGGCTTCGAGGGCGATGTCGCCCAGGAGGTCCGGAAGAACTACTGGCGCGGAAACATGGCGACCTGGCGAGATGCCCTCACGCCGAACATTCGACATGCCGACCTCGATGTCGAGCTCGAGCCCGAAAGCCGCCGTTTCTCCGTCGAGGGCAGCTACCTGCTCGTCAACGACGAGAGTGTGGCGATCGATGAATTCCCGGTGACGTTGGGCTTTTGGGAAGATGTGCGGTGGAGCCTCGGCGAGCGGGTCGGCGAGATTGACAACAGCGCCGGCCTGTGGGTCGTCCGGCCGGTCAGCCCACTGCAGCCCGGTCAGACGCTGCGCCTCGGGTTCTCGTACCACGGCGAGGTCCCCACCGGCTTCACCAGGAACGGTGTAGACAACAACCTGGACGGCGCCCTCGTGCTGCCGTCCAGTATCAACCTGGGGTACGGTGTCGGGGGAACCTTCCCGGCGATCGTCTACGACGAGAGCATTGGGCAGGACGAGGACAACGACTACGATCCGCGTCGCTACCCGGACAACTGGTTCGAAGGTGTCACCCCGCCGAACTTCGGCGGCGGCCAGCCGTACACAACGCGGATCCGGGTTACCGGCCCCGAGTCCTACACCTACAACTCGACCGGGGTGATGACCGACGAGCGGGTCGCCGCCGGCCATCGCACCGTCGTCTGGGAGAGCGACGAGCCCGTCTTCCTCTTCAACATCCTCGGCGGCAAATGGGCCGTACGACGGGGTGCCGGGACCGCCATCCACTACCACCCCGAGCACACCTGGAATATCGAGGAGATGGGCGAGGCCCTCGATGCGGCTCGCCGCTACTACTCCGAGTGGTTCTGGCCCTACCCCTGGCGTGAGCTGCGCATCAGCCAGGTCAGCCGGCTCTATGGACAGGGGGCCCAGGGATACCCGACCAACACCATTTTCTCCGAGGCCGCCTTCCAGACCTACAGCGAGCCACGGACGCGCCTCGCCTTCCTGTTCGTGGGTCACGAGGTCGCTCACCAGTGGTGGGGAAACCTCGTGCAGGCGGGCGAGGGCCCGGGCGGCCACGTCCTGCATGAAGGGCTGTCCCATTTCTCGGCCTTGATGCTGGCCGAGCAGGTCAAGGGACCGCGCGACCGCATGGAGATGTTCGAGCGCTTCGAGGGCAACTACGCCGAGTCGCGGCTGTTCGACGCCGAGGTTCCCATCTCGAAGCACACGGACCTCGGCGCCAACAACACGCTGTTCTACGATAAGGGTGGCTGTGTCTTCTGGATGCTCAAGGAATTCATCGGACGAGACGCCATGCTCGCCGGATTGCGCGCCTACATCCAGGCCTATCACCTGAACCCGGACCATCCGCTGCCGCCGGACTTCCTCCGCGTCATGCGTGTCCACGCCCCCGATCCGGAGGCCTTTGACGCTTTTGCACGACAGTGGTTCGACGAGATCGTCCTCCCGGAGTACCGGCTGGCCGAAGTCACCACAGAGGAAACCGGTGACGGCCGCTGGCGCGTGCACGGCCGCATCACGAACATTGGCACCGGCACCATGCCGGTCGACATCGCAGCTACCAGCGGCCAGCGCTTCGCGCCGGACGGCTCTACTCTGCCGGACTACCGCGCTACAAGGACGGACGTGCTCCTGGGGGCCGGCGATGAGCGCCGCTTTGAGATCGTCACCGACTTCGAGCCCCGCGAGGTCGTCGTCGACCCGGACGTCAAGATCCTGCAACTACGCCGGCAGCTTGCCGTGCATCGCTTCTAGGGGATAAGCACCGTCTTCACGTTCACGAACTCGCGGATCCCGAAGTCCGACAGCTCGCGGCCGAAGCCGCTGGACTTGACGCCGCCGAAGGGCAGCCGCGGGTCGGACTTCACGAAGTCGTTGACGAAACATGCGCCCGCCTCGATGCCGGTGCGCGCGATTCGCTCGCCGCGCTCCAGATCCTGCGTGAAGACGGCCGCGCCGAGTCCGTAGGCGGTGTCGTTGGCCACGCGCAGCGCCTCCTCCTCCGAGCCCACGCGGATGATGCACGCCACCGGACCGAAGATCTCCTCGTCGTAGGCGGGCATCCCGGGGCGGACATCGGTGAGCACGGTGGCGGGGTAGTACCACCCGGGGGCATCGGGCACCTTGCCCCCGAGCAGGCATCGCGCGCCCGCGTCCACGCTGCGCTCGACCTGGTCCGCCAGGTGGTCGCGCAGATCCTCGCGCGCGAGCGGCCCCACGTCCGTCATCTCGGCCATCGGGTCGCCCACGCGCGTTTCTCCCATCCGCTGCACGAGCGCCTCTGTGAACGCGTCCGCGACCGCTTCGTGCACGATCATGCGCTTGGCGGCGATGCAGCTCTGCCCCGCGTTGATCAGCCGGCCGGTCACGCAGGCCTCGACGGTGCGGGGCAGGTCCGCGTCCTCGAGCACGACGTAGGGGTCGCTCCCACCGAGCTCCAGCACGCACGTCTTGATCTGCGACCCGGCGATCCCCGCGACCTGGCGTCCAGCGCGCGTGCTGCCCGTCAGGGTGACCGCCTGAACGCGCGCATCGCGGATCAGGTCGCCCGCTGTGGGCACGTCGATGAAGAGGTTGGTGAAGATGCCTTCGGGGAAGCCGGCCGCCTCGAAGAGATCGACCAGTTCGAGCGCGCAGCAGGGAACGCTCGGAGCATGTTTGAGGAGGATGCCGTTGCCGGCGATCAGGGCCGGGATCGAGGCGCGCATGACCTGCCAAAACGGGAAGTTCCACGGCATGATCGCGAGCACGAGGCCGAGCGGCTGAAAGGTGACGTAGCTGCGGTGGGCTTCGGTCTCCACCACCTGGTCGCGCAGGTAGGCGGGACCGTGCCGGCTGTAGTAGTCGCATCCGAGAGCGCACTTCTCCACCTCGGCGGCGGCCTCGCGCAGGGGCTTGCCCATCTCCATGGTCATCACCTCGGCGAGGTGCCGCTGGCGCTGGCGGAGCTTCTCTGCGAGGGTGGCGACGCACCGGGCGCGCTCGCGCGGGGAGATTGCCCTCCACGATTCCTGCGCACTCAGGGCCTTCCGGATTGCCGCGTCCAGCTTCTCGGGAGACATGAACGGATAACTGCGGAGCAGGGTGCCTTCGGCAGGATTGATGGTCGTGAATTGCACGAGAGCGTCTTCGGTCGGGGTGTTCGGGTATTGGCAGGGGGTGCTTTCGCCTCGTAAATATTACGGGACAACATCGTACAGCAAGCCTCGGGAGCGCCGGAACCTTCCAGTTCGGTTGCTGTACTCCGGTTACACCAGGAGCCGAGAATACCCGCTTCCGCGCCAGGTACGATCATGATCGCCCCAGGATATCCCAGAGTCCCTCTGACCGCCCTCGATCAGCTCTGGTTTCAGGTCAGCGGGACCGTTTGCAATCTGCGTTGCCGCCACTGCTTCATCTCCTGCTCGCCCGACAATCACTCGTTCTGGTTCATGACCCGGGAGATGGTGCGTTCGACGCTGGAAGAGTCCGCCGACATGAGTGTGAAGGAGTTCTACTTCACGGGCGGTGAGCCCTTCATGAACAACGAGATGGAGGGCATCCTCGAGGACACGTTGCAGTACGGCCCGGCCACGGTGCTCACCAACGCCACCCTCTTTCCGCCTCGGCGCGTCGCGGAGCTGCGGGCGATCCAGGACGGCAGTCCGCATCCGCTGGAGCTGCGGGTGAGCATCGACGGGTACTCGCCCGCGACGAACGACCCGATCCGGGGCGAGGGCACCTTCGAGCGGGCCATGGAAGGTGTGGGCAACCTGGCCGCGGCCGGGTTCCGCCCGATCATCACGGCCATGCAGAGCTGGCCCTGCGAGGAGATGGCGTGCACGCTTCAGGCCTTTCGCGACGCCCTCGGCGGGGTCGGCTACGACGAGCCGCGCCTGAAGATCCTGCCGCCCCTTCTGATCGGTGAGGAAGCCGAACGCAATCGCGGCTACACCGACTGCGAGCGTGTCACCCACGAGATGATGCACGGCTACGACCTCGATCAGCTCCTCTGCACCCGCGCGCGGCTCGTTACCGCCGCGGGAGTATACGCTTGCCCCATCCTGCTGGATTATCCGAGCGCCCGTCTCGCCGACACCCTCACTGAAGCGGTCACGATCGCCGCTCCGCTGGCCGAGTCCGCCTGCTACACCTGCTACACGAACGGCGCGATCTGCTCCAACGCGACGACCGGGGTGGCGGAGACGGCGTGCGACGCGGGGCCCTCGGCTTGTGCGCCGGAGCCGGTTGCGTCGGCTTGTGCGTCCGAGCCGGTGGCTTGCGAGGCCGCGGCGTCGGCGTGCGTGTCGGAGCCGATGGTTTGCGAGGTGGAGGCGTCCGCGTGTGCGCCGGAGCCGGTGGCTTGTAGCGGGGCTTAGAGTCCGTCCGGATCGTAGGGCAGGGGCGCCTGCTCGATCCCGGCCCGGTCCACTGCGAGCGCCGCCTCAGCACCCTGGGAGCAGGGGACGCCGCCGATGTACCAGTTCGTGGGATCCTCCGGCAGATCCCCCGCGTCAAGGAGCCCCTGGGGAGCGCCCGGAGCCGGGTCCACGGAGAACGACCGCAGCGGATGGGTCAGTCCGAACCCCAATGCCTTGAGGAAGGCTTCCTTTCGCGTCCAGAGCCGAAAGAAGACCGTGAATCGTTCGGAATCGGGAGTGGCGTGGAGTAGGGCGGCCTCGTCCTTCGCGAAGTTCTTGTCGGCGAGGCCGAGCAGGTACTTCACCGGCCTGATCTCCTCGATGTCGACCCCCAGGCGCCCGTCGGTGGCCACGGCGATCATGATCCGCTCCTCGGAGTGGGATTGATTGAACGAGGGTCCGCCCGGCAGAAACGGCTTGCCGTGCTCTCCGAACCGGAAGCGGATCTGCTCCGGACTGGTGTCGGTCAGCTGGCCAAGCACGCGGCGCAGGTGGCCCTGGGCGACGGTGTAGCGGCGGCGGTGTCGATCGTACACAAAGCGGTCGGCACGCTTTTTCTCGTGGTCGGAGAGCAGCGTCCGTGCGGCCGCCGTGACGTGGTCCGGGACATCCAGCCGTCCCTCCCAGAGGTACACGACGCCTGGTCGCAGCGCGGGGAGCGGGGTTGTCATCTCTGTTGCCTGGGTCAAGGATGCCATACCGTGGACAAAACAGTGATCGCGAGTACCCGAAGCTTGCGAGTACCGACACCTGAGTGTGGAGTGTGAGCGCCATGTCCGACAGGTCCGGAATCGCCTACGTGGATGGCCCGCGTTTGCGGCGCGCGTTGCTGGCGGCGTGTGCCCAGGGCCGGAAGGGCAAGGCTGAACTCAACCGCATCAACGTGTTTCCGGTTCCCGATGGAGACACGGGCACCAACCTGGCGATGACCCTCGATGCCATCGCGGCCGATCTGGCGGGGTCGCGCGAGAGGAGGGTGGACCGCGTGGCGTCGGCGGTGGCGAGGTCGGCTGTGCTGGGCGCGCGGGGCAACTGCGGGATGATGCTGTCGCAGTTTCTCCTGGGTTTCGCCCGCGGGCTTGAGGGACACAGCCGGGTTTCCTCGGTCGAATTCGGCGATGCGCTCCTGGCGGGTTCCCGCTCGCTGGACAGAGCGGTCGAAAACCCGGTCGAGGGAACGATCCTCACGGTGGTGCGCGACTCGGCGTCCGCGGCCGAGGGGACATCCGATGCGGGAACCGATGCGGCAACGGGGGACTTCAGCACGTTGATGGGGCACGTTCTCGAGGCGGCGCAGGATTCCCTGGAGCGGACTCCGGACCTCCTCCCGGTGCTTGCCGAGGCCGGAGTGGTGGATGCGGGCGCGAAGGGGTACGTGCACATGATCGAGGGGGTCGTGGGCCTCATCGAGCACGGCGAGGACGCCGAGTTCGGAACGGACGATGCAGGCGCGGGTGCGGACGAAGATGCGGGGCGCCCCGACTGGTCCCCCATCGGGGCGATGGACCACCCTCTCGGCCAGGGGACCCGGCGCTACTGCACCGAGATTCTCGTGGAGGGCGCGGGTCTGCCCGACGAGCAGACCGTGCGGGCGGCGCTGTCCGAGGGCTCGGAGGAGCTGCTGGTCATCCGCGCCGACGAAATCCTCAAGATCCACCTCCATACCGATCACCCCGGCGCGGCCATCGACTACTGTGCCTCGGTCGGCAGCGTTACCGCGCACAAGGCCGAGGACATGTTCGCGCAGTTCGAGGCGGCGCGCGGGGCGGGAGCGGACGCTGTGCGCCGCCCGGTGGGCATCCTCGTCGACTCCGGCTCGGACCTGCCCGATGCGGTGATGCATGCCCACGGGATCCACATGGTGCCCCTCCTCCTGGTGGACGGAGACACGACGCTGCGGGACCGGATCGACGTGACGGCGGAGGAGTTCGTTGCGCGCCTGGAGAGCGGCGGGCCCCTCCCGACCACCTCGCAGCCTCCGCCCGGCCAGTTCATGCAGGCGTTCCAGAGGGCCTCGGACGACTCCGAGGTGGTGGTGGCCATTTTCGTTGCAGCGTCGCTGTCGGGCATCTTCAAGTCCGCCGAGCACGGTGCGAGCATGGCGCCCGATCTGGACATCCGCCTGGTGGACTCCAACGCGGCGTCGATTCTGATCGGGCTGCTCGCCCTCAAGGCGGCGGAGCTGGCCGAGGCAGGCATGACGCCGGCCGAGATCGTCGAGGAGGTGGAGAGGGTCCGGGGGCAGTCGGGCATCGCATTCACCGTGCGAACCCTCGACCGCCTGATCGCCTCGGGCCGCCTGAGTCATTTTGCCGGCTGGTTTGCGGGCCTCCTGGATCTGAAGCCGGTTCTCGGCCTGGGACCCGACGGCAAGATCCGGGCGATCGGAAAGACTCGCGGAGCCCGGCGCGTCCGGAAGCTGCTGCTGGACGGGGTCTTCGCGGAGATCCCGCCCGGAGCGAAAAAGGTGCGCTTCGGGATCGTGCATGCGGGCGCGCCCGAGATCGTCGAGCCTCTGCGGGAGAAGCTGCTGGCGCGCCACCCCGGCGCGGAGATCCTGGTGTCGCCGATCACGCCGGTGATCGCCACCCACCTCGGGCTGGGTGCCTGGGGGATCGGCTACATGGTGGAGGATTAGGCCCCTCGTAGCGCCCGCCGTCCCGCGACGAGCCAGTCGTAGGTCGCCGATTGGGCGCCGGTCGGCTCGGCCGGCAGGGCGACGAGGATCGGCCGCTCCCTGCTCGACTCGGGCAGGTGCAGCACCATGTCAGCGGCGTTGCCGGGAGGTTCGAACGGGCGCGAGCGTCCCTCCGGATCGATGGCGACCGGCCGTCCAGGCGCCGTCAGGCGGGCGATGAGCAGCCCGTAGTCGCGCCAGGCCTCGATCGGATCCGCCTCGCCGCCGGCAATGGACGGAATGAGCGTCTGCTGGTAATATCCAACCCCCTCGGCGTACCCCTCGGGGTTGAGCCGCTTCAGTTCGCGGAGCTTCGCGCGGTAGTAGTCCCGCGGATCCCGGGCGCCGCTGGCGGCCAGGGCTTCGGCGAAGCGGGTGTCGGCTGCCTGCTTTGGATCGCTGGTCATGTGCCGGCGGTAGTCCGTGGTTGCGAGGGGGCAGGAGTTGCGGGACGCGGTCGGCCCCGGCGACTCACATGACAAATTGTGGTGCCGGGCACGACGTGTCCGAAACTGCACCAGGCGATACGAGGAGACAATGTTGAGCGGCTCATTCAATCCGCGGGACGTGACCCCGAGCGACGACTTCATGGAGTTGTCCTGGGAGATGTTCGGAGAGCTGTGCCGGGCATTGGCTCTGAAGGTCGCCAAGACCTACGACCCGGACATCATCATCGGGATCGCGCGGGCCGGAGTGATTCCCGGCGCGGTGGTCGCTTCGATCATGCGGCGCGACTTCTTCTCGCTGAAGATCACCCGTCGAGAGGGTGGCCGGGTGGTGCGGCAGCGTCCCTCCATCCTCTCCGCCGCGCCCAGGCAGGCCCGGGGCAAGCGGGTGCTGATCGTGGACGAGATCACGACGTCGGGAGACACCATGCGCCTGGCGCTCGCCGCGGTGCGCGAGGTCGGACCCGCACAGATTCGTACCGCCACCAGCTTCGTGCGCACACGCGGTTTCCAGCCGGACTACTTCGCGCTGGCGACCGACTCGACGCTCATCTACCCCTGGGACCGGAAGGTCTTCGAGTCGGGTGACCTGGTGGTGAACCCGCGCTACCGCGAAGCCGACGCCTAGCGCCCGCTACTCCCCCTGCGCCATCGCGGCCAGGAATTCCGCGTTGGTATGATGGCGCGAGATCCTGTCGATCAGGAACTCGGCGGCCTCGGGTTCGGGCATGTGGCCCAGGAAGTTCCGCAGCAGGTAGACGCGGTTCAGCTCCTTCTCGGTGAGCAGCAGCTCTTCCCGGCGCGTGCCCGAGCGGTTGATGTCGATGGCGGGATAGACCCGCCGGTCCGCGATCTCGCGGTCCAGCACCAGCTCCATGTTGCCGGTGCCCTTGAACTCCTCGAAGATCACCTCGTCCATGCGGCTGCCCGTCTCCACCAGCGCCGTGGCGATGATCGTGAGCGAGCCGCCATGTTCCAGGCTCCGAGCCGAGCCGAAGAAGCGCTTCGGCTTCGACAACGCTTTAGCGTCGACACCGCCCGACAGAATCCTCCCGGATTGGGGCGCCAGGATGTTGTAGGCGCGGGCGAGCCGCGTGATCGAGTCCAGGAGGATCACGACATCCCGCCCGTGCTCGACCTGGCGCTTGGCCTTGGCCAGCACCATCTCCGCAACCTGCCGGTGGCGGACGGCGGGCTCGTCGAAGGTGGACGCGACGACCGCGCCGCGGACGCTCTCTTCCATCTCCGTCACCTCTTCCGGCCGCTCGTCGATCAGGAGCACCACGAGCTGGACCTCCGGGTGGTTGGTCGCGATCGCATTGCCGAGGTTGCGCAGGATGGTCGTCTTGCCCGCCTTCGGGGGAGACACGATCAGTCCGCGCTGCCCGAGCCCGATCGGCGCGATCAGGTCCATGATGCGCACCGACAGCGCCCCGCCGGGGATCTCCAGATTGAGGCGCCGGGTGGGGTACCACGGACGCACGTTGTCGAATTCGGGACGCTTGGCGGCGGACTCCGGGGGCAGGCCGTTGATCCGCTCGACGCTGTGCAGCGCGAGGTAGCGCTCGCCGCGTCCGGGGGGCCGCACGGGGCCGACGATCGTGTCACCCCGACGCAGATCGAGCGACTTGATCTGGGGAGGACTCACGTAGATGTCGTCGGGACTGCTCAGGTAGTTCCAGCTCGGGGACCGCAGGAACCCGTATCCGTCGGGCAGGATATCGAGCACGCCCTCTGCACGCGGCGCCTCGTCACGCCGTGCAAGCCCCTCGTGTATCCGGAAGATCAGATCGCGCCTGGCGAGCCGATCGCTGTTCGGAATGTTGAGGGCTTCCGCATAGCCCTGGAGTTGGGCTACCGTGCTATTCTTGAGTTCGGCGATGTCCATCGGGAGTCACGTGAGGGTGCCGGAAAAGGCGGCTCGGTATGACGCTATGACCGGGCGGTTTGGCGCAACGGGTGAGTGCGAGGACCAGCTTTGAGGCGGCGCCGTCCACGACGGGTGGCGCTCGATTCGGAAAAATGACCTATCCAAAAGGATTGCAAACACTTTCATGCAGGTCAAGGCTCTTCGCAACAATCCCGCTCTTCACTTCGGACTTTTCCTGGCGGCGCTCGGCAGTGCGATCGTCGCCGGGGGCTTCCTCGCCGGGATCGACGTCCTGGACACGCGCTTCGCACAGATCGGCGGCACCTGGTTCCCCGTTCCGACGCGCTTCAGTGTCTCCGAGCTGGCGGTCGGACTGCCGTTCGGGCTGACCTTCATCGGCATCCTGCTGGGCCATGAGCTCGGCCACTACTTCATCGCGCGGCGCCACCAGGTGCCCGTCTCGCTGCCGTACTTCATCCCCTTTCCTCCCTACTTCTCGCTGGTGGGCACCCTGGGCGCGTTCATCAGGATCCGCGGCCTCATCCCCCGGCGCTCCGTCCTCTTCGATATCGGGATCGCGGGGCCGGCGGTGAGCTTCCTCCTGTCGCTGCCCGTGCTGCTGATCGGCCTGCGCCTCTCCGAAGTCCTGCCGGGCGGCGAAGAGGGGCTCTATCCGTTCCTCGTCCATTTCCTGACTGAACCGGTATGGATCGGGAGCAGCGCGCTCCTCCAGCTGTCCGCCGCCCTGACCGTTCCCGGCTTCGAGAGCGGTTCGGCCGTCCTCCTGCATCCGCTCGCCTTCGCGGGGTGGCTGGGCATCTTCGTGACCGCGCTGAACCTGCTCCCCCTGGGTCAGCTCGACGGCGGCCACATCCTCTACGCGCTGGCCGGTCCCAGGCAGCGGACGGCGGCCCGGGCGTTTCTGCTGCTCATGGTTCCGCTCGGGCTCGTCTGGTGGGGCTGGTGGCTCTGGGGTGGCGTCGTCCTCCTCCTCGGGCGGGGCAGCGTGGCGCATCCGTCGGTGATGAGCGAGGAGGAACCGCTGGGACGAGGTCGAACGATCCTCGCGTGGGCGTCGTTCGCGCTTCTTCTGCTTACTTTTTCGCCCGCGCCATTGAGGTTGTGACATGTCCCGCCACAACAAAGACGCCACGGGAACGGACCAGTTGGGGTTCCGCTACCGGATCAGCTACCCGCCGGACTGGCTTGAGCGCATCAAGGTGACGCGCAGGCTTCCTTCGGGCAGGCAGTCCACCAAGGCGCTCTTCCGCAACCCGGTCAGGGTCCCGGAAGCGGATGCCGGCGGCCTGATCCGGATCAGGATCGAGTCGGAGGAGCAGGGGCTGGAGGTCGAGGCGACCGTGAGGTGCGCTTCGGATCACGTCGGGGAGGTGGTCCTGAGCTGGCGTGGTCGGGCCGGAACCGCGTCCCGTACGGACAGCGTGAGCTTCACCCTCGTTGGGTTTGCGCCGGCCGTCCGCAAGCGGGGCAATGGCGGGTGGATGGACTATCTTTCCTGATGCTCGATCGGATTACGGGGGCGCTCGCCCTGGTTGGGGGCCGCACCATCACGGCTCTGCAGGAGATGGGACAGGCCTGGGCCCTGCTGATGGCCTCGGCCGCGTCGGTGCGCAACGTCGGCATATGGGCGCCGCACCTCTTGCCCCAGATGGCCCGGGTGGGTGTCGCGTCGGTTCCCATCGCGCTCTTCATCGCGACCTTCACCGGAATCGTCATGTCTCTGCAGGCATCGTACACGCTGACGGGCACGATCCCGGTCTACTTCGTCGGCACGCTCGTCGGCAAGACCATGATCATGGAGCTGGGGCCGGTGCTGACCGCCCTCACTCTTGCGGGCCGCGTGGGCGCCAACATCTCGGCCGAGCTCGGCACCATGCGCGTCACCGAACAGGTCGATGCCCTCGAGACGCTCGCCTACGATCCGCTCGCATACCTGGTGGTGCCGCGGGTGCTTGCCGCGATTCTGATGTTCCCGATCGTGGTTCTCCTCGCCATCGCCCTGGGGATCGGGTCCGGGTGGTTCACGGCGCTCCAGCTGCTGGACATGTCATCTCCCGAGTTCGTGAAGGGATTGCGCCTGTTCTTCGAGCCCTGGGACGTCTGGTTCGCCATCATCAAGTCCGTGTCCTTCGGCGCGGTGGTGACCGGAGTGGGCTGCTACTTCGGGCTGCGGACCGAGCGGGGGGCCGAGGGTGTAGGACGAAGCGCGACCCGGACCGTCGTGGTGGCGAGCATGCTGATCCTCTGCCTCGACGCCTTCTGGGCAGCGACGCTCCTGTAGCAATGCTCGCGCGGATTTGCCCCCGGACTGCTGTCGGTCATGAGTATGATATGAGTATATCATGAGTATTCGGCTTCTCGATGTGCAGAAGGCGTTCGGCCCGAAGCGGGTGCTCAAGGGGTTCAGCCTGCGGGTCGAGGACGGCGAGACCTCGGCGATCGTGGGGCCCAGCGGGAGCGGCAAGTCGGTGCTGCTGAAGCACGTGGTCGGCCTGCTGCGCCCCGACGCCGGATCGATTGTCGTGGACGGGACCTCGGTGCCGGAGCAGAACGGGCGCGGCCTGGCGCGGCTGCGCCGGCGGATCGGGTACGTCTTCCAGTTCGCCGCCCTGTTCGATTCGATGACGATCGGCGAGAACATCGGGATGGGTCTGCGCCGCATGCCGGGGTGGGATCGCAGGCGGATCGAAGGGCGGGTGAAGGAGTGTCTGGCCCTCGTCGAACTCGCGGGGATGGCGGACCGCTATCCCGCCGAGCTGAGCGGTGGCCAGCGAAAACGAGCCGGTCTCGCACGGGCGATCGCCCCGTCGCCCAAGTTTCTGCTCTACGACGAGCCGACGACGGGGCTGGATCCGGTGACCACGGCGGTCATCGACCGGCTTATACTCCGTATGAGGGATGAACTCGGGGTGACGGGGCTCGTGGTGACGCACGACATGACCAGCGCCTTTCGGGTCGCGGACCGGATCACGCTCCTGCACAACGGACGGGCGAGGTTCACCGGCACGCCCTCGGAGGTCAGGACGGCGTCCGATCCCGTGCTGCGGGGGTTCGTCGAGGGCGATCCGGATCTCTACTACGGAGACGGGTGGAAGAACGAGGGAATGCACGCGGGAGGACAGGATCATGGAGCGTAGGCGAGAGGCCCTCGTGGGCCTGGTGGTGATACTCGGGATCGCGGTGGGGGTGGTGGGCACCATCTGGCTGCAGGGTGGACTCGGGCGCGACATGGTCGAGGTGCGGGCCGCCACGGCCAACGTGGGACAGCTGGTCGCGGGCGCGGCGGTGAAGTTCCGCGGCGTGTCCGTGGGGCACGTGGATGCGGTCACCGTAACCCCGAACGGCGAGGCGGTGATGGTCCACATGAGCGTCCGCCCCGACCTCGTGCTTCCCCCGAACGCTGCCGTGCTCCTGGCCCCGGAATCCGTCTTCGGTGACTGGCAGGCGGAAATCCTGGCCCAGTCGGACCTGGATCTACCGTACCTCGAGGACTACCCCGAAGACGGCGTGCTGCCCGGCGCCGCGCTGCCCGACTTCTCGCGCCTTACCGCGACGGCCGACGAGATCGCCCACAACCTCACCGTAATCTCGGAGAGGTTCCAGATCGCATTCACCGAGGAAACCGCCCTGCACGTCAGGAGCGCGATCGAGAACATCGGGGAGGTCAGCGACGGGCTCAGCGAGATCATCGCCCAGCAGGAGGCCCGTTTCGAGGACCTCGCCGAGGGCGTCAACGCATCGGCCGCCGAGCTCGGTGCGGCGGCGAGAGTGGCGAGGATCTCGTTCGAGCGGATCGACTCGATCATCATGAACGCCGGGGCGGCGACGATGGCTGCCGATGCGAGCGCGACCCTGAGCAATCTGCGGTCCCTGACCGAGGAGCTGAACACGTCGCTGTCGGACATGCGATCCGCCGCGCAGCGGGCCGACACGACCTTCGCCCGCCTGGACGCACTGCTGGTCGCTGCGGAGAGCGGCGACGGGTCGGTGGGCAAGCTGCTGGGCGATCCCGCGCTGGCGAACGGCGCGATCGAGGCGGTCCAGGAGCTGCGCGCGCTCCTCGCCGACATTCAGGAGAATCCGCGCCGCTACCTCAGCTTCTCGATCTTCTAGCGGTGGTGACGGCAGCATGGTGACGGTGGCGAGGGGACGGAGGCGGAACGGGATGGCGGATCGGATCGAACGGAGTGCGGGCGGGGTGGTCGTGCGTTTCCTGGCCGGGGACTGGCATGCGCTGGTGATCAAGGATCCCTATGGGAACTGGTCGCTCCCCAAGGGTCACATCGAGGGCGGCGAGAGCCTGCGCGAGACCGCGGCCCGCGAGGTGGAGGAAGAGACCGGCATCCGGCCGGAGGCGGTCGGGCCGAAGATCGACACCGTCGACTGGACCTTCGAGCACGAAGGCGTGACCATCCACAAGTTCTGCACCTTCTTCCTGATGCGCAGCCGGACGGGCGATCCCGTTCCCCAGCGCGCCGAGGGGATCACCGCGTGCGAGTGGCTGCCCGTGGGCGATGCCGCCGCGCGCATACCGTACCGGGACACCCGGGAAGTCGTGCTGCGCGCACAACGGACGATCGAGGAGGAAGGCTGGTGAGCGAACGCGGACGGGACCGGGACAACGCCCTCTGGCGCACCGTGCAGGCGGTGCTGCTGATCCTGGCGGGATCCTTCTTCCTCTACAGCATGAGGGCCGCGCTCAATCCCTTCCTCCTCTACTGCATCGTCATCGCGCTCCTGACGCCCTTCCGCGGGGTGCGCGGCCACGCGCTCCTGGTGACCGTCGCGACCATCCTGGTCTGTCTCTGGATCCTGAGCACGGCCGGGTCCCTCCTGGCGCCCTTCTTCCTCGCCTTCGTCCTCGCGTACATCCTCGATCCCGTCGCCGACCGCATCGAGAGACACCCGCGCATCGGCCGCACCGCCGCGATCTTCCTCATCCTGGTCCCCTTCCTGGCGCTGGGCGCGGTGGTCCTGGTCGTCGGCGTCCCCGAACTGGTCGGGCAGGCCCGCTCCCTGATCGGGGTGGCGCCGCGCTTCCTGGACGGACTCGCCGCCTGGGTCCAGGGACTGACCGCCACCTCGCTCGGCTTCGACATCCCCTTCGTCGACGAGGCCGCGGTCCTCGCGCAAATCCAGGCGCTCGACGCCCAGGCCGTCACCGAATTCCTGGAGTCGCGGCGCGAGCAGCTCACCGAACGCGCCTGGGCCGCCGTCCTCGGACTCGGCCGCGGATTCGGCTCCCTCCTCACCGTGCTAGGGTACCTGGTCCTCACCCCCGTGCTCATGTTCTACCTGCTGCGCGACTATGACCGCATCGTGGCCCGCGCCGGCAACCTCCTCCCGGGCAAGCTGCGGCCCAGGGTGACCGCCTTTGCCCGCGACTACGACGACCTCCTCTCCCGCTACCTGCGTGGACAGGTGTCGGCCTCGCTCATCACGGGGGGCATCACCTGGCTCGGCCTCCTCGTCACCGGCTTCCCCTACGCCTTCCTGCTCGGCGCCACGGTGGCGGTCCTCGGCGTGATCCCGTACATGGGAGTGGTGGTGTCGCTCATCCCCGCCGTGATTCTCGCGCTGGTCAGCGAGAGCGTCGGCGCGTCGCTCATCAAGGTGGCCGCGGTGTACGGCGTGGCCCAGGCGCTGGAGAGCACGGTGATCAGCCCCCGGATCGTCGGCGAATCCGTCGGGCTGCACCCGGTCTGGATCGTGCTTGCGCTGACCCTCGGCGGCTTCTACTTCGGCTTCGTCGGCCTCCTGATCGGCGTGCCGCTGGCCGTGGCCATCAAGCTCCTGCTGGTGGGCGCACTGGAACGCTACAGGAGTTCCGAGCTGTATAAGGAAGGGACGGTCCTGTCGCGATAGGCCTCGTGCGCCCCCTCACAATTCGACCCCGCAACTTGAAATCCCGGTAACCCCAATGCCCGACCCCAATGTCGAAAACCTCGTGATCGTCGGTTCCGGCCCCGCCGGCTGGACCGCCGCCATCTACGGGGCGCGCGCCAACCTGAACCCCATCGTCTACGAAGGCGCGGGCAGCCGCACCATGATCCCCGGCGGACAGCTCATGTTCACCACCGAT
This sequence comes from Longimicrobiales bacterium, assembly GCA_963667485.2. Taxonomy (GTDB): domain Bacteria; phylum Gemmatimonadota; class Gemmatimonadetes; order Longimicrobiales; family Gaopeijiaceae; genus Bin94. Next base: position 1,789,189 of record CAXXDD010000001.1, read on the forward strand.
GTCGAGAACTACCCGGGCTTCCCCGACGGCATCGGCGGCATCGAGATGATGCTGGATTTCAAGAAACAGGCCCTCCGCTTCGACACCCGCGTGGTGACCGAGGACATCGTCGAAGTCGATTTCTCGAGCCGACCCTTCCTGCTGCGTTCCTCGAGCGGACAGGACGTGCGCGCCCAAACGGTCGTGGTCGCCACTGGCGCCAACGCGCGCTGGCTGGGTGTCCCGGGCGAGGAGCGGCTGGCGCAGAGCGGCGGCGGGGTGTCCGCGTGCGCCGTGTGCGACGGGGCGCTGCCGTTCTTCCGCGGCAAGGTCATCGCGGTCGTGGGCGGCGGCGACAGCGCCATGGAAGAAGCCCTCTACATGACCAAGTTCGCCGGCGAAGTCCTGCTCATTCACCGCCGGGCCGAGCTCCGGGCGTCGCAGATCATGCAGGATCGGGCGCTTGCGAGCGAAAAGATCCGCTTTTTGTGGAACAAGGTCGTCGCTGAAGTGCTCGGCGACGAAGTCATCAGCGGCATCAGGCTGCGAGACACGGTGACGGGGGAAGAGTCGGAGGTGGCCGTCGGCGGGATGTTCGTCGCCATTGGCCACGACCCCAACACGGCCTTCCTGCGCGGCCACATCGACCTAAAGGACAACGGGTATGTGCGGCTGCCGACCGCGTGGCGCACCGAGACGAATGTGCCGGGTGTGTTCGCGGCGGGGGACGTCATGGACGACTTCTACCGGCAGGCGGTGTCGGCGGCGGGCACGGGGTGCATGGCGGCGCTGGAGGCGGAGCGGTTCCTGGCGCACGGGGGGTAGGGGGGCGGCTTGTCGGCCAATTCTGGCCAATTGTGGCGGACAAACGGCCCAGACACGGCTCCGGGGGGCTCAGACGGCTGGTTTCGAGACGTCAATGACCGACACCGAGATCTTGCGGCGTTCGCGATCAGAGAGTGAGTCGAGCAGGGCCTGCTGGAGTTCGTCGGGTGACTTCGGTTTCCGCCCCGAGGCGGGCACTGGTCGACAGTCCTTGTGATCTCCGAACCAGAACACCAGATAGATTCCAAATCCATCGGTTCCGGGGTCGGGCGTATACTTGGCGATGAGCTGGGTTCTGATGGAGCTCCACCAGTCATCATGGCAACTCCGCTTGATCTCGATAGGGATGTTGAAGCTTGGGACCGAGAGGCGAATGTCAGCGCGCTTGTCGTCCTTGTAGCTTCCCTCCCGCACTCCGTCGATTCCCAACGGTGTGAGTTCTCGGCGCAGGTCTGACAACAACGCGTCTCGACAGCCGTTTTCCGGTTTCGGCTTCACCGCCTTGTTGTCCTTGTCGACATTCCAATACTGGCGCCAATCGGATGTGGCACCGTCTCGGATCTCTCTGGAGATTTGACTCAGCAAATCCACAGTGATTGCCCAGAGGTCGGCCGCGTTGGTCGGCCGACGGTTTTTCAACACCTGGCACACCTTGTCGATGCTTGGGTGCCGGAAGCCCGCCTCGCGCCTCAAACTCCGCTGGCGGTAGGCGGCTGCGGACAACTTCGCGGCCCAAGGCCGTAGCCTTTCGTCGGCGAGCAGTTGCACCAGGGAGTCTGCAGAATCTCTCGAGGGAATCTGCGCGAGACGATTGATGAGTTCAGCGACAAAATCGGTCGTCTCCATTTCCAGCGTCACTTGATAGACTACACCGGGTTGCAGTTCGGGCGGTGGTCCGTGGAGACGGCCGAGTAGGCGAACCAAGGGAACAATCGCCTCAACGTCCCACGCTTCTCGCAACTTGGGCGGAAGCCCGCCGGGGCAAATCACCATCGCGACGAAGTGGCGCAGTCTCTGTTCGTTGCCAGAGACGAATGATTCGAGGCGTTGGCCGTACTGTTCCGGTGCCGCGAAAAGCCCCGCGGTCAGCCAATACACGACCTGCCCTACGTTCATGCTCTTGTACTGGAGCTTTTTCTCAATGACTTCAAGGAGCGCTGAGCCAGGACAATGCAGACAGGCAGCGACGAGAAGATCCCCGAGGTAAGGCAACAAGTGGTTTGGGCATCTTGCAGGGAATACCTCCAATAGCCGCAGTGCCGCGAGTTGCGTTAGTCTTGGCGCACGTTCCGGGTATACGAGACGGTGGTAGCCATTTCTCGGTGCTTCTCCAGACGCAAGGAGAGCCCGACTCACCGAGACCAGGACGTCTGCGGCCAAATCGGGACGGGATTTCGCGAGCGAATCGGGCCACTCTGCTGGCCCATCGCGATCGTCGGGTGGAATCGGCACACCCATACTTGTCTGCCGCTGGAATCGTGGAGGTTCGCGGGTTGTGTGCCATAGGGTGAGGGCAATCCGGGCGTGTCGATCCTCCAACGGATCTGCTTGTCGGTCACCCGCCTTGGCTCGCTCCCTCATGCCCGCCAGCACCGGATAGGCGAGGAGGGGCTGCTGTCCGGCGATCTTAATCTGGAGCAGTTCTCCGGGAGTGGGCAGGTCTGGGCGCATGATCGCATCGGCCAACGCCAGTAGGGCCGCATCCACCAACTCCTCGTCGTAGTCGAGCATGCGGAGCAAACGCTCCCTCGCGGTGGGAGCCCGCAGCTCCCAGAAACCTCCCAGATAGGCCGTGGCCAGGTTGTGGAGCATGGCAGGGGATGCTCGATTATCTCGAACGGAGTCAAGGTTCGAGCGCATGTAGTCCCGGCACCTACGAATGTGACGCTCCAACTGAGTGTCCGATCGTCGTCGCTGAACGCGTCCGGCATAGTCCTGTGGGTCGGCGGTGCGGTCGCTGGGTCTAGCAGGCCAACGGTCACCGTGCGATCGCAGTTGGCTCGGTACTTTCCCGGACTCGTGCCCTGCCTGTAGGACAACCCTGACGATTGCCCGGGCCCGGTGGATATCCTTATCGTCGGCCGCGAGCTGGATTAGGGATTGGCGGAATCCCTCATGCCTGGACAGGTGTCGATGCACGAGATCGGTATTCAGGGGCAGCAGAGGAGGCCATTGGCTAACCCCAAGCCAATAGTAGACCAGCGAGGGCTGTGCTTCCGTCGGCCATTTTTCCAGAATGGCATTGAGGCATGCGCCCGGAAGGGTATCGGGATAGTCGACTCCATCTGGGCCCGGATTCCCCGGACTGGGCGTATCCTCTATGCGACCGCGCAGGATTCCCAGCAGAGCAATCAACTGGTCCGGGGTGGACCGCTCGATGAACGCGGTACTCCAGAAGCGAGTGTAGGAGTCGGACGGAACGTCCGAGAGGGGATGGCGTAGGTATCGCGCCGCTTGTTCGACCGACATGCACGAGGGGTATAAAGCACGTAGGAGCCGTCCAGACAGCTCGTTGCGGAGTACACTGTCGATTTCATCATGGTACAGATCGTGGAGGAGCCCTGACAGCCTACCGGCGGCGCCATCGTCCAGTGCCTGCGTTTCGATATAGAGGTCCAGGGCATCATACCGGACCCGCGGTGGCCATTCAGGATTCCTGACAAGCGACAGGAGATCCTCTTCGAATCCAGGTGGCACCTGTGCGTGTTCGAACATTCGAACGACCATATGCCCGACCGCCTTGGTGGCCTCTTCGGTGGGCACGTCGGCCAAAGCCCTGCGGAATTGATTCTCCAATTCAGGTACCACCAGATCTCCCAATTGGGAGCCGACGCTCGGAGCGCGCAGCAACCACGGGTGCTGGTGTACTTCCCTGCACAGGCAGTCGAACATCGAAGTCTTTTCGCCGGGACTGAAGTTCTGGACGTCTCCGTAAAGGACCACGCCAAGGGAGTCGCGCTCGATGAGTTCACGTCGCGCGGGCTTGCTGTGAGCGGCCACCCACGCGGCCAAACCACGCAGTTCCGAGAGGATGCCACCGTCGAACCCTGTCATGAGCGCGAGCACGCGCCTTACGGGAAGCCCGCCGTCGATCAAACCGGCGAGGCATCGGGCCGCCAGGAATTCAGCAACTTGTCGGTGCGTGGCGGCAATCCTGCCTTCAGACGGGGACGCGAACACCCCGCGCCGCAACACTTGCCGAAGGAGTTGCTGGTCTGCGGCAGGGATCTGTTCAACGCCGGGGTAGTCGGAGTTCGGGTCTGTACCCGGCAGAGTGAGCCCCGCCTTGCCAGTCAGGAGAAGCAGGGCGAAGAGGCGTCCCGCCTCTTGCGTCAGGGCGTCCGTGTTGTGGCTCTCGGAGGCGGCGATCCGATGCTCCTGGTTGTGTTCCGAGATCAGCTTCTGGCAGGCGAGATCGAACGTTTTGGTCTTGCTCTCCGGCCATTCCTGGCCGTCCACCGCCGCCGCGAGCATCCGCAGGCTCTGGGGATTGCCGAGGAGACCCTCTACGCCCCGCCGCTGAGCTTCGGCGACGAAGGCCTGCGGATCCTTGACGCCCAAGTTCCGGCGCAGGTGTTCCAGTATTCCGTCGTCCGACATCGGTTCGAGCCGCAAGACCTGAACTTCGCCCTCGGGAGCAACGGCCCTGAGACATTCTCTGTCGTTTGCCCCGAACCAATCTGCCTCGCGGCAGGAAAGCCGGAACCGGGGGCGCCCCAGGCGTTGGAGCTTCCGCCGGATTGCATCGAATGGTGTCCGCCCGTCGGTCGCCCCGGCCCGGGTCTCGTCAAGCCCGTCGATGTACAGTGTCACGTTCTCCCATTCCGGCTCAGGATCAAGCGCCTGGAAATCGCGTGCGGTGATGGGCTTCACACCCTCCGCGTTCGCGTCACGTTTGAACGCTTCCGTCTTCCCGGCCCCAGGGGGCCCAAGTAGTACGTACGCTGCCTCCTTCCGAAACGAATCGAGGGGCTGGGGCTCGTTCTGACGTCCATCTCCGTCGCCAGGACTACGAACCACCGTGCACGTCCGCTCGACGAAGTGCTTCATGACCCCTCGAACCATTCCCGAGCAGGGGTAAGCAGAAACTCCGAGATCGGGATTCCACCCTTGCCCACGATGTGGGATGCCTTGACCGCAAAACTCTTCCTGAACGCGTCAAGCCCGCTCATGCTGCCGCGCCGTCTACCACTCTTCACCTCGAAGGCGACCAGTTGGCGGCCGTGTTCCAGGACGAAATCGACCTCGCTTCCGCTGTCGCGCCAGTAGTAGATGCGGTGCTCCGGGCGCCCGGTGTTGATCAGATGGGCTCCTACGGTGCTCTCCACGAGGCGTCCCCAGAAGGTGCGATCTGCACGCGCCTGTTCGAACGCGTAGTCGGAATGGGCCGACATGAGCGAAGTGTTGAGGACATTGAGCTTCGGGCTCGAAGCCCGGCGTCGGTGGGGACGGCTCGCGTATTTCGAAAGGCCGGTGATCAGTCCGGCCATGGACAGGAGATCGAGGTAGCGGGCCAGTGTAGTGGTGTTGCCGGCGTCCTGGAGCTGGCCCAGCATCTTGTTGTAGGAGAGGATCTGACCGGAATACTCGGATCCGAGGCCGAAGAGCCGTTTGAGGAGGATGGGCTTGTCCACGCGCTGCAGGGCGAGGATGTCGCGCTCGATGTTCGGCTCGATCAGGGACCGGCGTATGAATGCGCGCCACCTCGCCTCGTCGCGGATTATCGGGGCAGGTCCGGGGTAGCCGCCGAAATAGATGTACCTGTCGAGATCGAAGTCGAATGCGGCTGCCATCTCTTCGAAGGACCAATGCTCGACATCAATGGTTTCGTAGCGTCCGGCCAGACTTTCGGTAAGCCCGCGTTGCATGAGGAGCGGCGCCGAGCCCAGAAGCACTACATGGAGCGGCAACCCAATCAGCCGGTCCGCATCCCAGAGCCCCTTTACCGTTTCGGACCAGTTTGGGACTTTCTGGATTTCGTCGAGAGCCAGGACAAAACCGTGTTCCGACTTGCGGGCCGCAGTGCGCGCCTGCTCCCACTGCCGCACGAGCCATCGCGCGTCCCTCCGGTCCCCTGGCGTGAGGATAGTCTCTGTCGTCAACCAGGTGGGATCGGTCGCGAGGCCAATGGTGGTGGGTGCCGTGCCTGGGTCGGGAGCGTCCACCGCGACATGGACGGATGGCCGATGGGTTCGTTCGAGAACCTGCTTCACGATCGTGGTCTTCCCCGTCTGGCGGGGACCGACGACGATATTGAGCCACCGCGGCTCTTCACGGAGGCGCGCGAGCAGCGTCTTGGTGTGTGGGCGCTGGTAGTTGTTCATGATGTACGTTACGCTATTGAGTAAAAATACTCAATAGCGTAACAGGATTGCTGCGCCGACCTCGCTACCGAGTCCCTGGCCAATGGATCACCCCTTGGCTGCCAGTTGCCAAGCCCGACTGGCGCGTCCTAGGTTCTCCCCGTCGAACCCCCACAATTTCTCCACTCAAGGAGTCCCCGTGAACAAGAAGTGCATCCTTGCAACCCTCGCCGGCGGCGTCGCCCTTTTCGTGCTCGGCTTCGTCTTCTACGGACTGCTGCTGGCCGACTTCTTCGCCAACGACGCCATGACGGAGGCGCCCAACTACCTGGCGCTTGCCGGTGGTCAGGTGGCCGGTGGAGCACTGCTTGCCCTTGTGCTCAGTTGGCGGGGCGCCGAGGGGCCGGGCGAGGCCTTCAAGTCGGGGGCGGGCGTGGGCGTGCTGTTCAGCCTCTCGATGGGACTGACGACGTTCGGGACCACGGAGGGCATCAACACGATGACCATGGTGGTCGGGGACGCCGTTGTGATGCTGGTGATGTACGGCATCGGCGGCATGGTGGTCGCGAAGGTCCTGCACGAAGGCTAGCCGAGCCCCAACCCCCCATCCACAGTGATGATCTGGCCGGTGACGTAGTCGGCCCGGGCGAGAAAGCGCACCGCGTCGGCCACGTCTTCGGGGGCGCCGACGCGTCCCATGGGGATGCGCTGGCGGGTGCGCTCGATCTTCGCGGCGCTGAAGTCGTCGGGGGGCAGCACGAAGCCGGGAGCGACGGCGTTGACGCGCACCTCGGGCGCCAGGGCGCGGGCCATGACCCGGGTGAGGTGCAGGAGGCCGGCCTTCGACACCGAGTGGTGCGGGTGGCTGGTCCAGGGCCGGAGCGCGGAGAGGTCCACGATGTTGACGACCGAGCCGCGTGAGGCGCGCAGCAGGCCGGCGGTTTCGCGGACCAGGAGGAAGGGCGCCCTGAGGTTGAGCGCCATGACCGCGTCCCACTCGGCGGCCGTGACGTCGAGGAGGTCGCCTGCCACGAAGCTCGCCGCCGAGTTGACGAGGAGGTCCAGGCGGCCGTATTGCTCGGCGGCGGTGCGGGCGAGAGCCGCGACGTCTTCCACGCGCGAGAGGTCGGCCCGGGTGGTGTGGGCCCGCCTCTGCATCTGCCGGGCGGCCGCGGCGACTTCGGCGGCTCCCGCAGGCGACGAGTTGTAGCTGACCAGCAGGTCGTAACCGCTTCGGGCCAGAGCCAGGGCGATCGTCCTTCCCACCCTCACGCCCCCGCCCGTTACGAGAGCGACGGGGCTGGATCGGGGGTCTCGCGGTGGCTTCGGGACGGTCATGTCGGCCGGGGTTGGAGCGTTAGCGTCAGGGTTGGAATCGCGATGGGCGGATTGTAGCTTCCTCGCGATCATCATACCCACGACGAGAAGAATACGATCATGTCAGCATCCCATCGAATCGAGAAGGACTCACTGGGCGAGGTGCGGGTTCCCGCCGACGCTCTTTACGGCGCGCAGACTCAGCGGGCCGCCGAAAATTTCCCAATCAGCGGACGGCGGTTCACGCGGCGGTTCATCGAGGCGCTGGGGTGGCTGAAGGAGGCGGCGGCGGAGACGAACGCCGAGCTGGGGCTGGTGTCCGGCGAGCTGACCGAGGCGATCGCGGCGGCGTCGCGCGAGGTCGCGAACGGGTACTGGGACGACCATTTCGTGCTGGACATCTACCAGACCGGGTCGGGGACGTCGACCAACATGAACGCCAACGAGGTGATCGCGGCGCTGGCCAACCGGGCGCTGGCGGGTGCGGCGCACGTGCACCCGAACGACCACGTCAACTACGGGCAGTCGTCGAACGACATCATCCCGACGGCGATTCACGTGTCGTGCAGGGCGGCGATCCGGGACGAGCTGGTGCCGGCGCTGGGGGCGCTGAGCGATGCGCTGGGCGAGAAGGCGCGGGACTTCGACGGCATCGTGAAGTCGGGGCGGACCCACTTGATGGACGCGACGCCGGTGCGGCTGGGGCAGGAGTTCGGGGGGTACGCGGCCCAGGTGGCGAAGGGGATCGAGCGGGTGGAGCGGGCCAGCGAGGAGATGGCGGAGGTGGCGCTCGGCGGGACGGCGACGGGGTCGGGGATCAACACGCATCCCGAGTTTGCGGGGCGGACGATGGACCGGGTCGCGGCGATCTACGGGATCGACTTTCGCGAGGCCGAGGATCACTTCGAGGCGCAGGGCGCGAAGGACGCCTGCGTGTCGTTGGCGGGGGCGCTGAACACCGTGGCGGCGAGCCTGATGAAGATCGCGGACGACATCCGCTGGCTGGCGAGCGGGCCGACCTCGGGCATTTCCGAGATTCAGCTGCCGGCGGTGCAGCCCGGGAGCTCGATCATGCCGGGCAAAGTCAATCCGGTGATCTGCGAGGCGATGATGATGGTGTGTGCCCGCGTCGCCGGGAATGCGACCACCGTCACCATCGCGGGCCAGCGGGGCAACTTCGAGCTGAACGTGATGATGCCGGTGATCGCGGATGCGCTGCTGGAGTCGATCACTTTGCTGGCCAATGCGTCGCAGGTGCTGACCGAGCGCTGCGTGGTGGGGATCACGGCGCGCCCGGGGCGGGCCCGCGAGCTGCTGGAGCGAAATCCGTCGATCGCGACCGCGCTGAACGCGTACATCGGGTATGACGAGGCGGCCGTGGTCGCGAAGAAGGCGGCGAGCGAGGGCAGGTCGGTGCGGGATGTCGTGGAGGAGATGGGGCTGGTCGCGCCGGAAGAGCTGGACGATGCCCTGGATGTGCGCGGGATGACGGAACCGGGGATCCCCGGGAAGAGCTGATCCGGGCGGTCCGGCGGGGTGCCGTTCGCGAGCCGGTTGGGGCGCGCGGCGTGGGCCGCGGGCATGTTCCGACGGGACCGTTTTTCGCCGGGCTATTGCGGACGCCGGAATCGCTCCACATATTCGGGCCGTGCTGGAGGGCTCGTATTTGAGCCAACACTGGAAGAGCCGGGACTACCTCGGGGCACCGGCGCGCGACGGCTCGCAGCTCCGCCACCGCAGACGAGGAGATCGCAATGACACGGGTACGGATCACACGCCGCCTCCACTTCTGCGCCGCCGCCCATCGGCTTTTCCGGGCCGACTGGAGCGACGAGAAGAACCGGCAGGTCTTCGGCGACTGCGCCAACGACAACTGGCAACGGCCACAACTACGAGCTGGACGTGACCGTCATCGGCCCGGTGGATCC
>CAXXDD010000002.1:0-1710000 GCA_963667485.2 Longimicrobiales bacterium
CTGGGTGCGTCCACCGGAGCCATCGAAGACGACGACGAGCGCGGGGTGAGCGTATCCCCGCAGGCGCTGACCCTTGAAGAAGGCGGAAGCGGAGGCTACTCCATTGTCCTCAATTCACAGCCAACCGAAGATGTCACCGTCGCTGTGGCGGCGGGCGGGGAACTCCCGGTCGGAATCAGTCCGTCGATTCTGACATTCACCGCCGCCGACTGGCGGACCGAACAACAGATCACCGTCAGGGCTCCGGACGACGACGATGCCTTCGTAGAGCCCCCTGTCCAACTCCTGCACAAAGTGACCGGCGGTGACTACGACGGCGAGGAGGCGGACGCGGTCGAGCTGACCATCCTGGAGACGGATTTTCCGGAAATCACGATCGGTGACGCGCACGCCGAGGAGGGCGCGGGCCGGATCGTCTTCGACGTCCGTATGGACACGGAAACGAACCGTGACGTCACCGTCCGCTGGACGACCGAGGACGCCACGGCCACTGCGGGAGAGGACTACGCGGGCGGCAGCGGCCAACTTGTCTTCAAGCCGTTTGAGACCGGGAAAGAGGTCGTGATCGACCTGCTCGACGACGACCTGGACGAGCCCGCCGAGGTTTTCTCGGTGATCCTCGCCGAGCCGGTGAACGCCACGGTGGGCGACGCTCGCGCGATCGGAACCATCGGGGACGACGACCTGCCGTTGGTCAGCATCGAGGCCGTTGCGAGCCGGGTGACCGAGGGCGAGCCCGCAAGGTTCAACGTGGTCCGCGTCGGGGATCTGTCCGTGCCTCTCGAGGTGCCGGTCAGAGTAGCCGAGCGGGGGGACTACATCGAGGATGCGCCAGCGTCGTCGGTGTCGTTCAGCGTGGGGGCCGACACGGCGATGCTGGTTGTGGCCACCGTGGACGACATGTTGGACGAGGAAGATGGCGCGATCGAGGCCACCCTCCAGGAGCGTGACGATTACGAGGTCTTGGGGGTGCCGAGCGCCGAGGTCGCCGTGGCCGACAACGACGAGGCCCCCGCAATCACGATCGCCGACGCGGGCGCACTGGAGAGTACCGGCGAGATCGCCTTCCCAGTGGCGCTCGCCGCACCCAGCGGGAAGCCGATCACGGTCGAGTGGGCCACGGCCGACGGAACCGCCGCCGCCGGCGCCGACTACTCCGCGGCCTCGGGGTCGCTCATCTTCGCCCCGGGCGAGACCGCCGACACCATCCGGATTGCTCTTGTGGACGACGTTGTGGACGAAGAGAACGAGACCTTCACCGTGTCGCTGAGCAACCCCGCAAACACCGTCCTGGGCATGGGCACGGCCACGGGCACCATCACCGACGATGACCTCGCCGTCACCAGGGCGTGGCTGTCGCGCTTTGGGCGAACCGTGGCGAGTCAGGTGGTGGATGCGGTGGACAATCGGCTGTTCAGCGGTTCCGCCGGCGGGCAGGCCCTCTTCATCGGTGGCCTCGCCCAGGGAAGGATGGGAGTCGGCTCCCCGGACGCGGGCTGGATGGACATCCTGCGCGGGAGTTCGTTCCGCTACTCAACGTTGAATCAGGACGCGACGGAACACGCGGCGAGCGGCTGGACCGCATGGGGCCGGGGCGCCACGACCAGCTTTTCCGGCACCGAGGCCGAAGTCACGCTCGATGGTCAGGTGTCCAGCGGCCTGATAGGCATCGACTACCAGCGCGGTCGATTCCTGGGCGGAGTGCTCCTCTCTCGCAGCTTGAGTGACGGGAACTTCGCCGGGACCCCTATCGAGGGCGCCCCGGACCGCAACGGTGAGATCGAAAGCACGCTCACCGGAATCCACCCCTACTTGCGCGTAAACCTCACCGATCGACTCGGTGCCTGGGGGCTGCTCGGCCGCGGTTCGGGGACCATGACCACTACTCTGGACGGTGATGCCGTCGCGACCGGGATGAAACTCGCCGCCTTCGGGGCGCGGGGGAAACTCCTGTCGCCCGGCGGTGCCACGGGGTTCGGCCTCGACATCAAGTCCGACGCGTTCTTCGCCGACCTGGACTCGGAGCGCAGCCAGGGTGGCATCCCCGCCGAGCAGGTGAACACGAGGCGGATCCGCCTGGCCGTCGAGGGCTCCGGCAGACTCTTGGTCGGAGAGCGCGGCATGATCGGCCTCTCGCTGGAGACCGGCTTGCGCCAGGACGGCGGTGACGCCGAGACCGGCAAGGGTCTGGAGGTGGGCGGTGGCGTACGCTTCTCGCACCGCGACATCGGCCTGACCATCGACGCAAGTGCCCGGGCACTGATCACGCACCAGGACCAGGACTATGAGGAGTGGGGCGTATCGGGTTCCATCATCTTCGATCCCGACGGAACCGAGCAGGGATTCTCGATGCGGATCAGGTCTCTCTACGGCGCGGCGATGGGTGGAGCGGACCGCCTCTGGTCACAGCACACCCTGAGCGGCGTCACGCCAGGTGTGGGGATCGGTGGCGAGGACCCACGCATCAACGCGCAGTTCCACTACGGCATCGATGCGCCCGGCGGCCTGGCCACGATGTCTCCCTACGCGGACATCTCAATGGCCGGTGGCGACGCCCGCGCCTATCGTCTGGGTTGGCGGGTGAATTTCGGACCTTCCACGAGCATCGCGCTCGAGAACATGTTCGGCGATCGCGATGGCGGTTCGCTGGGTCACGGACTCATGTTGCGGGCGTCGATGCGGAGATAGCGGGACCGTCCGGCATCGGCCGCGGCTGAAACTCGCTGTGGGCGTGCGGGGTATGACCGACAACCCCGGGAATGACATTCCGCATCAGGGAGTATCGTGGGCATCGAAGCGCGAACGCTGGCTCCCATAACCATCGCGCTGGTCCTCACCATTGCCGTGCACGCCGCGACAAGCGCCCAGGAACGCGACTCCCTGCCCGACACCCCGCCCGACCCCCCACCCGACGCCTACCTCGACGAGACCGCCCGCCGCCTCGTGCTCGGGGCGAAGGCCGCCCGCGATTCCAGCCGGCTGATGATCGACTCCTACACGGCCATCATCCGCGAACGGCTGAGCCTCGAGGGTCCCACCCTGCGCCGCCATCGGCCATGGGTGAACGGCGAGCGCGCGGTTCGCGTCAGGTGGGCCCGCGCCGAGCCGAACGTCGTGCATGTCCTCGGGGCCCGGTTCCGCCAACTGGGGATGGGGCCCGGCAATGACTTCCCGGGACTGAGGGCGGAGCGTTTCGCGGCCGATCCGCTGGAGGATCCCTTCAACTTCGGCCTGGCGGTCTTCGCGGGAGCCAGAGACGCCCGCGCCAACGTGCACAGCCCACCCAGGCCGATTCGGAGCGCTACTACCAGTTTCGCTCGGGAGACACGATCACGGTCGGGCTCGGCAGCGGTCAGGTCGTCCGGGCCGTCGCGGTGACCGCAATTCCGCGCTACCGCCACATTCGCCTCCTGTCCGCGATGATGTGGATCGACCCCGAATCCTTCGGACTCGCGCGCGTCGCGTATCGGCTGGCCAAGAAGGCGGACAGGGAGCTGTACTGGCAGGTGCGGCGGGGTGGACGGTGGCGTCCCGGGTTGCACGTGCGCAGCGGTGAGGACAGCGCCGAAGCCCCGGCCGATTCGACAAGCGACCGTCCCGGCTTCCTCGACCGGCTCGCAAACGGCGTCGTCAACCAGTCGATGCCGACGATGGAGTTGGACATCTCGACGGTAGTGGCTGACTACGGGCTCTGGGAGGGGCGTCACTGGCTGCCCCGGAGCGTGACATGGCGAGGGCATGTCGGGGTGGGCGGAGGGGTCACCGCCACGGCACCCCTGGATCCCACGGTCCCGATGACCATCGACTGGACGCTCGCGATCGAGGACATCCGAGAGCGGGGAGCTGACCCTGCCGCGGGCACGCCGGCTACGGCCGCGGAAGCTCTGGCGCAGTGGAGCCAGGAAGGCGACAGCATCAGCGGCGAACCGGAATCCGAAGAACCAGCCGGGGTCGTCACGATCACGCCAGCGGACCGGGACGCGCTGACCACAAGCGAGTTCCTTCCCCCAACCCTGTGGGAGGAAGACCGCGGGATGGACGATGCGGCCCTCGCCGAGATCGCCTCGGAATTGAAGGCGATCGGGATCGGTGAGGGCGAGGATGCCTACCCGGAGCCGAGTCCATGGATCCTGTACCCACCTGGCAAGACGCTCAGACTCCTGCGCTACAACCAGGTTGAACGAGTGTCCGTGGGCACCCGTCTGCGCCGCGACTTCGGATGGGGCAGCGCGGAGCTGACGGCCAGAATCGGGACTGCGCGTCTCGAGACGCCGGACATCGATCTCACCCTGTGGCACGATCACCCGCGGAGCCGCGTTTTCGTCTCCTTCTACCGGGCGCTCCGCAACGGCGATCCGGGAGAACAGCGCACCGGTTCGCCCGGTCCCTACGACACCGGTGAACCGGCCGACTTCCACTGGGCGCACGGTGCCTCTGTCCGCTTCCTGCCCCGCAGCAACGAGAAGAACTGGCTGTCGTTGCGACTCCTTGCCGAACGGCATCACGAGATCGGGACCGACACGAGGCTGGATCGGCTGGGAGCAACGGCGGCATGGAGGCCGTGGTGGGGCGGCTTCGATTTCGCGTCGGCCGGTGGCGGCGGCCGCGTCATCGTGAGGGGATGGGCCGGCGACAATCCTCATGTGCGGGCCACAGTCGAGGGTGCGCTGCTCGTTCCCTTGCCCGCGGGAATGTCACTGGGCCTGCAGGCGGGCATGGCCCGGGTCTGGGGAGATCCGGCGCCCCAGGACCTCTTGCGCATCGGTGCCACGGGCGACTGGCTCCGCGGACACTCGGATGCCGTTCGCGCGTCCCGGATCCGGATGGCCAGGGTAGACCTTCAGCGGCCGATCAGGTTCCTTCGCGTCTCCGTCTTCGGCGATTGGGCTTCGGCTGCCGCTGGCGCCGATCACGGCCGGGGTCCGACCCGGTGGAGTGAGGACTTCTACGCGGTCGGCGTGGGCCTCGTCTTCATGGAGGGGATCGTGAGGGTGGATATCGCCAAGGGGCTCCGGAAGGGCAGGGAAGGTGGCCCGGACGCCGTCCTCAGGTTTCACCTGCTGGACAACGCGTTCTTCTAGCCGCATGCGCTTTCCAACTTGACGATGCGCCCACAACGGCTTCTCTTCACGATGAATGCGACGCGTTCGCTATTGAACCAAGGCGGCTGATTTGTTCGTTGGCCATATGGGCAAAAAGGAGTTGTGGCGCGTTGCCGCTGCATGTCTGGCCCTGTTCCAGATCGGGTCTACGAACGCCCTTGCGCACGCGGATTCCCTCCTTGACGCCGAGCGTACGGGTTCGCCGTTGCACGTCGAGTCGCCCGAGAACAGCGACTGTGCCCTCCACCACGGCCACCTCTTCTGCCAGGTGGTGCGGTCGCTGTTTCAGGCGGCCACTTCACCCGAAGTCGTGGTGCAGGCGGATCCCGCGCCCCTCATCCGGGTCGTGGAAGCGGAACGTGAGGCATACCAGGCCAAGTGCGCCGCGATTCTGCTCGGCTCGGTCATTCCGCGTGGCCCACCGGTCTCATGACGCGTTCCGGAGCCGCGCTCCGGACTTCTGTCTGCGCCTCTTCATGACCGCCCTCACCGGAGGTCCACGCTTTCCGGTGACTTGAACCCGCACCCATATGCCGTTTCTGCCAGTCCATTCCATGACCGCGGCCGCAGGGGCAATTGTCCTTGCCGTGGCTGCGGCCATCGCCATGCTCCCCGGAACCGCCCTTGCGCAGGATCCGGAGCACGAGGGCGAGATCGAGGGCGTGGTGCGCGACGCCGCGACGGGAGACCCGCTCGCGGGTGCAACCGTTTCGGTCGTAGGGTCGGGGATACGGGCCGTGACCCACGGGGACGGAACCTTCCACCTCACCGGTATCGAGGAGGGTGACTACAGGCTCCGCGTCGAGCGGCTGGGCTATCAGGGTGTCACGATCGAAACCGTGGTGGAGCACGAGTCCGCGGTCGTGGAGATCGAACTGACTGCCTCGCCGATCGCGGTTCAGGGCATGGTGGTGACGGCGACGCTGAGCGAACGCAGGGCGGTGGAGACGCTCCGGCCCGTGGGCGTCATGGCGGGCGACGAACTACAGCGGCAGATGGAGAGCACCGTGGCGGCCACGCTGGCCTCAATGCCGGGAATGGCGGCCACCAGCATGGGTCCGACCGTGACCCAGCCGGTAATCCGCGGGCTCAGCGGCGATCGCGTCCTCATGCTCGAGGACGGGACCCGGGTGGGCGACGCGTCCAATGCCGGTGCCGACCACACCTCCGCGCTCGATCCGGCCTCCGCCCGGAGAATCGAGGTCGTGCGCGGTCCGGGTGCACTGCTTTACGGCGGCAACGCACTGGGCGGGGTCATCAACGTCATCCGTGACGAGATCCCTTCCAATGTTCCCCACCACGTAACGGGGGCGGGAACGCTGCAGACGCAAACCGTCACGGGCTCTCTGGCCGGCAGCGTCAGCACCCTGTTCGGCTTGACTGAGCAGATACCGGTGCGTGTGGAGGCCGCCGTGCGAACGGGGGGTGACCTCAAGACGCCCGTCGGCACGCTCGGTAACACCGACGCAGAAACACTCAGCGGAGGAGCCGGCGCCGGGTACGTCGCCGAATGGGGCCACCTCGGGTCGTCGGTGCGGGCGTACCGGAACTACTACGGTATTCCCGGGGGGTTCGTCGGTGGGCACGAGGAGGGTGTCCGCGTCGAGATGGAACGTGGTTCGACCAGGTTCCAGACCGTCGTCGACGAAGCGGGCGAGATCTTCAGCCAGGTGCGCTTCGACGCGAGCTACACCTGGTACGAACACCGCGAGATCGAGCCGCCGGACATTCTGGGTACGTTCTTTACTCGCCAGAATCTGAGTGGCGACCTGCTGGCCAGGCACCAGGAATGGGGCCCGTTCACGGCGGGTGCGCTTGGTACACGCGTGTCCTGGGAGGACTTCGGTTACGGCGGCAGTCTTTACACGCCGAATACGCAGAGGATCCAGGCGGCCGCCTATTTCATGGAAGAGATGGATCTGGACCCGCTGCTGATCTCATGGGGTCTCCGGTACGACCTGGTCGAAGCCGATCCTGTGGAAGAAGACAGGGTTTCGGACATCGGCGAGATCCGTGATCGCAGCTTCCACTCCTTTTCCGGATCGGTGGGAGTGTTGTACAACGCCGGGTCGGGCCTGAGCCTCGGCGCCAGCGCCGCAAGGGCGTACCGGAGTCCCGACATCAACGAGCTTTATTCGGAGGGGCCGCACCTGGCGGCCTACTCCTTCGAGGTGGGCAACCCGTCCCTGGAAGGGGAGGTCGGAAGGGGTCTGGACGTATTCCTGCGCTACGAGTCCGATCGGCTCAGAGCGGAGGCGGCCGGCTTCTACAACGATATCAAGGGTTATGTCTACGGGGAGGATACCGGCAAACTCAGCCGGGTGCTCCTTCCCATTTACCAGTTCCGGAGCAACCACGCCGTGTTCAGGGGTTTCGAGGCGAGCGTGGACCTTCACGCCGGTGGTGGATTGGCGGTGGAGGGAGTGGTCTCGTCGGTCAGAGGAAGCCTAAAGGAGACGGGCGAAGCTCTGCCGCTGGTTCCACCGCTCAAGGGACATGCGGCTCTGAAGTACGAGCGGCCGCGCTGGTGGGTCCGTGGGGAGGCCGAAATGGCCGCCCGGCAAGAACGTGTCGGTGAGTTTGAGACGCCGACCGACGGTTACGCAGTCCTCAACGCGTCGGCGGGGCTTCGCCTCACTGTGGCGGGGCGGCTGAACATCCTCACCGTAGGGCTGGACAACGCCACGGACAGGGAATACCGAAACCACCTTTCCCGAGTCAAGGAGATCATGCCCGAGGGCGGGAGGGGTCTGAGTGTGACCTATCGAGTCGTGTTCTGAGGATTCCCCGGTGCACGGTTCAGAAAAACAATTCATGACTATCGAATACAAGATCTACGGAGAATACAAGATGAAGAAGTCGAAATACTACAATGTGCTGGCTGCGGTGGCAGTCGTGTTTGCCCTGGCTGCGGCCGGGTGCACGGAATCGCCGACCGAGCATGAGGAACACGCAGAGCCCGAGGGAGTCGAACTTGTAATGGGTGGACAGGTGATCGCCTCCTACGATGGCGACACCCAGAGCTGGACCGGCGAAATGGAAGTGGATGAGGGCGAGGAAACTCCACACATTGCTGTCCGCTTCGTGGACCACGACGGCGACCCGATCCCAATCGACGACGAGCTGTACCTGGAAGTCGAGGTCGAGGACGAGTCGATCGCCGAGTTCGAGCAGGACACCCCGGGCGAGTTCGGCGGCCACCTGCACGGCGTCAGCGAGGGCGAGACGGATGTGACCTTCAGGCTGATGCACGGAACGGTCGGGAGTGGGCACGCCGACTTCGTAACTACCCCCGTGCACGCGCACGTACACGAGCACGGGTAGCTCGACAGCGAGGACCCCGTTCCCGCCCACCGGTCGCCCACGGCGGAGGAATCACCGTGGGCGACCGGTGGTCTACTCCAGCACCCGGTCGCCGATCAGGTGGGTGGCGTGCTCCCACTCGGGGAGCGGCGCCTTCCAGGCCCGGTCGCGGATCCGGCGCAGGTACGTCATCTGGGCCAGGTGATAGAGATAGTGCTGTGCCATGTGCACGACATCCACTCCCAGCCTGGCTCCGGACTTCCCGTCGCGCGAGGTCCGCTCGGCCATGAGGTCCGCGTCGCTCTCACACCCCTCCACCTCCGCCAGAATCTGCTCCTGGATCCGGCGCATCCGCCCGGCGATCTCGGCGGCCGACCCCGGGGCGTCGTGCGTGATCACCGGCTCGATCCCGAGGCGCTTCAGGAACCAGATGTCGACCCGGTACATGTGACGGCACATCTTGCCGATTCCGCGCATCCCCGGAGCGGGCAGCCAGTCGAGGTCGTCCTGCGAGATGCCGTCGAGCACCATGAAGAGGGGTTGCCGGCACGCCTCGAAGATCTCGATCGTGCGGGCGATTCTGGTTCGGTCCGGGTTGCTCATTGAGTGACTATCCCTGTCCGAGGTAGTGGGTTTGCTTCAAGCGCTCGACCGTCTGGGCGAAGGTGTGCACCGGCACGATCTCGAGCTTGTTGAACGAGGCGAGGCCGGTATCGACCGCAAAGCTTTCGATCTTGTGAGGATCATCCGCTTCGACGATCCACAGAAACGTGTGTTCCAGCGCCGAATGATACTGGGCCTCGATCCGACGGATTCCGTAGGTCTCGGCAAGCTGTTCCTGACTGAGCTCGGCGATGTCCACGAACACCAGGGCGTTTTTCGCCACGTAGATCGGACAGGTCTCCGGGGTGTGACTTCCGTAGATCCCATACAGCATTGTCAGGGTCCCTTTCTCGGCACCTTCGCGTCGTCCATCGCCGCGTTGTAGACGAACGACGCCATGATGACGGCGTTCTTGATAAGGTCGTCGATTGGAAGGGTGTCATAGAAGTCGAGGTTGGTGTGCCCGCCCGTGCCCCCCACGCGCGCCTGCAGGAATTGGAAGCCCGGCAAGCCTGCGCGATCGAAGGGAATGTGATCCGTCGAGCCGACGCTGCGTGGTGACATGGTGGTCATGCCGAGGTCGCGCAGGGGCTCCATCCAGTCGCCGAAGAGCTCGCGCACGTGCTCGTTGCCCTGCAGCCAGACCCCGCGATACTGGCCGGGGCCGTAGTCCTGGTTGAAGTAGACGGAGAAATTGTCGTAGGCGGGCCTGGTGCCGGCTGGGCTGTCCGGGGTGCCGAAGTGCTTCTCGACGTAGGCCGACGACCCGAAGATGCCCTGTTCCTCGCCCGACCAGAGCGCGATGCGGATCGTGCGGCGCGGCTGGGCCCCCACCGCCTTCAGTATGCGCATCGCCTCGAGCATCACCGCCGTGCCCGAGGTGTTGTCGCTGGCGTTGGGGCTCGCGTGCCAGCTGTCGAAGTGGGCGCCGAGCATGACGACCTCGTGGGCCAGGTCGGTGCCGGGGATCTCGCCCAGCACGTTGCGGGCCTCACTGGCTGCGTCGCCGTGGATGTTGCGCACCTCGGCCTCGACCCGCACCGGAATGTCGCGACGCAGGATCCGGTACATGCGGTTGTAGTGCTCGGGGGTGACCGCCACGATCGGCACCGAGGACAGGGTCGCGTCCCGGTCCCAGCGGTCGACCTTGGCCCCGGGCCGCGCGAAACCACGCACCGCCCCGGGCCAGCCACTGTTCGATTCGAGGACCAGCGCGACCCCTTCCTCCACATAGAATGCCAGCCGCTCGGCTGCGGTCAGCACCTCGGGATTGGCCGGCGGGTCGGGATAGAGGCGCGAGAAGTACGAATCCGGTCCCGGCGGCGGCGGGATCACGTCCTCTTCGAGTTCGCGCATTTCGGCGTCGGTGCGGCGCGGCGTGCCGGTCGCGAAGCGCTCCAGGCTGATCACCGGCGGCGGCGTTGACAGGACCGCGAAACCGCGCAGCTTCCCGCGCAGGGGCTCCAATTGGTCGCGCGTCTGCACGTCTGCGATGACGATGTCCAGCGTTTGCCTGCCGCCGGTCCCCGGCGTATGCGCGATCGGGTACGCCACCAACGGCTGATAGACCGGCTCGCGCATGTGCACCGACGCGTACTCGTTGTCCCAGCTGGCCCCGTAGTTCATGAAGGGCTCGCGCACCGTGTTTTCCAGCCCGATCCGCTCCATTTCGCCGAGCGCCCACTCCTGCGCCCGGTCCATCGCCGCCGAGTTGGTGAGCCGGCCGCCGAGCACGTCGGTCATGTACGACAGGGTGTTGGGGAGCTGGGAGCGCTGCAGTCCTTCTTCGCGGATCTTCGCGAGCATGGCCAGGTCGACGGGGCGGTGGGCGGGCTCGGCCCCCGTGTCGCTGCCGTTCGGGCCCGCCGCGCCGTCCCTTGAGCCACCGTTGTCCCCCGCGCCGCCCATGCCGCCCGCGCCTCCGCCCTCCGGCAGCCCGAACACGAACAGCGTCCCGCCCGCCGAGTTCACGATCCGCTGCTGGCCGTCGATCTCGTAGGACATCGGACCGCTCCGCACCGCCGCGCCCGCCTGGAAGTTCCACAGCGGCTCCCCGGTCTCGGCGTTCAGCGCGAAAATGTTGCCCTCTTCGCTCCCCCCGAACACCAGGTTGCCCGCCGTCGCCATCACCCCGGCCCACGGCGGCGTCTGCAGCGGAAACTCCCACTGGAGCTCGCCGGTCAGCACGTCGAGCGCCTTCACCGCGCCGCCGGCCTCCTCGCCGCGCAGCGCCTGCTCGCCCCCGCCGTAGTACGGCTGGCCGGGCTCGTACTCGACCTCGGCCTTGTAGTAGATCGCCCCCATGATCCGCGTCGGCTGGTAGAAGAGGCGCGTCATGGGGCTGTAGCTGGGACTGAACCAGTTGGCCGAGCCCTGCAGGCTGGGCCACACCAGGTTGCCCTCCTCGGTGGGGTCGGTGCCCGGAATGACGATCGGCCGCCCGTTCTCGTCCAACCCCTCGGCCCAGGTCTGCTTCGAGTACTCGGTGCCGTGGAGAAACTCCCCCGTCTCGCGGTCGAGCACGTAGTAGAAGGCGTTGCGATTGGCGGTGACAACGAGCTTGCGGGGCTCACCCTCCCACTCGGCGTCGACCAGCACCTGGATCTGGTTCGCGTCCCAGTCGTGGGTGTCGTGCGGGGTGAACTGGAACCACCACACGATCTCGCCCGTGTCCGGATCGAGCGCCAGCAGGCAGTCCGTGTAGAGGTTGTCGCCGGGTCGCACGTCCCCGTTCCAGTCGGGCGCCGGATTGCCGATCGGCCAGTAGAGCAGGTCGAGTTCGGGGTCGTACGAGCCGGTCAGCCACGTGGAGCCGCCGCCGGTCTCCCAACTGTTTCCGCCCCAGGTGTCGCTTCCGAACTCGCCGGGTGCCGGTACCGTGTAGGTCCGCCACAGGAGTTCGCCGGTGACCGGGTCGTAGGCGTCGATGAACCCGCGCACCCCCGCCTCGGCTCCGGACACCCCGACGATGATCATCCCGTCGAGCGCCAGCGGCGCCAGCGTCAGCGAAAACCCGATCGCGTTGTCGGCGACCTCGACATCCCACCGCACCGCCCCCGACCGCGCATCGAGCGCAACCAGGTGCGCGTTGAGCGTGCCCACGTAGACCGTCGAATCCAGCACCGCCACGCCCCGGTTCACCCGCGGAAAACCGATGTTGAGCACATTCGACCCCATCTGCGGCGTCCACTTCCACAGCCGCTTGCCCGTGCGCGCGTCCAGAGCGGACACCGTGCTCGGCGGCTCGGTCACATACATGACCCCGTCGGCCACGATCGGCGTCGTCTCGATCAGCCCGTCGTCCATCTGATAGGCCCAGACCACGCGCAGATCGTCCACGTTGCCCGCGTTGATCTGGTCGAGTTGCGAGAAGCGGTGCGACGCGTAGTTGCCCGAGTAGGTCAGCCAGCTCTCGGGCTCGGCATCGGCCTCGACGAGCCGCTCGTAGGGGACCTGCGCGGCGGCGGGCCGGGCGAGCGCCAGGGCCAGGACAATGGCCGCCCAGGCCGTGCGACTCCACTTGTTCATGATCCCCTCCCCAGGGTCGTCAGGTACGCCACGAGATCTTCGACATCGTCGTCTTCGAGGTCCTGCGCCAGCGGCATCAGCGAGTGCCCGACGCGCTTCTCCATCTCGGCGATGTCACGCTTCTCCAGCGACACGAGGGCGCCCGAGACCGTCATCAGCTGGATGGTGAAGGCGTCTTCGTTCATCCGCATGCCGTTGTAGATGTCGCCGCCGCGGGTCACGATCCGCACCGGCAGAAACTCGAAAAAGCCGCTCCGGGCGCCCGCACGAGCGACGGGCAGTCTGGCGGCGGGCGCGCTAAGGGCCTCGCGCAGGTACTCGGCCCCGCGCCGCAGCCCGATGATCGTCAGCTCCGGCCCCACGGCCGTGCCCCTCCCGGCGACGATGTGGCACGAAGCGCAGTCCGCGGCCCAGAAAAGATCGTGGCCCCGCTCGGCATCGCCGGTGACCCCCGACGCGTCGGCGGTAGTCTGCTCGCCGAGCCACAGCACGTAGGTGGCCACCAGTGCCACCGCGTCGTCGTCGAGGATCGTGGCCCGCGCGCCCGGCATGCCCGTCCCCGGGATCCCGTTGCGGATGATCCGCTGGAGCTGGGTCTGGTCCGCGACCCGCGGCAGCACGAGTTGGGCCAGCAAGGGACCTTCCCCGCCCAGTCCCTGCACCCCGTGGCAGCGCCCGCAGAGAGCGCGGTACAGCCGCTCCGCGCGCTCGGGGTCTTCGAGTTCGATGGCCGCGCCCCCGGGCTCCTGCGCGGCGGCGGGCGGGGGGAGCAGCACCAGAAACGGGAGCAGCCAGGTGGTCTTCGCGATCCGCATGTGGTCACTCTTTCCCGGATTGGGTGGGCGGGCAAGCGCGACCGTTACCATACGGCTGCCGCCGTTTCGCGGACAAGGCGTTTTGGGGCGCCGCGGCGAGGAGATCACCGCCGGAGCGGCGCGGCTAACGCGGTTCCCCGAGTGGCCTCCCGTCCAGCCCCCAGGCCGGGTCGATCTCGAAGCCGAGGTGGGCGAGCGCGGTCACGGCGACATCCACGATGTTGGCGGCCCCGGGAGGCGGCCATTGGGCGGGGTTGCCCGCGCCTCCCGCATCAGCCGCGCCGCCGTCGCTGCCGCCCAGGCCGCTCGCCAGGATGAAGATCGTCATCTCTTCAGGCGAGTCCCCGCCGTGACCGCCATCTTCGCGCCGGCCGTGGTCCGTGCTGATGAGCACCAGCCAGTCCTCGCCCGCGATGTTGCGCCGGAAGCGCACCGCGTCGATCAGGATGCCGACGTGCTGGTCGGCGAGCGCGATCGCGTCGCGGTACTCGGTGCCGATCGAGCCGTGCTGGTGGCTGGTCTCGTCGGGGTTGCCGAGGTAGACGAACATGGCGTCGGGGTCGGCCTCGAACAGGTGGAGCACGGCCTGCGCGGCCACCTCGCCGTCGGCCTGGGCCCACCCGAGGTCGTACCCGTCCACCACGACCCGCTTGTCGATCGCGGCCGGCACCACGGGGCCGCCTTCGGGGAGTTCCGCGAGCGGCAGCCAATCCAGCGCGGCGAAGGTGGCCAGCTCGGGGCGCTCCCGCTCGGCGCGGGTGAGGAAGCCGGGCCAGGTGTCGTAGTCGCGGCCGGTGAAACTGTTGTTCGTGACGCCGTGCTTTTCGGGCCAGACACCGGTCAGCATCGACGACCACGAGGGGCCGCTGACGGACGGGGTGGTGGTGCGCGCCTCCGTCGTCAACCAGCCGGTCGCCGCCAGCGAGTCGATGTTGGGCGTGGGCACCTCGGCGAGCACGTCGGGGCGCACCCCGTCGATGCCGATCAGCAGGACTTTCGGGACGGGTTGAGCGGCGACGGTCCCGTGGATAGCGCCACACAGGAAGACTGCGGTCCGCGTTGCCCGCGCCACCGCCGCCAGGCCGGTCCGCCCGGCGCACGCGCGCCCGGCCACACGCGGCCGTTTGCTCCCCGCGATCCCGGCCCTCATTCCCCACCCACCAATTCGGCAAACCTGTCCACGCAGATCTTCCACCCCTCCCCGTGGCCATCCCGGTCGTCCGGCGTGGGAAAGCCCGAGTGAGTCAGCCGGATCTCGGTCCCTTCCTCGACCGGCACGAACTCCACCGTCACCACCGTCTCCGCCTTCATCGCGTGTGCCTCTTCCTTCCATCCCCAGGTGTACACCAGCCGGCGGGGTGGCTCCACCTCGCGGTAGGTGCCGTGCGCGGTAAACGGCCCGCCCTCCACATGCATCCGAATCAAGTAGCGACCGCCCACCCGCAGGTCGATCTCCACATCCACACTCGCGGTCGGGTCCGGGCACGTCCAGCGACCCACCTGCTCCGGGTCGGTCCACGCCTCGAAGGCCCGCTCGGGACTTGCGGCCACGGTGCGAACCAGGCGTAGCGCCTTTGTCATCGGGGTCATCGGCGTCACTCCGCGTCCTTCAGATACCGTGCCAGCGCGTCCAACTGCGCCGACCAGTACCGTTGATGCGTCTCGATCCAATCCTTTGCGTCGCCGATGGGCCCCGGCTCATAGCGGCACAGGCGCGACCGCCCTTCCTTTTTCCGCCTGATCAACCCGGCGTCCTCCAGCACCCTGACGTGACGGGAAACCGCCACGAGCGACATGTCGAAGGGCTCGGCCAGGTCGGTGATCGACGCCACTTCACCCCTGGCCAGGCGGCCGAGGATGGCGCGGCGGGCCGGATGGGAAAGAGCGGAAAAGGTGCGGTCGAGAGCGTCGTCGTCGAGGGGGAGCATCGGAGCCTCCGGTCGAAGGGTGGGTTCGGCGCCTCTGGCAAATGCACGAATACTAAACATAATTGTTTAGTATAATGGCGCAACCGGCTTGGCCACACAATTGGTCACTTGGATACTCCCGGGAGATATACAGAATCCGGAACACGGCAAGGATTGGCGAAATTCAATGACCCGCAGTGCGTCAAGCCAACGCAATCCTTTGCCGTGGCAGTGGTTTGCACAAAATCCATTATTGTCGCAGATTTTTCTGATAAGGTCGCTCATATATTGACATGCGTGGAGTGACGCCACCCATATGCTATTGGTCTCATCTATGCAACGCTCCAGGCACCTTTTCCAAATCCGCCGCACTCCTCTGATTGTTGCCGTAGTTGTGTGGATCATCGCCTGTGAAAGCCCCCGGTATCCGGAGTTGTGCGGGTCGACCCCTGAACAGACGATCGTCGTGGGCGAGTCGGTGACCGTTGACTTTTGCTTCAACGACCCAAACGGGGAGATGCTTGCATTTGAGGTGTTCAACTCCGATCCGGGGGTGGTTACTGCCGCGGCTGCGGGCAGCGTGGTGACAGTCAGCGCGATTTCGCCCGGGGTCGCCCTCGTGACAATGGTCGCAACCGACCCCACCGGCCTGAAGGCGCAGCAGAGCTTCCGAGTGGTGGTGCCCAACCGGCCGCCGACCGCAGTAGGGTTGATCGAGGACCGGGAGTTGATGGCCGGTGATTCCACGGCGATCGACGTGTCGGGGCACTTCAGCGAGCCGGACGGGCAGCCGCTGAGCTTTGTGGCGGAGGTATCGGACTCGGGCCGCGTTGCGGTGTCGGTGGAGGAGACGGTGGTGACGGTGGTGGCGATGGCGAAGGGAGCGGTGGAGGTGACGGTCACGGCGACCGACCCTGGCGGCCTTGCGGCCATGCAGCGTTTTCAGGTAAGGGTGCCCAACCAGCCGCCCGTGCCGGTCGACTCGATTGCGGCCCGGGAGGTCATGGTCGATAGTGCGGACACCCTCGAGGTCTTGCCATACTTCAGCGACCCGGACGGGGATGCGCTGACGTATGTGGCGACCGTGTCCGACAGCTCGGTGGTCACGGCGACGGTGGTCGAGAGTGTGCTGACGATCGCCGGGGTCGCCAGGGGAGAAGCGGTGGTAACGGTGACCGCTACCGACGACGAGGGGCTGTCCGCCACGCAGCGTTTCAACGTCACCGTGCCCAACCAGCCGCCCGAGGTGACCGACACCATCCCGTCGCGCACGCTCTTCAAGCACGAGGCCGACACGCTCGAGCTAACCGCGTACTTTGCCGACCCCGATGGCGACGCGCTGAGGTATGCCGCCGCGGTGTCCGACAGCACGGTGGTTGCGGCTGCGGTGGTCGAAAGTGCGCTGACGGTCACCGGAGTCGCGCAGGGCGAAGCCGAGGTGACCATTACAGCCATCGACGGCGACGGCCTTTTTGCCGCGCAGCGCTTCCAGGTCACCGTACCCAACCGGCCGCCCATGGCGACGGACACGATCCGGTCGCGCACGCTTTTCAAGAACGAGGCCGACACGCTCAAGCTAACCGCGTACTTTGCCGACCCCGATGGCGAAGCGCTGACCTGGGAGGCGCAGGCGTCAGACCGCAGTGTGGTCGCGCTGGAACTCTCCACGACCGACGGCAAGCTTACCGTCACGGCCCTGTCGCAGGGTGAGGCGGTGATCACCGTGACCGCCACCGACGCCGAAGGACTGGGCGCCCATCAGAGCTTCGCGGTCACCGTACCCAACAGGGCGCCGCTCGCATCTGAAGGCATTCCCGCCCGGACGCTCCACAAGCGAGAGACGGCCGAGCTCGACCTCGCCCAATACTTTAGCGATCCCGACGGCGACATCTTAAGCTACGTGGTCGAGTCGACGGACACCCTCGTGGTCACGGCGACGGTCAGGAGCTCGACGCTCACCGCGCGGGCCGGTGGGACGGGCGAGGCCACGCTCACAGTGATCGCCACCGATCCCGGCGGCCTTTCGGTGCGGCAGAGCTTCATGGTCACCGTGCCGAACCGGGCACCGACCGTGATCGCCCCGATCCCGACACAAACGGTCCCGCGCGGACGAACCCAAACGGTGGATTTGTCTGCCCACTTCGACGACGCCGACGGAGACCCCCTCACCTACTCTGCAGAGTCGTCGAACCAGAGTGTTGTGCGGGTCCAGGTGAGCGGAAGCAGCGTTACGTTGACCGGGCAGCGAAGCGGCACGGCCAGGGTATCCGTCACCGCCACCGACCCGGAGAGTCTGACGGCAGAGCACACCTTCACCGTGACCACCGTTGCCGGGGAAGGCAGCAACCCCGGCGGCCAGGGCAACACCGCACCCACCGCGACGGGAGAGATCCCCGGGCAAACCATCGCGGAAGGCGCGAGTCGAACGCTCGTGGTCTCCAGTTTCTTCCAGGATCCCAACGGAGATCCCCTGACCTTCAGCGCGGCCACCGCGAACCCGGACTTGGCGACAGCGTCGGCGTCGGGGGCAAGCGTGACGCTCACGGGCGTTACGGCCGGCACGACCACGCTCACGATCACGGCCACCGACCCCGGCAACCTCTCGACCAGCCGAACAGCAGATGTGACAGTCGTCGCGCGGGGACAGCGGCCGGTCGTGGTGGGTTCGATCCCGGAACAGCGCCCGCGAGTCGGCCGGGCCACAACCGTGTCCATGGCGGGGTACTTCCAGGACCCGGACGGCAGCAGCCTGGACTTCGAAGCCGAGTCGTCGAATCCCGGCATAGTCACGGCCGTGGCGTCGGGGAGCGACGTCACGCTGACGGGCGTGTCGGTTGGAAGCACCTCGGTGACCGTCACCGCCACCGATTCCGACGGACTCTCCGCCGACCTGCAGATCGGCGTCCGCGTGGTCGAACTATCACCGGATCTGGAGGTGGGATCAGCCTCGGTGACCGCCAGCAGTGTGGAACCGGGGGGGACGTTCAGGCTGTCCGTGACCGTGTCCAACGCCGGGGAAGGAGAGTCGTCGGCGACGACGCTGAGGTACTACCGGTCCAGTGGCGGAACCGACACGCAGGTCGGCACCGACGACGTTGGCGCCCTTGCGGCCGGGGAGTCGAGTGCGCAGTCGATCGATCTGCCGGCGCCGTCCACGGAGGGCACGTACCACTACTCGGCCTGCGTGGACGCGGTGACCGGCGAGTCGGATGCGACGGACAACTGCTCCGGCTCCGTTCAGGTCGACGTCGAATCGCTCCGGGGGATTCCGGCGAGAGTCGAGGTGACCGCGCCCCGGGGGTGGGCACCCGTGGGGGGCACCGTGACCTACAGGGCGGGCGTCCTGGACAGCCATGGCGACGCCGTCGCCGGAGCCCAGGTCTCCTGGTCGTCCAGCCACCCCGCGATTGCATCCGTCAACGCGAGCGGCGTGGTGACAGCCATCGCCGTGGGAGAGGCGACGGTCACGGCCACGGTCTCCGGCTCGGCGGGCGCGGCGGCGCTGGCTCAGGCGCAAGCAAGCAGCGCGCCGTCTCCGCAGGCGTTGGGCGAAAACGCCGCGAATGCCCGAACGTCAATCTCAGGCTCGCAGGGGATGCACGTCGTCGAACCGGTAGCCAGGGTGGTACTGGACCCGACTTCGCTGACCTTCGACGCCGTCAACGCCTCTCAGACCCTGATGGCTACCATCTACGACGCCGACGACAACGAAATGGAGCCCACGTACTGGGGCTGGGGGTCGGCGGATCGCACCGTGGCAACGGTCAGCACCAGCCTCGGCTCGTCGACGGAGAGGGCGACCGTGTACGCGGTGGGCGAGGGCGAGACGACGGTAACGCTGAACGCCAACGGGACGGAAGGCTCCGCCAGCGTGACGGTCGCGCTCTCGGGGCGGCGAGTCGAGGTCTTGCCGTCTTCGCTGAACTTCGACGCCCTGGGCCAGACCAAGTCGGTCACGGTCCGGGTGCTCGACGAGAACGGCGACGAGGACGAGAACGCGACATGGACCACGTTTGCTCTCTTCACTCCGTGCTGCGAACCCAACCTTGCCGACCCGCCACAGGGAATCGCTGTGGAGACAACGGATGACGGCCTGACCGTCACGGCGAACGGACCGGGCAGGGGCTCGATCAGCGTTAGCTCGGCAGGCGCCCATTCAGGGATCGTGCAGCTGTCTGTGTCCCCGAAGCCGGCTTCCCTTGCGATCACGCCAGATTCCGTGGACGTGACCGTGGCCGGGACCACCACGCTGCGGGCGACGGTCACGGACGCCAACGGCCACTCTATACAAGTGAGCGACGGAGAGCGAGGTGGTCTTGTAGTTTACTGGGAGTCAGACGACTCTACCGTGGCGACCGTCACAGGTGTCACCAGCAGCACACGGGTTGGCAACACCGGTGCAACCGCCACAGTCACAGCGAAAGCGGCCGGTTCGGCCACGATTACAGCCCGCTGGGGCGGCGCCACGATAGCCGGGACTGCAACGGTGGTGGTGACCGCCGGCGGTGGAAGCGAGTGATGCTACGCGTCCGAATCCCGCCTCAGGCCACTTCGGCCAGCAGATCCTGGGCGTCTCGATCCAATCCTTTGCCTCGCCGATGGGACCCGGCTCATAGCGGCATCAACCCGGCGTCCTCCAGCACCCTGACGTGACGGGAAACCGCCACGAGGGACATGTCGAAGGGCTCGGCCAGGTCGGTGATCGACGCGACTTCACCCCGGGCCAGGCGGCCGAGCGCCGATTCAACGCCCTCCACTAACGCTCCGGCACGTGTGTCTGTCAAAAGCGGCAGAACACAAACCGGAGATGTGCCGATGAACAAACCGCACAAGCCCAGCAGGCTTTGTCTTTTCCTCTTCCTTGCAAGTCTCGTCGGCGCCATCACGCCACTCGCCGCCCAGGACACCCGCACCATCCAGGGAGTCGTCCGCGATTCCGTGAACGGCGAGGCCATTGTGCACGCCGCGGTCGCGATCGCCGGGACCGGGTACCAGGTCAATACGAACGCGGACGGCTTCTTCACCGTGGTGGGAGCCCCGCGCACAACCTTCAGCCTCCGCATCGTCCACCTCGGCTATACGCCGACCGAAGTGACCGTGGACGCCGATTTCACCGACCGGCTCTACATCGAGATTCCTCCGCTGCCCGTGGACCTGGAGGGAGTCGAGTTCGTCGCTGACGAATACCGCCTGGTAAAGGCCACGGACGGCGTAAGCCGGGTCTCGGCGTCGCCTGCGGAAATGGCCGTGCTTCCATCCATCGGGGAAGTCGACATCTTTCGCTCGCTGCAGCTCCTGCCCGGAATCAGCGGCACGCGGGAGTCCTCTTCCGGGCTTTACGTGCGGGGCGGCACACCCGACCAGAACCTGGTGCTGCTCGACGGCATCACCGTGTACCACGTCGACCACTTCTTCGGCTTCTTCAGCGCCTTCAATGCCGACGCGATCAAGGATATCCAGGTCTTCAAGGGCGCGTTCCCGGCCCAATACGGCGGGCGGGTGTCCAGTGTGGTCGACATGACCGGCAAGACCGGCGACCCCGAGCAGATGCACTATGGGGCCGGCCTCAACCTGCTCAGCGCCAGCGGCACCTTCCAGACCCCGATCGGTTCGAAGGCCAATCTGCTGGTGACCGGACGTCGCTCCTACACCGATGTGGTTCGAACGGGGCTGTACAACAGCATCTTCGACGTCTTCAACATCAGCACCGGACCGCAGGCGCCCGCTGGCGGCGGACCGGGCGGCGGGCGCGGCTTCGGCGGGCCGGGAGGACTCTTCGGCTCCACGAATCAGGACGTCGCGACGCCGGACTTCCATTTCTACGACTTCAACGCCAAGCTGACCTACCTCCCCGGCGACCGGGACGTCGTTGCCTTCAGCCTCTACGGCGGACGCGACTACCTGGACAAGTCGCAGCAGCGGTCCCTGTCGTTTACCCCCAGGGGCCAGGCGGGCGACCGGAACTTCACCACCGCCATCGGTGACCTGACCGACTGGGGGAATCGCGGCCTGTCGGGCCGCTGGGGCCGTCAGTGGGCGAGTGGGCTCACCAGCAATGTACTCGCCGCCTACTCCGAGTACACCTCCGACTACGGCCGCAACACCCAGGTCACCATCTCGGACCCGGAGACCGCCGAAGCCACGCTTACGCGCGACCTGCAGTCGACGGAGGACAACTTCCTCACCGACCTCACCCTGCGCGCCGACAACGAGTGGAGACCCTCGCCCAACCACAAGCTCCTCTTCGGCGGGTGGTTCAGCGCGACCGGCGCCGAATACCGCTACGTGAGGAACGACAGCATCACGATCCTGGACCAGACTCAGTCTTCGACGCGCGTGGCGGCCTATGCGCAGGACACCTGGGACGTCACGGATCGCTTCTCGCTCACGGCGGGGGGTCGCGTTTCATACGACCAGACCACGGCAAAGAGCTATCTGGAGCCCCGCGCTTCCGCCCGCCTGGCGCTGACCGACAGAGTCACGCTGAAGGCCGCGGCCGGACGGTACCACCAGTTCGTGAACCGGGTCGTCAACGAGAACGTGACCGAGGGCTCACGGGACTTCTGGCTGCTCGCCGACGGCGACCTCGTTGACGTGACCGCATCCGACCACCTGGTGGCCGGGGCGTCGTACGAGACCGACGGCTTTCTCTTCGACGTCGAGCTGTATCGCAAGGAGACGACGGGGCTGTCGGAGTTCTCGCTGAGATTCCGTCGCAACGACATCGACCCGCTCAACCTCTTCTACGCCGGGACAGGACTGGCGCAAGGCGCGGAGTTTCTCGCCCAGAAGAAGTTCGGGGCCTTCACCGGCTGGGTCTCCTATACGCTGGCCGAGGCGCGCAACACCTTCCCGGAGCTGAACGGAGGAAGCTCGTTTCCTGCTCTCCACGACCAGCTTCACGAATTCAAAGCCGTTGGAACACTGTCGTTGGGACGCTGGGATCTGGCGTCCACATGGACGTACGGATCGGGCACTCCCTACACGGCTCCCCAGGGCGAATACAGCGTTGAACTCCTCGACGGAAACTCGTTCAGCTACATCAACGTGAGCGCAAAGAACGGTCTGCGGCTGCCGGCCTATCACCGCCTCGATCTCAGCGCGCGCTACCGCTTCTCGCTCGGCGACTACGGCGGCGACCTGGGCGTCTCGGTCTTCAACGCCTACGACCGCGCCAACGTCTGGTATCGCCAGTTCGAACTCGACGCGACCCCCGCGATCGTCACCGACGTCAACTATGTCGGGCGGGTTCTCAACCTTTCCGTCCGCTTCAACCGATAGAAACGCAGGAGGAGATACATGAATACCGGCAAACTACCCAGCATCTGGCCAACACGTGACAGGGTCCTCTCGCTGCTCGTCGCGTCAGCCTGCCTGCTCGCGTGCTCCGATGTGACGACCAGCCCCGAGGAGGACGCCCGCCAGGTGGTCGTGGAGGCGTTCCTGTTTGCGGGCGAGCCGGCGGACGACATCCGGCTGACCGAAACCGTGCCGCTGGGCGAGGATCCGGCCCTTGCGCCCACCGTTGACGACGCCACCGTGACGTTGACACGCGGCGGCGAGCGGTGGCTCCTGTCCCGCCTGGAAGACCCCGGCACCTACGGCTATCTGGGCGATGATCTGCAGATCCGCGAAGGTGATCTCTTCCGCATCGAGGTGGCGGCGTTCGGGCGTACCGCCACCGGCGAAACGGTTGTTCCCGGACCCCCCGACGGCGTCCAGCTCGACAAGGAAATGCTGGAAGTGCCCCAACTCGCGCCCGGGAGTTTTCAGCCGGGTGCGCTGCAGTCATTGCAGGTCACGGTGAGTTGGGAGAACCCGGGCTCCAGCCTGCATTTCGTCGACGTGGAAGGGCTGGACCCCGAGGCCGAGTCCATCTTTCCCGACTTCATCCGGGAAGGGGCGGGCAGATTCCGCATACGGAGCACCCCGACCGAGGAGAACTTCCACGCGATCGGGCTGCGGCAGCTCGAGCACCTGGGCCGCCACCAAGTGATCGTATACCGGGTCAACCAGGAATACACCGACCTCTACAACAACCGGGTGCAGGATTCACGCGATCTGAACGAACCGCCAAGCAACATCCGGGACGGCCTGGGCGTGTTCAGCGCCTTCAACTCGGTCGCGCGCGAGTTCGATCTGGTGCGGACGGGGGAATCGTGATCCTGAAGTAAGCCACATGCTCGACACCCGGTGGGGCCGGACTCACGCACGCCTGAATCCCGCCTCAGGTAACTTCGGCCAGCAGATCCTGGACGTGCCGAACAAGCGCCCTCGCCAACGCCAGCGCCGCGGCCCGGTCGATGGGTTCGTGATCGTGGCCGAGTCCTTCATAACGGAACTGGACCGCATAGGGAGTGAAGTCCGCGAGCTGGCGAAAGAATCCGGTCGATACGCCGTGACCGTCAAGCAAGTCCAGCAGCACATCGAGATCGTGTCTCAACGGATACACCTGTCCGAGCAGCGCCAACCACGCCTTGAACGCCTTTTCGGCAGCCTGCTGCACGTGGAACCCATAGGATTCCTCCGGCGCAGCATCGGACATGCTGATGATGGTCAGGATGTCGCGTTCAGCCGCCTCGATAAGCGCGCGCGCACACTTGGGGTCACTCATCAGGCAGATCGCTCGTAGAGGACGCGGCCTTCTCGAAGCGCACGCGCCAGAACGTAGTTCAGCGAATCACGCCAGTAATCGACATCGGCCTGGGAGTACACCAGAACATCGACTGGAACGGTAAACGGCCTGAGGGCTCGACGCAGCCTGAGCATCTCCTTGTGACGGCTCCGCTGCGGACCAAACGGCTCCGCTTCAACAACAATCAGGTCGACATCTGAATGCACGCGGAAATCGCCTCGGGCACGGGAACCGAAAAGAATCACCATTTCGGGGTCTGCCTCCCCCACGATCGCCTGAACCATCTGGTCGATGATGGCGTCTGTCACCTGGGTCATGGGTTCCACCTTCCCGGCCTGACTCGCTCTCCCGCTGATAAGGTAACGCCGCCGAACACGGAGCTGGACGCTAACGTCCCCCCAACAGCACGCTCACTCCCTGGTTTCGCTCAGGGATTCCAGGCTATCAGACCCCACCCGCCTCGATCCGGAAGCGAACCACCCGTTCGACGCCCAGCTCGTCCTCGCTCACCGCCCAGACATAGTCCCCGTCGAAGACCGGTCTCGGGAAGGGCTCGAATCCCTCGGGCGGCTGCACGACGCCCAGATACGTACCGTCGGCCTCGAATACGTCGTAGCGCAATGGCTCCACCCAGTCCAAGGGCATGGAATAGGGATTCTCGGGGTCGTGGCTCTCGTTTTCGACTGGGTGTGCCTCGGTCTCCAGGCGTACCCAGATCCGTCCATCCCGACCGGCGAGCAGTTCCTGGTAGAACGGCTTGTGCTGCGGGATCGGCGGGCCGTTCCAACTCCAGTTCGGGTCCGTGTTCCGCATGATTCGAATAAGGCGCTCGCGGTGGTCGGCGCGCTCTTCGTCACTCACCGGAGACGGAGCCGTCGCGCGCTCGATTCTGAGTACGTCGTCCTCGCGGGGAAGGTCAATGCGGTAGTCGGAGGGCAAACCGGTCAGGAAATGGCCGCTCGGGTGAACGGTCCACTGCAGCCGGGGGGCGAACGGCGCCTCTGAACTCGTCGAAAGGGAACGGTTCCCGTCGCTGAACTCGGCCGCCAGTAGTGGTGCCTCGTACGGGCTCGACGGAACGGGCAGTGCATCGAGATGCGTCCCATCCGGCCCCATAACGATGATGTGAAGGACGAAGTCGTCCATCCGGGACAGGTCGCGGGTTTCGAGAAATGTGCGGCCACGGTTGTCGGTGTACAGAGGGGACATCGAATAGTTGCCGCCGACCTCGTACCCCCATTCGTCCAACTCTCCCGGGCCGGGGCCGAACACCTGAATACGCTGGTTGCCCGGATCACGGACCACCAGCCGCCCGTCCGGCAGCAGCGCCATGGCCTCGGCACGGCTGAATTCGCCCGGTCCCTCTCCCCGCCCTCCAAGCGTCTCGATGTATGCCCCGGTCACGTCGAAGATGCGGATATTGTGAGCCTGCTCGTCGAACACGTAGACGTTCCATTCATCGTCCACGGCAATCGACCAGATGCTGCCGAAGAGATATTCCTCAGGCCCGTCCAGCTCTCCGATTGAGACCTCTGGAACCAGGGTGGCCTCGGCGCCCCAGAAACTCCCCGACAGGGTTCGGACCACGGTGGTGTCGCCGATGCTCTCGACGACTACCGCCGGCCCCGCGCCGGACGAACCCGTCTCGGTGCCGCATGTCGCGAGGGCGCATGCGACCGCGACGACGCCGAACCACCGGAAACCGGCTCTCATGGTCCAATCCTCCCCAACATGTGAAGCAGACATTACATAATGACAACTACGCTTGTCATTCTCATGCCTTACACTTCCCCGAACAGCACGCTTACCCCCTGCTTGAAGACGATGTCGCGCGGGATCCCGGCCGAATCCAGGCGATCGAGGTCGGCCTGCAGCGCAGGGGGTACGAGACCTCTCGTCTCCATCAGCTGCGCGACCGACTCGTAGTCGCCGTCGCCCTGCAGGGTGAGGATCAGCTCGCTCAGCCCCGCCACCGCCTCGCGCATCGCGTCGAAATCGACCCGGTACCTGCCCGTCGCCTCGTCCCGGCTGAACGCGCCCATTTCCTGGAAGTAGTTGAAGCGCACCATGTTCGCGCGGCCGTGGGCGCTCGCGGCGCCGAAGCGCACCGAACGAAAGATCCCGGCCAGGAAGGTCACGTAATAGTGCTCCACCGAGTACTCCGTGAGCTCGCCGCGCTCGAAGAGCTGAGTCACCATGTGCAGACCGACCACGTCCGCCTTCCCCTCTTCCATCGGCGAGGCGTGTTCGCGCAACGCCTCGCGCACCGTGCCCATCCCGGTCACGGTGTTCTTGACCCCCAGCCCGTGCGCCACCTCGTGGAACATCGTGTTGCCGAAGAACGCGTCGAAGACGACGTACTCCTGCTGATCCTCGTCGATCAGCTCACCGGCGATCGGCACCATGATCTCGTCGAACTTGGCCCGCATCGCGTTCTTGAGCTGCAGCCGCCGCGTTCCCTTGGCGAGCTGCACCTCCTCGTCGTTCGGCAGGTTGATCGCGATGGTCTTGGCGCCCGCGTTCGCGTCGCCGGCATAGTAGACCGCGTCGTACGCGTTCAGATCCGAGTCGGTCCCGGGCGTCTCCATCTTGTACCGCTCCGCAACAGGCAGACTCTCCTGCAGGCTCGGCAGCAGCGCCGCGAAGCGCGCCAGCCGCTCACTCCACTCCATGTCCTTGATCAGCACGAATCCCTCGTGCGCGGCCTTGGCGCCGAACAACTGGTCCTCGTACGTCTCGATCGGCCCGATCACCAACTCGATCGGGTTCTCCTTCATGTCGAGCCACGCCATGTCGCTCGCCTGGTAGTCGTCGGACTCGAGCGCGTCGGCCCGCATCGCGAGATACGTCGACAGCCCGGGGTCGCTCGCCAGTCCCGACGCTTCCCGCAACTTCGCCGCCGCGGCCGCATGAGCGTCGCCGAACACTTCGTGGTAGGGACGCGCAACCAGCGAGCCGTCCTCGCCGCGCCTGACGAGTGTGTAGAGAGAGCGCAGCGATTCGTTCCCGGCGGCCGCCGCCTCGAATTCCTCGACCGTCATGTCCGCGGGGTAGAAGTTGGCTCCAGTCGGCTTCGCGGGGACGCCTTCGATGAATGGCTGCCCGTCCCGCAACCGGTCCCACGGCCCGTAGTTGATCTCGAGGTACCTCCGGGTCGCTTCGTCGCCCTGCGCGAGCGCGAGGGCTTCCTCCCTGTCGCCGTAGGCTTCCTGCCAGAAGACGTCTTCCATCGGCTGCGCGGCCTCGATCAGCAGGCGCACGACCTGGCGGTCGTTCTCGGAGAGGTGGGAGAGGTCGGCTTCCAGGCGGACGACGGCGTACTGGTCAACGAGGCCCTGCATGGTGGGATCGCTGTCCCCAGTGGCCTCGGCCATCGTGGCCCCGCTGTCGCCAGAGTCGGCGCAAGCTGCGAGCGAGAGGGAAACGAGAAGGGCTGCTGGAACCCGTGAATTGACGAATTGTATGCCGGTGTTCATTTCGCGCTCCTGCGTTTGGACTCTTTTCCCGACAGAGGACAACCAGATTAGAGCGCGCGCGGCGAATCGGCCACGGGACCGCTCGGGTCACCAGAGTCCCAAGGAACGAGGACGCATTGCGTGTGTATCGGGACAGTGTTATTTCGTGCCCCATTGCGAGGCATTCGCTGCGTCAACGGCACCCCGAGGACTTGCCATGTCTTCTC
The DNA here is from genome assembly GCA_963667485.2 of Longimicrobiales bacterium. Classification (GTDB taxonomy): domain Bacteria; phylum Gemmatimonadota; class Gemmatimonadetes; order Longimicrobiales; family Gaopeijiaceae; genus Bin94. The sequence goes on from CAXXDD010000002.1 coordinate 27,576, forward strand.
CGAGTGATCAGCCAGCCGCAAACGGCCACGAAGCGGCGGCGGCCACGTGTCCCAACTGCGGGGAACCCCGCCCGAGGCGCTTCTGTGCCGAGTGCGGGCAAAACGACCGCGACTACAGGCGGTCGAGCTGGGCGGTGGTGGGCGATTTCCTGCGAGAGACCTTCGAAGTCGACTCGAAGGTGTTTCGCACGCTGAAGCTGCTGCTCAAGCCCGGCAGGCTGTCGGTCGAGTTCTCGCGGAACTGCCGTGCAAGCTATGTGTCGCCCGTGCGACTCTACCTGTTTGCGAGCTTGATCTACTTGTTCGCAGTAACCCAGGCGCAGCCAGACACCGGCTCAAACGGGACAGTGGAAACCGACCAGCGGCCCTCGACATCGGAAGAGATCGGTGCCTCAGGCGGTGCTTCGAGCGCATCGCTGCCCACCCAGGCGCAGATCGACGCTCTCAAGTCGTGGCTGCCACCGGAAACAGCGAGCAGGCTGGACGACCTGATGCTTCGTCCCGACGGACCTGAGACCATCGGGTTCCTTCTCCAGGTATCCAGCGATCTGCCTTCGCGGATCCCGGACGAAACCAGTGGGTTTGAGAGAGTGTGGTGGACCGCGACCATCGGGTTTCTGCACGATCCAGGGTTGTTCCAGGATCAGATCGTCGGAAGCCTGTCCGTCGGCGCGATCTTCTTCATGCCCGTCGTGGCCCTCATGCTCGCGCTTGTCTACTACAGGAAGAAGCGGTACTTCGCGGAGCACCTTGTCTTCCAGATTCACCTGCAGACGTTCAGTTTCCTCCTGACCTCCGTGGCAGTATCGCTACCCGCAGGAACACTCGGAGCCCTCGGTAGGACGGTCCTCGGAGTGTGGGCCCTGTACTATGCCCTGGCGGCGTTGAAGCACTTCTACAGGGACGGCTGGCTGCCCACCCTGTTCAAAGTGCTTCTGCTGATCCTCCTGAACGCGGTTTTGATTACCCCCATCCTGTTCGCCATCATCGCGCTGAGGATGTAGGGGCGTCTGCCTCGGCGCACGTGGCCATGATGCTGTCGGCATCAGCGGTTCCGCGCTTCCAGGGGGATCTATTGCTCGTTTTGGTTCTGAACACCGCGGTTACGCGCAGCGTGGCCGCCCCGGTCGTGGCATCGTCGAAGACCATGGCGTTGAGGACATGGCGCCTGCTGCCGTCAATTGCCTTCTCACCGCGCACGAAGCCCACCACGCCGTCCCCCGCTTCAATCGTGTAGCCGAGATGGATGAGTTGCTGGGTGGCGCAGTCCAGAGTGTGCTTTTTTCCCAACGGGGCCGGCCCCTGCACGGACACCGGCAAGTGGCTGCAACCGGTGAGTACTACAGCCGCGGCGGCGAGGGCAAAGACAGGGTGTCTCGGACGCATCCTCTTCCTCCGGAAAAGCCTTGGGGTACCGTTTCCTCACCGAGTTATCAGGTGATTGTCGGCCTCAGCCGCTCCTGCCCCTCGGCGGTGGTCTGGTCGGTGCAGGCTGCCATGACCGCGTCGGCGTCGGCACTTCCGGCCTTGGTGGGTGCGCCCGTGTAGCGGTCGTCCCTGAGGCCCGCGGTCACGCGCAGGGAGGACGCGCCCGTGGCGGGATCGTCCAGGACGGTTGCGGTGAGGACGTGGCGTTCGCCGCGTCCGATGAAGAGCCAGCGGTCGGCCGTGGGCAGGTACTTCTCACCCCGGACGAAGCCGATCTCGCTGTCTCCGGCCGCAATCGTGTACCCGAGGGTCTTGATGTGGTGCGTGGCGCAGTGCAGAGTCTGGGCGAGGCCCAGGGGAGCGACCGTGTGCATCGACTTCGGTACACCCATGATGCAGCCCGCGGATGCGAGGGCCACGGCCGCTGCGACAGATAGGGGGCTTCTCGGTTTCATGCTGACTCTCCCGTGGTGACGAGGTGCTCGGGAACTGGTGTCCAGAGGGGCTGCCATTTTTCTTACCCGAACCTATGTTCCCAGGTTCCCCCGTGTTGCGTGGTTCCCCTTGCTGGGATTGTCTTCTTGCCTCACCACGGTTCCCTCGCCCGCGCCAGCAAATCCGCGAAGTCGTACAGGACTCCAGTCGCGCCAAAGTCCGGTTCCCGCTTGAAGGGCTGGCGGAGATAGTGGACCTGGTGCCCGCCTTTCTCCAGGCAGCGCAGTTGCCGGGAGGCTCGGCAGGTTACCCTCCCACCCTCCTCCCCGGCGTCCACGGCGCACCAGCCGCCTCCATATCCGCCTCCAGCTCCGCCAACGCCTCCTCCAACAGCGTCCTCAACGCAATCGTCACCCTCTGGAACCCGCGCCGAGCGATCTCCAGGCTCTCCCGCTGCGTCTCGGTCGGCGCCTGGCGCGTATCCCAGTGCCCGCCCGCGACCTGTCCCAGGCGCCCCATGATCGACGGTGCGCTCGGCTCGTTGAGGGCGCCGCGGGCCGGGTCGCCCTGCAGCCGTGCCGCGATGCCGGCGAGCCGGGCCTCGATGCCTTCCAGGCGCGTGTAGAGGTCGTCGCTCGCGGCGGGGGTCTCGTCCAGGGCGGCGCGCATGTGGCGGAGGCGGTCGCGCGCGCGGCCGATCTCGGCTGCGGCGCCCCGTGCGCGGCGCTGCAGGTCGGCGGTCTCTTCCGCGAAGGCCATGGCGGCCACGAAGTCCGTTGCCGTGTCGATGTTGGGCACCGGCTTCACGGTGAACGCCTGCGCGTCGCCCACCCGCTCGACACCGGCCTCCGTGATCAGTGCCATCTCGACCGTGTAGTCGCCCGGCGGCGCTAACGGCCCGCGCGGTGAACCCGCCCACGGTGGTGAGAAGCCCGGCGCGCGCAAGTCGACGGGGTCGGGGGCGGGGCGGCGGAGGTCCCACGTGACGCGGTGGAGGCCCACGGTGGCGGGGCCCATGACGCGTCGGACGGGGTCGCCGGCCCCATCGCGCACCAGCATCGCCACGCGCGGACCGCTCTCCAGCGCCTCGGCCCGCAGGGCGTCGTAGCCGGGGAAGGCGATGTCCTCGCCGCGCTCGCGGGCGGCCCGCTCCGCATCGCGCCGTGCCGCGCGCGCGGTCTCGGGCGGGTCCGCCAGCCAGTAGGTGAAGGTGGCGCCGAAGTCGGGGTTGGGCGCGGTGTACGAAGTCGTGCCCAGGGTCGGCTGGCCGGGGGCCTGCAGCGGGGCGTTGGGTACGTACCACCAGGCGTCCCGCACGGGGAACAGGACCGCTCCTGCGGCAAGCGCACCGTCGGCCATATCCCTCAGGGGCGCGTAGTCGTCGAGGACGTAGAAGCCGCGGCCGAAGGTTGCTCCCACCAGATCATTGTCGCGGCGCTGGATCTCCAGGTCTCGGAACGAGATCGTGGGTGCGCCCGCGCTCAGCCTGACCCAGTTGGCGCCGCCGTTCGGGGTGAAATGGATGCCGTTCTCGGCGCCGGCGAAGAGCAGATCGGGGTCGGCGTGGTCCTGCTCGATCGACCAGAGGATGACGCCGTCGGGCAGGTCGCCCGCGATGGAACGCCAAGTGCGGCCGTGGTCGGCGCTGGCGAAGAGGTAGGGGCTGTAATCGCCCTCCTTGTGGTTGTCGGCGGCGACGAAGACGGTCGCGGCGTCGTGCTGGGACGCCTTGACGTCGTTCATGAAGGCGCGTTCGGGCAGGCCCGGCGGGGGAGCGGCCTGGCGCCAGTTCGCGCCGCCGTCCTCGGTCGCCTGGATGAGCCCGTCGTCGGTGCCGGCATAGAGAACGCCCTCGGCCACCGGTGATTCGGAGATCGCGGTGATGGTCGAGTACCACGACATGGCCGTGTTGCCGTAGACCGCGTCGACGCTGCGGACGCGCCCGGCCATCGGCAGCTCGTAGCGATTGTCGTCGCGGGTGAGGTCGCCGCTGACGGCCGTCCACGAATTGCCGCGGTCGTCGCTCCGCCACATGCGCTGTGACGCGTAGTAGATGCGCCCCTCGGCGTGAGGGCTGACGATGACCGGCGAGTCCCAGTTCCAGCGCTCGGGCGGATCGCCGGGGGCGGGCAGGGGACGGATGCCGATGAGTTCGTGGTTGCGCAGGTCGACCCGCTGCAGATTGCCCTGCTGGGACTGGATGTACGCGATGTCGGGCTCGGTCGGATCGAAGGCGAGTGCGTATCCGTCGGCGCCCATCGGAGCGTACCAGTCGCGGTTGCGCACGCCCTCCAGGTTCATCGTGCGCGACGGCCCGTGCAGGGTGCTCAGGTCCTGCGCGCCGCCGAGGATGTTGTAGAAGGGTGCCGCGTTGTCGAGCGCGAGCTTGTAGAACTGCGAGATGGGCAGGTTGGGGAAGTGCCGCCAGGTCGTGCCCTCGTCGAAGGTCTCGTAGAGGCCCGCGTCGGTGCCGGCCAGCAGGTGGCGGCCGTTGGCGGGGTCGATCCACAGTGCGTGGTTGTCGCTGTGCTTCTCGCGGCCGGTCCCGAGCTCGCTGAAGGTGGCGCCGCCGTCACGGGTGACGTGGATGAAGACGTCCATCTGGTAGACGAGGTCGGGGTCGTGCGGCGACGCCTCGATCTCCTGGTAGTAGTGCGGCCCGGTCCCGCCCGAGATGTAGGAATTGCGGCGCTCCCAGCTCTCGCCGCGGTCGACGGAGCGGTAGAAGCCGCGGTCGTCGGGCCCGCCCTCGATGGTCGCGTAGACGATGTTGCGGTCGGCGCCCGACACGTCGATGCCGATCTTGCCCATGTCGCCCGCGGGGAGCCCGGCGGTGACCTCGCGCCAGCTGCGGCCGCCATCGGTGGACTTGTGGATGCCCGAGCCCGGGCCGCCCGCCAGCAGCGACCAGACCGTGCGCCTGCGCTCGTAGGTCGCCGCGTACATGATGTCCGGGTCGACGGGATCGAACTCGATGTCGGTCACGCCGGTGTTCTCGTCGATGGTGAGCACCGCGGTCCAGGTCTCGCCGCCGTCGTTTGTGCGGTAGAGCCCGCGCTCGCCCCCCGCAGACCACAGCGGACCCTCGGCCGCCACGAACACCGTGTTCCCGTCCCGCGGATCGACCAGGATCCTGCCGATGTGCTCGGAAGCGGCCAGCCCGACCTGCTCCCACGTGCCCCCGCCGTTGCGGCTCCTGTAGACCCCGTCCCCCCACGCCACATGCCGCCCGCTGACGTTCTCGCCGGTGCCGACCCACACGACATCCGGGTCCGACGGATCGATCGCGACCGCGCCGATCGAATACGACGGCTGATCGTCGAACACGGGCGTCCACGTGACGCCTGAATTCGTGGTCTTCCAGACGCCGCCGGAGCCGACCGCGATGTACCAGGTGGTGGGGTCGCCCGGGTGCACCGCGATGTCCGCGATGCGCCCGCCCATGAGCGCCGGGCCGATTTCGCGCAGTGCGAGCCCCCGGGTGGCTTGGGTGATGAGGGCGATGTCCGGCTGCGCGTCCTGGGGCGCGGCGCCGTGCGGGGTGGCGGCCAGCGCGGCGGTGGAGAGGAGGGCGGCGATGGCGGCCCGGGCGAGGTGGTCGAACATGGGTTGCGTCGTGGTGCGGGACATGGGTGCGGCCTGGTTTGCAGGGTGAGGAGCGGCGGTGGGGCGGGGCGCCGCGTAGGGTGGAAATGGACCGCGCGGGGATGGGAGCCGCAAGGAGGGGACTGAGAAGCCTTGTCTGCCTGGGTCCAGCTGGCCTCATTGACCGGGAGGGGAGACTGTCGGCATCATAGGCGCGCTTCCTGCGCGAGGACCCATGACGATACCTGTGGAGGATTCTTTTGGGAGTGGCCGCGAAAAGGATCATCATCATCGCCGGACCCAACGGCGCCGGAAAGACGACCTTCGCCCGGGAATATCTGCCACGGGAAGCCGACTGTCCCACCTTCGTCAACGCCGATCTGATCGCCGAGGGTCTCTCTCCCTTCCACCCCGATGTCGCGGCGATTCGCTCTGGACGGGTGATGCTGTCCGAGATCAACCGTCACGTTCGCGCCGGGCGCAGCTTTGCGTTCGAGACGACGCTATCAGGTCGGAGATACGTTGAGAGAATCAGGAAGTGGCGCGACCAAGGGTATCGTATCACTCTTTTCTTCCTCGCACTGCCCACCCCGGAAGAAGCCATCCAGCGTGTCAGACTGAGGGTGTCGCAGGGCGGGCACGATGTTCTGGAAAACGTGATCCGCCGACGGTTTGCTTCGGGATGGCGTAACTTCAGAGACGTCTACCGCCACGAGGTCGACGAATGGTTCTGGTACGACAACAGCAATTCCGTACCCGTACTGATCGAGCGAGAAAGCAGGGGATAGTCGATGCCGGCAGACGCACCAAACCAGGACAGGAGAATCACCGACCCCGCCGACGTCATGGCGGCTCTCCTTCGCGCAGCGCGACGTGCCCACGAAATCGCCCGTGCGACTGGTACCAAGGTGGTCGTCCACAGGGATGGCGAGACCGTGGAGATAGATCCCAACCCGGAGATGTTCGACGAATTGGCATCGGCCGGGGACGGTTAGCACGACCCGACGTGGCCGACAAACGCCGATCTGTGCCGACACGGCGTATTCGGTCTGCTGCCAGGAGCTTTCACGTTCGGTGAGACGGGCCGCCCAACTGGGGTGGCAATGGATTGCGTGGGGGGGACAGCCGCAAGGAGAGGAACACGGAAACAACGCCTGCCAACGCGTGTACAGCGCCCTACCTGACCCTTTTGACAGGAGGCGAAGATCATGAATACGTATCGGCAAAAGACCATCACCTTCTTCTCCCTGCTCGCCTTCATCGCCCTTCTCGCGGGCGGCACCGCGTCGTGTGACGCCCCGCCCGTCGCGCTCGAAATGCCCTCGCCTGCCATCGTCACGGCGACCGAGGTCGATCCCGACCCGGCAAGCGCGGTAGGCGATACGCCCCACCGATTCCAGTTCGACGTCGCTCTGGTGGACCAGGGCGCACTTGAGCTGCGCTCCCGAATCCTCGCCCAGGCGGACCGCTGGGCCAGAATCGTGGATGGCAGCGACCTGGAAGACATCGAGTGGGGCCCGGGCACAATCGGCTGCGGAGGCCTTCAGTACGATCACGAGAACGATGTGCTGGACGACGTGTTCGTCATGGTCTCCGTACACGACTTCAACGAGGGACCCGGCACAGGTGTAAGGACCAGCGTCTGCGGATACCGCGAGTCCTCGAAGCTGCCGCTGGTCGGGGCCATTATTCTCGACGTGGAAGGAGTGCCCCAGGGGCAAGTGGACGATCTGATCCTCCACGCGTTCGGACACATGCTGGGATTCGGCCGCTCCTGGCGCAGGCTGGGTCTGCTGCACGACTCGTCAAGGGATACCCCCGGCGCCGACACGCACTTCGAGGGTGAAAGGGCGATCGCAGCCTTTGTCGCCGCGGGGGGCGCCAACTACCTGGGCGCCAGGGTCCCGGTCGAGAACGACCCAAACGGTGGCACGATGGACGACCACTGGCGGGAATCGGTGTTCGGCACGGAACTGATGTCTTCGGGGCTGCGGCGGGGGGTCGCGGACCAGCTGAGCGCGATCACGATTCAGTCCCTGGCGGACATCGGCTACACGGTCGATGTGGAGGAGGCCGACGCCTACACCCTCCCGGGTGCCAGCGCCATGGCGAACGCGATCGAGGCCGGGCCCGCCATCCGTATCCACGAAGAGGTGGTGACCAGCCCGGCCGTCTTCTACGACCGGCAGGGGCGCGTGGTGCGGGTGCTGCGAAACTGACGCGGAGTCGGTAGCCGCAGGGAGGGGAACACGGAAACAACCCCTGCGCATCTGTGTATGGCGTCCTACCTGGTTCATTGACAGAAAGGGACGATCATGAACACCCAACACAAATATGCAATCAGCCTCGTCGTCCTTCTCGCGGGTTCCACCGCGTCCTGTGACGCCCCGCCCCTCGCACCCGAAATGCCCTCGGCCAATGTTCTCGCAATGGCGCGCGGCGATCCTTCCCACCGTTTTCAGTTCGATATCGCTCTGGTCAATCAAGGCGCGCGCGAACTCCGCTCCGAGGTCTTGGCGCAAGCGGACCGCTGGGCCAGGGTCGTACAGGGCAGCGATCTGGAGGATATCGAGTGGGAACCGGGCACGATCAGTTGCGGAGGCCTCGAGTACGACTTCCAGAAGGACGTACTGGACGACCTGCTCCTCATGGTCGCCGTAGTAGATCTCAACAACGGGCCCGGCGCAGGTCTGAGGATCACGAATTGCGGATACCGCGAGTCCTCGAAGTTGCCAATGATCGCGGCCCTCAAACTTGACATTGACGGGTTGGCACGGGGAGATGTGAACGAATTGATCCTTCACGGGTTCGGACACCTGCTCGGGCTATCCGGCAGTACCTGGACGAGGTTGGACCTGCTGCGAAACTCCTCGTATCAAACCCAGGGCGCCGACACGCACTTCGTGGGTCCCAAGGCGATTGCCGCCTTTGTTTCCGCGGGAGGCGCCAACTACCAGGGCGCCAGGGTTCCGGTCGAAAACGATCCAACCTATGGCACGGTGGACGGCCACTGGCGGGAATCGGTATTCGGGGACGAACTGATGACGCCCTTCCTGGCGATCGGAACCGACTACCTGAGCGCGATCACGATTCAATCGCTGGCGGACATCGGCTATACGGTCAATCTGGAGGAGGCGGACAGGTTCATCCTGCCGGAGCGCTCCAGCGCGTCGGCGAGCGCGGTGGAAGGACGGAATGCCATCGATCTCTCCGGCGACGTGGTGGCCGGCCCGGCCGTCTTCTACGACCGGCAGGGACGCGTGGTGCGGGTGCTGCGAAACTGACAATGCAGCGGGGCGAAAGCCGGAAACCGGCGGTTGTCGGCCAAAATCGGGCCGAAGTGGCCGACAAATGGCACCCTTCGGGCCCCCAGGAGGGTGGCGCCACTTCGTTCGGTCCGGTTCTGGCGCGACAGTGCTCCGATAGACAGATTGCGCCTTCCGCGTCAAGCCACCCGCCTGAGAGGGAATGATGTCCGAGTCCGGCCCCGACAAGATCGCGACCGACGCGACCGCGGACGGCGGGACCTGTCCGAATTGCGAACGGGAACGCCCGGAACACTTCTGCCCCCGCTGCGGGCAGAACGACCGTGACTACGCCCGTGCACTGCGGTCGGTTGCTGGCGAGTTCGTGCGCGAGACATTCGAAGTGGACTCGAGGCTATACCGCACTCTGAAGCTGCTTCTTTTCAAGCCCGGACGCCTGACGAGCGAGTTCTCCCGGAATCGCCGGGCCAGCTACATGTCTCCGGTCCGGCTCTACATCTTCGCCAGCTTCCTGTTCTTCCTCCTGCTGTCTTTGTCGGGGGACTTCGGCCGGGTGGTCACGATGGGCGTGTCCGAGGAAGACCGTGAAAACGTACTGAGTGAGATCCCTTCTGAAGCGAATCTCGCGGCTTTCCGGGAGGCACTATCCCCGGACCAGAGGAGGAAATTCGACGATATCATTGCCCGGCCGGAAAACGATACGGGGAGGCAGATCGTCCTCTCCGCAACCCTGGAAGGGGACTTCGAGGAGCGGAACTGGATCGAGAGATTCATACTGGGGGAGATGATCGACATCCTTCACGATCCCTCGGTCATCCCCCGGCGCTTCCTCGCCAACATGCCGATCGCGATGTTCTGCGTACTTCCCTTCCTGGGGCTGATCCTTGCCGCCCTGTACTTTCGGAAAAGGCGCTTCTACGTGGAGCATCTGGTCTTCGCGATCCACATCCAGACGTTCGCCTTTCTTGTCTACGCGGCAGCACTTCTGCTCCCCGACTCGGGGCCGGGTGCGGTGGTTCGAGCGGTTTCCCTGCTCATCCCGTACCCGTATTTCGTAATCGCGCTGAAACGCTACTACGAAAGCGGCTGGGCATTGTCCATCGCCAAGTCCATCGGCGCGTACATGCTCTACTCGTTGGTGCTGATTCCCGCTTTCCTTTTCTCGATCTTCGTGACCGGCTAGGGGTTTCCGCATGAAGTCGGCAACACCCGACGCGGAATCGGCCCGGGACCAACCTTCCGGCGCCACCGTCTGCCCAAACTGCGGCGACGAGCGTCCCGGCTCGTACTGTGCCCGGTGCGGTCAAAGCGACCGGAACTACATGCGGTCGGTGTGGCCCATGCTACGGGACTTCTCCGCGGACACCTTCGAAATCGACTCGAGGGTCTTTCGCACCCTGAAGCTGCTGTTCTTCAAACCGGGCCAATTGTCGATCGAGTTCTCCCGGAATCGGCGTGCCAACTACGTGTCGCCGCTCAGGCTGTTCCTTTTCACGTGCTTCGTGCACCTGGGCGTGCTGGCGGTGCTGATTTCGAGCGGCTGGCTGTCCCGTGCGATTTCCGAGCCCACGGATTGGTCCGGATACAGGGAGCCCACGCCGGAGCAGATCGAATCCGTGCGTTCGAAGCTGGCACCGGAGCAACAAACCCAGTTGGACGACATCATGGAGCGTGGGCTCGACGACATGATCTGGCGCACAGTGGCGACATACATCTCGTTGGACACCGGCGGCAGCGGCAGCTTCTCTCCTTTGTTCTATCGTTTCCTGGTCGGCTACCATCACGATCCGGTAGCCGCGATTGAAAGAACGGCACGGCGCATGACGGCAGTGATTATCCTTTCCCTGCCGTTGTACGCCCTGATCCTTGCCCTTGTCTATCGCAGCGAACGAAGGTTCTTCGTCGAACACCTGGTGCTCGTGATCCACCTGCAGGCATTCTCGCTGGTCGCCCTGTTGCCCAATTACCTGATCGTTCCGCGCAATGTGTTTACGACAGTGGTGGCTGTGGGCATTGTTGCCGGTCACATCTGGTACTACCTGGTGGCTCTGCGGCGCTATTTCGGCGAGAGCTGGGGCAAGACCGTCGGAAGGTGGCTTGTTTTTGCATTCCTGTCGTCTTTTGTTGTTGTCGGCGGAGGTATTGCGGCCTACTTCCTGGGTTGATGATGTGGCGTAACACTTGTCGGGCGGTTGGAAGCACCGGGCGATTCGGGCGTCGTCCGCGAACCATCGCGTTGCTGGTGCTACTCGTGGTCGCGGCTTGTGCGGGTCCCTCCGGGGGACCGAAAACCGACTTCGACGTCGCGGAAGCGTCGATCCCGGACCTGCAGGCTGCGTTGCAGGACGGACGCACGACGTCGGTCGATCTCGTGGACCAATACCTCGCCCGTATCGCGGCCTACGATCACACGGGTCCTGCCCTCAACACGATCATCCGCCTGAATCCGCTTGCGAGGGAACAGGCGGAAGCGCTGGACGCGGAGCGGGCGAGCGGCGTGGTCCGCGGCCCAATGCACGGTATTCCGGTCCTCATGAAGGACAACTACGACATGGACTGGATGCCAACGACCGGCTCGAGTCTGGCGCTGGCAGGGCTCCGTCCGGCCGACAACGCGTTTCAGGTGAAACGTCTTCTCGATGCGGGGGCGGTCATCCTGGGCAAGACCAACCTGCACGAACTCGCCGCCGGGATCACGACGATCAGCTCGCTGGGCGGGCAGACGCGCAACCCGTACGATCCGGCTCGCAATCCGGGCGGCAGCTCGGGTGGAACGGGCGCGGCGGTCGCGGCCAGCTTCGCAGCCTTGGCATGGGGCAGCGACACCTGCGGCTCGATCCGGATCCCGGCTTCCGTGCACAACCTCTTCGGGCTGCGGCCAACCAAGGGGCTGTCCAGCATCGACGGGATTCTGCCGCTGTCGCATTCACAGGATACCGGTGGCCCGCTGGCCCGCACGGTGACCGATCTCGCGATCGCGCTCGACGCGACGGTGGGGCCTGATCCGGCCGATCCGGCAACGATCATCCTCGAGGGACGCGAGACGCCGAGCTTCCAGGCCGCGCTCGACCCCGCCGCCCTGGACGGCGCCCGCATCGGCGTCCTGGAAGCATGGATGTCGGAGCAGGGAAGCGCGGGCACGGTGACGCGGGTGATGCGTGATGCCCTCGCGGAGATGGAAGCCCTCGGCGCAACGGTCGTCGACGTCACGATCCCAGACATGGACGACCTGCTCTCCAACACCGGCCTGATCGACTTCGAGTTCAAGTTCGACCTGATGGACTACCTGGCCGGCGTGCCCGACGCGCCCGTCTCGTCACTGGAAGAGATCCTTGAGGCCGGCCTCCATCACGAGGCGCTGGATGGCAACTTCCGCCGCCGCAACGAACGCGCCGCGCGCGACTCGCCCGAACTCACCGAGACCATGGAGCGGCGGCGCGCCCTCACGGCGGCGGTCATCGACTTCCTCGACCGGGAGGACCTCGACGCCCTCGCCTACCCGACCATGCGGCAGGAAACCGCCCTCATCGGCGCGGCGCCCACGGGCGCAACCTGCTTCCTGAGCGCGCACACCGGCCTCCCCGCGCTCACCATCCCGGCCGGCTTCACCGAGCGCGGCCTCCCCGTCGGCCTCGAACTGCTGGGCCGCTCGCTCGACGACGCCCGCCTGGTCGCCTTCGCCTTCGCCTACGAGGTCGCCCACCCCAAGCGGCAGCCACCCCTCCGCACCCCGCCCCTGGCAGACGGCAGGACTCCGCCCCCCGTCCGCATCGCCACCGACCCCCCCAGCGGCGACGGCGTCGACGCCGTCATGGGTGTGGACCTCCCCACCGGCACGCTGTCCTACCGCATCACGATCCCGGACACCGCACCCGCCGACGTCTACGGCACGGTTCTGCGCCGCACCTCGGGCGAGGACGGCCCGGTCGTGGTCCTGCGGCTCGGCGGCCCCGAAGAGCCGGATATGACCGGTGCGGTAGACCTGTCGCCAAGACTCCTGCTCGACATCATGAACGGCGACCTCGAACTGCTGGTGCACACCAGCCGCGGCCCCGACCACCGCAGCCTCGTCCCTCTGGCCCGACCCTGATACCTACCCCCCCTGGCCCTCCCCAAGGAAGCCCTGGAAGGGGCTCGGAAGAGGCTTCGGGCTCGAAAAGCCTCCACCGGTCTCGATGTCGACGGCTATCGAGCCGATCAGGTTCCGGATCGCCTTGTCTCCCCGGCGCAACGCGTAGCGATACACCGCACGCCAGCCCAGCATCACCAGCCCCCCGACCGCCAATCCACCAGCAAGGAAGCCTGCCGCACCGGCCGCGAGGCCCCCGATGCCGAGCGCAACGCCCACGGCCCCGCCCGCAAAGGCACCACCCACGCCGCTCAGCGACGCCAGCACCCCCGAAATGCTGCCCCCGACCCACATGTTGAGCTTGTGGCTGTGGATCAGGCTCCCGCGCACGGTCAACTCGGTGGCGGGGGGATCGGTGTCCAGGCGCCGGAGGCTGAAAAGCAGCTGTTTCAGGTCGATCCACGCCATCTCGTAGGCGAACGACTGGTCGGCCGTGGATGCCGTGTACGAGTAGGCGGGGACCTTGAAGACCAGCACGCCACCCTCGAGGGGGTCGGCTCCGTGGTGATCGACAAGACTCAGCCGAAACGGGCGCCCCGGGAGGATGCGTTGCATGGCGGCGTAGACCTCCTCCGCCGGTGCGTGGATCACCCGGGAGACCTCCAGCGTCAGCGGCGGTTGGCCCAGGAAACGCGCCGCCATCGCCGACGGGCGCTCCTGGGTTCCTTCGACAAGAGCCCTGTTGCGAGACTCCACCAGCGCATGATCGACGAACTCGGGCGAGATTCCGGCATCTTCCGCAGCGGCCCGGACATCCGCGAGGCGGTATCCGTCAACCTCCACCGTGTCGGTGGGATGCGCCCGCGGAGCCAGCTCTCGCGAACGCTCTTCGAGACGGCGAGCGGCCTCGGCCTGCAACTCGGCCGCCCGGCGCCAGAGCGCGCGTGCCTCCACCTCGGATATGCGGGTTTCTTCCTGGCTCATGGAATCTCGGAGAAGGTTGGATTGCCGCGAGAACATACGGCGCGGCTGGAAAACAGGACAAGTGCTTTGTGCCGCGCTGGATTCCCAGCCTGAAGCCGTGGGATTTGCCCTGACGACTCCGGGACCGCCACGTTTGCACCCTCGCCGCCGCCGGCGACAAATGCCCATCGGTGTCACGCCCCCTCAGTCGGAGAAGCCACCATGCAGCGCTCCACGACGACCACCATGGTCCTGGCACTCACGTGCGCAGCCGCGGCGCACGTCGCCGCCACCCCCGCCACCGCCCAGACCCCCGACCGCGTAGCCGCCGGCCTCACCTGGCGCTACATCGGTCCCGCCATCGCCGGCGGCCGCATCAGCGATGTCGAGATCGTGCCGGGCACGCAGTCGCACATCCTGGTCGGGGCCGCGTCGGGCGGCGTCTGGGAGAGCGTCAACCACGGCACCACCTGGACGCCGATCTTCGACGATCAGCCCAACCTCTCCGTCGGCGACATCGCGCTGGCCCCGTCCGATCCGCTCGAGATCTGGGTCGGCACCGGCGAGGCCAACAACCGCAACAGCTCGCCGTGGGGGCAGGGCGTCTACCACTCCTCGGACGGCGGCAAGACGTGGCGTCTCACCGGGCTCGAGGACACGAGGCACGTCGGCCGCATCGTGGTGCACCCCACGGATCCGGATCGCGTCTGGGTGGCCGCGGTGGGCCATCTCTTCGGCCCGAACGAGGAGCGCGGCGTCTTCCGCACCACCGACCGGGGCGCCACATGGCAGAAGCTCCTCTACATGGACGACAACACCGGCGCGACCGACCTCGCCATGGACCCGTCCGACCCCGCGATCCTCTACGCGGCGATGTACCAGCGCCAGCGGCGGGCGCACGGATTCATAGGGGGCGGGCCCGGCAGCGGCATCTACAAGAGCACGGACGGCGGCGATACCTGGCGGGAGTTGACAGAGGGTTTGCCTGAGGGCGACATGGGCCGTATCGGCCTCGCGGTGTCTCGCCGCAATCCGCAGCTGGTCATGGCGGTGGTGGAAGCTGACGAAGGCGGAATCTTCAAGTCGACCGATCGTGGTGAATCTTGGACGCGGGTCAACGAGCTCAACCAGCGCCCCATGTACTACAGTCAGCTGCGCATCGATCCCAACGACGACGAGACCGTGTACCTGGTCGCCGGCGCGCTGCACCGCACCACCGACGGCGGCGAGAACTTTGCCACGGTTGCGCAGGAAGTCGTGTACAACACCGGCGTGCATGTCGACCACCACGACCTGTGGATCGACCCCGAGAACTCGGCGCACATGATCCTCGGCAACGACGGCGGCCTTTATTCGACCTGGGACAACGGCGACAACTGGACCTTCATCTCGAACATTCCGATCCAGCAGTTCTACGACATCGACCTCGACATGTCCGACCCGTACAACGTCTACGGGGGCCTGCAGGACAACAACTCGTACCGGGGGCCGAGCCGCACGACGCGCTACCACGGCATCCTCAACCGCGACTGGCAGGTCGTCGACTACGGCGACGGGATGTATGCCGAGACGGATCCCTCGGACCCCGGCATCGCCTACATCACCTCGCAGAACGCGGGGATCATGCGGGTCGACATGGCGACCGGCGACCGCAAGGCGCTCAAGCCCTTCCCGCAGGACACGGCCGACGAATACAGCTTCGACTGGAAGTCCCCGATCCTGGTGTCGCCGCACAACACGAACCGCGTCTATCTGGGCGGCAACCGGCTGTTCATCTCGGACGATCGGGGCGACAGCTGGCGCGCGACCGAGGAGCTGACGCGGGGGATCGACCCCGACAGCCTGCCGATCATGGGGATGATGCCCGACTCGACGACGCTGTCGAAGCACGACGGCACGTCAGGGTACGGCGAGATCACGGCGGTGTCGGAGTCGCCGGCTGCGGCGGGGGTGATCTGGACCGGCGCGGACGACGGCACCGTGCAGGTGAGCCAGGACGATGGCATGACCTGGACCGACGTCACGGCGAACATCCTCGCCGCGACCGGGGCGCCGTCCTTCGCCTACTACGTGAGCTGGTTGGAAGCCTCGCACTTCGAGGCGGAGCGCGCGTACGTCAGCCTGGACGGCCACTGGGACGACGACTACGCGCCGTACATCTTCGTGACCGAGGACCTGGGGGCGACATGGCGGCCGCTCACGCGGAGGTTGGCGAGCGCGACGGTCAATGTGGTGCGCGAACACCACGCCAACCCGAACGTGCTAATCGTGGGCGCGGAGGACGGCGCCTTCGCCTCGATCGACCGGGGCGCCACCTGGGGTCACCTCGGTTCGGGGATGCCGGCCGTGCCCGTCGACGACATCGAGATCCACCCGCGCGACAACGATGTGGTCGCCGGGACGCACGGCCGCGGCATCTACGTCCTGGACGACATCGGGCTGATCACGCCGTTGCTGTACACCGAAAGTGACGGTGTGGCGGTCACCATGACCGAGATCGACGAGCCGATCTTCTCGCCGCCTCGCCCCGCGACGATGTTCCTCTACCGCAACGACGTGCCGTCACAGGGGCAGGGGATGTACCGCGCCGCGAATCCGGCCTACGGCGCGTGGTTCGACTACTGGCTGCCCGAAGCGGTCGAGGACGGTGCGCGCTTCGAGATCCATGACGCGTCCGGTGAGGTTGTGCGGATGCTGGACGGTCCCGGCGCAGCCGGCCTGAACCGCGTGACCTGGGATCTGCGCCACGACCCCATCCCGCACGACACCACCCGCTACGACGTGCCGAACCTGGACTCGGGCCCCGACGGGCCGTTCGTGCTGCCGGGCGAATTCACGGTGGTTATGCGGGTCGGTGACGAGCGCCGCCAGCAGGATCTCACCGTGCGGCCCGACGAGCGGCTGCGCGTCTCGGAGGCCGACCGCCTTGCGCGCTACGAGTTCACGCTCGAACTGCACGAACTCAAGCGCTTGGCATACGAGGAAGGCGTGGCCGCCTACGACCTGGAACGCGAAGCGAACGAGGCACTCGAGGCGCTGGAAGATGCCGACGACATCGACGAGGACGACCTGGAGCGCGCGGAGGAGCTGGCCGCCGAGATCGAGGAGGTGGCCGACGAGTGGCGCGACATCAACAGCAACGTGCGCAACTGGTGGACCGGACTGCTCGGCAACTTCGACGGCGGACCATCGACCACCGGGTCGCTCACGGGACCGTCGGACGACCAGCGACGCAGGTTGGCTCGGCTGACGGAGGAGGCGCAGGCCGCCGGCGAGTGGCTCGACGAGGTGGAAGGCGGCGTAGCCGCGGAATTGCGGGGGTTGTCACCGTGAATCATGGTCGCCGCCGAGATGCAGTCGAACTAGGTGAAACGGCCTAGCAGGACCGACGCCCCGAAGCGGTCGACCGTCCCCGCCAAATCGACACAGCGGTGATTTTGAGCAGGCGGCTAGGCCACCCGGTTGCCCCTCTCCACGGCGCACGCCACCTTCGTATCCATGGCAGACATCCTAACCACTGTTGGTCTCGTGCTGGATCTCGTCGGCGTCGCCATTTTGTTCTTCCACGGCCTGCCACCCAGCGTGGTCCGGGTGGGGGACAGCGGGATGTTGACTGAGGGGTCGGTGCCCCCCGAACAGCACGAACGGTGGTCACGCGGGGCCTTGGTGCTCATTTTCATAGGGCTTCAGCCTGCAGGGCGTCGCCGTATGGGTTTCATGAGCGAGTCGCAAGGGCGGGACGGTCCCTCCGCTTCTTTTTCAGGGGGTTTAGGAGCTTTCTTCGCTGTTCGGCCTCGCTCTCGCGCGCCCAAGCTTCAGGCCAACCCCACAGGTGGTGGGTCCGGGCCGGAGGCGAAGCTGGGCAACTCGGGCCACCATTGGTCGACTTCACGCCCTAAAGGCCCCTCTTAGGTCTAGGAGACATCGCGGAGCGTACCGGGAGGGAGCGACGGCGGCGCTGTAACCGCGGGCGGAGGGACCACGTGCCCCGGCTGTACGCGGCGGCCTACAGGCTTCAAACGACAGGATCGCTGTCGCTGTCAAGTTGAGACCTTAGAACGAGAATCAGTCCTTCAAGCCTCTGTGCAAAGTTTATCGAGCCAACTAGTAACTTACTGTACCGGTTCCGGTTTTCTGGACAAGATTCGTGATTCTCTCCAGCCAGCCAGCGCGTGCTTTTTCCGGTCTCGATTCATTCATATGAGGCGCACCCTTGACCCTGTTTCGCGATCTCCTTGACGAGCAGGTACTCCACATCGAACTCATCGGTGGTCCGCAGCAGCACCCGATCCCCGGCCGCGTCGAGGATCTGTTCACCATCGGAAAGCGTCAGCGTGAACATCAGGTTGGGTCCTAAGGGATCCCAAACCTGCCAGTGCTCCCGGTCATCATCTGGTCGAACCTGCCGAAGCCACAGGCGACCGCCCAGATCGCCCACCATGTGATCAATCGGAGGCGCCACGCGGTTCGCCGGGACGGCACGAATGAATTCCCCACGCCTCCTCCAGAGCCCTCCGAAGTCGAAGTCACCCGTGGAACCCTGGGATATTCGCTTCGACATGGCGTCGTTGTCTGTCAGGAGGCGGTTCCGCTCTGCCTCAATTCGCTCATCCGAAACCGGAACTCCTGGTGGCAACGGAATCTCTGACGTGACGTTTCCGGCGTCGTCAAATACCCGGACCGTGCCCAGGTCAGTCTGAGCCACAGCGAGATGCTGTCCGACTTGCGCGTGGATCAACAAGTGTCCGAAGATCAGACTCGTCGTAGCACGGCTTCCAGTAGCCGAGGTCGCACTGTACCTTTCGGACGACATCGCGTCGAACATCAGACGCCGTTCCCGGCCTGGCACTACGAGCCAGTATTGGTGCTCGTCCCGGAAAACGCCCGGTTCACGGTCAACCAGTTGAAACTGATCCCGACTCGGCATGGCATTGGTGCGAATCACCACCGTGCCGTCCCTGTACCGGGCTACCGGACGCGTTCCCAAGTCCCCCATCAAGAGCGATCTATCGTATCCTGGCGCGGCAGACACGTCCCCTCGGCCGTTTACGACATGGGCGACACTGATTCGATCCTGTTGGCTGTCCCAAACGGTTACACCGCTATCGCCGGATCGGCTCAGCAACCCAGCCGACCTGAACTCTTGGGGTCCGTCACCCTTGCCACCGGCCGATGCGACCGCACCGGTCGAGACATCCACGAACACCAAGAGCTGAGAACTGGCGTCAAGAAACACGAAATGGTCGGCTGCCAAGTAGACCGCGCCCCGCAGTTCGCCGATCTCAGCCACTCGGGCATCGGGGTGACCAGCAGAATGGAAGAGCGTGGTTTGGGTCAGATGTCGATCAGGACTTATTGACTGCGTCATCCCGCTGCCGACGACAGGAACAGAGGCCACCAGCAGCATGGGGACGAACGCCCATTGACACCACCTACCTCTGGAGTGCGTCAGTTTTCGCAACCCCCCCAGTAGATGCAGTCACTGGTCCCTTCGAAACAGCACGAAGCGCCATAGCAGCCCCAAGGATCATCGTAATAGTCGCACTTCTTACACTCGATGCCGTCCACTGGATACGACACTTCGCAGGGGTCGCCGGTAGCGCTTAATGGCGCGGCTTGGGCGTAGCTGAGCGCAACCGCTCCAGCTCCGGCGGCGCAACCCGAATCTCCCGGCTCACCTCGCCGATGTCCTCGCCCCGCAGCAGCCGCATCACCACCTCGGCCTTCCGCTGCGCGCTCCACCGCTTCGGCAAGCCTTCCGGCCGTCCGTGGCTCTTCGCCAAATCCTGCTCTTCCGTACTCCGAGACATCCAGTGCCTCCTCTCTCCCGGACCCCTGAAGGGTTGACAAACTACTGTCCAGGGAAATCGGGGGCACTATACCCATAGCTAGCCAGAGTTCGTTTGTGACCGATAGCGCGAGGATTCTAGCGGCAGACTGGTACACGTTGTCAATCATGGAAGCCGTGAAAACTCTCCGTCACTTCTGGGGGTGACTTGACCCCGTGAGCCGCAGGGCAAGGCCGCTAGCGTAGTGCCGCAGTAGGTTCCTTGCAAGCCGCAGCGCATCTGCCGAAGGGGCTCAGGGCGCCCACGGAGAAGAACCCGACTTGGGTGGTGCTTGCCGAGGAGGAGTACCGAGCGCTATTTGGACAGACTGGACTGAGCGTGGTGCTGGTGGAAGCGGCCCATGAGGGCCTCGATACAGAACGGGTGCCGAGCGGTGTCGGTCTCCAGAGTAAGATTGCGGTCCTAGGATCTCACTCGCGCTGACCGTTCAGCGCTGCTGGAGATCTCGCGAAGGGTTGTCACGGGGGATTGGGGTCTGCTGATTGAGGCCCGTGTCCTGGAGTCACCCAACTACGAGCCCTGGGAGGCCCAGATGGCGATCCTGGTCGAAGCGGTGCGCAACCTATTCACGACTCCGGGTTCGGAGCGCTGCCGACTACGGCTAGGTAGCCTGTGCCCGCGACCGCACCACCTCTGCGCCGATGGGCGATCCGCAAAGACGTTTCACCTGAAACGTGTCAGTCCCCTTCGGTGCGGGTTAGCCCCCACAATTCAACGGACTCGATGTCCAGTTCGCCGGTTCGCTTGCCGAGGATGTAGTCCTCGCCGATCTCGTAGATCGTCAACCCCGACGGGGTCTCGACAAACCCCAGCGCGCGGCCCTCCGGGTCGAAGACGGTCCAAACCGGATTCTCGCTCTCGTCACCGGGACGCTCGAACTCGCGGACCCAGAGGTAGCCGAGCGCGTCACCCTCGATGCCGGCATAGGCGGGAAAGGTCTCCACCATCGGCACGTTGGCGGCGACTCCGAGCCTGGACGTGCGCTCGTCATCGGACAGATCCGCGAAGCGCTCGCGAAAGTGCGCATCCTGCTGCTCCTGCGTCGGTGCGCCGGGCACGTAGTCGCGACGGACGATGCGGGCGAGCGATCCGTCGCTGGAGAAAGCCCGGATCTCGTAGGCTTCGTTGCGTCCGAATGCGACCAGGTCGCCCCAGACGGCCGTGAATGTGGATTTGCCGAAGGGGTGCCGGAGAGGTGTGACGTAGACCATCCTTTGCTCTTCGGCGAAGACGTTCTCGGAGTAGATCTCGGGTCCGGGGTATTCGCCAAGCGCTGCCGTGGTGCCGCCATCGGCGGTCATGAGGGCATAGGCCGATTGCCATCGCCAGAACCCCGTGGTTTCGTAGCCCTCCGTGGTCTTGGTGAACAGAGAGCCGTCCGGAAGAACATCGATGACGATGTGGTCGTCCTGTTCTCTTCCCATCGCTCTCATGAACGGACCCGGGCTCCCCTGAAGCATGGTTGTCCGTCCGTGGGTGCCGTCAATGTCGAAGAAGGACGCCCTGCCGTCCCGGGAATTGCCGGCGAGAACCGAGTCGCCGGGCGAGTACGCCACGCGGGCGAGCGACCGAAACTCGCCGGGCCCGTCACCCTGGCCCGCCCAGGCGGCCAGGTAGTTGCCCGCCGCATCGAAAGCCAGCAACTGATTCGAACCCCCGTTCGCGACGACGAACCGTCCGTCGGCGAGCCTGGTCGCGTCGCCGACCTCGTAGAGCTGGTAGTCCGCTTCGCCTATCGCGGCGCCGAGGGAAAGCTGCGGCGCGGCGCCGACCTGCCAGCCGAGTCTGGAATCGGGGGCGGGCCGCCCACTCTCGACGATCGTGATTCCGGCGCTGTCCCTTACCCTGTAGTCGAGTTCATCGGGCCGGTCGGCCGGGTCGGGATCGATGTCGCAGGCCGCGATGGCGGCAGCCATGTACGCTCCGGCGATGGTCCAGCCAACGCATGCCATTCGGGTCCGGGCTGTCATGTCATCCTCCTGGTGCGCGCTGTTGTCGCCTTTCGAGGACGGCCGCCGGGGGCGCTACCTCGTCGCGGCCAGCCTCACTTCCCCCGCGCGATGCACTCGATCTCGACCCTCGCGCCGAGCGCCAGGCCGCTGCCGGCCATGGCGGACCTGGCGGGCGGCTCCATGCCCTCGAAGTACGTGACGTAGACCTCGTTCATCGCCGCGTAGTCGGCCATGTCGGCGAGGAATACCGTGCACTTCACCAGGTCCTCGAAGCCGAGCCCTGCTGCTTCGAGGATGCGTCCGATGTTGTCCATGGTTGCACTCGTCTCCGGGCCGACCCCGCCTTCAACGACGCGCAACTCGCCGCTGGGTGGGGTTCCGATCGCGCCCGAGAGGAAGACGAGGTCGCCGACGCGCACGGCCGGCGTGAAGACCGGCAGCCGGGCGACGCCCTCGGGGACGATGTGCTCGATGGGAGTGGGCTGGGCCATTGCGCCGCCTTCTTGCTGTGCGCCGTCGCCGGGCGCGGGGGATGACTCACAGGCGATGATAGCGGCGAGTGTGGCCAGGGCGGGCATCATGCAGGCGCGCCGTGGGAGGATCGCCGCCGGTTCGGCGCCGGGGCGTGGGCCGGATGTGGACCGCCGCGCTCTAACGCTCATACTTCACCTCTCCGCCTACGATGGTCACGTCTACGCGCGCATCGGCCAGCTCCGCGTCGGACACGGTCAGGATGTCGCGGTCGATGACGACCACGTCGCCCAGCTTGCCGACCTCGAGGGAGCCCTTGTGCTGCTCTTCGAAGGCGGCGTAGGCGTTGTTGATCGTGTAGCTGCGGAGCGCCTCGATGCGGGTCATGTTCTGCTCGGGGTAGAAGATGGACCCGTCGGCCGTGAGGCGGGTGACCGAGGAATGGAAGCTGACGAGCGGGTCGATGTCCTCGACGGGGACGTCGGTGCCGTTGTTGATGGGCACGCCGGCCTCGAGGAAGTTGCGCCACAGGTAGGTGCGCTCCTTTGAGCGGGTGTCGCCCAGGCGGAGGGGGACCCACGGCCCGTCGGAGGTGGCGTGGACGCCCTGCATGGACGCGAGAACGCCGAGTTCGGCGAAGCGCGCGATGTCGTCGGGATGGACGTGCTGGGCGTGCTCGATGCGCCAGCGCAGGCCGCTGGTGCCGCCGGCCGAGTCGAAGACGGACTCGTAGATGTCGAGCACCTCGCGGTTGGCGCGGTCGCCGATTGCGTGGGTGTTGACCTGGAAGCCGTGCTTGATCGCGACGTGGGCGGTGCCGGTGATGTCCTCGACGGTTTCGAGCACGAGGCCGGTGGAGGTGGCCATGTCCTCGTAGGGCTCGAGGAGCCATGCGCCGTGGGAGCCCAGCGCGCCGTCGATCTGGCGCTTGATGGAGCGCACGGTGAGGTAGTCGTCGCCCTCGGAGGGCATGTAGTAGTCGGCGAGGCGAGCGTCCATTTCTTCGTTTGACGCGCGGCGCACCATGATGTATAGGCGGACGGGCAGGGTGCGCTCGGCTTCCATCTCCATGAGGCGATCGATCGTGCCGAAGCCGGTCCCGGCGTCCTGGAACGAGGTCACGCCTTTGGAGAGCGCCTCCTCGGCGGCGAGCATCACCTCGCGGCGGAACTGGGCGTCGATCTCTTCCGCGGTGCGGCCGGACTGGGACGCGGCGAAGGCGGCGGACACCGGCCGTTGGGCCGTCTCGCGCAGGAGGCCGGTGAGTTCGCCGTTGTCGTCGCGGACCAGTTCGCCGCCGGGCGGCGGTTCGGAGTCGCGGGTGTAGCCGCCGAGTTCCAGCGCCAGGGCGTTGGCGAAGCCGGCGTGGCCCGATGCGTGGCCGAGCAGCACCGGGTTCTCCGGGCTGACCGCCGTGAGCGACGCATGGGTGGGATTGCCTTCGACGGCCGGCTCCGGTGGCTGGTCCCACTTCTCCTGGTGCCAGCCGCGGCCGCGGATCCACTCCCCGGGCTCGGCCTCGGCAGCCGCTGCGGCGACCATCGCCACGATCGCGTCCCAGTTGGCGGCGTCGTTGAGGTCCAGGATGGTCTTGGAGTTGCCGAGGCTCATGTAGTGGCCGTGTCCCTCGATGAACCCGGGTGCGGCAAACCGGCCGTCGAGCTCGATGACCTCGGTCTGCGTGCCGATCAGCGGGTCGACCTCGGCGTCGCTGCCCACCGCGACGATCCATCCGTCGTCGATCGCGACGGCTTCGGCCATGGTGTCGTCGGCGTCCACCGTCGCCACGACGCCGCCCCTCAGCACCAGATCGACGCCTTCGCGCGTTTCGCAACCGGCCACGAGGAGGGCGGCAAGCGCCAGTGAGGAATAGGCGCGCGTCGGTGCGGAATACCGCTCTGTCGCAGCACCATGTCCGATAATGTCAACTATACTTGTCATATTGTAATGTCGTCTTTACAGTGTGATTGGTCACGATGGGCTTCTAGGCCCGCTGGTAGGCGCGCCACATCGCCAGAACTTCGGCTTCGCGCTCCGCGCTGACACCGCTGCGCAGCGCTGCCTGCCGCTCGGGCGGCCGCGAGAAATGGAATTCCAGCGTTGCGGCCGTCGTGTCGGCGAGCGACCTGAAGGTGAGCCCCTTCTCGACCTCCGGCGTGAGGTCGAACCGCGCGAAGCCCTCGGCCCCGTCACGCGCCGGGCGCCACACGGGCATCTCGCCGTAGGGGCGCAGCCCGGCGTTGATCACGAAGTCGGTGTCGACCCAGGTGAAGGTCGTCTCGGCCGTCGTCACGGCCCGGATCCCGTACAGCAGCTCGGACATCGGGCGCGGCGTGCGCGGCCCGACCACGTTGTAGGTGCCGGATTCCTGCGCCTCCGCCATCCGGATCAGCCAGTCGCCGAAGTCGCGCACGTCGATGATCTGGACCGGGTCGGTGCCGTCGCCCGGCGCCAGGACCTCGCCGCCGCGATGGATCCGCACGGGCCAGTAGGTGAAGCGGTCGGTCGGGTCGCCGGGGCCGATGATGAGGCCGGGCCGGAAGACTATGGTGCGGTCCTCGCCGAAGGCGTCGCGCGCAATCTGCTCGGAGAGCGACTTGCCGAGTCCGTAGGGCAGCCGCTCGGCGCCGGGCTCCACGTTGGCCCGCTCGTAGGTCCACACCGGCGCGTCGGTCGACATCGGAACCCGGCTGGTGTCGGCGTAGACCGACCTCGTGGAAACGAAGATGTACCGCTCGCAGGTGTCCTTCAGGAGATTCGCGCTCCGCTCGACCCAGGGCGGGGCATTCGTCGCCGAGTTGTCCACGACCGCGTCCCAGCTGCGCCCTACCAGCGCGCTGAGGTCGGTTTCGCGGTCGCCGACGAGCTTTTCCACCTCGGGGAAGAGGTGCGAGTTCGTGCGGCCGCGGTTGAAGAGCGTGACTTCGTGACCGCGCGAGAGTGCGTACTGGACCTGGTGGGGGCCGATGAAGCCGGTGCCGCCGAGGATCAGGATCTTGAGCGGATTGGCGGCCTGGGGCTGTGCGGGGGACGCGGACCCCGGAACGGGAGCGTCTGCGGCGGTGCTGCCCGCGAGCGCGGAGGCCGCCGTGCCGGTGGCGAGCACGCCTCCGGCTGCTACGGTTGTCTTGAGGAAATCGCGCCGGTTGGTGTTCATGTCTGGCTCCGTCGTGGATGAAATTGGGTCTCGCCGTATCGTCCGGCTGTCAGAGATCTCGTTTGCGCATGCTCGCGAATGCCACGGCCAAAAAGACTGCACAATAGGCCAGCATCGCGCCGAGCAGAAGTTCGAAGTCGTGGAATTCCAGCGGCGCTCGTCCCTGCTCGGCGCGCCTCGCGTTCTCCTGCGCGAGCCGTACCGGGTAGTGCAGCCGGGGGTCGATGACGTCAGTGAAGGTTGCGAATGGCAGGAAATCGGACGCGGAGCGCAGCGACTCACTCGCCTGAGCGATCAGCTGGGACAGCATCTGCTCCACAAGCAGGTATACGAACATGATTCCCATCGCCGGCCCCGACGACCGGAACAGAGCCGACAGCATGAACGCGCCGCTACCCCACAGCAGCAACCCCAGCCCGCAGGCGATCATGTAGTTGAAGTCCTCGGGCCCCACGAGCGGCGAACCGCTCTCGCTAGGGCTGAACAGAGTGGCGACGCTCCCGATCGCCATGGGGAGGACGAGGAAGAGCCCCAGAAGGGACGCGAGCACGATGATCTTTCCGGTGTAGAAGCGCTCCTTGCTGAGGCCGTCGATGACGTTCTGCCGGGCGGTTCGCCAGGAAAACTCGGGGGCGAAAAGAAGGATCATCGTCACGCCGAGGAAGAACGGCCCGATGTTCGCCGGAGGCTGGAGTATCTCCGGCCAGCTGTCCGGAAGCGCGAAGTTGACATTCGGTCTCCGGGCTGCCATCCGCACGGCGTTGATCGCGACTATCACGTTGAACGCGGCGAAGATCCCCGTCGTGACCAGGAAGGCCGGACGCCTGATCGCCTTGAGCGCCTCGATCCGGAACAGAACCCTCAGGATCCCGGGGCGCGGCGCGGCGCTCTCGGGTCCGGGTGCCGTCCTCGCGTCCGCGCTCACGATGCGATCTCCGTCATGGAATCGAAATCACCCTCGGTCAGATCCATGAACGCGTCTTCCAGGCTCTGGCGGTGCGGCGCAAGGTGCGACACGTGGATTCCGAGCCCGGCCAAATGGCGGTTCACACTCGCCAGGTCGTCTGATTCGAGCGTCACGATGACGCCGCCGTCGGACCGACGCACCGATGACGCCCCCGGGTACCCCTCCAGCGCGGCTGCGAGCGCGTCCAGGTCTTCCGCCTTGAGGAAGGCCGCCGTGGCCCCGCTCACGACCTCGGCGACCGTGCCCGTCGCGACGATTCTGCCCTTCCTCACGATCGACACATGGGTGCAGGTGCGCTCCACCTCCCACAACAGGTGACTGGACAGGAAGATCGTCTTGCCCCGGCCGGCGAGGATGCGGATGATCTCGCGGATCTCCTTCATGCCCTGCGGATCGAGACCGTTGGCGGGCTCATCCAGGACGATGAGTTCGGGGTCGTTCAGCATGGTGGCGGCCAGGGCGAGCCGCTGCTTCATCCCCAGCGAGTAGGTCTTGAACCGATGCCTGGCGCGGTCGGCCAGTCCCACCAGCTCCAGGCACTCCTCGATCCGCGGGCGCTTGACTCCCTTGATCGTGGCGGCAATGCGCAGGTTGTCGCGGCCGCTCAGGTACGGGTAGAAGTTCGGCGTCTCCAGCGTGGCGCCGACCCGCGCCCGCGCGGCGACGAGATCCCGGGGCTCGGACGCTCCGAAGAGACGGAAGCTCCCGCCGGTTGGGTTGATGATGCCCACGAGCATGCCGATCGTGGTGGTCTTGCCGCTCCCGTTGGGCCCCAGGAAGCCGAAGACCTGGCCCTGTTCAACGGCGAATGAGATCCGGTCCACCGCCAGGACGGACTTGCCGCGCCGGGTTCCGTAGCGCTTTGAGAGCTCGTTGGCCTCGATGACCGGCATGTCAGGGGGCTGCGCGCACGTCGGGGGCGACCGCCACGTCAGGGCGTGACCGTGACCCGCACGTAGGCGTTGGTCCAGCAGCACTGGTCGCCGCCGGTGCTGTCGTTCGCGTCCCAGTTGTCAATGCGCGCGCGCAGCACGTACTCGCCCGGCTCGCTGAACACGACGCTCGCGGTGGCCTCGCCGGTGCCGCCCTCCACCACCACGCGCCTGGGATCGACGGCGATCTCGCCGGCGGGCCCCTGATGCTTGAACCAGCTCAGCCCCACGTCTACGGTCTGGTTGACCATGTCGTCGGGCGCGCGAACCGAGACCTCTTCCGTCCACAGCGTCAGTGTGAGCGCCTCGCCCACCCTGGCGGTGAGCGGCTCGCCCCAAACGCCCTGGATGTGCTGCCCTTCCGGCCCGTCGGGGCTGAAGCGCACGACCGGCGGCACCGATCCCATGGCCCGCGGCCCGTAGTCCAGCTGCAGCGCGGTGATTCCCACGCGCCCGGGCGTCGCGTTCGTCAACCCGTTCGCGGTGATCGTCCACACGACGGCCTGCTCCCCGTCACCGTAGGAGGCGGGCACCGTGACGTGGAAGACGCCCCGGTCCCGGCGCGGACGCACCGGGAAGTGGGTGGGCTGCATGCCGTCGAATTCGGCCGGCTCGATGAAATTGTCGGGGCCGATCGGAATTTCGAGGATCTGCTCGCGGTTCAGATTGAAGAAGCCGAACGAGAGCGTGAAGGTGCCGTCGTCGTTCCGATACCATCCCTCGAAGAAGGGGGCTACCTCTTCGCCGCTGGGCTTGATGGGCGCGAGCGGCAGGCGCCGTTCCTGCGCGTGAACGGGCCAGGTCGCGGCCGCCTGGACCGCGATCAGGATCAGTGCCGCGACGGTAATCCGCGCCACCTGCGTGTTGCGCATCAGTTGCCGTTGCCGCCGTTGCCGCCGTTGTCGTCGGTCGCGAGCCGGCTTTCGCGCTCCTCGGCCAGCTTCTGGTAGCCTTCCTCACTGAGGTGGGTGACGGCAATCCACGCATGCGACATCTCGTCCATCGTCCGCGAGCCGCGCGCATACCAGATGTCGGGGTCCGGCGTGAGCTCGTTCTCGGCGGTGTTGTCGTACCACCCGGTAAGCACGACGACCGTCCCCGTCGGCAGGAGCGGCGCGACATCGTCCTCGTAGATGTAGCTGTGGTGCCAGCGGGCGTCGAAGTCCGTGACCATGCTGATGAGTTCGACGTTCCCGTCGGGATACACCGCCTGAACCGACATCGCGTGCAGGTGCACGTGGCCGTGCGGCTGGAAGCTGTCGAGACGCACGGGGTGGTCCCAGCGGTGGAAGCCCTGGGTCATCGCGGTCCCGCCGGGCCGCAGCGCGATGTCGCCGCGGAGCGGGTAGAGACGCAGGTCCTGGTTGAACTCCGGCTCGTAGCCCTCCTCGTGGAACCAGATCCCGAGCTCCAGCTGGTCGCCGGTCACGTCGTATCCCATGGGATAGTAGTGGGCGTCCCACTCGATCATGTCGCTGGCCTTCAGGAGCCGGCCCGCGTCGCGGGGCACGATCTCGCCGACCTTGCCCATGGCATACTCGGACAGGCTCTGGATGCGCCGGTACTCGCCCTCGTCGTTGAGCCTCAGAAGGCGCGGGATCGCGTGATGGACGACCTGGCGGCCGGCCGGGAAGGAGGGACGCGTCTCGGCCGCCATCACCCACTTGTCCTCGTCCAGCCCTGTCGGCACGCGCGGCCGCCACCAGGTGTCGCCACCCTCGGCGGACACGTCGAACGGCTTCGACTTGATCACGTGGTCAGGCGGGCCGAGGATGTCCTCGAGCTGCCACTTCTGCTCGTTCGGCCACTCGATCGGCGGCGGCAGGTCGGCCGGATTCCCTTCCGGCGCCCCGGCGTCCACCCACGCCACGACCGTCTCGATCTCTTCGTCGCTCAACCGCCAGTCATCCTTGATGTCCTGGATTCCGACCCCGGTGTCGAGGTGGTACGGAGGCATGAGGCGCTTCGAGACCAGGTCCCGGGCCCGCGACGCGTAGCGGCGGACCTCCTGGTACGTCATGAGCGACATCGGGCCCACGGACGCCGGCCGGTGGCAGATCTCGCAGTTGGCCTGGAGGATGGGGGCGACGTCCTTGCTGAAGGTCACCTCGGCCTCGTGGGTGCCTCCGTTGTTGGCCGCGTACTGTTGGGCAGCGGCGGGAGCGGTAGCCACCAGGGCGAGGATGGCGAGTGCCAGGGCGACGCGCGTGACGATGGGCGCTGCGGCAGCCACGGGGTTCGACGGATGGTGCGAGCGGCGGGTTCGCATGGGCAGATCCTCCTGCAAGAGCGGTCATGTTGGAGCCGACGGTTCCAGCGCCTCGGGCGGGCCGCAGCTCCCCTACTACAATGTGCGCGCACGGGACCTGGCGGCAAGCCGACGGGCTCTCGCGGGCTGCCGTCCGCCATGGCCGAAGCGCCACGGGAGCGTTACGGTCATCGAACCGAGCAGCCCCGCACCAGGCGAAAGAGACGAGAGAATGAACCCCCGACGAGCGACCGACCCGAACGTTTCGACCCCCAACCGGCGCGACTTCCTCCTGACCGCCGGGGTGGCGGGCGCAGGACTTGTTCTGGGCGCCGGCTGTGCCCCCGCTGCCGACCGCTCCCCCGCGGCGAAACGGTTCCTGATTCTGGGCGGGACCGGGTTCATCGGGCCGCACACGGTCCGGTACGCGGTGGAGCGCGGCCACGAAGTCACGATCTTCACGCGGGGCCGCGCCGACGCGGACCTGCCGGACGGCGTCGAGCGCCTCGTCGGGGACCGCGACGGCGACCTGTCCGCGCTGGAGGGGCGTAGCTGGGACGTCGTCTTCGACAACAACTGCCAGAACTATCGCTGGGCGCAGCTCAGCACCGAACTGCTCAAGGACGCGGCGGAGCAGTACATCTTCATCTCGTCGATCTCGGCCTACGCCATCGAGGACATGGACTTCTCCAAGAAGGACAACGTGTTGTGGGAGCCCGCCGTGCCGGAGGACTACCCCCGCTTCGAGCCGCCCGACGGCTGGCAGGACGGCGACGACGCACACTACGGGCTGATGAAGCGACTGAGCGAGGACATCTCGCACGCGGCGTTCCCCGGCCGCACGACAGTGATCCGTCCCGGGCTGATCGTCGGCCCGACCGACCCCACCGACCGGTTTACCTACTGGCCGGTGCGGATCGAGCAGGGGGGAGAAGTGCTGGCCCCCGGCAACCCCGACCATTCGACCCAGATCATCGACCAGCGCGACCTCACCGAGTGGACAGTGCGCATGGCCGAGGAAGGGATCATGGGGGACTTCAACGCCACGGGTCCCGAGAGCCGGCTCTCGATGGCGGAGATGCTGTACGGAATCCGCTCCGTGACGACCCGGCCCGTGAGGTTCACCTGGGTGCTGTCGGACTTCCTGGAAGCAAACGACGTAACGGCGTGGGGCGATCTGCCCTCGTGGGTGCCGGGCGACGAACTGATGTACGTCGACGTGAGCGCGGCGGTCGCCGCGGGGCTGACCTTCCGTTCCCTGGCGGTGACGACGCGTGACACCCTCGACTGGCACAGGACGCGCCCCGCGTCGGAGTGGGAGGAGCGCCGCTTCGGGATGAGCCGGGAGAAGGAGCGGGCGGTGCTGGATGCTTGGCACGCCGCGTGACGCATCCATAGAGAAAGCGATGTAAAGAGGACATTACATAATGTCGTGTCAACATTACTTTTCGCGCTGGTCCAAGAGCGGGCGGGCGCACCCCTCGGTGGTACCGTTCTCGCCGGTGGGCCTCGGGCCAGTGGTGCTGCTGGCCCACGCGCTGGCCTTCGCGCTCACTCTCGCGCTGACCTTCACCGCCTGCGCCGGTCCCGCCGCCGAGCCCCGCCCCTTCGCGGTCGTGGAAGCCACGATCCCCGACCTCCAGGCCGCGATGGAGCGCGGCGAACTCACCTCGCGGCAGCTCGTCACCGCGTACCTGTTGCGTATCGCGCTCTACGAGGGGCGACTGAACGCCGCCATCTCCATCAATGAAAACGCGCTTGCCGAAGCCGATGCGCTCGATGCGGAACGGGCGAGCGGGAAGGTGCGGGGACCCCTTCACGGCATCCCCGTCGCGCTCAAGGACAACATCCACACAACCCACCTCCCCACCACCGCGGGGGCGCTCGCCTTCGACGGCTTCGTGCCGCCCTACGAGGCCACCCTGACCACCAACCTGCGCGAGGCGGGCGCGATCATCATCGCGAAGGCGGGCCTCACCGAGTTCGCGAACTGGATGGCGGGGCCGCCGAACCCGATGCCCGGGAACTACAACGCGCTGACCGGCTTCGCCTACAACCCGTACGACCCTCGCCGCGACCCACGACCGGCCACCTTCGACGGGCGGCCCGTGCTCAGCACCGGCGGGTCGAGTTCCGGCATCGGGACCGCGGCGAGCTTCTGGGCCGCGAACGTGGGGACCGACACCGGCGGCTCGGTGATCAGCCCCTCGAACGCCAACATGCTGGTGGGAATCCGTCCGACGCTGGGACGGATCAGCCGCTGGGGGATTGCGCCGGTCACCCTCGACCACGACATGGCCGGGCCGATGGCGCGCTCGGTGGCCGACGCCGCCATCCTGCTCGGCGGCATGGAGAGCGCGGCGCCCGACCCGAACGATCCCGCGACGGACATCTGCCAGCCGCCGCCCGGGCGCGACTATCGGCCCTTCCTGAATCCGGACGGGCTCCGCGGCGCCCGCATCGGCATCCCGCGCGCGTTCTACTACGACCCGATCCGGCTGGACGGCGAGGACCGCACCCGCGGCGGCCTCAACGCGGCACAGCGCGCGCTGATGGAAGAGGCCATCGCGGTCCTCGAAGCCCAGGGCGCGGTGGTGGTCGACCCGGCCGACGTGCCCAGCTACGCCACCACCGACCCCGACGCCAACTTCGCGGCGTGGGGATTCTGCGCCGGGGGCCATCAGGCGAAGGGCGCCGACGAGGACTGCTCGGTGAACTTCAAATACGGCGCCAAGCGGGACTTCAACGCGTGGCTGGCGACGCTGGGCCCCGATGCGCCGGTCCACACCCTCACCGAACTGCGCGAGTGGAACGCCGAGCACGCGCGCGCGGGCGCCATGAAGTACGGTCAGACCCGCTTCGACATCTCCGACGAGATGGACGTCGAGGCCGACCGCGCCCGCAACGAAGCCGACATGGCCAGGGACGAGTTGCTGAGCCGGACACGCGGGATCGACGCGGTGCTCGCCGAGCACGACCTCGACGCGATCCTGACTCCCGGCAGCCGTGGCGCCGGACTCGCCGCCCGCTCCGGCACCCCGATCATCGTGGTGCCCTTCGGCTTCGTGCCGAACGAGCCCGCGCAGCCGTTCCCGGAGGGGTTCGACGCCCGTCCCGCGCCCTTCGGCGTGGGCTTCACGGGAGCCAATTGCAGCGAACCCCGCCTGATCGAATTCGCCTACGCCTTCGAGCAGGCGACGCAGCGCCGGGTGCCTCCGCCGGGGGTGCCGTAGGTCGGGCCGCGCGGCCCAGGCCGAAGCTCATCCCCTACACCCGCTGAAGCCGCACCCTACCGCCGCCACACCCCCACACCATCCTCATACCGGATCTCGGTCTCATACGGGCGCGACAGCGCGGCCAGGTGCTCGATGATCTTGCGGCCCAGCTCCTCGGGCGCGATCCGCGGAGTGCCACGGCGGCCCCTCGGCGCCTTCCAGCTCAGCTCGATCGGGTGGAAGACGATCTCCACCACCTCGTCGCCCTCGAAGGTCGCGACCGGGACCACGCTCTCGTACCACTCGGCGCCGGTCGGGAAGCCCGTGGTGGGATTGCCGTCCTCGTCCACGCGAAAGCGGGTGTCGTAGATCTCCGAGGCGAGCCGGTCGAGCGCGATGCCGTAGCGGTCGCGCTGGTCGGACGGCATCGGGTCGATCGTCTCGTTCTGGAAGATGAAGTTGGCGAGCGAGTAGTAGATCGGCCGGCCGTTGTAGATTTCGACCGCGCGGAGCTGATGCGGTCCGTGGATGATGAAGGTGTTGGCGCCCGCGTCGATCGCCTGGCGCGCGAACTCCTCCATCCACGGCGGCGGCACCCGGGACGCGTTGCCCGGCTCGTGCGAGTGGCTGTTGACGACCACGTAGTCTGCCTGGTCGGTCGCGTTGCGCACTTCGTGCAGGACCCGCTCGCGGTCCACGTCGTTCAGCGACACGACGGTGCGGTCCTCGTCGCCCGGGTACACCGTCCTGCCCAGGACCCGCACCGACGCGTCGTCGTCAGACACGTCCGCACCCCTCCTGCGCGCCACATCCCGCAGCGCCGCCATCGTCTCCGCCGACCCCTCGTAGCGGGTGCTCAGGCGCAGCGGATTCAGCCCCGGCCGTCCCTGCACGGTGGGCCCGGCCCTGCCCGCGCGCGACATCGGCGTGAAGGTCGACGCCATCCCGATCAGCGCGATCCGCCCCTTCGGCGTCTCCAGATACCCCGGACGGCTGGCCCACCCCAGGCTCTCGCCGGTCCCGGAATGGATGAGTCCCCACTCGTCCATCAGCCGGTTGGTCAGCCGCATCCCCTCGACGCCGTAGTCCGTGGTGTGGTTGTTGGCCCGGTTGAAGAGGTTGAACCCCATGTCCACCAGATCCCGCAGCGTCTCCGGCGAGCCGACCTCGTAGTTGCCGCCGTTCTCCGCCGCCGGCCATCCCGTGAACTCCTGAAGCCGGAAGACCGACTGCTCGAGGTTCATGAACGCCGCGTCGACCCCGCGAATGATGTTGGCCAGGTCGTGAAATCCCGGGTCCCCCGGATGATCGAACGGCGCCGTCCGCCGGTTCATGATCACGTCGCCCACCGCTGCGAGGGTCCAGCGGGTGTTGGAATCGATGGGCGAGCGCGACTGCGCGGCGAGGGAGTGCTGCACCGACGGGGCGATCGTGGCCGCGGCGACGAGGAGAAGGGTCGGGGAGGCGAAGCGGGACTGTGAGCGGCGCATGGGATCCTCCTTGGCAACGTGACGCCAGGCGAGAACAGTGGTTCGCACAAGCACGGCGGGCAACGTGGCGCTGTCTTGGCGAAGCGCCTACGGGGTCTGCCCGTCAGTCACCGAAATCGGTTCCTTCCTGCGTGGTAGATCGCTCCCCGATCGCTCCTGAAACGCCCTCAGCCCGAATTCGGGGAGAATGGCGAAGAGATGGTCGAAGATCTCCGACTGGAACGCCTCGTAGCTGAGCCATTCCGTGTCGTTCGAGAAGCAGTAGATCTCGATCGGTGCACCGTGAGGACCGGGCGCTAGCTGGCGTACCATGAGTGTCATCTCGTCATGAGTCTTGGGATGCGCCCGCAGGTATGCCTCAACGTAGGCTCGAAACATCTCCAGGTTGGTGACTTCTTCCAGCTGTGTCCCACCCTGTCCCTCCCCTTCTGCTGCCTCGGCATCGGAGTCCGCCACCTCGTCCAACTTATCTCTGGCGTAACCGCGCAGGCGCGGGTGTCCGGAGAGCCTGTCGATCTCTTCCGCTTCAAGGAAGCGCACCGAATTGACATCGATCAGAATTGCCCGCTTGATCCGCCGTCCGCCCGATTCGGACATGCCGCGCCAATTCTTGAAAGAATCCCCGATCAGCTTGTGATTCGGGATTGTCGAGATCGTCTTGTCCCAATTCTGCACCCGTGTCATGTGCAGGTCGATTTCGACCACGGTGCCGTTGGCGTTAGCGTGCGGAATCTCAACCCAATCGCCGATTCGAAGTATGTCGTTGGCGGTGATCTGAATGCTTGCGGCCAGCGAAACGAGCGTATTTCGGAAGACGAGCATCAGGAGGGCCGTCAGCGCGCCGATGCCGGACAGGAAAGCGACAGGAGAACGCCCCAGCAGAATGGCGACCATAACCACGCCGGCGACGGTATAGACGGCCAGGGTGAAGACCTGGACGTAGCTCTTGATCGGCTTGGCTATCGACGCAGGAGATGCCCTGTGGTAGACTCCGCTGAAGGCGTCGAAAGCCGCTACGAGGGTACGCGCGATCGTCAACGCGATATAGGCGGCGGCGAGACGACGGACGGCCGTCCAGAAGACGATCAGGATCTGGGTTTCCGTGCCCGCTTGCGCCTCCGATCGGGTCACGCCCAGAGCCGGAACGATGCCGTAGTACACAACAAGGGCGGGTACGATGGGGGCCAGTCGGCGAAGCACGTTCCTATTGAGCAGGCCTTCGTCGAGCGAGATCTGCGCCTCGGAGGCGACCCGTCCCACGGTCTTGGCGATGACTCGCGACTTCATCCAGTCGGCCACCAACGCCAGGATCGCCAAGGCTCCAAGTCCGATGCCGAGGTGCAACCAGTTGAGAGGGAGGGATTCTTCCATTTCGGGTCACCTGGGGGGTCTTGGGGCGTGTGCTCCGGGGTGTGCTATTGGAACCTAAAGCCGGGCGTGGAGCCTGGCGCAGGCCAACTGGGCATCCCTCACAGGTTTCTCCCCCCAAACCTCATGTAAAGCGTGCTTTACATAATGACATCCGTGCTTGTCATTCTCGGGCCACGTCAGGCCTGGGGAACCGCGTTTCCGCCAATCTAGAACCGGTATGCCAGGCTGGCGATCGGGCGGAGCTCCGACCCGTCTTCCAGGTAGTAGGCGAGGCCCAGCTCGCCGGCAATGGCCGCTCGAAGAAACCGCAGGCCGCCGGTAATGATGTTCGTTCCATCCTCGATTCCGACCCGCCGGAATTCACCGGCCAGCCCCAATTCCGGCGTGACATGGAAGTCACCACCGACCGCCACGACGCCGACCTGCTCGTTAAGGGTTTCACCGAAGATTGTTGCTGAAATCCCGAGCATTCCGCCGGAGGCATGCACGCTGACTGCGTCGTTCACCGCCATCGAGCTTGCGACGGAGCCTCCGTAGTAGGTGATGGTCTCCTCTGCCAGCCAGAGCCCCAGGTAGCCTGTGACGGCAACCGAGACCTGATCGTTATGCCATGCGCGGAACTTGGGCGCGAAGTACGGAAATAGGTCGGAGTCACCTGCGCCGACGTTGTAGTAGAAGAAGCCGGAGCCTGCGGTGACTGTGAGATCGTCGGTTACACCGTAGGAGGCCTGACCTGCACCGGGCACAAAATCCCCCAGCTCCGCCGCTTGTGCCAACGGGTTGGCGCCCAGGTAGGCCACGCTTGCGTGACCCCGACCCTGGGCGAGTGTATACCCCGTCGATTCCACGAATCCCGCCAGTAGCCGTGGCGGGAAGGGGGCGGGTTGCCGTGCTTCGACCGCGCTCTGCCCACCGGCACCCACCTCGACCACTGTGGGTGCGCCGGGCTGCGCCCGCTGGGGCTGTGGTGCTTCGGGGGGCGCCCGCTCGGGTTGGACCGGCTCGGGCCGCTCTGGCTCGGGTGCCGGGGCGGGCGCTACCCCATCCGAACCCGCTGCGACCGTTATGCTCTGCTGAACCGACAGACCACCGGGATCGCGTGCTACCGCGTTTACGATCGCCGTGCCCGTGCCTGCTTGTGTGATGGTGACGATGTTACCCGAAACCTCGACGCCGGCTACGCCCGCGTCGGAAGTCGTTGCCGAAAAGCTCAGAGTCTCCCCGTCCGGATCGCGAAAATAGGAGGACACGCTGATGGAAACCCACTGGCCCGGGGCAAGGGTCTGGCGAGGGATCGTCCCGACCGGCTCCGGTGCCCGATTGGGCGCGGCAACCGTGACCTGAGTGCGCTGTGTGGCCGACAAGCCGCCGGGGTCGCTTGCGAAGACGGTTACGACTGCCGTGCCGGAGGACACGCCCGCTATCGTCAGGATATTGCCTGACACGGAAACCGCGGCTATCCCGACATCCGAGACGGTGGCCGCGTACGCCAGCGCATCTCCGTCAGCGTCGCTGAAGAACGGAGTCAAGTCGACAGACGCCGACTGGCCCGCTGAGATGGTCTGGGCGGGAATGGAACCGACCCCCTCGGGGGCTTGAGGGTCCTGAGCGACCGCCGGCGCCGCCGCCGCGACGAGCGCGAGGACGGCCGCTGCCGGAACCCATTGCGGGATGGATGGCTGGGAACACCGTTGCTTGTTCATGACATCTTTCCGGTTAAGCAGGATCGGTGGGGTAGCGGCTGCGGATTGACCGCGGGGACCCCCTATCCCCCGCAGGTCTTACCCCCCTCGTGGTCGGGAATCGAGTTCAGCCAATTCTGGAACTCGTCGTCGGCGGGCGCACAGAGCGTGACGTCGTCGATGATCGGCTTCCAATGGAAGTAGTCCAGCTTGAGCTTCAACCACTCGCGCGGGATCTCGCCCTCGAACCAGTTGTCGCTGATGTCCAGCCATTTGAGGTTCGTCAGATCACCCAGCTGCGCGGGGAGCTTGCCCTCCAGGTCGGCCTTTCTCAGGTCCAGCCTCTCAAGGCTCTCGAGGTTTGCGAATTGACTGGGAACTGGTCCTCCTCTCCCGAAGAAGAGGGTCTCGCTGAGGTCGAGCCATTTCAGCTTTTTCAGGTTCCCGAGTTCGGTCGGGATCGTACCGCGCGCGAAGAACAGGCTGTTGCTGAGGTCCAGGAATTCGAGATTCTCCAGATCACCGAGTTCGCGGGGTATCACTCCCTCCATGCCGTTTTCGCTAAGGTCCAGCCGAACCAGCTGCTTCAGTTCGCCGAGTTCCCGGGGAATCGATTTTGCCAGGCGATTGTCGGGGAGTTCCAGTCTGACGACACGGTCCAGCTCGTCGGTCCTGACGCCGTACCAGGTGCCGAGTGCCGCCTCGGTCAGCCAGCCGCCACTATTGCTCCATCCCCCGCCGTTCGTGTTGATGAAGAGTGTGCGCAGGACCTCGCGGTCCATTGATGGTTCATCGACCGTCACCATCACCATCTGGCTGGCGGAGAGGCCGGATGGGTCGGTGGCGGTGGCCGTCACGGTTGCGCTGCCGGCAGTCCGTCCCGTGATGGTCATGATGCTGCCCGTGACCTGTGTCGTCGCCACGGCGGTACTGGACGAGGACGCCGCATAGGTCAGCGCGTCCCCGTCGGGGTCGCTGAAGTAGTCCGCGAGGTTGAGAGAGGCCTCCCCGCCGACCTCCAATGCCTGCGCAGATACCATCCCAACGGCCATTGGAGCTGCATTGGGGCGCTGCACCGTTACGGGGACGTTCTGGGTCGCCGCAAGCCCCGCCGGATCAGTGGCGGTGACAGTCACCGCTGCCGAACCCTCCGAGACTCCCGCGATCGTCAAGGTGCTTCCCGAAACCGTCGGCGATGCTACCGCCGGGTTGGATGTCGTGGCCGAGTAGGTCAGCGCGTCTCCATCCGGATCATTGAAGGAGGAGCCGAGATCGAGAGTCACGACTTCCCCGGCCGTCAGAGTCTGCGCGGGGATCGAGCCTACCGCAGTCGGGGCCTGGTTGTCTTCCGATGGTCCGGTGCCACCGTCGTCTCCGCCGCAACCGGCCATCCAGCCCAGCCACAGGAGGAGCGAGCCGAGTCTCACTGCGTCGATCATTCTCCACCGCTTTGCAGCAGGTCGTCGCTTTCTCTCCGGGTTGGAGCCCATGTTCGTCACCCTATCCACCCGAGGCGCAGGTTCCGTGACCCTTCTGATCGGGAATCGAGCTGAGCCATGCCTGGAATTCGTCGTCGGCCGGAGCACAGAGCTGCTGCGTTGCCACCCAGTGGAATCTCTCCAGCTTGAGATTCATGAACTCGCGTGGAATCGAGCCTTCGAAGACGTTGTAGCTGATGTCGAGCCACTTCAGATTCTTGAGGTTGCCCAGTTGGGTGGGGAGTCTGTCCCTCAGCCCAACATTGTTCAGGTCCAGCCTCTCGAGGCTCTCCATCTCTCCCCATTCCGGGGGAATGGTCGGATCGTCGCCAAGCCACCAGATGATGTCGCTGAGGTCGAGGTGTTTCAGCTTCTTCAGCTTCCCGAACTCCGGGGGAAGCGTGCCACGCGCGAAGAAGAGGCTTTCGCTGAGGTCGAGCCATTCCAGGTTCTCGAGATCCCCGAGTTGGCGCGGGATCATGCCATCCAAACCCCGATTGTCGTTGAGATCCAGCCGGACGAGCTGCGTCAGTCCGCTGAGCTCTCGCGAGATCGAGTTTTTCAACCGGTTGTCCGGGAGTTCGAGGTGCGTGACGCGATCATCATCGTCGGTTGTGACGCCGTACCAGGCGCCTAATGCCCCTTCACTCAGCCAGTTCGTGTTGGTGCCCCAGCTTGCCCCCTCGGTTGCGATGTAGAAGGTCGTCAGGATCTGCCGGTCCATCGACGCTTCTTCCACGGTCACCATGACCGTCTGCTCTGCAGACAGGTCGCCTGGATCGGTGGCCGTGGCAGTCACTGTGGCATCTCCGGGTGCTATGCCGACGATGGTTAACAGGGTGCCCGAAATCTGCGCCGCAGCCACGTCGGTATTGGACGAGGAAGCCACAAAGGTCAGCGCATCCCCGTCGGGGTCGGTGAAGTATTCCGCAAGGTTGAAGGAGACTTCCCCACCCACCTCGATAGCCTGGGCAGGGATCGTGCCCGAGGTTGTCGGTGCCGCGTTGGGGCGTTCCACCGTGACGGAGACGTTTTGTGTAGCGGTGAGGCCGCCCGGGTCGCTGGCCGCGACGGTGACCGTCGCCGTACCGCCGGAGACCCCGGCGATCGTCAGTGTACTGCCGGCAACCGTCGGGGACGCGACCGCCGGCGCGGATGTCGTGGCCGAGTAGGTGAGCCCGTCCCCGTCGGGGTCGCTGAAGTACGATGTCAGGTCAAGGGAGACGACTTCGCCGGCAGTGACCGTCTGCTCCGGGATCGACCCCACGGCCGTTGGGGCCTGGTTGTCGTCGGTGGGCTCGGTACCGCTTTCGTCTCCCCCGCAAGCAGCCAACCCCAGGATCAACAGCCACTGAAGCCTGAGTCGCACTGCGGAGTTGCCACTCTGGCCGGAGTCATGGGGGCGAAGTGACACCATGAAGGATCCCCCCCTCTCGCATCTGGAAGCCCTGGTTGAAAGCACGGTCCCAACAAGGATGTGGAGAGATTACGCGTGGCGGCATCCCCTTTTTGGGGGACCCCCGGCGAGGGTGGACCCCCTACGCAGCTCAGAGCTGCGTGGCGATTCGGGGGCGCTTCATCCGGCGGTGTCCAAGGGGCACATCAAGAGTGCGGATGGGGCGGCTCAGAAGGGGAAAGCAAGTGCGCAGGTCGGCAATAACGTGTGATCCGATCAAAGGAAGAACCGCTATTGAAGGGTTCCCTGACAGAACCCTTTGCACGAGCTCGGTCTGCTTACGCATCCCCAGCTTGCGGTAGACGCGCTTGAGGTGCGTCTTGACCGTGCTTTCCGCGCAGCCCAGCACCAGTCCCTCGGGCAGCGGAGAGGTGAATGACGACCGTGTCGGAAAAATCGGAGCACCCGGCCTTGTTGCAGGCCTTCACGCTGTACGTAGTGGTCTGGTACGCCCCAAAGAAGGTGTTAGGATCGTTGTCGAAGTAGCTCGTGGCGGGCGCCGACACCTCGGCATCGAGGTCGTTGTCATGGTAGACCCTGTAGAACGTTGCCCAGGGCACCGGGTCCCAATGGACACGTGCCTTGTCGGTACCGAACGGGATGTTGACCTTCTCTCCCCGGATGTCGGGCACCGCGGGGATGTCAACTGGCCCTATGACTTCGGTGACGCCACCCCACTCGTTTGAGTCCTCCGAGCACACCGGACCATTGCAGGCTATCGCCTTGTAGTAGTACACCGTATTGGGCTCCAAACCCCCGTCGACGTACCTGGTGACATCGCCGGAGCCCGAAAGGTCTCTCGCCAGTTCGTAGTCTCCCCCCTCGGAGTAGCTGCGATAGATCTGGTAACTCGTTTGCCCCGAGCCTACGATTCTGCTCGTCAGGGACTCATGGGTCCTGTCGACAACGGAGCCGCGCGGGGGTGCCAGGTAGATCTCGACCCCAACGGCACTGGAGCAGTTGTTGTTGGGGTCGATCTCGTCTGGTAGGGGATCGACGCAGACCCCGTAGTAGAACGTCCCGATCTCCCCGTAGGGAGGCTCCACGCTGATTCTCGCGTAATACAAATCATCCACTGCAATAGTGTCCGTGAACTCGGAGCCCAACACGGCGTCGTCGGGGGTGATGGTCTGGTCGGCGGAGTGCAGGAAGCGTACCTGTGTCCTGCCCGCTGTCCTGGTACCCCGGTTGAGCACAGTAGCGTCCAAAGAGAAACTGTGTCCGTGGGCCACCCTGCCTGGAGCTTCAGGAGTGGAGACCATCAGATCCGGCCCCTCCTTGGGGAGATCGGTTGGCGAGTCTCCATCGCCGCAGGCACCGGCCAGAAGCAGTGCGGCTATCCCGATGCGGCCCTGCCACCGTATCTGGACGGTAACCCTCGCGTCCTCGATTCGCGTGCGATTCCAAACCTTCCGGAATGTCATCGAGCTTCGCCAGTCCGTGGCTTGCCATGCCACCATTTCGCACCTCCTCGCTTCGTGGACCAAATCGAAGCGAGCTTATGAAGCGGATAGGCTAAGCGGTATCCCCTCTTTGGGGGAGGTGGAATCGGATCTAATCCAGCCTGGATTGCCGCGCGGGATTCCCGTTAGCGGAATGACCCTCGCAGGGCTTGCAGCGACAAGACCCTCTGCACGAGTTCGGTCTGCCTATTGATCTCCAGCTTGCGGTAGATGCTCTTGAGGTGCGTCCTGACCGTGCTCTCTGCGCAGCCCAGCTTGCCCGCAACGCCAGCTACACTTTGGCCGGTGGCCAGCCCCACGGCCACACGCGTCTCCGTCGGTGTCAAACCCAGAACCGCACCCACCAGGTCAGCGTCTACCCGCGATCCTGCTTCCAGATCGACGATCAGTACCAGCGCCCTGACCTGCCAAGCAGGATGATCCCCGCCCATTCCCCGCACTGGATGGATGTCAAGGACCAACGGCAATCGAGCTTTCCTGCGAGATATCTTTGTCGAGCCCCCGGCACCCTGAAGACCGAAGGGGGGCAGCGCCGCCGACAGCAAGCGCTGTAGCTCCGCGTTCTCTGCCTGGTTCTCGGCGACCAGAACGCCTTTCTCGTCGCGGAGCCCTTCGCGTTTCAGCAAGAGGTTCCTGGCCCCATCGCTAGCCTCCAGGATGCGTCCGCGACGGTCGAGCTGAACAATGCCCGAATGCCGGTTCTCAAGCATGTCCGCGAAAGACGCGCCCAAAGCGTTGGCATCGGCCATCGCACGCCGCACGCGGACGAACTGGCGCATGTGGGGCGCGAGACGCTTGATGGCCTGGATCTGATCGTGTCCCCACCCTCCGCGTTCAGTGGAGTTCCCGAACGTCCAGACGATCGCGCATCCGTCCACCCCGATTAGAGGCAGGAAGAGGCCGTTTTCCATTTTGTTGATACGTCGGAATTCATTGTATGCTGCGGACTTCTTCCTCTCTTTTTCCGTGTAAAGATCGGATTTGCAAACCAAGTCGCCGTCACGACAGCCGTAGAGCCGTTGGATGGCTTCATCCCGCAGGAAGTAGTTGCGAAAGTACAAATGCTCCAAGTCCTGCCGACGGTCCGAACCCACAAAGAAGCGGGCCGTGTAGACTTCCGGCTCGCGCCTGGGCAGCGGATCTCCGTCCACTACGCCATGGCCCGTCGTCTGGAGCGCGTCGTTGATCAAGGCAGCCGTCGAGACCCACGCGACATCCCCCAGCGCCGCCTTGTACAGATTCTCCAGCACGCATTCCAGCCTGTCGTTGGTGGCCATGCTGCCTACCTCCCGTACGAGCGGCTGCGGTGACCGGGTCTTGCACCGGGTCCCCAATAGTTGCTGACTGGCCGGTTGGCAAGTTATCCACGCAGCCTCTCGCATGCTACTCATTTGGGGGGAAAGGGGTTCGACCAGGCCACTTTTCGATCGTGATCGCTCGCCGACATGCCCTCCCGGTTGCCATACCCAGCTAGCAGAACCGGGCCCTCGGGGGTCCCACTATTGGAGTGTGGTATGCATAATGAGACTGGGACGACAATCAAAAACGGGGAACAATGAAGCGATGAAGCGAAGACAGAGCCTGGGCACCTTCTGGCGCGAATTGCGGCGTCGGCGCGTCGTTCGGACGGGCGGCGTGTACGTCGCGGCCGCCTTCGTGCTGCTTCAGCTCGGCGAAATCGTCTTCCCGGCCTTCAACGCGCCCGACTGGGTGTTGCAATCAGTGGTGGTCCTGGCGTTCTTGGGGCTGCCGGTCGCCCTGGCCTTCGCCTGGGTCTACGACCTTACCCCTGACGGGCTCGCGAAAACACGCGAGGAACAGGGCGGCGCGAGAGTGACTCTGGTGCCGCGTCTGGCACTGCTGATCGTCACGTCGGTCTCGGTCGGCCTGGGCGCGCTGTGGTTCCAGCGGAGCGCGGTGGCGGGGGATGGCGAGGCCGGGGTCCCTGCCGCGTCCGACGCACCCGCGCGGTTTGCCAGCCTGGATCCGGATGCGCCCATCACGGCCATCGCGGTCCTTCCCCTGGCGCACCTCGCCGAAGGGGACGACCTCTTCGCTCGCCAACTCCACGAGGAGATCATCACCCAGCTCAGCCTTCTGACCAGCCTCCGGGTCGTGTCGCGCACGTCGGCGGAGCGCTACGCCGATTCGAACATGCTGTTGCCCGATATCGCGGCGGAGCTGGGTGTGCAGGCGGTCGTCACGGGTTCCGTGGCCATGACGTCGGAGAGCGACAGCGTGCGGATATCGTTGCAGTTGCTGCACGCGGCGACCGATACGCACATGCTTTCGCGCAGTTACCAGCGCGAGTTGAGGGACATCCTGCGCCTGCAGACCGAGATTGCGGTCGAGATCGCGCAATCGGTGCAGGGGGAGCTGGGCGACGAGGTGATCGAGGAGGTGGAGAGAGTCGCTGAGGTCGATCCGGAGGCGTACCGCGCGTTTTTGCAGGGGCAGCGGGAGCTGGAGCGGGGGACGCCCGAGGCGTTGGAAGCGGCCCTGGGCTATTTCGATCGTTCGGCCGCGCTGGATTCCGGCTTCGCCCTGCCCCTGGCGTGGCGGGCGGGGGCGCACCTGATGCAGACGCCGGACCGCGACTCGTTGCCGGCGGACGTTCTGGCGCAGGTCTGGGAGGATGTGCAGAGGGCAGCCCGGCTGGGCGGTGCCGAAGACGAGGTCGCGGCGGCGAGGGTCGTCCTGTTCGATCAGCTGGGTGCGGGGCTGGCAGGCATGACGGCACGGGTCGGGGAGGCGATGGCAGCCGGTGGAGAGACCGCCGAGGTCGCGCAGGATTCACTCCGGCGGCGCTACCTGCTGGAATCGACCCGATTCGGACGCCGACTCGGGCGGGAGTCTCCCCTCATGGGGGCCCACCGTCTGCTCCAGGAAGGCCAGTACGACAGCGCCGCAGCCATTTTCACGACGATTGTGGAGGCCGATCCGAACATGATTCCGGCCTGGTCGGGCCTTGAGGAGGCGCACCTGCTGCAGGGCCATTACGCCGGCGCGGTCGGCGTGCGCGAACAGCGGATTCTGGCTACGCAGGGCGAGACGCCCCAGGCAGCGGCCTCGATCGAGACACTGCACGAGACCTTCGACGAAGACGATCCACAGAGCTACTGGCGCTGGCGGCAAGACTACACTGCCGACCGGTTGGCGCGCGGCGAGCGGGTATCGAATGTGGAGGTTGCGGT
The DNA here is from genome assembly GCA_963667485.2 of Longimicrobiales bacterium. Taxonomy (GTDB): domain Bacteria; phylum Gemmatimonadota; class Gemmatimonadetes; order Longimicrobiales; family Gaopeijiaceae; genus Bin94. Next base: position 72,247 of record CAXXDD010000002.1, read on the forward strand.
CATCGCCATGGGGCTGGGTGACCGCGACGGAGCTCTCGAACACCTCGATGCAGCCATCGAGAGTCGCGATCCGGCGCTGGTCGCGTTGAGGAGCAGCTCCATGTGGGACCCCCTGCGCAGCGACCCCGAATTCCAGGAGATCGTGCGGAGGGTGCGCGACCTGTGGCGGCGCGGCGAGGGTCCCAGGCCGGGCAGGGGAGCGCCGGACAGACCGCAGATTCCGAGCAGGCCGGGCGCGAGGTGAGAATGCGCCAGGCCGCGAGACGCGCCGGCGCGATCGCCCGTGCCGCTTTCCCCGGAGTGGCCGCGGTGGCCCTGTCCGGTTGTGAACCCGGTCCGGCCCCGACGAGCGCCTCCCGCGACAGCCTCGGCGTGACGATCGTGGAGTCGGTCGCGCCCGCGTGGGCCGGCGATGCGGGATGGCGGCTCGCGGAAGAGCCACTGGTCGATCTCGCCGAAACCGGGTCCGGCGACATGCACAACTTCTTTCGTGTGCGCGACATGCTGCGCGCGGGGGAGCACCTCATCGTCGCCGACGGGATATCCCAGGAGATCCGGGTCTTCGATCGTAATGGCCGATTCCAGCGCGCATTCGGCGGGTCGGGTGAAGGGCCGGGAGAGTTTCGCTTTCTCTGGACGGTTGTGTCGACGGGGGACGGTAGGCTTCTGGGAGCCGACTACAATGGGACGGGCGCCGAGTTCGACATCGAGTCGGGGCTGATCTCCACCTTTCGCCTGCCCCGGGGAGTCCAGCCACTTCGTCACCCCGCGCCTTCGGAGGTCGTGTGGGGGTGGGATGGCGGGTACACCGTGCTCGAAGAAGGACATGCCGACGGCTTGCAGCGTGCGGTGGCGACCGTGCTTCGGCTTTCCGAAGACCGGATGTCCGCCCATCCAGTGGCGAATGTCCCCGGGCATGAACACTTCCTGGTACCGACAGCCGATGTGATACCGCTAATGAGTCGGAATACCCAAGCCGTACCCGTCGGGGATGGGACGGTCGTGGTCGGCACCGCCGATGCCCTCGAATACTCTACGATCGACGGCCAGACGGGCGAAGTCCGGCGGATCGCCAGGATTCTCGGTGTGTCGCTGGCCGTGTCGGACGAGGAGGTCGACCGCGAGTTGCAGACGCGGCTTGGCCCGAATCCGAGGCCGCGCATCAAGGACCTGCTGGAAAGCCTGCCGAGGCCCGACGAAAAGCCGGCCTACCAACGCGTGATCGTGGACGCCGAGGGGAACGTCTGGGCGGGTGAATTCCTCGGTCTTGCCCGGCGTGACGAAGCCCAGAAGTGGTACGTGTGGAATTCGTCGGGTGTGTGGTTGGGGACTGTCGACACGCCGGCGCGGTTCGAGTTGATGCGCGTGGGGGCCGATGAGGTGTTCGGGGTGCAGCGTGACATCAATGATGTGGAGCACCCGCAGGTTATCCGGCTGGTGAAGGGGGACTAACCTCCCCCCACCCCCGCCCCTCCACTCGCCTTTACGGCAAACATCATGTCGCGGGTCGGCGGGCCGCCCAGGCGCGGCGCGTAGAACCGCGCGGCGAGGGCTTCCATGACCGGCCCGACGGTGGCGTCGTCGCACAGCACGACGGCGCAGCCACCGAAGCCGGCGCCGGTCAGGCGCGCCCCCGCCGCCCCCGCCCCCACCGCCACCTCGACGATCGCGTCCAGCTCCCCGGTGCTCACCTCGTAGTCGTCGCGGAGACTCTCGTGCGACCGCACCATGAGTTCACCGAAGCGGCGCATGTCACCATCGCGCATGGCCGCCTCGGCCAGCGCCACCCTGCGCCCCTCCGTCACGACATGGCGAAAGCGGCGAAACAGCACGGGGGCGAGCGCGCGGCGGGCATGCCGCAACAGCCCGCCGAGATCGTCCACGGCAGCCAGGTCGCGGTAGGTGGGCGGCGCGTCCGTCGACCGCCCCATCACCTCGAGCGCCTCCCGGCACTGCCGCGCCCTCTCGTTGTAGGCCGCGCGCGCTCCCCCCGACTTCTCGGCCCGCACCAGCGACGACGCCACCACCCACCGCCACCCCGCCGGCACGGCCACCGGCGTCACCCGCAGCGGCTCGAATTCAATCCGGAGCGCGTGCCCCTCGCGACCGTGAAGACACGCGGCCTGGTCCATCCCGCCGCCCTCGAGCCCCACGAAGCGCTCGGCGCGCGCCATCAGCGCGGCGAGTTCGAGGCGGGACAGCGCCCGCGCGGCTTGGCCTGCCACGCTGCCCGCCGGTCGCGCGCCGCCCACCGCCACCCCGTTCGCTTTCAGCAACGCCAGCGCCGAAGCCACCACCAATGCCGACGAGGACGACAGCCCCGACGCAATCGGCACGTCGCCCGTCACCGTACCGTCGATTCCGCGCGACAGCTCCACCCCATGCTCAAGCAACCCCAGCGCCGCCGCCCGCACGTAGTTCGACCAGTCTCCCTGCCGCGCTGCATCGATGGGACGTTTCAGCTGAAACGCAAAGGGGTCGAAACGCGCCAGGGGGCTATCGAGCCGCACCATCGGGTCGTCCGTCACGCGGAACTCGATGTGTACGCCCCGGTTGATCGCGATCGGGAAGACCGGCAGGCCGTTGTAGTCGGTGTGCTCGCCGATCAGGTTGACGCGGCCGGGGGCGATGGCCCGCCAGCGGGTGCCCGGCTCACCGCACGACCCGCTCGAACCTTCCGCAGGCTCACCGTGCACGCCGCTCGGCCGTCCGTCCGAGCCGCCTTTCCGCGCCTGCCCGGGCCGCCCTCCTCCCCCTGCAACCCCCCCGCTCAATCCGAGTAACCCAGCCTAGGCAGCAGCCGGAACAGCCACACCCCCGCCCCCGCCGAAATCGCCAGCGCGACGACCGCCGACACCACCTGCCCGTACAACAGATACCCCGTCCCGAACAGCGCGGCGTAGACCAGCACGCAACCCAGGAACCACGCCAGGAAGGCCGCGGTGATCGAGTCGGCGTCCTGCGGTCCGTCGCCCACGTCGACCACGCGCTGCCAGCCCCTGCCCATCGGCCGGATCTTGTCGTAGAAGCGCTGCAGCGTCGAGGACCGCGCGGGGGGAGTCACCAGCGTCACGCCGACCCAGCCCACGGTCGTGATTGCGACGCCGATCACCAGTTGCGCCCACGAGGTGAGCGGCGCGAGGCCCAGCGCGCCGTGCACGAACGCGAAGTACATCGCGACGAGGAACGAGATGGTCATGCCGGCCAGTTCGCTCCACACGTTCACCCGGTACCAGAACCAGCGCAGCAGGAAGATGAGCCCCGTTCCCGCGCCGATCTGCAGCAGGATCTGGAAGCCCTGTCCCGCCGTGTCGAGCTGCAGCGCGATGAAGGCGCCCAGCACCATCAGCCCGACGGTGGACAGCCGTCCGACCGCCACCAGCCGCCGGTCGCTCGCCTTCGGATTCACGAAGCGCCGGTAGAAGTCGCTCACCACGTAGGACGAGCCCCAGTTGAGCTGCGTGCTGATCGTCGACATGTACGCGGCGGCGAGCGACGCGACCACCAGCCCGAGCAACCCCGCGGGAAGGAACACGAGCATGGCCGGATAGGCCAGATCATTGCCCACCAGCGAGGGGTCGAGGTTCGGGAACCGCGCCTGGATGTCCGACAGCTCGGGATACACGAGCATCGAGCACAGCGCCACGATGATCCACGGCCACGGACGCAGCCCGTAGTGCGCGATGTTGAACCACAGCGTGGCCTTCATCGACTCCTTCTCGTTCTTCGCGGCGAGCATGCGCTGGGCGATGTAGCCGCCGCCGCCCGGCTCGGAACCGGGATACCAGGCGCTCCACCACTGCACCGCGATCGGGATGATGAAGATCCCCGCCGCGACGGTCCAGTCGGAGAAGTCCGGCAGGAGCCTCATCGCCGACTGCAGTTCGGGGTGCGAGACGAGGCCGGCGAGCCCCCCGACCTCGGGCTGCTGGAGCGCGAACACCGCCGCCGCGATCGATCCGATCATGGCGACGACAAAGAGGATGAGGTCGGTCACGACGACGCCCCAGAGCCCCGACGTCGCGGAGTACATGACGGTCACCGACCCCGCGATCAGCACGGTCGTGAGCGGGTCCAGCCCGAGCAGCACACCGCCGATCTTGGTCGCGGCGAGCGTCACGGTGGCGATGATCATCACGTTGTAGAAGACGCCGAGATAGAGTGCGCGGAAGCCCCGCAGGAAGGCGGCCGGCTTTCCGGCGTAGCGCAGCTCGTAGAACTCGATGTCGGTGAGCGCGCCCGAGCGCCGCCACAGCCGCGCGTAGAAGAAGACCGTGCACATCCCGGTGATCAGGAACGCCCACCACGACCAGTTCTGCGCGACCCCGCCGCTACGCACGAAGTCCGCGATCAGGTTGGGCGTGTCGGTGGAGAAGGTCGTCGCGACCATGGACGTGCCCAGCAGCCACCACGGCAGCTTGCGGCCCGACAGGAAGAACTCGTCCGCCCCCGAACCCGCGCGCCGGGCGAAGCGGAGGCCGATGGCGAGGGCCGTGAGGCCGTACAGCGCGATGACGATCCAGTCGAGTGTGGTAAGTTGCATTCGGCCTCAGTCGCGGCGGGAAGGGGTTGGCGGAGCGTCCCAAAGGCGCATCGAATAGACCCCCGAGTCTACCAGCCCCACCAGCGCTTCGGCCACTCCGGCATGGTCATTCGGGAAGGTCACGCCGAGCCAGCGCTCGCGTGTGGGCAGCACGGTGCAGCGCGCCCGACCGGCCGCGATGAGGTCGTTGACCGCCTCGGAGATGAAGAACTCGCGGTCGGGCCCCGGTCCCGAAGCGAGGAACGCGGAGAAGAGGTCGCGCAGAGGGGGCACGATCCCCGGCTGGAAGCCCCAGAGGTTGGTGCAGACAGGAGTTTGCAAGGCGACGTCAACCGGCCTTCCGGCAGAATCGCGGCCCACGACGCGGTCGCCGGCGCGGCGGAGTTCCAGGCCCTCGGTCATCCGCTGAAGGGCGCCCGTTTCGTCGATTTCGCAGATGCCCCGGGAGACGCCGCCGCTCTCGGAGAGGGTGATGTTGAGGGGGTAGCCGACGGTGAAGGCATGGGCCAGGGCATTCCGGTATGTAATGTTGGGTTTACATAATGTAATGTCGGCATTACTTATGAGCGACTCCGCACTGCGACTTGCGGCGGTGGAAGCCGATTCGGCGCCCCGCATCGCTGCCGCCAGCGCGGCGTAGGCCCCCCGCCCGTAGAAGTCGTCGGCGTTGCAGGCCGCGAAGGGACCATCGATATGCTCGGCAGCCGTGAGCACGGCGTGCCCGGTGCCCCAGGGGCGGATGCGGCCAAGTGGAGGTGCGTCGACGAGGCCCGGGTGCGCCATCCGCTGATAGGCGTAGCGGATGTCGAGGCCGGCGGCGCGCGCGGGCGCCAGGTGCGCGTCGAAGTCGTCCCGCAGCGCCTCCTGGATGACGAGGAGGAAGCGCGAGAAACCGGTCAGCGCCCCGTCGTAGAGGGCGTAGTCGAGCAGGGCTTCCCCACCCGGCCCGATCGGGACGAGTTGCTTGAGGCGGCCGAACCGGGTGGAGCGGCCGGCGGCGAGGATGACGAGGGTGAGGGGTGGGGCGGACACCCAGGGATGCTAAAGCATCGTGTCGGCGTCCGCGACAGCGGCCAGATCTCCACGTGCTCCACGCCCAGGTCGTCGTATCTCCAGCCGAACTGGAGCCATCGGTTACAGTGAGCTGCGCACATCGTCTTTTACCTTGCTAATTGGGCATGGCATGCTAAATTAGCAAGGATGATATCTCGACACGCATTCTCGACAGTTACGATGGCACTGGATCGCCAGGCTGCGGTCGGTCTGATCGGCCCCAGGCAGGTCGGCAAGACGACGCTGGCCCTGGAGATCGCCGAACGCCGAGACGCGCTGTATCTGGATCTCGAGTCCAGCACCGATCGCGCGAAGCTGTCCGATCCGAATCTGTTTCTGGGCCAGTTCGAGCATCGTCTGGTCGTACTCGATGAGATACACCGGGCGCCCCAACTGTTTCGCGACCTGCGTGGACTGATCGACCGCGGACGCAGGAAGGGTCGGCGAACCGGAAGGTTTCTGATTCTGGGTTCCGCTTCCATAGACCTTCTCAGGCAATCATCCGAATCCCTGGCCGGGCGGATAGAATTCGTCCGTCTCAATCCCTTCAACGTGATGGAGATCGAGCACGAGCCTCCGCCACTCCTTTCCCTGTGGGTCCGCGGGGGATTCCCCGACAGCCTGTTGGCCGCGACTGATTCGGACAGCACCGCGTTTCGCCGAAGCTTCATCCAGACCTATCTGCACCGTGACATTGCGGATCTGACCGGGGCCCGGCTCCCCGCCGAAACCATGGAGAGGCTTTGGCGAATGCTGGCTCACAGCCAGGGCAGCCTGCTCAACTCATCGAAGCTGGCAGGGAGTTTGGGGGTCAGTTCCTCGACGGTGTCCCGGTACGTGGACCTGCTTGTCGATCTCCTCCTGGTCCGTCGACTGAAGCCATCCCGGGCAAACGTCGGCAAGCGCTTGGTCAAGACACCAAAGGTGTACGTGCGAGACAGCGGATTGGTGCACGCCCTGCTCGAGATTCACGACTACAACGCTCTGGCCGGTCATCCTGTCGCGGGTTCCAGCTGGGAGGGTTTCGTGATCGAGAACCTGCTTCGTGTCGCGCCGCCGGGGACGCAAGCCGGGTTCTACCGGACTCGGGCGGGTGCCGAGGTGGATCTGGTCCTCCATCTGCCCGGAGAGAATGCCCCATGGGCGATCGAGGTCAAGCTCGGGTTGGCCCCCAGGCCCAGCCGGGGACTCCACAGCGGACGAACGGACCTCATGCCCGGCCGTACCTTCCTGGTCGGGTCGGGGGAAGATCGATATCCGGTTGCTGAAGGCATTGACGTGATCGGGGTGCGGGAATTGGCAGGTATTGTGGGGAGGGCCGGCGAGTAGGCAGGGCACTGCCGCCATGTCCGGCCACGACCTCAGCTCCCCGGACCCCGCCCCAACCCAGCCATCTCCAGCAACTTCAGCGCGTTCGTCGATGTCGCGATCCCCTCGCGCAGTCGGTAGTCGAAGCTGAGACCGTCGGCGCCTTCGTCCACCGATTCCGTGAAGTGCACCGCGACGGCCCGCGCCACGAGGTCTTCCGCGTCGGCGAGGGAGAGGTCGTGGGTTGTGACCGCGCCGATGGCGTCCGTTTCGAGGAGATGCCGCAACACCGTGCGTGCCGCGATTCTGCGCTCCGCGCTGTTGGTGCCCTGCAGGATCTCGTCGAGAAGGTAGAGGGCGCGGGGAGCGGCGCTGCCGGGCGATTGAGCCGCGTCCACCACCATCTTCAGCCGCTGCAAGCCCGCCATGAAGAAAGACACGCCGTCGGCGAGCGAATCCTCGAAGCGCATGCTCGTGACGACGCGCAACGGCGGCATCCGCAGCTCGCCGGCACACACCGGGGCGCCGGCCTGGGCCAGGACCGCGTTCAGCCCCACGGCTCTCAAGAGGGTGGACTTGCCGGACATGTTGGAGCCCGTCACGAGGAGGAACGAGCCCGCGGGCCCGATCTCGATGTCGTTGCGAACACAGTTGTCGGGTGCGAGGAGAGGGTGCCCGAGGGCCCGGGCGCGGACCGTGCGGGCGCCGGGGTCCAGCATCGGCATCGGCCAGTCGGGGTGGTCGGCCGCCAGTGCGGAGAGCGCGGCCAGGGCCTCGGCTTCGCCCACCGCGTCGAGCCAGTCCCGCACACGGTGGCCGGACCGTGCCTTCCAGCGCTCGAGGGCGGCCAGCACGTGCACGTCCCAGTGCAACACAAGGGCGAGCGGAAGGTGGAAGAGGGGCGAGCGCCTGACATCGGCCATGTCGAGGAGCCGCCGGAGGACAGTGATCTCTTCGGGCGCGGCGCGTGAGTGAAGAGCGGCTTCCGAATCCGCGCCGAGCCGCCGCCGGATCGAAGCCGCATGGCGCGACTGAAGCGTTGTGCCGTGAAGATGTTCGAGAAGGGGGCCGTAGCGTCTGACTCCGGATTCGCCGTCGTCCGCCTCCGCGAACACGCCGTGTATCGCCTTCAACTTCCACCCGAGGACCAGAGCCGAGATGACGAGCGGCCAGGCCAGCACAGGGGTGGGCACCGTGCCCAGCGCATAGAGAGTGATGGCCGCCAGATTGACCGGGGCGAGCACGAGACTGGCCATCCACAGCCAGCGATGCCCCTTCAACCAGGGATCGCTCTCGGCCCAGCGGAGGAAGTGCTCGGTCGACGCATCGGTGTCCTCAGAAGCTCCCGTAGCCATAAGCCGGCTCTCCGCCGCCAGACGGTCCCGGAAGTCCAGCGCTCCAGCCATCTCGCGCACCGCCTCCTGGCGCAACGCCACCGTGTCTGCATCGGCACCGTTGAGTAGCCACGCCTGCAACGTCTTCCAGCCGGGGTTGGTGCCGCAAACACCGACCAGGTGCAACAGCGAAGCGTGGCCATACAGGTCCAGGTCGACAGCGTAGTCGTGGTCTCTGGGGGCGGCGCCGGGTGCCGGGGGCAGGTCGTCCCATTGCCGCGCCACGCGAGCGACCCCCTCGCGGTTGAAGTCGGCCATCAGTTCGGCGCGCCGCATCTCCCGGTGGGCCGATCGTTGCCGACCGACGAGGATCCCGAACGCAACCGCAGCGCCAGCCAGGAGCAGCCAGGCGGCCGTGTCGCGCCCTGCGGCGAAGAGCCACCAGGCGCTGACGATGGCAGCCGTGAAGAGGGCGAGGCGCAGTCTCCCATATACCCGCATCGTCCCGCGCCTGGCCGCGGCCTCCCCGTCGAAGCGTTCCGCGCGCTCGGTGTAGACGGCTGTCGGTGAGGCGCTTGCCGCGCCAACGCGGCGACCATGATCTTGCATGGATGAAAGTAAGCACATCCCCCGTCCGCAGGGCGGCCGCATTGGCCACGGCCGCCCTCACCGCCTGCACCCCCACCGGGGAAGGGGACGCCCCGGCGGGCGTGGACGCACGGACCCTCTCCCGGGTAGACGCAGTCTTCGCCGACTACGCCAGCCCCGCCGGGCCCGGCTGCTCCCTCGGCGTGATCCACGACGGCCGCCTCATCCACGCCACCGGTTTCGGCACCGCCAACCTCGACCACGGCATCCCCAACGGCCCCGCGACCATCTTCCGCATCGGCTCGGTCTCCAAGCAATTCACGGCCGCCGCGATCGCCCTGCTGACCATCCGCGGCGAGCTGGACCTGGATGCCCCCGTCCGCGACTACATCCCCGAATTCCCCGACTACGCGGACCCTCCCGCTATCAGACACCTCGTGCACCACACGTCGGGAGTGCGCGACTACATCGTGCTCATGGCCCTGGCGGGGAATCGGAGCGAGGACTTCTACACCAACCAGGAGGTTCTCGACGCGATCAACCGGCAGCGCGAGCTCAACTTCACGCCCGGTGCCGAGTACCTCTACAGCAACGCCGGCTACTTCCTGCTCGGCGAGATCGTGGCGCGAGTGTCCGGCCAGAGCCTGCGCGAGTTCGCCGAGACCGAGTTTTTCGGCCCGCTCGGCATGACGCACACCCACTTCCACGACGACCACAACGAGATCGTTCCGGGTCGCGCGATCGGCTACGCGCCCACCGACGACGGCTTCCGCATCCACGTCACCACCCTCGACATGGTCGGCGACGGGGGCATCTTCACCTCGGTCGAGGACTGGGTCGCGTGGGACCGCAATCTCACCAACGGCATGGTCGGCGGGCCCGACTGGGTGGCGCTGATGCACGAGCGCGGTGTGCTCAATTCGGGCGACACCATCCCCTACGCCTTCGGCATCGCGCACGGCGAGCATCGCGGCCTGGCCACGGTCGGGCACGGGGGCTCGTGGGTCGGTTACCGCGCCGGCATGTCGCGCTATCCCGAGGCCGGCTACTCGTTCGTGGCCCTCTGCAACCGCTCGCAGATCGATCCCATGGCGCTCATCGCGAGCACCGCGGAGATCTACCTTGCGGACCGGATGGAGCCTGCCGAGGAGACCGCCGAGCCGGAGGCCGAGGGCGGGGCAGGAGAGGATGACGCTCCGCAGGATCGACCGAGCCCCGACATCCCCGACCGCACGCGTTACGCCGGATCATTCTACAGCCCCGAGTTGAATACCACCTATCACTTGCGGGACGAGGGCGCCGCCGGGCTAACCCTCCACGCGGGCCGACTCGACCCGGCCACGCTGCTCGCGGTCTCCGAAGGCGTTCTCGCCGGCCGGCGCGGCATGACCTTCCGCTTCTCGGCGCTGGACGACGGCCGCTACCAGGCCATGATGGTCGACGCGGGACGGGTCAAGAACCTGCGGTTCACGCGGGTGGAGGGGTAGGAGCCCGGCCCTCCCCCCTGTCCCATCCGAACATGCTCGTGACGTGGGTCGTCTCCGCGGAATCATGATAATTAGTGATGATACCCATAATATATTAATGGGTACCAGATATAATCTTTATCGAACAGGCAGCGGGAGTGCGACACAGCGTTTTTCTTCACCGGCATCCGGTGTTCACCAGCGTCGAACTGGCGGCGCATTTCGCCTCGCGAGGGAGAACCGGACCCAGAACACAGGAGGCTTTTCTCGCCTACTACACTCGAAGTGGCCGAGTCGTCCGGATACGTCGCGGCCTGTATGCCGTCCTCCCACCGGGGTCTGCGCCGGACTCGTATCCGGTAAGCCCTTATCTGATCGTCGGCAAGTTGACCCGGGATGCCGTTCTTTCCCACCACACGGCCCTTGAGTACTACGGCCGGGCACATTCCGTATGGCAGCACTTCGTCTACAGCGCGTCACGCCCTGTGAGGCCGGTCACATTCCGCTCAAGACTATTCCGCGGGACCAGATTCCCTGCAGCACTATTGCGCACCGGGGCACAGCAAATCGAGGTACTCGAATCGGAGGAGGAAGGTGTGGCCATACGGGTGACGAGCCTCGAACGCACCCTCGTGGACGTACTACATCGCCCTGTGCTTTCCGGAGGATGGGAAGAGGTATGGCGATCTGTGGAATCGGTGGAATTCTTCGACCTTGACGCTGTCCTCGAGTACAGTCTGTTGCTTGGGAATGCCACGACCGCGGCAAAGGTGGGCTTTTTCCTGGAACGGAATCGGGAGGCCCTCATGGTCGACGAGTGTCACCTGAAGGCGCTCCGCGACCGGCGGCCCGCACAGCCACACTACATGGACCTGGCTCGACGACATCCGGGACGCCTGGTGCGCGACTGGAATCTCGTGGTCCCGGAAGATGTGCTGACCCGGTCCTGGGATGAGGTCCCGTAGCTAACGCTGCTGGCATGAGGTAACTTGTCCCGCCTCATCGTTGCCCATAACTCTTGAACGTGATTTCGCCGGGCTCCGAGGGCCCGGCCGTTCGAAGCAGTACGGCAACCGAGGCAGATGTCCACCACCACCCTCACCGACGATCTCTTTGCCCCCGAGGTCATCGCCGACCCGTACACCTATTTCGGGCATCTGCGCGAGATCGAGCCGGTGCACTGGAACGAGCGCTTCGGCCTCTGGCTGGTGACGGGGTACGACGAGCTGGTGTGGATCCTGCGCCACAACGAGCTCTTCTCGTCGGCGGTGATCAAGGACGCCGCGGCGCCGCCGTATCCGCCCGTCGATCCGGCCGACGTTCCTCTGTTTGACGAGATTCGCGACTTTCGCGCCGACCAGCTGGTCGAGAAGGACCGGCCCGAGCACTTCGATCAGCGGAGTGTGGTCCACGGCTACTTCACCCCGAAGGCGATGGAGAAGTGGCGGCCGTTCGTGCGCGCTGCCGTGGAGGATCTGCTGGACGACATCCAGCCGAAGGGCGCGATGGACGTGCTGACCGCGCTCGCTGCGCCGCTTCCGGTGCGGATCATCGCCGAGATGATGGGCGTGCCCTACGAGGACCGCGACCGACTGCGCGCCATGGCCGACGGGATCCTGTTCATCAACCGGGGCGAGCCGTACCGGTTTCGGCCCCTGGTCGAGGCGATCCGCGGCATCGTGGACTACGCGGCGCCCCTCGTCGAGGAGCGGATCGGCGGGGACGGCACCGACTTCATCTCGGTGCTTGCAGGCGGCGAGTCGCGCGGCGTCTTCACGCGGCATCAGGTTCTGGTGAACACCGGCCTGCTGCTCTTCGCCGGCCACGAGACGACCATGAACCTGATCTGCAACGGCCTGCTGTCCTTCATCCGGCACCCGGAACAGTGGGAGCGGCTGCGCGCCGACCCGGCGGGGATGGCGCGGCTGGCCACCGAGGAGTGCCTGCGCTACGACCCGCCGGTAAAGTCCACGCAGCGGATCGTGGCCCGGGATGTGGACCTGGGGGACCGGACCATGCGGAAGGGACAGCGCATCCGCTGGATCATGGCGGCAGCGAACCGGGACCCGAAGGTGTTCTCGCACCCCGACGTCTTCGATATCGGGCGGCAGCCGAATCCGCACATCTCTTTCGGCTCGGGGATCCACTACTGCCTGGGGGCGACCCTGGCCCGCGTCGAGGGGCAGGAGGTGTTCCGGGCGCTCGCGGAGCGGTTCGAGCACTTCGAGCTTGTCGGCCCCGTCGAGTATCAGCCCAGCCTCCAGTTCCGATCGGTCAAGTCGCTGCCGGTGAGGTGGCCGGTATGAGCGGAAAGCCGCCGCAGGTGCGCGCCTCGGTCGACCACATGCGGTGCGTGAGCAACGCGATGTGCCTGGCGATCGCTCCGGGCGTCTTCGCGCACAACCGGCAGCGGCAGTCCGAGGTGGTCGACCCGGCGGGCGGCCCCAGCGAAGACATCCTCGAAGCGGCGGAGAACTGTCCCACCTCGGCAATCACCGTCATTGACGCCGTCACCGGCGAGATCCTCTTTCCGTAGGAGCCGTCGATGATCCTCTGCGCCAACATCCGACCATGACCTACTCGACCATTTCCACCGCCGCCGACGACTCGCCAGCGGACAAGCCCGCCCACCCCGTCACCGTCCTCGACTTCGCGCGGCGCAAGAAGGCCGGCGAGCCCATCGTGATGATCACCGGCTACGACGCGCTCTTCGCCTCGCTCATCGACGCGGCCGGCGTCGACGCGATCCTGGTCGGCGACTCGGTGGTATCGGTGCTGTGCGGCGAGGAGACGACCCTGTCCGCCACGGTCGATCAGATGATCTACCACGGCCGCATGGTCTGCCGGGGCGCCCCGCGGGCGCTCGTCGCGGTCGATATGCCGTTCATGAGCTACCAGGTGTCGCCGGAGGACGCGGTGCGAAACGGGGGCCGCATCCTGAAGGAGACGGGTGCGGGTGCGGTCAAGCTCGAGGGCGGCGCCGATTTTGCCCCCGCGGTCGAGGCGCTGACCAAGGCCGGCATTCCGGTGATGGGCCACCTGGGCTTCACGCCCCAGTCCGTGCACCAGCTGGGAGGCCACCGGGTTCAGGGACGCGCTGCCGGTGCCCTCGAGAAGCTGATCCGAGATGCCCGGGCGCTGGAAAGTGCGGGCGCGTTCTCAATCGTGCTGGAGCTGATGCCGGAGCGGATCGCCGAGAAGGTCACCCACGTGCTCTCGATCCCCACGATCGGCATCGGGGCGGGCCCGCACTGCGGCGGGCAGGTGCTGGTGCTCCACGACATGCTGGGGATGAACGAGTCGTTCAACCCACGCTTCCTGAAGCGCTACGCGGAGCTCGGGGCAGAGGTGCGCTCGGCGGTCGCGCGCTATGCGGAGGAAGTGCGAACCGGCGTGTACCCAGGGCCGGAGCACGTCCACAAGACGTGAGGGCCGGGAGTCCCCGAATATGGGCTACCCCTCTAGCGTCCCCCCGCGATCCGCTCCTCGGCGAGCCACTCGGCCGCCGCGGCCGTGCTGATTCCCAGTTCGGCGGCCCGGTTTATGACTTCGAGGGTCTGCTCGTAGATGTTGGCGACCTTGGCGTAGACCGTGAAGTCCTCGGTGGGCTTGCCCAGCACCTCTTCCTGGCACCGGATCAACCCGCCGGAGTTCACCAGGAAATCGGGCCCGTAGATGATCCCGCGCGCGGTCAGCTCGTCGGCGTGCCGCGGCTCGGCCAGGGCGTTGTTGGCGCCGCCCGCGATCGCCGGACAGCGCAGCCGCGAGATGGTGTCGTCGTTGATGATCGCGCCGATCGAATTTGGTGAGAAGACATCGCATTCGACGTCGTAGATCTCGTCCGGACCCACGACTTCGGCATGCAACTCCCGGGCGGCCTTTTCCAGGACCGGCTCGACGATATCGGTCACCGTGAGCCGGGCCCCTGCCTCGTGGCAGAACTTCGCGACCTCGTACCCCACGTTTCCGAGACCCTGGACGGCGATGTGCCGGCCTCCGAATGCGTCGTTGCCGGTGGTCGCCTTCAGAACTGCCCGGATCCCGCAGGTGACTCCGTACGCGGTCGTCCGCGAGGGATCGCCCGCACCGCCCGCGGACTCGTTCACGCAGGCGACGTGGCGGGTGGCGCCGCGTATGACCGCCATGTCATGCGAGTTGGTGCCGATGTCCTGTCCGGCGATGTAGTCGCCAGCCAGCCCGTCGACGAATCTGCCCATGGCGCGAAGCAGCGCCGGGTTCTTCTGCGGCGTCCGTGCGTCGCCGATGATCACCGACTTGCCGCCGCCCAGATTCACGCCGCTGATCGCGGCCTTGTAGGTCATTCCCCGCGCCAGACGCAGCACGTCGTCCAGCGCCTCTGCCTCGGTGGGGTAGGGAAGCATGCGAACGCCGCCGAGCGCGGGGCCCAGCGACGTGCTGTGAATTGCGATGATTGCCTTCAGTCCCGACTCGTTGTCGTTGCAGAAGACCACCTTTTCGTAGTTGTATTCGCCAAGTCGCTCAAAGACCTGCATATGCGCCATGAACTCCTGTTCTTCCATTCGTTTTCGAGGCTCTCCGGACCGGCGGGGCCAGGCCGGGAGCGGTTGGACTGAGAAGCAGCCCAAGTAAAATAAGCCCATCGTGGGGTTCCCGCCGAGCGCTTGCGACAGGCGGCGTCCGCGTCTACGGTACCGACCACGGAGTCGCCAATTGTACCCGGACGGCGGGCTGCCGCCCGGACCAGCCCGCGGAGGATTTCATGCTCGGACGCCGTCCCGACACATCGGCCCGCACGCTTTTGTACCCACTCGCGGTGCTCGCCGCCGTTGCGAGCGCCTGGTCATTCCCTGCCAGCCGTGTGGATGCGCAGGAATCGGCGGATCCAGTGGCCACCCTTGTCGAACGCCTCACACTCGATCACTACAAGAACACCCTGAAGGGACTCACTCAATTCGGAGACCGGCGGCAGGGGACGCAGCGCAACCGGGACGCCGTGGACTGGATCGAGGCCACTCTGCAGGACTTCGGGTGCACCAGCACCGGGCGGATCTTCTACACGTTTCCGCCGCCCGACGCGCAGCCCCGGCGCGCTCCGGCTCAGCGCCAGGCAACCCCCCCGCGGGCGCGCCCGCAACAGCGGCAGGACGATGACCTGATCACGGCCACCGGCGGGCGGGTCGGACGCCGCGGACCTGGCTCGGGCGGCAGCACCATCTTTGGCTACCGCGGCCGCACCGGCGTCAACCGCGACCTGATGGCGCAGCCCGACGAGCGCATCCGGGAGCTGAACCGCGAGGAGCCGGTCGACGGCGAGCGTTCCCAGGTCTACTGCACAAAGGTCGGCACGACGCGCCCGGACGAGATGTACATCATTGGCGCGCACATGGACGGGCACGGGGTGAACGAGGCGGTGGACGACGACGGGTCCGGCACGGCGCTGGTCATGGAACTCGCTCGCATCTTCAGTTCTCCGGACGTGCAGACCGAACGCTCGATCCGGTTCGCGCTTTGGAACAACGAGGAGACGGGGCTGAATGGCGCGCGGGCGTACGTGGAGCAGCGGCGGGAGCTGCAGGGGGTGGAGGATCCGCCCGGCTCCGGACAATATCCCGAGCCGCGGTGGCTGGGGATGATCCAGCACGACATGATGCTGTGGGACCACGGTGCGCCGGGACCCGACGGCCGGGTCAGCCGGGATCAGCGGCCCGAGGCCGACGTCAACATCGAGTTCCAGTCGAATTCGGAGATGGTCCGGGAGTCGATGGAGCTGGCGTTTCTGTTCAAGGCCGCCAACGAGAACTACGCCACCGACTACCCCGCCGCGGTGGGCCCCCACATGACCAACACCGACTCGACGCCCTTCATGAACATCGTCGCGGCGATCAGCCTGCGGGAGAATGAACGCGGGGCGCATGTTGGCGCCGGGTGGAACCCGAACTGGCACCAGCCCACGGACGTGTGGACGACCTACACGGATGACGACTTCCGGCTGGGGCTGAACGCGGCGCAGACGACACTGGCCGCGATCGCGCAGCTGGTCGGGGCCGAGTTGGTGCGCTAGGCCCGGGGTGCGCCGGGGCTCGGGCTAGCCGCCCATGCGGGCGATCTCGGCTTCCGCCGCGATGTAGCCGAACCCGGCCCAGCCGGAGCCCTCCAGGATGCGCTGGAACATCTCCTCGGCCTGCTCCGCGCGCCCATTGTACAGGTGCCATGCCGCGACACCGTAGGCAATCGCCACGCCGGAGGGGTCCTCGCTCTCGGGGTCCCACAGCTCGTCCGCCTCGATTTCACCCTTGTACATCAGAAGGAGCTGGTGGTAGGGCGTGTTCTCGATGACGTCCATATCCGCCGTGATCCGCTCCAGGACGGCCGCGGCTTCCGTGTCCCGCCCCAGGCGGCGCAGCGCCATGTACCACCAGTGGGAGATGGCGACGAGCTGGTCGGGGTTGGTGGTCACCGCGAAGTAGCTCTCGTACGACGGTAGCGCGGCCTCGAAGTCGCCCTTCAGGTAGTGGGCGAGGGCGAGGTGGTAGTGGATGTTCGACTGCAGCGTGCTGGTCGGGATGCCGCGTTCGTTCGGCTGGCCGTCCGGTTCCACCTCGTCAGGCTGGCCCTGGACGAGGTCGGCGGCGTGGGACAGATCCTCGATCGCGCGGTCGAATTCGCGGACGCTTATCCAGCGGTGCCCGCGGTGGCGGTACATGCGCGCGTCCTCGGGGTGCATGCGGATTCCTTCGCCGAAGACGTTGATCGCTTCCCGGTAGCGGGCCGTGTAGCCGATGCGGCGACCGAGCCAGATGATCGCGTCCGCATCGCCGGGATCGGCCTCGAAGTCGGCCCAGGCGGCGGCCTCGTCCTCTGCCTGCCGGGCCGCGACCTCGGCCGGGGCCGGTGCGGGGTAGAGCGGCTCGTCCAGCAGGGACAGGGCCTCCGCGCCCTCCGGGAGCGCAACGGAGACGGCGTCGGGAGCGTCGGCCACGGGAGGGTAGCCCGAACCGCTGTCCGCGGGGCCGCACGCGGTGAATGGCAGGGCAATGAGTGCTGCGGTGATCAGTCGGGTATGTCGCATGGGGGTGTGGGGCGTGGCGAGGGGTGGGGCGGGTCGGGGTAAGGTGGGCGTCCCGGCCTCGGCGGGTCAACCATCGACGGAGATCGTGGCCGACGGCCGGGCTGCGGTTTTGCGCAGGGCGGGCGGGCCGGGTAGACTTTGGGCCGTGGCCCACCGAAACGGCCCTAACGGAACGAGGCGCGCCGATGTCGATCATGAAGCTGAACGGAATCTCTCTCGCGGCGTTGGTACTCGCCCTGCCGGCAGTCGCTGGCCCTGGACTCGCCGCGCAGACGGAAGCGGCCGCACGAGCCGACGCGGCCGTCCCCGCGGACGTGCCCACCGCCCCCGCCGCCCCGGACGACGTCACCTTCAGCCGCGACATCGCGCCCATCCTCCAGCGCGCCTGCGTGCGCTGCCACCGCGACAACGGCGTCGGCCCCATGTCGCTCGTGCACTTCGACGAGGTCGAGCCCTACGCGAGCCAGATCGTGCGCCGCACCCGGATCCGCGACCGCATGGGAGCGATGCCCCCCTGGTACGTCGAGAAGGACATCGGCATCCAGCACTTCAAGGACGACATGTCGCTCGACGACCGGGAGATCGACGCGCTCGAGCAGTGGTGGCGCGCCGGAACGCCCGAGGGCGACCCCGCCGACCTCCCGCCCCCGATCGAATTCGACGACGATGTCGTGTGGGTTGCCGGCGAACCCGACCTGATCGTCCGCCTCCCCGAGGTGCTCGTCAAAGGCGACGTGCCCGACTGGTGGGGCGACATCGAGCCGATCCCGACGGGCCTCACCGAAGACCGCTACGTCCAATCCGTCGAGATCCGCGAGGTCAACGACGTCGGCCGCAACGAAGAAGGCGGACACGAGGGGCGCCACACCGTCGGCGGCCGCTTCGTCGTCCACCACATGATCTGGAGCACCCGCGTTCCCGAGGCCGAGGCCGGCGACGGACCCAGAACCACAAGCTGGCCGGTCCACGAAGTTGGCCGCGAGCCCGACCTCTTCGACGCCGACGCCGGCCGCCTCCTGCGCGCGGGGTCATCCGTCGTCTCGAACTCCCTCCACCTCCACTCGAACGGCCGCGACACCCGCGCTCACCTCGAGATCGGCTTCCGCTTCCACCCGCCCGACTATCAGCCCAAGTACCGCCGCGCCTTCTTCGGCCTCGGCAACGCGAGCGACATCGACATCCGCGCCGGCGAGGCCGGACAGGAACTCCACGCCTACCAGGTCCTGAACCAGCACACCAAGATCGTCACCTTCGAACCCCACCTGCACGCCCCCGGCATGCGCATGTGCCTCGAGGCGATCTGGGGCTTCAACGTCGAGACGATCAACTGCGTCGGCTACGACCACAACTGGGTCCGCGGCTACACCTACGACCAGGACCACCAGCCGCTCCTCCCGAGGGGCACGGTCCTGCACATCACCGGCTACATGGACACCTCCGACTCCAACCGCAACGTGCCCGACACCCGCAATTGGCAGGGCTCGGGCAACCGCTCGGTCGCCAACATGTTCATCGATCTCGGCATGCGCGTCGCGCTCACCGACGAGCAGTTCGTCGAGGAGATGGCCCTCCGCCGCGAGCGTCTTGCACTCGGTCCCAACGACCACGTGGTCGGATGTCCGCTCTGCATGGTCATCCCCGCAAACGGCAATCCGCGGTACTACGTGGAGGATGGAGGGGGGGCCGGAGGCCAGAGCGACCAGACGGGCAATGCGTCGGGTGCGAACCGTGGCCGCGAGAACCGGTAGCGGCGTGGGGGGAAGGTTCGCGGTAGCGGCTTTGGCGAGTCTGCGACGCCAGGCTGGCATTGCCCTGCGGCCCGGCCGGGTGACCGGTTCCCTTTCGCTCGCCATCCTGCTGTTCGTCGCCGGCGCATTCCCCCCCGAGGCCGCCGCCCAGACCTACCAGCGCGGCCAGAACGTGGCCCCCGCCTTCGAGGGGTGGGAGCGCAACGAGGACGGCTCGTTCAGCTTCCTCTTCGGCTACATGAACCGGAACTGGCTGGAAGAGATCGACGTGCCGGTGGGCGAGCACAACAGCTTCTCCCCCGGACCCGCCGACCGCGGACAGCCGACCCACTTCCTGCCGCGCCGCAACCGCTTCGTCTTCAAGGTCCGCGTCCCGGCCGACTGGGGCGACCAGGAGCTGGTGTGGACGCTGACGAGCAACGGAGTCACCGAGCATGCCTACGCGACGCTCCGGCCCGACTACGTCGTCGACAATGTGGTGATCATGTCCGAGACGGGCGCGCTCGGAGCCGGGTCCAGCAACGCGACGGTGCGGGGCAACCAGCCGCCGACGATCACGCTCGAAGGATCGGCCGAGCGCCAAGCCAGCGTCGGCGTTCCGGTCGGCATCACCGTTCTCGTCGAGGACGACGGCCTGTTGAGATCTCGCCGCCGTGCGCCCACTGTACCCGAGACTGCCGAGGACTCCGCGCGCGCCGACTCGATCTGGGCTGCGCCACCGACCTTCAGCCGCAGGCAGCTCACGCCCCCGTCGCGGATCACCGTCCAGAAGGTGAATGGGCTGTTCATGTCGTGGTTCCTGTACCGGGGCCGGCACGACGGGGCAGACGGGACCGGGGTCGATGCCGAGATCAGCACGAGCCAGGTCAGCTTCGATCCACCCCAGGTGAAGGTGTGGGAAGACACCCGCGCCGGAGCCAATTCACCCTGGTCGCCGCTGTGGGTACCGCCGGAGCTGCCCGAGGACGGCCGGTGGACCGTCAACGTCACCTTCGACCGGCCGGGGACCTACGTGCTGCGTGGCCGCGCCGACGACGGCGGGCTGCTGGCGGATGTCGAGGTCACGGTCGTGGTGAGGCCGGCGGCGAGTTAGTCCGGGAGGTCGGCAACCCTCGGCAGGATGCCTCCCGGTTGACCGAAGTGGGCTACCAAGCCCTGTTCCTTCAGGGATAGCCCGGGCGACGGCGCGGCAAAACAATCACGGCTCGGCGAATAGTAAAGGCACCCGACCTCGCCGTGGGGTCTCTCGCGGATGAAATCGTCCGCGTCGGAGAGTGCCGCCCGCCATGCCGTCTTCGCTTGGGCGAGATCGAAGGGGGCGGCGAGGACGAGCTTCGCCACGTCCTCGGGCCGGTAGCGACCGCGGCGCCTCAAGTGTTCGAGCAACGAATACGGCGTGAACCCCGGATCCTTCCCAACGGCTGACCAGACCATGGCACCCAGGGGGAGGATACCGTCGTGCACGTGCATGATATCCACGAAATCGCGGACCTGGTCACGCCCAGCGAGCGTCAGCACCTTGTTGATTGCCAGGTCGATCTCGTGCAGCAACAGGCCGCCCGTCTCGTCTTCCACCAAGGGCATGAAGCGCCATGCCGAGTCGCGAGCCCAGTCGATCAACGTTGACTGGTCATCGGTGCTGACGAGCGCACGGATCAGACCGGGTTGGCTAAGGAGGATCTCAAGGCGGTAGCCAGCTGCCTCCAGCACTGTGCTATCGCGTGCGAACGATTCTGCCACTGCCTCGATGGAGTCGTGAAAGAAGTCGATGTCGTCACTGAAGCGGGGCGATGTCGGAGCAAGGTTGAGCGCCGTTCCCCCGGCCAAATAGCCGTCGGGACCCCTTGAGCGCGCCAACAACGCCAAAAGCTCTTGCTGAAGCCCGGTTAGCGGCACAATCGCCCCGCCATCCGCCAGGCTCTCATGTCTCCGTTTTTCTTTAGCGTCTCGGCAACCCAGTCCACATCGGCGAGGCCGATTTCCAGATCCTTCCGGTAGGACCAGAAACATGTGGAGTGGAACTCGCGAAACGCCCGTCGGGCCTCGCGGACCCGCACCATGGCCCTGGCCGTCTCGGGATCCAGGGAGCGACGGCTCTTTCTGCCCCCTCTTCGGCCGATTTCCGCCAGGTATTTGTGGATTGTGTTGTCCATGCATATAGCGTAAGCCGCTTACGTTCTTTCGTCCAGCGTGGGCAGGCGGGCTCCTACAACCGATAGCGCTCCTGCATCACCGCCACCGACGCCAGCATCAGCAGGAGCGAGTCGAGAGAGGGACGGTCTTCGGCGGGCAGCGTGGGGAGTTGGTCGAGGAGGCGGAGCACAGCCGCGTGGTCGAGGAATGGCACTGCCCGCAGCGATTCTCCGCGCAGGGTGTCCTGAAGGAAATCGTGGAGGGGACCGCCGTCGGCCGTTACCGCGGTCGGGCCCATGAACGGGCGCTTCACCCTGTCGTAGACCGGGTCGGGGATGTACGACCGCATCGCCTCGCGCAGGAGGTGCTTTTCGCGCGGATGGCGGGCGAGGAGGGAGACCGGGAGGCTGTTGGCGTATTCGAAGAGGTGGTGGTCGAGGAAGGGGAGGCGGACCTCGACGCCGTGTGCCATGTCGAGGCGGTCGGCGGCGAGGTGGTAGTTGACGAAGAGGGAGTGCAGCCAGAGGTAGAGGAGGCGCCGCGACGGCTCGCGCCGGGACAGGTCGGCGGTTCGCCGGCAGCGGCGGTAGTAGGCGCGGTAGAGGTCGTATCCGGCGAAGCTGTCCCGGAAGTCGGGCGAAAACGTCGAGTGGATGTGGCCGAGGCCCCGGGCGAGACGCGTGAAGAGCGAGGGCGCCGCCGGGAGGAGGAGGGCGAGGCGGGCGAGCCAGGGGGAAGCGGCGGCCAGGCCGGGATAGTGGCGGGCGGGCGACCGCAGCAGGGCCGCCAGGATGCGGGGGAGCCGGGAAAGAATGCGTGGGAGGCTGCCAATGCCCGAACCGTGGGGCGCCCCGGCGCTCCCGGTCGCAGCGCGTAGGAATTCATAGCCGAAGAAAGCCTCGTCGGCGCCCTCGCCTGCGAGCATCGACTTGTACCCCGCATCCCGCACGCCGCGGCTGAGGAGATACCGCGCCGCCCCGTGCGTGTTGTACTGGATCGTCTCGGCGTGCCAAACCGCGTCGGCGAAGTGGTCGGCCAGTTCGGCGTCGCTCAGCGTCACCACATGGTGCTCGGCGCCCGCCGCGTTCGCGGCCTCGCTCGCCCCGGCGCTCTCGTCGTAGTCCCTGCGCTCGAAGCCGACCGTGAAGGCGGCCACGGGATCGTCGGTGCACGATGCGGCCACTCCCAGCACCGCCGACGAATCGAGCCCTCCGCTCAGCAGGCATCCCACGGGAACGGATGCCACCATGCGCAGCCGGATCGATTCCTCGGTGAGCTCGCGAACCCGCTCGATGCAGGCCTCGACGGAGTGCGCAGGCCGCCCGGTGCGCTGCCGGGATCGCCCCGGTGGCAGCGGCAGGTCCCAGTAGCGCTCCACCCGCACGCCGGACGCGCTTGCGCGCAGAAAGTGCCCGGGCGGCAGCTGCGAGATGCCATGGAAGAGCGAGATCCTCTCGTCGGGGCAGGCGTGGAGCGCGTGGTAGACGGCCCGCATGTCCCATCCCGGTGCGACTCCGGCCGCCAACAGGGCCTTCGCCTCGGATGCGAGGTAGAGGCGGCCTTCATCCTTGGCGTAGAAGAGTGGCTTCAATCCGAACCGGTCGCGCGCCGCGAAGAGGACTCCGTTCTCTTCATCCCAAATTACGAACGCGAACTGGCCGCGAAGGTGCTTCAGGCATGCGGGCCCCATGTCCTCGTACAGGTGGAGCGCGATTTCGCTGTCGGAGCGGGTGCGGAAGCGGTGGCCCTTGCCTTCGAGCGACGCGCGGATCCGCCGGTAGTCGTAGAACTGGCCGTTGTGAATGATGTGCAGGCGCCCGTCCTCGCTGGAGATCGGCTGGTGTCCGTCGGGGTCGGTGATCGCCAGGAGGGTGTGGCCCAGACCGGCGCGGCCGGACGGCGCGATCCAGGTGCCTTCGCCGTCGGGGCCGCGGTGACGCAGGGCCAGGGTCGCGCGCAGCAACGCCCGCTCGGGAACGGGACCGTCGTGGGACAGGATCGCGGCGATTCCACACATCGGCTGGCCCCCCTCAGTCGGGGAAGTGCACGACGACCTCGCCGCCGCTGCAGGTGAAACGCATGAGGAGACGCCTTTCACCCCGCTGCAGGTCGAGGTTGTCCGCGGTGATCCGCTGCACGACGCCGACCGCTTCGACCTCGCCCGCGTCGGGGTGGGCGCGAGCGAATCTGCGGGCGTGGCGGGTCAGCAGGGATTTCCGGACCGCTGCGAGCTTGTCGGGTTCCATCTGCAACCAGATGTCGTCGAGGAAGTAGGATTGGAGGAGAAGGTGGCGCATGCTGTCCGGGAAGAGTTCGCGCGGTTCGAGCGATTCGATGCGGCCCGAGTGGAGCCTCCGCACCTCGTAGCGGACATGGTAGTTGCGCGCATCGACCCAGTCGAACAGCCGGTAGCTCTGGAAGAGTCCGAACACCCACAGGAAGGAGCGAACCGGGTTGGCCCAGCCGTTGCTGGAGTAGGGCCTGCCCACGCGGCGCCGGGTGTGCGCGGCTTCCCAGGGGATCATGATCAGCAGCAGCGCGATCAGAGTGATGGCGACGGCCTCCGCGGGACCGTTTCCGGTGGCGGGGGTTGCTGCGGGTGGTGGCAGACCCAGTCCGCCCTGCATGATTTCGGGGCCGAAGGGGAGCACGAGCGCGGCCAGCATGAGCGCGTTGGAATAGGGGATCTTGAGCGTGGCGATGATCCCGAAATGGAAGACTGCGGCGGCGGCCAGGAGCGGCCACTTTGCAGGCGAGCCCGCGGGCAGCACGAAGATCAGGACGAACAGCGGCTCCATGACGAGTGCGCCCCAGGTGACGAGGCGCAACGCGGTTCGGTGGCTGAGCGTCCATAGTTCTGGAGTGCGCGCGATGGGCATCTTGAGCGCCGCGTGCATCGCGGAGCCGTTTCGCCACATCGGACTCGAGAACTTGTACGCACCGGCGACCAGGTAGATGAGCGCCAGGTTCGCCATGAAGACGCGGGGGGCGGTGCCGGGAACCGTCACGTCGGACCACTGGGCGAGGGCCGCGGTCCAGCCGCCCGTGGTCATGCCGCCGCCCAGCAGGTCCGGCAGGGTGAGCGTGTGGCCGACCGGCAGCAGCAGGAGCCACAGACAGCAAAGGTGCACGATGCAGTCGTCCAGGTACGCGACGAGCACGTTCCAGCGATAAGTCGACACGGCTGCCGCGAAGAGGAGGGCGGCTGCTGCGCGTGGCTGGTAGCCAACGATCACCAGGAGGGCGGCGACGCACGCGCCGACATGCACGGCGCGGAAGAGCCACCCGGGCATCTCCGGCTGAAACAGGCTGATCCGAAGCGGTGGGAACAGCCGCACGCACAGCCGGTGATCGATCAGGCCGTCGGGATCGCTGAAATCACTCGATTGTCGCAGCGCGTTCAGGAAATAGACGAAGAGCACGCCCCCCGCGAGGACGCGCACAACATCCAGCGGCAGTGCATGGATGGGGGCTGCGAGTGCGGGCATGACGTCGAATCTAGTAGAAGGACGGCCGGACATTGCCCCATGTACGGGCGGTCCCGACCTTGCCTGGTGACACCGATTGTCATTTGGATTGACAATCTGCAAGGTTGGCGCGAATCTCCTGTAGGTCAACCAACAGCAATTCGGGCCGACTGGCCACTGGCTCGCTTCCCCACACGGAGGGCATGTGCCTGTCATCGACCGCAACCTGGCCGGGCCGCTCCTGGATCGAACGGGTCACTACCCGGTTGTCACGGTCACCGGCCCCAGACAATCGGGCAAGACCACGCTCTGCCGCACCGTGTTTACCGATCGACCGTACGTCTCACTGGAGGGCATGGATATGCGGAGGTATGCCCGCGAAGATCCGCACGGCTTCCTGCGCGAGTATCGCGACGGTGCGGTCATAGACGAAGTGCAGCGTGCGCCGGACTTGACGTCGTACCTGCAGGAGGTGGTTGACGAGGACCCCGCGCCCGGGCGGTTCGTACTGACCGGTTCGCAGCACTTCGGGCTCACTCGGGCGGTCAGTCAGTCCCTGGCTGGTCGCGTTGGCGTGCTCCACCTGCTGCCTCCCGGGCTCGATGAACTGGCCCGCTTCGGCACTCCTTCACCCGATCTGCTGGAAGTGCTCTGGACCGGAGCCTATCCGCGGATTCACGACCGGCGCATTCCTCCCGACGTGTGGCTGAGAGACTACTTCGCCACCTACGTGGAGCGAGACGTTCGCATGCTCCGGAATGTGACGGATCTGGAGGCATTCTCGGGCTTCGTACGAATGGCCGCGGGACGGACCGCGGCGGAAATGAGCCTGTCAGCGCTGGCGAGCGATGTCGGAGTGCGTCACAACACGATCCGCGCCTGGTTGTCCGTTCTCGAGGCGAGCTTCCTGGTGTTTCGGGTGCCCGCTTTCCGCAGGAACGTCCGCAAACGCCAGATCAAGGCACCCAAGTTGCACTTCCTGGACTCCGGGCTGGTATGCCATCTGCTCGGTATCCGGTCCGCGAAAGAACTGCGGCACCATCCCTTGCGCGGCTCGATCTTCGAGAGCTGGGTGGCTGCCGAGATCTTCAAGGTCGCGACCCATCGCGGGGTGGACCCCTGGATGCACCACTACAGGGCCGCCGGCACGGAGGTCGACCTGGTGGTCGACACGGGTGCCGGGTTGATCCTCACCGAAGCGAAGTCGGGCAGTACCGTCACACCCCGCTCCTTCGGGGGAATGAGCAGGCTTGCCGGCCAGCTCGAGGCGGCCGGGTTCGCTACCGAGCGACGCCTGGTCTATGGGGGCGACATGCGCCAATCGCGTGGCGGCACGGAAGTCATCCCGTGGAACCGGCTGCTGGAACTCACCTGGTGACCCGCCCGAACACCCGGAAGTCCAGCCGCGCATCGGCACCGGCGCCGACCGTCAACTCCACCTTCACCGGCTCGCTCACCCCACCCGGCGGCAGCCGGTCATGCGACCCCATCTTCCCCGCAAACGACCATTCCCGGCCCTCGTCGCCCTCTGCCCGCAGCCGCACCGGCCCGTGCACCACGCCGTCCGACACGTTCCGCAGCTGCACCTCCACGGTTGCCGTGCCACCGGCCGCATCGTAGACGACCGGACCCGCCACCACGAGCAGCTCACCGGTGATATCCGTCTCCTCGCCCTCCGGTGTGGCCGGAGCGTCGGCCACAAGCTCCAGCGTAGTCGTAAAGAGCTCGTCGATCCCATTCCTGCGGCTGATCCACAGGGGATGAAAGGCGCCGTTCGCGTCGCCGGCGAGCCCCAGGTAATGACCGGGCTGGTTCCCCCGCGCATTGTCGAAGGAGACCTCCAGCCGGGCGTGGCCCAGATCGCCGAAGTATTGCCCCCGCGCCGCGCGGCTCTGCTGGGCCATCACCACGGTCATGCGCTGCATCAGGTCCATCTCCGCGATCTCTTCGTCGGATAGCTCCTTCACGTCGGGGTCGGCCGCGAGGTTGTGGACACGCGCCACGGGGGCGTGGGTCGGCGGCGGACACGACGGCGCACTCGCCACCGGGATATTCGCGGCGAAGGTCTCCCCGCCATCCGACGACGACGTGAAGAAGAGCTCCCAGCAGCGGCGCGTCTCGTCGCGGCGCCGATCATACCACGCCACGCCCACGACGCCGTCCCGGTTGACCTCCACGACCGGGATCATGCGGTCGTCCAGGGGGGCGCCCGGGGCCGGCGCGTCGTTGTCGTTGAGCCGCATCTGGTCGGACCAGCTGTGTCCGCCATCGGTGGAGCGGCGGAACCAGATGTTGGAGGTGCCGTCGCTCACCTGATCCCAGACGACGTAGATGTTGTCGCCGTGCGGTCCATCGGTACGGTCCCAGATCACGATCGGGAGCGTGAAGGCGCTGGTCATCTCGGTCTGGGCGTACGGCCAGGAGTGGGTGCCGACGCGAAATGCCACCTCTACATCGGTGAACGTCTCGCCGCCGTCCTCCGACCGCATGGTGAAAAACGGCATCTCTGCGTTCTTCTCGTCGCTCAACGGGAAGAAGTACTGGTAGAAGGTGACGAGCAGCGTGCCGTCGGAGAGGACGACCGGCTCGGTGGCTACGAGTTTGCCGCCGGGGATGGTCGTCAGGAGCTTCGGCTCGCTCACCGTGGCGCCCCCGTCGTCGAGGGTGTGCAGGAAGAGCTGAAAGTCATCCCGAATGAACGAGTCGCGCACGTCGTTCCACACGACGTAGAGCCGGCCGCGATGAGGACCGTCGCTCCAGTCCGCGGCGATCCGCGCGTGGTCGGGCGGCACGGGGCTGCGCAGGCGCGCCGGACCCACCCAGGTCGCGCCCTCGTCGTCGGTCGACCACACCATGATCGTGCCGTCGCTGCGCACCGGCTGATCGGGCAGCAGGCCGCCCAACGTGTTGGCGCCGACATAGCAGTACAAAATCCACATCCGGCCGTCGGGACCCGGCACCACCATGGGATCGAAGGCGCCCGGTTCGTCGCCGGGCAGCGTGACCGGCTCCCACGTGACCCCGCTGTTGCGACTCAGGAAGGCCGCGTTGCTGCGGGTAGACAGGCCCTGGGCCATCGCTGGATCTGGAAAGCTCATGCCGCCGGTCTGTGTCACCGCGATCAGGAAGTCGGGGTTGTCCGGACTGCCCGCGATCCAGGGCTCGTTGTATTGGCCGGGCCCAACGCGCAGGTTGGGGCCGACGACGACTTCGGGGCTCTGGGCGGCGAGTGGGGTGGTCGGGGGGATCACGTCGGCCGCCGCGACGACGAACGCAGGTGCGATGACGGCCAACAGTGGGCTCGTTTTCATGGTCCGGGTCCTTGCAGATTAGGGTCGGTGGTCGAGAGCGTCTGTCCAATCACCATGGTCGCCCACAGGGACCGAGACAAGAAATGATTCAGCGCATGACCGGGGTACGGACCAGGAACTCTTGGGCAATCGCCGCGCTACTGCTTCCAGCATGTGCTGGCCAGGGCGCCGATACCCCTACCCCGTTCGAGGACTGGACCACCGAGGCCGAATACGAGATCGACGACCAGGCGCAGAGCGACGAGTTCTTCGGGCCCTTCCTCGATGTCCGTGCCGCTGCCGACGGGTCCAGGGTCTACGTGCTGGACCTGCAAGCGTCCGAAGTCACGATCTGGACACCCGACGGAGCCCTTGTCAGGCGGCTGGGTGATTATGCACTTGACTCACACAAAGTGAGCCGCTAACTTCCCTAAGTGGATACGTTAGCGGTAGTTCCGTTGTACTCGGCCAACACGCGGTCGGCTTCTTTGAGTACACGTTTGCCGAGCACGGTTTCCATGATTTCGCGGTCGGTTCTGTCTCCGATGTTTCGGGGCACCTTACGCCGCCGCACGGACTTCTTTCGCTTGGGAGTGTGAGCCATGGCTACGAATGGTTCGGGAAACGGGAGGTCGTCGTTCGACGCGCTATTGAGCGAGTCCGGCGAGGAGCTGCCGGATAGCTGCAACAGGATGATCGGCGATGTGGTCGCACTACGAATCGCTCTGAGGTTCCTGCTGGAAAGCGGAGCCATCGACGGGCGAATTGCTGAGCAGATAGCCGATGGCTTCAGCAAGGGCCAAGCCGATATTGAGCGCCAATGGCTCGCCGCTATTGAGCGCAAGGGACTGTGGGCCGTAGCGCGCTATCGCTCGTTCGCGGAGACCACGAACGAGATCATCAACGGACTCCGCGCCGTCGGTCGGCGCGGGTGGTGAAGTAGAGTCAGCCATGAGTTTCCTTGAGCTCGGTTGCCATATGGGAGAAGTCACGGGCGAGCCTGCGGGCAGCATCGGCGACGATCTTCTCGTAGTCGGTGCGGGTTCGACCGTTCAACGCGACACCGAGGCGGACCAAGGCGCTGAATCTCTCCGTCTCTTCGAGCTTGTGACCAGCGGAGCGAATCATGAAAGCGACCACGGCCCCACCGTCGTGGTACTCGATTCCGTGCAGTATCGCCCGAAGCCGGATGTGTGCCCCCAAGACGGTCGTTTCTGAACCCAAAGGAGTAGCCATGAAGGAAATCAACCTCGTTTCGCTGTTGGACCGTTACAACACTGACGATAGGTGTCGGGACGCCTTGGAGGCAATCCGGTGGCCGTCCGGCGTGGCGTGCCTGCGGTGCGGCGACACGAACGTTTCCGAGATCACGACCCGCAACGTGTGGGCGTGCGGATCATGCGACTATCGGTTCAGCGTGACCGCCGGCACGATCATGCACCGCTCGCACCTGCCGCTCCGCAAGTGGTTCCTCGCCATCTACCTGATGTGCGAGAGCAAGAAGGGCATGAGTGCCAACCAACTCAAGCGGTCGCTGGGGGTCCAGTACAAGACGGCCTGGCACCTGTGCCACCGGATCCGCGAGGCGATGGGCAACGATCCGTTCACCGGCCCCACACTCGTCGGCGTGGTCGAGATGGACCAGACCATGATCGGCGGCAAGGCCAAGGGGAAGGACTGGCGGGACAACAAGACATGGGTTGCCGGTGCTATCGAGCGCGGCGGGAAGGTCCGCATCGAGCGCATCCCGAACATCAAGAAGGGCACGATCCAAGACTTCGTGCGCCGGAACATCAGCGACGAGGCCGACGCGATCTACACCGACGAACTCCGCTCCCACGTCGGGCTGGAGACGGACACCAGGCGTCACGAGAGCGTCAACCACAGTGCCGAGGAGTGGGTGGTCGGCGATGTCCACACGAACAGCGTGGAGGGCGTCTGGAGCCTGTTCAAGCGGTCGATCGTCGGGAGCTTCCACAAGATGAGCGTGAAGCACATGGACCGGTATCTGGAGGAACTCGAGTGGCGGTTCAACAACCGCGACAATCCCCACATCTTCCGCGACGCGCTCCGGCGCATCATGCGGACCAGCCCGCTGGAGTATCGGACGCTGATTGCGGACTGACGCCGGGGGGTGCAGGTTGGTAGCATGAGCACGACAACACTGCCAGCCGACACCGACACCATCCAGGTCAGCCGCGCCGAGCTAGAAAGGTTTGAATCTCGACTCTTAGGTGAGGAACGCGAGCTAAAACGAATTCTAGAGCAGCTAAGAGATTTTGGTGACGATTTGCAAGATCTGCAACGCGATCTTCAAGCGCACGGTTCTCGGCTTGAATCCTTTGGTTCTCGGCTCGAAGGTCGTCGCTCTCAAGGCGATCAACGATCTTCCGACCTTCACGATCAATCTCCTCGGGGGACTTAGGGCTCGACATCGGAAGGCTCCTTTTCGGTGTCGGGTTTCAGCGGGTGCTTCCGGCGGCTTCCGGGAGCGCCCGCTTTCCTGTACTCGCATCATAGGAACGCCCGCCCCGCGTCCGCCAGAATAGCGCGGACTGACCTCCCTCCTCACCCGTAGCACCCTGAAGGCCGGGGGCGTGTCGAAGCGCCTCCGGCCTTTCTCGTGGGCACTCGGCCCCGAGCTTCCCCTGCATGGAGGTATACCCATGAGAAGTAGAAACTCGCTGGACCAGATGCGCGAGACGGGCCGTGAGGCCATCGCACGACACAAGGAGATCAAGGCGCTTCGTGAGGCCCTTCTCTCACGGTAGAGTCTAGTCTGCCGCCATCATGTCGAGAAGCGAGGTGTAGAGGGACAGAAACTCCTCTTGCGCCGCCTCGACATGGCGACCAGACGGCAACTCCCGGTGCCGCGTGATGAAGACCAACTCGCGGAACAGACCGACCAGTGTTGCCTTGGCGTCTTGGTCCAAGAAGTGACAAGCAGCGACGAAAGCGAATGTGCAGGCGTTGGAGGCACCGAAGCATTTCGCCAGTGCCTCGTTGTCGCCCGTGATCATCGGCTTGCTGATAGCGGTGATCGCAGTGTCAAGGAATCTCTCAAGGTCAAAGGGATCGTTCGACATTTCTTGCTCCTTTGGGAATGTCGGGCGTAGGCGGGTATCCCGGCCCTAATCCGGGGTGCCCGCCGCTTCAGGTAGGGGCCGTCAAGGGCTCACGGTCCGTTCTCAGCGAGATGAGCGTGAAGCACATGGACCGGTATCTGGAGGAACTCGAGTGGCGGTTCAACAACCGCGACAACCCGCACATCTTCCGCGACGCGCTCCGGCGCATCATGCACACCAGCCCGCTGGAGTATCGGACGCTGATCGCGGACTGAACCCTCTCACCCCGTAGCATCCCGAAGGCCGGGGGCGTGTCGAAGCGCTCCCGGCCTCTCTCGTGCCGTCTAGTCTGGCGGCACATCCACCGCGCCCGCATCGGGCGCACCAGCATGGAGGTATACCCATGAGCAGCACACAGAAGATGCAGGACATGGAGAACCGCGGCCTCAAGGCTAGCGCGACCCTGAAGAAGGTCAAGGCTTTCTTCCGCACCAGCCCGCTCGCCGAGAAGCAGGCGTTCGCCGACAGGAACCTGCTGGCCCATGCCGAGGCGATTCACTCCGCCAATTGGGACTAGTCGGAACGCATCAAGAGTACGGCGGCGAGACGGCGAAACTCACCGCTCATTGAGCCTACTGCATCGTATTGGTGTCCGACTAGGCTGGATGGCTTTACGCCATTGAGGCCGTTAGCCATGACTTCGAGACGGTTTGCCAGCTTCTCCCTGTTGGCCCGGTCCAAGTGCTTGATGGCACCTACGAAGGCAAGGAAGCGTGCGTGCGCCGCGCCGTGAGCGACAGCCAACGCCTCCGCCTCGGTTTCGTTGAATAGCACCAATGCTTCCATCTTGGTCTCGGACATTTCTTCGACCATCCGGCGGATGGCTTCATCGCGGGAAATCGACATTCTTCTTTGCTCCTTTGGGAAAGGGTGTCGTAAGGCGGGTGCCCCCGGCGCAATCGGGGGTGCCCGCCGCTTCAGGTAGGACCGTGGACTGTCAGAGGTCCACGGTCCCCTTTTTCATCGGGACGCACCTATTCTCGGTCAGTTGCCGAAGGTGTACCCGGCAAGCAGCATCATGGCCCCCCGTTCAGCACCCGAGAAGCGTTGATCGATCAGATAGCGCCCCTCGAAAGACGCACGGGCTATAGTGATGGATAGACCCGCGCCGTACACTCTCCCTTCCCCACCATCCCACGCTTCTGTATCCGCGTTCCATGTCTGTTCCGTGCGGGGCCATCCACCGCCGAAGAAGCCGAACAGCCGCGGTTGACCGGGTGAATCGAGTTGCAGCCCGGTGCGAATCGTCGACAACAGTTCGTGGCGATCCTCGACCAGCACCACTGAGGCGTCCATGCCGAGAAACGGCGACATGCCGACTTGGTACTCGTCGGACGCCACATTGATCTGGATGATGCCAGTGAAGCTGAAAGCGGGCGAGACGGGAAACAGGCTGTCACGCTCCGTCACCATCGCTCCGGCGAACCCGGTGGCGTGGACGGACACTTGGGCGGAAAGGCTGGACGACGGAAGGGCGAGCACGAGGATAAGGGCGAGTTTCTGGACCATCGGGTGTTGCTCCTTTTCGGTGCGAAAAAACGATTCCCCGGCATCCGGACGTGGAGCCGGGCCGTTGTCTCGAATCGCAAAGGAGAAAACTGCGGTACGCCCTGCCTATTTACCGTGGCCGTCGGGAGCTACCCGCCGACCGGGATAATTCGGCTCTTTCATTCAGCAGGCAGCCCGACATCAGGGCTCCCTTCCGATTCGAGACGCGGGGAGAGTACGGCCCCGGTCCCTTCGGGCGCAAGGGGGTTTGTCGCTGAACATAGGGGGTAAACCCCCGTCTACGGGCATAATCGCGCCCTTGCGTCGCCGTGGCGGTTCGCGCAGACTATGAGCATGAGGAAGTTCTTGGAATCGTGGGGCGGCCCCGTGGCGGTCTTGGTGGCGATCGGTACGATGTTCTGGAGGCTCGATGCCCGGATCACCGCCGTGGAGTTGCGGATGGAATCCCGCTTGAGCGCGATCGAGGCGAGAATGGCCGCCGTCGAAGCGAAACTAGATCTGCTGATCGAAGGGCTGGACATTACCGTGACCCCGAGAAAGGGAGAAATCCAATGAGCAAGACCGCGAAGGCCACCAAGCGGCCCCGCAAATACAAGAAGTATCCACCGGCCACCGCAGACCGCGGCGCCACGCCGGAGAACGTCGCGCGGGCGCTGCTGCGGCCGCGGAGGCCAGTGCCTCAACCACAAGAAACGGCGAAGCGGGACAGTTGACGTGTCGCAGACAGCCGTACATCTTCGCAAGAAGTGCCCCCGGCGGGACTTGAACCCGCAACCTCGCGTTTGGTAGACACGTGCTCTTTCCACTTGAGCTACGGGGGCCAATGGACCCCATCGGGAGTGCAATCCCGGTGGGGTCGCTTCTTGAACGCTCAGTACGCCGGACGCCAGGCGTCAACCTTACCCCCCGAAGCTACGGCGCGGGAACCACCCGCCGTCAACTTTGGTATGTAATCCCCTGATCGCAGGGTAGTCCAACGAAGCGGTTCCCGCCTATTCGCCGTGGGGGCCGGGAGCTACCCGTCCACCCGTCCTAGCGGCTGTTGTATTTGGCAGGCAGCCCGACATGGGGGCCTGCAATCACAGTGACGGGCAGAACGTAGGCCGCACCGCCGTCGCGTCGCAAGGGTTTCGGCGTATGCACTGGCCTTTAGGCCCGAAGATCATCGGGCTCAACGGCATTTTATCACTGCGTCTTTGACGCACAGAACGGAGGTAGTATCATGCAGCATGAAGAAGCGACATCTCGTTGGGCTACTGGTCGGGGTAGCATGGGTGATCCTTACGATCATCTTGGAGGCCCACGTGTTTGAGGACTGGACGCTCCAGGTTCTCTTGTTGGCGCTCGGAGGCGTTTGCGTGACGATTTGGATCGTCGTTCGATGGGACCCCGACCGCGGCAAGACCTACTGGGAAAAGCGACTGCCGAAACTCAAGGCGCTCGCGGAACACCTTGGCGCTGTGAACCGGCGCGAAGCCCTCATCGACTCCAAATACGTTCTGGCAATGAGGAAAGTCTCGGCGGCACTCGCCAAGCGTGGGATACCTCACCCTCCCCCTCGTCCGTTACGAACGAGCGACCTTCCCGAGTGGGAAACGTACTTGGTGAATCTTATTGACCGGGTGCAGCGCGGCAAAGCCGAGAACCTCCAACCCCTGTACGGAGAGGTGCGGAAGGCCCTGGAGGCTCGACGCCTCGCTCGCGAGAGGTTTGAGCGGCAGCTTTTTGACCCTCCAGATTCCGAATGAGGGACTACCGAACCACCCCGAAACCAGCTACCTTATGTGAGGCAAATGCATAATCACCGCGAAGGCCACCAAGCGGCCCCGCAAATACAAGAAGTATCCACCGGCCACCGCAGACCGCGGCGCCACGCCGGAGAACGTCGCGCGGGCGCTGCTGCGGCCGCGGAGGCCAGTGCCTCAACCACAAGAAACGGCGAAGCGGGACAGTTGACGTGTCGCAGACAGCCGTACATCTTCGCAAGAAGTGCCCCCGGCGGGACTTGAACCCGCAACCTCGCGTTTGGTAGACACGTGCTCTTTCCACTTGAGCTACGGGGGCCAATGGACCCCATCGGGAGTGCAATCCCGGTGGGGTCGCTTCTTGAACGCTCAGTACGCCGGACGCCAGGCGTCAACCTTACCCCCCGAAGCTACGGCGCGGGAACCACCCGCCGTCAACTTTGGTATGTAATCCCCTGATCGCAGGGTAGTCCAACGAAGCGGTTCCCGCCTATTCGCCGTGGGGGCCGGGAGCTACCCGTCCACCCGTCCTAGCGGCTGTTGTATTTGGCAGGCAGCCCGACATGGGGGCCTGCAATCACAGTGACGGGCAGAACGTAGGCCGCACCGCCGTCGCGTCGCAAGGGTTTCGGCGTATGCACTGGCCTTTAGGCCCGAAGATCATCGGGCTCAACGGCATTTTATCACTGCGTCTTTGACGCACAGAACGGAGGTAGTATCATGCAGCATGAAGAAGCGACATCTCGTTGGGCTACTGGTCGGGGTAGCATGGGTGATCCTTACGATCATCTTGGAGGCCCACGTGTTTGAGGACTGGACGCTCCAGGTTCTCTTGTTGGCGCTCGGAGGCGTTTGCGTGACGATTTGGATCGTCGTTCGATGGGACCCCGACCGCGGCAAGACCTACTGGGAAAAGCGACTGCCGAAACTCAAGGCGCTCGCGGAACACCTTGGCGCTGTGAACCGGCGCGAAGCCCTCATCGACTCCAAATACGTTCTGGCAATGAGGAAAGTCTCGGCGGCACTCGCCAAGCGTGGGATACCTCACCCTCCCCCTCGTCCGTTACGAACGAGCGACCTTCCCGAGTGGGAAACGTACTTGGTGAATCTTATTGACCGGGTGCAGCGCGGCAAAGCCGAGAACCTCCAACCCCTGTACGGAGAGGTGCGGAAGGCCCTGGAGGCTCGACGCCTCGCTCGCGAGAGGTTTGAGCGGCAGCTTTTTGACCCTCCAGATTCCGAATGAGGGACTACCGAACCACCCCGAAACCAGCTACCTTATGTGAGGCAAATGCATAATCACCGGCGGCTGGGCCGGCCGGGCGAAGGACCGGGAGAGTTCCAGGGCGCCGGCAGACTCGGATTGGCTGCAGGCGGTTTCTACGTACGTGACCGACTCCGAATCACCATGATTACACCGGACGGCGAACTGACAGGAACCCGCCCATACCCACTCGAAATCGCGCACCGGGGCTTTCCGGTTCAGGTCCGGAACCACTTCAACGACGGCAGCTTTGCAGCCGTGCCCTCTCTTGCTCTTCTGGGCGGCTCCCCGACGAGCGATCCGACCGAGTACCGCCCGGTGCTTCGGATGGTGGAGCAAAGCGGCGTCTGGCGCACCGAGGAGCTGGCCCAGCTGAACTTTCGGAACTGGCAAACACCGTTCGAAGTCGAAAGTGGCTCTCGTCCCATCCCGCTCACGCAGGCCTGGGTCATCCCCGACGGCTTTGCCGTGGACCACTTGAACGGGAGCGTGGTGGTAAACCGTGCACCCGTGGCGACTCCGGGGTTGGTCGAGCTCATCGAGATATCGACAGAAGGCGACACGCTCTGGGCCCGCGCAGTCCAGCTGCCACCCATCCCTCTTACCGAGGACCAGATCGAGGCCGAAGTAGATGAGTGGGCGGACATGATAGCCGCGACCATGGGGACCGCCAACGCCTCCCCGATGCTGAAGAGCAGGTTGCGCACAGCCTGGCACAAGCCGGAACACTGGCCCCCGATCCGTCTCATACGCCTCATGTCGAACGGCGAGATCTGGTTCGAGCCCCTGGGACTGGACTCCGCGGGTGTATGGTACGCCGTGCGCAAGGGGGCGGTCGACGGTCCGATCAAACGGATCACCGTCCCCGAATCCTTCCAGCCCCTGGACGTGACGCCCACCCACGTCTGGGGCATCCGGCGCGACGAACTCGATGTGGGCTATGTTACCGGTTTGCGCCTAGTACCAAGACAGTAGTCAGTAACAGGAACCCCAATGAAACAGGACTACGACGCGATCATCATCGGCGCGGGCGTCATCGGCACCGCGACCGGCTTCGAGCTCGCCAAGCGCGGATACCGCACCCTCAACGTGGACAAGCAGCCGACCGCCGGTTCCGGCTCGACCTGCAACACCTGCGCGATCATCCGCCTGCACTACTCGACGCCCGACGGCTGCGCGATGGCCCGCGAGAGCTACTTCTACTGGCTCGACTGGGGCCGCTACCTGGGCGTGGCCGACGAGATGGGGCTCGCGCAGTACGTCAACACCGGCTGCCTCGTCATGAAGAACGAGCGCAACAAGGACCTGGTCAACGTCATGGCCGCCCTCGACGAGCTCCACGTCGCGTACGAGGACCTTACCGCCGACGGAATCGCCGCGCGCTTCCCCTGGATGGACACCCGCAACTACGGCCCCCCGGTCACCACCGACGACGACCGCTTCGGCGAGCCCACGGGCGGGCGCATCCGCGGCGCCGTCTACATCCCCGAGTCCGGCTACATCGACGATCCCACCCTCGCCTGCCACAACCTGCAGCGGGCCTGCGAGGCGCATGGCGGCGAGTATCGTTTCAATGCCGAAGTTGTTGAGGTTATGAAGAGCGACGGCCGCGTCGCTGGAATACGCCTCGCCGACGGCACCGAGATCCACGCACCCGTCGTAGTGAATGTGGGCGGACCCCACTCGGCGATCATCAACCGCATGGCCGGCGTTCTGGACGGCATGAACATCACCACCCGCGCCCTCAAGCAGGAGGTGTGCTACGTCCCGGCCCCGGCCGGCATGGACTACCACCAGCTCGCGCCCCTCATCTCGGACGGCGACATCGGGTGCTACTCGCGGCCCACCACCGGCAACCACATCCTCATCGGCTCCGAAGACCCGCCCTGCGACGTGCTCGAATGGGTGGAAGACCCCGACGACTACAACACCAACTTCACCCACCAGTGGGAGACGCAGGTGATGCGCGAGGCGCAGCGCCTGAAGGGCCTGGGCATCCCCGGCCAGACCGGCGGGCTGGTCGACCTGTACGACGTCTCCGACGACTGGATCCCCATCTACGACAGGTCCGACCTGCCGGGGTTCTACATGGCCGTTGGGACCTCGGGGAACCAGTTCAAGAACGCGCCCGTGGCGGGCAAGCTGATGGCTGAGCTGATCGACCAGGTCGAAGGCGGCCGCGACCACGACGCCGACCCGGTCACCATGCCGCTCACGTACACGCGCCGGACCTGCGACATCGGCTTCTTCAGCCGCCGCCGGTCGCTGAACCCGGATTCCTCGTACTCGGTGATCGGTTGACCGTCAAGCCGAGCTTCAACTGGCTGCGGCTCCGGCGCCTTTGGCGTCCCGCGCCACTCAAGCGCCACTACGATGTCGTCATCATCGGGGGCGGTATTCACGGCCTCGCCACCGCGTACTACCTGGCGCGCACCCACGGCATCCGCGACGTGGCGGTCCTGGAGTCGCACTACCTCGGTTTCGGCGGTTCGGGGCGGAATACGGCGATCGTCCGCGCCAACCAGCGCACCGCCGAGAACGTGCGCCTCTACGACGAGGGGCTGAAGCTGTGGCGCACCCTCACCCACGAACTCGACTTCAACCTCATGTTCTTCAACTGCGGGGCCCTGCTGCTGGGGCACAGCGAGGCCGCAGTGAACGGGTACCGGATGCTGGCCAGCACCCACAACCTCCTGGGCGTGAAGTCGGAGCTGCTCGACCCGCAGCAGTGCGGGGAAGTCATTCCCGGGCTCGATATCTCCGACCGTCTCACGTTTCCGATCCAGGCCGGGCTGTACCATCCGCCGGGCGGCATCGTGCGGCACGACGCGGTGGTCTGGGGGTTGGCCAAGGGGGCGGCGGCGCACGGGGTGCACATCCACCAGGGGTGCGAGGTCCAGGGGATCGACGTAGACCGCGGCCGCGTCACGGGTGTGCGAACCAGTCTGGGAGCCATTCGCTGCAACCGTCTCGGGATCATGGCGGGGGGTTACAGCTCCGCCGTGGCCGCGATGTTGGGCATCGAGCTGCCGATCCACCCCCTCACGATCCAGGCGATGGTCACCCATCCCATGAAACCCTTCCTGCACCACGTCTTCAGTTCGGGCGCGTATCACGTCTACGCGAACCAGACGCTCAAGGGCGAGATCGCGACCGGCGCACACATGGACCCGCAGGTCAACTACACCAACGACGCCACCGCGTACTACCTCAAGCACCAGGCCGAGGCGCTCATCGAGCTGATGCCCGCGCTGCGCGGCGTGCGCTTCATGCGCATCTGGTCGGGCCTCGCCGACATGACCCCGGACATGGCGCCGATCATGGAGGGCAACCTGGGCTACGACGGGCTCTACCTCGACGCCGGCTGGGGCTATTTCGGGTTCAAGTCGGGGCCCGTGGCGGGCAAGTACATGGCGGACTACATGGCCACGGGCGAGCGGCCGGAGATCCTCGAGGCGTTTCAGCTGAAACGTTTCCTGGAGGGCCGGTACTCGGGCGAGACGGCGGCGGTCATGAAGTACGGGCACTGGGACTGATGGACGGGGCGAGATGACCTTCCGGCTGACTTGCCCCGTGTGCGGCAAGCGCGACGTGTACGAGTTCACCTTCGGGGGGCAGGAGCGGGGACCGCGCCCGGAGCAGGAGGGCTTGACCGCGGAGGAGCACTTCCGCTGGACGCAGTTCCGCATGATCCCGTACGGAGCGCAGGCGCCGCCGCAGGAGGAGTGGTGGTACCACGGCCAGGGATGCGGCGTCTGGTTCCGGACGACGCGGGATCCGGGGACGAACCGCGAGGTGGAGGGTGGTGGCGATGAGTGAAGGGACCCCGGTCGACGGGGGATTGCCGCCCGGACGCCTGCCGCCCGGCCCGACCTGCCGCGTCGACCTTGCCCGGCCGCTCGACTTCACCTTCCTGGGCCGGGGCGTGCGCGGATTCGCGGGCGACACTGTCGCTTCCGCGCTGTTCGCCGCCGGCGTGCGAGTCTTCGGGCGCAGCTTGAAATACCACCGCCCGCGCGGCCTGTACAGTCTGGAGGGCGAGTCGTCCAACACCTTCATGGCGATCGACGGGGTGCCCAACGAGTGCGCCGAAACGACCGCGCTGCGGGCGGGGATGTCGGTGCGCGCCCAGAACGTGCGCGGCGACCCCGGGACCGACTTTTTCGGAATCATCAATCCCTTCGAACGGCTGATGCCGGCGGGATTCTACTACCGGCTCTTCCACCGTCCGTACAGTCTGTGGCCGCTCTTCCAGAACGGACTTCGGCGGATGGCGGGGACCGGGGTGCTGGATCCGACACGAGAATACACCCGGGACAGCCTGCGCGCCGAGCGCTACATGAACGCGGAAGTCGCGATCGTCGGCGGCGGCGCGGCTGGCATGTCGGCGGCGCTCGCGGCCGCGGAGAGCGGGCTCCGGGTCTGCCTGTTCGAGCGGCGGCCTTGGCTGGGCGGACACCTGGCGTGGCGGGTGCGCGACTTCGAGGGCGAGCCGCTGCACCGGCGGGCCGAGGCGCTGGCCGCCCAGGTGCAAGCCGCGGAGAATGTGAAAGTATTCACAAGCTCGCCGGTGACAGGCGTGTGGGGCGAGAACCTGGTGACCGGTTTCACAATCGGCGACGAGGGCGATCCGTTCCGGGAGTGCCACTGGGAGTGCCGCGCGAAGACGGTCGTTGTCGCCGCGGGTTGCATGGATCGGCCGCTCGTCTTCAACCACAACGACCGTCCCGGCGTCATGCAGGCGGGGGCGGCCTGGCGGCTTGCGCGGACGTATGCGGTGAAGCCGGGCGAGGTGGCGGTGTTCAGCGTGGGCGACGACCTGAGCCTGGAAGCCGCCGTCGACCTGGCGGACCTCGGCGTCGAGATCCGGGGAGTGGCCGACGCACGCGAAGCCGGGCGGCAGGACCCCGAGCTCGTCGCCGCACTCGAGGCCCGGGGCATCCCCGTGCTTTCCGGATGGGCGGCCTCGCGGACGATGGGCCGCAAGCGGGTCAAGGCGTGCGAACTGCGTCCGCCAAGCGGCGGCGGCTCCAGTCACTTCCAGTGCGATCTCCTCGTCGCCAACGCGGGGATGCAGCCCCGCATCGGAGCGCTCGCCACGGCCAAGGCAAAGCTGGCCTACTGCGCCCATACCCACAGCTACCAGCCCGCCGAACTGCCGCCGGGCGTCTTCGCGGCCGGAAGCATGACCGGCCTCCGCGACCCGCGGTCGATCGAGGCCTCCGGGGGGCTGGCGGGCTATCGGGCGGTCGCGTGCTGCACCGGTGGCACGGCGGTCGCGGACGCCGACGCGATTGCCCGTGCCAAGCGCGACGCCAACGCCCTCCCCGGCCCGGTCGCCGGCTGCGACATCGGTCACGGCCCCGACATCGGCCGCGGCGCCAAGGCCTTCGTGGACCTCGACGAGGACGGCACCTACAAGAACGTCAAGGAATCCGCCGCGCAGGGCTTCGACGTGCCCGAACTCGCCAAGCGCTTCGGCGGATTCGGCCTGGGGCCGGGCCAGTACCGCGTCACCGGACAGAACCTGGCCATGATCATGGCCGACCTGCGGGGCGACCCGGTCGAGACCGCGACGGCGACCACAGTGCGCCCGCCGCTCGCCCCGCCCAGCCTCGCCACGCTGGCCGGCCCCGGCCACGACGTGCACAAGCGCACCCCGCTCCACGCCGAGCAGGCCGCCCAAGGCGCGATCTTCCGCCACGCCGGCCCCTGGCAGCGCGCACGATATTTCAGCGAGGACCTCACCTGCCGCGACGAAATCCTCAACGTCCGCAACAACGTCGGCATCCTCGACAGCTCGCCCCTCGGCAAGTTCCGCATCTTCGGCCCGGAC
Source organism: Longimicrobiales bacterium (assembly GCA_963667485.2). Classification (GTDB taxonomy): domain Bacteria; phylum Gemmatimonadota; class Gemmatimonadetes; order Longimicrobiales; family Gaopeijiaceae; genus Bin94. The sequence goes on from CAXXDD010000002.1 coordinate 113,707, forward strand.
GCCCTCAATGCGCTCCAGCGCGTCTACATCTCCGACATGACCACAGCGCACCCCGGCCGCTGCAAGTACTCGGCGATGTGCAACGACATGGGCCAACTCATCGACGACGGCGTTGTCGTCAAGGAAGGCGAAAACGAATACTACTTCACCACCAGCTCGGGCCGCGCGGGCGCGACGGTCGAGTGGTTCCGCTTCCACACCCGCCACGACGGCTGGGACTACAATCTCGTCAAACTCACCGACGTCCTGGGCTCGCTCAACATCGCCGGTCCCAACGCGCGCGAGGTGCTCCAGCGGGTGACCACCGACGACATCTCGAACGAGGCGTTCCCATACATGGCGTGCAGGCCGATCACCGTCGGCGACGGCGTCGAAGCCCGCTGCCTGCGGCTGGGCTTCGTCGGCGAACTCTCCTTCGAACTGCACGCCCCGTCCAGCTACTGCCAGTACCTGTGGGACCTGCTCATGGATGTCGGCGCCGACCTCGCGATCCGCCCCTTCGGCCTCGAGGCGCAGTACTGCCTCCGCGCCGAGAAGGGGCACATCATCATCGGGGCCGAATCGGAGCAGCGCGTCACCCTGACGGACATCGGCATGGGCTGGATGTGGGACCGCCGCGACACCGCGTCGAAGAAGGTCGGCGCCCCCGCGCTGCGCGCCTGCGAAAAGCAGCCGGACCGCATGAAGCTGGTGGGCTTCCGGGTGGACGAGGGGCAAGGGTCAGCCCGCGACGGGAAGTCCCCCCGCGACGGCGCGGTGGTCGTCGACGGCGGCGAGGTCGTCGGGTACGTGTGCACCACGCGCCGCAGCGACACCCTCGGCTGGCAGTATGGGATGGCGCTCGTGCGCGACGGACATGCCGCGAAGGGGGCCACCATCTCTCTCCAGGAAGAAGAGAAGCCGGGGGAGAGGGCGACGTTTTCCGCCACGGTGCAATCCCCGCACTTCTACGACCCCAGGGGCACAAGGTTGCGTGCATGAGGACCGAGACGACCGCACGGCCCCGACCCCTGTTCCGACGCTCCCCGGTGTCCTTCGGCGCGACCCCCGCGGCGACCGAATCACGCGACGGCTGGACCGTCGTGCTGGGCTACGAAGACGAGCGCGGCCACCCCGGCCCGTTCCTCGTCGACCTGTCCCACCGCCCCCGCTGGGACTACCAGGACGGCCAGATCGCGACCCATCGGCCCATGGGACTGTCCGTTCCGGAACGCTTCGGCGGGGTCGGCGTGCACGGTCCCCTCGTCATCAACCGCATGAACCGCACCCAGGTCGCCATCTGGCACCTCGGCGAAGGACCGCCGCCGCCAACGCCGCTCGACACCGGCTTCACCGACACCGGCGACGGCCACTGCATGCTCGCCTTCTTGGGTGCGGGCATCCCGGAGGTTCTGGAGCACCTCACCCCGCTCGACCTCTTCGACCCGGCCCGCCGCGCCCCCTTCCTCACCCAGGGACCGGTCCTGCACGTCCCCTGCCAGATCGTAACCTTCGCACCCGACCTGGTGGTGATGGCTTGCGCGCGCGGCTATGGAGAAACGTTCGCCGAGGCGGCGCTGGCGTCCGGCGCGATCACGGGGCTGCGGCCCGGGGGCGAGGGGGTGTTCCGCCAGGCGTTCGCGCAGGCGTTTTCAGCTCGATCCGGGTGAGCCGCAGCATTACCGAGGCCGACCAGGCTGGCCAGCCAGGCTGCTACCAGTCGTCTTCCGGTTCGTCCCAGGTCTGGGCCCAGAACTCGTCCTCCTCGGCCCGCGCTCGCTCCATGTCCAGCGGCTCGACATCTTCCGCGTCCACGTGGCCGTGCGTCTCGATCTGATGGACGATCTCATCCGTCACCCTGCTCCGGGTCTGGTGACGCAGCCGGTGCCGAACCCTCCAGCCGGCCACGGCCACGAGCACCGCGACCGCCACGAACAGATATCCGGTCATCTCTCCTCACGGCTCCTGAAGGCGCGTCGCGACAGGTTTGCATGAGGACACGCCCCTATGGGATCACCTCCCTCTCCCTCCCCGTCAGCCCCAGCAGGTGCTCCTGGAAATACTGCCGCCGCGCCGCATCGGTGAACTCCGCGCTCTGCCCCGTGAACCAGTGCGGCTGCTCGGGGACGACGATCAGGTCGTGCGGCTTTCCGGCGCGGATGAGCGCCTCGACAAGCTTCATTGTGGCCGAGAAGGTGGCGTTGACGTCGCTGGTTCCGTGGATCAGCAGCAGTTTCGCCTTGAGCTGGTCGGCCAGGCGCAGGCTTGAGCCGTATTCGTAGCCTGCGGGGTTCTCCCAGGGCCGGTCCATGTAGGGCTCGATCGCCCACGCGTTCTGGTCGTGGATGTCGTAGACGCCGTTGACCGCGACGCCGACATCGTAGAAGTCGGGCTCCAGGACGAGCGCGCGCACGGTCATGTAACCGCCCCACGAGCCGCCGTGGATGCCGACACGGTCGAGGTCCATCCAGGGCCGCGTGGCGGCGGCGTTCTCCATGGCCGCCCGGTGGTCCGGGATCTCGTTGCGGCCGAAGTTCCGGTACACCAGGTCCTGGTAGGCCTTGCCGCGCTCGGTGGTCCCGCGTCCGTCGACCATGAACACCACGAAACCCAGTTGGGCCAGCGCCGCCTGGCTGAGCCCGCGCCCGTCGGTGAAGGTCTTCGGCACCCAGCTGATGAAGGGACCGTTGTAGATGTAGTCGATGACCGGGTATTTCCTGCCGGGGTCGAAGTCGTGCGGCTTGTAGATCACCCCGTAGAGGTCGGTTTCTCCATCGGCCGCCTTCACGACGAACTCCTCGGGCGGGGTCCACCCGAGTTCGTCCAGCGCGCTCACATCGGCTTCGGTCACGATGTACACGAATTCGCCGTCCGTCGTGCGCACTTCGGTGCGGGGTGGGCGGCTGGTGCTCGAATGCGTGTCGACGATGTACGCGCCGCTGGGCGACACCGTGGCGCTGTGCTGACCCTCTCCCTCGGTGACGCGCACCACGGCGCCGCCGTCGAGCGAGACACGGTAGAGGTGTGTGTCGTACGGCCTCTCATCCTCCATATGTCCGTTGAAGTAGACATGACCGGCCGACTCGTCGACATGCACGATGCCGAGCACCGGCCACTCTCCCTCGGTGAGCCTGCGGATGAGCTGGCCGTCCATGCCGTACAGGTAGATGTGATCCCAGCCGTCGCGCTCGCTGATCCAGAGGAAGCGCTCGCCGTCCGCTAGCGGACGGGCTAGCGCGCGCCACGACGGCGTCGTCCCGATTCCCTTGATGAAGGTGGGCTGCGTCTCTTCGAGGACGACGCGGGCTTCGCCAGTGGCGGGGTCGGCCGCAACCAGCTGCAGCGTCTGGTAGGTCCGGAACATTCTCAGGAACAGGTATTCCGACCCGTCGGGGAGCCATCCGACCGGGCTGAGGGCCTGCTCGTCCTCGCCGACATCGACCTCGACCGCGCGGCGGCCGACGATGTCCACGATGTGCAGTTCCTGGCGCGGCAGGGGGTTGCCGGCCTTTGCGTACGGCGCGTACTCGACCTCCTCGGTCTGCTTCAGCCAGTGCAGGATCGGGACCCGCTCCATGTGGCGGCTGTCCTGCTTCATCGCGGCGACGCGCGCGCCATCCGGAGCCCACATCGCCCCCTCGACGCTCCAGGCGTAGTCCTCCTCGCCGTCCTCCATGACCGGATGCTCGCGCCCGTCGAAGGTCGCGCGCACCCAGAGGTCGTCGTCCTTCTCAGTCAGCAGCCAGCGACCGTCGGGCGACGGCACCTCCATGACGGCGGGGGCACCGCTGGTGAATCCCTCGCGCACCACACGCGGCGCGGCTCGCGCGGCAGCCTCGGCCTCGGCCGTGGGCCGGGCGCTCACTGAGTAGTCCTCGAGATCGAGCTCGAAGTGCCGGTCCTCGACGGTGAAGCGCACCAGGCGCTCGCCCTCGCCCGCGAAGGTGAAGCTGTCGAAGGGCAGCCCCCGGTACGGCGGCTCGTGTCCCAGCACCGGGGTCAAAGCCTCGCGGAGACGCTCGGTGTCGAAGAACGGCTCGGTGGCGTGTGTCGCGGGATCGGTGCGGTAGATCACGGTCTGGTCGGGCTGCCCCTCCGCGAACCAGAAGCTCTGCCCGTCGGCCATCCAGTTGACGGCGCACGCGGCTCCGCCGAGAGGCCCGACATCCGGACAGATGATCCCGCCCTTGATCTTGCTCGGGATCTGCATGTAGCGGGCATACTTCGCGTCCCGCTCCGGGTCGAGGGATTCCTGGGCGGAGACGGTCGCTGGCACGAGGATGCCGCATAGGGCGAGGAAAACGGCGGAATGGCGCATCGGCGTGCTCCTGCGGGCTATCGGTATGCGGGGGTCTGGCTGAACCACCCCGTCCGAGTCACTATATCGGCCCTGCGATTGCTCATCCACCCCGCGAGGTCACAATGTCGACGTTGCTACGCACAGCTCTACAAGCCGCGGCCATACTGGCCCTTTTCGTCCTGGTCGCCCAGCTGCCGCCACCGGTCACCGCCCAGCAGGTCACCGAAAGCGCCTACGCCCGCGCCGAGCAATTCCTCCCCTGGAACGCCGCCAGGCTGATATCCGGCGACCAGGCCGTGCCCGAGTTCTTCGACGGCGACCGCTTCTGGTTCCGGAGCCGCACCGAGTCCGGCCACGAGTTCGTCGTCGTGGATCCAGGTGCCGCCACCCGCCGCTCCGCCTTCGACCATGCGCGCCTGGCCGCCGCCCTCTCCATCGCCGCCGACACGGCCTACGAAGGCCGCGCGCTCCCGTTCGAGGAATTCGACTTCGTGGACGGCACCGGTGCCATCCGCTTCCAGGTCGCCGACTCCGTGCAGTGGACCTGCGATATCCAGGCCTACACCTGCGCCGGACCGACCAACGCGACCGCGCCCTCCGACGCCGAGCGCCCGTCACCCGATGGCCGCTGGATCGCCTTCGCCCGCGACGAGAACCTCTGGGTGCGCGACGCCGACAGCGGCACCGAAACCCAGCTCACCCACGACGGCGATACCGACTTCGGCTACGGCGCCATCCCCGAAGGGTGCTGCCAGGAGATCACGAGCCGCCGCGCCAACCGCGACCGCTCGCCCGTCCTGCAGTGGTCGCCCGATTCCCGCCGCATCGCCACCCACCGCTACGACGAACGCGAGGTCGAGCGCTTCCACCTGCTCGAAGCCGCAGACGGTCGCCCCATCCTCCACTCCTGGGCCTATGCGCTCCCGGGCGACTCCATCGTCCCCACATCCGAGCTGTGGATCCTCGACGTCGAGGCCGGCACCTCGGTCCGCGCCGACATCCCACCGCAGCCGGGCAACTTCACGCCCGGCGACACCGCCTTCGCCGAAGTCCAGTGGACCGCCGACGGCAGCCACGCCTTCTACACCCACCGCAGCCGCGACTTCAAGAACTACAAGCTCTACCGCGTGGACGCCGCCACCGGCAGCGCCACCGAGCTCCTCGAAGAAACCGGGCCGACCTACGTCGAACTGAATCAATTCACCCGCTACGCCCCGGCCTGGCGTGTCCTGGGCGACGGCTCCGAGTTCCTGTGGTGGTCCGAACGCGACGGCTTCGGCCACCTCTACCTCTACGACGGCGACGGGAACCTCAAGAACCGCGTCACCAGCGGCCCGTGGCTGGTCGTCGAGCTCATCGCGGTGGACGAAACCAGCCGCACCGCCTACTTCACCGCGGTCGGCCGCGAAGAGGGCCGCCACCCCTACTTCATCCACCTCTACCGCGTCGGCCTGGACGGTTCCGGCCTGCAGCTGATCAGCGCCGAGGACGCGGTGCACCAGATCACGCCGACCCCATCGGGCCGCTACTTCGTCGACCAGTACTCCACCCCCGAGACAGCCCCCACCACCGTCGTCCGCGACCGCGGAGGGCGCACCGTCCAGACCGTCGAAACCGCCGACATATCCCGCCTCGAAGATGCCGGCTGGATCCCCCCCGTCCCCTTCGAGGCCAAGGGCCGCGACGGCACCACCAGCGTCTACGGCCTCCTCTGGTTCCCCTCCAACTTCGACCCGGACGCAAGCTACCCCGTCGTCGACTACATCTATCCGGGCCCCCAGATCGGCGCCGTCACCACGTACGACTTCTCCGCCGCCGGCCGCGGGAACGGCCGCGCCCTCGCCGAACTCGGCTTCATCGTCTTCGCCATCGACGCCTTCGGCACGCCGCTCCGCTCCAAGGCCTTCCACGACGCCTACTACGGCAACATGGGCGACAACGGCATCCCCGATCACATCTCCGCGCTCAAGGAGCTGGCGGGCCGCTACCCCCAGATGGACCTCGACCGCGTGGGCATCTTCGGCCACTCCGGCGGCGGCTTCTCGTCGACCGACGCCATCCTCCGCTGGCCCGACTTCTTCAAGGTGGCCGTCTCCGGCGCCGGCAATCACGACAACCGCGGCTATCACTTCCCCTGGGGCGAGAAGTACCAGGGCCTGCTCGTCGAGAACCCCGACGGCACGGACAGCTTCGACAGCCAGGCCAACCAGAACATCGCCGCGAACCTCAAGGGCAAGCTGCTGCTCCACTACGGCACGCTCGACGACAACGTTCATCCCAACATGACCATCCGCCTGATCGACGAGCTCATCCGCCACAACAAGGACTTCGACATGTTCGTCCTGCCGAACCGCAACCACGGCTATTCGAGCGAGCCCTACGCGGTGCGCCGGACCTGGGACTACTTCATCGAGCACCTGCGCGGCGAGATTCCGCCGACGGAGTACAAGATCACAGGGCCAGGGAATTGAGGTTGGAATAGAGCGACCATGGCCGACGCGGCAGGGCTATTGCCGCCCGTTGGCCGTGGATCCGTAGCGCGGCGACGGGTGAAGGCCACCGTCATGTAAAGGCGACTTTACATATTGTCAATCAGGCTTTACATCGCGGCGACAATCATCCTGCTCCCAGCAAGCGCGCACTCATCGCGTCGCGGTCCACGGCAGCCCCCCTCAGATACACCGCGCTGATCGCACGCGTATTGGTGATGTCGTCCAGCGGGTTCGCGTCGAGCACGATGAAGTCGGCGCTCTTGCCGGCTGCGACCGTGCCCAGATCGTCGGCGCCCACGAACTCGGCCGACGTGCTCGTCGCCGCCACGATCACATCGGCCGGCGTCAGCCCGGCCCGCACCATGTCGGCGAGCTCCTGGTGGACTGCCCACGGCGAACCGCCGTCCGTGCCGAACGACACCGGGAAGCTCTCTCCGTGGAGGCGGACCAGGTTGCGCGCCTGAATGCCGAAGGCTTCCTGAGCGGCCGGACGATCCGTGGAGTTTGCGTTCATCTCGGCGATCTGCTCGGCGGACACGGTCCCGGACAGCCAGTCGAAAGTCTCGGCCACGCCCGGTCCCGGCAGGTTGGGGACCAGCACGACGTGCGGGCGCTCCTGCCACAACTCCACCACCTCGTCGTCGATGTCCATGTCGCGGATGCCGTGGGCGAAGGCGTCCACGCCTGCCCGCAGCAGCCCCTTCGCGTCCTCGAGGCGGAAGACGTGGGCGGTCACGCGGAGGCCGTTGGCGTGCGCCTCGTCGATCACGGCGCCGTAGAGCTCCGGCGACAGCCTCTCGTACTGCCCGCCCCGGTCGTCCACCCAGATCTTGACGATGTCGACCTGTTGCGCGGCCAGCTCCTGCACCGCGGCCCGCGCCTCATCCTCGGTCGTGACCCAGTGCGGGACCTCGCTGCGGCCCGGCTCGGGTGACGTGATCCCGCGGCCCGCCGTCTGGGAGCGTGCGCCATCGGCCAACATCTCGTCGCGCATCTCGAAGGCCGCTTCGCCGTCGTCCAGACCCAGGCTTACCGCGAGCGCAGTGCCATAGTACGCCGAGTGCTGCAGCTGCTCGGTGCGCGCCTCGCGCTCGGGATTGAGGTGGAAGTGGGCGTTCACGATCGCCGGCATCACGGTCTTGCCGCTCAGGTCCATCCGGGCCGCGCCTTCGGGGACCTCCACATCGCCGGCAGCGCCCACGCCGACGAAGGAGCCGCCGTCCACCACGAACACGGCGTCCTCGATAACGGCGCCGTCCCCCACGATGACCCGCGCGCCCTCGAAGGCGACTGCACTGGACGCCGGCGCGTCCGATCCGGCATCGCACGCCCCCGTCGACAAGACCAATGCGATGGGTGCGAGGACGGTCGCCGCAAAACGTGTTCTGCTGCTGGTTCCAAACATGGCAAACCTCACTTCGGGTGGGTGACTCTTCCGGCGGGTGGCCGTCGGGGCCTGCCGCGTCCGATCCGCGCCCTATCGCACGCCGTCGGGCAAACCGTCGCTGACCATTATCTCGGTGTTTCCATCCACAAGATTGAGGCCGCCGTTCCAGTTGCGCAAAATGGCGCGCACCTGCCCGTTGTCGCGGTTGGTGATGATCGCCATCGGGCTGGTGCTGGACGGCCCCAGCGTGAACTCGCCCTCGGGCCCTGACAGGACCACCCGCTCCAGCGCGCCATTGAACTCCGCGTCGTAGGGGACGGCAAAGACGAAGTCTCCTCCCCCGAACTCCAGCGGCGTCGGCGTGAAGTCGAACGAGAACACGATGCGACCACCGGCACCGAACCCCTCCAGACGGTAGGGGCCTTCCCGCTCCGGCAGCACGGGCTGCGTCTCCACCAGGAAGGCGGGTTCGAGCACCAGTTCACCGTTGACCGCTCTTCCGCGCAGCAGAAGCGTCTGCTCGGCAGGCCGGCGATCGACACGATCCGTCCCGCCCGGCCTGATCTCGGTCCGGAGCCGGAAGTTCAAAGCCTTCAGGAAGCTGTAGTCGCTGACCCAACTCGGATCGCAATACCCCATCAGATCCTTGAACTGATCGGGATCTATGATGCCTCCGCCAACCGGATTGTATCCCCAGACGCCAATGCCGCCATCCCTGTGGGGGAATCGCGGATCCGGTCTTCCCGCAGCGCCGCAAGGCGCATGTCGGAGGCTCATGTTGTGCCCCACTTCGTGCGCAAAGGTTTCGTCCTCACTTAGCCCTATGCTTACCGGCCGACCGATGGCGCCCAACCCGACAATCCCCGTGAGGTTGGCACGATGGAAGGCTCCGTAGTAGTAGCCCGTGCCGTTCTCCATGGTCCGCAATGCCAGGATGTCGTTGATGAGTTGCAGCCAGCCCTCGAAATTGCTCAGGTCGACCGAGGTGTAGAACGGCTCGTGCATCGTCAGGTGCATGTCTCCGATCGGGAGAACGCTGCGCGCAAACTGGAGCCACTCGCTCTCCGCGGTCATGTCCTGCGCCCAGATGCGGATCTGCTCGCGGGGGTCGGTCTTGGCGATCACCGGAACCAGCGTCTGGTAGTGCACGGGAAGCTCGACCACGTTGAGGGCCAGTGTGCCCTCCGCCGGGACCGTGAGCTCGCTCCCCGGTCGCAGGGGCACCACGCCGTCGGGATCCATTTCGACGGACAATGCGATGTCGGGCTGGATCACCTCACCGGGGATCTCGGCGTTGAATGACTGCAAACGCCACTTCTCGTCGACCGCATCGGGAATCACATGCGGCGGGCCCATTGGGGCCGTATGGATCAGCCCCCCGTGGAGCAGAAAGTTCGCATAGGCCCGGGGTTCGTAGTAGCTGACTTCGTCGCCCGTCACGAACACCCGTAGCAGCGCCTTGCGCCCGGCGATCAACGGAACGCTGCCGTCGAGGCGCTGAACGACCTGGTTCAGGTAGACTGCGGGCGCCGTCAACCGCACGTTGCCCGGGCTGATCAGGAGCGTCGTGCGTGCGATCAGTCCTGCCGAGCGGGCACCGATCCTCGCCTCGCCGTTGTCGAGCGCCGTGAAGCCGCCACCCGGGCTGAACTCGACCATCGACGGATCGGCGACTTCCCACTCGGCGGGCGCCCACGCCGGCGGCCCGGGAACGACCTGCCCGTCCTCGTCGAACACGGCCACGGTGAACTCCCCCACATCCCCAACCTTGACGCGGGCATCCTCCGGGGAGATCGCAATCGAATGCGGGATCTGATTCGGCTCGAGCGCGAGATCGGCGCAGGCGGCCGCAAGGGCAATCCCGGTCAGGGACATCAGCGCTCGTGGCCGAACCCGCATCAGTGCGACCTTTCCATTGATCCAGAGCGACATGCCGGCGCCTCGGTTCTCCGCTGTTTCGGCTCCCCTACCCATAGATCACCCGCCGGCCCGGCGAAAGGTCCAGCCCCCGTACAGCAGGCTCTGGAAGAAGCGCCGCGGTTGGATGAAGCCGGCCGCTCGAGCCAACTCCACGACCCGCTCGGGCGTGGCGAAGTGGATCCCGTGGCGGATACGCTCGTCGAAGTCGGACCTTTCCGCCTCGCTCATCCCCCGGATCTTCCAGTAGCGCCGCCAGGCCGGCATATAGCGCTCGTGCTCCTCCGAACCGGGATCGCCGTGCAGGTCGAAGAGGACGAAGACGCCGCCGGGTTTGAGCCGCGCGGCGATGTCCGCGATTAGTTCGGCCTTGCTGCCGTCGTCGGGAACGAAGTGGAGGACGTTGATGAGCGTGGCCGCATCGAACGGGGGCGCGAGCGGCACGTCGGAGGTGAAGCCGTGCTGGTAGGTGATGCCATCGGCCAGTCCCGCGGCGTCCACGCGCTGCCTGGCCAGCTCGAGCATCTGGTCGGCGGGGTCGACGCCGTGGAGCCTGAGGTCCGGACGGATCCGCTTGAAGGTGACCAGCTCTATTCCGGTGCCGGCGCCCACCACGAGCACGCGCGCGCCCCGCGGCAGGTCGGGGTCGATGAGCGCGCCGACCATGGGGAACAGCGTGTCGTACCCCGGAATGACCCGACGCGCGAGGGCTTCGTAGCCCTCCCCGTAAACACCATCGAAGTCGAAGGCTTCCTCGTGCAATGAAGTGAATTCGCTCTAGGTTGGGGGGTTCCCCGAGCGACCGGGGACAGGCGTCCAGATCCAGGATAGAAAAGATGACTGATCCACAGGCATTCAAGGTAGGACCAGCGCGGGTCGGGCGGGATTCGACCACCTGCTCGCGACGAAACTTCGTGAAGACCACCCCCGCCGTGGCGGCGGTACTCGTTTCCGGCTCGGCCGTCTCAGTTTCCGGGGCGTTCCTTGCGGCGCCCGGATCACGCCCGCCCCGCCCCCAGCCCCCCACCGTCGACGGCGACCGCCTCAACGCGATGCTCGCCGACTTCCGCCAATTCGGCGGCACGCCCGACAACGGCACCACTCGCCTCGCCTACAGCGACGACGACCTCGCCTGCCGCGAATACGCCGCCGCCGTCATGCAGCGCGCCGACCTCGAGGTTTCCATCGACCTCGCCGGCAACCTGATCGGCCGCCGCCCCGGCACCGACCCCGACGCGCTGCCCATCATCATCGGGTCGCACATCGACACCGTGCCGGCCGGCGGCAGCTACGACGGCCATGTGGGCTCGGCCGCCGCCATTGAAGTCGCGCTCACCCTGCACGAACGCGACATCGCGCTCCGCCACCCGCTCGAGGTCATCATCTTCCCGAACGAAGAGGGCGGGAAGACGGGAAGCCGCGCGCTGGTGGGCCGCGTCCCGCCCAGCGACCTCGAGATCGTCACCGCCTCCGGCTTCACCATCGGAGAAGGCACCGCGCGCATCGGCGGCGACCCCGCGCGGATTGCCGAGGCACAGCGCGAACCCGGCAGCATGGCCGGCTTCTTCGAGCTGCATATCGAGCAGGGCGCGTTTCTGGAGGCCGACGGCATCGAGATCGGTGTCGTCGAGGGGATCGTCGGCATCCGCCGCTGGGACATCACGGTGCGTGGCATGCAGAACCACGCCGGCACGACCCCCATGCCCCAGCGCCGCGACGCCCTCGTCGCCGCTGCCGACCTGATCCGCGCCGTCAACGAGGTCGCGAACACCATGCCGGGCAGGCAGGTCGCCACGGTCGGCAGGATCGAGGCCGTGCCGGGGGCGCCGAACGTCGTGCCGGGCGAGGTGAGGGCCACGCTCGAGATCCGCGACCTCGAGATGAGCAAGATCGCTCTCGTCTTCACCGAAATCGAACGGTGGGCTCGCGCGGTCGAGGAGGCCCGCGGCGTCGCCATCGCCCTCGATCACTTCTACGAAAGCCTCGCCGCACCCACCGACCCCCGCTTCCGCGACATCGTCGAAGCAGCGGCGAACGCCCTGGGCTACACGAATGTGCGCATGCCGTCCGGGGCGGGCCACGACGCCCAGAGCATGGCCGAACTGGGCCCGGTCGGGATGATCTTCGTGCCGAGCCGCGACGGGATCAGCCACTCGCCGGACGAATTCACGGCGCCCGACGACGTCACGCGGGGAGCGAACGTGCTGCTCCATTCGGTGCTGGCCCTGGACGGGTCCGGCTGACACCGCCCGGGTCCGGCCCACGCCTCAGTCGAGGTAGGTCACCCACCCCCGCGGATCCGGCGCGATCCCCTGCGCCAGCTCCAGGTAGTTCGCCTGAATGCGCTCGGTGACCGGCCCGCGCCGGCCATCGCCGATCTCGAGCCCGTCGACCGACCGGATGGGCGTGACCTCCGACGCCGTCCCGGTGAAGAAGAGCTCGTCGGCGCTGTAGAGCATCTCCCTGGGCACCAGCTGCTGGCGCACGGTGAGCCCCATGTCCTCGGCGATCTTGAGGACGGAGTGGCGGGTGATCCCCCACAGGGAGGTCCCGTCGAGGATCGGGGTGACGACATCTCCGTCGATCACCAGGAAGAGGTTCTGACCGCTCCCTTCGCTCACGAGCCCGCCGGGTCCGAGCCCGATCGCCTCCGCGTATCCGTGGGCCTCCGCCTCCATCACCATCAGGGTGGAGAGGATGTAGTTGCCCGCCGACTTGGCGCCGCTGGGGATGGTGTTCGGGGCCGGGCGATTCCACGACGAAACGCACACGTCGACGCCCTTGGCGAGCGCGTCCTCGCCCAGATACGCCCCCCACGGCCACATGGGGATGTAGGTCTCGACCGGGCTGCCCTTGCCGTGCATTCCCGCCGCCCCGTAACCGCGCAGAACCATGGGGCGTATGTAGCAGCTGTCGAGTTCGTTGCGGCGAATGGTCGCGAGCGTGGCCTCGACGAGTTCGTCGATCGTGTGTGACGGCTGCATGCGATAGGTGCGGCTCGACGCCATGAGGCGGCGAAGGTGGTCGTGAAGCCTGAAGACCCCGGGCCCCCTGGCGGTCTCGTAGCACCGCACTCCCTCGAAAACCGATGATCCGAACTGCACCGCGAGGCTGAGAATGTGGACATTGGCGTCCTCCCAGCGAACGAACTCGCCGTCCTTCCAGATCCAGGGGCTGCTCGACAGGTTGCCGGCCATGGGGCTACCCGTCCTTCCCGGCGGCGGGGCCGCGCAGATAGTCGTCGGTCCCGTCGAGCCAGTCCTGGCGGGGGGGCGTGAAGACATCGACATCGATCGTGTCTTCCAGCGCCAACGCCTCGTGGGGGACGTTGCTGGGAAGGTGCAGGACTTCGCCCGACCGCACGACGAGGCCTTCGGGTCCGCCGTTGCCGATCTTGAACTCGAGCGCGCCATCGAGGACGTAGGTGATCTGCTCGTTGTCGTGCGAATGCATCGGAACAACGGCGCCCTTCTTCAGGTAAACATGTGCAAGCATCGCCCGCTCGCCCGTGATCAGGCTGCGTGAGATCAGTGGGTTCAACTGCTCTTTGGGCTGGTCGGCTACACGGTAGTGGCGGACCTGGGCGTCGCTCATCGGTGGCTCCTTGGGGGGCGGTGAGGCGGGCGTGCATGCAACGAGGCTCGTTCGCAAGGCCCGAAATCTGTACCGGAAGCGGTCGTTTTGAAAGGCGGAGCAGCGATTTGACCGGAGATCGGGCGTCACCGCAGCTTGCGCGAATGCGTGCACTTGTTCCGATCGTGATCCTTGTCGGTGTGATTCTTGTCGGCGTGGCCGGCGTTCTGCCCCGTGGTGCGTCCGCCCAGCTCCCCGACACGACCGGCCAGGTCGTCGCCGGCGTGGTTGTCGAGCGCGGCACGAGCCTGCCGGTCCCGGGCGCGATGGTCCTCCTCTTCGATGACGCCGGCGAGCGGGTCGACCGCTTCCTCACCAACGCCATCGGGCGGTTCGTGCTCGACGTGGCCGAGCCCGGTCCCCACTACATCACCGTCGAGCGGATCGGGTACGCGAACCTGACCACCGATCGCTTCGAGCCCGGGCCCGACGATCCCGTCATGGTCATCGACGTGCCCATCGAACCGGTGTCGCTGCGGGGGCTCGCCGTCGAAGCCGGACCGCGCTGCGAAGTCAGGCCGGAGGAAGGACGCGCCACCGCCCGCGTGTGGGACGAGGTGCGCAAGGCGCTCGCCGCCGAGGCCTGGACCCGGGAGGCCGGGCTGTACACCTACCTGCTCCAGCGCTTCGAACGCACCCTGGATCGCGACGCCGAGAACGCCGTCTCCAGTTCCGAGCCCCTCGCGGAGGCTCGCGACGCGGCGTTCTACTCCACCGAGATCGAGAAGCTGGCGGACCAGGGGTTTGTCCAGGCAGAGGGGGACTCCGCCAGCGTGTACTATGCGCCCGACGCAGAGGCGCTGCTCTCCGATCCCTTCCTCGACACCCACTGCTTCGGCGTGACCGCGCCGATGAACGGCCAGGTCGGCCTCACCTTCGAGCCGATCGAGAGCCGCAACGTGCCCGAAATCTACGGCGTCCTCTGGGTGGACGAGGTCACGGCCGAGTTGGACCGGCTGGTGTTCCTCTACACGAACCTGATCCGTTCCAGCGAGATCGGAGAGCCCGGCGGCGAAGTCTACTTCACACGCCTTCCGGACGGCGCCTGGATCGTGCGCCTGTGGCGGATACGGATGCCGATCCTCGACGAGAACCGAAGGGGCCGCATTCGGCGCACGGGCTACCGCGAGGAAGGCGGATTCACCGAAGGGATCACCGATGCGCGCGGCCGCACGGTGCTCGACGCGGGCTCGGCCAGCATCTTCGGGGTCGTGACCGACTCCGCGGGGACCGGTGCACCGGAGGTGCCGATGGGAGTGGAGAGGGTGGGCACACGCGACTTCGCGGTGACCGATCCCGATGGGTCTTTCCTCTTCCCCCGGCTGCCCTCGGGACCGCACGCCCTGCGCCTGATCACCCCCATTTTCCAGCGCCTGGGCATCGCGACGCCGGAGACGGTGGTGGATGGCAGAATCGGCGAGGTGGCCTATGCGCGCATGCGGGTGCCCACGATGGACGACGCATTGGCGTACTCGTGCGGCGGTGCGGCGGGCGCGGACGGGACCGCCACCGTGCTGGGACGGATCACCGGCGCGGACGGATCGCCTGCTGCGCGGCACCGGGTCCGCATCGCCTGGCCCGCGGCGACCGGATTCACCCCCGCCCCCATCGCCGCGCCGCTTCGCCCCGACGGCGAGCCGGGCCCGCTGTGGGAGCCGGGCCGCGACGGCTACTTCACCACAGCGGCGACCACGACCGACGAACGCGGTCTGTTCATGGTGTGCGACGTGCCGCAGGGCTCGCGGCTTCGCATCGCGGTGGGCCGCCCCGGCGACGGAGACCTGTTCACGCAGGCCACGCTCTTCGTGCCCTCTGGCACAGGCGCGGTGGTAGAGACGCTGATCGTGTCAAGAGAACTTGACAATATGTATAGTAAACATGACAATCGCGATAACCAACTGGGCGCTTCGGCCTCCCCGATATTTCTTGCTGGCGCCACCGGCCACAGATAGACTCTCAGTCACCATGAACCGAATTCGGGGAAAGACCGCGCTGATCACCGGCGCGACTGCGGGAATAGGCGAGGCCTGCGCGCACTTGCTGGCCCGGATGGGCGTGCACCTGGTGCTGGCGGCCCGCCGCCGCGACAGGCTGGCGGCCCTCGCCGCCGAACTCGAGCGCGAGCACGGCGAAGAGCCGCTGGTGCACGAACTCGACGTCCGCGACCGGACAGCCGTCAACGACTTTGCCGCCTGGCTCGACGATCGGGGCGTGGCCATCGACATCCTCGTCAACAACGCGGGCCTGTCCCGCGGCCTGGACAACCTGCAGGATGGCAGTCACCAGGACTGGGACGAGATGATCGACACGAACATCAAGGGCCTCCTGAACGTCACCCGCGCGATCCTGCCGCGGATGATCGCCCGCGATACCGGGCACGTGGTGAACCTCGGCAGCATCGCCGGCCACATGGTATACCCGAAGGGCAACGTGTACTGTGCGACCAAGTATGCCGTGAAGGCGCTGACCGAGGCCGCGAACATCGACCTCGTCGGCACCCGGGTCCGCATGTCCAGCGTCGATCCGGGGATGGTCGAGACCGAATTCTCGCTGGTCCGCTTCCGGGGCGACGGGGACCGCGCGAGTACCGTGTACGCAGGCGTGCAGCCGCTGGTCGCGGAGGACATCGCCGACAACATCTGCTACGTGCTGAACACGCCGCCGCACGTAAACGTGCAGCACATGGTCGTCATGCCGACGGCGCAGCGCTCGCCGTACGTGATCGCCCGCGACGAGTGACCAAAGGAGCCGCACAATGTTCCCCATCGCAAAGGTCCTGGGCGCCGCGGCCCTGACGCTGCCGTTCCATGCGGGACATGCCGCTGCGCCGGGTCCGGAGGGTTCCGCGGACGGCGCTCCGACCCCCCCGTGGGGCTTCGTCGGCCACGAGATGGCCGCCCGCGCCGCCGTTGCAGCGCTGCCGGAGAATGTCCCCGCCTTCTTCCGCGAGGCCGGCGATCAGCTGGTCTACCTCAACCCCGAGCCCGACCGCTGGCGCGTGCGCGAGAGCGAGGAAATGGACCAGGCCTTCGCCTACGACCACTACATCGACCTCGAGAACGTCCCCGCCGGCGCCCTCGACGCGCCCAATCGCTTCGAGTTCCTGCGCGCGCTCTACGAAGCCGGCGTCGCGCGGCCCGAGCGGGATGTGGGCTTCCTGCCCTTCCGGATCGTGGAACTCTACCAGCGTCTGGTCACCGGATGGCGGCAGTGGCATGCCGAGGAGGATCCCACCCGGCGCGAATGGATCGCCCAGCGCATCGTGAACGACGCGGGCATCCTCGGCCACTACGTCACCGACGCCTCGCAGCCCCATCACACGACCATCCACTTCAACGGCTGGGCGCGCGGCGTCCCGAACCCGGAGCGCTTTACCAGCGATCCCCGCTTTCACGCACGCTTCGAGCGCGAGTTCGTGGAGGCGCACGTCACCTATGACGATGTCGCCCGGTATCTGCACCCCGGACCCGTCCCGCAGGCCGCGGGGCTGGTCCGGGACCTGGTCCTGGGCCACATCCTGGAGGCCTTCGAGCAGGTCGAGATGCTGTACCGTCTCGATCGCGAGGTCGGTTTCGACCCCGACGAGCCGGCCAACGCGGCCGCCGTCGAGTTCGCCGCCGCACGCATCGCCTCCGGGGCGAACATGCTGGCCGTTCTGTGGTTGTCGGCCTGGGCGGAAAGCGTTGACGAGCCGAGCGGTTCCGGCCCGTGAACACGGTTGCGGCGGTCGTGCTCGCGGCGGGGTCGTCGGTCCGCATGGGCCGCAACAAGCTGCTCCTCGAGCTTGACGGCGAGACCGTCGTGCGTCGGGCCGCGGGCACCGCGCGCGCCGCCGGCCTTGCACCCGTGGTGGTCGTGACGGGTCACGAGCGCG
The DNA here is from genome assembly GCA_963667485.2 of Longimicrobiales bacterium. GTDB lineage: Bacteria > Gemmatimonadota > Gemmatimonadetes > Longimicrobiales > Gaopeijiaceae > Bin94. Next base: position 131,289 of record CAXXDD010000002.1, read on the forward strand.
AAGCCGTCGAGGCCGCTTTGCACGGTTTGCCCTGCCGGACTGTCCATAACAGTGAGCACGCCCAGGGCCAGCACACCTCGGTCGCCGCGGGGATCGCCGCGCTGACCGACGCCGCGCTGGCCGACGACACCGCCGGGGCCGCCGCCGCCGGGGCCGACGACAGCACCGCCGCCATCGTCATGCTCGCCGACATGCCCTTCGTCACCGCCGACATGTTGCGCGTGGTGGCCGATCGTCACGCCGCCACCGGCGCCCCCATCGTGGCCTCCCGCTACGGCGGCAAGACCATCGCCCCGCCGATCCTGTACCACCGGCGCCTCTTCGGCGAACTGACCCGCATGGACAGCCGCTGCGGCCGCCAGGTCGTGAAGCGTCACCGCGCCGAAGCCGTCGAAGTGGATTGGCCGCTGGGGATGATGCGCGACATCGATCGCCCATCCGACTATGCAGATGCCCGCGCGCAGCTGTCCACGCGGCCACCGGCTGCGCAGGCACCGCCCGCCCGCGCGATTGCCGAGGCGGCCCATGGATAGCCATCTGCTCCGGGTCGCAGCGCGGCTGCTCGAAGAGAGGCGCTCCTACGCTCTCGCCACCGTGGTGCATCGCGAGCGTCCCAGTTCGGCGAGCCCCGGCAACACGGCCGTGATCACGACCGACGGTGAGCTGCACGGCTGGATCGGGGGCAGCTGCACCCAGCCCGAGGTCGTGCGCCACGCCCTGGCCGCCCTGGCCGACCGCCGGCCGCGGCTGCTCGGGTTCGGCGCCGCGCCCGACGAGCGCGACGATCTCGTTCCGGTACCCATGTCCTGCGGCAGCGAAGGGAAGGTAGAGGTGCACATCAATCCCGTGTTTCCGGTACCGCAGCTGGTGGTGGTGGGGTCGTCGCCGATCGCGGAGGCGGTGGCCCGCCTCGGTGGGGCGATGGGGTATCTGGTGGCGAGCCCGGACGACCTCGACGACGCCGCGCGCGAATGGGCAGAGCGTTCGCCGGGCGCGCGGCTCCTCGCCGTGGTGGCCACGATGGGACAGGGCGACGAGCAGGCCGTGCAGCAGATCGCCGCCGCCAGGCCGGACTACCTGGGCGTGGTAGTGTCGCCGAAACGGATGGCCAAAGTGCGGTGGGTGCTCGGCGAAGCGGGGCTCGGCGAAGACGAGGTCGCCGGCGTGCACGGCCCCGCCGGGCTGGACATCGGGGCCGAGAGCCCCGAGGAGGTGGCCGTGAGCATCCTGGCGGAGATCGTCGCCGTGGGGGCGGGGAAGGGGCGCGTGGAGGCGGAGGCCGTCGAGGACGAGGCGGCAGCTCCCGCAGGCGCACCTGAGCATGCCACCGACCCGGTCTGCGGCATGACCGTGCCGACGGACGGATCGCGGCCCTCATCCACCTACAAGGGCGAGACCGTGCACTTCTGCTGCCCCGGCTGTCGCGCCCGCTTCGACGAGAACCCGGCGGCCTATGTGTAGGGCGACCGCAGCACGGCCGGTGGCGACGCGAGGCATGGGATGAGGCCCGAGATCCGCGAGCTGCAGGGGTCGATGCGCGGAGAGGGGTACATCGCGGAGCGGTCGATCGTGACGGCGGTGCACCTGGCGCGCGCGATGGAGAAGCCGCTGCTGATCGAGGGCGACGCGGGGGTCGGCAAGACCGAGATCGCGAAGGTGATGGCGGCGATTCTGGCGACCGAGCTGATCCGGCTGCAGTGCTACGAAGGGCTCGACGTCAATACGGCGCTCTACGAGTGGAACTACCAGAAGCAGCTGCTGAGACTGCGGATCGCGGCGGACGAGCGGGCGGCCGCGGACGGAGCGTCGTCCCGGGGCGGGCCGGACGTTGCCGGCGCGGCCTCGGACGGCCTCGAAGACCTCATTTTCGGCCGCGGCTACCTGCTGGAGCGGCCGCTGCTGCGCGCGATAACCCGTCCGGACGCGCCGCCGGTCCTGCTGATCGACGAGATCGACCGCGCCGACGAGGGGTTCGAGGCCTTCCTGCTCGAGGTGCTGTCCGACTTTCAGGTGACGATTCCGGAGCTCGGGACCATCCGCGCGGCCCACCGCCCGCTCGTGCTGCTCACGTCGAACCGGACGCGCGAGATCGGCGACGCGCTGCGGCGGCGCTGCCTCTACCTGTACATCGAGCACCCGCCCTTCGAGAAGGAGGTCGAGATCGTTCGCACGAAGGTACCCGGCGTGGCAGACCGGCTGGCGATCGAGATCACGCACTTCGTCCAGGCGCTGCGGGGGCGCTCGCTGATGAAGCCGCCGGGCGTGGCGGAGACGCTGGACTGGGCGCGGGCGCTGGTCACGCTGCACCACGACCGGCTGGACCCGGACATCGTCGGCGAGACGCTGGGCTGCCTCGTCAAGGACCAGCACGACATGCGCGAGTTGGAGACCGGCGAGATACGGGAACTGGTCGGCGCGGCCACGGCTGGATAGGCTGACTCCCGTGGTCCGGCAACCTGCCCTTGTTCCTCCCTCCCGTGCCCGTTTAACTTGCCATGGTGAGTACTCGATTCCCCACTTCATCCCCTCGGCGGGTCCGCCGCTCGCCGCTCCCTGGCCAATCGCCATGAACCCAGTGCGCCCCGTCCTCCGGCGCGCCGTCCGGAGGCAACTCGAAGCATGAGCCACGTAACGACGCACGAGCACGACGTGATCATCATCGGCGGCGGCGGGGCCGGACTCCGCGCCGCCATTGCAATTGCCGAGGAGAACCCGGATTTCTCCGTGGCCTGCGTCTCCAAGGTCTACCCGATGCGCAGCCACACGGTGACCGCCGAGGGCGGCGCCGCGGCGGTGATCAAGGACCACGACAGCCTGGAAGACCACATCTACGACACGATCAGCGGGGCGGACTGGCTCGCCGATCAGGACGCGGTCGAGTATTTCGTGAATCGCGCGCCGGAAGAAATGATCCAGCTCGAGCACTGGGGCTGCCCGTGGAGCCGCAAGCCCGACGGGACGGTCGCGGTGCGTCCCTTCGGGGGCATGAAGATCGAGCGCACCTGGTTCGCGGCCGACAAGACCGGGTTCCACATGCTCCACTCGCTCTTCCAGACCACGCTCAAGTACGGCAACATCGTGCGTTACGACGAGCACTTCGCCACGAAGCTGCTCCTCGACGACGAGGGCCGGTGCCGGGGGTGCGCGGCGATCGAACTGCGGACGGGGACGGTGCGCGCGGTGCTGGGCAAGTCGGTGATCATCTGCACAGGCGGGGCGGGGAAGGCGTTCCCGTTCACGACCAACGGCGCGATCAAGACGGGTGACGGGATGGCGATGGCCTATCAGGCCGGTGTCGCGCTCAAGGACATGGAGTTCATCCAGTACCACCCGACGGGGCTGCCCGGCACGGGGATCCTGATCACCGAGGCGTCGCGCGGCGAGGGCGGGATTCTGGTCAACAAGGACGGCCGCCGCTACCTGCAGGACTACGACCTGGGCCAGCCGCTCGACGTGAGCGACCCGCGCCACCCGCAGAAGCGCGCAATGGAGCTGGGTCCGCGCGACAAGCTGAGCCAGTGCTTCATCAAGGAGAGGAATGCGGGGCGCACGATCGAGACCAAGGACGGACACGTGGTCAACCTCGACCTGCGCCACCTCGGCGAGAAGAAGATCGACAAACGGATCCCCTTCGTGCGCGAGCTTGCCCGCAGCTACGCGGGGATCGACCCGGTGTATCAGCCGATCCCGGTGCGCCCGGTGGTGCACTACGTGATGGGCGGGATCGATGTCGACAGCAACTCGGCCACCAACATCCCCGGGCTCTACGCGGCGGGCGAGTGCGCCTGCGTGTCGATCAACGGGGCCAACCGGCTGGGGTCGAACTCGCTCACCGAGTTGCTCGTGTTCGGTGGCCAGGCGGGAACGCACGCCGCGCGCTTTGCGATGGACCATCCCGACTACGACGTGTCCGGACTGGCGGCGCAGGCGGGCGACGAGCGCGACCGCGTAAGGCGGACGTACTTCTCCTCCCCCGGCAAATCCGGCGGAGAGAGGATCGCGGTCATCCGCAAGGAACTGCACGACGCGATGGAGGACGGGGCCGGCATCTACCGCGACGCGGATTCGCTGGAGTCGACCTGCACCAAGATCGCCGAGCTGCTGGATCGATACGCCAACGTCGCCCTCGACGACCACACCAACAGCTTCAACACCGAGCTCACGGCCGCACTTGAGCTGTCCTCGCTGCTGGATGTGGCGCAGTCGATGGCCCATTCGGCCATGGAGCGGACCGAATCGCGTGGGTCGCACCAGCGGCTCGACCACCCCGAGCGCAACGACGACGACTTCCTCGCGCACTCGCTCGCCTTCCACCAGGAAGACGGCAGCGCGCCGCGGATCGACTACCGGCCCGTGACGATCACCAAGTGGCCTCCGGGCGCCCGCACCTACGGCGCCGACTCCGGACTCAAGCGGGAATAGGCGGGAACGACACCATGCCCGACAAGAAGACCATCACGCTGGAGCTGTTTCGGTACCACCCCGAGACCGACTCCGAGCCCCGTTTCGAGTCGTACGAGGTCCCCTACGACGAAGACTGGGTCGTCCTCGACGCGATCAACTGGATCAAGGACTACGTCGACGGCTCGGTCACCCACCGCTGGAGCTGCCGCATGGGGGTCTGCGGGAGCTGCGGCATGATGGTAAACGGCGAGCCCAAGCTCACCTGCGCCGCGTTCCTGAAGAACTACTACCCGTTCCCGATCAAGGTGGAACCGCTGGTCAACTTCCCCGTGGAGCGTGACCTGGTCGTCGACATGGACGGCTTCATGGACAAGCTGCAGGACGTGAAGCCGTACATCATCCGCGACGACGTGAACGACACCTCGCAGGGTGAGTACCGGCAGTCCCCCGCCGAGCTTGCGCAGTACAAGCAGTACTCCATGTGCATCAACTGCATGCTCTGCTACAGCGCGTGCCCGGTGGTGGGCCACGAGGACGACTTCCTCGGCCCGGCGGCCCTCGCCCTCGGCCACCGCTACAACAAGGACTCACGGGACCAGGGCCAATCCGAGCGCCTCGACGTCATGCTGTCGAGCGATGCCATGTGGGGCTGCACCTTCGTCGGCGAGTGCTCGGTCGTCTGCCCGAAGCACGTCGATCCGGCCGGCGCGATCCAGCAGGCAAAGGCGATGGGCGCCCAGGAGTACTTCAAGCGCTTCGTGATGCCGAAGGGGGCAGGCGCAACGAAGGGAGCGCGCCAATGAGCGGACAGTACCACCGGTCCCACAGCTGGGGATGGTTCTTCGAGCGCCCCGGCTACATCCGGTTCATGATCCGGGAGCTGACGAGCTTCTTCATGGCGGCCTACTTGATCGTGCTGATCATCACGCTCGCGAAGGTCGGCGGCGGCGAGGCAGCGGCTGCCGAATGGCTCCAGGCGCTGAGCAGCACCGGCTGGAAGGTGGCGCACGCAGTGGCCCTCGCGGCCACAATCTGGCACACGATCACCTTCTTCGCCGCGGTCCCGCAGGCCATGCCGATCTACATCGGCGAGAACCGCCTGCCCTCTCCCATCGCAAAGATCGTGATGGGCTACGGCCCCTGGGTTACCGCAACCGCAGTCATCCTCTGGGGGGTGCTCCGATGAGCGCGGGCGGAGGAAGCGGAGGAAAGAGCGGCCGCCCCACCCGGCCCTCGGGCGAAGCCTTCTGGTGGGCCCTCTTCTCGGCGGGCGGAGTGATGGCGGCGATCTTCGTCCCGGCCTTCATTCTGGTGACTGGCTTCCTGCTCCCGAGCGGCGACGCAGCCGCGGCGGCCGAGGGTGCCGAGCGCCTGGCGGCCCTCGCGGGCTGGTGGCCGGTGAAGCTGGTCCTGCTGGGCGTGATCGCGCTCTCCCTATTCCACTGCGCACACAGGATCCGCCACACGCTCATGGACCTGGGGATGCGGGGGGCCGCCGGCCTCCTCAAGCTCCCCTGCTACGGCGGTGCGCTGGCCGCCACCGTGTGGGCCGCGCTGGTGCTCTGGGGGATTTAGCCGCAGCACCGCTCCTACGACGTCGAGGATTCCTGCCACACATCCAGGTGGCTTGAGAAGACCTCGTCGAGGCCGATGGTGCCAACCCGCTCCGTGCCGAGCCGTACGGGGAGCTCGCGCGTGAAGCGCTCGTGGCCCGGGGTGCGCCCGAAGCGCCAAACGTCCACCGCGTCCTCCTCCGAATCCACGATCCAGTACTCCCGCACGCCGCGCCGCGCATATAGATCGAGCTTGATCCCGCGGTCGCGGTGGGCGGTGGAAGGGGACAGGATCTCGACGACAAGATCCGGAGCGCCCGTCACCTGCTTCTCGCCGATGATCGTCTGCCGTTCGTTGGAGACGAAGAGGATGTCGGGTTGAACGCGGTCGCCGGTGCCCGGAAATTCGACCAGGAGGGGAGCGTAGAAGACCTGGCCGTGGCCGGCGCGCTCCAGAACCTCCATCAAGGCCCAATGGAGCCGTTTCGAAATGCGCTGGTGGCGAGTCACCGGCGCGGGCGTCATGTACAGCCGCCCGCCGATGAACTCGTAGCGGTTGCCGTCGTCCGGCATCCGCAGGACATCTTCCCACGTGGTCGGTGCGGTCGTCTGCATGGTGGACACATCATACCTCCCCGCTCTCGGGTGCGCGAACCCCTGCGAGCCGGGAGTGTATGAAGGCGCCGTCAGCAGTCCGTCAGGGGACATCCTGATGGCGGGAGAAGACCTCGTCGAGGTCGATGGTGCCAACCCGCTCCGCGCCGAGCCGTACGGGGAGCTCGTGCGTGAAGCGCTCGTGGCCCGGGGTGCGCCCGAAGCGCCAAACGTCCACCGCGTCCTCCTCCGGATCCACGATCCAGTACTCCCGCACGCCGCGCCGAGCATATAGATCGAGCTTGATCCCGCGGTCGCGGTGGGCGGTGGAAGGGGAGAGAATCTCGACGACGAGGTCGGGAGCGCCCGTCACCTGCCTCTCGCCGATGATCCTCCGCCGTTCGTTGGAAACGAAGAGGATGTCGGGCTGAACGCGGTCGCCGGTGCCCGGGAACTCGACCAGGACCGGGGCGTAGAAGACCTCTCCGCGTCCAGGGGATTGCAGCACCCGCCTCAGGGCCGACTGCAGCCTTTCCGAGGTGCGATGGTGGCGGATCGAGGGTGCGGGCGTCATGTACAGCCGCCCGCCGATGAACTCGTAGCGGTTGCCGTCGTCCGGCATCCGCAGGACATCTTCCCACGTGGTCGGTGCGGTCGTCTGCATGGTGGACACATCATACCTCCCCGCTCTCGGGTGCGCGAACCCCTGCGAGCCGGGAGTGTACGAAGGCGCCGTCAGCGGTCTATCAGGGTGTCTGGGGGATGGAGCTGGGCGGGGCCTCACCACCCGAAGGCGAGACCCCGCCCTACCCGACCCTACTTCGGCGATTTCAGTGCATGACCGGGTAGATCGTCACCTTGATGACGTCACTCACGGCCGGGTAGCGGAAGTACGGGTCGAGCAGTTCGACCGTCCGGGCTTCTTCCGGTCCAGTGTTGGCTGCGGCCTGGCGCGGCGCCTGACCCAGTCCCACACCGGGACGCTCATTGAACTCGGTGCCGGCATCCCAGAGCTCCACCAGATCGGTGATATCACCCTCCAGGGCGAGCCCGTTCGGGAACAGCGCGATGCCCCTGTCGGACGGAGCGTAGAAGAGGTCGTTCGACTGAACGAACATCGTGGCGAACGAGAGGTAGTCGCCCGCTTCCGCGGTGACCATGAACTCGTAGGCCTGGCCGGGGAATAGCGGGCCGGCGTTCTCTTCGCCGACGGGGACCGCGAAAACGCCCCCGGGGTGGCCCTCATCATGGCGGCCGCCTGCCAGGTTGCCGCCAGAGGCCGAACTGCCGTTAGAGGCCGAGCCCCCGTTAGCGCCCATGCCGCCATCATGGAACCTCGCCTGGACCTCCGCGGACAGCATCTCCGGGTTGCCGTCCTCCGCCAGCGCCTCCATGCCCGGGCTTGCATGCTCGCCGGCGACGAAGAGCCCGCCGGGTTCCGGATGCGCCACGAAGACGCCGGGCGCCAGGGGAGTGGTCAGCCCGGTGCGCGCGGCCACCCATTCCACCAGGCCTCCGATCACGCCGTCCTCGGCCAGCGCTTCGAGCCCGTCGCCCCGATCCGCCTCGCCCTCCTCGAAGAGCGGATAGGGTGCGGTGTGAACCACGAACACACCGGGCGCGAGGGGCGTGGGGTGGTAGGCCCCGTCCGCGGTCTTCAGCGTCATGTCGCCGCTCACGTTTTCGATTTCGAGGCGGAAGGTGGTCGCCCCGAGCGACTCGAGCGTCACGCGGATCACGTCCGCCACGTCGGGCAGGTTGCCGAACTCGTCGTCGGCCAGGCGCACGGTGCCATCGTCATCGGCGTCCCCGGATTCATTCCCGCCGCGCAGGGGCTGATCCGCCCCGCTGCCGGGCTCCTGGTTGACCTCCGTGCCAGCGTCCCAGAGCAGGATCCGGTCGGTGATGTCACCTTCGGTGCGGCCATCCTCGGTCCAGAGCTCGATCCCCTCGTCGGACGGCGCGTAGAAGAGGTCGTTCGACTGCACGAACATCGTCGCGAACGAGAGCCTGTGCCCCGGATGCGCGTCAAAGGTGAAGGCGTAGGACTGGCCAGGCAGGAGCGGTCCGGGCTGGGAGACGTTCCAGGGCCGGTTGAACCCGCGCCCGACAAGGAAGTCGTAGACGGGCGAGACGTTCTCGATCCTCACCCTGAAGTGAGTATGGTGATGGTCCATGCTCGTCGCGTTGGCGATCGCATCCGTCTCCTCGGGAGAAGCCGGAAGGGTGCCGCCGTCGGCATCAGTCATCGGATCGGTCGCGACGGCGCACGCCACAGTGAGGGCGGCAAGCAGTGCTAGAGCCGTGAAAGGCACAGGTCGCAAAGGAGCCGGTTCCCATGCGGCAAAGTCGTTTTCTATCGGTTGGCTGTTCATTGTGGTACTGTCCTTTGTTGAAAGACCCTGTCGTGTGCGATAGACCCCCTGGGCCTGCGCCCGTTCCCCGGGTTCCAGGGTTCCATGTGCTCAATCCCTCCGCCCCGCGGCAACGCAGTCACACCGGAAGCAGCCTTGACCTCCTCCTCACACGGCCCCGGCCTCGGCGCGATCCGAGCTGGCCACACCGCGATCGCCCCCCCCACCGACCTGATCGCGCACCTCGCGCGCTTCTCCGTCGAGTTGCGCCAGGCCGGCATCGCCGTCGCGCTCGGCGACGAGATCGACGCCGCCAACTCGCTCCCCGCGGTCGACATCGGCGATCGCGAAGAGGTCAGATTGGCGCTCAGAACGAGCCTCAAGGTCGAGCACCGTGCCTGGCCGATGTTCGACCACATCTTCGACCGCACCTGGCACGCCAACGCACCGTCAAAGCAGCCGACACAAGCCCGCAAGCCCCGCCGCCAACGCGCCCCCCGCCCCTGGCCCGGCCACTCCAACCCCCTCGCCGAAGTCGCCCGCACCATCGCCGAACACGGACGCGTGGGGCCGCTCGACGACCCCGCCCCCCCCGACACCGGACGCCCAGGCTACAGCCCCCGCGCCCTCCTGCGCCGCAAGTCCTTCGAGCAGTGCACCGACGACGAACTCGCCGCCATGGAGCGCCTCCTCACCCAGGTCGCCCGCAAGCTCGCCACCCGCCGCAGCCGCCGCCTCGTCCCCATGCCCCACGGCCGCACCGTCGACCTGCGCCGCAGCTTCCGTCGCGCCCTCGCCCAGGACGGCGAACTGATCGACCTCGCCCGCCGCGACCGCCCCGTCGAACTCCCCCAACTCGTCGTCCTCTGCGACACCAGCGGCTCGATGGACCCCTACTCGCGTCTGCTGCTCACCTTCGTTCTCGCGCTCGGCAAGGTCGCCCGCCGCACCGAGATCTTCGCCTTCAACACCTCGCTCACGCGCCTCACCCCGTGGATCGCCGCGGGCAACGTCGCCGCCACCCTCAGCCGCTTCGCGCGCGAGGTAAACGACTGGTCCGGCGGCACGCGAATCGGCGAGTGCCTGGCCGAGTTCGTCGAAAGTCACTTGCGAACCACCGTCAGCGGCGATACATCAGTCCTGATCTTCAGCGACGGGCTCGACCGGGGCGACACGGGGCAGCTGGACAAGGCCCTGTTGGCGATTCGGCGCCGCGCCCGGCGTGTGATCTGGCTCAATCCCCTCATGGGCGATTCGCGGTACCGTCCCGAAGCCCGGGGCATGAAGACCGCGCTTCCCCACGTGGATCACCTGGTGCCGGCTCACAATCTGGAGGCCCTTGAAAATCTGGTGCCGCTGCTCTAGGGCACACCCACCCCGACGGAGACCGACCAATCCAACTGGAGACCCAGTGAGAATAGAGGAAAAGTTCACCGTTTCCGCCCCGGCCGACGCGGTCTGGGCATTCCTGATCGACCCCGAGCGCGTCGCGGCCGCCCTGCCCGGCGCCGAAATCACCGAAAAGCTCGACGACACCACCTACAAGGGCGGGATGGCCGTCAAGGTCGGGCCTCTGGCCGCGGCCTACACCGGCACCGTCGCCTTCGATCTCGACGAGGCGAATCGCTCCGCGGCCGTGCACGCGAAGGGGCAGGGCAAGGCCGGAATGGGCAACGCCGACATGAAGATGACCAGCACCGTCGTGCCCCTCGGAGCCTCCGAAGCCGAGGTCACGGTCGTCGCGAACCTCACCGTTACAGGAATCCTCGCCCAGCTCGGGCGCGGCATGATGCAGCACGTAAGCAAGAAGATGTTCAAGGAATTCACGGAGGTTTTGGGGAAAGAGCTCGCCGCGGACTGAACGGTTCGACGTTCGCAAGGGGCGGCTTCCCCGGCCCGTAACTCGAAGGAGGATGACGGATGATTCCGCCGCAATTCGACTACCACGCGCCTGGCAGCCTTGAGGAAGCGCTCGCGCTCCTCGGCGACCTGGACGACGCCAAGGTCATGTCCGGGGGACAGAGCCTGCTGCCGATGCTCAAGCTGCGCCTGGCCTCGCCCGCCAACATCGTCGACATCGGGCGCATCCCCGGCCTCGACTCGATCAGCGAGTCCGGCGGCTTCCTGCGCATTGGAGCGCTGGTCACCGAGACAGCGCTCGAAAAGAACGCGACCGTCGCCGAGCGCTATCCGATCCTCCTCGACACGGCGAAGGTCATCGCCGACCCGCTGGTCCGGAACCGGGCCACGATCTGCGGCAACGTCGCGCACGGCGACCCCGCCAACGACCACCCGGCCACCATGCTCGCGCTGCGGGCGCAGATGGTCGCGACCGGGCCCGGCGGCGATCGCACCATCGACGTCGACGACTTCTTCCACGGCCTCTTCATGACCTCGCTCGACCCCGGTGAAATCCTCACCGAGATCCGCATTCCGTCGCCCGGGGCGGGCAGCGGCGGCGCCTACCTCAAGCTGGAGCGCAAGGTCGGCGACTACGCGGTCGCGGGCGTGGCCGTGCAGTTGACGCTCGACGACGGCAAGGTCACCCAGGCCGGCATCGGGCTCACCAACCTCGGCTTCGCGCCCATCCGGGCGAGCGCCGCCGAGAAGGTGCTCAACGGCAGCCGCCTGATCGAGAAGGGCGGGTTCATGGGCGCCCTCGACAAGGTCCGCGGGGCGTTCTCGGGTAGTCCTGACGCCGACGAGGTCATCGCGGCAGCCGCACAGGCCGCCGCCGACGCCACCGACCCCGTCGAAGACCGCCGCGGTTCGGTCGAATACAAGAGAAACATGGCCCGCGTCCTGACCGCCAGGGCCATTCGGCAGGCGCTTTCGCGCGCGGGAGGGTAGGGACATGGCCAGACACAACGTCACCGTCACCGTCAACGGCGAGGCGCACTCGCGCGAGGTCGACTCGCGGCTGCTCCTCGTCCACCTGATCCGCGACGAACTCGCGCTCACCGGCACCCACATCGGCTGCGACACCACGCACTGCGGCGCGTGCACCGTGCTGCTCGACGGCGTGCCCACCAAGTCGTGCACCGTCCTGGCCGTCCAGGCCGACGGCGCCGAGATCGGCACGGTCGAAGGGCTCGCCGGCGCCGACGGCATGACCGCGCTGCAGCAGGGCTTCCAGCAGGAACACGGCCTCCAGTGCGGCTTCTGCACCCCCGGCATGCTGATGACCGGGACCGCGCTGCTCGCCGCCAATGCAAACCCCAGCGAAGCCGAGATCCGCGAAGCGATATCGGGGAATCTCTGCCGCTGCACCGGATACGTGAACATCGTCAAGGCGGTACAGTATGCCGCCGCCAAAACCGCCGCCGGCGCGGGGGAGGACAACTGATGGCACCGAGAACTTCCGCCAAGATCTGCGGCATGGGCCACTCCATGAAGCGCAAGGAGGATCCGCGCTTCCTGCAGGGCAAGGGCAACTACATCGACGACTTCACCCTGCCGGGGATGCTGTGGCTCGACATCGTGCGCAGCCCCATCGCCTACGGGAAGATCGTCAACATCGACTCATCCAAGGCGCTCGAGATCGACGGCGTGCTCGCCGTGCTGACCGGCAAGGACCTCGAGGCCTACAACCTGCACTGGATGCCGACGCTCATGTCGGACACCCAGATGGTGCTGCCGACCGACACGGTCATGTACCAGGCCCAGGAGGTCGCGGGCGTGATCGCCACGTCGCGCTATGCGGCAGCCGACGGCGTGGCCGCGGTCGAGGTCGAATACGAGCCGATGACGCCGGTCATGGACCCCTTCAAGGCGCTCGAGGACGACGCCCCCGTGCTGCGCACCGACAAGGAGGGCAAAGAGGACAACCGCATCTGGCACTGGGAGGCGGGCGACAAGGAGGCCACGGACAAGATCTTCGACGAGGCCGACGTGGTCGTGAGCGAGAAGATGCACGTCCCGCGCATCCACGTGGCCTCGATCGAGACCTGCGGCTGCCTGGCCGACTTCGACCCGGTCGAGGGACACCTCACCGTGTACATGACCACGCAGGCCCCGCACGCGATCCGCACCGTGCTGGCGCTGGTCGCGGGTCACGTCGGGCTGTCGGAGGAGAAGATCCGCGTGATTTCGCCGGACATCGGCGGCGGCTTCGGCGGCAAGGTGCCGGTCTACCCCGGCTACGTGATCGCGATCGCCGCGTCGGTCGTCCTCGGCAAGCCCGTCAAGTGGATCGAGGACCGCATGGAGAACCTCCAGGCCGACTCGTTCGCGCGCGACTACCACATGGACGCGCAGCTGGCGGCCGACTCTACCGGCAAGATCCGCGCGCTGCGGATCAAGACGCTGGCGGATCACGGCTATGCCGACGCGCAGGCCGCGCCGTCCAAGTTCCCCGCGGGGCTGTTTTCGATCTGCACGGGGTCGTACGACCTGGAGAACGCGTACGCGGAGGTCGACGCGGTCTACACCAACAAGCCGCCGGGAGGCGTGGCGTACCGCTGTTCGTTCCGCGTGACCGAGGCCGTGCACTGCATGGAGCGGATCGTGGACACGCTGGCGCACAAAATTGGGAAGGATCCCGCGACGCTGCGGGAAGAGAACTTCATCCCGAAGGAGGCGTTTCCGTACCACTCGCCGCTGGGTTGGGAGTACGACAGCGGCGACTACCAGGCCGCGATGGACATGGCCAAGGAGATGATCGGCTACGACGACCTGCGCAGGGAGCAGGCCGAGAAGCGCGAGCGGGGGGAGCTGATGGGGATCGGGGTGTGCAGCTTCACGGAGGTGCTGGGTGCGGGGCCGTCGAAGGACTTCGACATCCTGGGGATCAAGATGTTCGACTCGGCCGAGGTGCGGGTGCACCCGACGGGGAAGGCGATTGCCAGGTTCGGGACGAAGTCGCAGGGGCAGGGGCACGAGACTACGTACGCGCAGATTATTGCGGAGGAACTGGGGCTGCCGGCGGCGCATGTGCAGGTGGAGGAGGGTGATACGGACACGGCGCCGTATGGGCTGGGGACGTATGCCAGCCGGTCGACGCCGACGGCGGGTGCTGCGGGCGTGATGGCCGCGCGGCAGATCCGCGACAAGGCGGCGAAGATCGCCGCGCACCTGCTCGAAGTGAGCGAGGAGGATTTGGACTGGGAGCCCGGCACGTTCTCGGTGAAGGGCGCGCCCGACAAGTCGGTGAGCATCCAGGACTGCGCGTTCGCGGCGTACACGAACCTGCCGGAGGGGATGGAGCCCGGGATGGAGGCGACGAACTACTACGATCCGCCGAATCTGACGTTCCCGTTCGGGACGTACATCTGTGTCGTGGATATCGACCGCGGCACGGGAGAGGTGAGCGTGCGGCGGTTCGTGGCGGTGGACGACTGCGGCAACATCATCAATCCGATGATCGTGCAGGGGCAGATCCACGGTGGGCTGACCCAGGGGCTGGGCCCGGCGCTGTATGAGGAGATGACGTACGACGAGGACGGGAACAACCAGGCCGGGTCGTTCATGGACTACCTGGTGCCGACAGCGGTGGAGACGCCGGCGTGGGAGACCGGGCATACCGTGACGCCCTCGCCGCATCATCCGCTGGGGGCGAAAGGGGTGGGGGAGTCGGCTACGGTGGGGGCGCCGCCCGCGATCGCGAATGCGGTGGTGGATGCGCTGGCGCACCTGGGCGTGACGCATATGGAGATTCCGATTCGGCCGGACCGGGTGTGGGAGGTGCTGCGGGAGAAGGGGGTGGCGGGGTAGGGGGGTGGCAAGCGGCATGCGCGTGGAGGTGGTGGCCGGGGCGGTGTGGGTGAAGGGGTGGGAGGACGAACGGAGGAGAACATGGGTGAGACCCTCGTCAACAAAGCACTAGAGCGGGCCAAGAAGCGAAGCCGCTTCCGGAACTCAAAAGGCGTGTTGGTCGCTGAGGGGGATTCTTGGTTTGCACTACCCAGCTTCGATCTGCTTGATCGGCTAAGAGAGCAGGGATATGAGATTCACTCCGTCGCAAACCACGGAGACACGATTGAATCAATGGCGTATTCCAGAGACCAGCTAGACCAGTTTTGTGATTGCTTGGTCGCCGTCCCCAATGCTCCGCTGGCCGTACTCCTTTCCGGGGGAGGTAACGATTTGGCAGGAGACCGATTTGCTCTGCTCTTGCGACCCAAGGGGAGCGGTACAAGTGGGCTGGACATAGACATCGTCGCACAAGTAATGACGCGCATCAAAAATGCCTACGAGGCCATAATCGCCCGAATCACCGAGTGCTGTGAGGCAGTCGGGTTCAATGATTCCAACCCGGTGCACATTCTCATCCATGGCTACGCCTATCCAGTTCCAGACGGTCGAGGTTATGGCGGATGGTTCTTTCTGCCAGGCCCTTGGTTGAAACCCGCCTTGGAGGCACAGGGGTATACCGACACTGAAGAGATGCATAAGATCGTAAAGGGTCTTATAGATCAACTTCACATTACACTTGAGGGCGTTGCTGAACCCCATGCCCATATTCACCACTTAGACATCAGAGAATGTCTGACAGGCTCCGACAACCCCAAAGCGATGTGGTCTGACGAAATGCATCCAAGCAGGGATGGATTCAGGCGCATCGGCGCTGTCTTTGATCAAAAGATACAAATCCTCAATGGCGGTGCTCGACCAAGCTTGGGGAACAACGGCGATCGAAAGCCGAAGTAGGTACGTGTTCCGGATCGTTCTAAGATGCGTTGCCCGCGCTGGAATCCTCTGTGCGTGCCCCTGGACAGCGATGACGTAGCACACGACTCGACAGGGGACCTACATTCCTTCCCGGGTCTGAGTTCGTGTCCCCCGCGCGCACCATTCCAACGCGACCGCCGAGGGATCGGCCCCGAGAGCTAGTGAGCCTGCACAGGGAATCCATAGGCAAAGCGATGAGGAAGTCCACCATGAAGACGATCGGTTTGCTGCTCACTCTGGCGGCTGTTGTCTGGTCGGGATGGCGAAGCCCCCTGGCCGCACAGGCGGTGGGCGAGGTTTTCCGGGACTGCGACGTGTGCCCGGAAATGGTTGTGGTGCCGCCCGGCAGCTTCATGATGGGATCCGCGGACTCCGAGGAAGGTCGGGTTTCCTGGGAACAGCAACAGCACCGGGTGATGATCAATTACACGTTCGCGGTGGGCATGTACGAAGTGACGTTCGAGGAATGGGACGCATGCGTACGCGCGGGTGGCTGTCGCGACCATGAGCCTGGCGACGAAGGCTGGGGCCGAGGCCGGCTGCCGGTTGTCAACGTGAGCTGGGATGATGCCTGGGCGTACGCCGAGTGGCTGACGGACCGAACAGGGGAGGAGTATCGCCTGCTGAGCGAGGCGGAGTGGGAATACGTGGCGCGCGCGGGGACGGAGACTGCGCGGTATTGGGGCGAGAGCACGCGGCAACAGTGTCAGTATGCAAACGGATACGATGCCGTCGGACACGCCGAGCACGCGATTGATGGGCGCGATCTCGTCGGTTGCCGGGACAGACATGCGAACACGGCGCCGGTGGGGTCATACCGGTCGAACGCGTTCGGGCTGTATGACGTGCTTGGGAACGTAGCGGAATGGGTGGATGACTGCTGGAACGAGAGCTACGAGGGTGCGCCGGCCGACGGAACTCCGTGGTATGAAGGTGACTGTTCCCGTCGTGTGTGGCGCGGCGGCTCCTATGGCTTCCAGCCGAGCCTACTCCGCTCGGCCTTCCGCTTCACGTTTGAGGCCGGGAACCGTGTCAACGACCTCGGGTTCCGGGTGGCTCGGACCGGGAATTGACCCTTGCATCCTTTGACCTAACTTCGTTGCCTACTGGCTTGCCGAGCAGGTCGGACCTTGACATGGCCGTGGTTCGCGGCCGAGTCTGCGTACCGGCGAGTGATCGATTCAAGCACAGCTACGGAAGGAACCGGCGAATGAGCTCTGATGTCTGGGCCAATCGAACGGTCTGTCGGAGGATCCGGGTGCTGACGTCTGTGGGTCTCTCCGTCGCGTCCCTCCTCGCCGCCAGCGTTGTCCGAGCGGTCGGTCAATCCTTCGATCCCGGCGATGAGTCGTGCACCGGCAAGCCGGAAGGGACCACCTGCTGGATGGATCTGGTCAACCACTCCGAGTGCTACCTCTGGAATCCCGGCCTCGCTCTTGGAGCGGCTGCCACCTGGGGCGGGGACTGCGATGATGGGTTGGCGAACGGTATGGGGACGATCACACGGACCTTCGAAGGCGACAAGGTTCAGTTCGAGATGGGCATGCTGAGGCGCGGTCAGCGGGATGGCCGCTGGATTGCTGTGCGCGCCGATGACAATTCAGGAGAGGAGCTCCACTATTCTGCGGGTCCGTATGTTGACGGTCAGCGATACGGCCGTTGGGTCTTTCGGCTTCCCGATGGGCAGATCGAAGAGGGCCCGTATGAAAGGGGGCAGCAGCACGGCCAGTGGAACATTCGGTTTGCCGATGGCGACACGGGCGAAGGATCGTACGTCGATGGTGAGAAGCACGGACGATGGGTTTATCGCTCGGATGAAGGAAGCAGCTGCTCGGTCCAGTTCTTGAACGGTGAGCAGCAAGGGGAATGCAAGCAGGATGATCCGCCTGAGGGGGGCGTTTCGGCGGCCGCGCGGAAGGTGGGGTGGGAGGTGGCCATGCGGCGGTTCGTGGCGGTGGACGATTGCGGGAACATGATCAACCCGATGATCGTGGAGGGGCTGATCCATTGGGGGGTGACGCAGGGGCCGGCGCTGTACGAGGAGATTCCGTATGACGAGGCTGGGAACGATCTGGCCGGGTCGTTCATTGACCATTTGCTACCCGAGACTGGCGAGGCACGAACACATGGCCGGACAACAAGCACTTGGCGACATGGCGACCAGCGTGGTGGCGGGTATAGTAGCTGCCATAGTGGCTACAGCGATATTGGGCGCTGCCAAATGGGTCCACATGAAGCAACTTGAGCGTCTTGATATCAAGCAGATACGACAAGTGTTGACGGCTGGGCGAGAGCGAGTAATGGCGGCCACTGATACGTTCCATCCCGGTATGAATGCGACACTACCGGCAGACGCGGTTCGATGTGCGCAATACAATCTGATGATCAAGCAACTTGCGATCGCTCTAGACCATACAACGACTAGACTCCCCTATTCCAAGAGGAGACAGATCCTTGAGGCACTCGATTGGTATCATGCGAATTCGCTGCACGCGAGCAAGAGTGCTCACGGCAGTCCGGAGTTTGTCACTCTACCCGAAGGCAAGTGGCCAACCGTCGAAATGAAAGCGAGTCATGCCATTGAGAGGTTCGACAGGCTTCAGGCCATTGGGTGGTTGAAGTTAAAGGTGACATCACGCAAGTGAGGCAACTTCTACACGTGCCTAGTGTGCTATCTTGACGAGGCGCTCCCAGACACTTTCCTATAGCAAACGCAACAAGGAAAGTATGCGAAGTGCCTCGTCAATATTGCTAGCGGCAAAGTTGCTTCGCCGGAGTTTGCCCCTCCAAGCCACGTCATTGGCAATAGCGTTCGTCACCGCTTCAACCGATTTATCCTCATCGTCAAGGTTGCTGGCTGCCGAGTGGACAGTCGTCAACGTTTCCAACATACTCTCATCAAAAGTACGAAGCTTCTTGACGAAAGCCCGGGCTACTGTTTCATTGCGGACGTATCGGACTGCGTAGTTCGCTGCCTGGGAATGCTTGGGTCCCGGTCGAAGAAGGCGGTCCGCTCCTCTTACCAGGTACTCCTTTCGGAGGCATCCTGGTTCAGCGTCTCGGTACGTGAGCGAGGGATCGTACGGACCGAACCGATGCCGGGTGTGCTTTCGAAACACGCCGAGATCGAGACCGTGCTCCAAAAGGTACGCCACCTTTTGAACCCGCATCCGTGAAATACCGGGCGACTGGTCGTTGGTCAGAAGCCCAGTTACCCAACCGTACACAGCCATCCGGCGAAATGTGACCGGAGCCTTCCCGCGAAATCGGTACTGACTTCCGCGCAAACGCTCCATTTCAGCCCCAATTGATGCCAGCTGAACCTCTTCTTCGGTGTCGGGCCGTTTCAGCCATTCCGGGCCGAGCGATGCAGCAAGGCAGAGGTCACGAACGACCTCGCGTTCCATGGCATCAAGCCGGGGTTCCCCTTGGTCTCCACCGAGCCGCAACTCCGCGAGCGGCGTGGAACTGACTAGTATGACCCAGTAGTCCAACAGGGTCTGGCGCGCTTCGGGTGCGGCGCGAACGTAGGCGGCGATGTCCGGCTTGGAGCCGGCCTCGAACTCGGCCAGCATCTGGGCCTTGAGATCGTCGACGTGGGTCATTGGTGTCGTTCCGAACATGTCGCGTCCCTTCACAGGTCCAGCAGGGCGCGAAACTGTGGAATCTTCTTCAGGCGCCTTTTTGCGTTCCGAAGATGTCGGTGAACCATGCTGGGGCTGATTCCCATGATTTCTGAGACCGAGTCGGGTCCAGAGATTTTTCGACGTTCAATCCATGCGAGAGTGGCTGCCACCGCCTGCTGGGGTGGCAGTTCAGAAACGATCCGTTGGCGATTCTCAAGGTCAATGGCCTCCGCTATCTCCGCCGCAAGGTCGCCTTCATCAGGTGAGTTTGTGTCCTCTGGCATGTCGTGGATGGAAGCAGTGGCCTTGTGAAGCTTCGTCCGGTGCTTGCGGACCACATCGATGCAGCAATGCTTGTAGGCGTGTCCGAATCGTTCCTCCCAGAAGGATAGCTCCTCACCGGTAGCGGACTGGAGGGACTGCAACATGTGGCGGAACGCCTCGGAATGGACATCCTTGCGATCTTCGGGACGCAGCACCTGTGAAGCTGATATCGCGATCGGGCGGGAACCCTCCAGGAGATGTCCGGCTGCGGTCTCCGTCAGTTCTGTGTCACGGTCACTGAGGCCCTTCCGCACCAGCCATGCCAGCGTCTCCAGCATGAGGAGACGCCCCTCCGTTCGGACCACATTCCTGCGATCCGTAGGGCTGAGCGCGGAGAGCCGCTCGATCTCCGCCTCCGAATGGTGTGGACGCGCCAGTGGTCTCTTCCTCGCTGGATGAGTTGGGATGCTACCAACATAACCGTAGGCAGCCCCCTGAAGTGTGAACCCTGGGAGTCCGAGTTCACACATTTCCACCCTGAATCCGGTTACCAGGATAGCGACACCACAGACCCCAAACGGAGATGCAGACATGACGACCATGACCCAGAAGCCGACCACGATCTTCATCGACCAACAGAAGTTCGAGCTCGAAGCGGAAAAGTACACCGCCGCCCAGCTCCTTGAACTCGCGGGAGAGGACCCCACGCAGACGATCCTGGTGCTGAGAATCGGGGACGATCTCAAGCAGTTGAAGAAGGACACCGTCTTCGAGCCGAAGCCCGACTCGCGTTTCGTGGTCTTCCACTGCGACCCGACTCCCGTCTCATGATCTTTGGCCCGGACCGGCTCCAGGCGGACCTAACGGCGATTGGTTTCCCTGCCGAGCGCGCCTCGGCACAGGATGGGACCCCTTTCGTGGTGGTCCCAGGTTTCGAGGTGCCGTGCGGACGGTTCGTCGGCCGCGTGATCGATCTGGGACTGCAGGCGACCGCGGACTATCCGCTCACCATCGCCGCCGCGATCCATGTCCGATCTAACCCGCACCTGCTGGACACCTCGGACACCGTCCCGGGAAGACGTAACATCATCGAAAGCGCCTTGGGGCCGGAATGGCGCTATTGGAGTCACAACCTTGGCTGGTCGGAGCCAAAGACTGGCCGTCGGCTCATTTCCAAAGTCAACAAGGTGTTCGAAGATGCTTGAAGTACATTCGGTGGCGATGCCGTCATCCCTTGCCAGGAGGGTGCATGGCCTTCTCGTCCGAGATGACGGCCAGGAGGATCTGACATTCGCGTTGTGGTACCCCTCCGAGGGACTGACTCGAACGACGGCCCTTCTGACGCACCACATCGATGCGGAACCAGGCGACCGCGAGATTCACGGCAACGTCAGTTTCAACCCAGGCTACCTGCAGCGCGCCTTGGAGGAGGCGCTTCGCCATCGGGCTGGGCTAGCATTCCTCCACAGTCATCCGTTTCCGGGGTGGCAGCACATGAGCGAGGACGATGTTGCGGCCGAGAACCGGATCGCCCGCGCGGCGTGTGCTCTAACCGGCATGCCGTTGATTGGCATGACCACCGGGAATGACGGTACTTGGAGTGCTCGGACCTGGGTGGCAGTGACCGGTCAGTCGAAACCGCGAATGTCGTGGCTTCCGGAAGTCCGAGTGGTTGGAGAGGCACTCCACGTGTCACGGACACCTCACTCGCCACGTCCCGAGCGGAAGCACGAAACGCTGATTCGAACTGTGGCCGCATGGGGAGACGATGCGCAGGTCGAACTCGAGCGGACCAGGGTTGGCATCGTTGGGCTGGGGAGCGTGGGCTCGATGGTTGGGGAGTCGATGGCGCGGATTGGCGCGCAGAAGATCACGCTGATCGACTTCGACCTGGTCGAGCCCAAAAACCTCGACCGGTTGGTCGCGGCCACTGAGGCCGATTTGGGACGATTGAAGGTGGAGGTAGCTGCCGAGCGGATACGATCAGTTGCGACAGCAGCCACGGTGGACCTTTGTCTGGTTCCCGAAAAAGTCTCCCACCCCGAAGCCTATCGGGCTGCGCTTGATTGCGACATCCTGTTCAGCTGTGTGGATCGCCCCCATCCTCGACACGTCCTGAATTTCCTGGCCTACAGCCACCTCGTGCCGGTGATCGACGGCGGTATTCTGGTCCGCCATCGCGATGGCCAGTTCCGCGGTGCCGACTGGCAAGTACAAACCGTGGCGCCGGGTCGAGCGTGTCTGCGGTGCCTGGGAGCCTACGACGAGAACGCGGTGTCGCTGGATCAGGCCGGTCTGCTCGACGATCCCAGCTACCTGGCTGGGCTTGATGCTGGGAGTCCGCTACATCGGCGAGAGAATGTGTTCCCGTTCAGTGCCAACCTCGCGTCGCTGGAGGTGTTCCACCTGATCTCGTTGGTGACCGGCATCGCTGGTCAGAGTGACCTCGGCGTCCAACGTTTTCGATACTATCCCGGTGTCATGGACCAGCGTGTCGGGGTGGAGTGCCAGGAGGGGTGCGAGTTTGGCCAACTGGTTGCCACGGGCGACCATCACTTCTCCTTAGTGGATGCGGATCGGAGGTCTTAGGTGGAGCGTCGCCTCCATGGTCACCCGGTTCCAGTTCAAGTGGACTCCCGACAGGAAGGCCTATGCCGCGCCCCCGCTCGCTCGTCGTGGGTGGCGAGGCCCGAACAGACACCTGGCTCGACAAGCGTGCGGAAAACCACCGCAGCCTGTAGAATACTGCTCAAAACGATACTGGCCGGAACCTGCCGAGAGGCCCACCGACCGGGGATGCACTCACAAGGAGAGGTTATATAATGGCGGTCAGCAAGCGTTTTTCCAAATTCCTAGAGAACATTGCGTTAACCGAGGCCCAAATGACCTCAGGTAGGGATCGGCGAGAGAAAGTTGTCCAAGTACTGAATAGTCGCTATTGGGCATCACAAAGCAAGACGCAAAACTCGAAAATCATTGGATCATGGGGAAAGTACACCCGGGTTCGGCCGCCGCGAGACGTTGATGTCCTATTTGAGTTACCCGACTCCGTGTACCACCGATTTGAGAGCAGGACTGGAAATCGACAATCCCAGCTCTTGCAGGAAATCAAAGGCGTTCTGGCAAAGACGTTCTCGACCACATACATCAAGGGAGACGGACCTGTAGTAAAGGTACCGTTTGTGTCTTATAATGTGGAACTGGTCCCAGCCTTTTCACTGACAAATGGCCAATACTGGATCTGCATGACGGATGGTGGTGGATACTACAAGAAGGCAGATTACGATGCGGAAAGCAGACTTGTCAAGACTAGCAACGACAGCACGAACAGCAATACGCGGAATCTGATTCGCATGATGAAGCGATGGCAGGCGTATTGTAACGTGCCGATCAAGTCATTTTGGCTTGAGCTGATCGGCATCGAATTCCTAAGTGGTTGGGAACATAGGACTAAGCCGAAAACCTATTACGATTGGATGGTTCGTGACTTCTTGAAGCACCTCGAGGGAAAAGCCAACACAACGGTCCATGCTCCAGGGACGCTTGAGGCAATGGATCTGGGGAATGCCTGGCTGTCGAAAGCACGTATGGCCCGTGGCCGAGCGGAAAAGGCGTGCGAAAACGAAACCAATACTCCTCTCACCGCAGGAGTGGAGTGGCAAAAGATCTTTGGCACAGATATTCCGAAAAGCGTATGACAGACAAACACAATGAAGAAATAGTCAAGGAATGTCGCAGACAGGAAGAATCCTGCAAATACACCGGAGCTGGTTTGTATTTGTGGCAGAAGCGCGCACAGTACTGGAAGAATGCTTTCATCGTTGCGCCAATTCTGCTTGGCGGTACGGCGTCATCGCAGATTCTGCTGGATGGAAGCGCGAGTTGGTTGAACTATGTTGCTGCAGGGCTGGCGCTTGTTGCGGGGTTCTTTCCAGCCATGTTTGAGGCGTTGGGTATGGATATGCGTGTTCGCGAGATAGGTGGTTCGGCGGTGGAGTTTACAAACCTTCGGGACCGCTTCCGGCAGCTTGGAAGCCGCGGGAGGCACATGGCTATTGGCGAGCTCAGCGCGGCCTTTGACGAGCTCATGAATCGCATGGATGAGGCCCGAGCCGCGGCACCGCCAGTCCCCGAATCGTTTTTCGAGGAGGCACGCAGGAAGATCGAAAGGGGCGACTATGAATTCAGTATTGACCAACAGGTCGTCGGCCATTCCCCGGGAGGGGGCGCCGACAGCTCGAGGGTTGAGTCTGGTGATGGCGAGTGGCGCGGGGGAGTCGATGGGCCTTCCGAGTGAATCCTGACGGAGGGCAGCTTGGATGCGGATAGGAGGCACTCCGCCGCCTCCGAGCGAAATCCGCGACGGTGTCTTGGAAATCGACGCGTTGTGGGGAATTGGGTCGCGATGTGCCGCATGAGGTACTCGTACGCGTCGCTCGGGAGGTCGTCGCCGTGGGCACGGTTGGCGCGGAAACCGAGCCCCTCGAAGATCCCGACCAGCTTCGAGACGCGGTCCTGCATCTCCTTGCCACTGCCGAGCCTGCTCTCGTCGTTGAAATCAGCCTGGTCGATCACGCCCTTAGGCAGGTAGTCGCTGGCGTCGGCAAGCCGTCCGATGACCTTCTTGATCCGGTCGCCGATCTCCTTGGTCCCCTTGAGCGCGACCATGTCGGCGAAGCTGCCCCCCGCCGGCACCCTGATGTCGGCGAACTCGTCGTCGCCCGCGTACTTGTCCGAGACGTACTTCATGAAGAGCAGCGTGAGCACGTAGTCCTTGTACTGGGATGCGTCCATTCCCCCGCGCAGCTCGTCGCAGCTCTTCCAGAGCGAGGAGTAGAGGTGGGATTTGCGGAGGGGCATGGGGCAGTCAGGCTCAGGTGGGGGTGGGCGGCGGCTACCTGGACGGGCAATCACGATTAGTGGCCGTCGGAATGAGCGTCAAGAAGGCGAACGATGGCAATGCGCACACGAGGACGGTCGAGGGTTGCATCAGATCACTGGTTGGCGTAGATCGATCTCCCCCCTAACTCCGGAGCGATGTGTATGAACAGGACGAGGAACCTCTATGTGATTCGACTTGATGAGGCCGTGCTGGAAGATTCCAAGTTCAGGAGGGAAAACCCTGGCCATCGGCGCGGAAAGCCGTGCGTGTACGTGGGTGTTACCTCACTCACCCCCGAGGCACGTTTCGAGCAGCACAAGCTTGGGGAAAAGGCAGGAAAAGGCTACGTCACGAAATACGGCCAATACCTCATGCGGAGGCAGTACGAGCACCGTAACCCGGTGGCGTCGGGCGAAGCGGAGGACAAGGAGCGGGAGTTGGCCGAATCGCTGCGACGAAGAGGGTTCGCGGTGTGGCAGCGGTAACGCGCGAATGACCCCGCCCATCCAACGACCGCATGGCTGCCTCGTCCAGAATGCGGCGAAGAGGCGGCAGGGCGGTTGGGCAAGCAACGCGCGGAACCCATGGTGTCGGGCTCGTCGGCATGCGAGGATGCGGTGATGTTCAGCAAGAAGGTTGGACAGGTAATCGGCCTGACCGCGCTGGTTGCTTGCGAACTACCTGTGACGCCCGCAGTCAGCGGTCCCGACGAACCCATCGAACTGGACAGTACCAGCATCGTCATCGACCGCCAGCGCCCTTACCCGATCCACGCGCGCTGGTGGGTCTGCGAAGACGCGAGTGACTGTCCAAGCACGCGCACCGAAGTGACACCAGCAGCGTTCCCGGACTCGGTGGCTGACGGGTTCGCGCTGGCCATTCCGGTCCTGGCGGACCTGCTGTCACCGACGCCTGCGGTGCCATTCGTCATCCCCACGTCCCCACGCGACGGCAGCATCTACCACTGGCGATGCAACCGTGGGTTTGACAACCACCTCCGCACTGGCGACACGATTCCACCAGGACTGACCCTGCACATCGTGTACATGCCGAACGACCACGACGCTAGGTATACCGCAGCGGCTGCCCCGTGCGGGTGGGACCGCTTCAGCGGCCAGCACCCGCTGTCGGAGGCAGACAAGTCGGTTATGGGCGTGGTCATGATCCCGCCCCTGCGAGGCTCCACGCCGCACACAGTAAAGCGCTGGCGTCGCATCGCGCTGCATGAAGTCGGGCACATCCTTGGAGTTGGGTGGTTCCATCACTCACAGAGGTGGGGCGACAGCTACGTGACTTCCGCCGACAGTACAATGCACTGGCTAACCGACTCCACCATCGTGGCAGCCTTCGACCGTGCTGGCGGCACTGACTACTCCGGTCGCAAGGTGCCAGTGGCGGACAGGTACCACTGGCACCCATGCGCAACCAAGGGTGATGTTATGGCAAGCGCAGAAGGCCACCGGTTCACCGCGTTGAGCGTCGCCGCGTTCTATCCAGGGTTCGCTACCGAACTGCGCGGCGGCTTCGATGCGGATGCCAGCGACCGATGGATAAGTTGCCCGGAACTTGCAGCAGATAGACATGGGATTTCCGGAATCCAAGGCGACATGGTAGACGACGTGCTGATGCTGGAGCCGCCGTCCGTATCCCGACTGCGACCGAGGGGGACACCATGACGACGCGCCGAAGTAGGACAGGACATGATCGACACCGGTAGACCGTCGGAAATCGCCGTACCCCCTGAAGCCATGCCGGTCGATCGAGTCGGCTCGTGGAAAGCTCACATTCGTGCGATGGAATGCGAGTGGGAAGAGACCGCCGAGCGCCAAACGAGGGCACTCCTGGCCGACTGGAATGAAGCCATGTCGGAGATGCGGTTCCAGCAGGACCATCTGGTTTCGGACGCGCTGTGGGTGAGTGGACCGTCGGACTTCCTAGGTATCATCGGTCGCGCCCGCGACGAAAATACTCATTCCCGCATGCTCGAGTGGCTCTTGCGGCCGACGGCACGGCACGGCCTCGGATGCGGGCTTGTCAGGCGCTTGGTGGAGCACTGCACAGGGGAGCCGGCTTCTGCGCCGGTGGCAGTCAGAAAGGTGGCGTTTTCGGTGTGGCGGAATGGCAGAGAGGCCGACCTCGTCGTATGGGGCCAGGACTTCACGCTCATCATCGAGAACAAGGTCGACGCGCCAGAGCAAGACGAGCAGTGCGACGATTTGTACAAGAACTTCAAGGACGAGATCGCGCCGCTATTCCTCTTCCTTACCCCAAACGGCTGTCAGCCCTTTACGGCGACTACACCCAAAGCACAGCGCGCTTTCAAAGCTCTCTCGTGGCCCGAGGTCCGCGCCATGTTGGAGGCGGTATTGAACGAATCACGGCCTGCGACCTCCGCTGCCGACGCAGTTGATGTCGTCGGAAACTACTTACGTACGCTGAAGGAGCAGTTTGGATGAATCGGATCGACGACGAGCGGGTCAAATTCTTTTTTGAGCACGAAGCGCGAATCAGGGAGTGGGCGAATCTGGAGACGGAAGTCTTCGAGTTCGTGGATCGATTCTTTCGCAGTCTCAAGAGCGATCTCGACGCGGCTCTCATTGACGGGCGGATAGCCGATGACGGCGTCGAGTCGTTTCTCCATGAAGGACGATTGGGTCTGCGGCGACAGGGTTGGCCCCGTGGTGAGCAAAGGGTGGATGTCAGATTGGGATGGGATCGCAAGAGAGGTTTTCCTCCCCTTCCTCGTGGATGGGTAGCCTGCGGAGCCTTTGGCGAGGGGTTAGAGGTAGCCCTTCAGAAGGAGGCACATCCCGCTTTTCCGAATCACTTCCGGCCGTGGGCGGCCTACAAGCACTTGGATCCCCCGACTGACAGATTCTGGGAGGGTGACAACCTCAAGGAATACCGCCGCTACGTGGTGGACACCATTCTCGAGGCTTGGCAGGATCTTGCCCCTCTCGTGGATAGAGCCGTTGGCCATGGATCCAGTTGATCGGTCGATCTGCCTCACTCCCCAAGACGGAATCCAACACCGGCCAAGGGTGCAGGAGTGGGAGCAGTGGCGACGCGTTCCGGGAAGAGCTGCCCGGGCTCGCGACTGAGGAGTAGAGGACCTGCGACGCCTGTCGGTGCCAGCGAAGCGTCGCTCCAGGGCTGAAACGCGGGCTGGATGATTTGTCCGCCAGAATCGGGCGAAGATGGCGGACAAGAGTCGGGAATCGGCCTCGGCCGTGGCGATGGATCTCCGGCCCGACCGGGTGGACGTGGCCCCCGGTGGCGACCGTAATGCGTACTGCCCTTGGACTCACCGTCGGACGAGCCATGAGCCCAATCCCGGCCACCAAGGGGGTGCTTTGTCAGGTCAAGAGTCGGACACGAGTCCAACAACTGCGGAAAGGGATGAACCGGGATGGATGTTGATTCAGTGCCATTCAGCGTTCGGCTGGAGGGCATGTGTCTCCCGGCGCTTTGGCACCCTCCACACTTCCGCGGTAGGTGAGAGCGATCAGGTCTTCTCCCTTCAGGGCTTGAGCGAGGTCCGCAACGGCGAACCAGAGTCTGTCGTAGGCGTCTTTGGAGAGCACGGCACCCTTCAGGACCTGTTCCTCAAGCTCCTCCGGAAGTTCTGAACCCACTACTCCAAGCGCCCCCAACCTCACCGCCGCCGAGGCCTCAAATACTTCGGAGACACAAACCCAGACGTTCGCCATGGCTT
Source organism: Longimicrobiales bacterium (assembly GCA_963667485.2). Taxonomy (GTDB): domain Bacteria; phylum Gemmatimonadota; class Gemmatimonadetes; order Longimicrobiales; family Gaopeijiaceae; genus Bin94. The sequence goes on from CAXXDD010000002.1 coordinate 159,350, forward strand.
GGTCTATTCCGGGCTGTGAAGGGTGTGTCGGGGCAGTCGAGATTGCAACAGCGGCAAAGAGCCAGAGTCGACCGGTAAGCTTCATCGAGTGGACCTCTCATTGGTTTGCCGAAGATCGGCTGTCGGGAGTAATGGCAAGACTATGCCTCAAACACTACCTGCGCTACATCCCCGCGGCCAACGACACCGCCCTTCCTCCACCGGCCTCAGCATTCCGACGATTGCGATCACCCCGTTCCGACGAACCGATCACCGATTCCGGAGGATTCCGATCACCTTGGAGCAACCTGTCCAGCACTCGGACTTGCGGGCTTGGGGCATGGTCGAGTTCGTCGCGCCCTCGCAAGTCAATTACACAACAATCCCGTTGACAACGAACTCGTTGTGTATTTTCTTTCTCTTCACAAGTCACACCAACCAGAGGAGAGCCATGAGATCAACCGCTGGCCGCTGGGTGAGCGGCGACGACTTCTTCAATCGCGAGCCCGAACTGCGGGTTCTGGAATCCCACGTCCGGGACCACAACCATGTTCTACTGACCGGACAGCGGCGGATGGGCAAGACCAGCATCGCCAGAGAGCTCGGACGGCGGTTGGAGGCCGACGGCTCGATCTTCCTGTTTGCGGACGTAGAGGGTTCGACCTGCGCAGAGGACGCGATCGCGGCCATCGCGAAGGAAACGTATTCCACCCGTTCGATCGCTTCCAGGCTTGGCCACAGCGTCAAGAATCAAACGCATGCTCCACGACGACGGCGACGCGAAGCGCGTGGACGAGTTCCTGAGTTGGCTGCGCGGTGCGATCCAGGCATTGGGGGACCAGGGGCCGGTCTTGATCGTGACTGGTAGCATCGGGCTTCATCCACTGGTCAATCGCCTGGGAATCCCCGACCGCATCAATCAGGACTGGCTTGCGGCACGCTTCCGAGATCACCACGTACCGCTTGAGAGCCGATGCCCCGACCTGCCGACGGGCGCGGGAGACCCATGACCACCCAACCCGCCCCCACCATCCGCAAGTTCAACCCCGGCCTGTTCCAGTCAGACCAGGAGATCAAGGAGCAGTTCGTGGTCCGTGGTCACGAACTCGGCCTCCTGCTCGATGACCTGCAGGGCAACATCAGTTCCCCCTCGTGTCAGCACATTCTCGTCGTCGGGCCTCGCGGACGGGGCAAGACGATGCTGCTAGCGCGGGTCGCGGCAGAGCTGCGTAGCAACGAGGACTTCGCCCGGTCGCTGCTGCCGGTTCGGTTCATGGAAGAGAGCCAGGAGATTTTCAGTTTTACCGACTTCTGGCTGGAGACCATGTTCCATCTTGCCAACGAAATCGACGATTACGATGCGACGGTGGCGCGGGAGCTCCGTGACACCCGGGCCGCGCTTTCGCCGCGCTGGCAGGAACGGATCACCGAGGCACAGGCCCGCGCCGCCGTACTCGACGCTGCGGACCGATTGGGCAAGCAGCTGGTTCTCATCGTCGAGAACCTGCAGTCCCTCTTCCAGGACGTCCACGACGATTTCGGCTGGCAACTCCGCGAAGTCCTTCAAACGGAACCGCAGATCATCCTGCTGGCGTCTGCCACCAGCCGCTTCCGCGAATTGGACGACGTGAGCGAGCCGTTCTTCGAGATGTTCCGCATCGTCGGGCTGCAACCACTGAACACGGAGGAGTGCGGTCGCCTGTGGGAAGTCGTGAGCGGTAAGCGGGCGAGCCGGTCCGAAGTCAGGCCGATCGAGATTCTCACGGGCGGCAATCCTCGTCTACTGGTAATGGTCGCCGAGTTCGCACGGCACCGGTCCTTCCGCCGCCTGATGTCCGAACTGGTCACCATGATCGACGAGCACACCGAATACTTCCGGGGTCACCTGGAGGCTCTGCCCAAGACGGAGCGGCGCGTGTACGTGGCGGTGATCGACCTGTGGCAGCCCTCTTCGGCGAGCGAGATCGCGGCACGGGCGCGCGTGGACATCCGGGTGGCGTCGACCATGCTCGGGCGACTGGTCGAACGCGGTGCCGTCATTCGGCAGGGCCGCGCCCGGAAGCGGCTCTACGCGGCCGCCGAGCCGTTGTACAGCATGTACTACAAGCTTCGGCGCGAGCGGGACGAGGCTGCCGTCGTCGAGAACCTGATCCGGTTCATGGTGGCGTGCTATGGAGTCGGGGACCTGTGGATGTTCTCGGGGTGGCTGACCCGTGCCGCGGCGGAGTCGGAGACTCTTCGACGGGGAATCAGGCGGGCGCTCTTGAGCAGACCGCCCGTCGGCGACTGTCTTGTCGACAGGAAGTGGGAAGCCATCCAACGGGCTTCGGAACATGCAAGCACTCGCGCGGAGGCCCGGGCAATCGAGGACCTTGAGAAAGCCGTTGGAGCGGCGGTTGAGGCGGAAGAGTTCGGGAGAGTCATCGAACTGGCGGACGAATACGTGTCGTCCCGACGGCTGGAGGCCCAAGAGCCCCTGGCGGATTCGGATACCGCGTGGGCGAGGTACCTGAAGGCCTACGCGCATGAACAGTTGGGAAACGCACGCGCCGTTCTGGAACTCTCCGACCGGGCGCTGGGTCTTGCAGACAGCCGCGACGAGACGATCCAGTTGTGGACTGCCCTTACGCTGGGCATGAGGGGAGGGGCACAGCTCAGCCTTGGCGAGTATGTTGCGGCCATTGGGACCTGTGACGATTTCATTCGTCGGTTTGGGTCCTGGCAGCATCCGCTATTTGATCCGGCGATCGCGGAGACACTTGTGACGCGCGGGTGCTCCAAGGCGCATCTCGACGACGATCACGGCGCGATCCGCGACTACGACGCCGTGGTGGATCGATTCGACGGTGCCCAGAGCCCCGAAATCCAAGCGAGTCTGGTTGCCGCGCTGATGAGCAAGGCCCTCGCATGCCGGCGCCTCGGCGACACCGAAGAAGAGATCCGAAGCTACGATGCCGTTATCGACCGCTTCCAATCCTCTGAAGTCCCGAACCTCCGGCAGGATGCTGCGGTTGCCCTGAGCTGGAAGTGCATGGCGCAGGCCGATATTGGTCTCGCCGACGAGGCACTTGTGGTTTGCAAGAGGTTGGAGGAGGAAGGCAACTCCTGGCCGATGGGTGAGGAAGATCCCTCGGCGGGAACCCGGGTCGAGTGGTTGAAATGGCGTGCCGAGGGCGCGAGGTCACTGGCCCTGGCGGTACAGGAGAATCATCGATCTTCGCTGGACTCGTTTCAGGCTGCCTATGCCGTGTTTCTTGCCAACGATGAGGCGACGACGCGCGAGATGCTGGACCTGGTGGCGAGCTTGGTCGCGAGGGGTGCTCAGCCCCAAGACCTGTTGGCCGTTCTTGCCAGCGACCCCGCCAAGTCCGCCAACTTGCGTCCGCTGATCGTTGCCTTGCACCAGCGCGCGGGCGACTTGGTACGGGCTCCTAGGGAAATCGAAGAGGTGGCCGCAGATATTCGTGACCGGTTTCACAAGGCCGAGGAGCGGATGCGCGCCGCGACATCTACTTGAGAAGGATCGGACCTTGGAGGGGCAATGCTCCGAAGACTCAATGCGTTCTACGAATCACACGGGATTTCGCCGTCCGACTTCCGTTGTTCTTCGCTGTCAGCGTGTTCGGCCGGTTCTCCTCACTTCACCGAAGCGAAGATGAGTTTCGTAGGGCCCCGCTACGGTATGCGATTGGTCGAACGAGCGAACGCGGCGCTAACATTGAAAGGCTATCCGCAGGAACTGAGGCTTGAAAGAGCGAAGACGATGGCCGAGATGGTTGACAGATTTCGGCAGGGTCCTGGGCTGAGGGACCGTAGTCGACAAGAGCCACAGAATGTCAAGCACTGTTTACAGTATGTCATGTTTAGATGACATTCCCCGAAGAAGGATAACCGGTTCGGCACACTTCACGACCCGGAACCCGGAATAGGACAGGACATGACCGACGCCGGCAGACAATTGGTACTTGACGTGCGCTCCAGACCCAAGCCGGTCGATCGAGTCACCTCGTGTGGACAGTCCACATTCGTGACATGGAAAGTGAGTGTGAAGAGATTTCCGAGCGGCCGACTTCGTCGTTTTGGGGCCAGGACTTCACGCTCATCATCGAGAACAAGGTCGACGGTAGGGGACTATGATCGGCTATGAGTAGCGCGGAGGAGCTGCCCGACACCCCGCAATCAATGAGCGGCGAGCCCTACCGGCCAAGGTGCATTTCGCTCGACCTGGAGGTCGGAAGGAAGGATGGCCGAATCCGAGCGGTGGGGGCCATTCGCGGGGATACGGACGAGTGCTTCGGTCACTCGCAACGCCGAGGCATCTCCGAAGCGCTGTCGCGTCTTGACGATCTGGCGGACGGCGCGTCCTTCGTGTTGGGGCATAATGTGATCGGGTTCGATCTTCCGCATCTGCGATCGGCCAGACCCGGGCTGCGCCTTCTGAAGTTGCCGGTGATCGATACGTTGCGCCTCAACCCGCTTGCTTTCCCCCGCCACCCCTACCACCACCTGGTAAAGCACTACCAGGACGGAGGACTCATCCGGGATACTCGCAACAATCCTCTGCTGGATGCGGGCCTTGCGCTGGAGGTCTTTGGCGACCAGCGCGACGAGTTGCTGAAGCTGCGTCATGAGTCGACTGGGTTACTGACCGCTTGGCACTGGCTGTGCACACTCGAGCCCCACGGCGTGGACAGTGCGCTCGACGACTTCTTTGCCGAACTGCGCGCCGCACCGCGCCCGCGAAAGTGGGAGGCCACCTACGCCACTCGGAACTCCCTGCAGGACACGGCTTGCACCACGCACACGCATGAGATCCTCGACGATATCGGTCGGCACCGATGGTCGCTGGCCTACGCCCTGGCGTGGCTCTCGGTTGCGGGCGACAAGTCGGTCATGTCGCCTTGGGTGCGACACCAGTTTCCAGACGCGGGCAAGTTGGTACGCACGTTGCGGGACTCGGCTTGTACCGATGCGGCGTGCCGGTGGTGCCGGGAGCACCACGACGCGCACCGCCAGATGAAGCACTGGTTCGACTTTGACAGCTTCCGCGGTCCGTGCGGCGACGACGGGCGCGCATATCAGCAGGCGATTGTCGAGGACGCGATGGCGGGGAAGTCGGTACTCGGAATTCTGCCTACGGGGACGGGAAAGTCGCTCTGTTACCAGATTCCGGCCCTTGCCCGCTATTACAACACGGGCGCACTGACGGTGGTGATCTCACCGCTGGTCGCGTTGATGGCGGACCAGGTAAAGGGGCTGGAGAGCCGTGGACTGAACTGTTGCGTGACGGTCAACGGGATGTTGTCGATGCCCGAGCGCTCGGAAGCGCTGGAGCGGGTCCGGTTGGGGGACGCCGGGATTCTGCTGATCGCACCGGAACAGCTACGTTCGAGTACAATGCGACGGGTGCTGGATCAGCGCGAGATCGCGGCCTGGGTGCTGGACGAGGCGCACTGCCTGTCCAAGTGGGGACACGATTTCCGCCCGGACTACCGGTACGTCGCACGCTTCATCAGAGAGAGAGCCGACCGCGACAAGATGCCCGTGCCTCCCGTGCTCTGCCTGACGGCAACGGCAAAGCCGGACGTTGTCCGCGACATCAAGGAGCACTTTCGCGATCGGCTCGGGGTCACCGTTGAGGTCCACAACGGCGGCGCTAGGCGGGACAATCTCGGCTTTGAGGTAATGCCGACCAGCGAAGACGAAAAGTTCGGCGACATCCACCTCGCTATCGAGTGCCACCTGCCGGAGGACGGGGACGACGGCGCGATCATCTATTGCGCCACCCGTCGCAAGACAGAAAGGGTTGCGGAGTTTCTTCAGGCGAAGGATGTCAAGGCGGACTTCTTCCATGCCGGTTTGTCGCCGGAGAAGAAGAAGGAGGTCCAGCGGCGTTTCATTGAGGGCGACTTGCGTGCGATAGTGGCAACCAACGCCTTCGGCATGGGCATCGATAAGCCGAATGTAAGGCTCGTTGTCCACGCTGACATCCCCGGATCGCTGGAAAACTACCTGCAGGAGGCAGGACGCGCGGGACGTGATCAGGCTCCGGCGCGCTGCGTGTTGCTCTACACGGTGGATGACGTGGAGCGGCAATTCGGGATGGCCGCGCGCTCACGGCTGACCCAGGACGAGATCCAGGGCATCCTGCGGGCCCTGAACCGACTCGACAAGAAGAACCGCAGACACCGGGTCAAGGGAGATCGGGAGCCACGGGTGGTGGCCACCGTGGGAGAAATCCTGACGGAGGACCGGGACCGGGCGTTCGAGCGCGACTCTGCGACCGACGACAATCGTGTGCGGACCGCGGTAGCCTGGCTGGAAGAGGCGCATCACCTCCGCCGCGAGGAGAACTTCGTGCGGATCTTCCCGTCGTCTCTGCGGGTGAGCTCGGTGGGGGAGGCGGAGAAGCGGCTGCGGCGCAACGATGTACCGGCGAGACGCCGCCGCGAGTTGCTGCGCATCGTGCACGCATTGATCCAGGCGCCACCCGACAAGGGCGTCACGACCGACGAGCTGATGAGCGTGGCGGGGATGGCAGCCAGGGAAGTCCGCAGCGCGCTGCGAGACCTGGAGAGCCATGGCATTGCCACCAACGACACCGCCCTGACGGCGTATGTGCACACAGGAGTCAAGGGTGCGTCGAGGAAGCGGCTGGCGGAAGCGTGCGAGATCGAGACTGCGTTGATCTCGCATATGCGAGAACTGGCTCCCGACCTCGGCAAGAACGACTCCTCAGTGCTGAATCTTCGGGTCGCGGCACAGCGCCTGTGGGACGACGAGGTGGCGGATCCCCTGCCGCAGCGGCTGATGCGCATCGTCCGGAGCGTCGGCAAGGACGGGCGTGGGGAGGACGATGAGGCTCCGGGAAGTCTGAGCGTGCGGAACCCTGGCCGCGACCAGGTAGAGATCACGCTCCACCGCGAATGGGACGCCCTGGAGAGGTGGGCCAGAATCCGCCGCGAGGGGGCGGAGCTATTGCTGGCGCATCTGCTGCAGTGCCTGCCGCCGGATGCCAGGGGCATCGATCTATTGGCCGAGACCACCCTGGGCAAACTCAACCACGCCATCGAGTCCGACCATGCCCTGAAACAAAGGGTGCGCTCGCCCCCAACACTCATGGAACGTGGCCTGCTCTGGCTCCACGAACAGGAGGTGATTCGGCTCCACAAGGGTCTGGTAGTCTTCAGGCCCGCGATGAAGATTCGCCTGGAGCCAGGCGTCCGCAGAGTATTCACACAAACCGACTTTGAGCCGCTCGCTCTTCACTATAAGGGGCAGGTACTCCAGATCCATGTGATGGTGCAGTTTGCAAAGCGAGGGCTTGCTGTCGCAACCGAGGCGGTCCAGTTGACGAAGGACTACTTTGAGCTGCCCGAGGAGGAGTTTCTCGCCCGTTGGCTCCCGGGCCAGGCGGCCGAAACCGCCCGCGAGACCACGCCCGAGTCGTGGCGGAAGATCGTCGAAAGTCTGAACAACCCTGCCCAGCAGAGTATCGTGGCCGACGAGCGCAAGCGAACCAACGTTCTGGTGCTCGCCGGCCCGGGTTCGGGAAAGACGCGGGTGCTGGTGCATCGGATCGCTTATCTGGTGTGCGCCCGCCGGCAACACGCCCGTGGGATCCTCGCTCTGGTCTACAACCGGCATGCCGCGGTCGAGATCCGGCAGCGACTCAAGTACCTGATTGGGGATGACGCGCGCCCGGTGACCGTGTTGACCTGCCACGCACTCGCGATGCGCCTGGCGGGGTTCAGCTTCACCGGACGCTCGGAACGACCCGACGATATTGACTTTCGGCAGGTCCTCCGCCGCGCGATCGATCTGCTGCGAGGCGAGGGACTCCCGCCGGAGGAGGCCGACGAGCGTCGTGAGCGGCTGCTGGCCGGTTTCCGCTGGATTCTCGTGGACGAATATCAGGACATTGGACGCGACGAATACGAGCTCATCGCGGCTCTCGCGGGCCGGACGCTGGGCGAGGGCGCGGCGAAGCTCAACCTTTTTGCCGTCGGCGACGACGACCAGAACATCTACGCCTTCAAGGGAGCATCGGTGGAGTTCATCCGGCGCTTCGAGGAGGACTACAGCGCCAAGTCGTCCCATCTGACCGGCAACTACCGCTCCACCGGTCACATCATCGCGGCGGCCAACGCGCTGATTGCACCAGCGCGGGAGCGGATGAAGGCCGACCGTCCCATCGAGATTGATCGGGCGCGGAAGAAGGATCCCCCGGGTGGGGAGTGGGAAGAGAGAGATCCGGTTACGCGGGGATGGGTGCAGATCCTTCCCGCGGGCAGGCATGCGGTTGAGCAGGGACAGGCCGTGATGGTCGAGTTGCAGCGTCTGGCGGCGCTTGATCCCGATTGGGATTGGTCGCGCTGCGCGGTCATGGCCCGCGAGTGGAAGTACCTGGATCCGGTGCGCGCATTCTGCGACGTCGAGGGGATCCAGGCGCAAAGGGGGGACGAAGAGATTCCCGGCTTCTGGCACCTGCGGGAGACGCAGGCTCTGGTCGGGTGGCTCCGTGAACGGGATCCACGAATCGTAGACGCGTCATCGTTGCGAAAGTGGATGGGGCGACAACCACCAGGACCGTGGAATGATCTTCTGCATCAGGCGATTCAGGAACACGAGCTGGAGGCGGGCGGAAGCGAGGTCGCAACGGATTCTTTGCTGGAGTGGCTGGCAGAGTGGGGCCGGGATTGCCGGCGGCGACAGCACGGGCTGCTGCTGCTGACGGCGCACCGCGCGAAGGGACTGGAGTTTGACCACGTTGCGGTGCTGGACGGGGGGTGGAACACGGTGGGCCGCAACGAAGACGCGGACGCGCCCCGCCGCCTCTACTACGTCGCAATGACCCGGGCACGGACGACCCTGACACTGGCGCGGTTCCATGATGCTCCCAACAGTTTGCTGGATGCACTGCAGGAAGTTGCTTCGGTGTTCCGGCGTGCCCCCGTATCTCTTCCCACCGCAACCTCGGCGCACCACTACCTGCATCGAACGCTCGGCATGCGGAATGTGTTCCTCAGCTTTGCCGGGTGGCAGCACCGTGGACATCCAGTCCACCGTTCGATCGCGGCGCTTGGGCCCGGAGATCCTCTTCGGTTGCGCGTGACGGATGCGGGCCACCGGGAGCTACTGGATCAATCGGGCACGTCGGTAGCGCGTTTGGCAAAGGACTTTCGGTTTCCGACGGGAATGCGCCTTCGGTCAGCGAGGGTGCGGGCGATCGTCGCATGGAGCCGCGAGCTGTCGGATCCGAAGTACCGCGACCGAGCACGATGTGAGAGCTGGGAGGTGGTTGTCCCCCAACTGGTCTTTGCGCCGGAGGAGCTGCCCCCCGAACGACCCGGCAACCCCGTTACGCGCTGAGCTCCTCAAGCGTCTGGTCTGGGCCAGGCCACAAGATGGGGCGCCCGTCATGGGTCTTGTGGCACGAGCGGGTGCGGACGGCGTGACCCTCTGAGGTTAGGCTGCGGGTGCCACTGCCAGGCATCGGAGCAGCGCGCACCAAGTACACCCTCCCCTCGTGCCGGGCTCCTCAGCTTTGCTGGTCCCTTACCGGACCCGCCGCCAGCGAGATACACGTCGCCCTCCCCTTCCAAACCACTCCTCCCGATCGCGACCAGCACCCCTGCGCGGCACAGTCTCCGGGACCGGGATCGATGGCGCTGGACCGACACAACAGACTTGTTGACAACGGAATCGTTGTGTTCCCCGGGGGTGTCCACTGCCGACCGGCCGTTTGTCCGCCAGATCAGGCCCGAAGTGGCCGACAAAGTACGGGTGCGCATACCACAAGTCGGCCCATCCAGCCATCCCTTCGCCCACGCCCCCTCGACATCTTGGAGTCCCACCGTCCCGGAGACTCCATGCACGACGCCTTCCTCAAGTCGGTCTTCGCCGACCGGCGGATGGTCGAGATCGTCATTCGCCGCCACGCGCCCGAGTGGGCCGAGGAGATCGACTTCTCGACACTCCGCGAGGAATCCACCGGGCTCGTCAGCAAGAAGACGCTGCAGCGACGCCACCCCGACATGATCTGGTCCGCCGATACCGTCAATGGCGAAAGAGTTCTGTTCCTGCTGGAGTTCCAGCGCACCGTCGACCGCCTCATGGCCCTGCGCACGACGACCTACACTGCACTGACGCTCGAGGGAATTGCCGCTGGAGTGGACGTCCGGCCCGGAGGCCCACTCCCTGAGTTCGTCTATCTCGTCCTCTACCACGGCGATGGTCCCTGGACCGCCCCGGCCCGATTGGCCGACCTGTTCCAGCGCTCCGATCCGGGACGGTACCGCCTGGTCCCGTGGCGAGAGGGTTCGGGAGATGACCGATCGCGCGACGATCTCACGGCTCTAGTACTCGGACTGGCCCGCAACCTTACGCCGGAGGAGATGGCCGTTCAGTTGTCGGGCCTGTGGAGTGCGATCGAGAGGCACGGAGATCCGGGCTTGGCTGGATTGATGGTTCAGACGGTGGATACGATGTTAGAGTTGAGGGACTACCCAGCACGATTGACGGAGGGAGGAGCGAAGACCATGGCAGAGGTGGTGGATAGATTCCAGCAGGGTATGGACGAGTTGGTGCAGAGGGGCCGGGCCCAGGTTCTTCACCGACAGATCACGCGGAGGTTCGGTGAGGAGACGGCTGGCAAGCTGTCCAAGCTGCTCGATGGTCTACCTGATCCCGACGGTATCGACAGGGTCACCGACGCGCTGATCGAGTGCAGCACGGGTGAGGAATTCATTGAGCGGGTGCGGATGGCCTGACCCTCCATCGTTGGGCTGCGGGCGCCACTGTCAGACATCCAGAGCAGCGCCCGCCAAGCGAATCCTCCCCGCGTGCCGAACTGCCCAGCCCCGCCTGATCCCTTACACGAGACGCCGCCAGCGAGATACACGTCGCCCTCTCCTTCCAATCCACTCCTCCGGATCGCGACCAGCACCCCTGCGCGGCCCAGTCTCCGGGACCAGGATAGATGGCGCCAGACCGACTCAACAGAATTGTTGCCAACGGAATCGTTGTGTTCCCCGGGGATGTCCACTGCCAACCGGCCGTTTGTCCGCCAGATCAGGCCCGAAGTGGCCGACAAAGTACGGGTAACTTCTCGACGCTCCGCGAGGAATCCACCGGGCGCGTCAGCAAGAGGACGCTGCAGCGACGCCACCCCGACATGATCTGGTCCGCCGATACCGTCAATGGCGAAAGAGTTCTGTTCCTGCTGGAGTTCCAGCGCACCGTCGACCGCCTCATGGCCCTGCGCACGACGACCTACACCGCACTGACGCTCGAGGGAATTGCCGCTGGCATGGACTTCCGGCCCGGAGACCCACTCCCGGATTGATGGTTCAGACGGTGGATACGATGTTAGAGTTGAGGGACTACCCAGCACGATTGACGGAGGGAGGAGCGAAGACCATGGCAGAGGTGGTGGATAGATTCCAGCAGGGTATGGACGAGTTGGTGCAGAGGGGCCGGGCCCAGGTTCTTCACCAAATGGCCGACCGCAAGTTCGGCGAGGAAACGGCTGGACGATTGTCCGACCTGCTCGACGAGCTGTCCGGTGCCGAAGACATCGACAGGGTGACCGCCGCACTGTTGGAGTGTGCCACCGGCGACGAGTTCATCGATCGGGTGCGGATGGCCTGACGGACAGACCCGATCAGCGAAGAACCCGGCGTGGAGACCAGGGAAGTGTCCAATGGCGTGAACGTGGATATCGATGCGCGCGGCAACCTGGTCGGCTTCGACATCGATACGGGCACGCCGCCGAGACTCTGGCTCGATTCATCCCTTTCCGCGGATCGCGAAGACCTCAGCCCAGCGGACAGGCAAGTGCTCACGCGGCTCGTGGCCGCGATCAAGAAAGAGGAACGGAACCGATGACAACCGGGCGAACCGATCTGGGACGTGAGGTGGAGGCGGCTCTTGGCGAAGTGCTTGCTCATGTGCGAGGGGAAACGTCGCTCCCCTGCCGAATCGTCGATGATCGACGGGTTCAGATCAACGGAAGATCAGGCCGACCCTGAAAGACTTGTAGCGTCTCAGTTTGTAGCTCGTATCATGCGCGGCGCCGAGCACTCCGTGGGTGAATGCTGCCTCGAGGCCGAAAACGCCAGTGTCCGAACGGTGCGCCTCGACGCCCAGGCCGGCCAGTACGTTGATCTCCGGGAACTCGCCGTAGTGGGGCACCACACCGGCCACGACGTAGGCCACCTCGTCGAGTTTGCGCCTATAGGTGATCGGAACCTCAACGGTGTGCACCACGCAACAGTCCCGGCCCTTGGTGGCGTAGAGCACGCCGACCCGGAAGCGGTCGCTTACATCGTAGTGGATGCCCCCATAGAATCCGAACCTCGCCTGCTGGAAGTCGTACAGCCACGAGACGAGCGGGCCGAACTGGAAGCCTACCTGCGCGGAAGCCGGCGAGGCGGCCAGAGCCATGAGTGCCACCAGAACCGTCCACCGCATCAGTTGGCCCGTCGATACTCGTGAACGGTTTCACAAGGCCCAGGAGTGAGTGACTGCAGCGCATCAGCGCGATCCGCCGCCGAGCGCGGCAGCGTCGGTCGTCCCGCCGGGCAAGATGCGTTCATCTGAAGCTTCTTCGGGCATCGGAGGGAATGGTAGTCACTATAGGAGAATGTCCCACTGATCGTCCTATGGGTCATCGCAGGCGCCTCTCGATTTCCTCGGTGGAAGCTGTCTCAAACTATCGCGGTCAGCTGTCTTCTCATCTTTGCTCTCCAATCCCGGTCCGAGGACTCGGAAGTTGGTTGCCTTCGAGAGCTCGAGCAACTTGTCCAGGACCCGGACTCGCGGGCCTGGGGCATGCTCGAGTTCGTTCCACCTCGTCGGTCTTCAAGTCCTCACCCCCCCTTGCCGATGATATCAATAATGCTATCATGAAACGCAGAAAGCTCCTGGCGGCACTCGACGAATTCCTGGAGGACATGCAGTGAGCGACCACTGCACCTACCGCATCACATGGTCAGCCGATGACGCGGAACATGTAGGGCTCTGCGCCGAGTTTCCGTCGTTGAGCTGGCTGGCGGCTACCCCGGCAGAAGCCCTGTCCGGCATCCAGCGGCTCGTGGCCGAATGCGTGGACGACATGCAGACCAATGGCGAGCCGGTTCCACAGCCGATGGCAGACCGGGCCTACAGCGGGAAGTTCATGGTGCGCGTAACGCCGGATACGCACCGTGCCCTGGCCATTCGAGCGGCGGAGCAGGGAGTTAGCATGAATCGTCTGGTGAGTGCCCGCCCGGCGAAGGAATGAATGCAGTGTTCAGCTTCAACAGGCCGAAAACGATCCGCGCCGTTTCCTGTCTGATGCTCTGCGCCGCCTGCCTGGGCGAGCCATCGGACCCGGGGGCCTCGATCTCGTAGAAGCGGCGGGCGTCGGGGTCGGTCACCGACAGCAGGGTGACGTAGTGAGACCAGCCGAGGGGGAAGCGCTGCAGGAGAAGCGCCGGCACCGAATCCTGAGACTGCCCGCCCTCTGAGACCGGGAATTCGGAAAACGGTGTCTGCCGAATCTCCTCGGCGGAAACGGACACCGTCTGTCGAATCTCCGACGAGTCACCGGATTCCGCAGACAGCGTCTGCGGATTGCACGCGGCCGCACGGACCAGCCTACGGGGCCCGTCGTCAAAGGGACTCAGTCGTGACCTTGAACCACTCCGTGTCGGATGCAACCGTCCGGTCCCATGTGGACCATCGTCGCAGGCCCTCGCGCCAACCCCTGCCCAAGCCGGCGATGTACTTGGCGTTGTCCACCAGAGCCATCGCCTGGTCGAACATCTCCCGCCTGGTGTGTCGCCGGCCACCACCGACCCAGCCGAGCACCAACAGATCCATGCGTCCGTCGAGGCTCAATGCCTCGATGGCCCTGATCAGCCTCAGGTAGGTTGGTGACTCCTTCGCGAACCTGGATGTCTCGCCGGCAATGATGCGGAATCCCTGCTCAGTGTCGGGATGGATATCGTCCTCCACGCTCTTCCTGGTCGCGTCTCGACGCTCCCACACCTCAATCAACTCCTCGACCGCGTCATGGTCGATAACCAGCCGAACGCCAGCCGCCTCGACCTTCGCCATGGCGGGCGCGTCCTGCAGCGTGATCGCCTCGACGTCCGGAACCATGTCTGTCACGATCTTCCCCAGCCTGCGATCCGCGGTGACGAGGACCGATCCCGTGAGTTTCGCGCAAGCGATGTAGAGGCTGTCGTAGACCGGATGTCCGATCCGCAGCGCGATTTCCGCCGCGTTCCGCAAAAGACTGTTGCTGGACCGTATTCGTACGACTTCCGCCAGCTTGGCGACTTGGTCCAGGAAGGGTGCAGGCTGGCCGATTTCCCCCCGGCGGGCCTTTTTCCAGATTGCGCTGGCGCATTCCACTGGCAGGAGGTCGGGCGCATACCGCTCGATTCTGGGTCCCAGAACATGCCGGGCCTCCTTGCGGTGGTCCTCCGCCACGAACCACTTGACAGCCACGCTCGCGTCAACGGTGACCTTCACCGGTCGCGATCCTCGCGGACGAGAGCGGTGCTGTCGGTCTGCTTCACGCTGGAGGTGGTCGTCGCCAAAGCGTCCGCGCGCTTCAGGAACTCGGCAGTTCGAAGGTACTCGGACACCTCCCGCGTTAACAGGTGACGAATCTCCCCCTCGAGGGAACGTTGATTCGCCTTTGCCTGTGCCTTGAGCCGGTCGATGACGCCGTCGTCAAGATTGCGTATCGTCAGGTTTCCCATTTGACCCTCCACCGAGCTGTTGTCGTGATCGCATGATGCTAGCGTAATGCTTGCAGTCGGTCAACGACCCAAGATACGGCGGTTCCGACGGTACGCATGCTCACGCTCGGCAGCGAAACCCTTGCCCCGTGCACAGAAACAGCCTCATCCTCTGCTCCAGGAGCGGCCGACTCAGAATCCTCGTCATGTTGAGCGTCTGCCACAACGACCAGGAAGCAGGCGACCGGATCACGCGAGTCGCGGATGTAGCGCTTGAACGTTTTCCGCCAGGGAAGTATCCGATGGCGTGAACGTGGATATCGATGCACGCGGGAACCTGGTCGGCTTCGACATCGATCGTGCCGCGAACCAGCTTGATCTGTCCTCGCTGGAAACAACCGCACTGCCGCTCCGCTCCTACCGGATCAGGTGACGGGCACGCCGCCGAGACTCTGGCTCGATTCATCCCTTTCCGCAGATCGCGAAGACCTCAGCCCAGCGGACAGGCAAGTGCTCACGCGGCTCGTGGCCACGATCCTGCGTGAGGTCTCGATGTCACCTTTGGTTGACATAATGTCGTGTGTAGTTGACAGTGCGACCGTGGAGAGGCGCCCGAGTCGTCGTCTTCCGCCCGCATTATCTTCGGGTCATCGGAAGTGGTCCGCGCTGGTCTAGCGATAGAACGGGAGGGATGAACGCATGCCAGCCGTGATGATCGACGGGAAGGAATACTGGGCGGGCCTCCATCCCAGTTTCGGTGTCGTGGTGCATGCCGATCATTGGCAGGAGGGCCTTCCATCCTACAATGTCCGCCTGCTCATCGTGTCGGAGCAGCGACTGGGAACGTTCGATCGAGCAATCGTGCGTCGGCTCATGCAATCGCGGCATCACAAGTTGTCTGCAGGTGACAAAGCAATCATCGGGACGACTCTGCGCGCCATGGCCCGTAGTCTGCCGGTGTCCTACCGCCCGCAGCGAGCGCTGGAGCTCTTGCAGAAGGGCACCCGCATTTCCGATGCTACCTTCCGCCCCAGCCAAGAGGAAGCGATCCGTCATGTGGTGGAGGGCCGGGGCCGGTTGCTGGTCGTTGAGAAGACGGGATGGGGCAAGAGCTTCGTCTATTTCATCGCGACAAGGTTGCTACGGGAAGCGCACAGAGGGCCGGCCCTGCTTGTTTCTCCGCTGCTGTCGTTGATGCGCAACCAGATTGAGGCTGCGGGACGGATGGGTGTCCGTGCAGAGATGATCACGTCGGCCAATCGCGATGACTGGCCGAGAGTGGAAGCGGCGTTGGACCGGGACGAAGTGGACATCCTCCTTATCGCGCCGGAACGATTCGCCAACGAACACTTTCGAACCAGGGTCCTCTCGGGAATCCGCGTCTCCCTCCTCGTGATCGACGAGTGTCACTGCATCTCCGACTGGGGGCACGACTTTCGGCCGGACTATCAGAGGATCGAGCGGACGATCCGGAACCTCCCGCGCAACACGCGACTGCTTGCTACAACCGCCACCGCGAATGATCGGGTGATGGCGGACCTGCGCAAGGTATTTGGACGTGATCTGAAGATTCAGCGGGGACCTTTGGCGCGGCCATCGCTCGCGCTGCAAACCATACGCCTGCCACGCCAATCTCAGCGACTTGCCTGGCTCGCCGAACAGCTCTCCGTCCTTTCCGGCCACGGAATCATCTACACGCTGACCACCCGCGATGCGGCGCTGGTAGCGAAATGGCTCCAGGACCGGGGCATCGGGGTCAAGGCCTACACAGGCCAGATGACGGGGGAACGAGAAGGGTTGGAGAGGGCTCTGATCGAGAACCGCGTGAAGGCGTTGGTGGCCACTGTCGCGCTGGGGATGGGCTTCGACAAGCCGGACCTGGGTTTCGTCATTCACTACCAGGCTCCCGGATCCGTCGTGGCCTACTATCAACAGGTGGGTCGTGCCGGCCGGGCCCTGGAGAGGGCGTATGGCGTCCTGCTCAGCGGTGACGAGGAAACCGACATCACTGAGTACTTCACCACTACTGCGTTCCCCACTCCCGCGGAGGCGGAACAAGTGATCGGAGCGCTGAAACGGGCACCCGAGGGCGTGTCACACTACCAACTCCTGCGGCAGGTCAACCTCCCGAACGGACGCATTGAGCGTACGACGAAGCTGTTGTCCCTGGAGTCGCCGCCTCCCATCGTCAAGGACGGCGCCAAGTGGCGGCTGACTGCTGCCAACCTGAAGGACTCCTTCTGGGAGCGAGTGAAGCGCCTGACCGAACTCCGGATGAAGGAACAGCGCCAGATGCAGAGGTACGTCCGTCTGGAGCACGGCCACATGGAGTTTCTGATCGGTGCGCTCGACGGTGATCTGGAAGGGATCGTGTCCCCACGGCTTCCGCCACTCCCCGCCGAAGTCAGCCCACAAACCGAGCGCGATGCCCAGCTCTTTCTCCGCCGTCTCGAGCTGCCCATTCCGCCACGGCTGAAGTGGCCAACCGGCGGGTTGTCGCACGCCAGTGTTGAAGGCAAGATTCCGGAGGACCACCGAGCCGAAACCGGAAGAGCGTTGTGCCTCTGGGGCGACGCAGGATGGGGAGAGATGGTAAAGCGCGGGAAACAGAAGGACGGCCGATTCGCCGACGATCTGGTTGCCGCATGCGCCTCCCTGGTCCGCCGGTGGAGACCGAACCCACAGCCCCGGTGGGTGGCCAGTATTCCTTCGCTCCGGAATCCAGGGCTGGTGTCCGACTTCGCTCAAAGGCTGGCGGGGGCGCTCGAACTTCCATTTCGTCCGGTTCTCGTAAAGACCGAGGATCGCCCTCCGCAGAAGAACATGCAGAACTCGGTGCAACAAGCTCACAACGTTGACGGTTCTATCGCGGTTGCTCGCACCCACATACCGGCCACACCAGTATTGCTTGTGGATGACATCGTAGGTTCGCGCTGGACCTTCACCGTGGCCGCGTGGCTTTTGCGCAAGAACGGTAGCGGCAGGGTCTGGCCGCTTGCGCTCTCGACGCTGAGGCGTGGCTTGTGAACGGCGAGCTCAGCCCCAACGCCCAGGCGATCCTCCTCCTGACGGCGCCACTGCTGGCGGGGGGGTCGCGTCCGTCCGTCACGCCTCTGCCCCTCGGCGACTACAACAAGCTGGTACGGCACCTTCGCGACACCGACATGCAGCCTGCGGATCTCCTTGATGCCGAAGGCTTGAGGGATCTGGGTGATCACTGGTCCGGATTGAGGACCAGGCGGACCCTGGAAGATGTTCGTCAACTTCTCGAACGAGGATTTCTTCTGGCCCAGGCCCTGGAGCGTTGGAGCGCGCGTGCGATCTGGGTGGTCACAAGACCGGACGACGACTATCCCAGTCGGCTCCGGAAGAAGATGCGCAGCAAGGCGCCTCCGGTGCTCTACGGTTGCGGGAACCGGGACGCTTTGGACAATGGCGGACTGGCGGTGGTAGGCTCACGAAAGGTGAACGAGGAATTGATTGAGTACACAGAACGCGTTGGCCAGTTGGCCGCCGAAGCGGAGGTGCAGATTGTCTCCGGTGGGGCCCGCGGCGTCGATCAGGCCGCCATGCGGGGATCCCTTGAGGCGGGTGGGCGCGCGATCGGCGTCCTGGGCAACAACCTCGAACGCGCCGCGCTCAACAGCGGGAATCGCGAGCCACTCATGGACGGGCGGCTGGTGCTGGTCTCTTCTTTCGACCCCGCAGTCCGGTTCCGCGGTTGGCAGGCGATGGAACGCAACAAGCAGATCTACGCGCTGGCGGATGCGGGGCTGGTCGTGAACTCCGATCATGGACATGGCGGCACTTGGGAAGGGGCGACCGAGCAGCTGCGAAAGCTTGGCTATGTGCCGGTGTATGTCCGCTCAGCCGGCGAACCATCCCGAGGGCTTGACGAATTAGTTGCTCTCGGTGCCCGCAAGTGGCCGGGACCTAAGACGCCTGATGACCTTCGCGAGATCGTGTTCGATGACGCCTCGCCGGTTCCGGCGCTCGCCGGCCCGCCTCAGGGGGAACTTTTCCGTTCCGAAACCGAAGCTGCTCCAGGAGTGTCCGTTGTCCGAGAGAGTGGACCGACGGAGCTTGCCGAACGGAAGACCGCGGAAGATGATCCTGAGGCTCTCGAGGACGAGTGAGGTTCCGCCCAGCGGCACCGTGATGTCGGCGAAGTTGTCGTCGCCTGGCCATTTGTCCGAGAGGGCATCCCGATGTCATCTACACCTTACATTCTGTCATGTAAAGCTTACAGTCCGCGGAACATGTAGGGCTCTGCGCCGAGTTTCCGTCGTTAAGCTGGCTGGCGGCTACCCCGGCAGAAGCCCTGTCGGGCATCCAGCGCCTCGTGGCCGACAGCGTGGACGACATGCAGGCCAATGGAGAGCCGATTCCACAGCCGATGGCAGACCGGGCCTACAGCGGGAAGTTCATGGTGCGCGTGACGCCGGATACGCACCGTGCCCTGGCCATTCGAGCGGCGGAGCAGGGAGTTAGCATGAATCGTCTGGTGAGTGCCCGCCTCGCGCGGGAATGAATAAGGTCGCAGCGTGACCGAGACCTTCCTGCGGCCGCGATGTCGCTTCCCGGGGTTCACCCTCGCGACGAGACCGAACGGTCCCACGTGTGCCATCGCCGCAGGCCCTCGCGCCAGTGCATTCCCAGGCCTGCGATGTACCGGATGTCGGACGCGCTGCGAATCGCGAAGTCGAACAGCCTTCGCCTGGTATGTGGTTGACCATCCCCGATCCAGCCGAGCACCAGCAGGTCCATCCGCTCGTCAAGGCTCAGCGCCTCGATCGCCTTCAGCAGCTTCACGTAGGTCGGTGAAGTCTCTGCGAGTTCCGAGGTTGCGGGACTGATGATGCGGAGTCCCCGCTCAGGGACAGGATGGACATCGTCCACCACGCTCTTCTCTGTCGCGGCGACCCGCTCCCACGCCTCAATCAACTCGTCGACCTTGTCTCGGTCGATAACGAGCCGAATCGCAGCCGCCTCCACCCTGGCCATCGCCTGATCATCCTGAAGCGCGATCACTTCGACATCGGGAACCCGATCCGACACGATCTGGGAGAGTTTCCGGTCCGCCGTAACGAGAACCGATCGTGTACGCCTCGCGCAGGCGATGTACAGACAGTCGTAGACTGGATGACCAACTTGCAGCGCCGTTTCCGTGGCTTCCCTCAGCAGGGTCTCGCCTGGCTGGATTCGTATAACCCCCGGCAGCCTGGTGATTTCATCCAGGAAGGGCGCAGCCGATCTGATTTCCCCGCGGCGGGCTTTCTTCCAGATCGCGCTGGCACATTCCACCGGCAGCAGATCGGGCGCATACCGTTCGATTCTGGGTCCAAGCAGACTCCGGGCTCTCTTGCGGTGATCCTCCGCCACGAACCACTTGACGGCCACGCTCGCATCGACCGTCACCCTCACCGTTCACGGTCTTCTCGAATGAGGATGGTGCTGTCCGTCTGCTTCAGACCGGAAGTGGTCGCTGCCAAAGCGTCCGCGCGTTCCAGGAACTCTGTGGTCCGAAGGTAGTCGGACACCTCCCGTGTCAACACGTGGCGAACCTCCCCCTCAAGGGAACGTTGGTTTGCCTTTGCCTGGACCTTCAGCCGGTCGATGACGCCGTCGTCCAGATTGCGTATGGTCAGGTTGCCCATGTGAGCCTCCAGCGAGTTGATGCGGTGACCGCATAATGCTAGCTCAATGCTAGCGACGGGACAAACCGGGAGAAGAGTCGAGGGACTTCGGGATTCCGGTCCGAGGACTCGATGCACGACGCCTTTCGCCAGGCTCCCACTTGCCCCAGAGTGCGGCACTGCCGCACACTTTCCGGTGCAGATCTCTACCACTCGAACCTACGAGCGCCCAGCGGACAGGAAAGTGCTCACGCGGCTCGTGGCCGCGATCAAGAAGGAGGAACGGAACCGATGACTACCGGGCGAACAGATCTGGGATGTGAGGTGGAGGCGGCTCTTGGCGAAGTGCTTGCTCATGTGCGAGGAGAAACGTCGCTTCCTCGCCGAATCGTTGATGATCCCGCTGCGGAGCACATCGTGGCACTCCGCAAGCGCATGAAGCTCAGCCGCCAGAGATTCGCGGACCGGTTCGGCCTCGACGTGCGGGCGGTGCAGGAATGGGAACAGGGGCGGCGCGTCCCGGACCGGGCGGCCCGGGTCCTGTTGACCGTCATTGACCGCGATCCCGAAGCAGTCGTGCGGGCCCTGGCTGAATGAACGCCTCGACCCTGGCCATGCTCGCCGTTTCCTGTCTGGTGCTCTGCGCCGCCTGCGTGGGCGAGCCATCGGACGCGGAGGCCACGGGTAGCGCGGCGGCTGCGGACCTGTTCGCCCAATGGCCTGGTGACGAGTCGTTGCAGGTGGCCGCGGAACCAGGCCCGGTGGTGGGATTGGACGAGTCTCTCCCGCTGGGCAGGGTCTCCGGAGCGGTCTTCTTCGGCGACGGCATCGTTATCGCGGACAACCAGTCACACGAAGTCCTGATCCTGGATGCTGCGGGCCGGCTGCTTTCTCGGCAAGGCAGGAATGGAGAGGGTCCCGGCGAGTACAAGAATCTGGCCGGGATCGCTCGCCACGCGGACGGACTGATCACCTGGGACGCATTCCACTTCCGAATAACCCTGCTCGACAGGTCCGGGGGGTACGTCGGCGAGACGAAGGTCGACCCGATCGCGACGTCGGTGTCAAGCACACGCATCCTCACGATGGTTGGAGCCTTCGGAAACAGCGTGCTGCTCGAAAACTCGGAGCTGGGATTTCCGGGGCTCGAAGCCGCCCGGCCGATGGAGATCCGGCTGCCGGTGGAATATCAGATCGTTCGACTTTCTGACGGGCAGGTCGTCTTCGAGGGCACCCGTCCCGGTGAAGAGCAGTGGGCGGCGAGGGAGATTCTCAGCGACGGCGGCCGAAGGCACGGAGGGCTACCCGTGATCTTCGGACGGACTGCCGTCTCTGCCGTCACCGACCGATACGCCTACCTGGCGACGACCGACTCGATCACGATCACGCGCTACGACGAGGCCGGGACCGCCGTGGAAGTCTCATTCGAGCAGCCCCGAAAGAGCGCGGAGGCAGCCTGGGTGCGGTTCCTCAGTGATAGCACACGGGCGCATCTCGAGAATAGAGGTCCGGGCAAGATAGTCCTCGGCGGAAGGAACTTCCTCTTGACCATGGCGGAATTCCAACTCCGCCTGCTGGACGACCTGCCGGCACGCCCCACCCTTCCCGGTTTTTCCGATCTGAAGGGCGGAGCCGACGGCCTTCTGTGGATCCGGGAGTACCCCGAGCCGCTTCAGGACCAGGTGGTCTGGGTCGGTTTCAGCGAGGCGTGGCAGCGGAAGAAGCGGATCGCGATGCCCGCGAACCTGAACGTTCTGGATATTTCGGAAGACCGCGTACTCGTCCGGGCAAGGGGCGCCCATGGTGAAACTCTGATCGAGGTCTACCCGATCGAGCGCTGATACTGCGCCGCGCTTGTCCGCCAGATCAAGCCCGAAGTGGCCGACAAAGTACGGGTGCGCATACCACAAGTCGGCCCATCCAGCCATCCCTTTGCCCACGCCCCCTCGACATCTTGGAGTCCCACCGTCCCGGAGACTCCATGCACGACGCCTTCCTCAAGTCGGTCTTCGCCGACCCCCGCATGGCCGAGATCCTCATCCGCCGCCACGCGCCGGAGTGGGCCTCTGAGGTCGACTTCTCGACACTCCGTGCAAAACCCACCGAACTCGTCAGCAAGAAGACGCTGCAGCGACGCCACCCCGACATGATCTGGTCCGCCGATACCGTCAATGGCGAAACAGTTCTGTTCCTGCTGGAGTTCCAGCGCACCGTCGACCGCCTCATGGCCCTGCGCACGACGACCTACACCGCCCTGGCGCTCGAGGGAATCACCGCCGGACCAGACTTCCGTCCCGGGGATCCGCTCCCGGAGTTCTGGCCCTGTGGCGTACGATCGAGAAGCACGGAGATCCGGGCTTGGCTGGATCGATGGTCCGGACGGTGGACACGATGTTAGAGTTGAGGGACTACCCAGCACGATTGATGGAGGGAGGAGCGAGGACCATGGCAAAGGTGGTGGACAGGTTCCAGCAGGGTATGGACCAGTTGGTCCAGAGGGGCGCCCGGCAGGGTGAGGCAGGGCTCCTGCGTCGGCAGATCGCGCACAGGTATGGCGAAGACACAGCGGAACGGCTGGCCAATCAACTTGATAGGCTGTCCGGCCCCGAGGGCATCGCCGAGGTAACGGACGCGCTGATCGAATGCGGCACGGGCGACGAGTTCATTGAGCGAGTGAGGAAGGCCTGACCAGCCTTGTGGCTACCCACCTCGCACGCGCGCCAGAAACTCGTCCGCGTCGTCGCAATCCACGATCGCTACGGCCACACGGTCGATCCGGTCTCCATCTGGAGTTCGGCCGAGCAACCGCGCCAATTCGTCGGCGGTCTGCCGCCCAAATTTGCGGGCAGCCAGATGGCGCAGGACCCGCACCTGTCCCACTTCAATGCCCCTCTGTCTGACCTCGTTCCAACCGCGCCGGGACTCCGTCTCCACCGTTCCCATGGTCATCGCTTCCTCCAGTTGATCGCTGTCGGGCGGCTACTCGCGATTGCCGCCGGCTAGTCCTCCCGCGTTCCCCACAGGTCGAGATGGCGCGAGAAGACCTCGTCGAGGTCGATCTGGCCCACCCGCTGGGGTCCGAGCCACACCGGGAGCTCGCCCGAGAAGCGGTCGTGCCCCGGCTCGTCTCCGAAGCGCCAGACATCGACCACATCCTCGTCCGGATCCACGATCCAGTATTGCCGGACCCCGCTTCGTGCGTACAGGTCGAGCTTGATCCCGCGGTCCCGGTGCGCTGTGGAAGGCGACAGGATCTCGACGACCAGGTCGGGCGCGCCCATCACCTGCTTCTCGCCGATGATTTCCCGCCGCCCATCGGACACGAAAAGAAGGTCGGGCTGCACACGATCCCCGGTGCCTGGGAATTCGACCAGAAGTGGGGCGCCAAACACCTCGCCGTGGCCCGGATCTTCCAGAACCCGCATCAAGGCCGCCTGTAGCCGCTTCGAAATGCGCTGGTGCCGGGTGACGGGCGCGGGCGTCACGTACAGGCGCCCCCCGATGAACTCGTAGCGGTTGCCGTCGTCCGGCATCCGCAGCACATCCTCCCACGTCGTCGGTGTCTGGGTCTGCATGCCGCTCACCCGCCCGAGCGACGAGGCATCCAGCGCCCGACTCGCGACACGTACGTCGCGTATTCCTCACCGAACTCCCGGGCGAGGCGCGGTTCTTCGTAGAGCCGGATGAAGAGGGAGAAAGCGACGAACAGCACGATTGCGTACCCCACGAGGACGACGGCTCCGAAGAGGGTGGCCCACCCCATGACCACGGTCAGCGACGCCACGTACATCGGGTTGCGCGTGTAGCGGTAGAACCCCCGTGTCACAAGTCGTTTCGGCGCGTCTATTGGCGCCGGGGTCCCGCTCCCGAACACCGCGAAGTCCCACGCCGAGCGCAGATAGATGACGAGGCCGAACGCGAAGAGGCCGCAGGCCAATACCAGTGTCGCCCCGCCGGCGACGGCTCGGTCATCCACGATGAGAACCGGCAGGAGACCCGCAAACGTGCCGGGCATGACGACCGTGAACAGCGCGACCTTCAGGAAGAGTTTCACGCGTCAGCCGTCACCTTTCATCCCCCCCTCAGAACCCCAGTGACGCAGTCTCACGCCGCACGTCCCCCGCCGCGATCATCACCCCCGTCTCCGGATCGCGCCAGGTCACCGTGGGGGCGCACGCGCGCCAGTTCCACAGGCCCCAGGACTGCACGTCGTGCCCCATCGCCCGTAGCGCTTCCGCCGTCTCGGCCGGGATCCGGTCCTCGAGTCGGAGCACCGCGGGACTGAGGTTCACCTCGCTGCCCGAGGCCGGGAAGTTGTAGCTGCCGAAGCGGGGCTGGTCCAGGGCCGTCTCGGGCGACATCCCCCACACCACCACGTTCAGGAACACCTGCAGGAGCGACTGCAGCTGCTGGTCGCCGCCGGGGGTGGAGAGCCCCATGAACGGCCGCCCGTCCTTCATCACCAGAAGCGGCGCGTTGGTGTTGCGCGGGCGCTTGCCGGGGGCCATGACGTTGGCCAGCTCCGGGTCCAGGTTGAACTGGCCCATCCGGTTGCCCAGCCCGAATCCCCATCCCGGGATCATGGGCGTGAAGGTGTGGCCATCGCTCTCGGTGAGTGAGAACAGGTTGCCCTCCCCGTCCATGACGCTCAGGGACGAGGTGTCGATGGAACGGGCCGGGCCATCGCCGTCGGCGCTCGCCGTCACGAAGCTCGTCGGCGCGTCGTCCGCCACCGCCGCCATGGCCGCCGGATCTCCCCACGGCGGCATGTCCTGAAACGCGCTCTTCGCGTCGATGAGCCCGATGCGCTCGCGCGCGTACTCCTTCCCGTAGAGCCCCTCGGGCGCAGGCGCGAAGTCCGGATCGCCGACGTACCTGTGGGCATCCGACATCGCCAGGTTGATGATCTGGGAGACGAGATGAATGTACTGTGGCGTGTTGTAGCCGAGCGCGCGCAGGTCCTGGTTCTCGAGCATGTTGAGCATGAGGACGATGCGCGGCCCCTGGCTCCATCCATCGCCCGTGTACACGTCGTAGCCCTGAAAGCTCGTGCCCAGGGGTTCCTCCCAACGACTCTCGTACCCCGCGAGGTCCTCGTAGCGAACGATGCCGCCTTGCTCGCGGAAAAAGCGGTCCACGTCGCGCGCGGGCTCTCCCGTGTAAAAGGCGTCACGCGCGGCGCGGATCCCTTCGGAGCGGCTTGCGCCCGCGGCAAGCGCCTGCTCCTCGGCCGCCATCATGTAGCGGATGAGCCGTCCCAGGTCGGCGTTCACCATCCGATCGCCCAGACGCTGATTGCCGACCCCGTTCTGGAACCAGAAGTCGGTGTTGTAGGGGAAGGCGAGGATCCCCTCCACCTGATCCTCGATCATCCACTTCTGCATCTTGTAGAGGTGATAGCCCTCTTCGGCGATGCGCAGGGTCGGCTGCGCGGCGTCGCTGAAGCCGAGGGTGCCGAACCGGTCGAGCGTGGCGAGCCAGACGTCGACGTCCGCGGGAATCAGCGCGTTGTTGACGGCCGACTTGCCGTGTTCGAGGAAATGGTCGAGGGTGGCGAGCGCGGGCGAGGTCCCGGCCCCGACGCGGGTGATCACCCGGTCCTCCGCCGCACTGTAGAGGATGAGGGGTGCGACCCCGGTCCAGCCCGCGTAGTCCATCTTGAGCGCCTTGAGCGCCATCCCCGCGGTGACGCCTGCGTCGAAGGCGTTGCCCCCGGCCTTGAGCACGTCGTAGCCGGCCTGCGTGGCCAGGTAGTGCCCGGAAGAGATGACCCCGTGCGTGCCCATGACCCGCGGCCGCATGGCCTCGACGTTGTCGGCGTCGTGGACGTGCCCGTAACTGTTGAACGCCGCGATGGTGGCGAAGACGCCTTCCTGTGGGGCGGACGAGTCCTCTCCAGCATCGCCCGCCCCGGACCCGAGCCACGCGATGATTGCCAGGGCCGCGACGGCGACCACCCATGTCAGTTGCTTCATCGCGTTATCCTCGTGTTCTTGCCGGGGATGGAGACCCGGCGGATTTCCGGTCTCGGCCTGCAAACCTGAAGCTACTCGCCGGGATCGCGCCGGCAACAGCGTTGGCGATCACGAATGATCGGCAAGGCTCATTGTCGATCATATTACCACCCAAATGATCGTCAAATCCTTGGCTTGAGATAGGACTCGGATTAGCTTCCGGGCCCCGTGGGATGAGTACGATGAGCGGACGGGGGCAAGTCCGTAGGCTTGAGGAGTCGAAGACCAATGGCACCAGTTTACTACCATGAGGGACGATTCCCGCCGGACCAGCGGGTGGACTGGCAGAGGCTTGTTCCGCTGCTGGGTCCAGCATACTCGGCAGTCGCCAGGTATGACGGTATGCTATCGGCCGTTCCCGATCCCAGCATTCTGCTCGCACCTCTTTCCACTCAGGAAGCGGTACTCTCCTCAAGGATCGAAGGAACCCAGGCCACGATGGGCCAAGTCTTGGAGTTCGAGGCTCGCGGTGAAGTGAAGTCTCCGACCCGCCGTGACGATGTCCTGGAGGTGCTCCAGTATCGCAGAGCGATGTGGCAGGCAGAGGACATGCTGCACGAGCTTCCGCTCTCCCTGCGGGTCATTCGCGAATCACACCGGGTGCTCCTGGCTAGCGGACGCGGGAAACAACGGTCACCGGGCGAGTATCGGCGTATCCAGAACTGGATTGGGCCGCCGGGCTGCTCCGTCGACGAGGCGAAGTTCGTTCCGATCGCTACTCAGAACCTTGCCGACGCGATGTCGGCTTGGGAGAGGTACATGCACCGGGACGAACCCGACCGCCTGGTCCAACTTGCGATCCTCCATGCCGAGTTCGAGGCCCTGCATCCGTTTCTCGACGGCAATGGACGCATGGGGCGTATGCTCGTGCCTCTGTTCATGTGGCAGAGTGATCTGATTCGCCAGCCAGCCTTCTACATCAGTGCATTTTTCGAATCCAACCGGGACGGCTACTACGAAGGGCTGCGATCCGTATCTCGCGACGATGACTGGACTGGGTGGTGCGAGTTTTTCCTGGAAGCCGTTCGCACGCAAGCAGAGGACAATCTGGCCAAGACAGAGGCGATTCTCGGTCTCTACGAAGAGATGAAGGACCGTATCTTCGAGGTTACCAGGTCACGTTATGCGATTCGGGTCCTCGACTACATCTTCCAGCGCCCCATCTTCACAAGCGCCCAGTTCGTCGAAGGAACCGAATCGTCTTCGCCCACCGCTCGACGGATTCTGCGACGCCTGTGCGACTCGGCACTATTGCAGAAGCTCGATCCTCCGCGTGGTCGAAAGCCTGCACTGTTCCTATTCAGTAGCCTGCTCGACGTGGCGGAAGACAGAAGGCTGGATGACGATCACGAATGATCGCCAAGGTCATTTGTCGATCATATCATCGGCAATATGATCGACAAACAGTTTTGACGATCACGGGTGATCGGCAAGCGCTCCAGGGGTGCGCGGGCTGGGTGATTTGTCGGCCAAAATCGGGCCAAATTGGCCGACAAAGTCTGGAATCCGCCTCGACATGGCCATTTGTCGATCATTTCCGTGCCAATTTGATCGGCAACGCCTCTTGTCGATCACGGATGATCGGCAAACCTTGTCCGGCCGACCCTACGTTCCCTTCTCCCACTGGTCCAGATGACGCGAGAAGACCTCGTCGAGGTCGATCAGGCCCAGGCGCTCGGGACCAAGCCGGACGGGGAGCTCGCCGGAGAAGCGCTCGTGCCCCGCCTCGTCTCCAAAGCGCCAGACATCGACCACATCCTCGACCGGATCCACGATCCAGTATTGCCGCACCCCGTGACGCGCGTACAGATCCAGCTTGATCCCGCGGTCGCGGTGCGCGGTGGTCGGCGAGAGTATCTCGACGACGAGGTCGGGTGCGCCCAGAACCTGCTTCTCGCCGATGATCGCCCGCCTCTCGCTGGACACGAACAGAAGGTCGGGTTGCACCCGGTCGCCGGTGCCCGGGAACTCGACCAGGAGCGGGGCGGAGAACACTTCTCCGTGTCCGGAGTCCATGAGGATCCGCAACAGAGCTGACCAAAGTCGCCTCAGGACGCGCTGGTGCCGGGTCACGGGGGCGGGCGTCATGTACAGGCGCCCCCCGATGAACTCGTAGCGGTTGCCGTCGTCCGGCATCCGCAGGACATCTTCCCATGTCGTCGGTGCTTGAGTCTGCATGGTGGACACATCATACCTCCCCGCTTTCGGGTGCGCGAACCGTTCCGGGGAGGAGGGTACAGCGGTATGATCAGGGTTCCGTCACCAATCGCATCCGACCGGGGAGTCTCGCTTCATGCAGTACGCCACCGCGCCCACCCGTCGCCGCTTCAATCCCTTGGCGACAGTTCGAATCCTTGCCTCGGCCGCCCTCCTGGCCCTCACCGCCGCCTGCGGTCAGAGCGACCCTCCCGCCAACCCCATCTTCACCCTCGAGCTGATCACCTCGACAGCCCTCCCCCCGAGCGACGACGGCCAGGTCGCGCTCCTCGCCGACGGGCGCACGGCCTGCGTCATCGACTCCTACGAGGTCCAGGTCCGGTGCGTGGACGGGGAAGGCGCCGTAGTGGGAGTCTTCGGGCGCGAGGGTGAAGGGCCCGGAGAGTTTGTCAGCCCCGCCTACCTGGTTCGCGGCGACGAGGGCACCGTCGGGGTGGCAGACCTGCGCCTGGGCCGCTTCACAGTCTTTGAGCCATCGGGGGCGTATGTGTCGCAGGTGACGATGCCGGGCGCGGCGTTTTCGCCCCTCTCATCGTTCGGCGACATTCTCTCGGGTGTGTCGATGGACATCCTGGGAATGATGGGCGGCCAGGGCTTGACGATGAACCGGTTCGACGTGGACATGGCCTCCGGGGAGGTCGTGCGGGAGGAGGGGTCACCACCCGGGCCGTGGGATGTCGAATGCGGGGAAGTCGTCGATGCCATCGGGGAAGTCGTCCATGGCATCCCGAACCGGGCAGGGGGATGGGTCCTCGTCGGCTGCGAGGGTCATCTGATCTTCGTCGGCGACACCGGCGACACGGGCGACACCGGCAACGCCACGGTGCTCCGCGCGCCGACGTACGTCCCGGAACTCCCGGACGAGCAGGAAGTGGCCGAGCGCGAGGAAGAGCTCAAGGCTTTCAACAGGGGGCTGGGCGTCCCCGAAAACATGAACCTCGCGGAGACGATGGAGCGCTATCGCACCACCCCGAAGAACTACCACCTGTCCACGGCCCAACAGTTGATCGACGCCGACAACCGCTACTGGATCGCCACACAGCGCGACCTGCGCGAATGGTCCTACCTGGACGTGTACGAGAATGCCGCATTCGTCGGGTCGGTGAGGGTCAGGGATCGGCTCAGGGGCTTCGATGTCCTGGGGTCGACGCTGGTCGTGCTGGTGGACCGGCCCGTCGGGGCGGACGACGCGGACGGCGTTCCGGATCGGGCGGTGGACTGGTATGACCTGGGCGGGATGCCGTCAGGATAGTCAGCGCCCATCCTGACGGGTCGAGTCCAGCTACCCCGGCCGGTCGCAGTATCTTGAGTTACGATGATTGACAGGATCGCTATGTTCTAGCAGCCTTGCGGCCCTGAATCGTGGAACTCGCGGGAAGACGGGAGGTCTTCATTGGGTGCGTTTCTCCGCCAGATGGTTGAGGCCCACACGGAAATCACAACATACCTCGTGTCCGTGGCACGCCGTGGGACGAATCCTCGGTATCCCCGGCGGCAGGACAGTTCGGACGGCGAGGTCGTATTGTCCGACTTGGCCACGACCATTTCCGACCTCGGTACCGCGTCTTCTCGCGTAATCGAGAGACAGTCGACAAAACGGGGCTCTTGAGCGGATGGGCCGTCGGGCGCGGAAGCGGGCGCGACAGACGGATGTCCCTGTTGTTCGGTCGAATAGCGTGGAGAACCCGTCGGTCTCTGGCGGCATCTACCTTGCGGCGCTCGGCCACATATGGGGTGCTGGCATCGTGATCGCCGGCCCGTTGGCTACGGTAGTCTTGGGGCGCAAGTCAAAAGAGGAATGAGCCGAGTGACGCGCTGATCGAGTGTGACGCGGGGCGAGGAGTGGCGCCGCGAGTTCGAATGTGATCGGCGGCTCGCCACGGTATCGGCCGCGACGATACTCGTCGTCCCAGCTACGCGATACGGGGCCTGACTCAGGTGACGGCAAATGGTTGTCCTCGATCCGCGCATGATTTCCGATTCCAGTCAGAGGTCCGCTTGTGTGGACATCGGTTGGGTCATTTCATGTCTTATAATTCTGTAGGACAATGACATGACAATCCATAACACGAATTCAGTCATATAGTTATAAACTATAGCTCTATATCGTGCAATGTGTATCCATCTGGACATTTGATCCGACATCCTGTAGCATTAAAACCCGGAATGCCACAAGGAGTCCCGACCATGACGGATGACCGCGAATACCGCCGCACCCACCCGTGGATCAGCTTCCGCCACCATCTGGAACGCGCCGACCCTCTCCATTGGTCGTTGCTCGGCGAGGCGGCCGCCAGGTGCAACCATGTCGCTCACGCGGTCCTTCCGCCCGCCGGCGCCCGAGAGCTGCATCGTCTCTACCTGATCAAGGGTGCGCAGGCCACGACGGCCATCGAGGGGAACACGCTGAGCGAGGAACAGATCGCGGCGCAGCTGGAGGGGCAGCTGGAGCTCCCGCTATCCCAGGAATACCTGAAGCGGGAGGTCGACAACGTCCTGAGGGCCGTCCATGACATTTTCGCCGAGATCATGAGCGGTGAGCCGCCCGCACTGACGCCGGACTGGATCGCCGGAGCGAATCGGCGCTTGCTGGCAGGCCTTGAGGAGCACCTCGAAGAGCGGGTGGTTCCGGGAGAGATACCGGCGCATCCCGTCGGAGTCTTGCGTTACCGGGGTGCCCCAAGGAGAGATTGCGCCCTTCTGCTCGACCGACTCTGCGCGTGGCTTGAGGGAGACGGCTGGCCGGTACGCCCGGATCGGCAGGAAGACCGCATCGCGTCGGCGATTCTCCGCGCCGTCTTTGTACACCTGTACATCACCTGGATTCATCCCTACGGAGACGGCAACGGACGAACCGCGCGATTGGCCGAGTTCATGATCCTTGCGCGGGAGGGTGTGCCGTCGCCCTGTGCCCATCTTCTCAGCAACCACTACAACCTCACCCGGGCGGAATACTACCGTCAGCTCGATCGCTCCAGCCGTGCGAATTCCGGTCGTGGGGACCCGCTCGGTTTTCTGCTCTACTCGTTGCAGGGGTTCGTTGACGGCCTGCGGGAGCAAAGCGAATTCATCGCGGGGATCCAGCTGAAGCTCGCTTGGGAGCACTTCGTGTACGGTGAATTCCAGGGAATCCCGTCGTCACCAGCCATGCGTCGACGTCGCGAGGTAACCCTGGTCCTCGGCCGTGTGAGAGAGCCGGTCCGCAAGCGGGCAATTCCGGATCAGAGTCCTGACCTGACCAGGCTCTACGCGGAAAAGACCAGCAAGACGCTGACCCGGGACATGAACTGGCTGGTGAAGCGCGAGTTCCTGGAGAAAGGCGGGGATGGCTACCGGGCGAAGGTGGAGTCGATGCGAGCCTTCCAGCCGGCGCGGGCGTAGGAACTGACGCCGGGTTTGCCTACCCCGGCCGGAGTTCTCCGAGCGGCACGTAGTAACGGACGTAGCGGCGCCCGTCGGACATCAGCTCGCCCCCCGGATCGTCGACCAGCACCGTGGCCCGCTTCGTGATCCGGTTCACGCGCCCCTTCAGCCACCGGCCCCGGTGGCGAAACTTCACCCGGGCGCCGACCGGGAAGCCCATCTCTGCGGCGCGCGCGGAGCGAGTCACGAGTTGGTGCGTATGCGCCCGGTGGCCGAACAGCCGCGCGGCGATACCCTGAAAGCGCTTGCGGCCGCAGTGGCTCTCGTCCCAGCACAGCCACTCCGTAAGGTGAACAAGCTCGTGTTCGAAGACACGTTGCAGCGCCCCCAGCCGGTGGCCGCACGGCACGCCGCCGACGGTCACCTCCGGATCGCCCGCCTCAAAGCCGTCAAAGAGAATCGAAATGGCCACCGCGATCTCGTAACGGATGGAATCATCCGGGCGACGGTAGCGGGTGGTCTTTCCGCCCGCGCGCGTCATCCGCCTGGAGAGGCGGAAGGTGATGCCATCCGGCCCGAGCAGCTCCCCGCAGAGTCCGCCCAGGAAACGCTCGTCGTAGGCGGTGAAGAGAAACGAGAGGTCTCCGACATGAAGCCGGGTGAAGTTGGGTTCGCGGGCATGTGGCGATGCCTGGAGCATGCGCCGCCCAATGTCCTGCGCCCGCCCGCGGATTCGACCCGCTCCCGGATCGCTCGTGAGAAGGACTCGGGTGAGCGACCGTAGCGCTTCACTGCGATCCGAAGCTCGCCGTGCGACGGGCGGCTTCCGTCTACGCCCATGCGTCGCCGTCATTCCCCACCCCTGGCCATCGCCTCTTCAAGCCGCTCCGCCCTCCCGCTTCCCACTCCCCGCCCTTCACCCGCCGGCATTGACAGCAGCAGCGTACCCATGCACCGCAGATCCTCCGCGTACCCCTCGAGACGCCGCTCATGGCTGGCTCGCTCAAGCAGAAGGTCGGCCGCCTGCCGCCACAACACACCGTAGGCAGCGGTAGCGGCGAGCGTGCCCTGTTTGTGCATGAGTTCCAGCGCTGCCGGCAGCATTCGATCCGGGGTCACGATATCCGGATGATCACCGACAACGTCGGCGGCCGCTGCAGCTTCCTCGTCGAGGCCAAGGCGGTTCGCAAGCACCACAAGGCCGCAGACGGCGGCGTGGTCGATCCACTCGTCCTGCGGCGCGCGGCCTGCCCGTGCGCGGGACCGCAGCCAGGTTGCCAGCGGCCGTACGTCGTCTTCGCCAGGCCGCACCTCCGACTCGGCCTGAAACGCGACACCCAATCCGGACAGGGCGGCCGCCACCGCCGTGCGCAGCACCTGGTGCCAGGCGGCTTCGGCAGCCGGGTCCGCCACACCACCGGCCGGGTCCGCCACACCACTCGCGCTCCAGCTTCCGATGCACTCCACGGCCGCCCCCACCAGCAACTCGACGACGTCTCGGAACCGCCGCGGCAGGTGCTCTTCCACGAACCAGGGCAGAATGTCTCCTGCGTCGGCGGGCCCGATCACCAGCAGGACAGCCGCCAGCGCCCCGTTTTCGCTGCCGTCGTAGTTGGCCATGACCACCCGGTCCAGGAAATCGGCGGCGACTTCTCCCTCCCCGGTGGTATGCAGCAGCCGCAGCATCGCCGCGCGATCCTGCGTCTCCCAGGCATCTGCACCGATGGGCCAGAGGCCGGTCAGCCATTCGAGCAGTTCGCGGATACGCTCGCTCCCGCCGTCGCCTGGCCCCGCGCCAACCCGCCCGCTCCTGCCGTCGCTCGCACCCCCCACCACCGCCCACTGCGTCTCGACCCACGCAACCGCCCGGTCGATGCTCCCGCTGGCCACGACGTCGACCGTCCTATCCCTGGGCCAGATCACGAGCGCTGCGAGCCGGTAGATGAACTCCAGCGTGGGGCCCGTGTTGCCCGTCGATCCCTTGAGCCTGCGGCCATCGGGCTCGGCGTCGTCCAAGGCTCCCTGCGGAAGAAGTTCCAGAGCCTTCAACGGGATCTCTCCAAACGGTGGGCGACTCCCGTCGCGCGCAGCCCAGCCGTCCAGAGCTTCCAGCCGCTCGTCGACATCGCCCATTTCGGCTTCGGGCCCGACATCTTCGAAATCCTCCCACTCCAAGTCGAAACCCCAGTCCCAGCCATGGGCGAAACCCTCATGCATCGGCAAGCCGAATTCCTCGATCCGCAACACGGCGGCGTGCAACTCGCAGTCCGCCCGGTCCGCGGCGTCGCCGAGCACCTGCGCCACGGCCGCGTCGGCGTTCTTCAGCGCGTCGAAGGACAGCCCGCCCTTGCTGTACTCGTGTTCGAGCAGCCACACGAGCTTGTCGGTGACCTCCTCGTCCCGCCAACGCGCCAGACACTCCGCGACAGGCGCCGCCAGATCCGAGTAGTCGGGTGCCCCGGGCGCATCGCCGGACGAACCCAGGAACAGATTGAAGACAAGCGTGACGCGGTGGCCGTCGGCGAGCGGCCGAACCTCGTGCAGGCAATCCGCGTAGAACGCCGCGAAGGACATCTCGGACGGCTCGCCCGCCCTGAGATCGAAGACCTCTTCCCTCCCTCCATGGCGCACGACCAGCTCTCCTCCGGCCCCCGGCGTGGGCAGCGAGAGCGAGAGAGTCGCGACCATCCCCGGAACCTTCTCGGTGTCTCGATGCTCGGCGAAGAAGCCTCCCGGGCGGTAGATGAGGAGTTTGTAGAGCTCGGCGTTGAGCCTCTCGGCGGGCAGCCCGAGACCGGCGGCCACGAGCTCCATCACCTTCGCGAAGGAATCCGGCCATGCGTGCCCGGCCACACGAACGCGCGTGGCGTCGATCTGCCAGCAGTCGCGAACCGCCGTGTCCACGAGGGTCTCGGTGCCCTTGCCGTAGGGTGCGCGCTCCGCGGCGGCGATGAGTGCCCCGATCTGCGCATCCGGGATCGGAAACGAGAGCTCTCCGGCCCCGTCCACGATGACGCGCGGCATCGGTACATAGAGCCGCCCTCCGACGCAATAGTCGCCGGGGTGGTCCACTGACCGCAGGAGATGCTCGAGCCGCTCGTGCTCGTGCCCGTATTCGATGCCTTTGATGCCCATCGGTGCCAGGAAACCGGGTTGGAGTTGGGGAACGGGAGGTAGAAAGTAGCACGGGTCGCCCAGGGCCCTTGTCACAACTCCCAATCCCGCGCCACACTCAGCGTTGCCCGCGCCACACTCAGCGTCGCCCGCGCCCTGACGGAGGAGCCTCGATGCCAGCCTACGTTGTCTCAATGATGTCGATTCACGACGCCGAGACCTACCGAAAGTACACCGACCGTACGCCACCGATCGTCAGCAAGTACGGTGGCAGGTTCCTGACCCGGGGCGAAGCGTTTACCTGCCTCGAGGGACAGGACTACGATGGCCGTCTGGTCATTCTCGAATTCCCCTCCAGGGCCGATGCGGAAGCCTGGCTCAACGATCCGGCCTATCAGGCAGCCATGAAATTCCGACACGCGTCCTCGACGATGAACTACCTACTCTTGCAGGAGGGCGGGGAAAACACCCAGGACCCGGATCCGAGGCTCCCGCATCAGGAAGGCTAGGGCGGTGGACCGCTGGCGGTCCGTCGAGTGGCTCGGCTATGGTGTCGTCTCTGCCGCCCCGCCGCCCCGGAGGACACCATGGCCGCCTCGCAGGATGCCCACCCGTTCCACACCGCCGCCGCCGCGGCCGCCGTGCTCCTCGCGACGCTGGTCGCGATCAGCCCGGGCGAGGCCGTCGCGGCCCCCCAGGAGATCCTCGTCAGCGGCGGAACCGTGGTCACCTCTGAGGGGCGGTTCGCCGCGGACGTGCGAGTGCGCGACGGGACCATCGTGGAGATCGGCACCGGGCTGGCCGCAGGGGCGGGCGCCCGCATCATCGACGCCAGCGGGCTGTTGCTCATGCCGGGCGGAGTGGACCCGCACGTCCACCTGAGCGGCCGCCTCCGAGATGACTACCGTACCGGTTCGCGGGCGGCGCTGGCGGGGGGCATCACCACCATCTCGAACTTCGCCTTTCCGGCCGAGGGGCGAACCCTCGCCCAGGCCATCGAGCGCGAGGCGGCGCTGATCCGGGAGCAGGCGGTCGCGGACGTCATCCTGCATGCCGGCATCAACGACCCGGCATCCCAGGAAGCCCAGATGACCACCCTCGCCGCCGAGACCGGCCAGACGAGCACCAAGATCTTCATGGTGCGCGCCGATTTCGACGCCGATGTGCGCGGCTACATGGCGACCATGGACGCGGCGGGACGCGCCGGCATTCTGACCATGGTGCACTGCGAGGACGGGCCCATCCTGGCCCACGCGGTCGCCCAGCTGACGGCCGCCGGGCGCACGTCGCTCGAGTACTTCCCGGACAGCCGTCCTGCGGTCGGCGAGGTGGTGGCCACCCAGCGCGCAGTCGCCATGGCCGAGGCCACGGGCGCGCCGATCTACGCGGTCCACGTCTCATCAGAGGGTGCGCTGCGGGTGTTGCAGGACGCCCAGGCGCGCGGGCTCGGCGTCTTCGTCGAGACCCGGCCCATCTACCTCCACTTCACGCGCGAGCGCTTCGAGGGCCCCGACCGCGGCCTCTACGTGGGACAGCCGCCTCTGCGCACGCAGAGTGACCAGGATGCCCTGTGGGCGGGCATCGCCAGCGGATCGGTCCATGTGCTGGGTACCGATCACGTCGCCTATCTGCGCGACGAGAAGATGGACCCGTCGCAGACCATCAGCCGGCACCGCGCCGGCCTGAACAACCTCCAGGTGGTGCGGCCCATGCTCTGGTCCGAGGGCGTCGCCCAGGGACGCATCTCCGAGGAGCGCTTCGTGGCGGTAACCTCAACCAACGCCGCCAAACTCTTCGGCCTCTTTCCGCGCAAGGGCACGATCGCGGTGGGCTCGGACGCCGACATCGTCCTCTGGGATCCGGACGAGACGCGCACCATCCGCGACGAGGACATGTTCTCCGGGACCGGCTTCTCGGTGTACTCGGGGACGGAGGTCACCGGTTGGCCCGCGATGACGCTGCGCCGGGGCGAGGTGGTCTACGAGAACGGCGAGATTCTGGCTGGGCCGGGCAGCGGTGAGTTGCTGCGCCGCGGGAGATGGCGGGCGCCGTAGGCCAGGACCCTCACCCCGGCAT
Organism: Longimicrobiales bacterium; assembly: GCA_963667485.2. GTDB lineage: Bacteria > Gemmatimonadota > Gemmatimonadetes > Longimicrobiales > Gaopeijiaceae > Bin94. Next base: position 196,484 of record CAXXDD010000002.1, read on the forward strand.
CTGCAGCCGCTTCCCCATCGCCTCCGCTTCGTCGGAGTCGAGAAACGCATTGCAGCGCTCCAGTTCCCGTTCCGCGACCTCGAGCGAACTCCAGTCGAGCGCCAGCGTCCAGCGTTGCGCGTAGTCGAGCACGCGGATCAGGGGATCGGGACGCCCGGTTCGGGACAACGCGCGCAACGCCGCGAGATAGTTGCTGCGGAAGACGGTCGGGATGACGATCCGCTCTTCTGCGCCCGCGACAAGTTCCGCATTCATCATGACGCGCGCGATTCGTCCGTTGCCATCGGCGAACGGGTGTACCTCGCTGACGAGGAACATCATGTAGACGGCCCGTTCGAAGGGCGACTCGAGGCTCCGGCAGAGGGCGAACCCCTCATTCAGGGTGCCGGAAACCAGATCGGGAGCCACGAACACGGTCAGTCCAGCCCGATTCTCTTCCCCCTTGAATTCGCCGGGCAGCACTTCGGGGCGTCCGGCCATGATTTGCCTGTGACGCTCCCGCAGGAGGGTCCCGAGTTCGCGGGAGTCCGCCGGGGTCCGGCCCATCTCTTGCGAGTCGGACACGATCCGCCACGTTCCGGCCACGTCGTGCGCGTCCGCTGGCCGGTCTCTCGGAATCTCGCCCTCGAAGACGATTCGAATGGCTTCGTCCACGAGGAACTCCGTCCCTTCCACGAAGTTGGAGAAGTACGCCTCGAAGAACGCCTGCGTCGTCCGGCCCGTTGCATTCCGCGGAGGCGCGGGACGGACGCTGGGAGGACGATTGCGAAGTGCCTGGTGCAGTCGGTGGAACAGCTCCACGCGATCCGGATCGTAGGGGCGTCCGCGGCTGCGGGCGATGGCCGCCGGTGAGTCCAGCCGGCTCTGGCGGGTGCCCAGCAGCGTACCGACCAGGCTGTCGAGCTGAGCGGCCTCTGGCTCCAGGCGGAGCTCAATAGCGATGGCACGGGCGTCGTCTCTGAGCTGATTGACAGCCCCCTCACCAGCGGTCCGAATCAGTTGGTCCAGGCGCTCCTCGATCTCGGCCTGCCCGAGCGTGCGCGGCTTGCGTCCACCCCGGGCGCGGGAGGGCCGCATGTTCTCCAGATAGGCTCTGGTCCGCGAACTCAGATACAGTCCTTCGACGAACGGCATATCCGAGGCGATCTGTCCCGGCCCCCGCCTCGGACGCAGCACGACACCGGGCAACTCGACCGTGCGTCCCTGTTCGCTGACAAGGCACACGGAACCATCGGCAGCCGGAGTTGCTTCGAACGCTGTGCGGTCCGCGATCAGGGCCCCCGGAAAGTACCCGGCGACAATCCCCCAGAGGTTCCTTCTGACTATCTCTTCGGGAGCGTCGTCCAGATTCCGCGTGTAGAGGCGAGAGGCGAGCTTGCGGAGCTTCCCGGCCTTTACGGCCCGCGACACGGCCCGGCTGATCCCGGTGTGGGACACGAAGGCCTCGGGCAATTCGTTGAGTACGCGGCTCATGGGAATTCTCGGTCAATAGCGGGTCTGATCGGGGCGATGACGAGAATTATTGTAATATAGCGTGGACGAAAAAGGAAAAAAGCGCCGTTTGCGTGGTTTGTCCGCCAAATCGGACCCGAAATGGCGGACAAAGTGCTCTTTCAGCGGCGAATCAACCGCCCGGCGTCTCCTCCAGCGTCTCCAGCCAGCGATACCCGTAGTCCGGCACCAGCGGTGATCCGCTCATTCCGTCGGGGAACATGTCGAACCTCTCGACGCGCAGACGGTAGTCGTACTCGTGCACGGGATGGAAGCCCACGATCTCGCCGCGGTAGGGGGCGCCATTGACGACCTTGCAGTACCCGGGATGCCCGTCGTTGCACTGTACCCTGTGGCGATCGATGGTGATCTCCTCTTCCGTGCCCGTTGCCCTGGTTCTCGAGGAGACCTCGCTCAACACGTACCGGCCATCGCGATACTGGTCGGCGTCGAGGAGGTAGTGATTGCCGGCCTCGTATTCGAAGCTGGTGATCATGTCCTCGTACGGCGCCCCGTCCACCACCGGGCAGAAGTCGTCGCTGTGGACACATCTCACCCGCGTCGGACCGACGGACAGGGTTGCCGGGCTGGACGGTGCGGGGGCCTTCTCCAGTTGCTCCAGCAGGCGGTAGGCGTACTGGCCGGCGTCTTGCGGCGGTTCGCCCCCACCCCAGGGATCGTACTTGCCGATCCGGAGGCGATAGTCGTAGCCGGGCTCGTAGGTGAATCCTTCGATTCCGTCGTAGAAGTGGCTGCCGTCGACCACCATGCATGACTGCAGGCCCACGCCGTAGCACTTGGCTAGCGTGGGACCGACGGTCACCTCGCGTGTCTCGAGGTACTCGGACCCGAAAAGGTCGCAGCCGACAAGGACCAGGGTCGGCAGGATGAAGAGTGCAGAGTGTCGGGTGCGCATGGGAGTCCTCCTTCACCGAAACTGCCGCCACCACCCAGCGGCCCGCGTTGGATCGCAGCAGCGCTGACGGCCCTGTCCTGGAATATACCGGTATTCTACTACCGTCTTACCCGGACGCCTTCTCATTGTGCCGCGAATCCCGCCCTTGTCCCCAGACGTAGTCCTTGAACAGATTCAGCGTCCGAAACGCGGTGCACGATGGGGTGAGAGGGTCACAATGAGCGAAAAGCCGGGAGACGCCATGAAGGCGTTCGCCAAGAGGCTCAGTACGGAACTCTCGGTCAACCTGAACGTCAACGTTCCCACCGTCCAACAGGGCAGCCACGAGCCGCCGTACTCGACGGGGCTCGGCTACGGGCTGTGGTGCACGGGTCTGCTGGGCGTCTGCGGGGTCCACCGCTTCTATATGGGCAAGTACGGTACAGGCATACTGTGGCTGCTCACCCTGGGGCTGCTGGGCGTCGGCCAGATCCTCGACCTTTTCCGGATGAAGACGTTGGTGCGAAATGCCAACTACCAGGACGGGCGCATCCCGCATCCCTTCCAGATGGCGCCTCCGCAGCAGGTGGCGGTCACCCCCGCACAGATCGGAGCGGCCCAGCCGAAACGCAAGCGTTCCAAACCCCCGAGCTTGCGCCAGCAGCTGCTGAGAGCCGCGATGGAGAACGGTGGCGAGATCACGGTGAGCCAGGGCGTGCTGATGACCGACAAGAGTTTCGAGGAGGTCGAGAAGGTCCTGAACCAAATGGCCGACAAGGGGTATGTGGATGTGGACAACGCGCCGGGCACCGGCGTGATCGTCTATCGGTTTCCGGAACTGATGAGCACCAAATGATTCAAGTGTCCGATATCAAGTCCTTATCCGCCTGCGGAGCGACCTGCGCCTGTACCTGTTCGTGTACCTGCCTCGCCCGGACCCGGGGTGTGTCGATGCGCTGAGCCCTGCACTCAACGTCTTCCCGAGCCGCCCCGGTCATACCGATCCGGGCGGCTTTTTTCGTGCCCACAAATCATCCCATTGAAACCCTACCAGAACCTGCGAGACAAAAATGATCAGCCCCGCTATTCCAACAATAAACGTCCTCTACGAAAACCCGGCCTGGATCCCGACCCTGCGGGAGGCCCTCGAGAGGGAAGACTTCCAGGTCCGCCTCGTGCACGTGAACACGGGGAGCATCGACCCGTCGGCGCCTCCTGCCGAGGGCATCTGGATGAATCGCATCAGCCCCTCGTCGCACACACGGGGCAATGTCCACACGGTGGAGCTGGCTCGGCAGCTGTTGTACTGGCTGGAGTGCCACAACCGCCGGGTGATCAACGGGCTGTTCGCCTTCGAGCTGGAGATGAGCAAGCTTCGGCAGGACCTCGTCCTGCGGCGGCACGGGATCAGGACGCCCCGCACCGTGCTGGCGGTCGGGAGGGAGCACCTGCTCGCGGCCGCCACCACCTTCCACGGCCCCTTCATCACGAAGCATGATCAGGGGGGCAAGGGTCTGGGCATCCGGCTCTTTCACGATTCCCGGGCGCTTGCGATGCACCTCGATGGCGAGGGGTTCGATGCCGGGCCCGGCGCCAGGATCATCCTTCAGGAGTACATCGACGCGCCCGAGCAGTTCATCACGAGGGTCGAGATCGTCGGCGGCCGCTTCGTGCTGGCGATGCGGAGCTCGACGGCCGGCGGGTTCGAACTGTGCCCCTCGGATGTGTGCAATCCGATGCCCGCCCTGAACGGGGACGCGACCGGCCTCTTCAGCCCGTCGCCGATCACGGCCGACGATCCCCTGGTGCAGAAGTACCTGCGCCTCTGCATCGAGGAAGGGATCGAGATCGCCGGGATCGAATTCGTGGAGGACGCGCGGGGCAACCGCTACACCTACGACATCAACGGAACGACCAACTACAACCAGGCCCTGGGTGCGCAGCTGGGGGTCGATGGGATGCGGGAGGTGGCGCGGTACGTGCACAGGGTGGCGGCGGGGAGGCTCCGCTTGACGCGCAGACTGACGGCTCATAGAATGACTCATTACGCATCATAATATGACTCACACAGGAGGCAGGGTGTGAAACAGCTTACCATTCGCGGCCTGGGGGACGGACTGGCCCGCGCGATTCGGCGTACTGCCAACCGCGACGGGACATCGCTCAATCGTGCCGCGGTGAAGCTGTTGCGCAGAGGGGCGGGGCTGGATGAAGGACCTGGAGCGGACGCGGTCGGGGCGTCGCTGGATCACCTGATCGGCAGTTGGAGCGACGCGGAGGCCGAGGAAGTCGAGCGTGCACTGCGGCATTTCGAGGGCATCGACGAGGCCATGTGGGAATGAGGATACTGCTCGACTCGAACGCATACACGCAGCTCATGCGCGGCCAGGAACAGGTGAGCCGGATCGTGCGGGGGGCCGAGGAAGTCCTGCTATCGGCGGTTGTGCTCGGTGAACTCCTGTATGGCTTCCGGCACGGCTCCCGCTACGAACGGAACGCACGGGGGATGCGTGCTTTCCTGAGCAACCCCTACGTCTCCGTGGTACCGGTCGGAGAGACCACTGCCGATCGGTATTCGCGGATCGCGGCCGCCCTGCGCGCGAAGGGCCGTCCCATTCCTACCAACGATGTCTGGATCGCCGCCCACGCCATGGAGACGGGGGCCGATCTTGTGTCGGCCGACCGCCACTTCGAGCACGTGGACGGGATCGCGTGGCATCGGCTCCGGGACGAGCGAGGCACGGCCCGGCCACCGCTGTGAGGTACGCGCGGAAGCGGCACCCGGTTGGCTGATGGCCAGGACCCGTCAGCCACCAGCGCAGGCCGCGCCCCCGCTTCGCTCAATCGCTTCGAGCGTCTCGCGCACATCGTCCCAGGTCGTCGTGTGGTTGAGGATGCACAGCCTCAGCGAGAACGTCCCGTGCAGCATCGTGGACGATATGAATGCGCGACCGTCCCAGAAAATGCTGGCGAGAACCTGCCGGTTGATCTCATCGAGGGCTGGCTCGCCAATGCCGGCCTCTGCGGGGTTGATCCGGAAGCAGACGATTCCCAGCGATGTGGGGTTCAGCATCTCCAGCATCGGGCTGGACCGGATGTAGTCCTCCGCCCGGGCGGCCAGCTCCATTCCGTGGGACACAGCGCTGCGAAACGCCCCCATCCCGAAAGTCTGTACCGACACCCAGATCTTGAGCGCGCGTACCGAGCGGCTCAGTTGGGGCCCGCGATCAGAGAAGTTCGGATGACCGGCGCCCCAGATCGTGTCCTGGAGCATGTCGTGCGGTACGGCGAAGGCGTCTTCCAGCGTGTTCACGTCCTTCACCATCAGGCAGCCCGCCTCGTAGGGCTGGAAGAACCACTTGTGGGCGTCGAGCCCGATCGAGTCCGCGCGTTCCATCCCGCGCAGGAGTTTCCGCCCCCGCTCCGTGATCACCGCGAAGCCGCCGTACGCGGCGTCGACGTGCAGCCACATTCCTTCCGCATCACAGAAGTCGGCGAGCTCCGGCATCGGATCGATCGAGCCCGTGCTGCCCGCTCCGGCGTTCGCGCACACCGCGATGGGATTGAATCCGGCGGCCCGGTCCGTGGCCACCGCGTCGGCGAGTGCTTCCATATCGATCCGGAAACGCCGGTCGCTCGCGACAAGGCGCACATGCTCTCTCTCGACACCTACGATCCTGGCCGCGCGAATCTGTGCACTGTGACTCTGGTCGCTCATGTAGACAGTCGGCGGACCGCCCCGCTCCGCGGCCTCCCGAGCCGCCACGAGGGCCGTGATCGTGGCCACCGAACCACCGCTGGTCAGGAGTCCGCCAGCGCCCTCCGGATAGCCGACCCACTGCCGAATCCAGTCGATGACCACCAGCTCGAGCTGGCTGGGACCGCTCGAAGTGAGCCAGGTGCACTGGTTGACCTGGTGTCCGGCGACCATGAAGTCGGCCAGCACCCCCGGCCAGGTGGGGGACGACGGTACGAACCCGAAGAAGCGAGGGTGGTCGATGCGCGCCGCGAGCGGCAGGATTTCGCGTGCCGCCCGGGTCAGGACATCACCGGCCGGCCGGCCATCCTCCGGAGGAGCTTCCATGAACCGATCCTGGAGCGACTCCTTGAAGTCTCCATCCCAGGCGACTTCGCCGGGCAGGTTGTCCAGGCGGCCAACCAGGAGTTCCGCGACCTGCTGCGCCAACTGAAGCATCTCTTCGCGGTCCATCTCGAGCCCGGATCGGTCACGCGGTCGGTCCACGGGTTACCGCCTTTACGATTTCAAGTGCGCGCGGGCATTCGAGTGACAATTGCACCGTATCATAGCCCTCACCAATACGCACAGATACGTTTCAGTGTAAAGTGCACATGGCTTGGAAGGTTAGCGGCACCCTACACCGATCCCGCAAACTCCTCCACCCTACGCGCCGACCTCAGCCGCACAAACCGAATATGCTCCCAGCGCGGCTCGGACATGTGTGCGATCATGTCGCGTCGCTTCCGAGCGTGCTGGGTGAGAATCCAGACGAGTAGCGAGTCGTGTCCACGCCAGATCATGAAATGGGGCCAGAAGCGCTCGCGGTTTGTCCCCCAGATCAGTTCCCTGGATCGCCAACGCTTCCACGAGCGGCGGAGGAAGCGCCAGACGACGAGCCAGAGCGGCAAATCGAGCCACACGACGGTGTCGAGGCGCGGCCAGAAGGTCCGCTGGGAGATCTTCTTGTAGGAACCCGCGACCACCCAGCGTTCGCCCCGCGTCGCCTCGCGGATGCGGTGCTCGAGTTCGTCAGGATTCGTCGCGTTGAGGCCGACCCATCCGGGTTGCCAGTTGATCGCGTCCAGTTCGACGACCGGCGCGCCCAGCGCGTCCGCCAACTTCGTAGCGAGCGTACTCTTGCCCGAACAACTGTTGCCGATGACGTGGATGCACTTGCCGATCGGCGGGGACGTCAAATCGTCACCCCGTCGCCGCCTTCCTGAACAGCCACGCCGACCCAATCCACAGCACGACGTAAAACCCGTTCAACAGCACGATCTCGAGTACGGAGCTAACGGGGACATGCTGCTTCCCGATGATCAGCGCGATCACGCAGACCAACGTCTGGGCAGCCGCTGTTGCGACCATCGCCCGCGCCATTCCCCGCGGCCGGAAACGCGCGATCAGGGCGCCAATGATGCCGACGGCCAGCACCCCCCCGTACAGCCGGTCGAATGGGTCGCCTTCAACTCCGATCAAGCCCACGGCACCGATAATCCACAGCAGCAGCAACGCCGTCGCGATCGAGGCGCCCACGGCGAGCCGATATGCCTTGGTGATCGTCATCCCCGTCACTTCCGTATTGGGTGGGTGTTCTCCCGGGCATGCGGGGCGCGCCCCCGGGTATGTTACGATGCAAAGCAAGTCGTTGAGGCGCCAACCCAAACGCAATCTGAGCTTCGGCGCGTCCAATCTGTCCATTCGTCCAGGAGTGTTCTCTTGTCACGGACGAGAATGAGTGCTATGGTCAGATCTATCGAGAAATGACATCCATACATGACATAATGTAAAGTCTGGTTGACATGAAGCGTCTGTTCATCCTGTTGTTGGCCACAGTCCCGACCACCGCCTGCGCTACCATATCGAACGAAGAGATCAAGCCGATCGGCATGTATTCGAGCCCCGCGCAAGCCGAGGTCTGGATCGATGGAACCATGCGCGGAACGACCCCCGTGTCCCTGGAACTCGACAACCAGACAGGCCACTACGTCACCTTCAGGAAGGAAGGCCACTCGGATGTGGTGTGTTTGATCCAGTCCGGCGTCGAGGGCTGGTGGATCCTTGTCGACTTCATCCCCTTCTTTTACTTCGCCTGGCCTGTTGACTCAGTGACCGGCGATTGGAAGGAGCTGGCTGGAGACGCTTGCAACGTCGCCCTGCCGCCGGTACCGGAGAATGCCGAGCCGGGACCTTCCCTGGTCAGGATGGCCAACAGAGCGGAGTCCCCGGGCGGCGGTCGGCGCGTTCGCCTGACGACAAACAGCGGCGTGCTCATCGGGCGGATCGCGGGGGAGAGCGCGAACGGATTCGACCTGGCTTTGGACGGATTCGACTACGCGATTCACGAAGGCTTGTCTTACCACGTGCCTCGTAGCGAGATCGTCGGTATGGATGAAAGCCTTGGGACGAGACGGCCCTGGAAGCTGGCCGTTTGGAACAGTTTTTGGTGGGGGACAACGGCCGCATATTTTGCCGACCACCAAAGGGACAGCGCGCGCAACTTCGCGATCGGGTTCTTCCTCGGTGGCGGACTGACACTGGCCCTTGGAGAGGCGCTCATCGATGATGAACGGTGGGAACCCATACCGGTCGACAGCACGGAGCCCGCTTTCAGTCCGTTCATCGAGTTTTTTGAGGGCTACCGTGGGCGAAGTGCCGCAGTCGTCGGCGTGAGGCTCCGCTTTTGACCTGAACGCCGTAGGAGATCCACGTGCACAGACGTGACTTTGTGAGGACCGCGGCCGCCGCAGCCGGCACACTGCCGGCCCTGGCACTCCCGGCGTGCGCTCGGGGCACCGAGACACCCGGGGCCGAGACGGACGCCACCGCCCCCGCCACCGGCACCGCCCTCCTCTCCGACCCCCGCTACCTCGACCACGTCCTCATCCGCCCGGACGGGGGCCGCCCGCCGGAGGTCCCCGAGCGCCTGGTCCGGATCCGGGCCGAACTCGAGGTCCGCGGGCTGATCGAAGCCACGGTCCCGCTCGCCCCCACCGCCGAACCGCTCGACCGCATTCGCGCCCATCACACCGGCGAGCACGTCGACTCGGTCCGCCAACTGGGCGTCACCGCGCGCGTCGCCGAGCTCGCGGTATCGGGAGCCCTTACCGCCGTGGACGCGGTGGCCGACGGCACCGTGCGCAACGCCTTCTGCGCCATCCGTCCGCCAGGTCACCACGCGAACAACACCGGGGCCGAGGAGGGATTCTGCTACTACTCCAACGCCGCGATCGCAGCCAGGTACGCGCAGGAAATCCACGGCTACGAAAGGGTCGTCGTCATCGACTGGGACTACCACCACGGGAACGCCACCCAGAACGCCTTCTACGACGATCCCTCCGTGCTGTTCTTTTCGGCGCACGACTGGAACGCGTACCCCGGCACCGGCGATCCGTCGCTGACAGGCGAGGGCGACGCCACGGGCCTCAACATCAACGTGCACCTCGACTGCGGCTCGACCGACGCCGACATGCTCCGTCACTGGGACAACGCGCTTTCGCCGGCCGTGGCCGCGTTCGACCCCGATTTCGTGCTGGTTTCCGCGGGCTTCGACAGCCGCCGCGACGATCTGCTGGGCTGCTTCGCGCTCACCGACGACGCCTTCCGCCAGATGACCCGCCTCGCGATGGACTACGCCGACAGCTGTTGCGAGGGGCGTCTGGTGTCTTTGTTGGAGGGCGGATACAACCTCGACGGGACCGCCCTCGCCGCGGCGGCACATGTGGAGACGCTGCTGGGGTAGAATTGCCGCCTTGCCGCTCCCGGCCTAGCCTCCAAGCATGGCATCCTCCCCGCACGAGCCAAGACGAGGCACCCCATGATCCGTGGCATTCGCAATCCCTTCTGCATCCGCGCCCAGCTCCCCATCTGCGCGCTGCTCCCAATCCACCCCCTGCTCCCCGCGGCCACCCTGGCGCTGGCCGTGACCCTGGCCTGCGCCCCGCCGGCCGACGAACCTGACGAGGGCGTGGAAGTCTCCCACACCGAGGTCGCCGACGGCGTCTACCAGCACAACGCCGGCTCGCACAACGCCTTTTTCGTTGACACGGACGGCGGCGTGGTGGCCTTCGATCCCATCTCGATGGAGGCCGCGGCGGGGCTGGCGGGCTCCATTCGCTCGGCGGCGCCGGACAAGCCGCTCGCGGCGATCGTGTACAGCCACAGCGACGCCGACCACGCCACGGGAGCGCCCGTGCTGCAGCAGGGATTCGGCGGCGACGCGCCGATCATCGCGCAGGAGAACGCCCTGCCCATCATCACGGCGGGCGCCGACCCCGACCTGCCCCCGCCCGACCTGACCTTCGCGGACAACCTGACGCTCCGCTTCGGCGGGCGCGCGATCGAGCTGCACTACCTCGGGCCGAGCCACACAGACAACCTGCTGGTGGCGTTTGTGCCGGACGCGGGCGTTCTCTTCGCGGTCGACTTCGTCAGCAACGATCGGGTCGGATACCGGGACCTCCCGGGGTGGCACTTCGACGACCTCTATGTAGCGCTGGACCGGCTGATGGAGATCCCCTTCGAGACCGTGGTCTTTGGCCACGGTGCCGTCGGTGACCGGGCGACCATCGAGCGCCAGCTCGCCTACTACGCGGATCTGCGCGACGCTGTGCAGGAAGCCGTCGACCAGGGGCTGTCCGAAGCAGAGGCCATGGAGCAGGTCCGCCTGGACGACTACGCCCACTGGGGGCAGTACGAGGACTGGTTCCCGATGAACGTCGGGGCCGTGTATCGCTGGTTGAACGGAGCTTCCTCATGAAAAGACGTGATTTTGTGAAGACCGCCGCGACGGGCGCGGCGATGGGCGCCGTGCCGGCCCTGGCCGGGGCAGACGCCGCACACGCCAGGGAGGCCGCCGAAGCCGCGCGGACCGCCACCCCCGCCGTCCACACCCGCGCCACCCGCCCTGTCCTGGTCGCCGATGTGTCCTCGATCCGGTACCGGAACGGCGGGCCCGAAAGCGCGATCGAGCGGGCCTTCCGCGGCATCACCGAGGGCGAGGACATCCTGGACGCGTGCGTCGCCGGCGTGAACATCCCTGAACTGGACCCCGAGGAGCACGGCATCGGATACGGCGGCCTTCCCAACGCCGACGGCGTGGTCCAGCTCGACTCGTGCCTGATGCACGGCCCCCGCAAGTGGGCGGGCGGGGTGGCTGGTCTGGAGGGCGTGAAGACTCCGTCGCTGGTTGCGAAAGCGGTCGCCGAGCTGACCGACCACCACCTGATCGTGGGCAAGGGGGCGCAGGAGTTCGCGCGTGCGCTCGGCGTCGAGATCCACGACGACCTCAACACGGAAGCCACGCGGGCCTACTGGCTGGAATGGCGCCGCCGGGTGGACCCCGGACACTGGCTCGATCCGGAGGAGCGGCTGCGCCGCAGGGGGCCCGCCGGCGAGGACGCGGACCTCAGCCTGGCCGCCCGCATGCGGCGCTTCCACGACGCTGCTCTCGCGGCCGGTCTCTCCATGGTCGACGACGGCCTCATCGACGCCGACTCCTTCTGGGGCACGACGAGCCTCGAGGTCGTGTCGCCCGACGGCGATATCTGCGGCGTGACCACGACCAGCGGCCTCCCGTGGAAGATCCCCGGCAGGGCGGGGGACTCTCCGATCCTGGGCGCGGGCCAGTACGTTGACAACGATGTGGGCGCGGCGGGTTCGACCGGCCGCGGCGAGGCCAACCTCTACAATCTGAGCTGCTTCATGATCGTCGAGTTCATGCGCCAGGGGATGTCGCCGAAGGACGCCGGCATGGCGGTGCTGGGGCGCGTTCGCGACAACACGATCGAATCGCGCCTGCAGAATTCACGCGGCCTGCCGGGCTTCGACCTGCGCTTCTTCATCCTGAACAAGTCGGGCGAATACGCGGGCGTTGCGATGTATGGCTCGGCGGAGTCGGCGTTCGCGGTGTGCGACGAGAACGGGGCACGGGAGGAGCCGATCGAGGGGCTGCTGGAGGGGTCGCCGCGGGATTGAGCTCTCTCGCGTGTTAGTATAGTTTATCTCACAACCTATACTACTATCCGAAAACGTTCAGGATGCCCGGTCGCCATATCCGTCAATTCTGGCGCTATGATCCCACGCTCTATGCGCCGGCGAAGTACCGAAGGGCGTGCGCTTACGACGCCTTCATTCCGGACCGGCTCGCGGATCTGAGCCTCACGCTGGACGGGGCTGCGGCCGGAATTGTGTCGGATGCCGAGGGGGCGATCCGGGAGTTGAATGCACATCGGTCCGACGCCCTTGCAGCACTGGCTCGGCTGTTGCTCCGCACCGAGTCGCTCTCGTCTTCGCGGGTGGAGGGTCTGTCCGTCGGCGCCCGCGCGCTGGCGCGTGCCGAATTGCGGGCGGAAGCGGGCATGCGCGTTGGGCCGACGGCGCGCGAGGTGCTGTCCAACATCGACGCCATGCAGGCTGCGATGGACGCCGCCTCGGCCGACTGCCCGTTCACGGAGACGGACATCGCAGGCATACACGAGCGTGTAATGGCGTCCGCGCCGAACAGCCAAGTCGCCGGGCGTGTGCGTACCGTGCAGAACTGGATCGGTGGCAATGACTACAACCCTTGCGGCGCCGACTTCGTGCCGCCTCCGCCGGAAGAGGTGGGCCCGTTGCTCGCGGATCTCACCGATGCGGTGAACCGCGAAGACCTCCCTCCGCTCGTACAAGCCGCTCTGGTTCACGCCCAGTTCGAGACCATCCACCCCTTTGAAGACGGGAACGGACGAACGGGGCGCGCGCTGGTGCAGGTGGTGCTCCGCCGACGGGGCATCGCGCCCAGCTACGTTCCTCCGGTCAGCGTGATCCTGGCGGCTGAGCGGGACGCGTACATCGATGGGCTCGGTGAGTTCCGGTTCGGCGAGCCGATGCGCTGGGTGGCCCGGTTTGCGGTCGCCTGTGCACGAGCCGCCACATTGGCCGCGCGCTACCTGGAGGCCGTCGGCGCCCTGCAGGCGGAGTGGCGCAGACTCCTCGCCGCGGCCGCGAACCCACGCTCCGATGCAGCCGCGTGGATGCTGATCGAGGCCCTGCCCGCCCATCTCGTCATCTCGACAGCGGGTGCCGTCGGCGTCACGGGCCGGACCAAGGCCGCAGTGCACGGAGCGGTCGCGCCGCTGGTGGACGCGGGCGTGCTTATCCCTGTGTCGACATCGAAGCGAAATCGCCTCTGGGAGGCGTCGGGACTGTTCGACCTGGTGGAGGGGTTGGATGCGGGGCGGCCGCTGGGGTGAAGTCGGGTCTGGCGCCGCCGTCCCCGGTTGCCGAAACGGGACTTCAGGCCCCCATTGTAGCGACCTCGTAGTCCGCCATCCGCGAGTCCCGCGTCACGAGAACCAGCCCCTCGGCCTGCGCCTGAGCGATGAGCATCCTGTCGAAGGGGTCGCGGTGGTGGGGTGGCAGGGCGGCCGCCCGCTCGGCGTGAGCGAAGGTCAGAGAAAGGTGTTCGAACCGCTTTTCCTCGACCACCGCGGCCAGGTTGTCCGGCGCGACCAGCCGCCCCCTGGCTTTCTTGATGCCGATTTCCCAACCGGTGACGGCACTGACGAGTACCTCGTTGTCGGGGTCGGCGATGGCCGCCCGCGCCGACTCGGAGATCCGCTCCCAGTCGGATAGCCACCAGAGGAAGGTGTGCGTGTCAAGCAGCAGTCGCATCGTTACTCACCACCCGGGAAGATCCTGGAATTCTCGAAGGCCGCGATGATCTCTTCGTCTGCGGCGTCGAAGTCCGGACCGACGACGATCTGACCCTCGAGCCCCCCAGGCTGGCGGTGTTCGACGGGCGCGCGGTAGGGCGTAAGCCGCACCCAGGGTTGCCCGGACTTGCAGATCACCACGTCCTCACCTTCCCGAACCAGCTTGGCGAGACGGGATAGCTGCGACTTTGCCTGGTGCATGTTGACCTTCATGGGTCACTCCCATCGTTTGGATCAATTAGCTAAGCTAAGTCTAGCTAGTTCGCACTGCGGAGTCCATTCCCGAGAGACTGATGGTGTACGCGGGCTGGACCGGGACCCAGGTCGCGGTGTCCGTCAGTGGTGCTGCAGCCACGCCCGCAGCCGGTCGGCCTCCGCGGCGGCTGACGGATCGAGCTGGGCCTGGTAGAGCCGGGAGCGGACGACGAACAAGTCGAAGTTGCCCGGGGGCGAGTCGCGCTCGACGATCGCCTGCACCTTGTGCCGGAAGAAGTTGCCCCAGTCCGGCTTGCGTCCATCGACGTCGGTGAAGCCGTATTCCTTCGCCAGTCCCCAGCTCGAGAACAGCCCGCCGCTCTTCGCACGAACGTTCGGGTCGGCGGCCAGGGCGGCGATTGCGCGGCCGACGTAGCATGGGGTCTCGGACTCGGCGAAGTACTCGTCCTTCTGGATCGCGTCGCGCCAGTTGGCCTCGTTGACCCCGAAGTGCTCGAGCACCGCCTCGGACCGCAGGAACCCGGGGGTGACCGCCGACGCCGTCACGCGGTGGGCTTCCAGGTCGGCCGCCATCGCGTAGGCAAGCCGGATCACCGCGTTCTTGGCCAGATCGTAGAGAAGGTTGCCGCGGTAGCCCATGGTATCGCCGTCGGTGACCTCGACGATGAGCCCGGCGTTGCGTTCGACCATCAGCGGCGCGCCGTAGCGGCTGGTGACGATGTGTGTATGGACAGCTCGCTCCAGCATTTCCACCCCATTTGAGGGGGATAGCTCCCAGAAGGGCTTTCCCCACTCCGTCAGCGCGTCGCCGCCCCAGATGTCGTTGACCAGGACATCGAGCCGGCCAGCCTCGGCGCGGACGCGGGCGAACAGCTGCTCGACTTCGGACTCGATCGTGTGGTCGGTGCGGATGGCAATCCCCTGGCCGCCCTCCGCTGAGACCAGTTCCGCGGTCTCCTCCAGCGTTTCCGGCCTCCCCGGGGTGGCGGGACGGCCCCGAACGCTACGGCCCGTGCAATAGACGGTCGCGCCCGCCTCCCCGAGCATGCGGGCGATGCCGCGGCCGGCCCCGCGCGTCGCGCCGGCGACCACGGCCACCTGATCTCGAAGCGGGCGGTCCGGCATGGGGTCTCCTTCGAGGCAGAGAAATCAGCCCGTGCAGTGGTGCGCAGTGAGCGCACGCACCGTAGAGTGGATCAATCCGGCAGACAAGTGCCACAACCGCCCAAGGAGGAAGGGCTGCCCGAAAAGCGCAGGATCCCCACGTACGTGTGGACGCTTCTGGCCCTGGCGACGGGGCTGGCTGCCGGCGGACTCCTTCCGGGCCCACTGGCGCCGGTGGCCGACGCGACCTCGACGCTGATCTCCTGGGTCGTCGCCATCGTTCCACTGCTGATCCTCGCGGCGCTGAGTCCGGCCATCGCGACGCTGGTGCGGCGCGGGCTCGCCGGGCGCTTCGCCGGCGCGGTCGTTCTCTGGTACGTCTTCACGTCGACCGTGGCCGGGCTCATCGCGCTGGTGACGTCGGCCGCCATCTTTCGCATCCCGCTGACCACCGGGGACCGCGGCATCTGGGCGGAAGCGGGCGCGATGCTGCGGAGCCTCGGAGCGGGCGGGGCCTCGTGGCCGCTGCTGGCGATCCTCGTGGGCGTGCTCGTCGGGGCCCTTGGCGCCCGCCACGATCCCACGTACCGCGTGCTCAGGCGCGTCGCCGGCGCCATCGAAAGGTCGGGTGGCAGGCTGGCGTACGTGATGGTCCCGCTCATCCTGGCCTTCGGCGTCACCCTGGGCGTGCGCTTCGGGGCGCGGCTGGGCCTCTCGCACTACGTCGCCATGACCGCGTACACCGCCGCGCTCGTCCTGGTCTGGTGGGCGTTCTACACCTTCGTTCTCGTGCGCAGGGTCGGGCGCCGACCAGTGGGCCCGGTGCTGAGCCGGTACTATCTGCCGACCGCGGTCTTTGCCGCGGGCACCTGCTCGTCGCTGGTGACGCTGCCGGTCAACCTCGCGAACGCGAAGAAGGTCGGCGTGCGCGACGAGGTGGCCGACTTCGTCCTGCCCTTCGGCGCCGTCGTCAATCTGGACGCCAGCGCACTCGCCTATGTCGCCTACGGACCGTTCGTGGTGAGCTACGTCTTCGGCCTGGAGTTGAGTTGGATGATGATGCTGGCCGTCTGGCCGGCGGTGGTACTTTTCACGATTGCCGCGCCCGGGCTCCCGGCGGGCATGGGGACCGCGCTCTGGAGCGCGACCCTCTTTGCGAGCATCCTCGGTCTCGAGGGCCAGGCGCACGGCGAGTTCATCGCGACCTGGATCGCGCTCTCGGGAGGCATCCCCGACATGCTGCGCACGGCGACCAATTGCACCGGCGACGGCTACACCGCGATCATCTTCGATGGCCGATTCGATGAGTTCTTCGCGAGGGAACGTGGCTGAGGTCCGCAGGGCAGGCTGGAGCGCGAGCGGCGCAGGCGCGGCCGGCGGGAACCCGGCCAGGCCGCGGGTGGACCTGGCACCGGGCGCGCGCCGGCTCGTGCACGTAAACGGACGCGTCCAGCCGGGCGAGGCGGTGGTGGTCGTGACCGATCCGACGATGCTGCGCTACGCGGATGCCGTTACCGCGGCGGCGCGCGAGGCCGGAGCCGCCGTGACCGTGTGCATCATCCCCATGCGCGATCAGGACGGGCAGGAGCCGCCCCCGCCCGCCGCGCGCGCGATGGCCGAAGCGGCCGTGATCTTCTCGCCGGTGCGCATCTCGATCACCCACACGCGCGCGATGCGGGCCGCGCTCGACGCGGGTGCGCGGGTATGCATGATGACGGCCTACACCGACGCCATCATGATCAGCGCCGCCCTCTGCAGGACCGACTTCGAGGCCCAGGCCGCTGTCTGTCACCGCCTGGGCGCCGCATTCACGAACGGCGCGCTTGTTCACCTCACCTCCCCCCGCGGCACCGATCTCCGGTTCGCGATCGAGGGACGCACCGCGAACGTGCTGACGAACATCCCGGACCCCGGTCAGCTCGCCCCGGTCCCGGATATCGAGGTGAACGTGGTGCCGGTCACGGGTTCGGCCGAGGGCACGATCATCGCCGACGCCTCGGTGCCGTATCTGGGCATTGGCATACTCGAACAGCCCATCGTGTGCAGGGTGGAGGAGGGCTACATCGTCGAGATGACCGGCGGCGCGCAGGCAGACTTCCTTCGCGAACACCTGGAATCGTTTGCGGATCGGCACTGCTTCAACGTCGCGGAGCTGGGCGTCGGCCTGAATCCGAACGCGCGCCTGACCGGCGAGATGCTCGAGGACGAGGGCGTGATGGGCACGATCCACATCGGGATCGGGACGAGCCACACCCTTGGAGGGGAGATCGTGGCGCCCATGCACTACGACCTGATCATGTGGGATCCGACGATCGCGGTGGATGGCCGCGTCGTGCAGCGGGGCAAGCGGGTGCTGGTGTGATGGGGCGGACGAATCGGACCGGGCGGCGGTGCCGACGGGTGTGCGCGTGAAGGACGGCGCGAGGATCCTGGTGCGGACGTGCGCCGATGTCCGGGCGGGCGAGCATGTGGTCGTCGTCACGGACCCCGAGCGGATGACCATTGCCCGGGCCGTCGCCGACGAGGCGCTCGCGGCCGGGGCCGTCGCAAGCATCGTGATCGGGCCCGCACGTTCCATCGACAACGAGGAGCCGGGACCGGCCGTCGCGGCGGCGCTCTCGGCGGCGGACGTGGTCTTCCTCCCCGTCACCCTCGCCATGGCGCACACCCGCGCCGTTCGCGAGGCCATCGGGGCCGGCGCACGGGTCCTCTCGTTGACCGCGTTCACCGACCGGATGATGCACGAGGGCGGCCTCTTCACGGACTTTCGGGCGCGACAGCCGCTGTGCCGGGCCATCGCGGCGAGGCTCACGGCCGGCAACCGCCTGCGCATGACCAATCCCGCCGGCACGGACCTCACGCTGAGCCTCGAAGGCGTCACCGGAAACAGCCATGCCTGCCTGCTCGACGGTCCCGGCTTTTCGGCGGTCCCCAACATCGAAGCCAACTGCGCGCCGACCCAGGGCACCGCCGAGGGCGTGTTCGTGTGCGACGGGAGCATCCCGTACTACGGCGTCGGCCCGGTGCGCGAGCCGGTCACATTCCGGATCTCGCAGGGCTTCGTCACACACATCGAGGGCGGCGATCAGGCCGACTTCCTCGCAGCGCTGCTGGCCCGCCAGAATGACCCCTGGGTCTACAACCTGGCCCAGTTCGCGTTCGGCCTGAATCCGGACTGCACCGAGTTCACCGGCGAAATGCTCAACGACGAGGGCGTGAACGGCACCGTCCATATCGGGATCGGCACGTCCGCCAACCTGGGCGGCTCGGTGTCAGCGAAGACGCATTTCGATGCTGTGGCGCGGGCGCCGACGGTCTGGATCGATGGGGAAGTGGTGGTGGACGGGGGAGAGATCGTCGTCGACGGGTGAGCTACGAGTCGAGCAGCACCCCACCGGGCTCCCGGCTCTCGACCCGCTCGCGATCGAATGACATATTATGACCACTACATGTCACAATATCTTTCCTATAGCGGACATTACGATTCAATGAATCAACAAGCAGGACCAATTATGACAAATAATGTCACTATCTGTCCATTCTTGCGACAACGCCCCGAAGCCCCTACGCTCCCCCCAAATCTACCACCTCGATATTCCGCCAGCGCACCTTGATCCCGCCGCCGTCGTGGATCTGCAGCGCGATCGACCCCTCGCCCTCCCCGATCGTCTCGTCCTCGTGGTCGACCATTTGCGTGCCGTTCAGCCAGGTCGTCACCCGGTCGCCTACCGCGCGCACCCGCATGGTGTTCCAGTCCCCCATCCGCAGCGCCTCGTCGAGCGCCGGATCGGGCTGTACCAGCCATCCCCGCCCGTACGACTCGTAGATCCCCCCGCTGAACAGCCCCGGCGGCGCGACCTCGGCCTGCCAGCCGCTCACCGTCGTGCCCTCGACGCTGGAGCGGAAGAAGACGCCGCTGTTGCCGTCGGCCTCCTGCATGAAGTCGACGGAGAGGTCGAAGTCGCGGAAGGTCCGCTCGGTGGTGAGATAGCCGTATTGGGCGTCGGGACCGCTTTCGCACACGAGGTCGCCGTCCGCGACGTACCAGCGCTCGGTGCCGTGCACCTGCCAGCCGCCCAGGTCCTCGCCGTTGAAGAGCGAGACGGGCTCCAGCGGGCGGATCCTGATGCTGCGGTACCACACGTTCCGCCCGTGATCCTGCAGGCCGATCGGGCCCGACGCCGCGCGGCCGTATTGCGGGAAGGGCGCGAACTTGCTGGCCGCGACGAGTGCCTCCCATTCAGGTGAACCGAGCACGTATTCCACCGTCTTCGCGCCGTTGAGCCAGTGCTCGACATGGTTGTTCACGATGCGGATGCGCGCCGTGTTCCACTCGCCGGGGCCGTGCAGAGTCGTCTCGCCGGCCGCGTGCAGGTCGTAGTTGTCGCCGGTGAGGTGGGTGTTCATGTCCATCGTGCCCATTTCGATGTAGGCGGGGTCGTCGAGGACCTGGTACTCCGGCGCATTGTGCCAGATCTCGGCGCCCGCCTCCTCGATCACGCGGTAGAGGACGCCGCTGTTGGCCACCTCCGAGAGCATGAACTCGAACTTGAGGTCGAAGTCGGTGAAGGACTCGGTGGTGACGATGTCGCCGCCCACCGCGACGTCCGGGTCGGTGGAGGTCGCGCCGACGACGAGCATGCCGTCGATGACCGCCCACCCGGTGTCGGGGAAGGCCTCGCGGTTGTAGCCGCGCCAGCCGTTGGTGGTCTCGCCGTCGAAGAGGAGTTGCCAGCCGGCGGCGCGCTCTGCCTCGGTGAGGGTGTTGGGAGCGGCGGTGGCGGGGTCGGTGGCGGCGTCGGGCTGGCTGTCGGAGCCGGCTGAGCAGGCTGTGGCCAGAAGAACCAGCGGTAACACCTGGGCGAGTCGCGAGGCGATTGCGAATGTGCGCCCGACGTCGCGTTTGGGCGTCGGCATACCGGGATCGGCCGAGGATGCAGTGTGTATCGTGTGTATAGCGTGCATCAGACGAGCCTCATTTCGTCGGGATCCCAGTGGACGATCCGGTCCTCGAAGTAGCTGAGGTTGCAGGCCAGCGCCGGGGCAGCCGCGCGCAACCCGAAGACCGCGTCCTCGCGAACGGGTGGGCCGCCGCGGATCGCCTGGAAGAAGTTGAAGAAGTGGTCGACGTGGGCGCCGCGGTAGCCGCGCTCGACCTCGTACCGGGCCTCGGCCGGGGGCAGCATGCGAACCCGCGCGGGGAGGCCGCCCTCATCCGCCGCCGCCTCGGCCATCTTCTCCTGCGAAAAGGCGTCCATGGGGTCGACCGCGACGTTCTTGCGAAGCACAACATCAGTCCATGTCACGTCCATTGCGCCTTCGCTCCCCACCAGGCGCAGGAAGGTGCTGCCGGAAGTTCCGTCCACGAAGTTGACCCGCAGAGACAGGTTGAAGCCCGGATGCGTGTCGGATTCGGGGTAATCGAAGACGCCGAGGAGCACGTCGGGCACCTCGCGGCCGTCCTTCCAGTAGCGCAGCCCGCCCGCGGCCTGGATGCGGCTGGGCCCGCGCGAGCTGACGACGAAGTGGAGGCTGGAGAAGAGGTGGACGAAGAGGTCGCCGGCGACTCCGGTGCCGTAGTCGCGGTAGTTGCGCCAGCGGAAGACGCGGAGCGGGTCGTAGGGGCGGTCGGGGGCGGGGCCCAGGAAGCCTTTCCAGTCGACGGTTTCCTCGGATGCGTCGGCGGGAATGGGATACTGCCATGCTCCGATGGGATCGTTGCGCGCCCAGAAGCCCTCGGCATAGTTGAGCTCGCCGATGGCGCCGGACTCGTACAGCTCCTTCGCCTTCTCGTTGCCGAGCGAGCTCATGCCCTGGCTGCCGACCTGGAAGACGCGGCCGGACTCCTCCTGCGCGCGGACGAGGTCGTGGCCCTCGGCGATGTTGTGCACCATCGGCTTCTCGCAGTACACGGCTTTGCCGGCCCGCAGCGCCTCGACCGAGATCGGCTGGTGCCAGTGGTCGGGGGTGCCGACGATGACCGCGTCGATGTCGTCGCGGGCGAGGACCTCTCGGTAGTCGCGCGTGGTGAAGATGTCGCCGTGGCGCTCGCGGGCGGCGTCGAGGCGGCCATCGAAGACATCGCAGGCGGCCACGAGTTCCACGCCGGGGATGCGGAGCGCGGTGTTGACGTCGGCCATGCCCATTCCGCCAGCGCCGATCACGGCGAGACCGACGCGGTCGGAGGGCGGCACCTGGGTGTCGGCAAGCGGGGGTCGGGCCAGGGCTCGGCGGACGGCGCGTCCCTCGGCCGAAGCCAGCGACGGCACCGCCGCCAGCGCCGAGCCGGCCGCGATGGACTTGACGAACTTGCGCCTGCTACTGGCGACCGGCCGCTCGGGATCGGATTTTCTCTCTTGGCTCATGAGGCGATTGCGCTTTGGAGGTCGGTTGCGATGGGCGTCGCGCCCACGTTGGCCCGAAAACGTAAGCGCCCGCCGATCACGTCAGCAAAGGAAGGGGGAAAAAGTGCGGAGACCCGAGATCCTGCAGCCACCCCGGCACCGATCCGTCCACACCACGCCTCGACGGAAGATTGTCGCCCTTCTGCCCCTGCTGGCGTTCGGAGCCGCTGGCTTCGCGCCCACCCCGCCAGCGCCCCCCGACCCCGTGCGGGTCGTCGTCGAAACCGACATGGGCACCTTTGAGCTGGACGTCGACATCGACCGGGCACCCGTCACCGCCACCAACTTCCTGCGCTACGTCGACGGCGGCCACTACGACGGCGGCACCTTCCACCGCACCGTGCACGCCGAAAACCAGCCCAACGACTCCATCCGTATCGCGGTGGTGCAGGGCGGGCGGAATCGGGACGCGGCGGCCCCCGCCTTCCCCCCGATCGCCCTGGAACGCACCAGCGAGACCGGCATCCTCCACACCGACGGCGCGGTCTCGATGGCGCGAGGCGGCCCCGACACCGCCACGCACAGCTTCTTCATCTGCATCGGCGACCAGCCGTCGCTCGATTTCGGCGGCATGCGCAACCCGGACGGGCAGGGGTTCGCGGCGTTCGGGACGGTGGTCGCGGGCATGGACGTGGTGCGCGCGATCCACGAGGCGCCCTACGAGGCGCAGCAGCTGACGCCGCCGGTCGGGATCGTGAGGGTGTACCGGAAGGAGTAGCACCATGCGAGACGGTGTGCTCCCGGCGCCCAGCAATTCCCGGAGGTAACCGAGCACCTGCCATGGGCGTATTTCAAGCCGGGCAGAGGCGGCGAACCACAGGGTGACCGAATCAAGGGGCCGGGGAGGAACCAGTGCGCAGGACTGAACCGTGGGGCGCAACAACAGGCGTCACCATGTTGGCGGTATGGGCACTGTCGATAGTGGGCCATCAGACACCACGGCGATACGAGCTTGGCGAGATTCTTTTCGAATCGACCGACTTCGCCGATCAGTCAGTGTCGCAACTTGGCAGGCTGTCAGGTGGCATCATGCTTTCCGACGACCGAATTGTCCTGGCGGATGGCATGGCGACACACCTCCTCTTCGTGGGGCTGAACGATAGGCAGCTAACGAAGGTCGGGCGCAAGGGAGACGGTCCCGGTGAGTTCAAGTCGCTGCGAGCCATCGGGCGCGCCAGCCCGAACGGGGTGTTTGTGGACGATCCGGTCGGGACACGGGTCACGGTTTTCTCCGACGGCAGTTCACTCATCGGCTCAGTGAGCTACAGCCCGCGGTCCTTTCGCGGCAGCGTCATGGTGCCTCGACCGATCTTTGCGGACTTCGAGGGCAACGTCGTGTTTCGGGATGCCGACCCACTGTTCTCGGTGAGGGACGACGGGCCCTACCGGGAACAACTCAGCTATGTCCTCCTGCGGTCCGATGGGTCGCGCACCACGATCGCAGAGGCTCAAGGGCGAGAGATGGTGCGTCGCAACGGCACGGGGATATTCAGCGTCTACGAAAGACCCTTCTCGTACTCCGCCCTCGAGGCCTCCTACGGCGACAGACTGCTCGTTGCGGACACGGAGACGGGCGCAGTGCAGGTCTACGACAGAACCGGCGAGGTAGTTGTGACTCTCGATATCGGTCGAGGCGTGCCCGTGTCGCCCGAAACCGACGCCGAGTGGCGTAGCAGGAAAATCGCCGACAACGAGTCGCGGCGGTCTCGCACCGGGGCTGCTGATCCCGATGCGCCGCCAGGGCTCTCGCGAATACTCGGTGGGCTGGCGGGTGCCGGGCGCGATGCACGGGAGTTCTATAGCACGGCGGACGGCAATACGATCGCTCCTTCGCTGTCGGGCATGTTCGTAGACGGCAGTGGCAGGGCGTGGCTGCAGCCCCACGTCTTTCCAGGCGATGAGATGGTTCGGTGGCAAGTCTGGGAGATCAACGACGGCGATATCGAGGCCATTGTTGAGGTGCCGGCCAGCCACACTGTCCTGGACGCCATCGGGGACAGGGTACTGATCAGAACGACCGACGACCTGGACGTCACCAGTGCCGTCGTCAGAAGGCTGAAGAGGATTTCATGACACAGACGCACTGGGTTCACACGTGACGGCGACCTCGAGCATGTCGGCTGGTAGGGTGCAACCGCCCACCAAGCCGGTCATGCGCCTGACTCCAATGGTCGTGGCCCTGCTCCTGCCGCCTACCGGTATCAGTTACGCGGACTCGAGTGAGCACAAGGCGAGCACTCCCTCGAACCAATTCACACAAGAGCCCTCGGTGGACACCGTTGCATTCTTTGCCGCTCTCGAGCGAGTGCGTACCATTACGCTGGAAGAAAACGAAGAAGTGCTTGCGGTTTATCCGAGAATCACGGCCGACCGCGCCGGGGAACTGCTCGTGGTCGACCCTCCTGAAGCTCAGGTGCGCCTTTATGATCGAGACGGCTCGCTCGTGAGGGTAATCGGCCGCCGGGGTGAAGGACCGGGTGAGTATCGAACACCCATGTCAGCCGCGCGTGTTACGGACGGCCGAATCGTGGTGACGGATCCAACGCTCTCGCGGATCAGCTTATTCTCGCCCGACGGAGCCTTCGAGAGCTCGGTCGGGAGTGTCCCGTTGGCATTCATCCTGGGTGCCATGGACCTTGGCGCTGACCGTTTCCTGCTCCTTGGCCCCGGGGGAGACGATGTCACCCCAACCTCGTTTCCTTCACATATGGGACGCTGAGGCCGAGCGAGTTGAAACCAGCTTTCTCCCCATGGGCCTTCCCGAAGCGTCCCGTGCGGCCGGCGGCTCGTTTCCGTTCGTAGGCGCCGCCGTTGAAGCGGACACCATCTGGGCCGTGTGGGCATTGTCTGACACACTCTACAAGTTCAGCCGCAGCGGCCAGCGTCTCGGGGTGGTGCCGATGCCACTGCCCCGGCCGACCGGACCCGTTCCTTCGCTCGCAGGCCCAGAAGCCGTGAACCTAGATGCAATCGGTCGGATCACCCAAGTCACTGACGTCTTTCTTCTCGAAGGTGGAGACATAGCGGTCCAATCCGGCCGGGCTCGTGGACGTGATTTCGAGTACGACCTTCTGATCATGGATCGGCTCGGCCGACCAAAGCTGCAGCTGGTCGGAACTCCGAGATTGCTATTGGTAGACCGTGATGAGTTCTACTTCGACGATCCGGCTTCTCTTCCACCCAATCGCTTGATGGTCACCCGTCGCGCCTCATGACCGTCTTGCGAACGGGCAGGACCCCCGGTGTCGAGCGAGCGGGCACCGGTGTGGTGGATGCCGGGCATCGGTCCGTGGTGGCGGTCGCGGAGTAGGATTCAGCGTATCCCGGGCGGCAGCCTCTTTACCTCGATAACCGGGACATCGTACTCATCCCTCTCGATGAAAGCCACGAGGCCGTCGGGGCCGAATTCGTCCGGCATCCGCATCTGCCCGTTGATGGTGCCCAGATAGCGACCGTCCGGAGTGAGCACGTCGATTGGCCCGAGGTGCACGTCGGGTTCCTCTCCGCGTCGTCGAACCCACAGATTGCCGTTCCAAGTGGTGCGCAACGCGTACAACACCGGCACTTCCGGAAAGAACTGCATGTCCTCGATCGCTCTCGCCTGGGCCGCACGGAATACCCCAGCCAGTGCCTGGGCGGCCGGAGGCACGCGGCCGCTCGGGTCCCGTGATAAACCCAGTTGCGCCAATTCGCGGTCCTTTTCCGCCTGCCTGGTGCGGTCGGTGGCCGGTTCGGGATCGATCGGCCGACGCAGGACCCGAAGTACCCTGCCGGACGTGCCGGTGACCTTGATCGCGTAGGCGGAGGAGTCCGAAAACGCGATCCCACCCCCTTGCAGCGCATCAAAGACGACGGGTGGCTCGAATCCCCACAACACGCCACTTGTCACATCGGCCACGCTCCCGGACTTCTCTTCCGTCCCGGGCGGCGCCCATGCTTCCACGAAAGGCTCGACTCGCGCCACATCCAGCGACAGGTCAGTGCGCACAATCTTACGTATTCCGTCCGAGAAGATCGCAGCGCCGTCACGGGCGGGGTGGGCGCCGAACATCCCGGCTCTCAAAAAGGCACCGATCTCCGAGATGTTCGACCTGGCGACATTCACTCTCACCATTCGTTCGAACACACCTTCGGCGCCGAAGATCTGAAAGGCAAAATGGCCCAGGTCGGTGACGACGATTCGCCCGCTCGGCCAGACGTCCAGTTGCTCTGGTTTGCGGAACTCGCCGGGGCCCTCGCCGGGACGGCCGATATGGCCCAGAAAGTTGCCGTCGGGGGCGACAGCGACCACGCGAGTAGGCGAGTCCAGGAGATACAGATTCCCGGCCTCGTCAAAGCCTGCGGCTGGAACCGTGCTCAGAACCTCCCAGTCGGCGACGGCACTGGCCGACCCAATGCGGTAGACATCCGCGAGTTCGGCGACCAGGGGTCGGTCCTCCCTTGGAAGCTCGATCGCTTCCTGGGCATGACCATATCCCGCGACGAACAGGGCCGCGAGCCACGCGGCAAGGAGTGTTCGGGTCATTCGATGTACTTCTCATTGGGCGATGGTTGAACTCATGGGCGCCGACGGGCGCGGCCAGGCCGGCTACCGGTGCCAGTGCGGTCGTCGCGGCCCGATGCCAGTCTGTACGCCAACTCCATGCAGAGATTTCACCGCTTCGGGTTCCCGAGCGCACACACTCTACTTGTCCTCCGAATGGCGAGCCAGGAACCTGGAAGTTCCCTTCGGCAGCAGCAGGTTGTCCGAGATGGCGGCGATCCTTTCGGCGTCGCGCCAGGCCTGTTCGAGTCATCGTCGTCACTCCGCCGTCTGAACCGCGAATCCGGATGCGGGCGCGGTACAACGACAGCTGGAACGCGAAGTTGGCGAGGTTGAATGCAAGCGAGCCACCGGCCAATCCGATCGTTCGCGCCGAGAGACTTCTTGCAGAACATACACGTCGCGTACAAGGATGTCCCGCCTACCTGACCTCGACCGGCAGCCTCTTCACCACGATGGTCGGCACGTCGAGCTCGTCGGTTTCCCAGTAGAGGACGAGGCCGTCCGGTCCGAAGGCGGCGGGCATCCCGGGGGTCGTCGCCGCGAAGGTCCCCACGTACTCGCGGTCAGCGTCGAAGACATCGATGGGTCCGTCGTCATCCCACGGATCCTGGGCGCGCCGCTGGATCCACAGGCCGCCGTCCCAGGTGGCGCGCACGCCGCGCACGACGGGGACCTCATCGAGGAAGTCACGATTTTCGACGGCCTCACGCATTGTCTCCATCATTCCGGGGAGCATGGCCGCCGCCAGCCCGGCCATCGCTTCCATCTGCGGATCATTCGACTGCTCCTCGAGTTCACGCAGTGCGTCCGCGACAGTTCCCTCCCGGATGCGCGGCGTAACCGCCTCCGGGGAGATTGGCCGCCTCACAACGTCGATCACCGGGCCCTCGGGCTCGGCGAGCTTGACCGCGTACGCCGATGAGTCGGAGTAGACGATGGTGCCGTCGGGCAGCACATCCCAGTGGAATCCGGGCTCGAAGAACGGGTGCTCGCCAAGCATCCCCGCGAATGCGGAGAAATCCGTCAGATTCTCCAGGCTCAGCTCGCCACCGGCTTCCTCCCGCGGAACCGTCCACCCCTGCAGGATCGGCGTAGTCGACACGGATTCTCCGTCGAGGCCGAGCCGTTCGAGTCCGCGATCGTCAACCCCGGAATCGTCGGATTCCTGCACGCCACCCATCATCTCGCCGAACAGGCGGCCCATCCTGCTCATGGCCGAAGATATTCCAGGGGCGATGAGCGCGTTGCCGCGTGGATCCGGTCTGATCGCCGTTCTCATCGCGCCGAACATGGCTGCCGGTCCCTGGTTGGTGCCGATTCTCACGAACCGGTCGAGTTCACCTTCCGCGGTGAAGACCTGATATGCGATGTGCCCCATATCGAACACCGCGAAGCGCCCGTCACGCCAGACCGCAAGATCCATCGCGCGGTTGAACTCGCCAGGTCCCTCTCCCTGACTCCCTACGATGCGTGCCAACCGCCCCTGCGAGTCGAGGACGACGACTCGGCCGGCCGAGGCATCGAGAACATACAGGTTGCCGTCCGCGTCAAAGCCAGCGTGCGAGAGGTTCGCGAAAAAGGCCCATTCCTGCGCATTCATGCCGCCGGCGCGGTAGACTTCGGAGAAGTCGGCGGAGAGCGGCCGGTCCTGGGCGGCGGCGGGATCCGCGCACACTCCCAAACCGAATCCCATGGCGATCGTCAGATGGGCAAGCGCCACCACGTTGCTTCTCATGACTCTGTTTCCTCCTGTCGGCCCGGTTGATTGGCCATGAATTCCTCCGTGCGCTTCAGCCGTCCTCACCGTGACGGTCGAAAAACTCGTCCGTGCCGGCGGGCAGGAGCAGGTTGTCAGCGATCGCTGCTATCTCTTCCGCTTCCTTCCAAGCCTGTTCCAGGATCCAGAGTTCGCCCTCGAGCGCCCTCCGCTCCTGCTCTTCGTGGAGGGACATTTCGAGCGCGAGCCGGACAGGTACGGGCATTGTGCCCACGTGGCCTATGCTTCCGCTCCAGCTCCGGTGTTCCCGGCTTGCGACTTCGGTGAGGAAGCGATTGGGATGACCGGCGGACTCGATCTCCCTGACGGCGCGCTGAACTGAACGCCTTGAGCCACCTTGCTGATTCATTCGCGGAACCAGCGCGGCGGCTACTCGGCGGGCGTCCTCTCCCCGGAACCCGGCCTTCCGCCTGCCCTTTTTCACCTCGACCATGAATCCTGAATCATCTTCGTCGGGCAGGAGCCGCATCGAACGCAGTGCGCGGAGCCTGAAGACGGCGACATCTTCGGGGGTCACCGGACCGCCATCGGAGCCTCCGCCGCCGACACGAACTTTGGCTACTGGTCGGAGGTGTCTCCAGGCGATGTATCCGTAGGTACCCGTCAGCATGAGACCGGTTGGAATCGCAATCGGTAGTGAACTGATCGCAAGGATCATCCCGACCGCGCCAACTCCACCGAGTACTTCCCGCCGATACCGCCTTCTGAACCGATTCCCGTACCGCCAGGCAGCGAACTCACCGCGCGGTGGCTTGCCAATGCGGACGAGGTCGAGGCCTCCGCGGTGGCGCGCGACACCGATGTTCTCGGTCGAAGCCCGCATCGGAGTATCCCGGAACAGGCGCTCACAGCTCTCGACCGCCTCCCAGCGCTCCTCGATCGGTGTGAGGTTCCAGCGCTGGCACTTCGTGCACACGACCCAGAGCCGTCCCCTGGCAGCGTCGAACGCCAGACGGCGGCCGACCGGGAAGCTCTCCAGCGCCTCGTTCGAGCCGAGGGGCTTCTTGCAGAACATACACGTGGTATACATCGATCCCGGGTCCTACCGCCCTGGCGGCCCCGGCCGCTCCGGCGGCTCGCCCAGCACGAAATCCCGCCGGTAGTACAGCGTGCCGCGCTTCACCGTCAGCGCCACCGACCGCAGACTCTCCGGGCCGGCCAGCGGGTCCTCGCCAAGGAACACGATGTTGGCGTGCTTGCCGGGCTCGATGGTGCCGATTTCGTCCTCCATGCCGAGGGCGACGGCGCCGTGCAGCGAAGCGGCCTTGAGCACGTCCAGCATCGGCATGCCCACGTCGTCGTGGAGGAGGCTGATCTCGTCGTAGAGGGCGGGGAAGACCGAGTCGGGCGGGGTCATGCCGTCGGTGCCCGCCGCGATCATGACGCCGGCTTCGTAAGCGCGGCGAGTGAGCGCGAAGGCGTCCGCGGTCTCGCAACGTGGGCGCACGCCGCGCCGCCTCCGGTCGACGGGCAGCTCGCGGCGCGGATCCGGCCCGGTCCGCGCGGTGTCACCCGCCTCGCCGGGCGGGCGTGCCCCGACCGTGTCGATCGCTGCCATGCGCCTCTGCCCGATCTGGACCACGATGCGAAGCGTCGCATCGAGGACCGTTCCGTTTCGCTTCATCACAGCAAATACCGAATCGATGGCCGGGTTGTCAAGGTCGACGTCCACGAATCCGGATCGCCGCCCCTCCTGGCCCTCGCGGAACACGTCGTCCGGGATTGCCGCGCTGCCGAGATCGCACACGTGAGACATTGCGCGCACGCCGGCGCGTGCGACTTCGAGCGACCGGGCGGGCCCGACATGCACATGCGCCCATACCGGGATATCCTGCCGGCGCGCCTCGGCCGCGATGGCGGCGAGCAGCTCGCCATCGATCGCCGCATAGGTCTTGATCCCGGTGGCCCAGGTGCCCCGCGCGAGCGTCACCGCCTCCTGCAGGTCGGTCTCCGCCGTGACCGACTGCATCCACGTCACCGCGCCGGGCGTCTCTCCGGCTGCGGACGACACCGTGCGCGGGTCGGTGAAGAACTCCGGCCCGGCCATCAGCGCCGAAAAACGCAGATCCGGGGCGTCGATCTCCTTGACCAGCGAGGCCCGCTGCAGATCCATCAGCGAGCGCACGTCGCCCGCCATGTCGCGCGCGGTCGTGATCCCACCGTACAGATACCGATTCAGGATAAACTGCGCCTGCTCGCGGTTCGCCATCGTCGCAACGTGGGTGTGCGACTCGACCAGGCCCGGGATCGCATGCCAACCGCTGGCGTCCACGACCTCGGCGCCCTCCAGCAGCTCGTCCCCGAGCTCTGCCACCGGGACGACCGCTGCGATCACTTCGTCCTCCACCACGATCGCCATGCCGTCACGCGGCCCCGCGCCCGTCCCGTCGATCACGGTCGCGCCGCGAAAGATGGTCCGCGCCGGACCGTCGGGCTCCTCTTCGCCCGCACCGGCCTGGGCCCTCAAATCCCCCGCCAGCGACAGGGCCGCCAGGGCCGAAACCGCAATCCAGCCTCCCCTTCCAATCATGCCGCGCATCTCTCTCCTCCAGCGTTGTTGTCCGCCCCATCATTGACCTGGGAGTCCGCCGCGGCAAATGCATCGCCCTCCAATCCACAATCAATCAACGGGTTGAACGACCCCACCGGCCGCGTCCCGGGGCTGGCGGCACTCCGACGACCGGCTCTATCATGGTGGGTTACAGTTCCGGTATGGCCCCGCAGGCCTGAAGTACATATTCGAGGAGGTCCACAATGTCATCTGCCGCGCACTTCGGATTCGAGCGCGACATTGTCGAGATAGAGAGCCAGATCTCTCGTCTGCGCGAGATGGCGG
The DNA here is from genome assembly GCA_963667485.2 of Longimicrobiales bacterium. Lineage (GTDB taxonomy): Bacteria > Gemmatimonadota > Gemmatimonadetes > Longimicrobiales > Gaopeijiaceae > Bin94. Next base: position 227,186 of record CAXXDD010000002.1, read on the forward strand.
GCAAGCGGGGGCTGGACGTCGCCGACGAACTCCGCGTTCTCTCCGCCAAGCTCGACGTTCTTCGCGAAGAGACGTACCGCAACCTGGACCCGATGGAGCAGGTTCAGGTCGCCCGGCATCCCCGCCGCCCCTATACGCTGGACTACATCGATTCCGTCTTCACCGACTGGTTCGAGCTGAAGGGAGACCGGCGCTTCCGCAACGACGAAGCAATCGTCGGCGGATGGGCCCGCCTGGAAGGGCGTTCGGTCATGGTCATCGGCCACCAGAAGGGCCGGGACATGAAGGACAACCTGAAGCGCAACTTCGGGATGCCCCACCCCGAGGGATACCGCAAGGCGCTTCGCCTGATGCGGATGGCCGAGAAGTTCGGCAAGCCCGTGATCACCCTGATCGACACGCCGGGCGCATACCCCGGGTTCGGTGCCGAGGAGCGCGGCCAGGCGGAAGCGATCGCGACGAACCTGCGCGAGATGGCCCGCCTCCGCGTCCCGACCATCTCGGTGGTGATCGGCGAGGGCGGATCGGGGGGCGCGCTGGCGCTGGGCGTCACGGATCGGATCCTGCTCCTCGAGCACTCGGTCTACTCGGTCATTTCCCCCGAGGGATGCGCGGCGATCCTGTGGCGGTCCGCCGAGAAGCGGTCCGAGGCGGCGCGGGCCCTGCGCCTCACTTCGTCCGACCTGTTCAAGCTGGGTGTGGCCGACGAGGTCATCACCGAACCGGCGGGCGGCGCGCACGCGGACCCGCAGACCACCATGACCAGCGTAGCCGAAACGCTCGTCCGGCACCTGAATGAGCTCGACGAACGGGAGATCGACAGGCTGCTGGCCGAGCGGTGGGCCAAGTACGAGTCAATGGGCACCTGGGAAGAGCCCTAGTCGCCCGTTATGTAATCCAAACATTACAAAATGTCATGTATAGCATACATTATTCGGTGAACCGCTAGCCATGCCTGGCTTCGCGGAGGTCACCTTCAAGGGCACGCGCCGGGGATACTTCCGGTTTGACGGAATGGATCTGGTCCCGGGCGACGGCGTCATCGTGCAGGCCGACCGCGGCGAGGATCTCGGCCAGATCACCGCCGTCGGCACCATCGCCGAGAGGAAGTGCTCCTCGTCGGGCGGATGCGCGACGCCGACGCCCACGATGCGCGTCCTGCGGGTCGCGAACGCGGAGGAACTTCACCGGGCGCGGCACAAGTCCGACGACGAGCAGCGGGCGCGCCGCGAAACGCGCAGGCACGTGGCCCGCCACCGCCTCAAGATGAAGGTCACCGAGACCGAGTGGCAGTTCGATCGCAAGAAGCTGATCGTCTATTTCACCGCCGAGAAACGGGTGGATTTCCGCGCGCTCGTGCGAGACCTGGCCCGCGCCTTCCGCACCCGCATCGAACTCAAGCAGATCGGGGTCAGGGACGAAGCCGCGCTGCTGGGGGGCGTGGGGCGGTGCGGGCGCGAGCTGTGTTGCTCGACATGGCTGCCCGAACTGAAGCCCGTCAGCCTGCAGCTCGCCAAGGATCAGCGGCTTTCGCTCAACCCCGCCCAGATCTCGGGCTGCTGCGGACGCCTGATGTGCTGTCTGATGTACGAACACGACAGCTACGTCGAGGCGCGGCGGAAGTTCCCGCGCGAGGGGCGCATGCTCAACACGCCGCACGGGCCCCAGCGGGTCGTGAGCGTGAACATCTTCAACGACACGATTACACTTCGGGACGAGACTGGCGGTCATCGCACCGTCACGGTCGTCGAGTTGAAAGAGGAAATGGCCTCGCGCAGGAGGAACTGAATGCAGTTTGCGATCGTGCCTCCTCAGCCTCCTCAGCCTCCTCGAATCCCTGGCCGTCCGGGGCCCCCGCGCCCGCCTCCGCCTCCGAAGCCGGTACCCGGGGATCCGCTGACGCGCAGACGCCGGTCCGGGTGGCTCTGGCCTCGCGCCGTTGCCGGTTCACTGCTGCTGGCCGGCACTCTTTCCTGCGCCGAGACGCCGCCGGCCGACGCATCCGCCGATCTGGCCGCCATCGCCGAAGACGTCTGGCAGCGCCAACTCGAGGTCGACCTCCGCGCCAGGGTGCGCGAGGGGCTGCCCCTGGACGAGCTTCCCATTCCCACCCTCGAGCGTGCCCAGGCCGACGCCGAATTCAGCCGCGCCGTCCTCGAACGCCTCGACGCAATCGACGCTGCTGCCCTGAGCGCGGACGAGACGATCACCCGGGAGGTCCTGCAGCGGCGGGCTTCGCTCACCATCGAGGGCCTCGATCACTACTGGGTCATCACCAACGTCCTCACGCCGTATTCCTCTCCGATCGGCGGCATGCGCGCGCTCTTCGGCATGGTCGCGGTTGCCGACGACGAGGGCCGCGACGAGTACCTGACGCTGCTTGCCCAGGTGCCCGATGCGGTCGGCTTCGTGGAGTCGCACGCCCGCGGCCAGATGGAACGGGGCATCGTGGTCCCGCAGCCCAACATGGATGCCGTGGCGGGGATTGTTCGCGCGAGTTCCGCCCCGTTTTCCACCGGTCCGTTCGCGGTGGCGGAGGCTCGCCTCGGGGCGGAGGGCGATGGCTCCGACGCGGCCGAGAGCGCGGCCGCCTTCCTGGCCGAGGCCGAGCGCATCGTCGACGTCGAGATCAACCCCGCGCTGGAGCGGCTGGGCGATTTTCTCGACGGCGAGTACCGGGCGGCGGCCCCGCCCGAGGTCGGGCTGTCGCGGCAGCCGGGCGGCGAAGCGGCCTACCGCTACCTGGTGAGGGTCCACACCACCATGGACATCACCCCCGAGGAAATCCACGAGATCGGGCTGCAGAACGTCGCCGAGATCGAGGAGCAGATGCTCGCGATCCAGGCGCAGCTCGGCTTCGAGGGCGCGGTCGACGACTTCCGGCGCCACATCCCCACCAATCCCGACTACTTTCCGGCCTCCGTGGAAGAGGTCGCGGAGCGGTTCGATTCGCCGTCCCGGATCTTCTTCGCCCGCGCGGACGAGTTCTTCCTCACCAAGCCCGACGCCCCCTTCGGCGCGCGGCGCCTCGACCCGGCGCTGGAGGGTTCCCAGACCTTCGGCTACTACAATCCGCCCACTCCGAACGACCCCGTGGGCTACTACAACTTCAACGGCTCCGACCTGGACAAGCGCAGCTGGCTGACCTACGCGGGGATTTCGCTGCACGAACTCTTTCCCGGCCACCACTTCCACATCACACGCCAGTACGCCAACGAGGCACTGCCCGCGGTGCGGCGCAACGGAATGCACACGGCCTACACGGAAGGGTGGGGGATGTACTCCACCTTCCTGGGCATCGACTCCGGTTTTCTCGCCGACGATCCCCTGAGCGAGTACGGCGCGTACATGATGGAGATCTTCGTCGCTACCCGGCTCGTGGTCGACACGGGGATGAACCTGCTCGGGTGGACGCTTGAAGAGGGCCGCCAATACATGCGCGACCACATCTTCGACTCGGAGACGCAGATCGCGTCGGAGTCCCTGCGCTACTCCACCGACATGTGGGGACAGGCGCTCGGCTACCAGATGGGCAAGCGGGCGATCCTGGGGTTGCGGCGCAAGGCGGAGGCAGCGCTGGGTGACGATTTCGACCTGCGCCGCTTCCACGAGGCCGTGCTCGGACCGGGTTCGCTGCCGATCGCGGTGCTGGAGAGCCACATCGACCGTTTCATCGAAGAGGAGCGCGCCGCGGCGGCTTCCTAGACCCTTCCTCCACCTAACAGACCTCAAGCGCAGCCCAATGTCCCTGTTCGCCCGTCATTCCCCGGCTTGCGGCCCCTCGTGGGTCGTGGCAGCCCTGCTTCTTCCACTCGCCCCCGCCGCATTCGCGCCCACCCCCCTCGCCGCCCAGTCCGGCGCCGATGTCGCGCAGGCCTACCGCCAGGCCCACGAGGCCGAGATCGTCCGCGACTTCGCGGAGATGCTCACCTACCCCAACCGCGCCAGCGACACCGAGGACATCACGCGCGCGGGACTCTACATCCGCGACCAGCTGCGCGCGGCGGGCGCCGAGTCGGAACTGCTGACCCTTGAGGGCGTGGCGCCGCTCGTCTACGGCGAGCTCATGACCCCCGGCGCGACCCGCACGCTCGGCATCTACGTGCACTACGACGGCCAGCCGGTCGATCCCGCCAACTGGACCCATCCCCCCTTCGAGCCCACCCTCTATTCGGCGTCGATGGAGGCGGGCGGCAAGCCCCTTCCGATGCCCGAGCCCGGCGAAGCGGTCGACCCCGAGTGGCGCATCTACGCGCGCTCCGCCGGCGACGACAAGGCGCCGATCGCGGCGGTGCTCACGGTGCTCCACGCCTTTGCGGAAGGTGGAGTCACGCCCACCTCGAACCTGATCTTCTTCTTCGACGGCGAGGAAGAAGCGGGCTCGCGCAATCTGGGCCGCTACATGGAGATGAAGGCCGAGGCGCTCGACGAGATCGACATCTGGCTCTTCTTCGACGGCCCTGCACACCAGAGCGGGCGTCCCCAGCTGACCTTCGGGGTGCGCGGCTCGATGGGCATGGAGGTCACCGTCTACGGCGCCTCCCGCAACCTGCACTCGGGCCACTACGGGAACTGGACCCCCGACACGGGCAGCATCCTCGCGCACCTGCTGGCTTCGATGAAGGACTCCGACGGGAACGTCCTGGTCGAGGGGTGGTACGACACGGCCGACCCCATCGGCGAGGAAGAGCAGGCGGCCTTGGAGTCGATCCCGGACGTCGACCCCACGCTTCGCGAGGAACTGGGACTCGCCTGGACCGAGGGCCAACCCGAGACGATCGCCGAGCGGCTTCTTCTTCCCGCACTCAACATCCGCGGCCTCACGAGTGGGAACACCGGGGCGCTGGCCCGCAACGTCATCCCCAACACCGCGGTGGCCGCGCTCGGCATCCGACTGGTGAAGGGCAACGATCCCGACCACCTGCGCCAGCTCGTCGTGGGCCACATTGAGGCACAGGGCTTCCACGTCGTCTCGGAGGACCCCGACATGGAGACGCGGCTGCGCTATCCGCGCATCGCCAAGGTGACGGGCGGCGGTGGCTACCCGGCCGCCCGGACCGGCATGGCGGACCCCTTCGTGCAGCAGGTGATCGGGGCGGCCGCGCGCGCGGCCGACCGTGCCTTCGGGCCCGGCTCCCTGGTGCTGGCGCCCGGGATGGGCGGCACGCTCCCGCTCTACCTCTTCACCGATGTCGCGGCAAAGCCCGCAATCGTGGTCCCCGTCGCGAATCACGACAACAATCAGCATGCACCCGACGAGAACCTGCGCGTCGCCAACCTCTGGTACGCGATCGACCTCTACGCGGCGCTTCTGACGATGCCGCCGGGGGTTTCGTGACCGGCGGAGACACCGGAGCGCCGGCGCCCGACGCCGCACACGTCGAATTCAGGGGCGTCAGCAAGAGCTACGACGGCAGCACGCTGGTTGTCGAGGGCCTCGACCTGAGCATCCGCACCGGGGAATTCGTGACGCTCCTCGGCCCCTCGGGGTCGGGCAAGACCACCATCCTGATGATGCTGGCCGGGTTCCAGGCGCCCACTGCGGGCGAGATCCGGCTCGACGGCCGGCCAATCCAGGATCTGCCGCCGCGCAGGCGTGGGATCGGGATGGTCTTCCAGAACTACGCGCTCTTCCCGCACATGACCGTGGGCGCCAACCTCGCGTTCCCCTTGGAAGTGCGGGGAATGGACGCGGTGGAGCGCCGTGAGCGGGTCGATCGCGCGCTCGGTCTGGTTCGCCTGGAGGGGTTCGCCGACCGGCGGCCCGGACAGCTCTCCGGCGGCCAGCAACAGCGGGTGGCGATCGCGCGGGCGCTGGTCTTCGAGCCCACACTGGTGCTGATGGACGAGCCGCTGGGGGCGCTCGACCGGAGCCTGCGCGAGGAGATGCAGTACGAGATCCGGCGGATCCACCGCACCCTGGGGGTGACCGTCGTCTACGTCACGCACGACCAGCAGGAAGCGATGGTCATGTCGGACCGGATCGCGGTGCTGCGGGGCGGCATCGTGGAGCAGATCGCGCCGCCCGAGGGGCTGTACGAGGAGCCGGAACGCGCATTCGTGGCCAGCTTCATCGGAGAGAACAACCGGTTGCACGGCCGGGTCACGCGACTCCTCGATGGGGATGTGTGCGAGGTCGAGACTGGCGGCGAGCGGATCCGTGCGCTGCGGGTCGTTGAATGCGCCGAAGGGGACGAGGTAACGCTGTCAATCCGTCCCGAGCGGGTCGCGATCGATCCCGAGGAGGGGCGCTACAGGAACGAAATCACCGGGGTGGTGGTGGACATGACCTTCCTGGGCGATCATCTGCGCATCAGGCTGTGCGCGTGCAGCCGGGGGGACTTCATCGCGACCATTCCGAACGTCCTGGGGCACGGTGGCTTGCTTGTGGGTGACACCGTGCGCATCGGGTGGACGGTCAGCGACTGCCGCGCCCTCAACTACGACCATTCCTGACCACGAGAGGACCACGCCATGAGGTATCGCGTCGAGTCGGTTGTTCCCGCGCTTTTGGCCATCCTGTTTGCCGCCGCGTGCGGATCGGACGCACCCCGGTCGATCACAACCGTGTCCTGGGGCGGGTCGTACGGGCGCGCGGTCAACGAGGGGGCGAACATCCCCTTCACCGAGGCGACGGGAATACAGATCGACATCGAGGACTACAACGGCGGCCTCGCCCAGATCCGCGCGCAGGTCGACATCGGCGATGTCCACTGGGATGTCGTCGACCTGGAGATCGCCGACGCGGTGCGCGGTTGTGACGAAGGACTGCTCGAGCCGATCGACCTGGCCGCGCTGCCCCCGGGCGCCGACGGGACGCCCGCGGCCGAGGACTTCGTGGCGGAGGGCCAAACCGAGTGCGGAGTCGGCAATCTGTACTGGTCGACCGTGTACGCCTACAACGAGGAGAACATCCCCGGCGCCAAGCCCACCACGATGGCCGACTTCTTCGACCTCGAGGCCTTCCCCGGCCGCCGCGGGATGCGGCGCGTGCCGCAGGTGAACCTGGAGTTCGCGCTGATCGGGGACGGGGTGCCGCTCGACCAGGTCTACGCCACGCTGGACACTCCCGAGGGGCTCGACCGCGCCTTCGCCAAACTCGAGACCATCAAGGACGAGGTGATCTGGTGGGAGGCGGGCGCCCAGCCCCCGCAGATGCTGGCCGACGGCGAAGTGGCGATGACCACCGCCTACAACGGCCGCATCTTCAACGCGCAAGTGCTCGAGAATCAGCCGTTCGTGATTGTTTGGGACGGGCAGATGCTCGACGTGGGCCAGGTCGGAATCGTCGCGGGGACGCCGAGGCTCGAGGAGGCGCTGGAGTATGTGGCCTTCTCCACGAGCGCCGAATCGATGGCGCGGATCGCCCGCCGGATCTCGTACTCGCCCATGCGCAGGTCGGGGATGCCGCTCGTGAGCACCCATGTCGTTGCCGGGGTGGAGATGGAGCCGCACATGCCCGCCAGCCCCGCCAACGCCGCGCGCGCCCTGCGCTACGACTGGTCGTGGTGGGTCGACCATCAGGACGAGCTCAACGAGCGCTTCAGCGCCTGGCTGGCGCGGTGAAGGTGTCGGCCGGCCCCGAGCGTCGCGCGCGACTCCGAGCGCTGGCCCTCGTCGCGCCCCTCCTGATCTTCATCGGGGTGACCTTTGTAGCGCCGTTGGCGACAATGCTGATGCGCAGCGTCCACGATCCCGTTGTGGCCGACGCGCTGCCCGAGACGCTGGCGCTGCTGGAGGCGTGGGACGGGGAGGGAATCCCGCCGGAGCCCGTCTACGCGACCGCGGCCCGGGAACTCGAGCGCGCAGCGGCGGAGCGGACGCTCGGTCAGGTGGCCGGCCGCATCAACCGGGTGCAGGGTGGACTTCGCAGCGTGATCACCAGCACCGGTCGCGAGCTGAGCGACATCGAGCAGGGCCCCTGGCGCGAGGCGATGGCGGCGGTCGACCCGGCCTGGGCCGATCCCGCCACATGGCACGCGATCCGGACAACCGGCGAGCGCTTCACCTCGCGCCACTACCTCAACGCCGTGGACCTGCAGCGGCTACCCGACGGTTCGGTGGCTTCACAGCCCGAGGAGCGGCGGATCTACCTGCGGCTGTTCTGGCGGACCCTGATGGTCAGCGGGGTCATCACCCTGCTGTGCCTGCTGCTCGGCTACCCGATCGCGCACCTGATCGCCAACTCGCCGGCCCGCCGGGCGAACCTGCTGCTCGTGCTCGTGCTGGTTCCCTTCTGGACGTCGCTGCTGGTGCGCACCACCGCCTGGATCGTGCTGCTGCAGACGCAGGGCGTCCTCAACGACCTCCTGGTCGCAATCGGCCTGGTGAGCGACGACGGACGGCTGGCCATGGTCTACAACATGACCGGGACCATCGTCGCCATGACGCACGTGCTGCTGCCATTTATGGTCCTGCCGCTCTATTCGGTCATGCGGGGCATCCCGCGCGACCACATGAACGCGGCAGCCTCGCTGGGCGCCACCTCGCGGCAGGCCTTCCTGCGCGTGTACTGGCCGCAGTCGCTTCCCGGCGTGGGCGCGGGCTCGCTCCTCGTCTTCATCCTGGCGATCGGGTACTACATCACCCCCGCGCTCGTCGGGGGCAGCGACGGGCAGCTCATCTCGAACATGATCGCGTACCACATGCAGACATCGCTCAACTGGGGGCTGGCGGCGGCGCTGGGTGGCGTCCTGCTGGCGGGCGTGCTGGCACTGTACGCGCTGTACGACCGGCTCGTGGGCGTCGAGCGGATGGGGCTGGGGTGACGATGGCCGCGCCAACGATGGGCGCCACGCGACCGGGCCCGGGCCGCGTTGCCTACCTGGCCTTCTGCACGCTCGTATTCGTGTTTCTGGTGGCCCCGATCCTGGTCATCATCCCCTTGAGCTTCAACGCGGAGCCTTACTTCACCTTCACCGAAGGCATGCTGCGCCTCGATCCCGACGCCTGGTCGCTGAGGTGGTACCGCGAGATCGTCGAAAACGAGGCCTGGACCGGGAGTCTGGTGAACAGCCTTGTAATCGGGGTGAGCGCGACGGTGCTGGCGACCGTCCTGGGCACATTGGCGGCGCTCGGGCTGTCGAGCCCATCGATGCCGGGCAGGCGCGCGATCATGGGGATCCTGATCTCGCCCATGGTGACGCCGGTGATCATCGCGGCCGCCGGGATGTTCTTCTTCTACTCGGGGCTCGGGCTGGGCCAGACGCATCTGGGCATCATCCTGGCCCACGCAACGCTCGGCGTGCCCTTCGTGGTGGTGACGGTCACGGCGACGCTGGCTGCCTACGACCCCAACCTGAACCGGGCGGCGGCGAGCCTGGGGGCGGGCCCTTGGACCACCTTCCGGCGCGTGCAGCTTCCGCTCATCGCACCCGGGGTGATCTCCGGCGCGCTCTTCGCGTTCGCCGTGTCGTTCGACGAGGTCGTCGTGGTGCTCTTCATGGGCGGCGTCGACCAGCGCACGATCCCGCGCCAGATGTGGTCGGGGATCCGCGAGCAGATCAGTCCCGCGATTCTCGCCGTTGCCACATTTCTGATAGCGTTCGCGGCCCTGCTGCTGCTGACGGTGGAGTGGCTGAGACGCCGGAATAACAACTAGCTCGCCCATCCGCACCCGGCAGCCCGACACGCCCGGCACCGCCGATCCCTCAGTTGTTCGGTGCCCCCGCCTCGATCCACGCCCGGATGATGGCGATCTCGTCCTCCGGCACCCGATCCCCCTCCTCGGGCATGTCACCCGCGACGATCATGTCGAGCAGGAAGCTGCCGTCGGGGTCGCCCGCCTCGATCACCGTACCGAATTCGGACCCGGCCATCACCCTTTCGTACTCGAGCAGGTTCAGGCTGACCTCGGTGCGGATCTCGCCGTTCTCGTCTTCGGCGCCGTGACACTGCGCGCACCGCTGCTGGAAGATCGGCAGGATATCGTTCGCGAAGCTGACGCTGTCCTGTGCGGACGACATCGCGCTCGCGACGGTGTTCTCGGCGAGGCCGGACCCGGGGTCTACGTGCTCCGGGAACGCAGCCACACTGGCAACAAAGGCGCCCGTCACCGCGATCGCGGACGCAAACCGGGCGATGCGCGCGGATGATTGATCTGTCATAGGAGTCCCGAGGTGGTTAACCCAGCCCCTCGGCCTCCTTCATCAGTCGCAGGTGCGTAGCCGCCTGCGCGAGGCCGCCCTCGCCCTCGCCCCAGGAAACCCGGCCGTTGCCGTCGGCGTCGGTGCCGTTCACGATGGCGTCGGTCATCGCCAAGATCTCGTCCGCCAGCGCCTTCGCCGCAGCCATGTCGGTAGCCGCCGCCACTTCCGCCGCCTTCTCGGCGATGCTCTCGGCCCACATCGCCACGTTTGAGCAGCTCGTCCCCACGTGAGTCGAGTGCGCCTGCACGGCATCGGACGCGTCGTCCGACTCGCCGGCCATCCCGATGTGCCCGGCACAGCCGCTAGCCGCCCTGGCGAGCCCATAGCCGTTGCCGGGGCCCCGCTCGGAGGTCGACGGATCGACCGCGTGCAGTACGTGAACGATGTGCCGCTGGATCCCCGCCAGATCGTCGGATCCGGCGGCGTATCCGGCGTGCGCCGCCGCGACTTCGGCTTCGGCCTGGGCCGCCGCGAGCAGCCCGACATTGTCCGGCGTGCCGTTGAACATGTCGCCGACGTGCCCGATGTGGCGGTGCGCAGCGCTCTGCGCCGAGATGTCCTGGGGTGCGGCAGCCGCGAGCGCGGCAGTTGCAAGGGCCGCAGTGATCACGAACTTCGCGTTGGCCATTGTCTTTGCTCCTTGGGGCAAGAGATTGACGGTATCGTCTTCTGGTCGTTGTTCGGAGCGAAAAGGTACGCACCTTTGCGCGGAGGAACCAGATGGGGCAGCCCCTCGGCACGGCAACGCCGACCGCGCCTGGCTCCTGTTGCGGCCCGGGCGCGACGGCTACTCTGTCCTCCCGACCCGCCGATCCAGCACCACGATCCAGCCAAGGCCAGGACCTCATGTCCCGCACCCAGCCGCGCGCTCCGCTCTTCGTCCCCGTCATCACTCTCATCGCGGCTCTCGCGGCCGCCGCATGCTCCGCTCCCGAGCAATCCGGCGACCCGGCTCCCGAAGCCGAGGCGACCGAGACCGCCGTCGCGGCCAGCCCGGCGCCCGTCGTCGACCTGATCGCCAGCGGCGAGGTCGTCTTCGGCACCTTCCCCGGACCGACTACCCACGAGCAGGGCGCACTCATGGGCCAGAACCGCGAACTCGACTTCGTGTTCTACTCCCTTGAGTCAGGTCCATTTGACATAATGACAACTAAAGTTTACATGTCGGGGATCGCGGAGGGTTCGGGCACCGAGCCGCCCCACCCCCTCGTCCTGCGGATTCCGCCGATCCGCAACGGCGTGGAGGCGGCCCAGGGCAATGTGGCCGAGGCCCTCGACGCGGGCGTTGCGGCGATCGTCTTCCCGCACGTCGAATCGGCCGAGGACGCGGCCGCCGCGGTTGCCGCGATGGGCGACGACCACTGGCCCGGCAACCCCTCCGGCTCGCTCTTCAGCATCCTCATCGTCGAGGACCGCAGCGGCGTCGAGCAGGTCGACGCGATCATGGGCACCGAAGGCGTCAGCGTGGTCTTCGCCGGCCCGGGCGATCTGCGCCGCTCCTACGAGGGCGACATGGAGGCGGTGGAGGCCGCCATCCAGACCGTGCTGGCTTCCTGCCAGGCCCACGGGGTGCCTTGCGGGATCACCGCCGGCGTCGACGACATCGCCGAGCGCATCGAACAGGGCTTCCGGATGTTCATCGTGAGCGATGCGGCTGCCGCGACGGCGGGAAGGGCGGCGGCGGGGCGGTAGCGCTGGCCGCATGGTCCCGCAGAAACGAGCAGGGACACGACGATGCTCAGATGGGACACAGGATGGCGGTTGACCGGTCCGGGCCTTTGCCCACGAGTGTCAGCCGGTGATGTCCGCGATTTGTCGTGATGCCAGACCCAGGACCCTATCCCACATGGACAGGCCTCGCCGACTCCAGGGCGTGGGTCAGAAAGGGACGCCCTTCACGTTGCAAGCGATCGAATTCTTCCGGTGTGTACACAAACAGATCTACACCGACTCCGGCCGCCAGCACGGCCGGCAGGTAGTCCCGAAAACGGTCCACGAATGGACGGCCTGAGGGCGCGACGATGATGATGTCGATATCGCTCTCCGGCGCGGCGCTGCCACGCGCATGTGATCCCACAAGCCATGCCGACCGTGCGGAGTGCTCCTTCAACAGGGGCCGAAGGACGCTAAGAAAGCGCTGTAAGGGAAAGTCCGCCGGCGCTTCCCCCTGCACGTGTCCCGTGTCCGGCACCTCGCGTCCTCCACTCAACTCGGTCATGGTGCTCTGCACAACTCCTCATCTCGACCGCCATGGGCCCCTGCAAGATAGCGATTCGGCCCGCATGGCATCCAACGAAAAGCCTGGCAATCCGAGGTTGCCGGCCACAGAGCTTGTGCGCAATCGCAGTTCTTCCCCCAGATTCCATCGGTCCCGTTATCTCCAGACACATCCACGGACAGCATCCCATGACACGACCGAACCGTCACATCCTCGCTGGCGGCGCATTCGCCCTGGCCCTTGCCTTCGCGACCCCGCTCCCCGCCACCGCCCAGATCCCCTCCCCCGAGGACTTCTTCGGCCACCAGATGGGCGCCGACCGCGAACTCGCCCACTGGGACCAGCTTGTCGAGTACTACGAGCTCATCGACGCGGCCAGCGACCGAGTGCAGGTCGTGCATATGGGGCCCTCCACCCTCGGCGAGCCCTTCCTCTCGATCTTCGTCTCGTCCCCCGCCAACCTGGCCCGCCTCGACGATTTCAAGCGCATGAACGCCGTCCTGCAGGATCCGCGCGGGCACACCCAGGCCGAGATCGACGACGCCATCGCGGGCGGCAAGGTCGTCTTCGTCCAGTCCTACGCGCTGCATTCGAACGAGGTCGCCGCGAGCCAGTCCGCCGCCGAGATCACCTACCTCTTCGCCACCCGCGATGACGACGAGATCCACGAGATCCTCGACAACACCATCTCGATCCTCATCCCGGCCTTCAATCCCGATGGCGTCGGCATCGTCAACGAGTGGTACGACCGCTGGGTCGGCACCGAGTACGAGGGCGCCAGCACGCCCGAGCTGTACCATCACTACATCGGCCACGACAACAACCGCGACGCCTTCATGCAGAACACGGTCGAATCGCGCTACGGCGCCGACATCATGTTCCGCGAGTGGATTCCGCAGGCCTACATCGACCATCACCAGATGGGACCGTTCACGGCGCGCATCTACCTGCCGCCCTACGCCGAGCCGATCCGCCCCGGAGGCGACCCGCTCGTCTGGCGCGAGATGTCGTGGTACGGCGCGCACATGGCCTACCGCATGGAAGAAATCGGTTTCGAAGGCACGGTGAACGCCGCGATCTACTCCGGCTGGGGACACTTCGGGTTCCACTGGATCACGCCCTTCCACAACATCGCCGGCATGCTCACCGAGTCCGCCAGCGCCCGCCTCGCGACGCCGCTCTACGTGCACCCGGACCAGCTGCAGGGCTCGCGCCAGCTCCCCGAGTACGAAGCCCAGACCACCTTCCCGAACCCGTGGCCGGGCGGTTGGTGGCACGTGCGCGACATCGTGGACCGTCAGATCGTGGCGACCTTCTCGCCGCTTGAGATCGCCGCCAAGAACCGCGAGACCGTGCTTCGCAACGCCCACCTCAAGTCCAGCCGGCAGATCCAGCGCGGCATGGAGGACGACGTCAAGGCGTACGTCATCCCCGCCGACCAGCACGATCCCCTCTCCATGACCACGATGGTCAACAAGCTGCTCTTGCAGGGCATCACCGTGGAGCGCGCGCCCGCCGACTTCACCCACGAGGGCCGCGTCTACGGCGAGGGCAGCTACGTGGTCTCGCTCGCGCAGCCCAAGCGCGGCGTCATCCGCTGGCTCCTCGGCCAGACCTACTATCCGGACAACAGCTACACCCGCAACCGGTCCGGCGACCCGATCCGCCCCTACGACATGTCGGCCGATGTGATCGCGGAGTTCATGGGAGTGATGGTCGACCCCGTCGGCACGGCGGTGGAGGCCCCCCTGACGGTGGTATCCGGCCAGATCGAGCCTGCGGGAATGGTCGCCGATTCCGCGCCGAATGGGTACCTGCTCGCTGGCACCCTCAACGCCGCATTCAAGGCCGTGAACATGCTCTTCGCGGCCGGTGCCTCCGTGCAGCGCGTGACCGAGGCGGGCGAAGGGACCAGCCCCGGCGACTTCATCGTCGAAGCCGGCGCCGACATGGAGGCGCTCGCCCGGATCGCGGCCGCCACGGGGATCGATTTCGCCCCCCTCGAATGGGACCCGTCCACCATCAGCCAGCCGATCACCCAGCAGCGCATCGGCATGTACCAGCGCTACTACGGCGGCAACATGGACGAAGGCTGGACGCGCTGGCTGCTCGAGGACTTCGAATTCGAGTACACCAGCCTCTTCGATCCGGACATCCTGGCGGGCGACCTGCACGAGCGCTGGGACGTGATCATCCTGCCTGCGGATTCGCGCCAGATGATGCTCGGGCCGATCCAGGGCGCCGGCGGCCCACGCGGCCCCGATCCGGCGGGCACGCCTCCCGACTACCGCAGCGGGTTCGGCGAGGAAGGCGTCGCGGCCCTGGACGCCTTCGTGAAGAGCGGCGGCACCCTGGTCACCTTCGCGCAGGCCGGCGACCTGGTCCTCGAGGGCTTCGACGTCCCGGTGCGCAACGCCGTGGCGGGCATGTGGGGCAACGAGTTCTGGGCCCCCGGCTCGACGCTGAAGGTCGATGTCGACACCTCGAGCCCCTTCGGCTACGGCATGCCCCAGCGCGCGCTGGCGGCCTACCTCGCTGGCGGCCAGGTCTACGAGACGCTCCCGGGCGCGCGCAGCTCCGACGTGCGGCGCGTCGTCACCTACATCGACCGCGACATCCTGCAGAGCGGCTGGCTCCTCGGCGATGAGGCGATCGCGAACAAGGCGGCCATGGTCTCGGTCGACCACGGCGACGGCACGATCGTCATGATCGGCTTCCGGGCCCAGCACCGCGCGCAGACGCACGGCACGTTCAAGCTGCTATTCAACGCTCTTGTAGCGCGGGGAGGTGAGCGGCCCCGGGCGTAGCACGACGTTGAGCGCCTCCCTCAGCCTGGCCATCCCGCCAGCCGAGTTTGCGGCCATGACCGAGCCGCTGGTCGCGTCTATCGGCCCGCATTCGACACGCTCTACCACCCCGCCTGCCTCGGTGACCAGCAGGATCCCGGCCGCGAAGTCCCAGGGCGCCAGGCGGGACTCCCAGAAGCCGTCCAGGGTGCCGTTGGCGACGTAGGCCAGGTCGATCGCTGCAGCGCCCGTTCTGCGCACGCCGGAGGTGAGGCGCAGTGCGCGCTCGAGCTGGTGCAGGTACGGAACCATCACGTCGTGCGCCTTGAAGGGGAAGCCGGTTCCCAGCAGAAAAGCGCCTATGTCGGTTATGCGGCTGACCCGGATCGGCTTGCCGTTCTCGAAGGCGCCCCTGCCGCGCGCCGCGGTCCACACCTTGCCGAGCGCCTGGGCCTCGACCGCGGCCGCGAGGGGGCCGTCCCGGTCCCACACCGCCACCGAAGCCGCGTGGTAGGGGTGGCCGTGCATGAAGTTGGTCGTTCCGTCCAGGGGGTCCACGATCCAGATGTGCCGGCTGTCCGCGGCCCCCGCGTGCTCGCCGCCGTCCTCTTCCGCCATGATCGCGTGGTCGGGGTGACGGGCGCGGATCACCGCCAGGGCGGCGTGCTGGGCGGCCATGTCCACGTCGGTCACGAAGTCACTGTGCGCGGTTTTGGCGTCGACCCAGCGCTGGCCGCCGCGCCCCATCGCTTCCGTGTGGATCGTGGCGGCCGCTCGCGCGGCTTCGGTGGCCGTTGCGAGGAGTCGATCCAACGCGCCGGGATGGTCGCCACCGGTGCGGGAGTGCGCCGTCCCGCCGAGGGTGGGACTTCTTCCTTCGCCACGATGAGTCATCTCCAGGCAATCCGTTGTGGGGAGTACCCGCGGCGCGATCTCCGCCCTCATCCTTCCAAAAGGGTCGAACTGAAATGCGGGCTACGCTAAGTTAGCTTGGTTGTGCCCGGTCCTCGTCGGCCGCGGCCCGGACCCGCGAGACTGCGGCCCGAACCCCCCATATCACTCCCGCATCAGGAACCCCGCCCAGTCACCATGACCACACCCTCGCGCGTGTATTCCGGCATCCAGCCCACCGCCGTGATGACCATCGGCAACTACTTCGGCGCCGTGAAGAACTGGGTCAAGCTGCAGGACGAGCGCGAATGCATCTACTGCGTGGTCGATCTTCACGCGCTGACGGCCCCCTATGAAGCCGGCGATCTGCGGAACTCGGCGCGGGAGATGTTCGTCAGCCTGCTCGCGGCCGGCCTCGACCCCGACCGCACGACGGTGTACATCCAGTCCACCGTGCCCGAGCAGACCGAACTCTGCTGGCTCCTCGCCACCCTGACTTCGCTCGGCGACCTCAGCCGCATGACGCAGTTCAAGGAGAAGTCGGCGCTGCTCAGGGACGGCTCTGCCGACGAGGAAGGCTCGTTCATTTCGGCCGGGCTGCTCTTCTACCCGGTGCTCCAGGCGGCGGACATCCTGGCGTATCGGTCCGGTTGCGTGCCCGTCGGGCAGGACCAGTCGCAGCACCTCGAGCTCAGCCGCGGGATCGCGCGGCGCTTCAACAGCCGCTTCGGCTTCCTCTTCCCGGAGCCCGAGACGCTGCTCACCCACGTGCCGAAGGTCATGTCCACCGCCGACCCGACCCGCAAGATGAGCAAGAGCCTGGGCCCGAAGCACTATATCGGGCTCTTCGAGGAAGAGGCGTCGGTGCGCAAGAAGATCCGCTCGGCGGTGACCGACTCGGGCGCCACGCCCAGCGGCGAAGTGAGCCCGGGGATCGAAAACCTGCTTACCCTGCTCGCGGCTTGCGGCCACGAAGACGATGCCGACCAGATGCGCGATGACTACTTTGCAGGTACTCTTCGATATGTGGACCTGAAGGGCCGGACCGCGGACGCGCTCGTGTCGCTGACATGCGAAATGCGCGACCGCAGGGCCGATGTCCTTCGCCGCGAGACGGACCTGGACGCCCGGATCATGCAGATGGCCGAACGGGCCAGGGCCATGGCGGGCGACACGCTTGCCCGCGCGAGAGACAAGATGGGACTGTTCCCACCCGGGGCTCCCCGCACCGTTGCGACGTGAGCCCGGGACCCCACCTGCCAATCACTGAAACGAAAGCCGGACTGCGGACATGAACCGGAATGCGCACATGAGCGAAACGCCCCTCGATATCGGCGGAGTGATGATCCCCACCACCACCCCCTTCGACCCCGTCACGGGCGAGGTCGACGTGGTGGCGCTGCGGGACAACGTGAGCAAATGGGCGGCCACCGGGGTGAGCGGCATGGTCATCGGCGGCTCGACCGGCGAGGCGGTCTTCCTGGACGATGGCGAGCGGGAGCGCTCGTGGGAGGTCGTCAGGGATGTTCTGCCGGCAGAGCAGCTCATGGTGGCCGGCACCGGCGCCGAGTCGCTGCGCACTACGCTGCGGCTCACCCGCTCCGCGACCGCGCGCGGCGCCGATGCCGTCCTGGTCCAGCCGCCCGCCTTCTACAAGGGCGCGATGACCTCGGCGGTCGTCCGGGACCACTACCGGGCCGTGGCCGATGCATCGGAAGTCCCCGTGATCCTCTACCAGGTGCCGACCCGGTTCAGCACGCTGGACTTCCCCGCGGGACTGATCGCCGAGCTCTCCACCCACGGAAACATCATCGGGATCAAGGACTCGCGCGGGAAGCTGGAAACGGTCGCCGAACTCGTGACCCACACGCAGCGTGGCTTCCAGGTGCTGGTCGGCAGCGGGGCGCTGCTGTATGCGTCGCTCGAGATCGGGGCTGTGGGCGGCATCCTCGGCGTGGCGAACCTGGCTCCGCGCGAGTGCGCCCAGGTGTGCGAGCACTTCGCGGCGGGCGACATGGCCGCGGCCGGGGCGCTGCAGAAGCGGATCGGGGCGCTGCACAACTCGGTGGTCGGCGGCATGGGCGTGGCTGGCGTCAAGGGCGCGCTCGACCTGCTGGGCTACCGCGGGGGCGTGCCGCGGCCGCCGCTCAGACCGCTGCCGGAAGCGCGCCACGACGAGTTGGCCGAGTGTCTGGCCAAGGCCCGGTTGGAGACCCGGGGGGCGCTGGCGCACGCGTGATGAGCCGCGGGTTGAACACGGGCGCCCTCGACGGCCCCTGCACGGTCGTCGTCGGCTGCCAGTGGGGTGACGAGGGGAAGGGCAAGATCGTCGATGTCCTGGCCAGCGATGTCGACATCATCGCGCGCTATCAGGGTGGGGCGAACGCGGGCCACACCGTGCACGTGGGCGACCAGCACGTGGTGCTCCACCAGGTCCCGTCGGGCGTGCTGCACCCCGACAAGCGGTGCCTGCTGGGCAATGGCGTGGTGGTGGACCTGGCGCAGTTCTTCGGCGAGATCGACGGCCTGGTCGAGCGCGGGGTCGATCCCTCGGGGCGCATCGGGCTGAGCACGCGCGCGCACGTCGTCTTCCGTTACCACATGGCGCTGGATCTCGCCGCGGAGGAGGCGGCGGACCGCAAGATCGGCACGACGGGGCGCGGCATCGGTCCCGCGTACGAGGCCAAGACGGGGCGGCGGGGGGTGCGGGTCGCCGACCTGCTCGAACGCCGCCGCGGCGAGAAGAGAATCGCCTTCGGCATCGAGTGGGCGCGCGAGCAGCTGACCCGCCTGGGCGCGGATCCCGACCTCGCCGGCACGGTCGACGAGGCCATGACGGTCGCCGGCCGGGTCCCCGAGGTTGCGACGGATGTGGGGGATGAGATCGCCCGGGCCCTCGCGGCAGGGAAGCGGGTTCTCCTCGAGGGCGCTCAGGGCACGGCGCTGGATGTAGACCACGGCACCTACCCGTTCGTGACCTCGTCCAACACCACCGCAGGGTCCGCGGCGGTGGGCGCCGGCATCGGCCCCACGATGATCGACTCCGTGATCGGCGTGGTGAAGGCGTATACCACCCGGGTCGGCAACGGCCCGCTCCCCACCGCCTTCGATGTGGCCATGGACGAGCGGATCCGCGACCTCGGCGCCGAATTCGGCGCGACGACGGGCCGCCCCCGCCGCTGTGGCTGGTTCGACGCGGCCGTGGTCGCGTACGCCGCCCGGGTCAACGGCCTCACCGGCATCGCGGTGACCAAGCTCGACGTCCTCGACACGCTGTCCGAGATCCGGATCGCCACCGGATACCGCCTCAGGGGCCACGGCGACATCCCGTTCCCGGCCGCGTCCTGGGAGCTGGCGCGCGTCGAGCCCGTCTACGAGACGTTGCCCGGCTGGCAGTCCCCCACCACCGAAGTGCGCTCGCTACGCGACCTTCCCCGCAACGCACGCGCATACCTGCACCGCATCGAGGAACTGGTGGACACGCCGATCGCGATGGTGTCGGTGGGGACACGCCGCAGCCAGATCATTCGCGAGTCTTGAATCCGGCTTTGAGAATGGCGACGTTTAATAGCTGTGCCGCTTTCAAAGCGGACTGCGATGTTTGAAGACCTGAGCAGGAAACTGGACGGGGTTCTGGGACGGTTCCGCCAACGCGGACTCCTGACCGAACCCATGATCAAGAACGGCCTTCGCGAGGTGCGGCGCGCACTTCTCGAGGCCGACGTCAACTTCAAGGTCACCCGATCATTCCTGAAGCGGGTTCAGGAGAAGGCGATGGGCGAGCGCGTCATGAAGGCCGTCTCGCCCGGCCAGCAGATCGTCAAGATCGTACACGACGAGCTGGCCACGCTGATCGGCGGCGAGGGCGAAACCGCGCTGACGTGGTCGCCGGCCCCGCCCACCGTCATCATGCTGGTGGGCTTGCAGGGGTCGGGGAAGACGTCGACGGCGGCCAAGCTGGCCAAGCGGCTGGCGCGACAGGGCCGGCCGGCGCTCCTGGCCGCGTGCGACCTCTACCGCCCGGCCGCGGTGGATCAGCTGCGCGTTCTGGGCAAGCGGGCTCACGTCCCGGTCCACTACGACGAAGGCGCAAGCGATCCGGTGGAGGTGGCGAAGGCGAGCCACGGGCGCGCCCGTCAGATGAAGGCCGCCGCCCTCATCGTCGACACCGCCGGACGCCTCCAGATCGACCAGCCCATGATGGACGAGCTGGCGCGGATCAAGGAGGCGCTCGACCCGCGCGAGATCCTTCTGGTGGCCGACGCGATGACCGGTCAGGAGGCGGTGCGGATCGCCGAGGGCTTCGATCGGGTGCTGGACGTGACGGGGTTCGTGCTGGCCAAGATGGACGGCGACGCGCGCGGCGGGGCGGCCCTCTCGATTCACGGCGTGACCGGCAAGCCGATGAAGTTCGTCGGAACCGGAGAAGGGCTCGATGACCTCGAAGCGGTGGATCCGCAGAGGATCGCGGGCCGGATCCTCCAGAAGGGCGATGTGGTCGGGCTGGTCGAGCGGGCGCAGGCCGTGGTCGACACCGGCGAGGCCCAGGCGCTGCAGGAGAAGGTCCTCGGCAAGAGCCGCTTCACGCTGGAGGACTTCCTGGTGGCGATGCGGCAGGTGCAGCGGATGGGACCGCTGGATCAGCTGATGAAGATGGTGCCGGGAATGCCCCGGGGGCTGTCCGCGACGGAAGTGGATCCGAAGAGGATGAAGCACATCGAGGCGATCATCCTCTCGATGACCCCCGGTGAGCGCCGCCGTCCGGAGATCCTGAACGGGTCGCGCAGGAAGCGGATCGCCCGCGGCAGCGGGAGGCCCGTGGCCGAGGTGAACCGCCTCATGAAGCGGTTCGCCGAAATGGAAAAGATGATGAACAGGATGAAAGGGCTGATGCCCTCATTCAAACCGTGAGAAATGGACCTTGAGTCCTAAAACGAGCGCAAACGAGAGAAGCTCATGTCCGTAAAGATTCGCCTCCGGCGGATGGGAAAAAAGAAGCAGCCCCACTACCGCATCGTGGTCGCCGACAGCCGTTCGCCCCGCGACGGCCGGTTCGTCGAGAACCTGGGGTACTACAATCCGATCAAGGAGCCGGCGCTCCTCAGGGTCGACCTGGACCGCGTGGACTACTGGCTGGGTGAAGGGGCCACCGCCTCTCCGACGGTTGGCAACCTGGTGACCAAGGCGCGCGTCGGTGGAGACGACAGCCTGGCGCTGGTAGGTGCCGAGTCCGAGTCTACGGCCGCCGCGGAGGCGCCCGACACGAGCGCTGCGGCGGGGGCCGAGGCGGAAGCGGAAAGTGCCGGTGGTGCGAGAGCTGCCGCCGATGCGGAAGTTGCCGCCGATGCGGAAGCTGCCGCCGAACCGGAAGCTGCGGCCGCTGCAGCCGAGGCTGCCGACGACGGTAAAGCTGCCGACGGCGGCGGAGCGGCTGCCGGCACCGAGTCCGAGTAGACAAGGGCGAGCATCCCGTGGCGGGCGTTGCGCGTTTCCGGCTGGGCGCGTCGGCGCAGCCGGCACGGTCCTGTAGCATCGCCACCAGCGGCCGTTAGCCATGGCGCAACCGCATCCCCCATTCCTGGTTG
Source organism: Longimicrobiales bacterium (assembly GCA_963667485.2). Classification (GTDB taxonomy): domain Bacteria; phylum Gemmatimonadota; class Gemmatimonadetes; order Longimicrobiales; family Gaopeijiaceae; genus Bin94. Next base: position 248,814 of record CAXXDD010000002.1, read on the forward strand.
TCGGCCACCTCAACAAGGCCCACGGGAAGAAGGGGGAGCTCTTCGTGTGGCCCCTCACCGACTACCCCGAGAGCCACTTCGCTCCCGGGCTCGTCCATCTCCCGGGCGATGACGCTGCTGAAAAGCCATCGGCGTCCCATCCTGCTCTGACCATCGAAGCCGTTCGTCCGTATCGAAGGGGATTCCTGGTCAAGTTTGCGGGAGTCGACGACCGGACCGCCGCGGACGGGCTTCGCGACCTCTACCTGCTGCGCCCGTTCGATACGATCGACGAGTTGGACGAGGGGGAAATCTTCTACCACGAACTCCTCGGAGCATCGGTGACGACACATGATGGCACCGCGCTGGGTGAGGTGGCCGAGGTCTTCCCGCTCCGGCCCGCCGACCTGCTGCAGGTCATGGGTCCCCGGGGCGAGGTGATGGTGCCCTTCACCGGCGAATTCGTCGTCGATGTCGATCGCGAGCAGCGGCGCATCGTGGTCGACCTTCCAGATGGCTTCCTCGAATGATCCCGGCCGACTGCGAATGATCCGGGTCAACATCGTCACGATCTTCCCGGAATTCTTCGCGGCCCCGCTCGCGGCGAGCATCCCGGGACGCGCGGCCCGGGCCGGCCTGGTCGAGTACCGCGTGACCGACCTGCGCGACTACACCCACGACCGGCACCGGACCGTCGACGACGAGCCCTACGGCGGCGGCGCGGGGATGGTCATGAAGCCGGAGCCCTTCTTCGAGGCCATCGACGACCTGAGCCCGGCTGGGCCGATCGTCCTCCTTTCGGCGCGTGGACGCCGCTTTCGGCACGACGACGCGGTCCGGCTGTCGCTGGAACGTGAAGTCACCCTTCTGTGCGGCCACTACAAGGATGTCGACCAGCGGGTCGCCGACCACCTCGCCACGGAAGAGCTCTCGATCGGCGATTTCGTCGTGTCGGGGGGCGAGATCGGCGCGCTCACGATCACCGACGCGTTGGTGCGCCTCCTGCCCGGCGTCCTGGGCGATCACGAATCGGCGTCGTCGGACTCCTTCTACGAGGGCGACGCCATCTCCGCCCCATCCTACACGCGGCCGGCCGAGTACCGCGGCCTCGTGGTTCCCGAGGTGCTGCGCAGCGGGGATCACCGGCGCATCGAGGAGTGGCGCCGCGCCGAGTCGGAGCGGCGGACGCGGCGGCGGCGCGGGGGATAGGGGATCCCTTCGACCGCCTCGGACAGTCATTTCCAACGCGGAGATGAGCCTGAACGCGGGGGGGTCTGAGGGGTGAGGGGTGAGCCGCGGGCACGAGGCGGGTGGCAGTTGAAGTGTTTGTCATTGTCGCCGGAACAGCGGAGAGAGGCAACCGGCAGGGGAGGGGATACCGGAGACGTGGGAGGGTCACGGGGGAGCCTGCGGTCGACAGAGAGAGTTTCATGCGGCGGAGTCTCGGGCCTTGCCGATCGCACGGAAGAGGGCATCGCGGGCGCGCTGCACGGCCTTGGCGGCGTCGAGGTCGGTGGTGGCGGCGGCGAGCTGGTCGAGGGCTTCGAAGGTGACGCCGGGTCGGAGGAAGCGGTCGGCGTCGAGGAGCGACCGGAAGTGCTGGAAGGGGGTGGCGACGTCGTCCTGCCGGTAGGTCTTCCTGACCTTGCCGCTGGCGCTCGTTACCTCGGTGGGGAAGAGGCAGGGCCGGTGGAAGTTGAGGAGGGGGCAGAGGCTGTCGCGGAGGAACGCATCGAGCCGGGGGACGAGGGTGTGGGGGACGTGGACGTGGCCGAGCCACCGACGGACGATGCTGCCGTTCTTGGACTCGACCAGGGCGTTGTCGTTCGAGCGGCGTGGCCGGGATTTGGTGAAGGTGTCGATGTGGAGCTTGTTGAGCAGGTCCGCGACTTCGCTGTTGACGTACTCGCTTCCGTTGTCGGCATGGAAGGCCTGGACGGTGAAGGGGAAGGCGGAGATGAGGTCCTTCAGCACGGGGACCATGTAGCGCTGGGTGATGCGCGGGACGGCTCCAAGGTGTTGGAACTGCGTGACTTCGTCGACGACGTTGACGACGTAGGCGCCCTTGCGGCCCCCCAGATCGCCGAGGTGGACGGTGTCGACGCGCAGGAAGCCGGGCCTGCCGTCCGGCCGCGGCTTGCGGCGCACCCCGAAGCCCACGGGCGTGGACCGGGTCTCGCGGAAGGACAGGCGGCCGGTCCGGTAGATGCGGGACCTGCGGAGGTTGTAGATGTGGCCGTTGGAGATGCCGGCGAGCCGCTCGAAGCGCTCGTCGCCGTGGACATGGCGCATGCGCCAGAAGACCGCCTTGGTGGCGGGTCCGGAGAGCTGTCCGAAGGCCTCGTCGACCTCGGCCAGCAGCGCGGCGTCGCGGGGCGTGTAGCGGCAAGCGAAGGCGTTGGCCGGGGGCTTCCTGCGATGGTCGCGGATCCCCCCGGTCCGGCGGTGCTGCCGGATGAGGCGGGTGACCTGGGCCCGGGAGAGGCCGGTCACCTTCTCGAGGTACCGCTTCACCAGGCCCTTGTCAGGCTTCCCGAGGCCGTGGTACTCGAACCGGACGAGCGTCCGGCGGCAGAAGGCGTAGGCGGAGGTCCGGTCGGCGAGCCCGAAGTCCGCCGGCTCATTGCCCTCGAGGAAGGCGCGGACGTGGTCGAGGGTGCGGATCCGTTCGGTGCGAAGTGTCACGATCATCCTCCAATGATCTCTTCGCCCCGCGCTTCAGGCTCATCCCCCGCTGGAAACCGGCCCCGCGTTCAGGCTCACATGCCGTTGGACAAGACTCGGACTTCCACTGAAGCGCCGGTCGGTCTATCTTTTCAGGCTGCCAATCACTCTGTGGCGAAAATGGTAACGGCTGAGACGAGGAGCCAGGTCATGGCGGATTTCCTCCATCAACTCGATATGGAACAGGCCCGCAACGACCTGCCCGATTTCGCGCCGGGCGACACCATCAAGGTGCTCTACCGGGTCCGCGAAGGGCAGAAGGAACGGATCCAGGTCTTCCAGGGCGTCTGCCTGGGACGCCGCGGCTCCGGCATGGGCGAGACGTTCACGGTTCGCAAGATCTCCGGCGGGATCGGTGTGGAGCGCGTGTTCCCCGTGAACGCGCCGACGGTTGGCGGGGTCGAAATCGTCCGTCGCGGCCGTGTAAGGCGCGCCAAGCTGTATTACCTGAGGGGTCTGCGCGGCAAAGCGGCCCGCATCAAGGAAAAGCGGACCCACCGCGCGAACTAGCCGCCAGCCGGCGAACTCCCGGGGCCCGTGTCCGCCCCCGAACAATTCCGCGATTCGCTTGAGTACGAACGCGAGTGCACCGAACGAGGCCTGGCCCGCATAGCCGGAGTCGACGAAGTCGGGCGGGGACCGCTCGCAGGGCCCGTTGTCGCCGCCGCGGTCATTCTGGGTGACGGTGTGGAGATCGAAGGCGCGACCGACTCCAAGGCACTCACCGCGAAGGACCGCAGCGAACTGGCCCGCGAGATCCATGCGCGCGCCGCCGCGGTAGCGATCGGCGCCGCTTCGGCGCGGGAGATCGATCGCGTGAACATCCTTCGCGCCACAGCCCGCGCGATGAACCGTGCGCTGGGGCGGCTCGCGACCCGGCCGGACCACGTGGTCGTGGACGGGTTGCCGGTGCGCGATCTGGAGTGGGAGCACGATGCGGTGGTCGGCGGGGACGGTCTCGTCCACTCCATCGCCTGCGCCTCGATCGTGGCCAAGGTCTGCCGCGATCGGCTGATGACCCGCCTGGCCGCCAGGTATCCGGACTACGGGTGGGAGCGCAACATGGGCTACGCGACCCGCGAGCACCGCGACGCCGTACGCCGATGCGGGCTGACGCCCCACCACCGGACCAGCTTTGGCCTGCTCCAGCTCGAACTGCCGCTGGAGGAAGATCCCGCGGCCGGGTGAAGCCGCCATGCCACTCGCCGGTGCGCCGCGTTACTTTTCTGACGAGCCGGTAGCTCAGCTGGTAGAGCAACGGACTTTTAATCCGTAGGTCCTGGGTTCGAGCCCCAGCCGGCTCATTCGGACTCCTGCCCGGCAGTCCAGCCGCGGGGGCGCTCCATTCGGGTGGCGTGGGCGGTTTTCGGTGATTACAGTAGCCTTCCGGATCGCGATTCCTCGTCAAGTTCGGAGGCCCCCATGCGTCGTGTCCCCTCCCGCTGCGTCCGTCCGCTTCTTTGGGCGGCGGCCCTTGTCCTCTTCGGCTGCAGGCTGCCGGTCTTGGACGCCGCCGCGCAGGACATCCAGGTCCAGGGCGAAGATCCCGGCCTGGAGCTTCTGGCCGCAGAAGTCACCCGTCTGGCCGAACAGGCGCAGGGACGCGTCGGCGTCGCGGCCTACCACCTCGAAACGGGGCGCGGGATCACGCTGAACGGCGAAGAGCTCTTCCCCATGGCGAGCACCTACAAGGTGCCGATCGCGGTGCAGATCCTCTCGATGGTGGACCGGGGCGAAATCGGGCTGCACGACCTCATCGAGATCCCGCAGAGCGACGTGTATGTCACTTCGAGCGCCATCAGCAACCTGCTCGACGACCCCGGCCTCCAGATCTCGATCCACAATCTGCTCGAGCTCATGCTGCAGATCAGCGACAACATCGCGACCGACGTGCTGATGAGGACGGCGGGGGGTTCCCAGGCGGTGACCGACCGGGTGCACGAGGTGGGCGCCGAGGGGATCCGCGTCGACCGTCCCACCTGGGCGCTCATCGCCAACTGGCTCGGTGCCCCGGACGTCAGCGAGGACAACAGGATCGAACCGGCCGACTACGAGGTTCTGCTGCAGAGTCCACGAACGGACGCCAGCCTCGCCGCCAACAACGCCAACTTCAACTCCGATCCCCGCGACACGTCCACCCCCGCGGACATGTCCATGCTCCTGCAGCAGATCTGGAACCGCGACATCCTCTCGGAGGAGAGCTCCGCACTGCTGATCGACATCATGTACCGATGCCAGACCGGCGAAGCGCGCCTGAAGGGGGTGCTGCCAGCGGGGACCGAGGTCGCCCACAAAACCGGCACCATCGGCCAGACGACCAACGACGTGGGGATCATCGATCTGCCGAACGGGGCGGGGCACGTCGTGGCGGTCGTCTACGTCAAGCAATCCGAGGTGGAGATCCCCGAGCGCGAAGCGGTGATCGCGCAGATCGCGCGAGCGATTCACGACTACTTCGTGTTCAACCGTGGGTAGGATGGGGCGGAGATGTAAAGAACGCTTTACTAAATGTAAAGTGCCGTTTACATTGCGTGTGGATGAGTTGCCATCGCCGATACGAGGGGCCGCCGTTGGGGCCGAGTTGCCGCACAAGGCGCGTCGCGTAGACTCCTCGCGGACCAATTAGGCAGCGTGCTCAATAGCCACCATCTTCCTTGGGGCAAGCATCGGGAATGCGGGGACACGCATCGCCTTGAGCACCACTGCGCGGATGTGGCGTGTTGCTTCGAGGCGCTGGTTGCGGAGCCGGTTCTGCGAGACAGATTCGACAAGGCGGCCGGTGGTGAGGGCTTGGACGACGTGACACTGGCCCGGCTCTCGGTCCTTGCCTTCCTGCACGACTTCGGGAAGATCAGTGCCGGTTTCCAGTTCAGAATCGCCAGCGATGGTAGTAGCACGCCCGAAAGGGCGAATCACATTGATGCTGCTATCTGGGCGTGCCACCGACCGAATGTCGTCAAGGGCTTCGGGCTGGACGCGCTGGCAGGCTGGGGCGAACCGGGGCTCCAGGAGTTGCTGTTGGCCGCACTCGCCCATCATGGTCGCCCGATCTCACGCAAGAAGCTGGGTGACACGGGTCGGGAAAGCAGTTGGCGCCCGTGTGCGGGATACGATCCAATCGCTGCAGGGCGCGTGCTATTCGGGTGCGCTCGCCAGTGGTTTCGCGAGGCGTTCAGAGTGGGACCCGCACTGCCAAAGAAACCCGCACTGGTGCATCTCTTTGCAGGGACGCTCGCGCTTGCCGACCAGATCGGCTCCAACGAGGAACTCTTCGAGTTCGAACCGAACCTTGATCCACACTACATTGATCGTGCTCGAGAACGGGCGGCGAAAGCGGTCCGCCGCCTCGGCTTCTCGCGGACCCAGTGGATCGCCGAAACATCTCGCTCCGAGTTCGACACCCTTTTCCCCGGTTTGTCCCCGCGACCTCTGCAGAAGACGGTCGCGGAAGCCCCGCCTGATTGCCCGCTCCTGATCCTCGAAAGCGAAACGGGATCGGGTAAGACGGAAGCCGCGATCTGGCGATTCGCCGTGCTTTGGCAAGCAGGGCTGGTCGACGGACTCTACTTCGCTTTGCCGACACGAGCCGCTGCGGTGCAACTCCACGATCGGGTGAACCGTGCACTGAGCCGACTCTTTCCGACACATTCCGGCCTTGGGACCGTGCTGGCGGTTCCGGGTTACTTCCGGGTGGGCGATTCGTCGGGGTGGCGAATCGGCAAGTACGAGGTTGTATGGAGGGACGACCCGGACGACGGAAACAGGCTGGCTCGCTGGTCGGCCGAGAGCGCGCGCAAGTTTCTGGCCGCGACCGCTGCGGTGGGGACTGTGGATCAGGCCCTCCTCTCGGGACTTCAGGTGAAATGGGCTCACTTCAGAGGATCCGCAATGGCTCGGAGCCTGCTTGTAGTCGACGAAGTTCACGCCAGTGACGCTTACATGACGGAGGTTCTGAGGGGGGTGCTCCGCAGTCACTTGGAGATCGGCGGCCACGCGCTACTGATGTCGGCTACCCTGGGATCCGAGGCGAGAGATGCGTTTACTTGCCTAGATGCCGATCACCGCCAGGTGAAGCCTCTAGGACTGAACGCGGCGAAGGCTGTCGACTACCCCGTGCTGGCACTCGCTGAACCTCAGAAACCCCCACGCTACGAGCGCATTGGTTTGGTCGGCTACAAGAAGGCCGTGTCGATGACCCAATGCCCCATTCTCAAGGAGCCCTCGCGTATCGCCGAGCTGGCAATCCGGGAAGCCGGGAAGGGAGCCAAAGTCCTGTTGGTCCGAAACACCGTAAAGGGCGCTCAGGCTGTGTTCGGTGAGGTTCGCGAGAAGGGTGCCGAGGGTCTTCTTCTTCAGGCTGGCGGCGGCCCGGCAGTCCACCACAGCCGGTTCGCGGTTGAGGATCGCAAGCGGCTCGACACGACCGTGGAAGGAGAGCTGGGAAAGGGACGCAAGCCCGGCGGCTGTATCGTGATCGGGACTCAGACGTTGGAGCAGTCACTGGATATTGACGCCGACCTCCTGATCACTGACCTCTGTCCGGTGGATGTGCTCCTGCAGCGGATCGGCCGCTTGCATCGGCACGAGTCCGGTCATCGGCCCGAGGGGTTCGGGGACCCGAAGTGCGTAGTTCTGGTCCCCGAAGGCGGGCTGGATTCGGAGGGGCTCCTGGCACATGGTATGGGAATGTCGAGGAACGGGGGAATCTACCGGGACCTGCGCATTCTGGAGTTGACCCGGCGCTTGGTGGCCCGCCACACCATGTGGAAAATCCCCGAGATGAACCGAGAGCTTGTGGAAGAGGGGACTCATCCAGACAAGCTGGAAGCCATCGGAGCGGAAATGAGTTCGGTCTGGGAGGAGAGGTCGCTCGAAGTTGACGGCAGGGCGGCTGCGGAGCGCCAGATTGCTCGCAATCATATGCTTGGCCGGTGGAAGGACTTCAGCAGCGTGGACTTCCCAGGCAGAGACGAGCAGGTGCGGACCCGTCTCGGCGACGATGGCCCCAGGATCCGGCTTGTGCAGCCGGTGACCGGGCCCTTCGGCCACGAGGTAACCACTTTCAATCTCCCGGCCCACATGTTCCGCGGAAGAGATGGACTGCCAACCGGAGAACAGATCGAGACAGCGCGCGCGGATGCTGTGCCGGGCGGTCTGGTACTCACGGTGGGCGGGTACCGCTTCGAGTACGGGAGAGCAGGAATTCGGAGGATGGGTTGACGTGAAGCCGAAGCGTCAGTTACCATTTGTCCCTGCGAATACACGAATGCGTCATTTGCTACGACAAAAACAATTAAGTTATTCTACATGACGTTATGTGGCGCCACAGGCCGGGGACTGCAGCCACGGCTCCGGTCTTGAAATCACTGCTAAAGGGAATCGGACAGGAATGCGAAGCAACGGAAGATGCCACGGTCAAGTGCACTGGCGGGCCAGTTCCCGAAAGTGGCGCATGGAATGCTGTGGCAATGATGGTGTCCACTTCACGATTGGTCTGGAGAATGGAAGCCGACTGCCCCACCCCTGTGACCGTTTGGGGATAGGTCCGCGTCATTTGCGACGACCGGGGTTTCCCCGCCTGCGCGGGGCCATTGATTCGGAGGCTCCCGGCAATGTTTGACCTCCTGTCCGATCGTCTCATTCGCGTCGAACGAAGAAGGGGTGTGCGAGAGTCACTGTCACTGCCCGAGGTCTACCGGGCGATGATTGCTGATGAAGTTATTGGTTTCCCGGCGCTGCGCCCGCATCAGCGGCACGCCTGGCATGCCTTTCTCGCGCAACTGGGGACAGTAGCACTGGTTCGTGGTGGCCTGAGCGATCTGCCTCACGATGCCGCCACCTGGCGGTCACTACTTCTTGGCCTTGCTGACGGATTCAGCGGGAACGAGCCGTGGCGTCTGCTTGTTGATGACCCTGCGGTTCCCGCCTTCATGCAGTGTCCGGCGCCTGACGGGCTGGCAAACTACAAGAGGACTCGTGCAACTCCAGACGACATCGACCTGCTCGTGACCTCCAAGAACCACGACGTGAAGAGCTCAATTGCCCTCAGAGGGAAGCCAGATGACTGGGTGTTTGCCCTGATCGATGTTCAGACCATGGCGGGGTTCGGGGGTGCCGGGAACTACGGAATCGCACGTATGAACGGCGGATTCTCGTCTCGTCCTTGCCTCGGTTTTGCGCCCGCGAATGCCGGGATGGGGGGGCACTTGGCCCGCGACATCCGCCGGATGGTGGAACTGAGAGACCGGTTGGGCGAGTCCTACCCTGACTATTTCGACCACGACGGCGGAGCCGCCCTACTTTGGCTGGAACCGTGGGACGGGACCGATTCGCTGACCCTGAAGGAACTCGACCCCTATTTCATCGAGATCTGCCGGCGCATCCGCCTCGCCCGGAAGAATGATCGGATCGTCGGATTGGCGGCCACGTCCAAGAGGCCACGAATAGCCGCTAAGGAAGCCAAGGGCGATGTCGGCGATCATTGGACTCCGGTTGCGCGTGCCGATGGCAAGGCCCTCTCAATCTCTCGCGTGGGCTTCCGCTACGACCGACTGGCCACGCTGGTTCTGGATCAGGCGGCCTACAGCCACCCGCCCGCGATGGAGGTCGATTCGGGAGACGGTGGCTCCTGGCGCCTGGTTGCCCGCGGCGTGGCGGCGGGGCAGGGAAAGACAGAGGGGTATCATGAGCGCTCGGACATTGTGCTCGGTCCAGCCGCCACGGAGGCTTTGGTCTTCGGCACGCGCCGTGACCGGCTGAAGGAACTCACCAGGAGACAGCTGAAGGAGATCGACGAGGTGAGCAAGGCTCTCCGATTTGCGGTTGCGATTGCCGCGAGTGGAGGAAAGGACGCCTCGTCGCTGAGCAAGGCAGACAGGGAAAATGGGTATCCGTACGCGCGCCGACTGGATCACTTCGTGGACACGCACTTCTTCGGGGCGCTGCAGGAGCGATTTGAAGCTTCCGGCGAGGATCGCGAGGCTGCCCAATACCGATTCCGCAGGCAGCTGATCGAACAGGCTGGCAGACTGCTGGAAGAGGCAGTCGAAACCGTGCCGTGCGCCAGGATCCAGCGATACCGGGCCCGGGCTCGAGCCGTGAGCGCGTTCTGGGGCGTCCTGTGGCGCTCAAGCACTCTCGATCTGGAGGAACTCTTCAGTAGTTCGAAACAGGAGGAACAAAGTGTCGCATGAATCGAAAGCGACGGTAGGAGAGCAACAAATGTCAGAGGAGGGCCCTGCGCCGAACTCCACGCCGAAGATCGATGTCGACTCCGTGGTCGCGCGCATGGCAGGGCGAATCAGCCACCTGGAACCGGGTCCAGTTGCGTCACTGCGCCGCGATCCGCTCGCCGGAGCGGGGAGTGCTGTGTTCTGGCAGCTTCTAGCCGAGAATGACCTTCAGGCCCGCGGCGAACTCATGGCGAGATGGGCCGCCGTCATCCAGGCGATAGCGATACTGACGCCCAAGGGCCGCGACCACGGCAAGCCTTCGGCGCACAACGGCAGCAAGCCAATGGGCGTGGCACTGTTCGAAGCTGGGATCTCGCACCAGCGCCTGGCTCGTCTCCTTTCGGCGACCGGACAGATGCGCCGGGATTTGGTTCTGCGGACCTGCCGACGCCTCTCGGCCCAGGAGGCCGTCCAATTCGACCTGCGCACCCTGGCGAGTTTCGTGCTGTTCGAAAGTGAGGCCGCGGCCCGTTGGATCGCTCGCAAGTACTACACCGCTGCCGCTAAGGCGGCCAACTCACACCCACAATAGGTACCGCCTTCACGCGGACCAAGGAGAACCTTGATGCCCAATGCGCGCTTTCTGCAGATCCACAGCCTGCACGGCTACCCGGCCGTCCTGCTCAATCGCGACGATTCCGGCCTCGCCAAGAGGATGATGTACGGCGGACACATGCGAACCCGCATCTCTTCCCAGTGCCTCAAGCGGCACTGGCGGGTTGCGGACAGTGCGCACGCCCTTCAGGCACTCGACGGAGCGACGACAGCAATGCGATCTCGCGAGATCGTAACTCTCAAGGTCATCGAGCCTCTAAAGGAGTTCGGTTACCCAGAGGAGGTCGTGAACGAGGTTGCCACGACCTTCCAGAAGGCGGTCTACGGCGACAAGGGCGACCAGAGAAGCAACCGTCAGCCACTGCTCATGGGGGCGCCGGAGATAACCTTTCTGGCGAATGAGGCGCGCCGATTTGCCGAGATGCCCCTCGGGGAGGCCAAGAAGGAGCTGAAGGTTTGGGCGAAGGCCTCCAAACAAAATATGAAGGCCATGCGGGAGCAGGCCAAACTCCCAGGGGGCCTCGTGGCGGCTCTCTTCGGTCGCATGGTCACCGCGGACGTCGAGGCGAACATCGACGCGGCCGTGCATGTTGCCCACGCTTTTACGGTCCACGCGGAGGAGAGCGAGAGCGACTACTTCACCGTGGTCGACGATCTCCGGCGGATGGAAGACGATCCGGGAGCGGACCACATCGGGGAGACGGAACTTACGTCCGGTCTGTTCTACGGATATGCGATCGTCGACCGCAAGACGCTACTCGCCAATCTCGCTGACGAGGCGGAGATGGCTGGCGAGGTCTGCCGCCGATTGGTGCACCTGATTGCTACGACATCTCCCGGAGCCAAGCTGGGGTCCACCGCTCCCTACACATACGCCTCGTGGATGATGGTCGAGGCAGGTGAGCGGCAGCCACGCAGCCTGGGCGAGGCATTCCGAAATCCATGTGCCTCGTCGGTCGATGCTGCCGAGGGAGCCATCGGTGAGTACATGACCAAGCTGGACGCCACTTACGGAAGCGGCGAGGCGAGGCGAATGATGAGCCTCAACGGAGCGGCCATCGCTGGAGCCGCGAAGATATCACTCCCGGATCTGGCTGAATGGGCGGGAGAGGCCATGCGCAAGGGGGGGGCATGATGCACTGGATGCACCTTCGCCTCGAAGCTCCGCTTGCGTCCTTCGGTGGCGAGGCGATAGACACTCGGGGTGTCATACGGGACTTCCCCGCACAGTCCATGGTCACCGGCCTCTTCGCGAACGCGCTGGGTTGGACACGCGACATGGGGACAGCGCACCAGAGGCTTCAGGAGCGCATCGTCTTTGGTGCAGTGCACGACTCGGATCCCGCGAGTGGAAGAATGACGGACTATCAGACAGCGCAGCTCGGAGCGGGCGACAGGGCATGGAGTACGCGCGGGCAGCCCATCGGAAGAGCCGGCGGTCCGAATACCTACAAGGGCGCCCATCAGCGCTGGCGCGACTACCACTCCGACCTGCGTCTCTCGCTGGTCGTACGTTTGGTGCCGGACGACGCCGAGCCCACCATGGAGACCTTGGCGACGGCGTTGCAGCGACCCGCTCGACCACTCTTTATTGGGCGGAAGCCATGTCTGCCGACGAGTGCCGTCTTCCGCGGCTGGATTGATGCGGAAGACATTCGTGACGCGCTCCGCAGTGTGGCACCCGGTGACCGGAGATGCCAGGCTCTGTGGCCGTCCACCGAAGGTGCGGAGGAATCGGATGTCACGACGTCGGTCACGGACGAAAGAGACTGGGTGAGCGGACTTCACGGCGGGGCCCGTCTCGTGTGTCACGGTCGCGTGGAAGGAACTGGAGTGTCACGATGAAGACGAGAATGGTGTACGCACCACTCGACTGGACGGCCTTCTGCCGCTGGGCAGGGAACCGCAGGCTGATTCGTCAAGGCGCATTCGACGAGGGTTTTGCCCTGCACGTTCTTCTCTCGGCGGTCTTCGGGAAGAAAATACTTCAGCCTTACCGACTTCTTAGGCCGGGGCGAGCGTCGATCGCCAGTCTGTACGGGTATTCCGACAAGGACCAGCGAGTGCTTCGCGACACGGCGCACGCGGTGGCTACCCCGGACTGCATCGGTGTTCTCGGACTCGATGATCTGGCGACGAAGGAGATGCCTGAGCGGTTTCGGAGGGGGCAGCGTCTCGGATTTGACGTGCGGGTTCGCCCGATTCGGCGTCTGGGCCAAAACCTGCACGATTCACAGTCCAGGCGGTTACTCCGGAAGGGGAGTGAACTCGACGCGTTTCGTTTGGAACTGTTGCGTCGGTCACCCGACGGGTGGCGTAGCCCGGAGGCTCGCGCAGATCTCAATAGGTTCTCCAGGGAGTCGGTCTACGCGGACTGGCTGGCGGATCGACTAGCCGACGCTGCCGATGTGGAGACGGAGAGTTGTCGCCTCGTGGACTTCCGCCGCTCGCGGGCCTGGCGGGGCAACGGAAGGAGCTCGGAAGGACCGGATGCAACACTGCAGGGCGAGTGCGTGGTGCGAAATCCAGAGGCATTTGCGACAATGCTGCGCCGAGGCGTGGGCCGGCATCGAGCCTACGGGTACGGGATGCTAATACCCAGGCCCCCCAGTCGTACGTCGCAACCGCACAACCGCCCAGGTTGACCGATGTTGCTTGGGCGGCTCGGCCTCGACAAGGCGCGGATTCCGCACGCTGACAGGTACGGGCTGCTTTGGCTTTCCCGTGGGTGGCTGACCGCCAGAGACGGCTCCTTGTCGTTCGAGCGAAAGGACGAGGAACTGGCCAGGAACGATCCGTTGAAGGCGGGTCGCTACTCGATACCGTTCCAGGGCGTATCGATGATCCTCCTTGGTCCGGGTTCTACCGTCAGCCACGATGCGCTCAGACTCCTCGCCCGCCATGGCACGGCGCTCGCAGCAGTGGGCGTGGACGGGGTCCGTCTCTATACGGCTCCGCCACTAATGTCCGGGCGTTCCACGCTCGCCCGGGCGCAGGCGCGGTCTTGGGCGGACGAGGAACAACGGCTGACCATAGCACGGCGGATGTATGCGTGGCGGTTGGGGGAGGTTGTACCGCACCGCAATATAGCTGCGCTTCGGGGAATCGAAGGGGCACGAATGAGGGAAACCTACCGCCTTGTTGCGCAGACTGTGGGAATAGAATGGCGCGGGCGCCGATATGATCGGTCGAACCCTGGCAAGGCCGATCTTCCCAATCAGGCGCTGAATCACGCTTCAAGCGGAGTTGAGGCAGCAGCTGCAATCGCAGTAGCCGCGACCGCCACAATTCCCCAACTCGGGTTCATCCACGAGGAGGCCAGCCAGTCATTCGTTCTCGACATCTCGGATCTCTTCCGAGACACCGTACTGATCCCGGCCGCCTTCCGCGCGGCCAAACGTGCAACCGAGCGGAGGCTTACCGACATCGAGCGCGTTACGCGGCGTGAAGTCGGTAGTACCTTGAGTCATTACGGCACGATTCCGAAGATGATCCAGAAGATCAAGGAGCTGTTTGCCGATCCGGAGGATGGCTAACCAATGCCGATGACCGTGATCGTAACTCGAAACGTTGAGCCCCGATACCGTGGCTTCTTGGCCTCGACAATGCTGGAGGTGGCACCGGGGGTCTATGTGTCTCCCGACCTGTCCAAGGGGGTTCTCGAGCGTACCTGGTCGGTACTGAGCAATTGGTACGCGCACCTGGGCAATGGAGCCATTGCACTAGTGACTGCAGACCCCACTGCTGTTGGCGGGCTGATGCTCGACCATCTGGGGGATCCACCCAAGGAGATATGGGATGCAGACGGGGTGCTACTTGTGCGGCACTCTAGGCCGCCAATGGAAATGGACGACTTGCAGTTCTGATCGCTTTAGGGTAAGAGGATCCTTTTTTGTCCCCCATTTAGAGTCACTCAAACAAATCGCGCAAGAGGCTCCCCCGCGTGCGCGGGGATAGACCCACGAGTGGTCGGTGTGACCGTTCGCCTCACTGGGCTCCCCCGCGTGCGCGGGGATAGACCTGAGCAAGCGAGTCAAAGCAACCGACCCCGCCGGGCTCCCCCGCGTGCGCGGGGATAGACCCCTGGAGACGCTGCTAGGCATCAGCTCCGGACCGGCTCCCCCGCGTGCGCGGGGATAGACCCCACAGCTTGATGTCGTAGCCGGGATGCTCGGCGGCTCCCCCGCGTGCGCGGGGATAGACCTTCCACCTCTGCGAATCATGCACCCCTCCATTGGGCTCCCCCGCGTGCGCGGGGATAGACCATAACCAAGGCATCTATGCGGCGAACATCTCGCGGCTCCCCCGCGTGCGCGGGGATAGACCCTCCGAGACGTTGCGGCTGTCTTGCAGTGTCTCACGGCTCCCCCGCGTGCGCGGGGATAGACCCTGGCCTCGGCCTTGCGTTCGCGCCCTTCGGCCGGCTCCCCCGCGTGCGCGGGGATAGACCCATGGAGATCCAGTACGAGGAAGTGGCGCCCGGGGCTCCCCCGCGTGCGCGGGGATAGACCCCTTGCTAATGTCAGTACGATTCATGGTAAAACGGCTCCCCCGCGTGCGCGGGGATAGACCTGAGATACGGTTTCGGCGAAAATTTGCAAAGCTGGCTCCCCCGCGTGCGCGGGGATAGACCCTCGAGCCTGGACCTGCCCCGCTTTCACGGACGGTTAGTTTTTGGGGTTGATGGTGTCTGATATGGTTTCTTCGCTCCGCCCTCCAACGCTGGAGAGGGGCAACGAGAGACCCGGACGAAGCGAGCAGGCCGGAGAAGCCCGGAGAGCTTCGGTCGCCCCGGCGCTGCAGGTTCACTTCACGCCGCATGGTTGAGTTTCTCGAAGTTCGCGGGCGACTTGTAGCCGAGCGACGAGTGGAGCCGACGGGTGTTGTAGAAGCCCTCGATGAAGCTGAAGACTTCGCGCCGTGCTTCGGCTACGGTCCGGAAGCTCCGCCGGTCGAGGAGTTCGCACTCCAGCGTCGCGAAGAAGCTTTCGCACATCGCGTTGTCGTACGCGTCGCCAACCGAGCCCATCGACTGCACGACGCCGGCGTCCCGGCACCGCTGGCCGAACGTCAACGACGTGTACTGCGAGCCCTGGTCGCTATGATGGACGACCGGACCCTTCGGCTGGCGGCAGGTGATCGCCATCGTCAGCGCGTTGCCCACCAGCTCGGCCGGCATCCGGGTCTCCATCGCCCATCCGACGATCCTCCGGCTCCACGCATCCAGCACCACGGCAAGGTACAGCCATCCCGCCCAGGTGCGCACCTGCGTGATGTCGGCCACCCACAACTGGTCGGGGCCCTTGGCGGAAAAGTCCCGGTTCACCAAGTCCGGCGCGGGCCCGGCCTTGGGGTCCTTCTTCGTCGTGCCCGTCTTGAAGCGTCTGCGCGTCACGCCCTTGATGCCGAGCTCCCTCATCAGCCGCGCTACCCGCTTGCGGCCCACCCGCTCGCCCTCGGCCAGGAGGGCCGCGTGGATCCGCGGGCAGCCGTAGATCCCGCCGCTCTCGATCCACTTCGCCAGGATCCTGTCCTTGAGCTCAGTGTCGCGCCGCGCCCGCGCCGAGGGCGCGCGCCGCAGCCAGTCGTAGTACCCGCTGGGGGAGAGACCCAGCACCCGGCACATGGCCGCAAGCGGGAAGCTGGCCCGGTACGCCTTCATGAACGCATACCCCCGCTGGGGATCGATCCGCTCTCCTTCGCAAACCAGGCCGCTGCTTTTTTTAGGATGTCCCGCTCCATCCTGAGCCGCTTGTTCTCCCGCTTCAGCTCCCTCATCTCCTTGCGCGCCTCGGTCGTCAGTCCGTCGCTCCGGAGACCCTCGTCCAGGTCCGCCTGCTTGACCCAGTTCCGGATCGTCTGTTCAGACGGCTCGAACTCCCGGGCCAAAGACCCTGGACTACGACCGGCCCTCACAAGCTCGACGATCCGCTCCTTGTACTCGGGCGGATACCGCCCTCGTCTTCTTCCCGCCATGACTCACCTCCTTGGTTCGACCCAATGGAAAGGTGTCCGTCATAGCGGGGCAACTCCAAGCCTGATCCTCGCGACCTCGCTCACCGGGGCTCCCCCGCGTGCGCGGGGATAGACCCCGGAGACACGGCCCTGCGCCATCGAAGGCTGCGGCTCCCCCGCGTGCGCGGGGATAGACCATCGTCGTGACGGTCAACGAACACGCAACGTGGGGCTCCCCCGCGTGCGCGGGGATAGACCGCTGCCAAAGCCGTCAACACCCTCCCTGAAATTGGCTCCCCCGCGTGCGCGGGGATAGACCCTCGTAGGATGCGGTTGCGCTGGCGCTCACTGCGGCTCCCCCGCGTGCGCGGGGATAGACCGTTTTCGGAATGGTAGGGACGTTGCATAACTGTGGCTCCCCCGCGTGCGCGGGGATAGACCCACGGCAGTTTCCAGCTCGAAGCGCACGCCCGTGGCTCCCCCGCGTGCGCGGGGATAGACCTTGATAGACCATGATGACCTCCGCGTATGTGGTGGCTCCCCCGCGTGCGCGGGGATAGACCGCGACCAACGGGATCAAAAAGCACCATGGCGAAGGCTCCCCCGCGTGCGCGGGGATAGACCTCCGTCATCACACGATTGGTCAAGGTGGTGCGCGGCTCCCCCGCGTGCGCGGGGATAGACCCTCGTAGGATGCGGTTGCGCTGGCGCTCACTGCGGCTCCCCCGCGTGCGCGGGGATAGACCCGTGAGCACTCTTATGCACTGAATCAATGGTGAGGCTCCCCCGCGTGCGCGGGGATAGACCTTAGTCTCTCAGCCCACCAAACCTAGCCCAGAGGGCTCCCCCGCGTGCGCGGGGATAGACCCACCTGCATGGCGTTCTCCGCAGCTTCCTTGTAGGCTCCCCCGCGTGCGCGGGGATAGACCAGCGTCTGGTTTGACGTCCTGCGGGTGTAGAACGGCTCCCCCGCGTGCGCGGGGATAGACCTTCGATTGCCAGAGATTCGGCGGTGGTGCCTTCGGCTCCCCCGCGTGCGCGGGGATAGACCTTCTACCCTCGACGACTTCCAGCGCCTCGGCAAGGCTCCCCCGCGTGCGCGGGGATAGACCCTCTTCCACGCCGCTGAGCGAGTCGATGACTTCGGCTCCCCCGCGTGCGCGGGGATAGACCTCTTGGGGACATCGACGTACGCGATTCGTTTCCGGCTCCCCCGCGTGCGCGGGGATAGACCCGTCCCAACCCAACGAGACGGAAGGTATGTGGGGGCTCCCCCGCGTGCGCGGGGATAGACCTTTCTAATAGGGTGTTGACAGCTTTCGCAGCTTGGCTCCCCCGCGTGCGCGGGGATAGACCCTCGGACTGGTTTCGTGGGGTCTTCATTGGACCGGCTCCCCCGCGTGCGCGGGGATAGACCACGGCCGGCACGTCGTTGGGGATCTCCCCCGCGGGCTCCCCCGCGTGCGCGGGGATAGACCCCTCCCGCACGCACGCGAGGGGGCTGGACCCTGGGCTCCCCCGCGTGCGCGGGGATAGACCCTTCGATCCCGACTCCCATGGCTTGAGGCACAAGGCTCCCCCGCGTGCGCGGGGATAGACCCCTCGATTCCAAATGGCGGGCCGCCCGCAGGTGGGCTCCCCCGCGTGCGCGGGGATAGACCGCAGTCCAGTTGGGCGGTTGTCACCTTCCAGTCGGCTCCCCCGCGTGCGCGGGGATAGACCGCCTACCTGAGATTCACGGACAGCGCACTGGCGGGCTCCCCCGCGTGCGCGGGGATAGACCGTGTATACAATGGCGACAGGGGACGAAAAAAGCGGCTCCCCCGCGTGCGCGGGGATAGACCCCCGTATCCGCGCACAGTTTCAACGGTAACGCCGGCTCCCCCGCGTGCGCGGGGATAGACCGGCGGTATTCCTTGACTCCCAGAGGCGTGAATCGGCTCCCCCGCGTGCGCGGGGATAGACCGGTACTGCACGATGACCCAGACCAACGCTCAAAGGCTCCCCCGCGTGCGCGGGGATAGACCTCCATACGTAGCTATAGAATTCGTCTGTTTCATGGCTCCCCCGCGTGCGCGGGGATAGACCGCTTGCACCAAAGGTGCGTGGAGTATCTGCTGCGGCTCCCCCGCGTGCGCGGGGATAGACCCGAAAGGATTACCGACCATGTACACGCAGACACGGCTCCCCCGCGTGCGCGGGGATAGACCCATCTCGGCTTCCATGGTGAACGTGTTCGAGTAGGCTCCCCCGCGTGCGCGGGGATAGACCCATCATCACGGACGGCCCCTTCACGCTGACCGAGGCTCCCCCGCGTGCGCGGGGATAGACCGCGCCGACATGATAATTCACGGATCGAGGATGGGGCTCCCCCGCGTGCGCGGGGATAGACCCCATGAGCACAAGCCGAGCGCCGGTACTGTCAGGGCTCCCCCGCGTGCGCGGGGATAGACCGACAGGAGACAGAGAGATGACCGGACGCACCCGGGCTCCCCCGCGTGCGCGGGGATAGACCTCCTCCAGGTCCGTCTGAACGTGGGCGTGTGCCGGCTCCCCCGCGTGCGCGGGGATAGACCCGTCAGGAGCAGCCTCGGGGGGCTGGCCTTTCCGGCTCCCCCGCGTGCGCGGGGATAGACCGTTGCGGATCAGGTACTGGCGATGGAACTCGGCGGCTCCCCCGCGTGCGCGGGGATAGACCGCTGGCCAGGTCCTTCCGCCCACATCGGTGACAGGCTCCCCCGCGTGCGCGGGGATAGACCCGTCCCCAATCTCTCGCAAGCGGCGGAAGACAGGGCTCCCCCGCGTGCGCGGGGATAGACCGCTTTTTTCGTTCCCTGTCGCCATTGTATACACGGCTCCCCCGCGTGCGCGGGGATAGACCAGACGTTGGGAGGGTCCCGGCTGGCACTGAGGTGGCTCCCCCGCGTGCGCGGGGATAGACCCCTGCGGTACCGCCGGATGGGGGTCGTCTCCCAGGCTCCCCCGCGTGCGCGGGGATAGACCGTCCACGCTTGATAATTTGATCATCATTGCAAGGGCTCCCCCGCGTGCGCGGGGATAGACCGAACATTAGCGGGTGGACCTCCAGATGGTGAGAGGCTCCCCCGCGTGCGCGGGGATAGACCCTGGATCGAGTGGGGTCAGAAGTGGTGGGGCATGGCTCCCCCGCGTGCGCGGGGATAGACCGGCGGCTGTCGGGATCCTGGGCTTCGGGGGAGCGGCTCCCCCGCGTGCGCGGGGATAGACCGCATCCACGTGGTGCCGTTCATCGTGTACGCCCGGCTCCCCCGCGTGCGCGGGGATAGACCGTCGGGGGGTACATCATACACATGGCCGCCGTTGGCTCCCCCGCGTGCGCGGGGATAGACCGTATCTACCTTGCGGCTATGCGGATTTTCCGAAGGCTCCCCCGCGTGCGCGGGGATAGACCCTTCGAGGACGGGAGGTCGTGGCGGATGAGTTGGCTCCCCCGCGTGCGCGGGGATAGACCCACGATGTGGTCCACCGCCGCCTGCCGCTCCGCGGCTCCCCCGCGTGCGCGGGGATAGACCCCGGATGAACTTGCCTCGGGTCCGGATGGAAGAGGCTCCCCCGCGTGCGCGGGGATAGACCGCGGTGGATCGAGTTCTTCGACGGCGATGAGGCGGCTCCCCCGCGTGCGCGGGGATATAGACCCCCGTCGAGAACGAGTCCCCGCCGGCCCTCGAAGGCTCCCCCGCGTGCGCGGGGATAGACCTCCGATACGACACCCGAGGTGGTGATTCATACGGGCTCCCCCGCGTGCGCGGGGATAGACCCCTGAGCGTGTACGTGACGTTGTTCGCCTGGGCGGCTCCCCCGCGTGCGCGGGGATAGACCGCTCCGGGGGAAGAACCGAAAGGAGACATCGTGGGCTCCCCCGCGTGCGCGGGGATAGACCCGAGTGGGAGATCCTTTGACGAAGTGGTTGATTGGCTCCCCCGCGTGCGCGGGGATAGACCCCCCGCCAGGGTCTTGATGATGCTCCAGAGTCTGGCTCCCCCGCGTGCGCGGGGATAGACCCCCGACCCTGCGGCAGCCGCACACGACCGCGCCGGCTCCCCCGCGTGCGCGGGGATAGACCCGCGTCACACCTGCCGTGCTGGCCGTCACGCTAGGCTCCCCCGCGTGCGCGGGGATAGACCGTGCCGCGATGGTCAGCGCTCCGCAGACTGTCAGGCTCCCCCGCGTGCGCGGGGATAGACCACCGCAGTTGCCGGTACTGGTTGTGTTCCTGCGGGCTCCCCCGCGTGCGCGGGGATAGACCGCCCGCGGATGCGGCGACCACATCGGACTTTCTGGCTCCCCCGCGTGCGCGGGGATAGACCCCGTACAGTCCCGGACCCGATGTCGACCAACGCGGCTCCCCCGCGTGTGTCAATCGGCACGGAAAATGTCCCGGTTATCGGCATTGAAAATGTCCCGGTTCGGCGGCTCCCCCGCGTGCGCGGGGATAGACCGTGAACGAAAGCTCCGCCCAGCACCGCGAGGCCGGCTCCCCCGCGTGCGCGGGGATAGACCCGCCGTGACCCTGAGGTGGTAATCGTCGCCGGTGGCTCCCCCGCGTGCGCGGGGATAGACCCTCTGCTCGTCATTCAGGTGGTCCTTCCCAAATGGCTCCCCCGCGTGCGCGGGGATAGACCGTCAATAGCATTTTCCTACTCGAGGAGCTGCGAGGCTCCCCCGCGTGCGCGGGGATAGACCCCCCTCGTTCTGCCGCTGGTTGATGGGCTTTCCGGCTCCCCCGCGTGCGCGGGGATAGACCACTCGGTTACATGAACCGGCAATTAGGGGGGATGGCTCCCCCGCGTGCGCGGGGATAGACCGGCGACACCATGCAAGGTCGGCGTCACGCCGTCCGGCTCCCCCGCGTGCGCGGGGATAGACCCGTGTTTGCACGATTGCGCGCGGACCTTCGGCAGGCTCCCCCGCGTGCGCGGGGATAGACCCTGGCAACGTCCGGGCCTGGTTTGGCCCT
Source organism: Longimicrobiales bacterium (assembly GCA_963667485.2). Taxonomy (GTDB): domain Bacteria; phylum Gemmatimonadota; class Gemmatimonadetes; order Longimicrobiales; family Gaopeijiaceae; genus Bin94. Next base: position 270,255 of record CAXXDD010000002.1, read on the forward strand.
CAGAGGCTCCCCCGCGTGCGCGGGGATAGACCGCGGGCTCACCGTCCCCTGCCGATTGACTGGCGGGCTCCCCCGCGTGCGCGGGGATAGACCGCAGGGGCGATACCCTCCGATCCGCTCCCGGGCGGCTCCCCCGCGTGCGCGGGGATAGACCCTTCGTGGACAACGATTCGCCTGCGGCCGACCGGGCTCCCCCGAGTGCGCGGGGATAGACCCATGGAGATCCAGTATGAGGAAGTCACGCCCGGGGCTCCCCCGCGTGCGCGGGGATAGACCGTGACGGCAGGACGGGGCGGAGGTCAGGTAGACGGCTCCCCCGCGTGCGCGGGGATAGACCCCAGTACACCATCGCCGTCGTGCTCATTTGCCCGGCTCCCCCGCGTGCGCGGGGATAGACCTCGGGGACGCTCACGACCGGCACGAGACCCCTAGGCTCCCCCGCGTGCGCGGGGATAGACCCGGCCCTTCGACGATAAGCTGCTGCGTGTAGACGGCTCCCCCGCGTGCGCGGGGATAGACCGTAGTTGTCCGGGTCCCAGTTGTTTCCATGCACGGCTTCCCCGCGTGGGCGGGGATAGACCTAGAAGGGTTGGCCGAGCCCCCCCCCGGCCAAAACGGCTTCCCTACGTGCGCAGCGATAGATTACTCCGAACGCGTGAGGAAGTCGTTCCCTCGCTGGCTCTGCAAAAGGGTATCGAAAATATCAGGGTTTGAGCGCTGTCCCACTCCGGTCGTTACGCGCCCTCCGTGGGGTAGCTGCGAAACCGCGACACTTCCCATGCCGGAAACCGGGACATTTTCTGTGCCGATTGACACGTGGTGAGTTCCTGCCTTCCCCGCTTGCGCGGGGGATAGAGATAGACGATCGCGATCGGGGACAGGCCCGTTTCCCCCACGCCTTCCCGGCGTGCACGGGGGATAGACCCCCGCCTGTTCTGCTCTCGATCCCAAATCAGACGGCCCGCCATGGGCGGGGATAGATCGGTGTATACCAAGCCTTATTCTGACTTTCCGTGGTCCACCAATCGCCGGCCGGGCACCCCACTTGCTGCTCCTTGCCAAGTGAAGACACAAGCGGGTAGTTCAAGGGGAGAACGAAAGCTGGAGGTAGCCATGACCGTCCCGAACAACCCGACTGCTGCGGTTAGGTTTCTGTGCCTCGCCATGCTCACCGCCTGTGCCGGAGGCGGAGGAACGACCGGCACGGAACCGGAGCCGCCGCCGCCCCCCGAACCGCCCGCGCGCCCGGTGCCTTGCAACCTTGCCGGTGCGATCTGTGCCGAGCGCATCGTGATCGAGTCGGGTCTGTACCTGCCCGTCTTCAGCACGCATGAGCTGGCGACTGGCCATGAGACTGTCTCGCGCGGACTGATCGTCGTGCACGGCAACTCGCGCAACCCCGACGACTACTTCCTGAGCGGGATTGCGGCGGCTACCCAAGGTGGTGCCGCGGGCGCGACGGCGGTGGTCGCACCCCACTTCCAGACCTCCGACGACGGCCCCGAGTCCGACGAGCCGTACTGGTCGAGCCCGGGGTGGAAGCGCGGCAACCTGTCCAGCTCCGAGGGGCCCTCGCCGCGAGTGAGTTCGTACGCGGCCCTGGACAGCATCGTGCAGATCTTTCTGAACACGGGCCGCTTCCCGGCGATGCGCGAGATCGTGGTGACCGGTCACTCGGCGGGCGGGCAGGTGTTGCACCGCTACGCGGCGACGAGCCGGATCCAGGAGGGGGCGAGGGACGGGGTGTCGTTCCGCTACGTGGTCGCCAACCCGTCGACGTACCTGTACCTGGGGCCGGAGCGCGAGAACCTTAGCGGGAACTTCACCGTTCCCGGCGGGGTCGGCTGCGACGACTACAACGAGTGGCATTACGGGCTCGAGGACCGCAACAGCTACGCGGAGGCGCTGGAGGCCGACACGATCCGCGCGCTTCTGTCGCGGCGCGACGTGCGGATCCTGATCGGGGATGCGGACACGCTGAGCGCGTCACTCGACCAGAGCTGCGGGGCGAACCTGCAGGGAGTCAACCGGTACGTGCGCGGTCAGAAGATTGTTCGCTTCATGGAGGCGCTGTATCCGGGCCACAACCACGTCGAGATGATCGTGCCGGGAATAGGGCACTCCAGCCGCTCGATGTGGACTGCGCCGGTGGGGCTGGAGTCGCTCTTCGGGAACTGAGGGCGGGGCAAGACCGTTTCGTCAACCAGCGGTTCGGCGAAGCGGCGGGGTCCGCGTCTCGCGTCGCGTTCGGGGCCTACCGCCAGCTCTGATCCGCGGGCTCGTCCGGGTCGGAACGCAGGAAGCGGATCAGCTCTGTGTGGAACTCGTCGGGGATCTCGAAGTGAGGGGAGTGACCCGCGCCGGGGAAGAGCACCAGCTCGGCGTTGCGCAGCTGTTCGGCCACGTTGCGCGCGGCGGCGGGGTAGTCGCGCACCAGGCGGTCCTCGGAGCCGCCGATCACCAGCGCCTTGGTCTCGATGTACTGCCACTCGTGCACGACGGGGTCCTCGTAGAGAATCCGCTGCTGGGCGGAGCGGACGCGGGCCATGCGGGGCCAGTCGCCGCTGAGGGTGAGGCCGTACTGGACCTTGACCCACGGCAGGTACTCCTCGCGCCAGCCGTTCGGGTAGTAGCGGCGGTGGCCGCCGAGCACGGACTGGTAGGTCGTGCCGTTCAAGACCCGCTGGTAGGCGGCTTCGGGATCGCCCCAGGGGCGTCCGGGACGGGTGTCGCTGAGCCCGATCTGGTTGACCATGACCACGTGCGAGGTGATGTCCGGGTAGGTCGAGGCGAAGCGGGTGGCGACCATGCCGCCCATCGAGTGGCCCACGATGGCGACCCGGTCGAGCTCCAGCTCGTCGAGGAGCGCCTTCGTGTTCCGCGCCGGCATGTGGAGGTTGTAGTGGATGAGCGGCTTGGACGAGCGGCCGAAGCCGAGACGGTCCACCGCGATGACGCGGAAGCCGGCCTCGCGCAGGGCGTTGATCGTCGGGGTGTACGCACCCGCGAAGAAGTTCATCCCGTGGAAGATGACCGCCGTGCGGCCGTTCGGCGCTCCGACCGGCGCGATGTCCATGTACGCCATGCGGTGATCCTGGCCCATAAGCTGGACGGTCAGGTACTCGACGGGATACGGATACGGCACGTTCGAGTAGTCGATCGCGGTGGCCTCCCAGTCGGCGGGGGGCTCGGCCGGAGGTTCCTGCTGGGCGAGGAGCGGCGCCGGGCTCGCGGCGGCGAGGGCCAAGCCGAGGATCGTTGCGACCCCTGCCGTGAGCAGGGCACAGGTGCGGGTGCGTCCTGCACGCGGGAGCGTGAACGCGGGCAAGGGGCGGAGCGGGCGGGGTTGCATGGGGCTCTCCAGCAAATGGTTGGTCGTTTCAGTTCCCGGGACGCCAGTGTCCGACCGACATGGTGTCCGTCTTCATGACGTCCGGGTCCACCCAGTAGTAGTCGCCGAAGGGGCGCTCCTCGGGCCACAGCTGGTCGAGGGTGCGGGCATCGTAGAGGATGCCGTCCTTCATGACCAGCTCGATGTCGAGGGTGTTCTCGATGTTGTCCAGCGGATTGGACCCGAGCACCATCAGGTCCGCCCACTTCCCGCGGGTGATGCTGCCCAGTTCGTCCTGCAGCCCGAGGAAATGGGCGCCGTGCATGCTGGCGATCTCGAGCGCGCCGAGCGGACCGAGCGCCTCCGCGTACATCCAGGTCTCCCAGTGGGACGCGGGTCCATGCTGCTGACCGTGCGATCCGATGGTGCCGTATCCGCCCGCCGCGATGATGTCGGCCATGCCCTCGGCGACGATGGCGAAACCGTAGTCGGTCTCCGGCCGCATCATGCGCCGCCGGGCGTGGGGGATGAGCTGGCGCCAGGGAAGCCACTGGCGAGCCTTCTCGTCGAGCCAGGTGTCCTCGCGCTGGAAGAAGTATTCCTCGCTCCAGGGCGCGGACCCCCCGACGATGACGGTGGGCGAGTAGTGGAATCCGGCCTGGCCCAGGAACCGCGAGACATCGGAGTAGATCGGAAACTGGACAAGCGCATGCTCGAAGCCCGCGTGTCCGTCCATGACGAGCCCGATGTTGTGGGAGATGTCGAAATTGCCGCCCTCGGAGGTCACCACCATGCCGCGCTCCCGACCCGCGTCGACCAGCCACTGCGCCCGCCGCCGGTTGGGCTGCAGGTACTGCTTGAGGCTCTCCGCTCCCCAGCGCTGGAGGCGTGCGGCCTGGTTGTCGGCTTCCTCGCGGGTGTCCACATCCGCCTTGAAGGGGGCGTCGCCGGCGGTAAGGGTCTCGCCGGTCGCGTAGATGCGGGGGCCCAGCATGCGTCCTGACTGCACGAGGTCCTTGGTGGCCCAGGTGTTGATCGACGACGCGGCGGGGTCGCGCGTGGTGGTGACTCCGTAGGCGAGGTAGACCGCGTGCTCGAAGCCGCGTTCGGGAACCATGCCCGCCGATTCGCGGTTGTGGTGGCCATGCACATCGATCCATCCCGGGATGACGGTCTTGCCGGCGGCGTCGATGACGCGGGCTGCGCGGGAGGTGTCGCAGTCGCCGACGCACGCGATGCGGCCGCCGCGCGTGACCACTGCGCCCCGTTCGATCACGCCGGCGTCGTCGAGCGTCACGATGCGAGCGTCCGTGATCGCGACCGAGCCCTGCGGCAGATTGCGCGACAGGTTGAGCCGGATCGGGGTGAAGGTCGTCTCGCCGGTGCGCACATCGTGGGTCCCGTGGCGGGCGCCCCCGCCGAAGTCGAGGACATGGGCGCTGCGCCAGCGGGGGAAGAGGCCGCCCGAGGTGGTGACGCGGGTGACGGGGAGGCTGCCGCCCTGGCGCGAGATGGTCGCCACTTCGCCCTGCGAGCGGGCGGGGGGAAGCGGCGCCACGAAGACATCGCCCACCGTTACGAAGGCGACCCGGGCGCCGTCGGGCGACACGACCGCTTCCCATGTCGGCGGCAGGCCGGCGTGCTCGCGGCGGTCGGTCCCGACCGCATTCACCGACATGAGCGTGCTGCCCTCCACGAAATGGATCCGCCCATCGGGCCCGTAACTGGCCAGCGGAGGCGACGACCCGGCGCTCCGAACCACCGTCACCCCCTCGCCTCCACCGGCGGGGAAGCGCACCAGATCGTGCCATGCGTTGTGGACCAGCGCGCGTCCGCGCTCCGTGGCCCCGGAACCGGCGCTCGCAACAACCTCCTGTCCGTCGGCCCGCCAAACCGGGTTATTGTACTCCCCGGCGCGCAACGAAATTTGTTGCGCGCTTCCGCTACCGTCGGCGGCGGCGCGCCAGAGATGTCCCCCCTCGGCCCAGTCGAAGGTCACGAAGGCGATCTCGCTCCCGTCGGGGCTCCAGGCCGGAGCATACTCGAACCCCGCCGCAAAGCCGTCGGGGGTCAGTCGCCGCGGCTCGCCGCCCGCGGCGTCCTGCACCCAGATCCGCCCGACCGCCTCGAACGCGATCCGGCTCCCGTCGGGCGATCCGGCCGGCCACCGGGGGAACCGCGCGTCGAACGACTCGGCCGGAATCTCCCTCTTCCCGTACGCCATCTGCGAGATGGTGCGCCGCACCTCGGCCCGGAACGGGATCGTCGCCACTCCTCCATCCCCAACATCGAGCACCCGGATCCCGCCACCCTGCGACAGGTAGATCCGCGTGCCGTCGGCGGACCATGTAAACCGGGGCAGCACCGGCGCCGCTCGCGTGATCTCCTGCGTCATGTCCCACTCGACCGGGTCCATGATCAGCCGTTCGGCACCGCTCTCGAGGTCGCGCAGCCACAGGCCCGTGCGCGGGCCGAAAACGTGGCCGCGATACTCGAGCAGGCCGTCGGGGATCCGGCGTCCGAAGGCGAGAAAGCGGCCGTCAGGAGAGATTTCCGCGGCAAAGGCGCCACCGCTCGTCAAGCGCCCCTGCTGCTGCGACCGCCCCTGCGTGATCGGGGTGATCTCGCCCGTGGCGAACTCGAGCCGCCGCAGCTGAAAGTCCCCGAGCGACGAGTCCTGCCCCCCGTAGGGGAGCGGCGTGCCAACGAACTGGTGGAAGTAGAGATACCGTCCGTCGGCCGACACCGAAGGCCAGCCGGGCATCTCGATCGTGTACGGAACGAGTTCGACCCCGGTGCCGCCATCGCGGTGGTACATGAACAGCCCGTACTCGAAGAGGCCGCCCCCGCCCATGCTGGTCTGCCGAACCACGATGTACTCCCCGTCGGGCGTCCACACGGGCTCCATGGCCCGGATGTCCATGTCCGTGAAGACGGCGCGCGGATCCGACCCGTCGGCGCCCATGATCCAGAGGTTGTTCTGGCCGAGTCGATCCGAAATGAAGGCGATCTCCGCACCGTTCGGCGAGTACACGGGATGGATGTTGAGCGCCAACCCGGAGTCCTCGGTGAGATTCTCCGCATCGCCCCCGCCGCCGGGCATCCGGTAGACGTGCCCCAGCAGGTCGAACACGATCCAGCGTTCGTCGGGCGACACATCCACCGACATCCAGGTCCCCTCGGTGGTCGTGAACGAGATCTCCCGCGTCTCGCCCCGTGGCTGGGCAATGTCCCACTCCTGTGCCGCGGCGCGAGTCATCGCAGGAGTCGGCAGCAAGTTGAGCGTGAAGGCGATGGGGGTGATGAGAGCGATGGCCCTGGCGCGGCTGGACACTGGACGCCTCCGGTGCGGAAGTGGGAGCGGGAGCAGGAGAATGTGGCGAGTGCGGCGGACGGCGGCCACCCGGCGCATGGCCCCCCTGTCGGGTTCGCCTCCGGCATCGCACCTTACCTCTGTTTCGCCCAGTTTCGCACGCGCCCGTCGCAACCCGGATGGAGACAGGAAGATGATCCGCTCTCGCACTCGCCCAGCTGTTACACCTCCCCACGCACGCTTTCGCCGCTTCGGCCCCGCGGTGCTTTCCCTCGCTGCCGCCTTCGCGTGCGCAGTGTCCGCCGGGACGCTGCACGCCCAGGACGCCGCTGCCCAGGACGACCCGACCGGAGCGAGGGCGATTCTGGACGCGAAGGAGTGGGTGCAGCCTCCCTCCGAGATCGCGGAGGCGGTCCTGGCGCCCCGCTACCTGAACGTCTCGCTCAACCGGCCCAGCGCGGACGGCGCGTGGTTCCTTCAGGAGGTCAGCGACGGACCCGTCACGATGGATCGCTTCTCGCGTCCGTTCGACGAGCTCGGAGGACAGTTCCTCGAGCCGCAGGCGAACCGCCACCGCTCGCTCTCGATTCGGAGCATGGCCGGCCTGCGCGTCATCTCGGCTGCCGTCGGATCCGTGAACGACATCGAGGTCCCCCGCGGCGCGCGCGTCTCGGGGGCCCAGTGGTCGCCGGACGGCTCACAGCTCGCCTTCTTCGTGCACACCGACGACGCCACCCACATCTACGTGGCCGACCCGGCGAGCGGCGATTCGCGGCAGGTCACCCGCGACGCGGTCCTCGCCACGATGGTCACCACCTTCGAGTGGACCTCGGGCGGCGACGAGATCGCGGCCGTGCTGATCCCCGACGACCGTGCCTCGCGCCCGATGGCGCCTTCGGTGCCGAGTGGGCCGCAGGTCAAGCAAACCGAAGACGGCAAGAACGTCCTGCGCACCTACGCGAGCCTGATGGCGACGCCGCACGACGAAGCCCTCCTGGAGTGGCACGCGACCGGGCAGCTGGCCACGATCGCCGTCGACAACCGCCGCGTGACGAACATCGGCGCGCCGGCGATGATCCGCAGCTTCGACTTCTCGCCTGACGGGATGCACGCGCGCGTGACGACCATGCAGCACCCGTTCAGCTACATCGTACCGGTGACGAGCTTCGGACGCGTCGAGGAAATCTGGGACCGCGACGGCAACGTGCTCGCGGAGATCGAGGAAACGGAACTGAACACCGGGATTCGCGGCGCTCCGTCGGCTCCCGGCGTGGCCGGCGACGAGGAGGAGCCAGACCGTCGCAACATGGCCTGGCGGGAGGACGGCGCCGGCCTCGTCTACCTGCGCATGGAACCCGCGCCCGAAGAGGAGGAAGGTGCTGACGAGGAGGAGGCCGAGGAAGACGAAGAGGGGAGCGCGAGGCGCATGGACCGGGTGATGCTCTGGTCGCCCCCCTTCGGCGAGGACGACGAGACCGTGCTGTACGAAAGCCGGCAGCGCATGTCGAACCACCGGTACTCGGAAGACTACGGCTGGCTGTTCGTCACCCAGGGAGGTGGCGGCGGCGGTCGGGGCGGTTTCGGAGGTGGTGGGGCACGCGGCACGCGCACCGAGTACGCAGTCCGGCTCGACGACCCGGAGACGCGCTACACGATCAGCGAGTGGGACACGGAGGAGTTCTACGAGAATCCCGGGTCGCTGCTCATGAACAGCGGACAGGCCGGCGGGGGTGCCGCCTTCCGGTTCGGCGGCGGTGGCGGCGCGGCGTCCGGGTCGCACTTCGTCGAAGTCTCTGGCGAGGAGGGCGGCGAGTCGGTCTTCCTGATGGGGACGGTCTACAACGAGGATCCGCTGGCCGAGTCGCCGAAGAGCTTCCTCGACCGGGTGGATCTCCGCACCGGGGACACGGAGCGCGTCTACGAGAGCCCGAATGACGACCAGTCCGAGCGGATCACCACCGTGCTCGACGCCGATGCCGGGCGGTTCGTGGTGCAGCGCGAGACGCCTACCGAGGTCTCCCAGGGCTACATCGTGGACGGCGGCGCGCGCACGCAACTCACAAACAACGTCGACTACACTCCGGACCTGACCAACGCACCCCGCCAGCGCTTCACGGTGGAGCGCCCGGACGGCTTCCGCTTCCTGGTCAACGTCACGCTGCCGCCGGACTACCAGGAGGGTGAGCGGCGGCCTGCCATGTTCTGGTTCTATCCCCGCGAGTACGAGGATCAGGAGGGCTACGACGAAGGTGCGCGCACCTTCAACAAGAACGCCTTCCCCAACTTCGGCACCCGTTCGATCGAGTACCTGATCCGGCTGGGGTATGTGGTGGTCGAGCCCGATGCGCCGATCGTCGGCGAGGAGGGGCGCATCAACAACAACTACCAGCACGACCTGCGCAACAACCTCGCCGCGGTGATCGACGAACTCGACGCACGCGGCCTGATCGACCGGAAGCGGCTCGGGTTGGGCGGCCACTCGTACGGCGCCTTCGGCACGCTGAACGCGATGGTGCACACCCCGTTCTTCAAGGCGGGGATCGCCGGCGACGGCAACTACAACCGCACCTTCACCCCGCTGGGCTTCCAGAGGGAGCCGAGGCACTTCTGGGACGCCCGGGAGGTCTATCTGGGCATGTCGCCGTTCGTGTACGCGAACAACCTGACCGGCGCGGTGCTGCTGTATCACGGAATGCACGACCAGAACGTCGGGACCGCTCCCGACCACTCGCCGCGCCTCTTCCACGCCCTGAACGGGCTGGGCAAGGATGCCGCGATGTACCTGTATCCGTTCGAGGACCATGGCCCGGCGACCCGCGAGACGCTGCTGGACCTGTGGGCGCGCTGGGCGGCATGGCTGGAGGTTCATCTGGCCGCGGAGGAGCGGCCCGTGACCTGATGTCAACGAGGTTGGTCGCCGGGGCTGACGCGTGAGCGCCGCCCCTTCCGCGGACAGGCACCTCGGCCTCCTCGGCGCCACCGGCGTCGGGGTAGGCGCCATCGTCGGGAGCGGCATACTCGCGCTCGCGGGCGTCGCCTTCGAGACGACCGGCCCGAGCGCGATCCTGGCGTTTGCCCTGAACGGATGCATCGCGCTGATCACGGTGTATTCCTTCGCGGAACTCGCCGCGCGATTCCCGCAGTCGGGCGGGACCTACACCTACGCGCGCAATGTCCTCACGGTGGAGGCCGCCTTTGGGGTGGGGTGGGTGGTGTGGTTCGCGTCGGTGGTTGGGGCGGTGCTCTACGCGATGGGCTTCGCGGTGTTCCTGGTGCCCTTCGCCGAGCAGATCGCGCTTCTCGCCAACGGTGAAGTGCCGGAGTGGATCGGTTCGCGGCTCGCACTGGTCGTGTACGCGCTCATCGCCGTCGGCTTCTACAAATGGCGGCTGACCCGGGCCGCCGGGAGACCGGGACAGTGGGAGACGGTGGGCAAGGTGGTCGTCCTGGTGGTACTCGTCGTCGCGGGCTTCCTGGCCCTGGCCTCGGAGGCACCGGCCTCCGGAGCCCTTTCCGCGCGCTTTCGGCCGTTCTTTTCCGACGGCCTGCCCGGACTGGCCCAGGCCATGGGCTACACCTTCATCGCGCTGCAGGGCTTCGACCTGATCGCTGCGGTCGGCGGCGAAGTGCGAAATCCGGAGCGCAACGTCCCGCGGGCGATGTTCCTCTCGCTGGGCACGGCCCTGGTCATCTACCTGCCGCTGCTCTTCCTGATCGTCGCGGTCGGGTTCCCGGACCGGCCGGTGGTCGAGGCCGCGGCCGAGAATCCTGAAATCCTGATCGCCGTTGCCGCTCGCAACTTCATGGGCTCCGCTGGCTACTGGCTGGTGGTCGCGGCGGGGCTGCTGTCCATGCTTTCGGCGCTCCAGGCCAACCTCCTCGCCGCTTCGCGCTTCGCGAGGACCATGGGAGCGGATCGCACGCTGCCTCCGCGGTTCGCCAGGCTGGCTCCCGGCACCGGCACGCCCACCGCCGCGGTACGGTTCAGCGCCATCGTAATCGCCTTCCTGGTCATCGCGGTTCCGAATGTAGCCGCCGCGGGTGCCGTCGCGAGCCTGATCTTCCTGGCCTCGTTCGCCCTGACCCACATGATCGGCTATCTGGCGCGCAGACGCGCGGGCAAGGCCCCCGGGTTCCGCACCCCGTTCTTCCCGCTGATTCCCGTCCTCGGCGGGGCGGCCTGCGTGGCCATCGGGCTCTACCAGGCGGTTGCGGTGCCCCCGGCGGGCGTATTGGCCGCCATGTGGCTCGGCGTGGGCGCCGTGCTCTACTCGCTGTACCTGGCGCCGAGGGCCCGGGCGGTGGACGCTTCTTCCGAGGCGCGCGATCCGCAGATCATGAAGCTGCGCGGCCGCCGCCCCGTGGTGCTCACCCCCATCGCCAACCCGGCCAGCGCCGAGACGATGGTCACCATGGCCAAGGCGCTGGCGCCTCCCGAGGTATCGCGCGTGCAACTGCTGTCGGTCGTCGCCCCGCCGCGACGCTACCCCGAAGAAGGCCTGCCGCGCGGCGTGCGCGATGCCCAGGCCGTCCTGGGAGGCGCGCTCGGCACGGCGCTCAAGGTCGACCTGCGCCCCGAGGCGCTGATCACCCTGCATGGAGACCCATGGGGCGAGATCGCGCGGGTGGCCGAAGCGATCCGGTGCGAGAGCTTGCTCCTGGGGATCGGCCAACTCGACGACTCTCTCATGACCGGTTCGCTGGCCGGACTCATCGGCGCCGTCGATGCGGATGTAGTCATCCTGAGAGCGCCGGCCGAATGGACACCCGAGCAGGCCAGGCGGATTCTGGTGCCGTCGCGAGGTGGGCGCGATCAAAGCCCGGTGCGCGCCCGTCTCCTGGGAAGCCTCACGCGCGAGGCGGCGCGGGACATCACGTTCCTGGGCGTGCTGTCCGAGAGGGCGGGCCAGGCGATGCACCGCAGGGCGCTGCGTGATCTCGAGAGGCTGGCCTGGGACGAGGTGGGCGGGGGCGCCCACGCCGAACTGGCGATCGGCGACGACATGGTGATCGAGGTGTCGGACCGCGCGGCGGACACCGATCTGCTGATCCTGGGGTTCCATCGATCCGGCCGCCGCCGGGCCGTGTTCAGCACCCGCATGCTGAGGATCGCGGAGTCGACTGACTGCCCTCTGCTGATGATCAGCCACCGGCGGGCGGCGTCGATGCTGCCGCAATCCTCGATACTGGGGAAGGCGGGGCGTTAGTTCGAAGGCGGGCGTCAGTTACTCATATACTCATATACTCATGTTGCGCACCCGCGCGGTCCGCATCCGCCTGGCTCAGCGTCCCTCCGCCTCGCGCAGCAGCTCCTCGTACACCGCCGCCGCCTCATCCACCCGCGACAGGAATCGCTCCCGATCCGCCGCCGTGACCCAGCGGTCGCGCTCGACCACCCGCGCCCGGAATACCTCGACCGCGGCAAGCAGGAACCGGATGTCCTCGGCCGAACGGTATTCCCGGCCGCCGGCGACGATCCACACGGGACTGGTCTGAGCGAAGGCGTAGCTGTCCGCGACGAGTGGGGACGCCGGCCCCAGCGCGCGCGCCGCGATCCAGCCGCTGCCGTCGAGTTCGACCACGCTCTCCAGTCGGAAGCGTTGGCCCATCGCGCCCACATCGTGCGTTGAGACGACCTCGCCGTTGACCACGATTTCGACCCGGTCAAGCGGGCTGTTGGTGGCGACCTCGATGACGACTTCGTGTGCGCCCGCGGTGGCCCCGCCGCTTTCGTCCACCGCGATCTCGCTCCCCGGCAGCTGCCCATCCACCGTCAGGAAAAGCAGCGGCCCGTTCGTCGCGAACGTGCGCCGCTCCCGGATCGCCGACAGCCACGCCTCGACCGACAACGGACCGTCCAGGTGCGCGTAGGTGCGGCTCGCCCCCGGACCCGGATCGCGCCAGACATCCGAGAAGTTGTCGGTGCCGCCGGTCGCCGCGATCCGGAAGCCCGCGTTCAGGATCCGGTAGTACATCTCCGCATTGTAGAGTTCGTCGTACCAGAAACAGATCACGTCGTAGAAGTCGCCCGCGCCGAGGGCCACGTCCACCGGAATCTCCTGCGTGCCCACCCGCTCCGGCGTGTCCACGGAGCCGGTGAAGGGGTGCATGAATCCGCCGGTCGCGCCCTGGGACCGCGCCGCCTCCAGGTAGTCGGCGTTCAGGCGGTCGGCCGCGAAGGGTGTGTTGGCCGCGCCTCCGATGAGCGGCGTGATGAACTCGCCAACGCCCGCCAGACCCACGTGGCCGAACGATCCGCGGAACTCCTGCGCGTACTGTAGAATGTGGTCACTGGTCGACAGGGGGTGTGGCCGTCCCGTCAGGTCGTCCCAGCGTCCCATGAGCCGGGTCCCGTCCATGTGGATGAGTGAGATGGAAACGTGGAGGTCCTCGCTGACCAGGGCGTTGAAGAAGTCCTGGTGCGTGAGTCCGTAACGGCCCTGATGGAGGTCGTGCACATGGGTGTCGCCCGCATGCCAGCCCATGGCCGGCGCATCGACAAGGCGCGCGAGTTCGAAGCCCTCCTCGCTGCGCCCGCCCTCGCGCACCGCCACCGTGACCTCGACCGGACGGTACTCCAGGCCGCGCCGCACGGCGACCGTGACCTCGCCCGCCGGAACCTCGACCTCGAAGGCGCCATCGGTGCGGAAATAGTGCGTCTCGGTCGGCGACAGCACGCGGTGGAAGGCCCCGCGCGGCGAGTAGGCGCGCCCGTCCGCGGCCACCACCGTGACCCGCGCCGGGACGGGACGGCCACTCTCGTCGAGCACCGTGCCGCCCAGCGTCCCCATGGCGACGGCATGCCTGCGGTCGCTCAGGTCCAGGGTGCGCCAGGAACTCCGCGCACCCCCCGACACCGCCATCACATGGAGCCGTGTGGCTCCCTCCTCGTTCGAGACGAACGCGATCTCGCGGCCGTCGGGGCTCACACGCGGCATGAGTTCGTGGCTCGTGCCGCCCGTCAGCCGCAGCGGGTTGCCGCCGCCTGCGCCGACCAGCACCAGGTCGTTCGACCCCGCGTCGTCGGAGACGTAGACCAGGCCGCTCCCGTCGGGCAGCCAGTCCGGCCGCGCCCGCCACGCGGTCTCCTCCGCGCACACGAGCACGGGATCACCGCCACCTGGCCCCTGCGTCCAGATCCCGCCCGCCCCCGACATGCCCGGAGACGGAGCCATGTACGCCATCGCCCCCTGCGCGGAGATGCGCGCCTGGTACTGGCTCCCCGGACCGGCCAGGGCCTTCTCCCGCTCGCCCGTCGCGACCTCGACCCGGTGCACGTCCATCCCCTGTCCCATGGTGGTGAAGTACACGAAACGGCCATCCGGGCTCCACGCCGGCTGCAAATCGACCCCGCCGCCTTCGACCAGCGGGGCGATCGCGCCGCTCTCCACCTCGAGCAGCGCGATGTCGAGCCCGTCGCCCGTCTCCACGGTCATCGCGATCCGTGAGCCATCGGGACTCCAACTCGGCTCGAAGTGGTACCAGGGTCCGGTCGTGAGCTGCTCGGCCGTGCCGCCGCGCGACGGGATCCGCCAGATGTCGCCCGCCATCGCGAAGGCGATCCAGCGCCCGTCCGGCGACCACGCCGGGCTCATCGGACCCGTGCTGACCGGCGGCAGCATGTGCAGCTCGCCGCGGATGTTGCCGTTCAGGCTGGGGTAGCGGAGGACTTCGGCGCGGTCTGCCGGCCACGCGTCGGCGGGTGCCGCCTCCTGGGCGTCCGCGCCCGTCTCCGCCTGGGCCACCGCGCCCGCCTCCTCACCAGCCGCGGGCGACGCCTGCTCCGCCGGCTCGCCGCAGCCGGCCAGCAGCACGCACAACAGCAGCCAGCCGCCGCTCCGCCCCGACCCTAACGTTACGGCGGAGCACACGAGGCCAGAATCACGGCAGAAGATCGTCTAACTACTTACAGGGCTGCACGATCTGCGTTTTCTGCCGTTGGACTGGACACTACTGGACCGTGCCGCGAAAGCGGGAAAAGCGGACCTGAATGGCGGGAATCGGCCCGCACGGAGGCGGTCCTGTTTCATCAAGCTCTCGACGAATGTCTCTTGAGATCCGGTGGCCCATTAGGAAAATAACCTCCGCCTTCCAGTCGGGACCGGCTCCCGATGGGAAGGCGGGGGGAACCGCCGAGGCTTCGGCGGTTGCAAGCGCAAGGTGCGCGCCCTACGCCTCCTTGGCAATGACCCGTCGGATCGTCCTCACCACGTTCCCGCACCTACGCGATAGGCTTCGTGCCAGCAGTCCGGCCAGCACGGATCCGTGATCTCGGGGCGTCGGCCTGCCGGCGGGCTGCCGCGCTGCGCTTGCCCACCCTCGTTCGGACGCCGGGAGACCCGCCATCCGAACGAGGGTCCGATCCTGCCGTCCCTCTCCGCAAAGGGAGAGGCAAACCGCATCAGACCACCATCAACCCCAAGAACCAACCGTTCGCGAAAGCGGGGCAGATCCAGCCAGCAGCGAGTGTCTCCCTTCCTGGTAAGGGGCCAAGCGCATCACGGTCGCGCGAGCGGTGGTTCACGCTCATCTTATCCAGCAACCTCGAATCCGCGGGCAAACCAAGCTGCCTCATGATGTTTGACCCGAACTCCCAGAAGGTCCGCAATCACGGGGATGCCTGGCACAATTCGGCGGTCCTCAACCCAAGTCGCGGGAATCCAAGCTGTGAAGCTCTCTTGCTGGTCCGATTCTTCGGACTGCATGTGGACGGTGATCTTCCCGACAGGTTGCTTACCAATGATGCCGAGGAACAGCTGGGCCATCACGTTGCCCTCTAGCCGGAACGCCCTGAGCGGATCTGCCGTGCGCTGTAGTTCGCGCAGGACACCCACTACATGCCTCTCCGCTCCCTTCTCCGGATCAATTCTGACGATAGGGTCCGGCCGATCGCGTCTGGCTCTCGCTCGTGCAATGAGTGACTCGTCGATGCCTGAAAAGTCGCCACGCCTAACAACTGTGATGCTGGAACTCAGGTGGACGGTGATCTTCCCGGTCGAATCAATCGTCCGTTTCAGGTTGCGTGCCCACGACGTATCGCAGTCATGACGAGGCCACGATCCGCCCAGTTCGTCGAAGAAGACCTTGCTTCCACAGCCACAGGAGAAGTAGTAGACCCGCGCACGGCATGTCGGGCAACTGGTTGGAAAGGTTCGGCTGCCACACCAAGGACCGTGGACGCCACCATACATCATAACGTTGACTCCTTGTCCGCATTTGCTAACACTGGATCGAGAGGCCAAATCGTTAGCGGATGGGCTCGCGCCGTCAAGAGCCTGCGCCCCCTCAAACCCAGAGGAGACACCCACACGAACCCGGAACCCTTGGCTAGTAGTGCTCGCCACACAGGACCAGGGAATCCGAACGACAGACGCGGCGTACCTGGCGGGGTCCGTAAGAGCAGGCATGGGGACCTGACCATACCCCGCGACCGGGCTCAGAGGCCGTTTCTGCGGGTTCCGGCGCGTTTTCGGGTAACCTACGGGCCGCACGATCGCCTAGGATCGACGATCTCGGGTTCCCGAGGGGTAGAGGCAGGGCGGAACGCGACCGCAGGCAGAAGCGCCGGGATCGGCGCCCTCGCCGCCGAGGAGTTGCTCGCGACGCCCCTGTGAGCACTGTTCCCGGCGGTGCCCAGAGAAGCGTTTTCAGGTGGTACCGCCGGGCTGGCTTGAGACCACTGTTAGGTGGTCAAGTATCCATGTCAAGCGGAAGCCGTTTTTCTTTGTAGAGACCTGCCTCGCGGTGTCTCTCGCGACGGCTCGGTTGCGGTGTCCGCTTCTCCCCGGCTCGATCATCCGTGAACGCTCCCCGCCGGGCTGGGCGTCGGGAAGGCCGGGCAGGAGTACTCGCGCGGCGGATGTGCCGTCCAAGTGCGGTCCTGCTGCACCAGGGCGTTGGCGAGGACGAGGAGCTTCCGCATCACGGCCGTCAGGGCGACCTTCGGCGGCTTGCCCCGGGCCACGAGCGCCTCGTACTTGCGCTTGAGGTCGGGATTGTGCTGAAGCGCGACCACCGCGGGCATGTAGAGCATTCTGCGGACCCGGTGCCTGCCGCCCTGGATGAAGCTCCGTCCCTTCCAGTGTCCGGACTCCCGGGTGACCGGGGCGAGTCCGGCGAGGCTGGCGGCGCGCGACCGAGTGAGCATACCCAGTTCTGGCAAATGGACGATCAGTCCCGCGGCGGTGATGTCCGAGATGCCCGGGATCGAGGTCAGGATCTCGGCCCGGCGCTCCATTGCCTTCTCCTCCCCGATCCGCTGCCGGATCTCGGTATCGATGAGCTTCAGCTGGCGGTCGATCTGCCGCAGCCTCTGCTTGGTGACCCGCTTGCCCACGGGAGTGCGCAAGTTCTTGCCCCGGTTGGTGGTTGCGGTGCGATCCCTGACCAGCGCGTCGCGGATCTGGTGGAGCTCGGCAAGGTCGCGCTGCCGCTCCGACCGCGCCTGGGTCGGGCGCAGGTCTTCGACAGCGGCCGCCATGGTGGCCAGCATCCGGGCGTCCACCGCGTCGGTCTTGGCGCGCCGCCCGATGGAGCGGGCGAAGGACCGGACTTGGAAGGGGTTGATCGCGTACAGGGGGAGCCCGGCCTTCAGGAGGGTGTCCTCGAAGTCGCGGTGGAAGGCTCCGGTGGGTTCGTAAGCGATCCGGTCGATCCCGGAGCCGATCCAGGCGATCAGCTTCCGGAAGCCGGCCCTGTCGTTCGGGAACCGGGACGTTCTCCCCTCGGGGGCGGCGAAGGCGTCGAGCCAGTCCTTGGAGATGTCGATCCCGACGGTGCGGAGGATGCTGCTCATGTGTTCTTCCCTTCTCCTGTGCTTGTCGTGCGAGCCTCGATGCTCGTGTATCCATTCAGGACATTGGGAAGGACGGTGGCGACCACACTTAACCACGGCCCCTTACGGCCAGCCAGCCCATCGATCCGACCACCGTCCCTGCTGAGCGCCCGCTCCGGCTCGCTACGCTCGCCTCTGCGGGCTCTCAGCAGCCCGGGCCTTCCCCGTGACCCGGTCATGCAAATCACGCGGGAATCTGCATGATTGGTAGAGACAAGCCAGCCTACCCGGTGTAATACACCGGGGCTGGCGAGGGACTCCGCCCCTTCGAACCCTGGAAGCCCCGCGCTCCAGTGGATTGCGCGGGCGGGGGCGTCGCCCCCCGTCCCCCCGTGGCGGCCCATCCCGATCGGGTAGCCGCCCGAACGACCATGGTTGCCGTCCGCTTTGACGGGAACCGGGTTCGCCGCCGGTCGCGTGCCGCACCCGACGCTCGATTTGCCGGGCGCTGTCGGCGCGCGGCTTGCCCAGCGCGCGGCCCGCTCGCCCTTCTAGTACCGGTCGAGATCCCCGCGCCGGCCCTCGACCAGAACCTCCCGGCCCGGACCGGGCTGCCGCGCTTCGCTTGCCCACCCTCGTTCGCTGGCCCGTTGGGTGACCGCTTCGGGTCCGACCCTCTTGGGCTGGGTCACGACCGTTACGGGCCAGAATCTTCATTCCTCCGTCCGCAGCAACCCGTTTTCGAGCGCAAAGCGCACGATGTCGCGCCGGTTGTCGAGGCTCAGCTTGGACTTGGCTCGGGCGATGTAGCCCTCGACCGTCTTGGGACTGACGAGCATCTCGCGGGCCGCCTCCCTTGCCGAGAATCCTCTGGCGTACAACTCAATGGCGGTGCGTTCGCGCTCCGACAGTGCATCGATTCCGAGGCTGCTGCCGGATGTGTTCATTGGCTCGCGGCGGGCGATCAGGGCGGCAGCGCGGCGGGGCAGGTACGAATGGCCGCGCGCGACCGCCTCCAGCGCGCCCAAGAGGTCGGTATCGGCTGCCGACTTGTTCACGAAGCCCGCCGCCCCGGCCTCCATGGCGGGCACGAGGAACTCGTCCTCGTCGTGGATCGTGAGCACCAGCACCTTCGTGTCAAGGTGGAGCGCGGCGATGCGCCGGGTCGCCTGGACCCCGTCCATTCCGGGCATCGCCAAGTCCATGACCACGATATCCGGCCCAAGGGACCGGGTCTTCCTCACCCCCTCCTCGCCCGACGAGGCCTCGCCCACGACCTCGACCCGTCCACTCGCTTCGAGCAGCGCCCGGAGCCCGGCCCGCACTACGGCGTGGTCGTCCACGAGGAGCACTCTGGTCAACGCTCGTTCCCTTCTTTGCCGTCCAAGTTCGCACCGCTCGCAGGCACGGAGGCCCGAATGGTTGTTCCCTTGCCGGGAGCGCTTCGTATGGCGACGGTTCCGCCCACGAGCGCGGCGCGCTCGCGCATACCGGTCAGGCCGATGTGGCCGTCGTCGTCCGGTGCTTTCGCTTCCGTCCATGCGAATCCGCGTCCCTCGTCGTGGATGGTGGCGCTCACCCGCCCGTTCGCGGCTCCGAGCGTCACCACGGCTTCACTCGCTGCCGAGTGCTGCACCGCGTTGTTCACGGCCTCCTGCACGATGCGGAAGAGCGTCAACGCGGCAACCGCGTCCAGTTCGCCGTCCACCGGTTCCAGGTTGGCGTCGATCCTGAACCCGTACAGGTCCTCGACATCGCGGAACATCGAGCTCAAGGCGGAAGCGAGACCACGATGGTCGAGCGCCGGGGGAAGGAGGCCGCGGATCATCCGCTTCACCCCGCCGATCGCGTCGCCGATCTCCTTGGCGATCTGCTCGCGAGCCCGCTCCCGCTCGCCATCGTCCCGCTCGTCGGCGAGCAGCTTCACCCGGATCTTCAGCGCGACCAGCGTCTGAAGGAATTCGTCGTGCAGTTCGTGCGACAAGTGCTTCCGCTCGTTCTCGGCCGCCGCAATCATCATGTTGGACAGCTTACGCATCCGCCGCCAAGCGGTAATGTCGCGGACCGCGCAGATCACGTGTCCCGGTCCCGCTGCCAGATCCGAAGGGGCCAGACTGATCTCGACCGGGATCGTCGTGCCGTCCTTTCGCACGGCTTCGAGGTCCAGTCCCCGGCCCATCGGACGGGGACGCGGGGCCACGGCGTAGCTGCGCCGGTGGCGCCGGTGCGCGCCCCGGCTGGCGGGAGGAACCAAGCGTTCGACTGGAGTGCCCTCGATCTCCTCGCGGCTCCACCCGAACAGCGCGATGGCCTGCCGGTTGAGGTCCCGGATCACCCCTTCCGAGTCCACGACCAACATCGCGTCCGGCGATGCCTCGAACACCGCAGTGTAGTCGCCTTGCTTGAGCAGATTCGGCTCCGTTTCGTCGGTCGGGTCGACCGGGATCGCGTGGGCACGCGAGTATCCCGATGTCGGCCTGTGCTCCCTCACGAGATGCGCGTCGTCCGAAGCTGTCAAGGGATTCCGCCAAGTCAAGTCGAAGTCCTGAATCCGTCAGCGTCCGGGTCCGGAACCTTCTCGCGATGTCCCAATGGCCAAGCGCGCCTCCGGAGCGTTGGCACGCCCGGTTGGGCGGCGGTTGGTCGTCATGGGCGACCGAAGGGACCGCGGGAGCGGAATGCTCGCGACCCGCTGCAAGTCCATGTCGTCCGTCACGACGCCTAGGAGCTGCGAGTCCGACACCCTGAAGAGTTGGAACGCGGGAGGCAGAATCACTTCCGAGTAGGGGGACGTGGTGCCCGCGAGGGCGACCGTGCGCCACGTCCGGGAGAATCCGAGCGGATGGGCGGTGCCATCGTATTCCTGCATCCACACCCGGCCCTCGGAGCACTTGATGTCAACCGCGAGCGGAGCCGACGCCGGGAATTGATCCCTGCCTCCTGCCTCGGCACGGGCCAGCATCGCTTCCATCTCGCTGGACTCGACACGTCGCCCCTGCAGCTCGGCCCTCATCTGGCCCCTCAGGTAATTGATCCGCTCGGCGCGGCTGAGCGGTGGGACATCCCAAGGCACGAAGACTGAATCGCGTTCTTCCCAACTGGACTTGACGAGGTAGAGAAACCGGGCCATCGGATCTAGCACCACGACGGAGCCGTCCGGACAGGCGTCCCAAAGGGGCACGGGCACGAGGACGCTCTTCGTCCTTACATCCTCATGGGATGCGCCACGCAGGTCCCCGAAGTCGACCAAACGCTCAACGTTGCCGTCAGCACCGGTGCGAACCAGCGTAGCCGTCCACAGGTCACTGCCCCACATGACGGCACTTGGAAACTCCGCCTTCACGGTGCCGCCCTTCGCCGTCGCCGCCACACGCAGCGGGTCTCCGAAGGTCACAACGTCGATGTCTCCCCGCACCGTTCCGACCTCGCCCGCGTCTCTGGTGGCGACGGGCAGGCCATCGGCGGTGAACGTTCGATAAAGCCGTGACGCGGCGTCCCAAATGGTGATATGGCCAACGTCGCCCAAGGACAGTAACGCACGTGCCGACCGAAACTCGCCCGGCCCGTCGCCCTGGGTTCCGAAGGCGGCCACCTCGGTACCGGATCGCAGGCCGTGGACGAAGGGATCGATAGGGGACAGGACCCAGATGAAGCCGTCCCTCTCAAGAACATCCGCAACCCCCCAGAACGCGCCATCAAAGGACTGCCACGTCATCTGGCCGGAGTCGATGCTGATCAACGTAGGGTCGGTGCTGCGCCCCTCGGCGCAACCCGCGACTAGCAGCGCGAGGGTGACACTCAGAAATCGGCGCGGGACTCTAGAACTGCTGGAGTTGGCCATCATGAACCTCCAATCTCGCTTGTGGGGGCTTTTCGGGAACGGGTGGTTGGATGACCAAGCCTCGACGCTGCCTCATCCATTCGGTCGAGCGAGCTTCCGTGGCCTTGGAACCGAAGCGCTCCGTCACGATCAAAGACGTATAACCACGGCGTGCGGGAAAGCAGGAATGATCGCCGGTCCGTAGCGGCCAAGTCCGGTATGCTCAGGATCGGGACTTCCCAGCCGAAGCGTTCAGCGTAACTCGCAGCTGTCTGGGGAGGATCCCGCGTAATGGCCACCCGTCGAATGCCCTCGCCGCCCTGTTTCCCGAAATGGGATGCCCACTCGGGAGCGACATCCTCGCAATACGCGCACTCGGAACTGAACGCATAGACGACCGTCGCGGCCCCCGTCGGCATCGGAATCGCGAGGACTGCCTCGGTTCCGTCAACCTTCAAGCCGTCCAGGCGGACCAGTGTGTCGCCTACGAGATAAGGCGCGAGGGCTGGCGGCCCTGCCGCCCGGTAGCGGCCAACCAGTATCGTGACCTGAGCAACTGCGCAGAAGACGAGCAGGGAAGCAATGATTTTTGTCTTCATTTCGGCACCTCCGGGGCTGATGGGAAACAGACGCCGACTGGCGTCCTAGCGCGGTCGCGCGCTCTGAGGCGACAGCCGAACAGGCCGGTGGCCCTCGGGCGGCCTCGGCCGCCCGAGGGCACGGCGAGACAGCGGGTCGTCACTAGGGCTCCCCGCCGCAGTCGCCGGAACCGTTGCAGTTGTTCGTGAACCAGCAACAGTTGTCGCAGCAGAACTCCTGCTCCTCCACCGACTCCTGGCAGCAGTCGCCCCACGGCCAGACGAGCGTGTTGGCCTTCACCTCCTCGGGCGTGGCGAAGAGGAGCGGAAGCAGGAGCAGGTTGGTCGCGAGCGCCGTCACGATCCAGATGCGGGTCTTCCTCATGGTCCTTCCTCCTTTGGGGTGTGAATGGGTCTTCCCGGCCTGCACCTTCAGTATCGGCTGCGGATGGAACCGGCCCTAGAGGGAAAACCCTGAAGTTTTGACGGGAGAAACCCGCAGCGTCAGTGACGGGAGATTCCCCCCAAGCGGGGTTGGACGTTCCAAGCGGTCGCCTTGACGCGCTTCACCGCCTCGACGTTTCTTCTTCTGACGGGCAGACCACCAGACGGTGGGAACCCCGGCCAGTTCCACCGAAGAGAAAGGGGGCGCCGAGGCTGCGCGCTCCCTTTCAGACGCACGTACTCGACCAAGATCCTTGTGGGATGCACCCAATCCAGACCTTCGACCTGACCAAGCGCTACGGGACGCGTGCCGCGAAGTCGGTTCTGGCCGTGGACCGCATCGCCTTCGCCGTTGCAGAGGGCCAGGTCTTCGGCTTCCTCGGTCCCAACGGCAGCGGCAAGACGACCACCATCGGTATGCTCGTGGGCACCATCAAGCCGACAAGTGGCCGCTTTAAGCTCTTCGGCGCTTCCGGCCCCAAGGGCCTCATGGCCGCCCGCGCCCGCGTCGGCGCCACGCTCGAAACGCCCAACTTCTACCCGTACATGAGCGGCCGCGACAACCTGCGCGTTGCTGCCGCGGTGAAGGGAGTGGGCCGCCCCCGCATCGATGAGTGCCTGGAACTCGTCGGCCTGTCCGACCGCGCGAAGCACCGCTTCAACACCTACTCGCTCGGCATGAAGCAGCGGTTGGCGCTCGCGGCCACCATGCTGAACGACCCCGAACTGATCATCTTGGACGAGCCCGCCAACGGGCTCGACCCGCAGGGAATCAGGGAGATACGCGAGATCATCCGCATCCTTGCGGAGCGCGGCAAGACGATCTTCCTGTCGAGCCACCTGCTCGCGGAAGTCGAGCGCACCTGCTCCCATGTCGCCATCATTCGCAAGGGGCGGATCGTCACATGGGGCGCGGTGGCGGAGGTGGTGGGAGAAGGGAGCGCTGTGTTGCTGCGCGCGGCGGACACCGAGGCCCTCGCGGGCGCGATGGAAGCCTATCCGGACTCGACATCGGTGCGCCGGACCGACGACGGCATCGTCGCCACGCTGGACTCGGGTGACTTGGCCAGCGTGACACGCTACTTGTCGGGGCAGGGAGTCCACCTGTCCCATCTGGCACCCTATCGGCCGAGCTTGGAAGAAGTCTTCATCGATGTCACCCAAGGTGCCGTGGATTCAATGACCGAGATCGCATCTTGAAGATCCTGAGCGTGCTTCTGCGGATCGAATGGCTCAAGGCGGTCAAACGGCGGCCCTTCTGGGTAGCCGCGGCCGCATTCGCCGTCTTCACCGCGTTGCCCGCCGTCCAAAGGGTCCGCAACGCCCACAGTGATCCGAACGCGGTCTTTGCTCTGCCGGAGAGCTGGCCGGACATTCTGGGCACCGCAGCTGGGATCGGACCCCTCTTCGTCGGTGTTCTGATGATCCTGCTCGTCGCACCCGAGTTCTCGTGGCGAACGGCCCGCCAGAACGTGATCGACGGACTCAGCAAGGAGCGGTTCTACGCGGGGAAGGTCATGTTGCTCGCCGGCCTCGTCCTTTTCTTCATGGCAACTACGGTCCTGATCGGCGTCGGTGGGGCGTTGCTCAGCCCCGGTGCGGGCGGCCCCGGTTTCGTCCGGTCGAGCGATCTCGGCTACATGAGCGGTCTAGCGCTGGGCATGCTGGTCTTCGGGAGCGCCGGGCTGTTCCTCTCGGCGCTCGTGCGCTCTTCGGGATCCGCGTTGGGTATCCTGTTCCTGTATCTGTTCGTCGAAGAGGGCGTCGCAAGGTTGATGTCGGGGGCTGGTCGTGAGGCTCTACGCAGCGCGGCGGAGTTCCTTCCATTCAACGTGGTCGAAGACCTCGGGGACGATCTGGCCCACTATCCGGACGTGCTCGCCGAGGTGAATGCGGATCGGGCGGAGCGGGGTCTCGCACTCTTGGAGTTCCCCGATGTCGAGGTGCTCGCCATCGCGGCGCTGGCCTACAGCACGTTCCTTCTCGGAATCTCGCTTCTGAACATGCGCAAGCGCGACCTGTAGGTCCGCACTGGAAGCGGTCGCCGACGGAGCCTTGGAGAATGGTTGTCGCAGACCGGTTCCGGGCTGCCGAGGCTGGCCACATCGGTGGCTTGGACGCGCCCCGCCCCATTCTGCCCTTTAAGGCCTTCCTGCCAAGGACTGATGGATCGGGAGCGACCCCAGGCGAGGTTGGGATGGCCGTGCACATCCCGACCGTCGCCGTGCCGCTCCCGCCACGACCGCACACTCTGGAACGGCACCGCCGTTCGTGCGGTCGTGGTACAACCGCAACGCGGGCAGCGACATACGGAGCCCCTGCCCGCGCACATGGACGCGGTGATTCCATGCACATGCACCCCGATGTCGATGTGCGCGTGCGGTACGCCACCGACCCCGGCCGATCAGAGGTCAAGATCTCAAGCGCATGGAGGCTTGCTCCCCGCGCACGCCGACCGTGCGGGTCCTGCGTTCGGCCTCGGACTTCCGGGGACGGACCATGACGGGCGGCCTTCCTTTGGGTGGCGCGCGGAATGTCGTTCGGGGGTCCGGGGGATGCTCCCCCGGCCAGAGGTTTTCGTGAAGCGAAAACACATCTGGCTCCACGGAAACTCCACGGAAATCCGCAGAAACAAACGGCCCGTGTCGCGCTCGCCGCGAAAGCCGACCGGGCCGCAACTCTGGACGACGCGCCCGCCCGGCGCGAAGTTTCAAACGCGCAGATCGTGCAGTCCATCGAATCGAGGGAGGTATCGAACGATGGCACGCACGAAACGAAGCCGCCGGAGCTACGGCGCCGGCGAGTGGGGCCGGAACCGGGTCCGGGTCTTTCCGGATCCGAAAACCGGCCTCTTCCAGATTGAGTGGCGCGAGAACGGGCGAAGGCTCACCCGGTCGCTCGGGCACCGGGACTGGACCCGAGCGAAGAAGCAAGCGGACGAATTCGCCGCAGGCTTCATCGACGCGCCCGACGGCAAGGCGGAGGCCGAGCCCGAGCCGCTCACGCTGGACAAGCTGTTTGAAATCTACGGTGAAGAGGTGACGCCCACGAAGGCGGAGGCGTCCCAGCGGGCCGACCGGGCCGCGACGAGGATGTTCCTCGGGTTCTTCGGACGAGGCCGCAAGCCTTCAACGCTCTCCCGGCGCGACTGGGACCGGTTCATCCGGGCGCGGCGCGCGGGCAAGGTCGGAGCGAGCGGCAAACCGGTGTCCGACGCGACGATCGAACACGATCTGAAGTTCCTGATCGCCGTATTCAACTGGGCCGGCAAGTCGAAGGACGAGGAGGGCCGGCTGCTCCTCGGCTCGAACCCGCTGAAGGGTCTGAAGATGCCCACGGAGAAGAACCCGACCCGGGTCGTGTTGTCCGAGGAGGAGTACCAGGCGCTTCTCGGGGTGTCCCGGGAAGTCGATTGGCGCTTCCACGTCGCGCTCGTGCTGGCGCACGAGACCGGGCACCGAATCGGAGCCATCCGCCACCTCAGGTGGTCGGATATCGACCTTGAAGCCCGAGCCATCCGGTGGAGGGCCGAACACGAGAAGACAGGCTACGAACACCGGACCCCGATGACGGCCGAGGCGGTCGCCGTCGTTGAGGAGGCGCGAGTGCGGAGCGCCGGGATCGAGGTTGCTCCGGTGCTCCCCGCACCACGAGATCCGTCGCGGTGCGCGGGCCGGACGCTGGTGCGCTTCTGGTGGAACCGAGCCCAGAAGCTCGCGGGACTCGAACCCAGGCGTGGGCGGGGCTGGCACTCGTTGAGGCGCAAGTTCGCCAGCGACCTCATGGACCAGCCGCTCAAGGTCCTCTGCGACCTCGGGGGCTGGAAGACCGCCAAGACGGTGCTCCAGTGTTATCAGCGAGCCGACGAGGGACAGCTTCGGAAGGCACTGGAAGCCCGCCCGAGACCTCGCGGCTGAGGTTCGCAATTCGGCGGGAGTCAAACAGCGGGAATCCGGCCTGACAATCCTGTAACTCTAACGACCACAGAAAGATACAAACATGATGCCGCATGACGTTACGTCAGGGTCGGGTCCCGCGCCGGCCAGCCCGGCCGCAACCGGTTTGCCTCGCACCCCCGCCGCGCCCAAGATGGACGCAGGCCGAAAAGCTGCTTTCAACGGAAAGAACAGAGCCATGAAGACACGCTGGATCGGGTGCATTTCAAGCCTTTTGGTAATGGCGGCGATCACTCCCGCCCGCGCACAGGATGTTGACTACCATCGCGCGGAGAGGCTGCTGGGGTGGCATACGTCGCCCTTGATATCAGGAACTCCCCTCACCCCGAACTGGATCAACGATACGGACCGCTTCTGGTACCGCAACGGAAGTCATAGAGTTCACAACTTGCTGTGACCGTTGACCTTACGGGACTCACACACCGTATTCCCGCTGTTTGATTCCCGCCAATCGAGTTGGGTCAGGCGCGAACTCTCGGCCGACTCTCCAAAGCCTTCCTGAGCTGTCCAGCGTCGGCCTGCTGATAACAGCGGAGCACCGTCTGGGCCTCCTTCCAGCCGCCCAGTTCGCACAGCACCTTGAGCGGCAAGTCCATGAGATCCGAAGCGAACTTCCGCCTGAGCGAATGCCAGCCTCTCCCTCGCCGGGGTTCCAGCCCCGCAAGGCGCTCGGCCTTGTGCCACCATGCACCCGCCAGCCTAGAGCTGATGCTCGCCGAGGGGTCCCGCAGCGCGGGCAAGACCGGCGTCTTCCCGTTCCCGGGGTTCGTTTCGCGCGCCTCCTCCAACACTGCTACCGCCTCGTCCGTCATCGGCGTGACGTGCTCGTAGCCGGTCTTCTCGTGTTCAGCGCGCCACCGCACCTCGCGACCCTCGAAATCGATGTCCCTCCAACGAAGGTTGCGGATGGCTCCGATTCGGTGTCCGGTCTCGTGGGCGAGCACGAACGCGACGCGGAACCGCCAATCGACCTGCCGGGATATCCCGAGCATCGCCTGGTACTCCTCCTCCGAAAGGACGACGCGGGTGGGGTTCTTCTCCTTGGGCGTCTTCAGGCCCCTCAGCGGATTCGAGTCGAGCAGGAGTCTCCCCTGCTCGTCCCTGGACTTCGCCGCCCAGTTGAGCACCGCGATCAGGAACCGCAGGTCGCACTCGACCGTCCGGTCGGATACGGGTTTGCCGCTCGGTCCGACCTTGCCCGCGCGCCGCGCCCGGATGAAGCGGTCCCAGTCCCTCTGTGACAGTGTCGCCGGGTCGCGGTCCTTCCCGAAGAACCGCAGGAACATCCGCATCGCGATCTTGTCGTGTCGTTGGGTGTGCTCGCCCTTGGTCGGCGTCACCTCCTCACCATAAATGTCAAACAGCTTCTCCAGAGTGAGCGGCTCGGGTTCGGCCTCGGCCTTGCCGTTGGGCTCGTATGTCGCGAGGCCTGCGGCGGCCTCGTCGGCCTGCCGCTTGGCTCTCGACCAGTCCCGGTGCTTCAGGGATCGGGTGAGCCTGCGCCCGTTCTCTCGCCACTCAATCTGGTAGAGACCGGTCTTGGGATCGGCAAACACCCTCACCCGGTTCCGGCCCCACTCGCCGGCGCTGTAGCTGCGCCGGTCCCGCTTCGTGCGTGCCATCATTCGATTCCTCTCGTGATGGACCGCACGATCTGCGCGAACGAAACTTCGCTGAGCGGTGTTGCCCGCGCCAGATCCAGCCCTGCCCTGAGCCATCAGCGGCTCGGACCTTGATCGCGGTCCGGTCCCGGGCGGCGCATCAGATACGGAGGCCGCGCCGTCTCGCGACGGCGGATGTCCCGAAATACTCGGCCAAGCGTGTCGCCAGCGCGTCGAGCCGCTCGATTTGCATCTGCAAGGCTTCGTACTCCGCGCTCTGCCGCTCGACGTGCTGCCGCAAGGCTTCGATCTCTCCGCCTTGCCGCTCGACGTGCCCTTGCAAGGCTGCGACCTGCTCGGAGTGCCGCTGCTGTTCCGTTTCGTACTGCGCGCACAGCCTCCGCAAGGCCCTCGTCAACTGCTCCTCTAACGCGGTCATAGATCTCCTTCACTCGTTCGACAGCTTCAACGCCGGAAGGTGCCCCGGTTCCACCCACCAGGGCGGATCGTCCAGCACCCCGTCCGGCACCACCACGAACCTCTCGCCCTTGATCTCGTGGAACACGAGCCCCCAGGTGTCCTCCTCCAGCTGGGCCAGCGTCCGCCGGGCGTCTTCGATGTCCCGGTTCAGTTCGGCTCGGGTCACGATCCGGTCCTGAATGCTGCCCGCCAACCAGCGCATCGTCGCCCAGCTTCCGCCGAAGAAACCGATCCAAAGACTCAGGCCGACGATCAGCGGCCGTTGCCACGCCTTGACCAGCAACTCGCGCATCTTGCCGGTCGCCTCCTCCGTATCGCGCTCGATGGTACGCACCGCGCTCCTCGCGACGCGCCGCGAGTGCTCGCCGAGCCTTTCGAGCTCGCTCGCGGTCAACTCCTCGATCTCCCTGCGCTCGTGTTCCAGCCTCCTCCGCAGCCGTTCGGTCAAATCGTTCGCGTTGGAAATCAACTCCGTACAGTTCTCCTTTCAGCCGCCACCGGTCCCCGGTTTCGGGGTCCAGCGCGGTGATGTAGTCCATGCCCTGGCGCGGCACTTCAAGGCCCGCCTCCCGGAGCGCGGCGACAACATCGTGGCGGTCTTTGACCGCGCCGTGCTCGACACGCTGGAGCAGGTAGTCCCGGATCAGGTCGCGGGGGGAGGATTCGAGCCGTAGTCCGGCCCGCAGCCGGGTCGCCTCGATGTAGGCGCGGTGGCCGGGGTGCTGCACTCTGGCCCGCTCCGGGTCGTCTGGACGGCTCCAGCCGTGCTCGTGGTTGAAGGCGTCGCGGAGCGGATCGAACGTCCGCTGCCAACCCGGTGGCGCAATATTGAGGCTCCGCCCGGTCTCCAAGTCGCACCGAGCGGCGAGGACATGGACGTGCGCGCCTCCGCCCTCCTCACGGTGTAGCACGGCCGCCCAGGCGTACCGGTCGGGCTCCAGCCCCGCCCAAGCCGTCTTCTCGAACTCGTCGAGCACAGCTTCGATCTGCTCGTCGGTGGGGTGGTCGTCCGGTGCCCAGGCGATCACGCCGGAGGTGTACCTGTGCTCGAAGTCGAGCGAGTCGGCGACCGCGGCCACCATGTCCGGGTTCCCGCGCAACACCTCGACGCCCTCGCGCAGCTTCCCGGCGGCGTCCCGCTCCCCGAGGAGGTAGCCTGCCGCCTTGCCGGCCGAGCCGGTCCCGTGCGCCAAGAACTTAACGTGCATCGGAGTCCGGACTCTCGAAGCGAGCCAGCGCGCCGAGCGCGCGCTCGATGGCCACAAGCCGGGCGAGGACCTCGACGGCCTCGGCCGCCCCCTTGTGGGTGTTGGCCCACTTGGCGATCTGGTTGAGGTTGTTCCCGACGCGCGACACCTGCCGGGTGCGCTCGCGCTCGACCTCGGCCGCGCGTGCGGTCCAGGTCCGTGTACGGGCCATGGCCCGCCGGATCAGCGCGGACAGCGGTATGCCTGCGGCCTCCGCCTTGGCCCGCCAGTCGGCGGACTCGGCCGCCGACACGCGGGCGGTGACGACGGCGGTGCGGCGCTCAGGCATCACGCCGCACCGACACGGGGGAAAGGGGGCGGCGCCCCCATCCGCGACCTCCTCGGGAGCGCGAACAGCGGGGGGTTCGAAGGGGGGGCGGGAGCCAGCCCCTCGCCAGCCCCATTGTATGACAATGGGTAGGCTGGCTGGACGCCTTAACAGCGACCAACGCCCCCGTGGGCCGCGCCCGGGAACAGGTCGGCATCGACCTCCTCGACGCGCTCATGCGCTGCCCGGCGCCTCGGCTTGCGCGGTCCATGAGCCGCGCACGCCGGGCGTGGGCGAACGCCTCTCCGCAGCGGCATGCGAGCGCAATCGATTCGGTCCGGTGTCCGGTCAAGTCGAAGGACCCGCGCGCACCTTGGCGGCCGTCACGATGGGCGATCGTACCGCCCGCTTCCCTGTCGAGCGGCTGTGTCAGCGTCTCCATAGCCGAGACGTTGAACAACCGTCCTTGAGGCAGTCAACCCTTCGGAAACCTCCTCTTGTCCGGTAACGTTCGAGGATGTCCGGTAACGTACGGGAGCTTCGGGAATCCGCCGCCAGCGGCTTGTCGAAAACGCCTCCACCTTCGGCATCTGGCGAGCCTGTTCGCGCTACCAGGCATCCCCGTACGGGCGACCGTGCCAAAGTGTTTCAGCAACGGGGCGAACTCTCCAAGGCGGCGCGTTGGCCGACCTACGACGCTCCCGCCGTCAGCGCGCGACGGTGGCCCGGTGGTCGTCCGCTTCGAGGAGCCAGTGGTCCTGACCGGCTATCTCGACGACGCGGACGCTGTGGAGACCTGCCAGCTTCCGGTCGGGCACGTGGAACTCCAGCACGGGACCCGTCCCGCAGGCCGCCCGCGTTTACCAACCGCCTCGGCCCGTTGCCTTCCTCGGACCCATAGAAGTTCGAGCCCGGGCGCGCGCGCGTCACGTCGCACGACGCACAGCGCGGCCGCGCACAGCACGGCGAACATGCCCGTCCTCCGCCGTTTGGGACTCCGGACTCCCCCTCTACGTGATCGACCCCTTCCGAGTCCGGTCCTTCGCCCGCTCTCATGACCGACGCGCCAAGACCGACGCGGTGGACGCCCGGATGCTGGCCACCATGGCAGCTGCCGTCGAAAGAGGCTGAGGCAGATCGAGCGCCCGGATGAAGTTCATAGACGCCGAGATCCGGCGGGCGGCTCGATCTCGGACGCCACCGCCGAGGGACTGATCGTCCACTTGCCGTACCTGGGCACTCACCGGTGCCCGAGCCGCCAGCCTCGCCGGGCTGGCCCCGGTCAACCCAAGTGTCTGGATACTGGAAGAGACGCGGCTTCATCCAGGGCGGCAGGCACCGGGTGCGCAGGCTCCTCTACATGCCCGCGATAGTTGTCGTCCGCCATATTCCCGACGTCAAGCGGAAGTAGGAAGCGCTCGTGGCCCGAGGGAAGCCGCCGAAGGTCGCCCTGACGGCCATGATGCGGAGACTCCTCATCCTCGCCAATGCCCTCTAGTGCAGCAGGACCGCACTTGGACGGCGCATCGTCCGGGCGAATACTCCTGCCCGGCCATTCCCAACGCCCAGCCCGGCGGGGAGCGTTCACAGATGATCGAGCCGGGCCAGAATGAGCACCGAAGCGGAAGCGTCGCGAGGGGCGCTGCGAGGCAGGTCGCTTCGAGAAAAACTGGCGTCCACTTGACATGGAGACTAGCGTCACGGCCCGAGCGCCCCTTACGCCACAGGCGAACGGGGCGGCGAGGCCGCAAGGACGCTGTTGCGCATGCGGATAGGCGCGAACGTCCGTGCGCATCGCTGGAATGCCAAAATGCACATCGACCCCCCGTGTCGTTCTCGCACTCCAGTACGGTTGCAAGTCGGAACTCCGGGGCACTGGCGAGCGCGCTTCAAGTCCGCAACACCTCAGGACGGAAGATCGGATTTGGGAGGAACCGGCCAAGGAACCATTACGCCGTCTGTCCTGTCCGGGTTTCTACCGAATCCAAGAGCGAAGGTCTTGGGCCGCGGGACGACCGAGTGAGGAGGCGTTGTCACGAACCGCACGCCGTCAACGCGATCAACCCGAAGGCAACTAGAAGTCACGCTCCCGAATAAGACAGGACACAATCGACGATTTCCTGCCAGTCTTGGCTATGTCCAGCCTGTGGCCCGGCAAAATGGTGTGCCGCTTCGTGTACCATGGATCTGACCACATCGTCGTTCTGGCGACCGCCGAAGCCCTTTGGCGAGATGATGATCCAATCCTCTTGGCCACGCCAGAAGTGCGTGCCACCGCGGTTGCCCCTGGGGCTGGCCCATCCCAAATCGTGACCGCCGTTGTAGAGGCTCACCATCGCGTTGCGGTGGTTTTGGCACTCGGTGGTCGCGTCCCAATCGAGGAATCGGAGGCGCTGGCTCCAGAAGCCGAGCTCGGTGTCCGTCCACAACCGACCGGTGCCGTTCCACCTCCATTTCTTCTCGAATTCCTTTTCGATCTCTTCGCTTTGAGACACCGGCGCGAACGCGGACAGGACGAATGCACACAGGCATCCGACGACCATCCTCACGGACGGACGTGCCCCCGGTACACATACAGCATTCTGTAGCGCTTGTCGGGGTCGCACCGAACGCTCGCCGCAAACGAGAACTTGTAAGCGCCGTCCACCGTCTTCCAAGGCTCGATCTCGTCGGAATCGCCGTCTTCTTGGTCGATCGAGATGGTCCCGTTGGCGGAAGGTGCCGGTGGATCCTCACACGCATACAGCGCGTTGTCCTCGCCCTCAGTCAGTCCGCCGGTCTCCTCGTACATGATCTCGAACTCGGCGAACCCGTAACGCTCCTGATTCGGATGTGTGTATTCGGCAGGTCTCTTCACGAACTGGTGATGCAGGACGATGGTGCCGAACTCGCGCTTTAACCTCGAGCGCGTCACCTCGCCCACCCTGTCGCCAACCTTCAGCGGCCACCCTGGTGGTTCCACACTATCAGGCTGCTGCCCATCCGGTCGCGTGGACCCGTCACATGCCGCAAGCGCGACCACCGCAACCAGCCACGGGATCGATACACGCGTCTTCATGCTATGCCTCCTCTTCGTTTGGGTGAGGTCCTTGACGCTATGGGGACGGGTGGCACACCGCAAGACTCTGGGTTCCGATGCCGGAAAGCCGAAAAGATGTGTTTTTCGTTTCTCGAAAACCTCTGGCCGGGGGTAATCCCCCGGAGCCCGCAACAACATTCCGCGAGCCACCCAAGGAGGCCGTCCGACTTGGCCCGTCCCCAGAAGCCCGAAGCCGAGCGCAAGACGCGCATGATCGGCGTGCGCGCAACGACCGCGGAAGCCGCCGAGATCGCCGAGCGGGCCGCGGCGGCACGCATCTCGGTGCATGGGAGCGCGTCGAACTCCGCCGGATCGGCGTGAACCTTAACCAGATTGCCCGGGCCCTGAACTCCGGGGCTTCGACACCGGCCGTCGCCAACGGGGCGGAAAACACCCCCGCAATGTCTCGGCGGGCCGCCCGCGCCCCTCAGGCGGGCGCTTTGTAAGCCAGCCGGAAATCCGTCATGGCCCCGAAGACCTTGGAGAATCGGGTGTGGTCCTTCAGCGACCGGTTCTTGCTACCCGGTCGGCCCGCTCGGCGATTAGCTTGAACGACTGGCGTCGCTCCTCGCTTCCTATTCCTGCGACCGCCTGGCCCGTGTCGAGGCGCTGGGGACGGGCCGCCGCTCGTAACCGTCCGGTCGGGGGCTGGAGGACGCGCTGGAGATTCAGTTCAAGGGAGAACGGGGACGCTGTTCTACGGCGCCTTCTGCATAGGTGCTGTGTTCCCGCCCAAAGAGCAGAGGACCGATGGCCTGCTGTTGAGAGCGGCTACCGGCCGCAACGGTTCAGATCGTGCGACGCGATGTAGCACACACGGGCACCAGTCCTCCGCGCTCGCGTTGCCTGTCGGTCGCGGTCACAGATTGCTCTGGTGCGGGAAATGCGGGTCAGCTTCCCTCGAGTACCCCGTCGAAGTGTCCCTTGTACGTGAGGTCGGCCGTCCATATGTCGTCGTCGTCGCGCACGAGTAGAACCTCGTACACGTGGTCCAACACGCTCCCGTTCTCGTCCGCGTGGAGCAGCCCGACGCCCATCACGGCCTCGTTGGTCGCCGTCATCTTGAGGTCCTGGAACGTGATCGTGTAGGTGCCCTTCTCCACCTTCGTGCCAGCGGAAACCCGCTCGAAGCTCTGGCCGGCACGGGTGACGGTCTCGCCCACGTACGCGCCCCCGAACATGCCGTCTAGGTTGACGCGCCCGCCGGCGGCGTCCGGGTGCTCGGCGAGCAGCTTGTCGAGGATCGCGAGCATCAGCGGGTGACGCTCGTCCTCCTTCATGGTGGCCGCTTGGGGCGCGCGATCGAGCGCGGCCCCGGAGACATCCTCCTGGGAAAACTCGGCGTCCATCATGCCGGCTTGGTCCGTGCAGGCCGCGAGAGCGAGCATCAGTGTCGTTGCGAGTAGTGCGTGTCTCATCGTCTCTCCTCCATCCTTACAGGTCGAGGCACGTTTCAGCGGTGTTCGCGCTGGAATGGGTGAGGCCCCGGTGGTGCGCGACTTCGTGCATCATGAGGGTCCCCATCAGGCCCCAACGCCCGCGGTTGAACATGTAGTGCGGGTGGCCGTGTCCGGGCGCGTGGCGTCCTTGGAGTTGGACCCCCTCGTGGTAGTGCGACATGTTGAACTCGTAGATGCCCAGGCCGGTGAGCACTTGGGACCGGAACTCACCCTTCACGTTGTTGAGGATCGGGACGCAGAATTCCTGCTGCTGCCAGTTCAAGTCGCCCGACAGTTCAAGCAGGTCGATGGTCTCGATCATATGGTCCCGAAACTCTTGGCTGGCGGGCCACGTCGCGACCCAGCCCGCCGATGTGTTGACGCACTCGATCTCTCCGACCTCGTAGCACTCCTGCTCCTGCGGGACAGGCGCGGGGTAGGGCGTGATGGCGATGAGCGCGCCCACGAACCAGATCGCAAACACCACCAGAACGTGTTTCCTCTTCATGCCGTGACTCTTCCAAGTCGTGTAAAGATCGTTGGACGGGATCGGCGCTGTTCCTTCTCGGAACGTGTGCCTGTGGGTGTTGCTTTCGCCTCCTGAACCGTAAGTCCTCGCGTTCGGGCGCGCCAGTTTCGCCATTCCACGCGCGTAATTGACAGGCGTAGAAGCCCAACCACCCGGAGCTTGCGGTGCTCGGACCCGTCTTGGCGCATGCGTGGGAAGCGGTCATGCCGGGATTCACACCCGCCGCCACTCCGCCGGGACAGTACATGCTGGGCCACCGCTCTCGGGCAGGTCTCGCTCGCATCGTACGGGATCCTTGTACGATAACAGCACCGGCCACGGGTGGCCTTGGTAGCGTGTGCGGGTGCAATGGCCGAGGGGATGACCCGAGTCGATCCGATTGGTGACCTGTGGTTACCTTGCTTGCGGCTCTGAAGAGGCCGCGATGGGAAGGGCCGTGTGTCGAACGAGATTCCCGCGATTTGAGGCGATTTCCCCGCTGTTTCTGGACGACGGGAGCGGATGCGGCCCAACGGCAAAAACGCAGATCGTGCAGTCCTGTAAGTAGTTAGACGATCTTCTGCCGTGATTCTGGCCTCTGGGGATCCGCTACCGCAACAATACCGGCTCCGGCCACGAGTTCACCTTCGTCGATGCGGCGGCCGACGTGAAGCGCCCGCTCTTCGACCACGCGCGGCTCGCGGCGGCGCTGTCGGTGGCCGCGGACACCAGCTACGTGCCCGAAAAGCTGCCCTTCGAGACCTTCGAGTTCGTCGACGGCGACATCGGGAGGATCGAGTTCGCCACCGGGGCCAGGCGGTTCGAGTGCGACCTCGGCGAGTACATGTGCCAGGTGGGCGACACTCTGCCCGACGACACGCCCTTCGTCGAGTCTCCCGACGAGCGCTGGGAGGCGTTCGTCATGGACCACAACCTGTACATCCGGCCGGCCGCGGGCGGCGACTCCATCCAGCTGACGACCGACGGCGAGGAGTTCAACGGCTACGGCCTGGCGTACCCGCGTCCCAACGACGTCAGGAACAGCCGGATGCGGCGGCCCGACGTCTTCTGGTCCCCCGACTCGCGCAAGCTCCTCGTACAGCGGATGGACCAGCGCGGCGTCGAGCACCACCACTACGTGTCGTACACGCCGCAGCGCACGGTGCACTACTCCCAGCCCTACGCCCTGCCGGGGGACTCGGTCGTGCCGCTGCCCGCTTTCCACATTCTGGATGTGGGCGAGACGCTGAGCGCGGCCGCTGCCGGCGGATCCGATGGCGACGCGGGTGCGGGCACCGGCGGCGACGCGAACGCCCTGCCCGAGGTCGGCAACATCCGCGTCGTCCTCGAGCCCCGGCCCAACCGGCTCTATCTGACCGGCTCGCAGGTCGACTCGCTGTGGTCGGCCGATTCGCGCTTCGCGTACATGCACTGGGAGACGCGCGCGTCCAAGAGCAACCATCTGGCCGAGGTTGACGCAGCCACCGGCGACTTCCGCCTCATCGCGGGCGACGAGTCGCGGACCTGGGTCGAGACCGCGCAGCGCAACCCGACATCATGGTTCGTCTCCGAGAGCACCGACGACGCCTTCTGGTGGTCGGAGCGCGACGGATGGGCCCACATCTGGCGCTTCTCGAAGGACGGCACGGTCAAGAACCAGGTCACCTCGGGGCCCTGGGCGGTCGGCGCGATCTGGCACGTCGACGAGGCCAGCCAGCGCATCTACTTCACCGCGTACGGGCGCGAGGAAGGCATCCCCTACTACGGCCGCCTCTACCGGATCGGCTACGACGGCACCGGCCTGACCCCGATCGCGAACGAGGTAGGGAATCACGCGGTCTCGGTCTCGCCTTCCGGCCGCTTCGTCGTCGACACCTATTCGACGATCGGCGATCCGCCCGTCACGCTCCTGCGCAACCTCGCGACCGGGAGCGTGATCCGCACCCTCGAGGAGGCCGACATCACCCGCCTGGCCGAGGTCGGGTGGGGCGCGCCGGAGGTGTTCACGGTCAAGGCGCGCGACGGCGTGACCGACATCCACGGCGTGATCTACTTCCCCGACGACCTGGACCCGTCGGGCAGCTATCCGGTCATCGACCACATCTATCCCGGTCCGCAGGTGGGCAGCGTGGGCTCGTGGACCTTCAAGTCCGGAGGCGAGGATTTCTCGCTGGCGAAGCTGGGGTTTGTGGTGATTCAGCTCGACCACATGGGCACGCCCCACCGCTCCAAGGTGTTTCACGACATCTACTACGGTGACTTCAATGACAACGGCCTTCCCGATCACGTCACCGCGATCAAGCAGTTGGCGGCACGCTACCCGTTCATGGATCTCGACCGGGTAGGGATCTACGGACACTCCGGCGGCGGTTTCGCGTCCACCGATGCCATGGTGCGCTTCCCGGACTTCTTCAAGGTGGCCGTCTCGGGGGCGGGCAACCACGACAACGCCAGCTACAACATCTACTGGGCCGAGAAGTACCAGGGGCTGCTTGTGGCGGACTCGGCGGTGGGGACGACCAACTTCACCGACGAGGCCAACAAGACCCACGTGGCCAACCTGAAAGGCAAGCTGCTGCTGATGCACGGCGACATGGACGACAACGTGCACCCGGCGATGACCGTCCAGCTGATCGACGAACTCACCAAGGCGAACAAGGACTACGATCTGGTGTGGGCGCCGGACCGGGCGCACGGGCTCAACGAGCCGTACTTCATCCGGCGGAGGTGGGACTACTTCGTGGAGCACCTGCTGGGGGCGGAGCCGCCCGTGGAGTACGAGATCACGCGACCTGTAAACTAAAGTTTACAAAATGTAAAGCAACGTTTACAGTGACCCCGGTTGCCGGGTTGACGCTCCTAAGCAGTTAGTTGACTTGGGGAACAAATCGCCTCATTGTCTACTAACAATATAGGAGTAGGGCATCGGCGCCTCTCCGGCCAACGCTGGAGAAACGCCCCCGGACCCTGAGCGCGGGCGATGACCCGCAAGGAGAAACGGCAGTGGAAAAGGGACTGACTACACGGGAAATGGACGTCATGTCCGTCCTGTGGGATCTGGGCTCGGCCACCGTGGCCGAGGTCAACGAACGGCTGGAAGACGATCTCGCCTACAACACCGTCCTGACCATCCTCCGGATCCTGGAGTCGAAGGG
Source organism: Longimicrobiales bacterium (assembly GCA_963667485.2). GTDB lineage: Bacteria > Gemmatimonadota > Gemmatimonadetes > Longimicrobiales > Gaopeijiaceae > Bin94. Next base: position 308,248 of record CAXXDD010000002.1, read on the forward strand.
TCTGGCAGGCCACACCAAGGAGGGCCGGGCTCACCACTACCACCCTCTCCTGGAGCGGGAGGAGGCGGGCCGGTCGGTGCTGGGTCGCCTCAGGGACAAGGTGTTTTCGGGCTCCGCCGAGCTCCTGGTTGCCCAGCTCGTATCGGATGAACAGTTGTCGCCGGCTGCGGTGAGGAGACTCCGCAAGCTGCTGGACCAGCGCCTCGAAGAGGAGGAAGAGAAATGATCGCTGCATGGATGCTCTGGTCGATCGGAGCGGGTCTGCTGTTCTGCCTGGCGGGACTGGCCGCCGAGAAGCTGCTCAAGCGTGGCCGCCGATGGGTGTGGCTCGCGGCTGGTGCCGGTACGGTTGCCCTTCCGGCGATCCGCATGATGTCGGGCGGAGGGGGCGCGGACAGCAGCGTCCTGCCGGCGGCGCCGATCCTGCTCGAGCCGGTGACAATGACCGTGGCGTCGGACTCCACCCTTCACTCCCTCAACGACACGCTGCTCCTCGCGTGGGTGATGCTGTCGGCGATCCTGCTGGTCGCGGCGTTGATGGGGGGCGTGCGGTTCCTCCGGCGGCGAGCGTCCTGGGACGAGGGGACCCTGCTCGGGCGCGATGTTCTGTGGTCGCGAGATACGGGACCGGCGGTGGTCGGGCTCTTCGGGTCCTGCGTCGTCCTGCCGACCTGGGTACAAGCCGCGGGCGCCGCTCGCCAGGAGCTGATCCTCGCCCACGAGGAGGAGCACCTGCGGGCGCGCGATGTCCACCTGCGCTTCCTGTTCGGGACGCTGCTTCTCGCCTTCGCATGGAATCCGGCGATCTGGCTGCAGTACCGACGGCTGAGCCTCGCGATCGAGCTCGACTGCGACCAGCGCGTTATGGATCGCCTGCCGGACCACCGCCGGCTCTACGGGGACCTCCTGCTGAGGGTCGGGTCGGGCGCTGGTGCCCTGCCCGGCATCGCGGTGACGGCGCTTGCCGAGCAGCGATCCCTGCTCGAGCGGCGAATCCGGCAACTGCTCAGCAAGGCGCCCGAGGTGCGGATGGCGCAGGCAGCGTTCCTGGTGTTCGGGGCGGTCCTGTTGATCGGTGTGGCGGTTTCGATTCCGGGGATTACGGGGGAGGGGCCGGTGGCAGTGGATGGGTCGGCGGAAGAGGCTGGCACCCTGCGCATCTTCCCCGAGGCTGAACACGTAGTCCTACCCTCGTTGTCGTCGGCACCTGTCTTCACCCCGTATACCGTCAAACCCGACTATATCAATGGGAACGAGGTTCGCGCGGCGCTCGAGCGAGAGTATCCCCCGCTGCTGCGCGATGCAGGCATCGGTGGAACCGTCATCGCGTGGTTCTTTATCGACGAAGAGGGCGTGGTGAGAAACCAACAGGTCCAAACCAGTTCGGGCCACCAGGCGCTTGACGATGCGGCGTTGCGGGTGGCGCCGGTGTTCAGGTTCACGCCGGCGTTGAATCGCGACCAGGCGGTGCCGGTTTGGGTGCAACTGCCGATCACGTTCACGACAATGGGGGCCGCGGCCGAGGAAAGCGAGGCCGAGAGCGCGCAGGAAGCGGCGGTGCAGCAAGAGGCTATCAGGAGGGCTACCGCGATTATCGGCAGTCGAATCGAGGAACTCGCTGCAGACGAGCGCGCAATCTCGGCAGCACCCGTCTTCACCCCGTACACGAAGAAACCCGACTACACCAACGGGGCTGAAGTTCGCCGTGCGCTGGAGCGCGAGTATCCGCCGCTCCTGCGCGACGCCGGAATCGGAGGCACCACAATCGTCTGGTTCTTCATTGACGAAAACGGCGTGGTGACGAACCAGACGATTCAGCAGAGTTCCGGCAACGAGGCGATGGACGAAGCCGCGCTGCGCGTGGCGCCGGTCTTCGAATTCACCCCGGCGGAGAACCGGGGCGAGCCGGTGCCGGTATGGGTGCAGCTGCCGATCACGTTTACGACGAGATAGCGCCCAGGCGGGATTGAAGCCGGCGGCCCGGGAGAGACTCCCGTTGTAGGCGTGGGACTCACGCGGCATAGGGGGCATTCCGGGCGGCCATTCCCGGATCCCGGGCACGAGACCATGTTTGGGCATGCCCGTATCCACGAACGCGCTCGCAGCGCCTCTGACCTTTGCACCCCGGCTCAAGGACTACCTCTGGGGAGGCCGCGAGCTAGAGCGCCTGTTCGGCCGTGAGCTCCCAGAGGGGGTGATCGCGGAGAGCTGGGAGATTTCCGGCCACCCCGCTGGTGTGTCGGTGGTGGACGCCGGCCCGTTGGCAGGAAGGGATCTGCCCGGACTGGTGGCCGAGTTCGGGACACGCCTGGTAGGCCGGCGCGGCAGGGACGCCGTCGCCTGCGGGGAGTTCCCCCTGCTGGTCAAGCTGCTCGACGCGAGCCACGCCCTGTCCGTCCAGGTGCATCCCGACGACGACTTCGCCGCGGCGCACGGCCTCGACGACCGCGGGAAGACGGAGGTGTGGTACATCCTGCATGCAGAGCCGGGCGCACGGATCATCCACGGGCTCAGTGCCGGGACCGATCGGGCGGGGTTCGAGGGGGCTGTGGCGGATGGCCGCGTGCAGGATTGCCTGAATCGCGTGCGGATCCAGGCGGGCGACGCCATCCTGGTGCCAGCCGGGACGGTCCACGGCATCCTGTCCGGGATCGTTCTGGTCGAGATTCAGCAGTGCTCGGATACGACCTACCGGCTCTACGACTGGGGGCGGCTCGGGCCCGACGGCCAGCCGCGACAACTGCACATCGAGCAGGCCCTGGAGGCCATCGACTTCGGGCACGACCGATCCGCCCCCGAAACGCCACGGGTCACCGCCGCAGACGGGGGCGTACGCAGGGAAACCGTCGCTGAATGCGAGCACTTCGCGGTGGAGCGCGTCACGATGGAGGCGGGGTCCAGCTTCGAGTCGGCGTTGGACGGCGAGACCTTCGATGCGTGGGGCGTGCTGTCCGGGACCGCTTCAGTCGAGTCGACCGGGGCCCCGCCGCTGGCACTGAAGGAGGTGCGATTCGTCCTGCTGCCTGCCACCATGGGGGCGTTCAGATTCCGCGCGACAACGGATCTGGTCGCGCTGCGCACGTACCTGCCGTGATCGCGCACGGCCAAGGCCCATCACGCCAGTGCCCCGCCAGGGACTCGAACCCCGAACCTGCCGATTAAGAGTCGGATGCTCTACCAGTTGAGCTAGCAGGGCGAAAAGGGACTGAAGTATACTGACGCCGAAACCGGAACAACACCCTCAGGCGTGACGACGATCCCTCAGCTGGCCTGACAGGCCGAAATCTCGGGGTGGGCCGTCCATTCCTCGAAGCTCTCGCCCCCGGCCGACAGCTCCACGGCGGCAGACTCTCCCGGAGCGAGATCCCGGCGCTGCGTGGGCCCGAGTTCGGGACCGTTCATGAGGTGGACTTCCACGCGCACGGCGCACGCCGCTGCTTCGGTGGTGTTCTCGACGGTTCCCACGAAGGCATCGCGCCCGGCATCGAAAGCGAGGCGCAGCCGGATCCCGCGCCGCGTGGCGTCCCAGCTCTGCGCGCGGCTCAGGTACTCGCCCGATTCCTCACCCTCTTCGCCGTGCTCCTCGTCGCCATGCTCGCCACCCTCTCCGTGCTCACCACGCTCGCGATCTTCGCCGTGCTCACCGCCTTGATCATGCTCGCCGGCCTCGCGGCCTTCGTTGTGTTCGGCGCCACCGCCGTCCTCACTTCCCTCACCCTCTCTACCGTGCTCCTCACCCTCCTCCGTACCGGCTTCTGCGCCGGGTTCGTCTGCGGCGGCCATGGCCTGGTCGGGGGCTTCCTGTTCGGAAACCGTCCCCTCGTCCGCGGTCGCGTCGGACTCGGGCTGACCGCCGCAAGCGGCAACCACGAGGAAGGCGAGCGCCACGATCACTGAAAATGCCGATGTGGGGGAGTGGCTCTTCATGGGACCGCCTCGCTGTCCTTCGTGTGTGCGATTGGCGCCGGAGCGGGAACGGCTGGGCGCGGGTGCGAGCCGGAAACTACACCCGCGACCCAGCCCCAGGCCAGCGGACTACCGGCTGCGGCCCCGGGACCCCGCTCTCCCGCGGTCCCTGTCGAACGCCCTTCCACCCCGCGCCCCCCGCCGCCCCTCGATCTGCGAGCGGTCGCGCATGCCGCGCAGACGCCACATCGCCCGGCGGTTCATGCGCTGCAACTCCTCCTGCTGCTCGTCGGTGAGGATCTCGCCGAGGCGGTCCTGTAGCGACTCGCGCGCGGCCCGAGCAGAGGTCCATCGCTCCGCCATTTCCGCGCGCACGGCCTCTGGCTCGCGCATGCCGGCCGCCACCTCCGACCGGAGCGCCAACAGGGCTGCCGTCTGTGCCGTACGCTGTTCGAGCAACTCGGTCCGAATCGCCTCCAAGTGCGCTTTCTGGTCGGTGCCGAGTTCGAGTTCGTCCGCGAGGCGGATCGCCCGCTCCACGGTGCCGCCGCCGGCCGCGGTGCCTCCCCTGGGACCCTGGCGCTGTGCCTGAAGACTGGTGGCGGTTGCGACCATGGCCAAAACCAGGGTCAGGGAAGCGGTGGTGCGGCTGTGCCTGCCGGATGCGGTATTCATCGGTGCCTCCGTTACTTTGTTGGCGAATTGAGTGCATTGATCGGGAACGTCGCTTAGCTTTGCCCGTTCCATATCGCTGACAGGCGACCGCTCCGGTGCGTTAGGAGTTCATACATGTTTTTCAGGCAGATCGTCGATCCCAAGCTGGCACAGCACGCCTATCTGGTGGGGTGCCAGCGGACCCGGCAGGCGATCATCATCGACCCGGAGCGGGATGTCGACCGCTACGTGGCGATGGCGCGGCGCGAGGGACTGCGCATCGTTGCGGCGACGGAAACCCACATTCATGCGGATTTCCTTTCGGGGTGCCTGGAGCTGGTGGAGCGGTTCGGGTGCCGCGCGTATCTCTCGGCAGAGGGCGGGCCGGACTGGAAGTACGAGTGGGCGGATGGGCGCGAGTCGGTCACGTTGCTGCGCGATGGCGACCACTTCACAGTGGGGGGCGTCGACATCCAGGCGATCCACACACCGGGCCACACCCCCGAGCACGTCAGCTTCCTCATCACCGACCGGGGTGCGGGCGCCACCGAGCCGATGGGGATGGTGTCGGGCGATTTCGTCTTCGTGGGCGACCTGGGCCGTCCCGACCTCCTGGAGTCGGCGGCGGGGCAGGCGGGGGCGATGGAGCCCTCGGCGCGGAGACTGTACGCCTCCGCGCGCGGTGTCTTCGACCTGCCCGACTACCTGCGCATATGGCCGGGCCACGGCGCCGGCAGTGCCTGCGGCAAGGCGCTCGGCGCACTTCCCGACACCACCGCGGGCTACGAAAAGCGCTTCAGCCCGGCTCTGGCTGCCGTACAGCAGGGCGAGGACGCATTCGTGGACTACATTCTCGACGGCCAGCCCGAACCACCGCTCTACTTCGGCCGCATGAAGGAACAGAACCGGCGGGGACCGGCGCTGCTCGGACCGCTTCCACGCCCCGGGCGGCTTTCCGGTGAGGAACTTGGGGCGGTCTCACGGAATCGGGACTCGGTCGTCATCGACACCAGGGCCGATCGCATGGGCTTTTATGCGGGGCACATCCGCGGTTCCATCTACGCGCCCCTGAACAAGTCCTTCCCCACGATCGCGGGATGCTACGTCGACCCGGCCTGTGACATCGTGCTGATCTGCCGTCAGGCCGAGGTCGATGAGGCGGTGCGCGATCTGGTGCGGATCGGGCTGGATCGGGTGGTGGGGTGGGCCCCGCCCGAGGCGCTGGCGGAGTTTCAGTCCGCAGGCGGTGAACTCGCGAGCATCGAGGCGGTCGACTTCGCGGAAGTGGACCGGCGCCTCGCGGAACCGGGCGTGCAGGTGCTGGACGTCCGGCAAGCCAGCGAGTTTGCCGCGGGCCGGTTGGCGGGCGCGTGCAACATCGCGCACACGCGGCTGGCAGGCAGGCTGGACGAACTCCCGCGCGACCGGGAGCTGCTCGTTCACTGTCTGAGTGGCGCGCGGGCATCGGCCGCCGCCTCGCTTCTGGAGCGGGAAGGGTTCACAGTCACCGCCGTCAACGACCTCTTCCGACAGGCATACAGCCACGCATGACCGCCATGTCCGACACCCGCTTTCGTTCGTTGCCGTTGGTGATCCGCAGGCCTGCTTCAAGTGCGGCAGGGCCGTGGGGCATCGCATTGCTGGCCGCGGTCGCGAGTCTGACCGCATTGTCTCCGCCGAGCGCACTGAGCGCACAGTCCCGCGACACCGAGGCTGGGCGGCGCCTCGCCATGGAACGGATGGTGCAGGAGATCCGCGAGGACTACCCGGATGTGGAGACGATCACGGCGTCAGCGCTCCGCGATGCCCTCGCTGCGGACGATTTCGTACTCGTCGACGTTCGGACCGAACGAGAACGCCGCGTCTCCACGCTCCCCGGAGCGATCACGGCGGAAGCCTTCGAATCCCGCCTGGAAGAATTCGCGGGCCGGACGGTGGTCGCCTACTGCACAATCGGAAGGCGCAGCTCGGACTACGTCCGCAAGATGGGGCGGCGCGGAGTCGAGATGCTGAACCTCGAGGGGAGCGTCCTCGCCTGGACCCACGCAGGCGGTCGGCTCTTCAACTCGGGGGCGCCGACCAACCGACTCCATGTCTACGGGCGAAGGTGGAACCTTGCCGCAGACGGCTACGAAACGGTCTGGTAGAGGCTACTCGCCGGTCCCCCGATCGCCCTGATCCGCGTGTTGCATGTGATAGACGGGCACTGCCAGAACGGCTCCCGCGACCGGTCCCGCCCAGTAGATCCACAGGTCACCGAGCGATCCGCCTCCCGCCAGGGCGACCAGGATAGGGCCGGTTCCCACCGCGGGATTGAATACGCCACCGGATATCCCGCCCACCGCGTACGCGCCCGCCATGACCGTGAAGCCGATGGCCAACCCGTAGTAGCCGTTCCCCCGGGTGTGGGGTGAGGTGGCTACATTGAGGATTACCAGCGAGAGGATGAAGGCGAAGAGGAGCTCGGCGGCGAGGGCGACCGCCGGCGAAACCCCGGAGCCGGGAGCCACGGTCAGGAATCGGCCCGTCAGCGCGCGGACGACCAGGGCGGCTGCGACGGCTCCCGCAATCTGCATGACGATGTACGGGAGCAGATCCTTGCGGTCCATTTCGCCGCGACAGAGGATCGCAATGCTGATTGCGGGGTTGTAATGGGCACCGGAGATGTGGCCGCCCATGTAGACCAGGGCCGTCAGCACGGCTCCGATCGCCACGGGGGCAACCGGCGATTGCTGGACAACGGTCAGACCGATCGTGAGAACGAGTACGAAGGCACCTGCGAATTCGGTGGCGTATCGGCCCATGATCAACGAACTCCAGTGAGGCGAGGAAGGGGATGACGGTGTGAACGCAGCTACTATAGGCCCGCCCGAGCGGAAAGGTCACCCATGGGGCAGGGCTGTTACAATGCCGGCCGCATGCCTGCTGGCCCTGCTCACCGCGGGATCGTCGGCATCCGCCCAGGAAACGGCGAATCGCTGGGACACTTCGAGCGAACTGAGCTTCGTTCGCACCGGCGGCAACGCGGAATCATCGACCTTCGGGATCGCCACCACGGTCACGCGGTCCTGGGATCGCACCGAGGTCAAGCTCGAGGTGGGCGGGATCCGCACTCGTTCGACCCGATACCGGCGGGTAGCCATCGGAACGGAAGCCGCATACCGCGTCGAGGACAACGCCGAGAGCGACATCTCCGCAGAGAACTATCGCGGACGCGCGCGCGTCGATCGCAGGTTTTCCGAGCGGACCTCCGTCTTCGTGCAGTCGGGATGGATCCGCAACACGTTCTCGGGCGTCAGGCACCGTCTGGTCAATGTGCTCGGAGTGTCCACGCGCTGGGCCTCATCGGACACACAGCGCCTGCGGACCGCCTACGGTTTCACCCACACGGTGCAGCAGGACGTCGTTCGCGATCCGGAGGCGGATGGACGCTTTCTGGGCCTGCAATTGTCGACGGAATACTGGCGGAAGGTGACCGGCAACACCGAATGGACGAGCAACCTGGTCATGGACGGCAACGGCGACGACCCCTCCGATCTGCGGGCCGACTGGACCAACGCGGTCAGCGTGGCCATGAACGAGCACCTGGGGCTCAAGACATCGTTTCGCACGACCTTCGACAACGAGCCGGCACTCGCCAGGGTGCCCCTGGTGTCGCCAGGCGGTGAGGAGGCGGGCAGCGTGCTGCTCCCCCGCAAGGAGCTCGACCGAGTCTTTACCGTGGCGCTGGTAGTGAGCTTCTAGGACGGGATTCGTGGCCGCCGCGTCCAGTCCGCCCGCAGGCCGAAGTCCTCCCCTTCCACATACGGTTCTCCGAAACGGAGGATGGTCGTTACCGGCGACAGGCCGGGCGGGATCACGACAATGTAGAGACGGTCGTATTCCAGGTCGTCAATGGGCATCGATGGATCGCCGCCCAGCGTTTCGACCAACATCGGAGTCGTGTTGCTGTGGCCCACCACCAGGTGGTGCCCCGGGGTCGCCTTGAGAGTTGCCGCGAACGCCGCCAGGTCCCCGGCATCGTAGAATGACGGCTCGAGGCCAAGGTCCATTGCGATCGGCCGTGCAGTCTCCCGGGTGCGCTTCCAGTCCGTGGTGTGTATGTGGGTCATATCGGACTCGGCCAGCAGCTGCCGCAGGACCTGGACCCGGATCTGGCCAGCCAGCGCCAATGGTGGATCGTCCGTCCCGTCGTCCGCCTTCTCCGCATGGCGGACCAGATAGACGACCACCGCTTCAGGCGAGCCTGTCGTCTCGGTGGCGCCGTCCTGGATCGGGAGCGCCGCAACCGTTGCCGTCGGCACCGCGTGCAGAGCCAGCGCGGTCAGCACGGCAGACAGAACGGCGTCGAGACGCTTCTGGATTGGGTGGAGTTGGACAATCACGATTCCGTCACCCCCTCTTCGCGGCCACGTAACCCGATGTAACACATGCGACCCAGCATTGTCAATTTTTCGGTCGAAATTCGTCTGTTCCCTTGGCAGGCAATCATTTATGACAATGTAATAAACAAATGTTTACAGTGGTGGCTTCAGAACCATGCCCGGATCGGACACGCCTGTCAACCAGGGCACCGCGGATCGCATCCCGGCGGACGTACCTGGAGGGACTGGACCCGACGGAAGGGATGGGTGCAGTTTTGAAGCGTGTCCAGGAGGACGGGCTGAGGGATCGCCGACGGGAGCCCATGGGTTTGCCGGCCGGAGGAAAGTCCGAGCTCCGCAAGGCAGGATGCCGGGTAACGCCCGGGCGCCGCGAGGCGACGGAAAGTGCCGCAGAGAGAAGACCGCCGATGGTTCCCCCAACCGGGGAATACAGGCAAGGGTGAAAGGGTGCGGTAAGAGCGCACCGGGCCGCTGGCAACAGGGGTCGCATGGCAAACCCCATCCGGAGCAAGGCCAAATAGGGGACGAGGGGCAGCCTGTCCCGCCCGAGTCCCGGGTAGGCCGCACGAGGTCCGGAGCGATCCGGATCCCAGATAAATGATCCCTGACCGCCCCGGCGGCGGAAGACAGAACTCGGCTTATGACGCCCGTCCTCCTGGCGCATCGCACCGTGGGGCGCGAGCATCCCAGGGCCGACCTCTCGCGATCCCGTGCGTACGGCCCCGGAAACGGGGTTGACCCGGAATCGCCGACGGGGGATCATTACTGCATCTTGCGCCCGTAGCTCAGCTGGATAGAGCGCTGCCCTCCGGAGGCAGAGGCCAGAGGTTCGAATCCTCTCGGGCGTATTCGGCCGCCTTCGGCCCCCGAGGATCCTCACCCCTGGGACAATCACGATGGGGGGTTCGCCTTCCCCGGCGCATCCGGATGGGACCGCGGTCTGCGCAACCGGATCGGCTTCCTGGACCGAATCCGCAGGTTCAGCGACTCGACGAAGATCGAGAAACCCATCGCGAAGTATATGTAGCCCTTCGGGATATGTTGTCCGAAGCCCTCGGCCACGAGCGTCATTCCGAGCAGGAGCAGGAAGCTCAGGGCGAGCATCTTTACGGTGGGGTGGTCGTTGACGAACTCCGACACACGGGTTGCCGAGACCATCATCACCGCCACGGCGAGCACGATGGCGATCGCCATCACCGCGAAGTCCTCGGCCAGTCCGACCGCGGTGATCACCGAATCCAGCGAAAACACCATGTCCATTATGGCGATCTGCAACAGCACCGCACCGTAGCTCGCCGCCGTAGCCTTGCCGCCACCCTCGTCGTCGCCCTCCAGGCGGTGGTGGATCTCGCGGGTGGCCTTGGTGAGCAGGAAAAGCCCACCTCCGATCAGAATGAGGTCGCGTCCCGAGAGCCCGTGGCCCAGCAGGCTGAACAGCGGGGCGGTGAGCTTCATGATGACCGAGATCATGCCAAGAAGGGCGAGCCGGGTCACCATCGCCAGGATCAGGCCGTTTCTCCTGGCCGCCGGCTGCTGCTCGGGGGGCAGCTTGTCGGCAAGAATGGAAATGAAGATGATGTTGTCGATCCCGAGGACGATTTCCAGAATCGCCAGGGTCGCAAGCGCGATCCATGCTTCGGGACTCGAAATCCATTCCATATGGTGTCACCGATCCGAGGTGGCTCTGCCCGCCTCCGGGCTGGCGGCCGTTCCCGGGGCGCGTGTTCGTGTGTCCTCGTAAAGATATATAAATTCACGAGTTCGGTGGGTATGTCGGGCGCATGGCGGAAAGCCTCTCGAAACGGGGTCCTGGGCCGCGCCTAAACACGGTGGAGATGCAGCGTATGGGGGTATCGGTGGAATCGCTGATCGAGCAATGGGATGGGCTGGGTGTGGTGGTGTCCCATCACCCGGGGACGGGCACCTGGATCTTCGTCGCGCTGCACGACGCGACCCTGGGGCGCCCGACCGGCGGATGCAGGCTCAAAAGCTACGCGTCGCCCGCGGACGCCCTCCGCGACGCGATCCGCCTTGCAGAGGGAATGACCTACAAGTGGGCCGCGATGGGGTTCGGATACGGCGGAGGGAAATCGGTCCTGGCCGTGCCGGGACCGGTGCAGGGAGAGGCGCGGAAGAGTCTCTTCAGCCACTTCGGGCGGTTGCTCAATGGCTTGAACGGGGCGTACGGCGTCGGGGAAGACCTGGGCACAACTCGCGCGGACATGTCGTTTCTGGCGACGGTTACGCCCCATGTGGCCGGTGCGGGCGACGGGGGCGAGCCGCCCGATCCGAGTCCGTACACAGCCGCTGGCGTGCATGCGGGCATCGTCGCGTCCGTGGAGCATGTGTACGGCAGCGACAGCCTGGCGGGCAGGTCGGTCCTGGTGGAGGGTGTTGGGCATGTCGGTGGGCCGCTGGCGGTGCTCCTTGCCCGCTCGGGTGCCACAGTGATGACCTCGGACCTGGACATGGGCCGTGCCCGCTCCGTCGCCGACGAGTGCAGGGGAACCGCGATCGATCCGCGTGACGTATGCGACACCCGATGCGACGTCTATGCGCCCTGTGCGGTGGGCGCCACCGTGAACGCGACCACGATCCCCAGGCTGCGCTGCAGGATCGTCGCGGGAGCGGCCAACAACCAGCTCGAAACCCCTGAAGATGCCGACCGCCTTCGCGAAAGAGGCATCCTTTATGCACCCGACTACGTCGTAAATGGTGGCGGGGCGATGGCGTTTGGCTTGATGGAGAAGGGGATTCACGACGTGGAGGAGTTGAAGACGCAGGTGCGACGCATCGGCACATCGCTCAAGGGCATCTTTCGCGAGGCTGATGAAACCGGGAGCTCACCCATGCTGGCCGCCCACAGGATCGCCAGAAGGGCTCTCGGCTACAGGTAGAATCCACTCCGAAGCCACGTCGGCGGGCCGACAGCCGCGGGATTGCCGGTTGACCCGCCGGACTCCACTCGGCGACATTCGATCACACACTCGACAAAAGGACAGGAGGCGTCCTCTCATGTGCACCTTGCCGAGGCGGATTTCCGTGCTGCCGATGCTGATTTTGCTGGCGCCGGCTGCTCTCCAGAGCCAGGGCCGGGTTGGGGGGAATCCCGACCAGTCGACTTTCCTGCGAGCCGTCGGCGAGCACTACGGCATCGCGCAAAGCGAAGTGGCGGTGCTTTCGCGGTGGAGACTTACTGCTGGCGAGATTCCTGTTGTGCTGTTTCTGGCCGAGCGGGCCGGGGTATCGCCCGATGTCGTAGTGGCGCAACGAAGGCGTGGAGAGAACTGGACGGCGATTGCGGCCGCCTATTCGGTCCACGCGGGCGATTTCCACGTTCAGATGGATGGGCCCACCGGGGTGCTCGCCGCGGCCTATGATCGCTTCAGCGGCCGCGCTGCCTCGGAATGGCGCGAGATCTCCCTCACCGACGACGAGGTCGTGGGCTTCGTGAACGTGCGGTTTCTCTCCAGGTTCCTCAGCATGTCGGCCTCCCGGGTCGCCCAGGAACTCGGCGGCACTGGAGGGATGGTCGGCGTATTCCAGCGACTTCGGGGCGGTGGGACTTGAAGACACTCCCGGGGCTGCCGGCTTGAGCGCGCCCCGGTACCAGCCGCTGGACTCCTACGTCGAGTACCCGCGCGAGGAGATGGTTCGCCGGGCCGCGAGCTTTCGCCGTGAGATCGCCCGGCGGCGCACCGTCCGCGACTTCAGCGACCGGCCCGTTCCCCCCGAAGTGATCCGGGAGTGCCTCCGCGCGGCAGGCACGGCACCCAACGGGGCCAACCATCAGCCGTGGCACTTCGCCGTGGTGTCCGATCCCGGGATCAAGGCACGAATCCGCGTCGCCGCCGAAGCCGAGGAACGCGAATTCTACCGGGGCGGCGCACCGCAGGAATGGCTCGACGCCCTCGCAGCGCTGGGTACGGACGAACACAAGCCGTTCCTGGAGACGGCGCCCTGCCTGATCGCGATCTTCGCCGAGCGCTATCAGCTTCTCGGCGAGGGGAGAAAGGTCAAGAACTACTACGTCCAGGAGAGCGTCGGAATCGCGACCGGACTGCTCATCACCGGTCTCCACCACGCCGGGCTCGCGACCCTCACGCACACGCCGTCCCCCATGGGATTCCTGAACGAGATCCTGGGCCGTCCTCCGAATGAACGCCCTTTCCTGATCCTCGTCGTGGGATACCCGGCCGAGAACGCCCGCGTGCCGGAAATCACCAAGAAGCCCCTGGAAGAGATCGCGACCTTCTTGTAATCGACGGTCGTTCGCGCGAATGTAAAACGTTGGGGAGCGGCGGCGCGGGCAAGTCTCCAGGCGCGGTCGCTCCTTCTTGGCATTGCACGTCACCGCGGCTTGAGGTCACTCAATGGGCGTAGACCTGGCACCACAGACTTCACCCGAAGCGATCCGCAAATTCACTCGGGCGTTGCTGAGGGATCTGAAGGCGATGGAGCGGCTCCTGTCGGAAGGACTGATCGAGTCCGGTATCCGGCGCTTCGGGGCCGAGCAGGAGATGTTCCTGGTGGACGAGGCATGGAGACCGGCTCCCGTCTCGGTCGAGGTTCTCAAGGAGTTGGACGACGAACCGTTCACCACCGAGCTCGCCCGCTTCAACCTCGAGGCCAACCTGTCGCCGCGGGTGCTGGAAGGCTCCTGCTTCTCGGACATGCAGGAGGAACTCGACGGCTACGTCGCGCGGGTCAGGCGCGCAGCCCGCCTCCATGACTCCGAAGTGGTCCTCACGGGTATCCTGCCCACGCTGACCAAGTCCGACCTGTCGCTGGACAACATCACTCCCCGTGCCCGCTACTACGCCCTCAACGAAGCCATGAACATGGCCGGGGGCGGTGCATTCCGGCTCCGGATTCGGGGGACGGACGAGCTCATGATCGAGCACGATTCCGTCATGCTGGAAGCGTGCAATACGAGCTTCCAGGTCCACCTGCAGGTCTCGGCGGAAGAGTTTGCCCATGTCTACAACGTGGCCCAGGCGGTCACCGGACCGGCTCTGGCGGCATGCGTCAACTCGCCCCTCCTCTTCGGTCGCCGCCTCTGGTCGGAGACGCGGATCGCCCTTTTCCAGCAGTCTCTCGACACGCGGGGCGCCGATCTTCACATGCGGGAAATGAGTCCGCGGGTGCGCTTTGGCGGAAGCTGGCTGGAGCAGTCGGTCGTGGAACTCTTCCAGGAGGACATCGGTACGTTCCGGGTGTTGCTGGCGACCCCTGTCGACGAGGACCCGCTCGAGGTGCTCAACGACGGCGGCGTCCCGAGGCTGAAGGCGCTGCAGCTCTACAACGGGACTGTCTACCGATGGAATCGGCCGTGCTACGGCATCTCGAACGGAAAGCCGCACCTGCGCATCGAGTGTCGCGCCCTTCCGGCCGGCCCCACGACCCTCGACGAGATGGCCAACACCGTCTTCTGGATCGGCGCGGTTCTCGGGGTTGCCCGGAAATTCCCCGACCTGACCGAGCGCATGGAGTTCGATGACGCCAAGAGCAACTTCCTCGCCGCCTCCCGGCTGGGGCTTCGGGCGGGGCTTGCGTGGCTGGACGGCGCCAGTGGTCCCGCGGACCGTCTTGTCCTGGAGACGCTGCTCCCGCTGGCCGAGGAAGGCCTGTCGGACTATCCCCTCGACAGCAAGGATGTGGCCCGATACCTGCGCGTCATCGAGGAGCGGGTCAAGGCGGGAGTCACGGGAGCTTCGTGGACCTTGCGCTCGCTGAGCAAGCTGAAGAAGCACGGAACCCGATCGGAGCGGCTGTCCGCGCTGACCGCGGCAACGGTTCGCCAGCAGATGGAGGGAATCCCGATCTCCCGGTGGGAGCCCGCGGAGATGCGCGAGGCGGGGGGCTGGAAGCACCACTACGTCCGCGTCGAGCAGTACATGACGACCGCGCTGACGACGGTGAACCAGGATGAACTCGTGGAGTTGGTGGCCTATCTCATGGACCTTCGCCAGATTCGTCATGTGCTGATCGAGGACAACGACCATCGCCTTGTCGGGATCGTCTCATACCGGTCCATCCTGAGGCTCATGGCGGAGGGAAGGACGCAGGAGGAGGCCGACAACATGCCGGTGAGCTCCGTGATGGTGCGGGAGCCGGTCACGATCGCACCCGAAACGACCACCCTCGACGCGATCCGCATCATGCGCAAGGACAAGGTGTCCGCCCTTCCCGTGATCAAGGACGGCCAGCTCGTCGGCCTCGTGAGCGAGACCGACTTCATGCCCATGGCGTACCATCTCCTGGAAGAGCGTTTGCAGGATGACTGATTCACGATGAGGTCGAGTGCCGAGTGTCTCGCAACCGAGCCGGTATCCGCCCCCCGAAGCGGGCTGATCGGCTGGGTCGAGGGAGATTCGGAGGGCCCTCTGCTCCTTTGCATCGGAGGCCTGCACGGGAATGAGCCGGCGGGCGTGCAGGCGCTCGAGACGCTGGTAGGACAAGTACGGGCGCGGCGGCATGTCCTTGCCGGTGACTTCGTGGCCGTGATCGGAAACGCGAGCGCATTGGCCGCCGGGCGACGCTTCATTTCCTACGATATGAATCGCGCCTGGACCTCCTCACGCGTGGAGAGCTCCAGAAACGGGCTGTCTATGCATCGCGATCCGGGTGGCGGGCCCTCGTCCAGCCGGAGGTGGAACTCCGCGCCCGCGCCCGAAGACACAGAAATGGTCAGGCTGCTGCACCTGCTCGACGTTGTGTCGCAGCGGCATCGCGGTCCGGTCCACGTTCTCGATCTGCACACGACGTCGGGATGGGGCGGGACCTTTACCTCGACAGCGGACCGCCCGGCTCACCGCCGCTTTGCGATGGCGATTCCCGTGCCGCTGGTGCTGGGGCTGAACGAGCACCTGGAGGGGACCCTGCTCACACACCTCGACGACATGGGCTACACGACCACCGTATGCGAGTGCGGGCAGCACGAGGAGCCCCGTGCCGTCGCCAGGGCCGGAGCTGCGGTCTGGCTGGCGCTCCACGCGGCGGGGATGCTCGCGCGCGGGGCCGTTCCCGAGTTCGACCACAGCTACCGGATCATGCGGGCCGCGCGCCGGAGCCTGCCGAAGACCTTCGAGATGGTGCACCGCCATCCCGTGGAACCGGAGGATGGCTATCGGACCCGGCCCGGCTTCACCAACTTCCAGTCGGTGCGCGCCGGGACCGTGGTTGGAGAAGATCGGACCGGCGAAGTGCTGGCGCCTGTCGGAGGCATGCTGCTGATGCCTCTCTACCAGGAACTCGGCGAGGACGGCTTCTTTGTCGTCCGGGATCGGGGCGAATCTCGAAACCGCGAAGGGCACTAGGAGCGACAGGCTCCTGGCAGCCCGGGTGCGCTAGCGGTGTGCGGCCGTTTCACCCTCACCGAAGAGGCGGACGCGCTGGCGGCTGCTTTCGCCGCCGACATCGATCCCGTCCGCGCCATTCACCGTCCGCGCTACAACATCGCGCCGACCGACCAGGCACCCATTGTCATCGCGGTGCCGGGCGGAAGGCGTGCCGGACCGATGCGGTGGGGCCTGCTGCCACATTGGGCGAAAGACCCGCGTGCGGGCGCGCGGATGATCAACGCCCGCTCGGAAACGGTCGCCAGGCGCAGCGCCTTCCGCGAGTCGTTCCTGGCCCGTCGCTGCCTGGTGCCGGCCGATGGCTTCTATGAGTGGGAGGCGCGTGCGTCCGGCAAGCAGCCGTACTGGATCCACCAGCGTGATCGTTTCCTCTTCGGCATGGCGGGCATCTGGTCGTTCTGGGCCCCGCCGGGGGGCGATCGCATCGCCACCTTTTCGATTCTCACGCGATCGGCGCCTCCGTCGATCCAATGGCTGCACGATCGGGTCCCGGTCATCCTTCCAGAGCCGGCGTGGGATGACTGGCTGGCCCGCGGGACGCCGGCCTCCCTGCTGCAGGAGATTCTCGGCGCTGCGGACCCCCCGGAACTCCAGCTGCATCCGGTGTCGCGGGCCGTGAACCGCGCGGGGCACGATGAACCGGGCTGTGTGGAACCGGTGGAATTGCCGGATGAGGCGAATCCGCAGGGGTCCGTGGGCTCCTAACGCACGGCGACTCCGGCGAGCGACTCGAAGGCCGCCCCCAGACGGTCGAGCCCTTCCACCAGTTCGCCTTCAGGGGGACCGAACCCCAAGCGCATCGTCGAGTCGATTCCAAAGTGGTGGCCGGGGACGATCAGGACGCTCTGCTCCACGCGCAGCCGCTCGGCGAGCTCGGCGGAACCGATGTCCGGGCGGTAGCGCACCATGGCGATGGCGCCGGCATCGGGCGGCGTGTAGCTGAAGAGGCCGTTGGAGGAGGCCACCCAGTCAGCCAGAATGCCGAGATTGTGCCGGATGATGCCTTGTGTCCGCGCGAGGATCTTCGGCCGTACCTCAGGGGACAGAGCGATCCGGGCGAGTGCATCGGAGACCGACGGAGGCGCGATGGTGGTGTAGTCGGTGCGGGCCCACAGGCGGTCCACAACGTCCTCCGGTCCCAGGACCCATCCGAGCCGGACTCCGGGCAGCGCGTACGCCTTGGACAGCGAATTCGTGACCAGCACCCTGTCGTAGCGTCCCCAGAAACTCGGCACCGGAGCGTCGGCGACCTCCGCACCCCGATAGACCTCGTCGCAGAGGATCCAGGCGCCGTGCCTGTCGGCCAGAGCGACGATGTCGTCCATCTCCGCCGAGGTCAGTGCCACGCCGGTGGGGTTGTTCGGATTGGTGACCAGGATGAAACCGGCACCCGCGCCGAGAGCCGACTCAAGCTGGTTCAGGTCCGGACGCCAACCGGTCTCTTCGCGCAAATGGAACGGAATGGCTTCGCCGTCGAAATTCCGGATCAGCCCCGGCACCTGCATGTAGTTGGGGAGCATCACCGCGGCCTTGTCCCCCCGGGACGCGAGTTCCCAGAAGCCCACGAAGTTGGCCTCGGCGCCCCCGATGGTGACGCTCACCGAGCGGTCCGTGGCCCCCGGGTAATGGGAGGCGATGCGCGCTCTCAGTGCGTCCGAGCCGTTGGACTGGCTGTACCCCAGGCGCACGCCGGAAAGGTTGGTTGTATTACTCGCGTATGACAGCAGTTCACCGATCGTGAGAGGGTGCACGCCGCTCTCGGAAAGGTTGTACTTGACCCTGTGTTCGTAGGTGGACTGCCATCTTTCCATCTGGAAGGGGGTGAATCCCACGGCGCTGACTCCTCTTTGGTTGTGGATGCCGCCGCCAACGGATAGCCTCCAAATCGCGGGCTTTCAAGGGTGTGCGCCGGTCTTGTGCCGCCCGCCGGGTCGGAGAGAGTTGGACTTGCTGCAGGAAGAATAACGGTGCGCCGGGAGAGGACGCGGAATGATAGAGGTCGAGGAGCACACTCTCGACAACGGTCTGAAACTCGTGATGGCGCCGGATCACAGGGCCCCGGTCACCGGCGTGAACCTCTGGTACGGCGTGGGGTCGCGGAATGAGAGCGCGGGCAAGACCGGGTTCGCGCACCTTTTCGAGCACATGATGTTTCAGGGTTCGGCGCACGTTCCCAAGAACGGGCATTTCCAGCACATCGAAGGGGTGGGTGGCTCCGCCAACGCGACTACGTGGTTCGACCGGACCAACTACTTCGAGACGCTGCCCTCGCATCACCTGGACCTGGCGCTCTGGCTCGAATCCGACCGCATGGGATGGATGCTGCCGGCGATGACGGCGGAAAAGCTGGAAAACCAGCGCCAGGTGGTCATGAACGAGCGTCGCGAGCGCTACGACAATCAGCCATACGGCGACTGGGACGAGCGGCTCCAGTCCCTCCTCTTCCCGGAGACGCACCCATACCACCACACGGTAATCGGCAGCATGGAGGACATTGCGGGGGCCACGCTCGACGACGTCAGCGACTTCTTCGCCACCTACTATGTGCCCAACAACGCCGTGCTCTCGATCTGCGGCGACTTCGACCCCGACCACGCGCTCGGCCGGGTGGACCACTACTTCGGTGCGATCGCGCGGGGCGATGCTCCGCCACCGCTGCCCGGCGAAGATCGCATCGAATTCGAGACCGGAGCGACGCTTCGCACCGATGTCCCCGGCGCGGTGCCGCTGCCCAGGGTGTACATCGCGGCGCGGGTGCCTCCGTTCACGACGGACCTGTACTACCCGGGCGAGATCGCCGCCTTCTGCCTCGGCACGGGGAGGTCCTCCAGGCTGTACGATCGGGTGGTGCGCCAGCGCGTGGCGAAATCGGCGTCCTGTCACATCCTGCCCCTCACCTCGGGAGCGACCATCTTCCTGGCCATCGCCACCGGCTACCCCGACACCGACGTGCACGACCTGGAGGCGGCCGTCACGCGGGAACTCGACGAGGCGGCCACGATCACGGAGGCAGAGGTGTCGCGGGCCGTGATCGGCGAGGAAACCCGGACGTTGAGGGCATTGCAGCAGGTGGAGACGCGCGCCGACCTGCTGTCGATGTACGCCACCCACTTCGGAACGGCGGCTCGTTTGAACGAGGATCTTCTGCGCCTGCGCCGCGTCACTCCGCAGGAAGTCCGGGAGTGGGCCGGGGGCCATGTGCACCCCGACAATCGGGCCGTGGTCCGGTACATCCCGGCGGCTGCCTCGTGACTGAACGCAACACGCCTCCCCGGGCGGGCCCCATCCGCCCCTGGGAGTTTCCACCCGTCGTCGACGAACGCCTCGACAACGGCATGGGAGTGCGCGTGGTGCACAACCTTCCGGGCCGGCTCGTTACCGCGATGGTCGTGCTCCGGGCCGGGGAAACCGGCGTGCGGACCGGCCAGGGCGGATTGGCCGTGCTCACCGGCGACGCGCTGGAAGGAGGCACGACGCATCTCTCCAGCAGGGAACTCGCCGGTCAGCTCGAGGACATCGGTGCGAGCTTCGGGGCGACCACGGGCTGGGACTACACCACGGTCGCAGTCTCCTGTCTGGCCGAGCACCTGGGCCGAGCCCTGCCGCTCCTCGCCCAGATGGTGCGCTCTCCGTCCTTTGCTCCAGCGGAGTTCGAGCGATACAGGGCGCAGAGACTTGCAACGGCGACGCACCGGCGCATGGATCCGGGGTCCCTTGCCGCAGACTCGTTCGTGCGCTTCGTTTTCGGCGAAGAGGGCGCCTACGGCCGACCGCTCGGTGGCACCCCGACGTCGCTGGACACCCTGGACCCCGCCCGCGCCCACGAGTTCGTGGCGTCGCGCTACGGCCCCGCCCAGGCCGCGCTGGTGGTGGCGGGAGACGTGGAGAACAGGGAGGCGCTTGAACTGGCGGAGCAGACGTTCGGCCACTGGGATCACCATGTCGAGACTCCGCCGGAAGCAGCCGAAGCGGACTGCGGGCGGGCGCGACAGGTGCACGTTGTCCATCGCGCCGGATCCGTGCAGTCCGAGATCCGCGTTGGACATGTGGGAGTGTCGCGCTTCGTCGACGATTTCTTCCCCCTCACGACGCTCAATCTCGTACTTGGCGGTTCCTTCGGTTCGCGGCTCAACCTCAACCTTCGCGAACGAAACGGCTTCACCTACGGAGTGCGCTCCTCCTTTGCGACGCGCCGCGGAGCTGGCCCCTTCACTGTGTCCACGTCGGTGGAATCCGCGGTCACCGGTGCCGCCGTGGGTGAGATCTTCAAGGAGATCGAGGCTCTGGTGGAGCAGGGTCCGACGGAGGAGGAGGTCGGGGCTGCGACCAGCTATCTCGCCGGGGTCTTCCCTCTTCGCATGGAGACTACCGGCCAGATCGCGTCGCGGATGGCGGGCACGATCGTGTTCGACCTTCCAGCCGACTACTACCAGAGCTACCGCGACCGCGTGAGGGAGGTGACCCGCGACCAGGCGGCCGAAGCCGCGCGACGGCACATCCGTCCCGGCGAACTCTGCACGGTGGTGGTCGGAGAGGCCGACCAGGTTGCCCCGGCCCTGGAAGCGCTCGGGATCGGGCCGGTGACAGTGCACGCCGACGAGGAAGCGCCGGGGTGAGATGAGCGAAGACCGGGACGCTCTGCTCGATACCACCGTCATTCACGACGGCAGGGTGGTTCACCTCAGCATCGACAGGGTGCGCTTTCCGGACGGGTCGGAGGGAGAGCTGGAACTGGTGCGCCACCGAGGCGCCGCGGCCGTTCTTCCCGTGGTGGAAACGGGTCCGGGCGTCGATCCGGAGGTGCTGCTCCTGCGCCAGTACCGCTACGCGGCGGGCGGTGTCATCTACGAGGTGCCGGCCGGCATCATCGAGCCCGGTGAGAGCTGGGAGGACTGCGCCCGGCGTGAACTCGAGGAGGAAGCGGGGGTGCGGGCCGGCCGTCTCGTGAAGCTGACCACGATTCATACAACTCCCGGCTTCACCAACGAGCAGATCCACCTCTATGCGGCCTTCGATCTGACCCGAGGGGTGGCGCACACGGACCGGGACGAATTCCTCGAAGTCGCACCGGTGCCTCTTTCCGGCGTGCTGGAACTGATCCGCCGCGGTGAGATGACCGATGCGAAGTCGATCGTGTCGGTCCTCTACGCCGCCCGCTTCCTGCTGGAGCCGCCTGGCTGAGAGGCCCCCTTCACCGGCGGACTGTCTTGCGCAGTGGAAACCGGTGTCACCTGACGAGGACATCGAACGCCCGTCGGGTCCCGTAACGGCGCGCTGGAGCGCTGGCACGGTTTATGCGCGAGACGAATTCGACTTGAACCGTCAAATTGATTGCGGCGCCGGACCTCACCAGTCCCGAGCGTCGTCAGAGAGGATGGTGGAATCATGGGACAGACGAACCCGATTCTCGTCACGCAGAGAACCACCAGCCAGCGCACCAAGAGACTTGCCGAACTCGACGACAGCCAGATCGTGCGACGATTTCTGGCAGGCGAAGAAAAGGCGTTTGCCGAATTGGTGCACCGCTATGACAAACGTTTGCAGAACTTTGTGTATCGAACCGTCGGAGATCGAGAGCGGGCCGAAGATCTGATTCAGGAGACCTTCGTCCGCGTTTACCGACACCTCCACAGATTTGACCAGACGCGGAAGTTCTCCACCTGGATCTACACGATTGCGGGGAACCTGGCCAAGAACGAATTGCGCAACCGCTCCCGGAACCCGCTGGTGCTCTTCCAGGCCCTCGTGAAGAACTGGGAAGCCGACTTCCGCCCCCTGGAGTGGGAAGACCCCTCCACGCGTCCGGACGACCTTTACCGCAAGCGTTTCCTGCGGGAAAAGGTCAACGAGGCCGTGGCAATGCTCCCGGAGCATCATCGGGTGGTTTTCGTGCTGCGCGAGTTGCACGGCAAGACCTACGAGGAGATCGCCGAGATCACCGGCTGCAACCTGGGCACCGTCAAGAGCCGGTTGAACCGCGCCCGGAACAAGTTCGCGCGGATCATCGCCCCGATGATCGAATAGGCGCCACGGCCGTTCGGATCCCCTGGAATCGCCGGGGTCGTTCCGGGTCCTTGAGACTCCGGAGGCCCCGGCGCCCGCGGGGCCCCTGCCGGACCACGGTGGAACCCGGGGGAACTCTCCGCATTCGCGGCGGTATACAAACTCAGGCGTTGGTGGTTGTCCGAAGTTGCCACCCTCGCGCGTCGGATCGACTCGCCCCATGTTTGGAGCGGTCATTTGACGACACGAAAACCTGCTGTCACCGGGATCGGCGATCTTGTACTCAAGCACTCGACTTCGTTGGCGTCCGCGTGACCCCGCGCCCGCCGGGTCACCTGAAAGTTGCCGTTGGTTCGTCGATTCATATTCGGACTACCGCGACAGATGCCTCGATCCCGATGATCAGGTGCGCGCGAAGGCACACCTGGCAGCCTGTTCCGCTTGCCGACGCTACGACCGGGTGATCCGTACAGGCGTTTCGGTCCTGCGTGCCGAGGCTCCCCGGCCCAGCGGCCGCAAGCTGGCAGTCGGGACGTTGCGGGACCGGGCCTGGGCCATGGACCGGGAAGAGGCAATGGCGCTAGGAGGGGCCGGCTCGGGAATAACCACGGCGGGAGTGGTGTTGGTCGCACTCCTTCTGGGAGGATTCGCCTGGCTCCCGCTCTTCCTGCAGGGGGCTCCGGAGGTGGAGATTGCACCGGTCGCGGCGGTCGCGCCGGGATCCGAACCGGCACCGGCGTACTCCTGGGGCGACCTCGCGCCGGCACTCCTGTCCCTGCGTTCCCCGGCCGGGTTTTCCAGATCCGCGCCGGGCTACCCGACGGTCCGCGTTCGCGTTCCCCTCACGCCCGGGGTCGCGGTGGGAGTGGATCCAGACTAGCGTTCTTACCACGTCGTCACAGTGTCCGCCGACTGACTGGCACCGCTCAGGTTGATCCCCAGACCGCTTCTCGCCGCCCGGAAGGGCGGAGTCTTCTTCCTCCATGGGGAAGACGAGTTCAGGAAACAGGCCTCGGCCCGCTTCCTGGTGGAGCGGTATGCCGATCCCGCCACGCGCGACTTCAACCTGGACCGTCTCCAGGGATCGGAAGTTTCCGTGGAGCGTTTGGCGTCGGTCTTCGCGACGCCGCCCATGATGGCCGAATGGCGGGTCGTTCATTTGAAGGAGACCGAGGCGCTGGCCGCCAGCCCCAAGGCAAGGCGGGTTATTCTGGGCGTCGCGAAGGACCCTCCACCGGGATTGGCGCTGATCCTTCAGGCCACGATCCCGCGAAAGTCCAAAGCCAGGTTCTACAAGGATCTGGCCCGGGTCGCCACGAGCGTGGAATTCAAACCGGTATCGGTCGACGCGGTGCCCAGTTGGCTGGTTACCTGGGCCGATGAGGAACTGGGCGCGAAGCTCGATCTGGATGCCGCGCGAGCGCTGGCCCAGTCAGCGGGAATCGATCTGGGCGTACTCACTCAGGAGGTGCGCAAACTGGCGGAGATGGTGGAGCCCGGGGACCCGATCGGTCTGGAGGTCGTCCGGCGGGGGGGCGTCAAGCTGCCGCAGCAGGATCGCTGGGCCTGGTTCGATCTTGTGGGGAACCGCCGAATCGAGGAGGCCATGCGGGGCTTGCCGGTCTTGCTGAACCAGGGCGAGACGGCTATCGGACTGGTGATCGGTCTCTCGACCCATCTGTTGCGGGTGGGGATCGCTGCCGAAGGCGGGGCTCCGGCTCTGCAGGCTGCGCTCCCGCCGTACCAGCGCTTCGTGGCTCGCCGCATCGTGGGCCAGGCGCGGCGCTGGAAGCGGGCCGAGCTGAAGGGGGCGATACGACGTCTGCGCAGACTTGACCAACTCCTGAAGTCCAGCGCCCTTCCGGACGACTTGCTCATGGAAGAGTGGCTGATCGGGTGTCAGTTGCTCGGGGCCGACCAGGGGGCGCCGTCATGAACACGTCGGATCCGGTCACCCGGGCAAAAGCCGGCGGGGCGACGAGCGAAGTCCATCTTCGTATTCGCGGCATGCACTGCGCGTCGTGTGTTTCCACCGTCGAGCGTGCGCTGGTTTCAGTGGACGGGGTAGCGGAGGCGAGCGTCAACCTCGTGGAAGAGACGGCCCGGGTCAGCGCGGCGGCAGCCGGGGCCCAGGTGCTTGTCGATGCGGTGGAGGGCGCGGGGTACGGTGCGGAAGTCCTCGCCGGGGCCGCAGCCGAGGTCGAGGCGGCCCGCGGCCGTGACGAAGAGCGCGACGCCGAACACCGCGATCTGATGCGGCGCTTTCGGGTCGGCGTCGTCTTCGGCCTTCCGGTGGTGGTGATCGGGCACATGGAGCTGATTCCGGGACTTCCGTCCCTTTCCGGAGACGCGATGCGGTTGGCCTGGTGGCTCTCCGCGCTGTTCACCCTGCCGATCGTCTTGTACGTCGGGCGACGCTTCTTCGTTGGCGCCTGGGCGGCTGCGAGCAGGTGGGCGGCAAACATGGATACGCTCGTGGCGCTGGGCACGGGAGCCGCGTGGCTGTATTCGACGACCGTGTTGTTGGCACCCGACCTCTTTCCGGCCGGCAGCGGTCGTCCCTTCTACGAGGCGGTGGCTGTGATCATCACCCTTGTGGTGCTGGGCCAGGCTATCGAGGCAAGAGCCAGGGGGCGAACCTCGCGGGCCCTGCGAGCGCTGCTGGATCTGGCCCCGGAGACCGCGGAGAGGGTGCGCACGGATGGTACGGAGACCGTTGCGCTGGACGAGATCGGCCCCGGCGACCTCTTGATGGTTCGGCCGGGAACCCGTGTTCCCCTTGATGGCCGCGTTCGCAGCGGCGTCAGCGACATCGACGAATCCATGCTTACGGGAGAGAGTGCTCCGGTCACGAAGTCGCCCGGCGACGAAGTGGTGGGTGGCACCCTGAACACGACCGGTGCGCTCACGGTCGAAACCACGAAAGTGGGTGATGATACCGTCCTGTCCCGCATCGTCGACATGGTCCGCCGCGCACAGAGCAGCAAGCCGGCGATCCAGAGAGTGGTCGATGCCGTGGCGGGCTATTTCGTTCCGGCGGTGATTGCAGGCGCTCTGCTGACCTTCGGGATCTGGTATATGGTCGGACCCGAGCCCCGGCTCAACTTCGCCATGGTGACAGGCGTCGCCGTCCTGGTTATCGCATGTCCGTGTGCGTTGGGGCTGGCCACACCCATCTCGGTCATGATCGCCATCGGCAAGGCGGCCGCGCATGGCGTCCTGATCCGTGACGGCGAGGCCCTGCAGCGGGCACGCAGGGTGGATACGGTAGTGCTCGACAAGACAGGAACCCTGACGGTGGGTCAGCCGCAGGTGAGCTACGTGGCCGCGGCCGCGCCCTTCAGTGAGCAGGAGCTCATGATCGCGGCCGGAGCCGCCGAAGCATCGTCCGAGCACCCAGCCGCCCGCGCGATCCTGCGACACTCCCGCCAGAGGGGCCACGTTCCCGGAGCCGCCGAGCACTTTGCCGCTCATCCGGGGCGGGGCGTCTCGGCAGTAGTCGACGGGAAGCGCGTACTGGCCGGCTCTCCGTCGTTCCTCGGCGAAGCAGGAGTCGACACCGGGCCGGTGCGCGAACAGCTCACGCGCATTGCCGAGCAATCGGGGACGCCGGTCGTGGTCGCGGTCGACGGGATAGTCGCCGGCGTGTTCGGGCTGACCGACGCTTTGCGCCCCGGGGCGGCGGCGACCGTAGCGCGCCTTCGCGAACTGGGCGTCGAGGTGACGATGCTCACGGGGGACCAGGACGCCGCCGCGGCGAAGATTGCGGAAGAGGTCGGGATCACGAGCGTGCATGCGCGCGTATCACCCGCCGAGAAGGCCGCGCGGATCGAGGCGCTGCGCAGCGGCGGCAGCGTCGTGGCGATGGTGGGCGACGGGATCAACGACGCGCCTGCCCTGGCCACGGCCGATGTGGGCATCGCGATGGGGGGCGGAACGGATGTCGCACTGCAGACCGGTGACGCGGCCCTGCTGGGCGACTCGCTTCGCGGCGTCGAGACACTGATCGGTATCTCCCGGGCCGCGCACCGCAATATCATCCAGAACCTGGTTGGCGCCTTTGCCTACAATGTGGTCGGCATACCGGTGGCGGCGGGGGCGCTCTACCCAACGCTCGGCATCCTCCTGTCGCCGATGATTGCGGGGGCCGCCATGGCCTTCAGTTCGGTGACGGTGGTCGCAAACGCAAACCGTCTGCGGCGCTATGAGCCCGCCTGAAGGGAGTCCGGATTTGCGATCGTCCACCGGCTCCGACACCCCCCTGATGCGTCAATGGCGGCAGGTGAAGGCCCGCCATCCGGACGATCTCGTGTTCTTCCGCGTGGGCGACTTCTATGAGCTCTTCTGCGAAGATGCCGAAGAGGGCTCGCGGCTTCTGAGCCTGACCCTGACCTCGCGCAACAACGGGGCCGCGCAGCGGGTGCCCCTGGCGGGCGTCCCGGCCAGGGCGCTTGAGGATTACGTGAACCGTCTGGTCGGGATGGGGCGCAAGGCGGTGATCTGCGATCAGGTCGAGGATCCCGCCGAGGCCAAGGGAATCGTGCGCAGGGAGGTGACCGAGACCGTGACCCCGGGGACGGTCGTCTCGGACGCCCTCCTGCAGTCGGACCGCAACAACTTCATCGTCGCGCTCGTCGTCCAGAGGGGCGATGCCGGACTGGCCGCGATCGATGTTTCCACCGGCCAACTCGTAGTCCAGAAAGCCGCGCTGGCCGAACTGGAGGATGAACTCGCGCGCCTGGAGCCCAGCGAGCTGCTCGTGCCCGAATCGCTGGATCAGGATCTGGAGGGACTTGGCCCGGCGATCCACACGCAGCGAGCGGACTGGATCTTCGAACTTGCCACCGCGCGCGACGAGCTGACGCGGCGGTACGATGTCCATTCCCTCGACGGCTTCGGCTTCGAGCGGGGCGACGAACTGCTCGTTTGCGCCGCCGGCGCCTTGGTCGCCTACGTGGAGGAGATCAGGCCCGGAGCCCTCGAACATCTGCTGCCGCCCAGAATCCAGCGCCCGCACAAGGTCATGGCGCTGGATTCCATGACCAGGCGCAACCTCGAGCTCGTAGAGCCCCTCATGCCCGACCTGAGCCGGGCCTGCCTCTTGTCGGTGCTGGATCGGACGACGACGCCGATGGGTGCGCGTCTGCTCAGAGACTGGGTGCTGCGCCCGCTCCTGGACGAGGACGAGCTCTGGACACGTCAGCGAGGCGTGGCGGAGCTCTTCGAGGCGCCGGAAGTGCTGGCCGGACTGCGGTCTGCCCTTTCCCGCATCCGGGATCTCGACCGGCTCGCCACCAAGATCGGGTCGGGGCGGGCAGCGCCCAGGGAGGTGTTGGCGCTGGGGCAGTCGATCCGGCAGCTGCCCGCGGTTGTGAGTGCCGGCGCCACGTTCGAGAGCAAGGTCCTTTCGGGGCTCCTGGCCGACCTCGACACCCTCGACGATGTGGACACCAGAATCACGAACGCAATCTCGGGAGATGCGCCGGCTTCGTTGGCCGAGGGCGGTGTGATCTGCACCGGATTCGACGAGGAGTTGGACAAACTGCGTGAAATCCGTGACAACGCCGAGGATTTCATTGCCAGGCTCCAGGCAAGAGAGCGCGAGCGAACCGGCATCGCCTCGCTGAAGGTCGGTCAGAACAAGGTGTTCGGGTACTATCTCGAGGTCACCAATGCGAACCGATCCCGGGTGCCCGAGCATTTCGTGCGAAAACAGACGCTGGCGAACGCCGAACGCTACTTCACACCCGAGCTGAAGGAGTGGGAAGAAAAGGTCTTCGACGCCGAGGACAGGATCGCCCATCTCGAGCGAAACCTCTTCATGCGGGTCAGGGGAGAACTCGCCCTCGCGGTTCCGCGGATCCAGGACACCTCCTGGCGGATCGCCACCCTGGACGCCCTGGCCTCCCTGGCCGATGTGGCAGGCCGCAACGGCTACGTGCGCCCGGAGGTCACGACCGGTTTCACGCTCGACATCGTGGCCGGCCGCCATCCCGTGGTCGAGACGACGATGCCCCGCAGCGACTTCATCCCCAATGATCTGCGCCTCGACGAGGACGCGCGCATCGCGATCCTGACAGGACCGAACATGGCCGGAAAGAGCACGGTGCTGCGACAGGCCGGTTTGATCCAGATCATGGCCCAGATCGGGTCCTTCGTGCCGGCGGCGAGTGCGCGGCTGGGAATGTGCGACCGGGTGTTCACCCGCGTGGGCGCATCGGACAACCTCGCCGGAGGCCAGTCCACCTTCATGGTCGAGATGAACGAGACCGCCGCGATCATCCACGGCGCAACGGAACGCAGCCTGATCCTGCTCGACGAGATCGGCCGGGGCACCTCGACCTACGACGGAGTCTCCATCGCCTGGGCGGTCACAGAGCACCTGCACGACCAGGTGGGCGCCAAGGCGATCTTTGCCACGCACTATCACGAACTCACGCAGCTGGGAGACATTCTGGAGCGGGTGCGGAACCTGAACGTGGTGGTGCGGGAGGCGGGAGAGCGGATCGTCTTCCTGCGGCGGCTCGAAGAAGGGGGCGCCGACCGTTCCTACGGGATCCACGTCGCGCGCCTGGCCGGGCTGCCGCAGGGCGTGATCGAACGCGCGTGGCAGCTGCTGGGCGAACTCGAGGGCGCCCACGGTGGCGGCCACGCAGGTCTGGGGCGGCTCGGGGGCGCGGGCGGCGAAAGCGCCGGTGGCAGAGCCAATCAGATGTCGCTCTTCGAGACCACCCACCCGGCAGTCGAGCGGCTTCGCAGTCTGGAGCCCGACACAATGACGCCGATCGACGCGCTCAATGTACTTTATACCCTGCGTTCGATCGCCAAGGACGAATAGAAAGACCCCTGGTAGGGGGGAAGGGCGGCGGTTGTGGAACTGGAGGGTTGCATGTCAAACACCGGATCGACATTGATCACGGCGCGCCGGAGGGTTGGGCCGGGAATCGCGGCCGGATTGCTTCTGATGGCTTGCGACATGGTCCGTGAAATCGAACGGCCCAAGCCTCGCTTCGCCGTGAGTCCCGTCGAGTATCCCATGGAGATGTGGAATCAGGACGTCGAGGGAACCACTGTCGTGAGGGTGTTGGTGAACGAGGCGGGGGACGTGGACAGCGCGGTGGTCGCCGAGAGCAGCGGATATGTCCTGCTGGACTCCGCCGCCATCCGGGGAGCCAGAGTCATGGAGTTCGAGCCGGCGCTGAGGGGAGGTGAACCGCTGCAGGTGTGGGCGCGCGTCCCCGTGCACTTCGCGAAGGATGGCGGTATTCCGCCAGAGGTCCCGCCCGAGGGCGAATCGGCCGACACGGCATCGGAGTCGGGCCCGCCACCGTCCGGCGGCGACCCGAGTGAGAGGCAGACTTGAATACCGGGGCGGACGGAGGCCGGCGCACGGCAGGACCAGGCGGCCGCGACGCGCGTCATGCTGTTCCGTACGACAGCGTGCTGGCCCTGGTGGGATGGACCCCCCTCATCCGCCTGAACCGTGTTACCGCCGGCATGCGCACCCCGGTGTACGGCAAGGCCGAGTTCATGAATCCCGGCGGATCGGTCAAGGATCGTATCGGTGTAGCCATCATCGATGCGGCCGAATCCAGGGGGCTCCTCGGGCCCGGCGGGACGATCGTCGAGGGGACCAGCGGCAATACCGGGCTGGCGCTGGCCATGGTGGCCGCAATCCGCGGGTACCGCTGCATCTTCACCATGCCCGACAAGATGAGTCGGGAGAAGGTGAAGCTGCTGCGCGCCTTCGGGGCCGAGGTGGTCATCACGCCCACCGCCGTCGCACCGGACCACCCCGACCACTACGTGAACCGTGCCGAGACCATTGCCGCCGAGATGCCGGGGGCGTTCCTCGCGAATCAGTTCTACAATCGGGACAATCCCGACGCCCACTACATGACCACCGGGCCGGAGATCTGGGAGCAGACCGGGGGTGCGATCACGCATTTCGTCGCGGGGGCCGGTACGGGAGGCACGATCTCCGGCACGGGCAAGTACCTGAAGGAACGGAATCCGGCCGTGCGGGTTATCGGCGTGGACCCCGATGGGTCGGTCATTTCGGGCTTCCACAAGACCGGAGAGGTGGGGGAGGGTCGGCCCTACCAGGTCGAGGGACTGGGGAATGACAGGATCCCCGGAACGCTGGATCTGGAGTATGTCGACGACTACCGAACGGTCGAAGACGGCGATGCCTTTCGCATGGCCCGCCGCCTGGTGGCGGAGGAAGGGCTGTTCGTGGGTGGATCCACCGGGCTCATCGTGCACGCCGCGTTGGAAGTGGCCCGCGGGATCGACGACCCCGAGGCGTGCGTGGTCGCGATTCTGTGCGATTGGGGCGAACGATACCTGACCAAGCAGTACGACGACGAGTGGATGCTCAACAACGGCTTCCTGCAGGGTGACAGATCGACCGTGGCCGACATGGCGGCCGCCAAGTTCGAACGCCTCCCGCGACTCCTGGCCGCGACGCCCAGCACGCCGATCCGGGTCGCGATCTCGACACTGTCCTCCCACAACATCTCGCAGCTGCCCGTGCTGGTCGACGGCGAATGTGTCGGCAGCGTGTCGGAGCGCCGGCTGATGACCGCCGTCCTGGCCGACCGGTCGCTGCTCGAAACCGATGTCGAAGCGGTCATGGGAGAGCCGTATCCCGTGCTCGACGAAGGCGCCGACGCCGATGCGGCCGTACGGCTGCTGACTGGTGGAGCGCAGGCCGTGCTAATCCGCTCAGGCAGAGCCCTCCAGGGAATACTCACGCGGCACGACCTGGTGCGGTCGCTGGC
Organism: Longimicrobiales bacterium; assembly: GCA_963667485.2. GTDB lineage: Bacteria > Gemmatimonadota > Gemmatimonadetes > Longimicrobiales > Gaopeijiaceae > Bin94. The sequence goes on from CAXXDD010000002.1 coordinate 339,340, forward strand.
GGCTTCGCCGTGAGCTCGTTGCCGTCTTTGCGGGTCGCCGTGCTTCTCGGCGGCAGCTCCGAAGAGCGCGAGGTGTCGCTGGCCAGTGGGTGCGAGGTGGCTGCGGCTCTCCGTTCGGCGGGTCACGAGGTCACCGGCATCGATTCGGCGCGCGGGCCACTGTCTCGCGAGATGGAGCGCACCATCCTGGCATCCGGAATCGGCCGTGCCGCGCTTCCGGTCCCCACACCGCGCAACCTGCACGCCCTCCCGGACGCCGAGGTGATCGCGAATGAGCGATCGCTCCGCCAGGCCGACGTGGTCTTTCTGGCCCTGCACGGAGGCGCCGGGGAAGACGGCACCGTCCAGACGCTCCTGGAGACGGCGGGAATCCCCTACGCGGGAAGCGGACCGGTCGGGTGCGCGCTCGCGATGGACAAGGATATCACCAAGAGGCTTCTGCGAGACGCCTGTATTCCCACCCCGGACTGGATTGCGGGGAAAACCCCGGGCTCGACCGTTGCGGACCGGCTCGGTCTGCCCGTGATCGTCAAACCGGTGTCGGGCGGCTCCTCGGTCCGACTGGTCCTCGCGGGGTCCGTTCAGGAGGTGGACGGGGCCACCGAGGTCGCAGGGGGCGGGGGCGACTCCGTCATGTACGAAGCGTACGTGTCGGGACGCGAATTCACCGTCGGGATTCTGGACGGCGAACCCCTGCCGGTGGTCGAGATCGAGCCGGTTCGCGAACTCTTCGACTTCGACTGCAAGTACGAGAAGGGCATGGCGATCGAGACCGCGCCCGCCCGGATCTCGCCGGAACTCACGCGCGCGCTTCAATCGGTGGCGCTGCGGGTGCACAACGCGTTGCGGCTCGAGCATTATTCACGAGTCGATTTCATGGTGGACGCCGCCGGGCGGGCCTGGTGCCTCGAGGCCAACGCGCTTCCGGGGCTGACGGGAAACAGCCTGCTGCCCAAGTCGGCCCGGGCGGCGGGTCTTGAATTCCCGGAGCTTTGCGAGCGTATATGTAGAATGGGACAGAAGGCCGGAGCGCGGCGTCCGGCGTGGACAGGAGCAGGATCGTGAGATTCAGAAGCGCGCCTCCGACGGCGTTCGGCGGCGCATCTGGCGGGATGCGCGTCACACCGTGGGTCAAGAGGTTGCTGATCGCCAACGCGGTCGTCTTCCTCGTGACGGTCGCGGTTGGATACGGTCCCATGATGGACCTGTTCGCGTTCTCGCCTCCTCGACTCCTCACCCGGCCGTGGGGCATGCTGACCTACATGTTCGTGCATGCGGGGCTGTGGCACCTGCTCATGAACCTGTTGTTCATCTTTTTCTTCGGACCGCCGCTGGAATCAAGGTGGGGTTCGGACCTCTTCATCAAGTTCTATCTGATCTGCGGACTGGGCGGCGTGCTGCTCAGCTTCGCCTTTTCCGGCACATCGATCGTGGGGGCCTCTGCGGCCTGCTACGGGATCCTGCTCGCGTTCGCGATGATCTGGCCCAATGCGACGGTCTACATCTGGGGGCTGGTGCCGGTAAAGGTGAAGTGGCTGGTGATCTTCATGGTTGCGTTGAGCTTTGTCAGCGCGATCGGCCCCTCCCGTGACGGAATAGCCCACCTCGCGCACCTTGGGGGCGCCATCGCCGGGTTCCTGCTGCTGCAGAGCGGATTGATGCCGGGATCCGGTCGCAGCAGCGCCGCACCGGCCGACTGGGGTCCCGGCGCCCGCGCGGCGGGCTCGCGCCAGGCGTCGAGGCGGCGACGGGGAGGGCATCGCAGGCGCCCCGCGTTCAAGCTCCAGGATCTTTGGAAACGCACGGATGCGCCTCGGGCCCCGCAGGGAAAGCGTCCTGATTCCGGATCGCCGAAGGTGATCGAGGTCTTCGAGAAGCACAGTGCGGAGAAACGGGCGGCCGGGGAGCGTACCGAGCTCGACCGGGTGGATGCGGTGCTCGACAAGATTTCGTCGGAAGGGATCAATTCACTCACCGCGGAGGAGCGGGACCTGCTCGACCGGGTTTCCAGGCAGACGCGCGCCAACTGACCCCGGCACGGGAGGCCGCGCCGCGCTCACCGAATCGCAAGTCCCCGTTTCAGCCTTGACCCGTCCGTGACGGGGTTTCTACAATGCGTGGCCTTAATGAAACGGCTCACGAGATCGAACAGGGGGTGGAATGGCCGCGGCCAAGTCCTTCAGAACTGAAAACATCCGCAACTTGGTGGTCCTCGGGCATGGAGGATCGGGCAAGACGACCTTGATCGACGCGGTGTGTTTCGCGTCGGGCACATCCCGAAGGAAGGGCAGCGTGGGCGAGGGTTCGGCGCTCACCATGACCACGCCGGAGGAAAAGAGCCACGGGATGTCCCTCGAGCTCACCGTCGCCCACGCGATCCATGACGGAACCAAGATCAATTTCCTCGATACGCCGGGCTACATGGACTTCGTGGGAGAAGCCACCGCTGCCGTGCGGGTCGCCGAGGCGGCGCTCGTTACCGTAGGCGCGTCGGCGGGCGTCGAGGTCGGCACCGAAATGGTCTGGGAGCTGTGCGAGAAGCGCGGAATCCCGCGCATGGTCCTGATCTCGATGATGGACAAGGCGCACGCGAACTTCGATTCGGCTTTCCAGGACGTGAAGGAAAAACTGGCTCCGGGCGCGGTGCCGCTGCAGATCCCGATCGGTGCCGAGGCAGGCTTCCGGGGCATCGTGGATCTGCTCTCCGGCAAGGCCCGCATCTACAAGGCGGGCACGATCACCGGCGAATACGAGGAGGCTCCCGTCCCGGACGAGGTCGCGGACGATGTGGAGACCTGGTCCACGGAGCTGATGGAAACGCTCGCGACCACGGACGAGGACCTGCTGGACCGCTATCTGGAGGGAGAGGAGATTGCACTGGAGGAACTGACCGCCGCACTGGCCATGTCCATGGCCGAAGGGGAGGTTGTCCCCGTCCTCTGCGCGGCCGCCGAGCAGTCGTTCGGAGTCCGCGCCCTCATGCAGAAGATCGTGGAAATCGTGCCTCACCCCGGACAGGCCGAGGGTGTGGAGGCCACGGGTGCGGACGGTGAAGCCGTGAGTCTGCGCGCCGCTCCCGATGAAGCCGCTACCGCGCTGGTATTCAAGACCAGCGCCGAGCCGCATGTGGGCGAGCTGTCCCTCTTCCGGGTCTTCTCCGGCATGGTGGCGAACGGCACCGAACTCCGGAACACGACGCAGGGCGCAACCGAACGCATCAATCATCTCGCGATTCCCCAGTCCAAGGAGCGGGTCGACGTGGAAGCGCTGCACGCCGGGGACATCGGCGTCGTGGCCAAGCTCAAATCCACCCGGACCAACGACACGCTCGCGGCGCCGGGCAACGGAATCACGATCGAGGGCGTGGTTTTCCCTCGACCCGACATCTCCGTGGCGGTTCGCGGAGCGGCAAGGTCCGACGAGGACAAACTCGGCGAGGCTCTGAACCGGCTGCACGACGAGGACCCCACCTTTGTCGCCGAGTTCAATCCCGAGTTGCGGCAGACCATCGCGCGCGGGATGGGCGAACTCCATTTCATGGTGCAGTTCGAGCGGATGAAGAGGAAGTACGGCGTTTCGGTCAACACCGAGACCCCGAGGATCGCCTATCGGGAGACCATTACGGTGCCCGCCGAAGGACAGGGCCGCTTCAAGAAGCAGACCGGCGGCCGGGGCCAGTTCGGCGACTGCTGGATCAAACTCCGCCCAAGGGAGCGCGGCGAGGGCTACGAGTTCATCAGCAAGATCAAGGGCGGGGTCATTCCCACCAAGTACGTGCCGTCGGTGGATCGGGGAATCCAGGAGGCGGCCACCAGGGGCGTGGTTGCCGGATACCCGATGGTCGATTTTGAGGCCGAGTGCTACGACGGCTCGTATCATTCGGTCGATTCATCGGATATCGCCTTCAAGGTGGCGGGGTCGTACGCCTTCCGGAACGTGGCGGAGAAGGCCAAGCCGGCGCTTCTGGAACCGATCGTCGAGGTCAAGGTGACCGCTCCGGACGAGTACGTCGGCGACATCATGGGCGATCTGAACGGCAGATCGGCCAGGGTGCTGGGCATGGACCCGCTGGGTGGCAATACCGTGATCCGCGCGCAGGTGGCGGAGGCCGAACTCTACAAGTACGCGTCGGCCCTGCGCTCGATCACCCAGGGCAGGGGACACCATAGGCGCAAGTTGCTGGGATACGACATCGTCCCGCCGATGCGGGTCGCCAAGATCGTGGCGGAGGCCGAAGAGCGGGACTGACCGCGCCCTACCGGGTGTAGATCAGCAACACTCCGTTGGCGCCCCGATCGCCGTAGAGCAGGCCGGCTTCGATGGGGGTGATGAACTGGATTCGGCTCACGTCCTGTGGATTCATGTCCAGCAGGAAGAAGGACGGGTCGGGCACGGGTCCGTCGTTGATCCTGACTTCGACCATGTTGCAGGTATTGGCGCCGCCACCGCGGTTGCGCGTCATCTCGATGCACACGCCCACCTGCGGGTCACCGAAGGCGTTGGCCATCTGTGTCTCGTAGATCGACACACCGGGAGTCCGCGCCGCCCGCGCGATCGCCGCGAAGTCCATCACTCTGGGAATGATCGAGTCGATCTGGGCTTCGGTCAGCCCCGAGAAGCGGGTTCCCGTCGTTGTGAAGACCCGTTCCTGCCTGCGGCCGGTGACCACCAGTGGATCGAGGACGATGGCTTCGGTGGCCAGGAGAATCTCCAGCCCCAGGGCTTCGTTGCTGAACACGGTCAACGAATCGACGCGCGGGGCATACCCCAGCACCTCCGTCTCGATGATCTGCTTGCCCGGCGGGATCATGGTGAAGCCGAACCTGCCCTCCGCATCGGTGAATTCGGAGTGGTTTGAACCGATCAGCTGTACGTGGGCTCCCGGGATCGGTGCCTCGGTCGCCCAGTCCAGGACCGAGCCCGTGATCGTGACCGGGTCCGAAATGTGAATCGCCACATCCAGGATCTGGGGACCGGACCGGGTGAGCTGGTAGGGCATCGCCTCGCTGCTGCCGAAGACCACCGCGACCGTCAACTCCTCTGCAGAATCCAGATTGCAGAGTCGGAACTCGCCCGAGTTCTCCGTCCGCACCTCCTGGACCACACGCGGCCGCTGGAACACCCCGATGGGGTCGCCCAGGGCGGTAACCCTGGCTCTGGGTAGAGGGACACCGGTCAACGCGTCGGTCACGATGCCCCCGATCGAGGTGTCCCCCTCTCCTTCTTCCGCGGAGCACCAGGCGGACAGGATCGTGGGCCGGGAGGGGATGGCCAGGAACACTTCGGCGACCGCCTGGTCCGCTATCAGGACCTGCAAGGGTGTCGCGCTCACCCCGAGCGTGCCCAGCCGGCGGTGGAAGAACACCACCGTTTGCTCGCCCTCGGGCACGCCGTCAATCCGGAATTCGCCGTTCTCGTCCGACTCCGCAAAGGCGTTCGTCCCGACCACGGCAACGTTGGCGTTGGCCAGGGGGGTGCTTGTAGTGCTGTCAAACACGAGCCCGACGATGGTGCCGGACCTCCCCTCCGCGTCCTGAGCTGTCAGCACTGCGGGGAGAAACAGGCCGGCGGCGACCAGTGCACATGTCGCTATCCGCGCGGTGGCGGCATCGAGCCGTGATGTCATCGGGTTCTGGTATCGTGGCGTGGTAGGCATGTCATGCGGGCCGCTGATGATCTTCGTGTGGTGGAGGGCTGACTTCGATTCCAGGCCCTTCAGATATAATACTTGTACTCGATGAACCGGACTATATTTCAGGTTGGCCGTGTCGAGCGGGCGCCTGGCACCGCCGGACGGATTCACGATCGACCCGGACCCCATGGAGGCGCGCTGTGGCGGGACACAGCAAATGGTCGCAGATCAAGCGCAAGAAGGCCGTCAACGATCAGAAGCGCGGCCAGATGTTCACCAAGCTTATCCGCGAAATTACCGTTGCGGCGCGGTCGGGCGGGGGTGACCCCAACTTCAATCCCAGGCTGCGGCTGGGCGTCGACGCGGCCAAGGCCGGCAACATGCCGCAGGAAAACATCGACCGCGCGATCAAGCGGGGTACCGGGGAGCTGGAGGGAGTCACCTACGAGGAGATCGTGTATGAGGGGTACGGACCGGGCGGCGTCGCGCTCTACATCGAGACGCTGACCGACAACCAGAAGCGCACCGTGGCCGAGGTGAGGCACCTGCTGGACAAGAACGGTGGCAACCTGGGGACGGCCGGCTCGGTGGCGTGGCAGTTCGACCGCCAGGGAGTCATCTACGTGGCGGGAGCGGAGGTCGACGAGGACACCGTCTTCGAGGCCGCGGTCGAGGGCGGGGCCGACGACGTGCGCAGCGAAGGAGGCGAGTACGTGGTGTCGACCGATGCTGCATCGCTGCACGAGGTGCAGGGCGCGCTGGTCGAAGCCGGACTCACCGTCGCCTCGGCGCAGCTGACGATGGTCGCGAAGAGCGAAGTCGGGGTCGGGGGGAGGGAAGGGGCGCGTCTTCTCAGGCTGCTCGACGCCCTCGACGATCACGACGACGTGCAGCAGGTGCACTCCAACGCCGACCTGGACGAGTCGGTGCTCGCGCGGGCGCTGTGAGCCAGGGCGGCGATGATCGCGGCTGCGTGCTGCTGGGAATCGACCCCGGCACCGCGGTCACCGGCTTCGGCGTGATCTCGGTGGATGTCCGGCGGAAGGCCCGGTTGATCCAGTGCGGGGTGATCCGGACGTCGTCCAGGACGCCGCTGCCAGGACGCCTCCTGGAGATCCACGAAGGAGTGACGGCGCTGCTCGCCGAGTTCGAACCGGCGGCAATGTCGATCGAGAACGTCTTCTACGGGAAGAACGTGCGCAGCGCCCTCACGCTGGGACATGCACGAGGCGCGATCATCGTGGCTGCGGCTCAGCGGGGGGTGGAGGTGGTGGAGTACGCGCCGCGCGAGATCAAGAAGGCCGTGGTGGGCACGGGCAGCGCCGACAAGGACCAGGTCGCGTACATGGTGCGTCGTCATCTTCGTCTGCAAACCGAGCCGAAGCCCAGCGACGCTGCCGACGGCATCGCGGCGGCCCTGTGCCACGCCTTTACGGGGTCGCTGCCGCTCCGCGAGGCTGCGGCCGGCACCCTGGCGGCGCTGTGATCAGCCGGATCAGGGGCGAGCTCCTCAGCAGCGACATCGACCGGGTCGAAATCCTCACCGAGGGTGGGGTCGTGTACGAGCTGCACGTCCCGCTGAGCGTCTTCCAGCGCCTCCCCCCGGCCGGCTCGAATCTGGAGCTCCGGACCGAATACGTGGTGCGCGACGACGTCCCCAGTCTGTACGGTTTTCTCAGCGAAGCGGAACGCTCGTTCTTTCGGCTTCTGATGACCGTTCAGATGGTGGGTCCGCGGCTCGCAATGTCGATGTTGAGCACCTACGATGCCCGCCGGCTTGCACGGGCCCTGGCCGAAAAGGACATCCCGGTGCTCGTGCAGATTGCGGGCCTCGGGAAGAAGACGGCGTCGCGGCTCATTCTGGAACTGGCCGACAAGGTCCGCGACCTGGCGATCATGCCCAAAGGGGGGGGGCCGGACAATCGACTGGCGACGGACTCGGTGGCGGCCCTGGTCAGTCTCGGATACGGATTCACCGAGGCGGACGCTGCCGTGCGGCAGGCGTTGAAGGGCGCGACTTTCGGAAGCAGCGAGGAACTGATACGGCATGTGCTGTCACAGCGCGGCCGCGACCGATAGTCCGATGACGAAACGAACCGAGATCACCACGCCCGAGATACTGCCGCAGGAAGCGCGCTCGGAGTTCTCGCTGCGCCCCCGGAGCCTCGAACACTTCGTGGGCCAGGAAAAGGTGAAGCAGGGACTTCAGATCTCGATAGAAGCCGCAATCGAGCGCGGCGAGCCCCTCGACCACATCCTGTTCCACGGTCCGCCCGGCCTCGGCAAGACCACGCTGGCCATGCTGCTCTCGCGCGAGATGTCGGTCAACATCACGACGACCTCGGGTCCGGTCCTGGAGAAGGCCGCGGATCTCGTCGGTGCGCTCACCAATCTCGAACGAGGCGATATCCTCTTCATCGACGAGATTCACAGGCTGCGCCCCGTCATCGAAGAGTTCCTGTACCCCGCCATGGAGGACTTCAGGGTCGAGGTGCGGCTCTCCGACGGGCCGCGGGCGCAGACCATGACCATGGCGGTCGAGCCCTTCACCCTGGTCGGAGCGACCACACGGTTCGGCCTCCTCACGGCCCCCATGCGCGCGCGTTTCGGAATCACCGAGCGGCTCGACTTCTACCCGGCGCGGGATCTTGCCGCGATCATCGAGCGGAGCGCGAACCTGATGGACATTGCGGCCACCCCCGATGGCGCGCGCGAGCTTGCCGAGCGGGCACGCGGCACTCCCAGGGTCGCCAACCGGCTCCTCAGGCGAGTGCGCGACTTCGCACAGGTGCGGGCGGACGGCATCCTCGATGTTCCGGTCGTCCGCAGGGCCCTCGAAATGCTGGATGTCGACGAATACGGACTCGATTCGATGGACACGCGGATCCTGAGCACCATCGTCCAGAAGTTCGATGGCGGCCCCGTGGGACTGAATTCGTTGGCCGTTGCCCTAGGCGAGGACGCCGGCACCATCGAAGAGGTCTACGAACCCTTCCTCATCCAGGAGGGCTTCCTCATGCGGGGACCCCGGGGTCGGCTCGCCACGCCCAAGGCGTATCGGATCCTGGGGCTGCCCGAGCCGGACCGGGAAGCCGGAGGGCCCGGAGGGGACCCGATTCCCCCTCATCCCAACCTGTTCAACTGACTTGGGCAACACCTGGAGCCTTCGTCCTGCCGCCGGTTCCGGCAGGGGCTCCCGCGGGAACGTGCCGACCACGGAATTCGAGTACGAGCTGCCCCCGGGGCGCATTGCGCAATATCCGTCGCAGCGCCGGGCCGACTCACGACTACTGGTGCTGCGCCGCGCGACCGGGCGCATCGAGCATCGCCGCTTCCGCGACCTGCCGTCGCTCGTGGAGGCGGGCGACCTCCTGGTGGTGAACGACACCCGGGTCTTCCCGGCCAGGCTGCTGGGCCGAAAGCCCACCGGCGCCGCCGGCGAGGTGCTGCTGCTGCGGCCGGCATCGGGCGGCGATGAACGCGTGTGGGAGGCGCTGGTTCGTCCGGGCAGGAAGCTCAAGCCCGGCCGCGTATTGACGGTCGCGTCCGAGCTTTCCGTGAGAATCCTGGAAGCCTGTCCGGACGGACGCCGCATCGTGCGCCTCGAGGGCGACATCGAGGTGGCCGCTGCGCTGCGACGGTTCGGGCGCGTGCCGCTTCCCCCCTATCTGGACCGCGACGAAGAGCCGATGGACCGGGAGCGCTACCAGACGGTGTACGCGCGCCGCGAGGGGTCGGTAGCGGCGCCCACGGCGGGGCTGCACTTCACGCGGGCGCTCCTGGACGAGATCGCGGCGCGGGGCGTGAGCCATGCCGCGGTGACCCTCCATGTGGGGACCGCGACCTTCCGCCCCGTCGAGGTGGAGGATCCGTCGTGCCACGTCATGGACGCCGAACACTACGTCGTGCCCGAGACGGCGGCCTCGGAGTATCGTCGCTGCCGTGAGAGGGGGGGACGGGTCTGGGCGGTGGGCACCACCGTGGTGCGCACCCTCGAGAGCGTCGCCGAGGGACGGGACCGGATTCGGCCCGGCCCCGGTCGGACGGACCTGTTCATTCATCCGCCCTACGACTTCCGCGCCGTGGACTGCCTCGTGACCAACTTCCACCTGCCGCGCTCCACCCTGCTCATGCTCGTGGCCGCATTCGCCGGCATCGAAGCCGCGCGGGCCGCGTACGACGAAGCCGTGGCCACGGGCTACCGCTTCTATTCCTACGGCGACGCCATGGCGGTGCTCCCGTGAGGGCCGCGGGGCGGGGCGCATTGGCGGCCCTCCAATGACCGCCGTAGTCGGAGGTGCCCGCTTCACGCTGGACGCGGTGGACGGTCAGGCCAGAGCCGGGCGACTGACCCTGCCCAGCGGCGCTGTCGATACCCCCGCCTTCATGCCGGTCGGCACGCTGGGCACCGTAAAGGGGGTGGCGCCGGAAGAACTGCAAGCCGCCGGCGCGTCCATGATTCTGGCCAACACCTACCACCTCTACCTGCGCCCCGGGGCCGATGTCGTCGCCGAACTGGGCGGACTCCACGACTTCATGCGCTGGAAGGGCCCGATCCTCACCGATTCGGGGGGCTTTCAGGTGTTCTCGCTCGCCAGAATCCGCCAGATCACGGACGACGGCGTCACCTTCCGGAGCCACATCGACGGGAGCAGCCATCACTTCACCCCCGAACGCGTGATGGACATTCAGCGGCTGCTCGGCGCAGACGTGATCATGGCATTCGACGAATGCGCGCCCGCGGGCGTCACCCACGCCGAAGCGGAACTGGCAAACCGCAGAACGCTCGCCTGGCTCGAGCGCTGCCGGGCCAGATTCGAGATGACCGAGGACGATGCCCACACGCGGCAGGCTCTCTTCCCCGTGCTGCAGGGCAACGTGTACGACGACCTCCGGGCCCGGCATCTGGAGCAGGTCATGGAGCTTGGCGACTGGCCCGGGTTCGGGATCGGCGGGCTGTCCGTCGGCGAACCCAAGCCGGACATGTGGAGGATTCTCTCCCTGCTGGATCCGCTGATGCCCCGCGACCGTCCGCGCTACCTGATGGGCGTGGGGTACCCGGACGACCTGCTGGAGGCAATCTCGAGGGGCTGCGACATGTTCGACTGCGTCGCCCCCACCCGGAACGCCCGCCACGGCACCGCCTGGGCCCTGGACGAGGGCCAGATCAACCTCAAAGGAGCAAGGTTCCGACTCGACCGCGATCCGATCGATCCCGAGTGCGACTGCTACACCTGCCGCGGGTACGACCGCGCGTACATCCGTCACCTCCTCGTGGCGGGCGAACGCCTGGGGCACCGCCTGGTTTCCATCCACAACCTCCGCTTTCTGCTACGCCTGGCCGGCGAGGCACGGTTACGCATCCGCGCGGGAACCTTTACTATGTGGTGCCGTGACTGGCTGCAGCGATACCGGGCCACCGGATCCGCGGCGCCCAGCCACTGACCCGAACCCGAAGGACGATACGACGTTGCCGATTATCAATTCGATTCCAGCCGTTGCCGCAACCCTCTTCGCGGCCTCGCCCTCCCCTCCGATGGTTCCCCGCGAGGGTGCGAGCGGAATGTCCGTTGTGCTGTTCCAGATCATGCTGATGATCTTCATCTTCTACTTCATCCTGATCAGGCCGCAACGGAAGGAGCGCCAGCGTCACAAGGATATGCTGAGCAAGCTGGCGAAGGGCGACCGCGTGATGACCAACGGCGGTATCCTGGGCCAGATCGTGCACACCGCCGAGACCGAACTGATGATCAAGACGGCGGAGAACACGCGGATCGTGATCGATCGGGGCCACGTGGCCCGCAAGATCGAGGACAACTAGGCCGGCTGGCGAAGCGGTGGCGCTGCTGGACATCGAGATCCTGGGCTCCAGGGTCCTCCGTGAAGAGGCGGCCCCGGTGGATACCGTGACCGACGAACTCCGGCGCCTCATCCAGGACATGTTCGATACCATGTACAGCGCCGAAGGGATCGGCCTGGCGGGACCGCAGGTGGGTGTTTCCCGGCGCGTTCTCGTCGTGGACGTGACCAACGACGACGAGAGCCGTCACGTCCATGCCCTGATCAATCCCGTCATCGTCGAGTCGAGCAAGGCCACCGACAAGGCCGTCGAGGGATGCCTGAGCATCCCCGGAATCGAGGAAAAGGTGTCCCGTCCGGTCCGCGTCACCGTCGAGGCGATGTCGCCTGACGGCGACCCGGTGCGCATCGAGGCGGACGATCTGCTCGCTCGGGCCCTTCAGCACGAGGTGGACCATCTGGACGGCGTGCTGTTCCTCGATCGACTCTCGCCGCTCAAGCGGAGCATCCTGCTCAAGAAGTGGCGGAAGAGCATGGCGGCGAACGCAGGCCGGAGCTAGGAGCCAGTGGCGGGGCAGTGAACGTTCTGTTCTGGGGCACGCCGGAGTTTGCGATCCCGACCCTCAGGGCGCTGGCGGCGGCCGGGCACGATCTGGTGGGCGTGGTCACCCGACCGGACCGGCCACGCGGCCGCGGCCGCAAGCCGCAACCGTCGGTGGTTCGCCGGCTCGCCGACGCTGACGGATTCCGGGTGCTCACTCCCGAGCTGCCGCGGGGCGACGCCTTCGAGAGCGCAGTCCGGGCGATGAAGCCCGATATTTCGGTTGTCGTGGCCTACGGGTGCATCCTGACGCGCCGAGTCCTCGACATACCGCGTCTGGGTTCACTCAACCTCCACGCCTCGCTTCTCCCCGAACTCAGGGGTGCGGCCCCGATCAACTGGGCCATCGCACGGGGCCACGCGGTCACTGGGGTATCGGTGATGCGCATGGTCGAGGCCATGGATGCCGGCCCCGTTCTCGCGCAGGAGTCCGTTGCCATCGAGTCCGATGACACGGCGTACTCGCTGTCGGGACACCTTGCCGGGATGGGCGCGCGACTCGTGGTGGACGTGCTGCACAGGATGGAGTCCGGGGTTGTGGAGGAGGTCGAGCAGGATCATGCCCGGGCCACGTATGCACCCAAGATCAGCCGAGAGTCGGCGCGGGTCGACTGGACGCGCGATGCACCCGCAGTGGCGAACCAAGTACGCGCCATGGACGCGCTGCCCGGGGCGTGGACGCTGCGGGGAAACGAGCCCGTGAAGATCTTTCGGCCATCGGTCGCTGATGATGGCGAAGGGCCGAAGGGGGCGGAGCCGCAGCGCGCCGCGGCGGGCGAGGTCGTGGTGGGAGACGCCGATCACGGCCTTCTGGTTGCGACGGGGAGTGGGCTGGTCCGCATCGGCGAAGTGCAACCGGCCGGCAAACGCGCATGGACGCGGCTGCCTGGCTCCGAGGACGCGGGCCCCGGCCCGGTGAGCGCTTTGCGTAGGCCGGCGCGACGATCCGCTGGGGGTGGCGACATCCGGGATGCCAGGGGCCCGGCTGGCGCGCTGCCGCGACTGCACGTCATCGCCGTGGACGACCACGTCGATTCCGGAGACTTCCGCGCGCGGATCCGTCCGCTGCTCGACGCTGGTGGGAGCGCGATGGCGTTGCACCTCAGAACCCGGAAGACTCCCGTTCGCCGTCTCTTCGATACGGTGTCCTGGCTCGCCGGACTGTCTCGCCAGACCGGTACGCTGGTCGTGGTGAACGACAGGGTCGACGTGGCGATGGCGGCGGGCGCCGGGGGCGTGCACTTGCGCGAGGATTCGCTGCCCGCCGCGCTCGTCCGGGAGATGGCCGGGGCCGGGCTGCGGGTGGGACGTTCCATCCACTCGCCGGACCAGGCCAGCGGTCCTGGCCGCAGCGACCTGGACTATCTGGTTCTCGGCGCCATCTACCCTACGCGTTCGCACCCCGGGCGCCCCGCGATCGGACCCGAGGCGATGACCCGCGCGGTGGAGTGCGGCCACCTCCCCGTCATCGCAATCGGAGGGGTCACGCCCGCCCGGGTCCCTGAGTTGCTCTCGTGCGGCGCCTACGGGGTGATGGTTCTGAGCGGGGTTTGGCGCGCGCCCGACCCGCAGCGGGCAGTGACGCGCTACCTTGAGGCTCTCCAGGAAGGAGAGGGTTGATGACGACATCGGAATTCGAACCCGGGGTTGAGGGTGAGTCCGTGTCGATCATGCTCAACGGCGAGAAGCGGTCGGTCGGCGCCGGGATGACCGTGACCGGACTCCTCCGGTCGCTGGAACTCCATCCGGGAATAGTCGTGGTGGAGCGAAATCGCGAAATCCTCGCCCGTGAGGCGTTGCAGGCTACCCCGGTCGAAGAGGGAGACCGGATCGAACTCGTGCACTTCGTAGGAGGGGGATAGATGACGGTGGAGACGCGCCCGGACGTCCCGTTCTTGATCGGGAGCCATTCTTTCACCTCGAGGCTCATCGTCGGGACCGGCAAATACCGGACGAACGACGAGATGGTGGCCGCGATTCGTGCCAGCGGGGCGGAGATGGTCACCGTGGCGGTTCGCCGGGTCGACCTCGACCGCAGTCAGGAGGAGGGCATCCTCCATCACCTCGACCCCGACGAGTTCTTCCTGCTGCCGAATACCGCCGGGTGCTACACGGCTGCCGACGCAATCCGGTACGCGCGGCTGGGGCGGGCCGCGGGGCTCAACGACTGGGTCAAGCTGGAGGTGATCGGCGACGAACGCACCCTGCTGCCGGATACCGCTGCGACGCTCGAGGCGGCGATCGAACTTGTGGCCGACGGCTTCAGGGTCATGGCCTACACGAACGACGACCTGATCACCGCCTTGAGGCTCGAAGACGCGGGTTGCGTGGCGGTGATGCCTCTCGCGAGTCCGATCGGCAGCGGGCTCGGCGTGGTGAATCCCTACTACATCCGCGAGATCAAGCGGCGGCTCAGCGTCCCCGTCATCGTGGACGCGGGAGTCGGGACCGCCTCGGATGCTTGCATCACCATGGAGCAGGGCGTGGACGGCGTGCTGATGAACACCGCGATCGCCGCTGCCTCGGACCCGGTCGGCATGGCGAAGGCGATGCGGCTCGCGATCATGGCGGGCCGGGAGGCGTATCTTGCCGGACGGATGCCGGCGCGGGAGATCGCGGTGCCGTCATCGCCCGCATCGGGGATGCTGGATCCGGAGCGAAGTTGAGCGGCCCCCGCACGGGAAGCCGCGGCAGAAACAGTCTGCCGACGGGCCGGGCCCTGGCCGCGTCCATCCTCGGGGAAGTGGGATCGGGGCGGCGCCTCGACGTGGCGTGGGAGGCGTCCGGAGCGCCCGAGTCTCCCGAGCGCGGATGGATTCGCCACCTGGTATACGGCACGATGCGCCTGCGCGGGAGGATCGATCACATCCTGTCGCGGTTCTGCGCCCGCAGCCTCGGCGAGCTCGACCCGGATGTCATCACGGCGTTGCGGATGGGTGCGTATCAGATTCTCGAGATGGGAGGGGTGCCGGCCTACGCCGCGGTGTCGGAGGCAGTCGAGCACGTCAAGGGGACTCGAAGCCGCGCCGCGTCGGGTCTCGTAAATGCGGTGCTGCGGAAGGTGGCGCGGGCGCGCACGGACGCGGCATCGTTTCCCGATCCGGAGGAGGATCTCGAAGGGTACCTCTGCACGTGGGGGTCGCACCCGCGCTGGCTCGTGCGCCGATGGATCGCCGCCTTCGGTCGGGATGGCGCGCGTGAGCTCGTCGAGACCAACAACCGGGAACCCTTGGTGTACCTTCGGCCGATCGGGGCGGATATAGCGGACGCTCGGAACAGGCTCGCCGCAGCAGGGCTGTGCCAGACCGGATCTGCCGAAATCGACATTGTGGACGGCGCCGCCGGGTCGGATGGCTGGTCCTGGATCAGGCTGGCGCCGGGTGCAAGCCCCGGGGCGGCCCTGTCCGTCGTACCCGGCGTGATTCAGGATCCCGCCGCGTCGCTGGTGGTGGACTATGTGTCACCCCGGACCGGTGCCCACATCGCCGACCTGTGCGCGGCCCCGGGTGGCAAGGCGCTCGCCTTGAGCGAGTCGGCGGGGGGCGTGGTGGCTGCCGATCTCTCGACGAGCCGTCTCGTGCGCGTGATCGAGGGGATTCGGCGGCTGGGCGTGCAACGGACTGGGGCAGTGGGCGCGTCGGACTCGCAGGTGCTTGCGGACGCGCGGGTTCGTGAGGACGCGCGTCGATCGCACCCGCGAGTCTGGTGCGTGGCCGCGGACGCGCGTCATCCACCACTGCAAAGCGCTGAAGTCGTACTGGCGGACGTCCCATGCAGCGGCACCGGAACCCTCCGCCGTCACCCGGACGGGCGCTGGCGAATTCGGGAGCAGGACATCGAAAAGCTCGCGGAACTGCAATGCTCGATCCTGGAGGGCGCCGCCTCCGTGGTTCCCCGCGGAGGCCTCCTTGTTTACGCTACATGTGCCCTTGAGCACGAGGAGAACTGGGGGCAGGTGAAGGCCTTTCTGACACGTCATCCGGACTTCCGCATCGAACCGGGAGCCATACCCGACCGGTTTCTGGATGCGAAGGGATGCCTCGCGGTATTGCCCCACAAGAGTGGATTCGACGGCGCCTTCGCGGCAAGAATGAGGAGGGCTAGCGACTGATGGATCTGGGCCGCTCAATCCGGCGCAACAGGAAGGCCAAGGCGAAGAAGACTCGTCGTCCGGCCAAGGCCAAGGGTGCGGCCAAGGCCAAGGGTACGGCCAAGGCCAAGGGTGCGGCCAAGGCCAAGGGTGCGGCCAAGACTAAGGGCACGGCCAGGGCGAAGAGTCCCGCCAAGAAGAAGCGAGCGCGGCGTCCCGCGAAGGCGAAGAGCACGCGTCGCCCAGCCCGGAAGAGGTCGCGGCGAGGACATGCCGGCCGGAAGACCGCCCGAGCGGCGCCGGTGCGGGTGGGCCGCCTCTCCCTTCATCCGGCGCTGGCCGCTTTTCTCCTGGTGGGTGCCGGGCTGGGGCTGGGATACCTGGTCGCTGTCACCCTCGTCTTCCCGGCCGGCGAACAGTCGGTGGAATTGCAGGCAGTGCCGGATATTCGCGGCGAGCCCCTCGAGTTGGCGCTTGCCACGGTGATCGACTCGGGACTCGTCATCGGCCACGTCGACTCGGTACGGCACCCCCGCGTGGAGGCGGGACTCGTGCTCGGGCAGAGTCCCCTGCCGGGCCTCACCGCCCTGGTGCAGGCACCTGTGCGAATCACGGTCTCGTCCGGGCCCGAGATGCGCGCCGTCCCCGACCTCACGCGCCTCGCCGGCGACCGCGCGGCCGAGTTGCTGGACGCGGGAGGATTTGTGGTGCGGGTGGATACGGCCGACTCCCGCACCCCGGCCGGCCGGGTCCTGGGCATCGATCCAGCGCCCGGAACCGAAATCCGCATCCCGGGCGACGTGCGGCTCGTGGTGAGCCGGGGTCCTCCCACCTTCCCGATGCCCCGGCTGGCCGGAATGACGCAGGGCGAGGCGTATGCGGTACTGCGCTCGCTGGGGCTGGAGCTTGGTGAGGTGGACAGGAGGTACAGCCTGCTCAACGTACGTGTAGTTTTCGGCCAGGACCCGGAACCCCACGTGCCCGTAGCAGAGGGGACAGCAGTGCGTCTCGTCGTCGGGCGGGAAGTGCGCCCGGCGCCGAAAGTGCCCGGAGCGATGGAACGCCCGGACCGGAACGGCGATAACAGCGAACCACCGAGCGCGCCATGGCGATGAAACAGCAACGCTCCTCCGAGAGGCGGTCAGCCAGCCGGCGGCCTTACCTGGTGGCGCTGGCCGTATGCGTGGCACTTGTCGCGGGTGCCTGGTTCGGCCGCAGCCGCATCCCGCCGGTTGTCTCGGGGTATCCGGCGCCGGACTTCGAAGTGGTCGATGCCGATGGAAACCCCGTCACCCTCGAGACCTATGAGGGCAAGGTCCTGCTCCTCAACGTGTGGGCGACCTGGTGTGGCCCCTGCCGCGAAGAGATGCCCTCGATGCAGCGCCTCTACGACACCTTTTCGCGCGAGGATTTCGAGATCGCGGCGATCAGCATCGACGCACCGGTTGGAGGATCCGACCGCGCAGGGAACCCCGGCGGCGATCCCCTCGCCTTTGCGCGCGAACTCGATCTGACCTTTCCCATCCTGCTGAACCCCTCCGGGGATATCCAGCGCACCTACCGCACGACGGGCGTCCCGGAGTCCTTCCTCATCAGCACGGACGGCATCATCTACAAGAAGGTGGCCGGCTCCACCGCGTGGGATTCCGAGGCCAACGTCGGTCTCGTCGGGCGGCTGGTGGAGAGGGAAGAGTAGTGTCCTTTCCGGGGGTGTTCGCTCGCAATTGGCGCATCAAGCTCGCCGCGCTGACGCTGGCCGTTCTGCTGTGGGCGACGATGCGGCTGAGCGACGACCGGGTGAGCCGGCTCGAGATCCCCGGCGTGCAGGTTCGGGTGGACCAGGTCGCTTCGGACTGGTTCCTCAAGGGGGATCCGTCGCCCGCGACCGTGGACATGACCGTGACCGGTCCGATGGGTGATCTGTTTCGGGTCGCGATGGCGGAGCCCGTGGTCGTAATCCCGGTGGACTCTGTCGGGCGAGAGGACCTGGTCCTCGAGCTGGTGCCGGACTGGGTGTGGAACGTGGACCGCGGCAGCGTGGCGATCGAGGACTTCGCTCCGAGCACGGTTCGATTGCTGTTCGAGCAGTACAGGGTCGAGGAGATACCGGTGTCTCCGAGGGTGATCGGACGGCTTCCCGACTCGCTGGCGCTGGTCGCCGAACCCCGGGCCAACCTGCTCTTCGCCCAGGTCCGTGGTCCCGCCTCGGAGGTGGACGCGCTGGAGGCCGTGTTCCTCCAACCGTTCGACTTGAGTTCCCTGACCGGCGCCGGGCGTTTCGATGTCGCGGTGGACACGGTTGGTCTCGGAGGGTTGGTCGTCAACCCGTTGAGCGCGACCATCCTGGTGGAAGCGGCCCCCCGGCAGAGCCTGGCGCTCGGCCCGTTGCCGGTCGACCTGGCGCTCGCCGGCGAGGACCTGGTGGTGGAGCCCGCGATGGTCGGAGTCACCGTCTCCGGCGCGGGCGTGCTGCTGGATGCGGTCGACACGGCTGCGGTGGTCGTGGCCTCAACGATGGATCCGCAGGAATTGCGGCAAGAGATCGAGGAGGTCGGTGAGGTACGCGTGCCGATCGAGGTGCGCGGCTTGGGCCGGTTCCTGGAGGGTGCCGCGGACGCGGACTCGGTGACGGTGAGAAGAGCCGGCGGGCTGTGATCGGGCCTGTCCTCGGCATCGAGACCACCTGCGACGAGACCTCCGCGGCGGTCCTCGACGAGAAGGGAACGATCCGCGGGCTCGTAATCCATTCACAGGACGTGCATCGGGTGTATGGGGGTGTCGTGCCGGAACTCGCCGCCCGGGACCATGTCCGGCGGATCGAGCCCGTCGTGGCAGCGGCATTGCGAGAGGCCGAGGTCGAGCGACGCCAGCTTCGCGCGATTGCCGTGGCGGCGGGGCCGGGGTTGATCGGGGCGCTCCTGGTGGGGGTATCTTGGGGACGGGCCGCCGCCTTCGCGCTGGGCGTTCCCTGGATCCCCGTGCACCACATGGAAGGACATCTGTTCGGTCCCGTCCTCGAGGACCCCGACGCGGTCCCGCCCTTCGTGGCGCTATTGGTGTCGGGCGGACACACGCTCCTGCTATGGGTTCCGGAGTGGGGTCGGTACTTCCTTCTCGGCCAGACCCGGGACGACGCGGCGGGGGAGGCATTCGACAAGGTGGGCAAGCTGCTGGGGCTTCCCTACCCGGGTGGGCCGGCTGTCCAGGCGGCGGCTGTCCCGGGTGATCCCGACCGTTACGCATTCCCCAGACCGATGATGCGCGCCAAAGCCGGGTCTGCGGGCCGCATTCCGCTGGATTTTTCCTTCTCGGGGCTGAAGACCGCGGTTGCCCAGACCGTGGCGGGCCTGGAGGAGAACGGCGAGGTGGAGGCCGAATGCGCCCATCTGGCAGCGTCCTTCCAGGAGGCAGTCGTGGATGTCCTTGCCCGCAAGACCTTCGCGGCGATGGAGGCCGTCGGGTGCGACCGGCTCCTGCTGGGCGGAGGAGTGTCGGCGAATGGCCCTCTCCGCGCGCGCTTTCGCGAAGGACTGGGCACGCGCGGACGCCTCTTCGTCGGATCGCCCAGGGTGTCGCTCGACAACGGGGCCATGATCGCCCGGGCGGGACAGTTCCGGGCCGAACACCGCAGTTTCGGCGACCTGGACGACGCGCGGGCGAGCGTACCCATCCCCGGCATGGTACCATGGACACCGGCAACCCAACACTGACCAGGACACGGTAAGCATGTATCCGATACTCTTTCGAATGCCCGAGTGGTTTCCCATCCTCGGAGGCGACCCGATCACCTCGTTCGGCGTGATGATGCTGCTGGCCTTCCTTACGGGCGGCTACATCCTCAAGTCCGAGCTGGGCCGAATGGGCCACGACCCCGAGATCGCGTGGGATCTGCTGTTCATGGCGGTGGTCGGCGGTCTTGTCGGATCCCGGCTCTACTACGTGTTCCTCAACTATCCCCGGTTCGCCGCCGACCCCTTCGGGATGCTCTTCGCGCGGGCGGGGATGGTGTGGTACGGGGGCTTTCTGCTGGCAACGGCCCTGATCGTCTGGCGAATCCGCAAAGTGGGTCTGCCGCTGGGGAAGACCGCGGACGCGATCGCTCCAGCGCTGGCCCTCTCGTACGCCGTGGGGAGAATTGGCTGCTTTCTGGTCGGGGATGACTATGGGCGCCCCACGGATTCGTGGGTGGGAATCGCGTTTCCGAACGGGTCGCCACCATCGCACGCGAGCACGATCAGCGAGAACTTCGGGATAGCGGTCGATCCGGCGATGATCGAGCGGTACGGCGAGATACTCCCCGTCCACCCCACCCAGCTCTACGAGACGGGACTTTCCACCCTCATCTTCGTGTTGCTCTGGTCGTTGCGCGGCAAGGGCAATCGGCCGGGGTGGATCTTCATGACCTGGCTCGCCCTGGCCGGCGCCGAGCGGTTCATCGTGGAGTTCTTCCGGGCCAAGGATGATCGTTTCTTCGGCGCGCTCACCCTTGCCCAGGTGATTTCGCTCGGGCTGATCGCCGTTGGCGTCACCTGGATGATGAAACTGCGCGCTGCGAAGGGTTCCGCCCGCGGGTGATCGTCCTCCACGCGTCCGACCTGCACTTCGGCAAGCCCCACCGACCTGCGGTTTCGGAAGCGATTCTCCACTTTGTGACGGAGCACGGACCTGACGCGATCGTGATATCCGGGGACCTCACACAGCGCGCCAAGGTGGGGGAATACCGGGCCGCACGGCACTTTCTGGAGCGGCTCGCTCCGCGTCCCGTGGTGGTGACGGCGGGGAACCACGACGTTCCCCTCTACCGGGTCTGGGAGCGAATCTTCACGCCCTACCGGAACTACCGCAGATTCATCGACGACCGGCTCGACTCGTTCCTGGATCTGAGCGCGGGTGAGGACGACACGGTCGCAGCGCGGCTGGTCGCGCTCAACTCCTCTGCCCCTCTGTCTGCAATCGTCAATGGCCGCCTTCGCGGCAGGCAGCTGGAATTCGCCGCAACCGCATTCGCCCACGCCGGACCCGGGGCGCTGCGCATTCTGGTGGTTCACCACAATCTCCTCGGCCCCGACGACGGCGATCCGATTCCGACGCTGCCCGGCGCGGCGCGTGTTCTGGACCTGGCCGCGGAGTGGGGCGTCGATCTGGTCCTTGCGGGCCACATCCACCAGTCCTGGCTTGGACGCGGCAATACGCCGGCCGGGGGCGGCGAGGCCGTGCCCGTCATCATTGCCGGCACCGCATCATCCACGCGGGGACGGGGTACGGAGAAGGGGCGAAACTCCATCAACCTGATCAAGGTGCGAGAGTCCTCGGCCGAGGCCATTGTTTATCTTTATTCGGAAGATTCCGGACGTTTCATTCCCGCGGAAAGCCGCCGGTACCCTCGGCGTGTGCGATAGGGGAGCGTTTAGTCTGGTGACGAAGGTGTGCGTCCGTAGCCCGAGCTGGAGTCTATGCGCAGCCATGGCGCTGCTCGGCGGCGTCGTGCCTTCCGGGTCCGCGTGGGGTCAGACGGTCCGCCAGGAGATCGCTGCGGTTGAATTCGGCGGAAACGAGACCTTTTCCGATACCGAGTTGCGTCGTGCGGTACTGACGAAGGCGTCGAGCTGTCCCCCTGTCCTCACCGTCACGACCTGCGCCGTGGGTATTGACTGGTTTCGGGATCGACAGTATTTCAGCGCCCGTGTGATGGAAGACGACCTGAGCCGGCTGCGTCAGCTCTACGCTGCGCACGGTTTTCGCGCGATGTCCGCCGATGCGGAGGTGGTTGGCAACGACGACGGGACCGTGTCGGTCACCTTTCGCATCGAAGAGGGCCAGCCCTTCCGGGTGGGATCGATCGAGTTCCAGGGAGACTCGATACCGGCCGGTCTGGGGTTCGAGGGAGAATTACCGGTCGGAACAGGCGACCCGGCGAGCTTCCTGCTCATCGCGGAGGCGCGCGACACGCTCACACTGCTCCTTCGGAACGCGGGATACGCTTTCGCCGAAGTCTTCTACGGTTTCGACCGATCTCTGGACAGTGACACCGCGTCCGTAAACTACCGGGTCGAACTGGGTCCACGAACGACATTCGGGCCCATCGAGGTGTCGGGGAATGCGCTCCTTGGCGACGATGTGATCCGGGCTCGTCTCCCGTTTTCCGAAGGTGAGCTGTTCCGCGAGAGCCGGATCCGTGAGGCGCAGCGAAGTCTTCATGAACTGGGCATCGTTTCGCGAGCCCAGGTACAGCGGGACGTGGCCAGCATGGAAATGGACTCCGTCCTGCCCATCCGGGTGGATGTCGTCGAAGGCGATGTGCATCGAGTACGGACCGGTGGCGGCGCCAACAGCGCGGACTGTTTCAATATCGAGGGACGATGGACCAGCAGGAACTTCTTTGGGGGAGGCCGCACCCTCCAGGCTCAGGCCCGGCTCTCCAACCTGCTCGCCGGGCTTCTCCAGGCCACGCCTCTCTGCTCGCAGGCGGGAACGGGCGAGTTCGGCCGCCTGAACTGGCTGGCCAGCGTCGACTTTGGCCAGCCCACGTTTCTGTCGAGGCGAAACGACCTCGCGGTGGGCGTGTTCGCCGAGCGCCAGTCCCGCAAGAACATCTTCGTGCGCGACGCCTTCGGCCTCGATGTCGGTATCAACCGCGACATGGGCGTGGGCTCCTTCCTGAGCACGAGGTTCCGCCCTCAACTGACCCGCCTGGCGGCGGCCGAGGTCACCCTCTGCGCCACTTTCCTTGCATGCACCCCGGAAGACATCGACGCGCTCTCGAGCGCCAACTGGTTGTCGCCGATAGCGGTGTCCTTCAACAGGGACCGCAGCGACAACATCTTCAGCCCCACCAGCGGTTCGAAGGCTCTGGTGGATGTCGAGTTCGCGGAGGGTTTCACAGGCTCGGACTATGCCTACTTCCGCGCCTTTGCCGATGCCAGCTTCTACAATGGGATCGGCGAGGGGAGGGTGCTTGCACTGCGGGTCCGCGCGGGGCGGATCAACCCGGGGGGGTTCCTCGGCATTGCGACTGACACGGAGCGCTTTGCGGAGGTAGTGCCGTCCCAGAAGCGGTTCTACGGTGGCGGCGCCAACAGCGTCCGCGGTTTCGCGCAGAGCAGCCTGGGACCCAGGAGCCTGTCGATCGGGGTGCGGGAGCTGCTCCGCCGGAGGGAAGGCGGGATGGAGCCAGCGTGTCTCCCCGTTACGGTCGTGGACCTCACCTGCGACGCATCCGCCGTGGCCGGCACGGACCTCTTCCAACTCCGTCCCGTAGGGGGACTGTCGACGTTCGAAGCCAGCGCGGAACTCCGGTTCGACCTGGCCGGCACTGTGCTCAGCGGGGCCGCCTTTGTCGATGTCGGACAGGTATGGCCCCAGGGGCCGCAGCTCGACGACCTGGAACTGAGCCCCGGCTTCGGCCTTCGCTACAACACGGCGTTTGGACCCATTCGCCTGGATGTCGCCTACTCCTTCCACGAGCGGGAGCCGCTCGAAGTGGTCACCTCGCAGATTCGACCCTATGTTTTCGGCGAGGACAGCATGGCGGACCGGATCGACATCGCTGCGCCGGGCGGACCATCGGAGTTGATCGATTGGGTCGTTTCCGAGGATCTGGCCATCTTGGGCCCTCCGGTTCTCTTCGGTGACGGTTCGGGGTTTTCCCTCCGGCGCTTCCAGCTTCATTTTTCGATCGGCCAGGCCTTCTGACCATGAAACAGGACGAACAGCCCGCCAGGCGCTGGTTCCGGACCGTCCTGCTTTGGGCAGTCCTGGCGGTGAGCGGGTTGTTTGTACTCGGGGTGGCGGGCGCGGTCTGGGTGAGCCGGACCTCTGCCGGGCGCGAACTGGCGCTGCAGTGGGCGCTGGACCGGGTCCGCCCGGTTGTGAACGGCTCGATTACCGTGGACTCCCTTGGTTCCGGAGGTCTGCTCGGGGGGGCCACCGTGCATGATTTGCGGTTGAGCGACACCACCGGGCATCTCGTGCTCGTGGCCGATTCGATTCGGGCGCGGTATTCGTTTGCAGGACTGATCGGTGGTACGCGCACCATTGCGGATCTGGACCTGTGGGGCGCGGTGGTTGATCTCGCCCCGGCCGGGGGCGGTCGGGTGGACCTCGCTACCCTGGTGGTCTCGGGCGACGACGCCACGGAGGGCGGCGCAGAAGCTGCCACTGCGACGGATGATGATTCGCCGGCCCTTCGGATTCGAGGTGTGAGTATTCGGGACGGCACTGCGATTCACCGTGCCGCGGATGGGTCGCGAAGGCGGGTCCGAGGCATCGAGGGGGACCTGCCCGTGCTCGATATTCTGCCTTCATCCGACCTGTTCCTGACGGCGAACATGGAAAACGTGGCGCTCGTCTATCCGATCGGCACCGGTGATCTCGATCTCTTCGACATCGCGGGCGAGATCGAGATTGGCCGGGAGGGAATCTTCTTCGACGCCGATCGTCTCCGTTTGCCGGGATCGGAGGGTACGGGGCGTCTTGAGGCCAGACCAGGCGGCGATCGGCTGCGCACGGGGTTCGACCTCCACATGACCCGCCTTGCGCTGACGGATCTCTCCTGGATCGACGAACGGTTCGATCATGGTGTAGCGAGCGGGAGTGTCCGAATCGACAACGATCCCGCCGATCGCCGGATCGAACTGAGCGAAGTCGAAGCGGACCTGGGGGCAGGAGGGCGGATCACCTTTACGGGCGTTCTGCTCCCTGGTGAACAGATGGGGCTGAGCGACCTCCGCGCCGAGCCCGATGGGCTTGCAACCGCCGAACTGGAGCGGTTCTTGCCGGAGGATTTGCCGGTATCGGGAGTGTTGACGGGCGACGTGAGCTTCAACGGCGCCGCAGGCCATCTCGAGATTGCGGGGGATCTGGCGCTGGTTTCGGGCACCGGGACGGACACGCTCGTGCACTTGGCGGGAAGCGGGACCACACTGGGTCGCGACGGGATGGACGACGTAGACGTCACGGTGACGGCGCTGGACTACTCGTTGCTCGATGTCTTCGCGCCGGGACCACGGTGGCAGGGGACCGGCGACGTCACGATCCAGGCGGACGGGGCTCTGGAAACCGGCGTCGCAATCGCAGTCTCTGCCAATCATACCGGCTCCGGAGGAGCGTCCAGCACGCTGGCATTCACGGGCAGCCTGTACGGGGATACCGCGATCGAGGTGGTCGATCTGGATGCGACGGTGCGCCCGATGTCCCTGTCGACGCTTGGCGAGCTGTTCCCGGGCCTCCCCGTCGCCGGCTCCGTGGACGGCTCCTTCTCACTCAGGGGCGGCATGGACCGGCTGACCATCGCGGCAGACCTCGACACCGACGCCGGCCCACTCCAGGCGGAAGGGATCATCAACGCCCGCGATCTCGCGGCCGGGTACGAGATGTTCGTCCGCAGCGAGGGCTTCAACCTGTCGCGGGTGATCGGGGAGCTGCCTGACTCGACCATCGTGTCGGGGGCCGCGACCCTGAACGGGCAAGGCCTGGACCTTGCGTCACTGCGCGGAGCCTGGACCCTGAACTCGGGGCCTTCCAGCATCGGCGCACTACAGGTGGACACCGCTGCCATGAGCGCCTGGGTGGACGACGACGGACTCCTGCACGTCGAAACCCTGCACGCGAACGCGGGAGGCGTGGAAGTGAGCGGAAGCGGGAACATCGGGGCCGCCCCCGAAGTCCGCGGCGAAGGTATCGCGCTGTCGGTACGCTCGCCCTCGATTGCTCCGCTGCGCGATGTGTTCATGGGGGCGAACCTTGTTGCCTGGGACGAGTTGTCGGCGATCGAGCAGGACTTGATGATCGAGGTGGACGGCGTGGATCCGGACACCGTCCCGAGGGCGCAGGACATTCGCTTCGAGGGCCGTGTGAACGGCGACCTGCATGTTGCGGGTGGACTCGACGACCTCGCGGTTGCTGCCGGGTTCACGTTTGCGGACTTCGCCTATGGACGCTCCTCGGCCCAGTCTGTCGAGGCGGAGATCACGGTGACCGGGATCAGTGTCCCGCGGCCGGATTCGATCCGCGCAGACTCGGAGCAGAATCAGCGTTCCCCGCCGGGCGTCGTCGTGCAGGGAACGGTGACCGGCGACTCGATCACCCTCTGGGATCGCGAGTTCCTCTCCGCAACCGTCGAGGGAGAGATCGATTCCGGGACCCGGGGTCGACTGCGCACGTTGATCCAGAGGTCGGAGGAAGAGGCTTACGATCTGCAGGGTGTTGTCCAGCTGGACGACAGTGCCGGCCGGGTCGATCTGGATCGCCTCACACTCGTTTTCGACGACCGGCGCTGGAACCTGCGAGGACCCGCCCGCTTCGAGTGGAATCCGGATGCGCTGGTAGTGCGGGACTTCGGCCTCATCCGCCCCGGCGGCGGCGGACTGCGGCTGAACGCGGACGGCCGGCTTTCCCGAGGCAGCGCCGATTCCGATTTCAACCTTCGGGTCGCCGATCTGGATCTCGGCATTCTGGGGAGACTCATCCAGATGGAGACGCCGCCCAGCGGGGTGATGGTGGCGGAGGTCAACGCCGGAGGCTCGGGCGAGGATCCGGAGTGGGAGGCGGCGATACGGCTGGAAGGCGCGGAACTTGAGACGCTGCGATTCGACAGCGTGACGATGAACGGCACCTTCGCGGACCGCACCCTTGAAACGGAGATCGAGAGCTGGACCAGCGGTCGCCGCACGATTCGGGTAGCCGGCACCGCGCCCGCGGACCTTCGCCTGGCGTCCGTCCCGGACAGGGTGCCCGACGAGCCGGTGAACCTGGACATCGTCGCCGATTCATTCCCGGCCAGGATGGTCCTGGGGATCCTCCAGACGCTGGAAGAGGTGGAGGGGACCGTAAGCGGCAGGGTCACTCTGGGGGGGCGCCCCTCCGACCTCGAACCGAACGGTTCGCTTCGCCTGGAAAATGTTGGCGCATTGATGGCCCCGTTCGCGGTTCGGTTCTCGTCGACGGACATCGGCATGGATCTCAGCCCGAACGGCGTTGTCGCAATCGAGGGCTCGGCCGTTTCCGTAGGGACAATGGATGTCCGGGGCACGGTCGACCTGGGCCAGATGTCGGACAGCATCCCTCTCGATCTCACCTTCCGCCCGGTGGGCTTCCAGATCGTGAATCGGGCCGACATGGAGGCGGCGATCACCAGCGAAGCGGTCTCCCTGACCGGATCCTTCGACTTCCCGTACATCGAGGGAGTGGTGGTTGTCGAAGGCGGCACCGTATTCATGGAAGAGTTCCAGCGCACTGCGGAAGTCGTCGACCTCTACGATCCCGCCCTGTTCAGCGCGGCGACGCTGAGAATCGGACCCGGCGAGTCGGCCGCAGATGATGACGGTGCCGTGGAGCGCATCCCGTTTCTCCAGAACCTGCGCGTCCTGATCGACATGCAGGTCGGGAGCGGAAACTGGCTTCGCTCGCGGGACATGAACATCGAGACCGCCGGAGACCTTTCGGTCACCTTCGACCGCCAGGCCAACCAGCTGGTTCTCAGCGGAGAGATGGAGGTCGTGAGGGGCACCCTCAGCCTCGGACCGCGCACAATGCGGATGACCGAAGGGACCTTTCAGTTTCCAGGGACGCCCGGGTTCAATCCCGGACTGACCATCACTGCGGAGAACAGGGTGCGCGCCCGCGAGGGCCAGCCCCTGGTGATCACCGCCAATGTATCGGGCACGCTGCTCGAGCCCACGCTCACCTTCTCGGGCGACGCCGAATCCGCGATGTCCGAATCCGATCTGATCAACTACCTGTTCCTGGGCCAACCCACATCCGCCCTGCTCGGTGATGCCGGGGCCGTGTCGGTCGGTGCCGGAACCAACCTCCTGCTGGGGCAGGTCGCCAACGAGATCGGCTACCTTCTGGCCCAGGAGCTGGATCTCGACCACCTTTCGCTGTCGCAGGCCGAGCAGGGACAGGCCAACGCGGCGTTCGGGGCCTCGTCGCTTCAGGTCGAGGTCGGGAAGTACGTTCTCGACGACGTGTTCATCACGGGTGTCTACCAGCGCGGTTTCTGCGCCGATCCGACCCTGCCCGTCAACAGCGGCGGGGTAAGGGTCGAGGTGGCGATGCCGCAGGACGTGAGACTGGAAGGATTCCTGGAGGGACGCTGCACGCGCGAGCGATACCGCGGGCTGGGCGACGCCTCGCTCGAGTTGGAGAGCATCTGGGGATTCCTGCTGTTTCGGGAATGGGGATATTGAGGGAATGAGCAGAGCCGAACCAGCGGGGTTCGATCGTTGAGTCCCGACGTACTTGCCATTCGCGGCGCGCGCGAGCACAACCTCCGGAATATCTCGCTGGATATTCCCAGGGAACGTCTGGTGGTCGTCACCGGGCTCTCCGGATCGGGTAAGTCGTCGCTCGCCTTCGACACCATCTATGCCGAGGGACAACGCCGCTACATCGAGTCGTTGTCGGCCTATGCCCGCCAGTTCCTGGGACTGATGGAAAAGCCGGATGTGGACACTATCGAGGGCCTTTCTCCGGCGATCTCGATCGAGCAGAAGTCCGTGTCGCGCAATCCGCGGTCGACGGTCGGCACCGTAACCGAGATCTACGACTATCTGCGGCTCCTGTTTGCCCGCGCGGGCACGCCCTGGTGTCCGCGCTGCGATCTTCCGATTCGGCGTCAGCCGGCCACGCAGATCGTGGGTCAGGTGCTGAAGCTCCAGGAGGGAACCCGGATCCAGGTGGTGGCGCCTCTGGTCCGGGGCCGCAAGGGACAGTTCCGCGACCTGTTCGACAAGGCGCGCCGAGATGGATTCGTTCGCGCCCTGGTCAATGGAAAAGTGTACGATCTGCGCGAAATTCCCCGCCTGAACCGCTACGAGAACCACAACATCGGCATCATTGTCGACCGGCTGGTGGTAAGGGAGGATGACCGCGCGCGGCTGTCGGACTCCGTCGAGACCGCGTTGCGGGCCGCCGAGGGCGTCGTGGAGATCCTGGAGCGCCGCGGCAGCCGGGACATCTCGCACATGTTCAGCGAGCACTACGCCTGCGCCAGCTGCGGGTCCAGCTTTCCCGAACTGGAACCCCGGGTGTTCTCGTTCAACTCGCCACACGGCGCCTGCAGCACCTGTGGAGGGCTGGGCACCACGAAGGAGGTGAACGGGGCGCTTCTGCTGGCGAGTCCATCGCTGTCCGTCCTGGAGGGCGTCATCATCCCCTGGGGTGAACCGGGGGGACACCTCCGCGGCTCCGTCATCCCGGGACTGGCCGACGCCTACGAGTTCGATCCCGCCATGCCCTGGCGCGATCTGCCCATGGAGGCGCGCAACGCCATTCTTCACGGCTCATCCGGGATGAAGATCCGCTTCCCTTACAACGCCGGGAAGATGCGCGGCCACTACGAGGACTATTGGGAGGGCGTGGTCTCGAACGTCGAGCGCCGGTACCGCGAGACCAGTTCGGAACACGTGCGCTCCCAACTCGACCAGTACATGTCCAGCCAGCAGTGCGCCGACTGCAAGGGTTCGCGGCTCGGCCCCTTCGGCCGATCGGTGCGGGTTGGCGGGCTCGGGATCAGCGACATCGTGCAGCGGCCGATCGGCGAAGTGCTCGCCTTCGTGAAATCGCTCCCCGTCACTGGAGAGGAGCCCGCCCCCGGGTTGGTGCCCGCGCCCGGCGAACCGCTGCCGGGTGAGATTGCCGGCCCGATCATCAAGGAGGTGCGCGAGCGCCTGGGCTTCCTGAGAAACGTGGGCCTGGGCTACCTGTCGCTGAGCCGCTCGGCGGACACGCTCTCCGGGGGCGAGTCGCAGCGAATCCGCCTCGCCACACAGATCGGCAGCCGGCTCGTCGGCGTTTTGTACATCCTGGACGAGCCCTCCATCGGCCTGCACCAGCGCGACAACCACCGCCTGCTGCGCACCCTGCAGGATCTGCGCGATCTGGGCAACTCCGTCGTGGTCGTGGAGCACGACGAAGACACGATCCTCGCGGCCGACTTCGTGGTCGACCTTGGCCCGGGGGCCGGCCGGGCCGGTGGGGAGATCGTGGCGGCGGGGCCGGTCGCGGCCGTGCGCGCCCACCCCGAATCGGTTACCGGGGCCTACCTGCGCGGAGACCGCGAAATCCCGCTGCCGGACGAGCGGCGCAGGCCGGATCCCGACCGATGTCTCACCGTGCGGGGGGCATCCCAGCACAACCTGAAGGACATCGACGCGGCATTCCCGCTGGGCTGCTTCGTGGCCGTGACGGGCGTCAGCGGCTCGGGCAAGTCCACGCTGGTCAACGGCACCCTCTATCGCGCGCTCTCCCGCCAGTTCTACCGCAGCCGCGCGGTCGCGGGTACCCACTTGCGCATCGACGGCCTGTCCGGCGTCGACAAGGTCATCGAGGTCGACCAGTCCCCGATCGGCCGCACGCCCCGCTCGAATCCCGCGACCTATACGGGTCTGTTCACCCCTGTCAGACAGCTCTTCGCCGGGGTCCCCGAGGCCCAGATCCGCGGGTATCAGGCCGGCCGTTTCTCATTCAATGTGAAGGGCGGCCGCTGCGAGTCCTGCAAGGGCGACGGCCTGGTGAAGATCGAGATGCACTTTCTGCCGGACGTGTACGTCTCCTGCGACGTATGCCGGGGTCGGCGCTACAACCGCGAAACCCTCGATGTCTACTACAAGGGACGCAACATCGCCGATGTGCTCGAGATGACGGTCGATGACGCGCTCGAGTTCTTCGAGGCGGTGCCGCAGATCAAGCGCCGCCTGCAGACGCTGTCGGATGTGGGACTCGGCTATATCCATCTGGGCCAGAGCGCGACGACCCTGTCGGGTGGCGAGGCTCAGCGGATCAAGCTCTCGGCGGAGCTCTCGAAGAAGGCCACCGGGCGAACCGTGTACATCCTCGACGAACCCACGACCGGCCTGCACTTCGAGGACATCCGGATCCTCCTCAAGGTGCTGCACCGCCTGGCGGACCGCGGAAACACGGTCGTGGTCATCGAACACAACCTCCATGTGGTGAAGACCGCCGACTGGGTCATCGATCTCGGTCCTGAAGGCGGCGACGCGGGCGGCCGTATTGTGGTGGAGGGGACGCCGGAACGCGTGGCCGAGGAGCCGGCGTCGTACACGGGCGAGTATCTGGCCCCGCTGCTGGGGATGGCCCGGGTGAGGTGATGTCGAGCAGCGTGCGACGCGGGGATCATCCACTGGCTGCAGGCACGGAACACGACGCCTGTCCCGCTCGTACATGCGAGGGAGCGCCGGTCCGTTGGTTGATGGCCGAGGGCCGTGTTAGCTTCCCTTTTGCTAGCTCCGCAACACCTGGAAGGAGAAGGCCATGGTTACCCGCGAAGACCTTGAAGGCTATCTGGTCCGTCTCGGCACGGATTTCGAAGAAGTGGACGACGGAATGTTCCTCGTCAGCACGGACAACGGGGGTGCGCCGATCGTGGTCCACCACTCGGATCCGGTGCTGGTGGTCCGCATGAAGGTGATGGATCTGCCGGCCAGCTCGGACGGACTCGGCGGGCTCTACGAGACGCTGCTGAAGCTCAACGCGACGGACGTGGTCCACGGTGCCTACGGGATCGAGGAAGGCGAGTTGATTCTGAGCGACACGCTGCAGCTGGAGACCCTCGACTTCGAGGAGCTCAGGGCGTCGTTCGAGAGCGTCCAGCTCGCCGCCTCGTCGCACCTTGCGCGGATCCGGGATCTGACCCAAGCGGTGGAGGGAGGTCAGGAATGAGCATCTTCAGCAGGTTCTCGACGATGATCAAGTCCAACATCAACGACCTGATCAACCGCGCGGAAGATCCGGAAAAGATGTTGAACCAGATCATCCTGGACATGCGTGACCAGTTGGCCAAGGCAAAGCGCGAAGTGGCCGGCGCCATCGCCGACGAACGCAAACTCAAGCGCCAGACCGACGAAGCGACCAAGCAGATGAAGGCGTGGGAGCGGCGCGCCGTGTTGGCCGTGCAGGAAGGCCGGGACGACATGGCCAAGCAGGCGCTCGTGCGGCACGAGGAGCAGGCGGAGCAGGTGACGGCCTACGACCGCAGCTGGCAGGCCCAGAAACAGGAGACCGAGAAGCTCAAGGCGTCTCTCCGGCAACTCCACGAGAAGATCGAGGAGGCGAAGCGCAAGCGGAATCTGCTGATCGCCAAGCAGAAGCGGGCCCAGGCGCAGAAACGCATCCACGAGACCATGTCCGGCCTGTCGGACACCTCGGCCTTCGAGGCGTTCAACCGCATGGCCGACAAGATCGAGGAGGACGAGCGGCGCAATCTGGCCCAGGCCGAGGTCAACGAGGCGCTGACCGGCGACACGCTGGAGAAGGAGTTCGTGCGGCTCGAGTCGGGGTCGGCTACTACGGGCCTCGATGACAAGCTGATCGCCCTGAAGGCCAAGATGGGCATGCTCCCGGCCGGTGCTGCCGAGGAGCCCAAGCAGCTGGAGGCCGGCAGCGCCGCGGGAGACGATGGTGAAGCCGAAGCGCCACAGGCCGCGCCGATTCGCGACGCCGAATTGCTCGAAGAGTTCGAGAAGCTGGAGCGACAGGGGGGCCACGGCGCATGAGCATCGTCTACCTGCGTGGCGAATACCTGCCTGCCGACGAAGCGAGGGTCCCGGTCAACGACCGGGGCTTTCTCTTTGCGGACGGCATCTACGAGGTGACGCCGGCCTATCGGGGACAGCTGTTCCGCTGGGAGCAACACCGGGCCCGCATGACAAAGGGACTCGGGGCCCTGCGCATCGATTTCGACGTCGCGTCGCTCAAGGCGGTGAAGGAAGGCCTGCTGGAGAGAAACGGTCTTGCCGGCGTGCCGGTGGCCTACGTCTATGTGCAGGTGACGCGCGGCGTGGCGCCCCGAACCCACGCATTCCCCGATCCACCCGTCGCGCCCACGGTCTACGGCTTCGCCAACCAGTACAACCGGCCCCCGATGGAACGGTGGCAACAGGGATACGACGCGATCACCATCCCCGACCAGCGTTGGGCACGCGCCGACATCAAGGCGATCGCGCTGCTTCCCAACGTGCTCGCGCAACAGGCCGCGGTGGACGCCAGCGTGACCGACACCATCTTCGTCCGGGACGGGATTGCGCTCGAGGGCTCGCACGCCAATCTCTTCGCGGTGTTCGACGGCGTGCTCACCACGGCGCCCAGATCCAACTACATCCTGCACGGCGTGACGCGTGAGTTCATCATCGAGCTGGCCGGCGGACTCGGCATCCCCGTCGAGGAGCGCGCCATCACGCTGGACGAGCTCTACGCCGCCGACGAGGTGTTCCTGAGCGGCACCACCACCGAGGTGCGCCCGTCGGTGAAGATCGACGGCAGGACGATTGGCAGCGGCCGGGTGGGCTCCGTGTCGCGAAGCCTCTTCGAGAGCTTCCTGGCGACCACGGGAGGAAGTTAGCTAGATATCTAGCTAACTTGGCTGCCAGCCCCCCGGGCAGGTCCCCCGCCTGTCGGTCTATTGCCGTACAGGGACAAAGCGTCGGCAAGCGGTAGGCCATCCACCCGTCACCTCCGGAGTCGCACCGCATCCCCCAATCCACGCGTCGTCGTGACCTCCAGTCCGGTGGCCCCCCCCAGCACCGCAGGCAACCCGCCTTCCCAGTCCCGCAGCATCGCGCGGATGCGCCCCGTCCCGCGCTCGGTCACCACCGTGAGTGCGCGGTCATCGTCGCGCTCCACGGCAACCAGTCCCTCCGGCCCGGTGAGGATGATTCGTTCCAGCGAATGCTCCCACTCGGCCTCTATCGGCACCGTGAAGAAGAAGTGCTTGCCGCCCTCCCCGTCTTCGGCCGGCGTGAAATCCAGCGCCAACAGGGTCCGGCCATCGGCGCCAATCCCCCTGATGCGGTAGAGACCCCCCTCTTCGGGGAGGCGGGGCGCGGTATGCATCGAATACACCGGCTCAAGCTGGATCTCGCCGTCCGCGACGCCGCCCCACAGCACCAGCATGTCCGAAGCCGGGGCGGATGCAGCAGCCACCCTGGCTCCCGCGATGTCACCTGCCAAACCGGCCCGATGGTCGATGACCTTCTTGAAGTGGTAGTCGCTGATCCACGGGCTCGTTCGGCAATAGGTCATGATGTCCTTGCTTCGGTCGGGGGACATCGCCGATCCAAAGCGGAAGTCGTATCCCCAATAGCCGATCCCCCCATCGTTATAGGGGTAGGCCGGATCGACGCCCTCGGGTCCCCCGCATGGCGCGTGTCGGAGAGAGACATTGTGTCCTACCTCGTGCGCGAGCGTGTTGGAGCTCGGCTGGCCCATGCCGATCCATCCGGGCAGTTGTCCGCGGCCACCCGCGGACGCGCCGGTCATGTCCGCGACCCCGTAGTAGTATCCCGTTCCCCCCTCCGAAGTCCGCAACGCCTCGAGCTCCCCGAGCAGCGCCACCTGGCCGGAGGACGGCCTCAGATCGAGCGAAGTGACATACACGTCGTGGGCACTGGCGCTGAACTCCCCAAACGGGAAGGCGTTCTTCAGCAGGCCGACATGAGGACTGTCATCGTTGATCTCGCGCGCCCAGGCCAGGAACGAGGTGTCGGATACCTGCTCGGTCATTACGGGCACGACTGTAAGATGCATGGGCGGCACTTCCACCACCTTGAGCAATTCGGAAGCGGTGGATGGGAAGCGCGTGCTGCTCTCTTCGGTCAAGGGAAGGGTCCCGTCGGGATCGACCTCCACGGTCATCTGCACACCGGGGACGATCACCTCTGCCGGGATTACTGCATTGTAGGACAGCGCCAGGTCACCCTCGTCCGCTTCCGCCGGGATCTGGTTGTCGTCGCGTTTCATCACCACGCGGTGAAGTTCATCGCTGAGCATCGAGAATACCGCCACGACCTCTGGCTCGAAGTACCCACGAGGCTCCTCGGCAGTGACGAACGCCCTGAGCAGCGCCTCCCGGTTGGCCACGAGACGCACCCGCCTCAGCGGAGTCTGGACCGACTGCGTGAGGTAGACCGTCTCCAACGACACCGTGACCTGTTCCGGGTTGTCGCATATGGCGCCGGCGGTTTCCGCGACCTCGGTGAACCATGCCTGAAAGTTCGCGGAAGGCGACGCGCACAGCCCGGTCTCATCGAAGTTGAGCACGCGCAGCTGGTCCAACCGCCGCAGACCGAAGGGCAGCGCGCCCTCGAGCCCCATGTTCCCGCCGACTCGCAGTTCGGTCAACTCCGACAAACCGGCGAGGGCGTTCGGCATCGCCCCGGACAGGTCGTTGCCCGCGAGATTGACCACCCTCAACTCCCCGAGGTTGGCAATCTCCGCCGGGAGTGGACCGGCAAGGCCGTTGTCGGGCAGCGAAAGGCCCACGACGCGCCCGCCCTCGGATGTCACCCCGTGCCAGGCGCCCACTTCCGCATCGCTGCCCCAGGCGCCACGGTTCGTCCACGATGTGCCGCCGGTCAATTCGTGGAACTCCGACAGCGCCAGCCTCTCGACTTGCCCGATGTTGCACTCCACCTCGCTGTGGTCCGGGACAGTCTGCAACCACTGCTGGAACTCATCATCGACCTGTGGGCACAGGCCGGTGTCTTCGAACAGCAGCCGCTGCAGGTGCTCGATTGCGAGCAGACTTCGGGGCAGCAGGCCCAACAGTTCCGGGTTCTCCTGCAGAGTGATGTACTCCAGCGTGCCGATCTCGCCGATCTCGGCCGGAATTCCGCCACTGAAGGCGTTCTCGTGCAGATACAGGATTCTCAGCGGAAAGCTGCCCAGAAACGACGGAATCGAGCCGCTCAGCCCGTTCTCGTAGGCGCGGAGTTGCTCCAGCGCCGTCAGGTTGGCGAACTCTTCCGGAATGGGGCCCATGAGGTCGTTCTGATGGATCCAGAGCAGGTCCAGGCGTGTCAGCTGTCCAAAGACTTGAGGGATTCCGCCGGTCAACTGGTTGTCGTAGAGGTACAGTTGCTCGAGGGTCGCCAATTCCCCAAGCTCGGTTGGAATGGTGCCGGTCAGGTTGTTCCGTGAGACCGACAGCAGCTCGATCGAATCCAGGTCCCCAAGCTCCGGCGGTATCGTTCCCGTCAGTTCGTTGCGGCTGAAGTTCATGTACGTCGCGTTGTCCAGCTGCCCCATCTCGCCCGGAATCGAACCGGACAGCTGGTTCCACCCCAGGGTCAGTCTCTGCAGCGAGCCCAGATTGCCGAGCTCCGGCGGGATCGTACCGGACACCCCGGTGTTGAAGAGGTCGAGCGTGTCCAGCATGGCGAGGTTGCCAAGCTCCGACGGGATCTGACCCTCGAGGTCGTTCCCCCGCAGGGTGAGCATGGTGAGGTTGCTGAGGTTCCCCAACTCGGGCGGAATTCGCCCCGAGATTTCGTTCCCGTCCAGCACGAGTCTTTCCAGCTGCGCCAGGTCGCCAAGCTGTGCGGGCAACGACCCCGTCAGGTTGTTGTCATCCAGTTCCAGCTCGGTGACGAAGCCGGCCGAGTTGGTCTCGACCCCGTACCAGGTTCCGATGCCCGAAGGGGAGTTCCAGTTGCGGTCCTGATCCCAACCCGATCCGCCCGTCGCGTTGTAGAGGGCGATGAGGACCGGCCTGTCGGGATGGTCGGCATCGATGGGCGTGACCGGCGGCGGCGCGACGGGTTGCATGTCTTCCGAGCAGGCGGCCAGCAGGATCATCCCGAAAAGAGTGGCGCTCCAGGAGCGCGATGCGGGGCGTGTCATTCCATCTCCCTCAGCGGTAGAGCAGATACGGCTCTCGACGAGCCAGGTAGTCGTCCAATCCATCCCCCCATCCTTCCGCCACCTCCTGATAAGACACCCCTGTGTCCACCGCGTTCCGCAGCGCATCGGTTCCAGCCAGCCGGTCGAAGTGGCCGACGCGCCAGTCCCAGCGGTCGCCGGACATGCCCCTGATCTCCACCAGGAGCGCAAGCGCCGCCAGCGTGGGGTCGTATCCGGGCCCATCCGCCTCCAGCCGAACGCCGCCAACCTCGACGCCCCCGAACTTGCGATCCCCCGGATTCTCCGGCGTGAACCGCACGGGAACGAAGCGCGCGTCCGGCACTCCCAGCGCCCCCACCCGCCGCGCCAGATCTTCACCGTCGAGCCAGGGCGCTCCCACCTGCTGGAAGGCCCGATCCGTCCCGCGCCCGACCGAAATCGGCGTCCCCTCGAACAGACAGGTGCCCGGATAATGCAGGGCGCTCTCCACCGACGGCATGTTGGGCGACGGCGCGATCCACGGGATTCCGGTCTCGCCAAAAGGCATCGTCCGCTCCCAGCCGTCCGCAACCGCGACGCGCAGGTCGACGCGCACGCCGAACTCGCCCACCGCCATCCGCGAGAACTCGCCGGCCGTGAGCCCGTGCCGCATGGGGATGGGGTAGAGGCCTACGAAGGAGGAGTATTCAGGGTCGAGAACGTTTCCCTGCACGGGATCGCCGCCGATCGGGTTGGGCCGGTCGAGGACGACGAAGGGAATGCCGTGCTCCCCCGCGGCTTCCATGGCCAGCGCCATGGTGGACAGGTAGGTGTAGTAGCGAGTGCCGATGTCCTGGATGTCGAATAGCAGCACATCGACCCCGTCCAGCATCTCGTCGGTCGGCGCCCTGGTCTCGCCGTAGAGCGAGTGAACGGGCAGCCCGGTGCGCTCGTCCATCCCGTCCTCGATCCGCACCCCCGCCTCGGCGCTCCCACGGATCCCGTGCTCGGGGGAGTACAGCGCGACGAGCTCGACCTCGGGGTGCGCGGCCAGCAGATCGATCGAGGGGGTGCCGCTGCGGTCCCGGCCCGTGTGATTGGTGACGAGCCCGACCCGGCGGCCGCGCACCAGATGCAGGGAATCGCTCAGGAGGACCTCGATGCCGGGGCGCACACCACCCGTTTGCGGAGCGGAGTCCGGTGCGTTGGCGGAGGCTGCAGCTCCAGCGTCGTTCGCGTCGACACCGGGGGAACAGGCCGCCGTCGCGAGCATGAGAACCGTCACGGTGGAGAGCCGGAGGGACATTGTTGGGGGGCACTCCCTCGGAGGAGAAGGACCGGAGGCTTGGCGGAATAGAGCGCCGGGTATGAGTTGTGGTCAAGCGCGCGTCCAGGACAGTCCACGAGCGAACACCTACCCCCGGCCCGAGACCGGCCGTTTCACATTATCTTGACTATTGGCGGCTGACCTCCCACTCCATCGCCCAGAGTGATTCCGTGACCCGAGATTCCACGCGCGAGCCGACCCGGCTCCCGGCAAGAAAAGGCACGCTCGTCCGGCCATCCGTCCGGCCATCGCTGCAGGCCCTGCTGACGCTGCCCCTCATTCTCGCTGCCGGCTGTTCGCTCCTCAACCGGGGCCCGTTCCCGGGCGGCGCGGCGGACCCCGACCCACAGCCAGTCGCCGAGACTACACAGGACAGGTTGTCCCAGGCCGAGCCTATGCCGCCGCCCTATCGCCTAGATCCCCCCGGCGAAGCCTGGTACGACGGCCGGAGCTGGGCCGCGCGCACTCTGGAGTCGCTCTCGCTGGAAGAGAAGGTCAGCCAGTTGATGATGCCCTTCCTGTTGGGCGATTTCGCCCCTGAGGGATCCTCTTCGGGCAGGCGCGCGCGGGCCTTCGTGGAGGAGCACCAGGTCGGGGGAATCATCGTCTCGGTGGGATCCCCGACGGAGGTGGCCGCCAAGCTGAACTGGCTCCAGTCCCTCTCCGATCTGCCCCTTCTGATCGGCTCGGATCTCGAGGCGGGCGCCGGCTTCCGCTTTGACGGCGTCGTGCACGCGCCGACCAACATCTGGCTCGGCGGCGCGACGAGGTTCCCGGCGCTGATGGCGGTGGGCGCCTCGGGCGACCCCGGGATGGCCTACGAGATGGGCCGGGTGACCGCGCTGGAAGCCCGCGCAATCGGCGTCCATGTGCCCTTCGCGCCGGTGCTGGACGTCAATAACAACCCCGAAAACCCGGTCATCAACGTCAGGTCCTTCGGAGAGGATCCGGCGAGCGTGGCCACGCTCGGGGCAGCCTTCGTCCGGGGCATGCAGGACCACGGCGCGATCGCCACCGCCAAGCACTTCCCGGGCCACGGCGACACGGAGGTGGATTCCCACCTGGCGCTTCCGGTCATTCGGGTCAGCCGTGAGCGGATGGACTCGGTGGAGCTGCTTCCGTTCCGGCGCGCGGTCGACGTGGGGCTGGGCGCGGTGATGACCGCGCATATCACGGTGCCCGAGATCACCGGGGCCCGCATGCCGGCCACCCTGGCCCCCGCCGTCCTGACGGAGCTGCTGCGCAACGAAATGGGGTTCGGCGGACTTGTCGTCACCGACGCGATGGACATGGCCGCCGTGGACAGGATGTTCGATCGGGGCGAGGCGGCGGTGCGGGCGCTGGAGGCGGGCGCGGACGTGATCCTCATGCCGCCCGACATCGGCGCGGCGCGCAACGGCATCGTGGCCGCGGTCGAGTCCAGGCGCCTGAGCGAGGAACGAATCGACCGGTCGGTGCTGCGGATCCTGCGGGCCAAGGAGAAGCTCGGCCTGGACCGGCAGCGCACGGTGGAGATTGGTCGTGTGAGAAGGGTCGTGGGCGTGCAGGCGCACACGGCCGTGGCGCGACGAGTGGCCAGCCGCTCCGTCACCGTGCTCAAGGACGAGCGCGCACTGCTGCCGCTTCAGGGCACGCCCACCGCCAGCGTCTACTCGGTCACCTATCGCCGACCGACCGACCTGCGCGCGGGACGCGCCTTCAACTCCTCGCTCCGGCAGACCTATCGCCGCCTGCGGTCGGCCTACGTGGAACCGGGCACGAGCCGGGAGGAGTACAACCAGGTTCTCGCCCGGGCCCGGCAGATGAACCTGACGGTGGTGTCGCTCCACGTGGGAGTGCGGACCGCGTCGGGATCCGTCGCGCTGCCCGAGGAGGCGCTCAGGTTCGTGAGGGAACTGGCCCGGTCGGGCCGGCCGTCGATCGTGGTGGCGTTCGGAAATCCCTACCTGCTGTCCGAGTTTCCGGACGTGGGGACCTACCTGACCGCGTGGTCGGGCGTCCCCGTCTCGGAACGGGCGGCGGCTGACGCGATCCTCGGCCGAATCGCCGTGACCGGACGGGCGCCCACCCGCATTGGCACCTTCGAGATCGGCGACGGGCTGCAGATTCCGGGGCGCGGCGGGGCGGCCATCAATTGACGAGGCGGCTCGTCGCGGCCGGGCTGGCGACCGCCCTGGTATCCTGCACGGGCGCCGCCAACACCACGCTGTCAGCCCCTGGCACGGCCACGTCGCCCGCCCCGGGCCTCGCCGCGGCCCCGAACGCTCCGCTCGAAGCGGAAGCCCGCCGCTGGGTCGATGAGACCCTCGCAACCCTGACGTTACGTCAGGCCGTCGCCCAGCTGGTGATCCCCTGGATCCCGGGAGGCTACGCATCCGAGAGCGACGCCGACTTCCAGGAGCTGCTGGGGTGGGTGGAGGATGGGCTGGGGGGCGTCTCCATATCGATCGGAGTGCCCGATGCGTACGTGGCCAAGCTGAACCGCCTGCAGTCCCGTGCCCGGGTTCCGCTCCTGGTCACCGCGGACTTCGAGAACGGCGGCCCCGGGATGCGCATCAATCACAGCTACGCGCTCCCGTCGCTGCTCCCGCAGGGCGGTGGCACGAGCTTCCCGCCCACCATGGCCTTCGGCGCGGCAGGCGACGAGGACCTCGCCTTCGAATACGGCCGAATCACCGCCGAGGAAGCGCGGGCGGTGGGAGTGC
The DNA here is from genome assembly GCA_963667485.2 of Longimicrobiales bacterium. Classification (GTDB taxonomy): domain Bacteria; phylum Gemmatimonadota; class Gemmatimonadetes; order Longimicrobiales; family Gaopeijiaceae; genus Bin94. The sequence goes on from CAXXDD010000002.1 coordinate 380,110, forward strand.
ACTGGCTGTTCGCGCCCGTGCTCGACGTAAACAGCAACCCCGACAACCCCGTCATCAACACCCGTTCCTTCGGCGAGGACCCCGCCACGGTGGGGCGGCTCGGCGCGGCGTTCATTCGGGGCGCGCGCGCGGGTGGGGCGCTCACAACCGCCAAGCACTTTCCCGGACACGGCGATACGCGCACGGATTCGCACATCGAGCTGCCGGTGATCGGCGCCGACCGCGATCGCATGGACCGGGTGGAACTTCTCCCCTTCCGGATGGCGGTCGACGCGGGGGTGGACGCCGTGATGACCGCGCACGTCGCGGTGCCGGGTGTGTTGGGCGACGACCGGCCCGCGACCCTGTCGCCGTACTTCATGACCGAGGTGCTGCGCGGCGACATGGGGTTCGGCGGCATCCTCTTCACCGACGCGCTGCGCATGGGCGCGATCACGGACGGGTACGGGGCGGGGGAGGCGGCCGTGCTCGCGCTGGAGGCCGGGTCGGACGTGCTGCTGGCGCCGGACGGCATCGGCACGGCTGTGGAGGCCGTCACCGCGGCGGTGGAGTCGGGACGGGTGAGCCGCGCCCGGGTCGACCTCTCGGTGCGCCGCCTTCTCGAAGCGAAGGCCAGGCTGGGCCTGCACCGGAGCCGCCTGGTCGATCCGGCTACCGTAGCGACCCGCGTGGGCACGGCAGAAAACCGCGCCGTGGCCGACCGGGCAGCCGCGGCCTCGCTCACCCTGGTGCGCGACCAGCGCGGATCCCTCCCGATCGCCCCGTCGGCGACGGTTCTGAGCGTCACCTACGCCCGCCCCGACGATCTCCTCGCCGGCAGATCCTTCAACGCCACGCTGGGGCCATCGGCGGCGCGCCTGTCCACCGCCAGGGTCGGCCCCGACACGCCCTGGGCCGTCTACGATTCGCTCCTGCACCGGGCCCGCGCGGTCGATGCCGTCGTGATCGGGGCGTACGTGTCTCCACGCTCCGGTGCAGGCTCGGTGGGCGTGCCAGCCGCCTTTCGCGCCTTCGTCGAGGGGATGGGCCGCCTTGAGGGCACGGGCTCGGCGGTGATCTCCTTCGGCAACCCCTACCTCCTCTCCGCGTTCCCCGGTGCCGGCGCCTACCTCGCGGCCTGGGGCGGCTGGGAGGTGTCGCAGCGGGCGGCGGCGAGGGCGGTCATCGGCGCCGCGCCCATCTCGGGACGCCTGCCGGTGTCGATCCCGCCGCTGCACCGCGCCGGGGACGGTCTCGACCGGGCGGCGGTCGGGCGACTCGCGCAGGACGCCGCCGCACCCGTCGACCCGCTGCGGGAGGCCGGGTTCATACCGGGCGCCGAGGGAGGCGCGGACGAAGGCGGCGCGGACATGTCGGCGAGCGCCGCAACCGGCGGCCCCGGCCGGTGGCGGCCGCACGCGCCCATCCGCGATTGCGCCGACCCCGCCCCCCCCGCCCAGCCACGCGGCGACGACCCCGTCGACCTCGCCGACACCTTCTGCCGCGAAGGCGGCGCGATCGTCTCGCCGCGCGAGGTCGACCCCGCCCGGGTCGCCCTCAGCGCCGACTCCCTCGCCGCCCTGGACGACTTCATCCTGGCCGCCCTGGCCGACTCCGCCGCCTCGGGCGCGGCCCTGGCCATCGTCCGCCGCGGCCAACTCGTGCGGCTGCGCGGCTACGGGCGGCTCGACCACGACGAAGCCGCGCCCCCCGTCACCCCGGCCTCGATCTTCGATATGGCCTCGCTGACCAAGGTCGTCGGGACCACCTCCGCCGCCATCATCCTGGCCCAGCGAGGCGCCATCTCGCTCGACGACCGCGTCACCGACCACCTCCCCTGGTGGGGCGAAGGGGACCCGGCCAAGTCGCAGGTCACCATCCGCCACCTGCTCGGCCACCAGGGCGGCCTGCCCCCCTTCCGCCGCTTCTTCCTCGAGATGGAAGGGCGGGACGCCTACGAAAACGCCATCGGCGGCCTCTCCCTCGACTACGCGCCCGGCGACAGCACCGTCTACTCCGACATCGGCCTCATGACCGTCGCGTTCATCGTCGAAGCCGTCACCGGCCTCCCCCTCGACGACTTCCTTCAGGGCGAGGTCTGGCGCCCCCTCGGCATGGCCGACACCGGCTTCACCCCCGCCCCGACCAACTGGCACCGCGTCGCCACCACCGAGCTCGACGAGGGGTACCGCGGCTACCACGTTCACGGCGTCGTACACGACGAGAACGCCCACGCCATCGGCGGCGTCGCCGGCCACGCCGGGCTCTTCAGCTCGGCCCGCGACCTTTCCGTCTTCACGCAACTGATGCTCGACCGCGGCATCGCCGGCCCCTGCCGCGCCGACCGCGTCTCCGGCCTGCCGTGCCACCGCCCCCGCTTCGGCCCCGTCGCCATCTTCGCCCCCGGCTGGGTCGACCGCATCACCCGCAGGCAGTCCGCCGCATCGACCCGGGCAATCGGCTGGGACACCCCGTCCCCCCGCTCCTCTGCCGGCGACCATTTCTCGGCGCGCTCCTTCGGTCACACCGGCTACACCGGCACCTCGATCTGGATCGATCCCACCCAGCAGCTCGCGGTCGTCCTCCTCACCAACCGGGTCAACCCGACCCGCGACAACGCGAAGCATGTGCCGCTCAGGCGGGGCGTCCACGACCGCATCGCGCGCGCAATCACCGACACGCGGCCGGGTCTGCGCGAGCCCGCGGACCCGAGAGAGCGCAATCCATGACCTTCGGCGGCACCGACCTCACCGTCCTCATCCTCTACATGGCGGGCGTCACCGCCTGGGGAGCCTGGCTCGGCCGAGCCAACCGCGGCGGCAGCGACTACTTCCTCGGCAGCCGCAACCTCCCCTGGTGGGCCGTGATGCTCTCGGTCGTCGCGACCGAAACCAGCACCCTCACCTTCCTCTCCATCCCCGGCATCGCCTACCTCGGCACCCTCGCGTTTCTGCAGCTGGCCCTGGGTTATCTCGCCGGCCGCATCGTCGTCGCGCGCATCCTCCTGCCCGCGTACTACAAGGGCGAACTCTCCACCGCCTACGCCCTCCTCGAGACGCGTTTCGGCACCGCGACCCGCCGCTACGCATCGGGTGTGTTCATGGTCACGCGCCTGCTGGCCGACTCCGTCCGCCTCTTTGCCACCGCGATCCCGCTCGCACTGATTACCGGGTGGTCGTACCCGGTGTCGATTCTGGTGATCGGCGCCGTCACGCTGGCCTACACGTACTACGGCGGCATCAAGGCGGTGGTCTGGGTGGATGCGTTGCAGATGGTGCTCTACGTCGGCGGCGGCCTCATCGCGCTGCTGCTCCTTCAGGGCGCGGTCGAGGGGGGATGGGGCGCGATCCTGGATCAGGCGGGGTCGGCGGGCAAGCTGGCTACCCTGGACTTCACGGCTTCGCCCGCCGTGGCCTTCACCTTCTGGGCGGGCCTCGTGGGCGGCGGGTTCCTCTCGATGGCGTCGCACGGCACCGACCAACTCATCGTGCAGCGGCTCCTGACCTGCCGTGACGTCCGCCAGAGCCAGCGCGCCCTGATCGGCAGCGGCGTCGCCGTGATCTTCCAGTTCGCACTCTTCCTCTTCGTCGGCCTCGGCCTCTGGGCCTTCTTCGAGGGGCGCGCCTTCGAAAGCTCCGACGAGATCTTCGCCCGCTTCATCATCGACGAGATGCCCGCCGGGCTGCGCGGCCTCCTCATCGCCGGCGTCTTCGCGGCCGCGATGTCGTCGCTCTCGTCGTCGATCAACTCGCTGGCCTCGGCGAGCGCCTACGACTTCTGGGGCCCGCTCACAGGCCGCAGCGACGATCGCTCCGTCATGATCGCCGGCAAGATCTTCACGCTGGTCTGGGCCGGGCTGCTCATCGTCGGCGCGATCGTCTTCATCCCGCTGTCGCGCGGCACTGCGGCGGTCGAAGTTGCCCTCGCGGCAGCGTCCATGGCGTACGGCGGGCTGCTGGGCGCATTTGCGCTGGGCGTGCTCACGCGGCGCGTCAGCCAAGCCGGCGCGGTGGCGGGGATGACGGCCGGCGTGGGCACCGTGGTGGCGATCTGGGCGATGGCCCGCGATGCGGTGGCGTGGCCCTGGTTCGTCTTCATCGGGCTGGTGGTGACGGTGACGGTGGGGTCGCTGCTGCGGCGGCGGCAGTGAGCGGGCGGCCGGCCCCGGGGCCCGGGGGCCGGCGAACGAGGTTGGCCGGGGGTGGTGATGGCGGGCGCGGCGACCGTGACTGGTGGGTTGGTGTCGATGGCGGCGGTACACGCTCCCGCGCGGTCGTGGGCGATGCGCGTGGCCGCGAACTCGGCGCCGCTGACGGCGGCCCGGGGCTGATCGATCCCACCGACCCGGACCGCGCGGTTGCCGCGGTTGCGGCGGTGGTGCGCGCGGCGGCGGTTGCCGCGAATGTCGCGCTCCCGGTGCGTGGGCTGTGGGCCGGGTTGGCGGGCGCGGGGCACAGCCAGGCCCGCGAGGCTGTGGAGGCCGGGCTGCGGGGTGCCGGGCTGGCCGAACGGGTCGGCGCCGGCAGCGATGTGGAGGCCGCGCACGCGGATGCATTCGGCGCCGGGTCGTGCGCGCCCGAATCCGCACGCGCCGCGGCATCGGGGGCCGCGCCGGGCATCCTCTGCGTGGTGGGGACGGGGTCGTCCGTGCGGGCCATCGGGCCGAACGGGGAGGTGGTTCAGGTGGGGGGGTGGGGTCAACTGCTGGGCGACGAGGGCAGCGGCTACAGGATCGGCCTGGATGGCCTGCGCGCGGTCATGCGGGCGAGCGACGGGAGGGAGCCGCGCACATCTCTCCGCGAGGTGCTCCTCGATGCTGCAGGGGCGAGCGCGCCGCGTGATCTGGTGGGATGGGCTGCGCGCGCCACCAAGGGCGAGGTCGCCGCGCTGTCGGTGCTCGTGGCCACGGAGGCGCGCAACGGGGACACGGTCGCGGCCCGGATCATTCACAGGGCGCTCGGCGCCATCCGCTCGCACCTGGAGGCCGTGCTCGAGCGGACGCCGGGGTGGCAGGGTCGTCCCGTCGTGGCGTTCGTGGGAGGGCTCGTCAGGGAGGGGAGCGTGCTGAGGGAAGCCGTGACGGAGATGGCGGCGGAGCTGGGGTGCGGGGTGCATCCCGGGCCGGTGATCCCGGAGCGCGGCGCGCTGAAAAAGGCGATCCGGATGACGGGGGACTGAAGGCCGCGATCGCGTCGCCGCGCGCCACCGAATGACCCCGGCTCCCATGTCGATGTCGCGCCATCAGAGGGTTTGGAGTCGAGGAGAAGCCCGCCCGCCTCGCTTCGCGACCGCGCGGCCCAGTTGAGGACCGCCAGCAGGAACCTCAGATCCCGTTCGACCGTCCGGTCGGACACGGGCCTTGCCCTCGGTCCGATCCTGCCCGCCCGGCGCTCGCGGATGAAGCGGTCCCAGTCGCGCTGGGAAAGGGAATCCGGGCTAGTAGGGTGCGGGGGGTCAGGAGCAAGGGGAGCCGATCGGTCAGCGCCTCCAGGAAGCGCCGTCCGGAATCCCGCGGCTGAACAGCAGTTCGAGCCCGGAGCTACCAATGCCCGCCCGAACTCCCTGTTCGGGAGACACGTCTCGCAGGATGCCCCTTACCTGCCCATTCAAGCGATTCCGCAGGATCGTCATCGGATGGTCGCTGTCGCGGTCCAGGGACACAGACCCATCCGGCCCCGACAGCGTGATGTCTGCGAGGTTCCGTGACCAATCCGTTTCGATGGGAACGACGACAGCGAACGATTTATGTCCGCCTGCATCGGCCACCTCCTGCATCTCGAACTGCATGGAGAACAGCTCATCCCCGCTGGAGGTATGGCCGGTCAGTTGGTACGCTCCGCCGTTCCGCGCCGGTGTGGCCACCCCATCAATGACAAAGGCCGGCTCCAAGTAAGGGACGCCATCGTCACCGACGCCGCCCCACAACAGGAGTGATTGGACGGCAACGGGGATCGAAGCTGCTGTGCCGCCTTCCTCGACCAACCGAAAACGGAGCGCGTTGCCGAAGTGGTAATCACTTATCCATCTGGGTCTGCAATATGACATCAGATCGTGCGTGTCCGATGTGACCAGCGTCTCTCTCTGGAAGTCGTAGCCCCAGGCACCGATCGTACCATTGGCATGGGGAAAGGCTGTGTCCACAAAGGAGGCGTTACCGCACGGTGCATGAAAGAGACCCATGTTATGGCCCAACTCATGAGCAATGGTAGACGAATTGGTGATCGCAGCACTAACCGTCCCGCCGCCGAGGATCGCTGCTCCGACCACGTTTCCGGCCACGGGCGGTGTTATCAAACCCATATATTGCCCGCTTCCACCCTCCACGGCGCGGATCGCGCGGGTCTGGCCCAGCAGCTGCGAGACACTGTTTGAGGAGGTCACGACCGGAGCATGTGCCGTCACGTCCAAGTCGCCAATGGGCAACAAGCTCCGGGTGTGTGCCAGCAGCGCACTCCCCCCCGGGTCGACCCCCATAGCCCTTGTCAGGGCAATTATCGAAGAGTCCGGTGCTTCGCTCCAGAGGAATGGAATCACAGTCAGGGAATAGGGAGGCATGACCGCCACGTTGACCGAAATCCTTCCCGTCTCAGGTATTCGCCTTGTTATGCCCGTCGCCGGATCCAGCTCACCCTCAGGGTCAATCTCGACCACCATTTCCAGCCCGGGCTGGACGACCGAACCCGGAATCACCGCGAGAGACGACTTCGATAACGAACTTTCATCCACCTGGGTTGGGATTCTGGTCGCGCTTGCAGGGATCTCCGAGATGTGAATCTCGGCGTTGCCCTGGTAGAACCGCGCCCGAACGGCCGGTATGCGTTCCGAGGTGGCTCGCGGTGCCGTGACGAACACACGGAGAAGGGCCTCCCTGCCCGCAACCAAAGGAACGGGGAACTCGCGCGATTGGACGGCCTGCGTCAAGTACACCTTTGGGTCGGCCGGGCCACATATTCTGACACGCTGGCTGCGCACGGTGTTCAGCCAGGCCAAGAAGGTTGCTTCCTGGGGTGCACAGAGTTTGGTGCCATCTGAGTAGAACCTTATGAGCCCGTGGAGCGAGGCGAAGCCACTCGGAAAAGCTCCAGAGAGCCCGGGGTTTAGCCGGAACGACATCACCCACAGTTTGGTGAGGTTTGCCAGCTCCTTCGGGATCCCTCCTCTTAGGCCATTCTCATACAGGTACAGGGTTTCCAGATTCGTCAAGTTGCCGAGTTCCGGGGGGATGGGGCCCGTCAGCTTGTTTCTTCCCAGGTGCAACAGCTCCAGGTTGACCAGGTTGCCGAGTTCTGCCGGGATTTCACCGGTCAATGCGTTTCCGCGGAGCCATAGGATCCTGAGGCTGTCCAAATCGGCGAGGTCGCGGGGGATCGCACCTGTCAGCGAATTCTCATTCAATTCCAGAATCTCCAGCTTCGTGAGTTTGCGTAGCTCCCCCGGAATCCGCCCGGTCAGGCGATTGTCGCCGAGTCGCAGCCGCTTCAAGTTACCGAGATTCGCGAGTTCGGCCGGAATCTCGCCCGGAAGTTGGGATCTGGTGATGGACAGGTTTTCGAGTTTGCCTAGCTTGCCGAATTCAGGCGGGATCGGGCCGGTAAAGCGATTGAAGTCGCTGGTAAACGCTTGCAAGTTTGATAGGTTGCCGAGTTCGGCCGGAATGCTGCCCGTCAGTTCGGTTCCAGAAAAGGCAATCCCTCGCAAGTTGGATAATCTTCCGAGTTCAGCCGGAATCGACCCGGCCACGGGAACTAGGACCAACGCCAGCGCTTCCAACTTGGTCAGGTTGGCCAAGTCCGGTGGGATCCCACCCGTGAATTGGTGCCCGTACAGGCGTAACGTTCTCAGGTTGGACAGGCTACCGATTTCGGGTGGGATCGACCCCGTCAGGTTGCCTGCGATGTCCAGTTCTTTCAGGTTGGCCAGGTTGCCGAGTTCAGGCGGGAATGGGCCCGTCATCCTTGTCCTGAGACCCAGCTCTTCCAAGTGGACAAGGTTTCCGAGCTCGGGCGGCAAGTCGCCGGTTAGATTACCCTCAAGTCTCAGCACTCTCAGATTGGTAAGGTTGCCGAGTTCCCCCGGAATCTCGCCAGTCAGAGTGCTAACAAGATCCAAGGTGTCCAAGCCGGCGAGGTTTCCGAGTTCGGTCGGGATTTCTCCGGTGAGGTTTTTGCTACGTATGAATAAAGTGCTCAATCTGGTGAGGTCGCCGATCTGGCGTGGCAGTGAGCCTTTGATCTGGGGGTGCCAGAATTTGATTCGGGTCACCCGGTCGAATTCGTTGGTATCGACTCCAGCCCACCTGCGGAGGGGGGCGTCTGTCAACCAATTGGTATCGTACGACCAGTTCGGTCCGTCGGTCTGCTCATAGAAAGCCACCAGTACAGCTCGATCCGGATTTACTACCGTGACCTTGGACCGACCGGTCGAGTTCTCGGCCTCTACCGTGATCGTTGCCGTCCCCTCGCCAACTCCCCGTACGCTTCCTACGTCATCCACGAGGACCACACTTGCGTCGCTCGAAGCCCACACGAAGTCAACGTCAGGCACCGAGTAGCCGTTGTCATCGAAGGCCTCCGCAATCATCCGCAAGGTGTCGCCGGGGGCGATAGTATCTATCGAGGGTGACACCGCAATCACAGTCGCCACCTGGACAACCGATACCTCCGCACTCCCTTCAATCGATCCCGCCGTCGCTATGATGACTGTGGCACCCCTGCCGGCAGCTGTCAGCAGCCCTGTGGAATCGATCGTGGCCACGCTCGTATCGCTGCTCGACCACACGACTTGTGAGCCCACGATGGCGCGACCGATCTGGTCCAATACCTCCGCACCCATGCGCACGGTGTCCCCAAGGGCCCGGAGTGCCAGGGTGTCCGGACTCACCGCCACGCTCGTTGGCAACGGCTCTACGACCACCAAGCGGGTGTTGCCAACGATGTCGGATGCAGTGGCGACGATATCCGTTTGGCCCGGGCCCTTCCCGGTGGCAAGCCCCATCGCGTCCACCGTGGCGACAGTCGTATCGCTCGATTCCCAGGAAAACACTGCCCCTACCACGGGGTGTCCGTTTGCATCCGTGCCTTCAGCCGCGAACCGTATCGTGTCGCCTTGCACCAGGGTGTCGGCTGGCAACACGGTGACCAGGCTCACCACCTGCTCGACGGTGACCTCCGCGGTCCCCACTGCCGTCCCCGCAGACGCGCCTATCGTGGCAGCGCCGTTACCCGCGGCAACGACGAGGCCTGTTGCATCGACGGATGCCACCGACGAGTTGCTGCTCGCCCACATGACGTCGGCCGACAACAACTGGCCGTTCTGATCGCGGACTTCCGCTGACAGCTTCTCGGTCGCTTCCAAAGCCGTCAGCGTCGCGGTGGCGGGGGTGACCACAACCGAAGATGGCTCGCTGGATGGCGGCCCGGCGGTTCCGTCACCGCAACCCAACGCTGTCACGACGACCAGAAAACAGGAGGGTGCCCGCAAAGCCCCGGAAGGGCGAGCCGCCAACCTGGTTCTCCCGCGTTGCCTACTGCACACCGTTCACAGTTCCTTGCAGAGCGTCAACACGCTCTTGGCGAATTCAGCAGTAGCGGAGCACCGAAACCTCCGACAACACCGTCGGTCGCCTTCACGCTACTAGCGCTATGGGACTGGCGCAATCCTGGACCTGCCCCGCTGTCACGGCGAGCTTTTCGATGGTTGGTGGCGTCCTCCATGGAGTTGTCTCGTCTCCTCCCAGGGAGTGGGAAAGGCCGCCAGCCCTCGTCTGGGAGCACCGGATCGATTCAGGCGGCACGGTTGATTTCCTCGCCAGCGCAGCCCGGCAGCATCAGATCGTCGCGGCAGGCTCGCTCGGCGCGGGATCGCTCGTGCGGTTCCAACCGCCGGACCGCGGCCGCCTCTACCTGTACCGGGTACGTGTCGTGCAGGTCACCGGCGAGGACTCCGGGCTCAGGGACGTGGGCGAATACCGAGCCGCCATCACGTCGAACTGCAGCCTCGGCCGGGATGGCCCCCCCGACGCGCGGAGCGCCGAGGCCCGTGTGCGTCGGGGGTCCGGGGCCGCGGCAACCGGTACCGCCCGCTCTCGCTCGATCCCATCTGTTCGGGCGTTCGACGATGAGCGCCAGCATGACGCGCGCGGTCAAGCTGCGCACGGATTCCCACTCCGCGCCGGAAATCGCCCGGGTCACCCAAGCGCCGTCTTCCACTGAGCAACCGGCTGCTCGGCTTCCCGGACGGTATCCGATTCCCGCGCGGGTGTGATCCCCCTCCCCTTGACCCTGCCATTTTGGCAGTCCCGGTCAAATTGACAGGTCGCCCCTGCCGTTTTGGCAGCCGCTCCCTGCCATTCTGGCAGCTTCTCACCTGCTCGACAGCCGCTTTCCTGCCACTCTGGCAGTCTTTTGCTGGCACGCATGATGCTACAACCACGGCGGTCCCACCGAGGACCGACCATGCAGTCAACCAGAATCAGCGAAAGGACTTACGCAATGTCTCTGACCAAACACACCCATCGCTCCACTCCCTGGCACGACCTCGACGCTCTGGCCAACCGGATGAGCCGCGTCTTCGGCGATTCCTCCTTCGGCAACCTGACCTACGGCGCCAACTGGATTCCCCCGGTCAGCGTCGAAGAGCGCAACGGCGAGATCCTTCTCACCGCGGAACTCCCCGGGATGACCGAGGACGCGGTCGAGATCAACCTCGAGAACAACGTCCTCACGATCTCGGGCGAGAAGACCGAGTCGCGGGAAGAGGGCGAGGCGAGCGGCAAGTTCCACCTCGTGGAGCGCAGCTTCGGCTCCTTCCGCCGTTCGTTCACCCTGCCGCGCACGATCCGCGCCGACGCGATCACGGCCGAGGTCGACAACGGCGTGCTCACGGTCCGCCTGCCGAAGGCCGACGAGGCTCTGAGCAGGAAGATCGAGATCAGCCGCCGGAACTAGTCCGGATCCTGGCGGTCCCCGGCTGCCGCTCGCGGTGCGTAGGGTTGGGGCGGGTGCGGTGAAGGTCGCCGCGCCCGCCCCAGTCAGTTCTGCTTTCGGACGAAGGTCACCGTCTGCTCGGAGAACGCGCCCGGCCGGTCCGCTCCTCCGCTTTCCGGATCGCCGGGCTCGAAGTCGACCCGGAACCGATCGGGACCCAGCAGCTCCACGATCCCGAACAGCGTCTGTCCAGCGACCGGCCCGGTGGACCAGGGGCCGACGTCCAGGTGGAACGGCGTCGCGTCGTAGTCCACCCGGTAGTCCACCGCGAATGTGTCGGGCCCCTGGGGGAGGTCCAGCACCCAGCGGGACCGGCCGCCGTCGTCGAAGATGTAGGTCATGGCGGGGCGCGCGGATCCGACCGACACCCATTCGCCCAGGAGCGGCTCCGCGGGCTCCGCGCACGTGAGAGCGGGCAGGGACAGTGCACCCGCTGCCAGTGCGGCAGCCGCCGCGGACAGGAGCCCGTTACCGGCCCTCCGCGCGGCCCTCAATACCGGTAGTGCTCCGGCTTGTACGGCCCTTCCACCGGCACGTTGATGTAGTCCGCCTGGTCGGCTGTCAGCTCGGTGAGCCGCACGCCCAGGTGGTCCAGGTGCAGCCGCGCCACCTTCTCGTCGAGCGACTTGGGCAGCATGTGGACGCCCAGCTCGTAGTCCTCCGCCCGCTGGTGCAGTTCGATCTGCGCCAGCACCTGGTTGGAAAAGCTCGCCGACATCACGAAGCTCGGGTGTCCCGTCGCGCAGCCCAGGTTCATCAGCCGCCCCTCGGCGAGCACCAGGATGCTGCGGCCGCCGGGGAAGGTCCATTCGTCGAACTGCGGCTTGATCGTCTTGCGCACGGCATCCGACGACTCCAGCCCGGCCATGTCGATCTCGTTGTCGAAGTGGCCGATGTTGCCGACGATCGCCTTGTCCTTCATGCGGCGCATGTGGTCGATCGTGACGACGTCGCGGTTGCCGGTCGCGGTGATGAAGATGTCGGCCGTCTCGACCACGTCCCCGAGGCGCGATACCTGGAAGCCCTCCATCGCCGCCTGCAGCGCACAGATCGGGTCGATCTCGGCGACGACCACGCGCGCGCCCTGGCCCCGCAACGCCTGCGCGCACCCCTTGCCGACCTCGCCGTACCCCATGACCACGGCCACCTTCGCCGACAGCATGACGTCGGAGGCGCGGTTGAGCCCGTCGATCACCGAGTGCCGGCACCCGTAGATGTTGTCGAACTTGGACTTGGTGACCGAGTCGTTGACGTTGATGGCGGGGAAGAGCAGGGTGCCGTTCTTCGCCATCTCGTAGAGGCGATGCACTCCGGTGGTGGTCTCCTCGGAGACTCCGCGTATGTCGGCCGCGATGCGCTGCCAGCGTCCGTCGTCGATGCCCTGGTGGGCGCGCAGGAGATCGAGGATGACCCCGTACTCTTCGCTGTCGGCGGCGGGATCGAAGTCGGGCACCCGGCCCAGTCGCTCGAACTCGGCGCCCTTGTGGACCAGAAGGGTGGCGTCACCCCCGTCGTCGAGGATCATCGTGGGGCCGAAGCCCGCCGGCCAGGTGAGCGCCTGCTCGGTGCACCACCAGTACTCCTCAAGCGTCTCGCCCTTCCAGGCGAAGACGGCAGGGCCCCCCGGATCGTCGGGGGTGCCGTCCCGGCCGACGACAGCCGCCGCAGCCGCGTGGTCCTGCGTGGAGAAGATGTTGCACGACGCCCAGCGCACGGACGCGCCCAGGTCCACCAGCGTCTCGATCAGGACGGCGGTCTGCACGGTCATGTGCAGCGAGCCCATGATCCGGGCGCCGGCCAGCGGCTGGCTGTCCCGGTACTCGCGCCGGATCGCCATCAGCCCGGGCATCTCGTGCTCGGCCAGGCGGATCTCGTTGCGGCCCCATTCGGCCAGGGAAAGGTCGGCCACCTTGAAGGGCGGCCGCTCGATATCGGTTGCGGTCCGGGGGGGGCCGGATGTTGCGGTCTTCATCTATTCTGCACCTCTGGTTGCGTGCCACTGTGAGGGTCTAAATCTAGCCGGGGCGGGTGGCTGATCCAGACCCGTGTTGCAAGGATATACAAGTCGTATGACTATAGATATACTCATAATGAGAAAATGGATATACGACACACAGAGGTATCGATGAGAAAAACCAGCGTGGTGATCGACGATGAACTCATCGCCCGGGTGCGGATCCTGCTTGGGACCTCGTCGATGAGGGAAACGATCGACAGGGCGTTGCGTGAAGTGGAGCGCGGCGAGGCAAGGCGCCAGGAGATCAGGGCCCTTATCGAGATGGACGGGCTCGACCTGGGCGATCCGGCAGTGGTGTCGAAGGCATGGCGCTACTAGGAGCGGTAGGAAGGCCAGCATGCCCTACATGATCGACAAGAGCGCGCTGGCCCGCATGTCCGACGCGCGGGTGCAGGCCAGGATCGTGCCCATTCTCGAAGCGGGCGAGGCCGCCACCTGCGCCATCATCGACCTCGAGGTCCTGCACTCGACGCCAAATGCGCCCGACCACGCCCGCACCCGCCGCCGACGCAGGCTCGCCTATCGTCACGTGGAACTGACCGAGGAGATCTTCCAGCGCGCCATCGAGGTCCAGGGCCTGCTGGCTCTCCGCGGACAGCACCGCGTGCCGATTCCCGACCTGATCATCGCGGCGGCGGCGGAGCACGCGAAGATGGTCCTGCTGCACTACGACGCCGACTTTGATCGGATCGCGACGGTGACCGGGCAGGCGATGGAGTGGGTCGTGCCGCGGGGGTCGGTTTAGGACTGGACCAGAAGCCGCGGATCGTAGAAAAAGGGGCGAAATCCTACGACTCGAACCCGCGCCGCGTCCAGGTGTATCGGGTTCACGAGCACGTTGCTCTCCTCGGGGACGAGCACTGACGGAACCCGGAGCAGCAGGTCTTCGCGGGTCTTGGCCCAGTCGTCTCCAATCACCTGGCATTCCGCGGGTGGCGGAGTTCGCTGCCATCCGGCCGGCAGATCCGCTGCGCCGTACACCATCTCGGTCGCGTCGTTGGGGACGCTGATGCGTAGTGCGACCAGATCGTCCGGAGTCTCTTCCATGTCAATGTGCACCAGGTATTCCAATGCCGCGAGCGACAGGTGGGACGCCGCGTAGACCACGGCGGTTCCAGGTGAGTTCCACCGTGCCCCGTAGAGGCGGGGCCCCTCACCGTCCAGTGTGACGTGCGTTCTGCGGGTGATCCGCCAAAGTCGCATGGATTGTTCAGCGTCTTGTGAGCGAGGTCCCCGGGGCTATGCTCCCAGCCCATGCTCGATGCGCCCGAGCACCTGCTCCACGACGCGGGCACCGACATCGCTGGACAGAAGCTCCAGAGGCAACCTGCCTTCCAGCGCGCGGTTGGGCTTCCGGAGCCAACGCTTCGCCTTTGCGACATTGCCTATGGCTTCCTCGGCCCGAGCCGCGACACGGACGACCCGGGTGAGCCGGTCAGACTGCTCGCTGCTCAGCCGCTTCCCCAGTCGTTTCCTGTGGGCCAGCGTACGCCGGGGTATTACCAGTGCGTAGAGTTCGGGTGGACGAAGAGTGCCGGAATTCACCACGCTCTCAACAGCTTCGACAGGCAATCCGGCCCGGATGGCAGCGTCAAGGTCGAAGTCGGACCGGACATCGCAACCGAGGGCCGACCGCCCGCCGAGGTGTTCAGCTACTACTTGTGCCGTCATTCCGGCCTCCTGTGCAAGATTGCACATCAATTATCGGCAAATGCCCACCCCGTGTCAACGATTCCCATCCCTCCTCCGAATCCGGTCCCAGTAGTCCGTCGGCCGGTCGTCGCTGAGCAGCGCGTCCGCGTCCATCCAGTAGGGTTCGCCGTAGCGCCGGTCGTTCGGCCATAGTTCGTCGAGGGTGTCACCGTTGTAGACGATGCCGTCCTTGATGACGTAGTCGATGTCCGCCGTGGCGCGAATGTCATCCAGCGGGTTGGAGTTCAGCACCACGAAGTCGGCGAGCTTGCCCACGGCGAGCGACCCCAGCTCGTGCTCCAGCCCCAGGAAGTGCGCGCCGTGGATGGTGCCGACCTCGATGGCGGTGTGCTCGTCCGTGCCCGCCGCGATCATCCACACCTCGTAGTGGGGACCGAGCCCGTGCAGCTGCCCGTGCGCCCCGATGGCGCCCCAGCCGCCCTCGTCGATGATGTCGCCCATCCCGCGCGCCAACAGCGGGAACGAGTAGTCCGTCTCGGGGCGCAGCATCCGCCGCCGCGTCACCGGCACGAGCATCCGCCAGGGCAGCCAGCGCCGCATCTTGGGATCCTTCCAGATCTCGTACTCCTGGTAGAAGTACTCCTCGTTCCAGGGCCCCGGGCCGCCCACCATGAAGGTCGGCGAATACACCGCCTCCGCCCGCCCGAAGAACTTTGCCACGTCGCCGTAGAGCGGCACGTAGCTCATCGGGTGCTCCCAGCCGGTGTGCCCGTCCATGATCATGCCCATGTTGTACTCGATGTCGCCGCCCTCGGCCGTCACCCGCAGCCCGCGCACGCGCGCCGCCTCGGTGACCCACTGCCGCTGGATCCGCCGCGGCTGCATGTACTCCTTGATCGACACCGCGCCCCATGACATGAGCCGCGCCACGTTTTGGTCCGCCAGCTCGTAGCTCGTGATCTCGTTCTGGCGCGCGCCGTCGCCCGAATAGACGGGGTCGCCGGTGCTGTAGACGCGCGGGCCGATCATCCTGCCGGACTCGACCAGCTCCGCCGCCGGGAACACGTTGGCCGACCACTGCGAGTTGTCGAGGGTCGTCGTCACCCCGTACGCGAGGTAGATCGCCGACTCCCAGTTGCGCAGCGGAATCACGCCCAGGTGGTCGCGGTGATGGTGGGCGTGCATGTCGATCAGCCCCGGGATGATCGTCTTGCCGCTTGCGTCGAACACCTGGACCGCACCCGAGGTGTCGCACTCGCCGATGCAGGTCAGCCGTCCGTCCGTGGCGACGAGTGTTCCGTTTTCAAGGACGACGTCGTTCTCGACGGTGATGATGCGGGCGCCTGTGAAGGCTACCGAACCGGACGCGATGTGGCGGGGAAGCTCCAGCTCTATGGGCACTTCTTCGGTCTCACCCGTGGTGACATCGTGCGCATGGTAGACCGGCCCGCTCACGAACTCGAGCGTGGCAGCGTCGCGCCAGCGGGGATGGATGCCGCCCTCGAGGCCGACCTGCGTGACGGGGAGCTGGCCGCTGCGCTTGGCGATCCGCACCGTGTTCGACCCGGTGCCGCCGTAGGGGAAGGGCATGCGGTAGACGTTGTCGCCCTCCTGGAAGGCGAGCCATGCGCCGTCGGGGGAGACGGCGGCCTCGTCGGCGTCGGGCAGGGTGAAGTGGACGCGCCGGTCCGTACCGTCCATGCGGATGGAGGCGATGTCGGTGCCGGCGGGGTCATCGCCCATGGGCCCGAGCGCTTCGGCGTAGAAGAGGCGGTCGTCAGGGCCGAAGGTCGCCTGGGGCGGGGGGCGGCGGGGCATCATCGGGCGGCCGCCGGTGTAGGGGCGCGCGACCTTGGTGATCGTGCGGACTTCGCCGCCGCCGGCCGACACGGCCACGAACTCGAAGTACTCGTTGCTGGCCACGGTGCGGCCGCGGTTGGTGGCGCCGGCGCCCCGGGTGACGACGATCTCGCCGCCGTCGGGGCTCCACACCGTGTTCATGTACTCGCCCTCGACGGTGGTGAGCTGCTGCGGGGTGCCGCCATCGGCCGATACGCGCCAGATCTGGCCGCGGCCGTTCTGCTCCCAGCTCGTGAATGCGATGTCCTGGCCGTCGGGTGACCACGCGGGGGCGATCTCGGAGTGGTCGAAGGAGTCGTCGGTGAGGCGCTCGGGTGTGCCGCCGGGCAGATCCATCAACCAGATCCGGCCCACGGCCTGGAAGGCGAGGCGGCTCCCGTCGGGGGACGAGGTGGTCCAGCGCGGGAACTTCACCTTGAAGGTCGTGCCGAGCGGCTCCTGGGGGCGGCCGGCCATCTCCGAGATGATGCGATGCACGCGCGCCGTGAACTCGATGGTGGTCACGTCGCCGCTTTCGACATCGACCCGCCGGATCTTCCCGCCGGCCGGGATCACGATCGAGCGGCTGTCGCGCGACCATGCGTAGCCGGGGAGATCGCGCGAGGTCTTCATGCCCTCGGCCATGTCGACCTCGATCGGGTCCATCAGCACGCGCTCGGCGCCGGTCTCGAGGTCGCGCAGCCATAGCGCGGTGCGGGGACCGAAACGCAGCCCGTCGTGCGACATCGTCCCGTCGGGGATGCGCCGCGCGAACGCCACCCAGCGTCCGTCCGGCGAGGGCTCGGGCGCGATCGCACCGCCGCTCGAGGTCTGGCCCTGCTGCACCACCTGGCCCGTGGTGACCTCGTCCACGCGCCCCGTTGCGAGGTCGAGCCGGCGGATCTGCCTGTAGCCGTGCACGATGTCCGACCGCCCCGACCAGAGCCCGGGGGGCGCCGTGCGGACCTGGAAGTAGAGCGATCCGCCATCGGGCGAGAATGCCGGCCACGCGGCGCCCGGGTAGTCCGAGCCGACCAGCTCGACCCCTTCTCCCCCGTCCCGCGAATACATCCACAGCCCGGCGCCTCCGGCTCCGCGCTGTGTCGACGAACGCCGCACTACTATGAAACGACCATCAGGAGACCACGCCGGCTCCCAGGCACGCAGCGACTGGTCCTCGAAGACCGGCCGCGGGGTGGAACCGTCCGCATCCATGAGCCACAGGTTGTTCTGGCCGCCGCGGTCCGAGATGAAGGCGATCGTGGAGCCATCGGGAGAGAAGCGGGGGTGATAGTTGACCGCGACGCCCGAGTTCTGGGTGAGGGCGACCGCCTCGCCACCGGCCGCCGGAACGCGATGGACGTGGCCCAGCAGGTCGAAGACGACCCATGCGCCGTCGGCGGAGAGATCCACCGACATCCAGGTGCCCTCGCTCGTCGTGAAGTCGATCTCGCGGGTCTCGCCGCGCGGGGCGGTGACGTCCCATTCGTCGGCGTCGGCGTCCTGGGCGTGGAGGAGCTGGGACGGGGCAATCGAGACGGCGAGCGCTCCGATCCAGAGGGCGGTCAGGGCAACGTGGTGGACGCGTGAGCGAGTCGACGACACTGGGACTTGCGGGCCCATGGGGAACCTCCGTTCGGGAACCGGATGCGGCGGAGCGCCGCGACACTGGCTTGCCGGTCACAATGCGGACGCCCGGGGGCTGGAGCAACACCGGTCCCGCATTCGGTGCTTCTCGCTCCGCGACTTCGCGACGCTGACCCCAGGGTATCGACCTGGATCGAGACGTTGAATTTGCGCCGCCGCGCCTAGCGCTAGGGCTCCAGGGCGGCGAGCGCCTGCTTCTTGGACTCGTGGATCGACAGAAACCGCTTGAAGCCGGTGCCCCTGATCTTCTCGCGAACCTGGGCGGAGGGAGCACAAAGAACCAGCTTCGTATCCTGGCCTCGAAGGTCCTGCGCGATCAGGAGGATAGTCCGCAGCCCCCAGTCGCTGATGAAGGCGTGTTCTCCCAGATCCAGTATCACGGCCCGGTCGGTCTTCATGGTCGCGTTTCGCACCACCTGTCTGACGGCCGAGTTGGCAGCATGGACGATTTGCCCACTCGCGTTTACAGACAGGACGTCGCCATGTCGTTCCGTCGTCAAATCGATTGTCTTGCTGCCGGTCGCATCTTCCCTGGGACTTGCGGCTCCACCTGGCCTGTCGATGGAATTCCCTCGGTACTCGCCCGGCGTGGTGCCGACAAACTGCTTGAACCGCCGGCTGAAGTGGGCCTGAGAAGAGAAGCCGCACTCATCGGCGACCTCTACGAGTGGAAGCTCGCCCTCGGCGATCAGCCCCTTCGCGCGTTCGATCCTGCGGTAGGTGAGGTAGCGGTGCGGCGTCGTCCCGGTCGCCCCCTTGAAGGCGCGGGCGAAATGGAACGGGCTGAGGGAAGCCTCCTTCGCCAGGACCTCGATCGTCAGGTCCTCATTGAGCTGGGCTTCGATGAAATCGGTCACGCGGCGCAAGCTCCGGGGATTGAGGGCGCCGCGTATTGACGGCAGCGATACCGAAGCAGGCGCCAGGTTGGAATACTGCCGGACCACATGAACCGCGAGCGCGGCGGTCAGGGTCTCGACCAGCATCTTTCCGGCCGGCGCCGGATCGGTCATCTCGGCACGGATCGCCCACGCAATCTGCTCTATCAGGGGATCGCGAAAACCGCCTTGGTAATGGAGGTTGACGGCGTCGGGATCGACACCGGTTTCCTCGATCACGGTTTGCGACAGCGGCAAGGCGGGCAGGAAGAGGTGAATGCTCTCCGTGACCTCACCGTAGAGGCGGATCATGTCTTCCTCGACCCCGTTGGGACAAAGCCAGACCGTGCCCGGGACCGCATTGCAATGCTGCAGGTGGCCATCGCCGCGCCGCCGGACGTGCAAGCGGCCCTGAAGCAGGACGATGACTTCCGTATCGCGCACCTGAACCTCACCGAGATCGCCTGCAGAGTGGGTCCAGCGTTCGGCCAAGAGCCCCTTCCAGCCCCGGCCGATGCTCGTGCCAAGCCGGGTGCCTGTAGTGTATTTCGCCTTTCGGTAGCTCCCCAAAGTAGCCATCGATCCAGCCTCCGTTATCGGGTCCATCAGTTGTTACACAACTACCCTCCATTGGTTCTGCGGATCAATCGGTTTACGGAGCTGAAGTGGAAAGTGGGCAAGGCAGAGCAAGAAAACAGCAAGAATTGGCCTTTCAGCGACACCGGCGCCTACCTTGCATTCCAGAGAACCAACAGCTGGGGGGTATGTAGTGCAGGTCTTCCGGGCACGGGGCGCGATCGGTTTTTCCTTCTGCGTGTTCCTCACGGGCGTCAACGCGCCAGTGGCGGACGGCCAGGTCGTGCGCGGCAGGCTCCTGGACAGTGACGGGTCGACCGCCCTGGGCAGCGCGATGATGAGCCTCGTGGATGACCGCGACCGGCAACTCGACCGCAACCTGACGCGGGACAGCGGGCTGTATCAGTTGACGGCGGCGCCGGGCCGATACCGGGTCAGGGCCGAACGGATCGGATACGCCACAACCTACTCGGACTACTTCGAGATTGCCGCCGGGGATACGATTGTGGTCGATCTCGTCGCGCGCGTCGAAGCGATTTCGCTGGCCGGAATCGAAGCAGAGGGTGAACGCCGCTGCCGCGTGCGCCCTGCGGAGGGGCTCGCGGTGGCACGGGTCTGGGACGAGGCACGGAAGGCGCTGGAGGCGGCAGCGTGGACCCAGGAGAGAGGCTACTACCGCTACGAGATGATGGGCATCGAGCGCCAGATGGATCGCGAAAACCGCAGAGTCATCTCGGAGGACCGGACCTATGGCGGGGGCTACCGGAGTGCGCCGTACGTTTCGCTTCCGGCTGCAGAGCTCATGAAGGATGGGTTCGCCCAGCTGACCCCATCGGAATCGGTCTATTGGGCTCCCGACGCGGCGGTCTTGCTGTCCGACGAGTTTCTCGACACGCACTGCTTTCGGATCAGACGCGACAACAATCGCGCTCCGGGCCTGATCGGCCTTGCCTTCCAACCCGTGGGTGGCCGCAACCTCGCCGAGATCTCCGGCACGCTCTGGATCGATCCGGGCACCTCGGAACTCAGGCGGCTGGACTTCTACTACGAGAACCTCGGGCTACCGGACGCGCTTCTATCCGCTGCGACCGGGGGCACCGTGGAGTTCCAGGCGCTTCCCAACGGCACCTGGATCGTCGACTCGTGGCGGATCAGGGTGCCGCGTGCACGGATGACCACCAACCCCCTCACCCGACGGGCCGAACCGGTGCTGGACGGGATCTCCGTCCACGGGGGTGACGTGCTGCGGGTGCACGGGAACGAGGGCACGGTGCTGGAGGCGGACTTGGGAGGCCGGATTGCCGGAGCGGTGTTCGACAGCCTGCAGGTCGGTCTCGCCGGAGCAAGAGTATACATCGAAGGGCTGGCAAACGAGGCCGTCACTTCGAGGGACGGAAGATTCGAGCTGATCCACCTGGAGCCGGGCGTCTATTCCGTGACGTTCTCGCACCCATACCTGGAACCCTACTCCTACGTCCCCGAACCCTTCGAGGTAGAGGTGGTGGAAGGAGCGACGACCCCGGCGCAGATCAACTTTGTCGCACCTGCCATGACGAGGATCGGAAACAGTCTCTGCAGCGATGCCGAGCGGTCGGAAGAGAGCACCACCACCGCCCACGGTGACAGTTTTGCAAACGACGGTATCCTGATGGGACAGGTCACCGACAGCGCGGGAGAAGCTATAGCGGGCGCAATGGTCCGCGTTCTGTTGCGGTCGTTCGACATCAGCCAGCTCAGGCAGCCATCTTCGGCGGGCAACGCCATAAGGGTCGCGTATGGCGGCGCCGTGTTCTCGACCGACCGCAATGGACATTACCGGGCTTGCTGGGTTCCGGTGGACATCGACGTGCGGGTATCGGTAGTCGGCTTCGATTCGGAAGTCGAACTCGATGCGTTGCAGGGAGAGTCCCTGTGGGACTTCACCGAATTGCACGGGGAGACTGTGGTTATCCCTTCCGAGGCCCCCGTGCAGACGCTCGATCTGCGGGTCGAGTCCAACTAGCGGACTGCCCAGCGTCCGCTCATTTTAAGCCCCTCACCCCGGCACCCACCCCACAATCCGCAACGGTCCACCGCTCCCGCCCTCGATCTTCAGCGGCAGCGCCACGATCCCCGCCCCCGTCGCCGGCAGCCGATCCAGATTCGTCAGGTTCTCGAAGCCCACGATGTTGGCGCTGTAGAGGATTACGTGCGACCGGTAGTCGCTCGACTGGCCGTAGTCGATGCTGGGGGTGTCGATGCCGATGGCGGCGATGGCGCGGTTGTCGACCAGCCACTGGGCGGCGTCGGTGCCGATCCCGGGGAAGTGGAGCTCCGGCACCGATTCGGGCCCGGTCATCGACGTGCCCAGGTAGGCGGTGCGGTCGTTCCAGCGCGATGACCATCCCGTGCGGATGAGCAGCGCGGTGCCGTCGGCGATCTGGCCGTGCTCGGCCTCCCAGGCCACCAGGTCGTCCACCGATACGAGGTAGTCCGGGTCGGCGTCGGCCGAAGCCGTGACGTCGACTACCGCAGCCGTGGTAATGAGGCTCGATAGCGGGATCTGGTCGGCGGTGAGGCGCGCCTCGGCGAAGTGGATGGGGGCGTCGAGGTGGGTGCCGCCGTGCTCCGCCGAGGCGAAGGAGTAGGACGCGTAGAAGTAGCCCGCCTCGGTGGGGCCGTACGCCAACTCGGTGAGCTGGAAGCCGAGGGTGTCGGTGGGCCAGTAGATCGTGGACGGCCCGAATGCGTGGCCGAGTTCGACCCACTCGCCCTGGGCGCCGGTGAAGACGCCGGAATAGTCCGGCTGGGCCTCCGGCTGGCACCCCGTGGCCAGGAGCGCCCCGGCGAGCGCCAAGGCGCTGGAACGCGCGTGTCTCATCGCTCTCTTCTCCTTCTTCGGTCTTCTCCTACTCCGGCAGGCGCAACGCCACCAGCGCGCCCGCCGAACCCCGAATGCCGATGGCCATGACCACGTACTGAACCCCATCGTGCATGTAGGTCATTGGGGCGGTGAGGGTGGATCCGGGGAGCTCAATGCGGCCCAGCTCCTTGCCCGTCATCTTGTCGACGGCGCGGAAAACCGGGGCGGCCCCGCGGCCCTCGCCATACATGAGCAGCGTGCTGGTGACGAGCTTGGTGGCGTGGGCGCGCGAGCCCGTGTTGCCGACGTCGACGCCCTCGAGCGCCGGGTGGTTGCGGATGTTGTCCGGAGTGTCGCCGTTGGGGATCTGCCAGATGTGGTCGCCCGTGTTGAGGTCGATCGCGGTGATCGTGCCGTAGGGGGGCTTGGTGATCGGCAGGCCACGCGGGCCGCGCACGCCGCCGGGGCCTACGCTCACCCACTCGACATTGGAGTCGGGGTCGACGTCGACGCCGGGGACCAGGCGGGGCGCGCTGCAGCCGCGGGTAGACGCGACGTAGAGGACACCCGTCGTCGGGTCGACCGCCGCGCCGCCCGGAATGTTGGCTCCGCCATTGGCGCCCGGGCAGTGGATCGAGGGGCCGCCGGGACCGTCTTCACGCGCGGGCGGGTTGAAGAGCGGACCCATGCGGAAGTTGCTGACGATCTCCAGCGCCTCGGTGCGGAGTTCGGGAGTGAAGTCGATCAGGTCGTCCTCGCTGATTCCCTGCATCTCGTAAGGCGCGGGGCGGGTGACGTAGGGCTGCGTGGGCGACAGCTGCTCGCCGGGCACGTCGGACTGCGGCACGGCGCGCTCCTCGATCGGCCACACGGGCTCCCCGGTCTCGCGGTCCAGGACGTACGCCCAGCCCTGCTTGGTGGTCTGCACGATCGCCTTGACGGCGCGCCCGTCGACGTTGATGTCGACCAGGTTGGGCGCGGTGGGATTGTCGTAGTTCCAGACATCGTGGTGCACGGTCTGGAAGTGCCAGCGGCGCTCACCGGTCTGGATGTCGAGGGCGAGGATGCTGGTCGCGAAGAGGTTGTCGCCCGGGTGGAAGCCGCCGTAGTAGTCGACCGTCGGCGGGTCGGTCACCACATACACGAGGCCCAGCTCGGGGTCGGCCGAGAGCGGCGCCCAGGCCGACACGTTGCCGGTCCGCTTCCAGGCGTCGTTCTCCCAGGTGTCGTTGCCGAATTCGCCCTCCTGCGGGATCACGTTGAAGGTCCACATGTGTGCGCCGGTGTCCGCGTCGTAGGCGAGGATGTTGCCCGGCACGTTCTCCTGCATCGTCTGGTAGTAGCCCTGCTCGTGCGAATTGCCGACCACGACCACCCCGTTGACGACGAGCGGAGGCGACGAGTTGGTGATGTAGCCGACCTCGAAGGGCAGGCCGTCCTCGGGGTGGTGCTCCCAGTGTCCAAGATCGCCGAGCAGGTCGACCCTGCCCTTCTTGCCGAAGGACTCGATGGGCGTGCCGGTCATCGGATCCAGCGCGTGCAGGAAGAAGCCCGGCGTCACCAGATAGATCGTCTCGCGCCCGTTCACCTCGGCGTAGGCAACGCCCTTGCCGTAGTTCTTCCGCATCGAGTCCTCCCACCGCTTGGTGTAGGGCTCGCGGAAGGTCCAGATGGTCTCGCCGGTCGCCGGGTCGATCGCCACCGCGGTTCGCCGCGAGCCGGCCACCGAATAGAGGGTGCCGTTCACGTAGATCGGGGTCGCGCGCAGGAGCGGCTCGGGCTCGGGGCTGTAGTTGTCGCTGCGCCACATCCACGCCACTTCGAGGTCGTTGAAGTTGGAGGCGTCGATCTGGTCGAGCGGTGCGTACCGCGTGCTGGAGGCGTCCGAGCCCCAGTGGCGCCACTCGGCCTGCTGCGCGGAGAGTGCCGGCGGGGCAGCGAGGGCCAGGGCGGTTGCGAGGGTGAGCGCTGCCGTGACCGGCAGTCCGGCTGCGAGCGGAAGTGCGGCTGCCAGAGCCCGAGGTGTCGGTTTCACATGTTCCTCCAGATTGATTCCCGGTTTGAGCGTTTGGGATGCGAGTGTCGACGATTTGTAGGCGGCGCCCTTGTCAAAGCGCCGAATGAGAATATCCCTGTGCGGGGCGGTTGGGCCAGAGCCATGCGGGTGTCGCGGCGCCATTCCCGGCGCCTGGGTCCCGTTGCGGTGTGGGTCAAGTCACCCAGGCGGCAGTTCGCCATTCAGTTCCATATACACGCGGCCGAGCGCGCGGCTGCCCTGGCTGGACCGCAGCGACCACGTCTCGAGGTCCCCGAAATCCGCCTGCTCGACGGCTTCCTCCAGGGTCAGCCCCGCCGCGTGGAGGCGCGTGGCCTCGTCGATGACCTGGACCACTGCGCGGCGGTACGTCTCCAGCTCTTCGGCGAGGATCTCGGGCGAATCCACGAACCCGTGCCCCGGCACATGGATGTCCACGTCCATCGCCTGGGCCGCCTCGATCATGGCCACCCACTCGGACGGGTACGCGGAACGCATCGCGGGGAAGACCCGGTTCAGGTACGCCTCGCTCATGAAGAGGATCTTCTCGGCAGGCAGATGGACGACCAGGTCGCCGCCGGTGTGGGCGCGTCCCAGGAAGAGGAGCTGGATCTCGCGGCCGCCGCGCTCGAGCGTTTCGGCGGTCTCGACCAGGTGGGTGGGCACGACGACGGGGGGCGCGTCGGTCGGGCGGTCGGGGTTGTCCGCGGCCGCCTGCAGCACGGCGTGCGAGGTCGGGTGTGCGTAGAAACGGGCGCCAGGGGGGAATTCGGCGTTGCCCGCGGTGTGATCGCCGTGATCGGAGCAGACCACCACGTCGGTGATGGGCTGGTCGGTGATTCCGGCGATGGTCTCGACCAGGCGGCGCGTCTCGTCGGGGCTGCCCTGCCCGTCGGCGACAAGCACGCCTTCGTCCGTGACGACGAACATGCTCACCGTGGTGAAGCGCTCGTCGCCCGCGGAGCGAAGCTGCTCGTAGGAGTAGACCCCGGGCGCGAGTTCCTGGACGCGCGGAAAGTCGTCGTCGGTGTAGCCGCGGGCGTAGGGGTCCGCAGTGCGGAGTACGTCGTCGGTCGGCGCGGCGGTGTCGGAGGCGCGGGGCGGGTCGTCGGGCGCGGGGGCGCAGGAGAGGGCCGCCGCGGCCAGAAAGGCGGTCGCCAGGGTGACGTGGCTGCCGTGCGACGCGGCACGGTCGCACAGGGCGCGCGTCGGCGCGTTGCAGGGCGGTGTGCTGTGGGCGCGAACGCCACATGGTTCGGTTGACATGATGAGCGACTCTCCTGGCTGGCGGTCGTGCGCGCCGCAGACTCGGCTTGATCCGGCCAAGGTCGCCTTTCACACGCGCCCGCGCTACAATGTTCCGCGTCAGGTCCGCCCTGCGGCGGGGATACCTACTCATATACTCATATACTCATACACATTCTCAACGAGAACGGAGATAGCGAATGAAGCGCAGACTGTTGGTGGCGGCCGCTCTGGCCGGCGCGGTCTCGATCGGTGCCCCGGAGGGTACCGAAGCCCAGGAAGCGGGCGACGGACTCATCGAGGTCGGAGCGATGGCCCCCGACTTCGCGTTGACCGGCGCGACCCGTCACGGCGTCCTCCAGGACGATGTCCGGCTGAGCGACTACCGCGGCGAGACCGTGGTCCTGGCCTTCTTCTTCAGAGTCAGGACGCGTGGCTGAACGGTTCAAATGAGAGCGTACCGTGATCAGTACGCAGAACTGTTCAACGAAGGCCGCAACGTGGTGCTCATGGCGATTTCGAACGACTCCGCCGAAGAGGGCGCCTCATGGCTCAAGGACGAGGACTTCCCCTACCTGTTCGGCAGCGACCCCGATGGCGACGCCTTCGTGGCGTTCGGCGGATCGCTCAGGGACAACGGAATGGTGGGAAGCCGGGCCGTCGTCGTGGTCGGCCCCGACGGCCGCGTGGCAAAGGTGATCCCGAGCTTCAACCAGGTGGATCCTGCCGCCTACGACGAACTCGCGACGGTAATCGACGAGGTGACGCCGGAGCCGGAGGAAGGGTAGGAGGCACCGGCGCGGACCGAACCCGGCCGTGCCCAACTCGGTGCCCCTAACCTCCCCCGAGCATCGCTTCCACCGCCTCGACCAGCGGCTGCTGCGGCCCCACGCCGGTCGAGACGACGCGCCCCTCGCCATCGATCAGCACGACTATGGAGGTCGTGAGGGCTTGGTACGCTCTCACGGCCTCTCCATTTGCGTCGTAGACGAAGGCATAGCCGGGGGCGTGCCGATCAACATGACGGCGCACTCGCCGGACGGACTGGTTCACCGCGACCGCGACGGCCACGATGTTGACCTGATCCGCGAACCGCTCCTGGATCTCGTCGATCTGCGGCTGCAGCAGCTCGCACTGCTCGCACCACGAGGCCCAGAACTCGATCAGCGCCGGGCCGCCGCCGATGACATCGAGCAGGGAGACGGCGTTGCCCTCCAGATCCTCCACCTGGGCGTCCGGCGCCGGGGTGCCGGCGGGGAGTCCCAATCCCTCATCCTGCGCGCGGGCCACAGCCGGCACGGCGATCAGCAGCGTCAATGCGGCCAATAGCGGCGCCGAGGCGCGTCGGCCGCCTGCCAGGGGCCTGGTCCGGCCCACATTCTGTCGATTACTCACGGTTCTTTCCCTCACAGATTGTATCCCACCTGAATGAAGTAGTACTGCGCCACACCGAGCATGATCACCGCGGCCACGCGTTTGACGGTCACCATCCACTTCCCCGACTTCGGCAGCCGCGACAGGGAACCCGAGAAGAGCCCGACCACCACGAGAAGGGTGCACATGCCCAGCGAGAAGACGAAGAGGTAGACGAAGCCCATCAACCCCGCGCGGGTGGCCGCGACCCACGCGAGAACCGCCGCGAATGCTGGCGCCCCGCACGGCGCCGCGACCAGCCCCGAAGTAGCGCCCAGCACGAACACGGCCCCGTAGGATCCGCCCTCGCGGCTCCCCGCCCACGCCATCAGCCGCTGGGGAACCCGGATCGGGATCACGTCGAACATGGCCAGCGCGAAGAACAAGAGGAAGTTGCCGATCAGGAGCAACGCCCAGGGACTCGCGCCAACCGTGCCGAAGAGCGTCCCGGTCAGACCCGCCAGCATGCCCAGAAGGGCGTACAGCAGCGCCATGCCCACCACGTAGGTCAGGGTCAGTCCAAGGGTGCGGCGCCACGGCTGCCCTTCGCGCGCCGTGCCCGATATGACCGAGGCAGTGATGGGGATCATCGGATAGACGCAGGGCGTAAGGCTGATCGCCACACCCGCCCCGAAGAGCACCACGAGCGCGAGCAGCGGGCTCGATGCGAGGGCTTCGGACAACCCTGCCGTGTCGTTGAGTTGAAGCAGCGAAGTCATGGTCCTGAAAGCAGAAGGGCTCTCGCGCCCGAAAGAGGCGCGAGAGCCCGAATCTGGCCGTTAGGCGGGCCTGTGTCTACTTGCCGCCGCGACGAGGCTTTGCCTTGCGGCTGGTGCTGCTTCCCGAAGACCGGGATGCGGACGGCCGGCTGGACACCGAGCTGCCGGCGTCACTGCCCCCGCGGCGAGGTCTGGCCGAACGCGAGCCACCGCTGCTGCTTCCACCGCTCGACACCGAGCCCCCGCTGCGAGTGCTGGCACCACCCCTCGTCCAGGCGCCGGCGGCGGTCGAACCACCCCGGGTGCTGCCGACAGATCTGGGCCCTCTGTAGCCCTTGCCGGCCACCACGCGGCCGCCGCCCGACCGCCGCGACACATCCACAACGACCGGCCGGTAGTAACCACCGCCCCAATAGCTGCCACCGTATCCGCCCCAGCCGCCCCATCCGTAGTAGGAGCGGTAGGAGCGGTAGGGACTGTAGCCGTAGCCGTAGCCGGAATAGAACGGGCTGTACATCCGATCCGCCCAGATCGTGCGAGCGGCGCGAACGCCGCCGTACTCCCCATAGTCATCGGCATATACGTCGTCCCGGTTCAACGCAAACCGTTGCGGGAACGAAATCGCGACCACGACGTCGATGACCGAGCCGGGCACTCCGGCCTCGTCGAGACGAATGAGGTCGTCGGCGTCCAGCCGGGCGAATGGCCGACCGGCCTGCGCCAGCCAGGCCGACACCGCTTCGGGGTGCACGTGCTGGGAGGCATCGATCACATCTTCGATGCCGATCTGGGATGACAGGTAGGATGCCGAGGCTCGCAACGCGAGCGGTCCCGACATCTCGCCGGACTGCAGGCCAACCTCGCGCAGCGCGCTGTCGCTGGTCCGCTGATACCACTGAGCCCAGGCGTTGGCTCTGCCGTCCGCTTCCATGGCGCGGACATCGAGCCATTCAGAGGGGCCCGGCATGGAAATGATGCCCGTGCTGCGACGGGGGGCACCATCCTGACAGGTCACCTCGGAAGTGACGTAGATCCTGCGCTGGTCGTGGGAGAAAATCGCAGTCTCGGTCCCCGTGCACCCCTCCTGCTCCACCATCCGGGGCTGGCCGTCGGCCGGGAAGGGCTCGCGGTGGGTGATGGCGCCGCCGACGATGGTCAGCATCTCGACATCCTCGCCGGAGGCCACGAAGCAGAGAACGCCGTCGTCCACTGCTTCCTCTTCGGGGCGGTCGACCTCCACGGGGTTGGCCGGCCGCGCCCAGCACCCGAGGTAGGCCTGCCAGCCCAGTCGGGTCGCCTCCTGCGCGTCGACTGCTCCGGGGAGCCCGCTGAGGGCTACCGCGGCAACGAGGCCAGCCATAGTGCCTTTGCTGATCTTGGTCCTGGTCATGTCTGCTCCCTTCTCATCCCGCATCGAAAGTTCTCCTGGCAAGCGCGTGAGTGCGCGTCCGCTCTAGAACCGCAAAGAGATCCCGCCGTTGACCTGGAAGCCTGCCAGATCCAGGTCCGGGAACCCGACGAAGTCGCTTTCAAGTGGTGCACTGGCGAAACCGT
The DNA here is from genome assembly GCA_963667485.2 of Longimicrobiales bacterium. GTDB lineage: Bacteria > Gemmatimonadota > Gemmatimonadetes > Longimicrobiales > Gaopeijiaceae > Bin94. The sequence goes on from CAXXDD010000002.1 coordinate 409,489, forward strand.
ATCGGGCCTCGCCCACCAGCAGGAGATGGCGGTTGATGCTGAAATCCATTCCGCCGATCAAATGTATGGTGGGTGCGCGTCCCTCGGAAAGGTAATTGTCCTCGAATATGTCGTACGTCTCGTAGTCGACGAATTCGCCGTACTGCTCGAAGCGGTAGCTGACCACGCCGCCCGCGACGCCCACGTATGGGTTCCAGGTCCGCGGGATCCACGCCAGGCTGCCCACGGATCGTCCTCTCTCCCGCAGGTATGCCTTGACCCCGATGGTCAACGGCTTCGTCGCGAAACTGGTGACCTGTTCGATCGGCAGATCGTCCTCGCCGACCCAGTCCCGCATTTCCGAATGGGGTTCGGTGAGGGAGTAGCCGAACGCGAACGTGACGTCGAAACGCTCGTTCGCGCGCACCGCCAGCTCGGCGATGATCGAGACGCCAGCCAGATCGCTGTTGTCTACGGTGAGTTCTTCGCGCGTCAGATCCCACAGGCTCTGCCCGCCGTTGCCACTCGCCGCCCGCGGCTGGTTGAAGCCGCCCTTGATCGTGAATGCGGCCCGCGGCGCGCCGAAGAGGAAGCCGCTGCCGCCGCTCTGGGCGAATAGCTGCTCGACACCGGTGGCGCCGACCAGCGCCAGACCTGCAACCAGTCCCAGCAACGGATGGCTGCCAGCAAATCCAGGTCGGATCATCGTATTGCTCCTGGTGAGTCATGTGCGATTGTGCAACGGGGGAACCTTACAGCAAGACACGTGCCGGGCGGAACGGGCCTGTCCGGGGCGTGCGCGCGCCGTCGCCGTCCCGTTTTCGTGGACACCGGCGTCATCAGAGGGGGACACCCCCGGTCCACACCGGCACCACCTCGGAGGGCGGACCACCGGCGGGCAGCCAGGCCTGCGGCTCGGATGCCGCCCCAAGGGTACGGTCCAGGTACGCCTTCAGCCGCTGCCAGGCGTCGGCGGCGGGCGCGGTCCGCACCTCGGGATCCTGATCCACTCGGAGCCAGAAACCGTGGTCGACATCGTCGTAGATGTGCAGGTCGTTCTCGATCCCGGCGGCGCGCAGCGCGGTCTCGAAGGCGGCCACCGATTCCGGCGACGGCCCGCTGTCGAGCGCGCCGAAGGTCCCGTACACCTCGTGGTCCAGGCGGGCGACCACCTCCGGGTCGTCCACCAGGCGGCCGTAGAAGATCGCGGTGGCCTCGTGGTTGTCCCCGTCGAGACCGAACGAGAGCGCCACACCGCCCCCGAAGCACCACCCCATCGCCCCGACCCGCCCCGTCACGTCGGAGCGCCCCTTCAGGTAGGCCACCGCCGCATTGAGGTTGGCGATCATGGCGGGCTGATCGCCCTGCGCCTCGCGCACCAGCGCCATGTTCTCCTCCGGGTTGGATCCGGTACGGCCCTGGAAGAGGTCCGCCGCGAGGGTCACGTACCCTTCGGTGGCGAAATCGTCGGCGAGCTGGCGAACGCGGTCCTGGAGGCCGTTCCATTCGTGGATGATCACCAGGGCGGGGAAGGGCCCGGCGCCGTCCGGAACGGCCAGGTAGCCGGTGGTCTCGGCATCGCCATCGACGTAGTTGAGGTCGGCGCCCTCGAGTTCGCCGCCGTTGCCGACGATCGCCGCGGGCAGGTCAGGTTGAGGCGCCGGATCCGCTGCCGGGGCGTCCGGCGGTGCGGAATCGGCGCATCCCGCGGCCAGAGCGGCGAGGACGGCCATGCCAAGGAATCCGCGGCCGCGTGCGCATGGTCCATGAGCGCGTGGGAATCGGGGCATGGCGAGAGTCTCCATTCTTCACTCGTGATCGCATGCGCAAGGCCGCAGACTCCTGACGACGCAGGCGCCGGCGACAAAGAGCGTCGCTCTCATCCCACAAACACACCCGCTCGCGTTGCCCGACCCGCCGCCTTCGCGCAATCATTAACCATACAGTCGGGGCGGCGGTGCCGCACTCGATCCTCCCGATCCGGCGACGGGATCCGCGCCCGGGATTCTCGAACAGGAGCAAGGAATGACGACCTCATCATGGTCTCGCAGCGGCCGAGCCGGTTGCGTGGCCCTTTTGGCGGCGGCTGGCACGGCGATGGCCGCGCCCCCCATCGCCGCGCAGCAGGACATGTCGGACGTGGTGATCCAGACCATCGAACTGGAGAGCGATCTGTACATGCTGGTGGGCCGTGGAGGCAACATCGGATTGTCGGTGGGAGAGGACGGCGCTTTCCTCATCGACGACCAGTACGCGCCCCTGACGGCGAAGATCCAGGCGGCGGTGGCGGAGGTATCCGACCATCCCGTGCGCTGGGTGCTGAACACCCACTGGCACGGGGACCACACGGGGGGCAATGAGAATCTGGGCGAGGCGGGCGCCATGATCGTGGCGCACGAGAACGTGTACCGGCGGATGAACCCGGCGGAGTTCGCGGACCTCGTCGGCCGCTCCGATCAGGCGCCGAGGGCGGCGCTGCCCGTGGTCACTTTCGATGACGGGGTGCGCTTTCACTGGAACGGGCGCCACATCGGCGTAACGCATATCGGAGAGGCGCACACCGATGGCGACGCGATCGTGCACTTCCCGCGCGCCGACGTCTTCCACATGGGCGATACCTTCTTCCGCGACCGCTATCCGTTCATCGACGTGAACAGCGGGGGCGGGGTGGACGGCGTGATCGCGGCTGCCGACTTCGTGCTGGAGCAGGCGACCGGCGACACGCGGATCATCCCGGGGCACGGCGACCTGGCGTCGGCGGCGGATCTGCGGGGCTATCGGGACATGCTTGCGACGGTGCGGGAGCGCGTGGCCGGAATGGCGGCGGCCGGGAGCAGCGAGGACGAGGTCGTGGCGGCGGCGCCCACCTCGGATCTGGACGCGGTCTGGGGAGAGAACTCCGAGGGTTTCGTCCGGGCAGTGTACATCAGCGTGACGGGAGAGAACGAATGATTCGGTTTACGGCTGTGATTGCCGGTGCGGCGCTTGCCCTGGCGGCCCCCGCGCCGCCTGCCCGCGCCCAGGACACCACGGTGGACGAGGTGCTGGCCCAGGTGCAGGACACGATCATCCGGTTGCGGGAGCACATCCACCAGTACCCCGAGCTCGGCAACCGCGAATTCAAGACGGCGGAGCTGGTCGCCAACCACCTGCGCGCGCTCGGCTTCGATGAGGTGCGGACCGGGATCGCGCACACGGGCGTCGTGGGGATCCTGCGCGGCGGGCTTCCCGGGCCTGTGGTGGCGGTGCGGGCCGACATGGACGCGCTGCCGGTGACCGAGGACACGCCGTACCCCTTCAAGTCGACCGAGCGCACGACGTACCTGGGTCAGGATGTGGGGGTATCGCATGCGTGCGGGCACGACATACACGTCGCCGTGCAGCTGGGGGTCGCGTCCATCCTGGCTTCCATGCGCGACGAGCTTCCCGGGACGGTCAAGTTCATCTTCCAGCCGGCCGAGGAGGGACCGCCGCCGGGCGAAGAGGGCGGCGCCGACCTGATGGTGGCCGAGGGCGTGCTGGAGGATCCCGCGCCGAGCGCGATCTTCGGGCTGCATGCCTTCGCCGAGATGGAGGTGGGCAAGGTCGGGTTCACGTCGGGGCCGGCGCTGGCCGCCGTGGATCACTTCAAGATCCGTGTGATCGGGAAGCAGTCGCACGGAGCGGCGCCGCACCTGTCGGTCGATCCGGTGGTGATGGCCTCGCAGGCCGTGACCGCCTTCCAGACCATCCGGGCGCGCAACCTGCCGCCGCTCGAGCCCAGCGTGGTGACGGTGGGGATCGTGCGCGGCGGCACCCGGTTCAACATCATCCCGGACGTGGTCGAGATGGAGGGCACGGTGCGCACCTACAACCCCGACGTGCGCGATGCGGTGGAGCGGCGCATGGGCGAGATCCTGGCCGGGATCACGGCCGCGGGCGGCGGCACCTTCGAGCTGGACTACGACCGGGGGACGCCCGCGACGATCAACGACCCCGCGCTGGGCGAGCGGATGCTCCCCACGCTGCAGCGGGTGGTGGGCGCGGACAACGTCGTCGACCTCGATCCCACGATGGGCGGCGAGGACTTCGCCTACTTCGCCAACGAGGTGCCGGGGTTCTTCTTCCGCCTCGGCCAGGTCCTGCCCGGCGGGACCTCGGGCGGCCACCACACCCCCGACTTCCAGGCGGACAACTCGGCGGTCCCCGTTGGAATCCGCGCGATGACGAACCTGCTGCTGGACTATCTCAAGGCGGGAAGGTCGGCGACGGAGTAGGCGCCGTGCTTCCCTGCGGTGTAGCACACATCCCCGCAGCGAAGGCACACCGGGCCGTTGGGCCACCGGTACCCCTGTGGAAGGAGATGTCCGATGAGGCTCGGGCGATATGACAATCACGAGGCTGGTCTTCGCGCCGCGCTTGTTGCGTGGCTTCTGCTGCTACTGTCCGCTGGGAGCATATTGGGGCAGAGTCCTGAACGACGCGAGATAGATGTGTCATGGGAGCTGTTGTGGGAGCTGCCACCTGACCTTGATTCACCGCTTCAGGCGCCAGGACTGTTAGTGGGGGATGGTACGGGTGGTGTCGTAACCTTCGACTATGGGGATCGGACGCTAAAGGGCGTCACATCCGTGGGAATGAGTTGGGCGTTCGGGCGATCGGGGCAGGGCCCGCGCGAATTCCTCCGGCCCACGGGTATTTCATTGGTGGGACAGAACGTGTGGGTAGTCGATCCAGACAATCAGCGGCTGACTCAGGTCTCGACGGACGGACAAGAAGCCAGAGTCATTCGCTTGACCGAAGTAACACGAGCTATCCAACTCAGGGATGGAAGCGGTGTCGGTCTGGTGGACGGTGACGGCCCACTTCTCAAGGTTTTTGATGAGGAAGGAAACGTGATAGGACTTGAGACTCCGGACGGGTTTCCAACACGCACGGGCCCCATCGTACGGGAGGGCATAATCACAGGTGGGGAACGATCACCGCATTTCCTTGTCGCGTTCCTGCACGCTGGGCAGCTGGTTCACGGTACGGCTACGCAAAGCGGCATTCAGACAACTCTATTGCCCACTGTCGAGCCCTCCCCATTCCCCGAGTTGGTCTCCTGGAAAAACGCCCGTGGGTATACTCTGGTCGGTGTAGACCCGGCGGCCCCGGAGAGTGCGCGTTGGGTGGATCACGATACAAGGTTTTTTTACGTTGCCTACGAAGGGATGACCGGGAGGGATCACCGGCTCGTTGATCTGTACCGAACTGAAGACGCAAGCTATTGGGGTAGTTTTCTGCTGCCCGAGAGCGTGGCCTTTGGGGCTATTGTCGACGAAGGACTGATGGCAGGTCTGATCATTGAGCCCATTCCACACATCAAAGTCTGGCGTTTTGGCATTGAACAAGACCGAACATCGGCTTCGGCCCCGCGCCCCACTGCCTCCCCCTCGCATGCCGCGCCTTCACCTTCCGCCTCCGCCGGGCACTAGCCCGCATTTCTCACACAGGCCAGTCAGAGGCCTGAGGGGAGGGGTTGAGGGTGTGACCGGGGGTGGCCAAGCGTGTCGGAGTGAGGGACAGCAGGTCCCTGGCGGGTTTTTCGAAGCAGCGAACGAAGAGATTGACGGGCTGAAGAGGCCCTGATTGGTTCCAGGACGCAGTGGTCCTTGGAACGTGGTGGCTGGGAGGGTGCTCGGGAGCGGCCGGGGAGCCTACCCCGGTAGTCGAGCGTGGACCCGTGCGAAGGCTGCGGCGGAGGGGTGCGCGGAGTCCATGGCGACCTTGACCCGGCGAACCGAGACCATGACGCGGGCACCGATCTTGAGGAGCCTGAGCCGGAGCGTTCCCGCGGTGGCGCGGGCGAGCGGGGTGCCGTGAAGCGCTTGCCTGATGGCATCGAAGAGGATCGACGCGAAGGCGGAGAAGAGGAGCCGGAGCTGGTTGGCGGCGAAGCAGGTGGCCGAGGTCCGGTCGGAGAAGAGATCGAGCTGCTGCTCCTTGATCGTGTTCTCCATGTTGCCCCGTGCGCAGTAGAGGCGCTCGTACACGGTCCGCGCCGAGAAGGTGTCGGCGGGCAGCGAAGTGACCACGAAGCGGGGGTTCGCCTTGTCCGCCAGATGCTCGGCCTTCGCCACGACGCGGCGCTTACAGGACCAACTGGTGAGGGTGGCGTAGGGGAACTCCGTGAACCGGCGGGCCGGCCGGCCTTTCTTCTCCGCTTCGGCCGCGGCGTCGTCGAGTAGCCATACGATGCGCTCGACGAGCCGCGAGTTCCTTGCCAGCCCGATGACATAGTCCACGTCGTTGTCCTTGCACCACGCCATCAGTTCCTCGCGAGCATACGCGGAATCGGCACGGAGCAGGATCTTCAGCCAGGGCCACTCCTGGCGGAGCCGGGCGACGATGCGGCCGAGCGGTCCGGTCACCCCTCCGGCCGGGTCGGCGTTGCCCGGCCTGAGCTGTGCGAAGAGCGGGCGTCCGCCACAGGTGATGTACAGCGGCAGGAAGCAGTAGTGGTTGTAGTAGCCGTGGTAGAACCGGCCCTCCTGGCTGCCGTGCACCGCAACGTCGGTCGAGTCGATGTCCACCACCAGCCGCGACGGGGGCAGGCCCTGCCAGGAGTCGATGAACGACTCGACCAGCACGTCCTGAAGCTTCTCGGGGTCGTGGTCGATCTTGGCGTAGCGGCTCGGCTTGCCACCGGCAGGTGCGTGCTCGAGCCGGCTCAGCGTGCTCTTGCCCGCCAGTGGTGCACACCCTTTCCGGCGTGCCTCGAGCTTGCCCGACAGCAGTGCCAGCAGCGGGTCGCGCCGCAGGTCGTCGTGGTCGTTGAGGTCGTCGTACCCCAGGGCAATGCCGGCGATGCGCTGTGCCACCAGTGTCCGCACCGAATGTTCCGTAAGGCGCGGATCGCGGTGGTCCGTGAAGCCTGCGGCAACCCGGTCGAAGAGCCCGGTGGAACGGTCCGCCTGGCGAAGGAGCAGCGCCCCGCCGTTCGAAGTGATCGATCCGCCGTCGAACGCGGCGGTCACCCTGCGGCCTTGGCACCCTTGAAATGCGAACGAAAGCGGTTTACACTGTGTCAGCATCGGTCCTCCTTGGGGAATCATGTCAAGTTCATGCCCTACATAAACTTAACACCCCTCGGAGGCCGGTGCTCTCTTATAGGTGTGAGAAATCCGGGCTAGTCTAATACGCCGCCCGGTGCACCCCCGCGACCGCGCGTCCTGACGGGTCGATCGTCTCCGACAGGCTCCCGTCCCAGGCCAGGGCCTCGGGGGTCGAGCACGCGACGCTCGGACCGCCCGGGACGCACGCTGCCGCCGAGGGGAGCGGGAAATGGGACTCGAAGATCCGCCGGTACAGATACGACTCCTTGTCCGTGGGCGGGTTCATGGGGAACCTGAAGTGGGCGCTGGCGAGCTCGCGGTCGCTGACACTCCGCTCTGCATACTCCTTCAACGAATCGATCCAGGAATAGCCGACGCCGTCCGAGAACTGCTCCTTCTGCCGCCACAGGATTTCTGAAGGCAGGTAGTCGGCGAAGGCCTCGCGCAGGATCCGTTTCTCGATTCCGCCGTTCGGCATCTTCGCGGCGGGATCCATCGACATCGCCACGTCCAGGAACTCCTTGTCGAGGAACGGCACCCGCGCCTCGACGCCCCAGGCGGCCATGGCCTTGTTGGCGCGCAGGCAGTCGAACTGGTGCAGCCGGTCGATCTTCCGCACGGTCTCCTCGTGGAAGGCGCGCGAGTCCGGGGCGCGGTGGAAGTAGAGGTACCCGCCAAACACCTCGTCGGCGCCTTCGCCCGACAGCACCATCTTGATCCCGAGCGTACGGATGCGCCGCGCCATCAGGTACATGGGGGTCGCCGCGCGCACGGTGGTTACATCGAAGGTCTCCAGGTGGTGGATGACGTCGGACAGGGCGTCGATGCCCTCCTGCACCGTGAAGTGGAACTGGTGGTGCACGGTGCCGATGTGATCCGCGACCATCCGGGCGCTGGCCAGGTCCGGCGAGCCTTCGAGACCGATGCAGAACGAGTGGAGACGGGGCCACCAGGCCTCGCTGCGGTCGTCGTCCTCCACGCGGCGGCGGGCGAAGCGCCGGGCGATCGCCGAGATGATCGACGAATCGAGCCCGCCCGACAGCAGCACGCCGTAGGGGACGTCCGACATGAGCTGGCGATGGACCGCGGCTTCAAGCGCCTCGCGGATTCCTTCCGGCCCCGGATCGGCGGTCGCGGCTTCGTGGCGGCGCCAGCTCCTGCTGTAGTGTGGCCTCGGGGTGCCATCGGCCGAATCGAGCACGTGCCCGGGCGGAAACTCCGAGACCGTGCGGCAGACGGGCATGAGCGCCTTCATCTCGGAGGCCGCGTAGAGCCGTCCCTCGTCGTCGTAGCCGGTGTAGAGGGGCACGATGCCGAGGTGGTCGCGCGCGATGATGTAGCGGTCCTGCTCGGTGTCGTAGAGGACGAAGGCGAAGATCCCGTTCAGGCGATCCACGAAGTCGCTGCCCTGTTCGGCGTACAGGCCGAGGATGACCTCGCAGTCGCTGCGGGTGCGGGGGTGGAAGGAGTCGCCGAGTTCGGACTCGAGGGCGCGGTGGTTGTAGATCTCCCCGTTTACCGCCAGGACATGGGTCCCGGCGGCGTTCTTGAGGGGCTGCGCGCCGTGCTCGACGTCGACGATGGCCAGGCGGTTGTGGGCCAGGAGGGCGCGTTCGGCGGCGTACACGCCGGACCAGTCTGGTCCGCGGTGCTGCTGGAGCCTGGAGAGCGCCAGCGCGCGCTCGCGCGGATACGGAGCGGCGGGATCGATTTCGAGGATGGCGAGAACGGAGCACATGCCGTTAACATATCGTCAAGTGCTCTCGCCGGTGTACCGGCGCGATTCCTCCACCCGCCCGCATCATGAACGGCTCCCAATGAAACAGTTCCCGAGACCGCTGGTCCGCGCCGGATTCCTCTCCCTGCTGCTGGCTGGCGCATTTGTGGCCGCGCCCGCCGCGGCCCAGACGCTGGGGCCGGTGGATGGTCACGATCTGGCCCCGACGGATATCGGACGCGTCGCAGTCGGCACCGAGGCGCCGCTCTTCACTCTCGACTCCTTCGATCGCGGGGCTGTGGACCTCGCCGGTTTCCGGGGCGAGAAGAACGTCGTGCTGGTCTTCTACCGCGGACACTGGTGACCGTACTGCGCCAGTCAGCTCGTGGAGCTGAGAGCACTCCTGCCCGACGAACTGCAGGATGACACGGAGATCGTGACGGTGTCGGTGGACGACGCCGAAGGCATGCAGCTGATGATCGACCGCGTGGCTGCTGATGACGGCATGACGCCGGACTTTATCATGTTGTCGGATCCGGACCACCGGGTGATCGACCGCTACGGCCTCTTCAACGAGGATGCACCCCCGAACAGGCCGCTGCCGCACCCGGCGACCTATGTGATCGACAAGGAGGGGGTCGTCCGATACGGCTTCGTCGAGGTGGACTACCGCGTGAGGCCCACCAACGAGGACATCCTGGCGGTACTGATGACCTTGTAGGGTTCCGGGGCGTCGTTTCCCGGCGCTCCCGGGCGGACTACAGCGGCGGCCCCCGGGCGGAATACCGCCGCGGCCGGGAAACTGTCCCATCCAGCCATGGAAACGCCCCTGAGGACCGGGTAGAGTCTCTCTCGCTTGATCGCAGAGACGACTTACAATGACGGATTCCTCGGCAATGTTCACACGACGGTTGTGCTCCACAGGCCTGCGCAGGGCAATCTTCCGGCACCCTTCCGCATACCGGCGACTCGGTGCGACCGCAATTCTGGTGGTGGTTCCGGCCACCATCGGCATCGCATCGTTCGCAGTCTCGGAATTGCCGCGCATGGGAAGAATCGCCGCGCGCCAGGAGCTGACCGATCTCGGGGGGTCGTACCTCGGTACGGAAGGGGTGGTCCTTCAAGCCACTCTCAACGACTGCGGGCCCGCGGCCCTGGCGAACCTGCTGCACGTTGTCGGCATCGATGCCCCGGCGCTCGACTCGCTGGCCATGCTTGCCGGCACTGGCCCGATCGGGACCAGGGCAAGCGGGCTCATACGGGCCGGCGCGTCCTTCGGGCTCCCGATGACTCTGGAGTGGATTGCTCCCGACGAGGTGGCCGCAACGCCGAGACCGTTCATTGCATGGGTCAACCGCAATCATTTCGTCACAGTGACGAACCTGAGTCCCAACGGGACCATCACGGTCATCGACCCGCGCGTGGGTCGCTACACGATCAGCGAAGAGGATTTCAGATCCATCTGGTCCGGAGAAGCCCTGCTGCTGACCGGATAGGAGCCGGATCACCCGTGGTGAACTCCATCACGGGCTCAAACACCATCGTTTTGGAGGAAAAAATGCTTCGATCAAACATGAGGGTTCTGACCCTCGCAATGTGTCTCGCGGTCCTGGGGATGAACACCGCCGTGCAGCCGGGCTCGTCCCCTGGGACTGCCGAACCGGTGGCAGCGGCAGAGGATGTTACCGGAAGTGGCTGGAAGGCATTTGCTGCCTGCGTGACATGTATCGCCGCCGGGATCGGCATCGTCGGCGGGGGCCCGGCCGTCATCGTTGCGGCGGCGTCGGCCCCAGGGTCTTCGATCGCTCTCGGGGCGTGCATCGCAGCGTGCGCAAGCATGTGACCATCGACCCCTGCAACCGGGAGAAAGAACGAACAATGAAAAGACAGTCAGTAGTAAGAACCATCGCCGGTATTCTGGCGCTGGCCGCCATTCCGGCCGCGGCCGTCGGTGGTCCAGTCTCAGCAGATTCCACCCTGGCGACCCCGCTGGCCGCGGTTGAGTCGGAAGCAGTCGTCGGAACGGGTCCGTGGGCGGCCAAGATCGTCTGCGCGGGATGTGCCGCTGTCGCAATCGTAGCGGGCGGGTCGTCAATAGTCGGTCTTATTGCGCTCGTAGGCGCACACGCCGCCGGCGCCGGGCTCTGCGCGGGCGTCTGCACCGTTGGTTTCTCGTAGGCGGTCGCGTCCGTCTTGACGGACCCCAAAAAAACAATTCAGGAGGAAACATGACTTCAAGATTGAGTCGGGGAGTGCTGTGCCTGGTTACGGCGCTCTCGCTATCAAACGCCTTGTACCTCGGATACGGCCCGCCGGGGCCGGGTACAAGCGCACCTGTCGAGTACCAGGCAGAAACACGGACTGGTCCCGATGTGATCGGAGGCCAGGCAATCGACTGGGTGACCTGCGTCGTATCCGGCGCCGGTGCCTACTTCTTTCCGTTCATGGGAATCTTTGCAGCAGCGTCGTGCTACTCAGCCGTAGTGAAGACGTGGGGGTAACAAAAATGAAACAGTTTCTTGCATCAATGAACATTCGGCCTGCCTTGGCCACCTTGGCAGCTCTGTCCATCATCAACGCTTCACTTCTGGGACATCGCGAGTCGCTGCGGGGACACACTGCTCACGTCAGCGAGTCGGTACTCGTCCTCGATGCTGCGAATGTCACCGGAGGTCAATCGGCGGACGAGGTCTATCTCTGTATTGGACTCGCTGGCCTCTCTCTTGTGATGCCCTTTGCGCTCTTCTTCGCGATTCCCGCATGCGGCAGCGTACTGCTGGGAACACTCGGCTAGCGGGGAGGTGACCATGCGTACCGCGATCTTTCACCGGGCTGTAGCCATCCGCCTGGCCGTGGCGATGTCATGCACCGCGGTTCTCGGAGCATCGGTGGCCCCCACCGACGACTCCACCGTGCAGGAGGTGTGTCGGCAGACCGACGCGAACGATCCGTCCGGTGGCCAGTTGCTCGACCTCGTTGGGTCGGCGATACGGGTCACTGCATGGGTCGGATGTGTCACAACCGGTCCCGCCTATCCCGGCCTTTCTCTTTACATGCGCATGCTGGCATGCGCGTAGACGTGCCTCGCAAGCTTGTGGCCGTTCTCGTGGCCGTGAGCGCCGCGGCCGCCGCGCTGCTGCCCGTGCTGTTGGCGAATGGAAACCGGACCCAATCCGGCTTGCGCCAACCTCCCTGGCCGTTGCCTCCCCTGACCGTTGTGCAGGTCGGGGGAGGCCCTGGGAACCTGGAGGGACTGAAAGGGTCCTCCGGGGTTCTGCTTTACGTGGATCGTGAGTGCGTGTACTGCCAGGCCGAGCTGAAGCAGTGGGAAGGCCTGGCCTCCGAGTCCGACTTTGCGGAGAGAGTCTGGGTGGTCGCGTCGCCCACCTCGGCAATCGAGGAGGCACAATGGGTGCCCCGGCCTCTCCGCGCACGAACGGTGCGGGATTCGGACGGAAGCGTCGGACGAACGCTGGGGGTCAACGCGGTGCCCGCCGCCTTCTGGGTCGATGCGACGGACACGGTCCGCATCGTTGAGATCGGACAGACCAGCAGGCGGAGGCTGATCAATAACATTCTGACCATTACAGGAGATGATTCGGGACAATGAATGAAATGGTAATCGACCGGACGCCCCAGCTTACAAGCTGGGCCCGGACCAAGCGCTTCCTCGCTCTCCTGGTGCCGGGCCTGGATGACATCAGGCAGCATGAGCCCGTCTTCCCTCCGCTGGTCGCAGGGTGGGTGTTCTCGGTTGTGGCTGCGGTCGCTTCGCGGCCGCTTCTTCTGCGCGCGGTAGGGGGTGAGCAGCCTGCTGCAGCGTCGACAATCCAGCTCGTGCTCGTGGTTGCAGCGCTGATCGCACCACTCCTGATGTTGCTCAAAGCCCTGCTTCTGACTGCCGTCGGCTGGGCCGCCCTGACACTCGGCGACGTCGAGAGCCGGATCAGGCCGCTCTTCTCGGTGCTGCTGTACGGAGAGGCGATTCTGATGTTCCAGGGTGTGGTGGTTGTCCTGTTGGTACACCTCACCACCGGAGGCGCCGTATCGTCGCCTCAGGACTTCCAGTTCCCCTTGGGCCTGGGAGCGATCGTGCCTCCCACAATGCCGGTCCTTTGGGCCGTGGCACAGTCCGTAACCCTGTTCCACCTGGCGTGGTTTTTCTTCTTGACCATGGCTTTCCGCCGTTGCGTTGGGTCCAGTCGTGCCGGCGCGGTTGGTCTGGCCTCGCTCATGTGGGGAGCCGTGCTGCTGTTCTCGGCCATTCGTGCTCAGGTGACACTGTGAAACCGGGTGATATGAGTCCGGATATCAGCCTCAGGCACCTCAGGGTCGACTACCCCGAATTCACCCTTGGCCCTCTTGATCTGGAATTTCAGCCAGGGGAGAGAGTCGCGCTGGTCGGGGCAAACGGAGCCGGCAAAAGCACCCTCCTGAAGGCTGTCGCCGGGAGGATGAACGACTATCGAGGTACGGTAACCGTCGGGGGAACGGAAGTCCGATCAAGTCTGCCGGGAATCCGGGCCAGTATCGGATTCCTGCCGGAGCGTCTGCTGGGGTTCGGGTGGCTGACCGTTGGCGAGCACCTCCGACTCCTTTCCAACTTCTATCCCACCTGGGATGATGTACACGCGACCGCACTTGCGGACCGCCTTGGGCTGCCACTGAATTCCAAGGTCGGGACTCTGTCGAAGGGGATGGCCGTCAAGCTCTCCCTTGTCGCTGCCGAGGCTTTCCGTCCGCCGGTCCTCCTCCTTGACGAGCCCACGTCGTCGATCGATCCCGTGATGCGCGACGAGCTCTTGCAGGTGATCAACGAATCCGCCCCTGCGGGCGGGCACCGTCTCATCCTCTACTCCACCCACATCCTCGAGGACGTCGAGCATTTTGCCGATCGGGTGGTCCTCTTGAGGGACGGTCGCGTGGTGGCCGACATGTCGGCTGCGGAGGTGGGCGGGCGCGACTCCACGACGCCGATGTCCACAAACCTCTACACTCTGCTGAGATCCACAGATGAATAGACGCGATTTCCAGTGGCCTGCCATCAGAAGTCTGCTGGGGATGGAATTCCGGCGGGTGCGCAAGCAAGCGCTCCACACCCTGGGGGGGTCACTTGCGGTGGTCACGGTCATGGTGCTGGCAGACTTCGGCTCGAGTGCCGCGCTTGTACTTCTGGGCGCCATCGGATTCAGCTTCGCATTGATGGGTCCGATGCATGTCATGAAGGACAAGTTGGATGGCACAATGGAGTTCCTCGCGGGGCTACCGGCTAGTCCTGCGAGTCTCGCGGCTGCGCGTTGCGCGGCGGCCGGCGCGTTGACGGCTCTGGGTGCGCTCTTCGTGACTGCCGCGTGCGGCATTGCACTCCCGCCGATCCTCGATGTCCCGGCGATTCGGGTCGTGGCCGTCGCCTACCCGCTCTCGTGGTTCAGCGCGTCAGCCGCTTCGTGGCTGCTCATGGGGTTGATGGCGCGCTTCACGATCACGCGACTGGCAAGCATGGGTTTCGCTGTCCCCTTTGTCGTGCTCATCGGAGCCCTGTGGGTGTTCGATGCGCTGTTTGGGAATCCGGCTGACCTTCTCACCGATCTCATCGCTCGAGATTCGGGGCTTTCGATATTGATATTGGCCGTCCTGCTGCTGAGCACCATCGTCATGGCGGCTTCGTACCTGCTGACCCGTGAAGGAATCGCGCGCTATCGGCCAGAGCCGGACAAGGTGGACTGGTAGCGGGTCGCGCAATCATCCACGGCCGCTGCCTGGCCATGCGCGCTTTCGCCGCGTTCGGCGTGCTTCGTGTCGCAGGTTGCAACCCGTTGGCAGGAAAGCCTTGTGCCCGTTGTTACATTGGTGGAAAGCGTTTGATATCCACGATGCGGACGGAGCCATGTCGCCAACTAACGCAGGTGTGCCATGAGCCTGGTCGAATCCGTACTCGAAGACGTCTCGTTCGACCTGGGCTGGAGCCTGATTGAGAGGTTCTCCGTCCTCGTTCGCGAGTCGGGTTCGGCGGACGAGCGGGCTGCCGCGCACTTCATCGTCTCGCGCCTCGACGCGCTGGGAATTCCCTACGATCTCCACCACCCGAAGCTCTATCTCTCCGTTCCCCGCAGCGGCGCGGTCGAGGTCGCGGGCGACACGATGGTCGGGAAACCACCCTCGTTTTCGGCTTCGACCCCCTCGAAGGGACTGACCGGAGAGCCCGTTCACATCCCGGCGACCACCGTCCGCGGCGGGTCGGACCTGTTCAAATCGGTCGTCGAGGGAGAAATCCCGGATCTGCGGGGCAAGGTGGTGGTGACCGAGGGGCTTGCCATGCCGGTCACCGTGGCGCGATTCGAGGCAGCCGGGGCGGCCGGACAGATCTACATCAATCCAGGCAGCCGCGTGCACTGGGGGATCTGTACCTCCATCTGGGGAGCGCCGGACGAGTCGCAACTCGGGCAGAAGCCTTCCACCCCGGTCGTGGCGATCAACAGAACCGGCGGAGACCGGTTGATCCAGGCCATCGAAGACGGGGCCGATTCCGTGACCCTGCATACCGAGCTGACGGAAGGCTGGTCCACCTGCCCCCTGCCGGTCGCCCGCATCGATGGCGAGAGCGACGAATTCGTTCTGGTCCACGGGCACTACGATTCCTGGGACATCGGGATCGGGGACAACGCTGTCGGCGACGCGACACTCCTCGAACTCGCCCGCATCTTCCACGAACAAAGCGAGGGCATGCGCCGGTCGTTGCGCGTGGCATGGTGGCCCGCGCACTCCACCGGCAGATACGGTGGATCGACCTGGTACGCCGACAACGCGGGCCTCGACCTGCACAGCAAGTGCATCGCCGCCGTCAACATCGATTCGCCGGGGTGCTGGCGCGCCACCCAATATGACGAGGTCGCTTGGATGGCCGAGACCGAGGACGTGTGCCGTTCCTCGATCGAGAGCGTGGCCGGGATCGAGCCGGGACGCCAGCGTCCGCTCAGGGCCGGCGACTACTCCTTCAACCAGCTGGGCATCAGCTCGTTCTTCATGCTCCTGTCGAACATTCCCGCCGAGGAACGGGAGCGCCGCGGCTTCTATCCGGTTGGAGGCTGTGGAGGCAACATCGCCTGGCATACGGAAAAGGACAGGATTGAAGTCGCCGACCGTGCCAACCTCGAGCGAGATCTTCGCGTGTACCTGACCGCGATCAGCGAATTCATCTCTGCCGACATCCTTCCGCTGGACTACCGCAAGACGGCGGCGGAACTGGATGAAGCGCTGGCCGACTACGAAACCAAGGCCTTCAAGCGATTCGATCTGAGTGCAATCCGGAAATCGCTGGATGCCGTCACTCTCAGGCTCGATTATCTCTACACGAAGATCGAGGCCGGAGAGGTCCCACCCGAAGTCGCCAACGACCTGCTATTGAGACTCGGCCGCATCCTCGTGCCCCTGGGGTACGCCGAGAAGCCGCGTTTCGAACACGACCCGGCCACGCCGCGCGTCCCGATTCCCAGGCTCGCGAAGCTGCACGAGTTGGAGTCGATGGACGAAGAGACTTCGGAGCGTCTTCCATTCGTCCTGACCGAGCTTCGCCGGCAGGCGAACGAGGTGGCCCAGCAGCTTTCCGAAGCGATCTGGCTGCTCGACCTCAAGGTGCCCATGCCGAAGCCGGACCCCCCCAAGGGCAAGCGCGCAAAGAAGAAGAAGAAACCGAAGAAGAAGAAGTAGCTTCCCGCGGGTATCGGCGCTCGGGTGAGGCTGATCCGGAAGATTCGACGAGCGATGGCGCTTCCGCCCTTCGTGGGTCAGATCAGCGCGGGATTCAGCTGCTTGCGAGGCGTGGGATAGGCCGTGACCGAGGGCGACAGGCCCGCCACCACCATCGTTTCGGCGAGCTTCAGCGATGCAACGACGGGATTGACCACGGGCGCGCCCAGATGCTGTTGAAGGTCACGCGCCACATCCAGGAATCCCATCGTCATGCAGCCGAGGATGAGTGCATCGGCCCCGCTGCGGATCAGTTCGCGTCCGGCCTGTTCCAGCTCGGCCACCACCTCGTCGCGGCGGCGGCGCAGTTCCAGCACGGGGACATCCACCGCGCGCACCTCGGTCAGGAACGCGTCCAGCCCATGCGCGCGCATCTGGCGCCGCACGGCGGGAACCACCTCATCCACCACGGTCAGCACCGCGAAACGGGAACCCAGCTGCGCCGCCAGGTGGCCACTCGCCTGGCCCGGCCCCACCACGGGAATGCTCGTCACCTCCCTCGCACCGCTCAGCCCCGGGTCGCCGAAGCAGCCGACGATGATGGCGCTCGCGCCCTCGGCCTCGAGCCTGGGCGCGGCGTCGAGCAGCCCCGGGACGGACAGGTACTCCTCCGCTGCCGATTCGATGGACGGCGGCCCGGTTTCGCAGTCGCGCACCGAGACGGTTGTGCCGGACGCCGCGTGGCGTTCCAGGTATTCCTGCCGCCGCGTCAGTTCGTTGCGTCCCATCGGGCCGCGCGACAGCGGGCCGGGGATCAGGTAGGTCACGTGCATGTCGGCCTCCCGGTTATCGACTCCGTGCGCCCGCAGGTGGGCAGCCGGAGCGGGCCCCACCACCGGAGCGGGGGCAACCTTGTCCAACAGGTAGATTAGTGTCAGCCTTACTAGTTCGGCATCCTTCGAGAAACCTGGCAGGACGAGGAATGAGGTACATGAGAGACGTGTTTTGTCGTGCGGCGCTGTTGTTTGCAAGCCTTGGCATGCTCACCGGATCACTGCAGGCGCAGGGATTCGCGTCGAGCGTTGTGGTCGCCGGAGACGAAGTTCTGGTGGCCGAACCCCGCGCCGGCGGGGCCGATGGCGGGATCGTGTACGTCTACACGCGCAGCGCCGATGGGTGGGTCGAGGGAACGAGGCTCATTCACCCGGAGCCATCCGCGGAGAACGGATTCGGCATGATTCTGGCGCTGTCCGGAGATCGACTGCTGGTGACTGCCGTCAACATGGGGGCGGCCGAAGCTGGAGGAGTCTACTCCTACTCCAGGACCGCCGAGGGATGGAGCCATGACGGCCGCATAGTCCCGGAGGGCCTTCCCGAGGGAATGCTCTTCGGGATGTCCATGGCGATGAGCGGGGATGTCGCGGCGATCGGCGCACTGTCCCGATCGGGATCGAGCGCCGTCCTCGTCTTCCGCAATGTCGACGGCAACTGGATCCAGGACGCCATGCTCGAGGATCCCACCGGCGAGGAGAGAACCGGCTTCGGGAACACAATTGCCATTTCGCGAGGCACGCTGGTTGTCGGCGCCCCGCTCACAGGATCACAGTCGGGGATCGCCTACCTGTACGCGCAGGGGCAGGATGGATGGAGCGCGTCGGGAGAACTGGCGGTTTCCGATGGAGAGGGCGCGTTCTTCGGCACCTCGGCGATGTTTCTGGGAGACCGTCTCCTGGTCGGCGCCGGGAGCCCGTTCGGACAGCCCGGCAGTGTGGTGACCTTCACCCAGCAGGACGGCGAATGGACGGAGACCGGCCGCCTCGCAGCGTTCGACGGCGGCGCAAGCGACGGATTTGGCTCGACGATGGCAACGGACGGACAAACGCTTTGGGTCGGCGCGCCCGGAGCCAACGGGCGCCGGGGCGGCATCTACGAGTTCGTCATGGATGATGCCGGCGACTGGACATCGGTGAACAGGATCACGGCACCGGAGCCGGAAGCCGGCGACTGGATGGGGACCGTTGTGGCGCAGGGCGGCGACGTGCTGGTTTCGGGAATGCCCCGGGACGACTATGGCCTCGGCACGGCCCTGATCTTCGATCGGGAAGGAGACGGCTGGACGACCGGCCAATCCATCCTCATGGAGGTCGAAGGCTACGACCCCGTTCTCGGTGAGCAACTGGACTGCGCCGAGGGCGCGGCGGCCGTCTTCGGGTGCAGCGATGTCGATCTCGTGTCCTTCGTGCCGGTCGAGGATCTGGGCGGCGCCCGCGGCGTTCGCGTCAACGACGTGTGGGGCTGGACGGACACCGAGACCAACCGTGACTACGCCATCGTGGGGCGCATGGACGGCACGTCGTTCGTCGACGTCACCGATCCCGTCAACCCCGTCGTGGTCGGCAACCTCCCCAAGACCGAATCGTCTCCCGGGAGCGCCTGGCGCGACATGAAGGTCTACAACGACCACGTCTACATCGTGGCCGACGGCGCCGCCGCCCACGGCATGCAGGTCTTTGACCTCACCCGGCTGCGCGACTTCTCCGGGACGATGCTCGACCTCGACGTGGATGTCCACTACGACCTGCTCCACAGCGTCCACAACATCGTGATCAACGAAGAGACCGGCTTCGCCTACGCCGTCGGAAGCAGCGGCGGCGGCGACACCTGCGGCGGCGGCCTCCACATGATCGACATCCGGGAGCCGAAAAGCCCGACCTTCGCCGGCTGTTTCGCCCACCCCAACACCGGGCGCCGCGGCACCGGCTACTCGCACGACGCCCAGTGCGTCATCTACAACGGTCCCGACGAGGAGCACGCGGGCAAGGAGATCTGCTTCGGCTCCAACGAGACCGCGCTCAGCATCGCCGACGTCACCGACAAGGAAAACCCGATCGTCCTCGGATTGGCGGACTATCCCAACGTTGCCTACACCCACCAGGGATGGCTGACGGAAGACCAGTCCCATTTCTACATGAACGACGAGCTGGACGAAGTGCAGGGCCTCGCGCAGAACACCCGGACGCTGATCTTCGACGTCGCGGACCTGGACGAGCCGCTACTGCTCAAGGAGCACTTCTCGGAGAACACGTCGAGCGATCACAACCTCTACATCAGGGGCAACCTGATGTACCAGTCCAACTACAACAGCGGGCTGCGCGTGTTCGACATTACCGACGTGGAGAATCCCCGCGAGGTGGCCTTCTTCGACACGGTTCCGGGCGAGGACTCCCCGTCGATGGACGGATCGTGGAGCAACTATCCGTTCTTCGCGTCGGGGATCGTGGTCGTCACTTCGGGCCGCCAGGGGCTGTTCCTGGTGAAGAAGCGGGACCGGACCCCGGTTTCGTAGGGGGGTGTTCCGCTCGATGGGAGGATTCGAGATGCGCGAACAAGGTGGGTTGCGCTGCGGGAGCGCGATTGGGATGAACAAAGCGCGAAGTGACCGTCGCGACACGCCATCACGCATCGCCGGGTCGCAGGTCGCGGCGCGCCGCGCCCGCGCGGCTGCGCGGAGCGCCACCCTCTTCGCACTGCTCGCAAGCCTCGCATGGCTACCGGGCAGCGGCCCGACCGCGGCCGCCGCGCAATCGCCCGGCGCCGGCGAGCGCGTCTACGTGGCCAACCAGGCCGCCGCCAGCGTCTCCATCATCGACGCCGGCTCGGGCGAGGTCATCCGCACGATCGACATGACCGCCCTCGGCTTCGATCCCAACTGCCGCCCGCACGACACGGCGGTCGACCCCGACGGGCGCCACTGGTACGTGTCGCTGATCGGGGGCGGCAACGTTCTCCGCTTCAACGCCGATGGCGACCTCGTGGGGCGCGCGCCCTTCGAAACCCCGGGACTGCTCACCGTCGACCCGGCCACCGACATGCTGTACGTGGGACGCTCGATGATGGCGGTGAACCCGCCGCAGCGCATCGGCGCGATCGCGCGCGACGACATGAGCGTGGAAGAGCTGGACGTATTCTTCCCGCGCCCCCACGCCCTCGCCATCGACCCCGAGGCCAACCGCATCTTCGCGGCCTCGCTGGTCGAGAACCGCGTCGCGCTCGTGGACGGCGGCTCCGGCGACATCGAGCTCGCCGACGTGGAGGGACCCGCGCACACCTTCGTGCAGTTCGCGCTGTCCCCCGACCGGCGCCACCTGGTCGCCACCGCGCAGCTCACCGGAAAGCTCCTGGTCTTCGACGCCGCGTCGCCGGACCTCGAGCTGCTCACCGAGGTCGACGTCGGGACGCAACCGTGGCACCCCGTGTTCGCGCCCGACGGCTCCCGCGTCTACTTCGGCGCCAAGGATGACGACGCCATCGTCGAAGTCGAGACCGAGGGGTGGACCGTGACGCGCCGCGCGACCGGACCCGGGATCGTCGAGCCCCACGGCAGCGCGATCACCGCCGATGGCCGCTACCTCTTCGTGTCGAACCGCAACCAGAAGGGGACCTACACCCCGCAGCGCGAAGTCGCCGACAACGCCGAAGTGGGCACCGTGGTCAAGATCGACACGGAGACCTTCGAGGTCGTGCAGATCATCGAGGTCGGGGCCTACGCGGCCGGCATCTCGATAGGACCCGCAGGGTAGCGGCCCGTGGACGAATCCCGCTTGGCACCAAGTGAGGGACGCGCCGCGATCCGGCACGGATGCATCGCCGGCCGAATGCCGACGCGGTCTACTCCCCGGGCTGCCAAGCCGGGCCGGAGCGGCATGAAGACGCAACGCACTCGCACCCCCCGTGCGCGTCGACGCGGAACGGTGGCGGTCGCGACCGTGGCGGTGGCCAGCGCCGCCGCGATGGCGGCGTGCGCCACGGCCCAGAACGGGGCCGAAGCGAATGCCGCAGGCGAGGCCGGGTGGGAACGCGTTGTGTTCGGGATCGAGGTTGTCGACGAGGCCGGGGATCCTCTCGACCACCCCTTCCTCGGCGGCTTCAACCTGCCGCGGCCACAGCTCGCGGACGCGGACGGGGACGGCGATCTCGACCTGTTCATCCAGGAGCTTTCCGACCGGGTGATGTATTTCCGCAACGTCGCCGAAGGGCCCGGGAGCGAGTATCGGTGGATCACCGACACCTACGAGGACCTGTCGGTGGGGGAGTGGTTCCGGTTCGTCGACGTGGACCTCGACGGCGATCTCGACCTGCTCGCCGAGGAGCCCTTCAGCTACATCCGCTACTATCGCAACGACGGCGGATCGGGGCCGGCGCAGTACGTGCTCGCGGCGGATACGATCAAGGACGTGAACGGCGAGGCCGTGTTTTCGGACCGCCAGAATATCCCGAATGCGGCCGATATCGATTGCGACGGCTTCATCGACCTGCTGATCGGGCGGCTCACGGGGACGATCACGCGGTACGAGGCCGAGACCGTCGACGAGAACGGCGTGCCGCGCTTCGAGCACATCACCGATTCGTTCGAGGACATCGAGATCATCGGCGCCATGCAGGGGAGCCTCCACGGCGCGAACACGATGGCGCTCGAGGACTTCGACCAGGACGGCGACCACGACCTCTTCTGGGGCGACTTCTTCGAGCCCGGCCTCCTGCTGATCGAGAACACCGGCACCTGCCAGCGTCCCGTGCTGCGGGGAACGCCGCGCCCGTGGCCGCTGGGCGATCCGGTTGCCACTTCGGGCTACAACGCCCCCGCGCTGGGCGACGTGGACCGCGACGGCGACATGGACCTCACGATGGGCGTCCTGGGCGGCGCCTTCAACCCGAACCGCACCAGCGTCGAGAACCTGTACCAATTCGAGCAGGGCGGGGCAGAGGACTTCAGCGTCGCGACCACGCGGCTGATCCGCATGGTCGACGTGGGTGCCGAGTCGTTTCCCGCCTTCTCCGATCTGGACGGCGACGGAGACCTCGACCTCCTCCTCTCGAACAAGATCGAGACCGACAACACGCGCACGGGCGGCCTCTACCTGTACGAGAACACGGGATCCGCCACCGCGCCCGCCTTCGCGGCCCGGGGGCCGGTGCAGGGGCTGCCCGACGCCTACCACTACGCGCCGGCGTTCGGCGACCTCGACGGCGACGGAGACGACGACGTCATCCTGGGCGAATGGCGGGACGTGGTCGCCTACTACCGCAACGACCGCGACCCCAGCGACACCGGGGGCGGGGCGATGCCCCAGTGGACGCTGGTGGACTCGGCCGCCGCCACCCTCACCCGGGGCCGCAACACGACCCCGGCGCTGGGCGACCTGGACGGCGACGGCGACCTGGACCTTCTCCTCGGCGAGTCGTCCGGCGCGCTGAACTACTATCGCAACGTGGGCACGCGCCGCGCGCCCGACTTCGAGCTTGTGTCCGACGAGTTCCAGGACATCGACGCGGGCCGCCGCAGCATCCCGGCTCTCGTGGACTGGGACGGCGACGGTGATCTGGATCTGGCCCTCGGGTCGGAGGGATCGGGGATCCGGATCTATCTGAACGAGGGCTCGCGCTCCGAGCCGATCTTTGTGGAGACCGATCCCTTCCCGCTTCCCGTTCCGAATTTTGCAGCGCCCAACTTCACCGACCTGGACGGCGACGGGGATGTGGACCTGGTGTCGGGAGGCGTAGGCGGGGGGCTCACGGTGTATCGAAAGGGAGGCGGCGGATGAATCTCGCGGACGTCCAGGCGGTTATCGACAGCGCGAAGGTGCGCGACGAGGGGAGACTCGAGGAGTTCATCCGGGGGATCGCGCCGGAAGCGAGCGAGGAGGACGTTGCAGACGCGGCGTCGGTCGCGGTCGAGGTGGTGGAGACCGTGCCGCTGGTGCTGGCCCGGGCCGCACAGGCTGCCGAGCAGCGTGGTCTGAAGGTTGTGGTGATGCCGCTGCTGGAGCACGCGGCCGACTACTTCATCAACCCCATCGACCTCATCCCCGAGATGACCCAGGGAATGGCCGGGCTCCTCGACGACACCTATCTTGCCCTGCGAATCCTGGAAAACCTGAACCGGGGTGCGGACCCGCTGTTCGACGCCGACTTCAAGGAGCCTCTGCGGTTTCTGAGGCGGCTGGTGGGGCGGAAGATCACCAGAAAGCTGGATGCCGCGTCGATCTTTGCGCTCCAGGATGTATCGACGCAGGTTAGCCGCGCCTGGACGGAGATGGGGCGGCCGTCCTAGGCGCAGCAGACGCCGGCTCGGTGGCCGACGCGACTGCAGCGAGGAGAAACGATCCGGGTGCGCCCGTCGTAGGAACGCGAAAAACGGGGGCCAGGCTCCCGGGAAAGGACAGTAGACAATGATTCTCGAAGCCATTGCCGGCGCCGTCGGTGTCTTCGGACACATGAAGACCAAGGACTTCGTTGGGCGGAAGCTCAAGTACACGAAGATCGTAGAGAAGCCCGCGACGGGAATGGGGGTGGCCACTGGCGCCGCGACCACCATCGCCGTGGCCGCGCTGCCGATCATCACTTTCCTGCCGGCGGTGCTGGTGGGCGTAGGCGTGGGCACCGGGGTTGCAATGGGCATCAAGAAGGCGCGGCGGGGATAAAACCGCACCCGGTGAAATACGACAAGCGACTCGTCCGCTCGTGGGTGCTGTACGACTTCGCGAATTCGATCTACCCCGCAGTCGTCACGACGGCGGTCTTTCCGCTCTTCTATGTCAACGTCATCGTCGCCGACGACGGGGGCCTGGGAGAGCTCTGGTGGGGCTGGGCGGTGTCGCTCTCCGCACTGGTGGTGGCGTTCACCTCGCCGCTGCTGGGCGCGATCGCGGACCGCAGCGGGACGCGCAAGAAGTTCTTCGCCAGCTATGTAGCGGTCTGCCTGCTCGGCGTGTCGCTGATGTCGACGCTGCAGCCCGGGATGGTCGTCGCCGGATTCCTCTTCTTCGTGATCGCCAACGTGGGATTCGAGAGCGCGCTCGTCTTCTACAACGCCTACCTGCCCGACATCGCGCCCGCCGAACGGCTGGGAGAGGTGTCGGGCAAGGGGTTCGGCTGGGGATACCTCGGGTCGGCACTGGGTCTGCTCCTGGTGCTTCCCTTTGGCATGAGCGGACAATATCCGTTCGTGTGGCTCACGGTCGTCGCCTTCTTCATCCTCTTCTCGATTCCCGCATTCCGGATACTCCCGCGCGACGCACCGGGCCAGATGCGCGTGGGCCAGGCCGCTGCCTGGGGGATGGGCAACCTGAAGAAGATCGCGGCCGAGGTATGGCAGGTGCCGGAACTGCGGAAATTCCTGTTCGCGTACTTCTTCTACATCGACGGGGTGCTGACCATCATCGCGATGGCCGGCGTGATCGCGGGGGTGACGTTCGGCTTCACGACCCAGGGAGTGATCATCCTCTTCCTGATCGTCCAGTTCTCGGCGCTGATCGGGGCGCTCGCAATGGCGAAGCCGACCGACCGCCTGGGGCCGAAGAAGGTGCTGACGTGGGTGCTGTTGTTGTGGGTGGCCGCAGGCATCTCCGCGTACTTCATCGAGGGGCAGACCGCCTTCTACGTGCTTGCGATGGTCGCCGGGATCGGTCTCGGAACGGCGCAATCCGCCAGCCGGGCATTCGTGGCGTCGCTGATCCCCGATGGCAGGGAGGCGCAGATTTTCGGATTCTACGCGCTGTGCGGAAAGTCGTCCTCGGTGATCGGCCCGCTGCTCTTCGGTGGGGTCACCTACCTGGCGGGCGGCAATCAGCGGCCGGGGTTCCTGGTGTTGACCGCGCTCTTCGTGATCGGGCTCGTCCTGTTGCAGCGGGTGCGGGACCCCAGGGCGGCGGTCTATGTGAACCGATGAACGGATGACGGATATGAACGCAACAGAGCGGCGCACCGCAGTGCGCGAACGATATGCACGGGCAGCCGAGACGGGAGACACTTGCTGCGGTCCCACGGATTGCAGCCCTTCGGCGGCCGACACTGCCGCAACCGCCACCGCCGCGCCCGTGACCGCGGACCAGATCAGTTGCGCCGTAGGCTATGACGAGACCGAGTTGAGCAGCGTTCCCGAGGGCGCCAACCTCGGGCTGGGGTGCGGCAACCCGGTCGCGCTGGCCTCGCTGGCGGCGGGAGAGACCGTGGTCGACCTGGGGTCCGGCGCCGGGTTCGACTGTTTTCTCGCTGCCGAGCGGGTTGGGCCGGAGGGCCGGGTCATCGGTGTGGACATGACGCCGGAGATGCTGGAACGCGCTCGCGAGAACGCACGCAAGGGCGGGTACGCGAATGTCGACTTCCGCCTGGGCGAGATCGAAGCGCTGCCGGTGCCCGATGGGACGGTCGACGTGGTCATCTCCAACTGCGTGCTGAACCTGTCGGGGGACCGGCCGCGTGTGCTCGCCGAAGTGAGGCGGGTGCTGAAGCCGGGCGGCCGGATCATGATCTCGGATCTGGTGTCGGATCGGCCCGTGCCGGACTTCGTGGCCGCGTCGAAGGAATCGCTGGTCGCATGCCTCCCGGTTCCGGTCCGCGAGTACGAAGAGGATCTGGCCGCCGCCGGACTGGCCGAAATCAGTGTAGAGCCGAGGCAGCGCTACCCGGCGGACATCCTGGGCGATCCTCAGGTGCAGGCAGTGATTCGGCGCAATCCGGTGAGGGAGCAGGAGGTGCGGGACTTCGTGGAATCGATCCACGGTGGGACGATCCAGGCGGTGAAGCCGGTCTGGGGTTGAAGCCGCCGCGAGCGGTGAACCCGGGTCGAGATTGAGGCTGCTCTCGGGTACACGCAACATCCGGCTTGCCAAGTCGTTGTGTGCGTTTATGATCGGATTTGAAGCGCGCAACGTTTTTTGTTGCGCGGCCCGCGGCAACCGCGTAGCTTGATCCATGAGTCCCACCACCGAGGCCGCCGTGCAGACCCCAGACCGACGTACCGCAAGGGCCCAGAGTCACCTCAGAATGATCCGCTCCGCCGTGCACTCGGATCGCGGGATCGCACATGTTCTGGGCGTCTCGGCATCGCAGGTGTCCCGCTGGCGGCAGGGGCAGCGTCCGGACCGGGACAACGCCGACCGGCTCGCGGGGCTGGCTCTCGTGGTGGAGATGCTTCTGCGGTGGCTCGATCCCGATATCGTCGACGACTGGCTTACCGGCGCGAACGCCCACCTCGATGGCGTGAGTCCGGCGTACCACATTCAGCAGGGCCAGCTTGCCGAGGTCGTGGGTGCGCTCGAGGCGATGAAGGCCGGAGTCTTCGCCTGATTACCGCGGATCGCTGAAACGGTGGCCGTCCTCTGGCGAGTCTTCCCGTGGAACCCCGATGTGGACGAGGGTAGGCCATTCTCGCCGTCCCACGTGCCGCCGACTACCGGCCGCGGCCGCTTTGATCTCCCCGTGGCCTGTTCGCCGGTGCTCTATGTGGCCGAGACGCCCCAGCACGCGATTGCGGAAACGATTCAGCCGTGGCGAAATGGGCCGTTGCGGATGGCGCACCTGCTGCGGGCCGGGCATCCGCTGGCTTTGGTGGGCGTGCAGATTAAGCGGAACGATGCCGAGGAGCTGGTCGACCTATGCGACCCGGTCACCCTGCGCCGGCGTGGGCTGAGGCCGGATCAGATCGCTTCGCGTCACCGGCGCAAGACGCAGCCGATCGCGGCGTCGGTGTGGGACAGCGGCAACGTCGGCCTGCGCTGGTGGTCCAGCTACTGGGGTGACTGGCACGGGGTGGTCCTGTTCACCGCCCGCCTGGCCAGGAGCCTCCGCTTCGGCAGGCCCGAAATACTCTCCGCCGACACCCCCGCCCTCCGTGAGGCGGCGGCCGCGTTGGGGATGCCGCTGGCGCTCTGAGCTACCGCCCCGAACTCCTCCTCGGCGACCGACACTGCGGCCACGTCCCCTGCTGGCCCGTCCGCTCGTCCACCGGCATCACCCGCTGGGTCACGTCCATTCGTTCCGGATCCTCGGATGCGGTGTAGGCCAGCATGGCCGCCAGCGTCGCGTTGTTGCGCAGGTCGTCGAAAACGATCTTGTCGTAGGTGTCGCGGTTGGTGTGCCAGGTGTACTGGCGGTAGTCGGGGTAGTTGGACTGGAGGCGGAAACCGGGCGCCGGTTTGCAGATGAAGGACATGTGATCCGATCCGCCGGACTCGGGGACGCCGGGGATGTCGAGTTCGATGTGGCCCGTGATCTCCGGGGGAATCACCTCGAACCAGCGCGCGAAGTGTTTGCCCGCGCCGAGGAAGCCCTGCATGCGGATGAAGTCGATCCGCCAGGTGCCGTTGTCCTGGTTGAACGAGGCCTGCAGGCCGTCCACCACCTCGGGGTTGTCGGCGGCGAAGGCGTTCGAACCGATAAGGCCCTGCTCCTCGCCGCCCCAGTGGCCGACCATGATCGTGCGGCGCGGGTTCGGGTAGGTCGCCTGCAGGATGCGCATGGCCTCGTGCATCATGATCGTCCCGGTGGCGTTGTCGGTGGCGCCGGACGCCCCGTCCCACGAGTCGAGGTGGGCGCTGAGGAGCACGTACTCGTCGGGGAGCTCAGTGCCCGGGATGGCGGCCACCACGTTGAAGGCGGGCACCTCGCCCAGGAACTCGGCGTCGGCGTCGAGGCGGATGCGGGGTCCCTGTTCGCGCGAGGCCAGGCGGTGGACGAGGGAATAGTCTTCGCAGGAGAGATGGACGGAGGGGATGTCACGGGTCTGGGACGCGAAGATCTTGTCGACGCCCCAGCCGTTGGACCAGCGGCCGGTGAGGAGGCCGAGCGCGCCGGCCTCTTCCAGTGCGCGGGGGCCGCCGCCAGAGTTGAACCACCGCTGCGCACCTGCGAACCATTCCTGCCGCGCCTGATTCCGCGCCTCGGTCATCCGCTGGAAGGTCTCGGGCGTGGCGTGGTCCTGCCACGACTGGTCCTCGCGGCAGGTGGGCTCCGCGAACGACACCGCGACGAATTTGCCGGCCACCGAGGGCAGCCACGCGGCATACTCCTCGGCGCTCGACACCGAGGGCAGCGCGACCACCTCGCCCTCGGCGGGGCCGTCGGTGCCCGGGCTCCAGGCCAGCATCATGCCTTCGAGGGAGCGTACCCGTGGCTCGAGGAGGTCGATGTGGGTGATGCCGCGTTCCCATCCGATCCAGGTCCCGTATTCCTGAAGCTCGGCCGCGATGCCCCAGCGCTGGTAGTTGGCGACGAGCCAGTCTGCCGAGCGGGAGAAGGAGGGCGAGCCCATCAGGCGGGGGCCGATGGAGTCGGTGAGCGCCTGCGCGAGGTCCTCGACCTGGCTGCCGGCCCCCATCCCTTCCTCCCACATCGCGCGGATGACTTCGTCGTCCGTCGGGAAGGTCTGGGCCGCGAGGGGAGCGCCGCCCTCATCAAACCATCCAGACACCAACATCAGTGCGGCTGCGGCGGCCAGGCGTCGGGTCGTGGTGTGCGTCCTGCTTGTCATTGGGTTCTCCCATGGGTTGTCGTGGACACGGTATGGAAAAATATTTACAATCATTCCATGTCTTCCATGCCGAAGTCTTCCAATTGGTCCTTCTACGGACGGAGCGAGGAGCTCGGCGCCCTTCTGGAAGATATGCGAAGACCGCAGTGGTTCTTCGGAACGATTCGCGGACGTCGGCGAATCGGCAAGACCGCACTGATCCAGCAGGCGGTGGAGACACTCGGCGCCGATGCACCTGATTGCGGGCCGTGGCTTCTGGTCGAAGTGCCCGACAGCGTACCCGCGGACTTCGCGAGTGTTTTCCGGAGCGCTTTGACGGCAGCCGGTCTGAAGAGCCTGGCGGGGGACCTGAGCCAGGTCACCGGCCTCCCGGGCGTGGCCGATGCCGTGGGATCCCTGTGCCGTGCCGGCGTCACGGTGGTGTTCGACGAGTTCCAGGTCTGTCGGCGCGGCCCGCTGAGCGGCTTCCCATCGCTGCTCAAGACCCGGATTGACGGCCTTCACGACCGGAGCGCGGTCGGCGGACTGATTCTCCTCGGGTCTGTGCAGACAGAGATGGAGGCGTTGCTGGACAACCGCCAGGCCCCGCTGTTCGGACGCAAGACGTTCGACATATCCCTTGGACCCTGGTTGCTCTCCACCGTGCTTGAAGTGGCCGAAAGGCACGGCGCGGGCGAGCCGACGAGGGTCCTGACGCTCTCGACTCTCTTCGGGGGCGTGCCGAAATACTGGCGTGACTACGGGGAGTCCGGCGGTCTGGCGGAGATTCCGGCCTGGAGCGACTGGGCGCGTCAGGTGTGCCAACGGTTCTTCCTTCGCGTGGATTCTCCGCTGCGCGACGAGGGCGAGAGTCTGCTCGGGCGAGAACTGCGCCGGAACTACCTTGCCGTTCTTCGGGCCGTCGCGCGGCACGGTCCCTGTACGCACGCCGAGCTCCGGGACGCCCTGCCCGGGGTCTCGCTGGGACCATACCTGAAGACCCTCGTCCAGGACCTGCGTCTTCTCGAGAGGCGGTCGCCCGTGTTTGCCACGGACACGCAGCGGCGAGCCCGGTACGTCGTCGTGGACCCGTTCCTGCTTGCGTGGCTCCGTGTCTTCCAGCCTGCGCGTCAGGCGGCGCGCTTTCTGCCCGCGGCACGCGTGGCGGAGGGCATTCTGGGTCGGCTCGCCACTCTCGAGGGGCACGCCTTTGAACGGTTGGTGGCGGAGGCGACGGAAGAAGCTTCGAGATTGGGCCGGGGATTCACGGTGACGGGTCGCGTCCGTGGATACTGGAACCGTCCGCGTCGGGCAGACGCTTCGGTCGAACTCGACCTGGTCGCGTGGAACGAGGACGAGAGGGTAGTGCGCTTCGGGTCGTGCAAGCGGCGAGCCGCCAGGCACGGCAGAGGTTCGTTGGACGGCTTTCGCGCTCATGTAGAGAGATTCATGAGTTCCACCGGCCGCCGCTTCGCGGGATGGCGACGAGAACTCGTGCTCTTCTCGCCGGAGTTCGCAGACGAGCAGCGGACGCGCCTCGAAGCAGAGGGATGGATTTGCCGGGATCTGTGGGACATGCGAAGCTCGCTGAGCGACGCTGACCGCGGCGCGAGGGGCGCGATCCGGACATCGCCCAAGATCCGGGGAGACGACTGATGCCGGCACGTCATCCACTGCTCGAGGTCGCGAACGGCGACTGGGGCGGTACCAGTCTCCGTGCCGTGCATGCGGTCCTGCACTCGGCGGCGGTTGTCCTGTGCGACGCGTTCGGCCGGATCCCCGATGCACCGGTCCGGGTTCATCCGGGGGACGGGCCGCCGACGGTCGCGCGGGACTGGAGGCCCTATTGGATCCGGATCTCCGCGCGCGACACCTACTGGTGCCAGTACGTCTACCAGTTCTCACACGAACTTTGCCACGTGCTGGTCAACTTCGACCGCATCCGGCGTCACCGCCACAAGTGGTTCGAAGAGAGCCTCTGCAAGCTTGCTTCTCTCTTCGTGCTTCACCGGCTGTCCGAGAGATTCCGGCATGACCCGCCGTCCGACGTACTCGGCGCCAGGGACTTCGCCCCGCACTTCAGGACGTATGCCGATGAAATCGCGAACCGCGCACCCCCACTGCCTCCCGGCGGATTGCCCGCGTGGCTTCGCGAAAAGCTCCCCGCAATGGAGGAGAATCATGCCGACCGCGATCTCAATCTCACCGCCGCGACCGCAATGCTGAACAGCTTCCTGGAAGACGGGTCGCTGTGGCGCGACTGCGGCTCACTGAATCTCTGGGATGCGGCTTTGGACCACTCGTTTGCGGGCCACCTGGAGTCCTGGACGGCTCACGTCAACCGGGATGGACGCACGGCCAGGACTCCCGGACTGGTCCGGGGCCTGTTTTGTCCGGCGGGGATGGGGCAATCCGTGACCACCGAACCCGCCCACCAACCGAAGTGATCCGGCTCCTCCTCCCCGTGCTTGCCATGATCGTGGTGACTGCGGCCGCACCGCAGCCCGCCGCCGCCCAGTCCACGCCCGAAGAAACCGCCCAGCAATTCTTCGACGGGCTCAGCCGCCTCCGCTGGACGCAGGTTTCGGCGCAGATGCACACGGAAGCGCTGGCCGAGTTCCACCTGATCTCGCGGCAACTGGTCGAGAGCCTGCGGGGCGACAGCATCCTCATCCAGCTGTACGACGCCTCGCTCGAGGAGTGGGAGGGTTGGCCGAGCCGGGAGGTCTTCGAGCGGTCCATGGCGGGGCTGACGCGCTACGCCCGCGGGCTGATGGAGTCGCAGGTCATGACCGATTTCCGGGTGCTCGGCACGGTCCCCGAGGGCGACACGATCCGCCATGTCGTGTACCGCGAGACGACCGACCACATGGGCACGGTGATCCAGGCGGCGCCGACGACCACCCTCGTGCTGGAGGACGGCGTCTGGCGGGTGCGCGAAAACGCCGAACTCGTGGTGCTGCGGGTGGCGCTGCGCGGAATCCCGATCGGGCGCTGAGGCCGGACGCCGGCCGCCGCACACGGGCGCGCCGCCCCTCCCGCTGTACCAACTCCCGGCTGCTTGATACCTTCAACGCGCCCGGGCGCGGCTGCCCGGGCGTTGTAGCGCAAGGAAATCCGTACCCGCCCCAACCCGAAAGGGACACTGCATGAGAAGGCTCCTGGGCATCACGACCCTCATCGCTGCCGCGGCCACCAGCGGCGCTATCGTCACACCGGCTCCCGCGACCGCGCAGAATGGAACCGCAACCTTCAGCGACGACCTTTTCGGCGCGCTCAGCTACCGCTACGTCGGCCCCTCCCGCGGGGGCCGGGTCACCGCCGTCGCCGGTCACGTCGACCACCCTTCCACCTTCTACATGGGTGCGACCGGGGGCGGCGTCTGGAAGACCACCGACAACGGCCACAGCTGGCACAACGTCTCGGACGGGTACATCGGGACCGGCTCGATCGGCGCGATCCGCGTGGCCGATTCCGATTCCGACGTCGTGTACGTGTCGACCGGATCGGACGGACTGCGCAGCAACGTGATCATCGGCGACGGGGTCTACAAATCCACCGACGCCGGGGCCACCTGGGAGCACATCGGACTGGAGCACACCGGGAATTCCGGGGCGATCCTCATCCACCCAACCAACCCCGACCTGGTGTACGTCGCGGCCATCGGCAACCCCTTCGCGCCGAACGCGGAGCGGGGCGTCTACCGCAGCAGCGACGGCGGCGCCAGCTGGGAGAACGTGCTCTTCGTGTCGGACAGCACCGGCGCGGTCGACCTCGAGTTCGCGCCCGACGACCCCAGCACCGTCTACGCCAGCATGTGGCAGGCCGAGCGCAAGCCCTGGACGATCATTTCGGGCGGCATGCAGGGCGGCGTCTTCATTTCGCGCGACGGCGGCGACAGCTGGGACCGGGCGACCGACGGGCTGCCCACCGGCCTGCGCGGCAAGTCCGACCTCGCGGTCAGCGCGGCCGATCCCGACCGGGTCTACGTGCTGATCGAGGCGCCCGCCGACACCGGCGGCGTCTACCGCTCCGACGACCGCGGCGCCACCTGGCACCAGGTCACCGACTTCCAGCCGATCCGCAACCGGCCCTTCTACTACAACAACATCGACGCGCATCCGACGAACCCCGACATCCTCTGGGCGATGGCCGAGGGCCACTGGATGTCGACCGACGCGGGCCGGAGCTGGATGCCCCAGCGCACGCCCCACGGGGACAACCACGATCTGTGGATCAACCCCGAGAACCCGAACATCATGGTCCAGTCCAACGACGGCGGCGCCAACGTGTCGCTCGACGGCGGCATGACCTGGTCCACCCAGTACAACCAGCCCACGGCCGAGCTCTACCAGGTGGACGTCTCCGACGACTTCCCCTACCGCCTCTACGCCGGCCAGCAGGACAACTCGACGATCTCGGTGCCCAGTCTGCCCGAGCGCTCGGAGCCCGGCGGCTCGCAGTCCGCGTGGGAGGCGCACGGAGGTTGCGAGACCGGGCCGGTGGTGCCCAAGCCCGGCGATCCGGACATCGTCTACGCCAACTGCAAGGGCCGCTTCGGCCTCTACAACCGGCGCACGGGGCAGGAGGCCCAGTACTACGTCGGCTTCGGCAACCTCTACGGGCACAACCCGCGCGACCTCGACTTCCGCTTTCAGCGCGTGGTGCCGATCCACGTCTCGCCGCACGACCCCAACAAGGTCTACCACGGCTCGCAGTACGTGCACGTGACCACCAACGGCGGGCAGCTCTGGGAGACCATCTCGCCCGACCTCACCGCATTCACCCCCGAAACGCAGGTCATCTCGGGCACGCCGATCACCATCGACGTCACCGGCGAGGAGCATTTCTCGGTCCTCTACGACATCCAGGAATCGGTGCTGGAGCCGGGCGTGATCTGGGCGGGGGCCAACGACGGGCCCGTGCACGTCACCCGCGACGGCGGCGCCAACTGGGACGACGTGACGCCCCCCGGCATCGGCCCCTACGGGCGCGTGCAGACCATCGCGGTGTCGCATCACGACCCCGCCAAGGCGTACGTGGCGATCCTCCGCTACATGATGGGCGACTTCACCCCGCACACCTACCGCACCAACGACTACGGCGAGACCTGGACCCGGATCACGACCGGCGACAACGGCGTGCCGAACCATCACCCCGTGCGCGTCGTGCGCGAGGATCCCGACCGCGAGGGCCTTCTCTACCTGGGCACCGAGTTCGGGATGTTCGTCTCGTTCGACGACGGCGGCAGCTGGCAGTCCTTCCAGCGCAACCTTCCGGTGACGCCCATCACGGACATGAAGGTCGTGCACGGAGACCTGGTGTTGTCGACAATGGGCCGGGGGTTCTGGATCATGGACGACATCGCGCCGCTGCACGAGTTCGGCGACAGGGTAGCCGGCGCTAGCGCACACCTCTTCGATATCCGCGACGCGTACCGGTTGCGTTACGGCGGCGGCTTCGGCGGTTTCGGGGCGCGGGCCCCCCACGAGCCCACCTATCCGCAGGCGGGCGCGAACATCGACTACATGCTGGCGGCGGACGCCGACGGCCCCGTCACCCTCGACATCATGGATTCGAGCGGCGAAGTGGTGCGGTCGTTCTCGAGCGAGGGTCCCGGCGAGTACACGGTTCCGGCCGAGCCCGGGATGCGCGAGTGGCGGCTCGAGCGGTTCGGTACGCCGCGGCTGCCTTCGGATGCGGGGACGCACCGGTTTACCTGGGACATGTCCTATCCGGGGCCGTGGGATGCGAACGCGGCGCGGTCCGGGCGCGGTGGGCCGATGGTGCCGCCGGGGACGTACACGGCGCGCTTGACGGCCGGGGACTGGAGTGAGAGCAGCA
The DNA here is from genome assembly GCA_963667485.2 of Longimicrobiales bacterium. GTDB lineage: Bacteria > Gemmatimonadota > Gemmatimonadetes > Longimicrobiales > Gaopeijiaceae > Bin94. The sequence continues at coordinate 444,080 of CAXXDD010000002.1, forward strand.
GCTTCGAGGTGATGCTGGATCCGCGCATCGTGGCCGAGGGGATGGGCGCGGAGGTTGTGGAGCGGCAGGTCGAGCTGGCGCTGCAGGCGCGGGATGCGCTGAGCGAGGCGCGGCTGGCGGTGCACCGCATTTCGGAGGCGCGGCAGCGGGGCGGCGGGAGCCTGGCGGACGAGATCGAGGCGATCGAGCAGGAGCTGGTCACGGCGCCGAGGCGGTATTCGCGTCCGATGCTGGTGGACCAGTTGCAGTATCTGTACGGCAACCTGACGCGTGCCGATCAGGAGCCCGGGCAGGACGCGATCGTGCGGTATGACCAGCTGAACACGGCGCTGGAAGAGCACGTGACGCGGCTGGAGCGGTTGCTGCGGGCGAATATTTCGGACGACGGGGACTCGCCGAACGGGCCCGGCGGGACGGGCGGCGGCGACGAATCCTACTCATATACTCATATACTCACCCGGCGATAGAACCATGGATCTGGGGCTGAGAGGGAAGGTCGCGGTTGTCACTGGTGGCAGCCGCGGCCTGGGGTTCTATAGTGCGCGGGCGATGGCGGCCGATGGTGCGCGGTTGGCGATTTGTGCGCGGGGGGAGGAGGGGCTTGCGGCGGCGGCTGAGGTGTTGCGGGGTGAGGGGGCCGAGGTGCTGACCGTGGCTTGTGATGTTGCTGAGGAGGGAGGTGCCGCGGTGTTGGTTGACGCGGTGCGGGAGCGGTACGGTGCGCTGGACGTGCTGGTGAACAACGTCGGCGGCAATCGGCGAGGCCGCTTCGAGGAGACGAGCGACGAGGACTGGCTGGACATCATCCAGCTGAATGTGTTGTCGGGGTTCCGGGCGGCGCGGCTGGCCATTCCGCTGATGCGCGAGGGGGGTGGTGGGTCGATCGTGTTCGTGTCGTCGGTGTTTGGGCGGGAGAAGGGTGGTCCGGGGCTGTCGATCTACAACACGACCAAGACGGCGCTGATTTCGGCGGCCGGGATCATGGCGCTGGAGCTGGCGAAGGACGCGATTCGGGTGAACTGCGTGGCGCCGGGGTCGATTCAGTTTCCGGGTGGAAGCTGGGACAAGCGCGTGAAGGCCGACCCGGATGGGATGCGGGAGTTCGTGAGGGCGAACCTGCCGCTTGGGCGGTTTGGGAGGGGTGAGGAGGTGGGGGATGTGGTGGCGTTCCTGGCGTCGGAGCGGGCGAGTTTGATCACCGGGGCGTGTATTGCGGCGGATGGGGGGCAGGGGCGGTCGTTGGTGTGACGGTAGGGCCAGCGGTGGATAGCGGGACCCACCGACGGGGGTCTGCTCCAAAGCTCCGGGAGCGCTAAGTCTGCCGGGTCGTCGACGCAGCTTCAGTCCTGGTATCTGCCTTAACATCCGGGAGACCCTGCGAATGGTTGAGCTGGCTGTTCTACCAGGACTTCCTGTTGGGGGCGCGTCGGCCTCTTGCCTGTGCAGCGTGAGGTCCATACGAGCGGCCTGAGGGGCACGGGCATGGCCATCGGACGCCCGACGGCACTTGCCGTCCCCGCACCACCGGACTGGTAGACTGTCGGCTGGCGCGTCGATCTCGCGGAGCAGTCTGGTACGGCGACGTGAAAGGGATCCCGCATTCGCTGATGCGGTTCATGCATTCCGAGGGGAAGCTGGGAGTGCGCGGCCACTGAGCCGCCCGAAGTTCCGCCAGCATCGGGGGGTTGAGCACACGAGCAGCCGTCCTTCCGTGGAGCCCGGTGGTGCGATTGGCCCTCGACTATATGAATCGCGCATTCTTGATTTCTAAGTGCATAGTTACTACAGTTATGTAGAGACCGCGACTACGAGGAGGATTCCATGGCCAAGAAACCGACCATCCGCGAGCTTGAGCGGCTCCTGGACTCCGAAGAGGACACCCCCATCGAGATCCTGCCGAACGGCGAGATTCGCGAACGGGGTGGCAGCGATCCGTCAGAGCGGGGCTACAAGAAGCCCCTCACGATGCAGGAAGACCTCGGTGGCGAGTATGGGTGGGGGCACGACCCACGATGAATCTGCCAAGGATTCGCCGAGAGATCGCTGACGCTCAGCGGTACTTCGACTACGTGGAGGGCCACCCGACCACTGAAGGCGGCGTGATGGCGCTCGTCGCGTTGGAGACCAGCAGGCACGTCTACATACTAGCCGTGTCCTTCCCGGAATCATACCCGAATGGCATGCCGGAAGTGCATGTCAGGAAGCCAGCGTTGGCGCCATCTAAGCACCGGTACTCTGGCAACCGAATCTGTTACCTCCACCCGCACATGTGGAATCCGGGCCGGCACAACTTGACGTTCGTGATTAAGCGAGCCGCGAAATGGCTGGCGAAATACGAGGTGTACCGACAGACCGGGAACTGGCCAGGAGCTGGAATTGAGCACTAACACGACGCAAATCGAATTCAAGGCCTTGTCGATGATGGCCTTGCGACGCAGGCCAGGTGAGGTTCTTGACGAGGTGTCTCAGGACGGTGCCGCTTTCGTAATCGAGCGGAACGGACAACAGAAGGCCTGTCTTGTACCGATCTGGTGTTTCCTTCCGGACATCCCACCGTCCCGCGTAACGGCCGAGCTGGACAGGATGGTCGACGCGAACGAGGACTACCGTATCGCCATCAGCGCCGACCGCGAGATTCAACTCGTCTTTCGAGAATTCAGTGGTGAGACGGTCGTCGACGTGACCGTTACACTGCCGCACGGCTATCCGAACAAGGCGCCGGTGGTCGCGGCGGAACCCATCGAGGCTGGATGCCCGCACAGGTGGCCCGATGGGACGCTGTGCATCTACGGCGCCCTGGCGGCATGGAATCCGGGGCAGCACGACGTGATGCATGCGGTAGCGCTATTCCGACGGTGGATCCAGCACTATTCGGTTTGGCGGCGGGCGGGGGCGTGGCCGAAAGAGGGACGCGAGACGTGAAGGATCGATTATTCGCGAGGATCGAACGCCTGTTCGACGTGAGGGCGTTCGAGGACCTCTGGGTGCTGATCGCGGGGTGCGGATCAGGAGGTGGGCAGGTAGCGCAGCATCTCGTCATGTCTGGCGTGCGGAACTTCATCCTTGTGGACAAGGGTGAACTGGAAGTCGAGAACGTCATCCGACATGTCTGTGGACTCCGGTACCTAGGATGGCGGAAGACGGCGGCCGTCGCCGACGTGATAAGGGACCGCAACCCGCAGGTGGAAGTCAGAATGTTCGACGAGGACATCCTCCTCTGGCGAGGACTGAGAGATGAGGTCGAGCGTGCAAGTGTCGTGGTGGTGGGCACGGACAACGAACCAAGCCGGTACCGGCTGAATGAGGTCTGCGTCGAGACGGAGACGCCATTCACCGTGGGTCGCGTGTTCACGCGCGGGATCGGAGGCGAAGTGTACTCCTTTCGACCGGGAGAGTATGGATGCCTGGCATGTCTCGAGGGAGTGCTTGAGCGGACGCAATTCCGAGACGGCGTGCGGGAGATCGATCTCGTGTCGGAGGAGGAGCGGCAGAGAGTCTACGACCTTGAGATCGAGGAGATCAAGGACTCGCCGGGCCTGTCTGTCGACATCGGGTTCATAGCTGCTTTCCACACCCGGTTTACCCTGGATGCGCTGGGCGATGCGGCGGTATCTCGACCGCAGTTCATGACCCCGATCGATGACAACTACCTGGTGTGGGGCAACAGAGCTGTGCATCCGTTTTCGAGGAACTTCCAGGTGCAGCGGATGATTCTGTCCCCGCAGGACGGATGCTTGGTTTGCGGAGGAGGCCATGAAGAAGAGGAGTGAGCACCCGGCGGTCCGGGTGGAAATCGCCGGTGCGGTGCTGGAGAGCGTGTTCGAGGAATGCGATCGTTACGACAGCGAGGAAACAGGGGGGCGGGTGATAGGCCACTTCGCCGAGGAAGGGGACTCCGTCGTAATCCAGGCCAGGGGCGTGATCGAGCCGGGTCCAAACGCACGTCGTTCGCGCACGAGCTTCTTTCAGGATGGAGACTATCAGACAGAGGTGTTCAGACGGATCGAGGCTGAGGACCCGTCAATCGAACATCTCGGCAATTGGCACACCCATCATGTGAACGGTTACCCGACGCTGAGCGGTGGTGACAGGGCGACCTACCGTAGGATCGTGAACCACGAACTTCACAACCTGGACTTCTTCTACGCATTGCTCGTGACGCACCGGAACGACGGACAGCGAGGGCTGGACCGGTACGCGGTCCGGCACTACGTGCTGTTTCGCGGAGACGACGCTGTACACGAGATCACACCGGCTGACGTGAAAGTCACCGACGACCCGGGGATCTGGCCTCAAGACCATCGTGCTTCGAACGACGATCGAGAAGACGACGGCCCGCAAGGTGATGAAACGCTGGGAACGGTCTCAGTCGCAGTCCGCGTGCGCGATGAGGTTGTGCTCGGGCTGTTGTTCCCGTCGTTGGAACCTCGGCTGTCTACCTCCACGGGAACCTTTTTCTGGAAGGGCCAGTTGCCGTTGATCGACGGATCCGCAATCGACCTCAAGGTCGCGGAAGTCGAAGACGAAGGCAGCCTGGTGTACTACGTGATCGTCGCGCCGACCTCCGAACAAGTGGCGGAGTTGTGCGGGACCTCATTTGCGAGCGCGGCCCACGCGGTACGCGCGTTGGAGTTGCAGATGAATCGTGAAATCTACGAATCCGCGATGGCGCGGTAAGGGTAGCAACGTGGAAGTGCTGACGCTCTACGTGGGACAAGGGAATCTCACCGTCGTCCGCCATGGTACGCAGGCGATCGCGGTGGATACGCGGTGGCTGGCCGAACGGGCAGAGGATATTGAGTTGAAGGTGAGCCACTTCCTGCAGCGGCGGGACCTGGCGGGCATCGTGTTGACCGGGCTCGATGACGATCACGCGGACCCGGTCGGCCTGGACTGGCTGCTTGAGAACTACGTGCCGGGCTGGGTGATGTATCCGAAGTACTACAAGGATACCGAGAACGCACAGCTGGTCTTCAATGTGATTCGGAAGCACGAGCGGCGCCGGAAGGGCACCTCAAAACCGCTTCAGCGGATCTCGGTGCGGCTCGATCGGTTGGAGTCGCGTTATCTCGACAATCTGACGGAGGAGTTCCAACTCGAGTTGTTCTCCCCGCACATCGAGGACATGGACAACTCGAACAACTGCAGCATCGTGCTGAAGATCGAGGGCACTAGGCCTGGAGGATTCTCGTATCTGGTTACCGGAGACACGGAGAACCCCCGTTGGGACCGCATTGTGGAGCTGTTCGGTGATGCGCTGGCCGCCGATGTGCTGGCAGCACCCCATCACGGATCGAAGAACGCGGCGCACCCGGGGATGATTCTGGAAGTGAGGCCGCATACCGTAGTGATCAGCGCCGGCGTCGACAATCAATACGGGCACCCGGACAGAAAAGCGGTAGCGCTGTATCTGCGCGTGGCCGCCCGCGTGTTCCAGACCAACGCGCGCAACGGAGTCTCGTTGCTCACTTACCGCCGAGGCAGGGAGTTGCTGACACGGCACGTTGCGTGACGCTACGGGTCAACATCCTGGAACCTACACACCAAGGAGCAAGAGACTATGGCAATTCAACCCCCCGATCGGGGATTCATCTTCTGGCCGGTTGGCACCGGCGATAGCACGACGATTCGAGTGGCGGAAACCGTGTACATACAGGTGGACGTTCGGCACATGGCCAAGGCCGACGACGACGACCCAGCGTGGCCGGTGATCGATGAGTTGATCGAGTTCCTGCCGACATATCTCGGCAAGCCGTACCTGTCGGTTTTCGCGCTTACCCATCCCGATGAGGATCACTGTCAGGGCTTCGAAGAATTGAACGACCGCGTCAGAATCTCCGAGCTGTGGATGTCGCCGCGCACCTTCCGCGAATACCGGGAGAACCACGACCTCTGCGACGACGCCGAAGCCTTCCATGACGAAGCCATGCGGCGGGTCCAAGCTACCATCGAAGCTGGGGGAGATCCCGGCCGCGGTCATCGAATCCGCATCATCGGCTACGATGAGTTACTGGGGGAACCCGACTTCGAAGGCTTCCCGGAAGGACTCCTGACCATCCCCGGCGAGACGATCACGAGGGTGGACGGCGAAGACCACTCAGATGCGTTCGAGGCGTTTGTGCACGCTCCGTTCAAGGAAGACAGCTTCGACGAGCGCAACGACTGCAGCTTGGCCTTCCAGGTCTCACTCTACAACGGGAGCGGCACCGGCCGAGTGCTACTCATGGGCGACCTCAGCTATCCCGTCATCCGCCGGATCTTCGACTACAGTAAAGCCGCAACCCTCCAGTGGAACGCGTTGCTCGCGCCCCACCATTGCTCGAAGTCGGTCATGTATTGGAAGGACGACGGAGAGGAGGACGAGACCCTGAAGCGCGACATGGTTCGTGACCTCGGGAACGTCGCCCTGAGCCCAGGATACGTGGTATCGAGTTCTAAACCAGTACCGAGCAGCAACGAGGTGGGTGACAACCCGCCGCACGCCAAAGCCAAGACGCAGTATGAGCGCATTGTCCCGAACGAGTTCATCTGCACCCACGAGCATCCGAACGAGAAGGACCCGGAGCCTATCATCTTCGAGGTCAGCCCGAACGGATTCGAATATGCTGGCGAGGCAGAGTCCAGCCAGTCCGTGGCCGACGCGTTGAAGGCAGCTGGTGGTACCGCCGTGGCACCCGCAACGGCGGTCGGATTCGGTCATGGCACTGAGTGAGGGCCAGTGCACCGCACTCGACCAATTGCGACGGATCGCCGATACGGATCGATCGCCCGTTCGGGTCATCGGGATCGAGCGAACGGGGGACCCCGGTGCGTGGCTGAAGGTCCACATTACGCTGGATTGCACCCGTCACGAGAAGGTCGCAGGTGGTCTGCCACTGCACGACCGCGAAGGCATCACGCTCTGGATTCCACCAGAATTCCCGTTCGATCCTCCTCTGGCGTTCACGGCGCACACCCGCTTTCTCGGCTTTACCCATGTCCATTGGGGGCGCTGGTTGTGCCTTTATGTCTCCCCCGAGACCCAATGGAACCCTTCCCAGGGGATTTTCGGATTCATTGCGCAACTCAACGAGTGGCTACGACGCGGCGCCCGTAACGAACTGGATCATCCGGAAGGACCCCTGCATCCCCCTATCGCCTACACCGGCGCCTCGACATCCATTTGCGTAAACGCCGATACGCCGGACTGCCGACAGTGGCCGTGGTTCGGCGCCGCCGTGCTCACGCAGACCAAACCCCACCTCCTTGAGGTCGACGCTTGGCGGCCGGTATACGACGTTCCGAACGAAGTCTCGTTCGCACCCACCGTCCTACTGGATTTCGAGCTCCCCTACGAGTTTCCACGAACAGTTCAACACTTGCTCGTCCACCTCGAAACCGAGGGCGTCCCAAGCAGTCGAGTACTCGCGCATCTGATGGTCGGCTCCGAGCGCGTTGCCCAAGATGCCCCGTTGTATGTCGGTATCGGCACACCCTCTCGCGGGGTCGCGGGCGACCTCGCGGACCGGCGACAGCATCTCACCTTCTGGGAGATTGAACCGTCCGACGTGACCAAGCTGCGAAATGCTGCCCTAGCCTGTGATATCAGCAACCTCTACCAAGGCCGCGAAACGCCCGAACAGATCCAGGCACTGATCGATTCCGAGTTGGATAGGTTGACAGAGTGGCGGCGCGAGGCACCCGTGCGTTGGTGCTCTGTGATGGAAACCGACCCGAGATCATTACCCGAAGAGACGAGGGCACACCGATGGACTGGTTTCGCGGCAAGCGCGTCGCGTTGTGGGGTTGCGGAGCGATCGGCGGGCTGATTGCAGAGCATTTGGCGCGCGCGGGTGTGGCCGAACTCACGCTTTACGACCGAGCGCGCGTGACCCCGGGCATCATGGTGCGCCAGAACTTCTCTGAGGCGGACATCAACGAGCCCAAGGCCTACGCACTTGCTCGGCGATTGCAATCCGTCGCACCCGCCGTGAGGGTAGCTCCCAAGGTCGAGCACATCGTTTCTCGAACCCTGTCTGGCGATGAATGGGACACCGACGTTGACGTGGTCATCGACGCCACCGCATCCCTGCACGTCAGGAGCAAGCTCGAGGCCCTACTCAAGGATCGCGAACCGCGCATTCCTATCGCAGCGGTCATGCTCAGCGCCTCAGCCCAACAGGCCGTCGCCGTCATCGCTCCTCCGCATTACCGGGCCGGACCTCTTGACGTGTTCCGACGGGTAGGCCTGGCGGCGATCAACCGAGACTGGCTAAGCGATTGGGTGAAGGCTTTCTGGACGACGGATGCTGTCGAGAATCTCCGCCAGCCCGAGCCCGGGTGCTCCGATCCCACTTTCGTCGCATCGCATGCCGATGTCGCCAGCCTCTCCGCGCGCGCACTCAACGCGATTGCAAACTCACTCGCCGAGGACGAAGAGACCGCCAGCGGCTTCCTCATTTCACAATCGGCCGCTCACCGCGAGCATCATTTCCAGTTTCGCCCCGACATTCGCTGGATCGCCGGAGGACTCGATTTTCGCCTGTCGGCCAACGCCTGGCGGGACATTACTGGCTGGATTCGGGCAGGGACACGCGAACGTTCTCCCGCACACGAGACCGGCGGATTGCTATTCGGCGAGTTCGATGAGACACTGCGAATCGCCTGGGTCACTAACGTTAGCGGACCCCCTGGGGACAGTGAGTTTTCGCCCGAGGGGTTCGTCTGCGGAACGCACGGGATCAAGGAGTTGTGTCAGGACTACGAAGATCGCACTGACCGGATCGTTCGTTACGTCGGAACCTGGCACTCCCATCCGGTTAGCCCAGCCAAACCCAGCGCAACCGACTACCGCGGCATCCGGACCATCTTCGCTAGAGCCGACGAGAAGGGTGCGCATCAGTTGATGCTGATTGTTGGTTACTCCCGCGAAGAGCAGCCGCAAATCGGGGCCTACGCGTTCGAAAAACGAGACTTGGCCGCAAGTCCGACCGGGCGCTACAGGGCAATCAAGATCCGCGGCGGTGTAACAACTCCACCCCCGGTCGCTGCACTCGACAAAACTATCGGGCTAGCCCTGTCTGGAGGCGGATCACGCGCTGTGGCGTTCCATCTTGGCACTCTGCGCGCACTTGAAGACCTTGGGCTCCTTGATGAAGTCGATGTAGTATCCGGTGTCTCCGGGGGATCCGTTATGACGGGTCTACTCGGCTATACCGAAGCCCCTTTCGCCGACATCGACTGCAAAGCAGTCAGATTCCTCCGGAGCGGTCTTGTATGGCCCACAGTGAAAAAGCTCGCCGTCCCCACACGCGCTCTACCGCTGCTGTGGAATCTCGTCGTTGTCACTCTACCCACGCTGGCGACTGACATCGTGACCTGCATCATCGGCTTCGCCACATCGGTGTTCCGTGCACTCAGCCCCGTGACCAATGCCATCTCGCGCGTGTCTTGGCCGCTACGAAGGCGCTACTCCCGCACCCATGTCATTGCCGATTCCATTGCCGACGCGATAGGCACACACAGCTGCGGCGATCCTACACGGCAAGGCAAGTCGATCGTCTTCAACGCTTGCGAACTTCGAACCGGTACAGCATTCCGCATGAGCAACGAACGCTACGGAACCTGGAGATACGGCTGGGCACCGGCCGATGAACTTCGGGTTGCCGACGCCGTGGCGGCCTCGGCCGCCTATCCTCCGTTCCTACCACCCTTCGACTGGAAGCGGACGTTCGAACTAAAGGACAAAACGGCGCTGGAGCGTGTCATCGTCACCGATGGCGGCGTCTTCGAGAACCTCGGGGTCAGCGTGTTGGAACCAGGTCGTGACTCCCGATTCAGCGGCATCTCCTACAACCCCGAGATTATCATATCGAGCGACGCCGGAACCGGGCAGTTTACTGGCAAGACCAAGCCCTTCAGTTGGCCGAAGCGGATGACGCAAGTCGTGTCCGCGGTCATGCGAAAAGTTCAGGATGCAACCAAGAAGCGCCTGCACCACCACGCTAGATCTGGGCACATAGACCGATTCGTCTACGCCGCTCTCGGCCAGATTGACCGTCGCGTACCGCTCAAGCCCGCCAACTGGGTGGATCGTGAGGAAGTGCTCGACTACCCCACTGACTTCTCTGCAATGTCCGCAGAAGACATCCGACGACTCTCCGGACGCGGCGAAGCAATCACACGAGCATTGGTGACACAGTATTTGCTAAGCGAATGACCGCCGCCAGACGCCACGACGAGAATCGCGGGAATCGGCCACACGAGTTTCGAGGTCGCTCGGGAATTGCCCGGAGGGGCGTAGAGTGGTCAGGTCAGACGATCCCATGAGCCCCGAGGTCGGCGATACCCCTCGCACTCTCGCTGGATGGAGTTAGCTGGAACCATGAGCGACAGGCCCGATACATTACCTGTTGAGGAGCATCCCGACTCGGAAATGTGGAAGAAGTCGCGCTCAGGGGCATGGGCTGGCCGAGGGTTTCACTACCAGCATTTGGTTAGCACGCTGATTCTCGTCCGGCAGTGGGCGGGACTTGAACCTCCCGGTTTTCTCGTGCCGGAAGGGCTGGAGGATTGTGTGCTTGAGGTATCCCGACGCCGGATCTGGATTCAGATCAAGTCTCGGAAGGACGGCACATTTCCGGACGACGAAGTTCGCCAAATCCTGGATGCCGTTGATAGCAAGGTTGCCAAGCTCAAGTCCGCCCAAGCTATACGGTCCGCCGTGATTCTCGAACAACCGCGCACTAACGAAGCCGAGTACGACATCACTCGGCTCTTTGCCGATGAAGACCGCAAGGTTGTAGTCTGCGGAGCGCCAGCCGAAGAAACCGTCAGACTACTTTTGACCAACCTTGAGACTGCGGAAGTGATCGCCGAAGGGCTTGCCAGTGATCTGTACCGGCTCGTTGCCGACTCCTCGGCGGAAAACGCGTCCTTGCCCTTCGGCGAACGGCGCAGGATATCCACGACCGAGGTGGAGCGGCGCATCTTCGAACGCCTGGAGGCAGAGGATCCGTCGGCGATTGATCACGCCCTTGTTTCCGGCGCCTTGGAACCCATCGATTTCACCACCCCGGTCGACGAACCGGACTTCTATCGCGGCGTGAAGGTCAGGGCGGGGCATGTCGCGGCTAATCTCGTTGTGGACCGTCCAGATGACGTGGCCGCAGTTCTCGGTGCGCTCTGGAAACGAAGGCACGTGCTCATCACCGGTCCTTCGGGATCAGGGAAATCGGCACTGGCATGGCTGTCGGCGACCGCAGTCGCCGGTCAATTCCGATGGTTTCAAGTCACCGGAAGGGCTACCGTAGCCGATGCCGAGGCCATCATTGCTTTTGTCCGCGCGCGTCGTCCGACCGAGAGTTCACCGATCGGTCTGGTGCTCGACGACGTGGGTTCGCGGAACAGCGACCTTTGGAATGTGCTCGTCCGTGAGCTGAGGGGATTACACGCTGTGTATTTCCTCGGCTCTGTGCGCCGGGAAGACATGGACGTGATCGCCAACCACTCCGACACCGAATTCATTCCCGTCGGTCTCGATGAACACCTGGCTCAGACCATTTGGGAAAAACTGTCCGCCGATGACTATACGAACTGGAGTCACTGGCGTGAACCGTTCGAGCAGTCCGACCGACTAATGCTCGAATATGTCCACGTGTTGACCCAAGGACAGCGGCTGGCGGCAGTTATCGGGGAGCAAATCCGACAGAGGGAACACGAGCACCGCAACGACGAACTCAAGATCATACGAGGTGCAGCCGTGCTCTGCTCCCGCGGTGGCGAAGTTGCGGCAAGCACATTGTTTCACCTGCTGGACTTAGATCTTGATGTGGCCAACCGTGCATTGAAACGACTGATCGATGAACACCTGGTGCGCGAAAGCCGCCCGGGCGTTCTCGGCGGACTCCACATGCTCCGCTCGGACGCGCTCGTGGCCGCCTCGCACGACGAAACGGTTTTCCTGGCCGCCGATTCTCTGTGGAAGAGTCTACCCGCAACCACCACCGAGACGCTTCCGAGCGTTGTGCAATCCGTTCTTGCCGATTCGAATGCCGACGATGAAAAGCAATCGCTTCGGAACCTCGCCGACATGCTGCACAATAGCCGCGATACCGATCAGTGGACGGCGATACTAACCGGATTAGGGCTGGCAACGCTCGAACGCCACGTTGCTTGTTTCACGTCCATGCTCGACCAACATGGGGTGCAAAAGGCCCACTGGTCGCTGGCAGCGATGTTTGCCGACCCCCAGCTCGATATCCCGGATCTGACGGGCGCCGAGCAATGGACGAGCCTGCGAGACGCCGCTCTGGCGTTTCAGGCCTTGCCGAAGCTTGATTTACGAGCAGCGTGTCTGGAGCAGCTCCCCGAACGTAGCGCGCCACCTCGCTGCCGGAGCATAATGCAGGCCAACAGGCTGCTCTCCTGCCTCGTACCGATATCCGGTGGCGATCCGATACGCCTCGCCCTCGGGCAAGAGTTTCTCGCCGATGGCGACCCGGATATTCGCGAGGCCGCAAAGTTGCTGTCCACAGCCTACTTGGTTGACCCTGACCTAGCCCAGAGTATGGTGGGCTCGCTGGGAGGCGAGCAGGTTCTGTTCGAACTGTTTTATTCCCGGATCCCGTGGACCACCCGGCCGAGAATCGAACGCGACGGCACCCACGGCCGCACGGTCCGATCGAATTGGTATCATGCAGCCGAGGCGCATCAGGCCGACCCGCACGACGCCGTTTGCGACATTTGCGAGATTTTGATCGCGCTGTCGCCACGTTCGGATGCGGCAGCGTCAGATGCCGTCGATCCCATGGGACGAGCGATTGTCATCGGTGATTTCAAGCCATGGTCCAAGAACATGCCTAGGGAGAATATTCCCGCCAAAGCCCGTGTCGCGTGGAATGTCGCTTTTCGTCAGATAGTGCAGGCCAGTTCCGCGGATGAGAGTCTGACCGACTACACACATCAGATGGCACTACTCGTTCGGCGCACGGAGAGGATGTTTCGACCCCTTACCGAGAAATGGATCAAGGGCAAACGCATCTTGCATACCGGCGCGCTCGCTTCCAGAATCGACGAGGTTGTCAACGCGGTCAACACACTAGCCTATGCCGCCCCTGACAAACTCCCTTCGGCGATGGCAGACCCGGCTTCATCCGAGACCGACGATACGCTGGGTGCTCTGCTGACGGGCATCCTCAGCAACCTCGTTGGACGTTTGTCCAAACTCGAGGGAATCAAAAGCGTCGCTGTGTATGCAGGTACGTTGGCCGGCCAGGCGCGTGAACATCATGAGTCCGCCATCTGGCGCACAATGTCTTCTCCACCGCTCAAGGACCTCGCCAGCCTCTCGCAGCGCCTCGACGACCTGTCCTGCATTCTACATGAAATGGCACATGACAGCAGGCCGGCAGCGGTTAAGAGAATTGTGAGAGCCGCGCGAAAGGCCAACCTGGGAACCGCGGTTCGGGTCGCCGCGCGCCGTTGTCGCCATCTAGCCGACCGGCGTTTCGAAAGTCGCCTGCGCAAACTTGAACAGTCTCTCATTGAGCGCGGCTGGAACGCTCATTGCGTTTCCCGTGTCATCGATGAGTGCGACAGTGGCTATTGGCCCGCCCGCGAGGTCGCGATCTTGGTCGGGATAACGGATTTCGAGACACAGTTTGCAAGATGGGTTGACGAGACCCTTTCGCTGGGCAAGCAACACCTTGAAGGCGACTGGCTATTCAGCACGGTGCCAGTCGTGAACGATCGGGTTGTCGCAGCTCTTGCCTTGCGTCCGTCATCCCTCATGCCGCTGCCTGATACGGATTTCGCCTGTCGTTGGTCCGATTGCATCGACAAGCCGTTTTTCTCTTCCAGACTGATCGACAGGTTTGACGAAGCCGTGTCCGCTTGCATGGAAGTGTCCGCGATTGTGGCGTGTCGCGACTTGCAGAACTTGCATCCGGAGGAAGACGAGGTGCTCTCGAAGGCCTTGGACACCTTCAAGAGGAACCGCGAGATTGTCGCGAACGCTGCCGACCTAACTGAGACGGCACATTTCGCTATTGCACTCGACTACCTTGACCGTAGCTGGAGCCGAGTCATTGACGAGTTGGAATCCGTTCAGGCTGGGCGGTCGGTCGAAGACCTGTTATGCATGATTCCTCATCTGGCGCTCGCTGGGGAGGAAGAGGGTAGTGTGGCGGACGCCGCCGCCATACGCGTGCTCCTCCTACAAGCGGAGTGCGGCGGTACGATCGCCTTTTAGGCGGGAAACCCGTCCCCGTTCCGTTCGTCGGCTCGGGCTTATCGGGAGTCGAGCGGAAGCCCGTAGCGGCGACGGCGTGTGGGCGGGCCATCGAAAACCGTCCGGCGGCGAGCGCCAACCTGTGGAAATCGTGCGAAGGTCTCTACTAGGACGGTCTCCAAGCCGGCGTTCTCAGCAAGCTGGAACTGGATCGACCCCAACAGCAAGAACGGCAGATCGTGCAGTCCCGGTTGGACTTAGACGAATGTTGCCGGGATTCACGCCATCTGGGCGACTGATTCGTGCGAGGTCGGTAGTTCAAGTCCACTAAAGTCCATTGCACTTACGGGATTTCGGGGACCGCAGTATACATTAGATTCGCGCGCCACGCTTGTGGTCGGAAGATTGTCGCGCAGCAGAGTCGCAAATCCGTTAAACCGTGTCCAAAGGAGTACCAGCCTTGCTGGAACGACGGCACGCCCCGTCAATTGTCCCCAGTAGTGTCGTCGCGGTGTCGCGGGTGCAGGATCACGTCCTATCGCGACTTGACAACGAACACGCGATTGTCCTCGAGATCCGCTTCGACGACCGTCGTGTTTCAGCGCGAGATTTGGCTGCATACCTCGCTTTGCTCGATGGCGCGTTCGGGCGGACAGACCCGAGCGGCTTTCGCAGCTACTCCCTCCGTGCCCGTGACCACCTTTCGATCGATGGTCTCCAATCCGGTTCTACCATCCTCGAGTTGTTGCTTGCCGAACTCGGGAACATAGAACCGTGGCGCTTCATCTTAGTCTACCTGGTATTGAGGACGGTCCCTTCCATCCTGAGAGGGGAGACTGCAAAGAACTGGGCGGAGGCTGCTAAGAGCCTGGGTGAGGCCGCCTCGGTGTGGTCGGATGTCGGAGCCCGCGTCTCCTCCTCTCGCACACGGCGTCGCCGATATTCCGCTATCCGAAGCATTATCCAAGCCGATCCGTTGTTTGAGGGGCTGGCTCGACACGATGTGGACGTGCTGGTGCGATTGGTTGAGGAGGTGCTAGTGGCAGAAGGCAGCCACCTTCCCGCTGCCTCCCGCTTTGACGACGCTCATGTGATTGAGGTTGCGCTTCGCATCCCACGAAAACGCCCCGGCGGGGATGCGGTGTGAGATTGTCTAGACGTAATTCCTCAGGTCGTCCTCTACTGTACAAGCCTTCGGGCGCAGCAAGACGCTGAGGTAGGAGCCCCGAGGCGGTTTTCCGTCCTCGGGGCTCTTGCGTTTCAGTAGTCCTTAGGAGCCCTCGTCGAAGATCGGACCAGTGGCCGCGACCGAATTCCGAGCCCGAGTTCGACCTCAGAACAACGGACTCGGGCTCGGCTCTCGCGCCCAGTTACCTGTAAACGCTGTCGATCTCAGCGGTGTCCACAGCAGATGCAATCCAGACCCCACCCCGCCCTGATCCTGTCCGCAGCCCTCCTCGCCTGCGGTGGCGACACCGGTCGCACAGGGTTTGAGTAACCGGTCAATATCAGCGGAAGCTACCCGAACGGGATCAGATAGTAAATAAGACATTACATGTTGACAAGCAAACATTACATTCTCAATCACACTCCCCACACTGTGGGTCCCCCACGTTGAAGTCTCGTAAAGGACACCTCCGCAGGGCAGCGGTAAGACCCTGACATTTCCGATGCCCCAAAGCCTAATGTTTTCGATGCCCATTGACACGAGCTACAAGTCGCCACAGTGTCCTCCCCACCAATCCCTCTCCCGATCTTCTTCCCCCGAGCCATACTCCCTTGAATCGCGGCTTGACCGCTGTGACCGCGGTGCTTGTCGCCCTCTGGACGGCGGCTTGCGGCGACGGAGCCACGGAGCCCGCACCCTCTCCTAACCGTGCACCGGTGCCGAGCGGCACCATTCCTGCTTTGACCGTGGCCGCGGGAAGCACCGCCACCGTCAACGTGGCCAGTTATTTCAGCGATCCAGACGGGGACGCCCTGGTCTACGCGGCAACCAGTTCCAACCCGCAGACTGCGACAGTCGCCGTGTCTGGCAGTGTGGTCACCGTGACAGCGACCGCTCGGGGCGAAACGACCGTCACGGTAACCGCTAGCGACCCTGGCGGACTTTCGGCACAGGCGACGTTTGCCGTCACCGTACCCAATCAGGCACCGGTCGCCGTGGACTCCGTCCCCGCGCAAACCGTTTTCGTCGGGGACACCGTCCAGGTGGACATGAACGCGTATTTCAATGACCCGGACGGGGATGCACTGGTCTATTCGGCGTCGAGTTCGAACAGTACGGTGGTCTCGACTTCGGTGGCCGGGAGCGTGGTGTCGATCAGCGCCATCGGGACCGGAACGTCCGTCATCACCGTGACCGCGACCGATCCGGATGGCCTCGCCGCACAGCACAACTTCGAGGTGACGGTACCCAACCGGGCTCCCGTCTCCGTCGGTGCGCTCCCCGCCCAAACGTTGGCGGTCGGACAGACGGTCGCGGTCAACGTGTTGCCGCACTTCGAGGATCCCGACAACGACTCCCTGGCCTACACGGCGACGACTACCGATTCCACCGTGGCGGTCGCGACGATATCCGAAAACGTGTTGACTGTGACAGCGCGGACGCGAGGGACCGTCAGCGTGACAGTGACCGCCACCGACCCCGGCGGTTTGTCCGCCGAACAGAGCTTTGAGGTGACGGTCGCAAACCAGGCGCCAATCGTAAGGGACTCGATACACTTCGGAACTGTTGGAATAGGCGAAACGAGGTCGTGGTCGGGACCGGATCTCTTCCTGGATCCGGATGGTGATAGTCTGGCTTATACGGCGCGAAGCTCGAACCTGCAGCTCGTAAGGCCTTGGGTCACGGACGACGTGTTACTGATTCAAGGCCTTTTGCCTGGGACGGCGACGTTGACGTTCAGCGCCTTCGATCCCGAGGGCTTGAGCGCTCGCATCGTCTTCGACGTCACGGTGCTCGGACCGGTCTCGATCAGCGGCACCGAACCGTTAGTGCTTCTGGAGGGGGCGCCGGCGACGGTCTTCGGGTCCGGCTTCTCCCCGATAGCCTCGGAGAACCTGGTGTCGGTCGGAGGGCTGTTGGCGAGCGTCACGGCGGTCACCGAGTCATCACTGTCGATCAAAGTACCCCGGGCCGATTGTCTGCCTCCCAGGCGAGACGAGCTGCGAGTGAACGTTGGGCAGCGCAGCGACGCTCGCACGGTGGGGGTGGCACCGGCGAGCCAAGAGGATCTTGAACTGCCTCAGGGCTTCTATCGCTATAGCTATGCCGGAAATGGATGCCTTTACCTGCCGGGAGACGCTACCGGAGGAGAGTACATCATCGGCGTCGTATCCACCTCCGAAGTGCCGTCCTCGCTGACTCCAATCACTATGATGAGCATTGTCGGCGACCCAGCCGTGGTCGCCGACCGGGCGCCCGCAGTCGCGTCCCGACCACTCCACCAAGCCGTGGTAGAGGTGGGATCGCTTGCGGCCAGATCGCCGGTGGCTCCACGGAGAGCGCCAATCGGTATCGAGACTCTTCACAGACAGGAGCAAGCCAGGGGTGGTCGCGATTGGGAACTCCACAGCGAAATTATGGCCGCCAACGAGGAGTTGCTTCGCCGCGTGGGTCCCATACCGTCCGCGATGGGGCGCGTGAGACGGTCCCGTTCCATCTCGGCGAACGACACACTCACCTTCTTTGTGGACGCTGAGGGTACTTGCTCAGCCAACGGTCAGGTGCGGGGGGTGGTTCGGCGCGTTGGCGCCGCCGCCGTGTGGCTCGACGACCTCGACAACCCAAGTGAGACCTTCACGGATTCACAGCTGGCCGGGCTGGACGCGTTCTACGAGTCCCATACGAAACACGTGCACGACGAATACTACGGCAGTCTCTCCGATGTCGACGGAAACGACAGGATTCTGATCCTGATGACGAAGGAAGCCAACCGACATGACGACAAGGATGGCGGTTTCGTCTTGGGAGGCTGGGTCCAATTCGGAGATCTGCTGCCGTCCAACCAATGCGGCACGAGCAATCGGGCCGAGATCTTTTATGGTCGCGTTCCGGATCCCGAAGGCGTCTTCGGAAACGCGTCAACGAGGCAGGCGACGTTCGAGTACTATCCTTCTCTGCTCACTCACGAGATTGCCCATCTCGTCCAGGCGAACGCCGTAATGTTTGGGGGGGCGGACTTTGCGACGTGGAAGCTCGAGGGCGGCGCGACGCTGTCCGAGCAGTTGGTGGCCTATCGGCTTTTCGGCCATGGCTCGCGCCAGAACCTGGGCTACGCAGCATTCCAGCAGGGAGTTGACTGGTATGCCGAATGGGTTGTCGGGCTGGCCACGTTCTTGGGCTGGGATTCGGATGACCCGACGGGCCGAAGTCGGATTCCGCACGCCCCGGAGGAGTGCAGTTGGATGGGTCGTCCCAAGGAAGGAAACGACGGCCCTTGCAGAAACGCTTTCAGGGCGGTGTATGACGTACCGTCGCTGGTGTTCCGGTATGCGATGGATCGCTTCGGCAGCGAATACCCCACGGGCGAGCAAGGCTTGATGCGCGATCTCACTCGGTCCACAAGTAGAGGGCTTGCCTCGCTGACGGATGTGAGCGGCTGGCGGGTCGAACAGATACTGGCTGACTTCTATGTCGCTCTATGGCTGGACCTGCACGGCTGGGACGCCTATGGGATGGCGACCTGGGACCTCCACGACATCTGGGGCCGGTTCCCGGAGAGCGCTGGACTACGACCCTGGACGTCGACCTCAGCGGCTTTCAGAGGGAACTGGAGCATTCGCAGCGGCTCGACATTCTACCTTCGCTGGACTCCAGGTGGCTCCCGAGGGCCGACTAGCCTCAAAGTGACGTCGCCGAGCGGCGCGCCAGTACCTGGCCACATCTCGGTTTGGGCGCTCCGGGTCCGATGAGATAATGGGCGGACCAGGTCTTGTCACGGGTGATTCCCTAGGCTCCCCAGACAAAGCTCTCTACGTCGACGGCGTCGTCTGTGTACAGGCCCGCCTCCCGCATGGCGGCGTACCAGCAAAGCAGGGCGGCCTTCATCTCATGCAGCGGCGCGCCATAGACTGGCTGCATGTGCTCTATCCACAACTCGATCTCTCTGGTGGTGAAGGTCCTGTCACGCGCCAAGAGACCTGCGATGGAGACCAGTTGCTTGGCGAGTGCCTCGTCAATCACCGTCTTCGGCTCGGTCCAGTTGCGTGGCCCCAGACAGTCGGTATATAGGCCAAGTTGCTTCACCTGATCCAGAAGAAGCGTGTGAGTCCCAGTCGCGTCAGCAGCCAGACGAAGCGCGTCCAAACTGCGGGCTCCCTTGGCCACCAAGTCTGGCAGAATCCAAGCTGGGTTCTTACTGCGATGTGAACGGTAGTGCTTCCATGCTCGCTTCCGTACTGCTTGGTCGGGAGCGAGCGCAAGGCCCCGGAGAACGGAGACCTTACCGGCTTCCTCAACTGACAAGGCTGCAATGGATACAGCAGTCGGAAAACGACCGTTCTCCAGGAGTAGCTTTGCATCGTCCGCCAAACGGCGAGCGTTGCGACCTGCGGCGTTCATCCCGATTGCAATCTGCGAAGGAGTTAGTTGTCCTCGGAATCGTGGGAGGCGAACGGAATCCGCCTGCGGTTGG
Organism: Longimicrobiales bacterium; assembly: GCA_963667485.2. Lineage (GTDB taxonomy): Bacteria > Gemmatimonadota > Gemmatimonadetes > Longimicrobiales > Gaopeijiaceae > Bin94. The sequence continues at coordinate 463,928 of CAXXDD010000002.1, forward strand.
CTAGCCTCGTCGGTCATTTGCGATCACCAGCAGTGGGGGGATAGGAGTGGAAGGCTCCGACCCCGTGGCTGGCCTGGGTGCTGGGGATGCTCGGTGCGCGGCGATCCGCGTTCGGTTGTTCTGCAGGATCCTCTCACGCAACGTCGTGCTGCTTGATCCAGTCGCGCAGGGCGTGGTCGATCCGTGTCTGCCAGCCGCGACCTCCGGCGCGAAAATGATCGACCACCTCCTGGGACAACCGGATGGTGGTCGATACCTTTGGCCGCGCCTTTGGAGGACGGCCCCGGCGTACGGGGGCCTTGGCGAACTTCTCCGGCCAGCCGTCCTTCGAGAGATCGGGTGCCGTGTCGGGGTCAAAACCTCGGGCCGTAGAGCCGTCGTTCTCGTTCATTGGCCCTCCTCATGCTAATGATCCTGTTTGCGTCGTCGCGGCGTGTCCATACGACCACCACCATCGCGCCGTCCAGAAAGCCGATGGTGATGTAGCGAACCTCACCGTAGTCTTGCCGATCGTCCTCGACGGTCAGCGTCGCGCCGGCGAACACGTCCGCCGCCCGGGCCATGTCCAGCCCTCGGGCCTTGATCGTCTCCGCACGTTTCGCCCCATCGAACTCGATCCGCATGATTAATGTTACTACAGAAATTATACTGTCAAGGATGGTCCGCACGGGTCGCGGGTCTCACGAGGACACTCTGGGCGCCTCGTGCGTCCCAGACCCTAGCAGCTCCCGATAGGCAATGGATCTGCTTTGGATCGGTCCTGCCATTAGATCGCATTGTAATGTTGACTTTACAAAAAGTAATCACCTCTTTACTAACTTGGCGAACCTCGACGCTCAAACCGCCGTCGTTCTTGGGACGGATTGCTCTGCCAATGCACCGCTCAGAGCATCTCGCCAATGCGGTGCCGCGCCCGCTCTCGCTGCTTACGGGGGCTCATGTGCTGGAACGCAACCAGCGCTGATTGCCCGACGGAGGACTGGACCTCATATGGCGATCAAGTACGAACTGCCGCCGTTTCTGGAAGACACGGCAGTCACCCGCGATGTCTACGTGCGGTGGCTTCATCGGAAGGCTCAGGCGCATGCCCGCCGCGACAGGAGACGGTGGTCTCGGGCCATACGTGTGTCAGACTACAAGCAGGCCATTCATCACGCCGTGGCGCGCTCGAGAGGGCGGGACTTTTACACGGACGAGCCGTTGGACTGGTCCCTGCTCAGCGAGTGGGACAACCGGGAGGCCGAGCGCCAAGGCGGCAAGTACAAGAGACGATTTGCCCTGCTTCCGACCGTGGACCACGTGGATCCAGAATCGAGGGAAGCAGACTTCCGGATCTGTAGCTGGCGAACGAACGACTGCAAGAATGATCTCACCATAGCGGAACTCCGAGCGTTCTGTGAGGCATTCCTGCGCGCTCAAACCTCATCTTCGTGATCCCGTCACTTACAGGCATGCTTGGGGGCTTGCTCCTCGCGAGTTCTCGGACCCCTTTGCTCAATGTGTCTGAGTGTCGCGAAACGACCGAGGCAGACTCGGACACTCAGCTGCGCGTTCCGCACCAATGCGTTCGACTACTCTTTGCAATCGCTGGCGGGGGACTTGCATGCGCGCATCGCGCAGCGCCAAGAAGATTGCTTCGCTCTGGCCAGACTCCCCAAGTCGCTCTGCCACCAAGGGGTGGAGCAGCACTTCGACTGTCGACGCAAACAGCAGGTTCGGGAAGCGGGAAGCACATATCCTTCTTGCCTTCCGTTCGTCGATCAGTGCGAGGCCGCCATGCCCTACGGCGTAGGCGATCGTCGCGGCTTCACCATCGTCCAAGGTCGCCTCGAATCGACCTTCGACGAGTGAACGGTAGACAACGTCATCGGCGGGACCTAGTTCGGCCAACTCAAGCACCCCCCGGTTGATCAATGCCTCGAGTTTTTCTCCGCATCGGTGTCCATGAGACTCACCCATGGTCAGCTCCCGGCGGACGTTGGGAGTCACGAAGAAAGGGTTCGGGAAAGCACCGATGATGGTGGCTGCGCTCGTAGTCGCGTTGAGGTTGATGATCACGCTGGCATCGGCCACGACCGGGAGGCTAGGGTTAGCGGAAAAGCTTGACGAGTTCATCCGCCTCGTGTTTTTCGGTCTCCACACCGTCAAGAAGCTGCCTAACCTCGAGACGATGAAGTCTTAGCAACCGGGCGAGCTGTCCCTCGCTGTAGAAGGTCTTCTTCCATGCTTCGCGTGCTAGGAGGGCCAAACGGGGTGGGACAAAGTCCCGGTGCGAAGTCCTATCCGCTTCCTGGTCGGGCGACGCACCTAGCACTTCCCCCGCCTGTTTGTCCGTAATGCCCCCGTGGGTTTGAAACCAGTCCCAGGTTCCATCGCGAGCAAGTGTTAGTTCTTCGAGTCGGCGGACCATGGCTTCACGCGAGACCCCAAAGCTGCGAGCCAGAAGAATCACGTGACGACGGGTCAGGTGCGAATGGCCTGCCGTCAGTTCGGCAAATCGCTGCTTGACGACACGTGCAGGAGTCAAGAAGGAACGAGCGAAGTAGTCTGCATATCGCTCTTCCCGCGAACGCGGGCTGCTGTCGGCCCTCAGGACACCCGGCTCTCGCCGGGTCGAGATGAAGTGTCCCAACTCGTGACCGACGGTGTACGCGCGTCGGCCGATGGGATGGCTGGCGTTCAAGAGCATACATGCGCCCACCACGTCATCGTAGGCAAACAGCCCCGAGATGCGGCCGTCGAGAGGCCGCAGATACACGCGGATTCCGAGGTCTAGATCTACCAAAGAAACGACATCCTTGACCGGACCTGCTCCAAGCCCCAGCCAGCTACGCAAATCCTGCGCGTCCTGCTCTGCCTGGGCGCGGACATCGCCTGGAAGGATGCGTCTCTCGCGAGGATAGTTGCGATGCCGCTCGACTCCCAGGGCGTTCTCCAGCTCCACCTCGGCGCTGACCAAGTCGGTCAGCAATCGTGCGGCTTCATCGGTCGCCCGGTCAGCGCTCTGCGACAGTCTTCGGAATTGAGGCACCAGATCGAGATGGACCGCATCCTGTCGCAGAATCGCGTTTGCGGACGTCCCGTACAGGAATGCAAGCTCCTGCAATTCTCGAGTCCTGACCCGCCGCCGCCCCTGTTCGATGGCGACGAGCGTGGTACGGGCAATCTCGATCGCTTCGGCAGCGTCGGCTTGCCTGAGCCGTGCCACCTGTCGCGCGATCCGGAGGCGTTGACCGATGGCGCGATCGGTCAACCTGTCAGTGCTCAAAGGCATCGGTCACCCCCGAATCCAGTGCCTGACAAACGAACCTGCTCCTAACGAATCCAGATACCGCTTCCACTCGTCTGCATGGCGCTCCAAGAGACGAATCAGGCGTTCCTCCAGATCCCCAGTAAGCGGAAGAACGCGTCGAAGCGAAGCCGCGTGCCGTCTAACGATCTTCCGCCGTTCTCGGCCGTCAGCCATCTCGGCCAGATCATCCATGTGCCTGACTCCCGCGATGGCATAGTCTCGATAGGCGGTGTTCAGGTGCTTGAAGTCGGGATCTACTGCCGATTCCAGCGTGGCCGCGCTCATGTCAGTGCATACATAGGTCTCTGGGTCTTCGGAGAGGCCAGCCGCGTGAACGCTCATGCGCCTCAACATACACGCAGCGCAAACCCCACAGTGGCGCCACGATCCTCGGACCGAACTCCAGCGATTGTCTCGCCAGCAGGACTTGGTAAGCCGCCAGGCCTCGTCGCCCGCGATGGCGACGTACCGTGCAAGAGTCTCCCCCTTCGTGTACCAGAGGCGAGGGAAGTGGTAGCGGATGGGTTGTTCGAAAAGCGCTTCTAAGAAACGCTCCATGCGACTCGTAAACCGCGGGTGGTTTCGGTAGTCCTGGTAGGCATGTCCAACGCTCACCAGCGGTGGCCCCAAAGCACCTTGTCCGCTCTCGGGGACGATGATCTTGTTTGCGCTGGTCAGGTAGGCCGCTAGCCCTGATAACATCGTGAACTCTAGTCCGCGGCTCGTCGCGGTTGGCTCGCGGTGCTTCGCTCCCACGCGAAAGGGTATCGAAACAAATGGTTCTCCGTTGGCGTGCGTGGCACGTCCCACGCCACCAAGGCGTACGCGTACCACGTCGTCGCCAAGACAGGCCGTGGCAAGTCCTGCGACTGCTAGCGAATCCATGCCTGCGCTATAGGCTAGAACGGCTTTGGACGGTGGGAACAGGGCGAATCGGTCGCCCACCGAGTTCTCGAGCCCCTCGGTGCGCTTGTAGAATCTGATCGACCAGTGGTCGCCCGTGACGAATTCGATAGCATCCAACAAAGCGTCCTTCACCCCTGGGGCCTCCCAGCGGGCTGGGTCATCGACCGGGATACGAAGCGATAGGCGTCGCGGCCACCCGAGAGACGGACGCCGACATGATAGGTCCGCAAATTCTACGCTCGCCGCCACAAGCATCGCGTCGACGATCACCGGCTCCCACGTGGAAAAGGCGTAGGATTCAAGAGCTGCCGTGGAGAACCGGATGTCCCGTTGGAGTTCACACTCGAGCCAGCCATCTGGCGGCGAGCCACCGGGCTCGTAAACGGCGACCTTCACGTCGGGAAGCACCGAGGGGCACGACCGCCGACTCACAGCCGTGGCCCGTCGTCAAGCCCGGAACGTTTAGCCGGACTAGGAGATGCAGCAAGGGAATCAGACGGCACAACGATCCGGGATGCCAAGTCCTGGAAGTTGCACAGGCGGTGAGCGGAGGCGATGCGACGGTCAACAGGGATCTTGGGAGACTGGCTGCTCCTGTAGTAATGTTCCTGGATGCTCCGTGAGTTGTCCCGAGCGCACTCGTCCAGCGTGTCAGCAACAGCCGACTCGACCATCTCACGTCCCGACAAGCCATTGGCTTCCTGGTCGCGCAAACAGGCAAGCAACGTCTGCACGACCTTCGACCCCGGATGATCCCGCCGTAGTTCCTCGAGCTCCCCCTCCAGGTCAGGCTTGAAGAGGACGCCTTGGTCGCTGGGCACGACAGCACGCCTGATCTCTTCAAGAGGAAGCTCCTGTGCCTCCTTCAACAGCGCGGCCTCCAAAGCTCCGGAGAGCTCCTCGGGTGCGAAGGCTCCATTCTCCGCTTGCTTGGCCACCTGCTTCCAATGCGGTCGCATCGGCAGGCTTTTCCAAGGTCCGTCACTCATCGTACTTTCTCCATGTCAGATAGAGTACACACGCCATATGACAATGTCAACGTTGGGCGTCGCTGGCTACTGAGAGGGCATTCCGAAGGTTTCCGATGGATAGCCTGGCAGTTGCGTGAGTTGCCTCTTTGGGTGGGATTGGACGATACTCCAGACATAACTCCTCAGATCGTCCTCTACTGTCACAAGCCTTCGGGCGCAGCAAGACGCTGAGGTAGGAGCCCCGAGGCGGTTTTCCGTCCTCGGGGCTCTTGCGTTTCAGTGATCGCTAGGAACACTAGTCGAAGATATCACCAGTGGCCGCGGCCGGATTCCGAAGCCCCAGCGCGACCTCAGAGCGGCGGATTCGGCTTGGCTCCGCGCCCAGATACCTGTCAACGCTGTCGATCTAATTGGTGTCTAAGGGCAAATGCGAAACAGACCCCACTCTGCCCTGATCCTGTCGGCAGCCCTCCTCGCCTGCGGGGGTGACACCGGACCCCCCGACGATGTCCCGGTCCAGATCACCGACAGCGCCGGCGTGCGGATCGTCACGTACGAGGGCACTCCAGCCATCGCCGCACCCTTCCACCTCGCCGCAGCACCCATCTACCGCCACGGCGCCAACCCGGGCGACTACATCTTCCAGTTCGTCGAGGCCGGCCGGCTCTTCCCGGATGGACGCGCGGTCGTTGCTGATTGGTACAGCGAAGTGGTCGTCCTGAGTCCGGACGGGACGACGCACGAGGTGCTCGCCAGGGTTGGAGAGGGACCGGGCGAAGTCATCTCTCCCCACGCGGTGTTCGTCCTGGGCCAGGACAGCGTCCTTGTGCCCGACGATCGCCAGTCTCGCCTCACTCTCTTCGTCGGCGATTCGGTCGCGCGCATCGTGAGCCTTCCTCGGGCACAGCACTTCGGTGTGGCGGGGATCGGGTCATCCGGTGAGCTGCTGCTATGCAACCGAACCCCCTACCGTTCCTGGGTCGATATAGAGGAGGAGTGGCTCGCCGGGCACATGACACTGTTCGATACTGAGACCGGCGCCCTCGACACGGTCGCGTCGTACGACCACTGGCCGCGAGACCGGTCGGGGCAGCCGTGGCCGATCATCCGGCCCGTTGGCGAGGTCACGGTCGCTGCGGGGCGGTTCGTCCATACGAGGTCCGACAGGCCCGAGATCACCTGGCGTCTGGAGGACGGCACGTTAGCCCAGATCGTGCGCTGGCGGCCCGAGCCCAACCTGCTGACCGAGGAACTCCTGGAGCACGGCGAGGCCTACAACCGAATGATAGGCCGGATGAACTACCAGGTATCCGATGCCCGGCTCGAGGAGATGATTCAGGAAGACATGTCCCGGTATCGCGCCATGATCGGCCAGCCCGTGCCGCTCTTCGGTTCCCCTTTCGCCGACGCCGACGGAAACGTATGGCTGCCCTCCTACCGGCCGGCCTACCCGGAAGAGGGATCGCCGTACACCGTCATTTCCCCCGGCGGCGAGTGGCTGGGACAGGTCGAGACTCCGCCCAGGTTCCGAATCCTCGATGTGACCGGTGGGCTCGTGCTGGGGGTGCTCAGGGATGAGATGGATGTGGAGAATGTGGTGGTGTTTGAGTTGGTTCGATGAGTGGTGCTGCGAAAAAAAAAGAAGGAGAGGACAGGCAATGAGTACGTTCGGAAGAGACCTGATCCAGTCCCTGAACGAAGCCTTGGCTCATGCGAAGGGCGAAGGCCCTAGCACCCTGAAGTACACTGTGTCCCGCGCGGTGTCGCGAAGGCAACCGACCACGCACTCACCTCGGAAGGGAAGACTCAAGTGACGGACACAATCACCATCGCCGTAGATCCAGATCTGGCTGAGGCCTATCGAGCCGCGTCGAACCAGGATCGTCGCAAGCTGGATCTCCTCCTCAATCTTCGTCTACGTGATGTCACGCGAACCGGCGAGTCCCTTCACGATGTCATGGCGGAGATCACGCAAGACGCGCGGGCGCGTGGCTTGACTCCCGAGATTCTGGAGGAGCTCCTGAGCGACTAGGTGATGCGTCGCCGAGTGCAGGATCCTCTCACGCAACGTCGTGCTGTTTGATCCAGTCGCGCAGGGCGTGGTCGATCCGTGTCTGCCAGCCGCGACCTCCGGCGCGGAAATGGTCGACGACCTCCTGGGACAACCGGATGGTGGTCGATATTTTTGGTCGCGCCTTCGGGGGACGGCCCCGTCGTACAGGGGCTTTGGCGAACTTCTCCGGCCAGTCGTCCTTCGAGAGATCGGGTGCTTTCTCGGGGTCAAAACCTCGGGCTGTAGAGCCGTCGTTCTCGTTCATTGGCCCTCCTCATGCTGATGATCCTGTTGGCGTCGTCGTGCCTTGATCGTCTCCACACGTTTCGCCCCATCGAACTCGATCCGCATGATTAATGTTACTACAGAAATTATACTATCAAGGATGGTCCCCACGGGTCGCGGGTCTCATGGGGACACCCTGGGAGCATCGTGCGTCCCAGACCCTAGCAGCGCTAGATAGGCGATGGATCTGCTTTAGATCGGTCCTGCCATTTGATCATATTGTAATGTCTACCTTACAAATGTAATCACCTCTTTACTAATCAAACGTGTGGCAGCCCTCCTATCGGCGCTCCTACCCGGAGAAGGGGTCGCCGTACCGGTTGGTGGGCTGAGCGCCGAAGATGCCGGAACCCGCGGGATGGAGCTATCGTTGGGCTGGGCACCCGGCAACGGACGGAGCAGTCATGACGGACAAGCTGATCGACAGGAACCCGGACATTCTGGGCGGAACTCCTGTGTTCAACGGCACGCGGGTCCCGGTGAGGATACTGATGGAGCATCTCGAAGCGGGCGATCGGCTTGACGAGTTCCTCGACGACTACCCGACGGTAACGAAAGACCAGGCCGTCGAACTGCTTGAGCGCGCCAAGACGGCACTGGTGGGCGATGAAAGTGTTGCTTGACGAATCCACGCCGAGGCGGCGATCAAGAGTGAAGGAGAGGAGAGGCAATGAGTACGTTCGGAGAAGACCTGATCCAGTCCCTGAACGAAGCCTTGGCTCATGCGAAGGGCGAAGGCCCCGCCATCGTGCACATGTGTCGCTGAGGTTGCCGGGGTAGGTCCTTTACGGAAGCCGTAACGAAGCACTGCGAGGGAGCCGCGCCGGTCAGCACAGCATTCGGATCAACGTGCAGTGGCGTATCTGCTTTCGTTGGACCGACGGGCCGTGCGATGTCGAGATTGTGGACTATCACTAGGGGGACATGACATGAACGCGAAGAACGGCATGAGGCCGGTGCATCCGGGCGAAATTCTGCGGGAGGAGCTTGACGAACTCGGGCTGTCGGCCAGTGCGCTGTCCAAGGCCCTTGGCGTGCCGGTCAACCGGGTGACGATGATTCTCAACGGCCAGCGGGGCGTGAGCGCCGATACGGCGTTGCGGCTGGCCAGGTTCTTCGGCACGACGGCGCAGCTTTGGTTGAATCTGCAGAAGACCTGGGAGCTTCGCAGAACGGAAATCAAGGCTGGTCGTGAGATCGCCGAGCAAGTTACGCCCCGACACGCGGTGGTGTAGAAGACCTTCGCCGAATCTGCATCCGGCTTCGCCCCCCGCCCGCGCTTCGTGTGGAGCCTATAGGCCGGATGAACCACATTCGCGCCTGTCCCGCCTCCTGAAGTAGAGCGAAGCTGCAACCCCTCCGGCGAACGCCCACACCAGTGCATGGGAAACCCGCATCGGGCCGATCAGGTCGTTGGGGATCAGAAGCAGCAGGAATACCACCGCTCCGACCAGCAGACCGGTGACCGCCAGACGCCTCCAACTGGCGGGGCGCTCGGAATGACGTGCAATCAGGGCAGCCCGGGCAACAATGCGTTCATCGAGGTCATCCGCTGCCATCACCTGCGGGTCGCGCAGGAATCTTGCCCCTTGTTGGATCTGCCAATCGACCCAACACGAATTGCAGTTGCGGATGTGATCCACCACCACCGGGTCCGCTTTCGGCGTGCCCGCGCGGGCCAGGGCGGACAGGTCAGGACAAGTCATTCTTCGCTTCCTCCAACAGTTGACGGAGTTTCTCTCTGGCGAATCGAACGTGCGACCGGACTGTTGCCGTCGATACCCTCATCTTGCGCGCTGCGGCGGCTGGCGTGCGTCCCTCGATGTGCACGAGAGTGAAGGCCTGCGCCCGTCGTGGCGGAATCATGCGCAGAGCGCGATCCAGGCTCTCCAGGAACTCTCGGTAGTCGAGTAGCCTGACCGGGTCGTCGAGGAGCGCGCTCGATTTCTCGGCCGGAATCACCTGGCATGCGTATCTGTCGAGCGCCGATCGGCGCGCCGCCCGGGCTGCACACCAATTGCGGCAGCAACCATGCGCCAGCCTGGTGACCCAGCCCTGTAGCGCTCCCCAGTCCTCGTAGCGTGTGCGCTGGGTCAGCAGACGAATGCTGACGTGCTGATACAGCTCGTCCCGGTCGTCACTGTCCTGGACATACGAGGCGACGACGCCTCTGATGAGCGGTCCAAACCGCTTCAACAGGATTCGAAAGCAGTCGGGATCTCCCCGACGAAACGCTTCGATGTCGACAGCGGGATGCCCCGATGCGGAGTCCTTCGCCGATGTTGATGCGGACGATGCCGCCTTCGCGTCGCCGAGGTGAACCGCACCGGCCGGCATCGAGTTGCTCATCCGGTCCCGCCGGTTCTTCCGACCCGCCGACTCATCCATACCTCCGCCTGCGAACCAGGTGCGCGAGCACCAGTGCCTCGGCCAGAGGCAGCACCAACGGAATCCAGGCGGCGGCGATGCCCGGCAGCATCTTTCGGCCGCCTATGAAGGCCAGGGAGGGCGCTGCCATGACAACGCATGCGAAAAACGCCACACCACCGACCAACCCGATGGCCAGGCAGGCGTTTCGGCGCCTTCCCCTGGTAAGGTCGACGGTCAGCGCGGCGGACAGCATGCCGAGCAGCACGTTCAAGAGTCCGAATGCCGACATGGCCACGGGAGCATGCAGCTCCCACCGAAGGAGGTTCGGCGGATACAGCTGCGGAGTTGTAATCGACAGGCTGTACTCCTCAGGGGGATTGGCTTCTACGAATCGACAGAAATCCTTGATTGCCGATTCTGTTGCGGGCGCGTCACTTACGGGATTCGGTGATCCGATTCCCGCTGTTCGGTTCCCGCCGATTGGATCGGGTGCCGACCGTTGCGGGGACGGCTGTCCAGAGCCGTCCTGAGTTGTACGTCGTCGGTGTGCTGATAGCAGCGCAGGACGGTCTTGGCTTCCCTCCAGCCACCGAGATCGCAAAGCACCTTGAGGGGCAGCCCGATGAGGTCTGAAGCGAACTTCCGCCTGAGCGAGTGCCAGCCTCTCCCGCGCTTGGGCTCCAACCCCGCCCGCCTCTCGGCGGTCTTCCACCAAGTGCCCACCAGCGTACGGCTCACGCACGTCGACGGATCCCGCGGCGCGGGCAGAACCGGGGCGTCTCCGGTCCCGCTAGCGTGCCTCTGCGCCTCCTCCAAGGCGGAGGTCGCCTCGTCGGTCACGGGCGTTCGGTGCTCATATCCGGTCTTCTCGTGCTCGGCTCTCCACCGGATGACTCCGCCTTCGAGGTCGATATCCGTCCACCTCAGCTTCCGGATGGCTCCGATCCGGTGCCCGGTTTCGTGCGCGAGCACGAGGGCGACACGGAAGCGCCAACCCACCTGTCCGGAGACCCTCAGAAGCGCCTCGTATTCCTCGTCGGAGAGCACGACCCGGGTGGTGTTCTTCACCTTCGGCACCCTGAGTCCCCTCAGCGGGTTGGAGTCGAGCAGCAACCGACCCCGCTCATCTCTCGACTTGGCGGCCCAGTTTAGGATCGCGAGCAGGACTTTCAGGTCGCACACGATGGTACGGTCGGCTGCGGGCCTGCCGCTGGGTCCGACCCTGCCTGCCCGCCGCTCCCGGATGAACCGGTCCCAGTCGCGCCGGGAAAGCGTCTCGGGTCTTCGGTCGCGGCCGAGGAAGTCCAGAAACATCCGCATCGTGGCCCTGTTCTGGTGCTGGGTCCGCCGGTGCTTCGTCGGGACCACCTCCTCACCGTAGATTTCAAAAAGCCCTTCCAGGGTGAGCGGCTCGGATTCGGCTTCGGCTTTGCCGTTGAGCTCGTACATCGCGAGGCCTGCGGCGGCTTCGTCCGCCTGACGCTTGGCCCTCGACCAGTCCCGGTGTTTCAGGGACCGGGTGAGCCTTCGCCCGTTCTCTCGCCACTCTATCTGGTAGAGACCGGTCTTGGGATCGGCGAACACCCTCACCCGGTTCCGGCCCCACTCGCCGGCGCTGTAGCTGCGCCGGTCCCGCTTCGTGCGTGCCATCATTCGATTCCTCTCGCGATGGACCGCACGATCTGCGCGCCTCAAAGCTCGCTGCGGGAGGCCGTCCGCGCCAGATTTCCCGCTCATCAGCGGCTCGGACCGTAATCGCGATCGCGATCGCGCCCCAGCCCGCGCAGGCGCATCGCCGTGACCATCATCGTAAGGTTGCGGCGAGCGCGCCGTACGACTCGGTTAAGCGTGTAACGTCCTCGTTCAGCCACTCGATTCGCCTCCGCAAGGCTTCGCTCTCCCCGCTCTGCCGCTCGACGTGCTGCCGCAAGGCGTCGTTCTCCTCGCTTTGCCGCTCGACGCGCTGCCGCAAGGCTTCGACGTGCTGCCTCAAGCCTTCGACCTGCCCGGAGTGCCGCCGCTGCTCCGTCGCGTACTGCGCGGAGAGCCTCTTCAAGGCCTCCGTCAACTGCCGTTCCAACTCGCTCATACAGCTCCCTCACTCTCTCAACAGCTTCAACGCCGGAAGGTGTCCGTCCACCTTCCACCAGGGCGGATCGGCCAGCACCTCGTCCGGCACCACCACGAACCGCTCGCCCTTGATCTCGCGGAACACGAGCCCCCAGGTGTCCTCCTCCAGCTGGGCCAGTGTCCGCCGGGCGTCCTCGATGGCCCGGCCCAGTTCGGCGCGGGTCTCGATCCGGTCCTGGATGCTCCTCGACAACCACTGCATCGTCGCCCAGCTTCCGCCGAAGAAACCGATCCAAAGGCTCAGGCCTACGATCAGGGGCCGTTGCCACGCCTTGACCAGCAGCTGGCGCATCCTCCCGGCCGCCTCCTCCGTATCGCGCTCGATGGAACGCAGCGCGTTCCTCGCGGCGCGCCGCGAGTTCTCGCCGAGCCTTTCGAGCTCGCTCGCGGTCAACTCCTCGATCTCCCGTCTCTCGCTCTCCAGCCTCCTCCGCAGCCGCTCGGTCAAATCGTTCGCGGTCGAAGTTCTCTCCATACAGTTCTCCTTTCAGCCGCCACCGGTCGCCGGTCTCGGGGTCCAGCGCGGTGAGGTAGTCCTTGCCTTGGCGCGGCACTTCGAGCCCCGCCTCCCGAAGGGCGGCGACGATATCGGCCCGGTTCCGCGCCGTGCCGTGCTCGACGCGCTGGAGCAGGTAGTCCCGGATCAGGTCGCGGGGGGAGGATTCGAGCCGTAGTCCGGCCCGCAGTCGGGTCGCTTCGATGTAGGCGCGGTGGCCGGGTTGCTGCACCCTGGCCCGTGCGGGATCGTCCGGGCGAGCCCAGCCGTGTTCGGAATTGAAGGCGTCCCGGAGCGGGCCGAAGGTCTTCTCCCAGCCCGGACGGGCGATGTTGAGGCTCCGGCCGGTCTCCAGGTCGCACCGCGCGGCGAGGACGTGGACGTGCGCGCCGCCGCCGCGCTCGCGGTGCAGCACGGCGGTCCAGGCGTACCGGTCGCGCTCCAGTCCCGCCCAGGCCGTGTCCTCGAAGGCGTCCACGACCGCCTCGATCTCGGCGTCGGCCGGTTCGTCCTCCGGCGCCCATGCGATCACGCCGGAGGTGTACCTGTGCTCGAACGCCAGCGTGTCGGCTACGGCGGCCACCTGGTTCGGATCGCCCCGAAGGACCTCGACGCCCTCGCGCGGCTTCCCGGCGGCGTCCAGCTCGCCGAGGAGGTAGCCAGCCGCCTTGCCGGCCGATCCGGTCCCGTGCGCCAGGAACTTAATCAGCATCCGACTCCGGACCTTCGGCGGGGGACAGTGCCGCGAGCGCCCGCCTGATGGCGACGAGGTGGCCGATCACCTCGACCGCCTCGATGGCACCCCGGTGGGTGTTCGCCCAGCGGGCGATCTGGTTGAGGTTGTTCCCGATCCGCGCCACTTGCTGGACGCGCTCGCGCTCGACCTCGGCGTGCGCCACGGTCCATGTGCGCGTCCGGCTCACCGACCGGCGCACCAGATCCGACAGCGTGAGGCCCGCGGCACGCGCCTTGGCGTGCCACTCGGCACGCTCCGCCTCGCTGGCGCGAACCTTCACCCAAACGGCGCGTCGGGCGCTCATGGCGCGCCGTTGCCCGTCCGGGGGTCACAGGGGGCAAGGCCCCCCGCCAGCCTCTCCTGGGGACACGCGAAGTGTGGCCCCAAGGAGTATGCTGGCTTGTCTGAAATAGCAGCGTCCAACGAGCCCGTGGGCCGCGCCCGTGAACGGTCCGGTTCAACCCGCCGCGTCGGCGTCCTCCACGGGCTCACCGCGCCCGCGCCGGGCAAGGGTTCCGGGCATGGATGCCGCAAGACTCGGGCGCTCCCCGGATGCCGGGCAGTGCTGTCCCGGCGATCCAGCCAGCCAAAGGGCTTCAGCGCCTTCTCGCGTCCCCGCGGGCGAGTGACCGCCAGCCAGGCTCGGGCGTCCGCGCCGTGACGGCGCGAAAGTCCGTCGTGGGGATGACATCCGGCCCGAACCCTCCCCTCGACCGCCGCGAACCGCCTCCTCTCAATCTCCATGGCATGAAGGCGAACATGGAGTCGGCAAGTCGTGCAAGTGGGTGGGGAATAGGCCATTTCCCACGTCGCGCCGAGGCAACGCGTTGCAGCATCGGGGTCCAGCCACGCGCCGCCAATCGCGCCTTGATGTCCGTCCCGCTTACCGTCCATCCAGAGGTTCGAGACGTTCGGGGACTTCATCACCGAGGCCGTCGGGGACGGCGCGTCGGGGTCCCCGAGGGAAGTGCCTACCCTCGTGCTGAATCGGTGCTTCCGCGTCTCCATGCCGTGAACGCTGAGTAGCCACCCGCCAGCAAGTCAACCCGCCCGGAATCTCCTATTGGTCGATAACGTATGAGGAGGTCCAATAACGTCGAGTAGCCGACGGCGGTCGTCGCCAACGGGGCGGAAAAACACCCCCGCAAGGTATCGGCCTGCGCGTACTACTTGATCGTGTTCCGGATCTGCCGGTCCAGGATCTTGCGGTCGGTGACCACGATGATCGAGTCGAAGAGCACGGCTTGAACCACGGCGGAAACGCGAATCCGGGTGAGCCACAACCGCCGAGCCCAGCGAGGCCAATAAGCTGCTCCTGACTCTAACACGGGCTCAGGGTTGCGGGGCTGGAGTGGGGTGTTGTGCGTTGCGGATAAACTGGCCGAATTCAAGATCCCCGGACGAGAATCGGCATCGGCTTGTGAAGAACCCTACTCTTCACGACCGGCCTCGACCGCGCCGATGTCGTACCAGTCGATCGCCCGCTGAGCAATCCCGTTTCGATCCGGTGTTCGCTCGACCAAGGCGACGAGGGTCGAACCCAGGATGTCATAGCCGATCAGCCGGTCACGTATCTGGACCGTCCCTGCATACTCGACGCCTACCCAGAGGTCGAAGTAGGAAAAAGCGTCGCGGTCCCGATGCGTGGCGACCCATAAACGGCCCAAGTCGTCGAAGATCAGTCCATCCAACAGGAACCAAGCCTTGGGCTCCTCTCGGTATCCGGCTGCGTGCGGCTCCATGGCCGATGCCGGTGCGGACCCGCCAAACATGCTGGCCATGTCCTCAAGGTAGGCCTCCACGTCGCGCTCGTTTGGAAACTCGACCATGTAATTCGGCGATTGAATCACGGCGGCGGCCATGCCGTCTCGATCCTCCAGAAACACCAGTTCCCGCTTGCACGCCTTGAGTACGTAGCCGCCGCTAGGCGTTGGTATCCCCGACCCCAACTTACCGCATTCGGTCGTAGCGATTTCTTCCAGACCGCGCCGGTGCCAAAGTACCTCGCCGGATTGAAGCGACACCTCTACGAGCACGGTTTCAGCGCTCGGCCTCGTTCCCTCTTCCGGTTGGGTTCCCGGAGTCACTCCGAGCAGGCCCTCGCCGAAAAGACTGGTCGGCCCGGCTGACCGGGGCCAGAACAACGAAGGCAACGACAGGTCCGACACCAATTCGCCATCGGTCTTGAACACCGTTAGCCGATTCTGCCGAGTGTCAACGACGCCCACGCGGTCCAGCGCGACTCTCCCGAGCCAAACCGGTCGAGTGAACTCGCCGGGGCCATCGCCCTTCCCTCCGAACTCACCGATGCGCTCGTCAGGGGTGACGCACACAACGCGGAAATTGTACGAGTCGATCACGCACGCCTCCCGCGCCGACGTCAAGGCAACACCGTTATCCCGACTCAGCGGGACAGGCGCGGAGGCAACCGGGACTAGTCTCTCCTCGGAGGGCGCTGGCTGGTCCCGCAAACAGCCAGCGGCGGCGATCGCCAAAGCGACCGCCGCCAATCTGTAGGTTCTCACGGCGGGCGCGGCTACATGCCGCCGCAGAAGGTCTCCATGCACTCCTCGAAGACCGCAGAACCCTTGTCCAAGTCCTGATCGTCGCCGTACGCGAGCATGCCCAGATCGTGGCAATCTTGGAAGCAATCATCGATCTCTTGGGCCGCGAGCGGAAGTACGCAGACCGCCAAGACGGCAACGATGGCGGTCAGGCGGGCGCGCCACGAGAATGTGGCCTGAGACATGTGCAACTCCTTTGGGTTGTGAAGGTTCTCTCAGGGAGTTTTTCTCCCCGAGCGGTCGGAGTATACAAGGAACCGTGTCTCTGTCAACGGCAGTGTCAGCCTGCCTTCAGAAAGCAGAATGTGCGCCGAATCTCGTCGCGCCATCCTGAGATGAGGAAGCCCCGTGTGATCAGCAACGGGGGTGTTCGCCAGGCCACCGGCGGAGCGACCTGACGGGTCTCCGACCCAGCCGAACGTCTCCGAACGTCACTGGACCCTAACGAGGCCGGTGAAGTGGCCGTCGCCTTCACCTCCGGTCACATCGCCTTCCGCCAGTCTACTGGTGCGCGCGGCGGACGCGGAGCGGTTCGCGTCCTACGAGGGACTAACCTGGGACGTGCGGGCCGGTATCCTGCGGGGCACGACCGGCGAAGCCCGTTTGCTTCAGTTCACGGGGACGGCGTGCTGGTCGCGGACGGCACGGCCGCGTATGTCATCACGGCGGCCAAGGCTTCGGCGGCGCTGGAAGCTTGGTGCGGGGGCTGTACGGCGGGCGCCTGCTGGCTCACGGCGAGATCCTTCATCTTGGCCCCTATACGAGCTTCAAGGTTTCCAAGGGGCGGTCACCAGCGAGAGCCGAGATTCCCTGCGCGCATGGCAGCCGAGCCTCCTTCACGGGGGATGCGATGCTGACGCTGGCGGAGGGTACGCTGTCCGCCGAGTTGGAGGGCACGCTGACCGCGAGGGACTGCGTATTCAGCGACGACGACGTGTCCTTCCTCATGGACAGCGACCGCTTGGCGCAAACGATCCGGATCACCCTTTCCTACGACGCGGGCATTCTGATCGAGGCGGATGTCTCCGGTACGTTGACGTGGTCATTGGACGACCGCGGAGGACGATGCGACTTGGCCAACAAGCTGGAGAGCCGGATATCGCTCGATGATGCGGCCGGCGGCGTTGCTCCGGTCCCCCGGCTCACGGGGACGGTCTGCGGGTGGGCGATGCAAAACGCGATCACGCTAGCCGAATCTCCTTGAATCCACGATCCGAAGGGGTTGAAGGACAGAGGAAGACCGGACGATCACGTCCAGTCCAGAGGGCGAAGTAGATGACGATTGACCGCGGCAGTCGGCTTCGCGAACCTGCGCCCAGCCACTGCCGGAGGCGGAATGCGATTCCCGCAAATCGAGGCGATTTACCCGCCGTTTCTGGACGACGGGAGGAGACACGTTTCAAGGGCAGAAAGCGCAGATCGTGCAGCCCTGTAAGTAGTTAGACGATTCCTCGCCGTGATTCGTGCCATTCTCAGTCTGCCGAAGCGGAGGTTGCGGGCGATGCCCATCGGCGTTCGCGGCCTGAAACCGGACGAATCCACTTCCTCGGGCCCAAGTCCGTCCAGAAGGCGATGTGTCAGCACGGGTCCCACCCACGCCGCCAGGACGTACGAAACCGCGCCGATTGATATTCCGACGATGGCAGCGACCCGAAAGAGTCGCCGCGAGCGTCCCAGTTGACGGGCAAGCACAACCCCGGCGGCGAAGAGCGCGAAGGGAAGGATCAAAGCGCCGTCCCTGGTAGCGGCTGCAAGCCAAAGCACGAAGGATCCCGACCACTCGTACGGGGGCCATTGCAGGCTCAGCAACGGCCGGACCAGGACGAACAGGAGAAAGGGGAGCATCACCTTGGCAACCGCACGCCAGATCCGGCTTCCGGGCCGATGGTCGGTCATTGTAGTGATCCCCCTCCGGGATTGGCTTGCCTCGACTCGCCGCCCTCACGGTTGGCCGCAACGGCTGTCGGTGTCAATGAAGAGGGGAATCGGGGCTGGTCAGTCTCCGCGGCTCCCGGAGTGTGCCAATGCACAATCTCGACCTGACAACTGTTGGTAGGATGGACGCGGCAAGACCCGCCACCTGCGACGCGCTCAGTTCGGTATCAGGCGACTACACCATCTCACCGAGAGAAAACTGAAGATGCATGGCCTGACGGGAGGATCACCTGCCGACGACACGACTGACGTCCGGCGACCCGGCGAATGGTTGCGAGACGGCAGCTGGTGGGCCGCGGTGGCTGGCGGCGTGATCGGGTTTCCGATTGCGGTGCTGCTGCATGAACTCGGGCACTTCGGGGCATTCGCGGCGTTCGGATTTCCCGACCCGGTTCTGAGTTACGGCTCTGCGGACTGGGACAACGAGCAGTTCGATGCGCTCATGGAGGCTGGAGACGTGGACGCCGCGTGGGCGATTGCCCAACCGTGGCAGGAGGCGGTCGGCGTGGCTGCGGGACCGATCGTCTCCTACTTGCTCATGATCGCCTGCGTGCCCGCGGTCCGCCGATTCGGCCCCGGCCCACTTTCTCTGGTTTTCGCAATCGGATTGGTGACCCCGTTCCGCTGGTCGTGGCCGATTCCGATCCTCTACCTGATGGCCCGCGGCGCGCGAATATCGGGGGGCCCGGACGAGATTGAAGTGGCAGCGCTAACGGGGATCCCACAGTGGCCTTTGATTCTGCTCGCCCTCGCCTCCCTCGTGCTGGGATACTGGTTTATCGTAGCCGCCCTTCCTCGCGGCAAGAGGTTGCGAAGCCTCGTGCCGACATTCGTCGGCTCGGTTCTGGGTGGTGTCCTTTGGGCGTTGTGGCTGGGGCCCATGGTTCTGCCGTGAAGACCACGCGTTGGCACGCCGCCGACAACCTCGCTAACCGCGGAGCCGGCCGCCGTTTGTTGACATGCGTCGTTGTGTCCACGTGCATGGCACTCGCGTGCTCGGAGCGCCGCGCAAACGGCCCGGACACTGAGACAGGTCCCGATGGACCGCGAGAAGACACGTTCCCCGGTCTGCGCGTCGACCTGGCTCGCATTGTAGGCCGCGAGAGCGTGGAACGTGGAGACACGCTCCTTCGCTTGTTCCGAGAGCGCGGGTTCGGACCTCAGATACAAGAGTTTCCGAATACGGCGACGGATCATGAGCCGAGAGGAGTCGGACGCAACCTTGTCGTTACGGTCGGCGAGGGACGCCGCGATATCGTGGTGGGTGCGCACTACGATGTGGTGCGCCTTGGAGGGGGCGGGGTCACCGGCGGTGCGGTGGACAACGGTGCGGCCGCGATCGTTCTCACCCGGTACCCCTCAAGCGACGATCGCTGCTTCCAGGCCGCGGGAATCCCCAACTTGTCGCTCGGCATGAATGAGACGATCGCGTCCCATCAGATGTGGCTCGTTCTGAATGCGGGGAACCAGTCCGGGTTCCGTCCAGCCTTCGTTCCCGATCTCTTCCAGATCATTCACACGGGCGAGGACACCATCGAACGTGTCAGTGGAGCCGCGATGACCCGGCTTCACGAGGCAATCGTCGCCCTCGTGCTCAAATTGGACAGGGCGCTCCGTTTGGCGCGCTTGCGCGATGTCCCCGGCCGGTGACCGATTCTGTATGACAACGGATTTCAAGCATGTGGAAGTGCGCAACAATCCCTTGACGTAGAGCCAGCTGTGCATCCAAACTAGTCGGCACCGAGGTAGGCGACTCCAACCACGGACCGCACTCAACCACGAGAGGTTGGAACGGTTCGGGATCCCCTCGCTACGCTGGCAAGGACTTCTCCCATATGCGCGACGATCAACCAGGCCACGATGGTGCCCCGGAGGGTTCGAATGAGGATAACCTTGGTTGGATGGAGGATCCGAACCTGCGTCCGAGCTGGCCGGCTCAATACGCCCGGGAAGCAGGTGGCCAATGGACAGCCGCACACCGAAGGCTGATCGCCAAGCTTCGCGCCGAGGGTGCGCAATACATCAACAAGAAGCTGGACAACCTCCGCAACCAACTCGGCGTCCCGCACAACGGCTGGACCTTCGAACGGACTCAAGGCTCCGCTCGAGTCTTGATGGACGCCCAGGATGAGCTTAAGCGTCTGCAACTCCGCGCCCGGGCCAACCGGGCCGACCGACACCGACTTCATCATTCGCCGTCAACCGCAACCCCCACTTCCGCAGGACCGCGCAAACCGACCACCCAGGAGTGGTGGAAGCTGTCTGCCATTCTGGGCGTCTGTATCGCGATAGAGGCCGTCGCGAACAGCTATCTGCTTGCGTCGGCACTCACCACCGGCCTCGTTGGTGCCTTCATCACCGCCATCGTGGTCTCCTTCCTGAACGTCGGGGCTCTTGGTGCCGGCATAGGGCTGCTATTGTCCGCGCTCCGCCGGCGTGCGGCCCAGAACGGCTTGTATTACGGCAGCTTGGCCGCGTGGGGAGCCGCCGCACTCCTTCTCAACCTTCTCGTAGGCAGGCACCGTGAGGCGTTTTCCCGCTTGATCGATGCGAGAGAACAACAGGTGAGCGGCGCCGTCGAGGCGAATATGGCTACGGCGACCGAATTGGCGTCAACGATTCCTTACATTCCGTCATCGTGGCAATTCGAATCGCTGCTGTTCTTCTGCCTCGGAGTCGCACTCTGCGTTTTCGGGTTCTTCAAGGGATATACGTTTATCGGGGCGGAAGATCCGCATCATGCGCGACGCGAACTTGACCGGCAGAAAGCGGAGATTCTGAGCGAGTACTCCTCGCTGTCCGAGCGCTACAGGGGGCAGCTGACCGAGGACCTCAGAGCCAAGGTTGCGGGGTGGGTCGAGGGTCTGGAGCGGGCTTTGCAGAACGCCATCAACGACAAGGAAGATCTGAAGGCCAATTGGTCGGGCGGGTCTCTGCTGGCACAAGTGGAAGCGCTTTTCATAGCCGCCTACAACGACTCACATGCGACGAAAATCGATCAGTCGATGCTCGACGAACAGCGGGAGAAGGCAGCAATCGACATTTCCTTCCCTGCTACACCGGCGGACGTGCAAGTGCCCACCGAAGCGCGCGACATTATCCGCAAATGGACCGAAACGGATCAGAAGGCGTTCTTCGAGGACATCAACGAGCGGACGAAGGATATCGATAGCGTCTGGACGGACTACAGACCATTGATCGTTGATGAACTGGCCGCCGGAACCGAATAGTCATGGGTTCGACATCGGACGAGGGCGGCGGATCCTCGCTTCTCTGGAAGGGCATTCTCGTAGTCATCGTTCTGGGTTTGTTCTTTGCGGGGTATCGACTGTGGTACGCCGACGAGCTCCGCGTCCACTACGCAGACGGGTTCTGCCCCCAGGGGACGTGGCCCCAGGAGCGAGAGGGCGTAGTCGTCCCCGGACATACAGTGATCCTGATCGATACGTCGGATGAGATCACCCCGGCGGATGCGGAGGCCGCGTTCGACCGGATCGATTCTTGGGCGCGCGACACGCTCAAGGTCCCGTTTCTGCAGAAGATCTCCATATACGGTCTGCCGGAGTCCATGGCGCAGATTCCGGCACAGAGCGGACGGTCGTGGTGCGTCCCCAAACCAGGCGCGATGGCGAACGTCCTGTATGAGAACCCCAGAGCGGTGGAAATAGAGTTTCGGAGATTCCTCCGTGGCGTGAAATCGGAGCTCGATTCTCTGAGGCAACGGGAACAGGCGGCACAATCGCCCATTGCCGAGACCATGGCGCACCTGGTGCAGCAGCACGAAGATCTCAACTCGTTCGTGCTGGTTTCGGACATGCTCCAGCATTCGACGTTGGCGACTCACTATGGTGGCGACACGGCGTTGACGCCGGAGGCCAGGGGCGAGTGCGAAAGGGTGTCAGGCGGAGGTCGGTTGAGATCCGTGTGGGTCTACTACGTCGACCGGGAACTCGAAATGCAGGGGCGCCTTTGGCCCACCGCCTGGTGGGCCGAGTGCCTGAATGGGGTCCAGGCACAAACTCTTGGTTGATGCTCAGACTGCCAGAGAGCAGTCATCAGAAGCATCGTCGCTCCTGACCGCCGAACCAAGTCCGCCGTTCTGAAGTCGAACCGGGGCTCATCCTGGCATCCGTCCTTCTCCTTGCTGAAGAGGACTGCGGGGTGTAATATTCCTCACGACAGAATCACTCAAACACACGACAAAATATAGCGCACGCTCCCGAGGGCTCTCTTAGCTTTGCCCTCGGACTGTCCAACGAAGTAGGACCACTTTAGGTCACTTGCGAAAGGTGCCTGGAGCATGCACGTGAGACTGGACGGCATTGCCCGGATGAGATTGCCCACCATGGCGCTCCTGGCGCTCCTGTGGGGCTGTGACACCACGTCGCCGCCTCCCGCCCCGGAGAAGCCCACACAAGCCGCTGTGCCCACCCTACAGCACGCCCATGCCTCCGCCGTGGCGGACTCCATTGGTGCGTGCCTGGACAAGGCACCCTGCACCTCCGAAAGCCTCCGCGTCCACATGGTCCCGGACGGCAACGACGTCCACCCATACGACTCCATCCGCTGGCAACTGTCATGGGCCCCACCCACGCGCGCGCTCCCGGACTCCATGGAGTGGCGCTACAAGCTGTTTTTCAATGGACCGCCGGGCACCAAGTGGACCAACCACACGTGGGCGCTGTCCGACACCATCACCCCTCCATTCAACCGGCTGGAGTGCATGGAGGCCGGGGCCATCCTGTACGCCCGCAACGTCCACGTCACCCCGGAGGTGATCCGCAAGGGCGAGACCGCCACCTACGCCCACCGAAGTGACCGCGGCAACCGAACCCGCCTCTACTTCTCCGAATGGGTGAGCCCCGACGTCGTGGACTGTAGCCTCCACGTGGACACCACAGTCACCGTCCCGCCTCCAGATACCACCACGGTCCCGCCACCTCCGGACACCACCACCGTCCCACCACCTCCACCACCCGACACCACCGGAACCGACACCACCACGGTGACACCACCAGACACCACCACCAAGGTCCCAAGGTCTGACACCACCACCAAGAAGAAGGACCCCAAGCGCGACGCCATCATCGCCGCCGGGCTCGATCCAACGGGCGCTACCTACACCGCCGACGATGCGCTCGCGCGCACGTTCAGCTCCGTCGCCGCCCGCTACACCACGGCGTGGACGGTCATCCTACCCGCTAACACCACAGCAGGCGGGGCACGCTGGCACCACGGGGCCAACATCCCGTCCGCGGGCTCACAGACCTCCCCCGACATGGCCACAGCCTTCGACGGGAGCACCGTGACCGCAACCGTCACCGCGTGCCCCCGTGGCGTCAACAGCTTCACCGGATTTGCAATTTTCGCAGTCCAGTACGTTGCCGCTGGCCCCGTGCTGGCATCCAAGGAGTACTCGTTGCTGGTGGTTGGGGTATGCCCACCACCGGATGACAGGCCGGGCCGCTCATTCACCGCCGCAGACTCCGCCAGCATCACCGCCGCCGGGCTCGACCTGGATGGCTTGGCATACGCCAACAGGAGCCACGCGTTGAGCCGCTACCAAAATACCGGTGGGGGAGTATGGAACGTGCCCACCTTGGAGAACACCGCGGTCTCGGGATTCACCGCGGCTGTGGAGTTTCTCACCAAGCGGGACACCTCAAAGCCCGCAACTCCCCCCGCGCTCACTACCTCCTACGTGGACGGGACGCTCACCGTCACCCTGCCTTGCCCGGACAACGTGGCCAGCTACTTGCACCGCATCAACTTCGACCTGGCGTATATCAAGGTCGTAGGTGACACCTACACCTTTGAGGAGGTGACCACCGGCTCCCGCGCTGATAGGCAGACAGTGTGCCCGTAGGACCCCGAACGCCCTAACCGCGGACCGCCGGGAGCGCGAGCGTCTCCGTTCACGCCCTTACAGGTGGCGGAGAAGAGGTTACTCGCTCGGGACCGATGTACAGCATAACCTTGGTTACTGGTCCACCCCGCCGGAGAACGTTCTGGGGAATGGTTCTTCCCCTTTAGTTGATGCGCGGACTGCCCGAGAGCAATCATCAGAAGCATCGAAGCAAGAATGGCATTGACGTCGCTCCTGACCGCCTTGATTGTCGGTTGCGACTCGCCCCGATCCGCTTCTTGTGACATCACCGACCCCAATGGTCAGGCTGTAACGAACACGAGCGTCGGGGCTTGGCCGGCGGAACTCTCCTGGCGCGAGGTTTGGCGAGCAGGAGGCCTCAATGACGCCCAGGCATTGGTCCGGCCGGCTGACGTCGCCGTAAGCCCTGACGGATCGGTTGCCATCGTAGATTGGGGCTTGGCCGAAGTTATCGTACTGGGTCCCGGTGGAGAGTGGCAGGGGACGGTCACGGAACGCGGCGAAGGCCCGGGCGAGGTACGGGCACCCGTAGCAGCGACCTGGGCAGACGCCAATACCCTCCTCATCCTGGACGTGAGTGCATTCCGGATAGTCACACTCGACCTTTCATCCCGTTCGGCCAGTGTCACTCCAGTTGATCCGGCGTTCATGTCGCCGGTGTTCGCAGCCGGCCAGGTCAGGTTCGTGGCGCTGCAGCCGGACCGCACGGTTTGGCTGGAATTCCCAGGCCCGACTGTGGATGGCTGGGAGGAGCGATCCTTCGTCCGCTGGTCTCCCGACAGACCCGTGAACGATACGGTCTTGTCGTCGCCTGCCAGAGGGTTTGCAGGTGCGACGCTGGCCGCATGGCCGCGGTCGTTGC
This sequence comes from Longimicrobiales bacterium, assembly GCA_963667485.2. Classification (GTDB taxonomy): domain Bacteria; phylum Gemmatimonadota; class Gemmatimonadetes; order Longimicrobiales; family Gaopeijiaceae; genus Bin94. The sequence continues at coordinate 488,415 of CAXXDD010000002.1, forward strand.
TCGGTGTGGGTGCAGAGACCTGGGTCGCCTCCAGCCCGGACGGGCGCTACGAACTGGAGGTATTCGACCGGGATGGCAGGAGCCTCGTTCGGTTCTGCCATACCGGGGAGGCGCTTCCGCTCTCGCGTGCCGAGCGCGGGGAAGATGCCGATGCAGAAATGTCTGGCGGGTGGCGGGACACCCTCCGGAAACTCGGTGAGCCGCCGAACCCGGCGATCATCTCCCGAATAGTCGTCGACCTGGACGGGCGGATATGGGCTCAGCGCGACCGCCCGCTGCCTGGTGCATTCGACGGGCACGGGGCGCCGGGAGCCATGTATGACGTATTCCTGCCGTCGGGGCGGTTTCTTGGCTCGATCCGCCTACCGGACGAACAGCGATTGATGGAAGCGAGAGGGGCCAATGTATGGACGCTCCACACCGGCAGTCTTGGCGAGTCCTCAATCGTGGCATTCGAAATCGAGGGACTATGAGGTCGTTAGCGTACCGCAACATGTTGACGGATTCCGCACCAGGATCGAGTAATGCCGTCGCCTCGGCTATGGCTGGCCTCGCCGCTATCGCCCTTCTGTTCGTCCTGTGGTCGTGTGGAGATCCAGGTGAGTTTTCCGGCGAAAGCGCAGAGGTCCCGGCACGCGCTTCCCTGTCGCCTGACCCGATTTGGGCGGTTGGCAGCGCGGATGGCCCCGAGGCAGAGATCTTTTTCCGGATCTCGGGCGCGAGACGGCTCAGTGACGGCAGTGTCGTCGTAGGTGTTGATGGCTTCCACGAAATCAGGAAGTTCGGGCCGGACGGAGCGCACCTCTGGACTGCCGGTGGCAGGGGCCAGGGCCCGGGCGAGTTCGAGCGGTTGCAGCTTCTGCGAGGTAGCTCGGAAGAGAGGGTTGTCGCCTATGACCGGAGCATCTTCAGAGTCACGGAGTTCAGCCAGGACGGCGAGCGGTTGGCGGCGTGGCAGTTACCCTCTGGAGCATCGGTTCCGTACGAGGTGACCTGTGCGCCTGATCGAAGGATCATCTACTTCACGGCGGGTCAATTTCCGTCGGAACCCGGGATCGTGCGATGGCACGTGCCGATCTCATGGATTTCCCGGGGGATGCAAGGCGCTCAACTGATCCGGGACGAGGTGCCGGGGCCGGAGCGCATTCTCGACGACGGCTACTGGGATCGTCCGTGGTCCAGGAGACTGGTCTTTGGAGGAACCGATCGAGGCGTGTGGATCGGGACGAGTGACGACTACCTGCTGGAGTTGGTCGGGTGGGATGGGACGGTTCTGGATACGCTTGCATGGTCGGGTAGGGACCGCGCGGTGACCCAGGCGGACATTGCCCAGTTGCAGGATGAGTTTACGGAAGGGGATGACGAGGAGACGAAGGCCCGATTCCTCAGGGAAAGCTGGCCCGTCTACGAGAGCGTGCTGCCCTCCACTGTGCCGGCATATTCACACCTTCTGGTCCTGGGAGACGGCACCCTGTGGATCGGGCAGTGGGACGGCATCATGTGGCTGCCTCGGCTCCCGGGGCATCCCGGAAAACGCTGGGACATCTTCGACCCCTCCGGCAATCGGGTTCGCCAAGTGACGATTCCGAGCAACATGCGTCTTCTCGATGCCGGAGATGACTGGGCGCTGGTGGTGGTCCGGGATAGCCTGGGAGTCCAGACGCTTGCGGTCTACGAAGTGTCCTGAGGAATCCTGTAGCCGTGCCCGGCGAGCTGCTTGGTTACCGGCCCCGGCACCGGTATCTTCTCATCGAGATCCAGTCGGAGGACCCGGCCTCGTTGCCGCCGGACAACGTGCTCGCGATGATTGCGAGGTGCGAGCAGGCTCCCACGGCGGAGCTGCTTGAGGAACTGCTCGGCCCGCTGTGGGCCTGGCTCGAGGAAATTGGAGAACCGGAACTGACCGGGGCCTTTCGGAAATGGATCGGCTTGGCGGTGGCGCGGCGGTTTGGTGAGGCTGGCAGGGAACTGGAACGCAACGTCCTGGAAGAGGAGGAAGGAACGATGACGCTGTTGGAACGGGCCCGGGAGTGGGGCAAGGAATACGACCGGCAGTGGATGGAGAAGCTGGAGCGGGAGCGCAGAGCATCGATCCGCCGGGAGCGCGAGCTGGTTCACCGGCTGGTTACCCGCAGGTTCGGTCCCGGCACCGCCGAACCGCTCCGGGCCATACTCGACCACATCTCCGATCCGGAAGGAATCGCACCCATCGCCGACGCGGTGATCGAATGCGAGACCGCCGAGGAGTTCCTGGACCGGGTGCGGGGAAGCTGATCACCTCCCCAGGGTTACGGTACGCCGACGCACGGTCATGAAGGGATGGGCCAATCGGTGACGGCCACTGCCAAATCACGTGGGCCCCTGCGCCGCCAACTCCTGGACATGGCCCGGCTGGACCGCTCTGTGCGGGCCGAACTCGCAGCCTCCGGTAAGCTCTTCAGCGCCGGCTATGAACCTCGGATGGCTCGGGTGCACCAATGCAATGCGCAGCGTCTACGGCGAATCATCGAAGCGATCGGCTGGCCGGGTTCCGACCTGGTCGGTTCTGACGGCGCGGAGGCGGCCTGGTTGATACTGCAACACGCGATCTCGGAACCCGACCTGGTCCGTCGAGCACTGCCGCTCCTCACGACGGCGGCCCGGGAAGGGAAGGCGGATCCTGCACACGCCGCCATGCTGGAGGACCGGATCCGATTCTTCGAGGGGCGCCCGCAGCGCTACGGCACGCAACTCGATTGGGACGCCGACGGGAACCTCTCGCCGGGCGAGGTGGAAGACGCGCAGTTTCTTCCCGAACGCCGAGCCGCCGTCGGCCTCCCTCCGCTGGCAGAGCAGATCGAGGAGGCTCGGACCCGGGCGAACGTCGAGGGAGACATGCCTCCGGCGGATTACCAGGCGTACGTAGATGCCCGCGATGAGTGGGCGTCCAATGCCGGGTGGCGCGTCGGCCTCTAGTCGGCGGCGACTCGGTCACGCGCATTGGAACCTCCCTCGGTCAAGCACCCTGTACATGATGGTCGCTTCCTGTCATACTGAATTCACTCGGAATAACGAAGGGAGAGCACGATGACCCACCTGACCCAAGACACCTATTCGCTCACGAATTTCCGTGAGAAGACGGGCGAACACCTGGCTCGTTTGGCCGAGGGCCGCATCGAGACGATTACGCAGAACGGCGAAGCGGCCATGGTCGTGATGAGCCCCAGGCGCTACGACTTCCTCGTCCATGCCGCCGAGCGCGGTCATGTCTGGAAAGCCGCTCTCGAACGCCTCGAGGCCGGCGATACCGGCCGTGACGCTCGGGAGGTCGTCCGCGAACTCGCGGCCGACTTCGGCGTGACACTTTGAAGCGTTACCGCGTTCGGTATCTCACCGAAGCAACTGAGGCCCTGCGCGCCGCCTTCCTGCATGTCCGGGACGATTCCGGCCCCCGGAGGGCCGCCGACTGGCTAAGCCGGGTCTACGCCTCGATCGACCAGTTGGAGCTCGCGCCTCGCGCCACCCGTGCCGAAGGGTCTTTTCATGGCCATGAGTTCCGCTCCAAGCTGGTGATTTCCCACCGGGTGTTCTTCACTATCGACGAGGACGCCTTGGCCGTCCACGTCATCGACTTCGTGCACACCGCCCAGCAAACCAGGCTTGAGGAGTACACCGACTGAAGGAGGGTCCGTTGCCGGAACGGTCGAGGCGATCAGAATTGAAGGAGAGGAGGCAGTGAGTACCTTCGGAGACGTGTCCGGCTACCGGCCATCGGCGATCCCGGCCTCTGCGTCCGGACCTCCGGCGCGCCGCACCATGCCGGCAATCACGGCTTCGCTCAGGCCCTCCTCGGCCAACGCTGCCAGAGCCGCTGGCGACACGTCGAAATCGACGGCGGACGTCCGAATCACCTCGAGGATGACCTGGTCCGCGATGCCGTCCTTGACCATCGCGACGATGTCCTCGTTTCGAAGCACGCTCTCCTCGTCTGCCAGTCGCTGCTGCTCCAGTGCTGCCGCCTCCTGCTCGACCCTGCGCAGGTCGGCGGCGGCGGCTTCGGCGGAGAGGGCCTCGCGGATGGCATCTCGCACGACGCCATTGTCGGGATCGGCCGCCCGGGCTCGTTCGAAGCTCGCCATGGCCGACTCGAAATCTCCCTGGAGGCGATACAGAACGCCGACATTGTGGTGTGCGGCCGCCACATCTCTGGTGGTGATGTCCGCCTCCGGATCGGGCTGGCACAACCTGACGTTCGCGATCGATATCACAAGCGCGCGCTCGTAGCTGCCTGCCTCCACGGCGCGGTGGGCCACGTTCAGGTCGCATCTCTCGTCGTTAAAGAAGGCCAGTTCCCTCGCATCGACCCAGTTGAACATGATCGGCGCGATGTCTGCGATGGTTTCGCGGTAGGCACGGCTCGCCACAACGCCCGGGGACGGGAACTCCGGGATCCCCCTTACGCTGGAATTGGTCCTCTCGGGCTCGTAGGCGAGTGTACGCGAGGCGGCCACGAGATCGGTTGACAGGTCGGTGACCTCGAAGGTCCCCCGAAAGGCCACCCGCGTTCTGGCGTGGTGTTCCGGCACCGTCCGGCGACGGGTTTCGTCTCCGACTCTTTCGACGACTTCCCGCGACCCTTCGCGCCGGTCCTGCTCCGTTTCACAGCGAGTCACGTTGACGGCGATCAGCGCGTCGGCATTCCGCTCGTCGCCGCGGCGCCCAACCCGGACGCCCCGCTCCACAAGCCATCCAGTCAGTACCTGCACCCACTCGGCTTCGCAGCTGGCCTCCGATATCCCGGGGCCGCGAAGATTCCCGCGCCCGGACCGGGCATCCTCGGCAAACACGACCTGGTTGACTACGAACCCCACGCTCGGCGGATGTTCGACTTCCACGGTTACGGAGGGGTTGAAGGCCGACGAGTACCGCATCGAAGCGCAAGCGGCCACCGACATCAGGACGATAGCGAAACCGGCCGCCCGGGCGGCCGCGCGATGTGGACTGAGGCCCCTGTTGACCTTCCGATCTCCGGTTGATGCGAACATAGTCATCTCCCTGGTGCCCTCCTCCCGGATCCCCAGTCCAGAAGGCGGACGGTAACCTGGTGTATGTGGCCTCGCAAACAGTGTGCATTCGCAGCCTGGATCAGTGATTCCTCGCCCGGCTGGACGCCATCAGGACTCCGGCCAGCCCCCAGGCTGATCCAAATTGCGGACAATGTCGCCCATAGTTTTGTGGACGGTAGGAGCGCCCAACCCTCTCTCCCACCTGTCGGGAGGTAGATGTCGGCGACGCCCAGCAGGACCGCGCCCGCGACCCACAGCCCGACGGCCCAGAGCAGCGGACGCGCCGCGACCGAGGGCGGGGTGATATTGGGCCGGTAGGGCATGGGTGTCATGCCGACATGGCAAAATGTAAAGTATACATGACAATAGGAACTCGTGCGCACGCCGGCGGCAACAGCTGGGGCCATGTCTCGGAGTTTGGCTCGCGCGTGAGCGCCGCCGACGCTGACCGCCTCATTGGGGCTCAGAACGAGACGTATCCGCCCATTTGGAAGCGCGCACAGGCTGTGCTGCCGCACTCCTCGATGTTGAGGATGAAGCGTGCCCCGTAGCGCCGTCCGAACGCTAGGCTCGCACCGGCGGTCGGCTCAAAGTAGTCCCCGCCGTCGTACTGGATTCCCGCCGCCAACGCCGGGCGAACGAGCCAACTGGAACTTCCGAGCAGGATCGAGGCACCGATCCGGTAGTCCGACCCGACCCGACTAGGGTGGTGGGCGGTCCCGGTGATGCCGCCGCCCAGGTCGATGATCTCGGTCCGCTCGGCGCACCGGTAGTTCTCCACCATCCCGTACAGCGACACCGGCCCCGCGACCAGCGCGTTGATCCCGACGTAGTATCCGCGACACGCTCTGCGGTCCCCCGCGATTCCGGCTTCGAGCACGATACGGTTCGGCGCCTCCGGACGGTCCGGTGCCTCCTGCGCCTGAACCTGCCAAGGCGACACGGCCAGGCAGGCCAACGACTGCCAGAAGACAAGAGAACGCCTTGGCAAGGTCCTGATTCGAGTTGCAGCTAGTTCCATGGAATTGGTGGGCCCGACGGCGGCGTAGCGTCGTCGCGAAGCTCTGGCGGAATCGCACATGTCGGCCTCCTCACCTCATTTCAGGACGTCTTGTGAGCGCCGGATGCGTCGCCGAGTGGCGCTCCCGTCCCTGGACACATCTCGGTTCGGGCGCTCCGTGTCCGCTGATACACTGCGCGGCGATCCGCGTGCCGTTGTTCTGCAGGATCCTCTCACGCCACGGCGAGCAGAGCTCGCGGGCGGGAGCGTCTGGCGGAGACGGCTCCTCTCCGCCCAACTTCCGATGCTTGGATCGTACAAGTCCATCATTGAAAGGACACAGCGTGCAACACGTTCAGGGATTCGGCGGGTTCTTCTTTCGGGCAAAGGACCCGGGAGGACTTGCGAAATGGTATCACGATCACCTTGGCATCAATCCTGCTCCGACGAACATGGAGATGCCGCCCTGGGTGACCGAGTCCGGCGTCACGGTCTTTGCACCCTTCAAAGCTGACACGGACTATTTCGCGGCGGACAAGACTTTCATGCTGAATTTCCGCGTGGCCGATCTCGACGCGATGATCACACAACTGAAGTCCGCGGATATCGAGGTCAGCCACGAGAGCGAGATGGAAGGCATCGGCCGCTTCGCCCGCATCCACGACCCCGAAGGAAACGCGATCGAGCTCTGGGAACCCGCGTCATGAAATTCGAACTGATCCCGCTGGTCAGCCCTCCGGAGGGCGCGCGAGCTTGCCGGCGAAGAGGATGGAGCCGGACAGCCGCTCCCGGATGAAGAACAGGAAAGGCCGATCGGCGCGTAAGACTGGTCCGGCGCTCGTGGCCATCGTGACCGCGGTTGCGGCGGCCGCCTCGGTACCCTCCTCGTTGACATCCACCCAGGACTTCTGCTTGACCTAGGAGATAAACAGGCCGCCGACCGGCGAAAGTCTTGAAAAATCCGCCCGCTGGTCGAACGCGTCGACCATGCCCAGGGCGGCGAGGTCGTCGTTGAGGGTGCGTTCGTAGGGCATCCGGAAGCGCGGCAGGAAGAGCAGCAGATCGGTGTCGCGGAAGCCGCCGGTGATATCCTCCCATTCTCCTGCGTCGAGAGTTGCCGCGAGAGTGTCGACGCTCAGGCCGTGCCGTGGCAGCAGCACAGTCATCGAAAAGGCGCGGCCTCCGTACGGAAGGTCCACAGCCTGGAAGCGGCTGTTCTCCTGATACGGGAGGTCTCCCTGGAGGGTCATAAGCGGCACTGTCCGCGTGGAACCGTCGTCCAGATGGAAGGGCTCGGATCGAGTATCGGACGGATCGAACTGGAAGGTCCACGAACCCTTGAAGTAGATCGCGTTGATCAGGTACATGACGATGTTGGCGGGAATCACCTCGGGAACGATGTCCTCGATGCGACCGTTTGTCGCGGCCCTGACCCACTCGTTGATCCGCTCGGACGCCGAAGGGCTCGCGAAATCGAGTTCAGCCACCTCGGCGTCAAAGGTCTCTCGCACGGTGTCCAGGAACTCCGAATGCACCGGGAAGCCCTGCCGGGTCCACACGGAGTTGCCGATAGCGGTCTCAACAGCGGGATCGAGGCCGACGAGGAGTTCGAGCAGGGACTCGTAGGAGACGTTGACCTCTTCTTGAGCGAGGCTTCCGAACCCGAGCACGTCGCGCATCTGGTCCCAGGTCTCCCCAGCGGCTCCGTTCATGGTCATACCGAGGGCCATCGACGCCGAGAGCGGCGAATGGAAGAGGTTGTCGTTGGGGCGGTCGGCCTGCGCGAGGAGGTCGAATGCGAACCGGTTGCTTGCCCTGATGACCTCGACCTCTGCCGCACTCAAGGCCCGCGGAAGCTCGGTGATTTCGTCTGCGCCGGGACCGGTGAACAGCTCTCCACAAGCGGTGGCGGCAAGGAAGAGAAAGGCTACTGGAATGGAGACCGGCAACAGGAGTCTCATCCGCCGCTCCCGTGTCGGTCGAAGAAGGCGTCCGTCCCTGCGGGAAGCAGGAGGTTGTCCGAGATGGCTGCGATCTCTTCCGCCTCTTTCCACGCCTGCTCCAGAATCCAGAGTTCACCTTCCAGCGCCCGCCGCTCCTGCTCTTCGTGCAACGCCATCTCCAGCGCGAGGCGCGTGGGCTTGGGCATCTTGCGGACCCATCCGGGCCCGGACAGCCGGATCTTCCTCCCGCGCCCGGGCGCGGGCAGTTCGCGTGCAGCGGCAGCGGACCCCCGCTCGGTGGAATCGGCGATGAACCGATGCGGGTCGCCGTGGGATTCGATCTGGGACACCGCTTCCCGTATGTGGTGAGCCGTAGCGCCTGCGCCATTGACCAGGGGAAGGACGGCGTTGATGGCTCGCGCGGCATCGTCGCCCTCGAAACAGTCCGGGCCTTTCCGTGAGAGCGGTCCCGTATGGATCTCGATGCGAAAGCCGGGTTCGTGGTCAGCGGCCGTTATCCGGGCAAATTGGGTGACTTGTTCCCGTGTGAGCGAGTAGGGCGTGCCGTCGGAGCGCCGGAACCGGGCTGAATTGGCTTGCCTGTTCAGCAATCTCTGCACCGTCACCAGGACGGCCCCGGCGACTCCGCCACCCAGCCCAGCTGCCGCAGCTCCTCCGATCAATCCGCCCATCGTCAAGTTGATGGTCGTCGAGGTAGCGACGTTCGCCACGACGCCCGCAGACCCGGCCGCGATCCAGCGCCGACGCCGACGGCGGAACTGGTCGCCATAGCGCCAGGCGGCGAACTCGGGACGGAGGGGCTCGCCGATGCGCACCAGTTCGAGACCTTCGGCGTGCCGGGCCAGGCCGATATTCTCGGTGGAAGTGCGGATCCGCGTCGCGCGGAAGAGCCTTTCACAGTCCTCGACCGCCTCCCAGCGCTCTTCGAGGGGGCTGAGGTTCCAGCGCTCGCAATTGCGGCAAACCACCCACAGGCGGCCCTTCGCCGGATCGAAGGCAAGGCGACGGCCGACCGGGAAGGCCTCCACGACCTCGTTGGAGCCGAGGGGCTCCTTGCAGAACATGCAGGTCCGGTACATTGCCTCTCAGATGGTGGGGATTGTGGAAGTTGGCCGAATCGCGGAACTCCAGCCACCCCGCCCAGCGCCGCAAGAACTCACTGCCCAAGCCGAACCTGCGGTGGCAACGATGTTGGTTTGGCCATAGGCTTGAATGGAAGGTGCCCGGACACCGAAGGAGGCGGACCATCGGCAGGACGACCAGACAACAGCGGACGGCGTGCGTTTCTTGGGCCCCGTCCTTTCCGTGCCGGGTACCGATCCTCCTCTTCGCGGCCCTGACCGCCGCTGCTTGCGACGCGGGCGAACCGCCGGTCCCCACAATCGCGATCGACAGCGCGGGAGTGCGGATCGTGACGAGCGACCCGGGGACGTTCACCGCGGCGTGTACACTGAGCGAGGTGCCGATCTTCAGGGTCGGGGACGACGAGAGCGACGACAAGCAGTGGTTCTCGAGCGTCCGGGGCGTGGGCAGGCTTTCGGACGGCTCGGTGGCGGTCGCCGACCGGACGAGCGCCGAGGTGCGGATCTTCGCTCCGGACGGGCGGCACCTGCGTTCGATGGGCCGCCACGGCGAGGGGCCCGGCGAATTCCAGGATCCCTTCGTGCTCTGGGTGCTGCCGGGAGACACGATCTGGGTCGGAGACTACCGGCCCTTCCGCTACGTCGTCTTCACCGCCGAGGGCGAGTGGGTCCGCAATGTGACGCTCGACCCGATCTACCCGGACCCGTCACGCGGCGGCGGGGTGCTCGACAACAGCGTGTCGGTGAACTCGGTCTACCGGTCGCCCCGCGGCCGGGACTTCCGAACACCCGATACTGCGATCGCAGAGGTTCACGACCGGGACGGCAACCGGGTTGGGGTTCTCTCCCGGATCCCGACGCGGAGGCTCGGACGGGCTCCAGACACCGAGGCGTACAACTACTACATCGGCGTCCTGTTCGATCCCATTGCCCAGGTTGATGCCAGGGAGCGGACCATCGCGCTCGCGCACACCGCGACCCCCGAGGTGCGGCTGCTGGACGAGGCGTTCAACCTCCGCTCCATCGTCCGCTGGCACGTCCCCGATCAGGAGGTGACCTCCGGCGATGTGCGCACCTACCGCGAGGAGTTCATCAGGCGGCGCAGCACGGGCAGCAGTATCTGGAACGACGACTACGACGGTCCGATGATCAGCCCCGAGCGACCGGTAGCAGACGTGATGCCGGCGATCTCGAGCCTGCAGGTCGGCCGCGATGGGCGTCTCTGGGTCTGGCCATACCGGCGGCCGGGAGCCGGTCCGACACGTGCCATGGCCTTCTCCCCCGATGGCGAGTTCCTCTGCCACCTCGAACGCCCCGGGGAGGCAGCAAACTTCTCGGTCCATGAGTTCGGGGCCGACTATGCGCTCGGAGTGTCGACCAGCGATCTAGGGATCGAGACGGTCGTCGTGCACGAATTGCTTCTTCCCGGCGAGAGTTGAGCCTGGCCGATCGGAGGCGTGCATGCGTCTACTGACCTCTCTGGCGTCAGCCGTCCCCGTGCCGGTCGAGGAAGGCGTCCGTCCCTGAAGGAAGCAGGAGGTTGTCCGAGATCGCCGCGATCTCTTCCGCCTCTTTCCACGCCTGCTCCAGAATCCAGAGTTCACCTTCCATCGCCCGCCGCTCCTGCTCTTCGTGCAGCGCCATTTCCAAGGCGACCCGGGTGCTCTTGGGCATCTTCCTGATGTATCTCGAACTGCCCCTCAAACCCCGGTCGGCCCACTCGGCCACACGGGCGACAAAGCGGCCGGGGTGGCCGCGAGACTCGATCTCTCGCACGGCGCGCCCGACCGTCCGCCGAGAACCGCCCCACATATTGAGGCGTGGTACGATCGACGCCGCAATCCGGCGTGCTTCCTCCCCCTCGAACTCCGCCTTCCGACGCCCGGCTCCGAGCTCGATCCGGAATCCCGTGTTCTCACCCGCTGTCAACAGGCGCGTCCTTGCCACGTCGAAGTAGGAAAAGACAGCGATGTCGGCAGCCGCAGCGGGAGCACCATCGGCCTGTCTTCGATTCAGCCGCACCTTCGCGTACGGATACCACCGCAACAAGGCGAAGGCTCCCGCTCCAATGGCGACGGTGCCCAAGGCCGAAACAGCCGGACCGAGCATCCAGCCTATTGCATACCCCGCGCCGCCTTGCGCGAACGCCCGACGCCTCCGAGGGCCGAACTCATCCGCGTACCGCCACGCCGCGAATTCCCCGCGTGGGGGCTTCCCGATGCGCACCAGATACAACCCTTCCCGATGACGCGCGATCCCGATGTTCTCTGTCGAGGCCCGCATCGGCGTTGCCCGAAACAGGCGTTCACAATCCTCGACCGCCTCCCAGCGTTCTTCCAGTGGCGTGAGATTCCAGCGTCGGCACTTAATGCACACGACCCAGAGCCGTCCCTTCGCGGCGTCGAAAGCGAGTCGGCGCCCTACGGGGAAGCTCTCTACCACCTCGTTGGAACCAAGGGGCTTCTTGCAGAAAATGCAGGTCCGGTACATTGCCTCTTGGATGGTGGGGCCCTAAACGAACCTCACCAACTTCACATCCAGCGCCCGCGTGCGCTGCTGCGCCCCCTTCCATTGCACCAGAATCGGGCTCTGGTACGTCCCCCAACCGATCTCGCCGGACCCATCCCCACGACGATCCAGCACCGGCAGGCTGAACCCGCGCTTCATGCGCAGGAAGTGCGACACCGGCAGCGCGACCGCCCGGTTCACCACGCGCTCGACCATTGAATCACGCAGCCCGACACGGTCCAGCACCTGGTTCAGCACGTAGAACGCGTCGAACTGGGCGAAGTTCACGGCCTTGGCGGGGATCGTGCGGGGATCTCGCAGGACATCCCTCACATCCTTCCCCGTCTGCGCCATGAAGCGAAACGGGTTTCTCAGCGCCTCGCGGAGATCGTAGTTCATCAGCAGCGCTTCGTACTCGTTCACCGTCAGCCCGGCATGCTGCTCTTCTTCGGGGAGCGACACGTCGAAACGCCCGAACGACACGCCGTGCTTCTCGACCATCTTCTGGAGTGTGTCGATGAAACCCAGCCCCGGGTCGCGGAGATTCTGCGCGTCGATCGGGTGAGCGGAGGCGCTGATCGGCACCCGCATGCTGGCGATCTCTTCTTCGTGGTCGTAGGCGATGACGGTCGTGCGGCGATGCCGCGTGCCGCCAATGTGCACGCCGTCCAGCTCGACGAACCAGACGGGCTCGGAGCCGCCGAGCTGGTAGGACGCCGAGTTGTGCAGCCCGGCCCCGATGAAGGTGAGGTGGGAGTCGGCGTTCAGCGGTTCCTTGTCGCGCTGCTCCTCGGAGAGCTCCGCGCGGAGGTGCATCGCGTCGTGCGTATAGTCGGCCCCGGCCGGGAACAGCTCCTGGAAGAGCTGGAGGTAGCCCTTGATCCCGCGCCCGTCGTGCTCGAGCAGCTCCGCCAGCCGCTGATCGAGATAGCCCGCCGTCGTGTGATTCGAGATGTAGAACGAACGTGTGTACTTCGTGAAGTCGTCGCCGAACTCCTCCAGCAGCTTGCCGCGAACGTTGATCAGCTCGATCCGCGACGCGGGCATGATGCGCAGCGTCGCGTGAAAGGGCCCCTGCCCGGAGCGCGTGTGCCGATCTACGAGGATCACTCTATCCCGCTTTTCCTTCGCGAAGTCGCTTGTGCCAAATGCCCGACAAACATATGGCCATTGGGCACTTTGCGGAAAACGGCCGCGCTAGTTTGCCAGAGCGCCGTACACCAGGGCGCGGAGCTTCGCGTGGTCGTCAACCGGCCGGTTCCCGCGCAGTTGCGTGAAGTAGACGACGACCAGCCGCTCGGCCGGATCCACCCAGTAGGTGGTGTGGTACGCGCCTCCCCAGCCGTAGTCTCCCTCTGATCCGGGCTGGCCGGCCGCGCCGAGGTCGAGCCGGACCTGGAGACCGAGTCCGAAGCCGACCCCGGCCCCCATCAGGTCGCCGATGTGATTGGCGGTCATCAGCGCGACGCTGGCGGGGGACAGGATGCGCGCATCGCCCAGGTGGCCGCCGTTGAGCATCATCTGGAGGAAGCGCGCGTAGTCGCGTGCGGTGGAGAGGAGGCCTGCGCCGCCCGAGAAGCTTGCGCGGGGACCGTCCACGTACTGTCCCTGCGTGTCCATGCCGGGGCCGTTGGGGGACCGCGTCAGACTGCCCGACCCATCGTGGCCGTAGACCACCGCCAGGCGGCCGGTCTTGTCGCTGGGCAGGTAGAAGTGGGTGTCGCGCATTTCGAGAGGTTCAAAGATGCGCGCCCGTAGGAACTCATCCAGCGTGAGGCCCGAGACTTCCTCGACCAGCGCGCCGAGGATGTCGGTGGCATAGCCGTACACGAAGCCCGCGCCGGGCTGGGCCTGGAAGGGAAGGGCGGCCATCCGGTCCACGGTGGCGCGGACCGGTTCGTCCCGGTGAGCAAAGTACCATCCCGTGATTCCGGCCTCGGCCCAACGGTCGCCGCCGGGCCCGTAGCCGTAGGAGATTCCCGCCGTGTGGGTGAGCAGGTCGCGAATGGTGACCGCGCGGTCGGCAGGTACGACTTCGTAGCTTCCGTTCTCGCCCGGCACGGCCACGGTGGTCGTGGCGAACGCCGGGAGATGCCTGCCCACGGGGTCCGAGATCAGGAGCGCGCCGTCCTCCTGGAGCATCATCACGGCCACGCTCACGATCGCCTTGGTCTGCGAAGCGATGCGGAAGATCGCGTCGACCTCGATCCTCTCACCCGCATCCACGTCACTGTACCCGACGGCCTCCTCGTAGACGACCGCGCCGTCGCGCAGGACGGCCACCACCGCGCCGGGAAGGCTGCCGCCGGCGACGTAGTCTTTCAGTACGGCCTCGATCCGCTCCAGCCTGCCGGGGACAAAGCCGGCATCGGCGGGGGCGACGCGGGGGAGTTCCTGGGCCGCGACCGCGACCGGAGCCAGGATCGCGGCGGCAACGAAGAGGGTGGCGGCCGCCAGGGAGCGGGCCGAAGAGAGGATGATTCGGGTCATGGGTCTCGCGGGGTTGGAGAAGGGTGCGCGGGTAAGCTAGACTTGGCCGCCGCCGCTCACAACGAACACCAGCCAGCCAGGAGCCCGCCAATGTCGCAGACCGCCGCAATCGTCGCCCAGTTGAAGACGTCCCACAAATACATGAAGAGCACGGTTTCGATCTTCGAGGAGGACGACGCCGGGTTCGCGCCGCAGCCCGAACTCTATACCGTGGCTGGGCACATCGCGCACGCGGCCGATTCGGTGGATTGGTTCGTGGAGGGCGCCTTCGGCAAGGGCTGGAACCTGGACTTCGAGGGTCTGATCGCCGCCGCCCGTGCGGTCGAGACGCTCGAAGAGGCGAACGCGTGGCTCGACCAGGCTTTCGAGAAAGCGATCGCGACCTTCGAGTCGGCATCCGACCAAGACCTCGCCGGGAAGATCGTCGACGAACGCATCATGGGGGGCGCGCCCCGGGCCTCCATTGTCGGTCCCATCGTGGATCACACGGCGCACCACCGGGGAGCGCTCACTGTGTACGCGCGGCTCCTGGGCAAGGTGTCGCCGATGCCGTACAGCTGATCAGAAGATCATGTGGCCGATCAGCGCACAGACCGGCACCGTGATGAGCGTCCGCAGCAGGAAGACCACGAACAGCTCGAGCAGGCTGACCGGGAGCCGCGACTTGAGCAGGTAGGCGCCCACCTCCGACATGTAGACGAGCTGGGTCACCGACGCGCAGGCGATCACGAAGCGGGTGACTTCGCTCTCGATCGACTGGCCCAGGATGACCGGCAGGAACTGGTCGGCGAAGCCCACCAGGAGCGCGGGAGCCGCGGCCGCCGCCTCGGGAAGCCGCAGCAGTTCGGCGAAGGGCACCAGCGGGTACGACAGCCAGGTGAAGATCGGGGTGTGGTTGGCGATCACCAGCGAGGAAGTGCCGATGACCATGACGAGCGGCAGGAGGCCGAACCAGATGTCGAAGGTCGTGCGCAGACCGTGCCGGGCCAGGGCGGCGGGGCCGGGGGCGCGTGACGCGCGCTCGGTGGCCAGCGCCAGGCTGTGTGCCAGCAGGCCGTGCCCGGATGGGTTGCCTGCTTCCGGTGCGGGACCGGCCGCCGAGTAGCGGTCCTGCTTGCGGGACAGGGGCGGGAGACGGGGCATGATCACGGCCGCCGCCAGCCCGCTCACGATCACGGCGCCGTAGAGCGGCAGAAAGTGCTCGCCGAGGCCCGCGAAGTCGGTCACGACCTTCGCGAACGCGACGGACACGACCGAGAAATTGAGCGCGATGACCAACCCCTCGCGCTGGGTGTAGTAGCCCCGGTCGTACTGCTCGGTCGTGATCACCAGTCCCACGATCGACGAACCGAACCACGAAGCCGCACCGTCCACAGCCGCCCTCCCGGGCAGGCGGAAGAGTGGCCGGAAGACGCGCCGCGCCAGGGTGCCGATGAACTCCATGAGCCCGAAATCGGTCAGGAACGGCAGCAGGAACGACGCGAAGACGAAAACAATGACGATGACGGTCATCAGATCGTTCAGGATCACCCCGCCGGTGTCCGCTGAAGTGATCCACGCGGGACCGGCGCCGAAGAGGATCATGCACGCCACCACCGCCGCGATCACACGGACGGCCACCGAGGTTCGGGAAACGGCGAAGAGCGCGGCGAATCCCTTCGGACTGTGCGACCAGCCGGGCCGGGCCAGCGCGGCGTACAGCGACAGCAGCGCCGAGAGGCACACGATGACCGCCGCGATCGCGGGCAGCGAGCCGCCCAGCAGCGCCCTGGCCCAGTCGGTGAGGATGCCCAGCCCGATGTTGAGGCCGCCCTCGGTGGGGTAGGGCGCGAGGAACATCGCCACGCCGAGCAGCGACGGGATGGCGAAACGGAGTGTTTTCATGGGCGTGCAAGGTAGGGGGCGGAGCACGGGTTGCCAACGGCGCGCGCGGCTGATATTTCAACAGTATGTTGATTTTTCAGCACAGCCGCGTTACTGTCATCATGCGGCTGTCATGAAGGCCGGATGCGTCGACTGACGCGTGGCATCATCACCTTTGTCAGGGGGAAAGCGGCTTCCAATGACCGAACTGCCACGGCTCAGCAGAAGAGAGCGCGAAGTCATGGACATCATCCACGAGCTGGGCGATGCCACCGCCGCCCGAGTCCGGGAGCGAATGGCCGAGCCGCCCACCGACTCCGCTGTCCGTTCAGTGCTGAGGATCCTCGTCGAGAAGGGACACCTGGCAAGCGAGTATGACGGGCCTCGCTACGTCTACTCACCCACGGTCCCGGCCCAGCGCGCGCGGATCTCCGCGATGCGGCATGTCGTCAAGACCTTTTTCGGCGGCTCGGTGGAGGGTGCAGTCGCGATGTTGCTCCAGTTGGAGGACGGCAGGCTCACCTCGGAAGAGCAAGCGCGCATCAAGGCGCTGATCGACCAGGCATCCGAGGAGGGGAGATGATTGGCTCACTCGCAACTCTGGACGTTTCGAGTCTGCTCGGGCTCGTCTTCAGGGCCACGATCCTGTTGTCGGCCGCGCTTGCCCTGGCGTGGCTTGCTCGATCGGCACGCGCAGGTGTGCGTCATCTGCTGTGGACGATGACATTCGCGCTTCTGCTCGCACTGCCTGTCTTCAGCCTCCTCGACCTTTCCTGGGAGGTGCCGATCCTTCCCTCTGCCGGTAGCGCGCCCGTGCAACCATTCCCTGAGGTCGCTCCTGCCCCTGTTGCCTCAAGCCGGTTCATCACGCTGCCCGCACCTGCGCAATCGTTGCCGGACGCCGGATCCACGGAAGTCCCCATCGGACAGCCTCCTCCGTCACCCTCGCGCTCGGTACCGCTCCCGCTGCTGCTCTGGGGAGTTGGCTGCGCCGCCGCCCTGATCTCGCTCGCGACAGGCGGCGTCCGGCTCGCGAGACTGGTTCGCGCCGCAACCCCGCTTCGCGATCCAATCCGACTTCGACAGGCCGAGTCGGTCCGCGAGCGGCTGGGGATCCGCGGCGACGTTCGGCTCCTTCTCAGCCCGGCAGCCACCACGCCGATGACCGGCGGATTGTTGAAACGCGTGATCCTGTTCCCGGTGTCGGCGACAGTCTGGTCGCCCGAGCGGTGGCGGGTTGTGCTGACGCATGAAATGGTCCATGTGCGACGTCGCGATGTGCTCCGGCAGCTCATGGCCCGGGCCGTCGTCGCGCTCTACTGGTTCCATCCCCTGAGTTGGGTGGCAGCGAGACTCGCGGCGGTCGCAAGCGAAGAGGCCTGCGACGAGCAGGTGCTGACGCTCGGCACCCGCCCATCGGAGTACGCGACCCACCTTCTTGCTCTGGCCGGGAGCATAGGCGCCCATCGATCCGTCCCGGCGCTACCCATGGCCCGACAGTCACGCTCGCAGCTCGAGAGGAGAATCATGGCCATTCTCACGCCACGTCGACCGGGTCGGAGCGCGTTGGTCACCACGCTGACGGTGGCGGCGCTCGGCAGTGCGGGTGTCTCGGCGGCCGTCGTGCAACCCGTCCAGATCTTTTCGTCCGACACCGTTACGGCAGTCGTTACGGCGACAATCGGCGGGTCGGGCTTTGGAGACGAGAGCGAGGAGTACATCCTCGGCAAGGTGACCTCCGTGGCTGCCGATCAGCGGGGGCAGGTCTACGTCGCTGATGGCCTCCCGCCGTCCGTCCGAGTCTACGGGTCCGACGGGGAGTTCACGGCGTGGATTGGACGCGAGGGCGAAGGGCCCGGCGAGTTCTTGAGGGATCCGGTCGACATCCTGCCCGCACGGAATGGGAGGCTTTTCGTGCGGGGAGCGCGCATCACCACCTTCGCGGCCAGCGCTTCCTCGGAGTATCCGGATTCCGTCGTCAACACGTGGAGAATTCCGCCGTACTCCAATTCCGACTCCTGGCGGGCTCGACTGGTCGACGGCGTCTACTACTATCCGCACCTTACCTCCCGCCGCGATGAGCCGGTTGACTACTTCTATATGAAGTACGGCCCAGAGGGGCTGACGGGCGACACGGCCAGAGTGCCCGCCGTGGGGAACATCGGGAGACAGTTTACGGCGTTTTACATGGTCAGCCGTGGCAGCGGCCGGATGGTCCACGGACTGAACATCGCCCCCTTCGCTCCCCGCACGGACTGGGACATGACCGGGCGTGGGACGATCATCGTAAGCACCGGAACGAGCTACCAGATCCAGGAATTCTCTCAGGATGGCCAGCTTCTGCGGACGATCGACGGCCCGGAAGTGGAACGCCGTGCCGTGCCGCGGGCCGAACGCGCCGACAGCGTGAGGGCGCTTGAAGCGCGCATCGATTCCCTCCCCGTCCCGCTGGACGATGTGCTACACGTCGCGCCAGAGATTCGACGGGGGGAGCTACCCGATTCGCTGCCGGAGTCGATCGCCATCCACGTGGGTGCGTCCGACCGGATCTGGATCGAGCGCTGGCCCCCGGAAGGCAAGGCCTCATCGCGGTATTTCGACGTGCTGGAGTACGACGGGCGCTATGCGGGCACCGTCGCCGTGCCGGTCCCGTTGGTGGCTGATCCACCCCCATTCTTCGGCGAAGACATTATCGTCGGTGTCGTCATCGACCCGACAACCGAGGTACACTCGGTCGTCACACTGCGCTTTCAGCTGCCACGGATGTAAACAACGGTTTACATAATGACAAGCGTAGTTGACATTCTCTGCCGTCGCCGTCCGACTCGCCAGTTCAGCCGAATCATGCGAGCTTTCAAGGCTGGGGGCGGACGGGGCCGGGGGATCCGACACTGCTGACAAGGAGCCCGATCGAGTGATCTCTCTCGCGGGAAAGACTGCCATCGTGACCGGCGCGGCGCGGGGGATCGGGGCCGCCTGCGCACGGGCCTTCGCCGAGCACGGCGCCAGCGTGGTGCTGAGCGACATCCTTGAAGACCTGTGCGCCGAAACCGCCCGGGGCATCTCCGCCGACACCGGCGCGGCCACCCTGTCCGTCCGCGCCGACGTGAGCGACCCGGAGGACTGCGCCGCCCTGCTCGCGGCCTGCACGGACCGCTTCGGCACCTGCGACATCCTGCTCAACAACGCCGGCATCATCGTGCAGGGCTCGGTCCTGGACGCGTCCGTCGAGGATTTCGACCGGGTGATCGCGGTCAACCTGCGCGGCACCTTCCTCCTCAGCCAGCTGGTCGCGCGCCACATGGTCGGGCGCGGCACGAAGGGCTCGATCATCAACATGTCGTCCACCAACGCCGTTGTGACGATTCCGGACCAGTTGCCGTACGCCGCGTCCAAGGGCGGCGTGGCCCAGATGACCCGCGCGATGGCCATGGCCCTGGCGCCCCACGACATCCGTGTGAACGCGATCGGTCCGGGGACGATTCTCACCGACATGCTGAAGGTCGTCATCGCGAACGACGAGGCGCGGCGCACGATCCTGTCGCGCACCCCGATGGGTCGCATCGGCGAGGCGTCCGAGGTCGCCAGCGTGGCGGTGTTCCTGGCCTCGGACTACGCGTCGTATATGACCGGCGACACCATCTTCCCGGATGGCGGCCGGCTGTCCCTCAACTACACCGTTCCGCTGCGCGAAGATGACTGACGGCGCCCGCACGGAGCAGGCCGGAGCCGAAGGCGCCCGCTCGGAGCGCGAAGATGGCTGACGACACCCGCACGCAGCAGGCCGGAGCCGACGGAGCCCGCCTCGCCGTCGACATCGGCGGCACCTTCACCGACGTGGCCCTGGAAGCCGCCGGCCGCCTCGTCACCACCAAGGTGCTCACCACCCACGCTGCCCCCGAGCACGGGGTCCTCGACGCCGTCCACAAGGTGCTGGAGATGGCGTCTGTCCCGCCCTCCGCCATCCGCCTCGTCATTCACGGCACCACGCTGGCCACCAACGCCATCATCGAGCGGAAGGGCGCCCGCACGGCCCTGATCGTCACCGAGGGACACCGCGACGCCCTCGAAATGGCCCACGAGAACCGCTTCGAGCAGTACGACATCGGCGTGGACCGCCCCCCGCCCCTCGTCCCGCGCCACCTCCGCCTCCCGGTGACGGAGCGGGTCGACCGGCGCGGCCGCGTCCTCATCCCCCTCGACGAAGCCACCGTGCGCGCGGCCCTTCCCGCCCTCGACGAGCACGGCGTCGAAGCCGTCGCGGTGGCGCTCATCCACGGCTACGCCAACCCCGCCCACGAGCGCCGCATCGCGGATATCCTGGCCGCCGAGCGCCCGGACCTGTCCGTCACGCTCGCATCGGAGGTGTGCCCCGAGATCCGCGAGTACGAGCGCAGCTCCACCGCCTGCGCCAACGCCTACGTCCAGCCCCGCATGGCGCGCTACCTGACCGGCCTGGCGGCCTCGCTGCGCGAATCGGGCCTCGACTGCCCATTCCTCCTCATGACCAGCGGCGGCGGCCTCACCACCCTCGAAACCGCCGTAACGGCCCCTGTCCGGTTGGTCGAATCCGGCCCCGCCGGCGGCGCCATCCTCGCGAGCCACCTGGCCCGCGAACTCGCCCTGGGCGATGTCCTCTCGTTCGACATGGGGGGCACCACCGCCAAGCTGTGCGTGATCGACGGCAGCGAGCCGCTCCACTCCCGCACCTTCGAGGTGGCGCGCAGCTACCGCTTCAAGCAGGGCAGCGGCCTGCCCGTGCGCATCCCCGTGATCGAGATGGTGGAGATCGGGGCGGGGGGCGGCTCCATCGCCGGGGTCGACGACCTCGACCGCATTCATGTCGGGCCCGAGAGCGCGGGGTCGGAGCCGGGTCCGGCAGCCTACGGGCGGGGCGGGGAAGAGCCGACCGTCACCGACGCCGATGTGGTGCTGGGGCGCATCGATCCCGACCTCTTCGCGGGCGGCGCGATCGGGCTCGACCGGGGCCGCGCCGAGACCGCCATCGGGTCCCGGGTGGGGGGCAGGCTGGGGCTCGACGGGGCGGTCGCCGCGCTGGGCGTCAGCGAGATGGTGGACGAGAACATGTCCAACGCCGCCCGCACCCACGCGATCGAGTGGGGGAAGGGGCTGAGCGGACGCACCGTGGTGGCCTTCGGGGGATCGGCGCCGATCCACGCGGCCCGCCTCGCCGACAAGCTCGAGCTGGACCGCTTCGTCGTGCCGGGTGACGCGGGGGTGGGTTCGGCGGTGGGGTTCCTCCTGGCGCCGATCTCGTACGAGGTCGTCCAGAGCCGCTACCTGCGCCTCTCCGCCTTCGATCCCGCGCTGGTGCGCGAGGTGCTGGCCGGGATGAGGGCGGAGGCGGCCGCGGTGGTGGCCTCGGGCGCCCCGGGCATCGCCACCAGCGAGCGCGCCCACGCCTACATGCGCTACGTGGGGCAGGGCCACGAGATCGGCGTCGAGCTGCCGGGCGCGGTGGTGCGCGGCGGCGAGAACGCGGTGGCCGAGTTGCGCGAAGCCTTCGACCGCGGCTACGAGGCCGTATACGGACGCACGATTCCCGGGCTCGACATCGAGGTCCTCAGCTGGACGCTGGTCGTCTCTGCTCCCGCGCACGGGCACCTCGCCGGCGGGGGGCAGCCGCAGCGGCGCGAGGCGGTCGCTCTCTCCCCCTCCAACAACGGCACGGCGCCCGATCCCTCGAAATGGACCGACCTCTTTGCAGGCGCGGATGAGGGGGTTGTGAGGGCGGCCGTCCACTTGCGGCCCGATCTGGGCGAAGGCGCGGCGGTACCGGGCCCGGCCCTGATCGCCGAGGCTCAGACCACCACGGTCGTTCCGGCGGGCTGGGAGGCGCGGGTGCTGGCGGGCGGGCACCTCCTGGTCCAGCGGCGGGCGCGACAGACCGCGCGCACCGGCTTCTCCGCGCTGGAGGACCAGATCATGTGGAGCCGGCTGCTGTCGGTGGTCGAGGAGCAGGCCCGGACGCTGGTGCGCACCGCCTTCTCCACCCCGGTGCGCGAGGCGGGCGACCTGTCCGCCGGCGTCTTCGACCTGAGCGGCCGCATGCTGGCGCAGGCCGTCACGGGAACGCCCGGGCACGTGAACGCCATGGCGGCCTCGGTGGGGTGTTTCCTGCGCGATCACCCGGTCGAGACCCTGCGCGAGGGCGACGTTCTCGTCACGAACGACCCGTGGGAGGGCACCGGCCACCTCAACGACTTCACCGTCGTCACCCCGGCGTTCCTGGACGGCCGCCTGGTCGCGCTCTTCGCGGCCACGAGCCACATCGCCGACGTGGGTGGACGCGGCTTCGGCGCCGACGCCAACCAGGTCTTCGAAGAGGGCATCCGCATCCCGATCGGCTACCTGATTCGCGCCGGCGAGGTCGACGCCACCCTGATGCGCATGGTGCGCGCGAATGTGCGCGAGCCCGACGTGGCGCAGGGCGACCTGTACTCGCTGGCCGCCTGCAACGAGACCGGCTGCGAGCGCCTCCTGGCCATGATGACCGAGTTCGGCCTCGACTCGCTCGACGACCTGGCCGACAAGATCGTCGCGGCCTCGCGGCGGGCCATGCTGGAGCGCATCCGCGCGCTGCGTCCCGGCACCTACCGCCACCGCATGACGATCGACGGCTACGACGAGGACCTGGAGCTGGTGTGCAGCCTGACGGTCTCGCCGGACGGCATCCGCATCGACTGGGACGGGACCTCTCCGCAGTCCTCATACGGGATCAACGTGCCGGTCACCTACACCCGGGCGTATGCGTCGTTCGGGGTGCGGTGCGTGGTCGGCTCCGAGGTCCCGAACAACGCGGGCTCGCTGAGCGCGATCGACGTCACGGCGCCCGAGGGCTGCCTCTTGAATGCCCCGCCACCGGCCGCGGTCTCCGCCCGCCACTCCATCGGGCAGATGCTCCCCGACGTGGTGCTGGGCGCGCTTGGCCAGGCGATGCCGCAGGGCTCGGTCCCGGCGGAGGGCGCATCGTGTCTGTGGAACCCGGTGATCATGGGGGGGCAGGGGCTGGCGGGCTCCTACGGCTACGGCGACGCCGAGCCCTTCGTGGTCAACCCGTTCCATACAGGCGGCACCGGCGCGCGTCCCGGCAAGGACGGGCTCTCGGCGACGGCCTTCCCGTCGGGGGTGCGCAGCACGCCGATCGAGATTACCGAGACGGTCGCGCCGCTGATCTTCTGGCGGAAGGAGTACATCGCGGATTCGGGGGGACCGGGCGAGTACCGCGGGGGGCTGGGCCAGGTGATGGAGATCTCGCACGCCGAGGGGGCGGCGTTTGCCGTGTCCAAGATGTTCGAGAGGGTGCGCAACGCGGCTCTGGGTCGGGACGGGGGCGGGCCGGGCGCTCCGGGCCGGGTGTACATCGCGGGCGGGGCGGAGCTGCGCGTGAAGGGGCGCGAGGTCGTGCCGCCGGGGTGCCGCATCGTGCTCGAGACGCCTGGGGGCGGCGGCCTGGGGGATCCGGGCAGCCGCGACCGGGAGAGGGTGCGCGAGGATGTGCTTGACGGGTTGGTGAGTGAAGGGGCCGCCGCGCGGGACTACGGTGCGGGGGGCGGGGAGGGAGCGTGAGGCGCCCTGCCTGGCCGGCTGCGTTGCCGCTTCTCGCGGCCGCCGCCATCCAGGCCGCCTGCCAGGGCGATGCGGCGCCGACCGAACCGCCCCCACCCGTCAACGACGCCATCCGCATGATCGGCGGCGAGCGCCCCGCCACGATGATCCGGCCGCAGGACTATGTGGCGGGCACGCCGGTGCCGATCGTCATCGCCCTGCACGGATTCACGAGCAATGCCGGCGACACGGACAACTACTTCGGCCTCTCCCGCCGCGTCGAGGCGGACGGGATCGCCGTCATCCTCCCCAACGGCACCCGCAACCCCGACGGCGTGAGCTTCTGGAACGCCACCGACTTCTGCTGCGACGGCTACCGAACCGGGGTCGACGACGTGGGATACCTGAACAGCCTGGTCGAGGAGGCCGGCCAGCACATCGTTCCCGATGGCGTCTACCTGGTCGGCCTCTCCAACGGCGCCTTCATGTCGTACCGCATGGCCTGCGAGTCGATGCCCGGCCTGCGGGCGATCGCGGCCGTCGCCGGCACCAGCTTCGACGACCCCGAGGTCTGCGAAGGCGCCAGGCCGCTGTCCGTACTGCACATCCACGGCACGAGCGACAACGTCATCCGCTTCGGCGGCGGCAGCGGCACCGGGGGCACGCGCTATCCGGGCGCCCGGGAAACCGTCAGGCGCTGGGCCGCCCGGGCCGGATGCGACCTGGACGCCTCCGAATCGCTGCCGCGCCTCGACCTTGACCTGCTTCTGGAAGGCGACGAAACGACGCGCCGCCTCTACAGCACCGGGTGCGCCGATGGGCTCAAGGTCGAACTGTGGACGGTGCAGGCAGGCGCCCATGTCCCGGCGTTCGATCCCGACAACATCGGACGGAGAATCATCGAGTGGTTTCTGGAGTAGGGCTCCGATCGCAATTGGACGGTGCCACAGTTTCAATTGGACGGCGATAGACTTTCAATTGGCCAGGGCTGTAGCCGATCGCTACCCGCCGGGGCAATCCGCGTACATCACCAGCGACTCCAGATCCTCCTTGATCGCCTCGTAGACGCTCTCCGGCTCCGTCGGATTCTCGTTCTCGATCCACGCGCCGCAGCGGGCGCCGCCGGACATCTCCCCCTGGTAGCGGATCCGGCCGGTCTCGTGGAAGACGGTGAGTTCGCCCTCCCAGGTTCCGTCGCGCATGGCGGCCTCGAGCTGCGTGCCACCGCCGGTGCCGGGGAAGTCGCGAAAGACCCGTCCCGAAAACGGCAGCATCGTCTCGGGGTCGAGGTAGGTGCTGTCCTGTACGACGAGTTCGGTCAGCTCCCTGGGCGGCGCCTGACAGCTGGCGAGCAACAGGAGCGCCAGAGCGACCGGCCAGCCGCGCCGCGGACCCTGGTCTGCCCGCCGAGTCCGACCGTGCGCCCTTGAACGCCGGGCCGCCATTCCTACAGATTCCTCCATGGCCATTAACCTAGCTGAAGACGCCGTCCACGCACTCAACCGCGCCGCAGCCGTGGCCGCGCGGGAAGGCGGCGAATCGATCACGCCGCGGCACATCCTGGCGGGCGCTCTCTCCCAGCGCGACCCCGCGCTCCTAGAGGCCCTCGCCGAGCTCGCGCTGGAGCTGGAGGCGCTCCCCGAGGCGTTGCGCGACGCTCCCGAGACCTACGAGGGGCACCTCCCCTTCACCCTGGCGGGTCACGAGGCCCTGGCGGCGGCCATCGAGGCAAGTTCCGCCACCGGCGCCGACGCGACCGGCAGTCCGCACCTCCTGCTGGGCCTGGCGAAAGCCGGCGACGAGGAATCGCGCTCGGTGCTGAAGGAGTGGGGGATGGAGGAGGACGCCCTCGCGGCGGCCCTCACCGCCGAGCCGGCCGACGAGAACGACTCGGGACCGGCCACCACCGCCGTCGTCTCGGCCCTGCTCCTCGCGCTCGCCCTGTCCTGCACCCCGGACGCGGGGTCCGGCGACCCCTCCGCCGCCACGGCCGACCCTGCCGCGGCCACCGCCGCAGACCCCTTCGCCGCCACCCCGGCCGACGGCCCCGCCCCCCAGATCGGCCCCGCCCCCGACGACTACGTCCCGACGGCGGCGGGCGCCCCATCGACCGACATCTGGGTCGGCCGCCTCGAGCGCGGCGAGGACGGCGCGCTGTCGGTGGCGGACCTCGTCAACGCCACCGACCGCGACGGCTACGACAATCAGCCCTCCTTCGACCCCTCCGGCGCGGCGATCTACTACACGGCGGCCGTCGACGCGATCCAGACCGAGACCTTCCGCTACGGCGTGGCGGACAGCGCGGTGGAGCAGGTCACCCACACCGCCGGTGCCAGCGAGTTCTCCCCCACCATGATCCCCGGCCAGGACGCCTTCTCGGCGATCCACGAAGTGCGCGGCCTGCAGTACCTGTGGCGCTACGGCGCCGACGGTTCCGAACTCGGCCCGATCTTCGCGACCGTCGAGCCGGTGGGATACCACGCGTGGGCCGACGAGCGCACGGTCGCGATGTTCGTCCTCGGCGACCCTCCGACCCTGCAGGTCGGCGACGCGCTCTCGGGCGAGGTGCGCACGGTGGCCGAGAACCCCGGCCGCTCGATTCACCGGATCCCCGGCACGGCGGAGCTCTCCTTCGTGCGCAAGGTCTCCGACGAGGAGTGGTGGATCGAGCGTCTCGACCCGGCGACCGGCGCCGCCGAGCGCATCACGCCGACGCTCCCCGGCCGCGAGGACTACGCGTGGACGCCCGCCGGCGAGATCCTGATGGGGGATACCTCGGCACTCTTCGCCTGGACCGCGGAGGCGGGCTGGGCAGAGATCGCCGATCTCGGCGACGCGGCCGGCGACATCTCGCGGCTCGCGGTGAGCGCCGACGGGTCGCACATTGCGGTGGTGAGAAACCGATGACCCGCGACCGTCGTACATCGAGGTGCCATGACCGACGGCCCCTCGGGGAACGGAGCGCCAAATGATCGACCACTGCCGCGAAGCGGGCACGCGATGATCGGCCGCCGCCGCGAAGCGGGCACCCGATGATTGACCGCCGCCGCCAGTTCCGCATCCTGTCGATCTACTGCTTGATCGGCGGGATTGCCCTTGCCGCGGTGGGCATGTCGGGCGTCCTTTTCCCGGTGACGGTGTGGGCGGTCATCGGCGCATTTCTGCTGGGGGCGTGGGTCGGATTCGCCATCTATCGCCTCAGGTCGGATTCATTGATTTAGTGTTGCAAAGGAGTGTGATATGCTTGATTTCTTCAGTTCGTATTTGACCTCGCTGGCCGAATTCTGGGGCACCGCGATTCGGATCGGACTTCCCCAGCTGGTGCTGGTGCTCCTTCTGATCTGCTGGATCCGGCGCAGACGGTGCGGACAGGCAGCCGGTGGGGACGCCGGCAAATCCTGCTGCGCGACGTGGTCGTGGGGGATGGGTTGCGGCCCGTCCTGCGGCTGCAAGGCGGCTGCGTGCGGCTGCACCTGTGGATGCTGTTGCTGCCAGACCGGTGCCGCAGAGGGCGGAGACGAGGACGGCGACTCCTGACTTGAGGGTCCGCCCGGCCGTTTGCTCGCGCGGATTCATCCACGCACTCCTCGCCGTCCTCGCGGCCGGGAATCTCGCTGCAGGGACTCCCGCGGCTGCGCAGGATGCGACCGTGCGCGCCGTGCGCACGGAGCAGGCGCCCACGATCGACGGCGTCCTCGACGAAGCGTTCTGGCAGGAGATCGAGCCCGTCACCGACTTTCGGCAGCGCGTTCCGGTCGACGGCGCCCCCTCGTCGGAGCGCACCGAACTGAGGGTCGCCTTCGACGACAGCAACATCTACTTCGGGATCGTCCTGCACGACTCCGATCCGTCGGGGATCCGGCGCAGCATCCTGCACCGCGAGGGCCGGATCGATCAGGACGACAACATCCGCATCGGCCTCGACACCTACAACGACAAGCGCAACGCGTACATCTTCGAGATCAACCCGTTCGGCACCCAGGGCGACGCGCTGATCACAGACGAGTCCATGACCCTGTCGGACTGGTGGTGGGAGGGCGTCTACGAGAGCCAGGCGCTGATCACCGACGACGGCTGGGTGGTCGAGGCGGCCGTCCCCTTCACGACCATCCGCTTCGCGGACTCGGACGAAGTCGAGATGGGGATCCTCATGGAGCGCACCATCCGGCGCAAGAACGAGATGGTGTACTTCCCCCACATCGGCCAGGAGTTCAGCCGCGCGCTCAGCCAGGTGTCCCAGTACGCGACCCTGACGGGGCTCGAAGGGCTGCGCCGCGGGCGCTACATGGAGGTGAAGCCCTTCGCGATCACGGGGCGGTCCGCGACCGGGCAGCGTGACGACCTTGCCGGTGAGACCGAGACCCTCAACGAAGTCGGCCTCGACTTCAAGTACTCGATCACCTCGAACCTGACGCTCGACGCGACCGTCAACCCGGACTTCGCCCAGGTCGAAGCCGACAATGTCCAGATCAACCTGAGCCGCTTCAGTCTGTTCTTCCAGGAGAAGCGCGAGTTCTTCCTGGAGCGCGCGGGGCTCTTCGACTTCGGCGATCCGGAGGAGACGCAGGTCTTCTTCAGCCGGCGAATCGGCATCACCAACGACATCGTCGGGGGCGGGCGGCTGACCGGCCAGGCCGGGCCGTTTTCGGTGGGTGCCCTCAGCCTCTACACCGACGACGCCCGCGATGCAGCGGGCCGGACGATTGCCGGCGGCCTCAATTCCGTCCTGCGACTTCGCGCCGATCCGTTGCCGAGAACGACCGTGGGAGGGATCTTCGCTTCGCTCGAAACCGACGAGGGCGGCAACAGGGTGGTGGGCGGGGACGCCCAGTTCCGTTTCGCGGGTTCCAGCTACCTGGAGGGCTGGGTTGCGCGCTCCTCGGATTCAGGCGGGTTCGCCCGGGATGTCGCAGCAGGCAACCCCCAGACTCCGGGAAGCTCGTCCTCGACCGGGGAGACGACACGGTCCTCCACGGCGCTCTCGATCGCCAGCGAGATCCGTAGCAGTCTTCTGTCTGGCGGAGGGGGTTTCACTCGAATTCCCGCCGACTTCGATCCCGCACTCGGTTTCGTCCACCGTCGGGACATGAGCCGGTCCGAGATCGGTGGATCCTTTTTTCCCCGCTTCGAGCAGAGCGACTGGGCGCGTCAACTGGTGATCGTGGGGCAGGGTGAGCGCATAAACGGACTGGATGGCAAAAAGCAGAGCACCTTTCTCCTCTCGCACAACATGCTGACCCTCGAATCCGGCCACCGGGTCATGGTCAACATCACTCGCCGCTCCGAAGTCCTCTACGAATCCGCGCGCATTCAGGGGCGCGAACTGTCACCCGGCGACTACGTGTTCAGCGGCGCGCAGATCCGGTTCGACACCGACACCAGCCGGCGTTTCTCGGCGCGGGGAGGCTATTCCCGGGGCGGCTTCTGGGGAGGAACGGGCACCGAGGTCGCGATCGGCGGAATGTGGAAGACGGGACCCTACCTCACGCTCAGCGGCGACTACACCCGGAACGACATCAGCCTGCCTGTGGACAACGGCGATTTCACCACCAACCTCTTCAGCATGAGCGTCCTGGCCGCGGTCAGCCGGTCGCTCTTCGCCAACGCGCTGATCCAGTACGATGACGTTTCGAACGAGATCCAGGCCAACGTGCGCGTCAACTGGATTCATACCCCCGGCAGCGACCTTTTCGTGGTCTTCGACACGGGGTATCTGACGGGCGACCTGCTGGATCCGAGGACGGAACGGTGGCAGCGGCGGACCGGGGTGGTGAAGCTGACGTACATGAAGGCGTTCTGAGGGACGCAGGCTTGTAGTCCCAACGCCCGGGATTCCCCTTCTCTCATACTTGACAGGAGCACGAACGCCGCCGCACTTTGTTCGGCAACCGAACAAAGTAGTCCGGCCCGCCGGGAGGAGTGCAGCCATGAGTTCGATCCGCAATCAGATCACCCGAGCCGCAATGAGGCCCGCTGCCGCGCGGCAGCCATTGTCGGCGCATGTACTCGCGGCATCCGCCCTGGCGCTCATTCTGGCGCTCGCCCCCGCCATCCCAGCCGCAGCCCAGGACGCCGACGAGCCCCACATGCCCGTCATCGAGCTCCTGAAGGACGACTCGGGCACCCGCCTCCAGGTGGACGGCGAGGACATCATGGTGCTGGGCGTCAACTGGGACTACTTCCCGCGCGGCACCACGTACAGCTACAACTTCTGGACCGAGTCCGACGAGATCATCGAGGCGGCGCTCGATCGCGAGATGTCGCTCCTGAAGGCGATGGGCGGAAACGCGATCCGTGCCTACGTGGGGATCACGCCGAAGTGGGTCCAGCACATCTACGAGGAGTACGGGATTTACACGGTCCTCAACCACGCGGTGGCGCGCTACGGGGTGACTGTGGGCGGCGTCTTCAACGCGAACACGGACTACTCCGACCCCCGCGCCCGCGCCGTCGTGATGGACGAGATCGAGGAAATGGTCGACGCCTTCAAGGACACCCCGGGCGTCCTCATGTGGCTCCTCGGCAACGAGAACAACTACGGGCTGGTGTGGAGTTCCGCCGAGACCGAGGACATGCCCACCGGCGAGGCCGACGCCTACCGCGCGCGCTTCATGTACTCGCTCTTCGGCGACGTGGCTAAGCGGATCAAGGAGATGGACCCCACGCGCCCGATCGCGATGGCGAACGGCGACCTCCAGTACATCGACATCATCGCCGAGGAGATCCCGGATCTGGACATCTTCGGCACCAACGTCTACCGGGGCATCTCGTTCAACACCCTCTTCCAGGAGGTGCACGAGAAGCTCGACCGCCCCGTGATGTTCACCGAGTTCGGCGCGGACGTGTGGGACGCGAAGAACATGCGCGAGGACCAGGTCACCCAGGCGAAGTACCTGATCGAGCAGTGGCGCGAGATCTACGAGGAGTCGGCCGGCAAGGGCAGCGTGGGCAACTCGATCGGCGGCCTCACCTTCCAGTGGACCGACGGCTGGTGGAAGTTCGGCCAGGAATCGCGCCTCGACATCCAGGACACGAACGCCTCCTGGGCGAACGACGCCTACCCCGAGGACTTCGTCGAGGGCGACAACAACATGAACGAGGAGTGGTGGGGGATCGTCGCCAAGGGTCCCACCGACCACAACAACCTCTACGAGCTCTACCCCAGGGCCGCCTACTACGCGCTGCAAGAGGCGTACAAGCTCGATCCGTACGCCCCCGGAACCGACATCACGGCGATCCGCGAGCACTTTGCCGCGATTCAGCCGGCCAACGTGGGCCTGCAGGCGCTCGGTGACCGCGCCGCCCTGCTGTCCGCCGCGCGCGACCGCGTTCACCTGAGCGGCATCCGCGCCGAGCTGGAGACCTTCAGCACGGGCGGCCGCCTGGTGAGCACGCCCGAGCAGGCGCCCGAGCGCAACCGGAGCTTCCCGAGCCACCGCGGCTTCGACAAGATGCAGTCGTTCTACGCGGACCTCGAGGCGCGGCCCGTCCAGAACATGATCACGAACGTCTCGTTCAACATCCTGGGCGATGTTCCGCAGAACCCCATCGACGAGCTCTTCTACGAGAACCGGGGCCGCTCGCGCGTCATCGAAGCCGACGACGGGCAGACCTTCCCGCTCCAGGATATCGAGCGGCTCAAGGTCTACAACGCCAACGTCTCGTGGGACGACAAGTGGTTCCAGCTCGAGGGCTTCTACCGCACCGGCCACTACCATTGGGGCTACGAGGGCGACTTCTTCGGACTGTACCCCGAGGCCAACTACGGCCCCAACATGGACATCTACAACGGGGTTGCGCCGGTCGGGATGGAGATCACCGGGAAGCGCTCGTTCAGCGGATGGAAGGTAGCGATCGGTCCCGAGCTGTGGTGGGGGGCCAACCCGGCGATCCTCGCCAAGTACCAGACCAACCTCGGGCCCTTCGAGACCACGGCCATCTACCAGGAAGACCTGGCCGAGGCGGGGAAGGCGGCCAGCTCGTTCGCGATTCCGCTGCCTCCGACCCGCAAGGCCACGCTCCACATGACGGCGACCCGCGGCAACATGGTCCTCGACTTCGGCGGCATCTGGTCGGGGAGCACCAAGGAGGGCCAGCCCTTCCAGATCGTCGACGGATCGGCCGGCAACTACCGGGTGCTCCACGACGAGATCAAGCCGTCGGATGCACTCGGCGCCAAAGCCAAGATCGAGCTGACGAAGGGGCGCATCAGCTGGTACCTGCAGGGCGCGGCGATGGGCCTCGTGGCCGATGGCGGCTACACGCAGACCCAGACCTTCACCGGCTGGACGCTCAAGGACACGGGCAGCGGCAACCAGCGCAACATCATCACCGGCTTCGCGATCACGTCGGGTAACTGGCAGGTCGCGCCCAACTTCATGTGGCGGAAGCCGCTCGTGGGGCCCGTGCCGCAGGACGTCCCGCAGCCAGGGCGCCCCCGCAACATCCTCGACGACCCCTTCTCCGTCCGCAGCAACCGCGAGACCCGAGCGGCCGAGATCCTCTTCACCTACGATCCCACACCGGCCACCTGGATGTACACCTGGGACAGCGACATCCGCGAGAACGCGCGCTTTGCGACCTCGTTCGGCTTCGTCTACTTCAGCTTCCCGACCACCCAGGACGCCGGGATCGGCATCTTCGCCGACGGACGCTCGACGTTCGCGTTCCCCGGCGCGCCCCCCGCCCGCGACCTCTGGGAAGTCAAGGCGCGCCTCGTCTCGAAGCAGCCGAACGGCGTGGGAATGATCGCCAACGTCTTCGCCGGCAAGGGAGAACCCAACGGCAACGACGAGAGGACGATCAACCGGGCCGGGCTGGACCTGCGTCTGATCGGCGGCCCGATCAAGTTCCAGTCGATGGCGCGGATCAACGACTGGGGCCCGTACGACTACCACCGCGACTTCAACCACACCTTCCCCCTGCAGCTCGTGGGCGACATCTCGTACACCCTCGGCCCGCCCGAGTGGTTCGACATGCCGCAGACCCGCTTCGGTGTGCGCGCCGCCATGCGCACCCTGAACGAGTTCTCGCCGCGCTACTGTCCCGCGCTCACCCCCGACGAATTCGGGAAGATGGAGTGCAACGCCGACCTGGGCGGCGAAAACGGTCGCGAGTGGGAGATCCGTACCTACCTGCACATCGGGATGTGAGGGCGCCTGGGCGCGTTTGAATGACTCCGCGACCGATGTTCGCTGATCAATGACCGGAAACGTGCGCCCGAGAGCGGGAGCGGTGGGTGTGGGCGAGACCGACGCACGCGTTGAAGCGTTGCTCGCGCGCATGACCCTCGACCAGAAGATCGGGCAGATGACGCAGCCCGAGCGGATGCACGTCAGTCCGGCCGAGGTCAAGGCGTTTCACATCGGCTCCGTGCTGAGCGGCGGTGGCTCGTGTCCGGGCCGCAATCGCCCGGCGGACTGGGTGGCCATGAACGACGCCTATTGGGCGGCATCGATGGAGGAGGACGAGGACCACCTGGCGATCCCGCTCCTGTACGGCGTGGACGCGATCCACGGGAATGGCAATGTGCGGGGGGCGACGATCTTCCCGCACAACATCGGGCTGGGCGCCACCCGCGACCCGGACCTGATCGAGCGGATCGGGCGCGTCACCGCACTGGAAGTGCTGGCCACGGGCGTGGACTGGACGTTCGCGCCCACGCTGGCCGTCGCGCTTGATCCTCGCTGGGGCCGCACCTACGAGAGCTACTCGGAGGATCCGGCGCTCGTTGCGGAGTACGCGGACAGGATCGTGAAGGGACTTCAGGACGCGCGCAACGGCATCGAGCCCGCGCGTCTCGGCCCCGACGGCGTCGTCGCCTGCGCCAAGCACTGGGTTGGAGACGGTGGGACGGATGCGGGGGTGGACCAGGGCGACACGGTGGTTGGCGAGGAGGAGTTGCGGCGTCTCCATATCGCGCCGTACATGCCCGCCCTGGAGGCCGGGGCGCTGACCGTAATGGTGTCGCTGAGCAGCTGGAACGGCTCGAAGTGTCACGCACACCGCTACCTGATCCGGGACGTGCTCAAGGGGGACATGAGGTTCGGCGGGTTCGTAGTCTCCGACTGGAACGGGATCGATCCGCTGGCCGACGACTATACCGAGGCTGCCGCGATGGCGGTAAACGCCGGAATCGACATGTTCATGGTGCCCGAGACCTGGAAACCCTTCATCGCCGGGCTGAAGACGGAGGTGGAGCGCGGCGCGGTGGCGATCGAGCGAATCGACGACGCCGTCGGACGGATCCTGCGCGTCAAGTCTGCGAGCGGCCTCTTTGACCGGCCCCGCCCGTGGGCTCGGCGGGGTTCCAACGATACGGAGTTCGGATCGGTGGAGCACCGGGAAGTCGCCCGCGAGGCGGTGCGGAAGTCGCTGGTGCTGCTGAAGAACAGGCGCGGGATCCTCCCGTTGTACAAGGGCGCCCGCATCCTGGTGACCGGCAGGAACGCGCACGACCGCGGCAGGCAGTGCGGGGGCTTCACCGTCGAGTGGCAGGGCGTGTCGGGCAACGACGCGATCGAGGGCGGGACATCGGCCTGGGAGGGGATCCGTGCGATGGCGCCGGGGGCGGTGCTCTGCGAGAACGGTGGGATGGATGCGACCCCTGAGCATTTCGATGCGGCCGTGGTGGTCATTGGCGAGCGCCCCTACGCCGAAGGGATAGGTGACATTCGCGAGCCAGGCCCTGTCCGGCCGGGCACGAACCATCTGCCCGCCGGGCCGGGCGTGCTCAAGCCGTACGGGCAGACACTTGAGCTCGCCACCCTCCACCCCGAGGACCTTGCCACGATTCGCAGCCTGGCCGCGCGCGGCATTCCGGTGGTCACGATCCTGATCTCGGGGCGTCCCCTGGTGGTCGATGCCGAACTGGCCGAGTCAGCGGCCTTCGTGGCGGCGTGGTTGCCCGGCTCGGAGGGCGCGGGCCTGGCCGACGTGCTCTTCGGCGACTACGACTTCACGGGGCGGCTGCCGTTTTCCTGGCCGGGAAGGACGTGGACCAACCCGGACGAGAACGGCGCCGGGCCGTGCGGGGAGAACATCCTCTTTCCCCGGGGCTACGGACTGCCAGAGATCGGGTGAGGGGGCCCGGGTGGCGAGCGCCGCCCTTCATACCCCCAAACTACGCCACCGCCGCTCCAGCCCGCCGCCGCTCCAGCTCCTCGCGGGTTCGCCGCGCCATCTCCTCGGTGATCGGGAACTTCGCGATCGCGTAGATTGCCACGCCCGACGCCAACAGGGGGATGAAGGCGTCGAAGGCGCGCATCTGGAGGAGCGTCTCCGCAGTCTGGTTGGCTCCGAGGTCGATGTCGAATCCGGTTGCGACCAGGAGGACACCGCCGAGGCCGAGTGCGACCGCCTGACCGACCTTGACCACCCACCAGTAGATGGAGCCGAACATGCCTTCCCGTCGTTGGCTGCGGCCCTTGGAGTCCATGTTCTGGAGCTCGTCCAGGTCGACCACGTCGGCGATCATCGAGCCCATCAGGGTGAACAGTCCGCTCAGGCCGAAGGCCAGGAAGGGTGCGGGCACGAGGGCGAGCATGGGGTACTCGGGCCGGTAGCAGAACCACTTGAGGGCGTAGCCCAGCATCGAAATGGCGGTCGACACGAAGAACGCCCGTCGCTTTCCGATCTTTGTGCCCATCCAGGTGACCAGCACGATGGCGCCGAATCCGGCCACGATGCCCACGGTGCCCACGATTCCGGCGAGCCAGGCGCCGTCCACTTGGCTGCCTTCGGAGATGTGGTAGATGAAGACGAAGATCTGGAACGACGAGATCATGATGAAGCTGTTGAAGATCAGGAAGGTCGCGAGGCACAGGAGCAGGAATGGCCGGGACTTGACGGTCTTCAGCAGGCCCGACAGGAATTCGGTGACGTTTTCGCCGAAGCTCCTGCCTTTGGGTGCTGCCGCGGCGGCCACCTGTCGGGGCGCGGCCCGTTCCCGCAGGAGCAGGGCGGGCAGGATGCCCAGGACGATCGTCGCGATGCAGACCATCAGCGCGAGGAATTTGGCCCCGTCGATCTGGTTTCGGAACCAGTCCGGGTTGGTCATGATCACCAGGAACCACGGCGCCACGATGAACGCGAAGTTGCTGATGAAGTTCTGCACGCCCATCAGCCGCGTGCGCTCGTTGTAGTCCGGCGTCAGCTCGTAGCCCAGCGCAACCCACGGCGTGGCGAAGACCGTGTAGCCCAGGAAGAAGATCAGCGACCCGATCAGGAAGTGCCAGAAGTAATACATGTCGCTTCGGCCCTCGGGCGTCTCGTCGGGCGTCCAGATGTCGAGGTGGACGTGCGTCATTTCCGACGCGTCCACCGTCGTCTCGCCGAAGTCGATGCCTGCGAAGCGAAGGTTGTAGTAGCGCTTGACGGGGTCTCCGGCGGCAACGGCGTCTTCGACGTCCGAGCGGTCCCAGTCTGTGGAGAAGTACTGGACGGGGACGTTGTCGTAGGCGTCGCTGAAGAAGGAGATGACGTTGTCGGCTGGCAGGCTCGGAGTCGGGGCGGCGGTCGTCGGGGCCGTTGCGCCCTCGACATCGGCGGGGGCCGAAGCGGGCGGGACCTGCGGGTCGTCGTCGGCCCGGTAGAGGTAGACGTTGTCGACGTAGACGTTCTCGAGGTCGCCCGAAATGAGGATCTGGGCGAGGTGATCGCGCGTGGCGAGCTGGTCGAAGTCCGCCAGCGGGACGTCGATGCCCACCCACTCGCCCGTGACCAGCGTGGGCGGGGTGATCGTCACTTCGTGCTCGACGTCGTCCATCCGCTGGGCACTCCCCATGCGTCCCGGGATCGCCTGCGCCACGCCCACCGCGTCCGTCTCCTCCTGTATCGCGTGCACGCCGCTGTAGATGCCGTCCGCGCCGTAGTCCACGAGCTTGAGCCGGAACTGGGCCGGGGCCGGAATCTGCCAGAGAAGCGCGAAGATGATCCCGGTGAAGATGGCGCCGACGAAGATGAAGGGCCGCCGCCGACCCCACCGCGACTTCGTGTTGTCCGAAATGAAGCCCACCAGCGGGTCGGTGATCGCGTCGAAGATGCGCGGAAACAGCCCCAGCAGGCCGACGAGCGCGGGACTGACGCCCAGCGCCAGCGTGAGAATGATCGCCATCCCGCCGATTGCCGAGGCGAGGAGGTTGTTGACGAACCCGCCGATCCCGTAGACGACCTTGTGCGCAAAGGAAATCCGGTCCCGGGAGGG
The DNA here is from genome assembly GCA_963667485.2 of Longimicrobiales bacterium. Taxonomy (GTDB): domain Bacteria; phylum Gemmatimonadota; class Gemmatimonadetes; order Longimicrobiales; family Gaopeijiaceae; genus Bin94. The sequence continues at coordinate 525,140 of CAXXDD010000002.1, forward strand.
CGTTTGGCGGTGGCGGGTCATCTCACTCGGTCTGGTAGACGCGCACCCAGTCGACCAGCATGGTCTGGGGGAAGGTTGTGGACTCGTTGGGCGAGCCTACGAAGCCTCCGCCCACGGCGACGTTGAGGAGGATGAAGAAGGGGTGGTCGAAGACCCAGCGGCCGGTGGGATCGCTCACGTCGACGGTGTGGTAGAGAGTGTCGTCGATGTACCAGTCGATGCCGTCTTCCGTCCACTCTATGGCGAAGACGTGGAAATCGGTGTCGAAGCGGCTTCCTTGAAGGGTGTAGCGCCCGGTGACGCCGGCGCTGGCAGAGTAGCCGGGTCCGTGGATCGTGCCGATCAACACGCTCGGCTCCTGGCCGCGGTACTCCATGATGTCGATCTCTCCGCACTCGGGCCAACCCACGGAGTCGATGTCGTTGCCCAGCATCCAGAAGGCGGGCCAGATGCCCTGTCCGGTGGGAAGCTGTATGCGCGCCTCGAAGCGGCCGAAGGTCTGCTCGAAGAGCCCCTGCGTCTTGATGCGTCCCGACGTGTAGGCGCTCCCCTGATAGGATTCCTGGCGGGCCGTGATGGCCAGGTTGCCGTTTCCGTCGAGCGAGACATTCTCGGGCCGGTCGGTGTCGTATTCGAGCTGTGCGTTGCCCCAGTCCGTGCCGATGTCGAAGGCCCAGTTGGCCGGGTCGGGAAGCTGCCCGGCTGGGCCCTCGAACTCGTCGCTCCAGACCAGTCGCCAGGAGGCGGCGTCTTCTTCTTCGGTGCCGTTCTCGCAGGCGGAAGTGAGGACGATGAAGAGCGGAAGTATGGCCCATCGGAGCGGCTGGATTGATCTGGACTTCATGCGGACTTCACTCCCGGAAAGAGACTGGGGTTGGCGAGGGCGGCGACCAGCACATGCGTCGCAGCCCCCAGGGCGGTGGCGCGCGGCCCCAACTCGCTGATACCGATGTCGGCGGCTGCTGCGGAAGCGACGAGGGTGCGCCGGAGGACCGCTTCGCGAAGAGGAACGAGCAGCCGGTCGCCGACACGGGCGAGGCTCCCGCCCACGACAACCGACCCGGGGTTCATCAGGTTGAGCACGCCGGCCAGCGCGATGCCGAGGTGACGGGCTGCTTCGTGCACGACCCGGAGAGCGACCGGGTCGTCGGCGAGCGCCGCATCCTCGATGGACTTGATGTCGAGTTCCTTGCCCGCCAGCGCACTCGGGAAAAAGTCCCGGAGGAGCTCCCGGGTCCTGTCGACCAGCGCCCGGGTCCCCACGAAGGTTGCCAGGCAGCCGCGGCCGCCGCACACGCACTCGGGCCCCCTGGGATCGACGACGATGTGGCCGATTTCGCCCGCCACGCCGGTTGAGCCCCGGTAGATTTCTCCGCCGATCATCAGGCCGGCGCCTACTCCGGTTGCGACCTTCAGGTAAATGAAGTCGTCGACACCGGCGGCCTTGCCCCACGCGTGCTCTGCCACCGCCCCGAGGTTGGCATCGTTGTCGACGAACACCGGTACGCCAAACGTGTCGTCCAGCCTGTCCAGGATCGCGCGGCCGCGCCAGGCGGGGTGAATCCGCTCCAGCACGCGGTCCGGAGACTCCGGGTCGACCGGGCTGGGGACGGCTACGCCGATTCCGAGCAGTCGCTGGCGGTCTCCGTCCCATTCGTCCAGACATTCACGGCACAGTTCGAGAATGAGCTTCCCGGCGCCCTTCGGGTCGGTGCGTACCGGGTAGGAGCGGTCGCGCCACGCCAGGGCCTGGCCACGCAGGTTGGTCAGGACGACCGAGATGTGCGCCGCGCCCACGTCGACCCCCAGGATGACCCCGGCATCGTCCCGGAACCCAATCAGAATCGGGCGACGGCCACCACGGCTCTCGCCGCTTCCCAACTCCTGGACCATCCGGGTTGCCAGCAGCCGTGCGACTACGTCCGAGATGGTGGATCGGGAGCGCCCCGTGTGTCGGGCGATCTCTGCGCGGGATAGCTCGCGCCGTTGCCAGAGAAGGCCCAGGACCTCCGTCATCAGCCCTCGTTCGGACGAAGTGACTGAACGGGACGGATTCTTGTACGCCATGAGCCCCCTCATTCCGGCCGTCCTCCCGTTGCGTCGCGACGGGGTCCGGCCCGGGCGGGTTACTTGTGCAGGTAGATGTTGTCGATAAACACCGTGTTCGGATCACCGGAGATGATCATCTGGGCAAGGTGCCCGCGCGTCGTCAGCCCGGCAAACATCGTAAGCGGGATGTCGTAGCTCACCCACATTCCCGTCGCGAGCGGCGGATCGGACATGGCGTTCAGCGTCAGCTCGTGTTCGGTGTCGTCGCCCCCGCCGAAGCCGCCATCGGCACCGAAGTCGACGAGCTTGACCCGGAAGGCCGCGGGGTCCGCAGTGGGATCGGGTGTCCAGAAGTCCATGTGGAAGTGGGTCATCTCGCTGGCGTCGATGGTCGCCGATGTGAATTCGATGCCGGCGAAGACCAGGTTGGTGTACTTCTTGGTGGCGTTGCCCGCGACCGCCACATCCTCGACGTCGGCCTGGTCCCACGAGGCCGACCAGGTGTCCACGGTCGCGTCCGTGTAGGGGTCGCTGAAGAGGGAGATGACATCCTCGGCCGCGTGGGACGGCGTGGGCGCCGCTCCGGCCGGCTCGGTCGCGGCGGTGGAGTAGAAGTAGACGTTGTCGACGAAGACGGTGTTGGGATCGCCCGAGATGATCATCTGGGCGAGGTGGCCCCGGCCGGTCAGGCCCGCCATGTCCGAGAACGCGATGTCGTAGCTCACCCATTCGCCCGTCGCCAGGGGCGGATCGGAACCGTCGTTGAAGGTGAGTTCGTGTTCGCTGTCGTCGCCTCCCTGGAAGCCGCCGTCGGCGCCGAAGTCGACCAGCTTGACGCGGAACGCGGCCGGATCGGCGGTCGGGTCCGGGGTCCACAGATCGAAGTGGAAGTGGGTCGCGGCGCTCGCGTCGACCGTCGCCGAGGTGAATTCGATCCCGGCGAAGACCAGGTTGGTGTACTTCTTCACGGCGTCGCCGGCGATCTCGACATCCTCGACATCGGCCTGGTCCCACGAGGCCGACCACGTGTCGACCGTCGCGTCCGTGTAGGGGTCGCTGAACAGCGACACCACGTTGCCGGCGGCGTGCGCCGGCGTCGGCGCGGCCTCGGTGGGCCCGGCCGGCGCAGGAGGCACGGTCGTGAAGAAGTAGATGTTGTCGAGGTAGACGGTCGGGCTGGCGCCGGAGATGATCATCTGTGCCACGTGGCCACGGTTGACAAGACCCGCGAAGGCCGACAGCGGGATGTCCAGCGAGTTCCACGTCCCGGCCGCGATCGGAGGCATCGACCCCTGATCCAGGGTGATCTCGTGCTCGCTGTCGTCGCCGCCGCCGAAGGCTCCGTCTGCCCCGAAATCGACCAGCTTGATGCGGAAGGCGGACGGGTCGTTGGTCCAGAGGTCGACGTGGAAGTCGGTCATGGCCGACGCGTCCACCGTCTGTGACGTGAACTCGATTCCCGCGTAGGCAAGGTTCGTGTACTTCTTGACCGCGTCGCCGGCAACCGCGATGTCCTCGACGTCGGCCTGGTCCCAAACCGCCGACCAAGTGTCGACGTGAACATCGTTGTAGGCGTCGCTGAACAGCGAAACCACCTGTCCGGCAGGACGCGTCGGCGTGGGCGCCGCCCCTGTGGGCGGAGCCGAAACGACGACCGTGACGGCCCCGGCCGCGGCGGTCGATCCCAGCGAGGCGGTGATGGTTGCCGAACCCGATCCGACCAGCGAGATCGTGCCATCGGGCGTCACCGAGGCCACCCCGGCGTTGGAGGATGAGAAGTCGAAGTAGGCGGGGGCCGCGAGGACAGTCTGGTCTTGTCCGTTGACATCGAAGGTGACCTGGGTCCCCCCGACCGACAGCGTGCCGCCGAGCTCACCGCTGATCGTCTGGGTGGCGATCTGTGGCCTCGGGTTGATGATCGTCCCCAGCCGCTCGAACTGCACGTCGTCGAAGTAGATGTCGTAGCCGACGGGATACTCCGACCCCTCCGCGATCAGGAAGAGGCCGGTCTCCTCGCCCAGCTTGGAGGGCAGGGGCAACGGGACGGCATACTTGGTCCAGCGGGTGGAAAAAGGAAGCCCTTCGACCGTGGCCGGATAGCGGGAGTTGCCGCTGTTGTCGTTGCCGATTCCGATCGTGTTGATCGTGGCCGCGGTGCTGGATCTGGCCCAGAAGGTCAGGGCGTCGAAGCCGGTCAGGTCGCGGGGCACCACGGAATAGAAGACGCCGCCCGCGTAGCCGCCCGAGGGATCGGTGGGCGCGGGGATGGTGAACTTCAGCGCGGCGGTCCCGCGGTAGACCTCGTCGTGCTCGATGTCCAGCGCGTCGACCTTGGACCCGCCAAAGGCCGAGAACTGGACCCCGGGACCGAAGCCATCCTCGAAGACCACCGCTTCGGGAGGGAAGGGCGCCGGCTCGAGCACGGAGATATCCCGCTCGCAGCCCGCGGCGCCGAGGAGGATCGCGAGCAGCCCCAGACATGAACCCGGGCCGGCGCATGGGAGGGTGAAGCGCTCGCCGTGTCTGCCGCCGTGGGGTGCCGGGGCTGCAGTCAGCCGATGTGAGGTGCTTGCTGTCATCATTTCCATCCCCGAGTTGATCGGCAGCCTCCGGGGCCCAGCGACGGCGGAGCACCGGAACACCACGTCTGACTTTGTTCGGTTGCCGAACAAAGTGCGGCGCCCCATTGCGCGCTGTCAAGTTGGAAGCGCTCCTTCGGGACGGGTCGCCGGTCGGAGGCCTGGTGGCCCCACGGGAGTTTCGGGGTCGCGCGAAGTTGCCGCGTGGCCGCTACTGGTGCGGCCCGTCCGCGAGCGACCTGGCCCACTCCGGCACCACCGCCGGGTCGATGTCGAAGACCGCAAGCCCCACCGTGAAGACGATGGTGGCGATCACGAGCACCCCGATCAGGTTGAGGAAGATGCCCGCGCGCGCCATCTGCCCAACCGTGATCCGGTCGCTGCCGAAGACGATCGCGTTGGGCGGGGTCGCCACCGGCATCATGAAGGCGCAGGAAGCGGACAGGGTGGCGGGGATCATCACCACGAGGGGATGAGTGCCAGTCACCACAGCCACCGACGCGAGGATCGGCAGGATCATCTCCGTCGTGGCCGTGTTGCTTGTGAACTCCGTGAGGAAGGTCAGCGCCGCGCAGACCAGGAGGATCATCACAAACACCGGCAGATTGCCCAGCACTTCGAACTGGTTGCCGATGAGCTGAGCGAGTCCAGTCTCCTGGAAGCCGGCGGCCAGCGCGAAGCCGCCGCCGAAGAGGAGGACGATGTTCCAGGGCAGTCGCGGGATCACGTCGGGCCCCATCACCCGCGTGGCGCCGTCCCTGGGGTTGCGCGCCGGGATGAAGAAGAGGATGGACGCCATTGCGATCGCCACGGTGCCGTCGTCGATCATTCCGGGGTCGGGAAGCAGACGCGACCAGCCCGGCAGGGTGAGGAATCCCAGCTCCAGATCGACGCGGAAGACCCAGAGCAGGGCCGTCGCCGCGAAGACCCCCAGCACCGCGCGCTCCTCGAAGGAGATGCCGCCGAGACCCTGGCGCTCCCTCTCCACCACCTTGTGGTCGATGGTGACGCCCTCCGGCACGCGGTGGAGCACGTGCGTAATCAGGAACCAGGCGACAACCAGCATGATCAGGCCCACCGGGAAGGCCATGATCAGCCACTGGCCGAAGGCGATCGGCGGCGCCTCGGGGAAGAGGATCTGGAAGATGCGGACGAAGGAGAGGTTGGGCGGCGTGCCCACCAGCGTCGTCAGGCCGCCAACCGTGCAGCCGTAGGCGATTCCGAGCATCAGGCCCACGGAGAGGTGCCGCGCGCCCTCGCGGCCCGCCTCGCTCTCGATCTGGAGGCAGATGGCGAGGCCGATCGGCACCATCATCACCGCCGTGGCCGTGTTCGAGATCCACATCGACAGGAACGCGGCCGCGACCATGAACCCGAGCACGATGCGCGCGGGCCCGCCCCCCACCGCGTGAATGATGTTCAGCGCAATCCGCCGGTGCAGGTTCCACTTCTCCATCGTCAGGGCGATCATGAAGCCGCCCAGGAAGAGCACGATGGTGCTGTTGAAGTAGATCGGCGCGGTGTCGTTCCCGGACATGATCCCGAGGAGGGGATAGAGGACGAGCGGCATCAGCGCGGTGGCGAATAGCGGAATGGCGTCCGTGACCCACCAGATCGCCATGAGAAGGGCCACCGCGGCCAGGCGGCTGGCGGGAACGTTGCCGGGGTCTACCGGGAAGACGAGGAGGAAGAGGAAGGCGCCCAGGCCCAGCCAGAGGCCAATGGCACGGCCCTTCGAGGTGGTTTGTCTTTCGACGGCCATGAGGGGTGAGTGTCCGGGAGGGAAGGCCCTACCGGTTCGTACCCTCCCTGGTCTCGTTCTCCTCGGCCATCGCCTCGCGCCTGGCCAATTCCGCCTCGTACTGCTCTTCGGTGAGGTAAGTCACGTCCACCCAGGCGTGTGCCATCTCGTCTACGGTGCGGTCGCCCCAGCCGACCCACTGCGTGTGGTCGGGGTTGTTGGGGTTGTCCGCGGTGTTGTCGTGCCAGGCCGTGAAGACGAGCGTGGTGCCTGCGGGGAGGAGCGGCGCGGCGTGGTCGGCGTAGATGTAGTTGACATGCCAGTTCCACTGGAAGTTGTTGACCTGGCTCAGGATCTCCTTGCGGCCGTCCGGGTAGATGGCCTCCATGGTCATGGCCTTGCCCCGCATGTGCATGTGGGGCTGGTAGTTCTCGAGCCGTGACGGCCATCTGAGCACGTAGAAGTCCTGGGTGACCGAGATCTCGCCCGGCGGGATGTCAAGATCGTTTCCCGCCGCGTCGAAGTACCGCAGGCGAGTCCGGTTCTGAGGGATCTCGTCCTTCGGATAGAACCAGATGCCGAGCTCCACGTAGCTGTCCTTTACCTCGCGCCCGATGGCGTGCATGTGCACCTCCCACCGAATCTTGGAATCGGGCAGCATGAGCTTGCCGGCTCCGTCCGGGAAGATCTCACCTACCTTGCCGACGGCCCACTCCATGAAGAGGCCGGGCCCGCCCATCGCGCGGCTGCTGGTACTCAGGGCGGCGGTCTCGGCGGTCATCTCGTCCGGATCCTCATCCTGAATGAGGTAGGCCAGGGTGTGGTGCACGATTTCCCGCCCGTCGGGCCAGGAGGGCCGGATCTCGATCGCCTTGACCCAGCGCTCCTCGGTCAGTCCGGTCGGCGTCTCGGGCCGCAACCACTTGTCCTGGGTCTTGGCGGCCAGCGTATACGGCTCGGACCGCACGACCAGGTCGGGTTGTCCGAACTGTTCCGCGTATTGCCATTCGCTCCCGTCGGGGAACACGGGCGCGGGAGGCATATCGGCCTCGTCGCCGAAGGGCATGTCGCCGTCGAGCCAGGTGACCAGCGTCTCCAGCTCCTCGTCGGTCAGGCCCCGGTCGTTCTTGAACTCCTGTACGCCCACCGACCGGTCGATGTGCCAGGGCGGCATGATGCGCGTAGCAACCTTGTCGCGGATACGCGGCGCGTACCGTTTGACCGCCTCGTAGCTCGTGAGCGACATGGGAGCGATCGATCCCGGCTGGTGGCAGACCTGGCAGTTCTGCTGAATGATCGGAGCGACGTCGCGGGCGAAGGTGGGGTGGTCCTGGGCAGTGGCGGGCGCGGGTGCGAGCGTCACGGCCGCGGTGGCCAGCAGCGCGCCGCAAGCGGCGGCGTTCCGGAACAGGCGGCGTTGTCTGGGCATCTTCTCTCTTTCGGTCAGCGGGTCACAGTCACCCGTATGAATCCGTTGGTCCAGCAGCATTGGGCGTGGCCTGCGGCGAGTACGCCCGATGCGTCGTTGGCTCTTGCGCGCAGCACGTAGTCTCCAGGCTCGTCGAAGGTGGCGGTAACCATCGCCCGCCCGCCACTCGCGGGTATTTCGGCCGTTGGCTCGCTGAAGGTGACCTCGCCGGGTCCCTGATGCTTGAACCAGGTCAGGGTGACGGGGGCACCGGTGCGTCCGGCCCTGGCCACGTTGCCCCGGGATCGACCGTCGTCACGGGCCCAGACGGTCACCGACACCGGCGTGCCCACCACGGTCTGAAGCGGCTCGGTCCACAGTCCACCGGGCCCGGCGCCCTCCGGCCCGCCCTCGGCAAAAGTCAGCACCGGTGGCGTGTTCCCGGTCTCGCCCTCCCCATCCAGGGCGTCGATCTCCCAGTCGATGTGCAGACGTCCCGGGATCGAATAGCGCTCCCCGCGGAAGTCGATGGTCCACACTACCGACTGGTCGCCGAAGTCCGCCGGGACCGTCACCGCGAAGACCCCCCAGTGCCGCTTCGGGTGGAAACGCGTGGGCTGGACACCGTCCAGGTCGGCGGGCTCGAGGTAGTTGGCGGCGCCCACCGGAATCTCGACGATCTCTTCGATGTTCCGGTTGAAGTAGCCGAAGGCGATGCTGAAGGTGCCGTCCGGATTCCGGTACCAGCCCTCGAAGGCCGGCGTGACGCTCAGTCCGGAAGCGGTCCGGACGCCAAGGGGTATCTGGGCGGCCGCTGGCCGCGGGATGACGAGGACGGTGCAGATCGCGGCCACAGCCGCACACGGGAGTAAACGCAACATTCGCATTGTGACCAGGGGAAACGGACAGGCAACCGGTTGATCTTAAGGCACGGCATGCGCTGGTGCCAAGCGGGAGCGCGGCGATAGTGTCACTGCAAGTTCAGGCAGCGTGATGAGTGGGGACGAATCCATGGTCGGAGGGAGCGGCAGGATGACACGATGGTTGGGGATTCGGTGCCTGGCCACCACGGCAATCGGCTTGCAGGGGTCAGCCTGCAGCGATCCCGGCGGCAACTCCGCTCTCTTTGAGCGCGGTGACAGCGCGGGCGTGGAAATCGTGGAAGCGCGCCGGCCGGCCTGGGGCGATGGCGGCGGGTGGACCCTGGACCCCGTGCCGATGGTCGATTTGGCGGTCACTGGCACCGGAGCCATGCACGAATTCGGTGCCGTGGTCGGGATGGCGCGGTTTTCCGATGGCTCCCTCGCCGTTGCCGACAGACTACTGAACGAGGTCCGGCTCTATTCGTCCGAAGGTGACTTCCTGGCATCGGCTGGCCAGGAAGGGGAAGGCCCGGGCGAGTTCAGCGGCGGCATCAAGGCGATGGCGAATGCCACCGGCGACACGGTTCTGGTTCTCGACTGGGCAAGCCGCGTGTCAGCATTCGGACCCGACCTCGCCTCGGTCAACACCTTTGGCTTCGGGGAGCCAGTGAGGCAGATCCACGATCTCGGCGACGGCACCTTGGTGGCCGAGTTCTTCGCCCCGATGGGTACCGGTTCCGATGCAGGGGGACTCGTTCGCACGCCGAGCATGCTGTGGAGGTTCGACCTCCAGGGGTCCCGTCTCGACAGCGTTGGCGGGACGGCAGGCTACGAGGAGTATCTTGTCGAGTCCCGGCCGGGAATCGTGAGCAGCTGGGGGACCCTCTTTCCCAAGGAGGCGCAGGTCGGATCACACGGCGGCAAGGTCTTCGTGGGCAACGCGGACGTGATGGAAATCGAGGAGCGCACGGGCACCGGAGAACTCGTCCGCCTCTTCAGGATTCCGGACTATCCCCTGGATCTGCCCGAGGCGGTGCTTCGTGCAGAAAGGGAGGATTTCCTCGGCGACAATCCCTCCGCGACGCGGCGAGAAGTTGCAGCGAGGACGCCTTCTTCGGGCACCCGTGCTGCCTACGACAACATCATTGTGGATCCATCCGGGGCATTGTGGCTTCTGCAGTTCCGGGGCGACACCGAGATGGGGCAGCCGCAGCGCTGGGAGATCCTGAGTTCGGAGGGCGTCTGGCTCGGCAGCATGGAGCTTCCAGAGCGATTTACGGTCATGGACATCGAACTGGATGCGGTGCTGGGGATCTGGCGGGACGAGCTGGATGTCGAGCATCCACAGGTGCTCGGTCTGGACAGGGGGCGTTAGCGACCGACCGCTGCGGCCCGGTCGCTCGCGTGGTTGGCGCCGCCTCCTACCGCACCAGGTGCAGTTCCGTCTGCCGTCTGAGCGACCACCGCATCTCGCCGTCGGCGGTGATCTCGGCCTCTTCCTCCTGGGCCATTCGCACCGGCTGGCCGTCCCACTCCGGCACCGGCGTCGTGACCTGAAGTTCGGTCGAGAACCACATGCTGGGGATGACGTAGGGGTCGCCGCGACCGGGCACGCCGGTCTGGTAGTCCCAGAGCCCGATCAGCGGGCCGGCTCCGTGGCCGTGATCGCCGATCGGGTGGGTGTACATGGTCCCGTTGAGACCTTCGGCGCGCATCTTCTCCAGCACCGAGGCGAGGATCTCGTTGCCGGTGCGCCCCACCTTCGTCTCCTCGAGAAGGATGTCCTGCAGGCGGTTCGAGTTGGCAAGCGCCTGCTGCAGTCCCGCGGGCGCCTCGGTCTCGCCCTCGCGAAGCACGTAGGCCATGTGCTGCGTGTCGGTCGTCTGCCCCAGAGCGACGATGCCGAAGTCGCAGTGGAGGACATCGCCGCGCTGGATCGTCGGCGCGATCGAGTCGGCCATGGAGACGCCGCGCCGCTGCACCGAGACCGACGGCTGGAACCATGACCCCAGCCCCAGATCGTGTACGCGCTGGCGCATCCACCACACCACGTCGGCGGTCGTCGTCCGGCCCGGCTCGATCACTACATCGGAGAAGGCGGTCGCGATGATCTCGTGGACGATCGCCTGCATCTTGCGGTAGACGGGGGTCATGGAGGGGACGCGCATGGCGAGGTAGTCGATCGCGAGGAGCGGTTTCCGCACGACCCGCCCGGTGAGGTCGGGGCCGAGCGCCTCCTGCATCTGTTCCCATTCGCCCGCGGTGAGGCCGTCGGCGAAGTTGTGCTCATGCGCGATGTTCACGGCGATGTTCTCCGGGTCGCGCTCGCGCACCATGCTCGCGAAGAGGTCCCACTGGTCCTTGCCCCAGAGCTCGGCCGCGCGACCGTCGGGGGCCGTAACGGTGGCCCGCACGGCCTCGTAGGCACCCCCTTGCGAGGTGCCGCCCAGCGCCAGGCGCTCCACGCCCGCATCGGGGCCGCGGTCGTGGAAGATGTAGATCGTGCGGCGCCGCGCCGCGAAGGTGGTCGGGGACACCAGCGCGCGGAAGACGGGGTCCTCGTTGTATTCGCGCATGGTGACGACCCACATCTGCACGCCGTGCTTGCGCATCAGCATGGGCAGGTTCTTCTCCAGCCGCTCCTCCAGCCACGCCTGCTGGGTGCGGGCCTGCTCGCGCAGGGTCCCGAAGGGGCGCTCGGGGGCGTAGTCGCGGGCCTGGGCGTGGAGAACGGGTGCCGTAAGGGCGGGGAGGGAGAGGACGGTGGCGCAGAGGGCGATGGTCACGCACAGAATGCCGGGAATGTGGCGGGCGGAGCCCATCGGGGCGGTGGGAGCGAGGCGCTGGGTCGAGTTGGTCATCTGTCCTGGTCAGGTTGCGGGGGTGGTGGCGACGGACCGTATGAGATCGAGGATTTCGGCGAGAATCGCCTTTCCCTTGTTGCGGGCATAGAAACGGCGGACCTGGGCGTAGCGGGGGCCGGGCTCCATCTTCATCCCCTCATCCATCACCCATTGTTGCAGCCCTGTCGGGCGAGGACCCCACCAGCCGCGCTCCTGAAAGTCGTCGTCATACGCAACGATGATCGGGATCGAGCGGCTCCTGCCGTTCGTCAGGTGCGCGTCCATGATGTCGAGATTCTCGTCACGGAGCAGTACGCGCAGGTCCACGTTGGGCAGTTCGTCGGCGAGGCGGGAGATGACGGGGAGGATGTTGACGGCATCGCCGCACCAGTCCTCGCTCAGCGCGAGAAGATGCCATGTGCCGGGGAGCGCGCGGGCCTCTTCGACGACGCCGTCGGGGAGCTTCACGCGCTTGTACACGGCGTGCCACAGCTCCCGGTTCTTGTGGACGGTCTCGATGTATTCGGGGAAGGGGAGGCCGGACTCGAACCGGTCTCGCATGTCAGACATGAACGGAAATCTCTCCTGGGCTGTTGCGCGGATTCCGGGGCGTTCGGGCGATCACGGCTGTCGCGGCCGTCATGGAACGGGGCGCGGCCGTTGCGAGCCCTTTCGGCTGCGCCGGATTCCGGCCCGGATCAGGCCTTCCTGAGCCGCCGACGCCACGATCTGCCCGTCGCGGGTGAAGAAAGTTCCCGCGGCGAAGCCTCTGGCGCCATGGGCCACGGGGCTGTCGAGGGAGTAGAGGAGCCATTCGTCCGCGCGGAAGGGGCGGTGAAACCACAGCGAGTGGTCGAGCGACGCCGCCATGACGTCCGTATCGCGCACCGTGCGGCCGTGCGGCTGCAGCGCCGTGGACAGGAGGCCGTAGTCCGAGGCATAGGCCAGCGCACCCTGATGGTACACCGGGTTGTCGGGAAGGTCGCCCGGTGACCGGATCCAGATGCAGCGGTGTGGAGGACGGGGGTTGCGGTCCAGGAAGGTAAAGGGCTCGACCGGGCGGAACTGGAGAGGGCGCGCCTGCGTGAGAATCGCCCTCAGGTGATCCGGGATCAGCTCCGCCTTCTCGCGGAGGAGGTCGACTTCGGAGCGCAGTTCCTCGGGGGGCGGGACATCGGGCATTCCGGCTTCGTGCGCCAGACCCTCCTCTGCGCGGTGAAACGATGCCGACAGGGTGAAGATGGCCCTGCCGTGCTGGATCGCGGTGACGCGCCGCGTGGTGAAGCTCCGTCCGTCGCGCAGGCGGTCGACGAAGTACACCACTGGGATATCCAGGTCGCCCTCGAGAATGAAGTAGGCGTGCAGCGAGTGAGCGGTGCGGTCGACCTCGTCGATCGTGCGACGGGCTGCCACCAGCGCCTGGGCGAGCACCTGACCGCCGAAGATCCGTCCCGAGCCGATGTCGTGGTTCTGGCCGCGGTAGATGTTCAGCTCGATCGGCTCGAGATCGAGAAGGGAAACGAGCGACTCGGTGGGTACCGGCATGAGTCCCATCAATCCTTTCTCGCTGTATGTCCGCTCATGTGCACGCGCCGCTGCAGGCCGATCGGGACCGGCCGGCACAATCCTATTCTAACGTCCTGCGCCCTTCACCCCACTATCGTGCGGCGCGCTCTCCCGTACTGTATCGTGAAAGCTGACATGGAAGATCGAACCCTCCCTCGGAAGCGCTTCCTGCGCTGGCCCGCCGTGGTCCCCGCGCTTGCGGTGCTGATCGGCACGTCCGGCCCGGGGCCCGCAACCGCGCAGCAGTCGACCGGCGCGGTCGACATCGTCGAGCTCACCGCGGTCCAGCTCCAGGAGGGCTACCGCACATCCGCCTACACCGTGGTGGAAGTCGTGCAGGCCTTCCTGGACCGCATCGACCGCTACGAAGACCACTACAACGCGTTCATATCGATGAACCCGGACGCGTTGGCGATCGCGGCCGCGCTCGACGAGGAACTCCAGACGACGGGTCCGCGCGGGCCGCTGCATGGGGTTCCCGTGGTGATCAAGGACAACCTCGACTACGCGGGGCTGGCGACCACGGCGGGCTTCAACGGCTTCAGCACGGCAACCGGGGGGATCGACATGGTGCCCGGGGATGATGCGGTCGCCGTGGAACGCCTCAGGGCGGCCGGTGCGGTCGTGCTCGGCAAGACCAACATGCCCGACTTCGCGGGGCACGGCACCCGGACGCGCAGCAGCGTCGCGGGCGAGACGCTCAATCCGTATGCGACGGACAGGGTGCCGGGCGGCTCGAGCGGGGGGACGGCCACCGCCGTGAATGCGAGCTTCGCCGTGCTGGGGCTCGGAACCGAGACGGGCGGGTCGATCCAGAATCCCGCTGCGGCACAGGCGCTGGTGGGCGTGAAGGCGACTTTCGGCCTCGTCCCGCTCGAAGGCGTGGTGCCGATCGACGCCACCTACCGGGATGTGGTGGGACCGCTTACCCGCACCGTCCGGGACGCCGCGATCACCCTCGACATCATCGCGGGACCCAGCCCCGAGGACTTCGCGTCCTATGCCGGTGCCGATCACATCCCGGAGGCGGGTTACGAGTCCGCGCTGTCGGTCACGGCCCTCACCGGGAAGCGTTTCGGGCTGGTGGGGTTGGGCTGGCGGGAGTCGTTCCTGCCGCTCGCGCCCGAGACCGAGGTCCTCTACCGGGAAGCGATCCTGCTCCTGGAGAACGAAGGCGCCGAAGTGGTGGAAGACCCCTTCCCCGAACGGGGGTGGGTGGAACTGTACGGCGACCGTCCATCGGTGCCTTCGGTCGGGAGCCACGACCTGGCGGTCTACCTGCAGGGCCTGGGGCCCGAGGCCGCGTTCCACAGTGTGGAGGAGTGGGAAGCGCTGGCCGGCCGTCAGTTTCGCGGAAGTCGGGGTCCCCGGGCCCCGGTCGCGCCCACGGCGACCGAGGAGGGAGACGCCTATCAGGCATGGCGCCGCGACATGCGCGCGCTCTTCCGGGCGGTACTGGAAGAGAATGCCCTGGACGGGCTCTTCTTCCCCCAGGCCGGAGAGCCGATCCGCCCGCTGGTGGAAGATCCCGAGCGTCCCGACTATCGGCCCAACAACCACGCCGAACTGCCGAGCAACATCATCAACGACATCGGACTGCCGACCGTGGCCGTCCCCTTCGCGTACTACGACGACGGGACCCCCTTCGTTGTCGCCTTCATCGGCGACCTGTGGAGTGACGCGGACCTTCTCGCCTACGCGTACGACCTCGAGCAGGCGTCCCTGGCCCGGGTCGCGCCGCTGCTCGTGGAAGGGCCGCGGTAGGGGCTTCGGCCGCCCTTCATACAACACGCCACGGCGGACTGCGCGGACCACTCCGAGCAGCGCGTGGAGATCGAGGCTTGCGCCCGCTACCCGGCGGTTACAGTCTCCCCGGCGTACCTGAGTCCCGCCCGCCCAAACTGGAGAGGCGGCGGCTCCGACCAACCCAGTGCACCGGCAGATGTCCGGGTAAGGCAGTCAGATGTTCTTTTCACGCAACGCCGCACGCGCTTCGAGGATCCTCGCCGCGCTGACCTTCACTTTCGCCGTGGCTGTCGTCACCGACGAAGCGGCGGCGCAGGAAGACCGCCCGAGCATCGAGACGAAGACCGAGGGCATGACGCCGATGGAGGGGTTCTTCGACCTGTATTGGGACGACGGGGCCGGCCTGCTGTACTGGGAATTGGACCTGGCGGGAGGCGAGTTCCTCTACCAGATCTCGATGGGTTCGGGGCTGGGATCCAATCCGGTCGGGATCGATCGGGGGCAGCTGCGGGGGACGCACGTGCTGGAGCCGAAGCGGGTGGGGCCCAGGGTGCTGCTCATGGAGCCCAACTACCAGTTCCAGGCGCGGAGCGACAATCAGACTGAAGTGCAGGCGGTGCGCGACGCGTTTGCGCCGTCGGTGTACTGGGGATTCGACATCGCGGCGCAGACCGGGGACCGGGTGCTGGTGGACGCGACGCCGTTCTTCATCCGGGACGCCCGCAACGTGATCGGGCAGATCGCGCAGCGGGGACAGGGCAGCTTCAGCCTCGATGCCTCCCGCTCGGCGATCCACATGCCTGCGACGCGGTCCTTTCCCGAGAACACCGAGGTGGAGGCGCTGCTGACCTTTACCGGCAGCGATGCGGGCGGGCTGGTGCGCGGCGTGGCGGTGAATCCCGAGGCGGTGACGCTGCGGCAGCACCACTCGTTCATCCGCCTTCCGGACGACGGGTACCGGCCCCGCGTGGCCGATCCGCGCATCGGGGTGAACGGGCCCACGATCTTCAACTACGCCACGCCGATCGACGAGGACCTGCGGATCCGCCTCGCGGCGCGCCACCGGCTGCAGAAGCGCAACCCGGGGGCGGGGCCGTCCGAGGCGGTCGAGCCGATCGTGTACTATGTGGATCCGGGGACGCCCGAGCCGATCCGAAGCGCGCTGATCGAGGGGGCGGCCTGGTGGGCGGATGCGTTCGAGGCGGCGGGGTTCATCGACGCCTACAGGGTCGAGGTGCTGCCCGAGGGCGTGGATCCGCAGGACATCCGCTACAACATGATCCACTGGACGCACCGGCGGACGAGGGGGTACTCGTACGGCAACACCGTGACCGATCCGCGCACCGGTGAGATCATCCGGGGCGTCGTCAATCTCGGCAGCCTGCGCCTGCGGCAGGACTATCTGCACGGGCAGGGGATGGTGGCGCCCTTCGTGGGCACGGTGGGGGAGGATGCGGCGATGGGGGCGATGGGGCCGACGGAGCACATGGGGTCGTTGTCGTGCGGCCTGTCGTTCGCGCCCGGATTCGACTACCTCGCGCAGGTCGCGCAGGGGTCTGACGCGGTCGAGATGGCGCTGGCAAGAGTGCGGCAACTGTCGGCGCACGAGGTCGGGCACACGCTGGGCTTCCCGCACAACTACCTGTCCAGCACCTATGGCCGCGAGAGCGTGATGGACTATCCCGCGCCGCTGGTCGAGATCGACGCGGGCGGCGACCTCGACCTCTCCAACGCCTACGTGCAGAGGATCGGCGAGTACGACAAGCTCTCGGTGAACTGGCTGTATCGGGAGTTTCCCGAGGGGACGAACGAGCAAGCCGGGCTCGAGGCGATCGTCGCGCAGGGCATGCGGGACGGCCTGGGCTTCATGGCGCACACCAACAACAACTTCATCGGCGCGGGCCACCCGTACGCGGGCGTCTGGGACAACGGCACCAACCTGGTGGACCACCTCAAGCACGAAATCCGGGTCCGCAACATCGGCCTCGCGGGGTTCGGCGACGACATGATCCGCGCGGGACGGCCCCTGTCCGACCTGGAATTCGTGCTGCTGCCGCTCTACATGCACCACCGCTTCCAGCTTCGGTCGGCGGCGCAGAGCCTGGGAGGGGCCGACTACAGCTACACGTTGAAGGGTGACGGACAGACGCCGGTGGCGATCGTTCCCGGCGAGGAGCAGCGGGATGCCCTGGAGACGATCCTGTCGGCGCTCACGGTGGACTTTCTGGCGCTGCCGCGGGACGTGGTCTCGATGATCCCGCCGCCCGCCTTCCGCCACGACGAAGGGGAGGTCTTCGCGGGGCACACCGAGCTGCTCTTCGACCCGCTGGGCGCCGCCGAGGCTGCCGCCGACTTTACCGTGGGTGAGATCCTGCACCCTCAGCGGATGGCGCGCCTGGTCGTCTACGGGAGCATGGGCGACTATCCCGACCTGGAGGAGGTGGTGGACCGCCTGCTCGAGGCCACCTGGGACGCACCGGCCGAGGGGGACGAGTACCGGATGCGGGTCCAGCACACGATTCAGCGGGCGGTGGTGGACCGCATGATGCGGCACGCCGGCAGCGCTGCCGCGATGACCGAGGCGCGGGCGGTCCTGGCGGATCGGCTGGAGGCGCTGGCGAGCCGGCTGGAAGCGCTGACGGGTTCGTCTCCGCACCAGCGCCTGGTGGCTGCCGACATTCGGCGCTGGCAGCAGCGGATCGAGAACACCACGCCGGGTCCGTCGCTGGAACTGCCGCCGGGCGACCCGATCGGCGGAAGTGCGAGGGGGGGTCAGCGGGGACGGTGAACTCGAAAGGGCGGTGACCGACCGGCCGCGCCTCCCAGGGCATCCTTCTAGCTGGCCGCGCTCGGCGGATCGAGCGGGGAGGTGCGTCAGCGTCAGCCCCACCGGGTGCGAAAGCGATACCCGAAGCCCCGTACCGTCTCGATCCAGTCGCCCGCGCTGCCGAGTTTCCCCCTCAGCCGGCGCACATGCATGTCGACGGTGCGCGTGTGGAGCCGCGCCGACATGCTGGAGTCCACTTCCCACGCTTCGGAAAGGAGCTGCCGCCGGCTCTGGGTGCGGCCACGGCGCTCCATCAGGACGCGCAGCAGGCGGAACTCCGTGGGCGTCAGCGTGATCTCGTCGCCGTCGAGCGCGACGATGTGCGCGCCCAAATCGACCCGCAACGACCCGGCGCGCAGAATCCGCCCACCCCCGGTGATCGGCTTCAGCTCGCCCTGGGCGCGGCGCAGGATGGCGTCCACGCGCAGGACCAGCTCCCGGGGACTGAACGGCTTCGTCAGGTAGTCGTCGGCGCCGAGCTCGAACCCGCTGATCCGGTCCTGCTGCTCGCGCTTCGCGGTCAGGATCAGGATGGGCACGTTCCGGGTGGCCTCGTCCGCTCGCAACGACTGCAGCACCTCGTCACCGGAGAAGCCGGGCAGCATCCTGTCCAGCACGATCAGATCGGGGAGATCCCGGTGCACCGCGTCGAGTGCGCCGGTTCCCGTAAGCGCGGTCTCCACCCGGTACCCCTCGCGCGTCAGCTGATACGCGATGAGCGCCGCGATGTCGGCCTCGTCCTCCACGACCAGGACGCGCGCAGTGGGCTTCGGCTCCCGCTCGCTCAAGGTCGCGTCCGGGGCGCCGTCGACGGCTTCAGGAGAGGAGGAATCACTTGTCACCTCTGTGGGGGTTGGCTGCGCGCGCCGGTTCTGGATCCTATTCATAGTACCGAAGACTCGCCCGGGCCAACCACGGCGGCCGCCACGGGCCCGTATATTGGTCTGCATGAGCCAGGCACGAAGACGGCAGGATCCGGCGGCAACATCGGAGCGAAGGCAAGACACGGTGCGGAAATCGACCGGCGACTTCACACGCGTGGTCCGAAACACCGAGGGGCTCCAGCCGTGGCGTCGCGTGTTCCATGCCACCTGCGGCCTGATGGTCGTGGCCCTGGTGGAATACGGTGGCCTGGACAGTGCGATCAACCTCCTCCTCCTCGGTGGCGGCGCCGTGGTGTCCCTGATTCTTGACTGGGTACGACTGAGATTCCCCGATGCGAACTTCATCTTCTTCCGCTGGTTCGCCGCACTGGCATCGCCACGCGAGGCACGCAGGATTGCGTCTTCCACCTGGTTTCTCGTGGGCGTCTCCACGGCGCTCCTCATCGCTCCCGTCCACTTCTTCGCGCCGGCGGTGCTCGTCCTCGCCTTCGCCGATCCGGCGGCAAGCGTTGTGGGCCGGTTGTGGGGCAGACATTCTCTCGGCAAGGGAAGCTGGGAGGGGACAACCGCGTTCTTCCTTGTCGCCTGCCTGGTGACGTTCCCGTTTGTTGGCCTGCCCGGCGCTCTCGTTGCGGCGGGCGTGGTCGCGATCTTCGAGGTCCTTCCAACAGGAATCGACGACAACCTGACCGTTCCCGTCGTGACTGGCCTGGCACTCTGGTTCGTGGAATCCGCAGGGCGGGCTCTGGCCGGCGTCTGACGAGGGCCGCCGGGCGGCTGGCCGCGCCGCTATTCCGGATCGTCGGTGATGACTCCCCGACCCGCTGTCGCGTCGGCGACCGCGGTTGCCAGGTCGGAGCGGCGACCGGCAGGAATGAGCACGCGGTAGCGCACGTCCGCAGCGAACTCTCTCTCGGTGACAATGGCGTCGAGAGCGGTAAAGACGCGCTCCACGCTGTCTGCGGCGTCGTAGGTCACCCGGACACTGATCGGCACCCTCTCGACCTTCTCGATCGTAGGGCACGCTTCCAGGGCGTGCTTCACCCCGCTGGCGTAGGCGCGCGCCAGCCCACCCGTGCCCAGCTTGACTCCACCGTAGTAGCGCGCACAGACGGCGACCACTTCACCGACTCCGGAGTGGAGGAGGACCTTGAGCATTCGCCTGCCCGCAGTTCCATGAGGTTCGCCGTCGTCGCTCATGCCGACTTGCGCGGTCGAGGAAGGACCACTCGCGTTGAACGCCCAGCAGTGATGGGTCGCGCCGGGAAAGCGGTCCTTCATCCGCCGCACGAGGGCCATGGCTTCGTCCCGGCTGGCGGCGCGGCCCACGGTGGTGACGAAGCGACTGCGCCGGATCACCTCCTCGACCTCGACGGCGGCCTCGGGTACGGGGTATTGGTCGGACATGCCTTTGCTCCAGTGGTTCATCCACCGACTGCTGGATCCCGAACGGGGGTCTTTCCAAACCGGATTCGCTCCCTTACTGTACATCTTCGGATGCTGATTGAGAATCAGTCTCAATCTCAACGGTGACCTTTCCGCGCATCGCAGAATCACGCAGAGCAGCGCTCTCGCTGGAGGAGATTTTGGGCAGCACCAGAGATTCAGCCTCGAAGCCCGCCGACCGCTCGCTGGCCGACGTACCCCTGGAAGAGGAAGTCGTCGTGGTCAGGATCGATGTGGCCGGGGAGGATATCGAGCCGCTTCTCGAGCGGGGCATCGTGCCCGGGTGCAAGGTCTGTCCCGTGCGTCATTCTCCCGCTGGGGGCCCGACCATCTATCGCGTGGACGGTCACCTGATCGCCTTGCGGAGGGAGACCGCGTCCTGTCTCTGCGTGCGCACCGCACTCGAGGCCGCAGGGGTTCTCGACGCGAATTGAGCAACGGGGCGCAGTCAGCTTCCGCCTTGCCGACACTACCAGGGACGGCTGACCAGCCCCAACCGCGTGTCGCGCTGGTCGGACCGCCCAACTCCGGCAAGTCGACGCTCTTCAACGGTCTCACGGGACTGCGCCAGAAGGTCGCCAACTACCCGGGCGTGACCGTCGAACGCAGGTCGGGTGTCGTTACCGAATCCGTCGGCTCCGTGGAGGTCATCGACCTTCCCGGCGTCCACAGCCTGGCTCCACGCAGCCTGGATCAGAAGGTCACCCGGGATTTCCTGATGGGCAGGATGGAAGGGGATCGGCAGCCCGACGCGGTGATCCTCGTTCTCGACGGGACCCGTCTCAAGACCCACCTCATGGTCGCCGACCCGGTGCTCGGCCTGGGATTGCCGACCCTCGTCGTACTGACAATGGCCGACGAACTCAAGCGACGGGGCGGCGCGCTGGACGTCGGCCTGCTGTCCGCGGAACTGGGAGTCGAGGTCGCACTGGTCAATGCGCGCGACGGGGCCAGCCTGGCGCCTGTGCGCCGCTTCCTGCGGGCGCTCCACACCGGCGGCGAGGAAATCCGCGCCTGCCCGGTGATTTCCGTGGCCGATGCAGCGGCCTCCGAACATCACCCGGGACGCATTCTTCCCGTGATCGACCTCTTCGCAAAGCGCAGGAAGCGTGCACGGGAACTCGGTCGGTCGGCCGCCTTCCAGGATCCCCGTCCCTCCGGGGTCACTCAACGCATCGATTCGGTGGTGCTGCATCGCTTCTGGGGGCCGCTGGTCTTCCTGGCCACCGTCGCCCTCGTCTTCGAGGCCATCTTCACCGCGGCCGTGCCTCTCATGGACGGCACCGAGGCCCTTGTCGCCGCTTCGGGAGAGTTCGTGGCGGGCACGCTTCCCGAGAGCTGGTTCCGATCGCTGCTGATCGACGGCGTGTGGGCGGGCGTCGGCTCGGTGGTCGTCTTCCTCCCCCAGATCCTCATCCTCTTCGCCTTCATCGCGATTCTCGAGGATTCGGGTTACATGGCGCGCGCGGCCGTGATCGCCGACCGGCTCATGCATCGCGTGGGACTGCAGGGTCGTTCGTTTCTGCCCCTCCTTTCGGCCTACGCCTGCGCGGTGCCCGCAGTGATGGCGGCGCGCACCGTCGAAGACGAACGCGACCGGATCGCCACGATCTTCGTCACACCCTTCATGACCTGCTCGGCCCGGTTGCCCGTCTACGCGCTGCTCATCGCGGCCTTCATTCCGGCTGGACCCCTGCTCGGCCCCCTGGGAATGCGGTCGGCGGTGCTCATGGGGCTTTACGCGCTGGGGCTTTTGGCCGCGATCGTCACGGCGGCACTGCTCAAGGGCACTCTGCTGAAGGGCCGTCCGCACCCCTTCGTAATGGAGCTTCCACCCTACCGGTTGCCGAGCCTGCGGTCGATCGGGGCCCGGCTCCTGGACCGCACGAAGGTCTTTCTGCGTCGTGTGGGCAAGATCATCCTGATGGTGACGGTGATTCTGTGGGTACTCACCCAGTTCCCGAGCGGGCCTGCGGGCGAGCCACCCGAGATCGGAGACAGCGCTCTGGGACGGATCGGGCAGGTCGTCGAGCCCGTGATCGAGCCGCTCGGCTTCGACTGGCGGATCGGTATCGGGCTCGTGACCTCGCTGGCGGCCCGGGAGGTGATTGTCGGAACCCTGGGTACCATCTACGGTGTGGAAGCCGCAGGCGACCAGGACTTCCAGCTTCAGGCCGCGCTCCAGCAGGATCTGGATCTCGGTTCGGCGGTAGCCATGCTCATATTCTTCGTCTTCGCACTGCAGTGCATGTCCACGGTGGCCGTGATGCGCCGGGAAACCGGAGGATGGAAATGGCCGGCCCTTCAGTTCAGCTACATGCTGATCCTCGCCTACGCCGGGGCGTGGGTGGCAAACGCGCTGATCTAGGAGCGCGAGCGGCGATGCATCCGCGCTGGACCGCTACGCTCCGCGCTGCTCGTCGAGCCGATGGCTGACAGGGTCCGGTCCGTGTCCGCCAGGCTGGCGGTCGTCTGCCTGTTTTCCCTTCTCGGGAGCTGCGCGCCGGCCCCCCCGCATGCGCCGGCTGACAGCGTGGTCGACGACGCCGGCCGCCTCCACGACACCACCGGGTCCCGCGACCGCATCATTTCGCTGATTCCGGCGGTCACCGAGACCCTGGTGGCGATCGGAGCCGGGGATCGACTGGTCGCCCGCACCACCTACGATGAGCAACCACAACTCGCGGAGCTGCCCGTCATCAGCGCGCTCCTGCAGCCGAGCGTGGAGGCCCTGACCCGATTCGCCCCCGATCTGGTGGTCATGTGGCCCACCGGTGGAGACGGCGGTGCGGTCGGGGAGCAGCTCGACCAGCTCGGCATCGGCTGGTACGGGGCCGCGATCCAGACCGTCGCCGACTTCGAGCGGAACGCCCGCAACCTGGGTCGCCTGCTCGACCTGGATCGCCGGGCGGACTCGGTGATCGCTGCCGTGCGGGCCGACCTCACCGATGCCCGCGCGCGCTGGGCCGGCCGTGAGCCGGTCGAGATCTTCCACGTCGTGCAGCTGGATCCCCCAATGACCGTGGGGCCCGGCACCTTCCTGGACTCGGTATTCCTTGCGGGGGGCGCGGTCAACACCTTCGCCGACATCCAGGGGAACTGGCCGCGCGTCGGTCTGGAGGAAGTGTTGTGGCGCGACCCCGATTACGTCGTCGTCCCGGTCGACGGCTACGGCACGCCGCCAATCCCGCCCGGCTACGTCGATCCGTCGCTCGACCGACTTGCCGCCTCTCCTGGCTGGGCGGCGCTGTCCGCCGTCGCCGACGGACGCGTCGTTTCGGTCGACGCCTCGCTATTCGGGCGCCCGGGCCCGCGAATGGGAGAAGCGGCGCGGTACCTGGCCTACCGGCTTCACGGCGGCGCCCGGCCGTAGGCTGCCCCGGGCAGGAGCCCCTCGCCGATCTCGGTGCGCCGTCGGCGCGCTCCCCTACGACACCCGCGGCGGCCGCTTCTTCAGCACGAAGAGCCCTTCCTTGATGCTCGACACGATGAGTAGTCCGCTCTCGAAATACGGGTAGACGCTCCACGCCCCCGCGAACCCCGCCCCGTCGTCTCCGAACGGCACCGTGTCGAAGTAGCCCACCTCTTCAGGCTCCTCCGGATTGGAGATGTCCAGAATCCTGAGTCCGCTCAGGTAGTTGGCCTGGTACATCAGGTCGCCGACCACGTAGAGGTTGTGGTCCGACGAGCCCGTCGTGCCGAAATGCTCCTTCACCAGCACCGGGTCATCCAGCTCCTGGACGTCCCACACCAGGGTGCGCGTCCGCGACACGTTGCCGCCGATTTCGTCGGTCTCGTCGTTCATGAAGAAGTACCGGTGATCGTCAGAAATCCAGCCCTGGTGGAGGTAGCCGGTATTGGGGTAGGAGGCCGACGACAGCGAAACCGGCGCCTCCTTGTCCGTCACGTCGGAGATCGACAGCGCGTTCTCGTTGGCTCCGAAGCAGATTTCGCGCCCCGCATAGGCCTCGTCGGGACCGCTGTACCGGACGCACTGTGCGTCGTGGCTGTAGCCGGTGCCGGCGTTTCCGGTGTTCGAATCCGCGAAGCACCCCGCGAAGACGGGCGACGCCGGCTCGCGGATGTCGATCATGTGCAGGCCGCCCCCGCAGGTCTCCCCGCCGCCGGAGGCCCCGACGACGTAGGCGAATCCGGTCTCCTCGTTGATCACGATGTTGTGCGCCGAGTTGATGCCGTCGTAGTGGGCCGTGGCCTCGAAGGTGACAGGCGGTCCCGACACGTCGCGCAGTTGCGTGAGGTCGAAGACCTGCACCCCATGCTCGCCGGCGTTGTCCGCCACGATGTAGGCGTGGTTGTCGTACACCTTGATGTCGCGCCACATGTTCACGATGGCGCCCTCGGTGAGGGGCAGCTCTCCCAGATAGACGGGGTTCGAGGGGTTGCCGAGGTCGATGAAGGTCGTCGCGTCGGCCCGCCCCATGATCGCGTACTCGCGGCCCGTCTCGGGATCGGTCCATCCCCACAGGTCGTTCGCGATCATCCCGCGGGCGCCGCCCGCCGCGTGTGTCGGCAGGAACGCGACCAGATCGACCTCGCTGCAGGTGAAGCCGCCCGCCGAGCCCTCCTCGCACTCCCGCTCGTCGCCCAGCAGCGGGTCCAGCCCGGCGTTGTCGTCGATCAGGGTCCCCTCGGGTTCCCATCCCGACTCCGTCCGCCGGAAGAGGAAGCCCGTGCCCTCGAAGAAGTCGGCCCCCGGCGCTCCAACCACGGCCATGTCGCCTTCCAGGGAGACTGCGAGCCCGTAGAAGTTGAACGGGCCGCCCGGACCGAATGACGCGACTTGCGCCCAGTCGCCGGACCCGTCCCGGCGGAATGCCGCGCCCCCGCCGATTCCGCCGCCGACAAGCGGCGTCCCCACCACCAGATCGTCGCCCGACGCGGCGATGGCCATGCCGAACCCGGCAGGGACGGGCGCATCGTCGGCGCGGATCGTGCCGGCGTGGCTCCAGCCGCCTTCCGACGTGAAGTGCTGGACAGTGCCGGTGCCGGCGTCCAGCGGCGCCCCGGCGAAGACCTCGCCGCCCGAAATCGCCACGCTCCACCCCATCGCGCCGGGAGCGGACCCAGGGGGTGCCAGGCGTCCTTCGCGCGCCCATCCGTCCGCGCCCCGCCGGAACACCTGCACCGCACCCGGCAGCAGAACCGGCTGCCCGGTGCCGGGAATCAGCCCGATCATCTCGCCGGGCGCGCCCACCGCGGCCAGATCCCCCTCCATGTCCACGGAGGTCCCGAATCCCGCCCGCTCCGGCTCGTCGGCGCCGTCGAGGACTGCGCTCTGCACCCACCCGCCATCGCCTGCCGCAAAGAGCACCGCCGCCCCGCTCCCCGAGCCGGCTCTCGGCGCTCCCACCAGGATCTCACCGCCGTTGGTGGCCACCGCTTCGCCGAATCCGGTATCGGCGCCCCCGTCATCCCATGTCAGGCGCTCCTCCATGGCCCATTCGCCACCCATCCGCCGGAACACGTACACCGCGCCCGCCCCCTCCGCCGGCGCCCCAACCACCAGCAGGTCGCCGCCGGCGTCGAGCCCGCCGCCGAACCCGGTCGCCGACCCCGACTCCGAGGGGGACAGCGTCGCCGTCTGCGCCCACTCGCCGCCGGACCGCGCGAAGACGTGCACGCCTCCCTGCCGTCCGGATGGCATGGGGAAGAGCGAGATGCCGCCGGGCCGGCCAACGAAGATCTGGCCGTCCTGTACGATGACCGCCGCCGAGAAGGCCGAGAGTCCAGCGGCGGCCGTGGGGATGGCGTTGGCGGGCTGCGGGGTGCTCTGACCAAGGGCCGCAACGGGCCCGGCGAGAAGGAGCGCTGTCGCAACGGAAAAGGGATGTCGGGGTCGCATGGGGCCTGGTCCTGTCGTGATGTGGGTACCGCGCCGGGCCAAAAGGCGTCGCGCCAAATCCGCACTGGCGCGCGTGGAATAATGAACCTGAACGCCGCCGCTATCCAGTCGGGAGCTTGGCGGCGCGAGCAAATCCCGCCCCAAAGTGCCATCTTGATGGCCGTGCCCAAAGCAGCCCCCGGGAGGTGTCCCATGACGTGGACGCGTGCGCGAGCCCGCGCCTCAGCCGCCGTTGCCGCAGTGATCGCCGGAGCCGTCCTCGCCGCCTGCGAATCGGACCCGCAGCCCGTCCACCTCGTCACGGCGCATCAGATGGGGCCGGTGGCCTATCGCGACCCGGCAGGCGCGGTGTCGCCGGATGGCCGGTGGCTGGCCTACACGCAAGGCCGCGATGTGATGGTCATGTCCCTTGCCGAGGGCGAGACCCGGACCCTTGGCACCGCGCCCAGCCAGGTGCGGTACCTGACCTGGCATCCCGGCAGCGAGAGCCTTCTGGTCCACGAGCGCTCCTTCGACCGGCGCCGCCAGAGCTGGTTCGTCTACGACATCGGCACCGGGGCAAAGGAAACGCTGTGGGGCGGTGGCGGCGGCCTTGCCGGCGACCTGCCGTCCCGCTCCAGCCTTCTGGAGCTCAGCTGGGCCCCTGACGGCGGGTCGGTGGTGGGCGTCGTGCGGTCCATGGCCGGGACGCAGGTCTGGCGCATCTCCGAGGCCGACGATTCCGGAGAGATCGTCGCGCAGGGTGAGCGGCTGTCCCTGCCGGTGGTATCTCCCGATGGCGAAGTGGCGTGCATTGAGCGCGCGGAGAGCGTCCAGTACCTGCGCTATCCCTGTGCGGAGAGCCCGGTAGCCTGGCTGGAGGGCCACCAGCCCTATGGACACGTCGCGTTTTCGCAGAACGGTCGGGAGATCTACTACGCCGCGCCTCGTGACGACGGCCCTCTCGAGCTATGGGCACGGCCCGTCGGCGGTGGACCAGCCGAGCTGCTGGACACGGCCGAGCGAGATGTGTACGGCCCCGGCGTCACGAGCAGCGGCCATGTCGTGTATCGCAGCCAGTGGTACATGGTCTCCCTGTCCGCCGTCCCCGCGGGGGGAGGCGACGTCACCCGGATCACAACCTTCCAGTCCGAGACCCCCACCTGGAGCCCGGCCGGCGACGAAGTCTCCTTCACCTTCGGCGGCTGGCGCATCGCCACCGACGATGTGGACTACCCCGACATCGACCAGCACATCGGAATCGTCGCGTTCGGCGGACAGCTCCCCAGGGACGCCCCCGACCGGATCGTCCGCCAGTCCTACTCCGAGGACCAGGGGATGCACTGGTCACCAAACGGCCGCTGGATCGCCTATCACAGCCACATCGACGACACGGACGACATCTACCTCGTTCCCGGCGACGATCCGTCGTCCCCCCGCCTGATCTCGACCCACGGCCACGAAACGGGCTGGCCCCGCTGGTCCCCCGACGGCCGCTGGATCGCCTTCCCGAGCTACACCCTCGATGCATCGGGCGGGCGCAAGAGCCATCTCTACGTCATTCCGGTCGACCAGGAAACCGGCGAAACCGCTCCCCAACAGCCCGTGCCGATGGGCGACTTCCCTCACGACGCGCTTCAGGCCGAATGGACCCCGGACTCGGAGAGGCTGGTCTTCGAGGCGGCCGAGGGACCGGGCCGAAAGGCGCTGTACCGGGTGCCCCGAGATGGCGGCGATCCGCAGCGGTTCCACGAATGGGAGTCGGACCAGGTGCATTCCGGCATCGCGGTATCCCCGCGGGGCGAGTGGGTCGCCTATATTGGGCCGGGCAGCGAGGGGTTCTTCCAGGTACACCGTGTCCCGTTCGGCGGCGGCCAGGCGGAGCAGCTGACCGTGGACCCGACGCAGAAGACGCAGCCCGCATACGATCCCACGGGGGAATGGCTCGCGTACACGGTGTTCAGCTACGAAGCAAGGTTCCGGCGCCTGGAGCGATGAGCGACGCGGGGTAGCCGCGCGTGCCTACCGGCGCCGCATCCTGCCCGTCACCTCCACCTCGACGGGTACGCCCCCCACCTTTCGCGGCAATCTGGCGCGCAAACGTGGGTCGTCCTTCTCCAAATAGACCTTGATGCAAGGTTTGCCACGACTCATCCCCTGGGCCGTTCCGGCCACGCCCTTCATCCCCAGCACCTTTCGGTTGACCTGATCCTGCGCCTTTCCGATCGAATCGCCCACGGTGTCAGTTCCCGTCGATGGAGACATCGAACCGGTCCAGGACCAGGTCGATGGGGTTGGCAAGCGTCGTGGTCTGGCTGCCCGCGAAGAGCAGTCCGACGGGCCTCCGGTCTTCGGGCCCAACCCCGCCGACGATGAGCGAACCCGAGTCGCCCGGACCCGAGAACCCCGCGCCCGAGATGACGATCTGGCCGGAAAAGCGCGCCGTCCGATCACGGAAGCCGATGTTCATGGTGGCGTTGATCCCGGTGATCTGCCCTTTGGTGTGCCCGGTGGTGCGCCCGTACTTCTGAACCGCCATGCCGATCCGCGCCGCGGCCGTCTTGGTACGCGGCGTGCCGTATCCGTTGGAGGGGGTGCTGTTCCCCAGATTCCCCGTCGTGGTCTCCGCGATGGCCGCGTCGATGAGGTTTTTGGGGCAGACCGGAAAGGGCTCGCAGAACTTGATCGGCTCGAAGTCGTGCAGGGTCCCGATCGCGTCACTCGGATTGGCGCCCCCGTCCACGGTGCCGGGCTGAAGGATGTTGTCGCCCACCTGTGCCCGGTTGCGGTTCGCGAACACGTGATTGTTGCTCAGCGCAAACACCTTCGAATCGGATGCGACCCGCGCAGCGATGGTGCCTGCCGTCACGTCGACCTGGCCGGTTGACACGCCGATCGGCACGGGGCGGGGGAAGGAACGCTTCGGATTCGTGATGTCGGTGGGCGTGGCGCGGGACGGCCGGCCGGGCTCGTCCGAGGCCACAGCCGGGTCCTGCATGTCACCCAGCGCACGGAAGGGGCCGGTGACTTCACTTACGACCGGGTGGCCATCGAAGCTGGCAGGGAGAGCCAGCGCACCCGCATGGGTCAGGAAGACCTTCACCACGGGCTGGCCGCTCAGATCGAAGGCGACGGCGGTTCCGGCGACTCCCGGCTGGCTGAGCAGATCCTGGTTCAGCAGCTCCTGGGCGGAGATCGCGGCAGCCAGGTCTCCGTAGCCGAACCACCCGTCGTCCCCGAAGCCGCTTCGCAGATCACCCACGGGCCGGAAGAACAGAGCGTCCAGCACGATTGCGAGCGCCAGCGTGCCGTAGCGCAGGAATCGGTTGTCTGACATTGGACCTCATCTCCCCCTGGGCTGTGCGACCACAGCGCTGAACACGCCGCCGACCACACCGCTCATGTATATGATACTGACTGCGCGCGGGGAAGGTTTCCAGAGCCGGGCCGGGGATCAACCCGGCGTCGCGCCGAGGACGGCGAGGCGCTGGGCCCGCAAGGCGGCCCGCTAGGGCACCTCCCCCTGATGCTCCCCCACGCGCGGCGGAAACCGGCGAAGCTTCGCCCGGCGGCCATCCCAGCGCATCGGCATGGGGACGTCCACGTAAGTGCCCCGGTCGTGGTCGTGGCGCACCAGCATCCCGCTGGCCGCTGTCTGGGGGTCCTCGAGCGCCGACGCCACTGTGTGGATGGGCGCTGCCGGGACCCGATGCTCACTCAGGCAGCGCAGCAGCGACTCGACGGAATGCGGCCGCGTCCTTTCGGCGACGATCGCCGCCAGTTCCGCACTGTGCGCCACCCGGGACGCGTTGTCCGCGTAGTCGCGGTGCGATGCCAGATCGAGGTCGAGCGCGCGGCACAGGCGCCGAAAGATGTCGTCGTTGCCGGCGGCGATCATCACCGAGCCGTCCGAGCAGGGAAACGCCTCATACGGCGCGATCATCGCGATGGAGGTGCCCATCGGCCCGGGAAGCGGTCCGCCGGCGAGGTATCCGGTCATGTGGTACGACATCCACGCGAGGGACGTGTCCAGCAGCGAGGTGCTCACATGGCAGCCGCGCCCGGTGCGGTCGCGCTCCATGAGGGCGCCCAGCACGGCAATCGCGGCCCACATCCCCGCGCCGAGGTCCACGATCGAAGTGCCGACCCTTGCCGCCCCGCCCTCGGGGTCGCCCGTCACCGACATCAGCCCCGACCGCGCCTGCATGAGCGGGTCGTACCCGGGCTCGCCGCGCAACGGCCCGCTCTCTCCATACGCCAGGATCGACACATAGACGACCGCGGAGTTGTCCTCGCGCACGTCCTCGTACCCGATTCCGAAACGTTCCGCCGCTCCCGGCC
The DNA here is from genome assembly GCA_963667485.2 of Longimicrobiales bacterium. GTDB lineage: Bacteria > Gemmatimonadota > Gemmatimonadetes > Longimicrobiales > Gaopeijiaceae > Bin94. The sequence continues at coordinate 555,275 of CAXXDD010000002.1, forward strand.
GTAACGCCTGGAAGACGACATCCGCTTCGGCGGCGAGCCCGCGCGCACGCTCCCGCCCCGAATCCGTCTTCAGGTCCAGCACCACGCTGCGCTTGTTGCGATTCACCGCATTGAACAGCGTGCTCTGGCCCCAGACGAACGGTGGGCCCCAGCGGCGGGCGGGATCTCCCCCGGGTGGTTCGACCTTGACCACGTCGGCGCCAAGGTCCGCGAGGATCTGGGCGGCATAGGGTCCAGCCAGGTTCTGGGAGAAATCCACCACCCGCAGCCCATCGAGGGGCGCGATGGCGGCTCCGGTCGGGTCTCCCTTGCCGGGACGTGACATGGGCAGCTTCTTTACAGAACGGCGAACTTGAAGGACGGGAAGATAGAAGATATGGACACGGTAAAGATCCCCAACAGCGCGACCTACTCACCCCTCGCGCTGACCGACGTGATCTTCGCGGCCCCGCTGGCGTCGCGGCTCCTCCTCGGAGCGACGCTGCCCGGCAGGATTCTGCAGGCGGCCGCGGCGGGTGCCTACGCGGGTGCCGTGGTGGGGGACTGGGCGAGCCGCCGCGGCGTGAGGAAGATCGACTTTCTTGCGACCTACACGTCCGACGTCAAGCACATGGACGAGATGCCGGAGGCGCAGCGGAGAGACGACGTGCGTCGCTACTCCGAGGAGCTCATGGCGATCTACGAACCCGTGGCACGCGAACGGGACATCCTCGCGGCCGACGTAAACGAGCGCCTTACGTCCTACATCGCAGGGGTCACGGGCCAGCGCGTCGAGACCAGCAGTTCTGTGCGCCAGCTGACGCTCACCCGGCTCATGGTGCCCTTCGCCGTCGGCAGTTGCGACATCCTCTCGGGCGACATCGCGGTCTTCCGTAGCACAGGCATCTTCGAGCCCCACATCCTGGCCCACGAATTCTGTCACAGGAAGGGTTATCTCAAGGAACTCGAAGCCCAGGCGCTCGCGTACCTGGCGCTGTCCCGCTCGCGCGACCCGCAACTGCGTCAATCGGCGCTCGCGGAACGGGTGCACCGCAACCTCCGTGTGCTCGACGGCGACGACCCCGAACGCTACGGCGAGCTTCTGGACGACACTGCGCTCTCGGGTCAGGTCCTCGAGGATTTCCGCCGTCTCCGTCCTCCGGATCGGCGGCCGGGATTGATCTCGGACACGCTCAAGGAACTGTACGACTCACGCATGAAGATGACCGGTCAGAACGGCCTGTCCGACTACGACCGGGGCTTTACGAACTTCCTGTACACCTACGAGACGGCCGTCGCGGAGGGCCGGGCGTCGGCCTAGCCGCCCCCCACCGGGATCCGCATCACGAAGCCGGCGCCCCCGTCGCCCAACCCAGGCGTGCCGCGAAAGCTGAGGCCATCCAGACGCACCGGCACCCAGGCCTGCCGTTTCGCGAAGCGCCCCAGCACCAGACCCGCGCCGGCCCCCAACGCGGCCCCAATCGCGAACCCCCGAAGAGCGGCTCTTCCCCCGGACTCAGTTTCGCGGCAGGACCCGATCGTCAGACCGAGTTCAAGCGCGGTCGGATTGGCGTGACACTCGTCCCTGAGCGCCCACGTGAAGGTCGCACCCGCCAGGCCGGACACGGCCGACGCCACGAGCATGACACGCTTCGTATCGGTGATCGTGGCCCGCCTTTCGAGCAGCGCACCCCTGCCAAGCGGGATCCAGTAGACCGGCTCGGCGCCGGTTTCGAAGAGCAGAGTGTCGCCCTGCAGGCCAACGACGTTGCCTTCGAGCGCCACGGGGTACATAACGGGTGGGGAAGCGGGGCCGCCCCGAAGCACCGTCGCGCCGGTGATCCGCACGATCTGGCCCATCGTCAGCTCGTCGGCTTCCTGGGCAGTGAGCTCGGGCGCGCAGAGCCCGGCGCCCGCGAGCAGTGACGCCAGCGCGATCGCCGGTCGCAGGGTCGGTTGCCGAATCTTCATGACGTCGCTCCTCGCGGTCGTCCCCAATACCAGGTGAGATCTAAAGGTAAGGTCGGAGTACGGGTGAGACGCTGAACACGAGTTCGAAGGCGCCGCCCGGCATCCCCCAGACCCCGTCGATCCGGATGATGTCGTGCAGGGTGGCGACGCCGGCGCCCACGTAGCCGCGCAGCCCGCCGGTCCCGCCAACCTCCCATGCCTCGGCCAACGAGGCCGGGGTGGCGCCGACCGCTCCCGCTCCCGCGAGCAATCGGCCCGAAAGCCAGCCGGGCACCAGGTGGCGGGTCGTCTCGCCGCGTGCCAGCACGAATCGGCGGCCTCCGTAAGCGCGGAAGTCGTGGCCCGGCAGCGTCCCTCTGCCGCCAAGCAGAAAATGGCGCTGGTGGGGCAGGGACCCCCAACTCGTCCCCGCCTCGAGGGACAGCGACGTGCGGCCGGACAGATCCCGGGGGACCCGGCTGACCTCGATCCGCCCCGCCAGCGTCGCGCTTCCGCCACCGCCCCACCAGCCCACGGTGCCGTCCAGGGCCGCCTCGCCCCCCCATCCTCCCAGGCCTCCCCAGCGGCGCACGATCCCGCCGCGGATCCCGGCAAAGACCCCCTCGTCCGCGGGGCGGAGCGGTCGCCGGGATTCCGCCGCCCCGAACGCGTCGATCGACGCCGCGCCCGTCATCTCCTCCCAGACCGCGCCGATCCGGATGCCGGCTGACTCCCCGACCGCCCGGTCGAACTCCAGGCTCACGCCCGTGGCGAACCAGGGATCGGTGTAGTCAGTGTCTTTGAAGAGGGTGGACAGCGTGTTTACGGCTCCCGAAGCACCCGAGAACGGTCCTGCATCCCGCAGTTGGCGCCCGTAGAGCTCCACCGTGGCCGTTGTGGCCCGGCCCGCAAGCCACTGCCCCCGCAGCCTCCCGGCGAGAGTGCGGCCACCGATCCCATACCCCGGCAACACGTCCATTTTGAACGACTCCCGGGGCGCGTACGAGGCCCCGAGCCCGATGTACACACCCTCGGCGCGATTCACGCGCAGCACCGACGAGACGCGGTCCGCGTACACGCGCACCCTGGGCAGCCCGCTCACCAGTTGGGCCCGGGCCGCACGCCTCGCTTCCGCCTCGACCTGGGCCACGCTGGCGGGCGACAGCCCCTCCTCCTCCATCCTGTCCAGAAGGCCATCGCGGAACACACTCGAGTCCGCCGCCCCGTACGAACTCAGGAGCAGGGCCGGACCCGAGAAGAAGCCGGGCCGCAATTCCGGGTTGAACTCGTAGTCGCTCACCTCCAAGGTGGCGCGGATCACCGTTCCCACCGGAAGATCGAGTTCGGGGACCTCGCGCCTGACCTCCACGACCTGGCGGTACGGAAGCCACAGGCTCTCCTCCCACAGGGAGTGCTCCAGCCGCACCGTGATCCGATCGGTCCTGGGATCCACATAGGAAGCGGGCGTGAAGCTGAACGCCATCCGCACGAGCGCTCCCGTCCCCGCCTCCAGGAACACGCTGCCCACGAAGCCCGGACGATCCTCGCGGCGGGGCCTCACCTCCAACTCCTGCACCCGCAGCGGAGCCGGAAGCGTCGGGACGCTTATGCGGACCGAGTCGACGACGCGGTAGTGATAGGTGGACTCGCCGTCGCTGCCGAGCGGGTGCGGCACATCGCGCACATCGCGCCCCTCCCCGATCGCGATCATGTCCCCGAACCCGTTCTGCACCGCCGTGAGCCGGTCGATGTAGTAGCGGAAGTCCTCGATCGGCAGCAGTTCGCGCTTCCGCAGCCCGCGGATGATCTGCCGTCTGCGGCCCAGCGAGTTCTGGTAGAGGTCGACCGCCACCTGGTCCACGCGCATCGGGATCGACGCACCCCCGTCGTCGCGTTCCAGGAAGAAATAGATGTGACCCTCGGCCGCCGCCTTGTAGGACGTGACCGTCGAGTGCGTCAGGGGCGACTCGCGCAGCTCCCGTGCCCGGCGCACGAGCGACAGCGCGACCGGATCGTCAACGGGGGCCGCCTGAGCCGCGAGGGAGCGGCCCGGAATGAGATCGGCGCCTGTGAACTGGACGCAGGCGCACAGAAGACTGAAAAAGACGACTTGGCTGGCGATTCCGGCTGCCCGGCTTCGCCGGATCAGGTAATGTCGCTGAGCGAAAGCCCGTTTTTCCGCAGGAATGCCGTCAACCCCATCTTGTCGATCGACCGCAGAGCGGAAGTGGAGACCTTGATCCGAACCGACCTGCTCAGCTCAGGGACGTAGATCCGCTTCGTCTGCAGGTTCGGCAACTGCCGCTTCTTGGTCTTGTTGTGAGCGTGGGAGACGTTGTACCCGACCAGGGGCCGCTTCCCGGTGATGTCGCATTTGCGAGACATCGTATGAGTCCTCCGTTCTTACCCCGGACGCCTACTTTTCTTCCTTGAAAAGGACGTGGCGGCGCAGGACTGGATCGTACCGCTTGAGTTCCAGGCGCTGGGGGTTGTTACGCTTGTTCTTGGTGGTGGTGAAGCGATGCGGACTCTCGGTGCTGGACATCTTGATGGTCACGCGAGGGCCCTTCGATGACTTCTTCGCCATGATTTCTCCTTGGTTCAACTGACCCCAGATAAGATAGCCGGTTGACCGTGCTCGTCCAGTCGGAATACAATTAGTGCTGCCCTCTTGATGGCCGCACGCCGCGGTCGACACGGAGCGACAACCCGGAAGATACCAGTGAAGAAAGACATACATCCCAAGTACCGGCCCGTCGTCTTCCAGGACGTTTCCACCGGCTACTCTTTCCTGACCCGCTCCACCGTATCGACCAAGCGTTCGATCGAGTGGGAGGACGGGAAGGAATACCCGCTGGTCACTCTCGAGATTTCGTCCTCGTCCCACCCCTTCTATACCGGGACGCAGCGCCTGCTCGACACGGCCGGAAGAGTGGAGCGATTCCAGCGCCGCTACGGCGTCCAGGAATAGGGCACTTCGCCAGCCGGCCCTGCGATTGGGGCAGCCGGTTCGTGGGCTACCTGCCACGCCTGTGATCGATCCGGCCGCCGACCACCTCGTATACGTCGTCCCCGACCTGGGCGTTGCCGTATGCGAGATGGAGGCCCGGTTCGGTGTGCCCTTCACCCCCGGCGGCAGTCATCTGGGTCTGGGCACGCGCAACGCCCTGCTCCGAATCGGGCCCAGGATCTACCTGGAACTGCTCGGCCCCGACCCCGGGCAACCGCGTCCCTCCAGTGGCATCTGGCTCGCTGCCGAGGGGGCGGAGCGCTATTCCCTGGCAACCTGGTGTGCGCGTTCCGACAACCTGAGCGGGCTCGCGCAGGAATTTGGCGGCCCCCTTGTCGGACCAGTGCGTGCGATGGCGCGGACCAGACCCGACGGCGCCCGGCTCGCCTGGACGCGCTCCATGCCCGTCGTCCCCCCGCCGCACGGCGGAATCGTCCCCTTCTTCATCGACTGGGGCGAGACGGACCACCCGTGCCGGAGTCTCCCCGACTACGGGGTCCGGCTGGTCGCGCTGAGGGGCCGGCATCCCGATCCGAAAGGGGTGCTTCGCGACCTGTCGGCTCTGGGCGTGGCGCTGGACGTGCAACCGGGCAGACCGGCGCTGGAAGCCTGTCTGGAGGTGCCCGGCGGGGGCATCGTGATCCTGTAGCGGTCCTGCCGCTGCGGGCGCCCGGAACGGTGCGACCCGGAGGCAGGCGCCCTCAGCCGGCAGGCGGCTCCTCCACCTGCGCATAGGCGTCATGCTCGTGGATCGACTCGAAGTTGACCACGTGGACGCTGAACCAGGTCACCTGATCGAGCGCCCGCATCCGCAGCGTGATCTCGCGCACCAGGTCCTCCACGAACCGGGGATTGTCGTAGGCGTGCTCGGTCACCCACTTCTCGTCGGCCCGCTTCAGGACCGGGTACAGTTCGCAGGACGCGGATTCATCCACCAGCGCGACCACGTCCTCGATCCACAACTCCCCGTCGAAACGGGCCCCAACCGTGACCATGCTTCGCTGGTTGTGAGCGCCGCGACTGCTGATCTCGCGCGAGCAGGGACACAGCGTGGTGACGGGGACCTTCACGGTGAGGATGAAGTCGTCCCGGGCACCGCTGGAGGCGTCAAAGCAGCAATCGTACGAGAGGAGCCCGGCGGCGCCGGTGACGGGGGCTTCCTTGTCCATGAAATACGGAAAGGAGATGCGCAGATGCGCGGTCTCCGCGTTGAGCCGGTCGCGCATCGTCCTCAGGATCGACGGCAGCGAATCACCCGATATCTCGCCGTCGTACGAGTTGAGGATCTCCATGAAGCGGCTCATGTGGGTGCCCTTGAATTGGTGGGGCAGATCCACCGACATGTCGACCGTGCCGACCGTGTGCTGAGCGGACTTCCGGCGATCCTTCACAGCGATGGGAAAGCGGATGTTCTGCACACCCACCCTGCTGATCGGCACCTTGCGGGTGTCGGGGTGGGCCTGGACATCGGCCAAGGGGGTCGATTCGAACAATCTTGTCATTCGTCTGGCGTCTCGCCCGGGGATTCCGGCTCGGCCAGCCGCCTGGCGTCGATCCGGCGCATCTTCTCTGCGACGGCGCGCGCGAGATCGATGCCGCGACTGCTGGCGTAGTTCAGCAGGGCAATGCAAACGTCGGCCGATTCATCCTCGAAGTCGGCCTCGTCGATGTGCCGGCCCTTCCAGACCTTCTTCTCGAGGTTGGCCAGCTCGCCCGTCTCGCCGGCCAGCTCAAGAGCGAAGAAGCGCGGTGGGCGATACGGGAACGCAGCCTGCTGATAGCGGTCGAACTCCGCCTGCAGCTTCCGCAGCCCGCCGTAGCTGTCCGGCAGGATCTGACTCGCGGAATCCTGGGTGGTTGGTCGGTTCATGGGAGTGGTTCCGGGTGTTACGGCTCCGTCCAAACTAGTGAAAAACGGCGCCGAGGGCCCATATTGTCACACATGAGCGACTCATCTGCAGGCTCGGGGGGGGCGGCGGTTCGCATCGGCATCGTTTCCGTGTCGGACCGGGCCTCGCGCGGCGAGTACGAGGACAGGGGCGGTCCCGCGGTGCAGGCGTATCTGGACAGGGTGCTGGCGACGCGGTGGCGGATGGTGGGGCGGGTCATCCCCGACGAGGAGGATCTGGTCCGCGCCACGCTGGTCGAACTGGCGGATGAGGAGGGATGCTGTCTGGTCGTGACGACGGGGGGGACGGGCCCGGCGCCGCGCGACATCACCCCGGAGGCGACCGCCGCCGTGCTGGACAAGGAGCTGGCCGGATTCGGCGAGGCCATGCGCGCGGTATCGCGGCCACACGTCCCGACCGCGATCCTCTCGCGCCAGATGGCGGGCGTGCGGGGCTCGGCGCTGATCATCAACCTGCCGGGCTCGCCCAAGGCCGTCCGCGAATGCCTGGACGCCGTGTTCGCGGCGGTGCCCGACTGCGTGGACCTCATCGGGGGGCCGTATCTGGAGACGGATCCGGAGTGGGTGAAGGCGCATCGGCCGCACTGAGTCGCGTGTCTTGACTTGCGAACCGCGTCCGGCGACGATTAAGGGCTGGACCGTTCGTCCGTTTCGGGACGGACCCGCAGGGCGCCGCCAGGAGGCGCGACAACCGTCGAACCCAATTGCAGAGAAGCACTGAATGGCCAAGAAGGGCAAACTGGAAAGGAACGACCGGCGGGCTGAGCTGGTCGAAAAGTACGCCAAGCGGCGGCTCGAACTCACCAAGATCATGAAGAGCGCCGAGGCCTCTCCCGGCGAGAAGCGGGAAGCGATGGCCATGCTGCAGGCCCTTCCACGTGATTCATCGTCCGTCCGCTACCGCAACCGCTGCCAGATGTCGGGGCGCCCGCGGGGCTACCTCCGCAAGTTCGGCCTTTCCAGGATCGCTTTCCGCGACATGTCGCTGCACGGGTTTATTCCGGGGGTGCGGAAGTCTTCCTGGTAAGGGCTCTCACGTAGCGGCCGAGCTGGTCGACCAGCTCCGGGACGCCAGATCACAGATGGCCGCTTTCGACACCCCGCTGACCGCGCACGCCGGGATCGAGATACCACTGATCTGCGGTGCCATGTACCCGTGCAGCAACCCGGAACTCGTGGCCGCGGCGTCGGAGGCGGGTGGCATCGGGATCCTGCAGCCTCTGAGCCTCACGTACGTGCACGGCTACGACTTCCGCGAGGGGCTGCGCTACATGCGGCGGCTGACGTCCAGGCCGATCGGGATGAACGCGCTGATCGAGAAGGGGTCGAAGCGCTACCACGAGCGCATGATCGAGTGGGTGGACATCGCGCTGGAGGAGGGCGTGCGCTTCTTCGTGACCTCGCTGGGCAAGCCGCGCTGGGTGGTGGACCGGGTTGCGCCGCACGGCGGCGTGGTCTACCACGACGTGACGGAGCGGAAGTGGGCGCTCAAGGGACTCGAGTCGGGTGTGCATGGGCTGATCGGCGTGAATCGCAGGGCCGGAGGGCACGCGGGGCCAAGGGCGGTCGAGGCGCTGATCGATGAAGTGGGCGATCTGGGGGTGCCGGTGGTCTGCGCCGGAGGCGTGGGGTCGCCCGCGGAATTCGTCCGCGCGCTCGAACTGGGCTATGCGGGCGTGCAACTGGGCACGCGCTTCATCGCCACGCACGAGTGCACGGCCTCCGACGCCTACAAGCGGGCGATCCTGGAGGCCCGCGAAGAGGATGTGGTCCTGTCCGAGAAGCTCACGGGCGTGCCGGTTTCGGTGCTGAACACACCGCACATCCAGCGCATGGGGCTGCGCGCCGGACCGATCACCAAACGTCTGCTGAGAAACAACCGCACCAAGCACTGGATGCGGCTCTTCTACGCCGTCAAGTCATTCCGGCAGCTGAAGCGGTCGCTCCAACGCGAGGACAGGGAGCTGTGGCAGGCGGGGAAGAGCGTCGCCGGGATTGCGGAGGTGGAGGCGGCCGGGGACATCGTGCGGCGGTACGCGGCGGCGCTGGCCAGGGTGCACGACCGCCAGGCCGCGCCTACGACCGCTTGATCGAGCTATCGGCCGGAAGGTAGAGTGCCGGAGCCGGACTTGCCGTCAGCCTTAGTCTCTTCCGGATCGACCACGACGGTCGTGGTGTCGTACAACTCGAAACGCCTCGACACCGGGACGATCTGGTTCGCTACCCGTACCATTGGCTCTTCCAGGAAGCCGTCCGCGGGTTCGAGCGCATCCTCCGTGTAGCGGCTGCCCGGGTTCCACAGGATCCACTCGCCGATCCCGACATCGTAGGTGGCCTGGATCTGCGCGCGCACTTCGGGTGCGTCGTACCGCGGCGGACCCAGGTCGAAGTCCTGCAGCCAGGGCCGCGTGGTACCGGCATCGGGTATGACCGCCGACCGGTCGAGCGCGTCCTCGAGCGCGGCCCGCACGATCTCGTATGGGTGTGCATTCGGCTCGTCGAAGCCGAAGCTGCCCTTCCAGTAGTGGCTCGGATAGATCATGGGGAGCGCCACATCGACCACATCGATGAACGATTCCCACACCTGGCCGATTCCCACGTCGCGGCTGAACGAGGTCGTCACGCCGAAGACGTCAGCGGTCACCTGCACATCCAGGTCCGACAGCGCATCGCGGCTGTAGGCGAGGAACTCGCGAATGGCGTCACGCCGCTCGCGACCGTCGCTGCCGGGAAAATGCGCGCGATTCATGGCGGACTGGGGAGCATCCGGGAACCGCACATAGTCCCACTGAATCTCGGGAAAGCCGATCTCGGCGACCTCGCGCGCGATGGCGACGTGGTAGTCCCAGACATCGCGATTGAAGGGGTTCAGCCAGACGATGCCCTTGTCGTCGCTCCAGGGGCCGCCCGCCGTGTCCTGCACGGCAAGGTCGGGACGCGCCGCCGCGATGAGCGGATCCTTCACGATCACGATGCGCGCGATCGGGTAAACGCCGGCCTTCTCGAGGCGGTCGAGCAACACGCGCAGATTCGGGATCCGGATCTCGTCGATCGCGCCGATCTCGATCGCCAGCGGGACTTCGGTGGGATGGCTGACGAAGCCCGTGGCATCCTTGATATCGACGACGAAGGAGTTGATCTCGGTGCGCTGAGCCAGGGCGGCCAGGGCGGTGATCCGCCTCCGCGAGCCGGCCGACCAGGCGTTTACATAGAGCCCGCGAACGTTGTCGGGACGGGGAAAGTCGAAGACACGGCCCGGGCCGTACGGGTCGGGTTCCTCCGGAATCGCCGGTTCGGACTGCGCGACTACCGGGGAAACGCCGGCGTCTCCGGGATCGACTGGGGCAACCTCAGCGCCATCGGTGCGCGGGTGAGCTGGCCCAGTGGCTTCGGTCTGCGCTGGCGATGCGGAAGATGCGTCCTCGACGTTCGAGTCGGCGGTCCCGGATTCGGGGCTGCGGTCGGCAGTGCAAGCAACCGCGAGAACCGCGGCGAGCATGACCGGCGAGACACGTTTCATGGCCCAATATAGCAGAAACCGGTTCCGCCGTCCGCCAGCCGAGTCTGCTCCAGCCCCGCAAGCGGATTTCCACCGGCAACCGGGCGGCGCTATCTTGTGGGCCGCGCCGGCCTGCGCCGGCATCGGGGGGCCATAGCTCAGCTGGGAGAGCGCTGGCTTTGCAAGCCAGAGGTCACCGGTTCGATCCCGGTTGGCTCCATTCACCGCAGACGCTCGTCATCAGCAGGACACCGGACCATGAACCGTTGCGCGCGGCACCTCCGTTTTCTCCTTCTCGGCTGTCTGGCGGTCGGATGCACCGACGCCGCCGAACCCTCCGACACCGGGCTCGTCTCCGAATTCGGCCGCTACGAAGGCTACTCCGAGCCCATCTACGACAGTTGGGTCAACACCTCGCAGTACGTCGAGATGAGGGACGGAGTCAGGCTGGCTGTGGACGTCACCTTCCCCGCCGTCGGCGCCGAGGCCGCACAAGGTCCGTTCCCGGTGGTGTGGACGCACTCGCGCTACCATCGCAACCCGGGGCAGCTGTTGCAGTTCTTCGCGCCCGAAGGCGCCGAGGTGCCCGATATCAACTCGATGGTCGACGGCGACGCGGCGTTGCAGCTTCTGGTGAAGCACGGCTACGTGGTGGCGGCGGTGCAGGTGCGTGGTGGCGGTGCGTCCTTCGGAACCTACGAGGGCCTTTTCTCGGAAGCCGAGACCGACGATGCGCGCGAAATGATCGAGTGGTTCGCGAATCAGCCCTGGGGCGACGGCAACGTGGGGATGTACGGAGGCTCCTACCTCGGCATGACGCAGTACATGGCGGCCTCCGAGATGCACCCCGCCCTCAAGGCGATCTTCCCGAACGTGGCCGGGCTCGACATGTACGACCAGCTCTACCCGGGAGGGGTCTACCGCAAGGACATGATCGACCACTGGGGCGGCCTGACCCGCAATCTGGACATCGACTGGGCCGCGCCTCCGGTCGACGAAGACACCGACGGATCGCTGCTGCAAGCCGCCATGGCCGAACACGAGGACAACTGGGACGTGTCGGTCGAGTACGCCGCGGGTCGGTTCCGCGATCACGACATCCCGACCCTGACCTGGGCCGAGCACGGCGTCTCGGGAGTCCTCGACGAGGTGCAGGAGGCCGGGGTGCCGGCGTACCACTGGAACGGCTGGTACGACATCTTCGTCCTCGATGCTGTCCTCCTGTGGGCCAACTACCGGGGTCCCCAGAAGCTCGGTATCGGCGCGTGGTCGCACGCGGGCATGCCCGACAGTCTTCTGATGGTGGAGAGCGCCCAACTGACAGCGGTCGAGCAACACCGCTGGTTCGACTACTGGCTGAAGGGGATCGACAACGGAATCATGGACGAGCCCCCGATCCACTACGCCGTCATGAACGATCCGGGGGATTGGAACTGGACTTCGGCGCACGACTGGCCGCCTGCCGAAGCGGAGGAGATCACCTGGTACCTGGCCGGGGGGCCTTCGGGAAGCGTCGCGTCGGTCAACGACGGTGCACTGTCCTCCACCGCCCCCGCGGTTGGCAACGCGATGGACAGGTACGACGTGGACCTCACCACTACCACCGGCACCTCTACCCGCTGGGACAACGCCGTGGGTGGCGCCCCTTTGATGATCTACCCCGACCTGGCGCCCAACGACGCCAGGGCGCTCACTTACACAACCGCTCCGCTGGAGGCCGACCTGAACGTCACCGGGCACCCCGTGGTGACGCTGTGGGCGTCGTCATCGACCAACGACGCCGACGTTATCGTGCTTCTCGAAGAGGTCGATGCCGCCGGTGTCTCCCACTACATCTCGGAGGGAGTGCTCAGAGCGTCGCACCGCGGACTCGCCGAAGCCCCCTGGGACAACCTGGGGCTGCCATTCCAGCGCAGCTTTGCCGAGGACGTGGAGCCGCTGCCGGACGGTGAACCGGGCGAGCTGGTCATGGATCTCCAGCCCACGTCCACCGTCTTCAACGCCGGCCACCGGATCCGGGTGACGATCATGGGCGCCGATGCCGACAACATCGAGTTGCCCTCGCTTGCACCGACGATCCAGGTTCACCGCACGGCCGCCCATCCCTCCAGGATCGTCCTGCCGGTGGTTCACTGACGGGCACGAGCAGGCCTGCGGACACCCCGGCACGGGCGATTCGGGCCAGCACGGCCGATTCGCCCCGGCCCGCTAGAACCGGTAGGTGTAGTTCGCCTTGATCGCGCTGCCCCTCGACAGGGTGATCAGGTCGCGGTCGTTGAGGATGTCCAGGCCCAGGTTCCGCCAGTTGTGCGTATAGACCAGGAAGACGTCGTTGCCAGGCCTCACGATCCAGCGCAGCCGCGCGAACAGCCCGACGATGTCGCTGTCGTTGTCGTAGCGGATCTGGTTGGTGATGCTGATCCACTGGTTCGGGTTCCACTCGCCCTCGATCTCGTAGACGTCGGCAGTGAAGTCTCCCCGCGGGAGCGACACGGCGTTGTGCTCGAAGTTGGTGGAGATGCTCACTCCCGGGTTCGGCCGGAACGAGGCTCGAGCGTTCATGCGCGTCCTGTCTCCGTCCCAGAACCCCCCGCGATTGATCCCGCCGAACATCGACACCCGGCGATGCCCGGCGGTGCGAGCTTGCAGGCCCCATTCCCACGTCGTGTAATCACCCGGGAGAATGTCGATCCCGTCGCTCACCTCGTACCCATAGTCCAGGAATTCGCGGACGCGGGTTGCCTCGATCTCGATGTTGTCCCCGCTCTCGAAATCGATCCCGAAGATGTCGAACTGCCATTCGCGCTCCTCGAGCACGCCGGTGTCGATGTTGGTGAGATTGCGGAACTGGACCGCGAAGTCGAACTGCCGGATCCAGTCGATGCTCTCGGGCCGCGGTGCCCATCCCATGCGCGGTTCCACCCTGCGGAAGCCGTTGCGGGACACGAAGCCCAGAGAGGGGCTGTAGTCGTCGCCGAACTCGCGGTACGAGATGTGCGCCGTCCAGATGTCGTTCGGAAAATTCACGCGCAGGCCGCGCGCGGTCAGGTCGTTGAGCGACCGGTCGATTGTGGGGTCCGGGTTGGAGTTCCAGACCCAGAACGCTTCCATCTCCAGGCGCTTGTCGCCGAAGAAGTGCCGCGTGCTGAGCTGGGCATCGATTCCTGCCGTGTGTCCGTCGGCCACCACGAGGCCATCGAGGCCGGGTGCGGCGGCCCGGCGCGTGTAGATCGCCCCGACGCTCGACTGCTCGAAGATCGAGCGCTTGACCCGCGCCACGGTGAAGGTCTCCCTCGGAATGCTCACGTCGGCCGCGTCGCCCTCGTCGAAGAAGGAGTGCGCGGCGGTGCCGACCTGGTAGAAGCCGAGTTCGTATTTCCCCGCCTGGCCGGTCAGCCGAGTGCCGTACTGGATGGGTATCTGCTGACCCGAGCTGAGTCCGATCCGTCGCGAAAAGAAGGGTGTGGGGCTGCTGCGAGGAGCGAACGTGAATACGCCGGAGCCCTCGAGAAAGAAATCGCGGCGTTCCCGAAAGCGCTGTGGAAACCGTGTCAGATTGACACGGCGCTCGTCGCTCTCGACCTCGGCGAAGTCGGTATTCACGCTTGCCGAAGCGCGCAGGCTCGATGTGAGGCTGTAGTTGACGTCGAGGCTGACATCGCTGGGGAAGGTCGTCGGGTCGGTGTTGTCCGGGACGTTCTTCCAGGTCGCCACCGCCGACGGCCGCGCCTCCAGTCCGAGGCCTTGTGAAAGATTTCTCAAGCCGGTCACACGGCCTGCGTAGACCGGGCGAAAGAGTCCTTCGTTGCGCCGATAGCCCCGCCAGAGGATCTCCTCGTTCCGGTGACGGATCGTGCGCTGGAAGTTGATCCCCCAGCTGTCAAGTTCGGGGTTGAAGTTGAGCGTCCTGAACGGGATGCGGATCTCTGCCGACCAGCCGTCCTCGCGCAGCGCCGTGCGAGCCTCCCAGATGCCATCCCAGGCCTTGCCGGCGCCACCGCCGCCGCCGCCGCCGCCACCACCGCCGCCACCACCACCGCCGGTCAGGATCCCGTCCCCCATCAGTCCGGCCGGGTTGATTTCGAAGAAGTACCCGGTGCGCCCGTCCTGGAAGGTGTCGAGGATCCACATGAAGCGGTCGTCGGTTCGCAGACTCGCGTCACGCTGGCGCTGGTAGGCCAGGATGTCGGCCGGATCGCCGTAGAGGACGGCGCTGATGTAGAGGTTGTCCTGATCGAAGACCACGCGGACTTCGGTGCGCTCAGAAGGGACGCCCCCCTCGACCGGCTCCTGCTGGGTGAAGTCGGTGATGGGCGCGGCGCTCTGCCATATCGCCTCGTCGAGACGGCCGTCGAGGTCGATGTCCGCCGCCTCGGGCAACGGTGCCGCGACCAGTTCTGTCGATGCCCCGTTGTCGCCGTTGGACGCCTGGGCGTGGAGCGTGCCGGCCGGTGCCGACAGTAATCCTGCAATGAACGCCGCGGCCGGAATCCCGGCTCCACGGAAAGGCGTCGATCTCATTCCGATTGTGCTCCTCGGCCTCGGCAGGATGTCTGCGGACTCGCACCCTGGCGGGGAAGAATCTTGACACTGCTCTCGGGGAAAAGACACGCGGGGCCCGGGCTTTGTTGGTCCGGCGTTGTGCGATCGGCCGCCAGCGCTAACTTTTCCCGCTCGGCGGTTGTCGCTGTCAGGCAGGGGGCGCGATGCGGGCCGCCGGTCGCGAACCACGGTTCCCCCATGTAGAAACGAGTAGATCATGTTCCGGAAACACACAGTGTGCCTCGCCGCTGGCCTGATGGTTGTGCTATCGGTCGGCTGTGGCGGCAGCGACGATGCGGCGGAGTCTGAACCCGCGGCCGCGGAGTCCACGGAAGCCATGGATGAGATGGGAGAAGCCGGCGCGATGGCCGCCCTCATCAACCCCAACCTGGCAACCGACGCCGAACTCATGTCGGTCCCGGGGATGACGGCCGAGGCATCGATGGCGGTTGTCGGCGGCCGGCCCCACCTGAGCGCTGCGGATCTGCACGCGGTGCTCTCGGGGGCGCTGGGCGAAGAGGGTGCGGTCGCGGCGTACGATGCGTTCTGGCTGCCGATCAACCTCAACGACGTGACCACCGACGAGATCCTGCTGATTCCCGGCGTCGGGGATCGGATGGCGCACGAGTTCGAGGAATACCGCCCGTACGTCGACATGGACGAATTCCGCAGGGAGATCGGGAAGTACGTGGACGAGGACGAGGTGGAGCGGCTCGCGCGGTACGTGTACGTCCCCATCGACCTCAACGCCGCGACGCGCGAAGAGGTCATGGCGGTTCCGGGAATGACCGAGCGCATGGCGCACGAGTTCGAGGAATACCGCCCGTATACGGATCTGGACCAGTTCCGAGCCGAAATCGGGAAGTACGTGGACGAGGACGAGGTCGCGCGGTTCGAGCGCTACGTCACCTTGAACTGAGGCGGGGAATGAGGGCGCGCGGCCGTCGCGCGGAGGGGCGGCTGGCGTTTTGCGGCGGCGCGGCCGGGCGGATGTCGTTCGGGGCGCGACCGGTGGCGCGGGCATGATCCGGGAAGTCGTCTTCCGGCTGCACCTGTCGGTGGCGGTGGCGGCGGGGGTGGTGATCCTCATGATGGCGGCGACGGGGGTGATCCTGTCGCTGGAGGAGACGGTGACGGGGATCGCCGAGCGGCGGTACTTCGTGGATGCGGCGTACGGCTCGCCCCGGTTGGCGCCGGAGGAGGTCGTGGCGGCGGTGGGTTTCGAGGCGACATCGCTGCGGTATCGCGCGCACCCCCGCGCCCCCGTGCAGGTTCACCAGGGGCGGGATGGCCATGCGTACGTCGATCCCTATACGGGTGAAGTGCTGGGCGAGGGCCCGTCCGCGCTCGATCGCTTCTTCGAGGGGGTCCACGACTGGCACCGCTGGTTCAATGTGTCGGACGGGTCGGTTCGACGGGCGCGCGCGGTCACGGGAGCGGTCAACGTCGCGTTCCTCTTCCTCCTGTTGACCGGGCCGCTGCTGTGGTTCCCGCGCCGCCTGACGAGGAAGGCGCTTGCGAATGCGCTGCTCATCCGTCCCGGGGCCAAGGGGGCGTGGCGTGATCTGAGCTGGCACCAGGTGGTGGGGATCTGGTCGGCGGTGCCGCTGCTGTTGATTGCGGCGAGCGGCGTCACGACTTCCTATCCGGCGGTGGGGGACCGGGTGTATCCGGTGGTGGGGGCGGTGGTGCCGGTGGAGGTGTGGCCGGGTGGGGTGGTGGGTGGGGTGGCCGGCGTGGCCGGCGAGGCGACGCGGGCTGTGGCCGGTGCGGGTGACGCGGACGGTGGTGCCGGTGACCTCGGAGCCGTGCTCGCGACGGCCGAGTCGTGGGCGCCGGGGTGGCGGACCATGATTCTGACCCTGCCGCGCCCCGGGGCCGGCGAAGTGAGGGTCGAGGTGCAGGGGGGACGCGCGGGGCAGCCCCAGAGGATCGGCTACCTGACCGTCGATGCGGCGACCGGCGCTGTGCGCGAATGGGAGTCCTTTGCCGATGACACCCCGGGCCGCCGCGCCCAGCAGTTTCTCCGCTACGCGCACACCGGGGAGTACTGGGGGCTGGCTGGCCAGCTGCTGGCGGGGCTGTTCACGCTGGCGGCCACTGTGATGGTGTGGACGGGGCTGTCGCTCGCAGTGCGGCGGGCTCGGCGGTTCGTGTGGGTCCGGCGCTCATCGCGGGGTAGCGGCGACTGAATGCGTGGGCTGTGCGGCCCTCTCTGCTTCGCCGATCCGCGAGTCCCGCAGAGAAGCGCCGCCGCCGCGCGCGGGATCAGAACGAATTCGGATACCGAAAGGGCAACACCGTAGTCGGCCGCGTCGATTCGTAGTGAATCAGGACATCGAACCACTCGGCGGCGGGTAGCCGATTCCAGTACCGGGCGGGAGTGTCGGGGTTGTAGCAGCAGCCGATCGTGCGGAATTGGCGCTGGCTGGAAAGCCAGGCGGCTCCAGCCGTGCCGGCGTCCCGGTTGCGGAGGTCCAGGAAGTAGCGCGGGGCGCTGGCGGACGACAGGAAGTGTTCGTATGACAGGGGCTGTACATCGTCGAGAATCATCTGGTCCAGACCCAGATAGCTCGAGCCGCGCTGGCGCACGCCGGTGAAGGTGCCGAGTTCGTGCGTGAAACCGAGAACGACCATCGCGTCGCCGTAGGTCTGCCGCAGGTACCATCCCTGGGCACCCGGCTGCGTGGAAACGTGGAAGTTGTGGGCCCAGAGAACCATCCGCGCGTCGGGCCCCAACCGGCGCTGGAGCCAGACGGTGTTCTCGGCCATCGACTCATCGCGACTCTGCTCGTCGGAGATCATCAGGTGGTATTGAATGGCGACCCGCATGCTCTGCAGAGCCAGCGCGAACGCGTCCTCGCCGGAGATCGCCTCGTAGTCGCTCTGGCTGTCCAGGAGCAGGTTGCGCGCCTCGTTGAGCGAGACCCCGCAGGAAGTGCGGTAGTCCGCCGTCTGCGCACGGTAGTCGGGATCGGGAGTGCGCCCGGAAGGATTGTTGGCGAAGCGATTGAGGCAGTCGAGCATCGCCGCCACCGAGTCGGTCCGCGCCGCGTCCACTTCAGTCACGTACTCCAGCACGTTGTGCAGCGCCATCCCGGGCGCCTGCATGTCGAAGCCGTAGAAGCCTACGTTGCCGCCGGCCTCGTTGTGCGAGCGCATCCACTCGATCATCTCGAGCACCGACTCGGTGTTCCACGTCCAGAAATACAGCCCCGAAAGGAACTCGGCGGGGTCGCCCTCGCCGGTGCGGACGTAGGTGTCCAGTCGGTTGGATTCGGGCCAGGTCGCCTCGATCGCGAAGGCGTCGAAGTCCATCTCCTCGACGAGGAAACGGAGGATACGCGCCTTCATCTCGAAGAAATCGCGGGTCCCATGGGTGTTCTCGCCCAGCGACACGATGCGCGCGTCGCCGACGATGTCCCGCACGAACTCGATGTCGTCGTGGGGCAGGGAGAGGTGGGAGCCGTTGAAGGGGACCGAGTGACTCTCGATCCAGGCGGTGGCTTCCGCCGGGATGGGGGGTGGTTCGGGGTCGGGGGGCTCGACGAACGGCTCCGTCGTATCGCCGCCGCACGCCGCGCAGGCAAGGAGCAGGCTCGCGAGCCGGTTGACTGCGCCCATGGGACTGGCGCGAACCGGCCGCCGCGGCGAAGACGTCATCGGGATCGATCCCTGGTGACTACGTGCCGTAGAAGATCTCGCTGAACTCGAGGGCGCCGCCTTCGGATATATTTGCGCGCTGCGTATACCCGACCTCCCCGTCGAAGGCGACCAGGAGGGTCACCTGCGCGACCTCGGAGCTGTGGTTGGTCAATTTGACGTAAAACCTGTGTATGCCCTCAATGTCGTAATCCATCGCAAAGTCGGGCTGTACAAGAGACGTATCAGACTGAACCAGAACGGTGTACCTGGCACCCTGGTCGATGTTCGCCACCCTCTCGAAGTTGTCGGAAACCACCAGTTCCAACGGCCCCGGCGAGCTGCCCGTGATCTCCACGCGCGCAGTGTTCGGGAGCTCCTGGTCGTCGTCAAGGATGTTGCAGCTCGCGAGACCTGCGGCCGGCAGCGCAGTGGCCAGGGCAAGCGCGGCAAGGCGCAGGCGCCCGATCGAGCGCAACCCAAGCCGGGAGAGGTTCACGACGGGCGAGCCACGAAGGGGCGCGGCGGTCGCCATCTCCACCGCACCCCCTCCTGTCAAGCGCTCAAACACGCTCGTTCGCCATCACGCGGGCGATCAACCCGGCTTGGTGAGGTTGGGATTTCCTTCATACTCCTCGAGCGGGAGCGGGAAGCATGTCGCGTCCCCGTAGGAGCCCCACTCGGTCGTCGGGTGGGTTCCCGACGGGAAGAAGTCACCCACACCCTGGTTCTTCCAGCGCCGCAAGTCGCCCAGACGGAAGCCGCCCAGGTACATGTCACGGCCCCGCTGATCACGCAGTTCGGCCATCAGGTCACTGCCGGAGAGGTCGACCGCCTCCTGATTGCCTGCAGCCCGCCTGGCGTTCACGAAGTCCAGCGTGGATCCAGCCGGACCCATGCCGTCAGGCCCCGCAGCCTCGTAGTAGTGGTGCATCGCCTCGATCCCGGACGCCATCTTGATGTCCGTGCCTCTCTCGTAGAATGGAGGCGACCCGCCGTCCGCCTGCGCTTTCCCGTTGTATCCGCTGAACGGCAGCGATTGATACGGCTTGTACAGTCGGGTGAGACGGTTGTGGCCCAGGGACCAGCTCGGGGTGTGCTGCACCCGCGGGTCGGTCTGGCTGGCGACGATGTCCTGAGTTCCGAACTCCCCGTTCAGGAAGTTCGGGTGCACGCCGAGCGAGTGGTTGCCGCCGTTGATCCTGCCCCACAGCACGAGGTCAGTTCCGCCGGACGAAGTCTGTTCGTATTCCACCCAGTGGACGAAATCGGCGGGAACATCGCCGGCGTACTGCATCACCTGGCTGTGGTTGCCCAGGTTGAGGTGCGCTCGGGCAAGGCCCACACGGGCAAGGTTCACGAGATCCTGACGCCCGGCGGCGCCGGCCACCTGCATGCCCTCCTCGAAGCGGGACAGGCCACGCTCATAGACCTGCGCCTGCGACGAGATGCTCTCTGCCACATCGAAGACGGCCTCGCACATCGCGTCGCCCAGAATGATGTGGGAATAGCCAGCGTAGATCAGCGCGATGGCCATGCGCTCATCCGCCGCCGGGTTGTCGATCAGGGTCCGGAACCGTCCCGCGGCGCTGTCCGCCATCACGCGGGCGGCGCTGATTTGCGAGAACATGTTGTCGGGGTCGCCCTCGTCGAACCGAACCAGCCTCTGGCTCAGCCGCGCGGTCGATTCCCAGTTGATCCCGGTGATCTGCTCGTCGGTGAACATGCTGCCCCGCCAGATGAACGGGTCGTCGAACATGGCCGAGAACTCGCCGATCACACTGTTGGCGAGCACGTCGACCAGGAGCGCGTCGTTCAGCGCGTCCTCGGAGATACGTTCGGGGTTGTTCGCTATCAGAAGTTCGTCGAGGGTGTCGCATCCGGCGACCGGACCAACGACGGTCAACGCGGCCAACAGCCGCAGCGTCTTGCTGAATCTAGTCATTTGCTTCCTCCTCTCAGAACTGCAGGGCGATTGATGCCGACACCCTGCGGGTCATCGGCGTGGACGCGTAGTCGAGTTCACTGAACTCGCGTGTACTGTAGAAGGTGACTTCTGGATCGGAAGTGCCTCCGTACTTGGTCCACATCCAGATGTTCCGGCCCGATAGCGTCACCGTCGCGCGGTCTGCGCGGAAGGCGTTGCTCATGTTGGCCGGCAACGTGTAGCTCAGCGCGATCTCCCGGAACTTCAGGAAGTCCGCCGGGAACAGGTGCGTCTTGGTCTGACGGCTGCGCCACACCAGGACCTCGACCGGATCGGCGGCGGGGTTGTTCACCTCCCAGCTGTTGCGATCGATCCGGTTCCTGATCGAGCAGATCGCGCACCACTGGTGGTGGCCGCCCTTGTAGTCGAACTGGGCGAAGACCCGCAGGTTGCCCATCAGCGTGAAGGTGTTGGAGAACGCAATCTCCCGCGTAGGCAGCTGAGGCCCCACGAACTCCTCGTTGTCATAGTCGACGGTCACGCCTCCGCCAGAGGTGAGAACGGGGTTGCCGCTCGCGTCCCGCACAACGTCGACAGACCAGTACCCGCCCAGCGGGTAGCCCTCGATGTGCTTGTGCACCTGGGCGAACGCCCCGAAGGAGATGTCCTCCAGTGCGCCACCGAACGAGACGAGTTCGTTCGAGTTGGTGTAGAGTGACACGCTCGCGTCCCACTGAAGATTGCGCGTGTAGATCGGGGATCCGGTGAGCAGCACCTCGAATCCGCTGTTCGCGATTTCGCCGATATTCACGAAGTGGCTGCCGCTGAACCCGCTCGAGGGCGGATCCGGCACCGAGATCAGCGCATCGGTGGTGCGCTGGTTGTAGTACGTGACTTCAAGAGCGGCGCGACCATCCATGAGCGACGCGTCAAAGCCGAGCTCGATCTCGGTCCCCGTCTCGGCCTTCAGGTCGGGATTCCCGTACGAGGCGGTCGAGAGCTGGTTCACAGCCATATCGCTGATCACGGTCACGTCCGGCGCAAAGGCCCGGTCCGCGGTGAAGGGAGCCGGTGCCTTGCCTGCCTGGCCCCAGGCGCCCCGCAGCTTCATCTCGTCCACGTACGGCAGACTGAAGAAGTCCTCGTCCGAGATGATGTAGGACAGCGAGGCCTTCGGGTACACCACAAGCGAGAAGTCGTTGCCGAAGGCCGAGTTGTCGTCGACCCGCACGGCCACCGTGCCGTACAGGCGATCTCGCCAGGCTGCCTGTTCCTGCACATACACCCCTAGAGAGGTCTGCTCGATGAACCCCTGTGAAGCCAGCGTCGTCGCCGCGGTCCCGATGAGGTTCAGGTTGTTGGCCACGAACCCCTGACCCTCGACGTAGTGGGTCGAGAACTGCGACCTCACCAGCTGCGCCCCGAAAGACAGCGACGAGGTGACGTCATCGGTTATGTCGGTCCCGATCGTACCTGCGTAGTCGGCCGTCCACGAGTGGTCGACCGGCAGTTCGCGCTGAACCCGGCCGGCGGCGGCCGTGGCTCCCCACGGTTGGGCACCGGTGGTGTCGATCTCGTAGATCTCGGAGTTCGTTCGGTCCTGCTTGTCCATCCCCAGCGTCAAGCGGTTCGTGAACCAGTCCCACGGCTGGTAGTTGGCGGTCATGGCGATGGTCGTGCGCTCGGCCTCGGTCTGATTGTCATACTGGTTGGCGAGCGTGGGCCCGAAGCCCCTGAATCCCTCTTCCCATGGCGCGGATGATCCCGGCCTTCCCCGGAACCCGTTCCGCAGAATCGAGTTCGAGGAGTTGTTTGCGAACGGCATCTGCACATGGGTACGCGCGTACCCGACGTTGACGGTCGTCGAGAACCTCTCGGTGGGCGTGAACCCGAAGTTCGCGCGCCCCGAGGTCCGGTTGGAGAAGTTGTTGTAGTAGACGCCCTCTTCGCCGCTCTTCTCGAACGAGAGGTAGTAGTTGAAGGCCTCACCCCCGCCGCGGGCGGAGAGGTTGAAGGCGCTGAGATCGGCGTACTCGTCCGGCCCGCCTTCGTTCTGGCGAAGCGCAATCGGATGACGCTTCACCGGGTCATCCTCCAACACCGTGTTTTCCGCCACGCCCGCGCACCCCGGGTAGATGGCGGGGGTGCCGATGTTGGACGCGGTGCACCTCCAGTAGTTCGTCGGAGTGTTGAGCGCCCACTCGTTGTAGCCGGTCTCGAAGGAAGCGTTCCACACCAGTCCGGATCCGGCACGACCCTTCTTGGTGATGATCTGAATGACGCCGCCGGCCGCATCGGCTCCGTAGAGCGTCGAGGCTGCCGGGCCCTTGATCGTCTCGACCGACTCGATGTCGTTCGGGTTCAGGAAGTCGAGGGCGTCAGTACCCTGCGCGCCGCCCCAGCCCACGTCGAGGCCTCCCTGTGTCCCCGACTTCATGCGAACTCCGTCGACATACACGACGGGTGCCAGCCCCGCCGCGAGGGATCCGGCTCCCCGGATGCGAAGCTTGGAGCTCGCGCCGGCCTGACCGGAGTTGGCGACCAGCGTCAATCCGGGAGTCCGGGCGGTCAGTAGTTCCTGCACGTTGCTGATCGGCGCGATCTCCACGATCTCGGCAGCATCGATGGTCGAAACCGTGTTCCCGATCGACCGGGCCTGCGTCTCCTGGGCGGTTCCGGTGACCACGATCTGGTCAAGCTGGAGCGCGGCCTGTGCGAGTTCGAAGTCGAGCACTGCAGCCTCGCCGCTGGCGACCGTGACCGTCTGCGTCGCGGTACCGAACCCGATGAACTGCACCCGCACCTCGTGGTCGCCGACCGGGACGTTGAGGATCAGATACTGGCCGGAGGTGTTGGTCAGGCCACCCTGGCGCGTGTCGACAATCTCGATCTGGGCGCCTCCAACCGCCCTCTGGGTGATCGCGTCGACCACCTGCCCCCTTATCGAGCCCGTCTGGGCCTCGAGAGCGGAGGGCAGGGCGAGGGCAAGCGTCGCCAGAGCGACGACCCCCCAACCGCTGCGCGGTGCTCTGTTCTTGCCTTGTTCCATGGCGCTTCTCCTATTGAATGGAGTTATGAATGCCAGAGTGCATACACACTGGCACGGGGTGCAATCTCGCAACTCACGCTCTATCATGGTTACGAGACACAATACCACGTACGCAACGGTCTGGCGAACATTGCGCACGATTCGGTGTCTAGCCCGCATTTCTCACACAGGCCAGTCAGAGGCCTGAGGGGAGGGGTTGAGGGTGTGACCGGGGGTGGCCAAGCGTGTCGGAGTGAGGGACAGCAGGTCCCTGGCGGGTTTTTCGAAGCAGCGAACGAAGAGATTGACGGGCTGAAGAGGCCCTGATTGGTTCCAGGACGCAGTGGTCCTTGGAACGTGGTGGCTGGGAGGGTGCTCGGGAGCGGCCGGGGAGCCTACCCCGGTAGTCGAGCGTGGACCCGTGCGAAGGCTGCGGCGGAGGGGTGCGCGGAGTCCATGGCGACCTTGACCCGGCGAACCGAGACCATGACGCGGGCACCGATCTTGAGGAGCCTGAGCCGGAGCGTTCCCGCGGTGGCGCGGGCGAGCGGGGTGCCGTGAAGCGCTTGCCTGATGGCATCGAAGAGGATCGACGCGAAGGCGGAGAAGAGGAGCCGGAGCTGGTTGGCGGCGAAGCAGGTGGCCGAGGTCCGGTCGGAGAAGAGATCGAGCTGCTGCTCCTTGATCGTGTTCTCCATGTTGCCCCGTGCGCAGTAGAGGCGCTCGTACACGGTCCGCGCCGAGAAGGTGTCGGCGGGCAGCGAAGTGACCACGAAGCGGGGGTTCGCCTTGTCCGCCAGATGCTCGGCCTTCGCCACGACGCGGCGCTTACAGGACCAACTGGTGAGGGTGGCGTAGGGGAACTCCGTGAACCGGCGGGCCGGCCGGCCTTTCTTCTCCGCTTCGGCCGCGGCGTCGTCGAGTAGCCATACGATGCGCTCGACGAGCCGCGAGTTCCTTGCCAGCCCGATGACATAGTCCACGTCGTTGTCCTTGCACCACGCCATCAGTTCCTCGCGAGCATACGCGGAATCGGCACGGAGCAGGATCTTCAGCCAGGGCCACTCCTGGCGGAGCCGGGCGACGATGCGGCCGAGCGGTCCGGTCACCCCTCCGGCCGGGTCGGCGTTGCCCGGCCTGAGCTGTGCGAAGAGCGGGCGTCCGCCACAGGTGATGTACAGCGGCAGGAAGCAGTAGTGGTTGTAGTAGCCGTGGTAGAACCGGCCCTCCTGGCTGCCGTGCACCGCAACGTCGGTCGAGTCGATGTCCACCACCAGCCGCGACGGGGGCAGGCCCTGCCAGGAGTCGATGAACGACTCGACCAGCACGTCCTGAAGCTTCTCGGGGTCGTGGTCGATCTTGGCGTAGCGGCTCGGCTTGCCACCGGCAGGTGCGTGCTCGAGCCGGCTCAGCGTGCTCTTGCCCGCCAGTGGTGCACACCCTTTCCGGCGTGCCTCGAGCTTGCCCGACAGCAGTGCCAGCAGCGGGTCGCGCCGCAGGTCGTCGTGGTCGTTGAGGTCGTCGTACCCCAGGGCAATGCCGGCGATGCGCTGTGCCACCAGTGTCCGCACCGAATGTTCCGTAAGGCGCGGATCGCGGTGGTCCGTGAAGCCTGCGGCAACCCGGTCGAAGAGCCCGGTGGAACGGTCCGCCTGGCGAAGGAGCAGCGCCCCGCCGTTCGAAGTGATCGATCCGCCGTCGAACGCGGCGGTCACCCTGCGGCCTTGGCACCCTTGAAATGCGAACGAAAGCGGTTTACACTGTGTCAGCATCGGTCCTCCTTGGGGAATCATGTCAAGTTCATGCCCTACATAAACTTAACACCCCTCGGAGGCCGGTGCTCTCTTATAGGTGTGAGAAATCCGGGCTAGGGGTTCACGTCAGGGCCGGAGAGGTGCAAATGCAGTGGACCTGGCGCCAACGGACGCGGTGCACGACGATCGCCGCGCTGTCCGTATTCTGTGGAGTGCCGTCGGTCGGCATGGCTCAGGCCGGCGCGTCCCTGTCCGGGCGTGTCGTGGATGAGGCAACCGGTGCGCCCGTAGCCGATGTGGAAGTATGGATCGACGGTGTGGGGACACGAGTCACGGAAGCCGACGGTTCCTTCTCGTTTGCTAGCGTGCCCCGGGGCGATTGGGTGCTCACGGTCCGCCATGTGGCGTTCGGGGCGCACTGGCAGGAGGTGGAAGCAGGTGAAGAGCCCCTCAGTCTGACGATCCGGCTGACCCAAACCGGAATCACCCTGGCGCCGCTGGTGGTCGAAGCCACCAGCCGTGAGGGGCGGGAGCGCCGGGCGGCGGGCCGTCAGTTGAACCAGGTCTCGCGCGAGGAGATCCGGCGATACGAGGAGACGTCGATGACCCTCGTCGATCTCCTCACCGCCCAGGTTCCGGGCGTTCGGATCACGCGTAGCGGCGTGGTCGGACAGCCTACGTGTCTGGAGTTTCGAGGCGCGCGTTCCGGCAACTTCATCCGCGGTCTGAGCAGCAGCGATCCCGGGTGCAACTCCCCCGAGGTCTACCTCGACGGTGTGCTCGTCCGCAATCCGGCCACGCTGTACGCCACCCTTCCGATCGAGACGATTGAGAATATCGAGGTGGTGCAGCCGTCGGAAGCCGGCGCACGCTTCGGGACCGGGTCGCTTTGGGGAGCGCTGATCATCGAGACGCGCAGGCCTGGGCGGGATCCGGACGCGGCACCAAGGCGGCGGGCATACGGTCCGCAGAGATACGATTGGTCGCTCGAGGTGGCGCCGCACCGCACGGGCACGGTCTTCCTGGGCTCCGCGATGGGCAACGCCGCCGGGCTGGCCGCGGGGGTCTGGGTGGCGAGCCGATGCATTGGATTCAAGGGGCCGGACGACGACGCACTGTTCACCGAATGCAGTGCGACCACCACCATGGCAGCCGCGGCAGCGTCCGTGGCGCTGCCGGCGCTGGGATCCGCGCTCGGAGCCCGCCTCGGGGGACGCACGGACCGGTCGCGCGGCTCGCTGGGACCGGCGCTGATCGGCGCGGCCGTCGCAATCATCCCCGGATACGCCCTGGGGATCTCGGGTCAGCGTGAAGAGACGGGATTCCTGGAGGTTCTGGGGGTGGTAACTCTGACAGCGGCCGTGCCGGTGATCGCCACGCTCACCGACCGGCTGTTCCGCGCGGAGTTTGAGGAGCCCGAGTAGGCCTCGCCCGCGTGCGGCGCCAGCGCGGGATGCTCAAAGAGAACGCAGAAAGCGGAGCAGCGCCTGACGGTCGACGATGGACAGTGCCCGGAAAGCGTCGCGGGCAGATTGAGCCTCGCCGCCGTGCAGTTCGATGGCGCGCTGGAGCGTAGAGGCCCGCAGGTCGTGCAGGTAGGTGCGCCGGTGCCGGAGGCCGAGCAGCGGCGCAGTGCGGTACTCGGTCTCGCTGGCGCCGGGAGCGCAGGTGCTGGCCAGGGCGGGGCCCAGGTCGTGTAGCAACAGGTCCGAATACAGGGGCGCACGGACACGGTCGAGGGACCGGAGCCGGGATGGGCCGGTGGTGACGTAGGGGGTGTGGCAGGCCGCGCAGCCGGTTGCCGCAAAGAGGGATTCACCCCGCGCGATGGCGGAAGCCGCGTCGGGGTCGGGGGTGGGGCGGGGCGGGGGGGCCAGCATGCGCACGAAGTCGGTGATGAGGTCGGCGGACGCGTCGTCGATTTCGGGGTCGGGGGCGGGATCGACGCCGGGGGGAAGAGGCGCGCCGTTCTGGCCACGCTCGCGCGGATGAACGGTGGTGGTGATTCCCATTTCGTTGAAGAGGGCGAGGTGGGTGAAGTCGTGCAGGGAGGCGACATCGGCCTTTCGTCCGAAACGGCCCACGCGGCCGTCCGGGGTGAGGCCGAGCCGGCCCGAGATGCCGTCGCCATCCGCGTCGTCAGGATCGGCGGCGGCGCGCAGGGCGCCTTCCGGAACCAGGTCGGCCGCGCCGAGCCCGAAGAGGAACGGGACCGAGAAGGTGGCGATGTCGGCTGTCGCGGACGGGAGGGTGTCGCGCTCGATGCCGTGCCGCACAAGCGCGGGGATCGCGCGCCGGCGCAGATTCTCGCCGCTTTCACTGGCGAGGATGTCGCAACTGCCGTCTGCCAGCCGCCGCGTGGCCTTGATGACTAGTTGTTCACCCGTCCCGCCTGCTGCCGGGTCGGTATGGCAGGCGCTGCACTGGTTCTCATTGAAGAGCGGCCCCGTTCCCTCGTCTACCGAAAAGACCCGGTCGAAGAGCGTGCGGCCAGCTTCGAAGCGCGCGAGTTCTGCGTCGGCCAGACCGGGCAACGGGTCGCCCACCATTGCGGCCTCGGGAAGGGTTTGAGTACACGCCGCAGTCGCGGCCACCCCTGCAGCGACCAGAGCCGCGCCAACCGCCGAACCGCTCATTCGAAGGGGTCGAATGGCATCAGCCTCATGCGTGAATTGTTGAGACGCTCGATGAAGAAGCTGGTGTAGACGTGAAGTTCGCCGCGGGACGGGAGCCAGTCCATGGAGTGAATGTGGGCCGCCGGGAACATCTGAAGCTCGCTCATGCCGCCCAGCAGCGGTGCCTCGTCGAGCAGCACGCCCACACCTTTCACTCTACCCCTACTGTCGTAGCACTCGCCGAATGCCCAATCCCCCTCGGCGCACGACACGACGACAAAGTTGGCGTGCCTCCTGAATATCGCAGTGGGATCGGGATTGATGGCGTTCGCGATGTCTTGAGGTGAAATGTAGGTCACCCGGTACGGATGGCGTCGGCGCCTCCGGTCGAGCAGTCCGTCGGCGCGCGATCGCACCTGCAGGCCGTCCAGTGCGATGGGGTCCGGATTCAATAGCAGAAAGAGGCCGTTACCCTCGGCAACCGTGACCGACCCGTCCAAAGTGTGATATCCCAGCATCTCGACGACGATGTCCCATGTGCCTTCGGGAAACTCCAGAGCGCGAAAACGCCCGTTCATGTCCGAGAAGACGAAGCGTCTGAGCTCGGGAAACTTGACTACCGCGGAGATGACGGCCCGTTCGTTTACCGCATCGACGATCTGACCGGTCAGCGTAAAGGTGGAGGTCGGGGGAATCGTGTCCTGGCCGTTCGCGCCGCGACCTGGCGGCATCGAGGCCCCGAGGACCAGCAGTGCTGCCCACAGTGTTCGTCGTCGGATCTTCATCGGCATCTCCCGCCGGGTTGCATAGGCGTCCGTAGTCACCGGGTAGGCGCCGCAGAGCTAGCCAAACGGCCACCTGAACGGCGCCAGCCTGGTTCGCGATGTGTTGAGACGTCCAATGAACCACTTCGTGTAAACATGGAGTTCACCGATGTCCTTGAGCCAGTCCATGGAGTGAATGTCCCGGGCCGGGAACATCGACAGTTCGGACATGCCGCCCATCAGCGCCCCCTCGTCGAGAAAGACCGTGACCTGCGTCTTCCGGCCTCTCCTGTAGTAGCAGGCTCCCACTGTCAGAAAGCCGGCGCGGTCAAGACACGAAGTTACGAATGAGTTCGCGTTCCGCCGGAAGATTGCGGCCGGATCGGGGTTGATGGCATCGGCGATGGTTTGAGGAGAGATGGTGGTCACCCGGAACGGATAGCGGCGGCGCCTCCGCTCGAGAAGCCCGTCGGCGCGCGACCGAACCCGCAAACCCTCCAGCGCGATCGGGTCCGGATTCAATCGCAGGAAGAGCCCGTTCCCCTCGGAAACCGTCACCGACCCTTCGAGGGCTTCGTACCCCAGCATCTCCACCACAATTTCCCAGGATCCCTCGGGGAAGTCGGGAAAGCGGAAGCGTCCGTTCACATCCGAGAAGACGTAGCGCCTCAACTCCGGCACCTTGATCACCGCGGAGATGACGGGCCGCTCGTTGAGCGCATCGACGATCTGCCCCGTGAGGTTGAACGTCGGCACCGGAGGAACGGTGTCCTGTCCGGCCGCGGACCCGGCGAGCACGGCCGTGGCCAGCACAGCGGTCCATGCTGCCTGCGACCCTCGACGCCGTCTCATTCGGTAGTCCCCGGGTTGCCTGGATGACTTGCCGTCGTTCTTTCCCGAATACGCAACGGCGTGCGCCGGCTTACGGATACACCAGCGGCGACAGGTTGATTCGCGTATTGTCGAGCCGTTCGATGAAGTGCTTCGTGTAGACGCGGAGTTGCTTCATTTCCGGGACCCAGTCCATGGAGTGGATCTGCTCCCTGGGCAGGATCGCGAGCTCGACCATGCCGGATTCGAGGCGCCCTTCGTCCAGAAAGACCATGATCCTCTGCGGTCGGCCCCGGGTCAGGAAACAGCTCGGCGTCATCTGCTCGTCGGCATCTTCGGCCGTCTCCGGGCAGGGCACAATATGCGAGCGGGCGTTGCGCCGGAAGATGGCGGTCGGGTCGGGATTGATGCTGGCGGCGAAGGTCTCGGTCCCGATCTTGGTGACACGGTAGGGAATCCGCAGCCTCCGCTCTGACAGGAGCCGTTCGGAACGGGTCCGCACCCGCAGGCCCTCCAGTGCGATGGGATCCGGCTCCAGGCGCAGGAACAGCCCGTTCCCCTCCGAAACGGTCACGGATCCGTCAAGCGTGTGGTACCCCAGCATCTCGACGACGATGTCCCAGGTGCCTTCCGGGAAGTCCGGAAAGCGGAATTGTCCGCCCGTATCCGAGAAGACGTATCGCCTGAGTTGCGGGACCTTGATCACCGCAGAGATCACCGGAGCCTCGTTCACGGCGTCGACGATCTGCCCGGTGAGCGTGAAGGTCGGCACGGGCCGAGGGTTGTCCTGCGCCGTGGCATGGCCCGCGACGACAATCGCGGCCAATCCAACAGCCGCCGCTCGCAGTGCGTACTGCCGCCTCACCGGTAACACCCCGATCTCAAGGCGCCGCCCCTACATCGACCCCATCGCCGCCCGGATCTGCCTGACCGCCGCATCCACACGCATCTCCATGCCCACCTCGCCATACTCGGCGGAGGCCCGGGTCGGATCCCCCGACACGCCGCTCCCCTCGAATCCGCCGCCCGGTGCCAGCTCATCCTGGCGGATATGCGCGGGTTCCACATACAGCAGGATCGAGGTGTCGGAGATTCCCGCATGGCGACCTATCGTCTCATCGGTTTCGCCCTGCTCCATGAGCCAGTTGCGGAAGCCGTTGTTCGCGTAGTAGTCGCCGATGAAGTGCACCGTGGCGCCCTCGCCGCCCCACTCCTCGTTCAACTCGGCCGCGACAGCCTGCATCCCCCTCTGGTTCCCGCCGCTGTCACCGATGAACACGATGTCGGTGAAGCCGTGGACGCGGAAACTGCGAGCGGCGTACTCGACCAGCTTCATGAAGAACTCGTTCGGCAGCGTGATCGTGCCGGCGTACTGCATGTGGCCCGACGGCGGGTCCACGTCACCCTCAGGCACGTATGTCACGGCCGGCGCGACCAGGGCGTTGCCGAGCTCGCGCGCAATCCGGTCGCTCGCCTCCTCGATGATGTAGCGGTGCTTGCCCATCACCATGTGGGGCCCGTTCTGCTCGGTCCCGGCGGTGGGCAGGATCACCGTGGTCATGCCGCCGTCGATGGCGTCCCGGATCTCGGTCCAGGTCATCTCCTCGATGAAGACGGTGCCGCCTGCCTGGGCGTCGGCCTCGCCGCCACCGCCCGCATCAGTGTCCGCCGCGTCCTGACCCGTGCACACCGCGAGCGCAAGCACGGCCAGCAGGGTGGTCGGCGGTCGTGCCTGGGTCGAGCTCGATGGCGATGGTGTCGGGCCGGGACGCCCCACCAGCACCCGCCGCCTCAATTCCCCGCCGCGAAGCAGTAGAAGAAGCCGTTGCCGCCCGTGCCCTGCAGATTCTCCTGGCTGCAGCCGCGCGAGGCGTGCGCCGAGTTCCACGACGTCGGATTCTGGCCACCGCCGGTCCGGTCGTGGTGACCCACCGCCGTGCTCCCGTCCTCTCCGTTGCTCATCCAGTTGGCGCAGTTGTCGTAGTCTTCCCCGGCAAAAGCGGTCCCGTCCATGTTCGAACCGGTCAGGATGTCGTGCATGTTGGGGTCGTCGCCGCGGCCGTTCACCATGTCGCCGTTCTCGGTCAGGATCGACTCCTTGGTGAGGTTGACCGCCTCGGAGTGGAGCTCGTCGACGTCGTTGGCGATCATCGCTCCGGCCTGGTTGTGCCACGGCCCCATGCCGATCCGGTCGCGCGCGTTCACCGCCGCACTCCCGTCCTCGTTGATCGTGCTGAGGTACGCCATCCAGCCCATGCCGCCGGCACCCACCGCCGACGCCAGCGTCTCGCAGTGCGCGTCGGCGCCCTCGAGCCCGCCCAGGTTGGCGCCGTCCCCCGGCCCCGCACTGGTAATGAAGA
This sequence comes from Longimicrobiales bacterium, assembly GCA_963667485.2. Classification (GTDB taxonomy): domain Bacteria; phylum Gemmatimonadota; class Gemmatimonadetes; order Longimicrobiales; family Gaopeijiaceae; genus Bin94. The sequence goes on from CAXXDD010000002.1 coordinate 587,085, forward strand.
AGGTCATGGGCCCCATTTCGGCTTCGGCGGCCGGCTCGGCGTCTGCTTCGGCCTCCGGCGCATCGCCCGGCGCACACGCCCCTACGATCAGCGCCCCGGCAAGCACGGCGCAGGTTGCAAGTGGGAAGGTCTTCATGGTGTCACCGCTCCTGTCTGCTGGTGTGTCAGTTCCCTGTCGGCCAGGGCGCCCCCTGATTCATCGCCGTCACGGGACCCATTCCCGTGTAGACGAATTTCTGGACGCGCTTTCCCTCGTAGGTCTCGGTCGTAAAGATGTTGCCCTGCGAATCGGTCGCGATCGAGTGCACCGCGAAGAAGAGCCCCGGCTGCCGCCCGCCGTCGCCGAAGCTGGTCAGGACTTCCAGATTCAGCCGGTCCAGCACGTACACCCGCATGTTCTTCCCGTCGGCCACGTACATGTACTTCTGCTCCGCGTCGCGCGAGAACGCCACATCCCAGGTCGACCCGTCGCCCAGCGTCCGCGGCGCCAGCTGCACCTCGTCAACGAACGTCCCGTCCGTCGTGAACACCTGGAGGCGGTTGTTGGGACGGTCGCATACGTAGACGTGCCCGTCGCGCGACGGATCCGCGCAATGCACGGGGGTGCGGAACTGCTGGATCAGCGGCGCGTCCGGATCGTACGGCGGCGTCCGCGTGTCGTCCGGCTCATTGCCGTACGCGCCCCAATAGCGCTTGAACTCACCACTCGACGCGTCCAAAACCGCCACCCGGCGCCCCCCGTACCCGTCGGCCAGGTACGCCTCATTCGCCTCGGCGTCAAACGCCAGCTTGGCGACCCGGTTGAAGCGCGTGCGGCTGTTGCTGTCGGCCGGCCCGGCCTCCGGCTCCCCGAACGAAGCCAGGAACTGGCCGTCGCGCGAGAACTTGAGCACGTGCGTGTCGTTGGGCCCGTTCCCGCCGATCCAGATGTTGTCCATGTGATCGACCGTGATCCCGTGGTTCGACGCGGGCCACACGTAGTCATCCGACGGCCCTCCCCACGAGTTCACCAGATTCCCCTCGGGATCGAACTCGAGCACCGGCGGCGCGGCCCGGCAGCACTCGCCAATCGGCGGATCCGCGTCTGCGCCCCCTTCCGTCCGCTCGGTCAGATTCCCGCGGTGCACGATGAACACATGGTCGCGCGAATCCACGCCAACCCCGATGGCCGACCCGAGCACCATGTGGTCCGGCAGCGGCTTGGGCCAGAACGGATCGACCTCGAACATCGGGGCCATCACGGCATCCGACGCCACGGTCTGATCCGCGCTATCCTGGGCCACGCAGGCGACGATAACAGTCGCAACGATCGCAACAACGAGAAGCAACTTGCGCTTCATGAGAAACTTCCTTGATGGGACGGAGATGTTTGGGGAAGGGGGGCAAAGTACGGCATCACTCGCTTGTCAGCCAAGTGTCGAGGGTTGACCGTTGTAGTGGTTCCCGGCTCCGCCGGGCAGAGCGACCCCTTCGGAGACAGTGAATGAAGCGTCACGCAACACCGGGTTTCGTCGCACTGGCAGTGGGGATGGTCGGCCTCTCGATCCCGGCACCGGCCACTGCCGAGGCGGCTTCCGTCATCGCGCTGCCCGAAGCATCGGCGACGGCCGTGCTCCCGGCGGTCTCCGCCCCTCACGGCACCCCGGCACCCGCAGCCACGAACGCCCCTCTCCGCGACGAAGTCCCCGCTCCCGGGTTCCGTCCGATACCGCTTCCTCACGAGATCCCTGCCGACGTGATCGTCCGCGCCTTCGTCAAGGCCGAGAATGGGGTGCTTCGGCTCGTCGTGCGCGTCCCCCTGACCTCCATGCGCGACGTGGACTTTCCCGTCCGCGGCCCGGGCTACGTCGAAATCGAGGAAGCGTCGGCGCTACTGTCCGACCAGGCGACCATCTGGATCGCCGGCTATGTGGCGCTCTACGAGGAATCGACGCTGCTGCCCGCCCCCCTCGTCACCGGGGCGCGCATCTCGCTGCCTTCCGACCCTTCCTTCGCCGATTACGACCGTGCGCTCGCCCACGTTGGCGCCCCGCCGCTGTCCGCCGGCATCGACCTGATTCTGGAACAGGCCATGCTCGACGTGGTGCTCGAGATCCCCGTCCAGTCGGCCGATTCGCGTTTCTCGATCGATCCCGCGTGGGCGCACCTGGGGCTTCGCACCACGACGGTGCTGCGCTTCGTCACGCCCGAAGGCGCGGAGCGCGTCTACCAGTACACGGGGAATCCCGGGCGCGTCCGCCTCGACCCCCGATGGCACCAGGCATTTCTGCGCTTCGTCGTGCTCGGCTTCGCCCACATCCTGGACGGGATCGACCACCTCCTCTTCCTGCTCTGCCTGGTCATCCCGCTGCGGCGCTTCTGGCCGCTCGTCTCCGTCGTGACCGCCTTCACCGCGGCCCACTCGATCACGCTGGGCGCCTCGGTGCTCGGCATCGCCCCCAATGCGCTCTGGTTTCCGCCGCTGATCGAGACGCTCATCGCGGCATCGATCGTCTTCATGGCGCTCGAAAACATCGTGTCCAGGACACAGAAGCGCCGCTGGATGTGGGCTTTCGGCTTCGGCCTCGTGCACGGTTTCGGCTTCTCGTTCCAGCTGCGCGAGTCGCTCCAATTCGCGGGCTCGCACCTCTTCACGTCCCTCCTCGGGTTCAACATCGGTGTGGAGTTCGGCCAGCTCTTCGCACTCCTGATCATGGTGCCGGGGCTCGCGCTTCTCTTCGCCAGGGTGATCCCGACGCGCATCGGCGCCATCCTCATCTCGGCACTCGTCGCCCACACGAGCTGGCACTGGATGGCCGAGCGCTGGGGCGTGCTGACCGCCTACAATTTCCAGCGTCCGGCGCTGGACGCCGCGTTCGGGGCGGCTCTGCTGCGGTGGGTGGCGCTGCTGCTGATCGTGGTGGCGGTGGCGTGGGGACTGGGGGAGGCGTATCGGCGGCTGGCGAAGTGGGCGGCGGCACGGCGGGGGACGGAGGGCGGACCTGCGCCGGAGCAGCCAACGGAGTAAGCGCCCCGGTTCGACCGACGTATGTGGGAAGCGGTACCGAGTCGGAGACGCAGAGAACGCGAGTGTAATGTCAAGTTTACATTTTGTAATGCCGGGATTACATTCGGTGTGCTTGCTCGCTGCGGTTGGTGCCCTGGAGGCCCAGGAGGTCATCGAACTTCCGGGCGAGGACCGTCCGCTGGAGGCCGACTTCGAGGAGGTCTACCGGGTCGGCACGCTCGACGGGCCCGAGTGGCAGCAGTTCGGTCGGATCATCGATGCCGCCTTCGACGGTGCCGGCAACCTCTACCTCCTGGACATCGATGTCGTGACCGTCGTGGTGGTAGACCGGGAAGGCGGTTTCGCAAGGACGATCGGGCAGCGTGGAAACGGCCCGGGAGAATTCGACTTCCCCCGGCATCTCGCGGTCATGGAGGACGGACGAGTCGTGGTACCCGACGTGCCGCGGCATCGTGCGTTCCAGATGTACGAAAGCGATGGTGCATTCGACAGGAACGTTCGAGTGGGTGACGATCTGCTCGGCGTGGCGGGCCGAATCTACCCCGCCGGCGGTGAGGGCGATGCGGTAATCCTTTCCGGATACCTGGCACGCATCGAGTCCATGCGGCCCGCGGACCAGGAGCCTCCGCCGGGGAAGCGGCCGATCCTTCGTTTCGCTCTCGAGGGCGACGATGTGGTCAGGGGGACGATCGCCTGGGCCTGGGCACCCCCATCCGCCGGTGTCGTGGAGTTCCGCGTGGGTGGGCGGCGCATCAGCACGGAGGGCCAGGCCCCACCCCCTCGCACCTTCGATCCGGGCTTGTACGTAGGTCCGCTTCCCGGCGGTGGCGTGGCTTTCTCCGACTCCTCGGCGTACGCGATCAAGCTCGCCGGACCGGATGGCGCTGTCTCCGCGGTGCTGTCTCGCCCCTTCCACCCCGAGCCGGTAACCGACCGGATCCTCGAAGCCGGAATCGAGCGCCAACTCGACGACGAAGCCAGGTTGGCCGAAGCCCGTTCGAACCGGCCGAGAACCATGATGGACGGCCGGACCGGCGAAGTTGTGCAGGCGATCCCGTCTGCGGAAATGCGGGAATCACTGATGCGGTCGAGGCGTGCCTTTCTCGAAGCGCTTCCGGCGGCGGATGAAGTCCCTGTTGTGCGCGACCTGCGGACGACCCGGGACGGACAGATCTGGGTGCGGCGGCGAGGCGCAGATCTACTCGGCGACGGCCCCATCGATGTGCTGACGGTAGACGGCCGCTACCTGGGCAGCTATCCGAGCGAGACCTCGATGCCGGAAGCCTTCGGGCCGGACGGGCTCGTGGCGTTTCTCGAGACCGGCGAGCTGGGCGAGTCGATTGTGGTAGTACGGCGGGTGGTGGCCGTCTCGAACTAACCCGCGGCGTCGGTCGGTTGTCGCGGGCACGACGGCGCCGCACACGCTTGCCACTATTCGGTCTCCCTCCGCACTATGGACGGGCTACATCTGTTTTGGCAGCGCCCGCGCTCTTCAAGGAGGCCCCATGAACCGCTCGCCCCGTCCCTGGTCCCGCACCGCCGCCCTCCTGGCCCTGCTCCTCGCTCCGGCGACAAGCTGCGCCCAGTCGGCCGATCCCACGCAAGACCCCCGCTTCCAGCAGGCCGTCGACCTCTTCGAGGTGTGGCTCGACGCCAAGATGGACTACGAGAAGCTCCCCGCGGTTTCGGTCGGGCTGGTGCACGACCAGGATCTCGTCTGGGCGGAGGGCTATGGGTATGCGCACCCCGAGGCCGGTGTCGAAGCGACGCCGTCGACCATGTACTCGATCTGCTCGATCTCGAAGCTGTTCACCTCGATCGGGGTGATGCAGCAGCGCGATGCGGGGAAGCTGAGCCTGGTCGATCCGGTGTCGAAGATCCTGCCGTGGTACGATCTGGAGCAGGCGTATCCGGGTGGTCCCCCGGTGCGCGTCGAGGGCATCCTCACCCATTCGTCGGGGCTCCCGCGCGAGTCGGCCCAACCCTACTGGACGGGTCCCGATTTTCCGTTCCCGACGCGCGAGGCGATCATCGACGGACTCTCCGACCAGGAGACGCTGTACCCCGGTGAGCGCTACTTCCAGTACTCGAACCTTGGGATGGCGCTGGCCGGGCAGATCGTCGAAGAGGCGTCGGGGATGACCTACGACGACTACATCCGTGCGCAGATCCTGGATCCGCTCGGCATGTCGGACACCTACACCGACATCCCGGCCGAACACAAGGGCGACCGTTACGCCACCGGCTACAGCCGGCTCAAGCGCGACGGCATGCGCACCGAGTCACCCTTCTTCCAGGCCCACGGGATCGCGCCCGCCGCCGGGTTTGCGTCGACCGTCGAGGATCTGGCCAAGCTGGCGTCCTGGCAGTTCAGGCTGCTGGAGAACGGTGGGATGGAAGTGCTGGACGTGAACACTCTGCGCGAGATGCACCGCGTACACTGGGTGGACCCCGACTTCGACACCATGTGGGGGCTTGGGTTCTCGGTTTCTGAACGCGATGGCGAACGCACCGTCGGCCACGGCGGCAGCTGCCCGGGCTTCCGGACCACGTTTCAGCTGAAACCCGCGAAGAAACTGGCCGGGATCGCGATGATCAGCGCACAGGGAGCGAGCCCCGACGACGTCTGGTCTAAGATGATGTCGACGGTGGGCGCGGCGCTGGAGTCGATCCAGGACGACCCCGGCGGCGGCACGGCGCGGCCGGCTGAATTGGCCGAGTACGAAGGGCTGTACGAGTCCAACTGGGGCGAGACGGCAATCCTGCGCTGGGACGACAGCCTGATCGCGGTCAGCCTGCCGAACAGCAATCCGGTGGAGTCGATGACGAAGCTGCGCCGGACGGCCGACGACACCTTCCAGCGGGTGCGCGACGACGGTGAACTGGGCGAGGCGTACATCTTCCAGCGGGACGACTCGGGCGCGATCGAGAGCTACACCGTGCACGGGAACTTCTCGAGGAAGGTGGGGTAAAGTGGCGGATGAACGTGGCGGGCGCGCATCGAGCCGTATGGATCGGCTGCCGGGTCGTGTCCGTCGCGTTGCTGGCAGCCGTGCCGGCCCGCGCACAGGAGGTCGTTGAACTCACCGGCGAGGACCGGTGGCTGGAGGCTGACTTCCAGGAGCTGTACCGACTCGGCACGCTCGCCGGAGATGATTGGGAGCAGTTCGGGGTAGTCTACGATGTGGCGTTCGACGGGGCCGGTAACCTCCATGTCATAGACACGCAGTCCGAGCGCGTATTCGTCGTCGGGTCCGATGGGCGCCTCATCCGGGAGTTGGGAGGGCCTGGCGAAGGTCCGGGCGAGTTCGGAAACGCGATTGCCATGGCTGTGATGGCCGATGGACGTGTCGTGGTGGCCGACATGTCACGTTACGGATATCACGTGTTCGGCCCGGAAGGTGAGTTCCAGCGCACAGTCGGCATGGCCGGCAACCCTTCCATAACCACAGTGGGATTCTTCAGGGCACAGCCCGGAGCCGACGCAATCGTCCGAGTTCCGACGCTGGCGAGACAGGTGTTGTTCAGGGCTGGCGCGTTCAGAGGTCCCATCGTGCTGCCTTCGTCGCACATCATTTTGCAGACGAGCCTGGCCGAGGCTGAGGCCGAGGAGGACACGATCGCCCAAGCCTGGCTGCCTCCCACCAACCTTGAAGAGTTGCCGGAGAACAGGCAACGGAACTATGCGCCAACTCCCACTCGCTTGCTCCCGGCATTCAGCCCCGGGCTACACCTGGGCATGCTCCCCGACGGAATGCTGGTGTTTTCGGACTCGTCCGCGTACGCAGTAAAGATCGTCGAGCCGGGCGGTGGGACCGTGCGCATCCTGACGCGCCCGCTCAGACCGCAGGCGATGTCGGGTCGCGTGATTCGCGCCGAGAAAGACCGGCGATTGCGGCAACTTGAAGGGATATCAATACCAGGCTACGATCCGGTACGCAGCCGTACACGCATCGAGAACCTGGAATTTGCCGAGGAAATCCCGGTGGTCCGCGGCCTCGGCACAACCTGGAACGGCCGGATCTGGGTGCTTCGGTACGGCGAAGATCCCATCGCGGACGGCCCCATCGATGTGCTCACCGCCGATGGCCGCTACCTGGGCACCTATCCCGCTGGGGCAACCGCGCTACCGACCGCTTTCGGCCCGGACGGTCTGGTTGCCTATGTCGAGACGAGCGATCTGGGCGTCGAGACGGTGACGGTAAAGCGCGTGGTGGTCCACTGAGCCGCAGCGGGCGGCTTCAACCTGGCCCACCCACCCCCCGCCGCTCCTGCACCGCCGACCTCAGCATGAGGATCGCCGCATACAGCACCACCGCTACCACCAGCCAGCGCATGGCGTTCAACGGTAGCGACTTCACGATGAACGCCGCGATCAGCACGGCGGGAATGCCCCCGATCGCCAGCCCCAGAGCCGCCTTCATCCCGTAGCGTCCCGCCTTCAGGAAGCGCAGCCCGGCCACAGGCATCAGGAACGCCGACGCCCCCATCATGATCGGGAAGGCGGCGACCGGGCTCATCCCCATCAGGCTGACCACGATCATCGTGGGGGCATACATGCCGATCCCGATGGTCATGAGCGCGCCCAGAACGCACATGGCCCCGACGGCGACTGCGAGGTTCGCGCCGGTGAGACCGGTTGCCTCGCCCCCGACCGCGGTGATCTCGAAGATGGTGAGCACAAACGTTACGGCGGCGATCAGCAGCGCGACCCCCATCCCCACCTGGATCTTGTAGCGCGGCAGCCGCGCGACCACCCCCGCCCCCAGCCACGCACCGAGCACCGCGGCGACCAGCATCGAGACGAGCGTCACCGGATCCACCGTGATGATCGCGATGAAGATGAAGGCCTGGATCACGACGGGCGGCGCATGCCCGATCATCATCGTGCCGGGGATCTCTTCGTCCGGCACCACCTGCCTGAGCTTGAAGAGGGATGTAGTGGGCGCGAACGACCCGATCCCCAGCGTGTCGAAAAAGTTCGTGACGAAGCCGACCGCGCTCTCGAAGAAGTTGGGCGGGCCGCTCCATCCGTCACCCGTACGGCCCGCACGGGTTGCGGCGCTCGCCGCCCGGTACCAGGCGAAGAGCAGAAAGGCGGTCAGGAGCGCCAGGGCCGTGAAGAGAAAGACGCGGGGGTCCAGGGATGCGGACACGTTCAGCTCGATTCTCCAGGGTGTGAAGCGGACTCGGGTCTACTGCGAGAAGTCGGGCGGTAGGGTATGTTGGCAGCCTCCGGTGCGCCAGCCAGCCGATGGCCCCTCGTCACGCATATCCAGGAGCGTCCGCCCATGAAACGCCGCGATTTCCTCACCGCCTCCGCCGCCGCCGCGGGCACCAGCCTGCTGGCCTGCCAACCGTCGTCGACTCCGGGGGGACCCTCGGGCTCGTCCGAGGCCTTCAGACCCGCCGACAACGGGCAACTCGGCATCGCCCACGGCAGCGTCTGGGGCCGCCGCGGGGTCACCGCCGCCGCCGACTACTACGCCTCCCTCGCCGGCACCGCGATCATGATGCAGGGCGGCAACGCGGTCGACGCGATCGTGGCCGCCGCCGCCACGCTCAACGTCTCCGAGCCCTACATGTCGGGGATCGGCGGCTTTGGCGGATACATGGTGATCTACCTGGCCGAGGAGAACCGCGTCGTCGGCCTCGACGCGCTGGGCAAGTCGCCCGCCGCCTCATCGCCCGCCAACATGACCCTCGAAGACTTCGACGCCGGCTACAAGGCGCCGATCGTCCCCGGCGCCCTCAAGGGCTGGGCCGCCGTTTTGGAACGCTACGGCACCATGAGCCTCGGCGACGTCTTCGAACCCGCGATCCAGCTCGCCGAAGACGGCTTCGTCATCTCGAAGTTCGACCAGCTCCACACCAACGGCGCCGCCGAAAAGCTCGGCCGCTTCCCGTCCACCACCCGCGTCTTCTTTCCCAACGGCCGCCCGCCCCGGATGGGCGAAATCATCAAGCAGCCCGAACTGGCAGCCAGCATGCGCCATCTCGCCCGCGCCGGCGCCGACGACTTTTACAAGGGTGAACTCGCGGACCGGGTCGTCGCCTTCCTCGCCGAGAACGGCGGGCACATGACGAAGGCCGACCTCGAGTCATACGAAGTCGAATGGCGCGATCCCATCACGACCACCTTCCAGGGCCACGATCTCTACGCGATGCCGCCGGGATCCTGCGGGATGTCGATGTTCCAGGCCCTCAACATCATGGACGGCTTCGACTTGGCCGGCATGGACCTGTACGGCAGCGAGTTCGCCCACCTCTGGATCGAGGCGTTCAAGCTGGCGCTGGCCGACGACGATCGCTACAACACCGGCAAGGACGTCGACATTCCCATCGAACGCATCATCTCGAAGGCGTATGCGGACGAGCAGCGCGCGAAGATCGACGCGGCCCGCGTGGCGTCGTTCGCCGGCGAGCCCCTCCCCTTCTTCGGCACCACGAGCCTGTCGACCGCCGACCGCTGGGGCAACGCCGTCGCGTTCACCCAGTCGCTGGTGAGCATCTACGGCAGCGGCGTGATCGCCGGCGACACCGGCATCTTCCTCAACGATGGCCACACCTTCGGCTTCGTGCTCGACGAGGGCCACGTCAACCACCTCGAGGGCGGCCAGCGCGCGAAGGGCGTGATGACCCCCTGCGTCGTCATGAAGGACGGCCAGCTCGTCGCTGCGGTCGGGGCTGCGGGCGGCTACACCATTCCGCAGACCGTCGGGCAGACGATCACCAAGCTGGTGGTGGGCGGCATGGACATGCAGCTCGCGATCGCTTCACCCCGCATGGCGATCAATCGCGGCGGTGGCCGCACGCCCATCCCGGAGGACTCGGTCACCTACCTCGAGGCCGGGTTCCCGCCCGGCGTGTACGAGGAGCTGGCAGATCGGGGCCATCATCTGGTCGAGCCGGGCAACATGGGAGGGGTTCAGGGGGTGTACAGAAGCGCGGAGACCGGGGCGCTGGCGGGTGGATCGGATCCTCGCCGCGACGGTCACGCGATCGCGTGGTGATGGTCGGGTCGGGGGGCGCGGTGGGGCGGTGGCGCATGGCGCCCCGGCGGTGCCCGTCCACGTCCACCCCGGCGACCGCCCTGGCGCTAGCGGCGGCCCTGGCACTCGTCGCGTGCAGCGAGGGCGACGCACCCGGTGCGGACGGGCTGCCTTCAAGCCGCGCGGGCACGGCGGGCCCGGTCAGCACCCTCACCCGCAACCAGGCGCTGCACATTCCCACGCGGGACGGCGTGAGGATTGCCGTCGACGTGTGGCTGCCCGACGGGATCGAGGAGGGCGCCCTCCTCCCCACCATGATCCGGGCGACGCGCTACTGGCGGGCCCGTGGTTTCGTCGACCCGGCGCTCGAGAACGACTCCAACTTCGACGAAGCCGAGCGATGGAACGCGGCGGGATACGCGCTGGTGCTGGTCGACGGGCGCGGCAGCGGGGCGTCCTTCGGGATCCGGCGCTTCGAACTCGCCGAAGACGAGGTGCTGGACTACGGCGAAGTCGCGGATTGGATCGTGGCACAGCCATGGTCGAATGGGCGGGTCGGGGCGTACGGCGTGTCGTACGCGGGCAACACGGCCGAGATGCTGGCGGTCAACCGGCACCCGGCGGTGAAGGCTGTGGCGCCCCTCTTCAACGACTTCGACAACTTCGGCCACCTGGTCTTCCCCGGCGGCGTGCTCACGGTCGGGTTCCTGGAAAGCTGGTCGGACCGGACCCGCATGCAGGACCTCAACGACATCTGCGGCCTCTCCGGCGTTGCGGGTGCGGAGTGCGACGGGCTGCGCACGCAGGTCACCGGCGTCAAGCCCGTCGACGCGGATGTGGACGGCGAGCTCCTCGCGGCGGCGGTGGCCGAACACGAGGCCAACACCGTGCCCTTTGGGGCCGCCCTGGAGTACGAGTTCCGCGACGATCCCTTCGGCCGATACGAAGAGACCAACGTCGGTCATCGGCGCAGTCCCTCGGGGCACCTGCCGCAGATCGAGGAGTCGGGCGCTGCGATGTTTGTCCGGGCCGGCTGGCAGGACGCCGGGACCGTGAACGGCACGCTGGGCCGCTACAACACCATCTCGAACGCGCAGCAGGTCTTCATCGGGCCATGGGACCACGGGGCGCGCAACGACGCGGACCCGTTCCGGCCGGACGACACGCCCGTCGCACCGGACGCGGACGAGCAGTTCGCCGAACTTGTCGCGTTCTTCGACGCACACCTCAAGGAGAGTGGGTCCGGCCAGACACCCACAGAGATCAACTACTACACGCTCGGCGCGGACCGATGGACGCGGACCGAGGTGTGGCCTCCTGAGGGCTTCGAAGATGTGACCTGGTACTTTGGTGCCGATGGCGCGCTCACCCGGGAGTCATACACGGTCGCGGAGGGCGCGGACACTTACTCCGTCGACTTCACGGCGACTACCGGTACGCGCAACCGCTGGTACACCAATGGCGGGGGCGGCGATGTCGTGTATGGCGACCGGCGGGACGAGGATGCGAAGCTGCTCACCTACACCAGCGCCCCGATGGCGGCCGATGCCGAGATCACCGGCCACCCCGTCGTCACGCTGTGGGTGGCCTCGACCGAGCCCGACGGCGCCTTCATCGTCTACCTCGAGGATGTCGCGCCGGACGGCACCGTGCGCTACGTCACCGAGGGGCAGCTCCGCGCAGTGATGCGCGCCGTCACCACCGACCCGCCGCTCTACCGCAAGTACGGCCCCCACCGCTCCGAACTCCGCTCCGATGCGATGCCGCTCGTTCCGGGCGAAAACGCCGAGATCAGCTTCGACCTGTGGGCGACGTCGGTCCTGATCCGCGAAGGGCACCGGATCCGGGTGGCCGTTGCGGGGGCGGACGCCGATACCTTCCTGCGCTATCCGCGCGACGGTAACGTCCCGGTGTGGTCGATGCAGCGGAACGCGACCTATCCGTCCAGGATCGTGCTGCCGATGAAGGGGCTGCGCTAGGAGGTCTTCGGTCCGCAGGCCCGTCAGGCACCCATCAGCCCACTCGAACGTCGAAATGCTCCAGCCCTCGGAGCACGACGCTCGGCCGATACTCCGGCGCGCGCGCACCGAACCCGATCCTGTCGAATCTCTCCAGCAGCACCTCGAGGGCGATCCTGCCTTCCAGGCGGGCCAGCGGCGCCCCCAGACAGTGATGGATGCCGCGCCCGAACGAGATGTTCCCATGGTCGGATCGGGTGATGTCGAGTGCATCGGGCCGCTGAAAGCGCTCCCGGTCGTGATTGGCGGACCCGATCGCCATGGTGAGCATGGTGCCCGACAGCACGCGCCTGTTCCCGATTTCCAGATCGCGGGTTGCAATGCGCATGTCCAGCTGCACCGGCGGATCGTAGCGCAGCAGTTCCTCGACTGCTGCGGGAATCAGATCTGGCCGCTCACGCAGCAAAGCGAGCTGGTCGGGATTGTGCAGGAGGGCCCGAACCCCGTTGCCGATCAGGTTGGTGGTCGTCTCGTTTCCTGCCGCGAGGAGAAGGCGAAGCATCACGATCGTCTCGTCCGGTGTGAGCTTGTCGCCTTCCTCCTCGGCTTCAGCCAGCCGTGAAACGAGATCGTCGCGAGGCTCGCGGCGGCGCTGTTCGATGATCGCCCTGTGGTAATCGGCGAGTTCCTGGTCGCTCCGGTACACCGCTTCCACCTCTTCCGGGGTGAGAAGCGGTTCCAGCGCGCGCGCCAGGTGGTCGGACCACGCCTAGAAGCGGTCGAGATCCCTCTCGGGCACGCCGATCATCCTCGCGATCACGATCGTGGGCAGCGGTACCGCGAGAGCCTTCATCAGGTCGAACTCGCGGACTGCGTCGACCTCGTCCAGAAGGCTGTGCGCTATGGCCCGGATGTAGTCCTCCATCTTCGACACCGAACGGGGCGTGAACGCCCGGTTGACCAGCTGGCGCAGACGAGTGTGGTCCGGCGGATCCTGCACCAGCATGCTGGGCCTGAGCTTCTTTCGCGTACCCAGGGAGCCGCGCGAGGAACGCGCCCGCTGCAAGTCGCTGGAGAAGTTGCGATGATCCCGGAGAATGCGGTCCACGTCCGAGAAGCGGGATACCACGAATTGCTCGGTCAGGATGCTGTAGTGGACCGGATCGCGTTCGCGGAGCCTGCGATAGACCGGATACGGGTCGGCGACGAACTCCGGCGCCAGCGGCCACCAGGCTACACCGCTTCGCAGCCGCTCCTCGGCCAGTCGCGTGCGGATGTAGATGGACCTGACCGCTCCACTAATCGCGTTCCTCATACCCATCCTGTATTATCCTGCCTTCCCGTCTGGTTTGTCATGTCCCCGAACCACTACACCAACAACCCGTTACACGTTTCCTGTCGGCAGGATTGAGGATGGATCCACGCTATCCGGAAGTAAAGCAGACCTTACATTTTGTAAGCCGAAGTTTACATGTCGCGCACTGCGCCCTGTTGCTCGGGGTGTTTGCGGCTTCCGCGGGTGCCCAGCAGACCATCCAGCTACCTGCCGAGGACCGCTGGCTGGAGATCGACTTTGAGGAACTGTACCGGCTGGGGACCATGGAGGGCGAGGATTGGGAACAGTTCACGTACGTCAAGAGTGTGGCGTTCGACGGCGCGGGCAACCTTTTCTTGTTCGATAATTTCATGGAGACTCAGAATGTATTCGTGGTGGGTCCAAACGGGCGACTCGTCCGGCAATTGGGCGGACCGGGCGAAGGTCCCGGCGAGTTCAGTCACGCAGGCGCCATGGCCGTCTTCGCCGATGGACGCGTGGCGGTCGCGGACCTCGGTCGCGGCGGCTACCACCTCTTCGCGGCGGACGGCGAATTCGAGCGACTCGTGCGCATTGCCGAGCCCTCTGCCGTCCCCAGCGCTGGACGTGTCGTGGTCCAGCCCGGCACGGATGCAGTCATCGGAGTGCCCACGCTGGCAACCGCCTGGACGATCTCGGCGTCGTCGTTTCGCACCCCGGTCAGATTCCCCACGTCACACGCGTTCCAGCGCACGATCCTGTCGGGCGAGGAGACCGTGACGGACACGGTCGCGGAGGCGTGGATGCCCCCAGTCGACATTAGCGACATGGACCAGACGGACCTGGTCAACACTGCGCCCAAGCCCACATCGGAGCTCCCGGAATTCAGCCCGGAACTCCACTGGGGAGTCCTTCCCGACGGTCGCGTGGTGTTCTCGGACTCGGCGACCTATGCGGTCAAGGTCGTCGAGGCGGACGCGGGAGTCGTGCGAATCCTGAGTCGACCGTTCCAGCCCGATCCGGTGACCGGCCGCATGATCCGCGCGGAAAGGCGCCGCCGTGTGGACAGGCTGGAGGAAAACGCCGCACCCGGCGCGAACCTTCAGGCACGGCGCAGGCGCATCGCGGAACTCGAGTTCCACACCGAACTGTCCGTGATTCGCGGGCTTGCAACAACCTGGGACGGACACATCTGGGTGCTGCGGCGGGGTGCGGGTCCCCTGGACGACGGGCCCATCGACGTGCTCACGCCGGACGGCCGCTACCTGGGCAGCTATCCTGCCGGAACCACGGCGCTGCCGGCCGCATTCGGTCCCGATGGCCTGGTTGCCTTCGTCGAGGCAAGCGAGTTGGGTGTGCAGACGGTGGTGGTGAAGCGGATGGTGGAAAGCCCCGGCGCGGGCGGGGACTCGCATGTTGTGCCTGGTCGTCCGGACTGTTGCACGCCGCACTAGGAAGCTCCAATCTGCACGTGCAGTGTCCGTACGCAACGCGACTCCCGGCGGCGCAGGAGGTCTTGGCATGACGATGTCCAATGACGAGAGCGCGCGAGCGGCTTCCACGTCTCTTCAGACCCTGATTGCAGCTGCGATCGTGGCCCTGGCATGCGCGGAATCGGGTCCCGCGAATGACTTGACAACTGTCAGGGACACGCTTCCCTCGGGGGTGGAGCGGGTCACCAACACGCCGCCCCCCCGGACCGCCCCCACCTGGGCGCTCGTCGAGGAGATCCGTGTTGGCACTGTTGAAGCGGACCGGCCCGAGTCCTTCGGGGAGATCAAGGGTTTGGCGGGACTCGAAGGTGGTGGCTTCGCCGTGCTCGAGTCCCAGGCGATGGAGCTTCGAGTCTTCGCGGCCGACGGGTCCCACCTGGCGACACACGGACAGCAGGGAGAGGGCCCGGGGGAGTTCATCGGCGCGAACGGGCTGATGCTCGACCCCTCCGGGCGCATATGGGTGCCGGACTCGTACGCCGCTCGAATGTCCGTGTTCGATCCCGAAGACGGCTTCCTCGATTCGTACCCGTTTACAAGTCTTGTGAGGGGATGGGTATGGACGGGCGCCATGACCGCCAACGGACGCATCCTCAAGCACTCGACGAACACGCTGCGCGTCTTCGATTCCACGATGACCGAAATGCCCTCGCTCGCACTGCCCCCCGCAGCCGAAGACGTTGGAGACGAAGACCCGAGTATCTTCCTCGTGGAGTCGAGCACGGGTTGGGAGGCGCGCCAGGTGCCGTTCTATCCCGGTGGGGCGACCGCGCTGGACCCTTCCGGGGCGATGTGGTCGGCAGCGTTCGGAGATCCCTCCCACCGGGTCCACAAGTGGATGCCCGGAGGCGACACGTTGTTGGTCGCGGTGACAGAGCGACCGCCGTTGCCCGTCACCAGGGCCGAGCGTGACTCGGTGATTGCGGACGTGCGCGCCTGGTTCCGGGAGCGGGGCGTCGAGACCGAGGCGAACTGGTCGAGGATCCCCGACGTGAAGCCTGCGGTGCAGGGACTGTTCACATCCGCGGAGGGGAACCTGTGGGTGCAAACCTCATCGCCGGGCGGAGGTGTCACCTACGATGTCCTGGCCCCGGATGGCGCCTATCTGGGCGGCACCGCCCCGGCGCCGCTGGCAACCGTGTTCTGGCTGAGGCCGGTGGTCCGCGGCGACTCCTATTGGACAGTCGTTTTCGATGAACTGGACGTGCCCTACGTGGTCCGCGCGAGGATCACACCCGTGCAGTAGCCAGCAGCTACCTCCCCGAGATACCGAGAGCCATCATGCCCAATCGTAGCCTCCGCTTCCTCTGCACTGCGGCCATCGCCCTGGCATTGCCTATGACGTTGAGTCCCGCCCCCACAGCCGCCCAGACCACCCTCGAGACCGCCATCTCGCACCTCCAGTACCGCGAAATCGGCCCGGCGCTCATGGGCGGCCGCATCGCCGACCTCGCCGTCGTCGAGTCGAAACCACAGGTCTTCTACATCGGGACCGGCACCGGCGGCGTCTGGAAGACCGAGAACCACGGCACCTCCTGGACCCCCCTCTTCGACGATCAGCCGACCAGCTCCATCGGCGACGTCACCCTCGACCAGTCCAACCCGAACCTCGTCTGGGTCGGTACCGGCGAGCCACAGAACCGCCAGTCCTCCGGGTGGGGCAACGGCGTCTACAAATCCACCGACGCCGGAAACACCTGGCGCCATATGGGCCTTGACGCCACCAAGCACATCGCGCGCATCCTCATCCACCCCCGCAACCCGGACATTGTGTACGTGGCGGCCGTCGGCGACCTCTGGGGCCCGAACGAGGAGCGGGGCGTCTTCCGGACCCACGACGGTGGCGAGACCTGGGACAACGTCCTCCACATCGACGAGCACACCGGCGCCATCGACCTCGCCATGGACCCGGGCGACCCCAACACGATCTTTGCCGCGATGTACCAGCGGCAGCGCACAGGCTGGGGCTTCAACGGCGGCGGCCCCGGCAGCGGCCTCTACCGCACCTTCGACGGCGGCGACAACTGGACCGAACTCACCGAGGGACTCCCCGAAGGTGACAAGGGCCGCATCGGCGTCGACATCTTCCGCCAGGACGGCAACGTCGTCTACGCGCTCGTCGAAGCCGACGCCCGCAGCCCCGACGCGGGCTTCTTCGGCGGCGGTGGCGGCCAGTCCCAGAGCGGCCTCTTCCGCTCCCTCGACCGCGGCGACAGCTGGGAGAAGATGTCGAGCACCAACCCGCGCCCCATGTACTACTCCCAGGTCCGCATCGATCCCAGCAACGTGGACCGCATCTACGTCCTCGGCGGCAACCTGGAGGTCTCCGACGACGGCGGCCGCACCTTCCGCAGCGACGGCGCCGCGCAGGTCCACGTCGACCATCATGCCCTCTGGATCAACCCCGCCGACCCCGACCACCTCATCCTGGGCAGCGACGGCGGCGTGGCCGCGAGCTGGGACGGCACCGGCCACTGGCGCATGTTCGACAACCTGCCGCTGGGCCAGTTCTACGCCATCGGCTTCGACATGCGCGACCCGTACTACGTCTGTGGCGGCCTCCAGGACAACGACCCCTGGTGCGGCCCCTCCAACACGCGCTCCTTCCACGGCATCCGCCACCAGGACTGGTACGAGACCGCGTACGGCGACGGCTTCTTCACCATCGTCGACCCCACGGACTCGACCATCGTCTTCTCCGAGTCCCAGAACGGGAACATGAACCGGTACGACCTGACCACCGGCGAGAAGACCCCCATGCGGCCCATCACCGGCCCGCGCGCCGACGGCGACACCGCCAAGACCTACCGCTTCAACTGGAACTCCCCGCTCCAACTCTCGCCCCACGACCCCGCGACCGTCTACCTCGGCGCCAACTACCTCCTGCGCTCCCGCGACCGCGGCATGTCCTGGGAGGAGGTCGGCGGCGTCGACCTCACCCGGCAGATCGACCGCAGCGAGCTCGAGATCATGGGCGTGCCCGGCTCCGAGTCCCAGATGTCGATCAACGACGGCATCTCGACCTACGGCAACATCACCGCCTTCGCCGAATCGCCTCTCACCGCCGGACTCCTCTACGTCGGCACCGACGACGGCAACGTCCAGGTCAGCCGCGACGACGGCGCCACCTGGACCAACGTCACAGGCCGCATCCCCGACCTCCCCGATCGCACCTACGTCAGCCGCCTCGAGCCGTCGCACCACGCCGAAGCCCGCGTCTACGCCACCTTCGACGGCCACCGCAACGCCGACTACGCCGCCCACGTCTACGTCAGCGAGGACCATGGCGACAGCTGGCGCCGCATCGCCGACGGCCTGCCCGACGGCTGGTCGGTCAACGTCATCACCGAGCACCACCGCGCGCCCAACCTCCTCTTCGTCGGCAACGAGGTCGGCGTCTTCGTCTCGGTCGACCGCGGCGAGCAGTGGGCCCAGCTCAAGAACAACCTCCCCGTCGTCCCCGTCGACGACATCCTCATCCACCCCCGCGACAATGACCTGCTCGTCGGCACCCACGGCCGCTCCTTCTGGATCATGGCCGACGTGTCCCCGCTCGAGCACCTCTCGGCCGAAACCCTCGCCGAGGCCGGCCAGGTCTTTCCCCAGGCCCGCGAGACCATCATGTGGGCCCAGCGCGGCGACTGGCCCTTCGCCGGCGCCACCTACTCGGCCCCGAACCCCCCGCGCGGCACCCTGATCCGCTACTACCTGCGCGACGAGTGGACAGCGCCGATGGCCGAGGAGGAGGGGGAAGAGGCCGACGGTTCGGACGACGGCGACGACTCGGCCGCCGGAGACGGCAGCGACATGGCCGACGGCGCGCCTGCGGAAGAGTCCACCTTCGCGCTCACCATCACCGACTCGGGCGGCGGCCACATCCGCACCCTGGAAGTACCCGGCGACGCCGGCGTCAACGAAGTCGTGTGGGACTGGCGCCTCGACCCGCCCTACGAGCCCGAAGGCCCGCAGGGACCTGTCGGATTCGGCCAGCCGGGCACCCCGGACGGCCCCATCGCGCTACCCGGCGTCTACACCGTGAGCATGACCGTCGGCGGGCAGACCTACTCCTCGACCGTCGAGATCCAGGCCGACCCGCGCCGCCCCATGACCCGCGCCGACCGCATGGCCCGCCAGGAGACCCTGATGAGCGTGCACCGCCTGGCCCCGTCGATCTACAAGGCCGGCCGCGCGGTCAGTGCGCTGGAGGAGCAACTCGACGCGGCCGAGGAGCTGATCGAGGCCGCCGACGAAGCGCCCGAAGGGCTCGGGGACGAGCTGGAAGCGATCCGCGAAGCACTGGAAGAAATCGACGACGATGTCGGCGAAGCGCGCAGCAACGCGTGGGTGGGCGGGGCCATCCAGGGCTCGTCCACGCTGCCGACCGAGGACCAGCTCTGGCAGGTCGACCACGCCTGGGAGCTGATGGCCGAACTGCTCGATCCACTCAACGAACTCATCACGTCCCGCGTCCCCGCGCTGAATGCGCAGCTATACGCCGAGGGCGTGAGGCCGAAGCCGGGTGAGGAGGTGGAGCTGCCGGAGCGGTGAGGGTTTTGTAGTCCATGCAGATAGCCCGAGGTCACGGCTGTGTTTCAACTGTAGTCGGTCCACGCGGAGATTGGTCGGCGAAAGCTCATCCCGACATGGTCGTTGTGCCTGACCCCTATATTCTGTGGAGGCACGGTACGCTCGCACTGCAGCCGCTCTTCGGAATAGTCACGGCAAGGGAAGGTCCATGAATCGAAACCCGGATTGGCCAGGCTCGCGGTGGTGGCGTGTGGATCTGCATGCCCACTCCCCCGAGTCCAAGGACTTTCGACCGGAGTCCGACGATGAGAAGGACTGGGAGGGATGGATCACAGCTGCCGCCCAGGCCAACCTTGATGCCGTAGCGATCACGGATCACAACACGGCCGGGGCCATCTCTGAGATCCAGTCGGCTGCCAGCGACCTGTCGGGTAGTCCGGTCTTCTTTCCCGGTGCGGAGATCACGGCCAGCGATGGAGTCCATCTGCTTGTACTGATAGATCCATCTCGTGGTGAGGAACACGTAGAGGATCTCCTGTCCCGAGTGGAAATCGCGGTGGACAAGCGTGGAACGGACCTCGCTCGGTCGAAGCTCAACGTTGAGCAAATCCTCGAAAGAATAGGCGGAGACGCACTAGTGCTCGGTCCGCACGTTAACGGCCCCAAAGGGCTATTGACCGTCCAGGATGGCCATGAGAGACTGGCGGTGCTGAGAGACTCACGGCTGTCAGCTGTGGAGGTCGATCCGGAACGGACCGTTGACCAGAGTTGGCTCGACGGAAGCAAGCCCGAGGTGGGGCGCAAGATTTCGCAGATATGGTCGTCGGACGCCCACAGCTTTGAGGAGTTGGGGCGGCGGTTCACCTGGGTCAAGATGACGCGCCCCGACATCGAAGGACTGGGCTTGGCGTTGCTGGATGGGACCGATTCGCTCCAGCCCATGAAGGACTCCGACCCAGGTGACCCCAACAGCGAGCATGGAGAACTGCTCATCGAGAGCATCTCGGTCACCGAAGCTCGGTTCATGGGTCGGCGGGAACCGATGATCGTCCGGTTCAATCCTTGGCTGAACGCCATTATCGGCGGCCGGGGGACGGGGAAGTCCACGCTGGTCGATTTCTGCCGCAAGACATTGCGGCGCGACGGGGAATTGAATGTTGGTGGCTCTAGTGGTGAGGGATCACTGCGGAGGATATTCGACCGCCGTTTGCTGGTCCCACCAACTGGGAGGCATGAGGGGCTCCTGACGGAGGACACACGCATTGAGTTGATCTACCGCAAGCACGAAGAACGGTTCGCGTTGACGTGGAGCCCCTCTGGAGGAATGCCGTCCATTCTTCGTTTGGGTGCAGACGGAAGAAAACCGGAGGAAGGCAGTGTCTCGGAGCGCTTTCCGGTGCGGATCTACAGCCAAAAACAGCTCTTTGCGATGGCTCAGGACCCAGATGCGCTTCTCACCATCATCGATGACAGTACTCACGTCCAGGCAGCCGAAAGAAACCGGGAGATCGAACACCTCAAGTCCCGGTTTCTGTCCCTGCGTGCCCAAGCTCGGACGGCCACCGCACGTGCGGAAGGCCTCAGCGCTCGCCGGGCAGCGCTGAGTGATATTCAACACAAGCTCGATTTCCTTCAGAAGGGCGATCAGGCGCGGCAGCTCAGTGAGTATCGGAAAAGGCGCCAGAATGACGATGCGTGGGAGGCGGTGATAACAGCGACTCGGGAGAGTGTGCAAGCAGTAGCGGACAGTGCGAGACAGCTTTCAGTCGCCGATCTCGACTTGGGCGACCTTGGATCCGACGGAGATCCGCGTGCACATCTCGATGGGGCACACGCGGTGCTGAGCCGAGTGACTGCCGGCCTCAGAAGACTTGTCTTCGATGGTGTCGAAGTCACGGAGAATCTGATCGAGGAAATGCTGACAGGTGAGCATATCCGGCGGTGGAAGGAAGCACTCAAGGCCAGCGAGGACGGGTTCCTAGAGGCCTCGGCGCAGCTGGCAGACCAAGGCATAAGCAGCCCTGGGGAATACCAGGACCTGGTCGCGGATGCGGCACGCCTCCAGCGAGAGATCGAAGGACTGGAGCGAGAGCAAAGCCAGTCGGAACAACTAAACGCAGAGGCTGCTCGAACCCTCGAACGGTATCGTGAGCAATGCCATGAACTGGGAAGTGCCAGAAGTGCGTTTGCAACGGAAGCCACTGGGGATGTCATTCGGGTCGAAGTCGTCCCGCTCGCGAACACTGGCGGGCTGAGGAGTGAACTGACGGGTATTCTGGGGACTGATCGGTTTGAGGCCGACCGGCGGGCTCTTGCCGAGAGAATCCGTCACGGGCCTGGAGAGTCCTGGAGTTGGGAACGTCTTGATGGAATACTCTGGACCATCCGCCGCTTCCAGTCGGGCGAACTGGATTCGTGGCCCACGAAGGATTGGCGCTTTCAAGAGGCGCTCAGAAAGGTTCCTCCCGAGAACATCGACCGCTTGGCTCTGTACTGCCCCAATGACAGCGTACATGTGGCGTTCCGAGACCCACAGAGAGGCTGGAGACCGCTGACACAGGCATCACCTGGGCAACAGACCGCAGCACTGTTGGCTTTCGTACTCGGCCACGGCGAGGACCCGATAATTCTCGATCAACCTGAGGATGACCTGGACAATACGCTGATATATGATCTTCTGGTCAGCCAGCTTAGGGAGACCAAGCCGAAGCGCCAGGTGATCGTAGTGACCCACAATCCGAACATCGTGGTGCACGGGGACGCCGAGTTCGTGCTATCGCTGGAAGCCGGGAACGGTGAAAGCCGGAAGGCATGTGAAGGCGGATTGCAGGAGCAGAAGGTGAGAGACGAGATCTGCACGGTCATGGAGGGGGGACGGGAAGCCTTCAAGAGTCGCTACAGGCGGATCATGCCGCTCAAGGGAGATGCACCGTGAGGGATACCGAGGCGTTGGCACGTCGGATCCGGCTCGGCGAAGACTCAACGCTGGAGCTGAAGCGGGTCCTCATTGCCGGCAGTGAAATCGTAGGCCCCAAGAGGGACGACTTCGCCAACGAGATGGCCGCCATGGCCAACTCCAGAGGAGGGACGCTGGTCCTGGGCGTGGCAGACAAGACCCGGGAAATCGTGGGAATCGCGCTAGAGAAGCTTGACATGGTCGAAACCTGGGTCAGGCAGATATGCAATGATTCGGTCAAGCCGCCTCTTGACGCGGAAATCAACAAGCTGGAGCTGTCCGATTTCGACGGAGGACTTCGCACCGTCATCGAGGTTGTCGTGCCCCGAAGCCTCTTCGTGCACGAGAGCCCGGGTGGCTACTTTTGGCGCATTGGGAGTTCCAAGCGCAAACTCCCCGCAGAGGTGCTGACACGTCTTCTTCAAGAGCGAAGCCAGTCCCGCGTTATTCGCTTCGATGAGACCCCCATTCCTGGATCCAAGCCGGCAGACCTCGATTCCAAGCTGGTTGGCCGGTTTCTGGCACCAAGAGTGGAAGTGACAGAGACAGGGCTTCAAAAGCTTCGCCTTGTCGCTAACGACGACGAAAATGTGGCCCGGATCACGGTTGGCGGGGCGCTGCTGTGCTCTCGCTCGCCGACGGACTGGATGCCTCACGCATACGTGCAAGCCGTCAGCTACGCGGGCGAGCGCCGAGACGTGAATTACCAGACCGATGCCCGCGACATCAGCGGCCCGCTGGACACGCAGATCTTCGAGGCCCTTCGCTTCGTGCGCCGTAACATGCTTATCCGTGCCACGAAGAAGACTGCCCGCGTGGATCGCCCGCAGTTCAGCGAGAGGGTGGTCTTCGAGGCGATGGCCAACGCGGCCGCCCACCGCGACTACTCGATGGCGGGGGCCCGGATCCGTCTTCACATGTTTGCGGATCGCCTTGAACTCTACGTGCCGGGGTCGCTGGCCAACACGCTCACCACGGACAGCATGCACCTCAGGCAGTACAGCCGGAACGAACTGATTGTCTCGTTGCTGGCCCGTTGCCCGATCCCGGCCCACGAGAGTCTAGGTCGATCGAGAGTCATGGACCGGCGGGGAGATGGGGTGCCGATCATCCTTGAAGATAGCGCTGACCTGTCGGGTAGGATGCCCGAGTACACCGTGATTGACGACAGCGAACTGAGGCTGATAGTTTGGGCCGCGAGATAGCCCGTTAGCGTTTCTCTTCCGCGCCTGTCAGGTGGAAATGGCGGGCAGCGATCCCTTGGCTCACTTGGCCTCCAAGTTGGCAACGCACCGTTCTGATCACTTCCTTGAAGGTTGTTGCAGACCGGCCCCCAAACGGTGCAAATCCACTAATGCCGTGAATGACATTCATTCATGTGTCGAATAGAATGGGGCCATTCGACCTCCTCGTCGTGTGACGTGATGCTGTCATAATGCCTTCTATTTCCCTACATTTCGCTGTCACCGAACTCAAGAGCGAAGGAGGGCCGGCAAAATGGGAGTCCTCACCATTCGCAACGTGGACGACGACGTGATCGTCGCGCTCAAGGCACGGGCAAAGGCCAACCATCGCTCTTTGGAGGGCGAGTTGCGCTACCTCTTGAGCCGCTATGCCGTCCCGAACCCGGGGCTCGGCGTGGTCCGCGAGAGAGCCCGGATCGCCGCTGCCTACGAGGGGACACCGGATTTGCATGGCGCCGCGAGAGATGCGGGCGAGGACGTTGTCGATCCATGTCCGGATGTGGCAGCCGACGAGACCGAGTGGCTGGGAGCGATGCGAGATGTGGGTGAAATCGTCGGCGACATCGTCTCTCCGGCAGCCGACCTGTCCGACTGGGACGTCATGCGACCGGACACGGCGCGGCCAGGGGACGTCGACAGTCAGTGAATCTGCTCCTCGATACACACATCTGGCTCTGGAGCCTGCTGGACCCGGACCGGCTCTCGGGTCGTGCACGCAACCAGTTGACCGACCGCGCGAACACCCTGGCGCTCTCGCCCGTGAGCGTGTGGGAGGCACTGGTGCTTGCCGAAAAGGGGCGCGTACTGCTTCATCCCGACCCCTGGAGCTGGATCCGCAACGCCCTGGCAGTCCGGCCAGTGCGCGCGATCCCGGTGACATTCGATGTCGCGTTTGGCAGTCGCAGCGTCCGACTCGGCCATGACGATCCTGCCGATCGCTTCATCGCGGCGACCGCCATGGTACACGGACTCACGTTGGTGACTGCGGACCGGGCGCTCCTTCAGTGTCCCGACATCAAGGTGCTTCGGGGCGCCTGATCCCTGGACTTCTACATTCCCTCTTCCAGCAACTCGAAGATCCGCTGCACCGTGATCGCCTGCACGCCCGGCCCCGTGATCTGGGGATAGTTGTCGGCGTGGTCCGTCATGTCGATCTGGGTTGCTGCCTCCTCAAACGACAACCCCTCCGCATGCAGTGCCGCGGCCCGCGCCTGCAGGTCCCTCATGTATTCCTGCAGATAGGTGATCCGCTCCTTGTCCTGGAACGGGTTGCCGTGGCCGGGAAGGACCCAGTCGAAGTCCAGTGACTTCAGATGCTCCAAGGTGTCGTCCCATTCGTCCAGGAAGCCGTCGCCCATGTACGGCAGGCCAGGCACCAGCAGGTCGCCGGTGACGATCACGCGCTCCTGGGGCAGATGCACCACCACGTCGCCGCCGGTGTGCCCGCGCCCGAAGAAGAGCAGCCGGATCTCGCGATCGCCGCGGAACAGGGTCATGCGCTCGGACAGCGTCGTGTTCGGGCCCACGGGCACGACTGCTTCCTGGCCAGCCAGGTAGTTGCGCATGAAAGCCAACTGCGCCTCCAGTCCGGCGCGTTCCTCCTCGTCCTCTGCCGCCGCCACTTGCTCCTCCAGCGCCGCGACCTGGTCCGGCAGCCCGCCCACGAACATCTGGAACGAACGCCCCATCGAGCCGCCGTTTTCCAGCATCTCTCGGGTGAATTCGTGCCCGATGACGTGCACTTCGGGCGGGTAGATCTGGTTGCCGTGCGCGTGGTCGAAGTGGTAGTGGGTGTTGACCACGTACCGCACGGGCTTGTCGGTGAGCGCCTCGATCTCGGCCACGACGGCGTGGGCGGCCGCCGGCGAGATGTGCGACTCGACCAGGAGCACGTCGTTCTCGTTGACGATCACCGCACCGTGCGATCCGACCGAGAGGTTGCCGGTGCCGCGCGCGTGGAAGATGCCGGGCAGGACTTCCTCGAACTCGAACGCTGCCCCTTCGAAGTCGGAGCCGGGTGGTGCAGCGGCGTCCTCGGCCGGTGTGTCCGGGGGCTGACAGGCCACGAGGGCGAACAGGGTGGCAAGTGCACAAAAACGTGGGATTCGCATGGCGGAGACTCGGGGCTCGGGGTGTTCCTGGGCGGTGCCTTAGACTTGCGGCGCGAACCGTGAACGGCAAGATGAAGGTGCGTGCGTATCAACCGTGTCCCGTTTCCGGATGACAGCAATGAACCGATCGCGACGCTGTGCCCGATTGGCCCCTGCGGCCGGAGGGGTGAGCGCGGTTGCCCTGGCCGCCCTCCTCTCCTCCTGCACACCCGAGGCCGCGTCCACCGGCGACGACCGCGCGCGAGTCAGCGCCGAGCCCGTCGAACTCTTCGATGGGCGCGTCATACCCGGTATGCCCGAACTGCTGGGAATGCGCGCGCAATACGAGCTGCGGCTGGAGTGGCTGACCGAGAAGCGGGCGCTCCTCGTCGACCAGATGCGCACCCACGGGATCGAGATGTGGATCGTCGTCAGCGAGGAGTTCCATCAGGACCCGGCGCTGTACTACGTAGCCCCGCCGCTCCAGTACGCCCGGCGGCGCGATGTGATGGTGTTCGTCGACGCGGGTGCCGACGGACTGACCGCATACTCCGACTACTGGCGCCCCACGGCGGACTACCGGCGCTTCTTCGAGCCCATGCCCGCGGATCGGAACGCCCGCGGCATCCAGGACACGAGCACCGGCCTGCAAGTGCTCTGGGAGCGCTACGATCCAGTCACCATCGGCCTCGCCATCGGCGGGAACCGCGGTCACGACAGCAGCCTGACCCACGACAGCTACCGCTTCCTCGCGGACGCCATGGGCACGGAGGCCGAATCGCGCTTCGTGTCGGCGGCCGCTCTCATCGAGGACGTCTTCGACACGCGGCTGCCCGGCGAACTCGAGCACTACCGGCAACTCGTCCTGGCCACGGACGTCATCGCGCAGACCGCGTTCTCCAATGTCGTGATCACACCGGGTGTGACGCAGGCCGAGGACATCAAGTGGTTTTTCGACGAGACCATCGCCGAGCTGGGCGTCGGCGGCAAACCCTGGTTCGAGATCCACGTCGCGGTTCAGCGCTTCGACGACGAGACCGGTGAGATGATCGCCTACGTCCACCCGTCGCCCGACGACCTGGTCTTCCAGCGTGGCGACATCATCCATCTCGACTGCGGCTTCGACTACCTGGGCTTCGCCAGCGACTGGCAGAAGGTGGCCTACATCCTGCGTGAAGGGGAGGACGATGTCCCCAACGGGCTGAAGACCGCGCTGGCCAACGCCAACATCGTGCACGAGGCCTTCGCCGTCGCTCCCCGCCCCGGCATGACCGGCTGGGAGGCCACGCTGGCGATCGCCGCCTTGCTGGAGGACGTCGACTTCCTGCCCAGCCTCTACTCGCACCCGATCGGATACCATGGGCATGCCCTGGGCCCGGCGATCAACGCCCGCGACATGGACCTGTCCTCGCCACCCGAGTGGGACTCGCACCTGCGCGACGGCTCCTACCGCTCGATCGAATTCAGCGCCACGACCGCGGTCCGCGAGTACGGCGGCGGCACCGTCAGGATCCCGATGGAGGACGACGGCTACCTGACCCCGGACGGCTACAAGTACTTCCGGCCGTACCAGACCGAGTGGTACGTGATCCGGTGAGCGAGTCTCGCGGCGCCCGCGCGCCGACCCGGGTCGTCCCCTACGCCATGTCCTGGTGAAGAGCCCGCCTGCGCGCGCGCCAAGGGATACGACTACGACCACGAGATCCTGGTCGCTCTGCCCCCGTCGTACCACGTCTCGCCGGAGCGCAGCTATCCGGTCGTCTGGTCGATGGACGGCGCGATGGCCTTCTCGGTGACGGCGGGCGTCGCGAATCTCTACACGGTGGGCAAGCGCATCCCCGAGATCATCGTCGTGGGGGTCGGGCATCGGAGCGAGGACGGCATGCTGGGAATGGCCAACCGCACCTTCGACCTCTTCCCGCCGGGCAGCGTGTGGTCTGATCCGGGTCTGGCGCAGGACTACATGGAGGACATGGGCTTCCACTTCCGAATGGCGCTGCCGTTCATGAAGGGCGACCTGTTCCTCGACTTCCTGGTGGACCAGTTGCGTCCTTCGCTCAGCGAGAGGTATCGCATGGCCGACGATCACGCGCTCTGGGGCCATTCGGCGGGCGGCGGCTTCGCGAGCTACGCGCTGCTGGCCCGGCCGGGGGCGTTCGGCCGCTTCATCATCGGCAGCGGAACCAACGGCCTCACGATCGACCTCGAGGCGGAGTACGCGGAGGACCACGATGACTTGGCCGCCAGGGTCTTCATCGGCATGGCGGACGGCGAGATCAACCACACGCCGCTATGCGCGCAAAGGCTGATCAGCCGCACCACGCTGCTCGCCGAAAACCTGCGCATGCGCGGCTATCCGGGGCTGGACCTGCGCACAAGGTTCTACACCGATCGCGACCATTTCACCGTAATGCCGCAGGTCATCGGCGACGGGCTGCAGCACATCTACGCCGACCTGATTCCGGATCTGCCGAAACCGAATTGGTAGAGTGTTGCAAGCACGTGTACAGGGACCAGATCGCGGATCTGCCGCAGCTGCCGTGGTGGCGGGGTGCAGACGGGTTCGCCGGGGCCGCGGGGCGACAATTCCACCGTCCCCGTTTGCAATACTTAACATATATGTTTAGTATCTTGAGTGCGTCCGGATCGACGCTCTTCATCCCCTCAAACAACGGAGTGATCAGATGATCTCCACCTTCAGCCTGTGGCTTCCCGTACTTCTGTCGGCCGTGCTTGTGTTTGTCGCGAGTTCGGTCATCCACATGGTGTTCAACTGGCACAAGAACGACTTGCAGGCCGTCCCCGACGAGGATGGTGTCATGGATGCGCTGCGCCCGTTTGATCTGCAGCCGGGCAGCTACCTGATTCCGCGCCCTGAGAGCACCGAAGAGATGAAGAGCGAGGAGTTCCAGGCGAAGGCGAGGCGCGGCCCCTGCGCGTTCATCACCGTGTTGAGCAAAGGGGATTCGTCGAGCATGGGCAAGCAGCTCGGCCAGTGGTTCGTTTACTGCGTCGTCGTGGGTCTGTTTGCGGCGTTTGTGGCGGGCCTGGCGCTCGGTCCGGGCGCAGAGTACATGGCGGTATTCCAGATCGTGTCGGTGGCCGCCTTCATGGGATACGCGCTCGGGCACCCGCAGGATGCGATCTGGATGTCGGCGGGGTGGGCGGCGACCGCGCGAAGCATGGTCGACGGGCTGATCTACGCGCTGCTCACCGGAGGCGCCTTCGGGTGGCTGTGGCCATGACGGAACTCGTCGGGCGGACGTGCGAGGCGTGCCGGGTGGGGGCGCCGCCGGCCACCGAGGCCGAGATCGCGGAGTACACCAGGCAGATTCCGGAGTGGGAGATTGTCGATCGCGGGGGGATTCCGACGCTGGAGCGGGTGTTTGCGTTCCGCAACTTCGTCGCGGCGATGGAGTTTACGAACCGGGTGGGGGAGTTGGCCGAGGAGCAGGGGCATCATCCCGCGCTGCTGACGGAGTGGGGGCGGGTGACGGTGACCTGGTGGACGCACAAGATCCGCAACCTGCACGTGAATGATTTTGTGATGGCGGCGAAGACGGACCGGGTGGCGGGGGAGGGGTAGGGGCGCCACATGCGGCTACTGGGATTGGTGCCGGCACTCGCCCTGGCGCTGGGTTGTCAGGGGGGTTCCACCGAGCCCCGGATTCTGGCGCCCGAGCGAATCGGCACCGTGGAGATGCCTCCCAATACCCGCGACATGGTTGCGTTGCTGTCGGACGAGACATCGGCTTGCGTGGTCGAACTCTACGAGAATCTGATTCGCTGCTTCGACCGCAGCGGCGAGGTAGTCGGAGCATTCGGAGGTCACGGCGCGGGGCCGGGCGAATTCGAGTACATCGCCCGTCTAATCGGTGGTGTGAACGGCACCTTGGGCGTGGTGGACTTCAGCCTGAATCGATTCTCGGTTTTCCGGCCCTCCGGAACGCTGCTGGCCGAGCTGCTGCTTCCTGGCGCAGCCGCGGGAGACCTGATACCCGCGTGGCGGTTCGGCGAAACGCTGGTGGGCGTGGCGATCACTACTCTCGATTTGGCCATGTTCGAGACCGGGCCCGGCAGCGGCGGGTTCATGAGTTCGATCGAGGTCGACATCGAGGCGGCGGCGATTGTCCGGCAGGAGGAGTTTCCGGCCGTCGAAGTCGAGTGCGGGATGGTGTTCTACGGTCTGCCCGTTCCCCAAGGCGGCTGGGTGTTCACCGCTTGCGACGGGAATCTGATTTTCGTGGCGAGCGACGCGGAGAAGGCGGTCATCCAGGCCCCGACCTACACAGGCGAGCTGCCCTCGGATCGGGATATCGCGGACTGGATAGAAACCGAGAGGTCGTTCGGCCGTGCCGGGAACGCCGATCACGAGGCAGCCCTGGAGGAATTCCGGAACACGCCGAAGGATTATCACCTCGGGTGGAGCGAAAAGTTCGACGAACAGGTGCGATTCTGGGTCGCCACCGAGCTCGATCGGGACGAGTTCTCCTACCTGGACGTCTACCTGCCGGACACCGGGACGCTGTTCGGCAGCGTGCGGGTGCAGGATCGCGTCCTGGGGTTCGATGTGGCCGGATCGACCGTGGCGGTGCTGGTCGAGCGGGCGCCGACTCCGAACGACCCGGAAGGGATTCCCGCCAGCGCCGTCGATTGGTATGACATCAGCGGGTGGTGGTAAGGGCCTCCTGATCGGCAGGCCGACTCCCAGGGGGAACGGAGTCTGCTCCGAAATGGGCCGCCGATAGCATTCTGGGCTCGGACCATTCTATGGCGTCTCGGCGGCGGCTGCCCCAGAATGTGGGAGTATTCGCAGCTCGTTGGACGAAGAGATCAAGGCGGAACTGACCGATGGCCATCAAGCTGGTTGTTGCGGTAACCGACGGGGACTGGTTCGCCCACCTGCGCCGGTTGCCGAACCCACCTGAAGTGAACTTCTGGGCGCCTTCCAACACCGGGTTCAGGGCATTGCAACCAGGGGAGCTATTTCTGTTCAAGCTGCATGCGCCCAGGAATTTCATCGTGGGCGGCGGGATTTTCACCGACGCTACGTCGCTCCCCTGCTCGATCGCCTGGGCGACCTTCGGCCAACTCAACGGAGCGAACAACTTCCGGGAAATGCACGACAGGATTGTCAAGTACCGCAGAACATCACAGGACGACCGGAGTGATTTTCGAATCGGGTGTCGGATTCTCGGCATGCCATTTTTCCTACCCGAATCGGATTGGATCCCTGCGCCGCGAAGTTGGAGTCCGAACATTGTCAGCCTGAAGGGCTACCGCACAGATGAACCCGACGGGCGGGAGCTGTGGGACGCGGTCTGTGAGCGGCTTTCCCGGAATCCGGGGACCGATACGCTCGGTCTGGGTGCTTTTGGAGTTCCACAGATCATAGAACCGCGGTTGGGCCAAGGCGGATTCCGTGTGGGGATAATCGACGCCTATCGCAGGAAGTGTGCAGTCACGGCCGAACGGACTTTGCCGGCACTCGAGGCTGCGCACATTCGACCGTATGCACAGGAACGCCGGCACGAGCTTTCAAACGGCCTGCTTCTTCGTCGAGACATTCACAGCCTGTTCGACTCGGGCTATGTCACTGTCACGCCTGAACACAGGTTCGAGGTGAGCCAGCGGATCCGT
Organism: Longimicrobiales bacterium; assembly: GCA_963667485.2. Classification (GTDB taxonomy): domain Bacteria; phylum Gemmatimonadota; class Gemmatimonadetes; order Longimicrobiales; family Gaopeijiaceae; genus Bin94. The sequence goes on from CAXXDD010000002.1 coordinate 618,286, forward strand.
GACGAGTACGAAAACGGACGCGACTACTACCGGCTACATGGCCGCAAAGTCTGGGCACCCGCGACCCTGGCCCTGCAGCCCGACCCGAGAAGCCTGGAATGGCACAATGAAAACTGCTTTAGGGGTTGAAGCCCCTCTCCTCGCCGCGGGACAGGCCTACTTGGGTTTCGGACTTCGAAGCTGAATGGCCAGCTTTGATCGGGCACTCGACGCTCGGATCCGAAACGCGGCCTTCAATTGGCTAGCGAACCAAGGCTCAATTCATGGAGAGGTCCTGCCCAGGACTCTACTTGCAGCCGGATTCAACTTCGGTGGCCACCGTATTCGACTCGTTGGGCCCCAAGGCATCTTCAAACCAAAGGTTATGGATGTCCCACTCTCGATCGCGACGATTCCGAGTGGGCCCTACAGCGATGCTTTCAGCTCTGACCACCTCTTGCGCTATCAGTACCGAGGAACCGATCCCTATCATCGCGACAATGCCGGTCTACGCTTTGCGATGGAGAATCGGCTTCTACTCGTGTACTTCCACCGGATTCTGCCTGGCAAATACCTGGCGGTTTGGCCCGTCTCCGTGGTCGGTGACGCTCCGGAACGTCTAACCTTCACAATTGACCTCGCCGTCGCCGAGTCGAACCTGCTCGGCCCCACGGATTGGGGGGATGTGGAGCCCGGCGTCAGGCGCAGGTATGCTACCGTTGAAGTCCAGCGCCGCCTGCACCAGGGCGAGTTCCGCGAACGGGTGCTGCGCGCCTATCGGCACCAGTGCGCGCTCTGTAGTCTCCGGCACGAAGAACTGCTGGACGCTGCTCACATCATTCCGGATTCCGAGCCTGGAGGTACGCCCGCCGTAAGCAACGGACTAGCGCTCTGCCGACTGCACCATGCAGCCTTCGACCGATTCTTCGTGGGTATTCGGGACGACTACGTCATCCAGGTGCGCCCCGATGTCCTGCGGGAGCACGACGGGCCAACGCTGAGACACTCGATCCAGGGACTGCACAACCGGCGCATCATTCTGCCGCGCCGACGCGTAGACAGGCCTGCGCTTGACCTGCTGGCAGCTCGGTACGAACGGTTCCGGGAAGCGGCGTTGGCTCCCTAGCCCAATGGAAGGGCCCCCTACCGAAACCGCTTCTGCAACCCCTCCAGCTTCTCCGCCCCCGGACACAGTTTCTCGAACGGATAATCCACCAGCGGCTCGTCCACCGTTCCCTGGATCCCGTGGAAGTCCGAAGGCTCGCCCTCCTGCGGGGCCGGCTCCACATACAACAACCCCGTCGCCACCTCGCCCGCGCGCTGGCGCTCCCTGATGTAGCTGTACACTTGGTCGCGGTCGGTGGGGTCGTAGTCGTCGGGGACCTTGCGGAACTGGATGCGGCTGCCGTCGTGCATTGCGACGTTGCGCACATCACCGGCCTCGATTGAAGTGGCGATCTCCTCCGCGGGCGGCACAAAATCCGCGTACACGAGCTGGTTATAGTTGTCGCGCGTGTACTGGTAGCTCTTGGTCGAGCCGCGGTGGTCGTTGAAGGTGACGCACGGCGAAATCACGTCGATCAGCGCAAATCCCCGGTGCCGCAGTCCCGCCTTGATGATGGGGACGAGCTGCTCCTTGTCGCCCGAGAAGCTCCTCGCGACGAACCCCGCGCCCAGGTTCAGACTGAGAAGGACGGAGTCGATGGGGTGCTCCCGGTTCACCTCTCCGCGCTTGGCCGTCGAACCGACATCGGCGGACGCCGAGAACTGCCCCTTCGTCAACCCGTACACCCCGTTGTTCTCGATGATGTAGAGCATGTCCACGTTGCGCCGCACGACGTGCGCGAACTGTCCCATGCCGATCGAGAGGCTGTCGCCGTCGCCTGAGACGCCGATGCACACGAGTTCGCGGTTGGCCGCGTGCGCCCCGGTCGTGATCGACGGCATGCGCCCGTGTACCCCGTTGAATCCGTGCGCCTCCTTGAGGAAATAGGTCGGCGTCTTGCCGCTGCACCCGATCCCCGAGGTCTTGGCCACCTCGTGCGGCGCGATCTCGAGCTCCCAGAAGGCCTCGATGACCGCCGCGGTGATCGAGTCGTGCCCGCAGCCGGCGCAGAGGGTGGACATGGTGCCTTCGTAGTCGCGCCGGGTGAGTCCGAGCCGGTTGCGGGTCAGTCCCGGGTGGTGGATACGGGGCTTCTTGATGTAGCTCACGATGTCGCTCCTTCGAGCGTCGCGGGCGCGGGCTCCGATGCCCCGTCAGCCCCGGGGGCGCTCGCCTCGAGATAGGGCGCCAGCCCGTCCATCACATGATGGCAGCTCATGGGGTAGCCGCCGTAGTAGCGGATCGACTCCAGCGCATCCTTTTCGGCATCGGTCTCGGCGATCAGCAGCTTGCGCAGTTGTCCGTCGCGGTTCTGCTCGATGACGAAGTTGACCTCATGCGCGGCAAGGAAGGGCTCGACATCGGGGTGGAAGGGGAAGGCGCGCACACGCATGTAGTCCGCCTCCACCCCAAGCTCGGCGAGTTCGTCCACCGCCTCCAGCACGGCGCCGCGGCACCCGCCGATCGTCACCAACCCGATCGCGGCACCTTCGCGCAGCCGGATCTCGGGCGCAGGCAGGTGGGCCGCCGCTCGCTCGATCTTGCGACCCACGCGCGCCAGCACGTCCGCGTACGGCTCCGAGTCCTCCGTGTAGTTGCCGTAGCGGTCGTGGCCGGACCCGCGCGTCAGGTAGGCCCCCTTCGGGTGCACCCCCGGCAGCGTCCGCCACGGAATCCCGTCGCCGTCCACGTCGAGGTAGCGGTGGAAGGGCCCCGTCGCCGCCTCCAGCTCCTCCGCGGTGAGCACTTTGCCGCGGTCCGGCCGGTAGGCATCGTCCCACTCAAGCTTCGGGATGACCCAGTCGTTCATGCCGATGTCCAGGTCGGAAAGGACGAAGATCGGCGTCTGGAACCGCTCCGCCAGATCGAAGGCCTCGACCGCCATCTCGAAACACTCGTGCGGGTTGGCCGGGAAGATGACGATGTGCTTGGTGTCACCGTGTGACGCGTAGGCCGCGAACTGGATGTCACCCTGCTGCGTCCGAGTAGGCATCCCGGTCGAGGGACCGACCCGCTGCACGTCGAAGAAGACGGACGGCACCTCGGCGTAGTAGGCCAGCCCGATGAACTCGCTCATCAGCGACAGGCCGGCCCCGCTCGTCGAGGTGAACGCGCGCGCCCCCGTCCACGCGGCCCCGATCACCATCCCCGCGGCCGCCAGCTCGTCCTCGGCCTGGATGATCGCGAAGCGGTTCCTCCCCGTCTCCGGATCCTTCCGGAACCGGTGGCAGAACGCGGTGAAGGCGTCGACCAGCGACGTGGACGGCGTAATCGGGTACCAGGCGGCCACCGTGGCCCCGGCGTAGACGCATCCGAGTGCCGCCGCCGTGTTGCCATCGATGACGATCGAGTCCTCGTTGCCGTCCATCGGCTCCAGGTGGACGGGCAGGGGGCACTCGAAGTGCTTCAGCGCGTACTCGTACCCGAGGTCGATCGCCAGGTAGTTGGCGTCGAGCAGCTTCGCCTTGGCCGCGAAGGTCTCCTTCAGCAGGCCGCGCACGATCTCCATGTCGATACCAAGCAGGGCCGCCAGCGCCCCCACGTAGCAGATGTTCTTCATCAGGATCCGCACGCGCGATCCCTTGAAGTTGTCGACCGTCATCTTCGCCAGCGGGATGCCCAGGAAGGTGACGTCGTCGCGGTTCAGCTCCCTGGGAAGCGGCCAGGTGGAGTCGTACATGACCCAGCCGCCCGAAGTCACCTCGGCGACATCGCGGGCGTAGGTGGCCGGGTTCATCGCCACGACCAGGTCGAAGCGGGCGGTCCGCGCGGTGTGCCCGCGAGCGTTGGCGCGGATCTCGTACCAGGTAGGCAGCCCCTGGATGTTCGACGGGAAGAGGTTCTTGCCCGAAACGGGGATTCCCATGCGGAAGATCGCGCGCCGGAGCAGCCCGTTGGCGCTTGCCGAGCCCGTCCCGTTCACGGTCCCGATCTTGAAGGCGATGTCGTTGATGCGCGGGGCGGGTGGGCCCCCGTTGGTGCTCGCCGCGGCGGAACCGATGTTGGAAACCGCAGTCGTGTCGCCCGGAGCCCGTGAAGTGCCGGTGATTGAAATCGCCATCACCCGATCGCCGTTCCCGCGAGTACCACCGAGAGGGGACTGGGATGGGCGCCGCCCGCTTCGAGCCCCGCGTAGGGGATCAGAAGGTCGGACTTGCCCATGTCCCAGGCCGCCGTGGGGCACCGCTCGGCGCACAGGCCGCAGTGAATGCAGAGGTCCTCGTCCTTCACCATGATCCTCCCGGTTTGCGGCAGGTCTTCCGAGATGAAGAGGGGTTCGTCGGGATTGAGGAGCGGCGCCGTCAGCCGCTGCGAGAGGTCTTCCCGCGCCCCGTTGTGGGTGATCGTCAGGCAGTCGAGGGGGCAAATGTCGATGCAGGCGTCGCACTCGATGCAGAGGGGTGCCTCGAAATGCGTCTGGATGTCGCAGTTGAGACAGCGCTCGACCTCGGTCAGCGTCTGTTCGATGTCGAAGCCCTCCTCGACCTCGATGTCGAGCCGCTTGAAGCGCTCCTGCAGCTCCACATGGCGCATCTTGACCCGCTCGGCCTCGTCGTAGTCGTTCGAGTACGACCACTCGTGCAGCCCCATCTTCTGGCTGACCAGGTTCATGCCTTCGGGCGGGCGGTCCGTCAGCGACCGGCCCTCGCAGTACGCGTGGATCGAGATGGCCGCCTGATGGCCATGCTCCACCCCCCAGATGATGTTCTCCGGGCCCCAGGCCGCGTCGCCGCCCATGAACACGCCCGAGCGCGAGGTCATGAACGTCGTCTTGTCGACGATCGGCATGTCCCAGTTGTTGAACTCGATGCCGATATCGCGCTCGATCCACGGGAAGGCGGTGTCCTGTCCGATCGCCAGAATCACCTCGTCGCACTCGATGGTCTTGCTGCCCAGCTTCTCCGCGCGCAGACGGCCGTCGGGCCCCTCGTGCCAGTCCACCAGATCGAAATCCATCCCCTTGAGCTTGCCGTCCTCGATGATGAACCGCGACGGCGAGTGGTTCTCCAGGACATCGACCAACTCCTCGATCGCGTCATCCAGCTCCCACGGCGACGCCTTGAAGTAGGGCTTGGTCTTGCGGGCCATGACCTTGACGTCGCTCGCCCCCAGGCGCTGCGCGGTGCGGCAGCAGTCCATGGCGGTGTTGCCGACCCCGATGACGAGTACGCGGTCGCCGCAGCTCTCGATGTGTCCGAAGCGCACCGATTCCAGCCACTCGATTCCGATGTGGATCCGGTCCGAGTCCCAGCGCCCGGGCAGGTTCAGCTCCTTGCCCTTGGGCGCGCCCGAACCGATGAAGAACGCGTCGTAATCCTCCTCGAGCAGCGCGGCCAGGCTGTCGATGGGGCTGTTCAGGCGCAGGTCCACGCCCATGTCGGTGATGTAGTCGATCTCCTCCCAGAGCACCTTGGCCGGGAGCCGGAACTCGGGGATGTTCGTCCACATGAGGCCGCCGGGCTTGGCCAGCTTCTCGAAAATCGTGACTTCGTAGCCGAGCGGGAGGAGGTCGTTGGCCACGGTCAGCGAGGCGCATCCCGCCCCCACGCACGCGATGCGCTTGCCGTTCTTGACTTCGGGGACGGTTGGAATGAACCCGGTGATGTCGTCGCGGAGGTCCGAAGCGACCCGCTTCAGTCGGCAGATCGCAACCGGCTCGCCGTCCAGCCGCACCCGCCGGCATACCGGTTCGCAGGGCCGGTCACAGGTTCGTCCCAGGATCCCCGGAAAGACGTTCGACTTCCGGTTGAGCAGGTAAGACTCCGTGTATTGCCCGTTGGCGATGAGCCGGATGTACTCGGGGATATTGGTGTGGGCGGGACAGCCCCACTGGCAGTCGACCACGCGGTGGTAGTGGCGCGGGTCCGTCGTGTCCGTTGGTTTGAGCAAGGGCGGCAGCGCGGCTACGAGTTGCAATCCGGGGGGTAGCTGTTCAGTGACGAACAGAAGGTCGGCGTCAGTTCGGTGGCCATCCTATTACTTCCTCCGCCCCAAGGAAAGGGCGGTGGTGGGAACCGGCCCACTACCGCCCGTGGACCCGCTCCAAATGTATCCCGGACTGGATGCGGGAAAAAGGACCGTGGTTCTGCGCCTGGGGTCCATGTCTTCTTCAAGGAACGGCGTGACTAGCCCGGGTCACCGGACTAGATTCTCGAACACTGCCCCCTCACGGGAGACGCGGAAAGTGGTCAGAAAGACGGAGCTCGCGAAAATCGAAGCGATCGTGAGGAAGGCCTATCACAACCACTTCGGACACCACCCGGCCGAATTCCGGCTCGAACCGGGTACGGACTTCCTGTACGGCGACGATCTCGTGGACATCTACATCGTGTTCGACGTCCTGCCCGAAGAGCTGGGAGGTCCCGACTGGGAGAACTTCCGGGGGAGGAAGTCGCTGGACTTCAAGGAGCAGATCGACGATATGATGGTGGAGCAGGAGTTGCTCGTCGACACGATCTTCTGGTATCGACTCCACGAGGACTTCGAGCCCGCTGCATCTGACGGTTAGGGAATGCAGCCCCGGCCACCGCCACCAGCATCGGCGTTGCCGCGCGATCCCCGGTGACCTACCCTGACGTCCCCGTCCCCCGCTCGCTCGCTGTGAACCGGAGGCCCCGTGCCCGAGTCAGCCAACCATCGCTCCCCCTCCTTCGACGACCTGACGATCCCCGACATGAGCCCGCGCAGCCTGCTGCGCCAGTTCGGGCCCGGGATGATCCTCATGATGACCGGGATCGGGACGAGCCACCTCGTGACGGCTCCGGCGGCCGGGGGGCGCTTCGGGTACGCACTGCTGTGGTGCATTCCGCTGGCGTACGTCTTCAAGTACTACGGATTCGAATTGGCTTTCCGCTTCACGAACGCCACCGGCAAGAGCCTGATGGAGGCGTATGCGACATCGTGGAAGAAGCTCCCGGTGTGGTATGTCCTGGTCACGACGCTGATCCAGTGTGCGATAGGCCAGGCGGGCCGGCTGATCGCGGCGGCCGCGGTCCTCTACTACCTCTTCTCGATCACGATGGGGCTGCCGGTGCCCCTGGCCGGCTGGGCGGCAGTCATCGGTGTAGCCTCGGTGATCATTCTGCTGAAGGGCCGTTATGCCGCCCTCGAGGCGGGAGCCAAGATCGCGGGCGGCCTGCTCTTCGTCTCGGCCGTCGTGGTGTACTTCGTGCGACCGGCCCCCATCGGCGAGTTGAGCCGCTTCGTGATCTTCGACGCCCCGGAGGGATCATGGCTGATCATCGCCGCCTTCCTGGGCCTCCTGCCGACGGGCATCGACGTCTCCCTGCAGGCATCGGAGTGGGGCAAGGCCAAGCGATCGGGCATGGCCAGGATCCGCGAGCGGATGGAGCAGGGTGGCCTGGCTGGCAGGTTCGACCCATTCGCTCCCAAACTCTCCGACCTGGCGGTCGACGTCCACCGCCTCCCCGACCGGGCGCTGGAATACTGCCGGCGCTGTTTCAGGATCAGCCTGTGGGATTTCCGGCTCGGCCACGTGGTGTCGTTCATCATCGCCACCATCTTCCTGCTCCTGGCCGCCGTTTGGCTCTTCCCCAATCCGATCGAGGGGACGGCGGTGATGGGCGAGATCGCGGGCATCTTCACCGCAAGCGTCGGCCCCTGGATGATGACCGTGTTCATGATCGGGGCGTTCGCCGCCACCTTCTCGACCGCCTTCAACTACTTCGACGGCTGGCCGCGGATCGTGGGCGCGTGCTGCCGCAACCTCTTCCGCCCGACCGCCGCCCTTTCGGGGACCGCCGCCGACGAGATCGGCGCCGACCATCGCTCGAGGTGGTACTCGGAGTACAACATCTACCGAATGACGATGCTGTTTTCCCTGGTGGCCGCCGTGGTGCTGATTGCCGGCGTCCCGCGCCCGGTCTTCCTCGTCCTCGTCGCCTCGGCGCTGGCCTACTTCGTCGCCCCGGTGATCTTCTGCCTGAACTTCTACTACTGTCTGAAGGTGATCCCGAAGGACGACCCGCACTTCTACCCCTCGACTTTTGCGCGCACCTTCACCTGGATCAGCATCGTAGTGTTCACGGGGATGAGCCTTATCCTCATACTGGGCAGGATCTTCGGGGTAACGCTGTTCGGGGGTTGAGCGAGGCGCGCAACAAAAAACGTTGCGCGGTCGCGGGAGTGCCGGCCGGCTAGCCCGGGTACAGCCCCGCCACCTCCGCCCGCTGCCGCACCAGCGCCAGCACCACGTCAATCGTCGGCGTCGGCACAGCCACGAGCCGCCCCAATTCCTGCACCGACGTCACCAGCGCGTCGATCTCCATCGCGCGGCTCTTCTTGAGGTCCTGCAGCATCGACGTGCGGTGCGCACCCACCGCTGCCGCCCCGTCGATCCGCCGTTCGGTGTCGAGCCGGAACCGGATCCCGAGGGCCTCGCCGATCGCCCTGGTCTCCTCCATCATGGCCCGCGCCACACCCCGCGTGCCCGGCTCGGTGGCGACCGTGTCCAGGGTGGCCAGGGTGAGCGCGCTGATGGGGTTGAAGCACACGTTGCCGAGCAGCTTCACCCAGATCTCCTGGCGAATCCTTCGCACGGGCGCGCGCAAGCCGGCCCCGGACAGCGCCCGGCTCAGGGCCTTGATCCGCGCCGTCTTCCTGCCCGACGGCTCGCCCAGGCTGAACTTGTTCCCGTAGGAGTGCCTGATCACCCCCGGCTCGGCGATCTCGGTCGCTGCGTAGACCACGCAGCCGATCGCGCGCTCGGGCCCGATCCCGTCCCACTGCCTGCCGCCGGGATCCACGCTCTGCAGACGCATCCCCTCCCACTCGCCGCCGATCGCGTGGAAGAACCACCACGGCACCCCGTTCTGCGCGGTGACCACCGCCGTGTCCGGGCCCAGCAGCGGCTGCATGGCGTCGACCACGCGCGTGGCCGAGTGCGCCTTCAGCGTGATGATCACGAAGTCGTGCGGGCCCGCCTCGGCCGGGTCGTCCGTGCAGAAGGGACGCGCGATGAGCTCCTCGCCGTCGATGAGCAGCCGCACGCCGCGGCGCTGCATCGCTTCGAGGTGAGGGCCCCGCGCGATCAGGGTGGTGTCCACCCCGGCCAGCGCCAGCTTCGCCCCCATGTAGCCGCCCGTCGCCCCCGCGCCGTAGATCGCGACCTTCATCGGCCGCCGCCGCCCGGAGGGGTGCCGCCCGCAAAGCCCCGCGCAGCCGCCATTGCCACCGCCGCCCTGATCCTCAACCCCCCAGACCCAACTGCTCAGCCAGCCCGATCCTGCGCAGCTTCCCCGTCGGGCCCTTCGGGATCTCGTCCAGGATCACCACCTTGCGCGGCACCTTGAACCCGGCCAGGCGCTCCGCCGCGAAACTGCGAATGTCACCCGGGCCGGCCTCCGTCCCCTGCCGCAGCACCACCGCCGCGGCGACCTCCTCACCCAGCTTCGGGTGCGGCATCGCGAAGGTGACGACCTGTTGCACGGCCGGGTGGTCCATCAGCACCTCGTCGACCTCGCGCGGCGAGATCTTCTCCCCGCCCCGGTTGATGATCTCCTTGAGGCGCCCCGTGATCGTGACATACCCGTCCGCGTCGCGGAAACCCTGATCGCCGGTTCGGAACCACCCGTGCGTGAATGCCTCGCGGTTCGCGGGCTCGTTGTTTTCGTAGCCCGGCGTCACGTTCGGCCCCCGGATCACGATCTCGCCCTCCTCGCCCGGCGCGAGGTGCTTCCCCGCAGCGTCCATGACCGAGACGTCGGGGCCCGCCGCAATCCCCACCGTGCCCGGCTTGCGCGCCCCGGGCGGCAGCGGGTTGCAGGTCATCTGGTGCGCCGCCTCGGTCATCGCGTACGCCTCGACGACGGGCGCGCCGAACAGCTCCTCCAGCTCGGCCATGACCCGCGTCGGCAGCGCCGCCGAGGACGACCGGATGAATCGCAGCCGCAGTCGCTCGACCACTTCGCGGTTGCGCCCGGCCCGCGCCACGATCGCCTGATGCATCGTCGGCACCGCCGAATACCAGGTCGGATCGGCGTCGGCGAGCCACCCGAAAACCCGGAGCGCATTGAACCCCGGCGCACAATACACACTCGCGCCCGCATTCAGCGTCGACAGCACGCACGCCATCAGCCCGTGAATGTGGAACAGCGGCATCACGTTGAGGCAGCGGTCGCCGGGCTCAAGCCGCAGCGTCTGCCGAATGTTCGCGGCGGTGGCGCAGACGTTGCGGTGAAGCAGTGGCACGATCTTGGGCCTCGACGTGGTGCCCGAGGTGTGGAGCACGAGCGCGACGTCGTCGGGCTCGGCCATGCCCCCATGCTCTGCTGCGTCCCTCTCGGGCTCGCCCACGAAGTGAAAGGTGCCCGCCGGGCTTCCCGGCTCGCTGCGGATCTCCATGGCCGGCATCCCGAGCGCGTCGGCGGCGGCCCGGGCCGGTGAATCGTCGCCTTCGGCCAGCACGACCGCCTTCGCCCGCAGGTCCTCGAGGTAGAACTCGAACTCCTGCTGGCGGTACGCGGGGTTGAGGGGCGCAGTCGTGGCCCCGGCGGCGATGGCGACGAAGGCGCTCGCCATTTCGGAGCCGTTGGGCAGCACGATCGCGACCCGGTCGCCGCGCCCGATGCCTCGTTCGTTGAGCGCGGCCACGGTGGCCGCGACGTGGGTGCGGAGGCCGTCGTAGGTCAGGTCGGGGCGGTCGGGCGCGGAGACGGCGATGGCGTCGGCGGCGCCGTGGGCGAGGAGTTCGGCGATGTTGGTCGGTCGGGTCATGGATTGGTTCAAGTCGTCGGTTCAAGTAGACGAGCGTGGCCACGGGTGTCGGTACCAGGAGAAGACAGAATAAGGCTACCTCGGCCCCGCGCGGCGCAACAAACGCCTTGCCGCGTCTGGAGAGAGGATCGGAATGCCGAACTCGTCGGCCAGGACGAGAAGATCGCTGTCTCCGGTGACCAGCGCATCCGCTCGTCCGGCCTGGGCCAGTTCGAAAAAGGGCTGGTCGAAGGGGTCGCGACACTCCGGGAGCGACACACCTTCCGGGACAGTGACCGCCTCGGCAAACACGAGGTAGTCCTCGAGAAGATCCTCACGCTCGCGGCCGGTGAGTCCGAACTTCGGATATCCGAGTACACGAATCAGCTCGGTCACCGTGTCCCGGCTCGCCAGGGGCACGATTTCGTTCTCTCGCCAGGCATGCCGCAGCCAGGTGATCCTCCCGGACGGGAAGAGGAGCGCCGAGAGCAGTACGTTCGTATCGAGAACCCATCGGGGTGGGCTCATTCGCCCCGGCGGGCCCACTTCACCGCATCGGCCACGTCCGCCTCGGAGATCCCCACCTCAGCCAGTTTCGCCCTTGCGGCATCCGCCCGGTTCACTCGAACCGGAGTAAGAACGATCCTGCCCCTTTCGCTTGAGACGTCAAAGTAGGTCACATCGCCAAAACCGGAAATCACGGCTTTGGGAAGTGTCAGCTGATTCTTGGAAGTCAGTTTGGCGAGCACGGATTTCCCCTTTCCGTGAAACAAGGAATCACGGAAACACTACAGCATATTCGCCCGAAGAGCAACGCAGAGGGCAGCGATCCAGCCCGGGTGCATCGCCGGTCGAAAGCCCGGGGGGTTCTGTCCGAAGCCTTCTAGGGCAGCGCCAGTGCCACCAGCTCCGCAGGATGCCGGCGCGCCCCCACCGCCACCACGATGTACTGGCGCCCCTCGTGCATGTAGGTCATGGGCAGACCCGTCTGATTGGCGGGCAGCTCGATCTCGGCGACGATTTCACCGGTGGCCTTGTCGTGCGCCCGGAACTTGTTGCCCCCGGATCCGAACGCGGCGAACATCCCGCCGCCTTCGCCCGCGAAGAGCAGGGTGCCTGTCACCAGAAGCCCGCCGCGATCGGGCCGCCCGGTCCTCCCGACTTCGATCCCCTCGAGCGCGGGATGGTTCTTCACGTAGTCGGGGGCGTCGCCGTTCGGCACCTGCCAGGCGATCTCGCCGGCGTTCAGGTCGATCGCGGTGACGCGGCCCCACGGCGGCTTGAAGAGCGGAAGGCCCTGGGGCCCACCTCCGCCGCGCAGACGAAGACCCCCGCCCCGGATGTAGTCCATGTCCGAGACTTCGGGTTCGTTGATCAGGGAAATGACGCTCGGGCCGGTTGCCGACTGGACGTACAGGTAGCCGCTCTCGGGATCGAGTGCGCCGCCCGGCCAGTTGGCGCCGCCCAGCGAGCCCGGCACCATCAGCGTGCCCTGCGTGCCGCCCTCCACGGGCACAGTGGGCGGCGTGTACAGCGGACCGTAGTGCAGCTGGGCCAGAATCTCCTCGGCCTCGGCGCGCAGCTCGGGGGTGAAGTCGATGAGCGCGTCGGGGTCGACGCCCTGGCGGTCGTACGGAGGAGGTTTGGTGGGGAAGGGCTGCGTGGGCGCGGTCCTCTCGCCGGGAACGTCCGTCTGTGGGACGGGCCGCTCCTCGATCGGCCAGACCGGCTCGCCCGTGCGCCGGTCGAAGACGAAGGTGAAGGTTTGCTTGGTGATCAGCGCGACGGCCGGAATGTCCTGCCCGTCGACCACCAGCTCGACCAGGACAGGCGCCGCCGGGGGGTCGTAGTCCCAGATGCCGTGACGGACCGTCTGGAAGTGCCAGACGCGTTCGCCGGTGGAAGCGTCCAGCGCGACCAGGCTCTGCGAGAAGAGGTTGTCGCCGGGGCGGTGGCCGCCGTAGTAGTCGCCGGTGCCGAGCTCGACGGGAAGGTAGACGTGCCCGAGCTCCAAGTCCGCGCTCAGCGCGGTCCACACGGCCGCGTTGCCGGTGTATTCCCAGGAGCCGTCTTCCCAGGTCTCGTGCCCGTACTCGCCCGGCTGCGGGATCGTGTGGAAGGTCCACCGGAGTTCGCCGGTGAACGCGTCGTACCCTCGCACGTGTCCGGGCGGCATTTCGCGCGAACGCGGGGCGCCGCCGGACGGGAGTGCCGACCCCACGACGATGACGTCGCCGACGATGATCGGGGGTGAACTGGAGCCGATGGGCGCGTCGATCAGGTCCAGATCCCGCCCCAGGTGGAGACGCAGCTCCACCACGCCGCCGTCGCCGAACTCCGGGACCGGGCGACCCGTAGCGGCGTCCAGCGCGACCAGCTGGAATCCGGGGGTGACCATGAAGATGCGCGGGGCGATGCCGGGCGACTCCCACCAGGCCACGCCCCGGCCCGAATTCCTCCTTGGCGCCGCCCGTTCTCCTTCGTCCAGGCGGTACGTCCACAGCGTCTCGCCGCTGCCGGCATCGATCGCCACCACGGTGCGCCGGTATCCAGCCGTGGCGTACAGCACGCCGTCCACCATGAGCGGTGTCGTTCGGTAGTTGAATTCCGGCTGCGGGCCGAAGTTGTCTGCCCTCCAGCGCCAGGCGACCTCGAGGTCGGCGACGTTGTCCCGGTTGATCTGGTCGAGCGGGGAGTATCGGGTGCTGCCGGCGTCGCCCCCGTAGTAGCGCCACTCTCCGTCACGCGGTCCGTGCTGGGCGGATGCGGTGCCCGGGGCGAGGACGGCCGCCGCCAGGGCAGCCGCAAACGCCAGGCTGACCAGGCCTGCTGCGGCCAGCCCGCGGAAATGATGTCGCCCGGCGCCACTGGTTGCGGCGACGGGGTTACCGGGCTTGCAGCGACTAGCCGGATTCAGGAAACGAGCTCGCAAGGTGGAACTCCGGTCCAGGGTAAGGGGTCTCCGGCACGCAAGCGCGCACGCTCTTGCCGGGCAGTCAACGGCTGAAGATGATGCGCGTACGGCGCGTACGAAAGTACAATTGGCCACACGGGAGGGCCGCACATGCTGACAGCCTACATATTCTCCGTAGTGGTGGGGGGCGGGATCCTCGCGCTTTCGCTCTTCGGCGACTTCTTCGACTCGGAGGTGGATGCCGACGCCGGGGTCGATCTGGACGCCGACGCGGACGTGGCGGTTGACGGGACCGAGATCGCCAGGCTGCTTTCGCTTCGAGCGCTCGTCTACGTCCTCTTCGGCTTCGGTGGGGCGGGGCTGGTCCTCCACCTGATCTGGGGCGGCGCCCAACCCGCTCTCACGGCTGCGATCGCTGCCGGAATGGGACTCGGATCCGGGGCGCTGGTGACCACGGTCTTCGGCTACCTCAAGCGCACGGAGGCGGGCGCGATCCAGGGCGAGGCGGCGCTGGTGGGGCTGCGGGGCGAGGTCGTCATGGCCATCGCGGCCGGCGACACCGGCGAGGTGCGGATCCGCAGCGGCGAGCGCCAGTACCGCATGCGCGCCCGCTCCGACGACCTCGAGGGAGGTGAAGCCGCACTGGAGGCCGGCCGGGTGGTCATGGTCGTGGACGTGAAGGACGGGGTGGCCTACGTCGCTCCCGTGGGAATGAAATTGCTGGAAGACTGATACTCGGGGCCCCGGTCCCGTCACCTACAAGGAGGTCTCGCTGTGTTCGCTGATCCTGTAGTCGCCCTGGGTCTGGGCTTCGTTGCATTGCTCGTGATCGTCATGGTCATCGTGACCGTCAAGAACCTCATCGTGATCGCGCAGCCGAACGAGGCCGCGGTGCTCACGGGGAGAAACCGTGTGCTCGGAGACGGCAACAAGATCGGCTACCGGTCGATCTCGGGAGGACGGACTTTCCGGGTGCCGATCATCGAGAAGGTCCAGAACATGAACCTGGAAACCATCCCGATCGAGGTGATGGTCAGCAACGCCTTCTCGAAGGGGAACATTCCCCTCAACGTCGAGGCGATCGCCAACGTGAAGATCGCGTCGCAGCCCGAGTGGGTGTTCAACAACGCGGTCGAGCGCCTGCTGGGTAAGACCGACGACGAGATCCAGGCGCTGGCCCAGGACACGCTGACAGGCAACCTTCGCGGCGTCCTTGCCACGCTCACGCCCGAGGCCGTGAACGAGGACCGGCTGGGCTTCGCGAAGGCCCTGTCGGAGGACGCCGGGGAGGACCTCGCGTCGCTGGGGTTCCACCTCGATGTCCTCAAGATCCAGAACGTGAGCGACGAACGCGGCTACCTGGAGGCGATCGGGCGCGAGAAGTCCGCCGAGGCGATCCGCCAGGCCGAGATCGCGGAGGCGCAGGCCGAAGCGGACACGCGGGAGGCCCGTGCCGAAGCGAGGCGGCGGGCCGAGGTGCGCGAGGCGGCCGCGTCGATCAAGGTGGCCGAGGCGCGCAACTCGCTCCGGGTTCGGCAGGCCGAGCTGGACCGCGAAGGGGAGACCGCCGAGAAGATTGCGCGGGTCAAGGCGCAGGAAGCGGAAGTCAAGGCCGAGAAGGTCCTCGAGATGAAGCGCGTGGAGCGGGAGGAGCAGCGCCTCCGGGCCGACGTGGTCGAGCCTGCCAAGGCGGCGAAAATGGCGGCGTTCGCGCGGGCCGAGGCGGAAGCCGCGCCGATCCTGGAGCGGGGCAAGGCGCAGGTCGAGGTGTTGCGGCGGCTGTACGGCGAGGTTCAGGCCGGGGGCGACGCCGCCTTCGCGGTCTTCATCGCCGAGAAGCTGCCCGAGCTGCTGGAGATCGCGGTGGGCGCGGTCGAGGGAGTGGACATCGACCGGCTGGTCGTCATGGACGGCGGCGAGGGCGAAGGGGTCTCGAACGCGCTCAACCAGCGAGTCCGGGGTGCCTACGGGACGCTGGAAGGGGTGGCGTCGGTCCTGGGTCTCGACATCCAGGAGGTGCTCGAGAGGGCGGTCGGCGGCGCCGCGAAAGAGGCGACCGAGGCGCTCCCGTCCGGCTGAGGACACCATCGCGAATCCGCTTGTCGCGTATCCTCGTTACCGGTTTGCGATGACGCTGTAGCCATTTCGTGACAAAGGGCGATTTTCTTGTAACGCGCCGGCAACAAAACGACGCCAGCGCGTCAACTCAGTCGGGTGGTGTCGCGATCGGGGCGGTGAATCCTCCTTTCGACAGCCCGGCGCCCTGACCAATCCAAGGAGCAGCGATACTCGTGTTCAGGATCCGCGTGATCATCACGGCGGTGACCGTCCTCCTGGGTGTAGTCCACGACGCCCAGGCACAGGTGGAGATCAGCGCCCGGAGCGCCGACATCCGCTTCGGGGGACGTCTTCACTCCCAGTTCGCGACCAGTTCCGCGGAAGGGGGCAAGGCGACCGATTTCTTTACGCGACGTGCGCGCCTTACGCTGGACCTCTCCGTGTCGGATCTTCTCGACGCTCGCATTCAGCCGGATTTCGGCGAGGGAAAACTCGACCTCAAGGACGCCTACTTCCGCCTGAACCTCGACCCCGGATTCCGAATCTCGGTGGGTCAGTTCAAGCGGGCGTTCGACATCTTCGAACTCGATAGTTCGACCGACATCGTGGTGGTGGAACGAACCGGCCGCGTCAACGGGATGAACCTGTGCGGGGGGCCGGGCGGTGTCTGCACCCTCAGCCGCTTCACGGAGAAGCTCGGATACTCCGACCGGGACATCGGCTTCAAGGCGGACGGTTCGATCGGCGGGCGCTTCACCTACCTGGCCACGCTGACCAACGGAACCGGTACGTCGGGATCGGACGAGAACTCGGGGAAATCCCTTGCAGGGCGAGTTTCGCTTCGCCTGGCCGACGCGGTCTCCCTCTCGGCCAACGCGTCCCGCCATGACTATGTGCGGGAAGACGGGGACACGGGCGCGGGCACGGCCTACGGCGCCGACCTGGAGATCGGTGACTTCCGCGATGGAACGCACCTGCAGATCGGGTTGATCGGCGGTGCGAACTGGCGCCTTGCCGGCCCGGCGGTTGGCGACAGCCCGAGCTTTCTGACCGGGCAGGCCATCCTGAGCCGATACGTGCCCCTGGAGAGCGACCGCCTTGCCGGGATCGAGCCGGTGGCGCGCGTCAGCTGGGGCGATCCCGACCGGGACGCCGTCGAGGACGAGGGCCTGCTCCTCACCCCGGGGATGTTCCTCTACATCCGGGGCAAGAACCGGATCGGCGCCAATCTGGACATCTACCGCCCCGGAACCGGATCGACGGAGTTGTCATTCAAACTTCAGACGTACCTCTACTTCTGACGGCCGGACACGGTACCGTTTCGTCGCCGCGCGGTGACGATGCTGTTACAAAGGCCCGGTATGGTCCCCATGAGTTTCAATCAAGGCAATCAAGGAGTGAAAGAATCATGAAGCGATTCCTACCCATTGCGGCCCTGGCGATCCTGGCCTGCGGAGGCGGCGACAGGGACCAGCGCGCGGTGATCCAGAACAAGGGCTCGGACACGCTGCTGAACGTGGCCCAGGCATGGGCCGAGGCGTACAGCGCAGTCAATCCCAACGTCGCCGTCGCCGTGACCGGCGGTGGGTCCGGCACCGGCGTGTCCGCAATGATCAACGGCACCGTCGACATCGCAAACTCGTCCAGGAAGATGCGGGAGAGCGAAATCGAGGCGGCGCGCGCGAATGGCGTCGAACCCATCGAGTTCATCGTCGGGTACGACGCACTGGCCGTCTACCTGCACGCGGACAACCCGATCGAGAGCATGACGCTGGATCAGCTCAGGGCGGTGTACGGCGACGGGGGGACGGCGACGACGTGGTCGGATCTCGGCGTATCCGTGCCCGGTTGCGGCTCGGACGAAATCGTTGTCGTGAGTCGGCAGAACAACTCGGGCACGTACGTCTACTTCAAGGAAACGGTGCTCGGCGACCAGGAGTACAGGCTCGGTAGCCGGGACATGCACGGCTCCAAGGATGTCGTCGACCTGGTCGAGAACACCCCGTGCGCCATCGGCTACAGCGGACTGGCCTATGCCACCGAGCACGTCGGGATGCCCTGCGTCGTGACCGGCGAGGATGGCGACTGCGTGGCCCCGGCCATCGCCACCGCGGTCGATCGGAGTTACCCTATCGCGCGTCCACTCATGATGTACACCGCGGGTGAGCCTCAGGGCGCGGTCAAGGAGTACATGGACTGGATCCTTTCCTCCGAGGGGCAGTGCGTGATCTTTGACCGCGGCTACGCACCCTACACCGAACTGGAGTGCGCTTGAGCCTATACGACAAGCGTCTGGAGGCGGACCTTCATGCCATCCGGGCGCGACTGCAAATGGTCGGTGAGCAGGTCGAGGACAATCTGAGGCACGGGCTGCGGTCGGTCCTGGAGGTGGACCGGCGCCTGGCCAACGAGACGATCATCAAGGATCGTGCGGTCAACCGGCAGATTCGCGACCTGGATCATCTGTGCCATCTCTTCGTCGCCCGACACCTTCCCAGCGGGAGTCATCTTCGCCTTATCTCGGCGGTGCTCCGGCTGTCGGTGGCGCTGGAGCGCGTGGGCGACTATTCGGTAGCGATATGCCGCGTGGCCCGGCAGATCGAATCGCCGCTGCCCGATACGGTCCAGAACAGCATCGGAATGATGGGCGATCACGCGGGCAAGGCGCTGGGCACCGCGGTGAAGGGGTTCCTGGAGGGCAATCCGGACAGCGCGCGGGTCTCGCGGGGAATGGCGTCCCAGGCGGCCGCGATCTACCCCTACGCCTTCGAGACGCTGACCTCCGCAGCCGACTCCGACCGCCGTCCGGCCCGGGATCTCTTCGGGGCGCTCCTGGTGTTCCGGCTCCTGCAGCGCACTGCGGAGCAGGCCGAAAACACATGCGAGATGACCATCTTTGCGGTTAAGGGGAAGCGCAAGAAGGAAAAACGCTACCGGATCCTCTTCGTGGACGCGGACCACGCGATGATCGCCAAACTGGCGGAACTGGCGCTGGAAGAGGGCTATCCGCATGCCGGCCGTTTCGGTTCGGCCGGGCTGCAGCCGGGATCCTCCTTCGACTCGAGGCTGCTCGAGTTCTGCGGGCGGCGGGGTATCGCGCTGCCGGACGATGAAGCCCCGCGATCGTTCGACGATGCGCTCGACATCGGTCCGCACTACCATGTGGTCGTAGGGCTCGACCTGGATCCCTCCGAGCACTTCAAGGTGCCGTATCGGACCGCGGCGCTGCAGTGGGACCTCGAAGAGGACGGAGTCACCGCCGAGACCGATGTGGACGAACTCTACCGCGGCCTCATGTTCCGGATCCGCGACCTCATGACGACCCTCGGGGTCCGGGACGACGAGTGACGCCAACCGACGAGGCTGCCGTGGCGACTCGGCCTCGCGCGATGGATCGGCGGGATCTGGCGTGGTATACCGACCGCGCCGCGCAGGTGTTTGTCTTCGTGGGAGGGATCTCGGCGATCGTGTTCATCATCGGGATCTTCATCTTCGTCACCAACGAGGGGCTGGACTTCGTCCTGGGTCCCCTCAACCTTCTCGAATTCTTCACGTCGATCGCCTGGCGGCCCACGTCCAACGAGCCGACCTACGGGGCGCTGGCGCTCATGGTCGGGACTGCGAGCGTGACGGGGTTCGCGATGCTCTTCTCTGTGCCCCTTTCTCTGGGGGCGGCGCTCTTCATCGCCGAGTTCGCCACGGGGAAGACGCGCGAAACCCTGAAGATCCTGGTCGAGATGCTTGCCGCGATCCCGTCGGTGGTCTGGGGATTCGTCGGGATGTCGATCATGAATCCCCTGATCATTCGCGTGTTCGATGTGCCGCTGGGGCTGGGCGTGCTGAACGCGGGCCTGATCCTGGGGTTGATGGCGGCGCCGATCATGACCACGATCGCGGAGGACGCGCTCAAGGCCGTCCCGGACACCTACCGCGAGGCGGCGGAGGCCCTGGGGGCCACGCGCTGGGAGGTGATCCTCAAGGTGGTGATCCCTGCCAGCAAGAACGGGCTGCTGGCGGCCGTGCTGCTCGGCGTCGGGAGGGGTTTCGGCGAGACGATGGCCGTGCTGATGGCGTCGGGCCACGCGATCAACCTGCCCACGAGTCCCTTCGATTCCGTGCGCGCGCTTACGGCCACGATCGCCTCCGAACTCGGTGACACCGTGTACGGATCGGATCACTACGGATCACTCTTCACCCTGGGCATTCTTCTGTTCGCGGTGACGTTCGTGATCAACCTGACGGCCGATGTCGTGGTCCGCGGGATCAGGAAGAAGTAGCCGGTGTTCAACGCCACCTCGCTGAACCGTCGCAGCTACCGGGCCCAGGGGATCGCAAAGGCGGTCTTCTGCCTCATGACCGTGGCTCTGGTGATACCGGTGCTGGTCATCGTCGGGACGCTCGTCTACAAGGGGGGCCCGGCGATCTCCTGGGAGTTCCTGTTCACGGCGCCTACGGACGGCATGACGGCAGGGGGCGTGTTCCCCGCGCTGGTGGGAACGATCTGGCTCGTGGTCGTGGCGCTTCTCGCGTCGGTGCCGGTCGGCGTTGCCGCGGCCCTCTATCTCAGCGAGTACGCCCCGGACAACCTGCTCACGCGCACCATCAATCTGGCGATCATCAACCTGGCGGGAGTGCCCTCGATCGTTCACGCGCTCTTCGGGGTGGGTGCGTTCGTGTATTTCTTCCGCATGGGACAGTCGATTCTGGCCGCGAGCCTGACGCTTGCGGTGATGACCCTGCCGGTCGTGATCGTGGCCACGCGAGAGTCCCTGCAGGCGGTGCCGCAGGCGTTCCGGGAAGCGTGCTGGAACATGGGAGCGACGCGCTGGCAGACCATTCGCAAGGTGGTTCTCCCCAACTCGATCAGCGGGATTCTCACCGGGGTCATCCTTGAGGTGTCCCGCACCTCGGGTGAGACCGCGCCGATCATGTTCACGGGTGCGGCGGCCTACATCGTGTTTCTTCCCGAGAGCGTCTTCGACCCGACGATGGCGCTGTCGTACCATCTGTACTACATCGCGACCCAGCAGACCGGCGTGCCCGAGGAGATCACCTTCGGCGTGGCCCTGGTCCTCATCGGGATCGTGCTGCTGATGAACGCGATCTCGATTACCTTCCGCGTGTACCTGCGGGGGCTCAAGAAATGGTAGACGCCTCGACGGGTGCGCCCGCGGCGAGCGGCGACCAGGGTCCGCGCTATGACGAGGCGCCGATCATCGAGGTGCGCGACCTGTCCATTTCCTATGGCGGCACCAACGCGCTGCAGAACGTTTCGCTGGAGGTGTACAGGCACGAGATCTTCGGGATCATCGGCCCCGCCAACAGCGGCAAGACATCGTTCCTGCGGGCCCTCAACCGAATGGACGAGTTCAACCCGGGGATGAAGGTCGACGGCACGATCCGCATCAACGGCAAGGACATCGGCGACTGGCGCAACGTGTATGCGCTGCGGAGCCGGATCGGGGTCGTGTTCCCGCTGCCCGTCGGCCTGCCGCTCACCGTGTACGAGAACGTGGCGTTTTCTCCGCGGCTGCGCGGGATCCGGAAGAAGGCCCAGCTGGACGAGGTGGTCGAGCGGTGCCTCACGCGCGCCGCCCTCTGGTACGAGGTCAAGGACCGCCTCGATTCGCTGGGGAGCCTGCTTTCGGGGGGACAGCAGCAGCGCCTCACGATTGCGCGCGCGCTGTCGCAGGACCCGGAGCTGCTGCTCCTCGACGAATTCTCCATCGCGGTCGATCCCGTGACCACCATGCGGATCGAGGATGTGCTCAAGGAACTGCGGGCGGAGATGACGATCGTGCTGGTCACGAACCTGGTGCAGCAGGCCCGCCGCCTGGCGGACCGCACCGCCTTCTTCCTGATGGGGGAGCAGGTCGAGATCGGCGCGACCGAAGACCTCTTCGAGCGGAGGGTCGAGGACGAACGCACGACCGGGTATATCGAGGGACGCTTTGGCTGACGGCGACCGCGGCGACTACGCCATCGAGACCCGGGGCCTGAACCTGTGGTACGGGGACTTTCAGGCGCTCTACGACGTCGACCTGGGGGTGAAGCGGGGGATCATCACGTCGATGATCGGTCCCTCCGGGTGCGGCAAGACCACCCTGCTGCGGGCCTGCAACCGCATCATCGAGCGGCTGGGCTACGTGCGCACCACCGGGAGCGTGAAGATCCTCGGCCACGACATCTTTGCCGACGATGTCGAGCTGGTGCAGGTGCGCAAGCGCATCGGCATGGTCTTCCAGCGCCCGAATCCGCTGCCCATCTCCATCCGCGAGAACGTGCTGTTCGGATTCAAGCTGCACGAGGCGCGCATGCGGAAGGTGACCGCGAGCGAGGAGGACGAAATCCTCGAGTCGTCGCTGCGGCAGGTGCTCCTGTGGGATACCGTGAAGGACCGCCTCGACAAGCCCGCGACCGGGTTGTCGCTCGAGGAGCAGCAGAAGCTGTGCATCGCGCGCCTGCTGCCCGTGAAGCCCGAGGTGCTGCTCATGGACGAGCCGTGCTCGGCGCTGGATCCCGCGGGCACCGAGGCGGTCGAGGAATTGATCTGGAGACTGCGCGGCGACTACACGATCCTGATCGTGACGCACAACATGGCGCAGGCGCGGCGCGCGTCGGACGAGTGCGTCTTCATGCTGCTCGGGCGGATCATCGAGCACGGACGCACCGACGAGGTCTTCCTGAGCCCCGAGCACAGCGAGACGGCGGACTACATCGAGGGGCGCTACGGTTGACCCGGCGCCCGCGATGATGAATTGTCGCATGCATGTGGAACGCTATCCCGACGTTGATCGATAGGACCGGCTTGCGGGGGCTTGTTGCGGTCGTGGTGGTCGCGGCCGTGGTGGTCGCGGTCGCCGCGGGGTGCTCGCCATCGGCCCCTCCGGCCCACCTGATTTTCCACAACGGCCGGGTCGTCACCCTGGACGCGGAGCACGACGGCGCAAGTGCGTTGGCGGTTCGCGAAGGGCGCGTGGCGGCGGCCGGCTCGGACGAAGACGTGCTCCGGCTGCGCGGTCCCGAGACCGAGGTGATCGACCTCGAAGGGCGAACCGTCGTACCCGGGCTGGCGGACAACCACTTCCATGCGCTCGGCGGCGGTCCCGGCGTGGACCTCTCGGGCGCCCGGACCATGTCCGCAGTGCTTGGCGCGATCGCGGACCGCGCCGCCGCGACCGCACCGGGCGAACTCGTCGTCACCAACAGCAACTGGCACGAGGGTCAGCTGGCGGAGCAGCGCCTGCCTCTCCGGGACGATCTCGACCAGGCCGCGCCCGATCATCCGGTGGTGGTGGTGCGCGGGGGCCACGAGTTCATCCTGAACACGGTCGCGCTGGAGCGGTTCGGCATCGGCGAGGATGCCGTTTCGCCGCCCGGCGGCCGCATCGGACGCTACGACGACGGTCGCCTGAACGGCGAACTGGTGGATCGCGCCAAGGATCCGGTGCGTCTCCCGCCCCCGGTACCGGAAGGAGATCCCGCCGAGCGCCTCCTTGAGTCGCTCCGGACCATGAGCGCCCTGGGCGTGACGTCGCTGCGCATCCCGGGGGCCTCGCCCGAGCAGTTCGCGCTCTACTGGCGTCTGGCGGAAGAGGACCGGCTGCCAATGCGGATCGACTTCCTCTTCCGGCTGCGCGGCGTGGCGCCCGAGGAGGTGCGGGCCGCCGTGGAGTCTTGGGGCGTGGGGTCCGACTTTGCGGCCGGGCTGCTCTCCGTGGGCGGCGTCAAGCTGGGCGTTGACGGGGGATTCGAGGGTGGATGGATGCGCGACCCCTACGAGAAGCCGTGGGGCAGGGGAGGAACCTTCCACGGCCTCCAGACGATGCCCACCGATGTCTTTCAGGGAGTCGTCCACGAACTGAACGCCCTCGGCTGGCGCGTCGCGACGCACGCGGTGGGCGACGCCGCCATCGACCTGGTCCTCGATGCCTACGAGGAGGCCGATGCCCGGCACCCCATCCGCGAGGCGCGGTGGACGATCGAGCACGGTTTCATCCCCGCCCCCGACCACTTCGAACGCCTCCGCGCCCTCGGCCTCACCGTCACCGCCCAGAACCACCTCTTCGTCGCGGCCCCCAGCCTGGTGGACTACTGGGGCGCGGAGCGCGCGGCGCTGACGACGCCGGTGGGTCTCTACGCCGCCGAACGGATTCCCGTGTCGCTGGGCACCGATTCGCCGGTCATCCCCCACAACCCCTTCCACGTGCTCTACCACTTCGCCACCCGGGGCACGCTTTCGGCCGGCGTGATGGGCGCGGAGTTCGCCGTTACCCGCAGGCAGGCCCTGCGCCACATGACGTCGGGGTACGCCTATCAGGTCTTCGCCGAAGCGGAGCGCGGGACGCTGGCCCCCGGCATGGCCGCCGACCTGGCGGTGCTGTCGGGCGACTACATGGCGGTGCCTGACGGCGAGATCGGAGAGCTGGTGTCGATCGTCACCGCGGTGGACGGACGCATCGTCCACGACGCACGCTAGCACGAACTGCTAGCACTGCGGCCCGTTCGCGGCCCAAACCCGGTGCGGCCCCCGGTCTGCGACCGTCCGGGTGTTGCGGAACGACTCGTCCAGAAGTCGTGGGATCGGGAGCCGGCGCTGGGCGACCAGCACCATGACTCCGCCGGCCGCGAGGGCCCGCGGCGCGTCGCGGATCAGCGCCTCCACCGTGGCCAGGCTCTGCTCGCGCCCCGCGTGAATCGGCGGATTCGAGACGATGAGGTCGAAGGGGCCTTCGACATGGCCCAGGCCGCTCCCCAGGACCAGGGTGCCTCCCGGGACGTTGCGCGCGGCGGCGACCAGGGCGATGGCGTCGCGTTCGAGGAGCACGATGCGCGCGCCGGGGCGCCTGTCCAGCACCGCGGCCGCGATGGCCCCGCTGCCCGCGCCGAAATCCAGGACCCGGGCGGCGGCGGCCACGGGCGGGAGGTTCTCGATGAGCAGGGTGGTCGCCGGGTCGATGCGGCCGCTGGCGAACATGCCCGGGTAGAAGGTCCAGCCGCGCTCGCCCGCGCCCCAGTCGATGGGTGCCTTCGTCTCCCAGCTGTCGAGGCCGTCTTTGCGTGGCGGGGCGGCGGTTCGCGTGGCCGCGAGGACGCGGCAGTGGCGCTTGATCAGGACGGGGCGGGGTGGCGCGGTCCCCGCCGGGAAGTGCCGGCCCGCCGAGCGGATGCCCTCGTTGCCGGCGCCGTAGAGGTACAGTTGCGCGCCGTCGTCGATGCGGGCCGCGGCGGCGTGGAGGAGCATGGCCGCGTCCAGCGCGGAACGGGGCATGCGCACCCAGACCTCTCCGAATGGACCGGTGGGGGGCCAGGGTGAGCAGATTTGTCGGCCAATTTGGGGCGAAAATGGCCGACAACGCCGTTGCCGGGCGAAATGGCGGCTCCAGCTGGTGACGATGCGGCCGCTGTCGTGCAGGGCGCGGGCGAGGTGGGGAGAGGGGTCGCCCAGGATCAGGGAGGTGGCCGGGGGGGTGGGGGGGTGGGGGCGTGAATGCGCCCACTCCGCCGCCACCTGCGACGGGATCTCACCGTTTCGGCGGCTCACAGGAGCGGGCTGAACAGGCCGGCCACGTTCTCCACCAGCCGCCGCGGCCAGCGTCTGGCGGCCCATTGTTGCGGGTCCACGCGGCGGCAGTCCTCCAGGTACCGTTTCTGCAGCAGCCGCAACTCGGACGCGAAGTCGCTGTCGTAGACCAGCGTACTGAGCTCGAAGTTGATCTCGAAGCTGCGCCGGTCGAGGTTGGCCGTGCTGACCATCGCGAACTCGCGATCCACCGTGATGGTCTTGGCGTGGAGAAGCCCCTTGGTGAACTCGTGGATCTCGGCTCCCACCTCGAGAAGGGGCTGGTAGAAACTGCGGCTGGCGAGCGCGACGATGGGAGAATCGTTGCGCGCGGGCACGACGATGATCGTGTGCACTCCGCGCACGGCGGCGGTTGTGAGCGCCGCGAGCGTCCCCTCGTCCGGCACGAAGTAGGGGGTAGTGAGGATGAGTTCCTCGCGCGCCATGTGGATCGCCGACTGGATCACCCGGACCAGCGCCTCGTTCTGTGAATTCACCCCAGTGCCCACGACCTGTACGGTTCGCCCGCAATCGTGCGCCTCGGGGACCACCGCGATCAGGTGATCCAGGTTCTCGGCGCTGTCCATGTACCAGTCTTCGACGAACAGCACCTGTAGATCGCGGACGGTGGGTCCCTCGATCCTCAGGGTAGCATCGACCCACGGTGCGAAGCGCGGTTTGGGGTGGAACGCCTCCTCCGCGATGTTGTGGCTGCCGGTGTACCCAACCTTGCCGTCGAGGACGGCGATCTTGCGGTGGTTTCGCATGTCGAAGCGGATCGACGCGATCTGTGTGATCCTGGTCGGCAGCGCCGCCACCACATCGACGCCGCCCTGCCTCAGTTCCCGGCACAGCTCCGACTTGAGGAAGTCGCTCGACCCTACGTTGTCGACCAGGAGCCGGCACTGCACCCCCCTCTTTTCGGCGCGGACCAGGGCATCCGCCACGGCGCGCCCAACGCCGTCATCGAGATAGACGTAGAAGAGCAGGTGGACATGATCGTCGGCCCGGTCGATGTCGTGCACCAGCGCCGTAACGAAATCCTGGGCGCTTGCGAGCAGCGTCAACCTGTTCCCGTCGCGCGGGAGGGTGTCGCTGCCGAGACGCGCGAGGCGGGCAAGTGACTCGATTTCCCGGGGGACGACCGCCATGTCCGCCGAGTCGCTCCAGGCCTCGTCGAGCACCGTGCGGATATTCGCCAGGATCGTCCGGTGCCGGCGTTTCCGGCTGCTGCCCGTGCGCACCTCTCCGACCACGAGGTAGAGGACGATCCCCACAAAGGGCACTGCAACGATGAACACGATCCAGGCCATCGACGAACTCTGCCTGGAGCGCGGCCGGAGGAGGACGTACACCACGAAAAGCACATGGAGCGCGTACGCTCCGACCGAAAAGGCGAACGCCGAGATATTCCCTAGCATTCTCTGGCCATCGAGCGCGTCCCTTCCCCTTCCGGCGCCCTGAGCGCCGCCGGCGCTATCCGTCCCTTGGCGGCACGATCATGATGTGGGCGCCGGGGGTGCCCGGGTCCATGATCCAGGGTCCACCCTCCTGGGGCATGACCGACAGGCCGGTCGATTCCGCGGTGGCCCCCGGAACATAGATGACCCAGCGCACCATTCCGGTTGCGGTCTGCGTGTCGGAATCCCAGGTGCCGTCGAGGACGTACTGCGCGGCCGACATGACCGGCTTCGCGAGCGCTCCCGCTTCCATCTCCTCGAAGCGGATGCGGTAGCGGTCCTCTCTCGACGTGCCTTCGGCGGTCAGTTCACGGCCCCGGGCAAAGTAGGGCTCGAGCGACGCGTGGTAGCACGAGCTCGAGAAGCGCTCGTTTGCCGGATTCGACGCCAGGCAGATGAAATCATTGGCTCCGGGCCTCAGTTCGACCACGCTGCCGTCGGTCGCATATCCGAGTACGCGCGCGCCATCGGCCTTGTCCTCGGGAGCAGCGGCCAGAGCCTGGGCGATCTGCTCGTCGGGATTGGCCACTTGCGGCGAGGCACAGCTCCACGAGGCGGAAATTGCGAGGGCGGCGAGACTGAGGGAAACACGTTCGATGAGCATTGGTCATCCCTGGTTGCAAGGAACGGAGCCCGTGAGCCTATGCGGCATCCGCCGGGCAACGGTGCGGAACTTCGTGGTGTCCAACTTATGTGCCGTACGCGGTTTTCGCCCAGTGGTTGCGGGCTCTGCACCAGGGCGGCGGTGTTCGCCCGACTGGCGCCCGTGACGGTTCAGGTTTCAGATTCCATATGTGGAAGAGAAAGATAACTCCGTCAACGGAGCCTGAATTCGTGCCTTTCCCTGCGGGTGACTTGAAGCAGCGTCGCCCTAACGGACCCCTCCTCGCGTCGGCCTTGGTGTTCGCGCTGGGAGCCTGTGCGGATATTCCGGTAGGCCCGCAAGCCGATGAGCCCGTCGACATTGATCTTGCGCTGCCTTGGACCACGGCATCCATCGCCGAGGTGGGCGGTTCCGCCTCGATGGTGGCGCGCGGGATCGAGAGGGCCGGCGCAAGCCACCGCAGTCGCAGCCTGCTGGTCGTCAAGGACGGGCGGCTGGTCGTCGAGGAGTACTTCGGCGGCGGTGGCCCCGACGACCTGCACGACGTGCGCTCCGTGACCAAGAGCGTGGTGTCGGCGCTGACCGGAATCGCCCTCGCGCGGGGTGACATCCGCAGCCTGGACGACCCCATATCCGACTACCTGGGCTCGCTCCTCCCGCATCTCGAGCCCGACAAGGGGGCGATCACCATCCGACAGCTGCTCACGATGACCACTGGTCTGGAATGGGACGAGTCGGGCGGGTTCGGGTCATACAACGAGTGGATCCGTTCCGGCGACCACCTGGGGTTTCTCCTCCGCAAGCCGTTCACGTCGCCACCCGGGGTCGAGTTCACCTACAACTCGGCGGCGGTTCACCTCCTCGGCGTCGTCCTGGAGCAGGCCACGGTGATGCAGCTTCCCACGCTGGCCCAGTACGCGCTCTTTGACCCCATGGGGATTTCCACGAACCGATGGGAATCGCTTAGCGGCGGATACTACAACGGCGGGGCCGGCCTCGACCTGCGGCCGCGCGACCTCGCCCGGTTCGGGCAGCTGTTCCTCCAGCGAGGCTCGAGCGGGGGACGACAGATCATTCCCGACGACTGGGTCGACATGTCGATCGGGGAGCGATTCGACTGGCGTCTCGGTTTGGGAGCGCTGGAGGGCATTTCGTACGGCTACCTGTGGTGGGTGGTGCCCGCAGCGAGTGAGACGCTCTACTTCGCTTGGGGATACGGGGGCCAGTACGTGGTCGTCGTGCCGGAGCTGGGACTCGTGGTCGTGGCGACCAACGACTGGTACCGCGTCAGCCAGGACGGCGGCAGCGATCTCTACGAGCGCCTGACAATGGACCTGCTCGTGGAGGACATCATCCCGGCGTTCCGCTAAGGGCACGCGGCCACGCTGGTTGCATGCCGCTGCGACTCAGGGGCCGTCTGCCGGTGCCTGGGGAAATTGGATGATCCGGGGTGCGTGCCCCTCCGCTTCGAGAAAGCGCAGCAGTCCGGCCGTCGAGATCGTGGTGGTCTTCGAGTTGTCGAGAGGATGGAAGTTGAGCGGTCCCGACTCCATCAATTCCGCGTCGAGTGCCACCTGTACGACGCCACCGACGTCGTTGATGATCGCGAACGGGGAGACCGCACCCCGCCGGATTCCCAGGTAGCCTGCCAACCGTCTTTCGCTGCAGAAGGTGAGGCGCTTGGTACCGAGGGCGCCGGCCAGCCATTTCAGGTCCAACCGGCGCTCGCTCAGGCACGACACCAGCCAGTGGTTTTCCTTCTTGTCGCGCACGAACAGGTTCTTGGAGTGCGCTCCTTCGATGCGGCCCCGCAGGCGGCGCGCCTCCTCAACCGTGAAGACCGGGACGTGATCCATGGTCTTGTGCGCGATGCCCAGGTCGTCCAGCCGCCGCAGAAGATCGGCAGGGCCCCGGGGCTCGCCTCCGTCGATCAGCAGTAGCTGGGCATGGGTCATCGATAGATTCCTTTTTCTGGTGATGAGCGTAGCGATGGAAGCGCGGCGGCGTCTGGTGGCAGGCGCGGCGGCGCTTTACGTTGTCACCGAAGTTGCCGGTTGTCCAAGTAGGGCGCTCCGGGATCCCGCGGCCGTGTGCGCGGTTCTTGAACCAACGCAGGAGGAGAATCCGTGACTCGTGCGATTTGCAGCAGTGTAGCCGGCCGCCTCTTGCCGCTCCTGGCGTGTGCGGTGCTGGCCACGGCCTGCGGAGGCGAGGATCCGGTCGAACCCGACAACGCCCCGCCCGACCTGTCCGGGACCTATTCCCTGGTTTCCATCAATGCACTGGTAACCGGCGGCCAGGTGATGATGCCCCCGGACGCCACCGGGACCTTTTCGCTGCAGCAGTCTCCACCGGTTGGCGACCAGGCGTCGGGCACGATGACGATGGATCTCATGATCCCGGATGGCCTGGGTGGTACGACCCCCATCGTTGACACCGGCACCTTCACCATATGGACCGGCGGAGCCTGGGAGCAGATGGGGAACCTGGTCCAGGCCAAGGGAACCTATACGTTCGTCGGCAATGTGCTGACCGTCGAGGTGACCGAGCCGGCGATCAACGTGTCGACCACCGTCTGGCAGCGGCAGTAGCGGTGGGCGGGAGGGTCTTTCGGCGGATCGTGCGCCGGGGGGACTCCCGGGGCAGGCCTCAGTTGAGTATGCGCCTCCCGGCCGTTGCGCTGCTGGCCGCATTCCTGTTTCCCTCGTCCACGGCCGGGCAGGAAACGACCATGCTTCGGGGGCGGGTGGTGGTTGCCGAATCGGGGGAGGCAATTCCACGTGCACAGGTGCTCGTGCGGTCCACGCAGCTGCGTGCCTACACCGGGGCGGACGGCACCTTCGAACTCGAGCTGCCGGATGTCGGTGACCACATCCACCTGGTCGTGGTTGCCGCCGGGTTCAGGACGCTGGAGCACCCGGTCGATCCGCTCGCCGCGCGAGACGCTCCGCTCACCCTGGCCCTGGAGAGGACGCTGTTCGAGGTGCCGGGTGTGACCGTGACGGCAAACCGGGGCAACGCGCAGCCGGGCGAGGCGGCGGTGAGCGTCGCGGTCATCAGCGGGGACGAATTGCAGCGCCGGGATGTCACCAACCTCAATGAGGCACTTCCCTACGCCCAGGGCGTGACCTTCAACGCAGGCCAGATGGACATCCGGGGGGCGAGCGGAATCGCGCGCGGGGTG
This sequence comes from Longimicrobiales bacterium, assembly GCA_963667485.2. Lineage (GTDB taxonomy): Bacteria > Gemmatimonadota > Gemmatimonadetes > Longimicrobiales > Gaopeijiaceae > Bin94. The sequence continues at coordinate 648,866 of CAXXDD010000002.1, forward strand.
GGAAGCCGCGTGCTGATGCTCGTCGATGGACACCGGGTCCTCGGTGGAGTGGGTTCGGCCATCGACTTCGGCATGCTCCCGATCATCGACGTGGAGCGGATCGAAATCGTCAAGGGGCCCCATTCGACGCTCTTCGGCACCAATGCGCTGGGGGGTGTGGTCAACGTGATCACGCGCCCCCCGATCGACGGTCCGCGAACGGTCGTGCGCGGCTACTACGGCGTATTCGACACACCCGGCGAGATGAGCTTCACCGAAGAGCGGCTCAACATGCAGGGGCTGCAGATCCAGCACGCGCGCCGGATCGGCAACGCGGACGCCACAATCATGATCGGGCGGGAAGGCTCGGACGGCTTCAGGCAGAACGGCGATCTGCAGCGGTGGCGCATGCGGGCCAAGACTGTTTTCGGCGCGGAGTCGCTCAGCCCGCTTGAACTCTTCCTGAGCTGGAAGCGGGACGACGCGGAGGAATTCTTCACCTGGCGCTCCCCCGAGCGTCCCCTGGAGGTGGAGCCGGCGCAACTGGGCGACTGGATTCGCACCACCGACCTCGTCGTCGGCATGACGGCCAATCCGATCGTGACGCCGCTGCTCAAGGTGCAGATCCGTCCCCAGCTCCACCACGTCCGCTCGCAGAACCATTTCCACGACAACATCGACTTCCACCGCTCCACCCGCTACGGCACCGACCTCCAGATCTCGCGTTTCACCGATGGACGCCACTCCGTCACCACCGGTGCCGAAGCCGCCTATACCACGATCGCGTCGAACTTCCTTGAACCGACCCCGGACGTCACCGATCTGGCCGTCTACATCCAGGACGAGATCGAGCTCTCCGAGCGGGTGCGCGGAACCACGGGAATCCGGATCGACACGCATCGGGCCTCCGTCGTGGAGGACGACCTGTCGATCAATCCCAAGGTCGGCGTCGTCTTCACGCCGTCCGAGCGCGTGAGCCTCAGAACGTCGCTCAGCCGCGGATACCGCGCACCCAGCGTGGCCGAACAGTACAGCTCGACGAAGGTCTTCGGGTTCCGCGTGGTCCCCAACCTCGAACTTCGCGGCGAGTCGGCGTGGGCGGCCGAAGTGGGTGCGACCGTCACCCCCAGCGACCGCCTGTGGTTCGACGCCGGGCTCTTCTGGAGCGAATACGAGGGACTCATCGAGGTGACCGCTGCCCCGGGCCAGATCCTGACCTTCCAGTTCCGGAACGTTTCGGAGGCACGGGTCCGCGGCCTCGATCTCGGGGCGCAGTTCGGCCTCATCCCCCGGAAGCTCAACCTGCGGACCACCTATCTCCTGCTCGATTCCAGGGACCACCAGACGGAACGGCCCCTGGTCTACAGGTCGACCCACAACCTGACCACCACGCTTTCGGGCTGGCAGGATCGGGTCGCGCTCGACGTGCGCTACCGCAGCCGCGCCGACCAGGTCCTGGCCTTTCCCCTCGACGAGAGAGGCAACATCACCGTGGTCGATCTGCGGATGGGCACGACCGTAATGGACATGGACGTCCAGGCCAAGGTCGCCAACCTTCTGCAGTCCGAATACGTGGATGTCCAGGAACGGAACCCGGGGGCCTCCCGCAGCTTCCGGATCACCGTCACATCCCGCTTCTGATCATCCCGCTCCTGAACCCGGATCAACGCCGATGAAGAACTCACCCCTCGTTGCCCCCGCCGTGTGCGCTCCGGTCATCGCCGCAGCGCTTGCCCAACTCGTCGCGCCGCCGCCGGTCGCCGCGCAGGCGCGCCTGCAGACCACGCCGGTAGATCCGCTGGTCGAGGTCGAGTGGCTGCTGCGCCACATCGGCGACGAGGATGTGGTGGTCGTCGAAGCCGAGCGCCGGCCGGGCGAGTTCGCCGAGGAGCACATCGCCGGAGCCCGCCCGCTGCGCTTCCAGGACATCACCTGGGAAGGCGAGGAGGGCTGGATCGTGGAGTTTCCGGAGGTGGATGAGATAGTCGACGTCCTCCGTGCGGCGGGCATCAAACGCGACTCGAAGGTGGTCATCTACGGCACGAGCATGACGGCCACCGCCCGGACGTGGGTAACCTTCGATTTCCTTGGCCTCGGCGACCGCGCATTCCTGCTGAACGGCGGGATCGCGGACTGGAAGGCGACCGGCGGGCCCGTCGAGAGTGGCGAGGCCTCCCGGGTGGAGCCCGGCGACGTGGAGCCGGTCACTCCCGTCGACTTCCGCGTTTCGGCCGACTGGGTGCACGAGCGGCTCGACGACGCCTCGGTCGTACTGCTCGACGCACGCCCCGACGACGAATACACCGGCACCGACGGCGGACTCGGCGGCACTGCGACCCCGGGTCACATCCCCGGCGCGACCCAGCTCTACTGGGAAGAGCTGATGGATCCGGCGAACAACACCCGCTTCCTCGCGCGCGACCGGATCACGAACATCCTGGAGCGCCACGGCGCGGGCGAGGGCAAGACCCACGTCGCCTACTGCATGATCGGGATGCGTGCCAGCGTGGCCTACATGGCGGCGCGCATGAACGGCCTCGACATCCACCTCTACGACGGCAGCTGGCGCGACTGGGGCACCCGCGACGACCTGCCGGTCGAGATCGGCCCGGACCCGCTGGACGGCCCCAGCGACGACCGGATCTACGGCTTCACCGCCGAGGGCACCGCCGCCCAGCGCGTGCTCGAGGCGGAGTACGACAACGAACTCGACGCCGACAACCTCCGCGAGCGGATGGAATACATCGTCTCGAAGCCGATCTACGTCGGGTCGCCCCACAACCGGGAGACTGCGGACTGGATGGTCGAGCAGTTCCGTTCGTGGGGATTCGAGGCGGATCTGGCGGAGTACCACGTGCTCTTCCCGACGCCGCGGATCCGCGAGCTCGAGATGGTGGCGCCGACGCGCTACACGGCACAGCTGCGCGAGCCGACGCTCGCCGAGGATCGCTACTCGGGGATCGAGGAGAACCGTCTGCCGCCCTACAACGCGTACTCGGCCGACGGCGACATCACCGGCGAGCTCGTCTACGTCAACTACGGCATCCCGGCCGACTACGAGGAGCTGGAGCGACGCGGGATCGACGTGCGGGGCAAGATCGTGATCGCACGTTACGGGGGATCGTGGCGCGGCATCAAGCCCAAGGTGGCGCATGAGAACGGCGCGATCGGGGCGCTCATCTACTCCGACCCGCGCGACGACGGCTACTTCCAGGGCGACACCTACCCCGAGGGCGCCTTCCGCCAGGAGCATGGGGTGCAGCGCGGGTCGGTCCTCGACATGCCGCAGTATCCTGGCGATCCGCTCACGCCGATGGTCGGGGCCACTCCCGACGCCGAGCGGCTGGACCGCCTCGAGGCGCCGACGATCATGAAGATCCCCGTGCTGCCGATCTCGTGGGGTGACGCGAAGCCGCTGCTGGAGGCGATGGGCGGCCCGGTTGCGCCGCCGGCGTGGCGAGGGGCGCTGCCGCTGACGTACCACATGGGGCCCGGCCCGGCGACGGTGCGCCTGCGCGTCGAGTTCAACTGGGACCTGACCCCGGCCTACAACGTGATCGCGAAGATGACCGGGTCCGAGTTCCCGGACGAGTGGGTGATTCGCGGCAACCACCGGGACGGCTGGGCGATGGGGGCGGCCGATCCCACCAGCGGGATGGTCGCGCTCATGGAGGAGGCGCGGGCGATCGGGCAGCTGGCCGCGGCCGGGATGCGCCCGCGACGGACGGTCGTGTACGCGGGCTGGGACGCCGAGGAGCCCGCGCTGCTGGGCTCGACCGAGTGGGCGGAGCACAACGGCGCCGAACTGCGTGAGAAGGCCGCGATCTACGTCAACACCGACGGCAACAATCGCGGCTTCCTCAACATGGGCGGCTCGCACAGCCTCGAGGCCATGATCAACGGCGTCGCCCGCGATGTGACCGACCCGCAGACCGGCGTCAGCGTCTTCGAGCGCGTGCGAGCGGCGCGTGCGGTGGGCGGCGACGCCGAGGCCCTGACGCGCGGTGATCTGCGCATCTCGCCGCTCGGCTCGGGGTCGGATTACACGCCATTCCTGCAGCACCTGGGTCTGCCCTCTCTCAACCTCAGCTTCAGCGGAGAGGGCGGGGGCGGCTCCTACCACTCCCAGTACGACTCGTTCGACCATTACATCCGATTCGGCGACCCCGGCTTTCACTACGGGGTGGCCCTGGCGGAGGTGGCCGGCCGGGTCACGCTCCGCATGGCGAACGCCGACGTGCTCCCCTACCGGTTCGCCGGGCTGGCCGACAACGTGAAGCGCTACCTGGGCGAGGTCGAGCAGCTCGCCGGCGACCTGCGCGCAGGCACCGAGAGCGAGAACCGCCTGGTCGGGATGGACGCGTATCGCCTGGCGGCCGACCCAACGATCCCGTACGTGCCTCCCGGGGCGAAAGACGCGGTGCCGCACCTCAACTTCGCGCCCGTGCAGAACGCGGTTGCGGCGCTGGATGCGGCGGCGAAAGCCTACGATGCGGCAGCCGATGCCGCGCTCACGGGCACCGGCCCCACGCTGTCAGCTGCCCAGGCCGAGGCGCTCAACAGCCACCTGAAGGTCATCGAGCAGTTGCTCACCGACGACCGCGGCCTGCCGAAGCGCCCCTGGTTCAGGCACCAGATCTACGCCCCCGGCTTCTACACCGGCTACGGCGTCAAGACGCTGCCCGGGATCCGCGAAGCCATCGAGGAGCGGGAGTGGGAGCTTGTGCCGGTGCAGATGGAGAGGCTGGCGGCTGCCGTGGGGCGGGCGAGTGAGGCGCTGGAGGCGGCGGCGGGGATGCTGCAGGGAAGATAACGTAATGTAAACATTACAAAATGTATTGTTTACATTACAATTTCTGCCGGACCCTTCCCCCCATCACCCTGTGCTGCACCATCGCCAGCGCCGGCACGATCATCATCAGCACGACCGTCGCGAACAGGATCCCGAACCCCAGCGAGGCCGCCATCGGGATCAGGAACTGGGCTTGCAGGCTGGTCTCGAAGACGAGGGGCGCGACGCCGAGGAAGGTGGTCACCGAGGTCAGGAAGATGGGACGGAAGCGGGCCTTGGCGCCGTCGATGATCGCTTCGCGGCCCGGCATGCCCTGGCGCAGGCGTTCGTTGATGAAGTCGATCATCACGAGCGAGTCGTTCACGACGACGCCGCTGAGGCCGATGACACCGAACAGGGACATGATCGCCATCTGGAGACCGAGGATCGCGTGGCCCAGCACGGCGCCGATAATCCCGAAGGGGATCGCCGCCATGATAATCAGTGGCTTGGTGTATGAGCCGAAGGGGATCGCCAGCAGGGCATAGATCGCCAGCAGTGCGAGGGCGAAGCCGCCGCCCAGGGCGCCGAAGGACTCGACCTGCTCCTGTTGCTCGCCGCCGAATTCATAGGTGAACCCGGGGTTGCGGCCGACGAGTTCAGGGAGGATCGAGCCTTCCAGCAGGCTCGTCACCTCGTCGCCGGTGACGACGGCCGTGTTCACATCGGCCGTGACGGTGAGGATCCGCAGGCCATCCTTGCGCTGGATGGTGGTGGGAGAACTGCCGAAGCGAACCGACGCGACCCGTCCCAGCGGCACGTCGCCACCGCCCGGCGTGCGAACCAGGTAGCCCTCCACATCCGCAATGGCGTCGCGCTCATCCTCGGGCAGCCGCACGTAGACGCGCATTTCCTCCCGGCCTCGCTGTACGCGCAGGGCTTCGTCCCCGAAGAACGCGGAGCGGACCTGTCTGGCCAGGTTGTCCAGGGTGAGTCCGAGGGTCCGCGCTTCGGGGAGCAGGTCCAGCTGGATCTCTCTCAGACCCTGTTCCTGGTCCGCCTGGACGTCGAAGACGCCGGCAAGCTCCTGGAGTCTTGCGACCACCGCCTCGCCGATCGCGCCGAGGCGGTCGGGATCGGGGTGGGAGAGTTCGACATGGACGGGGGCGCCGAAACTGATCAAGTCGGCCGTGATGGTGAGCGACTTGGCCTCGGGGAGAGCGCCGACCGCCTCGCGCCACTCCTGCTGCACCTCGGTAGCGGAGATATCCCGCTCTTCGGGGCTCACGAGCTTGAATTCGACGGCCGCGATACTGGCCCGGGGACGGGCCGCGCTGGCCGCATCGCCTGCGGGTCCACTCTGCCTGGCCGGAAGGCCGATCGTGACGTTGACGCCCGTGACGAGGTCTTCGATGTCTTCGCCGGCGTCAAATGCCAGTCTCCCGATCGCCTCGTATCCCGCCGATTCCAGCCGTTCGGCCACCTCGGACGTACGTTGAACCGGCGTCCCCTCCGGCATCTCCAGGCTGGCCGTGACGAGGTCCGCCTCCACCGCCGGCATGAAGTCGACCTTGATGATCCCCGCGGGAATCATCGCGACCGACACGATGATCATCGCGATGCCTATGGCGATCACGATTCCGGGGCGCCCGGTGGCGAAGCGCAGACTCCGGTCGAGCGGCCCCCGGATGAACCATTTCAGCCCCGAATCCACGCGCGACTGGATCCGGTTGACAACGTGCGGCTTGCGACCGGACGAGGCGCCACGCGGGGCGGGAAGGTGCGAGAGGTGGTTCGGGAGGACGAGCAGGGACTCGATCAGCGAGAAGAGGAGAACCGAGATGACGATGATCGGGATCTGGCCGACGATCCCTCCGATGGAGCTGGGGATGAAGAAGAGCGGACAAAAGGCCACCACCGTGGTCAGGACCGCGAAAATCACGGGTCCGGTGATCCTGCGGGTGCCGCGGATCGACGCAACGACCCCCCTGTTGCCCCGCTCCCGCTCCGCATAGATGTTCTCGCCCACCACGATCGCGTCGTCCACCACGATCCCCACCGCGAGGATGAAGGCGAAGAGCGACATCAGGTTGACGGACACGCCCAGCACGGCCATCACGCCGAAGGTGCCCACGAACGAGACCGCGATTCCCACGGCCACCCAGAACGCCAGCCTGATCTCGAGGAACAGCGCCAGCGCGAGCAGCACCAGGGTCAGCCCGAGCAGCCCGTTCTTCACGAGCAGCCCGAGGCGGTCCTGCAGGATGTCGGCGTCGTTGTTCCAGATCTCCAGCCCGACGCCCGCGGGGAGCGAGGGGACCACCTCGTCGTCGAGGTGCCGCTCCACGGCGTCCACGATATCGAGCGCCTTTTCGTCGGCGGTCCGGAAGACCTCGACGTAGACCGCGGGCTGTCCCCGGTAACGGCCGATCAGGTCCACCTCGCGGAATCCGTCCCGCACGTTGGCGATGTCGCCCAGGCGCATGACGGTGCCGTCGGCCCGGCTGACGACGATGATCTCCTCGAAATCCTGCTGTGTGTAGTTCTGGCCCGTCGTGCGGATGCGCACTTCCTCGTTGCGGGTGTCGATGCTCCCCGCCGAGAGGTCGAGCGAACCGCCGCGCACGGCAGCGGAGATGTCGCGCAGGGTCAGGTCGAGCGCCCGCAAGCGCTGCATCGGGACTTCGATGGAGATTTCGTATTCCCGGACACCGGTCGTCTCCACGTAGGAGACCTCCGGCAGTGCGGAGAGCGCGTCCTCGGTCCGGTAGGCGAGTTCCTTGAGTGTGCGTTCGGACACATCTCCGTAGAGGACGAGCCGGATGACGCTTTGACGACTGGTCACCTCGGTGACCTCCGGACGCTCGGCGCCCGCGGGGAAGGTCTGAATCCTGTCGACCTGTGCCTTGATGTCGTCCAGGAACCGACTGAGATCCGCTCCCCGCTCGATTTCGGCCACGACCGACCCGCCGCCCTCTGACGCCGTGGACCTGATCTGCTTCAGGCCTTCGACTCCCTCGATCTGTTCCTCGATCTTGAGGATGATCGATTCCTCGATCTCGTCCGGAGTGGCCCCGGCGTAGGGGACCGAGATGTGGACGCGATCCAGCGAGATTTCGGGAAAGACCTCCTGGACGAGCGTCGTGAGGGAAAAGAACCCCGCGATGAGGATGAAGAACATCAGGAGATTGGCCGCGACACCGTTTCGGGCCATGTAACCGATCGGCCCGCGCCTCTCCCTGGGGCGCAGGCCGTCGTCACTGTTCATCGGGGATCCTTGCGCTCGTCATTCCGCGCCGGTGCGCACGGCCATCCCTTCTGTCGCGATCTGGATGCCGCTCACCACGACCTGCTGCCCGGCCTCCAGAGCGCCGGTGACATACACCAACTCGTCGGCCCTCTGCAGCACCCGGACCGGGATGATCGTCACCAGATTCCCGCCGCGCAGCGCCCAAACCTCGTTCCCGGTTCTCAGCGCGGCGCGGGGAATCCCGAAGTAGCTCTCCGGCGAGGCCCCGTCGATCTGGACCTCCACGAACTGGCCGACGAGCAGGGGAGGGGCCTCGCGACTCGGCGACGGATCATCTCCGCCGGCCGGGGCGCCGTCGCCCGACGGGGTGCCTCCCGCCATGGGACGCGGGATCCGCACCACGACGTCGATCGTGCGGGTCTGCTCGTCGAGCGCGGTCTCGGCGCGGTCCACGTAGCCCGTCCAGGAGTAGACCATGTCGCCGTATTCGGCCGATGCCGCGGCCCGCACCCGGCGGTTCCCGTCGCCGGCGGCGAGCGCCCAGAGTCCGGGGATCAGCGCGGCTTCACCATCCGGTAGAGGCACGACGACCTCGACGGCGTCGTCCGCGTACAGGCGCCCCACGCTCTGCCCCGGACCGACGAACTGGCCCAGGTCGACCGATTCCGAGCGCACGATGCCGCTGAAGGGCGCCATAACCTCGGTCCTCGAGAGAGCGAGCTCCGCATCCGCCAGGCCGGCGCTGTCCCGGGCGAGGGCGGCCTGGGCGGCCCGGAGTTGTGGCTCCCGCAGGGTGAGCGGGCTCGCCTCGGCGGATGCGGTGCCGTCTGCCCGGCGGCGCTGGAAGCCGTCGTATTCGGCACGCGCGATCCGCGCCTCCTCCTCTGCCTGCAGAAGCGCCACCTGCTGGGCGGCCACGTTGGCCCGCGCCTGCTGTACGCGGTTCTGGTAGTCGGCGTCGTCGATGCGGAAAAGAACATCTCCCGCGCCGACCCTGCCACCGCTCTGGAAGGAGGGGGCCACCCAGGACACCTTGCCGTTGATCTCGGCGGCGACATCGATCTCGGCGCGAGGCCGCACGGTCCCCGCACCGAAGACGGGGATGGCGCCCTCCAATGCCTCGGCCGTGGCCGTCGTCACGAAGGGAAGCCGCGAAGGCGGTTCCCGCAGGGGAGGCTCGGGCCGGAGCCGAACCATGACGACGGCGATAGCGACAGCACCCAGCAGAATCCCAACCGGCAACAGCCGGCGACGAAGGCGACTCATCTACTTGTTCCCTTCTTGCAGGTTTCCATTCGATCCATCGGCCCCGTTCGACCCATCCGTCTCGCTGGCAGGCACCATCCGCGGACCTTCGAGCGTCTCGGGCGGCTCGGTCCACTCGCCACCGAGGGCACGGTGCACCGCAAGCCGGGCAAGGGCGAGGTCGCGGCGCGCTCCGGTCAGCGTCGACTCCACGCTCAGCAGCGCGCGCAGCGCGTCCAGATAGTCGGTGTAGCCTCCCACGCCGGACGCATAGCGCAGCGACTGCAGCGACACCGACGCCACCGCCTCCTCGCGTTGCGACTGGAGGAATTCGTGGCGGCGCCCCTCGTTGTCCAGGGCGGCGAGCGCAGCCTCGACCTCGTGCACGGCCGTCACCACCGTACGGCCGTATGCGGCGGCGGCCTGACTGAAGTTGGCATGCGCCAGCGCGATGTTGTTCCGGATCCGGCCTCCCTGGAAGATCGGTGCGGTGAGGTTGCCGATCAGGTTGCGGAACCACTGATCCACGCTGAACAGCCCATCCACATCGGCGGACTGAAGGCCGATCGTCCCGCTGAAGGACAGGGATGGGAGAAGCTCGGCCCGCCGCGCTCCGATCGCGAACCGTGCGGCCTCCAGGCGCTCGCCGGCAGCACGTACATCGGGCCGCTGAAGCAGGAGGTCGGCCGGCACACCGGCGGCAACCTGATCGGCGGGGGGCATGGGGGCCAGGGAATCCGGCAGAATCGCGTCGAGCTTGGAGCGGAATCCGCCCAGCAGGACAGCGAGGCGCCCTTCGGCATTCACCAGCTGGCTCTCGAGCTGGGGAAGTGCGGCCTGGGTATTTCGCAGTTCCTGGCGCACCTGGTAGAGCTCGAACGAGGTCACCAGGCCGCGGTCGTACCGGGTTTCCGCCAACGCGACCCTTTCGAGAAGGACGTCCACGGTTTCCTGGGCGAGCGCCGTGCGCCGGCGCAGGTCCACGATCTCGAAGTACGTGGTGATCGTCTCGGCCAGGACGCCGATGCGCGCGGCGTGGTAGTCGGACTCCGACGCGAGGTACTGCATCGCAGCCGCCCTGGAGTCGTTGCGGGCCCGGCCCCAGAAATCGAGTTCGTAGGCGAAGTCGACACCCAGCGAATAGGTGGTGATGCCGAGGCGATCCGGGAACTCGAAGCCGCCCGGAATGGGGCTGTCTTCGCCGCCGGCCAGCTCCCTGAACTGCTGTCCGAATCCCGCGTTGCTGGGAGTGTCCTGATCGGATGCCGTCCCGCTCGCCTGCAGGGCGGGGAAGAGTCCCGCCCTCGCGATACCCGACTGGGCGCGGGCCTGCTGCACCCTCGCCACGGCCTCGGCGAGGTCGAAGTTCGCGGCCAGCACCGAGTCGACCACCGTGTTGAGGACGGGGTCCTGGAAGGCGTCCCACCAGTTGCGGGCATCGCGGGTACCTGCGGCGCCGCTCTCCGTGAAGGTGTCGGGGAGGTCGGCGGTGGGTTCGGGCAGCGAGGGCGGTGGCGCGAAGGAGCAGGCCAGGAGGAGAAGCGCGGGGACCGCGAAAAGGACCGGGACCCGGCGGACCGGGACGGCGTCGCGTATGTCTTGCATGTTCGCTCTCAAAGTGCCTTGGGGGCGCATGTTGACCGGACAACCTACGGAAAGCTGGCCGGGTCAAGGGCGTCGGCGCAAGCGTTGGCGCGATGGCGTCGGCAGATGCAGGACGGGGACGCGGTCAGCGGCGTTAGCGCGGGTCGGGGACGGTGTTGCCCCCACTAGTTGATCCGGTACTCCAGCGCGAGGGTGTGCTTGCCGTCGGCATCGACACCGATCTCCACTGTGCCGGACAGGCCTGCCAACTCTCCCGTGCCGGATCCCGGGACCACGTGACCGGCCGTCCGCGGCGGGGATCCCGCGGCCGCAATGCCCCAGTGCTGCAGCACGAAGGTGCCCTCCAGGCCCCCAAGCCGTCCCGAGACCTGTTCCGAGGCGATGTAGCCCGCATCCTGCAAGGGACCCTCCCTGCTGGCGCGGCACATCAACACGCGTGCGCGGGCCTTCCCTTTCAGGTCGCCCCGGTACTCCTTCAGGACCAGCGCTTCGGAGAGATGGGGGCCGTCGCCCTCCTCGCCGTATGGCGTTTCGTCCCACCCGGTGACGTCGAACCGCGCGGCGGCCTTCACGAGCTGCCCATCCGCACGGCCTGCGGGGCCGCTGCCTGCACACGGTCCAGGGCCGCGGCCAGCGTGTCGACCGTACGGTCCACGTTGCCGAGCTTGTCGAGTCCGAAGAGTCCCAGCCGGAAGGTCCGGAAGCCCTCGGGCTCGTCGCAGCGCAGCGGGACTCCGGCGGCGATCTGCAGGCCTGCCGTGGCGAAACGGCTGCCGTCCTTTATACCCGGGTCGTCGGTGTAGCTGACCACGACCCCTGGAGCCTCGAACCCTTGAGCCGCGACGCTCTCGAAGCCCCTCTCGGCAAGGAGTGCCCGCACTCGCGTTCCCAGTTCCCACTGTCGGGCCCGGGCGTTCTCGAGTCCGAATGCGCGCGTCTCGGTCATGACCTCCTGGAAGAAGCGCAGAGCGTCGGTGGGCATGGTGCTGTGGTAGGTGTGTCCGCCGTCCACGTAGGCGTCCATCACCTTGAGCCACATGTGGAGGTCGCACGCGAAGCTGGTGCCCTGCGTCGACGCGGCCCGGGCGCGGCCTTCGGAGCCGAGCATGACGAGTCCCGCGCACGGCGAGCCGCTCCACCCCTTCTGCGGCGCGCTGATCAGCACGTCGACGCCCGACTCCTCCATGTTCACCCAGAGTGCGCCCGAGGCGATCGAGTCGAGCACGAAGATGCCGCCCACCGCATGCACGGCGTCGGCGACGGCGCGAACGTAGTCGTCGGGCAGCACGATTCCGGCCGAGGTCTCGACGTGGGGGGCGAAGACGACGTCCGGTCTCACGGCCGCGATCGTCGCACACACCTCGTCGATCGGAGCGGGGGCGAAGGGAGGGGTGGCGCTGTCGTCGACGGGCCGGGCCTTGAGCACGATCGACTCGGCGGGAATGTCCCCCGCCTCGAAGATCTGGCTCCAGCGGAAGCTGAACCACCCGTTGCGGAGGACCAGGCACCGCTTTCCGCTGCCGAACTGGCGCGCGACGGCCTCCATCGCGTAGGTGCCGCCGCCGGGGATGACAGCCACGGAATCGGCGGCGTATGTATCCTTCAGGGTCGCGGAGATGTCGCGCATCACTTCGCGGAAGCGCGACGACATGTGATTCAGTGATCGGTCGGTGAAGACGACCGAATACTCCAGCAGTCCATCGGGGTCGATATCGGGTAGCAGCCCGGGCACGTCTACCTCCTTGGGGTCGGGTGAGCGTACTACATTAGCCCGTCGCGATGGGCACCGGAAGCAGACGAGGCGAGGATGAGGGTTGCGATGAAGAGATTACGGATCGACAGGGTGTGGAAGTCGGCGCTGGTGCTCGCGTTCCTGGGCTGTGAGGCATCGGCCGTCCCCGAACTCGGCTACGAGGTGTTGCGGACCCTGCCGCACGAGCCCGGCGCCTACACGCAGGGCCTGGTCATCCACGACGGCACGTTCCTGGAGAGCACCGGCCAGTACGGGGAGTCGCAGCTGCGGCAGGTCGACATCGCCACCGGCGAGGTCCGTCGCAGCCACGTCCTCTCGGACGAGCATTTCGGCGAAGGCATCGCGGTGGTGGGCGACCGGGTGGTCCAGCTCACCTGGAAAGTCGGTCTTGCCTTCGTATACGACATCGACACCTTCGCGCCCGTGGACACCCTCGAGTACGAAGGCGAGGGGTGGGGACTCTGCTACGACGGCGAGTCGCTGTTCCTCTCCGACGGATCCGGCACGCTGCAGCGCCGCGACCCGGCGACGTTCGCCGTCCTCGGAGAGATCCGGGTCACCCGCGACGGCTTCTCGACGCGCAACCTGAACGAACTCGAGTGCGTGGGGGACGACATCTACGCCAACGTCTACATGGAGAACCGCATCGTGCGGATCGACAAGCGGACCGGCGAGATCACCGGCGAGCTGGACGCGCTGGGGCTTGCGCTGGCCAGCAATCGCCCTGCCGACCCCGGGGCCGTCTTCAACGGAATCGCCCACGACCCCGGGACAGGCACATTCTATGTCACCGGCAAACACTGGCCGGAGGTGTTCGAGATCGCGATCAGCGGAGGGTAGGCGCCTCGCCGGTCTCGATGCGCGCGCCGATCCTGCCACGGACTCCTGGCGCCCCGGCGCCCGCCTACCCGAACAGCAGCTCGCCCATTCCCCGCACCAGCCCCGTGACGTCGCCGACCCGCTTGGCGGCAAGGAGCGTACCGGCCACGTAGGGCTGCGGGCTGTTGCCGGCGTCGTGGCGGATCGTCAGGCGCTCGTCGGGAAGGCCGAAGAGGGCCTCGACCGCGACCAGATAGCTCGGCAGCCTGACCGAGTGGACCTGGGTGCCACCGATCGAGGCCCCCCGCGTAGCGGGCTCCCCCAGGGTCTCCTCAACCAGCAGCCCCATCTCGTTGGGAGAGACGGTCGCCAGGTATTCGGCGAGTTCCAGCGCGGTGCCGCTGGGGGCATCGGGCTTGTTCGCGTGCGAAAAGTCGATGATTTCCCGGTGCGGCACATGCCGGGCCGCGATTCCGCACAGGTGCTTGAGCAGCGCCGCCGTCAGGGAGAAGTTGCCTGCGGCGATTACCCCGGAGCGCGCTGCGAGGGCGGCCGCTGTGATGTCGCGGTAGTCGTCCTCGTCCAGACCGGATGTGCCGACGACGACCCGCGTACCCGCCTTGAGGGCTGCGAGCGCATGTGCCTTTACGGCGGCAGGGTGCGTGTAGTCGATCCACACGTCGGGGCCCGGGGCGAGCGCGTCGGCGGGATCCGCCGTGATCGATACCCCGACGGGGCCGTCCCGGCCGATGGCGAGTCCGACATCCTGGCCCACCGTCGACCGCGCCACGGCCGAGACCAGCTGAAAGTCGGATGACTCGATCACAGCCTCGGCCACCGCCCGTCCCGACCACCCCGTCACCCCGGCCACACAGACCTTGATGCTCATGCGAACAGTCCTTTCCGGCCCCGCGCTTCCTCGGCGCCCACGAACTGGGCAAACCCGGCGGCATCTTCGGCCGCTTCCCCGATCCGCGCCACCCCGCGCCGGATGTCGTCCATGCTGTTCGCGATCGACAGGCGCAGGAAGTCCTGCCCCTCCGCCCCGATCCGGCCGAACGAGGCCCGGTCCATCGTGGCCACCCCGTACCGGTACAGCAGGAACATCTGGAGCATACCCGCCGGCGTCGCGCGGCACCGTGCCTCGCCGGGCAGCGCCGCGTGCGCCTCGTAGATCCCCAGCCGCTCGCACAGCCCCGACACGTCCGGGAACACGTAGAACGCGCCCTTCGGCGTCCGGCACCTCACCCCCGGGACATCGTTGAGCGCCGGCACGATCCAGTCCCGCCTCCTCTCGAATGCCGTGACCATGCGCCTCACCTCCACCGCCGAAGCCGGGTCCTCGTACGCCGCCACCCCCGCCTCCTGCAGGAATGGCGGCACGCACGACACGATATTGATGTTGATCTGCTTGAAGAGCGCGGCTTCCTCCTCCGTCGGCAGCACGGCCCACCCGAGCCGCCAACCGGTCATGGCAAAGCCCTTGGAATGCCCGCTGGCGATCACCGTGCGCTCCGCCATCCCCGGGTGCGACGCGATGCTCTCGTGCTCGAGCCCGTCGAAAAGGATCTGTTCGTAGATCTCGTCGGAATAGATGCGAACGTCGGGGCGGCACCGCGTCCGGATCAGCTCGGCGATGCCGGCCAGTTCGTCGCGCGACAGCACGCCCCCCGTCGGATTCGATGGCGAGCACAGGATGATGACCTTGGTCCGCTCGGTGATCAGCGCGGCCAGGTCGTCGGCGGTGAACGCGAAGTCGCGGTCGGCGGAGAGCAGCAGCGGCACGGGGACCGCGCCCACGAACTGCACCCACGACTCGTAGATCGGAAATCCGGGGGACGGGTAGATCACCTCGTCGCCCTCGTCCACATACGTCTGCATGGTATACCCGATCGGGGGCTTGGCCCCGGGGGTCACGACGACGCGGTTCGGGGTCACGTCCACGCCACGCGTGCGGGTCACATGCGCGGCGATCGCCTCGCGGAAGGGCAGGATCCCGGCGGGGTCGCAGTAGCCGGCACGCCCCGCCTCGAGGGCATCCATGGCCACCTGGTTCAGGTGCGGCGGGCTGTTGAAGTCGGGCGCGCCCAGGTTGAAGCGGATTACGTCGAGGCCCATGTCGACGCAGCGCTGTATGTCGTCGCCCAGCTTGAAGGCGTTCTCTGTGCCCAGCTGGCTCATGCGGCGGGAGATGACGGCCAAGGGGATTTCTCCTTTGCGGCGACCTGTGCTCGATGACGCCCGGATGGGGCGCCACTGGCAACCGAAGCTGCGCCGCCAGTAAGATCAAGACAAGCGACAGTCGGCCATTGCCCGGAGCCAGCCCATGAAGAGTCAAGCCAGCCGCCGCAAATTCCTCACTGAAATGGCCGCCGGAGCCGTGGTTCTGCCCGCGGCGCTGTCCCGGACCGCATCCGCCCAGGACGGCGCGGGGCCGCTGCCAACCACCCCCGTCGCACCCCCGTGGCCGCCTGGCGCCTCCTCTGCGCCCCGCGACGAGGCCTGGTGGGAAATGGTGCGCGCACAGTTCTCGTTCACCGAGGAGCGCGTGCCGATGAACGCGGCCAACCTCTGTCCCTCGCCCCGGTCGGTGGCGGCGCGGGTGGAGGAGCTGACCCGTGACATCGACCGCGACTGTTCCTCCAACAACCGCGCCAAGTTCCGCGGCCTCACCGAGCAGTCCCGTACCGACGTGGCCGCCCAGCTCGCCGTCAGCCCCGACGAGATCGCGATCGTCCGCAACACCAGCGAATCCAACAACACGATCAACAACGGCGTGGACCTGCGCACGGGCGATGAGGTGGTTCTATGGGATCAGAACCACCCGACCAACAACGTGGCGTGGGATGTGCGGGCGGCGCGCTTCGGGATAACCGTGAAGAGGGTATCCGTGCCACGCCACCCGGCCTCGGCCCAGGACCTCATCGACCCCTTCGTCGCGGCGCTGACCGACCGGACCCGCGTCCTGTCGCTCACGCACGTCTCGAACGTCAGCGGGATTCGGCTGCCCGTTCGCGAACTGGTCGAGGCGGCACGCCCCCGCGGCATCCACGTTCATGTGGACGGCGCCCAGAGCTGGGGCGCGCTGGACGTCGACCTCGGTGCGCTCGGCTGCGACTCCTACTCCGCCTCGGCGCACAAGTGGTACATGGGGCCCAAGGAGGCGGGCGTCCTCTTCGTCAGGGAGGACCGGATTCCGCAGGTGTGGCCCAACATCGTCGCGCCTGGCTGGGGCAACGACGCCGACCCCGACGTGACGGGCGCGCGCAAGTTCGAGTCGCTCGGCCAGCGCGACGACGCGTGCCTGGCAGCGGTCGGCACCACCGCGGAGTTCCACGCCGCAATCGGCGGGGCGGAGACCGAGGAGCGGATCGCCGGACTGGCCACCCAGCTGAAGGAGGGGCTCGCCGAGCTCGGCATGACGCTGGTGACGCCGATGGAGCCGGGGCTGTCCGGCGGCGTTTGCATCATCGAGGTGCCGGGCGACCGCGGCACGGCGCTCCGCCGCCTGTACGAGGAGCACGGGATCGCGGGGGCGGGGACGGGGGGACTGCGGCTGTGTCCGCACGTCTACAACACGCGGGAGCATGTGGCGCGTGCGGTCGAGGGCGTGAAGGCGCTGCGGGGGGTGATTCTGGGGTAGGGCGGGGCCCCGACGTGGCATGTGCGGGGCTACGACGCGGTACGAGCGGGGACCGAATGCCCAATGCTAAATAAAATTGTTTAGTATTGCGAGCGCAATCGAACGGAACGTGGGCGGGGTCCACAGAATACTAAACACAAATGTTTAGTGTCGTGGACTGGGCAGGAGCGGTCGCGGGCTGCGTCAGGCGCTATCGCCTCACAGCCGTCCCCATCACCTCGAACCGGGCCCCGAAGAGCAGCGTCCCCGATCCCAGGAACGCCCGCGCCGGGAACTCGCTGGTGAAATAGGTGCGGTAGACGTTGTTGAATGCTGCATAGTCCGCAACATCGGAAGCGTACACCTGCACCACTACCAGGTCGTCCATCGTCAGCCCCTCGCCTTCGAGCACGGCCTTCATGGCGTCCAGCACGTTGGCGGCTTCCTGCTCGGCGGTCTCGGGGACCTGGCCTCCCTCGAGGCCGAGCATGCCGGACAGGTACAACGTGTTGTCGACCCAAGCCGCTCCGCTGAACGGGGCCACCCCGTCTCCGTCCGCGGGTGAACGCGGGTTCACGAACGCGACGGCGGGCGCCGTGTCGTGCATGGCGTCGTCGTCGGGCATGTCGGCGGCTTCGCAGGCAGTGACGAGGAACATGAGAGGGGCGACAATCGCGCCGAGGGCGAATCTGCGGGAGGTGGCGGGGGTCATGGCAACTCGCCTTTCGCGTAAGTAGAGGTTGAACCCTGGTCATCGGACCACGGGGACCACGGCCTGATCTGTCCAAAGTGGGTGCGAGGATAAGGGTGGTTCGGCCCGCGCGGCAAGCCCGGAATGGGGGCGCGGATCTTCGGCGAGTACCGGAAAGGCGGAAAGATGAGACAGGTTCTGTGTGGGTGCGCAATGCTGGTCATTGTCGGCTGTGGCGGCGACGAGCCGGCTGCCGTCTCGATGGCCCAGGTTGCCGATTCCGCGGGGGTGACGATCGTGACGAGTCCGCCCGTGGACGTGGTGTACGCGCGCCCCGCGGAGGAGCCGGCTCTGTCGCTCGGCACCCTCGAGGGGGCCGATGAACTCATGTTCGGCCGGATTGCGTCGGTGACACGGGACATGGACGGAAACCTGATCGTGGCGGACAACGGCGCCGGGGAGATCCGTGTCTTCGATGCCGGTGGGAGTCATCTCCGCACCTTCGGCCGCAAGGGAGAGGGGCCCGGCGAGTTTCAGGTACTGAGCGGGGCATGGCCCGGCGCCGATCGAACCGTGGTCGCGCTGGACCGGCGCCAGCGCCGAATCACGCAGTTCGACTCGGGGGGCTCGTTGATCGGGACTGCGGACCTGGCCGACGGTGGCGGAGCACTCAACATGAGGGGCCTGGCCGGTCCGGAGCTCGTTTTGAGCCAGATCATGGACTTTGGCATTACCCCGTCGTTCGATGCATCGGCCCTTCAGAACCTGGAGGACGCTGTCGAGGGGGACGGGGCCCTGGTCCTGTTCTTCAGGCACCGGCTGGACGGCGAACTGGTCGACACCCTGGCGCGAAGGCAGGGTCAGACCATGTCGATGTCGACGTCCGGCAGTGGCGCGCAGATGAGTATGCAGCTGCTGGTCGTTCCCTTTTCCCGCCAGCCCACCGCCGTGGGGTCCCCGCAGGGAATCGCGGTTGCGGGAGGCAGCGACTACGAGGTCGCTCTATTCAACCAGACAGGCGCGCTGCACCGAATCATGCGCCTGGGCCTGGCCCCGCCGCTGCGCACGGACGAGCACCTCGAGGCCTACGTCAGGAACTCCGGCAGCCCCTCGAGTGATGAAGCATCCATTCAGGCGAGGATCGACATGTACCGCGACATGCCGATGCCCGAGCGGCTGCCCGGGTACGACGAACTGTTGTTCGCGGATACGGGAGAACTGTGGGCGCGGCGGTACCGGCAGCGGGGGGCCGACATGGCGCACTGGGACGTGTTCGGCGGGGATGGTCACCACCTCGGCCGGGTGGAGATACCGACCTCATTTCGCCCCGAGCAAGTGAGCGGGGGACAACTGGTCGGCGTGTCCACGGACGACTTGGGAGTCGAGCGCGTGGAGATACGGGATCTTATCTTGGGAGGCGGATGATCTCGACCTACCCTCAACATGTGGAGGACCCCCCATGAGCCAGACCCTCGAATGGCGCTACCACCGCCCTGGCTGAACCAGCTGCAAACGTACGCAGGAGTTTCTTGCGCAGAACGGAATCGACGCCGCTGAGACGAGAAGCGCGACGAAGAACCCGGTTACGAAGAAAGAGGCCCTGTCCCTGCTCGAGGGCATGACCGAACTCTGCGTCGCGAAGGGCAGGAAGGTGGTGCGCGTGGACCTCTCCGGCGAAGACCGGCCCTCCGATAGCGAACTCGTCGGCATTATGGTGAGCCGCTGGGGCAAGCTGAGGGCTCCCTCGCTCAGGGTCGGAACCACTTTCGTGGTGGGATTCAACCAGGACATTCTCGCGTCGGTCTTCGGCACGTAGCAGTCGCGAAGGGCCGGGCGGGAGGTCGAAGCCGGTGGTCGCGGATGTGGCCCGTGCGGCGCTGCTGCGTGATCAGCCGGGTCAGTTGGGCCTCCGAATAGCTCATCGGACAACGCTTTCATTTGCCGCTGAAGAGCCTCATTACTACTTTGGGTGAAGCGAGTAATTGATAGGGAGTGCAAATGCAGGACTCCATGTCGAACCGAGCTTCAGGTTCCGAGGTCGGCCACCACGAGGACCGACGGGCATTCCTGCGACTGCTGGCGGGTGGAGTGTTGGGTGCCGGGATGACGCAACTGGCAGCCTGCACGTATGCCGGCGCTGATCTCGTTGGTCTTGCCGAGGGATCCAGCAGCTCCTCGTCGAGTAGCAGTTCGTCGTCGACCTCCTCGTCATCAAGTAGCTCCTCCTCCAGTTCGAGTTCGAGCAGTTCGTCGTCGACTTCATCGAGTTCGAGCAGTTCGTCGTCGAGCAGCAGTTCGTCGTCGAGCAGCAGTTCGTCGTCGAGCTCCTCGTCATCGAGTAGCTCTTCGTCCAGTTCGAGTTCGAGCAGTTCGTCGTCGTCTTCATCGAGTTCCAGTAGCAGTTCGTCGTCGAGCAGCAGTTCGTCGTCGAGCTCCTCGTCATCGAGTAGCTCCTCCTCCAGTTCGAGTTCGAGCCGTTCGTCGTCGTCCAGTTCGAGCAGCTCGTCGAGCAACAGCGGTCAGGGTGGGGGCCAAGCGTCCGGCGGTTCGTCGCAGAGTTCGAGCAGCTCGTCGTCGAGTTCGAGCGGAGGCGGCTGGGGTGGGGGTCAGGCAGCCGGTGGTACCTCGTCGAGTTCGAGCGCCAGCTCGTCGTCGACGGGTTCGAGCAGTTCGTCTTCGGGCTGACGTGCAGCCAACCGGTTACAGCAACCCAACCAAGCAGATGCCTCCCACATGCGCTCGCCTGGTCCTCTTTGCCACGGCATTGGTCGCGCTGTCGACCACGGCCTGCGGCGACGGCAGTACGGAGCCTGCACCAACTCCGAACCGAGCGCCGGTGCCTGGCGGTTCCATTCCGGCTCAGACCGTTGGCGTCGCGGAAACGGCCATGGTGAACCTGGCCGGCAATTTCACCGATCCTGACGGAGACGCTCTGACCTACGGTGCAACCAGCTCCGATGTCACGATCGCGTCCGTGGCCGTGTCCGGCAGCGTCCTGACCATCACCGGCGTGGCGGCGGGCGCCGCCGCGGTGACCGTGACGGCCACGGACGGGGGCGGCCTCTCGGCCCTGCAGAGCTTCGCCGTCACGGTTCCGAACCGGGCGCCGGAGGCGGTCGGCGAGATCGGCGATCTGGAGATCGCTGTGGACAGCGTGGCGGAGCTGGATGTCGCCGGGTACTTCGCGGATCCGGACGGGGACGAACTGGAGTTCGGGGCCGCTTCGTCGGATACGACCCGTGTGAGGGTGGCCGTGTCCGGCAGCGTCCTGACCATCACCGGCGTGGCGGCGGGCGCGGCCGCGGTGACCGTGACAGCAACGGACGGGGGCGGCCTCTCGGCCCGGCAGAGCTTCGCGGTCACGGTGCCGAACCGAGCGCCGGAAGTCACGGACACGATTCCTCCGCAGATCCTGACGGTCGGAGACACGCGCTCGTGGGCCGGATCCGAGTACTTCGCCGATCCAGACGGCGACCCGTTGATGCTGACGGCCGGCACGACCGACGCGTCCGTAGTCCAGGCCTCGGTATCCGGGGACGAGTTGGAGATTCTCGCCGTAGCGCCGGGGAGAGCCATCGTGACGTTCACCGCTACCGATCCGGAAGGCCTGGGGGTCAGCCAGAGCATTGAGGTGACCGCGGGGATCCCGGGGTCCGTGCTCATCTCCAGTGTTGCGCCCGCCGTGCTGCTTGAGGGCGCGCAAGCGACCATCAGCGGCTCAGGGTTTTCGAGTGTTCCCGGGGACAACGAAGTGGTGATCGGCGGTTTGGCAGCGACCGTGACCGCGTCGAGTGCGACGCGCCTTTCGGTGACGGTCCCGTACAGCGACTGTCTGCCCCCTCGGCGCGCCGAGTTGCGCGTGACGGTGCAGGGTGACAGTGACGCCCGGCTGGTGGGGGTGAGCCCGCGCAGCGGGGAAGACCTCGATTTTCCGGTGGGCTGGTACCGCTACACCTATGGCGGGAACGGCTGCCTCCACCTGCCCGGAGATGACGCGGGAGGCGCATACGTGATCGGAGTCGTCTCCATCTCCGAAGAGCCGTCCTCTCTGACTCCGGTTGCCGCGACCAGCATCGTCGGAGACCCGACAGTGGTGGCCGGGCGATCGCTCTTGGCCTACTCGGCGCCGCTTCGCGAAGCCGTGGTACCGGCGCGGCGAAGCCCGTTGACGAGGGCCGATGTGGCTGCTCCGCCGGGTGCCGCCGCAATTTTCCGGCCGGAAATCGTCGAGGTTGCGCGCGGCTGGGAGCGCCCCCACAACGAGGTGATGAACCGGAACCGGGGGATCGTCCGGAGGCTGGGTCGAGTGGACCGGGCGACGGCGCGTGCTCAAGCAACGCGCGCTCTGTCCGTTAACGACACGCTCACCCTGTTCGCCGGAGGGACGTCTTGCTCGGTCCGCGACCAGATGCGAGCTGCGGTGCGGCTCATCGGCGACCACACCGTGTGGCTCGACGACATCGAAAACCCGAGCGGGACCTTCACGGACTCCGAGCTTACGGGACTGGACGCCTTCTACGGAGCCCGAGTGAAGGGGGTTCACGACGATTACTTCGGGGACCTGTCCGACGTCGACGGGAACGGGGGCCGGGTCATGGTCGTCATGACGAAGCAGGTGAACGAACAGGACGACCCGGATTCGTTCCTCGGGGGGCGGGTCTGGTTTGGGGACCTCTATTCGACCGAGACGTGTGCCACCAGCAACCTGGCCGAGGTTGTCTATGGCCGCGCCCCAGATCCCGCGGGCGTCTTCGGACACGCCTGGACGAAGGAGCAAACCCTTGCATACTACCCGTCCCTGCTGACGCACGAGATCGTCCACCTCGCGCAGGGTGCCGCCTCGGTGTTCGGGGGAGCCAACTTCACCACCTGGGAGCTAGAGGGCGGCGCGACGCTTTCGGAACAGCTGGTGGCCTACGGCCTCTTCGGACATGGATCGGGGCAGAACATGGGATACGCACAGTGGGAAGACGGCCGTGACTGGTACGAGAACTGGACTTTCGGACTGGCCCGATTCTTCGGGTGGGACTCGAACGATCCGACCGACACCCGCCGGATCCCGAACGGGCCGGAGGAGTGCAGTTGG
Organism: Longimicrobiales bacterium; assembly: GCA_963667485.2. Lineage (GTDB taxonomy): Bacteria > Gemmatimonadota > Gemmatimonadetes > Longimicrobiales > Gaopeijiaceae > Bin94. Next base: position 671,687 of record CAXXDD010000002.1, read on the forward strand.
ATCGGCACTCCGGAGGAGGGAAACGACGGCCCTTGCGCCTACCCGTTCAGAGCTGTGTACGATGTTCCGTCGATGGTCTTCCGGTTCGCGATGGACCGCTGGGGAGACGAGTACCCAGGCGGCGAGAGGGCCCTGATGCATCGCCTCATGCGATCTCCCACGAGGGGGCTGGCTTCCCTGGCGGACGTTAGCGACTGGCGGGCCGAACAGATTCTGGCGGACTTCTACATGTCGCTGTGGATCGACCTGAACGGCTGGGACGCGTTCGGCATGTCGACCTGGGATCTCGACGACATCTGGAGCCGCTTCGGGCCGAGCCAACATCTTCAGCCCTACGAATCGACATTCGCGGAGTTCACTCGCCAGTGGAATGTCCGAGCCGGATCCACGTCATACCTGGAGTGGAGTCCAAGCGGTTCGCGGGGGCCGACGTCCATCCGGGTAACGTCCCCGAACGGTGCTTCCATTCCGGACCACATATCGGTATGGGCGTTCAGGGTCCGATGAGAACAGCCAGCCGATGCGAAAGCTGATACTCAGGAACTTTCAGTCGCCGGGCGACATCGTGATGCTCACCGCTGCGGTCCGCGACCTGCACAGGTGCTATCCCGAACGTTTCCAGACCGATGTCCGCACTTCCTGTCCTGCGCTCTGGGAGAACAACCCGCATATCGTGCCGTTGAACGAGGACGATCCGGACGTGGAAGTCGTTGACTGCCACTACCCGCTGATCCACCAGAGCAACCAAAGGCCCTATCACTTCCTGCACGGCTTCATCCACTATCTGAACGAGCAGCTGGAACTTCGGATCGAGCCGGGGGCGTTCAAGGGAGACATTCACATCTCGGATGGTGAGAAGGAGTGGTTCTCCCGCGTGCAGGAGGCTCACGGGGAGTCCACCCCGTTCTGGATGGTCGACGCCGGGGGCAAGTTCGACTACACGATCAAGTGGTGGGATCCGAAACGGTACCAGGCCGTCGTTGATCATTTTCAGGGCCGCGTGGAGTTCGTCCAGATCGGGGAGGCCGGACATCATCATTTGCCGCTCGACGGGGTCGTCGACATGAGGGGGCAAACCACCCTTCGCCAACTCGTACGGCTCATGTACCACGCGCAGGGCGTCGTGACGCCGATCAGTCTGCCGATGCACCTGGCCGCAGCGGTGGAAGTGAAGCCCGGCATGCCGAAGAACCGTCCGTGCGTGGTCGTGGCCGGAGGCCGCGAGCCACCTCACTGGGAGGCCTATCCGCACCACCAGTTCATTCACACCGTCGGTGCGCTATTGTGTTGCGACAACGGGGGATGCTGGAAGTCGCGAACGGTGCCGCTGGGCGATGGCGACTACAAGGACGGGCCTGACGAACTCTGCGTGGACGTTGTGGGCAACCTGCCTCGTTGCATGGACATGATTACCGCGGAAGAAGTGATCCGCCGGATCGAGTGGTACTTCGATGGCGGAGCGATCGAATACCTGAATCCCCGGTCCCGAGCAGGATAGGTTCCCCCGTCCAGTGCAAGGACACCTTCCTCCCGAAGAGCACTTCCTGGGAAAGACTTTTCCATTCTTTCCGAACCACGAAATCGTGGAGCACATCGGTACGGGGGCAATCGGCCGTGTGTATCGTGCACATGCGGCCCACATAGATGGTGACTTGGCATTCAAGTTCGTACCAATAGAGCATCTTCCTTCGTATCAACACGAGCCGGACGTTTACCTTGAGGAAGCCAGGAAGGCGAATGTTCTGGAGAATCCATGCGTCGTCCCCTATCTGGATGTGCGATCCTGGGAAGATCCCGTGTTGGGACGCGAGTTCGTGGTGTTTATCCGCCAGTATGTATGGGGCACATCGCTGGAGCAGTTCATCTGGGCCAATCGGGGGAATGTGGAGCTGCCGTTTATCGAACAATTCCTGAGCGCCATGTTCGGTTTGCTCTTTGAGCTCGAACAGCGCGGAATGATTCACGGGGACATTCACGCGGACAATGTGCTGGTAACACGCTCGCGGTACAATCTCAGAGGAGATGTGCAGTTTAGGGTTATGGATTTCAAGCCAGCAGGACACGGGGAACCCAGTGACTACCTGGGCATTGCGCTTTCGCTGAAGAGACTGTTGGAATGCGTCAGTTACGAGGAACAGCAACTTCGGGATCGTTACGTCTTCGAAGTTCTGCGAAACGACTTCCTGGGCCGATATCTTCTGGTCGAGTCGGACCCGGCAGCGGATGACCGTGCCTTCAGTCCGCGCCAATTGCAGAGCAAGCTGGACAGTGTTGACGAGATGTTCGCCGCTGCGAGCGCGTCCCGCGGACCGGAAGCAGCTGTTCGATCTGTTCGTCGCTGAGACCTCGCGACCAGTTTCGCGCAACGGAGCGAGCGGTGAATGGACTCGGTGTTATCGACCAAGTCCATTCAGGAGAGGTTCTGCCAGGCCTCGAGCGCGCCGACCACCTCCTCGGGCGCCGCAGTGGCGGCTCCCCGCCGCCCGACGACCACCGAGGCGGTCGCGTTCGCCAGCATGGCCCCGACGAGGATGTCCGTGCCCGCCGCCAGCGCCAGCACCAGTGCACTCGCAACCGTGTCGCCGGCCCCGGTCACGTCCGCCACCTCTCCCTGGCGGGCGGGCGGGATGTTCCGACAATGCCCGGTCCCCTCGAAAACGCTCATCCCCCGACTTCCGCGCGTGACCACCACGGCGCGCGCGTTCAGAAGGCTCAGGAGTTCCCTCCCGGTCGCCACGACGTCCGCGTCGCTGCGCAGGACGCCGCCCGAGACCCTCGCCAGCTCCTCTTCGTTCGGGGTGGCCACCGTAACGCCCTGGAACTCGGGCAGCTGATAGCGGGAGTCGGCACAGGAAGGGATGCCGCGCGTGCGCGACGCCTGGATCAGACAGGAACGCAGTGCTGGCGCAAGTGTCGCGTAGCCGTAGTCCGAGAGCAGTACCGCGTCCACATCGGAGACAAGCGCGCGAGCGTGCCTGATGAGGCGGTCGATCCGGCTCGCGCCGTACTCCCCGGCCCGGTCGATCCGCAATACCTGCCGGCTGGCGGCACTGGCGGCTCCCGCGAGGATCCGGGTCTTGGTGACGGTGCGGCGCTCCGGGTCGCGCAGAATCCCGTGCGTATCGATCCCCGCCGCCCGGAGCAGCTCGACCACCCTCTCTCCCTCCCGGTCTCGTCCGACCAATCCCAGCGGAATCGGCTCCCCGCCCAGCGCGCGCACATTGCGGGCGGCGTTTCCCGCCCCTCCCAGCTTCACATCGTCGCTCTCGTGCTCGATGATGAGGACGGGAGCCTCGCGGGAAAGGCGTGTCGCCTGTCCGACGAGATACCGGTCGAGCAGAAAGTCGCCCGCCACGAGGATTCGGCGGCCGGCAAGTGCGTCGACGCTCCTGAGGGCCACGTCGCGCGCCCGCTTCAACCGGTTGTCGGGGTCCATGTCCTCGTCACCTCGGGTTCTTGTGGCAGGGCGGCCACAATCGCGCGAGCGGCCGCGAGCAGGTCGTCGCAGATCAGGTCCGGCTCGACCCGCCAGCGGTGGCGCTGGTACTCGACCTGGCCGCGCCCGTAGCCGGTGCGCAGCAGAATCCCGCGCGCACCGGCGGCGTGCCCGGTCTCCACATCCGTGATCATGTCCCCGGCCATCCATGACGAGACCAGTTCCACCCCGTGCTCGCGCGCGGCCCGGTGCAACATCCCCGGAAGAGGCTTTCGGCAGTCGCACACCGCCGGCCGACCCTCGGGAGGGAGATGCGGGCAGTGGTACACGGCCTCCACGCGGGCCCCCTCGCGCGCCAGCCCGTCGACCAGGCGGCGGCGCACCTCGTTCAGCACATCCTCGGTGAAGTACCCGCGTGTGATCCCTGACTGGTTCGTGGCGACGAACACCCGCCAGCCGGCATAGTTGAGGAGGCGGATGGCCTCGGCCGCAAAGTCGTGCAGCCGGAAGCGGTCCGGATGGTTGATGTAGCCCACCTCCCGCGCGACCGTGCCGTAGAGGTCGAGGAAGACGGCTCCCGGAAGGGATGTGCGGGCGGCGGACATGATGCGACAAGTATATCGTGCCTGCAACGAGGCGGGGAGCCCAGCCGCAGGCACGGGAGGTGCGAACGCGCGCCGGCTGGCGTGCGCCGGCGTGGCGCCGCTGGCTGGACGCCCTCACACTGGCGGTCGTCACCGATCCTGCGCAGCTTCTTCGCTGGCAGCCCCGCCGCGCCAGGCGGGAGTCCCGCAGTCCCGGAACCGGAGATTTCGACCATGTGTCACGCGCGCCCCCGCACGACGGCCTTCACCCTCTCGCTCGCTCTCCTTGCGGCCGCCTCACCGGCCCTCGCGCAACAGCGGGCCCTCGACCACGAGGACGTCCTTCACTGGAACACCATAGGCAGCCCCTCGCTGTCACCTGACGGCGCGTGGCTCGTCTTCGTGCTGACGGCCATGGAGGGCGACCCCGTGCTCACGATCCGGGCCGCCAGCGAAGGCGCCGCGCCGATGACCTTCCGGGGGGCGGACCCGCAGTTCACCTCCGACTCGCGCTTCGTCGTGTACGAGGTGCCGCCGGTCGAGGCGGTCGTCGATTCGCTCAGGCGCGAGGGAAAGAGGGGCGACGCGCTGCCGAAGGACACGCTCGCGTTCGCCGAGGTCGCGGCGTTGCTGGGCGGCGGAGCGCAGCCGCGGATCGTCGGGGCGATCGACAACTTCCGCGTGGCGGCCGACGGCAGCTGGGTGGCCTACAAGCCGGTCGAGGAGGAGGAGGAAGAGGATGCCGGCGAGGGGGAAGAGGCCGCTGAAGAGGAAGAGCCGGAGGAGGAAGAGGAGGGCGACGAAGCGGACGATGGCGAGGAGAAGGACAAGGAAGAGGGAGCGACCCTGGTGCTGCTGAACCTGAGCACCGGCAATGAGACGCGGTACGAGAAGGTCACCGACTACTTCTTCGCCGAGGAGGCGGCCACGCTGACCTTCGCCACCTCCGCCGAGGACGGCGAGGGTGACGGTGTGTTCGTGGTCACGCTCGACGACATGACCCGGCACGCGGTGCTCGAAGGCGAGGGCAACTACAAGCAGCTGACCGTGTCGGACGACGGCTCGCAGGTCGCGTTCCTCTCCGACCGGGACGACTACGCCGCCGATCAGCCCGAGTTCACGCTGTTCCACGGCGCCGGGCCGTCGTGGTCGGGCGCCGCCATGGCCAATTCGGCCACCGAGGGCGTGCCATCCGGCTGGTGGGTCAGCGAGAACGGCAACGTGAGCTTCTCGGACGGTGGCGGCCGCGTCCGCTTCGGCACGGCCCCGAGGTCCGAGCCGGAAGAGGAAGACGAAACGCTGGACGACGACAAGGTCACCCTCGACGTCTGGAACTGGCAGGATCCGTACCTGCAGCCGATGCAGCTGGTGCAGGCCAACCAGGAGCGCAACCGCACCTACGCGGCCGTGGCTCACCTGGACGGCGGCGCGGTCGTGCAGCTCGGCACCCCCGATGTCCCCACGGTGCGCTTTGCGGCCGAGGGCGACGCCGGCTTCGCGGTCGGCGCGACCGGCGTGCCGTACCGCCAGCTCATCTCGTGGGACGGGCGCTACAACGACGTCTACGCGATCGATGTGGCCACGGGTGAGCAGCGCCTGGTCGCGGAGATGGTGAAGGGCTTCGGCGGCGCGTCGATCTCGCCGATGGGCGGCTACGCGTCCTGGTGGGACGGCGATGCGCGGCACTGGATGGTGGCGCCGCTGCAGGGTGGTGACGCGATGGCCGCCAGCGCCGAAGTCCCGCACGCCGTCTGGAACGAACTGGACGACCACCCGGACCTGCCGCCTCCGTACGGCCCGGCGTTCTGGACCGAGGGCGACAACGGGTTGCTCTTCTACGACCGCTACGACGCCTGGCGCTTCGAGCCGGCCACCGGCGAGGTCACCAACCTGACCAATGGCGCGGGCCGCGAGTCGGGCACCCGCTTCCGCTACGCGCGGACCGACTTCGAAGACCCCGCCATCGCCGACGGCGAGGCGCTCTGGCAGGCCTTCCACTACCTCGGCAAGCAGTCGGGCTTCCACAGCGGCCGCACCGACCGGGCCGCCACCCCCGATCCCGTCATCATGGCCGACAAGACCTTCCGTTTCCGCGGCAAGGCGGACGACGCCGATCGCTGGCTGATCACGCGGGAGGACTTCCGGGAGTTCCCGGACCTGTGGGTCACCGGCGGCGAGGGAGTCGACATCGCCTTCGACGAGATGGTGAGGATGTCCGACGCCAACCCCCAGCAGACCGACTACCGGTGGGGTTCGGCGGAGATCGTCGAGTGGCACTCCAACGACGGGACCCCGCTCCAGGGCATCCTGTTCACCCCCGACGACTTCGATCCGTCCACGCAGTACCCCATGATGGTGTACTTCTACGAGCGCAGTTCCGACGGGATCCATCAGCACCGTTCGGTGCGGCCGGGGGGCTCCTCGGTCTCGGTGCCGTTCTACGTGAGCCGGGGCTATGTGGTCTTCGTCCCCGACATCCCGTACGAGATCGGCTATCCCGGCGAGAGCGCCCTGGACGCGGTGGTGCCCGGCGTGCTCAGCCTCGTGGCCCGCGGCTTCGTCAAGGAAGACAAGATCGGCGTGCAGGGGCACTCGTGGGGCGGCTACCAGATCGCGTACATGGTCACCAAGACGAACCTCTTCGCGGCGGCCGAGGCGGGCGCTCCGGTCAGCAACATGACCAGCGCCTACGGCGGCATCCGCTGGCAGTCCGGTATGAGCCGCATGTTCCAGTACGAGCGCACGCAGAGCAGGATCGGCGGCACGCTCTGGGAGTCCACCAGCGAATACCTCCACAACTCGCCGGTTTTCTACGCCGACAAGATCCACACCCCTGTTCTGATGATGCACAACGACGAGGACGGGGCCGTGCCGTGGTACCAGGGGATCGAGATGTTCGTCGCGATGCGCCGCCTGCAGAAGCCGGTCTGGATGCTCAATTACAACGGCCAGGGCCACGGGCTGAGCCGCGAGGCCGACCGCAAGGACTGGGCGATCCGCATGCAGCAGTTCTTCGACCACTACCTGATGGACGCGCCGGCGCCGGTGTGGATGGAGGAAGGTGTGCCCGCGATCCTGAAGGGGAAGACGCTGGGGCTGGAGGTGAAGCGGAAGGTGTCGTAGGGGGGCGAGACGAGTTTCGATGAAGTCACCACGGGTGTGGCCAGTTGCTGACCACGCCCTGGCAGTGTACGGGATCGCCGTCTGCCTGCTCACGGCCTGTACCCCCCCGGGGGGCCTGACCGAATCCGATGTGGGGTCGACTCCTACCAGGGCCACGGCCGCCGACGGCAGCTACATCTCCTGGCGCGAACACCTGATCGACGACGAGGCGCTCGGGGGTGTGGCGATCCGAGGGGCCGACGGCTCCGTGATGGGAGACCTCGACCGAGACGGGTATCTCGACATCGTGTCGGTGCATGAGTCGGACACCGAGTACGACGGCGTGGCCGACGGTCACGTGCGCGTTGCCTTCGGCTCGGCCGACCCGGACGCGTGGGAGCTGAGGACCCTGTTGGACGGTCCCGATGCCGGAGCAGCCGAGGACGCGGCCATCGGGGACCTCAACGGCGACGGCTGGCCCGACGTGGTCGCGGCGTGCGAACTCGGCCACCTCGTCTACCTCGAAAACCCGGGCGCCGAGGCGCGCTCGGCGCCGTGGGCGCGTACCATTCCGCCGCTGGTCACAGGACGCGGGTCGTTCATCCGGGTGTTCCTCGCCGATTTCGACCGGGATGGCCGGCCCGAGATGGTTGCCGCCAACAAGGGAGCGCAAAATCCTGGCACGGACGCCATGGAGCCTTACCCCATTTCCCGGTTTGAACTGCGCGGCGACCCCCTCGACCCCGCCAGCTGGGTGGAACACGAACTCGCCCGGGTCCCCTGGCCGATCAACTCGCAGCCGGTCGATCTGGACGGCGACGGCGACCTGGACGTGCTGGGCGGCTCGGTGGCCGAGAGCCGCATCTTCTGGTTCGAGAACGTCACCGGGGACCAAATCGAGTTCCGGGAACACCGTATCGACATCGATGGAACCTCGATCCCGCCCGCCGACAGGCCGCCGGACGAGGATGGAAACGATCGCGCCCTGGTCACCGGGTTCAACGTCGATTTCGCCGACCTGAACGAGGATGGCCGGCTGGACATCGTGCTCGCCGAGGACTTTCGCTACCTGGTCTGGCTCGAGCAGCCGTCACGGCCCGAGGACCTGTGGCGGCTCCACGCCATCGGCAACACGGTACCCGACCAGCTCGTCGGACTCGCGGTCGCCGACATCGACGGAGACGGCGACCACGATGTCGTTACCGGCGGCTACAGCCGCGGCCCCCGCGATGCCGACGGCGGTGTGACGGCCTCGGATCCCCTGGGCCGCCTGGCCTGGTACCGGAACCCCGGTGACCCGCGCGGGACCTGGATCCGCCACGACATCTCGCGGCGGCAGCGCGGCATGTTCGACAAGTTCCTGCCCCGCGACATGGACGGCGACGGAGACGTGGACTTCGTCTCCACACGTGGAAACAGTTCCGTCTGGGACGGGGTGTTCTGGCTGGAGCAGGTCAGATCCGCCGAACCCCGGCCTGCCTTCGAGCCAGCCCGGGAGATCGACAGTCCGGAGATGCCGCCGCCCCCGGGGGGCTGAACTGGTCGCTGTCGCGGGCCGTCAGCCCGTGCCGATACCCACCGAAAAGCTCAAGCCACTCACCGCGTAGTTGTAGTCGAGTTCGATGTCGGGTGCCGTCACGGCCCATCCGGTGGACGACCTGAAGTATCGCAACCGCAGGTCCACCGCCATTCGACGGTTCAGGGTGACGCCCACGCCAGCAATCACGGGCCAGTGGGCCAAAACCGAACGGTCCTCGCCGGCGTCGCCGTTTTCAGGGTTGGTTCCGCCCGTAGCGAATTCCGACGACATGCGCCGTGTGCCGATGAGCAGGTAGGCCTGCGCAGCGCCATCGCCCAGTGCCCGCCCTACCTGAGCGTTGCCGCCCAGCGAGTAGCGGTCGCTGAAATCCCAGCGACCTGGCCAGACATGGGGCAGGGGGTTTCCGTTGGGCGTCGGGTGGATGACGCCCTCGATCAACCGCCGGGTAGAAGCGATCAACTCCAGTTCACCGCCAAAGATCAAGCCGTCCGCTGAGCTGGCCCGGAATCCCCCGGTGAGGTTGGCGGCGAAGTCAATCCCGCTGGACGCCGAGACGCTGGCATTCGATACACCTCCGGAACTGACAGTCTTGGTGTGTTCGACCGTCATCCGGTTTACCTCGGGCGAGAACCGAAGGAAGAACAGGGACTGGGCCTGCGACGAGTGGGGCAGTAGAAGACCGGCCAGGAGGCAGGTTGATGCAATCCGGCATTTGGGCGTCATGATGCAGCTTGACCCTTTGCTGGCAGGCAAGAAGAAGGCATGTCAATTCTGGACAATCTATCCACGTCTTGCGGCTCGGGATACATTCAACCCATGCCCATCTACGAATACACCTGCAAGGACTGCGGCCTCGACTTCGAGCGATTGGTGCTGGGCCGCAAGACGCCGACCTGCCCGGGGTGCGAGAGCGAGAAGCTGGAACGGCGCATATCGCTGCCCCGCGTGAAGTCGTCCAGCACTCACGACATGGCCATGCGCGCCGCGAAGAAGCGGGACGCGGCCCAGGCTCGCGACCGCATGCACGAACGCATCCGGTACGAAGAGAGCCACGACCGGCACGGCTGACCTTGCGCCCAATTCGAGCCTTCGCGCTGCTCGCGCTTGCCACCGTGCCGCTCGGGTGCGCCCGCGATACCGCTCCGGACGATCTCGCGGCAGCCGAAGCGGGGGCCCGCGCCGCGATCGAAGCCTACGTCGATGCGGCGAGCGCTCTGGACCTGGATTCGGCCGGAAGCTTCTATTCCGGCAGCGACGACTTCCAGTGGCTGGAGCAGGGCGTGGTCCGCTATGAATCGGCCCAAGCGGCGCGCGAGTCCTTTGCGGGGCTGGCGGCGATGGCGTCGTCGGCCAGGCTCACGCTGTCGGACCTGACCGTGACGGCGCTCGGCCCCGCCGCCGCCGTCGCGACGTGCCACTTCGTGCAGGAGATCGGGATCGACGGCGGAGCGGGCTTTTCCTTCTCCGGCGCAATGACCATCGTGCTGCGCCGCGAAGGCGGCCGCTGGGTCTTCGCTTCGGGGCACACGTCGTCCCCGCCGCCAGGCCAGAGCGAGGCGGAGGCCGCACCTCCCGAAGGGCGCCCATGACGAGCGGTGGCGGCAGCGGCGGCAAGCAGTCCCCCGGACTGATTCGGCAGCTGGGGCTTCTCGGCCTGACCGCGACCGGCATCTGCGCGATGCTCGGGGCGGCGATCAACCTGATCCCGATCATGCTGCAGAGGAATGTCCCCGGGATCGGGCCGCACGTCCTGTCCTCCTACTTCTTCGCCGCCCTTCCGGCGCTGGTGGCCGCCCTCGCCTACGCCAGCCTGTCCTCGGCGATGCCGCGCGCGGGAGGCAGCTACATCTACGTGAGCCGGTCGCTCAGCCCCTTCTGGGGGTTCGTGGCGAGCTTCTCGCAGTGGTTCGGGCTCTCGATCGCGATCGGTGTGGTGTCGTACGTCATCGTCCCGTTCCTCCGGGACATCGCGGGCGCGGTGGGGTGGACGGGGACGGCGGAAGCGCTCGATACCGGACCGATCCGGGTGGGGATCGCGCTCGCCTTCCTCTGGACCTTCGTGATCGTCAACCTGCGCGGCCTGGGCGCATACGAGCGCACCCTCGTGCCGATGATGTTCCTGATGTTCGCGCTGGGGAGCGTGGTCATCGTGGCCGGCTTCCTCTTCGACCACGGCGACTTCGCCACCGCGCTCATGGCCAGCGAGGGCCGCGCCGTGCCGCCCGAACCCGCCGCCCCCTTCCGCATCGGCCCCTTCCTCGCCGCCGCCGCGCTGCTCTTCTCCAGCTTCATCGGCTTCGACTCGATCGCGCAGGCGGGCGGCGAGGCGCGCAACCCCGGCCGCAACCTCCCCCTCGCCACCGGCCTCGCCGTCGTCACGGTGGGCACCTTCTACCTCCTCTTCACGGCCGCCATCTACCACGCGGTCCCCTGGAGCTTCGTGGCCGAGGAGGCGCAGCTCCGCGACCTCACCGCGCCGGGGCTGCTGGGCTACCTCCTCCCCGTGGGCTGGACCGTGGCGATCGTCGCGGGAGCCGCCGTCGCCCTCATCAACGACCTCCCCGCGATGCTTCTGGCGGTATCGCGCCTCATGTTCGCGTGGGCCGAGGACGGGATCTTCCCGCGCGGTATCGCCGCCGTCAACGCACGCTGGCGCACCCCGCACGTGGCACTCTTCGGAAGCGGCCTGATGGCCACGGTGGGGATCCTGGGCAGCCACCTGGCGGGCGACTTCTTCCTGGGCATCGACATCCTCGTCACCGCGATGCTGGTCAACTTCCTGCTCATGTGCCTGTCGCTGCTGAACCTGGCGCGCCGCAATCCGGAGCGCGCGGCGAAGATCAGGGTGCTGAAGGGACGCGCCGGCCAGCTGGTGGTCGGCACGGCCGGCGTCGTCCTGCTCACCGTCTTCCTCGTCGTCCACATCAACAAGGATCTGACCGCCGACGTGGGTGCGTGGTACTTCCATTCCACCTGGGTGTGGCTCGGTGTGATGGCTCTCGCGTCGACGATCTTCGTCGTGCGCGTGACGCGGATGCGGCGGGAAGGCGCCGACACCGGGGCGCTCTTCCGGGAGCTCCCACCGGAGTGACGGGCTGACATGGGCGGACCGGATCGCCCTGGGGGCCGGCAAAAAGCGGTCGAGCGCACCCCCCTCGCCCCCGGCCTCGAGATCTCCCGCGTCGTCACCGGCCTCTGGCAGGTCGCCGACCAGGAACGCGGCGGCACCCCCCTCGACCCCCACGCCGCCGCCCGCGCGATGGACCCCTACGCCGACGCCGGCCTCACCACCTTCGACATGGCCGACCACTACGGCTCGGCCGAGCTCATCGCCGGCACCCTCGCGCGCCGCCGCAGCGACGTCCAGCTCCTCACCAAGTGGGTTCCGGAACCCGGGCCGGCCAGCGAAGAGGCCGTAGCCGACGCCGTCAATCGCGCCCTCGCGCGCCTGCAGACCGACACCATCGACCTCCTGCAATTCCACGCCTGGAACTATGCCGATCCCAGCTGGCTCGACTGCCTCTTCATGCTGGCCGAGCACCAGGCCGCCGGCCGCATCCGCCACCTCGGCCTCACCAACTGCGACGCCGTCCACCTCGACATGGCCATCCGCAGCGGCGTGCCGATCGTCTCCAACCAGGTCTCCTTCTCGCTGATCGACCGGCGGGCCGCGGGCGCGCTATCGGAAGTCTGCCGCATTCACGGCGTCAAGCTGCTGGCATACGGAACCCTGGCCGGCGGCTTCCTCAGCGAGCGCTGGCTGGGCCGCGACGAGCCCCCGATCGACGAATCGCTCACCTGGTCGCAGATGAAGTACCGTCGTTTTGTTGATCAGGGCGGCGGTTGGGAGCGCCTCCAGCACCTCCTGAGGACCGTCCAGCGTGTGGCGACAGGGCTGAGTGAAGCCCACCCTAACGTTACGTCAGGGTTGTCCATCGCCAACGTCGCCTGCCGCTACATCCTCGACCACCCGGCCGTCGCCGGGATCATCGTCGGCGCCCGCCTCGGCGAGACCGACCACATCGGCGACAACCTCAATCTCTTCCGCTTCTCCCTCGACGACGCGGCGCGCACCGATATCGAGGCGGCCTGCGCCGAACTCGACCCCATCGGCGGCGACTGCGGCGACGAGTACCGGCGCCCCCCCTTCCTCACGGCCTCGGGCGACCTCAGCCACCACATCACGCACTTCCCGGCGCCCTACCCGGTGGAGAGCCGCGGCGGCGCCGATCTCGTCTCCACCGGCACCCCCTGGGAGGCGCTGGCCGGGTACAGCCGCGCGGTGCGCAGGGGCAACCGCATCCTGGTCGCCGGCACCACCGCCTCGCACGGCGGCCGCCTGGTCGGCGGGCGCGATCCCGGCGCGCAGACCCACTTCATCATCGACAAGATCGAGGGGGCGCTGCAGTCGCTGGGCGCCGGGCTCGGCGACGTGGTGCGCACCCGCGTCTTCATCCGCGACGACGTCGACTGGGAGCCGGTCGCACGGGCGCACGGCGTCCGGTTCGCGGCCATCCGCCCGGCCAACACCCTCGTGCGCGCCAACACGGTCGGCGACGACCTGCTCGTCGAGATCGAGGCCGAGGCGGTGGTGGGGTGAACGACGGCCGCGCCGCCCCGGGACGGGCTCGACGCCCGGCCGCGAAGCTGCCGCGATGAAGGCCGTCCTCTTCGACCTGCTCTCCGCGCTCCTCGACTCGTGGTCGCTGTGGGACGACATTGCGGGGGGCGAGGAGCCGGGCCGCACCTGGCGGATGGAGTACCTGCACCGGACCTACCGGGTGGGCGCATACGTCCCGTACCTCGATCTCGTGGCCGAGTCGGCCGAGGCGGTGGGGATGCCGCGCACATTCGCTGCCGAGCTGGAGACGCGCTGGGACGAACTTACCCCCTGGCCGCGCGCGGGGGCGGTGCTGACCGAGCTGGCGCGCGAGCGCCCGCTGGCGGTCGCCACCAACTGTTCCGAGGTGATGGGGCAGCGGGCCGCCGCGCTCATCGGCGCGCCCTTTCGCGCGGTGGTCACCGCCGAATCCGCCGGGTTCTACAAGCCGGACCCGCGCGTCTATCTTGCGGGCGTCGAGGGTCTTGCGGCAGGGGACGGCTCCCCGGCTCCCCGTGTGGACGAGGTCCTCTTTGTCGCGGGATCTCCCCTGGACATCAGGGGCGCGGCTGGCGCAGGCTTGACGGTCGTCTGGCACAATCCGACGCGCATGTCCGGCGGCGGCGCGGAAAAGTTCGCGCTTTCGGTCATCCACGATCTGCGGGAGTTGCACTCGATTCTCGCCTGAGCGCCGCGATTCTCGCCGGGCGGTCCCCGCGGGTTAGATTCAGCCCCTGCTTTCGACATCCCGAAATGAGGAAACATGCCATGGCCTCGCGCCGTATTTTTCTTGCCCTGCCCCTCCTGGCCCTGGCGGGTTGTCTGCCCGAGGCCTCGCTCGACACCGACATCCAGAAGGCCAGCTACGCGATCGGCTACGACATGGGCAGTTCGCTCGCCGAGGTCTCCGAGCACGTCGACATGCTGGCGCTCACGCAGGGAATGACCGACGCGCTCGGCGGGATCGACGCGGCGCTCAGTGAAGACGAGATCGAGGATGCCATGAGCGCCTTTGGCGCGATCGTGCAGACGGCGATGGAGGAAGAGGCGGTGCGGGAGCTCGAGGCGGGCCAGTCCTTCCTCGAAGAGAACGCGCAGCAGGATGGGGTCATGACCACGGAGTCGGGTCTCCAGTACATCGTCCTGCGCGAGGGGGACGGAGAGTCGCCGATGCCGGGCCAGGAGGTCACGCTTCACTACCGCGGCACCCTTTCCGACGGGACCGAGTTCGACACCTCCTACGACGGCGAGCCTGCCACCTTCGGGGTGGACCAGGTCATCGCCGGCTTCGGGGAAGCGGTCCGGCTGATGCAGGTGGGCGGCCACCTCCGCGCCTTCATCCCGGCGTCTCTGGGCTATGGTGCGGCCGGCGCGCCCCCGAACATCGGTCCGAATCAGGTCCTTATCTTCGAGATCGAGCTGCTGGGGATCGAGTAGGGGACGCGGCCACGCGGTACAGCAGCAGCCCCGCGCCGATCAGCCCTCCCGCGATCAGCGCCTCCACCGGCCGGTCGCGCGCGATGAAGACCAGCGTCCAGAAGGTCAGCCCCAGGTACAGCAGCGGTGTGAAGGGGTAGCCCCAGGTCCGGTAGGGGCGCTCCAGCTCCGGCTCACGCACGCGCAGCACGAAAACGCCGGCGACGGTGAGGAAGCTGTTGAGCCCGAGAATGAAGCCGGTTAAGACGAGCACCGTCTCGAAGGACGCGGTCAACACAAAGATCAGGGTGAGCCCGGTCTGGGCCAGGATTGCGATCGCGGGGATCCCGTTCGCCTTCCTGCGCCCGAGCCGGCGGAAGAGCGGGTAGTCCTCGCCGATCACCTGCAGCACCCGCGGCCCCGCCAGCACCATCGCGCTCACGGTGGAGACGAGCAGCAGCGCCAGCGTCACGGCCATGATCGCCGCCCCCGCCGGACCGAAGATGTGATTCGCCGCGACGTACCCGACCTCGATCCTGCCCGCCATCTCCCCCATCGGCGCCGCCCGCAGGAACGACCAGTTGAGCGCCACGTACAGCACCGTGACGAGCAGCGTGCCGAGCCCCAGGACGCGCGGCAGGGTGCGCTGCGGATTCTGCAGCTCGCTGCTGAGGTAGGTGGCGGCATTCCATCCGGTGTAGGCGTAGGAGACGTAGATGAGTGAGATGGCGAAGGCCCCGCCGAAGACGAGGGTCCCGTCGCCCGCGGCGGGGATCAGGGACACGGGTTGAGGGGAGTCCGCCAGGGTGGCCGCGGCGAGGCAGAAGGCTGCGATCAACCCGACCTTCACCGTCGTGAAGCCGCTCTGCAAGAGGCTGGAGTTGCGGTGGTTGGTGGCGTGCACGGCCGCCATCACGACCACGAGCCCTGCGCCGAGCCAGGTGGGCGACAGGGAAGGGAAGACCGAGGCCAGGTAGGTGCCGAAGGTGATCGCCGCGAGGGCGGTGGGGGCCGCGAAGCCGACCGTTGCCGACACGCATCCCGACACGAAGCCGGCGGCGGGGTGGTAGACGCGCGTAAGGAAGGTGTACTCGCCGCCCGACCGCGGGATGGCCGCGCCCAGCTCGGCGTACGAGACCGCGCCGCAGAAGGCCGCCGCGCCGCCCACCACCCAGAGCAGCAGCAGCGGGAAGGTGGACTGGATGTCGAGGAGCTGGAAGCCGAGGCTGGTGAAGACGCCCGTGCCGATCATGTTGGCGACGACGACCGAGGTGGCGGCGTAGGGGCCGAAGCCGCGTTTCGGGGGTTGGGCGGTGTCGGGGCGCGTAGCGGCGCCGGTGTGCGCAGCGGTGTCGGTGTGCGCGGAGGTGTCGGTCGCGGCAGGCCGCATTGGCGTGAGCCTTCGGAAGGGCGAAAGTTGATGGTGCACTGAATATGCTTCCATCACCCATTCTATCCTGCCACGGACCTCCTGCTGCAATGAACCGCCTTCCCGTTGTCGGGGTCATGGGCGCCGGCGCCCATGACCACGAAGATCTGGCCGCGCCCCTGGGCCGCCGCCTTGCCCGGCTCGGTGTCCATGTGCTGACCGGGGGCGGCACCGGCGTGATGACGTCCGTCTCGCGGGCCTTTGCCGAGGTGGAGGATCGCGCGGGCCTGGTGATCGGGGTGCTGCCGCTTGCGGTGGCGGACGGCGGACCCGCGGCGGGTGGCGACTACCCCAACCCGTGGGTGGAAGTCCCGATCCGGACGCACCTGGGCAAGCTGGGCGCGGATCCGTCATCGCGGAACCACGTCAACATCCTCACCTCGGATGTCGTCGTGGCCCTGCCGGGCAGCGTCGGAACGGCTTCGGAGGTCGAACTGTCGGTGGAATACGGGCGCCCCATCGTGCTTTTCGGCGAACTTGACCGCGCGGACACCCTGCCGTCCCAGGTCGCCACCGCTACCACCGTGGACGAGGTCATCGCCTTCGTGCGGCGGAGCCTGCCCGCCGACCTCGCCGCCACGCTCTCGGCGCCGTGACCGGGACTGCCGGCCCACACGGTCCGCGCCCGGCCCCCGACCTCGGCTTCGGCCCCGGGACGCGCGCCGAGGCCCAACGCGACTCCCGCCTCGGCGACATCGTCGGCTTCCAGATCGACCGCGTCGCTGCGGCCGCCGAGGCCGACCCCGATGTCCTGCGCCTCGAGAACCTCGATACCGACATCCCTCCACCCGCCGCTGCGGTCGCCGCCACCCGCGCCGCCGTCGGCGAAGACGACGCCAACAGCTACCTCCCCTTCCTGGGCAGCCACGAGCTGCGCGCGGCGGCCGCCGCCCACGTCAGCCGCCTCAGCGGCGTCCCGCACGATCCCGACAAGCAGACGATCGTCACCGCGGGCGGGACCGAGGGGCTCTTCAACGCCCTCCTCGCCCTCATCGAGCCGGGCGACGAGGTCGTCGTCACCGACCCGACCTACGCGGGCATGCTCTACCGCGTCCGCCTGGCCGGCGGCGTGGCGCGATTCGCGCCGTTCGTGGTCCGGGGCGGTGGCTGGGCGCTCGACCTCGACCGCTTCCGCGACGCGATCACCGACCGCACCCGCGTGATCTTCCTCATGAACCCGTCGATCCCGTCAGGCGCGGTGCTCACCCGCGCGGACTGGGCCGAAGTCGCCCGCGTCTGCGAGGAACGCGGGATCTGGCTCCTCTACAACGCCGCGATGGAGCGCATCCTCTTCGACGGCCGCCGCTACATCCACCCCGCCAGCGTGGGCGGGCTCGCGGACCGCACGATCACCGTCGGCTCCGTCTCCAAGGAATACCGCATGATCGGATGGCGCGTCGGCTGGGTGACCGGCCCGCGCCGGGTGATGAACCGCATCGGGCTGGTCAGCATTTACAACGTGGTGACGCCCGTGGGGGTGACGCAGCCGGGTGCGCTCGCCGCGCTGACCGACCCGGACGGCGCGGGTGTGGCAGATGCGGTTGAGGAGTGGGAGCGCCGCCGCAATGCGGTATTGGCGGAACTCGACGGCCTGCCCGTCGTGCGCGGCGACGGAGGATGGTCGCTCCTGGTCGACACAGGGGCGCTCGGCTTCGACGGGGCCGCCGCATCGGCGCGGCTGCTGGAGCGCGGAAAGGTCGCCGCGACGCCGATGACGCACTGGGGCCGGGAGAATGCGGGGCAGTTCGTGCGGCTCGTTTTCAGCAACGAACCGGTGGGGCGGTTGCGGGGGCTGGGGGAGCGGGTCAGGGGGGCACTGTGACCCTGACACGCCCCTGGTCGCGGGATCGGCGCACCAGAACCCCGGATCCACCCGACCAGTCGGATAGTTAACACAAATATTTAGTTTCAGCTGAAACGCCGACCGCGTCTCACAAATACTAAACCATTATGTTTAGTATTCCGCCCCAGCCAGCTCGTCCATCCACGCCTGGATCGCCCGCAGATGGTAATTCGGGCTGAACATCATCCACTCGCCCAGCTCGACCGGTACCTCGTACCTCTCGGCGGCTTCGTCCGAGCTCATCCCCTGCCGCCAGGCGGACCGGGCCGCCTCCTCCACCGAATCAATCACCGCCACGAACCGCGCCATGACCCCGGCATCCGCCAGCGGCCCATGGCCCGGCACGAATACGCCCGCCGGGATCGCCTGCAGCGCCCGGACCGAACGCGACAGCCGGGACGGCACCGCGTCCATGTAGTTCGGGAACATCGCATTCCACACCAGGTCGCCGCACCAGACCGGGCCCTCGCCCCCGTCCACCTCCACCGAGAGGTCGCTCGCGGTGTGACCCCGGCGCGGCACCACCGTCACCGCACGGTCGCCCAGGTCGATCTCGATCGGTCCATCCTCGGGCACGACCACCACGTCGGCCCAGGGCGCCTTCGCCGCCTCGTCGCCCGGCGACCCCTGCACCAGATCCCGTGTGGCCGCCGTGGCACGAAGCTGCGGCGCCGCCTCGCCTCCCTCCGCGAAGCCGCCCGGCCCGGCCGAGTGGTCCCCGTGGTAGTGGCTCACGACCACCTGGTCCGGCCACCGGCCCGTGAGCTCCCGCGCCTGCCCGGCCGCCCACGCCGCCCCCTCCGGCGTGGCGAAGGCCTCCACCACCAGCGTCCCCGACGACCCCCCGATGATGCCTCCGTTGCACACCGTGGTGAAGTCCCCGTCGAGCGGCGTCGAGATGATCGCGTACATGCCCTCGCCCAACTCCTCGATCCGCGCGAAGGGTGTCTGCGCGACGACCCGGCGCGCTCCGATCCCGCGCCACCGCCGCAGCGCGGATGCGGTCAGGAACGGCGCGGCCACGGCCAGATAGGAAGCGCAGCTGGCGGAGGCGGCAACGAACTGGCGGCGGCTGATGCTCATCGTGAATCGCTCCAGTGCAGGTAGAGGTTTGAAGCGACGCGTCCCACGAAGAACGCGACGAACGCGGCGGTTGCACCCACCCATCCCAGCCCCCAGGCCAGAACGGGGAAGACCACCGCGATGCCGACCAGCCCGAGCGTCGTCGCCATCGTGATCGCCTTGGTCCGCCGCTTCAACACCATAACCGCGCTCTGCTGGGCCAGCCAGAAGCCGAGCCCGGGCAGCGGGATCAGCACCAGCGCCGGAATCCTGGCGTACCCGGCCAGCTCAGGCGTCAGCCCCGAAATGCTCTCGAACCAGACCCCGAAAAGCGGCGTCAAGACGATCAGCGCGTACCCGATCGAGGTCGCGAGCCCCATCCGCAGCGCGAACCGCCCGACCGCGGGTCGGTGCTCGAACTCCTTGCCCATCAGCGCAATCGCCGCCTCCTGGTAGCTCAGCCCCATCGCGCGGAAGAGGAACGACAGCGCGTGCACCACCGGCAGAATCGCCAGCGACTCGAGCGGATCCCGCGACCGCCCCACGAAGAATGTGAGGATGGGATGGGTGCTCAGGGCGACCAGGGACGTGAGGGCGAGGGGATAGTAGAAGGACACGATGCCCCTGTAACTGGGCGCCGGAGTACCGCTCTCCTCGGGTGACGTGGCGCGGAAGCGGCGAATGGCCCCCGCGGCCATGATGCGGGCCGCGATGGCTTCCACGCAGACGCCCACGGTGAGGCTGGCCGCGCCGACCCACGCGCCGTGCAGGTCGGTGAACACCGGCAGCCCGAGTGCGGTCCCGGCCATGGCGAACAGGCGGAAGACGGTGCCGAGCGCGACCTGGCGCGTCTGGCCCGCGCTGATCATCACGCCGTGAATGAAGCGCCGGTAGCCGATTGCGCCGGGCCACGGCAGGAAGATCCACAGCGCCCCGTAGATCAGGTGCGCGATGTCGGGGGGAAGCGCCAGCAGCCCCAGGACGAGCGGGTCGAAGACGAAGGGGAGCAGCAGGATCAGGACCAGCGCCGTCGCGAGCACGTTCAGTCCCTGCGCGAAGATCCACAGCCTGCGGAGGCTGAGGCTGTCGCGCACGAGCGCCGTCGCCGCGGTCATCAGCATGATCACCGGAGCCTCGACGAGGATGGCGATGGCAAAGACGACGCCGTGCGCCGCCAGGTTGAGCACGGGATCGGGAAGACGCGCGATCGTGGCCGCGATGAGCGGGCCCTCAAGCGCCATCATGATCCAGGTCGCGGCCAGTGGGGACCAGAAGCGGGTGATGGTCCCGGAGGTGAGCGTCCCGCCGGGTGCGGGGTTCATCGGTTGGATTCGTCTCCGCGCGGACTTCTTGCCCGCCTTTGTGGTGTACAACGCCAGCACATACGATAACCTTGCGGGAAAGGACGTTGAACGAACCGGGTCAGCATGCGCGACGATTCTTCCAGTAAAGCCAACTCCTTCACCGAAACCAGCCCCTGGGGAGCACATTCGCCCAGGGGACTGGGGGCCTTCTGGCTGGCCGTCGCGCGGGCTCTCCCGGGCGGATGGCCCTGGAGCCGCTTCGCGCTCCTCGCGCGCCGCGCCGCCCGCCGCCACCTGACCGGCCCCGTCGATACCGAGGTTTGGGGACAGCGCCTCCGCCTCTTCCCGGACC
The DNA here is from genome assembly GCA_963667485.2 of Longimicrobiales bacterium. Lineage (GTDB taxonomy): Bacteria > Gemmatimonadota > Gemmatimonadetes > Longimicrobiales > Gaopeijiaceae > Bin94. Next base: position 692,355 of record CAXXDD010000002.1, read on the forward strand.
GATCGGTTTCGGAAGGCAGGATCCTCTTCCTGCCAAGCTCCTGGGACCGCCCCGAACGCAAGGTGCTGGCCAGCTGGATGACGATCGGCTTCACCTTCGTGGATGTCGGCGCGAACGTCGGTGGCTACGCGTTCTGGCTGCTCTCCCGGCTCGGCGCTTCCGGGCGCGTCGTCGCGGTGGAGCCGAACCCCGATCTGGCGCGCCAGCTGCGCTTCAACGTGCGGACGAACGAAGCGGAGGAACGCTTGCGGGTGGTCGAGGCGGCGGTGGGGGCGGAGCGGGGCAGCGGGACGCTTCTCGTCGGGACGCGGAACTCGGGGGAGAGCCGGCTGGTGCGGGCGAACGCCGCCGCCGGTGCATCCCGAAGCGAGAGTGGCCTCGACGAGGCGGATGCAGGTGTCGAAGCCGCTGGCCGGGACGCAACCGCCGCCACCATCCCCGTCGAGGTGCTCACTCTGGCGGATGTGGTGCGCGACGCCGGACTCTACCGCATCGACTGCCTCAAGGTCGACGTGGAGGGGCACGAAGCCGAGGTCGTCAAGCCGTATCTGCGGAGTTCGCCACGCACGCTATGGCCCCGGCACCTGATCGTGGAACTCGGGCAGGCGTCCCGCGTCGGCCAGGGGTCGCCGGAGCTGGAGGACTGGCTCCTCGCGCGGGGTTACCGCCCTGTCCTCCGAACACGACTCAACGGGCTGTTCACGCTGGCGTCCGGGTTCAAGGGCGTGCTATAGTAGATCAAGGATGCGCGCCGCCCGCAGGCGCGGCAAACCCGAGGAGCCATCGCATGAAGCTTGTCCGTCTGGCCGTACTTGTCATCGCCGCCTCGATCGTGAGCGCCGTCTCACCCACCGCCGGATCCGCGCAGTCCCATCCGGACCAGGCGACAAGAGCCGAACAGCCCGAGGGCTGGGTGGTCTCGTTCGCCCCACGGGTCGGCTTTTTCCTGCCGCAGCGCGCCAATTCCGGCAGTCAAGCCGCTGTGCGCCGGCCCAACTACGGGATGGAACTGGGCGTAACGCGCAGGGGGTCCTGGTACGGGGCCAGGGCGCTCTTCGAACGTTCGATGCGCTGGATCCCCCAAGAGGACCTGACCAGCCGAGTGCTCGGGGACCCGTCCTCGCCGCTGAACTCGTCCGAGTCGGAGCTGTTCGAGACCGTGGTAGTCGACTTCATGGCCTACAGTCCCGTATACGAGGGTGTGCGAGGGTACATGTTCTCCGGCTACGGTTCCAAGATCATCGGGGCTCCGGACGGCACCCCCATTCTGCCCTTTTCCCTCGTCGGTGCGGAGCGTGCGCGCACCCTGCACGGCGGATTCGGCATCGAGGCTCCGTTCAGCGGAGGAGGCGCCTTCCTCTTCGAGGTGGGTGACTACTACGGCAGAAACGGCGGCGACGCGCGGGTGCACGACATTCACGTCACCCTGATGGCTCGGATTTCCGGGCTGGACGATTTCATCAAGACCCTCTTCACCGGGGACGGGTCGGACGGGTAGCAGACCGCTCCGCCGCCCGCCCGCCGGCGAATGGCGGATCGTGCGGCATGACGGACCGCGGGTATTCCTCGACCAGGCCGAAGCGTGGTTGTTGAAGGGGGAGGCAGAGAACAACCTGCCGCTTGGCATCGTCGGGTCGCTGGTCCGCGGCGCCGACCGCTACGGATCCCCTCTCTATTTCGCGACCATCGAGCAGGGTGAAGACGTCCGGGGCTGCGCCTTCCGCACGCCTCCCTACAAGCTGGGCCTGACCCGGATGCCCGTTGACGCCATCCCGTCGCTCGCGAGCGATGTGGCCGAAGTGTATGACACGATACCCGCCGTACTGGGCCCGACCGCGGTGGTGCGCGCCTTCGGCGAGGCGTGGGGCGCACTCAGGGGGGTGAAGGCCGCCGCCGGGGCGCGGCAGCGAATCCACATGCTGGACCGAGTGACCGCGCCTTCGACGACGCCTCCGGGGACGATGCGGCCGGCCACGGGCGCGGACATCCCTCTCGTCACCGCTTGGCTCGCGTCTTTCGCCCGGGAAACCGGGTTGCCCGAGGTGGGAGATCCGCGCATGCAGGCCCGCCGTCTCACCGGCGGCGATGGCGGCGATCCGCTGCTGGCTCTCTGGGTGGACGGAGCCCCAGTGTCGATGGCCGGATTCCCGGCCCGCACCCGGCACGGCGTGCGGATCGGCTACGTCTACACGCCGCCCCGGCACCGTCGCAGCGGCTACGCGACGGCGCTGGTGTCACAGGTCAGCCGCCAGGTTCTCGAGTCGGGCTTCAGACACTGCGTCCTCTACACCGACCTGGCCAACCGGACTTCGAACAACATCTACCGCAGGATCGGATACCGTCCGGTCCAGGATGTCATGGACGTGGTGTTCGACTCTGAATAGCCTTCACGCATGATCGATCTCCGCAGCGATACCGTGACCCGGCCGTCGCCGGCCATGCGCGAGGCGATGGCTTCCGCCGTGGTCGGCGACGACGTCTACGGCGACGACCCGACCGTCAGGCGGCTCGAGGCCCGCACGGCCGAGGTCCTGGGCAAGGATGACGCCGTCTACATGCCCACCGGGTCGATGACCAACCAGGTGGCGATCCGCGCCCACACCGAGCCCGGCGACCGGGTCATCATGGACATCGGGTCGCATGTGGTGCGCTCCGAGGGCGGGGGACCGGCGGCCCTCTCGGGCGTGACCGTGCAGCCGCTGCTGGGGGACCGCGGCATCTTCACGGCTGGCCAGCTGCGCGACGCACTCGGGGTCACCCACCCGGGATCGCCCACCACCCTGACGCCGCCCGCGACCCTGCTCACCCTGGAGAACACCCACAACGGCGGCGGTGGGAGCATCTGGCCGCTGGAACTCCTCGACGACGTGGTCGCGACGGCGCGCTCAGCCGGACTGCGCTGCCACCTCGACGGCGCCCGCGTCTGGAACGCCTCCGCCGCGACCGGCATCCCGCCGGCCCGCTACGCGCGCGACTTCGACAGCGTCTCGGTGTGCTTCTCGAAGGCGCTGGGCGCGCCCGTGGGGTCGGCGCTGGCGGGTTCGCGCGCTTTCGTAGCGCGGGCGCGGCGCTTCAAGCAGCTCTTCGGCGGAGGCTTCCGCCAGGCCGGGATCATCGCCGCCGGGGCGCTGCATGCGCTGGAGAATCACCGCGGCGACCTGGCCCGCGACCACGAGAAGGCGGGACACCTTGCCGAGGTCCTCGTGTCGATCCCGGGAGTGGAGCTCGTGCGCGGGCACGTGGAAACGAACATCCTGCGCTTCAACGTGCCGGGCACCGCGGCGGACTTCGTCGACGGTTGCCGGGAGCGCGGCGTGCTCATGCTGGTGTCGGGTCTGCGCGCGGTGCGGGCGGTGGCGCACCGGGATGTCTCGATGGACGATGTCAGGAGGGCAGGCGAGGTCGTGCGCGAGGTGCTACCCCGGATTTCTCACACCTATAAGAGAGCACCGGCCTCCGAGGGGTGTTAAGTTTATGTAGGGCATGAACTTGACATGATTCCCCAAGGAGGACCGATGCTGACACAGTGTAAACCGCTTTCGTTCGCATTTCAAGGGTGCCAAGGCCGCAGGGTGACCGCCGCGTTCGACGGCGGATCGATCACTTCGAACGGCGGGGCGCTGCTCCTTCGCCAGGCGGACCGTTCCACCGGGCTCTTCGACCGGGTTGCCGCAGGCTTCACGGACCACCGCGATCCGCGCCTTACGGAACATTCGGTGCGGACACTGGTGGCACAGCGCATCGCCGGCATTGCCCTGGGGTACGACGACCTCAACGACCACGACGACCTGCGGCGCGACCCGCTGCTGGCACTGCTGTCGGGCAAGCTCGAGGCACGCCGGAAAGGGTGTGCACCACTGGCGGGCAAGAGCACGCTGAGCCGGCTCGAGCACGCACCTGCCGGTGGCAAGCCGAGCCGCTACGCCAAGATCGACCACGACCCCGAGAAGCTTCAGGACGTGCTGGTCGAGTCGTTCATCGACTCCTGGCAGGGCCTGCCCCCGTCGCGGCTGGTGGTGGACATCGACTCGACCGACGTTGCGGTGCACGGCAGCCAGGAGGGCCGGTTCTACCACGGCTACTACAACCACTACTGCTTCCTGCCGCTGTACATCACCTGTGGCGGACGCCCGCTCTTCGCACAGCTCAGGCCGGGCAACGCCGACCCGGCCGGAGGGGTGACCGGACCGCTCGGCCGCATCGTCGCCCGGCTCCGCCAGGAGTGGCCCTGGCTGAAGATCCTGCTCCGTGCCGATTCCGCGTATGCTCGCGAGGAACTGATGGCGTGGTGCAAGGACAACGACGTGGACTATGTCATCGGGCTGGCAAGGAACTCGCGGCTCGTCGAGCGCATCGTATGGCTACTCGACGACGCCGCGGCCGAAGCGGAGAAGAAAGGCCGGCCGGCCCGCCGGTTCACGGAGTTCCCCTACGCCACCCTCACCAGTTGGTCCTGTAAGCGCCGCGTCGTGGCGAAGGCCGAGCATCTGGCGGACAAGGCGAACCCCCGCTTCGTGGTCACTTCGCTGCCCGCCGACACCTTCTCGGCGCGGACCGTGTACGAGCGCCTCTACTGCGCACGGGGCAACATGGAGAACACGATCAAGGAGCAGCAGCTCGATCTCTTCTCCGACCGGACCTCGGCCACCTGCTTCGCCGCCAACCAGCTCCGGCTCCTCTTCTCCGCCTTCGCGTCGATCCTCTTCGATGCCATCAGGCAAGCGCTTCACGGCACCCCGCTCGCCCGCGCCACCGCGGGAACGCTCCGGCTCAGGCTCCTCAAGATCGGTGCCCGCGTCATGGTCTCGGTTCGCCGGGTCAAGGTCGCCATGGACTCCGCGCACCCCTCCGCCGCAGCCTTCGCACGGGTCCACGCTCGACTACCGGGGTAGGCTCCCCGGCCGCTCCCGAGCACCCTCCCAGCCACCACGTTCCAAGGACCACTGCGTCCTGGAACCAATCAGGGCCTCTTCAGCCCGTCAATCTCTTCGTTCGCTGCTTCGAAAAACCCGCCAGGGACCTGCTGTCCCTCACTCCGACACGCTTGGCCACCCCCGGTCACACCCTCAACCCCTCCCCTCAGGCCTCTGACTGGCCTGTGTGAGAAATGCGGGCTACGCAACACGAGAGGCGGTCGGTGACCAACGAACACCATCTCATTCCGGGCGCCAGCCGAGGCTTGGAAGATCGGGAGGCGTACTGCCACGACTTCGGAAGAATGGCCACGCAGGTGCCGGAGGCCGTGGTGATCCCGCAAAGCGTGGACGAAGTGACAAGCATTGTGCGCCGCGCCTCGGGAGACGGAGTCCGGCTGGCTGTTCGTGGAGGAGGACACTCCCAGGGCGGCCAGAGCCTGACGGACCGTGGTGTTCTGCTGGACACGCGGGGCCTGGATCGAGTCCAGCCCGTGGGGCCCGAGTTGGTGCGTGCACAAGGGGGTGCGCAGTGGGGTCAGGTCCTGGACGCGTTGCACGGCACGCGGCGGTTGCCACCAGTGCTCGTGGACATCGGCGAAGCGACCGTTGGTGGAACGCTGTCCGCCGGAGGCGTGGGCAGCACTTCGCATCGCCATGGGGCGCAGGTCGGACAGGTCGAACAACTCGAGGTGGTCACCGGTACCGGCGAGCGCGTGCGGTGCTCGCCCACCCGGAACGAGGGACTCTTCAACGCAGTGAGAAGTGGCCAGGGCCAGTTCGGGATCATTACCGAGGCGTGGATCCGGCTCCGACCGGCGGGGGAACGGTTCCGGCAGCACCAACTCCGCTATTGCGACTTCGATCGTTTCGCGGACGACTTCGAGTACGTTGTCGATGCGGACCGCTTCGACAACCTGCGGGCGGAGATCCGGTACCACGAGCAGGAGATCATCCTGTCTGCCGGTTTCGAGTACGACGGGGAGCCCGACGACGCGGAAATGCTCGCGGGGTTGCATTACGACGAGAACACATACACAAGGGACACGACCAGCGTCGGGCGCGCCGTGATTTACCCCAAGTGGGCGTTCAGTTGGCTGCACTACCACCCGTGGCGGGATTGGATCCTGCCCTGGGAGGCCCTGCGAACGCTACTCGCCCAGCCGTTGCCGGATTCGCACTGGGTGCCGCCCAGGCCCTGGAGCTGGACGGGTCTCTACGGGATCGGCAGGGAGGCGATCGACGCCCCGATGTTCATGCGTCCGCAGGGGGAGCGGGCCATCTGTTATTCGGTCCTGTGCGTACTTGGCGAGTTTCAGCACGAGAAGGCGACCGAGTTGGCGGGTGAACTCAAGAAAGTCGACCGAACGCTCGTCGGACTCGGCGGGAAGAGTTACCTGTCGGGCGGAGTGGGCTATGGCCCGAAGGAATGGGCGGAACACTATGGTGAGATGCTCGAGCAGGCCATCCGGTGGAAGCGCGAGTTCGATCCGGAACACGTATTCAACCCGGCCGGCATGCCGTTCGGAAACAGCCCGGAGGTCCCGGGTCGGAAGGTTCGATGACAACCGGCGCCCAAGGATCCCCGGGGCTGCTCAAGAGAATCACTCCCGCGGACCGTGGCCTGGTAGAGGTACCGGTGCTTGCGCCACATCTTGACTTCCGGCTGATCGGCGAGGGGCAGGTGCTGCTGGTTTCCGAGATCTTCAACACGCTGCTGCGCGGGCAGGTGCTTTGCGACCTCATGCCACTGCTCGATGGGCGCCGCACGCACCAGGACATCGTTGCCGCGCTGGCGCCGGCTCACTCGGGTGACCGCGTGCAGACGGCGATCATGTCCCTGGCGTCCCGGGGATATGTCGTTTCGGGCGACTACACGATGGCATCGGGGCGCGCGGCGTACTGGTCCTCGCTCGGCGCCTCGCCGCGTTGGGCGGAGCAGCGGCTCGGCGCCTCGACGGTGGCCGTGACCGGCGACGACGGCCTGCTCGCCCGGCGGCTGGACGCACTGGGCATACAGGTCGACGACCGTCACCCTGCCCTGTCCGCCATCGTATGCGTCGACTACCTGGACGAACGGCACGATGCGATCAATCGCGCCCACCTCGAATCCGGCGCACCCTGGATCCTCGTCAGGCCGACCGGCGTGCAGCCGCTGTTCGGACCGGTTTTCCGCCCGGCGGAGGGCGGCCCGTGCTGGGCATGTCTCGCCTACCGTCTGCGCGGCCACCAGGAGGTCCACAACTTCGTGCGCAACCTTGGCGGGGATTCATCTGCTGTCGCGCCCCGCGCGGCCGAGATGGCCGAGATGGAGGCCGTATGCGGCCTGGCCGCCGTCGAGATCGCCCGGTGGCTGGTACTGGCAGACCTGGCGCCCATCCATGAGCGGGCCATCTCCCTGGATGTCGTCAGCCGCGAGATGGGGCGGCATCTCGCGGTGCGCCGCCCGCAATGCCCGGTGTGCGGCGACGAGGCCCTGTACCGCGCCGACCGGCCGGCGGAGCCGGTACGGCTGCGACCGAGCCCGAAAGCCGTGCGCAACAGCGGCGGTGACCGCTCGATCCCGCCCGAGGAGACGCTGTCCAGGTATCGTCATCTTGTCAGTCCGATCACCGGCGTCGTCACGTGGCTCACGCGTGCCTCGGACGCGGCCGACCCCTGGGGGCACGTCTGTTGGGCGGGCAACAATCTGGCGCTGCGAAGCCGCAAGCTCAGTTCACTGCGCCGCAGCTTGCGGAGCAAGAGCGCGGGGAAGGGCAGCACGCTGCGGCAGGCGAAGGCCAGTGCACTCTGCGAGGCGGTCGAGCGCTACAGCGGCGCCTTTCACGGCGACGAAGCCCGCTGCCGGAGACGCTATTCCGGTTTTGAGAAGGCCGGGGAGTCAGCGGCGATCCCTCCGAACGACGTGCAGCTCTTCAGCGACCGACAACTGAGTGACGCGGACGAGATCAACGCACGCGGCCATCCCTACAACTTCGTGCCGGCCCCACTCGATCCGGACGCGGAGATCGATTGGTCGCCCGTGTGGTCGCTTACGCAAGAGCGGCCCCGCTACCTCCCCACATCGCTGCTGTACGGCATGAAGGAGGAGGAAGCAGGCGGGCCCGTCTTCAAGGCGGATTCGAACGGGTGTGCCGCGGGCAACACGCTCGAAGAAGCGATTCTGCAAGGATTCTACGAACTGGTCGAACGCGACGCCTTCGCGATCTGGTGGTACAACCGGCTGAGCTTGCCGGAGGTGGACCTGGCGAGCTTCGACGACGACTACCTGGCGTCCGCGCACGAGTACTACGGCCGCCGGCAGCGCGAGATGTGGGTGCTGGACGCGACCAGCGATTTCGGCATTCCCGTCTTTGTGGCCATCTCGCGCAGGACCGACAAGAACGCCGAAGACATCCTCTACGGGGCCGGTGCGCATGTGGACCCGCACATCGCGGCCCTGCGCGCGGTATGCGAGTTGAACCAGTGCCTGCAATGGACTCAGGGACCGGCGGGACAGGGATCCGGCGCCGCCGTCAGCGATCCGATGACCCGGTGGTGGTGGCGGAACGGAACGCTGGCGGACCATCCCTACCTGGCGCCGGTGTCAGGCGCCATGCGCGGCAAATCGGACTATCCAGTCCCGGACACCACGGACACGCGGGAGGATGTGGAGCTCTGCCGCGCGCTCGTCGAAACCAGGGGCCTGGAGTTTCTGGTGCTCGACCAGACTCGGCCCGACATCGGCATGCCCGTGGCGCGCGTCATCGTCCCGGGAATGCGCCACTTCTGGGAGCGCTTCGCATCCGGGCGATTGTACGACGTACCGGTGTCGATGGGTTGGCGCGAAAGTCCCCTTGCGGAGGACCAGCTCAACCCCGTTCCGGTCATCGCCTGAGCGGCAACGGAAAGGAACGAAGTCATGAACCTTCTGGCATCTCGCGCCGGCATCGAGAAGCACATGCTTGCCCAGGCGGATTCGGTCGGCGAACTGCTCGAACAGTTCAGGAATCGGATTTCCCCCGTGCTGATCGACGGCTCGGGGTGGGAGACGTTGCTGGAAAGAGCGCGTGCGCTGCCCGTTAGCCTGGCAACCACGGGTTTCGGGTTCGAATTGCCTCTACACGAACCCGAACCGAGGGCCGACCTGGGCCTCGGGCTGTTCGAGGGAAGCCTGTCGGCGGCACACTTCGAGGAATGGTGCGGGTCGCAACCCGAAGATCGGTCACGGGCCGCGCTCGTTGAGCTCCTGCACGAGATGGGCCGGCAGGAGTCAGCGCTCCGGCGCGTTGCCGGCACGAAGGTGCTGCTCGAATACGACATCGATCCCGGACGCCGGGGCGCGCCCTCGGACCCGGGTATCTTCCTTTACCCCGCTGCCGACGCGCTGACTGGCGACGGCTCCAATCCCGAAGATCTCGGCGTTGTCGTTGACGCGCTTTTCGGCGCCATCGGCTGGGAACCGGACGTTGCCGAGCGCCGTCAGGCCGAACGCCTCTTTCTGGCCATGCCGCGAGGCACGCACATCGGAGCTGTGGGTGCCTTTCCGGCGCGCGCCAGGGGATTGCGCCTGGCGATCATGGGCTTCAGGAAAACGCGCGACCTGACGACGTTCCTGGAGCGGATCGACTGGCCTGGGCAGTACTCGGTAATCGCTCCGTTCGTGTCGAAACTGGAGGAACGCGACGCCTTCGCCTACCTGGCGGCAAGCCTGGACATCCAGGCGGGAGGTCTGGGACCTGGACTGGGCGTGAGCTTCTACGCCACGGACACCCAGTGGCCGACGAAAATCGATCCCTGGATGGGCCTCATCGACGGTCTCCGCGAGCAGGGCCTCGGCGTGCCGCGGAAGTTGTCCGCGCTCGCAAAGTCGTCTGCAGGCGCGGAAATGATGTTCGGCCGCAAGGGGATGCTATTCGTCGCCAAGGGCATTCACCACATAAAGCTGTCGCTGGCCGGTGACCGTGTCGAACAGGTCAAGGCCTACGTGTTCCTACTGGTGTTTCCCCCAGGTCAGGACTGACCCGGGGGGACGGTGGCGACCGCCGACAGCGGCCGCCGCACGCCCTCTGAAGCCGACTGGATCAGCCGCAGCAGCAGAGACCGGCCGAGATCGCTTCCAGCCTCTCTTCGTCCAGCTCGATATTGGGGCCGGGGGGCAGCGCGAGGTGGAGGACGTTCCCGTCGCTCTCGTGCACCTGAATGTTGATATGGTCAGGCACCTCGATGTCGAACTCCTGCCGGATCGTGGCGTTTGGATCCGCAACGAGCTGGGCTCGGAACGCCTCATCCTCGGTTGCCTTCGTCATCAGGTGACGCTGCATCTGTTCGCCGGTCTGCATTGCAGATTGCACGTTCATCTTCCGTGCCTCCTTGCTGGTCAATACTGCCAAACAATATTGTGGGGGAATACACCCACGCCCATGAACAACTATTAATTCCTTGATCGAAACGCCGCAACTCCTGGCGGGCTGAAGCCACGGATCCGCACGGACAACGGTGGCCGGCTCCCCGCTGGCCGTAGAGCGACGGAGAGGGCCCCGACTTGTTCAACAACCCGTTTCGCGAGCAGGCAGTCGCCGCGACCGAGAACCGACAGCAGCTCGACCGTCTGCTCCGCGTCACGGCCCCACGCGAACGCATCGTGCTGGCCGTAGTCGGATTGATACTGGCCGGTCTCGGGAGCTGGATCGTCTTTGGGAGCATCGCACGGGACATCAGGCTCGAAGGCGTGCTGCTTGCGCCGGGACAGCGGTACGAAGTGGTGGCAACGGAACCCGGATACTTCATGGAATTCCTTGTCGAGCCCGGGGACCACGTCGATCCCGGAGCGGTGATCGCGCGCCAGAGCGTCCCGGAACTGGCACGCGAAACCGCCGTCCTCCGCGACCGGGTGACACGGTTGGAATCGGAAGTCGAGCAGGCCGCCGGCGACGCCGGAAACACCCGCGCGCTACTCGCCGCGGACCGTGTCGCGCTGTTGCAGATTGAAGCGCAACGCGCCGCCCGGCAGCTCATCGTCAGCCCACTGGGCGGCGAAGTCCTCGCGTTGCGTTCCTCGCCGGGGGACTACCTTCAGGCCGGCGCCGCCGTTGCGCAACTCCGGGATGTCGAAGATCGCCGACCCCAGGCCACACTGCATGTCGCCCCGGGTGTGTCGCAACGTTTGCGCCCCGGCATGGAAGCGTTGGTCGACGTCCAGCTGCCCGGCGGCGCAACGCGGCGGCTGGAAGGGGTGGTCAGTGCTGTCGCTGCCGGACCGTCGCCGGTCTCGCCCTCCGCGCTTGGGCCGCTGGCCGCTGCATCCGGGCTGCGAGTCGACATCGATCTCCAACCGGCGTCCGATCTGGCCCTCCCGGACGGGACGCCATGCCGTGTTCGCATTGTCCTCGGGCGCTACTCGCCGGCTTCGCTCCTCCTCGGCCTCGGCTCGTCCTGACATTGTCGCGCGACCGCCAGGCCTCCTCCTCCGAACGCCGTCGGCGGGTAGTCACACCCCTCGTCCTGCAGACCCATGCAACCGAGTGCGGCGCGGCCTGCCTCGGCAGCGTCCTGGGCCATTTCGGCAAATGGGTGCCGTTCACCGAGCTGCGCAGCACCTGTGAAGTCGGTCGCGACGGATCCACTGCCGCCGGGCTGAAGCGGGCCGCCGAGCACTACGGCCTCGAGTGTTCGGGTTGGAGCGTACAGGTGAAGCGGCTCAAGCAGATGCCGCTTCCGATGATTCTGTTCTGGGAATTCAACCATTTCGTGGTCCTGGAAGGATTCGACCGCAAGCGGTTCTATCTGAACGATCCAGCCGCGGGCCATCGCCAGCTGTCCGCGGAGGAGTTCGATGCGGGATTCACCGGCGTCGCACTGAAGTTCAGTCGGGGTCCAACGTTCGAGCCCGGAGGTGCTCCCTCAGGCCTGGTGCGGCGCCTCCCGGCGTGGCTGAGCGGCGCGTGGGGCGGGCTGGCGGGGGCCATCGTCTGCGGACTGATGCTGGCTGTTCTGGCGCTGGCGGTGCCTTTCACGGCCAGCCTGTTTGTCGACGGCGTGGTGGGCGACGGCGAGCCATGGGGATTCGTGCTGGCCGGGGCGCTGGCGGGAGCCGCAGTCCTCGTGTATGGCCTGGCCTGGCTGAAGGAGCGGGTGCTGCAGCGCCTGGCGGTCCGCATTTCGATCATTTTCGGCAACCGGTGCGTATCGCAGCTGCTGCGGCTGCCGGTGGACTATTTCAGCCACCGATTGGTGGGCGAGCTGACCGCGCGCATCCAGTCCATCGACCGGATTGCGACCGGCCTGTCGCAGCGTTTTCTCGGCGTATTGATCGAGGTCACCATGAGCGCTGTATTCCTGGCCGTCATGGTGGCGTACGACCCGCTTCTCGCGGGAATTGTCCTGACGCTTGCACTGTTGAACGCGTTGCTACTGGGCCTGGTCGCGCGCACACGGTCCGACAGGGCCAGCGCCTTGGGCCGCGAGCAGGGTTTGCTGGCGGGCATCGCTACGGTAATGCTGCACCAGGCGGACAACCTGCGCATGACGGCTACGGAAGACCGCATGTTCGCCCGCTGGGGCGGCCATCAGGCCCGCGAGCTGGCGGCGCGTCAGCAATACACCGAACTGAGCAACCTGATCTCTTCCGGGCCCGGCCTGTTCGCGATACTGAGCAGTGCCGCCGTTCTGGCTCTCGGTGCGCCCATGGTCATGGCCGGTGAGTGGACGCTGGGCGCGCTGCTGGCGTTCTACCTGGTGGCGACCATGTTTCTGGAACCCATCGGGCGCTTCGTCGAATTCGCCCACGAGCGCCAGACGCTCCTCACCGATATGCAGCGCCTGGACGACATTACTGAAACGCCGGTCGATCCGGGTCTGACGCGCAGAGCCGGGGCATCGCAACCGATTGCCACCTTCAAGGGGCGCCTGCGGTTGGCAGGGCACGTGGAGCTGCGCGGTGTGACCTTCGGCTACGACAGGAACCGCCCCCCGCTGATCAAGGACTTCAGCCTCGCCTTCAAGCCCGGACAGCGCGTCGCCGTGGTGGGTCCAACCGGGTCGGGAAAGTCGACGCTGTCCCGTATGGTCGCGGGCCTCGCGCACCCGTGGTCGGGGGAGATTCTCTTTGACGGCCAGCCTCGACACGAGATTCCCGACGAGGTGCTGTCGCGCTCCCTGTCGATGGTGGACCAGCGCGTCGTCCTCTTCTCCGCAACCGTGCGCGACAACCTCACGCTGTGGAACCCCGCCGTTCTCGACGATGATGTAGTCGCAGCAGCACGCGACGCGAGCATCCACGACGAGATCCTTGGCCGGCCTCTCGGGTATTCGACACAGGTTGACGAGGGCGGGGGCAATTTCAGCGGTGGACAGCGGCAGCGACTGGAAATAGCCCGCGCGCTGGTCGGGAACCCGACCGTGTTGATTCTCGACGAGGCAACGAGTGCTCTCGACGCCGCGACAGAGGCGCATGTCGACGACGCGCTGCGCCGCCGGGGAGTCAGCTGCCTGATCGTCGCGCACCGGCTCAGCACGATTCGCGACTGCGACCAGATCATCGTGATCGACAAGGGCACGGAGGTGCAGCGCGGCACCCACGATGAGCTGATGGAGGACACGGGCGGAATGTACCATCGCCTCGTGCGGGCGGAGCTGGGCGGATGATTGAGTCGGAAAGCCGCACACTCGGCCAGATTGCTGCCGAATGGGGGACTGCGGTACCGTGCGCCGGCAATCTGCCGGTGGATATCAGCAATCCCGAGTTCGCCTGGTTCATCGAATCCGGCGTAGTCGACCTTTTCCTGGTCGAACGGCAGGATGGGGTCGAGCAATCTGCACCGCAGCACATGCTGCGCGCTGAATCGGGCCGCCTCTTGCCAGGTACCGCGCCACAGGACGAGGTGACTACCCTGGGCGTGATTGCCAAGGGTTTGCCCGGCACCGTGTTGCGGCGCCTTCCCGTGTCCCGGCTCGGCGCGGTTCGCCACGCGGAATTGGCGGAGCAGGTCGATGCGTGGCTCGTGGACATATCGGCGATGCTGGTTCGGGATGTCACCCATCGTCCGCGGACGGACGCCCTCCTCGAATCGGGCGATGCGGCGGCGACAAGGAGCGGCACACTCGCGGCACGCCGGGGAGTGGTGTGGGTGACCGGTTTGCAAACGGGCGCGGGTCTGTTCCTCGGCTTGATCGATCCCGCCGACGGCGAGACGGACCACGCTGGCGCCGGGCCCGAGCTGCCGCTTGCGCCCGCCACCTGGTTGACGCTGCCGCAGGATTTGCGGGTCTCCACCTCATCCTCCAGGGAGCTTGCCGAGCGCAACCTGTTGCTGCCTGCCCTGAACGCCTTCAACCAGATCGCGCTCTCGGTCGAGCGGCTGAACCGCTTGCTGGCCCTCGCCGACCAGGCGAATCTGGCGCGGGAGCGCGTCATCCGCCGTTCCGGCGAAGAGGAAGACGCCCGCCGCCGCCTTTTCGACCTGTATGGTCTTCTGCACGAAGCCGACGACAGGGCGCTGCACGATGTCCTGAGAATCATTGGCAGGCATGCGGGAATCGACTTCCAGCGTCCGCCCCTGGCGGGAGGATCCACGACCTCCGCCAAGCTCGCCAGGGTGCTCAGTGCGTCGGGGGTACCCGGTAGGCGAGTGCGCCTCGTGCAGAAGGACCGCTGGTGGGTTGGCGATAGCGGCGCCATGCTGGCGTTTCGAGCCGATGACGGCAGGCCCGTCGCGCTGCTGCCCGGCGTTCTGGGGAACTATCGGGAGATCGATCCCGTTGACGGGCGCAAGAGGCGGATCACGGCTGCCACCGCCGCGTCTCTGCGCCCGGACGCCTGGCTGTTCTATCCTCCGCTGAAGTCCGCAGTTGCCCGCTGGCGTGATCTGTGGAGGGTCGCCAGAACCGGGCTGGGCGCCGATTTGGCGCGCTTCGTGTTGACCGGACTCATGGGGGGTCTGGTCATGTTGCTCCCGGCCGTGGCGATCGGCTTCGTCGCGGACGAGGTGATCCCCGTCGGCGATACCGGGCTGTTGTATGGAATCAGTGCTGCTCTGGTTGCACTTGGTCTCGTCCGCGCTGTGCTGCACGTGCTCCAGGGTATGATTCTGATGCGGCTTGAAGGCCGCGGCACCTCCCGGATGGAGGCAGCGTTCTGGGACCGTCTGATGCGGCTGCCGGCACGCGTCATGCGGCGTTACCCGGCCAACGATCTGGCGGCGCGCGGCATGGCGTTCCAGAATCTGCACGGCGTGATCGGCAACGGCCTGCTCTCGATCGTCTTCCTGGCACCCGCGTTCCTGATCATCGCTTCCCGCGATGTCGCGCTGGGGGGGCTGACGGCCGCTTTCGGCCTGCTGTCGCTGCTCGTCACCGTGGCGCTCGGATTGCGACAGATTGCGCCGCAGGGCCGCAGGCTGAAGGCCGTGCGGCGCCTGTCCGGCCGACTGTTCCAACTTATCAACGGCATTTCCAAGCTTCGCGTAGAAGGTGCCGAGGGGTCGGGTTTTGCGGCCTGGGCGAGGGACTACCGGGAGCAGAAGCGGGCGGAGCTGGAGCTTGGCGCGATCGAGGCTCACCGGCGAGGATTCGAGGCTGTTCTCCCGCTGCTGGCCGGGGCGACGCTGATCCTGGCCATTACCCTGTCCGGCCCGACTTCCGTCGGGGTCGGCGACTTGATCGTCGTGTACGTGCTGTTCCTGCTCTATCAGACGGCCGTGGTTCGCCTGGGTGATTCGCTCAGCTCATTGGCCGCCGTCGGGCCTGCGTTGAATCAGATCCGGCCGCTACTTGCCGAGACGCCGGAAACGAGCGCCGAAGCAGAGTCTGTGGACGTACTCGCGGGCGATGTCGTCTTCGACCACATCTCGTTCCGCTACAATGCCGACGGACCGCTGATTCTCGATGACGTGTCGATTCGCGCTCGCGCGGGTGAATTCGTCGCGATCGCCGGCGAGTCCGGAGCAGGCAAGAGCACGCTCTTCCGGCTCGCGCTGGCGCTGGAACAGCCGTCAAACGGATCGGTCTACTTCGATGGCCGGGACCTGCGACACCTCGATCTCAGGGAGGTGCGGCGGCACATCGGCATGGTGCCGCAGGTGGTGCGGCTCCACCCACAGGATCTTTGGGACAACATCGTCGGCGGTCACGAGGGCGTTACTGAGGACGATGCCTGGCGGGCGGCGCGCATTGCCGCCGTCGACCGGGAGATCGCGGCAATGCCGATGGGCTTGCTGACGCCAGTGGGCGCGGGCGCCGCCGTTACATCCGGTGGCGAGAGTCAGCGCATCCGTATCGCCCACGCGATGATCCGCAATCCTCGGATCCTGCTCCTCGACGAAGCCACGAACTGGCTGGACACCGAGACCCAGTCCACGGTCATGGCCAATCTGGCACGCCTCACGTCAACACGGATTGTGATTGCACACCGCCTTTCCACACTGCGCGAGGCGGATCGGATCTACGTAATGCAGGGGGGCAGGGTGGTGCAGGAAGGATCCTTCGATGAGCTGGCCGCAATCCCGGGCGCCTTTCAGGATCTTGTTCGGCGTCAGGTGGCCTGACCGGTGGTCGGCAGGCCTGGGCTGCATTAGCTTGGGCTCAGGTGCGTTCTGCCCAAAGGTCACCATGGTGGAGAGTATCCAGGATGGAAGCACGTAGCTCGGTCGCCTCACCAACGATGAGCGCGCGGGTTGTCGAGCCCTCGGTCTCGAACGCGCTGCCCCACTTCGCTCCTCTCGCGGTTTTCCCGCTCGTTGTCTGCGCCGCCATTCTGGGCGGTTGGTGGATTGCGGGTCCATTTGTCTTCTTCATGCTCGCAGACAAGTTCGACAGGTTCTTCGGCGTGGAGGAGCGGAACATGGATCCGGCCACGACCCGCGAGAGCCAGTTGTTCCTGTACAAGCTCTCCCTCTGGTTGTGGGCGGCGTGCTGGCCGGTGATCTTCGTGTTCGCACTGTGGCAGATGCTGATCGCCGACCACCTTGCCCTCTGGGAAGTCGGATGCATGGCCGCCATCCTGGCGATGGTTGGGCAGACGGTCTTCGTCGTGGGCCACGAACTGGTTCATCGGCGGGCTCTCTGGGAGCGCCGGCTCGGTGAGATCCTGCTGGCTTCCGTCTCCTACCCCCACTATGCCACCGAGCACGTCTACATACATCATCCGCGCGTGTGTACGCCCTTGGACCCGGGATCCGCGCCCAAGGGCCTGAGCTTCTGGCAGTACCTTCCGCGGGAGGTGGCAAACAATATCCTGGGCGCCTGGCGGTTCGAACGCCGCAGACTTGCCCGCCGTCACCTCCCGACCTGGCATCACACGAACGCGTTTTGGCGCTACATCGTGGAGCTGGGCGTCTGGTACGGGCTGATATACTGGATTGGTGGGCCCTGGGCCGTGTTGGTGTTCTTCGTCATGTGCGGGAGCGTGGTCTTCTCCATGAAGCTCAGCAACTACGTGCAGCACTACGGACTCAGGCGCATCCGCATGCCCCACGGCAGGTTCGAGCCCGTGAAACCGCGGCACGCCTGGAGTGCCGCATACAAGTTCACCAACTGGCTGTACTACAACATGCAGCGCCATGCGGACCACCACACGTCCAACCGGCGCTATCCGCTCCTGCAGCATCATGGCGAGGCCGCTTCGCCGCAGCTGCCGGGCAGCTACATCCAGATGAACACCCTGGCGATGTTCCCGAAGCGGTTCTTCGAAACCATCGATCCCCTGCTCGATCGTCAGCGGGCCCAGTTCTATCCCGAGATCGACGACTGGAGCGCCTACGACAGTCCGGCGTTCGCGGCGCGCCCCGACGCATTCGACGTGATTGCCGAGATCCACGCCCTTGCCCCGCGTCTCGCCGCGTGGATCAATGAATTCCCGGTACTGCTCGACAGGCTTCGGGACCGCGAATTCACCGATCTGGAGTTGCCTGAGGGAATCGGGCCGGACCCTGAATTCGAGGCGATCGCGCGCAGCGGGCTGGCGCGACTCTACTGGACGCACGAACTCGGCGTTTCCGAGATGATGGACCAGCTCGCCGACATCCACACGCAGGACAGCGGCGAGGCGGTCGATGCGGCCCGGGAGTGGTCGAACAGCAAGGTCTTCCAGATCGGCGTGCACACGATGCGTGGCAGCCTGTCGATGAGCGAGGCAGGCACGGCGCTGTCACGCGTCGCCGAAGCCTCCATCGCCACCGTGCTGTCCGCGGTTGAGGAGGACTTCGAAGATTGGGGCGTTGCGCACGCAGGCGGCGGCGTGGCGGTAGCAGTTGTGGGGCCTCTGGCCAGCGGACAGGCCATGCCGGGCACGGAGCTCGATGTCCGGTTCGTGCACGACGGCGGCTCCACCGGGTATCGCGAGGCACTTGTCCACCGGTGCCGCAAGGCGCTGCGTGGGCTTTCTCGCAACAACCTGCTGCTGGCACAGCTCCCACGCCGCGGGCCGGGCGAGCTGCTTTCTCTCGCGGCATTCGAGGAACGGCTTCGGAAACCCGATTCGGGCCGCGAGCTTCTGGCGCTCGCAGGGGCGCGCTGCGTGTTCGCGTCCGGTGACAGCGGAACCCGGGAGCGGTTCGAGCAAGCGCTGCGAGATGCCCTGAGCCGAGATGGGGCCCGCGATCTGCTGACCCCCGCGCAGCGCGAAGCCGCGTCGAACGAAGTCGAGCCGGACCTGCTGTCGGTTGCCGACATGCGTGGCGGTCTTCGGGACCTCGATCGCGTGGCTCTGGCCCTGCGATCGACGCTCCGCCAGGACGAGTCCGACATGCAGTATGAAGACCCGGCTTCCGTCTTCCGGTCGGCAGGCAAGCGCGGGTTGATTGCCGCTGGTGCCGGAGAGCGGCTGGCAGCGGCGGTGGCACTGTGGCGGGACCTGCATGGCTCGCTGCGAATCATCGCTGGAGATGGGTTCGCAGTCGACACCGCGAAACCGAAGGTCAAGAACGGGATTGCCAGAGCCTGCGGACTGGACGACTTCGGTGCGCTCGCTGCCGCGTTCCACGATACCGCGCCCCTTGCCGCCGCCGACATCGACGCGCTCGCGCATGGACAGCACCGTCCAGCCAGCCCTCACTAGGATCGATCCCGCGCGTAGTTGCCGCGATTCGGGCACCCATACCCCTGTCGCCGGGCACCTGGCACCCGACAGGATGGCCCGACGACTGGAGCCGATGGGCACAGGAGAGCGCCCCACCCCGACGGGCGTCGGCGTACGAGAGACGCAGGCGCCTGACCCCGCCGCGCTGGACGAATTCCTCGCAACGAGCCGAGAGCGCACCGACGCCGCCCTCGACGAGGCACTGCCGGCCGCGACGCAGCATCCCGCGGAACTGCACCGTGCTCTGCGCTACGCGGTCTTCTCGGGCGGCAAGCGTCTGCGTCCCACGCTGGCGTTCGGCGCCGCCGTGGCGGGCGGTGCGGATCCGGAGCAGGCCATCCCCGTTGCCATCGCGGCGGAGCTGGTTCACACCTGCTCGCTCGTCCTCGACGACCTGCCGGCGCAGGACGACAACGCGGTGCGGCGGGGGCAGCCCGCCGCGCACATTGCCTTCGGCGGCGCTACCGCCATTCTGGCGGGCAGTGCCCTGCTGGCTGAGTCATTCGCACAGTGTGCCCGGCTGCCGCATCCCTCCGCGGGCGCTGCGGTAGTGGCCGGCTTGACCGACACGATCGGCTCCCGAGGATTGATTGGCGGACAGGTCGACGACCTTGCGTTCACTCCCTCCGGAACGAGCCTGGAAGAGGTTGCACACATCCATCTGCGCAAGACCGCCTCCCTGTTTCGCTTTTCGGCCTGGAGCGGCGGCGTGGCCGCGGGACTCTCGGCCGAGCACCTCGACCGCCTCGACGCGTTTGGATGCGCCTATGGGCTCGCCTTCCAGGTTGTCGACGACCTGCTCGACGAAGATCCAAGGGAGTGCTCGGTGCTGCACGTGCTTTCCCGGCAGGAAGCCCGCGGGCGCATCCGCGAATTGCTCGACCAGGCAGCGCGCGAGATCGAGGTGTTCGGGCCGGACGGCTGGGTACTCGCCGGTCTGGCGCGGCGCATGGAGGAGCTGATCCCATAGAGGCCGTCATGTTCAGGACAGCACGCTAGCATGAACTTCGCCGACGGGCGCCGCGGCCCCATTGCCTACATGGCGGGGAACAGCACCGCAGTCAACGTCGTCATGCTCGTCTTGCTGGTCGGCGGCCTGTACACGGCGTTCGGTCTTGTTCAGGAGGTGATCCCCGACTCCTCTCTGGACCGCATTCAGATCCTCGTGCCCTACCCCGGCGCTTCTCCGGAAGAGGTGGAGGAGCTGATCGTCCGCCGGATCGAGGAACAGATCAGGGGCGTGGAAGGACTCGACCGCCTGGTCGCGACGGCCTCCCGGGGTTCCGGATCGGTGGTCGCCGAGTTCAAGAACGGGACGGACATGGGCCGCGCGCTCAACGAGGTGAAGGCGGAGGTGGACCTCATCCCGACCTTCCCGGCAGAGGCGGAGCGGCCCGACGTGCGGGAAATCACCACGCGGCAGGTCTTCCTGCGCCTCGTCGTCCATGGCGATGTCCCTGAGCGCGCGCTCAAGGAACTGGCGTACCGGATCGAAGAGGGCATCTCGGCCCTGCCCCAGGTGTCGCTGGCGCGGACGAGCGGGACGCGCCCGGACGAGATATCGATCGAAGTTCCCCGGCTGCGGCTTCGCTCTCTTGGCCTGACTCTGGGAGAAGTCGCGCACGCGGTGCGGCAGGGTTCGCTGGAACTCTCGGCTGGCGGGGTATCGGCCAGCGAAGAGGAGATCCTCGTCCGTACGCTGGGACAGAACTACGACCAGTACGACTTCGAGGACATCGTCGTCCTGACCCGTTCGGACGGCACGTCCGTCCGGCTGGGCGACATCGCCACGGTGCATGACGGCTTTGCCGACAGCGATCTCCGGATGCGCTACAACGGCCGGCCCGCCGCCCGTGTGGATGTGTACCGCACCTCCGACGAACAGCTGCTGGGCATAAGCGAGGCGGTGCACGATTACCTGGAGACCAGCGTGCTGCCTAGCCTGCCCGCCGGCGTCGATGTCGCGATCTGGAGCGACGACTCCGCCCTTGTGGGTGGGCGGCTGGGCCTCATGGTCAAGAACGGACTGCTCGGCCTCCTCCTTGTCTTCGTCACCCTGGCGCTCTTCCTGGAGATCCGGCTCGCACTGTGGGTAGCGGTGGGTCTGGCCGTTTCGTTCGCGGGAGCGTTCCTCGTGATGGGCTTCGTGGGCGTCACCATCAACATGTTCTCGCTGATGGGCCTCATCCTCGCGCTGGGGATCGTCGTGGACGATGCGATTGTCGTGGGTGACAGCGTCCATCTGGAGCGGGAAAAGGGCGCCGGGGGACTGGATGCGGCGATCCGCGGGACGAAACAGGTGAGCAGTCCCGTCATTTTCGCGGTGCTCACTTCGATCATCGCCTTCTCGGTCCTGATGACCGTGCCTGGCGCACAGGGCAGGCTGGGGCGTGCCGTCCCCATCGTCGTCATCTCCGTTCTCTTCATTTCGCTGCTTGATTCGCTGCTGCTTCTTCCGAACCACCTCTCGCACCTGCCCCCTCCCGGCCAGGGGGCGCGGCATCGGATCGCCAGGTTCTGGGGCAGGCTCCAAAAGCGCGTGGACGTTCTTGTGAAGCGCCTCGCCGACGGCCCGCTCGACCGCGGGCTGCGTCTGGCGACGGGGCGGCCGCTCGTCGTGCTCGCTTCCGCGGCCGGGCTGCTCGTGCTCTCGGGTGGTCTCGTCGCCTCGGGTATCGTGCCGAACCGCTTCAATGTTCCACTGGAAGGCGACATCGTGTCGGCGGACCTGGAACTCCCGGCCGGAACCCCGGGGGAATTCACGGCCGAAGTGGCCGGCCGGGTGGAGGAGGCGGGACACCGGGCGGTGGCACGGGTCGCCGCGGAGCACGGAGTGTCGATGGAAGATGCGCCGCTGGAGGTCGCCGTGGCCGTCACGGTGGGGCAGTCGGCGCAGTTGTTCGATCCTCTGGGGGGTGACCTGGTCCAGGCTCCCCGCGGGCACATCGCGACGGTCCAGTTCAAGCTGATCGACTGGGAGCGTCGCGGCATCGCCGCTTCCACGCTCGAGCGGCTGTGGCGGGAGGAGGCCGGCGAGATCCCCGAGGCGACGGAGTTCTCGATTACGTCCAGCATTGTGGGCGGAGACCGGCCCGTGCATTACGACCTGTCACATCCCGATCCGGACCGCCTGCGTTCGATCGCCGACGACGTAGTCGCGGAACTCACCGCCATCGACGGCGTCTTCGATGTTCGGGACAACCTGGACGAGGGGTTCAGCGAACTGCGGCTAGAACTCGACCCGGCCGCCCGTACGCTCCAACTGACGCTCGATGAATTCGCCCACCAGATGAGGGCCGGTTTCTTCGGCGTGGAAGCGCTCGCGGTTCCTCGAGGCCGCGAGGACGTACGGGTCTACGTACGGCTCCCGGAAGAAGAGCGGAACTCCGCCGTCGATGTCGAGAAGTACATCGTGCGCATGCCAGGCGGCGGCGAGGTGGCCCTGGGACAGATTGCGTCGGTGGGTTTCGACCGGTCCCCCTCAACGATCCACCGGATCGACGGGCGACGCTCCGTATCGGTCACGGCCGACGTGGACGCAATCCACGCAATAGGCCGCCAGGTGGACGATCGCCTGGAACGGGATATCCTCGCGCCTCTCGACGCCGGGGATCCCGACTTCGACTATGCATTCGGCGGCGAGCGCAAGCAGCAGGACACGATCAATGCAGCCCTGGCCAGATCGGGATTCCTCGCCCTGATCATCATGTACGGGCTGATGGCGATCCCCTTCCGGTCCTGGGTTCAGCCGCTCATCGTGCTCGCCGCCATACCCCTCGGGGCGGTCGGGGCACTGGTGGGACACATGCTGCTGGGCCTCGACCTCAGTGTCTGGTCGACGCAGGGCCTGGTCGGGGTGAGCGGGGTCGTCATCAATGACTCGCTCGTGATGGTCAAGTTCATGAATGACTACCGGGACTCCGGCATGGATCCGCGAGAAGCCATCATCGCCGGATCCAAGACCCGGTTTCGGCCCATTCTCCTGACGTCGCTTACCACGTTCCTCGGCGTGGCCCCGCTGGTGCTCGAAACGAGCACTCACGCACGGCATCTGGTGCCGCTGGCGACATCGGTCGGATTCGGCGTCCTCTTCGCCACCTTCCTCCTCCTGCTGGTCGTGCCGGCGCTCGTCATGGTCCAGCATCACGCGCGCGAATGGTTCTCGCTCGCGCTGGGACGAGGAAGGCGTTAAGACCCCAGTTCACAGTGCCCTGACCGACCGCAGCGTCGGTCCGGTCGCCCCTCAAGAGACAAGCCGACAGAATGTCCGAGAAGAAGAGCTACCACATGTCGCCGGAGGACTTCCGCCGGCACGGCCGGGAAGTGATCGACTGGATCGCCGACTACCACGAGAATGTCGAACGCTATCCCGTTCTGTCGCCCGTGAGGCCCGGTGAGATCGGAGATTCCCTCGGTACGCAGGTGCCCGACAAGGGCGAGCCTTTCTCCGAAATTCTCCAGGATGCGACGGAGCGGATCCTCCCCGGCATCACGCACTGGCAATCGCCCGGGTTCCACGCCTACTTCCCCAGCAACGCCTCGGGACCCGCCATCCTGGGTGAACTGCTGTCCGCCGGTCTGGGTGTGCAGGGCATGCTCTGGTCGACGAGTCCCGCCTGCACCGAGGTCGAGACCCGGGTGCTGGACATGCTGGCCGACCTGCTGGGCCTGCCGGAAGCGTACCGCTCCACCGGGAGCGGCGGCGGCGTCATCCAGGATAGTGCATCCAGCGCCGTGCTGTGCGCCCTGGTTGCGGCGCGGGAGCGGGATTCCCGGTTGCGCACCAACCGGCAGGGCTGCGACGGCTCACAGGTCGCCTATTGCTCCACGCAGGCGCACTCGTCGCTGGAAAAGGCGATGGGCATAGCGGGTCTTGGGCGGGCCAATCTGCGGCAGATCCCGGTGGACGAGCACTTCGCTCTCGATCCGGCCCAACTCGCCGCGCAGATCAAGGCCGACAGGGCCGACGGGCTCCGACCCATATTCGCGTGTGCCACGCTGGGCACGACCTCGTCGACTGCAGTCGACCCCATTGCCGCGATGGGCAGGATCTGTCACGAAGAGGGCCTCTGGTTCCACGTTGACGCGGCCATGTCGGGGACGGCCGCGATCTGCCCGGAATACCGCCATCTTCACGACGGCGTCGAATACGCGGACAGCTACTGCTTCAATCCCCACAAGTGGATGTTCACGAACTTCGATTGCAGCTGCTTCTGGGTGGCCGACCGCACGGCGCTGATCGGCGCCTTGTCCATCCTACCGGAGTACCTGGTCAACGATGCGACCAGGAGCGGCGCCGTCTTCGACTACAGGGACTGGCAGTTGCCGCTGGGGCGCCGCTTTCGGGCGCTCAAGCTCTGGTTCGTCCTGCGCTACTACGGTGTCGAAGGCCTCCAGTACCACATCCGTCGGCACATTGAGCTGGCCAGGCGGCTGGTTGGGTGGATCGAGGCCGACCGGCACTTCGAGATGATGGCTCCGGCACCGTTCAACCTCGTCTGTTTCCGCCACCGGGGCAGCGATGAATTGAACGAGCGCATCATGAAGGAGCTCAACGACAGCGGCGAGATCTTCCTTACCCACACGAAGCTGAATGGCCGCTTTGCACTGCGGCTCTGCGTCGGCCAGTCCCGGACGGAAACGGAGCATGTCGAAAAGGCGTGGAGCCTGATTGTCGCAACGGCGAAGAGGCTGCGGCAGCCGGCAACGTGACGTAGCGGCCTTCGCGAGAGAAGCCTCGCAAGCTCCGCCGATTTGTCAATCAACACAACAGAAATGTAATGTTTATCTTACATATGTAATCTTGACATTACTTTGTTGACTTGTCCGCGCTCAAGTCCACGGCCCGCAACAGCTCCTCGATCTCCGCGATCCGCTCCTCAGCCTCGGGGAAGCCCACCAGGTAGGCGCCCCAGGGAGCCACGAGCCGGAATAGCGTGGCGGCCTTCGCGAGCGACGACCTCGCGAGTTCCGGTTTCCCCTCGTGCATCCGGTTCATTCCGTCGGTCATGAGTGCCTCGGCCAGGACCCAGCACTTCGCGGGCTCGACCTCGCCGGTGGGCGCCACCATCCCCGGAAGCGCCTCGACCGAAAGCGCGCGGGCCAACTCCAACTCCATCCCCGCCGCGCTGGTGGCCCGCCGCAGCGTGGTTTCCACCTCACCCGCCGGAGCCCCGCCCCCGATGATCGCGTTTCGGAGCGCGATCAACGCAGCCCCGAGTTCCTCGATCAGCCGGAGTATGTAGTCCTGCTGGGCCATGTCGGTACCGCTCCCTCCAGGGCATTGCCACTCTCGACATTGTGTCGCGCCCGCTGCCGCACAACGTTGTCCATCGAGATGAATACGATAATCACACCGAAGAGCTGGGCCGTCTTCCTGGCCCGCATCATCCTTGGCCTGATCTTCTTCGCGGCCGGATTCTGGAAGGTCTTCAGGCTCGGCGCGGTCGAGCACGCCCGGAGCCTGTTCGTGGAACCCTACGCGGCGAGTCCGCTGCCCGAATGGTCGCTGTGGTTCACCGGCGTGGTTGTCCCCCATGTGGAGTTGATTGGCGGCGCACTCATGCTCGCCGGCTGGAAGCGCTTCGCGGCTGCGATCGGCCTCGGCGCCGTGCTGATGCTCGTCACCTTCGGGCACCTCCTGGCCGAGCCGCTGTATGCCTTCAACACGCATGTAATTCCGCGAGCCGTCCTCGTGGTTGTGGTCCTGGCGATGTTTGGCGAGGACCGATTGAGCCTGGATTCGTGGCTGGTGTGGAGGCGGGAGGCTGCGTCGGCAGCGTCATGAATGCGCCGCCCGATGGCGGCGGGTCATTGCCACGGCGGTAGAGGCCGGTAGTTTGGACCCCAGGGAGCCCTCCCTTTCGGACTGACAGGAGATTCGATGCGGCCGGGTTGCAATCGTGAGCCCAGCGGCGGCTGGCGCCTCTGGAATCGGCCTCGCACCGCGCTGTCGGCGCTCGTAGCCGGCATCGCCCTCGCTGCCGTGCTGTCTGCGTGGACACTTGAGGCCCAGGAAACCCCGGTGGAGGGAGAAACGGTCCGCATGACCGCGCAGGTACGTGACCCTGTCAGCGAAGAGATGGTGCCCGGGGCCGTGATCGAGCTTGTCGGTGTGGTCGGCCGGTACGTTACCGATGCGGACGGTCGCGCCGTGATCGATCTTCCTCTGGGCCGCTACTGGGCCTCTGTACGGAGGTGGGGATACGACAGACTGGCGGGCTATCTCGAAGTGATCCGTGCAGGGGAACTGACATTTGGCATGTACAAGACAAGGGACATCGACCTGGAAGCGCCCGGCGCTCTGTTGGTGAGGGTTGTGCACGGCGAGTCCGGAGATCCGATGGAGGGGGCACTGGTGTCACTCGCGGGAGGAGAAAGCCGCGTCAGCGACCGATCTGGGCTGGCGGCGTTCGGGGACCTCCGAGAGCCTGTGGTCCGGTTTTCGGTCGAGTTAGCCGGCTATGGCGAGCGTGCTGCCCCCGTGGCGCTGAGCCCGGACCGAACCACTGTTGCAAGGATCCAGATGATGGTTGAGACGGCCGCACCCAGACCGGTCGAAACTGAAATGCGTTCCCTGCACATGGCGGGGAATGCCATTCATGACAGCCTGAACCGATACGGAAAGCGGACGCACGTGGTCACGCGACCCATGCTCGACCAACTTGCCGCCGCCCAGCTCACCGACGTGTTCAGGACGGTGCCGAGCATCCGGGTCGAGGGCCTCGCGACCGCAACTCCCGACCTGCACCTCCGCCAATGCTCCAACCACCTGTCTTTGTACGTGGACGGGACACGCCGGCGGACCCTTGGTGACGCTCAACGAAGATTCCTCATCGACGATATTCCTGTGGAGTCCGTGGAGTTGATCGAGATCTGGGAGGGTCGCCGGAACCGATCCTGTCGAGGTTGGGCTCTCATTTGGACCCAGCGGCGGGTGCGTTGACCGGCACCGCTCAGGAGCTGGCCAGCGGCTCGGAAGCCTTTGCCTGGCGACTTCGGGGGCACCTGTACCGACGAATCCGGCAAGCCGGGGCTGCACGGGGCGTTCTGGGAGTGACCCTCGGGCACCTCGTCGCCGGCCCGCTCTACGCCTTCAACACCCACGTCATCCCGCGCGTGGTGCCACTGGGGCTGGCGATGGCCATGTTCCAGGAAGACAGGCGCTGAGGGTTGACGCGTGGCTGGAGCGAAGGGCATGTTGGCACGGCGAAGCCCTTGGTTGCCCGCCCGAAAAGGAGAACCGCCGCCCATGAACTGCCGCACACAACGGACTGTCAGGGCGCGCCACTGGCATCGGCCTCGCACCGCTCTGATCGCATTCGTCACCGGCTTGTCTCTGGCCATCCTCACTTATGCACGGGCACTCGACGCGCAGGCAACCCCGCGGGAAGGGGGAATGGTCCGCCTGTCCGCACAGATATACGACCCCGCCAGCGAGGAGACGGTGTCCGGGGCCGTGATCGTGCTGACCGGTATGGACGGCCGGTACGTGACCGATGCGGCCGGTCGCGCCGTGATCGATGTCCCTCCGGGCCGCTACTGGGTCACTGTGAGGAGGTGGGGATACGACAGACTGGCGGGTCATCTGGACGTCATCCATGCAGGTGAAGTGACGCTGCACATGTACAAGACAAGAGACATCGACATGGAAGCGCCCGGCACTCTGTTGGTGAGGGTTGTGGATGGCGAGTCCGGAGATCCGATGGAGGGAGCGCTGGTGTCACTGGAGGAGGGCGCAAGCCGCGTTAGTGACCTGGACGGGCTGGCGGTGTTCGGGGATCTGCGAGATCCCGTGGCCCGATTCGAGGTGGAGTTGACCGGTTACGGCAAGCGCGCCGCACCGGTGGCGCTTAGCCCGGACCGGACCACTGCTGCAAGGGTCGAGATGATGGTCGAAACGGCTGCGCCCAGACCGATCGAGACCGAAATACGCTCCCTGCACATGGCAGGCAACGGCGATCATGACAACCTGAACCGATACGGAAAGCGGACGTATGTGGTCACCCGGCCCATGCTCGACGAACTCGCCCCCGCCCAGCTTACCGACGTGTTCAGAAAGGTTCCGGGCATCCGCGTCACCGCTCTCGCATCGGGGTCGCCCCACCTGTCCCTGGGACAGTGCAATGAACGCATCACTCCGTACCTGGACGGGACCCGGCGGCGGACCGATCAGTCAAGGAAGTTCATCGACGAGATCGCTCCGTACCTGGACGGGCACCGGCGACGGTCCGATCTCCCCGATCGGTCAAGGTTGTTCATTGACGATATCGCTCCGGAGTCGGTGGAGTTGATCGAGATTTGGGAGAGTCGCCGCAACCGAAGCTGTGGAGGTTGGGTGCTCATCTGGACCACCCGGCAGGGGGTGGGTTAACCGGCGCCGTGCAGCAGTTGGCCAGCGGCTGGGAGCCCTTCGCGTGGCGACTTCGGGGGCACCTGTACCGACGGACCCGTAAGAAGGGTGCGGTCCCGACGCGCGCGGACCTCTGCACCCATCTCGGCGCAACCACCGCCCAGGTCGACGACGCCCTCGGTTTCCTCGCGGATTCCTGCGTGTTGGTCCTGAATGAGAGCGGCGAAGTCCTGATGGCGCACCCCTTCTCGGCCGTTCCGACAGCGTACAAGGTCGAGACCCCGACCCGTGCGTACTGGGCCAACTGCGCCTGGGACGCGATCGCGATACCCCTCCTTCTCGGCACCGATGGCCGAACGCCGACGACGTGCCCCCATTCGGGCTCGCGATTTGACCTGACCGTGACGCACGGTCGGGTGGGGCCGCGTGAAGCCGTGGTCCGCTTCGCCGTCCCCGTCGCCGCCTTCTGGGACGACATCGGTTTCACCTGACGCAACATTGTGGCCTTCCGGTCGGAAGCAGATGCGAGAGCGTGGGAGCACGGCGGCGACCCCGGCGCGACGGTGCCGGTCGAGGTGCTGGGCGAGTTGAGCCGGCGCTGGTACGGAGGCCGGCTGGCGGACGAGTGGAGGCCGCCGTCCGGCGCAGAGAAGCAGGCGCTTCTTCGCGAAGCCGGGCTACAGGGGCCGTTCTGGGAGCTGGAGTGACGGTATAGCGGCAGCGACGACGATTCTCACGCGGCCGGGATTGCGGCACCGGGGTGCCGCGAGCATCCTGCTTCCTGCCGCGCCACCTCACCTGATCTGCCACAGAGGCCACGCATGAGCCCTTTCCCCGCAGCCGTCACCTCCACCCTCTCTCGCCCCGCGACGCTGGCTACAACCGCGCTTGCCCGAGCCGTCGCCGCGCCCTGCGCCACCGCCCTCCTCCCCCAATCCACAGCCGCCGCACTCGCACTGGCTGCCATCTGCACCGCCTTCTCCCCGCTCGGCGCCCAGTCGCCGGCGCCCTCCGTCGACGAGAGCCTCCTCTCCGCCCTGGAACTCCGCGGCATCGGCCCGGCCTTCATGTCCGGCCGGATCGCGGACGTGGCCGTCGATCCCACCAACCGCAGCGTGTGGTATGTGGCGACCAGCTCGTCGAACGTGTGGAAGACCGAGAACCGCGGCACCACCTGGACGCCCATCTTCGACGACCAGCCCTCGTACTCGACCGGCTCGATCGCCATCGACCCCACCGACTCCAACGTGATCTGGCTCGGGACCGGCGAGAACACCAGCCAGCGCAGCGTCGGCTGGGGCGACGGCGTCTACAAGAGCCTGGACGGCGGGCGGAGCTGGACCAACACCGGGCTGCGGACCTCCGAGCACATCGGCCAGATCCTGATCGATCCGCGCGACCCGGACGTGGTCTACGCGGCGGCGATGGGCGGGCTTTGGGCACCCGGCGGCGAGCGCGGCCTCTTCAAGACGACCGATGGCGGCGAGTCGTGGGCGCCGGTGCTCGAGATCAGCGAGAACACCGGCATCGCCGACGTGGCCCTCGACCCGCGCGACCCCGACGTGCTCTACGCGGTCGCCTTCCAGCGCCGCCGCCACGTGGGCGTCCTCGTCGCGGGCGGCCCCGAGTCCGGCGTGTGGAAGAGCACCAACGGCGGCGAAACCTGGCGCGACATCACCGCGGGTCTGCCCTCCGGCGACCTCGGACGCATCGCGCTGGCCGTCTCGCCGATCGACCCGGACGTGCTCTACGCCAATGCTGCCGCCACCGAGGACCGCAGCGGCTTCTACCGGTCCCCCGACCGGGGCGAGACCTGGGTGCGGATGTCGGACTACATCGTCGTCGACCCGCAGTACTACGGCGAACTCTACCCGGATCCCCACCGGATGGACCGGGTCTACGCGGTCGACGTGATCATCCACGTCACCAACGACGGGGGGCGCTCCTTCGATCAGGTCAACACGCGCTTCAAGCACGTCGACAACCACGAGATCGTCTTCGACCCCGACGACCCCGACTACATGCTGGTCGGCAGCGACGGCGGCCTCTACGAGACCTTCGACGGCACCCGCACCTGGCGCTACGTCTCGGGCAACATGCCGCTGTTTCAGCTCTATCGGGTCGGCATCGACAACAAGGCGCCCTTCTACACGGTGTACGGCGGCACGCAGGACAACTCGTCCGTGGGCGGCCCCTCGCGCACCGACAACGTGCACGGGATCCGCAACAGCGACTGGTTCATCACCCACGGCGGCGACGGTTTCCAGGCGCGCGTCGACCCCGAGGACCCGAACATCGTCTACACGCAGTCCCAGTACGCGGGCATCGTCCGCTACGACCGGGCGAGCGGCGAGGAGCTGGACATCCAGCCGCAGCCCGAGGCGGGGGAGGGGGCGCTCCGCTGGCACTGGGACTCACCGCTGATCATCAGCCCGCACAACTCGCGGCGGGTGTACTTCGCGGCCCAGAAGCTCTTCCGCTCCGACGACCGCGCCGAGACGTGGACGGCGGTGAGCGGGGACCTCAGCCGGGGGCTCGACCGCAATCAGCGTCCGGTGATGGGCCGGATCTGGCCTCCAGAAGCGGTGTGGAAGAACGTCTTCACTTCGCCGTACGGCACGATCGTGGCGCTCGACGAGTCGCCTCTGGTCGAGGGGCTGCTGTATGTGGGAACGGATGATGGACTCGTCCAGGTGAGCGAGGACGGCGGTGGCAATTGGCGCCGGCACGAGGAGTTTCCCGGTGTGCCTGCGATGGCCTACGTGGCCGATGCGGTGGCGTCCCGGCACATGGCGGACCGGGTCTACGCCGTCTTCAACAACCACAAGGAAGGCGATTTCGCGCCGTACGTGGCGCGTAGCGATGACCGGGGCGTGAGCTGGACGAACATCACGGGCGATGTGCCGGACGGGCAGTCGAGCTGGACGCTGATGGAGGACCACGTCGATCCCGACCTGCTCTTCCTGGGCACCGAGTTCGGGCTCTTCGTGACGCGGGATGGGGGCGGGTCGTGGGTGCGCCTGCGCGGCGGGCTGCCCACGACCGCGGTGCGCGACCTCGAGATCCAGCGCCGCGAGGACGACCTGGTGCTGGCCACGTTCGGGCGTGGCTTTTACATCCTGGACGACTACTCGCCGCTGCGTGGGATGGACGAGGCGGTGGCTGCTGGCGCGGCGCACCTGTTCCCGGTGAAGGACCCCTGGGCGTACATCCCGGCGCGGCCGCTCGGCGGGCAGGAGAAGGGGACGTTTGGCGACGCCTTCTTCACGGCGCCCAATCCACCCTTCGGGGCCGTCTTCACCTACCACCTGCGGGACGGCTACGAGTCGCTGAAGGAGCGGCGGCAGCGGCTGGAGCGGGAGGCGCTGGATCGGGGCGAGGACATCGCGTATCCCGACCAGGCCACGCTGACCGCCGAAGACATGGAGCGGCCACCCGAGGTGTTCCTGGTTGTGTCGGACGGTGCGGGCGACGTGGTGCGGCGCGTCCCCGCCCCCCGCCGAGCGGGCCTGCACCGCATCGCATGGGACCTGCGCTATGCGTCGCTGCAACCGCCCTCACCCGGCGGCGACGAGGCCGCCGGTCCCATGGCGGCGCCCGGCGAATACTCGGCGCGCGTGGTGCTGGTGACCGGCGACGGCTACGAGGATCTCACGGCGCCGCAATCCTTCACCGTCAAGCCGCTCGGCACGGCCACGCTTGCGGCCGCCGACCGGGACGCGCTGCTGGCCTTCCAGCGCGAGGTGGCCGCCCTGCAGCGGGCCGCCATCGCCACCGACCGCGCGGCACGGGCGACTTCTGAGCGGCTGGATCTGCTGCGCCGGGCGGTGCGCGCCGCCCCCGGCCTCGACGCGGACCCCTACGAGACCCGCATCATCGCCTTCGAGGAGCGCCTCTTCGAGATCGGCCGCGTGCTGTCGCGGGACCGCACCGCGCTCGACCGCGCCGAATTCGCGCCCCCGTCGGTCATGCAGCGAATCTCGCGCATCGTGGGCGCGCAGTTCAGGGCGACTTCGGCGCCCACGACCACCCAGCGTGGGAGCTACGCGGTGGCGTCGGCGCAGCTGGCCGAGATGTCGGAGGCGCTACGGACACTGGTTGAAGGCGACCTGGCCGCGCTGGAAGCGGAACTGGAGGCTGCTGGCGTGCCCTGGACCCCGGGGCGGCCGATACCAACCTGGCCACCCGACATGTAAGGAAAATATTACAATATGTCATGTTTACCATACATTAGGAGTCTACCGGGCGCCCTTCTGCTGACCTGTGCAGCCTGCGGTGCCCCTTCGACACCGTCCGGCACAATCCACACGGACTCTGCCGGGATTCCCATCGCCACGGCCGTGGCGCCGACACGGGGCCCGGGCGAAAGCTGGACGGTCGAGTCGGAGCCTCTCCTCGAAATCGGCACCGTGACCGGCTCGCCCGAATACCAGTTCACGGATGTCGTTGCCGCGGTCCGCCTGAGCGACGGCGACATCGTGGTTGCGGACCGGGGCGCTTCAGAGCTGCGACGCTATGACGCCGCGGGGTTGTTCCAGTGGACCGCGGGAAGGTTCGGGGAAGGGCCTGGCGAGTTCGAGAGCCTGGATTTTCTCGGCAGGACGACCGGCGACTCGTTGGTGACCTACGACAGCAGTCTCATGCGCGCACAGCTGTTCGACTCCCAGGGAGGGTTGGCGCGCACGCAGCGCGTTTCGGCGCCGGCAGGCGAGGCAACCCGCCTGGGATCCGTGTCGGACAAGGCAGTCGGGGTCGTGCAGGGGCGACTCATCGTACGCTTTATCGACCTGAGCGAAAGAACGGCCTCCGGCATCGTGCGCTGGCCCAATGAACGGCTGGTGTCCGTCGACCTCGGGACAGGCGACGCCACATCCCTCCTGGTCGTGCCGGGAGTCGAGGCTGTCGTCGAGTGGCGCGAGGACGGCGGCTATCGCCACGCCTCCTATACCTTCGGCAAGATGCCCGAGTACGGATCCGGGGCCGGTCGCCTCGCCGTCATCGACACCGAAGCCTACTCGGTGCGGATGGTCTCCCCGACCGACGGATCGATCGAGCGAATCGTCCGACGCGACGTAGCGCCGCGGGAGGCAACCGATGCCGTTTTCGCGGCTCACGTGGACGGAATCGCTGGAATGGTCGGCGACCTGCCCAAGGAGCGGGTGGAGCAGATTCGGCAGATGTGGCGTGACAGGCCCAGGGCCCCCGAGCTCCCTGTCCTGCGCTCCATACATGTCGACGCGACGGGACACCTCTGGCAGCTCCGTACTACGTGGCCGGCGCCGAGCCCCCACCCTTCGAGATCCACGCCCCCGACGGCACCTGGCTGGGCAGTGTCTCGCTGCCTCCGGGCCTCCAGCGCGCGTTCATCCAATACCAGGCGCCCTACATGGAGATCGGCGAGGACTACGTACTCGGCGTCTGGACGGACGACCTGGACGTGCAATACGTGCGGATGTACCGGATCAACAAGTAACGGGAATCGGAGCGCGTTTCAGCTGGAACGTCTGCGTCCCGCTCGGTGCGGAGTCATGCCGAATGCGCTGCTATGCCGACGCCCGGACTGGCGCGCGCCGTCGGGGATCCGCGCTAGCCCGGCGGCGCCCCGGCCGGCTCCCGGTCCAGCCGGATCAGCTGGCTGCGAATCCCCCAATCGCGACCCCTGCGGATGAGCACGGTCATGTGGACGCCGGTTAGCGTCCGCGAAATCCTTCCGTCGTGGAGCTGAAAGGTCAGGAGTCCGGTGATCACGCCCATGCGGCCGCTGGCGTCGAAATCGGTGAACGACGCCTGCACCTCGCCCGACTCCTGCAACAGCGATTCCAGCTTCTCCCGGATCGCTTCCCGTCCCCGGACCGGGTCGTCCTGGTTGAAGATGAAGTTGGCGTCCTCGGTGTACAGCTCCAGCAGCTTCTCGAGGTCGTCGGCGGCCCAGGCACCGCGCCATTCGCCGAGGAGGGCGTTTGTGTGCAGCATGACATCGGCGTAGTACTCGGCCCGGTTCGATGCGGCCGATAGACCGTCGCTGCCCGGCGCGCCCGGAAAGCGGCGTGCCCGCTGCGCCTGACCCGCGTCCACGTGCGACAGGAGTGCGCACGCCACGGCGACGCATGAAACAGTTGTTCGCATCATTCGATCCGTCCTTCGCCCCACGGCAACTTCAACCATCTATGATAGGACGCGTTGTCCGGTGAAGGTAGTGCTCCGGCGGGGTTGTGCTAAAGTTTAGGCTTGCCTAATTTATCTTGTCCCAGAGGACATCGAACCCCGTCCAACCCGGAGTCAGGCCACCCACATGCCCGATCCAGCATCTGCGCTACTGGTCTTTTTCGCGCTGCTCCTTGTCAGTGCGGTATTCCTGTGGCCCGGCCGCGGGATCGGTGCCCGCCTGCGGCGCCTGGCCCGCCTCACCGAGCGGGTGCGCATGGAGGACATCCTCAAGCAGCTCTACAAGCTGGAGTACGACCGGCTCCCGGCAACCGCCGAGAGCGTCGCGGGCGGGGTGCAGATCTCCAGGCAGCAGGCCATACGGCTTCTCCAGCGCCTGGAGGAGCGGGATCTGGTGACCGGCGAGGGCGCCACCTTCGAGCTTACCGAACCCGGTCGAGCGCAGGCCCTGCACATCGTCCGCACCCACCGTCTGTGGGAGCGCTTCCTGGCCGACCGCACGGGGACACCGCCGGAGGACTGGCACCCCCAGGCCGAGGCGCGGGAGCACCTGATGTCGGTTTCGGAGACGGAGGATCTCGCCGCCGCCCTGGGCCACCCCGTCTATGACCCGCACGGAGACCCGATCCCAACCACCGCGGGGGAGATGCCTTCGCGGTCGGGGGTGCCGCTGTCTGCGCTGGCGCCGGGCGAGCGGGGTCTCATCACCCATCTCGAAGACGAGCCGCGCGAGATCTTCAGCGAACTCGTGGCCCTGGGCCTGGGACTGATGACGCCGGTGGAGCGCCTGGCGGGGGAGACGGGACGAGTCCTCTTCCGCAGCGGGGAGCGGCGCCTTGAGGTCTCCAGCGCGGTGGCCCGCAACGTCACGGTCGAGGTGTCGCAGGATGTGAGCGACCCCCACTGGTCGCGCACGCTGGCCGACGTCGAGCCGGGGGACTCCGGGACCGTGGTTGCGATTTCGCCGCTTTGCCGCGGACCCTCCCGCCGCCGCCTCCTCGATCTCGGCGTGGTCCCGGGCACGGTCATCCACGCCCGGATGCGCAGCGCTGGTGGCGATCCAGTCGCCTACGACATTCGCGGGGCCCTCATCGCGCTGCGGCGTGAACAGGCCGCGCACATCCAGGTCAACGGCGACTCGGTGGAAGAGGGGGCCGCATGAGCGCGAGCGCCGGCGCCTCCGCACCCGCAGGCAGCGCTCCCCAGCGCTCCCGCAACCTCGTGCGGCTGGGCCTGAGCCCGCACCGGTGGGACTACCTGATCGCGCTGGCCGGCAACCCGAATGTGGGCAAGACGACCGTCTTCAACGCGCTCACCGGGCTTCGCCAGCACACGGGGAACTGGCCGGGCAAGACCGTGGTGCGCGCCGAGGGGGCGTTCCTGCACGACGGCCGCAGGGTGAAGTTGGTGGATCTGCCCGGCACCTACTCGCTGCAGGCGGGCAGCGCCGACGAGGAGGTCGCGCGCGACTTCATCCTGTTCGGACAGCCGGACGTCACGGTGGTGGTCGTCGACGCGTCCCGGCTGGAGCGCAACCTCAACCTGGTTCTGCAGATCCTGGAGATCACCGACCGCGTCGTGGTCTGCGTGAATCTGGTCGACGAGGCGCGCCGTCACGGGGTGACGGTGGATGCAGCGCGGCTCGAGCGGGAGCTGGGCGTGCCGGTGGTGCTCGCGGTGGCGCGACAGAGTGAAGGGATGGACGAGCTGCTGAAAGCCGCGACCGAGGTGGCGACGGGGACCCGGAAGAATCGGCCCCACCGCATCCGGTCGCATCCGGCGGCGGTCGAGGAAGCGGTGGACGCGATCGCGCCGCTGGTCGAGAGGGAGTTCCCGACGCTGCCCAACGCGCGCTGGGTCGCGCTGCGACTCCTGAACGCGGACGAGCGGGTCACCGAGGCGGTCAGGTCGGGGGAGATCGGGCAGCTTGGGGGAAATGGTGACGCATCGTCGCAAGAGGGCGGTCGGGCAGCAGTCGGGAGCGCGGGTGCGGCTCAAGGGGATGCAGGTGTGGCTCAGGGCGCCGCGGGTGCGGCCCAGGGCGCTGCTGGTGTAGCTCAGGGTGCCGCGGGTGCGGCCCCGGCAGCTGCGGGTGTGGCTCAGGGGGCTGCAGGTGCCGCTTCCGCTGGGTCAGGGCCGAACCCGCCCGGAAGCGCGCAGCCCGGCCGATCCCGCACCATCAGCGAGGGCCGTGACCGCATCCTGAAGGCGGCCACGCGCCACCGCTGGGCCCTGCGCCCCGGTTTCCACGACGCGCTGGCCGAGAACATCTACGCCGAGGCGACGCGGATCGCGGATGCCTGCATGCACAAGGAACAAGAGAAGACTACCGGGACGGGGCTCGACCGCGCCCTCGACCGCTGGCTTACCAGTCGCGTGTTCGGCTTCCCGCTCATGCTCGCGATCCTCGCGGTCGTGTTCTGGCTCACGATCGCGGGCGCCAACGTCCCGTCGGGAATGCTCGCGACCCTGCTCATCGACAACGCGCACCCCCAGTTGCTGGCGTTCGGGGAATGGGCGCGAATGCCGTGGTGGCTCAGCGGCTTCCTCTTCGACGGGGTGTACCTGGCCACCGCGTGGGTGGTGAGCGTGATGCTCCCCCCAATGGCCATCTTCTTCCCCCTCTTCACGCTCCTGGAAGACTTCGGCTACCTGCCGCGGGTCGCCTTCAACCTCGACTCGCTCTTCCGGCGGGCAGGCGCGCACGGCAAGCAGGCGCTGACGATGAGCATGGGCTTCGGGTGCAACGCCGCCGGGGTGGTCGCCACGCGGGTGATCGACAGCCCGAGGGAGCGGCTCATCGCGGTCATCACGAACAACTTTTCGCTCTGCAACGGGCGCTGGCCGACGCAGATCCTGATCGCGACCATCTTCATCGGGGCGCTGGTCCCGCCGCACCTGGCGGGGGTGGTCTCGGCGGCGGCGGTCGTTGGGATCGCGCTCCTTGGCATCGCCTTCATGTTCCTCACCTCGTGGGGACTCTCCAACACGGTGCTGAAGGGCGAGGCCACCACCTTTTCGCTGGAGCTGCCGCCGTACCGGCCCCCGCGCGTGCTGCAGACCCTGTACACCTCGGTGATCGACCGCACGCTGATCATTCTGTGGCGGGCCGTGCTATTCGCGATTCCGGCCGGCGCGGTCATCTGGCTGCTCTCGAACATCATGGTGGACGGGGTGTCCCTCGCCGAGCACGGGATCGGCCTGCTCGACCCGTTCGGGATCCTGCTCGGTATGAACGGGGTGATCCTGCTGGCCTACGTGATCGCGATTCCGGCGAACGAGATCGTGATCCCGACGGTGCTCATGCTGACGGTGCTGACCCTCGGCAACCCGGAACTGGGTGCCGGCGCGGGGGTCATGTTCGAGTCCGACTCGGTCGGGGAGATGGAGGGGCTGCTGCGAGCGGGCGGGTGGACTCTCCTGACCGGTGTGAACCTCATGCTCTTCAGCCTGCTCCACAATCCCTGCTCGACGACGATCTACACGATCTACAAGGAGACGAAGAGCGGGCGCTGGACGACGCTGTCGACGCTGCTGCCGCTGGTGATGGGGTTCGTGGTCTGCTTCCTGGTTGCGCAGGTGTGGCGCCTGGCGGGAGGCTAGTCGGCGGCGCCCGCCACCTCCAGCATCTCCGCGACCGTGCAGAGCTTGACCCGCGGCCGGCCTTCGGCCTTGCCGCGCGCGGTCTCGTGGGCGTCGAGCCGCCTCCACCCGGCCTCGTCGACCCAATGGACGCCGCGCTCCCGGAGCAGGTCGGCCAGGTCGCGCGCGTTCGGTGATTTCGCCGCGGCGGAATCCGCACCATCGCGCAGGCTTCCCGCGACGATTCCGGCCTCCCGGTCTTCGCGCATCAGGGCCACCGTGCCCGCGGCGTCGGCCTTGTTCGTCCCTATCACCCCCGACGGACCCCGCTTTGCCCACCCCACCACGTACTCGCCCGGCACGACCTCCGCGCGCGTCCCCTCGGCCCCCCGCACCACCCGGCCCCCCTCGTTCGGCACGATCCCGCGCCGCTCGTCGAAGGGCACACCACCGATGGGCGCGCCGCGATACCCCACCGAGCGGACCACCATCCCGCACGGCAGGACCTCGGTCTCGCCGGTCCCCTCGGCGCGCATGTAGCCGTCCTCCTGCCCGGCGAGGCGGTTCTTCTCGATCTGCACCCCCGTCACCCGACCGTCCTCGCCGAGGATTTCGAGCGGCGAGACCAGGAAGCGGAAGTGCACCACGCGGTCCCCGTCCTCGGGCGCGGCCTCGGTGTAGCCTCGCAGGGTGGCCATGTTGCGCGTCTTGACCGCGTTGCCCTCCAGCGACGCCTCGCTTACCGGGTCGAGGTCGAGCTGGCCGGCGTCCACCTCCGCGCTCACCCCGTCCAGCCGGCCGAACTCGCGCAGCTCGGGGTTGGTGAAGGACGCCTGGGCGGGGCCGCGGCGGCCCAGCAGCGTCACGCGCTTCACCCGGCTGTGGCGCAGGGCTTCGAGGGCGTGGTCGGCGATGTCGGTGGTGGCGAGGCGATCGAGCGAAAGCACGAGGATCCGCGCCACGTCGATGGCGACGTTGCCGTTGCCGATCACCACGACGTGCTCGCACGCGAGGTCGAAGCGCGCATCGCGGTAGTCGGGGTGAGCGTTGTACCAGGCCACGAATTCGAACGCGGCGTGGCTGCCGCGAAGATCCTCTCCGGGGATGCCCAGGCGGCGGGCGCTCTGGGCCCCCACCGCGTAGACGATCTGGTCGTAGCGGGCGCGGAGATCGGCGACGGTCACATCCCGTCCCAGCGTGACGTTGCCGAAGTAGCGGATCTCGTCCCGGGCCAGGAGCTTGCTGTACACGCGGGCGACCGACTTGATGGCCTG
Organism: Longimicrobiales bacterium; assembly: GCA_963667485.2. Classification (GTDB taxonomy): domain Bacteria; phylum Gemmatimonadota; class Gemmatimonadetes; order Longimicrobiales; family Gaopeijiaceae; genus Bin94. The sequence continues at coordinate 731,694 of CAXXDD010000002.1, forward strand.
GTGGTCGGGTGCGACGCCGTCACGCACGAGGCCGTAGGGGGCCGGCAGGCGGTTGATCATGTCGATCGCCACCGCGCCGGTGCCTTTCAGCAGCGCTTCGGCCGCGAAGAAACCGGCCGGCCCGGCGCCGACTATCGCGATCCGTGCGGCCCTATCGGTCATCGCTCTGCGACCCCGGTCCCGGACAGGTCTGCGGGTGGTTGACCGTGATGACGCGCATGGGCGAGCTTCCAGAGCGAAGAGGTGAATTCAACCAGTTGCGGAAACAAGATAATGACCATTGTGAAGAAGTGTTCGCTCACATCGGCCGCCGCGGCGGTGCTGGCCCTGGCGTTCATGGCCGGCTGCGGGGGCGGAGACTCGAGCGATTCCGGCGACGCTTCGGGATCGGCGGCCGACGCCGGTTCCGACTTGACCTCCCAGGGTTCCGCCCAGAGCGCGGCCGGCGCCGAGCTGTCGATCGACCCCGCGCTCCTCCCGGAGGGCGTGACGGTGGAGATGGTCCGCGAGGGCAGGGACCTCTTCAATGGAGGCGGCATCTGCTTCACCTGTCACACCGTGGAGGCGACCGGCGGGCCTCTGGCGCCCGATCTGACCGACGACGTGTGGCTCAATGTCGACGGCGAGTATTCGTCGATCGTCGAGCTTGTGAAGACGGGCGTCGCCCAGCCGATAGAGGCGCTGGGCGCCATGCTGCCCCGGGCGGGCATGCCCCTGACCGACGACCAGGTGAACGCCGTGGCGGCATACGCCTACATGCTGAGCCGGATGTAGCCGGACGGCGACGGGCGGCCCCGTGTGTCAGAAGAGGTCGCCCTGCACCCCGCCGCCGCGCCTGAAGGCCGCGGTGGACAGCGGCCGAGGCTTCCGGTCCAGCCCGGCCTTGCGCACCGCGGCGCGGAAGAGCCCCCTGATCTGGTTCGCATACTCGCCCTGGCCCCGAAAGCGGCGGTGAAAGGCCGGGTCGTTGAGCTTGCCGCCGCGGATGTCGCGGATTCGGCCGAGCACTTTCTCCTTCCGCTCGGGAAACTGAGCGTCGAGCCAGCCGACGAAGTGGTCCGCCACCCCCATGGGCAGCCTGAGCGTGAGGTAGGAGGCGTAGCGCGCACCGGCCTCGGCGGCGGCCTCGACGATCGACGGCATCTCCTCGTCGGTCAGCCCGGGGATCAGCGGCGCGACGAACACGCCGACCGGGACACCGGCTTCGGAGAGCGTGCGGATCGCGTCGAGGCGCCGGGCCGGGATCGAAGTGCGAGGCTCCATGACCCTCTGCAGCTCGTTGCGCAGCGTGGTCACCGAGATCGTGACTTGAACGCAATCGTGGCTTGCCATCTCGGCCAGGATGTCGACGTCCCGCGTGACCAGGTGGTTCTTGGTGACGATGGTCACCGGGTTGCGGAAGTCGCGCAGAACCTCGAGGCAGCCACGCGTAAGGCGGAGCCGGCGCTCGACGGGCTGGAACGCGTCCGTGACCCCGCACATGCCCAGGACCTGTGGGCGCCAGGAGGGTTTGGACAGGGCGTCGCGCAACAGCTCGGGGGCGCGGAGCTTTACGAGGATCTTCCTCTCGAAGTCCAGCCCGGACGAGAACCCCAGGTATTCGTGCGTGGGTCTCGCGTAGCAGTACACGCAGCCGTGCTCGCATCCCCGGTAGGGGTTGACCGAGACGTCGAACCCCACGTCGGGGCTCTGATTGCGGGCGACGACGACGCGCGTGGCGTCGGCCAGGAACTCGGTGCGGGGCTTCTCTTCGGCGTAGTGCCCGGGTTCCATTTCGACATGGACCGTTTCGAAACGGTTGGGAGGGTCGTAAGCTACGCCACGGCCCTTGACGGGAAGAATACGCATCCTCCAATATTCGGTATTTATTCGGCATTGTGCAAGGGGAACCCTGCGGCATGACGATCGAACAGCTGGAAAAGCGGCTCAACGCCCTCGCTGACCGCACGCTCCGCTACCACTACATCATTCAGCTCGGCAAGCGGCTCCCGCCGATGGACCCCGAGTTGAAGACCGAGAGAACCCAGGTGAGGGGCTGCATGAGCCCGGCCTGGCTGGACGGTTGGCTGGAGGACGGAGAACCGCCGACGCTTCGGTTCGTCGGCGACTCGGAGTCCGTAATCGTGAAGGGACTCTTCGCGATCCTGGCCGAAGTCTACAACGGCCAGCCCCCGGATGAGGCGCTGGCGGTGGATCTGTCCGACATATTCGAGCGACTCAAGCTGGGTGAAGCCCTGAGCCCGAACCGGCGCAACGGGTTCTACTCGATGGTGAAGAAGATTCGCCGCGTCGCGCTTTCACTCGCGTGACCCAGTGGGCTCCCGGGGCGCGGTGCACTCCCGGGACGCGATGGGGTCCTAGACGGACTCGATCTCGTAACCGATCCGCCAGTTGGACATGTTCTCGGGATCGTCCGAGCCCTCGTCGCCCGGCTGGATCAGTCGGCAATGGTCCTGAATCGCGCCCGTGAAGGTGCGGGTGTAGAACTCCAGCTGGTCGTTTCCGCTCAACTGATCGAGCTCCTCGCCGCGGAGTTCGATGGCGAGGTGATCGGCGACCTCTCCCTCGAAGAGCACCTTGTCCAGGTTGTTGAGCCTGTTCCAGCGGGGATGATCGGAGATCGGGTAATGCCCCTTGCGCGGCATTCTGGTCTCCTGCACCTGGCCGCCACCGTTGTCCGTCCAGACCTTCGCCCAGAAGACGAACTCGCCCTTGTCCTTGAAGAACGGCTCGAGGTCATCGAGGATCTGCAACCATCTCAATGTGACTCTGATGCGAGTCCCGCCCTGTCCGCTCATTCACTCAGCTCCTTGGTGATTCTGTTCCGGCATGACGCTCGGAAACGATTCGCCGCAAGGTATTGCGATTCAGCGCATCTGTCCAGTGCGATCAATGCGAATTCCGGAAATGCGTCATCACGCCTCGCAGCAGCGGCCACAGCGCCGTGGGCGGTGCGCCGTGGGCCCGGTTGGCAGACCCGATCCGGAAAGCGAGCGTCCACTGTTCAAACAGGGTGGCATAGGCCTCGCGCAGCGTGTTGCGCGGGTCGTAGAGGTTGGTCGCCTCGGACGACACTCCGTTCAGTTCGATCACCCAGAAGCGTCCGGCCTGCATGTCGGGAACCGTAGCGCCCCGGATGTCGTAGCGCCCGAAAAAGAAGCCTTCGATCCCGCGGCTGAGCTTGTCGATGGCATGGGCGAGGGCGGGCGTCTCCAGGTGACCTCCGTCGCGGAACTCGCACCCGTAGGAGTGATTCCCCCGCTCCTCCAGGACGATGCGCTCCCCCGGCGGCGGGACCCGGTCCAGCGCCGCCCCCAGCTCCCTGGCGAAGATCCGCCGCTGACAGCGAAGCCGGCCATCGTCGAGGATCAGGTCGGCGATCGACCGCCGCCCGTCGCCCGTCACGCATGGCTGGCGCTTCTCGGTGATCCCGAAGATGTGGCCCCGTGGACTGCCCGGCATCCGGTAGTAGAAGATGCCCAGCTCCTCACCCGGCACGTATTCCTGCACGATCAGCTTCCGTCTGGCCTCGGCGAGCCGGGCCGCCAGCTCCGGCTCGCTCCTCACGATCGACACCCCCGCCCCCCGCTCCCCCACGTCGGGCTTGACCACCACCGGCAGCCCGCCCACCTCCCCGGCCACGGTGGCCGCCCTGCCACCATCTTCCGCTCCCCCTTCCGCCACCAACGTCCGTGCGACCCGCGAGCGGTCCTCGATCGCGTCCAGGATCCCCCACTTGGACTCCCCCACGAAGCCGCCGTCCGGAAACCCGGGGTTGGCGGCGGTGAAGACGGTGAGAGAGCGGTGCCGCACGGCCAGCCACACCACCCATCCGAGCACCGGCAGGTAGAAGAGCCAGGTCGGCCAGAACTCCCACCGTCGCACCCGTCCCCACCGCGCGAGAAAGCGGCGGCGACCGGCCGCGCTCAGCAGCGGAACCCCCACGCGCAGCGCGATCAGGACCCCCAGGGCCGTCACGACGAGCCATGGCAGCGTCCGGTCCTGGAACGCCCCGATCCGCTCGGCCGCAGTGGCGCCGAAGATCGCCGTGCCGCCCACCAGCAGCGGCGTCCACAGCACCGCCGCAACCAGGATCCAGAAGGCGAAGGGGAGCAGCGGCATCCGCACCACGCCCGCCGCGACATAGGTCGGAAGGCGCGTGCCCGGGACGAAACGGCCGCCGAGGAGCAGGGCGGCTCCCCGCTCGGTGAACCAGCGGCAGGCCCGATCGAGCTCTTCGGGTCGGATCAGCCATCGAAGGGGCGCGACCCGCGTAACGGGGCGCCCGATCAGCCGGCCTCCGGCGTACAGGAGCAGGTCGCCCACCACGATGCCCGCCAGGCACGCCCCCACGCCGGCAGTCCACGGCAGCGAACCCCGCGCGATCAGCAGCCCCGTGCCGATGCAGGTGAGGTCTTCGCTCACAAAGGTGGCGGCCACGATCAGCAGCAGGGTGATGAAGAGCGCGAACCCGGCGACGGGCGGAATGGCCGAGGGGTCGAAGGGCGGGTCGGCGGCGGCGATCCGGGCGGGGTCGGCCGAGTCGCGCAGCAGGGCGTCGCCCGCCTCGACGCGGTCCAGAAAGTCGGCGATCGGGGGGGCGATGCGCTCCGGCTCGAGGAAGGTCATGAAGTGGTTGCCTTCGAGCATGACCATTTCGGACTGGGGGACGAGCCGGAAGTGCTCCTCGGCGGTCGTCACCGGGACGAGCGGGTCGTCGGTCCCGTGCACGATGAGCATCGGCCCGGGGTAGCCGCGCAGGATCCCCCGCAGGGGACGCTGGTCGGTGTCGTAGAAATTGCGGGCGTAGGCGTGGCTCAGGAAGCCGTCGTCGGCGAGGCCGAAGTGGGGGATCAGTTCGCGCAGGGTCCAGATGGCGAAGAGCTGGAGGCCGTGGATGGCGTGATTCAGGTAGTATTCGCCGAGCAGTTCGTGCTCCTGCACGCCGATGGAGGAGAGCAGCGTGAGCGATGCGATGCGGGCCGCATCGGCGTGGTGCATCTCCAGCGCGACCCCGCCTCCCATGGAGAAGCCCACGACGTGAGCGCGCGTGATTCCGAGCGAGTCGAGCAGCTGGAGCGCCATCGCGGCGTGCGCGCGAATCGAGTAGTCGGGGACCTTTGCCGAGGACCCGCCGAACCCCGGCAGGTCCGGTGCGATCGCTGCCCGCTTCCCGGCCAATTCGGGCCCCAGCCGGCGGAAGGCGGACCCCGATCCGGGGCTGCCGTGAAGCAGCAGAACCGGGTGCGACGCGTCCTCGCCTGCGGCCGGCCACTCCCTGTAGGCAATCGCGACGGCCCCCTCCTTCGGTGCCGGAGACCCGGCGACCATCTGCACGCCTTGCCCGGGTCGCGGCGCCGGCGCCGGCCGCCCGCTCCTGACAAGGTGAGACGTCGCCAGCAACGCGAGGTAGGCCATCAGCACCACGCGCTTCCGGCCCGCCAGCCGCGGCGCCGTCACGGGCCGGGAACCGTCATCCGGGCCCACCCGCTCCGACCGGCTCGAAGCGGCCAAGCATCGCGCGCCGCAGTTCCACCGCCATCGCCTTGCGGTCGGCCGAACGCACCGGCGCGTCGCCGAACCGAACGGTGCAGTGGATCCGCCTGAGCGCGAACAGCCCCAACGCGTGCGGCACGAAACCCATGTCGCCCCACCAGCAGACCCGGTCTCGCGCCTCCGGATCGCCGGGGCCCGTCCTGTACGACACGGTCAGCCAGTACACGGGAGTCTCCTGCGCGGCCGCGTCGGCCAAAAGCGCCGCCTTCAGCGGCAGGATCGTGTCTCCGGCGGTGCTGGTGGCCTCGGGGAAGACGATCACGCTGTCCCCCCGCGCCAGGGCCTCGACCATCTCCCTGCGCACGCGCAGAACGTCGCGCTTGGTCGAACGCCTCACGAAGATGGTCCCTCCCACCGAGGCCGCGAATCCCCAGAAGGGCCAGCGCCTGAGCCCGGCCTTGGCCACGAACACCATCGGGACCAGGGAGCCGAGCATCGGGATGTCGAGGTATCCCAGATGATTGGAGACGACGAGGGAGCCCTGCGGGGGCGGCGGCCCCTCGGTCGCCACTCGGACGCCGCAGGCGCGCATCATCCCCCGCCCCCAGGCCCGCATTCCCCACCGCCGCACCCTCGCCCAACGGGCCGGCCCCGATCGAGGCAGCATCCGTGTCGGCAGCCCGCACAGGAGCGCCAGCGTCACAATCGCCGCCGTCCACGCACCGACCGCCACGACCCTGCAAACCACCCGGGGCCACTCGAGCAGGCCGATGCGGGGCGGCGCCGGGCCCACCTCCGGCTTGCTACCCGAAGAAGCTGCGGTAGACATGGGGCTCCAGCTCGCGCACATCCAGCACGACCAGGAAGTCGATGGTCCGGAAGTCCCTGTCCACGGCCGGGGGTCCGCAGATCCTGGCGCCGAGATTGAGGTAGCTCTGGAAGAGTGGCGGGATCTCCATGGGCTCGACCGGCTCGCCCCCGTGGTCGTACAGGCCGCACTCCAGTCCGGGCAGCGGCCAAGCCTTCACTTCGGGGTGAAGGTGGCCCTCTCGCACCAGCCGGGCATGGACCTCGTTGCCTACCCGTCCGTCCTGGGTGGTCAGCGAGCAGCAGCCGAACAGATGGTGTTTCCCCGTCCAGGTCAGGTACTGCGCGAGCCCGCGCCAGAGCAGGTGCAGGACCCGGCGGCTCCGGTGCGCCTTTGCGATGCAGGCCCTGCCCACCTCGATCGCGTCTTCCACGACCGTGGCCGGAAAGCCCGAGATGTCGAATTCGCGCGCCGAGTAGAACCCGCAATTGACTGCGGCCATCGCGGCCGTCTGCATCCGGTAGGTCCCGACCGGCGCACCAGTCTTCCTGTCGACGATGAGGAGGTGATGCATGGCCTCGTCCAGGTCGTCCCGGTCCAGTCCCGCCCCGTAGGACGACTCGAGCCCCTCTCCCAGCTCCAGGTTGAACACCTCGAAGCGCAGCCGCTGCAGTGCGGCCAGTTGCTCCCGGGAACGGACGAAGTTCAGGCGGTAGCGCCCGGAGACGAGTTCGTCCGGAGGCAGCGACTCGTCGGCGACAGGGAAGGCCGCGGCCCGGCGCGCCCGGTTGCGCGACGGATCCGAGGGGGCCGGCGCACGCACGCCGCGGTCCAGTACGCTCATTGCAGCCTCTGGATGTCACCGGGGTCGACGTACAGGAGCAGGGCCGGTCCGCGCCTCACGAGGCGTCCCGTCAGCCCCACGGGCGTGGCGATCAGCCCGGCCAGACGGCCTCCGATGGCCTCGCCATCCGGTCCCGCCAGTATGATCCCCTCGGTGCGCCCATCGTCGTGGAGCACTTCGAGCAGCGGCGGAACGCCTCCCTGGATGCAAACGGTCGCACACGCGCGGTGGGCGATTCCCGAACCCGGATTCATGACGCCGAGGTAGCACTTGGACCCGACGATCTCGCCCTCGAGGTACGCGTCTCCCAGATCGACGTCCGGGGGGACATGCGGATAGTCCACCCCGTCCAGCGCAGCCACCGAACCGGGCTCCACCTGGATCATCGCCTGGCCGTCCCGGTACACGAGCGTGCCCTCGAGCTCCGCCCATCCCCCGACGACCGCCTCCACCAGCGCGTCCGCCCCCTCTTTTCCGGGCCCGACCAGCAGGTAGCGCGACGACACCGTCCCGCGCGGGACAATCAGCGACGGGTACGGGTCCGCCGTCACCAGCCCCTCGAACGCCCGCACCGTGCCGAACTCGAAGGCCGCCGCCGGCAGTTCCCGCTGCCCGAGCGCGGCAATCAGGGCCGCGCCCACCGCCGCGACCAGCACCGCCGCCGTGACCACCCGCTGGAACCGGCGCAGCCTCCGGGGCGCGGGATCGTGATATCCGACGTAGAAGTCCGTCATCCGTCTGCGCCCCTTCCGGCCGCCGGCCCACCGGCAGCGACCACCGGCAGCCGCGCCGTGCGCGAAGCCGTACCGAGTTCGTTGGCCACCGGATTCACCCACACGGATCCGTCCCGCACCTCGACGTCATGGGTCTCGAGCTTGTCGTCGAAGGGCGGGGGAGAGCATCCGGTCACGGGGTCGTACTGGAACCCGTGCCACGGGCAGGTGATGCAGCCGTCGATGATCCGCCCCTCGCCGATCGGTCCCATCTGGTGGCAGCAGACATTCGACACGCACGAGATCTCGTCCCCGTTGCGGAAGATGGCCACACGCTCGCCGCCGAGCACAACGACCCGACCCTCGAGATCCGGGATCTCGCCGGCGGCCACGGTGCGCACGTACCCCTCGAGCCCGCTCTCCGCCCGGCCCGCACCGCCCCGCGACCCCCGATCCCGCCGGCGCTCCGCAAGCCCAGTGTACAGGTGCAGCGCGAAAACAGTCCCCGCCACCGCAGCGGTCACCGGCCACAGGTACGCCTTGCCCTCGCCCTGCAGCGCCCCCAGCACGATGTGCGCGAGCAGCACCGCATACCCCGCATGCACCGTCATGTGCAGGCCCTTCCAGACTCGCGGCGTCAGGTTGGCGAGCCAGAAATCGTGACTGGTGGCGGCCATCAAAAACAGCACACCCAGCACGACCGCGCCGAGCGGCTGGAAGGGAAAGCCGCCCCCGTCTCCGAAGCTCCCGTCGCTGGCCAGCACGCTCGCGAAGGGATTGAGGTCCCCCAGAAAGTGGAACTGGAAGACCGCGAAGACGCCGTGGACGAGCGCCACCAGGAACGTCGCCACCCCCAGATGCCGCCGGTTGTACAGCACCGGGAGGAAGCGCGGCGAAATGCGCGCCAGCGGGCCGATCAGCAGTACGAACGACAGCATCACGAAGGCGAGGCTGCCCGTGGTCCGCAGCAGCAGCGTCTCGACCGTCACGTGCGGCTGTGCCGCGAGTGTGACGCCCGCGAAGACAGCCGAGTACACCACCATGCAGCCCGCGATCACGAGGTCGTACTTCCGCTTCTGGGGCGACCAGCCCACCGCCTGATACACGTGGCTCATGATCCGCCGCCCGGAATTGCCACCTCACCGAGGCGGATGCCGCGCGCGAGGTCCGTCAGCACCAGGAGACCATCATCCGGCAGGCTCTCCGCGAGGGGGATCGCGGCCCTCCCGGCGCGCACGCTTCCCAGCACCCGGGCGGCCGCGCTTTCCACCTCCAAAACCACACCGGGATCGGCCGCGTCGAGTCCGGACGGCAGCCACACCCGGAGCACCGGAGACCCGCCGCCGCCCTGCTCCAGCGCCAGCCGAGCCGTCCCCGCGTGCGTCTCCAGCGCGACCTCCCACGCGGACTCGGCCGCAGCCGGCCCCGCGATCGAAACCGCTTCCGGCACCGCGCGCGCGGCCCGCTCGGTCCACGCGAAAACGAACGCCCCGCCGCCGCCAACCGTGGCCGCAAGCACGAAGATCACGTGCGCCGAACGGTGCCCGCTTCTCATCGCTCGCAGCTCCCGGGCTGGCCGCTCCCGGACCCGCCGCTCCGCACGGCCCGCCGCCATTTCACCAGCATGAAGGGCCAGAGCGCCGCCACGCCCGCCAGAATGAACACGCGAAAGCCCCACGTCCCGCCCTCTGCGGCCGGATCGATCGCGCCCGCGCCCCTCCACGCGAAGGGCACCGCGAAGCACACGCCGGCGATGCCGTAGACCGCCAGCGCAATCACCAGGGCTTCAGCGACAGGGTATGGAATCGGAGTTCCTCCGTCTCGGGTCGTGTTCAAACACCGCAAGCTATGCCTGCTGCACGACCGCCGCATCCCCGGTCCCGCGGGCCGCTACCTGGCGCCCCATTCCTCGATGAACTCCTCCGGCTCCACACCGAGTGCGTCGGCGATTCGGGTGATGTAGTTGAAGAACCCGATCACCTGTGTCGCGTCGTGGATGCCGCGGTCATCAAAGCCTACACCGCGCAGATGCTCAAGGTCCGCGCGCGACATCCCCTGCTGGTTGCGGGTCAGCTTCGCGGCGTATTCGCACAGCGCCATGTCCGCGCTCGACAGGCCGGCCGTCCTCCAGTCCCGGACGATATTGTGGATGAGAGTGTCTGCCTCTTCGGCGTCTGCTCCGCCTGTCTCGACCTCGGCCCGGAGGTCATGCGCGTGCGCCTGCGTTCAGTAGAAGCACCCCACTTCGGCCGAGACGACGGTCGCGAGAAGCTCCCTCTGCACGCGGGAGAGAGGCGACGGCCCGAACATGATGGCGGCGTACTGTCCCATCGTGGCCTTCAGCACGGGGGCATTCAGGCTCATCACCTGGACGATGTTCCAGACGCGGCCCGACCGCCGGACCGCCGCATCGAGCTCGCGGCGCAGCAGCCCCGTGGCTTCCTCGCGGAGGATTTCGCTGATCCACGACATCTGAGCCGCCTCGGTCTCCGGGTGCAGCGGGAGCCGGTCCGCGAAACAACCGGCGGTCTGGCTCGTAGACTCTCATATTGGTAACAGATGCCCGCACCGCCGCACAGGGAGAACACAGATGTCGGATCCGTACGAAGAAGCCACACGCCACGACCGCAGACGCCTTCCGACCTTCGCCAAGGTCATCCTCGTGGGGGGCGGACTCTTTGCGGCAGTACTGGTCACCCTCGTCGTGGTGGGCATGGTGTACGGCCGCAAGATGGTCGACGACTTCATGGAGCGGGGCGAGTTCACGTTGGAAGAGATGAACTTCGAGGCGAGCCCTGCCGAGACGTTCGCCAACCTGGCGGAATCGGTGCTGGGCGAAGATCTGGAGTTCGTGGAGGCCGGCGAGGATGGCCGCTTGCTGACCCTGCGGATGGCCAACCAGGACGAACCCATCCACATCGACTTCTCCGAACTGGAGGAGTGGCTGGAGGGCGGGCTGGAGTCGGTGGTCGAGGACGCCGTGGCCAACGGCATCCGCATCGACGGCAGGGCGGACGACGAGGGCGGGTTCCTGCGTATCAGGAACAACAACGGGCGTACGATCCTCGAAATCCGGGGCGACGACCAGGGCGGAGTCGTAAGCATCCGGGGCCCGAGGGAGAGGATCCGCCTCCGGGCTGGAGAGGAAGCGGGCCGGATGCCGAGGTGGGTGCCCGTGCCCCCCGGCGCGAGCGTGGAGTTCGTCTTCTCGGGTGATTCGCGGGATGTTTCGATGGGCGGGGCCGTCCTCAAGACCGACGCAAGCCCCCGCGAGGCATACGAATGGTACGTGGACAACCTGCCGGGGGCGGGCTTCGGCATATCGAAGTCGAATACACATTTCGACGATCGGCGAGAGCGGGGCATGATCCAGGCGGAGCGCGAAGGGATGGGCCCGGACCGGAAGCTGTCGGTGATGATGAGCCGGGACCGCGAAGGGAAGGGCTTCGTCGTTCTGATGCACAGGACGCAGCGGTAGAGACGGCGGAAGGCGCATCGCACCGGCTTTGTCGGCCAAATCCGGGCGAGAGTGGCGGACAACCCCCTTTGTCGGCCAAAATGTGGCCCAAGTGGCCGACAAAACTCCCGCAGGCAGCCCCTTGGCCGGGCCCACGGCCCGATCCGGTCAGTCCCGGCGCTCCTTCATCGTCCACAGCATCAGCGCGCCGTTCGCGGCGCGGGCGCCGTATCGGGCGAGGGCTTCCAGGGGAGGCAGCACCTCGATCCCCTCCAGATCCGCGGGCGTGATCGCCGACAGGTAGTTGGCCGGGTCCGAAATGGGGAAGTCGTTGACGTAGACCGCCACCATGGCGCACGCGTCGGCGCGCGCTTCGATGTCGTCCTCGGTTGTGAATCCGAGGTCGTCCGCCGCGATTCTCAACCGGCTGGACGTTTTCCCGAGAACGGAGCGGTTTCGTCCCAGCTCGACGCATACCCCGGTCTCCGGCGCGCCCGTTGAAAGAGCGTATCGGCGCGCGCGCAGCCCCGGGATGTTCATCGTCGCGAGCAGCCCGATCAGATCGCTGCGGGGTCCGCGCGACTCGATTTCGGCCCGGGTGAGCCGCCCGACGAGCGTCCCGCGGCGGCGCTCCGGCATGAGCAGGCCGCGCAGCCGTCCCGCGTCGGGCGTGTTTCGCGTCGACACCACGGTGAGCGAGTCCAGGGTGACCGGGTCCGGCGGCAGGAAGATGTCCAGGCTGATGTCCGCGGCGCCGACCTCCAGGCGCGGCGTGATCGCCTGCTGATAGCCGAGGCCCGTGACGCCCACCATGTAGCCTCCCGGCCCCGGCGGAGTGAAGGCGAAGCTGCCGTCGGCCGAGGTGAGCACGGTGGCGACGGGCTCGCCGTCATCGTTCACCATGATCACGAGCGCCTCTGCCACGACCGCCCCGGACGCCGGGTCGGTTACAGTCCCGCGGATCGTCTGCGCTGCAAGTGGGGTGGGGGCGACCGAGGCCAGGCAAATGGCGGCGGCCACCCGGGCGACCGAGTCCCTGATCCAGCTGTTCGGTTCCATGGCTCCACTCCCTCCGCGGTTCTCCACCGCGTTGCCGTTGAAGATTCAAGGTAATCCCTGCGGAGCGGCCGCGCCCGCACTCGCGCGCATGGACGGCCGCGGCGCCGAGCGCCTACCTTCGGACGCTCCACCCCGGCCGATTCGGGGCCAACCTTCCCGCGACAAGGACGATCACCATGCGCCGCCGACTCAGCCCGCTGGCCTGGCTCCCCATACTCCCGCTTGTCGTCTCGGCGACGGCCTGCTCGCCCGACGGCGCCCCTGAATCCGACGAGGCAACCGAAGCCGCGGCGGACGCGGGTGCCGACCTCGACTTCGGCGCGATCTCGGCGATGCTCCTCGAGCGCATGGATCTTCAGCCCGGGGAACGCGTGCTGCTCGTGGTGGGGCAGGGCGGGGGGCGCTGGGACGCGCTCGTGCCGCTCCTGCGCGCCGGCGTGGCCGCGGCGGGCGCCACCGATCTCGGCGCCGTGGACATCTACGGCGGTGCAGTGGCCGGTGCGGAGCCGACCGAGTTCACCACCGGGCTCGGCACCGGGCCCGACGGGTGGCCCGAGGCGCTGGGCGGGGTCGATGTGGCGGTCAAGCTTCCGGGCGCGACTCCCGACCCTTCGGTCCCGACCGACGTGTACCGCGTGCTGCAGGACGTGCTGCGAGGCGGCAGCGGCCGCACCGTCCACTTCCACTGGGCCGGGAACACCTCCTTCGAGATGGAGGAGCTTCCGATGGACGCGCACACCGACCAGGTGTATCAGACCGCGCTCCTGGACACCGACTACGGGGCGCTGGCCGAGGCGCTGACCGCGTTCGAGGCGGCGCTCAGGGAGGGAACCGTGCGGGTGACGACGCCCGCCGGGACCGACATCAGCTTCGAGGTGGGGGGCGACCGTCCGGTGACGCGTCAGGACGGCGACGCCTCGGCCGCGCGCGCGACGGTGGCCCGCAACCTGATCGACCGCGAGGTGGAGCTGCCGGCCGGGGCCGCGCGGGTGTCTCCCATGCTCGAGACGGTGAATGGCAGTATCGCCTTCCCGCCCGCGATGTGGGGCGGTGAGCGCGTGGAGGGGCTGGTGCTGCACTTCGAGGGAGGCCGCGTGGTCGAGGTCGAGGCCGAGACCGGACGCGACGGGGTCCTCGCGGAGATGGAGGCGGGCGGCGAGGCCGCGAGCACCTTCCGCGAGTTGGCGGTCGGGCTGAATCCCCTGCTGGCGATCCCCGACGGAGAGGACTGGATCCCGTACTACGGCTACGGCGCCGGCGTCATCCGGCTATCGCTGGGCGACAACACCGAACTGGGAGGCTCGGTGGGCGGCGGCTACGTGCGCTGGAACTTCTTCGCCGACGCGACGGTCACCGTGGGCGGCGAGGACTGGGTGCGCGACGGCGTGCTGGTGGAGCGTGCCGACTAGTCCGCCAGCCCGGCGCGCTCCGCCTCGAAGAGCCCGTCGACCTCGGCGGACTCATAGCTGGGCGTGAACCTGGCGACCGCCCAGTAGGCCGCGAACGACACCACGACCCCCGGGAACACCTGGTGGATGCCCCCGTTCCACGGGAACTGGTTCCAGAGGAGCAGGACCACCAGCCCGGTCACGAAGGACACGATGGTGGCCGTCCCGTTGCCGCGGCGCCAATAAAGCCCCATCAGCAGGGCGGGGCCGAAGCAGGCGCCGTAGATCGCGCCGGACAGGGCTGTCAGTCCCACGATCCCGTCGGGAGGATTCAGTGCGATGATCGCCGTGATCAGCGCGAAGAGCGCCACGTAGAGCCGGGTCGCCGTCAGCACCGAGCGCTCCGAGTGCGACGGGCGCACCATCCCAACGATGTCGCGCTGCGCCGTCGACGCCATCACCAGGAGCACGCTGTCGAGCGACGACATCGCTGCCGCGACCATCGCCAGCAGCAGGAACGCGCTCGCACCGGCCGAAAAGACGCCCGGAGTGGTGAGCAGCTGCGGCACCACCATGTCGGTGTCGGCCAAACCGCCCGGGATGATGTTGCGCGCATAGAGCCCGACCGGAATAAGCAGCGAGTACACCACCACGAAGGCGATGGTCGACACCCACACGCCCTTGCGGATGGCCGCCCGGCTCTCCAGCGCGTAGAAGCGCGACAACTGGCGCGGCTCGACGGCGAACTTGACCGTCGCGGCGAAAATCACGCCCAGCGCCAGCGGCACCGCCACCCCGCCGCCCCAGCGCAGCAGCGGCTCGGTCGCGGGATCCTCGGCGAGCACCGCGTACGAGCCCAGTCCCCCCGACGCCGACACCACGCCGCTGAAGAGCAGCACACCCGCGACGACCATGACCAGGCCCTGCACCGCGTCGGTCTTCACCACCGAGATGAATCCGCCGACCACGGTGTAGATCATGACGATGAAGAACACGATGATGATCGCGGCCCGGTAGGGGATGTCGAGGAACACCTCCAGCAGGTTGCCGATGCCCTTGAACACCGCGGTCATGTAGAAGAACGAGGCGAAGATCACGATCACCGCCGCCAGCACCCGCGCCCCCGGGCTGCCGAAGCGGAAGCCGATGAAGTCCGGAATCGTCAGCGACCCGAGCGACTCCGTGAAGGTGCGCAGCCGAGGCGCCACCCCGACCCAGGCGAAGAGCGACAGCCCCACCACGAAGGGCACCAGCAGGAACCAGGTCACGCCCCAGTCGTATGCCTGCCCGGAGAAGCCGACGAAGGAGTTGGTGCTGGAGTACGTCGCAAAGAACGACAGCCCGATCGCGATCGGCCCCATCGAGCGCCCGCCGACGAAGTAATCGGCGACGCCGCTGGTCTTGCGGTTGCCGGTCCAGGCGTGCCAGGCGAGCAGCGCCGTGTAGAACAGCAGCAGCAGGTGCACGATCCAGTAGGTGCGCAGGTTGTCCAGAATGGCCTGAATCAAGGGGGCTCCTTTGGGACGGTTGACGCCTGCCGGGGATCGGTGGGCGGCGCGTTGGACGTTCCGGCTTCACGCTCCATGAACATGTCACGCACCGCGGTCTTCTGCACCTTGCCCATCGCGTTGCGCGGCAGCCCGGACACGGCTGCGAACTCGTGCGGGACCTTGTAGGGCGCGAGGCGCTCCTTGCCCCAGGCCCTCAGTTCGCCGGCGGAAGGGACATCGCCTTCGCCCGCCGGGACCCACGCCGCGCGCAGCTGCTCGCCCCACTCGGGGTGCGGGACGCCCACCACGGCCAGGTCACGGATCGCGGCGTGCGTGCGGTACAACTCCTCCACCTCGAGCGCCGACACCTTGTACCCGCCCGTCTTGACGATGTCGACGCTCCGGCGCCCCAGAATCCGGTAGTACCCGGCCTCGCCGACGAGCGCCTCGTCCCCGGTACGGAACCAGCCGTCGCGAAACGCTTCGGCGGTCTCTTCGGGGCGCCCCCAGTACTCGCGGAAGACCTGGGGGCCGCGCACCTCGATCTCGCCCTGCTCGCCCGCGGCGACGGGATGGCCCCGATCCCCGACGACCCGAACCTCGGCGCCGGGAAGCGGCAGCCCGACGTGCCCCGCGCGGCGCTCCCCGATGAGCGGGTTGGACAGAGCCATGCCGATCTCGGTCATGCCGTACCGTTCCAGCAGGGTGTGGCCGGTGACCTCGCGCCACCGCTCCAGCGTGGCCACCGGGAGCGCCGCCGAGCCGGAGACCATGAGGCGGAGGCCGGCGGCTCCCCGCGACCACCGCCGCCGCACGGGTGCCGCGGCCTCTTCCCAGGCACGGATGAGCCGCGCGTACACGGTGGGGACCGACATGAAGAGTGTGATCTCGCCCGACGCGAGGCGATCCCAGGTCGAGGCCGGCGCGCCGGAGCCGAACTCGCACGCGGCGCCGGACCAGAGCGCGCAGGCCAGGGCGTTCACGACGCCGTGGATGTGGTGCAGCGGCAGCGTGTGCAGGATCCGGTCGTCCGCCGACCAGCCCCACGCGGCGGTCAGCGCGGTGATCTGGGCCGCGAGGTTGCGGTGGGTGGTCAGCGCACCCTTGGGGCGGCCCGTGGTGCCGCTGGTGTAGATGATCAGCGCCGGGCCGCGGGCGGGGCCGGGTGGGGGGGCGGGGGGGGTATGGGGGTGGGGTGAGGGGGGAGGCAGGGCGACCACGGCCGCGCGGCGGGTCTTTGCGGAAGCCGCGAGTTGGTGGCTCTGGGGGAGGGAGGGGTCCACCACGACGATGCGGGGCCGGGCGTCGTCCAGCACGTACTCCAGCTCGCGGAGAGGGTGGGACACCGCGAGCGGCACGGCGATCGCGCCGGCCGTCCAGATGCCGAGCTGCAGCGCGACGTGGGTCCGTCCCGGGGGCACCAGGTAGGCCACGCGCTGGCTGGCGAGGCCGGTGTCGCCCTCGCGGCATTCCTCTGTGAGCCGGGCAGACCAGGCCCACGCATCGCGTTGGAGGTCGCCGTAGCTGCACGGTCGCCCTTCATCCACTACAGCAATCCGATCAGCGAATGAAGCGCGCCCGATGCGGGCGGGGAGGGTCGTCGGGAAGTCGTCGGTGCGCAGGATTGCCGTGGGGGTGGAGGTGGCCTGACGCCGGAGCGGGTTCGGGGCAGCCGGAAAGTGTAGCCGATCGGGCGGGTGCGACAACCCGGACTTGGCGCGCTTCGGAGCCGGGCGCATGTTTCTCGCACCCGACGGGGCGATGCCCTGCGACTTCGCGCCAACCTGGAGGCATCATTGAGCGACATGGCCGACCGGGGCCTGCTGGCCAGGATGTTGGGCGCCGCCATCCTGAGGGCGGAGGTCTATGAGGAGGTGGAGGCGGACCCCGGCGCAACGGGACAGGCGGGACTGGTGGTGCTGGCCGTTTCGCTGGCTGCGGCCGCGCAGGACTACGAGCTCGGGTGGCTGGCGATGGGTGCTGCCGGCGTGACGAGCCTGCTTCAGTGGCTGCTCTGGGCGGGGATCACCTGGCTGATCGGGACCCGGGCTTTCGGGGGGACCGCGACCTGGGGCGAGTTGCTCCGCACCCTGGGCTTTGCGCGCACGCCGGGGCTGCTGATCGTGCTGGCTCCGGTGGTGGGCGGGATCGGGTTCGTGTTGCAGGCGTGGATGCTCGCGGCGGGTGTGATCGCGATCCGGCAGGCGCTCGACTTCGGGACGGTGAAGGCGGTGCTGACGGCGTTGGTTGGGGTGTTGCCGTATTGGTTTGTCCTGGCGTTGGTGCTGCATTGATGGGGGCTCCATTGAGGGGTGCTCCTTTGAGGCGGGGCGTGGGGGTGGTGGCGGTCGCGGCGTTGGTTGGCGCGTCGGTTGCGGTGCTGGCCGGTTTCCTGGCGCCGCGGGCGGGCGGGTTGCCCGAGCGGGTGTCTGCCCAGCTGCTCCGGACGGAGCTGACCGAGCCTGTGGGGAGGGGAGACCGGGCGCCCCAGGAGGTGCCGGCGGGGCGGCAGCTGGTCGAGGAGCTCGGTTGCGCCGCCTGTCACGCCGGGGTGCCGGACGGCGGGACGATTCGCGAGGCGGCCCGGCCGTTTGGAGAGGGCACCGCGCTGATCGCGCCGGCCTACCTGTTCCACTACTTGGCCGATCCGCAGACGGTGCGGCCCGATATCGCTCCGGCGCGGATGCCGCGCTACGAGCTCGACGAGTGGCAGCGGGTGGCGCTCGCGCTCTTCGTCACCAACGACGTGGAGCTGCGCGGGATGGACGACGCCATGCGCGCGGCGATGGCCCGCCACCCCGACGCGGACCGGGCGGCGGGGGCGGCGCTCTTCGAGACGCTGAACTGCGCGGGCTGTCACGCCCATCCCCGGGCCGAGCCGCGGGTCACGGCCCCGGACCTGAGCACGACGGGGGTGCGCGTGCGGGAGGAATGGCTCGCCGGGTACCTGTCCGCGCCCGTGACGATCCGGCCGGCGGGAGCGGTTCCGGGCCGCGGCGGCCAGATGCCGGACTTCCGCCTCGACGCGGCCGAGGTCACCGCGATCGCCGGCTTCCTCATGGAGCAGCGCGGCGCGGATGTCCCGGCATGGGAGCCCCTGGCGCTCTCTCCCTTTGCCGGCGCGAAGGCGGCGACGCTCCTCCGCGACCGCTGGAGCTGCCTGGGCTGCCACCAGCTCGGGGACGACGGCGGCCGCATCGGTCCGCGCCTGGACGGGATCGGCGACAGGTTGCAGCCCGGGTACGTGCGAGCCCTGGTCCAGGACCCCGAGCACCTCGCGCCGGGAACCGTCATGCCAGCCTCGCTCGAGCAGCCCGATCGGATGGACCTGATCGCGGCGTACCTGGTGGGGCGTGAGGGGCCCTGGGTGGGGAGCGAGGCGGTCGCGGGCATGCCCGCGCTGCCGGCGCTGTCCGCTGCACCCGCCCCGACCGATGCGGCGCCCGCCGACGGTGCCGCCCTCTACACCGCGCAATGTGCGCCGTGCCACGGCGTCCAGGGTGCCGGCGACGGCTTCAACGCGCCCTTCCTTCCCGTCACGCCCACCGCCCACGCCGATTCGGCGGCCATGTCCGAGCGCCCCGACGACACCCTCTACGATGGCATCCACGCCGGGGGTTGGATCCTCGGCAAGAGTCATCGCATGCCCGCGTTCGGGGCTTCGCTGGGTCACGACGAGAAGCGGGCGCTGGTGGCGTACATCCGCACGCTGTGCCGCTGCCAGGGACCCGCATGGTCGCGTGACGGGCGGCGGGGCCGGTGAGGCGGCCAGCACCCTTGCGGCAGCGTTTGTTAAGGCTCGCGGCCGTGGCGGGGGCGCTTGCCGTGCCCGTTTTCGTCGCTGCGTGCGGCGACCGCGAGACGTCTCCCGGTGGCCGGGCCGGGTCGGGGGTTGCGGAGCAGGCCGCCGTGACGGTCACGGCTGCCGACTTCGCCGGCTCGGACACGTGCGCCGGCTGTCACGCGGACCAGTACGCCGGGTGGGCCGCCTCCACGCACGGCCGCGCGGGGGGCGAGCCCGGTCCAGAGACCGTCATCGTGCCCTTCGACGGGACGCCGATCGTCTTCCGGGACGGGACCGTGCTTCCCGTGGTCGACTCGGCCGGCGACTACATCTTCGTGGTGCGGCAGGAAGGGCGCGCGGAGCAGCGAATCAAGGTGGATGGCGTGATCGGGGGCGGCCACATGCTGGGCGGTGGCACGCAGGGGTTCGTCAGCCACCTGGCGGACGGGACGGCGCGGTTCCTCCCCTTCGACTACTCGCGGCAGCTGGACACCTGGTTCTGCAACACAGGGAGCCGGACGGACGAGGGGTGGGTGCCCGTCGACGCCAGCATGGCGCTGGCCGACTGCGGCGATTGGCCGCCCGCGCGGATCCTGGGCACCATGTCACGCTTCGCCAACTGCCAGTCCTGCCACGGCAGCCAGATCACCGCACGGCTCGATGCCGGGGAGGGCGTGGCGACCCGATGGACCTCGCTGGACATCAACTGCGAGTCCTGCCACGGTCCGGCGCGCCGCCATGTCGAGCTGATGTCCGGGGGTGGCGCCGGAGAGGCGACCTTCGCCGACATCGGGTTGGACAGCCGGGTCACCGACGGCGTCGAGGAGTCGCTCGGCGTCTGTTTCCGGTGTCACGCACTCAAGGACGTGGTGCAGGAGGGCTACCTGCCCGGTGCGGGCCTGGCCGACTTCTACGCGCTCAAGCTGCCGGTGCTCGGCGATGATCCGTACCTGCCCGACGGGCGCGTGAAGTCCTTTGCATACCAGGCGACCCACCTCTCGTCGTCGTGCTACGTCGACGGCAGCATGACCTGCGTCAGCTGTCACGAGCCCCACGGACTGGGCTACCGGGACGTCAACCGCGTGCCCCTGGCCGACGAGACCGACGACCGGCAGTGCACGTCGTGTCATGCCGCGAAGGCCGCGGATCCTGAGGCCCACACCTTCCATCCCGCGGGTTCGACCGGTGCGAAGTGCGTCTCCTGCCACATGCCCTACCTGCAGCATCCGGAGGTCGGCCCGGCGGTCCCGTTCGCCCGCTCGGATCACACGATTCCCGTGCCGCGCCCGCAGCTGGACGGGCGGCTCGGGCTGGTCAGCGCGTGCCGGGGCTGCCACACCGACCGCAGCGATATCGGCCTGCAGGCTCAGGTGGACGAGTGGTGGGGCGAAACGAAGCCGCACGATCGCGTGACGGCGGGGCTGTTGGCCGTCACGGACGGGATGGGGGCCGAACAGGCGGCGCGCATGCTCCTCCATCCCGATGACCCCGGGACGATGGCGCAGTTCCAAGGACTGGCCCGCTTCCTGACGCAATGGGTGCGACCGGGTGCCGGACTCGGGGCGGATGCGATGGCCCGGGTGACCGGTCTGGCCGAATCCGAGGACGTGGATCTGCGGGCGCTGGCGCTGGCGACGCTGCTGGTTGCGCGTGCCGGGGTTGGCGCGGACGGACCCGCTGCGCGCCCGGACGACAGCGGGGCCACGGCCCTCGCCATCGCAGATGAACCCCTCGCCGTGCGCCGCCGCGTCACCATGATCCTCGGCTTCCTCTCCGACGAGGCGCTCGCGCGCAGCGATGCCCGCACCGCTCTGACCCTGCTCGACCACGCACTCGCGGTCCTCCCCGGCGACCCGAATGTCCTTCGCTCGCAGGGCCTTGTCCACAATCAGACGGGCGACTACCCGAGTGCGATTGCGGCGTTCTCCCGGAGCCTCGCCGCCGATCCCGACCAGCCGCTTGTCCGCGTCAATCTCGGAATCGCGCGCGCCGCTTCCGGCGACGGGGCCGGGGCGATCCGCGAATACCAGGCGGCGATCGCGCTCAACCCCAGCGAGCCGCTCGCCTACTTCAACCTCGGCAACATGTACCTGCGCTCCGACGACCTCGCATCGGCGATCCGGTTCTACGAGAGCGCGGTCGCGGCCGGCCCCGAATTGAGCCGCGCCCACCTCAATCTCGCGATCGCCCTGGCGCGCGCCGGCCGCGTCACCGAGGCGATCCCGCACGGCCGCCGCGCCGTCGAGTTCGCACCCGGCGACGAGACCGCGCGCGGCGTTCTGGAGCAGCTGGAGGCGGCGAGATGAAGCGGGTGCTGCGGGTGCGGGACGGCCTGGCGATCACCGTCGGCATGGTCATCGGGGCCGGGATCCTGCGCACCCCCGGACTGATCGCGGAATACCTCGGTAACGGCTGGCTGATCCTGGGCGTGTGGGTGCTGGGCGGGATCGTTGCCGCGCTCAGCACCCTGGTGCTCGCCGAGATGACCACCGCGCTGCCGAAGGCGGGCGGGAAGTACGTGTACGCCCGCGAAGCCTACGGCCCGGTCGCGGGGTTCGTGGCAGGCTGGTCCGAGCTGCTGGTGAGCCGTGCCTTCTCGGGCGCCATCAAGGCGGTGGCGATCGCCGAGTACCTGATCATCCTGGTGGGCAGCGGGTCGGTGCGCATCCTCGCCGCGGGGGTTGTCGTCGGCTACGTGATCATCCACATGGGGGGCCTGAAGGTCGGCACCACCGTCCAGAACGTCACCACGCTCATCAAGGTGGTCGTGCTCGCGGCCATCGCGGCCGCCGGCATCGCCGCGGGAGACGGAAGCGGCCTCGTAGCGGCCCCGACCGTCGAGCGCGCGTCCCTCCTCGGTTTCGCCCTCGCCTACCAGTCGGTCGCCTTCGCCTACTACGGCTGGGAGGACGCGGCGAAGATGGCCGAGGAGATCCGCGACCCGGGCCGCTCCATTCCCAGGATCCTGATCGGCGGCGCGGTCGCCGTGGCCATCCTCTACCTGATGGTCAACACGGCCTACCTCACTGCGCTCGCGCCGGACGAGATGGCGGGTTCGGCGCTGGTCGCGCGCGACGCGGTCCAGGGCGTCTACGGCAACGCCGCCGCGACCTTCGTGGTGATCGCCAGCATCCTCATCCTGGTCAGCTCGCTGAACGTGAACTTCCTCGGATGCCCCGAGTCGCCTTCGCCCTGGGCCGTGCCGGGCTGGCCCCCAAGGTGTTCCGGCATGTGTCGCCGCGGGGCACCCCCGTCGCGGGCCTGCTTCTGGTCGGCGTGGTCATCCTCGCGCTGGCTTCGACCGCCGCCCTCGAATTCCTCATCCAGTTCATGATGCTGGTGGCGATCTCGGTGGATCTGATGGTTCTGTCGGCGTTCTTCCGGCTGCGCAAAACGCACCCCGAACTCGAGCGCCCGATCCGGGTACCGGGCGGTGCCGTGACGGCGGGGCTGACAATCCTGCTCTACGTGGTCATTCTCGGGGTTATCGTTGGGACGCAGCCGTGGCTGGCGGTCGGCGGCGTGACGATTCTGGGTGGGTTGGCCGTAGCTGGAGCAATCACCGCAAAGCACTCGAACGCGTAGGAGCGTGGCATGAGTTTCGCAACAATCTTCCTCCTCCTGATGGTCGCCGCTTTGCTCGTGGGGACCCGGCAACAGCGATCATGGGGGACCCGGCTGCTGGAGCGGGTAACCAGGCTGGAAGAGAGAATCGACCGGCTGGCAGTCGGGGGCCGGCCAGGGCGGGACGACTACCAGGCCGACGAGTTGAACCGTCTTGAGGAGCGGGTCGACTTCCTCGAGAGGCTGCTGGAGGAACGCCCGAAGAGGCGGTCGCTACCGAAGGACAAGAACGGTTAGCTGAACCCTAGAACTGCCAGACCCCCAGCAGCTGCACCACGCTCTCGTCCACATCCGTCCCCAGCTTATTGCTCCAGTACTGGTACTCGACGCCCACGAACAGCCCATTCTCGCCACCGATGTCCCATCGCAACTGCGGCTGGGCCAGGATCGAGCCCGGCACGTCGTCGCCCAGCTCGTTCGTGCCAGGGGTGTAGTACTCCGCGTGGCCTGAGATCGAGAAGGACTGACTGCCCAGGTTGAAGGGAAGTAGTCCGTTGATGTCGATCGCCAGACGGCTGTCCTGCTCGGGCGGGCTCCCGCCGTCCAGGCCGTCGGTACCGTCCACGGCCATCATGAAGTCGGTGTTCAGGAAGATGAACCCCGGCAGATTCCACGAGATGCGCGCGCCAGGAAGCCACTGGAGGACATTTGCGTCCATCCCCATGGCCACGCCCATGAAGAGGCCCAGGTCGGCGACGGGGCCGAAGCCGATGTCACGCCCGCTCAACTTCCCCAGGCTGAAGTTCGAGTACCACTCCCCGTAGGCGTCCTTGTCGTTGAAGCCGTCGCCAACGCCGTCGTCCGTCACATCGATAAAGAAGAAGTTGTCGCCGAACCTCCAGAACGATGCGTGCTGGAAGGTCAGGACGGCCGTGCCGGTTCGGGAATCGGCGAACGGGTTGGTGAGACTGCCGTACTGGAAGTGGATCTCGGTCTGGGCCTGGGCGGCACTTGGGGCGGCCGCGAGCAGCAGCGTCGCGACGATCAGGCTCAACCAGCGCTTCGGATTCATGGCTTACCCTCCCTGCCCGGCGCCTCCAGGCATGCGGATGCGGTCGACGAGTTCGCGCACGCTCGCGGGCGGTGCCGGCGTGAACTTCGACACGGTGAACGCCACCGCGAAGTTGAGCAGCATGCCCAGGGTGCCGATGCCTTCGGGCGAAATGCCGAACCACCAGTTTTCGGGCGAGTCCGCGGCCGGATTGACGAAACGGAAGTAGATGATGTAAGCCGCGGTGAAGGTGATCCCCGACAGCATGCCGGCGATCGCGCCCTCGCGGTTCATTGTGCGCGTAAAGGTTCCCAGGATGATGACCGGGAAGAAGGACGAGGCCGCCAGTCCGAAGGCGAAGGCCACGACCTGCGCCACGAATCCCGGCGGATTGATCCCCAGCCACCCCGCGACCACCACCGCAAAGGCCGCGCTGATCCGCGCCGCCAGCAGTTCGCCCTTTTCCGATACGTCCGGCTTGAGCGTTCGTTTGAGCAGATCGTGGCTGATCGCCGACGAGATCACCAGCAGCAGCCCGGCCGCCGTCGAAAGCGCCGCCGCAAGCCCGCCCGCCGCCACCAGCCCCACCACCCAGTTCGGCAGGCGCGAGATCTCGGGGTTGGCGAGCACCATGATGTCGCGGTCGATCGTCAGCTCGTTCTCGGCGGCGTCGCCCACGTACCGGATGTTCCCGTCGCCGTCCTTGTCCTCGAAGGTGATTAGCCCCGTGTCCTCCCACTTGCTGAACCACTCGGGCATCGCCTCGTAGGGCTGCCCGGCGACCGTGTCCAGCAGATTGGCGCGCGCGAAGACCGCCACTGCGGGCGCCGTCGTGTAGAGGATTGCGATGAACAGCAGCGCCCACCCCACCGAGATCCGCGCGTCGCGCACCCTCGGGACCGTGTAGAAGCGGATGATCACGTGCGGCAGCCCGGCGGTGCCCACCATGAGCGCCGCCGTGATGAAGAACACGTCGATCATCGACTTCGTGCCGTCGGTGTACGCCGTGAAGCCAAGCTCCCGGTGCAGCCCGTCGAGCTTGTCGAGCAGGAAGACGCCGCTCTCGGGGTCGGCCCCGCCGAAGCCCAGCTGCGGAATGAACGTCCCCGAAAGCATGATCGCCAGGAAGATTGCCGGAACCATGTAGGCGAAGATCAGCACGCAGTACTGCGCCACCTGGGTGTAGGTGATGCCCTTCATCCCGCCGAGGACGGCGTAGAAGAAGACGATCCCCATCCCGATGATCACACCGACGGTGACATCCACCTCGAGGAAGCGGCTGAAGACGATCCCGACGCCCCGCATCTGGCCGCTGACATACGTGAACGAGACGAAGATCGCGCACACCACCGCCACGACCCGCGCCACCTGCGAGTAGTAGCGGTCCCCCACGAAGTCCGGCACCGTGTACGCCCCGAACTTGCGCAGGTACGGCGCCAGCAGCATCGCCAGCAGGACGTACCCGCCCGTCCACCCCATCAGGTACACCGACCCGTCGTACCCCATGAACGAGATCAGCCCCGCCATCGAGATGAACGACGCCGCCGACATCCAGTCCGCCGCCGTCGCCATCCCGTTGGCCAGCGGCGACACCCCCGTGCCCGCCACGTAGAAGTCCTTGGTCGAACTGGCCCGGGACCAGATCGCCACCCCGATGTAGAGGGCGAAGGAGACCCCCACCATCACGAAGGTCCAGAGGCGTACGTCCATCGGTCAGCGCACCGGGGCCGCGAGCGGGCTGCGGCTCATTCCTCGGCCACCCCATACTCCCTGTCCAGCCGGTTCATGAGGCGCGCGTACACGAAGATCAGCACCACGAAGACGTAGATCGACCCCTGCTGCGCGAACCAGAAGCCGAGCTTGAACCCGGTGCCCGGGATGCGAATCGCGTTGAGCGCGTCGGCGAACAGAATCCCGAATCCGTACGAAACCACGAACCAGATCGAAAGCAGGATCCCGAGGTAGCGGAGGTTGCGGGCCCAGTAGGCGTTGGGGTCGGGCATGGGGGGGTGGATTGGGGGGAAGAGGCCGATGAAATCAATGCAGCCCCAACTTGGGCCAGCGACGTGTGGTTCGCCAGCCCCGGGCGAGGGGATGGCCCCCCCTGTCCCAACCGAGCATCAGCGCGTCCCTGGCCGTTTCCGCGGGACCACGGCGGGCGGCCCCCCTACATCAGCCCACCGATCACCCCATCGTCGTCGATCGTCATGTTGAGTGCGGCCGGCTTCGCCGCCAGACCCGGCATGGTCATGATCGACCCCGTCTTCACCACCACGAACCCCGCGCCGGCCGACGGCGTGACCTCGCGCACGGTGATTCGGAAGCCGCGCGGACGCCCCAGCAGCGCCGGGTTGTCGGAGAACGAGTACTGCGTCTTGGCGATGCAGACGGGGGCGCTTGCCAGCCCGAACGACTCCAGCCGCTCGAGCTCGGCGGTGACGCCGCGCTGGAAGTCCACGCCGGAGGCGCCGTAGATCTCCGTCGCCACGGTCTCGATCTTCTCCTTCAGCGGGATGTCGTCCGGGTAGAGCGGCCGGAAGTCGGCATCGCCGCTGTTGGCCAGCTCCCAGACGGCGTCGGCCAGATCGACGCAACCCGGACCGCCGCCGCCGTGCGGGTCGGCCTCGACCGCAGCGATCCCGCGCGCCGCGCAGCCGTCGAGCACGGCCGCGACCTCGGCGCCCGTGTCGCTCGCGAAGCGGTTGAGCGCCACCACCGCCGGGACCCCGAACTTCGCCACGTTCTCGACATGGCCGTAGAGGTTCTCCAGGCCGCGCCCGAGTGCCTCCAGGTCCTCGTTCGCCAGAGAGTCTTTGGATGCTCCCCCATTCATCTTGAGTGCGCGGATCGTCGAGACGATTGCGACGGCATCGGGGCTGAGCCCGCCAAGGCGACACTTGATATCAAAAAACTTCTCGGCCCCCAGGTCGGCTCCGAAGCCCGCCTCGGTGACCACGATGTCGCCGAGCTTGAGCCCCGCGCGGGTAGCGATGAGCGAGTTGCAGCCGTGGGCGATGTTGGCGAAGGGCCCGCCGTGGATGAAGGTCGGGGTGCCGCCCAGCGTCTGCACGAGGTTGGGGTGCAGCGCGTCGCGCATGAGGATGGTCATCGCCTTGTGGGCGCCGATGTCGCGGCAGCGCACCGGATCGCGGCTTCGCGTGTACCCGATGATGATGTTGCCCAGCCGCTGCTCGAGGTCGGCCAGATCGCGCGCTAGGCAGAAGATCGCCATGACCTCGGACGCGGCCGTGATCATGAAGCCGTCTTCGCGCGGGATCCCGCCGAACGGGCCGCCCAGGCCGACGATGATCTTGCGGAGCGCCCGGTCGTTCATGTCCACCGCGCGGCCCCAGGTGATGCGGCGGTGGTCCAGCCCCGTGCTGTTGGGCCGGAAGAGGTGGTTGTCCAGCATGGCCGACAGCAGCGCGTGCGCCGACGTGATCGCGTGGAAGTCGCCGGTGAAGTGGAGGTTGATGTCCTCCATCGGCACGACCTGCGAGTAGCCCCCGCCGGCCGCCCCGCCCTTGATCCCGAAGACGGGACCCAGCGACGCCTCGCGAATGCAGAGCACCGGGTTGCGCTCGCGCAGGTTGAGGGCGTCGGCGAGGCCCACGGAGACGGTCGTCTTGCCCTCGCCGGCGGCGGTCGGGCTGCACCCGGTCACCAGCACCAGCTTGGCGCCGCGGTCGGGCCGCGCCTGGACGATGTCGAGAGGGACCTTGGCCTTGTGGTGTCCGTACTGCAGAATCTCGTCTTCGGCGAGACCGGCCTTGGCGGCGATCCCGGCGATCGGCTTCATTTCGTGGGCTTGTGCGATTTCAATGTCGGAGAGCATGGGTGTCCTGTGTGAGCGAGATTGGGGAAGGGCAGGCGGAAAAAACGGCCTGCAAAGTCTGGCGCTGGACCGGCCCGCGGGGCAAGTCGCGGGGCGGGTCCGAAGGATTTGTGACAAGCGGGAGGGCAGCCATGTGGGGCGCAATCATCGGCGACATCGTCGGTTCCGTATACGAGTGGGGCCGGATCAAGACGAAGGACTTCGAGTTCTTCAGCCACAGGGGCCACTTCACGGACGACTCCGTCTGCACGGCCGCGGTGGCCGACATGCTCCTGCACGACCTCCCCGAGGCCGCGACGCTGCAGAAGTGGTGCCGCCGCTATCCCGGCATGTCCTACGGAGGCTGGTTCGGGCAATGGATTTGGCACGAATCCCCCGAGCCCTACAACAGCTTCGGCAACGGCGCGGCGATGCGTGTCTCGCCCGCCGCGTTCCTCAACAGGGACGCTCTGGCCGCCGCTCTGGCCGCCTCCGACCGGGTCACCGCCATCACTCACGATCACCCCGAGGGGATGAAGGGCGCGCGGGCCACCGTCCACGCGATCTGGCTGGCGCTGAACGGCGGCGACCCCGCGACGATCCGCGCGACAATCGCCGCCGAGTACGCCTACGACCTCACGCGCACCGTCGACGAGATCCGGCCCGGCTACGCCTTCAACGAGACCTGCCAGGAGACCGTTCCCGAGTCGATAACCTGCGCGCTGGAGTCGGCGTCGTTCGAGGACGCGATTCGGAACGCGGTGTCGGTCGGCGGTGACTCGGACACGGTTGCAGCGATCGCCGGCCCGATCGCGGAGGCGCTGCACGGGATACCGGGGGAGATCAAGGCGCAGGCGCGGGAGCGCTATTTGGGCGACGCGGGGGATATGGTTGCGGTGATGGAAGAGATGTATGAGGGGTGAAGGGCGGACGGGATACCCGTCAAGAAAGTAAACGGTCCGAGATCCGCTAGTTGCGGCGCACCACCCTCCGAATCAGGCGCCTGTCCTCCGACACGACCTAGGATCCTCCGGCGTGCAACCCCACCTGCCCCACCCCCGGCGGCGGCCCCACCGCCTTCAGCGCCACCGGACACGCCTTCAGCGCCGCCGTCTGCGTCACCGGATCATACCCACCCCCCGTCAGCACATTCACCGGCACGTCCTCAAACGCGAACGACGCGAACACCGTCCCCTTCGGCGACTTGGTCGTGCCGCGCACCTTAACGTGCAGGCACCCGCGCGAATTGCTCATCTCGGCCCAGCCGCCGTCCTCCAGCCCCAGCCGTGCCAGGTCGTCGGGGTGCACCTCCAGCGTCTCCTCCGACAGCAGGTAGTCGATCCCGTCCGAGCGTCCGGTCTGCGTCCGCGTGTGGTACTGCGGCAGCCGCCGGCCCGTCGTGAGCCACATCGGGTATTCGTCCGAAATCGTCTCCTCGGGGTCCCGGTACTGGAGCATCTTGAAGATCCCGCGTCCGTTCTCGAAGCGCTCCTCGTGCAGCCGGGGCGTGCCCGGATGATCGGGGGTGGGCACGGGCCACTGGTACTCGCTACGGTCGATCCGGTCCCAGTCCAATCCAGCGTAGATGGGTGAGAGGGCGCAGAGCTCGTTGAAGACCTCCTTGGCGGACCCGAAATCGAAGCCTTGCCAGCCCATTCGCCGAGCGAGCTGTGAGAGGATCCACCAGTCGGGCTTCGCTTCGCCTGGCGGCGGCACCGCCGCGCGCAACCGCTGGACACGGCGCTCGGTGTTGGTGCAGACGCCGTCGGTCTCGGCCCAGGCAGTGGCCGGGAACACCACATCGGCCACCTTGGCCGTCTCGGTCATGAAGATGTCGATCACGACCAGGCAGTCCAGGCTCTTGAGCGCGTGCTCGCAGTGGTGGCGGTCCGGGTCGGTGACGAGCGTGTTCTCGCCGTCGATGATCATCGCGTGGATGCCGTCGCCGCACAGGTCCAGCGCGGTGACCTTGGTCATGCCGATCTCGAGATCGACCTCGCGCCCGTAAGCCTTGAGGAACTTCTCCTGGTGGGCGGGATCGGTGACGGTCTGGAAGCCGGGGTAGTTGTTGGGCAGCGCCCCCGCGTCGCCCGCGCCCTGGATGTTGTTCTGGCCGCGCATCGGGTTCACCCCCGTGCCCTCGCGGCCGAGGTTACCGGTCAGGAGCGCCAGGTTGCAGAGGCTCTGGACGTTGTCGACGCCGCAGATGTGCTCGGTGATGCCGACCGTGTAGTAGATCGCGCCCCGGTCGGCCCCGCCGTAGAGCAGGGCGGCCTTCTCGATGTCCTCGGGGTCGCACTCGCAGATCTCCGACGCCCATTCCGGGGTGTACTGCTCGACGTGCTTGAGGAAGTCCTCGCCGTGGGCCGTGCGCGCGCCGACAAAGTCCTCGTTCACCAGCCCCTCGCGGGCGATCACGTGCGCCATCGCCAGCAGCATGGACACGTCGGAGCCCACGCGGATCGGCAGGTGGATATCGGCGATCTCGGCCAGCCCGATTCGCCGCGGGTCCGCGACGATCATCTTCGCGCCCCGCGCGAGCGCCTTCTTGAGGCGCGTGGCCGCGACGGGGTGGCACTCGGTCATGTTCGTGCCGATGCAGAAGATCACATCGGGCTTGTCCATGTCCGCGAGCGGGTTCGACATGGCCCCTCTTCCGATTGTTGCCGCCAGACCGGCGACTGTGGGGGCGTGTCAGGCACGGCTGCAGTTGTCGATGTGATTCGTCCCCAATCCCGCCCGGATGAAGCGCTGCATCATGTAGGCGGCTTCGTGGGGCGCGCGTCCGGAAGCGATTCCGTAGACGGCGCGACGGCCATGGTCCTTTACCACCTTGCGGAGCTTGCCGGAGGCGCGGTCCAGCGCCTCGTCCCAGGAGGCCGGGCGCAGCTCGCCCGACGCCTCGTCGCGCACAAAGGGGGTGGAGAGGCGATCGGGGTGGCCCACGAAGTCGAAGGCGAACTGGCCCTTGACGCAGAGCGAGCCCTCGTTGGCGGGGCCGTCCATCGCGGGGAGGACGCCCACGATCTTCTCGCCGCGCGACATGACGTCGACCGAGCAGCCGACGCCGCAGTAGGGGCAGATGGTGCGCGTGGTCTCGGTCTCGCCGGGGACGTCCCGGTTGGCCAGCGCCTTGAGGTCGCCGAGCGCGCCGGTCGGGCACGTCTGGATGCACTGTCCGCAGAAAGTGCACGCCGAGTCCTTGAGGAGGCCGCCGAACTCGGTGGTGATCTGCGTTTCGAAGCCCCGGTTCATGACCGAGATGGCATAGTCGCCCTCCTGCTCGGCGCAGACGCGCACGCAGCGGTAGCAGGAGATGCAGTTCTCGTAGTCGCGCTTGATGAAGGGGTTGTCGTCGTCGGGGCGGCTGTGGCCCGACAGCGCCCCCTCGAAGCGCCCGGTGCGGGCGTCGTAGCGGTCGAGCAGGTCGGCCATCTCCTGCGACGCGTACCCGTGCATGGGGTCGACGTCGGTGTCGCGGTTTTCCGAGGCCACCATCTCCATGAGGATGCGGCGCTGCACCTCGAGGGCGGCCGTGCGGGTGCGCACCTCCATGCCGGGCTCGGCCTTCGTGGTGCAAGAGGCCACCGGGTTGCGCGCGCCCTCGAGCTCGACCACGCACAGGCGGCAGCCCCCGAAGGGCTCGAGGCGGGGGTCGTAGCACAGGGTGGGGATTTCCTTGCGGTGCCTCTCGGCGACTTCGTAGACCGTCTCGCCGCGCGTGAAGCCGACCTTCTCGCCGTCCAGCGTCATGGTGAGCCGGGCGCCGTTGGTCACGGGGGTGCCGTTCCTCTTCATCGTGGTCAGCCTTTCCTTGCCGATCCGTGACCGGGGCCACGGCCCGCTACATGCCTGCGAACCCGTTCGGGGAAGTACCGGATCAGGCTCTCCGTCAAAAGTGGGGCCGCCTGACCCAATCCGCACGCGCTCGTCTTCTTCATGACCTCGTTGAGGTCGGTCACTTCGTCAACCCAAGCCTCGACGGTGCCCGGTCCCTCACCTACCAACCGCTCCACCAGCCGCTGGGTTCCAATCCGGCAAGGGAAGCACTTGCCGCACGACTCCTCCGCGAAGAACTCCATCGACTCGCGGGTGACCTTGATCATGTCGCGGGAGTCGTCGAAGACCATGATGCCGCCGGCGCCCAGGAAGCTGCCCTTCGACCGGATCGAGGGCTCGTCGAGGGTGACGTCGAGGTCCGCGCCGGCCAGGAAGCCGCCGGACAGTCCGGCCATGGTGACGGCCTGGATGGTGCGCCCGGGCGGGGGACCTCCGGCCCAGTCGTGGAGCAGTTCGGCCAGCGGCAGCCCGATCGGCACCTCGTAGTTGCCCGGCCGCGCGATGTCGCCCGAGAGGCTGATCACCTTGGTGCCGGCGTGGTCGCCGCGGCCGAGTCCCCGGTACCAGTCCGCGCCGTGCGCGAGAATGGGCGGGGCCGACGACAGCGTCTCGACGTTGTTCACCACGGTGGGCAGGTTCTCGTAGCCATGCGTGACGGGGAAGGGGGGGCGGTTGCGGGGGAAGGGGTGCTTGCCCTCGAGCGAGTTCAGCAGGGAGGTCTCCTCGCCGCAGATGTAGGCGCCGGCACCGCGCCGGACCCGCAGGTCGAAGGAGAAGTCGGAGCCCAGGATGCCGTCTCCCAGCAGCCCGGCGGCTTCGGCCTCGGCGATCGCGCCTTCGAGGATGTCCACGGTCTCCGGGTACTCGTAGCGCAGATAAATGAAGCCGCGGACCGAGCCGGTGGCGTACGCCGAGAGCGCCATCCCCTCGATGAGCCCGTGGGGGTCGTGGTCCATCAGGAGCCGGTCCTTGAAGCACCCCGGCTCGCCCTCGTCGGCGTTGCAGACGATGGTCTTCGGGTGGCCGGGCGCATCGGCGACGGCGCGCCACTTGCGCCCGGTGGGGAAGCCCGCGCCCCCGCGACCCGCGAGGCCGCTCTTGTCGATGACCTCGATCACCTCGTCGGCGGTCATCCCGGTAACGGCGCGGGTGAGCGCCGCGTAGCCGCCCTCGCCCCGGTACCCGGCCAGCGTGCTGTGCCCAGGTGTGCGGATTCCCGCGAAGACGCACTCCTCCACGCCCTGTGGCGGCGGTGGCGGAAGCGGAGACGGCCCGCTGACCAGGGTGCCGGCCGTCCGTCCGGTGAGCACCGTTCCCCCGTGAATCACCGGTACCGGCTGGTCGCAGCGGCCGGGGCAGGGCATCGGCTGCGGGTCGTGGCCGGCGGCGCGCAGGCTCGCCGTGAGCACTTCGGCGCCGCGCATGCTGCAGACCGGACCCGTGCAGATGCGCGGTCGGTCCAGGCCGGCTTCGTCCCGCGAGAAGTGGTGGTAGAAAGTGACAGTGCCGAACAGGTCGGCGATGGGGATGCGCAAACCCTCGGAGACGAACCGCAGCGCATCCTCCGAGAGGTACCCGTCGCGCTGGTGAAAGGCGTGAAGGAGGGGGAGCAGCGGTGCGGGCTCTTCCTTCCAGCGCGCCAGAAGTTCCTCGTTGGTGGCCTGGGGCATCACGTGGGGAAGTTTGAGTTGGGATGGGGGCCACAATAGATATAGGTATTGGAAACATTTGGCGAGTCCCGGCCGAAGGAGGCCGCTGATGGCAGCTGGGGGAGGAGACGACTGATGGCGACCGCGCGGCGGCGGCGGGCGGCCCGCGTGCGCGTGGGGCGCATGCGGGACGGCTGGTTCACGACTCGCGCCGACAGCGTGGCCGTCGAGGAACCCATGGAGGTGCGGCTCGAGGTGCCCGGCGACGGCGGAACCCGGGAGCATCCGGTTTCGGTCACGATGAGAACGCCGGGCGACGACTTCGAGCTCGCCGCCGGGTTCCTCTTCACCGAGGGCGTAGTGACCGATCCGCGCGCGGTGGCGGACGTGAGATACTGCCGCGACGTGGACCCCCAGGAGTACAACGTCGTCACGGCATCGCTGCGAGATCCCGGCGCCTTCGATGCCACCAGCCTGACGCGCAACTTCTACGTCACCTCGTCATGCGGCGTGTGCGGCAAGGCGTCGCTGGAGTCGGTCGAGGTGATGGGGTGCCAGGCCGTCCCGGACGACACCCTGGCCATCCACGAGGCCGAAATGCGCGCGCTGCCCGAACGGCTGCGGTCGGCGCAGCAGGTATTCGACCGCACCGGGGGCATTCATGCGGCGGGGCTCTTCGATTCCGGCGGCGGCATCACAGTGGTGCGGGAGGATGTCGGGCGACACAATGCGGTCGACAAGGTCGTCGGCACGCTCGTGCTCTCGGGAGGACTGCCGGGGTCGGAGCTGGGGCTCGTGGTGTCGGGACGGTCGTCCTTCGAAATCCTGCAGAAGGCCGCGATGGCCGGCTTTCCGATGGTCGTGGCGGTGGGCGCCCCGTCGAGTCTGGCGGTTACCTTCGCCAGGCGCTTCAATATGACGCTCGTCGGGTTTACCAAGAGCGACGGGTACAACATCTATTCGGGTGGTGAACGGATCACGGGGGTGACGGGAGTGACCGAATGAGTCTGATGGGAGCCATTCTGGCGGGAGGGGGCAGCCGGCGGTTCGGAGCGCCGAAGACGCTTGCGCGGATTCACGGCAGGCCGCTCTGGCAGGTGGCCGCGGAGCGGCTGGGGGAGGTGTGCGACGAAGTGGTGGCCATCGTGAACCATCCCCGCGTGGCCCAGGAGGTCGAGGTGGAGACGCTTCCCGACAGGCGGCCGCTGATGGGCCCCCTGGGAGGGATCGACGCCGCGATGGACCGCGCACGGCAGGGCGGCCACAAGGCGGTGTTCGTGCTCGCGGTGGACATGCCCTGGGTCGAGCGCGACGTGCTCAGGCGACTGGCGGAGGAGTGGCGCGAGCACGGTCGGGCGTGCGTGCCCAGAACGGGGCCGCCCTGGGGTTTTCATCCGCTGTGCGCCGTGTATCCGCTTGGTTCGACCCTTCGCCCTCTCAATGAGGCGCTGGCGGCGAGGAAGCTTGCGAGCGGACCCTTCGTGCGCTCCATCGACCCGGACGTGATCGACACGGGGGTTGCCGCGAGCAGCTTCCGCAGCGTGAACCGGCCCGCAGATCTGCCGCCGCCTGCGTTCTCGATCATCGGGAACAAGAACTCGGGGAAGACGACACTCTCGGTTTCGGTCATCGCCGAACTGGCGCGGCGGGGCCGTCGGGTGATGTCGGTGAAGCACGGGCACCACTTCCGCCTCGACTCCCCCGGGACGGACTCCTGGCGCCACCGCCATGAAGGCCGCGCCGAACGCGTCCTGATGGCCGGTCCGACCGAGTTCGGACTCATGGGCGACTGGGGCCGCGAGGGGGATCCGTCGCTGGATCTGCTCCTGACCCGCCATCTCTCCGAGGCGGAGATCGTCGTGGTGGAGGGATTCCGGCACGCAGCCGTGCCCAAGGTGGAGATCTTCCGCCACAGCTCGCAGCCGGAACCGGTCACGCCCCCCGAAGAGGCGCATCGGCGGGGGGTCCTGGGTGTCGTCACCGATCGGCCCGACCTTCAGTGGAAGGTGCCGGTCTTCGATGCGGGCGATCCCGACGTTGCCGCACGGGTCGCCGATCTGGCGGAGGGTTGGCTTCTGTGACCTTGCAGCCCGCGGACCAGGCCCCGACCCCCGGCCGCCTCACCTCGCTCGACGCCTTCCGCGGCCTCGCCATTGCCGGGATGATCCTGGTCAACAACCCGGGAAGCTGGTCGCACGTGTATGCGCCGCTCCGCCACGCGGTCTGGCACGGCGCCACGCCGACCGACCTCGTCTTCCCCTTCTTCCTCTTCGGCATCGGCGTGGCCATGTCCTTTTCCTTCGCGGCACGGGCGTCGCGGGGAGATTCATCGCGCACGCTGTGGGGCCA
This sequence comes from Longimicrobiales bacterium, assembly GCA_963667485.2. GTDB lineage: Bacteria > Gemmatimonadota > Gemmatimonadetes > Longimicrobiales > Gaopeijiaceae > Bin94. The sequence continues at coordinate 767,000 of CAXXDD010000002.1, forward strand.
CGTCGCGAAGCGGGCGCTCATCCTCTACGGGCTCGGCCTCTTCATGGCCGCGTATCCCGGCTTCGACTTCGCCACCGTGCGTCTCGTGGGGGTGCTCGCGCGCATCGCCATGGTGTACCTGGTCGCGGGCACGCTCGTCCTGTTCCTCTCGCGGCGCGCCGTCTTCACGGCGATGCTGGTCTTCCTGGCGGCGTACTGGGCCCTGCTGGCCTGGGTGCCCGTCCCCGGCTTCGGCGCCGGCGACCTTTCGCCCGAGGGCAATCTGGGCGCCTACCTCGACCGCATCATTCTCGGCGCCCACATGTGGAGCGGCGGGGGAGGCATCTACGACCCCGAAGGCCTGCTGAGCACCCTGCCGGCCGTGTCGAGCACCCTGGCGGGACTCTTCGCGGGGGATTACCTGCGGACGCTGGACGCGGGCGGGGGCGGTGACTACGGAGCCGGCCACGCCGCCACGCTCCGGCTGCTGCTGCTCGGCGGGGGCCTGGTTCTGGCCGGCCACGCCTGGGACCTCGTCCTCCCCATCAACAAGCCGATCTGGACCAGCTCGTACGTGGCCTACACCACCGGTTGGGCGCTGCTGACCCTCGGGGCGCTCTACTGGATCATCGACGTTCGGGGCCGCCGCGGCTGGGCCCGCCCCCTGGTCGTGTACGGCGTCAACGCAATCACGGTGTTCGTAGCGTCGGGCCTGGTCGCAAAGACGCTGGGGCTGTGGCGCGTGCCGGGCGGCGCGGGGGAGACCACCTCGGCGTACAACTTCCTCTACGAGACCCTCTTCGCCTCCTGGGCCGGTCCCCTCAACGGCTCCCTTGCCTTCGCGACCGCGACGGTCCTCTTCTGGCTGGGCGCGACCTGGGCCATGTACAAGCGCGGCATCTTCATCAAGGTGTAGCGGCGCGAGGCGCGAGGCCGACTACGGGCAGCTACGGCCCGTCGGACCCGGCATCGGCCGGCCCCGCGTCCTCCGCACCCGGAAGCGCTCCAGCCCCGCCGGCCCGCAGCCGAGCGTCGAACTCCGAGACCTCGACCAGGCGGCTCAGCGATCCCTGGACATCCTCGATCTGTTGCTCAAGCAACTCGAGGCGCCGCTCGACGATCTGCACGGATTCCTCGGTGCCCCTGGTCTCCAGCGAGCGGGCGATCACGCCCACGATAGGCTTGAGGGCGTAGCGGGCCGTGAGGCCGACCACCGGAACCAACACCACGGAGATCCCCATGATGACAGCTGCGAGCCCAACGAGGTCTACAGGTATCACTTCCATGATGCGTAGGTGCCGCCCTGACGTCAGTTCTGGCGCGCGACCGGAATCTCGACTCGATAACCCTCCCAGCGCAGGACGAGGGTTGCCGCGTCGGCTGACGCGTTCTCGAAGGCCATCGTCATCGTCTCGACATGGTCGTTCGCGAAAGCCGGAGCCATGCCGGAACCGACATCGCTGGCCATCACCTCTTCACTGATGGGGATTCCCCACCGCTCGACCGCGGAATTGAGATGGATCCCCCAGGAATCCTCTCCCGGAACCGTGTACAGGGAGTAGGAACCTGCGGGAACCGCGGCTCCGGCCACGGTGGCCGCAAAAGACAGGTGAATCGACGTGGCCTCGTTGGCTCCGGTGCGCCAGGGCTGGCCGAACGGGTGGATATCGCCGCCCACCAACTCCCGGTCGTTCGCCGATGGCGCGCCGTAGCACACCTTGACCATGTCGTCGCCCATCGCCACGACGGCGGAGTCGAGGGGGCTGGGGCGGTCGGACGCATCGCCGCGTGCGACCCAGCATCCCTGCGCCTGAAGCGATACGGGACCAAGGGCGAGGGCGGACCCGAGGGCGACCAATGCGAATACGGCTCTCTTCATGTTTCTTTCTTTCCATCCGGGGTTGTACGAATGCGGAGCCCCGCGGGCCCCGCCGGACCGTCAGACCGGAATCTGCACGTGCGGAGGCGATGCGTCCAGACTCGCAGGGGCAGTGCCCCGGGCCGCCCGGAAGCACAGGGGACCTTTTCGGCGTCGGCGTGGTATCAAGTGGTCATGGAACCCGGGGGAACATCCGGCCCGCTATTCGTCTTGATTCCTTGACCTTGCACAAAAGGCGTTCATACATTACTCAATCCTCCGCCGAGAAATCAGCGGAACCTTGCGCCGCCGTGCCGATCCCTGGCAGAACCCTTCCGGGGTGGGCCCTGCGGCTCGTTGATTTAGCATGACTTTTGGACCCCGTCCGCCAAGATGAACGGAGAAAGACGAACATGAGGAGTTGGCTACGGATCGGAACAGTGGGCGCGGGCCTGCTCGCAATGCTGGGCAGTCCCCTCCTGGCGGAGCGCGCGAGCGCGCAGGCCACGGAGCGCTACAGGGTCTTGGTGACGAACCTCCAGCCCATCAACGATGCGAACAAGAACTTCGGCAGAGACCTGGCCGAGGAGCTTCGCGACTTGATCAACCAGCTTCCCACTTACCAGCCGGTGGACGAGGACGAGGTCAAGGACGCGGCCAAGAGGTACGATCTCGAGTACGACGAACTGAACTGCATCCAGTCGTTGCAGTTGGCCGGCCAGATCAGCGCACGCCTCGTCTTCTGCGGCACCGTGACCGAGAACGAGGACGAGCGCACGTTCTCGCTCGCCGGCGTCCAGTTCGCGGCTCCGGGCGGCGTCTCCTTCGGGATCGAGGACAAGACCTGGGGCAGGGATGATCCCGAACTGGCGGCCCAGGACATAGCGCGGTCGTTTGACGACTACGTGACCCAGTCCCGTCATGCGACGTTCTGCGGAGAGGACTTCGAGTCGCAGAACTGGGAAGGTGCCATGACGAACTGTACCGCCGCGCTGGAGATGAACCCCGGTGACACCCGGGTGCGGTTCGTCTACGCCAACGTCCTGCACGGCATGGAGCGTCTGGATGAGGCGTATGCGGAGAACCAGCGGGTAATGGAGGAAGATCCCCTCCACGAGGCGGCGCTCCAGCTCGCCGGATACCTGGCAGCGCAGCTTGGAGACGACGATGCGGCCAGACAGCACTACGAGAACTACCTGCAGCTCAATCCAGGGAACTCACAGGTGCGGATGCGGGTGGCCTACGATCTTGCTCAGGCGGGAGATCCCGAGGGAGCCATGCTGCTGATCGAGGGGGGATTCGAGTTCGAGCCCGAGAATGTCGACCTCCTTCTGCAGCACGCGGGCTTCGCGACAGCCGCCGCTCAGGAACTGGTCGCAGCTGCCGAACCGGGTGCCACCCTGTCGATCGAGGCCGCCGGCTTCTACCAGAAGGCCCAGACATCCTATCAGGCCGCCTACGAGGTGCGCGGCGTAGATATGCTGGTGCCCCACCTGCGGCAGATGATTGCGACGTTCAGCCAGCTCGACCAGATCCCGGAGGCGGTCGAGATAACCGAGCGGATCCTCGAGACGCACGCGGACGAAGCCCAGTTCTGGTCGGATTACGCCAACATTCTCAGGAAGGCCGACCGCGTCGACGAGGCGATCGTCGCCTTGAACGAAGCCGTGTCCCGGGACCCGAACATGGCGAACGTCAAGATCCGCCAGGCAACATGGCTCGTCGAGCTGGACCGCGAGGAAGAGGCTCTTCCCTATCTGGAGGCGGTCGTCGAGAATGGCGAACGGTCCGCGGACGAGGCGGCCCGGATCTTCTTTGCCCAGGGGGTCAACAAGGGGATCAACGCGGATCCGCCCAACCTCGCCTATGGCCTGCGGCTCATCCTGCTGGCCAAGACCTTCGAAGGAGAGCTTTCGGAGGATCAAGCCGGCCAGATCGATTTCTGGCACGCCTACGCGCTCTACCAGCAGGCGACCGAGGAGGAAACGCCACAGACGCTCCAGACCGCGCAGCGGACTCTCCCGAAATTCCAGCAGGCCGCGCGGCTCTTCGCGCTTCCACGGGTAGCGGCGTATGCGCAATCGAGCGGGTTCGGATTGCAGCAGTTCCGCGACGCCACCCAGCAGTACATCGAGATCCAGGAGGCGATCATTCAGCGGGGTCGCTGATTCGACCTGAGCAGTGATCGCTCCCTGAAAGAGGGGCGCCGCGGGAGGGCACGGACCTGCGGCGCCCTTTCTTCTTCCTTGCGGGTGGGATGCCGATGTAGTAACATGGGAGGCCAGGGCACAAAATGGGATGAGCGACCATGCACGGTTTCCTTGGCCGACACGAATACCAGATCGACGATAAGGGGAGGGTGAGCTTTCCCTCTCCCTTCCGCCGGGTTGTGTCCGGAGGCCCCCTCGTTCTGGTCCGGTGGCAGAGCGACCATCTGGTTCTGTTCCCGATTGAGACCTGGACTGAAGAAATCGAGAAGAATCTGAAGGCCCACCGGAAGGCGACGAGGGACGGCGGCCGCTACCTGAGGCACATAACCTCCAACGCCGTGAACGTCGAGCCCGATTCCCACGGCCGCATTCGCATACCCCCCCCGCAGCGAGAGCAGATCGGACTGGATACAACGGTTCTCTTCATTGGCGCAATCGACCGGATCGAACTCTGGAATCCCTCCACCTTCGACGAGCAGCTTGCGCAGGACCTGGGCGATGACGAGTTCGCGGCGCAGATCTTCGGATGACGGGGCAGACGCTGTGCGCGCTCCCGAATACCACCGCCCCGTCCTGGTGGACGAAGCCATGCGGTACCTGATCGGTGGCCGCGGCCTCTACCTGGACGGCACGGTGGGCGGCGGGGGCCACGCCCTTGCCCTCCTCGAGCGCTGCGCGGAGTGCCGGCTGGTGGCCTTCGACCGCGACCCGGAGGCGCTCTCGGCTTCGCAGTCGAGGCTGGCGGCCTTCGCCGATCGGGTCCGCTTTGTGCGGGGGTCTTTCAGGGAGGTAGCCGAGGACCGTCAGCTTCGCGCCGAGGGCCTGGCCGGGGCGATGCTCGACCTGGGGGTGAGTTCCCGGCAGCTGGACAGTGATCGCCGCGGTTTCACATTCCGCCGCGGGGCTGCGCTGGACATGAGGATGGATCCCGAAGCCACGCCGACCGCCGCCGGATTCCTTGCCGCCGCGACCCGTGCCGAGCTTGCCGAAGCGCTCCGCGCGGGACAGGCGCCGAGGCCCGGTGCGCTTGCCGCGAGGATCGTCCAGCGTCGTGCGCGCGGCCTCCCGCGGACCAGCGACGACCTGGTGGCCATCCTCGAATCGGTGCTTTCCCGCCGCGCGAGCCACGCCGAGAAGGCCCGCCTCTTCCAGGCGCTGCGCATTCGGGTCAACGACGAGGTCGGCGCCCTGGCCACGGCGCTCCCGGCGATCCGGGACCTGCTGAAACCGGGCGCGGCGCTTGTCGTCATCTCCTACCACTCGATCGAAGACGGGATGGTCAAACGCGCCTTCCGCGAGTGGAGCGATCCGTCGCATGGACTGCCGCCGAGGCTCCCGGTGCGTGCTGCCGAGCTGGAGCCGCTGGGATCGGTGCTGACGCGGAAGCCGGTCACCGCGGCGGCCGAGGAGATGGCCGCCAATCCGAGAGCGCGGCCCGCACGGCTGCGGGCCTGGAGGAGGGCGGCATGAAGGGCAAGGGGGTGTCCCCGAGGGCGGTCGTCGCGCTGGCGATCCTGCTCGCGTCGCTCACCGTGGTGGCGTGGCGACAGTCGACCACGCGGGAGACGATGGAGGAGTTGGCCACGGTCGAACGCGAGCTTGCTGTCGCAACCGATGAGCGGGAGGGACTCGCGCGCGAGCTGGCTGGACTGGAGAGCCGACCCTGGATCGGGGCCGAAGCGGCGAAGAGGCTCGGAATGCGTCCGCCGAGTGAGCAGGAAGTGGTGATCACCTCGGGAGGGCCGTCATGAGCGGACGGGCGAAGCGTGGCCAGGCGTCGGGGGAGGTTCACACGCGCCGCAGGCTCATGCTCGTGACCTGGCTGGTCCTCGCGGGGGTGATGGTCGGCCGCTCGATCGAGGTCCAGGTGGTGGAGGGCGAGGCCTGGGCCCGGGACGCCCTGCGCCAGCACCGCATGACGCGCGCCGTGCCCGCGCCGCGGGGGCGCATCCTCGACCGCAGCGGGGGTGAACTCGCGGTCAGTCACTGGAGAGCCCAGGTGGGGATCGCGCCCAACGAGATCCTCGACCGCGACCAGGTGGAGGGGGCGTTGACCGCCAATCTCGGGATCCCGTCCCGGACGGCGCGGCGTGTGTCCGGAGAGACACGGTCGTGGCACGTGGTCCCGGGCCGCTACTCCATGACGCAGGTCGCGGCGCTGCGCGGAGTGCGCGGAGTGCACGTCGAAGGCGAATTGCGGCGGCTCTATCCGCGCGAGGGAGTGGCCCGGGGATTGCTTGGGGTGGTGCTGGACGGAGTTGGCAGGGAGGGGATCGAGCAGTCCATGGATTCGGTGTTGGCAGGTCAGTCGGGCCGGGAGGTCGTTGCGCGCGACCATAGTGGCCGGGAGATACCGGGGCAGGTCGTCACGGTGCAGCCGCCGGTGGCCGGGCGCGACGTGGTGCTGACCATCGATCAGGATCTTCAGGCGATCGCAGAGGAGATGCTCGCCAACGCGCTTGAGTCCACCGGGGCCAAGGGGGGCGACCTCGTCATCACCGATCCCCGCACCGGCGAAATCTTTGCGATGACGTCGGTGGTCAATGGGTCGAATTCCTCCCTGTCGGCTGTGCATACGACCTATGAGCCGGGCTCGACCATCAAGCCGTTCACGACTGCGGCGCTCTTGCGGCATGGACTGGCGGCGCTCGGCGATTCGGTCGATACCGGCAACGGCACCTGGACGGTGAATGGACGCCGGATTACCGACATCCAGTCCGGCGGGTGGCTGACCTTGCACGACGTAATCTTGAAGTCGTCCAACGTCGGTATCGCCAAGTTCGCGTCCCGCCTCTCTCAAGCACAGCAATACACGACGCTCAGGGACTTCGGATTCGGGACCCCGACGGGGGTTCCCCTCTCGGGCGAGGCGGGCGGAGTGCTGCGCAGACCGGAGATGTGGACCGGCCAATCCGCGCACTCGCTGGCCTTCGGATACGAACTCTCGGTGACGTCGCTGCAGATGGCGATGGCCTTCGGGGCGTTGGCCAACGGCGGGTTGCTGATGGAGCCGCTGCTGATCAGGGAAGTGCGCAACGAGGCCGGCAGACCGGTGCGCTTCGGCAGGCCGCGGGCGATTCGCCGAGTCATTCCGGAGGGGGTCACCCAGGCGCTGACTCCGGTGCTGGTAGACGTCGTCGACAACGGTACCGGAACGCTCGCGCGCATGTCCGCGTTCCAAGTTGCCGGAAAGAGCGGCACGGCGCGCGCCACCGGGGCCGATGGTCGCTACGAGGAAGGCGCCTACTACTCCTCCTTCGGCGCGTACTTCCCGGCGGACGACCCGCAGCTCCTGCTCTTCGTGAAGCTGGATCGCCCGGACGGCGCCTACTACGGGGGAGCGACGGCGGCGCCGGTCACCCGTGCGACCCTCGAGAGCCTGCTGTCGGCGCGTCAGTCGCCGCTGGACCGTGCCGCGCTCGCGCGTGCGCAACGCACCCGCCCGGCGCCGCCTCCATCCGAGCCGCTCGTCCGCTTCGCATCGGTGGTCGAACAGCCGCGGGCGGTGGAGCCCGGTACGGCCCCGGCGTGGACCGCCGGCGACGGGCAGCACGATATCCAGGACCGTCCGATGGCCGTGCCCGATCTGGAAGGAGCGCCGCTCAGGGTGGCGCTGCGCAGGCTCCACAAGATGGGGCTGAGAGTTCGCCTCGAAGGGGGCGGTACGGTTGCCGGAACGGAGCCGCGGGGGGGCGCCGCGATCTCGGCGGGAGACACGATCCGCGTGGTGGGGCGGGGGAGGTGAAGGTGAGCATGTCACGGGTGATGGCCGCGCTGGAGGGAGCGGGAGTCGGCGTGCAGGGGATTTTCGCCGGCGAGGACGCGCTCGACCGGCTCGAAATCGGCGGGGTGCAGCAGGACTCGCGCGTGGTCGAGCCCGGTGACCTGTTCGTGGCCTGGTCGGGGTCGGCCCACGATGCCCACGACTTCCTGCCGGCGGCGGCTGCGGCGGGGGCCGCCGCGGCGATTGTGGAGCACCCTGTTGCCGGTGCGGAACTTCCACAGGTCCAGGTCGACAACGCCCGCCTGGCCGCGGCGGTGGCTTCCGGCTTGGTGGCGGGTTCGCCGTGGATGAGCCTCCGCACGGTCGGCGTGACCGGAACGAACGGCAAGACCACGACATCGCTGCTGCTGCGCGGCCTGCTCGACGAGGCTGCACCGGCCGCCGCGATCGGCACGATGGGTGTCGTGGGTCCCGGCGGACGGGTGGTGGAGGGTACGGAGGGATTGACCACGCCGGGGCCCGTCCAGATCGCCGCACGGTTGGCGGATCTCGCGAGGGACGGTGTCCGCAGCGTCGTGCTCGAGACTTCATCCCACGCCCTGGACCAGTTCCGCCTCGACGGGGTGCGGTTCGACGCCATGGCCTTTACCAACCTGACGCGCGACCACCTGGACTATCACGGCACGTTCACGAGCTATCTCGCGGCCAAGAGCCGCCTGCTGAAACTCGGCAAGGAAGGGGCGACGGCGGTGATCAACGCCGACGATCCCGCATGGCGAGAACTCCGCCCGCCCGGCCCGGCGCTCACCTACGGCCTGCTCCCCACCGCCGACGTAAGGGCGGAGGCGCCGAAGCTGTCCGCCGAGGGGTCGCGGTTCGAGCTGGTCGCCGCGGGACGGAGGGCGCCGGTTCATCTTCCGCTGCCGGGTGGATTCAACATCTCGAATGCGCTGTGCGCCGCCGCCTGCGCGCTGGTCCTGGGCCGCTCGCTCGAAGCGACCGCGGCCGGGCTCGGCAACGCGACCCCCGTCGCCGGGCGCCTCGAGTGCATCGTGCGCGGGGCGTTCGACGTATTCGTGGACTTCGCCCACACGCCGGACGCCCTGGAGCAGATTCTCAAGACGATGAAGCCGCTGGTCGCGGGACGGGTCATCGTGGTGTTCGGCGCCGGGGGAGATCGCGACGCGACCAAGCGGCCCGAGATGGGCGCGGCGGTTTCACGGCATGCGGATGTCGCCATCGTCACCTCGGACAATCCTCGCACCGAAGACCCTGCCGCGATCATGACGCAGGTCGCGGCCGGCGTGAGCGGGTGCGAATCGGTCGCGATCGTGGACCGCCGCGAAGCGATCCACACGGCGCTGGACATGGCCCAGCCCGGTGACGCCGTTATCCTGGCAGGCAAAGGGCACGAGGCCTATCAGATCATAGGCACACGGGAACACCCCTTTGACGAACGGCGCATCGTGCTGGGCCATCTGGCGGCGAGGGGGGCGTCATGAGCGCCGCCGCCTTCGGCTGGAGCGACGCCGAGGTGCGCCGGGCGCTGAACCTGCCGGGCGGCGACGCCCGGACGCGCTTCCAGGGCATCTCCACGGACACGCGGAAACTCCGCCCCAGCGACGTCTTCGTGGCGATCGCGGGCGAGCGCTTCGATGGCCACGACTTCATCCCCCAGGCAATCTCGGCCGGGTGCGCGGCGGTGGTCTCCCACCGGGACGTGAGCGACTGCTCCGTCGAGGTGTACCGCGTCCCCGACACCCTCCGGGCCCTCGGAGACCTGGCGCTTTACCGGCGCCTCCAGGCCGACATCCCCGTCGTGGGCATCACGGGCTCGTCGGGAAAGACCACGGTCAAGGACCTCGCGATGGGCGCGCTGGCCGCCGTGCAGACCCCGCACGGCACCGCCGCCAACGAGAACAACCGGGTCGGCGTGCCGCTCACCATCCTGTCGATGCCCGACAACGCCACGGTCCTGGTGCTGGAACTCGGCACCAACGAACCCGGGGAGATCGCCGAACTCACCCGCATCGCCCGGCCCACCGCGGCGGTGGTCACGACCGTGTCCGAAACGCACGTCGAACGCCTGGGCGACTTCCGCGGCGTCCTCTCGGAGAAGCTGGACCTGCTCCGCGGGGTGGGCGGCAAGGTGCACGCGGTGGCTGGTGGCAAGGCGCACGCGGTGGTCGGCGACGAACCGCCCGAGTTGGCGGAAGCTGCCCGCCTCATCGATCGGGGGGTCGCGGTGGGCGGATGGTCGAAGAGGGCCGATCCCGAGCTTCGCCCCCGCGATGTGCAGCCGCAGGGCGACGGCACCTACGCCTTCTCCTGGATGGGCGCGCCGGTCTCACTCCGGATCCCCGGCGCCCACAACGTCTACAACGCGCTCCTGGCGCTGGCCGTGGCCCGTTTTCTCGGGGTCGATCCGGCGCGCGCGGCCGCGGGCATCTCGACGGTCGAGGCCGGCGCCATGCGAAGCGAGGTGCGCCGCCTGCGCGATCTGACGCTGCTGGTGGACTGCTACAACGCGAACGCCGCCGGAGTGGAGGCAGCGGTCCGGACGCTGGAGGACATGGCTGCCCCCGGACGCCGGATTGCCGTTCTCGGGACGATGCTGGAGCTGGGGGAGCGCTCGGCGGCGATCCACTGCGAGACGCTGCAGCGCGTTCTTCGCGCCGGCATCGACCGATTCGTCGTAACCGGCGCGTTCGCGCGCGCGGCCCGCTGCTACGATGACGATCGCATCCACCCCGTCGAGGGCGTCGATGAGTTGGCCGAGAGCCTGCCCTCGCTGGCGCGTCCAGGCGACACGCTACTGCTGAAGGCATCGAGGGGAGTTCGCCTGGAACGTGCGATCCCGGCGCTCGAGTCCCGGTACGGAGGCACGAGGGTCTGATGCTCTACCACCTGCTGCCGCGCCTCGAAGACCTCCACATCGTCTTCAATCTCTTCAACTACCTGACCGTGCGTTCGGCCGGGGCCATGGCGACGGGGCTCATCATCACCCTGCTGCTGGGCGGCCGCGTGATCGCCTGGTTGAAGAAGCACAGGATCGTCGACGTTCCACGGAACCAGCTCGACGAAACACAAGCCAACGGCCACAAGGCCAACATGGGCGGCCTCCTGATCGTCGGCGTGGTGACGCTCACCACCCTGATGTGGGCCGAGCTGACCAACGCCTACACGGTCATCGCGCTGGTGGTCATGCTCTGGATGGGCGCGCTGGGATTCCTCGACGACTATCTGAAGGTCGTGCGCGGCTCCCCGCGGGGGCTGGTCCAGCGCTACAAGTGGGCGGGATCCATCGTCCTTGGGCTGGCCCTGGGCGCCTACCTGGTATTCTGGGGCCCGGATTCGCCGGTCGGCCCGACCACCACCAACCTCCCGCTCTTTGACGAGTGGCAACTGGTGCTCGCCCCGCCCGCCTACCTGCTCTGGGTGACCCTGGTGCTCAACGCCGCCACGCACGCCGTGAACATGACCGACGGCCTGGACGGACTGGCCCCGGGCCTGGTCGCGATCGCGGTCGGGACATTCGGCGTCTTCGCGTATGTCATCGGCCGGGTCGACACGTCGGCGTACCTCGGGCTGCTGTACCTGCCCGGCGCCGGCGAGCTGGCGGTCTTCGCGGCCGCGATCACCGGCACGGTCCTGGGATTCCTCTGGTTCAACGCCCAGCCCGCGAAGGTGATCATGGGCGACACGGGTTCGCTCGGCCTGGGCGGGGCCATCGGCGCGATCGCCGTGCTGCTGAAGGCGGAGCTCCTGCTCCTGGCGGTGGGCGGCGTGTTCGTCGCCGAGGCGGCCTCGGTGATCATTCAGACCCGGTACTTCAAGTACACGAAATGGCGCTACGGCGAGGGCCGGCGCGTCTTCAGGTGCGCTCCGATCCATCACCACTTCCAGATGGCGGGATGGAAGAACGAGCAGGTCGTGGTCCGGTTCTGGATCCTCGGAATCCTCTGCGCGATGGTCGGCTTCGCGACCCTCAAGCTGCGCTGAACAAGTGAGGGAAACACATGAAACGGTTGCTGTCATCGGGCTTGGAGCGAGCGGAGAAGCCGCTGCGCGCCTCGCCTTGGCGAAAGGAGCGGATGTCCATGTCACGGACGCGATCAGTAACGACGCAATTGCAGCCCGTGGTGCAGTCCTGCGCGGTCTCGGAGCCGACGTACGGCTGGGAGGACACGCATTGGAGGAGATCGCGTCGGCCGACACGATCGTCGTCAGTCCCGGAATCCCCCCGACCGCAGGAGTGCTCGCTGCCCTACGTGCTCGGGGCATCGGTTGGATATCGGAGCCTGAGTTCGCCAGCCGGTTCATCACAAGTCCACTGACGATCGTGACCGGGACGAACGGGAAGACGACCACGGCTGCGCTCTGCGCGCATCTGCTGTGCGCGGGCGGCGTGGACGCGGCTCTGGGCGGCAACATCGGCGGCGGTCTCGGTCCGCCCGCCTCGACGCTCGCGCTTTCCGACCCGGCCCCCGACCGGATCGTCCTGGAGATGTCCTCGTTTCAACTGGCTGACATCCGGGACCTGACGCCCGATGTAGGGGTGATGACCAACCTCGGCGTCGACCACATGGACCGATACGCCTCGGTGAGCGACTATCACCGGGACAAGCAGCGCCTGTTCGAAGCCGGTGATGAGAACACCACCTGGGTGCTGAACGGGGACGACCCCGCGGTGATCGCCATGGCGGCCGGATTCGCGGGCACCCACCTGCACTTCTCGCTCGAGGGTCCGGCGATTCCGGGGGTCTGGCTCGATGGCGACGCACTGGTGCTCGATTCGGGTGGCGACCCCCGAGAGGTCGCAAGGGCGGGCGACCTGACGCTGCTCGGCCGTCACAACCTTGCGAACGCCCTGGCGGCGGTGGCCGCCGCGTGCGTGTCCTCGTCCCCGCAGGCCACCGCCGGCGCGGGATCGGCGGCCGCGGCGCTCAGGACCTTCCCCCCGCTGCCCCACCGCCTCGAGCCGGTCGGCAGCGTCGACGGGGTGCACTGGATCAACGACTCGAAGGCGACCAACGTGGCCGCGGCCGAGAGCGCGCTGCGAAGCCTGGACGGTCCGTTGGTCCTCCTTCTCGGCGGAACCGACAAGGAAGAGGACTTCCGCGGCCTTATCCCCGCGATGAGGGGGAAGGTGCGGGGGGTGGTGGCCTACGGCGCCGCTGGCCGGAGAGCGGCGCGGGAGCTGGCCGGGACCGCCGCAGGCGGCATCGCGGTCCAGCGGGAGGACGGCCCCTTCGAGGCGGCCGTGGCCGCCGCCCGATCGCTGGCCCGGCCCGGCGATACCCTGCTGTTGGCGCCGGCGTGCTCCAGCTTCGACATGTTCGAGAACTACCAGCGCCGCGGCGAGGCCTTCCGCGCTCTTGCAGGCGCGACGGACGCGATGGGCCCGGCAGACGCGACCGACGCATCGGGTGCAGCGGGCGCGGACCCGACTCCCGACGCGAGCCGTTCCGGCGGAGCGCCAGCACCATGATTGCCGTGCACCCCCGGCGTCAAATGCGGCGCGGAGCATGGGCCTTCGATGTCGCAAGACGGGTCCCTCGATCCCTCCCGGAGACAGGGCTTGGCAGCGGCTGGGAAGGGGCCATGATCATCGTGCTCACGGTCGCGCTGATCCTCTTCGGGCTCATCACCCTGCACAGCGCCAGTTCCGTCATGGCCCGGCAAGGCGACCTTCCGCACTACTACTATGTAGCCCGCCAGGGGATCGGCGTGCTGATCGGGATCGGGGTGATGTTCGTCTGCGCCCATGTCCCGACGGAGTGGTGGAGGCGCGTCGCCCACTACATCATGCTGGCCGCGGTGCTGCTCCTGGTGATCGTCGTCCTCCCCTTTACCGAGACTATCGCGCCGACAATCAACGGAGCCCGCAGATGGCTGCGCGTCGGCGTCACCGTCCAGCCCTCGGATCTCGCCAAGGTGGCGGTCGTCATCTGGACCGCCGCGCTCGCCGTACGCAAGCGCGAGTACCTCGGAAGCCTCGGCAAGGGGCTTGCGCCCTTCCTGGTGGGGTGGAGCGTAGTGCTGGGACTGATCGCGCTGGAACCCGATGTCTCCACGGCCATGCTGGTCGCCGCCCTCGGGGTCATCATCGTCTACGTGGCGGGTGCGCGGATCGCCCACTTCGTCTTCCTCGGCCTCGTGGCGGCGCCCTTCATCGGGCCCATGGTAACCTCGGGGTACCGCGCCGCCCGCTGGGATTCCCTGCTGCTGAACCCGGGCGGCCCGTCGAGCGGCTCGGCCTATCAGAGCTATCAGAGTCTGGTCGGCATCGGCTCGGGAGGCGTCACCGGCGTCGGCTTCGGCGAGGGGCAGCAGAAGTTCGGCTTCCTCCCCGAAGCCCACAACGACTTCATCTTCGCGATGATCGGGGAAGAGTGGGGACTGGTGGGCACCCTTGCCGTGATCGTGTGCTACCTCGCGCTGATCATCATCGGGTTCCGGATTGCGCGCCGCGCGAGGAACCTGTTCGGAGAGCTGCTGGCAGTGGGGATCGCGTCGCTGATCGGGCTGCAGGCCTTCCTGCACATCGGGGTGGCGCTCGGCGTCTTCCCCGCCACCGGGCTGTCGCTGCCCTTCATATCCTTCGGGCGCACCAACATGGTCGCGATGCTCGCCGCGGTGGGCATTCTGCTGGCCGTCGCGCGCGAGACGCCAGAGGGCCGCAGCGGGCGGTTTGCCCCGGTGGGAGGGTGATGTGGTGATCGTCTTTTCCGGTGGGGGAACCGCGGGACACTTCCATCCCGCGCGGAACATCGCGGATGCGCTGACGGAGCTCGTGCCCGGGGCGACGCCATACTTCGTCGGGACGGAGGGGCGCATCGAGGCAAGGGAACTCCCCCAGCTCGGCTATCCCTACAGACTGCTCCCCGTGGCCGGTCTCAGGCATCCGCTTCGCTCGGGCAGCGCGCTCGGGGCAACGGCCGCCAACCTGAAGGCGCTGTGGCTGCTGCTGGTTGCCGTCTGCCGGCTGGTGCCCGACTTCCGCAAGCGGCGGGCGAGTGCCGTGGTGCTGACCGGCGGATACGTGTGCGCCCCCGCCGGCATCGCCGCGCGCCTGCTGGGACTGCCGGTCGTGCTGCAGGAGCAGAACACGCACCCGGGCAAGACCACCCGCTTCATCGCCCGCTGGGCCACGCAGATCCACCTGGCGTATCCCGAGGCGCAGGCGGCGCTGCCCCACCGCGCCCGGGCGATGGTGCGCGACACCGGCAACCCGATCCGTCCGCTGCCCCCCGCGGCGACCCGTGACCGCCGGGCCGCACGCCGCTCCCTGGGCCTGCCCGAGACCGGCTCCGTCGTCCTCATCGTGGGCGGGAGCCAGGGCGCCCGCAAGACGAATCAGGCATCGATCGAGATATTGCAAGACGATATGCCGATCGATGGCGAATTCGTCTTGTGGATCACGGGCCCTGCGCACTACGAGGGCGCCCGCGAGGCGCTGAAGGACTTGCCGCCTGGGCGCTTCGCGATCGTGCCGTACCTGGACCAGGCGAAGATGTACCAGGCGCTGGCCGCGGCCGACCTGGCGGTGTCGCGAGCCGGGGCCATGGCCACCTCCGAATTCCTGGCGTGGGGTCTGCCGTCGATTCTGGTGCCGCTGCCGACCGCCGCGGGCGACCATCAGACGGCCAACGCGCGTACGCTCGAAGCCGCGGGTGCGGCGGTGCACCTGCCGGAACGGAATGACGAGGGACGCGAACTGACCGGCAAGGTGCTATGGACGGAGGTGACGAGGTTGCTCCGCGCCCCGGAGGTCCTCGCAAGCATGTCCCGCGCAGCCACCCGGCGCGCCCGTCCCGGCGCGGCCCGCGAGGTCGCCGCGGCGGTCGCGGAGCTGGTTTCGTGAGCGCCCCGGCCGGCCTGCGCGCCCTCGCCAGCCGAGGCCCGATCCACTTCATGGGGGTCGGCGGGGCAGGGATGGCTCCTCTCGCGGAGATGGTGCTGCGGAGCGGCGCGGCGGTGACCGGCTGCGACCTGGTGGACAGCCGCGGTGCGGAAGCGCTCGCCCGAATGGGGATGCGCTTTGCCCGCGGGCATGACCCCGCCCACGTCGATGGCGCGGCCGCGCTGGTCGTCACCTCGGCGGTGCCGCGGGGCCACCCCGAGCTGGCCGCGGCGCAGGCGGCCGGGGTGCCGGTCCTGAAGCGCGCGGAGGCCCTGGGCCAGTGGGTGAACGACGGGCGGGTCGCCGGGATCGCCGGCACGCACGGCAAGACCACCACCACGGCGATGGCCACGCACATCCTGGAGGAGGCGGGCATCGACCCGACCGGCGTGGTGGGCGGCGAGGTGACCGCCTGGGGAGGCAACCTGCGCCTGGGCGGCTCCGATGTCTTCGTGGTGGAGGCCGACGAATTCGACCGCTCCTTCCTGGCGCTCAAGCCGGAAGTGGCCGTCGTGACCAACCTGGAGGCCGACCACCTCGACATCTACGAGGACCTGCACGGAGTTCGCTCCTCCTTCGCGAGCTTCGTGGACCAGCTCGCCGCCGACGGCACCCTGTGGGTCTGCGGCGACGATCCCGGCGCGGCCAGGGTCGGGGTGCGGTGCGGCGGGCGGACCCGCAGTTACGGCCTCGGCCCAGGCGCCCAACTACGCGCCGTCGCGGTGCGCACAAGCGGCGCGGGAAGCACCTTCACCCTCCTCGAGGATGGAGAGAGCGCCGGCGAATTCACCGTGGCGGCACCCGGCGTGCACAACGTGCGCAACGCGCTGGCCGCGGCGGGGGTGGGCCGCACCTTCGGCGCCGGATGGGACTCCGTGCGCGCGGGCCTGGCGGCCTTCAGGGGTGTGGGCCGGCGCTACGACATCCTGGGTGAGGCGGCGGGTGTTCAGGTCGTCGACGACTACGCACATCATCCCACCGAGATCGCGGCCACCCTGGCGGCCGCCCGCGCGGCGAATCCCGGACGGCGCATCGTCGCGGTCTTTCAGCCCCACCTCTATACGCGCACTCGCGACTTCCACGCGGAGTTCGGGCGCGTGCTCGGGGCCGCGGACCGGGTGTGGGTGACCGACATCTATCCGGCGCGCGAGAAGCCGCTCCCGGGCATAACGGGGGAGCTGGTCGCGGCCGGCGTTACCGGGCCGCAATCGCGCGTGGCCTACCACGCCGAACTGGGGACGTTGCCCCGCGCCGTGGCGGACGACCTGACGCACGGCGACGTGTGCGTCGTGATGGGCGCCGGGTCGATCGAGTCCACCGGGCCCGGGATCCTCACCCTCCTGCGGCGGCGCTCCCCCGCAATGGACGGCCCCCAATGAGGCGCGCGGCCCGGCGCAACCTGGCCCTTTTCGCGATCGCCGCGGCGGCCGCCCTCGTCGTGCTGGCCGTGGCCTCGCGTTCGGACGGCGCGCTCTTCTCCGCCCGAAGCGTTGCGTCCGCGCAACCGGCTCCCGTCGGACTGATCGCCTCGCCCCTCGTCATGGCGGTCGACCGGCGGGGCAACGTGCTTCCCGTCGACCCCGCCGACCCGGTGCTGGATCTGCCGGTGCTGCGCGTCATGACGCCCCGCGCGGACGCCTTCTGGGGCATGCGCGTGCTGGCCAGGGACGTGGGACGCATGGCCGAGGCGGCCCCCGAGGTCTTCGCGGTGATCTCCGAGGCGCGCATCGGCGACCGCGAAGTCACACTGCTGCTCGGCGATTCGGAGGTGCGCGTCCGGTACGAGCCGCCGATCACCGAAATGCGGCTGCGGGAGGCGATCGTCGCCCTGAACGACGCCATGGCAAGGCTCGATGTACCGCCGCGCGAGATCGACATTCGGTTCGCCGACCAGGTCGTCGTGAGGACCCGATGAGATCCGTGCTGATCACCGGGCTCGACGTCGGCTCGACGCGGACGCGCGCCGTGATAGGCGAGTACGTGCGCGATTATCGCCGGCCCGAAGTCAGGGTGCTGGGGATCGGCTCGACCCCCACCGTAGGCGTCCGCAAGGACGTGATCACCGACCTCGACGCCGCGACCGAGTGCATTCGGGGCGCCGTGGCCGAGGCCGAGGTGATGGCCGGCGTGCGGGTCGATCGCGCATACGTCGGCCTCGCCGGCGATCATGTGAAGGTGGAGCGCTCGAGCGGCGTCGTGGCGGTGGGCTCGGCAGAGGTCGTGCCGGGCGACGTGGACCGGGTGAACGCGGTGGCCCAGGCGGTCCCGGTTCCGTACGACCGGGAGCTTCTGCACGCGATCCCCCAGGACTACCGCGTCGACAACCACGGCGGCATTCAGGATCCCGTCGGAATGATCGGCACCCGCCTCGAGACCGAGCTGTGCCTCGTCACGGGATGCTCGACCATCGTCGGCAACCTCACCCGTGCCGTAGAAAAGGCGGGCTACAGAGTGCAGGACAGGGTGCTCGAACCCCTCGCCGCCGCGCGCGCCGTGCTGGCGGAGGACGAGAGGGAGCTCGGCGCGGCGCTGATCGACATCGGGGGCGCGTCCACCGGTCTCTCCCTCTACTACGAGGGCAAGATCCGCGAGCTGGCCGTGCTGCCCTTCGGCGGGTCGGCCATCACCAGCGACCTGATCCGCGGCCTCCAGGTGCCATTCGCCGAGGCGGCGATGATCAAGGAGGCCCATGGCGCGGCCCATCCGCGTGCGGTGGACCCCGCCGAGAAGATCAGCCTGCCGGCCACGAACGGCCGCGTCCGGGAGTTTGCGCGCCAGTACATCGCCGAACTGATCGAGCAGCGGCTGCGCAACATGTTCCTCCAGATCAATCGGCGGCTGAGCGCCTGCTGCGCACCCGGATCGCTGGGCGCGGGGATCGTCATCACGGGGGGCGTGACGGCCACGCCGGGAATCGGCCATCTGGCGGGCGAGTGTCTCGATGCGCCGGTCCGCATCGGCATTCCCTACGAGGGGTTGCGCGGCCTGTCGGATCTGGTGGCCCGGCCCTCCTTCGCGACCGCTGCCGGCCTCGCTCTGCACGGGGCCGACTACTTCATAGATACGGGAGAGGGAGCGTCCACCGTGGCTTCGGGAGTGGTCACCCGGATGGGCGCCTGGCTCAAGGAATTCTTCTAAGCGCGTGGGCAGATGATTCACAGATCGGGACAGGGTCCCGGAGGAGATGACACGATGATGTTCCAATTGGACGACGTACCCCGCAGAAGCGCCCGGATGAGGGTGATCGGGGTGGGTGGCGCAGGCGGCAACGCCGTGAACCGCATGATTGACGAGGAGCTGGAGGGGGTCGAGTTCATCTCGGCCAACACCGACGCCCAGGCCCTGGCGATGTCGAAGGCCACACAGGTGATCCAGCTGGGCAAGAAGCTGACTCGCGGCCTGGGGGCCGGAGCGCGCCCCGGGATCGGGCGCCAGGCCGTTGCGGAGGACGCCGACGACGTGCGCAGCACGCTGGAGGGCGCGGATCTGGTGTTCATCGCCGCCGGAATGGGAGGCGGGACCGGAACGGGCGCCGCGCCGGTGATCGGAGAGATGGCCAGGGAACTCGGCGCGCTGACCGTTGCCGTGGTGACTCGTCCCTTCGCATTCGAGGGCAAGAAGCGCATGCGGCAGGCGGAGCAGGGCCTTGCCGAACTGCGCCGCACCGTGGACACGATGGTCGTGGTCCCCAACGACCGCCTCCTCGCGGTGGTCGGGAAGGGCACCTCCTTCCAGGACGCCCTCAAGAAGGCGGACGAAGTGCTGCTGCACGCGACCCAGGGGATCAGCGACCTGATCCGCGTGAGCGGCGACGTCAACGTCGACTTCGCCGACGTGCGCACGATCATGTCGTCCTGCGGAGCCGCCCTGATGGGCACCGGCATCGGCCGCGGCGAGAACCGCGCGCTCAGCGCCGCGCAGGACGCCGTGACGTCTCCGCTCCTCGACAACGTGTCCATCCGGGGAGCCAAGGGCGTGCTGATCAACATTACCGGTGGATCGGACCTCGCCATCGACGAGGTGACCGACATCTCCACGATGATTCAGGAAGAGGCGGGCGACGACGCGGAGATCATCTTCGGTGCGGTGCAGGATTCCACCATGGAGGGCGAAATCCGGGTGACGCTGATCGCAACCGGGTTCGATGACAACCCCGACCGCCAGAGCGCGGGACCGGTCATCCGCCCGCAGTTCGGCAGCCGGCGGCAGCGTCAGGCGATCACCGTCCAGGAGCAGCCAGAGATGATGCGCGAAGCCGTGGGCGGCTCTCCACTGCCGCGCATGACCACCGTTACGCCGGTCGTCGACTCGGCCCGGGGCGTCGCGCCCAATGCGGCAACCATGCAGCACCCCGTCAGATCCAATCCCAACGCACGACCGGCCCACGCCGCGCCCACCAGCCGGCCCGTTGCCGGCGGGGGATTCGGGGCCAGTCCCGAGACTTCTTCTCCGCGGGGCGGCGCGCCGCGGGCGCGTCCGGGAAGCGCGCGGACGGGCACCGGTGATATGTTTCGAGTGAAGGAACTGGAGCTGCCGACCTTCATCAGGAGGTTCAACGCCTGAAGACCCAAGCCGTCAGGAAGCTGGCCATAGCGCTGGCGGTTGCCGTCGTTGTCATCGGCGCCGCACTGTCCCGCCCCGACGCCCCCGAGTCGGAAGCGCTGGAGGGGGTGTACGCCCGCGCGCCCTACACGGAAGAGGTGCACCAGCTGGCCTTCGGCCTGACCCTCGGCGGGATCCTCACGGATGCGGGTCTCGACTCGCGCGAGCAACACCAGGTCCTCCTGGCCTTCCGGGAGCAGTTCAACCCGCGCAGGCTGCGTGCCGGCACCGAGATCAGGATTCGCAGGCATCCGGATGAAGAGCAGATCGAGCGGATCCAGGTCGGCCTCAATCGCGACAGTACCGTCTTCCTCGCCCGCGGCGACGGAGGAGCGTGGAACTCGGCCGTCACGGTCCTGCCCACAACCGTCGATACCGTCTACGCGTCGGGAGAGATCACGACCACCCTCTGGGAAGCGGTCATGACCGACCCGGTGCTCGAGGCGATGCCCCGCGGCGACCGCCTCAACTTCATCGACCGCCTCGACCGGGTCTTCCAGTGGCGGGTCGATTTTGCGCGCAGCATCAGGGTGGGTGACACCTACCGCTTCGCCTTCGAGCGCGAGAAGCGACCCACCGGGAGCATGCGGTCGGGCAGCCTCCTCGCCGCCGAGCTCGTCAACGACGGCCGGGAGTACTACGCCATCTGGTTCGATCCCAACGGGGACGGCCGGGGCACCTGGTACGACGAGGAGGGTGAATCCGTTCGCCGAGCCTTTTTGATGCGTCCGATCGCCTTCAGCCGCATCTCGTCCCGGTTCACCAACAGCCGCTTCCACCCGATCCTGCGGACCTGGCGGGCCCATCGCGGAGTGGACTACGCGGCGGACTCGGGCACGCCCGTCGAGGTGACCGCCGACGGCGTCGTCGCGCGCCGGGGGTGGAGCGACACCTACGGCCGCGTCATCGATGTCAACCACGCGAACGGCTTCCTGACCCGCTACGCCCACATGAGCGGCTTCGCCGGCAGCATCGGCGTCGGCTCGAGGGTGACCCAGGGGCAGGTGATCGGCTACGTCGGCATGACCGGACTCGCCACCGGTCCCCACCTCCACTACGAGATGCACCGCAGGGGGAACCGCGTCGACCCGCTCTCGATCGAGCTGCCCGCCGACGACCCGGTGCCCTCCGACGACCTCGACCGGTGGTTGCTGGAGAGTACGGCACGGCTGGCCCTGCTGACCCGGGCTCCCGCCCCCCGGGGATTGCGGTCGCGGCGAGCGGACCAGTAGCCGCCTCCCCATGAAGCCGGCCCCAGCGTCACGGGCTGTCAGCTGCCAGGCCGTGATCTCCGTCGCAGTCGAATAGCGTGGCCGAACTCCTCCTGCTTCTCACGCTGATCCTCGCGGGGGGATTCTGCGCCTGGGTGTATTACCGGCGCGAGTTCGCGGTACCGAGCCGCGCCCTGCTCCTCGCGGCCAGGGTGGCGGTCGTCCTCGGCGTGGTGGCGCTGCTGTGGAACCCGGTCGTCCCCACGGGGCCGCGCCGGGACGCTCCCGACCGTTACGTGATTCTGGACGCGAGCGCTTCGATGGGGGCGCTCTCCGCTGGAGGTGATCGGCTCTGGGACTCGGCGGTGGCGAGGGCAGGAGCGCTCGCCGGGGACGGAGCCCGCATCCTGGTGGCGGATCCCGCGCCGCGGGCGGTCTCGCCCGATTCCCTGGCTGGCCTGAGTCCCACCGGGGTCGAGTCGATGCTGGCCGAGGCGGTAACCGTCGCGGCCGAGGCGGGCGGGCGCGAGGTCGTGCTCGTCACGGACCGCAGGGTGCGCGATCCGGTGGCCACGGCGATGACCGCGCGCCGCATGGGCGTCCAGCTCGCGGTCGAAACACTCGCCCCGGCGGGAGACAACCTGGGCGTGGGGCGCCTGATCCTGCCGGCCTCGGCCGAAAGCGGCGAGATGGTGCAGGGCAGGGTGGAGGTGGAAGGGGAAGCCGGCGCCGACTCGGTCACGATCACGGTGAGCGTCGACGGGGAGCCGCGCCACACCCTCCGCGTCGCGCCACCGTCGGGAGGCCGCACCAGTGGCGTCGACTTCGCGCTGGGCGGACTGGAGGCGGGCGCGCATACCGTCACCGCGCGAATCGCGGACACGGACGCCTTCGCGCTCGACGACCAGCGCACCGCCGTGGTGCAGGTCGACCCGGAAGAGACCGGCGTCCTCCTGGTGTCCTTCGCGCCGGACTGGGAGCCGCGCTTCCTGCTCCCCGTGCTCGACCAGATCACCGGCCTGCCGGTGCGGGGGTATCTGCGCACCGGGCCGGACCGCTACCACCAGATGGGCGCCGCCACCGCCGACAACGCCGCCGCCATCGACCAGGCGGCCATGGAGAGGCTGCTCCGCCGCGCCGAGATGGTGGTGGCGATGGGCGTGGACGGGTCGACCGTGGACCTTCTCGAACGCACGACCGCCCGAACCCGCCGGCTCCTTCTCTTCCCCCTCGACGGGGCCGGGGCGGCGGCGGGCGGCATCGCCACCGCAGGGGCGCTTTCCGGCGAGTGGTACGTCGACGAAGCGCCCCCGTCGCCGATCGCCGGCGAGGTCGAGCAGTTCATCGGGGCGGGGCTGCCGCCGCTGACCCGCGTCCTCCCGGTCGTGGGCGACAGCGAGGGCACGGCGCTTCATCTGCGCCTGGGCGGGGCGGGCGAAGCCGAGGGCGCCCTGGTTCTGCGCGCCGACGGTCGCCGCCGCACGGGGGTGGTCCTCGCGCGCGGTTTCTGGCGCTGGGCCTTCCGGGACGGCGAGCCGCGCGAGCACTATCGTCGCCTGTGGGCGGCGGTCGGGGGGTGGATGATGGCCGACGAGCCCCTCGCAGCCGGGCCGGGAGTGCGCCCGGCGCGGCCAGTGCTGCAGCGCGGAGTGCCCGCCCCCTGGCTCGGTTACGGGTATGAGGACGAGGAGATCACGCTCACCATCGCGGACGAGGCGAACACGGTCGCCCTCGATACCACCATCACAATTCCCCCGGGCGGACTCTTCACCACGGGTGCGCTCCCGGCCGGCGCGTACACCTACACGGCCTCTGCCGGTGACACGATTTCCGGTGCATTCCATGTCGAATCGTTCACCGACGAGATGCTGCAGCGTCCCACCGATCCCGCCGAGTTGACGGTGCGGACCACCGCCAGCGCCGCGTCCAGCGGGGGGAGCCGGCCGCTGCGCACCTGGCCCATCCCGTACCTGCTGATCCTCGGCGCCCTCTGCGCGGAGTGGGTCGGGCGCCGCCGGGCGGGTTTGCGCTGACCATGCGCCCGTCCATGTGGGCCCGCGCGCTGCGCCGCGTGATCCCGCCAGCATTCCGGCGGGTCGATGCCGACACCCTCGAGGAGTTGGAAGAGCGTCTGATCATGGCCGACTTCGGGGTTCAGGCGAGCATGCGCCTGGTCGAAATGGTCGAAAAGGAGGCGCGATCGGGGGGGATGACCGACGAGGCCGCGCTGCGGAGTCTGCTGGAAGGCGCAATTCGCGATGTCTTCAATGGGGACGGCGAAGCGGGGCTGGCTGTGGCCGCCACGCCGCCGACGGTCTACCTCGTCGTCGGCGTGAACGGGGTGGGGAAGACGACGACCATCGGCAAGCTGGCCCACCGCCTGACCCGGCAGGGGCGTAGCGTGATCGTCGCCGCTGCGGACACCTTCCGCGCGGGGGCGGTCGAGCAGCTCGAGCGCTGGGCCGAGCGCGCGGGCGCGGACTTCGTGCGGGGACTGCCCGGAGGCGACCCCGCAGCCGTTGCGTACGACGCGATCGGGGCGGCACAGGCGCGCGGCACGGAGGTGGTCCTGATCGACACCGCGGGACGTCTGCACACGCACGGCGGCCTGATGGAGCAGCTCGCCAAGGTCGACCGCGTGGTGCGCCGGCGGCTCGAGGGCGCCCCGCATGAGACGCTCCTCGTCCTGGACGCGACGGTCGGCCAGAACGGCCTGGTCCAGGCGCGCGAGTTCTCGCGATTCGTGACCGTGACGGGGATCGTGCTGGCGAAGATGGACTCGACGGCGCGCGGCGGCATCGTGGTGGCGCTGCGCGAGGAGCTCGGGATCCCCGTGAGGATGGTGGGCGTCGGTGAGCAGCCCCGGGATCTGCGGCGCTTCGATGCCGACGACTTCGTCCAGGGGGTGTTGGCGGCCGGCGGATGAACCTTCCCGGAACTGGAGCGGCGGTGCCGGCGGCCAGCGCGCCGGGAGCCCCGTCATGACGCTGACGCGTCTCGACAAGCCCGTCCAGTTCCTGAAGGGGGTGGGGCCGCGACGGGCCGAATCGCTCCAGCGCATGGGGATCCTGACCGCGCGCGACCTCCTATACCACGTCCCGCGCCGCTACGACGACGCCTCCACCATCACCCCCATCGCGCTCGCGCAGGTGGGGATGGACGTCACGGTGGTGGGCGAGGTGCGCAGCAAGGGCATCCTGCCCACGCGCCGCGGCCTCCGCATCTTCCAGGCCGTCATCCAGGACGATTCCGGGATCGTCACCTGTTCCTGGCCCGGCCAGCCCTGGGTCGAGCGCAGCGTCCGTCCCGGCGACCGCATCCTGGTCACCGGCCCGGTGCGCTTCTTCCACGGACGCCAGATCCAGCCGCGCGAATACACGCTCCTGTCGCGCGCCGACGCGCCGGCCACGGCGGAGAAACCGGGCGCGTCCGGCTCCACCGACACTCCGGACGCCCCGGGCGCGCCAGCGGACCCGCCCGGCACGATCTTCGTCACCTATCCGGCTTCCGACGACGTCCCGCAGTGGATCTTCCGCCGCCTCTTCGACCTCAACCTCGACTGGCTGCTCGCCCAGATCCGCGCGGAAGAGCATCTGACGGCGCAGGACCGGGGCGAACTCGGCCTCATCGAGCTCTCCGCCGCGCTCCGCGACATCCACCGTCCCCGCACGCTCGCGCACAAGGACACCGCGCGCCGCCGCCTCGCCTTCGACGAGCTCTTTCTCCTGCAGCTCCTCTACGCCCGCGTCCGGCACGACGCCACGCGCGAGCGCCCCGGGATCGTCCACACCCGCACGAACCGCCTCATCCGCGCGCTCCACGACTCGCTCCCATTCCGCCTCACCGGGGCGCAGGCCCGCGTTCTCCGCGAGATCTACGCCGACATGACCTCGACGCGGCGCATGAACCGCATGCTCCAGGGCGACGTCGGCGCCGGGAAGACCCTGGTGGCCCTCTTCGCCATGCTCCTGGCCGTCGAAGGCGGGCGCCAGACCGCGCTGATGGCGCCGACCGAGATCCTCGCCGAGCAGCACGCGCAGCGGATCCGAGAATTCCTGGGCGACCTCCCCTGCACCGTGGAGATCCTGGTCGGGTCGGCGACGGGACGCCGCCGCGAGGAAGCGCGGTCCCGGGTCGCGAGCGGCGAGGCCAACCTCGTCGTGGGCACCCACGCCCTGATCCAGGAGGGGGTCGAGTTTCGAGCGCTCGGACTCGTCGTGGTCGACGAACAGCATCGCTTCGGCGTCCGGCAGCGCATGGCGCTCTCCGAGCGCGAATCCCGCCCCGACACGCTCCTCATGTCGGCCACGCCCATCCCCCGCTCCCTCGCGATGACGCTGCACGGCGAACTCGACATGAGCGTCATCGACGAGCTCCCCCCGGGTCGGCAGCCCGTCACCACCCGCATCGCCGCCCCCGACGACCGCGCCGCCGTCTTCCGGCAGGTGGGCCGCCGCCTCGACGCGGGACGCCAGGCGTACCTGGTCTACCCCGCGATCGAGGAGTCGGAGAAGACCGAACTGCTAGCAGCCGAAGCCGAGTTCGAGCGCCTGGGCGCGGAGGACTTCGCCGGACGCAGCCTGGCCCTGATGCACGGTCGCCTCCCCGCCGAAGAGAAGGACCGCATCATGCGCGCCTTCCAGCAGGGCGATATCGACGTGCTGGTCGCCACTACCGTGATCGAGGTCGGGATCGACGTGCCCAACGCGACGACCATGGTGATCGAGAACGCCGAGCGCTTCGGACTCTCCCAGCTGCACCAGCTGCGCGGCCGCATCGGGCGCGGAGACGAGGGCGGGCTGTGCGTGGCGATCCCGGGCGGGTCGGAGGAGGGCGCCCGCCTCGCCGCCTTCGCCCGCACCAATGACGGCTTCGAAATCGCCGCCGAGGACCTGCGCATCCGGGGCCAGGGCGACTTCTTCGGCGCCGAGCAGCACGGCCGCGGGACCGAGCTCAAGTTCGCCGACATCATGGAGCACGAGGATCTGATCGGGCCAGCGCGCGACCGCGCAAGAGGCATGATCGACGCCGACCCGCAGCTGGCCGACGCCCTGCACCAGGTGGTCCGCACCCACCTCGACCGCCGCTACGGCGACCGGGCGAAGCTCTTCGGGGTGGGGTAACGGTTGACGCGGCCCGTCAATCCAGTCGAGACTTTGTGGCGCTGAAGACGGGATGGTCGGCGATCGCCCAAGGCACGGAGCCATGGATGGGACAGGTTGAGCACAAGGACGGTCATATCACCGTCGGCGCAAGTATCCATCCTTCCGATATGCGCAGGTTGTGCGCGGCGCTCCACCAGACTGTACAACAGGGGACCGCGAACGTGACGCTGGATTTCTCCACCTGCACTGGAATAACCCAGGCCGTCATGCTTCCCTTGATACCCATTGTGACGACTTACCGGGAACGCCACGGCATCCGGTTCGACCTGGTGCTCCCATCACATGAAGCACTGTCAAGGCTCTTTACCAACACTAACTGGGCTCACCACATCGATCCCGGAGCTTTTGAACCCAATGTGTACCAGGGCGGCCATGTTCCTGCCCTCCGCTTCGAGGACGATGGCGCCAATGGTCAGGATGCGATTCTGGCGAGAGTGATGGAGCTGATTCTGCGCAACCTGGAGACGAGCCGTGATACGCTGAAGGCCGTTGAATGGTCGCTCGGCGAGATCATGGAAAACGTGCCGATTCACGCGGAATCCCCGGTGGGAGGGTTCGTACAGGCCACCGCCTACAGCGACGGAAACGCGGTCGAGTTTGTCGTCGCCGACGGCGGGATCGGGATCCCCGCCAGCATGGGTACCGCGGACGACCAGTCAGCCCTCCGGGACGCAATCACCGAAGGAGTCACGCGGGACCCGAGGCGCAATGCGGGGAACGGTCTGTTCGGCAGCTATCAGGTGGCTGTCCTCTCGGATGGGATCTTCGAGCTTCGTTCCAGATGCGGAATCCTCTGGCGGAGCGGCGATGGAGACCTGAGGACTGAGCTGTCAAGCGCACCGTATCCGGGAACGTCGGTTCGCTGCCGTATCGGTTTGGGAGATCCGGCGCTGCTCGCGCGGGCGCTCCGGTTCAGGGGACAATCGCACGATCCCCCGCGAGACTATCTGGAGCGGGAGTATGAAGACGATCACGGCGCGATGATCGTGAACATGAAGAAAAAGGCATCGCTCGACTTCGGCTCCCGCCGCGGCGGCAGGCGTATGCGCCGGATGGTGCGGAACCTCCTGGACAAACGTCCCTTTGTCCTGCTTGATTTTGAGGGTGTGGGAATCATCACGAGCAGCTTTGCGGACGAGTTCTTCGGACGCCTGTTCGTCGCGATGGGGCCGCGCGCGTTCATGACCCGCATTCGCCTGATCAATGTGGATCGGACGGTCGAAGGCCTCATTGACCGGGCGATCGTGCAGCGCACGAAGCTCGGAAACAGCCAGGAACAAGTCCAATGACCCATCAGGTCCGGAGTCTGCCCGATCACGCGGGCGATACGGTCACCATTTCCGGGTGGATCGCGGCGCTGCGCGTGCACGCCCGCGTCGCCTTCGTCGTGTTGCGCGACGGGACGGGCGTCGTGCAGGGCGTCGTCGTCAAATCGCAGGTTCCGGCCGATGTCTGGGAGCTGGCCACCTCGCTCACGCAGGAGAGCTGCATTGCGCTCACCGGCCCCGTGCGCGCCGATGCGCGGGCCCCCGGCGGACACGAGCTGACCGTCGAGGGCCTCGAGCTCATCGGCGCCAGCGAAGAGTACCCGATCCAGCCGAAGGAGCACGGGGTGGAGTTTCTGCTGGACCACCGGCATCTGTGGCTCCGTTCGAGCATGCAGCGGGCCGGTTTGCGTGTGCGCGCCGAGGTCGAGCAGTCCATCCACGACTTCTTCTACGAGCGCGACTTCGTGCGCATCGACACGCCCATCCTCACCGGCGCGATCGGCGAGTCCGCCGGCACCCTCTTCGAGACCGACTACTTCGGCGACCGCGCCTTCCTCGCACAGACCGGCCAGCTCTACGTCGAGTGCGCCTGCCCGGCCTTCCGCAAGGTCTACTGTTTCGGCCCGACCTTCCGCGCCGAGAAGTCGAAGACGCGCCGCCACCTGACCGAATTCTGGATGATCGAGCCCGAGGTGGCCTTCGCCGACTCCAACGACAACATGGACCTGCAGGAAGCGTTCATCTGCCACATCGTGCAGCGGGCGATGGATCGCTGCGGGCCGGAGTTGGAGGTGTTGAAGCGCGACCTGACCACGCTGGAGCGCGTCGAGCCGCCCTTCCCGCGGATCAGCTACAGCGAGGCGGTAGACCGCCTGAACGCCGAGGGCCGCGACTTCGAGTGGGGGAGAGACCTGGGCGCCGTCGAGGAGACCACCATCTCGAGCTGGTTCGACCGCCCGGTCTTCGTCTACAACTATCCCAAGGGCGCGAAGGCCTTCTACATGAAGGAGAACCCCGACGATCCGCGCACGGTGCTCTGCAACGACCTGATCGCGCCGGAAGGCTACGGCGAGATCATCGGCGGCAGCCAGCGCGAGGACGACTACGACCGGCTGCTCGCGCGGATCCGCGAGGAGGAGCTGCCCGAGGACTCCTACGACTGGTACCTCGATCTGCGGCGCTACGGGACCTTCCCGCACTCCGGATTCGGCCTGGGTCTTGAGCGCACGGTGGGATGGATCACGGGACGGCCCCACATCCGCGAGCTCGTCCCGTTCCCGCGCCTGATCAACCGCCTCACGCCGTGAGCGCCCCGGCCCGGCGCGGCAGTCCCGCCGGCCAGCGTCACGCCCCCGCCGGCCAGCGCCGCGGCCGCGCACCCCGCGCTGCTACCTGACCCGCCCATGGCCACCCTCGTCATCGACCTGCGCGACCGGCGCCCCATCTGGGAGCTGCCCGACAGCGCCCGCGAGGCGATCGTCGCGTCGCTCCCGCCCGGCTGGACCGTGCACTTCATGAGACGCTCTCGGACGGGTCGGGCGACGGCATCGCGCGCGTGACCGACGAGCTCCTCGACGCGGTGGCCGATGCGCGCGTGTACATGGGGTACGGCATCCCGGCCGAGGTGCTGGAGCGGGGGCCGCACATCGAGTGGGTGCATTCGGGCGCGGCCGGGGTGGCCTCGTCGCTGCACCCCGCCATGATGTCGCGCCGCGTGCTCTTCACGAACTCGGCGGGGATCCACGCCGCGCCGATGGCCGAGATGGCGATGGCCATGATGCTGTACTTCGCGCGGGGACTCGACATCGCGGTCAGGGCCCAGCGGGAGGGGCGATGGGGAGCGCCCGAGTACTGGGCGGCGGACGCGCCGGTGACGGAACTGGGCGCATCGACGGTGGGGGTGCTCGGATTCGGCGGGATCGGGCGCGAGGTGGCGCGCCGGGCCGCGGCGCTGGGAAGCCGGGTGCTTGGGGTGCGGCGGCAGGGCGGGGGCGGCGGTCGCGAAGGCGCGACCGGCGGCGGCCATGCAACCGGGGGCACGGGGTCCGGCCGGATCGAGGTCGGCGCCGGCCCCCCGGCGCTGGATCGAGCCTTGGCCGAATCGGACTACCTCGTCCTCACGCTGCCCGAGACCGACGAAACACGCGGCATCCTGACGCGCGAACGCCTGTTCGCCATGAAGCCGGGGTCCGTTCTCGTCAATGTGGCCCGAGGCCGGCTGGTGGACGAGGAAGCGCTGCTCGACGCGCTCGAGCCCGGGGGTCCACTGCGCGGGGCGGGACTGGACGTCTATCACAAGGAGCCGCTTCCATCCGGCCATCCGTTCTACAGCCACCCGCGGGTGCTCATGACCCCGCACGTCTCCGCCACCACGCGCGGCTTCTGGGCGCGTCAAACCCGGCTGATCACGGACAACATCGGACGGTTCGTCCGCGGGGAGCGCCTGCGCAACCTCGTGGACAAGGCCGCCGGCTACTGAGCGCCGGCCTTCACCTCGTCCCAGATCCGGTCAAGCTCCGCCAACGGAGTCCCGGGCATCGGCAGGCTGCGGCTCCGGGCCAGGCGTTCGACCTCGGCGAAGCGCGCCTCGAACTTGCGGACCGCGCGGGCCAGGGCAGGGGCCGGATCGACCCCCGCCAGCCTCGCCACGTTGACCACGGCAAAGAGCAGGTCGCCCAGTTCCTCGTCGAGACGGGAATCGGCCGGCGGTCCCTCGGCGGATTCGCCCGACTCGCGCGCTGACGCGATGACCGAGGCAACCTCGTCGGTCTCTTCACGAACCTTGTGCAGGGCGTCCACCGGATCCACCCAGTCGAACCCCTTGAGACTCGCGTTGTGTTGCACGGTGAAAGCCAACGCCAGGGCCGATTCAGCCGGTGGCGACATGATGAAATCCTTGACAAATGTTATTGACGAGATGTATGTGGCACCACATTGGTGTGTGATTGGTAGATTACTAAACAGAAATGTTTACCTTGACAAGCTTGTCCATTGTGGCATTTTAAGTCTGCACACATAACGACTGCAAACAGTGTTGTTGCCAACCACCGAAAGATCGGCCCTGCGGACCATGTGGAACCAACCGCATCTGCAGGGTGTGATAACAATGCCGGATCGGGACTTACCGATTCGATAGTCACTCGGGCACAGCATCACAAATGAACCGCTCAGCCGCCAGAAACTGGATCAAGAGATACCTCGCGGAGGCCCTCCGGCACAAGCAGGGCCTCGAAGCGGCGCTGCCGCTGAGCCGCGACCAGGTAATCCTCGAAGACCCCGAAAGCAGCGAAGAGTTGCACAGGCACCCGGGCTGGTCCCTCACGCCGAATGGGACCGGGAGCGTCGTCCTTGCCTGGCTGGACTCGGAGGACGAGGAAACCATCGACCTCTGACGGGGCCGACCCGGGGACCGACGGGGGCGACCGGGACGACACCGTGCCATATTGGTGGCATGTCCGCCGACCCCCCGCCCCCCCTCGCCCCGCCGCGCGACCGCGCCTGGGTCGAGGTGCGCACGGCCGCCCTGCGCCACAACCTTGCCCGCGTCGGTGAGTCGGCCGGACCCCACGTCAGGCTCATCCCCATGGTGAAGGCCGACGGATACGGCCTCGGCGTCGCCCGCGTCGTCGACGCGCTGGCCCCGGCCCGCCCACACGGCTACGGCGTCGCCACGATCGACGAGGGCCTCGAACTGCTGCGGCTCGGCGTGCGCGGCCCGATCATCGTCTGCGCTCCCGTCCCCCCCCAGGCCCTCCCCCGCGCCGTCGAGGCCGGCCTCATCCCCACCATCTCCGACCTGGACAGCCTCGCTGCCCTGCGGGCCCTCGCGGCCGCCGCCACCCGGCCGCGCGCCTCCGCCACCGCCCCCCAACCCCCGGCCCCCATCCCCTTCCACCTCGAAATCGACACCGGCATGGGTCGCGCCGGCTTCCCCCTGGACCCCGCGCCCACCCCCATCCCCGCCCCCGCCCCCAGCCCCGCCCCCGCCCCCAGCCCCGCCCCCGCCCCCAGCCCCGCCCCCGCCCCCAGCCCCGCCCCCCCCTGGTGGCCGCCCATCCTCTCCGCCACCCGCCCCCCCCGCAACCCGACCACCCCGCCCAACCCGGCCACCCCCCACTCCCCGCCCAACCCGACCACCCCGCCCAACCCCACCCCCCAACCCCCCCTCCACCTCCACGGCATCTTCACCCACCTCCACTCTGCCGACCACCCCGACCTCGCCAGCGCCCGCGCCCAGATCGACCTCTTCGACGCCTTCATCGAATCCCGCCGCAGCGCCGGCGAACTCCCCGCCGGCACCCTCGTCCACTGCGCCAACAGCGCCGCCGCGCTTCGCCTCGCCTCGCGCACTGCCAACGCCGCGCGCCCCGGCATCTACCTCTACGGCGCCCCGGCCGGCGACGCGCGCCAGCCCCCCCAGCCCGTCGTGGCCCTTCGCGCCCGGGTGCTCCTGGTCCGCGATGTCCCGCCAGGAACCACCCTCGGCTACGGCGCCACCTACCGTGCCCGCACCCACGAGCGCTGGGCGGCGATCGGCATCGGCTACGGCGACGGACTGCCCCGCGTCCTCGGCAATCGGGGCTCCGCAATCGCCGGCGGCCGCCGCCTCCCCATCATCGGCCGGATCTCCATGGACACTACGGTGCTGCGAGTCTCCAGCGGCGGAGCGCAGGACCACGGCACCGCGCACGACCCCGGCGCGGCGCGCCGATCGGCCCTCGGCCCCGGAGATATCGTTACCTTTATCGGCTGTGACGGTGGAATCGAGTTGCCCCTGGAGGAGGTCGCGGAGCAGGCGGGCACCATCCCCTACGAGATCCTCACGGGACTCTCGCGGAGACTGCCCAGAGTTTCGGTATAGACAGATGAGACAGCACTCCCTCGACCGCCTGGCCGAGCTCGCCCGCGGCATGCTGGCGCACTCCTACGCGCCCTATTCCCGCTTTCACGTGGGGGCCGCGCTCGAGTCCGACTCGGGAGAGGTCTTCACCGGATGCAACGTTGAGAACGCCTCGTACGGTCTCACAATCTGTGCCGAGCGTTCCGCCGTGGCGCGGGCGGTCGCCGAAGGCCACACGCACTTCCGCCGCCTGGTGATCGCCACCGATTCGGATGGGGCGGTCGCACCCTGCGGCGCGTGCTGCCAGGTGGTTGCGGAATTCGGCGACGGCACCGAGGTGTTCAGTTTCGGAAACAAGGAGCAGGCGAGTTGGCGACTGAAGGATCTCATCCCCAATGCCTTCAATATGGGTATGATGACAGCAGGCCGTGGCCAATGACTGACCGCCGTCTCCTCCTGCTGCCTCTGCTCGCACTCCTCGCGGCCTGCCAGGAGTTGCTTCCCACCGCCGAGAGCGACGACCTCGTGCGGGCCGGGCTCGCCATCGAAGTCACGCTGCCCGCGCAGGACTTCGTCGACCGCGCGCGCGTGTATGGCGGATACGGGCGGACATCCGAGCTGGGCGGGGGGTTCGTCGCGCACCGCTTCGGCGCCGGCATCGGGCCCGACGGCACCGAGGACCCCGGCCTCGAAGCCGCCACGCTGCTGCGCTTCGGGCGCTATCCCAGCATCGTCACCGTCAACGACTCGGCGGGGACCAGCCGGCCCGACTCGTCGCTCACCTTCCTCACCGCGCGGATCGTCGCCCGGTTCGACACCATCGGCAGCGTGAGCCCCCCTGGGCCGGTCGCGATCCAGGCCCACGCCCTCACCGAGGTGTGGGACGGCATCAGCACCAACTGGGACTACGCGGTCGACACCCTGCTGCAGCGGGTGCCCTGGTCCAGCCCCGGAGGCGGCGCCGTCGAAGAGATGGGCGAGGCGATCTGGAACCCGGGCGAGGGCGACTCGCTGGTGATCATGGTGGACTCGGCGCGCGTGGCGGCCTGGTCCGACTCCACGGACCTGTCGCGCGGCGTGCGCCTCACCACCGACGTGCCGGGCGTGCGGCTGCAGGTGCGTTCGTCGCTCATGTGGCTCGAGACGCGCCCGAGCCTCAACCCCGACACCCTCATCCAGGTCCTTGCCGGCAACGAGAGCACCACCTTCATCTACAACCCCCTCCCGACCGCCCCCCGGGACGGCATCCGCGTAGGCGGCGCCCCCGCGTGGCGGACCGTGCTCGACCTCGACATCCCCACCACGCTGTCGGGACCGGCCGCCCTCTGCGCCGAGCTGGACTGTCCCGTCGAGATCACCGAAAACCACGTGTCCTTTGCGGCGCTGCGCCTCACCACGCAGGCCGAACGGGCCGCATTTGCCCCGTCGGACACGGTCAGCATGGATCTGCGAATGGTCACGGTTCCGGAGATTCTGCCCAAGTCGCCGCTGGGGCCGTCGCTGGCGGGGCTGACCGGAGTGTTGCTGGCGCCCGAGTGGTTCACGCCGCCGGCAGGGCACGTCGTCGAGGTGCCGGTCACCGCACTCGTGCGCGACCTGCTGCGCGGCGAGACCATTGAAGGAGATCCGGTCACGGGCACCGTGGCGCTTCTTTCCGCCTTCGAGCCGCTGTCGATCGAGTACACGTCCTTCCTGGGACTGGGCGGCGCCGGCGGCGCGGCGGGAACGGCCGGAGCCCCCGAACTCCGCATGATCCTCAACTTCGCGCGGGGGAACTGACCATGGGCCGACTGTCCATCGCTCGTGCATGCATCGCATTCGCTGTCATTGCATGCGCTGTCATCGCATGCGCCTGGCCCGCTTCCGCCTCCGCCCAGTCCTTCCTCGGCTTCCGCGCACTCGGCGTGCCCGTCGAGGCGGTCAGCGGCCGCGCGACGGGACTCGCCAACCTCGGAATCGGGCTGCAGGGGGTCGGAGTCTCGGCCACCGACCCGGCCGGCGCGGCCCGGCTGGCGGCGCCCACCATCACCGTGGCGATGCAGCCGACCTGGGGCGACTACGTCATGGGCGACCAGAGCGGAACGACGCGCACCACGCGCTTCCCGTTCATCGCGATCGGCTACCCCGCCACCGCATCCGGCGTCGCCACCGTCTCGATCGCGGGGCACATGGAGCAGCGGTGGGCGGGCGAGCGCACCCAGGACATCAGGCTGGGCGGGATCGATGTGCCGGTCAACGACCGCTTCGAGACCGACGGCGGCACCTCGATCGCGCGTCTCGGCTGGGCGCAGGCCTTCGGCGAGCGGATCTCGCTGGGCGTGACCGTGGGCACCTACGTCGGCCGGCTCAACCAGACCTTCGACCGCAACCTCGACTCCCTCGTCGTGGGCACCGACGTGCGTCCCTACACCGAGGAATACCTGTGGGACTACAGCGGCTACACCGTCTCTGCCGGCATCGGATTCGATCCACACGACCTCATCCATATCGGCGGCGCGATCGAGTGGTCGTCCGCCCTCGAGGAGTCGCCCCGGGATGGGACCGCCGGCGGCACTAGCAGCTACGGAATCCCCCTCAAGATGTCGGCCGGCGCGTCCGGGCGGCTCACCCAGCGAATCCTGTTGAACACGTCGTTCGTCTACCAGGACTGGTCCAGCGCCGAGGGGTTCGCCGACGGTGTGCTCAGCAGCAGCAAGATGAGCTACGGCGTGGGCATCGAATGGCGCGCGATCCAGCGGGAGAACCGCAGTTTCCCGATCCGCCTCGGATACCGCAGCGGCTCGCCCCCCTTCCGCTTCGACGCACAGGACCCGGCGGAGTCGGTCTGGACGGCGGGGCTTGGGTTCAACCTCGTCGAAATCGACGGCGTTCCGATCGGCTGGGTCGACCTCGCCGTCGAGCGCGGCAGCCGCACGAGCCTGCCGCTCGACGAGAGCTTCTGGAGGGGCACGATTTCGATGGGGATCTCTCAATTCTGACCGTCCGATGCGCGTCCACTACAAGACCTTCGGCTGCAAGGCGAACCAGTACGACACCGAGCGCATGCGCCAGGTCATCGAGGCGAGCGCGCCGGACGTGCGCTCCTCGCCGCTCGAGGCCGCGGAGCTGT
This sequence comes from Longimicrobiales bacterium, assembly GCA_963667485.2. Taxonomy (GTDB): domain Bacteria; phylum Gemmatimonadota; class Gemmatimonadetes; order Longimicrobiales; family Gaopeijiaceae; genus Bin94. The sequence goes on from CAXXDD010000002.1 coordinate 802,872, forward strand.
GCGTGGTCAACACCTGCACCGTCACCAACCAGGCCGATGCCGACGCGCGCCGCTTCGTCCGCCGGGTAGCACGCCGCAACCCGCGCGCGAAGATCGTGGTCGCGGGGTGCTCGGCCGTCCTGCGCGCGAAGGACTACCGCGCGATGGACGAGGTGGGCGAGGTGGTCGAGGGGCATGATCCCGCCGCCGTGCTGGCCGCCGCGACGCGCGTACGCCGGGCGTGGGGGACGCGCGGCGGGGACGGCCACGCTCCCGCCCCCGATCTCGTCCAGCTCACGCGCGACCCGCTCCGCCGCCGCGCCGGGGCCACCCGCGGCTGGCTCAAGGTCCAGGACGGGTGCGACCGCAAGTGCGCCTTCTGCGCCACCCGCCTCGCCAGGGGCGCCAGCCGCAGCCGCACTCCGGGCGAAGTGATCGCCGAAGCCCGGGTGCTCGCCCGCAGCCACCCCGAACTGGTCATCACCGGGGTGCACATCGGCCACTACGGCCGCGATCTCGACCCCCGCGGCTCGCTCACCGCGCTGGTGCGGCGGCTCCTCGACGAAGTGCCCACCCCCAGATTCCGGCTGGGCAGCATCGAAGCGACCGAAATCGACGACGGCATGCTCCGCCTCCTCGCCGAATCGGGCGGCCGCCTCGCCCCGCACCTGCACATGCCCCTGCAGAGCGGCGCCGACTCCATCCTGCGCGGCATGCGCCGCTGGCACACCCGCGAGCACTACCGCCGCCGCGCCCTCGAAATCGCCGAAACCGTAGCCCCCATCGGTCTCGGCGCCGACATCATCACGGGCTTCCCGGGCGAGACCGCCGCCGACCACGCCGACACCGTCAGCCTCGTCGACGAGCTCCCCTTCACCTACCTCCACGTCTTCCCCTGGTCGCCGCGCGCGGGCACCGCAGCCGCCGAAATGCCCGGCCGCATCCCCCAGCGCATCTCTTGGGAGCGCGCCCGCGAACTCAGGTCGCTCGGCACCGATAAGGGCCAGCGTTACGCCCATGGTCGCGGCGGTTCGCAGGTGGAGGTGGTGATGGAGGGCGACGGAGGCACCGCGCTCACCGGTGACTATCTCAGAGTCGGGGTCGGGTCCCGGCGGCCTGCGGATCCCCGCCGCCTCCACACGGGACGCCTCTCGCCCGATGGGTCCCGTGTAGCCATTGACGCGCCCGCCAGCCCGGCCACATTTGCACCGTCATGAACAAGCAACGCGCATACGTCGAGACCTACGGCTGCCAGATGAACATCTCGGACGGCGAGCTCATGGAGGGCGTGCTCGAGGGCCACGGCTACGAGATCGTGGACGCCCCCGAGGGCGCCGACGTCGTCCTCGTCAACACCTGCGCCATCCGCGAGCACGCCGAAACGCGCGTCCTGGGCCGCGTCGGCCAGCTCAACGCCCTCAAGCGTGAGCATCCCGGCATGATTCTGGGCGTCACCGGCTGCATGGCCCAGCGCATGGGCGACGATCTGCTCGAAAAGGCGCCCCACGTCGATCTCGTCATGGGACCGGACGGCTACCGCGGCCTGGGCGCGGCGCTCGACGAGGTGCGCGGACCCGCCCGCCCCACCCACGCCCCCCGCAACCGCCTCTCCGTCCTCGACCTCTCCCTCGACGAGAACTACCGCGGGCTCGAACAGCGCCGCCGCTCGACCGTCACCGCCTGGATCCCCATCCAGCGCGGCTGCAATCACCGCTGCACCTTCTGCATCGTGCCGTACGTGCGCGGCTCCGAGAAGAACCGCGACCCGGAAGAGGTCCTAGCCGAGACGCGGCAGGCCGTCCGCGGCGGCATCACCGAGGTCACTCTCCTCGGCCAGACCGTCAACTCGTACCAATGGGGCGACGCGGGCACCGGCGGCGACTGGTCGTTCGCGCGGCTGCTCGAAGGCGTCGCGCGCGTCCCCGGCATCCGCCGCGTGCGCTTCACCTCGCCGCACCCCAACGATGTCACCGAGGAACTCGTCGAGGTCATGGCGCGCGAGCCCGCCGTGTGCGAGCAGTTCCACCTGCCCGTGCAGTCGGGGAGCAACCGCGTGCTGCGCCGCATGCTCCGCCGCTACACCGCCGAGACCTTCATGGAGAAGGTCGAGCTGATCCGCGGCGCACTGCCCGACGTGGCCCTCTCCACCGACGTCATCGTCGCGTTCCCGGGCGAGAGCGAGGCGGATTTCGAGGAAACCCTGGCCCTCCTCCGCGACGTCAGGTTCGACGAAGCCTTCACGTACAAATACAGCCCGCGCGACGGCACGCCCGCGACGCGCCTGCCCGCCCGCCAGTTCATCCCGGGCGAGGTCGGGCAGCAGCGGCTCGAGCGGCTGATCGCAACCACCCGGTCGATCCAGAAGGAGATCAACCAGGGCGAGGTGGGCCGCACCGAAGAGCTGCTGGTCGAGCGAAAGGCCCGCAGCGACGGGATGGTCCTCGGCCGCACCCGCCGGGCAAAGGCCGTGGTGGTGGAGGGGACAGAGGACGACATCGGCCACTACGTCACGGCGCGCCTGACCCGCACGACCGGCCCCACCTTCGTGGCAGAGCGCGAGAACGCGCCGCAGCGGACCGGACGCGCCGTCCCGCGCATCGACGCGGCGGACCACGCATGAACCGCTTCGCCGTCTGGGCCGGGCTGGCCGTCATCATCGTGCTCGCGATCGGCTTCGCGATGGCCAACGCGGGGCGCGAAGTCACCATCGACTTCGGCCTCTTCGCCCTCAACGGCGTCCCGGTGACCTTCGTCGCCTTCGGCGGGATGGTCGTGGGCATGGCCGTCGTCCTCGTCGCGGGAATCAACGCCGACCTCAAGGTCCGCCGCCTACTGCGCGAGCGCCACATGGAAGACCGCGAACTCGCCGAGCGCGGCAACCAGCGCCTGGCCGAGAGCAGCAAGCAGCGCCTGGCCGAGAGCGCCAGCCGGCCCCTCGCCGGACCCGGCAAGCCATCCAGAGGAGAAACGCTACTGGAGTGAGGGGTGCACCCCCGATTCTGTGGACCGCCGTGGGCTTCGCCGCGGGCGCGGCAGCCAGCACGGCGATGGGGTTCGACCGAACCCTCCTCTCGCTCCTGATCGCCTGCTGTCCCATCCTGGCATGGCGCGGTCCCAAATCGCGCGGCCTGCCCCTCCTGCTCTGCTTCGTGGCCGGGCTCGCCTGGGCCACCGCCGACCGCCGGGCCCTCGAACGCTGCGCCCCGGCCGTCGCCGACGGCGCCCCCGCCGTGGTCTCGGGCTATTTCAGCGCCGTCAGCGCGGAGGGAGCCTCGACGCTCGAGGTGCAGGGACCCGCCAACGGCCGAGGCGGCGGCTGCAGCAGCCAGGTCAGGGTCTACACCCGCGCCGGAGAGCCGCCCGAGGCGGTCCCGGTCACCGTCGAGGGGCGCTGGTTCAAGTCGGTGCGTCCGGATGGGACGGAAGCGGTGTACCTGAGCGCGTCCAGCGTCGAAGCCCTCCGCGCGGCCGGCGATGCGCGGGCGGCCTCCGCGTTGAGCACCGGCGCCGGCATATCGGTTCCCTGGTCCGTCCGCGTCCGCGCCGCGATCCGCGGGCGCGCCGCCGAGGCCCTCGACCGCAGGCTCGGCACCCAGGCCGGCGTCGCGTCGGCGCTGGTCCTCGCAGAGCGCGACGGCATCCCGCGCGAACTCTGGGACGCCTTCGCGCGCTCCGGCACCGCGCACCTGCTCTCGATCTCGGGATTTCACGTCGGCGTGATCGCCGCGCTGCTCGGCGGCCTCCTCTCCGCCGCCGCACTCCCGCCCCGCCGCCGCGCCGCCGGGATCGCGATCGGCGTCTGGGCGTACGTCCTCGTCATCGGCGCCCCCACCTCAGCCACGCGCGCCGCCTGGATGACCTCGGCCTTCGTGCTGGGACGACTCCGCCAGACTCCGGCTCGCACACTCGGCGCGCTGGGCCTGTCGATGCTGATGATCGCGCTGCTGCGCCCCTCGGCCGTCTCGGGCGCCGGCTTCCAGCTCACCGTCACGGGGACCGCGGGGATCCTGATCATGACGCGGTGGATGATGATCCACTGGCCGGCGCACCGTCACCGCGAGTGGATCGCGCCGCCGATCGCCGCCGGGATCGGGGCGTCGGTCTTCACCGCGCCGGTCCTCGCGTACCATTTCGGGCAGATCCCGCTGCTGTCGCTGCCCTCGTCGATCCTCCTCACGCCGATGGTGGCCGCGGCCGTGCCCGGCGTCATCGCGACGATCGTGATGGACGCGCTGCACGTTCCCGGCGCCGCCTTCGCCGGGATGGGCGCCGAGGGACTGCTCTACGCGGTCACCCGCATCGCCGCGTGGCTGGGCGCGCTTCCCGGCACGGTCGCGCTGGTCACGCCCCGCGAAGCCGCCCTCCTCACCGCGGGAGCGATCGCCCCCCTCGCGCTGGCCACCGCCGCCTGGCGGACCCGCCCCGCCATTCGCGCCGCCGTCTCGGTGCTCACCGCCCTCGCCACCCTGTGGACCGGCCAGGCCGCGCTCTCCCTGGCGGGGCGGGGGACCCTGCAGATCGTCGCAATCGACGTCGGGCAGGGCGACGCCATCGCGATCCGCACCCCACGGGGACGCTGGCTGCTCGTGGACGCCGGGCCGCGCGGCTTCGGCGGCTCTGACGCAGGCCTGACGCGCGTGGTGCCCTTCCTGAACGGGCAGGGAGCGCGCCGCCTCGAGGCGATCATCCTCTCCCACCCCGACGAAGACCACGCAGGAGGACTCGGCGCGGTCCTGCGCAACGTCTCGACCCGCTCGGTGCTCGGCCCCGGTCTCGGCAGCGGACAGGCCGGCCACATGCTCGGATTGGCCCAAGCGCAGGACGGCAACGTGCCCTGGCGGCGCGCGGCCCGGGGCGATGCCTGGACCATGGACGGCGTCGTGTTCCGGGTGCTGCACCCGCCACGGCCCGGCGGCGCGGGCGATCCGGACGGCCAGCCCGCCCACCCACCCCTCGACCCCGGCGACCCCAACGACTGGTCCGTCGTGCTGCGCCTCGAGTTCGGCGAGTTCTCTGCGCTGCTCATGGGCGACGCGAGCGACGAGATCGAGGCACGGGTGATGGAAGGCGGCGCGGGCGACCCCGGCGACTCGGGCGGCCCGGTCACCCTCCTCAAGGTCGGCCATCACGGCAGCATTACCTCGAGCGCGGAAGCGTTCGTCCAGGCGACCTCGCCCGAGTACGCCCTCATCCCCGTCGGCGCCCGCAACCGCTACGGCCACCCCGACCCGGTCGTCCTGGCGCGGCTGCGGCGCGCGGGCGCGCGCATACTCAGAACGGACACGCAGGGCACGGTCACGGTCATCGCGCGGCCGGACGGCAGCGTCACCGTGAGGACGAGTCGTGACTAGGACAGAGCGATCCAGCGGGCCGGAGCCTTCCGTCCCATTCGAGCATCGGCGTGTCCCTGGCGATTTCCGCGGAACCGGGTCGGGGATCGCCCTGAAGACTCACGAATGTCGTATAAACATTACATAGTGACAAGTAAACGCGACAATGCGTTGATTCCCCGGTTCCCGGGCCTCGTGGATTGACAACGGATGCCAATCAACCCTATGCATCGTGCTGATGGCTCGTTGACCGGTGATGTTATCCTCCACATCGGCGACCATCGATGCGTTCAGCGGTCATGCGAGTATGGCGCCTATCGGCTGTGAGGAATAGATTGCGCAAAGAAAGGAGCCGTTCCAGATGAACCCCATCGGTGGTCCCTCGGCATCCCTGCCGTTGTCCGACCAGCAGATCGACCGCATCGCGGTTGTGATCTGCGACAAGCTGAACCAGACCGTCCTGTCCGACATCCGCGGCGAGATCGGCGAACTGCGCGGCGAGATCGGCGAACTGCGCAGCGAGATCGGCGAAGTCCGCGACGAGATGCGAGAAGAGGTCGGCAAGCTCCGCGACGAGATGGGTGAAGTCGGCCAGGAAATGCGCTCGGAGTTCGCCGCGGTCCGAAAGGAAATGTGCGCCGGGAATGCCGAGCTGCGCGCCGAAATGCACGCTGGGTTCGACGCGGTCCGCAAGGAAATGTGCGCCGGGAATGCCGAGATCCGCAAGGAGATGTGCGCCGACAATGCCGAGCTCCGCGCAGACATGTGCGGCGGGTTCGCCGAAGTCCATGCCACCATGGGCGAAATGCGCCGCGAGATCGGAGAGACCCGCGGGACCGTCGGTGAACTCCTGGAGGCCGTCGCTTCGGTCGACTACAAGGTCGACCAGGTCGGCAGCGAGCTGAGAGTCCTCAGGCTGGACCACGAGGCTCTGCAGGGCAGGGTGGAGCCGTAGGTCCCACCCCCACCTTGCCCCCCATCCCCCCCTCGGCGACTTTACCCCCATGCGGAGCAAAGTCGTCACCATCGATCGGCACATCATCGACCAGGAGCGCCTGCACCCGGGCGCTTCCGGGCGCTTTTCCGCGCTCCTGTACGACATTGCGCTGGCCGCCAAGCTGATCTCGCGCGAAGTCAACATGGCCGGGCTCATCGACGTGCTGGGCCGCACGGGCGAGGTCAACGTCCACGGCGAGGCAGTCGAGAAGCTCGACGTCTTCGCCCAGGACGCCATCTACAGGGCGATGGACCACGCGGGGCACCTCTGCTGCATGGTCTCCGAGGAGTGCGATCACATCATCGCGATCCCGGAGCAGTTCGAGCTCGGGCCCTACGTCCTCCTCTTCGATCCGCTCGACGGCTCGTCGAACATCAACGTGAACGTGTCGATCGGCACGATCTTCTCGGTCCATCAGCGCCTCACGCCGCGCGGGCGCCCCGGCAAGATCGAGGATTGCCTGCAGAAGGGGTCGCGGCAGCTGGCCGCCGGCTACATCGTCTACGGGTCGTCGACCATGCTGGTCTACACGACCGGCGTCGACCAGGGCGTGCACGGGTTCACCCTCGACCCCTCGATCGGCGAGTTCCTGCTGAGCCACCGCGACATCCGCATCCCCGATCCGCCCTCGAAGATCTACTCGGTCAACGAGGCCTACTACGCGCGCTGGTCGAAGAACCAGCAGCGTCTGGTCGACCACTTCCGCGGCCTGAACGGCGAGGGGAGTGGTGGATACAAATCCCGTTACATAGGTTCACTGGTCTCGGATTTTCACCGGACGCTGCTGCAGGGAGGGCTCTTCATGTACCCTCCCGACTCACGCGCGCCCGGTGGAAAGCTGAGGATGTTGTACGAGGCCGCGCCGCTCGCTCTTGTCTGCGAGGCCGCGGGAGGCAGGGCCTCGGACGGAAGCAGGGACATTCTGGACATCGAGCCCGAAGGGCTGCATGACCGGACGCCGCTGTTTCTGGGGTCCGCGAGTCTCGTGGACCTGGCTGAGGACTACCTGGCAGGACGGGTCGAGAGGCCTGGGGAAGCGGCGGAAAGCTGAACGAAAGGTCGAAAAGCTGAACGAAAGTGCATTTTTCATGCGGCCGCTGGAATCGGCGTGAAGGCCATGTCGTTGATAATCAATGACTTGCGCCTGCATGCCGTTTTGGCATCGTTCTTGCCGTAACACTCCCCGACCCAGAATACCGGGTCGAAACTTGACAATCCCTTAGCAATCGTCTCATGGACGGGCCCGCGCGGTCCGCCGGAGACGTGAACAATAGATGTCGGTTAGCCCGAATCCCACGGCACAAGGCCGGGGAAAGACCGGGAAGACCAAACCCTTCCATAAAGGAATGGACGATAAGCATGAACAGACTCAAGCTACTCGCGGCTGTTGCCCTGCTTGGGATCCCTCTCGCTGCCTGTGAGGAGACTACTCCTCCACCGCCGGTCGGTTCGATCGCCGGTACGGTATCGATCGAGGGAACCGGGATCGACGGAGTGTCGGTCAACCTGAGCAACGGCAACACCACCACCACTGCTGGTGGCGGAAGCTACCGCTTCGACAACGTCGAGGGCGGGGCCTACACCATCACCATCAGTGGATTCCCGTCGGATGCGACCTTCGACGCCACCTCTGCAGCGGCCACCATCTCATCGGCCGGCCAGAGCGTTACTGTCAACTTCTCAGGCGCGTACATCCGTACGGCCAGCGTTATGGGGACGGTAACGGTAGAGAACATGGGCCTCGGCGGCGTGACGGTTGCGCTCTCCGGCGTATCCGACGCCACGGCCACCACCGACGACAACGGCCAGTACGCCTTCACCGGTCTCCGGATGGGCAACTACTCAGTCGAGATCTCGGGCTTCGACAACGATGAGGTCGGGTTCTCGAACACCGCTGCCGCAGTGACGGTCGGCGTGGGCGAGAGCAAGATCATCAGCTTCGACGGCACCTACCTCCGCACCGCCGGCATCATGGGCCGCGTGAGCGTTGAGGGTGCGGGCCTCGAAGGCGTAACGGTCAGCCTGAGCGGCGGACCGGACGGTGCCGACGAGACCACCATGACCGACGCCGCGGGCCAGTACAGCTTCGCGAAGCTGCGCGCCGGCGACTACGCGGTCGGCATTTCGGGCTACAACACAGACGACTACGAGTTCGAGCTCACCTCTCAGAACGTGACGGTCGCGCTCGGCGAGACGGCCAACGTTCCGTTTGAGGGCGTCCTGCTTCGCACTGCGGGCGTCAGCGGCCGCGTGAGCGTCGAGGGCATTGGTCTGGCGGACGTGATGGTCACGCTGTCGATGGCCGACGCCGAAGATGCCACCGCCATGACCGACGCGGGCGGCCTGTACGCCTTCTCGGGCCTGGCGGCCGGCGACTACACGGTCGCGATCGCGCTCTCCGAAGAGCAGATGGCCGCCTACGTCTTCGAGTCGACCAGCGCAGACGTCACGCTCGAGGACGACATGACGTCGATCGTGAACTTCGAGGCCGAGCACGCGGCGACGGCGAGCGTCACCGTGCAGCTCTTCGTCGACGAAGGGGCCAACGGTCGGAACGACATGATGGACGAAGGCGAGGGCGCCTTCCCGACGGAGGCCATGCTGGCGATGGTCGCGGAGATGGGGCTGCCGCTGGCGCTGCCGATTTCGCTGGCGGGCCCGGGAGTCCACGACATGCAGTCCGGCACGGCAATGCCCGACGGCAGCGTTGTGTTCGCGGGTCTCAAGGCGGGGCAGTATCAGGTGATCGTCAGCAACATCTCGGCCGAGACGCTGGCCACGATAGCGGCGGTAGCGCCGCAGTTGGCTGCGGCACTGCGGGACTTCTCCTACGGCGGACCTGCCACCGGTTACCCGGTTGCCCTGACTGTCGGCCAGGAGGCGAAGCAGTACGCGCCGATCGACATCACGCACACGACGGTGAACTTCGGCGTCACGCTGAAGAACGGCGAGACGCGCGGCGCGCCGCTTCCGGGCGCCATGGTCACGCTCTACGCGGACTTGTTGGGCGAGACCAAGGTCGGCGAGGGCATGACCATGGTCGATGAAGAGACCATGCACGCCGCGGCGTCGATCCGGATCGCGCGTGCCGGCACGACCGGCAACATGGTCCACGCGGCCGTCAGCGCGGCGGACGACTACACGGTCGGCGAGGGCATGCAGGCCGTGATGTGGGATCCGCAGAAGACGTACACCGTGGCTGCGAACGACAATGACATCGTCAACCTGAACGTCGACCTCACCTACGGCGGCGCCACGATCACCACCGGTACGGTGGCGGCGACGCGCTCGCCGGCTGGGCCGTCAGCGTTGCACACGGCGATACCATGTACGCGGACACGCTCGACGCAATGGGCATGGCGGCGTTCAAGATGACGGTGGATTCCGCTGGCGCGCTGCCGGCGATGTTCGCCATCTCGGTGGATACCATCCAGGACAGCAAGCTGGACGGCGGCGAGAGCTTCGAGGGCACCTCGGTCGACCACGTGCACACCGGACTCGCGCTGGCGGGAACTGTGGACGCCGGCACGATGGAGGTCAACTACACGACCCAGTCGCTCGTCGTCGGCGCGCACCACGAGCGCGATCAGGTCATGGGCTATACCGGCAACGTGCTGGATGGCGACATGAGGGACACAGGGGCGGTTGCTCTCTCGATCCGCTACATCGACGGCAACGGACGCTCCCGTTCGTTCACGGCGAAGGAGTGGAACCCGAAGAACGCGACCACCAAGGACGGTGTGACGACCTTCACGGGTCTGCCGGCCGATGAGAACATCATCGTTCAGGCTTCGGTCGCCGAAGACGCTGGCGTCATGCTCCTCGATCCCGACGAGCTTGCGGCCTACACGGGCACGGAAGCCAACGGCATCACTGGCGGCCACTTCGGCGATCAGGGCGGCTATAGCCACACTGTGTCACTTTGCCCGCTGCAGGCCGCAAACCCGCAGGATCACGGCGAGTGCTCGTCGTTCGCGTACGTGAACACGTACAGCGTGACCGGGCTGGTCTGGAAGAACACGGTCAAGAAGGTTGGCGACGACTTCGCAATCAACGACGATCCGGACGACGGCATACCCGGTATCACCACGTTCGTAGATGGGCTTTCGGTCAGCCTGGATCCGGTCGAGGGCAAGAACATCGCGGGTGAGGCTCAGGCCTTCACCACGCTGAAGAAGAAGGACGCCAAGACCGACCACCCCGACGACACCCACGCATTCCTGTTCAAGGATGTCGCCGCGGGCGCCTACAAGCTCACCGTTCCGGACGGATGGCGGGCGAGGACGCCTGCCGCGGGTGAGACGGGAACCAAGGATGCCAGCGGCATGCTCGGCAACGCCCTGAGCCCGCTCGGCGGCGATCTCGCAATCGACGTGACGCCGGCAACGGCTACCGTGTACGGCAGCATCACGAGCATGGACGACGGCTTCGGCCTCGACAGCGTGGCCGTTACGGTCAACAACGTGACGGTGATGACCGACGCACTCGGTCGGTACATCGCCGAGGGCATCACCCCCGGGAGGAAGAACCAGGTGTTCTTCAGCACCTCCAGGGCGGGTTTTGACAGCGGCACGAAGCCGGACTCGACCACTATCACCTTCGCCGCGAACTCGGTCACGCCGCACAACGTCGAGCTGGCGGGCGCGTCCAAGTTCGCCATGGTCAGCGGCACGGTGACGGCTTCCGGCACCGGCGCAGGGGTTGCAGGCGCCGAAATCAAGGTGGACGGCAAAGCACCCGACAACGCGGTCAAGGGTAAGCTCCTGACAGGCGACGACGGCAGCTTCACGGCCAGGATCCCGGCCAAGGATCTGGGCATGACGTCCGACCTGACCGCGGAGAAGGCCGGCATGAGCTTTACGCCTGACCCGTTCCCGGTTGCGGCCCACTCCGGGGCGAGCACCTCGGGCATCAACTTCACCGGCTATCTCCACGCCACGATTTCGGGCAGGGTTGTAGCGGTGGGTGGCGGGCCCATGAGGGGTGTTGAGGTTACAGCGACGAAGGTCGGCGAAACCAAAGCCGCGGCTACCGACACCACCGGCGCGACGGGCACCTTCTCGCTCAGCGTGCCGTTCGGCAACTACACAGTCGCCGCCTCGGCAGACGACCTCACGTTCGCATACACCAACAACCTCCAGACGGTGAACCTCGGTCCTGGCCAGAGCCATTCCTTCGGCGACATCCAGACCATGACGTTCGCGGCCGTGAGCGTCAAGGCGACGCGGACGGTGGTGGAGGTCGATGTCGATGGCGACGTCGCGACAAACGACACCATCCAGACATACGGCAACATTCGTGTGACATGGGGGGGTGACTCTACCGCGGTGCCTGCCGGGTACAACGACGCCGCGTATGTGGTGCAGCACAACGCCACCGCTGATGGCATGTTCACGCCTGCTGACCAGGTAGTCGGAACCCAGGATTCGGCACGGGTATTCGTATTCGCAGCCCCCGACGAAGACAGTGTCTTCATGGTTCGCATCGTGGCGACGGCGACTGATGCTGACGACACCGATGACGTAGAACTCGAAGACGAGGTGCGCAACACCACCGAAAGCGTTGCTGCGGTTGATGCGTCGGCCAAGGGTGTCAAGGCGACACTGGATGTGACGACTGACACCACGGTTGCCGACACGATTGCCGTCACCTGGGGCGCCACGACGAACGGCCGTTCGGACTTCCGGATCGCCGTCCAGGTGACTGTGGCCTCGCTGGGTGGCAGCACTGTGTGGCTCGTCGCTGATGACATTGGTGCACCCACTAACCCCGACAACAACACCAGGGCGTGGACGTACTTCTTCGGCGCGAACAACGCCAACATCACCACCGGCTGGGATGTTGCCGCCGAGAACGGGCCTACGGACGTCACCGTCACCACGGCCGAACTCCAGGCGGCCACCATGCTCCGAGTCGACTTGAGACAGGGGACCGAAACCACGGATGTATGGAAGGCCGGCACCCCAGTCGCTATCACTGCGAAGCCATCTTCATAACCCTCTAACCCCATCAGCCTGGCCGACTTAGCGGCCAGGCTGATGGGTCGCAGGACAGCTCACCCCCCGCCCGGGATTTCCGGGCGGGGGGTGACGCTCATGACGGCGTTGGACGGGTGGGGGGTTGTGGACGAGGGCCGTTCGACACTGACCAAGACTCTTCGGAATCGGATCCACAAATGCATGGAATCGAAAAACGCTTGGAGATGAGGCGCTTCATCGAGGCGGGGGTGAGCAAGTCCGCGACGGCGCGGGCGCTGGGGATCAGCCGGCGCACCCTCTATAACTGGATCGAGTCGGGCGAACTCGACCGCGATCCCGACGATATGACTGTGCAGTACGGGCCCAGGCCGCCGAGGCCGTCGAAGCTCGATGGCTCGAAGGATGTCATCGACACCAGACTGGGCGAGTTCCCGCAGTTGGCCGCGGCGACGCTGTTCAGAGAGGTGAAGGCGGACGGCTATCCCGGCGGCTACGGGCAGGTCAAGCGCTACGTGCGCGAGGTGCGCGACGCGCTGCTCAACGGAGATCTGCGCGCCTGAGGCCGACTCTCACATGAACGACAGCCGGGGTCTGTCCCGGAACCCCAGGGTAGCCCTGGCCCTTGCGGCCGTCGTCTGGCTCTTCGCCTGCGACAGCCCGCAGTTCCCGGTGCTCTGCGGGTCGCCGCCCGAGCAGACGATCGTCGTGGGCGAGACGGTCACGGTGGACATGTGCTTCGACGACCCGGACGGGGACATGCTCGCCTTCGAGGTGTTCGTCTCCGATCCCGGGGTGGCCACCGCCGCCCGGACCGGAAGCACGGTGACGGTCACGGCGATCTCGCCGGGCGTCGCGCTCGTGACGATGGTCGCCACCGATCCCACGGGGCTGAAGGCGCAGCAGAGCTTCCGGGTGGTCGTGCCGAACCGGCCGCCGGCCGCCGTCGGAACGATCGACGACCGGGAGCTGATGGTGGGCGACTCGGCGGTGATCGACGTGGCCGGACACTTCAGCGAGCCCGACGGGCAGGCGCTCGCCTACTCGGCGGCGGTGTCGGATTCGAGCCGCTTGGCGGTGTCGGTCGAGGGCGCGGTGGTGACGGTGGTGGCAGTGGCGAAGGGCACGGTGACGGTGACGGTGACCGCGACCGATCCCGGCGGCCTCACCGCCACGCAGACCTTTCAGGTGAAAGTCCCCAACCGTCCGCCCGTGCCGGTGGACTCGATCCCCGCGCGCGAGATCATGGTGGGGCGCGCCGACACCCTCGACCTGTCGCCCTTCTTCAGCGACCCGGACGCCGATCCGCTGACCTACCTGGCCGCCGTCTCCGACAGCGCGGTGGCAGGCGCGGCCGTGTCCGGAAGCGCGCTCACGGTCACCGGGCTGTCCAAGGGCGACGCGGAGGTCACGATCACCGCCACCGACGACGAGGGGCTGTCCGCCACGCAGCGCTTCCACGTCACCGTGCCCAACCGCCCGCCGATGCTGACCGACACCATCCCGCCGCACACGCTCTTCCGCGGCGAGGCCGATACGCTCGGCCTGGCCGGCTACTTCGCCGATCCCGACGGCGACCCGCTCACCTGGGCCGCCGAGACCTCGGACAGCACCGTGGCCGCGCTCACTCTATCGCCGGCGGACGGCACACTGATCGTCGCCGCGCGCGCCCAGGGCGAAGCGACGGTCGCCGTAACCGCGACCGACACCGAGGGCCTGACCGCCCGTCAGACCTTCACGGTGACCGTTCCCAACCGCGCCCCCCTCGCCGCCGACACCATCCCCCCGCAGACGCTCTACAAGCGCGAAACCGCACGGCTGGACCTCGCGCGCCACTTCCTCGACCCCGACGCTGACACACTTCGGTATGAAATCGAGTCGACGGATGCCCTCGTGGCGACCGCAATTGTCACGAATGACACACTTTTCGTGCGGGCCGGGGCCAAGGGTCAAGCCGTTGTCACGGTGACCGCCACAGATCCGGGCAACCTGTCCGCCCGCCAGAGCTTCACGGTGACCGTGCTCAACCGGCCGCCCACCATCACCGATTCCATCCCCCCACAGACCATCTTCCGGGGACCGCCCCACACCCTCGACCTCGACGCCCACTTCGGCGATCCCGACGGCGACACCCTCGGCTACGCGGCCACCTCGTCCAACCGCCGGTTCGTGCGGGTCGAGGTCGACGGCAGCACCCTCACCCTGCGCGCCCCGCGCAAGGGCGCGGCCGAGGTGACCGTCACCGCGACCGATCCCGACAGCCTCACCGTCGAGCAGACCTTCACCGTCACCGTGGGCAACCGCGCGCCGGTCACGGTCGGTACATTCCCGGATCTGGAACTCGGCCGCGGCGACCGCCTCACGCTTCCGATCAACCGCTACTTCAGCGACCCCGACCGGGACCCGCTCGCCTACGCGGCCACCACCTCGGACCCGGGCATCGCCACGGCCACCACGCGCGGCCACCTCGTCACGGTCACGGGGGTCTCCGACGGCCTGGCCACCCTGACGCTCACGGCCACCGACCCCGACAGCCTCTCGGCCACCCAGACCTCGCGCATCATCGTCGTCGGCGGGGGCGACACCCCCCGTGCCCTCGGCGAGATCGCCGAGCAGACCATCGCCGAGGGCAGCACCCGCGCCCTGTCGCTCTCCGGCTACTTCGAGGACCCCAACGGCGACCCGCTCACCTACGGCGCGACCACCGGCGACCCCCGGTTCGCAACGGCGTCGGTGTCGGGCGCCCGATTGACCCTTGCGGGCGTGGCATCCGGCCAGACCACCCTGACCATCACCGCCACCGACCCCGACAACAACACGGGCACCCTCGGCACAGTGGTCACCGTGGTCCCCCAGGGACGGGGACCGGTCGCGGCGGCTCCGATCCCGGAGCAGAGCGTGGCGGTCGGCCAGGCCAGAGCCATCTCCGTGGCCGACCACTTCCAGGACCCCGGCGGCGGCAGCCTCAGCTTCACGGCCTCGTCATCGAACCCGGACATCGCGACGGCCACCGCATCCGGCAGCGACGTCACGCTCACCGGCGTGGCCGAGGGACGCGCCACCGTAGCCGTCACCGCCACCGACGCGCGCGGCCTCTCTGCCACCCAGTCGATCTCCGTCACGGTCGAACCCCGAGGCCGCGCCCCCGCCACCGTCGGCAACCTCGGCAGCCTGTCGATCGAAGCGGCCGGCGTCGACTTCTTTGACGCCGCGCCCTACTTCAGCGACCCCGAGGGCGACGACCTGAGCTACGACGCGAGCACCTCCGACCCAGCCATTGCGACCGCTTCCGCGACCGGCAGCATCGTCACCGTTCGTGGCATCGCGGCTGGCCGCACCACCCTCACCGTGACCGCCATCGACCCCAGCGGCCTCTCGGCCTCCCAGTCCGCCGAGGTGGACGTCTCGGCACCGCCCCCCGGACCCGAGCCCGTCGGCACGATCCCGAACGACAGCCTCATGGCCGGCGATGAGATCGCGATCGGCGTGGCGCCCTACTTCACCCATCCCGCCGCGCTTCCACTCAGCTACACCGCAGGAACCTCCAGCACCGGCATCGCGACGGCGGCCATGAGGGGCGCCACCCTCCAGGTGAAGGGCCAGGGCCGGGGCACGGCGACGATCACCGTCATTGCCTCCGACGCCAACGGCCGCACGGCCGTGCAGCGGTTCGACGTGCAGGTTACGCGCATCGACACCGGCTTCTACATCGACTTCGGCTTCGCCGGCAACGTCAGCGCTTCCCTCGAAGCCGCGGTGCGTAGCGCCGGGGCGTACTGGACATCCATACTGTCGGCCACCGAGTTCGCTGACGTCACAGTCGACGACGTATTGTCCTGCGACATCTTCGGCCTGCGCTTCAACGTAGACATCGGCAGCGTGGACGATCTGGCGATCGTCGTGGGAACCTACGACGGCAGCTCCCGTGGTACCCTGGCGGCGGCCACCACCTGCTATGAGCGCTCAGGGACTGGAACGCCGCTGCTCGGAGTCATGATCTTCGACCGGGCCGACATCGGTCGCATTGAGGCGTCGGGCGACTTGTCCGAGGCGGCGCTGCACGAGATTGCGCACGTCCTCGGCATTGGCCAGAGTGACTCCTGGAATGCCCTGGTACGGGACTCGGTAGCGGGAATCCCTGGCCCGGACGCCCATTTCGCGGGACCCGGGGCCACGGGCGCGTTCGACGCCGCCGGTGGCACCAGCTATACCGGCGGCAAGGTGCCGCTCGCCAGCGATCTCGCGCACTGGCGGGATTCGGTTTTCGGCCTGGAACTGATGACGCCATCGGCCAGAACCGGAATGCGCGATCCTCTGAGCGCGATCACAATCCGTGCCCTGGAGGACATGGGGTACAGCGTCAACGCCGGGCTCGCCCAGGCCTACGCCCTGCCGTCGCCGGACATCGCGGGCGACATCGTCGAAGAGGGGCCGGTGATCGACCTGCGCAACGACATCTACCGGGGACCGGTCATCGCGATCGACAAGGACGGGAACGTCGTGCGCGTCGTCCCGGGTCCGGACGGCCGCCAACCCCGCCCCCCGTTCCCTCCCGGCGAGGCGGCGGCGCAAGCGGACTCGGTGATCCGGGTCACCATCGACCGTCGCCGCTGAGCGACCCTCCCGCCTCCGCTCACCCCTCGCCCGAGTCCGGCATGCGGTAGCCGACGCCGTGTACGTTGAAGATGTACGTGGGCTCGTCGGCGTCGTCCCCAAGCTTCCTGCGCAGCCTCTTGACGGCCGATCGCACGCGGTCGGCCTTGCCGGTCTGCAGCGTGCCCCACACCTGGCGGAGCAGGACGTAGGTGGGCACGACGGAGCCGGCGCGGAGTGACAGGACCCGGAGCAGGTCGTACTCGATGGCCGTCAGCCCGAGCCTGCGGCCGCCCAGGCGGACCCGTCGGGATCCGTAGTCGATGGCGAGGTCGCCAAACGCGAACGTCTCGGGCTCGGCCCGGTCCCTGAGCGCGGCCCGAACGCGGGCCACGAGTTCGGTCGGAGAGAACGGCTTGACGATGTAGTCGACGGCCCCGCTCTCGAGCGCCCGGGCGATCGTCTCGTCGCGCCCGTAGGCGGAGATGAAGATGACCGGGACGTCTTCAAGCTCGGGAACCTCCCTCATCAGCTTGATCCCGTCGGTGCCGGGGAGCATCAGGTCGAGCAGCACAAGCCTGGGGCTCTCCGAGCGAATGATGCGCGACAGTTCTCCCGGCTCGGCCGTGACGAGGGGCGCGTAGCCGTTGTCTGACAGGACGGCCCTCGCGTAGCGCAGCATCTCGGGATCGTCGTCGACCACCAGGACCGGCGTCTTCCTGCGGCCCTGCTCGGTCGCGCGGTCTGGATCTTCCGCCGGCGCCGCCTCCGCGGCGGTGCTTGCAGCGGCCGGGATCGTGAACGTGAAACGCGCGCCCATGCCCACTCCTCCGCTCTCGGCCCGGATGCGCCCGCCGTGCGCCTCGACGATCCCCTTGGAGATCGCGAGGCCGAGTCCGGTCCCTCCGTCGGTTCCGGGCCGCTTGCGGAAGAGGTGCGGAACCCGGTCGGGCGGGATCCCCCGGCCCTCGTCCGAGACGGAGATCGCGATGAAGGCGCCCTGGCGCGCGCCCTCGATGGTGGTCGGAGAGGATGGGGGCGAGTTCCGCGCGGCGTTCGAGAGCAGGTTGCCGAGCACCTGCACGATGCGCTCACGATCGGCCATCGCGCGCGGAAGGTCGGGCGGGAGGTCGACGAGGACGGGGTTTCGGCCCCCGCCGGTCACGAAGGTGGTTCGGGCCTGGTCGACGAGGTCGGGTACGCTGGAAGGCTCGGGCGCGACGGTGAGCGTCCCGGCCTTGATGCTTCCCGCGTCGAGGAGGTTCGCGATCAGGCGCCTCATGCGGTCGGCCTGCCCGTCGATGATGCGGATGAACTGGAGCATCTCGGCCCTGGCCGGGGCCGGGGAGCTGTGGAGCAGCGTTGTGGTCGAGCCCTTGATCGAGGAGAGCGGGGTACGCAGTTCGTGGCTCACCATGCCGAGGAACTCCGCGCGCTGCCGCTCGATCTCCTCGAGCGGTTCGAGGTCCTGCATCGTCACCACTACCGACACCACCTCGCCGTCGCCGGAGTGGATGGGCGTGGCGTTGATGAGCGTGCGCACGCTCCGCCCGTCCGGCACCGACAGCTCGATCTCCTCGGCGCGCACCTCCGTGGCGCCCTCGAGTCGGGTGGCCAGGGGAAGCTCTTCGAGCGAGTGCTCCCGCCCGTCGGCAAACCGGCAGGTTATCACCTCGAGGAGCTGTTCGGGCGGAGCGCCCGGGCTGCGGATCTCCTCGACGATCCGCCGAGCCTCGCGGTTGACTGAGACCGCGCGCCCGGTGGCCGCGTCGAAGAGCGCTACCCCCACAGGAGAGGTCTCGACAAGCGTTTCGAGGTCGGCCCGCGCCCGCTCCACTTCGCGATGCGTCCTCGCGTTGGCGATCGCCGCCGCCGCCTGCGAGGCGAAGAGCAGGAGGATCTCCTCGTCTTCCGACGTGAACGCCTCGCCGTCCTCCTTGTCGGTCAGAAAGAAGTCCCCCAGGTGCTCGCCCCGATGGTGCATCGGGGTCCCCTGCAGCGTCGTCCCGCCCCAGGGGTTCGGCGAGAGCCCGATCTCGCAGAGATAGCCGGAAAAGTCCGCCACCCGGAGCGGTGCCGACAGGCTCTGGAAATGATCGAAGAACTGCAGGCCGTCCGGCCACTCGACCATCATCCGCAGCTCCTCGGCCGAAAGACCGGAGGTGACGAAGTCACGGACCTGTCCCTGCTCATCGAGCGTCGTGATCACGCCCTGGCGCGCGCCGGTCAGCGTGCGGGCGCTGTAGACGACCTCCTTCAGCACCGTGGCCAGGTCGAGGGTCTGGCTGATCCGCAGGATCGCCGCGCTCAGCCGGGAAGTGCGGTCCTGATCGGTAGGTTGTATCATGGCCATGACAACATTATATGTCACGATAATGACATGCGCAAGAGCCGGTTCTATCACATATCTGCCACGAAACGCCGTGTAAGTTACTTGACAGTGCTCGATAGTTGCTATTATCGCGAGCCAGCAGCAATCAATGTTGTGTCAGCGTCGCTCAGCCGCAACCCCGCGGGGTCCCAGGCGCTCAGTCCCGCTTCTGGAGGCGCGCGAGCTGGGCTGCGGCGTTCCTCCGCGCCAGCAGCCGCTCGCCGTAGCGCTGCACCATCGAGGCGCTCTTCCAGCGCCCGGCCTGCATGATCGCGGGGATCCCGATTCCCGACGCGATCATGTCCTGGGCCGCGCCCACCCGCGGGCTGTGCCCGGAGATGCGCCGGACGACGCGCGCCGACAGCCCCGCGCGCCTGGCCATCGCACGGTAAATCCGCGGCACCTGGCTGGGGTCGAGCGCCTCTCCGAGGGCGCAGTCCCTCCTGACTGAACGAAACAGCCGCCCCGAAGTGATCCCGCTCGCGGCGAGCCACTCCCGCACCAGCGCCACGGTGTCGCGGTGCAGGTACAGGGTCGCGCCGCTCCTTTCCGGATCGTTCTTTGCGCGCCGGACGAAGAGCGACGCCGATCCCCTCGCATCCATCGTCACGTCAACGACTTGCAGGGCGACGAGTTCCGAGCGCCGGAGCATCGCGTCGTAGGCGACGGCCAGCAGCGCACGATTCCGGAGGTCGATCAGCCGGTCGCCCGCCGCCTCGACGAACCGCCGCCGAAGTGTCCAGGTCAGCCCCTTCACCTGCCGCTGCCGGCCCCCGTTGCGCCGGCCCATCCGCTGCAGCGCCCGTTGAACTGCCGGGTTCTCGAGCGGGCTCCGCTCTCCCGTCCCCTTGTGCGCCGCGGAGATGCTGGCGATGTAGCGGCGCACGGTGGCCGGCGCCCGGATGTCCGCCATTTCATCGACATAGGCCGCCACCGTATCGGGTCGCGCGGGCAGCGGCGACAGCCTCCCCTCGTCGCACCACGCCAGGAACAGCTTCAGATCTGCCCGGAGGGCGCGCACCGTGTGGTCGCTGAGGGCGTCGCGGGCGTCTTCCAGCCAGGCGGCGAGGCGTTCGCTGGCTTGTGACACAGGTGTGTCAGCTACCGCAAATCGTGACAAAAGTCTCGAATCTGAATCCGACATAACTCTCTCCCTGACAGATACATACGTCTGCGCGTCCCTGTTCCCGATAATAGCAACTATCGGGAGCCCCAGTTGTGCTCGCGTTCGCGCTCCATGCGCTCGTCTGCAATCAGGAGAACAATGTTGTCGAGTCACAACGGCAGCAAGGTCAACAAGACCGCGACGGTTCACCCGTCGGCTCACATCGGCGTGCTTGCCACGATCCATCCCGGGGCCATGGTCGGATACCGCGCGACCGTCGGCAAGGGCGCGAAGATCTCCGATCAGACGGTGGTGCAGCTGCACGGCGTCGTGCGCGCGCACGCGGTTGTCGGCGAGAACTGCGTGATCGGTGCGCACGCCGACATCCACGCCGAGGCCGTCATCGAGGATCATGTCGTCATCGGGACGCAGGCCAGGATCGGCCGCGGCGTCTTCGTAGGATGCCACACGAAGATCGATGCCTACGCCCACATCGAGGACGGAGTCAGGATCGGCGCACGGTCGCAGGTGGGCCGCGGGGCGATGGTCGACCCCGGAGCGGTGATCGGCAACAGGACGGTCATCGGAGAAAGGGCCAAGATCGGGGCGGGAGCGACGGTTGCGAAGCGAGCAAGCGTGGCCCCGCAAGCGGTAGTCGGCCCGAATGCGAAAGTAGGGACCAACGCTCGAATCGGCGCTGGGGCCATGGTGCCCAAGGGAAGGCAAGTAGCCCCGAACACGAAATTTTCCGAAAGAACCCCTCCACCTTCTGGACCCACTGCAACCCCTTCTGATCGGGGCTTTAGATCTGTTCATGCGGCCACCGGTATCCAGGTAGGGAACCTGAGGCGGAGGGGTTCGGAAACTTGACCGTGTTCAGAAATCCGGCCCGAATTGCCAGATTTTGGCGTGCCAGGGCGCCGTCGACGCACGATATCGCCGTGGCACAGGTATTGCAGTAGTCCAAACCCTTGGATTGCGGGAAATCCCTTCCCGCCTCCCATGACCCGCTCCTCCGTGAGCGTGGAAAACCAGTTGTGTTTCCAGCTCGGTCATGGGGGATATCCGGTCCATGTCCGGGCATTTATCCAACATCCCTAGAAAGGATGCACCCGGACATGAATAGACTCAAGCTACTTGCGGCAGTTGCGCTGCTTGGGCTCCCTCTCGCTGCCTGTGAGGAGACTACTCCTCCACCGCCGGTCGGTTCGATCGTCGGTACGGTATCGATCGAGGGAACCGGGATCGACGGAGTGTCGGTCAACCTGAGCAACGGCAACACCACCACCACGGCTGGTGGCGGCAGCTACCGCTTCGACAATGTCGAGGGCGGAGCGTACACCGTCACCATCAGCGGATTCCCGTCGGACGCCACGTTCGACGCAACCTCGGCCGCGGCGACCATCGCGTCGGCCGGCCAGTCCGTCACTCTCAACTTCACGGGCGCGTACATCCGTACCGCGAGCGTGATGGGGACGGTGACGGTCGAAAACATGGGACTCGGGGGCGTGACGGTTGCGCTCTCCGGCGTCTCGAGCGCGTCCGCAGTCACCGACGACACCGGCCAGTACGCCTTCACCGGTCTCCGGATGGGCAACTACTCGGTCGAGATCTCGGGCTTCGACAATGACGAGGTCGGGTTCTCGAACACCGCCGCCGCAGTGACGGTCGGCGTGGGCGAGAGCAAGATCATCAGCTTCGACGGCACCTACCTTCGCACCGCCGGCATCATGGGCCGGGTGAGCATCGAGGGCGAGGGCCTCGAAGGTGTCACGGTCAGCCTGGCGGGCGGACCGGACAACGCCGACATGACCACCGAGACCGACGCCGCGGGCCAGTACAGCTTCGCGAAGCTGCGCGCCGGCGACTACGCGGTGGGCATCTCGGGCTACGACACCGACGACTTCGAGTTCGAGGTCACCTCTCAGAACGTGACGGTCGCGCTTGGCGAGACGGCGAACGTTCCCTTCGAGGGCGTGCTGCTTCGCACCTCGGGCGTCAGCGGCCGGGTGAGCGTCGAAGGCATCGGCCTCGCGGACGTGATGGTCACGCTGTCGATGGCTGACGCCGACGACATGACGGCCATGACCGACGCGGGCGGCCTGTATGCCTTCGCCGGTCTGGCGGCCGGCGACTACACGGTCGCGATCGCGCTCTCCGAAGAGCAGATGGCCGCCTACGTCTTCGAGTCGACCAGCATGGACGTCACGCTTGAAGACGACATGACGGCCATCGTGAACTTCGAGGCCGATCATGCGGCGACGGCAAGCGTCACCGTGCAGCTCTTCGTCGACGAGGGGGCCAACGGTCGGAACGACATGATGGACGAAGGCGAGGGCGCCTTCCCGTCGGCTGAAATGCTGGCGATGGTCGCGGAGCTCGGACTGCCGCTGGCGCTGCCGATTTCGCTGGCGGGCCCAGGAGTCCATGACATGCAGTCCGGCATGGCAATGCCCGACGGCAGCGTCGTGTTCGCGGACCTCAAGGCGGGCCAGTATCAGGTGATCGTCAGCGACATCTCGGACGAGACGCTGGCCGCGCTTCCGCCCGCGTTGGGTGCAGTCCTGCGGGACTACGCCTACGGCGGACCTGCCACCGGCTACCCGGTCGCCCTGACTGTCGGCCAGGCGGCGATGCAGTACGCGCCGATCGACATCACGCACACGACGGCCCACTTCGCCGTCACGCTGAGGGCCGGCGAGAAGCCAGGAATGCCGGTTCCCGGCGCTGGCGTCACGCTGTACGCGGACGCGATGGGCGAGGACAGGGTCGCCGAGGGCATGACCAACGAAATGGGCGTGGCCGCGATCCGATTCGCACGTGCGGGCACGAGCGGCAACATGGTCCACGCAGGCGTCGAAGCGGAGGACTACCACGTGGCCGAGGGCATGACGCCCGTGGCGTGGGATCCGCAGAAGACGTACACCATGGGCGCGAACGCCAATGACATCCTCAACCTGAACGTCGATGTGACGGTCAGCGGTGCCACGATCACGACCGAGTACGGCGGCGGCGACGCACTCGCCGGCTGGGCGATCACCGTCATGACGCCCGGCGAGGATGACGAGATGGTGGCGGTCGAAGACGCACCCGAGGAGCTGGACGACGACGGCATGGCCGCGTACGAGGCAACTCTGGAAGCCGACGACCTGCCGATGACCTACACGTTTGCAGTCGACACCATCCAGACGGCCAAGGACGATGATGGCAACCGACTGGATGGCGACGAGAACTACGAAGGCACCGACGTCGAGTACATGCACGACGGACTCTCGCTGGCCGGTACATCGGACGCGGGCACGATTGAAGTCGCCTACACGACCCAGACCCTCAAGGTGTACGTGCACCGCGAGATGGACCAGGTCGAGGGCTACACCGGCAACATCCTGGGTGGCGACGAGCGCATGTCCGGGATGATCGATGTCGACGTCCGGTACATCAATGACGCCGGACGCTCCCGTCCATTCCCATCGTCGGCGAAGATCGGCAAGACCGACAGTAAAGGCGTGGTGACCTTCACCAACGTGCCGGCGGACCACAAAGTCGTCGCCGTCGCGGACGAGGCCGAGCAGGACGACGAAGACGAGGACTACCAGTCGGTCATGCTCCTCGATCCTGACGAGCTTGCCGCCTACGACAACGACGACTACGTGATGGGCGGCGCGTTCGGCCCGGAGGGCGGCTTCAGCCACACGGTTGAGCTCTGTCCGTTGATGGGCCCGAATCCGAGTACCCAGGACCATGACGAGTGCGGATCGTTCGCCTTCGTCAACACGTACCAGGTAAGCGGACTGGTGTGGAAGGTTGAAGTCGAGAAGGACGATGACGACGACTTCGAAGAGTTGGCTGACCCCACGTTTGTAGACGGGATTGACGTCGGCCTGGAGTCGGTCGAAGGGAAGAACCTGGCGGGTGAGGACCAGTCCTTCACCACCTTGGAGAAGGACGACAAGGCCACGAAGGGGTTCGACGATACCCACCAGTTCGACTTCGGTGCGATCGCTGCGGGCGTCTACAAGCTCAGCGTCTCGGATGGATGGCGGGTGAGGACACCGGCGGACGATGATGAGCTCGAGCACAGCCCGAAGGGTTCCACCGGCATGGTCGGCAGCGCTTTCAGCCCGCTCGCGGGAGACATCGCGCTCGACGTGACGCCCGCGACGGGTGTCCTCTACGGAAGAGTGACCGACGGTGACGGCCTGGCGTTGGACAGCGTGACCGTCGATGTGAACGGTCAGACGGACATGACCGACGAATTCGGTCGCTACATCGTGGAGGGCTTCGGCAAGAGGGCAAAGGGTAAGCCGATCATCGTGAAGGCCTCCGGTGAGGGAGTCACCGACCTTACGGACTCCACCAGCGTCGCCGCATTTGCGGCGAACGCGCCGATGCGGCACGACTTCGACGTCGTGGGCGCTGCCGATGTCGCCACGATCAGCGGTACGGTGACGAAATCCGGCACCGGCGACGGGGTGGCTGGCGTACAGATCGGCGTGTCTTCGAAGCTGCTCAACCCGAACGCGAAGTCAAAGTCCAGTCTCAAGAAGAATGACATTTACGAGACGGACGACGACGGCAGCTACTCAGTGCAGGTGGAGGCTGTTGCCGCCGGCGATAACCTCACAGTGACCGCGTCGAAGAAGGGCATGTCGTTCTCGCCCGCTTCACACACGCTCTCGGCTGTGGCCGACTCGGAAGTCTCTGGAATCGACTTCACCGCCTTTGACCACGCCACGATAACCGGCAGAGTACTCAAGGATGGCAGGCCAGTGTCAGGCGTGATGGTCACGGCGACGCTGGTAGGTGCGGACGATCCTACGGATTCCTACACCACCCGTAGCACGGGAACCTTCAGGCTCAGTGTGCCGTTCGGCACCTACGACATCGAGGCTACTGAAGCGGATCACACCTTCGAATTCCCGAATGGCACCAAGAGGATCACCGTTGCTCCCGGCACGACCAGGGCCTTCGGCGATATCGTCGCGACGGAAAACGACAACCGTGTTCCCGCAATCTCCAGTGATGCCGACTTCGAGGTCGAAGAGGGCGAGACGGAGATCGGCACGGTCGAAGCGGCAGACCCCGACGACGGCGACGACATTGAAGGCTTCGCGATTCTCACAGGATCTGACAACGGGGCCGACCATGGCGACATATCGATCGATGCCGAAACAGGCGAACTGACGTTCAATTCGGCTCCGGACCACGATGAGCCTGCCGACGACGATGAAGACAACGTCTACGAAATCACCGTCGAGGTAACGAGCGGCAGCGGTGCTCGGGAGAAGACGTCCGAGCAGGACATCGAGGTCACCGTGACCAGCGTCGATGAATGGGAAGTGACGATGGTTGTCACGCCCGACGAGATCTCTGAAGCCGGTGGAAAGAGCGTGGTAAGCGCTACGGTCAAGCCCGCATCGCCCACGGCCTTCGCCATCGAAGTGGACGTCGGCGGCACCGCGGACGAACGCACGGTGAGCGGAACTACGCTGTTCTTCGCTGCGGACGCCGAGGAGAGCACCGGAAGCGTTGAGATCACAGCAGTCAACAACAACGTCTACGAAGGCGATGTGGAAATCACTGTCGATGGATCAGTGGTGCCTTCGAGCCTCGAGGACTTCAGTGTGGAGGCCGCAGAGCTCACCATCACGGAGGACGATGTTGATGACCGGCCGGACCCGGAGGTGACTCTGAATCTGGCTCCGGCCAGCATCTCGGAGGATGGCGGCATGAGCACGGTGACCGCGACCGCGGACCGGGCTCTGGGTACGGCCTTCACGGTAACCGTATCGCTGCCTGCAGATGCCGGAGCGACCCTGAGCACGAACGCGGTGCTGTCGTTCGGGGCAACTGCAATGACCAGCACGGGCGATGTGACGATCACGGCTGTGGACAACAGCGCGCTCGACGGGAATCGAACAGTGATGGTGTCGGGTGAGGCCAGTTCCATGGACGTGGACGGTCCGACAGCAGCAGAACTTACCATCACGGACGATGACATGAACACGTCCGCCGAGGGTAAGCCGACGATCACGGGGATGGCGAAGGTCGGCGAGACGCTGACGGCAGACGTAAGCGGGATCACTGACGCCGACGGAATGACGAACGCGACCTTCGCGTACCAGTGGATCAGTGTCGCCGCCAGCGACGCTGCCGAAACCGAAATCGACGGCGCGACCACGATGACCTACGAGGTCGTTGCTGGTGATCTCGGCAACACGCTCAAGGTTTCGGTGAGCTTCACCGACGACGGCGGCTCTGACGAATCGGTCACCAGTGATCCGACAGCAGCGGTTGGGGCGGCCAACAGCCCAGCCACCGGCGCGGTAACGATTTCCGGTACGGCCCAGGTCGGCGAGACGCTGACGGCGGACGCCAGCGGCATCATGGACGCCGACGGAATGACCAATGCGACCATGGCGTACCAGTGGATCAGTGTTGCCGCCAGCGACGATGCCGAAACCGACATCGCCGGCGCGACCGCGATGACCTACGATCCCGTTGCTGGCGATGTCGGCAACATGCTCAAGGTCAGAGTGAGCTTCACCGACGACCGCGGCTCTGACGAATCGGTCACCAGTGACGCGACGGACGCGGTTGCGGCGCGAGCGGCTGCTATCCTCGTCAGCATGGAGGAGATCGAGCTGACCGAGGGTGACGACCAGGTGTACATGGTCAGTCTGGCCACGCAGCCGGAAAGCGACGTGACCGTGACCATCACGGCCACCGATGCTAACGACGCTGACATTGATGTGACGGGTGATGGTCCCGCTTACATGACGCTCAGCACAAACAGCCGGGTGTTCACATCGTCGAACTGGAACGTGCAGCAGGACGTGACGATCGAGGCCGATGAGGATGACACCGACTTCGGCGACCACGATGGCATTACGCTGACGCACACTGCCGCGAGCGCCGACACCGACTACCAGAGCGATCCGGCGGAAGCGACGACGGGGTTGACGGCGGACGTGATGGTTGACATCACGGACAACGATGTCGACGGCGCTAGCGTGACCTTGTCCGAGACCACGCTGAGCTTCGCGGAAGGCAATGCGGACGGCGCGACCTACACAGTCGTACTGGCTGTGGAGCCTATGGGTGATGTGACGATCTCGATTGAGGCGGGGGAGAACGACGATGACGTCAACGTGACGCCTTCGGAGTTGACCTTCACGACCGATAATTGGGATGACGCCCAGGATGTCACCGTGACGGCGCCCGACAACGAGGTCGACGCGGGAGACGGTTCAGCCACGTTGACCCACGAAGCGATGGGCGGAGGCTACGACGCCGCAGCCTTCACCGGCGGTGGAGGCGATGACGACAACGAAGTCGCGGTTACCATCACCGACAACGACGAGGCCGGCGTAACCGTCACCGGTCTGGTGGGTCGGGAGGTCCGGGAAGGCGGTTCGATAGCGTATTCGGTCGAACTGGATTCGGAACCGGCGAACAACGTGAGCATCCTCGTGACTGCGGGCACGTACAACGCGACGTTCAACTTCAGCACGACCGACTGGGACATGGCCCAATCGGGGACGATCACGGTGCCCGACGACGATACGCAAGACGCCAGTAGAACCCAGACGGTCAGCTTCACCGTTGCCGGATATGTTAACGGCGCGGGAACTGCCGTGACGGCGGCTGGCGGAACCTTCCAGATCAGGGACACGGAGGCCGCTGAGGTGATCGTTAGCCACACCGATCTGTCGATCGCCGCGGGTGCGAGTGACTCGTACAACGTGAGCCTGACTCAGGCCCCGGCCGCTGGCGAAACGGTGACGATCACGGTCGCTACTACGGGTCAGATTGGAATCGACCCGACCGAAGTCGAACTCGACGCGTCCAACTGGGAGGCTGGAGTCGATGTAACCCTGAGTCCCCTCACGAGTGCGACGGTTGCGGCTGATGTCGAAGTGACAAACGCAGCCGTCGCCGCAGGCGGCGGAGACGACGCCGTCTATGGCAGCGTCACAGCACCCGAAGACGTGAGTGTCGACATCACGGCTTCCGGCAGCTAATCACCCTTCAACCCCCATCGGTCCGGCTGACTCACCGTCAGCCGGGCTGATGGTCGCAGGTGGCGTCGCCCCCGTCCGGTTCGCCGGGCGGGGGCGACGCCTTGGAGTTGATCCCCCAGACTGCCGGAAGCATGAACGGAAGCGCTTCCTCAATCCGGGAAAGCAAGAGGCGAGAGATGAAGACGATCAAGCCTTCCGAGATGGACCTTCTGTCCCGGCTCCTGGGAGAAGTGTCGACGCTGCGCCGGAAATGGCGGGAAGGGAACCTCACGGTTGGGCTCCGGTACCCGATCGAGGTATCGGCGGACGGCGGGACCAGTAGGCTGGGAGCGTCGGCCAAGTGGCGACCTGGGGGCGCGGGCGAATACCCGGATGATGACGACGGGGAGCGGGTCGACTCGGTCACGCTCGGCATGCAGCGCGCCAAGCTCGCGCTCGAGTGGACGCAGGGCTACCGCTCCCGCGGAGGCAACGAGGTCGTGATGGTGCTCGAAGGTGGAATGCGCTACGACAACGGCGAAGAGGCGGCACGATGATTCCGAACAAGCTCAGGATACCGGTCCGGTTCTTCCTGGCCGCCCTGGTGGGCTGCACGGTTCTGGCTCCATCCATGAGCGCGCGTGCCCAGGAGCCGTCTTTCGATGGTTCGGACGGAGCCGTCCGGCCCGTCGCGGCCGGTGCGGCCGTCGTCCCTCCCAGGATCACGTCAATGCGCCATAGCTGGACCGGGGACGCGCACGAGGAGTTCCGCCTCGACATCCGTTTTTCGCAGGACGTGAGCGGCTTCACGATCTCGGACATCAAGGTCTTCGGCGCGGAACCCCAACGCCCCTTGAGTCCCGTGGGCAGTTCCGAAAGGGCCTATTTCCTCACGATGATCACGCGGGACGACTACGAGGGCCCGGTGATCATCACCATCGACGCGGACGCGGCAACGAACGACGCGGGCGAGGGGAACATCGGGGAGTCGTACGATTTCCGTGCGGACAACCGGGCCCCGGTAGCCGAAGATGCCGAGGTCGACGGCAGGGAACTCGTCGTCACTTTCGGCGAAGATCTGGATGAAAGCACCATCCCGCCGGTCGGCAACTTCGACGTCTACTTCACCAGGGACGGTGATCGCGACGACGAACTGGTGACGCGGGTCGAGGTCGACGCCGACGAGGTGACCCTGACGCTGGCCCGCGCGGTCCGGTTCGGCGACGAAGTCGAGTTGTTCTACGACGACGCAGGCTCGAGGGCGCTCCGGGACGAGGTCGGCAATCTCGCGCCGAACTTCGATTTATCGGTGGACAACAACACCGCCGAGGGGGAGGCACCGGATCCGCCGCGCGGCCTCACGGCGGATGCCGCCGGCGCCTCGGCGATCGAGCTGGACTGGCGTGCCCCGCTCGATGAGGGCAGCAGCGCGATCATCGGGTACCGGATCGAGGAGTCGACGGACGCCGGCGACACATGGTCGACGCTCGTCAGCGACACCCGGAGCACCGCGACCCGCTACCGGCACACGGGCCTCAGCGCGGACACCACGCTCCACTACAGGGTATCCGCGATCAACTCCTACGATACGGGAGGCCCCTCGAACATCGCGAGCGCCACGACGGAGGAGCGCGTCCCGAACGCACCCAGGCGCTTGAGCGCCAGGGCCAGGGGGACGTCCTCGATCGAGTTGGACTGGACGGCGCCTTCATCCGCTGGCACGGCCCCGGTGACCGGCTACCGGATCGAAGTGTCACCCACCGGAAACAGCCGCTGGACGGTGCTCGAAGCCGACACGGATTCCAGGGCCACCGAGTACACGCACACGAGTCTCAGCCCCGGCACCACCCGCTACTACCGCGTTTCGGCGATCAGCAGTGTGGGCAGGGGTGCGTGGTCGAGCGTCGCCAGCGCGACCACCGAGGCCAACCCTCCGGGCGCACCCACAGGCCTCCGCGCGGTTCCGAGTGGTCTGGGGGGGACGAGTCAACTCTTCCTCACGTGGACGCACCCGTCATCCGACGGCGGGAGTTCGATCACGGGCTACCGGATTGAGATGTCGCCCAACGGAGCGACGGGCTGGACCGTAGTCGTGGCCACCACGGGCAGCGCCGCCACGACGTACCTGCACGGTGGTCTTGAGCCCGGGACCACGCGGTTCTATCGCATCGCCGCGATCAACGCCGAGGGCCGGGGAGGGTATTCGAACGTGGCCCGCGGCGCCACCAACGCCGGGCGGCCGGGCCAGCCGCGAAGTCTGCGGGCGCGGGCCGACGGACCGAGGAGCATCACCATCACCTGGCAGGCGCCGTTGAACGACGGCGGGACACGGGTCACCGGCTACTCGATCCGTGTGCGTGGGCCCCAGGACGGCCGGTGGATCGTAGTCCGCAGGAACACGGGTTCGACGGCGACCACCTTCACGCACACCAACCTCCAGCCGGTCACCGCCTACCGCTACCAGGTGGCGGCGATCAACTCCGTGGGAACCGGGGACTGGTCGGTCGAGGCGGGTACGAGCACGCACCCCGACGTGCCCTCGGCACCGTTCAACCTGACGGCGCGCCCTATCGGAACCTCGCAGATCGACCTTTCGTGGCAGGCGCCGCGCAACAACAACGGCGCTCCGGTCCTCGGCTACCGGGTCGAGGCGTCGAGCGACGGAGGCAGAACCTGGAGGATCATTCGCAGCAACACGAACTCGACTACGAGGAGATATTCGCACCGTGGCCTCCAGCCTGCATCGACGCGGCACTACCGGGTCTACGGGATCAACGCTGCGGGGCTCGGGACTGCGTCCAACGTCGCGCGGGCAACAACGGCTGCAACGGTTCCCGGCGTACCCCGTGACCTGACCGCGGATGCGGCCGGCACGTCGCAGATCGACCTGGCCTGGGAGGAGCCGGCCACCGACGGCGGTGCCGAGATCACGGGCTACCGGATCGAAGTCTCGGAGGATCGCGGAGCGAACTGGCAGAACCTGGTGGCGAACACGCGCAGCGCGCGCACTACCTACTCACACACCGGCCTCGCCCCGGCGACCACACGCCACTACCGCGTCTCGGCGATCAACCGGATCGGTATCGGCAACGTATCGCGCGTCGCAAGCGCCACCACCAACGCCACCGTGCCCGACGCACCCACCGGCCTCACGGCCACCGCGACCGCACCCACCCAGATCGACCTGACCTGGGTCGCGCCCGCCTACGACGGCGGCGCCGCGATCAGCGGTTACCGGATCGAGGTCTCGGAGACCGGCTCGAACTGGACCGATCTGCGGCGTAACACCGAGTCGACGAGCACCACGTTCTCGCACACCGGCCTGCTGCCCGGCAGCCTGCGGTTCTACCGCGCGTCCGCGATCAACGTAGCGGGCACCGGCGCGGCGTCGGGGGTCGCTTCGGCGGCAACGGACGATCCGGTCGAACGCGCGGGGCGGCTCAACAAGACCGTGCTGCCGCAAGTGGCCGGGGCAATGGTCTCGAGCACGGTCTCGGCGATCGCCAACCGCGTCGACGCGGTAGCCAACGGGATGGGGATGGAACGCCGCGCGGACATGGGCGGACTTTCCTCCATGGCCGCGAGGTTCTCCTGGCCCGGCGCGCCTGGCTCCGGCCTGGGCCGCCACGGCCGTTCTGGCCTGTCCACCCTATTCGGCGGCGCGTCGTTCCAGACGCCGCTGGGCTCGTCGGACGCACCACAACAGGCTGGGAGCGTCGGCCAGATGGCGACTTGGGGCGCGGGCGAGTACCACCACATGGGCGAGCCTGGCGCGACCGTCCTCGACTGGAGCGGCAACATGATCAGCGCGCACGTGGGCGCTGACACGCGAGTGGCGTCCGACATCCTCGCAGGTGTTGCGGCTTCGTACAATTCCGGCACCTTCGACTTCACCGACAAGACCGGCGCTGCTCCGGTGGAAGGCACCTACGCCACCACCATGACCAGCGTGAACCCCTATGTCGCCTGGTTCCAGGGCGAGCGCGGGAACGCCGCCTGGGGCACGGCCGGCTTCGGCTGGGGCGACATCGAGATCGAGGACGAGCGCGAGGACCTGCGCACCACCCCGGCCCGCATGATGACGGGCGCGGCCGGCGGCAGCTATCAGCTGCTCGAGAGCGGCATCGGCGGCGTGCGCATCAAGGCCGAAGGATGGGCCGGGCGCGTCCTGGTCGATGGCGGCGAGCGGGTCGACTCGGTCACCCTCGACATGCAGCGCGCCAAGCTCGCGCTCGAGTGGACGCAGGACTACCGCTCCGCAGCGGGGAACGAGGTCGCGATCGTCCTCGAGGGCGGCATGCGCTACGACAACGGTGACGGCATCAACGGCACCAGCGGCGAAGTCGGCGGCGGGCTCCGCTACACCAACGCCCGCGTGGGCCTGACGGCTGAAGGCCGCGGCAGGCTCCTCATCTCGGCCCGCAATGGCTACGAGGAATGGGGGTTCGGCGGCATGATCCAGCTCGACCCGGCGGCCCGGGGCGAAGGTCTGCGGGTCCGCATGGCGCCCTCGTACGGTGACGCCGCGAGCGGCGTGAACCAGCTGTGGGAGCGTGGCGTGTCGGGTGCGGTCCGCGACCGCGACTGGTACGCGGGCGCCAATCTGGACGCCGAGGTGGCCTACGGACTGGCGGGGTTCAACGGCACGCCGTACACCGGCTTCTACCTGTCCGATAGCGGCGCGCGGGCCTTCAGCAGTGGCCTGCGCTACGAACTCGGGTCGGGTCTCGGCCTGCGCTTCGAGGGAACGCGGCGCGAGAGTGCGCTCGGTGGTGCGGAGCATTCCGTGGGGATTAGAGGCAGGATGCGATTGCGTTGACCGGAGACTTGAAATGGCATTCAAGCGACCATTGCCGGCGGATTTTGAGCAAGAATGGAACGACCTTCGGAGGCGGTCCAAGGTGCTCCAGCGGGAACTCTCCGTGTTGCTGGACGACAGCGATCGGTTCCTGCACCGGTACCGGCTCGCTTCCATGACGCACAAGGAGGCTGTTGCGGAGTTCCTGGAACAGCGGCCCGGCCGGGCGTTTGGGTCCCGCCAAGTCCAGAGAGCGCTGGAAACCGAGGGACTGGCGTTCTCCAACCGCTACACCGTATCCGCAATGCTCACCCGCCTGCAGAGCGATGGCCGCGCCGTGCAGGTCAGCCACGGCAAATGGACTGCCCGCTCCGGGCGGGGATCGACGGCCGAGTCAGGGAACTGTTGCAAAGGAGAGCGCGGCTAGGCAACCGCGAGTCTTGGCACTTCTGACATTGGAGCCCAACAATGTTTGGAATCGAAAAGCGGATCTTGATGAGGCGCTGCCTCGAGCAGGGGCTCAGCAAGGTTGCGACCGCCCAGGCTTTGGGGGTCAGCAGGCGGACCGTCTACAACTGGATCGCATCGGGAGAGCTCGAGCGCGATCCGGACGACCGGACCGTGGTGTACGGGCCCAGGCCACCGGTTGCGTCGGTCCTCGATCCCTTCAAGGAGACGATCGATGCTCGCCTGGCCGACTACCCGAAGCTGAGCGCAGCGCGGCTCTTCAGGGAAATCGAGGCGGCGGGCTATCCAGGCGGGTACAGTCAGGTCAAGCGCTACGTGCGCGGGGTGCGCGGCAGGATCCTGAACGAGCAGCGGACGAACTGGAACGGATAGCGGCCGGACTGATGCGCTCACGGGGCCGCTGGCGGGCCAGGGGCGTTAGGTTGGCAGGGAAGTCGACTCCAAGCCTCCATCCCTCGCTGCAAGGACGCCGTCATGCTCCGCTTCGCCGCTGTGGCCGCCGTGCTGGCCACCACCGCCCTCATCCCCTCCTCCACCACCGCCCAGGACACGGGACCCGCCTCGGGCACGGAACCGCCGCCGGTTGCGAAGGTGCGCAACTATCTGCCGCACATGACGCGGCCCGAGGTCGAGGATCTGCTGACGCGCACGGACATGGTGATCATTCCGGTGGGGGCGCTCGAACAGCACGGGACGCACCTGCCGATCGGGACCGACCACCTGAACGGCGTGGAGCGCGCGAAGCGGATCGCGTACCGGACCGACGTGCTCGTGGCGCCGATCCTGCTGCCCGGGCAGTCGCCGTACCACATGGGGTTCGCGGGGACGGTCACGCTGCCCTCGACGCTGATCCAGGAGGTGTACGTCGAGGCCGCGAAGAGCCTGATCCGGCACGGCTTCAAGCGCTTCCTGATCCTGAACGCGCACGGGGGGAATCGCGCGATCACGACGTTCATCGTGGACCGCATCAACCAGGAGACGGCGGGGATCGCGGTGGATCTGGGGGCGGTCTCGGGGCCGCTGACGGAGCGGGGGCCGGACGGGGATGCGGCGGGCGCCGGTGCGGGCACGGACGCGGGCGGGCAGACGGCGCCGCTGCTCGACCGGCACGGCGGCACCGGCGAGACGTCCAGGTCGCTGTATCTGATTCCGGAGCTGGTCGACCTCGAGGCTGCCTACCCGGCAGAGCTGACCATGCCGGCGCACCTGGAGGCGATGCTGCCCGGGGTGCTGGCGGGCGATCCGACCGCGCTGGCGGTGTTCCTGGCCGAGGGGCTGAAGGACACCTCGACGGGGAAAGGGACGTCGTCGGCCGAGATGACGAGCACAGGGGTATGGGGCGTGCGGGATCCGGCCGAGGGCACCGCGGAGCGCGGGCGGGTGATGACGGAGCGGTCCGTGGACGCGGCGGTGCGGTTTATCGAGCGGTGGAACGAGATGCGGCCGCCCGGGACGGGGTGAGGAGGGCGCGGGCTAGGGTCCTCGTAGCCGAGGCCCCCTCTCTATCGCCGGTACACCTCGCGGCGGTGGCCAATGGTGGCAGTGGCGTACAAAGTCGGTCTGTTTCTTAACCGGGCCCGATCAAGCTCTGTATCGAACCGGATTGCCAACATAGAGTCGTCGAGCTTCCGGCAGATCATGTCATAGCCTTCCCGATCCGACCGGGCCAAGGCGTCGAACTTCCGATCCATGTGCCGCCGAAAGTTCCCGACACTCCGCAATATCACTGCCGTGGTAGCTATCGTCGTGCCCACGCTGATTGTCACCAATGTGATTATCGCGACGATCGTCGTTTCCATTGGCTAACAGCCGCCTCGTTGCTCGGGCCCGGTTCCGGTCACCCGAAGCTCGGCCACCGCTTCGCGCAGCAAGCCTATTTCTTCGCGCAGTTCCGACCGGACGCTGGCGATGTCTGCTCTGAGTTCCGACCGGACGCTCCAGATCTCGTCCTTGAGTTCCAATCGGAGGCTGGCGATGTCTGTCCTGAGTGCCCTGTGATCCTCCCTCATCTCCGCCCGAAGTTCATCTTCGGTGTCTTCGATCTGACTGCGGATGGACGAGGCAACGCTCACCGCCGCGACCACGATCGCCAGGACAAGGGAGACCATCCCCACAATCAGATGTCCGAGGTTCAGGGTGAGCGAGATCACTCTGGTGTCGGCCGCTTTGGTCATTCGTTCACCTGGCCCTGTGCTTCGCGTGAGGGCGACCCATCGTCCGGTAACGAACATGATGGCATCGCTGCCATGTGGCAAGTACCGGGAAGCTACGTCGGAACCAAGGGCGGATCCATGGCTCGATGGGACTGGATCCCTGTCCAAGATGGGGTCGCGAAGGTTTTAGGATGTCATGTCAGCATTACAAAATGTAATGTAGACACGTCATTCTGGCATCGGGGACGGAATGACCCCCCTCAGAACGTCGTGGCCACGCCCGCGAAGAGGTTCAGAGCTCGATGCCTGGCCGTCTCGCCAATGACCTTGTCGATGTCCTGCAGGCCGTAGCTGTACAGGAACCCGACATTGACGCGCGTTGTGCCCGAGCCCATTTCGATGCCGACGCCCCCCGAGAGCCCGAAATCGACGGGCTGCGTGTCCAGATTCGCATTGGCGCAGTCGTCACTGGCAGTGAAGCGCCCCATCCCGGTGGTCGCGTCCACGGCGACGCGGCAATCCAGCTCCAGCGACGCATAGGGACCGATCAGGGCGTACAACGGCAGCTTCGGGACATTCGCTATCGGCGGCGGCGAGATTCGGGCCAGCAAGCTGATGTCGACATACTGAAAGGAAACGTCGGCGTTCGCGGTCACGTCCGCGTTGCCTTGTGCAATGCGCGCGCCCTTCTGCGAGTAGTGGGCTCCGATCTGCGCGCCGAGCATTTCGCCCATGAGTGGGAACGCAACCGCGGCCCCGCCCGATATGCCGTTCAGGCGCGATGCATCGGGGACCAGCGGCCCGCTGCTGGTGAAGGTCATGGTTGCCGCGTTCATCCCGACCAGGGGAAACAGCACCGTAAGCCCGTCCATGATTCCGCCGGCTTCGGCGACATCGGCGGGAGGGGGCGCGGTGGTTCGCGGGGTCGGGGTCGGTGCCGCGCCGCGGGCGGCCCGTCTCTGCGCCTCGTCCAGCACAGCCAGCGCGGTGGTGTAGTGTTCACCCTGTTGACCCGCCTCCACGAGGTAGCGGGCCGCCGACGTGACGGCGGTCTGCGGGTATCCGGCCTCGAGCGCCGCCTGGGCATGCCTGAACCACAACTCGACGGGCGTTTCCAGGTCATTGGCCGCCTGCAGCGCGAAAACCGCATCCAGCGCTTCCAGCGCAGCGGTCCATTCCTGGCTCTGGATATACCGGTCGGCGCGCACGAGATATAGGTCAACCTGGATCTCCACGGGCAGTTCCTGTGCAGCCGCCGCCAACGGGCCCATCCCGATCGACGCACCGAGCGCCAGCAGTGCCACCAGGCGATTCAATCGCATCATCACGCACCTCTTCCGTGTTTGTGTCGCATTCGGCGACGTCAACCGCAAACTATCGAGTTGGAGAGAGGCCGGCCACTTCCGCGTCAGCACGACCCTCATGCGTCATGGGCAGTTCGACACGTTCCGCTTGCGCACGCCGCTCAGCCACGTCTGGAACGCGGCGTCCGTGGGTGCGCAGAGGCTGGTGCCCTGAGCCTCGAACCAGTGCAGGCTCGTCAGAGACTTGAGCGAGCTCGGCAGGGTGCCGGTCAGTCCGGTGTTGCCGTTGACCAGCAGCTCGGTCAGGCTGGTGAGGTTGCCGAACTCGGTCGGAATCCCGCCCGTCAGGGAGTTGTCATGGAGCCAGAGGGACTTGATCCGCTCGAGCTTGCTCAGGGCCGCGGGGATCGCACCCGACAGGCTGTTGCCGCTCAGGTTCAGGTCGTAGAGTGTCACCATGTCGCCGAGCGCCGCCGGGATCGACCCGGTGAACCGGTTGTCGCCCAGCCCCAGCCAGTCCAGCCTGTGAGTGCCGAAATCGGGAATCGAGCCGGTAAGCCCGTTCCCGCTGATGTTGAGGCCCGACAGTCTGGGAATACCGAGCAGCTGCGTCGGGAAGGCCCCCGAGAAACTGTTGTCGTTGAGCCAGACCCACCTCAGGCTGGTCATGCCGCTCATGTCGCTCGGGATGCTTGTCAGCTGGTTGCCGTCCAGCTCGAGGCGTGTGAGCCTGGTGAGGCCGGTCAGTTCGTCGGGGAGGGCACCTGTCAGTTCGTTTCCCGCCAGATCGAGCCAGCGCAGGTTGGCGAGGCCGCCCAATTCCGTGGGAATCGTGCCCGTCAGGCGGTTGTCCGACAGATCCAGCTCCTCGAGGTTGGTGAGGTCTCCGATTTCGGTGGGAATCGTGCCGGTCAGCCGGTTTCCCCTGAGGGTGAGGTGCTTGAGATTCGTCAGGTTGCCAAGTTGGGTGGGGATTGTGCCGGTCAGGTCGTTGCGGCCGAGGTTGAGGTGGTCCAGTTCCGTGAGATTGCCCAGCTCGGTCGGAATCGGCCCGCGGAAGCTGCCGAGTTCCAGATCGAGCGTGTCGAGTTTGGCCAGGTTGCCTAGCGTCGTGGGGATCCTGCCGCGCAGGAGGTTGTTGTTCGACAGGTCGAGCACTCTGAGGCTGTCGAAGTTGCCGAACGTCGAGGGGATCCCCCTCAGGCCGTTGCTCGACAGGTCCAGGCGCCTGAGGTGGACCAGGCTGTCGAGCAAGTGCGTGGGAGTGTACTCGAGGTTGTTGCCGGGAAGGAGCAGCTCGACGACGTTTTCGTCGTCATCCAGCACGACCCCGTTCCATTCGCTCACCGGTTTGGAGGTCAGCCAGTTGCCCTGGACCTCCCAGACGGGTCCGGCGGTGGAGTTGTAGAAGAGGACGAGTACGCCGTACGCCGGATGACGCTCCTCGCCATCGGCCCGGGCCACGAAGTGGAAATCGAGGCTGTCCCCTTCCGCTGCCGCCGAAAGCGCCGAAGACGCAGAGCCGGCGACATGGTCCGCGCTGGTGCCCGTCTCGTCTTCCACCTGTACGAAATACTGGCGAATGGGCTCGTCGTGCCCGGGCGGCGGGCCGTATTCCCAGGGCCCGGAGGGCATGTCCACGGTGACCTGGTGGTAGCCCTCCTGCAGCTCCTCGGCGGTCCAGGTGCCGTCGTCGCCGGTCGCGACCGTCACCCTGTTGCCCCATCGGCCCGGCTGGCAGTTGTTCGCGTCGGCGGGGGCCTCGCAGTAGTCCACGTTGACCGTGAGCCCCGGGAAGGGATCGGGGTCGTCGTTGTTGTCCGTGGCGCTTCCGTCGTCGTCGCGCGTGACCTGCCCCGCCACCGATCCGATGCCGACGGCACCCTCCCGGGGCAACAGGTGGAAGTCGAGGCCGTCCTCG
Organism: Longimicrobiales bacterium; assembly: GCA_963667485.2. Lineage (GTDB taxonomy): Bacteria > Gemmatimonadota > Gemmatimonadetes > Longimicrobiales > Gaopeijiaceae > Bin94. Next base: position 841,869 of record CAXXDD010000002.1, read on the forward strand.
GCCGCCGAGGCTCCCTCGAGCTGCTCGAAGTAGCTCTGCCGCGGCTGGGTGCTCCCGGGCGGCGTGCCGTACTCCCATTGGTCGGAGGAAATGTCCACGGTGATCAGATGGTGGCCCTCGCGCAGGCCGTTGGCTTCCCAGGTGCCGTCGGCCCGGGTCGTGACCGAGACCCTCGTGCCGAACCGGCCTGGCTGGCAGCGGGTGCTGCCCTGGGTGGCCTCGCAGTAGTCCACGCGCACCGTCAGCCCCGCGAAGGGATCGGGGTTGCCGTCGTTGTCGGTGGTGTCGCCGTCGTCGGTGCGCGTCACGCGTCCCGACATCGACCCCGCGCCGAAGAGGACGACGAAGTCGGCATCGTTGAAGTCGGCCGCATCCGACTGGGCTCCGCTGGTCCCGGCGTCGGCGTCGATCAGGCCGGTGGCGTAGTTCCACACCGGAAGCGCATCGCCGCTGGTGATCGCCCGGTTGTCCGGCCGCGCGTCGGTGGTGAGCACCGGTGAATGGTCGATGGGCACTGTGTTGGTGCCAGCTACGAAGTAGTCCTCGCTGGAGGCCTTCACCACGTACGGGCCCTCGACAATGTCCACGAAGGAGAAGCCGCCGATGACGTTCGTGGTATCGCTGTGGCCCGTGGCCACCGTGTCGGCGCCCTCGACGCGCAGGAGTTCGACTTCGATTCCGCTGGCGGTCTCGGCGTAGGCCACGCGGTTGTCGCGGTTCGCGTCGTTCGCGATCGTGCCCGAGATCGACGTCTTCAGGTACGGCACCGCAACGCTCAGGGCCTGCCGGGCGCCGGCGTCGGTGTCCTCGTTGTGGAAGAGCAGGAAGGTGAAGTCCTCCGAATCGCCCCAGTCGTCGTCGCCCGTGACGCTGAGGGTGCACCTGCCCGTCGGGACGTCGGAGAAGCGGAACTCGCCATCGCCGACGACGAACTCGCCGGAGGGGGTCTTCTCGCCGACCTCGGCGCTCCCATCGTAGGAGAACAGGCCTCCCTGGTAGTCGAGGTCCACGGTCAGGCCGTTGGCGAAGACGTCGGGGGCGCTCACGCCGGAGCGGTCGGGGATCGCGTCGTTGGGGGTGGGGTCGCCGCCGTAGTCGGCCGATCCGACCCATCCCCAGACCTCGCTGTTCGTCCACACGTAGGCGAAGGTGGAGCAGGTGGAGAGGCCGTGCACGGTGGAGAGCGGACACAGGCGCACTTCGGGGCTGCCGCCGCTCTGTTCGCCGAAGGCGCCGACGTCGTAGGCGCCGAAGTCATGCCAGCTGTCGACCAGGCCCCGGCTTGCAAGCATGCGGTTCCCGCTGACGTCGATGTCGACGATGAACTCCTCGTCGGCCGGCAGATTGCGGAAGAAGACGAGCCCGCTCTCGCCGGGGTTGCGGGTGTGCCCGTTGACGTTGATGTCGTGGTTCGGGTCGCTGTTGCGGTAGGGCCGCAGGTGCCCCTGCACCTCGTCGCGGACCAGGAGGAGGATTTCGAGGGCGTCGCGGGATTCCGTGGGGCGCTCGTCGCCGTAAATCCCTTCGGTCGTGTAGCCGCCCTCGTGGTCGCGCTCCCAGTGCACGCCCACGACGAGCGACTGGGTCGTGAACCTGACCTCGACCTCGCCAAGATCCAGCGTGTCATTCTGCAGGCTGAGCCCGTAGTGGGTGTAGGTGAGCGTCACGGCGCCGCTGTCCGCGTCCTCACCGGGCAGCGGCGTCCGCTCGAACTGCTCGCCCAGCGCCCCGGCCTGGTTGTCCGCGAGGCGCACCGTGTACGTGACGGGCAGGTCCGCCGCTTCGGGCAGGACGTGGAAGGCCACCTCGCCGAGCGAGTCGGTGGGCTCGATGTCGACCGGGGTCGCGCCGCCGCTGGCCGTCACGTACTCCGTATCCCACCCTTCGAGCGGACCGCCGCCGCCGCGCGCCGTCTCGATCACCATTGCGGTGAAGCGCAGGTCGGCGCGGCGGTTGACGAGCCTGATGTTCTCGGGCGCGGCGGTCGTCCGGTGCCGCAGCGGATAGGTCAGCTGCATGCGCGAATTGGCCGTCACGCCGAAGTTCTCGTTCGGCAGCGTGCCCACGCGGGTGAACACCAGCCGGTCGCTCTCTTCGGTGCGCGCGAAGGTGAACGACGCGGTCCCGCTGCTGTCGGTCACCGCCGAGGCCAGCGCGCCCGTCTCGGCGTCGGCGTCCGCGCTCGTGGCGTAGAGGCCGACCTCAACCCCCTCGACCACCGGGCCGGTCCAGCCGCCCACTCCCAGCACCGCCTTCACGGTGATCGTCTGGCGCGTGATGTCGAGCGGCAGGTTGGCCTGCGTGCTCGAGCCTCCCGCAATGGTGACGGACACGCCCGTGGGCGCGCCGCCGTAGGCGTACCCTTCGGCGTCCAGCGCGTCGATCGCCGCCGGGGTCAGGTTGGGCACGACCCGGTAGCCGCCGGCCTTCAGTCCGGTGAAGGTGTATCGGCCCTCGGCGTCGGTCACGCCGGGCCGGGAGTCGGCCACGCCCGGGCCCTGCAGCAGCACCGGGAAGCCCCCGAACGCAAGCAGGTCCTCGTTGCCGGACTCGAAGCGGTCGTTCTTCGGGTTCTCGTCGATGTACAGGAAGCCGGCGATGGTCGCGGACTCGCTCGACGAGCCCTCGAAGTCGACGACCTGCGATTCGCCGCGCGCCAGCGTGATCGTGGGCGACGCGGTCGAGGCGAAGCTGTAGGACGCCGTGTCGAAGCCGGAGATCGCGAGCTGGTAGTCGCCCGCCGCCAGTTCGGCGAAGGCGTACTGCCCGCCGCCCGCGGTGGCGGCCGTGTCGTCCGCGGCGCCCGAGAGGACCACGGTGACGCCGTCCAGCCCCGCGCCGTCGACGCGGACGTGCCCGCCGATGCCGCCCGCACGGAGGCTGACGCCATGGAAGGGGACGTTCGCGGTCTGGCCGCCGGCGAGCGTGACGGTGGTCGAGGTGACCTCGAACCCGTACGCGCCCCCGTCCCAGCCCGAGATGTCGAGGTGGTACTCGCCGGAGCGGAGTTCGGCGAAGGTGTAGTCGCCGGCGGCGTCGGTGGTGGTGGTGTCGGTCTCGCTGTCGGGGCCGGTCAGGCTTACCGCGACGCCCTGGAGGCCAGTGCCTCCCACGCTTACCCGTCCGGTGATGCTGGCGCTCCGCAGGAACTCGCCGTCGAAGCTCACGATCCGGGCTTCGTGGGGCAGCACCGTTACCGATGTCGTCGTGCTGGCAAACGCCACATCCGAGGCGGGGAAGTTCGAGATCCCGACGGTGTACTCGCCGGCCCGGAGGTTGCTCAGCACGTATTCGCCGTTGGGCGTGGTGATCGCGGCGGAGTTGGAGGGACCGGCGAGCCGCACTTCGACGCCGCCCAGACCGCGGCCGTCGGCGGTGACCCGGCCCCAGATGCTCGACGTGCGCAGGTAGGTGCCGTTGAAGTTGACGTTGTGGGTGACGCCGTCGGCCAGGATGACGACCACGTCGGAGGTGCGCTCGAAGACGGCGTCGGAGGGATAGCCGCTGATGAGCACCTGGTAGACGTCGGCCGGGACATCGGTGAAGAGGAAGGTGCCGCCGCCCCAGGTGGTTGTGGTGGTGCCGTCGCCGAGGGTTACGGTGACGCCGTCGATGCCCGTGCCCTCGATCGAGACCTGTCCGCCGATGGTCCCGAAGACCCCTTCCAGTTCCTCACAGCCGGTTAGTGAAACTGCAAACAGAGCGGCGGCTGCCGCGAAGCCCCTGGCTCGATGCATGCCGTGGTTTCCTTGTGGGAGTTTGGATGCCCGATTTTCAACGTGAGAGACCTGCCCGCCGTGCTGTAAACATATGTTTGTAATTTATGTAAAATTCGGATTGCCACAAGGTTAACGGGGGAGAGGGGGCTGAAGGGGGGAGCCGGTCCTGGAGGGGCGAGTGGTGGCTCGGGTTCTACCGGCCCTCAGTCTTGCTCGGCGATGCCCGACAATTCAATCGGGGGACCGTCGGGGAACCTTGCAACCAACGAGAGGGTGCCTCCCATTGCTTCGACCGTCCTGCGAAGCGTCGAGAGAAGGAGGTCGCTACGCGTTTCCAGACGCGAGACACCCTCCTGACCAATGCCAAGTTCGCGCGCCAAACTGACTTGCGTAAGCTGCCGAGCCTTCCGCATTTCCCGCAGCGTCATCTCTTCCGCGATGAGTTCCGCAGCGCGCTCCTCGACTTTCCTACGCCGCACAGGGTCGAGCCCCGCAATCACGTCGTTGACGTTCTTTGCCATCATGATTCTCCTAGGTCCACGAGCCAGGCCAAGTGGCGATCGAATCGCTCATCGGCCTGCAGCGCGTCGTACTCCGGCACGAACTCCTCGGCGATCTCAACCGTCCATCTCATTCAGTATGTCTCTGAAAACATATTTGCACAACTCCAGCGCGTTGGTTTCCCCCGTCCAGGCTTTCCGTGTCGCCGTGATCGATGCACGAAGGTAGATCCGGTCGCGGGCGGAGCCATGGCTGGATGGGACTGATCTCCCGTGGCACGGTGCCGCTTCCTGAATGTAATGCTTACATAACATAATGTAATGTCAACACGACATTTCCCGTCCCATCCAAGCATCGTATTGTCCCTGGCAATTTCCGCGGAACCACGGGCCCGCCCCAACAGCACGAGCCCCCACCCCAACAGCACGAGCCCCCGCCCGGAACGAGTCCGAGCGGGGGCCGTCGCGCGCCGAGGGGCACGGCGCACCGCGAGGCGTCAGCCCTACCGCAGCCTCAACCTCCCGCGGATCCCCACAGTGTGCTCCGCGCCGCCCAGCGCACTCTCGCGCCGCGTGCCCTCGAGCCGCAGGCCGATCCCCGACCCGAGGTCGTAGCGCAGCCCGCTGCTGAACGCCCGCGCGCCGGTCCGGGTCAGCCGGAAGCCGGTGTACGGCCTGCCGTGGAAGCCGGCCAGCCCGTACGACACCTCGCCGTCCACATTCGCGCCGGCAGCAAGGTCACGGTGCACCGCGTCCGACACGCCGCTGTTCCAGAGTTCGTTCACGCCGCTCGCCGCATCGCCGTACGACGGCGCCAGCCTGATCGACAGCCCCTCGTTGCGGGTGGCCGGATCGAACTGGATCATGCCGCCGAAGCCCCACTCCTCGTAACCCTCCTGGCCGGAGACCAGCAGCCTGCCGCGGCCCTCGACCCGCAGCCCCAGCCTGGCGCTGTTGTAGCGGAGTCCGCCGCCGACCTCGGCGCCCGCGCCGTTCGCGCCGTCGCCGTTGTCGTAGCGCATGCCGCCCTCGAAGACGATCGCGATCTCGTCGCCGCCCGAGGAGCGGAAGCCCTGCGTCCACTCGAGCGCCAGCCTGGCGCGCTGCATGCCCAGGGTGACCGAGTCGATCCGCGCGCTGCCATCGACCAGGACGCGTCCCGCCCACCCCTCGGCCTTCACGCGGATGCCGCCGAGACCGCTCTCGAGCAGCCTGTAGCTGCCGCCCGCGGCACTGGTCATCATCTGCGCCGGGCTGCTGCGAAGCGCCTCGCGCTCGTCCTCGACCTCGAGGTCGCCCCATCCGAAGCCGATGGTCGCCCACGCCGCGCTCCCGGAGATGCCGGGGAACCAGGCCACGTACGGGTTGATGCTGGTCATCGCGGTGGCGTAGGTGCCCTCCACCGGGGCGGCGCCCGTCCTGTCGGTGAAGTCGAAGGTGCCCGTGGAGTGCGACGCCGAGATGCCGGCCAGCACGTCCGAAGCCAGGCGCGTATCCGCACCCACATGCGCGCTCACCATGCTGCCCTTCCAGTCGAGCGTCGTTTCGCCGGGTTCGCCCAGGTACTGGTATTCGCCCGCGCCCCACGTCGCCAACTGGCTGCCGGGCCTGGCCACCTGCGGCGAGTTGTCGGCGCCGAGCGGCATCTGGAACGAGGCCCCGTCGAAGAGGGAGGAGAGTCCAGAGCGACCCTGACGCCCCGGCCCGGCACCGGCCAGTCCCTGCGACCGGAAGCTCGCGGCCATGGAGGATATCCCGCCCATGTCCATGCGGCGCTCGGATCCCCGTCCGTTGGCTACCGCGTCGACGCGGTCGGCGATCGCGGCGACCGTACTCGACGTCATCGCCGCCGCCACATGCGGCAGCACCCGCGTGTTGAGCCTGCCCGCGCGCTCGACGGGATCGTCCGTGGCCGCCGAAGCGACTCCGGACGGATTGCCCGTGCCCGCCACGTTGATCGCCGAGACGCGGTAGAAGCGCCGGCTGCCGGGGAGCAGCCCCGTGTGCGAATACGTGGTGCTCGCCGACCCGGTGTTGGCGACCAGGTTCGTCCAGGTCTGACCGGTCTCCGAGACCTCGACCAGGTAGCCGCCGATCTCGGCGCCGCCGTTGTAGGCCGGCGCGGTCCACGCCAGGTCGATCTGCGTGGGCGAAGTCGCGTTGGCGGTGAGCCCGGTGGGCGGATCGGGCACGGTCGCATCCGTGGTGGCGCTCGCGACCCGCGACGGCTGGCCGGCCCCGATCCGGTTGATCGCCGAGACGCGATAATGCCGCGTGCTCGCGGGCGCGAGGCCCGTGTGCGTGTATGTCGTGCTCGTGCTGCGCGTGTTGGGCACGAGCCTCTGCCAGGGGCCGCCGCCGTTCTCCGCGACCTCGATCCTGTAGCCCTCGATCTCGGCGCCGCCGTCGGTGGTGGGCGCCTGCCACGCGATGTCGATCTCCGATGTGCCGTCCGCCTCTGCGGAGAGGCTGCGGGGCGCGCCGGGGACCGTCGCCTCGGTCGTGCCGCGCGCGATGTTGGAAGCCGCGCCGATCCCCTGCGAGTTGATCGCCGAGACACGGTAGTAGCGCGTGGTCGCGGGCTGCAGGTTCTCGTGCGAGTAGCGCGTGGAAGTCGAGTTCGTGTTGGAGCGCAGGATCCTCCACCGTGTGCCGTCGTTCGACTGCTCGATGCGGTAGCCGATCACCGCTGCGCCGCGGTCGTTGGTGGGCGGGATCCACGCCAGGTCGATCGTCGACGTACCGCGGGGCCGGGCCGTCAGGCTGGTGGGCGCGCCGGGCACGTCGGCGGTCGTTGTCGTGGTCGCGGTCAGCGACCGGGGGCCTTCCCCTGCGGAGTTGACCGCGGTCACCTGGTAGCTGTAGCTGGTGGCCGGCAGAAGGGCCTGGGTGTCCATGAAGCTGGTGGCCGTCGCCTGCGTGGTGCCGTGCAGGTTGAAGCCGCTGTCGCGCGGGCCGCGCCGGAAGACCCGGTAGCTGGTGATCGCCGCGCCTCCGTCGCTGAGTGGCGCGCGCCAGGAGACGGTGATGCTGCGCGGCCCGATCGCCCTCGCGTTGACGGCCGTCGGCGCAGTGGGCGGGGTGGCCTGGGTCATGCCGCTCGCCACGTTCGAGAACGGGCCCGTCCCGAGACGGTTGATCGCGGCGACGCGGTAGTAGCGCGTGGTTCCCGGAGGCAGATTGCTGTGCGTGTAGTTCGTGACCGCGCTGCCGGAGTTGGCAAGGAGGTCGTTCCACCCCGAAATCCCGTTGAGCGACACCTGGATCCTGTACCCGGTCACCGGGCTCCCGCCGTCGCTGGCCGGGCCGGTCCAGGACACGAGGAGGCCGACGTTCTGCCCAAACCCGCTGGGTTGCACCCTCAGGTTCCTCGGCGCGCCCGGTGCGCTGCCCTGGGTGGTGGCATTGGCAATGTTCGACGCACCGCCCGCGCCCGCGCTGTTGATCGCGGAGACGCGGTAGTAGCGGGTCGAGCCGGCGGGGACGCCCGTGTGGTTGTAGAAGGTGGACCGGGAGCGGGTATTGTCGATGAGCACCGTCCACTGGCCGGTCCTGCTGGTCCGCATCTCGATCAGGTAGCCGCTGATCGGTCCCGCGGTGCCCGGGAGGCCGGGCACCCAGTCCAGCCGGATGCTGGACGTGCCCCTGGCCGTGGCGGTCAGCCCCGTGGGCGGGTTGGGCACGCGGCCCTGTGTCGCGGCACCGGCGACGTTGGAGGCCGGCCCCTCGCCGATTTCGTTGATCGCCGAGACGCGGTAGCGGTACGTGACGCCCGTGCTGAGCCCCGTGTCCCGGTAGGCGGTCACGGTGTCCCTGGTGTTTGCCACCTCACTGCGCCAGGTGCCGCCGTCTACCGACACCTCGACGTGGTAGCCGGTGATCGGCTCGTCGCCCGGATCCTCGGGCGCGACCCAGTCCAGGTCGATCACCGAGCCGCTGATGACCGTCGCCGTGAGGTCCGTCGGCGCATCGGGCGAACCGGCGCCGGGAGTGGTGTTGTTCCTGACCGCGATATCGACGCCGAACTCCTCGGCGATGTTGCCCACCCTGTCCCGAACCGCGGTGACATCGTCGTTGCGGTAGAAGAGCTCGATCAGGTCGTCGTGGGCGACGGTCTTCGCCAGCGTGAGGGTCACCGAATCCTTCTCGACCACGACCAGCGTGATTTCCGCGCGTTCGATGTCGTTGTCGATGTCGATGACGTCGACGCGGAAGAGGTCGTCGACCGGGACGAGGGTCTCGTCGAGGTCTTCGTTGAAGTCGATCACAAGCTTGTTGCGGTTGACCTCGGCGCTGGTGGCGCGCGGACCGCGTGTGTCCACCTGGAAGGTGTACGACTTCGAGACCGAGTTTCCGCCGGTCCCGACTCCCGCGCCGCCGGGAACCAGGATGCGTACACCGCCTTCATAGTCTTCGCGGGTTGCCAGATCGAAGGTGAAGACGCTCACGGATCTGGTCCCGCCGACAAAGTTGGAGCCGGTCCCATTGGTGATCCTGATGTCGGAGAGCGTGAAGTCGTCGACGGGCGCCGAGAACGTGATGGTGATCTTGAAGCTCTCGTGGGGCACCGTCGCCGAGCCGGTCGCCACTTCAGTGATCGTCACCGTGGGACGGGTCGACTGCGTGTGTGCATCGGCAGGCGACAGCAGGCTCCCGCAAGCCACCGCGGCGGCAAGAATAGAGCGGAAAGGTAAACCGGACTTGTTCGGACTCATCATTGCCGCCTCGATTGCGGTGGTATAATCATTTGTTTGCTAACCTAGGAAGAACCCGGTGTGTGAGAAAGGTTCCCCGGGGTCCTGGGCTGACTGGATCGGGCGTGCAGAGGGGTAGGTCTGTGGGCGATTTGTCTGCCAGATTTGCCCGAATTTGGCGGACAATCGGTCAGCGGCGGCTGTCGATGGTGATCCGGATCACCGAGTCGGCCTGGGCAGCGGCCTCGCCGGGGCGGAGCGGCATTGGCGGCACCCGGCCATCCGGGCCCGGCACGATCCGCGTGACGTTCCCCTCGCCGTCGATCTCGATGACGGGTCCCCGGTGGACATCGCCGGTAAGGTCGAAGGTCCGTGCGTCGTCGACGATTTCGCCGGCGATGTTCGGCGAGGACAGGCTGAACGCGTCGGCGATTCCGGTGTTGACGCTGTATCCCTGGTCTGCCAGCGCCTGGATCGTGATCGCACTGAGGGGCGCGGACACACCGATCAGGAGCGACGATGTCATGAGTTCCCTGCCCATGACCGAATTCCGCCAGTGCCTGTCGTCGCCCCTGTTCTGCGTCGGCACCTTGCCGCCGGAGTAGCTGGTGCCGCCGGCGGCGTTGAAGGCGGCGATGGCCAGGGACCCGGGGAAGTGGGAGTCGGCGTCGGGCAGCGTGTCCGACCGGTTCACGATCGAGGATTCCCAGTTCGGCCCCAGGCCCAGACCCAGGACATGGGCGATCTCGTGGAGTGCCAGGTCAGTGAGACTGCCCGCCGCGTTCACCCTGCCGACATCGGCGTTGTCGATCAGGACGACTCCCAGCACCGGTGTAAAGGTTCCAGAGCGCCGCGCGCATATGGTGGCCACGCCCAGGGTGCCGCCCGACCCGTCGATGGCAGCACTTCCCACAGCGATTGCCACGTCGTCCACGTAGCCGATTTCCGCTGAAACCGTGTACCCGGAGATGGAGCAGGTGACGGTCTGGTCGATCAGCAAGTCCGTTAACTCCGTGGCCGACAGAGCGGCCTCCCAGGTCGTCGCCGCGGCGCGGACCACCGATTCGACGGTGGCGCCCACCCCGGGCGCAAAGCCGAGCTCGATCTCGAAGCCGGTGTCGATTCTCGTGACCTGCACGCTTAACTGCTGCGTGGCCGTGCGGCCGTTGGAGTCCGAGGCGATGACGGTGATCGTGGCCGTGCCCCGGCCCTCGCCCGTCACCCGCAGGGTCGCGCCGCCCATGGCCACCGAGGCGATGGCCGTGTTCGACGTGCCCGCCGTGTAGCTCAGGGCAAGCCCGTCGGGGTGGGTGAAGTACGGCGCCATGTCGATCGTGATCTCATCGCCGGCCACGATGCTGTCGTTCGGGACCGTGCCCACGGCCTCGGGACCGCGCGGCGGCGCGGTGACCTCGACCGCGGCGGACTGGCTGGCCGAGAGGCCGCTGGGGTCGGTGGCGGTGATGGTGAGCGTGGTCGTGCCCTGCGTGACGCCCCGCACGGTGACGATGCTGCCGTTCGCCGAGGCGGTGGCGACGGCCGGGTCCGAGGTGCCCGCGTCGTGGACAAGGTCGTCGCCGTCGGGGTCGCGGAAGTACAGCGCGGCGTCGAGGATGTCCGCGCCGCCCGCCTCGATGGACACCCCGCCCAGGGTGCCGACGGTGACCGGGCCCCGGCCCGCCGGCTCGACCGTGACCGCGACCGACTGCGTGGCCGAGAGGCCGTCGGAGTCGGTGGCCGTTACTGCGACCGTGGCGCGCCCCTCGGCGACGCCCGCCAGGGTGACGTCGCTCCCGGACGCGGTGGCCGTGACGATGCCCGGGCTCGACGACGAGGCGGCGAAGCTGAGGCTGCCGCCGTCGGGATCCTGGAAGTGGCCGGCCGCGGAGATGGTGCGCGCCTGGCCGACCGCCACGCTCTGGGCGGGTATCGGGCTCACCGCGACCGGCGCCTGTCTCGGGACCACGACCGTGACCGAGGTACTCAGGGTGGCGGAGTTGCCGTCGGGATCGGACGCCGTGACGGTCAGGCCGGTCTGGCCGGTGGCGACACCCGTGATCGTCGCCGTGGCGCCCGACACCGACACGGTGGCGATGCCGGGGTTCTGGGTCGCCGCTTCGTAGGCGAGGGGATCGCCGTTGGGATCCTCGAAGTAGCCGGAGAGCGACAGCGGGTGGGTGCTGCCTTCGGCGATGGTCTGCCCGGGGATCTGGCCGGTGGGGGTGGGGGTGTCGCCCGCGCCGGCGACGAGGATGCGGGAGGTCTGCGTGGCCGCCAGGCCGTCGGGGTCGGTGGCCGTGAGCGTCAGGGTGGTCTGGCCGTCGGACACGCCCGCGAGGGTGACCAGGCCGCCGCGCGGGGTGGCCGTGGCGACGCCGGGCTCGGAGGTGCTAGCCTCGTACACGAGGGCGTCGCGGTCGGGGTCGCTGAAGTAGCCGCCGAGGGGGAGCGTGATCCGGTCGCCGCGGCCGAGTTCGAGGTTCGGGAAGGCGCCGGCCACGACCGGCGCGCGGTTGCCCACCGTCACGGCGAAGGTCTGCTCGACGGCGAGGTTGTCCGGATCGGTGGCGGTGACGGTGACCTCGGCTTCGCCCTTGCGCAGGGTCACCCTGAGGGCAAGGGTGCTCCCGCTGATCGCGACCCGCACGCTGCGCGTGTTCGAGGACACGGCGGCGTAGGTGAGCGCGTCGCCGTCGGGGTCGCCGAAGTGGTCGTCCAGGTCGAGGGTGTGGGGCTGCGAGCGGAAGATGGTCTGTGGGGGGATCGAATCGGTGATGGCGGGTGCCCGGTTGAGCACGGTCACAGTGAAGGTCTGCCGGGCGGAGAGGGCGCCCGGATCTGTGGCGGTTACCGTGACGACGGCCTGACCCTTGGCCCCGGCCCGCACGAAAAGTGTGTCATTCGTGACAGTCGCCGTCGCCACGAGGGCATTCGTCGACTCGATTTCATACCGAAGTGTGTCATCGTCGGGGTCGAGGAAGTGAAGCGTGAGGTCCAGCTGCAGCGTTTCGCGCTTGTGGAGCGTCTGTGCGGGGATGGTGTCGGCCACGATCGGGCCGCGGTTGGGAACGGTGACCGCGAAGGTCTGGCGGGCGGCGAGGCCTTCGGTGTCGGTCGCGGTCACGGTGACCACCGCTTCGCCCTGAGACAGCGCCGTGACGGTCAGCCTGCCGCCGGTTGCGGAGAGTGCGAGCGCGACCACGGTGCTGTCCGGGGTCTCGGCGCCCCAGGTGAGCGGGTCGCCGTCCGGGTCGCTGAAATGGGACGGCAGCTCGAGGGTGTCGGCCTCGTCCTTGAAGAGCGCCCGGGGCGGGATCGTGTCGGTCACCGCCGGTGGACGGTTGGGCACGGCGACCCGGAAGCGCTGCGCGGCCGCGAGCCCCTCGTCGTCGGTGGCGGTGACCGTGACCGTCGCGGTGCCCTTCGCGAGTCCGGTCACCGTGAGTGCACTTCCCCTCACGCCTGCTTCGGCCACCGCGCTGTCGGTGACGGCGGCCACGTAGGTCAGGGGGTCGCCGTCCGGATCGTCGAAGAACGGCGTCATGTCGAGGGTGTCGGCCCGGCCCACCATGATCTCGCGGGCCGCGATCGAGTCGACCGGCACCGGGGGACGGTTCGGGACCTTCACCTGAAACGTCTGCGTGGCGGCCAGGCCGCCGGGATCGGTGGCGGTGATCGTCACCTTCACCCTGCCCTTGGCCACGGCCGCCACCGTCACCGCCGCCCCCTCGGCCGAGACCGCGAGACGGCTCGAATCGGACGCCGCCGCCGAGTAGGCAAGCGGCTGCCCGTCGGGCTCGCTGAAGCGCCCGGCCACATCGATCACGGCCGAGTCGCCCACCATGATCTCCAGGTCGTCGATCGTCCCCACCGCCACCGGCGGCCGGTTCGGCACGACGACGCGGAAGCCCTGCTGCGCCTTCAGCCCGGTGGGATCGGTGGCCACGATCGTGACATGCACGACGCCCGGCGAGACCGCCGTGACCGTGACCGTGCTGCCCGCCGCCGCCGCGGTGGCCACCCCCGGATCCGAGCTGAACACCTCAAAGACGAGGTCCGCGCCGTCGGGGTCGTAGAAGCAGACATCGACCGTGACCGTCTCGCCCACCACGATCGTCTGCTCCGGGACCGACCCGCACAACTCGGGGTACTGCGGACTGTCGCAGGCGAAGAGCCAGACGACGGCCGCAAGGGCCAGGGCGACCCGGATGACTCGCGCGAGGTTCTCTGCTTCGGCCACTTGGGGGAGCTCCAAATGTTCAGGATGCGATGAGCGTCACCCCCCGCCCGGCGAACCGGACGGGGGGTGAGCTGTCCCGCGGACCATCAGCCTGGCTGGTGAGTCAGCCGGGCTGATGGTGTTGAAGGGTGGTTAGCCTGCCGGCTTCGCGGCGATGGCGATCGTGTTGGACACTCTCCAGACCTCGTCGCCATCCTCGTCGACTTCGGCGCCCTGTTGCGACTCGACCCGCACCATGAGGGCCTTCGCGAGGTCGGTCGCAGTCACGCCGAGCGTTTGTGTCGAGCCGACGATGGTCCAATCCTCAGAAGCGGCGGGCGCCTCCATGACCCACGACCTGTCGTCAGCGTCAGCGTTGGTGCTGGGAACGAGCCAATGCGTACCCGCGGCACCAAGGTCGACCTGTATGACCACTCGCTGACTCGTCCGATCGTTCGTCGTGTTCGTCCAGGTGACCACGAGACTATCGGTCGTTGCACCCTCGGCCGAACGTCTCGCAGTGGCGCCGCTGGGCGTCGTCTTGATCGCCGCAACCGTGCCTGGATCGGAGTTGAGGACCAACTCGGTGTCCTGCGTCGGCTCCTCGTTGGGATCGTTCGCAGCCGTGGCTACGATCCGAACCATGTACTCGCCGTCATCGTCTGCACTGGCGTTGAAGAAGCCCACACCGGTTGTATCGCCATCAGTGGGGACCCGGGCTCCATCAGCAACTTCCCATGCGCCCTCGGCGCCAGTGTTGGTCTCGATGGTGTATGTGGCGTCCTCGTAACCTGTAGGCACTTCGTCGCCGTCACTGTCCCACGTCACCATGACACCTTCGGTTTCGACGTACTGCCTGCGAAGCAGCGCAGGAACTCCGGCAGCGGCAGCGATCGTGTCGAGAACCGTCATCCGCGTCGCACTGACCTTCCTGGCCATCGGTGACAGCGCCTGGATGTCGCCGAAGCTCAGGCTCTGACCCGGAGCGACGCTCACCCGGCCAGCCGGGTACGCGTCCGGGTACTCAAAGGTGTGGTTCTCAGCCGACGCTTCGATGTCGTAGGTGCCGAACGGCACGCTGAGCACGAAGGTGCCTCTCGCATTGGTGGTGCTGGTGGCTTCGTCGTTGGCTCCGCCTTCGACCACGTTCGTGGCCGTGACCTCAACGCCGCTCATCGCGGTACCTCCCGGACTTCTCACCCTGCCCGAAATCCTGGCGTGCAGGAAGCCGGTGAAGTTTGCGCCCGAAGACTCCGAACCAGCGTGCGCCGGATAGCAGCACAGCTCGCCGGGCGAGAAGCTCAGGCCGTCCTTCGACGCGGAAACCCTAACGGTCATGCCCAGGTCCTTGGCGGCAAAGGTCGCCGTGTAGGTGCCGTCGGCTCCCGTCAACAGCTTGCCTGCGTTCGCACCGCTCGTTGCCGCGTTGGTCGGAGCCTTGTCGTCCACCAAGATCACCACGCCGGCGATCGGATCGCCGCTGCCGGAGGCGGTGACGGTACCGCTGACCGAAGCGGTCTTGCCTACGCCCGAAATCGCGACGTCCGCCCGCAACCGGCTGTTCGCGGAGAAGACAAAGACTGTGTCTGTTTTCCCGCTTCCTTCGTGGGCGGTACCGACCGCGATGGTGTTTGTGTTCGCCATGCTGCCACGCTTGTTGTTCGCGGAAGGCACGTACTCCGCGATGTAGCGGCCGTGTACGTCGGTCGTCGCTTCAACACCGTTCGCGGTCACGGTGACTTCGTCCACGGGGAATCCATCAGAGTCCCTCACGTAACCGTAGACGGTGGTCGTCATCGGCGTGACGTCGAGTGTGACATTGCCTGCGAGCGGGTTGAGGGCGTTGCCGACCATGCCGGTGGCACCCTTCGGGCTGTGATCACCGAGTTCGTCGGTGTCGGCCGGTGTTCTCGCCCGCCAGCCGTCCGACACGCTCAGCGTGTAGACGCCCGCGGCGATGTCGTTGAAGGCGAACTGGTGGGTCTCGTCGACATCTTCGGTGTCCTTGTCGTCCTTCGCGGTGGTGGCGGACTGATTCTCACCCGCGAGGTTCTTGCCTGCGACCGGAGCCAGAGTAACCGAAATCCCGTCTACGAACGTGGGGGGGGCACCAGCGGGTTCAAATACGTCTTTACCATCCTCCTTGCCGAACGAGAATCTGTCATCGTTCGCATCTTCGTCGCTCAACTCGACCACGTTCTTCCACACCAGTCCGCTCACGTTGTGCGTCTCGACGTAGGCGAACGATCCGCACTCGTCGTGGTCCTGGCTGGTGGGATCGACAGCCATCAGCGGACAAAGCTCAACCGTGTGGCTGTAGCCGCCGTGCGCGCCGAAGTGGCCGCCGGTGATCCCGTTCGCATCCGTGCCGGTGTAGGCGGCGAGCTCGTCGGGATCGAGGAGCATGTAGCCGTCCGCAACCTCGGCGTTCACGATGACCCTCGCATCGGCCGGAACGTTGCTGAAGGTGGTCACGCCGTTGGCGGTGCCTTTCGTGATCTTGGCCGTAGTCGGGAACGCACGGGAGCGTCCGCTACCGTCGATGTGCCGGATGCCGACGGTGGCTATCTGGTTGTCACCATTACCGTCCCTCGCGTCGCCACCCAGGATGTTCCCGGTGTAGCCCATGACCTGGTCACGCTCGTGGTGCACGTAGACCTTGAGCTTCTGGGTCGTATACGCGACCTCGAGGCTGCCGGCGTCCATCGTGCCTGCCAGCGCGAGACCGGTGTGCATGTACTCTGCCGTAGTCGCTTCGAACATCTCGCCGCCGTGCAGCGAGTCGACCTGGATGGTGTCCACCGAGAAGGTGTACATCGCCGGCAGCGCGCCAGCGGAGTCCACCGTCATCTTGAACGCCGCCATGCCCATTGCGTCGAGCGTGTCCGCGTACATGGTATCGCCGTGTGCAACGCTTACGGCCCAGTCGGCCAGCGCGGCACCGCCGCCGTACTCGGTCTCGATCGTGGCGCCGCCGTAGGTGACATCGACGTTCAGGTTGACGATGTCGTTGGCGTTACCACCCTGGGTGTACGTCTTCTGCGGATCCCACGGCACGGGCGTCATGCCGGCGGCCACGGTGTAGGCGGAGTCCGCGGCGACGCCTGCGTGAACCATGTTGCCGGTGGTGCCGGCACGTGGGAAGCGGATCGCCGCCACGGCGTGGCCGGACTCTGCGTTGACCATGGTCATGCCCTCGCCGACCTTGGTCTCGCCCATCGCGTCCGCGTAGAGCGTGACCGTCGCGCCCGGAAGCGGCATGCCGCGCGTCTCGCCGTTCTTCAGCGTGACGCCGAAGTGGACCGTCGTGTGCGTGATGTCGATCGGCGCGTGCGCCATGGCCTCCTGGCCGACAGTCAGCGCAACCGGGTAACCGGTGGCAGGTCCGCCGTAGGAGTAGTCCCGCAGGACGTGAGCCAGCGCGGGCGGCAGCGCGGCCAGCGTCTCGGCTGGGATGTCGGTAACGATAACCTGGTAGTCGCCTGCCTTGAGGTTCGCGAACACGACACTGCCGTCCGGCGCTGTCATGCCCTCCTGCATGTCATGGACTCCCGGGCCCGCCAGAGACACGACTTGGTCCAGCGGCAACGGCAATCCCATCGCCGCTACCATCTCGATCATTTCAGCCGACGGGAAGGCGCCCTCGCCTTCGTCCATATCGTCGTTCCGACCGTTGTCCCCTTCGTCGATGAAGAGCCTGACGGTGACGCTTGCCGTCGCCGCGTGCTCGGCCTCGAAGTTCACGATCGACGTCATGTCGTCCTCGAGCGTGACGTCCATGCTGGTCGTCTCGAAGACGTAGGCGGCCGTCTGCTCTTCGGAGAGCGCGATCGCGACCGTGTAGTCGCCGGCCGCAAGACCGGCGAAGGCGTACAGGCCGCCCGCGTCGGTCATGGCGGTGGCATCTTCGGCGTCGGCCATGGAAAGCGTGACCATCACGCCCTCGAGCCCGATGCCCTCGACGCTCACGCGGCCGCTTACGCCCGCGGTGCGGAGCAGGACGCCCTCGAACGGAACGTTGGCCGTCTCGCCGAGCGCGACCGTCACGTTCTGCGAGGTCAGCTCGAACTCGTAGTCGTCGGTATTGTAGCCCGAGATGCCGACCGCGTAGTCGCCTGCGCGCAGCTTCGCGAAGCTGTACTGGCCCGCGGCGTCGGTCTCGGTCGTCAAGTCGGCGTCGTCCGGTCCGCCCGCCAGGCTGACCATGACGCCTTCGAGGCCCGCGCCCTCTACGCTCACCCGGCCCATGATGCCGGCCGTGCGGAGGTAGGTGCCGTCGAAGCTGATGATCTTGGACTCGCCCACGCCGACCGTAACCGCGGCGGCGGTGGCGGAGAACCCGACCTCGTCGGAGTCGAACCCGGAGATCTCGACCGAGTAGTTGCCCATCCGGAGACCGGTGAAGGCGTACTGGCCGTTGTCGTCGGTGACTGCGGACGCGTCCGAGACGCCGGAAAGCTGGACAGTCACGCCGCCGAGCCCCATGTTCTCTACCGTTACCGTCCCCGACTCGGAAGGTAAGAGGGCTTGGGCGCAGCTCCTTTCACCGGTCGGGGGCAGGATTCACCCTCTGGAACATGTATTGCCGATGGTGGGAAATGTTGAAAGTGTAGGAGCCGATTCCGCCATGGAGTTCGTCCTGCGCAGCCGCCTGCGGGAACTCGGGAACCGGGGACCGAACGGGCGGCGAGGCTGTAGCCGGAGACAACAGACCGAACGGTCACCGGCGCGGGACCGGAACGTCGCGGCCTCGACTTCGAGCAGGCGGGCGGCAATCTGGCGCCGGTGGCTGGTTGAACTCGAGGACAGAGGAATGCCACATCGCGCAGTCGCCCCCGCCCGGCCCGAGGCCGGGCTCCGCACGCGATACCTCGACGCGATACTGTCCGCCGTCGAAGAGAGTCGCAGGCCGTCCACGCGCCGCGTGTACGAGGGGGCCTGGAAACGTTTTCAGAGCTGGGCCGGGGCCGAGGGGCTGCAGCCGCTCCCAGCCGAACCCATGACCGTCGCCGCCTATCTGACCAGCCGCGCCGAGCAGGGATTGTCGGCCTCCTCCCTATCCCTCGATCGCAAGGCGATCAGTCATTTCCACCGCGCTGCGGGCCTGCCCACCCCGACCATTTCCGAAGGCGTCAAGCTGACGCTCGCCGGGCTGCGCAACCAGGCCGCCGAGCAGGGACGCGGCGAGCCACAGCAGGCGAAGGGGCTGACCGCCGAGGGCCTCGAGGCGATTGTGGGGACAGCGCGGCGACAACGCGCCGGACAGACCGGCCGCACGGAGTCGAAGGCATCCGCCCGGCGGCGGGGGAATGTCGACATCGCCATCGCTGCGGTCATGCGGGACGCCTTGCTCAGGCGCGGCGAGGCCGCCGAACTGCGCTGGGGCGACGTGGAGTTCATCCCCGACGGGTCCGCGCTGA
The DNA here is from genome assembly GCA_963667485.2 of Longimicrobiales bacterium. Taxonomy (GTDB): domain Bacteria; phylum Gemmatimonadota; class Gemmatimonadetes; order Longimicrobiales; family Gaopeijiaceae; genus Bin94. The sequence goes on from CAXXDD010000002.1 coordinate 860,421, forward strand.
TCACCATTCGCCGCTCCAAGACCAGCCTGGTCTCGGCCGTGCAGTACGTCGGCGTCGAGGCCACCAGGGCGCTGCGGCGGATCCACCCGCTGAACGCGCATCCCGAGGCTCGGGTGTTCGGGCTGCGCTCCGGCCGCTCGATCTCGAACCGGCTGGCTGCCATGGCGCTGGCGGCGGGACTGGGCGAGGGGTTCAGCGGGCACTCTCCGCGGGTTGGAATGGCGCAGGATCTCACGGCGGCCGGGGTCGGCCTCGCGGCGCTGATGGTTGCGGGCCGCTGGCGGTCCGAGCGCATGCCGGCGCACTACGCGCGGGGCGAGGCGGCGCGGCGAGGCGCGGTCGCGAAGCTGTATCGCGAGGGTAGCTGGGGCGAAAAAGCGCCCGGAGGCCGCCAGGCGGGCTGATTTGTCGGCCAAAATCGGCCAAAAATGGCCGACAAACCCCACGAACGAGCCTCGAAGGCGTTCCTGGAGGGTCGGATGAGTCCGCAGCCGGACGATTGATCGCGGCCCGCGGCTGACGGGGCGCACGACGAAGTTTCAGCTGGAACTTTTTCCCGCTCCCCTGCCAGGCGAGTTTTGACAGACCATGATTTCTGTCAGCGGACTCGCAAAGTCGTACGGCGACCGGACGCTCTTCCGGGACGCGACCTTCGTGCTCAGCCCGGGGGAGCGGTACGGGCTGGTGGGCGCGAACGGGTCGGGCAAGACGACGCTGCTCAACATTCTCGCGGGCGACCTGGAGGCGAGCGAGGGGTCGGTGTCGGTGCCGGGGCGCGTGCGGCTCGGGGTGCTGCGGCAGGACCAGTTCCTGTACGAGCACGAGGAAATCCTCGATGTCGCGCAGATGGGCAACGAGGAGCTGTGGCGCGCGACGACCGATCTCGAGGATGTGCTCGCGCGGTCCGCGGACCACTTCGACGCGGCGCGCTTCTCGGAGCTGGAGGAGATCGTGCAGCGCCACGACGGCTACACGGCCGAGTCACGCGCTGCGGCGATTCTGGAAGGGCTGGGGCTGCCCGCGAAGGTGCACCGGCAGCCGCTCTCCACTCTCTCGGGCGGCTTTCGGCTGCGGGTCCTTCTGGCGCAGGTGCTGGCGAGCGCCCCCGACGCGCTGCTCCTCGACGAGCCGACCAATCACCTCGACATCCTCTCGATCCGCTGGCTGGAGAAGTTCCTGCGCGACTTCCGCGGGCCGGTGGTGGTGATCAGCCACGACCACCGCTTCCTCGACAACATCGCGACCCACATCCTCGACATCGACTACGAGACCGCGATCGCCTACACGGGCGACTACAGCCGCTTCGGGACGGCCAAGGCGGCCGAGCGCGAGCGGCGCGAGAAGGAGATCGCGGTGCGGGAGCGCGAGATCGCGCATCATCGGAAGTTCGTGGACCGGTTCCGCGCGAAAGCATCGAAGGCGCGCCAGGCCCAGAGCCGGGTGCGGATGATCGAGAAGAAGGCTGAGGGGCTGGTGGAACTCCCGCGCAGCTCGCGCCGCTATCCGACGTTCCGTTTCGAGCAGCGGCGGCCGAGCGGACAGGAGGTTGTGAGCGTGCGCGGGGTGTCGAAGTCGTTTGGGGACAACCGCGTGCTGCACGAGGTGGACCTGGCGGTGAGGCGCGGCGACCGGCTCGCGATCGTGGGTCCGAACGGGATCGGGAAATCCACGCTGCTCAAGGTCATGACCCGCCGCCTGGACGCCGACGATGGGACCGTCGAATGGGGGTATGAGACGCATCCGGGATACTTCGCGCAGGACCCGGGCGACCACCTGCGCACGCCCCGGCGCACCGCCGAGGCCTGGATCGACCAGTTCTGCGAGGGGAAGGGCCTCGGGTTCTCGCGCGGCAAGATGGGGATGGTGCTGTTCAGCGGCGACGATGCCGAGAAGCGGCTCGAGACGCTGTCGGGGGGCGAATCGGCGCGCCTGGTGCTCTGCAGCCTGATGATCCGGCAACCCAACGTGCTGATCCTCGACGAGCCCACCAACCACCTGGACCTGGAGTCGATCGAGGCGCTGGTGACCGGGCTGCGCGGCTATCCGGGCACACTGATGTTCGTATCGCACGATCGGTGGTTCGTGGGGAAGCTCGCGAACCGCATCGTGGAGATCACGCCGGACGGGATGCGCGACTATCGCGGGACGTACGAGGAGTACGTCGCGTACTGCGGCGACGACCACCTGGATGTGGAGACGGTGGCGACGCAGGCACGCGCGGAGAAGCGGAGGGGTGGAACGGACGCGCGCGCCCACGCCGGGCGGCGGCGGCGCCAGCCGCGCAGAAAGGCGCGTCCCACGTACCGGCAGCGTCAGCTCAAGGCGCGCACGGACGAGTTGGCGGCGGGGATCGAGGCCGCCGAGGCGCGGGTGGCCGAGATCGAGGCCGTCTTCGCCAACCCTGCATTCTACGATGAGGCCTCGCCGGGCGAGGTGCGCAGGCTGGAAGAGGAGCGCGCCGGGCTCGTGGCCAGGGTGGCCGGGCTGATGGCGGAGTGGGAGGGGGTGGAGGGGGAGCTGGGTTGATAGTTGGCGTCGCCTCTGAAGCCGGACTAAGTTGCCGGCCATGAGCATGACCAAAGCCCTCCGCGCATTGGCCTTGGCCGCGACCTTCGCCGCGTGCTCGGACGCCGCCTGGCCCGACGCACCCCCGATCGAGCCCGGTGTGCTCGCCGCCGAGCACGAGGAGTGGCGCGCGAACCGGCACGGCAGCCTATCGAGCCCGAACGCGGGAGTGATCAGCTGGGCGGGGCTCTGGGAGCTGGCCGAGGGGACCAACGCCTTCGGGTCGGAGCCGTCGCTGGGGATCGTGCTTCCGGGGGAGGACTCGCCGCCGCTCGCCGGGACGCTGGATCTGGAAGGCGGCCAGGTGCGGCTCGAGCCGGCCGAGGGGAGCGGCCTGACCCTTCGCGCAGGCGACCCCGTGACCGCCCCCATGCCGATGCTCGACGACCGGTCGGGCAATACGACAGTCCTCACGCTGGGTTCACTCGGCCTGCGAATCCACGCCGAACGGGGGACCGACCGGCTCTGGCTGCGCGCTTGGGACACCGACGCCCCCCGCGTCGCCGCGTTCGAACTGCCGCCGTACTTCTCCGTCAGCAACGAGTGGCGCGTGGCGGCGCGTTTCGACCCCTACGACGAGCCGCGCACGGTGCCGCTGGCCGACGTGACCGGCGGCATGGTGTCGAACGAGGCGCCCGGCGAGCTGGTTTTTCGCGCGGACGGGCGCGAGCACCGGCTGATCGCGTTCGCGACGGCGACGAGCAGCAGCTACTTCGTCACGCTTTGGGACTCGACGGGGGTGGCGGATACGTATCAGGGAGGCCGCTACATGCGCGTCCCCCTGGCCGGCGACGACGGCTGGACGACGATCGATTTCAACCGCGCCTACAACCCGCCCTGCGTGTTCACGCCGTACTCGGTGTGCAGCCTGCCGCCGCGCGAGAACCGCCTGGCGCTCGCGGTGACGGCCGGAGAGAAGCGGCCCCTCGACGCGCCCTACTAGCGCTCGTCCAGGTACTCCGCCGGGATCGGGCCCGCATCGGGCTCGTGCTGCCAGAAGATGCTCAGCACCCACCACCGATCGCCGTCATGCAGCAGCTGGAACGAGTTGATGCCGCGGTTGAACGGCTCCTCTTCCGGGTCGGCCGTGCGGAATGACGCGTAGCTGCTGAACCGGTGCGCGATGTCGCCGTACGTCTCGGTGACGCTGCCGATCTCGATCTCGTAGAAGCCCTCCGCGGCGAAGGAGCCGCTCGCGTTGGTCGCGAATTCGTCGGGCGTGATGGAGGCGACCGAACTGCTGCGCCCGTTCTGTCCGTGCTGGCTGGCGACGGGCATGAGCCGTGCCTGGGGGAGGAAGAGCGACCGGAAACGGTCCCAGTCGCGCGGGACGCCCGCGTCTCCGGAGATGGATTCGTAGACGGCGGTGATGATGGCGTCGATGGACTCGACGTCGGCGGGGTCGGCCATGGGCTGCGGCGGCATCTCGGTGACCTCGGCCGCTGCGGGCTCGGCGTCGGCCATGGCGCTGTCGCCGCCGGTGTCGGGCGCGGCGCACCCGAGCGCGAGGGCGAGGATTGCGGCCAGGAACGGCTGGCGGATCGTGTCAGAGGCTGATCGCATGTCGGCTCCTACGTTGCGGGTCGGCTGAGCTCCGTGGGCCGGCGGGTCAACCCGCGATTTCCGGCGACCGCGTTGGTCTCAAGGTTCGGGGCGGCTCCTGCGGCGCGCAAGTCGCGGCGGGCGCGGGTTTGCGCCAGGTGCTCAGGACATCGGCGAGTTCGACCGTGTTCCGGCTGCGGAAGTAGTAGCTGCGCCCTCTGCAGGCCCGGATGTAGATGCCGGGCTGGCGCGCGCCGAAGGTGAGCGGCAGGCATCGGAACAGGTGCCGGGTCAGCCATGCGTCGCGGAATCCCCGGATGGAGATGTCGGCAATGTCCTCCCGCTTCAGGACGCGTGAGCGCCAGGTTCGCGACCTGACGCGGAGATGGTCGTCCGCGACGAGCAGTTCGTGCGGGAACGCGGACACGACCCGGCACATTCCGGCGAGCACCGCGAAGACGATGCTGAGCTTGACGGCTGCCTGGAGGACAAGACTGTCGACGGTGTAGAGCCAGCGGTCCGCCGCCCAGTCGAACCCGGCGCGCCCGACGTGGATCGCGAAGACGGCGATGGCCACCAGGGCGATGCCGTATCCGATCGAAAGGGCGGTTGGCACGCGCAGTCTCGCGATGTATCTGATCTCGCTGCGGGCCGGCGCACCGCGCTCCCACTTCGCAAGGGCCAGGACGAGCACCAGTGCCGCCAGGACTGCGGCCGCCAGGGTGACCGGGCCGACCGGCAGAGCCCGGGTGACGCTCACAACGCGGCGGGAGTCGTGGAAGAGCGTGGCCGCGAACGAGGCGACCTCGTCCTGGGACACTGTCTGGTAGAACGACACCAGATCCGGGAAGTCGGTGAAGACCGCCGGATCGTAGAACTTGGTCACGGTCCAGTCGTTGATCGATTCCGCCGTTCGGCTCATGGTGCGGAGCCGTTCGATGGCGGCGGCACGGCTCTCCTCGAATTGCGCGGGATCGAAGGAGCCCGAGCGGAGTGACTCGATCTCGTTGTCGATCACCCCTCTGGCGAAGGCGTAGCCGTTCCTCTCGAACTCGCCGCGCAGCCTCAGTATCCCGACCGGTCCGCGGGTCTCCAAAAAGACGTCCACGCCATAGGCTGCCTTGCGTTCGCCCCAGCGGAGGCGCTGGTTGATCCGTCGGTCGAGAAGATCGCGAACGAAGAGTCCGGTCAGCAGGTCCTCGGCGGTCGGGTGGGAGAGTTTGTGGTCGGATTGGTAGGAGTGCGCCGGACTCAGCCTCCAGTCGTATCGGGTGCGCGCGCGACCCGGATCGCGCACGTCTACATCCCACCGGTTGACGGGACGAGGTGGAATGGATCCGAAGGTGCGCTCCGCGGTCGCCAGCGCCTGCTGCGGCTCCAGGTCACCCACGATCGTGACCGTGAGTGAGCCCGGCGCGTAGTAGCGGTCGTAGAACTCGCGAAGATCCTCGGAAGTGATGCTCTGCAGGCTCGACCAGAGGTCCCGCGGACGGGGGGGATTCGTTGTGATCCCGAACGCGCGCTCCCAGAAGTCCGGGGGCTCCAGCCTCCGTGGGGTCAGTAGCGCGATCAGGCGATCGAACAGATCCGGTGGTCGGGCGCCGAGCTCGACGAGCAGCGGCCCCCGGTTGCGTTCGACCAGCACGGGGTCCATCGGATGGGGCGACAGGAGTGCCGCCAGCCATTCGATTGCGAAGTCGCCGTGCTGCCTGGCAATGGTGATCGTGTACCAGGTGCGGTCGGAGTGCGAGGCTCCGCGAATGCGTCCCCCCAGGCTCTCAGCGGCCTCCCTGATCTCCTGCTCCGTCCGGCCGTCGCGGTCGGTGAAGAGCATATGCTCGAGGAAATGTGCCAGGTGTGACTTGCCGGGTGGATCGGCGTCCCGCCCGACCGGTACGCCCGCACTTATCGAGACCTCGGGCGCGCCCGCAAGGTGCTTGTACCAGACCTTGACACCGTTGGAGAGGTAGTGGGTTTCGAAGCCGCCGAAGGGGTTGGGGACGGTCTCCTGACCGGCGGATTCCTGGCCCGCAATCAGCAGGCAGAAGGCCAGAAGCGCCCGCGACGGGGGTCGCGAGCGGCGGTGATTCAGCATGAGCACACCATTGCACCGGACGGAACAGTTTGATATCCTACCGCCCGATTTTACCAGTTGGCAAGTTCAGGGTTCCCGTGCCGGAGTCCTTCGGCTACTTGATCCGGCGTATGTGCCACCAGTTGAGCACGTCCACCATCTCTTCGGTGTGGCGGGTGCGGAAGAAGTAGCTTCGGCCCCTGCGCGGGCGTATGTAGATGCCCGGCTGCATGACACCGAAGGCGTGCGGCACGCCGCGGAAGAGGCGCCGGCTCAGCCAGACGTCGCGAAAGCGCAGTCGCGAGATGTCCTCGATGTCTTCGGGCAGCAGCACGCGCGAACGCCAGGCGCGCGACTTGATGCGCAACTCGTTGCTGAAGACCAGCACCTTGCGCGGGGCCAAGGCGTGTATCAGGCAGAGTCCGGCCAGCAGGGCCACGCCCATGGCCGCGTTGGCGGCCGTCTGGAAGAGGTAGCTGTCGACGGGGTCGATCCAGTTGGCCGCCAGCCGCGAGAACCCGGCTGCGCCGAGCACCACCAGCGCGAGCAGCGCGGCCACGAGGCCGGCAGTGTAGGCGATGCGCAGGATGATGGGCAGGCGGAACCGCGCGATGTAGCGGATGTTCGTCATGTCGATCGGGGTGGTGAGCGTCCGCGCGAGCACCCGCAGGGTGATCCAGATGAGCGCGATGATCCCCGCCACGATCATCCCCTGGCTGAGGGGCTGGGCGCGCGTCACCGTCAGAACCTCGCGCGAGTCTGCGAATGCACGCTGCGCGAAGGCCGCGACCTGGTCCTGGGTCACGTTCTCGTAGAAGGACACCAGGTCCGGGAAGTCGGCGAAGACGTCGGGATCGTAGAAGTAGCTCCGCGTCCAGAAGTTCAGCGACTCGGCGGTCTGGTTGGACGCGCGCAGCCGTTCGACCACCGCCGCGCGGTCGGCCTCGAATGCGGCGGCATCGAGGGAGCCGCTCCGCAGGTGCTCGATCTCCTCCGCGATGATCCCGGTGGCGAAGTCGTAGTCGTCCCTGTCGATGCGGCTGCTCACCTGCAGGTAGGCAGCCGGGCCGCGCATGACGAGCCCGGCGCTCGCGCCGTACACGGCCTTGCGCTCGCCGTAGCGGAGGCGCTGGTTTAGACGGCGGCCCAGGAGGTCGCGGACGAAGAGCGCGTACACAAAGTCGTCGGCAGTGGCGCCGAAGAGCTTGTGGCGGGACTGGTACCGGATGGTGGACTGGAACCCCCAGCTGTACTCGGCGCGGCCGCGGCCGGGGTCGGTGACGGCGACGTCGAAGCGGTTGACCTGGCGCTCCGGGAACTGCCCGAAGGTGCGCTCAGCGAGCGCGAGCGCCTCGTCGCGGTCGAGATCGCCCACGATGGTGACGGTCATCGCGCCGGGCGCGTAGTAGCGGTCGTAGAAGCCGCGCAGGTCGTCGGGCGTGATGCGGCGCAGGCTGGTCCAGTAGTCGGGGATCAGGTCGCGCTCGTTCTCGATGCCGAACTCGCGCTCGTAGAAGTCGGGAGGGCGCAGCCACTCGGGGCTGAGCAGCGCGCCCAGATGGTCGAAGAACTCGCGCGGGCGGGCGCCGACCTCGTTTTCGACCGGCTGCCGGCCGCGCTCCACCACCTCGGGCTCCATGGCGTGCGGCGACATGATCCCCGCCAGCCATTCGATGGCGAAGAGGCCATGCTCCCTCGCGATCGTGACGTAGTACCAGGTGTGGTCGCGGTAGGTCATGCCGTTGCGGCGCCCGCCCAGCCCCTCGACCGCGTCCTTGATCTCCTGCTCGGTGCGGCCGTTGTGATCCGAGAAGAGCATGTGCTCGGTGAAGTGGGCGAGCTGCTCCTTGCCGCGCGGGTCGGCGTCGGCACCGACGGGGATCCCGGCGCTGACAGACACGTTGGCCGCCCCCTCGAGCCGCTTGAACCAGACCTTGACGCCGTTCGAGAGGTGGTGCGTCTCGAAATCGGCGAATGGGTTGAGGGCGCCTGCCGCGCCGGGCTCCTGGGCCCCAAGCGAGCAGGGTTGCGCAGCCATGGCTACCAAGGCTATAACCGGCCCGAGCAGGAACAGACATGAGCTTCGCATGGGCAGCACTCCGAACGGAAGCCAGGCGTCCATGGCGCTTGCCGTTCATGCGCCTTGCCCCAGTCTATCGCACCGAGCAAGCTGCCGCCATATTGCGCCCCGAGCCGCACCGCCGCCGAAATCGGCGCTCTTTGAAAAACTTCAGACTCTTCGCATCACGGGAAGGGAGCCTGCATGTCGCTGCAATCCGGCCGATCCGCTTCCGGAGTTCGTTTCGAGCCCGACGAGAATCCCAGCCTGCCCGTCACGATCGGACTGGCGCTGCAGTACTGCGTGCTGACCCTGGGGCCGATCGTGCTGACCGTCGCGATCGTGGTGCGGACGGCCGGCGAGAGCGAGCTTTTCCTTTCGTGGGCGGCATGCGCGGCGCTGCTGGTGAGCGGCATCACGACGATGGTGCAGGCCAGGCGGTTCGGGCGTATCGGGGCGGGATACATCCTGCTGATGGGGACGTCGGGGGCGTTCATCGCGGTGTCGGTGGCGGCGCTGGTGCAGGGAGGGCCGGGCATGCTGGCGACGCTGGTCGCGGCCTCGGCGGTGTTCCAGTTCCTGCTCGCGTCGCGGCTGTCGCTGCTGCGGCGGATCATCACGCCGACGGTTGCGGGGACGGTGATCATGCTGATCGCGGTGACGGTGATGCCGCTGATTCTTGACCTTGTCGAGCGGGTGCCCGCGGGGGCGGCGCCGGCGGCAGGGCCGGTGACAGCGGTGGTCACGCTGGGCGTCACGATGGTGATCGTGCTGCGCGCCGCCGGGACGATGCGTCTCTGGGGTCCGGTGATCGGGATCGTCGCGGGGTGCGTGGTTGCCGGCTTCTACGGCCTCTTCTCATGGGATGCGGTGGCGGCGGCCCCCTGGTTCGGACTGCCGGTCGAGGGCTGGCCGGGGTTCGACTTCAGCTTCGGGCCGGTGTTCTGGGCGCTGCTGCCGGCGTTCGTGTTCGTCACGCTCGTGGGCGCGATCGAGACCATCGGCGACGCGGTGGCCGTGCAGCGCGTGTCGTGGCGCGACGACCGGGCGACGGACTTCCGCGGGGTGCAGGGTGCGGTCATGGCCGATGGGCTCGGCAATTTCCTCTCGGGCCTGCTTGCCACCGTGCCCAACACGACCTATTCGAGCAGCGTGTCGATCGTCGAGATCACGGGTGTGGCGGCGCGGCGGGTGGGGGTCGGGATCGGCGTGGGGTTCTGCGCGCTGGCCCTGCTGCCGAAGGTGGTGGCGGTGATTCTCTCGGTCCCGGACGCGATCATCGGCGCGTACGTGGTGGTGCTGATCGCGATCCTCTTCGTGCTGGGCATGCGCATAGTCGTCGCGGACGGGATGGACTACCGCAAGGCAGCGATCGTGGGAGTCTCGTTCTGGGTCGGCTCGGGCTTCCAGAACGGCGGCCTCTTCATCGATCAGATGAGCCCGTTCTTCGCGGAAATGCTCGGCAACGGCATGACGTCCGGCGGCCTGACGGCGCTGGTGCTGTCGGTGTTTGTCGAGCTCACCGGTCCGCGCCGGAAGCGGCTGGTGACGACGCTGGGCGTGGATGCGCTGCCGGAGATCAGCGGGTTCCTCGAGGACTTTGGCGCGCGCGCGGGATGGGACGGCGGCATGCTCCAACGGGTCCAGTTGGCTTCGGAGGAGGCGCTGGTGAGCTTGATGGGGGATGAGGGCGGCCCGGACGGCCCGGCGCGGCGGCTGCGCCTGAGTGTGCGCTCCGAACACGGGGCGGCGGAGCTGGAGTTCCTTGCCGTGTCAGGTGAAGGGAACCTGGAGGACCGGATGGCGCTGGCCGGGGAGCACTCGGTCGAGATCGAGGCCGAGAATGACTTCTCGTTGCGGCTGTTGCGGCATCTGGCGGCCTCGGTTCGGCACCAGAAGTATCACGACACGGATATTCTCACGGTGCGGGTGGAGGTGCCGGCGGGGGCGTAGGGGCGGGTTGGTGTGGGGGGGGGTCGGGTGTAGGCGTGAAGGTTGGGCGTAGGCGCGAGGGTTGGGCAGTGACGTCGGGTGTCGCGTTCGAGCATCTTTGTGTCCCTGAAGATTTCCGTGGAACCGGGATTCGGCGGCGTCCGAGGGGCGTGTGCTGGCGTCCGAGCGGCGTGTCCCGTTCGAGCATGCTGATGTCCGTGTCGGTTTCCGTGGAACCCGGATTCCGCTGAGCGCGGAAGGGTGCCGGGGCGAGGGCGCGTGGTCGTTGGACTGCCTGTCCCAAAACGTCGAGTCACAGGCCGATCCAGCCATGGGAATCGCGGGAGCCGCTGCTATGTTCACGCATACCGAAGATAGCCCGAATATTCTGGAGGACCTGTGGCCCGCTCAAGCCTTGCTGTTGCCCGAACCTTCCCGTTGCGACCCGGGAGTGAGGATGCCGCCGCTCTGGAGCTCACGCTCCCCCAACTCGGTGACCGGATCGCCGAACTCGCGGCCCGCATCAACGTCGCACGCCACGAGATGCTCACCCTCATCGCCGAGTTCGACCATCTCGACGGGTGGGCCGAGGCCGGCTTCTCGTCGTGCGTGGACTGGCTCGCCTGGCGCATCGGTGTGATGCCCAGCACCGCGCGTCACCAGATTCGGGTGGCGCATGCGCTGGCCGACCTGCCGCGCACGGCGCGGGCCATGCGAGAGGGGCTCGTCTCCTACACCAAGGTGCGCGAGATCACCCGCGTCGCCACGCCGGAGAGCGAAGAGCAGCTGCTCGAGTACGCCCAGGGCTGCTCGGCGGTGCAGCTGCGCGACTTCGTGCGCGGATGGAAGCGGATGGAGCGCGAGGGCGAGATCAGCGCCGAAGAGATCCGCCACCAGAGCCGGAAGCTCTCGGTCGTCGTCGACGGGGAGGGCATGTATGTGGTGCGGGGCCGCCTGGAGCCCGAGGCGGGGGCCGCGCTGATGCGGGCGATCGAGGCCGCGAACGACGCGATCTACCGCGAAGAGGACCCTGCGGAGCGGCCCAGCAACGAGCAGCGGCGGGCCGATGCCGTGGGCGTGGTGGCCGAGCGCGCGCTCGCCGCCGGGTTCGGGGGCGCGGAGTCCGGGTCGAGGGCGGAGCGGTACCAGGTGGTGGTGCACACCGAAGCCGCGACGCTGGCCGAGACGGGCGAGACGGGGCGCTCGGAGCTGGACGGGGTCAGGGTCTGCGCCGAGACCTCACGGCGCATGGCGTGCGACGCGGCGGTTGTCGGCATGGTGCACGGGCGAGAGGGGGAGGTGCTGAGCGTGGGGCGCAAGACCCGGACGATCCCTCCGCACATCCGCCGCGCGCTCGAGGAGCGGGACCGGGGGTGCCGGTACCCGGGATGCGGCAACCGGTTTACCGAGGCGCATCATGTGCGGCACTGGGCCGATGGTGGCGAGACGAGTCTTGCGAACACGGTGCTGCTGTGCAGACGGCACCACCGCTTGCTCCACGAGGGACGGGCGAAGATGGCGCTGGACCGCCACGGCACGGCAGTGTTCTTCACGAAGCGCGGCGAGCCGATCGGGAGCGTGCCGCCGGCGGTGGCGGGGCCGGTGGGCAAGCCGCCGCGCGCGCCGAGGGAGCCGTTCGGGCGGCTGTGGAACGGGGCGGCGAGGTGGCGCGACGGTGCAGCGGCCGAGCGCACCGAGATCAGGCTGCGCGAGGCGCTGGAGGGGAAGGGTGGGGGTGGTAGACACGGCACAGACTAGACGTAATGTAATGTAGACACGACAATATGTAAAGTAAAGATTACTTTTGACAACGCGTTCGACCCACCATCAGGCGGTCCCGCAGAAACGACCAGGGACAGTCCGATGCTCCGCTGGGACAGGAAACGGACGCCTGCGAAAGCCCACCGTTGTCCGGCGGCGTCCTCGCCCCTAACGTCAGCCAATCGACAGACGCAATACCCGGTCGGGCAGGAGGCGACGCATGAGCCAGCGGCAGCGCGATGGCGCGCCAATCATCGAGTCCGGCACGGGGCCTTCGGGTGACCCGGGCTGGCAGGGGCTGTTATCGCGGCCGCCCGGTCGGGGCAGCGTCTCGCGGCGCAGTTTCATCAAGGGAGTGATCGCGACCGGCGCCTCGGTCTCGGCGATATCGTGGTTCGCCGCGCCAGCGGCCGCGCCGCCTCAGGGGGCTGCGCGCGGAGCGGTCGGCCGACTCGTGTCGCTGCAGGTGAACGGGCGCACGTGCCGGGTCGATGTCCTGCCTCAGGAGACACTCGCCATGACGCTGCGCTACAAGCTCGGCCTCACCGGCACCAAGCTCGGATGCGACCGCGCCGAGTGCGGTGCCTGCACGGTGATGATCGACGGTGTCGCGCACTACTCCTGCTCGACGTTGACGCAACGGGTCCGGGGCCGCGAGATCACGACGGTCGAGGGGATCGAGGGCCCCGGCGGCGAGCTTCATCCCGTGCAGAGTGCCTTCATCGAGGAGCTGGGGCCGCAGTGCGGCTTCTGCACGCCGGGGCAGGTGATCGCCGCCGCCGCGCTGCTGCGCGCCAACCCCAACCCGACGCGCGACGAGGCACGCCGGGCGATGTCCGGCAACCTGTGCCGCTGCGGTGCCTACGATCACTATCTGAACGGGGTCATGCGGGCGGCTCGCACGGGGTCGACCGCAACCCGCGCTCCCGCGGGCCGCGCGCCTGTCGCCCGGGAGGTCTCCCATGCCTGAGCTCATCGGCAAGGACTTCATCCCCCCGGACGTGGCCGCCAAGGTCACCGGCCGCGCCAAGTACGCCGAGGACTTCCGCGCCGACGGGATGCTCTTCTGCCGCCTCATCACCAGCCCGATGCCGCACGCCCGAGTGCGCGGGATCGACGCGTCGGAGGCGCTGGCGATGGATGGGGTGGTCGCCCTCCTCACCGCCGACGATGTGCCCGAGATCCCCGCGCCGGGCAACCCGATCCTCACCAACACGCCGCACTTCGTCGGCGAACCGGTCGCGGCGCTCGCTGCGGTGGACGAGACGACGGTCCAGGACGCGATCAAGAAGGTCAATCTGGACCTCGAGCCGCTCCCCTTCGTGGTCGACCCGCTCGAGAGCCTGCTCCCGGACGGCCCCAACGCCCGCGAGGACGGCAACACGGTGGTGCGCCGCGACGGTGTGTCCGAGATCAAGTGGACCGACGCCGATTTCGCCGCGGCCGCCGATGGCCAGCTGCCGATGGGCGAAGTCAACAACGAGTGGTCCTACGGCGACCTCGAGGCCGGCTTCCAGGACGCGGCGCTCGTGCTCGACGAGAGCTTCGTCACCGCCGGCACCTCGCACCACTCGATGGAGCCCCGCACGGCGATGGCGTACTGGCAGAACGGGAAGTGTCATGTATTCGGCTCGAGCCAGAGCCAGAGCGCGACGCTCGGCAGCCTGGCACGCTACATCGGGATCGAGCCCTCCGACCTGGTCTTCGTGGCCGAGTTCTGCGGCGGCGGGTTCGGGTCGAAGGGCAGCGCGTACCCGGTCATGTCGATCCCGGCGCACATGGCGCGAAAGACCGGCCGTCCCGTCATGATGCGCATCAGCCGGGCAGAGGAATACGCGATCGGGTCGGCCCGGGCGGGCTTCCAGGGCCGCATCCGCATGGGGTTCCGCGATGATGGCCGCATCACGGCCGCAGACCTTTTCATCGTGCAGGAAAACGGGCCCAACAGCGGATTCGGCGACCTCGGGAGCGCGGCAGGCGCCGTCTCCATCGTCTATACACCTCTCGCCATGCGATTCCGCGGGATTCCGGTACTCACCAACACGCCCGCGCGGGGAGCGCAGCGCGGGCCTGGGCAGAATCAGATCGCGTGCGCGGTCGAGCCGCTCCTCGACAAGGCGGCCGCGCAGCTCGGGATCGACCGGGTCGCGATCCGCAGCATCAACGCCCCCGACAGCGAGTCGCGCTACGGCGGGAATCAGGGACCGGTCACCAGCGCGCACCTGCGCGAAGCGCTCGATCTGGGCGCCAGCAGATTCGGATGGGACGAGCGGCTGGCCCGCAGCGGTGTGCGCCGCGGCTCGAAAGTGACCGGCGTCGCGGTTGGCCAGGCCTTCCACTCGGCCGGCATGAGCGGGCAGGACGGGCTGGTGCGGATCACGCCCGACGGCAAGCTGCACATCCACTGCGGGGTGGGCAATCTCGGCACATACTCGTATGCCGGTGTCTCACGCGCGGCGGCCGAGGTGCTCGGCTACGAATGGGAGAACTGCGTGATCGTCCGCGGCGACTCGTCGCGCAACCTGGCGTCGGCGAGCCCGCAGGTCGGCAGCAACACGACCTTCACCATGACGCGCGCCGCGTACGTGGCGGCGGTCGATGCGGTCGAGAAGCTCAAGGCGATCGCGGCGATGGAGCTGGGCGGCTCGCCGGAGGACTACGACATCGGCGGGGAGGCTGTCTTCGCGCGCGCCAACCCGTCGCGGCGGATCAGCTACGCGCGGGCGGCGGAGCGCGCGATCGAGCTCGCCGGACGCTTCAGCGGCCACGAGGTCCCCGACGACCTCAATCCCATCACCGCGGCCTCGGTCGCGAACCTGGCCGGCACCGGCCTCATCGGCGTCGCCCGCGACAACCTCCCCCGCGACGGAACCGTCCCCGCGCTCGCCGCCGGCTTCATCGAGATCGAGCTCGACATCGAGACCGGCGCCTTCGAGATCATCGACTACCTCGGCGTCGCCGACTGCGGCACCGTCGTGCACCCGCAGGGGCTGGCCGCGCAGATCAAGGGCGGCGCGGTGATGGGCTTCGGCATGGCCGCGCTCGAGCGTCATGTCTACGACGGCCGCTACGGCGTCGCCGGAAACATCGGTTTCCACCAGGCCAAGCCGCCCTCCTACCTCGACGTGCCGGCGCACCTCGACTGGGCCGCCACCGACATCGCCGACCCCCAGAACCCCGTGGGCGCGAAGGGCGTGGGCGAGCCGCTGATGGGCTGCTCCGCCGCCGCGCTCCTCTGCGCCATCTCCGACGCTCTCGGCGGCCACTACTTCAACCGCACCCCGGTGGTCCCGGACATGATCGTCAACGTGCTCGCCGAGCAGGCCCAGTCGCACCGGCCGCTCGAGGTCAACACGCAGTGAGGCTGACACGAGGGAGACGGCCATGATGAACGACATGATGACCCATTTCGAGCTGCTCCAGCCGACCGACCTCGACAGCGCGCTCGATCTGCTGGCCCGCCACGGAGCCGACGCGTGGCCGCTGGCCGGCGGCTACGACACCTTCGACTGGCTCAAGAACCGCGGCAAGCAGCCCACGGTCGTGATCGACCTGGAGGGGATCGAAGAGCTCAGGGGTGTGAGGGGGATGGAGGGCGGAGATGGCTCCAGCGGCGACGGCGGCATCACGATCGGCGCGATGACCACGCTCACCGCGGTGGAAGCTCACCCCCTCATCCGGTCACAATACCCGCTCTTGGCCGCCGCCGCGGCGCAGGTCGCGAGCCCCCAGATCCGCAACGCGGGCACCATCGGCGGCAACGTCTGCCAGGACACCCGCTGCTGGTACTACCGCTACGGCATGACCTGCTACCGCGCGGGCGGCAACACCTGCTACGCGGGCGCCTCGGGCGCGATGAACCGCGAGCACGCGATCTTCGGCGCGGACCGGTGCGTCGCTGTCACCCCGTCGGACCTCGCCCCCGCGCTGGTGGCGCTCGACGCCGAAATGATCGTCCGCAACGCCCGCCGCGAGAAGGTCGTCCCCGCGGCCGAGTTCTTCATGCCGCCCGGCGTCGACATCACCCGCATGACCGTGCTTGAACCGGGCGACCTCCTCACCGCGATCCGCATCCCGGGCCGCTGGGCCGGCGCCGAATTCCATTTCGAGAAGGTCGCCGACCGGAAGACCTGGGACTTCGCGCTGGTCAGCGTAGCCGCGGCGGTGCGCGTGCGCGGCGGCGGCACGAACGGAGGCATCATCGAGGACGCCCGCATCGTCGCCGGAGCCGTCGAGTGCATCCCCCGCCGCTTGACCGCGGTCGAGGACCTGGTGCGGGGAAGTCCCCGCGACGAGACGACCGCCGAGCTGGCTGGCGAACTCGCGGTCCAGGGCGCTGATCCCCTCGACTACAACCACTTCAAGATTCCGCTGCTCCGGAACCTGGTGAAGCGGGTGATTCGCCCTACCGCCTGAACCGCACCCACTTCGTGATGCGGCGCTGGGACACCTCGGCGCCGTACACGTTGCCCTCGTCGTCCACCGCGACGCCTTCGGGTCCGCTGAACCCCATCACGTTGGCGCGGTCGTCCGGCAGGAAGTGGTGCACCCACCCCATGCGGGCGTCGCCGATGCGGATCCCCTTCTCCCATCCTGCGTTGCGCTGCCCGGTGAACTCGTTGGGCGCGGGGCTCGACTCGGAATCGGCCACGTAGATGTTGTCGTCGGCGTCGATGTAGATGCCGCTCGGACGGCCGAACTGCGTCCAGATCGCGAGAAACTCGCCCTCCTGGTCGAAGAGCTGGATGCGGTTGTTGTAGCGGTCGCCCACGAAGATCCGGCCCTGTGAATCCATGGCCAGGGCATGCGGGTCGCGGAACTGGCCGGGTCCGTAGCCGAGTTCGCCCCACGTCTCCATGTAGTTGCCGTCGGCGTCGTAGCGGACCAGGCGGCCCTTCGTGCGGTCATGCGAATCCACCACGTAGATCTGCCCGTTGGGCGCGACCAGTACGTCGGAGGGGCGGGTGAGGTGGTTGGGCGGGTCGCCGGCCTCGCCGGGGGTGCCGATCGTCATGAGGAGCTGGCCCTCGGGGGAGAACTTGAGCACGGAGTGGCCCGTGGTCGTGGCGCCGTTGGCCCACGCGTCGGCGATCCACACGTTGCCTTCGTGGTCGACGTCGATGCCGTGCGGCCACGCGATCATCCCGCCGCCGAAGCTGCGGAGCAGGTTGCCTTCCTTGTCGAAGAGCAGGATCGGATCGACGTCCGAGCCCACGCAGGTGTTCCGGCCGCAGCGCTCCGCGACCCAGATGTTCCCGTCCAATGCGATCTCGACCGCGCTGGTCGATCCCCACTCGCGGCCCTCGGGCAACTCGCCCCAGCCGTAGATGGGGCGGAACGGGTTGCTGGTGTCGTGCTGGGCGTGGAGGGGGGTGGGCGCGGGGATGGCGATTGCCGCGACTGCCATGACGCCGATGCTCGCCGCACGAATCGATCTGATCATTGCTTCGTCTCCGGGTTGAGGGGGCGATGGCAGCTTAATCCGGCGCCCGTGCTGCCGCCACCTCAGCTCTTCCTGAGCGCCCACGCCGCGTCCAGCCCGCGGTCGAACGTCATGAGCTTTGTCGGCTTGCGCCGAAGGCAGCAGGCGAGGTGAACGAGGTCGCGGGCTTCGAGGCCCGGGTGTTGGACGGCCAGATTCCGCGCCAACTCGACATCGGCCTGCTCGACCGGCCACACTTGGTCGATGGTGCCGCCCACCAGATCGAAAACCGCATCCAGAAGCCATCGCCTGTTCCTGCGCAGGTAGTTGTGGAGTAGTTCCTGCAGCACCTCGGCGGAAGTCACGAGGCGGGTGCCGCTTTGCCGAGCGCCTGCGAAAAACGCCCTGGCTTCGGCGCGGTGAGGATGGTCGGCCCCGACGAAGTACATGAAGACGTTCGCGTCGACGAAGATCATTCGCCGTCGTAGCGAGGGTACCGGGTCTCGACCAGCAACTTCTTGATCTCGGGCCAGTCGGGCTCCCGGGAGCCGGGCGGGTGGCGGGCGTCACACTCTGCCGAAAATTGGCGGAGCTCCTCGACGGTGAACTTGCGCGGGCGCGCGTCGGCGAGCTTCTCCTGGGCGGCCTCGCGCAGCCATTCACCGAGGGACTTGCCTTCACGACGTGCCTGGGTCTGGTACGCTGCTTTCGCGGTCTCCTCGACGATGAAGTGAATGCGGGACATGAGAGATCGTGGGCGGGAATGGCTGTTTGCACACAATAGTGGTGCATGTGCAATATAGCTGCGCAGCCTCAATGGTCAAGGTGTCGCTCGGACTCCAGCTTCCCGTCCACGAACACCCAGCTCGGCACCACCCGGTAGTCGAACGGATGGCCCTCGAGGATGACGAAATCCGCGTCCTTGCCCGGCTCGATGCTGCCGATGCGGTCGTCCACGCCCAGCAGTTCGGCGGCGTTGAGCGTGGCCATCCGCAGCGCGTCCACCTCGGGCACACCATTGCGGAACGCCCACGCGGAATTGAGGATGGGCTCGCCGCCCAGGCGGCCGATCGGCGAGGCGCGGCGCGACGCGCCCGGGCCGTAGAAGGCCACCTTGGCGCCCGCGCGGTTGAGGATCGCGGGGCCTTCGACGCTCCAGCCTTCTCCGCCGCCGCGGATGTCCGATGCGTAGCTGCCGGAGTTGCCGAGGATGACGCCGGCGTCGGCGGTCGCGAGTTCGGCCGCGAGTTTGTGGGCTTCGACGCCGCCGGTGACGACGAGGCGCAGGTTGTAGTCGCGCGCGATGGCGAGAGCCGTCTCGATCTCGGCGACGCGGTCGGCGTGGATCAGCGCGGGAACCTCGCGGCGCAGGAGTGGGAGGAGGGCTTCGAGGCGGGGGTTGTAGCCGGGCTCGGTGGGGGCCCTGCCAGCGAGGGCGGAGGCGTCGGGCTCACCGGATGCGGCGTCGCCGGTCACAGCGCCGCCGGTCGCCGCGTCGCCGGTCTTGGCGTAGACGGTCGCCGCGTTCAGCGCATCGCGGATCAGCGCCGATGCGGCGTCCAGCGTCAGCGGGTCACCCGATTCGTCCTGCCACTCCCCCAGCGCCGACGCGGTGAGCGTCGCCACCATGCTCGCCGGCTCGCGCCGCACCATCTTCTCGAAGTCGAGTCCGGGCGTCTTGACCACCACGCCGCTGCCGCCGATCAGGTTGCGGGTTCCCGGCGTGACGTGAATCGCGGTCACTCCGATGGTCGTGTTCACCCGGTACGACGGAAACCACGGATCGACCGCGTACAGCGCGTTCATCTCGGGCACGACCGGCTCGGTGATTTCGTCGTTCTGGACCTGCCACTTGAGGTCGCCGACCCAGTCGTTGGGGAAGGCGCGCGCGATGATCGTGCCCGGCATGACCACGCGGCCGCCGATGTCCATGACGGGGATGCCGGGGGGCGGTGTGGCGCCGGCCTCGACGGTGGTGAAGCGGCCGTCCTCTACCACGAGCGTCGCGTTCTCGATCGCGCCGTCGGCGATGGTGAAGACATGTGCGCCGGTGATCGCAAAGGTGCGATCATCCGGGGCAATGGTGCCCGTGACGGGCCCGAACGGCCCCACGGCGCGCGGGTCCTCCGGCTGCGGCAAACGGGCGCGTGCATACTCGATTCGGCCATCCACGAACACGCGCTCGATCCGGTCGGCCGTCAGGTCGAGGAAGTGGCCGTCGAGCAGCACCAGGTCCGCGTCCTTGCCCGGCTCGATGCTGCCCACCCGATCCTGCAGGCCCATCGCGCGGGCCCCGTTGATGGTCATGACCTCGAGCGCCTGCTGGTCGGTCAGCCCGTGGCGCGCCAGAAACGCGCCGTACTCGCGGAAGTCCTTGAAGTGCTGCCTCGACATGTCGGTTTGGATGCTGGCGTGCACGCCCGCGTCGAGCAGCTCCTCGAGCAGGTTCCGCGGCTCGGGGTCGTTAAAGTACTGCACGATCATCATCGGGCCGATCACGGGGACGATCTGCGTGCCCGCGAGCAGTTCGGTCATCGGGAAGATCTCTTCGGCGTGCGCGAGCGCGAGCCGGTCGAAGAAGCCGTACTTCCGCGCCAGGCGCAGCACCATCATGGTCTCGCTGGGGTAGTGCGTGTGCGCGTGCACCGTGACCTCGCCGCGGAGCACGGCGGCGAAGGCTTCGAGGCGCGCGTTGGGCTCCGGGGCCGGGCCGCTGCCCGCCGCGTGGGCGTCCTGCGCATTCGAGTATGCGAGCGCCCGCCGGAAATGGTCGTCGGCGGTGGCGTACCAGCCCATGACCGTCTGCGGGGTCTCGCCGGGCCGCAGGTTGATGAGCGGGCGCACCGCCATCTTGAGGTCGACGTACGGCTTCAGGATCGTGGGCTCGCGCTTCATCTTGAGCGCGACGGACTGGCCGCTCGAGACGATGCCGCTGCCGGAGCGGGTGATCAGCGAGGTCACGCCGCCGGAGAGCGCGACCTGGATCATGGGGTCGTCGAGGTCGAGGTGGTCGACCGCCTTCCACTCGGCGGTGACGGGACCGGGGATCCGCGAGCGGCTGGAGCGGTCGAGGGCGAGGTGTGCGTGGGCGTCGATCATTCCCGGGATGACGGTTTCGGCCATGTAGACGCGCGTATCGGGCGGTGCGTCGACGGTGGGTCCCACCGCGGCGATCACCCCGTCGCGGATCAGGATCTCGCCGGGTGTGAGGGTGCCGCTGGTGGCCGTGTGGACGGTTTCGGCGCGGATGAGCGCGGTGCCGGGTTGGGTGGACGGAAGCCGGTCGAGGAACGCGGCCGCGTCGAGCAGCACGATGTCGTCCCGCTGCCGCAGTTCGCGCAGGAACGGTCCCTTGTGGCCAGCGCCGTAGGTGAGCAGGAATCGGGCGCCCTCGCCGCGGTGACGGTCGAGCGCGCGTTCGATGTACGTCCAGTGCGAGGCGTTGATCGGGTCCCAGCCGCCGGGGCCGAGGTCGGCGTCGAAGAGGCGCGCGTACACCTGCATGCGGATGTCGTAGGCTTCGTCGTAGGCGTCGGTGTGGATCCAGTATGGGTCGTCGCCCGCGCCGCCGGTCGCGAGGGCTTCGGCGGAGGCCGCGCTGGCGGCCTGATATTCGGCCCACTCGGCCGCCCGGTTTGGGTCTCGGGCATACGCGTCGAGGTAGCCGGCGCGGAAGTCCGACATCGGTTCGGTCCAGCCCGCCGTGGGGATGACCTGGAACCTCATCTCCAAAGACAGGGGGAAGAGCACGTCCATGTATTCCGGGAAGCGGCGCACGCGGGGCTCTTCGACGGTGCCGGTGGTCTCGAATTCGGTGCGGGCGCGCTGCCAGCGGTTGGGAGGGATCTCGGTGAGCCAGTAGTCGGGGTCGATCTCGCGGACCAGATCGCGGACGACGTCGAGGCTGAAGCGGTCGCTGGTGACGTGTCCGCTGTGGAGCATGCCGAGGACGACGACTTCGGTGGGGGTGGGGGGGGCGGCGGGCGCGGCGTTGTCGGGGGCGCCGGGCACCAGCTCCACCAGCGTACCCGCGAGCTCGTTGGCCACGAACACGCGCTCGCCATCGGGGTGGACGCGGACGACGATCGGCTGGGCGCCGACCTCGATGGTCTGCGCGACAGTCTGCGCGGCCAGGTCCACCACCGAGACCGTGCTGCCGCCGGCGTTGTTGACCACGGCGTAGCGGCCGTCGCCGGGGACGGCTACCGAGAAGGGGCGGGGGCCGAGGCCCGGGACGCGGCCGGTGACCCGGAAAGAGGCCGTGTTGATGAATGCGACCTCGTTGGAGCCGCCGCACGCGACGATGTAGGTGGTCTGGTCGGGGGTGAGGGCGCCGCCGGGGGGGCCGGGGCAGACCTCGACGGTGGCGTCGGTTTCGTGGTTGAGGAGGTCGATGACGGAGACGGTGCCGGCGTCGAGGTTGGGGACGAAGGCGTGCGAGCCGTCCCACATGACGTCGGCGGGGTAGGGGCGGTCGCCGGTGGGGTGGGCGTGGGTCGGCTCGCCGGTGCGGGTGTCGATGACCCAGAGGCGGTCGGAGAACTCGGTGGTGATCCAGGTCTGGCCGCGCACGGGGGTGGGGGAGAAGAGCGAGGGGCCGGGGGAGACGGTGTGGGTGGCGCCGGGGGCTGGCTGGCCCGCGGCGTCGAGCGTGACGAGCGTGGAGTCCTGGAACTGGCTGACGAGCCAGCCGTCGTCGAGCCGGATGAGGTCGAGGGGGGTGTCGCCTGCGTCCCACCGGGCGACCACAGCCGCGGCCGTCAGGTCGACGACGGCGATCTGGCCGTCGCCGCTGAGCGCGACGTATGCGGTGTCGCCGTCGGGGCTGAAGCGGATGCCGTGTGGGGCGGCGCCGACGTCGATGGTGGCGCCGAGGTGGAAGGGGGGCGGGGTGTCGGCGGGCGGTGAGGGTTGTGCACACGCCC
The DNA here is from genome assembly GCA_963667485.2 of Longimicrobiales bacterium. Taxonomy (GTDB): domain Bacteria; phylum Gemmatimonadota; class Gemmatimonadetes; order Longimicrobiales; family Gaopeijiaceae; genus Bin94. The sequence goes on from CAXXDD010000002.1 coordinate 882,701, forward strand.
ACGCCAAAGCGGTCGCCGGTGGCAAGAGGAGGAAAGCAGCTCTCATGCGCGCAGTCCAATCGGGGGTTGTAGTGAATACCTGCAAGGGGGGAACATGCAACACAATGGCCCTCCAAGGGTACAAAAGTGATGCGAACACTCTTGCCACGCAGCCACTTCATGTTGGTGCTGGGTCTCAGCGGGTGGTCACTTGCATGCGGCGACGGCGCAACCGAGCCAACGCTGCTCGCGGATCCGGCAACTCTGGAACGTGCGGTGCTCACGACGCTCTACGAAGCCACGGGCGGCGACGACTGGACCCGGAGCGACAACTGGCTGAGCGCGGCGCCACTCGGCGAATGGTACGGAGTCACTGTTGGTGCAGACGGTCGGATCGCTGGTCTTCGCCTGCCGAACAACAACCTGAGCGGCTCGCTTCCGTCCGAACTGGGAAGCCTCTCTTCACTGGAGCGACTTTCGCTCTCCCGCAACGATCTTAGCGGCCGGATTCCGCCGGAGCTGGGCAACCTGTCTTCCCTGGTGGGTTTGTTCCTCCATGTCAACCGACTGAGTGGCTCGATCCCGTCGGAACTGGGCCAGCTCTCTTCCCTGGAGCATTTGCTCTTCGACTCCAACGACCTGAGTGGCCGGATTCCACGAGAACTGGGCAGGCTCTCCTCCCTGCGTCAATTGGTGCTCTCCAGGAACGACTTGACCGGCCCGATTCCGTCCGAACTGACCAACCTTCCTCTGGAGCAGTTGTACCTCTCCTTCAACAACCTGAGTGGTCCGATTCGGCCGGAACTGGGCAGTGTGACTTCGCTCGAGTTCCTGGCGCTCTCCGACAACGAGTTCAGTGGGCCCATTTCGTCGGAACTGGGCCGGCTCTCTTCCCTGCGGCGATTGTACCTCAACTCGAACAACCTGAGTGGCCCGATTCCATCCGAGTTGGGCGGGCTCTCTTCCGTGGAGTACCTGGCGCTTTCCGAAAACCAGTTGAGCGGTCCAATTCCACAGGAGCTGGGCAGCCTTTCGACCCTCCAGCAACTATGGCTCCAATCGAATGATTTGAGTGGCCCGATTCCGCCGGAACTCGCCGCACATCTTCCCATGTAGTCCACCAAGGTCTACTGCATCAGTCATAACACGTTATTGGACAACGTGTTCTGTAGGATCTCCAACATCCGGTCGTCCCTTGCCGTCCATCGCAATCCGGTGTATTCTTCCCGCTGTAGTGCTGCAATAAGTGATACACCACAAGGAATGAGACACCATGGCGAAGCGACCGCGAACACTCTCCGCTGCGTTCGTGCGGACGGTCGGCAGGCCCGGGGTCTACGGCGACGGGCGTGGCGGTCGGGGGCTGAGCCTCCGGGTCCACCGGACGCTGGATGGCCGGATTACAAAGACGTGGCGGCAGCGCGTCAGGATCGAGGGGCGGCTGACTTCAGTTGGGCTTGGCCCGTATCCCGAAGTGACGCTCGCCGAAGCTCGGCAGAAGGCGCTCGACAACAGCCGAGGCGTCCTCCTGGGTCAAGACCCGCGCGGGCGCGGCGTCCCCACCTTCGCCGAGGCCGCTGAGCGGACCATCGAGCTTCACCGTGAGGCGTGGAAAGCGGGGAGTCCGCTACCCGAGCAGTGGAAGTCCACCTTCCGGCTTCATGCCGCCCCGCTCCTCGACAAGCCCGTGGACCGGATCGAGAGCGCGGACGTGCTACGCTGCCTCTCGCCGATCTGGAACTCGAAGCCCGCCGCCGCGCGGAAGGCCCGTCACCGGATCGCCGCCGTGTTTCGCTGGTGTATCGGCCGGAACTACCGCCCGGACAACCCGGTCGAGCAGGCGGTCGAGGCGCTCCCCAAGGTGAACGGGAACACCGCAAGCCACCACCGCGCGCTCCCGCACACCGAGGTCGCTACCGCGCTCCGGTCCGTCCGGCGGACCACCGACACGCACCCTTCGGCGGCTCTGTGCGTTGAGTTGATCGTGCTGACGGCGGTTCGGCCCGGCGAGGCCCGGGGCGCCCTTTGGGAGGAGATCGACACGGACGCGGCCAGATGGACGATTCCCGCTTCGAGGATGAAGGCGGGCCGCGAGTTCGCCGTCCCGCTCAGCACGGGCGCTCTGGACGTGCTCGAACGGGCGCGCGAGATGTCGGGCAGGTCATTACTGGTGTTCCCATCGCGAACCGGCGGGGCGCTTCCGTCGAAGGCACCGCTCCGGGTGCTGAGGCGTGCCGGGGTCGACTCGACGCTACACGGCTTTCGGTCGAGCGCCCGGTCGTGGATGGCCGAGTCTGGTGTCCCGGCGGAGGTCGCCGAAGCCTGCCTCGCCCATGTACCGAGAAGCCAAGTCGTGCAGGCGTACCAGCGATCCGACCTGCTGGAGCGCCGCGCCGAAGTCCTTCAGGAGTGGAGCCAATACGCCACCCGGCGATAGGGCGGGGCCGGAGGCGATGGAGGAGCCGCTGGCGGCGGCCGATGCGGCTTCCGGACGGCGCTGGAACCCCTTGGACATCGCCGTTTCGTCGGTTGTTGACACCGCCCGAAACGGTCCCCTGACTATACGTCATGGCGATTCCGACGACCCCGGATTCCGCGCCTCGGCGGACGGTTTTGCCCGCTAATGCGGGAGAGCCAGCCCACCCTTTGGGGCCACGCTTCGCGAGTCCCCGGCAGGGGCTGGCGGGGGGCCGTGCCCCCTCTGACCCCCGTGACGGAAACGGCGCGCCGTGAGCGCCGGACGCGCCGTCTGGGTGAAGGTCCGCGCCAGCGAGCCAGAGCGTGCCGAGTGGCACGCCAAGGCGCGCGCGGCGGGCTTGACGCTGTCGGATCTGGTGCGCCGGTCGATAGGCCGGGTCCGCACCTGGACCGTGGCGCACGCCGAGGTCGAGCGCGAGCGTACCCGCGAACTGGCACGCCTTGGCAACAACCTCAACCAGATCGCTCGCTGGGCAAATACACACAAGGAGGCCATCGAGGCCGTCGAGGTGATCGGCCACCTGATCGCCATCGACCGGGCGCTCAGCGCCTTGGACCCCGCCGAGAGCCCGGACGCGGATGCATATTAAGTTTCTCGCCCGGGGGACCGGATCGGCGCGGGCTGCGGCCAAGTACCTCCTCGGAGAGCGGGACTCCACCGGAAAGCCGCGCGAAGGCGTCGAGGTCCTTCGGGGCGATCCACACCGGGTGGCGTCGGTGGCGGACACTCTGGGGTTCGAGCACAGGTACACCTCCGGCGTGATCGCGTGGGCGCCGGAGGACGAACCGACCGACGAACAGATCGGCGCGGTTCTGGACGCCTTCGAGGAGACGGCATGGGCCGGGCTGGAACCCGACCGCTACGCATGGGCGGCGGTGCTCCACCGGGAGGAGGGCGGCGGCGCCCATGTCCATGTCCTCGCGGCGCGATGCGACCTTGAGACCGGGCGAAGCCTCAACATCGCCCCTCCGGGCTGGCGGCGGACGTTCGATCCGCTTCGGGACGCCTTCAACCACGAGTACGGCTGGGGCCGTCCAGACGACCCGGCCAGGGCGAGGGTCCAGCAGCCCGGCCACCGCGCCTACGTCGAGGCGGCGCAGCTGCGGGCCGGGCTCCGGCTCGAAGCCTCCCCCCGCGACCTGATCCGGGACTATCTGCTCCAGCGCGTCGAGCACGGCATGGTGAAAGACCGCTTCGATGTCGTCACCGCGCTCCGGGAGGCGGGCCTTGAAGTGCCGCGCCAAGGCAAGGAATACCTGACCGCGTTGGACCCCGAGACCGGGAACCGTTGGCGGCTGAGGGGGCGGCTGTACGCCTTTGACTTCCAGCCCGAACGACTTGACCGACCGGATGCGGGCGCGGCTGAAGGGCGAACTCAGGGAGATTGGGGAGTTGACCGCGAGCGAGCTGGCGCGGCTCGGCGAGAACTCGCGGCGCGCCGCGAGGAACGCGCCGCGTACCATCGAGCGCGATACGGAGGAGGCGACCGGGCGGATGCGCGAGCTGCCGCCGAGGGCTTGGCTCCGACTGCTGACCTTCGGTCTGAGCCTCTGGCTCGGCATCTTCGGCGGAAGCTGGGCGACGATGCGGTGGCCGTGGACGCGCATCCCAGCCCGGATCGAGACGACCGTCGAACTGGACTTCGACATCGGGGAGGGTCGGCGGACGCTCGCGCGGACGGAGGTGGACGACTGGCGGATCGCACTTCCGAAGATCGAGGGAGAGCAGGCCGTGGTGCTGTCGGCGGGGACGCTGGACAAACCGCGCTGGATCTGGCGCGGACGGCCTGCCGCAAAGCAGTCAAGAGAGTGAGGAAGCTGTATGAACGAGTTGGAACGGCAGTTGACGGAGGCCTTGAAGACGTTGTCCGCGCAGTGCGAGACGGAACGGCGGCGGCAATCCGAGCAGGCAGCAGCCTTGCACGAACAGGTCGAAGCCTTGCGGCGGCAAGTCGAGCGGCAAACCGAGGAGAACGACACCTTGAGGCGGCGAATCGAGCGGCTCGACGGGCAAGTGACGCGCTTGACCGAGTACTACGGGACATCCGCCGCCGTGAGACCGCGCGGCCGCGGCTGGTGATAACGCCGCCGCGCGGGCCAGACCGTGATTCGGGTCCGAGCCGCTGAGTGTTCTCAGGTGCGGCTGCTTGAACTACGAAGCGATTCCAGCCAAGATTGCAGTTGAGCGTTCGCCTCCAGCCCGTACGATCAGGTATCGCCGTGCTTGTGTTCGTCGCCAACCCCAACCCTCCGGCCACCCATGCACCGGATCCACCGAGCACCGCGGGTATCTCGATGCAAGCCGCAGAGACGGATTCGAATTGAAATGCGAAGCAGATGCCAGCCCACGCTCATGCTGTTTGGAACGCTGGTCGCCTGCGGGGAAGACACGGGTCGCACACACGATGTCCAAGTCCAAATCGAGGACAGCGCCGGGGTGCGGATCGTCGAGTACTTGAGCGTGCCCGAGGTTGAGGCACCCTTCGCTCTGGGGGCGGAACCGCGGTACCGGCACGGGGCGAACCCGGGCGACTACGAGTTCGTGTCGGTCGACGCCGGTCGGCTCTTCCCGGACGGAGGCGCGGTCGTCGCCGAGTGGTACGGCGAAGTGGTCGTCTTGAGTCCGGACGGGACGACGCACGAGGTGCTCGCGAGGGTTGGAGAGGGTCCGGGCGAAGTGATCGAACCCTACTCGGCGTTCGTCCTGGGCCAGGACAGCGTCCTTGTGCCAGACCGTCGTCTGTCTCGCCTCACTCTCTTCGTCGGCGATGCGGTCGCGCGCATCGTGAGCACCCCTCGGGCAGCCCACATCGGTGTGGCGGGGATCGGTGCATCCGGTGAGTTGCTGCTCTGGAACCGATACGCCAACCGGTCATGGTTCGATATAGAGGAGGAGTGGCTCGGCGGGCACATGACCCTGTTCGATACTGAAACCGGTACGCTGGACACGGTCGCGTCGTACGACCACATGCCGCGAGAAACGCGGGGTGCGGCGAACCCGATCATCCAGCCCGTTGGCGAGGTCACGGTCGCTGCGGGGCGGTTCGTGTACACGAGATCCGACAGGCCCGAGATCACTTGGCGTTTGCCGGACGGCACGGTAAACCAGATCCTGCGCTGGCAGCCCGAGCTCAACCTGCTCTCCGACGAACTCCTGGAGGACGTCGAGGCCTACAACCTAATGATCGGCTGGATGAACTACGGAGTATCCGAAGCCCGGCTCGAGGAGATGGTTCAGGAAGACATGGCCCGGTATCGCGCCATGATCGGCCAACCGATACCGCTCTTCGGTTCCCCCTTCGCCGACGCCGACGGAAACGTGTGGCTGCCCTCGTACCGGCCGGGCTATCCCGAGGAAGGGTCGCCGTACGCCGTCATTTCCCCGGACGGGGAGTGGCTGGGACAGGTTGAGACTCCGTCCAGGTTTCGAATCCTCGATGTTACCGGAAGACTCGTCCTCGGGGTGCTCAGGGACGACATGGACGTGGAGAACGTCGTGGTGTACGAGTTGGTGGGAGGACCTTCGTCGGTGCGTCAATAGCCCACCGTCGATGTGCCCTTGTTAGTGTGACGGGCCTTCCGACGGTGGACGGTGCGCCGTGCTTGCAGCGCGCGCACGGAAGGTGCCCCGATCCTTACCTTGGCAGCCTACCGTCAAGCGGTGTCTCGAACTCGTTCAGCGAGGCAACGGCGGATCGCCCGAGTCTCAGCAGCGGTTCCCTTGGCTGCGCGTAGAGCGAAAGTGTCCGGTGCCGCTTGTTGGTCGGTATCCGTCAGAGTGCCTGCCCCCCAACGACGCTGGACAGCCGAGGCGATGCGTGGGCATCGTGTTGGGCAACCCCCCTGCCGCAACGCAGCGTCCAATCGGCGGCACCCTTCATTGTCCGCCGCAACTCCCACACCCGACTCACTGGAGAGAATCACGATGCAGGCCAGCCCGAGTTCGTCCCTACTTCTTTCGGCCCTCGTTATGGCCGTCCTTGCCGCGCCCCCGGCTCTGCTCGCTCAGGAGATCGTCGAAATCACGGGCCGGGATCAGCGGATCGACCCCGCGTTCGAGGAAGTCTTCCGCATCGGTGTGCTCGAAGGCGAGACTTGGGAGATGTTTGCCGAGGTCTCCGAGGTGGCGTTCGACGCCGATGGCAACCTTTACGTCTTCGACGGAACCACCGGGTTGCTCGGGGGCGGGAGCCTGAGGGTCTTGGTGTTCGACGCGGCCGGAGGTTTCTTGCGCGAGTTCGGCTCCTCGGGCGGAGGTCCCGGTGAGTTCAACCGGCCGAACGGGTACGCGGTGTTGTCGGACGGAACCGTGGTGGTGAGCGACATCGGCCACCGTGCCTTCCAACTCCTTGACGCCTCCGGTGGCTTGATCCGCATGGTCCGCATCGGCGACGACCTCGCCGGAATGTCGGTCTTGGGGGAGATTCTGCCCGACCCGCGCGGCGTAGCCGTCTTCGCCGGGGCGTTCGGAGGACCGGGCATTACCATCAGGGGCGCAGGCGCCGGTCCCGTGGCTCCGCCCACGTCCCGTCCGGTCATGCGCGTCGGACTCGGGGGCGAGACCATGCAGGCGGACACCGTGGTCAACGGATGGCTGCCCACGCGGGGCGAAATCAGTGATCTCGCGCCGAACAACGTGCCCGCCCAAGTTCGGGAAATGCTGGCAAACGTGTCCATGCCCACAGTGTTCGAGCCCGAGATGCTGGTGGGTGTGCTCCCGGACGGGGGGATCGTTCATTCCGATTCCTCGACCTACAGGCTCAAGATCACGCCGCCGGACGCGACGGACGTTGCGCGAATCATCCAAAGGCCCTTCCAGCCAGAGACCGTCACGCCCGAGATCCAGAGGGAGTTCAAGGAAAGGCGGGCGGCCGCTCGTCGAGACGCGGGAACGGGGCAGGTCTCGGGTAGCCGAATGATGGTCGTGCGAGAGGGTGGGAGTGGAGCGAATCCCAATCCTGGTCCTCCGACGCAGTCATCCTTCCAGATCGAGGAGAGGTACTTCCACGAAGTGCCCGTGCTTCACGGGCTTGCCACTTCGTGGAATGGGCGCATCTGGGTGCAACGCCGGGGCGACGAGCCCGAGAGCGACGGACCCATCGATGTCGTGACTGCCGATGGGGAGTACGTCGGCACCTACTCCACCGGAGCGACCGCGATGCCGGACGCCTTCGGCCCGGACGGACTGGCGGCGTTTATCGAACTCGACGAGTTTGACGTCGCCAGCGTGGTGGTGCGGAGGCTGCCCGTCGAGGTGCGGTGAAATGCCTGTTCGGACCCTCTCGACTGCTTTCGCGCGTCCCGAAATGAGTCCGCTGACTTCCGATACGGTCGAATGCAATCCCGCTCATTTCTGCATATCGTAAGTGATACATCGATAGCATTGTGCCATGTAACATCTTGATGTATAACACTTTACAAAATCATATGTAGTTCCGCCGGAACTCGGCAACCTGCCCAGGCTGGAACTCCTCCGAATCGAGGCCAACACGCTCAAGGGGCAAGTGCCTGCCGAGCTTGGCCAGTTGACTGCGCTTCGCATACTGGCGCTCTCGAACAATACGGGGTTGTCCGGATTGCTTCCTTCGAGCTTCACGGCTCTTCGCGCGCTCGAAGAGCTGCTCGCGGGGGGTACGGGTGTCTGTGCCCCGTCCGACGCGGACTTCGTGGAGTGGATGGCACGCATCTACAAGCTGCGCGTGGCAAGGTGCGATCCCGGATCCGGGTCCACGGCGTATCTGACCCAGGCGGTCCAGTCGCGGGGATTCCCGGTTCCGCTCCTGGCCGGTGAGGAAGCCCTGCTCCGCGTGTTTGTGACGACCGAACGTTCCACCAGCGCCCGAATACCACCCGTGCGAGCCACATTCTACCGGGATGGAGCCCAAGTGCATCAGGTGGACGCCCCAGGCAAGTCGGTACCCATCCCGACAACCGTTACGGAGGGTGACCTCAGGACATCCATCAACGCCAGGATTCCCGCAGAAGTCCTTCAGCCTGGCCTCGAAATGGTGATCGAAATCGACCCGGGAGGAACGCTGGACCCCGCGCTGGATGTCGTTACGCGGATTCCGGAGACAGGACGCCTGGCGGTCGACGTGCGGGCCATGCCCGTTCTGAACCTTACGTTGATTCCCCTACTCTCGGCGGAGCAGCCGCAGCAACGGGTCGTGGACCTCGTCAAGGAGGTGGCCGCCGACCCCGATGGCCATGAATTGCTCTCAGCGACGCGTTTGCTCCTTCCGGTTACCGGTCTCTCGGTCAAGGAGCACGCGCCGGTGACCACGTCGACCAACAACTCCTCGCGGCTGCTCGGGGAACTCAACGCCATACGCACGATGGAAGGTGGGACCGGTCACTACCTCGGACTCATGGCACGCTTCGAGGATCAGGCTGGACGCGCCTATCGACCGGGTCGGATCAGCGTCGCCGTCCCGCAACCGACTACGATCGCGCACGAACTAGGACACAACATGAGTCTGGCGCACGCGCCCTGCGGGAATCCGGATGACCTGGATCACTCGTTTCCTTACGTTGGGGGACGGATCGGTGCCTGGGGCTTTGATTCCCGCGGGGGCGGCACACTCATCTCACCGGGTCGCCGCGACTTGATGTCGTATTGCAACCCTAGTTGGATCAGCGACTACCACCTTACCAACGCAGTTGGTTTTCGCCTGCTGGACGAGGGAGTTGACAACACTGCAGCACCACCGGACCCGGCCAACTCTCTCCTGCTCTGGGGTGGCGTCGGCGCTCGGGGCGTCCCATACCTCGAACCGGCCTTCGTCACCGACGCCCCGCCTGCGCTGCCCGATTCCCTGGGCGACTACCAGCTGACGGGCCGCACCGCGGACGGACGGGAGATCTTCTCGCTCAGCTTCACCATGCCCGAGGTGGCGGATGGCGATGGAGGCTCCAGCTTCGTCTTTGCGCTGCCGGTTCGAGCCGGGTGGGCCGGAAACCTCGCGGCGATCACGCTCTCCGGTCCCGGCGGCATGGCCACGCTCGACGGCGACACGGATCGCCCGATGGTCATTCTCCGCGACCTGCAGACCGGGCAGGTGCGGGGAATGCTGCGCGGCGTCCGGCCCGAGGAGCTGCCGCGGGCCAACCCGGCGGCCGACCAGACGCCAGGGGCAGTTCCCGGAGTATTGAGCAGCCGGGGGATTCCCGATGCGGACGCCTGGAGACCGTAGACGCGGCCCGGGCAGATGCCCCAGATTCCCTCCAGGACAGAGCCACCCTGAAAGCCAAAGCCAGGATTCGCATGTCAGCGTCCCGATACGACCTCCACCTTCACGAGCAGCTCCTGCTTCTCGTCCTGCGCGACCGGAAGGGAACGGTCGACTACCGGGCCGGGCATTACAACCTGGCGATGGGCGGGGCGATCCTCGCCGAACTGGCGCTGGACGGCTACATCGAGATCGACGAGAGCAAGAAGGCTTGGGTCGCGCCGGTGGCCGGCCTGGGCCGGAGCCGCGACGAGGTCATGGACGAGGCGCTCGATCAGGTACGCGGGTCCAAGCGGCGCCGGGCGGCGTCGTGGGTGCAGCGGTTCGGCTCCATCAAGCGCCTGCGGCACCGGACCGCCGTGGGGCTCTGCCGGAGGGGCATCCTGCGCGCGAGCGAGTCGCAGTTGCTGCTGATCTTCAGCCGCAAGGTCTATCCGACCGTCGATCCCGAGCCCGAGCGCCGGGTGATCGCAGAACTGCGGGAAGCCGTCATGGGCGATGCGCCTGTCGAGCCCGGCCTCGGCGTCGTCCTGTCGCTGGCCCACACGACCGGGTCGCTCAAGATCCACGTCGAGCGCAAGGAACTGCGGGCCCGCAAGAAGCGGCTCAAGGCGATCTCGGCGGGTGAGGCGTTCTGGACGAGCAGCCACCCCGCCGTAGCCGCGCAGCAGGCGGTGAAGAGCGCGGTGGCGGCAGCGCAGGCGGCGGTCGCGGCGACGAATGCCGCGGTTGTGGCTGCGGTGGCGGCTTCGTCGTCCAGCTGAGGGGCGCGGGCAGTCTCTGATGTAATGCCTGCTTTACATTTTGTCGTGTCTGCATTACATATGTGACAGCGTCGCCGGTCGGCCCATCAGCGCCGGATCGTCTCCCCCTCCAGCGCCGGCGCATGCACCGGATCCCGCCGCACCCGGGTCGCCTGCTCGAACGCATACCCCAGCGCCAGCAGCCGGGCCTCGCTGAACTCCCGCCCAAGGAACGAGATCCCCACGGGCAGCCGGTCGCCGGTGTACCCGGCCGGGACGATCATGTCGGGGAGACCGCTCAGGTTGGCCAGGTTGGTGGCGGAGGGCGACGGATTCGGCGCCGACGAGCCCCGGTAGACGCCCGCGGGACCCGGCCTGGTCGGCCGGGTGGGGTACACGATCGCGTCCAGGTCGTGATCGTCCAGCACCCCGACGAGGAGGTCGCGCACCAGCGGCAGACCGTGGTCGCGCATCGCCACGTACTCGGAGTCGTCGAGCGATCCGCCGGCCAGTTCCTGCTCGAAGAAGCTCCAGCGGGTCGGGTTGGGCATCCCGCCATCGGGCATCGGGGCCAGGATCCGCTTCGCACGCTCGGCCATCTCTTCCAGGGTGCGGGGGTAGCCCGGCGCCAGCGTGGCCAGGTAGGCCTCCATCTGCACCGGGAACTCGCGGAAGCGGATGGTCTGGTAGAACTCGGCCTTGGCCGCAAGCAGCCACGGCGGGTAGCGCACGTCGACCACCGTCGCACCCGCCTCGCGCATGCGGTCCAGCCCCGCCTCGATCAACCAGTCGACCTCGTCATCGTACCCGAGGAAGTCGCGCGCGATGCCGACCCGGGCTCCGGCAAGCGCGCCGGCGTCGAGGGCCTGGGTGTAGTCGGTCCGGTAGCGCCCCTCGCTGGCGGAGGTTGCCGGGTCGGCGGGGTCGACCCCCACCATCGCGCTCAGCATCGCGGCCACGTCGTACACGTGCCGGGCCATCGGCCCTGCGGTGTCGAACGAGAGGGCGAGGGGCACGATCCCGTCGCGGCTCAGCAGCCCGAGCGTGGGCTTGAGCCCCGCGATGCCGTTCGAGGTGGAGGGCCCCCGGACCGAACCGCCGGTGTCGGTGCCGATGCCGACCTGCCCGTACGAGGCCGCGATGGCCACGCCGGTGCCCCCCGAGGACCCCGACGGAGTGCGGCCGAGGTTGTGCGGGTTGCGCATGGGGCCGTCGATGGAGCTCATCTGCACCCCCGACGCCAACTCGCTCATGTTGGCCTTGCCGAGTATGATGGCGCCCGCTTCGCGCAGCTTGCGCGCGATGAACGCGTCGTCGGGCGGGATCGAGCCCTTCAGCAGGATCGAGCCCGCGGTGGTCGGCATGTCATGCGTGTCGACGTTGTCCTTCAGGATGACCGGGATGCCGTGCAGCGGCGACCGCGGCCCACGCTCGCGGCGTTCGCGGTCAAGCTCCCGTGCGGTCTCGAGCGCGCGCGGATTGACGGTCAGCATCGCGTTCAGCCGCGGTCCCTCGTCGTCGTAGGCGGCGATGCGGGCCAGGTACAGCTCGACGAGCCGCTCCGAGGTCAGGACCCCTTCCTCCATGGCCGCGTTCAGATCGGCGATGGTGGCGTCCGAAAGTTGCAGCGGCTGGGCGGCGGAGCCTGAGGGAAAGGAAAAAAGCGCGACCGATATCGCGAGGGCGGCGCGGATGGCGAGTGGCTTCATGGCAGTTCGGCTCCGGGGGAAGGGTCGGGCGGGCAGGTGTGGCCAAGTTGGCGCGCGCGTGGCGGCCCGTCCAACGCTGGAGAGCGGCCCGTCAGCGCACCAGCGCGAGCAGGCTGCGGGGATCGACGCTCGTGGTGCCGTAGCGGACCACCCAGTGAAGGTGCGGACCGGTGACGCGTCCCGTCGCTCCTACGCGGCCGATCGGAGTGCCGGCGGTGACCGTGTCGCCCGCCTCGACGAGCTGTTCGGTGAGATGGAAGTAGCCGCTCACCAGGCCGCCGCCGTGGTTCAGGTAGACGATGTTGCCGGCGAGGAGGAAGCCGTCGACGAGGGCAACCACGCCGTCGGCGGCCGCGACCACGGTGTCGCCGGTGAATCCCTGGAGGTCGAGGCCCATGTGGCGGCTTGAGATCTGGCCGTTGAACTCGCGCCCGGTGCCGAATTCGCTGGTCACGCGGCTGGGGCGCGGCATGACCATCGCGGGAGACCACAGCCGGGGCGCCGCGTGGGCGTCGCGGGCCACCTGCGCGGCTTTTTCGCGGTCGCGTGCCAGGCGGGCCTGGTCCTCTTCGTTCGGGGGTGAGCCGAAACGCGGGGCCACGGTGAGACGCTCGTGCTCGTATGTGCCGGCCGCGACCGGGATGCGCAGCGAGTCGGTCTGGGTGCGCCCGTCGGGGTAGGTGGCCCGGACCCAGGCGTCGATCGAGTCGGTGGAGTTGATCGGCACCGGGGCAAAGCTTTCGAGCGCGGACTCGGCGGCGTGGAAGCGCAGGGTCTCGCCGCCTGCCTCGCCGGTGGCGGAAATCGCCCCGGAATCGGGCGGCGCGGCGACCCGGATCAGGAAGAGGTGGCCCTGGGTGGGCTCGGCGGGCGTCCAGGTGACCTCGAGGGGCGGGAGTGGGGGCGGGGGTGGCTCGTAGGTGAGGGCGAAGGCGGCCGCGGTGGCGATGGCGGCGGCGGCCAGCGTGGCGAGGGTGATTCGGGCGGTGCGGTGGGGGTTGCGCTGGTGGGCTGGGCCGTGTGTGGACATGAAAGCGGGGCGTGCGAGTGGCGGGGTGGCTGGGTGGTGAGCTAGGGGCGCGGGGGGGCAGCGTCAAGGCCGTTCGGCGAACGCACGTGGTCCCGCGGAAACGACTAGGGACAAAACGATGCTCGAACGGGACAGAGCTGGCCAGCCCAACCGCCTGCGCTGCCCGGCAAACTTGCCCACGCCGGAGCGTATGACAATCATATGCCTGGGTTGGAATGACCAATGGGCAGTGGCGATGCTTGCGGGCGCCGGAATCTTTTGGGCAAAGAATGGAGGGACCACCGTGATTCGATCGACCATGGCAACTGGTTTTGCGACTCTGCTGGCGGCGTGGGCGACCGCGCAATTGCCGAGCGGAGAACCGCTCACGGCCCAGCAGGTGATCGAGCTTCCCGCCGAAGACCGGATCCTCGAGGCGGAGTTCGAAGAGGTCTACCGGGTAGGCTCGTTCGAGGGTGACGAATGGGAGATCTTCACCCGACTCTTCGGGGTCGGTTTTGACGAGTCGGGCAACCTGTATCTGATGGACGATCAGGCTGGGCGGATCGTGGTTGTGAGCCGGGAGGGAGAGTTCGTTCGCGAATTCGGGGGGATCGGCGACGGCCCCGGCGAGTTTGACGGGAATACCATTGGAGCGGTCGGATTCACCGTGCTCCGAGATGGGCGTGCCGTAGTATTCGACCCGGGTCACAGCGTGTTCGCCGTGTTTGCACCGGACGGCGAGTTCGAGCGTTCGGTGCGCATGCCGGGCAGCGCCATGTACCTGATCCGGAACATCAGCGCCGCGAGGGATGGGGAGAACGTGATCACGACGAGCGTGTCGGGGGTCACCAGGGGCGGCGGCTTCGATGATCCCGACCCGAGGTATCGTCCCATCATCCGGTTGATCCTGACCGGGGATGAGGTTGTTCAGGATACCGTGGTCCGAGCGTGGCGCCCGTTGGGCGATGCCGACGGCTTCAAGCCCGGGCTGGCGGCCAGGTCGCTGCCGGACGGTGGTCTGGTTTACACCGACTCGTCCGCGTATGCAATCAAGGTGGCAAGCCATGACGGCGAGGTGACGCGGGTATTTGCCCGGCCGATTCAGCCTGAACCCGTCACCGGCCGCATTGTGGAAGAAGAGATCGAACGCCAGTTGAATGCCCTCGAGGCCAGCGGCAGCGGCGAGCAAAGCACCGGGAGGGAAGCCGCATTTCAGGCTCAGTTCAGAGAAATGAGACGCGAGCGGATCAGGAACATGGAGTTCTACCACGAGGTTCCGGTTGTCCGTACGCTGCGAACCGGCTGGGATGGAACGATCTGGGTGCGTCGGCGCGGCGAGGAGCCGGCCAGCGACGGGCCGATCGACCTGTTGGCCCCGGACGGCCGCTATCTCGGCACCCTGGCTGACGATGCCACCGCCATGCCGCGCGCCTTCGGTCCCGATGGCCTGGTCGCCTTCGTGGAACGGGATGAACTGGATGTCCCCACGGTGGTGGTGAAACGCCTGCCACCGGAGCTCAGGTAGCCAATCGCTGGTCCCACGGAAACCAGCAGGGACAAATCGATGCTCCGATGGGACAAGCCCGGGTGGTGCGGTCGCCAACGGCTCTCGCTCAGAAGCGTACGAGAGCCCAAAACATGTTTGGCCCAACGAACGCTAGCGAATCAGCCCTCCCACGCTTCCAATTCGGATTCGGCCAGCGGCTCGAAGAAGCTGTCGTCTACTGTGAGACGACCCTTCAAGGAGCCGAATCGTCGCACATCCTCTCGTGAGCTGGTCACGGACATGATGAACGCTAATGCAACTCGCGACGGGCGTGACGGCCAATCCATGGAGCGTGGGTCGCCCATATGGTGACAAACCGGCCGATGCCGTAGACTCACAGCGCACCGCTACTGTCACCCCATCAGGAACCACGATGCACGACCATCCCACACGCACGCCCCTGCGCGGCACGATCACGCGCACTCTGCTCGCCACGACCCTGCTCGCCCCCCTCGCGTCAGCACTCCCCGCCCAGCAGCGCGGCGGCGGCGCCGGCGGCGACGAAGACGCCCCCGCCGAGCTCAACTCCGGCCTCCTCTCCTCCTTCCGCTGGCGCAGCATCGGCCCGGCGGTCGCCTCGGGACGCATCGCCGACATCGCCGTCGACCCGACCGATCGCAGCACCTGGTACGTCGCGGCCTCGTCGGGGAACGTCTGGAAGACGAGCAACGCAGGGACGACCTGGTCGCCGATATTCGACAACTACGGCTCGTACTCGATCGGCGCGATCGCGCTCGACCCGAACGATCATCTCACGCTCTGGGTCGGGACGGGCGAGAACAACGGCCAGCGCTCGACGGGATACGGCGACGGCGTCTACAAGTCGGTCGACGGCGGGCGCTCGTTCACGAACATGGGGCTGGAGACGTCGCGGCACATCGGCATGATCGCGGTGCACCCCGACGATTCCCGCACGGTGTACGTCGCGGCGCAGGGCCCGCTTTGGGCCGAAGGCGGCGAGCGCGGGCTCTACCGCACCACCGACGGCGGCGACACGTGGGAGCTGGTGCTCGAAATCGACGAGCACACCGGCGTGAACGAGGTCTATTTCGACCCGCGCAACCCGCAGGTCATGTACGCGTCTTCCTGGCAGCGCCGGCGCCATCAGTGGACGATGATCGACGGCGGACCGGGCTCCGGCATCCACAAGTCCACCGACGGCGGAAACACCTGGCGCGCGATCAACCGCGGGCTGCCAGGCGGCGACAAGGGCCGGATCGGGATGGCGATCTCGCCGATCAATCCGGACGTGCTCTACGCGATCGTCGAGGCGTCGGGCAACGCCGGCGGCACCTTCCGCTCCGAGAACATGGGCGAGAACTGGTCCCGCACCTCGACCTACCAGTCGGGCGCGGCGATGTACTACCACGAGCTGTACGCCGATCCGCACCGTTTCGACCGCATCTACTCGCTCGACACCTTCGTGCAGATGTCCGACGACGGCGGCGAGACCTGGGGCCGGCTGCCCACGCAGGGCGTCCACGTCGACCATCACGCGCTGGCCTTCGACCCGGACGACCCCGAGCACCTGATTCTGGGCAACGACGGCGGGCTGTACGAGACTCACGACTTCGGCGAGAGCTGGCACTTCTTCCCCAACCTGCCGCTCACCCAGTTCTACAAGGTCGCGACCTCGAACGACGAGCCGTTCTACTACGTCTACGGCGGCACGCAGGACAACAACACGCTGGGCGGCCCATCGCAGACGCTGGGCGGTGGCATACGCAATTCGGACTGGTACGTGACCCTCGGCGGCGACGGATTCGACCCGGTGGTCGATCCCGAGAACCCGGACATCATCATCTCGCAGCTGCAGTACGGGGTGCTGTCGCGTTTCGACCGGGGCAGCAAGGAGCGCCTCGACATCCAGCCGCAGCCGGACCCCGGCGGCCCGCCGCTCCGGTGGTACTGGGACGCCGGTCTGCACATGTCGCCGCACGACAACCAGCGCATCTACTTCGGCGCGCAGATCCTCTTCCAGAGCGACGACCAGGGCACCAGCTGGCGCGCGATTTCGGGCGACCTGTCGCGCAACATCGACCGCAACCAGCTCGAAGTCATGGGCCGCGTGTGGAGCGTGGACGCGGTGGCCAAGAACCGCTCGACGTCGGCGTTCGGGCACATCGTCGCGGTCTCCGAGTCGCCGCTCGTCGAAGGACTGATCTACGTCGGCACCGACGACGGGCTGGTGCAGGTCACCGAGGACGGCGGCGAGAACTGGCGCGCCGTCGAAAGCCTTCCGGGCGTGCCCGACACCAGCTTCGTGCACGATGTCGAAGCGTCGCTGCACAATCCCGACGAGGTGTTCGTCGTCGTCAACAACTTCAAGCGCAACGACTTCCAGCCGTACGTGCTCAAGTCCACGAACCGAGGCCAGGACTGGACCATGATCACCGGCGGCCTCCCCGACAACAGCCCGAGCTTCTCGATCGTGCAGGACCACGTCGAGCCGGGGCTGCTCTTCCTGGGCGCCGAGTTCGGGGCCTTCGTCTCGGTCGACGGCGGCGAGTCGTGGATGGATTTCGACAACAGTCTCCCCACGATCCCCGTCCGCGAACTCGAGATCCAGAAGCGCGAGGGCGACCTGGTGGCCGCGACATTCGGCCGCAGCTTCTACGTGGTCGACGATTACACGCCGCTCCGCGAGCTGGCCCGGGCGTCCTCCGACATCCTCGCCAGCGGGGGTCACATCTTCGAGGTGGCCGATGGGGACATGTATGCGCCCTGGAACCCCGGCGGCGCGAACGGCAGCGACTTCTACACGGCCGACAATCCGCCGCTGGGCGTGACCTTCACGTACTGGGTGGGCGAGGCGCTGCAGACTCGAGTGGCGGAGAGAAGGGCGGCCGAACGACGAGCGCAACGTGCGGGCGAAGACACGCCGTACCCCTCATGGGAAGAGCTGGAGGCCGAGGATCGCGAAGAGGCGCCGCGCGTCTACCTCACCGTCCGTGACGACGCAGGCAACGTCGTCAACGTCGTCAATGGCTCGACGAGCCGGGGCGTTCACCGCGCGGTGTGGAACTACCGCTACCCGGGCTACAACCCGGTGACGGGTGGTGGGGGAGGTGGCGGTTTCGGTGGTTTCGGCGGCGGCTTCGGCGGCGGTGGCGGCAACGGGCCGATGGCGCTGCCGGGCGACTACACGGTGTCGCTGGCGCAGCGGGTCGACGGCGAGGTGACGGAGCTGGCCGGCCCGGTGCCGTTCACGATCGCGCCGCTCAACCAGCCGGTGATCGCGCAGCAGGACCGCGCCGGCATCCTCGCATTCCAGCGCGAGACGGGTGAGTTGCTCCGTGCAGTCACGGGTAGCCAGCGGGTGGCCGCGGGAGCCGCGCAACGGATCTCGGCCATCAAGCAGGCGCTGCAGCGTTGGCCAGCGGCGCCGGGCGAACTCATGACGGAGGCCCGTGCCCTCGAGCTCAGGCTCTTGGACCTCCGGGAAACCCTCGAAGGGTCGAGGACCAGGAGTTCGCGCGCGGAGCCCGACCTGCCCGGCATCACGGGGCGGGTCAACCAGATCGTGCGCGGGCACTGGAACGGGATGCATGGGCCGACGGGGACGCATCGCGAGCAGTACCGGATCGCGCGGAGGTTGTTCGGCGGGCTGTATCCCGACCTGCAGCAGCTCGTCGAGACCGATCTGCCGGCGCTCGAGGCGCGGCTGGAAGAGGCGGGCGTGCCGTGGACGACGGGGCGGGCGCTGCCGCGGTGGCCTCCGGGGTAGTGCGTATGTCAACTCTGCATGTCATAGTGTAAAGCTGAGTTTACAGTATGGCAGTGTTGGAGTGTACCTGCGGCATGTGCATGTCACTTTGATGATGGCATCATCGATTTGACACGACACGGGTGATCCGCCAAACTTGTCGGATGATTGCCAGACACCTGACGCCTGCCCTCGTGAGAGCGGCGGAACGTTATCCCGTCGTTACCCTCACCGGGCCCCGTCAGTCCGGGAAGACGACCCTCGTGCGGGCGGTTTTCCCCGGACACCGGTACGCTTCACTCGAGGCGCCCGACGTGCGCGCTCGGGCGATCGCGGATCCCCGCGGGTTTCTGGCACAGGGCGACCCGCTGATCCTCGACGAGATCCAGCGGGCGCCCGAGTTGCTGTCGTATGTGCAGGGGCTTGTGGATGAAGACGACCGGCCCGGCCGTTTCATCGTCACGGGGTCGCAGAACATCCTTCTCCTGAAATCCGTGTCGCAGACGCTGGCGGGCCGGACCGCGCTGTTGCTGCTCCTGCCGTTTTCGCTGACCGAGCTTCACGGGTTGCCCGCGCTGAACCCACGCGAACTGGACGGCCATGGTGGACTTGCGGCGCCGGTGCCGGAGCGGCTTGCCGGGATGGATCTGTGGAAGACGCTCGTGACAGGCTTCTATCCGCCCGTACACGACCGCGGGCTCCCGGCGGGCGAGTGGATGTCCGACTACTTCCGAACCTATGTCGAGCGCGATCTGCGCGAGGTTTCCCAGGTGCTGGATCTGAGGGCGTTCGAGAACTTCGTACGGCTGGCCGCCGCCCGCACCGCCACCGAACTCAACCTGAGCGGCCTGGCCAGCGATGCGGGTATCACCCACCAGACCGCACGCCGATGGCTTACCGCTCTTGAGATCGGCTACATCGCGACCACTCTGCCACCGCATCACGCGAACTACCGAAAGCGCATTCGCAAGCGCCCGCGGCTTCACTTTCTCGACTCTGGATTGGTGTGCTATCTGCTGGGAATCGAAGATGCGGCGACACTCGAGAGACATCCGTTGCGGGGTGCCGTGTTCGAGTCCTTCGTCGTCGCGGAACTCGTCAAGGCGTTTGCCGCACGGCGGCAGGATCCCAAGCTCCATTTCTGGCGCGACGCCACAGGGCACGAGATCGACATCCTGATCGACGCGGGCGGCCGCCTGATCCCGGTGGAGGTCAAGTCCGGCCGGACGGTACCCGCGGACGCCGTGTCGGGGCTGAGGTGGTGGACCTCGATTCCCTCGAACCCGAATCGGGGTGGTGTGCTGGTCCACGGCGGGACGGAGAACTTCGACCTGGGCGGATTCCGGGTCCTGCCATGGTACCTGGCTGCCGGTCGCGGTTAGGGAGTCCCCGATTCCTCCAACTCCGGAAAGCCCCCCGGCGGCCGCCGATGTTGCGTCTCCTGCTCGTAGGCGTATGCGTAGCGGAATAGCAGCCCCTCGGCGTACGGGCGCGCCAGGATCTGCAGCCCCGCCGGGTGCACGCCTTCCGTGAAGCCCATCGGCACCGTGATCGCCGGCATTCCGGTGGCGGGCGCCACGCGCTGGGAGTTGTCGCCAATATACTCCTCGCGGCCGCGGTCGATGTGGGCGGGGGGGCTGAGCCAGGTCGGGTAGACGACGGCGTCGACTTCGGCGGCGTCCATGGCGCTCACCAGATCGCTCAGGTAGGCCTGGCGCCCGTCGTTTTCGAGGTAGTCGGGGCAGGGGGGATCCCACTCGGCGGGTGGGGTGTCGAGCGGCGAATCCTCGGCCCGCTGCAGCGAGCCCTCGACGTAGTCGGAGTATTCGCCGGTCTCGAGCACCTGCACGACATCGGTGATCGGCGCCGCCTCGCCGAGCGAGCTGAGATATACGTGCATGTCATAGCGGAAACGGCCGCAGAACATGTTCTCGCGCTCGAGTTGAGCCTGCACGTCGAAGTCGAAGGGGTCGACGATCTCGGCGCCCAGCCCGGCCAGTTCGGTGAGCGCGCCCTCGAAGACGGCCACGACGCCCGAATCGGCGTCCTCGGTGTCGACCAGCGCCCGCAGCACGCCGATGCGCGCTCCCTGCAGGCCGTCGGCGTCGAGGAAGCGGGTGTAGTCGTCCTCCTTGCGGCCGCGCCCGGCCTCGGTGTAGGGGTCAGCGGGATCGTATCCGGCCACCACGTTGAAGACGCGCGCCACGTCCTCGACGGTGCGGCCCATTGGCCCGGCGATGTCCCGATCGAAGGAGAGCGGCACCACCCCGTCCCGGCTCGTCAGCCCGATCGTCGAGCGGATGCCGACCAGCGCCAGCCGCGACGACGGCCCGCGGATCGAGTTGCCGGTGTCGCTGCCCAGCCCGATCAGGCCGAAGTTCGCGGCGACGCCCGAGGCCGTGCCCCCGCTGGAACCGGCCGGCACGCGGTCGAGGGCGTAGGCGTTGCGGGTCGTGTCGAAGGACGAGCTCACCGACTGGCGCGCGCTGAATGCCCACTCCGCCATGTTGGTCTTCGCCACCACGATCGCGCCCGCCTCGCGGATGCGGCGCACCATGAATGCGTCGTCGGGCGGGACGCTGTTCGCCAGCGCGATCGAGCCCGCCGTGGTGATCATGTCGTGCGTGTCGAAGTTGTCCTTGACGAGCATCGGCACGCAGAAGAGGGGGCCGGGCGGCTCGCCCGCGGCCAGCGCGGCGTCGAGTTCGTCGGCGCGGTCGAGGGCGGCCGGGTTGACGATCGTGACCGCGTTGATGCGCTCCTCGTAGGCTTCGATGCGGTCAAGGTACGACTGCACGACCATGCGGCAGGTGGTCGCGCCCGAGAAGATGGCCTCCTGGACGGAGGCGATGGTGGCCTCGACGACGGGGATGGGGGCGGGGTCGGGGCGGTCGCAGGTGGTGGCGGCCAGGGCCAGGACTGCGGTGGCCGTCGCCCTGGGGCGGTGCAGGGTGGTGATCGTCATTTCCTCTGTCGTCCCGGAGAGAGTGGGTGGGCGAGTCGTCCTGATCATAGCCGACACCCGAAGAACGGCAAATCGGCCATCGGAATTGGTATGAGACGCCATCCGCGAGGCCCGCTCGGCCGAAGCGGCTGCCGCCGATCTGCGCAGTCTGGGCGATACTTCGAATCGGCGTGAACTTACGCGTCGTCCCGGCGTAGCGGGATAGTCTGGGGCGCTCCGGTATCGCTCCCGGGGCCGGGATGCGGCACGAGACGGAGCGGCCACTCGTACACGGCCTCCAGCGCCTCGCGCGAGAGCACCTCGTCGGGCGCTCCGCGGGCCGTTGCGCGGCCGCGGTCAAGCAGCAACAGCCGGTCGGCGAACCGGGCCGCGAGATTGAGGTCGTGGGTGATGACCAGCACGGCGAGCCCGTCGGCGCGCAGTTCGCGCAGCAGGTGGAAGAGCTCCATGCGGTAGCGCAGGTCGAGGCCGGCGGTCGGCTCGTCGAGGAGCAGAATCGGGGCTTCCTGGACCAGGGCCCGGGCGATCCGGGCACGCTGGAGTTCACCTCCGGAGAGTTCGCCGAGCTGCCGGTCGGTAAACTCGGCCACGGCGCACCGCTCCAGCGCCCGCTCCACGACGGCGCGGTCGTGCGCCCCGGCGCGCTCCCACGGCCCGAGGTGCGCATAGCGCCCCATACCCACCATCTCCCGCACCGTGACGGGGAACGGCGAGGACTCGAACTGCGGCACGACCGCGAGCGCGCGGGCACGTTCCCTGTCACCGAACTCCCCCAGCGGGCAGTCGTCTAGGAGCACCTCGCCCTGTTGCGGCGCGAGCGACCCGGTGAGGAGCCTGAGCAGCGTGGTCTTGCCGGCACCGTTCGGGCCCACCACCGCGAGCAGCCGCCCCGGGGTCAACGACAGCGAGACCCCCCGCACGGCTGCCTCCTCGGCACGCGGATGTGCAAACGTCAGGCCACGCCCCCGCAGCACGGGACGCCAGCCGCCCGCGGGCCCGCCCGCCACCCCCGCCCGGCTGCCCCCCCTCACCGCCGCCCCCCGCGCATCAGCAGCGCCACGAAGAACGGCACCCCGGCCACCGCGGTCACCACCCCGGTCGGCAGCTCGGCAGGCGCCACCACCAGCCGCGCCACCGTGTCCGCCACCAGCAGGAACGCCGTCCCGGCCAGAAACGACGCGGGCAGCAGCATGCGGTGGTCGTTCCCCCACGCCAGCCGCACCGCGTGCGGCACGATCAGCCCGACGAAGCCGATCACGCCCGCCGCCGCCACCGCCCCGGCCACCATCAGCGACGCGGCCAGATACGCAGTAAGCTTCACCCGCTGCACCGACGCGCCCAGGTGGTAGGCGACCTCCTCGCCCCGCGACAGCAGGTTGAACGCGCGCGCCAGCGAGAACACCACCGCGCCCCCGGGAACGATCAGCCCGATCAGCAGCCCGGCCGACCCCCAGTCGGCGCCCGACAGGTTGCCCATCATCCAGAAGATCGCCGAGCGGAACGACTCGACGTCGGCGAGCGAGAGCATGAGCAGGATCATCGCGTTGAAGAAGGCGCCGATGATCACCCCCGACAGGATCAGCACACGCGTGTCCATCCGCCCGGGCGAAGCGCGCCGCGCGACCTGCAGGACAAGCGCCATCGCGGCGACTGCGCCAAGGAACGCGCCGAGAGGGAGCGTCCAGGGAAGCGTGATCCCCAGCCCCGTCACGACGATCGCCACCGCGCCCACCGCGGCCCCTCCCGAGACACCGAGCACGTACGGCTCCGCGAGCGGGTTGCGCAGAAGCGCCTGAAAGGTGCAGCCGCTGAGTCCGAGCGCACCTCCGACGAGCGCGGCCAGCACGGCGCGCGGCAGCCGCAGCTGCAGCAGGATGGCGCGAGCGGTGGGGTCGCCGTCGACCGAGAGCGCGCGCCAGAGGTCGAGGGGCCCGAGTCCGGAGGCGCCGAAGGAGATGCTGAAAACAAGCGCGACCAGGACGGCCAGCGCGAGGACCGCGACCCGGCGGGGGGTGCTGGTCACTGTTCGCCGTGAAGGAAGCGGGCCAATCGACGTGCCGCCTCGGCCACGCGGGGGCTTGGACGATTGAACAGGTCGCCGTCGACCACCAGGTAGCGGCCGGTGCGGACTGCCTCCAGCTCACGCCAACCCGGCCCTTCAATCCACTGAACACCCTCAGCACCGGGCGCGTGGCGGGCGATGATGAGCGCATCGGGATCGCGCCGCACGATCGCCTCCACCGACACCTGCGGCCACGAGCGAGTGGCGTCGGCGAAGATGTTGCGGCCGCCCGCGTATTCGATGATCTCGTCGATGAAGGTCCCGGGGCCCGTGGTCTGCGGGGGATCATGCCAGACCGAGTAGTAGACGTCGACCCGTTCGTGGCCACGGACCGACGCGGCGACGCTCTCGAGCGCATGGTCGAGCGAGTCGATCAGCGCGTCAGCCCGCTCGGCGCGGCCCAGCAGCGTGCCCAGCCGGCGAAGATGGCTGCGCACGCCGGCGATCGTCTCCACCTCGGCGCGGTAGACGGGAATCCCCAGCGCCTCGACGCGGTCCCCGAAGCTGCGCTGGTTGGCGTCGGCCCAGGTGATCACGAGATCGGGCTCCAGACCCGCCAGCGCCTCCAGGTTCGGCTGAATGGTGCCTCCGAGGGAAGGCAGGTGCGCCAGTTCGGGGGCGCGATCGAAGCGAGTGCGGGCGATGAGGACGCCGGGGTCGAGCGCCGCCACCGACTCGGTCAGCGACGGGATGAGCGAGAAGACCCGCCGGGCCGGCTTGAAGAGCGAGACGGTGCCACCGGCGTCGTCAGTGACGGAGATGGCGCGCGGCTCCGCGCTCTCGGCGGGGGTGCAGGAGGCGAGTGTGCCCGACGCTAGCGTGCCCGACGCGAGGAGTGTCAGGGCCAGCGGGCTGCGTTTCGCGATGTACACCGGGTTCCCTCCCTCGAAGGATGGTGCGCTCAGGACGAGGGAACCGCGTCTCCTGGCTCGAGGCGACACCGCTCGCCTTCCCGGGGGACAGAGCCCCAGTGGCGATCGAGCGTGTCGTGCCGGATCCACGATGGACCCGGGCCTCCTACAGTGGCGGGGCCGCGTCGGCTTCAGACCGACTTCCGGTGGCCCCCTCGCGTCAGGGGGCAGGATAGCCGGATCGGTGAGGGCCGGCAACTGGCGCGGCGGGCCGATCTGGCGCCTGTCCCATCTGAGCATGCGGCTGTCCGTGGTCATCCCCGCGGAACCGGCAGGGGCGGGCTTGTCCCATCGGAGCATGCGGATGTCCGTGGTCATCCCCGCGGAACCGGCAGGGGCGGGCTTGTCCCATCGGAGTATGCGTGTGTCCGTGGTCGTTTCCGTGGAACCACGGCGGCCGCCGGTGCGCCGACCTTGCGCTTCCCCGCCACACTTCCTACCCATTCTTCACAGTTCACAGACGGAGGGGCGCTCGGAAGTCCGGTGAAAACCCGGCGCGGCCCCGCCACTGTAAGGGACACGGAACCCCGGTTCCGCAAGGACCCGCTCAATCGAGCCACTGGGCAGCGATGCCTGGGAAGGCGAGCGAACCCGTCCCGAGCCAGGAGACCTCTCCTCCGTCACTGGATCAACACCCTCGAGGGAGGGCGTGGTCCCGCGTCCGCGCCGCAGCGTGGATGTTCGGCCGTGCTTCTCCCCGTCCGGAGGAGACGGGGTCGAGTGAAGACCGAGTTCGTGATGGCCTTGTTGGCCGCAGCCAACGTCGTGCTGGCCACCCAGGTGCGCCTGCTGGATGCCCAGGTGAACGCGACTGTGCAGGTCACGGTGCACACGACCGGGGCCGCGCAGGGCCGGCCGCGCCGGGACGCTGGCATCCTCGGCGCCACCGATGCCGCGACGACCCCCGTTCGGGCCGCCACCGTCACCGCCCGGGGCGAGGGCCTCGCCGCAGTGACCGACGCGCGCGGCGTCGCCCTCCTGCGCGGCCTCTCCCCGGGACGGCACGCGCTCGTGATCTCGGCGCTCGGCTTCGCGGAGGCCACGATCGAGGTCGAGGCCGTGAACGGGCGGGTGACGCGTGCGAGCGTCGTGCTCGATCCCGCGCCGCTGCGGCTGACGGGGCTGGACGTGCGGGTCGCGTCCCGTGTGTGGGGCGCCCGCGCGACCGTGATCGAGACGTCGAGCCTTCCTCCCGGGGTGACCGACCTCCCGGCAGCGCTCGACCGGGCTCCTGGCGTGACGGTCGTGCGGCAGGGAGGTCCCGGCGCCCCCGCAGTGGTTCAGCTGCGCGGCTCGGGTGGCGACCAGGTGCTGGTGCTGCTCGACGGAGCGGCCATCAACTCCCCCCTGACCGGGGTGGCCGACCTGAGCACGGTGGATCTCGCGTCCATCGCGCGCATCGCGGTGATCCCGGGGACGCAGTCGGCGCGTTACGGCGCGCGCGCACTCGGCGGCGTGGTGCTGCTGGAGAGCCGGGATGCGGGTGGGTCCGCGGGCGCCGCTACCGCGGGGATGGGGGCATGGTCATCTGTAGAGACGGCGATCAACGGGTCGCGCGTGTTCCGGTCGGGCCCGCGAGAGGCCGGTGCCTCCGGCGGCGCACGGTCGATCTCAGGCGGTGCGCGGTCGATCTCCAGCGGCGCATGGTCGGTCTCCGGCGGCGCGCGCTGGCGGCGGTCGGACGGAGCCTTCACTTACGATGTCCCCGACTTCCGAGGTGGAGGCGAAACGACCCGCGAGAACGCGGCCTTCTCACAGGCGGGTGGAGACGCACGCATCGCGAGACAGGGCGGGGCGAATCCGTCGCTACGAGTCCATTTCAGCGATGTGGAACGCGGCAGCCCGGGTGGGATCGGACAGCCGTCGCTGAGTGGTCGTCAGCATCACTGGCGCTGGGGCCTGAGCGCGCAGGTCGAGTCTGCAGAGTCCACTGGGTCCGCCAGCTCGGCCTGGTCGGCCGACTCCGCCCGGTCCGCCGCCGTGGCTCGGTCCGCGGGCTCGGCCCAGCCCGCCGACTCTCCCGGATTGGCCACGCCAACACCTTCCCGCCTGGGAGGCTCGGCCCGGGCCGACCTGCAGTGGCAACGCGCGGAGTACATCGACCCGTCGCCGCCCTTCGGTCGAGCCTACGAGACCCTTACCCGGGTCCGCCGCGCCGAACTTGCGCTGGAGGGTTGGTGGGGCGGGGGCGCGCCTCCGGTCTGGAACGCCGAAGCAGTCTCCTCGCGGCGGATGTCCGCGCCCTTCCTCCGCGCCGGCCTTCACGCCGCCCGGCTCGACGTCGATTCAAACGTCCTGACCACACGCGCCCTCGACCTCGACGAACTCGGGGCCTGGGCTCGCACCGGGCACCGCTGGGATCCGGGGCGCGGCATCCACCTCGAGCTCGGCGCCGCCATTCGTGCGGACCACCACGCCCTCGTCGACGGCATCACCGCCTCGCCCGCCGTCGACGCCAGCCTGACCCGCGCCGGCCTCACCCTCGACCTCCGGTGGGGCCGCGGCTTCTCGCCCCCCGGCCTCGGCGACCTCTTCTTCCAGGAAGGCGTGCTCGTCGAGCCCAACCCCGACCTCAGGCCGGAACGCATCCGCGGCGAACTCACCGCGACCCTGGCGCAACGGTGGTCGCTCGGCCCCGCCGCCGGCGAGGTGCGCGCGACCGCCTACCGCGCCGACATCGTCGACATGATCCTCTGGTTCCCGGACCACCGCTTCGTCTGGAGCCCGGACAACTACGAAGTCGCCCGCCGCGGACTCGAAGTTGGCGCCACCGCAAACCTGGCCGCGTTCGGGTACAGCCACACCGTCAGCGCCAACGCGGCCTGGTCCGACGTCGAGTACACGGGCGCGGTTCTCGACGGCCAGGTCGCCTACCGCCCCCGCTTCACGGCCGACCTGTCGTTTGGCATCGGGCTCCCCGCCGGGATCACACTCAGCCCGTCGGCCGCGCACGTCGGGGAGCGGCGCACCGTGCCCGGATCTCCGCTGAACGCGCTCGAGGCCTACACGCTCTTCGACGCCGGGATCGGCATCCCGCTCACGCTTGGCAAACGCGCCGGGCGGCTGGACCTGGCAATCACCAACCTCCTCGACGCACGTGCCGCGCTGCTCGCCGACTACCCCCTGCCGGGCCGCGGCTGGTCGACACGCATCCGCATCGAAGCCGGGCGATGAGCGCGACTATTTCTCCGCGCCGCGCCCAACACTTAACCATTTTGTTAACTATCGGACGAGATCTCATGACCAACACCGCCCTCCGCCCCACCATCCTCCTCACCCTGCTCGCGATCACCGCCTGTGGCGACGAAGCGCCCACCGCGCCTGCCGGACCCGCCGCACCCACCGCCGTCATCAACTCGCCGGCCTCCGGGCTCGCCATCGACGAGGGGACGCCCGTGCGGCTCGCCGGCACCGGCACCGATCCGCAGGACGGCACGCTCGCGGACGCCGCGCTGGCCTGGTCAAGCTCGATCGACGGCGCGCTCGGGACCGGTTCGTCGCTGGAGGTGGCGTCGCCCTCGGTCGGGGTGCACACGATCACGCTGACGGCCACGGATTCGGACGGGAACACGGGCGCAGCGTCGGTTTCGGTGCTCGTCGAGGCGCTCGAATTTCTTGACGGCACGGTCGGCGATGCGCAGGTCGGGACCGTGGTGAACTCGCTCGGCAACGCGATCCGACTCTTCCAGCTCGGCGCCCCGGACGAGCGGCGCGACATTGCCCTCGGCGCGTCGAGCGCGGTGACGCCCACCGGGGTCGCCATCCGCGGCCAGACCGCCGTCGTGCCCCTCGGAAACGCCGCGTCGGTGGCCGTAATCGACCTGCGCACCCGGCAGATCGACGCGTTCTTCCTCTTCGAGTCGGGCAACGCGACCGGTTCGGCGTTCGTCGACGATGGGACGGTGCTCGCGGCCAACCAGGAGACGGACCAGGTGGGCAGATTCATGCTCGAACAGGCCGGCAACGCGATCGGCGACCTGGTTTCGGTCGCTCCCTTCCCGACCGCGATCGTGCCCTACGCCGACTCACTCGCCTTCGTAGTCTCCGCGAATCTGGACGACAACTACGCGCCCGCCGGCGAGGGGGTCGTGACTGCGATCGATCCACGCACCATGACAGTGACCGCCGAAATCGAGACCGGCGGCACCAATGCGCAGTTCGGGGCCATCGGTCCCGACGGAATGTTGTATGTGATGAACACCGGCGATTATGTCACTGCGTCGACCCTGGCGATCATCGATCCCGGCTCGCTTGCGCGGGTCGAAGTAGCCGGCGGATTCCCCGCGGGTTCGGGACATGTGCATGTCTCGCAGGGCGGCACGCTCTTCGCATCGGCGTTCTTCGCGGGTACGGTGGCTTGGGACACGGGCAGGGGGAGCTTCGTGCGGGACGGCACCAATCCGATCTGCGCACCCCTCGAGGGCGGCGGGTGCCGGGGTGCGTTCGCGGTGCATACGGCGGCAGACGGCTCGCTGTACCAGACGTTCTTCGGCAGCCCCTCGATGGATCTGCCGCCGCAGATCTTCCGCTATGCGCCGGGGACGTACGCGCTGGCCGACAGCATCGACTCGGGATCCGGGCCGGTGGGGTTGGAGATTCGGAGCTTCCGGTAGGGGGGGAGTCTTGGTGCGGCGGCGGAACCGGTCTCAGCGGGTCTGCGACGCCGGCCGTGTGAACCGTTTGGCGTGCAGGAAGTCGAGCCGGTTCTCGATGGTGTCCGTCCACGCGAGGCCGCCGGCGACCACATCGAGGCAGTGCACCACGCCCGCGTGCGCCATGAGGAAGTGGGAGCCGGGCGCGAGGTCGCGCCACCACGCGGCGACCCTGTTCGTGAACCCGGTGACGGTCTCACCCCCCGGGGGAGATCGGGTCTGCCACGCCTCCATCCAGTGGTCGATTTCGGCCCGCGGCACGGCGTCCCAGCCGCGTCCCTCCCAATCGCCGTAGGACATCTCGCGGACCCGCTCGTCGATGCGGTGCGGGACGCCGAGCCGCTCCGCAAGCAGCGCGGCGGGCTCGCGGCAGCGCACCGCGTCGGATGACCAGATGGTGTGCGGGGCGAACTCGGCCACTACGGGCTCGATCTGCGCGGCCGCCTCGGCGCCGGTCAGCGTCGTCGGCACGTCGGTCTGCCCGTAGAAGAGGCGCTCGACGGTGACGGGCGCGTGGCGGATGGCGAGGAGATGGATCATGGGGCGGTCCTCGCCACCTGCACCGCCAGGATTGTGAAAAGAATCACAATCTCGTTCACCTGCTCGGCGGCTCCGAGGAAGTCGCCGGTCACACCGCCCGCCCGTGCGCGGAACCGCCAGCCGCAAAGGGCGGTGGCGAGGGCCATCGCGGCGAATGCGGCGAGCGCGGCGGTTGCGTTGATTCCGGCGATCAGCCCCCATCCGCCCCCGCCTGCCGACAGACCGGCGGCGACCACGACTCCCGTGCCGGCCGCGCCGATCGCGGTCGCGAACACCCCCTGCGCCGCCCCGGCCCTCGTGACCTGACGGCTCTTCGCCGCTGCGTCGCTTACGTAGGGCATCGCGACCATCAGCCAGACGGGCCCGACGCGCGCAAGGCAGTGCGCGAGGAGCAGGGCCGCGGGCGCGGCGGCAAGCACGGCCGCCGGTGCAGCGTCGCCCGGCGCGGCGCCCCCCAGTTGCGCGAGAAGCACCAGCCGGAAACCGATCGATATCACCAGCGCGAGCGCCCCGAAGGCGCCGACCCGCGAGTCCTTCAGGATGACGAAGATCTTCTCGCGGTCGTACGCTCCGCCCAGCGCGTCGGCGGTGTCGGCGAGTCCATCCTCGTGGAAGGCGCCGGTGAGGAGGATGGACACGACCAGAACGGTCATCGCGGCGACCCACGGACCCAGCGGTGCCGCCAACGCCCACACCCCCGCGCATACCACTCCGATCACCAGCCCCACCAACGGGAACCACGCCGAGGCCCAGCGCCACTCTTCGGCCGAGTACGGGAACCCGCCCACCGGCACACGGGTCAAGAAGACGAAGGCGGCGCGCACGCCCCGGAGCACGGTCCTCACTTCAGCCGCGTCTCCAGTCCGGAGACCATGAGCACCACCTGATCCGCGGCGGCGGCCAGACGCTGGTTGGCGATGCCCAACCCGTCCTGGTACCAGCGCCCCAGCGCGGTGGGCGGATGCACGCTCCACCCCACCTCGTTCGTCACGACGATGAGCACTCCGGTGCGCGCCGCCCGCGCCTCGAGGATCCCGTCGATCTCGGCGGCCATCGCGGCGAGCGCCGCCTCCTCGCTCTTCGCACCCGCGCGTCCGATCGCCATTCCGGTGAGCACGGTCACGCAGTCCAGCACCACCGTGTCCGTCCCGGCCGCCAGAATCGCCTCGCCCGCCCGCTCCGGCGCCTCGATGGTGCGCCACCCCGAGGGACGATGGCGGCGGTGGGCCTCGATCCTGTCGCGCATCTCGTCGTCGACGGCCTGGGCGGTCGCGATCACGGTGACCTCCTCGCCGCCGCGCGCCTGGGCTTCGTCCTGCGCCCACCGGCTCTTCCCGGAGCGGACCCCGCCCGTCACAAGGATCAGCTCCATCACGGCGCGGCCTCGGCCGGCTCATCGCTCGGCCCCGAGATCCCCGCCGACTCGAACGTCGCCATTTCGCGGAGCAACGCCCCGGCCGCCCGCACCACGGGGATGGCGAGCGCACACCCGGTTCCCTCGCCCAGCCGCATCTCGAGGTCGAGCAGGGGCACGAGGCCCAGGGCGTCGAGCACCACCGCGTGGCCGGGCTCGGTCGAGCGGTGCGACGCGACCAGGCACGGCGGCAGGGCGGGGCACATGCGGCACGCCGCCAGCGCCGCGGCCGACGAGATGAACCCGTCGACCAGCACGAGCGCGCCCCGCGCCGCCGCCCCGATCATCGCGCCCGCCATTGCCGCGATCTCGAGCCCGCCCACCTGGCGCAGCACCTCGAGTGCATCGTCGCGGGGATTCTGAAGGCGGGCGACCCGGGCCACCGCACGCTCCACCACCTCGCGCTTGCGGGCCAGCCCGACCTCGTCGACCCCCGTGCCGCGGCCGACGACATCGCGCGCCGGTGCCCCGGTCAGGCAGGCCGTCACCGCAGCCGCCGCCGTGGTGTTGCCGATGCCCATCTCGCCGACGCCGACGATCCAGGGGCCGGCCGTGCCCTGTGCGCCGCCGGGCCAGGTTGCACCCGCCGCCGCGTCGATTCCGACCACTGCCTCCCCGCCGTCCACTGCCTCGACCCCGACCACCAGCGCGTCCGCGGCCTCGCGCGCCGTCATCGCGGGCCCCGCGGTCAGATCGCGCGTCCCCACGCGAACCTTCCGGTGCTCGATCCCCTCCAGCCCGGCGACATCCCCCGCCACCCCCACATCCACCACCCGCACCTCGGCGCCGCACGCCCGCGTGAGCACGTTGACCGCCGCGCCACCACCGGAAAAGTTCGCGCACATCTGCGCCGTCACCTCGACCGGATACGCCGACACCCCCCGCGCGGCGACCCCATGATCCGCTGCGAAGACGAACACGACGGCGTCGTCGAGGGAGGGCGGCGGATCGCCCAGCACGCAGCCCACCTGCAGCGCGAGATCCTCCAGCCGGCCCAGGCTGCCCGGCGGCTTGGTCAGCGCGTCGAGGTGCGCCTGGACCGCAACCGGATCACCCTGTCGCCCAGCCGCCCCCACACGACCGATCACGTCCTCCAGCAACGCGGTGGATCCGCTCACAAGTGGCTCAGCGCGCCACTGCCGTCATCTGGATCTCGACACCCAGCCGACCCACCAGAGGCAGCCCGGCGAGCGTCGGCGCCGGTGCCCCCTCGGGCATCACCTCGCCCAGCACCTCGAGCACGGCTTCCGCGTCGCGCACGTCGGTGAGATACACCCACACATCCTCTACATCCCCAAACCCCAGCCCCGCCGCCTCGAGCGTCGCACCCAGGTTGGCCAGCGTGGCGCGCGCCTCGCCCTCGGCGTCGTCCCCGCGGGCCAGCATCCCCGACAGCCAGACCCGCTCACCCGTCGCGATTGCGGGCGACAGCGGCGACCGCCCCAGCCGCTGGCCCTCGCGCAGCACCACCCGCCGCTCGTCCGACTGCTCGGCAACGCACTGGATCTCGACCAGGAAAACCGGGTTCATGAGCCCGCCGCGCACCGCCGCCCGCGCGGGAGGGTCCTCGGCCGTCACGAACTCGCGGTAGGCCGCGTTCATGTCGCCCCAGAGCCGCACATCGTCCAGAAAGACCTTGCACGCGACCAGGTCGCCGTAGTCCATGCCGGCCTCTTCGAGGATCATCCCGATGTTGCCGAAGACGCGCCGGGTCTGGGTCTGCACGTCGCCCGCAACCGGCTGGTAGGTATCCGGATTGCGGCTCGTCGCCCCGGCGATGAACAGCACGTCTCCCGTGCGGATGCCCCATGAATACGGCAGCGCCGGCGACTGCAGCCCCGCAGGCGAGATCACCTCGGTGTCGTCCGGGGTGGCCACCGCCGAGATCTGCACGAGGGCGTCCGGGTCAGGCAGGTCGGCCTCGACCGTGGCGCGCGTGGGCGGGTCGGTGGCGAAATAGCCCCGATAGACCCCGTTCATGCCCTGGAAGTGGCGCGTGTCCCGGAGAAAGACGTTCATCGCGACGACGTCCTCGTAGCCGAGTCCGCGCGCGCGGAGCTGTTCGCCGAGGGCGTCGAGCGTGGCGGCGGTCTGTTCCTCGATGGTCGTGAGGGAGCCGCCATCGACCGCGGTCGCGGTGATGTTCGGGAGGTAGACGAGTTCGGGCGTCTGGGCGGCCGTCGGCGTTGCCGGGAACAGAAGGGCAAGGAGGGACGCTGCGGCGGGCCCGCGAAGAGCGCGGATGACGTTGTCGTTCATGGCACGTGGGGGAAGAAGGAAACGGGTCGGGGTGACCTCGGTCCCAAGTTAGCCCAGTCGAGGCGCGCTCTGCCAAGTGCGCTCGACGAGCATGCGCACCCGATCAGAAGTCGTACCGCACCCTCACCAAGGCCAATCTCCCCAACTCCGGCGCACCGACGAACTCCCGGTGCAGGTTGTTGAGCGCGTTGTAGACCGTCAGTTCCAGACGCGCATTGGGTTGGAACGGCAGCTGATAACCGGCCGTCAAGTCCAGCACATGGTAGGCGTCCACTGTGCCAGCGAACACGCCCGACCGCATGTCAAACCCGTCGGAGAAGCGCCAGCGCGCGTCGAACAGGAAGCCTCGGGCCCGGTCGGTGAAGGCGAATCCAGCGGACCCTTTGTGACTCGGCGCGTTCAGCGCCAGGTCGTCGCTTCCGGGGCAGTCCCCGTCTTCGTCGAAGTCGAAGCATTCCTTGTTCTGGAACGAGTAGCCTGCGGTCAGCGTCACCCGGTCCGACGCGATGACCTGGGCGGAGAGATCGGTACCCCAGTAGCTGGCCGAGCCGAAGTTGCGTGAGGCCAGCAGCAGATCGGGCGAGTCGAACTGGTCCGGAGTCACGGCGCCTACCGGAACCGCGGCGAGTCCCGCGGTCAGGGCAGCGATCTGCTCGGTCGTCACAAGCCCCGCCTGAACCAGAGGACCGAGCCGGCTCGCCAGGAACGCGCCCGTCGACGCGGGATCGAGAAACACGTTCGGCGATTCCACCTTCAGCGCGCCGACGAAGTTCTCGACGTTGGCGAAATACACGTCGGCGGCCAGCCTGACGCGGTCCCGGATCAGCCCCTTGTACCCCGCCTCGATGCTGTTGAACACCGTCGGCACCAGCCCGGGCAGGTCGGTCGGGCCCTGATCGAGCGGGAACACATCGCCGCCCGCAGGACCCAGCGCATCGGTGTTGAGGCGCCGGAACACGGTCCCCAGCGCGGGATCGCCCGGTCGGCTTCCGGGTCCCAGCAGGAACGACCGCAGCGTCTCGGGAGCGAACTGCTTGATCAGCGCATCCCAGAACAGCGCCGCGTTCGCAGGCAGCTGGCCCGGCAGGAACGGGGACCGCATGCAGTGTCCCATGTATCCCCCCTGGCACCGGTCCGCGAAGGTAAGCCCGCCAGCCGGAACGCCCACCGCACGCAACGTGTAGCCTACGCCGGGTGCGATCGGGATCACCCCCGTCGGGATGTCCAGAAACAGGGACGAAGTCGAGGGCGTTGCGTAGGCCTGATTCCACGTCAGACGCAGGTTGTGGCCCTCGGCGGGCCGGAACACGAGCGCGGCCCGCGGTGAGATGTTGACGTCGGCCAGCCGGTTGTGGTCGTCGACCCTCAGCGCGGTCACGAGGTCCAACCGATCACCCAACCGCGTCTCGGAATGCAGGTAGGCGCCGGACTCGATCAGCAGGTCGTCGTCCTCGTTGCGGCCGTAGATCGTGCCCTCGGAGCGCGGCTCGATGCGCTGCCAGTCCAGCCCGTAGGTGAAGCGCTGCCGGCTGCCCAGATCGAATCCGTGCTGCAGCTGGGCCGCCATCGTGCGTGACCGGTCCACGATCAGCTCCCCGCTGCGCAGCAGGTAGCTGTTGTCGCCCGAATGCGTCTGATTGACGAAGAACTGCGTGAACAGCCGGCCCTTCAGGAAACGCGCCTGGGCGTACCGGTACTGCCAGTCGTGCGTCTGGGCGGATCCGATGGTGGTGAGGTTGATGCTGCTCAGCGAGTTGTTCAGGCCGCCCGAGAGTATGAACTCGCCGTCGTCGGCAAACCGGAAATCAGTCCGGATGTCGGCGAAGTAGCGCTCGTTGACCGGATCCCGCACCCCGATGCGCGGGTGACCCGGGTTCTGCTCGCGGGCCGCCACCTCCCACGGGTCGGTGTAATCCCAGTCGGTTCCCCGCAGGTACTGTCCCGAGACCTTCAGGCCGAAGCGCTCCGACACCGCGCTTGCACTCCGAAACAGCAGCTGGAATAGCGACCGCTCGCCGCCGGCCATTGACACCGTGCTTCCCGGCTTGTCGATCGGCGAGGCCGTGATGATGTGCATGACGCCCTCGGCCGCGTTGGGTCCATACAGCGCGGCCCCCGGTCCACGCGCCAGCTCGATCCTCTCGATGTCCATGTCGGTCGTGGGGATCATGTTGATGGCGTTGATCCTGAGCGCGGGGATGCGCGCGTAGCGGTTGTCCACGATGCTCAGCAACCGGCCGGAGGAGACGTTGTTGAATCCCCGCACGACCACGTAGCTCTGCGTAAGTCCCGTGGCCGCGAGGTCGACCCCGGGCAGCGTCTTGATGTGATCCGCCGGCGTGCGCGCGATCATCCTGGAGATCTGCTCGCCGGTAAGCGTCGAAACGGAGGCCGGGGCGTCGAGTTCCTTCTCCTCGCGGCGTGACGCGGTAACGACCAGCGGGTTGAGGGCGAGCGCCCGGGAGCGGAGCTCGATGGTCACGGACGCAGTGCCGCCCGCCTCGACGCCGACCCCGTCGGTGCGCGAGGTCTCGTAGCCGATCCGCGTGACCACGATGGAGTATGTGCCCGCCGGGACGGAGACGCGGAAGGCGCCGGACTCGCTGGTGGCGAACGGGCCGGAATGAAGGCCGATGACCTCGACGGCGGCGGCCGAAAGCGGCGCCCCGGTCTCGATGTCGGTCACCTGGCCCGCAATGGTGGACTGCTGGGCGGAGAGGGCGGCGGGGAGGCTCAGGAAGCTCACCCACGCGAAGGCCGCAATGGCGTATCTCTCCCACGCGGCAGCCCCGGGGGGCGTTCCTGACCGTAGTCGCATGGCGCATGACCGTTGTGAAATGGGCGATGTCAATTGGGTCCCGGAGGGGCACCCGGTAGCACAATACGGTGGAGGCGAAACATGAGCCAGAACGGGCCTGCTTGGCCGCCCCAGGGATTGACAAGTGTAGTTGTCAAAGTGTCAACACTACTTTACATATGACCTCACCTACACCCGACTGAAGAACACTTTCTCGGCAAGCCTGCGGAAGAGGTTCCGGGTGAGAAACCCGGCTTCCAACGCGCGCGCCACGGGCAGGTGGTCGAAGCTCCAGCGGGCCGCGCGCTTCCACGCGTGGTTCGGGTACGCGCGCCGGACGATTTTCGCGGGGTGTGGGCCGCCCCCTTCGAGGTGATCGGCGATGGAGTCGCCAGCGAGCCGCCCCAGCCGATACGCGTTGTGGATCCCCCCTGCGGTGAGAGGTGACACCATCCCGGCTGCGTCGCCGATGAGCAGCACTCGATCCGCGTGGAATTTGCGCAGCAGGCCGCCGATGGGGATCACGCCGCCGCGCTTCTCGAGCACCGTTCTCTCCGACAGCCCGAAGAGCGGGTCGATCCGGTCGATGAAGCGCTGCATGTCGGCCTTGCGGTGACGATGGACCGCGAGGCCGACCTGGGTCACCTTCACACCGGGCACGACCCAGCCGATGTACCCCGGCGCGCACTCCGGATCGATGAAGCAGTGCAGGCAATCGCCGTCGCCCGGGGCAGGCTCGAACTCCCATTCGACACCTTTCAGCACCCGCAGGTTGCGGTCGAGACCGAAGCTCTCGGCCACCCGGGACCGCGCACCGTCGGCTCCGACGAGGAACCGGCACGCGACGCCGGGTCCCTCCAGGGCGAACCCGGCCCCGTTGCGTGCCGCGCCCCGATACTTCTCGCCGAACCTGATCTCGGCCCCCGCGCCCCGGGTCTCGTCGACCAGGTGCCGCATGAGCGAACCCGTGTCGGTCGCCATGAAGAAGTACCGGTCGCGGTCGAGTTCTACGAACTGGTGGCTCGGCGTGTAGACCCTCACGCGGCTGATCCTGCGGACCAGCGGGGCCGGGGCAGCCCACTCCTCCCATGCCTCCCTGACCAGGATCCCTGTGGTGTGGATCCGCTCGCCGGGTTTGGACTGCCGATCGAGCACCACGACGGACAGGCCACGCTCCGCCGCCCGGCGTGCGCACGCCAGACCGGCAAATCCGGCGCCGATGACGGCAAGGTCGTGGGTTGGGGACATGGTGCCTGGTGAGGTTGGCGCGAGAGTGATTTGATGCGTCTCCATCACAATGTAGTTGGTGGACGATCTCGTCCCGACCCGAGCATGGGCGGTTGTCCGCCCCAACATGCGCGGCTTGCCCCCACTCCTTCCACGTCTCCACCTTCACCTCAACTGCCTTCACCCTTCGCCAGGATCTTCGGAATGCCCTATCGCCATACCCTCCGCGCCGTTGCGAGCCTCCTGTCACTCGCGATTCTGCCCCTTCTCGCGTCGCCGCTTCCGGCGCAGCAACCGGATCCCCCCGGCGACGACGCCGTAGACCCCCTTCCCGGATACATCCTCCCTCCCGCCCCCGTCACCGATCTCTTCGCCACCGACCCCAACTTCGCCACGCTGAACCACATCAGCCCGGACGGCGACCACTTCGTGATCCCGCTCACGACCGAGCTCTCCACCCTGGAGGAAGTCGGCGAGGAGACCCTCCGGCTGGGGATGCTGGAGATCCGCGCCCGGACCGACCGCCCCTGGCACCTCGACATCTACGGGTTGTACGGGCTGCGCTTCTACTCGCTCAGCGATCGCGCCTTCACGGATGTCGAGCTGCCCCACGGCATCCACATCAGCGACCTGATGTGGTCCCCCGACGGGTCGCAGCTGGCCTTCCTGGCGCACCTCGAGGACGCCACGCAGGTCTGGATCGCCTCGCCCGGCGACGGTTCGGTTCGCGCCGCCGGCGACATCCACGTCATCACCACGATCGGCACGTCCTCGCGCGGCCAGGGCGCCGCCCCCTCGAACATGCTGCAGTGGACCGCGTCCGGCTCGCTGATCACGCTGGCCGCGCCTGCCGACCGGGGTGCGCCACCGCCCGCACCCGCGCTGCCGTCCGGCCCGACGATCCGCCACACCCGCGCGGAAGCCACGCCGAACCGCACCATGCCGTTCCTGCTGCAGGACGACCACGACGCCGACCTGTTCGAGTACTACACGCGCAGCCAGATCGTCGAGCTGGTCCCAGGCGGGGCCGCGCGGCCGATCGGGGAGCCGGGGATGTACGAGGCCGTATCGGTGAGTCCCGACGGGCGGCACGTCATCGCCACGCGCATCGAGCGGCCGTTCACCTTCATCAACAGCTACACGGGGTTCCCGCGCGTCACCGAGGTGCTGGACATCGCGACGGGCCAAGTGCTCGCGACGCTCGAGGAGCGCGAGTTGCGGGAAGGGCGGGGCGGCGGGTCGCAGGATGGCCCGCGGGCCTGGCGTTGGCGGCCCGACGGGAGCGGGATCTCGTACCTTCACCGCGTGGCCGCGGACGATGACGAGGCCGGTGGCGCGGAGGGTGCCCGTGGGGACCGCATCATGCTCCTTCCCCCACCCTTCGGCGACGGCGACGAGATCGAGGTTGCGCGTAGCGAGCACCCCGTGGGGAGTGTCGTCTATTCGGCGGACGGGCGTGATGCGTTCGCTTCGGTCAGCCGGGACGGCGAGGATGCGCTGGTCCACTTCGCGCTCGATCCGCCGATCAACACGCCGGGCGAGGGGCGGGTTCTGGTGCCGTTTCATGACCCCGGCGACGCGGTTGCGCTGCCCGGCGAGCTGCTGAGCGCCCGCACCGGCAACGGCATCGAGTACGCCTGGATGTCGGCGGACGGCGAGAGTGTGTATCTGCGCGGCGACGGCTTGAAGGAGGACTTCCGGCCTCAGCCGTTCGTGGACCGTCTGGCGATGGCCAGCGGGGAGACGGAGCGCATCTTCGAGGGTGCGCCGGACAGCTTCGACCAGCCGCTCGTGCCGCTCGACGCGGAACTGACGCGCATGATCGTGAGCCGCGAGGGAAGGAACACGTTCCCGGACAGCCATCTGTGGACGCGGAACGGGGGCGGCGCGGGTGACGGCGCCACCACAGGCGGCACGATGGAGAACCTGACCCGCAACGTCGATCCGTTTCCCGAGCTGACGGCGGTGCAGCGCATCGACTTCGAGTTCACCCGCCGCGACGGGCTTGAGATTCAGGGGCGGGTGTCGCTTCCGGTCGACTACGTGGAGGGGACGAAGGTGCCCGCCATCTTCTGGACGTATCCGCGCGAGTACCGGAGCGAGGACGACTTCGCCAACGCCACCATCCGCGCCCGCAACCACAACGCGTACACGCGCCTGACCTGGCTGCGCTGGTCGGACATCTGGCTGACCCAGGGGTACGCGCTGATATACCCGGACATCCCGATCGTAGGGCAGAATTACAACGATTACTATATCTCCAACATGGTCGACGGGATGTACGCGGCCATCCGCGCCATCGATGCGCTGGGCGTGGTCGACATGGACCGGATCGGGCACGGGGGCCACAGCTACGGCGCCTTTGCGACCGCCAACTTCCTCGCGCACACGCCATTCTTCAAGGCGGGCATCGCGGGGGACGGCGCCTACAACCGCTCGCTCACTCCGATGGGGTTCCAGGCCGAGCCCCGCGACATCTGGGCGGCGCCGCACATCTACATGGAGATGTCGCCGTTCTTCAAGGCGGACCAGATCAACACCCCGCTGCTCCTGTACCACGGGGCCGACGACAACAACTCGGGCACCTATCCGATCCAGTCGCAGCGGATGATCCAGGCGCTGACCGGTCTCGGCAAGACGGCGGTGCTCTTCGAGTATCCGTTCGAGTCGCACACGCCGCGCGCGATCGAGAACAACCTCGACATGTGGGCGCGCTGGATCGGGTGGTTCGACCGGTATGTGAAGGGGGAGGGGAGCGCGAGGCCGGCGGCTACGCCCGAATCCGACTGACAGAACTCGAGCCATGAAGGCGAGGGTGCGCGCTGTGCATCCGGTGCGCATGTACAAGTTAATGTCGTCGTACTTGTACATGTTGTTTGTGCCAGCATTGCCAGCCCAACAAATGTGCCCGACTGTGCAAGAACTGTGACCGATTGAATCGGTGGCGGTGTGCATCAACGCATCACGCACACTCTGCTAGTTCAGTCGAAAGTCTCGTGTTTGTCGCAAGGGGTTCAGGCGCAGTGCAGACAGGCAATCCGATCCAGATGATCTGTAACCGCAACTTGCCTTTGGCCGTTGTGACGCTGGCCTGCATCGCCTGGGCCTATGCGTGTGGGGGCGACGGGGGCACCGAGCCATCACAACCGCCACCCGATCCACCCCACCCGACGACGGTCACCGTGAACCCCGCCACGGCTGAACTGACCGCCCTGGGTGCGACTGCACAGCTCTCGGCCGAAGTCCGCGACCAGAACGGGCAGGTGATGGTGGTGACCGTGACCTGGTCGAGCAACAACGCGACGGTCGCGACCGTCAACGCGTCGGGCCTGGTGACGGCTGCAGGAAACGGAACGGCCACGATCACCGCGACGGCGGGGACGGTGTCGGGTAGCGCCGCGGTGACGGTCGCCCAGCAGGTGAGCGCGGTCGAGGTTACCCCCGACACCGGCATCGTCCTGCCAGGCACCACGCTGCAACTCGCCGCAGAGGCGCAGGACGCGAACGGCCATGCGGTTGCCGGCTCCGAGTTTTCATGGGCGTCGAGCGACACCGCGGTGGCGGTCGTCGACGGGACGGGGCTGGTCACGGGGATCGCACTGGGAAGCGTGGAGATATCGGCCACATCGTCCGGAGCGGCCGGGCGGGCACAACTGAAAGTGTTGGAGCCCGCGCCCACGACGGTAGCCGTGACGCCGGACACGGTGGCGTTCGACGCGCTCGGCGACACCCGTCAGCTGACGGCCGAAGTGCAGGACCAGGTGGGGCGGCCGATGCCCGGTGAGGTAGTGATGTGGACCGCCAGCGACACCCTGGTCGCGACGGTGGACGCCTCGGGTCTGGTGCTGGCCGTGGGGAACGGCGCGGCCACGGTCACCGCGACTGCTGCAGGCGCGATCTCCGGCGACGCGGCCATCGAGGTGATGCAGGTGGCGCGCAGTGTGACGCTGACGCCGTCGGCGGACACGCTGATCCTGAGTGACAGTCTGCGCGTGGCGGCCGAGGCGCTGGACGCCAACGGGCATGCGGTCGCCGGTGCGGCGTTCACGTGGTCATCGAGCGACGCAGCGATTGTGACAGTGGACACCACGGGTGTGGTCCGGGGTGTGGGTGAAGGCACGGCCGAGATCGCCGCGGCGACCGGAAGCGTCCAGGGGGTCGCACGGATCACGGTGTTCAGCCCGGACCGCGCACCGCTGGTGGCGCTTTACAACGCGACGAACGGCCCGGAGTGGGTCAACAGCGACAACTGGCTCACGGACAAGCCGCTGGGGCAATGGCACGGTGTGCACACGGACGCCTTCGGGCGGGTCCACTGGGTGGTGCTGCACGGGCAGCAGGACAGCGAGGGCAACTGGGCGCGCCATGGCCTCGAGGGCACGCTTCCGGCCGAACTCGGCCGCCTCGACAAGCTGAAGGGTCTCTTGCTCTTCGGGAACGAACTCTCCGGCACGATTCCGCCCGAGTTGGGCGATTTGGCCAGCCTGGAGCGGCTGGACCTGTCCGGCAACGAGCTGACGGGTCCGATCCCACCCGAACTGGGCCGCCTGGTCAAGCTGAAGCACCTCTGGCTGCAACAAAACGCTCTTGAGGACGCGATTCCGCCCGACGTGGGCGACCTCGCCCAACTCGAGAGTCTGCACCTCGACAACAATGACCTCTCCGGGAGAATCCCGCCCGGACTCGCCGAGTTGGCCAGCCTGGAGCGTCTCGACCTCTCCCACAACGCATTGACGGGTCCGATTCCGGCTGCGCTCGCTGGCCTGGCCAGCCTGAAGACGCTGATCCTCTCCGACAACGAACTGACCGGACCGATCCCTCCCGGACTCGGCAACCTGGCCAGCTTGGCGCGACTGTTTCTCTACCAAAACGAACTGACCGGCCCGGTTCCGTCCGAGTTCGGAAGGCTGACCAATCTGATCCAGCTGTCGCTGAACGGTAATGGCCTTGCCGGACCGATCCCGTCGAGCCTGGGCAGCCTCACGCAGCTCCGGGAGCTGTTGCTGGACGACAACGAGCTTTCCGGACCGATTCCCCCCGAGCTCGGGAATCTGACCGGGTTGGAATGGCTCACGGTGTCGAGGAACGGCTTGACCGGCCCGATTCCTTCCACGCTCGGAAACCTGAAGGGGCTGACCTTCCTCGCACTTCCGGAAAACGCCCTGACGGGGAGCATACCCCGCGAACTTGGTGGCACCAGCCTCAAGGGACTCGACCTTCGGTCCAACGACCTGACGGGGCCGATTCCGCCGGAACTCGGTGACCTGACCGGCTTGACGACCCTGTTGCTCAGCGACAACGACCTCGCCGGGCCGATACCCGCGGAACTGGGCGACCTTCGCGCGCTGACCGTTCTTGCCCTGAGCAGAAACGCGCTTTCCGGACCGGTCCCAGCCCGTCTCGGCGGCCTCATGCAGCTGGAACTTCTCCTTCTGGAAGACAACGAGCTCGAGGGCTCCGTGCCTCCTGAACTCGGCGCCCTGACGGCGCTTCGCGAGTTCAACCTCACGAACAGCACCGCAATGGCGGGCGCGCTGCCGGCGGAACTGACCTCCCTTACCCGTCTTGACGTGTTGCTGGCCGGGGGCACGGACCTTTGCATGCCCAGGGAACCCGAATTCGAGACGTGGCTGGGCCGTGTCCACAGGCATTGGATCGCCCGGTGCCCGGAGGCGAGCCCGTCGGCCGCGTACCTGGTCCAGAAGGTGCAGTCACGGGAGTTTCCCGTCCCGCTCATCGCCGGCGAGGAGGCGCTGCTGCGCGTGTTCGTGACGGCTCGCCCGGGCACCCGTGAAGGGATTCCGCCTGTGCGTGCGACGTTCTTCGTGAGCGACCAGGAGACCCACCGGCTGGACATCCGGGGCAAGCGGTGGCGGATTCCCGACCGATTCGATGAGAGCGACCTCGGAAGGTCGGCCAACGCCGTGATTCCGGGGCGCGTGATCCAGCCGGGACTCGAGATGGTCATCGATGTCGATCCGGACAGGACCCTGGATCCAGGCCTGGGGGTCGCTAGGCGGATCCCCGAGACCGGCCGACTCAGGGTCGATGTGCACGACATGCCCCCCATGGACCTGACCCTGATCCCGTTCCTGTGGGAGGAGAATCCCGATCAGTCGATTCTGGACCTGGTGACGGGGATGGCGGCGGATCCCCACAACCACGAAATGCTCCACCTGACCCGAACGCTGCTGCCCATCGCCGAACTGCACGTCCTAGCGCACGAACCCGTTGTGTTCCCGACCAACGATGTCTGGGAGCTCCTGCGGGCGACGCAGGCGATTCGGGCCATGGAGGGTGGCACGGGTTACTACAAGGGCATGATGTCGGGTGATCTCAGCGGGGGTGCGGGCGGGACGGGGTTCACACCAGGGCGGACCAGCTTCTCACAACCACACGGGCCAACCATGGCACACGAACTCGGGCACAACATGAGCCTCGACCATGCTCCCTGCGGTGACCCCTTTCCGGCTAACCCGGATCCTGCCTTTCCCCAGCCGGATGGTTCCATCGGCGCGTGGGGCTACGACTTCCGCTCGCGCACCCTTGTACACCCGTCCTTCGCCGACATCATGGGCTACTGTCGTTCGCGTGAATGGATCGGCGGCTTCCACTTCAGCAACGCGCTGCGCTTCCGCCTGAGCGACTACGACCACCCGGCGCTGCCGGATCGGGCTGGGCAGACGACCGCCACGGTGTTGGTGTGGGGCGGTGTGGACAGGAATGGTGCGCCCTTCCTGGAGCCCGCCTTCGTGGTCGACCCCCCGGCCAGGTTGCCGGACGCGGCGGGTGATCACCGGGTTGTCGGGCGGACCGCCGACGGCGCCGAACTCTTTTCGATGAGCTTCGCAATGCCCGATGTACCCGACGGAGATGGCAGTTCGGCGTTCGCGTTTACGGTGCCGGTGCAGTCGTCGTGGGCGGGGACACTCGCGAGCATCACGCTCTCGGGGCCCGGCGGATCCGTTGTGCTCGACGGTGACAGCGAACGCGCGGTGGCCATCCTGCGCAACCCGGATTCCGGACAGGTGCGGGGATTCCTGCGGGGGGTGTCGGCGGAGGACGCCTTCCAGGTCGCGGCGATGGCCGGGCCGGGCGCCGGCGCCGCGCTGGAGGTGCTCTTCAGCCGCGGGATACCAGACGCCGCAGCCTGGCCGGGCTAAGCCATGTTTGTACAAGATTGTACAAGCATACCTGTACATTATGTTTGTGCCAATCATTGCAAAGGCCTCAAGAGCCGACTGGCATACGCTGTTTGCATAAGTCGCGGGTATAGCGCACACCGTTGGCCTCGCGTATCGTTACGCAGTCTGTTGACAATATCGAGTTATCATCAAGGTGGCGCAGAGGCGAGAATGGGCCGCAGCCGGATCTTCCCGTTCGTATTTGGGGCGTTGGTGTGCATACCCTGGGCCCAAGCGTGCGGTGGTGACGGGGGCACCGAGCCACCGGAGCCATCCCCCGATTCTCCCCGCCCCACGACTGTTACCGTCAACCCGGCCACCGCTGAACTGACCGCCCTGGGAGCGACTGCACAGCTCGCGGCCGAGGTGCGCGACCAGAACGGGCAGGTGATGGTGGTCACCGTGACCTGGTCGAGCAACAACGCGGCGGTCGCGACCGTCAATGCGTCGGGTCTGGTGACGGCTGCAGGCAACGGAACGGCCACGATCACCGCCACGGCGGGGACGGTGTCGGGTAGTGCCACGGTGACGGTCGCCCAGCAGGTGAGCGCGGTCGAGATCACCCCCGACACTGCCATCGTCT
This sequence comes from Longimicrobiales bacterium, assembly GCA_963667485.2. Taxonomy (GTDB): domain Bacteria; phylum Gemmatimonadota; class Gemmatimonadetes; order Longimicrobiales; family Gaopeijiaceae; genus Bin94. The sequence continues at coordinate 927,697 of CAXXDD010000002.1, forward strand.
TGCCGGGCGCCACACTGCAACTCTCTGCGGAGGCGGAGGACGCGAACGGGCATGCGGTCGCCGGATCCGAGTTCGCGTGGGCATCGAGCGACACCACGGTGGCGGTCGTGGACTCGGCGGGGCTTGTGTCGGGGATCGCGTTGGGCCAGGTGGAAGTGTCGGCCACGTCATCTGGGGCGACCGGGCAGGCGCAACTGGAGGTAGTGGAGCCGGCGCCCATGACGGTAGCCGTGACACCCGACGCGGTGATGTTCGACGCGCTTGGCGACACCCTGCGGCTCACGGGCGAAGTGCGGGACCAGGCCGGGCGGCCGATGCCGGGCGAGGTGGTCATGTGGGCCGCCAGCGACACCTCGGTCGCCATGGTGGACTCCGACGGTCTGGTGACGGCCGTGGGGAACGGCGCGGCCACGATCACCGCGATGTCGGGCGCGCTATCGGACGACGCGGCGGTCGACGTGATGCAGGTGGTGCGCACAGTGATGTTGTCGCCCAGGGCGGACACGCTGATTCTGGGCGACACCCTGCTTCTCGCGGCCGAGGCGCTGGACGGCAACGGGCAGCCGGTCGTCGGTGAGGCGTTCACGTGGTCGTCCGGCGACGCCGCGATCGCGACCGTGGACACCTCGGGCGTCGTGCACGGCGTGGGGGAAGGCACCACCGAGATCACTGCGGCGACCGGAAGTACCCGAGGAATCGCCCGGATCACGGTGTTCAACCCGGACCGTGCTCCGCTGGTGGCGCTCTACAACGCCACGAACGGCGCGAAGTGGCTCAAGAGCGACAACTGGCTGACGGACAAGCCGCTTGCGCAATGGCGCGGCGTGGGCACGCACCCCTCGGGCCGGGTCCGGTGGGTGGATCTCAGTGCCCGGCCGGACGGCCAGGGCAACAGGATACGCTATGGACTGAAGGGTACGATTCCCGCCGAACTCGGCGACCTCGACAAGCTCGAAAACCTTTTTCTTTACGGCAATGAGCTGTCCGGGACGATTCCCGCCGAACTTGGTGACCTTGCCAGCCTCGTGCAACTGGACCTGTCAGACAACGGACTGACCGGTCCGATCCCGCCTGAACTCGGCCGCCTGGTCAAGCTGAAGCAGCTCTTGCTGTACAGCAACTCCATCGAGGACGCAATTCCGCCTGAGTTGGGCAACCTCGACCAGCTCGAGCTTCTGTCGCTCCGAAACAACGAACTCTCCGGTGCGATTCCGGCTGGCCTCGGCGATTTGACCAGCCTGAAGCACTTGGACCTGTCAGACAGCGAACTCAGCGGACCGATCCCACCCGAACTGGGTAGCCAGGCCAGCCTGCGGCAACTGTATCTCTACGACAACAAGCTTACCGGGCCGATACCGTCCGAACTCGGGAAGCTGAGCAATCTGACCCAGCTGTGGCTGCACGCCAATGGCCTGACCGGTCCGATCCCTCCAGGGCTCGGCAGCCTCACGCAGCTCCGGGGTCTGGTACTCCACAGTAACGAGCTTTCCGGGCCGATTCCGCCCGAGCTCGGGAAGCTGACCCGGTTGGATCGACTCTCTCTGTCGGCGAACAATTTGACCGGCTCGATCCCGGTCGAAGTCGGAGCGCTGACCGAGCTTGTCACCCTTGGGCTCCATACCAACGAACTGACTGGCCCGATTCCTTCCCCACTCGGAAACCTGGGAAAGCTCACCGTACTCGATCTTCAGGAAAACGCCCTGACCGGGAGCATCCCCGGCGGACTCGGTGGCACCAGCCTGGAGAGACTCGATTTGCGGAGGAACGAGCTCACGGGCCCGATTCCGGCGGAGTTGGGCAATCTGACCGGGTTAGAGGTCTTGCGTGTCGGCGACAACGACCTTTCCGGCCCGATTCCGGCGGAGCTCGGCGGTCTTGACGAACTGAACCGTCTGGAGCTCGGTGACAACGACCTTTCCGGTCCGATTCCGGCGGAGCTCGGCGGTCTTCACGAACTGAACCGTCTGGAGCTCGGCGGCAACGCGCTGACCGGACCGATACCAGCCGCTCTCGGCGAACTCACGGCCCTGACCCACCTTTTCCTGGAGGACAACGATCTCGAGGGCCCCGTCCCCTCCGAATTCGGCGCCCTGACGGCGCTCCGGGAGTTCACACTGGCGAACAACGCCCGAATGACGGGCGTTTTGCCGGTGGAACTGACTGCCCTCACCCGCCTCGACATGTTCCTCGCCGTGGGCACCGAGCTGTGCGTGCCCTCCGAGGTGGATTTCGAGACGTGGCTGAGCGGCATCTGGAAGCACTGGATCAGTCGGTGTCCGGAGGTAGTTCCGTCGACGGCGTACCTGACACAGGCGGTGCAGTCACGGGAGCATCCCGTCCCCCTGGTGGCCGGTAAGGATGCGCTCCTGCGCGTGTTCGTCACAGCGCGCGAGGCCACCCGCGAAGGGATTCCGCCGGTGCGGGTCCGGTTCTTTGCAAACGACCAGGAGATACATGCGCAGGATATCGTGGGCAGGCAGTCGCCGATCCCGACCACCGTGGACGAGAGCAGGCTCGGCAGGTCAGCCAATGCCGTGATTCCGGGGCACGTGATCCAACCGGGGCTTGAAATGGTGGTCGAGGTCGATCCGGGCGGGACCCTGGATCCAGGCCTGGGGGTTGCCGGGCGGATCCCCGAGACCGGCCGGTTGCGGATTGAAGTGCACGACATGCCCCCCCTGAAGCTGACACTTGTCCCGTTCCTCTGGGAGGAGAACCCCGACGCGTCGATCGTGGAGCTGGTCAGTGAGATAGCGGCCGATCCCGCCAACCATGAACTGCTTCAACGTACCCGGAGGTTGCTCCCGGTGGCCGTTCTGGAGGTGAACGCCCACGAGCCCGTGCTCACCTCGACCAACAGTGCCTTGGAGCTCCTCTGGGAAACGCGCGTCGTTCGCACCATGGAGGGTGGAACGGGCCACTACATGGGAACGATGGCGGGTCCGGTCACCGTGGGGGGCGGGTTCGCCTACCAGCCCGGCTGGTCCGCCTTCGCCATACCGCACGAGCGCGCATTGTCGCATGAACTCGGTCACAACCTCAACATCGCTCATACCCCGTGCGGGAATCTGACTCATGTCGACCCTTTATACCCTCATGCGGGCGGAGTGATCGGGGCCTGGGGCTACGACTTCCGTGAGGCCGCCCTGGTGCCGCCCTCCACCCTGGACCTCATGGGCTGCGGCCCGCCCAATTGGGTAAGCGACTACCACTTCAGCAACGCGCTCCGCTACCGCCTGAGAGACGCCGGCCGGCCATCTTTCGACAAGGGGGATGCGGAGGTGCGGTCGCTGCTGTTGTGGGGCGGTGTGGACGATGATGGCGATCCCTTCCTGGAACCGGCGTTCGTCGTGGACGCCCCGGCGACGCTGCCGGACGCTGCGGGTGACCACCGGCTCACCGGGCGGACCGCCGACGGCAGCGAACTCTTCTCGCTGAGCTTCGCGATGCCCGACGTTCCCGACGGGAACGGCAGTTCCGCCTTCGCGTTCACGCTGCCGGTACAGGGCTCGTGGGCGGGGGCACTGGCCAGCATCACGCTCTCGGGGCCGGGCGGGTCGGTCAGGCTCGACGACGGCAGCGACAGTGCGGTGGCCATCGTGCGCAACCCACGCTCGGGACAGGTGCGGGGGTTCCTGCGGGGGGTGTCGGCGGAAGACGCGCTCCAGGTGGCGGCGATGGCCGCGCCCGGCGGCGCTGCCGCGCTCGAGGTGCTCTTCAGCCGGGGGATACCGGACGCCGCAAACTGGCGGCAGTGACCAAATGTAAACCACGCATGACAAAATGTCATGTGCAGTTTACATCGTCATTCCCTCAGCAGCCGCAGACAATCTCGGTGCCGACCTTTGCGGTCTCGCCCGCCGTGGCGTAGCCGTCGCGCTTCCACCAATCCAGACCACCCATCAGCTCGCGGACCTTGACAACGCGGCAGGCGCGGCCCCGACTGTCTCCGGGGCGAGCCCGCCGGCCAACCGTGGGGCAGGGGCCGCCGGCCGGTTTGACACCGCACAATCACTCCCCCCCCGCGAGGATCTGACATGGCATCCGAGCCAGGCAAGACCGCACACGGCGTTCGCTACGAGCCGGATGAAAGGCCGCCCTGGCCGCTGGCTGTGGGGCTGGCGCTGCAGTACTCGGTGCTGGCGATCGGAGGGGTGGTGATCACCGTCGCGATCGTGCTTCGCAGCGCGGAGAGCAGCGCGGCGTACCTGGCGTGGGGGGCCTTCGGCGCGCTCCTGGTGAGCGGTGTGGCCACCATTCTGCAGGCGCGGCGCGTGGGACGGCTGGGGTCGGGATACGTCCTCATGATGGGCACGTCGGGGGCGTTCATCGCGGTGTCGGTGGCGGCGCTGGAGCAGGGGGGACCGGGGCTGCTGGCCACGCTGATCATCGTGTCGTCGCTCTTCCAGTTCCTGCTGGCGGGGCGGCTGTCGATTCTGCGGAGGATTTTGACGTCGACGGTTGCGGGCACCGTGATCATGCTGATCGCTGTGAACGTGATGCCGTTTCTGTTCGACTTCATGGACAACGTGCCGGAGGGGAGCGGGCCGCTGGCCGCGCCGGTCACTGTGCTCGCGACGCTTGCCGTGACGCTGGCGGTGATGCTCAAGTTCACCGGGCCGGTACGCCTGTGGGGGCCGTTGATCGGGATTGTGGCCGGGTGCATCGCGGCGGGGTATTTCGGGCTGCTGGACTTGGGGCCGGTCCGCGAGGCGATGTGGGTCGGGGTGCCGCTGGCGGGCTGGCCGGGTCTGGGATTCGACTTCGGGCCGGCGTTCTGGGCGATTCTGCCCGCCTACACATTCGTGACGCTGGTGGGGGCGATCGAGACGATCGGGGACGCGGTCGGGATCCAGAAGGTGTCGTGGCGCGAGCGGCGGGCTACCGACTACCGGGCGGTGCAGGGGGCCGTCGCGGCCGACGGGTTCGGCAATCTGCTCTCGGGACTCTTCGCGACGGTGCCGAACACGACCTATTCGAGCAGCGTGTCGGTCGTCGAGATCACCGGGATCGCTTCGCGCCGTGTGGGGGCGTGTATCGGCCTGATCTTCTGCGTGCTCGCCTTCCTGCCGAAGGTGACGCAGCTGCTGCTGATGATCCCGGACCCGGTGATCGGCGCCTACGCCATGGTGATCATCGCGGTGCTGTTCATGCTCGGCACGCGGATCGTGCTGCAGGACGGAATGGACTACCGCAAGGCCACGGTCGTCGGGTTCTCCTTCTGGGTGGGTGTCGGCTTCCAGAGCGGGCAGATTCCCACCGACAGCCTGACCCCCTTCCTGCAGCAGCTGCTCGACAACGGGATGACGTCGGGAGGTCTGACCGCGCTCGTGCTGACCGCGTTCATGGAGTTGACGGGGCCGCGGCGCATGCGCATGCAGACGGAGTTGAAGGTGGAGTCGCTGCCGAAGATTCACGGGTTCCTGGAGGACTTCGCCGGCCGCAGGGGCTTGGGCAGCGAGACGGCGGGCCGGCTGGCACACGCGGCCGAGGAGACGCTGCTGCTGCTGATCGGGGAGACCGAGGGGGACGAGAGTGCTGGCCAGCGCAGGTTGCGACTCACCGCGCGCACCGAGGCGGGCGGCGTGGAAATGGAGTTCCTGGCGGCGGGCGGCGAAGGCAATATCGAGGACCATCTGGCGGTGATCGGCACGCATGCGGTCGACGCGACGGAGGAACACGAGTTCTCGTTGCGGCTGCTGCGCCACCTGGCGACGTCGGTGCAACACCACAAGTACGAGGACATCGATGTGGTGACGGTGCAGGTCGATCCGGCGGCTTAGCGGCCGGTCAACAACGGGTTGCTAGATGACCCCCGGAATCAGCGCTTTTCGCTTGGCCGGGTAGTCGTCGAACCGCTCCCTGTACCACTGGTGGTTGCTGAGCGCTCTCGGGCCGAGGTTGGCGGCCGCGTAGACGAAGAATGCAAGTCCCGCGGGGGACCAGGTTGCCAGCGCCCAGCCGCCCCATTCCAGGATTTCGCCGAGGTAGTTGGGGCAGGAGATGTAGCGAAACAGGCCACCACGGGGGATGGAGTAGCGTGTGCCGCCGCGCTTTCGCAGGCGTAGCAAGACGTTGTCGGAATGGACGTTGAGGACGAGTCCGCCCAGGAAGATTGCGGTTCCGGCCACGAATCGGGGGTCGGTGAGCCATGTGGCGCCGTACTCGCCGAAGTGCGAGATGAAACGTGCGTTGACGTACGCGTTGAGCACGTTGAAGGTGAAGCCGCTCAGGACTACGACGACGGGCATCGTCTTACCCGCGGTGCGGGTGCGGAAGGGGTAGACGAAGGTCCGGTTCAGGTAGTGGCACTGCCACATCGCGAGCAGGATCAGCGGGACGGTTCCTGCGGCGGCCTGTCCGGAGGCGTAGACGCAGGCGAAGAAGACCGTCGCGGGGAGCTCCATGACGACCCAGCCGAGCCTGTTCGGGATGGCCGGTCCCCAGCCTTTGCCGTCATAGTGGCGCCCGTACGGCGCCCTGAAGCGCAGGAGGCTCACGAAGGTCACGGCCGCAAGCGCGAAGACGGCCCACACGAGGGCCCGGTGCAGCGTTGCCTCGGTCATTCGTTAGCATGTCCCCGGCTTGCGATTCCCGCCAGATCGGCCCGATTATCCCCGATGGGGCACCGGGAGCACGCCCCCGCCTCCACACGCTCGAGCCGCCCATGACTTCGGTAATGACGCGAACGCTGCAGGACCTCGCTTCCGAGGCGGCTGCGCGGTACGCTGCCGCGAATCCGCTGAGCCGGGCCAGTTTCGAGCGCTCCACCGGGTTCCTGCCCGGGGCGGATACCCGCACCGTCAATCACTATGCCCCCTTCCCGGTGACGATCGTTCGGGGCGAGGGTGCCCGCCTCTACGACCTCGACGGCCACGAGTACGTCGACTTCCTGAACGACCACACGGCCGGCCTCTACGGGCACTCGAATCCCGTCATCCAGGCCGCCATCGCCGAGGCGGCCGGGAACGGTCTCACGCTGGGCGGCCCCACGCCGAACCAGCAGGAATTCGCGGAGCTGATCTGTGGGCGCTTCCCGTCGGTCGAACGCGTTCGATTCACGAATTCGGGGACGGAGGCGAACCTGATGGCCATCAGCCTGGCGCGGGCGGTCACGGGACGCGACGGGGTTCTCGTGTTCGACGGGGCATACCACGGTGGTCCGCTGAACTTCATCGGGCCGGATCGGCGTCTCAACCTTCCGTTTCCGTGGATTGTGGCCGATTACAACGACGTGGAGTCGGCGCGTTCGCTGATCGACAAGCACTGCGGCGAACTCGCGTGCGTGCTTGTCGAGCCGATGCTTGGGGGCGGCGGCTGCATCCCGGGGACGCGGGCGTTTCTGAACGCGCTTCGAAGGGCGACGGAGCATAGTGGCGCGCTGCTGATCTTCGACGAGGTGCAGACGTCGCGCCTGGCGACGGGCGGCTTTCAGGAGATGGTCGGCATCCACGCCGACCTGACGACCTTCGGCAAGTACCTCGGCGGCGGCGCTTCGTTCGGGGCATTCGGCGGCCGGGCGGACCTCATGGACCGGTTCGACCCGCGGCGCCGGGATCACTTCAGCCACGCCGGCACGCACAACAACAACGTGCTCACGATGGGGGCGGGTCTGGCGGGGCTGCGCGATGTGCTCACGCCCGCGGCGGTGCACCGGCTGAACCGGCGCGGAGATGCGCTCCGCGATGCCCTCAACGCCGTCGCCACCCGGCTGGACGCGCCCGCCCAGGTCACGGGCCGGGGTTCGATCATGAATGTCCACTTCCAGCGCGAATCGATCCGCTGTCACGCCGACCTGGCCGCAACGCCCCAGGCCGCGCGCGACCTTTTCCACCTCGAGATGCTGCTCGCCGGGATCTGGGTCTCGCGCCGCGGGTTCATGACGGTTTCCCTCGCCCACAACGACGAGCACTGCGACCGGCTGGTCGCCGAATTCGAGACGTTCCTTGAGCGCCACGGGGCTGCCATCGAGAGCAGGCACGCGTAGGTTCCGCTGCCGGAGCGCACCCCTTCCCACCACTCCCACCGAGACCCATGCCCCCTTCCGACACGCGCCAGGGCCTTCGCTTCCAGGCCGACGAGACGCCCACTTACCCGGTGTCGTTCGGACTCGCTTTCCAGTACATCCTGCTCAACATCGCGGGTATCGTCATCACGGTGGCGATCGTGGTGCGTGCCGGTGGCGGCAGCGAGTCCTACCTGACCTGGGCGGCGTTCGCGGTGCTGATCGTCTGCGGGATCTCGACGCTGATCCAGGCAAGACCGATCGGCGGACGCATCGGGGCGGGGTACATCCTGCTCATGGGTACGTCCGGGGTCTTCATCGCGGTGTCGGTGGCGGCGCTCGAACAAGGTGGTCCCGCCCTCCTGGCCACTCTCATCGTGGCGTCGTCGCTCTTCCAGTTCCTGATCTCGTCCCACCTGTCACTGCTGAGGCGCGTCATCACGCCCACGGTAGCCGGCACCGTGATCATGCTGATCGCGGTCACGGTCATGCCCATTGGCTTCGACCTCCTCTTCCAGGCACCCGAGGGCGCGGCGCCCGCGGCGGCGCCACTCACCGCCCTCGCGACCATCGTGATCACCATCGTGATCATCCTGCGTGCCAGGGGAGCACTGCGGCTGTGGGGATCGGTGATCGGGGCGGTCGGGGGCTGCCTGGTGGCGGCCGGATACGGGATCTACGACATGGGCATCGTGGGCGAGGCGCAGTGGTTCGGCGTTCCGGCGGGCGGATGGCCCGGATTCGACCTGAGCCTGAGCCCCGCGTTCTGGGCGATGCTGCCGGCGTTCATCTTCGTTACCCTGGTCGGCGCCATCGAGACGATCGGCGACGGGATGGCGATCCAGCGGGTGTCCTGGCGCAAGCGGCGGGCGACCGACTTCCGCGCGGTGCAGGGCGCGGTGGCGGCCGACGGGGTGGGCAACCTCCTCTCGGGACTTCTCGCCACCGTCCCCAACACGACCTACTCGAACAGCGTCTCCATCGTCGAGATCACCGGGATCGCCGCGCGGCGGGTGGGCGCCTGCATCGGTGTGACCTTCATTGCGCTGGCCTTCTTCCCCAAGGCGACCGCGGTGCTGCTTGCCATCCCCAACCCGGTGGTCGGCGCCTACATCATCGTGCTGATCGCGATCCTGTTCGTGCTCGGCCTGGAGATGGTCACGCAGGACGGCATCGACTACCGCAAGGCCACGATCATCGGCGTGTCGTTCTGGATCGGGGCGGGGTTCCAGAGCGGCCAGATTCCCTCCGAGTACTTCGGCTGGGCCGGGCGGCTGCTGGAGAACGGAATGACTTCCGGCGGGCTGACCGCAATCCTGCTGTCTGCGTTCATGGAGCTGTCTGGACCCCGGCGCCGCCGCACCCAGACCACCCTGAACGTCGAGGCCCAGCCGAAGATCCAGGCGTTCCTGGAGGACTTCGGCGCGCGGGCGGGGCTGGGTGAGGATCTCGTCCACCGCATGAGCCTCGCCGCCGAGGAGACGCTCCTGGTCCTCCTCGACGAAGTCACCGAGGACGATGCCCTCGGGACGCGGCGCCTCAGGGTGACGGCCCGGGCCGAGGGGGGCGGGGCCGAACTCGAATTTCTCGCCGCCGCGGGCGAAGGCAACATCGAGGACCGCATGGCGTTCATCGGCGGCAGCGTGAGCGAAGTGCCCGTGGAGCGTGACTTCTCCCTGCGCCTCCTGCGCCATATCGCAACATCCGTGCGGCATCAGAAGTACCATGACACGGATATTGTGACGGTGCGGGTGGATCCGGTGGGAGCCGCGTGAGCGCACCGCACCCCGACGCCGGGGTGGTAGCGTACTGGATTTGGCAGGCCCGGCGACACGGAAAGTAAATGATACATTACAATATGTAATGCCGACATTACATGTTAGCTCGCACTTCCCGGCGAAGAACGTTTCAGCTGAAACGTCGAGCGGTCACCAGCGGGCTACGCCGACGCTATAGCGGGTTCGTCCGCCTCAGAAGCCTCCCCGGCTTCGCGTCCGTCAGCTCCCCGTCGTCGATGACCAGCTCGCCGTTCACGAACAGGTAGTCCACGCCCTCGGACTGCAGTGTGGCGTCGGCGCCGAAGTCCGCGCGATCCCTCAGGCGCGCCGGGTCGAAGACCACCAGATCGGCGGCCATCCCGGATGCGACGACGCCGCGGTCCTCCATCCCCAGACGCTGCGCCGCCAGCGAGGTCATGCGGCGGACCGCCTCTTCGAGCGTGATGACGCCGTCCTCCATCACGTACTTGGCGATCACGCGCGGGAAGGCCCCGAAGGCGCGGGGGTGGGTGCCCGACACGGAGGCCGGGTTCACCGGCGAGGCGTCGGTGTCGATCATGACGAACGGCGCCCGCAGCGCGGCCCATTTCTGCGCCTCGTTCATGCTGAGGGGGTTGACGCTCACGCCGCCCGCCTGGACGAGATCGAAGAAGGCGTTCCAGGGATCGGTGCCGAGCACCTCGGCCGCTTCGGTCACCGAGCGGTTGACGACGCCCGGGTCCACGGCGCCGGAGGCCGAGACGATCAGCACGTTGTTCCAGTCCATGCCGACGTGCTGGTACCAGTTCTCCCAGCCGGAATCGGTCTCGACCTCTTCGCGCAGCTGGGCGCGCAGGTCGGGGTCGCCGAGGGTGGCCAGGAAGGCCCCGGCGCCGCGGGCGTAGTGGCGGGGGTGCAGGAACGAGCCCAGGCCGATGCCGTTGCGCACGTACGGGTAGATGTCGGCCGTGACGTCCATGCCGGCGGTGCGGGCCGAGTCGATCAGCGTCAGGGCCTGGTCCATGAGGGGCCAGTTGCGCTGGCCGGCCGCCTTCAGGTGGTAGATGTGGACGGGGACGCCGGCGCCTTCGCCGATCGTGATGGCCTCGCGGATGGCTTCGAGGACCGCGTGGCTCTCGTTCCTCATGTGCGTGAAGTAGACGCCATCGTACTCGCCGGCCACCGCGCTGAGGGCTACCAGCTCTTCCGTGGACGCGTAGATCGCGGGCGGATAGATCAGGGACGTGGACACGCCGACGGCTCCATCCTCCATCCCCTCTCTTACAAGCGCCTTCATCTGCTCGAGCTGCTCGGGCGTAGGCGCAACGTCCTCGTCGCCGAGCACCACGCGCCGCACCTGGGTCAGGCCGACGTCGTGGACCACGTTGATCGGGATGCCGTAGCGCTCGAGGATCGCGAAGTACTCGGAGTAGCGGCGCCAGCGGAGGGTGTCGCCGTCGATGACGGGCGGGTTGCTCAGCGTGGCGTCGCTCTGGGGCGCGGGAGAGCCGCCCTCGCCGGAGAGGTAGGTGGTGATGCCCTGGCGCAGCTTGCTCTCGGCGCTCGGGGGGTCGGTGATGAGGACGAGGCTGGCCTGGCCCATCATGTCGACGAATCCCGGGGCGACCACGCGGCCGGCGGCGTCGATGGTGCGGGCGGCTTCGCGGTCCGTCAGCTCGCCCACCGCGACGATGCGATCGCCGCGTATCCCGACATCGGCGTCGAACGGCGCTGCGCCGGTTCCGTCGATTACGCGGGCGTCGGTGAGGAGGACGTCGAATGGGGTGTCGTCGGCTGGGGGAGCGGCGTCCGTGCAGGCGGCGGCGAGGAGAATGCAGGCGGCGGCCAGGGGTTTGCGTGGAGCTGTCTTCATGCGGTCGTGTCCGGCTCGGGGAACTCGCGGGCCCGGTGGCGGGTTGGTGACATCGTAGGCTTGTCGGGCCGGAGGGGCCATAGTAGTTGAGCGCCCCTCATCCGCTTCCTGTGCGTAGGAGCCACCAATCCGAACCGGCTGAATGCGGAGTCGAATGCGAAGCCTTCAAGTCATGCGAGAGACCGACGACACCCGGATGGCCACTGGCGACGACCGGCTCGATCGTCTGATGGCCGCCGTCAAGGGCGGGTCGTCGCGGGCGCTCGGTCGCCTCATGAACCTCTGCTGGGAGGACCTCGTGCGCTATGCGGCGCGCCAGCTGGGCGATGTGGAGCTGGCCCGCGATCTCGTGCAGGAAGCGTTCATTCAGGTATGGGAGCGGAGGCGGGGCTGGCGGCCGCGGGGATCGGCGCGCGCGTATATGTACCGGATCGTGCGGCACCAGGTGATCGACGAGAAGCGGAAGCAGGGAGTGCGGCGGCGGTGGGCGGAGCGGCAGCAGCAGCTCGATGCCCCGCGGCCCGCGACCCCCGCCGAGGAGTTCGATGCGAAGGTGCTGGCGGATGCGTTCGAGACTGCCGTCGCGTTGTTGCCGGATCGCCGCCGCGAGGTGTTCGAACTCGTCTTCCAGCGCGGGCTGAGTCACGCCGAGGCGGCGGCGGTGCTGGACATCTCGGTGCAGACGGTGGCGAACCAGATGAGCGCCGCGCTTCGAAGCGTGCGGCAAGCGATCAAGGGGGACTAGATGGACGAGTTGCTGCTCCGGCATCTGCGCAAGCAGACGACGGAAGAGGAGAACGCGGCAGTCGAAGAGTGGCTGAGCGGCTCGGCGGAGCGAGAACGCGACCTGGCGGATCTTCGCCGCATGGTCGAGGCCGGACAGATGGCGGACCGCCGGATCGTACCCGGCGATGTGCCGGCGGCCGAAGAGGTGATCTGGCGGGCAGAGGCGCGCAGGGCCGGTTCGGCCAGGTCGGGTGTTCCGCGTCCAGGGCGGCGAATCATGCCTTCGCAGCGCCGAAGCCGCCGGATCGACCTCGCGGCGGCTGCGGTGTTGGTGGTGGTGTGCATGGGGGCTTGGCAGGTCGCGACCAGCTTGCGTTTCAGCAGCGCCGGGAGCGCGCCGCCTTTCCAGGACTTTGTGACCGGCCCTGGAGAGACCGAGATGGTGCGCCTGGCAGACGGCACCGTGATCCGACTGGGTCCCGAAAGCCGACTGAGCACGGTGGCGGAGGTGCGGCCCCGTGCGGCAACCTTCGAGGGGCAGGCCTTCTTCGCCGTAGCAACCGACGAAGCGCGCCCATTCACCATCGTCACCGACGCGGGGACCGCGCGGGTCCTGGGCACGCGTTTCCACCTCGCGGCGCACACCGACGAGCTTGCCGTTACGGTGGTCGAAGGGCGTGTCGCACTGTCCGGGCCGGATCACGAGGTGCAGGTCGGAGCGGGGCAAGCCACCAGCTTGTTGGGCGGTCTGCCCGCGCCGGTCGAGTCCGCCGCCCCGATCGAGAGCGTGGCCGACTGGATGGACGGCTTCCTCATCTTCCACGACACGCCGCTCGGCGCAGCGATGCAGGAGGTCGAGGAGCACTACGGCGCCGAAGTGGTGGTCGGCGACGACGCGCTCCTCGACCGAACCCTCACCATGTGGTTCGACTCGAAGTCGCTGCCGGAGGTCATGACGGTGGTGTGCAGCGTGATCGACGCCCGCTGCAGCATCGACGCAGGGGTTGTAAGGATCGAGTCCGCCGATCGCGGAGCGGCCTCGTGAGGCCGGCGCGGTGGGGTACCCGAACCTCGCGGCGCGTGTGGAGGGTCGGGCGGCTACTGGCGGTCTCCGGTTCGCGCCTGGCCACCGAATCGCGCCTGGTCGCCAGCGGCGCCCTCGCACTTCTGCTCCCGGCCGTCATCACTGCAGCGCCCTCCGCGCTCGTCCCCACGGCGCTCTCCGCTCAGGACACCCAGATGCTGGCCGCGCTCCGGGGCGAGACCGGGATCGATCCCGAGCCGGGAACCCTCCTGGCGACCGTCTCCGGCCTCTCGATCGAGCGGGCCCTCCTCGGAGACGCGCTGGTCCGGCTCGCCGAACGGTCGAACGTCCAGATCGCCTTCAGCCCGAGCCTGCTGCCGGCCGACCTGCGCGTCGACTGCGACTGCGCGACGCTGAATCTGGCGCGGACCCTCGACCGGCTCCTCTCCGACACGGACCTCGGATATGTCGAACTGGGGTCGCAGGTGGTCGTCGTCCCCAGGTCGGGCAGCGATCTCGCGCCGCCCGATGGCCTGTTGCGCGGCCGCGTGCGATCCGAAGTCGCGGTTCCGCTCGAGGATGCCACGGTCCGCCTGACGCGGGCCGCAGACACGACCCAACAGCAGATCACCGGCACCGACCGGCTGGGCTACTTCTCCTTCCATGACATTGCCCCGGCTTCCTATGTGCTGAGCGTGGCACACATCGGGTATGCGCTTCATGAGGAACATGTGAACGTTGCCGTGGGATCCGATCTTCAGGTGGAAGTGACTCTGTCCGAACAAGCGGTCGAGTTGACGGGTGTGCTGGCGGAAGGCCGAAGAAGCCGGCAGCGCGAGCGGTTCGAGAGGTCGGCCGGCACAACCGTCCAGGAGTTGAACCGCCGGGAACTCAAGACGATTCCGGGCGTCGCGGAGTCGGATCCGATCAAGAGCGTCGAGGTGCTGCCCGGCGTCACCAGAGTGTCCGATTTCCACGCCGCATTCAACGTCCGGGGCGGATCGGCCGACCAGAACCTGGTTCTACTGGACGGTGTTCCGATCTTCAACCCGTTTCACGCCCTGGGACTGTTCTCCGTCTTCAACGGCGACATGGTGCAGCGGGCCGAGCTTCACTCCGGTGGGTTCCCCGCGGAGTACGGCGGGCGGACGTCTTCGGTCCTGCTGGTCGAAACCGACCTGGGCGACGGGGAGCTGGGAGTGGACGCGGGCGTGAGCTTCATCGCGAGCCGGGCAGCTGTGAAAGGCGGTCTGTCGAATGGTCTGAAAGAGCGCCTCGGGGTGGCCAGCGCCCGATGGAGGGTCTCCGGCCGCCGCAGCTATCTGGACGTGCTCACGAGACCCTTTCTGGAAGCTCCCTTCCCCTATCGCCTCAATGATCTGCAGGCCGGCTTCGAGGCGTGGACCAGAAAGGGGGACAGGGTAAGGATCACCGGCTACTCGGGCCGGGACCACGTCAACATCATGGATCTGGCGATACTTGGCGGCGAAGATGTCGGTGACGCCCGCGACGGCGACCCGGTTCCGAGCTTCGGGTGGCGGTGGGGGAACGATGCCATCGGCACGACCTGGACTCGTCCCCTGGATGGCGGCGGCGCCGTGGATCTGCACGGTTCCTACTCACGCTTCAACAGCGCGTTCGAATTCGACGAATTCGGGGACATACGGATCATGTCCCGGATCAGCCGTTTCTCGCTCGGTGGCGACCTGGAGCGCAGACCCGCCCCGCGCCTCGGCTGGAAGTCCGGTTGGATCCTCGGTCGGGCCGTACACGACAACGTGATCACGGGTGGTGTACCCGAGGCGTTTCCGACAGGCCGCGAGCACGGCATCGAGTCGGCCGCCTACACGCAGATCCGCTGGAACCCGAACGCGCGCTGGTTGCTGGAGGGCGGGCTGCGGCTGGACCACTGGCGTCCGGGCGATGCGGAGGCTGCCACGGTGGTGTCACCCAGATTCGCTCTCAAGCGCTTCCTGCGGGACGGCGCCTGGGCCGTGCGGGCGGCGGCGGGGCGCTACGCCCAGTTCATTCTTTCGGTGCGGGACGAAAAGCTCCCCGTCAGTCCGGACTGGTGGATGCTCTCCGGGAGTACGGCGCCCGTGGTCGTGTCGGAACAGCTCCAGGCAGGCGTCGAAGGGTTCGTGGGTGGAAACGATGCGTGGTTCGTGAGTCTGGAAGGGTACTATCGCCGCTTCGAAGGGCTGGTGGCGCAGGATTGGGCGGATGATCCCGCCGACCCCGCCGATGACCTGATGTCAGGCGAGGGGCGTTCCTATGGCGCCGACCTGATGGTCCGGCGAGATATCGGCCGGACCACGGGATGGCTTTCCGTGTCGCTCCTCAAGGCGGACCGTACCTTCCGCGAAACGGAGTCGGGCCTCGATCCGGCTCCCATGATCAAATATCCACCCGTCTTCGACCGTCGCCTCGATGTCGACCTGGTGCTTCGCCGCAACCTGCTCGGAGATATCGAGGCCGGTCTGCGCTGGAACTTCGGCACGGGACTTCCATACACGCGTCCGCTCGGCCTCTTCGACGTGTACCGCTCCCAGATCGTCGACCTGCTGGTCGATCCGACCTACGCCAAGGGGGTGGTGTTCGGTCCCAGAAACGGCGAACGCTACCCGGTCCGCCACCGGTTGGACATCACCTTCCGGCGAAGCTGGCAGAAGGAATGGGGCCGGGTAACGCCCTACCTGAACGTGATCAATGTGTACAACCGCAAAAATGTGTTGTTCTACTCGTTCAACTACCGACCCGAGACACCTGTTCGCGACGGGGTTTCGATGCTCCCCTTCCTGCCCACCATCGGAGTGGAGGTGTCCTTCTGATGCGCCCGCTCAAGTCGTTGCGATGCATCCCCCGAAGCCGCTCCGCGACCGGTCCCCAACGCTGGCCGCTGCTGCCGGCCCTTCTACTGCTCTGCGGTTGCGAACTCACCGAGGTGCAGACCGAACCCGTCCCGGATCTGATCGTGGCCGGAGTGACGGTAGTGCTTACCGTCGACCCGCTGGATCCGTCCCGGATGGATACGCGCGCCAACGCGCTGATCACCCGGTTCCACCGGCAGACGGAACACGAAGTGCCAGGCGCTTCGGTTCGGATTGTCGCTGAATCGGGACGGATGCTTCAGCTGACCGAGGTGTCCGATCCTCTGGCCACCTGCGTAACCCGGCTGGACGAAGGAATCCGCCCTCCTGCCGGCTCCTGCCACCTCGCCGCCGCTCCCGCAGACCACTTTGCGCCGGGGGAAAAGCTGACGCTGTCGGTCACCCTCCCGGATGGAAGCGTCCTGACGGGCGAGAGCCGGATGCCCGGTATCTTCACGCCAACGAACCTGTCCCTGGAGGACGGACGTTGCCGTCTGGATCCGGACACCGGCTATCGCTTCGACTGGGCCCGTTCGGAGGGAAGCTGGGGCTACATAGCGGAAGCCAGATTCGCGGGGCTTGGCGATTTGTGGGATAGCGAGGCTCCCCTGTCCCTCGCGGTCACCCTGCGGGGCGCGCACGAAACCGGCGTGCTCTTTCCGCGCGACCTCCTGTTCGAAGCGCTCGATCCAAATCGAACGGACTTGCACAGCGTGCTGCGCCAGGGGCTTCCCGAGGGCTCCAGCGCCCAGGTCGCCGTCGGTGCGATCGACCGCAACTGGGCCAACTGGGTCCGCCTTGGCCGAATAGACATTCCCGGCGAAGTCCACATCCCCTCCGTGTTCGGCGATGGCACCGGCTGGTTCGGGACCGGCGTGCGCTGGAAGGTCTCGGTCGAGTCGCGCGAGAACGGCGGGGAAGAGCTGCCGCCATGTGGCCCGGGGGTAGGCTGATGCGCAACATGCGGCAAGTCCTGGCGCTCGGCATTGCCTGCGCGAAGGTGTCAGTTCCGGCGCTCTCGCCCATTGCTCTACCATCGGCGGCGGTCGCCCAGGACTACCAGGTCCTGGTGACTCTGAAGGGCGAGTTCGGAATCCGCCCCGCTCCGGGCAGTCTGCTGTCGACCGTCTCGAGCCTCTCCATCGAGCGAATCCCGATTGCAACTGCTCTCTCCCGGCTGGCCGAGAGTTCGCAGGTAAGGATTGCATTCAGTCCCAGTCTTCTGCCGCATGGACTGCGGGTCGACTGCGACTGTGTGACAATGAACGTGGCGCAGGCGCTCGATCGGTTGCTGGCCGGTACGGACCTCGGCTATGTCGAACTTGCGTCGCAGGTTGTGGTCGTGCCCCGGGCGCAACAGGAGATCTCCGCTCCCGAGGCCGCATTGCGTGGCCGGGTGAGGTCCGAGGTGGCCATTCCGATCGAGGACGCCACTGTGCGACTGCTGCCTGCAGCCGACACAACCCGCCCACTCGTCACCGGAACCGACAGGCTGGGATTCTTTCTCTTCGATGGTCTGGCCGTCGGCGACTACATCCTGACGGTCGCCCGGATCGGCTATGGCGTGCACGAGACGGAAGTCGAACTGGCGCCCGGTGCCGACGTCGGAGTGGAGATCACATTGAGCGAACAAGCCGTGACGGTGGAGGGGGTGGCGGTCGAGGGGGAGCGGAGCAGGCAACGCGCATGGTTCGAGCACTCCGCGGGCACGACGGTACAGGAATTGAGTGCAGCGGAACTGAGGTTGATCCCGGCAGTCGGTGAAGCCGATCCCGTGAAGAGCGTGGAGACGCTTCCCGGTGTCACGCGGGTGTCCGATTTCACTGCTGCCTTCAACGTCCGAGGCGGATCTGCGGACCAGAACCTCATCCTCCTCGACGGCGTCCCGATCTTCAACCCCTTTCACGGCATGGGAGTCTTCTCGGTTTTCAATTCCGATGCCTTGCGGTGGGCGGAACTCCGGTCCGGAGGATTCCCGGCACGCTACGGGGGACGTGTTTCGTCAGTGCTGCTCGTCGAATCCGACATGGGTGACGGGGAGTTGGACGTCGACGCCGCAATCAGCCTGATCTCGAGTCGGGCGACCGTAAAGGGCGGGCTGCCAGGCAGTGTCACGGGTCGGCTCGGGCTCGCCAGCGCGCGCTGGCAGTTCTCCGCGCGCCGAACGTACCTGGACGCGCTGACCAGACCGTTTCTCGCAGCACCCTTTCCCTACCGGCTCCACAGCGCGCAAGCGGCTTTCGAAGGCTGGACACGCAACGGCGACCAGGTCCGGATTACCGCCTATTCCGGCCGCGACGTGATCAATCTGAGGCACGCGCAGATTCTCAGTGGCAGCGGTGATCAAGAAGACTGGAACGAGATCCCCGACCGGCATTTGCGCTGGGGGAACGACGCGATCGGCGCCTCCTGGACGCGCCCCCTGGCCGGCGGAGGGTCCTTGGATCTGCGTGGCAACATCTCGCGCTTCGAGGGCGACCTCGAGCTCTTGCGCTACGGAGACGTGGGCGTCGGGACCAGGATTTCGCAGTGGACGCTTGGCGCCGACCTGGAGCGCCGTCCCGCTGCCCGCATGCGATGGACATCGGGACTTGCCGTATTCGGCATGAACTACGACAACAGCGTCTCCGGCGGGGCGCCGGACTACGCGTATCCGACCGGTCTTGGGGATGGCTGGGGATCGGGCGCCTACACCCAGATTCATTGGCGGCCCAGCCTCCACTGGTTGCTGGAAGGTGGCTTGCGCCTCGACCAGTGGAGTCCCGGCGACCACCGAACTGCGGCAACCCTCTCGCCCCGCATCGCGGTGAAACGCTTTCTCGGCGGAGGCACTTTCGCGCTAAGAGCGGCAGCCGGCCGCTACACGCAGTTTGTTCATTCCCTGCGAGACGAGAAGGCGGGGATCGGCCTGGATTGGTGGATGCTTGCCGGGAACAGAGCTCCCGTGCTCGAGTCGGACCAGGTTCAGGGCGGGCTCGAGGCCTTCCTGGGCAGCAACGCGTGGTTCGCCTCTGCGGAGGGATACTACCGGACTTTCAGCGGCGTTGTGACCCAGAATTGGGCGGACGATCCCGCCGATCCCAACGACGACCTACTCTCCGGAGACGGACTGGCCTACGGAATGGACCTCCTGATCCGACGAAACCGCGGGAAAACCACCGGCTGGATTTCGGTGTCGCTGCTCAAGGCCACCCGTACGTTTCTCGATACCGACTCCGGACTCGATCCGGCTCCGCTCATCGACTACCCACCGGTCTTCGACCGCCGCATTGAATTGGACCTGGTGCTGCGCCGGGAACTGCCCGGAAACAGCGAGGCGGGACTACGCTGGAACTTCGGTACCGGACGGCCGTATACCGCGCCTGTCGCCCTGTACGACATCTACAATCACCAGATGATCGACCGGCTCTTCGATCCAACCTATGCGAGGGGGGTCCTCGTTGGACCCAGAAACGGTGCGCGGTATCCGGCTTACCACCGGCTTGACATCACCCTCCGTAAGACGTGGCAAAAGCGATGGGGAACCGTGACCCCGTACCTCAATGTGATCAACGTGTACAATCGCAGGAATGTGCACTTCTACGAATACAACTACGCCGCCATCCCACCCGTTCGCAACGGATTCGCGATGATCCCCGTCCTGCCCACATTCGGAGTGGAGGTGTCGTTCTGATGCGCGGGCTCTTGTTGGCCATTCCGGTTTCGCTCGTTCTGGGAGGATGCGAACTCACCGATGTCGAGATCGCCCCCTCGCCGGAACTGATGGTGGCGGCAGTCACAGCGGTGCTCAATGTCGACGATCCTCTGGAACCCTCCCAATTGGAATTGAGCATCGTGGCGCTGATCACCCGCAGTCATCGTGAGATCTCCTACGAGATTCCCGGTGCCACAGTGCGGATCGGCGGAGAGCACGGCCAGTCGATTCGGCTCGAGGAAGTGGCCGACCCGCGGTCGACCTGCGTGACAAAGCTTGCCGGCGGATTCCGCCGACCACCGGCGGGTTCCTGCCACATCGGCAGGGTGCGGCCGAGCCCCTTCTCACCCGGAGAACTACTCACCCTGGAGGTGACGCTGCCGGACGGCGGCGTCCTTGCAGGCGTGAGCCGGCTTCCAGGCTTCTTCGCCCCTTCGGGGCTTTCCCTGAGCAACGGTCGCTGCCGGCTGGAGCCGGACACGGGATACAACTTTTCCTGGCCGCGCGTGCGCGGAGCCGGGGCCTTTCTGGCAGAGGCCCGAGTCGCTGGGCTCGGGGAGCTGTGGACCAACGACGAGCCCCTGTACCTTCCAGCGACCCTGCGTGGGCCCGACCACACGAACATGATCTTTCCGCGGGACTTCCTGTTCGAACTGATCAATCGGGACGAGTGGGAGCTGCAACGCGTGCTGCACACGGGGCTCCCGGAAGGAGCCAGCGCCGATGTCACCATCGGAGCGGTGGACCGGAACTGGGCCAACTGGATCCGCGTCCGGCGCAATTTCGAAGGCGAGATCCACATCCCCTCCGTGTTCGGCGATGGCACCGGCTGGTTCGGGACCGGCGTGCGCTGGAAGGTCTCGGTCGAGTCGCGCGCGGCGGGCGACGAGGGTGTCGCAAGCGAGCTGCCGGCATGCGGCGCGGCAAGCGGTTGACGCAACACTCACGCGCGAAATCCCGCGGAATTACTTGCTTGCGTGCCCGTCACCGCGCAACAAAAAACGTTGCGCGGCGCTAACCGCCCATCGGTGAGGTGTGCACCAGCAGGGCCGTGACCACGATCACGAGTTGTGCGATGACGAGTTCCCGGATCGCGCTGCTGCGGATCGGGGCATCGGCCTTCTCATCCAGCAGCAGCGGCGTCAGGCGCCGCCAGTTGATCGCGCCCAAGACCATCACGAGCAGGACGAGGGCGACTTTCGCCAGCAGCAATCGTCCATAGGTGGACCCGAAGAGCGCACCCACCGACTCCACGTGGACGAATGCTGCCAGGCTGCCCGTCGCGAGGAGCACCCCGGCAGAGACGAGTGCAACCGGCGAGAACACCGGCACCAGGTCGGCGAGGAGGCCGGCGTCGTGACCATCTCGACGTCGCTCCCAGCCATCGGCGACGAGCACGAAGAGGAGACCGCCGATCCAGCTTCCGGCGGCCAGGACATGGAGTGTGTCGGCCGGGATCAGCAGCGCCCCCAGGTTTTCGCTGCCGGCCGCGTGTCCCGTGAGCGCGGGGCATACACACATCGCCAGGGCGAGGACCGTGGCCAGAACCCAGGATGGCCGTCGAGCAGCCCCGCGCCGCACGGCAGGTGACGCGGCCATAAACAGCACCGGCATCAGGATCGAGCCGACCATGCCCAGGATCCAGGTCCGGCCCCACCCCGTGCCGAGCAAGATGGCTGCGTCCTCCCGCCACGGCACAAAGGGATCGCGAAAGTCCGCCAACTGGCGCCAGAACAACAGTCCCATCGCGAGGATGAGCACGGCGCTCGCCAGCAGCCCCAACCGCCGAGCCGTATCGATGAGCGCGTCCTGCAGGCGTTCGGGCGTGCGGGGAACGATGAGCCACCGGCTCGATACCGCCCCCCAGACTGCGACTAGCGCCGCGAAGTGAAGCCAGCCGACTGCGGCGTCCGGGATCGACCCTGCGTCCAGTCCGCCCCCTAGCTGCTCTATTCGACCACGACCGAGAAGGGGATCTCGCCCCGAACCACGTGGCCGTCCTGGCCCAGCCCGCGCCACGCGATCGTATACTCGCCGGCCGCGAGAGCGTTTTCGAGGGCTACGCTGAAGACCGTGCCGTCATCGGGGTCCTCCTCGGCGGGTTCCGTCTCGACCAGCTCCTCTCCCGCCAGCAGGCGGATCGAGATCGAGTTTTCCTGCGGCTCCTGCGTGAACCAGAGACGCAACTCGTCGGGCGGGGCGATGGCCGCGTCCTTCTCCGGCACGGACTTGCTGAGCGCGAAGTGAAGTGCTTCGTGGTCGATGGCGGCACAGGCAGCACCCGTGATGAGGCCCAGAAGGGCCAGAATCAGGAGACTTCTCCTCGCTCCCGTCGCCCGGCTGTTGGCCTCCATGGGCCGTCGGTTCCGGAAACTGCCGCCTTCGCCCTTCATCCTACCCTCCCAACAGGTTGAACTGACGCGTGAACTTCACGATGAATGAGCGCGCCAGGGTACCACTCTCGATGAACCGTCCGCCGTCGGGGTTGAGCCCGTCGGGATAGTCGAAGCCCTGGACGTCGTTGTACACGATGAACAGCCCGGTGCCCGCCGTGTTGAGCCAGCCGAAGCGCAGATTCGCGGACCAGCTGTCGACCTGGTTGCTGTACTGGACGAGCGACTGCAGGTAGATGCGCGGGGTGAAGAAGTAGCCGAAGTTCATGCCCAGCAGGACGGTCTCGAACTCGCCCTGCGGGAGGTTCACGTCGAAGTAGTTGATGCGCGCCGAGGTGCTGAAGGACGCGTTCGGGCGGAAGGTGAGGGAACCGTTGCCGCCCCGGCGGGTGCCGCTCAGGAAGCTCCCGAAGTTGATGCGCGACGTGACCGAGAAGCGCGCTGCCGGGTTGCTGTTGAAGACGAGCTGGGATTCCCAGCCGCTGTAGGTGCCTTCGGGAATGACCACGCCCGTTCCGAAGATTTCGAACGGCGCGTAGATGCCCTCGGTGTTCAGGTTGGCGCCCGTGTGGATCTGCGCGCCCGAGGGCCACTCCCAGTGCGAGTCGACGTGCAGGCGGGCTGATTCCTGGAAGCCCGATTCGATCCCGGTCTTGCGGCTGTTGTAGGTGTAGTAGGAGACGTGCGGCCGGATCTCGCGGAGCCACGAGGGCCGGAGCTTGTACATGGTATGGTACTGGTAGTACCGGTATCCGCGTCTGGGCAGGAAGCCGACCTCGGGGTTGAAGCCTTCGCCGATCTCCCGGGCCTGGGCGGTGACGCTCAAGCTCCGGCTGCTCCAGTTTCCGGAGAAGTCCCACGCGAATTCGTTGTCGAGTGAGACGGGGTCGTCGGTTTGCGAGACGAAGCTGCTGAGGGTCAGCGCCTCGCCGACGCCCACCGAGACATCGGCCGCGTAGGTGCGGTTGTAGTCGCCATCGGGCCCGCTCTTGTTGACGAAAAGGCCGCCGACGCGCGAGCGGTTGGGCAATTCCCTGGCCACCCGTGCCACGGAGAAGCCGTGGGCGTCGGCGAGACCGGTCGCGGCGTCCGTCTGGATGTGCAGCACTCCGACGTTGAGCCCCGCGGCGCGCCCCGAGAGCCGCGCTCCCCCCCTGATCGGCACCGGCTGGCCGCTCGCGATGCCGATCCTGCGGCTGAAGAAGAGGTCCGCGCCTCCTCCACCCACGTTGAAGAAGCCGGCGTTCTCGAGGAAGAATGGCCGCTTTTCGGGGAAATTGAGGGAGAAGCGGGTCAGGTTGAGCTGCTGGTCGTCGACCTCGACCTGCGCGAAGTCGGTGTTGTAGGTCACGTCGAGCGTGAGGCCCTGGGTGACCTGGAACTTGACCTCGCCGCCGAGGTTGCCGTCCTGCGAGAAGCCGGTGGCGTTGGTATAGTCGCGCTCGGTGGAGCCAAGCATGTACGGGGTGACGGTGGCGAGGCGCCGGAAGGGGGGCAGCAGTCCCTGCAGGTCACCGGCGTAATTCAGTCGGTAGAGGTTGAACTCGCGGGGTACCGGGGTCCAGAACGCCTCCTCGTTGAGTCGCCGGATGCGGCGGATGACGTTGAAGCCCCAGGTAGCGTTGTCCGTTCCGTAGCGCAGGGTGTTGAACGGGATGCGGAACTCCGCGTACCAGCCCTCGTCGTCGGTGGTGGTCGCGACCGTCCAGCTGCCGTCCCAGTTCTTGTTGAAACCTCCGCCGGATCCGGACTGGAAGCGCTGCCGCGAGTTGAACCCGCCGCCCTGGAAGCGGCCGCCGCCGCGCCCCTCGTTCGCGACCTGCCCGTCGTACTCGATGCCGGTGGGCGTGGTCCCGAAGACGAAGCCGTTCTGGTCGTCGTTGTAGGTGTCGAGGACGAAGACGATGGCGTCGCTCTGGTTCACCTCGTAGTCGCGGATCCGTTCGCCGTAGGTGATGGCGTCGGCCTGGCTGTCGAAGGCCCAGACGCCGACGTAGAGCGCGTCGTCGTCGAAGATCACGCGGACTTCGGTGCGCTCACTGGCCGGCTGCCCGTCGAAGGGCACGCGCTGGGTGAAGCCGGTCATGGCGCCGGCCTGCTGCCATACCGACTCGTCGAGACGGCCGTCCACGTTGGGGGATTCCGTTACCTCGACGGCCGTGGCGGTGGTGGGCACGGCGCCGCCCGAGCCGCCGTTGGTCGATCCGGGCTGACCATTCTGGGCGACGAGGGGGCTGGTGGCGAGGAGTGCCAGCGTACCGGCAGAGAGCGCGAAACGGTGTTTCATGAGGTGGCCTGATCGCGAGTGCAGGATAGACCTTCAAATCTCATTTGAACGGGCCTGTTGCGCCAGATGCAGATGCCGACTGGCGGGCGGGCTCGCACGCCAGCCTACCGCAGGCTGATCCTCGGTGGTCCGCTGGGCCCGCGTTCCGTTTGCGCGGGCTGCCCACCGCGCCCGATTCTAAAGGCGAACCAGCCAACCCCGGCTCCGGAGGCTATCATGCGCCAGAAGTCAATCGTCACTGCACTCTTCACACTCTTCGTCGTGGGCATCTTCACCCCACCGACCGCCAACGCGCAGCCCGAGCGCCGCCCCTACCTCTTCAAGGACGCGCGCGGCGAACTCGCCCAGGCCCGTGCCCGCGGGGACGCCGAGGTCGTGGTCGTCATCGCGTCGATGCCGGGCCGCAACGCCCGCGTGGCCGCCGCCATCGAAGCCATGGGCGGACGCATCGGCTTCCGCTTCGACGAGGTGGACTACGTGCGGGCCTGGGTCCCGGTGCAGGGCGCCGAGGACCTCGCGGACCACGCGGACGTCCACAGCATCGACGTGTCCATTACGAACCGGTCGAGGTCCTTCGGCCTGGCGGGGGGCGCGCCGGAGGACGATCTGCCGCCCCTGCCGGTAGGGTCCGCGGGCCCCGAGGCGGCCGTCCAGCCTGTGGACACCGTCTGGCCGCCCGTCCTAAGCGATCATCCGCTCACCGACCGCTACAGCCCCATCGGCGACCTCCGCGCCATCGAGTTCCGCGAACAGAACCCCACCTTCGACGGCCGCGGCGTCACGATCGCGCAGATCGACATGTTCCCCGACATGCTGCTCCCCGAGCTGCAGACCGCGTACACCCTCGACGGCCAGCCCGTGCCCAAGATCGAGGTGTACCGCAACGTGCTCGACCCCGAGATCGAGGACGACGGCCGCTGGATCGACATGGACGACATGGTCGAGGCCTCCGGCGGCACCTTCACCTACCGCGACTCCACCTACTCCGCCCCCCGCGACGGCGTCTTCCGGATCGCGCTCTTCGACGAGTCCAAGGCCGATTCCGCGGGCATCTTCGGCTTCCAGGGGCTGGATCTCGACGTCAACCGTGACGGCAATCCGGAGGGGTCGAGTCACTTCTTCGCTGTTTTGTGGGACGAGTCCACCGGAGACGTGTGGGTAGACACCGACCAGGATCTCGACCTTACCGACGAGGCCGCGCTCGGGGAGTACGACGAGCGCCTCGAATTCGGCGTCTTCGGCACCGACGACCCCGACACCCCGGTGCGCGAGTCCGTGGGATTCGGCATCCAGATCGATACCGACAAGGACCGCATCGCCCTCAACCTCGGCATCGCCCGGCATGGGACGCTGGTCGTTGGCGCGTCGGTCGGCAGCCGCGGCGACAGCGGCCGCTTCGACGGCGTCGCCCCCGGCGCCCGCCTCGCGGCGGTAGGCGAGGGCGGCTCGGCCTACGGCCAGACCGAGGCCACCATCGTCGCGGCGGCGCACCCCTCGGTCGACGTCATCTACTTCGAGCAGAGTTCGAACATCACGCACAACTACCTGCTGCGGGACGGCCGGCTGGTCCCGTCGGTGATTGCGGACCGCCTGGTCGAGCGCTACGGGTCGTCGATCCTGTCGCCCACCCACAACTTCCCGGTCCTCGGCGCCATCGACGACATCGTGATGGGGCGCGGCGTGATCGGGGTCGGCGGCCACGAAGGCAAGGACAACTTCTTCATGAACCACGGCGTGCGCACCGAGCACGACGACAACCTGCTGATCACCGGCGGCTACGGGCCGATGGGCGACGGCACGCTGAAGCCCGACATCATCTCGCCCTCGAACTACGTCAGCACGGCGCAGGGATTCGTCGACGGGCGCGCGATCGCGGGTCTCTTCGAGCTGCCGCCCGGCTACACGATCGCGGGCGGCACGTCGACGGCCACGCCCACCGCGTCCGGGGCGGTTGCGCTCCTGATCAGCGCCGCGCGGCAGTCGGGGATGGAGGTCGATCCGTACACGATCAAGTACGCGGTGCAGCGCGGGGCGCGGTACGTGCCCAACATCGCTGCCTACAAGCAGGGCAACGGCGTGATCAGCGTGGCCGGCGCGTGGGCGATCCTGCAGGCACTGCACGCTGGTGGCATGACGGTCGACATCGAGAGCCGCTCGTCGATCGCGACGCCGTACAGCCACATGCGGCCGACCCCCCACGAGGGCTTCGGCCTCTACGAGCGCAGCGGCTGGAAGAAGGGGGTGCGGCGCGAGCGCACGGTGACCCTGACGCGCACATCCGGCCCCTCGGGCTCGATGACCTTCGACGTCAGCTGGGAGGGCAACGATCACGGTACCTTCTCGTCGCCGCTCACGGTCGCGCTGCCGCTCGGCACCCCGGTCGAGTTCCCGGTCACGGCGACCCCGCCCGATCACGGCGTCCACACCGCGCACCTCACCCTCGACCACCCGGACGTGACCGGCTACGCCCACCGCATGCTCGCGGCGATCGTGGCCCCGCAGCCGCTCGACGCGGCCGGCGAATACACGGTGAAGAAAGAGGTGAAGGTCCCGCGCCCCGGCATGCAGAGCCATTTCTTCGACGTGCCCGAAGGGGTGACGGCACTGAAGGTCGAGGTCAGCTGGGAGGACCGCGCGGTCGCGCTGGCGGTGGCCCGGCCGGACACCCGGTACCAGCGCGGCGAGATCATCCGGAGCGGTGGGTCGGGCATCACGCAGGTCATCGCGGATCCGGTCCCCGGGACCTGGGAGGTGCGGCTGGCGGATATCGCGGACACGCAGACCTTCGACTGGCAGCAGGCCAAGAAGGAGGAGCCGGTGCCGCCCACGCCCGCGACGCTGACGGTCTCGGCGCTGGCGGTGGATGTGGAGGTGGTGACGACCGAGGCGGTCGCGGACAACGGCAACGGCAACGGCGCGGCGAACGGCGCCAGCCACCAGGTCTGGATGACGAACCGGATGGCCGCCTTCGAGGGCGCGGCGGTGCCGACCCCGGTTGGAAGCGCCCGGAGCGAGATGCGGGAGATCGGGCCACGTGAGCAGCACGTGTTCGAGGTGGAAGTGCTGCCCGGCTCGACCGCGCTGATGGTGAACACCCACGTCGCCGGCGAAGGCGACCTCGACGCCTACGTCTTCGACTGCACCGGCGATGTGTGCAGCGCCGCGCGGGCCGACGGCGACCCCCTCGGCGACGAGTCGATTGTCGTGCACAACCCGGCTGCCGGGACATGGAAGGTGGTGGTGGACGCCGCCGCCGTGCCGGCCGGGGGAGCCACGTATGAATACCTCGATGTCGTGTTCAACCCGGCGTATGGCACCGTGAGCACGATCGACATGCCGCAGGAGCGGGCTTCCGGTGCGCGGTGGACCACAACGGCGCACGGCTGGGCGGCCTCGGCGGCCCACGAACCGGGGCGGGGCCCGTATCTGGCGGTGCTGGTTGAAGGGCGCGCCGCCGGCGAGAGCTACCGGGTGAGCATCGGGGAGGTCGGCATGCGGTAGCGATCGCTTTCGTGGGCGCGGGCTACAGCTCCCTGGTTCGGGCAATAAGTTCGGCGACCGTCTCGCACTCGATGATCGCGCCGGCCAGTGCCTCAGTGCGGTCCAGATCCGATGGTGCTTCCAGCACGCGGGATAGTACCGCAACCCCTTCCGGGCCGAACTTCCGAAACGCCAATTGACGTAGCAGCGACTCTCGCCCCTCCTGGCGCCCGCCCTTCCTGGCGCAATTCCTCGTCTCGCTTCTGGAGGTTCTCGGCGAGCCAGGTCTCTTCGTGTCGGATCATCGTCTTCCTCCGAGAACCAGCTGTGCGACCGCAAGTTCGTAGGCACAATCGTCTTCAGGTCGACAAGAATATACTTGCGGCGCATCTGGAGGCCAAGCACGTGCGCGAGAGCCTCATCTGCCCGCGGCATCATCCGCTGCTTGAGATCCTCGGCTTTGACGAAGCTGGACGACAGCATCCGAAGGGCGGACATGTCAACCCTCTCCGCGAACTCCGGAAGGATGTGGATCAGAAGATCCTCGACCATGGCCGCGCTGGAAAACAGCAGCTTGTGCTTCGTCGTGCTTCGCTCGCGACGGTGGAGGGGACATTGGGGAAGGGATCGACTGGGCAGCCTCTGGTGTGGGCCCTGCCGGGGGCGGTGGGTGTCGTACGAAAAGGGTGGCCCCGATTGGTGGGCGTTCCAATGGCCCAATGGGACTGATTTCGGACGCTCTCGGCGGATTCAACGACGGGCCGTCATCCAGGAGGGCCAACGGCCCCTGCGAATTGTTGTTGACATCCGTGCGCCAACCCCGTACACTGGGCGCACGACAACTCATCGAGACCGGCTGAGGGACAGGCCCTTGGACGCCGGGGCAACCTGTGGGAATTGGCATTCCCACAAAGGTGCCAACTCCTGCGATGGACTCGCGTCCACCGCAAAGATGAGCCGCCCGCTACCCTTCGGGGTGGTAGCCGGCAGTACCGGGGCGGTCGAATCTCTGGAGTCCGATGAGGCTACTCGAGACTCGGAGAGGTCATCATGGCCAACTGCTCTGCCGCTCGCGTTGCCTGGCTTGCTGCGCCCGCGCCACCCGCGCCCGACCCGGCGACCAATGTCCGTTCGGGCGTGCTGCGTGCTCTCATACCCTTCGATCACCTCGGAGAGCGCTCCGTGGAGATCGCGTACGAGGCGCAGGGGCCCGCGGCCGCACCGGCAACGATTGTCTTCGGAGGCATCTCTGCGGGGCGTCACCTGGCGCCCAGCGCCGCCGATCCGTCACCGGGATGGTGGCCTGGGGTGGTGGGAGAGGGCGCCGCCCTCGACCCGGCACGCCATCTGCTCATCGGCATCGACTACCTCGGCGGCTCGACGGAGGATGATGGCCTCCTCCGCCCGGTGACGAGCCACGACCAGGCGCGCGCCATCGCGGCCGTGCTCGACGAACTGGGCATCGCCGCCGCCTCGATCGCTGGCGCCTCATACGGCGGCATGGTCGCGCTGGCCTTCGCCGAACTCTTCCCGGCTCGGGTCGCGCGGCTCGTCATCCTCTGTGCCGCCCACCGCACACACCCCATGGCCACTGCGATCCGTTCGGTCCAGCGCTCGGCCGCGGAGCTCGGGGTCGCCGGTGGTCAGGCGGGCCGTGGCCTAGCGCTTGCCCGCGCCCTGGCCATGACCACCTATCGCAGCACGCAGGAGTTCGAGGAGCGTTTCGAGTCCGGCCCGCTCCAGGTGGGCAAGCCCGGCCGGTCTCCGACGCGCTTTCCCGTCGAGGAATACCTGAACGCCCGCGGCGCCGATTTCATCCAGCGGTTCGACACCGAGCGCTTCCTCACCCTGTCGGAGTCGATAGACCTGCACCGCACCAGCCCCGAAACGCTGCCGCCGCACACTCTCCTGGTGTCGTTCGACACCGATCTGCTGGTCCCGCCCTGGCTTGTCGACGAGCTCGCCACGCGTAGCGGCCGATGTCCGAAACACGTCACCGTGCCGTCCCTCTTCGGGCACGACGCCTTCCTCAAGGAAGCCGATGCGGTGGCGACTCTCCTGAAAGCAGGCACCCCGGAGGTGGTTCGATGAGCAAGCTGAACGGTTCCCGTCCTTCCAGATCCCGCGTCACCCGCACCGTGCGGGCGGGCCTCGGCGCCGACACGACCCATCACGCGGTCATGCCGCCCATCCACCTCTCCACCAACTTCTTCTTCGACGCTCCGGGCGTGTACGGGAAGTACGACTACACCCGCACGGCCAACCCGACGCGCGATCTCGCGGCCGAAACCATCGCCGAACTCGAGGGCGGGTGCGGCGCTGTCGTAACCTCGTCCGGGATGTCGGCGATCGCAGTGGCGACGCGTCTGCTATCGGCGGGCGATCTGCTGCTGGCGCCGCGCGACTGCTACGGCGGCAGCTACCGCCTCTTCTCGGCCGAGGCGAACCGCGGGACGTACCGCGTCAAGTTCGTCGACCCTTGGGACCCCGAGTCGCTCGAGCTCGCCCGCGAACTCCGGCCCCGCATGATCTGGATCGAGACGCCCAGCAATCCGCACCTGCGCATCACGGACATCGCCGCGTGGGCCGACCTGGCGCGCGACATCGGCGCCATTTGCGTGGCCGACAACACCTTCCTCTCTCCCGTCAACCAGCGCCCGCTCGAGTTCGGCGCCGATCTGGTCGTGCACTCGACGACGAAGTTCCTGAACGGACACAGCGACGTCGTGGGCGGCACGGTGGTTGCGGCCGACGAGGACCTGCTCGAAGAGGTCGCCTGGTGGACCAACGCGATGGGCGTGTCGGGCGCTCCGTTCGACTCGTACCTGACGCTGCGCGGCATGCGGACCCTTCACGCGCGCAGCCGTGTACACGAGGAGAACGCGCTCCGCGTCGTGGACTTGCTGGAGGGCAGCGACGTCGTTGCCCGAGTCAATCACCCGAGCCTGCCCGATCAACCCGGGCACGATATCGCCTCTCGGCAGCAGACGGGGTGGGGCAGCCTCATTTCGTTCGAGCTGAGGGGAGGACGGGCGGCGGTGGATGCCTTCGTGGACGGGATCGAGCATTTCGCGCTGGCCGAATCGCTGGGTGGCGTTGAGAGCCTGGTCACGCACCCCTGGACGATGACGCACGCGTCGATGGACGAGCCCGCGCGCGTGGCGGCGGGGATCGGCCAGGGGTTGCTCCGCCTGTCGGTGGGGATCGAGGCCTGCGAGGACCTGGAAGCGGATCTGGAGCGGGCGCTCAGCCGTGCGGAAGCGGTCGCGAGCGTGCTCGTGTGATGGAAGCCGCCTTGAAGATCGGAGCCCGTGCCGCCCCCCGCGGCGCGTCCGGAGGCGACATCCACGTGCTCAAGTTCGGCTCCTCGATCCTGGCCTGCCCGGAGGACTACCCGCTCGTCGCCGAGGCGATCGGGCACGAGGTCGCCCGCGGACGCAAGGTCGTCGCCGTCGTCTCCGCCATGGGCGACACCACGGATTCGCTCCTGGCGGCAGCCCACTCGGTTGCCCCTGCGTCGCCCGACCCTCTGACGGCGGCGTTGCTCGCGACGGGGGAAGAAGCATCGGTGGCGCTGCTCACCATGGTGCTTGCGGGCCGGGGCGTGCGCGCGGTCGGGTTCAACGCCTGGCGGCTGCCAGTGCGAACCCGGGGGCCGTTGCGCGACGCCGATCCGGTCGCGGTGGATGCGGCGCAGATCCACGGGGCGCTGGCCAATCACGACGCGGTCGTCTTCCCGGGCTTCGTCGGAGTGGACGTGACGGGCGCTCCCTCGCTTCTCGGACGCGGCGGCTCCGACCTGACGGCGCTCTTCCTGGGAGATGCGCTCGGAGCGGGCGAGATCCGGCTGGTCAAGGATGTGGACGGGATCTACCCGGCGGATCCTCGTCTGGCCACAGGGCCTGAATCGCACCCCGCCGGCCAGCGCGAATCGCCCCACGCGTGTGGCCCGGACGGCCGCCCCGCGTTTCGACAGGACCCCTGTTCCGAGCTGACTTGGTCGCAGGCGCGGACCATCGGAGGCGGGGTGGTGCAGTCGAAGGCAATCGATTTCGCGGAGCGCCGGGGGCTCGCCTTCCGGGTCACCGGAGTGACGGGGAAGGGGACCCGCGTTGGGAGACCGGGCAGATGGGGGGCCGCGCGTTGAGCCAGGTGCCCGGCGGATGCAGGCCCTCGACCATACCGACGGCCGTCCTGGGCGCGACCGGCATCGTTGGCCAGCGGCTGGTGCGGATGCTCGACGGGCATCCCCTGTTCCACCTGGCGGAGGTCGTCGGCTCCGAGCGGCGCGCCGGGCGGCGCTACGGCGATGCCGTTCCGTGGGCGATAGGAGGCGATCCTCCGCCTGACGCGACGGTACTCGACCTCCTCGCCCCCGGCAGGCCGCTTGCGAGCCCGCTGGTGCTCTCGGCGCTGCCGTCGGCAGTGGCGCGCGAGGCGGAGCCGGCACTGGCCCAGCGGGGGCATGTCGTGTGCACCAACGCGTCTGCACATCGGATGCGGACGGATACGCCGCTGATCGTCCCGGAAGTCAACGCCGGGGAGATCAGCGGAATTGCCGGGCAGCCATGGTCGCGGGCCGGTGGAGCGCTTGTGGCCAACCCCAACTGCGTGGTCGTGGGGCTGGCCATGGCGCTCGCGCCGATCGAGCGGGCCTTCGGCATCGAATCGGCGACAGTGGTCACGCTGCAGGCGCTGTCGGGAGCGGGGCTCAGCGGCCTCAACGCGGTGGAAGTCGCGGGGAACGTGATCCCGGGCATCCGCGGGGAAGAGGAAAAGATCGGCCCCGAACTCAACAAGATCCTGGATGCCGACATCGAGGTCGCGGTGGCGGTGAACCGCGTCCCGGTTCTCGATGGCCACACCGCCCATGTCTTCTGCCGGCTGCGGGCACCGGCCAACCACACGGACGCGGCACGGGTGCTGCGCGACTTCCGCTCGCCGCACGAGCCGGGTTCGCTGCCGACGCTCCCCGCGCGGCCGCTCGGGGTGCGCACCGAGGCCGACCGCCCCCAACCCCGCTTGGACGCGGACACCGCGGCGGGCATGGCCGTCACCGTCGGGCGGATACGTCCGGCCCCCCCGCCGCACGACCTCGCGCTGGTGGTGGTCGTGCACAACGGGATCCGGGGCGCCGCCGGGGCATGCCTCGCCAACGCGGAACTGTGCGTGGCCCACTTGGGCGCGGAGTCCCTGACAGCGCCTGGGCGACCCGGTCGGCGAGCGGTATGTAATGCAAACATTACCTAATGTAAACCGCGCACAACATATCGGGTGAATTTGTCGGCCACTTCCGGCCTTTTTTGGCCGACAACCTCGATCGCGCCGCTTGCGGTCATCCAGACCGGGCAGTTCGGCCGCGACCCGCAGGACTCCGTCCCACCTGGCCACCCCCATGTGATCACCCCACGCGACCGTGCCCCCGGACCGCCTCACGCGCTTGCCAGCCGCGCTCGCCCCACGCGCTTGCCGCCATGCGCTCGCCGCCCGCACTCGCCCGCCGTACCTTCTGCACTGCCAACGGTGCCCGCACCACTCACCCCGGATCCCCAGGCCGGACCGAACAGGCGATGCAACCCGTTCCCTTCGAACTCTTCGGCACCGCCCACAACGTGGTCATGGTGTTGAATGTGGTTGTCGCCGTCGGCCTGGTCCGGGCAGTCCGCCACTTCGATTCCGAGAAATTCACGAGAACGGTGTGCATCGGCTTTGGCGTCGTCCTCCTTGTGAACCAGATCGCGAACTGGTGCTACCGCTTCGTGGTCGACGGGGGCACGATCTTCCTTCAGGAGCACCTGCCGCTGCACGTGTGCGGCATGTCCGCCATCCTCTCGGTCGTGGTGCTGTTCACCCGCAACCGGCTTGCCTACGAACTGGTCTACTTCTGGGGCCTGGCAGGCGCCACCAACGCCGTCGTCACCCCGGCACTCGACGCGGGGTGGCCCGAGTTCCACTTCATCCAGTACTACATCTCCCACTGCGGGATCGTGGTCACCGCGGTCCTGATGACCTGGGGACTCGGGATGCGGCCGACCTTCAAGTCACTGCTGCGCGCGTTCTTCCTGCTGAATGCCATGGCGGCGGTGATGACCGGATTCAATCTGCTGACCGGGGCCAACTACATGTACCTGAGCGAACAGCCGGTCACGGATTCCCCGTTCCTGTTCTTCGAGTGGCCCTGGTACATCCTGTGGCTGGAGGTGCTGGCGTTGGGATTCTTCGCGCTGTGCTATTTGCCGGTGTATCTGGAACGGAAGTGGAGTCGGGCGGGTACGGGCGTGCAGGTTGAGTTGGGGGCGAAATAGTCTCCCGCCGTGAAGACGGTGGAAAGGCGTGCTTCTAGGAATGGACGCCCTCCGGGGCTATTCTTGAGCATCGCGCCAAACCGCTCCAAAGGGTGGGAGAAAACATGACCAGGTACAGATTCGCATCATTCGCATCATTCGTGCTCTTGGTATTTGTCAACGCCTGTGGAGGCGGGGACGACGGACCCGCGACTCCGTCCGAGCCCCCGCGGCCCGCCACGATCACCATAAACCCGGCCGGGACGAGCCTGACCTACATCAGCCAGACAACCATCTTTGCCGCCACCGTGCGCGACCAGTACGGCGCGGCGATGACCACGACCGTCACCTGGTCCAGTTCGGATGAAGCGGTCTTCACGGTGGACGCCAGCGGGCAGGTCACCGCCACCGGAAACGGGTCGGGCACGCTGACGGCGAGTGCCAGCGGACTCAGTGCGACCGCGCCAGTGGGCGTGGAGCAGCGCGCCGCGGCGATCAAGGTGGTTGAGGGGGACAATCAGGAGGCGCTGCGGGGCACCGCCCTGGCGGAACCGGTGGTGGTGCGGCTGGAAGACCGCGGCGGGTACGGCGTGGCCGGGGTCGAGATCGGATTCGCGCCGGGCGCCGAGAGCGGCTCGGTCAGCGTGGAGTCGGTGACGAGCGACGATGCCGGCGAGGGTTCGACGGAGTGGACCCTGGGCAACAAGTTCGGCTCCCAGACCCTGGTGATCTCGGTGCCGGGCGGCATCCAGAACCGGGCGAGGGCGATGGCGACTTCGGACACGCCGCTCCCGGACCTCAGCGTCGAGGGCCTGACGCTCTCGCGGGACGACCCGACCAGTCTCGAGACCCTGGACATCACCGCAACGCTGGCCAACAAGGGTGACGCCGCGAGCCCGGACACCTTCATGGTGCACCTCACGCTGGACGGGATCGCGCAGGACAGCGTCAAGGTGGCGAAGCTGGAGCCCGAAGGGAGCACCACGCTCGAATTTGCCGCCGGACCCTTCGACGCCGGGAATCGCCGGCTGGCGGTGGTCATCGACCCGGAGCGCGGGATCGACGAATGGGAGAAGGAGAACAACACCTGGACCGAGAACCTGACGGTGCTGCATCAGGAGATCATTGCGCCTGGGCACACGTCCATGATTACAGCGTCTCTTGACGACGTCCTGTACTTCCGGATCGACGTCGAGACGGGGTCGAAGGAAGCGATCAACATCGAGGTCGGGGCCGCAGCGGGCCAGGATCCGGACCTCTTCGTCAACTACGGCCACCGTCCGGACCACTACTACAAGTACAGCTGCCTGAGCGGCGCAGCGCCGGGCGACCGCGAACTCTGCCAGCTTCTCCCCGCCCGCCCCGGCTCCTACCACGTGGCCGTTCACGCCTACAGCGCCTTCAGCTCGCTCGAATTCAAGGTCTCGGTGGGTGGGATCGAGGTTGAGGGCTACGACATCGATCTGGTTTTCATCCAGAACGGGACGGCCGAACAGGACCAGGTGGTCCGTGACGCGGCCATGAGGTGGGAGTCTGCCATTGTCCAGGGTGTCAGTGATATCGATCTGGCGAACAATCCGATCGGAGCCGGTCAGTGTGGCGCCAACTCACCCCTCGTGGATTACGTCATCGACGATATCCTGATGTTCGTTCGCATCGACTCGATCGACGGGCCCGGCGGCGTCCTCGCCCGGGCCGGACCCTGCTTTTCCCGACTCACGAGGTTCGAGGGCTATCCCGAAATCCCGCGTGCGGTCATCGCGGGCAACATGTGGTTCGACGAAGACGACCTGACGCGCCTTGCGGCTCGGGGCACCCTCGTTTCAACGGTCCTGCACGAGATGGGGCACGTTCTGGGATTCGGCACGCTGTGGGAGCGCTTCGATCTGCTCGAGAATCCCTCTACCACCGGCAATCCGAACGCCGACACTCACTTTACGGGGCCACTGGCCACACGGGCCTTCGAGAGGGCCGGGGGCCGCGGCTACAGAGGAGGCGCGATCATACCGGTTGAGAATGGCGGCGACCGGGGCTCGGCGGATTCGCACTGGAGGGAATCGGTCTTCGAGAACGAATTGATGACACCATTCCTGTCGGCCGGGATCGAGCCGTTCAGCGCAATCACGATCGAAGCAATGGCCGACCTGGGGTTCAGCGTCGATCCTACAGTGGCCGACAACTATCGGATCGCGAACACGAGCGGCGCGGGAATGGACGTAGACCCGGAATCCATGATCGATCTGAGCAACGACATCGCCAACTATCCGATCACGTTCATCGACCAGAAGGGAAGGGTCGTGAGGACGGTGTACCCGCGGCGGTGACGGGACCGTTGCGCGCGGCGCCCCTTCCGGACGCGGCCCGTCGGAATGGTCAGGGCCCCGTCCCGGGGAGCGCCGCGCGCCGATCCAGCGCTACTTCACCACCAGGATCCTCTGCGTCACCGGGTACAGCCACTCCACGCCACGCTCGGTGACTACCGCGTCATCCTCCAGCGGGATCCGCACCTTGGCGCCGCCCCACTCGGGGTTGGCGGTGTAGGCGAAGAGCTCGACCGAGATCAGCGTGCCCGGGCGCAGCTCGTAGGTCAGCCGCGTGGGGTTGAAGAACGCGAGCGAGGGCCCGAAACCGTGCCCCCAGTTGCCGACCGAGTGCGGTCCGATCACCACGTCGGTCACGTCCGGGTCGTCGGTGGGCTGGTTGAAGTCGATCCGGTTGAAGCCGGCCGCCTCGATCGCGGCCCAGGTGGCGTCGACGGCCTGCTGCGCGGTGGGCGCGGGCTTGATCGACGCCTTCATGACGTCGCGCACCTGCAGCGCCCGCTCGAAAGCGTGGCGAATGCCCGGCGGCGGCTCGATTTCGCCCTCGCGCAGCACGTACGCCACCCGCTTCATGTCGGTGTAGAAGTCGAGGAAGCCGACGCCCCAGTCGATCATGAGCAGGTCGCCGCGCTGGATGATCCGGTCCGACGAGCTGGCCTCGATCCCGGTCGGGCCGGTGATATAAACCGACGGCATGTCGAAGGATGAATCGAGGCCACGGGCGAGCAGCTGGTCCCACATCCACCAGGCCACGTCCTCGAGCGCGGTCACTCCCGGCGTGATGACCTCGTTGGAGAAGGCGCGCTCTGCGATCTCGCGGCTCATTTCCCCCGCTTCGCCGAAGGCGGCGATCTCGGTGGCGACCCGGGTGGCGCGGAAGTCCGAGACGAAGCGCTCTGCCGAGACCAGGCGGTCGGCCCAGGGCGCGCCGAGCACGTCGCGCAGGTGCAGGTACGAGGTATGGGAGAGGCCGTCGGCGCCGCCGATGGATTCGGCCATGTTGACGCCGATGCGCTCGGGGTCGCGTTCGGCCACGTAGTCGGCCAGCGAGGCGGCGCTCCCGAAGTGGTCGTAGACGCCGCACTGCTCGAGCATGTAGCCGCCCACGCCCAGGGCGGCGCGCTCCGTGCGCTCGCCACGGTCGGTGAAGACGTAGTAGGCCCAGTCGCCGACGTAGCCGCGCCCGAGCGCCTCCCACATGGGGTCGAGGAGGCCCTCGCGCATGACCACGATCCACATGTCGAGGTCGTTGTCGTGCATCGCGCCGGGCAGCACGAGGTCGAACTTTTCGGCGCGGATCTGACACATGCGCTCCCACCGCCGCCGGGCTTCCTGGCCGTCGAGGGGTGCGGCCCACGCGGCGGCCACCACCGCCGTGGCGGCCATCGCGACCCTGCGTCCGAGGCCGCCCACACGCCCTCCGGCGCCAAGCGGCCAACCCCCCGCGCGGCGACCGCCGCCCTCCCTCACCCCCATCATCGTACCACCACCCAGCCGGACCGCACGGTGCCACCCTTGTCCGATTCAGCCGTCACCCGCACGCCGCGTTCGCCGCCTGTCGGGCGCACCACCCAGGTCACCGTGTGCGAACTCTCCGTCGCGGCCTGCAGGAACGGGTTCGACCCCGCGAGGTGCGGGATCACCATGCGGGCGCGGCCCTCCACGATCTCGAGCCCGGGGTGCGTCAGCGTCACGGCCGGCGCCCTCACCACCTGACGGTCCACGCCGCCATCCGGACGCTCACGGCCCACCGCGCCCCGGTCGGTGACGCTCGTGGGCTGGAACCCCGTGTTGGTCACGGTCACCGCGACGCGGAAGGTCCCGTCGCCCACCGCCGTCACCACCGGCTCGCTCATCTCGATCAGCGGGCTCTGCTCGGCGAGGTAGAGGATCCAGTGCAGCTGCTGTCCGGTCTCGGCCTCCAGGAACTCGGGCGGCGGGTTCTGCCCCCAGAACTTGGAGTGCCACCCGCCGACCTCGACGGCCCCCAGCTGCGGATGGTCGAACGGCGTCCAGTCCGAGAAATACCGCCCGCCCAGCTCTTCGTCGTTGAAGCGGTGCTGCTCGGCCTCGCTGATCTCGCCGTTGCCGTCGTAGTCGGTCACCCACTCCTCGGGGCCCGGCGAGAACTCCGGCACCCAGCCGATCACGCCGTGGTCCCAGTACCCCCACGAGATCAGCGTCCCGTAGCGGTGCTCGGTGGGGTGAGTGGCGCTGGGGACCACTGGACGGCCGGTGCTGCGCGTGTACTCCTCGCCCAGATGCAGGATCAGCGACAGGTCGATCTGCGGGAAGAGCGACGGCGCGGACGCGGACGGCAGCCGGTAGACGAAGCCGCCCGAGGTGTGCCCGTGGACGATGCCCGTGATGTTGCGGTGCGTGTTGATGAACTCCGCCGCGGCGCGCGTCTCGGGCTCGGAGAGCGGGTAGTCCCCGGCGCCCGGCTGCAGGTGCACGCGCTCCCAGTTGCGGGGGAAGTTGCGGTTCATGTCGAGGCCGCCGAGGCCGTCCTCGTTGATCGTTCCGTCGCCGTCGGTGTCCACGCCCTCGCGCATGGTGGAAAAGCGCAGGCCGGCGCGCTGCATCTCGGGGTCGCGCACCATGATGCGGTCGTCGTCCGGGTCGGCCACCCAGATGCCGTCCGGGTCGG
Organism: Longimicrobiales bacterium; assembly: GCA_963667485.2. Taxonomy (GTDB): domain Bacteria; phylum Gemmatimonadota; class Gemmatimonadetes; order Longimicrobiales; family Gaopeijiaceae; genus Bin94. The sequence goes on from CAXXDD010000002.1 coordinate 967,061, forward strand.
GGATGCGCATCTGCGTGATCCAGCCGTCGCCGTCAAGGTCCTCGGGCGGGTCTTCGTCGGCGACGCCGTCCTCGTCGTCGTCGAAGGGGTGGGGGGTGCTGCGCAGGAACTGGTCCTCGATGAGCGCCAGGTCCGAGCCGTCGGGGTTGAACTTGGGCCGGACGTAGAAGGCGCGGGTGTCGAGGAGCGCGGTGACGCGGGGGTCTTCGCCGTAGCCGTTCAACAGGTGGCCAATGACGTGAGTGGCGACCGCCGAGCCGGTGAGCTCGCCCGCGTGGATGCCGCCGTCGACGTAGAGCGCGGGCTTGTCGCCGGCGGGGCCGGTCGCCTCGTTGCTGATCGTGATCAGCATGAGGGGCTGGCCTTGGAAGCTCTCGCCGACCTGGTGCAGCTCGGTCAGCTCCGGGTACATGGCGTGGAACTCGCGCAGGATCTGGTTGGTTTCGGCGGCCGTGTAGAAGCGGTTCCAGTCGACCTCGCCGGTGGGCGAGACGAGGCTGGAGGACTGGGCGGCGGCGGGGGCGGGGGCGACGGCGAGAACTGCGGCCGCAAGTCCGGCCGAAGCCAGGCGGGCCGCAAGCGGTTTCCCGGCCCGGGCGCGGCGAGGGACTTCAGCTGGGCGTCGGGTGTGTCGGTGCATCGTTCCTCTCAGAGGGTGTCCAGATGATCCAGTAGTCGTCGATCGAGTCGTCGTCGGTCGCCAGTTCGCTTGGCCCGGGCGGCAGGCCGTTGAGCTGGAAGATATAGGTCAGGGCGTCGGTGACCTGCTCTCGGGTCAGGCTGCCCGGGTTGCCGTGGGGCATCCGCTCGTAGATCCAGTACCACAGGCGGAAGACCGAGGCCTCCTCCCACCGCTCGAGGAAAGCGGGCTCCATCCAGTCGGCCGGCACGTGGCACCCGGTGCAGATCTGCTCGAAGACCTGGCGTCCGCGCGTAGCCTGGGCTGCTGTGTAGATGCCGTCGGTCGTGTTGGGTTCGTCCGCTTTCGAGCGGCGGGCAGCGGGTGTTTCCGGTTGGGTGGCGGGCTCCTGTTCGGCGGCTGGCTGGGGCGCCGAGGCCGGGGTGGCCGTCCCGGTTTGACATGCGAATGTCCCAAGCGCGACCACAATCAGCGCGGCTGCGACGCCGGTGAGCGGACGAGCGGCCAAATCAGACCAGCACGAAGGAAAACGAAGGCAGCAGATCGGCTTCGACCTCGTACGTGGTTCCAATTCGCGCCTCCACGAGGGGTGTGAGCGTTCCGGTCGAGACAAGGTAACCCTGGCTGCCGTCCATCGCCGTGCCCGGGGCAACCGGGGCAGCGTTGCGGCTGGCCGGTTCCGTGTCGCGCGCCGCGCCGGGCTCCGCGACCCGGTCGCCAGCCACGCGTTGCGTCACCCCGTAGCCGGCCACGCGTTCCGCGAGGGAGCCACGCAGCTCTGCGAGCACATTGGCGGGGCCGCCGAGCACCGCATGGCCGGCGCCCTCCGAAAGCCGCTCTCCTGCTGCAGACAGCGAGACTGAGACGCGGTCGAGCGACTGGAGAGTTTCAGCTGAAACGTGTCCGACCCTTGGCCCTACAACCAATCCCGCATGCAGCCCGAAGTCTGCCACGCTGCGTGCCGGGTGCAGATCCCATCGCGGGTAGTGGCAATCCACCAGTTCCGCGCCCAACGCGACCCAGTCGGGGATGGCGCCTTCGGCCACGCTCTCTTTGGTCGCGCCCGTCGACCCGAACCCGAACACCACCTCGACCTCGATCCTGAGCGCCGCCCGCCGGCCCGCCGGAACTACAAGAGGAGCGTCGGTGGACTCGCCGGGACTGCCCCTGCCCACCGTGAACACCGTCTCGCGGTACACAGGCGCGACCATGGGACGATCCAGCCCCCAGCGCGGCCAGATCTCGCGGTTCGTGAAACCGACCTTCCACCCGCGGAAGCGCCATCCCTGCCGCAGCCGCGTCCTGGCGATCCGGGCGCCGACCTCGTAGGCCTCGTCCATGGTGAGGTCGGGGTGCCCGCGCGGGATCTCGACAAAGGAGCCCGTCGCTTCGGCGCGAAGAAGGGTCTCGGCCAGGTCATACCTGCTCAGTGGACGTGTGGCTCTGGGCGTACCGGTCATGACGGAAGCTGATTTCCGTTCGGCACCCGTCGCAAGCTCGCCGGTTTACGAATTCAGCAGCGCCATTTGACACTTTCGCGGATATAACCTTCAAATAGTATACATAATGGGCCACAATGAACCCCCCGAAGCCATTCAGTGGACCCTAGCGGCAGCCACCGGAGTTTTCGGCCGGACCTCCTCCCATCAGGTATGGCCTCATGTGCAGAGTGATCCCCACCTCACCGTCAATCTTGATCGTCGCGCTGCTGTTCCTCTCCTGCGGCGGCGACGAGGCATCCCCGGTCGCGCCTCCTCCGCCCCTCCCGCCCCCTCCACCTGAAGAGCCCAACGAGCTGCCCACGGCAGCCTTCACGGTTGATGTTGATCGCGGCCAGGCCCCGTTGGAGGTGAACTTCGACGCGTCCGCTTCTTCCGACCCGGACGGCAACCTGGTCTCCTACGAGTGGACATTCGGAGACGGCGGCACGGCGACGGGCGTGCGGGTCGCCCACACCTACGCCGGCGGCGGAATATTCGAGGTCGAGTTGACCGTAGAGGACAACCGGGATGGCGAGGCTTCCGCCGGCGGCGACGTGACCGTGGCGAGCCCGGCTGGCAGCGGTCCCAACATCATCCACGGCACGGTCTGGTTCGACCGCAACATGGACGAAGCCATCGGCGAGGACGAGCGCACGCTCGAGGACTTCACGGTCTTCCTCGACCTGGATGGCGACGGAGCGTACGACAACGGCGAACCGCTCACCTTTTCCGCAGCGGACGGCACCTACGAGTTCGCCGGTCTCGACGCCGGCCGCAGCTATTCGGTCTCCCAGATCCTCAAGTTCGGGTGGAGCAGCACCTTTGCGGGGCCGTCGATGTCATCTTCCGGCGCACTGCCACCCGGCGTGGCCGCGATCGTCAACGGTGAAGATGCCGACATCGACGACTTCCCCTTCCAGGTCGCGCTTCGCACTAGCGACACCCAGTTCCAGTTCTGCGGGGGAACCCTTGTCAACAGCCGCTACGTGTTGACGGCAGCCCACTGCGTCTCTGGAACTCCGGCAAGTCAGATAGAGGTCTACGCCGGCAGCGCCGACCTGAACACGGGCGGGGAGCAAATCAAGGTCCAGGCCGTGCGTTCCCATCCCGAATTCGGTCCAGGCATCGACTACGATATTGCCCTCCTGCGTCTCGAAGGCTCGCATCTCTACCCTCGTGTGTACCTGCAGCGTCCGGACCAGCCATCGTTTTCCACTCCCGGAGACACCGCCACGGCGATCGGCTGGGGGCAAATTGGAGAGGGCACGGACGGAGCGGATACAGACATACTGCAGCGGGCGCCCCTGCCCATGATCACCAACGATGAGTGCGACAAGGTGGCGGGAGCGTTCTTCGGCAGCATCACCGAACGGGTGATCTGCGCCGGAGCGGAGCGGCTCGGGCGCGGCCTCTGCTTCGGCGACAGCGGCGGCCCGCTGCTGGTGCCCTACGAGGATTCATGGATGGAAGTGGGCATCTCCAGCTTCCTCGTCAACCGGGACCAGTGCGGCAACATTCCCACGGCGTTCGCGCGAGTCTCCGCGCTATACGACTACATCGTGGCTGTCGCGCGGATCGAGGATTCGCTGACTCAAGAGGTCGACTGGAGCGAGGGGACGACCGTCAGGGTGGACTTCGGGAACTTCCACTAGCCGCGGGCGGCGACGGCGTCAGCCCATCGCTGATCGAGGGCGGCTCCACGAAGGCCCCGGCGGCTTCGGCATAAAGAAAGGTCTCCGTCAACGCGTATAGGCGCTCAGGAGACAGGCGGTCGCGGGGTTGGCTCATTGACGCAAGCTGAGCGTCGGAGCCGAAGGAGTGCAAGTCGGTCATCCTGGTTTCGCTCGCGTCCCTGTCCTCGTGTCCTGCGGGGCCCCGCCTCGAGATACGGCATTTCACGACAAGAGAAGCATGGAGGATCGAAATGGATGCGTTCCTGGACCTGTTTTCCTTCGCCGGACGAGCGAACCGCGCCCGCTACTTCTGGCATGTGGTACTCGACGACCTGGTGGTCTTCACCACAGCCGCCATGACGGTGTTCATGGGCCTGTTCACCTCGCTGGCCGCGTTGCCGCTGATCGGCATCGGTCTCGGGGCGGCCTGGGCGGCCCTGGCGGTCACCGTGAAACGCCTCCACGACCTTGACCGTCCCGGCTGGCACGCGCTGCTCTTCATGATTCCCCTGTACAACATCCATCTGTCGATAGTTCTCTTCGTAGTCGAGGGAACGTCCGGTGACAACCAGTACGGACCGGATCCCCTTGGCGGCGTGTATGGGGGGCGCCGCCAGGTGACCTGATTCCCGGGGCGCTTAGCTCGGTTGGTTCAGAGCGCCTGCATTAGATCCACTGAGAGGGAACCGGAGTCCCGGCAAGAAATCGTCTAAGTCTAATCAGGACTGCACGATCTGCCGTTCTTGCCGTGAGACCGTGATCGGGCCTGTCGTGCTCGAATAGCGGGAAACGCTCCCGGCGGACGCGGTCGCCGGGCGTGACCGGGTTCGCGCTCAACGGTTACGACATTGTTACCCGCTCCGGGAAGGCGTCGTTACGTGGGACCCGGAAGTTGTATCCACGGCCGACGACCCGCCACCGGAATCCGGCCATGACCGCGACCGCGTTCCGCGGCAAGGAGCCAACGTCCATGCACCAGTACACCAACCGCGTTCCCCTGCTTGCGTCTCTTCTGATCCTGTCCGTCCTCCCCGGCGCGGCCGCCGCGCAGGCCGGCAAGATCGTGGGGCGCGTGGTCGACCAAAGCACGGCGCGGCCCATTCCCAACGCCAGCGTGCTGCTCCAGGACGAGTCGGCCGGCGATCTCTCGTCCATGGACGGGCGCTTCGTGCTGCGCACGGTCCCGGCGGGAACGCACTCGGTCGTGGTCGAGATGCTCGGCTACGCAAACAAGACGGTGACCGGCGTCGTGGTCGGCACGGACAGCGTCACCACCCTCGACATTTCGATGGAACCGGCGGCGCTGCAGATGCGCGGGCTCGTGGTCGAGGCCACCGTCGAAACCGGATCCGCCGCGGCCTTGCTCGCCGAACGCCAGTCCGAGGCTTACGTGGTGGACGCCATCGGCGCGGATCAGATCTCAAGGTCGCCGGACGGGGATGCCGCTGCGGCCCTCAAGCGGGTTCCGGGACTGTCGGTGGTGGACGGGAGGTTCCCGTACGTGCGCGGTCTCGGCGAACGCTACAGCGGAACCACCCTGAACGGCGCCCCCCTGGCGTCGCCGATGCCCGACCGCAAGGCCGTACCGCTAGACATCGTGCCGTCGGACCTGCTCGAGTCGATCGTGACCGCGAAAACCTACTCCCCCGATCAGCCCGGGGACCACGCGGGCGGCCTCATCGAACTGCGCACCAAGGACTTCCCGGCGTGGCGGATCCTCTCGGTGTCGGCGTCGAGCAGCTACAACAGCGCCTCGACCTTCCAGGAGGGCCTGCGTTACGCGGGGGGCGGGCTCGACTTTCTCGGCTTCGACGATGGAACGCGCGATCTTCCCGCGGCGCTCCCCACCGACCGGCGGGTGATCTACCCGAACTTCTCGCGTGCCGACCTCGAGCGCTTCGGCGAGGCATTCCGGGGTGACTGGGGACCGGTCGCCGGTACGCTGCCCCCGAACACGTCCTTCGGACTCTCCTTCGGAGACGATCTCGAGGTGTTCGGCCGCTCCTTCGGGATCCTCGCCTCGGCTACCCACTCGAACTCCTTCAACCGCAAGGACGGGATCATCGAGCGGGTGTTTTCGGCTTCCGGCGTCGACGACCCGGAAATCGACTACGCCGGCAACGCCTACACGCGCTCCGTCTCGCTGGGCGGGCTCGCCAATCTGGCCTACGAGCTGAGTCCGACCACCCGGATCACCGCGAATCTCCTGTACAACCGTCTCATGGACGACGAAGCGCGGACCTACCAGGGCTTCAACCTCGACACCAATACCGACCAGCGGAATCACCGCCTCCGTTTCCTCGCCCAGACTCTGACCAACGCCCAGCTCAGGGGAGAACACGTGCTCAGCTTTCTCGGGGGCGCCAAGCTCGACTGGAGGGGCGCCCGGTCGCGGGCCCAGCGCTACGAGCCCAATACCCGCGAGGTCCTGTATCGCGAGGAGGACGGCCAGTTCCGGTTCTACAACTTCGTCTCCTCGGGATCGGTCTTTCACCAGAATCTGGTGGACGACACCTACAGCGGTGCCGCCGACCTGGAGCTGCCGTTCACCCTGGGCGGCGGAGATCGCAACGCGAAGTTCAAGGTCGGGGGCGGCATGAGCACGAAGGACCGCAACGCCTTCACCCGCCGCTTCCGCTTTCTCGCCATTCCGGGGGGTGTCGTCAACAACGCCGTCCGGGGGCGTGACCCCAACGATCTCTTCGACAGCGAGACGATCGGCTCCAACGGGTTCGAGCTGCAGGAAGCCACCTTCCGGCCCGACAACTACGGCGCCGACGAGAGAATCATGGCGGGCTACGCGATGTTCGACGGCGAGATCACCGGGTCTCTGAGACTGATGACGGGACTCAGGGTCGAATCGGCGACGCAGGAAGTGGCGCCCCGGGACCTCTTCGACATGGGTCTCGATCCGCTCGACGCCGCCCGTCTCGACGACACCGACCTGCTCCCGGCCCTGAACATCGCCGTGCGGCTCGCGGAGCGCATGAACCTGCGCCTGGGCGCTTCGCGGACCCTGGCTCGCCCGCAACTGCGCGAGCTGGCGCCCTTTTCCTTCGCCGACTACGCCGGAGGATACCTGACCGTCGGGAACCCCGAGCTCCGGCGATCCACGATCCGGAACTTCGACGTGCGCTGGGAGAGCTTCCTCGGGGGAAGGTCCGTCGTCGCGGCCAGCGCCTTCTACAAGACCTTCGACGACCCCATAGAGGTCGCGGTCCTGCCATCCACCGAGCTGCTCAAGACCTGGGTGAACGGCGGCAGCGCCGACAACTGGGGGGTCGAGCTCGAACTCCGGTCCGGCCTCGAAGGCATCTCGCCGGCGCTGCGCGGAATCTCGCTCAACACCAACTTCACACTGGTCCGGTCCTCGGTGAGCGTGCCGGACGTCATCCGCGTGTACATCCCCGGCGAAGGCGGATCGGACCTCCCCGTGGTGCCGAAGGACCGGGCACTGCAGGGGCAGTCGCCGTACATCGTCAACATCGGGCTCACGTACGCGGCGGAGTCCGGTTCGGCCGGCGGCGGGCAGCTGCGCGACCTGACCGTGAGCGTGCTCTTCAACCGCTTCGGCCGCCGCATCGACGCCGTCGGCGGGCAGGCGACGCCGGATATCCACGAGGAACCGCGGAGCCAGCTCGACATCGTCGCGGAACAGACGCTGTTCGGCGGCGCCAAGCTCAAGCTCTCGGCGAGCCGCCTCGTCGGCGGGGAGGTGAGGCTCACCCAGGACGGTGGGCTGCTGCGCCGCTGGAACACCGGCAGAACCGTGTCGATGTCGCTCGGGTGGGAGACCCGAAACTGAACCATGAGTAGGAAACGCCCGATCATCGCTGAATCCGGCACTCAGGTCCGGACGCGCGACGGGCGGCAAACGGGCGAGAGAGCGCCCACGCCAACCAACCAGAGGAGGAATCGGAGAATGAATCGCAGGGGACACAAGTCTTTCAGAGTATTCGCAGCGGCGGTGACCGCGCTGGCAACCGCCTGCGGTGGGGATGAGGAAACGCCCACCGCCCCACCGCCCCCGACGCCCCCGCCGGCCCCGACCGGGGTCAGCGCGATCGCCACCGACAACGACGTCGCGGTGACCTGGAGCGGCCAGGGCGCCACGTACATCGTAGAGCGCCAGACCGCCGGTTCGAGCTTCAACCGGATCGCCGGCGACATCACCGCGACCACCTACACGGACTCCGGAGTGGACGAGGGCGCGTACGCCTACCGCGTGATCGCCGTCGCGGACGGCTTGCAGTCGGACCCGTCCGACCCCGCGCTGGTGACGGTCGTGGGCGTGGACCTGCGCACGGATCTGACCGGGACCATATCGGGCACGCGAACGCTCAACGCGGACTCGATCTACGTACTGCGCGGGATCGTGACGGTGGACGACGGAGCCGAACTGCACATCCCGGCGGGTACCCTGCTCCAGGGTGACGCCGCCACCCAGCCCACCGCCCTCATCGTGAGGACCGGCGGCAAGATCTTTTCGGAGGGCACCGCGGACGCTCCGGTCGTCTTCACCAGCACCTCGCCTCCGGGCGAGCGGCGCGCCGGTGACTGGGGCGGTGTCGTGATCAACGGCAAGTCGGTCTGCAACTTCCCGGCCGACGAGTGCGTGGGCGAGGGCTCTTCGGGGACCTACGGCGGTACCGAGGTGGACGACGACAGCGGCGTGATGGTGTACACGCGCATCGAGTTCGCGGGCTTCGAGGTGTCGTTCGGCAACGAGCTGAACGCCCTGACGCTCAACGGCGTGGGCGCCGGCACCGAGATTCACCATGTTCAGACAAACGTCGGTCTGGACGACGGAATCGAGTTCTTCGGCGGAACGGTGGACCTGAAGTACGCCCTGGTCACCAACGCTTCCGACGACAGCTTCGACTACTCGACGGGGTGGCAGGGCCGCGGCCAGTTCTGGATCGCGCAGCAGAACCCGGACGACGCGGACAACGGCTTCGAGGTGGACGGCAACGAGGACGACTACAACGCCACGCCCTTCACCGCCCCGACGATCTACAACGTGACGCTCGTGGGCAACGGGCCGGGAGGGGCCGGGGGGGAGAAGTCCGACATCGGTCTCCTGCTGCGGCGTGGCACCGGCGGCGTCATTTATAACGCGGTGGTCATCGGTTTCGGCGACCAGGCCCTCGACGTGGACAACGCCGAGACACTCGAGAACGGGCTGGAGCTCCGGAACTCCGTCTTCGCCGACAACAACGAACTGTTCGCAACCGATGACGACGGGATCGACGAGGAGGACTGGTTCATGAACGATGACTGGTCCAACCGCATCGAGGACGACGCCGTCCTGATCGATCCCTACAACCGGGAGGAACCGGACTTCACGCCGGCCAGCGGCTCTCCGCTCCTGACCGGAGCCGCGACCCCGCCCGACGACGGCTTCTTCACCATCACGGACTTCATCGGCGGGGCCGACCCCGATGGGGAGAAGTGGTGGGAGGGCTGGACCTCGTTCGCGATCAACTGAGCTGAAGTCGTCCACCCGTGCAAGCGACCGGAACACAAACCCGTGCAAACGGTTTCCGCGCGCCGCGGAGGGAGGGGGCGCGCGCCCGGCGACGCCTCCTCCCCCGGCCGGTCCAGGGGCTCCACGCCCTTCTCCCGGCGCTGGCCGTCACACTCGGTTGCGGCGGCCAGCCCTTCCCCGGTTCGTCCGCGAGCCTGGACGAGCTCGGTCGCGCCGCGCTGGCGGCCTTTTTCAACGATGATCGCGAGGCCCTGGAGGCTCTGCGCCTCTCCGAGACCGAGCACAACACCCGCGTGTGGCCCGAGCTGCCGGCGGCCCGGGGTGAATCGCCCTATCCGATCGACCTCGCGTGGCGAAACATCCAGCTTCGCAACCGGCGGGCCGTTTCATGGGTCTCCGCCGTTCTGGCGGCGGCGCAACCGATCGAATTCGAGTCGGTGGAGTGCATTGGCGAGACACAGGTCTTCGACACCTTCGTGGTCCACACGGACTGCCACACCCGGTTTCGGACCCGGGGAAGGCTTTACAGGATCCAGCTATTCAAGGATGTTCTGGAGAGAAACGGCGGGTTCAAGATCTTTCGCTACTACGACGAGGACCCTGAACTTATGACCGGCGCGGGGTGGCCGGACGACGGGGAACGATCTCGTGGGGAGGGAGCATGAGACCGCTACCCCGTGGACAGGGATCCGCGACCGGTGCGGCCAACCCCCCGGGCCCATGAGAAAAACCAAGACCCCGCCGCGCGTGCTGGTCGTCGAGGACGAGCCCGAGATCGCCGCCCTGATCGCCTACCAGCTCACGCGCGAGGGCTACCGGGTCGAAACGGCGCTGCACGGCGCCGCGGGTCTGGACGCGCTGCACCGCGATCTTCCCGATCTGCTTGTCCTGGACCGGATGTTGCCGGAGATCTCCGGAGACGATGTGCTCATGGCACTCCGGGGCGATCCCGCCACCGAGGCCGTGCCCGTCTTGATCCTCACCGCGAAGAAGGACCAGGCCGACCGCATTCAGGGTCTGGAGCTGGGCGCCGACGACTACCTCACCAAGCCCTTCAGCCCCCGTGAGCTGGTTCTCCGCGTGGACGCGATACTCAGGCGCACCCGGGCCGCTCGCGGCGCCGCGAGCGGGGGCGGACCCATCTTGCGCGCCGAACCCCTCAGGCTGGACGCCGGCGCGCACCGCGTGACGCTGGGGGACGAGGAAGTCCGGCTCACACCGACCGAATTCCGCCTCCTGCGGACTCTGATGGAGCGTCGCGGCCGCACCCAGAGCCGTCGCCAGCTCCTCACCGATGCCTGGGACGTGGACTCGGTCACGGCGCGGCGCATGCACACCCGCACCGTCGACATGCACGTGCGTCGGCTAAGGGGGAAGCTCGGCTCCGTGGGGGATTGGATCGAGACCGTGCGGGGATTCGGGTACCGGTTTCAGAAGCCCGGCGCCTGACGCGGGCCTCGGACGGCTCGTCCGCGACGGCAAGATCCCCAACGCCGGACGCCCCGGCGCGCCCCGGATCGCTCTCAAGCACCTGCCCCGGAAGGCCCATGCGCCGACCGAGCCGAGACTGGCGGAGAAGCGGCGATCTGGTGAGGTTTCAAATGCGCAGAGGGTATCCTCCGGGCACGAACAGCGGGGATGAACAGCGGGAATCGCACCCCCGACATCGCCTAAGTCGTTGCGGGGCGCTTAGCTCAGTTGGTTCAGAGCGCCTGCCTTACAAGCAGGAGGTCGCTGGTTCGAATCCAGCAGCGCCCATTTGGCCGGAACTTGCGGGGCTCGAACAGGGTTTTACAATCTGTAGCGGTCCGGTCAACTTTTGCAGGTGAGTCCTGATGTCAAGAGCCATCCCCACCGCGGTCCCGGTACTGGTCGGAGTGTTGCTGCTCGCCTCTTGCGGCGGCGATGAAGAGGCCTCCCCGGTGGCGCCCCCTCCTCCGCCTCCCCCCCCACCCGAAGAGCCCAACGAGCTGCCGACTGTCGGCTTCACCGTCGATGTGGACCGCGGGCAGGCTCCGCTGGAGGTGAGCTTCGACGCCTCCTCGTCGTCCGACCCGGACGGCAACCTGGTCTCCTACGAGTGGACATTCGGCGACGGCGGCACGGCGACCGGCGTCCGGGTCACACACACCTACGCCGACGGCGGGATATTCGAGGTCGAGCTGACCGTAAAGGACAACCGGGACGGCGAAGCCTCCTCCAGCGACGACGTGACCGTTGCGAGTCCGCCGGGAAGCGGGCCCAACATGATCCAGGGCACTGTCTGGTTTGACCGCAACATGGACGAAGCCATCGGCGCGGACGAGCGCACCCTCGAGGACTTCACCGTCTTCCTGGACCTGGATGCCGACGGGGCCTACGACAACGGCGAACTGCTCACCTTTTCCGCGGCGGACGGCACCTACGAGTTCGCCGGTCTCGACGCCGACCGCAGCTATTCGGTCTCCCAGGTCCTCAACTTCGGGTGGAGCAGTACGTTTGCGGGGCCCTCGGGGGCTGCATCCGGCAGTCTGCCCCCCGGCGTGGCCGCGATCGTCAACGGGGAGGACGCCGACATCGAGGACTTTCCCTTCCAGGTGGCGCTGCGATCGCGCGAGACGCTGGCGCAGGTCTGTGGGGGCACGCTGCTCAACAGCCGTTACGTGCTGACCGCGGCCCATTGCGTGTTTGGCGTGCCGGCGGATGCGATGGAGATCTTCATCGGGAGCGCCGATCTCAACACGGGGGGTGAGAGAATCAACGTCCAGGCCGTGCGTTCCCATCCCGAGTTCGGCCAGACTATCGACTATGATGTGGCCCTCCTGCGCCTCGAGGGCTCACATCTCTACCCCAGGGTGTACCTGCAGGCGCCCGATCAACCCGAATATTCCGCACCCGGAGACACGGCTACGGCGATCGGTTGGGGGCAGATAGGCAGTGGCCTGGATGGACAGGACACCGACATCCTGCAGCGCACGACCATGCCCCTGATTACCAACGATGACTGCGACAAGATCGCGGGGGCTTCCTTTGGGCGCATCACCGCACGCGTCATCTGCGCCGGTGCGGAGCGGTTGGGGCGGGGTGTGTGCTTCGGTGACAGCGGCGGCCCGCTCATGGTCCCCTACGAGGAGTCGTGGATCCAGGTGGGCATCACCAGCTTCGCGGTCAATCGCGACCAGTGCGGGAACATCCCCGCCGCCTTCGCGCGGGTCACCGAGTTGTACGACTACATCGTCGCCGTCGCCCGGATCGAGGACTCACTGGCGCACGAGGTCGACTGGAGCGAGGGGACGACGGCGCGGGTGGATTTCGGGAACTTCCACTAAAGTCCGGGATTGCCGACCCCTACGGCATGCATTGCTCCGTCGAAATGTAAAGTATACATTCCATAATGTAAGGCAGACTTTACGCAGTCGTGATCCACCGTCAGCGACCAGTCGCCTCCAGCACCCGCTGAATCGCCGCCACCGTAGCCTCGGTCCGAAACTCGATCAGCTTCCGGCCGTGCTCCAGCGTCTGCGCGACGGGCAGAATGCTGATGCCGTTGATCGACGCCTTCCCCGCATCGATCCGCTGTTGGAGGCGGACGAACTCGGGGTTGTCGTTCATGATGATCGACGTGATGTAGTAGTCGTCGTGGAGCCCTTCGAGGCGGGGGTCCTCGTCGATGCCGAGCACGTCGCGCTGATGGACGAGCACGTCACCGTAGTTGTAGTACTCGGGGATGTGCGCGATCACGACGTCCTGTCCCCGCCAGGCCGCTGCGAGCTCGTCCGCGACCGCCGTCATGCCGCGCAGATTCCCGCCGCTGTCGCCCATGAGGAAGATGCGGATGAAGCCCTGCGCCTTCAGGCTCGTGGCCATGTCGCGCAGCACAGCCATGAAGGTCTCCTGGGAGAGGCGGATGCCGCCCGGGGTGGCGGCCCGCTCGGGATCGCCGGGTTCGATGGTGACGATGGGCGCGACGAGGGTGTTGCCGAGTCGCCGCGCGATCGACTCGCCCATGACGCGCAGAACGTGGTTGTGCTTCCCGGTCGTCAGGTAGGGCCCATTCTCCTCGATGCCGCCCGTGAGGATCAGGGCGGTGTTCGTGCCGGATGCGAGCAGGTCCCGCACCTCGAGCATCGTGAGTTCCTCGATCCACACGTTGTCGACGGCCTCGATGGGGCGGGGGAAGGTCGCCATGTCCTTCATCCCGTCCCGCTGGGCGTGGAGGGGGCCGGGCTGGGCGGCCAGGGCGAGGATGGCGGCCAGGCAGGCGAAAGCGGGCGCGCAGGCGAAAGCGGGCAGCCGGGCGAACGCGCCCAGGCAGGCGAATGGGGTCGGGTTGGGTCGTTTCATCGTAGTGGCCTCAGGTGACGAAGCTGCGAAGGTGGCGGATCTGTTCGTCGTTGCCGAGAACGATCACGTCGTCGCCGGCGCCGAGTTCAGTAGTCGCGTCGGGGTTGAACCGGACGTCATCCGCGGTGCTGTCGTGCTTGCGGATGGCGATCACGAGGAGCCCCGTTTCGTCCTGGATGCCCGCTTCGCCGAGGGACTTGCCGATGAGCGCCGAGTCCGGTCCGATCGTGGCGTGGTCCACGCGGCGCGAGAGGTGCCGGCCCGGAGCCGTGACGTCCAGAATCGACGCGACCGACGGGCGCACCAGAACCGAGGCGACCCACACGGCGCCGGTCACGTTCGGGCTGACGACGTGGTTGGCGCCGGCCCGGTACATCTTTGCGGTGGCCGCTTTGCCCTCCGCCCGCGCCACGATCACGAGTTCGGGGTTCAGGTGGTGTGCCGAGAGGCATACGTAGAGGTTGTCGGCGTCCGCCGAAAGGCAGGTCACCAGTCCCTTCGCCCGCTCTACCCCGGCCGTCCGGAGCACCCGGTCCCGGGTCGCGTCGTCCGGGACGATCAGAACGTCCGGCGATATCCGGCGCAGAGCCTCGGCGGCCTCCTCGTCCCTGTCGATCACGACGAAGTCCTGCCCGGCGTTCTCGAGTTCGTGCACGACCTGGAGTCCCATCCTCCCACCGCCGCACACGATGATGTGATCCCTGATGCGCTTCAGCCTCTTCATGGTCTTGCGTCTCGTATAGTTGTTGCCGAGGTCCATCCGCACGATGGACGCGGTCACCAGCGCAAACCACATCCCGAGCCCGGTGATGCCGCCGGCGAGCATGAAGGTCGTCCAGTAGCGCCCCGTGTTGCTCAGCGCGTGCACCTCGTGGTAACCGACGGCGGTGATCGTGATCACCGTCATGTACAGGGCGTCGTCCCAGGTCCATCCCTCGATCCACCGGTATCCGACCGCGCCGCCGGCGATCAGGACGACGAAGAAGAGGACGACGAACAGTACCTCCGAGCGGCGAAAGATCACGCGTGTCTCAACTCTGCCGCTCGAAGATCAGGTCACGCACGCGCACGCCCGTAACCGTGAAGGCGGTGATGCCGCCCGATCCGTCGCGCACGAACCGGAGTTCGGGGAAGATCCGCGGGTTGCCGACAAAGGTGTCCTCGGCGGTCGGAGTGAGGATCTGCGGATCGTTGCGCCAATGGTCGGCGACGAGCCGCCCCTCGGAATCGATCACGATGTCATAGGTGGAATCCAGCTCCGGGCTGCGGTAGGAGCCGGTGTATTCGCGGAGCTGCGACTCGGTCAGGGTCGGGCCCTCGGGCTCGTCCTCCTGCGCCGGGGGCTCGGGCGCCTCCGCCATCTGCTCGCCGATGTAGACCTCCGCCACCCGGCGCGCTCTCCCTGCGGGGTCGCAGTCCGACACGTTGCAGAAGACCACGACCGAAAGGTCCTGCTCCGGGAAGCGCACAAAGTTGGTGCGGTAGCCGGCCCACGAGCCGCCGTGCCCGAAGGTCGGCAGGCCGCGGTAGTCCGCGACGCTCAGCCCGTAGGCATAGTCCAGGACCTCGCCATCGTTGAGAACGCCGGGCTGGACCATGGTCACGAGCATGTCTTCGCCGCCGACCTGGGCCGTCTCGTAATTGCGCATCCAGCGGATGAAGTCGTCCACGTTGGTGTGCAGCGAAGATGAGGCCAGCGCGGTGAGCTGGTTGGGCTGGCGCTGGAAGCCGCCGCCGTCGGCCGGACTGTACGACTCGGCCCGGCCCGGGACCACCTCGAGGTAGTCGTCCGAGAAGTGCGTCCGGGTCATCCCCAGCGGCTCGAAGATCCGGGACTGCGTGTACTCGCGGAAGCTCATGCCGGACTGCACTTCGATCACGCGCGCCAGCAGGTTGTAGCCGGTATTGGAGTAGGCGTATTCGGAGCCGGGCGTGAAGTTGATCGCCTGCTGCCGGTAGAGCATGCGCAGGATCTTCTCGAAGGAGATGACGTCGGTGTAGGTGATGCCCGCCAGCATCATCGCGTGGGGCCAGTCGCGGATGCCGCTGGTGTGGTGGACGAGGTGGCGGGCGGTGATGACTTCGCCGAAATCCGGCGCCTCCGGCACGTATGTGCGAACGTCCGCGTCGAGATCGAGTCTGCCTTCGGCTTCGAGAAGGAGGGCGGCCATGGCGCCGAACTGCTTGGAGATCGACGCGATGTCGAAGACCGTCTCCGGGGTGATGGGGATGCCGTGGTCGAGGTGCGCGGTGCCGTATCCGGCCCGGTGGACGACCTCTCCGCCCAGCGTGACGGCCACGGCCGCGCCGGGGCGGTCGCCCTCGAGGTCGGCGAAGATGGCGTCGACTTCGGGGTCGGTGGGGCCGCCGGAGGAATCCGCTGTCGGCGCGCAGGCGGTGGTGAGGCTGGTCGAGAGCGCGGCCAGGGCGGCCGCCGCCATGAGGAGTGCCCGGTTCATGAGTCGGTTCCTGGCGGAGAGGGATCGTGCGACTGGCTGCCACGGTGGCGCGCGGCCGCGCCGATTGCAATAGCCGCGCGTCGGCGTCGGCCGGTCCACGCCGCCGGGCGGACGGAAAGCTGTGAGGCGAAGCCCGGCGGAGCGCGGTCTGACCCCGGGCTACCGGCCCTTCACGAGTCTGTAGGCGACGATGTACTCGACGTCCAGTTGGTCGCGCTCGACCCCCCAGACCATTTCGGAGGTGACCGTAAGTATACGCATCCGCGCGGGGATCAGTGCCCGTACAAGAGGGGCTCCACTGACGTCGAGCACCCACCACTCATACAGCCGCTCACCGTTGGTCGACTCGAACGGATCGAAGTGTCGCAACCAAAGCGTTCCGTCTCTGCCCACGACGACGCCGCTAACTGGGGGCAGATATGCCGGCCTGTACGTAGCATCGCGGATGTCGCCTTCGGGAAAGCGCCCGAAACGTTCGGTCGATGCGCGAACTACTGAGTCCACACGCTCGGAGGTCAGCGGTACCGGAGTGTAGGGAAGATCGCTGGCAAAGAGGGTGTCGCCCGCAAGACCGAGCCGTGTGACCGTGATCGTGGCTGGACCATCGCCGGTCCTGGAGCGCCGGTCGACCACCAGCAGCCCGTCCTCCATGTTGGCAGAAAGAGGTGCGTCTTGAAACGGCTGGATGGAAAAGAACCCGCCGAAGCCGTCCTGGCGGAGAATCGCCAGGATATCCATCGGCCGAAATGGTTGAAACCATATTGTACCGAGCACATTGCCCTGGGCGTCGATCCGGGTGACCGGATTCCGGGAAAGCTCACCCGTCGCGATCAGGTGTGCGGGTGCCCCGGCACGGGCTATAAGGGTCCCATCCCTCAGGGGAACCGACGGGCGCAGAGTAACGCCACCAGGCCCCTCGTGATTCATCTGCGGCGACAAGGATCCCAGCAGCGCGCCCTCCAAATCGAAATAGGTGATCCGGCGCAACCCGTAGTCCATCACCCAGAGCGAATCGCCGAAGAAGCCCATGCGACCGGGCTGAGTGAACTCGCCCGGACCCTCACCTTGGCGCCCTACCGTGCCGGCGGGAACTCCATCAGCGGTCCACCGCCGGATCGTGGCCTCCCGTGGGTGGAGGGAATAGACAGAGCCATCGGGGCCCGGCCCGGCCATGCCGACGGTGCCGAAGACGAATTCGGGGTCGTCCAGCGAGCCGATCTTCAACTCCGGGCCCGACAGCGTCCACGGCTCGCCGTCGAAGAGATCGGGCGAGGAGCCCGCTTCACTTTGGCAGCCGGTGACGGCCAACGACACCATGAAGAGTGCATGGACAATCGTGTGAGGGAGGTAGACCGAGCAAGCGGACGCAGAGTCCCGTGACGCGGGCAGAGGCAGCGAGGACGAAGTTTGCTCGAGCGCGGTCCCGGTCATCTGGTGCGACATCTCTTCCTCATTGCAACACTAACGGACAGCGGTGATGATATGTTGATCAGACAGTATCAGGAGATTTGTTGTCACTCATTTGGACTGGCACGTTTGCCGGCCGAATGGCATTGAAAGCGCAACCATTGAAAACGCAAATGATCTGGAGAATGCTCGCCAAAACACTGAGTCCCCGTAGTACCGGCTACACCTTTGCGGTTCTTGTGTTCCTCTTATGGAACCCGTCGTCGGCATCGGGACAGGCAATCCTCGAAGGCACCGTAAGGCATGCCGGAACGGGTGCGCCGCTCGCCGGGGCGCAGATCAGTTTGCCGGCGCTCGGCCTGGGTGGGATCACCGATCCCGGTGGGCACTACGAGGTCGGCGACATTCCGCCCGGCACCCACACCGTGGAAATCACCCGGATCGGCTTCGCTTCGGAGACGCGGGAAGTCACCCTCGCCGACGGTCAGGACATGCACCTCGACCTGGAGCTGCACGAGACCGCCCTCGCCCTGGAAGGCCTGGTTGCGGTGGGCAGCCGCGCCCGGCCGCGCACGGTGACGCAATCGGCGGTGCCGATCGACGCGATCACTTCGCAGGACTTCATCGAACAGGGCGACACGGACCTGAACGACCTGCTCCGCACGGTCATTCCGTCGTACAACGTCAACCCGCAGGCCACGGGAGACGCGGCGAAGATCATACGGCCCGCCAGTCTGCGCGGACTGGCCCCGGACCACACGCTCGTGCTCGTCAACGGAAAGCGGCGACACCGCGCGGCGGTGATCACCTGGATCGGGGGCGGTTTCGCCGATGGCGCCCAGGGGCCCGACATCTCGTCCATCCCAGCCATCGCCGTGCGCCAGGCCGAGGTGCTTCGCGACGGCGCGTCGGCGCAGTATGGCTCGGACGCCATCGCCGGGGTCATGAACTTCACCCTCAAGGACGCCTCGTCCGGCGGCAGCCTGGAAATGCGCACGGGCACTTTCTGGGAGGGTGACGGCGAGTCGTACACCGTGGCGGGCAACATCGGCCTGCCGCTCGGCGAGGGCGGATTCGCCAACCTGAGCACGGAGTTCGGGGCTTCGAATCCGACCAGCCGCAGCGTACAGCGGGACGACGCGGCCGCGCTCATCGCGGCGGGGAACACCCACGTGAAGGACCCCGCCCAGATCCACGGCGCGCCCACGGTCGACAACGACCTCAAGCTGTGGGGCAACTTCGGGCGCTTTCTCGGCGACGGCCTGCAGCTCTACGGGCACGCCAATTACGCGAGCGAAACCGTCACGGGAGGCTTCTTCTTCCGCAACCCCAACACGCGGGCGGGCGTGTTCAGCCTGGACGGCGGCAAGACCTTGCTCGTGGGCGACGTTCTCGACGCGCAGGACGGGGTGCTGGACGGCTCCGCGGGCTGCCCGGTAGTGACGATCACCAACTGGGTGCCCGATCCGGTGGCGCTCGCGCGGGTGCGCGAAGACCCCAACTGCTTCACCTACCAGGAGCCCTTCCCTGGAGGGTTTACCCCCCAATTTGGGGGGGATGTGCTGGACGCTTCGGTCGTGGCGGGGTTTCGGGGCCACACCCACGGCGGCCTGCTCTGGGACGTGAGCGCGGGCTACGGCCGCAACGCAATCGATTTCTTCATCGACAACACAGTCAACGCGTCGCTGGGGCCCGAGTCGCCGTCCTCCTTCGACCCCGGCATCTACCAGCAGTCCGAGTTGAACCTGAACGTCGATGTGAACTACACCGTCAGCGACATGGTGAACGTTGCCGGCGGCGCCGAGTTCCGCGACGAGCACTTCGAGATCGGGATCGGGGAGACCACCTCCTGGAATATCGGTCCGTTCGCGGCGCAGGGCTTCAGCGCCGGCTCGAACGGCTTTCCGGGCTTCAGCGACATCGCGGCGGGAGACTGGCACCGGACCAACTTCGCCGCCTACGGGGACATGGAAGTCAGGGCCAGGGACGATCGCTGGACCTTGGGCACGGCGCTGCGGGCCGAGCGGTTCGAGGACTTCGGCACCACCGCCAACTGGAAGGTGGCCGCCAGATACGGCCTCAGCGGAGCCTTCGCCGTCCGCGGCAGCGCGAGCACGGGATTCCGCGCCCCCACGCCCGGTCAGCAGAACGCCTTCAACGTTTCCACCCAGTTCAACCGCACCCTGCGCGAACTGGTGAACAATGGCACGATTCCCTCCACCTCCGAGGTCGCCGCCATCAAGGGCGGCAAACCGCTGGACGCCGAGAAGTCGTTCAACACCAGCCTGGGGTTCGTGCTCGACGCGGGAGTGTTCACGGCGTCCGCGGACTATTTCCGGATCGAGCTCTCGGACCGGCTGGCGCTCAGCAAGGTGTTCGCGCTCGAGCCGGCGGAGGCCGAGCGGCTGATCGCGGAAGGGATCACCAGCGCCAAGAACCTGGCCAACTTCCGCTTCTTCACCAACAACTTCGACACGCGCACCCAGGGCGTCGACCTGGTGGCGTCATTCGCGCCGGCGGGCATGAGCGGCACCGACTTCAGCCTGGCCTTCAACCACACGAGCACGAAGGTGACCCGCCACGACCCCGAGGTTCTCAGCGAGGTTCGCATTCGGCAGCTGGAGGACGCCCTGCCGGGGTCCCGCTGGACGGCGTCGGGGCGTCGCAGCTGGGATGCACTTTCGCTGCTCGGCCGGCTCGGCTACTACGCCGGCTGGTTCGATTCACGCGACGATCGCGCCTATCCGGGCGAGTATCTGGTCGATCTGGAGGTGAAGTACGCGGTGAACGAGTCGACGACGCTCACCATCGGAGGCCAGAACGCCCTTAATCAGTATCCGGAGGAGAATCCGAACGCGGCGGCAGTGGCCGGGAACCTCTACAGCACGGCGAGCCCCTTCGGCGCCAGCGGCGGCTTCTACTATGTGAAGGCGGGGTATCGCTGGTAGGGGACAGAAGTGACTACCTCCCCCGGGGGGTATGCCATGGAGTCGACGGCGCGCGTCAGCCGGGGAGTTGGCCCGGGCGTCAGCGGCCGGGGCGAGAATCGGCGTTGGCCGGTGCGGACTGTTCCTCCCTGTGCCTGCGCAGGAACTCGTCCGTACTCTCCGGCAGCAGGAGGTTGTCCGAAATCTCGGCGATCTCCTCCGCCTCTTCCCACGCACGCTCCAGCAGCCACAACTCACCCTCCAGGGCGCGCCGCTCCTGTTCCTCGTGGAGCGCCATCTCGAGGGCGAGCTTGGTGGTTGTGGGCATCTTGTTGATGTAGCCTGGCACGCCCTTCTTGTCCTCGTAGGTATCGCGCCCGGCCACGTCCAGGAGAAAGCGATCGGGATGCCCGATCGACTCGATTTTCTGGACCGCCCGCTGCACGGCATCCTTTTTTCCGCCCGAAGCATTGACCCTGGGCAGGATGGAGCCGGCGAAGCGGCGCGCCTCGAGGCCGTCGTACCAAGTCTTCTTCTTGCCCTTGCGGATCTGGATCCTGAATCCGTGCTCGTCGTCGGAGGGTCGCAACCTGGTTCCCAGCAGGTCGTTTCGCTTGAGCTTGATCACCTTGCCGTCTTCGGGGTGCAGCTTGACCAGGGTGCGCTGATGCGTCCACAGATTCACAATGTTCCCGCTCTGGCTGAGCACGGCGCTGCTCAGGACACCGGTGGCAAGTCCCCCGACCACAAGTCCCCCGACCACCACCGCTGCGCCGGCGCCATACAGGATCTGTCGTCGCCGTCGCCGCCCGAATTGGTCCCCGTAACGCCACGCCGCAAACTCGGGCCGCATGGGCTCGCCGATCCGCACCAGCGTCAGCCCCTCGGGGTGCCGCGCGAGGCCGATGTTGTCCGTTGATACCCGGATGCGCGTGTCGCCAAAGATGCGCTCGCAGTCCTCGACCGCCTCCCACCGTTCCTCGAGCGGCGTCAGGTTCCAGCGCTCGCACTTGGTGCAGACGACCCACAGGCGCCCGCGCGCGGAGTCGAAGGCAAGCCGGCGCCCGACGGGGAAGGACTCGACGACCTCGTTGGCTCCCAGAGGCTTCCGGCAGAACATGCAGGATTTGTACATGGTTATCGGCCCTGCTCAGCTCACGAGGTCCCAAGAGGGGTACAACTGTATCATCGTAGCAATTCCACACCCGCTGTTCGCGCCGCCTTCCGATCGAAGGTATGGAGCGGCCGCGCTCCAGCCCGGTCCGCCGCGGCAAGGATCATCAGGTCCGAGAACCCTGGGCCACCGGCTGCGTAGCGAATTGCGGCTCGGGCCACATCGTCCGAGGCTTCGATAACGAGACTCTGCGTGGCCACGAGTTCCTGCAGGATCGTCGCAATGCGTTCGCGGGAAACCCCGTAGGCCCGCTCCAGGACCCAGACGAACTCGACGACAACCTCGCGGCAGACATGGCCTGGCCGTTCGGCCGTGAGCGATTCCAACAAAGCGCGAGCGGACTCCGCCTGCTGCTCGTCGTCGTGCACCAGGTAGCGGACGAGGACGTTGGTATCGAGGGCGATCATTCCTCGGACGCGCCGTCGGCTGCGGCTCGTTCCATTTCCTCCACAGTGACGGGTGGGCCATCGTGCTTCAGTACGCCGAACAGCCGACGGATGGGCCGCACGGGCAATATGCGCACCTCGCCGTCGAGAACGATGTAGCGCACGCGGTCACCGGCCTGTACGCCCAGCGT
This sequence comes from Longimicrobiales bacterium, assembly GCA_963667485.2. Taxonomy (GTDB): domain Bacteria; phylum Gemmatimonadota; class Gemmatimonadetes; order Longimicrobiales; family Gaopeijiaceae; genus Bin94. The sequence continues at coordinate 989,210 of CAXXDD010000002.1, forward strand.
GTCCCGCACGGGCTTGGGGAGCGTGGTCTGTCCCTTTTTCGTTACCGTAGATTCGAGCATGCCGGTATCTCCATTTTCCTTACAGTGTAGGCTATTTCCTTGCTCTTCGCAAGAAAGTAAGGCGTTGCGCGCGGGCACTGGGCCTATCCTGTCATTGCCGACGAGGCGAAACTGCGACGGAAGCATGCAGGACCGTTGCACGACCCATCCTTGTTGGCCGGTGTTGCGCGCCACAATATGGATCCGGCCATACGCGACCGCACGGCCAGCAAGCTGAAACGACTGACGACAGGGGGGCTTCATGCCGCAGGAGACCACGGCGCTGATCAACGATCCAATGGGGGTTTTCGCCTTTCTGGCGGGACTGGTCGCGCTGGTCTTCTGGGTCTCGGAGCTGCCGCGGTGCCGGAAGCTCTTCGAGGTCGTTCCCCCGGTCATCTACGTGTATTTCCTCCCGATGCTGGCGACCACCGCCGGGATTACGCCGTCCGCGTCGCCGCTCTACGAATGGACGGTGCCGTACCTGCTGCTCTTCGCGCTGCTGATGCTGATGGTGTCGGTCGACCTGAAGAGCGTTGTCAGGCTGGGACCGGTCGCCCTGTTCATGGTGGCCGCGGGCACGGTCGGCATCGTGATCGGAGGGCCGGTATCGCTGATGCTCTTCGGTGGCATGCTGCCGGAGGACGCGTGGACGGGATTTGCGGCGCTGTCGGGGAGCTGGATCGGGGGGACAGCGAACATGGTGGCGATCGCCGAGAGCGTGGGGACTTCGCCCGACGCGATGGGACCGGTGATCGTGGTGGACACGGTGGTCGGCTACGGGTGGATGGGCGTGCTGATCGCCATGGTCGGGCTGCAAGGCCGCTTCGACCGCAGGACGAAAGCGCGCACGGACGCCATCGAGCAGACCAACCGCCAACTGGAAGCGATGAAGAGCGATAGGCGCCCCCTCACGCTCCGCGACGCCATCGTGATGATCGGCTTCGGCATGGCGTGCGCCGTGGTGGCCCAGCGGCTGGGACAGCGGCTGCCCGCGGTCGGCGACCCCACGATCATCAGCGGCACGACATGGGCGATCCTGATCGTCGTGACCGGCGGACTGGTGCTTTCGTTCACGCGCCTCCGGAAACTGGAAACGGTGGGCGCTTCGCACCTCGGGTACACGGCGCTGTACCTGCTGCTGGCCGGGATCGGGGCGCAAGCCGACCTCAGGGCGGTGCTGGACGCGCCGGTCTACCTGCTAGCGGGCGCCGTCTGGATCGGCATTCACCTGGCCATCCTCCTGATCGCCGCGAGGATCGTGCGCGCTCCGTTCTTCTTCGTGGCGACCGGGAGCATGGCCAACATCGGCGGGGCCGCGTCGGCGCCGGTGGTGGCGGGGGTCTACCACCGGGCCATGGCCCCGATCGGGCTGCTGATGGCCGTCGCCGGGTACATCTTCGGGATTTACGGGGCGCTGCTGTGTGCGTGGCTGCTGGGGCAGGTGGGGGGCTGATCGCCGCCTGAGGGGGCGCGGGAGGACACGTGAGTGCGCTGAGAGTCGATTATCCGGGTGTTGGAGACGCGGGCGAGTGGGGCGAGGGCGGCCAGCGCAATGATTCCCGGCCGGGCCCGAAGTTCTTGCGGATGCTTGCCAGGATGCTGCGTTGGGGCGCGACTGCCGTCCTGCTGGCAGTGCTTCCCTTTGTCCTCCTCGTTCGGGGAGGCGTCTTCGCATACCAGCAGTGGGGGCTGGGAGCATGGTCCTCGTTGGCCGTGTCGGCGGGCGCCGCCGCCCTACTGCTGGCACTATACGCATGGGCCGTGAGTCGGCGCCTCGGGGCGGGGAAGAGGCTCAGGCGATTCATGACCCGCGCCGCCGCTCTGGGGGCCGCCGCGTTCGTGCTCTACTCGCTACTGGTCATCGCGGGCGGCAACGCAAAGTCGGAAGAGGTGCGGACTGAGTATTCGGCTCTCCATCCTCTGCTGCGCATGGCCGTCTCCGTCTTCGTCCTCGCCGACGCCGACGTCGTGATCACCGATGCGGCCCGCACGCCCGAGTTCTACGCTCGCGCCGGGTTGCCGGCCAACGAGTCTTCACTGCACTTCCGCCAGGACGACGGTTTTGTCCACGCGCTGGATCTACGCACGATCAATCGGCCCGAATGGCGCAACCCCGCGGCCGAGCTGGCCTTCCGGGCGATGGGTTTCCACACGGTTCGCCATGTGGGCACGGCTGACCATCTGCATGTGTCGCTGAGGTAGGCGAGGACGGCCTACTCCCCGTACATCTCGGTGATCAGGCGTCGCAGGCGGGCCGCGACCGCGGAGTCGAGCTGGTCGACTCTCTCCTTCAGCCGCTGCGTGCTGATGGTACGGATCTGATCGACCGCGATTTCCGCCTCCTTCCCTGCGCTGGTCACCTGTAGCCGGCTTCGCCACCGCGGGTGCAGACTCGTGGTCAAAGGACAGACGACAACAGTGCTCAGAAACCGGTTCATCTCGTTCTGGCTCACCACGACCACCGGGCGAACCTTGCGGATTTCAGCTCCGATGGTGGGGTTCAGGTCAGCGAAGTAGATGTTGTATCGGCGCGGGAATCCCGCCATCAATCGAGGCCGTCCGCCACTGTGACATCGAGGTCGCTCCAATCCTCGTCTGCAGCGGCCATGGCCTGAAAGGTCTTCTTCCAGGACAGTTTGCCACCCTCGTCGCGCTTGAGAAGAATACCCTCTTCCGTCTCCTCGGCGATGATCGACTCGTTCCAGCCGTACTTCTCCCGGAGCACCTTCGGAATCCGGATGCCCTTGGAGTTACCGATCGCGATCAGCTTGACGCCGATCGTGCTCTCCGCATTGGCCATGGGTCACAAGCCCCGTCAGAGTGGATCTGATTTGACAACCGCACTTTACAATATGTCAAGTCTGCATTACAAACAGACGGACAATGACTATGTAATTACCGTAATTACATCGCTGGCCGTCGTCAACAGCGCGGAGCGGTGGTCGCAGCCGGAAGGGGCTGGCGACCCGCTCTCAATTGTGCGGGTGCCCCGTCTCGTAGTGCCGCGCCAGCGCATCCCCACCGAAGTCGTTTTCCAGGTCGCGCCACACGGAGTGCACGTGATTCGCGTTGCCCTGGGTGTTGTCGTACTCGATCAGGAACGAGGCGGCGTGGACGCGGTAGTAGTGGCCGGCGCCGTATTCGGTGGAACCCGCCCAGGCGAAGTAGAGCTCGTCGGGGGAGATCTCGTCCCGGATCCGGGCCATCCACGTGTGTGCGGCCGCGGCGTCCATGTTGCCGACGTACTCCCCGATCACGCCCATGAGCACGCTGCGCTGGGCGTCGGTCAGCGCTGAGGCCGCGATTCCCTCGAAGCCGTCGAGCCGCGCCTCGCGGTCGTTGCCCGTGATGATGTCGCGGGGCGCCTCTTCGGCGATCATCGCCATCTCGAGCTGCTCGGCCGTGAGGCTCTGCACGAGAGAGCGCGCGAGGTCCTCCTCGCGGCCGAGGGGGCGCCAGCCGGCCTTCGGGCCGGACGGGACGGTCGCCGGGTTCGAACCCATGAAGGCGGGCCCGGTCACGGTCAGCTCGTTCGACGGCGAGGAGAAGTTGAGCGACAGGTGGTGGCCCTCGAAGCGCCACGCCCAGGGCCCGCCCGAGGTCGGCTCGCCGAAGATGACGACGTAGTAGTCCTCCGGATCGCGCCGCTCGGGACGGCCCTCGATGACGCCGAGTATCCGTTCCAGCTCGATGATCGCGTTGGCCTTGTGATAGCCCTGGCTGCTCAGGGTCGCCTGGAGCATGGCGTGGGCCGCGGTGCGCTGCTCCAGCGTCATGTCCTTGAGCGGGAGGCCGTTGCGCGACACGGGGGTGAAGGCCCAGTTGAAGCGTTCCTCGTCGCCAAGGTCGTAGGTGGCGCGGTCGAGCGCGTCGCCCGCCAGGAGCGACAGAAAGGTCGCCGCGGCCCCCGCAACGCCGTCCTCGCTGGCCGCCGGCGCGGAGGTGCCCTTCGGTGCGGCTTCCCAGGCCACGGCGGCCAGCGCCGCTACGCAGAATACCAGCATGAACGGTTTGGTGGTCTTCGTCCGGCTCATTTTTTTCCTACCCTTCCTCTGCCTGAATCATTGCCGCAACGTCCTGCACTTCGTCGAGAACCCTCAGCAGGTTCCCGCTCCAGAGCAAGCCGATCTCCTCTTCGGTGTAGCCGCGCCGGACAAGCTCCAGCGTGACGTTGAAGGTTTCCGAGGCGTCGTCCCAGCCGGCCACGCCGCCGCCGCCGTCGAAGTCGGAGCTGATGCCGACGTGCTCGAGGCCGATGAGGTTGACCATGTAGTCGATCTGGTCGACGAAATCGGCGACATCCACGTCGGGGGGACCGGATTCGCCCAGCCGCTCGGCGGCCGCCGCGCTGATCCGGTTCATCCTCTGCATGTAGCCGTCGCGCCGGTCGTCGGGGAGGGCGCCGATCCCGGCGCGGTCGAGGAGCTCGAACCCCATCTCGGCAGCGATCTCGGCCCGGGCGGCCTGCATCGCCTCGCTGCGGGCTCCTGCCTTCACGGTGTTGACGAAGCTGCGGAGCGCCACGGTCTGCACCACGCCGCCGTTCTCGGCCACCCCGCGGAGCTGCTCGTCGTCGAGGTTGCGGCTCACGTCGCTGATCGCGCGGGCCGCCGAATGCGACGCGATGACGGGGGCGCGGGTCAGCTCCAGCGTCTGCATGATCGACGGCTTCGACGGGTGCGAAATGTCGATCATGATCCCGAGCCGGTTCATCTCGGCGATTGCCGCGCGGCCCATCTCGCTGAGTCCGCCGTTTATGGGATCGCCGTTGTGGGCGTCGGAGAGCTGGCTCGGGCCGGTGTGCGAGAGCGACATGTAGCGGGCGCCGCGGTTGTAAAACTCCTCGACGCGAGAGATGTCCTCGCCCAGCGGGTAGGCGTTCTCGACCCCGATCATGGCGGCAAGCTTGCCCGACGCCACGATCCGGCGCACGTCATCCGAGGTCAGCGCCAGTTCGATCCGGTCGGGCGCGTACTCGTTCACGAGGCGGTGAATCGCGTCGAACTTGTCGATCGCGTTCTCGTAGGCCGCGGCGTAACCCTCCTCGGTGTGCGGACCCTGGCCGGTGAAGACCACGAACCATGGCACGTCCAGACCGCCCGCCTCCAGCTTCGGCAGCGTGACCTGCGTGGGCAGGTCAGTCGTGTAGTTCCGCTCGGCGGTGAAATTGGCCGTGCTGATGTCGTCGTGCGTGTCGAGGGTGATGGCCCGCTCGTGGATCCCGCGGGCGCGTTCGATCATCGCCTCTTCGGACTCCTCGCCGGCCTCTTCGGGTGGGACGCAGGCGGGCGCTGTGACGGCGAGGGCCAGCGGAAGGGCCAGGGCGAGAGAGGTGGGGCGGGGGAAGGTCATGTGTGCTGCTCCGATGCTCCGGTGTGACGGCAGGACTGGCGTTGGTGTATCGTCCTTCAACATAGGTGCCCGCGGGCGCTCTGGCATCCGGCACTTTCCCGGCGGCGTCCCATCGGAGCATGTTTGGGCCCATCCATCCCACTTCCGAGGCCATTCAATGGGAATCGTCGACTCCACCCGCCGGCGCCGCTTCTCCGCCGAAAAGATGCAGAAGCTCAACCTCTTCGAGACCGACCAAATGTTCTGCGACGTCTACTGCCTGGGTCCCGGACAGGCCCAACACGTACACACGCATGCGGGCGCAACGAAGTTCTATTATGTGATAGAGGGCGAAGGCCGCTTCACGGTGGGCGACCGGAACGAAATCCTGGGCGCCGGCGCAGTGGCGTGGTCAGAGCCGGACGAGCCGCACGGCGTCGCGAACGAGTCCGATGGCAACCTGGTGCTGCTGGTGGCGATGGCGCCGAATCCGAACCGGTAGGAGGTCGCGCGCATGTCCAACATCCTATTCGGCGTGGCCGTCGTGATCCTTCTGGGCACGTTGGCGGCGGCAGTCTGGTCCGTGGCGGTCCCGGACAGGCGATTGTGGCCGCCGCCGCGCGGCCGTGGTTCCTGGCCGTACGTGCTGAACTGGGCGGGCTTCTCTGTAGTGTGCGGGATCAACGTCCTGCTGCTCCTGATGCACTGGAACTCCTGGATCTTCCAGAGCCCGCTGCGGTTCGTCGTCGGGATCCCGATGGTAGTGCTCGGCGGCCTGCTGGCCGTGTGGGGGATGCTCGCCATTGGCTGGAAGAACACGAGTGGGTTGAAGGGCGGGTTTGTGTCCACCGGCCCGCACAGGTTCACGCGGAACCCGCAATACGTGGGCGACATCGTGCTTTTCCTGGGCGTGAGCGTAGTCGCGAACTCGCTGCTCCTGTGGATTACGCACCTGCTCATCGCGCTGGTGTTCATCGTCGCGCCGTTCGCCGAGGAGCCGTGGCTGGAAGAGCAGTACGGCGACGCCTACCGGGAGTATCGGAAGAAGGTGCGGCGGTTTCTGTGAGGGCTAAGCAGCCTCGCTCGAAGACATCGGCAAGGCCAATATGTAAACACTAGTTTACTAATTGTCGTGTTTGCTTGACATTTCGTTTGCCGCGCTAATCCCACCCCACCGGCCCGGCCTGCCCCACCGCGTCCACCCGGATCGTCAGGATGTCGATGTCGTGGTACTGCTGGTGCCGTATCGACGACGCGTAGTGACGCAGCAGCCGAAGCGGCGTCTCGGTCTCGACGGGCACACTGGCGGTCGCCTCGCTGAGCATCGCCAGCTGATCCTCGATGTTGGTCGCGTCCGTCGTGGCGATGAACTCCAGATCGGCGGCGTTGCCGTCGCTGCGGGCGATCAACAGCAGGCGCCGCTCCTGGTCCGCCGTCTCCTGCGCCTCGCCTTGGGTCAGGATCTGCATGGTCTCTTCGCCCACCGCGCGCAGCCGCGTTTCCATCTCCTCGCCCCAGCGCTTGCGGGCGGCGAACTTCGACAGGAACGCGTCGATCTCCGGCCACGTCTCGGCGGTCAGGCGGGTCTTGAGGCGTGATTGGCCGCCGCCTGCGATCTCCCCGAACATGGTCAGCAGGATCACGGTGAGGCCGCCGACGGTCATGCCGTTGCCGAGCAGGTCACCCCACGCCCCCTGCAGGTACTCCGGGTAGATCCAGTCGAACTGGAAGGCGATGCCGAGCCAGAAGGCGACCCCGACCACGAGGCCCTTGCGATAGTCCAGCCCTTCCGAGAGCAGGATCTTCATGCCGAAGACGAAGATCAGGGCGACCAGGATTACGTAGTAGGCCGCGACCACCGGCCCCGGGATCGAAACGATCAGCGTGACGAACTTGGGCAGGAACGCGAGCACGACGAAGACGGCGCCGACGCAAATGCCGATGCGGCGCGCGGCGACCCCTGTCAGCTCGGCCACGGCGATGCTCATGCCGTAGGTCGTGTTCGGGACGGTGCCGGCCAGGCCGGAGAGGAGATTGCCCAGGCCGTCAGCGCCGATCGCCCCCTGAATCGAGCGAAAGTCGATCGCGCGAGGCTTGCGCCACGAGACGCGCTGGATCGCGATGGCGTCTCCGAGCGTGTCCATCGCGCCCACGAGCGTCACCATGATGAAAGCGGGCAGCAGGGCCCAGAACTCGGGCCGGAAGCTGAGGTCGACCCCGGGATAGGCCAGGTCCGGCAGACCGATCCAGGCAGCTTCGGCGACGTTGGTCAGATCGTAGATGCCGAAGCCCAGGCCGGCGACGAGGCAGCCGGCCACGATGCCGATGGCGGGCGCCCACAACCGCATCACACCCGAAAAACAGAGCGGGATGAGAAGGGTGACGAGCAGCGTTACGCCCGCTGTTACCGGCCCGGCCGCCAGGGAGGCATCCGCGGGTACTTCGGCCAGTTTCCGCAGGATGAGCGGAGTAAGCGTAATCGGTATGAGAATCAGCACGGTGCCAGCCACCGTCGGCGTAAAGACCTTGCGCAGGAGCGCCATGCGTGCCGCAAGGACGAACTGGATCAGCGCGGCGACGATGATCAGGGTGGCCAGCATTCCCGGCCCGCCCTGCTCGATGGCGGTCACGCTCACCGCGAGAAACGCGCTCGTGCTTCCCATGACGAGGATGTAGCCGGCCCCGATGCGCCCGACCTTGCGGGCCTGAATCGCCGTGGTGAGGCCACTGATCACGAGCGCCGAGAACACCGCCCACGAGAGGTATGCATCGCTGCCGCCCGCGAGGGTGATCATGATCATCGGGGTCAGCACGATGCTCGCGATGCACAGCATGGCGTACTGCACCCCCAGCCCGACGGTTATGGGCAGCGGGGGCCGGTCGTCGGGCTCGTAGCGGACGTCCTGGCGGGGTTGAGTGGGGCTTGGACCGGTCATCCGCTCCGCCCTCCGACTGCTAGCGTTGGACGCCATCGTTCGGGGTGAGCTTCGAGCCGTCCCACAGCCTCGCGCAGCACCTCGAGCGCCAGGTCGATGGTGTCGAGGTGCGTGCGGAACGCGAGCGCTGCCATCCGTAGCATGAATTTCCCGTCGACGGTGGTGGAGGACATGAAGACGCGGCCGTCGCGGTGGGTTTCCTCGACGAGCGCCTGGTTGAACGAATTTGCGTAGCCCGACTCGGGCACCCACCGGAAGGTCACCACGGTGAGATCCGGCTCCGGCCCCACGTCGAACCCGAGCTTGCCGATCTCGTGATGGAAATACTTCGCGAGTTCGAGCTTCTCCCGCAGGCACGCGCGGAACGGCTCTTCGCCGTGCAGGAGGAGCGGCAGCCAGACGCGCAGCGCGCGGAAATGCTTGGTCAGCTCCGGGGACACGGCGGCGGGCGAGCGGCCTCCCCCTTCGGACTCGACCGTGTCCTGCAGGTAGCTGGCATAGTACGCGTGGGCATCCTGCAGCGCGTCGCGGTTCTGGACGAGGACGGCGCCGGTGCCGTAGGGCAGGAACATGCTCTTGTGCGGGTCGAGGACCACGGAGTCCGCGCGCTCCATTCCGGCGAGCCACGGCCGGAACTCGTCGAGCAGCGCGAAGAAGCCCCCGTACGCGGCGTCGACGTGGAACCAGAGACCCTCGTGCTGTGCGACACCGGCGATTTTGTCCAGCGGATCGATCGCGCCGGTATCGGCGGTACCGGCAGAACCGAGAACGAGCCACGGCAGCAGCCCCTGTGCCCGATCGGCGGCGACGAGTTCGGAGAGCGATTCGGGGCACAGGCGGAAGCCCTCGTCGACCGCGACATCCCGGGGCACGGTTTCGCCCATGCCTGCCACGCGGATCGCCTTGTGGAGGCACTGGTGGATGTGCGGTGTGGCGTACACGACGGCGCGCTCGAAGTCGCGGGCCCGGAGCCCGGCCGCTTCGCGTGCCGCGACAATCGCCGTCAGGCTGGCGATGGATCCGCCCGAGGCGAGGTTGCCGTCGGCGGTCGCTGGGAAGCCGACGACCCCCGCCATCCAGTCGAGGATCAGGTCCTCCATCTCGACGGATCCCGGTCCCACGAAGCGCACGCCGGCGTACTCGTTGGTTATCGCAGCGAGGTAGTCGGCGAGCGACGATGCGTAGATCCCGCCGCCGGGGATGTACGCCAGGTGCCCCGCGTGGGACGGCAGGAGTCCGGGTCGTGCGACGGATTCGTCAATCCGGTCGATAAGCTCTTCGATGGGCCGGGGTTCACCGCCCACACCGAGCTTGCGGAGCTCCGCGACTGCCGACTTGTCGTGGTTGTACGCGGGTCTCTTCGGGAGTTCGGTGAGCAGGAGTTGGGCGTAACCGTGCGCCGCTCGCATGAGCCGGTCGCGCTCGGCCTCGTCGGGGTCGAGGGCGCGCGCTGCCGCTTCCAGGGCGAGGATCCGGGATCGTTCCCGGTTCGAGTTGGGATGCATGATGCTGTCGATCACCAGGGATCATCCGGGAGCACCACGCGCGGCCCTTCGCCCCGATCAGCCATGGCGTCCATGTGGAGGAAGTACTTGCCGACCCCCGCCGCGCCCTGCATGTGCCCCGTCTGCGCGACGAGCAGTTCGGGCTGCACGCGGTGCTCGGCCTGGGTCCATTTGCGGCCCGTGCCGGCGGGAGTGCTGACGCTTGAGGCGCGACCCAGCAGGTCGGCGTTGAGCCGGTCGACGAAGGCGCGGTAGTCGGTGTTTCCGGTCGTGCGGTGGAGGGTCAGGAAGTGCTCGGCTGCGCCGGCCGTGCCGCAGCACTGGCTGATGTTCTCCCAGAACCCGGGGGTGCGGGTCTCGGGGATGCCGGTGGCCATGACCGCGCGGGCGCCCCGGGTGACCCAGGCGTGCCACTCGGCGTCGCCGGTGATTTGGCCGAGCTGGTGGAAGAGGCGGTTCGTGCCGACCGGGCCGTGGCACCAGGAGAGGTAGTACAGGTCGTCGCCGCCGGGGCGGGAGTGGAAGAGGCGGTAGCCGGGGTCTGGGCTCGTGGCTGTGGGGGTATGGTCGAACGTCGCCTGCGAGGTGAGGTAGTGGGCGCCGGCCAGGGCTGCGTCAAGGAAGTCGCGCTCCCCGGTGGCTCGGTGCAGGGTGGCGAGGAAGTAGGCGATCCCGGCGGTGCCGTGTGAGAAGTTGGGCATCTCGCGCGCATAGCCGGGCCACATGTCCCAGCGGAGGCCGGTGTCGGTCTCGATCGCGCGTTCGAGGAGCCTCCTCCCACCCCCCTCGGCAGCTTCCAGCGCGCCTCTGTGTCCGAGCGTGCGGTCGAGTTGGAGGAGGGCGAGGCCGGTGCCGGCGGTGCCGCTGATGATATCGTTGGATTCGATCGCGTCGTTGCCGGAACCCTGGGGCCATGCGACGCCCGCGCCGAGCGTGCGGGCGCGGTCGATGAGGAGCTGGGTGGCGAGCCCGGCGTGGGAGCGATGGATGTCGAGGCCGGTCGCGCGCCAGGTCTCGGTCAGGACGAAGGCGATCCCGGCGAGGCCGGTGTAGAGGCCGGCGCTGGGCACGGTTGAGAGGGTTGCGGCAAGGTGTGCGGCGCCCTCCACCGCCGCGTCCAGATACTGCTGGTTGGCGGTGGCGTAGTGGAGTTCGAGGGCGAACGGGAGCACGCCGGGACCATGTGTGTATAGTGTGTATCCGGTGGATTCGGGGTCGGTGGGATCCGCAGGCCAGGTTGCCCCGCGGCCGGTGCTGATGCGTGAGGCGTCGAGCCAGTTCCAGGCCTCGATGGCCACCTGGAGGTGGGGGCGGTCAAGGTTAGAGCGCTGGCCGCCGGTGAACGCGCGGAGCAGGGTGGGGGAGAGCGCGAACGCGGCCGCGGCCCCGGCCGAGCCGGCGACGAACGAGCGGCGGGTCAGGCCGTGGGGATGGGCCGTCACGCCGTGCGTGTGGTCGCACATCTCGCACATCTCAGTTGCCTCCGACCCCCGGAAGCGTCCCCGGCTCGTCGTCCCACCACCACAGCGGCGCGATCTCGCGGTCGCCCGGGTACTGCTCGGCGAGCGTTTCGGCGTCGAAGAGGCGGCCGTTCATCATCACCATGGCGATGCGGTTGGTGTTGCGGATGTCGTCCAGCGGGTTGGCGTCGAGGATGACCAGATCGGCCAGCTTCCCGGCCTCGATCGTGCCCAGGTCCTCGTCGAGCCCGATTGCCTCGGCGCCCAGGATCGTGGCCATGCGGAGCGCGTCGAGTTCGCCGATTCCGCCCGCCGCCATCGCCCACAGCTCCCAGTGGTACCCCAGCCCCTGGAGCTGCCCGTGGCTGCCGACGCCCGCGCGGCCACCGGCCTCGACCAGGTCCTTCACGAAGACCGCGTGGTCGGCGAAGACGTGTTCGTCGTCGCGGAACCACTGGGGGCGGCGGCGCGTTCCCGAGTCGATCACCGAGTGGGGGACGAAGCGGCGCAGCTTGTCGTCGTCGTGCGGGTTCTCGCGGCTGTAGAAGTAGTTCTCGGCCCACGGACCCCCGTAGGAGACGAGAAGGGTTGGGCTGTAGGTGCGCATTGTGGCCACGAAAAGCTGCACATAGTCGTCGTACACGGGGTAGATCGGGATCGAGTGCTCGAGGCCCGGGTATCCGTCGATGGTCTCGTTCAGGTTCTGGCGGATGTTGAGCGACCCCTCGGTGGTCGGCATGAGGCCCAGTTCGCGGGCGGCCATGATGATCCACTGGCGCTGCTGACGGTTCCCAGCCACGTACATCTTGATCGTCTTGGTGTCGAAGTACTTCGCGTACTTGGAGAGGATGTCGCGCGCCTCGTTCTCCGAGTCGATCATGTGCTGCCAGAAGACGCCGGGGCCGGTCGAATAGACGCGCGGGCCGACCAGGTCGCCGGTGCGGACGAGGTCGGCGTAGCTGAGGACATCCGTGGTGCCGGTCTGCGGGTCGCGCGTGGTGGTGACGCCGTAGGCCAGGTTGGCGAGGTAGGGCCAGACGTCGGAGCGGTGGAGGTTGCGCGCGGGGCGCATGTGGGCGTGGGTGTCGACGAAGCCGGGCACGATGGTCTTGCCGGAGACGTCGATGACGCGGGCGCCGGAGGGGACGTCGAGGGAGCCGGACGGTCCCACCGCGGCGATGCGGTTGTCGCGGACCAGGATGTCGGCCTGTTCGATCGTCCCTGCGTCCGCCACGGTCACCACGCGCGCGCCGGTCAGCAGTGCGGTCCCGCTGGGGGTATCACGCTCGGCCTGGATGTCGATCCACACCTCGACGGGCGTGTAGCTCTCGTCGTCCTCTTCGGCGTCTTCGGCCTCTTCACCCTCCTCCTCTTCCTCTTCGGCCTCCTCGGCTTCCTCGGCTTCCTCGGCCTCCTGCGCCTCCTCGAAGGCCTCTGCCGCGTCGAGGTCGTAGGTGAAGAACGCGCGGCCCAGCGACCAGTGCACGGCGCGCCCGCTCTCGGCCCACGCGGGGAACTCGCCGCCCATGTCGGTGAGGCGGCGGGCGGGCATGGCGGCGCCCTCGGGGTTGCCGACGTTGATGAGCGGGGCCTCGCCGCCGACCATCGGCACGGTCGCCGTGTAGATCTGCCCCTCGATCAGCGCCATCACCTGGTCGCCTTGCGGGGCCATGCGGAGCACCGACGGGGTGAGCGCGTTCTGGCTGCCGGCCGGTGTGTCCCCGCGGATGCGCACGTGTTCGCGCTCGTCGGTGCCGTCCCAGCGGATCGAGACGAGCATGTCCTGGCCGCGCTGGAAGTGGATGCGGTCGGCTGCGGCACTGCCCCCGCCCGTGCCCGCGGCGAAATGGGGCCCGCGGCGCCCGTCGACCGGCGCGATCAGCGTGGCCGCGCCCGGCACGTCGCCGTCCGCCACCCAGACGATCTCGCCTGGCTGGGGAGCGCCTCCGCCGAACCCGCCCGCCGACTCCTGGAAGTCGCGCGCGTAGCTGCGCAGCGTGACGATGCGGTCGCCCGCAGGGGACCAGGCCGGGGTGATGTAGACGGCGCCGCGCTCGGTGAGCCGCACGGGGGAGCCATCGCCGTCCGCGCGGACCTTGTGGAGGTGGCCGGCCTCGCCGTCCCAGGTGGCGTAGGCGACCCAGGCGCCGTCGGGAGACCAGGCGGGGTAGTGCTCGGAGTGATCGTTGGTGGTGAGGCGGCGGGGCTCTGTGCCGTCGGCGTTCGCGGCCCAGAGGCGGTCGAGCGCCGTGAACGCGATCTGTGAGCCGTCGGGCGAGGGCACGGCGTCGCGGATCTGCCGCACGGTGAAGGTGGGGGTGTCCTCGATCGGGTAGTCGAACTCGACGAGGGGGCCGAGCTCGAGGTCGTACTGGACGCGGAAGGGGATCTCCTCGGCGCCGCCGCTCTCGACATCCAGCTTCCAGATCCTGCCGCCGTAGCTGGCCACGAGATGGCGCGAGTCGGGGGTGAAGGACATGCCGGGCAGCACGTCGAGGGTGCCGCGCGACTCCTGGTCGTCGTGCTGGACGGGAAATGCCAGCCAGCGCTCGGCGCCCGACTCGAGGTCGCGGATGATCAGGCCGGTGCTGGCGTCGTGCCGGGTGCCGTAGACCAGCCAGCGTCCGTCGGGCGAGGGGGTGGGGCGGATGCCGGAGCCGTAGCGCGAGGTGCGCGTGTAGGTCTCGCCGGTCTCCCGGTCGTAGACGGCGAGCTGGTACTGCGGGAACTGCGCGTTGTAGGTCCAGTCGCCCGTCCGGCGCGCGTGCCAGATGTAGCGCCCGGTCGGATCGAAGGCCGCTCCGAGGGTCTTGAGGTTGTCGGGCTCGTCGATGAGCTGGACGCCGGAGCCGCCGTCGACGTGGTGCAGCCACAGTTTCGGGAGGCCGCCGCCGCGAAAGCCGCCCTTGGACGACACGACGTACTCCCCGTCGGGCGCCCAGTCGGGCGATTCGGTGCGGTTGGCCCCGCCCGTGGTGACCTGCGTGGTGTCGGCCCCGTCGAGCGACATGATCCACACGTTCTGCCCGCCGCTCCTGTCCGACGTGAAAACGATGCGCGTGCCGTCGGGCGAAAACCGCGGCTGCGCGTCGAACGCCATCCCCGACGTCAGCTGCGTCGCGTCCCCCCCGGTGATCGGCACCGTGAAGAGGTCGCCCAGGTGGTCGAAGACGATCGTCTGCCCGTCTGGGCTCACGTCCAGCGAGATCCACGAGCCCTCCGTCATGTCGATCGCGAGAGTGCGGTCTGGTTGGAGGGGAAGGTCGGCGTCCCCGTCGCTGTCGGACTCCTGGGCGAGGAGGCCGGCGGGGGCAAGGAGTGCGGCGGCGAAGAGAAGGGTCCGCATGATCGTGCTGCTTTCTCGGTTGCGAATGGCGTCGGGTGGTTCGCGGCGGTTGCGCATCGGGGCGTAATATGCGGTCGCGGGTCGCCGCGCGGCTACCGCCGGCGGTCGGGATCCCCAATGGCGGGCCTCCATACCAACCCTGACGTTACGTGAGGTCAGGTTGACCGACATCGCGCTCTACCGGCTCTACGACATCCTCTTCGTCGTCTTCCACACGGCGCTGATCGTCTTCAACATGCTTGGATGGGCATGGCGGCGGACCCGTCGGCTGCACCTGTTCACCATCAGCGCGACCCTCCTCTCGTGGTTCGGCCTGGGCGTGACCTACGGGTGGGGGTACTGCCCCCTCACCGACTGGCACTGGCGCATCAAGCTGATGCTGGGCGAAACCGCGCTGCCGGCTTCGTGGATCAAGTACTACCTGGACCGGATCACGGGGATCGACTGGAGCCCCGCGGTGGTCGACGCATCGGTTGTGGGTTCGGCACTTGGGGCTCTCGTGCTGTCGCTGGTGCTGAACTGGCGGGATCGACGCCGCTGACTGCGTGACCCTGACGTCTGGCGGCGGGCTATCGCAATCCACCACCTTTGGTCCCGACTTCGTCACAATCAGCTACCGCATCATGGGAGTTTCCCAGTGAACATGAGCCGGACCATCCGTTTTGTGCCCCTCGCCTTCGTCTCGATTCTCTCGCTTGCGGGTGTCCCGGCGGGCGCCCAGGAAGGCGATGCAACCGCGGATCCGGCCCGCTGGGAGAGTAGTCACTCGATCATGGTCGCCGGCGAGACGGTCGAATACGACGCGGTCGTTTCGGGCACGACCCTGATGAACGACAACGGCGACCCCGCGGCCGAGCTGTGGTATACGGCCTACCTCCGCACCAACGGGGCGCCGTCACGCGACCGCCCGATCGTCTTCTCCTACAACGGGGGGCCGGGCTCGGCGTCCTTCTGGCTGCACATGGGGATCATGGGGCCGCGGCGGGTGGTGACCCCCGATGTGGGGCCCCAGGGCGCGCCTCCGTATCCGCTGGAGGACAATGCCTACACGATCCTCGACATCGCGGACATCGTCATGGTCGACCCGATCGGCACAGGATTCAGCCACACGCTTGGGGAGACGCCCGGCGCCGACTACTGGGGCATCGATGAGGACGCGCGCTCGCTCGCGCAGTTCATCCGGCGGTTCCTGAGCGAGCACGACCGGTGGAACTCGCCGCGCTACCTGCTGGGCGAGAGCTACGGGACGACCCGGTCGGCGGTGCTGGCGGGTCACCTGCAGCGCGCCAACATCGACCTCAACGGGATCGTGCTGGTCTCGTCCGTGCTGCAGTTCAACACCATCCAGTTCGCCCCGGGGGATGATCTGCCGTACATCGTCAACCTCCCTTCGTACGCGATCACGGCGAGGTATCTGGACGCGCTGCCGGGCGCGTCGCCCCCGGACCTGGAGGCCTTCATGGCGGAGGTCGAGGAGTGGTCGCTCACCGAGTACGCGACCGCGCTTCTGGCAGGCGGGACGCTCGATGCGGGCACCCGCACGCGCGTGATCGACCAGATGCACCGCTACACCGGGCTGAGCCACGACTTCATCGACAAGTCCGACCTGCGGGTCACCGCGCCCGCCTTCGAGGCCGAATTGCTGCGCGACGAGGGGCGGATCGTGGGGCGCCTGGACGCGCGCTTCACCGGTCCGGCGGGAGATATGCTGGGCGGGCGGCCCTCCCACGACCCGCAATCGACCGCGATCAGCTCCGCGTACACCTCCGCCTTCAACAGCTACCTGCGGGCGGAACTCGGCTACGATGGGGAGCGCGAGTACGTGCCGAGCGGCGGCACCCGAAACTGGAACTGGGGCCGGCTCGGCGGCGGCGGATCGTTCGTCCGCGGCGGCGGGACCCCCAATGTTGCGCCCGACCTGGCCACGGCCATGAAGCGCAACCCGAAGCTTGAAGTCCTCTTGATCAACGGGATCTACGACCTTGCCACGCCCTACTTCGCGGCGGTATGGACGATGGACCGCATGGGGTTGCCACCCGAGCTGCGCGCCAACATCGAGAGGGCGGATTTCGCCGCCGGCCACATGATGTACGTGGACCAGTCGCTGCTGCCGCAGTGGAAGGAGACGCTCGACAGCTTCCTCCTGCGGACCTCCGGCCGCTCCGTTCCGGTGTCCCAGTAGACCGAGCGGGACACCGGCCGACTCTAGCCGCACCACGGCGACCGGAGCCTTCCCGACCATGCCCCCGACCGCGCTCGCCCTCGTGCTGGGGGCCGGATTGCTGCACGCGTCGTGGAACCTGATCCTGAAGCGCACCACCGAGCGCCTCCTCGTCGCGGCATGGGGGCTGTTCGCCGGCGCGGTGGCTTTCGCACCGGCCCTCGTCCAAGCATGGCCTCCACCCCCGGCCGTGTGGCCATTCGCCTGCGGAAGCGCACTGATCCTCCTGGCGTACTATACCTGTCTGGCGCGCGCCTACGACAGCGGCGACTTCTCGCTCGTCTACCCGGTGGCCCGCGGCACCGCCCCCGCCATGCTGGCCCTCTGGGCGATCATTTTTCTTGGCGAGCGCCCCTCGCCGCTCGGGTACACCGGCATCGCCGCGATCCTGGCCGGCCTGGTGGTCCTCGGCGGGGCTCCGCTGTGGTCGCTGCGGCAGCGCCACCCCGCCGCGGTGGCCGCCCTGCGAACCCACGCGCGCGGGTCGGGCCTGGCCTTTCTGGTCGCCTTCCTCATTTCCACCTACTCCGCCCTGGACGGCGCCGCCATGCGCCACTGGGAACCCATTCCGTACCTCGTCCTGGTCTTCGGCCTTTCCGGCTCACTCCTGGTCCCGCTCCTGGCCCTGCGCGCACGCGTCCGCGTCGTCCGCGTTCTCCGCACCCACTTCGTCCCCATCGTGGTCATCGCGGTGATGACGCTCGCCGCCTACTCGCTGGTGCTGCGCGCCTTCCAGATCGCGCCGGTCAGCTATGCGGGCGCGGCGCGGGAGGTCGGCATCGTCTTCGGCGCGCTGGCAGGATGGCTGCTGCTCGGAGAGCAATTCGGCGGCGTGCGCACGGCGGGTGCGGCCCTGGTCTTTGCAGGGATCCTCGTACTGGCGGTGGCGGGATGAGCGCCGGCGGGATGAGCGCCGGCGGTCGCAGGGCTCCCCGCGGCCCGTCGGCCGAGGAGCTCACCTTCCGCCCGGTCGACCCCTCCCGCTGGCCCGATTTCGAGCATCTGTTCGAGGCGCGCGGCGGTCCGAAGACCTGCTGGTGCATGCACTTCCGCAGGGACGAGCACGGGCGGACGCCGCGAGCCAAGGGCAACCGCAAGCGCGCCATGGAATGGAGGACAAAGTCCGGCATCCCGGCCGGACTGCTGGCCTACGACGCCTCGGACGAACCGGTCGCATGGTGCTCCGTTGCACCCAGGGAGACGCTGGTCAACCACGGCGGTGTGGACCTGCCGGGCGAAGATCCGGCGCGGGTGTGGGCGATCACCTGCTTCTACGTGAAGAGCGGGATTCGCGGCCAGGGCATCATGTCGAGGTCGATCGAGGAGGCCGCCGATCACGCCCGGCGCAACGGGGGGACCAGCCTGGAGGCCTACCCGGTGGTGCCCGATTCGCCCAGCTACCGCTTCTGCGGATTCACACCTGCGTTCGAGAAGCAGGGCTTCGTGGAAGTGGGGCGGGCCGGCTTGCGGCGCCATGTGATGCGGCGTCCACTAGTTTAGACCTGCCCGACACCCCGGCCTGGCGGGAATCGCCCATGTACGAGCGCATCGTCTGTCTCACCGAGGAACCCACCGAGATCCTCTATCTCCTCGAAGAGGATCGGCGCATCGTGGGCATCTCGGGGTTCACCGTCCGTCCGGCGCGCGCGCGCAAGGAAAAGCCCAAGGTCTCGGCCTTCACCTCCGCGAAGATCGACCGCATCCTCGATCTCGAACCCGACCTGGTCTTCGGCTTTTCCGACATTCAGGCGGACATCGCGGCCGAGCTGATCCGGAGCGGCATCGAGGTCCACCTCTTCAACCACCGCTCCGTGGCGGAGATCCTGCGCACCGTGCGGGCGATCGCCGCGCTGGTCGGAGCGTCCGCGAAGGGCGAACGCCTGGTCGCCGACCTGGAGGCCGGGCTGGAGCGGATCCGGACGCAGGCCGCGACGCTGCCCCGTCGGCCGCGCGTCTATTTCGAGGAGTGGTACGATCCGCTGATCTCGGGGATCCGGTGGGTGTCGGAGCTGATCGAGGTCGCGGGCGGCGAGGACTGCTTCCCGGAACACCGCGCCGGATCGCTCGCCCGGGACCGGATCATCACGGATCCCGACGAGGTGGTCCGGCGCGCGCCCGATGTGATCGTCGGGTCCTGGTGCGGCCGCAAGTTCCGTCCCGAGCGGGTGGCGGCGCGGCCGGGGTGGGAAACAATTCCGGCGGTCGCGGGTGGATATCTGCACGAGATCAAGTCCGCACTGATCCTGCAGCCGGGGCCCGCCGCCCTCACCGACGGCGTGGCCGGGCTTCACGAAATCATCAGCGACTGGGCCCACCGCGGGTAGCGCGGCCCCATCCCGGTTGACCTGTCGCTGCTTGCGTACTGATATTTGTATACAGATTTTGCTTGTCAATGAAGGTGCGGGGCCACCGCTGACGAACGGGTAGCCATGGCACAGAAGGATTTCAGGGCCTTTGAAGAGTGGCGGCGGGACGAGCAGTCGAGGCTGTTGAACACCGCTACCAGGCAGGCGACCGCCGAGTTTGCAATCAAGCCCGGTTCACGACTGCACGTCGGAACCGAACTCGCGGCCGAAGTCGGTCCGTCGGCTGTCCACGAATGCCGTACGATCGCTCTGGACTGGGTCCAGCAGACTCTTCGGTCCAGACTTCCCCGAAAGGCGTGGCGATTCCGTCCATTTGCCTTCGGCGGGGAGCGTGCGGACTGCCAGGCCGTCCGCGTTCGCCACCGGCACCGGGACCTCTGGTCCGTTCAGGTCAAGCATACTCCCGAAAAGCACAGGGAAGTGGTCACGGAGATCTCGGTTGCGTGTCCGCACAGCGGCGCCTGCCATATCGCCGTCGCGGTGCAGGACCGGTCGGTCGTCCCCGCCGATGGGTTGGCGGCCTACCCGGCTGACATGCTCGCCGACATGGCCGAGCGCGTACCGCTCATGCAGGGAGGACGCAGGGTCACGGCGCGACCGATCGTGGTGGACTCGGACGCGACAATGAAGGCGTTCCTGCGTCTTCTGGTCGATCCCGGCCGCGCTTTGCCCTTTGCGGTGATATCGGCCCAGCCTGAAGAGGACGACCCCGGCGAGTTCGAGGCGCAAGCGCTCGCGCTCGCCCGCTCACTGACTGGACTGGGGGTGACCTGGGTGCTCCCGGCCGCGATGACCTATCGCCTGAGCGACACGGTGAGCAAGCCGCTGTCGGTTTTCCTGGGCGCCTGGAGATTCTACCGTGCCGGTTTCAACCAGCGCGCTCGCAAGGCCGACCACCCGCTGATTCTGAAGAATCGGATGGTGGATGAGGAGACGGTGGCCGACGTGGTCAGGTTGTTCGTGCGAATGGCGGCCGCGGAAGCCGTTCGGGCCGCCCCGGAGGGGGACGGATCGTTCGAGTTCGAAACCATTGCGCGGGAGGCGGCCGGAGTCGAGCGGGGACCGGCGCGGCTGGTCACGTTCCTGCGCAACTCACTCGGTGGAGGAGCGACACGGGACGTGGGTCGGGGCTATGCCACCTCGGAAACGGACGGCAGCGCTGCCGTCCGCGCTGCAATGGGTGGCCCAGCGGCAGATGCCGTCGCGCCAGCCCTGGTCCGCGAGCCCTCGCCGGCTCCGGCGATCCAGGAAACGGACCCGGCCCTCGAGCCGCGGGCGCTGCTTCGCCAACTGAGCGCCGCGAAGGAAACGGCACGGAGACGGGCCAGCCAATACGATCGCACCAAGGAGCGGGCCGAGCAGGCCGAACGCGAACGCGACAACGCGATCAGGCGGGCTGAGCAGCTGGCGGGGCTGGTGCGGTCCATGGGCGGCGATCCGGACGGTGAGGTTCCGTTTCCAACGACGTGGGACGAGTTCGGCGACTGGTGCGACGAGTGCCTGGCCGGCCGCGTGACGCTGACCGGATCCGCGCGGCGCCAATTGGGCGACGCCGAGTTCGGGGACGTGGGCCTTGCCGCCCAGTGCCTCCACTGGCTCGGCGGCGAGTACCGCGAAGGACGCCTGAAGGGCGGCAGACCCCGTCTGCACGGCCGCATCGGCGAAATCGCGGAAAGCGTGTTCAACGCCCCCTGCGGCGGCGACACCTTCGACTGCTCGTGGTGCGGAGAGAATCACAGCGTCGACTGGCACCTCAAGGTCGGCGGCAATACGCGTGATCCCCGTCGCTGCCTTCGCATCTACTACTTCTGGGACGACGACACACGCCAGGTCGTGGTCGCTTCCATGCCAGGGCACAGGAGGAGCGTCCTGACGTAGGAGCCCTTGGGCAGCCGCGATCCCGCGCGCGGCCCCGCCGTCGGCTCAGGGCCGTGGACTCCCCGCGACCCGCTTCTTCTCCTCCTCCAGCGCATCCAGCGCCACCCCTTCCGTAATCCACGCCGGCGCGGGCTCGCCTTTCAGGTAGTGACCGAACCACTCCAGGATACGGCGGTGGTAGTCCTTCTGGTTGGCCTCCTGGCGGAATCCATGATCCTCGCCTTCGTAGACGAGCAGGACCATCTGCTTGCCGGCGCGCCGGGCGAAGTTGAAGAACTCGGTCCCCTGGTCCCAGTCCACGACCCCGTCCTCGTTGCCGAAGGCCATCAGTAGCGGGGTTTCCATGTTGTGCACCTCGTGGATGGGGGAATTTCGCCGATGCGCGTCCGGATCCTCCCAGAAGGGCACCTCCATGCGCGCCTGCCCGGTCTCCCAGTGGCTCAGCTCGGCGATTCCCGGATTCCAGTGGAGCTGGCCCATGAAGCTCACGAAGTCGGTAAGCGGCGCACCCGCCACCGAGGCCGCGAAAATGTCCGTCCGGGTCGGCAGAAACGTCGCCTGGTAGCCGCCCCAGGAGTGCCCGATCAGCCCGACCGCGTCCGGATCGGTCACGCCCATCTCGACGGCCTTCGCGACCGCCGCGCGCACCGACTCGACCGCGCTCACCCCCGGCTCACGCGCCGTATACACGATATCGGGCAGCAACACGGCGTACCCGTTCTGGGTCCAGGCCGTGTAGTTGTAGTAGTCCCGCTCGCTGGGGACGCGGAAGAAATGCATTTGGGGGGACAGGATCTCGTAGGTGTACACGATCGTGGGCACCGCGCTCCCCTCCGTGTAGTTCGCGGGAAGAAGGAGTACCGCCTGCAGATCGCGGCCTGATTCGCTGACGAAGTCCACCAGCTCCGCCCGGCCCCATGCCACCTCGTCGATGAAGGGGTTGAGTTCGGTGACCTGGATGGCATCGGCCAGGTCGGGGCCCGCGACGAACAGATCGCGCGGGTCGTCGAAGGCCATCGACTCGAACATCATGACGTCGGTGCTGTCCGCGCGGCCGAGCCCCGTCACGTACGCGTCCTGGAGGATCAGCGTCTCGGCCGAATCCCCCTCGCGCGCGTCGGCCCAGCCGCGGGTGAGGCGGGCGTAGCCGCGCTGCTCGGTCTTCTCGTTGTAGAGGGTCAGGTAGGGGCGCGAATCGGGGTCGAGGCCGGGCTCGTCGTCGGTGTCGCCGACGGACCGGGCCACACGGTGGGTGACGCCCGTTTCGGCGCCGCGGGTGAGCCGCGTGGCGTCCGAGCCGTCGGGCGAGACCCGCCAGATGTCGTGCTTGTCGTAGAGGAGGACGGCGTCATCGTCTTCGAGCCAGGCGCCGGGGCCGAAGCCGCGTGGAGGGGTGACGTCGGTGGGCGTGTCGTAGTCGGTGTCGGCGAACTCGGCGTCCAACCCTGACGTAACGTCATACTCCTCGCCCGTGCGGAGATCGAGGGTGTGGTAGTTCGAGCCGTCCCAGCGGACGAGCCAGTCGCCCCCGGAGCTCGGCCATTCGTGGCGCACGCGGGTGAGCAGCCGGCGCCGCTCGCCGGTGCCCACGTCGATGCCCCAGACGTCGTGGTAGGGGCGTCCGAACATCGCACCCCACGGGTAGGGCTCGCTGATGTCCTCGAGGGCGGTCGCCCAGCCGTGCAGCAGTTGCGTGCTGCCCATGAGGTCGGAGCCGAGCACGACCACGCGGTCGTCGTCGAGGTGCCAGACGGCCAGCAGGGTGCGGCTGGCGTCGCGGCCCTCCGAGACCTTCTGCTCCGGGAAGAGGCGGACGTCAGTGGTATGCCAGATCTGCAGGGCGGGGAGGTCGGGCTCTTGTTCGGACCCGTCGGCGGGCTCGGTGGCGTCCGCATCGGCCGACTCGGTGTCGCCGGGATCGCCGCTCTCTTCATCCTCTTCTTCCTCCTGTTTCTCTTCCTCCTCGATCGGCCTCAGTCCGATGGAGATCATGCTGCCGTCGTCCGACCAGGCGGGGGCTCGGTGGCGGACCGCCTCCAGAGTGTCGGGAACGCCGGCGGTGTTGGCGCCGAGGACCGTCATCTCCACGCGGCGGTCGAGGTCGCGCCAGGCGAGGACATCGTACGTCGTGCCCTCGGCGGAAGCGTCGTCTCGGGAGCGAAGGGCCGCGAGATCATACGAGTCGTCTCGCCAGCGGAGGCTCTGATACGCCGATCCGGACGCGTCGGCGGAGCGGAGGGTCCCGGCGCCGACGTCGTAGATCTGCACGCCGTTGCCGACGTCGGTGCCGGTCGCGATGGCGAGCGCGAGGAGGGACCCGACCGGGCTCCACGTCATCTCGCCCACGTTGCCGAATGTGGTCTCGGCGCCCGTCGCCAGGGTGACCACACGGACATCGGCGCCCTTGCCGGAGGGCTCGTCCGGCGGGTAGCCGCGCAACGCGATGAAGCGGCCGGTGGGGTCGAAGCGGCGGTCCGAGACCGCGTCGAACTCCCGGGTCTCGCCGGTCCGAAGGTTCATCACCGAGGCCTTCTGCCGGACCGGCTCGTTCCGCTCCTCTAGCGCCTCCCGTTCCTCCGGCGGCAGTCCGACCGTCCACCCCAGCCAGCGGCCATCTGCCGAAAACCGCTGTGCGGAGCCCCAGGGGAACACGCGAGTCGAGTCGTCGTCGAGCCTGCGGACGCGGAGTTCGGACTCTTCGTCCACGCGCGTGACGACGTATGCGATCCAGTCGCCGAAGGGCGAGAGCTCGGCACCGCCCATGTTCTCCCAGCGGCCGTAGTCGTCGGGGGTGACGAGGGGGCGGTCCTGTGTCGAAGCGGGGGAGGGGAGGGCGAGGATGGTCGCGATCAGAAGCAGTGCCAGCGGGCAGGCGCGGATCGGGCGGAATGGACCTGTCATCGTCGATCACCTTGTATTCGGGCCGGAGTCGATGGGGTGAACCATGAAACTACTTGCGAGGCATTCTCACCCACCGTAACATGTACAATAGTGTCGACGAATTTGTAGACACATAAGCGTTGCACGATCTGGATTTGTTCGTCCCAGGTGGCTGACTTCTGCCGCAACCCGCTCCGGGCCGCGGTTGGATACGCGCGCAACAGGACGGAAGCGGGAGAGCTGTATGGGCGTAGTGCCGCAATTGGCGCTTGACTCCGTCCCCCCCCGCGTCCGTCATCGTCGGTCTCCCCCAATCTTCGCCATTCCCGGCCGTGTGCCCGGATCAGCCGGATCCGCTGCCCGACCGCTTTCTCAGGAGGTGCTCATGGGTAAGATCCTTCATACCCGATGTTTCGCCGTTCTACTCACATGCGCCCTGCTCCCGATTGTGGCTCTCGGGCTTACGCCGCTCAAGGCCCAGGCCCAAGGCGGCACAATCACCGGACAGGTGACGGCGGGCGACACTGGGGCGCCGGTAGATCTGGCCCAGGTGTTCGTGGAGGGCACCAGGATCTCGGTTACAACGACCGCCCAGGGACGCTATCTCCTGACGGGCGTGTCGGCGGGTGAACGGACGGTAACCGTACAGCGCCTCGGCTACTCCGACGCTTCCCAGCAAGTCACGGTCGGCGAGGGCGCGGCCGTCACCCTGGACTTCACACTGGCCACCGCCCCGGTGGCCCTCAGCGGAATCGTGGTGACCGCCACCGGCGAGCAGCAGAAGATGAGCATTGCGAATGTGATCGCGACGATTGGGGCCGATTCCATCGTAACCAGTGCGCCGATCACGAATGTGACTGATCTGCTTCAGGGCCGAGTTCCTGGAGTGATGACCTTCAGCAACGCCGGCATGACGGGCTCGGCGGCTCGCATACGCATCCGCGGATTCAACAGCCTGTCGCAGGACAACTCGCCCCTGATGATTGTCGATGGGGTGCGCGTGGAGAACACCACCGGCGGCGGCAGCCAGATCGGCCCCGGACAGTACAGCTCCGGCTGGACGGCCGGCGCGATAACGGACCTGAATCCCGAGGAAATCGAGTCGATCGATGTCGTGAAGGGCCCGTCGGCGGCGACGCTGTATGGAACGGACGGGGCCAACGGCGTGATCCTCATTCGCACCAAGCGAGGCCGCCCCGGGGAAGCAAGGTGGAGCGTCTACACGGAGGGCGGCGTGATCCAGCAGGCCGCCGACGTGCATGAAGGGTATTTCGCCTGGGGACGGAACGCCGACGGTGCGGCCATACGCTGCGAGAACCGCGTGCGTGTTGCCGGCGGCTGCATGTTGGACAGCCTGACGACATGGAGCGCTTTCCGCGACTCCCCCTCCGCTCCGCTAGGGACCGGACACCGGGAGCAGTTGGGCGTACAGGTATCCGGCGGGGTCGAGCGCTTCCGCTACTTCTTCGCCACCGAGCTCGAGAACGAGACCGGATACCTCGAGCTTTCCGAATCCGAGATTGCGCGCAAGCAGGCAGAGCGGGGAGGTGTCGAGATTCCCGACTGGCAGAGACGCCCGAACTATCTCAGGCGAATGACCATGCGCGGGAATGTCACGGCGCGTCTCAATGAAACCGCGGACATCAATATCTCGACCGGGGTGACCCTCCAGCAAAGCCAGATCCCGAGCAACCAGGTCTTCTCGAGAGGCAGCTGGGGATCCGGTTACAATGACGACAATGAAGGGTGGTGGCTTGGAGATCGTCCCGGGGACCTCTTCGCCACCCGCGCGGGATCGAACATCACCCGCTTCACCACCGGAGTAAACGGGAACTGGATTCCACGATCCTGGCTGACGCTTCGCGGCACGGTCGGCCTCGACCATTCAGCCCAGTTCTCCGACAACCTGCTTCGGCGCGGAGAGGACACCTCGGGTGCCTTGAGCACGGGGTTCCGGAACCACATTCGCTCGGACATCGCCCTCTATACCATCGACCTGGGGTCGACTTCCGAGTTCGACATCAATCGCTCGGTCAAATCGAGGACGTCGTTCGGGGTTCAGTACAACCGCCGCCACCAGGGGGTCGCTCAGGCATACGGTTCCGATCTGCCGCCGGGGGCCCAGACCGTCAACGGTGCCGCCAACTACAGGGCCTCGGAGTCCAACGTTCAATCGGTGGTTGCGGGTGTCTACGTGGAACAGAACTTCGACCTGGCCGGTCGTTTCTTTCTGACCGCCGCGATGCGGGCCGACGGGGCCAGCAACTTCGGAAAGGACTTCAAGACCGCCTGGTACCCCAAGGCAGGGTTTTCCTGGCTCATCTCCGATGAGGGGTTCTTCCCCCAGGGGTCGTTCATCAACAGCCTGCGCTATCGGTTCGCATACGGTGCCTCCGGTGTGCAGCCGCAGGCGACCGATGCGCTGGCGGCTGTCAACTTCGGCAGTGTCTTCGTGAACGGCCAGTCGCGGACAGGGGCATCCCTGAACGCGCTTGGAAACCCCGGTCTCGGGCCCGAGCGAGTCACCGAATACGAGACCGGGCTCGACGTGGAGCTCCTTGACAGCCGGGTCCAGTTCGAGGCCACCGCCTACTATCGCAAGAGCGTGGACGCTCTGGTTCGGCGCGCAATGCCGCGATCCATCGGGATTACCGGTACCGGGCAGCTGGACAACGTAGGATCGGTACGGAACATGGGGATCGAAGGCGACGTGCAGGCCGAGGTCTTCAGTGTAGGCGGGATCACGTTCAGCATGAACGTCAACGGTTCACTGAACTCCAACAAGCTCCTCGAACTCGCCGAAGGACTCCGTCCGCCGGAGGACCGCTTCATCAAGTTCGTCGAGGGCTGGCCGCTCTACGGACAGTGGGATCGTCCGGTACTCGGCTGGAACGACGACAATGGCGACGGCGTCCTGCAGGCCGACGAGGTGCAGGTGGGCGATTCGATCATCTTCATCGGCAACACGAATCCGACCCAAATGCTCAACTTCACGCCGACGATCTCACTGCTGGGCGGAAGAATGTACCTGAGTTCACTGTTCGTTTACCGCGGTGGCTGGGTTCAGACGAACTTCAGCGAGCTCAACAAATGCAACTTCGGCAGCTGCCGGGCACGCAACGATCCCGAAGCCTCGCTCCATTCGCAGGCGCAGTACATCGCTTTCACGAAACCCGGGCTGACCTACGCGGGATACCAGGAGGACGGGACCTTCACGCGGTGGGCGGAGGCTTCGGTGTCGTACACCTTCCAACCGGGTGCGCTTCAGCCGCTCGGGTTGGGAGCCAGCAGCGCGACGGTATCGCTGAGCGCCAGAAACCTGATGCTCTGGACGGACTATACCGGTCCCGACCCTGAGGTGACGGCGAATCCGTCGCTCAGCGGAAACTTCGGAACCCGCTGGGACCTGGGCTATGACAATCCCACCGCGCCCCCGGCCCGCTACATGATCATGCGCGTGAAGCTCAACTTCTGAGGAGGACCCACAATGTACATGGAAAGAAAGAGACCCTGCTTCCTCGGGGTCATCACCTGCATGCTCCTGATCGGCTGCGACGCGCTTACGAATGTCGAGGCGCCGGATGTCGTGCAGCCGCAGGATGTCGACAATGCCGAAGGTGCGGCGTCGTTCGGCGCTGCCGCGATCGACAACCTGTACAGTCAATTCTCCAGCATTACCTCTACCACCGGGCGGTTTTCGGACGAATTCTACCTGTCCGACTCCTTCAACTCCTGGGCCGCCGTCGACTACCGTGAGCAGGCCTCGACCTTCACCGAGTGGGGGCCAATCTTGCTGGGCCGGGGACGAACCTTCGCTCAACTGGGCATCGATCTGTACCTCGAACACGCGCCGGAAGAGCGTGCCGCCATCGGGCAGCTCCATGCCGTGCGCGGCCTCGCGGCACTGCTCCTGGGAGAGGTCAACTGCAACGGAACCCCGCTCAGCGAGGTGGTCGACCTGAAGCCGGTCTACGGCGGACCGATCACCAGCGACAGCATGACCACACGCGCAGTGGCCGAACTGGACATCGCGCTCGACTATGCGGCCTCCGACCCGCGCATCATGAACCTGGTGCGAGTTGCCCGCGGCCGGGCACTGACCAATCTGGGCCGTTTTGCCGCCGCTGCCTCGGCGGTTGCGGGCGTCCCTACCGACTACGAGTACTACGCCGAGCTGAACTCGTCCGGGTCCGGGCTCCAGAATGCCATCTTCAACACGAACAGCAAGTCAGACGTGTGGGGTGCCATCACCGTGTCGGATCGTGAGGGGGGCAACGGACTCGATTTCGTCAGCGCCAATGATCCACGCGTTCCGACCGAGCTGCTCGGGACAGGCAGGGACGGCGAGACGGACCACTACTACTTCACCCGGTACACGGATCGCTATCAACCGATTCTTCTGGCGTCCGGAATCGAGGCGCGGCTCATCGAAGCCGAGGCGGATCTGCAGGCAGGGGGCAGCAACTGGTTGTCGATCCTCAACGACCTTCGAGCCGTCGCGATCGATCCGCCCCTGGAGCCCCTCATGGATCCGGGATCGCCCGATGCCCGGGTGGATCTCGTGTTCCGCGAGCGCGCGTTCTGGCTCTTCGCGACGGGTCACCGCATGGGCGACATGCGGCGGCTCCTGCGCCAGTACGGGCGGTCCCAGAACGACACGTATCCGGTGGGCCACTACAAGGGCCCGCAGAGCTACGGGACCGACGTTGTGTTCATTCTGACGCTTTCGGAGCAGTCGAATCCGGAGGGATTTGTTTGCATGGACAGGAATCCGTAGGAGGGCGGCGACAGCTTTCTGCGACGTAGGAGCAGCGCCCCGGCCCGCCAGGCGCAATGCCTGGCGCGGTCGGAGCGCGCTGATTATTGTTCATATGAAACACTCGTGGAGTTCATATGAACAATTCCGATCTTCCGGCACAGCTGATCCGCGAAGCCCGCCCGGTCTATGGTGAGCCCGTCCAGCTCGAACGGCTACGCCAGGCTGCGGAGACCGGCCTTCCGGTCGATGCCGTCAAGGTGCTCCAGGTGGAGTTGAAGCGATTTGGCGTGCAGCGGCCATCCGACTTCGTGAACAGAATCATCTCGCGGGCAACCCGGCAACGACGGAAGCGGCTGAACAGAGAAGAGAGCGAAGTGGTGCTGCGGGTGGCGGCGGTCATGGCGCTTGCCGTGTACGTGTGGGGCGAAGAGCCGGGGGCGGCGACGTTTCTGACCCACCCGCACCGGATGCTCGGAGGCGCCATACCCATCGAGATGGCTCTGTCGGAGGTCGGTGCGAGGCACGTGGAAGACATCCTGTGGGGCCTCCATTACGGCCTTCCCGTATAGCAGGCCGCGGCGAAAACCACCTTCCGTGGACGTCTATCGAATTCACGATCGTCGCTTCGATGCCCTCAGCGGGTTCGGGGCCAGCGCAAGAGGCGGGCGATGGAATCCGCGTGGCGTGCCGATCATCTACACTTCGCCTGCGTACGAGGGCACGTTGCTTGAAGTTCTCGCACATGTGGAAGCGAGTCACATCCCGAAGGGACATGTGGCATCCCGCATTGTGCTACCGAGTGGTTGCGCCGTGCGGGTCCTTGACGAGGCCGACTACCCGGATTGGTCCGACCCGGCGGCTTCCAGGGACATCGGGCGCGACTGGGTTGAATCGCGGCGATCCCTGGCTCTTCAGGTGCCCTCCCACGTCGCGCGGCCGTGGGGCCGCAATGTGCTTCTGAACCCGCGTCATCCGGATTTCGGTCGGGTCCGTGTTGCGGAAGTCGCGGATGTCGGCTGGGATCCCCGGTTGTTCTGACTGCGCGGTCGGCGGGACCACCAGGGGTGCGTCTCAGCCCCGCCTTGCGGTATAGTCCACTTTCGGAACTCCGCCAAACGCACCCACCTCGACCTCTCCCCCAACCCCGGAGCCCACCCCTTGCAATACTCCCTCCTGGGAAACAGCGGCCTGGTCGTCTCGCGCATCGCGCTCGGTTGCATGAGCTTCGGCAGTCGCGCGTGGCGCCCCTGGATGCTCGAAGAGGACGAGGCCATGCCCTTCTTCCGGCGCGCCGTCGAGCTCGGCATCAACTTCTTCGACACCGCCGACGTGTATTCGCTCGGCGTGAGCGAGGAGATCACCGGCAAGGCGGTGCGCGAGTATGCGGTCCGGGAAGAGGCGGTTGTGGCCACCAAGTGCCGCATGCGGATGGGCACGGGGCCGAATCGCGGCGGACTCTCGGCGAAGCACATCATCCAGTCGTGCGAGGCCTCGCTGCGGCGCCTCGGGCTGGATCGGATCGACCTCTACCAGATCCACCGGGCCGACCCGAGCACGCCCGTCGAGGAGACCCTCGCCGCGCTCGACCGCCTGGTCCAGGACGGCAAGGTCCTTTACCTCGGCGCGAGCTCGATGTTCGCCTGGGAACTGATGAAGATGCTCTCGGTGTCCGAGCGAAACGGCTGGGCCCGCTTCATCTCCATGCAGAACCATTACAACCTGGTGTACCGGGAAGAGGAGCGTGAAATGATGCCGTTGTGTGTGGATCAAAGGTTGGGCGTCATTCCCTGGTCGCCCCTGGCGCGCGGCCTGCTCACGGGCAAGCGCGACCGGGGGATGCACGCGGCCTCGACGCGGGACGAACACGACGCCCCTCTGGCCGACGAGCTCTACGACCACGACTCGGACTGGGACGTCGTCGACGCTACGCTGCGGGTGGCCGAGCGGCGCGGCGTCGAACCGGTGCAGGTAGCGCTCGCGTGGCTGCTGTCGCGGCCGGCGGTCGCGGCGCCGGTCGTCGGCTTCACGAAGGTCGAGCAGATGGACGCGGTCGCCGCCTCGGTCGACCTGGTCCTCACCGAAGAGGAATGCGCCGAACTCGAGGCGCCCTACCGGCCCCACGAGGTGCGCGGCTGGCTCGGCGGCCCGCTCCGCCTGCCGGGGATCAGCTCGTGAGCGCCGGCACGCGCCCCGGCATACCGGGCCTGACCCTCACCAGGGCGGACTTCGAAGCGGCCTACAAGAACGTCGGGCCCCATGTCTACAAGACCCCGCTGCTCACCAGCCGCTCGCTCAGCGAGGCGTGCGGCCTCGACGTGCGCCTCAAGGCCGAGCTCTTCCAGCGGGGCGGCTCCTACAAGGTGCGCGGGCCGCTCAACAAGATCGCGCGGCTGACCGACGAGGAACGGGCGCGGGGCGTGATCTGCTCGTCGGCGGGCAATCACGCGCAGGGCGTGGCGATCGCGGCGCGGCACTACGGCGTGAAGGCCGTGGTGTGCATGGCCGAGAACGCGACGCCGGCGAAGGTCGCGGCCACCAAGGGTTACGGCGCGAGCGTCGTCCTGCAGGGCAGCATCTGGGACGAGGCCAACGAGAAGGCGCTGGAACTCGTCGAGACGGAGGGCTACACGTACATCCACCCGTTCGACGACCCCGACCTGATCGCGGGGCAGGGCACGCTCGGGCTCGAGATCATGGAACAGTTCCCCGAGGTGGAGCTGTTGGTGGTGCCGATCGGCGGTGGCGGCCTGATCTCCGGGATCTCCATGGCGGTGAAGTCGTTCAACCCGGAGATCCGCGTCGTCGGCGTCGAGTCGTCCGGGGCGCCGGCCATGAAGCGCAGCGTGGCACAGGGGTCGCGTGTGACGCTGAACACCGTCGACTGCGTCATCGACGGGCTCGTCGTGAAGCGGGTGGGCGGGAACACCTGTTCCGTCGTCTCGCGCTTCGTGGACGAGATCGTGACCCTGCCGGACGAGCAGATCTTCGAGGCCGTGCTCTGGCTCATGACGCGGGCCAAGCTCGTGACCGAGGGCGCGGCGGCATCGCCGGTCGGTGCGCTGTTGCAGGGGCTGGTGGACGCGTCCGCGGGGACGAAGACGGTGTGCGTGCTCAGCGGCGGGAATCTCGACGTGAAGAAGCTGCGGGGAATGTCCTGGAATTGAGTTGAGTTTGGGCGTGAACTGGCTGTGCCGTCTTGCGAAACAAGCGTCAGATACAATATACTATTTCTGACATTTCATCCGGCTTGGGAGAGGGGATTGTCATGGCCAGCCTGCCGAAACGAATCATGGAACATGCCGAGGCGCTGCCCGAGGCGGCGCCGATCTGCCCGGGCACGCTGCTGCACCTGAACAACCGTGCGGCGGTCGATCAGGCTTTGTCCCGGCTGGCTCGGCGCGGAAAGCTATTGCGGGTGTGTCGTGGAGTATACATGCGGCCGATTCATACCCGGTTCGGGGTTCACGCGCCTTCCGTCCCAAAGGTCATTGCAGCTCTTTCGGGCCTCTGGGGCGAAACGATCGTTGGCTCCGGCGGAGCCGCGGCAAATGTACTCGGGCTCACCCTACAGGTGCCGATACGATCGGTATACCTGACATCGGGCCCGTCGCGGACTCTGAGGCTGTTCGCCCAAGTCATTGAGTTGCGACATGCTCCCCGGTGGCAACTGGTCGCGCCGGGGAGGCCGGCGGGCCTCGCCGTCCGCGCGTTGTCGTGGCTCGGCCGCCACGAGATCGAAGACAGCCTTGAAACGATCCGACGCGGACTCTCCGAGGACGACTTGGCGGAGCTCGCTGCGGCGCGGGCTGTCCTTCCATCGTGGCTGGGCGAGCCGGTCAGCGCACTGGTGGCCCGTGGATAGCGCCCCGTTTCATTCGCTTTCGGTTCAGGACCAGCGTCGGATTCTGAAGACTGCGGCGTCCCTTGCCGGGCCCAGGGACTACCTGCTCGAGAAGGACATCTGGGTAGTTCAAACCTTGTCAGTCCTGTTCGAGGCATCCTTCGGACCGGACTTGGTGTTCAAGGGCGGCACATCGCTCTCCAAGGCCTATCGAGCCATCCGACGCTTCTCGGAAGATGTCGATGTCACCTATGACATCCGTCGTTTTGCCCCCGACTTGGTGGGCGATGCTGGCGAAGAGGCACTTCCGCCCACCCGCAGTCAGGAGCGCCGCTGGACACGTGCGATCCGGGCGCGCCTGCTGGAATGGACAAGGGACGAGGCGCTGCCGATGATCGCAGAGGGAATGAGACGGGATGGATGGCCAGCCCGAATTCGTGCCGACGGCGACCGTCTGATGGTGCGCTATGATCCGTTGTTTATCGACCATGAGTTCGTCCGGCCCGAGGTAATAGTCGAGTTCGGAGCCCGGTCGACCGGTGAACCTCGCGAACAGCGGCTTGTGGAATGCGACGTGGCCAGGTTTGTGCCCGACATCCGCTTCCCCACCGCAAGACCTCACGTGATGCTGCTCGAGCGCACCTTCTGGGAGAAGGCCACGGCCATTCACGTTTTCTGCCGCCGCGCCCGCCACCGCGGTGCCCGCCTATCCCGGCACTGGCACGACCTGGTTCGGCTCGACGACGGCGGCTACGTCGAGAAGGCCTTGAGCGACCGTGGGCTCGCCCGCGCCGTCGCCCGCCACAAGGCGATCTTCTTCAGGGAAAAGAACGTCGCGGGAGACTGGATCGACTACATGGCCGCCGTATCCGGACACCTTCAACTGATCCCGGATCAGCCGCTGCGCGACATCCTGGCTGAGGACTATCGTCAGATGCAGGGGTCCGGCATGCTACTGGAGAACGTTGAGAGCTTCGAGGACCTCATGAATCGGTGCGCAACAATCGAGGCGAAGGCCAATGCGCGCTGACCCCCCCAACCCTTCCGACGAGTCACCCGTAGTCTCGCCCGACCGGCGCAGCGACCCCCAGCGCGGCGCCGGAGACGCCCACTACCTCGTCCGCATCGCCGCGGAAGTCGCGAGCAAGTCCAACCGCACGCGCCGCCGCTTCCACAAGCAGCTGGTCCGCAACCTGAACGACGCCCTCCGCTCCACCGGCGCCAATCCCCGGATCCGCGACCGCTGGAGCCGCCTGTTCATCACGCTGGCAGAGCCGGGTGGGGCATCAACGGCCGGCGAGGCGATGGGAGCAGCGACCCGCGTCTTCGGCCTCAGCTCCTACTCAAAAGTAGACGCCGTCATCGACGCCGACCTGGACGAGATCGTTCGCGTCGGGCACGACCTCTACCGCGACGCCGTCACTGGCCGCCGCTACGCCGTCGCGCCCCGCCGCACCGGCCGCCACTCCTTCTCGTCGCGCGACATCGCCATCGAGCTCGGCGCCGCCCTCAACCCCTACGGCACCGTCGACCTCACCACTCCCGAAGTCACCGTCCACGTCGAGGTCCGCGACCATCGCGCCTACCTCTTCAGCAGCCGCACCGAGGGGCCCGGCGGTCTGCCCGTGGGCGTCCAGAGCAGGGCCGTCTGCCTGATCTCCGGGGGCTTCGACTCGGCCGTCGCGGCCTGGCTCCTCCTCAAGCGCGGGGTCCCCCTCGACTACGTCTTCTGCAACCTGGCCGGCCCCGCCTTCGAGCGCTCGGTCATCCAGGTCACCAGGGTCCTCGCCGACCGCTGGAGCTACGGCAACCGTCCGCGCCTGCACGTCATCGACTTCGCCGAGCCGGTGCGCGAACTCCAGAAGAGCGTGACCCCCCGCTACTGGCAGGTCGTCCTCAAGCGGCTGATGTACCGCGCCGCCGAACAGGTGGCCGCCGACGTCGGTGCCGATGCGCTGGTCACCGGCGAGTCGCTGGGCCAGGTGTCGTCCCAGACGCTGCGCAACCTGCGGGCGATCGAAGCCGCCGCGACCCGTCCCGTGCTGCGTCCCCTGGTCGGTTTCGACAAGCAGGAGATCATTCGCATCGCCGAGCGAATCGGGACCGCCGCTCTGTCCGCGCGCGTCAAGGAGTACTGCGCAATTCTGGAGGGGAAGCCGGTCACTGCGGCGAAGGTTTTGGCGGTGGACCGAGAGGAGGCGCCACTCGACCCCGGCCTCGTCGACCGCGCCGTCGCCACGCGCAAGGTGCTGGACGTGCGGAAGCTCGCCGACTCCGACCTGCAACGCGACTACCTGTGGGTCGATTCCCTCCCGGCAGGAGCCCGCGTCATCGATTGCCGCCCCCGGCAGCAGGACGACGGATGGCGTCATCCCGGCTCCAAGCGGGTGCTGCCAGCTGATTTCCCCGACTTGGTCACAATACTAAACAAAGATGTTAAGTATGTTTTGTTTTGTGACAATGGCATACAGTCTGGACAATTCGCAAATCTTTTGCAGACAGTGGGTTACGAGGCTTATGCATTGAAGGACGGGACGAAGGCGTTGCGGGGATGAGCACAGCCCTCAAGCGTGCGATCTC
Source organism: Longimicrobiales bacterium (assembly GCA_963667485.2). Taxonomy (GTDB): domain Bacteria; phylum Gemmatimonadota; class Gemmatimonadetes; order Longimicrobiales; family Gaopeijiaceae; genus Bin94. The sequence continues at coordinate 1,024,355 of CAXXDD010000002.1, forward strand.
GGCCGCTTCACTGCTGCTCGCCGCCTCCTGCGGCCCTTCGGACGCTAGCGACGCCGCAGACGAACTCATCATCGCGTGGCCCGCCTCCCGCGAGCCCGCGTCACTGGACGGCCACATCGAGCCGTACCAGACCGCGTGGCTCATCGACTACATGATCGCCGATCCCCTGCTGATCATCGGCCCGGACGGCGGGTTCCACCCGGCTCTCGCGACCGGCTGGTCGTCGAATGAGGTGGCGGACGAGTGGACGTTCACGCTGCGGAGTGGCGTCGTCTTCCAGGACGGCACGCCGTTTGATGCGGCCGCCGTCCGGTACAACGTCGAGCGCATCCTCGATCCGGCCACCCGGTCCGGCGAAATGGCGGCGCATGTCGGCCCGGTCGAGCGCGTGGAGATCGTCGACGACACCACCGTCACGCTGCACTACGAGGCTCCCTGGGTCACCGTTCTCGACGCCTTCCGGCGCGTCCCGATCTGGTCCCCGGCCGCCGCGGAGCGATGGGGCATCGAGGAGTTCGACCGCCACCTGGTGGGCGCGGGGCCGTTTCTGCTGGAAGAGTGGGTCCCCAACGACCACGTCACCGTGCGGCGCTGGGACGGCTACGGCGGCTGGAACTCGATCAGCAGGGACGCCGGCCCGGCGAGGGTCGAGCGCGTGACGATCCGCTTCATCGGTGAGGAAGCCGTGCTGGGCAACATCGTCCGCACCGACAACGCCCATATCGCCATGAATCTGCCGACCGCGTACATCGAGGACTATCGCGACGCGGAGGGGTTTTCGCTGGTTACCGGCTATCAGGCCGGCACCGGCTTGCAGATGGTCATGAACCTGCGGCGGCCGCCCTTCAACGACCTGCGGGTGCGCCAGGCGCTGCTCTACGGGACCGACCAGCAGGCCATCAACGACCTGCTGTACGACGGTCACTATCTGGTGTCCGACGGTCCGCTCAACACGGTTCACCGCTGCTACTGGGAAGGGAACGCGGACTACTATCGGCACGATCCCGAGACGGCGATGCGGCTTCTGGAGCAGGCCGGCTACACGGACCGCGACGGGGACGGCATCCGGGAGGCGTACAGCGTTCCCGGCGTCGAAGACGGCACGCCCCTGCGGGTCCGCTGGACCATCCTCGACCGCGAGGAGATGGGCGAGGCGATTCAGGCGCAGTGGCGGCCGCTCGGCATCGATGTCGGCATCGAGATCGTGCCGGGGCCGGTGCAGCTGGAGATGGTGAATGCCCGCGACTTCGACCTCATCTACGAGCGCCAACGCAGCCCGGATCCCATGCTGATGGACATGCTGTGGAACTCGGCCCACGACGTGGTGGGGGGATGGGCCTGGACGGGGTTCGTGGACGGGGAGCTGGACGGAATCGTGAGCCAGCTCAGGGTGATTCCGGATCAGGAGCAGCGGTGCGAGCTGGCGCAGGAGGCGCAGAAGATCATTATGGAGAAGGCGCTGATGCTGCCGACGTTGAGCGAGCCGATTTTTTATGCGGTGTCAGATGCGGTGCGGGGGTTTGAGCTGGCGTCGGAGGGGCAATTTTATTTTGTGCACAATGTGGAACGGACAGAGAACTAGGTCTAGACTGGAACTAGAAGTTCAACCTGATCGTGGAGCACTTGAAAGCATGAGTACGAAATTCGGTAAGGGCCTGGATTGGATTATCAAGCGTGGGCTGGCGGCGTTGCTGGTCCTGGTCACGCTGGGCGGTGTGTTCTTGGCAGACGAAGTGAGTAATCTGGTGAAGGCGGTGGACGACCTGACCGAGCAAGTGGCGGCGGCTCGCCAGGAGCTGGTGGTGGAGGTCGCCGAGCTCACAGATTCGCTGTCCGCCCTGATGGCAAACGTTGACACGGTTTTGGCGGCCCGGGCGGATCACGAGGACCATTGAGTCCCGCACCCAGCCCAATGCCGTATCCCAGCCAATCCCGCACCACGGCCATCCTGCTCGGCCTCCTACCGATCCTGCTCGCCCAGTCCCTTCCGGCATGGTCCGCCAAGGCGCAAGAGGTGGGTGAGCGCTTCCGCGACTGCCCCACCTGCCCCGACATGGTCGTCGTCCCCGCCGGAACGTTCATCATGGGGTCGCCGGAGTCGGAGGATGGGCGGCTGGGCTTCGTGATCGATGAAGCCGACGAAGTTGTCCACTGGACCATCGGCGAGCCGGCACTGGGAGACGGTGAGGAGCTGCGAGATGGGCTCCGGCTTGTCGAACCGGAGGGACCACAGCGATACGTGACCGTCGCCGCTCCATTTGCCGTCAGCACCGCCGAGATCACCTTCGAGGAATGGGACGCGTGCGCCCGGGCGGGCGGTTGCGGCGGCCTGATTCCCGACAACGAGGGCTGGGGCCGTGGTACGCGCCCTGTGATCCATGTGAGTTGGGAAGATGCCCAGGCGTACGTGGAGTGGCTGTCCAGTGAGACTGGCGAGCAGTACAGTCTGCCGAGCGAAGCCCAATGGGAATACGCGGCCCGCGCGGGAACGGCAACCGCCAGGTTCTGGGGACAGGACCCGGGGGATCAGTGCCGGTTCGCGAACGGGGCCGATGCGGCTGGTCTCCGGAAGTACCCGGACTGGATTGGCGCGCAATGTTCCGACGGATACCCCGAGACGGCCCCCGTACGATCGTTCGAGCCCAACGCTTTCGGCTTGTATGACATGCTCGGGAACGTGTCGGAATGGACGCGGGACTGCTGGAACGAACGCTACGCGGGCGGGCCGGTGGACGGCACTGCTTGGGAAACCGGTGACTGCTCACGGCGCGTTACCCGTGGCGGCTCCTGGATCAATGCGCCCGGAAACCTCCGCGCGGCGAACCGCTATCCATTCTCGGTGGACACGAGGGATCGCACCATCGGCTTCCGAGTGGCGCGTGTGGTGGCTCGATAGAACGGTGGAGCTCAGTTCGCGATTTTCAGCCTCAGACATGCAAGCTATGGACAGGGAGCAATCATGATGACTTCGGTACCCGCTACGCTTCGAGGAACCCGCCACAACAAGGCCACCCAGACGATCTTGGTGATCGCTGCACTTGGTGCGATTCTCGCGACGTACGCACCCCCCGCGGCCGCCCAGGAGCTCCCCCCCGAGATCCAGGTCGACCGGCTCATGGTGCAGGCGGACCGGCAGATCGCCACCGGCCAGTACGGAGCCGCGCTCCGCACCCTGGACCGGATCCTGGAGCTTCAGGAGGAGCACGACCTGGAGCTGCCGCAGCCGTTCTGGATGAAGCGGGGGGAGGTGGCGTCCGGGGCGGAGGACTACCTGGAGGCGATGGCGTCGGCCACCCGGTACCTGGAGCTCGCGGGCCGCGAGGGCGAGCACTACGCGGCGGTGCTGGAGCTGTTGGACGAGGCGATCGCGCGCGGATGCACGCCGGAGCGCATGACGGCGACGCTGGAGAGCGTGCAGGCGTGCCTGGCAGCCGGCGCGGATCCGAACGGGGCGGGCGAGGACGGCCGCACGACGCTGGATTGGGCGGCGGAGCGGGAAGACCCGGGCATCACGGCGGCGCTGATCGCGGCGGGGGTGGACCCGGCGGTTGCGGCGGCGGCGCGGGAGGCCGGGGGCGCGGCGATGTCGCCGGGCACGGTCTTTAGCGATTGCGCGGGGTGCCCGGAGATGGTGGTGGTGCCTGCGGGCAGCTTCATGATGGGGTCGCCGGGGTCGGAGGACAGGCGGTCGGATTGGGAAGGGCCGCGCCATCGGGTGACGATCGGTTCGCCTTTTGCTGTGGGAGTGTATGAGGTGACGTTCGCCGAGTGGGACGCGTGCGTGGCGGCTGGGGGGTGCGGGGGGTACCGGCCGGCGGATGAGGGGTGGGGCCGTGGGAGCCGTCCGGTGATCAACGTGAGTTGGGAGGATGCGCGGGAGTACGTGCGGTGGCTGTCGCGGGCGACGGAAGAGGAGTACCGGCTACTGAGCGAGGCGGAGTGGGAGTACGTGGCGAGGGCGGGAACTCAGACGGCGCGGTACTGGGGGGAGGGCGAGTCGGGGCAGTGCCGGTATGGGAACGGCTATGATCGAACCGGGCACGCGGAACTGGAGTATAGTTGGCAACCAGCGACTTGCTCGGACGGCTATGTGCGAACCGCGCCGGTGGGCCTGTTCGAGCCGAACGCGTTTGGGCTGTACGATGTTCTGGGGAACGTGTGGGAGTGGGCGTTGGATTGTTGGAATGAGAGCTATTCGGGGGCACCGGTGGATGGCAGCGCATGGAGTTCGGGAGATTGTTCCCGACGTGTGGTGCGCGGCGGCTCCTGGGGCTTCTTCCCGAGGTCCCTCCGTTCGGCGTTCCGCGGCAGGAGCTCGGCCGGGGGCCGGTACGACGGCAACGGGTTTCGTGTCGCCCGGACCATAAATTAACTCCTATTTCCTTACCTCTTCACCTCCTGCACGGGGGTCCAGGGGGCCGCGCCCCCTGGTCGCGGCGCGAAAGATCGGCGGAGTCGGAGGGCGAGCGCCTGCGCTTCGTGATCGACGAAGCCGGTGATGTTGTTGACTGGTATAGTGCCCCCGATTTCCTTGGACAGTAGTTTAGCAACCCCCTTCTGGGGTCCAAGGGAGTGGAGGCACTGGATGTCTCGGAGTGCGAAAGCGGGAGAGGATGGGCCGGTTGGCAGGGAGTCCCACCAAGCTATTCCGCCGCGTGCAGGAACCCATCAGCAGAATGCGAGACACAAAAAAATGCAGCCGGGCGAGCCAAGTGGCTCGACGGACCGCCGGGGCAGCCCTCCCAACTGCAACATGATCCTAAGGTAATCCAGGGCACGATGTCAACCGCCTTGAGAGGGCGTTCGCTCCCGCTTGCCCGCTGCCGTATTTTCTCCCCATGCTCGCCAGCTACCTCGCCCGCCGCCTGGCCCAACTCGGTGTCGTCCTCCTCCTCGTCTCGGTGGCGGTCTTCTCGATCATGCACGCGCTGCCCGGCGACCCGGTGCAGCTCATGCTCTCCGGCGCCGAGAGTGGATCCGTTACCCCGGAGCGCCAGGAGCAGCTGCGTGAGGAGATGGGGTTGAATGACCCACTTCCGGTGCAGTACGGCCGCTTTCTCGGCGGAGCCGCGACTGGTGACCTCGGCACCTCAGTCCGGCTTCGTCAGCCCGTCCTCGACCTGATCCTGGACCGCCTCGGCTCCACGCTTGCCCTCAGCTTCGGCGGCATACTCTTCGCGGTCCTCATCGGTGTCACCACCGGCATCCTCGCCGCGCTCAAACAGGGTTCGTGGATCGACGGATTCAGCCGAATTCTCGCCTACGCCGGCGTCTCGCTGCCCCTCTTTTGGCTGGGCCTGCTCCTGATCCTGGCGTTCGCCTTCTGGCTGCCTTGGTTCCCGCCGGCGGGCTCCGAAGGCATCCGGTCCCTCATCCTCCCCAGCCTTTCACTCGGCCTCGTCTCCGCCGGCGTCATCGCCCGCCTCACCCGTGCCTCGCTCCTCGAAGTGCTGGTCCAGGACTACGTCCGGACCGCTTGGGCCAAGGGACTCCCCAAACGCATCGTCTATCTGCGCCACGCGCTCCGCAACGCGCTGATCCCGGTTCTCACCATGCTCGGGCTCCAGTTCGGCGCAATGCTCGCCGGTGCTGTCGTCACCGAGACCGTCTTCAGCCGCCCCGGGCTCGGTCGCCTCGTCGTGAGCGCGATTCTGTGGAAGGACTATCCGCTGGTGCAGGGGATCGTGCTGTTCATGGCCACGATGTACGTCGTCGTGAACCTGGGGGTGGACCTCCTGGCGGCGTGGCTCGATCCCCGCATCCGCGACGAGGCCCCGGCATGAACGTCCGCGGCCGCACCTTCGCTCCCGCCTTCGTCGCAGGTGTCACGATCCTGGCGGCCTGGGCGCTGCTCGCGCTGCTCGCGCCCGCAGCCTCGCTGCACGACCCCCTCGCCACCGTCTCGGGAGCGCGCGAAGCCCCCTCGGCCGAGTTCTGGTTCGGCACAGACCGGCTCGGCCGGGACGTATTCAGCCGCGTGATCCACGGCGCGCGCGTGTCGCTCTTGCTCGGCTTCATCAGCGTCGCGATCGGCGCCGCGATCGGATCCGCGCTGGGCCTCGTGTCCGGGTACTACCGCGGTGCCGTCGACACCGTTCTCATGCGCATCGTCGACGCCATGCTGGCCTTTCCGGGCATTCTCCTGGCGCTCGTGGTCATCGCGGCGCTCGGGCCGAGCATCACCAATGTCATGATCGCGGTCGGCGTTTCCACGATTCCGCGCTATGCCCGCCTGGTCCGCGGCACCGTGCTGACGGTCCGCGAGGAGGCGTACATCGACGCGGCCCGCCTCATCGGGGTGCCGGACTTCCGAATCATGCTGCGGCACGTGCTCCCCAACACGGCGGTGCCGCTGCTCGTGCTGTCGACGCTCGAGTTCGGGCACGCCATCTCGGTCGGCGCCGGGCTGAGCTTCCTGGGGCTTGGGGCGCAGCCGCCGACGCCGGAATGGGGGCTGATGGCTGCGGCGGGTCGCGATGTGCTCGGAAGGGCGTGGTGGATTTCCACTTTCCCGGGCCTCGCCATATTCACGGTGGTGATGGCAACGAATCTTCTGGGCGACAGCTTGCAGGAGATGCTCGATCCCAGGCTGAAAGGGAGGTGACAGTGAGCGACAGGTTCGTAGGCGTCCAGATCGGGCCCGCCAGCTTCGTGGACGAAGGCGTCGACACCGTGCTCGAGACCCTACAGGAGCGCGTGGGCGTGAACGCGATCCTGCTGGGCACGGTGAGCTGGCTCGGCCTGAAGATCGGACGCAGCATCTCGTGGAAGATCGACGGTTGGCCGGACCACGGCGTACCCGAGCCGCTCGAGGTGCAGGGCGGGTCGTACCTTGCGGACCACCCCGAGTTCTACCGCAACACTTCCGTCACCAACTTCCGCGCGCCGGACGAGGGCATGCGGGACCGCGACATACTCGAAATGGTCATCCCCGGGGCCCGCAAACGCGGGATGAAGGTGGTCCCGGAGCTGATGGAGCCGCTGTTCAAGTATGCGGGCCACGGATCCGCCAACACCGTGCAGATCCCGAACCTGGTCCAGTACATGGAGGTGGATTACCTGGGCCGGATCAGCGGCGCCCCCTGCCTGGAGAACCCGGACTACCGGACCTGGTGGCACGCGCTGATCGAGGACCACTGCCGGAGCTACGACATCGACGGCATCATGTGGTGCAACGAGAGGCGGAGCCCACTCGACCAACTCGTCACCGGGATGGCACCGGGGTGCTTCTGCACGCACTGCCTGGCGAGCATGGGGGCCGCGGGCATCGATGCGGAAGCCGCGCGGAGGGCGTGCAGCCTCCTCCACAACTATTTCAAGCGCGCGCGTGCGGGGGAGCACTTTACCGACGGCGCGCTCATCACCGGGCTCCGCGTGCTGCTTGACAACCCCGAGTTTCTGCTGCTGGAGCGGCACTGGGTCAGGCGCAACAAGGACCTCGACCGCGAGCTGTACGGGCTGGTCAAGTGGTGCGATCCGGCGCTCGAGTTCGGGCTCAACGTGTGGAACCGCAACCACTTCAACCCATTTCGCAAGGCGCAGTGGCCGTGGGCCGAGACGAAGGACTACGCCGACTGGGTGAAGCCGATCACGTATCAGCATCAGTCGGGCGGGATCTACCTGGGCGAGATGAAGCAGCTGCACGCGACGCTGCTGCGCGACCTGGCACCCGCGGAGTTGACGCCGATCATGTACCGCATTCTGGGGCTCGACGAGGCGCCGTGGGACGAGCTTCTCGGCGCGGGGATGCGCCCATCCACGTATGTTGGCGGCCAATGCCGCGACACCATCGAGGCGCTGAACGGCGAGCTCCCCGTGCTGATGGGGATCGGTGTCGACGCGCCCCGCTCCAGCCCGGATCAGGCCGCCTGCACGCCCGAGATCGTGTACGAGAGTGTGCACGCTGCATACTCGGCTGGGGCGGCCGGCGTCATCTATTCGCCCAACTACGCGAGCATGAAGCTCACCAATCTCGACGGCGGCGCGAGGGCGCTCGCGGAACTCGGAATCTGACGCGCGCGGAGTCCGACACACCCGCGCCACCTGACTCACGGAGACTCACATGCCCGAAGCACCAGCCTGGAAATTCCAGCCCGTCCTGCAGGACCTGGCGCCGCGCGAGCCCGCCTCGGTCACGCTGAGGGGCCGCGTGATCACGGGGGTGGGTGATGAGGTGATCGAGGACGGCCACGTCACCCTGGACGAGGGCCGGATCGTGTCGGTCGGGGACTGGGGCGCGGCCGCGGAGGATAGTCGAGCGGTCGTCGCGACAGGCGGTACGATCCTGGCCGGCCTGATCAACAGCCACGCCCACCTCGCCTGGGACGGGATCCATGATCTCGCGGCCCAGTCGATGGGCGACGCCCCCGAGATCAGCGCCTACAAGGCGGCTGCCAACATGCTGGCCAACCTGCGCGGCGGCATCACGATGGTGCGGGACCTGGGGATGAACCGGAGCGGTGAGTTCGCCAAGCAGGCGGTGGAGCAGGGGGTGTTCGCGGGCCCGCGCCTGCTGATCTGCGCCGAGGCGATCGTCCAGACCGGCGGCCATACCTACTGGTGCTGCCGCGAGGCCACCGGGGCCGACGAGATGCGGCGCGCGGTGCGGGAGCAGGTGAAGGCCGGCGCCGATCTCATCAAGATCATGATGTGTCACGACCTGCTGGAGTTCACCGACGAGGAGCTCGCGGCGATCGTCGACGAGACCCACCGCAACGGGATTCCCATCACCGCGCACGCCACCTTCGATGCGGCGATCGCGCGGGCCGTCGACTTCGGGATCGACACGGTGGAGCACGGCGGCAGCATGTCGGACGAGACGATTGCCAAGCTGGTGGAGCGGGGCGTGCCGATCGTGACGACCTTTTCGCCGGTGGTGATTCAGTCGAAGCCCGAGATTGCGCGCAGGTACAACATTCCCGAGTGGAAGATCCGCGAGCGCCAGCGGGCGGTCGCCGACAAGAGCCGGTACGATGGACTGCTGCGGGCGGCGCGCGCGGGAGTGCGGATCGTGTTCGGGACCGACGCGGGGAGTCCGGCCGTGCGGCACGGGGTGGTGGTCCCCGAGATGGAATTCATGATCGAGGTGGGGGTAGTGGCGGACAATCACGCCGCGATCATGAGCGCGACGCGTGAGGCGGCAATCATGAATCGGCTGGACGACCGGATCGGGACGCTCGAGGCGGGCAAGGAGGGGGACGTGATCGTGGTGGACGGGAATCCGCTGGAGGACTTGGGCGATCTGGAGCGCGTGCAGATGACGTTCGTGCGGGGGTGCTGCCTGTACTGGCGGCAGGCGGCTTGATGGACGCCCGCCTCGCCGCCCGCGCGGTCAGCGTCAAGTCGAGCTTTCGCACCCGAATGCTGGAGTTGGCTGCCGGCCTGGACGACATCATTGCGCTGGGCCGGGGCGATCCCGATTTCGAGACGCCGCCCGCGATCGTCGCCGCGGGCGCGGACGCCCTGATCAGCGGCTACACGCACTACACTCCGCCGCCCGGACTCCAGGAGCTCCGCGAAGCAATCGCGTTTCAGCTGAAACTTAACAATAATGTTAAGTATTCGGCCAACCAGATCATCGTCACCAACGGCGCGCAGGAAGCGCTCCTGATCGCGATTCTCGCGCTGGTCGACCCCGGGGACGAGGTGGTGCTTCAGACCCCACGCTTCAACGCCTTCGACTACATGGTCAGGCTGGCCGGGGGCAAGATCGTGGACGTCCCGACGCTGCAGGAGGACGACTACGCGCTCAGGGCCGACGCGATCCGTTCCGCGCTGACCGAGCGCTCGAAGCTTCTCGTGATCGCAAACCCGAACAACCCGACCGGCGGACTGACCCCGCGCGCGGAGCTGGAGCGCATCGCGAGGCTGGCCGTGGAGCACGACCTCGTGGTCATCTCCGACGAGATCTACGAGAAGCTGATCTTCGGCGACGCCGAGCACGTCAGCCTCGCGGCGCTGGACGGCATGCTCGACCGAACCGTCACCGTGAACGGCTTCTCCAAGGCATACGCGATGACCGGCTGGCGCGTGGGCTACCTCGCCGCGCCAGGGTGGCTGATGGGGCCGGCCGTCGAGATCAAGCACACGCTGAGCATCTGCACGCCACCGGCCCTGCAGCGCGGCGCGCTCGCAGCCCTGGAGAGCGGGGAAGCGGCGGTCGCCTCGATGCTGGCCGAGTACGAACGGCGCCTCGACCTCGTGCTCCGCCACCTCCACGACATGGGCATCTCCTACGGGCGTCCGGGCGGCGGTATGTACGTATACGCCAACATTTCCAGAACGGGGCTCGACGCCGAGACCTTCTGCCTGGAACTGCTGCGCCAAGAGCAGGTGATGGTCTTCCCGGGCACCATGTTCGCGGACCCGGCGAACCGGCACATCCGGATCACGCTGCTGTCGCCGTTCGAGTCCATGGAGGAGGCGCTGAAGCGGATGAAGCGCTTCGTCGAACGGGTGCGTGGCGAGTGATATTCTCCTGACAATATGAACCGCTACTTCAAACTATCATGATAATTTGCATCACTACTTCATATTATCATGGATTTTTCCCGTCGCCGGAGACGTCGTGAACGGGGATCCCATCCGCATCCTCCTCGTCGGCGCCGGCGTGCGCGGGACCATGTGGGCGCGCGTCATCGCCGAAGCTCCCGGCGCCACGCTGGTCGGCGTCGTGGACCTGGACGAGGCGAAGGCCAGCCGTGCTCGCGACGATCACGCCCCGGCAACTCCTGTGGCGCCCGACTTCGGCTCCGTGCTGCGCAGGGCCGAGATCGACCCCGACGCCGTCATCATCGCCACCCCGCCCGCCACCCATCACTCCCTCGTCAGCCGCGCCCTGGCCCAAGGCCTCCACGTCCTCTGCGAGAAGCCGCTATCGGAGGACCTCGACGAAGTTGCCGACCTGAACGCGCGCGCCCAGGCAGCCAGGCGCCACCTCCTCGTCGGGATGAACTTCCGCCATCTCCCCTCGTCGCAGCGCATACGCCGCTACGTCCGCAACGGGCACCTGGGCGCGCTCAGCTATGCGCACTTCACCTACCACAGACAGCGCGACGGCAACAGGGACGACTTGAACGACTACGTCATGTCGATGGCGCATCCGATGCTGCTCGAGCAGAGCATCCACCACTTCGACCTGCTGCGCTACTGCTACGACGCGGAGGTCGAGTCGCTCGTGTGCGACACCTGGCGGCCGTCGTGGAGCACGTATGCCGGCGATTGCTGCGTCTCGGTGCTTTTTCGCTTCGAGAACGGGGTGCGCGCCAACTATCTCGGGACGTGGACGGCGGCGTGGAACCGCATGGACTTCCGCTGGCGCAGCGATTTCGAGCGCGGGAGCCTCATTCAGCGCGAGCAGTTCGACGATCTCGTGCGCGTCGATTTCGATCGCGGGCTGGGGCTGCGCGGGCCCAACTTCAAGGGCGACGCCGAGGCCGAGACCCCGGTCGCCGAACCGCTCGAGCCGTGCACCCCCTTCGTCGACGACACCCGGGGGCTCCTTGCCGAGTTCCTGGAGGCCATTCGCGGGGAGTCCGATCCAGTGACAACGGGCGACGATCACCTCGAGAGCCTGCTCCTGGTGCATGGTTGCATCGAGTCGCTGCGGCGGGGGGAATGGGTCACCATGCGGGAGCTGCGGGAGTGGTTGCGCCTAGCTCCCCCAGCGGCACGGCCCGCCCGGGCCGGCGCTTCAATCGGCGACGCTCCGTGACGCCGGACCGCCCCAACGGCCGCGCGGTGCGGCACGGTCGACCCGACCCGGCGAAGCAGGACCACCCCCCCGACCTCCTCCGCGTGCGCGGCCTCCACACCCGCTTCCTCGGCGACCGGGGAGTCGTCCACGCGGTCAACGGCGTCAGCTTCACGGTGCGGCGCGGCGAGACCCTGGCGCTGGTGGGCGAGAGCGGTTGCGGCAAGACCGCCGCGATGCTCTCGGTGCTCCGCCTGCTGCCGCCCCACCGGACACAGGTGCACGCCGATGCGGTGAGCTTCAAGGGCCGCGACCTCCTCTCCCTCGACGACGAAGGCATCAGGCGCGTGCGCGGCGCCGAGATCGGCATGGTCTTTCAGGACCCGCGCGCCGCTCTCAACCCGGTGCTCACCATCGGGCGACAGCTGACCGAGGTGCTTGCGGTGCACCGTGGGCTGGGGCGTCGCGAGGCCCGCGATCGCGCCATCGAACTGCTCCGGTCGGTGGGTATCGAGCGGCCCGAATCGCGGCTCGACGACTACCCCCACCAGTTTTCCGGCGGGATGTGCCAGAGGGCGATGATCGCGATGGCGCTGGCCTGCGATCCCGATCTGCTGATTGCCGACGAGCCGACGACGGCGCTCGACGTGACCATTCAGGCGCAGATCCTCGACCTGGTCGCCGAGCTGCGGGCGACGCGTGACATGGCGATGATCTGGATCAGTCACGACCTGAGCGTGGTGGCGAGCGTGGCCGACAAGGTGGCCGTGATGTATGCCGGATCGATCGTCGAAACCGCCCCGTCCGAGCGTCTTTTCGAGGCGCCGGAGCATCCGTATACGCGCGGTCTGCTGGCGTCGCTGCCCGCACTCGGCAATGGTGGCGCGGGACGCCTGACCGCGATCCCCGGCCAACCGCCGGATATGACTACCCCCCCGGGGGGGTGTGCCTTTGCGGAGCGGTGTCCGCACGCCTTCGACCGCTGCCGCCGGGAGGCGCCGCCGCTGCTGGCGACGGGGCAGGGCGCCAGTGTGGCATGCTGGTGGGACGCGGCGCTCGGGAGCGAGAGAGAGCTGGAAGGGAATCCTGTGAGCCATGTCCCCTGAGCCGCTCCTGGAAGTCACCGCCCTGAAGAAGCACTTCCCCGTGCGCCGCGGGGCCATGCAGCGCGAGGAGGGAGCGGTGCGCGCGGTCGACGGAGTCAGCTTCCGGCTCGACCGGGGGGAGACGCTGGGGCTGGTGGGCGAAAGCGGCTCCGGGAAGACCACCGTGGCCCGCGCCGTGTTGCGCCTGACGCCCCCTACGGCTGGGCGCGTGGTGTTCGACGGCGTCGATCTTGGCCGCGCAACGGCCGCGGATCTCCGCGCGCTGCGCCCACGCATGCAGATGATCTTCCAGGACTCGTATTCGTCGCTCAATCCGCGCCTCAGCGTGGGCCGCTCCATCGGCGAGCCGCTGGTGGAGCACACAACCCTGAGCCGCGCCGAACGAGGCGACCGAGTCGCCGAGCTGATGAACCTCGTCGGGCTCGATCCCGCCCTCGCCGCGCGCATGCCCCACGAGTTCTCGGGCGGGCAGCGGCAGCGCATCGGCATCGCGCGCGCCCTTGCCCTGAAACCGGACCTCGTCGTCTGCGACGAACCCATCTCGTCGCTCGACATCTCGATCCAGGCGCAGATCGTCAACCTGCTCGCCGACATCCAGGAGCAGTTCGGGCTGACCTATCTCTTCATCTCCCACGACCTGAGGATGGTGAGGCACCTGTGCGACCGGATCGCGGTGATGCACCGGGGGAAGATCGTGGAGACGGCCCCGACCGAGACGCTCTTCCGGGCACCGAATCATCGGTACACGCGGACGCTTCTGGCGGCGGTGCCTCGCAGGCCGGGGCGGACTTCGTGAGGGCGCCCGACGCCATCTCCAACTTCGGCCGGAACATCAGTTTCGTGCCGCGCCACAGCTACCGGCCGCGCAGCGACGAAGAGGTCCTCCGCATACTCCAAACGCACCGCGACGGGACGGTGCGGGTCCTCGGAGCCGGGCACTCGTGGAACCCCGGGATCGAATCCTCCGACGCGCTTGTAGACCTGCGGCACCTTCGTCACATGCACGTGGATGGTGACCGCAAACGCGTGACGGTGGGAGCCGGGCTCAGGATCGGCGCCCTTCTCCAACACCTCTCAAAACGCGGCCTGACACTGCCGTCGATCGGGCTGATCGACCGACAGACGGTGGCTGGCGCGGTCGCGACGGGGACTCACGGCTCGGGCCGGCACTCCATGTCGCACTATGTGGAGTCGATGCGGATCGCCTGTTACGGCGCGGATGGAAGCGCGGAGGTGCGCACCGTCGATTCGGGACGCGCTCTGCGGGCGGCGCGATGCTCGGTTGGGGCGATGGGCGTCGTCCTCGAGCTGACCCTGCCGTGCGTGCCGCAGTACTACGTGCGAGAGAGGTGCGTCTGGCGACCGGATCTGGAGAGCGTCCTGGAGGGCGAAGCGGGCTCGCCGCTGCAGCAGTTCTATCTCATGCCGCACACGTGGACCTGGCTCGTGCACGAGCGCAGCGTGGCGAGGGAGAACCGCCGGGCAGGGGGCGCGGCGATATACCGTGCGTACTGGCTGGCCGTGATCGACCTGCTGCTACACCTCTGCGTGAAGTTCTCCGCCTCGCTGATGCGAAGCCGTCGGCTGGTCCACCTGCTGTACCGGCGCCTTCTTCCGCTCTTCCTCTTTCCCCGGTGGCGGGTCACCGACCGGAGCGACCGGCAACTCACCATGCATCACGACCTGTTTCGCCACCTGGAGATGGAAGTATTCGTAGCGCGCGAGCACCTCGCGGCGGCCGTGGAGTTTGTCGTGGAGGTTCTTCGGAGGGCGGACGAACGCGGTTCGTACGTCCACCACTACCCGATCTGCGTTCGCCGGGTGCTGCCCGACGACACGCTGATCTCGATGGCCTCCTGCCACGGCGTCGATGAGCAGGACTGGTTCGCGATCAGCCTCATCACCCTGACCGAACCGAGGGAGCCCTTCCAGCGCGTGGCGGCTTTCCTGGCCGAGGGCTTGTCGTTGCGCTTCAGTGCGCGTCTGCACTGGGGCAAGTGGTGGCCTCCTGGTGGTGCGGGGCTGGAGCGCGGCTATCCGGGAATGAGGGAATTCGTAGCGACATGCGGGGAGTTCGATCCGCGCGGCGTTTTTCGCAACCGGTTCCTCCGGCGAACGATGTTCCGCCAAAATGGAGACCACGCTACGACAGAATAGCGCTTGACGTAGGCCCTCCAGCCTTGCTAGAACCAATGACATGAGCCACCCCCGCAAATCCCTCTTTGCCTGGGGAATTCTGGCTGGCGTTGCCTGGTTCGTCGGTTGTGGCGACAGCACGACGGATCCTGCTCAGCCACCCGAGATTCCCGTACCGGCGACGATCACGGTGAGCCCCGCCACGGCCGAGCTGACAGCCGTTGGCGCGACCGTCCAGTTGAGTGCCGAGGTCCGCGACCAGAATGGCCGGGTCATGGACGGGGCCGCCGTGAGGTGGGTGAGCGTGAGTACCGGGGTCGCGCGGGTGGACGCGGCCGGACTCGTTACGTCGGTGGGCAACGGGACCTCCACGATCACCGCGACGGCCGGGGTGGCGTCGGGAAGCGCCGAAGTAACCGTGGCTCAGGAAATCAGGGGCATCGAGGTATTGCCCGCCCCCGGCAAAGTGTCCGCGGGCGGCGATACCCTGCGCTTGACGGCGGAGGCCTGGGACGCGAACGGGTCTACGGTGCCGGGCAGCGAATTCACATGGTCTTCTAGCGATTCCGCCGTCGCCACCGTGGATGAGTCGGGCCTGGTCCATGGCGTTGTCGAGGGCGTCGCATACATGACGGCCACTACGGAAGGCGTGTCGGGCGGGGCGCCCGTCACGGTAGCCCACCAGGACTGGGCCCCACTCGCGGCGTTCTACGAGGCCACGCAGGGTCCGGGTTGGATCGAGGACGACGGCTGGATGTCGGATCGACCGATCGGCCAATGGCACGGAGTGACAACCAGGCCGGATGGTCACGTCACCGCGCTGGATCTCGCTTCGAGCAATCTGACCGGGATGATTCCAACCGAATTGGGGCGCTTGTCACACCTTGAGACCCTGCATCTCCAGTGGAATCGGTTGCGGGGGCCGATTCCCCTTGAACTGACCAGGCTGTACAACCTCAGGAGCCTGCGCCTTGGTGTTAATGGCCTGACCGGCGAGATCCCGGCCGAGTTGGCCAACCTGGTCAACATCGAGGATCTGCGCCTGAACCACACCTTCCTGACCGGCCGAATCCCGCCCGAATTGAGCAACCTTCCCAACCTCACGAGGCTGAGTATCCAGGGAAGCGACCTCACCGGTCTGGTTCCTTCCGCCTTCACGCGATTCGAACGGCTTCGGCATTTCCACTTCAGGGACAACGAGGATCTCTGTATCCCCGACGAAATCGATTTCATTCGGTGGCTGGCGCAGCTTGACGTTGCACTCGGACCCGTCTGCAACGAGGACGACAAGAAAGCGCTCGTGTCGCTCTATGAGGCCACCGGAGGAAGTGAATGGACTCGTTCCGACGGCTGGCTCGAGGATGTGCCAGTGCACGAGTGGCACGGCGTGAGCACCGATTCGGTGGGCCGGGTCCTCGAAGTCGACCTGTCCAACAACGGACTTTCGGGCCGTTTGCCGGAGTTGCTGGCACCGCTCGCGAGCATGACTTCTCTTCAGCTGGACGGAAACGAGGGACTGACCGGTCCTCTGCCGTTGACGCTGTCCGCGCTCTCACTCGAAGCGTTGGGATACCGGAACACCGGTCTTTGTGCTCCCCCTGGCGGATCGTTCGCCGGATGGCTCGCGGCAATCCCCTCGCACGAAGGTACGGACGCCGAGTGCTCGCCCCTCTCGGACCAGGAAGTCCTCGAACTCCTGTACGTTGCCGTCGGTGGCGCCGAATGGAAGGACGACGAAAACTGGCTTTCCGAGCAACCACTCGGTGATTGGACCGGAGTGGAAACCGACTCCGTTGGCCGGGTAGTAGCGCTGCGACTGCCCCGCAACGATCTGGCGGGCCGCCTTCCACCCCATCTCGGCTACCTCGAACATCTCCGCGAGCTGGATCTGTCGGGCAATCAACTGGAGGGACCTATCCCGGCCCAGTTGGGCGATCTGTCCAACCTCACGCTGATGAATCTGGGCCAGAACGAACTGGAGGGACCGATTCCCCCGCAGTTGGGCGACCTTGCCAACCTTTCACAGTTGTACCTCTGGGCGAACGAGCTGGAGGGACCGATTCCGCCGGAGCTGGGCAGACTGACCAACCTGCTCGCGCTGGGACTCGGCATAAACAAGCTGGAGGGACCGATCCCGCCGCAGTTGGGCGACCTTGCCAACCTTTTCTATCTATACCTGGACGGGAATCGCCTGTCGGGACCAATCCCGTCGCAGCTCGGCAACCTGTCCCACTTGTACGAGTTGATCCTGAATCGCAATTGGCTGACAGGATCGATTCCTCCATGGCTGGGCAGTCTGCGCAACCTGAGGCGTGTCGGGCTCGGCGAGAATGGGCTGACCGGGCCGATCCCGCCCGAGTTGGGCAACCTGCCCAGCCTGACTGAGCTGATCCTCGGTCGCAACTGGTTGACAGGGTCGATTCCGTCGAGACTGGCCAGCCTCTCCGCATTGACACACCTGGATCTCAGCCGGAACAGACTGACGGGAACGATCCCGTCGCAATTGGGAGCCCTGTCCAGCCTGGAGCGCCTCAATCTCAGCGGGAATGAGCTGGCCGGGCGCATTCCCCCCGAACTTGGTGATCTGTCCGGGTTGCAGTCGCTGTCGATGGCGGGCAACCAGCTGTCGGGCGCACTCCCGCCCGTCCTGGGCGGACTCACCCGTCTGGAGCGGCTCCACCTGACCGACAATGCCGAAGTGTCCGGGATCCTGCCCTCGGGCCTGACCGCTCTGGGCGAACTCGAGGAACTGATTCTGACGGGTACCGGTCTGTGCGCCCCTGCGGACACCACCTTCCAGAACTGGCTATCGGCAGTGGAAGTGGCGCGCGTGCGGGCTTGTGCAGTGGACGCGGGATCGTCGGCATACCTGACACAGGCGGTGCAGTCGCTGGACTTCCCGGTTCCACTGATCGCCGGCAGGGAGGCGCTGCTGCGGGTGTTCGCGATCGCCTCGCGTCCCAGCGGCGAAGGCATCCCGATGGTCCGGGCGACCTTCTACCTCGACGGAATCGAGAGTCACACGGTCGACATTCCGGGCTCGGGGACCCCCATCCCGACCGAGATCGAACAAGCCCGAAATTCGTTGCAGAGGTCGGCCAACGTCACAATCCCCGGATCGGTGATCCAACCCGGACTGGAGATGGTGGTGGAGATCGATCCGGACGGAACGCTGGATCCCGAACTGGGCGTGACGAAGCGGATTCCCGCGGAGGGCAGGGCACCGGTGCAGGTGGAGTCGCTGCCCAGCCTGGATATGACGGTGATCCCGTTTCAATGGGCGCCGAAACCCAATTCGTGGATTGTGGATATGGCCGAGGGCATGGCCGCAAGCCCGCACACGCACGAAATGCTTGGCGATGTGCGCGCCATGCTCCCGGTCGCCGATGTAGACGTGGAAGTCCACGCAGCCGTCCTGACCTCGACCATCAATTCTCTCGACCTGCTTAACGAGACGCACCTGATTCGGACGTTGGAGAGCGGTACGCGCTACTACATGGGTATCCTCCCCGAGCACGTTGTCGGTGCCCCGGTGGGGGTTGCGTTCCTTGGTTTCCGAATCGGCTATTCCGTGGCCGATCCCTTTGTGATCGCGCACGAATTGGGACACAACATGGGCCTATATCATGCGCCGTGCGGGGGTGCCGGCGGTCCGGACCCGGCGTTCCCCCAAACAGACGCTTCGATCGGCGCCTGGGGATACGACTTTCGCGCCGGCGGCAGGCTGGTGTCGCCGCGGGCCCGGGACCTGATGTCCTACTGCGGTCCTCCGAAGTGGGTCAGCGAGTTCAGTTTCACCAAAGCCCTCAATCATCGGCTTGAGGGGGATGGAAGCCAGGGTCCGTTCGCGCCGACCGCCCCATACGCTCCCACGCGGAGCCTGATTCTGTGGGGCGGCCTGGACGGCGAAGGGAATCCGTTCCTGGAACCCGCTTTCGTGACGGACGCCTCGCCCAGCCTTCCCCAATCGAGCGGCGATTACGAACTCGTCGGCCGGAGCGCCAGCGGCGACGAACTGTTTTCCCTCAGCTTCGGCATGGCGGAATTGGCTGACGTGGATGGGAGGTCGATCTTCGTCTTCGCGCTGCCCCTGCGGACCGAGTGGGCGGACATGCCGGAGAGCATTACCCTGTCCGGCCCCGGCGGGTCGACCACCACGGACCGGACGACCGATCAGCCCATGGCCATCCTGCGAGATGCGGCCAGTGGTGTGGTGCGAGGGATCCTGCGCGGCGAGGACGCGACGGACCTGAATAGCGTGGCTGCGGACGCTGTCGGGCCGGCCTGGCCGCGCCTGCAGGTGTTGTTCAGCAGGGGGATACCGAACGAGGTTGACTGGCGGCCGTGATCACCTCGGTAGCGAGTCCACGCAAGGTACGGGAGTCACGATGATGCGACCGCGTACCCTTGTCCTTGCTGCGGCATTCCTCGGCGGCCTGACCTGGGCCTCCGGCTGCGGCGAGGACACGACCGAACCGCCGCAACCGCCCGAGCCGCTGCGGCCGACCGCAGTCACCGTGAGCCCTTCCGCCGCCGAGCTCACGGCGGTGGGCGAGACCGTACAACTGAGCACCGAGGTTCGCGACCAGAACGGCCGGGTCATGACGGGGGTCGCCGTGACATGGCTGAGCGCCAACATCGCGGTGGCGACGGTCGATGCAGCCGGACTCGTGACATCCACGGGCAACGGGACGGTGGCGATCACCGCGAGAGCGGGGACTGCGTCGGCGAGCGCGTCGGTGACGGTCACGCAAGTGGTCATGGGGATCGAGATGCTGCCCGCCGACGGAAAGGTGTCCGCGGGCGACACGCTCCGCGTCACGGCGGAGGCCTGGGACGCCAACGGCTTCACGGTTCCTGACACGGAGTTCACCTGGTCTTCGAGCGATACGGCAGTGGCCACCGTGGATGGATCGGGTCTGGTGCGAGGCATCGTCGAGGGCGCTTCGATGATCACCGCAACGCAGGCCAGTGTGGACGGGGCAGCGGTGATCACCGTGGCCCATCAGGATTGGGGCCCGCTTGCGGCATTGTACGAGGACACGAACGGTCCGCGATGGACAGAGCACGACGGCTGGATGTCGGACCTGCCGATCGGGCAGTGGGACGGAGTGACCACCGGGGAGGGTGGTTACGTGACGGGTCTGGATCTTGTTGGGAGCAACATGGCTGGGCCGATTCCGGCCAGGCTCGGCAGCTTGGCATACCTGGAGACCCTGATCCTCGAGCGCAATCGGCTGACGGGACCGATTCCGGTCGAATTGGCGGAACTGCGCGGCCTCAGGACATTGAACCTCGGGGTCAACAACCTGTCCGGTCAGATCCCGCCTGAATTGGGAAACCTCACCAACCTGGAAGATCTGCGACTTCGCAGAAACTACCTGACCGGCCCGATTCCGCCTGAACTTGGCAACCTGCACAAGCTTGCGCGACTGACGCTCCACGGGAGCAGACTGACCGGTCCGATCCCT
Source organism: Longimicrobiales bacterium (assembly GCA_963667485.2). Classification (GTDB taxonomy): domain Bacteria; phylum Gemmatimonadota; class Gemmatimonadetes; order Longimicrobiales; family Gaopeijiaceae; genus Bin94. The sequence goes on from CAXXDD010000002.1 coordinate 1,044,760, forward strand.
TCGACCTTCCTGGATCTGGAACGGCTCCGGCTCTTCCACTTCGCGAGCAGCCGCAGTCTATGTGCCCCCGGGTCAGCGGATTTCACCGAGTGGATCGCCCAGCTCGAAGTTGCGGCCGGGCCCCGGTGCAACGAGGACGATAGAGAGGTGCTGGCCTCGCTATACGAAGCCACCGGAGGAAGCGAGTGGATTCGTTCCAATGGGTGGTCTGGCGACGGCGCATTGTTCGAATTGCACGGCGTTCAAACCGATTCACTGGGGCGGGTTCTGACACTCGACCTGTCGAGCAACGGCCTTGCTGGCCAGGTGCCTGAATCGCTGGGGGAGCTCATCGGCATCACAACTCTGCGCATCGCCGGGAATGAGGATCTGACCGGCCCGCTCCCACTGTCGCTGACCGCGTTGTCGCTTGAGGAGCTCGACTACGGGCAAACCGGACTTTGCGTTCCGGCCGACGAGGCGTTTGCCGAGTGGCTTGCCGCCATCCCGTCACACGAAGGAACCGACACCGAGTGCGAGCCGCTCTCGGAACGGGATATCCTCGAACAGCTGTACACAGAGACCGGTGGAACCAACTGGACCAAGGACACCAACTGGTTGTCGGACCAGCCCCTCGGCGAATGGCACGGAGTAGAGACCGACGAGGCTGGCCGCGTCGTCGTTCTGCGGCTCACGAACAACAAGCTGACCGGGCGCATCCCACCCCAGATCGGTGCCCTCGCCCAGCTGCGGGAACTGGCCCTGAACGCCAACGATCTGACGGGACCGATCCCACCCCGGCTGGGCAGGTTGTCCGGACTGTCTCGGATGGACCTGAGCAGAAATGATCTGTCGGGCGTGATCCCTCCGGAACTGGGCGCGCTCTCCAACCTGTCGGTACTCTACCTGTACAGCAACGAGCTCACCGGACCGATTCCGGCTGAGCTGGCCGGGTTGTCCAGCCTGCGCGCGCTGGGCCTCGGATTGAACAGGTTGACGGGAACGATCCCGCCGGAGTTGGGCGCGCTCTCGAACCTGACTCAGTTCTACCTCGACGGGAATCAACTGACGGGACCGATCCCGCCGGAGTTGGGCGCTCTTTCCAACTTGGTGGAACTGATCCTCGCTCGCAATCGGCTATCAGGGTCGATCCCGGTGGGGTTGGGCAGACTGCCGCACCTGAGGCGTCTGGATCTGAGCCACAACGACCTGACGGGGTCGATTCCGCCGGGGCTGGGCCAGCTGTCCGGCTTGTCGCAATTGTTCCTCAATGACAATCGGCTGACCGGGTCGATCCCATCGACGCTGGGCAACCTCTCCAACCTGGAACGCCTGAGCCTCGACCGGAATGGACTGACCGGGACCATGCCGGCCCAGTTGGGCGGCCTGTCGCGACTCACGCAGCTTCACATCAACGAAAACGAGTTGACCGGGGCCATCCCCCCCGAATTTGGTCAGCTCTCCCGGCTAAGATCACTATCAATTCCCGGGAATCGGTTCTCGGGTCGGTTTCCGCCGGAATTGAGCGGCATCACAGATTTGCGGCAACTCTTCCTGACCGACAACGCCGGCATGTTCGGCGCCCTGCCTTCCAGCCTGACCGCTCTCAACACGCTGAACGCAATCGTCCTGACCGGAACCGGTCTGTGTGCTCCCGCGGATTCCAGCTTCCAGAGCTGGCTGGCTGATGTGGAGGTCTCGCGTGTTCGGCCCTGCGAGACCGGCAGCGGGTCGGCGGCGTATTTGATCCAGTCTGTCCAGTCGCTGGATTTCCCGGTTCCGCTGGTCGCGGACAGGGAGGCGCTGCTGAGGGTATTCGTAACCGCCCCTCGTGCTGAAGGCGAGAGCGTTCCGAAGGTGCGTGCGACCTTCCATGTGGACGGAGTCGAAACGCACACGGTCGAAATCCCCGGATCGGGGATCCCGATTCCAGCCGGGATCGATGAGGCCGAAAGTTCGCTTGACAGGTCGGCGAACGTCACCATCCCGGGCTCGGTTATCCAGCCGGGATTGGAAATGGTGATCGAGATCGATCCCGACCAGACGCTAAGTCCCGGGCTCGGCGTGACGCGGCGGATTCCCGGGACGGGCAGAGCATCGGTAGGTGTGGAGTCAATGCCTCTGCTGCATTTGACGGTGATTCCATTCCAGCTGGTGACGGATCCCGATTCTTCGGCTATCGACATGACCATGCGGATGGCCGCGGAGCCGGGCACACACGAATGGCTGACGCATACCCACAGCATGCTGCCGGTCGGTGATCTCGAAGTGAGCGCTCACGAGCCTGTGCTGACCTCGACGAACGACGTAATCGACCTGCTTCTCGAGACCCGCATGATTCAGAGGTTGGAGGACGGTGAGGGCTACTACATGGGAATCATGCCGGAGCGCGCCCTCGGGGGTCGATCAGGAGTTGCCTATGGAGGTCTCCCAACCAATTTCTCGGCCGCTGATTCCCTCGTGATCGCGCACGAACTGGGACACAACATGAGCCTCGCCCATGTGCCCTGCGGGGCGCCCGCCGGGGTGGATCCGGCGTTTCCCACGAGTGATGGCACGATCGGCGCCTGGGGATACGACAACCGCGGCAATGGCCGGCTGATATCGCCGGAGGTGCTGGACCTGATGTCCTACTGCGGCCCGCCGCATTGGGTCAGCGACTACAGTTTCACCAAGGCCCTCGACTATCGCCTTCAGCGTGAAACCGGCCCCGGGCAGTTGGCTCGGGCCGCCGTCCCGACTCTCGCGCCGAGCCTGATCCTGTGGGGTGGGGTGGACCAACAGGGGATTCCCTATCTCGAACCCGCGTTCGTTGCGGACGCTCCACCTGCCGTTGCCGGATCCACCGGCCAATACCGACTGGTCGGCCAAGGCGCGACGGGCAATGAACTGTTTTCGCTGTATGTCGACATGGCGGAAGTGGCCGACGCCGATGCGGGCTCGCACTTCGTAGCTGCGCTTCCTGTTGAGACCAGGTGGGCGGGCGCACTGGAGAGCATCACCCTGTCCGGGCCGGGGGGCTCGGTGACGACGGACCGGGCGACCGACACTCCTCTGGCTATCCTGCGCGACCCGGAGAGCGGTCAGGTGCGCGGGATCCTGCGTGGCGAGGACGCCACGGACCTGATAGGCGTGGCAGCCGACGCTATTGGGCATGCCAGGCCGGATCTGCGGGTGTTGTTCAGCCGCGGGTTGCCGGACGTGGAAGATTGGCGGCGCTGACGATGGGCCGTCCGCAACAGCTCATCACACTCGTGGCCCTGCTGGGTGGCTTCGCCTGGGCCGTCGGCTGCGGCGACGACGCGACGGAACCGCCCGAGCCTCCCCGCGCGACCGCGATCACGGTCACTCCGGCGGCGGCCACCCTGAAGGCGCTGGCTAATTCGGTGCAGCTGAGCGCGGAGGTGCGCGATCAGCACGGCAGCGCAATGGCCGGGGCTGCGGTTACGTGGGTCAGCACCAGCGTCGACGTGGCGACGGTGGACGCGACCGGTCTGGTGACGGCGACGGGGAACGGAGCGGCCACGATTACCGCGATGTCGGGCGGGGCGTCGGGCAGCGCGGCGGTGACGGTCGACCAGGAGGTGACAGGGATCGAGGTGCTTCCCGCCGGCGGAAAGGTCTCCGCGGGCGACACGCTCCGCGTCACGGCGGAGGCCCGGGACGCCAATGGGTTCGCGGTGGCGGGTGGTGAGTTCGCCTGGACTTCAAGCGATAGCGACATCGCCACCGTCGATGGATCGGGTCTGGTGAGCGGCATCGCCGAGGGCGCGGTGTTGATCACGGCGACGCGGGCCAGTGTGGAGGGCGGAACCGTGGTCACGGTCGCCCATGAGGACTGGGGCGACCTGATGTCGCTCTACGAAGCCGTGGCCGGTCAGGGCTGGATCGTAAACGACGGCTGGCTTTCGGACCTGCCGATCGGGCAATGGCACGGCGTAACCACGGACGCGACCGGTCACGTCACCCGGCTGACACTCTCCGCGAGCGATCTGAAGGGACCCATCCCGCCAGAGTTGGGGAACCTGACGCACCTGGAGGTGCTGAATCTCGAGAGGAACGCGCTGGAGGGATCGATTCCCCCCGAACTGGGCAAGCTCGGCAACCTCAAGGCGCTCATTCTGGGGGTCAACGATCTGACGGGACCGATCCCGCCCGAAATTGGCGACCTGGCCAACCTCGAGGTGCTCAGGCTTCGCAGAAACGATTTGACCGGGCCGGTCCCCCCCGAGCTGGGCAAGCTGCGCAGCCTGACGCGACTCGGCCTGGACTGGAATGACCTGGCCGGCCCGATGCCTCTGGACCTGATGGGTCTGGAGGAGCTTGAGGTCTTTCACTTCCCCGGCAACGAGTCGCTCTGCGCGCCGGGGTCTGCAGATTTCGCGGCCTGGCTTGCGGGACTCGACATCTACGTCGGGCCGTCGTGCAACGAGGCTGACAGGGAAGTTCTAGCGGCGCTGTACAAGGCCACAGGCGGACAGGACTGGGGGCGCTCCAGCGGCTGGCTCGAGGACGGCCTTCTCGAGGAATGGCACGGCGTGGACACCGATTCGCTCGGACGCGTCGCCGCGCTCGACCTTTCGGGCAACGGTCTGGCGGGCCGCGTTCCGGCACTGCTAGCACAACTTGCTAGCACGACCTCGTTGCGACTGGGCGGCAACACCGGCCTGACCGGTCCGCTGCCGCTGTCTCTTTCCGCGCTCCCGCTGGAAGAGCTCCAATACGAGGACACCGGGCTCTGCGTTCCACCCGATGACTCGTTCGGCGAGTGGCTCGCCGCCATCCCGTCCCACGAGGGCACGGGCGAGGAGTGTACGCCCCTCTCCGACCGGGAGATCCTCGAAGTGCTGTACAGTGCCAGCGGGGGTGCGGACTGGGAGAACGACGAGAACTGGCTGTCCGATCGACCACTCGGCGAATGGAAGGGAGTGACAGCTGACGACGAAGGCCGGGTCGTCGAACTGCTCCTGCCTCGCAACAAGCTGGCGGGGACGATTCCCCCCGAGTTGGGCGACCTGGCCAACCTGTCGGAGCTGGATCTCAGCCATAACGAGTTGACCGGGTCGATTCCGGCCGAGTTGGCGGACCTTCCCAACCTGTCCAGCCTCAACCTGGCGTGGAGTGGGCTTGCGGGACCGATCCCACCCGAACTCGGAAGCATGCCGAGCCTTTCGCGGCTGATCCTCGGTGGCAATCACCTGACCGGGGCGATTCCGCCGGAGTTGGGGAATCTGCCCGTCCTGGCTCAACTGTATCTCGACAACAACGGGCTTACGGGGCCGATTCCGCCCGAGCTGGCCAACCTGTCCACCCTGACCGGGCTCATCCTTCACAACAATGAGTTGACGGGCCCGATTCCGTCCGAACTGGGCAGTTTCCCGGGAATGACGTATTTGCAGCTGAGCGGCAACCGCCTTGCCGGACCGATTCCGTCGGACTTGGGCAATTTGGCCACTCTGGTTGAACTACACCTCCAGGACAACGAATTGACGGGACGGATCCCGCCGGGGCTGGGAAACCTGCCGCTACTGGATGAGTTGCTCCTCCACGACAATGAGCTGACCGGACCGATCCCGCCCGAGCTGGGTGGTGCAGTCAGCCTGTCGGCCTTGACCCTCGGTGACAATCGGCTGACAGGACGGATCCCGCCAGAACTGGGCAACTTGCCGCGCCTGGAATACCTGTCACTCACCGCCAATGAGTTGACGGGGCCGATCCCGGCAGACCTGGGCAGCCTGTCCAACATGCGAACGCTCCGCCTGGACGGGAACGCGCTAGCCGGCCAGATCCCTGCCGAGCTCGGCAACCTGTCCAGAATGTGGACGCTGTACCTGGACGGGAACGAGTTGACGGGCGCCGTCCCTCCCGAGCTGGGCAATCTGCCGCGACTTCTGACCCTGTCGGCCATGGAGAACCAGCTCGCGGGCGCCCTGCCGCCGGAGCTGGGTGGCCTGACATCGCTGCGGCGGCTCCACCTGACCGGCAACACCGCGCTGTCCGGCCCCCTGCCCTCGGGCCTGACGGCGCTCGCCCGGCTGAATGAGCTTCTCCTGGACGGTACAGGGCTTTGCGCACCCGACGATACCACTTTCCGGGAATGGATGTCCGGGGTCACGCATGCCAGGGTGCGCCCCTGCGAGGCCCCTGCCGCTGCGTCCGCCTACCTGACGCAGGCGGTGCAGTCCCGGGGAATCCCGGTCCCCCTCGTGGCGGGCAGGGAAGCGTTGCTGCGAGTCTTCCCGACGGCCTCGCGGCCAACCGAGGAAGGCATCCCGACGGTGCGGGCGACGCTCTACGTCGATGGCGCCGAGACGCACGTGGTCGAAATCCCGGGCTCGAACGTACCCATCCCCACTGAAGTGCAGGACGCCGAGAGCGCGCTCGAACGATCGGCCAACGCCGTCATACCTGAATCGGTGATCCGGCCTGGCCTGGAGATGGTGATCGAAATCGATCCGGACAGCACCCTGGATCCGGAACTCGGGGTGGCAACGCGGATCCCCGAGACGGGCCGTGCCGCGGTGCAGGTGGCGGAGTTGCCCGCGCTGGACCTCACCTTCGTGCCATTTCAATGGGTGCGGGACCAGGATTCCCTGATCGTGGACATTGCCGGGGCCATGGCCGCCGACCCCCAAAACCACCAGATGCTGGCGGACACCCGGGCCATGCTCCCGGTCGGCGCACTCGATGTGAAGGCTCATGCACCCGTGCTGACCTCGACCAACAACACCGTCGATCTGCTCATCGAGACCTACCTGATCCGGCGGATGGAGGACGCAAGCGGCTACTACATGGGCATCATGCCGGAGCGCATCGTCGGCGGCCAGTCGGGGGTTGCCTATCTCGGCCTCGGGGCCGGCTTTTCGGCTGCCGACGGGTTCGTGATCGCTCACGAACTGGGACACAACTTCAATCTCTATCACGCCCCGTGCGGAGGCGCCGGCGGCCCGGACCGGGCGTTTCCCCAGTCGAACGGGTCGATCGGCCACTGGGGATACGACTTCAGCGACGGCGGCACGCTGATCCCGCCGCATGCCCGGGACCTGATGTCGTACTGCGGCCCTCCGCGGTGGGTGAGCGATTACAGCTTCTCCAAGGCGCTGGGCCATCGGTTGACAAGCGAAAGCAGCACCAACACGGCTCTCGCAAGCGCTCCCACCCGCTCCCTCCTTCTCTGGGGCGGCGTCGACGCACAGGGCGATCCCTTCCTGGAGCCCGCCTTCGTGACGGATGCGCCGCCCTCGGTTCTTCAGTCCTCCGGGGACTACGAGTTGACCGGGCGGACCGCGAGCGGGGACGAGCTGTTCTCGCTGAGCTTCGACATGCTGGAGATGGCCGACGCCGACGGGCGGTCGTCGTTCGTGCTGGCGCTGCCACTGCGAGACGAGTGGGCCGGCAGGCTCGAGAGCATCACGCTTTCCGGGCCCGGTGGCTCGACCGCGATTGACAAGACGACGCAGAAGCCCATGGCCATCCTTCGCGATCCGGACAGCCGACAGGTGCTCGCGGTCCTTCGCGGGCAAGATGCGGCTGATCTGGTCGGGGTAGCTGCGGATGCCGTCGGGCCGAGCGGGACGAATCTACAGGTGCTGTTCAGTCGCGGGATTCCGGACAGGGCGACATGGCAGTGGTGACAACCAGCTGGACCGGTCCAATCCGGCCAGAACTGTGCAACCTGAACGCCAGCTTGATGTTACCGGACCTGGGCAACACCGACAACGCCTACTAGCGGGCCAATGACCCAATGAGCTAATCTGCCCAATGGCCACGCACCAACACCTTCATCACAGGAGAGGTCCAATGACGACCCCCAGGAACAAGACAATGCACAGGCTGGCTGTGGTGCTGTGGCTCATGCTCCCGGCCTGCGATGGTCCGGTTGAACCGCCCAAGGTTGCGACGAAGGTGGTGGCGGCGGGTGCGATGGCTCATGCTGGTGATTGGACCCGCGCCCCCCGGATCGGGACATGCGTGGGCAAGACGATCCTCTGTACGGTGCCGTCCATTGAAGCCCTGCGCGGCGTGAACGCGGACGGCGACACGGTGATCTGGCAGTTGAAGTGGGAGCCCCCCGCGCTCCAGATCCCCGACTCGCTGTCTTGGCGCTACCGAATTGAATTCGGCGGGACGCACCCGGTTTTGAGCGGCAGGCGGTTCCACACGGCTCCCGGCACCGGCCTGTTCGCGCGGTCGGTGTACGGCGTCACGGAGTCCACCCCGCGCCCCAATGTCGAGTGCCGGTGGTCGGACGTGCTGGACATGGCGAACAGCGTCACGATCCGGCCGGAGCTAGTGAATCCGCAGATCGAGTCCCGGTGGTCGCACGCGGACGACAAGGGTGGGCGGACCCGTGGGGTGATGCCCCCCTACGTCCTGGCGGGAAGTGTTCCGGGCGTGACCCCCACAACGCTTTACCGGCCAAGGTGCGGCCAAGGCGGCAAGCCGCTGGTGCACGAAGCGCAGGAGGCGGCGGCGACCGAGTTCCTGGATTACGTACCACCACCCGACACGGCCACGGCGGAGTCCCCGCCGCCGCCTAACACATCGGGGGGAACGGACACCACATCGGCCCCGGCCCCTCCGCCGACACTTGAAGGCATCCCGCGGATCCCCATCGACTTGCAGGTAGCGGTCCAGCGGAATGGCGACGTGGTGTCTGACGGAACGGTTCACCGGGGTGACCGGCTCCGGTTCTCCGTTGCGGAAGTCTTTGCCGACACCACCAACGTGGAAGGCAAGCCCGCCAAGCACTGCATCGGAGCGTACCCCTACGGGTGGTACGCCAACGGCTACTACCAGCCCTGGGTCGTCGGGTCGATGCCGGAGGACGCCGAAGAAGCTGACCGGACCCGCTCCAGCAATTGCGGCTCGTCCGGCGGCGATGTGCTCAACCCGTGGACGCACTATTGGGGCGATGCCGATGCATTCGTTCCCTACACGTTCGACTATGAGGTTCCCACGAACTCCCTGCGGGCGGAGGGGCTTTGCAAGGTGAACGGACAGGACCCGTGCCTGGAATACTGGCCGGGGCTGGAACCGCGGACCGCCAAGGTGCGGTGCCTCACGGTGTCGTTCGTGATATGGTCATCGGATAGGCGGGAAGACGGCACCGTGGACTACCGGCGGTACTACGCGAGTGAAACCTTGGCCGTGGGGCCACCGGAGCCGGACTGGACGGGAGAGTGCTGATTGCCGGACGTTGAGTGGCACACCGGGGACAACCTCCCGCTGGAGACGGCGCTGGAATGACGCTGCGCGCCCCCTACTCCCGCCACGGATATGCCGGCCGCCGCAGGTGCCAGTCCGTCTCCCGCTGATACGCCATCCCCAGATCCAGCACGCTCTGATCAGCCATCGGCGAGCCCACGATCTGTAGCGACAGCGGCAGCCCGTCCTCGTCGAAGCCGCACGGAATCGCCAGGCCGGGGTGCCCGACCAGGTTCGCGATGTAGTTCAGCCGCGGCGTCCGCCCGCTGACCTCCCCGGGGGGCTCCCACTCGTTGCGCGCCGGAATCGGCCAGCCGTCGCGCACCTCGCGCATGGCGGCGCCATTGGGCCAGGTCGGCGCGATCACCGCGTCATAACGCGACAGCACCTCGTCCGCCTCGCGCACCAGCTGGTTCCGAATCCGCTGGGCGGTCAGGTAGTCCGCGGCGGGCATCATGCGGCCGGCCATCCACCCCGCGCGCCGGTCCTCGTTGAACGAGAACATGTTGGCCGCGCTGCCGTCGTCGAAAAGCGACCTGAAATTCGTCCCGCTCTCGACGGTCACGATGGTCGTGAAGAGCGCACCCGTCGGCCGCAGCGGCAGTTCGACGTCCTCGACCTCGACCCCCATCTGCGCAAAGACGTCCAGCGCCTCCTGGAAGACTCTTCTGGTGTTTTCAGAGCCCGACAATTCGAACTCGGGACGGTGGACGCCGAGACGCCGCCCCCGCATCTGGCCCGGGTCCGGGCGGAAGACGAACGGGCGGTCGACGGTGCAGTTGTCGCGCGCATCCTGCCCCGCGATCTCCTGCAGGATGTGTCCGCAATCCTCGGCCGAGCGCCCCACGGGCCCGATCTTGTCGAGGCTCCACGACAGCGCCATGCATCCGAAGCGACTCACGCGGCCGAATGTGGGACGCAGGCCCGACGCGCCGACGGCAGACGCCGGGAACACGATCGAGCCGCCGGTCTCGGTGCCTATGCCGAAGCCGATCAGCCCGGCGACGGCGGCCGAGACGGTCCCGCTCGACGACCCGAAGCTGGTGCGGTCGAGCTTCCACGGATTGAGCGCCGAGCTGGTGTTGCCGCCGGCGAACTCGCCCAGCGACATCTTGGCCATCATGACCGCGCCGGCCTCTTCGAGCCGGTCGATCACGGCGGCGTTCCGATCCGGGACGCGGTCCCGAAAGATCCCCGACCCCCACGTGGTGCGGATCCCGCGCGTGTCCAGCAGGTCCTTCACTCCGTAGGGGAGCCCATGCAGGATGCTGCGCCGCTGGCCCGCCGCGAGTTCCCGGTCGGCGCGCTCAGCCGCCTCGAGAGCGTGGTCATGGGCGATCGTGACCATGGTTGCGAGCTTGCCGTCGTGGTCGTTGCGCGGCTCGCTGGGCAGCTCGAACGGGGGGACGTCGAGCGCGTCCGCGCGGTCCAGGTAGGCCTGCGTGAGCTCGACGGAGGTCGTAGCGCCGCTCGCCAGCTGATCGGCCAGCTCTCGCACCGTGAGGAAGAGGGTGTCTTCGGGGACTGCCGGTGTGGACTCCTGCGCGGCGCCCCTCGCCCCGCGTACGACGCCGGCGGACTCGGCAACGGTGGGCTTGGTCATCGCTCAGCCCCTCCAGAACACGGTGAGAGGCGGCTCGTCGGGATCCAGTGGAAACTCCCGCAGCTGCCGCTGCACGTTGATCATGTTCGTGATCGCGGCGCGCAGGCGGTCCAGCTCCTCCGCGTCCTCGTAGATGCCGCGCGGGCCCTGATGGTCCAGGAGGGTCTGCGCAGTCGCCGCCGAGACCTCTCCCGTGTCGGCCACCTCAGTGCAGGCCTGCTGCCAGAGGAGGGCCATCCCACCCGCGCCCGCGGCGGCGGCGGTGGCGAATTGTCGTCGGTCCATCGTCATCGGCTTCCCCTTTTCCACTCCGTTACCTTGATCGGGCCCATCAACTGGAATCCGACGCAAACTACGGGGACAGTGACGACCTTACCAGCAAGTCGTGCCGAGACCGAGACGCTCGATCCAGCTGCACTGAAGCGCCAGCAACTCAGCCGCCTGCGAGCCATGCTGGGGCCGCTCCTGCAGAGCAATGCCTTCTACCGCGCGAGACTGGGCCGTGCCGGGCTGACCGCCGCCGACCTCAACAGCATGGACGCCTACCGCCAGCTTCCCTTCACGACGAAGCGGGAGTTGACGGAAGACCAGGCTCGAACCCCTCGATACGGCACCCTCACGACCTACCCACTCGACCGCTACGTCCAGGAGCACCACACCTCGGGCACTTCGGGGCAGACCCTGCGCTGGCTGGACACCGCCGAAAGCTGGGACTGGCATGCGGCGTGTTGGGGCCGGATCTACCGGGCCGCTGGCGTGACCGCAGCCGACCGCATCTTCTTCCCGTTCTCGTTCGGCCCCTATCTCGGGACCTGGAGCGGTGTGGAGGGCGCGCGCCGCATGGGTGCCCTGGTCCTGCCCGCCGGGGGCATGTCCTCCCTGCAGCGCGTGCGCGCGATCATGGCGCATCGGCCCACCGTTCTGGTCTGCACGCCCGCATACGCGCTGCGCATGGCCGAGGTCGCCGAGGATGCCGGGATCGACCTGGCAGGCTCCGCCCTGCGGGCAAACATCCACGCCGGAGAGCCGGGCGCCAGCATCCCGGCGACCCGGGCCCGCTTGCAGGAAGCCTTCGGTGCCAGGGTGTTCGACCACCCGGGGTCCACCGAAGTCGGGCCCTGGGGATTCGAATGTCAGGCACAGGACGGCGTCCACGTCAACGAGGCCGAGTTCATCTTCGAGATCGTGGACCCCGACACCGGCGCTCCAGCGGCAGAGGGCGAGTTGGTGTTCACGAACCTTGGCCGCGTGGGCATGCCGGTCATCCGCTACCGGACGGGGGACTGGGGGCGACTGCACTCGCAGCCGTGCGCCTGCGGCAGCCACTACCGTCGCCTGACAGGAGGCGTCCTCGGTCGGCTGGATCAGTTCCTGGATGTCCAGGGCGTCGGCTTCTTCCCCAGCGAGGTGGAGAACGTGATCCGCGGCTTCAGGGAAGTGCGGGAGTTCGCCGTGGACATCTACCGCAGGGACTCCCGCGATGTGATCGAGGTGCGGGTGGAGTTGCGAAGCGGGGACGCCGGCCCCCTGTTGTCTCGGTTGCCCGATGCGCTGCGGACCGCCCTTGGGCTGCGCGCCAGGGTGGATGCCGTACCGGTGGGCACGCTCCCGCGGTTCCCGGTCAAGGCCCGCCGCTTCACAGACCACAGAACTCCGGCGAACAGGTAGCCGGTCCCTTCTCCAACCCGAGGTTGTCGCCACGATCATGCAAGCCCTCCACATCGAGTCCCTCGCGGAGTGGATCCGCGGCCTGTTCGAACGCACCGCAGACGAAGCCGGCGTGAAAATCGTGTGGGGCGGGGAACTGGACGGACCCGAGCTGGCCCGCGCAGCCGGGCGGGCAGACGCCCTCGTGACGGTCACCAGACGCATCGACGGCGACCTGATCCGCGCCGCCAAGGCGCTGCGCCTCGTGCAGGTACAGGGACGGGCGCCCTGGGCGGTGGACATGGAAGCCGCATCCGCCGCGGGCGCGCCCGTATCGATGCTCCCGCACCGGGGCGCGATCGCGGTCGCCGAGCAGACCCTCGCCCTCATGCTCGGCCTCTACCGGAAGGTGGTTCCGGGCCATCTGGGCACCCGGAACGCGGACTACAAGGACCTCGGGGTCGAGCCGATCCGCACGACGGAACGGAAGATCGCCTTCAACTGGCTGCGCTACCCCGACGTCCACCAGCTGCACGGGAAGGTCCTCGGCCTGGTGGGGCTGGGAGGCATCGGCCTCGAGGTCGCGCGGCGCGCCCAGGCGTTCGACATGGACGTCGTGTACCACAAGCGATCGCCGCTGCCGCAGGAGCACGAGCAGAAGGCGGGGGTGCGGTATCTCCCGCTGCATGCACTGCTCGCCGCGAGCGATGTCGTGAGCCTGCACGCACCGCACACGCAGCACACCGAGCACATCATCGACAGCGAGGCGCTGCGCGTCATGAAGAGCGACGCGATTCTCGTCAACACCGCGCGCGGGGGGCTCGTCGACGAGGCCGCGCTCCTCGACGCGCTGCAAACGGGGCAGATCGCGGGCGCCGGGCTGGATGTATTCCTCGACGAACCGCTTCCCGAGCACAGCCCGCTGCGCGACGCGCCCAACGTGCTCTTCTCGCCGCATGTGGGCGGGGGCACCGGGGGCGGCCAGGTCGGCATGGCCCGGGACGTGGTCGATAACCTCGTCGCCGCGGGCGAAGGGGGCACGGTGCGCGGTCTGGTCGCCGCGAGGACCGCATCGCCCTGAGCGCAGCGAGACCCATGACACCAACCACACCCACGGCGATCCCATGATACGAGAACCCGTTCTGGTCCTGGCCTTCATGCTGGCGGTGGTGGCGTTCGCGCGCTGGATGGAGGAGCGCTACGACGCGATCAAGAAGATCAGCTCGGCGGTGGTGTGCACGCTGCTGGGCATCACGCTCGCGAATGTCGGCGTGATCGAGCATACGGGGCCCGTGCACGAGGGCGTCTTCACCTACGCGATCCCGTATGCGATCGTGCTGGTGATCATGGGGACACAGCTGCGGGAGCTGGCCGCCGCGGGGCGTCCGCTGCTCGTGGCGTACCTTGCGGCGTGCGTGGGGAGTCTGCTGGGCGGCTTCATCGCGGGCATGACGATGGCCGGCTGGGTCGGCCCCGAGACCTGGAAGCTTGCAGGCGCATTTTCCGCGGCGTTTGCTGGGGGCGGGATGAACTTCGCCGCGGTCGGTCAGGGCCTGGACACCGACCCGAGCACCTTGGCCGCCGCCGCTCTCGCCGACAACCTGTCGACGGTCCCGTATCTGCTGCTGCAGGTGTGGCTGGCCGGGGTGCTCGCCTCGATGTTCCTGCGGCGCACGAAGCTGGCGGGGGCGTGGGCGCGCACCGGTGGGGATGCGGCCGCGGCGGGCGATGCCGCCGATGAAGAGGCCATGCGCCGCCGCTGGACCGACTCCGACATGAGCATCACCGATCTGGCGATTCTGGGGGCGCTTCCGCTGCTGGCTCTGTGGCTGGCGCGCATTCTGAGCGGGATCTTGCCCGTGATTCCCGAGGTGCTCTGGCTGACGACCATGGCGCTCATCGTGGCCCAGCTCCCCTGGGTGAGGAAGCTGCGCGGCGCCGAGGTGCTGTCGTACTTCGCGCTCCACATCTTCTTCATCGCGCTGGGCGCCGCGTCGGAGCTGGGCAGGGTCTTCGAGGCGGGCGCGCCCATCTTCACCTTCATGATCGCGATCATGGCGGTGCACATGGTGGTGGCGTACGGGATCGGCTGGCTCCTTCGCGTGGACCTGGCGACCGTGTCGATCGCGAGCCAGGCGGCGATCGGCGGCCCGGGCTCGGCGCTGGCGATCGGGATGGCCATGAAGTGGCACCGCCTGGTCGCGCCGGCCGTGATCGTCGGGATCTTCGGATACGCGCTTGGGAATTTCCTGGGCTTCACGTGTGCGTGGCTTGTGCGAGCGCTGGTCGGCTAGCGGCCCGTGAGCGATCCCGATGCGAGCGGCGAGCGTACCCTAACGTTACGTCAGGGTCGTTTTGCGCCAGAGACGCTCGAACACGCCGATGTACTCGTCACGGGAGCCGGGCGCGGGCTGGGGAGCGGTATCGCGGCTGCGCTCGCGGCAGCGGGCGCACGAGTCTGGCTGGCGGCAGAGGTGCCGGAAGAACTGGCGTGGACCGCCAACCGAATCCACGATGCGGCCGGCCGGGCGGAGGTGTGTCCGGTCGACCTCTCCCGCGAAGACGGACGCGACCACCTGGTGCGCCGGATCACCCGCGAAGCCGACAACCTGCGCGTCATCGTCAACAACGCCGGCGTGCTCGAACGGCAGCCCCTCGAGGCGCTCGACCGGGCGCACTGGGACCGCACCATGCAAGTCAACCTGGAGGCGCCGGTGTTCCTGACCCGCGACCTGCTGCCGCTGCTGCAGCGCGACGGCGGCTCGATCATCAACGTCTCATCGCGCGCGGGCGTCGAGGCCTTCCCCGCCCAGATCGCGTACTGCGCGTCGAAGTTCGGAATCGAGGCGTTCACCCGCTGTCTCGCCCTCGAACTCGCCGGGTCGAGCGTGAGCGTGAACGCGGTCACCCCGGGCATCTTCCTGAAGCCGACTTCCCTCACGCGGCGCCAGGCCGAACGGGCGGATGCCGCAACCCGTGCGCGCTGGGAAGATCCCGCGAAACTGGCGCCGGCGTTCGTGTTCCTGGCGGGGCTGCGCGGCGAGGTCAGCGGATGCCGTTTCGATGCCCATGTGCTCACGCAGGCGCTGGAGGAGTGGGGGGAAGAGGGCGTCGTGAGCCGAGCGGCCGAGGTGGCCGAGTACGGACCGGAGAGCGGGCCATGAGGGGTCGAAGGGAAGGGTGGCGCCGGTGAGCGCGGTAGAGATGGCCCTCGCATGGCGGGCACGCGCGGCGCTGGAAGCCGGCCCCGGCGAGCAATCCAGTCCCGCAGCGGCCCCGACCCCCGAGCTGCTGGAAAGCCTGCGCCACCACCTCCACGCCGGCGAGACCCACTACCCGGATCGCCCGGGGATGGTGGAACTGCGGCGTCTGGTGGGCGCCGCTCTGCCCGGGGCCGGATACCCGGCGCGCGGCCCGGACGGCGTCCTGATCACGGCCAGCGAAGGCGAATCGCTCTTCGTGACACTGCTCGGCCTCGGGGTGGGGAAGGGTGATTCCTTCGCGGCGAGCGCGCCGGCCCGCCACCGCCGCCTGTTCGACTGGATGGGGCTGGTGCGGGCGGAGCCGGACGCGGCGGCGTTCAACTACACGGACCGGGCGCATAGCGCGGCCCACGGCACGCACGCACACGATCCACGCGACCATTCCGTGCCCCGCATACACGCCATCGGCGATCGGCTCTTCCGGTCAAACGACCGACAGCACCCCGACGACGCTCTTGCCGACGTCATCGTGATCGGCTCCCTGGACGGCCTCCAGGCAATGCGCCCCTTCCGCCTCGGCTTCGTGGCGGCCCCTCCCGAGACGCTGGCCAGGATCACCAAGTGGAAGCAGGCGTCGTCGATCTGCTCGCCGGCACCGTCCCAGCGGGCCGCGCTGTGGGCGCTGGGGGTGCGGCCATGACGGCCCGGCAAGGCGCGGGCCGCGAAGCCCTCCGCAAAGGCGAACAGGGCACCTCGCTTCGCTACCGCATGATTGCGCTGGCCCGCACCCGCGACAACGTCATCTCGCTGGGCCGCGGTGATCCGGATATCGACACGTCCGCGGAGATCGTCGAAGGCGGGCTGGAGCGGTTCGCCACCTCCACCGCGGTGGCCACCCCCGTCCGCGGCCTCGCCTCTCTGCGGGAAGGCATCGCCCGCCGCTACGCACGCGAAAAGGGCGTCGACGTCGACCCAGAGCGCGAGATCATCGTCACCAACGGCGCGCAGGAGGGACTCTTCCTGGCCATGCTGGCGTTGGTCGATCCGGGCGACAGGGTCGCGTGTCAGGATCCGCGCTACAGTTCCTACGACCAGGCGATAGGTGTTGCGGGGGGTGAGATCGTCCCGGTTCCGACCGGTGGCGATCGACCGTTCCTGCTTGGAGGAGGTGAGCTGCACGAGCATGCCCGCGGTGCCAAAGTGCTCGTCTTCGTCAACCCCTCCAACCCCACCGGCGCGTGCGTGGCGGGCGATGGCGTCGAGGCGCTCGCCCGGGCCGCCCACGACCTCGATCTGATCGTGCTGTCCGATGAGATCTACGAGGATGTGGTCTTCAACGAGACGCCGTTCCGCTCCTTTCTGTCGGTGGACGGGGCGCGAGAACGGACGGTCGTGCTCTCCGGCTTTTCGAAGGCCTATGCGATGACCGGCTTTCGCGTCGGGTACCTGATCGGGCCGCCGGCGTTCGTCGACGCGGTCGAGGCGCTGAAGAGCACGACTTCGGGGCCCTGTCCGGCGTTCTCGCAGTGTGCGGCGCTGGCTGCCCTCGAGGCGGACCCCGACCCGCGGCCGGCCTACCTGGCGCGGTACAGGGCGCGGCGCCGGGCGCTCCTCGACGGATTCGCGCGCATGGGGATACCGCATGGCCCGCACGGGGGCGGCCTGTTCATGTGGGCCGACGTGTCGCGCTTCGGGATGGATGCGGAGACCTTCTGCTACCGGCTCCTGGACGAAGCGGGCGTGCTCATGTTTCCGGGCAACGCCTTCGGGCGGCGCTGGCGGGGGTGGGTGCGCGTCTCGTTACTGGCGCCACAGGCGGATATCCACGCGGCCATGGAACGGATCGAGGGGTTCGTTGGCGGGTTGGTGGCGCGGGACTGACGAGTCTTGATTATCATGGGGCAGAGCTGTTTACCCGCCCAAAGAGGACCAGAGGACCGACCAATGACACTGCGAATCAACGACGTGGCCCCCGACTTCCAGGCCGACACCACGGAAGGACCGATCAGCTTTCACGACTGGATCGGGGACGGATGGGCGATCCTCTTTTCGCACCCGAAGGACTTCACGCCCGTGTGCACGACCGAATTGGGCACCGTGGCCGGACTGAAGGCCGAATTCGAGCGACGCAACTGCAAGGTGCTGGGCATCAGCGTAGACGGGGTCAGCGACCACCACGCCTGGTCGAAGGACATCGAGAGTTCGCAGGGGCATGCGCTCAACTACCCGCTCGTCGGCGACCCGGAGCTGAGGGTCGTGAAGCAGTATGACATGCTGCCCGCCGACTCCGGAGACACCAGCGTGGGCCGGACCCCCATGGACAACGCGACGGCGCGCTCGGTGTTCATGATCGGTCCCGACAAGCGGATCAAGGCCACGCTGACCTACCCGATGAGCACGGGGCGGAATTTCGCCGAGATTCTGCGGCTGCTCGATTCGATCCAGCTGACGGCCGCGCAGCAGGTGGCGACGCCGGCCAACTGGGAGGATGGCGACGACGTGATCATCCTGCCGGCCGTGTCCAACGAGGCGGCGAAGGAGAAGTACCCAGACGGCTGGGAGCAGCCGCTGCCGTACATCCGCATCGTGCCGCAGCCGGAATAGGGAGAGTGCAGGCGGGGGACGGCGCCCGGGGATCCACCCCGGACGTCCGGAGCCGGTGCTCGGTGCCTGAGCCAACCCTGACGTAAACGGCGGATCGCTGGCGCGCAAATCACGGCGGGAAGTCAGTGGCGGGCGCGTGCAGCCGCTCTTACCCGACCAAGATGGGTCACCGGCGGACCTATGAGATGTTGAGAGCTTCATCTCACTCCGCTTGATGGACGTCTTGGTAGGCCATCGCTGACAAGGACTCTCGCGTCCACACCGAAAACGCTCCCAGCCGCCAACGCACCCCCGGTTGCTCTTTCAAGTCCGTTGATAAACATTTCGGCAGCCTCTCCCCGCATGATTGAGCGGATGTGGCCGGTCGCCGACTCCACGACGATGGCCATGGGGGCGTTCGATTCCCCGTCGAGTGTTGCCTCGCCTCCGTCCGGCCCGGTCAGCACGATGCGGTTCAGCGATTCCAGCCATCCTTCGTTGAACGGAATCATGAAAAGAAAACTCCCTCCCGCCTCCGACAGGGCATCCAAGTCGAAGCCGAAGGCAAAGCTGGTCGCCCCGGATGTGTCGAATCCCGCGATGTGGTACGGCCCCGCCTCCGTCGGAAGCTTCGCCGGCGCGTCGATCACGAGTGCGGGGTCCAAGGTCAATTTGCCCGTCGGGCTGCGGCTACCCCAAAGTAGAAGCCGTTTGGCCCTTGCCTCCGAAGCAACGGTCAGCGCCGGCGCAGCCGACTCGGTACTAGTTCGATACCGGAGCGCGTTGGCGAAGCCGTAGTCGCCGATCCAAGGCGGGTTGCAGTAGGACATAAGGTCAGCCGTCTCGGGAGGCACCAGCTTTCCTGTCCGGAAGTCGTAGCCCCAAACCCCGATGCTTCCGTCCCGGTACGGATAGTCTGTATCCCAATTGGGCGGATCCCCGCACGGGGCATGTAGCAGGCTCATGTTGTGACCCAGCTCGTGGGCCAACACCATAGAGTCGGGTATCCCCGCACTAACAGGGCCACCACCGCGTCCGCCGATGAACGCGATCCCTCTTACGCCCTCCCGCCCCTCACGGCTCACGGCTCCGTACCAGTACCCGTCATTGCCTTCGGTCGCCCGCAGAAGTTCGATGTCCCTGAGGAGACGCAACCAATCACCGACATCCGATGCGCGCGGCGCCCGGGCCACGGTTAACGGCTCCCTGACCTCCAGGGCCACGGTCTGCACCGGGAGGATGTTGCTAACAAATTCGATGGTGGGGTGGTCCGGCCCGAGCGCCGATGTCCAATCGAGCACGCTGCTGTCTGGACTCGCCCCTGCCAAGACGGGAACTACAGTCAACTTCATTGGAGGCACATCGTGTATGTCGAGCGCTAGCCGCCCCTCCGCCGGGAAACGCGTCTCGCTTTCTTCCGCGAGCGTAACCGAATCGCCGGGGTCTAGCTCCACGACCATCTCCACCCCGGGGCGAAGCACATCGCCGGGAATCTGTATCTGAAACGACTTGTCGGCCTGCCCAAGGTCGAACTCCTCGGGCAGACCGCTTGACGACACCAACTCCGCGTCCGCCACGTAGACCGTCCGGCCGCCATTGTAGAAAGCGACGTTTGCCCGCGGCCGGTGATCATTCGCCCGATCAGCGGTGGCGAAGACCCGGAGCATCGCGGGCCGCCCACCGATGAGCGGGACATCCCCGTCAACGCTCTGGGCCGCTTGAGTCAGGTGCGCCACTGGAAGCGACCAGACGATGGGCGCGGTGCAGTCCTCTCCTCCAGTGTGGTTCGGGATCGCCCCCAGCCATGCCCGAAACCAACTCGCCGACGGGGCGCACGCGCCGCTTGCATTCCAGCTGAAGTCTTTGAGATCACCGAGTCTTGTAAAGGTCCCCGGCAAAGATCCGGTCAGATAGTTGTAGGATAAATCCAGTCGCTTGAGGACCCTCAGATTCCCAAGGTCGCGCGGCACCGGACCAGAGAACCGGTTTCGCGAGAGATTGAGACTCTCAAGTTCGCTCAACTCATCGAGTGCCACTGGAATCTCGCCGGTCAATGCGTTGTCCGACACATCCAGTCCACGCAAGCCGATGAAGTCCAAAACTTCTTCAGGGAGGGTGCCCATCAAGCCGTTTCCCGGCAGCGCCAAGACGGTCATTACGCTGTCTTCCATAGTCACCCCATACCACGCTGACAACGGCAACTCCGACAGCCAGTTGGTGTTGCGGGTCCAGCCGGAACCGTTGGCCGACTCGTAGACAGCCGCGAGCGCCTCGCGGTAGGCTGGGGGACAGGTGACGCCGACGTGATGGGGAACCTTCTCCAACCAATCCTGGAACGCACGCCTGCGGGGTGCACAGAGGCCCGTCCCGTCCCACCGAAACCAATCAGGGTAGAGCCTCGTGAACTCAAGAGGGATTGATCCCGACAAACCGTTGTTGTGTAGGTATATGTAGCGCAGTTGTGACAGACCGGCCAACTCCACGGGAAGCCTGCCCGTAAGCCGGTTGTTGTACAACCCCAAGAAACTGACCCGCCCGAGGTTCCCCAACTCACGCGGAATCGTCCCGGTGATACGGTTGTCAGAAAGATCGAGAGCCCGCAGTGCCGTCAAGAGCCCGATTTCACGTGGAATCTCGCCATCGATGCGGTTGCCTGACAGTTGTAGAATCTCAAGGGCTGCCAGAGCGCCGAGTGCAGGCGGAATCGGATCCACCAAGTGGTTTCCTTGAGCGTATAGATACTTGAGTTCCGACAGGTTCCCCAGTTCGCGGGGAATCGGACCCGTGAGTTCATTCCCTTGCAATTGCAGGGTCACAAGGCTCGACAGGTTTCCCAGTTCAGGTGGAACAGGGCCGGACAGATCATTGTCCCAGAGCCATAGATCCAGCAGATTCGACAAATTACCCAGTTCCGGTGGGATCGGACCTGTAAGCCCACTGTTGTGGCTCTCGAGGAATACGAGATTGCCAAGATTCCCCAACTCGCCGGGCATTGGACCCACCAGTTGATTCCCACCAAGTGATATTATTTGGAGATTAGCTAGGCCGCCGAGTTCGCCGGGAATCGGACCCGACAGCTGATTCCCCGAGAGGCCCAGCCGTCGGAGATTAGCTAGGCCGCCGAGTTCGCCGGGAATCGGACCCGACAGCTGATTCCCCGAGAGGCCCAGCCGTCGGAGATTGGTCAGATCGCCAAGCTCGGGGGGAATCGTGCCCGACAGTTGGTTCCTTTCCAGCAACAGGTCCTCAAGCTGCGATAGACCACCGAGCGCTGGAGGAATCGGACCCGACAGGTTGTTCAGGGTTAGCCAGAGGTCGCGCAGGTCCGCGAGGCTTCCCAACTCGGAAGGAATCGAACCGACCAGTTGATTGCCCCAAAGCGATAGCGCGCGGAGGTTGGTGAGGTCCCCGAGCTCGTGAGGGAGCGAACCCTTCATCTCGTTTTCTTGGAGATAGATTCCTGTAACGTTGCCCGACTCGTCGGTTGTCACTCCATGCCAACTAGAGACCGGCTCTTCCGTGAGCCAGTTTGCGCTATTGCTCCAAGTCGGCCCATCGGTGCTGTGGTACAGCGCGACGAGAGCAGCGAGTTCTTTCTGGTTGGTACGGGACAAGACCGTTATGACCGCCGTAGCAGCCGCACCTGCGGACGCTGCCGCAATACCGGCCCTGCCCTTGCCCAGTGCGGTCACCAATCCCGCGTTATCCACTTCGGCGACCCGTTCGTCGCTGGACGACCACGTGAATTCTGGATCCTTCACTGGGTACCCGTTCGCGTCGAACGCTTCCGCGACCGCCCGACCCGTCACCCCCGACGAGGTGGCCGTGATGTCCACCTCTCCGGCGGCTACGGCGGTGACCAACCCTGCCGAATCCACGACCGCGACCGCCGTGTCTGCCGACGACCAGGAGAACTCCGCCCCCGTCACCGCATGGTCGTTCGCGTCCGTGGCCGCCGCCGCCAGGCGCAGGGTGTCACCCGCGACCAGCGTATCCGTAGCGGGCGACACCACGACCGTGCTCACCTCTTGCGCGACAGTCACCGTCGCCGTTCCAGAGGCCGCGCCCGCCGTGGCCGTTATCGTGGCAGTGCCGTCGCCCACCGCCGTTACCAGGCCGGACGCGCCGGCCGTTGCGACCGAGGTGGCGCTGCTCAACCAGGTCACGGCGGCTCCCGCCATCGGCTGGCCGTGCTGGTCGCGCACCTCGGCCGTCAACTGCACCGTCGCACCCAACGCACCGAGGCCGGCCATGGCCGGGCTGACCGTCACGGTTTCGGGGTGGGGAGGGTCATTGGTCGGGGGTTCCGTGGCTGCGTCCCCGCACGCTTTGAGCAAGGCGGCTACTGTGAGCACTGCTAGCAGTCGGGTGAGGGTGCGTCGAGCGCGCATCGGATTCTGTGATCTCCGTTAGGGGTCGGCGGGCTTGACGACGCTATCCGGGGTCGACTGTGTCGGCAAGCCGCTCTGGCGGCCGAGATCCAGCTGCAGGGCGGCCAACGACATCCGGAAGCGGCTGCGGCCACCGTCCGAGGGGCGATCCCGTGCACCCCCACCCCCGATGTCTGACGGTGCATTGCCGTACGGCCCCGGCGGCAAGGTTCCGGGGCCGGACAATCCTTCGCTGCGACACTGGCGGATACGGCTTTTCTCGGCGAAGTTCCGTCCGCGCAGATCGTGCAGTCCATCAATCGAAAGGAATCGAACGATGGCACGCACGAAACGAAGCCGGCGCTCCTGCGGCGCCGGCGAATGGGACTGGAACCGGGTGAGCATGTGGCGCGAGAAACGGTCGAAGGCTCACCCGGTCGCTGAAGCACCGCGACTACACGTAACCCCAACAACCACAGAAAGATACAAACATGACACCGCATGACGTAACGTCAGGCTTGTGAGCGAACTCCTGATCGCGGGTGGCACGATTGTCACCGCGGATCACATGGGGCCCGGCGATGTGCTCGTCCGCAACGGACGCATCGCGGAGGTCGGGCCGGATCTGCAGGCGGAAGGGACGTTCGCGCGCGACGCGTTCGAGCATCGCGGTGGCCGCATCCTCGACGCGCGCGGCCACTGGGTCATGCCCGGCGGCATCGACACGCACACGCACCTCGCCCACCCCATCGACCGCCTGGGCATCACCACCGCGGACGACTTCTTTTCCGGCACCGTGGCAGGCGCATGCGGTGGCGTGACAACCGTGGTCGACTTCTCGCTGCAGCGCCACGGCGAGTCCCTGATCGAGGCGCGCGACCGCCGTCTGCGCGAGATCGAACCCGACGCCGTCATCGACTACAGCTTCCACACGATCGTGACGGATGTGCGCGGGGACGTGCTAGCGGAAATCCCTGTCCTGATTGAAGATGGCTTTCCTTCCTTCAAGGTCTACATGACCTACGGGGACAAGATCGTCCACGACGGTGGACTGCTGGACATTCTGGAGGCGACGGCGAGCCACGGCGGCCTGGTCTATGTCCACTGCGAGAACGACTGCGCCGTGACCCACCTCATCGAGCACCACCTCGCGACGGGCCGGACGGGGCCTGCGTTCCACAAGTCGAGCCGGCCCCCGGTCGTCGAGGCCGAGGCGACGCACCGCGCGATCATGCTGGCCGGAGTGGCCGAGGCGCCGCTCTGCATCGCGCACGTGACTTCGGCGGGGGCGGCGCGTCATGTGGCGGAGGCGCGGGAGCGGGGCGAAGCGGTCGTGGCGGAGACCTGCCCGCAATACCTGGTCCTCGACGACTCGGTGTACGATCCGGACGGCGGATTCGAGGTGGCGAAGTTCGTGTGCAGCCCCCCGATGCGCAGCGCCCTCCACCGCGACGCACTCTGGGACGCGCTGGCTTCGGGCGCCGTTCAGCAGGTGTCCTCCGATCACGCGCCCTTCCACTACGAGAACCAGAAGACGACGGGCCGCGAGAACTTCACGCGCATCCCCAACGGTCTGCCCGGCATCGAGACGCGGCTGCCCCTGGTCTTCACGGGAGGCGTGACGGCCGGCCGGCTCACGCCACAGCAGTTCGTGCAGGTCACCGCCGCCAACCCCGCACGCATCTTCGGGCTTCACCCCCGCAAGGGGACGCTCGATGTCGGCGCGGACGCCGACGTCATCGTCGTGGATCCGGAATCCGAAATCGAGATCGACGCAGCGCGGCTGCACTCCCGGGTAGACTACAGCCCGTACCAGGGCATGAAGGTGCGCGGCTTCCCGACGTGGACGCTGTCGCGCGGCGAAGTGATCGTGGAGCGCGGCGAGCCCGTGGCCCCCCGGGGGAGGGGGAGGCTGGCCGAACGGGGGAGAATCGACGCCACCGCGCTGCCGTAGGCCCCGCACAGCCGCAACTCCGCGCCGCCGTAGCCCCGCGCCGCCTCCAGTCAGCCCTTATCCGACCCAGGTGTTCTCCCGCACCTCCTCGATAATCCCGAAGAAGCAGCACCACTCGCCCGCCAGCACCGCCGGCCGCGACCGCAGCCCGAACACCACTCCGTCCACCGGCGCCACGACCTCGGCCTGAACGTCCCCATAGAGGTCGTAGACGCGCCCAAGCGGCGTTCCGGCCGGGATCTCCGCCTCGAACGGCACATCCGCGCTGCCAACCCACATGCCGGAAGCAGGAGCCAGCAGCGCCCGCTGATGCCCCATCCGCAGGCGCCCCGCGTAGCTCGCCTCGCCGTCGAGCATGCCATAGTGCCGCATGACATTCGCGTAGCTTCCCGCCAAATCTTCCGCAACCGCATGAAAGTCCGCAGTCAGCGTGCGACAGTTGCCGCCGAGTTCGACGGTGGTCCCCGCCTTGCCGCGCTCGGCGATCTTCGACGACGGGTTGGCGCCGCCGACACCGCTCCGAAACACCAGGTCCCACTGCGGACCCATCGCCGCCGCGAGCTCCAGGCTGGGCGGATTGTCGGCCGCGAAGATCATGTGGGCCAGGTACGAGTGCTCGCCGCCGGAGTGGATCGCGATCTGCAGGTCGCAGGCGTCGCGCATCGCCTCCCAGTGCGCCCACGCCGCCCGCTCGGTAGGGTAGCCGTCCGCCCGTCCGGGATAGATCCGGTTCATGTCGTGCGAAAACGTGTCCAGCGGATCGCCGCGCTTCCCCGCCTCGAACGCGGGCACGTTCATGGCCGGAACGCCGACCACCGTCCCGCGCAGCTCGCCGGGCCGCAGGTCCTCGAAGAGCTTGAAAATGGACAGCGCGCCCTCGGGCTCGTCTCCATGCGTCGCTCCATTGATCCAGAGGACAGGACCGTCCGCCTCACCCCGGCAGATCAGGACCGGGATCTCGCGCATCCGCCCGGAGGGGTCGAGACCCACCGGAATCGCGCCTCTGGCGTGCGTACCGTTGGCCGCCCTGGCCGTCCCAACCGAGAACACGTCCGGCATCATTCCTCCATCGGTTGCGATTCGTCGCGGAGACCGCCCGGTACATCCCCGCGTGGTGACACGATGGCCCGTACCGGACGGAGCGACCACGGCACCCCCAACTCGGCGGCGAGTTCGCGCAGCCCCGCCACCGTCTCGCGGTCGACCGGGATCCCGCGCCGCGACCGTTCCCGCGCACGCCGCTGCTCGGCTGCACCGGGAAGCTGCACGGGGCGGTCAGGGTCGATCGGCGGCGCCGCCAACACCTCGCCGACCAGCGCCTCCAGCCGCTCCTCGAACCGGGGCGGCGGCATGAACGCGTCCGTGTGGATCGCGATCATCGTGTGGGCGACATCGTAGTCGAGATCATCCTGGAATACCTGCCCCCCGAAGAGCGAGCCCGTCAAGACGCCGGTCAGGATGTCGGTGACAAGGCTGAGCCCGTAGCCCTTGTAGTCGCCGATCGGGAGCATGGGACCGTCCATCGCGGCGCGCGGGTCTGTCGTGCGGGCGCCGTCGGGGGTGAGAGCCCAGTGATCGGGCATCGCCAGCCCGGCGCGTTCCAGCCACCGCATCATGCCCTTGCCGGACTGGGTCAGCGCCATGTCGAGAACGATGGGGTCACGCCCCTCGCCCCGCGGCACCGCGATCCCCCACGGGTTCGTCCCCAGCACGGGCCGGGCCGACCCCCACGGGGCCATCTCGGCACCCGCGTTGGTCATCGCGATGCCGATCAGCCCGGCGTCCGCGGCGCGCTTCCCGTGATATCCCGCGATCCCGAAGTGGTTGCTGTGACGCACCGCCACCATGGCGATCCCGGCGCCACGCGCGATCTCGATTGCCCGGCCCATCGCGCGGCGCGCGGCCACGTAGCCCAGCCCCTTGTCCGCATCGAGCAGTGCCGTCGCGGCGCCCTCCCGCACCCACCTCATCGACGCGGCTGGCTTGATGCCCCCGTTGCGCATCCGCCGCGCGTACCGGAACAGCTTCTCGAGGCCCTGACCCTGACCGGGATGCCACCAGAGCGACGCCGTCACCACTCCGTCCGCGTTGATGCGCGCTTCGTCGGCAGTCGCGCCGAGGGCCCGCAGCACCGACTCGGCGAAGCCCCGCACGGATGGCTCGGTGAAGCGGTCTACGGCGACTCGGTTGTCCAGTTGGTAGGCGATGATGACCTCCTATGTCGTAATGTTTACATTACATAATGCCATGTTGACATTACAACACAACGAACGAATCAGGAGCTTGTCCCATCCGAGCATGCCCGCGTCCGTGTCCGTTTCCGCGGGACCACTCAGGGAATCAGCCGCCTCGCCCGCGGCCGCACGATGAACAGCCCTTCCCGCCGACTCGAGAGCAACACCGTGCCGCTCTCGAAGTAGGGGTACACGCTCCAGGTACCGTCGAAGCCGGCCTCGTCCTTGCCCCACGGCGTCGTGTCGAAGTACCCCAGTTCCGCGGGGTTCTCCGGATCGCTGATGTCCAGCACTCTGAGCCCGGCCCGGTTGTTCGACATGTAGAGCCGGTCGCCGTGGACGTAGAGGTTGTGGTCGGTGGCGTTGGTCGGATTCATGTACTCGCTGAGCAGGAGCGGGTCGTCGAGATCCTCCAGGTCCCAGATCAGCGTGCGCGTGGCGTCCACCAGGCCGCCCACCTCGTCCAGCTCGTCGTTCGAGTAGAAGTAGCGGTGGTCCTCGGTGAGCCAGCCCTGGTGCGCGTAGGCAACGTTGGGGTAGTCGGCTGCGGCAACGGCGACGGGGTCGTCCTTGTCGGTCACGTCCGCGATGGACAGCGCAGTCTCGTTCGAATTCACGCAGATCTCGCGGCCGACGTAGTCCTGGTCCGGTCCGTGGTAGATCACGCACTGCGTGTCATGCGAGTTGCCGGTGTTGCGGCGCCCCGTATTGGGGTGCGCGAAACAGCCCGCGAAGACCGGGTTGAGGGGATCGTTGATGTCGACCATGTGGGAGCCGCCGCCGCAGGTCTCGCCGCCATCCGACGACCCGACTAGGTACGCGAATCCCGTCTCCTCGTTGATCGCGACGTTGTGGGACGACGCGATCCCGTTGTACATCGCTGTCGCCTCGAACTCGCGCGGCTCGGTGACGTCGCGGAGCTGGGTGAGGTCGAAGATCTGCATCCCGTGCTGGCCCGCGCCGTCGGCGACCACGAAGGCATGATCCTTGAAGACCTTCATGTCGCGCCAGCTGTTGGCCCGGCTGCCCTCTGTCATGGCCAGATTGCCGAGATAGCGGGGGTTGGCTGCATCGGTCACGTCGACGAACGCGGTCCCGTCCATCCTTCCCACCAGCGCATACTCGCGCCCGGTCTCCGAATCCGTCCAGCCCCACACGTCGTTGAGCCGCGCGCCCCGTCCGGCGCCCAACTCCCCCCACGGGACGAACGAGAGCAGGTCCACATGGTCGCAGTCATAGCCGGCGGCATCGCCATCGTCGCAGGGAACCTCGCCGCCGTTGATGGCGGGCAAGGGAGCGTACTCGACCGTGAGGTGCCCGGTGCGGGTCCAGGTGCCCGATTCGCTGGAGAGGACGACCACCGAGCCGAGTCCGAAGTCGGCTCCCGGGTCGCCGAAGGCTGCGATACCGTCGCCGAAGGCCAGGTTCATCTGGGAGGATCCCGCCTCACGCGAAGCCTCGTCGTAAATCGCGCCTCCGCCCGACGGGACCCAGCCGGCTTCACTCCGTTCGTAGACGTGTGCCCCGTGAGCACCCCCCACCATCAGCGCCGATCCGTCCACGCCCAGCGACCACCCGAAGCCTCCACGCAGGTTGCTGTCGAATGGCTCGATGGTGCCCACCGGCGACCACTCGCTGTCGACTCTCGCGTAGCGGTGAACGACATCGCCCAACATCTGGCCAACCAGGATCTCTTCCTCGAAGAGTGCCACGGACATCCCGAAGAGGGTTGCTGGCATGGCGGCCGGTCCCGAGTCGGGAGGACTCACGACACCCGCTGGCCTCCATTGTCGGCTGTCCGCCTCCTGCTCGAAGACGTGGACAGTGCCACCCGCGGCGTCACCGATCACCAGGAGGTCGCCTCCGAAGTCGAACCAGGTCGCTCCCATCAAGCCAGCTTGGCCCGGGACGCTCACCGTTCCGCCCTGCGTCCACGCCCCGTCCGCGTTGAAGTGCAATGTCGTCAGGACACGTGCACCGTCCTCATCCGTGGCCCCGACCAGGACGTTGCTGCCCGACGCATCAAGCGATGACCCGAAGCCCCGGAGCCCAGGGTCGCTTAGCGTCTCCACGGGGCTGGCCCCGGCGCTCCCGAGTTCCGAGAGGTTGTACACGAACACCCGCCCTTCGCCGATCCCGGTGGCCCCGACCAGCAGGTAGCTACCCAACCGGGCAATCGCCCTGCCAAAGCCGTCCTGCACCGCGGGCTCCGGCGCTCGCAAGGACCAGGCTTCGCTCCATTCGCCATCAAAGGCATAGCCGCGCACGGTCCCCGGCTCGCGCTCGTGCGAGGGTTCACCGACAAGGACCTGGCCGTCGACCACCAGGACAGAGCCGCCGAAGGCCTGGGCCGCTGCCGGGGCGGGCAGGTCGGCAACGAGACCGCCGAGCACGAGCACCCCACACATGCCCAGCGTCTTCACAAAGTGCCTGCGGGCGATCAGATCAGACACAGATTGCGAAACGCGCATGGAAACCTCCGGAGGCCAAACAGTCGGTAGCAACAAATCACTCTGTCGGAATCTACACTCGGGGGGCGCGAAACGATCCCCGAGTCTTGTCCAACGGCATGTGAGCCTGAACGCGGGGCCGGTTTCCAGCGGGGGATGAGCCTGAAGCGCGGGGCGAAGAGATCATTGGAGGATGATCGTGACACTTCGCACCGAACGGATCCGCACCCTCGACCACGTCCGCGCCTTCCTCGAGGGCAATGAGCCGGCGGACTTCGGGCTCGCCGACCGGACCTCCGCCTACGCCTTCTGCCGCCGGACGCTCGTCCGGTTCGAGTACCACGGCCTCGGGAAGCCTGACAAGGGCCTGGTGAAGCGGTACCTCGAGAAGGTGACCGGCCTCTCCCGGGCCCAGGTCACCCGCCTCATCCGGCAGCACCGCCGGACCGGGGGGATCCGCGACCATCGCAGGAAGCCCCCGGCCAACGCCTTCGCTTGCCGCTACACGCCCCGCGACGCCGCGCTGCTGGCCGAGGTCGACGAGGCCTTCGGACAGCTCTCCGGACCCGCCACCAAGGCGGTCTTCTGGCGCATGCGCCATGTCCACGGCGACGAGCGCTTCGAGCGGCTCGCCGGCATCTCCAACGGCCACATCTACAACCTCCGCAGGTCCCGCATCTACCGGACCGGCCGCCTGTCCTTCCGCGAGACCCGGTCCACGCCCGTGGGCTTCGGGGTGCGCCGCAAGCCGCGGCCGGACGGCAGGCCCGGCTTCCTGCGCGTCGACACCGTCCACCTCGGCGATCTGGGGGGCCGCAAGGGCGCCTACGTCGTCAACGTCGTCGACGAAGTCACGCAGTTCCAACACCTTGGAGCCGTCCCGCGCATCACCCAGCGCTACATGGTCCCCGTGCTGAAGGACCTCATCTCCGCCTTCCCCTTCACCGTCCAGGCCTTCCATGCCGACAACGGAAGCGAGTACGTCAACAGCGAAGTCGCGGACCTGCTCAACAAGCTCCACATCGACACCTTCACCAAATCCCGGCCACGCCGCTCGAACGACAACGCCCTGGTCGAGTCCAAGAACGGCAGCATCGTCCGTCGGTGGCTCGGCCACGTCCACGTCCCCCACACCCTCGTCCCCCGGCTCGATGCGTTCCTCCGCGACAGCCTCTGCCCCCTCCTCAACTTCCACCGGCCCTGCCTCTTCCCCACCGAGGTAACGAGCGCCAGCGGCAAGGTCAGGAAGACCTACCGGCAGGACGACGTCGCCACCCCCTTCCAGCACTTCCGGTCGCTCCTCGACGCCGACCGCTTCCTCCGACCCGGCGTCACCTTCGAAGCCCTCGACCAGCTCGCCGCCGCCACCACCGACCTCGACGCCGCCAAGGCCGTGCAGCGCGCCCGCGATGCCCTCTTCCGTGCGATCGGCAAGGCCCGAGACTCCGCCGCATGAAACTCTCTCTGTCGACCGCAGGCTCCCCCGTGACCCTCCCACGTCTCCGGTATCCCCTCCCCTGCCGGTTGCCTCTCTCCGCTGTTCCGGCGACAATGACAAACACTTCAACTGCCACCCGCCTCGTGCCCGCGGCTCACCCCTCACCCCTCAGACCCCCCCGCGTTCAGGCTCATCTCCGCGTTGGAAATGACTCCCCGCGACCCACGGAAAATCACCGGTTCGCGCTCAGACGAACCACGAACAACCCTTCGGTCCGGCTCGATATCAGCAGATTCCCGCTGTCAAGGAAGGGATAGACACTCCAGGCGCCATCGAACCTGGACGTGCTGCCGAGGGAGCCGATCGCTGCGGGAGCGGTGTCCGTGGCCATCGTGTCCGCCGGAGTCGTGTCGAAGTATCCAACCTCGACCGGCCGGTCTCGGTCGCTGATGTCCAGCACCCGCAGGCCCGAACGCTTGAGCGCGAGGTAGAGGCGGTCGCCGCGCACGTA
Organism: Longimicrobiales bacterium; assembly: GCA_963667485.2. Taxonomy (GTDB): domain Bacteria; phylum Gemmatimonadota; class Gemmatimonadetes; order Longimicrobiales; family Gaopeijiaceae; genus Bin94. Next base: position 1,075,939 of record CAXXDD010000002.1, read on the forward strand.
GAGATTGTGTTCCGGGTCCTCGTCCGGCCCGATGTGCTCAGCGATCAGGATTGGCTCATCGAGATCCGTCATGTCCAAGATCAGGGTGCGCTGACCGTCCACCCAGTCCGTGAATTCGTCCAGTTCGTCGCCCATGTAGAAATGGCTGTGGTCGTCGGTGAGCCACCCCTGATGGGCGTAGCCGACGACCGGATACGAGGCGTGTGAGACCGCGACGGGATCGTCCTTGTCGGTCACGTCCGCGACCGAGAGCGCCGTTTCGTTCGAACTGATGCAGATCTCGCGGTCCCGGTAGTCCTCGTCCGGCCCGTGGTACAACACGCACTGGGTGTCGTGCGAGGTGCCCGTGCCGCGCCGGCCGGTCTCGGGGTCGGCAAAGCAGCCGGCGAAGACGGGGTCGACGGGATTGCCGATGTCCACCATGTGCAGTCCGCCTCCGCAGGGCTCGTCACCCGTCGAACCGGTGAGATACGCGAACCCGGTCTCCTCGTTGACCGCCAGGTTGATGGCGGATTGGACGCCCGTGTAGACTGCAGCTGGCATGAAGTCGCGGGGCTCGGTCACGCCCCGGAGCTGCGCGAGGTCGAACACCTGCATCCCGTGCCCCTCGGTGCCGCCCGCTACCACGAAGGCATGGTTCTGGAAGACCTTGATGTCACGCCAGATGGTGATTGGGCTCCCGGCCGTCGCGGCCAGGCTTCCCAGATAACGGGGGTCGTGCGGATCGGTCACGTCGACGAAGGCGGTTCCATCCATCCGCCCCACGAGGGCGTACTCGCGGCCGTCTAGCGGATCGGTCCAACCCCAAACGTCGTTGAGCTTTATGGTGTCGGCCGCGCCCAGTGCATGGCGTGACAAGCGCCCAAGCAGGTCCACCCCGTCGCAGGCGTAGATGCCCGCCCTACCGTCGCTACACGGCATCGTACTGGCGGCGTCCTGGGCCCATCCCGGCGCGGGGGTGGCAAGCATAAGGCCGAGGGTGATCGACGCTCCCGTCAAAGGACCCAGTACACGCGTAATGTAAAGTGAACATGACATTAAGTAATCCTCTCATTACAACACGATCGAGTCGGCAAGGTATGGTCGTCAGGCCGTCAGAACAACTCCACCAACTCCACCGCCATACCCGGCAACTCGTCCGGGTGCACGAACGCCGCGAGCCCGTCGTCGAACCGGTGGATCGTGTCGTCCAGTATGCGGACGCCGCGCCCGCGCAACCCGGCCACATCGCGCTCCAGGTCACTCGTCTCCATGGCGATGTGTTCCAGCCCCTCGCCTCGCTCCCGCAGGAAACGGCCCGCCCGCGACGCGGGGTTCCGGCTCTCCAGGAGCTGCAGCGAGCACCGGTTGTCGAAGTGCACGTACGCCTCGCGCATCGCGCCGTCCGGGTCCGCTGCCAAGTCCCTCTCCGCGAGCCCGAAATACCTCTCGAAGCGCCCGCACGCGTCGTCCAGATCGTTCACGCAGAGGCCGATGTGGTGTAGGCGGGTGACATGCAGCGACGTGCTCACCGGTTGGCCCACCGCGTCGGGCGGGTAGACCCAGCTGCGGTCGTGCGACTCGATCAGCTCCACGGTCAGCCCGGGCAGCTTGTCGGGAAACACGAACGCCTCGTAGCCGTCGTTCGCGTCCAGAATACGGTCCTCCCAGACGCCGACGCCGATCTCCCGCAGATGATCGACATCGGCCTCGATGCTGTCGGTCTCGATCGCGATGTGCTCCAGCCCCTCGCCGCGCTCGCGGAGGAAGCGGCTGACCCGCGTTTCGGGGTTCCAGTTCTGCACGAGGTGCAGCCAGCACTCGTTGCCCAGCAGGATGCGCGCGTCGAGCTGCATGCCCTGGCCCTGGTCGTCCCGGAAGTCGCACGCGGGCATCCCCAGGACGCGCTCGAAGCGGTCGCAGGCGTCGTGCAGATCCCGCACCACGATCCCGATATGCTGAATGCGGAGGATCATCGGCCGGGACTCCCTGCGACGGGATCGTTGCGATACACCCGCCCCGCGCGCATGACGAAGACGACCCTTCCGAGCGCCTCGATGTCGACGGACGGGTCGCCCTCTACTCCTATCAAATCACCCTCGAATCCTTCGGCAACGGTACCGATCGCGTCGGCCAGTTCCAGCGACTCGGCGGCCAGGCTCGTCGCGGAAACGATCGCCGCCATGGGATCCTGCCCGCCTTCCTGAACGCGGTAGGCCAGTTCGCGCCAGTTGTGACCGTGCGCGCCGGCGACAGCGTCGGTGCCAAAGACGGTTTTCAGCCCCGGGACCGTGAGGGCGTCGCGGAAGACCTCCAGCGCCACCGGCACCGCGGCGCGCATCTGCTCGAAGCCTTCCTCGGTGTAGTTGCCGATCCCGATGTATCGCTCGGCGTTGGTGAAGTAGTTGTCGAAGATGACGTGGATGTGGGGGTCGTAGTAGAGGCCGCGCTCGGCAAGAAGTTCAAGGGTGGTGCGGTCGAGGAGGGCTCCGTGTTCGATCTGTGAGCAGTCCGCGAGGGCGGCCCGAGTGGCGCTTTCGGAGCTGTGGGCGTGGACCACCGCGCGGAGCCCGTGTTCGCGTGCCTGACCGCACGCCGCGTCGAGTTGCTCCTGGGAGAGGGTGGGGGTGCCACCGACCCGGATGCTCGCCGAGGCGAAGATCTTGATCACGTCCGCGCCGGCCGCTGCCATCTCGTCGACGTGCGCCCTGATCGCGTCGGGGTCGCCGGTGCCAGCCGTGATTGCGCGCACCGAAGTGATGACGCGGGGGCCGGGCAGGGTGCCGGCGGCGATGGCGTCGCGCATCGGGATGTCCTCGGGGCCGCCGAGGCTCTGCACGGTGGTGACGCCGCTGTGGAGCATGCTCCAGGCGTTTGCGGCGGCGTACAGGACCTGGTCCTCCCGGGTGTCGGTCGACCCCGCCGTGTGGAGCCGGTCGGTCTCGCGGTCGAAGTGCCAGCCGAGGTGCACGTGGGTGTCGATGAGGCCGGGGAGAAGGGTCGTGCCGGGGAGTTCGTAGACGAGGCCGTCCGTCGATCCGGCATCCGTCAAGGCCGTGATCCGACCGTTGCGCACGACCACTTCGGTGCCTGTGAGGGTACCGCCGCGGCCGTCGAGGACGCGATCCGGGCGCAGGACGATGGTGGAGGCTGCTTCGGCCTGGTCCGCGGAGGCCGCGCCGCCGGGATCGGCAGTCTGCCCGGCGTCGGACCCGCCGCTGCACGCGGCCGCCATCCACGCCATGGCCGCGATCAATCGTGATTTGGTCATGCCCTGTGCGTCCTCTTGCTGAGAGTGATCCCGCGATGCCGCCGGCGAAGGGCGCCTTTGGAAGCGGAGGCGGCATCGCCGCCCGTGGTACTCTGCCAGCGTTCGCGGCGCGCGTCAAAGCGGCGGTCGCGCTTACCTTATGATGCCCGGTCCGGCCTGCCCGCGGGTTGGCCACCACTGCAATACCACGAGGATCCACCCAATGCGAACTGGCTCGAGCCCACTGCTGTTCCTGGTCCTGGCCGCCTGTGCCGGCCCCCCGCCGCCTTCGACCGCCCCGGCGCCGCCCACGGACCGGGACGCGCCGCCGTCGGCAGCCGAAGCGCCCGCCGCACCAGCCGCCCCCGCCGCGCCAGCGGCCCCGGCGCCGCCCGCCCCGGCGACCTGGATGGACACGGTCCAGGCCGGCGCCTTTGACAACGGCAAGATGTGGACCTTCGACGCGCCGCCCACCGAGTACCTCCAGGAGATGTACGGCTTCGCGCCCGACGACGACTGGTATGCCCGCGCCCGCCTCGGCGCCCTCAGGATCCCCAACTGCTCGGCTTCCCTGGTCTCGCCCAACGGGCTCGTCATGACCAACCACCACTGCGCGCGCGATTTCGTCACGCAGGTCGCGGAAGAGGGCGAGAACCTCCTCGACGACGGCTTCTACGCGGCGACGCTGGCCGACGAGCGCCCGGTCGACGACTTCGAGGCCGACCAGCTCATCGAGATCGTGGACGTCACCGCCGAGATCCGCGCGGCCGTGGATGCCATGATGGACGCCCAGGCGCGGGGAGAGGTGCGCGACAGCCTGACCGAGGCCGTCGCGGAGCGGATTGCGGGTGAGCACGGTGGAGAGGACGCCGGGATCGAGGTCGAGGTGGTGTCCCTGTACAACGGCGGGCTCTACTCCGCCTACGTTTTCAGGCGCTACAGCGAGGCCAGACTCGTCATGGCCCCGGAGCTGCAACTCGGGTACTTCGGCGGCGATCCCGACAACTTCACGTACCCGCGCTACTCCCTCGACTTCGCCTTCTTCCGCCTGTACGGCGACGACGGACAGCCCCTGAGCAGCGACGATCACTTTCGCTGGAGCACCGGAGGCGTTGCCACGGGCGACCTGATCTTCATCATCGGCAACCCGGGCAGCACTTCGCGCCTGCAGACGGTCGCGGAGCTGGAGTACCGCCGCGATGTGGAGACGCCCGCCCTGCTGGCCTTCCTCGATTCGCGCATCGAGGCCATCCAGGGGTACATCGAGGGGCGCGAGGACGAGCCCGGAATCGACGAGGTGCGCAACAGCGTTTTCGGGCTGCTGAATTCGCAGAAAGCCTACCGGGGGATGCTGCGGGGGCTGGAGGACCCCTACGTGATCGCGCGCCGCGCCGTGGCGGAGCGCACCTTTCAGGAAGCCCTCGCCGCCGACCCGGCGTTCGCCGAGACCTATCTGCCGCTCTTCGACGAGATGGCGGCGCTGCAGGAGCGCAAGGCGACCATGGCGGCCGAGGTCGACGCCTTCGCGGCCTTCGGTGCCCCTGCCTACGAGGCCTCGGTGATCCTTCGCGGCCTCGCCGCCTTCCAGTACCTCATCGGGCAGCAGCAGGGGGCGACCCAGGAGGAGCTCGACGGCTACCTCGACGAGCTGCGCGGGGTGGAAAACCGCCCCATCGAGCTGGACGAGGCGCTGCTGCGCGCCCGCTATGACGACATCGTCGCAGCGTTCGGCGAGACCGATCCGGCGGCCGGCATGCTCCTCCAGGGACGCAGCGCGGAAGCGGCCGCCGCCTCGCTGATGGCCAGTTCCTTCATGGCGGACTCCGCCCGTGCCGAGGAAGCCCTCCTGAGCGGCTCGCTCAACCCCGCAACGGAGCCCGTATTCGCCTTTCTGCAGGGCGTTTTCGCCCGCTTCGGCCCCTTCCAGGGCCTGATGTCCTCGGTGGTTCCCGAAGAAGAGGAGATCGCGGCGCAGCTGGGCCGCGCCCACTTCGAGGTCGACGGCACCCGCGTGCCGCCCGACGCCACGTTCTCCCTGCGGCTCGCCGACGGGGTTGTCTCGGGCTATCCCTACAACGGCACCGTGGCTCCCCCCCACACCACGTTCTACGGGCTGTACGACCGCCACTACTCGAATCCGGACACCGAGGAGTGGGCGCTGCCGGAGCGCTGGCAGACTCCCTCCGCCGACTTCGACCTGTCCACCCCCCTGAACTTCGTGAGCACTGCGGATATCATCGGCGGCAATTCGGGCTCCCCCGTGGTGAACCGCGACCTCGAGATCGTGGGGCTGGTCTTCGACGGCAACATCCAGAGCCTGCCGGGCGACTACATCTACCTGCCCGACTTCAACCGCTCGGTTGCGGTGGATGCCCGCGGCATCCTGGAAGCGCTTGAGGACATATACGGAGCCGAAAGGATCGTCGAGGAACTCACCTCGGGCCGCTGACAGCCCGCCGCCCATGCCATTCCGTCGCCCTCGCCCGGGCCACCCCTTCTTCGGCGGCGCGCCGCTGCTCATCGCCCATCGCGGCGGAGGGGCTCTGACGCCGGAAAACACCATGGCCGCCTTCGCCCGCGCCGTGAGCGACTGGGACGCGGACATCCTCGAAATGGACGTGCGGCTCACGGCCGATGGCAGGGTGGTGGTGATCCACGACGAGACGGTGGACCGCACCACCAACGGAACCGGCCCGATCCGCGACATGACCTGGCGGCAGGCGCGCAAACTCGACGCCGGCTACCGCTTTCGGGACCCCGAAGGCCGCCATTCCCAACGCGGCACCGGCGTCCGGATCCCCCTGTTCGCAGAAGTCCTCGCCGCCTTTCCCGACACGCGAATCATCGTCGAGCCCAAGGCCGCCGAGGCCGCCGAACCCCTCGTCCGGGAGATCCGGGCCGGCAACGCCGAACACCGCGTCCTCATCGGCGCCGAGTTCGAGGCCACCCGGACAGGCGCGCGCGGCTACGGGGGCCCCTGGGGCGCGTCCCGACGCCACGCTGCCTGGTTCTGGTGCCTTCACAAGCTCCGCCTTGCCGGGCGCTGGTACGTTCCCGACGCCGACGGATTCCAGCTTCCGGAATGGTCGGGCCGCATCCACGTCGTCACCCCGTCGCTGATCCGGGCGGCGCACGCGGCCAACATCCCCGTGCACGTCTGGACCGTGAACGATCCGGCGGACATGCGCCGCCTGCTGCGGTGGGGGGCCGACGGAATCATGACCGACCGCCCCGATCTTCTCGCCCAGGTGCTCACCGATTTCGCCGGGCGCCCGCCAGCGCCGTCGCATACCCCCGGGCCCGCCCAATGAAGCCGCTGGACGCCCGCGTGGCCGCCCACCTGCGCGCCACCGGCCTGCTCGACAACGCTGCCGGCGCCGTCGTCGGCGTTTCGGGGGGCCTCGACTCCATGACCCTACTGTACCTCATGCGCTTCGGCGCCGCCGCGCCCGCGATTCCCATCCGCGCCGCCCATGTCGATCACCGCATGCGAACGGGCAGCCGGGCCGATGCCGAGTGGGTAGCGTCGATGTGCGCGCAGTGGGGGGTGGAGTGTGATGTACACAGGGCGACCGAGCCGATCACGACCGAGGCCGCCGGAAGGACGTTGAGATATCGCTTCCTGGAGGAGGTGAGAGGGGGCCTGCACGACGACGCGGTGACGATGACCGCGCACACCGCCGACGACCAGGCGGAGACGGTTCTCTTCCGCGCGGCGCGGGGAAGCGGCCCGCGCGGCCTGTCGGCGATCCGGCCACGGCGCGCGCCGGCCATCGTGCGGCCGCTGCTCCCCTTCTGGCGCGCCGATCTCGAGGCCTTCGCGCGCGATCACGACATCCCCTTCCGGGACGACCCCACCAACCGCGACCCGCGCTGGACCCGCAACCGCCTGCGCCACCATGTCCTCCCGGCCCTCGAGGAGGCCGTCCCCGGAGCCGCCCGCGCGCTGGCCGCCCTCGCCGACACCACTCGCGACCAGGTCACCGCCCTGCAGGAATTGCTGGACGCGCGCATCGACGCACTCTCGGCCGGCGAAGGGGCCGAGTCGCTCCGGACCCCCGGGCTGTCCCTCGACCGGGCCGCACTGGCCGCCCTCTCGGACCCGGTCCTCGCCCTGGTGCTGCGCCGCGCCGCGGCCCGTCTGGGCGGCGACCCGGGCCGGACCGCCACCGCCGCGCTGGTGCGTTTCGCGCGCGAAGCCCAAAGCGGCCGCCGCCTCGCCATCACGGGCGGCCTGAACATGGAGCGGCACCTCGGCGCCCTGCGCATCCGCCGCGCGGAGGACGCGCCACGGCCTCCCGGAGACGCACCCACAGCCAACCCCGCTCCGCCTCGCGTGCAAATCGTCGCGGCGGCGGCCGACGATGACGAGCGCGGCGGTGCCACACGCGGCAGCACCCCATGCGGCGAGGGCGCGCTCGCCTGGGACGGAGGCGCCGCACGCGTGGCATGGGGCCCGGCACCCCGCCGCGGCTTCCCCCACGTCGCGCACTTCACGCTCGGCGAGGCCCGATTCCCGCTCGTCGTCCGGCCCTGGCTGCCCGGCGACCGCATGCAGATGCCATACGGCCGGAAGAAGGTGAAGAAACTCCTCCTCGAGGCCCGTATCCCCGCCGACCGACGGAACCGTCTCGTCGTCCTCGCCGATGCGTCGGGACTCATCCTCTGGATCCCGGGCGTCACGGAACCCCATCCTCCCAAGACCCGCCACGCAGGCCGAACCTTCTGCGTCGAGGTATCTTTCGACAATGAGCATTGAACACGCCGACTCCCTGACCCGACCGCAACTCGGACCCCAGCCGCTGCGCAGGGTCGTATTCAGCGAAGAGGACATTCGCAGGCGAGTCGCCGAACTGGGCCGCGAAATCGGTGCCAGCTACGGCCCCGGCGACGACGTGCTCGTCCTCGGGCTGCTCAAGGGATCGTTCATCTTCGTCGCCGACCTGGTGCGTCAGATTCCACACCCGATACAGGTCGACTTCATCGTCGCGTCCTCCTACGGCAAGGGAAAGGTGAGCAGCGGCGAGATCCAGCTCATGTACAACCCTCAGGCCTCGATCGAGGGTCGAAATGTCGTCCTCGTCGAGGACATCGTTGACAGTGGCAATACGCTCAGACGACTGATGCCGGTTCTGATGGAGGGAAATCCCGCGAGCCTCGAACTCTGCACGCTGCTGCACAAGCGGCTGATCCGCCTCCCCAGGGAGGCCCGGTGGGTCGGATTCGACGCGCCGCTGGAGTTCCTGGTGGGTTACGGGTTGGATTTTGCCGAGGACTTTCGGCACCTTCCCTATATCGGCTCGATCTGATCCGGGGGATCAATACATGTCCGAACCACAGAAAACACCCCAGAAGGACCCGAAGCTCAAGCGCGTGCCGCGAGCGGCGTCCATCTGGTTCCTGTTTGCGCTCATGACGGTGCTCATCTTCCAGTTCATGCGCGGAGACGACCGCGAGGCAGGCCAGATCACGGTCTCCGAACTGTACCGGCAGATCGAGAACGACAACGTCCTCGAGGTCACCTTCCAGGGCGAGACCCGCGTCGAGGGCGAATTCAAGAACACGATCATGGTCGACGAAACCGACGTGAACGAGTTCGTCACCGAACTTCCCGCCGCCGAGGTGACCGCCGAACTCGTCGGGCTCATGCGAGAGCAGGAGATCGAGATCACGGCGCGCTCCCGCGGGCTGGGATGGGGCACCGTGATGATCTCGATCCTGCCGGTCTTCCTCTTCATCGCGTTCTGGATCTGGATCTTCCGCGCCATGCAGAGCGGGGGGAACAAAGCATTCCAGTTCGGGCGCTCGAAGGCGAGGATGATCAGCCCCGACACTCCCCAGGTGACCTTCGCCGATGTCGCCGGCGCGGAAGAGGCGAAGGTGGAGCTCGAGGAGATCATCGAGTTCCTGAAGGACCCGCCACGGTTTTCGCGTCTGGGCGGGCGCCTGCCGAAGGGCGTGCTCCTGGTCGGCCCCCCCGGCACCGGCAAGACGCTTCTGGCGCGCGCGGTCGCCGGCGAAGCCGCCCGCCCCTTCTTCCAGATGTCCGGCTCCGACTTCGTCGAGATGTTCGTGGGCGTCGGGGCATCGCGGGTGCGCGACCTCTTCGAGCAGGGGAAGGCCCACGCGCCCTGCATCATCTTCGTGGACGAGATCGACGCCGTGGGACGGCACCGGGGCGCCGGGCTCGGCGGCGGCCACGACGAGCGCGAACAGACGCTCAACGCGCTCCTGGTGGAGATGGACGGATTCGAGGCCAACGAGGGCGTAATCCTGCTGGCGGCGACCAACCGCCCCGACGTGCTCGATCCGGCCCTGCTGCGCCCCGGCCGCTTCGACCGCCAGGTCGTGGTCGATCTTCCCGACGTGAAGGGCAGGGAGGGCATCCTGCGCGTCCACGCGAAGAAGCTGCCCCTGGCGGAGGATGTCGAACTGTCGCTGGTCGCCCGCGGGACGCCCGGCCTGAGCGGCGCCGACCTGTCCAACATCTGCAACGAGGCGGCGCTCTTCGCGGCCCGGCGCGGGGTCGACCTCGTGGCCATGGAGGACTTCGAGCAGGCCAAGGACAAGGTCATGCTGGGTACCGAGCGCCGGAGCATGGTGCTCACCGATGCGGAGCGGCGCCTGACCGCCTTCCACGAGGCCGGTCACGTCGTGATCGGGGTCAAGGTTCCCGGCCTCGATCCCGTGCACAAGGTCACCATCGTACCGCGGGGGCGCGCCCTGGGGCTCACCGCCTCACTCCCCGAAGAGGACCGCCACTCCCACACCCTGGACTGGCTGAACGGGCAGCTGGCGATGCTCTTCGGCGGCCGCGTCGCGGAGGAGCTGGAGTTCGGTCCCGAGAAGGTCACGACCGGGGCCGGCAACGACATCGAGCGCGCCACGGCCATCGCGCGGCGCATGGTCACCCGCTTCGGCATGTCCGACCGCATCGGCTTGATGGCCGTGGGGGACAGCGATCAGGAGGTCTTCCTGGGCCGCGAGCTGACTCAGCGCCGGGAAGTGTCCGACTACACCGCGCAGCAGGTCGACCAAGAGGTAAAGCGGATCCTCGACGAAGCGCACTCCAGGGCGCGGACCATCATCGAGGCCAACCGGGACCTGCTGGCAGCCCTCGCGATCGCCCTGCTGGAACGGGAAACCCTGGACTCGTCCGAGATCAAGCTGCTCTGCGAGGGCCAGACGCTTCCTCCCGTTACGAGCGATTTCGAGCCCGACCAGCAATCGCTGGCACTCCCGGGAGCCACGCCCCAGCCGGCGCCGGCGCCGCAGCCCGGATTGGGAAGCGCCGACCCGCTGCCGTCACCCGGCTGATGCCGCTCTAGGCCGACTCCAACGGCGGCACGGAGGCAAGCGCGGACTGAGGCAGCGTCCGTTCCAGCAACTGCCTCAGCCGGGTCCCGTCGACGCCGGTCTCGATGCTGCCCCGGTCCGCGATCGAGATGCGGGACGTCTCTTCGCTCACCACGATCACGATTGCGTCGGTTTCCTCGCTGAGCCCGATGGCCGCCCGGTGGCGCGTCCCCAGCGACCGATCCCGAACCGGATTCTGCGTCAGGGGCAGGATGGCTCCGGCGGCCTTGATCACCTCCCCCACGATGATCACGGCGCCATCATGAAGGGGAGACTGGGGCGCGAAGATCGTGCCGAGCATCTCGGCCGAGAGCATCGCCTCCACGCTGCTGCCGGTCTGCGCGTATTCCTTCAGACCCGTCTCGCGCTGGACCGCCACGATCGCACCCACACCCGACCTCGACAGCTCCTCGACCCCCTCCACCAGGCGGTCCACGATCCGCTCCTGGCGGGTCGATCCCAGCAGCCTGACCAGCCGGGTCTGGCCCAGGCGCGCGAGGGCGGCGCGCATCTCCGGCTGGAACACCACCAGCGCGGCGATCGCACCGTACTGGAGCAGGGCTTCGATGAGCCGCCGAATCAGCGACAGACCGAAGATCACCGCCATCAGATAGAGCCCGGCCAGAAGCAGAATGCCGAAGAGCATCTGCATGGCGCGCGTCTCGCGGATGAGGAGAAGGATCCGGTAGATGAGCAGCGAGACGATCGCGATCTCGACCAGATCGGTCCAGCCGGGGCTCAGGAACTGCAACTGCTGAAAGAATCCGTTCATTACTCTGAACACTAACAGCCGACGGAAGGTCGCGGCTCATCGTGCGGCGACCGGTGGAGTGGCGCGTAGCGCGCCCCGCCCTCACGTTGTCGTTGACTCGAACCCGCCAGCCGCCTACATTGGCGCCTGTTCCGCATTCAATCCATCTCGACTCAACGGAAGAGACGTGGAAAGCTACGATCTCCTTACACTCTTCGCAGACGGCGGCTTGATGATGTACCCGCTCGTCATCTGTTCGCTCATCGGCCTCGGCGTCATCATCGCCAAGACCTGGACTCTGTGGGTCGCCCACCAGAGTGCGGTCAAGGTGATCGAGGAGGTTGAAGAGGCGGCGATGTCCGGCCGGGTCGAGGATGCGGCCGAGATCGCGGCTTCGACGCCGGGTCCGGCTGCCGCGATCCTGCTGGCGGGACTTCGCCGGATCAAGCATCCCACCCTCAACAAGGGCGAGCTGGAGCAGGTCATCTCGACCACGGGCGCCATAGAGCTCAGCTTCCTGGAGCGCGGCCTGGTCGTCCTCGCGACGATTGCCAACGTGGCTCCGCTCATGGGATTCCTGGGCACGGTGGCGGGCATGATCGTGGCATTCGAGTCCATTGCCGCCGCGGGCGATGTCAACCCTGCGACGGTGGCGGGCGGAATCAAGGTGGCCCTGCTGACCACCGCGGCCGGGCTGACCATCGCGATTCCGGTCAACATCGGCTACAATTATTTCGTGTCGAGGATCGACAAGCTCGTCGTCGACATGGAGGAAAGCACCCAGAAGATTCTGAACATCGCCTGGGACATGGAGCGCGAAGGAAAGCTGACGGTACTGTCCTAGGCTTTGCAGTTCGGGGCGGGTTCCCTCGTGGGAACTTTTGCCCCCCGAGGGCGGTAGCAAGACAAATAGAGCGGTAGCAAGCGGTATAAACGCACGGGAGAGCACTCATGGCGGTTCTGGGCGGCAAGAAGTCCAAGGTCTCTGACGAGATCCCATCCTCGTCAATGGCGGACATCGCGTTCCTCCTTCTGATCTTCTTCCTGGTCACGACGACCTTCCCGAAAGACAAGGGGCTCGCGATCGTCCTGCCCGAGCAGGGCGAGGAGCAGGAGGTCAGCCAGAAGAACATCCTCCACATCATCATCAATCCGACCGGGACCGTGACGATCCGGCGGGGCGAGAGCCAGCAGGAGCAGTCGGTCCGCCCCAGCGATGTGCAAGCGATCTGGCGGCAGGACGTGGCGCAGAACGAGAACCTGATCGCCGCTGTAAAGACGCACCCCGATGCACCGTATCGTTTCATGATCGATGTCCTGGACGCTCTCCAGTCGGCGGGCTCCGAACGTATCTCGCTGCAGATTCTGGAGTAACGCGCAATGGTCAAGGGCGGAGGGTTGCAACGGAAGTCCAAGGCATCGCAGGAGATTCCGTCCTCCTCGATGGCGGACATCGCGTTCCTGCTTCTGATCTTCTTCATGGTTTCCACCGTGTTCCAGAAGGACACGAACCGCCCCATCGAGTGGGCGCAGGCCGAGGCCACGGAAAAGATCGACCAGAAGCAGAAGAACATTCAAAACATCTGGCTTGAACCGAACGGCGACGTCTACATCAACGACGTGCAGACGACGATGGAAGAGGTCAGCGCCATCATCGCGCCGATGTACCGGGTCAACCGCGAGCTGGTGGTGTCGATCCGGTCGGACCGTACGGTTCCGTACCGTTACATCGACGCGGTGCAGCAGGAGCTGGTGGCGGCAGGGCTACTCAGGGTCGTGTTTGCGACCGAGTTGGAACAAGACATGACGAGGGAGAGACGATGAGCGAGCAAGTTCAACCACAGTCAATCGTTACGGAAAGCGCCAACGACCGCTTCAAGAGTTCATTCTCTACGTCGTTCTGGGGCTCGATGATCACGGCCACGGTCTTCCACTTCGTGTTCTTCGCCTTCCTCAACTTCGGTGAGCCCGAGGATGTCAGCATGAGCATGGACGAGATCATCACCATGGACATCCCGCCCGAGATCGAGATTCCGCCGCCGCCCGAGGCGATCGCCCGCCCGGCCACGCCGGTGGTGACGAGCGCCGTGATCGACGAGGACATCACGATTGCACCGGTCACCTTCGACGAAAACCCGGTCGAAAACCTGCCGCCGCCGCCCGACGAAGTCGAGACGGACATCGGAGCGGCGCCGGTCTTCACGCCGTACACCGTGAAGCCCGACTATACAAACGGCAACGAAGTGCGGAGAGCGCTCGAGCGCGAGTATCCGCCGCTGCTTCGCGACGCCGGGATCGGTGGAACGACCATCGTGTGGTTCTTCATCGACGAGCAGGGCGTTGTGCAGAACCAGGTGGTGCAGCAGAGTTCCGGGCACCAGGCGCTGGACGACGCCGCGCTCCGCGTGGCTCCGGTATTCAAGTTCACCCCGGCGCTGAACCGCGACAAAGCGGTTCCGGTCTGGGTGCAACTTCCGATTACCTTCACTACCAAGTAGCGCACTCGGTCGCTGACGAGCGGGGAACGCCCCGCCGGCCGAGTGGCCGGCGGGGCGTTCCCTTGTCCGGCTCCCACCTCACCCGAGTTGCGAAGCGAATGACTGGGCACGACCCCTACCACCGCGCTGTCGAGGAGAATCTTCCGCGCGTGCGCGACCGGATCGCCGCGGCCGCCGAGCGGAGCGGCCGCGATCCGGCTGCGGTGCGGGTCGTAGCGGTCACGAAGGGCCACCCACCCGGCGCGATCGAGGCCGCGCTCGCCGCCGGCCTGCGCGACATCGGCGAGAACCGCGTGGAGGAGTTGCAGTGGAAGGCGCGGCTGTTCGAGGCCGAAACGGTGACTTGGCATGCGATCGGCCACATCCAGCGCCGCAAGGCGGCCGGTGCCGCCCGCCTCGCGGCCCTGATCCACAGCGTCGACTCCCTCCGCCTCGCCGAAAAGCTCTCGCGTCTCGGCGAAGCGGAGGCGCGGCGCATCCCCGTCCTCGTCCAGGTCAACGCCTCCGGCGAAGCCACCAAGGGCGGCTTCCCGGCGGCGCGCGCCCCGGACGAGGCCGTCGCCGGTATCGCGCGGGTTGCGGGGCTGCCCGGCCTGCGCGTCGAAGGCCTCATGACGATGGCCCCGTTCGTCGCCGACGAGGCCGCCGTGCGCGCCACTTTCCGCACCACCCGCGCGATGCTCGAGGCCGCGTCCGGGATCGACGGGGTCGAGGGGCGCGAACTCTCGATGGGCATGTCGAACGACTACGAAATCGCGGTGGAGGAGGGGAGCACGATGGTAAGGCTGGGCACGACGCTGCTGGGGAAGCGTCCGGGGTAGGTCCCTCGGGTTCCCTTCCGGGAACTTTCCGGTCACTGGCGAGGTAGCAGCAACAAGCACGTCAGTCGGCCATCCAGGAACAGGGAGACACCATGCACGCACAGGTCAAGGTTCAGCAGTCGGTAGTGACACGGAGCGCGAACAATCGCTTCAAGAACTCGTCCTCGTCCTGGTTCTGGGGCTCGATGATCGCGGCTACCGCCGCCCACTTCGGGTTCTTTGCCCTACTGGAGTTCGGAGAGATTCCGGACGTGAGCATAAGCCACGAGCCGCCCACAATGTTCCCCCCACCCAAAGCCAAGCTGCCCGAAACCCCCGAACCCCTATCTCGTCCCGCCACTCCGGTGGTTACGGACGCGCCGATTGATACGGACATCACGATTGCGCCGGTGACCTTCGACGAGAACCCGGTGAAGGACCTGCCGCCGCCGCCCGCCGCCATCGAGACGGAAATTGGAGTGGCCCCCGCCATCACGCCCTACACGGTCAAGCCCGACTACACGAACGTGGCCGAGGTCCGGCGGGCGCTCGAGCGCGAGTATCCGCCGCTCCTGCGCGACGCCGGAATCGGCGGCACTGTCAAGGTGTGGTTCTTCATCGACGAGAATGGCTTCGTGCAAAACCAGGTGGTGAAAGAGAGTTCCGGACACCAGGCTCTCGACGCCGCGGCGCTGCGGGTGGCGCCCGTCTTCAAGTTCACTCCAGCGCTCAACCGTGACAAAGCGGTTCCAGTCTGGGTGTCGCTTCCGATTACCTTCAGAGCCAACTAGCGCGCTCGGTCGCCTACGCGCGGGAACGCCCCGCCGGCCGAGTGGCTGGCGGGGCGTTCCCTTGTTCGGGAGACTTCCGGCATGAGCCCACACAGCGAGATGGACCGCATCCGCGAAGCCACCCTGGCCGTGCAGAGCAGGGGGGGCGCCGCGCCCCGCGTGGGGATCATCCTGGGCACGGGGCTGGGGGGGCTGGCCGATGCGATCGAGGTCGACGCCGCGATCGACTACGGGGACCTGCCGCACTTCCCGGTCTCCACCGTCGTTACGCACCAGGGCAAGCTGATCCTGGGGACGCTGGAGGGCGTGCCCGTCGTGGCGATGCAGGGCCGCTTTCACCACTACGAGGGCTACACCCATCAGCAGATCGTCTTCCCGGTCCGCGTCATGCGGCTCCTGGGCGCCGACACCCTGATCGTCTCGGCGGCCTGCGGCGGCATGAACCCGCTCTGGGGACCCGGCGACCTCGTCCTCCTCGACGACCACATCAACTTCATGGGGGACAGCCCGCTCATCGGCCCCAACCTGGATGAACTGGGCCCCCGCTTCCCGGACATGTCGGCCCCGTACGACGCCGGCCTGAACCACGCGGCCGTCGCCATCGCCATGGAGGAGCGCATTCCTCTGCGGCACGGGATCTACGTGGCCGTCCCGGGACCGCAGCTCGAGACCCGCGCCGAGTACCGAATGCTGCGGGCCATGGGAGCGGATGTCGTCGGAATGTCCACAGTCCCGGAGGTCATCGCGGCGCGGCACATGGACATGCGTGTTCTCGCCATCTCCGTGATCACCGACCAGTGCCTGCCCGACGCGCTCGAGGAGGTCAATATCGACAGGATCATCGCGACGGCGGCGGCCGCGGGACCGAAGCTGACGCGGCTGGTCGCAGGCGTCGTCAGCCGTCTGGCCGAGGAGCCGACTGGCCCCGGCGGCACCGGCGTCCCGCCATCCGGGCAAGCCCGCGCGGCACACGAGTCCCCGGGCGGCCCCGCATCGGAGCCCGCCTCTTGATGCGCTACCCGGAACTCCCCTCAAGCCTCGTTGCACTCGAGGAAGCCGTTCTCGAACGCTGGCGCGAGGAGGACACCTTCCGCCGCACCCTCGAAGCCACCGCGGACGGTAAGGAATTCGTCTTCTACGAGGGCCCGCCCACCGCGAACGGGCGTCCCGGCCTCCACCATATCATCAGCCGTGCGATCAAGGACCTGGTGTGCCGCTACCAGACCATGCTCGGCAGGCACGTCACCCGCATCGCCGGCTGGGACACGCACGGCCTCCCGGTCGAGATCGAGGCGCAGAAACAGCTCGGGATCGAGGACAAGCGCGAGATCGAGGAGCGGGGCATCGCCTGGTTCAACGCCCGCTGCAAGGAGTCCGTACTCACCTACAAGGACGAGTGGGAGCGCTTCTCGGAGCGGATCGGGTACTGGCAGGACTATTCGCGCCCGTACGTGACCTTCCACGCCGAGTACGTCGAGTCGATCTGGTGGCTGCTCAGGCAGATGGCCGACAGGGGACTTCTGTACAGGGGCCACAAGGTTGTGCCATGGTGCCCCTCCGACCAGACCGTGCTGTCGTCTCACGAGCTCTCGCTCGGATACCGGGATGTGAAGGATCCGTCGCTCTGGGTCACCCTCGAACTCCTCGACGGTTCGGGACGCCACCTGCTGGTGTGGACCACGACGCCGTGGACGCTGGTCTCCAACGCGGCGCTCGCAGTGCACCCGGAGATCGAGTACGTGGAGGTCGAGGATGCGGGCAAGCGGCTGATTCTGGCACGCAGCCGGGCCGAGGCGCTCTTCGGCGAGGACCGGATCGGACCCGCGGTGCCGGCCTCGGAGCTGGTCGGGCAGAAGTACCGGCGTCCGTTCGAGCTGATTCCGGACGACGGGGTGCGGGGGCGCGCGTGGGAGATCGTCACCGGCGACTTCGTGTCCGACGAGGAGGGGTCGGGGATCGTGCACATGGCGCCCGCGTACGGCGCGGACGACTACGAGGCCGGCAAGGAATTCGGCCTCGCGGTCATGGAGCCGGTGCAGAAGGACGGCACCTTCGCGGCGGATCTGCCGCTGATCGGCGGGATGTTCTTCAAGGAGGCCGACGAGCACCTCGTGCGGGACCTCGAGGCGCGCGGGCTGGTCTTCGCCTGCACGAGCGAGACCCACTCGTATCCGCACTGCTGGCGCTGCGACGCGCCGCTGGTCTACATGGCGCGGCACAGCTGGTTCGCGCGCACTTCGACGCTGCGGGACGAGCTGCTGGCCAACAACGCGCAGGTCAACTGGTACCCGGCGCAGGTGGGCGAGGGGCGTTTCGGGGAGTGGCTGAAGGGGAATGTGGACTGGGCCCTCTCGCGCGACCGCTACTGGGGTACGCCGCTGCCCGTCTGGGTCTCGGAGGACGACCCGGACCACGTGGAGTGGATCGGGAGCTTCGCGGAGCTGGCCGAGAGGGTGGGGGAACTGCCGGACGACTTCGATCCCCACCGTCCGTTCATCGACGAGTTCACGTGGCGCTGCCCGGATACGGGGTCCGTCATGCGCCGCTCGCCCGAGGTGATCGACGTCTGGTTCGATTCGGGCGCCATGCCCTGGGCGCAGTGGCACTACCCGTTCGAGAATGTCGAGAAGTACCAACGCCACTTCCCGGCCGACTTCATCTGCGAGGCAGTGGACCAGACGCGCGGCTGGTTCTACTCGCTGCACGCGATCTCGACGATGCTCGGCCTGGGCCCCGTCTTCCGCAACGTGATCGTGAACGACATGATCCTGGACGCCCAGGGGCGCAAGATGTCCAAGTCCAAGGGCAACGTGGTCGATCCCTGGGACGCGGTCGCGGATCATGGTGCCGACGGCGTGCGCTGGTACCTGATCACGGTGAGCAACCCGTGGCTGCCCACCCGCTTCGATCCCGACGGCGTGAGGGAGTCCGCGGCGCGCTTCTTCGACACGCTGCTCAACACGTACCGTTTCTTCGCGCTGTACGCGAACCTGGAGGACTGGGCGCAGGAGGCTGCCGCGTCGGCCGGCGCCGCTGCGAACGCCTCCGCCGGTCCCCCGCTCGACCGCTGGCTCCTCTCCCGGCTCCACCGCCTGATCCGAACCGTCCGCACCGAACTCGACGGCTACAACCCCACGCGCGCCTACCGCGCCGTGGCCGCATTCGTCGACGGCGAGCTCTCCAACTGGTACGTCCGGCGCTCGCGCTCGCGCTTCTGGGGCAGCGCCGATACGGCCGACTCGGCGGCGGCCTTCGCCACCCTGCACGAGGCGCTCCGCGTCACCGCGCTCCTGATCGCGCCGGTCACGCCTTTCACCTCCGACTGGCTGCACCGCGCGCTCACGGGCCGCTCCAGCCACACAGAGCCCTTCCCCGAGGCCGACGAGGCGCGGATCGACGACGCGCTAGAGGCCGACATGGCGCACGTCCGCACCCTGAGCACCCTGGGCCGCGCCGCGCGCGAGGAGGTGGGCATCCGCGTGCGCCAACCGCTGGGCCGCCTGCTGGCCGTAATCCCCGGCGCGCCTCCCGCCGACGACGTGCTGGCGCTGCTCCGCGACGAGATCAACGTCAAGAAGGTCGAGTTCGCCGCTTCGTCCGAGGGGCTCGTGACCCTGGCCGCCCGTCCCGACTTCCGCGCCCTCGGCAAGCGCTTCCGCAAGCTCACCCAGGAGGCGGCCGCGCAGATCCGGGGTCTGAATGGCGAAGCGCTCAAGGCCGTCCGCGCGGGGGAGACCGTGCGCATCAAGGTGGCCGGCGAATCGTACGATGTCGGCGCCGACGAAATGGAGGTGGTGGAGGAGGCTCAGGGTGCCTGGGTCGTGCGCAGCGAAGGCCGCTGCACGGTCGGCCTCGATCCCGCCATGGGCGACGAGCTGAGGCTGGAGGGGCTGGCCCGGGAACTCGTCAACCGAATCCAGCGCCTCAGGCGCGACTCGGGACTCGCGGTGACCGACCGCATCCGCCTGGGCATCGCCGGCGACGAGGCTGTGTGCGCGGCGGCCCTCGAGCACGGCGACGCGATCGCGCGCGAGACCCTGGCCGTCGCGCTGGAGGTCGGCCCCCGCCTGGACGATGGCTACACGCACCACAAGGAGGACGGGTTGGACGGGAACGCTGCGGTGCTCGGGCTTTCCGTCTCGGCCTCGCCGTGATCCGCCGCCTCGCCGCGGGCAGTTCTCCGTGACCTGCGGCCTCTTCCCGGGCGGTGCGCCGTGACGCGGCACCGATGGGTCGCCGATGCGGACGCGAGCGGCCGGGTCGACAGCTATGCGGCGAAGGCGCTGGGGCTTTCGCGCAGCCGGGTCGTGGCGCTGGTGTCGGCCGGCGAGGTCCTCGTCGACGGGCGCGTGCCGAAGAAGTCGGATCCGGTCAGTCCCGGCCAGGAGCTCGAGGTGCGGGTTCCCGAGCCGGTGCCCGCGAGCGCCGCGCCGCAGGAGATCCCGGTGGAGATCGTCTTCCAGGATGGGGAACTGGTCGTCGTGAACAAGCAGGCCGGGCTGGTCGTGCATCCGGCGCCCGGCCACCCCGACGGGACGCTGGTCAACGCGCTCCTGCACCACGTGGGCGATCTCGCGGGGATCGGGGGGACGCTCCGCCCCGGGATCGTGCACCGGCTGGACCGCGACACCTCGGGGCTGATGGTGGTGGCGAAGACCGACCGCGCGCACCAGGCGCTGTCGGCTGCGCTGAAGGCGCGCCGGGTGAAGCGCACCTACCTGGCGGCGCTGTGGGGGACGCTGCGCGACTCGAGCGTGGCGGTCGACAAGCCTATCGGGCGGCACCCGCGCGACCGCACCCGCATGGCGGTGACGGCGAAGGGGCGGCCGGCGCGGACCCGTTTCCGTCACCTGGAGCGCTGGGTGGCCGCCTCTCTGTGCGAGGCCGAACTCGACACCGGACGAACGCATCAGATTCGGGTCCATGCGGCGGCGGTCGGACACCCGGTCGTGGGCGATGCGCTCTACGGCGCAGGGCGGGAGCGCGGGTTCGCCGGGCCGCAGCGTCCCTGGGCGACGACGCTGGCAAGGCGAACGGCCCGGCAGTTCCTGCACGCGCACCGCCTGGCGTTCGCGCACCCGGTCACCGGGCAGGCGATGGCCTTCGAGGCGCCGCTCCCGGCGGATCTCGCCGAAGTGCGCGACTGGGCTCTGGCCGGAGGGTAGGATGAGGAGGTCGATGCGGCGGCGGATCCGGATCTGGGTGTTCGTGATGTGCAATATTGTTGCGCATGCACAACTAAATGGTGCAATGATGGCCGTCGCGCAGCCGGATAGCGCATCCCGGTGGCGCTATGTGGAAGGAACCGCCGTCACGGCGCGCTATCAGGGCCGCGATTCCCTGCGGGCGGCGCGGGCGGTGGCCATCCTGGACGCGATCGGTCGACTTCCCGCTCTCGGCGACAGCACGGTCCGGGACGATGACCCGGGGCAGACGGGGGCGGGCGGCGCCGCCAACCTGCACGTCACGCTCACCGTGGCGCCGACCCGCGAGGTGATGGATTCTCTGGTGGGGGGGCGCGTGCCGGAGTGGGCGGGAGCCGTGGCGATCTCCGAGCGAATGGAGATGATCGTCCCGAGCGGGGGATTCTGGCCCGGGTCGCGCGAGGAGGAGGTGCGCGTACTGCGCCACGAGTGGGCCCACCTCGCGCTCTCCCACGAGATGGGCCGGCTGCGGATCCCCAGGTGGTTCAACGAAGGCTACGCGGAGTGGGCCGCGGGCAGCTGGCACGAGGGCGGGAGCCTGAAGCTCGGGCTCGCGCTGGCCTTCGGAGAAGCCCCGCCGCTGGATTCACTCGCCCTGACCTGGCCGCGCGACCGCGTGTCGGCGGAGGTTGCCTACCTGCTGTCGGCGTCGGTAATCCACTACCTGGTCGAGTCGAGCGGAGTGGGGGGGCTGGAGGCGTTCATCGCCGCGTGGAAGCAGAGGGCTTCGTTCGCCGACGCGATGCGCACGGTGTACGGCGCGACTCCCGGCCAGCTCGAATCCGACTGGCGCAAGTGGGTGAAGCGGCGCTACGGCTGGCCCGTGGTGATCTCCCAATCGGCCGTGTTCTGGACCACTCTGATCGTCGCCCTCGCGGCGATGTTCCTGGTCCGGCGGCGGTACAGGCGCGAGCAGATGGCGCGGCTGCGGGCGGGGGAGCCGCCGGACGCGCCCGAGTACTGGGCCGGCGGCCCCGGTTGACCTCGGCGCGCGGTCTGGGTAGCGTCCCACCATGGCGCGACGACGGCAAAAGCGCGGTTCCGAGCCGACGCTGAAATTCTCGAAGATCAACCTCTGGTTCGCTGTGGGCGGACTGGCGGCGATCGCCCTCGGCTACTACCTCCTGGCGCAGGGCTCGATCACGCTCGCCCCGGTCCTTCTCGTCCTGGGCTACGTCGTCCTTCTGCCCCTCGCGATCATCCTCTGATGGGCGGATCGCGGATCGCGGCGCTGACGTTCGCTGCCGGGGCCCTCGCATCTCCCTTCCACCTCTCCGCCCAGGACGCGCCTTGGAGCTGCCCCGAGCCGGCCTCGGTAATCGGCGCGGCCGAGGGCACCCTCGCGCACGTCCGCTATCTAGCCGACGACCGGCTCGAGGGCCGTGCCGTCGCCACCCGCGGCGAACGCTGCGCGGGCGACTATATCGCGGCCCGCTTCCGCGCGCTCGGCCTGGAGCCCGCCGGCGACAACGGCACCTGGTTCCAGAGCTGGACCGTCAGCAGCGACGACCCGCACGGCGGCGCCCTGCACGGCGAGGCGCGCAACGTCGTCGCGGTCCTGCCCGGCTCCGATCCCCATGGCGTGCAGTCGCTGGTGATCGGCGCGCACTACGACCACCTGGGACTCGGCGGCTTCGGGTCGCTCTCGCCCGATCAGGCCGGGGAGGTGCACAACGGCGCCGACGACAACGCATCGGGCACGGCGGTGCTGATCGAGGCGGCGCGGGCGCTCAAGTCCGGCCCGCCTTTGGCGCAGGATGTCCTGTTCATCGCCTTCACCGGCGAGGAGCGCGGTCTGTGGGGCTCGGCCCACTATGTGAGCGCCCCGCTGCTCCCGCTCGACGGTACGGTTGCCATGCTCAACCTCGACATGGTGGGCCGGGTCCGGGACGGACTGCTCACCGTATTGGGGACCGGCACCGCCGAGGAGTGGGAAGCCACCCTCGAGCGCGCCAACGCCCGCATCGACGCTCCGCTCGACCTCCGCTTCAACAGCGACGGATTCGGCGCGTCCGACCACACTTCGTTCTATGCGCGGGGAATCCCGGTCCTGCATTTCTTCTCCAACACCCACCCCGAATACCACCGCGTGGAGGACGACTGGGAGCTCGTCAACGCCGAGGGGATGGACCAGGTCACCGCGCTCGTCACGCAGGTGGTGCGCGATGTCGTTCCGGCGTCCGGCCTCGCCTCGCTGACGCCGGTGGAGGACGCGGGGAACCCGCACGGTGTCCAGTCGGGCGACGCCAGCAGCATGCGCAGCGGCTTCCGGGTGCGGCTCGGGACCATCCCCGACTATTCGCGCGAGTCGGGCGGCATGGCGATCACGGCGGTGCGCGCGGGGAGCCCGGCCGCCGAGGCGGGCATGCAGGGCGGCGACATCATCGTCGGGTTCGGCCCGCACGAGGTGGACGACGTCTACGACTACATGGCGGCGCTGGGCGAATTCGACCCGGGCGACGAGGTCGAGATCGTGGTCCTCAGGGACGGCGAGCGGATGTCGTTCAAGGTCGTGCTGGCGGCCGGCGGCTGAGTCGGCATACGCGCGCCTGGCAGCCCCTCGCCACTGGCCCCGGGTGGCCCTCCTGTCGTATTATAAAAGACTGATGGTGAAAGGTTGCGCCGGGCCTGGTTCGGCCGTGCAGGGTCCGCCGAGCCGCGCGCGCGCGTTATTGACGGCTTCGCGGAAGCGAGTTTGATGCAATGACGAAATCCCTGGCGGTCGCGGCGGCGGGAGTCGCCATCTTGCAGTTCACGGTCGTGGCGGACACCGCGACGGCCCCGCAAGTCGGCCGATCGGGCGATGTCGTGCCGGCCGCCAACGAGGATATCGTTCAGGAATACTGCGTTCGCTGCCACAACGAACGCCGCCTCATCGGCAACCTCTCCCTGGAGGAATTCGACGCAGCCAACCCGGTCGCGAATGCGCCGGTCGCGGAGAAGATGATCCGCAAGCTGCACGCCGGGATGATGCCGCCGCCGGGCGTGAGGCGGCCGCCGCAGGACGAGGTCGCCGCCTTCGTTTCCGGCATGGAGAACCAGATCGACGCGGCCGCCGCGCGCAACCCGAACCCCGGCAGCCGCACCTTCCAGCGACTCAACCGGGCCGAGTACGCGGCCGCGATCCGCGATCTTCTCGGGATCGATATCGACGCCTCGGCCTACCTTCCCGGCGAGACGGTCAGCGCGGGTTTCGACAACATCGCCGACGTGCAGAACCTCTCCGCGACGCTGCTCGAATCGTACCTTACCGCCGCCAGCGAGGTGAGCCGGCTGGCGCTGGGCGACGCGAACGCGACCCCGTCCGAAGCCACATACGAGGTGTCGCGATACGCCGAGCAGCGCGAACACGTCCCGGGCGCGCCGTTCGGGACCCGCGGCGGGATTTCGATCGTCCACAACTTCGTGGCCGACGGCGACTACTTCTTCCGGCTCGCCTTCCAGCACGAATCGACCGGGAACTTCTTCGGCCAGACCGCGCCGTTCGACGAAGAGATCGAGGTGTCGATCGACGGCGTGCGCGTGGCGCTCATCCCGCTCGACCGGTGGATGCACCGGCAGGATCCCGGGGGCGTCGAGGTCGTGACCGAGCGGATTCCGGTGACCGCCGGTCCGCACCGGGTGACGGCCGCCTTCATCAAGGTGACCGAGGGGCCGGTCGAGGACCTGACGTCGCCGCACGAGTGGTCGCTGGCCGACAAGAAGATCGGGTATTCGTACGGAATCACGGGGGTGCCGCACCTGCGGGACATGACCATCGGCGGCCCGTACGACATCACCGGGGTGAGCCGCACTCCGGCGTGGGAGCGGGTGATGAGCTGCCGCCCCGCCAGCCCGGCCGAGGAGTCGGCGTGCGCACGTGGGATCATCGATCGGCTCGCCACGCAGGCCTTCCGCCGCCCGGTCACCGGCGCCGAGGTCGACGGGCTGATGGGCCTGTTCGGGCAGGGCGCCGCCGAGGGCGGATTCGATATCGGCGTGCGCACCGCGCTGCAGGGCATCCTGGCGAGTCCCGACTTCATCTTCCGCTTCGAGGAGACGTCGGCAGGCGGCGCGGCCCGGAACGGGATGCGTCCGATCAGCGATGTCGCGCTGGCGTCGAGGCTGTCGTTCTTCTTCTGGGGCCGCCTCCCCGACGCGGAGCTGATCGAGGTCACCGCCGAGGGGCGGCTGTCCGATCCGGACATCTTCGAGGCCCAGGTCGAGCGCATGCTCGCCGACCCGCGCGCCGACGCGCTCGGCACCCGCTTTGCCGCCCAGTGGCTGCGCCTCCAGGATCTCGACAAGGTCCACCCCGACGCGCTGCGCTACCCCGACTTCTACGACCAGCTGGCGCGCGACATGAAGCGCGAGACCGTCACCTTCTTCAACGCCCTGATGCGCGAGGACGGAAGCCTCTGGGATCTGCTCACCGCCGATCACTCGTACATGAACGAGCGGCTGGCCAGGCACTACGGCATCCCCGGGGTCACCGGCGAGAACTTCCGCCGGGTGCAGTACACGGAAGAGGCCAGGCGCGGAATACTGGGCCACGGCAGCATCCTCACCCTCACATCACATGCCAATCGAACATCGCCCGTGCTGAGGGGGAAGTGGGTGATGGAAGTGCTGATGGGAACGCCACCGCCACCGCCGCCGCCCGACATCCCGGAGCTCGATGCCACCGCCGAGGCGAGTGACGGCCGCTTCCTGACGGTGCGCGAGCGTCTCGAGCAGCACCGGGCCAACCCGACGTGCAACTCGTGCCACCGCTTCATCGACCCCATCGGGATCGCGCTCGAGAACTACGATGTCACGGGGACGTGGCGGGTGCGCGACACGGGTACGCCGGTGGAGACGCTGGGCGAGCTCTACGACGGGACGCCTCTGCACGGTCCGGACGACCTGCGGGCCGCGCTGCTCAGGCGCCCCGAGTCGCTGGCCAGGAACTTTACCGAGAATCTGATGGCCTACGCCCTCGGGCGGAGGATCGAATACTACGACATGCCGGCCGTGCGGAGCGTTGCGACGGCCGCCGGCGAGGACGACTACCGGCTGTCGGCGTTCGTCAAGGAGGTGGTGCGGAGCGATCCGTTCCGGATGTCGAAGGCCGACGTGGTCGTGGAAGAACCGGCTGAAAGCGAACGGTCCCGGTAGGGACGATTCGAGGAGACAGGAGCCATATGCAATATCTCACAGGTGCAGCGATCCCCCGCAGGACCTTCCTGAAGGGCGTCGGCGCCTCCATTTCGCTGCCGTTCCTCGACGCCATGGTACCGGCGGGACGGGGCTGGAGCGCGGCGGCCGAGGGACCGACCCGGCTGGTCGCCATCGAAATGGTGCACGGGGCCGCCGGCAGCAACGCATGGGGCAGGACGCAGAACTACTGGTCTCCGGCGCAGACGGGCCGCGATTTCGATCTGTCGCCGAGCGCGCTCAGTCCGCTGGAGTCCTATCGCGACTACCTGACGATCATCAGCGACACCGATATCGAGCCCGCCGAAGCCACGAAGCCGAAGGAGATCGGCGGCGACCACTTCCGCTCGAGCGCGACCTTCCTCACCCAGTCGCACCCGCGGCAGACCGAGGGATCCGACATCCACGTCGGTGAGTCGCTCGACCAGATGTTCGCGAAGCGCTTCGGGCAGGACACGCCGATCCCGTCGATGCAGCTGTGCATCGAGAACGTGGACCAGTCGGGCGGGTGCGCCTACGGCTATGCGTGCGTGTACACCGACACGATCAGCTGGGCGTCGCCCACGGACCCGCTGCCGATGGTGCGGGACCCGCGCGTGGCCTTCGACCAGCTCTTCGGCGCTGGCGGGAGTCCCGAGGAGCGGGCCGCGCGCCGCAGCGTGAACAAGAGCATCCTGGACCTCATCACGGGCCGGGTGTCGCAGCTCAAACGGCAACTGGGACCGGCCGACATGATCCGGCTGGACCGCTACCTGGAGCATGTGCGCGAACTGGAGCGCCGGATCGAGCGCGTGGAAGTGCAGAACGCCAGCGGCGAGGGCCGTGAACTCCCCGAGGCGCCGGCCGGCGTGCCCGACCGCTTCGAGGAGCATGTGCAACTCATGTTCGACCTGCAGGCGCTCGCCTTCGCGTCGGATGTGACGCGCGTGTTCTCGTTCAAGATGGGGCGCGACTCGTCGGCGCGCGTCTTCCCCGACAGCGGGGTCAACAAGCCCTTCCACCCCGCCTCGCACCACGGCGGCAACGAGAACAACATCACCGACTTCGCACAGATCAACCGGTATCACATAGGGATGCTGCCGTACTTCCTGGAGAAGCTCGAGAGCACCATGGAGGGCGACACGCACCTGCTTGACCGGACGATGATCGTCTACGGATCCCCGATGGGGGACCCGAACATCCACAACCACAAGCGCTGCCCGCTCTTTGTGGTCGGGGGTGCGAACGGGTCGCTGGAGGGCAACCTCCACCTGCGCGCGCAGCCGGGCACACCGATGGCGAACGTCATGCTGAGTCTCGCCCACAAGCTCGGGCTCGACGACATGAAGCGCTTCGGGAACAGCACGACCGATTTCTCCCTGACGGTTTAGCGGGGGCGCGCCGATGAAAGGGACGCGGATGTCTGGAAGGGCGTGGGCCCGCGGGCCCGTCCTGCGCATGAGCGGCTGGGTTTCGGCGCTGACGCTCGTGGTGCTTCTGCCTTTGGGCGACGCTCCGGAGAGTCCCGTGGCCGACGCGGCGATGCGCGGGGACGCGGTGGCGGTGCGTGCGCTGATCGCCGACGGGGCGGATGTGAACGCGGCCCAGGGCGACGGGATGACGGCGCTGCATTGGGCCGCCAGGCACGGAGATGCCGGCCTGGTGCGCACGCTTCTGGGCGCCGGGGCGGATGTCGGCGCCGGAACCCGCATCGGGCACTACACGGCGCTGCATGTGGCCGCCCAGGGCGGGGCGGGGGAGGTGGTGGAGATTCTGCTCGGCGCGGGGGCCGATCCCGAGCTGGCCATCCGGTCGGGCGGCGCCGCGCGTCCGCTGCACTTCGCGGCCGCGGCGGGGAGCGAGCGGGCTGTGGGGGCATTGGTGGCCGCGGGCGCCGACGTGAACGCAACCGAGGAGTCATGGGGGCAGACGCCACTGATCTTTGCCGCGTCGAAGGGGCGGACCGCCGCCGTGACGGCGCTGCTGGAGGCGGGGGCGGATCCTGCCGTGCATACGCGGGTGATGGACGTCGCCTCGCGGGCGGTGTCCGACCGGATCGAGCGTTCGGAGCGCAACAAGCGGATCGCGGCGGGAGAGCGGTGGGGGCCGGATGTGGCCGAGGCGGTTCGCCGCGATCAGGAGGAGCAGAATCGCCGCGCCCTGGCCGAGGCCGCGTCGCAGCAGGAGGCCGAGACGCGCATGATCGAGGAGCCCGAGCCGCTCTCGTACGGTGAGCTGGTGGGCGGGCACGGCGGCCTGACGGCGCTGCTTCACGCCGCGCGGGAGGGGCACTCCGAGACCGCGCTGGCGCTGGTGCGTGGCGGCGCGGACCTCGATCGGGTCAGCGCGGGCGACGGAACCACCCCGATTCTGATGGCCGTGATCAACGGTCACTACGACCTGGCCATGCGATTCCTCGAACTCGGCGCCGATCCGACGATCGCCAGCCACGCGGGCGCCACCCCGCTCTTCGCGGCGATCAATGTCCATTGGGCTCCGAAGTCGCGCTATCCACAGCAGCACATCTACATGCAGCAGGACCACAGCTACCTCGAGGTCATGCGGAAGCTGCTCGAGGCGGGCGCGGACCCGAATGTGCGCCTTACCAGGCACCTGTGGTTCATGTCCTTCAACTTCGACCTGCTGCAGATCGACGCGAGGGGCGCGACGCCCTTCTGGCGAGCCGCCTACGCGCTCGACGTGGAGGCGATGAGGCTGCTCGTCGCCCGCGGGGCCGATCCCTCGATTCCGACCGAAAAGGTTCCTGCGCGGCGCTTCGGACGCGGAGGCGACGAGACGGATCACTCCGGACTTCCACCGGTGCCGGTGGGCGGTGCCGCCGTCTTTCCCATTCACGCGGCGGCAGGAGTGGGCTACGGGCAGGGGTTCGCGGGCAACGCGCACCGCCACGTCCCGGATGGGTGGGTGCCGGCGGTCCGCTACCTCGTCGAGGAGCTTGGGGCCGACGTGAACGCCCGCGACCACGAGGGCTACAGCGCGATGCATCACGCCGCGGCGCGCGGCGACAACGAACTCATCCACTACCTGGTGGAGCAGGGCGCCGACGTGACGTTCGTGTCCCGGCGCGGCCAGACCACGGTGGACATGGCCAACGGACCGGTCCAGCGGATCCAGCCGTTCCCCCAGACGATCGCGCTGCTGGAGAGCCTCGGCGCGGTGAACAATCACAACTGCGTTTCCTGTTGAGGCGGCAATGGTGAAGTACGCGGCTCCCGTCCTGGCGGTCGGCGTCGCTCTCGTCGGCCTGATGCCCCCGGGCTCTGCGCCCGGCGGGCCGCTCGTTGCCGGGCCGGGCCCGGGGTCGCCGCAGTCGCTTGCCACCGAGCGTGCGACGGCCGGCGGAGACCTCGCCGACAACGAGGTCATCCAGCAGTACTGCGTGCGCTGCCACAACGAGCGCCGCCTGCTCGGCAACATGTCGCTGGAGGCCTTCGACGCCGCCAACGCGCCGTCCAACGGCGAGCTGGCCGAGAAGATGATCCGCAAGCTGCGCGCCGGACTGATGCCCCCGCCCGGGACCCGGCGACCGGACGATGTGACCCTGCTCGATCTGACCGAGTCGCTGGAGGACCAGATGGACCGGGCCGCCGCGGCGAATCCCAACCCGGGGCACCGCACCTTCCAGCGCCTCAACCGGGCGGAGTACCAGGCACAGGTCCGCGACCTGCTCGACCTCGAGATCGACCCGGGCGCGTACCTCCCGCTCGACACCAAGAGCGCCAACTTCGACAACATCGCCGACGCCCAGCTCCTCTCTGCCACCCTGACCGACGGCTACCTGAGGGCCGCGGCCGAGATCAGCCGCCTTGCGATCGGCGACCCCCACGTCACGGCGAGCGAGTCGACCTACCGCGTATCGCGCTGGGATTCACAGAGCGAGCGCGTGGAAGGGGCGCCCTACGGGACGCGGGGCGGCGTCTCCGTGCGGCACAACTTCCCCGCCGACGGCTACTACGGCTTCCGCGTGTCCTTCCACCACGAGACCACCGGGGCGCTGGTCGGCAACGGCCGCAACGCGCTCCACACCGAGGAGGGGGAGCCGGAACTGCTCGAGATCTCGATCGACGGCGAGCGGGCGGCTCTCCTCGAGGTCAACCGCTGGATGCACACCTCCGATCCGGACGGCGTCAACATCCGCTCGGAGCGCGTGTTCGTGCGGGCCGGACCGCGCCAGGTTTCGGCGACGTTCATCCGGCGCTCCGAGGGGCCGCTGCAGGACCTGATCTCGCCGCACGACTGGTCGCTGGCCAGCACCAGCATCGCCGGGTCCTACGGCTTCACGGTTCTGCCCCACCTGCGCGACCTGGCGATCGGCGGGCCGTTCGAGCCACAGGGCGTCTCCGACACTCCCAGCCGCGCGGCGGTGTTCTCGTGCCATCCCGCGGAGGGGGTTGGCGCCGCGGAAGCCCGGCGCTGCGCGCAGGAGATCGTCACCCGGCTCGCCACCCGCGCCTACCGCCGCCCCCTGACCGATGCCAACCTGGCCGCGCTGATGGGTCTGTACGACGCAGGCGCGAGCGCCGAGGGCTTCGAAGGCGGGGTGCGCACGGCCCTCGAGGGCATCCTCGCCAGCCCGCACTTCATCTTCCGGATCGAGGAGCCGACCCCGGACGGAGCGGGACAGGGCGCCTACCGGCTCAGCGATCACGATCTGGCCGCCCGGCTCTCCTTTTTCCTGTGGGGCACCGGCCCCGACGAAGCGCTCATGGCGGCGGCCCGCGATGGCGGACTGGCGGATCCGGCTGCGCTCTCGGAGCAGGTCCACCGAATGCTGCGCGACCCGCGCGCCACGGCCCTGTCGACGCGCTTCGCGGCCCAGTGGCTGCGTCTCCAGGACCTCGAGAAGATCCAGCCCGACGTGCGCGTCCAGCCGGATTTCGACGAGCCCCTCAAGCGGGCCATGCTCGAGGAGACCGAGACCTTCTTCGACAACCTGATCCACGAAGACCGGTCGGTGATGGATCTGTACACCGCCGACTACACCTTCGTGAACGAGCGCCTGGCGCGCCACTACGGCATCCCCGACGTGGCCGGCGAACGCTTCCGGCGCGTCGGTTACGTGCACGAGGAGCGACGCGGGCTGTTGGGGCACGGGAGCATCCTCACCCTCACTTCGCACGCCGGCCGGACCTCTCCCGTGCTGCGGGGCAAGTGGGTGATGGAGGTCCTCCTGGGCACCCCCCCCCCCGCCCCCCCCACCCGATGTCCCCGAGCTGGAGGAGGAAGCGGTGGAGGACGGCCGCCTTCTCACGGTGCGTGAGCGGCTCGAGATGCACGCCGCCAACCCGACCTGCAATTCGTGCCACCGCATGATCGACCCGATCGGCCTCGCGCTCGAGAACTACGACGTCTCCGGGGCGTGGCGCATCAAGGACCAGGGCGTGCCGGTCGACGCGGCCAGCGATTTCTACGACGGGACCCCGATCGCGTCCCCCTCCGACCTGCGCGCGGCGCTGTTGAAGCGGCCGGAGCCCCTGGTGCGCACCTTCACCGAGAACCTCATGGCGTATGCGCTGGGGCGCCGATTGGAGTATTATGACATGCCGGCCGTGCGCCGAATCACGCGCATGGCCGCCGAAGAGGACTACCGGGTATCCGCGTTCATCGTCGGGGTGGCGACCAGCGACGCCTTCCTCATGAAGGCCGCGCCGGTCATCGTCGACGAAGAGCCGGCGAACGGAAACGGAGGCTGACCGCGATGCATGTCATTACCGGCCGGCACCTGCCGCGCCGAACCTTCCTGCGCGGCCTTGGCGCCAGCGTTGCCCTGCCGTTCCTGGACGCCATGGCTCCCGCGCGCGAACGCTGGGCCGTCACCCGGGCCCGCACCGCCCTCGACCGCACCCGTCTCGTTGCCATCGAGATGGTCCACGGTTCGGCGGGCAGCAACCCGTGGGGCGCGAGTCAGCACCTCTGGTCGCCCCCTGAGACGGGCCGCGGCTTCGACTTCGGGCCCAGCGTGCTGAGTTCGCTGGAACCGTACCGGGACTACCTGACGATCATCAGCGATACGGACGTCGAGGGCGCCGAGGCCACCAAGCCCAAGGAGATCGGGGGTGACCACTTCCGCTCCAGCGCCACCTTCCTGACCCAGGCGCACCCCAAGCAGACCGAGAGTTCCGACGTCTGGGTCGGCCCCTCGATCGATCAGCTGTACGCCCAGCGCTTCGGCCAGGACACGCCGATCCCGTCGATGCAGCTGTGTATTGAGAATGTGGATCAGGCCGGCGGGTGCGCGTACGGCTACGCCTGCGTCTATACCGACACCATTTCGTGGGCGGCCCCGGACCAGCCCCTCCCCATGGTGCGGGACCCGCGCGTCGCCTTCGACCAGCTCTTCGGCGCGGGCGGCACCCCCGAGGCGCGCGAGGCGCGGCGCCGCTCCAGCGCCAGCATCCTCGACTTCATCGTGGGCGAGGTGAATGCGCTGAAGCGCGAGCTGGACCCGGTCGACGGGCGGCGGGTCGAGCGCTACCTGAGCGACATCCGCGAGATCGAGCGGAGGATCGAACGCGTGGTGGCGCGCAACGAGAGCGGCGAGCAGCGCGAACTGCCGGGTGCCCCCGCGGGAGTGCCCGATTCCTTCGACGAACACGTCAAGCTGATGTTCGACCTGCAGGCGCTCGCCTTCCAGGCGGACGTGACCGGTATCTTCTCGTTCAAGATGGGGCGCGACGCCTCCAGCCGGGTCTACCCGGACAGTGGGGTCGACAAGGGCTTCCACCCGTCGTCGCACCACGGCGGCAGACCCGACGCCGTTCAGGAATTCGCCGAGATCAACCGCTATCACGTGGGGCTGGTCCCATACTTCCTGGACCGGCTGGCCGGCATCCAGGAGGGTGACGGCAGCCTCCTGGACAAGACCATGCTCGTCTACGGCTCGCCGATGGGCGACTCGAACGTGCACAACCACAAGCGCTGCCCGCTGTTCGTGGTCGGTGGAGCCAACGGCCGCATGGACGGTGACATGCACCTGCGCGCGAGTGCCGGAACGCCGATGGCCAACGTCATGCTCAGCCTGATGCACAAACTGGGGATGGACGACATGAAGAGCTTCGGCAACAGCAGCGGCGCCTTTCCGCTGTCGGTATGAAGACCGTGGCCGCCTCCGTCCTCGCGATCCGGTCAGCGCGCCGCGCGGCTGGCAGGCGCGGAGAGTCGTGGCTGACTGTTGTTGGCGCGCTGGCATGGCTGGCGATCGGGTTCGGCTCCGTCTCGGCGCTCCCCGGCGACTCTCCCCTCGCCGACGCCGCCATGCGCGACGATGTCGCGGCCGTGCGGGCCCTGCTGGCCCAGGGCGCCGACGTCAACACTCCCCGGGGCGACGGCATGACCGGGCTGCACTGGGCGGCGCTGAACGGGAACGCCGAGATCGCACGGCTGTTCATCGTGGCCGGGGCCGATCTGGAGGCGGTTACCCGCATCGGGGCGCATACGGCATTGCACGTGGCGGGCAAGGAGGCCAACGGCGAGATCGTGGCAATCCTGGCCGAGGCCGGGGCGGATGTGGCGGCTGTAACAGAAACGGGGGCCACGCCGCTTCACTTTGCCGCGGCGGCGGGGGACATGCGCGCCGTGTCTGCCCTGATCGAGCACGGCGCGCCGGTCGACGCCAGGGAACCCGAGTGGGGACAGACACCGCTCATGTTCGCGGCGGCGCTGGGGCGCACCAACGCGGTCGTGGCGCTCCTCGAGGCGGGTGCCGACGCGATCATCACCGCCCGGGTGATGGATCTCGTCGAGCGCGACATCCTCGACCGCATGTCGGAGCGGAAGCGGCGGACCGAGATCGCAGCGATGCGCGGCGGCACGGACGCACTTAGCTATCCGGTCGAGTCCGGCGTGGCCGGCCGCACGCCGCAGGCTTCGACCGCTCCGGTCACTACGCGCGAGGAGCAGGCCCGGCAGGCTGCGCAGGAAGCGCTGGAAGCACGCCGCCAGACCGGTGAACCCATCCCGCTAAACTACGCGGACCTGGTCGGACAGCACGGCGGTCTTTCGGCGATCCATCTCGCCGCGCGCGAGGGTCAGGCGTCCACCGTCATGGCCCTGCTCGACGGCGGCGTCGACATCAACATGCCCAGCGCGGCGGACAACACCACGCCGATGCTGATGGCCGCGATCAACGGCTACTTCGACCTCGTCGTGGAGTTGCTCGAGCGCGGCGCCGACCCCAATCTGGCGAGCGACGCGGGGGCCACCCCCCTCTACGGCGTGCTCAACATGCACTGGGCGCCCAAGGCCCGGCATCCGCAGCCGCTCGAGTACGAGCAGCAGGAGACCGGCTACCTGGAGCTAATGCGCGCCCTGCTCGATGCCGGCGCCGACGTCAACGCCCGCCTCAATCGCACCCTCTGGTTCACGACCTACAACCGGGACCTGCTGGGCGTGGACCGTACCGGCGCCACCGCGTTCTGGCGCGCCGCCCACGCGACCGACGTTCCCGCGATGAAGCTGCTCCTCGAGTACGGCGCCGATCCGCACCTTCCCACCATCAGGGTGCCGCAGCGCAGCTTCGGTCCCCGCGACGACACCGACCACTCCGGCCTGCCTCCCGTCCCGATCGGCGGTCCGGCGGTCTACCCGATCCACGCGGCGGCGGGAGTCGGCTACGGCCAGGGCTTCGCCGGCAACTCGCATCGCCACGCGCCCGAGGGCTGGATGCCCACCATGAGGTTCCTGGTCGAAGAACTCGGCGCCGACGTGAACGCGCGAGACCACAACGGCTACAACCCCGTGCACCACGCGGCCGCCCGCGGCGACAACGAGATGATCCTCTATCTCGTCGAGAAGGGCGCCGACGTGACGGCGGTGTCACGCAGAGGCCAGACCACGGTGGACATGGCCAACGGTCCCGTGCAGCGGATCCAGCCGTTCGTGGAGACCGTGGCGCTGCTCGAGCGCCTGGGGGCGAAGAACAACCATCGCTGCGTGAGCTGCTAGGGGCGGCCCCGGACCCTCACTCCGCCGGGGCACCCACCCCCGCGTACCTCACGCCGGTCAGGTCCGCCATATCCCGCTTCCAGGTGGTGAGATCACGCGCGGCGAACCGGTCCAGGCGATCGTGGCCGCACGCCCGGGCCAGGATCTTCATCAGGTCGACCGTGGCGCCCAGGTAGTTGGCGAGTTGCTGGGCGGAGGCATGGACCTGCAGGCGCGCGCGCAGATCCTCCTTCTGCGTGGCGATCCCGACCGGGCAGTTGTTGGTGTGGCAGGCGCGCATCCCCAGGCAGCCGATCGCCTGGATGGCCGAATTCGCGATCGCCACCCCGTCTGCGCCCAGCGCCATCGCCTTGACGAAGTCGGACTCTGTGCGGAGCCCGCCCGTGATGATGAGCGTGACGTGACGGCCCACCCCGCACGCGTCCAGGTGACGGCGGGCGCGGACCAGGGCGGGGATGGTCGGCACCGAGATGTTGTCCTTGAAGATTTCGGGGGCCGCGCCGGTGGCGCCGCCGCGCCCGTCGAGGATGATGTAGTCGACCCCGACTTCGAGCGCGAAATCGATGTCGTCTTCGATGTGTTGGGCCGACATCTTGAACCCGATCGGAATGCCGCCCGTCCGCTCGCGAACCGCTCCGGCGACCTCGCGGAAATCCTCCGGCGTCACCAGGTCGGGGAACCGTGACGGGCTGATCGCGGGTGTTCCGGGATCCAACCCCCGCACCTGCGCGATCTTGCCGATGACCTTGGTGCCCGGCAGATGCCCGCCCGTGCCGGTCTTCGCGCCCTGTCCGCCCTTGAAATGAAAAGCCTGCGAGCGGCACGCCTTGTCCATCGACCATCCGAACTTCGCGGACGCCAGCTCGTAGAAGTAGCGCGAATTGTTCGCCTGTTCCTCGGGCAGCATCCCGCCCTCGCCCGAGCAGATTCCGGTGCCCGCCACCTCGGCCCCCTTGGCGAGCGCCGTCTTGGCCTCCTCGCTGAGGGCGCCGAAGCTCATGTCGCTCACGAAGAGCGGGATTTGCAGGCGCAGCGGCCGCTGCGCCCGGGGGCCGATCACCAACTCCGACCCCACCGCCGCGTCGTCCGCCAGGGGGCGCGTGGCCAACTGCGCGGTCAGGAGCTGGATGTCGCTCCAGCGCGGGAGCTCGGTCAGCGGCACTCCCATCGCCGTAACCACGCCGTGGTGCCCGACCTTCTCAAGACCGTTCCTCGCGAGTTCCTGGATGTAGTGGTTGTGCGGCTCTTCCGGCGTACCGTGGACGTCGGCGTACAGGCCCAGGTACTCGTCGCGACGGTAGGCCTGAGGGAACCTGTCGTGCCACGCTGCCACCTCGTCCTCGTCCACGAAGACCGCATCGGCGTCGTGGTCGATCCACGCGCCGAACTTGTGCAGCGCTTCCTCCGGGTTGTACGAGCTCACCCCCGTGTCGTAGCGGTAGTCCCAGTTGTGGACGCCGCAGATCAGGTCGTCGCCGCGGACGTGTCCGTCGGAGAGCAGGGCGCCCCGGTGCAGGCATCGCCCATACAGCACCGACACCTGGTCGTCGTAGCGGATGACGACGAGGTCCACGTTGGCCACCAGGGCATAGGCGGGGCTGCGGTCGTCGAGTTCACTCCAGGTGGCGACTCTGACGGCGGTCGCGGCCGTGGATTGCATGATCATGGTGTGCCTTCCCGGGTGTCTTTCTGGTTGTCAAAGTCAGGGCAGTGGACTACCGCCGCTCGTGGTGCTCCTCGTAGTGCTTGCCGAGCCAGTCCTCGCCGTAGTCGTTGCCGGGGTCACGTATGATACTGTGCACATGGTTCGCCGGGTTCCCTCCGACGCCTTCCTCCACGATGTATTCGATGAGGACGGAAGGGCCGTGGACCCGCGGGGCAAGCGCCGCTCACCGCTCGCAACCGCGGCCGACGCCTCCTCGTGGAGCACCTCGTCCAGCCGGATCACGCCCGCGATCTTCTGGTACCCCTGGCTGCTCGTCGACGCCCGCAACAGCTCGTGCAGCCTCCGTCTCTGCTCGTCGCCGAGGTCGCCCAGGCGTGCACCGCTGCGCTCCACCATGGAAGCCGGCAGGTTGCTCCAGCGAGTGCGTTCCGCATCGGCGTCGAAGGGGAATTCGGCAGCCGTGAGTTGTTGGGGTGAGAGGGCGGCGAGGAAGTTGCGGGCGGCCTCGGCCATGCGCTGCGGCGACGCTTCCATCGCGGCAGGGGAGGAGTTGGCGGGATACTTAACAATAATGTTTAGTATTGACGAAAGGCGGCGTCCGACCGACACTTGCTCGGCAACGCCGTTGTTGCGAAATGGACGCGATGCGTTCCCACGGGGCCACAAGCGCGCCGCGCCCAAGCGCAGCGGCTCTCGTCCGACCCCGATACCGTTCGACGGAGACGATCGCCTTGATTCAGCCACGCTGGGGACGCCGCTCTTGTTTCACCCTCGTCCTCCTACCGCTCATTCCGCTCGCTGCCGGCTGCGACCTGGGGGAACTGATGCTCGCGTACGAGTGCGCCAGACCCGCCAACGAGATCGTCGCGGAGAACTGCCTCGAGGGGCATCCGGCGACCGAGTGGGACATCAACGGGTACGGCGATCCGAGCATTCAGGGATTCGGGACCGAGATCGCGATCGCGCAGGGAGAGACGATCGAGTTCAAGGTCGACACGGACTCTGACGATTACCGGATCGACGTGTATCGGATGGGCTACTACGGGGGGATGGGTGCGCGGCGGGTGGACTCGATCGAGCCGGCGGCGGCGCTTCCGCAGGCGCAGCCCGAGTGTCTACGGGGGCCGATCCCGGTGCTGGCCGAGGGGGGTGGGATGGACACGTGGCCCGCGCCGCTCGTGGACTGCGGCAACTGGGCTGTGTCGGCGTCGTGGAGCGCGCCCGAGGATGCGACTTCGGGGATCTACTTCGCGCGGCTGGTGCGCGAGGATCCCGTTGAGGGTTGGATGAAGAACGACGCGTTCGCGCCCACGCCGCTGCCACCGACCGGGCGCGATTCGCTCTGGGAGGCGGACGGCTTCCGGGCGGTGATGCGCAACGCGCTGCGCGAGCCGCGGGCGAGTCACGTGTACTTCGTGGTGCGGGACGACGACGGCGAGTCCGACATGCTCTTCCAGACCTCGGACCTGACCTGGCAGGCGTACAACCGCTACGGTGGGCACAGCGTGTACGGGCGGCTCCACCCGGAGGGGCTGCGGCTGCACGGGGGCGAGCCGCGGGCGCCGAAGGTCAGCTACAACCGGCCGTTCGAGACCCGGCACTACCGGGCGGTGAACATGCCCTTCAACTCCGAGTACCCGATGGTGCGCTGGCTGGAGCGGAACGGCTACGACGTCAGCTATTCGTCGGGGATCGACACGGACCGGCGCGGCGAGGAGCTGCTCGAGCACAAGGTGTTCCTCTCGGTCGGGCACGACGAATACTGGACGGGACGCCAGCGGCGGAATGTCGAAGCGGCGCGGGCGGCGGGCGTGCACCTGGCCTTCTTCAGCTCGAACGAGGTCTACTGGAAGGTGCGGTGGGAGACGAGCATCGACGGTTCGGGCCAGCCCTACCGGACGCTGGTGACCTACAAGGATTCGCAGGATCACCGGCGGCTGGATCCGGTGGAGTGGACGGGCGAGTTCCGGGATCACCGTGCGATCAACGCCGAGGGGCCGTGGCCGGAAAACGCGCTGACCGGGACGCTGTTTACGGTGAATGCGTGGCGGAACGATCCGATCATCGTGGATGCGGAGTTCGCGGGGCTGCGTTTCTGGCGTAACACTCGAGTGGCCGGGTTACAGCCGGGAGAGCGCTACGTCTCGATCAAGGGGATCCTGGGGCACGAATGGGACTCGGACATCGACAACGGGTTCCGGCCGCCCGGGCTGTTTCGGGTGGCGGCCAGCACCTTCGACAACGTGCTGTACTGCGTGCATCCGGGTCGGGGCTGCGAGGCGGGGACGGCGACGCATCACGCGGTGCTCTACCGGCACGAGAGCGGGGCGCTGGTGTTCGGCGCCGGGACGCTGCAGTGGTCATGGGGGCTCGATGCGCATCACGATAGCGAGACGGGGGTTCCGCCGGAGCGGCAGAATACGGTTGATACGCGGGTGGGGGTCGATCCGCACGGTCCCGATCGGGTGCTGCAGCAGGCGACGGTGAATCTGTTCGCGGACATGGGGGTTCAGCCGGCGACGCTGGAGGCGGGGCTGGTGGTGGCTGCGGCTTCGACGGATGATGTGGCGCCGACGTCGTCGGCCAGCAAGCTTTCGGTAGAGGTCATTCGCGGTGAGGTGACTACGATCCTCACCGGGACGGCTTCGGACAGCGGGGGCGGTGTGGTGGCTGCTGTGGAAGTGTCGGTGGACGGAGGGGTTACCTGGCACCCGGCCGAGGGCCGCACGTCCTGGCGCTATGAGTGGCGGCTGGACGCGGAGACGAGCGAGGTGCTGGTGCTCACCCGCGCGGTGGACGACAGCGGCAATCTGGAGGAGCCGGGGCGAGCCAGGCGGGTGGAAATCCCCTGGTCGTCCGGATGAGATAGAGGTGGCAAGGAGGTACGTCCGATGAAGAGACGCCCATTGATGCTCGGTGCGCTGGTCGTGCTCGCGGCGTGCGAAGCCGAGTCAGGCGGTGGTCCTCTCCAGGTTGCGCGAGCTGATGCACCGCTGGCAATCGACGCCGAGCCCCTGCTGAGCGTCGGCGTGCTGAGCGGTGATACGCAGCAGGAGTTCGACCAGGTCGAGTCGCCGTTCGTCCTGCCTGACGGGCGGTTGGTCGTGCCGCTCGCCGGGAGTCGCGACATCCGGGTCTTCGGCCGCGATGGAGTGTTCCTGGAGCGCCTTGGCGGCGAAGGGGAGGGTCCCGGCGAGTTCAGGTATCTCTCGGCCGCCTGGCCGCGTGGCGACACGATCGAGGCGTTCGGCAGTCGTTTGCGGCGAATTACCCGCTTCCTGCCGGGCGGCGCCGTGGAGGTCGTCCCGATCCCGAGTGGTGCGTATCCGGACATGAGTGTCGCGGTCGGACCGTTGGGGGACGGCTGGGCGCTGGGTGGTGTCATGGGTGCGGCGCACGGCGAACGCGACCGGATCGTCGTCCATCATTTTGACCGAGATGGCGCTCACCTCGGCGAACTCGGCACTGCTGAAGGGTTTGCGCGCTATTTCGCGGCAGGTGCTGGCAGCCCGCAGCCTCTGTCCCCACGGGCGGTGGTCGCATCGGATGGGACCCATCTCTACCTGGGAGACACCGAAGTGCCGTCGATCCGACGCATCGGCTCCGGCGGGATCCTGTCCGGCGAGATTGCATGGGAACCGGCGGAATCGATCTCGGGTGAAGATGCCCTCGAGCAGGTGATCGATGCTGCACTGTCCACGGGGTTGGGAGACCGGAGCTTTTTCAGCCGCGAGAGACTTGAAGCGGCACCCATCCCCATTGGCGTGTCAGTGTTCTGGGACTTCCTTCCGGACCCGGAGGGTTTCCTCTGGGTGCAGCCCTGGGAGCCGTTGAGGCATTCTTTCGCGCTGGGAGCCTCTCTTGCCGGACGCGACGCAAGCGGACTCGAGTGGTGGGTGTTTGCGACGGATGGCGGCAGCGCCGGGTCGATTCGGATTCCTGAGGGTCTCGCGCTCACGCAGATCACGGGGACCACCGTGGTCGGGATCCGTCGTGACGAACTCGGAGTCGAGACGGTGCATGTTCACAGGGTCAGTCGAGGCAGTTGAGCCGATCATCCGGAGGACGCAAGGAAGCTGCGGGTAAGGCAGCCGGGGCCAGGCCTGGCAGGCGCCCTCGAGCCTCAGTGCCCCGCCGCCATCCCGTCCATTCGCGGCTCTGACGCAGCAGCCCAACCGCGCTCGAGCCGCATGATCGCCTGTCCACCGCCGAAAAACACGCCGACAGGGTCCGCCAGCACGTGCCCCATCGCCTCCAGCGCCCGCCGCACCTCGAGGGGGACCACGTGCTCGATCGCCACGCGATTCCCTGCAAGGTGGTTGAAGCGCGCCGCGTCGAGGGCCTGCTGCAGATCCATCCCGAAGTCGACGAGGTTGATCAGCACCTGCACGTGCCCCTGGGGCTGCATCGCGCCGCCCATCACCCCATAGCTCAGCCAGGGCTCCTCCCTCCCATCGGCCCCTTTCTTCGTGACGAATGCCGGAATGATCGTGTGGAACGGCCGCCGTCCCGGCGCCACCGCATTCGCCCGCCCAGCCTCCAGCGAAAACCCCACGCCCCGGTTCTGCAGCGCAAACCCGGTGCCCGGCACCACCACGCCCGACCCGAACGCGCTCGCGATGCTGTTGATGAACGACACCATGTTGCCGTGGCGGTCGGCGACAGTGAAGTAAGTCGTCTCGCTCGCCGTGATCGCCGTGCCCGGATCGGCCCGCTCGATCGCACGCTCGGGATCGAGCAGCGCGCGCCGCGAATCGATGAACGCATCGCTCAGCAGGTCGTCCGGCGAAACCTTCATGGTGCCGGGATCGCCGACGAAGTGCTCCAGGTCGGCATACGCCAGCTTCTTGGCCTCGATGAGGTGGTGCAGGTACGCGACCGAGTTGTGTCCCATGGCCTTCAGATCGAACGGCTCCAGGAGTCTCAGGATTTCAAGGGCGGCGATCCCCTGGCCGTTGGGCGGCAGTTCATGGAGGCGGTAGCCCCTGTACGGGACGGAGATAGGCTCCACCCAGTCCACGCTGTGCGACCGCAGGTCATCCATGGTGAGAAACCCGCCCAGCTCAGAGACGCGCTGGACGATCGCTTCCCCCAGATCGCCGCGATAAAGCACGTCCGGCCCACCCTCGGCGATGAGGCGGAGCGTGCGCGCGAAATCGGGGTTGCTGAACCACTCGCCCGCGCGCGGGGCCCGCTCGCCGTCGATCAGGAACGTCGCTTTCGCCCCCTCGTCCCGGCTGAGCATCTCCTGCGCGCCTTCCCAGAAATCGACGATCACGGGGCTCGCCGGGAATCCCCCCTCCGCCATCTTGATCGCCGGTTCGAACGCGTCGGCGAGCGTGATCGTGCCGTAGGTATCGAGCAGCGTCTGCCAACCGGCGAGGGCGCCGGGCACGGTGATCGTCTCGGCGCCGGAGCGCGGCATGCTTTCGTGGCCACGGCCCAACAGCTCCTCCCGGGTCATCAGCGCGCCCGCGCGGCCGCTCGCATTGAGCCCCACCATTCGCTGCTCGTCCGCCAGCCAGACAATGGCGAACATGTCACCGCCGATCCCCGTCATCATGGGCTCGACCACGTTCAGCATGGCCGCGGTGGTCACGGCGGCATCGATCGCATTGCCGCCGCGCTGGAGCACCGCCAATCCGGCACCCGTAGCGAGCGGCTGGCTGCTGGCGACCACGCCATTCGGCGCATAGACCGTGGAGCGGCCCGCCATCGTGCCGGACCGGTCCTGCTGAGCATGCACGAACTGAATCGGGTTCACGGCGAGAAACGCGACGGCGAGGGCGGGGAGCATGCGCATGGACGGCACTCCTTGCGGGATTGAGTGGCGACGCGCAGGCTGGTCATCCGGTTCGATCCGGAGACCCGCGCGCATCTGCCACTGTCAGAGACCACACGGTCCAAGGTAGGGTGCGGTGGAGCGGGTTGGAAAGCAGCGGTTGCCCCCGGCGGCCCTGGCCGAGAGAGCTCAATGACGCTTCATGAATTGTTGGACTTCCACTACGGCGCGGACGGCGACGAGGTGTTGCGCCAGAGACTCGACGAGGGGGCCGACCCCAACCTGAGGCTTGGGCAAAACGCGGAGACTCCGCTGCACGTGGCCACGCGCCGGCGGCGCGCCACGGCGGTGGATATCCTTCTTGCCTGTGGCGCCGACATCGATCCGCGAACGGCCGGCGGCAAGACCGCGTACGCCCACGCCATTCGAAGGGGG
Organism: Longimicrobiales bacterium; assembly: GCA_963667485.2. GTDB lineage: Bacteria > Gemmatimonadota > Gemmatimonadetes > Longimicrobiales > Gaopeijiaceae > Bin94. The sequence continues at coordinate 1,118,569 of CAXXDD010000002.1, forward strand.
TTCGACGAGGTCGCGGCCCTGCTCGTGAAGCGCGGGGCCAGCACCGACCTGAACGAAGCCGACCGATTCGCGGTGGCCATCGTGAACGGACGTCTCGACGAAGCGCGGACGATCCTCAAGGCTCACCCTGGCGTCGCGCGAACGGCCAATCCCGAGGAAGACCGGCTGCTGGCGGACGTCGCCGGCCGCAACGACCCACGGCCCGTGCAACTGCTGATCGAAGCGGGCGCGGACCTGAGCGCAAGGGGCCTCGACTCCGGAACCGCGCTGCATCAGGCCGCATGGTTTGGCCAGCCCGGCAACGCCCGCCTGTTGATCGATGCCGGGGCACCGCTCGATGTCTTCGAGGACGTTCACCAGTCCTCACCCATCCATTGGGCCGTCCACGGCTCCCGGTTTTCCGGCGGGGCGGAGGAGCGCCAGGATGCCTATGTGGAGCTGGTCGAGATGCTTCTTGCAGCCGGTTCCAGCCTGCACTACCCGGGTGATCCGGAAGGCGACGCGTACCGGGAACGCCTCCTGAGAGATGCCAGCCCGCGGGTCCGGGAGGTGTTGCGGCGCGCGATCAGCTGAACCGGAGTCCGGCGCAGATGCGCGGGGGCTGACAGCGGCTCGGGTGTCACCGCCAAGGTGTCGCGCATATCATGTCCATCTGGGCCCCTCATTCTTGGACGTGATCATGAATCTGCGCACCCGATCCCGTGTTTCGCTCGCCGCATGCATCCTTGGGATCGCCGTTCTCGCTGCAGGCCTCGCAGGATGTGAGCCGCAGCAACAGGCCGCCACCGGGGCCGCCGAGATCCCGATCACGGAAAGCGTCCACACGGATCGTGCCTTCGAACGCGCCATCATCGACGCCACCCGCGACTACGTGCTGCACCTCATGCGCGCACACGGAACCCCCGGCCTCAACCTCGCCATGGGCTACCGGGGCGAACTCATCTGGGAGGCCGGCTTCGGGTACGCCGACATCGTGGCGGGCAAGCCGATGACGCCAGAGACCGTCCACCACTCCGGCTCGCTGGGGAAGACCTACACGGCAACGGCGATCATGCACCTGGTCGACCGCGGCGCGATCGCGCTGGACGACCCGATCAGCCAACACCTGCCGTTCGAGGTGCGCAACCCGCTCGGCGACCGGGACGTCACCGTCCACGACCTGCTCACGCATCGCTCCGGGCTCTCGGGCGGCGGCGCCAAGGGTGTGTGGGACAAGCCCTTGCCGCTCGAAGAAGCACTCAGGGCAAGCTACGCCAGCGACAAGAGCCCACTGCTCGGAGGCACAACACCGTTCTGGATCGGCAAGGTAGGAGCTCAATTCAACTACTCGAACCCCGGCATCGCGACGCTGGGGCTGATTGTGCAGACGGCCAACCCGGACGGGCTGTCGTTTTCGGACTACGTGCAGCGCTACGTCATGGACCCGCTGGGGATGGAGTCGTCGCAGTATCCGCCGGCGCAGCACGTGGACTATGTGCGGCCGGACATCTGGGAGAATATGAGCACGGGGTATGCGCGGATGGGCTCGGCGTGGGTTCCGAGCGTGCCGCTGTACTTCAGTCACTATCCCGCGGGGGGCGTGTTGGCCAAGCCTGCCGATCACATCCGGCTGTTGACGGCGATGGCGAACGGCGGCGAGTACGATGGCTATCGGGTGCTCGAGGCGGAGACCGTGGCCGAGATGTTGACGCCGCAGTACGAGGAGGAAATCGGCCCGGGGATCACCGTCGGCCTGGTGTGGCGGCTCCGGAATCACGGCGCGCGGAGCATGTCGCTGGCGCACGCGGGTGGTCACATGTTCGGGTGGAGGACGGAGGGGTACGCGTGGCCCGAGCTGGGTGTGACGCTCATGGTGGCCCACAACCAGTGGAGTCTGCCGGATCCGTCGCCGGAGGGGGGGATGATTCCGGCCTTTGTCGAGTCGTGGGTGTTGAACGCGCCTCCGGACGTGGAGCTGACGGCGGCGTCGGAGGAATGGGCGTGGAAGGTGTCCTACGTGCGGGGCGTGATGTACGCGGCGATGTTCAGGATGTATGTGGGGGTCGAGGGCGATATTCCGGCAGATGGGCTGGAGGAGGCGATCGCGTCGACGCGGGTGCGGCCGGGGGAGAGGGAGGACTGGGATCCGGTTGGGTTCAGGGCGGGTTTGGCTGACATAACCGAAGTCGGCTTCGGGTACGATGAGGTCAACGGCTTCTGGTCGTCGGAGGCCAGCCGGGTGACGGTCGAGGGAGCGGAGGTGATTCTGAGGGAGCTGGGGGCGCGCTTTCCGGGCTCCAGCAGCATCATTTTCCCGCCGGCGCGGGCGGGTGGGAATGGCGGGTGACTATTGGCCGGACACAGAACACTAAATAAAAATGTTTAGTATCGACAAGAATAACGTCTTTCCGATCACGCTCACCGCGTTGATCTCATTCACGGGCTGCGGGTCTGAGGGGGACACGCGCCCATCGGCGGAAGATCGCGCCGCGCTACGCCCAATGGCCCAGTCAGCCTTCGATTCGTCGGAGCATCCGGATCTCGCCGAGCTAAGCGCCGTCGTAGCCGGCTTTTTCCTGCCCGACAACCGTCTCGCCCTGGTGGAACGCAGCGAGATCCACATGATTGACCTTTCGTCCGGCGAGGCTCGGGTGATCGGCAGGGAGGGCGAAGGACCAAAGGAGTTCCGTCACATCTGGCCCGCAAAACGCATTCCCGGGGGCATTCTGGTCTCGGACGTGCCTCGCCGTCGCGTGTCGTTGATTTCGCACGACGGCGAGTTTCTGCGCTCGGAGACCGTGCTTGACGCGGAGTTCCAGGACTTCTTCAACGCGCATCCCGTAGGCGTTCATCCGGACGGCCGCATCATCTTTCGCGACGGCATCTACAAAATGATCCGGCAATACGATGGCCGAACCTGGAATCCAGCCACGTATGTCACCGTGCGCGACGACGGCGAGCTTGAGATCTTCGCGCAGGCCAAGGGTAAAGAGGTCTACTACGGATCCAGACGAAGCGGCGACGTGGTGTTTGGGCACAGGACCTTCGAAGCGGCAACCCGGGACCACCTTGTCGTGGCCGAAACCGACCGCGGTGCCATCGCATTCCTGGACTGGAGCGGTCGAGAGGTTGCGCAGATCCCCATGCCGGCGGGTGTGCGACTGTCCGACTCCCGGGAGGTGGGGCGTCAGTTGCTTGTGTCGCGTTGGGAGAAATACGCGGAAAGGTTGAAGAGGGCCGCCGAGTCCGGTCAGATTCCATTTGGGGTTGGCGATGTTGAAGAATCCCGGGCGTCCCGTGCGGATCTCGAGGATTGGCCGATAAACGAAGTGGTGCCCCCAATCGACACCCTTCTGACAGACTTCGACGCCAGGCTATGGGTGCGAGACTACCGTCTCCCCGATCAGGACAGCGTGACCTGGCGGGTGTGGGACATCGACCAACAGGAATTGCTCTTTGCAGCCAGAATGGATGGCGACGACATTCTGCTGGACGCCCGGGACGACTTCGTCCTGCTGCGACAGCTGGACGAGTTCGACGTTCCGCGAGCCGTGGTCACCCGGCTGCGGGCGCTGCACGACGGTGGCTGAAACCCCGAAGCAAGGAGTCGGCAATGCGTGACAGAACCTGGGTGTTTGCAGCGGCGACGGCGATCGCGCTCCAACCTGGACAGGCGAGCAGCCAGGACCGGGACGCGCTTTCCGATGAGGTGCAGTCCTACCTGAGCGTCTCGGCGCCCGTCGTGGCGCTCGAGAACGTGCTCCTGTTCGACGGGACTGGCGGACCCGCGCAGGCCGGGCAGACCATCCTTATCCGCGGGAGCCGCATCGAGGCGGTCGGCGCGTCGGGTTCGGTGGACATCCCCGCCGCCGCGGAGCGGTTGGACCTCGCGGGCCACTCGGTGATGCCTGGAATGGTCGGCCTCCACAACCACCTGTACTACTACCAGAACGCCCCGCGGGTGGCGCAGATGCAGTACTCGGGGCCGCGCCTGTACCTGGGGGCCGGCGTCACGACCGTGCGGACGACGGGCAGCATGTCACCCTACCAGGACATCGCGCTCAAGGGCTCGGTCGAACGCGGGGAGACGCCGGGCCCTCGCATCGTCATCACGGCGCCGTATGTCATCAGCCCCGGGCCGGACGAGCGGCTCAGGGACCTGGGCATGTACGTGATCCGGGACGAGGAGTCGGCGCGCCGGTACGTCCGCTACTGGGCCGCGGAGGGCGCCGAGTGGGTTAAGGTCTACACGCAGATCTCGCGCGAGGCGCTGGGCACGATCATAGACGAGGCCCACAGGCAGGGGATGAAGGTCATGGGCCACCTGTGCTCCGTGAGCTTCCGCGAGGCCACCGCGCTCGGCATCGACAACCTGGAGCACAGCCTCTGGGCCAACTCGGACTTCGATTCAACCCGCGAGCCCGACAAGTGCAGTCCGAACCTCGCCTTTTCGCTGGCCGAACTCGACGTCAACAGTCCCGCCGTGGCCGTCACGATCGACGAGATCATCGATGCGGGCGTGGCCATCACCTCGACGCTGGCCGTCGCGGAGCAGGCGACTCCGGCCGTCCCCGATCTCACGGCGAGGGATCTCGAGGCGCTCCCCGCTCACGTGGTTCAGACCGAGATGGAGCGCCGACAGGTGATTCGGTCGGGGAGCACGGAATGGATGATCGACCTCCTGCACAACATGTTTGCCTTCGAGCGCCGCTTCGTGGAGGCGGGCGGACTGCTCGCGGCGGGCGTCGACCCTGCCTGGGGCGCGCTCCCCGGCTACGGCGACCAGCGCAACTTCGAACTCCTCGTGCAGGCGGGCTTCGACGCGGCCACGGCCGTGCAGATCGTCAGTGCCAACGGCGCCAGGGTGATCGGGATCGACGACGAGGTGGGCACGGTGGCCGCGGGCAAGCTCGCCGACCTGCTCGTGATCGAGGGCGACATCAGTGCCCGCGCGTCCGACATCCGCAACGTGCGGCTCGTCTTCAAGGACGGTCTGGGCTACGACGCGGAGAGGCTCACCGATGCGGTAAAGGGGCTGGTCGGCATGCGGTGACATGCAGCCGGGCCGTCCGCCGGCGTCACCAACGATGTGGGGATCGTCTACGCGACCTCCGGCCCCATTGTCATGGCCTTCTACACCAAGGAGATCGCGGGCCCGTCAGCGGTGGCCGAGATCCGCATCTCGATGAGAAAGGCAAACAGCCGTGAGCGAAAGGCGTATGAAAAGCGACTTGAGGCGGATTGACCGGATGAAGGATGAGGATATCGACTACTCGGACATCCCCGAGCTCGACGCCGAATTCTTCGCCACGGCAAGCGTGGTGGTTCCGCCTGGCAAGAAGCAGGTAACGGTGCGTCTGGACAGAGATGTCCTGGCGTGGCTGAAGGCCCAGGGCAGAGGGTACCAGACCAGGATCAACGCCATTCTGCGGGCGTACTACGAGGCGCAAAAGAGCCGGAGCGCTCGCTCGCGCCGAGGACAGGGTTGACTCGACAAAATGTAAAGAAAACATTACATAGTGCCATGTTGACTATACTATTGGCAGGTTTGAGGCAGCGCTATCTGCCCTTCAGCGCGTCCAGACCATCCAGAATGTCCAGGTGGACATACTCTTCGTAAGCATCCCGCACCGGCAATCCAAGCGCCCTTTCCAGCATCTCCCTGGCCCTTTCCGCGCCTCTCTCCTCGTCGAGCGCGGGCAGCCTGATCCCGTATTCGTACAGCAGGATCTTTGATTCCGGGACCAGTTCCATGGCGCGCTCGTAGTGGCGGATGGCGTCCTCCCGGTTGGCACCGTACATGCTTCGCGCAAGAAACCCTGCCGCAGCGACATCGGCGTGCCAACCGCCCAGAGTCAAATGTGCCCCGGGGTAGTCGGGATCGATTTCAAGCGCCGCCTCGAGCGCATCGCGAACCTTGCCGGCGAGGCCCTGCCGAATTGCGGTGATCGTGCCCACGCCCTGAGAATAGCGGCCGACGGCGTGGGCGTATTGGCAATGCGCCTCGGGGTTGGTCGGATCGGCGCGTACGGCCTCCTCTCCAATCCGCATCGCACGTTCGATGACCTCGTTCCATTCCTCGTCTGTCGCCTGATAGTGGGCGTATATCGCAAGTGATTGCGCCGCTACAGTGTAGCCTTCGGACGTCCCCAATGCCTGGGAAAGATCCGCGGCTTCCAGAAAGCGGCCGTCTTCGTAGGCGGACCTGATGTCATCGGTCGACTGTGCACTCGTGCCTGCGGCCGGAAGGACGAGGCTCATGGCGAAGGCCATCGGGACAAATTGGATGCGAGTCATCTTGCTTTCCGGAAGGAAGGTGAATGGATGCCCAGACCAGTCAAATCAGCCAACGCAGCCCGGCCACAAGCGACGCCACGGCCCCCAGGATCCCGATGGCGGGGTTGATTGCCGCCGAGCGCGGGGGCGGACCGTAGAGTTGCGGAACCAGCCGAAAAAGGATCAGCGCCACCAGACTGACCGCCAGCAGACCGAGACCGAGGTCGCCCAGGAGATTCAGGTCATCCGGTCTCGCGGCGCCGGGATCCCCTTCCACGGCACCGCTGGCAAACGCGATGAGCAGGATCGGGCAGTAGATGAGAAGCCAACCGAGCCCGATATCGCCGAGCAGGCGCAACGAACGTGGTCCGCGGTCGGGGTGGTAGCCAAACCGTGCGACCCCGTACAGGGTGAGTTGGGCGGCGAAGGAGGCTGTGAAAGGGATGAGGAGCCATCCCTCGCCTGTGATCGAGTACGCGAACAGCCAGAGAAGCCCGGCGGCCGTAGCCGCCAGAATGGCGTAGGCCGTGTGTGGACGATCCTCGGTGGCCCGCGGCCAGGCCAGGCTCAGGACGAGGAAGAGGAGCAGCGGTCCAAGAAGCCACAGCCACCCGCCCAGGGTGAAGGCGGCGTACCCGACGAGCGCGCCCCCGATCAGTGCGCTGTCGTCGAGCTTGCTGCGACGCCGCCAGGCCATCGCAAAGGCCATCAGGAGCAGGGCAACCAGCAGGTGAAAGAGGAGAAGCTCGGTGTCTGCTTCCAGATAGTGGCGCAGAAAGGCGTGTGCACCGAGGGGTATGAAGAGATTGTCCAGGCCGCGCCACGCCGAGAACTCGAGCATCATGACGAGGAGCGCGAGGATCGTCGCGATGAGCACGGCCTCGGCGCGGCCCGTGTCGGTCAGGAGCAGGAGAGGAAGGTGAGCGCTGAAGAAGGCCACCAGGAAGAAAGCGAGCGAGCCTTCGAGGCTCTTGATCCCGTCCGACGTCTGGTAGTGCAGTTGCCCATAGCGAATTCCCACCAGCGCTGCGACGGCATCCGCCAGCGTCAGCATGAGGATCGGAACGACATAGAGCAGCCAGTCGGCGCGACCGAGGACGAAGAGCACGGTGACGGCGATGGGGAAGTAGACCTCCCCCAGGCTGTCTCGCCCCACTCCGCTCAGCACGGTTCCGATGCCGCCGCGCAGGCTGCGAATCGAGCGAGTCGCCACCAATGCGCCGCAGGCCAGGATCGCCAGCACGATCACCGGCCAGGCTCGATCGAAGATCCAGGGCAGCGGAAGCACGACCAGTCCCATGCCGATGTGGACACCCTTGCGCAGGGACTCGGGATGAAGGCGGCCTCGCTTCTCCAGCGCCTTCAGGCCAACCAGCAGAATCGCCAGCGTGCCGAGGAGGGCCGCCATGGCGAGCAGGTTGGCGGTGAGGCTCATCCCGGCCCTGCCTGCGCTTCCACCGTCTCGACGACGAACCGGCTGTAGAAGAAAGCCTTGTCCTCGCGATGGAGCCGCTCGGCGAGTTCGCTGTTCGAAATGAGCACGTCGGCCAACTCCGGCGGCCGGCTGCGCGGCACCAGCATGTTCCAGTAGGCGAATCGGGCCCCGTTGCGCGCGCGCCCGGCCAGCGTGGAGAGCAGTTGGTGGAAGCTCTCGTCGGACATGTACTCGAAGATGTCGCTCAGGTTGTAGCAATCGACCCGAAGCTCGGGCTCGGCCGCCAGGAGCTGTTCGATCGACATGGGGTGCCATTCGATCCGGTCCAGGTTCTCTCTGATGGCGTCGAAATTCTCCTTGCGCAGGGCGTGGGGCAGGGCGGTCGTGTGGCGGCCGGTCAGGATCCACTGAAGGTAGGGGTTGGCCGCGGGGTCGAGTTCGGTGAGGGCGTGCCTGGCGCGCGACAGGATGCGTTCCGCCACAGAGCCCTCGACGTAGCGAAAGAAGGCTGGGTCGCGTCCCATCCGGCCCATCACGAAGCGGGAAAAGAAGAGGCGAAAGAGAAATTCCCAACGCCGGTTGGCCCAGCTCTCGGCGTAGAAGCGGCGGCGTGCTTCCAGGCTGCCGCCCGCCAGGAGCCGGTCGACTCGATGCCGCGGATGAATCCACGGAAGTACTTTGGTGCGAAAGGCAGCGAAGTAGCGCTCGAATTTGCCGGCGGAGCCAATGCCGGCCCGAATGAGGTGCGGGTGGGCATCCCAGAAGTCTCGAGCATCGGCTTCGAGGGCGCCCCGGCAACGTCTGTAGAGCGCCTGCCGGTCGTCGCATTCTTCGGAGCCGACGAGTTGCAGGAGTTCGTTGTGCTCGAGTGTCTGATAGGCCGCGACCCGCAATTCAAGACAAGCGAGTTGTGCCGGATTCATGTCGACCGCGATCACACGGGCCGGTCCACGCGACACGAGCGAGAGCGAGTTGTCCCCGGCCGAAGCGATCGACAGGCAGACATCGCCTTCGCCAACGTCGAGCGCCTTCAGGAGGACATCGGCGTCCTCCCAGCACTGCGCGTACCGGACGAACGAGAAGTCGGCGCGGCCCGCCGCCTCGGTGCTCACGGGGCGGCCCGATCGTCCGGGCTGGTCGCGGGTTCGGGAGCAGCGTCCAGGCGCACCGTGCCGCGCGCGCCGTCCATCTCGATCCAGCGGCCGCTCTCGATCCGGGTCGTCACACCGGGGATCGAGACGATGGCGGGAATCCCCATCTCGCGGGCCACGATCGCCGAGTGTGAGAGCAGGCTGCCGCGCTCGACCAGAATGCCGGCGGCGGCCGGGAAGAGCATGATCCATCCCGGGTCGGTGCGCTCCGCCACCAGGATCTCCCCCTGTTGCAGCTCGGCCCCCCGCGGATCGCGGATTACGCGCGCCCGGCCGCGTACGACTCCGGGACAACAACCAATGCCGCGGAGTCCGTCCTCCCCCCCGGCTTCGTCCTGTTCCCCCGGAATCGAGTCGCCCCCGGCGTAGCTGTTAGCGATGTAGGGCGCGCCAAAGGTCTCGAAACGGTCGGCTGGAGCGTCCAGCTCGGCGTAGTGTTCGAAAGCACCGCGGCGAACGCCCGCCAGACCACGCAGATCGTCACACGCCGCCGCCCCCTCGGTGTACGCTACGATTTCGTCCAGCTCGAGGTAGAAGACGTCACGCGGATCGTCCAGGACTCCATCTGCGAAGAGTCTGCGCCCGGCCTCGAGGAAGATCCTGCGAATGCGGCCGAAGAGCCGGGTGCGCTCGAACCTCAGATTCTCGCGATCCCGCACCCGTGCCCTGGCGTTCCGCAATACCCAGGCGAAGATGGCGCGCCGCACGGGGCGTCGGGCCAGGACCTGCCGCACCCTCGCTTCCGCCTTCTGCCGGATGTCGGTCTGAATGCCGGTATCGAACGCCTGACCGCGCGCGAGTCGCGCAGCGGCGTGACCGATGGAGCGCAGCAGCGGCTCCGGATCCTCGAAGAGCGTAGTCGACTCGAGCTTCAGCTCGTCGAGGCAACGATCACCGAAGGTGGCCAGATAGTCGTCGTAGAGTGGTGCCAACGCCTCGTGGCGGCGCACGGCCTGCTCGGCCGCGGTCGCGGCACCGTGGCAGAGGATCTCGACGAGCTCGGATTCCGGCGCTGCGACGGTGGCCATCTCGACGATGCGCTTTGCAGGCTCGGCACTGATCATTCCTCCCTGGTCGCACACCAGGTCGTTTTGCAGGGAGCCGTGTTCGTCTTCCTCCCCGGCGCACCATGTGGCCGTCAGGCGGCCCAGGACGCCGAAGAAGATCATGGCGAAGAAGTCGTTGATGAGCGGCGCGTCCCAGCGCGTCAGAAGACTCGCCTCGAGCGCGCGATAATCGGCGACCAGCTGGTCGAGTCGCCGTACCTCCAGAGGTGGCTCCCGAGGAGCAAGAGCGCGGCTGAGCCGGTCATGGAACCGGTCGATCATCCGAGGCAGCCGGACCTGGTTGACGACCATGCCCGCCATGGTGCGGCACAGCCGGAGCAGATCGAATAGACGTTGTGACCGGGAGGCGGTAGATGCGGCGACGGTGATCTCATCGGGAAGGCTCTCCCGCACGCCCATCATCTGTTCCATGAAGCGACGGTTGAAGGTGTAGCCCGGGAGCAGTGCGATAACGCGGTACCAGTTGAGGAGATTGTAGTAGACGCGCCCCTGCACCAGCCCGAGCATGCGGCGGAAGGTGAGATCGTTGGCCGCGATCCTGGCTTTGCTCACCCCCAGTAGCCGACAGAACTCGCGGTAGACCCCCTCGTAGGCGTGAAGCGCGAAGCTGAAGGTCAGGGGGGTGGTGATCCCGCTGTAGCTCTCGACGATATTCGAGTTGTCCCAGATGTTGCGGACGCCGTCGGGGTCGGGCGTCGCAGTCAGGGAAGTGATCGGCCGGGACTGAAGGAGGAAGATCTCGCCGCCGCGCATCGCCCATTCGATGTCCTGCGGCCTCCCGAAATGCCGCTCGGCCCGACGTGCGAGGTCTGCGACGCGCGCCACCTGCCCGTCAGTAAGCGCTGGTTCGGAGGCCGCGGGCTCCGCGATCTCCTGCGCCGCAACACCTTCCGGACTATCCGGAGCCGGCCGGTGCGCCAGGCTCTTCGCCACGACGTCCCGCTCGAGGAGCGTGCCGTCGAAGTGGACACGCCACGTATCGGCGTCGGCATCGCCGCCGACCAGCGCCGTTCCCAGACCGTGGAGTGCCGACACCACCGTCACAGAGCGGCGTCCGGTCACCGGGTCGGCGCTGAAGGCGACCCCGGAGACCTCGCTGTCGACCATTTGCTGCACCAGCACGGCCGGCACCTGCGGCAACCCTTCGAGGCTGTTCTCCCGCCGGTAGGCCAGAACGCGTTCGCTGAAACCCGACTGCCATACGTCGACAATCCGTCCTGCAAGGCGCTCCCGCGTGACGGACAGGTAGCTGTCGAACTGGCCGGCGAAGGAGTGCTCGACCCCATCCTCCTGTGCACCGGACGAGCGCACGGCCACGTATCGAGTGTCGCCACCCAGCGTTGCGAAGCGCTGCTCCACCTCCTCGAGAACCCCGGGCGCCGGCACGATCCGGGCAAAGAACTGCGAAAGCTCTTCCTGTCCTTCGGCCTGGAGCAGAGCAGTGCGCTGGGCCGACGAGAGACCGGCCTCGAAGGCGGCCGGTGTGATCACGAACCAGGCGGGGATCTTCATCCCCGAGCCGGAAAGCGAGGAGAGCGCTGCCGCCTTGCCTCCCATGCGTCCGAGATCGACGCCGTCCGAAAACGACAGCACGAAGCTCATCCCATTTCCCGCCACAGCAGCGGTGCCGGCCCCAGGCTCAGATACAGCACCAGCGTCCAGACCCCGGACCAGTTCTCGATCCAGTTGCCCGCTCCCGGCGTCTGCTGCCGCCGGAAACGAATCCCGATGAGCACCGCGGCGGCGAAGGTCGCACCGAGGGCGATCGCGAGCGGGAGGAAGAACCCGATGCGGCGTGCGGCCAGGCAGGCGCAAACGAGCGCGAGTCCCATGACCAGCCACCACGTGCCCAGCGCCCGCCGACGACCCCACACCGTGGAATAGGTGGGCACGCCCTCTTCTTCATCCTGCGGACTGCGAATCTTGCGGCCGATCTCGATCACCATGCCGTTGAAGAGGCTGGCGAGCAGAAACCAGAAGAGCCCGGATGGAGGATGGCCCTGGAAGACCAGCCAGTCGGAGCTGGTGGCGTAGAGGTCGATCAGCGGCATGATGGCCATGTGTGTGACCATGTAGGTGAGGTGCCGGCCGCGCAGCCATTCTCCGACGAAGAACTCCTTGCTCATCAGCGCGAGGTAGGTCCAGGTGACCAGCAGCAGGACCAGAAGTCGCGCATCGAGCCATAGGGCCAGGCCCAGCTGCAGGGCCCCGCCGAGCACGAAGAGGCCGCCCAGCTCGCGGAGCGTCACGAGACCCCGCGGTACCGGGCGGTAGGGCCGGTGGCGCCTGTCCTCTTCATCGTCCTTGAACTCGTCCGCGATGCGCAGTTGGAGGAAGAACACCAGGCAGGAGCCGAAGGCAACCACCACCGACAACGGGCTGGGCCATCCCGCGGGAGAGCGCAGCATCCAGGAGAAGGCGACCGCGCTGAAGCTGAAGGCGAGGATCAGCGGCCCGTGCTGCACGAGCGGGAAACGTTCCCTCTGATACACCCACCAGCGCCGGATGCCGTGCTCGTTCGGGCCGGTCGGGCCGGTGTTCACGCCCGATCTCCTGCGGATGCCTTCTTCTTCGCCTTCGGCGCACCTCTCGCCAGCGTCTGGTGTGCCCGCGTAAAGTGATCCGATGCTAACGCGGCGCTGATCGACAGCTCGCCCGCGAGCACCAGGGCGGCGCACAACTCGGCAAGGGCAGCCGCGTTCCCCGGCCCGGATAGTCTCAGAATGTCCAGGCAGGCGTTCTGACTCGGCAGAGCCGTGCCGCCTCCGACCGTTCCCACGATGAGGTTGGGCAAGGTCACCGAAGCGTAGAGGCCGCCCTCGCCCGCTGGCTCAAAACGGGTCACGCCGACGGCGGATTCGGCAACGCAGGCGGCATCCTGGCCGCACGCGATGTAGAGCGCCGCCATCCCGTTGGCGTAGTGCCCCTGCAGCCCGATGTTGCCGCTCATCACACCGCCGATCGCCGAGACGCGATAGAAATCCAGCATTCGCCTGGCGCTTGTCTTCAGGAGTCCTTCGAGGATGCCGGGCGTGAGGACAACTTCGGCCGAGACCTTCCTTCCGCGCACGTTCTGAAAGGAGAGATGCGAGGCCTTCTTGTCTCCAGAATGATTCCCCTCGATGAACCAGTAGGCGGGTTGCACCGGTGTCTGGTCGAGAATGAAGCGGCACACGGCGTCGGTTGCGATTGTGACCATGTTCTGTCCCGAAGCATCGCCGGTGGTGTATTCGAAGATCAGGTAGACGTGGTTGCCCTCCACGTTGAAGCGGGTGCGGATGAGTTCGCCATGACGCGTGGTCGATGCGGCGATCTCGCAAAAAGTATCCGCTTGCTCACCGGCCCACATGATGAACCTGCCGACCTCGACCAGGCTATCGAAAGCGAAGACCGGAGCCCGCGTCACACCCTCCCAGATCGCTGCCGCCGTGCAGCCGCCCGCCTGTGTAATGGCCTGCGCCCCTCGCGTGTATGACGCCACCAGGGCGGCTTCCGTGGTCGCCAGCGGCACGTAGTAGTCTCCCCGCGCGAACAGCCCCCGTACCCGCAACGGTCCAGCCAGTCCGATCGGCAGTTTCACGGTGCCCACGAAGTTCTCGATGTTCTTGCTGTAGACAGGCATCTGTTCGCGCGTCATGTCGTCGAGGAGCCGATGCCTCACCGACGCCTCGACATCGAGCAACTGCCAGCGCCGCTCCACCGCTTCGGGGGAGATCGTCCCGGGCGCTCCGCCGCGAGGAATGCCGGGTGAGATGTTGTCCTGCGAGGGCATCAGATCCTGCTCGATTTCCTTTTGAGAGCGTTCGGCGAGCAGACGCGCGAAGTAGCCGCTTACGCCTCGGAGATCAGTTGACATGGCGCTCCAGTTTCTTCTTTAGTGCGGGGTAGTCGATTTTCGCGTTGTGGCGGCGATCGACTGGAATTCGTGGCACTCGCACGACCCGGTCGAGCTGCGCCCAGGACAGTGCTTCCTGCACGCGCCACTCGGCGCCCGCCGGCGCCCGCGGTCCCAGTTGCACCGCCAGGAGGCGCTCGCCATTGTGCCTGGCGAGAGCGCTCCGCTCGATCCAGGGCAGCTGGCTTGCCGCGCATTCGGCCGCGAAGGGGTAGATCGTACCGCGTTCGTCCCGAATGACGGCGCCAGCGCGCCCCAGGAGCCAGAGTCGGCCCGAGGCGTCGAGATAGCCGGCGTCGCCGGTGCGGTGCCAGACCTCACCTTCGACCCGGAACTTCGTCTCCTCGTCGCCGACTCCGTTCAGGTAGCCGGAGAGCACGTGGGGGCCGCTGACCACAATCTCGCCGCCCCGCGCACTGGGCAACGTGAGCTTGTCGAACTCCCGTGCATGCATTGCCGGCAGAGGCTCGCCCCAGCGGTTGTCGAGGATGCGCAAGTCGACCTGTTGCACAGGCTTGCCGACCAGAAGCCCCTTGCCGGCAAACATCACGTCCAGGTCGGCAGGTTCGGCCTCGGCCCAATCCAGGTGGGAGATCGGCTCCGCTTCGGTCGAGCCGTAGACCACGATTACTCGACCTTGCGGCATTGCGGATTGGAGCTGCTGCAGAAGGGGAGGGAAGACGGGAGCACCGCCGGTGTAGAGCTTTTTGAGGGTCCCGAGGGGTGTCGTGCCGCTGTGGCTACCCGCGCCCCCGCCAGCCCGAGCACCCTCAAGCAGCCGCTCGTACAGCGCCGGCGAGCCGACAGTTCGCGTGATGCGATGACGCTCGAGCTGCTCGAGCACCGGGCCCGGTTCAATGAAGCCGGGACGCCGGAGATCGCCTTGCGGTATGACTGTCGTGACGCCCGAAGCCAGGTTGGCGAGCACGAAGATCGGCAGCGTTGCAAGGTCCACTTCGCCCGGCTCGAGAGCGATGGCTTCCGCCAGGGCATCATGCTGCGCAAGCAGGAAACCGTGGCTGCGAACTGCCGCCTTCGGAACTCCCGTGCTGCCGCTGGTAAAGGTGAGAAGCGCGTCGTGCGACGAATCGCAGGCGGCAATCGCGTGCAGGGGCGCGAGGCGTTCGAGCCTGGACCAGTAGGTGGCCGAAGGGGCCCAGCCTGCGGTCACAAAGTGATGTTCGATTCGACGCAGACCGCGGCAGAAAAGCCGCAGCAGGTGTGCCCGGGCAGGGCCGAGGAAAGCCCTGGGCCGGGCGATGCTGCAGCACTGCTCGATGTGCCGTCGCCCGGCCGATGGGTCGAGTACGGTGGCCACCAGGCCGAGACGGAAGATTGCAAGGAGCGCGACGTACAGCTCGATGGACATCGGCTGGAATACGAGCATCCGATCCCCCTTGCAAAGCCCCGCCGCACGGAGCAAGGCGGCGGCCCGCGCCGAACGCTCTGCGATCTGGCCGAAGGTGAGCGTGCGCGAGCCATCCCTTGTCGCCTCCAAGATCGCGGGCTGATCGGGCCGCTCCGTGGCCTGCTCGATCAGGATGCGGCTGACGTTCACCCCGCCGGCAACGTCTTCTCGTACAGGGTGTAGCGCCGGATCGTCTTTCCATAGCGCGACGAGATGCGCCGTGACAGGTTCGTTTCCCTCATCAGCGCGTGAATGGCGCGCTCGAACCCGAGCTTTCGTGCCGCTCGCTGACAATCATCCATCAGAAGACCGCCGAGGCCGCTTCCACTGCAAGCCGGATGCACCGCCATCGACTTGATGATCACCGTGCGCAGGAGCTCGCCGCGGGCGGATTCCATGAGATCGGGAATGCCGAAAATGAAGCCGACCAATTGGCCACCGCGCTCCGCGAGAAGGACGAGTTCGGGTACGAGATGAGGGCGGATTGGCGTGTAGGAGGCTATGAATGCTTCGAGTCCGATGGGGCTATAGAGGAAATTCCGGGCGAACGCCTCGAGCGACAGCTCATGAATGGCCGCGAGATCATCGTCGAAGCGCTTGGTGTCGAGCGTCCGAAGGGTGATGCCGTTCCGTTCAAGCTCGGCCCGCCGCTGGTCGGAGCGTGGGTCCACCCGGTTGAGGTCCGGATTGAGCGCCGAGGTATAGGTGGCCACCGGAACGAATCCGGCGTCCGTGAAGTGCTTCGGCCAGTCGTCGGGATTGTCGGGCTCCAGAAAGAAGGGCGGTTCGGTTCCGCGTTCGGTCAGCAGCCTGTAGCGGTGCCATGTGGAGCCGTCCATCGGGCCAATGACCCGCGCGCACCCGTCTGCGCGATGCCAGTTCAGGGCGTGTTCCAGCAGCTCCGCGCCGGCGTCGGCGTTGAAAGCGGCGTAGTGGCCGATCAGGCCTGCCGTGGTCGGCTCGTCTTGGGCGTCGCGAGCCGTCCAGAGGGAACAACGGGCGATCAACCCGCCCGTAGCGTCCCGAAGCGCGAGATGGCGCGAAGGATCGGTGAGCCGGAAGCCCTCGGCCTCCAACGGCTCCACCGCGCCGGCCCGCAGTGACGCAAGATCCTCGGCCCGGTCAACGGTGGTGAGAGTGCTCATCGGCTATCGCAGTTCCTGTTCCCGCGGAGGCGCAGGAAACGGTATCGCGGGAAGATCGTTGACGATGATGCCAACACCCAGAGCGTGTACCTCCTGCGCCCGCCGGTCCAGTGCCACTGCGGTCCGTGCTCCTTTGATCTGGAACAATAGCAGATCGCGGGACAGACGCCGCGTCTTGCCCCCGCTCATCTCTGCGAAACGGGTCGCGTTCACGGCGGCAAGGCCGATGGACTCCAAAACGTGCCGCACCATTGCAAAGTGTGCTTCACATCGGGCCTCCCGCTCCACTATTGCCGCCAGCATCCGTGCCGTATCGCGGGCCGCCTGTTCGAAGTCCAACGCCTTGGCTCTGTCTCTCATACTTCGTCGGTATTCATGGAGCGCAGCACGCACGGCCTCGAAATCGCCTCGTCCCGCCAGGCTCGTGTATTTCGGCGGATCATTCGGATCTCCAATCTCTTCCATGGAGACGAAGTCGTCCCGGATTATCGGGATCCCGGCCTCGTTGAATCTCTTCCCGCGGTGGTCAAAGACCAGCGCGAAAGGCAGGCAAACGTACTCCGTGCCAATGAGCAGGTCCGATGCTCTCCGGGCAAGTCTGCCAGCCATCGCATCATATACCGGCCGACGTTGCCTGTTGATGCGAATGGCGTCCTGGATGTGCTGACAAAACCCGGACATTCAGGTACGGTCCGCAAAGTGATGCTGGAGCCCCGCGCCCAGCACGGCGACGAGGGGAATGGTCAGCACTCCGGATGGGCGCGTCGGCGGTCTCAGGGCTTCCATCCTTTCTCGGCCGGGGAACCCATCCTCGCCCGTTTGCTGCTCGCCATCACCAGAATGTAAAGATAACATTACGAAATGTCATGTTTACCATACCAAAGCCGGGTCGTGTCACCCCCGCGGAATCCTCTCCTTTGAGACAACCAGCAGTTTCGTCGAATCTCCCTCCCCGAGCGAGGCGCGAAGGGGAGAGATCTCCAACTCGGTCGGTACTGGTCTGCTTCCGGGGCAAGGTCCGCGTAGCCTGGGAGGAACACGGCACCCGCCAGCAGTGTCTCACTAAGTGTCTCGCTGCTTGCAAATCTCTCCGTCTGGCTCATGTTCCGGTCTCCCAAGAATGCGCATAGCACACCACCGATCCGACACTCAGCCCCGTCGCGTCCGACCATGCTACGCGTGCTTGCGCCGGGATGTGCCCCAAAATAGCTTCCCACATTCCCCAGGGAGCCTGTGGCGTAGCGGGTTGACTGTGATGATCGAGCAACTCCCGGCAGCCGGTGCCGCAGGCCTATTCTCCCATCCACTGCTCGAACCTTGTCTGGGCGTCCAGAGGTGTCGCCCTTCTTACCCCTTCTCCATAGGAGATGACGCATGAATCTACTTCGTAAGATTGGAGTCGCTGTGGCGCTGCTGGCTCTCGCCGTACCCGCGAGCGCCCAGGAGCGCGGCTCAGTAAGCGGCACGGTGCGGGAGGCGGCCACAATGGCGCCCCTCGCCGGTGCCCAGATGCAGATCGAGGGTACGAACTTCGGTGGCCTGACGACCGCCGAAGGGCGTTTCCTCATCCTCAACATCCCTCCCGGGACGTATACGCTGCGTGCGACTTTCATCGGCTACGGGCCAGTCGCGCACGAGTTTACAGTGGCCGGCGGCGGGACCGCCGAGGTGGACTTCGAGCTCGCCACGTCGGCCCTCGCGCTCGACGAGCTCGTTGTCACGGCCACCGGCCAGCAACGCAAGCGGGAACTCGGAAACGCGGTAGGCGACATCGATGTGACAGCGGTCCGCGAAATAGCCCCGATCAACAACATCTCCGACCTCCTGCAGGGACGGTCGGCCGGGGTTCAGGTATTCAGCTCCGCGGGCACCTCGGGAGTGGGTTCCCGAATCCGCATCCGGGGATCGAGTTCGATTTCCCTGTCCAATGAGCCGTTGATCTATGTGGACGGAATCCGGGTCGACAACCGCATGAGCGGCCTTGGAGCCGGAGGGCAGGAAGCCTCCCGTCTCGACGACTTCAATCCCGAGGACATCGAGTCGATCGAGATTGTGAAAGGCCCATCGGCGGCGACTCTGTACGGCACCGAAGCCGCCAACGGCGTAATCCGGATCACTACGCGTCGCGGACTTCCAGGAGACACGCGCTGGAACATCTGGACCGAAGGCGGCGTGATCCAGGAGCCGAACACCTACCCGCTGAATTTCGCGGGGCTCGACGCGGCCGGAGGCAGGTACGCGCGGGCATGCCGTCTGAACGAGGTCGCCCAGGGGCTTTGCAACCAGACGTCGGTCGAGTCCTACCAGGTTCTGCACGACCCGGCGCTGTCGCCGATCGACGACGGCAACCGCCGGCAGCTCGGTGTGTCCTTGACGGGCGGTTCAGAACGGATCAACTACTACATCGCGGCCGAACTCGAGACGGAAGTGGGGCCGTACTCCCTGCCGCAGCCTGACCGGGACGATCTGGAAGCACGCGGTGTGCCGATCACCAGCGAGGTCGAGCGCCCGAACCAGCTCGCGCGCAAGAACCTGCGAGTCAACCTCAACAGCCAGGTGGCCGACCGGGTCACCCTGTCGCTGCAGATGTCCTATCTGGACAGCCATTTCGCCTACATGGGGAATGACAACAACTCGTTCGGCTTCCTGCCGAGTGCCTTCTTCGGAGGGTCGAACCCTGACCGGGCCTGGGGATTCCAGCGTCCGGCACAGCTCTTCGGCCGGACTTTCTACCAGGACACGAACCGCCTCACTGCCGGCAGCACCGTCACCTGGGATCCGTTCCAGTGGCTGGCAGTCCGCGGCACCGGTGGTATCGACTACTACAACCGGGGAGACATCTCCTTCTTCGCACGTGACATTGGTGTTCCGGGCGACCGCGACCTCGGGCGAAAGGATACCGACTACCTGAACCAGTGGCAGTACACCCTGGACATGAGCAGCACGGCATCCTTCGACCTCCCCGGGTCGATCACCTCGAGATCAACCGTGGGAGTGCAGTACTTCGAGAATCAGTTCCAGGGTACCAGTGCCTGGGGCATCGATATCGTGAACGGCGGCTCCTCGATCGGTCTCGCCGCCGAGACCTTCTCGAGCGAATTCCATACCTTCGAGAAGACCGCCGGGCTCTTCATCGACCAGCAGTTCGGCCTGAATGACCGCCTCTTCGTCACCGGTGCCATCCGCGCCGACGACAACAGCGCGTTCGGCCAGGACTTCGACCTCATCTTCTACCCCAAGGCGGGCCTCTCCTGGATCGCATCGGAGGAAGCGTTCTTCCCGCAGATCCCGTTCCTGGACCAGCTGCGGTTCCGCGGCGCCTGGGGCAAATCCGGCCTGCAGCCGGGATCCGACGACGCAATCCGGACGCTGTCAGCCACGGCGATCACGACTCCGGGCGACGAGACGAGTTCCGGTGTGTCGATCGGAAACATCGGGAACAGCCTGCTCGAGCCCGAGAGGTCCAGCGAAATCGAACTGGGCTTTGACGCCGAAGTTGCCGGCGGGCGCGCGGGTCTCGAGTTCACCTACTACGACAAGCGGACGGATGGTGCGCTGATCACCGTGCCGCTGGCCCCGTCGCTTGGCGCGAGTGCGTCGCGATGGGTCAACATCGGCGAGGTACAGAACCGTGGTTTCGAGGCCACGCTGACAACCCAAATCGTGAACACCGACCAGTTCGGTTGGGACGTGACGTTCTCCGGTTCGATCAACAAGAACGAGCTGCTTTCCCTCGGCGAGGGGACCGAGCCGATCGGTTCCCAGACCCGGTTCGTGCCCGGATTCCCGCTCGGCGGCCAGTGGGACCGTCCGCTTCAGAGCTGGAGCGACGTTGATGGCAACGGCATCATCACGCCGGACGAACTCGTCATCGGTGACACGATCGAATACGTCGGTCCGGGCCAGCCGGAAGACCAGCTGACCATCAGTTCGAACTTCCAGATCCTGGAAAACCTCAACATCTACGGACTCCTTGACTATCGGGGAGACTACATCGCCTACAACAACACGGAACGGTTCCGCTGCCGTTTCCGGCTGTGCCAGGCTCTGATCGATCCGGGGACACCGATCGACGAACAGGCCCGTGCGGTGGCGTCGCTGCTGCATCCGAGCCAGACGGTCTGGGGGTACATGGAAAGGGGTGACTTCTGGAAGCTTCGCGAGGTTTCGGTGAGGTACGATCTGCCGGACTTCGTCATGAACCGGATTGGGGCGTCGCGCGGCTCGCTCACTGTGTCGGGACGCAATCTGGGAGTGTGGACGGACTACACGGGGATGGACCCCGAAATCAACTGGAACGGATCGGGTGACAACTTCGGTATCTCCGAGTTCCTGACCCAGCCTCCGGTCCGCTACTACACCGCCCGCCTCAACCTCACCTTCTGACAGGAGACCGGCCAATGAAGTATCTGAACAACAAGGTTCGGCCATTCCTGGTGATTCTGGTGGCAACAGGTTTCGCAGCATGCGACACCGACCAGCTTCTCAACGTGGTCGACCCCGACATCGTGACACCCAATGACGTGGTGGGAGAGAAGGGGGCCGAGCTGTACTGGGCCGGGGCCATCGGCCTCTTCGCGGGAGCCTATTCCAGCGGCGGCGGCGGACAGGTGGTCTACTCGGGAATGATGTCCGACGAGTTCCATCTCTCGGGCACCTTCCCGACTCGCAACGAAGTGGACCGGCGCGAGATGGACGACCGCAACGGGACACTGTTGGGCCAGTACCGGACTTACCACCGGGCCCGGGTAGGGACCAAGAACGCCGCCGAGCGGATGGCCGAGTTCCTGCCGGGTGACAGCCGCGTCGCCGAGATGTGGAACATGAACGCGTACGTCAACCTGTTCTTCGCCGAGAACTACTGTTCCGGCGTGCCGTTCAGCGACACGCCCAACGAGGGCGACATCGTATACGGCGAGCGGCAGACGACCGATGAACTCTACAACGCAGCTCTCGCTTCCTTCGGGGCTGCCGACCAGGCGGCGGGGGGTGACCAGAATCAGAAGAACCTGGCAGCGATCGGGACTGCGCGAACCCGCCTCAACATGAACGACTACGCTGGCGCGGCGAGCGCGGCAGCGACCATTCCTGCCGATTGGGAATACTATGTCCGAAGCAAGCAAGGTGGGGACTTCGGGCAGCGGAACGCCATCTTCGAACTCAACCAGCGCCAGCGCCGCTGGTCGATTTCCGACATGGAGGGAGAGAACGGTGTCGCCTTCCGTTCAGCCACTGATGCGCGTGTTCCGTGGGAAGACAGCGGAGGTCCGGGTTTCGACCAGGAGACTCCGCTGTTTCACCAGCTCAAGTACACCTCCGAGGAGTCCGATGTCGTGCTCGGCAGCGGTCTCGAGGCCCAGTTGATCAAGGCCGAAGTCGAGTTGAGCACGGGCGGCCCGTGGCTCGCCACGCTGAACGCGCTGCGCGAGGGCGTGGGGCTGCCGGCTCTGTCAGATCCCGGTGACCAGGACGGACAGGTCAGGATGCTTTTCGACGAACGCGCCCGGTGGCTGTTCGGGACCGGGCATCGCATGGGCGACCTGCGCCGGCTCGTGCGCCAGTACGGGTATGACCAGGCAGAGGTGTTCCCGACCGGCTCCTTTTTCAAGGGCGGCGCGTACGGGAGCGACGTCACCTTCCCGATCCCGTTCGAGGAACACGAGAACGAAGCGTTGTCCGGGCTGGAAGGGCAGTCGCTGTGCCTTGACCGCGAAGCCTAGTCAGCCAGCGCTGACAGCCACAGCCTGCCCGTATACAGGCAGGGAAAGAGGGGCGTTCCGCCGCGAGGCGGGGCGCCCCTCGGTCATGTGCCGGTACGAGTCCGAATCAGAATCACCCCGTCTCCCGCATTGGTGCCGTAGTAGGTTGTCGCGTGCACGCCGGTGAGCACCTGAATTCGCTCGATGTCCGCGGCCGGCAGCGCGTCCAGCAGGCTGAGGTCGCGAACTTGGACCCGGTCGAGGTAGATCGGCATGTCTTCGACCAGGGAGATGCTTGAATAACCCCGTCGGTGAACACGGGTGGGACCACCGCTCGAGGACTCCCCGAAGTTTGCGTAACGGACCGTTCGCCGCAGGGCTTCCCACATGGTCTTTGCCTCGGACGCAAGGACTTCGTCGGCCGTAATCACGGTGCCCGCCTGGGCATCCGGCAGGTTCGACCGCGGGCGAATGCCACAGGCCGCAAGCAGCAGTACGACCGACACGGTCAAGACAACTCGAGAACGAATCACTCCCTACCTCACATTCACCTGCGCAACGTCTCGATCAGAAGATACCGGAGGTGCGGTCGGTATCCAAGCGGTTCGCCGGGTACCGGACCGAGAAGGTCAACCGCCGATTCCGATACACTCGGTGCTCCGCCTGGGGTCCTTCGTGATGTAGATCTCGGTGTGGAGGCTTGATCCGTCCCATCGAGCAATGGAGTCGCCCACGATTCGGCTCCAACTTCGTGCGCCCTCCAAACGGAAGAAGTCCGCGCGCACGTTGCTGTAACTACAATATGTATATACCATCGCATCCGCATGATCTCCGCCCGCCCGGCATCGCGCAAGGAAAGGCAGGCCTACCATGAGCGGACACGATAGCCCGCTTACTCCCGAGCAGATCGCGGCCGTGAAGGACGAAAGCATCGACTTCAGCGATATTGCCGAACTGGACACAGATTTCTGGAAGCGGGCAGAACTCGTCGAGCCCGATCGCACCGATCAGATCACCATGCGCGTCAAACGCCATGTACTGGCATATTTCAAAGCTCCGGGCAAGGGCTACCAGACGCGGATGAACCGGGTGCTCGAGAGCTACGTGCGGCACAGGACGCGGGATCGCTCCCCTCCTGCCCGCTAGTCGGGACAATTGAAGTCGACCTGGCCTGTGGCCGCATATACTAAGCAATATTGTTTAGTATCTTGGACAGGCCGACACCGAGCCGTGATCAGACACCTGTTATCGTCTTTGGGTCCGGCCTCTTCTTCGTCAGCCACCCAGGAAGGTGTCACATGACCTGCGCTACCCGCCGGGCAGCAAAGATACCGGTCTTCCTCTCCGTACTGCTCCTGTCGTGCGTCATCGCCTTCGCGCCAGCGAAGAGCCTCGCCCAAGATGCAGAACCCTTCCTGTCCCTCGGGGAGAGGCGTGAGCTCCATTCGAACGTGCTCGGCGAGCGGCGAGAGATCATCGTGGGTTTGCCGGCCGGCTACGAGGGTGGCGACGAGACGTACCCCGTGGTCTATCTCCTGGACGGTCCGTCACACTTCCATCACACGACGGGAACGGCCCGATTCCTGGCGAGAAACGGGCGCATGCCGGACGTCATCGTCGTGGCCATTCCCAATACGGATCGGACGCGTGACCTGTCGCCGCCCGTCCATTCCGACGCGGCCGCCGCGCGCTCGAGCGCCGGTGGAGCGGACAACTTCCTGGAGTTCATCGATGGCGAACTGAAGCCGTTCATCGACGAGAACTACAGGACCAGACCGTACGCCATCCTCATCGGGCACTCGCTCGGCGGACTGTTTGCGAATCACGCTCTGGTGCATCGACCGGACGTCTTCAACGCGTACATCTCGATCAGTCCGAGTCTCTGGTGGGACGAACAGCGTCTGGTCGCGCAGGCCGATTCCGCATTCGACCACGCCGGTGACCTGGTCGGCGATTTCTACATGACCATGGGGAACGAGGGCGGTGCGATGCTCGGCGGCGCTCTCAAGTTTGCGGGCATTCTCGAAGCGAAGGCCCCGGAGGACTTCCGGTGGGAATTCAAGCTCATGGAAGAGGAGAGCCACGGTTCCGTGCCGCACAGATCGACCTACTACGGGCTTGAAAAGGTCTTCGACGGCTGGAATCTGCACGATCCGGTCGGCCTCTACGTGGCGGGCGGCCTCGAGGCCATCGACCGGCACTTCGCACGAGCATCGGCGAGGTTCGGGTACGAGAGAACGCCCTCCACGGGAATCCTCGGTCCGGTCGGTGACAAAGCGCTCGAAGACGGGAACGCTGCCGACGCCGAGGCGATCTTCTCCCGTCTCGTCGAAATGGGCCCCAACCTGGCACCCGCTCACAACGGACTGGCTGAAGCGCACGCCCTCATGGGCCATCGGGACCTGGCCATAGAGCACTACCGGCACGCCCTTCGGATCGACCCGAGGAACGCTTCGGCCCGAGAGAAGCTGACGGAGTATGGAGTCGACCTGTCCGACTTCCCCGAGACCGTGGATGTGCCGGTCGGCGTGCTGGAATCGTACGTGGGAACGTATGTCGTGCCCGAGGATCCGGACGAGCGGCTTCGATTCGTCCTTACGGGAGAGGAGCTCGCGGTGGAACTCGAGGGCAGGACGTACGAGCTGTACGCGACTTCGATCGAGCGATTCAAGGTGGCGGTCGTCCCGGTATACCTGACCTTCAGGACCGACGAAGACGGGAACGTGACGGGCCTTACGATCGATCAGGCCGGCGAGAAGACCGAGGCGACTCGCGTCAACTAGGGCGTGATCTGGACGGCCGGATCGAGTGCTGACGTGTAATGCATGCCCGACTGCGTCGCTATGTTGACCAGGCTCCAGTTTCCGGGCGGGGACGGAGGTACCGATGCCCGATGCAACTCTGACACTACGCAGCCGGCAATGCTCTCCGGGCGTGGCCTGGGGCGCCAACCCAGCATTGGCGATCGTTGGGATCGAAACGCATTCGGGCCGGTAACGGGATTGTGCGGTGCAGCGCCCCCACTCGGGCGGTGGTGGCCGCGGTCCTCGCGACGACGTCCACCGCCGTGTGCACCGAGGACGCAGCCGACGACCTTGTCATTCAGTTGCGGCCCTTCGCGACCACCCGGACTCCGTTGAGTGAGAGCGGCGGTGTTGCCCTTGTGTCCGCACAGGTTGCGTGCACCATTGACTCCTTCGAGTCCCGGATCCACTGCACGGATAGTCGTCGCCGTACCGTTGGGGCTTTCGGACGCGAGGGTGAGGGTCCAGGAGAGTTTCGCGGACCTCTGTGGCTCTTGCGGGGGCCCGACGGGTTGGTGGCCGCCTTCGATCTCGGCTCGGCGCGACTGACCTTCTTTGAGCCGGACGGAACCCTGGTCTCGGCAACTCGCATGCCGGCTGATGTTGTCGGGACCGACCTTCTGGCTGGCCGGATATTGGGCTACCGCCTGGCGATGATTTACCGGACACGCTCCGAAGATCAGCCCGACTATGTCCCCATGGAGGTCGACGCCTTTTCGGGTGAAATCCAGTGGGAGCGCGAGGACCTCGCGGACGCGGTAGGGCGCGACTGCTTCAACGGGCTCGTGGGTATCCTGAACCCGCAAGGTGGTCTTGTCACTACGGCATGTGAGCATGAGCTGGTCTTCCTTGACCACAGGGATGCCACCAGCGCCACCGTAGTCTCTGCTCCCAACTACGTTCCGCTGTTGCCCAGCGCACGCGATGTGGAAGCGTACGTCGACAGGGTCACCCGCATTGGGGGTGGCCTGGTTTCCCTCTCCCCGGCTCAAAAGGAAGCCTACGCGGCGGGATACCGGGAAGAACCCAAGCGGTGGTACTACGGTGGTTCCGCGTCGCTCAACTTCGACGGTCGGAACCGCCTTTGGGCGGCCCTCACCCTCGACCGGGACGCGTTCTCCTATCTTGAGATCTGGGCAGGCATGGAGTACGCCGGGACGGTGCGCGTTCGCGACCGCTTGAGGGACTACGACATACTGGGTTCGACTCTCGTTGCCCTGGTCGAGCGCAAACCCGACCGGTATGGGATCGCCCAACTTGCGATCGATTGGTACGACATCAGCGGGTTGGAATTCTAAATACTAAACATAATTATTTAGTATTCGCCGTTGCGGCCAAACAATCCCGCGAGTATCCTCTCGAAACATCAGCCGGGGAAGCATCTCCGCCTGGATCGAGGGAGAGAGATATGACCGCGAGACGAATTGTACGGACCTTTTGGCTGGCCGGCGTCCTCGCCGTCCCAGCGCTTTCCTCAACTCCGGCCTCCTCCCAGGTCCCCCCGGAGACCGAGGCCCGCCTCAGGTCGATCTTCGAGGCGAGGGAGTTCGACGCCCGGTCGTTCCAGGCGACGTGGCTGCCCGACGGATCCGGATACACGACCCTGGAGGCCCCCCCGGGGGGTACGGACCGGGAGTTGATCCGGTACGATGCCGCAAGTGGCGACAGGACGGTCCTTGCCTCCCTCACCGACCTCACGCCATCCGCGGCTTCCGAGCCCCTGCGTATCTCCGGCTATCAGTTTGCCCCGGACGGCAGTTGGGTGCTCCTCCAAACCGAGAGGGACGGCGTTTGGGTCTTCGAAGGCGCCACCTCCACGCTGAGCAAGGTGGACGGCGGAGGCGGGAACACGATCTCCCCGGACGGAGGCCGCATCCTCTTCAGCCGTGACGGCGACCTTCACGTCCACGACGTGGGGGCCAATCAAACCACCCGTTTGACCTGGACCACGGCCGAACAGATTTCCAACGGCCGCGCCGTCTGGAGTCCCGACGGAACCCGGATCGCCTTCGTCCAGTCCGACGCCTCCGGGGTGCGGATGAGGTCGATGCTCGTCCCCACCGACCCGTCGTATCCCGAACTCCAGCAGGTCCGATTCGCCAGAGTGGGCGAGACCATCGCCAAGCTCCGGGTGGGAGTGGTGGACGCCCAAGGCAGGGAAGTCCGCTGGATCTCCATCCCTTCCCCAAACGAGGGCTTCTATCTCGGGCAGGTGAGCTGGGCCGGAAACTCCGGGGAGTTGTTGGTGGAGCAGTTCAGCCGCTTTCGGGACGAACGGGCCTTCTTCATCGCCAACGTGACCACGGGTGAGGTGGACCGGATCTACCACGAGTCCGATCCGGCCTGGGTCATCGCCAGCTATCGCCTGAACGCCGGCCTCGAGTGGATCCGAGGGGGCGACTCCTTCCTGTTCCTGACCGAACAGGACGGATGGCGTCACGCCTACGTGCATTCACGGGATGGGCGGGAGGAACGCCTCCTGACCCCGGGGCCCAGCGACGTCATGGAGCGGGGACCGGTCGACGAGAGGGAGGGTTGGTTCTATCACTTCGCTTCACCCGACAACGCCACCCAGCGGTACCTCTACAGGGTCCGGCTGGACGGCGCCGAAGCGCCAGAGCGAGTCACCCCCGAAGACCAGCCGGGAACCCACTTCTACGACTTCTCTCCCGACCTTCGGTGGGCCTTACACACATACTCCACCTTCGACACTCCCCCGGTAACTTCGCTGATCAGTCTCCCGGACCATCGTGTCGTCCGCATCCTGGAGGACAACGCCGAGCTCCGGCGCCGGGCCGAGGCCACGATCTCCCACCCCACGGAGTTTCTGGAGCTGGATATCGAGGATGGCGTCGTGATGGACGCGTGGATGATCAAGCCGCGGGACTTCGATCCTTCCAGCCAGTACCCGGTGTTCATCTACGTCTACGGGGAACCCCACGGCCAGACCGTTCTCGACCGGTGGTCGACCCGGAACAACTACCATCGCGCGATTGCGGACCTCGGGTACCTGGTCGTGTCCATCGAGAATCGCGGCACGCCCGCACCGAAGGGCGCGGAGTGGAGGAGGGCGCCGTTTCCGACAATCGGCGTAGAGTCGACGGAGGAACATGCGGCGGGAGTCCGGGAGATGGGCCGGATGCTACCCTACGTCGACGTGTCCAGAGTGGGAATCTGGGGGTGGAGCGGCGGCGGATCCAACACCCTGAATTCGCTGTTCCGCAAGCCCGATGTCTACCATGTGGGGATTGCCGTGGTCCCCAAGCCCCAGCCGCACCTCTACAACGCGTGGTTCCAGGAGATCTACATGGAGACCCTGGAGACGAATCCGGAGGGCTACCGCGTCTCTGCGCCCATCAACTACGCCGAAGGGCTGGAGGGGGACCTGCTCATCATTCACGGAACCGGGGAAACCAACACGCACCTGGAGATCGTCGAGGGACTGGTGGACCGTCTCGTGGAGCTCGGGAAGACCTTCGACTACATGACCTATCCCAACCGGAACCATGGGTTGTCGGAGGGGGAGGGCACGGCGGTGCACGTTAGGATGCTGATGGTGCGGTATCTGCTGGAGCATCTGCCGGCGGGGCCGGCGTAGGTCGAATTCAGACATCGCAGTCACAATCCAAGTAGGAGTCGGAGCCAATGCCCGTTCGCTGCCTCCCCCATCGGTTCATTCTGTTCCTGATTCTCGCCTCGATCTGCACACCCCTCCCAGCAGCCGCACAGGGCACCCTCGCCGACTACAGGCGAGCCGGCGGCCTTGGCGATCGCCTCCAGGGCCTGGTTGTGGACGCCGCCGAACGCCCGTCCTGGATCGGCGAGACCACCCGGTTCTGGTACCGCAAGACGGTGGAAGGCGGCCACAACTTCGTTCTCGTGGATGCCGAGACCCAAACCCAGGCTCCCGCCTTCGAACATGAGCGGCTCGCATCGTCCCTCTCGGCTCTCCCCGCCTTCGCCGGGGAGTCGGTCTCGGCCGTGGAGCTCCCCTTCAACCGCATCGAGTTCACGGAGGACGATCAATCGATCGAGTTCACCGCCGCGGATCTCACCTGGCGTTGCGATCTGGCCACCTATGAGTGCGAGAGCCAGGGGGCGGCGCCGCAGAGGCAAGGCGGCGGCGTGGGCCCAAGCGGCGTCTCCTGGTCGGCAGGCCCCGGCCAGCTTTGGCGCAACCTGAGCACGGAACCGGTCGTCTCGCCCGACAGCACTCGCGAGGTCTTCATCCAGAACTACAACGTGGCCCTCCGGGAAGCGGGTGCGGACGCCGGCGACCACACCATGCTCACCTGGGAAGGCACTCCCGGAAACACCTACACCGACCGCTCCATCGTCTGGGCGCCCGACTCCAGAAAGGTGGCTGTCTACCGGGTGGTGCCCGGTCAGGAGCGGCGGGTGCACTACGTCGAATCCTCACCCGAAGATCAGCTCCAGCCGACGCACTCGACCTACCTCTACGCGAAGCCCGGCGACCGGCTCGACAAGGAGGTCCCGGTGATCCTGGACATCGAGTCGAGGCGGCAGATGGTCATCGACGACACCCTCTTCCCCAATGCCTACACCCTCTCCCGCCTGGAATGGAGGGAGGACAGCGATCACGTCGTCTTCGAGTACAACCAGCGGGGGCACCAGGTGTACCGGGTAATCGAAGTCGACGCCGAGACCGGGCAGACCCGCGCCGTGATTTCCGAGGAGCCCGAGACCTTCTTCAACTACTCCAACAAGCGGTTCCGCCACGATATCGACGACGGCAGGGAGATCATCTGGATGTCGGAGCGCGACGGATGGAACCACCTCTACATGCTCGACGGCGAGACGGGCGAGGTGAAGCACCAGATCACGAAGGGCGACTGGCCGGTTCGGGGCGTGGACAGCGTCGACGTGGCGAGCCGCCAGATCTGGTTCCGTGCGAGCGGCATGAACCCCGAGCAGGATCCCTATTTCGTTCACTACTACCGCATCGACTTCGACGGCACCGGGCTGGTGGCCTATACGGAGGCCGACGGGATGCACGAGGTCACCTTTTCCCCGGACCATGAGTTCTACATCGACCAGTGGTCCAGGGTGGATCTCCCGCCAGTTGCCGAACTCCGCAGGACATCCGACAGATCCCTGGTCATGGAGCTGGAGCGGGCCGACGCCTCGGCTCTTCTGGCCACGGGGTGGCAGTACCCCGAGGTCTTCGTCGCCAAGGGCCGCGACGGGGTAACGGACATCTGGGGAATCATCATCCGCCCCACCAACTTCGATCCGAACCGGAGCTATCCGGTGATCGAGAGCATTTACGCCGGACCCCACGGGTCGCACGTCCCGAAGACGTTCAGTACCCACACAAGCAGGACCGCCGTCGCCGAACTGGGGTTCATCGTGGCCCAGATCGACGGCATGGGGACCAACAACCGGTCGAAGGCCTTCCACGACGTGGCCTGGCAGAACATCAAGGACGCCGGCTTCCCGGACCGGATCCTATGGCACCAGGCCGTAGCCCGGCAGTACGACTACTACGATGTGAGCCGGGTCGGGATCTACGGGGGATCGGCCGGTGGACAGAACTCGATGGCCGCGTTGCTCTGGCACGGCGACTTCTACGACGTGGCGTTCTCGTCGGTCGGATGCCACGACAACCGGATGGACAAGATCTGGTGGAACGAGGCCTGGATGGGATGGCCGATCGGCCCGCACTACTCCGAGTCCTCGAACGTGGACAACGCCTGGCGTCTACAGGGGAAGCTGCTGCTGGTCGTGGGGGAGTTGGACAGGAATGTGGATCCCTCTTCCACGCTTCAGGTCGTGAATGCGCTCATCGAGGCCGACAAGGACTTCGACTTCCTGCTGTTTCCTGGCGGTGGCCACGGCGCAGGGGGTGACTTCGGGGCGAGAAAGCGGAATGACTACTTCGTGAGGCATCTGATCGGCGTGGAGCCACCGGCCTGGGATCAGTACGTTGCGGCCGACACGGAGGGCGACCGCTGACGCGTAACGATTGCATGATTGCAACGCTATGTTGAGCAGCCACGCGGATCCGTGCAGGGATTGAGATAGTGATGCCTGACGCAACTCTACACTACGCAGCCGGAGATTCCCAGCGGCCGTGGTTAGCCGAATCGCCATGAAAGACCCGGGCCCGCGACAGGCTCGGGGAGCGCAGGTGACTGCCGTGAGCCGTTCAGCCCTAACGCTGTTCCTGGTGTCGTCTACATTCGCCTGTCAGCCCGAAACGGACCGGGCTACCGACTATCTGGAGTCTTCCTGGACTTCCGAGGAGGACTTCAGGATTGGAGACGCGATGGCAGGGAGCGCCCTGTTCTCAAGGGTTCCGTATTTGCGCGTCAGTCCTGACGGAAGCCGCGTTTTTGTCGTGGAGCCGAGGGAAGCCAGCGTGACGGTGTGGAGTCCCGAAGGGTCGCTTCTGCTCGCCCTCGGGGGCTCCGGGCAGGGGCCGGGAGACTTCATGGGGCCTTACAAGGTGCATATTGAGGAGAACGGATTCTATGTTCGCGACAGGCAGCGATTCTCCCTCTTCTCGAGTGCTGGGGATTTGCTGCGCACGATTCCTGGTCCGCCGACCCTGGCCAGATATCAGGGCTTCTTGCTTCGCGCAGATGCTGTGCTAACTGACGGAACCTACTTGGGTGTGCCAGAGATACCTGCGCATATCATGTTGGGAATGTGGGGCGATGATCCATTCGATGAGTTGCCACTGCTTCGGGTTGAACAATCCTCCGGTGAATGGTCGGTGGAGTCTTTCTTCTCGGTGGACGCGCGGAATGGGATCCTTGGAATTGAGCATCCCGACGGTGCGGCTGAGGGTATTCAAGCTGGCGCCCAGCCGTTTGGTGACGCGGACCTCTATGAGTTCGACCCCGGGACCGAGACAGTGGTCGTCGTTCGCCGGAATAGGAACGCCGGTCTGGCTGAAGTGATCGAAGTATCTGCGGCGGGCGACACAGTTTGGCGGCGAGAGCTGCGACTCGAACCCGTTGAGCTTCCGGCAGCCACAGCCGAAGAGGCAGTCGAGGCGCGAGTCGAGAGCTTTCGCGAAGGCGAAGAGCTGTCTTACGCCGCCGCTCGTGAAGCAGTTGAGGACGCTTTGTATGTGCCCGAATTCTATCCCTCAGTCGAGAGGTTGCGGCTAGCGAGCTCTGGCCAGGTCTGGCTCAGGAGCTGGGAGCGGTTCGATACGCTCCGAGCCTGGTATTCGATCGGGCGCGGCGACATGGAATCGGCACCCCGTCGCGTACTGCTGCCGGAATGGCTCGATGTTATGGACGGAACGGAGAGCCACGTGTGGGGCGTGTGGCTGGATCCACTCGATATCAACTATGTCGTGGGCAGGAGGCTGGTGCCCCCGGGGACATAGCCCAGAGCCGTAACCAGGACGGCGAGGGATGGCGCGTTCCAACGGACGCTGACGTGTAATGTTTGCATGCTTGGGCCGCTATGTTGAACAGCATTCCGTGTCCGTGAAGGGACTGAGGAAAATGCCTGATGCAAATCTGACATCACTTGGTCGGAGATTCCCAGCGAGAGTGGCCTGGGTCGTCTGCCCGGCGTTGACGCTCGTTGGAGCCCTTGCGAGTCCAGCAGGAATCGCATCGCAAGAGGTGGTGGATGCCGACCTGGTAACTCTTGAAGGCGAGGTCGTCGACGTATCGAACAACCTCCCTATCGAAGGCGCCATAGTCAGCTTGCCAAGTCTCGGACTGACCACGGCTACCGACAGCATGGGATACTACCGCCTGGATGAGGTTTCGGTAGCGACCCATGTGATCCGAGTGTTCCGCCTCGGCTACGACGAGTTCGAAGCCGACATCCCGGTTAACAGCGGGGAGATACTCGCTCTCTACCTGACCCCCGGCCCCATCTCTCTTCAGGGGATCGAGGTCGAGGTCGTGGGGCTCAGCGAACTGGACTGGCGCCCCGTGGGGACAACCCGGCAGGCGTTCATCGGCCCGGGCGAAATCGAGGATCTCCGCGACATGTACCAAAGCCTCGACCACATCCTCAGAGTTCGCAGGCTGCCGCAGGTGCGGTACATTCCGCCGGTCCAGCCGGGGGGAAACCTGGGCGATCACACCTCAAACGGATGTCTGAGGCTCGTCACCGATTCGGGCCGAAGGGTGTGCGCGATGGTTGTCATGGACGGCATGCCCATCGACGAAAAGGTCGCAGGCTGGATGTATCAAACGAGTGCGCACGACATCTATTCGGTCCACTTCCTTAATTCGATTGAAGGGTATCAACGATACGGTTTCCGTGGCTCGTACGGGGTGCTGTTGATCACAACCCATAACCGGTGAGCCCCGGCAGCGAGTTGCGACCGCCACGGCGGTGCGGGGAACCTGTACCTGCTGGCCGCAGGTCGTACCACTCGATACCCTCGCAGCACTATTCTCCTCGATCCTCCGACACCACCGTCGGCCCCTCCCCCTCCAGCGTCTCCAACACCTGCCGCCACTCGAATTTCTCGCCGA
Source organism: Longimicrobiales bacterium (assembly GCA_963667485.2). GTDB lineage: Bacteria > Gemmatimonadota > Gemmatimonadetes > Longimicrobiales > Gaopeijiaceae > Bin94. The sequence goes on from CAXXDD010000002.1 coordinate 1,151,905, forward strand.
TCCCCCGCACGTAGTAGTCCATCCACGCCATCTCGCTCACGGCCTTCACAAGCCGGTTCCGCGGGTCCGGAATCCCGTGACTCCGCCCCGGGTACATGAATAGCTCCGTCGGCACGTCCAGCTTCTTGAGCGCCATGTGCAGCTCGACCGACTGCGGGCTCGGCACGCGCGGGTCGCCCTCCACGACATGAATCATGGTCGGTGTCTTCGCGTTCGTGATGTACTTCAGCGGTGACTGGTCGAAATACGTGTCGAAGTCCTCGTACAGAAAACCGTCGCCCACATAGAACTGCCGATTCCGCTGCACGTCGCTCTGCGCGTACATGCTGATCCAGTTCATCGTCCCCGCGCCCGAACTGATCGCCTTGAACCGGTCCGTCTGCGTCAGGATCCAGTTGGACCAGTGGCCGCCCGCGCTCCAGCCGAGCGCCCCCATGCGGTCCCCGTCCACGATCCCCTCGTCGATCAGGTGGTCCACGCCGGTGATGATGTCTTCATAGCCCATCGTGAAATAGTCGCCCACGATGTCCGTGCGATGCGCGTTTCCGTAGTTCCGCGAGCCGCGGTAGTTGGGTTTGAGGACGGCGTACCCCGCGCCGGCGTACACCTGGGCGCTGTACCCGCCATTGAAGCGCAGCACGTCGGCTGACGCAGGTCCCCCGTGGATCGCGACGATGAGCGGATAGCGCGTCCCCTCCTCGTAGCCGACCGGGTAGACCAGCACCCCGCCGACCATCCTGCCGTCCGACGAGCGCCAGTTGACCTCGACCTCTTCGCCCAGCGCGATGTCGCGGACGTGCGGATTGACGTCGACGAGTTGGGTCCAGGCCGAGCGGTTCGGCACGTCGTCGACGCTCGCCACCGTGAACACCGTCGGCGGCGTCATCGGGTCGCTGTAGCCGATGAGGATCGTGCCGGTGTCGTCATCGCGGTTCACCGACAGCGCGGCCCGCTCCTCGGTGAGCTGGCGCACCGCGCCCGTCTCCACGTCGAGCGCGTGCAGCTGGGTCGTCACCGTCACGCCGGCGTTGAAGTAGATCGTCCCCGAATCGTCCGACCAGAACCCGACGCTGGAACTCTGGTCGAAGTCCGTGCCCAGCTTCCGGAACGCGCCGCCGCGATCGTCGACCTCGCGGATGTAGACGCGATTGTCGGTCATCGTGTAGCGCTCCATGTTGTCCGGCGCCGAAAACGCGATCAAGGCGCCGTCGGGCGAGAAGCTGAGCCCGCCCTCGCTGACCTCGTAGTTGTCGGTGAGGCGCTCGATCTCGCCTGTGGCGACTTCCATGAGGTAGAGGTCGGCGTAGAGGCGCTGCGCGGTGATATTGCGCTCGTAGCGCTTCGGCGAGCCGCCCGTGATGCCGATCCAGCGGCCGTCGTCGGAGAGGGTGAAGCTGTTGATGCTGTACGCGGGATCGTCCGTCTCGCGCCGTTCCTCGGCTGTCGCCACTTCGACGCTCCACAGGCTCGAGAGCGGTGTGACGGCGTTGCGGATGTCCACCGTGAAGCCCTGCTCGCGCCGCTCCACCTCGTCCTCGTCGAACGAGTCGGCGCGGGTGAAGTAGATGCGGCTTCCGTCGGCGGTGAAGTCCCACTGGTCGACCCCGGCATCGCCGTCGGTGAGCTGCTCGGCCTCGGCGCCCGTCAGGTCGCGGGCAGGGAGCCGGTAGAGCTGCTCGCGATCGCTCTTGCCGGACCTGTAAACCAGCCAGCGCCCGCGCGGACTGAACGCGAATCCCGATACGCCTTCGCTCGCATCGGTGATCTTCCGGGCCTCGCCTCCGTCGTGGCGCATCATGTAGAGCTGCGTCTCGTCACCGTCGCGATTCGACGCGAAGAGGAAAAACGACCCATTCGGAGACCAGGTCGGGCTCGTCTCGTTCTTGTCGTCGGTGTAGGTCAGGCGGCGGTCGGACGGGACGCCGTCGCCGAGCGACACGAGGTGGATGTCGGTCTGGGACTCGGCCTCCTCCCAGTCGGGCGTGGTGACCGTGTAGAGCATCCACGCTCCGTCAGGGCTCGGGGTCCACGAACCGGCGCGCTTCAGCTCCTGCACGTCCATGAAGGTGAGGGGCCTTTGCTGCGCGGCGAGCGAGTCGGCTGACGCGGCGAGCACTGCGACGGAGACGGTGAGGGCGAGGGAACGGAGACGCATTTGGACCTCTCTGGCGACGGTGAACTGTGTGCTGTGGCGATTCGCCGCTTCACGGCGCGACGATCCGCCGTTGCCCTTGATGATATGCACGCAAAGTGTGGTCGGACAGACACGGGGCTGGTCGGCGAGGACCTGCGGCCCCGTGACGGATTGCCGAGCCGGCTCCGCCAGCGCCACCACCGCCACCCCCGACGCGTCAGTCGTTGGGGACCCGCTTGATGGGCACCCGGTCGAGACACATACTCGGACCAGCGCGCGAACGACTTCTCACCAATCCTGCGGAGGCGCATGATCATGCCGACCACGACCCGAAAGAACCCGGCTCCGAGCCCCCACTCCTCCAGCAGCACGGCGAACCTCACCCGCCGGGGATGGCTGGCTGCCACCGGGGCCGGCACGGCAGCCCTGTTGGTCAAGCAGGACCACCTGCAGGCGCACCTGCACCCCGGCGCCCCGTCCGTCATGACCCCGGATGCCCAGGAGGCCACGGTCGTCTTCACAAACACCACTGTAGCCAACCCTGACGGCGTGCAAGACGATGTCGCACTGGCGGTCGAAGGGAGCCGGATCGCCGCGATCGGTCCCACGGACGAGGTGCTCGCGCAATACCCGAGGGCCGAGCTGTACGACGGACGCGGCAAGGCGCTCTTCCCAGGCCTGATCAACACCCACGCCCACATGCGCGCCGTGATCGCACGCGGCTTCAACGAGGACTTCGGCTTTCCGAACACCGCAAACCTGGCGATCTCGCCCGCAAGTCTGCTGGAGGGCGAAGAGGGCAATCTCATGGTGCAGGTGGCGGCGCTGGAGGCGATCCGCACTGGGACCACGACCATTGTGGAGTACACGGGGAACGTTCAGCGCCAGGCGGAAGTGCTTGCCGATTCGGGGCTCCGTTGCGTGTTGGCGGAGGGGATTCGCGACGCCGAAAACGTGCCGGGTCCGATGTCCACGAGGGCGATGGCGCGGACGGTCAGCGAGACGCCGCGGTTCTCGGCGCGGCTCCGGGACGAGGGGCTCCAGCGCATCAACGACCTGTTCAGCACCTGGCATGGTGCGCGAAACGGGCGCGTGACGGTGTTCCCGGCGGCAGCGCTCACCGAGACCTCATCGCCCGAACTGCTGCGCGCCGTGCGCGAGTTTGCCGAGACGCACGACCTCGGCTACACGATCCACCTGAACCAGAGCCGCGCCGAGTACGAGTTCATGGTCATGCATCACCGGCTGCGGCCGGCGGAGTACCTGGACCGGCACGATTTCCTCGGCCCCCGCCTCTTCGCGGCGCACGCACGCTACGTGAACGACGAGGAGATCGCGCTGCTCGGCAGGTCCGGCACCATCATCGCGCATCAGGCGGGGATGGCGGCGAACCGCGGGATCAGTCCGCCGATCCCGGCGCTGCGGACTGCCGGCTGCCCCATCGCGCTCGGCACGGACAACAACACCAACGACGTCTTCGAGGTCATGCGGATCGCCCTGCTCACCGAGCGGATCCGACGCAACCGCGACGGCGACGAGGTGCCCGGCCTCGCGCCTCAGCCGGAGGACATTCTGGCGGACTGCACGCAGGGCGGGGCGCTGGCGGTGCAGCAGCCCGATGCCCTCGGCACGCTCGAAGTCGGGAAGAAGGCCGACCTCCTCGTGGTGGACACGCTGCGGGCCCACCTCGTGCCGGCGGGCCGGATCATCTCCGCGCTGGTGCACAGCGGGCATCCGGGCGACATCGAGTCGGTCATGGTGGACGGCCGGTTCGTCATGCGTGACCGCGAGGTGCTGACCATGGACGAGGCGGCGATCCTGCGCGAAGCCGACGCGGTCGGCCGGAGGATCTGGGGCCAGGTGCTGGAGGGGAGTCCGCTCAACGTGCCGCGGCTGCCGCGGTAATCGGTCTGGGTGTGGTGAACACTAAACACAAATGTTTAGTATTCAACGCGCGGGCTCAGCCCCGCAGATGCTCGTTGAAGAACGCGATGGTCCGCTCCTGCGCGAGGCCGGCGGCCTCCTGGTCGTAGCGTGGGGTTGTGTCGTTGTGGAACCCGTGGTTCGCGCCCTCGTAGACGTGAACCACGAAGTCCTTCCGGTTTTCCTCCAGCGCCGCCTGGTAGGGCGGGTAGCCGGCGTTGATCCGCTCGTCCAGACCCGCGAGCTGGATCATGAGGGGCGCCTGTATGGAGGGCACGTCATCCAGGTCGGGAGCCGACCCGTAGAACGGTACGCCAGCGCCCAGGTCCGGAAGCCGGACCGCGAGCTGGTTCACAACTCCGCCGCCGTAGCAGAACCCGACCGCCCCGACTCGCCCGGTGGTCGACTCGTGGTCGCGCAGGAACCGGAACGCTGCGAGCCAATCCTCCATCATCACGGCCCTGTCGAGCTGCCGCTGCATTACCCGGCCCTCGTCGTCGTTGCCGGGATAGCCACCCAGGGGGGTGAGCGCGTCCGGCCCCAGCGCCACGAAATCCGCGGCCGCGAACCTGCGGACCACGTCTTCGATGTAGGGGTTAAGGCCGCGATTCTCGTGGATGACGAGCACCGCGGGCCTGGGCTCCGTTGTGCCGGCGGCACGGCCATGTAGCCGCGCATGGTCCCCGAGCCGTCCGGCGAAGGGTAGGTGACGTACTCCTGCCGGATCCGGGCATCATCGGTCTCCACCTGCCGCGCCCACGCGTAGTTGGGCCGAAGTGCCTCGAGGACCGCCGCGGCAGCGGCTCCGCCACCCAGCACCTTCCCGGCCCCTTCCAGGAAATCCCGACGCTGGATATGCCCGTGGACGTAGCCGTCGAAGAGCGCCAGCACCTCCTGGGGGAAATCGCTCGCCTTCTTTCGTTTGGTCATGGGTATCCTCCGCTGATTGCGTGACGCCCGTGCCGTCGGGCCTCATCCGTGCCGACGGTCTCGGGGTGCCCAGCATGCAGTCGGCGGACGGAGCACGCAAGCGCGGGGAGCGATCGTTCTCGCACCCGCCGGTCAGTCGCCGCCCTCCTCCGCGTCGCGTCGCGCGATTCGCTCCAGTCTCGGCTGGATGGACGACATCACGGCCGCGAACAGCACCAGCGCCCAACCGACCGAGAGGATGAGGTGCGCGCCGACCAGCGCCCGGGCGGCGACCGAGACCGGTGCGACGGCCGCGTAGTCCTGGGCGAGGGCGTTGAAGAAGGCGAACCAGAGCCAGTCGATGACCCCGGTGCCGGCGCCGGCAAATGCCCCGGGCTGAAAGCGCTCGAGCATCCCGTAGAATCCGGCGAACAGTACGATGATCGTCAGATAGCCGACCGCGAAACCGCCGATCGGGACCCACATGACGCGCAGGTAGTCGGCGAGCCGGCCATACACCCGGAGCCGTGGCTGGAGCCAGGTCGTGGCGGCCCGCCCCAGCAGAAACGCGGCTCCAGGATAGATCAACACCGCGAGGATCATCGTAGAACCGATCGCCCCGATCAATTGGATCCCCGCCAGCCCGCGCACGTCCTCCAACACCCCGACAACCAGCAGGTACACCACCAGGGAGGGCAGCACGGCGGCTCCCAGCATCAGGAGCCCGGGCGGACGTGTGTCGCGCCACTCCTTGCGCCAATGGCTGAGTCCACCGGCCAGGAGCGCGACTGGTGGCATCGCCATGAGGGGCGCCACCAATGTGATCCCCGCCAGGGAGAGAACGCCTTCCGCACGCAGAACGGCAATCGTGCCTTGCGCAATGTGGGCGGGGAAGAACCCCAAGGTGAGGAGGACGGACACGATGAACGTCTCCCGGCAGATGTCCCGGTACCCGGAGAGGGACGACCCGCCCAGCCCGGCGATCAGGCCGACCGCCAGGGCGAGACTGGGCGAAATGAGGACGCCCCACTTGATGCCGGAAAACGAGCCGGCAATCAGCGCGACGGTGATTCCGACCACCGAGCCGATCAGGATGCCGGTCCACGGGCCGCCCCTTGTCTCTCCGCGAAGTCCGACGCCCATGCCCACGGCGATCCCGCACCCCGCTCCCATCAGCACTTCCGAGTGGACCCCGGTGATCGCGTAGCCGAAGGGTACGACGACGAGGGCAATGGCGGCCGCTATCCGGACTGCTTGCCCGATCAACTGTTGGGACATGAGCGACGGCCCCTCCAGGCGAACGGACCCGTGATCATCCGGACAGCGAGTTCGCCCCTCATTCGCTGCCCTTGTCCTGCAATAGCTGCGAGATCTGGTCAAGCTTCGGCCGTATGGACGACATCACCGCCGCGAACAGCACCAGCGCCCATCCCGCCGAAAGGATCAGGTGGACGCCAACAAGCATCCTGGCAGCGACCGAGACCGGGGCCACGGTCGCATAGTCCTGGCCGAGCGCCGTGAAGAATGCGAAGGACACCCAGTCGGTGATCCCCGTGCCCGCGCCGGCAAACGCGCCCGGGCGGAAACGCTCCAGCGTTCCGTAGAATCCGGCGAACAGGGCGATGATCGTCAGGTAGCCGAGCGCGAATCCGCCGATCGGAATCCACATGACGCGCAGGTAGTCGGCGAGCTGGGCGTAAACCCCGAGCCGCGGCCGGAGCCAGGTGGCGGCGGCGCGCCCCAGGAGGAATGCCGTCGCCGGGACCGCGACAAGCGAAATCAACAGGATAAAAGCGATGTACAACGCGGCGGCGATGCCCGACAGCCCGATGTCTTCGTCGAGCACCCCGAACCCGAACAGGAGGCCCATCACGATCGGCAGCGCCGCCGCACCGAGGACCAGAAGCCGGGGAGGCCGGGAATCGCGCCATCCCTCGCGGCGGCGACTGAGGAGCCCGACCAGCAGCGCAGTCCAGGGCATGCTCAGTAGCGGGTACGGCGCAATCAGCAGTGCTGCGGAGAAGTCCCCCGCGGTCAACCGGGGAATAAACCCCAGGGTCAGCAGCACGGTTACGATGAAGGTCTCCCGGCTCACCTCGCGATACCCCGAGAGGGACGACCGGCCGAGCCCGTCGATCAAGCCGACCGCCAGAGGCACAAGTGGGGGGATGATGAGTCCCCAGCCGACATCGAGCGCGCCGGTCAAAAGGGCGGCCGTGACCCCGACGATCGAGCCGATCAGGATACCGGTCCAGACACCGCCACGGGAGCTTCCCCGGAGACCGACGCCTACACCGATGGCCAGCCCACAGCCCACTCCCAACAGGACATCGGTGTGAACCCCGGTGATCGCGTAGCCGAAGGTGACGACGACGAGCGCGACGGGGGCCGCAATGCGAAGTGCGTGTGAGACCGGACGAGTCACTCTTGCACTGCTCCCTGACGCCAAGCGTGTGAACCACGGGACAAACTGAATGGGGGTCCATATAGCGGATTGCTGATCGCGTGCGCAAGTTTGCCCGTGGTCAGCGCATTGCCTGGACACGTGCGCCGAGCAGAGTCAGCTGTTGCTGATGCATCCGGATTCAAGTAGCATTAGAGTGCTACCGGGAGGCAATTGATGGTTCGAAATGTCAAACTGCGGCGCATGGGTGGATCTGTCGGGGCTACGCTGCCCAAGGATATGGCGGAACGTCTTCACCTGGAGGCCGGCGACGAAGTACTGGCCGTCGAAACGGCAAACGGGATCCTGCTGAGTCCCTACGATCTGGACGTGGAGGAAGGGCTGGCTTTGGCGGCCGAAGCTCAGAAGCGCTACCGGAGGGCCCTTAGAGAACTTGCCAGGTGACGCGGCAGGAGCCGCGCTGGGTTCCCCGGCTGGTCATTGAGTCAGTCCATCTCGACCAACTGCGCGAACACGGCGGCCGGATCGGTATTCGAGACGACAACGCTCTCGAATCGGCCCTGGCTCGCGCGAAGCAGAGATGGAGCTATGAACCTGACCCGGATCTGTCACGCCTCGCCGCCGACTACTTCTTCGGGATCTGCACCAGTCACCCGTTCCAGGACGGCAACAAGCGGATCTCCTTTCTGGCAGCAGTCATCTTCCTCGGCCTCAACGGGTATGACCTTGTGGCGTCCGATGATGAAGTAGTTGAGAAGACAATGGCCATCGCATCCGGCAATCTCGATGAGGAAGCAATCGCTGACTGGATGCGCTCGCGCATCGAGCCTCGCGCGGGCGTCTGACAGGGTCCCGGCCCGGCTACTACCCCAGAATCGCCTCGTACACCCGCATGAAGTTGCCGCCCATGACCTGGGCGACCTCACCGCCCGAAAAACCCCGCTGCTCCAACCGCTCCGCGATGATGTGCATCTTCTCGGGCCGGTCGATCTCCTCGATGAACGGCGGCCACTTGAGGTCGACCTCCGGCTTGAACTCGAACTGCGCGTGGAAGTCCCAGAACGCCTGCTCGGTCGGGAATGAGGTGCGCCAGCCCCCGATGCTCGAGTCGGTGCCGATGCCGACGTGGTCGACTCCGACGAGATCGGCGACGTACGCGATGTGATCGATGAAGTCGTCCAAGGTGGAACGCGGCTTCTTGCTCACGAAGAAGTTCACAGTGGTGATGCCCATCACCCCGCCGCGCGCGGCCAGCGCCCTGATCTGCTCGTCGGTCTTGCAGCGCGGATTGTCGCACAGCGCCCGGCAATTCGTGTGCGTGAACAGAACGGGCGCGCTGGAGACCTCGATCGCATCCATCGTGCTCCGCACCCCCGTGTGCGAAACGTCGACGATCATAGCCAGTTCGTTCATCTTCTGCACGACCTCGACGCCGAAGTCGCTTAGACCGACATCGACCCGCTCGGTGCACCCCGCGCCCAGGGCGTTGAGCGAGTTGTACGTCAGCTGCATCTGCCGGATTCCGAGGTTGTAGAAGAACTCGACGTTGGCCAGATCGCGGTTCAGGTGCGTCGCATTCTGGAACCCGATCATGACCGCGATCTTGCCGGTCCGGCTCGCTTCCAGAATGTCGGCCGACCGCCGCACATGGATGACTTGGTCCGGGTAGCGGTTGAAGTTGCCATGCCAGCTCGCGATGTCCTGCACGGCCTGTTCGTAGCCGAATGGCGGGTCGCCAGGAGCGCCCAGCGTGGTCTCGATCATGGTCAGGCCGGAGCGCTCGATCTCGTCGAAGCCTTCCGGGCCGAAGCGGAGTCCTCCGAGGGCGTCGATCCAGATGTTATCCTGCCGGGGTGATCCAACCCCCTCGCCAATCTCCAGCAAAGGCTCGAAACCCAGGCCGAGCGCTGTGCCTCCAGCCCCTGCCCCCTGTACAAATCGTCGGCGTGAAAGTGACATGTTTGCGGCCTCTTTGCTGCGGTCGGACGAAGAGGTTGTGCGCCCCCGTCCCCTACAATACTAAATCAAATTGTTTAGTATTTTCGGCCTTCTCCTGCAGATCCACCAATGGCGCCGAATATTCACCCGAGAAACATGCCGTGCAATACGGGCTGCCCTCAGCCACCGCGTCGACCATCCCGTCCAGCGACAGATACCCCAGCGAGTCCACCTCCAGATCGGCGGCGATCTCGTCCACCGACATCCCCGACCCCTTGAGTTCTTCCTTCGACGGCATGTCGATCCCGTAGTAGCAGGGGTGGCGCACCGGCGGGCTCGCGACCCGGAAGTGGACCTCGGCCGCTCCCGCCGCGCGGATGAACTTGACCAGGCTGGATGAGGTGGTTCCGCGCACGATCGAATCGTCCACCACGACCACGCGCTGGCCCGCGAGGACCTCCTTTACGGGGTTGTACTTGACGCGAGCCCCGAAATCGCGGTCGGCCTGCGACGGGCGGATGAAGGTGCGGCCGATGTAGTGGTTGCGGAGCAGCCCGAGTTCGTACGGAATCCCGCTCTGCTCGCTGTAGCCGAGCGCCGCCGAGTTGGCGCTGTCGGGCACGGCGATCACGCAGTCGGCCGGCACCGGGTGCTCCCTGGCGAGCTGCCGCCCGAAGGCGCGCCGCGCACGATCCACGCTCATCCCCCAGAGGTTGGAGTCGGGCCGCGCGAAGTAGACGAGCTCGAAGATGCACGGCGCGGGGGTCTGCGGGTGCAGCCCGGGGAGACTTTCGACCTTTCCGTCGCGGAAGCGCACCAGCTCGCCCGGCTCGATGTCCCGGACGTAGGTGGCTCCCATGATGTCGAGCGCACAGGTCTCGCTGGTGACGATGTGCCCGCCGTTCAGCTCGCCCATGACGAGCGGCCTGAACCCGCGCGGGTCGCGCACCGCGTACATCGTCTCGCCGACGGTCATCACGAGCGAATACGCGCCCTCGAGGAAGCTGAGCGCGTCGCGCAGCTGCGCCTGCACCATCTGGTGCCGCGAGCGCGCGATGAGGTGCACGATGACCTCCGAGTCGGAGGTGCTCTGGAAGAGCGCGCCTTCGTGCACGAGCTGGCGCTTCACGGCGTGGGCATTGGTGAGGTTGCCGTTGTGCACGATCGCCAGGTCGCCTTCCGCATACCCGACCACGATCGGCTGCGCGTTGACCCGCTGACCGCCGCCGGCCGTGGAGTAGCGGACGTGGCCGAGCGAGGTGTCTCCCGGTAGCGACTCGATTTGTTTCGCGTCGAAGACATCCGAGACGAGGCCGAGTTCCTTGTACACGCGTGTCCGGCCGCCGTTGGCGGCGCAGATGCCGGCGGCCTCCTGTCCCCGATGCTGCAGTGCGTAGAGCGCGAGGAAGGAGAGCTCGGCGGCATTCTCGACGCCGCAGATCCCCACGATGCCGCATTCCTCCCGCGGACGATCGTCCAGATGGGGCAGATGGATATCGGTTGGTCCGCGCCCACCCTTTGGCATTATCCCGCCTCGTTCATGATTCCCGGGATGGCGGCGAAGTAGCGCTCCCGAAGCAAGTCCAGTTCCAGCTGCAGCGCGGCGGTTGCCGTCTCGATCCTGAGGGGCGACCCTCCGTCCGTGACAGTTCCAATGCGCGCGCAGGGCACCCCGTAGTCTGCCGCGAGGCCGCGCACCCGTTCCTCGTCGCCGGGGGCGCAGCTGACGACGATGCGTCCGTGGTCTTCGCCGAAGAGCAGCGCGGTGTCGGCCAGGTCGTCCTCGAAGCGCACCGATGCGCCAACGCCGCCTCCCATGCGCGGCCTTCCCAGGCAGGACTCGGTCAGGGTGGCCGCGAGACCGCCGCTGGCGACGTCGTGGGCCGACTTGAGGACGCGCCGCGAGGCCATCGCCAGGATGCAGCGCTGCAGGGCGCGTTCGGCGGCGAGGTCGACGCCGGGCGGCTCGCCCGCGACGAGGTCGTGCACGGCGTAGAGGTATTCGGAGCCGCCGAGTTCGCCGGTGTTGGCGCCGAGCAGCAGGATCGCGTCGCCGGCGTCCTGGAACGGGTGCCGCACGATGGCGTCAAGGTCGTCCATCACGCCGATCATGCCGATCACGGGGGTGGGGTAGACGGCCTTGCCGTCGGTTTCGTTGTAGAAGGAGACGTTGCCGCCGGTGACCGGGGTCTCGAGGAAGCCGCATGCGTCGCGCATCCCCAGCACCGCCTCGCGGAACTGGTGCATGATGTGCGGCTTGAGCGGGCTGCCGAAGTTGAGGCAGTTGGTGATGGCCATCGGGACCGCGCCGGTGCACGCGACGTTGCGGGCCGCCTCGGCGACGGCGCCCATCGCGCCGGCGCGGGGGTTCAGGTAGGTGTGGCGGCCGTTGCAGTCGGTCGAGGCGGCGACGCCCCGATTGGTTCCCGGGATGCGGATCACACCCGCGTCGCCGCCCGGACGCTCGATCGAGTTGGCCCGCACGGTGGTGTCGTACTGCTCGTACACCCATTGCTTCGAGGCCACGTTGGGCGACCCCACCACGCGCAGGAACGCGTCCCTCAGCCCGGCGGGCGGTTCCACGTACGGCGAGATGTCCATCGTGCGCAGCGCCCGCACCTCGTCACCCTCCTCGCCGGGCCGCTCATACGTCGGGCAGCCCTCGGTGAGGGGCAGGGCGGGAATGTCCGCCACCACGACCCCATCTTCGAGCACGCGAAATGCGCCGCTCGCGGTGACGCTGCCGATCGTCTCGGCTTCCAGCTCCCACTTCTCCAGGATCTCGCGGACGGCGTCTTCCCGGCCCGCCGCGGCCACGACAAGCATCCTCTCCTGCGACTCCGACAGCAGGATCTCGTAGGGCGTCATCCCGTCCTCGCGGACCGGCACCAGCGCCACATCCATCTCGACGCCGGTTCCGGAGCGCCCCGCCATCTCGGCCCCGCTCGATGTCAGCCCGGCGGCACCCATGTCCTGAATCCCCACGATGTGCCCGCTCGCGATCAACTCCAGCGAGGCCTCGAGCAGCAGCTTCTCGGTGAACGGGTCGCCCACCTGCACCTGCGGCCGGCTCGCCTCGTCGTCGCCCTCGGAAAGCTCCTCCGACGCGAAGGTGGCGCCGTGGATCCCGTCGCGGCCGGTGCGCGCGCCCACCGCCATCAGCGTGTTGCCCACGCCCTCGGCGGTGCCGCGGATCAGGTCCTCCTTGCGCATCAGGCCGAGGCACATGGCGTTGACGATCGGGTTCTCCTCGTAGCCGCGGTCGAAGTACACCTCGCCGCCGGTCGACGGGATGCCGACGCAGTTGCCGTAGTCGCCGATCCCCTTGACCACGCCACCGAAGAGGTAGCGCACGCGGGGGCGGTCCAGGTCGCCGAAGTGGAGCGAGTTCAGCGTCGCGACCGGCCGCGCGCCCATCGTGAAGACATCGCGCAGGATGCCGCCGATCCCCGTCGCCGCCCCCTGGTAGGGCTCGACCGCCGAAGGGTGGTTGTGGGACTCGATCTTGAAGGCCAGCGCGTATCCGCCGCCCACGTCGATCACGCCCGCGTTCTCGCCGGGGCCCTGGATGACCCAGGGGGCCTGCGTCGGCAGCAGCCGCAACAGCCGCTTCGAGTTCTTGTAGCCGCAGTGCTCGGACCACATGGCCGAGAAGACGCCCAGCTCGGTGAAGGTGGGGTCGCGGCCGAGGATGCCCTGGATCTGCGCGTATTCATCGGGCGAAAGGCCGTGGTCGTCGACCAGCTCCGGGGTCATCGGAGGGTCGCCGATGCGGGGGCGGGGGGCCTCGGTGGTCGTGATCATGCCACCTCCGCTCGCGCGAGAGCTCCCACCAGCGACGCAAACAGCGGAAGACCGTCCACCGAGCCGAGCGCGGCTTCGAAGGCACGGTCCGGGTGCGGCATCATGCCCAGCACATTCCCGCGCGCGTTGATTATGCCCGCGATGTTGTTGAGCGACCCGTTCGGGTTGGCCTCGTCCGTCACCGCCCCGTCCGCGTCACAGTAGCGGAACACGACGCGCCCCCCGGACTCCAGCTCGGCCAGCGTCTCCGGGTTCGCGTAGTAGTTGCCGTCGGCGTGGGAGAGCGGCATGCGGATGACCTGGCCCTCGCGGTACCGATTCGTGTACACGGTGTCGGGCCGCTCCACCCGCATCCTGCAGTCGTGGGACTGGAAGCGGAGCGACTCGTTGCGGAGCAGGGCGCCGGGCAGCAGTCCCGCCTCGCAGAGGACCTGAAACCCGTTGCAGATCCCGACGACGAGGCCTCCGCCCCGCGCGAAGTCGATGACGGAGTCCATGATCGGGCTGAAGCGGGCGATCGCGCCGGGCCGCAGGTAGTCGCCGTGGGCAAAGCCGCCGGGCACCACCACGGCATCCACGCCCCCCAGCGAGGTCTCGCGGTGCCAGAGGTAGCTCGGCGATCCCCCCGCCACTTCGACGGAGCGGTGGCAGTCCTGGTCGCAGTTGGATCCGGGGAAGGTGATGATCGCGACGTTCATCGGGCTGTGCCTCCGTCCTCCCCGGCGGTCACACGGAAGTCCTCGGTGACCGGGTTCGCGAGGAGCTTGCGGCACATCTCCTCGACTCTCTCCTGCGCGGCCTCCGACGATTCCGCCGCCACCTCGAGGTAGATCGCCCTGCCGACGCGCACTTCGTCGACTGCGTCGTAGCCCAGCGAAGACAGGGCGTGATGGATCGCCTTGCCCTGAGGGTCCAGCAGGCCGGGCCGGGGCGTGACCAGAACCTCCACTGTGAATCGGCTCAAGAACGGTTCTCCTTCCAATGAATGATATCGGATTCAGGGGTTGCGGGCTCGTCGACATCGGGCTCGTCGACATCGGGCTCGTCACCGTCGGGCTCGTGGGTCAGCTCCTGGTAGTCCACCTCGCGCGGCTCGACCTCCGAGTCCAGGGCATCCGGCTCCTCGTCCAGCAGGGGGTCCCGTTCGGGAAGTCTCTGCAACAGCCCGAGGAAGACCGACCTCAGCAGGCCCCACAGCGCATAGCCGACGATCGCGGGGAAAAACCAGTAGTAGGGGACCGTCACGGCGAGCACGAAACAGGCCGCCAAAAGAGTCGTCCTGACGATGCCGCGCCGGGTTCTGAAGTCCAGCGGCGGAAGCTTGGCGTACGGGATGTGGCTGACCATCAGGATCGAGACCAGAACGGTCGTGATCACCATGATCTGGGGCCATGGGAGGCCGGCCAGGTACTGCTGGAAGAGCGGAGTGGTGGTGAAGGGATAGTGGGTGGCCAGGATCAGGCCGGCCGCGGGACTGGGAAGGCCGTGGAAGTGCGTACGGGCCTCGCCCCCCTGCTCGACATTGAACCGTGCCAGCCGCAGCACCGCGACCGCGACGTAGGCGAATCCAATCAGCCAGCTCCAGTCGGATTCGGGAAAATAGAGCAGGACCAGGATCAGCGCCGGGGCGATGCCGAACGAGACCGCATCGGTAAGCGAGTCCAGCTCGGCCCCGAAGTCCGATCCCGTGCGCGTAACCCGCGCCACCCTCCCGTCCAGGTAGTCCAGCACCCACGCGATGACGATGCACCAGGACGCCCAGATGAAGTCCCCCCGGAAGGCCGCGATGATCGCGTAGAAACCGAAGAAGAGGTTGCCGAGGGTAAAGGCCGACGGAAGGATGATCACCCCGCGCCTGAGGTCCCTGCGGGGACGGTCTGCCCGGCGGCGCCAGCGAGGCCGCCGCATTTGGCGCGTTCCCTGGCGGCGCGGCGTCCGTGTTCGACGGGGCGTCATCGTGGACCGCCCACTGTCGCCACCGGCGTCTCTCCCCCGCGCACCACGTCGCCCGGCTCGACGCTGACCGGCCAGTCGGGCGGCAGGAACAGATCCACCCGCGAACCGAAGCGTATCAGCCCGATCCGGTCCCCCCGTGCGACCCGGTCGCCCTCGCGCGGATAGGTCACGATCCGCCGTGCCACCAGTCCCGCGATCTGCCGCACCAGAACCGGCCCCGCCTCCGCGGCGATCCCCAGCGACGCGGCCTCGTTCTCGGCGCTGGCCTCCTCGCGCCACGCCGCCAGATACCCGCCCCGGCGGTACGCGTAGTGGCCCACCTCGCCTCGGAGCGGCGCCCGCTGCACATGCACGTTGAACACGCTTAGGAAGATGGTCACCCGGGTCGCGGCCCCGCTCATGAAGTCCTCGCCCTCGACCAGCCCCACGCTCATCACCTTCCCGTCCGCCGGCGACACGACGACATGCTCGCCAGCCGGCAGCGTCCGTTCGGGATCGCGAAAGAAGTATGTGACAAAGAGCACGGCGATTCCCAGCACGGCAGGGAGGGCCGCGCGCAGGCCCGATTCTCCGCTCCGCGCCCAGATGAGGGCCGCGACGAACAGCACGGCGCACACCACGATGAATGGCATCCCTTCGCGCGCGATCGGGATTCTCACGGCGAGCACTCCTTCGCCCGGTGCGACCCCGACATGGCTGCGATCGCGCGGGGCCCGGCCACAACGCTCGGTCCGCTCACGCTGCACCCCGCCGGTTGAACCGCGGCTCCTCGTAGTCGGCCAGCGCCGTCCCGGTGAGCCGCTGGAAGACGCCGCGGTAGCGCTCCCCGACGGCCGCGACCACGTCGCCGGGCAGTGGAGGGGGCGGATACCGCTTGGGCCAGTCGGTGAGCCCGTCGAGGTAGTCGCGCAGCGGCTGCTTGTCGAGCGACGGCTGGCCGCGTCCGGTTCCGTACTGCTCCTGCGGCCAGAAACGCGAGGAATCGGGCGTCAGCACCTCGTCGATCAGGAGCAGGTCGCCCTCGGGCGAGATCCCGAATTCGAATTTGGTGTCGGCCAGGATGATTCCCCGTTTGGCGGCGACCGCGCGGCCCCGCTCGTAGATGTCGATGGAGCGGTCGCGCAGCCGATGCGCGAGGTCCGCACCCAGCAGTTCGATCACCTCGGCGAAGGTGATGTTCTCGTCGTGGCCCTCCTGGGCCTTGGTCGCCGGCGAGAAGATGGCCGGAAGGAGCGCGTCGCTCTCGACCAGCCCCGGTTGCAGCGGCTCCCCGGCCAGCGTCCCCGCTTCACGATACTCCTTCCAGGCGGAGCCGGACAGGTAGCCGCGGACCACGCATTCGACGGGCAGCGGACGCGTGCGGTGCACCAGGCTGGCGCGGCCCGCCCATTCTGCCTCGCAGCCGGCCAGCACCGGCACGGCCTCGCGGATCTCGTCGCTACGCACCGAAATGAGGTGGTGCGGGATGTCGCGCAGGTGCGTGTCCAGCCACCAGGCGGTGATCTGGGTGAGAACGCGGCCCTTCCCCGGCACGGGCTCGTCCATGACGACATCGAAGGCGCTGACGCGGTCGCTGGCGACGAGCAGGAGGCGGTCCGCGTCGTCGGGGCCAGGCGTGTCGCCGCCCGCGCCGGCGGAATCGCCGCCGCGCCGCGCCCCGGGGTCGCGGGGAACCGCGTACACATCGCGGACCTTCCCGCGGAAGAGCAGCGGCAGCGGAATCACACCCGCACCTCGCCGGCTTCGCGGGCGGAGTCCCCGTATCGCGCCAACACGGGGCCGACGTGCGCACTCAGGAACTCGTCCACCTGCTCCGGCGCGCGGCCGACCAGCTTCTCCGGCCGGGCCATCTCCTCGAGCTGCGCGGCGGTGACGCCCAACTCGCTGTCGGCCGCGATGCGGGCGAAGAGGTCGCCCTCCTCCCCCTCGGTCATGCGGCGCGCGGCGGCGAGGGTGTGGCGCCGGATCCGCTCGTGCGCCTCCTGGCGGTCGCCGCCCCCGGCGGCCGCGTCCATCATCACCGCCTCCATAACCATGAAGGGGAGGTGGACGGCGAGGTTGGCCGCGACGACCCCATCGTTGACGTGCAGCCCGTCGGCGACGTTCCCGGCCAGGACGAGCACGGCGTCGGTGGCCATGTACGCATCGGGGATGCACAGGCGCTTGTTGGCGGAGTCGTCGAGGGAGCGCTCCAGCCACTGGGTCGCGGCGGTGTGCGCGGGATCGGCGGCCAGCGCGATCACGTGGCGCGTTACCGCGCAGATCCGCTCGGAGCGCATGGGGTTGCGCTTGTACGGCATCGCCGACGAGCCGACCTGCTCCTTCTCGAAGGGCTCCTCGACTTCGCGCAGGTGCGAGAGCAGGCGGATGTCGTGCGCCATCCTGGACGCCGAGGCCGCCACCCCGGCCAGGGTGGCCAGGAACGCCTGGTCGACCTTGCGGGTGTAGGTCTGGCCCGTGACGGGGTAGGCGCCCTCGAAGCCGAGCCGGCGGCACACCGCGCGCTCCAGGGCATTCACCTTGTCGTGATCGCCGTCGAAGAGCTGCAGGAAGGAGGCCTGGGTGCCGGTCGTGCCGCGCACGCCCCGAAGGCGGAGCGCGCCCAGCCGGTACTCGATCTCGTCCAGGTCGAGGAGGAAGTCCTGGATCCAGAGGGTGGCCCGCTTCCCGACGGTCGTGGGCTGGGCGGGCTGGAAGTGGGTGTAGGCGAGGGTCGGCCGCCGGCGGTGGGTCTCGGCGAAGCGCGCGAGGGCGCGGATGACGGCGACCACGCGGTCGCGCACCAGGGTCATCGCGTCGCGGTGCTGGATCAGGTCGGTGTTGTCGCCGACGAAGGCGCTGGTGGCGCCCAGGTGCAGGATGCCCCGCGCGGCGGGCGCGACGTCGCCGAAATGGTGGATGTGCGCCATCACGTCGTGGCGGAAGCGGCGCTCGTACCGGGCGGCGGCCTCGAAGTCGAAGTCGTCGATGCGGTCGCGCATCTGCCGGATCGCGTCGGCGGGGATGTCGAGTCCGGCGTCCCGCTGGGCCTCCGCCAAGGCGAGCCAGAGCCGCCGCCAGGTGCCGAAGCGGAAGGCCGGCGCGAAGATCCGCTCCATCTCGCGCGACACGTACCGCGCCGACAGCGGGTGCTGGTAGCGGTCGGCGGCTCCACCGGCCATGGGTTGTGCCTCGGGCTCGGGGTTCATGTCCATTCCAGCAGTCCCGTGCGGATCACCCGGCCGTTGCGCTCGAAGAGCAGCACGAAGGGGCGTGCGCTCTGCTGGGTCCTCCTAAGCTCCTCCGCCGCGTCGCGCGCCGTGCTCAGGCGGGTGTTGTTCACCGCCAGCAGCACATCGCCGCGGGCCAGCCCCGTCCTCCTCGCCAGCAGCTCCGAGATCTCCACGACCAGCGCGCCCTCGGTCGCCGTGAGGCCCCGTTCGGCCTGAATCCCCGGCGTCACGGTCACCACTTCGAGGTCTCTCACCAGTTCGACCCGCTCCGCCGCGACGGAGGGAAGCGGCTCGGCTTCGACCAGTACGGGCTCCATCCCTTCCAGCGCCAGCTCGATCCTGTCGCCGGCCTGTAGTTCGAGGAGCGCGGCGGCATAGTCGAGGGGCGTCGCCATGCGGCTCTGCCCGGCGCGGACCAGGCGGGTCCCGGCGCGAATTCCGGCCGCGGCCGCCGGGGAACCCGGAGTGACACGGGCCACGCGCACTCCGCGGGAGCGACCGAACCCGTCGGCCTCCACCGCGTCTACGTCGAGGCCGAGCCACGCCCGGCGCACCTCGCCGAAACGCACGAGATCGTCCGCCACCTTGAGCGCGCGATCGATCGGGATGGCGAAGCCGAGGCCCTCACTGCCCCCCGAGCGCGACAGGATCGAGGCGTTGATCCCGATCACCTCGCCGAGTGCGTTCACGAGGGGGCCGCCCGAGTTGCCGGGGTTGATGGAGGCGTCGGTCTGGATCATGCCGAGGTGGAAGCCATCGTCGTCGCCGCCGGGCACGATGTGGCGCCCGAGCGCGCTGACCACGCCGGCGGTGACCGAGGGCTCGGCGTTCGAGATGAGTCCGCCGAAGGGATTGCCGATGGCGACCGTCCATTCGCCGATCATGAGGTCGGCGGCGGTGCCGAGCGGGGCTACGGGGAGGTCGCTGGCGGCGTCCAGGGCGAGCACGGCGATGTCGCTCGCCGGATCGGAGCCGACCAGGCGGGCGTCGAAGTCGCGGGCGTCGGGGAGGGTGACCAGGATCTGCGTCGCCCCCTCGACGACGTGGTGGTTGGTGAGGACGGTCCCCCTTCCGTCGACGATGAATCCCGAACCCAGGCCCTGGGTCTCGCGGAAGGGGAGGAAGTAGTCGTCGAAGAAGCTCCGCCGGCGGACGCGCTCGCGCCTCCGCACCGAGATGGTGACCACCGCAGGGGCCACCGTTCGGGCTGCGCGCACGATGGCGGTGGTGCGGCTCTGCGCGATGGATTCCTGGGGCGCGGGAGCGGGGGTGAAGCTCGGCGGGAGGATCGTGGCGGAG
Organism: Longimicrobiales bacterium; assembly: GCA_963667485.2. Taxonomy (GTDB): domain Bacteria; phylum Gemmatimonadota; class Gemmatimonadetes; order Longimicrobiales; family Gaopeijiaceae; genus Bin94. The sequence continues at coordinate 1,171,484 of CAXXDD010000002.1, forward strand.
ATCGGCTGGTCGGCGGAGGGCGGGGTTCCGGCGCCGAGAGCTTCGGTGCCCCGGGGGACGACTTCGCACCCGGAAAGAGCGATTGTGCCGACCGAAACGGCCAGAAATGTAACCATAACATTACACAATGTAATGTGTGGTTTACACATCGGAGTACTCCACCCGAGTCAGAAAAAGTCCCCCTGGCGGCGCGGGCGGTGATGTTATCAGGGCACTGTCTCCTTCGTCTCCTCGCAGCAGCAGGGCCATGTCCGCCGCCTTCCGGCGGTCCAGGGCGATGTCCACCATCGTCCCCACCAAATATCGCACCATTCGGTGGAGAAAGCGGTTGGCGGAGATCTCGAAGACGGCGCCGAGGTCGTCCCAGGGAAGCCATCGGGCCCGGGCAACGCGGCAGGTGTACCCCCGGTGGGGCTGGCCGGCCTTGGCGAAGGCGCGGAACTCGTGCTCGCCGGTCAGATGCGCCGCCGCACGGGCAGCGGCCTCCAGATCGAGAGGCCGGCGGAGGGGCCAGCACCAGCGGCGGTGGAAGGGGGAGGCGGCGAGGGCGGCCGTGCCCACGCGATAGGCGTAGCTGCGCTCGACCGCTTCGCGCCTGGGATGAAAACCGTCGGGGACCGCCTCGATGTCCTGTACCCAGATCGTGCCGGCGAGCAGCGCGTTGAGTGAGCGGGCCAGGGCGTGGGCGGTCCACCGCGCGGGCATGGTCACCGCGGCCACCTGGCCTGTGGCGTGGACTCCGGTGTCGGTGCGTCCCGAGCCCAGGACTGTGCGGTGCTCGCCGGTCAGTTGCCTGACCGCGTTTTCGATCTCGCCCTGGACGGTCGGTTTTCCGGGTTGCACCTGCCATCCCCGGAAGGCGGAACCATCGTAGTGCAGGGTCAGTTTGAAGCGAGTCTCTCGGTCGCCCATTCTTCCGCCAAGGCATGCCGCCTTGTCGCTGAAGTGCCGAAAAGAAAAGTTACCCAAGCGGCGAGGGAATGTGAACCGGTTGATCCGGGTGAAGGGCCCGTTCGAGCATGCCCCTGTCCCACGCAATCCCCGCGGAACCGTCTCACAGCGGCCGTCTCGGCGTTTTCGATCTCGCCCTGGACGGTCGATTTCCCGGGCAGCGAGTGGCTACCTTTCGTCCGGCCCGCGACCCGATCAGTTTTTGGTCCCCGACGGTATCACCGATTGCTACCGGAGAAGCATCGAACGTGACAGACACGACCTTCAACCTGGTTCCCCTCCTGGCCAAGGTGGTGGCCGGCGACGACCTGACCGCCGATGAGGCCGCGCTGGCCTTCGGCCACATCGTTTCCGGCCGCGAGTCGCCGGTACGGACCGGGGGCCTGCTCGCCGCGCTGCAGACCAAGGGGCTGGCGCCCTCAGAGGTGGCAGGCGGGGTCGAGGCGCTCCGCGGCGCGATGATTCCGGTGGCGGCGCCCGACCCGGATGCGATCATCGACACCTGCGGGACGGGGGGCGGGACCGTCTCGACCTTCAACATCTCCACGGCGGCGGCGCTGGTTGTGGCGGCGGCAGGCGTCCCGGTCGCGAAGCACGGGAACCGATCCTTCACCTCGAAGTGCGGGAGCGCCGACGTGCTCGAGGCGCTGGGCGTTTCGATCGACCTCACGCCCGAGGGCATGGGCGATGTCCTCCGCGAGGCGGGGATCGTTTTCATGTTCGCGCCGCTGCTGCACCCGGCGATGCGCCATGTGGTGCCCGTCCGGCGCGATCTGGGGATCACCACGATCATGAACCTCCTGGGGCCGCTCACGAACCCCGCGCGGGCGCGGCGGCAGGTCGTCGGCGTGGCGGACCCGGCCTTCCTGGAACTGGTGGTCCGGGCGCTCACCGAACTGCGCCACGAACGGGCCCTGGTGGTCCACGGAGAGCCGGGGCTGGACGAACTCAGTCCGTGTGGACCTACCCATGTTGCCGAACTGCGCGCAGGGCGAGTGTCGACCTACCAGGTAACGCCCGGGGATCTCGGTCTCGAAGCGGTCGCGCCGGTAGCGCTGGCCGGGGGTGAACCCGAGGAAAACGCCGCGGTGGTCCGTGCCGTCGTCGGTGGGGCAGAGTTGGGTGCCCCCCGGACGGCTGTGCTCATCAATGCCGCCGCGGCCTTCTACGTGGCCGGCCGCGCGGATTCGCTCGCAGATGGAGTCGCCGCCGCGGCCCGTGCGATCGATTCGGGGGCCGCGGCGGCGACGCTGGAGAAGCTCGTCGGCGCCAGCCGGCGAGCAGCCGGGGCGGTGGACTAGCTACCCGTCCCTAGTGAACCCTGCCCTGGGCAGGTGTCTTGGCGGAGGCGTCTGGCCGCCGCGCGACGCGGGGCGCCATCGAGATCTCGCGCCTGGCCGGGGCGGCGCGGCGGTCTTCCTGCCGGCGCCCCGCGATCACGATCCTGGTGTGTGTGCCGGTCTGGTGGCCGACTGCGAACATCGTCCTCATCTTCCTCCCCCTTTTGTGACTGCGAACGTCTGATTACTGCGGTTGTCTAGTAGTTGCGGATGAGTCCGACCACCACGCCCTGAATCCGGACGTCCTCGGCGTCTTCCATGATGGGTTCCATGCTTTCGTTGGCTGGTTGCAGACGAACGCGGCCTCCGGATTCGCGGTAGAGCTTCTTGACCGTTGCGGCTTCGTCTCGAACCAGCGCGACCACCGTTTCGCCGTCGTGCGCCGTCTGGCGCTCGCGTACCACGATGTGATCGCCGTCGCGGATGTGTTCGTCGATCATCGAGTCGCCTTCGACGCGGAGCGCATAGTGATTGAAGCGCTTCGGCACCATGTCGCTGGGAACGGTGAGCGTCTCGTTGTCCTGGATGGCTTCGATCGGCATGCCGGCCGCCACCGTGCCCAAAAGGGGAAGCGCGACCGAGGGCTCGGTTTCGAAGGCGATCTCGACCGAACGGCTGCCGCGATACGACTTCCGGATGTATCCCTTGGCCTCCAGATTGGTCAGATGCTCGTGGACCGTCGCCAATGAGGTGTAGCCCAGCGCCTTGCAGATCTCTTCGAAGCTGGGCGAGTAGCCGTGCTCGTTGATGAAGTCCTTGAGATAATCGAGGATTCGCTTCTGTTTCTTGGTCAGGGCCATCGTCGATCTCCGTTCTGCCGATTGCGGGCAGGGCGCGCGAGGCGGGCGTCCGGGCCGCAGGGGCGAGCCATAGCCATACCGAATATTCTCCGAACAACACTAACCGAAAATTGACCGAAGAGCAAGTGCGCGTGGTCGGGCGAGCTGCCGGGGGCGGTCGGACCGGAATCCTCGATCGCATCGTGGAAACCAAGAGGGACGAGATCCGGGCGCTGGGCCGGGCGCGCCAAGACCTGCGGCGGGCGGCCGACGACGCGCCGCCGGCGCGGGAGGCGCTGGGGCCGCTGAGGGCCAGTGCGAACGTCGGCGTGTTTGCCGAGGTCAAGCGGCGTTCGCCGGGCGCGGGCGACATCGACCCGGGGCTCGATCCGGTCGAGCTCTCCGGGAGGTACGAGGCAGCCGGAGCGGCCGCGGTGAGCGTGCTCACCGACGGACCGTGGTTCGGCGGCTCGCTGGACGACCTGCGGGCGGTCGGCGAGGCGCGCGCGATTCCGGTGCTCCGCAAGGACTTCGTGATCGATCCGCTGCAGGTGTACGAGGGACGAGCCGCCGGCGCCGATCTGGTGCTGCTGATCGTGCGCATCCTCGACCCGGTGCTGCTGGCCGATTTGCGTGCCATGATCCACGACCTCGGCATGACCGCGCTCGTGGAGGCGCACGACGAGTGGGAGGTGGAGGCGGCGCTGGAGGCTGGGGCGGCTCTGGTCGGCGTCAACAACCGTGACCTCACCGTGTTCGAGACCGATCTGGCGGTGACCGAGCGACTCGCGCCGTATCTGCCGGACGAAGTGGCGCTCATCTCCGAGAGCGGGATCGCCGGCGCGGATGACGTGGCGCGGGTGGCGGCCGCGGGGGCCGACGCCGTGCTGGTCGGGGAGGCGCTGGTGCGGAGCGGGGACCCGGGGCGGCTGCTGGCCGGGATGGCGGCCGTGCCGCGTGTGGAAGGGCGGAGGGGATGACGACAGTGCGAGCCAAGGTGTGCGGGGTGATGACCACGCGCGACGCGGAGATCGTGGAAGCGGCGGGGGCCGATTACATGGGGGTGATCCTCTCGCCGGGCTTCTCGCGGAGCGTGGCGCACGAGCGGGCCCGGGAGATCTACGGTGCGTGCCGGGCGCGGCGGGTCGGGGTCTTCGTCGATGCCGAGGCCGGGCACGTCGCCGCAGTTGCGCGCGAGATGGGACTCGATGTCGTCCAGCTCTCGGGGGGCGAGTCTCCCGCAGGCGCCGCCGCAGTCCGGGACGCGGGGTCGTGGAAGGTCTGGAAGACGGTGCACGCGCGGCCTGGCTTTTCAATCGCTGAATCGGCCGGGCCTTATGCGGAGGTCGCCGACGGGGTTCTCCTCGATGCATGGGATCCGGGGCGCCCGGGAGGAACCGGCCGCGCCTTCGCCTGGGACGGCGTGGGGAGGGAGGTGCGCGAGGCCATCGGTTCGGCGAGCTTCATTGCCGCCGGCGGGATGACCCCCGAAAACGCCGGCGCGGCCGTTGCGGCGCTCTCGCCCGATGTGCTGGACGTGAGTTCGGGGGTGGAATCGACACACGGCGCCAAGGACCCGGTGCGGACGCGAGCCTTCGTGGAGGCGGTCCGGCGGGCGGGCGCGGGAGAATCACCGTGACTGACGCGACCGTTGAGACGGGGCGCTTCGGCCCCTTCGGCGGACGGTATGTTCCCGAGACCCTGATCCCGGCGCTGGACGAGCTCGCGGCGGCGTATGCACAGGCGTGCGGCGATCCGGGCTTTCTGGCGGAGATCGACACCCTCGCGGCGGACTACGTCGGCCGCCCCACGCCGCTCTACCGCGCCCGGCGCTTCGAGGCCGAGGCAGGCGTAGCCCCGGTCTACCTCAAGCGCGAAGACCTGAACCACACCGGCGCCCACAAGATCAACAACACGGTGGGTCAGGCGCTGCTCGCGAAGCGGATGGGCAAGCCGCGGATCATCGCCGAGACGGGGGCGGGGCAGCACGGCGTGGCGACGGCGACCGCCTGCGCGCTCTTCGACATGGAGTGCGTGGTGTACATGGGGACGGAGGACGTGGTGCGGCAGTCGCTCAACGTGTACCGCATGGAGTTGCTCGGCGCCGAGGTGCGGCCCGTCGATTCCGGAACGCGCACGCTGAAGGACGCCACCAACGAGGCGCTGCGCGACTGGGTGACCAATGTGGCCGACACGCACTACATCATCGGGTCGGTGGTGGGGCCGCATCCGTTCCCGCTGATCGTGCGCGACTTCCAGGCCGTGATCGGGCGCGAGGCGCGTCGGCAGATTCTCGAAGTGGAGGGGCGGCTTCCGGCGACGGTGGTGGCGTGCGTGGGCGGCGGCTCGAATGCGATGGGGATGTTCCACGCTTTTGCCGCGGATGACGGGGTGGCGCTTGTCGGGGTGGAGGCGGCGGGCGAGGGGCTGGGGAGCGGGCGCACGTCGGCGTCGCTGAGCGAGGGGCGGCCGGGGGTGCTGCACGGGTCGCTGAGCTACCTGCTTCAGGACGCGGACGGGCAGGTGGCGCCGGCGCACTCGGTGGCGGCGGGGCTGGACTATCCGGGCGTGGGTCCCGAGCACTCGCACTTCAAGGACGCCGGGCGCGCGCGCTATGTGAGCGTTGGGGACGGGGCCGCCGAGGCGGCGTTCCGGGCGCTCCCCGGGCTGGAGGGGATCATCCCCGCGCTGGAGACGGCCCACGCGCTGGCGTGGGTGGCCGAGGCGGGGCGGCGGGGCGAGATCGAGGCTCCGGTGGCGATCTGCCTGAGCGGGCGGGGGGACAAGGACGTGGTGCATGTGGCGGGGCTGGGTGGGGGGGAAGCCGGGGGGAACGAGGAGGCGGTGTCGTGACGGGCGGAGGTGTGGCGGGAGTGGGCGCCCGGGGGCGAATCGCGGTGCGTTTTGCGGTGTTGGCGGCCGAGGGGCGGGCGGGGTTCGTCCCGTACGTGACGGCGGGCTATCCGACGCTGGACCACACGCGCGCGCTCGTGGCGGGGCTGGCGGAGGCGGGGGCTGACGTGATCGAGCTGGGCATTCCGTTCAGCGACCCCATGGCGGACGGTCCGACGATCCAGCGGTCCAGCCAGGGTGCACTCGACGCGGGTACCACGGTCGGCGATGTCTTCGATGTGCTGGCGGGGCTGCGCCGGCACAGCGAGGTCCCGGTGGTGCTCTTCTCTTACCTGAACCCGGTGGTTTCGCGCGGGGCAGGGACATTCATCCGGGAGGCCGTCGACGCCGGGGCCGACGGGATTCTGCCGCTTGATCTGCCTCTGGGCGCGGACCCGGAGCTCGAAGCGCGGCTGGCGGAGTCTCCGCTCGACCTGGTCCGGCTCATCGCGCCGACCACCTGCCCGGACCGCATCCGGGAGATCGCGCGCGCCAGCCAGGGGTTCGTCTACTACATCGCGCGAACGGGGGTGACCGGCGCCCGCGGCGAGCTGCGTGACGAGTTGGCGCGGGAGGCGGGGGCGGTTCGCATGGCATCGCCGTGTCCCGTGGCGGTAGGGTTCGGTGTGTCGACGGCCGGGCATGCGCGCGCGGTCGGCGCGGCGGCGGACGCGGTGGTGGTCGGCAGCGCCCTGGTGGACCGCCTGGACAGCGGGGGTGTGGAAGGCGCGCTCGAGCTGGCGCGGGAACTGCGGGCCGCGCTGAACGAGGTGCGGCCGGGTTAGCAGCCCGCCCGGCCTAGCCCGGATTTCTCACACCTATAAGAGAGCACCGGCCTCCGAGGGGTGTTAAGTTTATGTAGGGCATGAACTTGACATGATTCCCCAAGGAGGACCGATGCTGACACAGTGTAAACCGCTTTCGTTCGCATTTCAAGGGTGCCAAGGCCGCAGGGTGACCGCCGCGTTCGACGGCGGATCGATCACTTCGAACGGCGGGGCGCTGCTCCTTCGCCAGGCGGACCGTTCCACCGGGCTCTTCGACCGGGTTGCCGCAGGCTTCACGGACCACCGCGATCCGCGCCTTACGGAACATTCGGTGCGGACACTGGTGGCACAGCGCATCGCCGGCATTGCCCTGGGGTACGACGACCTCAACGACCACGACGACCTGCGGCGCGACCCGCTGCTGGCACTGCTGTCGGGCAAGCTCGAGGCACGCCGGAAAGGGTGTGCACCACTGGCGGGCAAGAGCACGCTGAGCCGGCTCGAGCACGCACCTGCCGGTGGCAAGCCGAGCCGCTACGCCAAGATCGACCACGACCCCGAGAAGCTTCAGGACGTGCTGGTCGAGTCGTTCATCGACTCCTGGCAGGGCCTGCCCCCGTCGCGGCTGGTGGTGGACATCGACTCGACCGACGTTGCGGTGCACGGCAGCCAGGAGGGCCGGTTCTACCACGGCTACTACAACCACTACTGCTTCCTGCCGCTGTACATCACCTGTGGCGGACGCCCGCTCTTCGCACAGCTCAGGCCGGGCAACGCCGACCCGGCCGGAGGGGTGACCGGACCGCTCGGCCGCATCGTCGCCCGGCTCCGCCAGGAGTGGCCCTGGCTGAAGATCCTGCTCCGTGCCGATTCCGCGTATGCTCGCGAGGAACTGATGGCGTGGTGCAAGGACAACGACGTGGACTATGTCATCGGGCTGGCAAGGAACTCGCGGCTCGTCGAGCGCATCGTATGGCTACTCGACGACGCCGCGGCCGAAGCGGAGAAGAAAGGCCGGCCGGCCCGCCGGTTCACGGAGTTCCCCTACGCCACCCTCACCAGTTGGTCCTGTAAGCGCCGCGTCGTGGCGAAGGCCGAGCATCTGGCGGACAAGGCGAACCCCCGCTTCGTGGTCACTTCGCTGCCCGCCGACACCTTCTCGGCGCGGACCGTGTACGAGCGCCTCTACTGCGCACGGGGCAACATGGAGAACACGATCAAGGAGCAGCAGCTCGATCTCTTCTCCGACCGGACCTCGGCCACCTGCTTCGCCGCCAACCAGCTCCGGCTCCTCTTCTCCGCCTTCGCGTCGATCCTCTTCGATGCCATCAGGCAAGCGCTTCACGGCACCCCGCTCGCCCGCGCCACCGCGGGAACGCTCCGGCTCAGGCTCCTCAAGATCGGTGCCCGCGTCATGGTCTCGGTTCGCCGGGTCAAGGTCGCCATGGACTCCGCGCACCCCTCCGCCGCAGCCTTCGCACGGGTCCACGCTCGACTACCGGGGTAGGCTCCCCGGCCGCTCCCGAGCACCCTCCCAGCCACCACGTTCCAAGGACCACTGCGTCCTGGAACCAATCAGGGCCTCTTCAGCCCGTCAATCTCTTCGTTCGCTGCTTCGAAAAACCCGCCAGGGACCTGCTGTCCCTCACTCCGACACGCTTGGCCACCCCCGGTCACACCCTCAACCCCTCCCCTCAGGCCTCTGACTGGCCTGTGTGAGAAATGCGGGCTAGCCGCCGAGGCGCTCCATCAGGGAAGGGTCGGGCGTCACGAACAGCGTCTGCACCCGGTCGGGGATCACGGCTCCCGGTACTGAGCCGCGCGGCTTGCGCACCCACTTGCGGCGAGTCCAGTCGACCGGCACCTGACCCGAGCCACGCGCGCCGGAGTGGTTGGCGGCCATGATCGCTGCCTCCTCCAGATCGGCGGCGGGAGGACGCTCCGGGCGGGACCACCGCATGATCACATGGGCGCCGGCCGTGTGGCGCGCGTGGAGCCAGACGTCGTCGGGGCGCGAGTGGTGGAAGGTGAGGGCGTCGTTTCGCCGCGCGCCCCGGCCCACCCGCAACTCGATCCCTCCCGAGCTGGTGAAGCGCCTGTAGGGCAGGGGCGGCGGGTCGCTTCCGGGCCGCGAAGGACGCCCACGGGACGAAGGAGGCGGCAGGGTGGGGAGGAGGGCCTCCGCCTCTCCGGGCGAGAGGTCTCCGGCCGCGTGGCGCGCCCGCAGTGCCGAGATGTGCGCCATTTCCTCCTCCACACGACCGATCCGCGCGGGAAGGGCTTCAGCTGCGCGCTCCAGGCGAGCCGCACGGTGGAACAGGGCGTTTGCATGCTCCTGTGGACGGACCCCGGGATCGATCTCGAAGGTGCGCTGCACGCCGTCGAAACCGGTCAGCGTCACCATCGTGGTCCTCGGCTCGATCAGGTGCAGGGAGGAGAGGATCAACGCGGCGTCCTCGCGGAGCTCGGTGGCTCGCGCGGTCTTCTCCAGCTGGGCGCGGAGGTTTTTCAGCTTCCTGGCCAGGCGACGGGACTGGCCCGCGAGGTGACGGGCGATCTGTCCATGCGGTGCCACAGGGCCGGGCTGCGACGCGGCGCGTACCTGCTGCATCGCCTCCAGGAGGCTGGCGGCCGGCTCGGCATCGACATCGCCCAGTGGCCACGGGTAGGGCTGCGGGCCCGAGGGCCGCTGGAGGATGCAGGGGGTGGGATCGCGCCCTGCGGCCAGGACCTGCCACCGGCGGAAGCCCTCGTCCGGATCAGGCGCATCGAGCAGGTACGCGACGTTCAGTCCCGACAGGTACTCGACGCGGGGGAGCAGCGCCGACCGCGCCTCTCGCGGCTCGACGCCCTCCACCAGGCTGCGCCATTCGGCCGCATCGACCGGCTGCCGGGTTCGGGTCCCACTGCCGCCACCCGGCGGCGCCCACGGCTGGCCGATGGGGTGAGGCCGCGACCGGACCGCGCGCAGACGCTTGCGGACCCGCAGCTCCGGGCCGTCCGCGAAGATGGCGTTCCAGCGATTGGTGGCCAGCTCCATGACCAGCGCCGGATTCGGCTTCCTTCCCCGCACCCGCCGGAAGCGCATCACGATCACGCGCTCGTCCCGCACGGCCTCGACCTCGGCCAGCACCGCGGGAAGCGGTTCGGCGTCGTGGTCCGGCTCCGTCGGCTGCCCGAGCACGACCACCGCCCGGCCGGGTGACAGATCCACCTCCAGCGTCGCGTCGCGGAAGTGCACCACAGCCACCGCCGCCTCCCGGCGAAAGCACACGGCCCGCGCCCGGGTCCCCTTCAGCCGCACCCTCAGTTCGGCGGCGACGGCCCGCGCGAGACAGGGATCCCAGATCACGCGCGGCCTGCTGCTATCTTTTGGTTTCGCATCGCCCGAATCGAAAGGGTGGAGGAGGATGCCCGACAGCTTGCACCCCGTCGTCGCCGCGGCTGCGAGCGGAGAACTGCCGGAATGGGCCGTCGCGGGCGAGGACCGCCGGGCCCACATGGCCAGGGTCGCCGCTCTCCTGGAATCCTGGTGCCGGAACCTGTGTCCTGGGAAGGGGCGGATCGTGACGTGGCGGGCGGCGGGATTTCTGCACGACGCGCTTCGCGACGCCCCGCCCGGCGAACTCGCGCCATTCCTGCCGGAGCGGTTTCTCTCGCTCCCCGGGTCGGCGTATCACGGTCCGGCCGCGGCAGCGCGCCTCGAAGGCGAGGGAGTGGACGACCTGGAATTGCTCGACGCAATACGCTGGCACACGCTCGGGTCGCCGCGGTTCGGTGCACTTGGCAAGGCCCTCGTGGCGGCCGATGCCCTCGAACCCGGGCGCACGCACCGTCCCGCCTGGCGCCGCGAATTGCGCGAACGGGCACCTGACGATCTGACCGGGGTAGTTACCGAGATCGTGGCGAGTCGGATTGATTACCTTTTACGCGTACGGAGCCCCGTGCACCCGCGAACCCTCGGGTTCTGGAACTCCCTGGTCAACGGAACGTGATGCGCGGCATTCTGAGGGCGACACTCTTCCTGGTTGTGGCCGCGGCAGGCGCCGTGCTGGTGGGCTCGGGAGTGGGCCAATGGATCCCGGAGGAACGCGCGCCAGAGGACGCATCGCTGCTTTCCCCGGGAGAGGATCGGATCACCGTCGACGTGCGGAACGCGGCCGGGGTCGAAGGGTTGGCGCGCAGCGCGACGGATCACCTCAGGGGGGCTGGCTTCGACGTGGTCAGCCTGGGCAACGCCCGGTCTTTCGGGAACGACACCACGGTGGTGATCGATCGCGTCGGGGAGACAACCAAAGCGGCCGAGGTGGCGCGGGCCCTGGGAGTCGCCCGCGTGACGAGCCAGCCGGATTCGAACCTTTTCGTGGATGTGACCGTACGACTGGGTTCGGATTGGTCGACTCCGGAGGTTGACGACGAGGCTGCCTGGGAGCCGCTGATCGATTGGCTGCGCACCCTGGGACAGGGGCGGTGACGAAGAGGGTGGACTGCTAGGCATGGCGAGAAAGAGCGGGGCCAGGGGCCGCCGAAAGACTGCGTCCGAGGAACCGAAGAGCCAGGGCAAGGGGTCCGAGACGCCGGAGAACGACGAGGCCCGCCCGGGCGGCGCCGGCGAATGGATCAAGTCCATTGTCATCGCCGTCGTGATCTTCCTGGTCATCCGCTCTTTTCTCTTCCAGACCTTCGTGATCACCTCGGGCTCGATGGAGAACACGCTGTTGGTGGGCGATTTTCTGATCGTCAACCGGGCGGCGATGGGGTCTCGCGTGCCGCTGACCGACCTGCGCATACCCGGGTATGCGGAACCCCGGCGGGGGGACATCCTGGTCTTCGATCCCCCGCACGAGGACACGCTCATCCTCGTGAAGCGACTCGTGGGGATGCCGGGCGACACTCTCGAAATGCGGGACAAGGTGCTGTACCTGAACGGCGAAGCCCGGGACGAGCCCTACGTCGTCCGGACGAATCAGCCCGACTACTCGGCGCCGGACATGCGCTGGCAGCTAGAGGTCCTTCTGGGAGGGCCCCGCGACGACTACCGTCCGTCGCGCGATACCTGGGGACCGATCGTGATTCCGCCGGACCGCTATTTCATGCTCGGCGACAACCGCGACACCAGTCTCGACGGGCGCACCTGGGGGCTGCTGGAAGCGTGGCGCTTCGAGGGACGCGCGGTTGCGATCTACTTTTCCTACAACCGCGGCTCGTTTCTGCCCTTTCCCTGGCTCAGGGAAGTTCGCTGGGGCCGGATCGGCGACCGCCTCCGCTGACTCCCGTAGCGGCTCGCGCGCAGCTGGCCGCAGGCCGCATCGATGTCCCGGCCGCGAGGTTCGCGGATGGCCGCGGGCACGCCGCCGGCTTCAAGTCCGTCGCGGAAATCGTTGATCCGCGCGCGCAGGCTGGGCCTCCAGTCCACATAGGGGATCGGGTTGAAGGGGATCAGGTTCACGAAGGCCTGCACCCGCCTCGCCAGGCCGGTCAGCGGCGCCAGGAGAGCGAGATCGTCGTTCACGCCCCGGATCATGGTGTACTCGAAGGTGATCCGGCGGCCGCCCTTCCGGTTGAACGCCTCCAGGGCCTTCATCAGCTGATCCAGGGGATAGCGCTTTTCGAGTGGGATCAACTCCGCCCGCAGATCCGACACCGGGGCGTGCAGCGACAGCGCCAGACGAAACTGCTCCCGCCGCCGCGCCAGCGCTTCGATGCCGGGGATTACCCCGACGGTGGACACGGTGATTCGCCGGGCTCCGAGCCCATGGCCGCCGTTAAGGATCGAAAGAGTGGGGAAGACGGCCTTGCGGTTGGCGAGGGGCTCGCCCATCCCCATGAACACGACGTTCGTCACGGAGCCGCGGTCGTTCTCGCGCGCCCAGCGCACCGAGGCCCGGTACTGGCCCACGATCTCCGCCGGCGAGAGCTGGCGTCCGAAGCCGGACCAGCCGGTCGCGCAGAACTTGCACCGCAGCGCACACCCGGCCTGGGAGGAGATGCAGAGGGTGAGCCGGTCACGCGACGGGATCAGAACGCTCTCGACGACCTCACCGCCGCGCAGCTTCCACAGGTGCTTTGCGGTGCCGTCCCGCGAGAGCGACACCGTGTCGGTCTCGGGCTCGTCGAATCGAAATGCCGCTGCCAGGGCGGCGCGCTCCCGCGCGGGGAGATTCGTCATGTCCGCGAAGGACTGCGCCGTACTCCCGAAGAGCCACTCCCGGACCTGCTTCGCCCGGTAACGGGGCTGGCCGCGGGCCTCGAAATGGGCGTCGAGGGCCTCACCCAGTTCGCCTGGCGGCATCCCCAGCAGGTTTGGTTGCTCGGAGGTCATGGCGTCGAACGGAGCCTCTGTGATTGATGGGAGGAAAGGCGGACCGTCAGCGGCGGGCGCCGGAAGCCGTTTCCGCCGCGTTGCTTGAACGCTCCTTGAAGCAGGGATTAAGTTTACCGCGAGAATACGTCCGGCGCCGCCTCCAGCAATCCGCAGTGGAACCTCCGCGTGGCACCGTCGGCCGGGAATCCCGTGGTCCACCGGAGACGGATTTGTGCCGACAGTCGCAACGAATGCAACGACGATGCGCTCAACTGGAGCGGGCATGGTCACCCTGGAGATGGCGGAGCAGGAGGTCCGGGTCGCCGGTTGGGTGCATCGCAGAAGGGATCTGGGCGGACTGGTCTTTCTGGATGTGCGCGACCGGTCCGGGCTGCTGCAGGCCTCGGCGGGCCCCGGCTGGTCGTCGCCCGAGGCGATGGACGCCGTCCGCAGTCTTGGACCGGAGGACGTGATCGGGATTCGCGGCGTCGTCACGCCCCGCCCCGACGCCGCGCGCAACCCGGACATGGCGACGGGCGATGTCGAGGTGCAGATCACCGAGCTGGAGATCCTCAACAAGGCACGCACGCCGGCCATCCCCGTCTATCTGCCGCCGGAAGAGGACCTTCCCTCCGAGAAGCTGCGGCTGCGTCACCGGGTGCTCGATCTGCGCCGCCGCGATCTGCAGGCGAAGCTCGTGCTGCGTCACCGCCTCGCCCTGGCGGTGCGCAACTACTTCCATGAACACGGCTTCGTCGAGATCGAGACACCGATGCTCACCAAGCCCACTCCCGAGGGCGCACGGGACTTCCTGGTCCCGAGCCGCGTCCATCCGGGTGAGTTCTTCGCGCTGCCCCAGAGCCCCCAGATCTACAAGCAGCTCCTGATGATCGCGGGCTTCGACCGCTACATGCAGATCGCCCGCTGCTTCAGGGACGAGGACCTGCGCGCGGACCGGCAGCCCGAGTTCACCCAGATCGATGTCGAGGCGTCGTTCGTCCAGCCGGACGACATCTACGGATGGTGTGAGGGGCTCATGGCGCGCCTGGCCGATGTCGCCGGGATCGAAGCCGACACCCCGTTCCGGCGGCTGACCTACCACGACGCCATGGAGCGCTTCGGCTGCGACCGTCCCGACCTCCGTTACGGCCTCGAAATCGGCGACTACAGCGACGTTCTCGGCGCCCTCGACTCCAACATCCTGCGCGGCGCCGTCGCAAAGGGGGGACGCATTCGCGGCCTCCACCTCGCCGGTGGCGCCCGTCTCTCGCGGCGACTGATCGACGCGATCGAGGGTGCGGCCAAGGCGGAGGGCGCGCCCGGCCTCCTCTGGGCCAAGATCCAGGAAGACCGCGCCACGGGACCCCTCGGCCGGTTCTTCCGAGACGACACCCGCGCACTCCTCGGCCTCTCGCCCGGCGACCTCCTCCTCGCGGCTGCCGGGCCCGACCGCGTAACCTCCCCGGCCCTCGATGCCGCGCGGCGGGCCTCCATCAAGGCGCTGGAACTCCCCAAAACCACCGATCACGCATGGCTGTGGGTGACCGGCTTCCCCGTCTTCGAAGAGGGCTCGGACGGCACCATGGGCGCCAACCATCACCCCTTCGTCCAGCCCCACCCCGACGATATCCACCGTCTGGATTCGGACCCTCTCAGCGTGCGCGGCCTCGCCTACGACCTCGTCTACAACGGCACGGAACTGGGCTCGGGGAGCGTACGCGTCCACGACGCCGATCTTCAGGCCCGGCTGCTGGGCATGCTGGGTCTGGGCGAGGACGAGATCGCGACCAAATTCGGGTTCCTTCTTGAGGCCCTGCGGGCGGGCGCGCCGCCCCACGGGGGCATTGCGTTGGGAATGGACCGTCTTGCGGCCTGGCTTTCGGGCGGGACAAGCTTGAGGGACGTGATCGCGTTCCCGAAGACGACCGCGGCGCGGGCCCTGTACGAGGGCGCCCCCGGCCCGGTCAGCACGGCCGAGCTGGCCGCACTCGGGATTTCGGTTGGAGGAGGAGAATGACGAGCGGGACCATGGTCGAGCACCACCTGAGCGCGGAAGGCGCCGATCAGTTCATCCTTGCTGGGGTGGGCGACGAGAACTTTCGCGAATTGACCTCGCTCTTCGGGGTCCAGGTCGTGCTGCGCGGCGACTACGTCAGGCTCGCCGGCGCGCTCGAATCGGTGGCGGACTCCGCCCGCGTCGTCGAGCACATGATCGAGCTGGCGCGCCTGGGCAAGGCGTTTCCGGCCTCCGACGTGGCCCGCTTCGCGGCCAGCCTCGAGGCTCGCGAGGGCCCCGACCTGCGCAGCGGCGACGAACGGCTGCAGATCTCGGTGCCGGGGTCGCGCCGAATCATCGCGCCGCGTTCCGAGGGACAGCGTCTCTACCTCCAGGCGATGGAGGACTCGGACATCGTGATCAGCATCGGGCCCGCGGGGACGGGGAAGACCTATCTGGCGGTCGCGCGCGCGGTGGACGAGCTCTTCAGGAAGCGGGTGAAGCGGATCATCCTGGCACGCCCGGCGGTCGAGGCCGGGGAGAACCTGGGTTTTCTGCCCGGCGACCTGCAGGAGAAGGTCGACCCGTACCTCCGGCCCCTGTACGATGCCCTCGAGGACATGATGCCCGCCGCCCGCGTGCGTCGCGGCATCGGCGACCGCACGATCGAAGTGGTCCCGCTCGCCTACATGCGCGGCAGGACCCTGTCGGACGCCTTCGTGATCCTCGACGAGGCGCAGAACGCCACCGCGGCCCAGATGAAGATGTTCCTGACCCGCATCGGGGTGAGTTCCCGGGTCGTGATCACGGGGGACAAGACGCAGGTCGACCTGCCCAGCTCCCAGGTCTCGGGGCTCATCCAGG
The DNA here is from genome assembly GCA_963667485.2 of Longimicrobiales bacterium. Lineage (GTDB taxonomy): Bacteria > Gemmatimonadota > Gemmatimonadetes > Longimicrobiales > Gaopeijiaceae > Bin94. The sequence continues at coordinate 1,187,377 of CAXXDD010000002.1, forward strand.
TCGAGGAGATCCTCCGGGACATCGAGGGCATCGAGTTCGTCTACCTCGACGAGGGGGACGTGACGCGGCACCGCCTGGTGAAGGAGATCGTCCGGGCCTACGCCGTGGCGGATCAGCGCCGCGGGGGCACCCGGGACGATGCGCGATAAGCGGCGCCGGCGCAGCATGCTGTCGGGAAGGCCGCGGCGGCTGTGGCCGGACGCGGCCGTGCATCACGGTGCGCGGGGGCTTCTCTTCCTCGGCCTGTCCATCGGGCTGGTGCTGCTCTATCCGTCGGACCCCTCCGTCTTCATCGGGAGGCATGAGGTCGGGACGGTTGCGGACCGTGACATCATCGCGGTTGCCGCCTTCGACGTCCCCAAGCCCTCCGACGAGCTGAGGGGCGAGAGGGAGGCCGCGGCGGGCAGGGTGATCCCCACCTTCAACTTTCAGGGCGGCGCCCGCGAATCGGCCTCGGCGGCGCTGACCGGCTTCTTCGCCGGCATCGATTCGGCGGCCGCGGTCAGCGGAGTGGCGGGGATCGGCAGCGTCCTTTCCGCCGCCGGGATCGAAGCGGTCGAGGAGCAGATCGAGGCCCTCGCCGACCCGGCCCGCGCCGCGGGCATACGGGAGAGCGCGGCACAGGCGATCGACGGACTGACGGACCGGGGGATCATCGCGCCTGGCGCCGCCTCCGAGGTGACGAGCGACTCGGTGCGCGTGGTGAGGAGGAATGCGGCGACCGTGGTGTCCCGCATATCGGTGCTTTCGGGGCGGGAGTTCTACGAGACGTCCCTCGCGGATCTGGATCCCGGCGTCGAAACCGACCTTCTGCGCCTCATCCTCGCCCGCTACATGGTTCCCAGCCTGGTCCCCGACGCGGCGCGCAACGCGCGGGAGCGGGCAGCCGCGCGCGACTCCATTTCCGTGACGGCGGGGCGGGTGCTGCAGGGAGAGGCCATCGTTCGCGCGAACGACCAGGTGGGTCCGGCCGAGTTGCAGAAGCTGGACGCCTACAGGAACCACCTCCGGGCGGCGGGCATCGCGGTCGACGAGTCGAATGTGAGCGGGGCGCTGGGCGGCCTGGTCCTCAACCTGATGATCCTGTCGATCTTCGGTGCGCTGCTCTTCTTCCACCGGCCCGACATCTTTCGCGAATTCCGCCATCTCCTGGCCCTCGCCGCCATCACAGCCCTCTACTTCACGGGAGCCCTCCTTGCGGCCCAGCTGGACTATCCGGGCGCTGCGCTTCCCTCCGTGTTCGTTGCGGTCGTGCTGGCGATCCTCTGGGACGGCCGGCTGGCCCTGATTGCCCTCCTGGTGCTCGCGGCGCTCACCGCGGCTCAGGAACCCTTCGCCTCGGTCGACATCTTCCTTGTCGCTCTCGCGGGCGGCGCGGCGGCGGCCCTGGCGGTGCGGGGCTTCCGGCGTCTGTCGCAGACCTGGGTCCTCATCGCGATCACCTTTGCCGCCTATGCGATCGTCCTCGCCGCGGTGCAGCTGCGGGGCGCCGACTTCGATTTTCTCACGGCTCTCGGCTGGGCGCTTCTCGGGACGATTGCCTGGTCCATGCTCGCGATCGGCTTCCTCCCGGCCTTCGAGTGGCTGACGGGTCGCACGACCGACCAGAGCCTGATCAGCTGGGCCGACCCGAATCGGCCGCTCATCAAGCAGCTGGCCACGGAAGCTCCCGGCACCTACGCGCACACCATCCAGGTCGCCAACCTTGCCGAAGCGGGGGCGAACGACATCGGGGCCAACGCGGCCCTCTGCCGCGCGGGGGCCTACTATCACGATGTGGGCAAGATGGTGCACCCCGACCTGTTCATCGAAAACCAGAGCGGCGACAATCCCCACGACACGATGGCCCCCGAGGCTTCGGCAGGGGTGGTGCGGGGCCACGTCGTCGAAGGGGTCCGCATGGCGCGCAGGGAGAAGGTCCCCGAGGTGATCGTCGACTTCATCTCGGAGCACCACGGCGACCAGACCATCGGCTTCTTCCTGGACAAGGCGCGGGAGAACGCCGAGAAGGAGGGACGCGATCCGCCGGAACCCGCTCAATTCCGCTATCCCGGACCCCGTCCGAAGAGCCGCGAGACTGCGCTCGTCATGCTGGCCGACTCGGTGGAATCGGCGACCCGCGCGATGAAGAACCCCGATCGATCCAGGATCTCCCGCCTGATACAGGAGATCTTCGCGGCCAAGCTGGATCGCGGTCAGCTGGACAACGCGGCGCTCACCCTGAAGGACCTCACCCTCCTCAGGAAGCGTTTCCTCAAGATCCTGGGCGGCATTCACCACCGGCGCATCGACTACCCCGGCACCCGGCACCTCACGGCGGCCCAGAGCGAAGGGCCCGGAGATCCTCGAGGCCCGGGCGATGCAGCCCATGCGGCTCCGGCGGAGGCGGAGGACGGGCGATGATCAAGATTCACCTCAACGCGCCTGACCGGTGCAGCGTCCCGAAGGACCTCCTCGACCGAGCGCTGCGCGAGGCATGCCGGCGTGAAGGCGTGACCTCGGCGGAGCTGTCCGTCAGCTTCGTCACGGACGCCGAGATCGCCGGTCTCCACGCACGCTACCTCGGCCGCGACAGGGTCACCGACGTGCTCTCCTTCGCCCTCCACGGCGACGGCGAAGACCCGCTCGGCGATGTCTACGTCGGGCACGCGCAGGCACTGCGGCAGGCGGCCGAAGCGGGGGTGCCGCCCGAGGAGGAGCTCACGCGACTGGCCGTTCACGGCGCGCTGCACGTGCTGGGCTACGACCACCCGGAAGGGCCCGAACGCTTCGCTAGTGAAATGTTTCACAAGCAGGAAGACGCCCTGCGCAGGGCGGTGTGCGAATGAGCGCCGAAAAGCCCCTGCTGGGCGTCGACCCAACCCGGCAGGAGGAGCTGAGGGCACTGGCCCAGGAGGAGCACATCGAGCTCCCGGACTGGGTTGCCGAGATGCATCCCTCGGACATCGCCGACTTCGTGGCCTCGGTGCCGTCCGAGTCGACGCAGCTGGAAGTGCTCGCGGCCCTGCCCGACGAGGTCGCCTCGGAAACCCTCGCCGAGATGGAGGAGTACGAGGATCGGGCCGAACTCCTCTCCGCCCTCGACGACAAGCGGGGTGCGGCCCTACTGCAGGAACTGGCGGACGACGACGCCGCAGACCTGCTCGGCGAGATGGAGCCCGACGACCGCGACCGCATGCTCGCGGCCCTGCCCAGGTCGGAGGCGGTCGAGATCCGCGACCTGCTCCGCTACGACGAGGAAACCGCCGGTGGGCTGATGACGACCGCCCTGGTGTCGGTCGCCGCCGAGTCGAGCGCGGGCGATGCCATCGCCGAGATCCGCAGGCAGGGGCGCGAGGTGGAGGACTTCTACTCCGTCTTCGTCGTGGACGACAGAAACCGGCTGCGCGGCACCGTGCCCCTGGCCGACCTCATCCTCGCCGATCCCCAGGCCCCGGTCGAATCGCTGGTCGAGCCCATCTCGGCGGTCACCACCCCCGACACGGACCAGGAGGAAGTGGGAAGGATCATGGGGCGGTACAACCTCGTCAGCATGCCGGTCGTGGGCCGGGACGGCGTCCTCCTCGGCCAGATCACCTTCGACGACGTGATCGACGTGATCGAGGCCGAGACCACCGAGGACATCCTCAAGCTGGCCGGCGTGTCCGACGAGGAGGAACTCCAGGCCGGGTGGCTCGACTCCGTGCGGTCGCGGCTTCCGTGGCTGACGCTGAACCTGGTGACGGCCGGACTGGCCGCGATGGTCATCCTCCGCTTCGAGGGCCTCGTGGCCAGGTTCGCCTTCCTCGCCTTTCTCATGCCCGTGATCGCCGCATTGGGCGGCAATACCGGGACCCAGGCGCTCGCGGTCACGATCCGCCGGATTGCGGTGGGTGACGGACTCGGCGCTCATCACTTCCCGGCGGTCGGAAAGGAGTTGCTGGTCGGGCTCGTCAACGGCCTCGTCCTCGGCGCGCTCTTCGCCGTGTTCGCCTACCTGTGGTGGGGCGGCGATCCGCGCATCGGGGTGGTCGTGCTCCTGGCCATGTGGGCCAACATCATCGTGGCGGGCTTCGCCGGCGCGCTGATCCCCACCGTCCTCGACCGGCTCGGGGTCGACCCCGCGGTCGCGTCATCCGTCTTCGTCCACACCCTTACGGACCTGGTAGGATTCGTCATGGTCCTCAGTCTCGCCAGCGCACTGTTGCAATGAGCCCCGGCCGCCCCACGCGCGAGGAGCGAAACCGGCGACTCGCGGCCGACTTCCGGCGCGGTAGGCGGCCGGCCCTCGCCCGCGCCATCTCGATGGTCGAGGCATCGCACCCCGCGGTCGCGGATCTCCTCGCGGACCTTCTCCTGGTCGAGCCACAGGCGCGCCGGATCGGCATCACCGGCCCTCCCGGCGCGGGCAAGTCCAGCCTGGCCACCCTGCTGGCGAAGCTGCTCCGCGACCGCGGCGAAGACGTCGCGATCGTGGCGGTCGATCCCACCTCGCCCTTCTCCGGCGGCGCGCTCCTCGGCGACCGCATCCGCATGAACGAGCTTTCCGTCGATCCGGGCATCTTCATCCGCTCGATGGCCACCCGGGGCTCGCTCGGCGGGCTCGCCGCCACCACCCGCGAGGTGATCGACCTCCTCGACGCCTTCGGTTTCGCCAACATCATCGTCGAAACGGTCGGCGTGGGGCAGACGCAGTTCGAGATCCAGGCCGCGACCGATTCCACCGTCGTCGTGCTCGTCCCGGAGTCCGGCGACGGAATCCAGGCGATGAAGGCGGGCCTCATGGAGATCGCCGACGTCTTCGCGGTCAACAAGGCCGACCGCATCGGCGCGGATCGCATGGTGCGCGAGATCGGGCAGGCGCTGATGCTCAGGGCGGGCCGGGCGTCGCACGATGTGCCCGCGCACCACGGGGTGGATCTGTCGGCGGTAGGAGCTTCGACCCTGGCGGAGACCGGCAAGACCTCCACCGGGGATCCGTCCGGCCACCCGGCGCGCCTGCGTGAGACCACCCCCCCACACTGGGAGATCCCGGTGCTCAAGACGTCTGCGGGACGCGGCGAGGGCATCGACGAACTCCTCGAGGCCATCCTCTCGCACGGCCGCCACCTGGCGGAATCGGGCACGCTCGAGTCCCGTCGCGAGGAGCGCGCCCTGGGACGCATTCGCGATGTCGTCGAGCGCCGTCTACGCCACCGCGCGGACCGATTCTTCGCCTCGGATCCGGACCTCGCCAATTGGGTAGAAGCGGTAAAGGCCGGCCGCGCGACCGCGTACGGCGTGGCGGATCGCATCATTCCCGCCATATTAGGAACAGGGCCGGAGGGCTTGGGCAGCCCACCGGACGGCGATGCCGGTCAGGAGAACAGCTGACATGTCGACGACCGAACCACGATTGCGCGACCGCGTCGCTCTCATCGAACAGATCGAGCGGCGCCAGCGGGAGATCGAGCGGCTGAACGCCGAACTCGCCGCCTGGGAGGCCACCAGCGAGGGGACGCCGAAGCGCCTGCCGTCCTTCACCTCCATCTCCGGCAACGAGATCGAGCCCCTCTACACCCCCGAGCACCTCTCGGGGAGCTACGTGGACAAGCTCGGCGTGCCCGGCGGCTTCCCCTACACGCGCGGACCCTACGCCACCATGTACCGCACGCGGCTGTGGACCATGCGCCAGTTCGCGGGGTTCGCCACCGCCGAGGAGACCAACGAGCGCTACAAGTACCTGCTGGCGAACGGCCAGACCGGGCTGTCGGTCGCATTCGACTTCCCGACCCTGATGGGATATGACGGCGACCATCCCCGCTCGCTGGGCGAAGTCGGTGTCTGCGGCGTGGCCATCTCGTCGCTGGCCGACATGGAGACCCTCTTCCACGAGATTCCGCTCGATCGGGTGTCGGTCTCGATGACGATCAACGGCCCGGCGATCATCCTCTTCTGCTTCTACGTAGCGGCGGCCGAGCGCCAGGGAATCTCGCCGGACCAGCTCCGCGGCACTGTTCAAAACGACATCCTCAAGGAGTATCAGGCGCAGCACGCCTGGGTATTCCCGCCGGAGCCGGCGCTGCGGCTCATCCTGGACATGTTCGAGTGGTGCTCCGACAACGCGCGCCGCTACAACCCGATCTCGATCTCCGGCTACCACATCCGCGAGGCCGGAGCGACCGCCGGCCAGGAGCTCGCGTTCACCCTCGCCAACGGCTTCGAGTACGTGCGCCGCGGGATCGAGCGCGGGCTCGACGTGGACGCCTTCGCGCCGCGCCTGTCGTTCTTCTTCGACGTCCACAACGACTTCTTCGAGGAGGTCGCCAAGTTCCGTGCCGCGCGGCGAATCTGGGCGCGCCGCCTGCGCGACGAGTTTGGGGCCCGCAACCCGCAGTCGTGGCGCCTGCGCACGCACGCCCAGACGGCCGGCGTCACCCTGACCGCGCAGCAGCCCGAGAACAACATCGTGCGTGTCGCCTACCAGGCGCTCGCCGCGGTCCTCGGGGGCACCCAGTCGCTGCACACCAACTCGATGGACGAGACGCTGGCGCTGCCGACGGAGAAGTCGGTGACCATCGCGCTCCGGACGCAGCAGATCCTGGCCTGCGAGAGCGGCGTGCCCAACACGATCGACCCGCTGGCGGGCTCGTACTACGTCGAGGCGCTCACCGACCAGCTCGAGGCCGAGGCCGAGGAGATGTTCGAGCGCATCGAGGGGCAGGGCGGGGTGGTGCCCGGCATCGAGAACGGGTGGTTCCAGCGCGAGATCGCGAACTCGGCGGCGCGCCAGCAGGCCGAGATCGAGGCCGGGCTGAGGACGGTCGTCGGCGTCAACGCGTTCACCGACGGGTCGGACGAGATCGAGATCGACACCCTGCAGATCGATCCCGAGGTGGAGGCAAGACAGCGCGCCAAGATGGCGAAGCTGCGCGCCGAGCGGGACGACGAGCGGGTCAACTCGACGCTGGCCAGCCTCCGCGCCGCCGCCGCAGGCGGGGCCAACACGGTCCCTTATATCCTCGACTGCGCCCGTGCCTACTGCACCCTCTACGAGATCAGGGCCGCCATGGAGGACGTCTTCGGCGCGTACAGGGAGCCGGTGTTCTTCTAGAGGCATCGCTCCGCTGTCCGATCCGCGGTCCAAGCCCCATGTTGTGAGCGGTAGTCCCCCGGTCGATCACGCACCTCAGGAGGTTCCCCATGCAGGCTTTCGACCTCGGTCTGCGCCGCTCCCTGCAGCGCACCGCACATATCTCTGTCATCGCGCTTGTCGCCGTCGTCGCGGCCTCTTCACGCACAGCCCCGCTGGCCGCCCAGACCCCCCTCGCCCTCGAGACCTGGCTCGACTGGGAGCGCGTCTCCGACCCCCGGATCTCGCCCGACGGGTCGCAGGTCGTCTACACGCACGGCCTGGTCGACAAGATGAACGACCGCTGGGTGTCGTCGATCCGGATCGTGGGCGCCGACGGATCGCGCCCGCGCGCGCTGCTCGACGGCTCGTCCCCCCGGTGGTCGCCCAGCGGCGACCGGATCGCCTTCCTCGCGCCCGACGGCGAGGGCAACACGCAGATCTTCATCCGCTGGATGGACGCCGAGGGCACCGTCTCGCAGGTGACGCGCCTCACCGAGACCCCTGAAGACATCGCGTGGTCGCCCGACGGCACGCGCCTGTCGTTCACCATGAGCGTGCCCGCCGAAAACCCGAGTTCCCGCCACTGGCAGGTCTCCCTGCCGCGTCCCGAGGGCGCCGACTGGACACCCGGCCCGCGCATAATCGAGAGCCTCGTCTACCGCCAGGACCGCGTCGGATTCCTCGACGAGACCTTCAGCCACATCTTCGTCGTGCCGGCCGGAGGCGGGACGCCCCGTCAACTCACCCGCGGAGACCACAACTACGGCGCGCCCGTCTGGGAGCCGAGCGGCGAGACCCTGCTCTTCAGCGGCCTGATCGAAGACGACGCGCTTTATCGTTGGCAGGAGAGCGAAGTCTACAGGCTCGGCGTCGATTCCGGCGAATTGTCCCAGGTCACCACCCGGAAAGGCCCTGACGGGGCCCCGGCGCCCTCGCCCGACGGCCGCATGATCGCCTACGTCGGTCACGACACGACCACCTTCGACTACATCGAGTCCACGCTCTACGTCATGAACGCGGACGGCTCGAACCCGCGGGCGCTCACCACCTACCTCGACCGCACCCCGCGCGGCCTGCAGTGGGCGCCGGACGGCAGCGGCGTCTACTTCAACGTCCAGGCCGACGGATACGCGAACATCATGTACGCCTCGATCGACGGCGACGTCCGCGCCGCGAGCGGAGGCCCCCAGATGTTCTCCCTGAACGACGTGAGCGCCGGCGGCACTGCGGTGGGAACCTGGGGCGACGCCCACGAACCGGGCGACATCTACGCGTTTCCCGTGGACCGGCCGGACCAGCGCACGCGCCTCACTGCGGTCAACGAGGAAGTGCTGGCCGGGGTGACGCTCGGCGAAGTCGAGCAGATCTGGGCCGAGTCGTCACACGACGGCCTGGCGATCCACGGCTGGGTCATCAAGCCCCCGGGGTTCGACCCCTCGCGCCGGTACCCCATGATGCTCGTCATCCACGGCGGGCCGCACGGCATGTACAATGGCGGCTTCAACTTCGGCTGGCAGGAACACGCGGCGAACGGGTACGTCGTCCTCTATACCAACCCGCGGGGGAGCTCCGGGTACGGCACCGAGTTCGGCAACGCCATCCAGTACGACTACCCGAACAACGACTTCCACGACCTCATGTCGAGCGTCGACGAACTCCTGTCGCGGGGCTACGTCGACGAGGACAACATGTTCGTCTACGGCTGCTCGGGAGGCGGCGTGCTCACGGCCTGGGTCGTCGGCCACACCGACCGTTTCCGGGCCGCCTCGTCGAACTGCCCCGTGACCAACTGGCTCGCCTTCCCGGGCGAGGTCGACGGGAACTTCCTGCGCTGGTACGCCGACTTCGAGCACTTCCCCTGGGAGGACCCGAGCGAGCACATCCGGCGCTCGCCGATCATGTACGTGGGCAACGTGACGACGCCCACGATGCTCATGACCGGCGAGCTCGACCTGCGCACCCCGATGTCGCAGACCGAGCAGTACTACCAGGCGCTGAAGGCGCAGAAGAAGCCGACGGCGATGCTGCGCTTCCAGGGGGAGTGGCACGGCACGTCGCGCCTGCCTTCGAACTTCATCCGCACCCAGCTGTACCTGCGGCAGTGGTTCGAGCGCTGGGGAACCCACGACGACGCCAAGGCGGCGACGGAACGCTGATATCAAATCAATATCATAATGATATCACAACGGCGCGCGGGGTGACCCTGCCTGGCGCGCCAGCGCGATCTCGCGCCCCATTGCGACGCTGAGTTCCAGCGCCCGCCGCACCTCGTCCGCGGTCATGGCGTCGTAGAGGGCCTGTCGGGCGTCCTCCGCCTCTGTGTGTCCCTGCTCGGCGGCGAGCGCCAGCCATGCATAGCGGTGGACGGAATCGCCGCCCATGTACCGGGTGGCGAGGAAGAACTGCGCGTCGGCGTACCCCTGCAGCGCCGCCGCACGGATCCAGCGCACGGCCTCGGCGAAGTTGCTGATGGTGCCGAGCCCGTAGTCGTACATGTAGCCGAGGTTGTACTGGGCCGTCGGGTCACCCTGTTCGGCCGCCGCTCGAAACCAGCGAACGGCCTCGGGCAGGTTGCGGGCCACTCCGAGCCCCGTGGCGTGCGCCTGGGCCAGGTGGCTCTGGGCTTCGGCGTGCCCCTGCCCGGCAGCGGCGCGGAACCACTTGACGGCCTCCAGGTCGCTCGGGGAGACGCCCTCGCCGTGAAGATACAGGAGCCCCAGCCGGTTCCGCGCCCCGGCGTGTTCCTGCTCGGCGGCGGCGCGCAACCACTGCACGGCCGCGGTGTCGCTGCGGGGGAGGGTCTCCCCGGCGAGGTATAGCAGGCCGAGGTCGAACTGGGCCCCGACGTGACCGCGTTCGGCTGCTGCCCGCAGCCACCTGACCGCAGCGGAATCACTCTTGCCCACGCCCCGGCCGTGGCGATACATCGCGCCGAGTTGGTACCGGGCTTCGGCGTGGCCCTGTTCGGCTACCGCGCGCAGCAGCTCGAGCGCTTCGGCGTGCCCCAGGGCCGCGGCCCTGACCAGCCACCCGACCGCTTCCGCCCGGCTGCCCGCGACGCCCTCGCCGTCGAGGTACAGGGTGCCCAGGCGGTACTGGGCCCCCGGACGACCATCCCGCGCGGCGGCCAGGAGCCAGTCCACCGCCTCGCGGTCGCCCTGGCTCGCACGCTCCGCCAGCGTGTCCTCGAGGGGCGGGGCAGCCCGGTCACAGCTGGCTGACACGACCGCGGCGAGCATCCACACCAACGTCCTGGCGAAGACCGCCCGGCTCTTCATTCAGTGCCCTCCCAGGCATTGCGATGTCCCGTTGACCGCTTCCCATGGGAGGATCGCGGATACGCGGCGGACGAGCAACCGGACGGCATCCGTCCTGTTGGGCCGGGCACGGTCGTGCTATCGTCAACCTGTGGGCCAACAGCCGAACTTGGAGCGACGATCGCTCGGAAGGGCCGTGATGAGAAACCGGACGACGATGTGGTTCGCGCTGTTCGGGGCGCTCTCGGCCTGCGCGAGTCCGACGCCGTTCCCATCCCTTCCGATTCCCGTCACGCCGCCCTCGCTTGCGCCCGGTCCCGTCGAGGCGCCGACCGCAACTCCGGTCGTGCGCGCGCCTGCTCCCGCGAACCCGGCCGCGCCAAGGCTCGCCAGCGAACGGGCCCTGCAAATGGAGGACGCAGTCCTCACCCACCTGTCCCGGCTCCAGCGTCTGCACGATCTGTCGCTGCCTCTGCTGCGTCACGGCGTCGACATTTGCGGCGATCACGGCAAGGAGTTCGGATTCCGCTACGGCACGCTGGACCAGTACCCCGATCCGGCCGAGCGGCAGGTCTACGAGACCATCGTGGGCCTGCGGTCGCGGCCCACGGTCTCCATGGTCATCGACGGCAGCGCCGCCGACCGCGCCGGCCTGGTTCGGGGCGACGTCATCACTTCGGTGGCTACGGTCGAGATCGCCGAAGGGCAGTCCGGCCGCGATGCGATCGCCCGGATGCTCGAGCGCTGGCCCGCGGATACGCCCATTCCCGTGGACATCCTCCGGGACGGCGCCGCCGTGCGTCTCGGATTCCCGCCGGAACCGATCTGCGACTATGCGGTCTCGCTGAGCGACAACCCCGAGATCAACGCCTGGGCCACCGGAGATGAAGTCCTCATCGGAATGGGCCTGATGCGGTTTTCCCTGTCGGATCAGGAGTTCCAGGCCGCCATCGCCCACGAGATCGCGCACAATTCCGAGAGACACCAGCAGGCCAAGGCCGACAACCTCGTGCTTGCCGGGCTTCGGGGTGCGGTCAGGGATGTCGCAGCGGCGGCAACGGGGGTCGAGCCGCAAGGCACATTCAGCCGAACGCACGAGCGCGAAGCCGACTATGTGGGCATGTACTACCTTGCCCGCGCAGGCGTCGTCGCGGGTGATGTGGGTTTGCTCTGGCGCCGTCTGGCCGCCGAAAACCTCGAAGGAGTGAAGGGCGGAGAGGCTTCGACCCACCCTTCATCTCCCGAGCGGCTGCTCCTGCTCGAAGCCGTGCATCAGGAGATCGTGCGGAAGCTCGAGTCCGGTCGGCCGCTGCTTCCCAGCCGGGCTGCGGACGGCACGCTGATCATTCCGGAGCCTGGAGGCGAGTCTTGATCGCCGAGCTTGCGCTTCTGGCGCCGATCACGCTTCTGGCGCCGCAGGAGACACTCGCGGAGGCTGGAGCAGGCGCCGATTCCGGTGACCGTCCCGTGGCGGCCGTCTACAGCGGCCTCGAGGGGCAGCTCGATGTCACCGCCCCCCGCCTTGCCGAGCCGGAAATCAACGTCGACGGCCGACTCGACGATGCCGCCTGGTCCGAGGCCGCGCTGCTCACGGGGTTCTCCCAGTTCGATCCGACCGAGGGCATCGCCGGCACGCAGGAGACCGAGGTGCTGCTCCTGATGGCGGAGGACGCGATCTACTTCGGGGTGCGCGCCTTCGACGACAACCCGGGCGGCATACGTGCGACGATGGGCGAGCGCGACACCTTCTATCGCAGCGAGGACTACATCCAGTTCGTCCTGGACACCTTCAACGACCAGCGGCAGGCCTACTCGATCGTGGTCAACCCGCTGGGGGTGCAGCAGGACGGCCTCTGGATCGAGGGCAGGGTAGGGCGCTTCGGGCGTAACTTCGGCCCCCCGATCGACTGGAACCCCGACTTCGTGTGGGACTCCGAGGGCCGGGTGGAGGATTGGGGCTACGCGCTCGAGGTCAGGATCCCGTTCAAGAGCATCCGCTTCCCCGAATCGGACGACCAGGATTGGGGGCTCCACGTCTTCCGCAAGATCCAGCGGTCCGGATTCGAGGAGTCGTGGGCGCCGATCACCAAGGACGTCGCCAACCGGCTGACGCTGTCGGGCTCGCTCAGCGGGCTGCGCGACCTCGAACGCGGCCTCTTCCTGGAGCTGAACCCGGTCCTCACGGGAACTCGCCAGGGGACTTTTGACGCAGGCGCAAATGCATTCAAACGGGAGCCGGTGAGCGGCGAATTCGGCTTCAATGCCAAGTACGGCCTCACCTCCAACCTCACACTCGACGCGACCTACAACCCCGACTTCAGTCAGGTAGAGGCCGACGCCGGACAGATCGCGGTCAACGAGCGGTTCGCGCTCTTCTTCGAGGAGAAGCGGCCGTTCTTCCTGGAGGGGACCGAGATCTTCACGATGCCGAAGAACCTCGTGTACACGCGCAGCATCATCAATCCGGTGGCGGGGGCGAAGCTGTCGGGGAAGGCGGGGAGCTTCCAGCTGGGATACCTCGGCGCGATCGACGAGGTCGGCGGTTCCGGTGATCTTGCGGAGCGGCCGATGGTGAACCTGCTGCGGGCCCGGCGCGATCTTGGCAGCGCCTCGACGCTGGGAATGGTGTACACCGACCGCACGACGAGTGGCGACGAGTACAACCGCGTGCTCGGCTTCGACGGCCGGTTCGTGATGAGGCGCAGCTACACGCTGACGGTGATCGGCGCGGGGAGCCGCACCGCGACGGCCGGCTCAGGTCCCGAGACGGGGAGCTATCTGTCGCTGCAGTTCCAGCGCGCCAGCCCCACCCTCACCTTCAACCTCGACCTCGAGGATGTGGCCCACGGCTTCGACGCGGGGAGCGGGCTGATCCCGCGGGTCGGGGACACCCGGCTGCAGTCGCGCGTCGAGTACAACATCCGCGGTGAACCGGGGGCGCTCGTGGAGCAGTTCCGCCCCGGTTTCGACGCCTCGTTCTTCTGGGACCACGACTCGTTCTGGGGCCGCGAGGTGTTTGAGGAGTCCGAGGTCCGATACGGGGTCACCACATCGTTGCGCAACAACATCACCGTGCTGCTGGCTGCCACCGCCAGGCGCTACGACTTCCGCGCCGCGGACTACGACGGGCTGTTCGTCGAGGATGGCCGGGGCAGGGAGGTTCCCTTCGTTGCCGACCAGGATCCCTTCGGCCTGCTGCACGGGATCGGGGGCTTCTTCTGGGTCAACAGCTGGGACGTGGTGCGCGGGCGGTTCCGCTGGGGCTACAGCCAGGACGCCGTCTTCGATCTGCGCTACGGGGTGCCGATCGAGGTGGGCGCCGGCTGGGACGCCGACATGGCCCTGTACATGTTCCCGACGCGCCACCTGTCGACCGAACTCGGGCTCCGCTACCAGAACCTTGTCCGGGAGAGTGACGGCACCCTTGCGCTCGAGGCCGTGATCCCGCGCATCAAGGCCCAGTACCAGTTCAACCGGGCCCTGTTCCTGCGGACGATCGTCGAGTACGGGGCGCAGGTGCGCCGCGACCTCGTCGATCCAGTCACGGGGCGCCCCTTGCTGGGCTGCGGCTCGAGTGGCTGCTCGCTTCGCAGCGGCTCGGAGGCCAACGATTTCGGGGTCGAGACTCTGCTCAGCTACGAGCCCACGCCCGGCACCGTGTTCTTCATCGGCTATTCCCGGCAGATGGAGGACACGGAGAGGCTGCGGTTCCGCGACGTGCGGCCGACGGCGGACGGGTTGTTCGCGAAGGTGAGTTACCGGTTCAGGCGGTAGGGCGCCTCAGCCTCCGGCGCCCGCCTTTTGCAGCCCCAGATCCAGCTCGCCAATGTCGTACCAGTCCACGGCACGCCATCCAATGCCGTCGGCACCCGGTTTGCGCTCGACCAGGACAGCCAGGGTAGAGCCATGGAGGTCGTAGCCCTGGAGACGATCCTTGATACGCACCGAGCCGACGTAGCTGGTGTCGACATAGAGGTCGAAATAGGAAAACTGGTCGCGGTCCCGTTCGGTTGCGACCCAGAGACGTCCTTGATCGTCGTACGCAAGTGACGCCACCCGCAGGTGATTGCGCTTCGGGGTTTCCCTGAAGACGTCGACATTCCTCTGAAACGCAAGGCGCTGGTTGAAAGCCTCGATCTCGCCGATATCACGCTCGTTCGGCAGCTCTTCAGCATAGGTCGGCGACTGAATGAGCGTGCCTGTGGGTGCGTCCCGATCTTCGAGAAAGACGAGTTCGCGCTGACAGGCGGGGAAAGTCCAGCCTCCGCCCGGTGAAGCGACTCCCAGTGCCACGCTGCCGCACTCGGTTTCGGCGATCGCGTCAATGTCCTCGCGCTCCCACAGCACGGTTCCCGACGCCACGTCGATCTCAACCGGGGTCATGTCGGCTCCACCCGCGAAGTGTTGGCCAAGGATCGTGGAGCCAAACTCACTCGCTGCGGGTTGCAGAGCGACCACAGGCAGGACGGTTTCATCAACCAGGTCGCCGCTGGGTGTGAAGACCGAAAGCCGGGTCATGGAGATGGCGCCAACCGTGCCGTTGGGGCCGCGGACCAGCTTTGGAGTCAACGCGAACTCCCCTGGTCCCTCTCCCTTGCGACCGAACATTCCGACCAGGTCGCCGTCCCGATCGACACACTGCACGCGGACCTCAAAGGAATTGGTCACGCATACCAGATCGTCATCAAGCAGGACAATTTCCTGGTTCATGCTGAAGGGCGCCGGCACCGAGGCGACCGAAACGAGAGACACGGTCGGGGTCGTGACCGTCTCGGAGTCACACCCGACGACGGCGAGCGCCATTGCGACCGCGGCCACGACGAGGCGGTCGGCCGCGAGGTGTGCACGGGCCTCTCTCAGGTTTGCCATGGCTCCCCTATTCCTCCGTCCACTGTGTGATCATCGGTCCATTGTACGCTCCGATCCCACAGTTCTTGCGCCAGTCCCTGTCCCGCGGCGGCGCCGCAGTTGCGCGCCGCCTCAGCCCCCGGCGCCAGCCCTGCGCAGCCCCTCGATGTCGATCTTCCCCATCGTGAGCAGCGCTTCCATCACCCGTTTCGGGTCGGGGCTCATCAACTCGCCCATGTCTGCCGGGACCACCTGCCAGGACACTCCGAAGCGGTCGTTGAGCCAGCCGCAGTATCCCTCATGGCCGCCCTCCGACAGCGCGTTCCAGTACCGGTCGATCTCTTCCTGGGACTCGCAGTTCACCACGAAAGAGATGGCGGGCGTGAACTTGAACATGGGACCGCCGTCGATGCCCTGGAAGGTCCGTCCGGAGAGCTCGAAGACCACGAGCGAGTTGCCCTTCGCCGGTCCGGCGCCGACCGTCGAGATGTCCAGGATCCGGGAGTCGGGGAAGAGCGAGACGTAGAACTCGGCCGCTTCGACGGCGCGGTCCTCGAACCAGAGGCAGGTGCCGATACGGTCAAACACGGGCATCGTCGGTACCTTCGTAGGTGGGCATCTGGCCCATGTGATTCTCCGTCCATTCGAGGCTGTGGTCCCAGAGTTCCCGCGCCAGCGCCTCGTCTCGGGCCTGGACACTCGGGAGCTCCTCGTCCTGTTCGCTGAAATAGCGCCCATTAATGTCGTCGCGGGCGGGATCCTTGACGAGGTTCATCACCGCCGCGCCACCGACGTCCGGCTTGTCCATGAACCAGGTGAACGGCCGGATCAGGAAGCGGACCACGCGCGGCGTCTTGTTCCAGATGTCGGTGGCGAGTACGCCGGGATGGACCGCGTTGGCGGTGATGCCCCGGTCGCCCCAGCGCCGCACCGATTCGGTGGTGAAGAGGATGTTGGCCAGCTTCGAGTCTCCATAGGCTTGAAGGGCGCCCTTCCAGGCCCGCCCCCGCGCAATGTCCTCGAGTGGCGCGCGGCGCATGTCGCCGTGTCGATGCCCCCGAGAGCTCACGTTGACGATGCGACCGCGACCGGCCTCAAGCTGGTCGAGGAGCAGGTGGGTGAGAAGGAAGTGGCCGAGGTGGTTCGTGGCGAAGGTCAGTTCGAAGCCTTCGGGGGATTCGACGCGGCGCGCCTGCGCGACGCCCGCGTTGTTCACGAGAATGTCGATGGCGGGCACGCGGGCAGCGATCCGCTCGGCGGTGGTGCGCACGTCCTCCAGCCGCGACATGTCGGCGAGTTCCAGGGCGACGCACGATCCCGCCGACTCGCCGTGCACCCCCCCGGGGGGGTAACGCTCCGCTGCGGCGGTATCACGCAACTCCGCCAAGGCCCGCTCGCCACGATCGCGGCTGCGACAAATCATCGTCACGTGGACGCCCGCGCGCAGCAGCATCTCGGTGGCGGAGCGGCCCACGCCCGAGTTGGCCCCGGTGACGACCGCGACCTGCCCGCGCAGCGAACCGGCGGTCACTGGTCCTCCGACACCGCCTTCTCCCGCTCCTCCCCGAAGTGCTCGGCGAACCAGTCGAACATCCGCTGCCAGTGGTCCGCGAAATCGGCCGCCGTGCTCGCGCGCCCGGCCCCGTGACCACCCGCCGTGTAGTGCACCCACACGACCTCCTTGTCCAGCCGCCGCAGCGCGTAGTACATCTCCCGCTGATTCGTCGCCGGCACATTCCAGTCGCCCTCCCCCGACAGCATCAGCAGCGGCGTCTCGATCCTGTCCGCGAACATCACCGCCGAGTGCTCGATGTACTTGTGCGGCTGCTCCCAGAGCGTGGCCCCGATCCGGTCCTGCCCGACCTCGGCGGCCGCGTAGTTGCGCGTCGTGATCTTCGGCGAGTCACCCAGGAACGAAATGATGTTGACCTTGCCGGAAACATTTGCCGCCGCGGCGAAGCGGTCCGTCTGCGTGATCAGCAGGTTGGTCGCGTAGCCCCCATAGCTCTGCCCATAGACGCCCACCTTGTCCGGGTCGACCAGCCCCCGCTCGATGATCTTGTTGATCGCGTTGGGAACGGCCTTCAGCCACGCCTCGCCGGGGAAGCCCTCCTCGAAGCGAACCGATGGACGGAACCCGAACCAGCCCTGCGCGGTGATCAGGTTCATGTTCTCGTTGAAGCCGTTGTCGAAGAACTGCTCGTAGATCTCGGCCACGAGCGGGTACTGGCGCCCGGGCTCGTAGCCGGCGGGGTAGTAGAGGATGCCGTAGAGGGTGTTGCCGTCGATGTCCAGGAACTCGACGAGTTCGCTCCGGGTGAGGGCGACGTCGGCCAGCTGCGGGTTGGAGTTGGTGAGCTGCCGGGGCGCGGAGAGGTCGCCGCGGGCGACGTGGATCTCGTCGGGATGGTCGCCGCCCGACATGGTGTAGACGAAGGTGCTGCCGTCATCGGAGATGTTCCAGGAGCGGTAGAGATTGTCGTCCAGCGCCAGGGTCTCTATGGCGCCGGAGGCTACCTCGAGGCGCTTGAGGCCGCGCTGCCAGCGGTCCCGCGCGGAGTAGCTGAAATAGAGGTGGTGGCCGTCGTCGGCCCAGCCCTGGACCTGGCGGCGGGGGCGGGTGTCCTCGTCGTCTTCGAGTTCGAGGAGGGTGCGCAGGTCGTTGCCGCCCAGGTCGAGCAAGTGCCAGGCGTCCGGCGAGGAGAGGAGGAGCGCGTCGCCGGAGGGACTCCAGCGCTGAACGGAGAAGCGGATGCGGCTGGAGTCGGCGTCTACGTCGGCCGCGTCCCGATCGTCCCCTTCCTCCGGGTCATCCTCGGCATCCGCCGGATCTCCGCGATGCCGTTCGGTGACGTCCACCGCTTCCTCCTCGCCGAGCCGCCGGACGTACACGGATCCGCCATCGGCATACGCGAACGCGTCGCGCGCGCCGTTCCAGGTCACGTTCATCCGCTCCTCGCCGGTGTCCCGCAGCGACTCGGGCTCGCTGCCCTCGGCGAGCGCCAGCCGGAAGAGCTCGTACTCGGTCCCGTCCCTCCGCGTGTACGAGGTCTTCGTGCGCGTCGCCGTCGAGTACGTGATGTACGACCCGTCCTCAGCGAACCCCGGCCCCGAGGGCGTCGCATCGCTCAGGATCTCTCGCACGCCGCCGTCGTCAATGGAAACAAGCGCGGTGATCTGCCGCGCGGCGATGTTCCTCACGCGGTCCCAGGCCAGGAAGTCGTTACGGGAATCCTGCACGATGACCGTCGCTTCGGTCAGGGCGACGAAGGCCGCGCGCGCTTCCTCCGCCCACCCGTCGGGGCGCAGCCCGAGGAGCACGCTCGCGCCGTCGGGAGCCCACACGAGCGGCGACGACGACGCGATCTCGTTGTCGGCACCGAGCGCCACCGTCTCGGCCCGGCCCGAACTCGCGTCGAAGATCCGGAGCACATACCCCCCGTCCTCGACAGCGAAGTAGGCCAGCCGCTCCCCATCGGGCGACCACGCAAAGCCGCGCAGCTGTGCCGGCTCCTCGTGAACCCACGTGCGCTCCCCGCTCCGCGTGTCGATCACCATCAGCCGCGCCGAAACGGGGGAGATGTACGTCGGGTCCCCGTAACGCTGATGGTCGACATCGGTACGGTCGCGCCGGAGTCGCACCGTCGCGGCGACGCGGGTGCCGTCGTCGGTCACCGCCGCGATGCCTACGCCCCGCACGTCGAGAGCGATCTCGGGGGTGAAGGTGCGCTGCTGGGGGTGGGTGGGGAGGGGGGTGGTGGCGGCGAGGACAAGGGCGCCGGCGAAACCGGCGAGGAAGGGGAGCGCGGAGGGGTGTCGGCGACCTGGCATGACGGCTTTGCTCCTTGGGGAGGGGGGCTTCGGGCGCAAACTAAAGCCGCGCTGATGGGGAGCGAAAGGCGATGTGGCGATGTTGGATGGCGGGCCAGGGCCAAGGCCTTCGGCTCGACCACGGAAACGTGGATTCGGCTCCAGGCCGCGTACGACGTTGCCAAGGCTGTTGAACAGGAAGACCAGATACAGCTGGATCGTTATCGGCCCGGACCACAGTGAACAGGTGATCCAGTAATGTAATGCTAACATTACATTATGTAATGTCGGCATTACACTGTGGAAGCTCGCTCCCGCGCCAGCATCCACAAACCCAACGCTACGCCGAGGAAGGACGCCGCCCACACCCAGTAGCCCACCAATAGCTGTGCTACGACGCTTTCCTCCGTGGCCCAAATCGGCCAGTACACGAGGTTCAGAATACCGGCGCCACCCACGACCAGCGGTAGCCAGCGGCCGCCGACGAGTCGCCGCCTGGTCCATTTGGACCGCAGGGTCGCAAGGCTCGCGAGGATCAGCACATTGGTGAGGGCGCTCGCCCTGCCGGTCAGATCACCGAGAAACAATGCGCTTATGAACGCGTCCCAGCCGGGCCGTCGGTCTCCCGCAGCTGCGGGGGGTGGATCGTCTGCTCCAGGCGGTGGCGGGAACAAATCGCCTTCGGCGTACGCCGGCATGACGAAGGACACTGCAAACAGGGCCCACGCGGCGAACACCAGGCGCCGCCATTCTTTCTTGCCCGGGATCATGCGACTACCTCCTTCACCTTGGCGGGCGCCCCTTCCCGATCGCGCAGCCAAAGGGCTGCGGCCAGACATCCGAACGAACCTAGCCAAGCCCAGTAACCGATGCCGAGTTCGACCAGAGGGTTGATGCCGTCATGGACACACAACAGCACCCAATACGTGTCAAGCGCCGCCGCGACCGCAACCAGGCCGGTCAACCATCGCGCTCTTGGCGCTCGGGAGAGGCCCAGCGTCAGCAATGTGACCAATGGCAAAGCGTTGGTCAGTGCGCTCATGAGCTCGAAGGGATTCTCCCAGCCCTTCAGGACGTTCAGGAGAGCCTCCCACCCCGGAATCCACCCCGAGGGGCCTGGACTGAGTAAAAACCCTTCGAGAACCGGCAGGAAGAATGACACACCGAACATCGCGAGTCCCACCGACAGCCACCGCCGCCACCTCGGCTTCCCCGCCTTGGCGAACTCCCGCGACAACGCCACTCCCTCGCCGAGTTCGTTTCGCGCGATCGCGAACGCTTGAGCCAGAGTCAGCGTCGCGTTCAACTCCATCTCCAGATCGACGCGGGCCCGGAGATGGTCCTCCAGTTCGTCGAGTTCCCGGGGTGAGAGAGAAGACCGGCGCATCAGTCCCTCGCGCCACCGCCGGATGTCTCCGTCGAGTTCGAACATGTGTTGCTTTCCCACCTACGAAGCTGTCTGCATCGGTTCGACGGATGTCCAGTCGCGGTTACGGATCCGGAGCGCGACAGCCGCGCAGATGAACGACAGGCTCCACGTCCAGTAGCCGACGCCTAGTGGCGAGCCGAAGCCAGCAAACCGGACCAGGGCCACAACTCCAAATGCCACTCCGATAAAGCCGGCGACGCCGAGCAACCTGCCCAGCCAACGGCCCGTGCCAGGTGCCGGACTCAAAAGCGCTCGAATGCTCAGGATCATCGCGAGGCTGGGGAGGAGCAGGGGGGCCGCCCCATCCGTGAACAGGTTCCAAAACACTTGATACCCGTAGTCCCATCCGGACTCAACTCCAAACAAGTCCTCCACGAATGGGATTCTCAAGCGAAATGCCGGAAGCGCGAACGATGCGCCGAACATCGTCCACGCCGCGACCAGCCAGCGCCGCCAATTGCGCTTCCCGGCCTTGGCGAACTCTCGCGACAACACTGCCGCCTCCCCTAGTTCCTTTCGTGCGATCGCCAGCGCTTGAGGCGGCGAAAGCGCCGCATCCAACTCCATCTCAAGTTCCACGCGCGCCCTCAGGTGATCTTCCAGCTCGTCCACCTCGCGCGGAGACAGCGATGACTTGCGCTCGACATCCCGACGCCATCTCCGCACTTCGTTCTCGACCTCAAACATGGCTTCCTCCTTCCCTCAACCTGCCGCCCGCCTCGCCCTGGCCGACACCCAGCGACGGCGACCGAGCCAAAGGCCCGTAGTTACGAGCAACTGGGAAGCGGCCCAAGTCCAATACCCCACAAAAAACCTGCCCTGTCGAACCGTGCCGCCTTCGATGATGGTGATGTTACCACGGACGAGTTCGTCCACGCCGACCAGGACCAGATAGCCTGCCGCCGCTGTATTCAGCCAGACCAGCGCTCGGCGCTTCGAGATATCCCCACGCCACGCGGTCCAGAGAGTGAGAAGCATCGGCAGACAGATTGGCCACCGGTCCCCAAAGGCCCTGTATCCATATTCGATTGTGAACATCTCCCAAACCGGCAGGAAGGCGGAGACCGCGAACAAGACCCAACCCGCTACAAGCAACTGGCGCCATCTGGGTCGGCCGGCTCTCTCGAACTCCCGCGACAGCGCCCCTGCCTCGCCGAGTTCGGCCCGAACTTTCCTGAACGCACGGACCGGCGCCAACCCGGCATCCAGCTCCATCTCCAGGTCCACGCGCGCCCTCAGGTGATCTTCCAGCTCATCGAGTTCGCGTGGCGCCAGCGAAGACCTTCGCTCCAGCTTCGTCCTCCAGCCGCAGACCGCCTTCTCCATGTCAAACATGTCCACCTCCCCATGACATCTCGAGCGCTCCGTGCACCGCGCGCCAGCTTTCTCGGTCGTTGGCCAACTGCCGTTTCCCGCGGGCGGTCATCCGATAGTACTTCCGACGCCGCCCCTTGTCGGTGAGTTGCCAGCGACCCTTGATCAGCCCGTCGCGTTCGAGCCGGTGAAGGACGGGGTAGAGCATTCCGTCCGACCACTCCAGCTCTCCGCCGGAGAGCAGCTTCACCTGTTTCAGAATCTCGTACCCGTAGTTCTCGCCGCCTGCCAGGATCGACAGCACCATCGGGCGTGACGAGGCGGCCACGAGTTCCTTGGAGATGCCTGTCTTCATCCAGGACTCCTATACCATGTGGATCAATGTACCTTGAGGTGCAATGTATATGGAATCCGGAGCTGACCGCAAGGGTTCATGTGACTCACCACGATGCAGGGGCGCACCCAACGCTTGACACGCCACATTCATATGGCCATTATGGCCAAATGAAACGGGCTAGCGTAAGTGAAGCGAAGAACGGACTCAGTGGACTGCTGAGCGAGGTGCGCCGCGGGGAGGCCGTGTTGATTACGCATCGGGGGAAGCCGGTCGCGCGGATCGAACCCTGTCGGGTAGACGGCCCCGGCGCAGACCGCGCCTCGGTCGAGCTGCTGAGCCGGGGCGTCGCGGTCCCGCCTCGCGCACCCCTCGATGTCGAGGGCTTCCTGGATGTACCGGTACCTCGGCTGACCGAAGGTGCCCAGGCCAGCGAGATCATCGTGGCCGAGCGCGGGGCGAGCCGTTGAAATACTGGGATTCCTCGGCTCTGGTCGCGCTCCTCGTAGACGAGCCGCAGAGCGCGGAGCGGCGCGCGACGATCCGGCGGGATCCGGTGATCGTGACCTGGTGGGGAAGCCGGATCGAGTGCGCGTCGGCCCTGAACCGTCTGGAGCGGGAGCGCCGCTTCGAGGGCGACGGGCTTGACCGGTCGATGGACCAGCTTGGGCGGTTGGCTGCCAGCTGGCTTGAGATCGAACCCCTTGAGCAGGTTCGCAAGCGAGCGATGAGGTTGCTCCGGCTTCACCCCCTCCGCGCCGCAGACGCCTTGCAACTGGCGGCGGCACTGATGGCCGCCGACGAAGACCCGCAGCGGTTGGACCTGGTCAGCAGCGACGATCGCCTCTCGCGTGCGGCCCACCGCGAAGGGTTCTCCGTTCTGTGAGCCAGCGGAGTTACCTTCGATGCGTCACCGGCGCCCCCGGCTAGGAAGCAGAAACCCGGATCACTACACAGTTCGCAGGCGGTCGAATATGCCCGTGACATCCTCGACTTCGTCCGTAAAGCGCTGGCCGACACCTGACGAGGTTCTGGCCGCCTTCGAGACGTGGGCACATGTCCAGGCGAACATCCGCCCGGAGCTCGTAGCCCTCGGCTACTTCGGTTCCCACGCGCGGGGCGACACCGGATTCGGAAGCGATCTCGATGTTGTGGCGATCGTGAAGGAGACCGGCCGTCCACGCCTCGAACGCAATCGTGACTGGCCGTACGAGCGATTGCCCGTGCCCGCCGACCTTCTGGTCTACACAGTCGACGAATGGGACCGGTTGCGCCAGCGCGGCGGTCGCTTCGTCGATATGCTGGACGACGAAGCCGTCTGGGTGATCGGGTCAGCCCCCTAGAGCCCGACGAGAAGGCCGCTACAACACCACGTCCCCTCCGGGATCGCGCCTGCGGAGCCGCTGCAAGACCTCCTCGGCCTTTCGGAGCCTCTCCAGCCGCATCTCTTCGTCGGCAACGGCGTGGCTCCACACCGGCCGTCCCCGGACCTCCGGTATCCGCAGGACCGCGCCTTCCTGCGTGCCTGCCGGGAGCACGGCAACAGGCACGTCCTTCTGGAGCGCGTCGTCGTCCCTGACCAACACCGCGATCCCCGACTCGATGCGGTCGACCACCCAGATTCGGTCCTCCCCGCCGCCGCCGTTTTCGCTATTCACAGGACTCCTCGCTCAATACCTGAACACGAGCACCGTAGCGCCCGCACCGTCGGTGAGGGTGGCCGTGTCGCCGTTGTTGTTCCATACCGCCCTTCCTCTTCCCATGTAGTAGCGTTCGCCATCGTTCCGTCCCGAGCCCGTGTGGACCACCACCCGTCCGCCGGCTGCCAGGACTGCTCCCTGCGGAAACCGGAAGCAATGGTTCGCGGCGTCGCAGAGCGTCCATCCTCCGATCGAAAGGTCGGTGTCCCCCGGGTTTTCCAGTACCGCATACTCCCCGTTCGGGTTCCGGTTGTCGTTGCCGGGAGCGTCGGCGTGTACGCTCAGGCGGAGTTCGCGACCAATCACGGAGCCGGATCCCGCCGCCACGGCAGCTGCGCCGGTGCCGACCACGGCGTCTTCCGCGACAATCCCGACCGCTTCCCGCGCCCCGCTCCCACCCGACCCGCGCACCGAAGCCACCTGCGCCCCACGCGCGACCGAGTACCCCCCGTCTGGACGACCGAGAATCGCGACATGCCCCTCCAGATCGGTCCGCAGCACCGTTGCCCCCACGCCGGCGAACGCGCGCAGCGCGGCCGGTCTCGGATGCCCATACCCGTTCCTGCCCACCGAAATCACCACCACTTCGGGCCGCGCGGCCTCGAGGAATGCCCGCGTGAACCCGTTGTCGCTGCCGTGATGCGGCGCCTTCAGCAGCGTCAGCGCCGGAACCACCCCCTGGCCGACGAGGTGCCCAAGCTGCCGCACCTCGGAATCGCCGCTCAGAAACGCACGGAACTCCCCGAACCTCACGACCAGCGCGACCGATCGGTTGTTGTGGTCGGTCGTCCCCCGCGGCAACAGCGGCAGAACCTCGATCTCGGCGCTCCCCAGCGAAATCGTCCGCGGCTCCGCCTCCAGATACGTGATCTCGGGCCGTGCATCGAGCGCCGCCATCAGCCGCGCGTACGTCGCCGTCGAGTGCGTCTGCCCGTTGTCCATGTAGAAACGCACCGGCATCGCCTGGATCACCCCGGCCATCCCCCCGATATGATCCGCGTGCGGATGCGTCGCCACCAGCAGGTCGATCCGCTCCACGCCCATCTCCCGCAGCAGCGGCACGACATTGCTCCGCCCCGCGTCGACCAGCGCCGTCTGGCCCTCGGGCGCCTGCAGCAGCACGGCGTCCCCCTGGCCCACATCGAGGAAGGTGACGCGCAGGACGGTGTCGGAGGGGAGGGGGGCGGCGGTGGTGTGTGCGGCTCGCGGCGCCATGCTCCCGGCCAGCGCATCCGCACGGTGAGCCTGCGAGAACGTGCCGGTGACTGCCGCGGCAAGCACCGCGAGAATGGCAACCCCACCGGCGACGAGGGCGGCGGCGCGGAAGGGGCGGCGACCAGCACGGGCAAATGCGCGGTGGCCAGCGCCATGACCACCCCGATCGGGCGTTTGCATGCTCCGTTGGGACATGCCGGAAGGGTACGGAGACCGGTGGCGTGCGGCAACGTTGTCGGCCATTTTCGGCCCGAAATGGCCGACAAAGCCACCGGAATGTCCTGACGAGTTGCGCGCCCGCCCACAACCGTCATTCCGACACGACATGATGTAAAGTTTAGTTTACATTTCTGTCTTTGCCGACCGAACGTTCCACCGTCCAGGGGGTATCACCACCCATGACCCTCACCGCCAAACAACACGACCTCTGCACCCGGTCACGCTTGGATTTCTCGAACCTCAGCGCCCTCTTCCTCAACTGCACCCTCAAGCGCACCGGTGAGATGTCGCACACCCAGGGCCTGATCGACATATCGACGGCTATCATGCAGGCCAACGGCGTCGCCACCGAGGTGATCCGCCCAGTGGATCACAATCTTGCCTACGGCGTCTGGCCGGACATGACCGAGCACGGCTGGGACCACGACGACTGGCCCGGCATCCTCGACAAGGTGATGGCGGCTGACATCCTCGTCCTCACGTCACCCATCTGGCTCGGCGAGAAGTCGTCAGTCTGCGCGCACGCATGCTGAAGGACGCGGGCGGCATCCCGGCGCACGGCAAGCAGCGCTCGGACTGGGACGCGGGCTGCCGCTTCGACTTTCCGAATCCCGACTATCGGTAGGATCCGCGAGTCCGCCCAAGCCCGTAGCGCCCGCCCGTGATTGACACTCCATCCGTCGCGGGCGAGTTTCCGAGGCTGTCAGTACGGCGCCGCGGACGGATGCCGGCACCGGCTCCGGGCAACCCCGAGCGCGGACAGGCTCGCCGAACGTTCAGGACGCCGAAGGTCCACAGAGGGAACAGGAAGCACCATGCTGAAGTCATTTCGCGTCCGGCTGATCGTCATTCTGGCGGCGCTGGGCATCTCGATCTTCTACTACAACACTGCGGGCCTCAAGCTGGGCCTCGACCTCCAGGGCGGGATGCACCTTGTCCTCGAGATCGACGACCCGGACGGGACGCTCACCCCGGAGCGCCGCGCCGCCGCCATCGAACGCGCGGAGCTCATCATCCGCACGCGCATCGACGAATTCGGCGTCGAGGAGCCGCTGATCCAGAGAATCGGCTCCGAGCGCCTCATCGTCGAGCTTGCAGGGTTGGATGACGAGTCGCGAGCCAAGGAGATCATCAACCAGCAGGCGTTCCTCGAATGGAAGCTGGTCCTCCCGAACACGGAGGTCGACCAGTCCCTCGAAAGGCTGGACCGGGCCGTCGTAGCCGCCATCGGCGTGGAGGGTCTGCGGGAGATGGGACGGGCCACCGAGGCCAGCGAGGCCACGTCCTCGATCGAGGAACTTCTGTTCAGCGACCCCACGGATACCGCGGCGACCGAGGACGAGGCGGCGGCCGACCCGGCCGAGGAGGCCGGTGACCCCGACGCCGCGAGCGAGGACGCGGCTGCCCAGGATACCGCAGACGACGAGGACGTGGAACTCAACCTGCGTCCCTTCACCGGCCTGCTCAACCAGGGCGACGAGGGGACCTACCTCGTCGACGCCGGCGACATCGAGACGGCCAACGAGTGGATGGCGCTGCCCGAGTTTCAGCGGGCCTTCCCGCGCGGGATGAGCCTGCAGTGGGGCTGGGACTCGATCCCGCGGGGCGGTCGCTTCTATCACGAACTCTACGTGCTGGAAGAGGACCCCTTCCTGACCGGTGAGCAGCTCGACGACGCGACGGCAAACCGCGACCAGCAGTTCAACCAGCCCCAGGTGCTCTTCGAACTCAACCGTCGCGGCGGACGCGACTTCCAGCGGCTGACGGCGGCCAATATCGGCAACCGGATCGCGATCGTCCTCGACGGCAGGGTGGTGAGCGCGCCCGTGGTTCGTGACCGGATCGGCTCGCGCGGCACCATCGACCTGGGCTCCGCGGATATGTCCGAGGCCACCGACCTCGCGCTCGTCCTGCGCGCCGGCGCGCTGCCCGCGCCGTTGACCATCCTGGAGGAGCGCAGGGTGGGTCCGTCTCTCGGCGCGGAGTCGGTCGATCAGGGCAGGATCGCCGGAATCGTGGGCGTGATCGCCGTCATCGTCATCATGATGTCTACTACAAGATGGCCGGGGTGCTGGCCGTCATGGCCCTGGCGTTCTACCTGATGCTCGTCCTCGGCGGGCTGTCGGCCCTCAACGCCACGCTCACGCTGCCGGGCATCGCGGGGCTGATCCTCTCGATCGGGATGGCCGTCGACGCGAACGTCCTCATCTTCGAGCGCATCCGCGAGGAACTCGAGCGGCGGCGCGCGCCCCGCACCGCGGTGGACGAAGGATTCAGCAACGCGCTGTCCGCGATCGTCGACGCCAATATCACCACGCTGATCACCGCCCTCATCCTGTTCCAGTTCGGAACCGGACCCGTTCGGGGGTTCGCGGTTACGCTGTGCATCGGGATCGTGGCCTCGTTCTTCTCGGCGCTCTATGTGACCCGCACGATGTTCCTGGTCTACCTGACCCGGAAGCGTGGATCGGACCCAATCAGCATCTAGCAGCGGCAACACCCAGCATTCAGGGACACTTCAGCCATGTGGCTTTTTCACGAAGCGAAATACGGTTTCATCAACATGCGCCGGAAGGCGTACGTCGTCTCGGCGGCGGTCCTCGCGGTGGGTATCGTGGCCATGGTGGTCAACTTTGCCACCATCGGATCCTGGCAGAACTACGGAGTCGACTTCACCGGGGGCGTCCTGGTGCAGGTGCGCTTTGACGAGCCCACCACCGACAGCGAGCTGCGCGAGGCACTGGGCGGGACGGACGCGCCGCCGATCACGCGCTTCGGCGAGGAAAACGAGTTTGTGGTGCGTGCGCCGGACGTAGAGGGGGTGGCGATCGACGACGTCGCCACGGCACTGGCGGCGCAGGTCGCAGCCACCTACGGGGACGACGCTTTTGAAATCGTCCGGCAGGAGTCGGTTGGACCCAAGATCGGGGCAGAGTTGCAGGTCAGGGCGGCGCTCGCGATCCTCTTCTCGTTCGTCCTGACGCTCCTCTACATCGCCATCCGCTTCGAGTTGCGGTTCGGCGTAGCGTCGGTGATCGCGACAACCCACGACATCTTCATCGTCCTCGGGCTGCTTGCGCTCTTCCGCGTCGAAATCGCGCTCCCCACGGTTGCGGCGCTCCTGACGATCGTGGGGTACTCGCTGAACGACACCATCGTCGTCTTCGACCGCATCCGCGAAAACCTCAACGCGCGCGGAGGGCGGCGCGAGGACCCCTACAGGCTCGTCAACCGCTCGATCAACGAAACGCTGCCGAGAACGGTCCTCACATCCGGGACGACCCTGGGGGTGCTCATGGCCCTGCTGATCCTCGGCGGCGCCGTCATCCGGGACTTCACCCTGGTACTGATCCTGGGTGTCCTGATCGGTACCTATTCGTCCATATTCATCGCCTCGCCGGCGCTGCTGGAGATCCAGAAGCGCTACGGCACCGGGGATGCCCGTGCCGGAAAGCAGAAGAAGGCACGGAGAGCTGCCGCGGTTTGAGATTCGCCGATTCGCACTGCCATCTCACCGACTCCGCCTTCGATTCGGATCGTGATTCCGTCCTGGAGAGGGCTCGCGAGGCGTCGGTAGCCTACATCGTCACGATCGCGTCGGACGAGGAGGACGCGCTGGCCGCGCTCAACCTGGCGTGTCGGCACGATGACGTGTGGTGCTCGGCAGGGGTTCACCCCCACTCGGTGGCAGCCCGCGGGCCGGACGCGGAAATGGGCACCATTCGCGATATCGCGTTGCACCGGCGCTGCGTCGCAATCGGCGAGACGGGGCTGGACTACTACTACGACAACGCCCCCCGCCCCGCGCAGCGGCGGAGTTTTTCGCGGCATGTGGCCCTGGCGGGCCAAGTCGGTCTTCCGCTGGTCGTGCACTCTCGCAGCGCCGAGGAGGATACCGCCGCCGTCCTGCGCGACTGCGCCGGTGCGGTCCAGGGCGTCCTGCACTGCTTCACCGGGTCGGCGGGCCTGCTCGAACTGGCCATGGAGGTCGGGTGGTATGTGTCCTTCACCGGCATTGCGACCTTCAAGAGCTTCGACGCCGAGCTGGTCCGGCAGGTGAGGTCGGACCGCTACATGATCGAGACCGATTCGCCGTACCTGGCGCCGGTGCCGAAGCGGGGCCGGCGCAACGAGCCCGGATTGGTCGTCCACGTGGCCGCCGCCCTGGCCCGGTTGCGGGGCGAGTCGCTGCAGCAGGTGGCCGCCGACAGCCTGCGCAACACGCAACGCTTCTTCGGGCTGGCGGGCGACGGCCCGGTCATGTAGGAGGTCTGCTCCATGCTGCGCCCACGGATCAGGGTCCTCCCAGACCACGTGGCGAACCAGATCGCGGCCGGAGAGGTGGTGGAACGGCCGGCTTCGGTGGTGAAGGAGCTGATGGAGAACGCGCTGGACGCCGGCGCGGGCACGGTGCACGTGTCGATCGAGCAGGGCGGCAAGCTGCGCATCCGGGTCGCGGACGACGGCGTCGGCATGATCCGCGAAGACGCGCTCGCCTGCCTCGACCGCCACGCGACGAGCAAGGTGCGCCGCGCAGAGGACCTCCGGGAGATCCACACCCTCGGCTTTCGGGGCGAAGCGCTGCCCTCCATCGCAGCCGTGTCGCGAATGGTCATCGAAACCGCGGCCGAGGGCGAGGAAACGGGGGTGCGCGTGCGAGTGCTGACCGGACGGATCCAGGGGCTCGACGAAGTGGCCCGCCGGCCGGGGACGACCGTGGACGTTCGCAGCCTCTTCCTCAACACGCCCGTCCGGGCCCGCTTCCTGAGCACTGCGGCGGCCGAGACCCGCGCCGTTTCCGAGGTGGTCCACGCCCAGGCGCTCGCCAACCCCGGCACCCGGTTCATCCTGGAGTCGGGTGGCCGCACCGTCCTGGACCTGCCCGCCAGCCAGGAGCTGAGGTCGCGGATCGGCGCGATTTGGGAGGACGCCGACAGGGCAGGGCTGATTCCCCTGACCTCGGAGCGGGGGGGCCTCTCTCTCACGGGTGCGATCCAGCGCCCCGACCTTGCCAGGCCGGGGTTCCGGCGCACCCACCTGTTCGTGAACGGCCGGCCCTTCCGCGACTCCGGCGTGGTCGCCGCTGCCGACCGCGGCTATCGCACCACGATCCCCGAAGCCGCGCGCCCCTGGCTCTTCCTCTTCCTGAAGGTGCCGCTGGTCGAGGTCGACGTGAACGTGCACCCGGCCAAGGCCGAGGTGCGCTTCGGGAAGCGCCGCCAGATCGAGGACTTCGTGGAGGCGTCGGTTCGAGAGACCCTCGAGGGGACCGATTCGGCGGCGGCGATCGGCAGGCCGGTGACGATGGTGCGGGAGGGCCCGGGAGACGCCGAGGGCCTGTCGGGCCGGACCGAAACGGCCGCGGGCACGCCACCCGACGACGACATCTCCCAGATGCACCTCTTCCGCCGCAGGCTGGGCCAGGCGGGGGAGGACGCGCCGGTGGAAGGGCCGTCTGCCCCCAGGGCGCCCCGTCCGGCGCTGCTACAGGTCCACAACAGCTTCATCCTGGCGGAGACGCGCGATGGCCTGATGATCCTGGATCAGCACGCAGCCCACGAGCGCGTGTTGTACGAGCGCATCATCAAGAGCCTCGACGAAAAGGGGGGGCAGGGGCAGCGGCTGCTCTTCCCCTTCACGATTCGGCTTACCCGGCCCGAAATGGATGTGGTCGAGTCCGTGCGCGACCTCTTTGCGCGGCTGGGCTTCGAATTCGACCGCTTTGGCGAACGGGCGCTGCTGGTGCAGTCCGTGCCGAGTCCCCACGCGTACTTCGACGCCGAGCGTTGCATGCGCGAGATGATCGACGAGCTGGCCAACGGTTCGGACCTCATGAAGTCTGCGCACAATCAGAACGAGCGCGTGGCGATGAGCTTCGCCTGCAAGGGTGCGATCAAGGCGGGCCAGAGGCTGTCCGACGAGGAGATGCATGAACTGTTCGACCAGCTCTTCGCCACCGAACTCCCGTACCACGACATTCACGGCCGGCCCGTCGCGGTCCGACTCGGACTCGACGAGTTGCGGCGGAAGTTCGGCCGAACGTGATCGCGGGGCCCGGCGCGCCCGGCTCGGGGACTCGCCCGCCTAGCTCGGCGGCTGACACACCCGGCTCGGCGGCTGACACGACCGATTCCGGAGCTGACACGCCTGGCTACGGGGCTGACACGACTGACACACTTGGCTACGGGGCTGACACGGCTGACACGCCCGACTTCCTGGCCATCGTCGGCCCCACCGGAGCCGGCAAGACCGCCCTCTCCATCGGGGTCGCCCGGGAGATCGGCGGAGAGATCATCTCGATGGACTCCCGGCAGATCTATCGCGGCATGGACGTGGGTACCGCCAAGGCCACCGCTACGGAACAGGCGGCAGTGCCGCACCACGGCCTCGATATCCGCGACCCGGGCGAGCGGTACAGCGCGGGTGAATTCGGGCGGGATGCACGCCGCTGGATCGCGTCGATCTCGGAGCGGGGACGCGTGCCGATGCTCGTCGGGGGCACCGGGTTCTTTCTCAAGGTGCTCACCGAGCCGATCTTTCGGGAACCGCCGCTGGATCGAAGCCGGCGCAGCGCGATCGAGGAGGTGCTGGAACGGATGCCCGGACCGGAGATCGAGCGCTGGGTGCGGCTGCTGGATCCGGTGCGCGCCGATATCGCCATCGCGGGAGGAAGCCAGCGCATGCTTCGAGCACTTTCGATCGTCTTTCTGACGGGGCGGCCGCTTTCGTGGTGGCATCGCCGTCATCCTGGCGAGGGGACGCCACTCGGTGGTGTGGTGTGCCTGCTGGAGGTGCCGCAAGACGTCCTCGATGCGCGGATCCGGGCGCGCGTGCACGCGATGGTGGCGGGCGGCTTCGTCGAGGAGGTCGCCGGTCTGTTGCGGGCGGGCCGCTCTCGCCGCGATCCCGGGCTGGATGGGGTGGGGTACCGTCAAATCGCAGACCACCTGGAGGGGAAGGTCGGCCTGGAGGAGGCGGTGGAACGGACCCGCGTGGCCACCCGCCAGTATGCGCGCCGGCAGCGCACGTGGTTTCGCCACCAGCTGGGACCGGAGGCGGTGAGCGTCGACGGGACGGCGCCGGTGGAAGCGCAGCGCGCGGCGGTGGTGGCGGCGTGGCGGGCCCGGGCCGTGCGGGTGGGAGGCCGGGGGGGCGGCAATCGAAGCCGTGTGGGTGGGGGGGCGGGGTGAAGATCGGCATCACCTGCTACCCGACCTATGGGGGCTCGGGGGCCGTGGCGACGCAGCTCGGGATCAGCCTGGCCGCGCGAGGCCACGAAATCCACTTCATCTCCTACGCGCAGCCCTTCCGGTTGTCCGGCTTCCACGAGCGCGTGTACTTCCACGAAGTCGAGATGGAACGCTACCCGCTCTTCGAGCACTCCCACTATTCGCTGGCGCTCGCGGCCACGATCCACGACACCGCGCTGCGCGAGGGCCTCGACATCATCCACGTGCACTACGCCATCCCCCACGCGACGTCAGCCTGGATCGCGGGCGAGATGCTGAACGGCCAGGCGGCTCCACCCATCGTCACCACCCTGCACGGCACCGACGTGACGCTCGTGGGCATGCATCCCTCGTTCCGCGAGCTCACGCGCTTCTCGATCATGCGCTCGCACGGCGTCACCGCCGTCTCGCGATTCCTGCGGGAGGCGACGGTGCGGGACTTCGACGTGCCGGCAGAGCGGGTCCAGGTCATCCCCAACTTCGTCGACACGGAGATGTTCAAGCCCGACCCGGGTCCCTGTCACCGGCAGGTCTTTGCGCCGGCAGGCGAAAAGGTGCTGATGCACGTCTCCAACTTCCGCCCCGTGAAGCGCGTCGCCGACGTGATCGACGTGTTCGCCGAGATCCGGAAGAAGATTCCGGCGCGGCTGGTACTGGTCGGGGACGGTCCCGATCGACCCCGCGCCGCCCAGCGGGCGCGCAAGCTGGGAATCGCGCACGATGTCGTGTTCCTGGGCAAGCACGCGTCCGTCGAGGAGTTGCTCAGCTGCGCCGACCTCTTCCTGCTGACCAGTGACAGCGAGTCCTTCGGGCTGGCTGCCCTCGAGGCCCTTTCCTGCGGCGTTCCAGTGGTGGGATATCGTGCGGGCGGGCTGCCGGAGGTGGTTTCGGACGGCGAGAACGGCGTGCTCGTGCCGGTCGGGGCGGTGGACGAGGCCGCGGCCGCCGGCCAGCGCCTGCTTGCGGATCCGGAGATGGGCGCGCGCTTCGGCGAGGCGGCGCGCAGGGCCGCGGTCGAACGCTTTGCGATCGGTCGCGTGCTTCCGCGATACGAGGAACTCTACCGGGCGATGCTGCGCCAGGCCGCGCCATGACCTGGTACGAGGGAGTCCTGCTCGGACTCCTGCAGGGCGCGACCGAGTTCCTGCCCGTATCCAGCTCCGGCCACCTGGTCATGGGACAGACGCTCCTCGGTGTGGAAGTGCCGGGCGCGGGCATCGAAGTGGCGCTGCACGTGGCCACCCTCCTTTCCGTCCTGATCGTCTACCGGTCGCGGGTATGGACGCTGGTCAGCGGGGTGGCGCGTGGCGACTCGAAGCAGCTCGGGTACGCGGGCCTGCTCCTGCTCGCATCGATTCCGGCCGCGATCGCGGGCATCGGCTTCGGCGACTTCTTCGAGTCGCTCTTCGACCGGCCCGCGGTCACGGCCGCGGCGCTGATCGTGACGGGTTGCATTGTGTGGACGGCTCGCGCGGCGCTGGCGCGGGGGCCGGATGCGGCCATCTGCCCCCGTTCCGCGCTGGTGATGGGGATCGCCCAGGCGGCAGCGATCGTGCCGGGAATCTCGCGCTCGGGGGCGACCGTGGTCGCGGGGCTGTGGCACGGAGTTCGTCCGGCCGAGGCTGCCGCGTTCTCCTTCCTCATGTCGGTGCCGGCGGTCGGCGGCGCAGCGCTCCTGAAGCTGCCCGATCTGGCGGCGGCTGGCGGGGCGGGTGCCGGAGCGGCCGCGGTGACCTCTCCCGTGCTGCTCCTGGCCGGTGCCACCGCCTGCGCAACCGGCGTGGCGGCCATTGGCCTCTTCCGTGCCATGCTGGCCAGGCGGTCGTTTCACGTCTTCGCGCCGTACCTCTGGGTCGTTGGGGCCGCGTTCCTGTGGTTCACGATCTCGTGACGCCGGACTCCCTGCTTGGCAGCTGGGAGGGCCGCTCCGCCGAGGCGTGGGCCGCCGGTATGGAGATCCCGACGGTGGAGTTCCATTCCCGCATCGGTTCGACCAGCGACCGCGCCCGGGAGCTTGCCGAAAACGGCTTGCCGCTCCCGGCGATCGTGGTCGCCGACCGGCAGAGCGCGGGCCGGGGGCGAAGAGGCCGGCGCTGGGAGTCGGATACGACGTGCGGCCTTTGGTTGACCGCGGCGGTCGGGCTGACCGCGCCGGTCGCCGGCCGCGGCGAGGCGACGGTGCTTCCTCTGCGAGTGGGGCTGACAGTGTCGCGAGCCCTGGAGGCGTTCGCTCCCGAGATCCGCGCTGAAGTCAAATGGCCTAACGACATCATCATCGGCGACCGGAAGCTGGGCGGCATCCTCTGTGAGGGCGTGCCCGGCGCGGTGCTGATCGGGATCGGCCTCAATCTCAACCATCCTGCCGCGGAGCTGCCCGCCGATGTCGCCCCGCGAGCCACCTCTCTCCTCCTGGAGTGCGGCCGCGCGGTTTCGCGTGGCGACGCCCTGACGCAGCTGGCGGATGCCCTGGGGGAGCTCTGGACAAGGCCCGATGCAGGTATCGCCGCCGATGACCTGGCGGAACTCAACGCACGCTCTGCGCTTAGAGGACGGCGGTTGTCCGTCAGCGGCGTTGTGCGAGATTGTACCGGATCCGTGCGCAAGGCGATTGGGCTTGCGGCAACGGCCGGAGACATTCTCCCGGACGGGTCGCTGGAAGTGCGGGATGACAGCGGAGCCCGGTCACGGCTGATCGCCGGATCCGTCGAATCGTGGAGTTGAGTCATGCATAGCCAACTGGTCGCCGATGTCGGAAACACCGAGACGGTGTTCGGTCTCCTGGACCTCTCGGGAAGCGATGTGCTCGAGAGCTGGCGGGTCAGCACCCGCGTGCCGCGCACGGAAGCCGAGTATCGGGTGCTCCTGAGTGCTCTGCTTCAGAGCCGCGGGGAAGCCACAGGCAGCATCCGGCGCGGCGTGATCGGTTCGGTCGTGCCCTCCGTCACGCGGACGCTCCGCCAGGTGATGGCCTCGCTCGTCGAGGGGACCGTCTTCGAGGTCAGCGCCCGCTCCGAACTGCCCATCGAGCTGGATGTGGAGGAACCGCTCACCGTCGGCGCCGACCGGATCGTCAACACTCTGGCGGCGAAGACCCGGTTCGGGCGCGACACCATTGCCGTGGATCTGGGCACCGCCACCACCTTCGACTGCATCACGGCCGACGGCGTCTTCCGCGGCGGCGTGATCGCGCCCGGCCTCAGCGCCGGACTCGACTGGCTTGCCAGAAGCACCGCCAAGCTGCCCACGGTCGAGTTGATCCCTCCCGATGCGGTCGTCGGGCGCCGCACCGAGACCTGCATTCAGAGCGGGGTGTTCTACTCGGCGGTGGACGCCGTGGACGGGATCGTGTCCCGGATCAGGGAGGACTGGGGGTCGGAGGACCTGCTCGTCGTCGCCACCGGCGGATTCGCTCCGGTGATCGGACCCCACGCGGCCACAGTGGAGAGGATCGAGCCCTTCCTGACGCTGGAAGGGCTGGGAATCGCAGGCGCCTACCTGTCCGGTTGAGGCTGACCTGGGGCTCCCGCTGAGGCCCATCCGGGGTCCAGGGTTGACACCCGCAATCCCTCTTGCGAAACTCCGAGGCTAGCTGTTAGCACTCGTCTGGCATGAGTGCCAACAGACCCGCGGGCCACTGCTCGCGGAACCCACAAAAACCCATTTCCAAGGAGAAGCGCATGTCTGCCGCAAAGAAGATCCAGCCGCTGGCGGATCGCGTGGTGGTGATGGCCCTGGAAGAGGCCGAGCAGATGCGGGGTGGCCTCTACATCCCGGACACCGCCAAGGAGAAGCCCCAGGAAGGCGAGATCGTCGCCGTTGGTCCCGGCAAGCTGAGCGATGAAGGGAACCGGATTCCCATGGAGGTCGCGGAGGGCGATCGCGTGCTCTACGGGAAGTACAGCGGTACGGAAGTCAACGTCGGCGGAGACCCGTTCCTGATCCTCCGCGAATCGGACATTCTGGCCATCGTCAACTGACCCACCCCGGAAGCGCCAGCCGGCGCTGACCGAGAACATACGAGGAGAAAAGCGAAATGGCAGCGAAGGAACTGGATTTCGACATCGAGGCACGAGCGAGGCTGAAGACCGGCGTCGACAAGCTCACGAGGGCGGTCAAGGTCACCCTTGGCCCCAAGGGCCGGAACGTGGTCATCGACCGCAAGTTCGGATCGCCGACCGTCACCAAGGACGGCGTGTCGGTCGCGAAGGAGATCGAGCTCGAGGACCCGGTCGAGAACATGGGCGCCCAGATGGTCAAGGAAGTCGCCACCAAGACGTCCGACGTCGCGGGTGACGGCACCACCACGGCCACCGTGCTCGCGCATGCGATCTACGGCGAAGGCCTGAAGAACGTCACCGCGGGCACCAACCCCATGGGCATCCGCCGCGGCATCGACAAGGGCGTGGACACGGTCGTGAACGCGCTTCGCGCATCGTCCACCGACACGAAGGGCAAGCGCGAGATCGCCCAGGTCGGGGCCATCTCGGCCAACAACAACATGGAGATCGGCGAGCTGATCTCCGAGGCGATGGAGAAGGTCGGCAAGGACGGCGTCATCACCGTCGAGGAGGCGCGCGGCCTCGAGACCGAGCTCGACACGGTCGAGGGCATGCAGTTCGACCGCGGTTACCTCTCGCCCTACTTCGTGACCGATCCGGAGCGGATGGAAGCGATCCTCGAAGAGCCGATGATCCTCATCCACGACAAGAAGGTCTCTTCGATGAAGGACCTTCTGCCGATCCTCGAGAAGGTCGCGCAGATGGGCAAGCCGCTCATGATCATCGCCGAGGACGTCGAGGGCGAGGCGCTGGCCACGCTGGTGGTCAACAAGCTGCGCGGCACGCTGAAGGTCGCCGCGGTGAAGGCGCCGGGCTTCGGTGACCGCCGCAAGGCCATGCTGCAGGACATCGCGGTTCTGACCGGCGGCCAGGTGATCTCGGAAGAGGTCGGCTTCAAGCTGGAGAACGCGGTGCTGAGCGACCTCGGAAGCGCCAAGCGCGTGGCGATCGACAAGGACAACACCACGATCATCGACGGCGCCGGGGAAGAGGAGAAGATCCACGGGCGCATCGAGGAGATCAAGGTCGCCATCGACAAGTCCACCTCGGACTACGACCGCGAGAAGCTCCAGGAGCGTCTGGCGAAGCTGGCCGGCGGCGTGGCGGTCATCAACGTCGGCGCGGCCACCGAGACCGAGATGAAGGAGAAGAAGGCCCTGGTCGAGGACGCGCTGCACGCGACCCGCGCTGCGGTGGAAGAGGGCATCGTTCCGGGCGGCGGCGTGGCACTCCTGCGGGCCCAGTCGGCGCTGGACGGACTGAGCTTCGACCGCGAGGACGAGCAGGTCGGCGCCAACATCCTGCGGCGGGCGCTCGAGTCGCCCATCCGCCAGATTGCGGACAACGCGGGCGCAGAGCCGTCCATCGTGGTCGCCGAGGTGCGCGGAGGCGAGGGCGGCTTCGGCTACAACGCCCAGACCGACATCTACGAGAACTTGGTGAAGGCCGGCGTCATCGACCCGACCAAGGTCGTGCGCACCGCGCTGCAGAACGCCGCGTCCATCGCGAGCCTCCTCCTCACCACCGAGGCGGTGGTGGTGGAGCGCCCCGAGGAAGAGAAGCCGCCGATGCCGGGCGGTGGCGGCGAAATGGGAGGGATGTACTAGACCTCTCCGCACCGCGGCCGACTGGAGTCGCCGCGAAACTCCGGAGTGGCCCCTTCTCCTGCACGGGGAAGGGGCCACGCGTCGTTTATCCCCCCGGGCCGCCCGCGAAATCGTCCACGAGCACATCGGTGCCCAGGTAGCGATCATCGGCGTTCATGAACCAGCGCCGTTCGACGGGAATCTTCATGCCCAGCACCCGGCGTTCCCCGCTGAGCAGGATGTACTCGCCATCCCCGGCCGCCTCGTCGTGGTAGAAGCGGTAGCCGATCATCCGGTAGGTGTCCGGGTCGAAGTAGAAGTACCAGATGTCGGAGCCGACCTCGGGGTCGTACGTGACCTTCGCCACTTTGGCCACATGACCATCGAATTCTCCTTCGCCCATGGCCGGATCGATGTTGGTCCCGGGGTCCCGCAGCTTCATCGGCAGGCCCCAGAGGTACAGGTAGTAGTCCCGCATGCGCTCGATTCCGGCGCAATCCAGGCGGAGGGCCTCGGCCTGTTCCGGGGTCGGCGCCGCGCCGCCGATGGTGGCGAAGCAATCCCCGCCGGAAGTCCCCTTCCGCACGAGCCCGTCCCCGGTTTCCTCCTCGTAGGTGTACTCGCTGCGCGCGACGTCCATCTGGATCGTGGCGCGGCGCACACTGCCGTCCGGCCGCGACTGGTCGATGACGAACGCATGGCGCAACTCCGGCCACTCGCCGTTCGGGTCGTGGTAGGCGATCGCCGCATCGACCAGGTCGGGGCCCGTGGTGGGAGGGCCGGCCGGCGTTCGTTCCATCGCGCACGCAGCCAGGAGCAGGATGCCCAGGGTCGCTGCAGAAGTGGATCTGGTCATTTCGTCACGTCTTCCGTGTCGAGCTTGTCCGGGACCGATTGTCGTCGGAGTCGTGGATTTCAACCTGGGGCAACCGGTCGCTCCGGGCCAAATCGGCCGGGCCTTCCGGCCCCGTTGTGCTCGTATGTCCGGCACTGTGCCCTGTGTCCGGCACTGTGCCCGCAACCCGGCCCAGCTCTCCATCGCTGGCGGCCCGATCCGGTATTGCCCAACTTCGCGTTGTGCCGGCAAGACA
Organism: Longimicrobiales bacterium; assembly: GCA_963667485.2. Lineage (GTDB taxonomy): Bacteria > Gemmatimonadota > Gemmatimonadetes > Longimicrobiales > Gaopeijiaceae > Bin94. Next base: position 1,226,560 of record CAXXDD010000002.1, read on the forward strand.
CTTCAACCAAAGGACGTCGCCCGTGAACGCCAACCGATCCTCGTGCCTGCCCCCAGCGCTGCGCATCGCGGCCACCGCCTGCCTCACCCTCATCGCGGCGCAGACCTCCGTGTCCATCGCACCCGCGTCGGCCCAGCAGGTCGGCCCCGCCAACGGCAGCCTAATCGTCGCGGGCGGCGCCCTGTCCGATCCCGCGGTATTCGCGCGCTTTGTCGATCTGGCGGGCGGGCCCTCCGCGCCCATCGTCATCATTCCCACGGCGGGCGGTGCGGAGGAGTATGATCAGTACTTCCGTGGGCGCCGCGCCTTCGAGGCCGCCGGCGCTCGCGACATCACCATTCTGCATACAACCGACCCGGAAGTCGCGAATACCGACGCGTTCGTGGAGCCGCTCCGCGACGCCCGCGGCGTCTGGTTCACCGGTGGACGGCAGTGGCGTCTGGCCGACTCCTATCTCGACACGAAGGTCCATGAGGCGCTGTGGGCGGTGCTCGACCGGGGCGGCGTCATCGGGGGATCCTCCGCCGGCGCGTCGATCCAGGGTTCCTATCTGGTCCGGGGGGACACTCGCACCAACACGATCATGATGGGCGACCACGAAGTGGGGCTCGGTTTCCTGAAGGGTGTGGGCATCGACCAGCATCTGCTCAGGCGGAATCGGCAGTTCGACCTGATCGAGGTGATTCGCGCCAAGCCCGAACTCCTGGGGATCGGGATCGACGAGAACACGGCGATCGTGGTGCAGGGCGACCGCTTCGAGGTGGTGGGACAGAGCTACGCGGTCATCTACGACGCCAATGCGTCGCTGGACAGCGGCGGCCTCTTCTATTTCCTGGCGCCGGGGGACCGGTTCGACATGGCCGCCCGCGAGGCCTTCCGCCCGAGCCGGGGCGAGGGGCGGCTGGATCGGGTTACGGGCACGCCGTGGCCCCCGGGCCGATAGCGACGCTCCATAGCGCCACGCAACCGCATTAGCTTATCCGGCATGAACGACCAATCCATCACCATCAGTCTGCCCGACGGGCGCCCGGTCACGCTGGCCGCCGGAGCCACCGCGGCCGATCTGGCCGCCGAAATCGGCCCGGGCCTTGCCCGCGCGGCTCTTGCCGCCGTTGTCGACGGCGAAATCGTAGATCTCGACCGTCCACTCGCCGACGGCGCCGCGGTCCGCCTCCTCACAGAGCGCGATCCCGAGGCGCTCGGCGTCCTGCGCCACTCGGCCGCGCACGTTCTCGCCACGGCGGTGCGCGACCTCGTCCCCGGCGCCGGCATCGGCTTCGGTCCTGCCATCGACGACGGCTTCTACTACGACTTCGAGGTCCCCGAGCCCTTCACCCCCGAGCAGCTTGACGCCATACAGAAGCGCATGGACGCCGTCATCCAGGCCGACCACCCCTTCGAGCGGCAGGTCGTCTCCGGTGAGGAAGCCCGCGAACTCTTCTCCGACGACGCCCTGAAGCTCGAACGGCTCGAGGAGTTCGACGAGGACGAGGTGATCACCGTCTACCGCGACGGCCCCTTCCTGGACCTCTGCCGCGGCCCGCACATCCCCAGCACCGGGAGGCTCAAGCACTTCGAGCTGCTCAGCGCGGCGGGCGCGTACTGGCGCGGCGACGAGCGCCGCCAGATGCTGCAGCGCATCTACGGCACCGCCTTCTTCACGAAGAAGGATCTGCGGAAGCACCTGCACCGCCTGGAAGAGGCGAAGAAGCGCGACCACCGCGTTCTCGGCAAGCGGCTCGATCTCTTCTCGATCCAGGAGGAAGTCGGCCCGGGTCTGGTTCTCTGGCACCCGAACGGCGGTCGCGTCCGGCGCATCATCGAGGACTTCCTGCGCGACACGCTGGTCGAACACGGCTACGAGATCGTCTACACCCCCCACGTCGCCAGCGAGGAGCTCTACCGCATCTCGGGGCACATCGACGTCTTCGCCGACGACATGTTTCCGGCCATGGACGACGACGGGGACCGGTTCCGCATGAAGCCGATGAACTGCCCCCACCACTTCATGATCTACCGGTCCGGGATCCGCTCGTACCGCGATCTCCCGCTTCGCTTCGCCGAGCTGGGGACCTGCTATCGCTACGAGCGCTCCGGCGCGCTGCACGGCATGCTGCGCGTCCGTTCGTTCACCCAGGACGACGCCCACATCTTCATCCGCGAGGACCAGATCGAGGAGGAGTACGGCCGCCTGCTCGACCTGGGCGACTACCTGCTCAAGGTCTTCGGCTACGAGTACCGCACGGCGCTTTCCACCCGTCCCGAAAAGGCGATCGGCGACCCGGCGGTCTACGATGCCGCCTCCGACCGCCTGGCCGGCGTCCTGCGCGACCGCGGGCTCGACTTCGAGCTGGACGAGGGCGGCGGCGCGTTCTACGGGCCGAAGGTCGACATCCTGGTCACCGACGCCCTGGGGCGGGAGTGGCAGGGCGGCACTTTCCAGCTGGACTTCCTCATGCCCGAGCGCTTTGGGCTGGAGTACGTGGGCTCCGATAACCAGCGGCACCAGGCGGTCGTCATCCACCGCACTCTGCTGGGATCGATGGAGCGCTTCATCGGCGGCCTGATCGAGCACTACGGGGGCGCGTTTCCCCTCTGGCTGGCCCCCGAGCAGGTCCGCATCCTCCCGGTCTCGGAGCAGTGGACGGACTCGGCGCGCGAACTGGCAGCCCAACTCGATGAGAGCGGGTTGCGCGTCGCGGTGGACGATCGGGACACGCTGGGATACCGGATCCGCGCGGCGGAAACCATGAAGGTGCCCTATATGGGGATTGTCGGGGAACGCGAAGCGGAAGCCGGGACCGTGTCCGTGCGCAAGCGGGGCGCGAAGAAAAAGCAGGTGACGATGGACCGGAACGAGTTCGGGCAACGCCTTGTGAAAGAGATCACAAGCCGCGCCCTGACAGTGACTTGACATTTGCCGGCCCGGTTCGCGATGATTCAAATCTGTGCTGCTGCACAGACACGCTGGAAAACAAACAGGAAGCAGAGGACTGACCGCCTCTCACCTTCGTAGCTGAAAGGCTTCCGGGTTCCAAAGGTCGGCGGGGGCAACGTCCCTTCCGGCCGGTCGAACGGCCCGGATTGTCCGGGCTTTCTTGTAGCCGGAAGCGAGGGGGCGGCGACCCGAGCCAACGAACCGAAAAGGAGAGTACCAAGATCGCAGAAAAACGCGTCCGGGTGAACGAACAGATCCGTATCAGCCCGATTCGTCTGATCGACGAGAAGGGCGGGCAGATCGGAATCGTGTCATTGGACGAAGCACGTGCCCGTGCCGCCCAGCGGGGCCTCGACCTGGTGGAAGTGGCACCCGATTCGAGACCGCCCGTCGTCCGGCTCATGGACTATGGGAAGTACAAGTACAAGGCGGCCCGCGCAGCGCGGGAAGCGCGCAGGAAGCAGCACACCGTCCAGCTGAAGGAAGTGAAGTTCCGCCCTGGAATCGAGGAGCACGACTACGACTTCAAACTGCGGCACGCGCGGCGATTCCTGGCAGAGGGGAACAAGGTCAAACTCACCATGATGTTCAGAGGACGTCAGGTGACGCACCCCGAACTCGGACGGGAAGTTCTCCTGCGCGCCACAAAGGACCTGGACAGCGAAGCCAAGGTCGAGCAGTACCCCAACTTCGAGAGGAATCAGATGACCATGATTCTCAGTCCGATCAAGAACTAGCTGAAGCACTCGGGAGATCAAGATGCCCAAGATGAAATCCAACCGGGGCGCGGCGAAGCGCTTCCGGAAGACCGGATCGGGAAAGCTCACGCGGAGGCGGGCCTACAAGTCCCACATCCTCACCAAGAAGAACCGGAAACGGAAGCGGCGGCTCCGTACGGGCACGTTGACCGCCGCCGCCGACGTGAAGCGCGTGCGCCGGATGTTGCCGGGCACATAGCACCAGGACACGCCAGGGAGACGATATACAATGCCGCGTTCTACACATTCGGTTGCGCGCAACAAGCGCAAGAAGAAGATCCTGAGGACGGCGAAGGGATATTTCGGAGGACGGAAGAACTTGTACCGCACCGCCAAGGATGCGGTGGAAAAGGGTTGGGAGCACGCCTACCGGGACCGCAAGAAGAAGAAGCGGAACTTCCGCCGGCTCTGGATCACCAGGATCAACGCCGCCGCCCGCCAGAACGATCTTTCCTATTCGAGGTTCATGAACGGACTCCAGCGCGCGGGGGTCGAGCTCGACCGCAAGGCGCTGGCGGATCTGGCGATCAGGAGCCCGGACGCCTTCGCGTCGCTGGCCGAACAGGCGAAATCGGCCCTCAGCAACTGAGGTGCCACGCAGGGTTCCTCCACGGGCCGCCGGCCCAAAGGGCTGGCGGGCAACCGCGAACCGACCTTGATCGACGAACTCCGGAAGCTGCAGAGGGACGCGCTTGCCGCAATCCGCGAAGCGCGGGATGCGGCGGATCTTGAGCGGATCCGCGTCCGCTACCTGGGTCGCAGGGAAGGCCGCCTGTCGCGGCTGCTGCGGGGGTTGGGGAAGCTCAGCGCCCGGGAGCGGCCGCAGGCGGGGGCGGCAGCCAATCGAGCGAAACGGTCGCTGGGCGACGCGCTCAAGGGGCGCCTGGCCGAACTCGCCGTAGTGGAGCCGCGCCGCGAGCGGGATCTCGACCTCACCCTGCCCGCGCGCAGGAAGTGGCGTGGAACGATCCACCCGGTCAGCCAGGTGGTCGACGACATCTGGACGATCTTCCGGAGCCTGGGCTTCACCCGGGCGCGGGGTCCGGAGGTCGACACCGAGTGGTACAACTTCGTCGCGCTGAACACGCCTCTCGACCATCCCGCCGCCGATGAGCAGGACACGCTGTACCTGGCGCCGGGGCTGCTGCTGAGGAGCCACACCTCGCCCGTACAGATCCGCACGATGGAGCAGTACCCGCCGCCGATCCGGATCATCGCGCCGGGGATGGTCTATCGCAGGGACACCTACGACGCGACCCACACCCCCGCGTTCGCGCAGATCGAGGGACTGGTCGTGGACGTGGGCGTCACCTTCGTGGATTTCAAAGCGACCCTCGCCGAATTCGCGCGCCGCTTCTGGGGGCCGGGAACCCAGGTGCGCTTCCGACCGTCGTTCTTCCCGTTCACGGAGCCGTCGGCCGAGGTGGACGTGAAGCGGATCATCTTGCGCGAGGACGGGACCGAGGAGGAGACCGACTGGATCGAGATCATGGGCGCGGGGATGGTCGATCCCGCGGTGCTCGACAACGTGGGCTATGACTCGGAGCGCTACACGGGATGGGCCTTCGGGATGGGGCCGGCCCGCGTGGCCCTGCTGCGGCACGGAGTACGCGACCTGCGGCTCTTCTACGAGAACGACATGCGCTTCCTGGAGCAGTTCGCGTGAGGGGCGTGCGATGAAGGTGTCGTACCGCTGGGTGCGCGACGTGGCGCCCGGAATCGATCTGACGGCCGACGAGGCGATGGCGCGGCTGGCGCTGCGCGGCGCACCGGTGGAGGAGGTCGACGATCTCTCCGAAGGGTTGCAGGACATCGTGATCGGCCAGGTGCTCGAGGCGAGGCCGCATCCGAATGCCGACCGTCTCACCCTCTGCCGGGTGATGGGCCCCGACGGCGAGGTGCCGGTTGTCTGCGGTGCCCCGGATGTTCGCTCTGGTTCATACTATCCCTTCGCGCCCGTGGGAGCGGTCCTGCCCGGCGGCTTCAAGATCGGCAAGCGCAAGATCCGCGGTGAATTCAGCCAGGGTATGCTCTGTTCCGAGCGGGAACTCGAGCTCGGGGACGACCACGCGGGGATTCTGCTCCTGGAGGGGGAATTCGACCCCGGCGCTCCCTTTGCCCAGGCGACGGGGCTGGACGATTTCCGGCTCGACGTCGAGGTGACGCCCAATCGCGGCGATCTGCTGTCGCACGTTGGGATCGCGCGAGAGTTGCATCCGGAGGGGCAGGGGGGGATTGCCCTGCCCGCGTTTCCGGGGGCGGGCGGGAACGGGGCCGGCGGGTCCCGTGGTACGGTCGGCGTGGCGGGCGCTTCCTTTGCTCGCGGCGGTTCCGAGTGCGACTCGGCGGGGGTCCGCATCTGCATCGAGGACCCCGACCTGTGCCCGCGCTACCTCGGGGCGGTGATCCGCGGCGTGACCGTGGGTCCGTCGCCCCGGTGGCTGGCGGACCGGCTGCGGGCGGCGGGGGCGCGTCCGATCAACAACGTCGTCGACGCCACCAACTACGTCATGCTGGAGCTGGGGCAGCCGCTGCACGCCTTCGACCTGGACCGGCTGGCGGACAGGACCATTGTGGTGGGGCGCGCCCGGCCAGGTGAATCGCTGGTCACGCTCGACGGCGAGGCGCGGGCCATCACGCCCGAGATGCTGATGATCCGCGATGCCCGCGAGCCGGTCGCGATCGCGGGCGTCATGGGGGGCAGGGACTCGGAGGTGTCGGGCGCGACGGCGGACATCCTCCTCGAGTGCGCCCTCTTCGAGCCCAAACAGGTGCGCGCGACCCGGCGTGCGCTGGGGATGTCCACCGACGCCAGCTACCGCTTCGAGCGGGGGGTCGATCCGACCACGATGGAGACCGCGGTGCTGCGGGCCATGGAGCTGATTGTGGCCACGGCCGGCGGGTCGCTCGACGGCGAGGTCATCGACGCCTGTCCGGTGCCGTGGGAAGCGCCTGCGGTGGCGCTGCGCCCCTCTCGGGTGAAGCACCTGCTCGGCGTCGACTTCACGCCGGAGGAGATCATCGCGCTGCTCACGCCCCTCGGCTACACGGCGGCGGACCGGGGCGACGATTCCATCGACTTCGTGGTCCCGGGGCACCGCAGCTACGACACCCTGCGCGAGGTCGACCTCATCGAGGAGGTCGCGCGCACGCACGGCTACGATGTCTTCCCGTCGACGCTGTCGCCCTTCCGGCCCGGGACCGTCCCCGACGACCCCCTCTTCCAGCTCGAGGACCGGCTGCGCGCCACGCTCGCCGCCGACGGCATCAGCGAGGCCCAGACACCCGCCCTCGGCCCCGCCCGGCACGGCGACGTCGCGCTCCTCAACCCGATGTCCGCCGACGAGAGCCACCTGCGCCGCGACCGTCTTCCCGGGCTGCTCACGCACCTGGAGCGCAACATGTCGCGGGGCGTCAGGGACGTGCGGCTCTTCGAACTCGGGACGGCCTTCGCGCCGGGAACGGATGCCGTTCCGGCAGAATCGGCGCGGGTCGCCGTCGTGCTGCATGGGCGACGGGAGCCGATCCAGTGGGGTGGCTCGGAGGAGCGCTTCGATGTGTACGACATCGCGCGCGTCATGGAACTGATCGCCCGGGAGGCGTGTCCCGGCGGGTCGGTAGTGCCGGTGCGGAGCGGGGCTGGCGACGCGGGGCCGGACGGCACGGCCGCGTCGCCGACGGACGCGCCCAGGCTCGCAGGCAGCGTGTTCGTACCGGGACGCTCCTTCGAGCTGGTGGATGCATCCGGCGCGGTTGTCGGGCGCGGAGGCGAGATCCGCGCTGACACGATGGATCTGCCGCCCTGGGCGGGGACGGTCGTGGGGGCCGAGATCGAGCTGCCGGCCGCGCCGGTCGTGAAGCCGGCGGTAACCGCGCGCGAGTTGCCCGATCAGCCCGCTTCGCAGCGCGATGTGGCGTTTCTGGCGGGCGAGGGAGTGGCGGCGGGAGTGGTGCTGAAAGCGGCCCGGGCGGGTGGCGGCCGTCTGCTGGAAGAGGCCGAGCTGTTTGACCTTTACACGGGTGACGACCTGCCGCCGGGCACGCGCTCGGTGGCCATCCGCTTGCGCTTTCGGGCTCGGGGCCGGACCCTGACGGACAAGGAGGTCGATCGGGCATACCGGCGGGTGCTCAGGAAGGTCAGGGAGGCAACGGGTGTCGAACCGAGGAGCTGAGGAGTCTGCCGCAGAGATTCCCGGGATCGATGCGCTCGAGGCGGCGGTGCGTCGCCTGATCGCGGAGACGAGGGAGGCGCGGCAGCTGGCGGCGGACGCGCAGGCGCGGGCAGACCGCAGCGACGCGCTCCTCCGGCAGTTCGTGGACGGCAGCCAGGACCCGGGTGCGCTGTCACGCCGCGTCGACGAGGTCGAGGCCGAGAACGCCAAACTTCGGCGCCGCATCGAACGGGGCCGCGAGCGTATCGACCAGATCCTCGCGAGCATCCGCTTTCTGGAGGACAGGCGATGAGCGAGATCGGACCGCGCACCGCGATACGCGTGGAGATCGCAGGGGAGGAGTACACGCTGCGCGCGGACGCCGACGAGGAATACACACGTCGCTGCGCCGCATTGGTCGATGAGCGCATGAAGACGGTTTCCGCAAAGGGTGGCGTCAGCACCAAGAATGCGGCCATCATGGCGGCGCTGGCCCTCTCCGACGAGCTGCTCCGGGAGCGCTCCCGGATCGGCGATCGGCTGAAGGGGCTGACCGCGCGCATCGATGCGGAGCTGGAGGACCAGGACTAACCCGAACAGGAGGATCGACGACATGCCAGCCGGACGACGAACGAAGTACTCACGCCGGGCGTGGCTCGCCGCAGCCTCTGGAACGGCCGCCACGGGCCTGGTCATGACCCGCTTCGACGCGATCAAGGCCGGGGCGCAGGAGGTTGCGGCGCCGCAGGTCGATCCCACCAAGGTCCCGGGCCGCTTCGTCTCGGAGGTCGGACGCCGGGCGACGGGCGAACAGCCGCGCCGCCTGGTGCGCACGCTGGCGCTGTCGAGTTCCTCCCGCACGCCTCTGCAAGATCTGCAGGGGACGATCACGCCCTCCGATCTGCACTTCGAGCGGCACCACGCGGGCATCCCCGAGATCGCCGCCGAGGACCACGAGCTGCTCGTGCACGGCATGGTGGAGCGCCCCATGGTCTTCCGCATGGCCGATCTGCGGCGATATCCCCAGGCGTCCCGCATCTGCTTCATCGAGTGCTCAGGGAACGGGGGCGGGGCCTACAACCGCAACCGGATGCCGACGAACATCTCTCCGCAGCAGCTCGATGGGCTGCTCAGCACCAGCGAGTGGACGGGCGTAATGCTGTCGACCGTCCTGCGCGAGGTCGGGGTTCGCCCCGGGGCAAGCTGGATCCTCGCCGAGGGGGGCGACGCCGCGGTCATGGCGCGCAGCGTTCCTCTCGACAAGGCGATGGACGACTCGATGCTGGCGTACGGCCAGAACGGCGAGGCGATTCGTCCCGAACAGGGATACCCGGTGCGGCTGCTGCTTCCCGGCTGGGAGGGCAACGCGCAGGTGAAGTGGCTGAGGCGGATCGAGGTCACCGACCGCCCGACCATGACCCGCGACGAGACCTCGCGCTACACCGACCCCCTCAAGGACGGCACGGCGCGCCAGTTCAGCTTCGTCATGGACGCCAAGTCGATCATCACCTTCCCTTCGTATCCGTACGTGCTGCCCGATGGCGGCTGGTGGGAGATCGAGGGGCTGGCGTGGACGGGCAGGGGACGCATCACGCGGGTCGAAGTCAGCACCGACGGCGGCCGCTCGTGGGCGGACGCCGCCTTGCAGCCGCCGATCCTCTCCAAGTCGACGGTGCGTTTCCGGCACCTGTGGGACTGGGACGGGCGCGAGACGGTCATTCTGAGCCGCGCCACCGACGAGACCGGCTACGTGCAGCCCACCGTGCAGCAGCTTTGGGACGCCCGGGGCGAGGGGACGGCCTATCACCACAACCACCAGCGCGCCTGGAAGATCGCCTCGGACGGCGCGGTCACGTTCGGGCTGGGAGACCTGCTGTGAGGCGCGCCACGCGGGACGGCGCAAGCCGCTGCTCGATGTGGATTCTGGTCGGCGCCCTCGCCGCCTGCGCTCCGGACGCCGCGGGCCCCGGTGCCCAAACGAACGGGTCGGATACGGGCGGAGACGGAGCGGTTTCCTTCGCTGCCGGGGCACCGGAGCACTTCGGCTTCGGCACCGCCGCGTCCGAGGAGCGGATCGCGCTCTGGGACATCGACGTCAAACCCGATGGCGAAGGCCTCCCGCCCGGCAGCGGCTCCGTCGCCGACGGCCGCCGGGTCTACGAACTGGCCTGCATGCAGTGCCACGGACCCACCGGCACCGAAGGCCCGAACGACCGCCTGGTCGCCGCGGGCGAATGGGACCCGTGGCCCCCCGGGCGCGTTTTCGGCGCCTACTGGCCCTACGCGACGACCTTCTTCGACTACACCCGCCGGGCGATGCCCCAGGCGACGCCCGGGTCGCTCTCCGACGACGATGTGTACGCGATCACCGCCTATGTGCTGCACCTGAACGGCCTCCTGCCCGACGACGCCGTACTCGACGCGGAGTCGCTCGCGGCGGTCGAGATGCCGGCGCGCGAGCGCTTCGTGCCCGACAATCGCACTGGCGGACCCGAGATCAGGTAGCTCCGGGCCCGCGGTTCGGGTTGCGCACCCGCTGAGCCGCCACCTATCGTAAAAGCCGTATAGGGGAGCCGGGATCCGGAATTTGCGGCCTGGTTCCCGAGTCGAATTATTCGGCCGGACATTGTTCGGTCTTGGGGAGAATACATGGATCCGCTGGGTTTGTCCCTGGCGGTCGGTGCGGCAGTTGCCGCGGTCGTGGCATACCTCCTGGGCAGAGGCCGGGAGCGCGCGCGACAGCGCAAGGAAACGGAAGCTGGGCGAGACGAAGCGTCACGCATCCGCAAGCGGGCAGAAGAAGAGTCTGCCAGCCTGCGCCGCGCCGCCGAATTGCAGGCGAAAGAGACGAGATTCCGCCTCAGGGAATCCTGGGAGCAGGAAGAGAGCCACCGCCGCGAAGAGATCGAGCGGGGCGAACGCCGTCTTGAGAAGCGGGCCGAGGCCGCGGACCGCAAGTCCGACCAGCTCGACCGCAGACAGGACGCGCTCGACGAGCGGGGGAGTGCCCTCGAGGAACGGGCCCGGGGACTGAAGGCCGAAAAGCGCGAGGTCACCGAGCGGCGCGCCGACGTGGTGCGCGCCCTCGCCGATGCCCGCTCCCGCCTCGAAGCGATATCCGGGATCACCGCCGACGAAGCGAAGGCCCAGCTCACATCCGACCTGATCGACGAGGCGCGGGCCGACGCCGCCAACACCCTTCGCGAGGTCAAGGAGGAGGCGCAACGCACCGCCGACCGGGAGGGCAAGCGCGTGGTCGCGATGGCGATCCAGCGGATGGCGGCCGACGAGACCGCCCAGCTGACCGTTTCGGTCGTCCAGCTCCCCTCCGACGAGATGAAGGGCCGGATCATCGGCCGCGAGGGGCGCAATATCCGCGCCTTCGAGCAGGCCACCGGGATCGACGTAATCATCGACGATACGCCGGAGGCGGTGGTCCTCTCGGGCTACAACCCGGTTCGCCGCGAGGTCGCCCGGCTGTCGCTGGCGAGGCTCATCGAAGACGGGCGGATTCATCCGGGGCGCATCGAGGAGGTGGTGGCGAAGAGCGAGCAGGACGTCGAAAAAGAGATGCGCGAAGCGGCTGAAGAAGCCTTGTACGGGCTCGGGATCCACAACGTCCACCCGGAGATCGTCAAGGTGCTCGGGCGGCTGAAGTTCCGCACCTCGTACGGCCAGAACCAGCTGGCGCACGCGCGCGAGGTCGCGCTGCTGGCCGGAAACATGGCCGCCGAGATGGGTCTCGACGTGCAGATGACCCGGCGGGCAGGACTGTTGCACGACGTAGGCAAGGGACTGACCCACGAGCAGGAGCTGACGCATGTGGAACTGGGGTACCGGTTGTGCAAGCGGCACAAGGAGCCGGACCTGGTCCTGAATTCGATCAGGGCCCACCACGACGAGGAGCCGCACCGCTATCCGGAGGCGTGGCTCGTCACCGCCGCCGACGCGATCAGCGGGTCGCGCCCGGGGGCGCGCAGGGAGATGTTCGAGGGCTACGTCAAGCGCCTCGAAAAGCTCGAGGAGATCGCCACCGAACACCCCGGGGTCGAGCGCTGCTTCGCGATTCAGGCCGGCCGGGAACTGCGCGTCATGGTCGAGCCAGGGCGGGTCTCCGACGATGGCATGGCCCGCATCTCCGAAGCGGTGGCCCGCAAGATCGAGAGCGAACTCCAGTACCCCGGACAGATCAAGGTGGTCGTAATCCGCGAGACCCGGGCCGTCGACTTCGCGCGCTAGTCGTGCTGCGGTCCACCCTCTGAACCCATCGAAACCCAAACAGGAAACGCATGTCCGCAAAGATCATTTCAGGGAAGGATATCGCCCGCGAGATTCGGGACGAACTGAACGCGCAGGTCGCCGGGCTCAAGGAAGATGGCCTGGTGCCCGGCCTGGCCACCGTGCTGGTCGGCGACGACCCGGCCAGCCGGCTCTACGTCGGGATGAAGGGCAAGGCTGCGGCGGAAGCCGGCATCCACTCGCGGCAGGTGACCCTGCCATCATCGACGAGTGAGGAAGAGTTGCTGTCGCTGATCGACGAGCTGAACAACGACCCGGCGATCCACGGTATTCTCGTGCAGCTTCCGCTGCCGCGACAGATCGACGACGCCAAGGTCCTCCTGGCGATCAACCCCGACAAGGACGTCGACGGCTTCCACCCGGTGAACGTCGGGCGGCTCGCCACCGGCGACCCCGACGTCCTGGCTCCGTGCACGCCGCGCGGAGTGATCGAAATGCTGCTCAGGAGCGGCGTCGATCCCTCCGGCAAGCACGCAGTCGTGGTGGGCCGCTCCAACATCGTGGGCAAGCCGATGGCGCTCCTGCTGCTGCGCAAGGCCCCCGGGGGGAACGCCACGGTGACCGTCGCCCACAGCCGCACCGCCGACCTGGGCGCGGTGACGCGCACCGCCGACATCCTGATCGCCGCGGTGGGATGGCCAGGCACGGTCACACGGGACATGGTGAAGCCGGGCGTCACCGTGATCGACGTGGGCACCAACCGCGTCGACGACCCGACCCGCCCCCGGGGCTACCGCGTCGTGGGCGACGTCGATTTCGAGGGGGTAAGCGAGGTGGCCTCGGCGATCACGCCGGTGCCGGGCGGGGTGGGACCCATGACCATCGCCATGCTGCTGGCCAACACGGTCGAGGCGGCGATCAGACTGCGGAAGGCCGGCGGTTGACAGAGGAGCGCAACCTCGACCTCTTCGCGGACCCTCCGCGTCCGCCGCCCGCTCCCCGGGTATGGACGGTCAGCCAGGTCAACAAGGCCGTCCGGCTCCTGCTGGAGGACACCCTTCCGCAGCTGTGGGTGACGGGCGAGGTGGCCAACTTCAACCGGCACCGCTCGGGTCACTGCTACTTCACGCTGAAGGACAGGGCGGCGCAGATCCGCTGCGTCATGTTCCGGCGCGAGGCGGCGACCCTGCCCACCGATCCGGAGGAGGGCATGACCCTGCGGGTCTTCGGAGGGCTCACGCTCTACGAAGCCAGGGGGAGCTACCAGTTCGTCGTAGGCAAGCTCGAGGCCGAGGACGCGGACGGAATGTGGAAACTCGCCTTCGAGCGCCTGCGCAAACGGCTCGACGCAGAGGGCGTCACCGATCGGGCGCGGAAACGCCCGCTGCCGGCCTTTCCCCGCACCGTGGGGGTGGTGACGTCGCCGACGAGCGCGGCGCTGCGGGACATCATCGCGGTGGCGGCGCGGCGGGCGCCGTGGTTGCGCCTCCTGGTGCGCGGAACCGGCGTGCAGGGACCGGGGAGCGGAAAGGGAATCGCCGACGCGATCGACATCGTGGCCGCGCACGACGTGGATGTGGTGATCGTTGCGCGCGGCGGTGGCTCGATCGAGGACCTGTGGGGCTTCAACGAGGAGCCGGTGGCGCGGGCGGTAGCCGCGTGTCCCGTACCGGTGGTGTCGGGGGTGGGGCACGAAACCGACGTGACGATCTGCGACCTGGTGGCGGACCGGCGGGCGGCGACACCGTCAGCCGCCGCCGAAGCCGTCGCGCCCGATGGCGACGCGCTGGCCGACCGCCTTGCCGGGCTCGGGCACAGGCTGGGCCGGGCGCTGGCAGGGCAGGCGCGTTCGCGCCGCTGGCGTCTTGATCGCGCCCGCGACGACCTCTTCGGGCATGCGCGCGGCATAGTGGGCGCGTACGGCCTGAGGCTGGATGAGGGCGCTCTCGACCTGTCGGATGCCGTGAAACGCCGCATCGGACGCGAGAGGGCCCGGCTGGCCAAAGCCGCCGCGGCCATGGAGGCTCTGTCCCCCATCTCCACGCTGGCCCGCGGCTACGCCGTCCCGCTGGACACCGATGGCCGCCTTCTGCGCACGGTCGGCGACTTCCCGCCTGCCCGCGAATTCCGCCTCCGCGTCGTCGACGGCAACGTGCCCTGCACCGTGAGCGCGCCCCCCACTCCCGAACCGACGAGGGTCTACAATGGAAGCTGAAGCCGGACTCGACCGCCGCATCGAGCGTATCGAGGAGATCGTCCGCCTGCTGGACTCCGATTCGCTGGGGCTCGACGACGCGCTGGCCCTCTTCGAGGAGGGCGTGGGGCACCTGCGACGCGCCCAGGAGACGCTCGCCAGCGCCGAACTCAGGGTCGAGGAGCTGATCGGCGCGACCGGCGACGAGGTCCGGCCCATGCAGACGTCCGGGACCGGGGACGATGCCGGAGACGATGCCTGACCAGGACCTCGGTGCGTTCCTCCAGGGCCACCGCACGGAGGTGGAGGGGGCATTGCGGAGGTGTCTGGACGGCCTGGCCGAAGCCGTGCCGCCGGATGTCTGTGCGGCCGCCGAAGAAGGGGTACTGAGCGGCGGGAAGCGGCTGCGGCCGATCCTCCTGGCCACCGCATGCACCGAGCTCGGCGGCGCGCCCACCACGGCCCTGTACGACCTGTCCGCGTCGATCGAGTTGATCCACGCCTACTCGCTCATCCACGACGACCTGCCGTGCATGGACGATGCGCCCGTGCGACGGGGACGCCCCACGGTCCACGTCTCGCACGGCGTGAAGGCCGCGACCGCGGCCGGGGCGGCGCTGATCCCGTGGTCCGCCGCGTGGGCCTGGGAGTCCGCGCTCGACCTGGGCCGCTCCACGGCCGAAGCCCGGGCCATCGTGGCGACCCTCCTGGACGCCGCCGGCGCGGGGGGAATGATCGGCGGCCAGGCGCTGGATCTCGCCGCCGAGGGAGAATCGTTGTCGGAGCAGGCACTCGCCACGCTCCACGGCCTGAAGACGGGCGCCCTGCTGGCCGCCGCGCTCCAGATCGGCGCCATGGCCGCGGGGGCTTCACCCGCAGCGCTCGACGCCGTGGGAAGCTTCGGGCGGGACCTGGGGCTGGCCTTCCAGGTCATGGACGACGTCCTGGACGCGACAGGCTCCGTGGAGGTCCTCGGAAAGCACCCCTCCGACGCGGATTTCGCCAAGTCCACCTATGTTTTGCTTCTGGGCGTCGACGGCGCCCGGGAGCGGGCCCGATCGCTGGTGGCCCGGGGACTCGCCGTCCTCGACGCCGCCGGTCTGGGCGCGCCCCGGCTGCGCCAGCTCGCCCGATTCGTGATCGAACGCCAGCGGTGAGGACATGCAGTTCCAGAAAATAGCAATTGTGGGGAAGGCGTCGGCGGGAGGACCGAACGGACGCGTCGGCGCGGCGTGCCGCAGCATCGCGAGCGTCGCCAATGAATTCGGAGCCGCCGTCGCGGTCGAGCCGGCGCTGACTCCGGCGGCTCCCGATCTCGATACCGTCGACCTGCACACCCAAAACGTGCATCTCGTCATCTCCCTGGGAGGAGACGGGACCCTTCTGCGCACTGCACGCGCCGTGTTCGATCGCGAAATCCCGGTGCTGGGCATCAACCTCGGCTACCTGGGGTTCCTCACGTCGGTGTCCGCCGAGGGGCTGGAAGAGGGCTTGCGCGCCGTCCTTGCGGGCGACTTCTCGCTTGAGCGGCGGCAGACCCTGCACGCCGAGGTGCTGACCCCCACGGGAGAGGTCCGCGAGACCTATTCCGCGCTCAACGACGTGGTCGTGCACAAGCCCGGGGCGGCGCAGGTGGCGCGCCTGGACCTGTGGGTGGGCCCCCAGGACGACCTCGAGGAGATCGGCAGCTTCTCGGGCGACGGCGTCATCCTCTCCACGCCCACCGGGTCCACCGCCTATTCGCTGTCGGCGGGAGGGCCGATCATCGTGCCCAACCTGCCCTGCTTCGTGGTCACGCCGATCCTCCCCCACACCCTGGCGCTCCGACCCGTGGTGGTCCCGGGCGACGGCGAAATCACAGTCACCGCGCTGGACCGCCGCGAATCCCTCTTCGTCACCGTGGATGGGCAGGACGGCGGACCGGTGGGGCACGACGAGCGCGTCGTCGTCCGCATGGGGACCTTCCGCGTGGGGCTGGTGCGCCTCCCCGGGCACTCCTTTTTCGCGACCCTGCGCCAGAAGCTCAGCTGGGCCGCCGGCCCCCTGCTCGGGGGGTGACTGCCCACCGTCTCCCGGAGATGTGCCCATTCAGCCATGGCAGCGCCCATCCCGGCTCCCCACAATTGACGGGCGCGCCGTGAGCCCCATGAATGTCTCCCCCCAAACGCCATGCTGATCGAGCTGCGGATCCGCAACTTCGCCGTCCTCCGAAGCGCCCTGCTGCGCCTGGAGCCCGGGCTCAACGTCATTTCCGGCGAGACGGGCGCCGGCAAGTCCATCGTGGTCGACGCGCTGGAGATTCTCCTGGGCGGCCGCGCGTCCTCGGCGGTCGTGCGCAGCGGTGAGCGGCGCGCAACGGTGGAGGGTGTTTTTGATATTCAGGGCGACGCGGACCTCGCGGCGGCGCTCGACGAGCAGGGACTGGAGGCGGACGACGACCACCTGGTATTGAGACGCGAGGTTCGGAGCGAGGGACGCAGCCGCGCCTGGATAAACGGCTCTCCGGCGACGGCGGCGCTGCTGCGGCGCATCGGAGCGCTGCTGGTCGACATTCACGGCCAGCACGAACACCAGCGCCTCATGTCGGCCGCGTTCCAGCGCGAGGTGCTGGACGCTTTCGGCGAATGCAGAGAGCTTGCGGCGGAGGTCGCCGGACACTTTCGGCGCGCGGCCGCACTGCAGCGGCGGCTGGATGCGCTCGCGGAGCGGCGGCGCGACCTGGAGAGCCGGGCCGACTTCATTCGCTTCCGCCTAGGCGAGATCCGCGGCGCCCGGATCCGGCCCGGCGAAGACGACGAGATCGAGACCGAAGTCAACCGCCTCGCGAACGCCGACCTGCTGATGCGCGAGACCTACGCGCTGCAGGCCCTCCTGCACGACTCGGACGACTCCGTCACCGACCGCCTCTCCGGCGCGGCGGCCCGACTGCGCCGCCTCGCCGAAGTCGACCCGGCGCTGGAGTCCACCGCCTCGGCGCTGGACGACGCCTACCACAGCGTCTCCGATGCGGGCGCGGAGTTGCGCTCGTACGGCGACGCGATCGACCACGACCCCGCGCGGCTCGAAAGCCTGCACGAGCGGCAGGCCCTCCTCCAGGCGCTGATGCGCAAGTACGGCCCGACCCTCGCGGCGGTGATCGAAACGGCGGAAACCCTGGCGCGAGAGCTGGACGAACTCGAAGCGGCCGAACTCGATGCCACCGAATTGCGCAATCAAGTTGCACATGCACAGGAATCATGTGCAACATCGGCGGCGAAGCTGTCGCGGCGGCGCCGAGAAGCCGCGAAGCGCCTCGCCCACGCGACCGAGGCCCTGCTGCCGAGCCTCGGCCTCGAAGGCGGGAGGTTCCAGGTCGATTTCGAGACGCTGGCGGCGCCTTCGGCCCGCGGCCTCGAGCGCATCCACTTCATGGCCACCATGAACCCGGGCTTCCCTCCGGGCCCCCTGTCACGCATCGCTTCGGGCGGCGAACTCTCCCGCATCATGCTCGCCCTCAAATCGGTGCTCACCGACATCGACGACCTCCCCACCCTCGTCTTCGACGAAATCGACGCCGGGATCGGCGGCGTGGTGGCGGACAAGGTCGGCGAGCGGCTCGAAGACGTGGCCCGTGGACGCCAGGTGTTCGCCGTCACGCACCTCGCCCGGATCGCGGCCCGCGCCGCCAATCACTTCGTGGTGGAGAAGGGGACCGTGGGCGGTGTGGCGGAGACGACGTTGAGGCGGTTGGCGCGGGAGGAACGCGTCCACGAGATCGCGCGCATGCTGGGCGGCGATCCCGATTCGGCGCCTTCGCTGGAGCACGCCAGGGAGTTGCTGGGGTAGGGGAGCCTGCCAGCACCAGTAATCCCGTTGTTGATCCGACGTACCAATACATCTAGACTGTCCGGTTGTGTGGCACAAGTATCGACAAATGTCTTATCCGATAACGCAAATGCGACTCCTGGAAGCCATCTCCCTCTTCTTCGACGCCTGTCCGGGTCCGCCCTTGGCAAGGACAGGACTGCGTATGGCGGCATTGCAAGCTGTCGAGGGTATTCCGGAACTCCAGTCCACACGGACCCACGGGATTGCAACATCCACAGGACTCGCCGCTCCTCACGAAATGCTCAAGGCGGGCCCTCGGCAAGTCCTGTATCTGTCATCTGTGGGGGGTGTGGCCAAGAGGTTGAAGTGCCGGCCAGCCTATCTGTCAAGAGCTTCGATCCGACATGGTTACTCCTTCTCCCGGGCGCTCAGGTGGATTCGACTCCTACACGGCATGGCACTCCTGGCTGAGGGGTTCCGGGTCGACACACTCGTCCTCAGGCTTGGGTTCAGCGACGTTGCAGGGTGGAGCAGGTTCACAAAAAGACTCGTTGGGCGGAGTCCGAGTCAGTTGCCGGTGCTACCCTTGGAACTGTGGGTCCGTAAGGCTATCGACGATGTATTCTTCGGACTCCCGGTTTCCGGGGAACTGAGGGACGCCAAGACACTAAGGGCTGAAAAGGACAAGTAAACGGCACGAAATGACATCGCGTGACTGCGCCGCGGGTTTCATCTCGCCGCAGGCTGGCGGACAAGCCGCTAGCTCAGACACATCCCAAGAGGGAGGAACGAAAGATGATGTACGCGACAGTGATCAGGCTCTTGCGGACGGTGGCAATGCGGTGTGCAGTGATCGGCGAGACCCAACCAGGGAAACTGTGGGGTGCTAGCCCGACGGTGATCCGGACTGCGGGCGGGTGCGGTTTGGCAGTGATGGCAGCCGTGTCTCTCTCGGCCACATCTGCGCTTGGCTTAGTAGCAGCGTCGGAATCAAGTAGCGGGAGGATGACGATTCCCATTGATCCCGCGGTCGTCCTTGCATCCGGTGCGGATCCAGACTGCGTTGGCGACGACAACCCAGCCAATGGGTGTCCCGCCGGAGTATGGTGGCACCGCTTCGAAGGCGCTAGTGAAGATGACGAAGAAGAGGGGGTCACAATCGTGTGGTGCAGATATACGAGTTCATATACATTGACGGTTCGCTTCTCGCCTGGGGGTATCGGAGGGTCTGCGACATGGACCATGTGTCGCTACGGCGGATGTGGCCTTGAACTTTCCGAAGAAGCAGCAAACACCGGGATGCACTAGAATGTTCCGAGTATTCGTAGTTGCGAGTGCCTTGGTTTGCATGCCGACACGTGACCTAGGTGCCCAACAGCGCTTCGAAATCGATCATGCCTCGGGACGCACGGTTGTCAACAATGGCGAATACGCGTTTCGAGAGACCGCCTCCATCGATCATCAGGCTGGGCTTATCTATGTCGTCGACGCGAGCGAACCGCTGGCCGCGATGGCGTTTTCGATTGCCGATGGCACACTCTTGGGCACTCTTGGTGGCAGGCAGGGCGAGGGGCCAGGTGAACTGCGGGATCTAGTGGCTGTGGCGGCGATTGCTGGAGGCGTAGTGGTCGCAGATCATACACGCGTCATTCGTTGGCGCCTTGATGGCAGTTTGGCCGATGTCTGGACGCCAAATGGACCACCAATTCCAAGTCTTTGTTCCCTTCAGGATGCTCCGGCGGTACCCCTGCCTGGGGGCGTTATCAGACGAAAGCGCGACGGCCCGGATTTCGTCCTAGGACCGGGTAAGGTTGGTACTAGCATCACGGGCGCAGATCTGGAATCGGCCCAGGCGGCGGCATTCCTCTATGGCGTCTCCAAGACTGCTTGCATCGATAGCGTCGCTTATGTCTTGAACGAAAGGCTGACCGCTTTTTCCATGGAGGGAGCAATCTTGGAGCTTCCGATTCCAGCGGAGATGGAGGAAGCAAGCAAGCGTGCGCGTGAAGCCGCCCGCAGGCAGGGACCTGGTCGATTCTTGCATCCGTATTCTGGACTATACGGCGATGGAGAGGGGAATCTCCTGATCACGCGATGGGCCGCGTCAATTCCCGGAGCCCGCGTCGATCCGGCGACCGGTTGCTATTCCCTTCTGCTCGACAACCAACCACTTCGCTCTTCGCGACGGTTGGTGGGAATTTACCAAGACAGCGCTGTCGTCCTGGAGAGTCCAACCAGCGTCCAGACGATCAACGGCAAGCCTCGCACGGTCGTCTATGCCGACGAGGCATAGATACGCGGGTTCACATCTGGTTGATGTGCTTGAGGTTACGGGAGTCCGGGTTCGGATTCCCGGCGAATCGTTCCCGCCGAATGCGGGATCAGGCGCGAACGCTGCGGCGCCCTTCCAGGGCCGTCCTGAGTTGTCCGGCGTCGGGCCTTTGGTAACACTTGAGGATGGTCTGGGCATCCTTCCAGCCGCCAAGCTCGCAGAGCACCTTGAGCGGCAGGTCCATGAGGTCGCTGGCGAACTTCCGTCTCAGGGAGTGCCAGCCTCTTCCGCGCTTGGGCTCGAATCCGGCGAGCCTCTCCGCCCGGCACCACCAGCTACGCACCAACGCGGCCCCCACGCATCTCGACGGATCCTGCGGCGCGGGCAGCACGAGAACGCCCTTTGGCCGGGGGTTGCGCGCTCTCGCCTCTTCGAGCGCGGCGACCGCCTCGGCGGTGACCGGCGTGTGGTGTTCGTAGCCGGTCTTCTCGTTCTCGGCGCGCCAGCGGATGGTCCTGTCCTCGAAGTCGATATCGGGCCACCGCAGCTTGCGGATGGCCCCGATGCGGTGTCCCGTTTCGTGCGCGAGCACGAGCGCGACGCGGAACCGCCAGCCGATCCGGCACGACACCCGCAACAGCGCCCGGTATTCGTCTTCGGCGAGGACGACCCGGGCCGGGTTCTTCTGCTTGGGCGCTTTCAGGCCTCTCAGCGGATTTGCCTGCAACAGCAAGCGGCCCTGCTCGTCCCTCGACCGGGCGGCCCAGTTGAGCACGGCGATCAGGAACTTGAGGTCCTTCTGGACCATCCGGTCCGACACGGGCCTGCCGCTGGGACCGACCCTGCCCGCGCGCCGCTCCCGGATGAACCTGTCCCAGTCTCGCTGTGATAGCGTTTCGGGTCTCCGGTCCCGCCCGAGGAACCCGAGGAACATCTGTGTCGCGGCCCGGTCGTGCATCCGCGACCGTTCGTGCTTGTTGGGCGTCACCTCTTCCCGGTAGATTTCAAAAAGCCGTTCCAAGGTGAGCGGCTCCGGCTCGGCGTCCGCCTTGCCGTTGGGCGCGTCGATGAACCCTGCGGCGAACTGATCCGCCTGCGTCTTCGCGCGCCGCCAGTCGCGGTGTTTGAGGGACCGGGTGAGCCTGCGCCCGTTCTCTCGCCACTCGATCTGGAACATGCCGGTTTTCGGGTCCGGGAAGATCCTGACCCGGTTCCGGCCCCATTCTCCGGCGCTGTATGCGCGCCGACTTCGTTTCGTGCGTGCCATCATTCGATTCCCTTCTGGATGATGGACTGCACGATCTGCGCATTTGAAACATCGCCACCGCGGGGCTTGTCCGCCAGTGGCGGATCGTCCGGCACCGGGGCCGTGGCCTTCCGTGGCAGATGGACGCGGGCGATTCTGGGCGCGCCGGGCCGTCCGGCGTTGGGGATCCTGCCGTCGCGGACGAGGCGGCCGAGGTGGTCGGCGGAGTATCCGCTCTCCCTGGCCGCCTCGACGAGCGAGAGCGTGGTTTCGTCCCGGTCGCGGAGGGTGGCTTCGAGGTCGTCGGCGCACCGGTCGAGCGCGACGGCCGGGGTCTCGCCCCCGTAGCGGCGGAGAGTCTTGGCCTTCTTGCGCCAGTCGGCGGGCAGTCCCTCGACGGATGCCCGGTCCCTTTTCCGCCCGGTCCCCCGCTTCATTTCCAGTCCCCCTCTTCGTCCTGGCGGAGCGCGTCGGTGAGGCCGGGATCGCCCTCGCCTCGACGGACGGAGCGTTCGGCGAGGCCCAGTCGCCGTCCGAGGTCGGCGAGCCCGGCCGTGCGGGCGATGGCGTAGATGGCGGCCGCCAAGGCCGCCGTCGCGAGGGTCAGGTGCAGGGCGAGCGGGAGGCCGTGGTCTTTCAGGATGTGCGGCCGGAACGGCGACAAGTATTCGAGGCGGGAACCGGCGAGCAGGAACGCCGATCCGGCGATGGCGGCGGTGAGTCCGGCGCTGATTTTCCAAGGCTGCATGGTTGGGTTCTCCCTTGTGGTCAGAGTTCTACGGCGGCGGGGTCGCGGTCGGCGGGACCCCTGAGCCAGGATCCGTTGTCGTTGCCCAGGCCGAGGCCGCGGAGCAGGCTGGCCGCCGCCGGTCCGTTGGCGTGCATGGCGAACCCGGCGGCGGCCTTAGCCCGGACGGCGGGTTCGCGGTAGTTGCCGGAGACGGCCTCGATGTTGACGCGGCCCGTTCGTCCTTCGGCGTCGGCGTATTCGATCTGGGCGTCGGGGTAGAGCACCCGCCCCTCGTCGTCCACGGGCAGTCCGAGTTCGTCCGCGATGCGGTGGCGCTCCGCGTCCGCGGCCCGCTTGCCGTCCTTGCGCCGCGCGGATTCGCTTCCGCGCCCCACTACGCTCTTGAGTTCGGCCCCGAGCCGGACGCGCCGGACGGTTGCGCCCTGTTCGAGCAGCCCTTCCCGTTCCTTGCGGCAGGCGCGGTAGACGGCGGCGTCGTGCGCCGCCTCGGACGGTCGGACGCGGACGTGGCGGATCCGCTGTTCGGGATCCATTCCCCGCTTTGCGGCAAGTTTCCGGGCCTCGGCCACCCCGTCGCGGGTGAGGGTCAGAACCTTGAAGGGGTTGCCCTTTGGTCCCGCGGCCCGGATCTCGGTGACGAGTCCGTCGTCGATCCAGCCGTTCACGGCGCGCCGGGTGGTGTAGGGATGTCCGCCGAAGCGAGCCTCGGCGAGGTCGCGGTACGACACGGCTCCGTGGACGCCGATGTCGGCGAGCGCGCACGCGCAGCGTTCGTCGAAGGAGATGGACCCGCGCGCCCGGCTCGCGGCGTATTCTCGGCGGTGGCCTCTCCGCATGCGTTCACGATTGCGGCTGGGTGGCGCGGCGGGGCGCGGGTCCGGTTCGACCGTGCGGTCGAACATTCCTCTCCCTCTCATCGGTCGTTCAGCGGCTCGGCCCGGCGTTGCGCGCGGGGGTTGGGAGCCTCGGCACCGGCACCTGGATCCGCTGGGGTCCCTGTGCGGGCGTGCGGACCGCCGCCACGGCGACGGGGTCGCGCGTTGCGACGCGCTCGATGTGCCGAACGAGCACGAAGTCCGAGATCTTCTGCGCGTCCGCTGCGGCGCGCCGGATCTCGCGCGGGTCCTCTTCGAGCGCCTGGATCCAGCCCTCGACGTAGGCGGCGCCCCGGCTCGGGTCGTGGCCGACGCCGACGCGCTCGCCGGTCATCATCGCGCTGATCTCGGCCCGCAGCTCTTCGCGGGCGTACTGGGGGGACCCGAACCCGCCGTCGATGCCCTCGATGAGGGTCTCGCGGTTCATCCGGTCCTTGTGGCCGGTGCTGTGGCCCAGCTCGTGGAGCGCGGTCTGGTAGTAGTGGTTGGCCGACGGGAACTGCCCGCGCTCGGGCAGCACGATCTCGTCGCGCTTCATGTGGTAGTAGGCGCGGTCGCCCGCGACGTGGCGGACCGGCACGCCGCCGTCCTCCATGACCCGCTCGGCCTCCTGATGGACCTTCCAGAGCGGTTCGGGCGTGGGGTTGGCGCGCCCGGGCAGCCCGTCGGCCTGCTCGGCGTTGAAGACGGTGTACTGGCGCACGAAGGGCGCCTTGAGCTTCTCGTAGCGGTAGACGCGCTTGCCCTCCGCGTCCCTCCTGGGCCGCCCGCGCTCGTCGGTCACGGCGATCCGCTTCTTGTCCTGGAAGGAGAGGATGCGCGTTCCGCGCTCGCCCTTCCTGACCTGTCCGCCCCGGTTCTGGATCTGGCGGTAGGTGCCCCAACGCACGTCGCCATAACCGTGCTCCTGCTGGACGGCGGCCAGATGCAGGCTGTTGCCGCCCCGGTAGGAGCGGTCGGTGTCCACGTTCGTGGGCATCACGCGCTCGCCCGGTGCCCACGGCTTCTGCCAGGGCGCGGTGCCCTTCCTGATCTGCTCGATGATCGCGTCGGCGAACTTGCGGTGATATTCGTCGTGCTTCATCGGTCGTCCTCCTCGCCGTGCGGGTCGTCCCAAGCGGCCGCTATCTCGTCCTCGGTCCCGACCTCCTCGGGGAAGAGGCCGTACTCCTCGGCCAGGTAGGCCCGGACTTCGAGCGTCTCGCCGCCGTCGCGCGCGAGTTCGCGGTCGAAGTCCTCGAACGTCTCGACGGGGATGGTTCCTCCGTTCCAGGTCATGGGTTCACCTCCTTCGGTGGGTGGATGTGGGTTGTGCTCTCCGGTTGAGTCCCGGGCCGCGCTCCCGACGGTGCGGTGATCCAGCGGCCGGCGGCCGCGTCGTAGCCGCATACCTCGAGCGCGTCCTCGACGAACCGCCTGCCGCTG
Organism: Longimicrobiales bacterium; assembly: GCA_963667485.2. Lineage (GTDB taxonomy): Bacteria > Gemmatimonadota > Gemmatimonadetes > Longimicrobiales > Gaopeijiaceae > Bin94. The sequence continues at coordinate 1,251,216 of CAXXDD010000002.1, forward strand.
CGGCGGGCCACGTGCAGGACGAGCGCGATGCCGTCGACGACGCCTCGGCAGGTGACCTCCCAGGGCAGCGCGTCTCCGGCCTGCATGGCGCAGCTCGCAAGCCGCGAGAGCGCGGAGCGCGCGTTGTTGGCGTGGATGGTGGTGAGCGACCCGCCGTGGCCGGTGTTGAGCGCCTGCAAGAGATCGGCGGCCTCGCCGCCCCGGACCTCGCCGACGACGATGTGGTCGGGTCGGTGGCGGAGCGCGTGGCGCACCAGGTCCCGGATCTCGACGGGCGTCTCCGAGAGGGTGGCCCCGGCCTCGAACCGGAGGCAGTTCGCCCGGTCGATCCGGAGTTCGAGGGTGTCCTCGATGGCGACGATCCGCTCGTCTTGGGGCAGCAGTTCGATCAGCGCGTTCAGGAGCGTGGTCTTGCCCGAGCCCGTGCCGCCAGAGACCAGGATGTTCTGGCGGGCCGCAAGCGTGCTCCGAGCGGCTTCGAGGATGTCTTCGGGCAGCGAGCCCAGGCGCACCAGGTCCTCCGCCGAAAACGCCCGGCCGCCGAACCGGCGGATGGTGATCGCGACCTCCGGACTCGCGGGCGGCGTGCAGATGGCCACCCGCGATCCGTCTTCGAGCCGGGCGTCCAGGACCGGCCGTTGGGCGGGATCGAGCCCGAGGGGGCGTGCGATGTGGATGGCGGCGCGGTGGAGCCAGGCGGCGGTGAGCCCGGACGCCTCAAAGGGTTCGAGGCGGCCTCCCCGCTCGACCCAGACGTTGGCGGGACCATTGATCATGATCTCCGATACCTCCGGGTCTTCGAGCAGTGCTCGGAGGCCGGGAAGGAACGGGGTCAGGTGGCCGACGCCGCTCGCGCGCTTCATATCCGCCCCTCCTTGAGCTGCTGCCAGTAGCCCTTGGTCCTCGGCAGGTAGTGGGGCTTGAGGTAGACGCGGCGGGCCGGGAGCGATTTGACCCCGTCGTAGGGCAGGCAGATCGCCTGGTAGTTGGCGAGCAGCCCGAACTCGCGCGGCGTGAACACCGGCTGCAAGCTTTGGCGGAACGACTTGCTCGCGCCCATGGTGCCGCGCCCGCCGCCCGCGCGCCCGGACAGAAGCGAGAACTCAGGTCTCCCCGTGGTCTCGCTGAACGTGTAGGACGGCTGCGTCTTCATGACGGAGCCGCACATCTCCGACGCGATCCGGGCCGACGACTCGTCGGAGAGCGACAGGAAGATCCGGGTGCGGAGCGTCTGTACGAGCGTGCGCCACGCCTCGCCCGAGGGCAGCACGGAGCGGAGCGACGAGAGCGACTGCGTGGCGACGATGGGGATGCAGCGGCACTGGCGCGTGAGCGCGAACGCCTTCTCGTCGCCCGACGGGTCGTCCTGCCCGACCGTGGCGAAGGCCTGATACTCATCGCAGATGAACACGGCGGGCCGCATGTGGCGGCCGGGACGGCGCGCGGCCTCGGCGGGCCGCCGGAGCAGCGCCTGCATCCAGGCATTCTTGAGCAGCACGCCGATGGCGCGCGCCAAGGCCGGGTTCGCGCCCGCGGGCATGTTGAGCGCGAGCACCTTGCCGCCCTCGATCAACTCCGAGAGCTGCGGTAGCCTCCGGCGCAGCCCCGGCATTGGCTTGACGTCCGGGACCTCCTCCTCGCCCGCTGTCCGTGAGGGCGATGGGTCGTCGGCCGGCGGCGGCGGGCAGAACACGCCCGCGACCTCGGGCTGGTCGAAGAGCGACAGGAACACGCTGATGCCTTCGATGATCGAGGTGCGCAGCTTGGCGTCCAGCTCCGACCAGTCCTTGACGTACCACCGCGCGACGGCATCGACCTGTTCGGCGAACTCCTCGCCCGCGCCGCCGGGGGTCTCCGTCGCGTACTTGATCTTGAGCTTCTTGAGCCGCGCGCGGAGTTTCGGGTCGAGCTTGTGGGCCACCTTCCCGGTGCCGGGCATGCGCGTCCAGGTCCAGTTGCTCAACCCCTCCGGATGGCGGGCCAGGTCGTCGTCGGAGATCACGGCGCGCACCGGGCAGAGCTCGTCCGCCAGCTTCTGGGCCTCTCGGATCCTGTTCGCGAGCAGGTCCGGGTCCACGGTGCAGCGGTACACGTCGCGCAGCGTGACCCAGCCCCCCGGCAGGAGTCGGTGGAGTTCGATGATCCACCGCACGAGGTTCGTGTACGCCTGCTGCCAAAAGGGTTCGCGAGACTTGCCGAACAACTGGTTGATGAGCGACGCGACGCCGTAGGCGAGCGAGTAGGAGTCGAGCAGCGGATCGTCGAGCGGGTTCCACTGGAGCGAGCCGCCGAGCCCGATTTCGAGGTAGTCGCCCCCGCGCCCGGCGTCTTCGAGGATGCTCCGGACCTGATGACAGAAGTCCCCTTTGACTTCGAGCACGAGCGCGCCCGCGCGGCGGCGGGGATCGTCGGCTTGCCACGAGAGAAGCTGCTTGGCGAACGGGTACATGCAGGCGGTGGTCTTGCCGGTCCCGACCGCCCCGACGACGAGCAGGCCCGTGTAGAGTCCCTTCTCGGGGATGACGAGCCAGGACGGCCGCTCGCTCTCGCGCGGCACCGTCGGATGGTGCAGTTCCCCGACGACGAGCGAAGGCGCGTCGTCGCCGGGCGACGTGGGCCACCGGGGCAGCCTGCCCCTTCGGACGATGCGGACGAGCGGCTGGAACCAGACCCGCCAGACCGAGAGCGCGACCGAGCTCGCGAGCACGACGAGGACGGCGGGCCAGCCGTAGTACCAGGCGCGGATGGCGGCGTGCAGGCCCGGATCGTGCCGGGCGATCAGGTCGAGGTACGGGTTGTCGCCCGCAGCCGGGAACGGCGCTTCGAGCGCCCGGGCGGCGCACGCGCCGATGGCGGCGCCGATGATGGCGAGCGTGCTCGTCTTCATCGGATCAACCCCCTTCCTGGAAGGATTGCCGGCCCGGAGCGACCCCCGGCGAAGGGTGGGATGGAAGTGCACATCCCAACCCTTCCAGATGCCACGACAGGCATCGAAAAAGGGGGGTCGCTCCGACCACGGTCTCCGGTTCCGGCGCGGCGCAGCCGCCCCGGAGGCCGTGGTGCAACCGCAAGCCGTAGAGCGACATCCGCGGTCGCAGCCGTGCACGTCCGAACCGCGTTTCCGCGCACACGGACCTTCGTTTCACATGTGCGGCCTCGGCACGGCACGGGCGCCCGCCTCCCGGCCCTCAAAACCCGCCTCCCGGGAACCGGCTCGACCGCCATGCGGCGAACCCGCCGATCGTCCCGGTTGGAGACGCCGACCGCCGCCGGTTCTTCAGTTCGACGATTCGCAACAAGCAGCCCTGAAGTCCGCCAAGCTCCTCGACCAGCGCGTCGTCCATGCCCCGGATGGCCCGCTCGATGAGCGCGATTTCCTCGCCCGGTTCGGGACCGGGCCTGCCCGGACCGGAGCCCTCCGCCCAGCCACGCATGACCTTCCGCGCGCGCCGGGTCTCGCGGTGCCTGCACGCGACGGCAACGACCTCGACGGTGCGGCTCCGCTCGCCCAGCGCCTGCCAGAGCCGCCGGTGCGCCGCGCCCCATGAGCGGAGCGCGGTCGCCGTCCCGTGGCCCGGATCGGCGTAGACGAACACGGCGCGCTCCGCGTCCAGCGCGACGGGCAGCTTGACCGGGAAGTGGCGCCGGGTCTCGCGGCCGTCCCTTCCGTACACGCGCACGGGCAGCAGCGCGCGCTCGATGCCGAGCGCCTCGAACGCGGCCACCTTCTCGGGCTCCGTTGGAAGCCACGGCAGGTCCGCGTGCTCGATCACGTAGTCGAGCGAGAGCAGGCGGCGCATCAGGACCTCCTCCGACGCCGTCTTGCGGTGGCGGACGTGCTCCGCGCCGAGCGCCCGGTAGACGGGCCGCGAGTAGATCCGGCAGACCTTCCGACGCGCGAACGTGTCCTCGGCCGCGAACCCCCGGTCCGTCAAGGACCGGACGAACCGGTACGCCTTCCAGCGGTCGATCCGGAGCCAAGCGGAGAGCTGCGCGCGGGTGAACACGCCGCTGTGCAGGCACGCGAGCGCGATCCACTCGGCATGGCGGCCCGCCCAGCCGAACTCCTCCAGCGCCCTCTCGCGCCCCTTCAGATGCGCGATCACCGGCCGTTCTCCGTCACCAGCGCCCGGTCGGCCTGGAGGTAGGTGATGAGGATGCCCATCGGGTTGTGGACCACCAGCTCGGGCGGGATGGACTCCAGAAACTCGAACCTCAGCGCGGCGGACCAGCGCTCGCGCCGGACCTCCCGTCCGCCGCGCAACTGCACCAGATCGAAGTCGGCCGTCGCGCCGTGGGGCGGCTCGGGCGACGGGTGGATGCGGAGCACGACGTTCTCGACCTGGGCTTCCGTCTCCGCCGTCCCGGCCGCCGTGGCCGCGACCTCGCCGCCGTCGCTCTGGAACGCCGCGTTCGCGAGGTCGGTTGACAGGAACCGGAGGCTGCGGGTCCAGTGTTCCTCGACGGTGGCGCGGCGGCGCGAGTGGAAGTCGGCCACGAACCGGTTGAGGAAGTACTTGGTCGTGGGATCGAGCGGATCGGCCTGCGCGGCGGCGGCCTCGTAGGCGAGCGCCTCGGCCCGTCCGACCTCGTCCACGCGGATCACGATGGGCCTGGGCGGCTCCGCCCCCGCGATCCTGAGCAGGACCATCACGCCGAGGACGCAGCTTGCGGAGAGGAAGATCAGGATCGTGCGCAGCTTCCGGTTCGCCTGCACCGCCTCGCCCCATATCTCGGCGTACTCGCGGCCGGCATCCTTGTCTCGGTTCATTCGTGTCATCTCCTTCCGACTCAGACGGGTGGCTTGGCGGGGGCGGCGGCTCGGCCTGCTCCCTGCATGACGAGCGCGACGAACCCGGACCCGGCGGAGCCGGAGCCGGACACCAGCATCGAGGCGAGTTCGCCGACCTTGAGCCCGGCCATGAGGCCGGAGACGACGAGCGGCATGAGGACGACGGCCCAGAGCCACAGTTCGGCCGGATCGGCGGTGCCGGTGCCCATCAGCGCGTCGGCGTAGGTCGTGATGTAGCCCATGCCGACGCCCATGAAGACCCTCAGAATGGCCCCGGCCACGACGCCGTAGAGCGTGTAGACCATCAGCGTCCGGAACCATCCCCAGAACAGGAACGCGAGCGGCTCGAACAGCAGGAACGCGATGAACACGGGACCCAGCAGGATCACGATGGCGATGGCGACCTGCGCCCAGATCACCTGCGCGTAGGTCACGCAGAACAGCGCCAGCAGGCAGACCACGAGCGACGCGCCCATCACGAGCGTGACGAGCGACGAGAAGACCACGGTCGCGCCCGAGGCCAGGATCGACAGCAGGTTCGCCGTGGACCACGCCGCGCTCAGGTGCGCGCCGTAGGCCTGCACCAGCGCCGTCATCTCGGTGTAGCCCGCCGACACCACGTCGGAGAGGAACAGGTTCTGAAGCCAGATGCCCCCGCCCGCGACCATGGCCGGGAACGTGAACCCGACGCCGGGGATCGGGACCGTGTAGTAGTGGAGCAGCGTGCGGGGGATCGCGATCCCGATCAGGAGCTTGACCAGCGTCCACGCATCGAAGGTGCCGCTGAACGCGATCTTCGCGCCCGTCCACGCGATCATGACCGCCGCGAGCGCGCCCCACAACTGGAGCCCGAGCGCATGCACGCCGGGCGCGGCCCCGCCCACCACGGTGTCGAGCACCACGTCGAGGAAGCTCTTGAAGTCCTGAAGCTGGTCGGGCGGGATCTGCGTGGGGACGTTCGGGTCGATGGACTGCGGAGGCAGTTGCATGGCCGGCGCGCCCCTACCGGTAGAACGAAGGGATGCGCAGCAGCAGCCCGTCGCGGAGCGCCTGGCGGTTGCGGGTCGCCGCGTCGCGCAACGTCACGGCCAACGCGTTCGCGCGCGCCCGGCCCTCCCGCCACTCGGCGAGGTGTTCGAGGCGGGCGAGTTCGGCCTGCCGCGTCCGGGTCGCCTGCTCGACCGCCTGATGGGCGAGCACCTGGCCCAGGGCCGCGTTGATCCGGCCCTGGCTCAGTGCCGCCGCCACTCCGGCCTGCTGCAGGGCCGTGTTTGACAGATTCCCATTTTCTGTCGATTGAAGTTCAAGGAAGTTCTCTGTAGTCTCATGATGTGTTGTTAGCAAAGGGTTTACGAGACACTCCACTTCCAGAGCGATCCCTTCCCATTCCTTGACAACTCGGGGCCAATTGGGGCATTATTTGGGGGCATACTTCCGTAGTTCTTACAGGATGCCCCAACATGCCACTGACCGTCACCGCCATCCGCAAGGCCAAGCCTCGCGAGAAACCTCGCAAGCTCTACGACAGCCGCGGCCTGTACCTCGAAATCGCCCCGCGCGGCACGAAGGCTTGGCGCTTCAAGTACCGCTTCGCGGGCAAGGAGAAGCGGATCTCGATGGGGATCTATCCCGACGTCTCGCTGAAGCTCGCGCGGCAGCGCAGGGACGAGGCCCGCAAGCTGCTGGCCCGGGAAATCGACCCGAGCGCCTACCGGAAGGCCCAGAAGCAGGCGCGGCGGGAATGGGCCAGGAACAGCTTCGAAGCCGTGGCAAACGAATGGCTGACCAAGCACTCGCCCAACTGGTCCCCGGGTTGGATTCGGCGGCTTGAGTTCGAGCTAGAGCGGGAGGCCTTCCCCTACATCGGCGCGAGTCCGGTCGCGGAAATCACGGCTCCCGATCTGCTGGCCGTGGTCCGCCGCGTCGAGGCGCGCGGCCACCTGAGGAAGGCGCACACCGTCTTCCAGGTCTGCGGAAGGGTGCTCCGCTACGCCGTGGCGACGGGACGTGCGGAGCGGGACGTGTCGGCGGACCTGCGCGGGGCGCTGCCGGCCGTCAAGACAAAGCACTTCGCGGCGATAACCGATCCGAAGGAGGTTGGTCCGTTGCTCCGCCAGTTGGACACCTACTCAGGGACGCTTCCGGTGCGTTGCGCGCTCCGGCTCGCACCGCTGGTGTTCGTGCGCCTCGGCGAGTTGGTCACAGCAGAGTGGGCCGGCATCGACCTTGAGGGGGCCGAGTGGCGCTACACGGTGACGAAGTCCGACAGGCCGCATGTGGTGCCCTTGGCGCGTCAGGCAGTCGCGATCCTGCGCGAGGTTCATCCCATGACGGGGCACCACCGCTACGTCTTCCCGAACGCGCGTTTTCCATACCGGGAACTGCCGATGAGCCGCGGCACGCTCTGGAGCGCGTTCCGGGCGTTGGACATCCCGAAGGAGCGCATGACGATGCACGGGTTCCGCGCGATGGCGCGCACGATTCTGGACGAGGTGCTGGGCTTCCGGCCCGACTTCATCGAGCACCAGTTGGCCCACGCGGTCAGGGATCCCAACGGCCGGGCATATAACCGGACGGCGTTCCTGCCAGAGCGGCACGCGATGATGCAGGCTTGGGCCGACTACTTGGACCGGCTCCGGACGGGCGAGATCGAGCGGGGAAAGCTACGTCGCCGGTAAGCCAGCGTCAGCCGGGCGTTTGCGGCGGCTAAGTTACTCGGGTCCGTCGAGGGGATCATACCCTCCATCCTGCTCGGGATCTTGCGGGCAAGTCTTACATCATGTAAGATGGGAGCATGGACGAGATTCCGAAGTTGTCGACGAAGGAGGCGGTCATCCTCGACCTCCTTGTGAACCAGGGCAGCATGTATGGCTTGGAGATGATCCGTGCGAGCGACGAGTTGAAGCGCGGCACGGTCTACGTGACGCTGGGCCGGATGGCGGAGAAGGGCTACGTCGAGTCCTACCTGGAGGACGCACCCGAGGGCGGAGTCGCTCGGAGAGTCTATCAGGCCACCGGGCACGGGCAGCGCGTCCTTAGCTTTTTGGAGCGGGTGCGGTCGCTCGTCCCCAACTGGGGCACGGTATGAACGGCTTCCACGTCACCCTTGGGCTCCTTCGTCAGATAGAGGCTGCGAGCACCGCCATGGAGAGCATTCGCCGGGCGCAGAAGGCGCTCGACTGCTCTCCCGCACTGGAAGCAATTCGAAGAACGCAGGAGAACGCTCGCCGGATGCAGAGGGCGCTCGACTGCTCTCCCGCGCTGGAAGCAATCCGAAGAACGCAGGAGAACGCTCGCCGGATGCAGAAGGCACTCGACTGCTCTCCCGCGCTGGAAGCAATCCGAAGAACGCAGGAGAACGCTCGCCGGATGCAGAAGGCACTCGCCCGTCCTCCCGTGCTAGACGGAATCCGAAGAACACTGGAGGTCTGGAACGCCTCAAGCTTGGCCCTTCATAGAGCCATCCAAGCGATCAGGGTAGACGCTCTGGACCTCCGCGTCGGATATGCTGGGGACCGCTTGATTGCTCACGCAGAAAAAGCGCGGGGGCGCGATCAGCGTGGGCGGCGACTAAGAAAAGTCGGGCAAACCGCTACGAACTGGCTCGGGCGGTTGACGAGTCGCCGCAAAGTCCGACCGCCGGTAGGTTCGTCACTGCGTGGCTTCGCCGAGTTCGTGTGCTCCAAGAAGTCCTACGAGCAAATCTACGACCCGCTACTCAGTGACTTGCATATCGAGTATTGCGAGGCCTTGGCTGCGAATCGCAGGTGGAAAGCCCGGTGGGTGTGGGCGCGGGGGCACCTGAGCTTCTTGACAGCGGCGTCAGCCCACGCTGCTGCGTCGGGCGGTCGTCGTGTTGTTTGGGTGTGGCGAATCTTCCAAGTGGGCGAATAGAGGCAGGCGTACGGCAATCGCGATTCGCCGCCGAGACCGTCAGCGGCTCGGACTATTTGGACCGGCTCCGGGCCGGGGAACCCAGCGTCGACCTTAAGGGTCCGTTTCGTCTGGGTCAACCACAGTTTTTCGGACGACATCCTTGATGAAGTCGGGCACTCTCTCGCCCAACTCGTCCGCCAAAGCCGAGATGAGGTCGAAGTGTCGGACCTCATCTCCCGACCAGACCAAATCGGCCCGCCTAATCGGCCTGAGAGCAACATGATTGTACGCTTCAGGGCTGCCCCAGTAACAAGTTCTGCACGATTCGGGATCCCGCGCGCCGGTGAGGTTGTTGCAGTGCTCGCAGGTCCAAGATTTCGCGCGGTTGCATGATCCACAGAGAAGCATGACGCGGGTCTCGTCGACGCTCCCCGAGCCCCCTTCCCCCGCGACCTCATAGGGTACGCGGTGATCGATCTGAAGCTCTCGGGCGGAATAGGTCGCGGCACAGATGGCACACCGCGACCGAGACGCTTCAATCAGCGCATCCTTCAACCCCTTGGGCCAAGTCCTACGGCCCCCCAACTTGCGACGCTCCGCTTCCTCGAGATGCCCGAATCTGTATGCCGCGATCGTGCGACCATCCTGTCCCTGCACGCGGAACGTCTCTAATGGAACTCCCTGCTCCCGAACGTCGCGTGCCGCCCGCGGTGGATGGCCGTAGCCGTATTGGTCACTCAGTTCCTCGGTCGTGATATGTCCGTGCTCAAGAATGTGGTCGATCACGATTCGGGGCCGCTTACCCTTGACGGCGCGGAGGTGGTCTAGGAACCACTCCGGCAAGTCCGCACCTTTCGCTCCCGGTTTTCCAGTCACTGCGTCTGAATCACAGGAGGCTCGGTTGGTGGCTCAACGCGGACGGTTTGGAATCGCGCGCTGCGTCAACCAATGCGGGCGAAAGATAGAGAGACTCGTAGGTTACGTCCTGTCGTCCCAGGAGCGTGGCCTGCGTGGACCGGCCCGCAAGGATCTCCAAGTGTACGAGCCCGAGCGACCGCGGCAAGCTCCTTCCGAAACGCTTCGCCCCGGTTCGACCATCGTACGAAACCGCGAACATGACGCCGCGAGACTTCAGATCGGCCAATTCGTCATGGAACCGGTCGTGGTCGATGCTCAGCGAATACCGTTGATCTCTAGATCCGGAGACTCCCTGATACGGAGGGTCCATATAGACCAAGTCGGTGGTGGAACAGCGGCGCAGAACGTCACGGTAGTCCCATGAAGTCACGCGGGCCTTGCCCTTGAGGAGCCCCGATACCCCGAGGAGTCGGTGTCTCAGGGACGTTGGGCGCGCTCCCAAGCGGCGGTTGTCCGGCGTGTTGTTGAAATCACCGTTCGCGTTGTAGCGCACCGAGGCCTTCACGCAGCGAGCCAAGAGATACAGGAAGTCGGCGGGGTCGTGGGTGCTGTTGAAACGGCTTCGGACATCGTCATAGTAATCGCGTTCCCGCCCGCGCTGGTCGTGCCACAGGAACGTGTAACGGCTCGAAAGCTCCTCTGGTCCGTCGAGAATTTCGCGCCATAAGGCCGCCAACGGCTCGTGGGCATCGTTGATCCAATACCGTGACGCGCCTTGACGCAACGCGTACGCGATGGATACGGCGGCCGAGCCAGCGAACGGCTCAACCAATCTGGACGCTGATCGGGGGAGATGCCGGAGGATCTTGTGCGCGATCCGCCGCTTGCTCCCTTGGTAAGGGAACGGATTTGGCGCAGTCCGCGCGTTCGCGGCCCGGCTCATGATGATTCCGCTGTCCATCGCAGATCGCCTTATCGGAGCGTAGGTCCGTCAGCGTGGGGCATCGGGCTAAAATCTGGACCGGCAAGACGCAGATGTCCAGCCCGAGCCCGCAGCCCACTTCATATCGAAGCCCGGGAGGCTCCTTGTGCTCGGGGCTGGACGAAGATCGGGGGCGGCGCTGGGATTCCTGTGGCGCCGCCATTAGCGGCTCGGACCCTGATCGCGATCCGGTCCCGGACGGCGCATCAGATACGGAGGCCGCGCCGTCTCGTGACGGCGGATGTCCCGAAATACTCGGCCAAGCGTGTCACCAGCACGTCGAGCCGCTCGATTTGCCGCTGCAAGACTTCGTTCTCCGCGCTCAGCCGCTCGACGCGCTGCCGCAAGGCTTCGCTCTCCCCGCTTTGCCGCTCGACGCGCCCTTGCAAGGCTTCGACCTGCCGCTGCAAGGCTTCGACCTGCCCGAAGTGCCGCCGCTGTTCCGTCGCGGACTGCGCGGACAGCAGATGGACGAGTGTGTAGATCTATTTGTGCCCGTTGGACTTACGGAATCCGCCGCTCGGATTCCCGCCGATTGACTCCCGCCGATTGGGAACTCTCAGGCACCAACCTTCGGGCGGCTTTCCAGCGCCTTCCTGAGTTGTCCTTTGTCGGCTCTCTGATAGCACCTGAGCACGGTGTGTGCGTTTTTCCAGCCCCCGAGTTGGCAAAGGACCTTGAGCGGCAGGTCCATGAGGTCGCTCGCGAACTTCCGTCTCAGCGAGTGCCAGCCGCGCCCGCGCTTGGGCTCCAACCCCGCCCGCGTCTCCGCCTTGCACCAAAACCATTGCGCCCAGCCGCTGCTCATGCATCTGGTGGGATCCGTCCCTGCGGGCATCACCGGAGCATCGCCGGTGCCATCACTCATCCGCCGTGCCACCTCCAAGGCCGCGATCGCCTCGGCCGTCACGGGCGTGGTGTGCTCGTAGCCCGTCTTTTCGTGCTCCGCGCGCCAGCGGATGGTCCTGTCCTCGAAGTCTATATCCGGCCAGCGAAGCTTGCAGATCGCTCCGATCCTGTGTCCGGTCTCGTGGGCAAGCACGAGGGCGACGTGGAACCGCCAGTTGACCTGCCGTGACACTCGAAGGAGCGCCCGGTACTCCTCGTCATCGAGAACGACCCGGTTCGGGTTCTTCTCGACGGGCTTCCTGAGGCCCTTGAGCGGGTTCCTGTCGAGGAACAGGCGTCCCTGATCGTCCCTCGACCTCGCGCCCCAGTTGAGCACCGCCATCAGGAACGTCAGGTCTCCCTCGATGGTGCGGTTGCTCACCGGCCGGCCCGTGAGACCGGTCCTGCCCGCGCGCCGCTCCCGGATGAACCGGTCCCAGTCGCGCTGAGAGAGGGTGTCGGGCTTGCGGTCCCTGCCGAAGAAACGGAGGAACATGGCAGTCACGACCCTGTCGCGCTGCCGTGTGCGCTTCGCCTTAGTGGGCGTCACCTCTTCACCGTAAATGTCAAACAGCGTTCCCAGGGTGAGCGGCTCGGGCTCAGCGTCCTTCTTGCCGTTCAGCTCCGGCCCGGCGAACCCGGCGGCGAACTCGTCGGCCTGCCGCTTTGCCCGCGACCAGTCGCGGTGTTTGAGGGACCGGGTGAGCCTGCGCCCGTTCTCCCGCCACTCTATCTGGTACAAGCCGGTCTTGGCGTCGGGGAACACCCTGACCCGGTTCCGGCCCCATTCGCCGGCGCTGTATGCGCGCCGACTTCGTTTCGTGCGTGCCATCATTCCATTCCTCTCTGGATGATGGACTGCACGATCTGCGTGTTTGAACGCTCGCGCGGGCCGGGTTCTTCCGCAAGTGGCGCTTCGGCCGGCGCTTTTCGGGGCAGGTGCCTGCTGGCGATCCTGGGCGCGTTGGGCCGCCCGGCGTTGGGGATCTTGCCTTCGCGGACGAGCCTTCCGAGGTGGGTGGCGGTGTATCCGCTCTCGCGGGCGGCCTCGACCAGCGAGAACGTGGTCTCGTCCCTCTCGACGAGGGTGGCTTCGAGGTCGTCGGCGCAGCGCTCGATGGCGGTGGCCGGGGTCTCGCCTCCGTACCGCCGGAGCGCCTTGGCCTGCATCCGCCAGTCGGCGGGCAGGCCCTCGACGGATGCGGGCTTGGTCTTCCGTGTGGCCTTCCGGGTCATTCCCACTCTCCTTCCTCATCCTGTCGGAGCGCGTCTTCGAGCCCTGGATCCCCCTCGCCGCGCCGGGTGGACCGTTCGGCGAGATCGACCCGCCGTCCGAGGTCGGCAAGCCCGGTGGTTCGGGCGATGACGTAGATGGCCGAGGCGAGTCCGGTGAGGATGAGCACGACGTGAAGCGCCAGCGTGAGGCCGTGCTCGGCGAAGATGGTTCCCCAGAAAGGGGCAAGGTAGGCGAGCCGGGATCCGCCGATCAGGAATGCCGATCCGGCGATGGCGGCGGTGAGTCCCGCGCTGATTTTCCAGGGCTGCATCTTTGGGTCCTCCCGTGGTCAGAGTTCGACTGAGGCGGGATTGCGGTCGGCGGGTCCGCGTAGCCAGGAGCCGCCGTCACTTCCGAGACCGAGCCTGCCGAGGAGCGCCGCTGCGGCGGGTCCGTTGGCGTGGAGCGCGAACCCGGCGGCGGCCTTGGCCCGGACGGCCGGTTCGCGGTAGTTGCCGGAGACGGCCTCGATGTTGACGCGCCCTGTTCGTCCTTCGGCGTCGGTGTACTCGATCTGGGCGTCCGGGTAGAGCACCCGTCCTTCGTCGTCGGCCGGGAGTCCGAGTTCACGGGCGATCCGCCGCCGTTCGGCATCGGCGGCCCGCTTTCCGCCGTTCTTACGCGCCGCCTCGCTCGCTCGCGCGACGGTGCTCTTGAGTTCGGTGCCGAGCCGGACGCGCCGCACGGCGGCTCCCCGGTCGAGAAGCCGCCGCTTCTCCTTCATGGAGGCGCGATAGACGGCGGTTTCATGCGCGTCCTCCGATTTGCGGATGCGTGCGAACGGGACCTGCTGACCGGGATCCATCCCCCGTTCGGCGGCCAACAGCCGAGCCTCGGCCCTGCCCTTTTGCGTGAGCGTCAGGACCTTGAACGGATTGCCCTTCGGGCCGGTGGCCGTGGTCTCCGTGACGAGGCCCTTTCGGATCCAGGCGTTCAGGGCACGCCGCGTGGTGTAGGGGTGGCCGCCGAAGCGTGCCTCGGCGAGGTCGCGGTAGGAGACCGCGCCGAAGACGCCGATGTCGGTCAGCGCTCCGGCGCAGCGTTCGGGGAAGGAGATGGACCCGCGCGCCCGGTCCGCGGCGTATTGTCGGCGGTGGCCTTTCCGCATGCGTTGGCGATTGCGGCTGGGTGGCGCGGCGGGGCGCGGGTCCGGTTCGGCCGTGCGGCCGAACGTCTCTCTCCCTCTCACGGGTCAGCGGCTCGGCCCGAGGCTGCGCTCCGGGACCGGGAGCTTCGGCACGGGTACCTGGATCCGCTGGGGTCTGGATGTGGGCGTGCGGACCGCCGCCACGGCGACGGGGTCGCGCTCGGCCACGCGCTCGCGGTGCCGAACGAGCACGAAGTCGGAGATCTTCTGCGCGTCCGCGGCGGCGCGCCGGATCTCGCGCGGGTCCTCTTCGAGCGCCTGGATCCAGCCCTCGACGTAGGCCGCGCCCCTGCTCGGGTCGTGGCCGACGCCGACTCGCTCGCCCGTCATCATGGCGCTGATCTCGGCCCGGAGCTCCTCCCGGGCGTACTGGGGCGACCCGAACCCGCCGTCGATCCCCTCGATGAGGGTCTCGCGGTTCATCCGGTCCTCGTGGCCGGTGCTGTGGCCCAGCTCGTGGAGCGCCGTCTGGTAGTAGTGGTTGGCCGAGGGGAACTGCCCGCGCTCGGGCAGCACGATCTCGTCGCGCTTCATGTGGTAGTAGGCGCGGTCGCCAGCGACGTGGCGGACCGGCACCCCGCCGTCCTCCATGACCCGCTCGGCCTCCTGGTGGACCTTCCAGAGCGGCTCGGGCGTCGGGGTCGCGCGCTCGGGCAGTCCGTCGGCCTGCTCGGCGTTGAACACGGTGTACTGGCGCACGAACGGCGCCTTGAGGTTCTCGTAGCGGTAGACGCGCTTGCCCTCCGCGTCCCTCCTGGGCCGCCCGCGCTCGTCGGTGACGGCGATGCGCTTCTTGTCCTGGAAGGAGAGGATGCGCGTGCCGCGCTCGCCCTTCCTGACCTGACCGCCCCGGTTCTGGATCTGGCGGTAGGTGCCCCAGCGCACGTCGCCGTAGCCGTGCTCCTGCTGGACGGCGGCCAGATGCAGACTGTTGCCGCCCCGGTAGGAGCGGTCGGTGTCCACGTTCGTGGGCATCACGCGCTCGCCCGGTGCCCACGGCTTCTGCCAGGGCGCGGTGCCTTTCCTGATCTGCTCGATGATCGCGTCGGCGAACTTGCGGTGATACTCGTCGTGTTTCATCGCGCGTCCTCCTCCCCGTGCGGGTCGTTCCAGGCAGCCGCGATCTCGTCCTCGGTCCCGACCTCCTCGGGGAAGAGGCCGTACTCCTCGGCCAGGTAGGCCCGGACTTCGAGCGTCTCGCCGCCGTCGCGGGCGAGTTCGCGGTCGAAGTCCTCGAACGTCTCGACGGGGATGGTTCCGCCGTTCCAGGTCATGGGTTCACCTCCTTCGGTGGGTGGGTGTGGTTCTGTTCTCCGGGTGCGTCCCGGGCCGCGCCCCGGACGGGGCAGTGATCCAGTGGCCGGTGGGCGCGTCGTAGCCGCAGACCTCGAGCGCGTCCTCGACGAACCGCCGACCGTCCCGGCGGGCCACGTGCAGGACCAGCGCGATCCCGTCCACGACGCCCCGGCAGGTGACCTCCCAGGGGAGCGCGTCTCCGGCCTGCATGGCGCAGCTCGCGAGCCGCGAGAGCGCGGAGCGCGCGTTGTTGGCGTGGATGGTGGTGAGCGACCCGCCGTGTCCGGTGTTGAGCGCCTGCAGCAGATCGGCGGCCTCGCCGCCCCTGACCTCGCCGACGACGATGTGGTCGGGCCGGTGGCGGAGCGCGTGGCGCACCAGGTCCCGGATCTCGACGGGCGTCTCCGAGAGGGTGGCCCCGGCCTCGAACCGGAGGCAGTTCGCCCGGTCGATCCTGAGTTCGAGCGTGTCCTCGATGGCGACGATCCGCTCGTCTTCCGGCAGCAGTTCGATCAGCGCGTTCAGGAGCGTGGTCTTGCCCGAGCCCGTGCCGCCGGAGACCAGGATGTTCTGGCGGGCCGCAAGCGTGCTCCGAGCGGCTTCGAGGATGTCCTTGGGCAGCGAGCCCAGGCGCACCAGGTCCTCGGCCGAGAACGCGCGGCCCCCGAACCGGCGTATGGTGATGGCGACCTCGGGACTCGCGGGCGGCGTGCAGATGGCGACCCGAGAGCCGTCTTCGAGCCGCGCGTCCAGGATCGGCCGCGCGGCCGGATCGAGCCCGAGAGGCCGGGCGATGTGGATGGCGGCGCGGTGGAGCCACGCGGCGGTGAGTTCGGGCGCTTCGTGCGGTTCCAGGCGGCCGCCGCGCTCGACCCAGACGTTCGCGGGACCGTTGATCATGATCTCGGAGACCTTCGGGTCCCCGAGCAGCTTCTCCAGGCCCGGAAGGAACGGAGTGAGGTGGCCGACGCCGCTCGCGCGCTTCATATCCGCCCCTCCCTGCGCAGCCTCCAATAGCCGGTCTCCTTCGGCAGGTAATGGGGCTTGAGGTAGACGCGGCGGGCCGGGAGCGACTTCACGCCGTCGTAGGGCAGGCAGATCGCTTGATAGTTGGCGAGCAGCGCGAACTCGCGGGGCGTGAACACCGGCTCCCGGGACCGCCGGAACGACTTGCTCGCGCCGATGGTGCCGCGTCCGCCCCCGGCGCGCCCGGACAGGAGCGAGAACTCGGGCCTGCCGGTGGTCTCGCTGAACGTGTAGGAGGGCTGCGTCTTCATGACGGAGCCGCACATGTCGGACGCGATCTTGGCCGACGCCTCGTCGGAGAGCGACAGGAAGATCCGGGTGCGGAGCGTCTGGACGAGCGTGCGCCACGCTTCGCCGGAAGGCAGCACGGAGCGGAGCGAGGAGAGCGATTGCGTGGCCACGATGGGGATGCAGCGGCACTGCCGCGTGAGCGCGAACGCCTTCTCGTCGCCCGAGGGATCGTCCTGGCCCACGGTGGCAAACGCCTGATATTCGTCGCAGATGAACACGGCGGGCCGCATGTAGCGGTCGGGACGCCGGGCGGCCTCCGCCGGACGCCGGAGCAGCGCCTGCATCCAGGCGTTCTTGAGCAGCACGCCGATGGCGCGGGCGAGCGCCGGATTCGCGCCCGCGGGCATGTTGAGCGCGAGCACCCTGCCGCCCTCGATCAACTCGGAGAGCGGAGGCAGCCTCCGGCGCAGGCCCGGCATGGCCGGGACGTCCGGGACCTCCTCCTCGTCCACGTCGTCCGTCCGTTTCGCCGGGGCATCGTCCCCCGGCGGCGGCGGACAGAACACACCCGCGACCTCCGGCTGGTCGAACAGCGAGAGGAACACGCTGATCCCCTCGACGATCGAAGTACGGAGCTTCGCGTCCAGCTCCGACCAGTCCTTGACGTACCACCGGGCGACCGCCTCGACCCGCTCGGAGAACTCGCTCCCGGCAACGTTCTCGACCACCACCCTCCGGCATGTGACCTTCAGCTTCTTGAGCCGCTTTTCGAGTTCCGGATCGAGCCGGGTCGCCATGTCTTCGGTGCCGGGCACCTGCTCCCACGCCCACTTCGTGAGTGCTTCGGAATGCTTGACCATGTCCTTGCGGGAGATGATCGCCCTCACCGGCCGGCGCTCGTTCGCCAACTTCTGCGCCTCGCGGATCCTGTGCCTGAGCAGGTCCGCGTCGACCGTGCAGCGGTAGATGTCCTGGAGCGTGACCCAGCTGCCCGGCAGGAGCCGGTGCAGCTCGATGATCCACCGGACGAGGTTCGTGTACGCCTGTTGCCAAAACGGCTCCCGGGACTTGCCGAAGAGCTGGTTGATGAGCGACGCGACGCCGTACGCGAGCGAGTAGGAGTCGAGCAGCGGATCGTCGAGCGGGTTCCACTGGAGCGACCCGCCGAGCCCGATCTCGAGGTAGTCGTCCCCGCGCCCGGCGTCTTCGAGAATGCCTCGGACCTGGTGACAGAAGTCGCCCTTCACTTCGAGCACGAGCGCGCCCGCGCGGCGGCCGGGATCGTCCGCGCGCCAGAAGAGGATCTGGCGGGCGAAGGGGTACATGCAGCCGCTGGTCTTGCCGGTGCCGACGGCGCCCACGATGAGGGTGCCCGTGTAGAGCCCCTTCTCGGGAACGACGAGCCACGACGGTTGCTCGCTCTCGCGCGGCACCGTCGGATGATGCAGCTCGCCAACGACGAGCGACGGCGCTTCGTCCTCGGGCGAGGTGGGCCACGCGGGCAGCTTGCCCCGTCGCCGGAACCTGAAGAGCGGATGGAGCCAGACCCGCCAGACGGAGAGGACGAACGAACCGGCCAGCACGACCAGAACGGCGGGCCACGCGTAGTACCAGACGCGGATGGCGGCGTGCAGGCCCGGATCGTGCAAGGCGATCAGGTCGAGATACGGGTTCGCGCCGGGGAACGGCGCCTTGAGCGCCTGGCCGGCGACCGCCCCGACCGCGCTCCCGATGATGGCGAGGGTACCGGACCTCATCGCTTCAACCCCCTTCCTGGAAGGATTGCTGGCCCGGAGCGACCTCCCGTGGAGGACGGAATGGACGTGTCCATGCCGATCCTCCCCGATGGCACGCCACGCGTCCAAGGAGGGGGGTCGCTCCGGCCACGGTCGCCGGCGCCCGCGTGCCGCGACCGCTCGTCCCGCCGTGGCGCAACCGCAATCCGCCCAGCGACATGCGGAACCGGCGACCTGTCCGCCCGGGACGCGGTTCCGTGTCCGCCGACCCCCAACGTCGAACGGACACCCGCTCTACGGCCCCGGGACCCCGTAATCCCGCGGTCAAGACAGGCCTCCGCGAAGCCGTCGGGAGCGCCATGCCGTGAAGCCGTCGACCGCCATGCCGGGGCCGGCGGACCGGACCTGCTTCTTGAGTTCGGCGATCCGGACGAGGCAGCTTTGGAACCCGCCGAGCTTCTCGACCGCCTCGTCGTCCATGCCGAGGATCGCCTGCTCGATCCGCTTGATTTCGCGGCGGGCCAGATCGGCTCCCTTCGCCTCGGCGGGTGCGTCGGCCCAATGCCCGAGCACGTTGCGAGCCCGCGCGAGTTCCGGCGCGGTTCGCACGACCGCGGCAACCTCGACGGACAGCCCCCGGATTTGGAGCGCGTGCCAGAGCCCCCGGTGCGAACGGCCCCACGAGCGGAGCGCCGTCGCCGTCTCGTGGCCGGGATCGGCGTAGACGAACAGGGCGCGGCGCTCGTCCAGCGCGACGGGCAGCTTGACCGGGAAGTAGCGCCGGGTCTCACGGGCACCCCGGCCGTACACCCTCACGGGCAGCAGTGCGCGCTCGATGCCGAGCGCTTCGAACGCGGCGACCTTCTCGGGCTCGGTCGGGAGCCAGGGAAGCTCCGTGTGGTCGATGACGTAATCGAGCGAGAGAAGACGGCGCAGGAGCACTTCCTCGGAAGCCGTCTTCCGGTGGCGGATGTGCTCGGCTCCGAGCGCCCGGTAGATGGGCCGCGAGAAGATCCGGCAGACCCTTCGTCCGTGCAGCGTCTCCTTCGCGGCCAACTTCTGCGCCGTGATGGCCCGTACGAACCGGCGGGTCGTGCGGCCGCGGGTCTGGAGCCACGCTGTGAGCTGCGCAAGCGTGAACACGCCGCTGTGGAGGCACGCCAGCGCGATCCACTCGGCCTTCTTCCCCTTCCACCCGAACGTCTCAAGCGCCTGCTCGCGGCCCTTCAGGTGCGCGATCATCGGTCGCTCCCGGTCACGAGCGCCAGGTCGGCCCGCATGTAGGTGACGAGGAGCCCCATCGGGTTGTGGACGACCAGCTCGGGCGGGACCGAGTCGAGGAACTCGAACCGGAGCGAAAGCGACCAGCGTTCCCGCCGCAGCTCCTGCTCGCCCCTCAGGTGCACGAGGTCGAAGTCCGCCGTCGCGCCGTGCGGCGGCTCGGGCGCGGGATGGATGCGCAGCACGACCTGCTCGACTTCGAGTTCGGTCTCAGCCGTCCCCGCCGCGACGCTCGCGACCTCCTCGCCGTCCCTCTGGAACGCGGCGTTCGCGAGGTCGGTGCTCAGGAACCGGAGGCTCCTCGTCCAGCTTTCCTGCGCCGTCGCCCGCCGGCGCGAGTGGAAGTCGTGGACGAACCGGTTGAGGAAGTACTTCGTCGTCGGATCGAGCGGATCGGCCTGCGCGGTCGCCGCCTCGTAGGCCAGCGCCTCGGCGCGTCCCACCTCGTCCACCCGGATCACGATGGGTTTGGGCGGTTCCGCGCCCGCGATCCTGAGCAGGACCACCACGCCCAGGACCATGCTCGCGGAGAGTAGGATCAGGATCCGTCGCAGCTTCCGGTTAGACTCGACCGCCTCGCCCCAGATCTCGGCGTACTCACGGCCAGCGTTACGGTCACGTTTCATCATCGGCCTCTCCTTGCTGCTCAGACGGGGGGCTTGGCGGGGGCGGCGGCCTTGCTCGCTCCCTGCATGACGAGGGCGACGAACCCGGACCCGGCGGAGCCGGAGCCGGAGACGAGCATCGAGGCGAGCTCGCCGACCTTGAGCCCGGCCATGAGGCCGGAGACGACGAGCGGCATGAGGACGACGGCCCAGAGCCAGAGTTCTCCCGCGTCGGCCGTGCCGGTGCCCATCAGCGCATCGGCGTAGGTCGTGATGTAGCCCATGCCGACGCCCATGAAGACTCGGAGGATGGCTCCCGCCACGACGCCGTAGAGCGTGTAGACCATCAGCGTCCGGAACCATCCCCAGAACAGGAACGAGAGCGGCTCGAAGAGCAGGAACGCGATGAACACGGGACCGAGCAGGATCGCGATGGCGATCGCGACCTGCGCCCAGATCACCTGCGCGTAGGTGACGCAGAACAGCGCCAACAGGCAGACCACGAGCGAGGCGCCCATCACGAGCGTGACCAGGGAGGAGAAGATCACGGTCGTCCCCGCCGTCACGATCGAGAGCAGGTTGCCCGTGGACCACGCCGCGCTCAGGTGCGCGCTGTACGCCTGCACGAGCCCGGTCATCTCCGAGTACCCGGCCGACACCACGTCGGACAGAAACAGGTTCTGGAGCCAGATCCCGCCTCCGGCGATCATGGCCGGGAACGTGAGTCCCACGCCGGGGATCGGGACGATGTAGTAGTGGAGCAGCGTGCGGGGGATCGCGATCCCGATCACGAGCTTGACGATCTCCCAGGGCTGGAAGGTGCCGCTGAACGCGATCTTGAGGCCCGTCCAGGCGACCATCACGGCGGCGAGTCCGCCCCAGAGCTGAAGTCCCAGCGTGTGCACGTCGGGCGCGGCTCCGCCGACGACGGTGTCGAGCACCACGTCGAGGAAGCTCTTGAAGTCCTGAAGCTCGTCGGCCGGGATCTGTGTGGGGACGTTCGGGTCGATGGACTGCGGGGGCAGTTGCATGGCCGTCGCGCCCCTACCGGTAGAACGACGGGACGCGGAACAGGAGCCCGTCGCGGAGCGCGGTTCGGTTCAGCGAAGCCGCGTCCCGCATCGTCTCGGCGAGCGTGTTCGCGTGCGCCCGGCCGTCATGCCAACGGCCAAGCCATTCGAGGCGGGCGAGTTCGGCCTCACGCGCCCGGCTCGCCTCGGCGGCGGCCTGGTGGGCGAGCACCTGTCCGGCGGCCGCGTTGACCCGGCCCTGGCTCAGCGCGGCGGCTACCCGTGCCTGCTGGAGGGCGGTGTTCGAGATGTTCCGGTTCGAGGTCAGGTCGGCGAACGAGCCCTGCGCGCTCTCGATGGTCCCGGCGAGCGCGGCGGCCGCGTCGAGCGCCGCGTAGTCGAGCACCCGCTGCCGGTCGGCCGCCTCGCGGGCACGGCGGTAGTCCTCCAGCGCGCCCGTCGCCGCTTGGGGCGGAAGGTTCCGGAAGAGATCCAGGATGTCGGCCTCGCGCACCCGGTCGGCCGTGCCGTGCGCGCTGCGCCACAGTGCGGTGACCGAGCGGCCGCTTCCCATTGCCCGGACGGCGTCCACCGTGCTGCGGGCCTGTCCCGTGAAGTCGGACCGCCAACCTAGTCCATCGCGCACGAGGCCCACGGGATCGGCGGCGAGATCGGAAAACGGTTGCAGAAGCGCGTCGATTTCGCCGCGCGCGGCGCGCTCCATGTGGTCGAGCTGGTCTTCGAGTTCCGTAAGCTGGCGGGCCATCGACCGGATCTGGCTGACCTGGTGCGAGATCTGCGTGATCTGGTTCGCGATGATCGTGGCCCGCTGGATCCAGCTGCCGAAATCGAACTGCGCGCTCGCGGGAGCGGGGGCCGCGAGCGCCAGGAGCGGAACGAGAAGGGCGGCGATGAGGATGCGGTGATGCATGGGGAAGTCCTTTCGTGTCAGCGGGGTGTGGTGCGGATGGGGGCTGGGACGAGGACATCCGCGGTGAACCAGACGCGGAGCCGGTGGCCCGCCCGGATCGTGATCTCCGGCATCCGGTTCAGGTACCGGTCGAGCATCGAGGCGGCGCTGCCTCCGAGTCCCTGGCCGACGCCCGCCCGGAGTCCGTAGGGCGAGGCTCCGGCAAGCGTCAACCCGCTCAGCGCGCCGACCGCTCCGGCGGCCGCGAACGTCGAGAGGTAGCGCCGGTTCACCTGGTCCCTGAGGGCGCTCTCGCCTGCTTGGTTCAGGCCGGCGAACTCAAGGTCCACCCAGCTTCCGTCGGGCAGCAGCAGCCGGTGGAACCCGACGGCGAGACGGGTCTGGTCGCGGTCCTGCACCGCTTGGGCCGTGCCGACGACGCGCGTGCCGCGCGGGATCAGCACCCGCTGCCGGTCGGCCGAATACAGCGGCACGGACACCATGGCGAGCACCGGGCCGGGGAACTCGCCGGAGAGTTGGGTGACCAGCACCGCCTCCAGGAACGTGCCCTCGTGGATGCGCTCCCAGCCCGGCGGGTCATCCGGCCGGACCAACCGGCCGGGCTCGGATGTGCGCTTCGAGGAAGAGCCGGTCGGCACAGGGCCTCCTTCGCTGGGCGCGAACTCTCCGCCCGACAGCCCGGCCACCATCTCGGCCTCAAGCGCGGCGAGGGACTGCCCGAGGGACGCGAGCGCCCCGTCGAGCGCGGCATCGGGAGACTCGGGTGTGGGCGGTGACACCCAAGCCGCATTTGAAGCCCGGTTCGGATCCCGGTGGGACTGCGCGACGGGCAGCGAGCGGAGCGAGCGCGTCCGGCGCTCGACCTCTTCGAGCCGGAGCGCCTCGCGAAGCTCGAACTCGGCCCGGCCAAGGCCGGCCTGGGTTCCGGCGTTGCCGGCATCCGCCGCCGCGTCTTGTCCGGCCGGTTCCTGTCCGGCGGCATCGGACTGTTGCCGCTCACGGTCCGCATCGGCCGCCGCCTGCTGGCTCTGGCGATCAGTCTCGGCGCTGAGGCGCCCGTCGAGCGAGCGGCCCGTGCGGTCGTCCACGGGCCGTGGCTCCGCGGGCGCGACTCCCTCGGCCGTCTCGTCGGGACCCGCGAGCGACGAGGAGAACAATAACCCTGCGACGAGCACGGTTATCAGGGCGATGCCGACTTTCGTGACGAGGCCACCGGGCAGCGCGCCCTTCGGCTCCTTGAACCACTGCTTCCAACTACTCATCGCGAGCCCGCCTCTGGCTCGAATCGCCAGCGCAGCCGCTCCTCGCCGATCTGGAGCCATCCGTCGCCCAGGACGCGACGGGCGACGTAAAGGCCGTCGCTGCCCAAGTCGAACGCGACCAGGCTCGGCTCGCCGTCCTTCATCTCGTAGAGCGCTGGGGACTCCTGCGCGCGCGAGCGGATGTAGGTGAAGAGCCCGTCGTGCCACATCGCCTCGATGAGGAACGGCCGTTCGGACGCCCTCCGGTCCAGCCGGTACTCGAACCGCAGCCGCTCGGGGTAGGAGGCGCGGAACGCTTCGACCTCGGCAGCCGCCCGCTCGCGCGCCTCGGCGATCCCAGCCGCGGCCTCCTCGCGCGCCTCGGCGATCCCAGCCGCGGCCTCCTCGCGCGCCCGGCCCGCGGCGGCGGCGGCCTCGGCCGCCATCTCGCGGTAGGCTGTGACCTCGCTCCGGGCCACGAAGCCAGGAGTGCCGGACAGGGCTGCCGCCTCAGCGCCCGCCTCGACGCGGACGACGAGGTGGGGCGGCTTCTCGCCGTGCTCGGCGACGAGGAACGAGTAGATGCGCCCCGACTCGCAGACGAGCGCGACGTTCGTGGCCGCGTCCTCGGCCAGGGGCTTCAGGTACGCGACGTTCGCCGCGCCGGTCAGGTGCCAGTACTCCGAGTCGCCGGCGACGAAGTCGAGGATCCGCTCGCTGGCCGGAAGCACGATTACCGTCGTGTGGCGCACACGCGCGCGGAGCCGGGGGATCCGCTCATCGCCCTCCTCGGGCACCGGTACGCGCAGGTAGGCGGCATCGGCGCTCGGTTGCTGCGCGCAGGCATCGCCGGGCAGCGCCGCCAGAAGCAGCGTGAGCAGGACAACGACGATCCCGAGCAGGATCGCTGCGGTTGGTGTTTTCATGGTGTCAGGTCCTTTGCGTTCGGGGGAATGGGTGGGATGGGCTCGGCCGGGCGAGCACTTCAAGCGCCCGGACCAGGCCGTGTCTCGCCACGGCTTCGGCGCGCTTCTCGGCGTCCAAGGGCGAGGAGGTGTAGAGCCAGTAGCTCTCCGGATCGATTTCGAGCCGGAGGACCGCCGCCTCGTCCGGGCGGCGGAGATAGAGCTCGCGCTTGGGCGTGAGCTCCCGGACCTGGGTGATCTCCGACTCGTTCAGCCTGAAGAGGGCTCCGGCCTCCGCGGGCAACTCGGGGTTGGCGAGGAACAGCTTGGTGGGGATCGATTCGAGGAGCGCCGAAGCGCCGGGCGTTCCCGTCACGTCCACGGCGGACTGCGTGGCGAGCACGAGCGCGGCGTTCTTCTTGCGCCACGTCTTGGCCGCCTCGGCCAGGTAGTTCAGCACGGCGGGGTCCTGCATGTACCGCCAGGCCTCGTCCACGACCATCAGCTTGAGCCGGGCCGTCTCCGCCGGGTCTTCGATCTCCAGGCGCATGCGTTCCAGGAGGTAGGCGAGCGCCGCCTCGCAGAGGTCCGCGTGCTCCGCTGCGCCCGCCAGATCGATCACCTGCCAGTCGCGGAACTCGATGTCTGCCCCGCCCGACGGCGCGTTGTCGAAGAACGCGCCCCACGCGCCGCCCTCCGTCCACCGGCTGAAGGCGGGCCACATTGCGACCGGGAGCGAACCGGCCAGCACGCTCATCGTCCGGCGATCGGCTCCGAGCGCGTAGACGTCCTCGATCCGCGCGCGGATCTCGCTCGTGTCCGACCCGTCGGCCTCGTAGCCGCCCAGGTTGAGGAGCCGGAGCACCCAGCCGGTCAGGAACTGGAACGTCCTCGTCGTGGCAGGCAGCGCGAAGGGCTGGAGCCGGAGCGTCGGCTCCGTCTCGCCCGGCGCGAGCTCCAGATACCGGCCCCCGAGGAACCGGGTCAGCCAGCGATACGAGCCACCCAGGTCCAGGATCAGGATGCGCGGATCGTACTTGAGCGCCTCGACCAGAAGGAAGTTCAGGGTGAAGCTCTTGCCCGAACCCGTCGCGCCCAGGATCAGCGTGTGGCCCACGTCGCCCGCGAACAGGTCGTAGCGGTACGCCGTGCGCCACGGCGTCTCGAACACCGCCAGCGGCTCCCGGCCCAGATGGCGGCTCGTTCGGTTCCCCCTGGGCGGCCCGAACACGGGCGCGAGGCACGCCGCGACGCCCGCCGAGACGAACACCTTCCGCACCTGACGCTTGCGCGGCTGGGCCGGGAGCCGCGCGAACCACGCGGGGAGCTGGCCGTAGCCTTCCCGGATGACCTTCGCGTCGTGCGCGGCGAACAGTCGGCGCACGTCGCCGTCCAACCGCTCGATCCCTTCGAGTCCCCCGTGGAGCGCCACGGTGAGCGACGCCTCGCCGTAGGCCACACCGTCGGCTTCGAGTTCGACCAGAGCGCTCCCAAGCCGGTCCGACTCGGCGGCCGCCGCGGAATCGACCATCGCCGCCGCCGTGCCCTGCGCGTCCTGGGCGTGCGCCATCATCGAGTAGCGGCGCGAGAAGTAGTGGCGCTGCGCGCTTCGGATCCGGCGCCGAGCCGCTTCAGTAGTCCACGGCCGCCATTCGAGCGAAACCGTCGTCACCGCATCAAGGCAGTAGAGGTCTTTGAGCAGGTTCGCGTGCGCCTGCCCCGGCGGCGACAGAAGCGAGTAGAGGATCACCGGCTCGCCATCCAGCTTCAGGTGCGAACGCTCGGCCTCAAGCTCCGACAGCGCGAGCCGCCAGTTCATGCCGCTCCCCGTCGCACCGTCCCAGAACGTGCCGGGCCTGTTGGTGAGGTCGGAGAGCATCCGGGACGCTTCAACGGCTCCGAGCATCTCGACGGGCGTGTGCTCGGCCACAAGCGAGCGGCCCGCATCGATCATGGCGCGGAACCGGTCCGCTGCCGCCTCGATCTCCGAGGCGAGGTAGGTCGGCGCACCCTTTCTTCGACGCTTCCACAACCGGGCGATCCTGGCGGCGGGTCCCGATCTGGTCTTGGCAGCCGGCCGGAGGCCCGGATCGTGCGACCATACCACAAAGGCGTCGAGCTGCTGGACGCGCCCGGCAAGGAACGCGCTTCGCTTGCGCCCCGAGACGGACGCGATGTCCAAGCCGTTGTCCTGCGGACTCTCGGCGCGGCTGGGGCGCCGTAGCAGGTAGAGGTGAAGCCGCGTGCCGGGACCGAGGCCCGAGAGCAGCCTCTGCCAGAGTCCCAGCACGCGGTCGATCTGTTCGGGCGTCCTCCCGTCGGTTACGGCGGGCCCGATCCGGCCCGCCGCCACCAGTTCGCCCGCACGGGTCAGGCAGCTTTGGCCGTCGTCGAGCCAGCCCCAGTAGGGCAGCTCCTCGGCCAGCGAGCCCGCCGCTTCGTAGGCCCGGAGTTCGTCGGCGACTCTCACCGCGAACCCCCGCGGACCACGAGGTGCCACGGCTCGTTCGCCCATTTGCCAGGATCGAAGCGCGCCGGGTAGCGCGCCGAGACTCGGAGCACCGCCAGCATCGCCGGATCCCTCCGGCCAGCCAGCCACCCCGCGCCGTAGCAGACCGCGAACACGGCGCCACCCGCAACGAGCGAGGCCGTCGCGTTCCATACCGCGACGGCAAGCGTCGCGCCCAGCAGGAACAGCCGCCGCTCCACGCCCAGCACCGTCAGCGGACGGTTGAGCGCCGCGTAGCCCGGCCAGCGCCTGAGGCCCCTCATCAGAACAGCCAGCCCAGGAAGTTGACCGCGCCGACCGCCATCCCGATCCCGAAGATGATCCCAGCCAGCGTGCGCTTGCTGCCGCCCTCCCCGAACGCGAACATCAGCCCGCCGACCACGATCGCAATCAGCGACAGCCCGCGCGCGATCGGTCCCGTGAACTGTGTCTGAAGCTCGTTCACCGCATCCACCCACGGGCTCGTGCCCTGCGCGTGGAGCGCGCCGGGCGTCAGCATGAGCAGCACAGCCCACACAGCTCCCCGCATCGTAGTCAGCAACGTTCTCATCATTTCTTTCCTTTCCCTGAAGGGTTGGTGGCGACGGTCTGTCAGCCGCCCCGGGTGTCCGCGATCCGCTCGCGGATCCACGCGTCGATCTCGGCCTCGATCCAGCCCACAACGTTCTCGCCCAGCTTGATCGGCTGAGGGAAGAGCCCGCGGGCGACCCACCTTCGGATCGTGCTCCGCGAGAGGCCGGTCCGGTCCTGTATCTGCGACATCCGCAGGAGGCGGACCGGCGATCCGTTTTGCTGCTCGGGGTTCTCGGTCATGGTTCTGCTCCTGTTCGTGCTTCCCGTACTCGTCGATGGCTTCCGTAGCGGAAGCCGCCGGGGCGGATCCCGGATGCCGCCCGAGTCCCCGTCGTAGTTGTCGATGAACGCCAGAACACGGTCCGCCGTCCTGAGCGACGGCGAAGGTCCGGCCCCGATCTGGTGCAGCAGACTCGGGTCGCGCAGCGCCCTCATGCCCAGCGTCGTGGGGCTCAGCCCCGTGCGCTCCAGAAACGCGCTCACCCGCGAGTTGAATAGCTCCTCCAGCGTTGCCATGACTGCCGTTCCAGCCGCATCGATGCCCGTAACGTTGATGACGTGTTGTCAAGACCGTCAACCGTTAGCAAATCCCCTAAGTGGTTATGCTGTATCATGATGGGTCATGCGGGGTCAGGCTTTGCGGACGGCTCCGCCAGTGGGGCGGCTAAGCACCCCCGTCCGGCATTTGCGGAGTCTCCCCACACGATCCGACCGTTGACCAGACGGGGGGGCCGGAAGCAACCAGACCCGGTGCCCAGCGGAAGGAAGTCGGCAGGTTCGGGGTCCGGATCCGGGCGCGATGGCCAACCCGCCAGGCCCCCGAGGTGGATGGGCCTCGACCGACTTGCGAAACCGGCTGGAAGCGGGGTTAATTCCAACCCCATGGGACGAACGAAGAAGAAGGACTCCATACCGTTGGATCCGGTGCGCAAGCGGCTACTCCGGCTGCTGACGGCGAAGGGCTCGACCCTGCGCACCGCCTCGGTCGCCATGGGCCGCAACGACGCCTACCTGCAACAGTTCATCCACAGGGGCACGCCGAAGGTTCTCGCCGAGGACGACCGCGAGATCCTCGCGGAGCACCTGGGCTGCCGGCCCGAGCTACTCAAGCACGGCCGGAGTTTCCGGCTCTCGACGAACGCCACGCGGCCTTCGCCGCCCGACGACGCATACGCCGCGCCAATCGGCTACAGCGCCGTGCCGGAAGCGGATCTCAGAGAGGAGCCGGACGCGGAGGAAGCCTGGAACGGCGAGTTGCGGGTGACCGGAGATGCTTGGATGTTCGCCGATGCGTTCATCCGCCACCGGCTCCGGGCCGATCCCGGCGACCTGTGGATGGTCGAGGTGGACGGGGACTCGATGGAACCGCTGCTCTCAAGCGGCGACCACATCCTGATCGACGTGAGCCGGACGGTGCTTGCGCCGCCCGGGATGTTCGTGATCTGGGACGGCATTGCGCTCGTCGCCAAGCGGATCGAGCACGTGCCGCACTCCGACCCGCCGAAGGTCGTGCTCAAGTCGCTCAACCCCGAGTACGGCAGCTACGAGTGTGCTGCCGAAGAGGTCCGCGTCGTCGGACGGGCGGTCTGGGTTGCCAGGAAGCTGTAGGGGGAGTGAATGGCGGCCCAGTGCTTGGCGCTTCGTGGCACCCATCCAGGCCAAGCCAGTACGCTGAGTGTCAGTTATCTTCAGTACTCAGGCTCCCCGAGAGGGGGCTGTAACATCGGTTGACGTGATTCCTGACTGACCGAGAGAAATGGAGCCATGAACAGCCTGCCCGAGCGGATCATGGAGTACGCCGCGGCCAAGCCGGAGGCCACGCCGATACAGGCGAACGACCTCCTGCACCTCGGCGACCGCGCTGCGGTGGTCCGGTCGCTATCCCGCCTCGCGCGCTCCGAGCGGCTCCTGCGAATCTGCCGTGCCGTCTACATGCGTCCGATCCAAACCAGATTCGGCCTCAGGGCACCGCGTCTGGAGAAGGCGCTTGCTTCCCTTTCGGCGCTCTGGGGCGAGATCATCGTTCCGAACGGCGGTGGCGCGGCCAACTGGCTCGGGTTGACGACGCAGAACACCGTGCGCTCGGTCTATCTCACCTCCGGTTCCGACCGCCTCCTGCATTTCGGGGCTCACCGGGTCGAGTTGCGTCACGCCCCGGCGTGGCAATTGACAGCGCCGTATCGGACCGCCGGCGTGGTCATTCGCGCGCTGGCGTGGCTCGGCCCCGACGAGGTCGAGAAGAGCCTCGATGCCGTGATTCCGCAGCTCACCGGCGAGGACTTGAGCGATCTCGCCGCTGCCCGGGACGTAGTGCCCGCGTGGATGGCGGAGCCACTGAACAGACGGCTCGTGCATGGCTGAAATCCGGTTTCAGCGCCTCTCGGCGATCGAGAGGCGAGACGCCTTGGATGTTGCGGCGCGGCGGCGAGGACAGGAGACCTTTCTGCTGGAGAAGGACACTTGGATCGTGGCAACGCTCGGCGTGCTGTTCGAGGCACCGTTCGGACGACACCTCGTGTTCAAGGGCGGCACGTCGCTTTCCAAGGTGTGGCGCGCGATCCGCCGGTTTTCCGAGGACATCGACATCACCTACGACATTCGCGGCTTCGCCCCCGATCTCGTCGTGGGCGGTGACGAGGAGGCGCTGCCGCCCACGCGCAGCCAGGAGAGGCGCTGGACGCGGGCGATCCGACCGCGCCTCGCCGACTGGGTGCGCGACACCGCCGGCCCGCTCGTACGGGAAGAACTCGGACGCACCGGATTCCCGGCGCGGGTACGGACGGAGGCCGAGCGGCTCTACATCGGCTACGAACCGCTGTTCGAGCCGCGCGGCATCGTGAGGCCGGAGGTCCAGGTGGACTTTGGCGCGCGCTCCACGGGAGAGCCGCACGCCGTTCATTCGGTGGTGTGCGATGCCGCCGCCCACCTTCCCGACGTCGCGTTTCCGGAAGCGCTACCGGCCGTCATGCTGGCCGAGCGCACGTTCTGGGAGAAGGCGACCTCGATGCATGTCTACTGCCTCCAGGGGCGCGTTCGGGGCGAGCGATGGTCGAGGCACTGGCACGACCTTGTCCGCCTTGACGACGCCGGAATCGCGGAACGGGCTCTGGCGGACCTCGAGCTCGCGCTGTCCGTCGCCCGCCACAAGGCGATGTTCTTCCGCGAGAACGATTCAAACCGCCAGCGGATCGACTACCATGCTGCCGTGTCGGGGAACCTCAGGCTCGTTCCCTCTGGAGCCGCCCAAGAGGCGCTTGCGGCCGACTACGCCAGCATGCTATCCACGGGGATGTTGCTGGACGTGGACGAGTCGTTTGGCACGGTCATGGAGCGGTGCGCCGTGATTGAGGAGAGAGCCAACACACATGGCTAGAATAGGACCGATCAAGCTCCCGCATCGTGCGACAGTACCGCCACCGACACCAAGTGTGAAGCGTCGGCTTCAACTCCGCGCCTCGGACTCCAGTGGCGAGTCCAAGCCCTCAGCGATTCGAGCGCGCGAGGGGGAAGTTGCTATCTTGAGTGCCATGAGCACCCGAGCGAACGATTGGGGAGCCGGCACCGCTACGGCCAGTACAGCACCACAGGATCGAGTGCCTTCGACCGCCTCCCGGCCCCACCCAGTCTACTTGGATTGCAATGCTTCCGCTCCGCTCGACCCGCGCGTCGCCGAGGTCATGGTTTCTGCGCTGATGGAGGTCGGCAACGCTGCGTCTGTTCACACCGCTGGTCGTCGACAGGCCCTCCTGGTGGAAGACGCCCGGGAGCAAGTCGCGGGGCTCGTCGACAGCCCCGCATCCAACGTCGTATTCACCGCGAGCGCGACCGAAGCGAACAATCTTGCGGTCCACGGAGCCGTGCAGCAGGCAAGCGCGGGACGACCCCGGATTCTTGTCTCCGCCGTAGAGCACGATTCGGTTCTCAAGACCGCCGAATGGCTCGGGGCTCGCGGCCTTGCGAAAGTCGATATCGTCCCCGTAACTGGCAGCGGTGCCGTTGACCTGAACGCTTTAGCGCGGCTGCTCAGCCCCGATGTCCTCCTCGTGTCCGTCATGGCCGCCAACGGCGAGACCGGCGTACTAAACCCCATTGCGCAAGTCGCGAAACTCGCTCACGCTCATGGCTCACTATTCCACTGTGACGCTACGCAGTTCGTCGGCCGCATGCCACTGAACGCAGAAGATGTTGGCACAGATCTCGTCTCTGTCAGCGCCCATAAGCTGGGTGGACCGATGGGGGTCGGGGCGCTCATCGGCACCCAACGGGCCTTGGCCTGTCTCGAGCCGGTAATCCACGGAGGCGGACACGAGCGAGGCCTGCGGTCGGGTTCCCTGAACGTGCCTGGTATCGTGGGGTTTGGAGAGGCTGCGGCCATTGCGACCGCCGAGCGAGCCCACGAGTCGATCCTAGTAACCGATCTCAGGGACCGCCTGACCGCCGGTCTGGAGGAGTCCCTGCCCGGGGTCATCCAAATCGGAGATGTTGACCGGCGGCTCCCGAACACCGCTTGTCTCCGCTTCAGGGATGCCGATGCCGAAGCCGTGACCGTTAATCTGGAACCAGTCGTCGCCTCGACGGGAAGCGCATGCAGCGCCGGCACCATCGAGCCCTCACGGGTTCTGCTGGCGATGGGTATGTCCCCATCCGCCGCCTTCGAGTGCGTACGCTTCAGTCTCGGACGCTTCACGACGGACGCCGACATCGAAGTCGCCGTGGCTCGCGCTGTTGAAGCGGTCCAGTACGTCCGCGAAATGACCGTGAAGACCATCTGATGCGGTTGGTCGAGGCCGCCGAACGAGTCTTCGCACGGCACGAAACATTCCATCCCCGATACGGGTGGTTCCGCAAGGCCTACACCTTTGTCGGAGATGACTCGAAGATTTTCGTGCTCCCCGACGCGCCGGTCCGAATGGGAGTGGGCAAGAACATGGTGCGAGCGATCCGCTTCTGGGGGACGGCGGCCAAGCTGATAAAGGAGAAGCGCGACTCCCGGAAGCGTTCGGGCAGCATGGTGCAGACGAAACTGGGCAACCGACTGTTCGGCAGCGACGGCTGGGATCCGTATATGGAGGAGCCAGCGACTCTATGGCTGCTGCACTGGCTTCTGCTGGCTCCACCGTGCTTGCTGCCCGTCTGGTGGGTGGCCTTCAACGAGTTCCATGCGATCGAGTTCGACGACGACCATTTGGAGAGGATCGTTCTGGCGCAGCTCGAGTTCGCCACGGAGTGGAAGACACCGCACCGGTCATCGGTTCTTAAGGACGTACGCGCTCTCTTGCGCACCTACACACCGGCCGACCGCTCTGCCCGCGTGGGGATCGATGACATGCTGAACTGCCCTTTCCGCGAACTCGGTCTCATCGGTCGCTCGGAGGCGACGCAACGGTATCGGTTCGCGACCGGCGCAAAGCCTACGTTACCGGCGGCTGTCGTCGCATTTGCGGCCATGGACTATGTCGCGCGCGCGAATTCGGGGAGCAACACGGTGACGCTCAGCCACCTCGCGCATGACCCGGGTGGGCCTGGGAGAGTGTTCAAGCTGTTGGAGAACGATCTTCACATGGCGCTGGCTGCGGTCGCCGCACACTCGGCGAGGATCAAGCTGGCTGCGGTATCGGGCACCGTTCAGCTTGGATGGTCGGGCAATCCGCGTGACATCGCCATCGCGACTATGGACAACTACTACGGCCGACCGGACTTCCTTTCGACCAACGGGCAGGTGACCGCGTGAGCGGCGTGTTGGCGGATCGCATCTCCATCCGAAGGCGCTTCGCGTGTTCGGCCAACGTCGAGCGGGATGTTGCGCGGCCGGAACCACTCGAAGGATATGTCGTCACGGCGCGGGTCCTTGACGTGCTGGACCGGATTGCCGTCACCGCCGGAAACGGCGAAGCCGGTGGCGCGTGGTCATTGACTGGTCCGTACGGATCGGGAAAGTCCTCGCTCGCCCTTCTGATAGATGCGGCATTCGGTCCGCCGTCGCCGGCGCGGCACACAGCGCTCCGGTTGATCGGTAACGCCTCTTCGGATGTGCAAGCCGCGATCACGACGGCCCACAAGCGCCATGGGACTTGGGAGACGGGATTCAGTCGTGGAGTGGTGACGGCCAGCCGCGAGCCGATCGGCTTCACGATTCTTCGTGCCCTGCGGGCAGCCCAAGCACACGCCCCCGGGAACAGTGAAGTCCCTGCGGTCTTGCGGGAAGAGAATGGCTCCGATGAGACAGGTGTCGGTCCAGCCCCATCCTCCATCGTCCGGACTGCATGCGCACTTGCGAAGGAGGCACCGCTCCTACTCGTAATCGACGAGTTCGGGAAGAACCTTGAGGCGGTCCGTGACGGTCACGGAGATCCCTATCTGTTGCAGCAGCTTGCGGAGGCGGGTCAGGGATCGGGACGACCGATTTTTCTGGTGACCCTACAACACCTTTCGTTCGAGGACTACTTGGCGGGGAGCGACAGGGCGGAGAAGCGCGAATGGGCAAAGGTCCAAGGCCGCTTCGAAGACGTATCGTTCGTTGAATCCGCCGGCCAACTTCGCGCACTCATCGGGAGCGTGTTCCGGAGGAGAGACAGCGCGGTCAAGGGCCGCATCGCCCGTTGGGCCTCGCACCAAGCGACGATGATGCGTTCCGTCGGCATCCGGGAACTCGCGGAGGCGGAGGCGCTGGAGTCCTGCTACCCACTGCACCCCTTGACCGCGATGGTGTTGCCCGAACTGTGCAGCCGGTACGGGCAGCACGAGCGGACGCTGTTCTCGTTCCTGACGAGTCAAGACCCCGCAAGTGCCGCGCGGTTCTTGGAAACGACCAGCGTACCCCCGCGCGGTCTGCTGCCGTCGCTCGGCCTCGAGTCCGTTTACGACTATTTCGTCGGCAACAGCGTACTCGGTCCGCTGTCTGGCCGCCAAGCCAGCCGATGGTCCGAAATCGCAACGCGACTGAGGGATGCCGTCGGCCTGTCAGGACAACAGAGTCGCATGGCCAAACGGATCGCCGTACTAAACCTGATCTCCACGACGGGCGTCCTTCGTGCCTCCCGGGCCGTGCTGTCGGCAACGGATGCCAACGCGGACGTAGTCTTGAGGGATCTCGAAGCGGGCGGGATCGCAACGTACCGGGACTTTGCCGACGAGTACCGGATTTGGCAGGGCTCCGACGTCGACGTACGTCGCCTGGTTGATGGCGCTCGCGCACGGATCCAGCGGAAGCCGCTCGTAGAGGTCCTTTCGGCATTCAACCCGTTGGCTCCGGTGGTTGCGGCGCGACACAGCGCCGAGAACGACGTGCTCAGGGTCTTCAAGAGACGGTACGCGGATGCAGCGGAACCCGTCGCACCCGTCGATCCCTTCTCCCATTATGACGGTGAGGCGCTACTGATCGTTGATTCGATTCATGCGACTCCGAGCCTCTCCGACGGCTCGCGCTCGGCCAAGCCAATCGTTGCCGCAATCCCGAGGGATGTGGCAGGGCTGGACCAGGCGGCGCGGGAGGTATTGGCGGTGCGGACGAGTCTAAAGGAGCCGCTCGTAGCGGAGGATTGGGTGGCTCGCCGCGAACTGGCCGAGTGGCTCGCCCAAGCCGAGACCAATCTTGAGGCGGAGGTGCATGAGACGTTTCGCGCCGATGCGTGTCGCTGGATTCTCTTGGAGCCCGGGGGTACTACGCCGTTGCCAGCGAGGCGCGGTAGCCACGCGCTCTCGCATGCAGCCGACATGGCCTTCAAGTTCACACCGATCATCGGAAACGAGGTGCTAAACCGCACACAGCTTACGTCACAGGGTGCTAAGGCGCGACGCCTACTTGTCAGTGCGATGATCGAGCGGGGGGACGAGCCCGACTTGGGACTCGAAGGGTATGGCCCCGAGGTTGCGATGTACCGGGCATTCCTTCATCGAACGGGCATCCACCGTCTCACAAAGGGAGGAAACCGTCCCTCTTTCGGAGCGCCGGCCGCGACGGATTCGCTAGCGCACGCGTGGGAAGTGGTTGGAGAGCAGTTCGCGCGCGCTAAGACTCGTCGCATGAATCTCAAGCATATCCATGCGGCGCTCTTGTCGAGTCCCATCGGAATGAAGTACGGGGTTGTTCCGGTCTTCTTGACAGCCGCGTTCCTAGCCCATCGAGACGAGATCGCCATCTATGAGCACGGCACCTTCAGGCCGTTGCTGGCTCCAGAGGTTTCCGAGCGGATGGTGCGCAATCCCTACCACTTCGACATCAAGCACTTCGCGAACACCTCTGGAGCTCGGAGGCGCTTGATCAACGCTCTGGCGCGGCGGCTTGGCGTGCGTCCGGTATTCCGAAAGTACCGGGTCGCAAACGTCTTGGGAATCGCGGGGCACCTCGTTTCCCTCGTCCGGCGTCTCGACAACTTCACGCTGCGAACACGTGCGATGAGTTCCGACGCCCGGGCGGCCCGGGCCGCCATTGTGAGTGCCGTGGAACCGGACGAACTCGTGTTCGATCATCTTCCCGGATCGTTCGGTCTGCCGATCATCCCTCCAGACGTACGGCGATATCAGGAGGAGGCCGCCTACGTCGAGCGCCTCGGTGCCGCGATGGATGAATTGGGCGGAAGGTACGCCAAGCTGCAGGACGAACTTCTGTCGAGCCTTCTACTTACCGCTGCGGAGAAGACTCGCCTGGCCGTCAGCGGTCAGGCCGCCGCCCTGGACGGCGAAGTTCTCGATCCCGTAGTACGGGCCTTCGTGCTGGCTCTCAGGGGAGATCCCGCCAAGAACGACGCCGAGTGGGTGAGTACAATTGCGACGGTCCTGTCGAAGAAGGCGCCGACGGAATGGACGGACCGGGATTTCGCCCGTTTCGGACACGAACTCCGCGTGCAGGTTGCCGCATTCCAGCGCCTCGTGGCACTGCATGCCGCAGGTCGCGCCCGGGGCGGTGGGCCGTTCCAGTCGCTTCGCATCACGATCACTCGACCGGACGGCCGGGAGCACGACCGTCTCGTAGCGGTTGACGACGCCGACCGTCCCATCGCCGAGCAGGTACTCGCAGATGCTCTTGCCACCCTCGAGGGCAATCTGGGCTCGTTGGGGCAAGCTGAGAAAACACTCCTCGCGTGCCTCGGAGACCGACTGCTCCCGCGAACCAAACAAAACGATCCAGAATCAGCGACCGACTCGAGAATCAGGAGCGAGAAACATGCCTGAACCCGTCCGGCACATTTGCGGGATTTCCGGGGGCAAGGACTCAAGTGCCCTCGCGGTCCACATGCGTGAGCGCATTCCGGATATGGAGTACTTCTTCTGCGATACAGGCGCTGAACTCCCGGAGACGTACGAATACCTGACGAGACTCGAGGTGATCCTCGGCAAGCCCATCGCCCGCCTGAATGCCCGACGCGGGTTTGACCACTGGTTCGAACTCTTTCGCGGCACCCTGCCCTCGCCGCAAATGCGATGGTGCACCAAGAACATGAAGATCAAGCCGATCGAGGAATGGATCGGCGATGACGCTGCGCTATCCTATGTCGCGATCCGCGCCGACGAGTCTAACCGGAAGGGTTACATCTCTACCAAGAAGAACATCGAGACGCGGTTTCCCTTCATTGAGGAAGGGATCGACCGTGCCGGCGTGATGCGGATCCTTGTGGATGCAGGCATCGGTCTCCCCGAGTACTACGAATGGCGGACACGCTCCGGCTGCTACTTCTGTTTCTACCAGCGCAAGGCGGAGTGGGTCGGCCTCGCCGACCGTCATCCGGAGCTCTTCGAGCGGGCCGTAGCGATCGAGCAGAAGGTCCTTCTCGAAGCTGGTGCAGATGGCGAGGCTGACTTCAGCGATCGTGCAATGCGAGGGAGGCAGTACACCTGGTCTGGTGGCGAAACACTGGTTCAGCTCCGCTCACGCCGAGACGAGATTGTGGCCCGCCACGAAGCCGCCATGTCGCGCGCGGCAACTCGCCAGGCCGACCTCCCTCTTATCGAGGTTCTCGCCGATGCCCTTGAAGAGGATGACGATACAACCCCTTGCACCGTCTGTGCCCTGTGAACCACATCCCCCACGAGATTGACTCCGGGCAAGCGCGCCTCGAAGTGGCGCCGTGGGGTAGTCCTCCTACGCCGCTGCTGCCACGCTGGTATCGCGACAACCTTCCCAACGTGCCGGTATCCCGAAAAATCCGTGCGGGTAATCCAGCGGTGAATAAGATAGGCGACCTTTCGACATTCTGGAACGGCAGATTGCAACCGATCGACGATCCGATCCGGCGTTCATTGCTACACATCGCGAACACCAATCCCCCGCCCTCGTCCCTAGTTGTCATACCTGCCGAAATCGACCGAGCCGAACTCTTGGGTCCACTAAGCGTGCGAACAACGAATGCCTTGGTCAGGAGCGGGTTCCTGCATCTAACGGGCCATGTGTCCGTGGACGACCTCCTCGCCATCCCAAACTTCGGGATGACTTCGCTGTTGGAACTGATGTGCGTCGCTGAAGCCGCAGGGGTCGCGTCCCCGGAAGGTACGCTCGCCGCCCCCGCCGGCGAAGCGCCGAATAGATCGACCAACGCTCGGGAGGAAAAGAGACAAGACCCGCAGCTCGAACCGGTGTCGAATGTACCAGAGGAGGTGCACAGATCCTTAGAACAGCTATGTCGGTGGGCCAGCACAGAGGGCGGGATCAAGACAGTGGCCGAGTTGCTAGACGCAACGCGTGAATCTGACGGACTTCCTCCAGACCTAGCACGGCTGTGGCATGGAGCGGTTCGTTCAAGGATCGCCACATCGAACGCTTCCGATCCTCTCGCCGCGATCCTCGATTGGTACCGATCGCTCGACAAGAGACGACAGGTCATCCTGTCGTCTCGGACCCTTGTGTTTTCGGGAGCCAGGACGCTCCAGGACATCGCCTCCGAGTTCGGTGTATCACGCGAGCGGATTCGACAGGTCGAAGGCCGTTTGATCGAAGATCTGGAACGACTTCCCCGAACCAAAGCATGGGAGCCTGTACTCTGGAGGGTCCATAAGGTCCGGCGGGTCGCGGGGGTGGCGATCCCGTTGGGTGATGAACCAACGGAGGCATTGCTCTCCGCTGGCCAACTTCGGTCGCACGTTGAAGCCGACATTGTCCGTGCCGTGATCCTCCGGCTGGCCGGACCATACAAGCTAGCCCATGGTTGGCTAGTCACCGACGCCGAGAAGCTCGAAGCCGCGCTAGTCCGACTCATGCAAGAAGCCAAGAGAGTTGGCTCGATCGGGTTCGATACGGCGCGCGAAGTGATGTGCGAGGCGGGATTGCGTCCCCGTATTTTCGCTGCGTGGCTCACCCACAAGTCTGGGATGCGAGATCTCCGGCGTAGCGTGATCGAATGGCCGCGAACAATTGGTGGACGCGTCCTGTCGCTGATGCGATTGCGGCAGGCTCCCCTCAGTCCTGACGAGCTACTCGCGGACCTTGGACCCGAAGTCGGTATACGATCCCTTAGGGCCGTACTCTCATCACGTGAGGAGTTCGTTCGTATCGAGCGGTCAAAGTGGGGCTTGCGAGCGTGGGGGCTCCCCGAGTACGCAGGCATCGCGTCGATCATTTCTGAAGAGCTGTCCCAGAACGGTCCATCGCTGCGTATCGATGAGCTAGCCGCTCGACTATCTGTCGCATGGGGTGTCGCTGAGAGCTCCGTGATTGCCCTCTGTAACGCTCCTCGTTTCGTCGTCGAGCATGGATTGGTCCGGCACCGCCGCGACGATGATCCTTTCCCCGTGAGCACCGATCTGTCGCGAGCGTGCGGAGTGTTCAAGCGCTCGGACAATGAGGTCTCAGTCTTGATCGACATCGATCATGATCTTCTACGAGGCAGTGGACGATCCGTCGCAGAGGAGGTGGCAGGGCTACTAGCTGTAATGCCTGGCGATAGTAGGGCCTACGAGGCTGACGCTGCGGCTGTCCGTCTGTCCTGGCCGGATACCTCGATCAGCGGGCCTACGATTGGGTCACTTCGCATCCACGCGGAGGCGCTGGGTGGCAAGGTCGGTGATCGCCTCCGGGTCACCTTCCATCGCGAAGCGCGATCGGTGGATGTTCGTCTGGTTGCCAAGAAGCAGGTCGATGCTCTGGCCGGTGACCTGCTGTTAAGGGAGATGACGGGTCTGAAGGGACTTGGGCAGGAGCTGTTGTCGCGACTGGCAGCTGCCGTCGAGTCAGATACGGCCGGGTTAGCTCGGTTTCTGAGGCGAAGGGGAGACGCGGAGTTAGCAGATCATGTACCGTCACCGGACACTTCCCCTGCGTTGGAAGCGCAGATCGACCGACTGGCGAGGGTATTTGAAGCGTGAAGCCAGCTAGTGATGAGGTGTTGCGGACCGTGGTCGCCTCCGTTCGCCCCGCATACGAGATTCCTCACGACGATCTCGTTGGTGAGGTGCTGATCCCTGCAATGCGGTGTGCTCAGACCATTCTCATTGGGGCTGGCTTTTTCTCCTCTCGATGTCTTGCGCAAATAGCCCCGGGACTGGCCGCGCTTCTCCAGAGGCCGTCGGGCGAGATACGCCTCCTCGCTAGTCCGGCGATCTCCAGTGAGGATCGCGCCGCGATTGAGTCGGGTGTCACTAATGCGGAATCCGTTATGAACGCTGCTGTGATCGAGCTGTTGCTTGAGGCAAGGCGATCTGGGAACGCGACCGATGCCCATTGCCTGAGCTGTCTCGCCTATCTCGTCGCCTCAAAGCGGCTCGAGATCCGGTTCGTGCTGATGGATGCCGGCATGTATCACAAGAAAAAATGGCTTCTGCGACAGGGCGACGATTGGTTAGCGGTGCACGGCTCGGGGAATGCCACGCATAGAGGTCTGTTGGTGAATGGCGAGCAAATGACGATTGACCGGGCGTGGAAGGACGGCGACGCCGCCCGCAAGCGGGTGGACATCTTTGTGAACCAGTTCGTGCGGCAGTGGAAAAATGAATCTCCTGGTTCGCTGACTGTTCCGGCTCATCAGGCTCTGGGTTTTCTCCAGAGGCACGTTCGCTCGGGGGATGACGTCCCTACGGTCGAGGACTTCTGGGCCGCATGGGAGGCGGACTTCCGGGCAGGGATTGAGGTGCCGCTCCCGCCGAACGCCCGACGACCTCGCAATGTGCGTAAGCTTCGTATCCCCGCCGACCTACACTGGCGGACTGGCCGGTTTGCGCATCAGGGTGTAGCGGTGGACAGCTTCCTTGAAATGGGGCGCGGAATCTTCTCCATCGCTACCGGCGGAGGAAAAACGAAGGCGTCGCTCATATCGGCCACACTGCTCCAGGATCGATCTGACGGTGCCTTTCTCCTCCTCATCTTGGTGCCATCTCGGCCTCTTGTGAACCAGTGGGCGGCAGAGGTCCGTTCGTTCGGCGTTCACCCCTCAGTGCTGTCCGGAGCAACCGTAAAGACCCGCAGGCGCGAACTTGAAGTCATTGAGGCGGCACTCCGGTCCGGGAAGGCACACACCGAAGTGGTAATCGGGACTAACCAGATGTATGGCGGTGACGAACCTCTCAGGGCTTGGCTTGACCGGATTGGCATGCGGGTGAGCACGATGCTCATCGCGGATGAGGTTCACAACTTTGGCACACCGTCCTTCTTGAAGCATCGACCGGAGGCTGTCAAGTACCGTCTGGGTCTGTCCGCGACGCCGATCCGCCAATACGATCCGGTCGGTACCAGTGGGCTCGCTGACTACTTCGGCGACGTGCTCATTGAATTCACGATCGGTGACGCAATCGAGGCGGGGTGCTTGGTCGCGTATGACTACTATGTGCATGAGGTAGAGCTGACCGAGGAAGAGGCGGAGCGATACGCGGATCTCACCGCTCAACTGCGGCGGTTGGGCTTCCGAGTTGACGACGAGGGACAGGTGATGAACCTCACGCCGCGGACGGAGCGCATACTGAGGGAGCGCCGAGCCATTGTCGAACAGGCGGGCAACAAGCTCGGGCACCTGAGAAACATGCTGGAGGCTGTCGATGTGAGCGTGCTCCGGCGGTCTCTTGTCTACGTCTCGGCCAAGCCGACCGTACTCGGACGCCCTCGCCAGATCGAACTTGTAAACGGGCTGCTGGCCGAGCTTGGGATCGTTTCGCACCAATTCACGAACGTTGAGACTAGCACCGCGGACGGTCAACGCATTCTCACCGCCTTTGGCCAGGGGGACTACCAGATGTTGACGGCGATGAGGGTCCTCGACGAAGGTGTGGACATCCCACAAACGGAAACCGCCTACCTGCTGGCCTCGAGCTCCGTGGAAAGAGAGTGGGTTCAAAGGCGGGGGCGCGTGTTGAGGTCTTGGCCTGGGAAAGAGCATGCCACGCTTCACGATTTCGTTGCCACGCCACCTGATCCTCCCGGTGACACGGGGCGCTCGCTCCTTCGGGCCGAACTCAGGCGTGTCACGGAGTTCGTCATCTACTCGAGAAACGAGTTCGATGAAGGCGGGGGAGACGAAGCGATCCGCCGTCTCGAGAATAGACTGCAAAGGAGTTCATGACGATCATGAAACATGCATCAGGCTTCAAGAAGGAGGTGGCCCGAGAAGTGGTTCTGGAAGTGCCCGAGCGGTACGACGGCTACCGCGAGCAACTTCTAAGCAAACTCACAGAGATCATCGAATGTCAGGGAAGCGGCTTCACCACGGCTGCACGGCGACGGGAGGTTCGACGAGTCCTTGAGGCCTTTGGCCAACAGGTCGCTACGCAGACCAAGCAAGAGGAGGACATGTGAGGCTGATCAGTGCTCATATCAGGAATTTCAAGCTCCTCGAGGATGTGGACCTCGACTTTTCCACGGACCCTAACCGCCCGCTCACGATCATCCGGGCTGAGAATGGCGCGGGAAAGACTTCTCTCCTCTATGCCCTCCTTTGGTCGTTTTACGGCAGTGAGGGGTTGCCCGAGGACGCCCGGGGACTCCGGCTTACATCTACCGCGTCTCAGGTTGACTTTCCTGTGCCGGTACAGGTGAGGATTGAGTTCGAGCACTTCGATGAAACTGCGGGTATTCACACTCGCTATCGCTTGATCCGGTCAGTCACGGAAACGCCGAGATCTGATGACAAACACGATCGCGGAGCCCCAGGGCTGAAGCTATTTCGGGTAACTAAGGTGGGTGACGAGGAAATTAGAGATGGAGCGCAGGCACTTGTATTGAAGCTGGTGCCTCCTCGCTTGTCCAAGATATTCTTCACCAATGGCGATGACGTTCAGCAGTTCATCAGTGGGTTTGCGAGTGCCGAGCGGCAGGAGTCGGTTCATGAGGCGATCAGGTTGCTCCTGGGTCTCGAGCAACTCGAGATTGCGCGTGATGACCTTGTGGGCGCCTCTCAAGCCTTCAAGAGAGAGATCGCTAAGGCCGGAGGCGTCGGGCTCTCGAAGCGGCAGCAACAGCTTGAGGAGGCGCAAGACCAGCTAAGAAACTTCAAGAGCACGTTGGCGGACACCACCAACCGAAGGAACCGAATCGCGGAAGCAATCCTTAAGGATGATCGAGCGCTCACGGCGATCAAGGGAATCGGAGATCTGGAAGAGATCAACGCTCGGATCGAAGCCCTTAGATCGGATATCGCCGACCTGGAAGGGCGTGAGCAAGCCGCGTTGTCGGGGATGCGCCGGGTCCTACAGGGAGAGGATTTCTCATGGCACGTGATTGAGGACAAGCTCAGCCAGGGTGTCCGCCTCTTAGAAAGTCTGGCGGACAGGAACGTAATCCCGGGGACATCAATTGAGGTACTACGAGATCGTCTTGAGCTCGCTGAGTGCATCTGCGGCGAGTCGTTGGAGAGAGGTACTGAGCACCACGACCACGTCGCCACGTTGGTTGCTCAGCAGGAGGAGGTCGCGCCGCGTAGAGCCAAGCAGACTGAGACGTGGCATCTCGCTCGACGGAGCTTGGCAATCCACGCCAGTCGCGTCCAGAAAGGCCATGGCTTCGCTGAGCTCCGGAAATCCAATCTTGCCGACTACACAGACGTTCGGCACCGCCTTGGGGCCAAATCCGGGGATCTAGAGGCGGAGAAGGCGCGCCGTGGCTTGATCGACGAGGAAGAGGTCAGCCGACTGACGGAACGGATCAAGCGCAACGAGAGGAAGAAACTAGACGCGCAAACGGCGATCGGGCGACTGGACGGCCAGATTCAGGGAGCCGAGGCCTCAGTGGGTCAACTGGAAGACGAGTACGGGAAGGCGGAGGCGAAAGCGTTAGTCGGTGCGAAGCTCCGGATCAAGCGTAAGGTGGCCGAGGATCTCATGGATGTCGCTGACAAGATCCTTGGGATCTTGAAGACGAAATGGATCCAAGTTGTCTCAGGTCGCATGAATGATCTGTTTCTGCATATCGTCGGGAGCGATCCCGATGCTGAAGTGAGTGTGTTCAAACGCGTCTTCATTAATGATCGCTTCGACATCGTGATTGAGGGCAGCGGAGGAAATACGCTCGACCCCGATTTTGAGCTGAGCGGTGCTCAGCAGCGCGCACTTACCCTTGCGTTCATTTGGGCTCTAATGGAAGTCTCGGGGAGAGAAGCGCCCCGGATCATCGATACGCCGCTTGGTATGACTTCCGGAGGCGTGAAGGATCGAGTAGTCGAAATGATTACGTCACCTCGCTCGGAGGGAACAGTGGACTTCCAAGTTGTGTTGCTCATGACCCGCTCCGAGATTCGCGACCTTGAGGAACTCTTGGACGATCGCGTGGGCGTGGCTCTGACGCTCTCCTGTTCCAAGGACTACCCGAAGGACCTCGTCAACGACTGGGGCGTGCGCCGACCGATCGTGAGACGCTGCGACTGCGGGCATCGCCACGTGTGCAAGACCTGTCAACGCCGGTATGACGAACAACACGACCTCGTGTTCAGGGAGACGTAAGCATGGCGGCTATATTGAACCCGTTTGCGAATCAAGACCTTTTCTGGCCATCGGAGTTCCATCAGAATCACGTGAAAGCGCTCCAAGGCCGAGGGGACGTTCGGAAGCCGTTTCGGCGCCAGATCGATCTCTGGTGGTGCGCGCTGTGTCTTGGCGTCAAGATCGGGCATCGAACTCGGCTCGGACCAAAAGACCAACTCGTTAAATTCAATGACGGAGGCATTCTCTCAAGCGATCCTTGGAGAATCACGCATTTGGAGCTCCTCGCCCTAGCTGAATTCGGCGAGGAAGGACTTGACAACCCATCCGGCACGATCCAAATGGCGGCAGAGTATGCCGCTACTGGAGCACGCGTGATCGGGGAGATCTGTGCCGGTGCAGCGGAGCCCACGCTGACGATGCTGACACAATTGCCCGACTACATTGGAGTAGAGTGATGCTTCAGTCCCTCGACGAGCGATCTACGGGCGCAATTCAGGGTCTTGAGGCTCACCATTCCATTTGGTTGGCTGACGCACAGAGCAGCGCTCGGACGCCGGCTGTGTCGTCCTGTACGTCCAACGGTGTCGGCGATCAGCAATGGGAGGTTCCGTTGGCGTGACTTGACGGATGCTCCACGGAGGCAAGGCGGTTGACGCGGGTAAGACTGAATGCGCGCCACCCATGAGTCCGGGTTGGGATCGAGAGAGGGCTGAGGTGTGGCCCCGTCCGGGCTTTAGTTTGCCGTTACGACAGGCCAGCGGCACTTCCGCTGTCGCAGCCGTACCACGCTTACTTGCCAGTGGGATGTGGGTCGAAACCGAACACCCGCTTGCCGGATCGCGGGAGCCAATTGCTGCGCGAGGTCCGCAATCCATGGGCCTACCCGCGGAATCCCGGGCCGAGACAGGGGGCCACTAACCATGCGTTCCGGAAGAAAGCGGCGTCCACCCAACAAAGAGTGCCTAAGCC
Source organism: Longimicrobiales bacterium (assembly GCA_963667485.2). Lineage (GTDB taxonomy): Bacteria > Gemmatimonadota > Gemmatimonadetes > Longimicrobiales > Gaopeijiaceae > Bin94. The sequence continues at coordinate 1,296,178 of CAXXDD010000002.1, forward strand.
CAACGTTCGTTGACATACCCAACCAGATCCGCCCCTTCGAGGACCCGGGTCGAGTTGTTCACCCGCACGAAGAGGGCCCCGTTCCTCTTGGAGACCTTGGCGTAGACCGGCTCGGGAGACGGAGTGACACGCACCAGGGCGACCTGAACCCCGTCGACCGCCTGTAACTCAATCGTCGCCATCGTTGACGCGAGTGACCCGAGCGAGCGCTCGATCACGTTCGTAAGTGAGTTCACGTACCGATCCCCGTCCATGTTCTTCATGTCCAGGTCCGGCTGAATCCCCAGGATCTCACCGTCATCGGCGACGCCGACTGCGAGGGTACCACCGCTGGCGTTCAGGAAACCAGCGACGGTCTTGACCACGGAATCCGTAATGACCCTGGTGGGCACCTCGGGCTTGTAGCTGTAGTACGCGGACGACTTGAACTCGACCCGCTCGGTTTCCATGTCGGCGAGGAGCTCCTCAAGCGACCGTTCGGGCACTCCGGCCCACGGCGGCAGCAGTTCGTCCTCCTCCGGAAGCCTCCCAGTACGGAGCTTGTTGAACGCCGCTCGAACGACACCGGCGATGAGGACCCGGCGTTCCTGTAGGAACTCCCAATAGTCCATCTGCTCCCAACCCTCCGGCAGAGCGTGCCAGAACCGAGTCTGCTTCTGCTCCTGGGGCCCGAGCTCCTCGAAAAGGGGAGGGAAGTAGTCGCGGGGTGGTGAGTCGCCGATCTTCGTGTTGTCAGGCCATTCGACAAAGGCGTAGTTGGCGATCTGATTCCGCTGCACCGTGCGGTCGATACCGATCCGAGTAAGGTACGCCTTCGGGAAAAGATGGTGGCGTTCGACAGCCGATTTAGGAGCGTGGGCCGATGGATCCAACAGCTCACCCAAATGAAGCGGCGAGAACAGGGGTCGCGCATTCAGCAAAACGAGGCTGGCGTGGTACGCGAACACCGTCGGGCCATAGGCTGACGAAGTCTCGAGCGAGCTGGGGAGTTGAATGGTCCAGTAGTCCTCCGTCAGCGCCGTATCGATGATTCCGTTCAGGGTTGCCACGAACTCATCACCGGACTTGGCCTCGGCGATGCGGCGGAGATCCTGCTCCACGCGACTCTCGAAGTTCCCCGTGTACCGGCCCGTGAGCGAGGTCATGAAGAACCATTGGGCGATCGCTTCACGGAGGGCCTTTCGGTCGAGCCGGTGGTCCCGATGTCCGATTAGGTACATCAGATACGAGAACATCAGGTTGTTCTGCGAGCTGATCATCGCACGGCTTCGGTATCCGGCACGGCGAACGGCCTTGAGAAACTCGTGCCAATTGGTCAGCGACAGCGTCTCCGCCTGAGCCTCCTGCAAAGCGGCGAACTGCTTCTCCCTGATTTCAGCCGAGACCTCGCCGGTCTCCAGGTCTTTGCCACGCAGCACCTGATAGACGTATCGAAGGCGCCCGCGGCGGAGCGCAAAGCCCGCGACGACGCGCAGCATCTGGTCTGCCGACGGGTCGATGAATGGGTTTGCAGGAGACGGCCCCTGCGGCCGAAGTCTGGCGTCGCGGGCGAAGGTCTCCAGCTGCTTGCGGCCCTCCTCCCACCAAACGGACATCAGCGTGAGGATGAAGTCGGCCTGACCGAGTCGGACGCCCTCGCTATTGATCCGGACGAATACGTCTGCGACCTGTTCCTCGCCTACGTTTGAACCCAACTCCATGACCTTGAAGGGGTAGTTGCGGAGGTCGTAGAGTCGGTCGATCGCCTCTTCAAGGTCATCCCGTTGCTCTTCAGGCAGCTTACCCTTCTTGCCTGCCTCCAAGCGCTTGAGGAATTCGCGCACCTTCTTGGCCCGACCACCGCCGTCCCAGAGAATCGAGACGTCGGGGATGAACTCGGGGTCCTTTACGACGGCTGCATCGGCGACTTCGAAGCTGCCGTCCCGGGGCCGAAACGCGATACGGATCCGTGAGGACGTGTAGTCTTCGCGAAGGACTTCCTTTCCCGTTAGGACGCTGTAGAGGCTGGTCAGGCGTTGCTGGCCATCGACAATCATCAGGCGTGGGACGGCCTCGTGGGCATGAGTACCGATTCGCCGAGCACCCATTTCCGCGCCGGTCGCCCAGAACAGCAGATGGCCCACGGGGAAACCTCGATACATCGAGTCGAAGAGGTCGCGGACTTTGGCGGCCTTCCAGACGAAGGGGCGCTGAATGTCCGGCAGGGCGATCTCGCCCCTGTCAATCTCTTCGAGGAGGGTGGACAGGCTGTACGAACTGTCCTTGAAGACGGTGATAGCCATGGTGGATTCGGGGGATAGAGTCTGAGGGTCAATCAGGGGGTAAACGGAGGGCCCCCAATGTGGAGGCTTCCTGGTTTGGTCGGCAACTCGTTTGCCGGACGCGCTGACGAGTCACCCGACTCGCGCCTTGCCCCGTCGGAGTTTCGCCGTTGCAAGATCCTGCCGCAGCCCTCGCCCTCCTCGGCACTGCCCGCTCCACCCTGTGCCGGAAGTGCGGTGAGACGACCTGTCCGACGCTGTAGGTGGAGAAGGCCGAGCGCAACGACGTCGTGTTTGCTCTGTCGCGAAGACCGTGAGCTCTGGACGGCGGCAGGCTCAGCGCGCGGTCACAACGGATACGTCGGGAGCTTTCCGACAGAGCCACTTTGCCGCCTGCGTCTACGGACCCAACCGTACACTCCATGACGTACTGCTTCGAGTTCTGAAAGGCTTGGATGACGTTGGTGATCTGGGTTTCCATAGGGTCAATTCGGCGCGATTAGGGTGGGAGCGTTCTTGGGGCGGGACGGGCCGTGGGTGGGTGAGCGAAGGTACACTTCCGGTGTCCGACCGGCAATTCACGGTCGGCGAGGCAGAGTGCCCAGACTCACTCACTCCTCCTCGAACGAGCGCCACATGCCATAGCAACGTGGGACGCGACAGCCTCGGGCATGTGGGGGGACGAACGCGCCGGTCTCTGCCAACCTACTGGCCGGGCCGAGCGATACGGCTGCGGTCCCGACCGAGGCCGCTTCGCACCCGCAGCCGCCATGACGAGAGACGACTGTCAACCGGGTGCCGAGCGGAACCGGAAGGAGGCGGAGCGGGCAGAGCAGACGCTGGCATGGATGATCGGCAACGGGCTGCCGCTGGATCGTAGAGAAGGCTATCTTGTGGTGGGCGCGTGGCCGGGCCCGGTGCGTGGCCACCACGTACCCGGCCGTTTTCCGCCTCCCCAGCTTCGGGGAGGTCGCGTGCAATGATGACCTTGACCGCCGGAGGCGACCGCGCCTGACCGGAGCGAGCGGTCGGGTGTGCCCGTTCCCGGACTCGACCGCCACCGCAGGACTACTATTGTCCCCTTCCATGCCCCCACCCGCACCAACCGATCAGGAAAGCGATGCCCCCAAAGCCGATTCGAAGCACCGGCCGCACCTGTCGCGGGAGCAAGAGGCGCTGCGCGACGCGCTTGGCCGCTTCGAGCCGCGGTTGGGCCGCATCTACGTGGGAGGACTCCGCGTCCTCGAAGACGACTCGAATCCGGAGTGGCTCGCGCAGTCGGCCCACAGCATGAGGGAACTCATGGAGAAGATTGAGGGGCGGTTCGCGAGAGTGACGGATGGCAATGGGGGTGGGGGGCCTCCCGTGGATCTGACGCACAGGGTCATAGCAGTCAAAGACCTGTTCTGGAAGAGAAGGAAGAAAACGACATGTCATTCCGACGAGTCGGGTTGGAACGGGGAAATCGACCCGCACCTGCGCAAGATTCTGATCAGGCTCGATGCGTTCTTCCAGTGGTTCGCCAAAGTCCGCCCCCTGCGACGCGAGCTGTTCGAGCGTATGCTGATCGGACTCGACCCCTCCGGACTCGCTTTCTCGACACCGCTCGTGAGTAGTAGCTGGAAGCAGTGGAAGGAGATTCGAGGGTTCTTCGTGGGGGTCTCTCACCATAGCAAGGACACCGATCTGGAAACCCTGCGCGCCAGGATCGACGACCTTGAGGTCTTCCTGAGTGATCGACTCCTCCCCAGCACGTCACGAGACTTGGATTCGATCGACTCCCTTATCGAGGAGTCCCGCGATGCCTAGCCCTAGTCCGGAACTGGTCGAAAACGCGCTGAAGCTGATCAGAAAGCGTCCCGTCAACTACGCCTACTTCTTCCGCAGGCTGGACTCGCCCGCCTGGATCGAACCGCTTCGTGAGGCGGGCTTTTTCAGCGACCCACCCGCGCCACAATTCGTGGACGAGGATCTGATCAGCTTCCCCGCTTGGCCGGAATCGGAGTACTTGGCCCGGATGGCCCAGCTCGCGCCGAAGGAGGTTGGAGAGGCCGTGTTGGGGATTCCAACCACGTCGAACGAATCGGTCCACATGGACCTCGTAGGGGCCGCGGCCCACATGCCGGTGAAGATGGCGGCGCGTTGGGCGAAGAAGGAGGCCGCGTGGCTCTCGGAGCAGGGTCGTGTTCACCAGCCGATTGCCGAAGCACTTGGTCCGGTCATGGGGCGGCTGGCCGAGTCCGGGGAGATCAATGCCGCGATGGCTCTGGCCAGATCGTTGCTGGAATTGCGCGCCGAGATGGATTCGGCCGGAGAACGTTTGATGCGGGACCCGCCCGCGGTGGAAGATGTGTGCGGAGAGGATACCGAGATCGCTGGACTCGCAGCCGAGATGATGGCCTTCAGCATGTTCAGCCGCCTGCTTCCCCGCATCGACGAATACGAGTACGAGGAGTTCGTGCGACGGTGGGTGCCCGTGCTGCTGTCGCACGGCGGCACCCGGGCCCTCGCCCTGCTGTGCGATCTCCTTGAGAAGCCGCTTGACGCGGCCGGATGCGACAGGTATGTGGACTCCCTCTCCCGCCCGGCCATTGAGCCGCACGGCCAGAACTACGGACACGACGTAACCGACTTTCTCATCGACGCGGTGAGGGACGGCTCCAAGCAACTGGCCGAAGCCGGGATCGACATTCGGTCCGTAGCGCAAGTCCTCGATGGTCGCAGCGGCACTATCTTTCACCGGATCCTGCTGCACCTTGCCAGGGAGCAGTGCTCCAGGCATCCGCGGTTTGCGGCCGAGCTGGCCGTGAACGAGGACCGTTTCTTCGACGACCGCCTGCTCCACGAGTACAGCGGGCTGCTTGGTGCCGTCTTCCCGAAGCTGGACCCGTCGGAAAGGGCCGCCGTGCTGAAGTGGATCGAGGACGGCCCCTCCCTGGACGGCCGCTTCGACGGTGACGAGGAGGCCCGCCACAGGATGCGGCTCCACTGGCAGGCCCGTCGTCTTGCCTGGATCCGCAAGGATCTGGACGACGAATGGAAGCGTCGCCACGCGCTGATCGTCAGCGAGATCGGCGAACCCGAACAACCGGACTTCGTCTCGTACACGACGAGCTGGATGGGTCCGACGAGTCCGGTGGGAGTCACGGATCTGGAGGCGATGTCGGCTTCGGAGGTGGCCGTGTACTTGGAGTCCTGGCAGCCGACGGGCGATCCTATGTCGCCCGATCAGGAGGGTCTCGCCCGAGTGCTGGAAGAGGCCGTCGCGCGATCAACGTCGCGCTACTTGGCCGCACGCGACTCCTTCGTGAACCTGCCGGCTCGCTATGTGGAAGCCTTGGTGCGGGGGGTGCGCGAAGCTGTCCTTGCGGACCGCCCGGTAGACTGGACTGCCGTCCTCGATGTGCTCGCCGATGTGGTGAAGCGGCCTGTCGGCGACCGGGAATGGCGGTCGGCCCGCCGGGAGACCGCCTCCATGCTGGTTGCGGGCCTGACGGACGACGTAATCTCGCCTAGGTTTCGAGTTGCCGTCTGGGCGCTGATCGACGCGCTGGCAAACGATCCCGACCCCGCGCCCGAGGACGCGGCGGAACCCAGCCTAGACGCGGCGACTAGGTCGATCAACTGCGTGCGGGGGAACGCCTTGCATGCGGTGATCCATTATGCATTGTGGGTCTACCGATCGCTGGCTGGCCCGAACCGTGCCAATGCAGTTCGGCCTTCCATGGACAGGATTCCCGAGGTCCGCGAGAGGTTAGACTGGCACCTTGATCCCGACAATGACCCGTCCTTGGCGGTGCGGTCAGTGTACGGCCAGTGGTTCCCGCACCTAGTCCTACTCGACGCGGACTGGGCCGACCGGAACGTGGAAAGGATCTTCCCGCATCGCCGCCCGGCACTTCGGGATGCCGCGTGGGAGACCTACCTGCGATTCTGCCCGGCGTACGACACGCCCTTCAAAATGCTCCGCGAGCAGTACGCGACTGCCGTCAATCGGATGACAACTAGTGGCCCGCGTAACTCGTCGCCAAGGGACAAGACCGACAGAAACCTAGGGGTGCACCTGCTGGTCATGACGGGCCGCGGACACCTGTCCTGGGACGACGACGCGCTCCTGAGAGACTATTTCGAGAATGCGAAGCCTGAGCAAGCACGTGGCGCGGTCGGGCGGATCGGCCGGGATCTGCACAACGAGGATCGCGAGTTTCCGCGCGAGACCCTGACGCGCTTCGCATCGCTCGCCGAGTCGCTGATAGACGTTCTGCGGAAGCGGGGACGCGAGCGAATGGGACATCTCGACTCGCTCGGATGGTGGTTCTCCTCGGGGCGCTTCGACGACGAGTGGACGCTGGCGCAGCTTGGACGGCTGGTCAAGCACGCCGGCGGCGCCGAACCGCGGAGATATGTGATGGACCGTCTGGCGCAGCTGTCCGAACGCCACCCCACCGAGACTCTGGCCGTGCTGGAGTCCTGGGTCGGTGCGGAAGAGCTGTCCAGCAGCGGGAATCGTCGGCGCAGTAGCTCCAGCGTCCTCTTCGGACGCACCGACTCGGCACGGTGTATTCTCCGGGCCGCGTTGGCGAATCCGGCAAGTCGCGTCCGCGCAAGCTCGTTGATCGACCGGCTGCTGGCGACCGGGCATCGGGAGTTCCGGGACATTGGGGGGAGCCGGAGTTAGATGTTAGGTTAGGGCTCGGCCGCTATCAGCCCGATGCGACCGCTCCACGGTCGTCCGCGCCGATGATGGCGTTGGTCGCTGGGGTGAAGAGCTTCAGCGACGCGAGGGCTTCCATGCGGGTCGCGTGGGTGGACGTGGGACCAATCGCCGACTCGGATTCCTCCGCCGTTCTGGGCCAACCTCGCGCAGTCTCGGTACGCTGGAATCAGGCTGTCCCGAACGACAGGAAGGCCAGATCGTGCAGCTGCAGTCCTGTATGAGGACACCGCCGGAGTTCCACGCACACCCGTCTCGCCCTGTCACCGGGCTTTCTTGTGGCGTGACGCTAATGCTCGAGAAATGAACGGGCGCGATTCCCGCAGTTTGACGCGACTTCCTCGCCATTCCAGCGCGGCGGGAACGGAATCGGCCTAACGGCAGGAAACGCAGATCGTGCAGTCCCAGTTAGACTTATACGATTCCCCGCCGTGATTTACCTCACCTGCGGTTTGCGCGGACAACGTCTTCAAGGCCGCCGTCAACTGCCGTTCCAACTCGTTCATACAGCTTCCTCACTCTCTTGACAGCTTTGCGGCAGGCCGTCCGCGCCAGATCCAGCGCGGTTTGTCCAGCGTCCCCGCCGACAGCACCACGGCCTGCTCTCCCTCGATCTTCAGAAGTGCGATCCGCCACGTGGCCACCTCCATCTTCGCGAGCGTCCGCCGGGCCTCCCTGATGTCGAAGTCCAGTTCGGTGGCCGTCTCGATGCGGGCTTGGATGCGCGTCCACAACCACCGCATCGTCGCCCAGCTTTCGCCGAAGATGCCGAGCCAGAGGCTCAGGCCGAAGATCAGCAGTCGGAGCCAACCCGTCGGCAGCAACTCGCGCATCCGCCCGGTCGCCTCTTCCGTATCGCGCTCGATGGTACGCAGCGCGTTCCTCACGGCGCGCCGCAAGTTCTTGGCGGGCCGCGCGAGCTCGCTCGCGGTCAACTCCCCGGTCTTCCTGCGTTCGCCCTTCAGCCGCGCCCGCATCCGGTCGGTCAAGTCGTTCGGGCTGGAAGTCAAAGGCGTACAGCCGTCCCTTCAGCCGCCAACGGTCCCCGGTCTCGGGGTCCAACGCGGTCAGGTATTCCTTGCCTTGGCGCGGCACTTCAAGGCCCGCCTCCCGGAGCGCGGTGACGACATCGAAACGGTCTTTCACCATGCCGTGCTCGACGCGCTGGAGCAGATAGTCCCGGATCAGGTCGCGGGGGGAGGCTTCGAGCCGGAGCCCGGCCCGCAGCTGGGCGGCCTCGACGTAGGCGCGGTGTCCGGGCTGCTGGACCCTGGCCCGGGCCGGATCGTCCGGACGGCTCCAGCCGTACTCGTGGTTGAAGGCGTCCCGGAGCGGATCGAACGTCCGCCGCCAGCCCGGAGGGGCAATGTTGAGACTCCGCCCGGTCTCAAGGTCGCATCGTGCGGCCAGAACGTGAACGTGGGCACCGCCGCCCTCCTCACGGTGGAGCACCGCCGCCCATGCGTAGCGGTCGGGTTCGAGCCCGGCCCAAGCTGTCTTCTCGAAGGCGTCCAGAACCGCGCCGATCTGGTTGTCGGTCGGTTCGTCCTCCGGCGCCCACGCGATCACGCCGGAGGTGTACTTGTGCTCGAACCCCAGAGTGTCCGCCACCGACGCCACCCGGTGGGGATCGCCCCGAAGGACCTCGACGCCTTCGCGCAGTTTTCCGGTGGAGTCCCGCTCCCCGAGGAGGTACTTGGCCGCGGCCCGCGCCGATCCGGTCCCCCGGGCGAGAAACTTAAGGTGCATCCGCGTCCGGGCTCTCGGCGGGGTCCAAGGCGCTGAGCGCCCGGTCGATGGCGATCAGGTGGCCGATCACCTCGACGGCCTCGATGGCCTCCTTGTGTGTATTGGCCCAGCGAGCGATCTGGTTGAGGTTGTTGCCAAGGCGCGCCAGTTCGCGGGTGCGCTCGCGCTCGACCTCGGCGTGCGCCACGGTCCAGGTGCGGACCCGGCCTATCGACCGGCGCACCAGATCCGACAGCGTCAAGCCCGCAGAGCGCGCCTTGGCGTGCCACGCGGCACGCTCCGCCTCGCTGGCGCGGATCTTCACCCAGACGGCGCGTCCGGCGCTCACGGCGCGCCGTTTCCGTCACGGGGGTCAGAGGGGGCACGGCCCCCCGCCAGCCCCTGCCGGGGACTCGCGAAGCGTGGCCCCAAAGGGTGGGCTGGCTCAACTCCAAAAGCAGCGTCGGAACGAGCCCGTGGGCCGCGTGTCCGGGCACCCGTCGTCGACCGCCGGCAACGCGGTGGCGGAGCACCCCCGCGAGCGCTCCGGCGCACCCGTTCACCGGGCCTCGCGAAGCGCGGCCGGACGGCGGGATGGAGGCCCGCGATGCCGGGCCGTCCATGTACTCGCGAAACCGGAGCGCCGACCGATCCCCGCCAGCGCCACCGTTGGGGGACACGGGCATCGGTTCCGCCGTGGGATGGATCAACCTGAACTACGCGTCTTCTCCCGCGTTTCGCCTCGTTTAGTCGTGCTGTCCATCACCCTTCGGTGACCCGAAGGGCGGAATCCGTATTCGACCGTTGTATTGGCGGGCAGCCCGACATGGGAGCCCAAGCAACCAGTGATGCCGTCTAGGTAGCTGTGCCCTTGCGGCTGTCAAATGTTTCGGCGAGGATGATGAGTTGAGAAGAACTCGGCGCCAGAAAGAGAGGGGAGTTGAATGAGTAGGATGCTGGAGCAATCAGCGGTCGAGGAGGTCTGCCGGACGTGCTTCAAAGACGGACGATTCACGTCGGGGGGGCTCGGAGTGTCGTGTCCGTACGGCCACGCTGCCGAACATGATACTGTCAGGATCAGGTACGAAGTGGTAGATGTGACCTTGGACCCCCAGTGGGCTCCCGTTAGGTCGGTGTGTGTGTGATGACGGCGATTGAGCGCCACATGGGTTTGCGGAAGTGAAGAAGATGTCGATTGGCTGGTCTGGCCCTTCAAGGAGAGAGGCAAATGAATGCTGTTGATCGACGCTTGCCGCCACCTCCCGAGTACCACCACCGCCGCCGACCGGGCTTGGTCCACGAGCCTACCAACTGGACCACGTCCACCCGGTCCGTTCCCTCCACCACGTCCCTGAAAGGACAGGACCAATGAATGAAGAACTCGATGCCGTTCTTGCAGGCTTAGCGCAGATCAGGAGTACCAGTGTGTCTGCTGAGGATGTCGCTGAGCAGGTGGATATCTCGATTCCACGTGCTCGCCATCGATTGCGAGAGCTGGAGCGAGAGCTGGAGCGAGAGGGTTTTGTTTGGATGGAGGACGACGGTAGTGCTTTTGGACTGACGGAGCTAGGAGACGAGTATATCGTAAAGAACGATCTCGACGAATAGGGGACACAAGCCGGACAGGAGACAGTCCCTGCGACTGTCTTCGGCGCCCAGGCCGAGCGTCGAAGAACCTTCCCGGAGGGAGGGCTGGCGCATTCCGGTGCCGGTGTCCATCGTTCTCGCGTAGGACCGTCTACACCCGAACGGGAGAGCCCCTTGCCATGATCCGACGAACACTCCTGCTCGCCGTCGCCTTGGCCGGTTGCGAGGAAGAGTTGATTCCGCCCGACCTGCCGCCTCCGAATCAGCCGCCGGTGGTATCGGGGTCGATTCCTGATCAACGGCTGACCGGGCCGGGCAAGGCAATGACATTCGACGTTTCGGTGCACTTCAGCGATCCGGACGGGGACACGCTGACGTATGCAGCCGCAAGCTCGGACACGACGGTTGCCACCGTCTCGATGGCGGGGAGCGCGGCGACATTGACGGGCGGGAGTGCCGGAGGCGCAGGGCGGGTGACGGTGACAGCCCGCGATCCGGTCGGTGCTGAGGCGTCGGCCTCGTTCGGGGTGGTGGTGAACCGCCCCCCGGTGGCCTCAGATTCGATCCCCGCTCAAAGGCTCGTGGATGAGGCCCCGCCTCTCGAAATGGACGTGTCGTTGCACTTCAGCGATCCAGACGGTGACTCACTGACGTTCGCTGCGTCCAGTTCAGACATTTCGGTTGTGACCGTGACGGTCAACGGGGCCGTGGCAATCCTGTCGGCCCAAGCCATCGGTGAAGCGGAAGGGACGCTCACCGCCCGCGATCTGGACGGTCTGGAGGCCACGGTAGATTTTTCGGTGGCCGTGGTGGAAAACCCGGACCGGAAGGCGTTGGTAGCGTTCTACGAGGCGAGCGGAGAGCCGAAGTGGTTGACTAACTGGCTGACGGATGCGCCGCTCGGTGAATGGCATGGGGTGACGGTAGACGAAGGTGGACGGGTGACCAAGCTAGACCTATTTCATCCCCTTTCGACTGGAGGTTATTTGCCCGAGGGTAGGTGTGATTCTTGTCTCCTTCCCCCCGAATTGGGCAACCTGACCGAGTTGGAGTACTTGGACCTGACCAACTACGGCCTGGCCGGCCCCATACCCCCGGAACTCGGCAACCTCACGAAACTGAGACACTTGGCTCTTGGCGACCTCTCTGCGGGTGCCAACAACCTGACCGGCGAGATTCCAGCGGAGTTGGGAAACCTCAGGGAGCTTCGAATACTATTCCTCGATCGAAACCAACTGACGGGCGAAATCCCGCCGGAGTTGGGACGATTGGAACATTTGGAATGGCTGCTACTCAACGGAAACGATCTGGCTGGTGAAATCCCGCCGGAGTTGGGCAACCTGACCGAACTGGAAGAACTGTGGCTCTCCGGCAATGAACTGGTGGGCACTGTTCCAGACGAGCTCCTGGGTGCCTCCCCATGGTTCTTCTTCCGCAACAACGCCAGCCTCTGTGCACCGGGGACGTCCGCGTTCGTCCCTTGGATTGAGAGGATGATAACGCCGCGCGAATATTGGATTCCCGGCTACGACATCTCGCCTTGGGGGAGTGGCGGATCCGGTAGCGTCGGCCCGTATTGCAACCAAGGAGATAGGGGGGCGCTCGACAGGATCTACGAAAGCACCGCCGGCGAAGGCTGGACGGACTCTAAGGGCTGGGGTGAGACCCCCGCGCTGGAAGAATGGTACGGTGTTCGCACTGATTCGTTGGGACGAGTGACGGCACTCGACTTGACCCGCAACGGGCTTACCGGATCGTTGCCGCGGGGTCTTGACAGTCTGACTGCGTTGACCCGGTTGCGAATCGGCGAAAATGCCTTGATCGGCCGATTGCCCTTGGCGATGGCGCAGCTGGATCTCGAAGAGTTGGACTATTCCCGAACGGGTCTCTGTGCGCCTCCTGATCAATCATTCAGAGCTTGGCTCGCCGGCATCCCGTCCCACCGAGGCACCGGCGATCTGTGCGCGCCTCTATCGGATCGGGAGATTCTGGTTGTCCTACACGAGGCAACGCGCGGCTTGGACTGGGACCGGCGCGACCATTGGCTGACCGAAGCGCCTCTCGAGGAATGGTACGGGGTAACGGTGAGTGGGGACGGGCGTGTGATTGGGCTGGACCTGTCGGGCAACCGTCTGCGGGGCGTGATTCCGGAGGAACTCGGGAAGCTAAGCGATCTGGAGACACTGGACCTTTCGGCGAATGGCTCCCTGGGCGGGCCACTTCCCAAGCAGCTTGCGGCTCTCGGGCGGCTGAGCAGGCTCCGTACCGAAGATAGTGACCTTTGCGCTCCCATCACCCCTGCCTTCCAAGCTTGGGTCAAGACCATCGGTGACCGATGGATTGAGCCCTGCCGGGTAACGGCATATCTGATTCAGGCAGTACAGTCACATCACAAGAATCCAGTGCCGCTGGTCGCAGGGAGGAGGGCGTTACTGCGCGCATTCGTAACACGGACCGGCACCCAAGCCACCATCCCACCGGTTCGGGCTCGATTCTACCACGATGGCCGTGAAGTCCATGTGGAAGACATCCCAGGACGGTCGGAATTGATTCCGTTCTCGCCGGACGAGAGCGATATCGCCAAGTCGTCCAACGCCGAGATTCCTGGCAACGTGATACAGCCGGGCCTTGAGATGATGATCGAGGTTGACCCCCTTGGGACTCTGGATCCTTCCGTTGGTGTGGTGAAGCGGATCCCCGAGGTGGGTCGCCTCCCGGTGGACGTCAGGACAGTGCCACCCCTGCAACTCACCCTGATCCCTCTGGTGTACAGCGACACCCAGTCGTCATACGCTAAGACACTCGCCAGCCTCGTCAACTCCATGGCTTCGGCCCCAAACCATGTGAAGTTGTGGCAGGCACGGACACTGCTACCAGTGGGTGAGATGGATGTCACCGCGCACGAGGTGGTCGCAGTCACTGAAGCGACCGGAAGGAATGTCCACAGTGGTGGCAACTTCTTTTCTGCCGTCCAAGTAGTCCGCCGGTTGGAAGGTGGGACCGGCCACTGGATGGGTGTGACGAGCGAAGACGGCTACGGCGGATTAGCTGAGGTAGGCGGCTGGGTGAGTTGGTCAGCGCTGGGGTCGGCGGCGCACGAGCTTGGCCACAACATGGGCCTCAAACATGCTCCGACCCCCTGGCGGGAGCTTGCCCCCGCGTGCGATTATGCCGACAACGCCGATCCGAACTATCCCTATCGGAACGGGTCGATCGGAAGGGAAGGGAGCGTATGGGGCTGGGACTTGTCGCGACGACAATTGGTGCCCTTCAGTTTTCCAGACGTAATGTCCTACTGCCGCAACGTTTGGGTCAGTGACTACCACTTCAGGAAGGCCTTCCAATACCGGAAGCACCGCAGTGGGGGTTCGGCACTCACAGTGGCTCCCATCGCCCCGACTCGGAGCCTGTTGCTATGGGGAGGCGCGGACTCGATTGGAACACCGCACCTCGAGCCCGCATTCGTCATGAATGCGCCGCCGGGACTGCCCGAATCGGAAGGGCCGTGGACGCTGGAGGGCCGTGACGACTACGGTCGGGTGCTGTTTTCGCTGCCGTTTGCCATGCCGGAGATCGCCGACGCGGGCGAGGGCGCCGGGAGCTTCGCCTACACGCTGCCGGTTCGGCCGGGTTGGGAGTCTCTCGCTAGCGTCACGCTGGCAGGCCCCGGCGGGACGGCGACCCTGAACGGCTCGACGGACCGGCCGGTTTCGATCTACCGCAACGGAGACGGCAATGTGCGGGCCATCCTGTACGGCGATCCGGTGCAGGCGGACTACGCGCCGGGTAGACCATTCGATGGCGTCACCCTCGACGTGGTGACGAGCCGCGGGCTACCGTCCGCCGCCGCTTGGCTGCGGTGAGGGCGCATAGTATCTTGAACCGCACGACTACTGCGACTCGCTCCGAGGATTGTGCCCGAGTGCCAACAGGCGACTGTGCGCATCTATCTGTCAAGCAGTCTAAGAGAGTTTCTGACCCAGCACCACTTCGTGAATGTATCGCCGCCGGCCTTCCCGGACGGCTTCAGGTCGAGGTTCCGCGACGGGGGGCAGCATCCCCCGATTAATGGTGTCGCAGCGGCGCTGAAGCCGCACAGCACGAAAGAGGTCAAGGCCCCCTCTCGCCGCTCGGACCCTTTCGGGTACGGCTGGCGGCCGATGGAGGATTGGGTCGCTTATCGGCGAGTGAGGAGCGGTTAGCATGCCAGGCCCAGGGAAATGGGGTGACCCTTCGATACCCAAGGACGGGTGGGTGTACGAAGAAATACGTGATCTGGCCCCAGACGACGGTACTCCATTTGAAGAATACCACGCGGTCTGTGAGATGTGTGAACAGAAGCGAATCCGACGCCAACACATCATGTTCCACCCGGAGTGGTCGGGACGCGTAGCTGCTGGGGTTATCTGCGCCGGCAAGATGGAAAACAATGAAGCTGCCGCGAAGCGCCGCGAGAGCGAAGCGCGAAACCGGTCTGGGCGGCGACTCCGGTGGCCCAGTCTGCATGCATGGAAAACGTCGGGTATCGGCAATCACCACATCTCTCGCGACGGCATCCACATCCTGGTCCATCGGAAGACGAACCGACCGTGGCGAATCCGCGTCAGGTGCGAGTTCACCGGGGTCGAGAAGTGGGGGAAGAAGCGGTTCTCCTCGCTGAAGCAGGCCAAACTCAGGTCGTTCGATGCGCACGAGTACGCGCGTGATGAGTTGGGGTGGGGATCGTAGCTGAGAGGGATCCGGGGTGACAGAGGGAAGAGATTGTTGCACCAGAGGGGCGAGAAGCTGAACCGGGGCTTCGCGCACATGCTGGAGACTGTAGGACTCCACAGCGTCCGCCGATGGCGGCCCGGAGGAGATCCGAAAACGCAGATTCAGGTCGCCTTCAACCTCGGGCTTCTGATGCGCAGCTTGTACGGGATCGGCACCCCGCGCGGCCTCCTGGGCCTCCCGCCGCCTCGCAGCGGCGCTCGACACCCTTCCGGGACGGATCTCTGGCTGGGAATACTCGTGGGGGTGGGGCCTGGGGTGCGCAAACGCGCCCGGCCCCGAACCCGTAGCAGGTAACCGTTCGGTCAGGCCGTGGCGAGCGACCGGGTTGTGCGGATCGTGGGGGGGGTGGGGCTCAGCGGTTGAGGATGCGTTTCCAGTGCTTGGCGAGGGGGCAGAGCCAGACATCCTTGGCGGGCTTGCCGTACTGCTTGGCGGTGTCGTAGCGCCCGCGTCCCTTGGTGGTGCCGACGCGGATCCAGCCGGAGGCCCTGTAGACGCCGCCGGTGAAGCGGGGGACCTCGACGAAGGTCTCGGCGAGGACGGGTGTGGTGTTGTAGCGGCGGGTCCAGTCTCGGGGCAGACGGCGGCGGACGAGTGCGAGGATGTGGGATCCGAGGTTGGGGATGCGGATCCAGGGCAGGATGAGGAACCGGGGGTTGCCGACGACCAGCGGCAGGTTCTTCCCGCGCAGCTCGGGAGTCCATCCGATGAAGCGGTCGCGAGGCGCGAGCGCCCATGCGGCGGTGCTGAAGCCGAGCATGGCGAGCGGCCAGCCGTTGCGGTCGTGGACGGCGTAGCGCATCTGTGCGCCGACGAGGGTCTTGTAGCCGAGGTAGTGGTGGCGGGCGACGAACTCGTTCCACAGCCTGCCTTGCCGCGTCCCGCCGACGACGGTGCGGATTTTCAGCGGCCGGACCTCGTCGAGGGTCATGGGCGGCGGGAAGAGCGGCGGTTCGGTGTCCTGTCCGAAGACGAGAGGTCCGGGCCGGTTCTGTTTCCACTTCGGCGGCGGCAGGACGATGAGGCCGTCCCTGTGCATGGCGAGCATGGTGACGCCCGCCATCATGTCCTTGAGCCCGCCGTCGGGCTTGAGCCAGCCGATGCGCCGGCAGAACTCCTTCGACAGGGCGTGGCGGTTGAGCGCGGGCGGTCCGGCGATCAGCTTGCGCAGCAACGCCATCTCCCCCTCTGTGAAGTCGCGCCCGTGGTAGCGGCACTCGATCCGGTCGCTCATGCGGGAGCCGTCATCCCGCTCCTGCGTCCGGCGTCCATCGACCACGGCAGCCACGGCGACAGGTCGTCCGGCGGACGGCCGCCGTTCCCGGCGCACGCCGCCAGCCAGTCGGCGAGCCAGCGCGGCAGGTCGATGCCGTTCAGCCTCAGGGTGCCGGTCACCGAGTACATGAGCGCGGTGAACCGGGCGCCGTCCTCGCTGTCGGAGCCGAACGACAGGCGCCGCCCGATGGCCGGACCACGCAGCAGCCGCTCGGCGAGATTGTTGTCGAGCGGCACGCGGGGCCGGTCGAGGAAGACGCTCAGCCCCTCGCGGTGGTTGATGAGCGAGCGCAGCGGCCCTCCCTCGCGCGCCTCCGGCGGCAGGCGGGCGAGTTGGCCCTCGGCGGCCGCGAACATGCCGCCGAGCGCCTCTTCCAGCGCCTTGTGCGCCGCGTCGAACGCCGGTGACTGGCGGTCGAGTCCGGGGGCGTGGCTGGCCAGCCGCGCCTTGTGCAGGCGGTAGACCGTGGCGATCCGACCGAGCCACTCCCGGCACCAGCCGGTCAGATCGACGTGCCCGGCCGCGCAACGGATGAAGTCCCTGCGCATGTGCGCCCAGCAGAACGAGAGGGTCACCCTGCCCCCGAGGAGCCGCGCCAGCTTCTTGTAGCCGCTGTAGCGGTCGCAGACGAGGACCGTCGGGCACGCCGCCCCGTCGAACAGCTTCATGGCCGCCTCGGCGCTTCTCGACGGATCGACGCGGAAGTAGACCGCGCCGCGGGCGACCGAGGTCCACAGCCACGCGTACCCCGATCCGCCGCTGTCGCGAAGCGCCTGGACCCGCCAGCTGGTCTCGTCGGCGTGGCGTAGCGCCGCGCCGTTCTGGTGCGCGAGGATCGCCGCGCCCAACGGCTCGAACAGCGGCCGGAAGCGGTGCACGCTGTCCGCCAGCGTCCCCGGCGAGATCGGAAGCCCCTGGTCGGACAGCCATGAGGAGACCCGGTGCAGCGGGCGCAGGCACGCATAGCGCTCGAACAGGAAGCGCGACCAGACGCTCGTCCCGTAGGGCGTGCGGGCGAACAGCCGCGGCACGGGGGGCGCCGTCACCTCCGCGGGCGACGACGCGCACCCGCAGGTCCGCCGCCAGGGCGGGCGGCGGATCACCCGCCGGTAGGCCCGGACCTCGATCTCGACGAGCGCCGACTCCTCGGCGTCGTTGGCCGTGTACGGGCTCCCGCAGCCCCCGCACACCCGCGCGTCGGAGGGAGGGTTGTGCTCCTCGGTGCGTTCCTCAAGCCCCGGCCGCTTCGTGCGGCAGTGGCCGGGCGCGCCGGGCTGTTGGCCCCGCCGCCGCCCCGAGCGCGACCGCTCCTGCTTCTCGCACGCGCCGCCCGACTCCCCCTTTGGCAGCACCGCCCGCGACGCCCGAAGCTTCGCCAACTGGCCTTCGAGGCGCTCGATCCGCCGCCGCGCCACACGCACACTCTTGCCGAGCCGGGCCTTCTCCCGCGTCAGCGCTCCGATCGTCGCCTTCTGCCGCCGCGACCGGCGCAGGGCCTTGCGCAACTCCGCGTCCGCCGCCGACGGCGACAGCGCCCGCTTCGCCTCGACCGCACGCCGCAGCCGAGCCTTCAGGCGGCCCTTCGACGCCTCCGAGACCCTCAGCGCCTCGCGAAGCGACCGGATCTCCCCCTTCAGCGACTCGATCCGGTACCGCTGGTCGTCCAGCTTCGACAGCTCGCGGTGGATCTCCAGCATCTCGTGCAACTGCCGCCGCAGCGCCAGGACGACCGCGTCCGCCTCGATGCGGCCCTTGTGAAGGCTCTGCAACTCGGTCGCACGGGCATCGAGCGCCTTCTCCAGCGCCCAACCCTTCTTGCGCAGCCGCGCCACCTCCATCCGCAGCGCCATCTCATTGCTGCGCTTCCCCGCGTCCACCCCGGCCTCCCGAAGCAGACCGTGCAGACGCCCCACCTCGCTCTGCAACGCCAAGGCGTTCCGCGCCGCGCGCCGGGCCTCCCGCGTATCCGCGACGACCTTCCTCAGCTTCCGGCGCGACGCCTCCCACCGCCGCCTCCGCCCGCTCACGCTCACGCTCGTACAGCGACCGCCAGTCCGGAAGCTCCGCCCTCTCCGAGCCGGGCACCGCCCATGGCTCCTCCGGCCCCTCGGCCAGCGCCACGCCGACATGTCCGTTCGCGTCCCGTATCGCCATGCCACCGACGATACTACATTCCGGGACATGTTATCAGACCCCTCCCACGATCCGCACAACCCGTCGCTCGCCACGGCCTGACCGAACGGTTACCGTAGCAGGCCCTCAGACTGCCGGGTCGCAGCCCCGCCTTCGCGTTCCCTGCGGCCCCGGCTGCTCGGAAAGCAACGCGCAAGACCTTGGTGTGCAATCATATCCCCGCCGCCTAGCCGGTGCGCACGTCCGGAGCGCCGGGGTGCGCATCGGCACCCCACGTCGTTTTCGCGGGCGTATACGGTCCTGACCCAAGGTACTGCCGGTGCGCAAATCACTTGGCGGAGGACTCCTGGGAGAGCGCCGACGAAGCGGTTGGCCTTCTCATGATAACACCCGCTTGCGCGCTTGCGGTCTGGCGCAGCCGCGACGGCTGATCGTCGCATCGCCGGCCGCCGCCGGACGGCCAGCCCAAGGGGTCTAAGGGGAGGACGCGGAGTCGATTCGCGACACGGGTCCTGATACTTGCGGACGCCGGAGGCCCGGTCCAATTCCATGGCCGGGTCCGTCTTGCTTGCGGCAGATCAGTTCACCGCCGAGGCCGGATCGTTCGACATGCTGAATACCGAGGGTGACCCGGATCCAGGTCCTGACGGTGGAGAAGGTATTGGCCGGACAGCGATTCCACACACCCAGCGTGGCCGGACTAGAGAGGCTTCCCTGGGCAGGGCCAGTTTGATCTATCGTGTGATGGGAGAATGCAACCTCTACGTGAATCCTGCTTTGCAGGGCGGTACTGAGAGAACGGGAATTCAGCGGATGGGCGGAGTGACTATCTTACGGATTGGGTGGCTCGCCCCATTGGAATCGACAACGACGAACCCCGGCGATGACCACCCGGAAGACGGTTGGCGATCGAACGCATTCTCAGGAAGCCATTGACGAACGGGGGCGGAATTGGCTTACGAGGCATCCCGCAGGCAGGAAGCCGCGCGCATTCGCGAACGTCTTGCGCGGCTCGGGGCCGAAACAGCCGAACTGACCGGCCGGCTCGCCGAGCTGGAGGCGAGCGGACCGCCAGACCCGGACGGCGCACGGCCCGCGGCGGGTTTGGTGACCAACCGGTCCCCACCGGGAGAGAAGATCGCATTGTTCCGGGCCATTTTTGCCGGCCGCGAAGACGTGTTTCCAAGGCGCTGGGAGAATACCCGGACCGGGAGGGCGGGCTACGCGCCGGCGTGCGGCAACGAATGGAAGCCGCGGCTATGCGGCAAGCCCAAGATCAAGTGCGGAGCCTGTCCCAATCAGGCCTTCCTGCCCATGACCGACGAGGTGATCGAGGGGCACCTGCGCGGCCGTCGCACGATCGGCGTCTATCCCATCCGCGCCGACGACACCTGCCGGTTCCTCGCCGCCGATTTCGACAGGGAGACATGGCGGCGGGACGCTGAGGCCTTCCTCGGAGCCTGCCGGTCGAAACGGATTCCGGCGGCGCTGGAACGCTCGCGTTCGGGCAACGGCGCGCATGTCTGGATCTTCTTTGACGACCCATTGCCGGCCTCGGTCGCCCGCCGCCTCGGCGCTCATCTTCTGACGGAAGCCATGGAGGGCCACCCCGACATCGGCTTTGGATCGTACGACCGGTTCTTCCCGAGCCAGGACACGCTGCCGGAGGGCGGGTTCGGCAACCTGATCGCGCTGCCGCTGCAAGGAGGCCCGCGCAGGGACGGCAACAGCGTGTTTCTTGCCGACGATTTCGAGCCCCATCGCGACCAGTGGGCCTTTCTCTCGTCGCTTGGGCGCCTGTCCGCTCGGGAAGTCACGGTGATCGCCGACGAGGCCACCCGGAGGGGCCGCGTCACAGGCCTGCGCCTACCGGTTGAGGACCGGGACGAGGAGCCCTGGACGGCACCGCCTTCGCGGCGCCTGCCGCTGCCCGAGATTGCCGGGTCGGTGCCCGAGCGGATCGAGGCGGTTCTGGGTGACCAGCTCTACATCCCTCGCGCGGGCCTCCCCTCCGGCCTGGTCAACCGGCTCATCCGGCTCGCGGCGTTCCAGAATCCGGCGTTCTATTCCGCGCAAGCGATGCGGCGCTCGACCTTCGGGATCCCCCGAATCGTGGCGTGCGCGGAGTTGCCGTCGCACCACGTCGCCCTGCCGCGAGGCTGCCGCGAGGCGATGGAGTCGATGCTCGAGGAACTCTGCGCCCGTGTGGATGTGCGCGACGTGCGCAACCCCGGCAATCCGGTCGACACCAACTTCTGCGGTCATCTGACCCCTGAACAACAGACCGCCGCCGATGCCCTATTGCGGCATGACAACGGTGTCCTCGCGGCCGCCACCGGGTTCGGGAAAACCGTTGTCGCCGCATCGGTCATCGCGTCGCGCGGCACGAGCACGCTGGTGCTGGTCCACCGCCTGCAGCTCATGGATCAGTGGATCGCGCAGCTCGCGGCGTTCCTCGACCTTCCCGCCGCGTCGATTGGGCAGATCGGCGGAGGCAGGCGCAAACCGCGCGGACTCGTCGATGTCGGCGTGATACAGAGCCTCGTGCGCCGCGGGGAGGTGGACGACATCGTCGCCGGCTACGGTCACCTCGTGGTCGACGAGTGCCACCATCTCCCAGCCGTGAGCTTCGAGGCCGTCGCCCGCCGCGCGAAGGCCAGGCATGTGCTCGGGCTGTCGGCGACGGTTACGCGCCGCGACGGCCATCATCCCATCATCTTCATGCAGTGCGGCGAAGTCCGGTATCGCGCGACCGCCAGGACGCAGGCCCGGCGGCGTCCCTTCCACCACCGTGCGGTTTTGCGCCCGACGTCGTTTCGACTGGCGGCAGAGATCGACACCGAACGACCGTCTATCCAGCAGGTGTACGCCGCGTTGGCAGTGGACGAGGTCCGCAACAACCTGATTCTTGACGATGTGCGGGCGGCGATCGAGGCCGGGCGTTCCCCGATCCTCCTCACCGAGCGACGGGAGCATGCTCGGAGACTGGCCGATCGCCTCGCCGACTCCGCCCGCAACGTGCTCGTACTTCGCGGAGGAATGGGGACCAGGGAGCGCCGTGCGTTGATGCAGCGGCTGGAGGAGACTCCCGAGGCGGAGGAACGGGTGCTGGTTGCGACAGGCCGGTACATCGGCGAAGGATTCGACGACGCCCGCCTCGACACGCTGTTCCTGACGATGCCGTTTTCGTGGCGGGGAACGCTCGCCCAGTATGTCGGCCGCCTGCACCGGCTGCACCCGGAGAAGCGCGAGGTGCGGGTCTACGACTACGTGGACGAGCATGTGCCGATGCTGCGGCGGATGAGCGAGAAGCGGGTGTCAGGCTACCGGAGCCTGGGGTATGGTGTTGAGGCTGATGGGAGTGGAGCTTCATGGGAGCCCTCTTCTGAACCTGAACTCTGGCTGCCTCTCCCACGCAAGCGGTGACTTCAACACGCCAGCACACCGGGCAGGGTCGATGCCGGGTCTGTCCGCTGGAACCTGTCCACCACCTCTGCCATGGTCTTCGCTCCTCCCTTCATCAGTGCCGGCGGCGATTCGTGGATTGTGACAGTGCTGTCCCGGACGACTGGGGTTCACTCATTCACCCAGCGCACGCACGACCGCCCCGGGATCGCGGTCGATGACCGCCAACAGGACGCGTGCTGCCCGGTCCGGGACGCGCAACCCCTGTTCCCATCCCTGCACCCCCCGCACATCGAGTCCGAACCGATTCGCTACCCTGGCACCAACTCGTACACCGCCGCGCTCTCCACATCCATTTCGTCCAGCTCCATGCCGAGAACGAGCCCGCTGGCCACATCGAGAATGCGGAACCCAGGTGGAGCCTCCACCGTGCCCAGCCATTCCCCGTCGGGCGCGATCACCGTGTAGGGCGGCACGCTGTGGCGCTCGCCGCCCGGCTTGTAGGAGGGCAGCCAGATCCTTCCCTCGGAGTCGGCGAACGGTTCGGCGAAGAGCGGCATGGGGCGGCCGATGCTGGCACGATAGATGCCCATGACTCGCCGGGTGCTCTCCGTGATTCCAGCTTCGGGAACGTTGGGGCTGTGCTTGCGGACCTCCATCCGGTAGTCTGCCTCAATGGACTGCATCCACTCCTCAGTCAGCAGGGTCGGCGCGGCCTGCCAGCGGGCGATCTGCGTTGCAGTACCGTCGGGGAGGCGCCAGGTAACCTGCGGTCTGTCGGATCTGGTCTGGACGAAGCGCCCGGCCGCGACCGTTATCTCGCCATAAGCAGGGATCGGCTCCCGCTCGAGACCTGGCGGGATATGCGGCATGAAGTCGTACGATGCGACGGTGTCGAGGGCCCCGGTCTCCACGTCGAACCGGGCCATGTGGCCAAGGCGCCACGCCTCTTCGTCGCTGAACGAGCCGTAGGTAGTGGCCAGCAGGAGCTCGCCGGATGACCCGATACCCTCGACTTCGAGACGGGCGGAGCGTGGAAGGGCGATGATACGGGCTGCCGACCCTCCCACGAAGAGCGTCACGCGGGCGAGGTTGGGGTCAGCGATAAGGACACTGTCCTGCCCGGTTGCGAATATGGCGCTGACGTAGCGCACTTCCCCCGGTCCCTCTCCCTCTGTGGCGAGGACGGAGTGCGTTGTACCGTCGGGGCTGAACGCGACCAGCTCCACGTTCCACTGGTCGTAGACGACCGCGCTGCCGTCTGGCAGCAGACGGCCGATGCTTCCCTCCTGAAAGGAATAGTCACTTGCGTGGGCGCCGTGGCGATAGCGGGGTTCGGCGGCGAGCTGGAAGGGGGCTTGGGTGATAGTGCTGTGGTCGTAGGTGACGATGCGCACGCCAGCGCTGTCCACGATGTGGGGTGGGGCGTGGGTGGGGAGTGAGGCGTCGGGCGCGCAGGCGGGGACGGCCGTCAGGAGCGCGAGGATGAAGCTGGGTCGCGTTGGCAAGGTTGGTTCCCTCAAACTGGAGCACGTGTAGGCGTTGCCATCAATCTGCCGTGGCCGTGCCCGGCAAACCAGCGGCGTCTCGCTGCATCCCTGATAAGGTGAGGATGGGCACGACCCTCAACCCGTGCCCACATGAACCTCCTCCAAGCCATAATCGGCCTGCGACGGGAGAGGATCGCCTACAGATTGGACTCGGTTGCCCGCTCGGTGGCGGCGCTCGCTCACGCTATGTACCGCGACGTGATCCTGCCGATGACCGTACTCCGACCACTGGACGTAGCGCTCTACCTCACCAAGCAGGCCGTCCTCGACATGATGGCCACGCTGTATCCGACGGATTGTGAAAGGCCCCCGCGCTCCAGAAACCTTCCGGGCAGGACACCTCGAAGGTCGCGCTCCGAGACCTCCGAGCGCAGACCCGACAGCAGCAAATCTGGGTCGATGTCGTGAGCTATCTCGGCTGGCTATTCTTCGCCGCTCGCTTCAGTCGGTCGTCCCACGGGGACAGCTGCGGCCTACTGGCGCGCCAGCGCGTCAGGCGACTACCGTAGTTGACAGCTGTCGCGACCCGAGGAGGCGTTGACGCGGACCCTTATGAGGAGCAGTTGGTGAACCAGATCGTTTTGGGCGACAACCTTGATGTGCTTCGGAATCTTCCTGACGAGTCGGCCGATCTCGTCTATGTCGATCCTCCGTTCAACACGGGAAGAACGCAGAGCCGAACTCGGATCAAGACCACACGATCCAAGAACGGGGATCGAATCGGCTTTCAGGGGCGTCGGTACGAGACCTCCAAGCTCGGCACCAAGCGATTCCACGACAAGTTCGACGACTACCTGGCCTTCCTGGAGCCGAGACTGCGGGAAGCGTACAGGATCCTGGCCCCGCACGGATCGTTCTACCTTCATGTCGACTACCGGGAAGTCCACCGCTGCCGGTTCCTGATGGATGATCTGTTCGGGCCGGGCAACTTCCTGAACGAGATCATCTGGGCCTACGACTACGGGGCACGACCGAAGACGCGCTGGCCCGCGAAGCACGACAACATCCTCTTCTACGTCAAGGACGTGGGCAACTACGTCTTCAACGTGGACGAGATCGAGCGCATCCCTTACATGGCTCCCGGCTTGGTCGGACCTGAGAAGGCCGCCCGCGGCAAACTCCCGACCGACACTTGGTGGCACACCATCGTCCCGACCAACGGAGCCGAGCGAACGGGGTATCCGACGCAGAAGCCGCTGGGCGTCCTCCGGCGCATCGTGACGGCATCTTCACGGCCCGGTGACGTGGTACTGGATTTCTTTGCGGGGAGCGGCACAACTGGCATGGCAGCCCACGAACTCGGACGCAGGTTCATCTTGGTGGACAACAACCCCGAAGCGCTGGAGGTGATGGCAAGACGGTTTGCGGACGTAAGCGAAGTTCGCTGGGAAGGATTCGATCCGTCTGGTCTCCAACAGCCACGTGACCAAGGCAACCTGTTCGAAGCAAGGCAGTGACTACGGAGCCGAGGGGCCGGATACGGGACCCGGAGGTCGGTTTGCTGGCGTCGATCGCGGGCACCCTCCGCGACGACTACGTGAAGAGCGCCGAAGCTGACCCGTGGTCTGATAGTCCCTTCAAGTGGATCAAGACGCGACCATCCAGACAGGTCGGCAAGATCGGAGAACAGCTGGTCGCAGGATGGTGCGCCGCGAAGGGGTTCGACGTTACCAAGAGCGGAGACTCCGAAGCTGATCGAGTGATCGCCGGCAAACGAGTCGAGATCAAGTTCTCCACGCTCTGGAAATCGGGCGTCTTCAAGTTCCAGCAGCTGCGTGATCAGAACTACGACCACGCCATCTGCCTCGGCGTTTCTCCGTTCGACGCTCGGTGTTGGGCGATCTCCAAGGAGACCCTGCTCCGGCATGTCATCGGAGTGACACCCCAGCACAAGGGTGCGGCAGGGAGTGACACGTTCTGGTTGTCTTTCCAAGCCGCTACACCGCCTGGTTGGCTTGACCAATGCGGTGGCCGTCTCGCCGACGTTCATGACATCATTTCGACTTGGTAGCCGGGCCGGGCATGGTGCCGCTCTAGGCAGTACAGCAATCGCTTCCTCGACAGCCACGCCCCACCGCGCCGCCATGGCGTGTACGGCCAGTTGCGATTCCGTGAAAGCCAACGAAGACCGAACCCGCCAATGACTTTGAGATATTTTCCGATTCAGTTTAGGGAGTCATCCTTTCCCCCGTTGGTCCGCCGAATGCTACTCCTTCCCTTCTTCTTGGCGGGCTGCGCCGAGGCAACGATCGGGCCCGACATGCTGCGGCCGAATCAGCCCCCGGTGGTTTTGGGGTCGTTTCCGGATCAGAAGCTGTCGGGCTCGGGTGACGTAACGACGTTCGACGTTTCGGGACACTTTAGCGATCCAGACGGGGACGCACTGACGTACGCTGCCGTAAGCTCGGACGCGGGGGTTGTCACGGTCTCGATGGCGGGGAGTACGGCGACGCTCTCGGGCGGGAGCGTCGGAGGCTCTGGACGGGTGACTGTGACGGCCCAGGATCCAGACGGTGCGGAGGCGTCGGCGACATTCGGGGTGTTAGTGAACCGCCCCCCGGTGGTGTCAGTGGAGATTTCCGCCCCAACTCTGTGGCGCGGGGCGACCCGTGTGGACGTGGACCTGACCGAAGCGTTCAGCGACCCGGACGGGGACGCGCTGACATACGTGGCCGCAAGCTCGGACACGACCGTCGTTCCCGTGGAACTGCATCCCGGCCCTGTGCTGAGCCTTGCGGGGCCGATTCAGGGCGAGGCGACCATTACGGTCACGGCTCGCGATCCCGATGGCTTGGAGACGCGGGCCGTCTTTCCGGTGGCGGTGGTGGAGAATCCCGACCAGGCCATGTTGCTGGCGCTGCGCGAGGCATTCTACGCCACCGACGACCGCGGGGGGGGTGTCTTCCGCCTCTCTTCCCCAAGCATACCGGAGGTCTGGCTATTGGACGTGCCGCTCGGGGACTGGTACGGGGTTGACGTGAACGCTGCGGGGCGTGTCGTCTGCCTGGGCGCTTGCTGGGCGAAGGAAGAGGGTGGGTTACTGCAGACGCTGGGTACGCGGGTCGGCGTTTCCCAGAAATTGGGGAGGCTTGAAGCATTGGAGGTTCTGAATCTCGACACAGGGATCGGATTGAGTCCTGGTTTCGGCGTTGGGGTCGGATCGATCCCTGCCGAATTGGGCGCGTTGGGCAACCTCGAGATTCTGAATCTTGGCGGATGGTTGACCGGTCCGATCCCCCCGGAGTTAGGCAATCTCGCCGCACTTAAGCGCTTGGATCTCAGGGGCTGGCATCTTTCCGGCCCGATTCCCCCGACCCTCCAGAACCTTGGCAATTTGGAGTGGCTCAACATCGGCACCAGCCATTCTTCGGGTGGAAGTACGGATGTTTGCGTCGCGTCCGAATCCCTCGTCGCCTGGCTGGTCGAGACCATGGGGTGGTCGCCGGACCAGCACGGCAACCTCCGCGACCCCCGGAGTCTAACCCAGGTGCACCCCTGTCAGGGCTCGGCGCACCTGATCCAAGTGGTGCAGTCCCGAGATGCCTCCGTGCCGCTGGTCGCGGACCGGCCGGCCGCGCTGCGGACGTTCGACGTAGCGCCTCCGGCCCGCGCCCGGTTTTTTCTTGACGGGACAGAAGTTCATGTGGCGGATGTCTACGAAATCGCTTTCGACGGGGGGCAGGGCGCGGCCCTCGACACCATCGCCCCGGCGGCGATCGTTCCCCGTTCCGTCGTGCAGCCAGGACTAGAAATGGTGGTGGAATGGGACCATGGCCGCTTGCCGCAGGAAGGCCGCCAAGCGATAGATGTGGTACGGCTTCCGCCGTTGGAAATCACCCTGATCCCTTTGGTGGGCAGCGATCCCCACCGCGACGACAGTTTCACTCGTCGCCTCGTGGACCAAGTCGACCGAATGGCTGCCGATCTGAATCAAGGCGGATTCAGGTTGCTGCCAGCGCATGGATGTCAACTTCCGCCGTGCGGTCCAGGATCCTTCGGGGTGGAAGCGAAGACGCACCCCATCATCGGGGTCTTCGAAACGACGGAGAGTCGCGTACACAGTACCGAGGCCTTCTTGGGTGCTGTAGGGGTGATTCGGCGATTGGAGGGCGGTACGGGCTACTGGATGGGCATCGTGGGGGGCGAGGGGCCTGGGGGCTTGGCCGTGGTCGGCGGTTACGTGAGTTGGTCCAACCCGCAGTCGGTCCAGCACGAGCTCGGGCACAATCTGAGTCTCCGTCATCCTCCGAACATCGCGTTCAACCGGCGTGGTCAGTCGTGCGGTGCCGTCATGACCTTCGATCTGGACTACCCCTATGGAGGCGGTCGGATCGGGGTGTGGGGCTACAACTTGGGATACCCAAGGTTCGTGCCGCCGAACACGCCGGACCTCATGACCTATTGTAATCCCTCCGGGTGGACGCGCACGGGTTTGGAACAACCCTTCCCCGGATACGGCGTGTGGATCTCCGACTACCACTACAAGAAGGCACTACAGCACCGACTGCACCGCTACTCCGCGGACCTGATGGTCTCCACCGAACCGGTTCGGAGCCTGCTGCTCTGGGGCGGCAACGATGCGGTAGATGGCGCATACTTGGAACCGGCGTTTGTGGTAGACGCGCCACCCTCGTTCCCTGAGCGATCCGGCCCGTGGACCTTGGAGGGCCGGGACAGCGGAGGGCGGGTGCTGTTCTCACTGCCGTTTGGCATGGCGCAGGTCGCCGACGCAGGCGGGGAAACCGGGAGCTTCGCCTACACCCTGACGGTTCGACCGGGGTGGGAGACCCTGGCCAGCGTCACGCTGTCCGGCCCCGGCGGCACGGCGACCCTGGACGGCTCGACGGATCGGTCCATGTCCATTTACCGCGACGGGGACGGCAAGGTGCGGGCCATTCTGCGGGGCGCTCCGGTTCAGACAGACGGCGCTGCCGACGGCCTCTTGGCCGGTGTTGCGCTCGACGTGGTGACGAGCCCGGGAATACCCTCTCCGGTCGCGTGGCGGCGGTGAAGAGGCGGTCCTATATTGGCTGGGATGCGAAGAGTGATGTGATCGGTGCCGTGGTGCCGTGGGCACGGATCGCGAATCCGGTCGGTGGGGACGCGGCGGTCAGAGGCGGTTTTCGAGCCGTTTTCAACACCAGAGGGACAGAAGGAAGAAAATGACCAAAGGGAAAGTACGCGGGAGCTTGATCGACGAAATCCGAGAGATCCGCGACAAGGTGGATGGACTTACCCGAACCTACTGCAAGGACATTCTACTGGCCGTCTTGGCTGATGGCGAGAAGCGGACCATTGCCGAAATTCACACGAGGCTGCGACGTGCTGGCTTGCCCCACCTGAGAACGAAGGAATTGAGACAAGGGTTGAAGGCTCTCGTGGAAGAAAAGCGATTGGTAAGCGAGCCCACCGACCAGCAGGGCCTCCCAGAGGCCTTTGGGTTGAAGATGAGAGATAGCTGAATGGAAGAGACCGGACCAACTAGCGAACCAGGAGAGGGCTGGAAGAGAATCTTGGACTTGGAGGATGATGTATCTTTGCTCCAGCACACTCAGTCTCTTCCAACGATCAGGGTGGACCGCCGACTGGCGGGGATTCTCCGGAGCATCGCTGAGGTGCAGGCAATCCTGGTCCAAACCCTCCCTGCCGATCAGCAGGCGCGCTTCCATCGGAAGCTGGAAGCGCGCTTACGCCGACGGGTGGCAGAATGTCAGGATCTGGATGAGCGTAACTCGAGCAGCATCGCGTTCGCCGAAGGCAGCGCTGGGTGGATTGCGGCGATGCTGCTAGTCACGAAGGCCGAAGTTGCTTCAGACCTTAGCGACGACGTAGTCCCCGAGCGAATTCGTGTGTTGCTGAACCCGCCACCTTGACGGACTTAGCAACATAGGCACGAGCGAAAAGTATGAGTAGGCGTGCCGCTTGGACTAGTAGCGGTGGCCGGTGCGCAATCCGGGA
Organism: Longimicrobiales bacterium; assembly: GCA_963667485.2. Taxonomy (GTDB): domain Bacteria; phylum Gemmatimonadota; class Gemmatimonadetes; order Longimicrobiales; family Gaopeijiaceae; genus Bin94. The sequence continues at coordinate 1,325,563 of CAXXDD010000002.1, forward strand.
CGATGCGCGGCAGGCGGGTACGCTATGGCGGCGATCGGTCATCACGGCGCGCCGATCCAGACTCGCCGGAAGGCCATCGCTCCCGAAGTCTGTGCTCCAGCACGGGACCGCTTGGGGGTCAGAGGGGTACAGCCCCCCGCCAGCCTCACTCGGGGACGCACGAGGTTTTGGCCACGGGGACATACCACCCTTTGTCAACGCCGTTATAAGGGCGGGGCGGCAGCAACCCCGCGTCGGGGGGCGGGAGGGACTGGGTAGTGTGCCGTCGGGCGTGCTCGATGTTGGCCGAGCATCGCACTACGGAGCGCGACGAGGTGCTCGGAGCCAAGGTCGGCGCCGACCTTGGCCAAGGATTCGAAGGGGAGTACAGCATCCCCTTGTCGACCGCTGCCGGGGTTCGAAGGGGCGTAGTCCCTCGCCAGCCCCTGGGTTATACCCGGGGTACGCTGGCTCTCCCGCATTAGCGGTGGAAGCCACCCGCCGACGCGGGGAATCTTGGGCCATCAGAATCGCCATACCCTACAGTCAGGGGACCGATTCCGGCCATGTCAACCGCAAGACAAAACGGGTTGTCCCAAGGGTTCCAGCGTCGTCCCGGAAGCTGATCGACCTCCGCCAGCGGCTCCTCCGTCGCCACCCGAAGAAGCCACTGTCAAGCCCGCCAGGGCCTACGCTATGTGACGCAATCCCCAGGCTCGGAGCGGCTCTGGCATCGTGTGCTCGATCTCGCGGTTATCCCGAGCGTGAATGGAGCCGCATCAGGCATCCGGCTCACGACCTCTCCCGCATCTCGATGCGGGACCGGAGAGGTGGAATTGGCTGGCTCGCTGTATTCAGAAGGCTGAGACGCGGATCAGCTGCCTTGGCTGTGGAACCTGAGTTCGTGACCGCCCAAGTCTTGGAGACCGATGTTCCCCGCTACGTTCGGGAGCAACTCCGCCAGCCAACGAGCTCGGTGATACCTGAGCGTCTTGGCCGACCGCCAGAACCACAGAGGAGCGATGTACCGGGTTAGGTGCATTTGCGACAAGTCCGTAAGATCCCAGTGGATGAATCGAGCAAACGCGGTTACGGCAAGCAGGTGCAGCCGTCGTGGCCGAATCCGATGCGACTGGTCGCTGTAGATCTCCTGCCGCAGCCGGTCTACTCTCTTGGCGATTGGTGTTCGAGGGCCTTCGAGGTCGGGCGGGCCGGAAGCGAAGCGAACGGTGATGGATGAAGGCAGCCAGTCGGTCAGGTCGACGTACAACGCGCTCCCATGATAGCGACTGTCCCGGGTCTGCTTAGCCGCCTTCGAAACACGGTTCTTGACGCTCTTGCCCTCTGCTATCCTCTTGACCTCAATCGCATACTCCAGTGTACCATTCCGAACGATGTAGTCGGGATTCGGACCTTGCGGGTTCGTCAGTACACCAAGCCGTACACCGGCGCAGGACAGTGCCGCCCCGACCCAGAGTTCGCTCTGAGCTTGGTACGCCTCATGCGGGGTCACTCCAAGGGTTCCGCCAACGGCTCTCTCAAGCGCGTTGGCAGTTCCGTTCAACCGCTCCTGCGGCAGCATGCCCCTGATCGTGATGAACTCTTGAGCGTCGGAGGCCGCTTGGGCAATCTTCAGCAGATCTTCTCGCGACTCGGGGAACTTCTGGGCAGACGCGACTTCCTGAAGGAGCTTCACGGTGTTCCGCAACCGACTGCTTCCCTTCACATCGATACCCCATTCCTCGATCTTGGCTATCGCTTGCTCAAGGCCCTTGGCTAGGTCTCCCATCCTCTCAGGGGTATAGATCTTGTCGGGCGGCGGCGGCTCGTCGGCCACATGATCCATTGGACGAAGTGTGATGCTCATGGGTGTCTTTCTCGTGAAGGCGACCCCCGGATTGGGGGCGACATGGACTCCCTCGGTTCGTGGTTGAGCGGCATCAGGCTGCGGCGTTCGCCATTCACCTCAGCCTTGGATTGCCCCAAGAGAAGATACCGATGCTGGCGGAGGTGACAAAGTCTCCAAGCACTCACAGAAAAGGGTGGACCGGGCTGTCGGGGGTGGGCGAGGCAGGCCTCCGCGACCGCCGCCGGTACGCCGGATTCGGCTTTCCTAGAGTGCGCGCTCGACAAAGCCCGTGACGCCCTCACTCCGCGTCGCTGCGGCTCGCCGCGATCCGCTCCCGGATCCACTCGTCCACCTCCGCCTCGATCCAGCCGACAGCGCGTCCGCCCAGCGAGACCGGCCTCGGGAAGCGCCCTTGGTCCAGCCGCACATAGATCGTGCTCCGCGACAGGCCCGTGCGGGCCAGCACCTCCGGCAGCCGCAGAAAGCGCACTTGCCCCTGCTTTTTCTGTTCGATCACACTCATCATCGCTCCGTCCTCGTTCTCTCAGTTGTGAATCCCTGAATCATCCGGGCGCTGGGTTCCGTCGTACTGGAAGTGAACGCGAGAACCCGATCTGCCGTCGCCAGCCTCGGCGGACGGCCCCGCCGTGTGCGCTCAGGACGCTGAAGGGCAACGAGGCCCTGCCGACGGTCGTTTGGGAGGCGGCTGCACGTTTGGGGCAACTCTGGGGGCATCACAGAGGTACTGCGAGTCAGTGAGCCAATAAATACAACGACTTACGTGTTCTCTTGACAGGCTCCCATTCGCGGTGAGGTCCGCGAACGAGCCCTGCGCGCTCTCGACCGTGCCCGCGAGCGCCGCCGCCGCGTCGAGCGTCGCGTAATCGAGCACCCGCTGCCGGTCTGCGGCCACGCGGGCGCGGCGGTGGTTCTCAAGCGCCCGCATCGCGACCTCCGGCGGATGGTTGCTGTACAGCGCGAGGATGTCGGCCTCGGTCACCCGGTCGGCCGCGCCCCGCGCGGCACGCCAGAGTCCGGTGAACGAGCCGCCGGTGCCGAAGTCCCGGACGGCACCGACCATGTCGCGACCCGCGCCGTTGAAGTCGGAGCCCCAGGCGAGCCCGTCACTCACCAGTCCGAAGGGTCCGGCCGCGAGGTCCGAGAACGGCTGCAGAAGCGCGTTGATCTCGCCTCGGGCGGCGCGTCCCATGTGGTCGAGTTGGTCCTCCAGTTCGGAAAGCTGGCGGGCCATCGACCGAAGCTGGCGGACCTGGTTCGTGATCTGGGTGATCTGGTTCGCGATGATCTGCGCGCGCTGCCACCAGCTGCCGGGGTCGAACTGGGCACTTGCGGGAGCCGGGCTGGCGAGCGCCAGGAACGCCGTGAGAAGGGCGGGAACGAAGATGCGTCGATGCATGGAAGGGGTCCTTTCGTGTCATGGGCGTGTGGCAGGGGTGGGAACCAGCACATCGGAGGTGAGCCAGATGCGGAGCCGGTGGCCCGCGCGGATCGTGATGGTGGGCATCCGGTTGAGGAACCGGTCGAGGACCGAGGTGGCGCTGTTGCCGAGGCCTTGGCCGACGCCCGTGCGAAGTCCGTATGGCGAAGCCCCGGCGAGCGTGAGTCCGCTGAGTGCGCCGATGGCACCCGCCGCCGCGAACGTCGAGACGTAGTGGCGGTTGACCTCGTCCTTGAGGGCGCTCTCGCCCGCCTGGTCGAGGCCCGCGAAATCGAGGTCGATCCAACTGCCGCCGGGCAGCAGCATACGGTGGAACGACACGGCCAGACGGCTCTGGTCCCGGTTCTCGACGGCCCGGGCCGTGCCGACGGCGCGCGTCCCGCGCGGAATCAGGACCCGCTGGCGGTCGGCGGAATACAGCGGCACCGACACCATGGCGAGCACCGGGCCGGGAAACTCGCCCGAAAGCTGCGTCAGCAGCACCGCCTCAAGGAACGAGCCTTCGGGGATCCGTTCCCAACCCGGCAAGTCCTCGGGCGTGACCATCAGGCCGGGTTCCGGAGTGCGGGGCGCGGGAGTCCGTTGTGGTGAAGCTCCGCCGGAGCCCGGCGGCAGTCCGTCCGCCGTTAGGCCGGATGCGAGTTCGGCTTCGAGCGCAGCGATCGAGCCTTCGAACGAAGCGAGGGCCGATTCCAGCGCCGCATCGGGGAACGCGAGGTCGGCGGAAGGCGCGCCGCCGCCGCTGGCAACCCGCGCGCCCTCGTCCCGGCTACCGTTGAGGTCCCGGTAGGTCCGTGCCACCGGAAGCGAGCGCAGCGAGCGGGTCCGGCGTTCGATCTCCTCCAGCCGGAGCGCTTCCCGAAGCTCGAACTCGGCCGGGCCGATGGCCACGCCCCGATGTCCGGCCGGGTTCCCCGAACCGGTCGATCCGTTGTCGTCGGCTACGGCCTCACCATCGCCGGACTCGCCGACGCCCTCCGCCTCCGCGCGCTGGGTCTCGCGCTCGGTCTCCTGGCGGATGCGCCCGGCGTACGACCGGCCCGTGCGTGCGTCCACCGCCCTCGGCTCGCGCGGCGCGAAACCCTCGACCGCCTCCTCGGGACCCGTGAGCGACCACGAGAACAGCATTCCGGCCACGAGCACGGCGATCAGGACGACGCCCGCCTTCGTGACGATGCCGCCCGGCAGCGCGCCCTTCGGCTCCTTCACCCACTGCTTCCAGCGGCTCATCGGAGCGCCTCCCGGGGCTCGAACCGCCAGCGCGCCCGCCTGTCGCCGATCTGGAGCCACCCGTCGCCCAGCACGCGGCGGGCGACGTAGAGGCCGTCCTCGCCCAAGTCGAACGCGACCAGCGCAGGCTCGCCGTCCTTGAGTTCGTAGAGCGCGGGCGCTTCCTGCGCGCGCGAACGGAGATACGTGAACTCCCCGTCGTGCCACATCGCCTCGACAAGGAACGGCCGCCTCGACGCACCCGAGTCCAGCCGGTACTCGAACGCCAGCCGTCCGGGATAGGCGGCGCGGAACGCTTGAATCCCCGCTTCGATCTCCGCCCGCGCTTCGAGGATGCGGGACTCGGCCTCCGCGTGAGCCGCAAGGGCCGCTTCCGCCGCCTCGGCGGCCATCTCCCGGTAGGCGGCAACCTCGCTCCGGGCCACGAACGCGGGTCCGCCCGCGCCGAAACCGGAGATGCCCGCCGCCTCCGCGCCCGCCTCGACGCGGACGACGAGATGGGGCGGCTTCTCGCCGTGCTCCTCGACCAGGAACGAATAGATGCGGCCCGATTCGCAGACCAGCGCGACGTTCGTCGCCGCGTCCTCGGCCAGGGGCTTCAGGTACGCGACGTTCGCCGCGCCCGTCAGGTGCCAGTACTCCGAGTCGCCGGCCACGAAGTCGAGGATCCGCTCCCCGGCCGGTAGGACGATTAGTGTTGTATGGCGCACGCGCGCGCGTAGACGGGGGATCCGCTCCTCGCCCTCGCCGGGCACGGGCACCCGAAGGTAGGCGGCGTCCGGGTTCGCTTGCTGCGCGGCCCCGTCGCAGGGGAGCGCCGCCAGAAGGAGCGTCAGCAGCACAACGACTACGCCCAGCAGGATCGCGGCGGTTGGTGTTCTCATGGTGTCACTTCCTCTTTCGTTGTGAGGTTGGATGGGATCGGCCCGCGAGCACTTCGAGCGCCCGGGCCAGGCCGTGCCTCGCCACCGCCTCGGCACGCTTCTCGGCGTCCAGCGGCGACGAGGTGTAGAGCCAGTAGCTCTCCGGATCGACTTCCAGGCGGAGCACCGCCGCCTCGTCCGGGCGGCGCAGGTAGAGTTCGCGCTTGGGCGTCAGTTCGCGGACCTGGGCCACCTCCGACTCGTTCAGCCGGAACAACTCGCCCGCCTCGTCCGGCAGCTCCGGATTCGCGAGGAAGAGCTTCGTGGGAATCGATTCGAGGAGCGCCGAAGCGCCCGCCGTACCCGTCACGTCCACGGCCGATTGGGTCGCGAGCACCAGCGCCGCGTTCTTCTTCCTCCACGTCTTCGCCGCCTCGGCCAGATAGGCGAGCACCGCCGGGTCCGCCAGATAGCGCCACGCCTCGTCCACGACCATCAGCTTGAGCCGCGCCGCTTGGTGAGGGTCCTCGATTTCCAGGCGCATGCGCTCCAGCAGGTATGACAGCGCCGCCTCGCACAGGTCCGCGTGCTCCGCCGCGCCCGCCAGGTCGATCACCTGCCAGTCACGGAACTTGAGGTCGAGCATGCCGGACGGGGCGTTGTCGAAGAACGCGCCCCACACGCCGCCCTCCGTCCAGCGGCTCAGCGCGGGCCACATCGCCGATGGGAGCGAGCCCGTGAGCACGCTCAGCGTCCGGCGCTCGGCCGTAAGCGCATACAGGTCCTCGACCCGGGCGCGGATCTCGCTCGTGTCCGCGCCGCTCGCCTCGTATCCTCCGAGTTTCAGCAGCCGCAGCACCCAGCCGGTCAGGAACTGGAACGTGCGCGTCGTGGCGGGCAGCGCGAACGGCGCAAGCCGGAGCCCGGAAGCCGTCTCCCCGGCCGTCAGTTCGAGATACGAGCCCCCGAGGAAGTGCGTCAGCCAGCGGTACGAGCCGCCCAGGTCCAAGATCAGCACCCGGGGGCCGTACTTCAGCGCCTCGACCAGAAGGAAGTTGAGCGCGAAGCTCTTGCCCGATCCCGTCGCGCCCAGGATCAGCGTGTGGCCCACGTCGCCCGCGAACAGGTCGTAGTGGTAGCCCGTGCGCCAAGGAGTCTCGAACACCGCGAGCGACTCGCGGCGAAGGTGATCGCTCCGCGCCGAACCCTTGGGCGGACCGAACACCGGCGCAAGGCACGCGGCGACACCCGCCGACGCGAACACCTTGCGCACCTGCCGCCTGCGCGGCCGGGCCGGAAGCCGGGCGAACCAGACGGGAAGCTGGCCGTAGCCCTCCCGGATCGCCTTCGCGTCGTGCGCGGCGAACAGGCGGCGCACGTCGCCGTCCAGGCGTTCGATATCGGGCAGATCGCCGTGGAGCGCCACGGTGAGCGACAACTCGCCGTACCCCACGCCGTCGGCTTCGAGTTCGACCAGCGCCGCGCCCAGCCGGTCGGATTCCGCCGCCGCCGCCGAATCGACCATCGCCGACGCCGTGCCCTCGGTCTCGCGCACGTGCGCCATCATCGAGTAGCGGCGCGAGAAGTAGTGGCGCTGCGCACCCCGGATGCGGCGGCGGGCGGCTTCGGTGGTCCACGGACGCCATTCGAGCGACACCGTCAGCACAGCGTCCAGACAGTACAGGTCCCTCAGCAGGTTCGCGTGCGCCTGGCCGGGCGGCGAAAGCAGCGAGTAGAGAATCACCGGTTCGCCGTCCAGCCTCAGGTGCGAACGCTCCGCCTCCAGTTCCGACACCGCGAGCCGCCAGTTCATCCCGCTGCCCGTCGCGCCGTCCCAGAGCGTGCCGGGCCGGTTGATGAGTTCGGACAGGAGCCGGGACGCATCCACGGCTCCCAGCATCTCGACCGGCGTGTGCTCGGCCACCAACGAACGGCCCGCGTCGATCATCGCCCGGAACCGCCCGGCGGCCGCATCGATCTCGGACGCAAGGTAGGTCGTTGCCGTCTTGCCGCGGCGTCGCTTACGAAAGCGGGCGAAGCGCGACAGCGGCCCCGATCCGGAGCCCCCGCCGACTGGACGGAGGCCCGGATCGTGGCACCAGATCAGGTAGGCGTCGAGCCGCTGCACGCGCCCGGCCAGGAACCTACGGCGTTTCCGTGCCGACACGGATGCCACATCCGAGCCGCCCACCACAGGCTCGCCGGCGGCCTGTGTAGGACGGCGGATCAAGTAGAAGTGGAGGCGGGTCTCCGGACCGAGCCCGGACATCAGGCGCTGCCATAACCCGAGCACCCGGTCGATCTGTTCCGGCGTGCGGCCGTCCATCGCGGCGGGCCGGATCCGGCCCGCCGCAACCAGTTCGCCCGAACGGGTCAGGCAGGTCCGGCCGTCTTCCAGCCACCCCCAGTAGGGAAGCTCCTCGGCCAGCGAGCCCGCCGACTCGTAGGCGCGGCGCTCCTCGGACACCCTCATCGGTTGTCCGACCGGATGCGCAAGTGCCACGGCTCGTCCGCCCACTTGCCCGGATCGAACCGCGCCGGATAACGGGTCGCCGCGCGAAGGACCGCGAGCATCGCCGGGTCCCTTCGGCCCGCCAGCCAGCCCGCCCCGTAGCAGGTGACGAACACCACGCCGCCCACGAACAACGAGGCCGTCGCGTTCCACACCGCCAGCGCCAGCGTCGCGCCCAGCAGGAACAGCCGCCGTTCCACGCCCAGAACCGTCAGCGGACGGTTGAGCGCCGCGTGGCCCGTCCAGCGCCTCAAGTCCCGCATCAGAACAGCCAGGCCAGGAAGTTCACCGCGCCCACCGCCATCCCGATCCCGAAGATGATCCCGGCCAGCGTCCGCTTGCTCCCGCCCTCGCCGAACGCGAACATCAGACCGCCCACCACGATCGCGATCAGCGACAGCCCCCGCGCGATCGGTCCCGTGAACTGCCGCTCAAGCTCCGCCACCGCGTCCACCCACGGACTCGTCCCCTGCGCCATCAGCGCGGTGGGCGTCAGCAGCCACAGCGCGGCGAACCCCGCCGCCCGCGCCTTTTTCAACAACCTTTTCATCGCTCTCTTCCTTTCCTTATGTGAGGGGTCAGTTTAGGCGACGATCTCTGCGCCGCCCCGGCGTTCCGCCATCCGCTCGCGCAGCCACGCCTCGATCTCCGACTCGATCCAGCCCACGTTCCGCGTTCCCAGCCGAACCGGCTGCGGGAACCGTCCCGCGAGCCGCCATCTGTAGATCGTCGTCCGCGACAGGCCCGTGCGGGCCATCACCTCCGGCAATCGCAGAATGCGCGTCGGCGCCCTCGCTCTCTCATTCCTCGGCTGGTCGGTCGTCGTCGTGCTCCTCTCCGCTCGCCCCGCCCGCGGCAAAGGCTTGCGGCGCCGGGGACGGCGGGGCGGATCCCGCGCGCCGCCCGAGTCCCCGGCGTAGTCGCGGATGAACGCCAGAAACCGGTCCGCCGTTCTCACCGTCACCGACCGGCCAGCCTCGATCCGGCGCACCAGATGCGGGTCGCCCACGGCCATCCTGCCGAACCTCGTCGGGCTGATCCCCGTGCTGTCGAGAAACGCCCTAACCCGTGTTCTGATCTGCTCTTCCAGCGTGTCCATGCCCCGAACGCTGAAGACCCTTCCGCAAGCCCGTCAACCTGTGGGAAATTGCCCACAGTCCCACGACGTTTCACGAGGTTTCGCAACGCCTCCAGCCCACGACACGCCGCCGCCAGCGGCTCGGATAACTCCCCCGTCGGGATCACGGGAAGCCGCGCCCAACGGGTCGGCTCTCTCCCGATATTGACCGTCATTGCCGACCGCAGACACGGTTCCTGGGCATCCAGTTTTCTACAGTCGTCGTTCCCGCCCCAGTCTGTTCCCGCTCAGTCTCTTGCGGAACGCGCTTCGGCCTGTTACCGTATCCCTACAGATCCCGCCACGGGTCAAAGACGAGCCACGGAAGCGTGGCCACCGTGGTGGACATAAACAAGAAGGGCAGCGAAAAGGAGCCAACCGAATGAGAAAGCGACTCACACTGACAGCGCTGGTTGTCGGGCTGATCACAGTCAATCTGTGGGCCATCGGACCCGCCCCGGTATCAAGCCAGCCGCCGCCCCTACCGGGCACATGTGATTACTGCAAGGTGGAAGGAAAGACCACGCCTTGCTGCTCAATCGACGCCTGTGCCCTCACAGGGTGCTGCGAGGATGCCTCCGACTGCACTGGAGGCGGAACTACCTGACGGTCCACTCGGCGACGACAGGATACTGGCCTCGGTCCCACAGCGGAGTCCGTTCTTACGCGCGGGCAGCGTTGGACTCGATTGGTGTCGCCGAAGTGGCCGTCCCGTGGAAGAACGGTGTGCTCGTGTCCACTGCCCACCGGTGACCCGGACGTGCCCGAATCGGAGTCTATCCCCATAATGTCTAGAGGGTTGCTCGAAACGGTGCTTGCCGCAGACGCGCGTGACAGCGGGCAGCTTGGTTTGAGTGGAGTATGAAGAACCTAGCACCGTCCACTTGGATCCTGTCCATTCTCGTCCTCGGAACTATTCTACATCTCGCATTTCGCTTCTCATCGCCAAAGCATTCGGATGACGCTCTCGCGCCCAGTCGCCTAATTGGTAACGCGATTTCATCCAGTATCATCAGAGATGGCGGTCCAACGCAGGTTTCCGAGGCCAATCTAGGCAAGTGTGGGTATTGGGTCGTCGTCGCCGCAAGTTGTCCGGTGTCGCATCAGGCGGTTCGGGAGTGGACTCGGCAACTGAAGCACGACGGTATTTCTCCTCCAGAGGGTTGGGCTTTTTCGTGGATTGTGGTCGGCAACGAGGCAAGCGCCGACTCACTGTTCGGTAGCCGTCCTTTCCCACTGCCTCACTACTGGACCACCGACGCCGGTCGCTTTCTCGAAGAAACGGACATCCGAGTTTACCCCACCGCCATCGTCACCGGGACCGACGGCATCCCGAAATCGGCCGCCGTCGGAGCGAGATTGCCTTCATCGACGGCGCTCCGATCTGACTGTAGTTTAGCCCCGGCACGATCAATTGTCGGTTCGGATCAGGCGTTCTGGTCGCTGGCCGATTCGATTTTGTGAAGGCCAACGCCGGTTGTATGCGCCGCGCTCATGTATGGCTTGCCGTCGTACTCGTTCTGGGTTGCCAGCCAGATAACCGCACGAGCAATGCGACAGCCGGTACCTTAGCGATAAGGTCAACAGATCTTGATGTTGTGGCCTGGATGGAAGCAGATCGACGCGTCGAAGATCAACTGGCCATGCAGGCCATTCTCCCCTCCAAGCTCCTTCAATTGCCCGAAATCAGTGATCGCTTTGAGTTCGCCTTACCTACGGCTATCGATGCAAGGGGAGTCGGAACGTGCCGCATTGCGGCTGCTGATGCTGGCGACGACGCTATTCACATGTTTGGCTTGGATGGCTCATACCTTGAGTCATTGTACGGTGGAATTGCTGATACCAGTGCGATCACCAATGTGACGGCTGTTTCGCTCCGTGGCCGGATGCTTGCTGCGGCCGATGTCACTGAGCAAACGGTATCGGTGTATGAGAACTATGTCACCCGTGTCAGAACGCTACACGTTCCGCCTCCACTCAGCGTCGATGTTCATGCAGCAGTGTTTGGATCAGAGATAGCGCTTGTAGAAAACGGCATGGTGGCAGAGCATTGGATCGAGAGTTCACGCGCATTGACTGAAGCCGCACAATGGAGTGACAACATTCCAGTAGTGCGTTTGTGGTACGGGAATGCCCGTAGATTCTCGGAGAGGGGGAGGCTTCGGAAAGGCGAAGGGGCTTTGACACCACTCTTTAACCAAGGGCGGCTGGTGGCCGAGGACGATACCGTCTGGTTTGGTAGACGCTTGGACGGTCGGTTGCTGGGCTTCTCCACAACCGGTAATGCTCGTGCCGCGAGCCGAGTCATCGAGCCTCCCATTCTGTTCCGTGCGGAAGCTCCGGTGGAAGTGCTGGACGACCGGGGTAGAACGGTAGACGCAGCCGCACCGTATCACATGATCGACTTTAGCATCGCTCCGAGTGGCCGGTTTTTTCTACTTCAGAGCGATTCATTCCCGGAGCTTCCGAGGACGGTAGCCGATCTGCAACAGTTCCGCGACGGTGGGGTTGAGTATCGGCCTCGAAGTGTCTTGGTTGTGCTGGACCGGGACGGAGACATCCTTGCTGCCTATCGCGTTGATCCTTACGACCCGTGGGAAATCGCCGTGACAGAGACTGTCATCGTGTTGCTCGCACTTGATGAATCGAGGAGACGACGGGTATTGCTGTTCGACAACCCCATGGCCATTGGCCCCAGTGCCAATGCCGAACGCCAGAGCTGTTTCTAGGGACATGGAGGTGTACCGTCGAAAGCCGCAGGCGACACGGGTATCGCGAGTTTCCGCCGCGTCTTGTGTTGCTTTTGCTTTCGCCTGCTCGTCTGGAACCGAGTCCGATCCGGCTCCGAACCGGTGGGTAGTGGGAATGGAGGTGGATCTCAGAATCGGCAGCGTCAGTGGCCCTGAAGTGACTCAGTTCGGCAGAATCACGGGCCTTGCGGTGGATGATGAGGGTTCGGTGTATGTAGGGGACGGGCAGAACTACGAGGTGCGCAAGTTTGATCGACATGGCGATTTCTTGTTGCGATTTGGCGGAAGAGGTGAGGGGCCAGGCGAGTTCGGTAACCTTTCCGGAATGGCCATCCTTGAGGATGGGTTAGTGGCGATTGTGGACAGGCCGCGGAGGCGTGTGTCTTTGTTTGACTCGTCGTCGGGGGAGTATCGTGGGCAATGGGAAACACCAAATCAATGGTTAACATGGTCACGACATCTTGTCGTGAATCGGTTGGCGGGTGGGGCGTATTTCGGCTTGGCCCCACAAATGCCCCTCGACGGTAAGCCAGTCACATGGCCTCGCCCTGTGTTCGTGTCTGTCGACCTTCGCGGCACCGTGTTGGATACCATCTGGGCTCCCGAGCGATTTGTTCAAGAATGTGGAACACGATCAAGCCAAGCTGTCAGGAGTGGCCACTATGAAGATCTGCGTGTGCGGTACGCGCCGAAAGTTGTCTGGACGATCAGCTCTCCTGGTGATCTTGTTATCGGGTGTCCGAGGGAGTTGCAATTCGATGTCATATCGCCAGGTGGTTCGGTGGTGTCGAGTGATATCGTACCGATAGAGCCGGTATCGATTTCCGCAGACGAGATGACTTGGTTTTTGAGTGAGATTGAATCGAGTCGAGGTTTGGCTGAGGAGCTCGCGAAAGTTAACTCGGTGGAAACAGATCCCGTGCGTCAACTTCTTCGATACGACTACCCCGATAGCAAGGCAGCATACAAGACGATCACTGTGGGTCGGGACGGGAAAATTTGGGTTCAACTGTCGCAGCCGAGCACAGAGAGCGCCGTCCCAAACGGAAGCAAGTATTGGCACAACGAGACGGGCGGTGCATTCGAGGTGTTCGAAGGGTCGGGAACGCATATTGGCTCGGCGACGTTGTCCGCAGATGTTTGGATTGATCCCGACATTCCGTCTAGTGTAGCGGTTGTGGTTACGAGTGAGCATTTCTGGGCGGTGACGTTGGATTCCTTGGGTGCCCAGTACGTCACGCGCTTCAGCATTTCGTGGCCCACCAGAAAGAGCGTCGATTGAAGATTGAAGACGGGACTATTCCCCGTCTTGTCGGTCTAGTAGCCGCCCGGATCCAGTCCGCAGGGGCCAGCCGAGGTTCGGGAGCGGGCGATAAACCAGCGGGGCGGGTTCGCCGTAACCCCGACTTGGGGCCGACGCTCCTTGCCGAACGCTCCAAATGAGTACGGACTCGATGCGTGCGCGAGCGTGGATGCGCTAGTGAGTCAGATGCTGGTGGACGATTGGTGCGAAAGAACCGCTGGCAGCGGAGAGCGGTGCGCGGCGAGTCGAGGAAGTGGGCCAGTGGATTCCGTTGGGCGACTTGGGGTGAGAGTTCCGCCCCCCATCGTGTGCGTTCTAGCGTGTCGGCTTCAGGCTGGCCTATCCTCCCACCGATCATGGATTGTCGTCGGACGTGTTGCCTTGCATCGGAGAGGAGGCGCTGCGGGCGGGTCAAGCAACCCACTCAGGGGCTTCCCGCCTTTGGAGTCTGTATTCCACCATTTCGACCGCGAGGGAATCACGGATGGCGTGATGGCAAGAACGGCAGATCGTGCAGTCCTGGTTGAACTTACGTGATTCCTTGCCGTGATTCGCGTCTCCTCGCCTCCGCCGACGAGGCATCTGTCATTGCCCTGCGACCGCTACGCCCTGTCGGCGGTGATCCCTGCCCGATGGAATCCCAAGGACACACTCCGTGACGATCATACGCATAGGTTGGCGGTGCGTCCACTGCCGGACGCACCGCCAACCTACCCTAACTGTGATCCGGGTCACAAAGAGTTGTTTTGTGTCAATTCTAACGGGGTTCCGCCCGTCCCCCCCAAATCCCCACAAAGAACCTGAAGCCCACCTCCAGCGACTCGGACACCGGCATACCCCCGCTCCCGCCGACCGTCCGCCGGTACATCACGCGGACCTCGAACGGATCGCCGGCCTCGCCATCGTCCCCCACCTGCGCTCCCCGGTTGTACACCATGCCAAGTAGCGCCTGACCCACGGATCCGCCGCTTCCCGGCACGAGAATGCCGGGGTCGACGGCCGTCGGTGGGGCCGCTAGAGCAGCGGCCGTCTCCTCGACCGGAACCACCGCTGGAATGCTGAAGGAATCCTCGCCTTTGCGGAAAAATCGGTATCCGCCCACGATCGACATCGCGTCCGTGAGCCGGTACCACGGTGTCAGCTCCAGGAACTGGTAGTCCCCCGGCCTCCAGTCGAGCGCGGTCTCGGTCGACCGGAGCGCGAATGCGATTCCGGGGTCGGAGACCCGCCGCACCGTGCTTCCCTTCAACTGAGTGCCGTAGCGGAAGTCGGCCCACAGACCGAAATCGCTACGCCAGCGCCCGTTCATCCATCCCCTCAGCTCCACGTCGAGCTGCCTGTCGCCGCTGCCCGAGTCCAGGAAGTTGGCGGGATCGTCTTGCGTGCCCGTGGGCAGACGTGCCATGGCTCCGGCACCCAGCGTGAACTGATTCGGACTCTCGGGATCGCCGATCTCGAAGACGCGCGCGTCCGCCCTCACCTCGATGTCGCCGAGGCGCCAGAGCGACTTCCAGTTCTCGAACGGGGTGTCCGATTCGATGCCGAAGGTTGGCTCGGAAACCAGCCGCACGAGGTCCTCGGTGGTCAGGAGCGCGCTTGCCAGCGGCATCATGGCCGGGGTGCCGGTGATGCCCGCGGCCCCGAAGGCCTCCGCGAACGCGGCCAGGCGCGCATCCAGCGCCATCCCGGCGGAGGACGAGGAGAGCGGAGCGAACATGCTTCCGTACATCAGCGAGAGGAGCGAGTGGAAGGAGCGCGCGTCTGCAAGGAGTTGCGTGGCGTCCCGGCAGGCATCGGACATGGGATCCACGGCGCAGTTCTCGCCGCGGAAGACGTCGTAGGCGCCGATCGACCCCTGAAGACCGTTGAGGAAACCGGTAACCGCGGCAGGGTCATCCATCCCCGGGCTGAATCCCGCGTTGGCCCCGGCGGAATCCGCCACGAACAGCGTCGTGAACTCGGTCTCGTTCTGCACCAGCGGGACCACCGCGCCCACCGTGAGCCAATCGAACACACCCACATCCACCGCCACCGGGACCCTTGCGGCGCTCTTCTCGAGCACCGAGGACATCATCCCCAGGCTCATTTCGTAGTCGTCCTCGATCGCGGCCCGCACGGAAGCCTCGGGCTCCCCCAGAAACGGAAACATGCGGCTGCCGACGGGCCCGCTGAACAGGTCGCCCAGGCTCACGGGCCCATCGGTCCGGCTCCCGATCCGGTAGAGGTCCGAGAAGCTGGAGTACTCGCCCAGGATGCCGAGGCGGACATGCCCGCGCGGGACCAGCGGCGAATAGGGCTCCTGGGCGGCTGCGCCGGTCGGGAGGGACAGGCCCCCGGTGCTCAGGAGGAGGGTGAAGAGCGTGAGGGCTGTCGAGCGGTTACGGAGCACGGCTCATCCGGGAAGAAGGCGCTGGCGGAGACAAGATAACAGGGACCGTTGCGGGCGAGAACGCGACCGCCGCCCGTGGGGGCGCCGGGCCAGGCTCGGCCACGCGGTTGACACTCCCTGGCCCCGTCCCTAACGTTGCTATCCCTTCTGACGGCATGCCCCTGCGCAGAGTTGCCGCGGGAGGGTCCGGCGCCCTGAAAGAGGGGTGCCGCCACGCGGGAATAGCTCAGTTGGTAGAGCACCACCTTGCCAAGGTGGGGGTCGCCGGTTCGAGTCCGGTTTCCCGCTCTGGATACGGGCAGTCCAGCCGCGACGCGATGCCGCCTCAGATGGGGCCGGGACGCGCCGCCAACTGCTTTCGGGGGGCGACGGCCGACTGCCGCGCCCCCTTCGTATCGGCGCCGTAGCCAAGTGGTAAGGCAGAGGTCTGCAAAACCTCCATTCGGCGGTTCGAATCCGCCCGGCGCCTCTTCGGCAGCACCCGTGCGCTTGCCTTGCGCGGGGCACGGCGGGCCGCGGGCATCGGGCCCCGCCCGGCCCGCCGCCTTCCGAGCTCGCGTCCCGTGCGCCGACTGTCAGGGAATCAGACGCCGCGGCCTCGGCCTCAGCAGGAAAAGCCCCTCGTACATGCTGGTGACCACCACCGCGCCGCTGTCGAAGAAGGGGTAGGCCGTCCACGCGCCCACGAACCCGGGCGGATCGCCCTCGTACGGCGTGGTGTCGAACCAGCCGATCTCCTCCGGCGCCTCCGGGTCGCTGATGTCGAAGACGCGGAAGCCGGCCTGGTAGTTGGCCTGGTACATCCGGTCGCCCTTGACGTAGAGATTGTGGTCGGTCGCGCCGGTGGGGCCGTCCACGGACCCGACGAGGATCGGGTCGTCGAGTTCAGCGACGTCGTAGATGTAGGTGCGCGTATTCGAGACCGTCCCGACCAGCTCGTCGAGCTCGTCGTCGAGGTAGTAGTAGCGGTGATCTTCGGTGAGCCAGCCCTGGTGGATGTACGCCACGCCGGGGTGGCTGGCGCCGCCGATGGGCGCGGGGGTCTCCTTGTCGGTCACGTCCACGATCCTCAGCAGCGTCTCGTTCGAGATGAAGCAGATCTGCCGGCCCTGGTAGCGGTCGTCGGGACCCTGGTAGACCACGCACTGGGCATCGTGGGTGCGCCCGGGCGCGATCAGCCCGACCGTGTCGGTGAAGCAGCCCGCGAAAACCGGGGCCTTCGGGTCGCGGACGTCGACCATGTGGAGGCCGCCGCCGCAGGTCTCGCCGCCGCCGCTCGCGCCGACGGGGAAGGCGAAGCCGCTCTGGGCGTCCATCACGAGGTTGTGGGCGCTGTCGATACCGCGGTAGACGGCGTCGGGTTCGAACTCGATGCCGCCGGTGGGGGTGGCGGGGTCGGGGGCGGCGTCGCGGAGCCGGGTGAGGTCGAAGACGACGAGGCCGTGCTCGCCCGCGCCGTCGCCGGTGAAGAAGAGGTGGTCGGCGTAGACCTTCAGGTCGCGCGCGCCGCTGGGGTTGGCGGGGACGACGCCCATGTAGCGCGGGCCGGCCGGGTCGGTCACGTCGACGATCGCCGCGCCGCCCGTGCGCCCGACCAGGGCGTACTCGCGGCCGGTCTCCGGGTCCGACCATCCCCAGACGTCGCTCACGCGTTCGCCGGGCCCGCCGCCGAGCGCGGAATTCGGGAGGAAGGCGAGGAGGTCGACGTTGTCGCACGAGAAGGCCGCCGCGGCGCCGTCCTCGCAGGTGACCTCGCCGCCCGTGACTGCATCGGGGCCGGTTCCGGGGTGCAGCCATTCGGGTTCGCCCCAGGGCCCGCCCAACTCGCGGGTGTACACCATCGCCGCGCCGTATCCGCCGTCTGTGCCCGGCGCGCCGACCACCGCGACCCGGGTCCCCAGCGCGATCGCCGCGCCGAGTCCGGCGCCGGGCGCGGTCTCCGGGGTCGCGATCGGCTCAGGCTGCCACTCGCCGTCTACGAGCCGGAAGCGATGAATCCGGCCGGCGCCCGATTCGGCCCCCGGCGCGCCGATCCACAATTCGTCACCGAGGAGGGCGAGCGTCGCCCCGAACGATCCCGCCACGCCGGTGGCGTCTTCCAGGTCGAGCGAAAGCACCTGATGCTGCTCCCACTCGCCGGGATCGAACCGGCGGTAGGCGTATACGAGGCCGGACCCCCCCCGGGCCCCCGGAGCCCCCACCAGCATGCGGCTGCCGTCGATGGCCAGCGTGGCGCCGAAGCGCGCCCCGGCTGCCAGGGAGTCCACAGGTGCGAGGGTGATGTTGCCCAGCGCGCTGTCCTGCGGCCGGAACACGAATACCCGGCCCACCTCGTCCGCGCTCGGGGATGATACCAGCACTTCGTCGCGCCGGAACGCCATGGCGGCTCCAAAGTCCGCGTATGCAGAGGCGGGTCCGGGAAGCTGCACGAGGGCTGGCGGCTGCCACCCCCGTCGCTCGTCCCTCAGATAGAGATACACGGCAGGCGGGCTGGCGCCGTCCCCGGCCACCGAAACCGCGACCTGGTCACGCCCCAGAGCCACCGTGCGCAAAGGTGGCGAAAGGATTCGCATGATCCCCGGGAAGTCCAGCGCCGCGCCGCCCGGGGCGCCGGGGTTCGCCGCCTGACCCGGATTTGCCGGCAGGAAGAGCTCCAGGCCGGTCTCGTGGGCGAGGCCGTCGCGCCCATCGCGGAAAACGTGCGCTCCGACCTCCACGTCGGGGTCCGCGGAGCCCACCACCAGGCGGTCGCCACTCCACTGCATCGAGGGCGCCAGGCGGTACCCGTTCTCGGCGGTTCCGGGCGGTGAGAAGGAAGTGACGAGCACCCACGCTCCCGAGTCGTCCCTCTCGAACCGGTACAGCGCCGCCGGCCCGCGCGCCGGTCCCGGCTTGCCGACGATCACGCTCTCGCCGGACACCGCGACCATCCTCCCGAACTCGTCCTGGGCCGCTGTGGGGGTGGCCACCAGCAGAGTGATGGCCAGGGGCACTGCGGTGGTCCGGAACGCGGTGGAAGGCTGGAGGACGGCGAGGGTCCGAAGGACGGCCCGCCCGGCGGCGGAAATGCAGTCGGCGGACTTCGAGAAGCGATGGCTCCCGGGAATCATGAACATTTGGTGCACTCCGGCTATTTTGGCTCAGGGATGAAGCTGTGGATAGCTTGCCCTCTCGGCAATCCGAGCAGGCGGGCGCCCCGCCGGCCGCGCTTCCCGTATTCCGTCACGCAACCACCCGCGGATCATGGCCCACATACGATACACCAATCCCGACGAAGCCGGACCGAAGCTCTCGGCCCTCTACGAGCGCTATTCGGACGCCCGGGGCAACCTGGACAACATCCTGCGCATTCATTCATTGAATCCGCCTTCGATGGAGCACCACTACGATCTCTACCGCCACCTCATGACCGGCCCTTCGCCGCTCTCCAGGGTGGAGCGCGAGATGATTGCCGTAACCGTCTCCGCAGTGAACGACTGTTTCTACTGAATCAACCACCACGGAGCGGGTCTCCGCAGGCTCACCGGCACGCCGGATCTCGGAGGCGCCCTGGCCAGGGGCGAGCGCCCGGATTCGCTGACCGACAGGGAAGACGCAATGCTGGACTACGCCGTCAAGCTGACGCGCGATCCGGGGGGCATGACGTCCGCCGACACGGACGCACTCCGGGCCGCCGGATTCGGGGATCACGCCATCCTCGACATCTGCCAGGTCACGTCCTACTACAACTACGTCAACCGCCTGGCCGACGGACTTGGGGTAGAGCTCGAAGATCACTGGGAGGGCATGGTCCACACGCTGACCAGGGAAGAGTTCGTCGCTCTCAGGCGGGCGGGAGGGTCGGCGTCCGCGCACGGAGATCCGGCCGCGCATGGCGACCGGGCTTCGCGCCCCCCGGCCGCGCAGGGCAACCCAGCCACGCACACGCGCCCGGCCGGGACGACCCCCGAGCAGGCGTCCACCGGAGAGGATCCGGCCGCATGATCACCATCGACGGCACGGGGCTCACCCTCGCGCAGCTCGAGGCCGTAGCACGCGACCGCGTCCCCGTGCGCCTCGACCAAGATGCCGCCGAGCGCGTGCGCCGTTCGCGGCGGCGGCTGGAGCGCCTGCTCGATGCCAACGGACCCGTCTACGGCGTCAACACCGGCTTCGGGAGGCTCGCGCAGGTGCGAATCGCGCGCGACGAACAGCGGGCGCTGCAGCGCAACCTGGTGAGGAGCCACTCGGCGGGCACGGGCCGCCCCCTTCCCGCCGTGGAGGTGCGTGCGATCCTGCTGCTCCGGGCCAACGCGCTGGCACGGGGGCAGTCGGGATGCCGTCTGCGGGTGGTCGAGCGCCTCCTGGACCTGCTGAACCATGCGATCCACCCCGTCGTGCCCGAGATCGGGTCGGTGGGAGCGAGCGGCGACCTCGCCCCGCTGGCGCACGTCGCGCTGGCGCTGATGGGGGAGGGCCGGGCCGAGGCCGATGGCGAGGTGGCGGCCACGTCGGAACTGCTGGGCCGGGCGGGGATCGCGCCCCTCGAACTCGCCGAAAAGGAAGGGTTGGCGCTCGTCAACGGGACCCAGGCCGTAACGGGGATCGGCGCGCTCGCTCTCAGGCGCTTCGGGCGCGCTCTCGACACTGCCGATGTCGCCGGCGCGACCACGCTCGAAGGGCTGAGGGGGACTCCCGAGGCGTTCCGGGCCGAACTCCACGCCGCCCGGCCGCACCCGGGCCAGATCGAGAGCGCGCGGCGGTTGCGAGCGCTGCTGGCGGACTCCGGGATCCGCGAATCGCACAGGGTGGGGGACTCGCGGGTGCAGGATGCGTATTCGCTCCGGTGCATGCCGCAGGTCCACGGCGCGGCTCGGGAAGCCCACGCGTACGCCGAGAGAATCCTGACCACCGAGGCCAACTCTACCACGGACAATCCGCTGGTGGTCCCGACAAGGCCGGATGAGCCAACCAGGCCGGATGAGCCGACGCCTGGCGGGGATCCCGGAGCCGCGCGAGTGCTCAGCGGGGGCAACTTCCATGCTCAGATCGTCGCCCAGTGCCTGGACCTCGTCGCCATCGCGGCGGCCGACCTCGCTTCGATCTGCGAGCGGCGGATCGACCGGCTGCTGAACCCGGATCTTTCCGGCCTGCCCGCCTTCCTGACACCCGAGCCCGGTGCCCGTTCCGGCCTCATGATCGCCCAGGTTGTCGCGGCCGACGCGCTGTCCGAGATGCGCGTGTTGGCGGCGCCGGCCAGCGTCGATTCGGTCTCGACGAGCGCGTCCCAGGAGGACCACGTGTCGATGGGCATGGCGGCGGCGCGCAAGGTGCGCAGGAGCATTTCGCTGTTGGAGACGGTGCTGGCGGTGGAGTTTCTCTGCGGTGCGCAGGCGGTCGAGTTCCACCGTCCGCTGTTGGCGGGAAGGGGTGTGGAGCACGCGCTCGGTGTCGTGCGGGAGAAGGTGCCGAAGCTGGTCGAGGACCGGGTGCTGAGCGATGATATCGACGCGTTGACAACGCTGGTCAGGGCGGGAGCGCTGACCGGATCGGAGGCTGATAGATGACGATGACCAAGGGTTCGCGGCTCGTCCGCGCCCCCCGCGGCACCACCCTCGCATGCAGGGGATGGACGCAGGAGGCGGCGCTGCGGATGCTCATGAACAACCTGGATCCCCAGGTGGCGGAAAAGCCGGACGACCTGGTCGTCTACGGGGGGACTGGGCGGGCGGCGCGCAGTTGGGCGGCCTTCGATGCGATCGTCGAGGCACTGCGGACGCTCGAGGATGACGAGACGCTGCTGGTGCAGTCCGGGAAGCCCGTGGGGGTTTTTCGCACCCACGCGCATGCCCCCCGGGTCCTGATCGCCAACTCGAACCTGGTGGGCCGCTGGGCGACCTGGGAGCACTTCCACGAACTGGAGCGGCAGGGCCTCATGATGTACGGCCAGATGACCGCCGGCTCGTGGATCTACATCGGCACCCAGGGGATCCTGCAGGGGACGTACGAGACCTTCGGCGCGATGGCGCGCGCCCATTTCGGGGGATCGTTGGCCGGGCGGTGGATCCTGACGGGCGGCATGGGCGGAATGGGTGGCGCGCAGCCCCTCGCGGGGACGATGAACGGCGCCGCCGTCCTTGTCGTCGAGGTCGACCCCGAGCGCATCCGGCGCCGAATCGAGACGCGCTACTGCGACCGCATGACGGATGACCTGGACGAGGCGATCGGGTGGGTGCTGGGGGCGGCGGGGGCCGGCGAGGCGCTCTCGGTGGGGCTGGTCGGGAACTGCGCGGAGGTGCTGCCGGAGCTGGTGCGGCGGGACATCACCCCCGACATCGTGACCGATCAGACCTCCGCGCACGACCCCGTGGATGGCTACGTGCCTTGCGGTTTCTCGATCGATGAGGCGGCCGTCTTGCGAAATGCCGATCGATCGCAATATCGCTTACACGCGATGGCGTCGATTCGGACGCACTGCGAAGCGATCGTCGAGATGGCGAAGCGCGGCGCGGTGGCGGTCGACTACGGGAACAACCTGCGCGGTTACGCGCGAGACGCCGGCTTCGAGGACGCCTTCGCCTACCCGGGCTTCGTGCCCGCCTACGTCCGTCCGCTGTTCTGCGAGGGCAAGGGCCCGTTCCGCTGGGTGGCGCTCTCGGGCGATCCGGCCGACATCCACCGCACCGACGACCTCGTGCTGGAGATGTTCCCGGAAGACGAGCACCTCTGTCGCTGGATCCGCATGGCACGCGAGCAGGTGGCTTTCCAGGGGCTGCCGGCACGGATCTGCTGGCTGGGACAGGGGGAGAGGGCGAGGTTCGGCGTAGCCATGAACGATCTCGTCGCCAGCGGCGAGATCAGCGCCCCCATCGTGATCGGACGCGACCATCTCGACACGGGTTCGGTGGCGTCGCCCTTCCGCGAAACCGAAGCCATGAAGGACGGCACCGACGCCGTCGCCGACTGGCCGATCCTGAACGCGCTGCTGAACACGGCCTCGGGGGCGAGCTGGGTTTCCTTTCACCACGGCGGTGGTGTGGGGATAGGGGACTCGCTGCACGCGGGACAGGTGCTGGTCGCCGACGGGTCGCCGGAGATGCGCAAGCGAATCGAGCGCGTGCTGACGAATGATCCCGGCCTGGGGGTCGCGCGACACGCGGACGCGGGGTACGAGGAGGCGCTGGAGACGGCGCGGGCGAAGGGGATCAGGCTGCCGATGGGGTGAGGGCACCGGGCCGGTCACGAGCGTCCGCGTCACTCTTCATTCCGACCGACGCTCCTATGGACGCTCTGCCAACCTCTTGACCGCCCTGGCGAACGCACGCCGGACCTCGTCTTCACGCTTGTGATGGCCGTCCCTGACCATCCAGTCACCTCCGACCATGACGTCGCGCACCGGGTTGTCCGCCCCCGAAAACACCCAGGAATCCAGAACGTTTTCCTCGCCTCGACCCACCAGTGCGGGGTGATTGTCATCCAGCACCACCAGGTCGGCGCGGGCACCGGGCTCGATTCGGCCTCCATTCCACGCCAGCGCCTGGCATCCGCCCCGCCACGCGCGGGCGAGCAGCAAGCCCCCGGCGCCGGACAGGGCTTCCGCGCCGGCCGCGTCCGAGCCGGACGCAATCCCCAATACCGATCGGCGACGAGTCGCAAGGCGCTGTCCGTAGTCCAGCAACCGGAGTTCGTCGACCGGGCTTCGCGAGATGTGACTGTCCGTCCCGATGCCGAACCGGCCCCCGCCCGCGGCGAACGGGCCAAGCGGAAACAGCCCGTCGCCCAGATTTGCCTCGGTTGTTGGGCATAGCCCGACCACCGCGCCCCTGGCTGCGATGCCGTCCATCTCGCCGTCCGTGATGTGGGTGGCGTGCGCCAGACACCAACGGGGGTCCACCGGCGCGCGCTCCAGCAGCCACTCGACCGGGCGTGCGCCCCGGTGCGCGAGGCATTCCCGCACTTCCCGCTCCTGTTCGGCGATGTGGATGTGCACCGGGGTATCTGCGGCAACGAACTCCTCAAGCCGCCCGATGGTTTGCTGCGACACGGCTCTGAGGCTGTGGAGCGCCCAACCCAGCTGGATGCCGGGCTCGAAAGAGTCGCGTTCGAGCATTTGGCGCACCCGCGCCGCACCCTCCAGATCCATTCGAAACCGCCTTTGTCCCCCCTCCAACGGCTCCCCCTCAAAGCCGCCGGCTTCGTACACGACCGGCATGTGCATCAGTCCGATCCCGGTCGTCTGCGCCGCCGCGATAATCCGTCGGCTCATCTCCGCCGGATCCTCGTAGCTGCTCCCGCCCGCCTCGTGGTGCAGATAGTGGAACTCGCCCACGCAGGTGAATCCCGCCTTGAGCATCTCCACATACAATTGCGCGGTGATCGCCTCGACGTCGTCCGGGGCAAGGCGCTCGAGGAAGGAATACATGACCTCCCGCCAGCTCCAGAACGAGTTCGGCCCGCGCCCTTCGGCGAGGCCCGCCATGGCACGCTGGAAGGAGTGGCTGTGGAGGTTGGGGACTCCGGGAATCGCCCATCCGGCCACGCGTTCACACCCCTCGCGCGGGCCCCCCGTTGCAAGCTCGACGATGCGTCCCCTCTCGTCGACCTCCACCCGGACATCGCACTCCCACCGGTCCCCCATCAAGATCCGGTCGAAGTGAAATGTGGGCCGGTATGGGGTATGCGACGGCACGTGTCTCCTCGGCGGCGGATTGCGAAGCGGCGCGAAACGATGCATCAATCTGGCCCGGGATCGCGCGCCGTGCAGGGGCGAGCCCGACGCGTGCGCGTGGCCGGAACGACCGGGGCGGCAGCCCTCCAGGAGCCAGGATGCCCGAAAAACCGTGGGACAGACTCTGGATCGAGGCCAACCTGGCGACGATGACGGGCCCTTCGCTCGGCATCATCGAGGACGGTGCCGTGGCCTGCGCCGACGGACGCATCGCATGGGTGGGCAGGGAGGCGGACCTCCCCGCGGGCCGGAAGCGTGCAACCGACGAGGTCCACCGTTGCGGCGGAGCATGGCTCACACCCGGATTCATCGACTGCCACACGCACATCGTCTTCGGGGGCGACCGCACCGACGATTTCCGCCGTCGGCTGCGCGGAGAATCGTATGAGGAGATCGCCCGGGCAGGTGGCGGCATCATGTCCACCGTGCGGGCGACCCGCGAGGCTTCGAACGAGGCGCTCACGGTTGGCGCAATCAACCGCGCGCGAGAACTGGCCTCCTGGGGCGTCACCACCATCGAGGTCAAATCCGGCTATGGCCTCGACCTCGACACCGAGCTTCGCATGCTCGAAGTAGCCGCGAATCTGTCGCGCCACGTCCCCGTCGACATCTCGCCCACCCTCCTCGCCGCCCACACGATCCCTGCCGAGTACCGGCATCGGCGCGGCGACTACGTGCGCCTGATCGTCGACGCGATCCTCCCCGCCGCGCTGCAGCAGGGCCACGCGACCGCCATCGACGTCTTCTGCGAGAACATCGCCTTCACCCCCGCCGAGGCCCGGACCATCCTCGAAGCCGGCATCGCCGCGGGATTGCACGGCCGGCTCCACGCGGACCAGCTCTCCGACCGGGGCGGGGGATCACTGGCCGCCGCCATCGGAGCCCGCTCCGCCGACCACGTGGAGTACCTGTCGCAGGAAAGCGTCGACGCCATGGCTTCGGCAGGTGTGTGCGCGGTCCTCCTCCCGGGAGCGGCATACACTCTGGGGGCGGACCGCAGGCCGCCCGTCACCGCTCTGCGGCGGGCCGGCGTGACCATGGCCCTCGCGACCGATGCGAACCCCGGATCATCGCCCATCACCAACATCGGCGTCATCCTGAACCTGGGATGCATCCTGTTCGGCCTGACCCCGGAAGAGGCGCTGCTGGGGTTCACGAGTGCCGCGGCGAGGGTGCTAGGACTGCAGGACGACCGCGGCACGCTTCAGCCAGGGAAACGTGCGGACTTCGCACTCTGGGATGTCCCCGACCTCGCGGAACTCTGCTATTGGGTCGGCCGCAGCCCCCTCAAGTCGCTTGTCAAGGACGGCGTGCCGGCAGACTGAACCTCGCGGAAGCTCTAGCTGCCCGGCCGACGCGCGGGCCGCCGGGGCGGGGACTTCTTGTTCCCCGAACTCCTCGGTGCCGAGCGCGCCTTGGGCTTGGGAGCCCGCGACGGGGCCGGGCGCGCCCTTGGAGCCGAACCCCGCGGCGCCGAGCGTGCCTTGGGCGTGGGCGTCCGGGACGGAGTCGGTCTCGCCCGAGGCGTGGGCATCCGCGAAGGAAACGACCTCGCACTGGGCGAGGGTCTCCGCGATGGCATCGACCGAACACCCGGCGCCTCCCGCCTGGGGGGCTCGATTCGCTCACGCGGCGCCGGGCGGCTCCTGACGCGCGGGGGGGCGGAACGGATCGGAGTGGGCTGCCGGATGCGCGCCGGGGCACTCCTCGTCGACGGCCTCCGGGTATCGGGACGGGAAGTCGTCACGGGGGGCCGCTCGATTCCGGGGCGTATCGTGCGCGTGTCTCGGGGCCGGGGCGCTGCCACCCTCGATCCTCCGGTGCCGCCTCGCGGCCGTGCCTGCGGTGCCGCGCTCGCGCCACCGTCTGCGCGAGGCCTGGCTCGCACCCGAGGCGGTGCTGGCGTAGCATTTGCGCCGTCTCGCGGCCGGGCCTTGCGGGTTCTGTCCTGGATCGAATAGACGCCGCCCATCCTGTCCCGATCGACAAGGTCGACC
Source organism: Longimicrobiales bacterium (assembly GCA_963667485.2). Lineage (GTDB taxonomy): Bacteria > Gemmatimonadota > Gemmatimonadetes > Longimicrobiales > Gaopeijiaceae > Bin94. Next base: position 1,351,718 of record CAXXDD010000002.1, read on the forward strand.
CTGGCGCCCGACCCCGCGCCGAATCGCGGCACCGCCCGCGACACGGGACGTTCCGGACCGTTGTCCGTCACGTACACCGGAGGCGCCGGGTACTCCTTGAACCGGGGGCCGTACAGCGGCGTCCGGCGCACGACGCGGGTGCTCGGGTAGTCGTAGTAGCGGCGGTAGCGCGGGCCGTACCAGTCCCAGTTGTCGTAGCCCGAGTACCAGCCCCATCCGCTCCCCGGCCACCCGTAGTGGTAGTCGCCCCAGAAGGGAGAAAACGCATACCAGTGGGAGCGCACATAGCGCCGCGATGGCCAGCCGAGGAAACCGGCACGCCTCAGATTGTGCCAGCTCCAGTAGCCGTAGCCGGGACCCCAGACGGGCTCGAACGCATGGCAACCGAAATACGGGTCGTACCAGAAGTCGTCCCAGCAATACGCTGACGGCGTGTGGTGGGGGCGGTAGATGCCGTAGGAGTCGTGCGCGTAGCCGCTGCCCAACCCCAGCGAGAAGCCCATTGAAGCTCCCCAGCCTCCCACGCTGAATCCGAAGCCTGTATGGGCGCGAAGCCCCAGGCCGCCCCCTGTGTACATGGAGACGTGGTCCGCGACCTGGGCGGTGCCAGCCGCCGGTGCGGCCAGAGCCGCGGCGATGATCAGACTTACATGGGCCCTTTTCATATTCAACCTCCGAATGCGAGTGCAGACGGTGGAATGCTCATGCATTCATCGTGCCAGCTTTGTCAACGGGGGTCAACCGCGCTGTTTGCCCGGCAGAGAGCCATATCCGCTTCCGCCCCGTCACCCAACCGTGTCCACGCCGCGGGACACCCATGCCCCCGGGCGGTGACAGGATGTCCGTCACCCACCGGCTGCAGGAGCCCGGGGCCGTAGTCACGACAGCCAGCGGAGTACGGCGTACAGGGCGAACAGCAGGACGAAGGGGCCGATCGTCAGGATCAGTCTGGCCGCCGCCGCCCCTCGGCTTGCAGGCTCTTTTCCGCTCTTGTCCACGTTGGTCCTCCGGCCTTGGCAGACCCCGAAGGTCCGCCTGGCTTGCCGGCCGCGCAAGGGACCCGGGACTCCCGATCAGGCACGGAGCCCTTGCCAAGTGCGGCCACGGTATGGATCTTGATTGAGCAGCGTCGTATTTGAATCCAGGCACTTGTTGCCCGTGACGACGCGTTTGGACCGCTGGCGGTCCGTGGCAGAGTTCCTGCCGATGCCGAGATGGGTGAATTCGCTCGCTCTCGGTCCTGTTTCAGGGTGTGTTCCGTGGCAAGGCACGGAGTCCCCGGTGCTACTGTTCGTCGAAGAAGTAGCGTGAAGCCCGCAAGGGCCGGGCACCGCTTCCGGAAGGTGTGACAATCGTGACCGATCAAGAGATCCCCGCATCCGGGGAAAACGAGGCCGCAACTGCGTCGGCCGGCAACCAGGCCGCAACCCGGGCGCCAGAAGCACAAAAGGCTTCCGCGGCACCGGCGTCCGAAGCGCCAACGCCCGACTCGTCTGCCCAGGCAGCGCCCCCGGCAAAGCCCAGGCGAGGGCGGCGGGGTCGCCCGCGTGGACCGCGCAAGCAGGGACCTCATCCGAATCTCAGCGACAAGAATCGTGAGCCGGGCGAGACTCTGGGCATCCTCGAGGTCCTCGGGAGCGGGTCGGGCTTCATCCGCAGGCCGGATTCCGGGTACGTGCCCGGGAAGGACGACATCTATGTGGGATCGCGCCTCATCCACCGTTTCGGCCTTCGCACCGGCGATGAGCTGGCGGGGATCGTCGGAAGGAGGCCGCGCAACGGAAAGAGCCCGCCGCTGCGCTACCTCGACCTGGTCAATGGGGCGCCGCCCGACGGCGCGGCGAGCCGGCCCGACTTCAACCGATTGAGCGCGCTTCACCCTCGCCACCAGCTCAAGCTGGAGTGCGGAAGGGAGTTCGGCGGCGAACCCGACCTGACCAATCGCGTGATCGACCTCTTCTGCCCTCTGGGCAAGGGACAGCGCGCCATGATCGTGGCACCCGCCAAGGCGGGGAAGACCACCATCCTGCAGGCGATCGCCGAGGGGGTATCCAAGAATCACCCGGAGTGCGAGTTGATGGTCCTTCTGGTCGACGAACGGCCGGAGGAGGTCACCGAGATGGAGGCCGCCGGTTTCGGCGAGGTTATCGCGTCGACCTTCGACCTGACGGCTGAACGCCACTGCCAGGTGGCCGAAATGACGCTGGCGCGGTGCCGCCGGCGGGTCGAAGCCGGCCGCCACGTCGTCATCATCCTCGATTCGATCACGCGGCTCGCACGCGCGCACAACACGGTGGAGGAGGGCAGCGGCCGAACGCTGTCCGGAGGGCTGGATGCGAGCTCGCTCGAGAAGCCGAAGCGTTTCCTGGGCAGCGCGCGCCTCATCAAGGAGGAGCAGGGCGGCGGATCGCTGACCATCATCGCCACGGCGCTCGTGGACACCGGATCGCGCATGGATCAGGTGATCTTCGAGGAGTTCAAGGGCACGGGGAACAGCGAACTCGTCCTCAGCCGCGAACTGGCGGACCGGCGGATCTATCCCGCGATCGACATCAAGGCTTCCGCGACGCGGAAGGAGGAGCTGCTGCTCTCGCCGGAGGCGCTGAGGCTGTCGCGTGCGATGCGGCGCCAACTCTCCGATTCCATGCCGTCACAGGCCATGGACGAGCTGCAGCGCGTGATGCGCCAGACGCGCTCCAACGACGAGTTGATCAGGCTCGCCCTCGAGAGGTTGTAGGAAGACTCATCGGCGCCGCGCAGGCGGTGGCGGCATGGAGCTTCTATCGTCCCGACTCGGCCTGTTCCTTCAACCGGGCCAGGCTTTCCTCCAACTGCATACCCTGGGACTCCTCCATACCCAGAGCGGTCCAGCCCAGTAACGGGTTCCAGCCCAGATCCGCGCGCTCGGTCCAGGTGACGCGCGAAGTGGTCCCCCGTGATTCGATGGCAAAGCTCCCCTCGAAGCGGATGGCGCCGCCCTCGACCTCAACCACGTAGCTCACCGCCGAGGGAGGAGTTGACGCGACGATGGTGAGCGAGCCCGATCCCAGTTGGGGATCATCCCAGACGCGGCGGGCCCCCGTGCCCCTGCGCGGTCCCTCCAGACGCGAATCGAGGTCGGCCCAGGGGGTCCAGGCGTCCCAGGCTTCCAGGTCGTCGACAAGAGTGAAGACGTGCTCGGGGGGGGCGGTGATCGGGACGGAACGCGTGACCTCGATGGATCCGGGAAGCAGGATTCCGACGGTCACGAAACAGCCCATGAGCAACGCGAGGATCGCCGCGGCGACGGCTCCCTTGCGGGCAACGCCGGAGGGCAGTTTGCCGATTCTGAATGCGGGCACTCGCGAGCCTCCTCAATGGTTGCGGAACAGGAAGGAAGATGGGGTTGGAGGCGTCGCGGTCAACCGGGACCGCCCGGTTCGTGGACAAAAGAGCGGGGCGCCTCCGCAGAGACGCCCCGCCGGCTGATGCTGCATCCCCCCGGGGGGATCGGGTCGAACTACTGCGGGCTCGCCGCACTCCATCTCGAGCGCAGATGCATCCGCTCATCGTCGGGCAGCAGTGGTGAGTTGGAGAGGAGCCGAGCCTTGTCGATCAGGGCCAGGGCCCACTCGTCGTATCCGCGGTTGTGCGCCACCCAGGCGCCGTCCGCGAACGCGTTTGCCGCCACGACCAGGTCGCCCATGGCCAGAGCGCGGTTTCCCGCGGACTCGAAGTCACGCACCGACTGACGCTTGTTGCCCTCGTAAAACGAAAGCCGCGCGGCGTAGATCAAGTCCTCGGTGGCGGTCGGGTCGCCCGCCGGACGAAGTTCCGCGGCGCGCCGGAAGAGGGCGGCCGCGCGATCCCACTCTTTCAGGTTTGCCAGGCGAGCCATGGCGTCCATTTCGATCGCCTCGATCTCGACGGCTGTCGCATCGGCGCTGACTTGCGCCGACAGGCCGGTGGCGCTTGTTGCGACAAGGAGCGCCGCCGCGGCGGCGTTGATGCTTCCAATCTTCTTCATGATATCGTCCTCCCCCCAAGGGGTGTCAGGTTGGATTGCGTGCTTTTCGGTGCTGCCGAGGGGTCGCCCGCGGACGGGCCGACTGGAAGAATGACGGCTGCGCCGATTCGCACGTGGTCACATACCGCGGCTGGCGCGGGAATGTTTCAGGGTTCCCGAAAGGGACGACTACCCGAAGAAAGTACGCAGTCGAGCCACGGCTCGGCGCAGGGTCTCTGCCTGCTTGCAGAAGGCGAACCGGACCAGCTTGTCGCCGTCTTCGCGCCGGTTGTAGAAGGAGGACCCCGGGACCGGCGCCACCCCGCAATCGCTTGCCATGAACTTGCTGAACGCGACATCGTCCAGATCGCTCAGCTCCGAGAAGTCGGCCATGATGTAGTAGGCGCCCTCGGGGGGGCTGCAGCGGAATCCCGCGTCCCGGAGTCCTGCGTACAGAATGTCGCGCCGCTCGAGGTACTCCCGGGCCATTCCCGCGTAGTAGTCGCGCCCGAGGCCCTCCATCCCCGCCGCACATGCGGCCTGCAGCGGGGCGGGCGCGCCCACGGTGAGAAAATCGTGCACCTTGCGGATGGCCGACGTGAGTTCGGGAGGCGCGATGATGGTGCCGATGCGCCATCCCGTGATGCTGAAGGTCTTGGAAAGCCCCGAAATCACGACGGTCCGCTCCCGCATTCCCGGGATCATCGCCATGGGGATGTGCTCGCCCTCGTAGATGATGTGCTCGTAGATCTCGTCCGTGATCGCGAGGAGATCATGCTCCATGCAGATCTGTGCCACCGCGTTCATCTCGTCGTGGTCGAACACGCGCCCGGAGGGGTTGTTGGGAGTATTGACGACGATGGCCCGCGTCCGGCTGGTGATCAGGCTGCGCAGTTCGTCCGCCTCAAGCCGAAACCGGGGAGCCTTCAGAGGCAGGAAGACGGGGGCCGCGTCGCACAGCACCGCGTCGGGGCCATAGTTCTCGTAGAATGGCTCCATGACGACGACCTCTTCGCCAGGGTCCACGCACGCGAGCATCACGGCCGCCATTGCCTCGGTTGCGCCGCAGGTGACGGTAATCTCCGCATCGGGGTCGACCGCCATGCCGTACCAGTCACTGTATTTCTTTACAAGGGCGTCGCGAAGCGCGGTTGTGCCCCAGGTGATCGCGTACTGGTTTACGTCGGCCTGGATCGCCTGGCACGCAGCGTCCTTGAGAAGCTGCGGGGCAGAGAAATCGGGGAAGCCCTGCGCGAGATTGATGGCGTCGAATCGACGCGCGACTCGGGTCATCTCGCGGATGACCGACTCGGTGAAGGTGTGGGTACGGGTGGCCGTGCGGAGGCTCATGGGCACGATCCTACCCAGAATTCGCACGGCCGGCAAGCTGTGTAACAATCTCCGGAACGCTTGACGCCATGCGGGTTTATGTGGAGGTTTCGTACAGAAACCACTTGAAAAGCCGAGCCGGGTGATGGCCCCGATCATGTTACCGACCTACCAAGAGGCGTTGGACCGTGTACTGGGATGCGCCGTTCTCATACATGGCGCCGAAAACCTGGCAGATCTGTCCGAACTCGATTTCCGGACCCTCGTGGAGGAGAGCGGATTTGCCGAGTTGGCCCGGTACATCAACTTCATTGAAGCCGCTGGCGCTCTTCGGACGGAAATCCAGATGGGGGCGGAGTTTGCGAGCGTCATGGAGTCGCTCGACCCTCGTCGGCAGGCAATCGCTCGCAAGCGCACCTACTCGTGGAAACCGGCCAAGCTGGCAGCCCTGGGCAACGATTTCGGGGTGAGTCGGGAGCGTGCGCGGCAACTGGAGGTGAGGCTGCGCCAGACCGTCGAAGCCCAGTGCTCGGATGTGGTACAGGAAGCGGCTCGCTGGTTGCGGAGTGCCGTCGGCATTGCCGCGTCGCCATCGAAGTTCCGCAGAGTTCTGGATCTCCTGATCGGCGATGCGCCCTCGCGGTGGATGCCCGCAGCCGAGGTCGCTGTAATGCGTGAGAGCGGGTACGAGTACCTGGACGGCGCGGTCGGGGACCAGGTGTTCCGCGAGCAGATCGACGAGGCGCGACGGTGTGCTCCCGACCTCACCAACGTTGCCGGAGTCGTCGACGAGGAGGCGCTCCGGAAATCCATCGGTGCAGAGGCAACGCCCGAATGGGAGGCCCTGGCCCGGAATGCCGGCCTTGTTCGTTTCGCGGGCCGCCTGGTGGTCCGTGACACACGCCGGGCGCGCGTCTTCCTGGCTCTGGATGCGGCGGGTGAGCCCTGCCGCAGGGAGATGATCGCCGAAAAGGCGAAGTTGAAAGACACTTCGTCTCTGTCGAGCCTCCTTTCCTCCGATCCGCTGTTTGTGCGCTTTACCAAGGACAAATGGGGCCTTGCACACTGGACCGATGAACCCTATGTGGGGGTTGTGGAGGCGCTGGTCAAGCGAATCGAGGAGGGCGGCGGCTCGGCCAGGATCGACGAACTCATTACGGAAATCCCAAAGCGATTCGATGTTCTCCCGGCTACGGTGCGCAACTATCTGAGCACCCGGAAGTTTGCGATCGAGGGCAGTGAGGTGCGGATCGTGGACGATCCCGTCGCGCCTCCGCAAAGGCTGTCCGAGGCGCGGGATGTGGTATGGACCCCGGACGGAACTCCCGTGCTCTACTTCATGGTGGGCGAGCACCACCTGCGCGGGAACAGCCAGAAGGTTTCCGGTGCGGTCGCCCAGTACCTCGGAGTGGGACTGGACCAGTCAGTGAAGATCCCCTTCGCCAACCCGTCCGGAGTCGACGACGCGTCGGTGATATGGAGATCCTACGATCCCAACGGGCCGGAGGTGGGACGTTTGCGCGAGGCGCTTCTCGAGAGCGGTGCCGAGCCCGGCGGCGAAGTGTACATCGTCCTGGGGCAGGATAGCCTGCAGATGCTGACGGACGGCTCCGACATGGAGAAAGAAAAACCCAGGATCTGATGAGGGAGGCGCTCGCCCTCCCGCGTTCACGACATTCCGGGTCGGCCCGGTGGTGGATCCTCGCGCTTCTCGCGGTTGCCGAGTTGCTCGGCATGTCGCTCTGGTTTACCGCCACGGCCGTCTCCGACGATCTGGGGGCGCGTTGGGGGCTTTCGGCAGCGTCCGCCGGGTGGCTTTCGACGGCTGTCAATCTGGGATTCGTGGCGGGCACCGCTGTGGCCGCCCTGCTGAACCTTGCCGATATCGTTCGGTCCCGGGTCTACTTTGCCGCCGCGGCGGTCCTGGCTGCCCTGGCGAATGCAGGCGTGCTCCTCGCATCGGGGTTCGGGGAAGCGGTCGCGCTTCGGTTCGCCACGGGTTTCCTGTTGGCGGGCGTCTATCCCCCGGCAATGAAGATGGCCGCCACCTGGTTCCGCTCGGCTCGGGGGCTGGCGATCGGAACCATCGTAGCCGCGTTGACGGTCGGCAAGGCGATGCCCTACCTGCTTAAGGCGCTCCCCGACGCGGGAACGGAGGAGGTGGTCCTGGGGGCATCAGCGGGGGCGCTGATCGCGGCGGTTCTGGTGGCCGTCTTCTATCGGGACGGCCCCTACCCATTCCGGCGCGGGCCGTTCTCGTGGGGTCTTGTCGCGAAGGTGGTTCGGCACCGGGAGACCCGGCTCGCCACTGCAGGGTATCTGGGCCACATGTGGGAGCTGTATGCCATGTGGGCGTGGGTGCCGGCCTTCCTGGCCGCGTCGAGCGAGGCGGCGGGGCAGGGGGCGGGGTGGGTGGAACTGGCCAGCTTCGGAGCGCTGGCCGCCGGTGGTCTGGGGTGCGTGTGGGGAGGCTGGGCCGCGGATCGGATCGGGCGCGAGAGGGTGGTCAATCAGGCCATGGCGGCCAGCGGGCTGTGCTGTCTCGTGATCGGCCTGCTCTTCGGGAAGATGTTCGTGCTGGTCGTTGCGGTAACGCTTGTGTGGGGCTTCTTCGTCGTGGCGGATTCCGCACAGTTCAGCGCCCTGGTAACCGAGTTCGCGCCGCCCGAAGCCGCGGGCACGGCACTGACCCTGCAGACGTGCGCGGGCTTCCTGCTGGCCTCGGTGACCGTTCAGGCCATGCCCGCCATTGTCGAGGCTGTTGGCTGGCGCTGGGCCTTCGCCGTGCTGGCGGCGGGGCCGGCCGCCGGTATCTTCGCGATCAACCGCCTGCGGCGCGGGCGCGCCGAATCAGGATGACCCCCCAGGTGAGGATGGGTGCGACGAAGACCGCCAGGTAGCCGTAGGCGAGGGTGCCGTAGCCCCGCGCGATCAGCGGAGTCAGACCGAACTGGGAGATCAGGGCCCCCAGCGCCAGGATTGCCACCGCGGTCAGCGCGCGTGTTCGAGCCGGAAACTCCCTCTTCCGGTCGCTGTATGCGTGCGCGATCCGCTCGTTGACCGAGTGGATCATCCCGGCTCCGGTCTCTACCAGCGTCCCGAACAGCATCACTTGAAAGACGATCTGGAAGGTGCGCGATCCCAGCAGTTCGAGCATGTGGTTCACGGGTACCTCCTCGCCGACGATCCCGGGGTACTGGCCGGCGATGGCCACAAAGAAGAGGAATGCCGGCAACATCGCCAGGGGGCCCGTGAGGAGTCCCGAGACGAAGGTGTCTCTCCGGCTTCGGTGGTGCCGGATCGCAATCAGCACTGCCGGGAGGACAGCGAGATTGTAGCCCGCGTATTTGAAGCCGCCGAGGCCCCAGCTTCCCTCGATGGTTCCCGAGGTAAGAGAGGCCTGGATCTGCGGCCCGAAGCGTGTGACGCACAGGAAGAAGAAGATCAGATAGACCAGATACAGGACTCCGGACCAGCCTGCAAAGGCGCGCTCGATGGTCCTGTTGCCGCCAAAGACCAGGAGTCCGACCAGAGCCATGATGCCGATGACGCCGACCAGATAGGGGAATCCGAAAGTCTCCTGAAGGATCGCTCCGGCGGCTGCCGCGATCACCGCCATGACGATCATCATGAGGGCGATGTAGAGGATTTCGAACGCGACCCAGAAACGGCCGAGCAGCCGCTGAAAGAAGCTTCGATAGTCGAAAGCGCCGAAGACCCGCGCGAACTCGTAGCTGACGATGCACACCGCGCTCCAGATCACCGTGGCCAGCGCCATGGCCAGGAGTCCCCCCAGGGGGCCGTGCGAAAGGAAGTACTCGGCCAGTTCGCGACCGGTCCCGTACCCTCCGGCGATCACCACCGACTGGAATATGAATCCGGGCAACAGGTAACGGCGCAGAGTATCCACCCGGCAGCCTCCTTGGATGTAAATCGATCGGGGCGTGAACTTGGCGCTAGCGGCGTCCTTCCGCCACTCCCTTCGGGGCGACCGCCGCTTCCGCTCCGGCCAGTCCCCAGTCCACGAGCAGCGCGAGGACGGCGGCCGGCACGGCGCCCGAGAGGATCATTACGGGATCCGACAGGCTGAGCCCGGCCACGATCGGATCGCCCAGGCCACCGGCGCCGATGAAGGCGGCAAGGGTCGCGGTTCCGACGTTGATGACTGCCGCCGTGCGAATCCCGGCCATGATCACCGGTGCGGCGAGAGGAAGGCGAACGCGGCGCAACAACTGCCCCTCCGTCATCCCCAGGGCGCGGCCCGCCGCCACCGCCTCCGGCGCCGCCTCGATAATCCCCGTATAGGCATTGCGGAGGATCGGCAGGAGCGAGTACAGGAAGAGTGCCATCACGGCGGGGGCGACCCCGATACCGAACAGGGGGATCATGAAGGCCAGGAGGGCGATTCCGGGGATCGTCTGCAGGAGGCCCGCGACCCGGATCGCGGTTCCGGCGATCGCCCGGCGCCTTTCCAGCGCGACTCCCACGGGGAGGGCCACGAAGATCGCCGCGCTCAATGAGGCGATTACCATTAGGAGGTGCCGGAAGACCTGGCGGACGAGTTCGATCCGGTTGGTCCACATGTAGCGCGGAAGCGCGGCCAGCGCAGACCTGTTCTCGTCACGGGTGCCCAGCGATGGCGCCTGGACGGACGCGTCGCCGAGCCCCGTGGAATCGCCTCCGACCGCCGCCGGGCCGGGCCGGGTTGAGTCCGTCGGGGTGATCGTGCGGCCCTGCGGCGCCGCATGCGCCCACGCCGGCGCCTCCACGCCCAGACCGACTGCCCCCAGGAGCTCCGCCGCGACATCGGGTATGGGTCTCCCCCGGACCTCGATCTGCTCGTTGGCCCTCCGCACCAGGTCGACATCCATTCGGCCCGCCAGGCTGGTCAGCGCCAGGACCGCGTCGGGGCGGCTCGCGTAGAAGTCCCCGCTGATCAGGGGCGTCGCGTCGTACGGAGGGAAGAATCCGAGGTCATCCACGAGCACGGTGAGGTCGTAGCGCGCGATGGCCCCATCGGTGGAGTACGCGTCGATCACGTCGACCGCCCCCTCCGCTAGCGCCTGGTACTTCACGGCCTGAAGAAGACTGCGCGTCTCGCGAAAGTGCATGTCGTAGGCGCTGGCGAGACCGGAGAGCCCATCGGGACGCCCCATGAAGTCGGGTGAGAAGCCTCCCGTGAGTTCAGGGGCGATCCTCGCGAGCCCCGTAAGCGTGGTCACGCCCAGGGAGTCGGCGTGCGCGCGCCGCATGGCGATCGCGTAGTCGTTCTCGAATCCCAGCGGCGGCAGCCAGCGTACCCCCCAACGCGCCCGGAAGATGTCGCTGACGCGCGCGAAAACGTCCGCTGCGTCGCCTCGCAGCTCCTGGTTGCCGACTGCAGCGAGGCCTGTCCCGGTGTACTCCGGGTAGACGTCGATGTCGCCGCGTATCAACGCCTGCAGGACGATGTCGGTCGCCCCGAGCCCCGGACGCCGATCGACCCGGAAACCGTGCGCCTCAAGCAGTTGGGCGAAGGTTTCGGCGAGCAGGTACGACTCGGCGAAGGGTTTGGAGGCGATTACGATGGGATCGGGATCCTGGTTTTCCTGAAGGGTGGGGAGGACCGTCACGACCGGGGACGAGCCCAGGCCCGCAAGCAGGAGCGGGATACAGGCGTTCACGTGGAAGGCTCCCCGTTCGATACGCCCGACTTCTCCAGGAGCTCGGCCGCATAGCCCGTGGCAGTCGCGATCAGATCGCTGGCGGGGACGTAGAGAACGATCCTGCCCGAATGCATGACCGCGATATGGGTGGCCACCCGAAGTGCCTCGGCCACGTCATGTGTGACGAACACCGCCGTCACGCCGGCCGATTCGCGCAGTTCGACGAAGGTGCGCTGGGCACCGGTGCGGGTGATCGCATCCAGTGCTCCGAAGGGCTCGTCCATGAGCAGGATGTCCGGACGCGCCGCCATTGCCCGGGCAATCGCCACACGTTGGCGCTGGCCCCCGGAAAGCTCGCGCGGATACCGGTTGCCGAAGACTCCCGGGTCCAGACCCGCGTCCTCCAGTGCCTGGCGACCACTCTCGAGGGCGTCGGCGTGGCCCTGCAGGCCGGGTACCAGGGAGGCGTTGGCGAGGCAGGTCCAGTGCGGGATGAGCCCTCCATCCTGCTGGACGTACCCGATGGAGCGGCGCAGTTCCACCGGGTCAAGAGCGTTGACCGGCTCGCCGCGCACGAGGACGCGGCCGCGATCCAGTTCGGTGAGCCGGTTGATCGTCCGCAGCAGCGTGGTCTTGCCGGATCCGCTTCCTCCAACCAGCGCCACGCACTCCCCCGTCGCGACTTCGAGCGATGCGCCATCGAGCGCGACCGTCGAACCGTAGCGCTTTTCGGCGCCTTCGATCCGGATCAGCGCCACGGGGCGCCGTCCCGAAGTGCCCGCGTCATCACCTCCGGATCCACGTTGCCCCCGGTGAGGACCGCGACCACGCTCTCCCCCGGCACGACAGGAATGCGTCCGAACATCACTGCCGCCACTGCCGCTGCCCCGGAAGGCTCCACCACCAGCTTGGCCCGGGTCATGAGGAGGCGCATGGCCGCGAGGATTTCGTCGTCGCTGACCAGCACGACATCCTCGACGAAGCGATCCACATACCGATAGTTGAGTTCGCCGGCCATGGGGGGAGCGAGTCCGTCGGCAATCGTCGCCACGCTTTCAAGGTGCGCTGCCCGCCCCTCATCGAGGCTGCGGCGCATGGCGGGGGCACCCTCGGGCTCTACTCCGAACACCCGCATCCGGCCCTCTTCGGTCAGCCTGCCGGCAGCGGCCAGCGCGCCCGCGATTCCCGCGATCTGCCCACCTCCCCCGATCGGGACCACCACCGTTGCCGGTTGCACGATGTCCTCGGCGATCTCGAGGGCCGTGGATCCGTGGCCCGCGATCACGTCGGAAGCGTCGAAGGGGTGCAGAAACACGAGTCCGTCGGCAGCGGCTCGCCGCCGGGCTTCAGCGAAGGCCTCTGCCGCGTCACCGTGGAGCACGACCTGGGCGCCGTAGCCGCGCGCGGCGTCCACTTTGGTTCGTGAGGCCCGTTCGGGCATGACCACGACCGATTTCGCACCGATTCGTCCGGCTGCCCAGGCCACGGCCTGCGCGTGGTTCCCCGCGGATATGGTGATCACCCCTCGCGCGCACTCGGCCGCGCTCAGTGACGCGATCGCGTTGAGCGCCCCCCGGACCTTGAAGGACCCGGTCTTCTGCAGGTTTTCGCATTTTAGCCACGCCAGCGTTCGCGTGGGTGCCCCCAGCGTTCTGAACGACAGGAGCGGCGTACGGTGGATGTGGGGGGCCACCTTCCGTCGCGCGGCCGCAAAATCAACACGCGCAAGCCATCTCATCTCGTTGTCTGCACTGTTTTTCCGTCCTGTGCGCCCGATCGCGCCATCGGTTCCGGATCGTCGTGGCCCGGTGTTGCGTATCCACCCTGCAAAGGGTCAATTTGGGCGGGTGACACTGTAACCGGTCGGAGGCGGGTCGGCTCCGGGCGGCCACTTTTCATGGCGAGGATGGTGTGAAATGGAATTGAGATCAAGGTTTTTCGTCATTTTGTGGTTCGCTGTCGTTGCGGTGATCGCGCCCGCCCCGGCGCAGGCGCAACAGGGTACAATCGGCGGTCAGGTTACGGACGCCGAGACGGGCGCACCACTCTCTGGAGCCGCTGTTGAGGCGCTCGGCGGGGGTGGACCTCAGCCTACGAACGACGATGGCCGATTCACGCTCTCCGTCGGCGCCGGTTCCCACTCCGTGGTGGTGAGTCTCATCGGATACGAGACAACCCGCGTTGATGGCGTCGATGTTGCTGCGGGCGCGACGACGGACATCACCATCGTCCTCCGTTCGCAGGCTCTGCTCCTCAACCCCATCGTCGTCACCGCGTCGCGTCGCCAGGAAAAGGCGCTCGACGCTCCAGCATCGATTACCACGGTTTCCGCGGCGGAGGTCGCCAGAACGACAGCGACCTCGGTGGCCGACCATGTCCGCACGGTGACAGGAATCGACGCGGCCCAGACCGGAATCGGCTCGGGGACTCTGGTGGCCCGGGGGTTCAACAACGTCTTTTCCGGTTCGTTGCTGACCATCATCGACAACAGGTATGCGCGGATCCCGTCCCTGCGATTCAACGCATACTCGATGTTCCCCACCAACGACCTCGACATTGACCGCATCGAAGTGTCTCTGGGACCTGGCGCGGCCCTCTACGGCCCCAACGCAGCCAATGGCGTCATGCACATCATCACGCCCTCGCCGATCGACCGGCAGGGGACATCCGTTTCCCTGGCCGGCGGGGAACGCTCGTACTTCCATGGGCAGTTCCGAACCGCAGTTGCGGCTTCCGAGAGTTTCGGGTTCAAGATTTCCGGACAGTACGCGCGGGGTACGGACTGGCCCTATGAAGATCCTTTCGAGGTGGTCGCCCGGGACAACACTGCCGAGCGCTACAGCGTCGACGCCAGGATGGACTTCCGGTTCGCCGGCGACGGGGAACTGGTGCTCAACGGGGGAACCTCGACCACGGCCGGTGGGGTGGAGATGACGGGGATCGGTGCCTTCCAGGTCAAGAACTGGGGGTACAACTATCTCCAGTCGCGATTCTCCAAGGGGAGGCTCTTTGCCCAGGCATTCCTCAACATGACCGACTCGGGATCCGATGCCAGTGGCTCCTCCCAGGAAGGGACCTTCGGCCTGCGTACGGGGGCAGCCGTGGTGGACCAATCCCGAACGATGGCTCTGCAATTCCAGTACGGCTTCGACCTCGGCTCGGTGCAGAGCTTCACCTACGGGGTCGACTGGCAGCGGACCGAGCCGCGGAGCGGGGGCACGATCTTCGGCCGGAACGAGGATGACGACCTCATCACCGAAGTCGGGGCCTATCTGCACTCCGAGACCGCCCTGGGGGACAAGGTGGACCTGGTCGCCGCGATCCGTCTGGACGACCACAACCGACTCACCGACGCCAACATCTCGCCCAGGGCAGCGCTGGTGCTCAAACCCACTGAGAACCAGAACTTCCGGTTCACCTTCAACCGGGCCTTCGCGACGCCCACGTCTACCAACCTCTTCCTCGACATCATCGCCGCGCGGCTTCCCGGACTGCCGCAGGGGATCAACTACAACATCCGCGCGCTGGGGGTACCCTCCGGCGGTTTCACCTTCTCCGCACAGTGCCCCGGCGGACACATGGGGTACTGCATGCGCTCGCCTTTCGCCCCGGGACAGCTTCCCGCCAACGCGCTGGCGTTCTGGGATGGGCTTCTGCAACTCCTGCCGAGTATCGATCCCAGGTTGTCGCTGATCCTCGACTTCCTTAGAATGCCGGGCGCGCTCCCGGGCGACCCCGAGATCGGCACCGTGTTCCGGAGGCTCGACCAGGCCGCCGCCACGACGGGGGGCAACCCGTTCCCGCTCGACAATATGGGCGTCAGCGACATCACCGACCTCACCTCGACCATCAACAACACCTTCGAGGTGGGCTACAAGGGCCTGATTGGCGACAGGATCCTGCTGTCCGCCGACGCATACTACGCACGCGTCGAGAATTTCGTGGGGCCGCTGCGCATCATCACGCCCAACGTCTTCTTCGATCCGGTCAGCCTCGGGGCCTTTGTTACCGGACGCCTGACGCCGCTCATCCAGGCGGGGCTGCTTTCGGCTGCGGATGTGACGACCATCGTCACGACGGCAGCCGCGCTGCCGCTCGGGACGCTTGTGCCCGATCAGGTCGACAACGGCGACCTCCTCGTCACCTACCGGAATTTCGGGGAAGTCGACTTCGTGGGCTTCGACCTGGCCGCCGAGATTCTGGCGTCCGACCGGGTGAGTATTAGCGGCAGCTACTCCCACCAGAGCGATGAGTGCTTCGACTTCAACGAAGACGGCAACTGCACGAGCAGCGATGACATTGCGCTGAACGCTCCGAGCCACAAGGGGTCGCTGGGTATCGTATTCGACGACCAGGCGTCGGGATTCACGGCGCAGGGGCGCGTCCGCGTCACCGACGGATTTCCCATGAACTCGGGTGTGTACATCGGTGCTGTCGATGGGTATTCGGTGATCGACGCCTCGATCGGCTACCGCCTGCCGTTCCAGCCGAACACCCAGATTTCGCTGACCGCAAACAACGTCCTCGACAACCTGCACCGCGAGTTCGTGGGAGCTCCGGAGATCGGAAGGCTGCTGCTCTTCCGGGTGCGGTACGATTTCTAACGGTCGACCGGCGGACCTGGAAAGCGTGCGAAAGTTGAGGCGCGCGCCGCCCGAGGGCAGGGGTTGAGCGCGTGGCTACCGGGGGAAAGCGATCTCGGCAGACCGCCATCTTGAGGGTCATCAAGGAGCGCCGCGTTCCGCATCAGGAAGCGCTCCGACAGTTGCTTGCGGAGGCCGGCTTTCCGGTCACGCAACCTACGCTGTCCAGGGACATCCGCGATCTGCGCCTGGTCAAGGTCACCGGAACCGGCGGGAAGCCGCACTACACGTTGCCCGAGGAATGGGATCACGTGCCACCGCTCGATTCGGTGCTCCCCACTCTTTTCGTTTCCGCCGAAGCGGTGGGGAACATGGTGGTAGTGCGAACGCTCAGCGGAGGCGCCCAGGCAGTGGCGTCGGGTATCGACTGGGAGGAGTATGACGGATTGGCCGGCACCATCGCCGGAGACGATACGGTCCTGATCATTCTCCGGAACGGCGGAGCTGCCAGGTCCGTAGCGAAAGAGCTCGGGAAGCTCGCGGGACGCGGGTAGTAATGCATAATCTTGCGCATCCGGTGCATTATTAGTTATTCTTAAGGATACCAACGGACTGGATTTCCGGTCGGCGGCAGGTTGGCGGGTCCGGAGCGCGCGGTTGCACCGTACGACCTTGGCGGGAGACGTACGAACCGGGTGTTTCGGCCCGCCATCTCGTCGCCGAACGCGACTGAAGAGGAAGAATCGGGAAAATGAAGATTGTACTTGGCTACTCGGGAGGACTCGACACCTCGGTCATCGTGACGTGGCTGCGCGAGAACTACGGGGCCGACGTCATTTGCATGGCCGCCGACGTGGGACAGCGTGGCGGGGTCGAACAGCTCGGGAGCAAGGCGTTCGCCACTGGGGCTTCGGCGTTTTTCGGCGAGGACCTAAGAGAGGAATTCGTCAACGACTACGTCCTCCCCGTCTTGCGAGCGGGTGCCGTCTATAGCCGGAAGTACCTGCTCGGTACGGCGATGGCCCGGCCCGTCATCTCGCGCAGAATGGTCGAGGTGGCCCGGAAGACCGGGGCCGATGCGCTTGCGCACGGCTGTACGGGGAAGGGAAACGACCAACTGCGCTTCGAGGTTTCCTTCGCCGCCCTGGCGCCCGATCTGAGGGTGATCGCCCCCTGGCGGGAATGGGACATCACATCGCGCGAGGACGCCGTCGCCTACGCCCATGCGCACGGGATCTCATTGGATGGCATCGACCTGGACAAGCTGTACTCCCGGGACGAGAACCTCTGGCACATCAGTCACGAGGGTGGGCCGCTGGAGGACCCGGCGAACGCGCCCGGACCGGATGTGTTCGTCTGGACGACGGACCCCGCCGACGCGCCGGACACGCCTCACGAGCTCGAGCTGGGCTTCGAGGCAGGCGTACCGGTGTCGATCGATGGACGCGCGCTGTCGCCTCTGGCGCTGCTCACCGAGCTGAACGACGTGGGGTCGGCGCACGGGGTGGGCCGCGCCGACGTGATCGAGGATCGAGTCGTCGGGATCAAGTCCCGCGGCGTCTACGAGACCCCGGGCGGCACGATTCTGCTCACCGCGCTGCAGGAGCTCGAGCAGTTGGTGCTCTCGCGCCGCTGTCTGGCCCTGAAGGACCAGATGGCACCCAGGTACGCCGATCTGGTCTATGAGGGCCGGTGGTGGACGCCCGAGCGCGAGGCACTGGACGCCATGGTCGATTCGATGATGACCGCCGTGACCGGCACCGTGCGGCTTCGGCTCTTCAAGGGCCAGGCGTCGGTGCTGTCGCGGAAGGCTCCGGCATCGCTCTACGACCTCGACCTCGCTTCCTTCGGCGCCAGCGAGGGCTATGCGCACGCCGACTCCTCGGGCTTCCTGAAGCTGTTCAACCTGCCTCAGCGCGCCCTGGCGGCGCAGCGCAGTCTCACGACGCCCAAGGCTCCGGACCCCCGGCGGCCGCTCGCCCGGGTGACGGCCTCCTCCACCGACTGACCCAAAGGAACCCCGCGCACAATGCGATCTGCCGACGGCGGGTCGGGTCACGCTCTCTGGGGAGGCCGCTTCGACGGTGGCTTGTCCGGCGAGATGGAGGCGTTGAACCGGTCTCTCGATGTGGACTGGCGTCTGTGGCGTCACGATATCCAGGGAAGCCGCGCGTGGGCTCGCGGGCTCGCGAGGGCGGGCATCCTTTCGGGTTCCGAAGCGGCCGAGATTGACCGGGGACTCGCCGAAGTTGCGGCCCAATTGGAGAAGGAACCCGGTCCGGCCCGCTTCGCCGACGAGGATATCCACACCCTGGTGGAGAGGCTGCTCACGGAGAGAATCGGCCCGGCAGGCGGCAAGCTCCATACGGGGCGCTCGCGCAACGACCAGGTGGCGACCGACTTCCGCCTCTGGGGCAAGGACGCGATCCGGAATATGCGGCACAGCCTCGCCTCGCTGGTGGCCGCTCTCGCCACCAGGGCCCGCGAAACCACGGACATCGTGATGCCGGGGTTCACGCACCTTCAGCAGGCCCAGCCGGTGCCCGCAGCCCATTGGCTGCTCTCGCGGGCGTGGCCGCTCCTGCGGGACATCGAGGATCTGGGTGCAGTTTACCGCGAGTGCGACGTTCTGCCCCTGGGTGCGGGAGCGATTGCCGGGTGCCCCTTCGCGATCGACCGCTCCCAACTCGCGGCCGACCTCGATTTCAGCCGTGTTTCCGAGAATTCCATGGACGCCGTGTCCGACCGCGACTGGGCCGCACGCCTGGTCTTCGGCGCGGCGATGGCCGGTGTGCACCTCTCGCAGCTGGCCGAAGACCTCGTCCTCTTTTCCACCAGCGAATTCGGGTTCGTCAAGCTGGGCGACGGCTTCACCACCGGATCGTCCCTGATGCCCCAGAAGCGCAACCCGGACGTGGCCGAACTGACCCGCGGCAAGTCGGGACGCCTGGTCGGCAACGTGGTCGGGCTGCTCACCGTGCTGAAGGGGCTGCCGACCGGCTACAATCGCGACCTGCAGGAGGACAAGGAGGTTGTTTTCGACTCGGTGGACACCCTGGCGCTGGTCGTCCCCGCGATCACGGGTGCGGTGCTGGGCATGACCTTTGTCCAGGACCGGATCGAGGAGTCGCTGCGCGCCGAGATGCTTGCCACCGATCTTGCCGACCATCTCGTGCGGCAGGGGGTCCCGTTCCGGGAGAGCCACCATATCGCGGGTGCGCTGGTCCGCGTCGCGGAGGAGTCGGGCAGGGAGCTGAGTGCGCTGCCGCTGGAGGAGATGCACGCGGTCCACCCGGGCTTCACCGAAGAGGTCTTCAGGGTTTTCGACCCGGCGGTGTCCGTCGAGTCGCGCGCGGTGCGGGGAGGCACCGCGGCCAGCGCGGTCGAAGCTCAGCTCGACGCGCTGGCCGCGGCCCTGGAGCGGGCGTCGGGCGAGGTGTAACGGGTCGGCGCCCGCCCGTTACAGCGTTCTCCCAGCCGCCTCCGCGAAGACCTTCAGGTCCCGCATCAGTCCCGCAAAACCGTCGAACGACAGCGACTGGTCCCCGTCCGACAGCGCGGTTTCGGGATCCGGATGCACCTCGACGATGAGGCCGTCCGCCCCGGCCGCCACGGCAGCAAAGCTGAGCGGCGCGACCAGGTCCCTGCGCCCGCCCGCATGGGACGGATCCGCGATCACCGGAAGATGGGTCTCCTGCTTCAGCCAGGGGATCGCCGCGAGGTCGAAGGTGTTGCGCATCTCACCTCCGAAGGTGCGGATGCCGCGCTCGCACAGGACGACCTGCATGTTCCCGCGGCTCATCACATACTCGGCGGCCAGCAACAGGTCCTTCAGGGTCGCCGACATGCCGCGCTTCAAGAGCACGGGCCGCTGCAGCTGCCCGACTTCCTTGAGGAGGGAGAAGTTCTGCATGTTGCGGGTTCCGATCTGGAACATGTCCACATATCCCGCGATCAGCTCCGCGTCCCGGGGGTCCAGTACCTCGGTGACCACCGGAAGCCCCGTGGCTTCACGCACCCGCGCCAGGATCTGCAGCCCCTCCTCCTTCAGGCCGTCGAACGAATAGGGAGAAGTGCGGGGCTTGAAGGCGCCGCCGCGCAACAGCGCTGCACCATGGCCGGCTACGGAGCGCCCCGTCCGAGTCATCATTTCCTCGTTCTCGACGGAGCAGGGACCCGCCGCGACCAGGCATTCCTCGCCCCCGAACGTGCGGTTTCCCACGGAGACCCTGGAGGTCTTGTCGGCAGCGAACTCCCGCGCGGCGAGCTTGTAGGGCCGCATGACCGGGTACACGGAATCGATCCCCGGAATCGAGAGCATCGACAGGTTGTTCAGGCGCGCCTCGTCGCCGATGCAGCCGATGATGGTGCGGGTCTCTCCGATCGAGATGTGCGTACGCAGCCCAAGGCTCTCGACGCGTTCGCGAATGTGGTCGAGCTCCTGTGCGGTGATGCCCTTCCTGGCGACAATGATCATGGCATTCGTTGTCCTGTGTGTCTGCGTCCCGCGCCTGCGGGAGGCATCGTGTTGTCGGGACGCAACTTGGGAAGATGGTGAATTCGGCCCGTTAGTAAAGCGTTCGGCGGGACGGCAAGGTTCTGGCGGGAGCTGCGGCTGGGCTCCGTTCACCCCGCTGCCCAACGTCGGCGACGGGGGGCGGGACGGGGCAACTGGTAACGATAGTCGCGTGGGCATAAGTTGTACCTCATGAAGAGCAAAAGAAAACCCGGAGCCCTCTGAGAGCCCTTGGGACGATCCCGAGTTGAAGACCTAAAAAGCGAAGCCGGACAGGTGGCGTCCGGCGTCGTGTCCTCGGGTATGCGTCTTGGGCTGGGGACGGGCTCGACCATTGCTCATTTCCTGAGGCATCTCGCCGCCCGCATCGCGTGTGGCGATCTGGTCGATGTCGTGGGCGTTCCCACCTCGGTCCGTACCGAAGAGGCCGCCCGCAGGTTGGGAATCCCGCTCGGAACGCTCAGCGAACTCGGACCGCTCGATCTCACGGTGGACGGGGCCGACGAAGTGGACCCGGAGCTGAACCTGATCAAGGGGCTGGGCGGCGCCCTGCTGCGCGAAAAGATGGTGGCCCAGGCGTCGGCCCGCTTTGTGGTGATCGTCGACGACGCCAAGCTCGTGAGCCGCCTCGGTGAGCGGGCCCCGGTGCCGGTTGAGGTCGTGACCTTCGAATGCGACAGCCATTTGAAGTGGTTCGAGGCTTTGGGGGCCGATCCGAAGGTGAGAAAAGACGAAGACGGCGAGGTGTACCTTACCGACAACGGACATGTAGTCGTGGACTGTCATTTCGTCAAGGGGATTGTCGATGCGGGGGACCTGGAGAGCCGGCTGGCCGGCCGCGCGGGGGTGGTGGAGTCGGGTCTTTTCCTGGACATGGCCGACGAGGTCGTGGTTGCCGGCGCCGGCGGCGTGCGCCGCGTGACGCGCGGAGGGAACTGACATTGATCAGGATCGCCCCATCCATACTCAGTTGCCGCTTCGACCAACTGGGCGACGAGGTCCGCACCGTGGATCGGGCCGGCGCCGAGTGGATACATGTGGATGTGATGGACGGGCACTTCGTCCCCAACATCACCATAGGCCCCCTCATCGCCGATGCCGTGCGGCGCGTGACCTCGCGGACGGTCGACGTGCATCTCATGATCGAGCGGCCCGAGCGCTACGTCGCCGATTTCGCCGAGGCCGGGGCCGATTTCATTACGGTGCACGCCGAGGCGACGGTGCACCTCCACCGCACCCTCCAGATGATCCGTGGCCTCGGAAAGAGCGCGGGTGTGGCGCTCAACCCCTCCACGCCCCTCTCGGCGATCGAGGATGTGATGGATGAGATCGACCTGCTGGTGATCATGTCGGTGAATCCCGGTTTCGGCGGGCAGGCGTTCATCCCCCGGTCGGTGGACAAGGTGGCGCGCGCCCGTGCGCTGATCGAGTCGCACCGCCCCGGGCGCATCGAGCTCGAGGTGGACGGCGGGGTCAGCGCGAAGACTGCGCCCTCTCTTGCCGCGGCGGGCGCCACCGTGCTCGTCGCGGGGTCGGCGGTCTTCGGTCACCCGGGCGGCCCGGGGGCCGGAGTCGACGCCATCCGGGAGGCCATCGACGGGATCTCGTGGTCGGCGGAAGCCTGATCGATGGCGAAATTCGTGCACGAGTGCGAGATACCGTTCCCGGTTCACGCGGTATTCGCCTGGCACATGCGACCCGGTGCCCTGGAGCGCCTGCTGCCGCCGTGGGAGGATGTCCGCATACTGGCGCGCGAGGGGGAGGTGGCCGAGGGAGGAGGGGTGGCCGAGGGAGGAACGGTGACGATCAGGGCCCGGCGGGGACCGTTAAAGGCCGATTTCAAGGTGCTTCACACGGCGATCGAGAAGGACCGCTTCTTCCGCGACGAGCAAGTGTCGGGACCGCTCCAGTCGTGGGTGCATGACCACGAATTCGAGGACCTCGGAGACGGCAGAACACTGCTGCGCAATCGTATCGAGTGGGAACCGCCGTTGGGATCGGCCGCGAGCATCTTCACCCGGGGCGTCATCGAGTCCGAACTGCGTCGCTTCTTCGCTTTCGGCGGCCGGCGGATCGCACGGGACCTGGCCCGTCATGCAGCCTGCGACGGACCGCCGCTGCGCGTGGCGGTGACCGGTGCCAGCGGTTTTGTCGGGGCGGCGCTCTGCAATTTCCTGACTACGGGAGGGCACGAAGTGCTGCCGATCGTGCGGCGCAAGCCGCGCCGGGAGCGTGGCGAGATCTACTGGGATCCCATGGAACGGCGGATTGAGGGCCCGCGCCTCGAGGGCGTCGATGCCGTCGTGCACCTAGCCGGCGAGAGCCTGTCCAGGGGGCGGTGGAACGCGCCGAAGAAGAAGGCGATCTGGCAGAGCCGCGTGCAGGGGACCCGGTTGATCGTGGCCGCGCTCAGCCGACTCCACCGGCCCCCCGGCGTCTTCGTATCGTCATCGGCGATCGGCTTTTACGGGAACCGGGGCGCGGAGCGGCTCACCGAGAACAGCCGTCCCGGGAAGGGCTTCCTGGCCGATCTTTGCCGCGAGTGGGAGACCGAGGCGGAGAAGGCGAGCCGCGTGGGGATCCGGGTGGTCCAGCTGCGCACCGGGCTGGTCCTCAGTCCGGCCGGCGGCGCGCTGGGCACGATGCTGCTGCCCTTCAAGATGGGGATTGGCGGCCGCCTCGGCACCGGACGGCAATACGTAAGCTGGATCGACCACGACGACCTGGTGGCTCTCATCTTTCATGCGATCACCACGCCGACGCTCCGGGGTCCGGTGAACGCCACGGCCCCGCACCCGGTGCCGAACGCCACCTTCACCACCATCCTTGGCCGCGCCCTGAGGCGCCCCACGCTGCTTCCCGTGCCCTCGCTGGCCGTGAAGGGCATGTTCGGCGAGATGGGCACGGCGCTGCTGCTGGAGGGGGCGCGGGTGATCCCCCAGGCCGCGGCGCGGAGCGGCTTCCGCTTCGACTTCGAGGGCCTCGACGAGTCGCTGGCCTATCAGCTCGGCGTGTCGGGCGCGACCCGGAGGGCGGTGTGAACGTGGCCGCCCCGGAGTGTCTCGCGTGAAGCGTTCCGATCTGTCACCCGACCCCATCGAGCAGTTCCGGCGCTGGTTCGCCGATGCCGAGGCGGAACCCCGAATCGTCTTCGCCGAGGCGGTGTGCCTGTCCACCCTCGGGCCCGCGGGAACGCCGGAAGGACGGATGGTCCTCCTCAAACACTTCGACGAGCACGGGTTCGTCTTCTACACCAACCTGGAGTCGACCAAGGCCCGCTCGCTCGCTCGCCATCCGAGAGCCGGAATGACCTTCCACTGGCAACCGCTGGCACGGCAGGTGCGGATTCGTGGCGTGGTCGAGCAGGTATCGGCCGACGAAGCCGACGCCTACTTCGCGACCCGTCCCCGGGAGAGCCAGCTCGGCGCGTGGGCGTCCGATCAAAGCCGGGACCTGGACTCGCGGGCCATGCTGGAAGAGAGACTGCGCGCCGCGCAGCAGCGCTTCGCCGGGGGCGACGTCCCCAGGCCGCCCCACTGGTCCGGCTTCCGCATCATCCCCGAGGCGATCGAGTTCTGGCAGGAAGGCCCCTCGCGGTTGCACGACCGCTTCGCCTACGAGCGCGATGCCACGGGAGAGTGGACGCGGCGGCGCCTCTACCCCTGAAGCGCGGTTTCCCCCAGCACCGCATCGAGCGTCTCCACCAGGAGCGCCGCCTCGTCCTCGCCAAACACAAGCGGCGGCTTGATCTTGATCACGTTGTGGTCCGGCCCGTCCACGCTGAGCAGCACGCCCCGCGCCCGCGCCCGGTTGACCAGGTAGCTGCACGCCTCCGCAAACGGCTCCCGCGTCTCGCGGTCCCGCACCAGCTCGATGCCTAGGAACAACCCCCGTCCGCGCACATCCCCCACGACCGGGTAGTGTTCCGCAAGCGAGCCCAACTCCCGCAGCAGCCCGTTCCCGACCCGACGCGAATGCTCCTGCAGCCCCCGGTCGCGGATCTCGGCCAGGACCGCCCGCGCCGCCGCGCACGACACCGGATTCCCGCCGAAGGTGCTGAAATACTCCATGCCATTGGCGAACGAGTCCGCGATCTCGCGGGTCGTAACGACCGCGGCGACGGGATGCCCGTTCCCCATCGGCTTGCCCAGGGTGACGATGTCCGGCACCACGCCCTGCAATTCGAATCCCCAGAATGCGTCGCCCACGCGCCCGAACCCGACCTGCACCTCGTCGGCGATGCAGACGCCGCCGGCCTGCCGCACCCGCTCGAAGGCGGCCCTCAGGTATCCGGGCGGCGGCTCGATCTGTCCGCCGCAGCTGAGAATCGGCTCCGCGATGAACGCCGCGACGCCCGGATCGCGCCCAAGCCGTGCAGCGGCCCGGCCCACCTCATCCGCATAGCGCACCCCCAGTTCTGCGCCGGACATCCCCTGCCCACGCCGGAAGCGCCCCCTGTAGGTGTCGGGCATGGGGGCCGCCGCCACCCGCGGACCCGCGCCCACCCCGCCGGGCCCGTCGAACTTGTACTGGCTCACCTCGACCAGCCCGCCGGTGTTGCCGTGATACCCGCCCTCCAGGCACACCACGCCGTCGTTGCCGGTGTGGCAGCGGGCCATCCGCAGCGCCAGCTCGTTCGCTTCGCTCCCCGAACAGACCAGGAACACGACCTCCAGAGGAGCAGGAAAGTACGTCAGGAGTTCGTCCGCAAGCGCGATGATCTCGCCGTGCAGGTAGCGGGTGTTGGTATTCAGGATGCGCGATTGCCGCGCGATCGCCTCGGCCACACGCAAGTTCGCGTGCCCCACGTGCGGCACGTTGTTGACGGTGTCCAGATAGGCGCGGCCCGCATCGTCGTACAGCCAGGCGCCCAGGCCCTGCACGACGTGTATGGGGTCGCGGTAAGACAGACTCAGCGACGAACCCAGTATCGTCTTGCGCTTTGCGGTTAGATCGCGTTTTCGCAAGACGGGCTGGGCGGGGGAGGGCACCGTGGTGACGGTCGAGGCGGGCAGCCTGGTGAGAGCCGTGGGGTCGGGAAGCACGGACTCCCATACCGCGCGGAGGCGCTGCAGCGCCACGCCGGGGTAGTTGCCGGGCTCGCCGACGTGCTGGCCGTCGTCGTGCAGAGGGTCCAGCGCGATGATCTGCAGGTGCAGGTGCGGCGACCAGCCGCCGTTGACGTCCGCGTCGCCCAGCCAGCCGATCACGTCGCCGGCTTTGACGTGCTGGCCGGGATCGAGGTGGTCGAGGGTGGCGCGGTCGAGGTGGCCGTGGAGGGTGTGGAAGCCGGTGCCGTCGGGGGTGGCGTGGCGCAGGATGACGGTGGGGCCGTAGTCGCCGGGGGCGCCGTTGTCGACGACGGAGATGACGGTGCCTGGAAGGGGGCTGTAGACGGCGGTGCCGGGCGGCGCAAAGAGGTCGAGGCCCAGGTGGATGGTGCGGGCCTCGTCGCCATCGTTGCCGGGCGACCGGAACGCGGGGTCGCTGTAGACAAGCCTCGCCTCGCCGTAGCGGCCGATTCCGACGGTCGCTCCGGCGGCGGCGATCTCGTCCGCGACCAGCCGATCGAGGGGGCCGTCGTCGGGATGCGGCAGCTCCGGGCTGCCTACCGCAATGTCGACTGTGTGCGGCCTCTCCAGCACCTCGGGCGACATGACCGGCGCGTGCGGTTCCGCCCGTTCCGCCCACGACACGATCGCTTCCAGGGCGGGGTTGGGGCTCAGCCCGCACGCTTCCCGGATGCGGAACTCGGCGATCCGCCAGTCCGCGGTTGCGAGTGCGTCGAGCAGCTCCCAGGCTCCCTGCTGGCTCACGGCCAGGTAGGCGTTGTCCGGCTGGCGGGCCATCTCCCGCGCCTGGATGCACACCGAGAGGCAGGCCCTCAGCGCGACCATTGGCACGATCGCGGCGCACTCGGCCTCCTCAAGCCGCGCCACGGCCGAGTAGCCGCCCACGATCGCGCACGCCGCCTCGAAGGGATCGGGCAGTCCCATCATGGCATAGGTCGCGGCGACGGCCACTTCGGTCGCGCGCCAGTCGCGCGCCGCGTCCCCGAAGTCGATCAACCCCGACAGGCGTGCGCCCTGGAGCGACGGGGCCACCATCACGTTGTAGTCGTTCGCGTCGTTGTGGATCACGCACCGCGGCAGCGCGCCGCGAACCGGGTCGAGGCGGCGAAGCGCCCGCTCCAGGGTGGCCGCGACCAGGTTCCTGCCCTGCGCCAGGTCGTCGAGACGCGCCCGAATGGTCCCCTCCGCAGACTCCATCTTCCAGTCGAAGTCGCGGTCGAGTTGCGGGTGCTCGAAGTCGTGAAGCGCGAGGTCGAGCTCCGCCAGCATCGTGCCGAGGGCCTCCAGGACCGGCACCGAGCGGGGACGAAGGTCGGCGAGGGGGATGCCCTGCACGAAGGTGACGGCGCAGGCGACGTGCGGGGCGCCTTCGAAGTCGACCTGGACGACTCCGCCGGGGGGCGGGGTGGGCCCGCGACGTGGCGCCTCCGGGGGTGCCCCAGGCCCGTCGCCGGAGTGCAAGGGCGGGACCAGGCGCGGAATCGCCGCCGAAAGCCGGGCACCCTCCAGGTGCTGCAGGCTGGCCGCGACGAGGTCGAGGACCGGCCGCCGCGATTCCGGGCTGAGCTTGAGGATGATGTCTCCACCGGATCCCGACAGGTGAAAGTTGAGGTCGAACTCGCCGGGCAGGGCGGTGGCCTGGCCCTGGAAGCCGAACACGTCGCGCGCGATGACGGCGGCCCGGGCGCATCGGGCGGTTGCCGTGTGGGGCGGGGGTTCTGCGCGCGGTGCGGTCATTTGGGGGCTCGGCGAGTTAGAATGTAAAGCGGACTTTACAAAATGTAATGTTCTCCATACGGACTATACCCACAAGGACAGGAACGGGTATCCATCCACGGGGTGCCAAGTGAATCCCGGGCACTGAACTGCACAACCCCGCGCGACAGTCCGCCCGCCCGCGGGCACTTGCACATGCCGTGCCACAGTCGCTAGCCTGAATGCGTGTGGCCGCCCCGAAACGCAGACAACCGGCGGAGCCGACTCGCATGAAATCACTCGGTGTTCCATTCCTGGCGCTGGGTGCGGCTATTGTTCTCGCGGGCCGCGGCGATCCTTCCGCCGACTCCTGGCAGGAGTTCACGGCTGCATCCGTGGCGAACGCTTCCGGCTCGCTCGTCCGCGGCACGGCTCCGCGGCCCATCCGGTTACGCTCGGCGGCGCCGCGCGCCACCTCCACCGAAACCGAGGTCGTCCAGCGGGTCTGCGCCCGCTGCCACAACGATCGCCGCCTGACCGGCAATCTGTCGCTCGAGGGGTTCGTGGTGGAAGAGGCGGACCGCAACGCCGACATCGCCGAACGCATGGTCCGGAAGTTGCGCGCGGGGATGATGCCGCCGCCCGGATCGCGGAGACCCGCAGGCGACACGCTTGCAACACTGGTGAAGCGGCTCGAGGAGATCCTCGACGGGGCGGCGGCCGACCGTCCTGACCCCGGAGAACGCACCTTCCAGCGCCTCAACCGCGCCGAGTACGACCGCGCGGTCCACGATCTGCTGGGCCTCACCGTCGACGCCGGGGACTGGCTGCCGCTCGACCAGATGAGCGCCAACTTCGACAACATCGCCGACGTGCAGGCGATGTCGCCCACGCTCGTGGAGTCGTATCTGAACGCCGCAGCCGAGATCAGCCGCTGGGCTGTGGGGGACCGGACCGCGCCCGCGGTCGACCGTTCCTACAAGGTCTCGGACTACACCTCGCAGCACCCGTGGGACCGGGCCGAGGGAGCCCCGTATGGCACCCGGGGCGGCGCCGTCGTGGAGCACGTCTTCCCCGCGGATGGCGAATACGTCTTCGAACTCGGCTTCTCGTCGGGCGCCAATTCGCGCTTCGAGGACATCGACATCTCGGTCGACGGCGAGCGCGTTGCCCTTCTTCATCATGCGCGCACCGGGGCAGGGGCGGACGGCCGGGGGGCCGCGCCGATCAGTACGGGCCGTATCTTCGTGCGCGCCGGCCAGCGGCGGATTTCGGCGGCCTTCATCCGCGGCTTCGACGGCCCCTACGAGGATCTGATTCGGCCCCACGACTGGTCGATGGCGGGCGGCGGATCGGGCGGGGGCGGGATCACGACGCTTCCGCACGTGCGCGAGCTCATCATCGGCGGGCCGTACAATGTGACGGGGATCTCGGACAATCCGACCCGCCGGCGCGTATTCGTCTGCCGCCCCACCTCGGCGGCGGAAGAACAGCCGTGCGCCCGCAGGATCATCGAATCACTGGCGACTCGGGCGTACAGGCGTCCCGCGACCGCGGCGGAGATCGACGGGCTCATGACGTTCTACGAGAACGGCGCCGGGCTCGACGGCTTCGAAACCGGAATCCGCATGGCGCTCGAGGCGGTTCTGGCGAGCCCGCGCTTCGTCTTCCGCACCGAGCGTGAGCCCGATGGAGTGGCGCCAGGCGAGATCTACCCGATCTCGAGCGTCGACCTCGCCTCGCGGCTTTCCTTCTTCCTGTGGGGCTCCCTTCCCGACGAGACGCTGCTCGCGGCCGCGGCCGAGGAGGGCCTCCACGACGTCGAAGCGCTCGAGCGCCAGGCACTGCGGATGCTGGCAAACCCACGCGCCCGCGCCCTCGGCGCACGCTTCGCCAGCCAGTGGCTGCGGCTCCAGGACCTCTACAAGGTCCACCCGGACCCCAACTTCTTCCCCAACTTCGACGACAACCTGGCCGACGCGATGCGGCTGGAGACCGAGACCTTTTTCAACGACCTCGTCGAAGAGGACCGGAGCATCCTCGACCTCTTCCGCGCCGAATACACCTTCGTAAACGAGCGGCTGGCCACCCACTACGGCTTCCCGCCCGTGCCCGGCGCCCACTTCCGCAAGGTCGGCTATCCGGACGACCGGCGCGTCGGCCTCCTGGGCCACGGCAGCGTGCTGGTTCTCACTTCGCTGGCCAACCGCACCTCTCCCGTCCTGCGCGGCAAGTGGGTGATGGAGGTGCTGCTGGGGACCCCGCCGCCGCCGCCGCCGCCCGGGATCCCGGACCTCGAAGAGACCGAGTCCTCGCGCGACGGCCGCTTGCTCACCACCCGTGAGCGGATGGAAATCCACCGCGAGAACCCGGCCTGCGCCTCCTGCCACCGCTTCATGGACCCGATCGGCCTGGCGCTGGACAACTTCGACGTGACCGGCAAGTGGCGTTCGCTCGAAAACGGGATGCCGCTCGACACGCGTGGCGACTTCTACGACGGCACGCCGGTCCAGACCCCCGCCGAGCTTTCCACCGTGCTGCTCAAGCGCCCGCTCCCGCTGGTGCGCAACTTTACCGAGAACCTCATGGCGTACGCGCTCGGCCGCCGCGTGGAACATTACGACCAGCCCGCCATCCGGCAGATCGTTCGCCGGGCGGAAACCGACGACTACCGCATTTCTTCCCTCGTACTTGGCGTGGTGAAGAGCGATGCATTCAGAATGAAGAGAGCCCCTCTGGCCGCTGTGGAGGAACAGGCCGGAACCGGGACGGGGACCTCCCCGGACACGCGCAAGGAGAACTAGAGCACGATGAACTTCATCACCGGCAAACACATCCCGCGCCGCA
Organism: Longimicrobiales bacterium; assembly: GCA_963667485.2. Lineage (GTDB taxonomy): Bacteria > Gemmatimonadota > Gemmatimonadetes > Longimicrobiales > Gaopeijiaceae > Bin94. The sequence continues at coordinate 1,381,390 of CAXXDD010000002.1, forward strand.
CCTTCCTGCGGGGACTCGGCGCCACGGCGGCACTGCCGCTGCTCGACGCCATGATCCCCGCCGGGCGCCTGCGCGCCCACGCCCGTCCCGACGAGGGTCCGACCCGCCTCGTATGCATCGAGGAGGTGCACGGCCTGGCCGGGTGCAACGAGTGGGGAGCGACGCAGCATCTCTTTGCGCCGGCCACTGCCGGCAAGGACTTCGAGATCCTGCCGGAAAGCGCGCTCAGCCCGCTCAGGCCCTTCCAGGACCACCTGACCATCGTCAGCAACACCGACTGCCGTCAGGCCGAAGCCTTTACCGCACCCGAGATCGGCGGCGACCACTTCCGTTCCAGCGCGGTGTTCCTGACCCAGGCCCACCCCAAGCAGACCCAGGGCTCCGATATCTACGTGGGCACCTCGCTCGACCAGCTGTACGCGCAGCGCTTCGGCCAGGACACGCCGCTGCCGTCCATGCAGTTCTGCATCGAGAACCTCGACCAGGCGGGCGGCTGCACCTACAACTACTCCTGCGCCTACACCGACACCATCAGCTGGGCTTCGCCGAACGAGCCGCTGCCCATGATCCGCGACCCGCGCGTGGCCTTCGACATGCTCTTCGGCGCCGGCGGCACCCCCGAGGAGCGCGCCGCGCGCAGGGCGTCACGCAAGAGCATTCTCGACTGGATGGCCGGCGAGATCGCTTCACTCCAGCGCGAACTGGGCGCGACGGACCGCCTTCGCATGGATCGCTACCTCGACAACGTGCGCGAAATCGAGCGCCGGATCGCCGGCATCGAGTCACGCAACACGAGCGGCGAGGAGCGCGAGCTGCCCGAGGCGCCCGCCGGCGTGCCGGATTCCTTCACGGAGCACATGCGCCTCATGTTCGACCTGCAGGTGCTGGCGCTCGAAACCAACATGACGCGGATCATCTCCTTCAAGACGGGCCGCGACGCCGACAACCGCGTCTTCCCCGAGAGCGGTTCGGACCGCCCCTTCCACCCCGCGTCGCACCACGGCGGCCGCGAGGAGGCGATCCTCGAGTTCAACAGGATCTGCCAGTTCCGCGTGGGACAGCTGCCGTACTTCCTCGAGAAATTGCAGAACAGCATGGAGGGCGACGCCAGCCTCCTCGACAAGACCATGGTCATGTGGGGCTCGCCGATGGCCGACGCCAACCTGCACAACCACCGCCGCTGTCCGCTGGTCCTTCTGGGCGGCGCCAACGGGCTGCTGGAAGGCAACCTGCACCTCAAGGCACCCGACACCACACCCATGGCCAACGCCATGCTCGCGGCTCTCAATGGTATGGGGATGGAGATGGAGAGCTTCGGCGACAGCACCGGAGAGCTCTCCCTCGTCTCGGGATCCTCGGCGGCGACGCAGGGATGACGGCCATGGCTACACGGCAAAGGCGACTGACCGGTGGCCTCCTCGGCGCCGCGGCGCTAATCGGCGCCCTCACCGCGGCTACCCCTTCGTCGACGGACTCCCCCGTAGCCGACGCGGCCATGCAGGGCGACATCGCGGCGGTCCGCGCCCTCCTCTCCGGCGGCGCCGACGTCAACGCGGCGCAGGGCGACGGCATGACCGCGCTGCACTGGGCCGCCGAGCGCGGCAGCCCCGAACTCGCCGAGATGCTCCTCTACGCGGGGGCGGCAGTCGAGCCCGTGACGCGGATCGGCGGCTACACGCCACTCCACATCGCGGCCCGAACCGGGAGCGAAGCCATCGCGCGCATGCTCCTCGACGCGGGATCCGATGCGACGGCGGCCGCGCCCGGCACGGGCACGACGCCGCTCCACCTGGCCGCGACGGCGGGCTCCGCCGGGCTCGTTTCGGCGCTGCTGGAGGCGGGCGCCGACCCGGATGCGCGCGAGGCCGTGTGGGGGCAGACCCCGCTCATGTTCGCGGCATCCATGAACCGCGCCGACGCCATTCGCGCGCTCCTCGCCGCGGGCGCCGACCCCGACCTCGCCAGCAAGGTGGAGGACCTGCAGACCCTCTCCGAGCTCGACCGGATCGCCGGCCGCCGGCGCACCGAGGCGGTCGAGGCCCTCACGGCCGGACGGTCCCGGGCCCCCACCCCCACCGAGTTCCAGGCGGCGGTGCGGGCATCCCGGGAGGTGTACGACGAGGGACTGCCCGAAGATCAGGAGGAGGAGGAAGAAGACGACTTCAGGCCGAGGCGCATCCAGGCGAAGGGCGGCCTGACCGCCCTGCTGCACGCGGTGCGGCAGGGCTACGCCGAGGCCGCCATCGCGCTGCTGGACGGCGGCGCCGACATCGATCGGGTCTCGGCCAGCGACGGCACCAGCCCGCTCCTGATGGCCACCATCAACGGCCAGTTCGACCTTGCGCTCGCGCTGATCGAGCGGGGCGCCGACCCCAACATCGCTTCCGCGCTGAACGGGGCGACACCGGTCTGGGCTGCGGTCAACGCGCGCTGGCAGCCCCGCACCCGCTACCCCCAGCCCCAGGAGATGGGGTTGCAGACGGCGACCTACCTGGACGTCATGGAGGCGTTGCTTGTGGCAGGGGCCGACCCCGATGCCCGCCTCACGATGCACCCCTGGTACATGGAGTACAGCGGCTGCGGCAACCGCAACTGCGGCCTCGTCGACACCGACGGCGCCACCGCTTTCTGGCGCGCGGCCTACGCGACCGATGTCGCCGCGATGCGTCTGCTCGTCACACACGGAGCCGACCCGGCGATCCCGACCGTGGCGCCGCCGCGCCGCCGCCGGCTCTCCACCGACGAATTCCTGCGCCAGCAGAACCGGACGCAGCTGGCGTCCGACTCCACCTACACCGAACTGAACGACTCCGCCCGCGTCACCCTGCTCAAGTCGGTCCGCAACGACCTGCCCGAGGAGGAGCAGGCTGCCTTCCCCGACGACCTGCTCGACGAACCGGGCGAAGACGTCCGCGAAAACCTGGTCCGCGCTTCCGAGGTCGCCGATTCCCTGCGCGCGCTCGCGCCCGACGCCTCCGGGCTGCCACCGGTCCCGGCTGGGGGGCCCGGCGTCTGGCCGATCCACGCGGCCTCCGGCGTCGGCTACGGCGAGGGCTTCGCTGGCAACGCCCATCGACATGCACCCGACGGCTGGTTCCCCGCGGTGCGCTTCCTGGTCGAGGAGGTGGGCGTCGACATCAACGCCCGCGACCACAACGGCTACAACGCGCTGCACCACGCCGCGGCCCGCGGCGACCACGAGGTGATCATCTACCTGGTGGAGCAGGGGGCCGACATCCGCGCCATCAGCCGCCGCGGCCAGACGGTGGCGGATCTGGCCAACGGACCGGTGCAGAGAGTCTCACCGCTGCCGGCCACCGTGGCGCTGCTGGAGAAGCTGGGCTCCTCGAACAGCCATCGCTGCCTGATCTGCTGAGGGGATTCGCACGCGGCCCGTAGGGCGCGACCTCAGCTCACCGGTCGCCGCGCCGCCCCGATCGTGTACTCCGGCGGCTCCGCCCCAAGCAGGTGCTGCACGAAGTAGTCCCACCGGCGCCTCATCATGTACGGCTCGTTGCCGAAGCCGTGCCCCCGGTTGGGCATCATGATCAGGTCGAAGTCCTTGTCGGCCGCGATCAGCGCGTCCACCACCAGCAGGGTGTTGTAGAGCGGCACGTTCGTGTCCATGGTCCCGTGGGCCAGCAGCAGCTTGCCCTGCAGGTTCTCGGCCACGAGCTGGTTGGCCTGGTTGTCGTAGTTGGTGGTGCCGTCGGGGTAGGTCTCGAGCAGCCCCTGCCACTTCTCGCCCCAGTCGTCCTCGTAGTTGCGGTTGTCGTGATTGCCCGCCTGCGAGACCGCCACCTTGTAGAAGTCCGGGTAGCGCAGAATCCCCGCCGTGCTCGCGAAGCCGCCGCCGGAATGCCCCCAGATCCCGACGCGGTCCAGGTCCATCCACGGGTGCCGCTCGCCGAGTTGCCGCACCATCCCCACCTGATCGGGCAGCCCGTTGTCCCCCATGTTGCCGTAATACGCATCGTGGAACGCTTTCGAGCGCCCCGGCGTGCCCATCGCGTCGACCTCGACGACGATGAACCCCAGCTCCGCGATCGCCTGCTTGTCCCCCCGCGACGCCCGGAACGACCGCGAGCCCACGCTTCCCGACTGCGGTCCCGGATACAGGTAGTTGACCACCGGATACGAGCGCGACGGATCGAAGCCGGTGGGCTTGTACAGCAGGCCGTACAGGTCCGTCTCCCCGTCCCGCGCCTTGACGGTGAAGGGTTCGGGCGGTTGCCAGCCTGAGGAGAGAAGGGCGGAGATGTCCGCGCGTTCCAGCTCCGCCACGACGTTTCCGTCCAGGTCCCGGACGACCGTCACCGGGGGAATGACCGGGGTCGATTGGCTGTCGACGAAGTAGGCGCCGGAGGGCGACAGCGACACGGTGTGGTTGGCGCTGTCGGGGGTCAGGAGCGTCAGGCCGCTGCCGTCCATCCCGACCCTGTACAGGTACTGGAAGTACGGGTCGCCCGGCTCGCGCCCCGTTCCGGTGAAGTAGAGCGTGCGGGCTTCCTCGTCCACGCGCAGCAGCTGGCGCACGTTCCAGTCGCCCTCGGTGATGCGGCCCAGCAGCTCGCCCGTCGCCAGGTCGTAGCGGTACAGGTGTCCCCAGTTGTGCCGCTTCGAGAACCAGATCACCTCGTTCGATTCCTTGAGCACGCGCCAGTTCGCCCCGCCCGAGCCCGACTCGAAGAAGGTCTCCTCGGTCTCTTCGAGCACGTCCCGCACCTCGCCGGCCTCGGGGTCCGCGACGCGGAGTTGCGCGTGCTTGTGGTCGCGCGAGTTCGAGAGGAAGGCGAGCTGCGAGCCGTCGGCGCTCCACTCCACGTCGAGGAACGCTCCGCCGCGGCCAGCCACGTGGTCGGTGGTGGAGGAGCGGTGCGGATCCGGCGGCATCTGCAGGCGCACCACGCTGTGGGGCCGGCCGCCTGCGGGATCGCCCAGGTGGATCACGACCCGGCTGATGCGGAAGATCAGGCTGTCGCCCGGGAGCGGATACCTCCACGACTCGAGCTCGGGGTGGCCGACGTTCGTCGTGGCCATGTGCATCATGCCGACGCCGCGCGCGTCGTGCTGGAAGGTGGCGATCATGTCGGAGGCGGGGGACCAGAGCAGCACGGGAGAGTCGCGCTTGACCCACCCCGCGTTGTTGGTCGCGTAGCCGAAGTCCTCGATCCCGTCGGTGGTGAGTGCGGTTTCGGCACCGGTCGCCAGGTCGCGCAGCCACAGGTTGTGGTCGCGGATGAAGGCGGCCTTCGTGCCGTCGGGGGAGGTGATCGCGTTGGGGTCGCGTTGTGGCGCGGGGTCGGTGGCCTCGCACTGGTACGCGGCCAGGTCGCAGCGCAGGCGCACCTCGCCGGCCTGCGCGGTGAGGACGTCGGCGTCGGCGCTCAGCTCGACGGTGCGGAAGGGGAGCGCGAGGGGCTCGACCTCGTCGCCGGTGGCGGCGCCGACCGCCGCGGCCAGGCGGTCATGGTCGAAGGCGCGGGCGCGCGTGGCGGCGGCCGCGTCGACCAGGATGAACTCGGCGCCATCGGGGATTGTGTTACGGTACCAGAACCGGTTGCCGGACAGCCAGTTCGGCTGGACGGCAGCGCCGAAGACGAGCGGGGCGGTCGCACCGCCCAGGAGCGACTCCGCCCGCGCGTAATCCTCGGCCGTCACGTTCACCGGGGACTGCTGGGCTGCCGCGGCGGACGATGCGAGCAGCGATATCGAGGCAATGGCCAGAGCCGGGAAGAAGCGGAGTGAGTGTCGCATGGTCAACCGTTCCGGTAGATGTAGCTGTACGCGTTGATCGCGGGGACGCCGCCCAGGTGCGCGTAGCAATGTTACCATAGTCGCTCACCCACGTCCGTCCGTGCCAGCCGTCGTCCCCAGCCTGCCAACCGTCTTCCCCCCGGGAGAGAACCGATCGTGAAGCCGCCCACCGCACGCCTCCGCACCGCTGCCGTCCACGCGGGCGAGTCTCCGGATCCCGCCACCGGAGCCTCCGCGCCCAACCTGGTCATGTCATCCACATTCGTCACGCGCGACGCCGGCGGCTTCTCGGCCCACGACCTCGACGACGAGTCGGGCTACCTCTACACGCGCTGGTCGAACCCCACGGTGGCGCAGCTCGAAGCCAAGCTCTGCGCCCTCGAAGGCGCCGAGGCCTGTCTCTGCTTCGGCTCGGGGATGGCGGCGGCGGCCGGCGTGCTCTTCTCGCTGCTGAGCAGCGGCGACCACATCATCATGTCGGATACCAACTACGCCGGCGTGGCGGAGCTGGGGCGCGACACGCTGCCCCGCATGGGGATCGAAGCGTCGTTCGTGGACACCTCCGATCCGGGCAATGTGGAGGCGGCCATTCGTCCCGAGACCCGGCTGGTCTGGCTTGAGACCCCGGCCAACCCCATCGTGCGGCTCACCGATCTCGCGGCCATCGGGGCCATCGCGGTGGAGCATCCCCGGGTCCGCGTGGCGGTCGATTCCACCTTTGCCACGCCGGTGGCCTCCCGTCCGCTCGAACTGGGCGCCCACTACGTCATGCACTCCCTCACCAAATACATCGGAGGACACGGCGACGCGGTGGGCGGCGCGGTGTTGGGCAGCAGGGAGGAGATCGGGGCGCTGCGGCTCGAAGCGGCGGTCCACTACGGGGGGATTCTGTCTCCCTTCAACGCCTGGCTGATCATGCGCGGCGCGGCCACGCTGCCAATCCGCATGAAAGCCCACGAAGAGAACGCCATTGCCGTCGCGCGATTCCTGGAGGATCATCCGCGCGTCGAGCGAGTGATCTATCCGGGGCTGGCCTCGCACCCGCAGCACGACCTGGCCCGGCGCCAGATGGACAACTATTCGGCGATGCTAACCTTCCAGGTGCAGGATGGGCCCGCGCTTGCGGAAAGGATGGCCCAGGGGGGGCTGCGGGTGATCCACTACGCGGTCTCGCTGGGGCACCACCGCAGCCTGATCTTCTGGATGGACACGCCGTCGCTGATGGAATCATCGTTCCGCCTCGGGGGGAACCAGCTGGATAGCTACCGGGCCTACGCCGGCGACGGAATCTTCCGGATGTCGGTCGGACTCGAGGATCCAGCGGATCTCTGTGAAGATCTTGCCCGCGTCCTCGGGTAGGCGCCGCGATACCGGGCCGCCCCGCAGGCACTGCCAATCTCCAGCCACCCCGCAGGCACGGCCAATCCCCAGCCGACCCCGCAGGCACGGCCAACCCCAGCCGTCCCGTCGCACGGGACTGTTCGCAGGCCCGGGTGCGCACCATACTTTCAGTCAGCATGTGCCCAGGTCCGCGCTCGCACACGCGAGCATGTGAAAGGATTCACAAAGTGATGATTTCCCGCCGTCGACAACTTTCTCCCGTATCGGTCCCGAGCCTCTCGGGCGCCCTGTTCCTGATGCTCGTGATGCTCGCCGCCCCGCCCCTCGCCGCTCAGCAGTTCGGCGGCGTTGCGGCGGTGGCGAACGGCGAGGTGCTCATCGGAGAGCCCGGCAACCAGACTCTCCCCGGCATCGTGTACGTCTACGGCCGCGACGGAAGCGGCTGGAGCGAGACCGGAAGGCTGACCGTCTCGCCGTTGACTGCGGCGCCCGACGGCTTCGGCCGCTCGCTGGACGCCCACGGCGGCACCGTCATCATCGGCGCCCCCGGATGGGAAGGGGGACGCGGAGCGGCGATGGTCTACCAGATGGACGATTCGGGCGCGTGGAGTGAAGTGGCGCGTCTGGTCGCCGAGGGCCTCGGTGAGGACGCCGGCTTCGGCGCGGCGGTGGCGATCGGCGAGGGCGTGGCCGTGATCTCCGCTCCCGGGCAGGAACAGGGCGCAGGGGCCGTGTACGTCTTCAACCTGGACGGCGCGCAGTGGATCGAGAGCGGGAGCGTGCACCCCGGCGATGCCATGCCCGGCTTCGGCACGAGGGTGGCCCTGCATGGGTCCACGGTTCTCGCGACCACGGCCCCGAGCCGTGACGCCCCGTCCCAGGTGTACGCGTTTCGCCTCGACCCGATGTCGGGCCGGCCGAGCCCCCGGGGAATGCTCGAGCCCGGAATGGATCTCGGCGAACGGAGCGGTTTCGGGACCACCATCGCGGTGCGGGGCCAGCTCGCCCTCGTCGGAGCACCCGGCGCCGGGCAGGGAGTCGGCGCGGCCGTAACCTTCACCCTGGATGGCGGTTCCGGCTCATGGGTTCCCGGGGGCGTGCTGCGGCCGTTCCGTTCCCAGGGCCGCGACCGGTTCGGGTCGTCGCTGGGGTTTGACGGCGATGACGTCTGGGTCGGAGCGCCGGGGGCGAACGGCGGCAAGGGTGCGGTCCACCACTTCGCCCGGGGCGACGGGGCGGGGTGGGGAGGCGCAACGGTGACCGCGCAGGAGGAGTTGGCGGACAATGCCTCGTTCGGCAGCTCCGTGACGGTCGACGGCGATCTGGCGGTTGTCGGGGCCGGCGGGATCGACAGCCGGGCCGGTGGCGCGGTCGTCGTCGAACGCAGTGCGGCAGGCGACTGGGTCCCCGGCTCGCTCATGATCGGCGAGCATCGCGGGCTGCCCGCCATCGTTGGCCTCGAAGAGGAGATTCCCTGCGTGGAGAACGATGCCTCCGGATACGAGTGCGACAACGTCAACATCGTCTCCTTCCTGCCGATCAAGGAGCTGTCCGGGGGCCGCGGCGCCCGACTGAACGACATCTGGGGATGGACCGACCCCGAGACCGGACGCGAGATCGCGATTGTTGGACGGACAGACGGGACGGCCTTCGTCGACCTGACCGACCCCTACAATCCCGTCATGCTCGGCGACCTTCCCAAGACCCCGGGCTCGCGCAGCAGCGTCTGGCGCGACATGAAGGTCTTCCGGGATCACACCTACATCGTGGCTGACGGCGCGAACCAGCACGGCGTGCAGGTGTTCGATCTGCGGCGCCTGCGCGACTTCGACGGGGAGCCGGCCACCTTCGAGCCGGATTTCCTCTATGACGGCATCGCCAGCGCACACAACATCGTGATCAACGAGGCGACGGGCTTCGGATACGTGGTGGGGAGCAGCGGCGGGGGCGAGACCTGCGGGGGCGGCCTGCACATGCTCGACCTGAGCGAGCCTTCGGAGCCCACCTTCGCGGGGTGCTTCTACGACAACCGGTCGGGCCGCAGGGGAACCGGCTATTCCCACGACGCGCAGTGCGTGATCTACGACGGCCCCGACGAGGACTACCAGGGACGCGAGATCTGCCTGGGCTCCAACGAGACCGCACTGAGCATCAGCGACGTGAGCGACAAGGACAATCCCGTCTCGATCGCGGTCCAGGACTACCCGGCCGTTGCCTACGCGCACCAGGGGTGGCTGACCGAGGATCACCGCTTCTTCTACATGAACGACGAGGGTGACGAGCCGCAGGGGTTCGTGGAGGGCACCCGCACCCTGATCTGGGACGTCGAGGACCTCGACGAACCGATCCTCGCCGGCGAGTACATCGCCACCACGCCGGACACCGACCACAACCTCTACATCCGCGACAACCTGATGTACCAGTCCAACTACGGCGCGGGGCTGAGGATCCTCGACATCACCAATCGCACCGACCCGGTCGAGATCGCCTTCTTCGACAACTCGCCCTACGGCGGCGCCTCATGGAGCAACTACCCGTACTTCGAGAGCGGCGTCGTGGTGATGACGAGCACCGGAGACGGTCTGTTCATCGTCAGGAACACGGCGCGGCGGAACCTGATTCCGTAACGGTACGATGGCACACGGCATGAGCGGCTCCGCGCGCGGGCCGAGACGGTTGCGAAGGCCGCTGCCGGCGGCATCCATGTTGGCTCTGCTGCTCGCCTGCGGCGCGGGCGACACCGTTGCGCCCGCAGAGCCCCAGGTCGTGGAGTGGATCCCCCTGACGATGGCGACGGGGGACGTGGTCAACATCGCCGTGCTGCGTCCGTCGGTGGCGGCCAAGGGGGTGGTGGTTGCATTTCCGTGGGGCAGGGGCGAATCGGAACTCGTCCTGAGCCTGCTCGATTCCTATTGGGACCAGGCTGCCCCGGCGGCAGGGTATGCCGTCGTCGGGGTCGAAGTCTACGGGCCCGGCATGTCGACCGGGGGTGAGAATGTGATGAACGCCGTGCTCGACTGGATCGACGGGAATTTCGTCGGAGCGGCCGACAACATCGTGATGACGGGGGCATCGGCGGGCGGGGTCGGGGTGTTCCATGCGGCGCTGGCTGCGCCCGACCGCGTGAGCGGGATTATCGCCATGCCGGGGCGCTACACGGGCACGGACTCGCTCGCGGCGCTGGCCGGCATGCCGGTGTGGCTGATGGTCGGCGAGAACGATCCCGGGTGGGTTGCCGGCTCCCAGACCACCGCCGAGCGCCTGGAGGAGGTTGGAGCGAAGGTGACGTTGGACATCGTGCCGGGGCAGGGGCATGTGCTCATCGTTGCGCAGGACGCGCTGGTTACGTGGATGGAGGAACGGTGAGGGCGCAGCCCGGCGTGGGGACGCCTGTGGAGGCAGATCGAGGTTGCGCACGATGCTGACAGTGTTTTCTCGCAGCGCGGCCATGTTGGTCTTCCCCGCGGCCGGGGCGCTCCTGGCCCCGATCGGCGCCCACCCGCAAGCGGCGCCGACGGAGGTCGCGCTCACCCAGGGCACCAACATCGCCGTGGCGCTCTCGCCCGACGGCAGGACGCTCGCCTTCGACCTTGTGGGCCGCATCTGGGTGATGCCGTCCGGCGGTGGGCAGGCGGAGCCGCTGACCGATCCCCTGGGCGACGCGCGGCAGCCCACATGGTCGCCCGACGGCGCGCGGATCGCCTTCCAGGCCTACTGGGACGGCAACTACCACATCTGGAGCGTGGCTGTGGACGGATCGGGGCTTCGGCAGCACACGCACGGCCCGTACGATCATCGCGAGCCGCACTGGGCGCCGAGGGGAGGCACGATCGCCTTCAGTTCGGATCGCTCCGGCAGCTACGACATCTGGACCGTCCGGGTTGCGGACGGCTCGGTGGAGTGGGTGACCGGCACCCCCGGGAGCGAGTACGGTCCCGCCTATTCGCCTTCCGGCGACGATATCGCGTACGCCGCCGCGGGTGGAGACGGCGCGGCCGGGATCTGGGTGACCACCGCGCGGGGCGGCGGCGGCGAGCCTCGGCGGGTTGCCGGGGCCGGCGGCTGGCAGGTCAACGCACCCGTGTGGACCGCCGACGGCGCGGCCCTGATCTACAACGCCATCGGCGAGGGGCGCTCTGTGCTGCGGCAGGTGGGTGCCGGCGGGGCCTCGGACGCGGGCCAGGACGCCGGAAATGGTGCCGGGGACATCCTGACCGATGAAGACGAAGATGTCTTTCCCTTCCGGCCCGCCGTCACGACGGATGGCTTCTTCTATACCGGCGACGGCCTGGTTCGGTATCGGGCGGCAGGCGGCGGCGCGCCGCAGGACATTCCCTTCACCGGGACAGTGGCTCTCGACCGCGAGCCCTACACTCGCAGGCCCCGGGATCTCACGGCTCCGGGTCCGCTCCCGGTGCGCGGCATCGTGTCACCGGCCGTGTCGCCCGATGGCGAACAAGTGGCTTTCTCGGCGCTGGGCGATCTCTGGATCCACTCGCTCGGCGGCGCTTCCGTCAGAATCACCGACGACGCCTGGATCGAGACCGACCCGGCCTGGTCCCCCGACGGTTCCCGGCTGGCATTCTCGTCGGACCGCGACGGACAGCTGGATCTGTACCTGTGGGATGCCGGTGACGGCACGATCGAGCGGGTAACCGAGGGTGCCGGCGCCACCCTGGCGTCATGGTCGCCGGATGGAACGCGAATCGCATTCACGGGTTCGGACTATCAGATGGGGGTCAACGTTCTGGATCTCGGGACGGGTGCGGTGCGCGAGATCCGTTCGGGTCTGAACGGGGCGGGGCGGCCTTCGTGGTCACCGGACGGCCGGTCGGTCGTCACCTCCGTCCACTGGCGGGACTCGGCGCGCTTTCGCGAGGGGGTGAACCGGGCGCTGGTCCTGCCGGCGGCTCCGCCAATGCCGGCTGCGTGCGTGTGGGGGCCGGCGCTCCAGGGGGCCGAGCTGCAGGAGCCAGGGCAGTTCCTTGATCTGCCGGGACTGTCCGTCGGAACGAGGGGCACGGACGGGCCCGTTCGCTCGCCCGATGGGTCGTGGATGGCGTACGCCTCCGACGGCGTGCTCCGGGCGGTGCCCCTGGACGCCGAGGGGAACGCGGCGGCGACGGTTGCCCGACGACTTACCAACGACGCCGCGGCCGATCCCACCTGGTCCGGCGACTCGAAGTCGATCGTTCACCTTTCGGCCGGCAAGCTCCGCCGAGTGGACCTGCAGAGCGGGGCCATCGAGGAGATCCCACTGGGGCTGACCTGGCGGCGCGCACCTCCCCCGGGGTCCGTGCTGATCCGCGCCGGGGCGCTGTGGGATGGGCGCGCCGATGCCCTGCGCCGCAACGCCGACATCGTCGTCGAGGGCGGCAGGATCGTGGAGGTGGCGGACCGGGACCCCTCTCGCACGGCCGATCGCATTGTCGACGCGGGCGAGAGTGTCGTGATGCCCGGACTGATCGAGATGCACGCGCACGGCGGCCTGGCGACAGGCGAGCAGACGGGTCGGCTGTGGCTCGCGTACGGCGTGACGGCGGTCCGCTGTCCGGCGTGCGATCCCTACGAGATCGCCGAGGCGCGGGAGGCGGGCGAGTCCGGCCGGCGGATTGCACCGCGCTGGTTCGGCACCGGGGGGACCATCGACGGCAGCCGCATCTACTATCCCGGTGCTCCTGCGCTGGGAGGCTCGGCCCAGGTGGCTCTCGAGATGGCCAGCGCGCGCGAACTGGGCTACGACCTGATCAAGACCTACGTTCGGCTTTCGGATCCCGTGCAGAAGCGCGTTGTCGCCCAGGCCCACGCGCTCGGGCTGCCCGTCACGTCCCACGAACTCTACCCGGCAGTGGCCTTCGGCGCGGACGGCGTCGAGCACGTGCGCGGCACCAGTCGGCGCGGCTACTCCACCAAGATCTCCGAACTGTCGCGGAGCTACGGCGATGTCGTGGACCTCCTCGCGGCGTCGGGGATGACGATCACTCCCACTGTCGGCATCTACGGTGCGTACGGCCTTCTCACCGCCGAAGACCCCACCATCTTCGACGATCCCCGCGTCGCGACCTTCTTCCCGTGGGCGCCGGATGCGGCCCGTCCGCCCGCCGACCTGGCTTTGGCCCGTCGCCTCGTGGAGGACATGTCGTCGCTGCCCCGCAGGGTCCTGGATGCCCGCGGGCGCGTGGTCGTCGGCACCGATGCCCCGATCAACCCGCCCGGGCTGAGCCTGCAGGCCGAGATGGAGGCGCTCGTCCGGTACGGTGGAATGCGTCCCATCGACGTGCTCCGCGCGACCACCTCCGAGTCGGCGCGGGCGTTGGGCTATGAGGGCGTCCTCGGGGTCGTGGCCCCGGGTGCGCTGGCCGACCTGGTGGTTGTCGGCGGCGATCCACTGGCCGATATCCGCGCCACGCGAGAGGTGCAGGTCGTCCTTCACGGCGGCCGGGTGTATGACATGGAGCGGTTGCTGCGTAGAGAATAGAGAGGCGGCAGCGCCCGTGGAAACAACCGGGTCGCCGGACTCGTCGGGTTCCTGTTGACGACAACCCCGCAACCGGGAGGAAGATCGTGGGATTCGTGATTCACACCCTCGTCAGCGCGGTGCTGCTCTTCGTGATGGGCAGGCTGGTTGGCGGCATTCATGTGCGCGACGCACGGGCGGCGATTGTGGGTGCGCTGCTGCTCGGCTTCGTGAACTGGGCCTTGTGGAAGGTGCTGGCCATAGTAGCCGTGCCCCTGACGATTCTGACGCTGGGCCTCTTCGCAATCGTGATGAATGCGATCGCCTTGAAGCTGACCGCGGCGGTCGTACGAGGCTTTGACATCCGCACCTTTGGCGCGGCGCTGATGGGCGCGGTCACGCTGGGGTTGATGAACCTGGTGCTGAAGCTTCTGATCGGCAGTTAGCGGTTCGCGGGCCGTCTTGCGCCGGGGCAACGGGTTGCTATACTAGCGATCCGTCGCAGAAGTCTCTCCGGACCTGGATGCGTCATGACTCGAATTCGCCCATTGCTTGCTACGTCTCTGGGGCTTGTCGCCGCCATGGGTTGTGCCGGCGGTGGTGGCGGGCCTCCGGTAACCGGCGAGGCCGCCGCCTCGCTCTTCGCCTCCTATTCCGGCCGCTGGGAACTCGACGCATCGAGCAGCACGGCGCAGATACCCAATGAACTCGAGGGCGTGAAGGACGAAGTGCCCGTGGCCGATATCAGCCGCAACGAGTCGCGCTATATGCGCCGGATCCGCCGGATGTACGAATCACGCCGCATGTCGATCGCGCATATGAGGACGACGATCGAGGTGCTCCGCAGGCGCCCCGAGACGCTGATTCTGACGATCGACGAGACCGAGTTGGTCTACACTCCGATTCCGGGCAATACGGTGACCGTGCTCATGGACGGGAGCGAAATCGAACTGCGTGAAGGCGAACACCGGGTTCGGACCAACGTCGATTGGGACGGATCGCTTCTGTCCCTGGAACACCAGGTGGTATCGGGAGGAAGGGTCAAGGAGACGCTCGAGGTGATCGGCGACCGTCTCATCATGACCCGTTCGATCTCTACTGGCGGCGCGGCATCCGAGCCGCTGGTCCTTGCATACGATCGGAACTGAAGCCGCTGCCCAGTCCTGATCGGGAAACGGGCGCTGTGACGGGTAGCGCCGAAGGATGACCTGGGAAGCATGGCTGACCCTGGCGGTCATCACCGTCGCGGTCCTGGTGCTTACGCGCGACCTGATCTCGCCGGCGGTCACCTTTACGGGGGCCGTGGTCGTCCTGCTGGTCGCCGACGTACTGACCCCTGAAAACGCTTTTCAGGGGTTCTCGAACCCGGCGCCTCTCACGGTGGCCGCACTCTACGTCCTTGCCCGCGCGGTAGAGCGGAGTGGGGCGCTCCAGCCGATCGTGCGCCTGACCCTCGGCACGGGCCGCAGCGTGCGCGCGGCGCTGGTGCGGCTCACGGTTCCCGTGGCGGCTGCGTCGGCCTTCCTTAACAACACCCCCATCATTGCGATGCTGGCGCCGCAGGTAGGGGAGTGGGCGGACCAGCGCGGCGATTCGGCTTCCCGCTATCTGATGCCGCTTTCGTTCGCGGCGATCCTCGGCGGGATGACCACGCTGATCGGCACCTCTACCAACCTCGTGGTGTCGGGGCTGTTGCAGGCGGAAGGGTACGAGCCCTTCTCGATGTTCGAGTTGACCCGCATTGCGTGGCCGATCGCGGTCGTCGCGCTCGCGCTCAATGTGCTCCTGGCGCCGAAGCTGCTTCCGGACCGGCTGCCGCCGCGTCAGGAGGCGCGTTCCGGCGGCCGCAGCTTCTCGGTGCGCATGATCGTCGAGCCGGGGGGACCGCTTGACGGCAAGCCGGTGGCCGAGGTCCAGACGGTGCTGCCCAAGACGGCGATGATCGTCTACTTCGAGCGGGACGGCGAAGGTGCGGGACAGATCGCCCCGGACAAGGTGCTGAGGGGCGGCGACTTCCTGACGCTGATCGGCGACACCGACGCGGTGCTGGACCTCCACGAGGTGTCGGGGCTGGCTTCGTCGCAGCAGCCACACCTCCCGTACGAGTTTCGCAGTGCCCGGCACGCGTACTTCGAGGCCATCATTGCGCACGAATCGCGTCTGGTGGGGCGCTCGCTGGCCGATGTCCGTTTCCTGGCGCGGTACCAGGCCACCGTGGTAGCGATCCACCGGGCCGGTGAGCCCGTGCACGGTTCGCTGGCGCTCGAGCCGCTCAAGCCGGGCGACACGCTGCTGGTGATCTCCGACCGCGGCTTCCGCGACCGCTGGAGGGACCGCAACGACTTCCTGCTCGTGTCCCGCTTCGGCGCACCTACTCCGGTGCTCACCCGGCAGGCGGGGCTCGTGATCGGGATCGGCGCCGTGATCGTCCTTGGTGCGGGGCTCGGGGTGCTGCCGATTCTGCATCTGTCGCTTCTCGGCGCGCTCGCACTGGTCGGATTCGGTGTCCTGAGTCCGAACGAGGCAAAGGACTCCATCGACTTCGACGTGATTGTCGTGATCGGCGCGGCGTTCGGACTCGCGGCGGCTGTGGAGGGCTCGGGACTGGGGCACGCCGCGGCCGATCTGGTGGCCGACGTCTTCGGGCGGTTCGGGGCGCAGGGCGCCATGGCGGGCATCATCATCAGTACGATTGCGCTCAGCTCCATCATCACGAACAACGCGGCTGCCGCCCTCGTGCTGCCGATCGCGATCTCTACCGCGGCCGATTTCGGCATAGGTGCGCGCGCGGCGGCGGTGGCCGTCGCTCTTTCGGCCTCCGCCTCGTTCATGACCCCCATTGCCTACCAGACCAACCTGATGGTGTACGGTCCCGGCGGTTACCACTTTGGCGACTACGCCCGGCTGGGCACGCCGCTCACTCTGGTGGTGCTGGTGTTCCTGATCGTCGCGACGACGGTGGGGTAGGGGAGCTCTCGTCCGCCGTCAGGCCCCGCAAGACCGGCTCCAGCGCGTCCTCGGCCATCTGCTGGAGTTCGCTGGGGCTGCGATTCTGGACCGGGTGGGGCACCCACACGATCATGGGTTCGAAGCCCAGTGACGCGATCTGGAAGGTGGCCGCGTCGCGGAAGGCTGTCGTGGCGACCAGGAGGCCGGGAAGACCCTTGTCGTCGAGTGCTTTGATGTCATGCAGACCGCATGATACGCACGATCCTCAGTCGGCGAGCGCCTCGACCACGATGTCGGATCCCGCGGCTATTTTGCCCAGAATCGCGGCGGTGGCGGGCTTGGCGTTGGTCGGCTTTGCGAACCGCGCCGTTGCGACGCCCCTGGCTTGCAGCCCGGTCTCCAGGTAGTCGAGGAACTCGCCGGCGCGCGACTTGCCGATGTCGAAGAGCGCGACGGTGCGGCCGTCGAGGGTGGTCGGCGGTTGGCGTCGTGGCCGGTGGGCCGGAGCGGCCTCCGAGGTGGGGTCGTGCAGGGTGATTCCGGGGGTGTTCATTCGATGATCTCTCGGGTGACTGGGTGTGACTCCTCGAACAGCCGACCGCCCGGCCAACCTGAGAGGATGGCCGAAAACAGTCCGGCGGGACCGCCGGCGCGGACCAGCAGCAGGGAGCCGGGGTGGAATTTGGGGATGCGCTCGTGACTGCGCGAGGACGGCATCCCCTCGGCGACGCCGCCTGCGCCCGCCTGGACCACCGCCCCATCGCACATCAGTTCGCGGTGCAGCGCCTCGGTGATCCGCTGCCGGTCCCAACCCGCTTCGCGGTAGGTGTGATAGTGCTCCGGTGAGAGAACCAGCACGGCCGGGGCCCACTCGCACAGCTTGGGGTGTCCGACCGACTGGAGGCCCATCGCCAGCGACCGCGTGAGCTCGCCCGGGGTGCGGGCTTTCTGATCGGTGACGCCCTGGAGCCCGTCTCCGGCAAACACGGTGACCGCGCTGCGACCTGGCGGCACCCCGCGCGATACCGAGAGCGGCTCCCATGCGGCGTCGCTCTCGTCCTCGGCGAAGCAGAAGGTGTACTTGCCTGGCGATCCCAGCGTCGCCCGGTCGATCTCGCCGGGGCGCCCGCCGCCGACATTGCGCACCACGAGGTTGACCGCTCGGCCCATGGTCGCGTTGGCCCGGTTGCCCTGCCCCAGCGCGTTCAGCCCCCAGTTCATTCCGATGCGCCTCGCCACGGGGCCGTTGACGATGATCACCGGGCTGGAGAAACAGGTGCTGCAGGTCACGCCGTGCAGGGTGAATCCGGGGTGCAACGCGGCCTCCAGCGCGGCGAGAACGACCGGCATGTACTCTGGCCTGCACCCGGCCATGACCGCGTTGACGGCGACCTTCTCGACGGTGCAGGGCGCCAGCTCCGGCGGTATTTCCCCGACGACGTCGCGCGGGTCCCGGCGGGTGCCGGCGAGCATGCGCAAGATCCGCTCGGGCGTGGGAGGGACCACGGGGAGGCCGTCCGTCCATCCGCGATCGTAACACGCTTCGACGGGATCGGTTTCGGGACCGACCTCGATGGCGCGCGAGTGGATCCCGGTCTTGCCGAAACGCACTGCCAGCGCTTCGGCCATTCCCGGCTCCACCGAGCGGGAACCGCAACCGGGCCGATACGCAGGGAGCCCTCCACCGAGATCCGACATGCCGGTGAGGGATTGCCACTCGGACGTATGCCAGCCCACCACCCGGCCCGTCTCCTGGTCGTCCTCCAGGCGAAGCAGGGTCGGGACTGCTTCTACGCTCAGGCGGAAGGACTGTTCGAGGTCGCTGTCGTCGACCGAGATCGAGGCGAGTGCCGGGCCGAGAAACTTGCCGTCGTCCTGCCAGTAGACCGTCAGGTCGTGGCCCGAATCCGTGATCTCGCCCAGAACGGGCGCGACGAGGTGGCAGGTCTCGCACTCATCCTTGACGATGGCGATGAATCGGGTGGTCAGACTCATGCTGGCCCAGTCGAGTCCCCGGATGCGGGTGGATGTGGCGGACTGCCCGGAGAGGGGCAGTGTGTGATGCAAAACTGCCGAGCCGCCCGGTGACCGGCAATGGGCCGGATCCCGGAGCGGCTCGGCTGGGGATTGACGGGGCTCGCACGCCCCGGACTCGGCGGGGCTCCTGTGTCTGGACCGCTACCCGATCCAGTAGCTGAGCTTCAACATGAACACGTTGTCGCCCTGCTGATCCAGCAGGGTGCCGAGATCGCTCCCGAACGAGAAGGTCCCGTCCGACGCGAAGTGATTGCGGCCCTGCGACCATACGGCAAACAGCGTGGAGCCGGGGGTGTACTCCCAGCGGAGCACCACGTTGGACCGGAGCTGCTTGAAGTTGAAGTCCGGGTTGTGGAAGGATTCGACCGCCCCGTCCCCGTCGATGTCTGCCGTCACCCGGCCATTGGCGTCGCCGACTTGCACGGGCAGGAACCGGCGCTCGTATTCGTCCGCCCGCGGGTCGTCCACGCGCTTGAACTCTCCGTACCGGCCCGCCGATACGAAGGGCTGAGCGTATACCTGGAGCGACAGGGTCGGGGAGAAGGTCCAGTCGCCCCGGACCGTAATGCCTGCAGTCGTCTGCTCGATCCGCCCGAACAGATAGGCGGGCGATGCCAGGTCGAAGCGCCCGACCCATTGCGTCGCCTCGCTCTGCCGGTTCAGAAACGGTCCGGCGGACACCGTCGCCTGCGTGGACGGCCTCCAGAGAACGGAGGCATCGGCTCCGTAGCGCCAGGAGTCCGTCTCGGAGGTCACGGCCCAATTGTTGCCCAGTCTGAACTGCAGTGTCTTGCGGGAATCGGACGAGATCCCGAACCAGCCGGACCAGGCCGGATCGGATCGCAGCATTGGTCCACCCCGGAGTGCAGCGCTGCCCAGGCCGCCTGTCTCCCACAACACGCCTGCATAGCCACTCCAGAAGTTGTTGAAGGTTGCGTTTCCACTGACATTCACGCCCTTCTGATACGGTTCGCCCCCAAAGCTGTAGGGGGTCCAGGCGTTGGCATCGAGGCTCCAGCGCTGCAGATGCTCGGAGGGCTGGTAGTGCTGGTATCCGACCCAGACGAAGGGAACCGCAAGATCGGCTTCGCGCATGAAGCCGAGGTCGTTGGAGTCAAAGCCCGGAGAACGCGCCAGCGCCCCCGTCGCGAAGCGCCAGTAGCCGCCCGAGATCTTGGCGAAGGTGGCCGAACCCGCCCATCCGTTCAGCGACGTCAGTGCGGGATCGAAACGGGTGTGTTCGGCGTCCGGGCGCTGGAAGTAGCGTGCAGGGGACCGCTGTGTGCGTGCGATGGCCGCAGCCGAACCCTGCAGGGCGGACCCCAGGAGGTAGCCCGACACTACAAAACGATCGTCGCCGAAGCGGTGACGCGCGTCGGCGCCGAAGGTATAGGCCCTGGAGTGCAGCGAGAGGGCCTCGGCGGCGGCGCCGTCCCGGGCGGTCCATGTGGAGATTACGCCCACCGCGCTCTTGCCGTTCCGGAAATCCCGGGTAGCCCGTGCCATGCCGTATTGCGCCCCCGGCTCGACCACCTGATCGTCGAGGGGGCCCGTGGCGGCAACCCGCCGTGCGGTTTCGTTGCCGGTCAGGGCGTGAAGGAAGCCGAGCGACCATCCCGAACGGGTTTTGCCGGATAGCTTGGCCGCACCGAGAATGCGGGTCCGCTGTGGAGCGGACGAGTACTGCGCGCCTGAAACGCGCCCCTGTGGAGTTCGGCCGATCCGTCTCGAATAGAACAGGCCCTCGCTGGCCATGTCCCCGCCGCCCTCCATGAAGCGGAATGAGAAGATGTTCAGGCCTTCCATGAAGAAGGGCCGCTTTTCGGGAAAGAACGTCTCGAACGCCGTCAGGTTCACCTGAGCCGGATCGGCTTCGACCTGTCCGAAGTCGGGATTGATGGTGATGTCCAGCGTCAGATCGGTGGTAATCCCGTACTTCACATCCGCGCCCAACGTGGACGAAAAGTCGCTGGGATCGTAGAAGGGATCGGCCGCTGCGCCCGGCGAGGCCTGCAGCCTTGCCAGCGAATACGGAACCAGTTCGACCCGGGCGGGTGGAGACAGGTCGCGGAGGCCTTCCAGATCGCCAAAGCGGGATACCAGCGCTCCGTCCCCCCGCGAAATCGGCGCCCAGAGGCTGCGTTCGAGGTGGCGAGCGACAAAGCGCGCGAAGTTGATGCCCCAGATCTGGTGGGCCGCCCCATCGAAGCGTAACTGGGAGTAGGGGATCCGAAACTCGGCGGTCCAGCCACCCCGGTCCCGGCTGGTGGCGACCTCCCAAACCGCGTCCCAGGAGTCATCCTCGTTGACGTCGTCGTAGAGGTAGCCATCGGATTTCACCCCCGCCGGGTTGACGCCGAACCGAAAGGCGGTGCGACGGTCGTGGTAGCTGTCGATCACCACGTCGACCCAGTCGGAGTGCGGACGGTCGTCGCGGCGGGCAAGCTGTGCCACGATGGAATCGGGCGATGTATCGAAGGCCCGGATTCCCACGAACAGAGCCTCGTCCCCGTAGAGCACCCTGGCTTCCGTCACCTGTGTGGGCTCCTCGCCCTCGTTGGGCTCGAAGACGATGAAGCCGTCCGCGACCGTGGCGGCGGCCCAATCGGCCTCGTCCAGAAACCCGTCGATCACGGGCGGAGACCCTGCCACTCGGTGCGCCTGCAACGAAGGCGGTGCCGCCCTCCCGCCGCCCCCTACCGCACTGGAACCAGTCTCCGGCTTCTGGCCCAGGAGGGTTGCGGGCGTGCTTGCCAGTCCCGCCGCCGCCACCGCCACCGCATGCACGCACACCCGCTTCCAGAACGTTCCCCGCAACCTCATCATCCCCTCCCGTTCTCGAACCCTCCCGGGCCCAGCTGATAGACTTTTCAAGTGGCGTGTGCGAGCGCTCCGGCTACCTTGCCGTACTCGCCGCCAACCGACACGACGAGAGGAGGAGGCAGAAAGTTGCGAGCCGCCCCGCGAATCAGCCCCGGGTTTTTCAAGGCACACGGTCACGGCAACGACTACCTGGTCTTCGAGGAGGGTGCCGGGCCCACGCTCACGCCGGAGCTCGCGAGGCGGATCTGCGACCGACACCGTGGTCCGGGTGGGGACGGGATCGTGGTGATGAGAACCGGAACCGGGGGCGGCGAGCCCGTGCTGCGGATGTTCAATCCGGACGGGAGTGAGTTCGAGCGCAGCGGGAACGGGCTGCGCATCGCCGCTGTGCACCTTCGCCGCCGGGGAAAAGCAGGCGACGGCTGGTTTCCGGTGACGGTGGGCGGGGACCGTGTGCGAATGCGGGTGTCCGGCCCGGACTCCGCCGGAATCTACGACGCGATGGTCGAGATGGGGCGCGTCGGCTTCCCGCGGGGTGAGCCGTTCGTCCTTGCCGAAAGGGTTGGGGAAGACGGGCGGGTCGCGCTCTCGCTGCCGGCGTTGGACGGCGGCGCAATCCGGTTGCAGGCCGTGCCGGTATCGGTGGGAAATCCCCACGCTGTACTCTTCCGCGATGGGTGGACCCAGGCAGAGGTGGAGCACTACGGGCGGCTGGTCGCGACGAGCGACGCGTTCCCTCAGGGGATCAACGTGCAGTTCGCCGAGCTTCCCCTGCGGCAAGAGGTCCGGATCCGGATCTGGGAGCGCGGTGTGGGACCCACGTCGGCGTCCGGCACGTCGGCTTGCGCCGCGGTGGCCGCGGCCACGAAGTCCGGTCTCATGCCCTTCGGCCCGGCCATCGTCAGGATGGAGGGCGGAGACATGGAAGTGGACCTTCGTTCCGACTGGTCGATCCGGCTTCGAGGCCCGGTCGAGGAAGTTTGCGTCGGGGAGTTGGCCGCGGGGTTCGTCAGCGGTTCTTAGGTTCGAACCCGCGCAAGCAGCAGGAAACCGACCGCGAGGAAAACGAAGTTGGGGATCCACGCCGACAGGAAGGGGGACAGCCCTCCGGAAGCGCCGATGGCTCCGAACAGCCTCATGAGCATGATGTAGACAATGGTCGAACCCAGGGAGACTCCGACTCCCAGAGCCGCACCCCCCTTCTTCACCGTCGTCGCCAGCGGAGCACCGAAGAGCATTACCACCAGCGTTGCCGCGGGGATCGACAGCTTCTGGTCGCGCTTCACGAGCAGTTCGCCCGGATCGCCGCCCGAGCGGTACACGGCCGCCGCGCGCCTCCCCAGTTCCTCATAGCCCATCTCGTCTTCGTCGGGCGGGTCGTTCCTCAGTTCCTCGGGCGGGACGCCCAGACCGGGCCGCCGATAGCGCGAGAATGTGTACGAGGTCTCGCGTCCGGTGGGGTGGATCACGCGCAGATAGCCGTCGAGGAGGGTCCAGCCATCCTGTTCGGTGTAGTGCCCCTGATTGGCCCACACGTGGCGCAGCGAGCCGTCTTCGTCCTTGCTTTCGACCAGCACCCCATCGATCGAACGGTTGGACACGAAGAGTTGCTGGATGCTCAGCGTCTCCCTGTCTTCGGTCTGATGCACGAAGTTGTTGCGCCAGTCCCCCCGCACCTCGCGGTCTCCGAACGTCTCGGCCGCCCGTCTGTTCATGGATGGGACGAGCGAGCCGACGAAGAACACGCCCGCGGTAAGGATCGCCCCGACCGGCCACAGGGGCGCCACAAGGCGGTGGAAGGAGACTCCCCCTGCCTTTGCCGCCATGATCTCGCTGTGAACGGTCATGCGGTTGATGGTGAAGACGGCGGCCACCAGTGCGGCAATGGGCGCCGACAATACCATGAAGTGCGGGTACATGAAGACGTAGCCGAGCGCGATGTCCGTCACCGTGAGCCCGCGATCCAGGAACTGCCCGGTCCGCTCTGAGAGATCGCCCAGCACGAAGATGATCGGAACACTGACGACGAAGACGCAGAAGAGCCAGGTGAAGCTGAAGCTCACCATTCGGTCGAGCGTGCGGATCATGCCGCCGCCTTCGCCTTCGTGGTGCGGCGCCGCATCAGCCTCTTGATGGCCAGCCAGATCTCACGCCAGCCTCCTCCACGAGTGGAGGCGATCCAGCGGCCCATGCGCGAAACCAGCAGCGTCCCGGCGACGAACCAGATCACACTTGCCGCCCACATGCTCCACATCGGGTCGGCAAGGTTCCGGTCCGCCCATTTCTCGCCGCTTGTGAGGCCCCACTGGTAGATCCCGATCACGAGCGCCGAGACCACGATGACCATGCTGACCCCGCCCTGAGGGAACCGGATGCCCACCGGCACGCCGATCATCACGAAGATGATGCAGGCCGTCGCGATCACCAGCTTCTTATGAATTTCCACGCGGTATTGATTGACCTGCCGCCCGAGCGCTTCGGCACGCGCGGTGTTGGTGCGGGCGGAAGTCGCCAGCATCCGGGCGAGGTCGTCGGAGGGCAATTGGGTCGATCCGGGGATGGCCAGGGTCTTGGCCAGCGGCGGACCGGCGGCCCGCGCGGAATCGGCAGCCGCGCCGCGGCCCAGTGCCCGGTCGACCGCGTCCAGCGCTCTCTGCCGGGAATCGCCGCGCACCGCGTCCAGCTCCTCCTGTCTCGCTCTCTCGGCGTCCATGAGCATCAACACGGACATCTCGCGATCACTGCGCTGGTCGGTCCCCGAATCCTCGAAGACATCGCCCACTCCGCGCAACACATAGAGCTGCCGCTGGAACTCGATCTGGTGGAAGGTCCCCAGTTCGCCGCTGCCCACCTCGTACACGTGGCCATCGTAGAGCCGGAGGTGCAGATCGGTGAAGGAACTGTTCAGCTGCATCTCGCCGCGATCGGCGTAGGTGGTGCGCCGAACCCCCTGTTGGCTCATATCATAGATGGTGACACCGGTCAGCTCCGATGAGTCCTGATCGATGGCGTCGGCCACGAGGAAGTACGGCCCGATGCCGTTTTCGGCCTCGATCTGGTTGACTGCCTGCTCGCGCAGTTGAAAGGTGGGACTCTTCTGGCGGATCGAGTTGCGCAGGTTCTTGAGTTGGTGGTTCGCCTCCGGGAGAACCTGGTCGTTGAATACGAAGGTCACAACGGTAAGGAGGGCGCCGAAGGCCAGTACGGGGAGGAACAGTCTGCGGGGGCGCACCCCGCCGCTGGACATAGCCACGATCTCGCTGTGCGTGGCCAGCTCGCTGAAGGCGTAGAGAACCGCCGGGAGGATAGCCATGGGAAGAGTGACGGCGATGGTGTGGGGCAGCGACAGCACGAGTGCCTCGAGGATGATCTCCCTGGGCAGCCCCTTGCCCACGAGGTCTTCCAGCCGCTGGGCGACCGTGTTCACGAAGAGCAGCCCGGTCAGCAGGCTGAAGGCAAACAGGAATGGACCCGTGAGAGATCGCAGCAGGTAGCGGGTCAGGATTGTCATGTTCGGTCGGGCTGGAACTCGAGTCCCCGTGGGTTGGAAGTTGCGGTTTGGATGTCCCGTGTGCTCCTGTCGGTTGTCCGACGCAGGGGTGGACGAATCCACGGCCTTAACCATGAAACATAACCGTTCCGTGACCGACGGCCGGCGGATGGCATGCAATCCGCGGAGATCTCGATGCGGCTTGCCGCCACGCCGGGGAGACCTGCTGCGATCCGCGTGCGTCCTGGCTCTCCTGATTCTGGGCTCGACGGGCCGGGTCAGCGCCCAGGTCGGGCAGGTGCCGCCCCCGCTTGCGGACACCGCTCTGTGGGTAATGCCGGAGTTGCGGGGACCGCCCCGACCGCTGCTGTCGCCTCCCGCCACGCCGGTGCCGGTCGTGCGCCTCGGGCTGGCCCTCCTCCCGGTCACGCGCGTCGGTTCCGTCCTCGGGCCGCCGGATCCGATCACGGGGCTGTTTCTGATCGGCGCGGCCGCCGATTCAGCCACCTTCGCCCTTCCTCCCTCCGTACCCCCGGACTGGGCCGCCAACCCGCTGCTGCGCTTCGGATCGCTCGGCCGCACCATCCACTACGGGAACCTCCCGGATCCGCGCGCGAGGGCGAGCCCGGACCGCCGGGCGGCGCAGGACAACCGCTTCCAGAACGAGTTCGCCGACCTGGGCTTTTCACTTCGGGGCACAGGTCAGCTCGGGAGTGACTGGACTCGATACAGACCCTGCGACGAGACGGTGCAGGTGACGTGCGAGGTGTCGCTGCTGCCGCGGCTTTCACCCGACATCCAGTTTGCGGCAAACGCCGACGGGTCCATTGCCGGACGGATCCGCGTCGATGTCGACTACGACCAGACCCGCGAATTCGAGGGCGCCAATCGGGTCAACATCCGATACCAGGGTCTGCAGGGGGAATTCCTGCAGCGGTTCGACGTGGGCGATGTGGACTTTTCCCTGCCGCCGTCGCGCTTCCTTTCCGAGGCTGTGCCCGCGGGCAATTTCGGTTTTCAGGCGGCGATGCAGGCCGGCCCCGTCGACATCCGATCGGTCTGGGCCCAGCAGAGCGGCGAAGTCAACTCGCGGCGATTCCGGCTGGAGGGATCCGGGCGCGGCCACGCGCGGACCGACACGCTGGTGCTGGATGATGCCGACTATGTGGACGGGCAGTTCTTCTTCCTGTTCGATCCCGTCGCGTTCTACGACTACCCGCACATCGACGCACTCGCGCTCACCCGCGCCGACGCACGCCCCAGCGTGACGCCCGGGCGCGAGCCGATCCAGCTCTACCGCTCCGAGATCGACCTCTATGCGCGGCAACAGGTGGAAGGCTACATCCAGGCCGACGCCCTGGCCGGAGCCGGCGCCGATACGGTCAGCGAGTCCGCCTGGTTCCGTTATCTGCAGGCGGGTCAGGACTACGTGATTCATCCGAGCGGCCTGTGGCTTGCGCTGCGAGCGCCGCTGGCCCCGGGCGAAGCCCTCGCGGTCACCTATGTCACCGAATCGGGCGACACGATCGGGACGTACAACCCCGAACGGATCTACCTGGAGGGCGGGCGCCCGCGCCTGAAGCTATTGAAGGCGACATCCGCGCAGCATCAGCCCGGCAGGCCCACCTGGCGCAGCGAGATGCACCAGATCTACCGGGTCTCTTCCTCGGGAGATGTCGAGCCGGGGTCCGTCGAACTCACGATTTCCCTCGGTGAAGAGAGCGCGGGCCGCACCTTTGCGCGTCGGCCCGACGGCGACGACCTGACGTACCTGCGCCTTTTCGGACTCGACGAGGAGTCGCCGGTGGACCGCATCGACCCTTCGCAGATCTATCGGCCGGCTCTGGATTCCTTCGATGACCAGCCCCCCGTTTCAGGCACCTTCATCGTCTTCCCGACCCTTGAGCCGTTTTCGAATCCGGCCCCGCTGCGCAGCCTTCCGATCGACTCCATGGAGGCACGCCGGATCCTGGGCGCCAACCGCAATGAGCGCATCTATCTGGACGCCGATCCCTTCGAGCGCGAGAACGGAGGCGTGTTCCGCCTGAACCTGTCCTACGAGGTCCGTGGGCAGGGACTGGTGTCGTCATTCGTACTCGGAGCGGTCGGGATCAGGGAGGGGACGGAGCGCGTGACCCTCGAGGGTCGGCCGCTCATCCGCGGAGTCGACTATCTGATCGACTACGACGTGGGGCAGTTGACCTTGGTCGACCCCGATGCGTTGCTCGCGACCAGTCCAGGCCGTTTTCTCGAGGTCTCGTGGCAGCAGCGCAGCTTCTTTCAGGTCGCCCCGTCCTCGGTGTTCGGGCTCAATGCACGCTACGACATGGGAGACTACGGAGCACTGAATCTGATCGGCCTCTACCAGACCGAGGACGAGCTCGTGCGCCGGCCGCAGCTGGGCGTGGAAGCGGGCGCCGTGGGGCTGGGTGGCGTCAACGCGAACCTGGATCTGGATGCGCCCCTGCTGTCCAGAGTGCTGGACGCGATACCGGGGCTGGACCCGGGCGGTCCCTCATCAATCCACTTTTCGGGCGAGGCCGCGGTTTCGCTGCCCGACCCCAACAAGCAGGGAGACGTGTACATCGACGACTACGACGGGCTGAACACGCGTCCGCTCTCGGTGCAGAGCCACGAGTGGCGTCGCGGCAGCCGGCCGGCCTTCAGGGATGGGGCGGAAGACGCATTGCCGCCGATGGTTTCGGAGCGCAGCGTGGCGGCGCTGACCTGGCAGCACACGTGGATTCGGGAGACCGCCGGGGGAGATAGTCTGGGGGTCTTTCAGGGCTTCAACCCGAGCACGGAGATCGACCAGCAGATCCGGGTCACGGGGAGCGCGCTCCGCGATCCCGGGCTCTTCGTCCAGTTCCGGCCGGAGAGCGGCGACAACGTGGGGCCGGGTGCGTGGTCGTCGATCACGACGGTACTCAGCCCCACGGGCTCGGACCTGACCAAGAGCGATTTCATCGAATTCTACGCACGCGGTGGAGAATTCCTCACCCTGGTTCTGGATCTGGGGATCGTGAGCGAGGACGCCTTCTTCGTGGATACCGCCGGCGCGGTCAACGGAGTGAAGCCCATCGTGCACGTTCCCTGGGGGCAGGGGATTCTCGACCAGGAAGCCGATCCCCGCCGGGGTGAGATCTGGGGGAAGACCACCGACGGACGGGGCGTATGGAACGAGGACTGCTTCGCCGAGCGGGCGCGGGTCTACCCCCTGGGCGACCCGAACGCCAACTGCACGCGCGGCAACGGAAGGCCGGACACCGAAGACCTCGACGAAGACGGCAACCTGGACACCCTGGAGCGCTACCGCCGTTTCGTGATCCGCCTGGATGGCGCGTCGCGCTATCTGGTCCGCGATCAGAACGAAACCGGTACTCCGTTCCGCCTCTACCGGGTTCCGCTCCGGGATCCTTCGGGCATCGACGTTGGCGGGACCATCACCGAAGCGGAACTGCGCGCGGTGCGCCACCTTCGCCTGACGGTTGCGGGCAAGCGCAACGATTCCTTCGTACTGACCCGCATGGGCATTGTCGGCTCGACCTGGATCAAGCGTTCGCTGACCGGCGTGCTGACCGGGCTCGGCGGCGACACCACCTCCATCCAGGGCAGGGTAGAGGTCGGGACCGTCTCCCGCGTGACGGTCGGGGACAGCTACGTTTCCCCGCCCGGCGTCATCGAGCAGCTTGACGATCCCACGGTGACCTTCGGCGGGCAGGGGGTCGAGTTCAACGAGCGTTCGCTGTCCATCGGGTTCGAGGATGTGTTGCCCGGTGATCGGGTGGAGGTGTACAACAGGTTCCCTCAAAGGCCGCGCGACTTCCTCTCGTACAGGGAGGCAAGGCTGTGGGCCGTAGCGGCCTCCGGCGACTTCGGATTGCACGTCCCCGCGTATTTCTTCGTCAAGATCGGGACTGACGACCGGAACTTCTACATGTACCGGACCCGCCTGGATCAGGCTGATTCACCCGGCTCGGTGACGGAGGTGGACTGGCTGCCGGAGGTCGTGATCGACTTCGACGAATGGCTTCAGCTGCGCCGCCGCGCGGAAGAGCAGCTCATTCTGGAGCCGCGGCTGCCCGGGGATCCCCCCCTGGTCCTGTGGTCCGCGGATTCCACCTACTCCGTGGTTCTGCAGGACCGGGGGCGCGCGCCCAACCTGGCGTCCGTGCGGGAGATCGGTCTGGGGGTGTTGAACGAGACGGGCATGCCGGTCTCCGGGGAGGTGTGGGTGGACGAGTTCCGTCTCTCGCGCAGCATCCGTGACGCGGGCATGGTGTCGGCCATCGATGCGGAAGTGCGAGGCGGAGAGTTCCTTCAGTCCCGTGCGTCCTTCCGCAGCCGGGGCGGGTACTTCCGGCAGCTTCGGACGACGCCGGTCTTTCAGAACGACCGCACGCTCGATGTGCAGACTACCCTTCAGCTGGGTCGTCTGGCTCCGGAGAACTGGGGTATCGAAGCGCCACTCTCCCTCAGCTACGAGCGGGAGAGTCAGGCACCCATCTTCATTGGACGCAGCGATGTTCGCGCGGACCGGCTCGAGGGGCTGCGTGAACCGGGCTTCAACCGGACCCGTGTGGACTTTTCGCTGCGTCGGCGCACCCCTGAGCAGGACGGCTTCTGGGACACCTTCCTGGAAGGATTCGATGTGCGCGCGGGAGTGGTCCGCTCATCTCTGAATACCATCACCACCGAGAGCGATGGAGAGGGACTCGACGCATTCCTGGGATATGGCCTGAGTCCTCCGCGCCGCGACTTCGCCATCTTCCCGGGGCGTGTGGGATCGCTGCTGCGCGCGATTCTGCCGTCGTTTCTGGAGGATCGAATCGCAGGGGCCCGACTCCGCTGGACTCCGGAGAGCTTCGCCCTGGAGAGTGAACTGTTGAGCCGTGAACTCGGCATTCTGCGCTTCGACAGGATCATTCGGACTCCCGGGGACTCGCTGGCCACGGCCAAGCAGGCTCCTCGCAAGTTGGTGAGCGGAACGGCGCGCGTTGCATTCCGCCCGGTGGAATCCGTGACGGCCCAGGCGGATCTGTTGAGTGGTCGAGATCTCCTGGCGGTGGAGCGCCTTGCGACGGACCCGGCCACGCGCGAACTCCTGGCCGCGGAACGAAGGCTTGTCAGAGGTGTCGACCTCGGTTGGGAGGTGGACCGGCATCTGCGAACCCGGCTTGCGTATCAGCCGCGGCTGTCGGACTGGGCACGGACCAGCGTCCAGGTCACGACGATCTACCTCTCCGAGCGAAACTCCGACCTGGTCGAGGTCCGCAACACTCCCTTCGACACGGCGCTCGTGCTTCTGCGCAATGTGGACGGACAGCGCAACCTCACGGCGGCCCTGTCGCTGGATCCGGGACGGATGGGGCAGTCGGGCGGCGGGAGCGATGCCGAGGGCTGGTGGACGCGTGCTTTCGATCCGCTCTCGGTCACCTATTCCAGTGGCCTGACGTCCCGATTCAACCGCGATGCGGTCGACCCGGGAGCCGTGTACGAACTGGGCTGGGGCAGCCGCGAAGACTTCCTCATGATCGGTTCCGACTCGGCCTCGACTCTGAGCGAGCGGGATCGGGTGAATGTACGGGGCGGACTGCGCTTTCCCGGCTCCGCCAACCTGCGCCTCAGCTACGACCGCTCATTGAACGAGACGCTCGACACGCGCTCCGACAGGGAGGGAACACGCCGTGTGTGGCCGGATCTGGACGCGTCCATCGGCGACGTGCCCCTTCCAGCGTTCCTCTCGATCGCGGTAGAGCGCCTCTCGCTGAGTTCCGGCTTCAGACGGGAGGAACGCAGCCTGGAGTTCGGCGCGGGAACCCTCCAGGATCGCTTCCGCGAGGACCGGGAGATCCCGCTATCGGTCACGCTGGCGCTGGTGAGGGGACTGACCCTCGCTTATGAGGGCCGTGCGAACCGAGGCGAGAGTCATGACCCGACAGGCGATACGCGAAGGGTTGCCAATGCGCATTCACTGCTCGCCTCGGCGCGTTTTCGCTCACCCCTCAGGGCGTTTCGCGAACGGGGGGCGCCGCTGCGCCTGACCCTGAACCTGAGATACCTCGACGAGGTGCAGTGCCGGATCGCGAGCCTCGACAGCCCATGTGTGGCATTCATCGACCAGTTGGAACGCGATGCGTCGCTGTCCGTCGACTCGTCGGTGCGCGATTTCCAGCTCGGCATCCGGCTGCGCTACCTGGACCGTCGCTCCTTTGTAGGACTTCGGGCGGGCTCGACCCAGTTCCAGCTCAACATTTTCGGCCGGTTTCTGCTGACGTCGGATCTGCTGTCACGCAGCCCGTCGACGCGATAGTCCCATCCAGCCATGGAAGTGCCCGCGCGCCGGGTGCAAGCTGTCTGTCCGCATCGTCCGGATTGGCCGGCACGACGGGTAGACACGCACCGGAGGCCGTGTGTGACGGACAGGGAACGAAAAAGCATGACCCGGGCCGCTCTGCTTCTGGGGGCAGCCGCGTTGATCCGCTTTCTGGTGGCCCCTCCTCCGGCGGAAGCGCCGCTGGAGGGCCGCGACTCCATTGCCGACAGCCTTGTCGCTGCGGGTGACTCCGCAATCGAAGAGAAGGAGCGCAGGAGCCGGCCCTTCGAACCGGGTGAGACCATCGACCCCAATGTGGCGGGCGAGGAGGACCTGGACCGGCTGCCCGGGGTGGGGGCCGCAAGGGCGGCTCGAATCGTGCAGGAACGCGAAGAGAACGGTCCCTTCGGCAGCGTCGAGGATCTCACCCGAGTGCCTGGAATCGGTTCAGGATCGATTGAGCGGCTCAGGCCCTTCCTCCGGGTAGCGGGAGGTGGGGGTGGTGGCGTTCGTCCACTGGCGACCACCCGCGCGGCGGCGTCGCGGGACGCCCCGCCCCCCGGCACGCCCGTGGATCTGAACCGGGCAACAGCGTCCGAACTGCGCCAACTTCCCGGAATCGGGCCCGTGACAGCTCAACGAATCATCGCCCACAGGGAGCAGCATGGCCCCTTCCTCACCCCCGAGGACTTGATGGAGGTGTCGGGGATCGGGTCCCGGACCCTTGAGCGGCTCGCACCGCTGGTCACGGTGCGCCAATGAGCGCGGCCGAGTCGGCTCGACGACGAGGTGTCCTGAGGCCCCTGCTCGAGGAGATGGTGCGCCGGGGCGCGTCAGATTTGCATCTCACCGTGGGCGCGCCTCCCAGGCTGAGGATCGACGGCGCTCTGGCTGACGCGGAAGGGTGGGAGGTCCTTGACGCCTCGGAGACGTCCCGCCTCGCGCAGTCGGTACTCAGCGAGAGCCAGAGGCGCCGTTTCGCCGCCGACAACGAACTCGACTTTTCCTTCGGCGTCCCGGGGCTGGCGCGCTTTCGCGGAAACTGCTTCCGGGGGGGCGGCGACGTGGGAATGTCGGTGCGCAACGTCCCCCGGCACGCGGTTTCCCTGAAAGAACTCGGGCTTCCCCCGGTGCTTCATCGTCTCGCCGATCGGCCGCGCGGCCTGGTGCTGGTGACCGGTCCCACGGGGTCCGGCAAGTCCACCACGCTGGCCGCCCTGGTGGACCACATCAACCGGCGGCGGCGCGGACACATCCTCACCATCGAGGACCCTGTGGAGTTCCTTCACCCGCACCGCGGCTGCGTGGTCAACCAGCGGGAGGTCGGGACCGACACCAGCAGCTTCGCCGTCGCGCTGAAGCACGCCCTTCGCCAGGATCCGGACGTGATCCTGATCGGCGAGATGCGCGACCCGGAAACGGTGGATGCGGCGCTGACCATCGCCGAAACGGGTCACCTGGTCCTCTCGACGCTGCACACCAACTCGGCGTCCGAGTCGGTCAACCGCGTGATTTCGGCCTTTCCGTCCGATCGACAATCCCGGGTCCGCTCGCAACTGGCTTCCGTACTGGAGGGCGTGGCGACCCAGCTCCTCATCCCCCGGGCTGCAGGGCGCGGGCGCGTTGTCGCGACCGAGGTGATGATCTGCACGGCCGCAATCCGGGCGGTCATACGGGACGACAAGGTCCACCAGATCCGCTCCCTGATGCAGGCCGGGCGACGCTACGGGATGCAGACGATGAACGATTCTCTCGCAAGGCTCTACCTGAATGGCGACGTGACGCTGGAGGCGGCCCTGCAGCGGAGCGGGGATCCATCGGAGCTTCTCCGGGCCGTCGGCGAGCCGGCGCCCGAGGGCTTCGATGGCGTCCCCGGAGGGTGGTTGGATTGACGCACGTCTCCCGGCGCGAGGTGGCGGTCTTCATTCGACTGTTCGCTACCATGATCGAGGCCGGGCTTCCGTTGGTGCCGAGTCTCAACATTCTTGTCCGGCAGACGGCCAACAAGGCGTTTCGCCAGGTAATCCGCAAGGTCGTTCTCGACGTCCAGTCGGGTGATACGCTGGCCGAAGCGTTCCGCCGCCACCCGAAGGTGTTTCCGGAACTCAGCGTCAACATGGTCGCCGCCGGTGAGGCTGCCGGCGCGCTGGATACGATCCTGGCGCGCCTCTCCGGCTTTCTGGAGAAGAGCAACGCCCTGGGGCGGAAGGTCCGTGCGGCCATGATGTATCCGGCGATGATATTCGCGATCACGATTCCAGCCGTAGCGATCCTGCTCGCGTTCGTGATCCCGACATTCGAAACGATGTTCGCTTCGGCCGGGATTCCCCTGCCCGCTCCGACGCGCATGGTGATCGGC
The DNA here is from genome assembly GCA_963667485.2 of Longimicrobiales bacterium. GTDB lineage: Bacteria > Gemmatimonadota > Gemmatimonadetes > Longimicrobiales > Gaopeijiaceae > Bin94. The sequence goes on from CAXXDD010000002.1 coordinate 1,414,919, forward strand.
GCTTCCGCTCTTGTCCAGCGTTTCTGGTGGGCGCTGCCCGTGATCGGCATCGCGGGCGCCGTCTCCCTGATCCGCATCCGCCGCAGCAGCCGGGGACGGCACTTGATCGATCGCCTGCTTCTTGGCGTCCCGATCCTTGGCGACCTCCTGCGAAAAGCGGGGGTGGCCCGCTTCACCCGCACCCTCGCGACTCTCATCGCATCGGGAGTCTCGATCCTCGACGGACTCGACATCACGGCGCGGACCGCAGGCAACCAGGTCATCCACGATGCGGTGATGAAATCGCGGGCGTCCATCGCCGCGGGCGCAACGATCGCGGAACCCCTGAAGGAATCGGGGGCCTTTACGCCCATGGTGGTTCGGATGGTGGATGTCGGGGAACAGACGGGGGCCCTGGACGAGATGCTGAAGCACATCGCCGACTTCTACGACCAGGAAGTCGATGCCGCCCTCGACATGCTGATCGCCGCAGTGGAGCCGGTCATGATCGTGGTGCTGGGTTTGGTGGTGGGTGGGATGATCGTGGCGATGTACCTGCCCGTGTTCGACATGATCAACCTGGTGGGGTGAGGCAGCGGGGATGCGACCATTGGCACGAGCGCCTCCAGGTTCCAGATTGCGAGCATGTCAAGAGCATTCGTTAAGGAAGATCGCGACGATCCGCCTCCGGATTACCGGCTCCCCGATCCGGAGACCGACTACTACGACGAAGCCTGCGCCTGGGCACTGATTACCGGCGCGGATGAAGGAGACACGCGCGGCGCGGAATCCGCGACCGGGCGCCGCTGGGGCGAAGCGCGGCTCGTCCCCCACATACGGGAGATCCTCGCGAAGGCCGAGGCGGAGGACCAGTTGCGGGTGGCGCAGCTCTGTCGGCGATTCCTGCGAGCTGCAGGGGAGCAGGGCCCACGAGAGACTCCCGCTCCCCCCGCTAGGAAATGATGACCGGCAGGCGGCGTTCACGCAGCAATTGATTCAGCCGCTCCGCGTCCTCCGCAAAGAGCTTGCGGAAAAGGACGCGGGTGTCGTCGAGGCGCTGTTGCAGCACCTGGTGCACTTCGGTCTGGGGGACGGTCGGCGAGAAGTCCGCGCTGCTCCACCCCACGTCCTGAGCCAGGGCGCTGAGACGCCCGTACAGTTTCATCGGGTTTCGGAACGCGTCCTCGCGAGCCCCGGTGAGGTAGATGTCGAAGAGCTGCGACTCAACGCTGATCGCGATTTCCTCCAACGCGCTGGCCTCGGCCAACAGGTCGGTTGCGGTCGTGTCGCCGGCAAGCATTTCCCCTAGCGTCTCGAGGCTGCTGCGGGTCCACTCGATCTGATCGATCATGTCGACGACCTCGTTGATCTCGCCGCGCATCACGAGTGACATGGCAACCTGACTACGGATATCGTCGAGCGTTCCTTCGGAATGCGGGTCCTTGACCACCGTCTGCGTAGTGGAAAGCACGGTGTTCCCCAGATGCAGCGCCACCCTGTACTCCCCCGGAACGACCCGTGGGCCGAGTTGGCCCTGATTCAGGTCGAGATCCCAGGTTCTCAGCGGCCTCCATCCCTCTGGCCCGAGCGGGACCCAGGGCAGTCCGGGCGGCGCGGTTCGGATCTTCGCGCGGCGGGTCGGCTCGTAGCGCAGGTCCCACCACACGCGGTTGAGCCCCGGGGCCGCGTTGACCGGCAGGGTGCGGATCGTGTCGCCATCGGGGCCGGTGATCCTGATCTCGCCTCGCCCCGACGCCCCTTCCGGCACGTAGAAGTTGATATCGGCCCCATACGGCGGGTTCTGGCCGGTGACGTGGCTCCGCTCCGCCTTGATCGTCTGGATCTGGTTGAAACGGTAGGCCGTCCTGGTATCCAGCAGCGCGACCTCGCCGGCGCCGGCCACGCGGTCGAGCACTCTCAGGGGCGAAATGTCGTCGAGGATGTAGAAGCCGCGGCCGTATGTCCCCACAACCAGGTCGTCGAACGTCTCCTGTACGGTGAGCCAATACACGGGCGCCGGAGGCATGTTGTTGCGGAGCGGCAGCCACGAGCCGCCGTCGTCCAGGGAGAAGTACACGGAGTTGTCCGTTCCCGCATAGAGCATCCCGGGCCGCCCGGGATCTTCCCGCACCACATGGACGAAGCTGTGCGGGGAAGGGGGGATGCCGCTCGTGATCCGCTCCCAGCTCTGCCCGTAGTCGCGCGTCCGGTAGATGTAGGGATCGAAGTCCGCCAGCTGATGCAGGTCGACGGCGATGTAGGCGCTGGCGGCGTCGTAGCGCGACGGCTCGACGTTGGCGATGGTTCCCCATGGAGGCAGGTCCGGAATGTTGCCCGTCAGGTTCTCCCAGGTTGCGCCGCCGTCGCGGGTCCGCTGGAGCTGTCCATCGTTGCTGCCGGCCCAGATCTGCCCCTGCTCCAGGGGTGATTCGGCGATGGCGAAGAGCGTCGACCCGTCATAGGTCATCAGGTTGTCGATGGCCACGCCGCCTGAGCTCTGCTGGCGGCTCTTGTCGTTGGTGGTGAGGTCCGGCGAGAGCACCTCCCACGAATGGCCCGCATCCGTGGTGCGGTGCACGTGCTGGCTTCCGACATACACCGTGTTGTTGTCGTGCGGCGAGATGTGGATCGGGAAGGTCCAGTGCCAGCGGAACTTGAGCTCGGCGGGCGCCCAGCCGTAGGCCGCCTCCGGCCAGACGCGCACCGACCGAACCTGCTTCGTGCGCTCGTTGTAGCGCTCCAGCCCCCCATCGTAGCAGCCCGACCAGACGATGTTGCTGTCGGTGGGGTCGGGAATGCCGAACCCGCTCTCGCATCCGCCTACCCCGTGCCACAGGCCCAGCGGAATGGCGCCGGCCCGGCTGTTCGACGGCCCGCGGTACGACCATCCGTCCTGACGGTTCCCGTAGACGTTGTACGGGATCTCGTTGTCGGTCCACACGTGGTACATCTGGGCGATCGGCAGCACCACCCGCTGAAAGGTGCGCCCCCGGTTCATGGAGATCGTGAGACCGCCGTCGTCGGCGACCATGACGCGGTGGCTGTTGCCGGGATCGATCCACACGTCGTGCGTGTCTCCGCCTCCGCGCGGCGGATTGTCCACCAGGCTCTCGCCGCCGTCCACCGACATGGAGAAGCGCACCGAAGCGAAGTAGATCCGGTTCTCGTCGTCCGGATCGACACCGAACCGGGTGTAGTACGGAGCGCGCTCGTTGATGGTGTGGTTGCGCAGCACCAGCTGCCAGCTGTCGCCGCCGTCGTCGGACCGATAGAACCCGGGACTCGATTCCTCGGTGAGTACGTACACCCGGTCGGGGTTGGACGGGACGACCTCGACTGCGACCTTGCCGATCGTGGAGTCGTTCGGAGAGGGCAGTCCGCGCCCCACGGCGGACAGCCGCTCCCAGCTGTCGCCACCATCGCGCGACCGCCAGACGCCGCTGTCCGGTCCACCGCTGTCCAGCCCCCAGGTGTCGATCTGCACGTCCCAGAATGACGCGAAGAGGATGCGGGGGTTGTGATGGTCCATGGCCAGATCGATGCACCCGGCGTCCTCGGAGACATGGAGCACCAGCTCCCAGCTGTCGCCGCCGTCGGTCGTGCGGTAGACGCCGCGCTCCGGCTGTGGCCCGTAAGTGTGGCCCAGTGCACACGCGAACACCACGTCCGGATTGCGCGGATCGATCTCGATGCGTCCGATTCGGCCCGTGGCCTCCAGTCCCTTCCGGTCCCAGCTGTCGCCGCCATCGGTGGACCGATAGATCCCGTCGCCCATCGCGTGCGCCGGGCGGATGACGAACGTCTCGCCCGTCCCGGCCCAGATCACGTTGGGATCGGACGGCGCCATGGCCAGCGCGGACACGGACGATGCGGACTCATCGTCGAAGACCGGCGTCCAGTTCACCCCGCCGTCCCGTGTCCGCCACAGGCCGCCGGAGGCCGCCCCGACGTAGATCGAGAGCGGGTTGCCGGGTTCGCCAATGACGGCGATCGCCCGATTCCCCTCGGGACCGATGAAGCGGTATCGCAGACCGGCGTACTGCTCCTCCGTAACTACCTGGCCAGCGGCGGGCTCCGGGGTCGACGCATGCAATGCCCCGGCCAGGACGACGGCAAGGAGGAACCGGGGTTGGGGGCTTCCGTTGACCACGGAGAGGGCCGTGGCGGAATCGGCTGAATGCCTCACGAAATCACCTGTGCTTCGGGTCTGGTTGTGTCGGATAGGGGCAAAGCGCCCGCGGGATGTTAACCCATCGCTCCCCGCCGCTCCAAGCGCGCCGCCACCTGCCGTTGGAGGACTGGTGCCGTCGTTCCGTCAAACCCGTCTCGCCGCGCAAGGGCAGCGCGATGGTTGTTTCCGGCGTGGTGGTGACCGTAGTTTGCCCGGCGCAATTGCCGTATCCGCGGAGGATCGGTCGAGAGTCATCCAAAGGAGCCCCATGTCATGGACTTCATCCAACTGATCACCGATTTCCTGACCACCTATGTCGTCGAGGCAGGCATCTCGGTTGGGGGTGAGAAGGTCCCGTTCATGGTCATGATCCTCCTGGGTATCGGATTCTACCTGACGCTCCGGCTGGGCTTCGTCCAGATCTCCCGCCTCGGACACGGGATCGCGGTCGCAACGGGCAAGTACGACAATCCGGAAGACGAGGGAGACGTCACCCACTTCCAGGCGCTCACGACCGCGCTGTCGGCGACCGTCGGCATCGGCAACATCGCCGGCGTGGCCCTGGCGATCCACTGGGGCGGCCCGGGGGCCCTGTTCTGGATGTGGGTCACCGCGGGGCTCGGAATGGCGACCAAGTACTCCGAGGTCACGCTTGCCCAGAAGTACCGGGTGCACGAGCACGAGGGCGAATGGGCGGGCACCGTCTCCGGCGGCCCCATGTACTACATCGAGCGCGGCCTGGGACCGAACTGGAAGTGGATGGCGATCTTCTTCGCCTTCATCCTCGGGATCACCGCCTTCATGACCGGAAACGGGATTCAGGCCAACACGGTGGCGGACAATCTGGAAACCCAGTTCGGCATTGCCCCGTGGATCAGCGGACTGGTGACGTCAGCGGTGGTCGCCGCGGTGATCCTCGGCGGCATCTCGCGGATCGGCAGGGTGACCGCGGTGCTCGCCCCGGTGATGGCGCTGGTGTACGTGGCCGGAGCGCTGGTCATCATCGCGCTCAACGCGGCGGACGTCTTCCCGACCTTCGGACTCATCTTCCGCGAAGCCTTCAATCCGACGGCGGGGGTGGCCGGGACGGGCGTGGGCGCGTTCCTGGTGACCTTGATGTGGGGTGTCCGAAGGGGACTCTTCTCAAACGAGGCCGGACAGGGGTCGGCGCCGATCGCGCACTCCGCGGCCAAGACCGACGAGCCGGTTTCCGAGGGCGTCGTAGCCCTCCTGGAGCCCTTTATCGACACCATCATCATCTGCACCATGACCGGGCTCCTCGTCATCATGACCGGCGTCTGGAGCGACCGCTTCGAGACCGAGATCACCCTGAGCGGCGGTGACCTGTCGTACCGCTCGGTTCAGCTGGACGGCGGCTATCTCGACATCAACTCGGATGCCACGATCCGCATCGACGACGGCCTCCACGCGAACACCGGGCCCACGGATCCGCAGGTTTCCTGGCATGAGGTCCCGGTGGAGCGGCTGTTTGTGGACGAAGGGCAGACGCAGCCGTTCAGCGGCGTCATCGATCCCGTGGAGGGCACCGCGACCGGCGACGACGGGCAGACGCACTCGTCGCTGTACGGGATGGCCGTGGAAAGTGGCGCCCCCCTCACCATGTCCGCTTTCAGGCGCGGGCTGGCTCCGCTGGGGGACTGGGGACACTACATCGTGGTGATCTCGGTACTGCTCTTCGCGGTCTCGACCGCGATCGCGTGGAGCTACTACGGCGACCGCTGTGCCAACTACCTCTTCGGCGCGAGGGCCGTCATCCCCTACAAGATCCTGTTCGTCATCATGCATTTCGTCGGGGCGGTGCTGCCCCTCGGCGTGATCTGGGCGATGGGCGACGTGCTCCTCGCGATTGTGATCTGGCCGAACCTGATCGCCCTGGGGCTGCTCGCGCCCAAGGTCGTCGAAATGACGCGCGACTACTTCGGGCGGAGGCCCTGGGAGGACTAGGCCGGAAGAGGGCTATTCGGGGGCCGATCGCTTCGGCCCGCCGGCCGCCCCGTCCCGCGACGTCGCGGGCGGGTCGGCGGCCTCCGGGATGATCCGTGCGGGGCGAAGGGCGTCGCGACCGAAGCGGTCGTGTATGTGGTCCACGGCGCGGGCGATCACCCGGTCGCGCTCGCTCTCGAGCGCCGCGCGTTCTCCGAAGAGGTCGCCCTGCCGGGTCGGCGCCTGCCGCACCAGATTGGAGACGCCGACTCCGAGCAGCCGTGCGCCCGTGCGTCTGCGGTGGCGCAGGTGGTGGAGGAGCGAGAGTGCCACGGTAAAGATCGCGCGGTCGGTCTCCAGTCCCTCGGGCTGGGTGCTCCCGGACTGCCGCGTCGTGAAGTCGTGGTCGCGGATCTTGACCGTAACCGTACGCGCGCGCAGTTCCTTGCCGCGCAACTGGCTGCCCACGCCGCAACTCAGCTGCAGAAGCCGCCGCTCCAGCTCGTCGTCATCGTTGATGTCCGTGAAGAAGGTGCGCTCCGAGCTGATGGATTTGCGTCTGTCGCGGGCATCCACCTCGCTTGCGTCGATGCCCCGGACCCGCTCCCAGAGCCAGGCGCCGCGCCCGGGCCCGAACCAGCGGGCCAGCCATTCGCGCTCGACGGAGGCGGCCTCGGCGACGGTGCGGAGCCCCTTTGCGGACAGCTGCTTCAGGAAGGCCGGACCGATCCCGGGGAGGTCCGACAGGCGGAAGCGCAACATGAAGGCGGCCTCGTCGCCCGGCGGCACCACGTGCACGCCGTTCGGCTTGGCAACACGGGTCGCCACCTTGGCCACGATCCGCTGGGTCCCTCCACCCAACGATACGGTGACCTCGGTCCGCTCCTTCACTTCCCTGCGAATGCGGTCGGCCGTGTCAGCCAGATCCTCACCCTTGAGCATCCTCTCGGTTCCGGTGAGATCGAGGTAGAATTCGTCGATGGAGGCGGCCTGCACAACCGGCGAGAGCGTCCCCAGCACGGCCCTCACGGCTCGGCTCCGCTCCACCACCGCGCCACGCGGGACCGGCACGACCAGCGCTTCGGGACACAGCTGCAGCGCCCGCGACGTGGGCATCCCGGAACGCACGCCGTAGTCCCGCACGGCGTACGAAGCGGACGTGATGACCCCTCGGTTGCTCCGGCCTCCGACCAGCAGAAGCGGGTGCCTGCCCGCCCCCTCCGGATCTTCCAGACGAGCGACCTGGACGAAGAAGCTGTCGCAGTCCACCAGGAGAATCCTCCTGGAACCTTGCGGGGGGGTCCTGTCTTTGGACAACGTTCTACCTCCGGCACGGCGCGTTCGGGCCGCCAGCAAGGTAATCAACCTCAGGAGACTGCACAGATGGCCTACCCCTTCGAGCTTCCCGATCTGGGATACTCTCACGATGCACTCGAGCCCCATATCGATACCCGCACGATGCAGATCCACCACGGGCGCCACCACGCCGCCTATACCGCCAACCTGAATGCGGCCCTCGCCGGCCATCCGGAGCTGCACGGCATGTCTGCGGAAGAGCTTGTTGCCGATCTGTCGGCACTGCCCGAGGGGATCCGGCGCGCGGTGCGCAACAACGGCGGCGGCTTCGTGAACCACAACTTCTTCTGGCGTATCATGACCCCGGGAGGGGCGGGCTCGCCCGGCGGAGCCCTGGCGGCGGCGATCGACGCGGCCTTTGGCAGTCTTGCCGACTTCCAGAAGCAGGTCGCGGGGGCCGCGGTGGGTCGCTTCGGCTCCGGTTGGGCCTGGCTGGTCGCCGGCGACGGAGGCGGACTCGAAGTGTGCTCCACTCCCAACCAGGACACGCCCATCATGGATGGGAAGACGCCGCTGCTGGGCATCGACGTCTGGGAGCACGCATACTACCTGAACTACCAGAATCGCCGGCCGGATTATGTGTCCGCTTTCTGGAACGTGGTCAACTGGACAGTGGTGGAGGAAAACTACGCTGCGGCCGGCTGACCAGCGGCCGGTAGCCGTGCGCTGGGGATCGTCGTCGCGCGTGTGAGTTGGACCGGCGGGACGCGCCGAGGGGCGGGTACCCGGAGCGGAGCGTTTTCTGTTACAATTGGTGTGGCGGTTTTCGGTCCTGTAGACATATGTTTACAAAAAGCGCGGATACCACTGGAATGGTTGCGGGAGGTGTGACCCTTGGGTGCTGAGCTGTCGCGATCGAACATCGGGCCTGGGAAGTCGGGTGCGAATCCGGTTTGGATGGGCGTGTGTGGCAGAGCTGTCCTCGTCGCCCTTGCGGTCTGTTGGCCGGGCGACCTGGCCGCACAGAGTCTCAGCGGCGGACGGCGGGTGATGCAGGAGCAGTTCGCCAAGGCTGAGGAATACGACTATACGCCCCTCAAGGACGCGGCTCATGTGCACCGGTTCGTGGAACTGGGGCTGTTGGTGCCGCTGACAGGCAACGCCAATTACGCGATCGACGACGAAGTCTCGTTTCCCTACGCGCGTCCCCAGGTGAAGCTGTTTGTGGAGCGCCTTTCGCGACAATACCGCAGCGCCTGCGGAGAGCAGCTGGTGGTGACCAGCCTGACCCGGCCCCTGAATCGACAGCCTCCCAACTCCTCCAGGTATTCGGTGCACCCCAGAGGCATGGCCATTGACCTGCGGAGAAGCAACTCGCGGGCTTGCCGCGGCTGGCTCGAAGATGTCCTCCTGCATCTCGAGGGCAGCGGTACCCTGGACGTGACGCGCGAGCGCAGGCCGCCCCACTACCATATCGCCCTGTTTACGCACGAGTACGTCGCGTACGTGGACCGCCTTCGCAGCTCCGGGGAACGGGCGCCGGACACCCGGGTCACGGAGGCTCTGCTGCCGGCGAATCCGCCTCAGCCCGAGGTCATCAGGTACAGGGTCCGTTCGGGGGATTCCCTCTGGGAGATCGCGCGGACGTATGGGACCACGGTCGATCGTCTCAAATCGGTCAACAACCTGAGGGGTTCGCGGATCTACGCGGGCCAGTTGCTTCAGGTCAACCGGGCGACCCCGCAGTAGGGTCGGTCGCGACCGGCGACGGACTCGATATCGAGGCGATTTGCCGGTGACCGAAAGCGCATCGGAGGCGCGCGCGCGCCTCGGCGGGAGGGAGCTCACGGTCTCGATCGTAATCCCTGCATTCAATGAGGCCTCGACCGTCAAGACGCTGCTTCGGCGTGTTGCGGCGGTTCCCATCGCAAAGGAAGTCATCGTCGTGGACGACGGTTCCACGGACGGGACGCGCGAGTTGTTGCCCCGGTTGAAGGCGCAGGGGCTGATCGACCGGCTGTTCCTGCACGAGGGCAATCGCGGCAAGGGGGCAGCCCTGCGCACGGGATTCCGCCGTGCAACGGGGGACGTGGTGGTCGTGCAGGATGCCGATCTCGAGTACGATCCGGGGGAGATTCCCAAGTTGTTGGCGCCGATCGCCCAGGGCAGGGCCGACGCGGTGTACGGCTCGCGTTTCCTGGGTCTCGACAGGACCGTGAAGGTGGTCTTCTACTGGCACATGCTGGGAAACAAGTTCCTGACCCTTCTGAGCAATGTGCTTACAGGTCTGCGGGTCACCGATATGGAGACCTGCCAGAAGATGGTCCGGAGGGACCTCCTGCAGTCCCTGCCGCTCACGGTCGACCGCTTCGGGATCGAACCGGAGATCACCGCCCGTCTCGCCCAGGCGAAGGCTCGGGTCGTCGAACTGCCGATCAGTTATTCGAGCCGCTCCTACGCCGAGGGGAAGAAGATCGGGTGGAAGGACGGGGTATCGGCGATCTGGTTCATCCTGCGTTGTAACCTGCTGCCGCCCAGGGCGAGGCCGTGGAGCGGCCAAGCGCCAGATTGGCTGGCCGACTGACGGGAAGGGGTCGCGGCCGGTAATTCGGTTGCCGGCCGGTCATGGGGGTTCACGCGGAGTCGCGGCGGAATCTGTCCCATCCAGCCATTCCAGCGCCCATCCGGGTTCCCGATCTTCACACGTGGCTGAACGCCACCCGGGATTCGGTCGCCCCGCCGGGGTGCCGATCCCGTCGACGTCTTGTGGTGGACCCACAGCTGCCGCGAAAGAGATCGGCATCTTCACAAACAACTTCAGAGGATTGGATACAAATGACTGACATAAAAGGATTTACACTCATAGAACTCCTGATTGTCCTGGTCATTATCGGGATCCTTGCGGCCATCGCGATCCCGCAGTTCTCGGCGACTCGCGAAATGGCCTACTTCGCCGCCATGAAGTCCGATGTCAGGAACTTCGCGGCCCAGCAGGAGCTCTACTACGCCACCCACTACGAGTACACCGATGTGTTGGCCGACGTCGACTTCGTGGCCTCCGAAGCAGTCACCCTTACTGCTACGGCCACATCCTCGGGATGGTCGGCAACGGTCACGCACACGGCCCTGGACGCGAACGAGGGTTGCGCCATCTACTACGGCGATGCGACCGCGCCGACGATTGGGTCCGCTACACCTGAAGTAGAGGGGCAGATCGTATGCACGCAGTAGCGGCCCGCCTGGGGCGACCCCTGGCGCAGGGAGGCTACTCCCTCATCGAGATCGCCGTGGCGCTTGCGATCGTCGCTGCGCTTGCGCCCCCCGTAGCCGCGTCGGCGTCTCGCCTGAGAGCAGCGTACGCCGTGCGACGAGCCCAGGAAAATGCGGCCCGGCTCTTCACTGCCGCGCGCTGGGCCGCTGTCCGGGAGGGAAGGGCGACGATTGAACTCGTGGCTGCTCCGCCCCAAGGTCGCGTGATTTCCGCCAATGGAGACACCGTGTTGACGGCCGACCTCGGTCAGGGCGGGGTGACGCTGCGCCTGAGCGGAGATCGTGCCACCAGTCGCGTACGCTATGGCCCTGTCGGACTCGGCTGGGTGGCCAGCCAGACGCTGCGCTTTGCGAGGGCCGGTCATGAGAGGGCGCTGGTGATCTCCTCTCTGGGCAGGGTATCGCGTCGATGAGCCGATCGGGAACATCGCTCGCCGAGCTTGTGGTGGCGGTTGCAATCGTGGGGCTGGGTGTTGTCGGCGTGTCGTCTCTGACCGCTACGGCGGCAAGGACGCTGGTCCGTGCCAGGGCTCTGGATGAGGCGCATGCAGTGCTGCAGAGCTTTGTCGACTCGGCGCGGATCGGAAACGGTCCGGTTTCGGGGGAGCGCGATCTTCCCTCGAGCAGGCTGACCTGGAACGTCCCGCAAAGCCCCGGGAGCGAGGCCTGGGCAAGGATCGACCACATCGCCCTGCCTGCTCCGATCGTCCTTCGATTCAATGTCGTGTCGGGCGGGGGTGCTCCGTGAAGGTGCTTCGCCCGGGACGCCCTTCGCACGGAAACGTCGGTTTCAGCGTCGCCGAGGCGGTGGTGGCCGGTACTCTCTTCCTCCTGATCATCCAGGTTGCCTGGTGGGTTACCGCGGTGCAGAGCAGGACCGCCACCCGAGTGATCGAAGAAGCGCGGATCCTGGACGAGAGCAGGCTGATTCACCATCTGCTCGTGACCGAGGTGGGTCATGGCCAGGCACCCGCGGACTGGAGCATCGATGCTGACGTGTTGGCGTTGCGGGCGTTCCGTGGTGTCGCCTTCGTCTGTCGGACACAACCCGACCAGGGCTGGGGGGTGGCGACTTCCGGGTACCGCTCACCGAACCGCGACAAGGACTCGGTCATCGTCTTTTCCGCGGAGTCGGGTTGGCAGGTTTCGAAACTTGTCCGGACGCGCGGCGCAGGGACGCTCGACTGCCAGGACATTCCCGGTTTCTCAACCGAAATCTGGTCCCTGGATCCGCCGCGGCCCGGAGCTCTTGCCGGCGCCTATTTCGAGCGTGGACAATACCGCTTCTCAAGCGAGGCTTTCCGTTATCGCGCTGGGGACGGTGGATGGCAGCCATTGACATCCACGGGTATCTCCGAGGACTCGACGACGCTCGCTCCGGTCGGGACAAACGGTGTGGTCGCACGAGTTGTCCGGACCGATACCGATTCCCCTTCCCGGTCCGTTGCCTGGAAAGCGTGGGGGATACGGTGACAGTCTCGGGGCCGCCGGGCAGAGAGGGCTTTGCGCTCGTCCTGGTGCTCTTGGCACTGACGCTGCTGGCGGCCATCGCTACTGCAGCCCTGACGACCGCGGTCGGACAGCTGCGCGCGGCCACGGCCCGAGGCAGTGTGCTTACAGCGCAAGCGGGCGCGCGTGATGCGGTGGAGGTTGCGCTGAGCACAACGCGGGGTCTCGCCGCGTCACAAGTGGGAGACTCAGCGCTACAGCTGTTCCGCAGACCGTTTGGACGCGACGGATCTCAACAAGTCATGGACCTTCGCCTGTCGAGGGAAGTCCACGTCTTCCTTGGCCTTGCTGTCGAAGACGGCGGCACTCCGGCGCGCAAGGGACGCCTGGTGTGGTGGATGGATCCCGAAGTGCGGGTAGCCGCCCACCGTGCTGTTGTGGAGAGCGCCACGTTTCGGGCGGAGCCGGGAGGTCGCGCAACTGCGGACTCGATCCTCGACGGGCGTAGCGGGGTCGCGCGGTGCGATGGCTTTTCGGCACTGCGAGATGCTTTCGGAACGAATCCTGTCCCGGTCAGCGCGACTCTTCCACCCCCACCTGCCTGGGGTCCAGGGCAGGACGGCCCCGAATTCGCCGGAGTTCGCCTGGGATGGTTCAGCCACCCAGCGTTAAGTCGGCTGGCCAACCACCGGGTAGCATCCGGACAGTCTCCGCCGCCGGCTGGTTGCCTCGGGTGCTGGTCGGGACTGGTGTACAGCGGCCCGACTACTCATGGGGCGGGGGATGGAGCCGGGGTGCTCGTTGTCAGCGGTGACCTGACTATTGCCTCGGGTTCTTCGTGGACCGGCCTGGTGCTCGCTTCGGGCAGCGTGACTTTGGCCCAGGCGGCCAGAGTGACGGGGCTGGTGCGCGCTGGAGGACAGGTGTTGCTGCGTCCGGGATCCGTCCTGGACGGTTCCGCGTGTGCGGCGCTGGAAGCACTCCGAGCAATCGAGTCGCGGGCCTACCCCGTTCCATTCCCCGGCCGGTCGTGGCTGACCCCGGTAGGACCACAAACGGGGTAGGGCGATGGGTCTCTTCGGCAGGAGGAATACATCGGTTGGCCTGGACATCGGCAGCGGCTATGTCAAACTGGCCGAAATCGACCACGGGGGTGACCGACCCGAGGTATTGCGGGTGGCCGCACGCCCGATTCCGGAAGGGTCGGTGGCCGAGGGTGAGATCGTGAGGCCGGACCGCGTGGCACAGACGGTGCGAAGTCTCCTGGAGGACGCGGGTATTGGCACTCGGAGTGTTGTTGCTGCGTTGGGCGGGCACGACGTCTTCGTCAAGAAGCTGGAGATGACTCGCGTAGACGGATCCAACACCCGCGATTTGATCAAGCGAGAGGCCGAGCGACACATTCCATTCGATATCCGGAGCGTTCACCTCGATTTCCAGGTCCTCAAGCCACGGGTTGCGACGGAGCGGATGGAGGTATTGCTGGTCGCTGCCAAGAAGGAGAGCGTTGAAGCGCGGCTGGCTCTCCTGGAGGCCGCCGGCACCGGTGTTTCCCGGCTCGATATCGAGGCATTTGCGCTTTGCAATAGTCTCTGCCACAACTACCCGAGCGTATCCAGCGGCGTCGTGGCACTCGTCAACATCGGGTCGGAGGCCACGAATACCATCATCGTGCAAGACGGTGTTCCGGTACTCATCAGAGATCTTCCGCTGGGATTGAGGCGCTTTGGCGAACTGTTGCAACGAGTGTATGGGCTGTCGAGCGAATGGGCAGAGGAAGTAATCCTGGGGCGGCGTGAACTGGAGGGACTCGATCGTGCGATGGACACGGGCGCGGACGTCGTCGCCGTGGGGATCGAACGTGCCTGTGCCTTCCTTGGGGCACGCCCGGCGGGTGGGGGTATCGGTCGGGTGTTCGTCAGCGGTGGGGGAGCTTGCGTGGAGGGAGTTGCACGAGTCCTTGCTCACCGACTGAAAGTGGAGACACGAGTTGCCAATCCCTGTGAACGAGTGCCCGCGGCGGCCGGAGTCCAGGGTCGGAAAGCGCTGGCCGAGTCTTCGCCACTCTTCTTTCAATCAATTGGACTTGCCCTGCGATGCGCATAGTGACGACGTCCCTCCAACGGAGGCGTGCATGATCGAAGTCGATCTCGTACCGGATAACTCGGGCGGCAGGATCGGGAGGGCGCGCCGGCTGCGGTCAGCCGGAAGAGTGCGTGCGATCCGACTGGACGCCTGGGTCCTTGTGTGCAGCCTGGTCGCATCGGGCTCGCTCGGTACTGCCGCCTATCTCGTGCTGACGGCCTCTCGCGGGCTGTCCGATCTGGAGGTCGCGGTTGAGGAGGCGCTCCGGGACTCGGCTCGGTCAGCTACGGGGACCCGGTTGCTACTTCAATTGCACGGCAGGCGTGACTCTGCGATCGCCAGGATCTCCATGATCGAAGGCCTCGATATCACGAGATACCAGTGGCCCCACATCCTCGACGAGGTTGCGGCAGCGCTCCCGGAAAGTGCCTGGATCACCGGAATTGCGAGCGTCGTTTCAAGCGAATCCGAACTCCGATTTCAGGTGGAGGGACGAGCATTGGACAACTTCGCGCTCACGCGCTTCTGGAATGCATTGGAGGCTTCCTTCTTCATTCGGAACGTGCAACTGATCAGCACCGAACATCTTGAACGCAGGGATCCCGGCAAGGGCGGCGATCTGTCGACATCGTATCGGTTTGTTATTGGTGCCGAATACGAGAGCCCACCGGACGAGGTAGTTGAATTCGTCCGCTTCGAACGGGGTGCTCCGTGAGCATACTGCCGAGCGACAGCCTGCGACGTAGCGGGGTGCTGATCGCGTTGTTGGCGTTGTCGGCTGTGTACTTCGTGTACACCTACATGTACGCCGTGCGGGAGGAACAGGCCGACGAAATCCGTCTCCGCCTCGCCGATTTGGGAGCACGGTCGCACACAGTTCGCCCCGAAGACTCGCTCGACCGGTCAGAGTTGGTTCGCCGCATCGAGATGTTCGAAGCACACCTGGCACGACTGGAGGATTTGATACCCTCAAACGAGGAAGTGGCGTCCCTTCTCGAGGCAATCTCCGTGCAGGAGGCGCTTACGGGTGTGGAGGTGACGATGCTTCGTCCCGAGCCGCCTGAAGCCGGGGAACTGTACGACCGCTGGAGCTACGAATTGGCGGTCAAGGGCGACTATCACGCCATCGGTTCCTTCCTGACGGCAGTCGCCTCTCTGGAGCGAATCATGGCACCGGCTGATTTGGTGCTTGATTCGGGTTCACCCTCCAATTCCAATGCAGAGCAACCGGGTGCGCTCTCCGCAATCGTGGCTCGCTTCCGAATCCGGACCTATGTGGTCCCGCCCGCGCGGACCGCTCAAGCTTCCACCCCCAAACCATCCAGCGTGACTCCGCAATGATACCCCCACGATTGCACTCCTCCATCCGCGTGCTCGCCATGTCTCACTCGCTGACCCGGGCGCTCCGATTCGACGCTGTGTGCGCGGGCGCGGCCCTGTGCATGGTGTTGATATGTCCAGGCAATGCCACTGCGCAGGGCCCAAGTGAGGTTGAAGCGATGGAGCAGGCGGTGAATGTAGCGGCGCTCCTCCCCGACCCTCCGTTTTTCCGTCGGGAGGCCTTCACCTACTTGAGAGAAAACCGGCGTGATCCTTTTTCGCCCCCCGGTGTGATGATGACGGGTAGTCCAATGGTCGGGGGTGTCAGACTGCTGGGGATTATCCACCACCCCCAGGACGATCTGAGTGTGGTGCTGCTCGAAAGCGGGATGCAAAGCGAGAACGCAAGCGGTGCCGAGCCCGGTGGAGTGCATTTGCCGGGGGGTATTCGGCTTCGCGTGGGAGATTCGGTAGGAGACACACGCATAGCGCAGATTCACGTCGATCATGTCGTGGTGGAGATTGCTTCGTCCAGTGGAGTGACCCGTCGCATCGTGGAAATGCCCAAGGCGGAAGGGGAAGCTGGCTCATGAATTCGGTCAGGAGCTCATGGTGGCTTGCGCTGTTGATCAGCCTAGTCGGTCAAACGACGCCGGTGTCAAGGGCCGAGGCTCAGGAGGACACTGTGCTGGACGTGAGTCCGGAAGGACCAATTACTGCGACGTTCACCAACGCGCCTGTGCGAGAGGTGCTCTTCATGTTCGCCGAGTTCTCCGACCGCTCCTTCGTAGCAGGTCCCGGGGTGGCAGGGACGATTTCTGCGGAAATCAGGGAACAGCCGTGGGAAACGGCTTTGCGTAGCATACTCCGGGCCCATGGGCTCATCGCCCGGGAGCTGGAAACCGGAATCATACTCGTGGAGAGCGCCCGCGGACTCTTCGATCAAGAGGCCATCGTCCCACTGGAGGCGAGGGCTTTCAGGGCCACCTACGCCGAAGCCGGGGAATTGCGGGAGCTGGTCGGCCCCCTGCTGACAGAACGGGGCCGCGCATCGGTGGGCGTGAGCACCAACACGCTGGTGGTCACAGACATTCCCCGGATTCTGGACACGATCGAGGATCTGGTACAATCGATCGACGTTCCGGTTCAACAAGTCGACATTTCGGCGAAGATCATCTTTGTCAACCGCACGGCGCTGAACGGCTTTGGGATCACCTACGACCTGAAGGATGTCGGAGGGAACCAGCTCAACATACTCACACCGGGGGGGGTCGATCAGGATGGAGACGGGGTCGTCTCGCTTCCGGATGAACAGGTTGCCCGCGGAACGGATGTCATCTCTCTGGGTGGCAACTCAGTTGCAGCCCTGGGGAATGCGGCCGACCGCATATCCAATCCCACCCTGTCCCTGCTTGCGTCTCTGGTGATTGGTCGCTCCACCCTGGTCGGCTTCATTGACGCCCTCGAATCGGCGCAGCTCACCGATGTGGAGGCGAAGCCGTCTGTTCGCGTCATGGATAGCCGGACGGCCAGAGTGGTCGTCGGAGAGGAGACGCCGGTTCGGGTGCTCGATGCGGGTGCCCAACTGCAGGCAGGTGCCGGTGGGGAAGGCCGCGCGGCTTTCCCGGTGGCAACGGTGGATTACAAGGAGACGGGGGTGATTCTCGAAGTGGCCCCGAGGATCACGCGCAATGGCGACATCCTGCTCAACCTGTCGGCGGAGCGCTCCTCGGCGGACCTGGCGCCGTCGGATGTTGGTTTCGTGTTCAGGCGCCAGAAGGCGGAATCCCAGGTTCTGGTCAAGGACGGCGAGACCGTAGTCATCGGTGGCCTTACTGTTACGGAGTCGGCCGAGGTGAAATCGGGCATCCCCTTGCTCATGGACATTCCGCTCGTGGGAAGACTGTTCCGGACTCACAGGGAGTCGTCCGTGCAACGTGATCTGATGATCATGGTGACGCCCACCATTGTTGCGCCCGCTTCCCCGTGACCGGGCCCTTTGCTATCTATGACAACGCCCATGCACCAAGTGCAGCGAGCGAGTTCCGCCCTCAACTCGGTCCAGAGCATGCCACAAGCCCACCTGTCCTTCCACACCGCTGGGGAGTCCCACGGCCGCGGCCTCGTCGCCGTTGTTGAAGGACTTCCGGCAGGCTTGCCTCTCGACCCGGGGCAGGTCATCGATCCCGAACTCAAACGGCGGCAAGGAGGGTACGGCAGGGGACGGCGGATGCAGATCGAATCCGATCGAGTGGAAGTCATCTCCGGCTTGCGGCTTGGGGTCACCTTGGGCTCGCCGCTATCGATGTTGATCTGGAATCGTGACTGGAAAAACTGGACTACCGCCATGGCGCACGGGTTTCCGGACGAGGAGGGAAATCCGAAGGCGCTCCGTCCGGTCTATCTGCCCAGGCCTGGGCACGCCGACCTCGCCGGTGTGCTCAAGTACGACCGCCGAGATGCTCGGGACGTTCTTGAGCGGGCTTCGGCCAGGGAAACGGCGGCTCGCGTCGCATGCGGGGCGGTGGCCAAGGCCCTGCTCCGTGAAATGGGTGCCACGGTGGGTAGTCACGTCACCAGGATTGGGGATGCCGAGGCTCGAGTTCCCGACGTCCTTCCCCCCGATATTAATGAGGCTACCGATTCCTCCCCGGTACGCACCCTGGATCCCGATGCCGAAGTGGCCATGGTCAATGCCATAGACGAGGCAAGGCAGGAGGGCGATACCGTGGGCGGGTGCTTTGAGGTCGTGTTGCGCGGCCTGCCCGTCGGACTCGGGAGCCACGTGTCATGGGACAGAAAGCTGGATGGTCGGTTGGCCCAGGCTGTAATGTCGGTACACGCCATCAAGGGCGTCGAAATCGGGCCGGCATTCATCAACGCTGGACGCCCGGGGTCCCGTGTGCACGACCCCATCTACCGAGACGAGGCGCAGCGGCGCTCCGGAGGATTCGGGCGTGCCGGGAACCGTGCCGGTGGCCTTGAGGGAGGCATCACCACGGGAGCACCGCTGGTCGTCCGGGGCGCCATGAAGCCGATCTCCACTCTGCTCCGCAAGAGGTTGCCCAGTGTGGATCTTCGAGACGGATCCACCCGCGAAGCCACGGTCGAGCGAAGCGACGTATGTGCGGTTCCCGCGGCTGCGGTCGTCGCAGAGGCGATGGTCGCACTGGTGGCAGCCGACGCGGTTCTGGAAAAGTTCGGAGGCGACTCGCTCTCGGAAACGCGTCGAAACTTCGAGTCCTATGTAGAGCATCTCACGGCCCGTGGGTTTGGAGAGCGGGAGATGGAGGGCCGATGACCGACCTGACGCTCGAAACTCAAGGTGCACAGACCGGTCACGTTGCGAAGGTCCGGCGCATTGTGATGATCGGGTTCATGGGAGCCGGCAAATCGACGGTTGGGCGGCTGCTGGCCGACGCATTGGATTGGGACTTCATTGATCTTGACCACGAGGTTGAGCGCCGCGCGGGGATGCCGGTCCATGAGATCATCCGCGACAAGGGTCTCGATGACTTTCGTCGCCGCGAATCGGAGGTGGGCCGGCAGATATTGCGCCGGAAGCAGTTGGTATTTTCGGTTGGTGGAGGCTGGCCGGCCCAACCGGATCACATGGAGTTGCTGGAAGGAGATACCGTCTCAATCTGGTTGAAGGTCGGGGTTGTGTCCGCGCTCAAGAGGATTGCCGCGTCTACATCGGTGAGACCGCTGCTTCAGGTGCCCGATCCGGTGGAGACTGCCACCGCGCTCCTGGCGGAGCGGGAGCGGCATTATCGTCGCGGGAGTATCGCGATCGAGACCGAAGGAAAATCTCCGGATCAGGTCCTGGGCATGATCCTGGGATTCTTCAGCATATCGGAAAACGGATCGGTTCCCGGTAGGATGGAAAGACGCAAGGAAGACATCGCGTGAAACTGGTTATTGTTGAATCGCCTGCGAAGGCGAAGACGATAGAGAGGTTTCTGGGCCCGGACTATCGCGTTGAGGCATCCTATGGTCACATCCGGGATCTTCCGCGGTCGGCCACTGAGACGCCGAAGGCCATACGCAACAAGCCGTGGGGACGGCTCGCGGTCGATACCGACCATACCTTCAAGCCCACCTACATCGTGCCGTCCGAGAGCAGGAAACATGTGCAGGGTCTGAGAAAGATCATGTCAGGCGCGGACGAGGTGCTGCTGGCAACGGATGAAGACCGCGAGGGAGAGTCCATCAGCTGGCACCTCCTGGAAGTCCTGAAGCCGAAAGTGCCCGTGCGGCGCATCGCCTTCCACGAAATCACCCGGAACGCGATCCAGGAAGCACTTGCCAGCCCTCGCAAGGTGAACCACCGCCTGGTACAGGCACAGGAAGCACGTCGTGTCCTGGACCGGCTCTACGGATACACTCTGTCACCGGTCCTGTGGAAGAAGGTGCGGACGAAGCTCAGCGCAGGACGTGTTCAGAGTGTGGCCCTCCGGCTTATCGTCGACAGGGAAGAGGAGCGTCGAAGATTCAGGGTGTCCGAGTACTGGCGCGCGAAGGCGACCCTTGTCGCGAACGACGAGGAGTTTTCGGCGACGCTGGTGGCAGTCGCGGGTCGACCGGTGGCCACAGGTCGGGATTTCGACTCTACGACGGGGGAGCTTGCCTCCACCCGTGCGGTTGCACTGGGCACCGAAGCTGCATCCGACATAGCAGGGGGCGCACTGAAAGCCGTTCCCTGGCACGTCCGGGATGTGGAGCGAAAGTCCAGTCGCCAGCGACCCGCCCCTCCGTTTACTACCTCGACACTGCAGCAAGCTGCGAGCCGCCGCTTGAGGATGTCACCCCGAAGGACCATGCGCGTGGCGCAGCGCCTTTACGAGGGCATCGACATGGGGGGTGGCAACCGCGAAGGGCTTATTACCTATATGCGGACCGATTCGGTCACGCTTTCCAACCAGGCGCTGGGCGACACCGGCCGTTACATCGAGCGTGCCTTTGGCTCTGCCTACTATCGAGGCCCCAGGCGGTACAAGACCAGATCCAAGCTGGCACAGGAAGCCCACGAGGGGATCAGACCGACGGAGATCGGCCGAACCCCAGGCAGCGTGGCCCGTTTCCTGGACAGGGAGGAATCCGCCCTGTACAAGTTGGTCTGGAGTAGAACGGTCGCTTCCCAGATGGCAGATGCCGAAGTGGATCGTACCGTGATCGGCTTTTCGGTCCGGGTCGGCGAAGTCGATCACCGGTTCCGTTCGAATGGGGCGGTGTTGCGTTTCCCCGGCTTTCTCAAGGTGTACGGCGACGCCAAAAAGGATCAACTGCTCCCCGCGCTAGAAGTGGGGGACGAGATTCACGCCGAGGCGGACAACGTGTCTCTTCGGGACGCGGAGCGCCGATCCGTGCCTGCAACCGCAACCCTTCGATCCGTGGAGCCGGAGCGCCGGGAAACAAAACCGCCTTCCCGGTACACGGAAGCCTCACTGGTCAGGAAGCTGGAGGAGGAGGGCATCGGCAGGCCTTCGACCTATACTCCGACCATATCCACGATCCAGGAGCGCGACTACGTGCGGAAACGCTCGGGTAGTCTCGTCCCGACATACACCGGGATGGCGGTCAATCAGCTGCTACGGAAGCACTTCGAGCAATATGTGGACTTGAAGTTCACCGCACGCATGGAAGACGCGCTGGATGACATCGCCGCCGGTCATACGGAATCCCGACGCTTTCTCGAGGTGTTCTACAAAGGAGACGAAGTGTCCGAGGGCCTGGCGCGCAAGGTCGACGAGACACTTCCGGACATCGACTATCCCAACGTCCCCATCGGGATCGACCCCGGAACCGGCAAGGGCATCCGAATCAAGATCGGCCGGAATTCTGCCTATGCCGAGCGGGGAGAGGGAGACGAGGTAGAGCGGGCTACGATTCCCGATGAACTGATGATCGATGAGTTGTCTGTCGACCGGGCCGCGGAACTCCTCAACACCTCCTCCGGCAAGGAGGATCCGCTCGGCATGGATCCGCGCAGTGGATCACCAGTCTATCTGAAGACAGGGAGGTACGGACCCTACGTGCAACTCGGCGACGCTCGCGGGTCCGCCAAACCGCGCTGGATTGGGCTGCCGAAGGGGAAGGCTCCGGACGAAGTGACGCTCGACTATGCTCTGCGACTGCTTTCCCTGCCGAGGACTCTCGGCAAGGATCCGACCAGTGGTGAAGAGATCAAGGCCAGTCTGGGACGGTATGGCCCCTATGTCCAGAGAGCCCGGGAGTATCGGAGCCTGGAGTCACTGGACAGGGTATTCGATGTCACCCTCGATCAGGCCTTGACCCTCCTGGCGCAAGAAAAAAAGCCGCGCCGCCGATCGAAGAAGACCTTGAAGCTCATCGGTCCGCATCCGGAGACAGGAGCCCAGATAGAGTTGCTCGAGGGTCGTTATGGTCCCTACGTGACGGATGGGAGCGCCAATGCCAGCGTCCCCAAAGGGAAGGACCCCCTTGAGACGACGATCGAAGAGGCAGTCGAGTTGCTTGTAGCCGCGGCGGCCCGCAAGAAGGCCGGCCGGTCGCGTCGTCCGCGTCGAGCGGTCACCAGGCGGCGATGACCGGGCTGGCGACATGGGCAGCGTAACCGTCATCGGTGGTGGTCTGGCTGGCTGCGAGGCCGCGTTGGCTCTGGCCGAACGAGGCCACGATGTCGTCCTTCAGGAGATGCGGCCCGTGAAGGGAACTCCTGCCCACCAAACGGGAGACCTCGGCGAACTGGTGTGCACCAACTCGTTCAAGAGCGAGGTTCCGACCACGGCCCACGGCCAGCTGAAGCGGGAAATGCGGCGTCTCGATTCGGCGTTGCTGGCGGCAGCGGACGAAAGCCGAGTACCTGCCGGCTCGGCGCTGGCCGTCGACCGCCGTCTGTTCTCGCAATCGCTCACCCGGCGTGTTGATGCCCATCCGGGCATCCGTGTAGCGCGCGAGGAAGTCCGTGGCATCCCGTCCGGACCTACGGTGGTTGCAACGGGGCCGCTCACATCGAGCGCCCTGGCCGAGGCGATCGCCGATGAACTGGGCCAGGGCGGCTTGGCCTTCTACGATGCCATCGCCCCGATCGTCCACGTCGAGTCGCTCGACCGCGGGGCGGTGTTTGAGGCCGGACGCTACCAACAGGATGCCGATTACATCAACTGTCCCCTGGATGAAGATGAGTACCGCGCGTTTATGGATGCCCTTCTAGACGCGGACGTTCATGACGGTCATGACTGGGATGAGGTCCCCTACTTCGAAGGATGTCTCCCAATTGAGGTGATGGCGGTACGGGGGCACGACACCCTTCGCTTTGGGCCCATGAAGCCCGTGGGGTTGCGCGATCCGCGCACCGGGTCGCGCCCTCACGCCGTGGTCCAGCTTCGGCGCGAGGACCGGGCGGGGCAGATGTGGAACCTGGTGGGATTCCAGACTCGGCTTCGCATCGGCGAGCAACGACGGGTCTTCACAATGATCCCGGGACTCAATCAAGCCGAGTTCCTCCGCTGGGGCTCGATTCACCGCAATACCTACCTGAATTTCCCGGGGTGCCTCACGGAATACGGGTCATCTCGCAAGCGTGCCGACCTTCTTTTTGCCGGGCAGCTGACCGGTGTGGAGGGGTACACCGAGTCCGCCGTTTCCGGTATCCTGGCCGGCATCAATCTTGATCGCTTGCTCGGAGGGCACCGTCCTGCGATCCCACCTCCGGAGACCATGGTGGGCGGGCTCTACAGATACCTTCGGGAAGCAGATCCCGCCCGGTTTCAACCGATGAACTCGAACTGGGGGCTCGTCGATCCTCTCCTGGCCGCACCGAGGAAGAAGGTGGAGCGTCGAGCGGCGCTGGCAGACCGCGCGAGTCAGTACTTCGAACGATGGGTCGCCGACCATGAGATCATGCCGGTGCGAATGGTGGCCACATGACTTCACAAGTGGTTTCTTTTCTCGACCATCTCGAAGTGGTAAGAAACCTCTCCCAGCGGACGATCGCGGGCTACCGCCGCGATCTCTGTGACCTCGAGGACTTCATACGGCGACACCTCAGCCGCGAAGACTATCGCTGGACCGAGATAGACCGCTCCACAATCCGCGCCTTCCTTGGTGAGTCCGCGCGCCGAGGGCTTGCACCGCGAACCATAGCGCGCAAGCTGGCGGCGGTTCGAGCCTTCTTCCATCATCTTCACCAGGAGGGCGAGTTGAAGGCGAATCCGGCGCGGCGCGTGCGCGGCCCCAAACTCGACCGCACCCTTCCCGGGCACATGCGGCTCCAGGAGATGGAGGAACTGTTTCGCTGGTCCGAATCGGAAGCTGCGCGCGGAACGACCTCACGACGACCCGCCTCCTCGCGGCACTGGAACTGTTTTACGGAAGCGGCCTGCGCCTCGCCGAACTCGGCTCCCTGAACCTGGGCTCTCTCGATCTCGACCGGCGGCAGGTAAGGGTTCTGGGCAAGGGTAGAAGAGAGCGCATCGTCCCAATTACCAAGTCGGCGGCCAAGGCCGTGCGCAACTACCTGCCGCGCCGCACGGAGGTGGCCGTTGAGGGTTGCCTCGCCCTTTTCGTGGGAAGGCACGGAAACCGCCTCTCGAACAGGTACATTCAGCGTACCGTCCAAGGCGCGATCAGCCGCTTCGCGGCGGCGGCGAATGTGTCCGTACATTCGTTGCGCCACAGCTTCGCCACCCACCTCCTGGACGCCGGAGCAGACCTCATGGCCGTGAAAGAGCTCCTCGGCCATGCGTCACTTGGTACCACACAGATCTACGCGCATACATCGAAGGAGCGGTTGCGCAAGGTGTACCGGGGCGCTCACCCACGAGCATGATCCCACTCGCTCGATGCGACTGGTCCCGAAGCCAAACACCCGTCGGATGATCACTTCCGACTTCCGGTGTCGCGCAATCCGCCACCCCTACCGGGGGCCATTGCGCACATCTACCTTTAAGACTCGGAATCAAATGCCTGCCCAAGAGGCCGGCCCCTTCCAGCAATGCCTTCCAGGATTTTTCTTCCCGCGCGGATGCTTCCCGCCCACCCCACCCAGCCCGGTGCGCCCGTACACGCGACCACCGTCATAGCAGTAGCCCGCGATGGCCGGGTAGCCATGGCGGGCGACGGCCAGGTGACGATGGGCGACGCTGTGGTGAAGGGAGCGGCGCGCAAAGTGCGGCTGCTGAAGGATGGCAACATCCTGGCGGGGTTCGCCGGCGCCGTCGCGGATGCCTTCACCCTTTTCACCTTGCTCGAGGGCAAACTCGAGAGATGGCCCTCGAATCTGCCCCGGGCCTGCGTCGAGCTTGCCAAGGAATGGCGCACGGATCGGTATCTGCGCCGCCTCGAGGCCCTGCTCGCCGTGGCCGATCGCGATCATCTCTTCCTCGTCGGCGGCGATGGCAACGTGATCGAGCCCGACCACCCGATCCTCGCGATCGGCTCCGGTGGCGCCTACGCCCTGGCTGCGGCCCGAGCCCTGTACGACTGCTCCGATCTGGACGCCGCCGGGATTGCCCGGCGGAGTCTCGAGATCGCTGCGGACATCTGCATCTACACCAACCGGGAAATCACCGTCCTGGAGCTCGATCCCGCATGACCTCCACGACCACCCCACCAACCGTTTCCACCACCGCCGAGCCGGCGACGCCCGACATCCGCGAGGATCCGCCCCACTGGCTCGATCAGTTCACGCCACGAGAGATCGTTGCCGAACTCGACAAATACATCGTAGGCCAGGCGGCGGCGAAGAAAGCGGTCGCGATCGCGCTCCGGAACCGATGGCGACGCCAGCAGGTGGAGGACGAGCTGCGCGACGAGATCCTGCCCAACAACCTCATCATGATCGGTCCCACCGGGGTGGGAAAGACGGAGATCGCGCGCCGCCTGGCCCGCATGGCAGGCTCCCCGTTCATCAAGGTAGAGGCCTCCAAGTTCACGGAGGTGGGCTACGTCGGGCGGGATGTCGAGTCGATGGTTCGCGACCTGGTCGACACCGCGGTTGCAATGGTGAGGACGGCGCGCGAAGAGGAGGTGGAGGAGGAAGCCGCTCGACGAGTGGAAGAGCGATTACTCGACCTGCTCCTTCCCGACTCCGCGCCGGCGCCGGCCAGGACTCCACCCACACAGGAAACCCCCGCAAGCCCGGAGGATCCGGAGCAGGCCGACCATCAGCCGCGACTGTTCGTTGCCGGACCTGGAGGGGTGCAGGATCAGGTCGGCGCCAGCGGTCGAGACGAAGACCCGGCCATGGCGGAACGGCGGCAACGCACGCGCGAGAAGCTGCGCAAGCTGCTGCGTGACGGCCATCTGGAGGGGCGCAATGTAGAGTTGAGCGTCCAGCAGGGCGCCTCGGTCAGCGGCATGATGTTTCCCGTGGGCGGCATGGACGGAATGGACCTCAACTTCACCGAGATGCTCCAGGACCTCCTTCCCAAGCGTTCGAAGCGCCGCACGGTGACCGTGTCCGAGGCTCGGCGCATCCTGCTGCAGGAAGAACTCGATCGCCTCGTTGACATGGACGAGGTCGTGAACGAAGCGCTGGATCGCGCCGAGGAGATCGGCATCATATTCCTCGATGAGCTCGACAAGGTGGCCGGGGGAAGGGGAGGAGCGGGCCCGGACGTCAGCCGCGAGGGTGTGCAGCGCGATCTTCTGCCGATCGTGGAGGGCTGCAATGTCCAGACCAAGTACGGTTTTGTCCGCACCGACCACATGCTCTTCATCGCGGCGGGTGCGTTCCACGTCGCGAAACCTTCCGATCTGATCCCCGAACTTCAGGGACGCTTCCCAATCCGGGTCGAACTGAGCAGCCTGAACGCCCCGGAGTTCGTGAGGATCCTGCGCGAGCCCCGAAATGCACTGGTGCGCCAGTACCGCGCGCTGGTCGAGGCCGAGGGCGCGTCCGTCGATTTCACGGATGGCGGCATCAACGAGATCGCGCGCATCGCCGCTGACCTGAACGATCGCATGGAGAACATCGGCGCGCGCAGGCTGCGCACCGTGCTGACCACCCTTCTCGAGGACCTCCTCTTCGACCTTCCCGACGAAGGACGCGGCGAGACCGTTGTAGTCACCGCAGACTTCGTGAAGGAACGTCTGAGCAAGATCGTGTCCGACGACGACCTCAGCCGGTACATCCTGTAGAAGCCCGTCCGCTCATGTCCGACGCAAAGCGCGATTTCATCGACCTCGCCCGACACGATCCAGGGCACCTCCGGCAGTTGCTCGAGCTGACCGGGCGCGTAAAGGCGGCCGGGACCCCGAGCAGACCACTCGCGGGTCGCTGCCTGGCCATGATCTTCCGAAAGAGTTCGACCCGTACCCGGGTCAGCACCGAGGCGGGGATGGCGCAGCTCGGCGGGCATGCCATCATGATCTCCGACCGGGACTCCCAGATCGGTCGAGGCGAGAGCGTCAAGGACACCGCCAGGGTCCTCAGCCGTTATGTGGATGCCATCCTCATCCGCACCTTCGGTCACGACGAGGTCGTGGAACTGGCGCGGGAGGCGTCGGTCCCGGTCATCAACGGGCTTACCGATCTGCTTCATCCGTGCCAGGTCCTCGCCGACCTGTTCACCGCCCTCGAAGAATTCGGCGGAGATGTCGGCGCACTCCGCGTAGCCTGGATCGGCGACGGCAACAACATGGCGAATTCATGGCTGAACGCCGCCAGCCGGCTCGGGTTTTCGTTGCGGCTGGCCTATCCCGACGGCTACGGACCGGACGCCGACATTCTGGCGCGCGCGCAGTCCGGCGCCGATGTACAGATCGTCGAGACTCCAGCCGAGGCGGCGCATGGCGCGCACGTAGTCACGACCGACGTTTGGGCGTCGATGGGACAGGAGGACGAGCAGAGCGCCCGGGAAGTCGCCTTTGCGGGATACCAGGTCGATGCCGATGTGATGGCGCGGGCGCACCCTTCCGGTATCTTCCTCCACTGCCTTCCCGCTCACAGGGGCGAGGAGGTGACGGCGGGCGTCATCGATGGCCCGCGATCCCGTGTCTTTCGGGAGGCGGAGAACCGGCTGCACGTCATCAAGGCCATATTGCTGGATCTGATTGGATAGCGAAACATGGACGACAACCTGACCAGGACACCACTCTTCGATCAACACGCCGCGGCGGGGGCCAGGATGGTGCCGTTCGCCGGGTACACAATGCCGATTCAGTACCCCGGGGGCATCCGCGCCGAGCACTTCGCGGTCAGAGACGCCGCCGGCCTCTTCGATGTCTCGCACATGGGCGAATTCACGGTGCGTGGACCGCAGGCGCAGGACCTCGTTCAGTACCTGACTGTCAACGATGTTTCGAAGGTCGCCGTGGGGCAGGCCCAGTATTCCGCGCTCTGCAACGAGGACGGCCGCATCCTCGACGACCTCCTGGTCTACCGGTGCGCCGACCGTTTCATCCTCGTGGTGAACGCCAGCAACCGTGCCAGGGATTGGAACTGGGTGACCGAACACGGGGCCGGGTTCGATGTCGGAATCTCCGACGACTCCGACGACATCGCCCTCATCGCCCTCCAGGGCCCGGCCAGCCAGGCCATCCTCACATCCCTCACCGATGTCGACCTCGACGCAGTGGGGTACTACCGCTTCGCCGAGGGTGCCGTGGCGGGCACCGAGGGGATCGTCAGCCGCACCGGCTACACCGGCGAGGACGGCTTCGAGCTCTACCTCCCCGCCGCCACCGCCGCCACCGTCTGGGAAGCGCTCATGCAGGCGGGCGCACCACACGGCCTGTCCCCGGCCGGGCTCGGCTCACGCGACTCGCTCCGCCTCGAGATGGGGTACGCCCTGTACGGCAACGATCTCGACGAGCAGCATACCGCTCTGGAATCCGGCCTCGGGTGGATCGTGAAGCTGGACGCTGGCGACTTCATCGGCCGCGAGGCGCTCGCCGCCCAGAAGGCGCGGGGCGTCTCACGCCGCCTGACCGGGATCCGCTGCACGCAGCGCGGCTTTCCCCGTCCCGGCTACCCCATCGTGCACGGCGGCGAGGAGGTGGGCACGGTCACCTCCGGTGTCGCGAGCCCGTCCCTGGGCGAGGGCGTCGCCCTCGGCTACCTCCCGGTCGAGTTGGCGCGCCCCGGAACCGACATCGGGATCCTCATCAGGGGCAGGACCATCCCCGCCCGCACGCAGCGCCCACCCTTCTACACGAAGGGATCGATCCGACGGTAGCGCGCAGATCGTCGCCGGAGCCCTGGCATGGCTGAGACCGTTCTCGTAACCACGCACGACCTTCCCCTGGCCGGGAAGCTGGAGGACGGATTCCGGCACGGCGGCTACCGCGTCGAGTTGTTCACGGCCTCCGAGGACATCGCGAGCATCGACGATCCGGTCCTGCTCGTGTTCACCGGGGGCGCGGATACGGAGGCGGGGCGTCGGCAGGCCCGGGAGGCCGCCCGGCTGGGGATCCCGGTCTTCGCCGTACTGGCACGGGATCGGGATGCGCCAACACCGGCCAACACAACCTCCACCTTCCGGAGCCCGGCCGATCCCGAGGAGATCGTTCTGGTGGGAACCCGCGCGATCGAGCGCAGGCGGCTCCGACGCGCCACGGGCATCGTTGGCGAAACCGACGCAATGGTCGAGGTCCTGGAGAGGATCGTCCAGATTGCGCCGGTGGACGCCACTGTGCTCGTGACCGGGGAATCGGGCACCGGCAAGGAACTCGTCGCCCGCGGCCTGCACGCGCTCTCGCGGCGGCGTCACAAGTCGTTCATCCCGGTGAACGTCGCCGCACTTTCGGAGACCTTGCTCGAGAGCGAACTTTTCGGGCACGAGAAGGGGGCCTTCACAGGTGCAATCGACACCCGCAAGGGCCTGTTCGAGCTCGCCAGCGGCGGCACCATCTTCCTCGACGAGATCGGGGAGATGCCGCTTCAGACACAGACCAGACTGCTTCGCATCCTCGAACAGCAGGAATTTCACCGGGTCGGAGGGCAGAAACTGATCCAGGTCAACGTCAGAATCCTGGCCGCGACGAACCAGCGCCTTGAGCAACTCGTTGCTTCCGGCGCCTTCCGCAAGGACCTCTACTACCGCCTGAACGTCCTGACCATCTCGCTGCCGCCGTTGCGCCAGCGCCGTGCCGACATCCCGCTCCTGGTGGACAGCTTCGTGCAGGAAGCGAGCGAGCGGCACGACCGCGGCCCATTCCGCGGCATCTCGCCCGATGCGATGGAGATCCTCGTGCGGCACCGCTGGCCGGGAAATGTCCGCGAGCTTCGCAATCTCATCGAGAGCATGGTCGTCCTCGCCCCCGGCCGCGAAATCCGCGCCCAGGACATCCCGCAGGACGTGCGGTCCGGCGACGGGGGGCTGGCGCTGGTCCCGTCCACGCGCGGCGAACGGAGGGCGGGCGACGATCACGCCTCGTTCCGCCCGCAACTCGAGTTCATCTTCCGCACCATGATGGAGATGAAGGTGGACCTGGAGGACCTGCGGCGGGACTTCGAGGAATTTCAGGCCGAGGAGCAGCGCGGTCAGGTGCTGATCTCCCCTCCTGAGGATGAAGACGAGCCGCTGGCCCTGGCTGAAATCGTCTATGATCGGCGGGACGCAGACGATCCACCCGGATCCGCCACAACCGGTTCCGAGGAGACCGGGCCCACCGGTCCGGAGGCCACCGAGCCCACCGGCTCCGCGACCCCCGAGCCTGGTCCCGCGACCACCGACCCCACCAGCCCCGCGGTCACCGACCCCGGTTCCGCCGCCCCCGAGCCCGCGGATTCCGATTCGGCCCCGGACCCCGTCACGCACCCGCACACCGTCGCCTACCAGCCCGGCATGACCCTTGACGACATGGAGCGCGAGGTCATACACGCGGTACTCAATTCGGTCGCCTGGAACCGTCGCCAGGCCGCCGAGATCCTTGGAATTGGCGAGAGGACCCTCTACCGCAAGGTGAGGAAGTTCGGCCTCGAAGAGGACTGAGTGGCCACCTGAATCCGCTGCCGGCATCCGCCCCGAGGGCAGACCTTCCGTCATGCAAGGCCCAACCGGGGGCCGATGGCGGCCGAATCCGCCCTTCAGCCGGGGATGCGTCCCCTCTCGGCCTCGATCCTGGCGACGATCGTCGACCAGGACGAGTCCTCCTGGTCCTGGTACCACACGGTGAGGTCCCGTGAGAGGTCCAACGACCCCGGGAAGGCATACACCGCCGCGGCACTCTGCTGCTGTTCGAGCCGCTGGCTGCCCCAGCTCGGCGTGATTGCCTGAATCGCCGCAGGCCGCTCGCGCAGGCCGCGCGAGACAAGGTGAAGATCGTCGGGCTGGAACTCGGCGCCGGGCCGCATGCTCGAGAAGGTCACCAGAAAGAGTGCGGGCGTGCCGTCGCCGGCGCGGCTCGCAAGACCCGGCCCGTGGGTCTCTCCCACGCGGGTGAGACGGTCCCGGGTGTCCGGGGCCACGGCCTCGAGCACCCACGGGGCCAGCGGGGTGAGCTCTATCCGCAGGTCGCCCACCGTCATCCGCACCGAAATCTGTTCCTGCCGGAGCGTTCCGGAAGCGGTCGACGCGGTTTCCGCGTCCCGATACGGCGAAGCGGCCGCCCCGACGGACCCGCCGGATTGCGCGGCCGGCGCACAACCGGGCAAGCCGACCAAAGCCGCCACCAGGGCGCCTCGGATCCCGGCCCCGACCTTCCATGCATCAACTTGCGTCACGATCCCTCCTCCAGCAGTGCCTCCAAAGCGGCGAGAAGCTCGTCCGCCCCCTCGCCCGTGCGGGCCGAACTCTCGACGACCTGCTCCTCCGAGACTCCCAGTTCCTGCGCGACCGGGCCAACGATGCCCGCTTCCCGCACCCTGGACTTGAGCTTGTCGACCTTGGTCAGGGCGATCAAGGTCGGCGCTCCGGTTTCGGCCAGATATGCGATGAAATCCTTGTCCCCGGCGGTGGGTGGGTGCCGGGAATCCACCAGGTACACCACCCCGCGCAACTCCTCGCAGTCGGAAAGATACCGCCGAACGAGCACGCTCCAGGCCTCTCGTACCGCACGCGGGGCACGGGCGTAACCGGACCCGGGAAGGTCCACCAGGTAGAACGAACCGTTCACCTCGTAGAAGTTGAGCGCCTGGGTCTTTCCCGGCGACGCCGAGACCCGGGCGACCCCGCGCCGTGTCCGTCCCAGCAGCCGGTTGATCAGCGACGACTTCCCCACATTGGACCGCCCGGCGAAGGCGACCTGGGGCAGCTTCCCCGGGTGCGCCTGGCTCGGCTGAACCACCGACCCGGCGAATTCGACGCTGCGAATCACCATAACCGGCCGCTCAGGTGATCTGCAGGGGGCCGGGCGAGAGTTCCTTCTCCGGGCGCACCGCTGCCCGCCGCGAGACCAGCGCTTCCCGCAGGACCTGATCCATGGTCTCGACGGGCACCATCTCGACTCCGGCGCGCACCTCCTCCGGAAGCCGCTCGATGTCCATCGCGTTCATCGCCGGGAGAAGCACCTTCTGAATCCCTCCGCGCAGCGCCGCCACCGCCTTCTCCTTGATCCCGCCCACCACGAGCACCCGCCCCCGCAGGGTGATCTCGCCCGTCATGGCCAGGTCGGCCCGCGTCGGGGTGTCGGTCAATGCCGAGATCAGCGCGACCGCGATCGTAATCCCGGCAGAGGGACCGTCCTTTGGAGTCGCCCCCTCGGGGATGTGGATGTGAATGTCCATCTCCCGGTGGAACTGCTCCTTCAGTCCCAGCCAGCGAGCCCTGGACCTCGCATAGGTAACGGCCGCGAACGCGGACTCCTTCATTACTTCGCCAAGCGTGCCCGTCAACTGGATCTTCCCCGTGCCCGGCACCACCGCGACCTCGACCTCCAGCACTTCGCCGCCAGCCGCCGTCCATGCCAGCCCGCAGGCGATTCCGGACCGGTCCGCTCCCTCCTCCCGCGACGGGGGCAGGTGGGCCGGCGGCCCCAGCAGTTCACGCAGTTCGCCGGAGCGGACACGGCCCAGCGCAGTCACCTCGGGGCCCGTAACGCGCCGCGCCAGCTTCCGCGCCACCCTGGACAGCCGGCGCTCCAGTTCGCGCACCCCCGCCTCCCTCGTGTATTCGGCCACGATCGTCTGGACCGCCCCGTTGGAGATCGCGGGCGCAAATAGCTCGAGGCCGTGCCGGGCGACCTGTTTGGGCCACAGGAACTGCTGGGCGATCACCTGTTTCTCCGTGTCCAGATAGCCGGGCAGGCGGATCACCTCCATCCGGTCGCGCAGCGGTCCCGGTATCTCCCCGAGGGTGTTGGCGGTGGTGAGGAAGAGCACGTTGGAGAGATCGAATTCAAGCTCCAGGTAATGGTCGGTGAAGGTTCGGTTCTGCTCGGGATCGAGAACCTCGAGCAGCGCCGCCCCGGGATCCCCATGAAAATCGCGGGCCAGCTTGTCCACTTCGTCGAGCAGAAAGACCGGATTGCGCGATCCGCTCCTGCGGAGACCCTGGACGATCCGCCCTGGCAGCGCGCCGACGTAGGTCCTGCGATGACCCCTGATTTCGGCCTCGTCGCGCATCCCACCCAGGCTCACCCGCACGAATTTCCGCTCCAGGCACCGTGCGATACTCCGGCCGAGCGAGGTCTTTCCGACCCCCGGCGGCCCGACCAGGCACAGAATTGGCCCCTGCAGCCGCCCCACCAGGGTAAGCACCGCGATATGGTCCAGGATCCGCTCCTTGACCTCCTCCAGGCCGTAGTGCTCCTCCTCGAGCACATCCGCGGCCCGGTCGACGTCCAGGCTGTCCTGGGTCTCATGCTCCCAGGGCAGGGCGAGGATCCAGTCCAGGTAGGTGCGAATCACCGATGCCTCCGGGGCGACCGGATTCAGCCTGCGGAGGCGATCGAACTCCTTGTCCACGCGGCTCTGCGCCTCGTCGGGCATGGGCGTTTCCGCGATCGTGACTTCCAGCTCCACCCATTCCGGATCGGTGGCCGCCTCCTCGGGGTGCAATCCCCCGGGAGGCTCCTGCCGGTGGGACGGGGGAGTGCCGAGTTCGGACTCCATCTGGAAGCTGATCTGCTCGTCCAGCTTCTGCTGGATCTGAAGGACCTCGACTTCCCGGACGAGGATTGCCTGCAGGATTTCGAAACGAGCCCCGATTTCCGTGGCTTCGAGCAGTTCCTGCCTCTCGGCGGTGCCGATCAGAAGATGGCCGGCGATCAGGTGCGACAGACGCAACCGGTCTCCGATTTCGGAGATCGGCGCGACCACCTCGTTCGGGATCTTCTCCGAGAGACGGACGTACTGCCCGAACAACTTGGTTACTTCGAGGGCACGCGCTTCCAGCGCGGGATTCGGCTCGGCCTCCGCGTCGGGCTCGTATTCCATCTCCGTGAGCAACTCCACCGAAGCGCGAAACCCCGCTCCGGAGGGCAGGAATTGCAGGATTCGGGCCCGGCCCAGCCCCTCCATGACCACGCGCGCCGTCTTGTCCGCAAGATGCGACACCTGCACGACGCGGATCACCGTTCCCGAGCGATAGAGATCCTCTTGCCCCGGATCCTGGACCGCCGGGTCCTTCTGGGCCACGAGCAGGGCGAGTCCGCGATCGGCTTCCGCCTCTTCCAGTGCCGCGACCGAGGGCCGCCTGCCGATCAGGAGGGGCAGGACCATGTACGGAAAGTAGACCAGATCACGCAGGGCGATGACCGGGAGCTCGCCAGGGATCTCATGCGAGCCGTCGACCCGGTGCAGGATGGCCATCGTCAGCGGACGGTCAGGCTTCCTTCCGCTG
This sequence comes from Longimicrobiales bacterium, assembly GCA_963667485.2. Classification (GTDB taxonomy): domain Bacteria; phylum Gemmatimonadota; class Gemmatimonadetes; order Longimicrobiales; family Gaopeijiaceae; genus Bin94. Next base: position 1,449,143 of record CAXXDD010000002.1, read on the forward strand.
CGCCTCAGGCCTCAGGACCAGAAGGGGCGGAACCCTGCCGCTGGCACTCTCGGGGGTGACGACCACCTCCCGGACATCACTCCTGGAGGGAAGCTCGAACATCGCGTCCCGCATGATCCTCTCGAGCACCGCCCTGAGCCCGCGGGCCCCGGTGCCGCGCTCCAGCGTCTGCCGCGCGATGTTCCGCAGCGCGCCCGGATCGAAGGTCAGGCCGATACCCTCGAGCTCGAACATCTTCTGGTACTGTCTCACCAGCGCGTTCTTGGGCTCCTGCAGAATCCGCACCAGCGACTCTTCGTCGAGCTCCTCCAGGCCCACCATCACCGGAAGCCTGCCCACCAGCTCAGGAATGAGACCGAAGCGCTGAAGGTCCGCGGGCTCGAGCCAGTCCATCGGATCCGGCTCCTCCGCTCCGGGCGCGTCCACGGGCTCACCGTTCTCGGCTCCCTCACCGTGGTCACCGAAACCGATCGTCCGCCGGCCGAGCCGGTGTTCGACGATCTTGTCCAGTCCCTCGAAGGCACCCCCGCAGATGAAGAGGATGCTTGTCGTGTCGATCTGGATGTACTCCTGCTGCGGATGCTTCCGGCCGCCCTGCGGCGGCACGCTCGCGACCGTCCCCTCCAGGATCTTCAGGAGCGCCTGCTGCACTCCCTCTCCGGACACGTCCCTGGTGATCGACGGGTTCTCCGACTTCCGCGCGATCTTGTCCAGTTCGTCGATGTACACGATCCCGCGCTCGCATTCGGCGATGTTGAAGTCGCTCGCCTGCAGGAGGCGCACCAGGATGTTCTCGACATCCTCTCCCACGTAGCCCGCCTCGGTCAGCGTCGTTGCGTCCGCGATGGTGAAGGGCACCTGGAGGACGCGTGCCAGCGTCTGCGCCAGCAGCGTCTTGCCGACCCCGGTGGGTCCGACGAGAAGCACGTTCGACTTGTCGATCTCGACGCCGCCGAGCTGGTCGCGCTGGTGGACCCTCTTGTAGTGGTTGTACACCGCCACGGAGAGCGATCGCTTGGCCTGCTCCTGTCCAATCACGTACTCGTCCAGGACCGCCTTGATCTCCGACGGCTTCAGGGTCGTGACGGATGACTCCTGCTTCTCCCTCTCTTCCTCTTCGGCGAGGATCTCGTTGCAGAGGGAGATGCACTCGTTGCAGATGTACACGGAAGGCCCGGAGATGAATTTCTTGACTGTCTCCTTGGACTTCCCGCAGAAGCTGCAGCGGAGGTGTCTGTCGCTCGTCATTTGGCCTCCTTGGTCGAGAGGGCGCCGCGCCCGGGCCCGTCTTCCTTCCGAAGCACCTGATCGACGAGGCCGTAGGCGACCGCCTCGTCCGCACTCATCCAGCGGTCCCGGTCCACGTCGGCGTTGATCTTGCGCAGCTTCTGCCCGGTGGTCTCGGCCAGAATGCGGTTCAGTCGCTCGCGCGTTCCGAGGATCTCCCTGGCCGCGATCTCGATGTCGGCTGCTGTACCCTGATACCCCGAAGACGGCTGATGGAGCATGATTCGCGAGTTGGGGAGCGCACTCCGCCCGCCCTTCTGGCCAGCCGACAGCAGCAGCGCCCCCATCGACGCCGCCATGCCGACGCAGTAGGTCGACACCGGAGCGCGAAGATGGTTGATGGTGTCGTAGATCGCCAGGCCGGCATAAACGCTGCCGCCCGGCGAGTTGATGTAGAGATATACGTCCCGTTCCGGGTCGTCCGCGTCCAGGAACAGCAGTTGGGCGACGATTATGTTCGCGACGTTGTCGTCGATCGAACTCCCCAGGAACACGATCCGGTCCATCAGCAAACGGCTGAATATGTCGTAGCTGCGTTCCCCGCGGCTGGTCCGTTCTATCACGTACGGCGGAAAGATCGCCATCCGGTGTCTCCAGTGAATTTGTCTATTCGGGCTGACCGAGGTCCGACTTCGCCATGAGAAACTCGAACAGCCTTGCGTCCGTGAGCCCCCGCTCGATGTTGTCCAGTCCGCCGGACTTGCGCAGCCGCGCGCGGACCGCCGAAGGTGACTGGCCCATCCGGCTGGCGAGTTCCTGCACCTTCTCGCCGACCTCGTCCGGTGACGCCCGCAGGCCGTGCTCTTCCACGATCCGTTCCACGAGCAGTTCGCGCCGGACGGCGAATTCCGAGGACGGCCTCAGCTCCGTCCTCAGTTCCTCGAGTTTCGAGTCTTCCAGATCCCCGGCCTCGGCGAGGAGCGCGTCGGTGTAGGCGCCGACCATGGAATCGGGGACATCGAAGGGGTTGGCCTCCACGACCATGCGAAGGAGGCGTTCCCGGAAGTCGGCCTCGCTGCGGGACCGCGCGTCCTTCTCGAGGTCCTCCCCGATCCGCGCGCGCAGCGTTTCCAGGTCATCGAAGTCCCCGACCGATCCGGCAAAGGCGTCGTCCAGCGCGGGCAGCTCGGGCACGCGCCGCGACACCAGCTCGATCTTCAGCCGATGATGCGTGCTGCGGCGGTCCTCGTCGGGGTGGTCGTCGGGGAAGGCGATGTCGAACTCGCCTTCAGCGCCAGTGGTCAGCGTGCGGATCGCGTCCTCGATGTCGGGGAGCGCCTGGTCTTCACCAAGTACCAGATCGTATTGTCTGGCACCGTCCCCCGAGTCGGGCTCCGGGGCGCCGTCGAGCTGCGTCAGCCGCACGGTCACGGAATCGCCCGATTCGGGGCTGCCGTTCTCCGCCGTCCGCCACGCCGCCCGCTCCTTGCGCAGCCGCTGAAGGATCTCGTCCACCGCGCCGTCGGGAACCGTCATCGGAGACCGCTGGAGCTGGAATCCTCCGAGACGGCCGATGGCGACTTCCGGGCGCACCTCGAACGACGCCTTGAACGACAGCGCGCCGTCCTCATCGCCGAAGCGCAGATCATCGACCTGCACCTCGGAGACCGGCTGCAGCCCACTCGAATCCAGCGCGTGCCTGCAGGCCTTCTGGATCGCCCGGTCGACCGACTCCTCCTGGATGTCTCTCCCGTAGTGCTGAAGGATCACGCCGGTAGGCGCCTTGCCCTTCCTGAAACCCTTCAGCTTGACCCGGCCGGCGTACTTGCGGATGACGGCACCCTGCTCGGCAGCGACGAATTCGGTCGGGACTACCACCTCGACGGTCCGATGGCACCTTTCGCCCTCGGTAACCGTCACTCCGAGCCGGGACGGGTCCAGCGGATTGGCGGCGGGGCTCATGACGGCCGATCCCCGTCATGCGAAAGGGGGGACTCGAACCCCCACGGCCAGGGGCCACAAGATCCTAAGTCTTGCGCGTCTACCAGTTCCGCCACTTTCGCTCCTCCACGAATCGGTACTTCAAGTACACAGAAAGGTAACGCGGGAAGGTTCCGTACCAAGTGGGGCGGGGGATCCGTGCAAGGAAAGGGGCCAGCCCCTTCCGGGACCGGCCCCTCCGTTACCTTGCCCGGCGCCTGCGTGCCGGGCCGCCCTGCGCTATCTCGGAACCCGGATGTTGTACACCGCGGGTGCCATATGGCGGTTGCGATTGGCGCCATTGGGACAGGCCGCGACAAGCGATACCACCTCTCCCGCTTCCACGTCGGCAAGGGCTTCGCGCACATCGTCGACGTTCCGGATGGCGGCCCGGTCCACTTCGGTTATCACGCAACCGCTTCTGATACTCCGACCTGCCGCGGGTCCGTTGGGCTGGACCTCCACCACGACGACCCCCTCTGCACTTTCGAGCTGCGCCTGTTCCGCCAGTTCGGGCGTGAGGTCGATGAGTTCGACCACCCCGATCTTGTCGGCGGCGCGGGGTTGGCGAGCCGGGGCGGCTGCCATCCCACCCGAGTAGGGCAGTTCCTCGAGGCGCACCGTCACCTCGCGCGGCCGCCCGTCGCGATGGATGCCGATGCGCACCCGGTCGCCGGGCGACATGAGCGCGATCTTGTGCTGAAGGTCGTTGCTTGAAAGCACCTTCTCGCCATTCACAGACGTGATCACGTCGCGAAAGCGCAGCCCCGCCCGCTCGGCCGGCGTGTCTTCGCTGACTTCCTGCACCAGCGCGCCGCTTACATCCGGAAGCCCGAACGCCTCGGCGTCCTCGGCCGTGACGCGTTGCATCGTCACTCCAAGGTACGCGCGCTTGACGCGGCCGTACTCGATCAGATCCTCCATCACGCGGTGCGCGAGGTCGATGGGAATGGCGAAGCCGTAGCCCTGATAGACCCCCGTCCGGCTTACGATCGCTGCGTTGATCCCGATCACCTGGCCGCGCAGGTTCACCATCGGGCCGCCGGAGTTGCCCGAGTTGATCACGGCGTCGGTCTGGATGAAGTCCTCGATCGCCGAGGCGGGGTTGCCGGAGAAATCGGGATCGGTCCGCAGGGACTCGTTGATCAGGCTGAGCGACCGCCCCACGGCCGAGACGATCCCCGCCGTCACCGTGTAGTTGAGGTCGGTGCCTCGGCTGGCGCCGCCAAACCCGGGGTTGCCCACCGCCAGCACCCATTCACCCACCCTGACCTCAGCCGAGGATCCCAGCGAAGCGACCGGAAGATTGTTCCCATCGATCTTGATGACCGCGATGTCGGTGGTCGGATCGGTCCCGACCACATCCGCACCGAACTCCCGTCCGTCCAGGAGTGTCACGGTGATTCGCTGGGCGTCCTCGACGACATGATTGTTGGTCAGGACGTACCCGTCCTCGGCAATGATGAACCCGCTTCCGCTGCCCTCCACGATATCCGGAACGTTTCCCCTTGGTCCGCCTCGGAAGAACCACTCCAGGCCCTGCATGCGATCGCTGGAACGCACAGCCTGGCGCGTGGTCTCGATCTGGACGACGGCCGGCGTCACCGCGTCGGCGACGTTGACGAACGCCGCGCTCAGGTCGAGCGCCGGCTGCACCTCGGCCTCGGAAACCACCGCTTCGGTCTGCACCGGAGGCAGGCTGAAGGGCCGCTCGACAAAGCCGAACTGGGACGCGATCCCAAGCCCGAAAAGGCAGGCGGCCGCCACGGAGAGGGCGGCCTTGGTTTTTGCTCTTAGTGGATCGTACATCGTTCTATCTCTCACCAGTTGAAGTTCGCTGTTGGCGAGGAGTTGGATGCGCGACGAGGCGGCCGAAGTTGCCGCCTCGCCGCACCCCCGCTACCGCTTCTCGTCGACGATCTCGTAGTCGGCCTCCACGACGTCGTCCTCGGCCTCTTCCTCGGCGGGTTCCTCCGCGGCGCCCATGTCGCCGTCGCTCCTTGCGTCGCCGTCACCGCTCGCCGCCGCCTCGGCCGCCTGCGCCTGGTACATCTCCTGGCCGGCTGCCGTGAAAGCCTGCATCAGCGCATCGCGCGCCTCGTTCATTTCGGCGGACTCGTTGCCCTTCAGCGCCTGCTTGCCGCGCTCCAGCGCCGCGTCGAGCCGCTCCTTCGTATCCGCCGACACCTTGTCGCCCCACTCGCCGGTGTCCTTTTCGACCTGATACACCAGCGTATCGAGCGAATTGCGGGCCTCGACCGCCTCGCGGCGCTCCTCGTCTTCCGCCTTGTTCGCCTCGGCGTCGCGCACCATCCGGTCGATCTCGGCGTCGCTCAGGCCGCTGGAGGCCTCGATGCGGACCTTTTGCTCCTTCGAGGTGGCGCGGTCCTTGGCGGTGACGTGCAGGATGCCGTTGGCGTCGATGTCGAAGGTGACCTCGACCTGGGGGATGCCCCGCGGCGCGGGTGGAATGCCCGTCAGCTGGAACTTGCCGATGGTGCGGTTGTCCATGGCCATCTTGCGCTCGCCCTGCAGGACGTGGATCTCCACGGTGGTCTGCGAGTCTTCCGCGGTCGAGAACACCTCCGCCTTGCGGGTCGGAATCGTCGTGTTGCGCTCGATCAGCGCGGTCATCACTCCGCCCAGCGTCTCGATGCCGAGCGACAGCGGGGTCACGTCGAGGAGGAGCACGTCCTTGACGTCGCCGGCCAGCACGCCGCCCTGGATCGCTGCACCGACCGCGACCACCTCGTCCGGATTCACGCCCCGGTGCGGCTCCTGCCCGAAGAACTCCTCGACCACCTGCTGGATCTTGGGGATCCGGGTCGAGCCTCCCACAAGGACGACCTCGTCGATGGCGCCCGGCTCCATCCCCGCGTCCTCCAGCGCCTTCCGCATCGGCGGGATGGTGCGCTGGATGAGGTCGTCCACAAGGTGCTCGAACTTCGCCCGCGAGAGCGTGTAGTTGAGGTGCTTGGGACCGTCCTGGGTGGCGGTGATGAAGGGCAGGTTGATGTCGGTCGACGCGGTGGACGACAGCTCCATCTTGGCCTTCTCGGCGGCCTCCTTGAGACGCTGCAGTGCCATCGAGTCCTTGGACAGGTCGATTCCCTGATCCTTCTTGAACTCGGTCACGAGCCAGTCGATCAGGACCTGGTCGAAGTCGTCGCCGCCGAGGTGCGTGTCGCCGTTGGTGGCCTTCACCTCGAAGACGCCGTCGCCGATCTCGAGGACCGAGATGTCGTAGGTGCCGCCGCCGAGGTCGAAGACGGCGATCTTCTCGTCCTTCTTCTTGTCCAGGCCGTATGCGAGGGCAGCCGCAGTGGGCTCGTTGATGATGCGCTTGACGTCGAGTCCGGCGATCTTGCCCGCATCCTTGGTGGCCTGCCGCTGCGCGTCGTTGAAGTACGCGGGAACGGTGATCACGGCCTCGCTCACCTTGGTGCCAAGGTAGTCCTCCGCCGTCTGCCGCATCTTCTGCAGGATGACCGCGGACAGTTCGGGCGGGGTGAAGCTCTTGCCGCCGTGCCGAAGGTTGACCACGACCCGGTCGCTGCTGTCGCGCGCTACGGTGTAGGGCACCCGTCGGCGTTCGGCCTCGACCTCGCCGTAGCGCATGCCCATGAAGCGCTTGATCGAGAAGACGGTATTCTCGGGATTGGTGATGGCCTGGCGGCGGGCGACCTGTCCGACCAGGCGCTCTCCGTCTTTCGCGAAGGCGACGACCGAGGGGGTGGTACGACCGCCCTCGGAGTTGGCGATGACCGTGGGCTCTCCGCCTTCCATGACGGCGACCACCGAATTGGTGGTACCCAGGTCGATGCCGATGATCTTGCCCATTCTGCCTGTTCCTTTTGCTGTCGGCCGCGGCCGACCGTGGATGGTTCAAAGATAACTGGCGATGTTGAAGCAAATGGCGTGCCGGGGCCTAAAGCGTCTGATCTTCGAGCGATTCCTGCCATTTTGGCAGGTTTTCCCGACTCAGCGCCACCAGACCTGCCATTTTGGCCGGGTCCGCACAGCCGGAAATGCCGATCCTGTCATTCCGGCAGGCTCGGCCTTATTCTAGCGCGCGAGCTTCCGGGACACGACACTCCATGAGCCGCTTCACCCGCCACCCATCGCGAGGCCCCACATGTTCCTGCCGGTGGAAACGGTTGCGACCGCAATGCAGGCGATCGCCGCACCCATGTCGGAGGGGCTGTTCCACCTGGCTGTTCCCGGTGCGGACGCCCTTCCGGCGGCCATCCCGACGGGCGCCGCGCCGCAGGGGGACGGAGGCGTGGATGTCCTGGTCCGGCTCCGGGGGCTGCTCGGCGTGGTCTTTCTGACGGTGGCCGCCTGGGCACTGAGCGTGAACCGGCGAAAGATCCCCTGGCGAATCGTGCTCTGGGGGCTCGGCCTGCAGTTCATCTTCGCCGTGCTGATCCTGAGGACGCCCTTTGGCGCGGGCATCTTCGACGCGGCCAACAGCGTCATCCTCGCCGCGGTGGGGTTCACGCTGGAGGGCGCCAGCTTCCTCTTCGGCGATCTCGTCTGGAACAACGTCCCCGTGGGGACCGGCGAGGCGGGCAACGGGGGCTTCGTTGCCGAGGGCCAGCAGGTGGCCCGCACCGGCGCGTTCGTCGCCTTCAACGTGCTGCCGACGATCATCTTCTTCGCGTCGATCATGACGGTGCTGTACCACCTGGGCGTCATGCAAAAGCTCGTGGGCGGGATCGCCTGGGTGATGCAGCGCACCATGCGGACGAGCGGCGCGGAAACGCTCTCGGCGGCCGGCAACATCTTCGTCGGCCAGACCGAGGCGCCGCTGCTGGTCAAGCCCTTCGTGGACCGCATGACGCGGTCCGAACTGATGGCGGTGATGACCGGGGGCTTCGCGACCGTCGCGGGAGGCGTGATGGCCGCCTACGCGGGAATGCTGGTCGGGTTTTTCCCGGACATCGCGGGGCACCTGATGGCGGCGTCGGTCATGTCCGCGCCCGCCGCCCTGGTGGTGGCAAAGTTGATGGTGCCGGAGGAGGAGAAGTCAGAGACGGCCGGACAGCTCAAGACGGAGCTGGAACGCCCCGACGTCAACGTGATCGAGGCCGCGGCGCGCGGCGCGGGCGAGGGGCTGCAGCTGGCGCTCAACGTGGGCGCGATGCTGATGGCCTTCCTGGCCATGATCGCGCTGCTCAACGCCCTGCTGGGGTGGGTCGGTGGGGTGGTCGGTGCCGACGGCCTCACACTCGAAGGGATTCTGGGGTGGCTGCTCGGCCCGGTGGCGTGGGTGATGGGCGTTCCATGGGAAGATGCCGGGTCGGTAGGATCGCTCATGGGACTGAAGACGGTGGCGACCGAGTTCGTGGCCTATCTGGGCCTCGCCGAATCGATGGCGCAGGGGGAACTCACGCCGCGCGCCGCCACCATCGCGACCTACGCCCTGTCGGGCTTCGCGAACTTCTCATCGATCGCCATCCAGATCGGGGGGATCGGCGGGATCGCGCCCCGGCGGCGCAAGGACCTCGCCCGGCTCGGCCTCAGGGCGATGATCGGGGGCTCGATCGCGGCCTTCATGACCGCTGCGATCGCCGGCGTGCTCATTTGATCGCGGGCTGATTGAATTGACCGGCTCTCCACCGATCGCGGAGTGTGCCCGGGTTCTTCAGGATCGTGCCGGCATGCGCCCGTCGGTGCATCTTGTGCTCGGGTCGGGGCTCGGGGGACTGGCGGAGCGGGTCGAAGGGGCGGTCAGGGTGGGCTTCGGTGAGCTGCCGGGGTTCCCCGACACTTCCGTGGAGAGCCATGCGGGGGAGTTCGTCCTTGGGCGCCTGGGCGGTGTTTCGGTGATGGTGCAGGCCGGCCGCTTCCATTTCTACGAGGGGTGCGGGCCCGGCATCGTGCTTGCGCCGGTTCGCGCGGGTCGCGCCGCCGGCGCCCGGATCGTCGTCCTCACCAACGCCGCCGGCGGGATTCGGTCCGATCTGGCCCCGGGCTCGCTGATGCTCGTGGACGACCACGTCAGCCTGATGTTCCGCGCGCCGCTGGCCGGGCCCGCCGTCCCCGGCGAGGAGCGGTTCCCGGACATGAGCCGTCCGTGCGATCCCGTGCTGATGTCGCTGGCCGAAGAGGCCGCGCTGGAGGCCCGGGTCCCGCTGCCGAGGGGCGTCTATGGGGGGGTTCACGGCCCCAACTTCGAGACGCCGGCCGAGGTTCGCGCCCTGAAGGCGGCCGGCGCGGACGCGGTGGGCATGTCCACCGTGCCGGAGATCACCGCGGCGAGGGCAGGGGGGCAGAGGGTGCTGGCGTTCTCCCTGATCACCAATCGAGCCGCCGGCCTCGGTCTGGAGGCCATCGACCACGAGGAGGTGATGGCCTACGGCGCGGCGGCGGGCGGTACCCTGGGGGCGCTGCTCGAGTCGGTGCTGCCGCGGATCGCGACCTGCGCGAAGTGATCGAGCGGGCCCCTCCCCGCGCCCAGCCCGGGGGCACCGGCGATCGCCGCCCTCACCCACGTCACCGCGTCCTCTACCGCAGTTGCGAGCGGCGTCCCGCGGGCGAGCCCGGCCGCGATCGCGGCGCTCAGCGTGCAGCCGGTCCCGTGCGTGTGCCGCGTGTCGATCCGCGGGCCGCGAAGGACGCGCCGCGACCGGCCGTCCCAGAAGAGATCCACGACCTCGTCGCCCTCCAGGTGGCCTCCCTTGATCAGCGCCGCCGCCGCGCCGCGCCGCACAATGTCCCGTGCAGCCATTTCCATGCCCCGAAGATTCCGTTCCCTTACCCCTGTCAGAATCACCGCTTCGGGCCAGTTCGGCGTGACGACGGTGGCCAGCGGCACCAGCTCCTCGCGGATCGATCCCACGGCCTCGGGGTCGAGCAGCTCATCGCCGCTGGTCGCGACCATCACCGGGTCGAGGACGTAGCCGCCGAGGCGATGGCGCCGAAGCGCCGCCGTGACCACATGGACGATTTCGGCGTTGGCCAGCATGCCGGACTTGACCGCCCTCGGGGGGATGTCGCCGGCCACGCTTTCGATCTGCGCCGCGACGGTGGCGGGGGGGATGGGGTGTACCCCCTGCACGCCCAGCGTATTCTGTGCGGTGATGGCGGTGATGGCCGAGGTGCCGTAAACGCCCCATTGGTGAAAGGTCTTCAGGTCGGCCTGGACGCCGGCGCCGCCCCCGCTGTCGCTGCCGGCGATGGTAAGGGCGACCGGAAGGGTCGATTGGGCATGCATGGCGCTTCCTGGAAGAGCAAGGGCAGGCGACGGTGTGATCAGCAAATCTAAGGCACGGATGGTGCGGCGGCTGACGGTCCGCCGGATGCGCGAGCGCGAAGGTCTGGCGCTGGCCGAAGGACCCCGCGTCGTGCTGGAGGCGCTGCGGTCCCCGCTCGATGTGCGGTGGGTGCTGGTGGGAGAGGACCGGGGTGCCGGCTCGGAGACCGGACGGCGGGTTCTTGCGGCCTGCCGCGAGCGCGGCGTGGAGGTGCAGACCGCACCCGACCGGGAGGTGATGGGGCTGGCATCGACCGAGCACCCGCAACCGGTCATGGCCTGCGTGAATGCGCCGCTGCCCGAGCCGCAGCCGCTGAACCGCGGCCGCTATCTGATGCCGATCGGTGTCCAGATTCCCGGCAACCTGGGAACGCTGATCCGATCGGCCTGGGCGTTCGGGCTCGACGGGATCGTGATCGGACATGGCACGGTGGATCCGTGGAACCCCAAGGTGGTGCGGGCGTCGGCCGGATCGGTGTTTCACGTGCGCCTGATCGGTGCCTCGGAGGGCATGCTGGAGGGCGTCAACCTGCTGTGCGCGGATGCGGCGGGAGAGGGGGTGGGCGGCCGGGAGCAGGAGATCCCCCGGGACTGGGTGCTGGCGCTCGGGAGCGAGACCGGCGGGCTTCCGGCGCACCTCATGCGCCGGGCCCGCGCCATTTCGATCCCCATGGCCGCCGGGGCTGATTCACTCAACGTCGCGGTGGCGGGCTCGATCCTCATGCACCTCCTCACTCGGTCCGGGGAATGAGCGGCGTCCCACTGACGGTCCTCGCGGCGGTGATGGGGGTCTCGCTGGGGTCGTTCCTCAATGTTTGCGTCGCGAGGTGGCCGGCGGGTCAATCGGTGATGCGGCCGCGGTCCGGGTGCTGGAGTTGCCGGGCGCCGCTGCGCTGGTTCGAGAACATCCCCGTGCTAGGCTACCTGATCGCGCGGGGTCGGTGCTCGCGGTGCGGCGTGCGCGTGAGCGTTCAGTACCCGCTGGTCGAAGTTGCGACGGGGATGATCTGGGCGGGGATGGCCGCCACATGGGGCGTGCATCCCGAGGCCCTGCGCGGCGGGCTCTTCCTTACGATCCTGCTCGGCATCGCGATCACCGACGCCCGCACCTACATCATCCCGGATCAGCTCTCGGTCGGTGGGGCGGTTGCGGGCCTGGCGCTGGCTCCGTTCGCGGGCGGGCCGGATCTGACGGGCGCGGCGCTGGGCGCGGCGCTGGGATTCGGCCTCCTCTGGGCCACGGCAGCGGTGGGGAAGATCGTTCTGGGCAAGGATGCGCTCGGCGGAGGCGATGTGAAGATGATGGCGATGGCGGGGGCGTTTCTCGGGCCGGCGGGAGTGCTGCTGACGCTCTTTGGTGGATCGCTGCTCGGCGCGCTGGTATTCGCCCCGATCTCGCTCAGGACCGGCAAGCTGGTGCCGTTCGGGATCTTTCTCTCGGTCGGGGCGGGGGTCGCCTACACCTGGGGTGACGCGATCATTGCGTGGTATGCGGGATCGATCCTGGGACTGAGCTGACGCGGTGCCACGAACACCCGCGGGCTACGGGTCGCTGCAGTCCCTCTGAAAGCCGCAGTTCAGGCACACCACCTTGCAGTGCCGCTCCAGCGCCGGCCCGCCGCAGAGTTCGCAGACGCGGTCGGCCATGAAACGGCGGCTGAGTTCCACGTAGTGGCGCGCGCTGCGCTCGGTCCAGGAGGCCGCTCCCTCGCTCAGCGCCCTGACGCGGCCCGGCACCCCGGCCACCAGTCGATTCGGTGGGATCCTCGCACCCTCGCGGACCACCGCTCCCGCCGCGATCAGGCAGCCCTCGCCCACCTCGGCGCGCTGCAGCACCACCGCCCCCATGCCCACCACCGTGCGGCGCCCGATGCGGCAGCTCTCCATGATCGCGCCGTGTCCCACCGTCACCTCGTCCTCGATGACCGTGGGGGCCTGCTCGCTGGTGTGGATCACCACGTTTTCCTGCACGTTGCTCCGCGCCCCCACACGGATGCCGTGCTCGGGGTGGTCGCCGCGCAGCACGGCTCCGAACCAGATGCTGGCGTCCTCGCCGACCTCCACATCGCCGATCACAACCGCCGTAGGCGCGAGGAAGACGGACGCCGCTATGCGCGGGCTGCGCCCGTTGAAGGGCATGACCAGCGCCATCAGCGCGGCGCTTTGGAGGTGTCGATACGGCGCAGCCGCGCCCTCAGCACCTGGGTGTCGGTCGCTTCGAGAACCTCGACGTGCACGGCGTGGGCGGTGAACGAATGGCCGGCCTCGGGCACGTGGCCGAGTTCCTCGAGGATGAATCCGTTCAGGGACCTGTGTTCACCCGCCTGCAAGTCGAAGTTGAAGCGGTCGTTGATCTCGCGCACCTCGGCAGTGCCGGAGGCGACGATCTCGTCCGGCGACAGCTGCGTGACGGGGTCTTCGTCCACGTCGGTCTCGTCGACGATCTCGCCGACGAGCTCTTCCAGGACGTCTTCCAGGGTGATGAGCCCGTCGGTGCCGCCGAATTCGTCGGCCACGATGCCCATGTGCATGCGGCGGGCCCGGAACTGGGCCAGCAGCTTGGCCAGGGAGAGGGACCCGGGAACGAACATGGGCTCGCGGGCGAGGTCGCCCAGAGGCGTGTCGCGCTCGCCGGCCACGTAGGCGCGGTACGCGTCGCGCACATGCAGGATGCCCGTGACGTCGTCGATGCTCTCGCCGTATACCGGAACGCGCGAGTGGGGGACTCCCTCGAGTTCGCCGAGCGCCTCGCCGAGGCGGCGGCCATCCTGCCAGGCGATGATGTCGACCCTGGGTGTCATCGCGTCCCAGGCGTTCAACTCGTCCAACTTGAAGGCCCGCTCGATGAGGAGCTGCTCGTCGGTCTCCACGATGCCCTCGCCGGCGCCGATTTCGAGCGCCTCGCGCACCTGCAGCTCATCCGCGGAGGCCTCGGTGCGGCCGGACACCCGCCCGAGAAGTCGCCCCAGGGCGAGCAGCGGAAAGAAGACGCGGCTGAGGACGCGCGACGCGCGCTGAAGGAACGGCGCGGCTGCCAGCGCCACGCGCACCGGGCGGCGGCCGGAAAGGGCGCGCGGGCCCACCTCGCCCAGGAGCAGCACGCCGAGCACCACCAGCGGGCCCCCGATCCACATGCCCCTCGGGCCCCACAGCACGGCGGCGGCGGCAACTCCGGCCGCCGCGGCGCCAAGGTTGCAGATGGCGCGGAGCACTCCCAGGACCGAGGTGCCGACCTCTCCGGTGCGAAGCGCGGCCAGGGCCGCTGCCCCGGCGAAGCCCTCGTCGGCCAGGATGCGCGCCTTCGAGTCGGTGATTTTCACGACCGCCGACAGCGTGGCCGTCAGGCCGGCGGCAACCAGCAGGAGAAGGGCAAAGGCCGCCCATAGCCCTGTTATCAGCGCCATGGTGCCTGCGCCCTTCTACTTGGAGGTTGGTCGTCCGGTGACCCGCCCTCTAGATCCATCGCTTGCTCTCGTTGAGCAGTTCGTCAACGACGTCGCGCGTGCTCAGTCCCTCTGCCTCGCCGTCGAAGTTGATCACGATCCGGTGGGCCAGGATCGACGGCGCGATGTCGTGAATGTCCTGCATGGTGGGCATCGGAGCGCCCCGGAACACGGCGCGCGCCTTGGCTCCCAGCACAAGATACTGCGACGCCCGCGGCCCCGCGCCCCAGCTGATATACCGCTTTGCCACCGCAGCCTGTTCCTCTCCCCCGGGGCGGGTCGAGCGCGCCAGCCGAACGGCGTAGCCCACGATCGACGGGGGGACCGGGGTTCGGCGCACGAGCTGCTGCAGTTCGATGATCTCGGAACCGTGCACGACCGGCTCGACCGGGATATCCTGCACTTCCTGCGTCAGGGTCGCGATTTTCTCCTCTTCTTCCCGGTCCGGATAGTGGATCCGCAGATCGAACATGAAGCGGTCCAGTTGCGCCTCTGGCAGCGGGTAGGTGCCCTCCTGCTCGATCGGGTTCTGGGTCGCGAGTACGAAGAACGGCGGATCGAGGTGGTAGGTCTTGCCCGCCGCCGTCACGTCCCGTTCCTGCATTGCCTCCAGGAGGGCCGCCTGCGTCTTCGGCGGGGTCCTGTTGATCTCGTCGGCCAGCACGATGTTGGCGAAGATGGGCCCCGGGACGAAGCGGAACACGCGCTCGCCGGTAAGCTTGTCCTCCTGGATGACTTCGGTGCCCGTGATGTCCGTGGGCATCAGGTCCGGGGTGAACTGGATGCGGTTGAATTTGAGGTGCAGCGCGTCCGACAGCGTCGAGATGATGAGCGTCTTGGCAAGCCCCGGCACCCCGACCAGGAGCACGTGGCCGTTGGCCATCATGGCGGTCAGGATGCTGTCGACGATGTGTTGCTGGCCCACGATGCGGCGCTGCACCGCCGTGCGCAGTTCCTCGCCGATTTCACCCGCGCGCCGGAGGAGTTGAACATCGCGCTCGTCCGATTGGGCGGGCGGCGCCTTGAGGGCGGAGGAGGACGTGGGGGTCATACCCGTTCCGGGTTGCGACGAATGTTTGGCATAACGATGGCGGAAGATAGGCGAGACGGCTTTTTGGGGTCAAGCAGGAGCTTGCGAAAATTTTCACAAGCGTTAGGTTTTCCCCCGACACCGTGCTTGCGGAGTCTGCTCCGCGAGCCTGTTTCCAGGCCTTCGTTTCGTCAATCGGGAGAGTGCCAGCGTGCTGGACGGCGGTCGAACACCGCGGCGGTCGTCCGGTGCCCTCGGAGACGTTGGCCGCATGTCGGGATACGGAATCAGCTGGGTGTTGACGGTCCTGATACTCACATGGGCCGGGCTCAAGCTGGACGAGCGGTTCGAGACGACTCCGCTGCTCGCGCTGGTGGGTGGGCTCGTGGGAATCGGGGCAGGATTCTATACGCTCTACATCAGAGCTGTGGTGCAACCGGCAACCAGGAAAAAGGAGAGACCCGGCAGCGGGGAAGAACTTCGGTGAAACAGTCCATGACGTTCGTCGCCACTTCCGCGGCAATCGTGGTTGGCGGGACGCTCGCAACCTGGCCCTTCCTCACGGACGGGGCCCGGCGGGCGGTTCTCGGAGCCGGCATCCTCACACTGGGCACCCAGCTCCCGACACACTTTCTCCTGAAAAGCTGGAGAACCCGCAACGATCGTTTCCTGGCAGCGATAGCGGCCGGATTCGCAGCGCGGGTCCTCGTGCTCGCCCTGGCGGTCGTCTTCTTCGTAATTCCGGGGCGGACGGAGCCGCTGCCCTTCCTGCTGTCGCTCGGCGCCTTCCTGCTCGCACTGGTCTTCGCCGAGTCGTTCATCGAACACCGCCGGTTGCGGGGCGAGTCCCTGCCGGCCAAGCCATGATTGGGATGTTCGCACCTCTTCAGGAACATGCGGGAGCGCAGGAGGCGGCTGCCGACGGGCACGGGGGGCCCTTCAACCTCGGCGACATGCTGGCGCACCATATCCTCAACGCGCCCGAATACGAGTTGCCGTTCATCGGCGCGGTCCACTTCCCCCACTGGGACTGGGCGGTGTTTCACATCGGCGGACTGACCATCGACCTGTCCCCCACCAAACACATGGTCCTGCTGCTGCTGGCCGCCGTCATCACCGCAGCGATGACACTCTTCGCCGCCAGGACCGTGTCGCGGCAGGGCACGGGCAGGGCGCCCAGGGGGCTGGCCAACGCGGTCGAGACGGTAGTGGTCTTTCTCCGCGACGATCTCTGCAAGGAGTACATCGGGCACGGTTACCAGCGTTTCGTCCCCCTCATCCTCACACTCTTCTTCTTCATCCTGACGATGAACCTGCTCGGGCTGGTCCCGTGGGGAGGCTCGGCCACCGGAAACCTCGCCGTCACGGCGACCCTGGCTCTGACCGTCTTCCTGGTGGTCGAGATCTCGGGCTTCCTCACGCTCGGTCTCCGCGGCTACATGAAGACGATCTTCTTCACGCCGCCGGGCACCACGGGCGTGATCAAGTACCTGATGCTGGCCATCATGACCCCCGTCGAGCTGCTTGGGAAACTCACGAAGCCCTTCGCGCTCGCGGTCCGTCTCTTCGCGAACATGACCGCGGGCCACATGATGATCTTCACGCTCATCGGCTTCATCTTCATCTTCGGCCAAATCGCCTTTGTACGTTGGGCGGTCGCCGCCGGATCCTTCGCCTTCGTGTCGGCGATCCTGCTCCTGGAGCTGCTGATCGCCTTCATTCAGGCCTACATCTTCGCCATGCTGTCGGCCGTCTTCATCGGCCTCATGCGGCATGAACACTGACCCTGAACGGTCCACACACATATAGGAGAAACCATGCTTGACCTGGCGATCACCGCGCTGCAGGAAGGCGGCGCGGCAGACATCGACACAGCCAAGAACACGGGCGCCCTCATCGGCGCCGGCATCGGAGCCGGACTGGCCGCGATCGGCGCCGGCATCGGCATCGGCGGCATCGGCAGCGGCGCCACGCAGGGCATCGCCCGGCAGCCGGAGGCCGCCGGCGAGATCCGGGGCCTGGCCATTCTGCTGGCTGGACTGGTCGAGGGAGCCGCGCTGTTCGCGATCCTGCTCGCGGCGCTCTTCAAGTTCATCTGATGGCAGCCGCGGGACTTCACCCCGGGTTGCTGTTGCAGGAGGAAGGTCCCCTTTGGGACACCCTCTTCGCGGTCGATTCGGGGCTGGCCGTATGGACCGTCCTTACCTTTCTGACGCTGCTGGCCGTCCTGACGCGGTACGCGTGGAAGCCCCTGATGGCCGCCCTGGATGCCCGCGAAAAGAGCATCCAGAGCGACATCGACGCGGCGAAACGGCAGCGGGATGAGGCCGAGGCGCTGATCGCTGAGTACCGGGAGCAGCTTGCCCAGGCACGCCGCCAGGCGCAGGCGCTGATCGCCGAAGGGCGCGAGGCAGCGGACCAGCTCCGCAGCGAGCTCGAGGCCAAGGCCCGTGAAGAGAGCCGCGCCATCCTGGCCAACGCGCGCCGGGAGATTGCGCGGGAGCGCGACGCGGCCATCGATGCCGTGCGCCGCGAGGCGGTGGAGGTGGCCATGGCGGCCGCTTCACGGTTGCTCGACGAGCGACTCGACAGCGACAGCGACCGACGTCTGGTAACGGACTACATCGATGACCTCGCCAGCTCCGGGGGAGCCTGGGCGTGAGGGAAGACACAGTCGCCCGCAACTACGCCGAGACCCTCTTCGAGCTGGCCGAGCGCCACGAAGGGGTCGAGGCCTTTGGCGATGGCGTGGCGACCGTGGCGGGACTGCTGGAGAATCCTAGGGTCCGCGAGTTCCTCATGACGCCCCGGGTGTCCGCCGCCGACAAGAAGGCGGTGCTGGGACGGTCTCTGGGTGATTCCGTTCCCGCCATGATGCTGCGTTTCCTGCAGGTCGTGGTGGACAAGGGGCGCCAGAAGCTGATTCCGGCCATCGCGGCGGCCTACCGAGGGATGCTCGAGCATCACCTGGGCCGGCGCCACATGGAGGTCACGGTGGCGAGGCCGCTTTCGCCGGACGAGGAGGCCGATCTTGGCGCCCGACTGTCGGCGGCGACGGATGCCACGGTGATCCCGCACGTCAAAGTCAGGTCCGCAATCATCGGGGGCGTCGTCATACGCGAGGGCGACACCGTGTACGACGGATCCGTGAAACGGCAGCTCGACGCCATGCGCCGCAAGCTCATGGCCGCCGAGCTTCAAACATAGGAAGAAGAGAGACATGTCGGATTCCCAACTCCGGGCGGGCGAGATCAAGAGTGTCCTCCTGGCAGAAATCGAGAGCTTCGAAGAGGCGCTCCACTCCGAGGAGGTGGGCGAGGTCCTCGAAGTCAAGGACGGCGTGGCGCGCATCTACGGCCTCACCAAGGCGATGGCCAACGAGATGCTGGAGATCACGGCCAGCGAGAGTGGCGAGCGGGTCACCGCGCTTGCTCTCAACCTGGAAGAGGACAACATCGGCGCCGTGGTCATGGGCGACTGGGAGGGGCTCCACGAGGGCGACGAGGTGCGCCGGACGGGGCGGGTGCTGGATGTTCCCGTCGGCGACGGCTACCTGGGCCGGGTCGTGAACCCGCTTGGCGAGGCCGTGGACGGCGGCGCGGCCATCGAGACCAGCGCCCGTCGGCAGATCGACGTGGTCGCTCCCGGGATCGTGAAGCGCCAGCCGGTCAAGGAGCCGCTGCAGACCGGCATCAAGGCCATCGACGCCATGATCCCGATCGGGCGCGGCCAGCGCGAGCTGATCATCGGCGACCGCCAGACCGGCAAGACCGCCATCGCGATCGACGCGATCCTCAACCAGAAGGACACCGACGTCATCTGCATCTATTGCGCGATCGGCCAGCGCGCGGGGATGGTGGCGGGCGTGGTGGAGACCTTCCGCCATCACGGCGCCATGGACTACACCATCGTGGTCGCGGCCAACGCCTCCGACCCGGCCCCCATGCAGTACATCGCCCCCTACGCCGCGACGGCGCTGGCGGAGCACTTCATGTGGCAGGGCAAGCACACCCTGGTCATCTACGACGACCTGTCCAAGCAGGCGCAGGCGTACCGGCAGCTGTCGCTGGTGCTCAGGCGTCCGCCGGGGCGCGAGGCCTATCCGGGCGACGTCTTCTACCTGCATTCGCGGCTGCTGGAGCGCGCGGCCAAGCTGTCCGACGAGCTCGGCGGCGGGTCGCTCACCGCGCTGCCGATCATCGAGACGCAGGCGGGCGACGTGTCGGCGTACATCCCCACCAACGTCATCTCCATCACCGACGGCCAGATCTACCTCGAGCCCGACCTCTTCAACTCGGGCGTGCGGCCTGCCGTGAACGTCGGGATCTCGGTTTCGCGGGTGGGCGGCGCGGCCCAGGTCAAGGCCATGAAAACCGTGGCCGGCCGCCTGCGTCTCGACCTCGCCCAGTTCCGTGCCATGGAGACCTTCGCCCAGTTCGCCTCCGACCTGGACGCGGCCACCCAGCGGCAGCTGGCGCGCGGGCAGCGCACGGTAGAGGTCCTCAAGCAGCCCCAGTACCAGCCGGTCCCGGTGGAGCAGCAGATCGTGACCATCTACGCGGTCACCAACGGCTACCTGGACGACCTCGATGTCGAGGACGTGCGCAAGTGGGAACGCGGCTTCCTCGAGTTCGTCGGGAGCCGGTACGACGACGTGCTGATCGGGCTGAGGCAGGAAGGCAAGCTGACCGACGACATCGAGGGGCGCCTGCGCGAGTGCATCGAGGAGTACAACCAGGTCTTCGCCGCCGAGTCGGGCGAAGCGATGGCGGGGGCCGCGTAGCATGGCGGGAGCCGGCGCCCGGGAGGTCATGCGGCGGATCAAATCGGTCCGCAACACCCGCAAGATCACGCGCACCATGGAGCTCGTGGCGACCTCCAAGCTCAAACGGGCGATGGACCGCATGCAGGCGGCCCGCCCCTACAGCGATGCGTTTCGCGAATTGCTGGGAAGCCTGAACGCCCCCGGCCTGGCGCACGAGCATCCCCTGCTGCGTCAGCCCGCCGAGACGAAGCGTGCGGCGGTGCTGCTGCTCACCGCGAACCGCGGGTTCTGCGGCGCCTTCAACGCCAACCTGATCCGGGAGGCGCGGGGGCGGCTGGATTCGCTCAAGGCTGAAGGCGTGGAGACCGAGCTGCACATCGCCGGCAAGAAGGGTCTGGCGTTCTTCCGGTTCCGGGGCTCCGCCATCGCGTCGGCGACGACCGAAATCGGCGACACGCCCACGTCGGAGGACGCTGAAGGGCTGGTCGCGCCGCTCCGCCGCAGCTTCGAGGAGGGCGACCTGGACGCCGTCTACATGGTAAGCGCCGAGTTCCGTTCGGCGATGTCCACGCCGCCGCGCACGGTGCGCGTGCTGCCCGTCGAGCCAACCCCGGGGGCGCGTTCGGTGGACGCCTTCATCGTGTCACCCCGGCCCGGGAGGCTGATCGGGCAGATCCTGCCCAGCTACCTGCGTATGACCGTGTACAGCGCCCTGGTCGAAAACGCGGCCGGGGAGCAGGGCGCGCGCCGCGCCGCCATGAAGAGCGCGACAGACAACGCGGGCGACATCCTCGAGACGCTCACCCGCACCTACAACCGAGCACGCCAGGGGCAGATCACCCAGGAGATCGCCGAGATCGTAGGTGGCGCCGCGGCGTTGGAATAAACATGACTTCCGGATTGACTGAGGGCCGCGCCGAAGCGGCCGGAGAAGACGAACAACATGGCTGACAACAACAACGGTCGCGTGGTCCAGGTCATCGGACCCGTCCTGGACGTGGAATTCCACCCGCAGCACCTGCCCGAGATCTACAACGCGCTCCACCTGGCCGCGAAGACCGAGTCGGGCCGCGAGATCGACCTGGTGGCCGAGGTGCAGCAGCACATCGGGCGCTCCCAGGTGCGGGCCGTGTCGATGAGTTCGACCGACGGCGTGCAGCGCGGCATGGAGGTGGTGGACACGGGCCGCGCGATCGCGGTTCCGGTGGGCGAGCCCGCCCTGGGCCGCATCCTCAACGTGCTGGGTGAACCGGTGGACGAGCAGGGTCCGGTCGCGAGCGCGAACGGCGGCGAGGTCGAGCGCTGGCCGATCCACCGCCCCGCGCCCCGCTTCGACGACCTCGAGCCCAAGACTGAGATCTTCGAGACCGGGATCAAGGTGGTCGACCTGCTGGCGCCCTACGTGAAGGGCGGCAAGACGGGTCTATTCGGGGGCGCGGGCGTGGGCAAGACCGTCATCATCATGGAGCTGATCAACAACATCGCCATGGAGCACGGTGGCCGATCGGTCTTCGCCGGCGTGGGCGAGCGCACCCGCGAAGGCAACGACCTCTGGCTCGAGATGAAGGAATCGGGCGTTCTGGACTCGACCGCCCTCGTCTACGGGCAGATGAACGAACCTCCCGGCTCCCGTCTGCGCGTGGGACTCTCCGCCCTGACCGTCGCCGAGTACTTCCGCGACGTCGAAAAGCAGGATGTCCTCCTCTTCATCGACAACATCTTCCGCTTCACCCAGGCGGGCTCCGAAGTCTCGGCGCTGCTGGGCCGCATGCCCTCGGCGGTCGGCTACCAGCCCACGCTGGGCACCGAGATGGGCGAGCTGCAGGAGCGCATCACCTCCACGCGCGAGGGTTCGATCACCTCGGTCCAGGCCATCTACGTCCCCGCCGACGACCTGACCGACCCCGCCCCCGCCGCCGCCTTCGCCCACCTCGACGCCACCACCGTCCTCTCACGCTCGATCGCCGAGAAGGGCATCTACCCCGCCGTCGACCCGCTCGATTCGCAGTCCCGCATTCTCGACCCGCAGTTCCTGGGCGAGCGCCACTACGAGGTAGCCGGGCGCGTCAAGGAGATCCTGCAGCGCTACAAGGACCTGCAGGACATCATCGCGATCCTCGGAATGGACGAGCTCAGCGAAGAGGACAAGATCATCGTTGGGCGCGCGCGCCGCATCGAGCAGTTCATGTCGCAGCCGTTCTTCGTGGCGACGGCGTTTACCAACATTCCCGGCTGTTATGTACGCCTGGAGGAGACGATCGAGTCGTTCGAGCGGGTGGCGGCGGGCGAGTTCGACCATCTGCCGGAGCAGGCGTTTTTCATGAAGGGCGGTATCGATCAGGTGATCGAGGCGGCGGCCGAGATGGGCGTCGAGGTCTGATCGTGGCGGCGATGCGGCTGCGGGTCGTTACCCCGGAACAGGTGATCTACGACGGGGCCGCACGGTCCCTCGTCGCGCCTGCCTGGGACGGCTGGGTCGGGATCCTGCCTGGACACGCGCCGTTCCTGACCCTGATGGGGGAGGGGCCGCTGACAGTGGAGCCCGAATCCGGGACGCGGCAGTCGTTCGCCGTCACCGGAGGCGTGATGAAGGTGGAGGACAACCAGGTCACCGTGCTGGCGGATCGCGTCGAGGCGTCCTGATCGCGCCGGTGGGGCGGGTTTGACACCCATGCGACTCGATCTCCACATGCACACCACCTTTTCGGATGGTGTCCGCACCCCCGAAGATGTCGTCTCGCTGGCTGTCGCCGGCGGCCTCGACGTCATCGCGATTACCGACCACGACAACACCCAGGGCGTCGTCCCGGCCCAGCGAGCGGCGCGAAACAGGCTCAATGTCATACCCGCCGTCGAGATGAGCGCAAGCTCCCGCGGCGAATCCATTCACATCCTGGGTTACTTTGTCGACCCCTCCGCCAGGGTGCTCGAGGACCACTACCGTGACCTGCACGCCCGCCGCGACGTCCGCATGCGCAGAATCGTCGAACGGCTCGCGGAGCAGGGGGTCCGGCTCCCACTGGACAGTGTCGGCGACCAGCGGGCGTCCGGAGTGGTCCCCTACACACGCCCTCATCTGGCGCGCGCCCTCGTGCGGGCCGGCTACGCCTCCAGCGTCCCGGACGCCTTCGACCGCCATATCGGGGCGGATTGCCCGGCCTATGTCGCGGTCGAGTCGCCCACTTCTGAAGGCGTGATCGAAGCAATACGCGAGGCTGGAGGCGTCGCTGTATGGGCGCATCCGCCGCTCAACCTCATCGACCGACTCCTGCCCCGCATGGTCGGAGCGGGTCTGCAGGGTCTGGAGGTATTCCGTCCGTGGCCAGGGCGAGTCCGCGAGGCGGTCGCGCGCCAGGCCCGGAAGGCGGGGCTCTTTGCGACGGGTGGTTCGGACTGGCATGGCCGCGAGACCGACGCCGAGCTGGGCAGCTTTTTCGTCCGGGAAGAGGAAGTCGCCCGGTTCCTCGAGGCCGGCGGACTGCAGCCCCGATCCGGGTGTTGACTTCCCCTTCGTCTTGACTACCTTTTAAGTCTTTCCGCGCTGTGCCTGAGGACAACTTGCGCCCAGGCCCTCCCGACATCACGCCGGAGCGCGGTACGGTTGTTTGAAAATCAGGGTAGAAGGAAGTAACTAGAGCCTTAGGTCGCTCGGGTTGTCCTGTGGCAGGGTGTCCATTTTGGCGGGCGTCCGACCATGGATAACCGAGTGTACTGTGTTGGAAAGGCGACGGTGGACGAGCCCAGAAATTTGAGCGGACGCAGTCGGCGCGGCAACGCGGCCGGTTGGCGTTCATTCGAGGAAGAGGGCTGGTCAAGCGAGAAAGTGCGCACGGCGGATGCCTAGGCACAGGCCGGCGAAGAAGGACGTGGCAAGCTGCGAAAAGCCTCGGGGAGTTGCAAGCAAGCATAGATCCGGGGGTGTCCGAATGGGGAAACCCGGCGGGAGCAATCCCGTCACCCTTTACAGGGAGCCAACCCAGGGAACTGAAACATCTAAGTACCTGGAGGAAAAGAAATCAATCGAGATTCCCAGAGTAGCGGCGAGCGAAAAGGGAAGAGCCCAAACCCGGGTGGGGTGACTCAACCGGGGGTTGTGGGGCCGCATCACACAGGTGAACCGAAGCATAGCGGAACGGTACTGGAACGTACGACCGCAGAGGGTGAGAGTCCCGTATGCGAAATGCGAGTAGGCGATCCGATGCGGACCCCGAGTAGGCCGGGACACGTGAAACCCTGGCTGAATCCGGGAGGACCATCTTCCAAGGCTAAATACGAGCCTGTGACCGATAGTGAAGAGTACCGTGAGGGAAAGGTGAAAAGAACGCCTGACGGCGAGTGAAATAGACCCTGAAACCGTGTGCATACAAGCGGTCGGAGCCCGACCCGAGTCTTCGGACAAGGGGATGGGTGACGGCGTGCCTTTTGCATTATGATCCGGCGAGTTACTCCTCATGCGCGAGGTTAAGGGCCTCAGGTCCGGAGCCGAAGCGAAAGCGAGTCTGAACAGGGCGACGAGTGCATGGGGGTAGACCCGAAACCGACGCGATCTATCCATGGCCAGGGTGAAGCCGGGGTAACACCTGGTGGAGGCCCGAACCGTTGTGGGTTGAAAACTGCTCGGATGAGCTGTGGATAGGGGTGAAAGGCCAATCAAGCTCGGAGATAGCTGGTTCTCCCCGAAATATATTTAGGTATAGCCTCAGGAAACTGTCTCGAGGAGGTAGAGCACTGGATGGGCTAGGGACCTTACCGGGTTACCGAACTCAACCAAACTCCGAATACCTTAGAGATCTATCCTGGGAGTCAGTGAGCGGGCGATAATGTCCGGTCGCGAGAGGGAAAGAGCCCAGACCGTCAGCTAAGGCCCCCAAATCTGTGCTAAGTGAGAAAGGATGTGGATGTGCAGAGACAACTAGGAGGTTGGCTTAGAAGCAGCCATGCCTTTAAAGAGTGCGTAATAGCTCACTAGTCAAGTGGATCCGCGCCGATAATGGTCGGGACTCAAGCACGGTGCCGAAGCTACGGATGACGAAAGTCATGGTAGGGGAGCATTCCCTGGTCAGTGAAGCGGACTCGGAAGAGCATCCGTGGAGAGCAGGGAAGAGAGCATGCCGGAATGAGTACGCGATAAACAGGGTGAGAATCCCTGTCACCGAAAGCCTAAGGGTTCCGGAGCCAGGCTTATCCGCTCCGGGTTAGTCGGTCCCTAAGCCGAGGCCGAAGGGCGTAGGCGATGGGAAACAGGTTAATATTCCTGTACCGTTCAGGTAGCGTTCGACCATGAGGGGGGACGCGGGAGTGAAAGGACCGTCGGGTGGTGGAATATCCGATGTAAGGTGGTAGGCGATGAGAGGGGATAAAAGACTTCTTTAGCCGAGCGCCGATGCCGAAGGGACAATAAGTCCTGCAAAGGGTCCGTAATCATGCCGCCGAGAAAAGCCTCGCATGGGAGGTGCCTGGACGACCGTACCGTAAACGGACACACGTAGGCGAGGCGAGTAGCCTAAGGTGCTCGAGTGATCCGCGGAGAAGGAACTCGGCAAAATGTCCCCGTAACTTTGGGAGAAGGGGAGCCTGCAGTAGGTGAACCACGACGCGTGGGGAGCCGACCCAGGCCGCAGAGAATCGGCCCAAGCGACTGTTTATTAAAAACACAGGTGTCTGCAAAGTCGGTCAAGACGACGTATAGGCACTGACGCCTGCCCGGTGCCGGAAGGTTAAAGGGAGGTGTTAGAGGCAACTCGAAGCTCCGAACTGAAGCCCCGGTAAACGGCGGCCGTAACTATAACGGTCCTAAGGTAGCGAAATTCCTTGTCGGGTAAGTTCCGACCTGCACGAATGGCGTAACGACTTGGGCGCTGTCTCCTCCGCGAGCTCGGCGAAATTGGAGTATCGGTGAGGATACCGATTACCCGCGACAGGACAAAAAGACCCCGTGCACCTTTACTGCAGCCTGTCATTGGGTCTTGGCTTTGCATGTGTAGGATAGGTGGGAGACTATGAACCGTTCTCGCTAGGGGACGGGGAGTCGCTGGTGAAATACCACCCTTACAATGTTGAGGCTCTAACCCAGGGGAGTGAATCCTCCTCGGGAACAGTGGCAGGTGGGTAGTTTGACTGGGGCGGTCGCCTCCCAAAGAGTAACGGAGGCGCGCAAAGGTTCCCTCAGTGCGGTCGGCAATCGCACGCAGAGTGCAAAGGCATAAGGGAGCTTGACTGTGAGACCGACGGGTCGAGCAGGAACGAAAGTTGGCCTTAGTGATCCGGCGGTTCCGAATGGAAGGGCCGTCGCTCAACGGATAAAAGGTACGCCGGGGATAACAGGCTTATCGCCCCCGAGAGTTCACATCGACGGGGCGGTTTGGCACCTCGATGTCGGCTTATCGCATCCTGGGGCTGAAGAAGGTCCCAAGGGTCGGGCTGTTCGCCCGTTAAAGCGGTACATGAGCTGGGTTTAGAACGTCGTGAGACAGTTCGGTCTGTATCCGTCGTGGGCGTTGGAGTATTGAGGGGAGCTGCTCCTAGTACGAGAGGACCGGAGTGGACTGACCACTCGTGTACCGGCTGTTCCGCCAGGGGCATCGCCGGGTAGCGACGTCGGGAAGGGATAACCGCTGAAAGCATCTAAGTGGGAAGCCCCCCCCAAGATGAGTACTCCCAGGACCCTTCGGGGTCCGTGAAGGGCCGTGCGAGACTAGCACGTTGATAGGCGGCAAGTGGAAGCGTGGTGACACGTGTAGCTGAGCCGTACTAATGGCCCGACAGGCTTGACCAGCATCCTCCTCCGCGAATTTCCAACACGGAACCTGAGGTTCTGTTCTTCCTTCTGCCCTTGGACGTTGGCTGGTGGCCAGAGCGCAGGGGTCACACCCGATCCCATCCCGAACTCGGAAGTTAAGCCCTGCCGCGCGGATGGTACTGCTGGGGCGACCCGGTGGGAGAGTACGTCGCTGCCAGCCTGCTTTGCGAACGCCCTGCCCGGGAGCAGCATCCCCGGGCAGGGCGTTCATGTATTGTGGCTATGAGTGCCGGGCAGTGACTGTGCCGAGGAACGCGCGGACGGCGCGCCCTGGCTTGGGGTCGGCCATGACGGCACCTACCACGGCACATCCTGCGGCACCTGCGCGAAAGACTTCGTGGGCTCGCGCGGCCGTGATCCCCCCGATGCCGACGACCGGCGCATCGACGGAGCGCACGACTTCGGCGAGGCGGGAGACCCCGATGGCGCTGCCCGCATTTGCCTTGGTGCGAGTCGGGTAGACCGTGCCGCAACCGATGTAGTCGGCTCCTTGCGCGACCGCGACTCGGGCAGCCGCGGGATCGTCTGCGGAGTATCCGATCAGGAAGCCGGGTGGGGCCAGGCGACGCGCTGCGTGAACAGGCAGGTCGTCAGGCCCGAGGTGGACGCCGTCGGCGCCGACGGCTAGCGCCAGGTCCAGCCGATCGTTGACGAAGAGAAGAGCGCCGGCGGAGTGCGTCAGGTCGCGAAGGTGACGGGCGAGCGGGAGCACTTCCCGGGGTGGCAGGTGCTTCTCGCGCAGCTGCACAGAGGGCGCTCCGGCGCGCAGAGCCTCGTGGACCACCTCGGCGACCTCCAGAGGGGCGGCCAGTTCCCGATCGGTGATCACGATCAGGCGCAGACTACGGGCCAGCTCACTCCCGGTCATGAGCCGTGCAGGCATCCCAGGTCGCTGCCGGACACCCGGTCGGCTACCCGTTGCCCGAGGGCTCCTGGCGGACCTGCCGACGCGCATTGTTGTGCTCGCGCAGGGTGCGGGTGAAGATGTGCTCGCCGTTGCGCCTCGCCACGAAGTAGAGGAAGTCGGCATCCTCGGGCGCCAACGCTGCGTCGAGGGCGGCAGCTCCGGGAGCACCGATCGGGCCGGGGGGCAGACCGGCGTGCGAGTAGGTGTTGTAGGGATTTTCCGCGACCGAGTCCATAGCCGCGTAGAGGAGCCGGGGCCGATGCCCCCCGAGCGCGTACAGCACAGTCGGGTCGGCCTGCAGCCGCATGCCCATGCGAAGCCGGTTGTGATACACGCTTGATATCCTTGGCATCTCCGCTTCGAAAACGGCCTCGGCCTGGATGATCGATGCCAGGGTGACCGCCTCCCCCTCGGTGAGGCCGATCGCGGCCAGTCGCTCACGTCGTTCGGCGGTCCAGTACGCCTGGTACGCGTCGATCATGGTGGCGATCACCGTCTCCACGCGTATTCCTTCAGCGAACCGATAGGTGTCGGGGAAGAGATACCCCTCGAGCCCAGGTCCGGGGAGGTCCCAGTCCACGTGCAGCGAAGGCCCGGAAAGCCGGTCCGCCACGGCGGCGGAGTCGGAGCCGGTGGCTGTCGCGATCCGTGGAGCCATGCCCTTGATCGTGAGACCCTCCGGAATGGTCATCGGCAGGGTAACGACCCGGCCCGTCGTCAGGATATCGAGGATCCGCCGGAATGGGGCGCCGCGTTCGATTCGATAGGTGCCCGCCTTGATGGAGTGGTCCATGCCTTGCCAGCGGGCGTACGCGTGGATCCAGAGCCGCCGGCCGATGATCTGCCGGGATTCCAGCGAGTCGAGGGCTTCCTCGAAAGTTGCGCCGTCCGGGATTGTAACCACGACCTCTCCCGGCGGCAGATCGGCGGAGCAAGCGCCGACAAGCAGCGTAGCGACAACGGCAGCGCGGGCGCTCTCCAGACGCCTACGTCCGACCCGTCTCATTACCCGGCTGAAAGTTCGCCCGCAGGTCCGCCCGACATTCGTCAAGCCAGTCCTGCAGGAAGATCGCGGCTGCTCCGGCATCGATTCTGGCCTTGTCTTCTCGCGCCTTGCGCCTCAACCCGATCGACCGGATGCGCGCCTCCGCTTCCACCGACGAGTACCGCTCGTCCATGTAGAATACCGGGAGCCCGCTTCGCTCCTCGAGTTGCCGGCCGAAGGCTCTCACCTCTGCGGTCCATTCATTTTCGCCTCCGTGCGCATCGAGGGGAAGCCCAACGAGCAGTGCTTCGACTGCGTGACTGCGGACCAGTTCGAGGATTCGGGCGATTGGCGGACGCTTCCCGGCGCGTCGCTTCAGGGTCGTGAGCGGACTGGCGAGGACGCCGGAAGCGTCGCTGAGGGCGATCCCGATGCGGCGAAGGCCGTAGTCGAGGGCAAGGACCCGGAGCGGGGGAGGCACAGCCATGATTCAGCGAGTGATAGGCCGTCGAATCTCGATCTTCATCCTGGAACAGTCCGCCCTCTGCCGACTTTCGGCAACCGGATCAATCGTATTACCGTGCTGTCCCAGGAATCGTATCTCCGATCATCTCTTCTCCCCCCAGGCCCTCCCATGCAACTCGGCGCGTTCTCGCTCAGCCTCGCCGTCAAGGACCTCGACGTCTCTCGTTCCTTCTACGAAAAGCTCGGCTTTGCGGTAACCGGCGGGGACGGCGAGCGCTACCTGATGATGATCAACGGGACGACCATCATCGGGCTCTTTCAGGGACTGTTCGACAAGAACATCCTCACCTTCAACCCGGGCCTTGCGCAGGATACGTCTCAGGTAGCCGACTTCACCGACGTGAGGGACATCCGCGCATCGCTGGTCGCCGACGGGATCGAGATGACGACCGATACCGACCCCGACGGGACTGGCCCCGCCAGCATCGTATTCCTGGATCCGGACGGGAACCCGGTGCTCGTGGATCAGTTCTTTCCGAAGCCGCGTGCTGAAGAAGACGTTTAGCCGGGCCCGTCGCCTCGCCGGGCTCGTCGCCTGGCCGGTCCACGTTGCCCCGTCGGCGGCCAGCGTTGCCCCGCCGCCGATCAGCGTCCGCTGCCGTCTTCCTTTTTCGAAGATTCCGCGGAGGACTTCGTGAAGATCTGGATCACGCCGTTCTCGGCTTCGCTTCCGTAGTGCCTCCTGGCCGCGTCCCCCTTAATCACCTCGATCCGGTCGATCTGATCGGGCTCCACCATGGCTTCGTCCCGGTCTCCGTTTACGCGGACTCCGTCGATGTAGATGACCGGCTGATTGGCAAGAGACAGACGAGACGACCCGCGGAACCTCACGGCCACACCATCTTCGGAACGCGACGCACTCCCCACCACCACCCTCTGGCGAACTTCCTGCGCACGCTCCATGGCCTCGACAACTGCCTGCTCCCGGACGTTCGTCTGGTCCGCTTCCACAGCCGGTCTCTCCGTGGCGCTCGTCACGAACAACGTGCCAAGCACTCCCACGGCACCGGCGCCGGCGATCAGCAGGATGTTTCGTAGATCGTCGCTTCGGTTCCTCATCTGGCGGCTCCTGTCATGGTGGTCCGGGTCTGAATGGGCCCGCTTGCACAGTACACCTACGCTCGCTCCAACGGCAACCTTACCGCAACCGCAGCGCATCGGTGTTCAGCGCAAACCGTCCGCGCGTCACCGTGAGCAGGCCGGTCTGCGCCAGAAAGTCGAAGTCGCGCCGGAGCGTCCGCTCCGACAGCTCCGAATACAGGCGCGCGATCCGCTGGTCCAACCCGGCAATCTCGTCGATCTCGAAGGTGCCCTCGAGCGGCAGCGCCAACATGAGTTCGCGTCTGCGGCGGAAGACCGTCCGTTTGCGGTATGGGTGCTCCTCGAAGCAGTCGAGCACGAACCCGCGCCAGGCGCTCTCGAATTGCGCGCGCCGCATCGAGTCGAAGAGCTCGCGCAATCCGTCCCGAAATCCCTGGGTGGCGTAGGAAATAAAAGTGGTCAGCGAGCGGTCCCTGGCCGCGAGTTCCAGTTGACGGACGTATTCGGGACGCGTCGCCTGGTAGAACCGGGTCGGGATCCGGGCGGCGACGGCCGGATAACCGGCGTCCAGCAGGACACAGGCCTCCATGAGGCGGGCGGTTCGGGCGTTGCGATTGGCGAAGGGATGGATCCACAGGAGGTACGCATGTGTGACCAGGGCGCGGATCACCGCGCTGCCCAGGTCGCTGTCCCCACCTGCAGGGGGAAACTCCCGGTCGAGCCAGCCGAAGAGTTGCGCGGTCAATTCGGGAACCTGATCGGCGCCTGGCGTCGCGTAGCTCGCAGCCCCGGGCCCGGTGCGGAACTCGCTCGCCACATCCTCCGCTTTTCCCCCCGGACCCCCTCGGGTCAAGTGGTGGAGGCGAAGCAGCAGATCCCTGCCCGCGGGCGCCCTGTCTTCCACCCGTGAGATCTCCACCACGGCTCGCGCCTCATCGGATCCGCCGTCGTCCATCATCCGGGCTTGAAGCTCCGGCCGCACGGGCATCGCCCGGATCGCGGCGGCAAGGGCATCGCACTCGCCGAGCTGGTAGCGAGTCCTCGGCGAGACCCCCCAGTGTCGCCGGAAGCGGATTTGAGACGACTGCGGTTCCAAGATTCGATTGCCCCCTCTCGCCGCCCCTGACAGATTCCATGACAGATTCAGGCAAATATATGTCAACGAATCTGCTACATTCACAGGTTCACCCGCTACCCGGAGGCAGACCGCGTGTCCTCGTATCAGTACGCCACAGTTCCATCCGTCGGTGACACGATCGCCGGCAGCTCGGATCAGCTGGCCGTTCCCGACAGGCCGATCATCCCCTTCATCGAAGGCGACGGAATCGGGCCCGATATCTGGGCGGCGACCCAACATGTCGTGGACGCGGCGGTGGCGAAGTCGTACGACGGTGCGCGCGAGATCGCCTGGATGGAGGTCTTCGCCGGCGAGAAGGCGCACGAGGTCTCCGGCGAATGGCTTCCCCAGGAGACGCTGGACGCGCTGACCGAATTCAAGGTCGCGATCAAGGGACCGCTCACGACGCCGGTGGGGGGTGGCATCCGCTCCCTCAACGTGACGCTGCGACAGGTCCTCGACCTCTATTCCTGCGTGCGGCCCGTGCGGTGGATTCCGGGCGTTCCCTCGCCGGTCCGGGAGCCCGACAAGGTGGACATGGTCGTCTTCCGCGAGAACACGGAGGATGTCTACGCCGGAATCGAGTGGGTGTCGGGGTCCGCCGAAGCCAACCGCGTGCGCGATTTCCTGCGTGGAGAGATGGGCTCGTCGATCCGTGAGCTGAGCGGGATCGGGATCAAGCCGATCAGCCCCTTCGGCACCAAGCGCCACGTGGCTGCCGCGATCCGGTATGCGCTGGCCCGCGGCAGGGACTCGGTGACCCTGATGCACAAGGGCAATATCATGAAGTACACCGAGGGGGCCTTCCGGGACTGGGGCTACGAGGTGGCTGCGGAGCAGTTCGCGGACACGACGGTGCCCGAGGCGCGCCTGTGGGAGGGCGAGGAAGCCGATGGCCGCGTGGTGATCAAGGATCGCATTGCCGACTCGATGTTCCAGCAGGTGCTGCTGCGACCCGGCGAGTACTCGGTCGTCGCGACTCCGAACCTCAACGGCGACTACCTGTCCGACGCGTGCGCGGCGCAGGTCGGCGGGCTCGGTATGGCGCCGGGAGCCAACATCGGTGATGTGGTCGCGCTCTTCGAGGCCACGCACGGGACCGCACCCAAGTACGCGGGACTGAACAGGGTCAACCCCGGCTCGCTCATCCTCTCGGCGGGCATGATGCTCGAACACCTCGGCTGGGATGAAGCCGCGCGAGCGATCGACCGGGGGCTGGAAGGTGCGGTGCGGGCCCGCATGGTGACCTACGACCTGGAGCGGCAGATGGAGGGCGCCACGAAGGTGTCCACCTCGCGGTTCGGCGAGACCATCGTCGCGCACATGTAACCGAATCGGGGGACGGACAGGGCAGATGCGCCTGGAGACGTACACGGGGGCACCCGAGCAGGTCGAGACGCCGCTGATGGTCGTGCTGGTCCCGTCGGATCTGCCCTTTACGGAGCTGGCGGGGCTCAGCCGGGCCACCGGCGGCGTACTCAGCCACGCGGTCTCGTCGGGAGACTTTCAGGGCCGCGAACGGGACCGGTTCCTGGGATACCGGCGTGGCAGCCGGGGGCCGGAAAGGGTGCTGTTCGCGGGGGTCGGAGCCCTGGACGGGCTCACCGACGAGAAGGTGCGCGGGGCGGCGGGTCGAGCGGTCCGGGCGGCCGAGGCCTCTCGAATGCGGTCGCTGGCGTTGTGCCTTTCGTACCTGGGGCCAGGGGTCGACCCGAGATGGATCCAGGCCGCGGCGGAGGGACTGGTGCTGGCGTCCTGGCGTTTCGACGAACTCAGAACCCCGCCCGCCGCGGGTACCCGGCCGGAAGACTGGCCGCCGCGGGTCGAGTTCGCGGTAGTGGTGTCCGAGCCCTCTCAGGTGCTGGATTGGAACGTGGAGATCGGTCACGCCTTCGCAACCGGGCAAAACCGGGCACGCACCCTGCAGGCCAGGCCGGGAAACATTGCCACGCCTGTGCAGCTTGCGACCGAGGCCGTACAAATTGCGGGCGAGGTCGGGCTGCAGCTCGAGGTCCTCGGTCCCGCCGAAATGGAGGCGCAGGCCATGGGCGCGCTCCTCTCGGTCGCGCAGGGTTCGGACGAAGAGCCGCGGCTGATCGTGCTCCGGCATCAGGGCGGCGACCCGGGAGCCGCGCCGCTGGTGCTCGTGGGGAAGGGCCTGACCTTCGACGCGGGCGGCATCTCGATCAAGCCGGCCAAGGGCATGGAGGACATGAAGTACGACATGTCCGGGGGCGCGGCCGTTCTGGGCGCGATGCTGGCGATCGGGCACCTGGGCATTCCCGCAAACGTGATAGGCGTCGTGCCGAGTTCCGAGAACCTGCTCAACGGGTCGGCGACGAAGCCGGGCGACGTGGTGGTGAGCCGGGCGGGCAAATCGATCGAGGTGATCAACACGGATGCCGAAGGGCGGCTGATCCTCGCCGACGCGCTCGACTACGCGGCCGAGTGGGAGCCCGCCGCGATCGTCGACTGCGCCACGCTGACCGGCGCGTGCGTCATCGCGCTGGGACATCACCGCTCGGCGGTGCTGGGAAACGACGACGAGCTCCTCGCGGAGCTGCAGAGCGCGGGTGACCGCGCGGCCCAGCCCTGCTGGCCGCTTCCCCTCGACGACGAATACCGGAAGCAACTGAAGAGCGATTTTGCAGATCTGAAGAACGTCGGCGGGCGCCCCGCAGGAACGATTACGGCCGCCTCCTTCCTCTCCGAATTTGTCGGAAGCGCGCCTTGGGCTCACCTGGACATCGCTGGTACCGCATACGGCAAGACGCAGAAGTCCTATCTCAGGGACGGACCGAACGGTACGCCCTGCCGCCTGCTTCTCGAATGGGTGCGCGCGAGGGCCGAACTCTGAACGGCATGAAGGGATCGGGACACACGCCCTTATACGGGTTGGTCCTGGCGCTGATGGCGTCGCCGGCCGGTGCGCAGGAACCGCCCGATACGCTGCAGGTTGTGCCGGACTCGCTGTTCCCGGACTCGGCGGTGGCCGACTCGCTTGTGGCCGATTCGCTTGTGGCCGACTCGACCGTCGCAGACTCCGTCGAGGTGGACAGCCTGCCCCCGCCCCCCGTCCTGCCCGCCATGCCCGACCCGGCGCCGGCGGGAAACCTGACGGGGATCTGGGAATGGAACCGCGACGAACTCATGAGCGCGCGCGGCCAGACGCTGTGGGAACTGCTTAGCGAGATCCCGGGCCTCCTCACTGTCCGCAGCGGGGATTTCGGAGCTGCGGTTGCGGTCTTCCCGATCGGGCATTCTGGGGGTGGGATCCGCGTATACCATGACGGCGTCGAACATCTTCCACTCGAAGGCGCCGTGCCCGATCTGGCCCGGATTCCCGTTTCCGGGCTCGAACGGGTCCGGGTCGTGCGCCGCCCGGGCGCACTGGAGGTCCACCTCTTCCGCTATGAACACTCCGCCCCGCAGGCGCTGACCCTTATCGAAGCAGGGACCGGCGACCTCGACACCAACCTGCTCAGGGCCACGTTCTCCTTTCCCCGGGTCCTTGCGGGGAAAGCCGCGGTGGCGATCGAGCGGCTGGACACCAAGGGACGCGAAATGCCGGGAGCGGTCACGGGAGTCTGGTTCCGTTACAGCCTCCACCGTGGGGACGCGGCAGGGATCCGCTTCGAAACACGCCGGATGGCCGCTGATCGAGATGTCTTCACGGAGTCTCCGGGCACCGTCAACCGGTCCGACTGGACCCTCCAGGGGGTCTGGGCCCCGTCCGACGGGGTCCTGACCGAGGCATGGGGAACAAGCGGCTCGGTTTCGACCGGTGACAGCACGTCGACCTTCCCCTTCCTGGCGGAGTCGCGTGGACAGTACGGAGCCCGGCTGTCGGCCCGGAGGGGGCCGGTGTGGGGACGAGCGACCGCGCGATTCAACGACGGGCAGGGAATCGCCGACCGGGAATTGTCGGCGGAGGGGTCAGCCGTTTCGGAACGATGGGGGGGCGTCAACGCCCGCCTCCGGCGTGAATCATGGGACGAATCGACCGGCGGCGGATACGACCTGAGCGCCTGGTTCACCCCGATCCCGTACATTGCGTTCTTCGCGGAGCGGGGCGGGGGTTCACGCTCGGTGCCCTACCTCAATCCACTCGTGCCCGAAGAGCCCGAAGACACCACCATGACGCCCGAGGAGGACCCCGACTCGATGGAGGCGGGACCCACCAGCCGCTTCAGCGAGCGCAGCGGGACGCGCCTGGGGGCCCGTGCGCGCTGGCGCTCCATCGAGCTTTCGGCAGCGCGCGTCTCGGCGCAGGCCGATTCGGTCTGGCCCACCCAGCTCCTTTTCGACCGGGGGGGACTCGTCCTGTCGCAGCCGCGCCGGCAGGGGTGGGAGCTCACGGGACGACTCCCGCTCTGGCCCCGAGGCCTCGACTTCGTGGGCGAAGTGCAGCTCTGGGAGCCGGCCGACTCGGTGGAGGCGCTCTACTTCCCCGACCACATCTACCGCGGCAGTCTCTCCTTCCACAAAGTCTTCCGCGAGAGTGGCAATTTCGAACTCTGGGTGGATCTGGGCGCCCAGGGACGCTCGCCGATGAACGTGCCGCTGGGCGTGCCGCCCGAGCCGGATACGACCGGCGCCAGGCTGCCGGGAGGCGCCGTCTACGCCCACGGGTTCGACGACGAACCCGAACTGGTGCCCGACATCGTCCCGTTCTACCAGAACTGGTACTTCCGGCTGCAGATGCGCTTCCTGACCCTCAATATCTTTGCGACCGTTGAGAATCTCACGCTCAGGCGCCAAAACCAGGATGTGCCGGGGCGGCTCCTGCCCGGGACCCGAAGCTTCTACGGGGTCCGGTGGACATTCTGGAACTGAGGTGGAGGTGAGATGATACGCAGCATGACCGGCTACGGCGCGGCTGAGGTGGAGTTGGCCGACGGCAGGATCCTGCGCGCGGAGATCCGGACGGGGAACCAGCGCCACCTCAGCGTTTCGGCCAGCCTGCCCCGGGGATGGGAGAGCGTGAGACCGCAGGTCCTGGAGCGGGTGCGCGAGGGCTTGGCGAGGGGAGGTGTGTCGGTGGCAGTCACATGCCAGGACAACAGCGAGGAAGACGCTACGATGCCCGGACTGGACATGGACAGGGCGCGCCGGTACGTCGACCTGCTGACCTGCGCAGGGGAGGCTCTGGAGGTGGGGGGACGTCTCGACATCAACACGCTGGCGGGGTTGCCGGGCGTGTTGCGGTCCCGGGGAATACCCGCCGAAGACGCCGGACCGGACGAAGTGGGGCTTGGCGAGTGCATCGCGGAGGCGCTTGCGGGGGTGGTTGCGATGCGCGAGAGCGAAGGGCGCCGGCTGGAGGAAGTCCTGCGCAGCAGCGTCGCCTCGATCATCGAGGAGGTCGACGCCGTCGAAGTCAGCGCGCCCCGGCGACTC
This sequence comes from Longimicrobiales bacterium, assembly GCA_963667485.2. Taxonomy (GTDB): domain Bacteria; phylum Gemmatimonadota; class Gemmatimonadetes; order Longimicrobiales; family Gaopeijiaceae; genus Bin94. The sequence goes on from CAXXDD010000002.1 coordinate 1,485,620, forward strand.
CTGCGCGAGCGCGACCGGTTGCGGGAGCGGGTTGCAGTTCTCACCGAGGCGGTCGAGGTGGACGAGGACCGGCTGGCGCGTGAGATCGCGTACCTTGCCGAGAAGTGGGACATCGCCGAGGAGCTGGCGCGGCTCCGCTCCCACGTCACCCTCTTCCTCGAAAGTCTCGACGAGGGAGGGAAGCACGGCAAACGCAAGGCGGGCAAGCGGCTGGGGTTCGTCGTGCAGGAAATGCACAGGGAGGCGAATACCCTGGGCGCGAAGGCCAACGACCCTGCGATCTCGGCGTCCGCGGTCGCGATCAAGGAGGAACTGGAGCGGCTGCGGGAGCAGCTGGAGAACGTGGAGTGAGGGCGGAACTCCTTGTCCTGGTGGGCCCATCGGGCGCGGGAAAGACGACCATCGCCGCCCGCCTCGTTCGTGAACACCCCGACGGGTTCGTCCTTTCCGTGTCGGCGACCACGCGCAGACCCAGAGCCGGCGAGCGCCGCGGCCGTGAGTATCACTTCGTAACGCGCGACGAGTTCAAGGCGATGATGGCCGCGGGAGAACTGGTCGAATGGGCGGAGGTTCACGGCGAGCATTACGGGACGCCCATCCGCAATCTCTTCGGAGATGCCGAACCGGGGCCGGTCCCCGTGCTGGACATCGATGTTCAGGGAGCCATGCAGGTGATCGAGCACGCTCCCTCGGCCTTGGTTATCTTCATTCTTCCCCCGGACCCCGACCGATGGATCGGGCGCCTGGTGGACAGGGGGACGGAGTCGCCCCGGCAGATTCTGCGCCGACTGCGGACGGCGCTCGGAGAGTTGCGGGCCGCACCGTCCTTCAAGGATTTCATTGTCAACGAAGATCTGGGTCTGGCCGTTGAGCAGATTCTGGCGATTGCCCGGGGAGCCGAGGGCCATCCCAGCTGCCCGGACGACCTGGATTCACTGTGCAGGAGGCTGGCCGACGGCGCACGCGGTGAGATCGCGCGCCTGGAGGACATCTGCGACGACGGCATGGCCCGTTAAGGAGAAGAGATGAGAGTTTTCACCCCCGACGAGATCGCCGAAAACAATCAGAGCAAGTATCTGGGCGTGCTCGTGGCCGCCAAGTATGCACGGGAGTTGAACCTGCTCCCCAAAGAAGCTCTCGCCCTGGAGCACGAAAAGAAGCTGTCCACCCGCGCACTCGAGGCGATCACTTCGGGTCAGGTCGAATACCGCCTGGTCAGGCGCCGCCGTCCGGAAGCGGAATAACCCGGCATGACGCCCGGCGGCCCCGGATCCGACGCTCCGGGCCCCGCCGCCCGACAGTCGGCGGGTCCGCACTCGCGTCGCAGTGGCGGTCCCCATCCCGTGGCGGACGCGCGCTCGCCAGGCCCACCTTGGGACGGCCGCAGAGTCGTTCTGGGTGTTTGCGGCGGAATCTCGGCTTACAAAACGGTCCAGATCGCCCGTGATCTGACCCTTCTCGGGGCTGCCGTCGACGTTGTCCTTACCGAATCGGCCAGCAGGTTCGTGGCCCCGCTCTCGTTCGAGGGGGTAACCGGTCGCGGTCCCCTCACCGACATCTTCGCGGCGGGCGGGGCGGCGCTGCACATCTCTCTGGCCCGTGAGGCCGACTGCGTATGCATCGCTCCCGCGACGGCCGACTTCATCGCGCGGGCCGCAGCGGGGCGGGCGAGCGACCTCCTGACCACGGTGCTGGTGGCGACGGACGCGCCCGTGGTCATCGCCCCCGCCATGAACGACCGCATGTTCGCGCATCCCCGGACCACGGCGAATCTCGCTCTTCTGGAGGACAGCCTGGGCTACCACCGGGTCGGTCCCGGGGAAGGGCGCCTTGCCGCGGGCGAGGGGAGCGGCCCGGGCCGGATGGCCGACCCCTCCGCCGTTGTGGATGCGGTCGGCAGGGTGTTGGGAGGCGGCGGGGCGCTGGCGGGAGTGCGGGTTCTGGTCACCGCCGCCGGGACGCGGGAGCCCGTCGACGCGGTTCGCTACCTGGGGAACCGTTCGTCCGGCAAGATGGGATACGCGCTGGCGCGGGCGGCATGGCTCAAGGGCGCCGACGTGACGCTGATATCCGGGCCGTCTGCGGTGCCCGCACCCTGCGGGGTCGATCTGGTCGGGGTCGAAACGGCCCTGGAGATGCGCGACGCAGTGCTGGCCAGGGTGGACGGCGCCGATGTCGCGATTCATGCGGCTGCGGTGGCCGATTATCGGCCGCGGTCGCCCCGATCGGAGAAGATGAAGCGCGAGGAGATCGGTGACGAAATCGGCCTCGAACTCGTGGCCAACCCGGACATCGCTGCCGAGTCGGCCGGGAAAATGAAGGCGGGAAGCGTCGCGGTCGGCTTTGCGCTCGAAACCGCCGACCTCGTGGCCCGCGCGGAGAAGAAGCTGGCCGCAAAGGGGTTCGACCTGATCGTGGCCAACCCGGCCGGGGAGCGGGGCGCGGGCTTCGAGGCCGATACCAACCGCGTGACGATTCTGGCGGCCGGCGGGCCGCTCCGCGAACTGCCCATGATGGCCAAGTCCGCCGTCGCGTGGGAGATCCTGGAGGCGATCGAGGCGCGGCTGCGGCGGGGTGGTGCGGGGTGAGTTCCGGCGCCGCCCGCCTTGCTGCCTACCTGCACCAGCGCAGGCGAATAGGGGAGCCGGGGGTCGTTGCGGACCAGATCGAGCCGGGCGAACTGATGGCGATGCTGAAGTCATCGCGCGCGACGGGACGTCCTGCCACCGCGCCCTCAACCCCAACGGCGAGCGTGGCGTCCCCTGCGGCGGCCGCAGACGGCAGTGCTCCCCAGGGCTACGATGCGCTGCGTGAAACGGCGCTGGCCTGCACGCGCTGCCGCCTGTCGGAGGGCCGCCGGCACGTCGTCTTTTCGGATGGCAACCCTGCGGCGCGGTTGATGGTCGTGGGCGAAGCGCCGGGGGCCCGGGAGGACGCGACCGGGCTCCCCTTCGTCGGTCAGGCCGGGAAGCTTCTCGATCTCATGCTCGCCTCCGTGAGTCTGTCCCGGAGGGACTCCGTCTACATCTGCAACGTGCTCAAGTGCAGACCGCCGGGGAACCGGAATCCGCTGCCCGATGAAATCGATGCCTGCGCTCCCCTCCTCAAGGGTCAGATCGAGCTGGTGGCCCCCGAAGTGCTACTGGCTGTGGGTTCCTTCGCGGCGCAATGGCTGACCGGCGCAACCCGGCCACTAGGCAAGCTGCGGGGCAAGGTGTACAGTTACCAGGGTGTCCCCCTCGTCGTGACCTACCACCCGGCGGCCCTGCTGCGAAATCCCGGCTGGAACCGGCTCTGCTGGGACGACCTTCAACTGCTCCGCCAGGTGCTGGACGAAGCCTGACACCGTCGCCGTAGCCCCGGGGATCTGCTGAGGAAGAACCAAGTGAGCGAACCCATTCCACTTCAGTCGGCCCCGGAATCACCCCGGTACGACCGTCAACCGCCTTTCTCCCCGGAAGCCGAGGCGGCCGTGCTGGGTGGGGTTCTGATCGACGAGAGCGCGATGGCCCGGGTCGTCGATGTTGTGGACGACTCGATGTTCTACCGCGAGGCTCACCGGCGGATGTTCCGTGCGATGACCCGGCTCTTCGAGCGGGGCAAGGTCATCGACCCCATCATCGTGTCGGAGGACTTGAAGGCGGTGGGCGAGCTGGAGAGCTGCGGCGGCTGGGAATACCTGGCTTCACTCCTCGATGCGGTTCCCACGGCCGCGAATATCGAATACCACGCAGGCCTCGTTCATGAGAAGGCTCTGCTGCGCCGGCTGATCGATGCGGGGCAGGAGATCGTTCGCCATGTCTACGAACCCGGGGAAACGCCCGTCCACGAGATTCTGGATCTTGCGGAGCAGCGGGTGTTCAACGTGTCGCAATCGCGGGGCCGAGACGGCTTTGTCTGGATCAAGGAGGTGCTCTGGTCGACCTTCGAGCACATCGACAAGCTGCAGGAGACCGTGGGCGAAATCTCGGGGCTGGCCACGGGATTCGCGGATCTCGACCGGATGACGACGGGGCTTCAGGCCGGCGATCTCGCGATCGTGGCCGGACGGCCTTCGATGGGGAAGACATCGTGGGTGCTGAACGTAGCTCAGACCGTCACGATTGAGCTGGGCATACCGGTGGGGATCTTCAGCCTGGAGATGTCCAAGGAACAGCTCGTGCAGCGTCTCCTGTGCGCCGAGGGGCGGGTGGACGCCCAGAGGCTGAGGAGGGGCAGGCTGGAAGCGAATGAGATGCAGCGGCTTGCACAGGCGGCGGGGCACCTCAATACGGCGCCGATCTGGATCGACGATTCCGCCACGGGCAACGTCCTGGAGATGAAGGCCAAGGCCAGGCGCCTGAAAGCCGAGACGAAGGATCTCGGCCTCGTAGTCGTAGACTACATGCAGTTGATGACCGGCGGAGCCAGGAAAGAGAACCGCGTGCAGGAGGTGTCCGAGATTTCCCGCGGCCTGAAGGCGCTTGCCCGCGAACTCGAGATTCCGGTGATTGCGCTCAGTCAGCTGAGCCGGGCCCCGGAACAGCGGACGGATCGCCGCCCCCAGCTCTCGGACCTGCGCGAGAGCGGATCCATCGAGCAGGATGCCGATCTGGTCATGTTCCTCTATCGGCCCGAGTACTATCACGGGCCAACCGACAAGGACGGCAATTCGCTGGAGGGCAAGGCGGAGCTCATCGTGTCGAAGCAAAGGAACGGACCCACAGGCACAGTCGAACTGTTCTTCCGCAAGAACTTCACGCTGTTCGAGTCGGTTTCGCGGGCGCCCGAGCCGACCGATATGGTCGGTTGAACACCGCGGAAGCATCCCGGTGAAGGCGATGCGGGAGGCTGGCGAATCCGGTCGCCAGGCAGTCCCGAAGGTGGCGCTGCTTGTGCCCGCCGCAGGCATCGGGGTGCGTATGGGCGGGGTCCGCAAGCCGCTTCTGGAGCTCGGGGGCCGCACCGTTCTGGAGTGGGCACTGGCTCCGTTCCTGGCTCGGGATGACGTGGTGGAAGTGGTGGTGGCTCTGGGGATCCACGGCCTTCGCGACCGCTTGGGTCGCGACAAACGCGTGCGCGCCGTGCGCGGCGGCAGGAGCCGCTTCGAGTCGGTGGCGAACGCGTTCGAATGCCTGAGGTCCGATGCGAGCGTGATCGCGGTGCATGACGGAGCACGCCCGTTTCCGCCACCCCCGGCGATCGACGCGTGCTTTCGCCTTGCGGCTGCGGGAATCAGCTCCGTGGCCGGGATTCCCGCGGTTGACACGGTCAAGCGGGTCACCGAACAGGGCGCCATCGTGGAGACACCGCCCCGCGGCACGGTATGGTATGCCCAGACGCCCCAGGTCTTTCCGCGGGAACTCTTCGCACGTGCGGTCGAGCACTGCCGCGCCGGAGGAGCACCGCCCACCGACGACGCTTCGATGGTTGAACGACTCGGGGTAGATGTTCGCATGGTGGAATCGTCGGCCACCAATCTCAAGATCACGCGTCTGGAAGATGTGGTTTTCGCAGAAGCCCTTATCGCAGAAGGAATTGTATGACATTGTCTAAAGTCATACTTGAAGAGGCGGTTGGGCGGCTGAAGCAAGGTGAAGTCATCATTCATCCCACCGAATCCGTCTATGGTTTCGGTGGATTGCTGGATGACGCTCCTCTTCGCACCCTGCAGCGCCTGAAGGCGCGCCCGACAGGGGGATTTGTCGTGCTGATCCCCGCCGCTGCAACCGTTGACAGCTTGCTGGATGACGTCGGGCATGCCCTCACCGAAGCGTTCTGGCCCGGCCCCCTGACCCTGATTCTCGATGACCGCCTGGAGATTTTCCATCCCTGGGCCAAGGCCTCGGACGGATCCGTGGCGGTACGGGTCCCCGGTCACGAAGGGATCCTCGAGCTCCTGGAGCAGTGTGGCCGCCCAATGACGTCGAGCTCCGCCAACCGGCCTGGCCACCCGCCGGCGCTCAGTCCGGGCGCGGCGCGGTCCGCGGCCCGTGAGTGTGGCATGGACCTCTTCACAATCGATGCGGGCCTCCTTCCCGGGGGACCCACGTCCACACTGCTTCGCCTGGCCCCCGAGGGACCCGAGTTGATTCGGGAGGGCCGGATCGATGTGCTACAATTGGGTGAAGTCACTCGCATTCGGCCTTCCGGGCCGCGAAGCCTCAACCCGAGTAACTAGATGGACACTACGGAAACCGTCCACATCACCTTCGTCTGCACGGGGAATACGTGCCGTTCTCCAATGGCGGAAGCTATTGCACGCCAGATCATTGCGGACAAACGGACGGGGCATGTGACCGTGGGCTCGGCCGGAACCGCGGCGTGGCCGGGAGCACCTGCCAGCGATGGGGCCAGGGAGGCGGCGGAATCGGTCGGGCTGAATATCGAGTCCCATTCGAGCACGCTGCTGACCGAAGAGGTTGTGGCGTCGTCTGGACTGCTGCTCTGCATGGACACACACCACCTCCGGCGTGCCCAGGAGCTTGGCGGAGCGGGGCATGCGCGCCTGCTCACCGAGATGGCCGGCGAGAGCGGTGCGGTCGAGGATCCGTTCGGGGGGTCGCGCAAGGAATACGAAGCGACGCTGAACCAGCTGGACAGACTGGTGCGGGCGGTGCTGGACGCGACGGAGACATTGGCGAAGCCGGACCAATGAAGCTCGAGGGTGCCGCCAACGTGGCGACCTATGCCGTGCTGGGAGATCCAGTTGCGCACAGCCTGTCGCCGCGGATCCACAACGCCGCTTTCCGCGCTGCAGGGCTGAGCGCCAGTTACGTCGCGCGGCAGGTCTCTGCCGAAGAGTGCGGGCCCGTTCTTCGCGATCTCGCGCTGGCCGGGGGCGGCGGCAACGTCACCGTGCCGCACAAGGAGCTGGTTTTGCCCTTCCTTGACCGGCGCTCGGCCGCCGTCGCCGCCACGGGTGCCTGCAACACCTTCTGGGCGCAGGGTGGGGAGGTGTGGGGTGACAATACCGATATCGAGGGGTTTCAGGGAACCTGGGATTCCGCCGTCGCCGAGCTTCGCGAAAAGCCGGAGACGCTGGTGCTGGGCGCAGGAGGGGCCGCCCGGGCTGTCCTGTTCGCACTCCTGGACTCCTGCCGTGCATCGCGGGTCCTGCTGTGGAATCGCACTCCCGGACGGGCGTCGGCGCTCGCCCGTCATTTCGGAGACGAACGGATCTCGATCGTCGCCGACTGCCGAGGGCTTGCTCCCGGTGTTGTTGTCAACGCGACCTCGGCGGGGCTTCACGGACGCACGACACCCATCGACCTCAATACCCTGGGACGGGTTCCGCACCGGGTCATGGATCTGGTCTACGGCAGCGGGCCTACACCTCTTTGCCGCCAGGCGCATAGCCTCGGCATCCCTGCGGTCGATGGGCGAGAAATGCTCGTGCGGCAGGCCGAGGCGGCTTATGCCCGTTGGTTCGGCGCCGCGCCGCCAAGGGGGGTGATGACACGGGCATTGGGATAGGGACCCGCGTGGATGCCAGGCACGCCCAGGGCGGATTCCTGGCTGGAGTTGTCGAATACCTGCTCCCGCCGGCCTGCGCCGGCTGTGGGGGCGCCGCGGGAGAGGAGGTCCGGGCCGGCGAAGGCCCTGTGTGCCGAAACTGCCGGATGGCGCTCCCTCGGGTGCCCGACCCTGCATGCGAGCGCTGCGGCGCCCCCATGGGCACCGGGGAGGCCCCCTCGTGCCTCGAGTGTGCCGATTGGCCCGACGAACTGGCCTCCGCCAGCGCCGCCTGCCTGCTTGAATCGCCGGCCCGTGAACTGGTCCACGCGCTGAAATACCAGGGGTGGCGCGGGGTGGGCGATTTCATGGGCGACGAGATGGCGCGGCGCGCGCCGCGGGCCGCCCGCCGGGCCGAAGTCGTTATCCCGATCCCGACGTCCGACCGCAATCTGCGGAGGCGCGGCTACAACCAGGCCGCCATCATTGCCTCCGCCCTCGGATGGTCGCTGGATATCCCGGTGCTCCAATGCCTCGAGCGGCGGCGCCAGGAGGGGACGCAGACCACCTTGAATCCAATGCAGCGACGGGCTAACGTCAGTGGTGCCTTCGTGATGGCGGAGGGCTTTGCGGAGCGGGTGCGGGCTCGTCGGATTCTCCTGGTGGACGACGTAATCACCACCGGTGCGACGCTCCTTGCGGCAGTTCAGGCGCTGGCTCCCGCTCAGCCCGCGACCGTTGTCGCCTGCGCGTTCTCGCGAACAGTCCCCATCTCACTTGAAACCCTCTGAAACCGGGCACTCTGTGCCGGGAGCCGATCCACCGCATGTCCATTCGAGTCGCAATCAACGGTTTTGGCCGCATCGGCAGAAACGTCCTCAGAGCCGCAAAGCAGTCGCCGAGCAGCAACCTCGACTTCGTTGCCATCAACGACCTAACCAGTAGCGCTACGCTTGCGCACCTCCTCAAGTACGACTCGGTCCACGGAGCCTATCCGGGATCGGTCGAGGTCACCGGGGACGGACTGGTGGTAGACGGAGACGAGATCCTGGTGTTTTCGGAGCCCGATCCCGCCAACCTCCCCTGGCACGAGTTGGGGGTGGACGTGGTCGTGGAATCGACCGGGCGTTTCCGCACCCGGGAGTTGGCGTCGAAACATCTCGAGGCCGGCGCCGCGAAGGTCGTTATCTCGGCACCGGCAAAGGACGAGGATATCACCATAGTGCTGGGCGTGAACGAGGATCTGTACGATCCCGACGGGCACGACATCATCTCGAACGCAAGTTGCACGACCAACTGTCTCGCGCCCGTTGCCAAGGTGCTTTCCGAGCGCTTCGGCTTCGTGCGCGGCCTCATGACGACGATTCATGCCTACACCTCCGGGCAGGCGGTCCTCGACGGCCCCCACAAGGACCTGCGGAGGGCCCGGGCTGCCGCCGTCAGCATGATCCCGACCACGACAGGGGCCGCGAAGGCGATTTCGCTGGTGCTCCCGGAGCTGGAGGGCAAGCTTGACGGCATGGCCATTCGGGTGCCGACGCCCGACGTGTCCGTGGTCGACCTTGTCGCGGAGGTCGAGACCGATGTGAGCGCCGAGCAGATCAATGACGCGCTGCGGGCCGCGGCCGAGTCCGATCTGGCCGGCTTCCTGAGGGTAGAGGAACAGCCCCTGGTTTCCGCCGACTTCACAGGCGAGCCGGCGAGTTCGGTGGTGGATGCACTCAGCACCGCCGTCATGGATGGCCGGATGGTCAAGGTGTTGGCCTGGTACGACAACGAGTGGGGGTACTCCTCGCGCGTCGTCGATCTCGTCGAGTATGTTGGGCAACGACTGCCCGCCAGGGTGTAGGCCCCGCGTCCGCGCTCGCGGCAGGTTCCGGACTCGATGGCCGCAACAGTGGAAAGCAGACGTCACATGACGCGTATGTGTGCACATGATGACTGATTCCGTCGACGCAGTAGCTTCATCAGGCCCTGCCGCATCGGCTTCCCGGCAGGTGCGGAAGCCGTCGCGCGCGGTGTCGGGGGAGCTCCCTCCGGACTTCGAAGCATGGTTCCGGGATCACCGCGAGTCCGTCTACCGGTATGTGCGCTTCCGAGTCGCAAGCCGCGATACCGCCGAGGACCTGACGTCGGAAGTCTTCATGAAAGCGTTGCGTTCACTCGCCAGGTACGATCCACGCCGGTCCGCCCCACGGACATGGCTGCTGCGGATCGCCCGCAACGCGATCACGGACCATTTGCGCGCGCTGCAGCGGCGCGGCTCCCTTCACGTTTCGCTCGATCGGGCACCGGATCTGGTGTCCCGCGCTCCGTCGCAGGAGGAGAGGATGTTGCGCGAGGAACAGGTGCACCGGCTGCTCAACGCCGCGGCCACGCTGCGCGCCGTGGATCAGGAGGTCCTTTCTCTCCGATATGGGGCCGGGCTCGGCAACATGGAGATCGCGGAGACGCTGAAGATCAGCGCGAACGCGGTGGCAGTGAGGGTGCACCGTGCGCTTGGACGCTTGCGGGCCGCCATCGCGGATACCCGGATCGGGGCGGAGGACTAGATGTTCAGGCGTAGAGGACGTGGAGGCGATTTCGAGGATCGCGACCTTCGGCGCCTGGACAGCGACCTGCGACAGATCGTCATCGAGGAGCGGGAGTCCTACGCTGCCGAACTGCGCGCCGAACTGGCCAGGGAGCATGCCCGATTGCGAGACGAGCACTGGTCGCGCCGCCGGAGCTGGCCGGCGGCCAGAGTGGCAGCGACGGTATTGCTGGTCCTTTCAGGGTCGCTTGCCGTGCCAGGTGCGAGAGATGCAGTCTTTGGACTATTCCAGCCGGAAAGCCCCGTGGAAGAGGCGCCCGCGCTGCGGTCCGTGCCGCCTCGTCCCAATCGGCCGATGATGACCGAATCGCCTTTGACCGACCCCGAACCGCGCCTGGAGCGACCAGCGCCGGCCATGGAGAGTCCCGACGAGCGCCCGATCCGGACGCCGGTGCCGGCGACGCTCCCTACGCTCCTGGACGTGGAGCGGGCAAGGCTGGCAGTGGCGCAGGAATACCCTGCGCTCCTGCAACGCAGAGGCATCGGGGGCCGGGTGGCGCTGCTGATGTGGGTACGAGAGAACGGGACGGTCGAGTTCCCGCAGATCGCAAGCACATCGGGCGTGCGCGAACTCGATCTCGCAGCGCTGCGGGCCACGCAAACCCTGAGCTTCGCGCCTGCCACCCGGCTGGGCGATCCAGTGGGAACCTGGGTCTCGTTCTCGATTCGCTTCCAGCCCGGCGGAACCGATCTGGTCCAGTCCGACTCCGAGGACGCCGGGTTCCACATCGCACTGAGCAACTGACGAGTTGTCAAGTCGCCAACAGGGTGTTTCCGCACCGCTTCTTCGCCGCTTTCGTTCAGCAGCCCTGCCGTGAAGAAGACTCTGGACGACCTCCGCGCTGAGGCCCTTTCCGGCGCCGTGGTGGCACTGAGGGCCGACTTCAACGTTCCCCTCGCCAACGGTGCGGTTGCCGATGCGACGCGCATCGAGCGGACCGTTCCGACCGTTCGGCACCTCACGGACGCTGGCGCGAAGGTGGTCGTGCTTTCACATCTCGGCCGCCCGAGGGGAGGGGTGCACTCGGAGTCGACCCTGGATCCGGTCGCGCGCTGCCTCGATGAACTGATCGACGCCGACGTGCGATTCTGTGCCCACGTCGGGGGCCCTCCCGTCCGCGATGTGATCGGGGCCATGCTGCCGGGGACCGTGGTCGTGCTGGAGAACACCCGTTTCGACCCGGGTGAAACCACCAACGATGCTGCCCTGGCCGCGGACTGGGCCGACTGGACGGACCACTTTGTGCTCGACGCCTTCGGTACGTCGCACCGTGCACACGCCTCGACCGCAGGACTTCCGCGCGCGGTCAGACGCAAGGGCGGCGAGGCCGTTGCGGGCTTCCTGGTTGCGCGGGAACTGGCCGTGCTGGGCGAAGCGCTCGAGGAGCCCCGCCGCCCGTTTCTCGCCGTGATCGGCGGCGCGAAGATTTCCGGAAAGATCGACGTGATCGACGCGCTGCTCCCTCGGGTGGATGCGCTGTTGGTGGGTGGCGCCATGGCCAACACGTTCTTCCTTGCGATGGGAATGGAGACGGGCGCTTCGCTCGTCGAACCCGAAAAGGCAACGGTAGCCAGGCGACTCATGGAACTCGCCGGCGCCCGCCTGGTGCTCCCCGTCGATTGTGCGGTAGCGGCCTCGATCGAACCCGGCGCCGAGATCCGAGTCGTCGATCGCAGCGATGTGGCTCCCGGTGATGAGGTCGGCGACATCGGGCCTGTCACCATCGAACTCTTCCGGAGCTACGTGCAGAAGGCGGCCACCGTGGTCTGGAACGGGCCGATGGGTGTGTTTGAGGTCGACAGCCTTGCGGACGGCACCAGGGGTGTAGCGTACGCTGCGGCCGAGGCGGCCGACCGGGGTGCCACGGTCATCATCGGGGGCGGCGATTCGGCGGCGGCCGCCAGGGCCACCGGGGTCGCGGCCCGGATCAGTCATATTTCAACGGGAGGCGGGGCGTCGCTCGACCTTCTGGCGGGCAAAACGCTTCCCGGAGTGGCCGCGCTCTCCGACCGCGCATCTCCGGGAACAAGCACAACGGAGACAGGCTGAACGATGACAAGGGTCGTCGCGGGAAACTGGAAGATGCATCACGGGCCGGCGGAAACCCGGCGGTTTTTTTCCTCCTTCCGCCCCGATGTCGCACCGGGTTCGGTGCAGGTCGCGTTCTTCCCGCCGGACGTGTCGCTCAAGGCGGCCCGCGAGAGTGCGCGGATTCCGGTCGACTTCGGGGTTCAGAATATTCATTGGGAACGCGCTGGTGCCTTCACGGGAGAAACCTCGGCCGCGATGGCGAAGGACGCGGGTGCCTCGCTCGTACTGATCGGACATTCGGAGCGCAGACACGTTTTCGGTGAAACCGACAAGGAGGTGGGGCTGAAGGTGCGCGCCGCGACACGCGCCGGACTCGTTCCGGTCGTCTGCGTCGGCGAACTGCTGGAGGAAAGGAAGGCGGGGAGACTCGCAGAGGTGCTGCGACGCCAGGTGGCAGCTTTCACGACGCCCTTGGGGGGGTGCACCCGTTACATGGTCGCCTACGAGCCCGTCTGGGCCATCGGGACGGGCGAAACCGCCACCCCGGCCGACGCCTCCGAGGCCCACGCGATCGTGCGCTCGGCGTTGGGCGCCCTCGGAGACTGCCCCATACTCTACGGCGGCAGCGTAAAACCGGCGAACACGGCAGCGCTGATGTCGGCGCCCGACGTCGATGGCGTGCTGGTCGGGGGTGCGAGCCTCGATGCGGACGTCTTTGCCCGGATCGTCGAAGCGGCGACAACCTGACGGACGAGCTGTGCCGATCCCCGGGAATCAAGGTTGACATGGGGCACCCCCCGGGGCAGCTTCCGAGGCGCAGGCGGTTCGATGCTAACGATGCAGAAGTGAAATGTACGGATTCCTACTGACTATTCTGGTCCTCGACGGGGTTTTCCTCGGCGTGGTCATTCTTCTACAGGCGGGCAAGGGCGGCGGCCTGGCCGCCATGGGAGGCGGCGCGGCCGCCACCGATGTCCTCGGAGGCCGTCAGGCCACCACCCTTCTGACGCGGGCGACCTGGATCGCCGGAACCGTCTTCATGGTTCTGTCATTGGTGCTGGCCATCATGTCTTCACGGTCCACCACCCCGACCTCGGTCCTGGAGGGCATCGCCAATCCGGCTGCATCGACCCCGCAGCCCGTGTTGCCGGAAGCCTCGCCGACTTTCGAGCTGCTCCCGCCCGCGGGAGAGGATGTGCCACCGGGCGAAGAGGTCCCGCCGGGCGAGGACATCCCCCCGGTTGAGCCTCCTCCTGACGCCAACGAGCCGACCGACGCCCCTGGCAGCTGAGGGCCCGCAACGTGCGGCCGGCAGGGCGATGAGTGGAGACACGGTCGATGATCTGCTCTTCCAGGGGTTTCAGGGACGTTTGATCGAGGCGGGTCTGCGCCGAATGGCGCCTTCCGTTGTCCCGGAAGCAAACATCCACATCGACATCAGGGCGATCGTCATCGCCTGCGCGATGCGGCATGCCGTGAATGGAAGGGGAGACCTGTGCTGCCCCGGCCCCATGTCGCCCGGGCCCGCGCTGGCATTTGGCGCAACGCCACTCGAATTCCTGCGTCACGTCGCGCGCAGGGGGACGAGTCCGGCGTCCGCGCGAGCAGGGGGCATCAGCTGGACCGACCTTCGCCGCGGGCTGATCGGCTGGGATGGAGCGCGCGGTACGATGACCCAGGTGCTGGCTGGCGCCGCGCTTGCGTTCGCCCAGCGGGGAGAGGATCGCGCCGCACTTGTCTTCGAACCGTGGGGCGCGATCGAAACGGGTGCCTGGCACGAGGGGATGAACTTCGCCGCGGCCCAGCGTGCCCCGGTCATCGTGGTGCTGGGGCCGCCGGAAGGGCGCGGGCAACGCGACGGCACGGCAATCGACGGCGTGGCTCGCGGCTACGGAGTCAGGCACCTGTCGATCGGCGACGATGCGCTTGTCAGCGTCTTCGATACGGCCAGGGAAGCCCGGCTTCGCGCCGTGAATGGCGATGGACCCACTGTGATCGCACTCCGGGATCGGGACGGCGCTGATCCCTGGGCCCCATGCGACGACTTCGCACAGTGGGCGCTCGCCGAAGGGAGCCGCACCCGGAGCGAGCTGGACTCGATTGAACGGGCGGCCGCGGCGGGAGTCGATCACGCACTGCGCCGGATCGGCAACGAGCCGGGACCCGACCCTCAGGACGCTCTGGCAGCCGTGAGCACCGGCAGTCCGCCCATTCGCCCATGGACCCGACTCAAGTCCCCGCGGCCGGATGGGCTGGTGGGGGCCGCGCCGTCCGGAGCTTCCGATGTCCACTGAGGTGCCGACGCAGGTGACCCGCACCCGCGAGGGCAAGCCGGCGACGGTGCTCGAAGCCATCGCCGAAGCCCTCTGGGAGGAGATGGAGCGCGACGAGCGGGTTTTTCTTCTCGGAGAGGACATCGGCGCCTACGGCGGAGCCTTCAAGGTCACGCGCGGATTCATCGACCGCTTCGGACCCTCGCGGGTCATCGACACGCCGATCTCCGAGGGCGGGTTCACGGGAGCCGCCGCCGGAGCCGCCCACATGGGATTGCGGCCGGTGGTCGAGATGCAGTTCATGGATTTCATCTCACCCGCCTACGACGTGCTGACCAACTACATCGCGACGTCGCTGTACCGCGGAGCCGGGCCGCTGCCGCTGGTGGTGCGCGGGCCGGCCGGGGGCGGGAACCGCGGCGGGCCCTTCCACTCGCAGAATGTGGAGATGGCCTTCTTCCACACGCCGGGCCTCAAGATCGTCTACCCGTCCACGCCCCGGGATGCGAAGGGATTGTTGAAGAGCGCGATTCGCGACGACAACCCCGTGATCTTCGAGGAGCACAAGGGACTCTACCGGGCGCCATACTGCCGCGAACTGCTGCCCCGGGACGACTACGTGGTTCCGCTGGGCAAGGCTCGCACGGCCCTGGAGGGCGAGGATCTGACGATCGTGACCTATGGGCTCATGGTGCACCGCAGTCTCGAGGCTGCCGCGGAGCTGGCGAAGGATCGCATCAAGGCCGAGGTGATCGACCTGCGCACACTGCTGCCGCTGGACGAGGACGCCATCGTGGCCTCGGTGCAGAAGACCGGAAAGCTCCTTGTCGTCCACGAGGATACGCGCACCGGCGGGATCGCCGGCGAGATCGCGATGCGCGTCAACGAACGGGCGTTCGAATGGCTGGACGGGCCGATCCTCCGGGTCACCGCGATCGACGCGCCCGTCCCGTTCAGCGGCGAACTGGAGGATTATTTCCTTCCGTCGGTGGCGGATGTGGTCACCGCGGGACGTTATCTTTTCAGGTACTAGCTTCCGGCTCAGCAGCCGCGAACACGTTGAAACACCAGTAAGACCAATCGCCGGGCGAATCGAGGATCCACAGGTCGCGTCCGGCGGCGCAACCGAGAGTGGGGAGAAGCGCCCGTGTCCCGAATCGAAGTTCCGATGCCCCAGATGGGTGAGTCCATCGCCGAGGGTACGGTTTCCAAATGGCTCAAGGCACCAGGGGACGCCGTCGAGCGCGATGAAGCGATCCTGGAGATATCGACCGACAAGGTGGATGCGGAGATCCCGTCTCCCTCGGCGGGGATCCTGGCCGAGATTATCGTCTCCGAGGGCGAGACGGTCGAGGTGGGCACGGTTGTCGCCTACATCGAAGAGGGAGGAACGGCTGCGGTTGCCGCTCCCCCGCCCGTCGAGGCTCAGGCCGCGCCGACAAGCGATGGAGCGTCCGGCCCGGAACCGGCCGCAGCGGCGGAGCCCGAGGCGGCGCCCGCGTCCGCTCAGACGACCGATGCCGCCGCAACCGGCAGCAAAGCGGACGAGTCCGACGAGGTGACGTGTACGACGACCAGCGAAGAGCGCCTGCGAACCCGTTCCACCCCCGTTGTGCGGCGAATTGCGCAGGAAGCAGGCGTGGATATCTCCGCGGTCTCCGGGACGGGACACCAGGGCCGGGTAACCAAGCAGGATATTCTCAGCTTTATCGAGCGCGGCGGGGCGGCGCCGTCGCCGGCTCCCGCGCCTCAACCGGCGGCCCCGGCGCCCGCCCCGGCTCCCGCGGCCGTCGTACCGTCGGCGCCTGCGGCCCCCGCTCCGCCGCGGCGCCCTGCCGCTCCTGCCGCCACTCCCGGCGACCTCTGGGAGCGCTTCCACAACGAGGTCGAGCATCCCACCTATCCGGTACGGGACGGGGACCGCGTCGAAACGATGGACAAGATGCGGCGCCTCACGGCGGAGCACATGGTCCTGGCGAAGCGCATCTCTCCCCATGTCCACTCCATCATCGAGATCGACTTTTCGGCTGTGGACCGGATTCGCCGGGAGAACAAGGCCCGCTGGGCGGAGCGCGGAGCGCGCGTTTCCTACACGGCGTTCGTCGCCTGGGCCTGTTCCCGGATCCTTCGGGACTTCCCCATGGTCATCGGCACCATCTCCGGAAACAACGTGGTGTACCGGGGCGCGGTGAATATCGGGATGGCGGTCGACCTCAACCCCGGCCTCATCGTTCCCGTGATTCACAACGCCGACGACCTCAGTCTCGTGGGCATCGCCCGGCGGATCGTCGATCTCGCGACGCGCGCGAAGTCGAAACAGCTCTCTCTGTCCGAGATTCAGGGCGCGACCTTCACCATCACGAATCCGGGCGTGCTCGGCACCATGGTCGGGATGCCCGTCATCCCGAAGGGGACCTCGGCCATTCTGGGCACGGGATCGATCGACAAGCGCGTGGTCGTGGTTACGGACCGGGCTACCGGCCAGGACACCGTCGCTGTGCGCAAGCGGTCCTACTTCTCGCTCGGCTACGACCACAGGCTGGTCGACGGAGCGGACTCGGCCCGCTTCCTTTCACAGCTCAAGGAACTCCTGGAGGATTTCCCCGAGGACGCCTGACAGGGGAGGAGCGACATTGGCGCGTGCCTCGCGGGCCGACCGCACCTTGGCGGTGCGCTACCCGGGCCGCGTGGGGTACGCCCGCGCGCTTGAGCTGCAATCCCGGCTGGTCGAACAGCGCCGGGAGGGTGAGATACCGGACACGCTGCTTCTGCTCGAGCATCCGCACGTCATCACGCTGGGATCGTCCGCTCACGAGGAGCATGTGCTGCTTTCGCCGAGCGAGCTTGCCGCCCGCGGGATCGGGCTATTCGAGACGGGGCGCGGGGGCGACGTCACGTATCACGGGCCGGGACAACTCGTCGGGTACCCGATCCTCGACCTGAAGCCCGACCGCAAGGACCTCCATCGCTACCTGCGCAGCCTCGAGGAGGTCCTACTCGGGGCGTTGCGCGCCTTCGCGATCACGGGGCGGCGCGACGAGAGCGCCACCGGCGTCTGGGTCGGTGACGCCAAGGTCGCGGCCATTGGAATCCGGGTGTCGTCCAGGTGGATCACCTCACACGGCTTCGCCCTCAATACGAACACCGACCTCTCGTTCTTCGACGCCATCGTACCCTGCGGCCTGAGGGACCGCCCCGTCACGAGCATCAGCCGGCTGCTCGGCCGCACGGTGACGCCGCGGGACGCCGCACCCCTGGTTGTCCACGCCGTAAGGGAAGTGTTCGGCTACGGTTCCGTCGACGATCCCGGAGGGGCGAATTCGAAGTAGTCGAGATATCGCTCCGCCTCGCGCTCGCTCTCGAGCCAGTCCTCGAACCCGGACGGCACCGGAGTCGGCGCCGCGGAGAGTTCCGCGGCGGCGCGCTGGGCCAGGTCGTTCACGTATTCGTTGCGCGGATCTCCCGCATGGCCCTTTACCCACACCCACTTTACCGTGTGCCGCGAGATGATCCGGTCCAGATCGCGCCAGAGGTCGAGGTTCTCGATCGGGCCGCCCTTCCGCTTCCACCCCCGCCGTTTCCACCCGGGCATCCACTGCGAGGCCCCCTTCACCAGGTACGTGGAATCGGACACGAAACGCACCCGGCATGGTCCGCGCAGCGCCGTGAGCGACACGATCGCGCTGGTCAGGGCCATGCGGTTGTTCGTCGTGGACGGGTCCGAGACCCAGATGTCGCGGCGCTCCCATTCCGTGCCGGTCCAGTGCTCCAGAAGCGCCGCGGCCCCCCCGGGCCGGTCTTGTCCCTTGAACTGGTTGCCCAGACAGGATTCGTCGGCGTGGATTTGGACATCCGGCAGATGATCTGACATTTGCACCCTTCCTGGTCCGTCCACGAGGCGGCGGCTTCCACGGAACATAGCGACTCCACTAGATTCACCGAATGACAGATCGCGACGCCAACCCGGACCCGTCACCCGCCTACCTTCTGCTCGAGGACGGGCGCCGCTTCGACGGAATGACACTCGGTGCCCCGGGTCCCGCCATTGGCGAGGTCGTCTTCAATACCTCGATGACCGGCTACCAGGAAATCCTGACCGATCCGTCGTACGCCGGACAACTCGTAACGATGACCTACCCCCTGATCGGCAACTACGGGACCAACGCCCGGGATGTCGAATCGGCGCGGCCCCAGGTGTCGGGGTTCATCGTGAGGGAGGCGGCGAGGATGCCCAGTTCCTGGCGCAGCTGCGGTACCCTGGGGGAGTATCTGTCCGCCCACGGTGTGACGGGAATCCACGATGTGGACACGAGGGCGCTGACCCGCCATATCCGCGATCAGGGCGCCATGCGCGGGGGAATCGCCGGCATCGAAGTTCCAGCCTCTGAACTGTTGGCGCAGGTGCTGGACCATCCCGAGATGGAGGGGCTGGAGTTGGCGTGCGGCGTGTCGACCAGCGATCCGTATGTGGTGCAGGCCGCCGGAGACGAGACCTATCACGTAGCCGCTTTCGACTTCGGGGTGAAGTCGAGTTCTCCGCGGCTCCTCTCCGAAAGAGGCTGCCGCGTAACGGTACTGCCTGCCAGGGCCGGAACGGAGGAGGTGCTGGGGCTCGAGCCGGACGGACTCTTCATCTCGAACGGGCCTGGCGATCCCGCGGCGGTGGAGCAGGCCGGGGAGACGATTCTCGAGGTGGCATCGCGCGGAATCCCGGTCTTCGGGATCTGTCTCGGACACCAATTGATCGCGCGGGCTTTCGGCGGAGAGACCTTCAAGCTCCCCTTCGGTCACCACGGAGGAAATCATCCGGTGAAGAACCACGAGCTCAGGACTGTGGAGATCACCTCGCAGAACCACGGATTTGCCGTCCGGGCCGGGGAAGGAGGCAAAGTTCCCGGTGCGCCGGAGCTCAGAATCACGCACACAAACCTGTACGACGGGACCGTCGCGGGGATCGCGCACCGCTCACTTCCCGTCATGGCCGTGCAGTATCACCCCGAGGCGGCGCCCGGCCCGCACGACAGCAGCTATCTCTTCGACGACTTCGTCGCCCTCATGGGGGCGCGCCGACGGTCAAGGGACCGCTAGCAAGCGACCCCGGCAAACCGCACTTTCTACTTGACTTGGCATGTCCGGCCCGATTACTTACCTGTCCACACTCGACACGCTGCCGCGCACCGATTCCGGAGGGAGCGAATGACCAAAGCTGACCTCGTTGAGCAGGTCGCAGATGCAATCGGCCCCGGAGTCACCAAGAGAGACTGCGCCCTGGTGGTGGACGGGTTTCTGAACGCGGTGAAGCAGGCGCTCGCGCACGGCCAGAACATAGAAATCCGGGGGTTCGGCACCTTCAAGGTGCGTCACCGCAAGGCCCGCCTGGCCCGCAACCCCAGAACCGGCGAGCCGGTCACGGTGCCCGCACGATCCGCACCCGTCTTCAAGCCCTCGAAACACCTCCGCGCCCGCGTCGCCCGTCTGGACCAGGCCGAATCGGCGGAATCGGGGTCCTACCCGCGCCAGGGCCATATGTCCGGCGGGGGCCACGGATCGCGTTGACCTCGGGAGCGCCCGGTGGATGTCACCGTTCTTCTGTTCGCCGCGCACCGCGATCTGGCCGGTTCTGACAACACGGTCGTGTCGCTTCCCGAGAACGCGACCGTGAGTGCGCTGCTCGAGAAGTTGCGCTGCCGGGGTGGAGGCTGGGCGGCGTTGCCGGAGCGGGCCGCCGTCGCGGTGAACCACCGCTACGCGAATGGCACAACCGTGCTGGCCGAGGGTGACGAGGTCGCCCTGATTCCTCCGGTGGCGGGAGGTTGACATGATCTGGAGCGAGGTCACCGCCGACCCCATCGATACGTCCCGGCTTCTGACGCGGGTTGGCGACCCCCAGGACGGCGCGGTCGCGCTCTTCCTGGGGATCGTTCGCGATCACAACGATTCCCGCCCCGTAACCGGGATGGACTACGAGGGCTATGCGGAGATGGCCCGGGAGCAACTGTCGACCATCGTGCGAGAAGCCGCCGAGCGAGCCGGAAGCGACCGCATCGCCGCGGTCCATCGCCTGGGGACGCTTGCCGTGGGAGAGGTCAGCGTGGCGATCGCCGCCTCGACGCCACACCGCGCGGAGGCGTTCGACGCGGCCAGATACGTGATCGAGGAGGTCAAGAAGCGGCTGCCGGTCTGGAAACGGGAGCACTATCTGGACAGCGGTGCAGAGTGGCTGGACGGCCGCATCCCCGTGGCGCAGTGCGGAAAGTGAGCCGAAAGAACGTGCAGTCGATAGTGAACGGTGCGGTGGCGACTCCCCGGGAGATGGTGGACGGGTTCGGAAGGCGCATCGAGTACTTGCGCATTTCGGTCACCGACAAATGCAATCTGCGCTGCGTCTACTGCATGCCCGAAGAGGGTCTGCCCTGGCTGCGGCGCGACGAGATCCTGGACTACGAGGAGATTGCCGAGGTCGTGAGGGTGATGGCGGGGATGGGGTTGAAACGGCTCCGGCTGACCGGAGGCGAGCCGCTGGTCCGCAAGGACCTGCCGCGTCTGGTCGCGCTCCTGTCCTCCATTCCGGGTATCGAGGACATCGCCCTGTCGACCAACGCCGTGCTGCTCGCTCCCATCGCCCGGAAGCTGAGGGACGTCGGCATCACCCGCGTCAATATCTCGCTGGACACCCTGCGTCCCGATCGCGCCGACGCCATCGCCCGCCGTCCCGGCACGCTGACCAAAGTGCTGCGGGGCCTGGATGCGGCCGAAGCGGTCGGCTTCACCCCCATCAAGATCAACGTGGTGCTCATGCGGGGTGAGAACGACGACGAGATCGCCGACTTCGCGGAGCTCTCGCGCACGCGCCCCCTGCACGTCCGCTTTATCGAGGTCATGCCGACCGAGTCGAACCTGGAGCTGAGCGCGTCGAACTTCCTCTCCTGCGACGAAGCGCTCGCCGCCGTTTCCAGGGTGCACGCCCTCGAGCCCGTCCCCGGTCCACCCGGCAACGGCCCCGCCACATACTTCAGCTTCCCGGGGGCCCGGGGGACGATCGGCGTCATCACGCCCATGAGCCACAACTTCTGCAGCCGCTGCAACCGCATGCGCCTCACCGCCGACGGCCAACTGCGCCCCTGTCTCTTCGGCACCATCCAGACCCCGCTGCGCGACGCGCTCAGGCGCCGGCAGGACCTGCGGCCGCTGATCGAGGAGACGCTGCGGATCAAGCCCGAGAAGCACCTCCTCGTCCAGGGATCGTCGGTCGGATCCGGGGGGCTCATCGCACTCTCGCAAACGGGTGGATGACAGGATTCCCTGCATCTGACAGATTCCTTGGCGTCCGGGCCGCCCCGGAACCCTAGCAGTTCCACTTCAACAGCCATGGAGTAGTGCACTGATGTCTGCCAAGAGGATTACGGTCGTCGGCGCGGGACACGTAGGCGAAGTCTGCGCCCAGCGTCTCGCCGAGAAGGAGTTGTGCGAAGAAGTCGTGCTCATCGATATCCTGGACGGGATTCCCCAGGGCAAGGCGCTCGACCAGTGGGAGAGTGCCCCGGTCGAAGGCTTCGACACGATGGTCGTCGGATCCACCGACTATGAGGCCGCAGCCGGGTCCGACCTCTTCATCGTGACTGCCGGGATCGCCCGCAAGCCGGGGATGAGCCGCGACGACCTGCTGCGCACCAATGCGGGAATCGTCCGCTCGGTGAGCCGCGAGATCGCGCGGGTTGCGCCCGACGCGGTGGTCATCGTGGTCTCCAATCCGCTGGATGTGATGGCCTACGTCGCCAAGGAAGCCACCGGGTTCCCGCGCGAGCGGGTCATCGGGATGGCCGGGGTGCTCGATACCGCGCGCTTCCGGTCGTTCATCGCGATGGAGCTGGATGTGAGCGTGGAGGACATCCAGGCGATGGTCCTCGGGGGGCACGGCGACACGATGGTGCCTCTGGTGTCGTACACGGCGGTGAGCGGGATTCCGGTCTCGCGCCTCATCGCGCCGGAGCGGCTCGAGGCCATCATCGACCGCACCCGCAACGGCGGCGCCGAGATCGTGAAGTTCCTGAAGACGGGGAGCGCCTACTACGCGCCGTCAGCCGCGGCGGTCCAGATGGCTGAATCGATCGTGAAGAACAAGCGCCGGATCCTCCCCGCGGCCGCCTACCTGGAGGGCGAGTACGGGCAGGAGGGAATCTACCTGGGCGTGCCCTGCAAGCTCGGCACGGGCGGCCTGCAGGAGGTCGTCGAGGTCGAGCTGACCGAGAGCGAGAGCGTGGCGCTGGCCCGGAGCGCGGAGCACGTACGCCGCGTCATGGCGAGCCTCTGATCCAGGGCGGCCGGGGGCACCCGGCCGGTTGCCGCGGCCGGAACCTCGGCGCGGCGGCCCGGGCGTCCGACGCCTCGCCGGGTTTGTCCGGGCCTTACGGCCGGCTGAAGATCGCCGGATCCAGCTCCGGGTTGAGTTCGAAGTCCGACGTCACCAGGACCTTCCACACCCTGCCGTCGGCGTTGATGTGCACGCGCCTGCCGGTGAAGACGTAGCCGTCCACCTCCTGAACATCCTCCCAGTACGTCCGGCTGATGTTCTGCCGCCCTTCCTCGCGGTACCCGATCGAGACGGGCATCGCGCGGCCGTCCTCGAAGGTGTAGAACCAGGTGTCGTTGTGGTCTCCGACGCCGTCGCCGAATGTCACTCGCACCAGGTGGCGCCCGTTCTCGTCGGTGCCGTCGTAGTGGAGGAACACCCCGGGGTCCCTCAGCTTGAAGGGCAGGCCGATCCAGTAGTGGACATCGCCGGAAACGTAGCGCGCTTCGTCGTAGTCCTTGTCTCCGGGCCCGAGGGTCTCGCCGTTCATCACGGCCCACTCCTGCACGCCATCGAAACCGTGCTGGATGAAGTCGTTGCCCTCCCAGCGCTCGATGCGCGCCGCCTCACCCGTCTCGAGCCGGGCCAGCGTCACGTAGCGCGGCCTTGCGCGGCGAAGCCGGCCGCTGTCGGGATCCCAGATCTCGGTAGTGAGCGTGTACCTGGCGCTGGTCAGCTTCCAGTAGGTCTCCATTCCGCCCAGGGCCTCGATCCATCCGTCCACGAATGCTTCCGCCATCTCGTCATCAGGGGGTGGCCCCGTCCCGGCTCCGATGAGCACCAACAGGGCGGCGCCCAGCACGCACCTTCCGAGCACGTCTCTCATTTCGCTTCTCCCTGCGGTTGCGCTGTTCCCGGCGAGCTTGCCGCACAGCGTGACTTTTTCCAGTCTACCTTGCCGCCTCCATCCTGGCAGGATCCGTCCGTTCCGGTCAACACCAACTTCAACCGAATCAACCCGGCCAACCCAATGATACGCTCCCGAACCGTCGTCCACGACGCAAGCGGGCCTTCGTGAACTGCTCCAGGCTCCGGAGCTCTCGGCGGGCCGGATTGCGGGAAATCCCGCTTCTGGCCGTTGCGTCCCTGGTTGGCTCGCTGGGCTGTGGTGGCGAGAGCGGTCCCCTCGACCCCGGTCCGCCCGACATCGAGAGCCTGGTCTTCGCTCCGTCTCTGGGCGTCGACCTGACCCAAATGACACTTCTCCCGTCGGGCCTCTACCTGAGAGACCTCACGGTGGGGGAAGGCGAGCGTGTCGGCCAGCAGCGCGGGGTACGCTTCGACTATCAGGGCTGGCTCCACGACGGGACCGCTGTCGATCAGGGCATGTACCCGATCAACCAGTTTTCGCCTGGAGCCTTCGTCAGCCCATTCGACGGGGAGGTCTACTACCTGGTCGGCAGCGGACAGACCATCGCAGGGTGGGATATCGGCCTCGAAGGCATGCGCATCGGCGGGGAGCGCCAGCTTGTCATCCCGCCTCAGCTGGCCTTCGGTGCCCAGGGATCGCTGGACGGCCGCGTGCCCGGCAATGCGGTATTGGTGTATGTCCTGAAGTTGACCGCGGCGGAACCCTAGCCGGGCGCGGCGGCGCGAGTCCGGGCTACAGCCGCGGCAGTGTCACTCCCACTTGGCCCTGGTATTTGCCCTTCCGGTCGGCGTAGGCGGTCTCGGGCGGCTCGTCCCCCTGGAAGAAGACCAGTTGGGCGATTCCCTCACCCCCGTAGATCCTGGCGGGCAGGGGAGTGGTGTTGGAGATCTCGAGGGTCAGGTACCCCTCCCAGGTGGGCTCCAGCGGGGTGACGTTGACGATGATCCCGCAACGGGCGTAGGTGCTCTTGCCGACGCACAGCACAAGCACGTCCCGCGGGATGCGAAAGTGCTCCACCGTGCGTGCAAGAGCGAACGAATTGGGCGGAATGATGCAGTCCTCGTCCTTGACGTTGACGAAGGAGCGCTCGTCGAACGCCTTCGGGTCGACAACCAGATTGTGCACGTTCGTGAAGACCTTGAACTCGCGAGCGACGCGGATGTCGTAGCCGAAGGAGGAGAGTCCGTAGGAGATGCTTCCGTTTCTGACCTGGCCGGCTTCGAAGGGTTCGATCATTCCGTGGTCGACGGCCATCTTCCGGATCCAGCGGTCGTTCTTGACGGGCATGTGCTGTCTGTGGGCGGTGTTGGAGGTGTGAACGTGCGTTAGCCCGCCGCACGGGCGTTCAGGCCCCGGGAAGGGCCCCGGCTGAAGCTCGGCCGGCGCAGACAAGGCCAAGGTAGCCCCAGCCGCGAAGCGGTGCCAAGTACACCGGGCCCCGCCAAGGCGGCCCCGGCGCGCCCGAACTTGAATCTCCCACCCTGCACCCGTATCTTACGCTGTTGATCCTGGAGTTCGTGAAAATTTTCACAAGCTCTTCGCGGGATATCCCCGGATACGCCCGCAGAGCGAACGTCGTGAGGGCGGGGAGCCCATCGGGGGACGCTGGGTAGAATGGCGAAGTCCTACATACCGCTCCTGATCATCCTGGGCGTGACGGTCCTGAACGCCGTCGGGATGGCGGTCGCTTCGCACATCCTCAACCCCCGGCGTCCCACCCCCCAGAAGGCGATGCCGTACGAGTCCGGCATGATCCCGCTGGGCGACACGCGGGCGCGCTTCTCGATCAAGTTCTACATGGTAGCGATCAGCTTCATCGTCTTCGACCTCGAGACGATCTTTCTGATCCCCTGGGCCGTGCGGGTTCGCGAACTCGGTTGGGGCCCCTTCGTAGCCGTGTTCCTCTTCGTGGCCGTTCTGGCCGTGGGACTGATCTACGAGTGGAAGAAAGGCGGTTTGGAATGGGAGTAGACACACCTGGGATCCTTGGCTCCGGAAGCCCGGCCTTCATGACCACCCGCCTGGACTTCGTGGTCAATTGGGCACGGCGCAATTCCCTCTGGCCCATGCCATTCGGCACCGCTTGCTGTGCCATCGAGATGATGGCCTCGGCCGCCAGCAACTTCGACCTCGCCCGCTTCGGCATGGAGCGGATGTCCTTCAGCCCACGCCAGGCGGATGTGCTGATCTGTGCCGGGCGCGTGCCGTACAAGCTGGCTCCGGTGCTGCGCCGCATCTGGGACCAGATGATGCAGCCCAAGTGGTGCATTTCGATGGGCGCATGCGCCTCGTCGGGGGGCGTCTTCGACGTCTACTCTATGGTGCAGGGGATCGACACGATCGTCCCGGTCGACGTCTACATCCCGGGGTGCCCGCCCCGGCCGGAGGGGTTGATCTACGGGCTGATGATGGTCCAGGAGAAGATCCGCGGCGAGAGCCTGGTCAACCACGCCGCCCTCCGTGCGGAAGACCCTCTCGCGGCCGGACGCCCCCGGGCCGACGACCGCGAGGTGACCGATCTGACCGGGCCGTTCGGGAATTCGACCGATCAAAA
Source organism: Longimicrobiales bacterium (assembly GCA_963667485.2). Taxonomy (GTDB): domain Bacteria; phylum Gemmatimonadota; class Gemmatimonadetes; order Longimicrobiales; family Gaopeijiaceae; genus Bin94. The sequence continues at coordinate 1,511,727 of CAXXDD010000002.1, forward strand.
CCGGGTCAGCGGCCTGGTTGCAACCGACGCAATCCAGCGTGCCGAGGACCGGCTCCCGTGACCCGCCCCAGCCACACGATCCACGCTTGCCGGGAGTGCACGACTTGAAGCAGGGCCAGGTACCCGAGGGGTCCTTCTTCGACCTCGTCGCGGCCGGCGCGGGCACCGCCGACGCAGCTGCCGCCGATTCTACGGCGCCCTTGGCGGTGCCTCCCTGCAATCCGTCGGTCGACGCGTTGCGCGAGCGATTTCCGGATTGGGTGGTACGCAACGAGGTGTGCGCCGGCGATCAGGATGTCGTGTACGTGGATTCCGCGCAGGTCACCGAGATCCTGGGCTGGCTTCATGAAGATCCGGACCAGCACTATGACCACCTGGCCGATGTCACGGCGGTGGATCACGGCGGAGGACGGCCGATCGAGGTCGTGTACCAGCTGTGGTCCATTCCTCATCGCGCTGCCCTGCGGGTCAAGTGCGAGCTTCCGCTGGACGGCCTGGAGATCGATACCGTGACGGGGATCTGGGCTGGCGCCAACTGGCTGGAGCGCGAGGTGTACGACCTCTTCGGCGTGCGCTTTGCGGGACACCCGGACCTGCGCCGGATCCTCATGCCCGATAACTATGCCGAAGGCTATCCGCTCCGAAAGGACTTTCCCCTGCGCGGCCGCTTTTCGCGAGCCGAGCAGACCCGCCGGGCGCTGACGCAGGATCCGGAGGACTACTACGCTCCCGGTGAAATCGGCGGTCGTGTGCCGCAGGTGGTCCTGGAAGACTCCGAAAACGACGCCGAGGGAGCGGACGATGTCGACTAGGACGATCGAATACGGCGTCAGCCGCACTCCCGAGATGGGGCCGGACGGCACTCTGGTTGCGAGCCCCACGGAGCCGTTCGACGCACCCGAACCGGAGCTGGGCGCCGAGACCATGCTGGTCAACGTCGGGCCTCAGCATCCGGCGACTCACGGCGTCCTGCGCCTCGTGGTCGAACTCGACGGCGAGACCGTCGTGAGCGTCGATCCCCGGCTCGGCTACCTCCACTCTTCCTTCGAAAAGCTCGGCGAGTACCGCACGTGGAATCAGGTCGTGCCGCTCACCGACCGCATGGACTACCTCGCGCCTCTCATCTACAACTGCGCCTACGTCATGTCGGTCGAGAAGCTGATGGGGATCGAGGTCACGGACCGCTGCAGGGTGGCGCGCGTCATCTGCATGGAGATGGACCGCATCTTCTCGCACCTCCTTTGGCTCGGGACATGGTCCATCGACGTCGGGGCGTTCACCCCCTTCCTGTATGCCTTCCAGCAGCGCGAGAAGGTGTACAAGCTGCACGAGGCGCTTACCGGGGCGCGGATCACGACGTCGGCGACCCGCATCGGCGGAATGATGGCCGACCTCCCCGAGGGATGGACGGCCGGCGTGAGGGAGTTTGCGAACAACCTTCCCGCCACCCTCGACGAGATCGACGGCCTTCTGAAGCACAACGCCATTCACATCGGGCGGACTCAGGGGATCGGCGCGATCTCCGCCGACGATGCGGTCAACTACGGACTTACGGGCGCCAACCTGCGGGCCAGCGGTGTCCCGTACGACGTGCGCAAGGACCGGCCGTACTACGACTACGAGAGCTACGACTTCGAGGTGCCGATCGGCTGTCACGGAGACTGTTACGATCGCTATCTGGTGCGCATGGAGGAGATGCGGCAAAGCACGCAGATCCTGCACCAGGCGCTCGACAGGCTTCCCGACGGCCCGATGGACATCGACGATCCCCGGATCTCCCTGCCTTCGAAGACCGACTGCATGTCGGACATGGAGTCGATGATCCACCACTTCAAGCTGATTACCGAGGGCATCCCGGCACCCGCCGAGGACTGCTGGTTCTCGATCGAGGGCTCGAAGGGCGAACTGGGGATGTATGTCGTTGGTGACGGGGGTCCCAAACCGGTGCGCTGGCGAATCCGGCCCCCATCGTTCGTAAACCTGGCCGCGATCCCGAAACTGTCCGAGGGACACCTCATGGCCGACCTGATCGTGATCAACGCGAGCCTGGACATTGTTCTCGGGGAGATCGACCGGTGAGCAAGGCTCCCTTCCGCAACCCCGGCTGGGCCGGCAACACGGGCGAGTTCGACCTCAGCGAGGACGACGTGCGCGGGACCACCTACGCGGGCGAACTTCCCCCTGAGGGGAGACATCCGAGCACGTCGGCGTCCTATCCGTTCATGCTGGTCGCGCGGGACCCCTACGCACGCCTCTTCGACGGGCCCTACCAGGAGCGCTTCGAGAAGATCCGGAGCCGGTACCCCACGGCGATGGCGGCGCTGCTGCCCACGCTGAACCTCGCCCAGGAGCTGCGCGGTCATGTATCTCCGGAGACGATGGACGAGGTGGCGTCGCTTCTCGGGCTCAGCAACGCGTATGTGCGCGGTGTCGCCACCTTCTACACGATGTACAACAAGCGTCCCGTGGGGCGCTTTCTCATACAGGTCTGCACCAACATCTCGTGCAACATTTGCGGAGCCGACGAAGTGCTCGCGGCGTTCCTCCAGCACACCGACACGGAACTGGGCGATACGTCCGATGACGGGAACTTCACGGTCGTCGAGGCGGAGTGTCTCGCCGCGTGCGGCTTTCCGACCTGCGTGCAGATCAACGAGAGATACTTCGAGGATGTATCGGTGGACGACGTGCCGAACATACTCGAGCGGCTGACCGACGAGCTCACCACCGACTAGGGGAAACCCTCCCGGGAACGAAAACCTTGGCGTATCCATACCGACACGAGAAAGAGACGCGAGTCCTGAGCGAGGGCTTCGGGGATCCCGGCGCGCGCACCGTGGCGGGCTGGAAGAAGCACGGGGGCTACCAGGGCATCGCCCGGGCGCTCGAAATCGGGCGTGACGCGACGATCGACGACGTCAAGGCGTCGGGATTGCGGGGCCGTGGGGGAGCGGGTTTTCCGACCGGCCTCAAGTGGTCCTTCATGCCGAAGAACACGGGCCGTCCACACTATCTCCTGTGCAATGCGGACGAGTCGGAGCCGGGGACCTTCAAGGACCGCGAGATCATTCGCTGGACGCCGCACCAGCTTATCGAGGGATGCCTGGTCGGCTCCTACGCGATCGGCGCGTCGCACTGCTACATCTACCTTCGCGGCGAATTCTTCGAGACCACGCAGGTACTGGCCCGGGCGCTCGAGGAGGCCTACGCGGAGGGACTCGTCGGCAAGGATATCCTGGGGTCGGGGGTGGATATCGACATCACCCTGCACGTCGGCGCGGGTGCGTACATCTGCGGCGAAGAGACCGGCCTGATGAACTCGCTCGAGGGGCGCCGGGGGGAACCCCGCATCAAGCCGCCCTTCCCGGCCGCGGTGGGCGCATTCGGCATGCCCACCACGATCAACAACGTCGAGACGCTGGCGGCCGCGGCCCACATTGCCCGCCACGGCGGAGAGTGGTATCGCCAATGGGGCACCGACAAGAGCCCCGGCACCAAGCTCTTCTGCGTCTCGGGCCACGTGAACAAGCCCGGCAACTACGAGTTCCCGCTGGGCTTCCCGATGATGGAGCTCATCGAGGATGTCTGCGGAGGCATGCGCGGCGGCAAGGCCCTCAAGGCGGTGATTCCGGGCGGGAGTTCGGTCCCGATCATGAGCGCCGAGGACTGCCTCGCCTGCACCCTGTGCTACGAGGGCGTCGAGGCCGCGGGCTCGATGCTGGGCTGTGCGTCGGTCATCGTGATGGACGAGACGACCGACATCGTCAAGCAGGTCCGCCGCATGGCGTACTTCTACACCCACGAATCCTGTGGACAGTGCACCCCTTGCAGGGAGGGCACGGCCTGGGCCACCCGGATCCTGCGGCGCATCGAGGACGGGCTCGGCACCGAGGACGACCTGGACACGCTGGTCCAGATCTCCGAGCAGATGACGGGAACGACCATCTGTGTGCTGTCGGACTCGCTGGCCATGCCCATCATTTCCTCGATTGAGAAGTTCCGCGAAGACTATCTGGCCCTCATACGCCGCGGCGAGCGGGTCGGAGCAGCCTGATGCCCAGACGGACTGCCGATGCAAACAGGGAGACCCATGGCGGATAACGGGCGCAGAGCCGACACGGTCACACTGACGATCGACGGCCAGGAGGTCACGGTCCCGAAGGGGACCTCGCTGCTCCACGCCGCCGAGACGCTGGGGACCGAGGTGCCGCACTACTGCTATCACCCGGGGCTCTCCGCCCCGGCTCAGTGCCGGATCTGCCTGGTGGAGGTCGAGGGCGCGCCCAAACTTCAGCCGTCCTGCGTTACCATGGCCCAGGACGGCCAGGTTGTGCACACCGAGAGTGCCGAGGCCAAGCGGATGCGCCAGGGCGTTCTCGAGTTCTACCTGGTCAATCACCCGCTCGACTGTCCCATCTGCGACATGTCGGGAGAGTGCAAGCTTCAGGACTACGTCTTCAACGAGGGCCGTGAGCGCGGCCGCGGCCGCGAGCCCAAGCGGGTCTTCGGACGCGACGACTTCGGCGGCGATGTCCTGTACTACGGCGACCGCTGCGTGATGTGTACACGCTGCGTGCGGTTCATGGACGAGGTGGCGCGCGATGCCCGGCTGACGGTGGTTGAACGCGGCGACAGGGCGGTGATCGACACCTTCTTCGACAGCGGCCTCGACGGTGCCTCCTTCGCGGGCAATATCGTCGACATCTGCCCCGTGGGCGCGCTGGTCTCCAAGGACTTTCTGCACAAGGCCCGGGCGTGGGATCTGGACCACACCGACTCGATCTGTCCCAATTGCTCGCAGGGCTGCAACATCGAATTGCACACCCGGGACAACCTCGTGCAGCGGCTGAAGCCCCGGGAGAATCCGGAGGTCAACGGCCACTGGATGTGTGACTACGGACGCGCGAATTACGAGTGGATGAACCAGGAGGGCCGGATCGAGGCGCCCGCCGTGGGCCGCGGCGAAAAGCGGCGTGCCGCGGACTGGCAGCACGCGCTGCACGCGCTCTTCGCACGGTTGGGCGAGGCCGATGGGACTTCGATCCGGGTGGTGGCGTCTCCCTTCTCCTCCAATGAGGCGCTTGCGGCGCTGCTCGGCCTGGCCGAGACGGCGGGCGATGGCGACGGCGGTGTCTTTCGTTCGCGGCGAGCCGAGGACGAGGATCCGCTGCCCGGGTTCCCCGCTCTGGTCCGGCGCCGCGATCTGGCTCCCAATGTGGCCGGGGCGGGCATTCTCGGTTTCACTCGCGTTGGAGACGATGCCGCTGTCGGCGGCCTCGAGGGGGCGGCGGATCACGACGGAGTCCTCGTGGTTCTGGGTGACGAACTCTCCGACCAGGACGAGAGCTTCGGCGCCAACGCCGGCCTTTTCATCTACCTCGGCACCTTCGACTCCCCCGCGGCGCGCAACGCCGATTTCGTGCTTCCGATCACGACGTTCGCCGAGGAGGAAGGAACCTTCGTGAACGCGCAGGGCAGGGTGCAACGATTCCGGAAGGGGCTCCGCGGGCCGGGGACGGCGCAGCCGGCGTGGCTGATCCTGGGCACGCTGATCGCGGCGCTGAAGGGTGGCGACAGGCCGGTCAGCGCGGCGGATGTGTTTGCGGAGCTTGCCGAACGGCATCCGGCTTTCGCAGGGCTCACCTGGGAAGGCATCGGCAGCGCGGGCGTCGCTCTGGAGACCGCGCATGCATGAGATGAACGAACTGTCGACCTTCTGGTTCGTCACGATCGGCGCGGTCAAGGTGCTCGCCGTCTTCACCGTCGTCATGGTGGTGGTGGCGTACATGACGCTGGCGGAGCGACGGGTGTCCGCCTTCATCCAGGACCGACTCGGACCCAACCGCGTCGGACCCTTTGGTCTTCTGCAGCCGATCGCGGACGGCCTCAAGAACATCATCAAGGAAGAGACGATGCCGGGGACGGCGGCGAAGCTGTACTTCGTGCTGGGTCCCGCGCTGGCGATCATGCCCGCGGTGGTGACCTTCGCCGTCATCCCCGTCGCGGCTCCGCTGCCCACACCGGTCGGAACGGTCGACATGGTGGTGGCGGATGTCCCCATCGGCATCCTCTACATCCTCGCGCTCTCGTCGCTGGCAGTGTACGGGATCGTGCTCTCGGGATGGGCGTCCAACAACAAGTACGCGTTTCTGGGGGGGCTCCGCGCCTCGGCCCAGATGATCTCCTACGAGGTGGCGCTGGGGCTCAGCGTAATCGCGGTGCTTCTCCTGGTCGGCAACGTTACCCTCACCGAAGCGGTCTGGCAGCAGCAGCAGTTGGGCATGTGGTTCGTGTTGCCGCTGTCGCTGGCATTCATCTTCTTCCTGATCTCGGCGCTGGCAGAGACCAACCGGCTGCCCTTCGACATGCCCGAGGCCGAGTCGGAGCTGATCACCGGGTATCACACCGAGTACTCCGCCATCAAGTTCTCGATGTTCTTCATCGCCGAGTACGCCCATGTGGTGACCGCGTCCGGATTGCTGGCGACGCTGTTCTTCGGCGGATGGGACATACCGTTCTGGACCGGCGACGACATGTTCCGCCACGAGACGGGATGGATCAGAGGGTTCGACGCGGCGGGGGCGCCGATCCCCGCGACGCCGAGCGTGCTCATCACACTGCTTACCCTGGCGGCGTTCAGCGCCAAGACGGGATTCTTCCTGCTGCTGTACATCTGGATCCGGTGGACGCTGCCGCGGTTCCGCTACGACCAGGTGATGCACCTCGGATGGAAGGTCATGCTGCCGGGCTCGCTGGGGTACATCATGCTGGTGGCGGGGACCATGCTGGTTCTGGATCAGCTCGGAGTGCCGTTCGGGTTGTTGTACGGCGGCGTGCTGACCGTAGTGAGCGGGATAACGACCCTGGCCTTCATCTTCTTTGTGGACCGCGACCGGGTGATCGGTGGGGCCCACAGAAAACGCAACCTGGCTCGCCGGCGCGCCGGCGTCGTGCCGAAGGCCGGCGGCCCGGCCGGGCCAAGCTGAGCGGGGGGGGAGAAACAATGGCGATTTCGGTCAAGGTGATGAGACGTCCGGAGGTGGGGCGCACGTCGTACATGCGTGCGACGCTGAAGGGCATGAGCCTGACTTTCAAGCACATGGTGAACCCGACCAAGGTCACGCTGCAGTACCCCGAGGAGCAGCCCGATCTGCACCCGCGCTGGCGAGGCACCCACCGCATGGAGGTGCACGGGGATGGCCGCCCCAAGTGCGTGGCCTGCGGACTCTGTCCCACAGTGTGCCCGGCGAACTGTATCCGGCTTGTGGGCGGCGAGGACGATCAGGGAAACCGATACCCCATCGTCTACGAGATCGATGAATTCCGGTGCATCTTCTGCGGCATGTGCCAGGAGGTCTGTCCCGTCGAAGCGATTCACGTCGGGCGCCACTTCGAGAATGCGGAATACACGAGGGACCGCTTCGTATACGACCTGGACCGGCTGATGGCGCAGGATCATCCAACCACGCTCCTCTGGGACCCCTCCGACTCCCGCTCCGAATGACAGAGGTCTTCTTCATTCTGTTCGCCGTGGTGGCCCTCGGGGGCGCCGTCGGTGTCGTCATCAGCCGCACGCCGGTCGCGAGCCTGCTCTTCATGATCGCCACGCTGGCCAGCGTGGCCGGGATCTATGTCCTGTTCGAGGCACATTTTCTTGCGGCGATTCAGGTGCTGGTCTACGCAGGGGCGATCATGGTCCTCTTCCTGTTCGTGATCATGCTCCTCAACCTGGGCCACGACTACCGGGCCGATCTCAAGTTCGGGCTGTGGTCCCTGCTGGGCTTCGTCGTCGTGGGTCTCACATTCGGTGTTCTGGCTCGGGGGTTCCTGGATGTGAGCGATACCGGAGTGCGGGGAGACGGGGCCGCGGTCGCCGCGGCGCTCGACGCCGCCGTCCAGGAGCAGGGCGTCGCGGGCGTGATCGCCGAACCTCTCTTCACCGACTACGTCGTTGCGTTCGAACTGATGGGGCTGTTGCTGCTGGTTGCCATCGTCGCCGCCGTCGTGCTGGCCAAACCGCGAACCTGAGCCGAGGAGCCCGATGCTTACCCATGCCCTCCTGCTGAGCGCGGTACTCTTCGTGATCGGCACGCTCGGCGTGATCGTTCGCCGGAACGCGATCATCATCTTCCTGTGCATCGAGTTGCAGCTCAACGCGGTCAACCTCGCCTTCGTGGCATTGTCCCGCTACACCGGGATCGAAGGCCAGCTCTTCGTGTTCTTCGTCATGACGGTCGCAGCCGCCGAGGCGGCCGTCGGCCTCGCCATCATCATCTCCATCTTCCGGCACTACAAGACGGTCGATGTGGACAAATTCAACCTGCTGAAGTGGTGATCTGATGGGATCCATCGCATCGGTCGTGGCATCCGGGATGCCGGCCCAGGAGGCCGCGCACTGGGAACCCGTGCTTCCGGGGTTGATCGTCCTGCTGCCGCTTCTGGGCTTTGTCGCGAACAGCGTCCTGGCCCTGTGGGCGGCGAGGCGGTCTTCGGCGGAGGTCCGAGCAGGGCGTGAATGGGATCCCTTCGCGGGCAGCACCCGTCCCCGCACCCATACGCTTCCCACCTGGATCGGTCCGGGGGTGATGCTGGCAGCCTTCCTGCTCGCCGCGTGGAACTTCGTCGGGATGTCGGGCGCGGAGCTGCACGAACCCGTGATCCGCAGCTACTGGAGCTGGATCGCGACCAGCACGCTGCAGGTCGATGCTGCCCTCCAGCTCGACCAGCTCTCCATGGTCATGATGCTGGTGGTGACGGGCGTCGGCTTCCTGATCCACGTCTTCAGCGTGGGCTACATGCGCGACGACGTCGGATATCCCCGCTACTTCGCGTATCTCAACCTCTTCGTCTTCTTCATGCTCGTGCTGGTGATGGGCGCGGGCTACGCGATGATGTTCATCGGCTGGGAAGGCGTGGGGCTGTGCAGCTACCTCCTCATCGGGTACTGGTTCACCGATCGCGACAAGTCCGACGCGGGCAAGAAGGCGTTCATCGTCAACCGCATCGGCGACTTCGGCTTCCTCCTCGCCATGTTCCTCCTCTTCCAGGCCTTCGGGACGCTCGATTTCGTCCCGATCTTCGGCGGGGCGGAAGAGCGGTTGGCGGTCGGCGGTACCACCGTAACCGCCATCACGCTGCTGCTCATGCTCGGCGCGGCCGGCAAGAGCGCGCAGGTTCCGCTGCACGTATGGCTGCCGGACGCCATGGCCGGCCCGACGCCCGTCTCCGCGCTCATTCACGCGGCGACGATGGTCACGGCGGGTGTCTACATGGTCGTGCGCTCAGGAGTGCTCTACGCGCTGGCACCCACCAGCCAGGCCGTCGTGGCCGGGATCGGGGTACTCACTGCGCTGATTGCCGCCACCATCGCGCTGCAGCAGAACGACATCAAGAAGGTGCTGGCCTACTCGACCGTTTCACAGCTGGGATTCATGTTCCTCGGGGCCGGCGTGGGCGCATTCACCGCCGCCATCTTCCACCTCATGACCCACGCCTTCTTCAAGGCGCTGCTCTTCCTCGGGGCCGGCGCGGTCATCCACTCGATGCACCACGCCCTGCACAAGGTGGACAGCCACGAGGACGCGCAGGACATGCGAAACATGGGCGGCCTCAAGGACCGCATGCGCATCACCTGGGTGGTGATGTGGATCGCCACGCTCGCGATCGCGGGAATCTGGCCGCTGGCGGGGTTCTTCTCCAAGGACGAGATCATCTGGTACACCGCGGCCTGGGCGGGTGCGGAAGGGAACCAGTTCGCGGGCCTCTACACGGTCTACTGGGTGGTCGCTCTGGCAACCGCGATGCTGACCGCCTTCTACATGACCCGCCTCATGGTCATGACCTTCCATGGTGAGACGCGGCTCGGGCGGAAAGCCCGTCCCTACATGCACGAGGCACCGCGCGTGATGACGATCCCCCTGATCGTGCTCGCGGTGCTCTCGGTCTTCGGCGGCTGGGTCAATGTTCCCGAGGCGCTCAGCGAATCCGCCCTTGGGCTGTTCGGCGCTCTTCCCATGACCGAGTGGCTCCACCACTGGCTGGAGCCGATCACCCACGATGCGGCGGCAATCCAGGTGGCTGCGCTCGGGGAAGCCGCGCACGGCGACCCCCTGATGGGGGCCGGCGAATTCGCATGGGCACTTGTGTCGACTCTGGCCGCGGCCGTGGTGGTCCTGGTTTCAGTCAGGCTGCTGGGCCCGCGCAAGGTGCCCGCGGCCGCCGAGGACAGTGCCGCACCCACCGGCCTGCGCGGAATCCTGTACAACAAGTGGTATTTCGACGAAGTCTTCGACCGCGGAATCGTGCAGCCGATCCTGGCCGCTTCGCGTTGGTGCTGGAGATTCGTCGACACGGTGATCATCGACGGCTTTGTGAACTCCGTCGCCAACTTTACCCGCCTCGCCGGCTGGTTCGGCAGTCTCTTCCAGACCGGCCAGGCCAACACCTACGCATTCGTTCTGACGGTGGGCGTCCTCCTTGTCCTCGGCGCCGCGGTCTTCCTGTGATGACGACATGACGGAATTCTTCGCTTCGATCCCGATCCTCTACGAAGGCTGGATCCTTCACGCCCTGGTGTGGCTCCCGATTCTGGGACTGATCCATGTCATGACGTCCTCCGAGGCCCGGGCGCAGCACGTCGCATTCTGGTGGTCGACCTCGGTGTTCGTCCTGAGTCTGGGACTGTGGTGGGGCTTCGATCCCGGGTCGGGCGGCTTCACCCTCCAATCCTCCACACCATGGATCGAGTCGTGGGGAGTGAGCTATGCGCTGGGCGTCGACGGGATCTCCGTCTTCATGGTCATGCTGACGACGCTGACCACCCCGATCGCGATCCTCGGCTCGTTCGAGTACATCAAGACGCGCCGCAGGCCCTTCTACGCCCTGATGCTGCTCCTGCAGACGGGGGTGGTCGGGGTCTTCCTGGCCACCGACGTCTTCCTCTTCTACGTCTTTTTCGAGCTCACGCTGATCCCGATGTACTTCATCGTGGGCATATGGGGCGGAGAGCGCAGGATATATGCCGCCGTGAAGTTCTTCCTCTACACGGCGGTCGGGTCGCTGCTCATGCTGGTGGCGATCCTGTACATCTACTTCAGCACCGCCGCGGGCTCGTTCAGCTACGAGGCCTTCCTCGCCGCCGATCTCACGATGCGCGAGCAGCTGTGGCTGTTCGCCGCATTCGCGCTCGCCTTCGGGATCAAGGTTCCGATCTTCCCCCTGCACACCTGGCTGCCGGACGCCCACGTCGAGGCTCCCACCCCGGGCTCCGTCATCCTGGCTTCGCTGCTCCTGAAGATGGGGACGTACGGGTTCCTCAGGTTCCTGCTTCCCTTCTTCCCGGGGGCGTCGCAGCACCCCACGGTGGTGGCCGTCATGCTCACGCTTGGCGTCGCGGGGATCATCTACGCCGCCTGGGTGGCGGCGGTTCAGCCCGACGCGAAGAAGCTGGTCGCCTATACCTCCGTGGCCCATATGGGATTCGTGATGATCGGGGTCTTCGCCCTGACGGTGAATGGTCTGCAGGGCGGGCTGGTGGTCATGATCAGCCACGGCGTATCGACGGGGGCGCTGTTCCTCCTGCTGGGCATGATGTACGAGCGGCGCCACACCCGCCTCATCGAGGACTTCGGCGGTATCGGACGCGTGGCTCCGTTCTTCGCCACCGCGTTCGTGATCACCGCGCTGGCGTCGATCGGACTTCCGGGGACCAGTGGTTTCATCGGCGAATTCCTGGCGCTGATAGGCACCTTCGAGACTCACGCGGTCACGGCCATCATCGCCGCCACCGGAGTCATCTTCGCGGCCTACTACATGCTCCCCATGGTGCAACGCATCCTCTTCAACAACCTCGACAAGCCCGAGAACAGGACCTTCGCGGACCTGTCGCGGCGGGAGATGGTCGTATTGGGGCCTCTCGTGGCGCTGATGATCTGGATCGGGGTCCACCCCACGCCTTTCCTCGAGCGGATGGAGCCGAGTGTGCATGTGGTGCTCGAACGGGTGGAGGAGGCTCGCATGGCCGGGCAGGGGACTCCGCCTGACGAAGGACTGATTGTTGCGGATCCGGCCGAGTTGGCGGAGACCGAGCCCTCGACCGCACCCTACCCGGCGGAAGTGGGAGGACCGGGACGATGATCCTCGACTACTCCTCCAGCTTCCACTACGTCCTGGCGCTCTTGCCCGAGGTCGTTCTGTCCTGCTGGGGAATGCTGGTGCTCATCATGGGGGTGGCGCGCCGGCGTGAACCCGGGCACGGCCAGGAGCTTGGCTGGATGTCGCTGGCCGGCCTCGGACTCGCCGCCGTCGCCAACGGGTGGCTCTACTGGGGCGTGAGCGAGGATGGGGCGGCCGCGATGATCGCGCTCGATCGGTTCCGTCTCTTCGCCAACTGGGTCTTCATCCTCGGCGCGGCGCTGTCCATCGTCATTTCGCTGGCCTACGTGACCCGGCAGAAGCTGCAGGCGGGAGAGTACTACTCCCTCATCCTCTTTGCGACCATCGGGATGATGTTCATGGGGGCGGCGCGCGACCTGATGATCATCTTCCTCGGGCTCGAACTCATGTCCATCGGCGTGTACGCGCTGGTCGGATTCAATCGGCGAGACCGCCGGTCGGCGGAGGCCGGGCTCAAGTACTTCCTGCTGGGCGCGTTCGCCACCGGGTTCCTCCTCTTCGGCATCGCGCTCGTGTACGGTGCCGCGGGGAGTACGAACATCCAGGCGATTGCCAGTGCCATCCAGGACGGCACCACCGCCGATGCGCTTCTGGTCCCGGGCGTGGCGCTCCTCGCGATCGGCTTCGGCTTCAAGGTGGCACTGGTTCCGTTCCACATGTGGACCCCCGACGTGTACGAAGGCGCGCCCACTCCGGTGACTGCGTTCATGGCCGCGGCCGTGAAGACCGCAGCGTTCGTGGCATTCCTGCGCGTGTTCGTCGTCGGCCTCGGCGGCGTCTACGACCAGTGGTGGACGATTCTCTGGTGGCTGGCCGCCATCACGATGGTCGTCGGCAACGTGGTGGCCGTCGCGCAATCGAGCGTCAAGAGGATGCTGGCCTATTCGTCGATCGCGCACGGTGGGTATCTGCTGGTCGCGGTCATCGCGGCCAACGACGCGGCGACCGCCGCGCTCCTGTTCTATCTGCTGGTGTACACGGTGATGAACATCGGCGCCTTTGCGATCGTCACCACGATCAGCAACCAGTCGGAGCAGAACCACAGGATCGAGGACTACGCCGGATTCGGCTGGCGCAAGCCTGTGCTGGGCGTCTTCATGACCGTGTTCCTCCTGTCGCTCGCCGGATTCCCGGGGACGGCCGGGTTCATCGCCAAGTATCAGCTCCTGCTCGGCGCTGCCGAGGCGCAGCTGTGGGTCCTCGCCGTGATCCTGGTGCTCACGACCGTGGTCTCCTACTGGTACTACCTGCGCGTGGCGTGGTTCATGTGGATGAAGGAGGGCGACGAGGCGGCGGAAGCGGTAGCGGCAACAGCCGATCCCCCACTTGCCGCCCATGTCGCGCTCGTTCTCTGCGTGGGATTCATCCTGCTGGCGGGCATATTCCCTGGAACGGTGCTCGACTGGGCGATCGGTTCCGCCGAGGGATTGGGGGGCAGTGCGGGTGCGACGGCCGCCCTCCTGCCCTGACGCCGACCGCTAGCGGATCACGCGACGATGCCACTGCGGGAGCACATCTTTCGCCAATACGACATCCGCGGGATTGTCGGCGAGGATCTGGACCCTGAAGTCGCGCGAGCCGTGGGGGCGGCCTATGGCTCGGAACTCCGCCGGCGATGCCCGTCGCCCAATCCGTGTGTCGTGGTGGGCGAGGACAATCGGCCGTCATCACCGCCGCTGAGGGCGGGACTGGTCGAGGGGTTGAGGTCGTCGGGGTGTGATGTGATCGCACTCGGCACGGTGCCCACACCGGTCGCATACTTCAGCGAGCATCATTTCGCGGCCGACGGGGCGGTGCAGATCACGGGGTCGCACAACCCGGCCGAATACAACGGCATCAAGATGACCATGGCGCGCGGGTCCGTTTACGGCGAGGTCATTCAGGGTCTGCTCCGCCGGATTCGGGAGGACGATTTCGCAGTCGGAGCGGGACGCCTGGAACGCCGCAACGTGCTTCCCGCATACGTGGCCGATGTGGCCGGACGCTTCACGCTTTCACGCCCGTTGAAAGTGGTGGTCGATTGTGGGAACGGGACCGGCTCGCTGGTCGCCGTGGAGCTTCTGGAAGCCATTGGCGCACAGGTGATTCCACTGTACTGCGAGTCGGACGGCACCTTCCCCAACCATCACCCCGACCCCACCGTCGACGAATACGTGCAGGATCTCATCGCCGAGGTCCGGCGCCGCGAGGCGAACCTGGGGATTGGCTTCGATGGTGATGCGGACCGGATCGGCGCGGTGGACGATCAGGGCGCCATCGTCAGGGGGGACATTCTTCTTCTTCTCTTTGGCCTCGACGTGCTGCGCCGCGGGGAACGCGGCGAGAAGCTCGTGTTCGATGTGAAGTGTTCGCAGGTGCTTCCGGAGGTCTTCGAACGTGCGGGCGGAGTGCCCGTCATGTGGAAGACGGGGCATTCCCTGATCAAGGAAAAGATGAAGGAACAGGGGGCGAGCATCGCCGGGGAGCTGTCCGGCCACATATGCTTTGCGGACCGCTATCTGGGATTTGACGACGCCCTCTACGCGGCGTGTCGCCTCATCGAACTGGTCGCATCGTCGGAGCGTCCGCTCTCGGCGATGACCGCCGCCCTCCCCGAGTACGTGTCCACCCCCGAACTCCGCATCGAGGTCGCGGAGGAAGAGAAGTTCGACCTGGTGGAGCGCGCGCGCGAGCACTTCGGTGCCCGCTACGAGGTCGTCGCCGTTGACGGCGTGCGCGTTCTCTTCGGGGACGGCTGGGGGCTGGTGCGAGCGTCCAACACCCAGCCCGTGGTGGTGGCGAGATACGAAGCTCGTTCCCCGGCGCGACTGGCCGAAATCCGGGGGGTGATGGAATCCTGGCTGCGGGAGCAGGGCGTCCCGGTCTGACCTGACCGCCGTCTCGTCAACACCGGGTCACGCGGTGTTGCTTACAGCGCAGGCCCGAGAAGCTGTCCCATCCAGCTATCCCAACGCCCGCCGGTGCTGTCTACCTTCCGCGTGCCAAGACTCGACCCCGCGTGTTACCAGCGCCGATGGGGCGAGGTATCCAGGTGCGCGAATCGAGATGCGTATCTCGAGAAGACCATCGAGGGAGCAGTCACCAATGACCAGGAATCGTGGACGAAGACGCCAGCAAACCAAAGCCAGTCCGGCAGCCCGCATCGGGTTGCCATGTGTCGAAATCACTGGACGGGCCCTCCTCTCGATTCTAGTTGCGTCGGTGCCGGCCTGTGGCCCCGGTGACGACGGCTCCAGTACGACTCCGGATGCGTCGAGCCCCCTTGCGAGCGAGGCTGACCGGGAACCGGTCGATATGGATGTCTTTGCGGAAGCGTTCGAGGTTCTACACAATCTGACGCTGGAGGAGAACGACCAGGCCATGGTGGTGCAACCGATGGTGACATCGGACAACACCGGCCTCCTGGTGGTCACGGAACCCATGGAAGCCCAGATCAACCTCTTTGGCACCAATGGGAGCCTGCTGGGGATTCTGGGGACCAAGGGCGAGGGACCTGGAGAGTTTCTTTTTCCCATGACAGCGCACCGAGCGGAAAATGGCGAGGTTGTGGTCGCCGACGTCATGTCGCAGCGAATGACATTCTTCGCCGGCAGCGGCGATTCCGCGCCCGAGGTGATCGCGTCTCCGGTTCCCGGAGCCATCAGTGCGCAGGACTTGGGGGATGGCCGTTTCCTCCTGGCTGGGGCCGACCCTTCCGAGAGGCGCCCGAAGCTGCTGCACATCTGGAACCGCGAGTCTCGCGAGATCGAGCGCAGCTTCCTCCCCATGGGGGTTCCCGAAGCTGCTCTACCCTTTGCCACAAGCTTCACCGCTGCGAGCGCTACGCTGGACGGCGACACGATCTGGGCCGTCTGGGCTCTATCGGATACGCTGTACAAGTTCGACCGGACAGGGGAGCGTCTCGCGACCTCGCCGCTGTCTCTTGCCCGACCGCTGGGTGAACTTCCCATGAGCGGCGGCAACGTGACAGATCCCAGGGAGATCCAGCGCGCCTTCGACTCGATGACGCAGGTGTACAAGGCGTTTGTCATGGACAGTGGCGAGAAGGTGGTCGTGTCCGTGCAGACCCGGGAATTCGGTGCCGTTTGGGACATCCTGATCCTTGACCCTCAGGGAGCGACCGTCTGGAAAGCCACCAACATGCCTCGCCTGCTCACGGTCGATCAGGGTGTCTTCTACTTTGATGACCCGGCTTCGGTGCTGCCCAATCAATGGCTCGTAGCGCGGCGCAAGTCCGATGGCTAGGGCGGCATGGCCGACCCCCGCCGCGATGGTAGTGGTGTGCTGTGCCGCAGCTCTGGCAGGTTGCCGTGCGGATAGCGGCAGGCGGGTCCCCCTGGCCGTGGGAGATACGATCTCCGGCGTGGTGTTGTCCGGGAGCCGGCCAGCCCTGGTGTGGGTGTTCCAAGCGGCAGAATGCCTGGGGTGCAATCTCACCGATCCGGCGCGCTCCGTAAGAGCACTCCAACGCAGGTACGGTGACAGATTCGAGACCGTCGTGTTGGCAGTCTCGCAGCTGGGAGTGGAAGACCAGGGAATGGTCGGTCGATTTCTGGAGGCGCAGCGCATCTCCGCGCGCGTCGCCGCGACCACTCCGGCCGAGCACGAGCGGAACTTCGGAGCCGGGTCGATTTCCGCATTCTATCTCGTGGACAGCAAGGGCGTGGTGGAAGCAGTGCAGTTGCCGCCTCCCGAGGATTCACTGCACTCAGGGGGCGACTCCTCCATGGGAAACTCGATCCAACAGGCGGCAGAGCATTGGTTGCTGGATAAGACAGGACAGTGATTGATCGCGCACATAGCGCATCAGACTCATCAAACAAGACAAGGAGTATCGACATGAATACGAAAAACGACACACACAGCTGGGGCCGGCGGCGCCTGCTTCAACTGGCCTCGCTGGGATTGGCCCTCGCCTTCACATTGGGTGCGCCCGCCGCGTCCGAAGTGGTACCTGTGCCGCCGGCGGAGGTCCAGGCCCAGATGCCGGATCCATTCGGTCAGATCCAATTCGGCTTCTGGCACATTCGGATCTGCCTGCTGACCTGCTATCCGGAATGGGCGCTTTGCTGCGGCCAGGATACCGGCCCGCTCTACTAGTCACCCCGCACAATGGAATTATCGAAAATGAAGAAATACGGTATGGGCCTTCGTCGTGGCAGACCAATCGCAGTTGCGTGGAAAATCTTCGCGGTCGCGCTGGTGATTGGACTGGCTGGTCCGGCAATTGGCGACCCGGTATCCCCGACTCCAGCGGAGGCACAGGTTGAAGGAGCCCTCAAAGTGAAACGGTTCCTGCTTTGGGATATCTGTTCACGTACTCCGTGCATGCGGGGGTATTGCTGCGGCTGGTCGGTCTAACACAGCGACGGCACCTGGACGCTCCGTCCAGTCCCCTCATCACCTGTCCCACTTTTCTCCGCCTGACCGGCGGGGCCATCGACGGGCCCCGCCGGTCAGGCGCGTTCCGTCAGAAGCTCATGACGGAGAGCGTTCCCAGGGTAGCGGCCTCGACTGTCTCCTCCGTCCAGTATGGCTCACCGTACCCGCACCTGATCAGCGAGCCATACGTTGCGTGGACGCTGCGGATCTGATCGAAGAGTGGGCGATCACCGCCAGGGTACACCTCTCCGATTCCACTCTTTCCTCTGAACTGCGAACCGTAGGCCGAGAGGGCCTCGAGCTTCCGCTCCATCTGGTTCGTGATATCCACGACGAAAGTCGGCCTGACCGGATCCTCCCGGAAGGCGAGGGCGTAGACGACCTTGTCCGGGCGGTGTGGAGCCCCGGCGGCAGGGAACTTCTTCAGCCCGGCCAGGAAGCTCGCATCGCGTGCGAGGCACGCCGCCGCCCGATGGTCCGGATGCCGTCCCTCGGTCCAGTGCGTCACGACAACCCGGGGCCTGAGTGTCCGAAGCATTGTCGCGACCACGATCCTTGATCCCTGATCGTTCACCAGCCCGGAGTCGGCGAGGCCGGCACACCGGCGATCGGCCAACCCCATCACCGCGGCGGCTTCCGAAGCTTCCCTGGCTCGGGTTTCGACTGTCCCCTGCGACCCCGCTTCACCGGCGGTCAGGTCGAGCACACCAGTTCGCTGACCGGCTTCCGCCGACTTTATCAGCGCACCGCCGCAGAAGATTTCGGCGTCGTCGGGGTGAGCCATCACGGCCAGCACATCGAGAGGCTCGATCATCGGCTGTCAGGGTTCATTCGAATCGGAGCGCTTCCACCGGGTCGAGCCGGGAAGCGCGAAGGGCTGGCAGCATTCCGAACAGTATTCCCGTGAGGATCGCCAGCACGACTGCGGCCGCGACGGACCAGATCGGGATTCTTGCGGGCAATGGGGAAATTGCCGCAAGCGTCTCCGACGCTCCCCAACCCACCAGTAGACCGGTTACCGCGCCCGCGGCCGTGAGCATCGAGGATTCGATGAGGAACTGCCACTTGATTTCCTGTCGGGTGGCACCGATCGCCTTGCGTATCCCGATCTCCCGGGTTCGTTCCGTCACCGAGATGAGCATGATGCCGATGACGCCGATCCCCCCCACGAGCATTCCCACGGAAGAGAGGCCGACGATGACGATGAAGAACATGCCGGTCAGCTGATTGAAGATATCGACGATTTGCTCGGCGCGAATAATGGCGAAGTCGTTGTCTTCATCGGGTCCGAGCTCGCGCATGGATCTGAGCGCTGCGATGACCTGATTCTCCGCTTCCTGGGAACCGACTTCTTCGCGCGGCACGATGTCCACCATCATGAAGGTCCAGCGATCCCTGGCCTTGAGACGCTTGTCGGCCGCGGTAAAGGGGACCAATGCAAAGTTCTCGCTTACCTCGCCGAAGACATTGTCCAACGGTTCGTAGACACCGACCACGGTAAAGAGTTCGTTGGCCGCCCGTCGGCCGGCGTTCACTCGCACGCGCCTGCCAACGGGGTCAATCTCCCCAAAAACGGCCTTGGCCACATCGTTCGAGATTACCATTACGGCGCGTGCCTGATTCACTTCGGTTGGCGTGAAGTTCCTGCCCGACACGAAGTCTCCGGGTTGAGAGATGGTCCATGTGGAAGACACGCCCCGCCAGGACAGGTTCGACACCCAATCCGACTCGAACCGTATGGACGCACCGAATTCGAAGAACGCGATCAGCTCGGCCACCGCGGGCAGGGACTGCATCCGCCGAATCTCCCTGTCGCTGATCTCGGGCCGGTCCCACCAGGGAGGCCTTCCGGATCCGTCGAAGGAGATGCGGGCGTCGGAAAAGTCGAAGGGCATCACCGTGAAGTTGTCGGGCCCCGACGCCTCGAACAGGTTCAACACTTCGGTGCGAATCCCGGTGATGATGGCAGCGACGGTCACGACCACTCCCGCGCCGACCCCCACGCCAAGGATGGCCAAAAGGGTGCGCGCCCAATTGGCACGAAGCGCCGCCATCGCCACGCGCGTGCCATCGACGATGATGCGCTTTGCCGATGGCTCACCCGCACCCGCGAAGTCGGGCATCCGCCTGCCGGGACGGTCACTCATTCGTACCTCAGCGCGTCAACGGGATCGAGCCTTGCAGCCCTGGACGCGGGATATACGCCGGAGATGACGCCTACGACCACTCCGAGCGACACCCCAAGCAGGATCCATCTTGGAGCCACAGCCGCCGGAAGCGGCGAAACAGCACCCACCAGCAACGTGACCGCCACGCCTATCGCAACCCCGAAAAGCGCCCCGATCCCCGAAAGAGTGGCGCTTTCGATCAGCACCTGGGCGAGAATATCGGCACGTCGGGCCCCCAGGGCCTTGCGAACTCCTATCTCACGGGTTCTCTCCATCACCGAAACCAGCATGATGTTCATGATCACGATACCCCCTACCACCAGTGAGATCCCGACCAGCCCGGGTAGCGCCATGAAGAGTATCTGACTGATCCGCTCCCACAGACTCAGCGAGGATTCGGTGGTTTCGGCGGCAAAGTTGTCGAGCTCGGCGGGACCCAGACGGCGGCGCACTCGCATGAGCTCGACCACCTCCTGCTGGAGCGGCACGACGAGCTCGGGCACCTCGGCCTTGAGCACGATCTGATCGACCCGCCCGCGGGGGGCGGTGATGCTCTGAAGCGGGGAACGCACGGGCCCCACCACCAGATTGTCCAGCGAGATCATCAGAAACGAACCCTGCTCCTCGAGGACCCCTACCACCCGATAGGGGAACCCCCGGATCCGGACCCGTTTGCCGATCGGATCGATTGTTTCGAAGAGCACCTCCGCGGTGGATTTTCCGAGCACGACGACGGGTATCCCCTGTTCGGCTTCCTGGCCGGTGAAGGCTCGGCCTCGCTCGACTCTCCAGCCACGGATGTCGAAGATCTCCGCCGAGGCTCCTACGATTCGGACGTTTTCGACCTTCCGCCCGCGGTCGGCTTCCAGGGCCCCGGTGGCGTCTGACTCGGGAGAGATGACGGCGGGGAAGGTGACGCGCTCGCGGAGGTGATCCAGGTCATCGAAGGTGAGCCGGGGCGCCCGGTTCCACGCCCTCTCCTGTTCTCGAGAGGTGTTCAGGGCAAAGTTCGGGCTGCGTCTGACAGTGACCGTGTTGACCCCGAAGATCTTGTCGGTGAGGGTGTCCCGGATGTAGCGGTCCATTCCCTCCACGATGCTCACCACCACGATCAGGAACATGACGCCGACGATTACCCCGAGAAGGGTGAAGAAACTCTTCAGCCTCTGAGTGCGGATCTGCTCCCAGGCCAGCCTGACGCCTTCGAGGAATTGCATGAGGGCCGGTCAGTTCGATCCGTCCGGGGCGTCCGAGCCGGCCGCGTCGTCTGCCTGGACCGCGGAACCGTCATCGAGCGTGCGCACGACCTGATAGGGGCCGCTGACGACGCTGTCGCCTGCGCCGAGCCCCGAGATGACCTCGAAGTACTCCTGCCCGGCGATACCGACGCTCACAGGCGTGAAGACGGCGATTCCGTCCCGAACGACGAAGACGCCCTCGATTGCCTGGAGGTTCGTCCTGCCGCGATTCTCAGTCTGCGTATCATCGCCGTTGTCGCCCACGTCCGCCGGATCCTCCTCTCGCAGCGTCAGTGCGATGATCGGGATGGCGAGCTGGTCGATGCGTGTGTCGGTCACGACCTCGGCGGTCGCGGAAAGATCGGGTCGGAGTTCCGCGCCGGGGTCCTCCAGCGTGACGACGACCTCGAAGTCGATGGTGGGAGTCTGCCCCGTACCGGCCACCTGGGAGGGAGGCCGGATTGCACTGTTTCCGATTTCGGTCACGGTCCCCGGAAAAATCAGGTCCGGGAAGGCGTCGAGCTCGACTGAAGCGCTGTCGCCCAGGGAGATCTCCGGCACATCCGTCTCGTCGACTTCCAGTACGACCTCCATGACAGAGAGATCTGAAACGGTCAGAATGAGGCTGCCTGGATTGTTCATGGTGCCGACGATCACCGTTTCACCCTCCTCGACGTTGAGGCGGGTTACGCGGCCCGAGATCGGCGCGCGGATGATGGTCTTGGACACCTGGTCCCGCGCCTCGTCGACCGCCGCCTCGGACTGGTTCACCCCGAAGACGGCGGCGTCGAGCAACGATTGCTGCACCTCGAGATCCGTCTCGGCGTTCTCGACGTCCTGGCGGCTTACGAGCAGCGAATCCCGCGCCCTGAGAGAAGCCATGCGCTCCGCCTGGCGCTCGGCCCGCAAGAGGTTCGCGCGTGCTTGCGCAACCCCCGCCTGGGCCTGGCTGAGGTTGGCCTGACTCCGATCGAGGGCTGCCTGGTAGCGGCTCGGATCGAGGCGCAGCAGGATCTGGCCCTGCTCCACGTCTTGCCCCTCCTGCACCAGGAGTTGAGACACGCGCGCGGAGATATCCGAACTGATATCCACTTTGCGGCGTGCTCTGACGTTGCCGCTCGCCGTGACGGTAGCAACCAGGTCTCGCGTGCCGACGGTCTCAACCCGGACTTCCAGGCCCCGCGGCCGGCCGCCTCCGCTGCCGAGTACAACCGCTACGGTGAGGAGAGCGATGACGGCCGCTCCGATGATGATCTTGATTGGTGTTCGCATGATGTCCTTACGGGTTCCTCAAGGGGGTGCCGACAACCGCCTCGAGGTCGGCGACTGCGTCATGATATGTGAAAATGGACAGCACGCGCTCGCGGTCCGCCCGAGCCTTCACCGTCTCGGCCTCAACCAGTGCGATGAAATTGGATAGTCCGAGGCGGTATTGCTCCTGTGCCAGACGAAGCTGCTCGTCTGCGAGTGCCTGGTTGCGCTCCTCGATGAGTGCGCTCTCGTAGGCCGTCCGCACGATGGCGATGCGGGATTCGATGTCGGCCCGCAACGCCAGTTCCTGTTCCAGGACCTGGAATCTGCTGTCGTTCAACAGGGCCCGGGCACTCTCCAGTTCACGCTGCCGGCCGAGACCCTGAAATATGGGAATTGAGACCGTCAGCCCGACCGACGGCGGCTGTGTGGTGAAGTTGAAGGGGAACGCATCGTTCTCCCGACGGATGTCCTCGAGGGCGGACTCGGGTGTCCCCAGCAATGAGCAGTCCTGCGGGGGAGGAGGGGTGGGCAACAGCGAGACGAGGCCGTTCAGTTGCTGGCACTGCTGTATTCGGGCCCGCCCGGCGGCGAGAGCCTGAGCTTCCTGTCCGGCGGTGCTGCTGGCCTGACGGGTGAACCCGCTGAATCCCGCCGACATCGACACCGTCGGAAAATATGCGGAGCGGGCAATCCGCACGCCGTAGCGCGAGGACTCTTCCTGGGCTCTCAGCGCCTGAAGGCCCGGGTTGCCACCCATGGCCATGGCGTACAGGCCATCGGCCGTCCACTGCGGTTCGGCGACGGCGAAGGTGGTCGCCAGAGACGGTTCGGCGGCCAATGTGACCCCCAGTTGCTGGAGCAGCCGGATCCTGGATGTGCGGACTCCGGTTTGGGCCTGGAGCAACGTAATTTCGGCCCGTCCGACATTCACCTCGGCCTGCTGCACATCGATCGCATTCCCCGATCCCACTTCCTGGCGCCCCTGCGCCAGCCGAGAATTGAACCGCGCTCGTTCAAGTTCCTGTTCCGCGAGGCTCAGCCCTTCAGCCTGGCGCACCGCCTCGAGGTAGGCCTTGGTGACGTTCAGCCGTACTACCGCCTCCTCGGAGCGCACCTGCGCCACCGTGGCGTCGCGGCCTCGCCTGGCCTGGCCGGGAGCCATCAGGGTACGTCCGCTGACCGAGTAGTTGATCCCCGCGTTGTACGAGCTGAAAAGAAACGAAGGCTGGTCCTGAAACCCCAGCTGATCGGCGGTGATGCTCCCGAATCGCTGTTCTCCAGCCCCCTGCCAGGAGACGCTGGAGTTGATGGATGCGGTAGGAAGCCACGAGCCGTAGGCGGCGTTGAGGTTCCAGTCGGCGACCGCGACATCGTTGCGGACCGCCATCAGCCGCGGGTTGTTGCGAAGGGCGAGCCGCAGGGCTTCGTCCAATGAGAGGGATGCGGGCACCTGGTCCTGAGCGGCGACCGGTGTCACCATCGTACCGAGCGCGAGGAGGGCCGCCACAAGGGCGATCGTACGTCCGGCAAGGAGTTGCCGCGATGACCTGGCGACCGGCGTTTTCGTATTTGGCAACGTGCTTACTTCTCCATTCATGAAATGCAAAGCGTTGGCGGGGTCTCACGAATAATCCCGCTCCCCCTACGCGAAGGTCCCATATACAGTTTCCGCTACGCGTCAGGAAGTGGTCAGCTTCAATCAGGGCATCCTGACCGCGAGAAACCCTTTTCGGGGCAGTGATACGCGCACGAGTCTCCCGCTGCCGTCGAACCACACGGCCCCTGCATCCTCTCCGTTCCCCAGGCGCACCTGCGTAGTCTCGACAGCAACTCCCCCGATCTCAAGCATCTGAGGGCCGGCCTGGAGCTGCAATGTGGACTCGGGCTCGTCGGCGAGCGGGGTGAAGGCGAGCAGCGTCGTCCCGGCGGCGTCGCTCTCCAGCAGCGCCCCCAGCACGAAGTAGTGGTGGGCGACACCGTCCTCGAAGATCGCTGTCGCAGGTCGCGCCCGGTACTCGCGGACCCGCTCACCGCCCGGGGCGATGATCGTGCGGCGCAAGCGGGACCCTGCGCGCACCAGGCTGACCACTGCCGTGTCGGTACCGGTTACCGACACCTGGTACTCGGCCAGATCCATGCCGGGGCCCTGAACCTGCAGCAGAGTCTTGAACACGCGGCCGCTTCGCATGGTGACGGTTCCCATCGCGAGGACTTCCTGGGCACCGCCGGTTCCACGCCGATGGATGGTGAACTCCTCGGTGCCCACCGGCTCTCCGTCCATGTAAAGATGGAACACGCCGCTATCCACGAGTTGACCGGATGCCGGCGCGGGAGACAGGACGACCAGCGCAAGCACCAATGCCCCAACCAGCCTGACAGACGGCCGGGACGACGGATCGGCGGGTGACGACGGGAGACTCTGATCCATATAGGATAAGTATAATGGCAAACAGAAAGGGCGATGCGATGGCGGTAGCGGGCAGCGTGGATCCGCACCAGTCGGCCACTGATTCGTCGAGAGCCCTCGACGGACGGATCTCTCCGGGGATCCCGATCTGGGTCGGCTTCTTCTGTCTGCTGGTGTGGACCCGTATTGATTCTCCGCTGATCCTGGGCGCGGCGTCCGTCTGCGTTGCCCTGTCGACAGTCGTGTGGCGCGGCGGCTGGCGCATGTCGGTTGTGCTGGTCCTGCTCGCTGCCGGTGTCGTGGCCGGATTCCAATCCGATGCGGCAGGCCGTCGGTTGAAGGATGATTGGCCGGGTTACTGGGACGACCGGCGTGCAGCGGTAGCGGAGCGCGTAAGCTTCGAGTTCGACGCGCTGGTCGACAACGGCAACATGTCGGTCGAGCAGGTGTCGAGGCTGGCCGGGCTGGGGCTCCCGACGGAACTTCTCCATGATTCGTTGCGACTGGTCCTGAACGAATCCGGCATGACGGCTGCGGCAGTGTACTCGACGGAGGGCGAGCTCGTCGCCTGGGAGGGAAGTCATCACGGACGTGTCCCGGAAGGGATCGTACGTGGGACGAATCGGTACGCGTACTCGGGGACCCCGCTCTTCTCCTACCTCTACTTCTCGGCACGGGTGTCCGGAACCGGTGAGACAGCGGTGATTGCGTCCCTGATGGGGTCTGATCTGCCGGAGCCATTTGCGTCCGGGCTTGGCGACTTCGCGACCCGGTTTGCAGTCGAGTCCGGGGAGCGGATCCGGATCGACCAGTCGGACAGGCTCGCAGGCCCTGGGGTGTTCGACCTTGGATGGCCGGATGAGACCCTCCTGAGTATCACGATCGTTGAGCCGGATGAGTCGTTGCGCAGGGTGGAGCATCGTACGCAGTGGATCAGGATCGTCGCGGCTGTCTGGGCGTTGGCCTGGCTCCTTCAGTCTTTTGGCGGCGGTCCTGTCGGGATGACGTACTCGGTGGCCGGCCTCGTGGCCGCGGGTGCGTTGCTGCCGCTCGAGAGCATTTTCACGGCGTCTGCTCTGAGCGAAGCGGCCAGGAGTTACCTGGGAAGCCCGGCCGGCATCACGCTGGGCAGGCTCTTTCTCCTGTGCGTGGCGACCGCCCCCATCGCGATCCTCGCGGTGCCGCGCTGGCGGCCGCAAAGGGGGACATGGATCCTTCCCCTGGTGGTTGCGGTGAGTTATCCGCTGGTCCTGAGCTGGCTGAGCGACAGTGCATCTCCGCAGTTGCTCGGAAGCAGTGACCTGCAATGGGCCGCCTTTCAGCTCACGGCCACGTTGCTACTGACCCTGGCGGCAGGTGCGGCGCTCGCAGTCCGGTCGAGAGCACCACTGGGCGCTGGCCCGAGCCTTGTTGTGGTCGGGATGGCCGTAGCAGCGGGCCTCGGAGCCGCGGTTGCGGCAGGGGTGCGGATCGGGCCGGAGGTTCCGACGGGTCTGGTGATGCTGTGGGCGCTGCCGGCCACGCTTGTCGCACGCGGGGTGGCTCCAACCGGTGGTGTTTCCTACCTGCGATGGTATTGCGCCTTCTGGCTTGCCGCGACTGCCGTTCTCCCCTTCGCGTGGTCGATGCGGACCCAGGCCCGCATGGCGATCGCCGAAGAGCAGCTGAGTCGGCTGGGAAGCGGGCCCGAACCGGATGTGGACGGACTGTTGGAGAGATTTGCGGATCAGGTCGACTCGCTTCACCAGGCCGGGGCGGGCGCCGCGGAAATGATGTACCGAAGTTGGGTATCCAGCGGACTCTCGGCGCAGGGCTCGCCGATCTTCGTTACCCTCTGGTCGGAGAACGACGTGCCGCTGCAGGAGCTGCGCCTTGGCGTCAAGGGGGAACTGTCCCCCGTGGTGGGTGAACGGTTGCCGGCGATTCGCGCAGCCGGAACCAGGGAGCATCATCTGCTCGGCGAGGTGGATGTGCGACACCTCATCGCCGTGCCGCTTGCGGACGGGCGGGTCGTGACGGGGACTGTACCCCCGCGCCGCACCATCGCCGCGCCCTCGTCTCTGGGTCCATTGTTCGCAGCGGTGGAGGAAGGTGGGAATCAGGAGTTCCTCACGTTGGTCCGGGCCTCCGAGGACGGGTCGGGTGCCGCGGCGGACAGGGTCGCATGGAGCCGCAATGCCGAGGGATGGTTGGGAGAGAGTATCGCGCAGTTCCCGGACGGTTTGTATCGGGTGTCCTATACGATCAGCATTCCCAACCCTTCGGTCATGTTCGCGCGCGGCATCCTGCTGCTGGTGTTCAGCCTGGTGGCGATTTCGCTGCTGTGGGTACTGAGCTTGTGGATTCTCGGCTTTCGGCTCTCGGTTCCGATTGACTGGAGAAGGCTCTTCACTTCGTTTCGCGCACGGGTCACCTGGACGCTGTTCGGCTTCTTCATTCTGTCCAACGTGGTGTTCGGGACGTTGGCCTACCGTACACTGTCGGGAGCGTCGGAGCGGACAGCCAGGGCGTTGGCGGAGCGGGTGGTCGCTCAGATCTCCGAAGCCTACCGGGAGGAGGGGGGCTCCATGGAGCTGCTCGCGAGGCGGGTCGGGGCCGATCTGCTCGAATACCGGGCGGGAGAGCTGGTCGGAGGCTCCGCGGATGAGCTCATCGAGTTGGGGCTGTACGAGAGCTGGGTCGACCCGGGAATCTATACGGCACTGGAAACCGGGCAGCAGCTCGAGGCGTCCAAAGTGGCGAATCTGGGCGACTGGCAGTACGTGCTTGCCCATCGGCGCCTTCCCGACGGCGACATCGTTGCCTCGCCCGTTCCCCTGCGGGCGGGGGCGGCCGCACTGCGGCGGCGAGATGTGGCGGATCTGCTGGGGGTTGCCATTGCCCTGGGGCCCATCCTGTCGCTGGGACTCGCGCTGGTCGTGGGAAGGGCTCTCGCGAGGCCCATTCAGTCCCTTCAGGTGGCGTCCGAGCGTGTGGGCCGGGGCAACCTGGCCGTCCATCTCCCCGAAGACCGGCAGGATGAGTTCGGGTCGGTCTTCGCGGCCTTCAATCGGATGGTGTTGCGCCTCGGCGATGCACGGCGGGAACTGCTGCGAACAACTCGTCGCACCCAGGCAATCGTCGAAGAGGTGGCTACAGGGGTTATCGCGGTGGACACGGAGGGGCGCGTCACTGTTGCAAACCCGGGTGCGGAATCTCTGCTGGACGCTCCACTCGATGCCGGGGTCCCCATCCCCGGAAGCGGTGAGAGGGCCGTGGAGCTGGCCGGCTGGCTGGCCGAGTACAAGCGAAGCGGTGAAGCCGAGTCGGATGCGGACTTCAGGTGGTCCGACCTCAGGATTCGCGCAAGGGCCCGAAGAATCGTTCAGGAAGGGAAGGTGGGTGGCGTTGTCGTCAGCCTCGAGGACGTGACGGACGAGCTTCGCAGCGAGCGGATTCTGGCCTGGGGCGAAATGGCCAAGCAGGTCGCCCACGAAGTCAAGAATCCACTCACCCCGATCAAGCTCTCCGTGCAACATCTGAGGCGTGCATGGAGCGACCGAAGGGGGGACTTCAGCGGCATACTCGAGCGCAACGTGGCGACGATTCTCAACGAGATCGATCGGCTGGCGGCGATTGCCAGGAGCTTTTCCCGGCTGGCCTCTCCCGAAGTGGAGGACAAGGGGCCGCTGGTGGCCGTGGACGCTGCCGCCGTCGCACGGGAGGTCCTGGAGCTGTACCGTGGCGGAGCGCAGGCATCCGTGCGCGTGGAGGGCGAGTTGCCCCCGGACCTGCCAAGAGTGGAGTGCCGTCCGGACGAACTGAAGCAGGTGCTTCTCAATCTGGTGGAGAACTCCCGGGCGGCGATGCCGCGAGGCGGCGTGGTCCGTATCGCTGCCAAGGCGTCGAGGGCCTACGAGGTCGTCATTGCGGTCATCGACGAGGGGACGGGGATCCCGGAGCAACTCCTTCCGCGCATTTTCGAGCCCCGGTTTTCGACGCGATCCCGGGGAACCGGACTGGGGCTGGCGATCGTCAAGAGGCTGGTCGACTCCTGGAACGGAACGGTCGAGGTGGCGAGCGAAGCCGGCGAGGGCACGACGGTACGCATCCGGCTGCGCCAGGCGCTTGGCGACACCGGCTCGGAGGCGGTAGAATGAACGTGTGTTCAACATGACATCAGGCCAGCCATCCGTCGCACGGGCGAACGCTGCAGGAGCTTCATCGGCCACCGTGCCCGATCTGGCTGTGTGGGTGCGCGAGCGGTCACCTGGCATCGCAGAACGGTGGGCGCAGGGACTCCTGGCGGCCGGCGAGGGGTGGTCGGGTGCGAACGAAATCATCCTCAGACCCCTGTGCCGTGGCCTGGTCTCGTTCCTGCCCGGAATGCTCGGCGCCGCCCGCGCCGACATTCTACCCCTGTGGTCCGAAGGTGCGGAACTCTTTGGTTCAGCGGCCGCCAGACGGGGATTGTCCGCCGGCGAGGTAATCGAGGAGTTTCAGTTGCTGCGGGAGGTGATTCTGAGAATGATGTTCGAGCAGCCTCCCGCCGGATCGCCAGCAACGGTGCCCATGCGCGATGCGTTGCTCCTCAATCGCACCCTGGACATCGGAGTCACGCAGGCGAGCGTTGGGCATACCGACCTGCTCTTCTTCAGTCTGCTCAACGGTTCCGGAGCCCTGGAGCCAATGAACAGGGACGAACTGCAGGAGGTGCTGGACCAGATCGTCCAACTCCGCGACGAGGCTCGGCGGACCATGCGGCATCTGGCGCGGACCCAATTGCAGTAAGTCTAGGCCTCCCGCACCTCCTTGACCAGTTCGGACATCTGATCCTTCGCGTCGCCGAAGAACATCAGGGTGTTGTCCATGTAGAAGAGGTCGTTGTCGATGCCCGCGAAACCGGGGCTGAGCGACCGCTTCATCACGATAACCGTCCGCGCCTTGTCCACGTCGAGGATGGGCATCCCCGCAATGATCGACTCCGGGTCGCGAGCCGCCGGGTTCACCACGTCGTTGGCCCCGACGATCAGCACTACGTCGGTGCTGTCGAACTCGGCATTGATGTCGTCGAGGTCCAGCAGCTTGTCGTAGGAGACGTCCGCCTCGGCCAGAAGCACATTCATGTGGCCAGGCATGCGGCCCGCAACCGGATGGACGCCGAAGCGAACGGTGACCCCGCGATCCTCGAGCAAGTCGCACACCTTCTTCAATTCGTGCTGCGCCTGCGCCACGGCAAGTCCGTATCCGGGCACTACGGCCACCGAGCTGGCATATGCGAGAACCATGGCCGCCTGCTCGGCGTCCACGTCCCGCACCGGGCGCTGTCCCGTCTTGACCCGAGCCGTCTGACCCTCGGTCCCGAATGCGCCGAAGGCGACGTTGCCGAGCGACCGGTTCATCGCCTTGCACATGAGCTGGGTCAGGATCAGGCCCGCGGCTCCGACCAGCGACCCGGCGATGATCAGGATGTAGTTGTTCAGCACGAAGCCGGTGGTCGCCGCCGCCAGCCCGGAGTACGAATTGAGCAGGGACACCACAACGGGCATGTCCGCTCCGCCGATCGGGATGACCAGAAGGACGCCGAGGAGCAGGGCGCCGATGACGAGGGCCAGGAAGAACGGACCGCTGATCTCGAGCGCGCTCATGCCGAAGAGTGGCGCCACTCCGTCGGCCGTGCCTACGTGGGCCAGACTGGCGCCCACGAGCAGAACGCCCAGGAAGAGGAGGGCGTTGACCACCTTCTGCAGGGGGAACGTCACAGGCTTCCCGGTGACGATTCCCTGGAGCTTGCCGAAGGCGATGAGGCTGCCCGAGAAAGTGACTGCGCCGATCAGTGTCCCGAGTACGATCGTGACTCCGTCGCCGATCCCCAGCGACGGACCACTCCCACCCGCGCGGACGAACTCCGCAGCCGCGACGGCAGCCGACGCGCCGCCGCCGAAGCCGTTGAAGATCGCGACCAGCTGCGGCATTGCGGTCATCTGGATGTACCGGGCCAGCACCCCCCCGATCACCGAGCCGGCGATCACGGCGGCCAGCACCGTCGTCCAGTCCAGAATCTCGTTGTACAGGAGCGTGACGACGATGGCCAGAAGCATGGCCAGGGAAGCCCTCATATTCCCTGAGCGGGCCGTTGCCGGTGAGGACAGCTGCTTGATCCCGGAGACGAACAGGATCGCCGAGATCAGGTAGGCGATTTGTGCAATGGTGTTTGATTCCACGATGACCTCAGCGTTTCCGGAACATCTGCAACATGCGATCGGTCACCATGAAGCCGCCCACGACGTTGATCGTGGCCATCACGATTCCCGCGGTTCCGAGCACCTTGACCCACACCTCGTCGGCGGACCCGGTGACGACCAGGGCGCCGATGATGGCGATCCCCGAAATCGCGTTTGCGCCGGACATCAGCGGTGTGTGCAGGGTGGGAGGGACCTTGGAGATCACCTCCCTGCCGGCAAGGGTGGCGAGAACGAAGATGTACAGCAGGATCAGCAGTTCACCCATGGGTTCCTTACTCCGTAGTCGACGCCAGCTTCGCGCTGACGCGTTCGTTCCTTATTTCGCCACCGTGTGTAACGCAGGTGGCTGCGGTAATCTCCTCGTCGAAGTCGATCGCCCCTTCGTCGTCGAAGAGGTCGTCCACGAAGCTTGCCAGGTTGCGGGAATACATCTGGCTCGCGTGGAAGGGCAACTCCGCCGGCAGATTGGTGGGCCCCATCACGGTGACGCCCTGATGGTCGACTGACTCTCCTGCTATGGTCACCTCGCAGTTGCCGCCGGTCTCGGAGGCGAGGTCGACGATGGCGCTGCCGGGCCTCATGGTTCCCACCATTTCCTCGGTGATCAGGACGGGGGCGGGCCTGCCCGGTATCTGGGCCGTGGTGATGACCAGATCCTGGTCCCTGATGTTGTCGGCGATCAACTCGAGCTCGCGCTGGTGCTGCTCCTCCGAGAGCGCCTTCGCGTAGCCGCCCTCGTCCTCGGCGCTCTCGTCCAGCGTGGCTTCGAGGAATTTCGCACCCAGGCTCTGCACCTGCTCCCTGACCGCGGGCCGGATGTCGAAGGCCGAGACTACCGCGCCCAGGCGGCGCGCCGTGGCGATGGCCTGCAGCCCGGCCACTCCTGCCCCGAGGATCATCGCTTTCGCCGGACGCACCGTGCCGGCCGCGGTGGTCAGCATGGGAAGGAACCGGGTCATCGCGCTCGCGCCCATCAGCACGGCCTTGTAGCCGGCGACCGTGGCCTGGGACGAGAGGACGTCCATCTTCTGGGCGCGTGTGATGCGCGGGATCAACTCGACTGCGAAGGAGGTGATCCCTCGCCCTGCCAGTGCCTCGATGACCTCCGTGGGGCCCAGCGGGTCGAGGTGACACACGAGAACCGATCCCGAAGGCAGCGCGGCGACCTCCTCCAGCGACGGCGGCTGCACCCTCAGGACTACGCGAGCGCCGTCCAGCAAGGCATCCCTGTCAGGCACCACGCTGACGTCCACTGCCTCATAGAGCTGGTCGGGAAAGGACGCGCCGACTCCGGCGCCAGCCTGAATGCGTAGCTGCCACCCTCGCTTCAGGTAGTGACGTGCTGCTTCGGGGACGAGGCCGACCCGGCGTTCTCCCGGCCGGCTCTCGGCCATGATCGCGATCGTCATCAAGATTCTTCTCCTGGTCAAAAGCGCGACCAAAGTGCAATGCCGGGGACCATTGCGCCAGCCCCCGGCAATCGGCGGGGAAGATGGCCGATTGAATCACGGGAAGCAAACGGCGCATCCAGCCATTCCTCGGTCCCGGGAGAAGGGCTACCCTCGGAGCCACTTTCGCACCGGAGGTCGCGTTGCTCGCTGTCGCACATTCATATTGGGTCCACGGGGTTGAGGGGCAGCCGGTCAGGGTAGAGGTGAAGGTCCACAAGGGACTGCCGATCTTCACCGTCGTCGGCCTGCCTGCAGGTGCGGTTCGCGAAGGAAAGGAGAGGGTATTCGCGGCGCTGGCCCAGACCGGAACGCCTATCCCGCCACTTCGCGTTACGGTCAACCTGGCACCAGCCGATCTGCCCAAGTCGGGATCGGGTTTCGATCTTCCGATCGCGATCGCGCTGCTGACGGCCTTGAAACACGTCCCGCCGAAGGGACTTCGAGGCGCCGGTTTCGTCGGAGAACTGGGGCTGGATGGCGCGGTGCGGCCAGTGCGCGGTGCGATCGCGCTGGCGATGAGCTGCCGTGCACATGGGAGACAGTGGCTCTTTCTCCCCGAGGGCAATGCCCAGGAAGCCGCCGCCGTCCCGGGGATCAAGGTGGCCGGGATCCGGACCCTGGTGGAACTGATCGCCATCCTGCGCGGGGAGGCAGTGCGCCACCAGATCCGATACCGATCGCGGAGCCTTCCGCCCCGTTGCCCGGACCTGAGCGACGTAAGAGGTCAGCACATGGCGAAGCGTGCACTGGCGATCGCGGCAGCCGGCGGACATAGCCTTCTCTTGTCCGGCCCTCCCGGTTCGGGGAAGACCATGCTGGCAAAGCGACTTCCAGGCCTTCTGCCTCCGCTGGCGGACTCCGAAACACTCAAGGTGACGCGCGTTCACTCCGTCGCGGGGCTGTTGGATGAGGACCACCCGGTTAAGACGACCCGTCCGTTCCGCGCCCCTCACCACACGATCTCCGCCGGTGGGCTGATCGGGGGAGGGAACCCGCCGCGCCCGGGCGAGATCAGCCTCGCGCATCTCGGAGTCCTGTTTCTGGACGAGCTGCCCGAGTTCAATCGGCGCGTCCTGGAGACGCTCCGGCAGCCCATCGAGTCGGGCCGCGTCCGGATTGCACGGGTCCGTCACACGGTCACCTTCCCCGCGCGCTTCCAACTGATTGCCGCCATGAATCCCTGTCCATGTGGATTGGCCGGTGACGCATGCGTCTGCGACGATCGTGAAATCGCCCGCTACCGATCGCGCCTTTCGGGTCCATTGCTCGACCGCATCGACCTCCATGTATGGATGGACCCGGTCGCCTGGCGAGATCTGACCCGGACCCGCGAAGCTGTGGAATGGAACTCTGGCCGGGTCCTCAAACAGGTCTTGAGAGCCAGGAAAAGGCAGGCCGCCCGCTTCGGAGATCCCCTCGTCGTCAACGCCCTCATGCGTCCCGGGCAGGTCATGTCCATCTGCCGCTTGACGCCCGCCGGGGTCAGGCTCCTCGACGATGGCGTCCGGTGCTACGGCCTGTCCGCGCGCGCGGTGCACAGGACGTTGCGGGTTGCCCGCACCATCGCTGATCTCGAAGGGGTGGAGCGCCTGCGGGAGCTCCACGTCGCCGAGGCCCTCCGGTTGCGCGTTGGAACGAGCTCGCCCCTTGCGCGTTGCCCCCGGCCGGTCCGGCGACCAGGATAGGAGGCCGTCTCCGTGTGCCAGGATCGTCCGTGCCCGGAAACCGGCCTGCACGGGCACCTTGTCCCCGCACCAGTCAAGCGATTAGCCTGCACGTTCGGAGTCTGGTCGAGGCGACTCGAACCCGGGAACAGCAATCGTGGCTCACTATATGGACTACGCCGCCACGTCGGCGATTCGTCCCCCTTCGGTCGGCAGGGCGGTCGCCGCGTTTCTCGAGGGAGTGGGCTGCACCCCTGGAAGAGGAGGGCATTCGGGGGCGATGGAAGCGGCGCGACTTGCTTTTCGCTGCCGGCGGGCGCTGGCGCGCGCTCTCGAACTTCCGGGGGATCCTGGACGCATCGCCTTCATGCAAAACGCTACCCATGCGCTGAATACCGCGCTGTGGGGACTGGCGGGGCCGGGCGACGTGCTGGTGATCTCCCAGTACGATCACAACGCCGTGCTGAGGCCCGCGCACCACCTCTCGCAGTGCCGGGGGGTGGAGGTGCGAATGCTGTCGGGCAGCCCGGACGGGTCAGTGGACCTGGACGAAGCCGCTCGTCTCCTCGACGGGGCCAGTGCGCTGGTGGTCAACGCGGCCTCCAATGTGCTCGGTACGCTGCTGCCCCTGAAGGCGCTGGCCCGGATCGCCCACGACGCCGGCGCGGTGGTCGTCGCGGATGTGGCTCAGTCGGCCGGGCATTCCGGCGAAAATGCCTCCACACTGGGTGCGGATGTCGTAGCGTTCACCGGGCACAAGGGACTGCTCGGGCCCCAGGGCATGGGGGGGCTGTGGGTGCGCGAGGGCGTCGAGGTGGACCCGCTGCTCTGCGGCGGGACCGGCGGCGACTCCAGCCGCAGGGAGATGCCGCGAGCGATGCCCGATCGCCTGGAGGCAGGGACGGGCAATTCGCCGGGAATGGCAGGCATGCTGGCCGCGTGTGAATTCGTCCGTGATGAGGGAGTCGACGCCATCCACCGACACGAGATGGCCCTCAAGGCGCGGCTGCTGGACGGATTCTCGACCATACGCAGGCTGCGTGTGCTCTCGCCCGCCGCACCGGGGGGTGTGCCGGTGGTGTCCGTGATGGCCGATCAGCTGGACGCAGCCGCGTTTGCGACCCGACTCGACCGGGAACATCAGATACAGACGCGGGCCGGGTTGCACTGTGCCCCGGAGGTACACAAGCTCCTCGGAACTTCGGAGTCGGGTGCGGTCCGGTTTTCTCTCGGATGGGCATCCACGACCGAGGATGTGGATGCTGCGGTGACGGGAGTGGACGCGATGCTCGGTCGCGTGTCGGTCCCGGTTTCGTGACGTCGCTGCGACTCTTCTTCGCACTTTGGCCCCCCGAACACCTTCGCCTTCCGTTGTGGAGATCGCTGGAGCCGCTGCGCGAATCGGTGCGCGGCGTCCGCTGGGTGCCGCCGGAACGCTATCACATCACTCTACGGTTTCTGGGCGACATCCCTTCCAGGTCGGTCGCGGACCTGGCAAACGCCGCTCGATCGCTGGAGCGTGAATCCCCCTTTCGCGCCACCCTCGGAGACGTGGGGACCTTCCCTCGCAGGGGAAGCGTGCGGGTGTATTGGGTCGCGGTTCGATCCCCTGCGCTCGGGCGACTGCGCGAACTGCTGGACGCGGCGCTCCTCGCACACGGGTTTCCCGCCGGCAAACGACGCTTCCGCCCGCATCTGACACTGGGGCGCGCGCGTCGCCCGGGGAGCACCCCGCCCCCTCGGCGCGAGGGTGCAGGGGTGGCCCGTCCGGACGCCGATTCCCTGTCCTTCGGCGTCCGTGCCATCGACCTGGTGCGTAGTGAACTGTTCCCCACCGGGCCGCGATATGCGAACATTCACAGAGTGGTGCTCTCAGGGAACGGGGTGATTGCCGAGTGATCGTCAGGACGCTTGCGCAGGGCGCGAAAGGGCTGCTACTGGCCCTCATGATCCTGTTGGCCGCCTACGCGGGCTGGAAGTGGGGCGATGTCGCGTTCCCCCGCCTCGAGGCCATTGTCGGTCTGCGAGGCGCCGTCGACGACCCGCTGGCCGAGTTGGTCACGCCCGAGGCTGCCGAGGCCGCCGCGGCCAGGGTCCGGGCGTTTCGCGTGTCCGACGATACGGAACTGCGCCTCGAATCGTCCGAGGTCTCGTCACTGCTTCGCTACTCGATCCCCGGCATGCTCCCTGTGGGAGTGATCCAGCCCCGGGTAACCATGGCGGGCGACCGCATCGACATCCGGGTATCGGTGCTCCCCGGTGCGATGCCGAAGTTGCCGGATTTGGGAGCGATCCTGGGCATCCTCCCGGACACGGTGCCGGTCTCCGTGAGCGGGTCGCTGATCCCCTTCGGCGAGGGCGGCTCCATGTTGCTGATACGGGGCATCAGGGTCCAGGGAGTACCGATTCCGTCGCCTGCGTTCCCCGAGATCCTGGCGGCGCTGGGCCGAAGGGATGCGAGCGGATTGCCGGCTTCGGCGATGGTCGTCCCCACCTTCAGGGAAATAAAGGGCGCGTACATCGAGGATGGAGAACTGGTGCTGGTCCGGGCATAGGACGGGCCACAAACGGGTTTTGCCGGAGACATGGCCAGGATTCTGATCATAGACGACGAGAAATCGGTCGGAGTCGCCTTGCGGCAACTCTTCGAATACGAGGGACACCGGGTCCACATATGCTACGACGGCCCGAGTGGCCTGCTCGACTATCCGGAGGTGCGGCCCGACGTGACCTTTCTGGACGTAAAGATGCCAAGGGTCGACGGGCTGGAAGTGCTTGGCCGCATTCGGAAGGAAGATCCCGCGGCCGTGGTGATCATGATCTCCGGACACGGCACGATCAAGACAGCCGTGGAGGCGACCCGCAGGGGGGCTTTCGATTTCCTGGAGAAGCCACTCGACACGGACCGGCTTCTGGTCACCCTGCGAAATGCGCTGACGGTGCGCGGACTCACCGATAGCGTGGAGCGCCTCACCCAGGAGATCGAGATCCACCACGACATCGTGGGGGCGTCACCGGCGATCCGGCGGGTTCTCCAGCAGATAGAAATGGTGGGAGCCACCGACGCCCGCGTTCTGATTACAGGTGAGAACGGGACCGGCAAGGAGTTGACGGCCCGGGCGCTTCATCGGCGGTCGACGCGGGCGGGACAGCGCTTTGTGGAGGTGAACTGCGCGGCCATCCCCTCCGAACTCATCGAGTCGGAACTATTCGGACACGTCAAGGGTTCCTTTACGGGTGCGGTGGCCGACCGGTCGGGGAAGTTCGAGCAGGCGAACCGGGGGACGCTGTTCCTGGACGAGGTTGGCGACATGTCTCTGGCGGCGCAGGCCAAGGTCCTGCGGGCACTTCAGGAAGGAGACATAACCCGCGTTGGGGGCACACGGCCGGTGTCGGTGGACGTCCGGGTGGTCGCCGCGACCAACAAGGACCTGCATGAGCAGATCGAGAATGGCGAATTCAGGGAGGATCTGTTGCACCGCCTGGACATGGTGACGATCCGTGTGCCGCCGCTGCGAGAGCGGAGGGAGGACATCTCCATGCTGATCGCCCATTTTGCCGAACTGACCCCGGCGAGCTACGGAGTACCCTACAAGCGGTTCAGTGCCGAAGCGCTGGCCGCCCTCGGAGAACTCGACTGGCCGGGCAACGTCCGCCAGCTGAAGAACGCGGTGGTTCGCCTCATGTTGCTGAGCACCGGTGAAACGGTAGCTCGGAGCGACGTGCAGCAGTACGTCTCCATGGCCGGTTCCGAGGCGGATGTACCGGAGAGGATGATGGCGATGGAGAAACTCGGCGAATTCAAGGAAGCGGCTGAAAAGTCCTTCATCGCGATGAAGCTGCGCGACTTTGACTGGAATGTGTCCGAGGCGGCTCGTCGCATGGGGATGCCGCGGTCAAACCTCTACAAGAAGATCGAGCGGCACGGCCTCTCCAGGAGTCAGTGACTGATGACGCACTGCATTTTTCGGCCGGCGTGCCGCGGGCTCCGATTGGGAGTGGCGAGATGACTCCTCTCTTTTCGGGTCCCGTCGAGGGCTCTCTGGACCAGTACTTCAAGGAGATAAGCCGATACCCGCTCATCGACCAGGAAGAAGAGGCCCGGCTTGCCCGGGGAATCCGCCGCGGGGAAGAGGAGGCGCTCGACAAACTCGTGCGCTCCAATCTGCGCTTCGTGGTGTCGGTCTCGAAGAAGTACCGCAATCAGGGAGTACCGCTTCCGGATCTGATCAATGAAGGCAATCTCGGGCTGATCCGGGCCGCGCGCCGTTTTGACGAGACCAGGGGGATCCGCTTTGTCACCTACGCGGTGTGGTGGATACGACAGGCGATCCTCCAGGCGCTGGCTGAACAGAGCCGCATCGTGAAGGTGCCGTTGAACCGGGCTGGCCTTCTCTATCGCGTGGCTCGGCGCAAGGCCGCGCTGGTCCAGGAACTCGGCCGCGATCCCACGGCGAAAGAGGTCGCCGAGGGGATGGACCTCACTCTGGAGGAAGTGGAGCAGACGTTGGCGATTGCGAACTCCCATCTGTCGCTCGACGCGCCGATGTTCCATGGCGAACAGAGCAGCCTTCTGGAGTGCCTGCCCGATGTCCTCTCGCGCGGTCCCGAAGAGGACACGTTCGAAAAGGCACTGACCGATACGCTGGAAGCGGCTCTCTCCACCCTCGAAGAGCGGGAGGCGCAAATCCTTCGCCTCTACTTCGGGCTGGGTGGATACGCCCCGAGATCCCTCGAGGAGATCGGCAGCGAAATGGGCGTCACGCGCGAACGAATTCGCCAGATCAAGGAGAAGGCGCTCGGCCGCCTGCGGCATGCGTCGAGAGCTCGCATTCTGGAGACGTTGACGGAGTAGCCGCGCTACGTCGTTTCCGGCGCAGCCGAGCGGTGCGATCGCTCATTGACACCCGGATGCGACCCGGATATGATTCAATGCTGTAGATGTTTCGAGGCCGCACCCCGCGGGACGGGGGCGGCTTCCTTGCGCCGAAGAGGATCGCGTGACCAGGACCATTACACCGAAGACAGAGGACATCCACTGCGCCTGGTGGGTCGTCGATGCTGACGGCAAGGCGCTGGGCCGGTTGGCCACAGAGGTCGCGCGCATCCTGCGCGGCAAGCACAAGCCCACGTACACCCCTCACCTGGATACCGGCGACCACGTCATCGTCATCAATTCGTCCAAAGTCCGTCTCACCGGGCGCAAGGCGGAGCAGAAGACCTATTTCCGCCACTCCGGCTACATGGGGGGCGACAAGCATATTCCCTTCGCCACAATGCTGGAGCGGTTTCCGGAACGGGTGATCGAGCTGGCAGTGCGGGGGATGCTCCCGAAGAACAAACTGGGGCGAAAGATGCGCCTCAAGCTCCGGGTCTACCCGGGGACAGACCACCCACATCAGGGCCAGGCTCCAAGGGCCCTGGAGATCTGAGGTTTCGAGACGATACATGGCCGCTCAACAGCCAACGCAGGCAGTGGGACGCAGGAAGACGAGCGTTGCCCGGGTGATTCTTCGGCCGGGCAGTGGAGGCTGGTCGATCAATGGGCGCTCGCTCGACGAGTACTTCCCCCGGCCGGCTCACCGGATTCGAATCGAGGATCCGCTGCGCGTCGCCGAGTCCGAGGGGACGTTCGATGTCCAGGTTCGCGTCAGAGGCGGAGGGTTGACCGGCCAGGCCGACGCCATCCGGATGGGACTCGCCCGGGCCCTCTCGATTCACGACGAAGAAGTGCGGGCTCCGATGCGGGAGGGCGGCATGCTCACCCGGGACGCCCGCAAGGTCGAGCGCAAGAAGCCGGGCCGACCAAAGGCACGCAAACGCTTCCAGTTCAGCAAGAGATAGATCCTACTCCATGAATCAAGCGGTGAATGAGGTCGGGCTCCCCGAGTTGCTCGACGCCGGCGTCCACTTCGGGCACCAGACGAGACGGTGGAATCCCAAAATGCGTCCGTTCATTTTCGGTGAGCGCAACGGGATTCACATCATCGACCTTCGTAAGACGCTCGACCGCCTGGACCGGGCGAGGGACGCGGTGCGCCGAACGGTCCTCAAGGGCCAGAATGTCCTGTTCCTGTCAACCAAGCGCCAGCTCCGCTCCATCATCGAGGAGGAAGCCTCGCGGTGTGGGGCGCTCTACGTGACCGAGCGCTGGCTGGGTGGCATGCTCACCAACTTTCAGACGATCCGGCGGCAAATCCGGCGACTCAAGGAGTTGGAGCGCGGTCAGGAAGAAAACGCGTTCGAGTTCTACACCAAGAAGGAGCGTCTGCTGCTCGACCGTGAGCGGGCGAAGCTCGAGAAATACTTCCGCGGCGTCAGGGACATGACCCGTCTGCCCGGTGCCGTATTTGTGGTAGACGCGAAGCGCGAGATCATCGGAGTGCGCGAGGCCCACAGGCTTGGAATCCCCGTCATCGCCATTGCCGATACCAACGTCGACCCCGAGCTCATCGACTTCCCGATTCCCGGGAACGACGACGCGATTCGTGCGGTGAGCCTGATTGCGGGAGAAATCGCCAACGCCATCGCCATCGCCCGGCGCGAAGTACCCGACGAGCAGCTGCGTCGGCAGGCCGAGCTGGAGGCGACGACCTACTCGACCGAAACCGGCGAGAAGTCCGCGGACACGACCGAGAGGAGACCGCGTCCACGCAAGCGGCGACCCCGCCCGGAGGCCATTGCCCAGGTCCGCAAGGCCGGGGACGGCGATGGCGCCGCGGCCAAGGGGACCAAGCGGAAGTCCCGGAAATCACCGGCGTCGCGTGGTGGAAGTTCTCCGTCGAAAGGTTCGCGAACTCCGTCTTCGGGATCCGACACTCCGGCCAGCTGAAATCCCAAGGCGCACAACGTCGATGGGATCGCTGAAAAGCCTGGGAAGCGGATCCGGTTGCCACGCCCCCCAACAATAGACTCACGATGAAGATCAGCGCGAGACACGTAAAGGAACTCCGCGACCGCACCGGCGCGGGCATGATGGACTGCAAGAAGGCGCTTCAGGAAACTGCCGGTGACCTGGAGGCGGCAATCGACCTCCTTCGTACAAAGGGAGAAGCCAAGGCCGCCAAGAGGGCGGGGCGCTCCGCGAACGAGGGCACCGTGGCCAGCTACATCCACCATGGAGGGCGCATCGGCGTGCTGGTGGAGCTGAACTGCGAGACCGACTTCGTCGCCAACACGGACGATTTCCGGACTCTGGCCAGGGATCTGGCCATGCATGTGGCGGCATCCGACCCCATCGCCGTGACAACCGCCGATGTGGATGCAGCGGTGGTCGAACGGGAAAAAGCCATCTTCGCAGAGCAGGTGGCCCGCGAAGGGAAGCCGGAACACATCCGCGCCCGGATCGTCGAGGGGAAGCTCGGGAAGTTCTACAGGGAGCGGGTTCTGCTGGAGCAGGCGTACATCAAGGACCCGGACAGGAGCGTTGGGGAATTGATCACCGAGGTCTCGGCTCGCACGGGAGAGAAGATCCAGGTTGCGCGATTCTCCCGGTTCCAGCTCGGGGGCTGACGAGCGGCGATGAGCGGCCAAAGGAGTGCCGGCTACGGTCGTGTCCTCCTGAAGCTGTCGGGGGAGGCCCTGGCGGGAGATCGGGGCTTCGGCATCGACCCCCAGGTCGTAGACACGCTTACTGACGAGATTCGCAGCATCCATCGATTGGGCGTTGCCCTGGGACTTGTGATCGGGGGCGGCAACATCGTGCGGGGGGCCATTGCCAGCGAGCAGGGCATGGACCGGGTCTCCGCCGACTACATGGGGATGCTCGCTACGATCATGAACGCCCTCGCGGTTCAGGATCTGCTCGAGAAGAAGGGCATCGAGACGCGGGTAATGACTGCGATTCGCATGCCCCAGCTGGCCGAGCCGTACATCCGTCGCAGGGCGGTTCGGCATTTCGAGAAGGGCAGGGCGGTGATCTTCGCCGGCGGAACCGGCAACCCCTACTTCTCCACCGATACGGCTGCCGTGTTGCGCGCGATCGAGATGAACGCCGATGTCGTGAT
Organism: Longimicrobiales bacterium; assembly: GCA_963667485.2. Lineage (GTDB taxonomy): Bacteria > Gemmatimonadota > Gemmatimonadetes > Longimicrobiales > Gaopeijiaceae > Bin94. The sequence continues at coordinate 1,553,695 of CAXXDD010000002.1, forward strand.
AAAGGCGACCAAGGTACGCGGGGTCTACACCGCGGATCCCGCCAGTGACCCGAATGCAGAGTTCATCCCGGACATTTCCTTCCACGAGGTGGTCTCGCGTGACCTGCGGGTGATGGACGCAGCGGCGGTGGCCCTTTGCCGCGAGAACGATCTTCCTATTATCGTCCTCGATCTTGAGGATCAGGGAGCCGTGCGCAGGGCTATCCACGGGGAGCGCGTGGGGACGCTCGTCTCCTAGAGCTTTCGCTCAGCAGTTTGGCTTTCGCAAGGAGGACACCGTGTCGATCATCGACGAAACCAATATCAGAATGGATGACGCCCTCGAGGCGCTGGGTCGCGAATTCGCCACGGTGCGGACGGGCAAGGCGGTCCCGGCGATACTCGATGTCGTTCGGGTGAACGCCTATGGAGGCGTGATGCCGCTCAACCAGGTCGCCACCGTTTCCGCCCCGGACCCCACGCTGCTGGTCGTTCAGCCGTTCGACCCCTCCGTCATCGGAGACATCGAAAGGGCGATCCTGACCTCAGGCCTGAGCCTGAACCCGTCCAACGACGGGACACTGATCCGGGTGCCGATCCCCCCGCTGAGCGAGGAGCGGCGAAAGGAATATGTGCGAGTGCTCCACCGGATGGCAGAGGATGGCCGAATCTCGGTGCGCCATGCGCGCCACGCCGCCAACGACGAGGTCAAGCGACGCCTGCGCGAACACGAGACCGGCGAAGACGAAGCACACCGCCTCATGGCGGAGATTCAGAAGCTCACGGTGGAATACGGTCACAAGATCGATGCCGCTCTCTCCGAGAAGGAGAAGGAGGTGATGGCGATCTGACGGATCGAATCGACCGGATCAGGACGAACGGTGCTGTCCCCCGTCACGTTGCCGTCATCATGGACGGGAACGGCCGGTGGGCCCGGGAGCGGGGCCTCCCCAGACACGCCGGGCACCTCGAGGGAATGAAGGCGGTTCGCGAGACCGTCGAAGGAGCTTGCGCCGCGGGCGTCGAAATCCTCACGCTCTTCGCGTTTTCGACAGAGAACTGGAAGCGGCCCAAGAGCGAGATTCAGGCGCTCATGGGGGTGCTCGAGACATTTGCCGAGAGCGAACGACACAGTCTCGTTCGTGAGGGCGTCGAGGTCCGGGTGCTGGGTGAACTCCATCGCCTCGACGGGCGGTCCCTCTCTGCCGTGAAGGGCATTGTCGACTCCACACGCGGTGGAGATCGACTGCTGCTCAACCTGTTGATCTCCTACGGGGCCCGGGAAGAGATCGCACGCGCGGCCCGCGACCTGGCCGGGCAGGCGCGGGATGGCATCATCGACCCGGCGAGCATCGACACCGAGACCTTCCGAGCCGCCCTGTATACCAGCGAGCTTCCGGACCCGGACCTGCTGATTCGTACATCCGGGGAATACCGGATCAGCAATTTCATGCTCTGGCAACTTGCGTATGCCGAGCTGCACATCACCTCCGTGTACTGGCCGGACTTCACGCGCGAGGATCTCTACGCCGCAATCCTCGACTACCAGCGCCGCGAGCGCCGCTTCGGGCGGGTCGCGGCGGTTTGATCACAGGGGACGCGCCGACCGCCGTGTCAGCCGAATTGCGCTCCCGGATCCTGGTGGCCGTGGTGGGCATCCCCCTCGCGTTCTCCGCCATCTATGTCGGTGGCTGGGTCCTGACGCTGCTGATCGCGGCGATCGCGGCGGTTGCCGCATGGGAATGTTGCAGTCTCGCTGACGGCAGCGGCGCGCACACCTTCCGATGGCTCGGCGTCCCGGCGTCCATGGCCATCGTGGTTCTCGCCCGCGGGCAGCCCGGACTCGCCAACTGGGCCGGCCAGGCGTTCGTGGCGGTGCTTCTCCTCGGCACCCTGAGTCTCGTGGCAGCCGTGATGATCGGGAAGGTCGAAAGGGCGTTGTTCTCCGTGTCGGCCACGGTGTTCAGCGCGCTCTACACCGGGGGAACACTCGCCTTTGTCATCCTGATCCGCAGCCTTCCCGAAACGCATGGGGAGTCGTCGAGCCATCCCATCGAGGGGTTTCTCCTGGTGCTTCTTCCCCTGCTGGTTACCTGGGTGGGAGATACTGCGGCCTATTTTGTAGGGAAGAAGCTGGGCCGCAGGCGCCTGGCCCCCCGTACCAGTCCAGGGAAGACCGTCGAGGGTGGAATCGCCGGACTTGCGGGATCCCTGCTGACCGGATTGTGTCTCGGGTTCTTCCTCGACGACTACGCCAACTTCCCCATCACGCCGGCGGCCGGCGCAGTGATCGGCCTTTGCCTCGGTGTCGCGGGGCAACTGGGCGACCTTGCCGAGTCTCGCCTGAAGAGAGAGGCGGGGGTCAAGGACTCCGGCCGCCTGCTGGCTGGACACGGGGGCGTCCTGGATCGCTTCGACGCGCTGTTCTTTGCCATGCCGTTGGCGTACGGGCTGATTGTCCTCAACGGGATCCTGACGTGAAACGCATAGTGGTGCTTGGAGCCACGGGATCGGTGGGACGCTCGACCCTGGAGGTAATCCGCCGCCACCCCGAACTCTTCCAGGTCGTGGCCCTTTCCACAGGCAGCTCGGTGGACGCCCTGGAGAAGCTGGCCGTGGAATTCGACCCTTGCCGTGTGGCCGTGGCCGATCCCGCGGCGCTGGAGCGCCGACCCGATCTCGTGGCCGCCGGGTGGCTGTGCGGCCCGGACAGCCTGTTGCAGCTCGCCGCGCTCGACCACGCGGACATCGTGGTCAATGCGGTGGTGGGCGCAGCCGGCCTGCCTCCCACCATTGCCGCCCTGGAGGGCGGAAAGCGCTGCGCCCTCGCCAACAAGGAGTCGCTGGTGGCCGCCGGCGATCTGGTGCTCACGGCCGCGCGCCAGGGTGGCGGGGAACTGGTCCCGGTGGACAGCGAACATTCGGCCATCCTGCAGTGTATGGGCGGCGCACGACCCGGCGAGATCCGCCGCATCATTCTGACGGCGAGCGGCGGACCCTTTCGCGGAACCGACGCCGAGGCGCTCGGGAAGGTGACCGCCGGGATGGCGCTGCAACATCCCACCTGGAACATGGGCGCCAAGATCTCGATCGACTCGGCCACGCTGGCGAACAAGGCGCTCGAGGTTATCGAAGCACACTACCTGTACGGTCTCCCGTACGACCGCATCGAGGTCGTCGTTCATCCCACGTCGATCGTCCATTCGTTCGTCGAGTTCGTCGATGGCTCGATCCTCGCCCAAATGGGTGAGCCGACCATGGAGCTCCCCATTCTTCACGCGTTGACCTGGCCACGCCGCGCGACCGACCCCTCGCTCTGTACATTCGATCCGATAAAGTGGTCGCCCCTGGCCTTCGAGCCCGTAGACGAGGAACGGTTCCCCCTTTTCGGTCTGGGCGTCGCGGCGGGCCGTGCCGGCGCCGCCGCCCCCGCCGTGTTCAACGCGGCCAACGAAGTGGCGGTGACGGCCTTCCTGCAGGGTGCGATTACCTTCACCGGAATGTCGGAGGTCGTCGAGTCGACCTTGCAGGGCCTGGATGGACGCACGGCGAACACAATGGACGAGGTAGTACTGGCGGACTACGATGCCCGGCACCTTGCCGCCGACGAGGTGTCCCTGCGCCAGTGAAACATAAAGGAAGAGTCACATGACCATATTGGCCACGATCGTTCTCCTCGGCGTGCTCATCTTCGTGCACGAGCTTGGCCATTTCTGGGCTGCAAGGGCGGTCGGCGTCGGAGTCGAGCGCTTCTCCATCGGACTGGGGCCTCGGGTTTGGGGGTTCGAGCGCGGAGATACCGAGTACGTGGTGGGTGCCATCCCCCTGGGTGGCTACGTGAAAATGCAGGGGATGGAGGATGAAGTCATGGAGCACCTCGAGGGCGGTGCCTCGGATTCGCCCCGAAAGGCCCGGGACGGAGACTTCGACAGCCGCCCGATCTGGGCCCGTGCCTTCGTGATCTCGGCGGGCGTGATCATGAACATGCTCTTCGCGTTCGTGGTGTACACCTCCGTGGCGGCCGTGTGGGGGTATCAGGACTGGGCCACGACCCGGGTGATGCAGGTGGACGAGAGCGCACTCCCGCCCGGCACGGAGGCTTTGGCCGATATCCCGCCCGGTGCCGAAATCGTGCAGGTGGGCCCGACGGCCACCGAGTCGTGGAACGATGTCCGGGAAGCGCTTGGTGAGGGACCTGCGGGACCCGTGACGCTGGTCACCACGTCACCCGACGACCGCTACGACCTCGTCATTCCGGAAGACCTTGGCCAGCGGCGCGCGCTTGCCGGCGCGCTGCAGATATGGGTGGATGCCGTGGTCGGCCGAGTGGAGCCGGGATCGCCGGCCTTGAGTGCGGCGATCGAGCCCGGGGACAGGATTACCGATGTGGCGGGCGTCGCGGTCACGAACTGGGCCGAGATGGTGCGCGAGATCGGCGCCAGGCCGGGAGAGCGCGTCGAAATCCGTCTGTTGAGGGGTGAGACCGCACTGGTGCGCGTGGTCGAACTGGAAACTGTCGGCAGTGGGGCGGACGAGCGGGGACGGCTCGGTGTGTTTCAGCTTCCTCCGGAGACCATCACGGTCAGGGTCGGGCCGGGCGAGGCCATCGTCGCAGGTTGGGGCGAGACCGTCGTGATTACCCGTCTCATCCTTGGATTCCTTGGCGATCTGGTCACGGGCAACGTCTCTCCTCGCGATGTGGGTTCCATCGGAACGATCGCCGTTGCATCCGGAGAAGCCGCGGCCGCGGGGCTCGCGACATTCCTGCGGTTCATGGCGCTCTTCAGCGTCAACCTGGCGATCCTCAACATGCTCCCGATTCCTGTGCTCGATGGCGGTCACATGGTGTTTCTGGGCATCGAGCTGATCCGGGGCGAGAAGCTGTCCGTAAAGCAGAGGATCCGTTGGAGCCAGGTGGGCATGTGGGTCGTGGTGGGGATCATGGTCTGGGCGCTCGGCAACGACCTGCTGCGTTTCCTCGGGCTTTAGCGCCGGGCTGGGCTGGGCTGGCCCGGCCGCCGTCTCCTTCAGAACAGAGAGAGCTGAGCAGGCCCCGCCCGCTCGCGGAGTTCCGCCAGGTCGAGCAGCCGGGTGGGGACGTCCGGCCCGGCCACGATCACCTCTCCCGCAAATCCCTTCTTCGCGAGAGCCCGTGCCATCACGGACCGGGCGAGCTCGGGGGTGTTGGACTCTTCGGAAAGGTGGGCCAGGATCACGACCGCGAGCCGTGAACTGAGCAGCTCCAGTGCGAAATCGGCCGCGGCCTGGTTCGAGAGGTGACCGTGACTGGAGGCGATCCTGGCCTTGACCGATGCGGGGTAGTGTGTGTTCCAGAGCAGCGTCTCGTCGTGGTTCGACTCGATGACCAGGGCGTTGCAGCCGCGCAAGGCGTGCCTGACCTGCGCCGTGGGCCTGCCCAGGTCGGTGGCGATCCCCAGGCGAAGGCCGGAACCCGGGTCCGCGACGGCCACGGCCACGGGGTCCGCCGCATCGTGGACGGTAATGAAGGGCTCGACCTCGAGATCGCCGAGGGGAAGCCGGTAGCCGGGCCGGTAGATCTCGACCGTCTCCTTTCCCCGCAGCAGGCGCCGGCAGGCGTCCCGGGTACCGGCGGTCATGTAGAGCGGGGTACCGTGCGCCCTGGCGAAGATACCGGCACCACGAGTGTGGTCCCCGTGCTCGTGGGTGATGACGATTGCGGAGATCTGATCCGGCGTAACGCCTACGGCGGCGAGCCGCTTCACGAGTTCGCGGCCGCTGAAGCCTGCATCGATCAGGACATGGCTCGATCCGGCGCACACCAGGGTCGCATTCCCCCGGCTGCCGCTGCCCAGCACCGAGAAGCGCACGGCTCAGCCGGAGCGGGCCGCCGCTCGCTGGCCGGCCGAGGCGGCGAAGGCGTTCCGGTAGACGGCCCTCATGCCGTCGCCCAGCCGGACCTCGCGCCGGGCCATCACCGATTGCGCGGTAGTGAGAAAGCGGTCCAGGTCATACTCGATCGGTTCACTCCCGGAGCACCACGAGAACGGTGGGACATCGCGCGGCGGCAGGCCGGCGCCGAAGAGGTTGGAGCCGGCGCCGACGACCGTCCCGGTGTCGAGCCTCGTGCCGATCCCTGTGCGCACATGATCACCGAGGAAGCATCCAACCTTGAGAAGTCCGGTCTCGATCTGCCGCCCGCCGATGATGAGCCGCACCCGCGAGTAGTTGTTCTTCAGGTCGGAGTTGGTGGTCATCGCACCCAGGTTGACCCATTGCCCCACGACCGAATGCCCCAGGTATCCGTCGTGGGCCTTGTTCGAAAACCCCAGGATGACCGAGGCCTGCACTTCGCCCCGAATCCTGCAGCCCGGTCCGATGCTCGAACTCTCGACGGCACCTCCGAGAATTGCCGAGTCCTCACCGACGTAGAGCGGTCCCGTCAGGCGGGAGGGCCCCCGGACCCGCGTACCGGACGCAAGGACGACCGGCCCCACAGTCGTGTCGATGATCACGCCGGGTTCGATTATAGCGTCAGCCGCCGCCGCCACGGGGCCGGATCCGATCCGGTGGACTTCTGCCGCCATGGCCACGTCGTGCAACCGCGAGGCGTCCATTCGGATACGATCGGCGTTCTCGGCCATCAAGTCCCATACAGCCCCCAGCAACCGTCCGCCGACCCGATGCTCGGGCCACGCGGGCAAACCGTCACCGGTCAACAGGCTGCGGATAAGCGGCACACCGTCGGGGATCCAGGCACCGACGACGTCCGTCTTCGTCACGAGAAGAGCGGGGCCGCCGGGTGGCAGCGCGACGGTGTTTTCACCGGGCACGAAGCGGCTGTTGATGAGCAGACGGGGCCCCACGGGTGCCGGGCCGTCGATTGTGCTGCACGAGGGCGCGCCGGATTCGGCAAAGCCGAGCAGGTCGTCGCCCGCGATATGTCCGCTGCAGACGGTTCCGAACACCCGCTCCACACGTGCCCTGAGGGTTTCGGTCCCGAAGAGGAGTTCGCCCACCGGGCGGGTCAGGCTGAACGGGTGCCACGCCCGGGCGGTGGGATCGTCGTAGAGATAGAGCCGGTGCGGACGCATTGGCGGCGGTCAGGCGTCGGGCAAGCCCGACACAATCCCTAATCTAACCTCACGCGGTAAGAGTCGCAAGTACTGCTTGAGGTCGGTGGATTCGGAGCGGGGCATCACGAGCGTAGCGTGTCCGGTCTGTACGACCAGCAGGTCGTCGACCCCGAGCAGAACCAGCCGTCCGGACTCGGCCACCGCGACATTGTCGCCGGCATCCACGCAGTGAACATCGCCCTGGGTCGCGTTTCCGCGCGCGTCCGCTGTGCGATGACGGGCGAGCGCCTCCCAGCTTCCCATGTCGTCCCACTGGAAGGTGGCATCGATCGATCCCACGCGCGCGCTTCTTTCAAGCACCGCTTCATCGACGCTGATCGCTTCGGTTTCGTCGAAGAAAGCGCGAACATCGCCCCGCTCGAGGCACGGGAGCGCCCTCGCGATCCCGGGGGCATGGATGCGCGCCTCGTCGAGGAACACCCCTGCCGGCCACACGAAAATGCCCGAGTTCCACCGATAGCCGGCTGCGATGTACTCGCCGGCGGTGGGTGCGTCGGGCTTTTCGACGAAGGCGTCGACGCGATAGGCCCGATGCCCCCCACCAGCCGGAAGAGGATGGCCGGGCTTGATATAGCCGAACCCCGTCTCGGGCCGGTCGGGCGGGATCGCGACCGTCATGAGAAGATTCTCCCGCCAGGCGATCTCCACGGCGCACTCCAGCACCTCCCGGAACTTCCCGGCGGGGTGGATCACATGGTCGGAGTGCAGTGAAACCATCACCGCATCAGGATCGGCCTGCACGGCCTCCCAGGCGGCCCGGACCAGAACCGGACCGGTTCCCCTCGCGCGGGGCTCCACCAGGAAAGCGTCCCGGGGGAGATCGGTGGCCTCTCGAATCGGACCAACGAGATTGTCTCCAGCCAGGATCCGGAGTCGTTCCGGAGGCACGAAGCCCCGGACACGGTTGACCGTATCGGCAACGAGCGGACCGCCTCCACCGAGAGCCAGGAGCTGCTTGGGCCGCGCCGGCGTACTCAGTGGCCAGAATCGATGGCCGACGCCACCAGCCAGGATGGTTGCCCAGACTGAAGGTCCCGAGGATCCGGTCATTAGGTTCTTTGTGAAGCGGCAGACCCGGAGAAAGGGTCGATGGCAACAGGCAAGCCTAGCCGGACCCCGGGACCAAGTCAAGGAATCCAGGGAGTTTCAAGGTTGACTCAGGGCCATCGCAACGGGTAATTTTCGGCCATGAGTTTGCAATGTACAGGTGGAGACGCCTGTCGTCCCGCCCCCGCCGGCTCCGACCGGAAGCTATACGCCGGTACGTTCCTCGCCATCGCCGCGGCGTTCGTCGTCATGGTGGCGTGCGACGACGATCCGTTCGCTATCCGGTGGCAGATAGACCCGGACACGGTAAGGCTTTACGCCCTATCGCGCCCGGAGCCCAACCTTGTTTCCGGCTTTGATTTCCACCCCCGCCTGGCGGTCCGAATCGAGGCACCCACGACCGGGGCCGACTGGGACCTGGCCGTAGACGTTCGCGATGGGCAGTTCGTCTGGCTTCCGCCCGGGGCTCTGGGCCTGTCTTCGGACGCGGGGGTGGCGATTCTGGAGGGCGAATCCTTCGAATCGGCGACCGAGGCTCCGGAGGATACCACTCTGTACGTCAGCGATGCACCGATTCCGATTGTGGCCGGCCAGATCTACGTAATCCGCACCCGCCGGCACCCCGGCTTCTTCGGCACGCTCTGCAACTACTACGGCAAGATCGAGCCGCTTGCGACCGATTTCGTCTCGGGGTCCGTCTACTTTCAGTTCGACGTGAGTGGGGCATGCAACAACCGCGACCTCATTCCACCGGACTGAGCCGCGCACGCCCTCCCGTATCCCTGACGCCTGATGCTCGATATCAAGGAACTGCGTCACAACACCCAGGGCGTAGCGGCTGCGCTGGAGCGGCGGGGAATGGCGGACGCCGGTGACGTGATCGCGGCCATTGTAGAGCGCGACAGGTCGCGGCGCCGTGCACTCGGCCGGGTCAACGAGCTCAAGGCGCTCAGGAACCGGGTCTCCCGCGAGATCGGAGCGGCGAGGCGCAGAGGCGAGAGTGCGGCGGCCGAGATCGCCCGGATGCGTGAGGTGGGAGACGAGATCGCCGGGCTGGACGCAACCGTCGCCGAAGCGGACGACTGGATCTCGAGCACGCTCCCGGGCATTCCCAATGCACCGGATCCTCGCGTTCCCGCGGGCGGTGTCGAGAGGAACGTCGTCGTTCGGAGCTGGGGAACGCCAACGGAATTGCCCTTCGAGGCCCGTCCCCACTGGGAGCTGGGTGAATCGCTGCGAATTCTCGACCTGGCCGGCGGGGGCAGGGTATCGGGCTCCGGCTTCTTCGTCCTGCAGGGACGGGGAGCCGCGCTTCAACGCGGTCTGATCAACTGGATGATCGGACTCCACACCAGCGAGCACGGCTACACGGAGCTGCGGGTGCCGTATCTGGTCAACGAGGGATCGATGACCGGCACGGGACAGCTGCCCAAGTTCGCCGAGGAATCGTATCTGACCCGCCGGGACGGACTCTGGCTGATCCCCACCGCCGAGGTGCCGGTCACGAACCTGCACCGTGGCCAGATCCTGCACGGGGACAGACTGCCCATCAAGTATGTCGCGTATTCACCCTGCTTCCGGCGCGAGGCGGGTGCTGCCGGCAAGGACACCCGCGGCATGCTCCGCGTCCATCAATTCGACAAGGTGGAGCTCGTTCGCTTCGAACGCCCCGAGGACGGCTCGGAGGCGCTGGAGGAACTGACGGGCGATGCGTCCAGAATCCTGGAGCTGCTGGGGCTCCCCCACCGCGTGGTCATGCTGGCGGCAGGGGACCTGGGATTCTCGGCCTCCCTCACCTACGACCTCGAGGTCTGGGCACCGGGCGTGCGACAGTGGCTCGAGGTGTCCAGCTGCTCGACCTTCTCGGATTACCAGGCGAGAAGGGCGCAGATCCGGTTTCGGCCGGAGCAGGCGGCCGGCACCGAATACGTGCACACGCTCAACGGATCGGCTCTGGCGCTTCCCCGGTTGATGGTGGCCCTCATGGAGACCTATCAGCGCCCGGACGGGTCCATCCAGCTTCCGGACGTGCTTGCCAAGGCCGTCGGTTTCGCCGAAATCACTTCGGAGGGGTGACGGGGCAGGGAAGCACGGATCGGCACCGCCCGCCGGGGTTGCGATGAAGAAGCGACAGGAAGCGCGCAAGAAGAAGACGGGGGGCGCGGCGCGTCCTCTGGGCGTTTCCCGCAAGTGGCCCTTGGCGCTGGGAGCGCTCTTCGTGACGCTCCTGGTGTGGTACATGATCTACACCGGCGAGATCGTCCGCTCCCGCGAGGCGGACGCCGAGACCTTCACCCGCATCTACGCCCAGGTGCAGAGCGGGCTGACGAGCCAGGAGCCCGGGGCCGAGCTGGCGGCGCTCACCACGCTGCAGCGGCTGCTGGTGGAGCTTGGCGTCCCCTTCGTCGTCACCTCGGAGCCCGGCAACATCTACAACACCTCCGTCAACCTGCCCTTCGAAGTCTCCGATCCGCCGACTGCGCAGGAGATCGAGCGCATCCTTCGCTACGCCGAAGAGCTCGACACGCGCAATCAGCCGGTTGGAAACCCGGGCAGTCAGCTTGTCCACTACGGCATCACGTCGGAGGCCCGCCGTTTGCAGTGGATGCCTGTCCTCTGGGCCTCGGGACTGCTTCTCACCGTTCTCCTGGCGGTCACCGTCTTTCGGTACCAGCGAAGGACCGCGGCTGAACAGGCGTGGACCGCGATGGCCCGCGAGCTGGCCCATCAGCTCGGCACTCCCATCAGTTCCCTCCAGGGGTGGGTTGAGGTGCTGGGTCTCGACCCTGGACAGCGTCCCGGAGACCTGCCCCAGGTCGAGATCGCCAATGCGATCGGAGAGGATCTGGTGCGTCTGGAGCGGGTCAGCCGCCGATTCGAGCTGATTGGACGGGATCCGGAGCTCAAGCGAGTGTCGCTGGTGAATGTCGTGGCCGAGCTCCGAGCCTACATGGAAGTGCGGCTGCCCCGCCTGGGGCCCGGTGTGGCGCTGCACGTCGACGTTCCCGACGACCTGCCGGACGTGAGTGGACACGAGGTGCTGCTGACGTGGGCGCTGGAAAACGTGGTCAAGAACGCGCTCGACGCGATGGCGGGAACGGGTGGATCCATCACCATTTCGGCGCGGCCGGCCGAAGGACGCTGGGTGCTGCTCCGTATAAGGGACACAGGCCCCGGGGTCCCGTACGAGATTCGCGACAGGCTCTTCGACCCCGGAGTGACGACCAAGTCGGGTGGATGGGGCGTCGGCCTCACGCTGACGAGGCGCATCGTCGAGGGGGTCCACGGCGGCCGCGTCGAACTGGTGGACCGCGGCGACCGCGGCGTCACCTTCCAGGCCCGTCTGCCCCGCGCGGTCGAGTCATGACCCACGGCGCCGGTTCCCTGAACCCGGAACAGAGAGAAGCGGTCGAGCACTTCGAAGGCCCCAGCCTGGTGCTCGCCGGGGCCGGATCCGGCAAGACCCGGGTGCTCACGACCCGCGTATGGCACCTCATCATGGAACACGGAGTGCCCGCCGGCCGGATCCTGGCCGTCACGTTCACCAACAAGGCGGCCGGCGAGATGCGCGAGCGCGTCGCCGCCATGCTGGGGGAGGAGCCCCGAGGCATCTGGATGGGCACCTTCCATGCAATCGGCGTGCGTCTGCTGAGAAGACATGCCCCGGAAGTCGGATGGACCAGGGGGTTCACGATCCGCGATGCGGAGCAGGCGCTGCGCGAGGTGAAGAGGGCGCAGAAGGCCGCCGACGTGGACCCGAAGCGCTGGTCGCCAAAGGCCGTGCGGGCCGCGATCTCGGATGCCAAGAACTTCCTGATCGGCCCCGAGGAGTTCGCGTCGACCCACGCCGATGGCCCCGACCTGCTGCTCAGGAAGGTCGCGCGCGTCTACCCGGTCTACCAGGCGTCGCTGCGGGAACAGGACGCCATGGACTTCGACGATCTGCTGGTTCTGCCGGTGCGGCTGCTCGAGAACAACCAGGGTTTGCTCGAACGCTACCAGCGGTTCTTTGCGTTCATTCTGGTGGACGAGTATCAGGACACCAACCAGGCGCAGTTCAGGTTTCTGGAACTGCTGGCGAGAGAGCACCGCAATCTCATGGTCGTGGGTGACGACGACCAGAGCATCTACGGCTGGCGCGGCGCCGACATACGCAACATCCTCGACTTCGAGCGCAGCTTTCCCGGCGCCCAGGTCGTCAGGCTCGAGCAAAACTACCGCTCGACGCCCGTCATCCTGGACGCCGCCAATGTGGTCATCAGGGAGAACCTCTACCGGAAGGACAAGACGCTGCGCACGGACCGCGTCGGCGGTCCTCCGATCACCAGACTGGAAGCTGCCGACGAGACGGACGAAGCTCGCTGGATCGTGGAGGAGATCGAGCGGCGCATGCTGGCCGATCCATCGCTCGACCACAGGGACTTCGCGGTGCTGTACCGCACCAACGCGCAGGCCCGCGCCCTCGAGGACCGTTTCTGGCGGCGGGGCGTCCCCTACCAGATCGTGGGCGGGGTGCGCTTCTACGAGCGCCGTGAGATCCAGGATGTGCTCGCCTACCTGCGCCTCATCACCAACCCGCGCGACATCGACGCATTCGAGCGCGTCGTTAACTACCCTCGCCGGGGGGTGGGGGCGGTGTCGCTGGCCCGGCTGACGGCCTTCGCGAGGGATGAAGAGGTCGGCCTTCTCGACGCCGCGGAGCGGTCGCGCGAAATCCCCGGCCTGAACACAGCCGCCCGGAGGGGACTCTCCGCACTAGCCACGCTGATCCGCCGGTATTCCCTGATGGCCGGCACCGGCTCCGCGGGAGAGGTCCTGGAATCGCTCATCGCCGAACTCAACCTGGTGCGGCTGTTGCGGGCCGAGGGTCCCGAAGGCGACGACCGGGCGGAGAACGTCCGTGAGTTGGTGGCCGCGGCGAGCCAGTTCGAGGCGGAGGAACTGCTGGAGCTGGACGAGGGCGATCGCGATGCCTTCAGCGACCTGAGCCTCTTCCTCCAGCACGTGGCCCTGGTCGCCGACATCGACGGGCACGATCCGAACGCGGACGCAGTGACCCTCATGACGGTACACAGCGCGAAGGGCCTGGAATTCCCGGTCGTCTTCATCAGCGGCCTGGAAGAGGGCCTGTTCCCGCTCACCCGCGCCTACGACGACGAGGCCGCGCTCGAAGAGGAGCGCAGGCTGCTCTACGTCGGGATCACTCGCGCACGCCGGAAACTCTACCTGACCCACGCCCGGTCAAGACGCAGGGCGGGGGAGATGCTGTGGTCGGGCCCTTCGACCTTCATGGACGTTCTTGAAGATCTGGAGCGCAAGAGAACGGACCGCGTCAGAGGGGCGGGCTGGATTTCGCGACCCAGAAGGGGGCGTGGGGGCGGACGCTCGTCGGCGCGGCGGAGCGGTGCCGTTGATCACGATGCCGGCTTCAACCAGGATCGGCCGAGCTACGCCAGGGGGGAGCGGGTGGTGCACCAGACCTTCGGCTCCGGAGTCATCGTCGAACTTTCCGGATTCGGGCCGGACATGAGAGTGACCGTCGACTTTGCCGATGTCGGGCGGAAGAAGCTGGTGGTGCGCTACGCGGAGCTGGAAAAGGACTACTTCTGAGCCAAGCCGCCCTCGGGGGCGCCGCCCAACTCTTCGGCCTCCTCCGCGGCGGCGGTGTCGGGAGCCTGGGCGGGCTCCTGGTCGGCGGCTGGCTCCGCGGCGGCCGGCTCAGCGGCAGCCGACGCGCGTGTGCTCTGATGGAGCTGAGCAAGACGAAACAATCCTGCCGCGCTGGTCCGCATCGTGCGGACTTTCGAGGCGACCTCCAGCACCGCGTCTTCGGCCTCTGATTGCGCGACGTCGACAAGGGCAAGGAGATCCTTCAGCCGGCTCTGGAGTTCGGTGGAGCCGTGCTCGATCCCCTTCGTCAGACCGCCTACCGACGCCCCGAGGCGGTCCACTTCCCCGCGAACGGTCTTGGTGATGTGGTCGATGTTCCTGGCCGCGCTGCTTGCATGATCCACCAGCGACTGCGAGCGGGTGCTGGTCGCGGCGAGGAAATCGGTCCAGGAGGCGGCTAGCCGGCGCAGCTCCGCGAGCACGAGCAGCAATACCACGAGCAGCGCAAACAGGGCGACCGAGGCCCCGCCCACCGCCCAGGCCGAAAAGCTGGTGAAGCCGTCGCGCGCCAGTTCGACGACGGTCGTGTCCTGCAGGATTGACAGTGAATGCGGCTTCATCGGCCGTCCCCGGGTTTGGTTGTGATCTCTCCGAATATGGGGATTCAACCCGGGGCGATCCAGCGCTATCTTGAACCCATGCCAACCTTCATCGTGTCGGGCGGCCGCGAACTCTCCGGCACTATCCGGCCGGCCGGTAACAAGAACGCGGCGCTTCCCGTTCTGGCGGCGACGCTGATGTCGTCCGAGCCGGTCACCATCGGCAACGTCCCGCGCATCCGCGATGTCGCGACTCTGCTCGAGATCATGGAGTCGCTCGGCGCCAGCGTCACCTGGACCGGCCCGGGGACCGTGCGGGTCGATGCGGCGAACGTCAGTGCCGGGAACCTCGATCCCGAACTGTCGAAGCGAATTCGGGCGTCCATCCTGCTGGCGGGGCCGTTGCTGGCCCGGTTCGGATCGCTCTCGCTGCCCCCCCCGGGGGGGGACGTGATCGGCCGGCGTCGCCTCGACACCCATGTCCTCGCGTTTCGGGAGTTGGGCGCCAAGGTGAAGACAACCGCAGGACTCGACATCGATGGGCGGACGCTCGTCGGTGGCAGCATGTTCCTCGACGAGCCGTCCGTCACCGCGACCGAGAACGCGATCATGGCGGCTACGCTGGCGTCCGGTGAGACCCTCATCAGGAATGCGGCGGCCGAACCGCACGTGCAGGATCTGTGCAGGTGTCTCAACCGGATGGGTGCGCGCATCGGCGGGATAGGGACCTCCAACCTCACGATCGAGGGGGTATCGTCCCTGGGCGGGGCCGAGTTCGATATCGGCGCCGACCATATCGAGACAGGCTCCTTCATCGGCCTCGCCGCCGTCACCCGCAGCAGGCTGGTGATCGAGGAGGCGCCGATCAAGCACCTCGACTCCATCCTCATCGGTTTCCGGCGCCTGGGTATCGACTGCACCGTGGACGGATCGAATCTGGTCGTGGACGGACGCCCCGAGCCCGAGATTCAAATGGATGCCTTCGGCCACCTTCCCAAGGTCGACGACGGTCCGTGGCCAGCCTTTCCTGCCGACCTGACCTCGATCGCTGTGGTCGCGGCCACACAGGCGCGCGGGACGGTGCTGATCCACGAAAAGATGTTCGAGTCCCGCATGTTCTTCACCGACAAGCTGGTCGCAATGGGAGCAAGGATCATCCTCTGCGACCCGCACCGGGTTGTTGTCGTGGGTCCATCGAGTCTGCGCGGCGCCCGGGTGGAGAGCCCGGATATCCGAGCTGGTATGGCGATACTTATCGCAGCGCTGGGGGCGCGCGGCACCAGCGTAATACGCAACGCGGGGCAGATCGAGCGGGGGTACGAGAGCATCGACCGCCGGCTGGAGAAGCTCGGGGCCCGGATCGAACGCCGCGATTGACCCGGGGGCACCGCCAAGGCTATACTTCATTACGGTGGTCAGGCCGCTCAGGGCGGCCTATATGAGTGGGGGATGGTGTCCCCCGCTCTTTTTTGTCCGCTTGCGACAGGGGGTGGCGTGAAACCAAACCGCTTGGAACTCCAAAAGGGGTTTGAAGATCGACTCTCCCATCTGGGTTATGAGCTCGTGCAGGTGCAGTGGGCGGGACACGTTCGCCGACCGGTGATCCGGCTCCGCGTGGAACGCGAAGCGCTGGACCGGCCCGTCTCGCTCGGTGATTGCGCGAGTATCAGCCGCCATATGGAAGCGTGGCTCGATCGGGAAGAAGGATTTCCCGCGAACTACGTGCTCGAGGTCTCTTCGCCCGGTCTGGAGCGCCCGCTGACGCGGGGCAGGGACTTCCAGCGGTTTCGGGGCCGGAGGGTCGCCGTCAAGGGTACGGAGGAGCTGGTTGGTCGGGCGGTTCGCCTCGAAGGTGAATTGCTGGGCATGGTGCGGGGCGCGGATGGGGCGGAGATGGTCCTGTTGCGCTTGAACGGAGGCGACGAGGTCGAGGTGCCTCGAGCGAGCATCGAGGGTGCTCGCCTGGTCCACGATTGGAAGAATAAATGACGAATACCGGGTTGGTCCTGGCGGCTTTCCGCGAAATCGCGGCGACCAAGAGCCTGGAACCGGATGCGGTCAATGAACTGATCCGGGACGCGATCCATGCGGGTCTGGCCCGCATTTACGGGGCGAACGTCAGTACCGAAATCAACATCGACGATGTGGGCGGCGACATCGAGATGTTCGTCCTGAAACGGGTGGTCGACACGGTCGAGGACCCTTCGGCCGAGGTCTCCGTGCAGGAGGCCCGGTGGGACGATCCGACCTACGAGGTCGGCGACGTCATGGAGATCCCCGTGGAGTTCTCCCAGTTCGGCCGCAACGCCGTCATGGCGGCCAAGCAGCGGATCGTTCAACTGGTCCGCGAGGGTGAGCGACAGCGGATTCGCGAAGAATACAGCGACCGGGTCGGCGAACTGCTGTCTGGAGAGGTCCAGCAGATCGAGCGGGGCAAACTCGTCCTGATGCTCAATCGTACGCGCGATGCCGAGGCCATCATTCCCTGGAAGGAGCAGAACCCGCGGGAGCGCTTCCGCCAGGGCGAGTCCATTCGCGCGGTGCTCAAGAGGGTGGAAGAGACCCCGAAGGGGCCCCGGCTGGTGTTCTCTCGCGCCGATCCGCTCTTTGTCGCGGCGCTGTTCAGGCTCGAGGTGCCCGAGATCTACCAGGGAATCGTCGAGATCAAGGAGCTCACCCGGGAAGTGGGTGGGCGCACCAAGATCGCCGTGCATAGCCGTGACGATTCGATCGATCCGGTGGGTGCGTGCGTGGGGCTGAAGGGCTCGCGGGTACAGGCCGTGGTTTCGGAGCTGGGAGGCGAAAGGATCGACATCGTCCCGTGGCACCCCGATCCCGAAATCTTCGCTCGGCGGGCGCTGGCTCCGGCACGGGTGGCGAAGGTGGTTTCCGATCCACGCCGCCAGGTGATAACGGCGATCGTGGACGAAGATCAGCTTTCTCTGGCCATCGGCAGAAACGGTCAGAACGTGCGCCTTGCATCCCAGCTGATCGGGTGGCAGATCGACCTGTACGGTTCGCGGGAATGGCTGGAGCGGGGATCGGACATGTCGGTCTTCGTCGAGGACGAAACGGACTCGTACGAGACCGCGGACTTCCCGCTGCGGGAACTGTCCCTGGACCATGGCACCCTGTCCGCGCTGGCGTCGGCCGGCTACGAGAGCTTCCTCGACATCATCGACCTCGACCGGGGAGATTTTCTCGCGGTCACGGGCGTTACCGAGGAAGCGGCGGAGCAGCTTCTGACCCTCATTGAGGACTTGACCGTGGTGGATTCGGAGTCGGCTCGCGGCGCTGATGACTCGACGGCCCTCCAGGGAGATCTCGTCTGATGAGAGTGCGGGAGCTGGCCGTTGATCTGAAGGTCAACACCGATGTTCTGCTCAGATTTCTGCGCAGTTCGGGGGTGCCGGTGGGTGACGCGAACGCTGCCATCCGCGACTCCGACGTGGCCCGGATCCGAATTCGGCTGGAACGGGAGCGACGGGCCGGGCACGGCACCGCCGCGGACGTGATGCGAACCGCCGTGAAGGGCGTTCGGCCAACGAGCCGTCGTCGTCGTGTGCGCCGGCGAGTTGCTGTTGCCCCGCCGGCACAACCGGTTGAAGAAGCCGCGGTGACTGCGGACGAGGAGACGCCCGCCGAGGTGGCGACCGACCAACCCGCCGACCGGCCGGCGGCGGAGGTGGACGGAATGTCGGCCGATGCTCCGGCAGGCGATGTGGCCGCTCCCGGGGAAGAAGCGCCCGACGCTACTGCCGCGGCCCCGACGGGACCCGCTGTGGAGGCTGAGGCCGGTCCGGAAGATTCGACAAGCGATGGCGCCGCTGCGGTGGATCCCGATTCGGCGGTTGTCGCTCCGGATGCGGGTGTCGTCGATGCAGCTCCGGCGGAGGCTGTCGCCACAGCCGACGAAGCTGCTCCGGCTGAGGCCGGGGACGCCCCCGAAGCGGCGCAGCCTGCGCCGCCGGAGGAAGACGCTCCGGCCGAGGGGACAGCGGCGCCTTCGCAAGAGACGCCGGTGGCGGCTGCGTCCGAGGAGGCGGCGCCCCCCACGGCATCCGACACAGTCGATGCGGCACCGACACCGCGCCCAGCGGCCGGTGAGGGGCTCGCGCCGGCAAGGCTGGGCATGAGGCCATCGCCCGCCCGTGAAGGGATCGTACCACCCGGAGAAGGGCTCGCCCCCGCGGCCAGCGCCGGTCCGGGAGGAACCGTACGGATTCAGGCCGAGGGGTACACCTCCGACGGCCGCAGGAAGAAGGATCGCAAGAAGGGCAAGCGCCGCCGGGGCGCGGATCGCGACAAGGCCAAGCAGAACATCCAGCGTGTGATGGCCGAGCTTCGGGGCGGTCGCAAGAAGCGCCGCAAGGGTAAGGGAATGGTGACTGCCGCTCGCGTGGAGCGCGAGGCGGCCGAGGAACAGGCGGCAAAGGAGAAAGCCACGGAGGCTCAGACCGTTCGCGTCAACGAGTTCCTCACGGTTGCCGAACTCGGAGAACTCATCGACGTCAGCGCGGCCGAGATCATCGGTTCCGCGTTCAGGGATATGGGTCTCCCGGTAACCATCAATCAGAGACTGGACTTCGACCAGATCGAACTCCTTCTGGACGGATTCGGCTTCAAGGCGGTCCGCGAGTCCGACTATCTGCCCGCCGTCGAGGTGATCGACGAAGACGACCCCGCCGATCTCAGGCCTCGTCCGCCCGTCGTTACGGTCATGGGGCATGTCGACCACGGGAAGACCAAGCTCCTCGACTGGATTCGCAACACCAACGTGGTGGCGGGCGAAGCAGGGGGGATTACGCAGCACATCGGTGCCTACCACGTCCAGCTCGACGGGGGCCGCACCATCTCGTTCCTGGATACGCCCGGCCACGCCGCTTTCACCGCGATGCGCGCCCGCGGCGCGGATGTAACCGATCTGGTGGTCCTCGTGGTAGCCGCCGACGACGCCGTGATGCCGCAAACGATCGAGGCGGTGAGCCACGCGAACAACGCGGGCGTCCCGATGGTTGTAGCCATCAACAAGGTCGACCTGCCGAGCGCGAATCCGGACCAGGTCAAGCAGGATCTGCTGCGCCACCAGGTTACGGTGGAGGACTATGGCGGCGAGACGCTGGTCGCGGAAGTCTCCGCCAAGACCGGTCAGGGGATGGACGACCTGCTCGAAAAGGTTCTCCTGCAGGCGGAACTCCTCGACCTCAAGGCAAACCCGTCCCGCGCCGCCCTTGGAGCGGTGGTGGAGGCGGAGCTGGACATCGGAAAGGGGCCGGTTGCCACCATCCTGGTCCAGAACGGAACACTGAGTGTCGGCGACAGCTACGTCGTCGGCCTCCACGCCGGCCGGGTCCGTGCTCTCCTGGACGAGCGCGGACAGCATGTCGATGAGGTTGGTCCCGGGATTCCCGTGCAGATAGTCGGGACCGCCGGAGTGCCGCAGGCCGGTGATGTGCTGCAGGTCATGGACCACGTCAAGGCGGCTTCGGTGGCGGGGAATCGACAGCGGCTGGATCGCGAGAAGCAGCTGAGGATCAAGGAGCGGGGCATCCGGCTCGGTGACTTCAGCAAGCTGCTGGCCGCGGGAGAGGTCAGCACGCTTCGCATGGTGGTGAAGGGCGATGTGGACGGCTCCGTCCAGGCCATCTGCGATGCGATGGAACAGTTGTCGACTTCCGAGGTGCGGGTGGAGATCATCCACCGCGGGGTCGGTGCGGTAAACGAATCGGACGTGATGCTTGCGCTGACGGCTGGCGCGGTCGTGGTCGGCTTCCGGGTCCGACCGGATACCGGAGCTCGTCAGGCGGCCACCCGTGAGGCCATCGAGATCCAGACCTTCGACATCATCTATGAGGCCGTCGAGCATGTGCGGGCGGCACTTGAGGGGCTGCTGGCGCCCGAGCGCAGGGAGCAGGTCGTCGGTGCGGCCGAGGTGCGGATGGTGTTCAAGATTCGCGGCGTCGGCACGATTGCGGGAAGCTACGTGGTGGACGGGAACATCCAGCGTGGTGCACTGGCCCGGGTCATTCGTGACGGTGTCGTGGTCTACGACAGCGAAGTGGGTTCGCTGAAGCGCTTCAAGGACGACGTCAAGGAGGTCCGCGACGGCTTCGAATGCGGAATCGGGATCTCCAACTTCAACGATCTCAAGTCGGGCGACATCGTCGAGACCTACAGCGTAGAGGAAGTCGCCCGCACCCTGGCGGGCGCCGCCCGGAGTTGAGAGGACGACGGACGCCGCCCCGCTGACCCGCCATGGTCGTAACCGTGTCCACCTGGGATTTGTTGATACCGGGCTCGGCTTCCCTGAAGGCAAAGAGGGCGGTGCTCAGGTCTCTCAAGGACCGGCTGGGAAAAATGAACGTGTCTGTCGCTGAATCGGGGCTTCAGGAGATACGCAACCGCGGTCGAATAACCGTGGCGTTCCTGGCGGCGCACTCCGCACAGGCGGACTCGATCCACGCCTCGCTGGACCGCGTGATCGACGGAGCCAGGGGCGCGGTGGTCGTCGGCAATTCCAGCGAACGGTTCTGATGTCCGGGCTGCGCAGGTCACGACTCGGCGAACAGCTCCGGCGCGAGCTCTCCATCAAGCTTCGGGGCCTGGTCAGGGATCCGGGGCTCGGTCCGCTCTCGGTAACCGGGGTCGATGTCACGGCCGATCTATGGCTGGCGCGGGTGTATGTGGAGGTGTATGGGTCAGCGGCCGAGCAGTCGGAGACGATGGCGGCGCTGCGTCGGGCGGCCCCCTTCCTGCGCTCGGTTCTCGGGCGGGAACTGCACATCCGCCGCATGCCGGAACTGAGATTCCACCGGGACGAGTCCACCGAAGCAGGTCAGCGGATCGAAGCGATTCTGCGTGACGTGCTCCCTTCGGACGAATCCGAATCGAAGCAGCCGGAGCGACCCCTCTCCGACGAGAAGGACCGCGCGGGCTCAGGGGACTCTTGAGCGGATCGCGTCGCGCAATGGGAATACTGCTGGTGGACAAGCCGGCGGGATGGACCTCCCACGATGTCGTGGCGGTCGCCCGGAGCGCCCTGGGCACCAGGAAGATCGGACACGCGGGAACGCTCGACCCCTTCGCGACCGGGCTGCTCGTGTTGGGGATCGGCAGAGCGACGCGGGTGCTGGAATACCTGGTAGGGCTGGACAAGGAGTACGAGGCGACGGCCCGCCTGGGAGTCGCCACCGATTCCTTCGACTCCGAGGGGATCCGGACTTCCGAAGACGATCGCTGGCAGAATCTGTCCCCCGAAGAGGTTCGCAGGGTTGCGGCCGGACTGGTCGGTCCTCTTCTCCAGACCCCTCCGCGGTATTCCGCGGTCAAGGTCGGGGGCGTCCCTGCGCACCGCCGCGTCCGCCGGGGCGAGGACGTCCAACTTGCCGCCCGGGCTGTGGAGGTGCGTTCCTTCCGGGTGCTGGAGGTGGAGTTGCCGATCGTCCGGTTCCAGGTGAGCTGCTCCAGCGGCACCTACATTCGCAGCCTTGCCGGCGAGCTTGGCGAGCGCCTGGGTACGGCGTGCCACCTGACGGAGCTGCGGCGCCACAGGGTTGGGGAGTTCGCAGCAGGTCGTGCGGCAACGGTTTCGGAACTGAGGGAAGGCAGAGTGCCCGAGCAAGCCTGGATCGTACCGGCGACCGCGCTGTCACACCTGGAGCGCGTGCAGGTCGATGCGGACGAGGCGGGAATGCTGGCGGCGGGTCGGCAGGTGCGGAAGGGCGCCCGTGATGCCAGCCCGGTGGCGGTCATCCTTCCGGGAGAGGAGTTGGTCGCCGTCGGTGTGGTGGAGAACGGCATCCTCAAGCCACGCAAGGTGTTCCTCAGTGCGTGACGACACGGCGCGCTCCACTGTGTTCACGACCGGTGCCTCGGGGCTTCCCCGGGACGATCGCCCGGTAGTCGTCACTGTGGGCACCTTCGACGGCGTGCACCTGGGGCACTGGAAAGTGCTCCGGGAGATCGGCGCCCGGGCCGCCGACCGCAACGGCCGCAGCGTTCTCGTCACCTTTGATCCGCATCCGCTGCGGATTGTGCGTCCCGAGGCGGCGCCTCCGCTCCTTACGACCCTCGACGAGAAGAAGGCTGTCCTGGCCGAGAGTCCCCTCGACTACGTGGTCTTCGTGGCCTTTACTCCCGAACTCAGTCGCTACTCTCCCCGGAGATTCGTGACGGAATTGCTTCTGGACCGACTCGGGATGGACGAACTGGTCATCGGCTACGATCACGGTTTCGGGCGGGGTCGCTCGGGCGATGTCAACACGCTGCGAACCATCGCCGCCGAATTCGGATTCCAGCTCGATATCGTGGAAGCGGTCAACACCGACGACGGTGCGATTTCCTCGACCTCGATCCGGCGGGCCCTGCTCGATGGCAGGCTCGGGGACGCGAATCGGGGGCTGGGTCGACCCTATCGGATCACCGGAGTGGTGACCCGCGGCGATGGTCGCGGGCGGGAACTCGGCTTTCCCACCGCCAACCTCCTTATGTCGGGCGCCGACAAACTGACCCCTGCCGCGGGCATCTACGCCTGCCACGTCACGCTGGATCGGGGCAGGTTCATGGGGGCGCTGCATATCGGGCCACGGCCCACCTTCCCCGGGGCGGAACCGACGGTGGAGGTCCATGTGCTCGACTTCGACCGGGACCTCTACGGGAGGGAGATCCACCTGGATCTGATCGAGTTCCTGCGCCCGGTGGTGGCATTTTCGACGGTGAACGCGTTGCGGGAGCAGATGCACGCAGACGTGATCAGGGCCCGAAGCGTACTGAAATCGCGATCTTCCGACGATGGAACGAATGGCACCTTGTCCCGGTGACCTCTCACAGCTATGATTTAAGGCTGTCCGTCCGACGGCATCGCCGTCCGAGGGCAGCAATTCGCCTGTGCGGAAGATTCGCCGGGCCCGCGGCCAGCGCGTGCTTGCGCCGCGGCTCGCGTCTCATGGGGAGACAAAGAAGACACGGAAACGGAATGGGCATCGACAAGCAACAGATCGTAAGGAAGTACCAGCCGCATGAGAACGGAGCCGGCAGCACACCCGTGCAGGTCGCTCTTCTCACGGCCAGAATCAATCATCTCCGTGGTCACTTCGACACCCACAAGCACGACCACCACAGCCGCCGCGGCCTGCTCAAGATGGTAGGACGCAGAAGGCGCCTTCTCGAGTACCTGAAGCGCACCGACGTCGAAGGGTACAGGGAACTGATCAAAGACCTCGGACTGCGCCATTGACCGGCGAGAGTCGAGACGGCCCCTCGGCCGTGACTCTTGCGTAGTGCTGCCGTCCACCCCCGCCGCGATTCAGCGGCAATTCCGGAAGAAGAAATGACAGAGAGAATCGAACGTGAATTCGCCGGCAGGCGTCTCGTTCTCGAGGTGGGCCGCATGGCTCGTCTCGCGCACGGATCCTGCCTTGTTCAATATGGCGACACCGTCGTCCTTGTGACTGCGACGGTACAGAACAAAACCACCCACCTCCCGTTTTTTCCGCTGACGGTCGAGTATCGGGAGAAGGCCTATGCCGCGGGAAAGATCCCCGGCGGCTTCTTCAAGCGGGAAGGAGCTCCGCAGGAAAAGGAAATCCTCTCGGCGAGGCTGGCGGACAGAACCCTCCGCCCCCTTTTCCCCAACGGGTTCTACAACGAAACCCAGATCCACGCACAGGTCCTGAGCGCCGATCAGGAGAACGACGCGGATGTCCTGACCCTCATCGGGGCCTCGGTGGCCTTGAACACCTCGGTGATCCCCTTCCACACGTCCGTGGCGTCGGTCCGGGTGGGCCGCATCCAGGGGAACTGGGTGGTCAATCCCACCTTCCGCCAGCTCGAGTACGCCGATGTGGACATCGTCGTCGCCGGCACGGCCAAGGCCATCGTGATGGTTGAGGGCGGAGCCATCCAGGTGCCCGAGAACGAAATCCTGGATGGGTTGATCGTCGCGCAGGAAGCGATCAAGGAGCTGATCGACATGCAGGAGGTGCTGATCGCGCCCCGGCGCCAGCCCGAGATGGCGTGGGAGCCCAGGGCGGTGTCGGCGGAGGTGCAACAGCAGGTCGAGGATCTCGCTGGCGACAAGGTGTCCGGCGCCGTGCAGATCGCTGACAAGCAGGAGCGGCAGGCGGCACTCGCAGCCATCGCGGCGGACGTCGCGGAGCAGCTGGCGGGCGATGAGGCCGTGGGCGACGGCGATGTCGCTGGCGTGGTCAGGTCGCTCGAGAAGAAGCACGTGCGTGCGCGCATTCTCGACGAGGGTGTTCGCGCCGACGGAAGGACCGCCGACGAGGTGCGTCCGATCGTCTGCGAGACCGGTGTGCTTCCCAGAACGCACGGTTCGGCCCTGTTCACGCGGGGCGAGACCCAATCGCTCGGCGTCGTGACGCTGGGCACCTCGAAGGACGAGCAGCGCATCGACTCGATCGACAACGCCGAGCAGGTCACCAAGTCCTTCATGCTGCACTACAACTTCCCGCCGTTCTCGGTTGGCGAGGCCCGTCCGATCCGCTCGACCTCCCGGCGCGAGAAGGGCCACGGCGCGCTTGCGGAGCGGGCGATTCAGCCGCTCCTCCCGGTCTACGACGACTTCCCCTACACGATCCGGATCGTATCGGACATCCTGGAATCGAACGGATCGTCGTCGATGGCATCGGTGTGCTCCGCATCGATGTCGCTGATGGACGCCGGCGTTCCCATCGAGGCCGCGTGTGCCGGTGTGGCCATGGGCCTGGTCACCGAAGGCGACCGGGTTGCGATCCTCACCGACATCCTGGGCCTGGAGGATGCCGTCGGGGACATGGACTTCAAGGTGGCGGGCACCCGCAAGGGGGTCACCTCGATCCAGATGGACATCAAGATCGACGGCCTTACGGTTGAATTGCTCAGGGAGGCGCTCGAGCGGGCCCACGTGGGCAGAATGCACATCCTCGACCGGATGGATGCCGTTCTTGCCGAGCCGCGTCCGGATCTGTCGCCGCATGCACCGCGCATTGTGGCGATCAGGATCAATCCCGAGAAGATCGGCGAGATCATCGGCCCCAAGGGCAAGACGATCCGCGCGATCCAGGACGAATCGGGCGCTACGATCGAAGTCGACGACGAAGGCATCGTGAAGATCGCCGCCGTCTCCGCCGAGGCCGGGCAGAGGGCCCGCGAGATGATCGAGGCCATCGTGCAGGACCCCGAAGTGGGGCGGATCTACGAGGGTCCGGTCAAGAATACGACCACCTTCGGCGCTTTCGTGGAGATCATGCCGGGGGTCGAGGGCCTGTGCCACATTTCGCAGTTGGCGGATCACCGGGTCGCCAAGACCGAGGATGTCGTGAATCGCGGCGACGTGGTCCGCGTGAAGCTCCTCTCGATCGACGAGAAGGGACGGATGCGGCTTTCGCTGAAGGCTGCCGCCGAGGAAGAGCGGGACGGCTCGCACAGACAGCCGGTAGAGGCGCACTCCTGACGTCGGACTGCTGAGGGTGGCCGCGCCACGGTCGGCAGTCCCGGAGCTTCGACTCCGCACGCAACCCGCCGGGGGATATAGCGAATCCCGGCTCACGAATGGAGTCCGGGTGCTCACCGAGCGGATGAACGGTGTCCGCTCGGTGGCGATGGGCGTGTGGATTCGGCAGGGCTCCGCCCACGAACCGCGGGAACGGGCGGGAATCAGCCACCTGCTGGAGCACATGGTGTTCCGCGGGACGACGACCCGGTCGCGCCGGCAGATTGCTGTGGCCCTCGAGGGACTGGGGGGCTCGCTGAACGCATACACGGCGCGCGAGCACACCGGCTACGAGGCCAGGGTGAGAGGCCGGCACATTGGGGAGGCGATCGAGATCCTGTCGGACCTTGTCCGGAATCCCCTCCTGCGCCAGGAGGACCTGGACCGGGAGAAGGAGGTGGTCTGCGAAGAGATCGCGGCGGTCGAGGACACTCCCGACGACCTCGTATTCGACCTGCACGGGAGCCGGATGTGGCGTGGGCACCCATACGGAAGACCAATTCTCGGGACGCGCGATACGGTCGGTTCCGTGACCCGGGCGGATCTGTGCGAACTGCGCCACCGCACCTACACGGGAGCCAACCTCGTCGTTGCGGCTGCCGGCCGCGTCGACCACGATGCCTTTGTCGCCATGACGGAGGAGCGGTTGGGAGACCTGGAGGCGGGGGAAACGGTATCGCCCGCCCGCGCGCCATCTGATCCACGCCGGGGGATGGACCAGGTCCTGCGGGACTCGGCGCAAACGCACCTAGTGTTCGGTGCCCCCGCGCGGGGTGCTTCGCATCCCGATCGCTACGCACTGCTGCTCCTGTCGGCCGTGCTCGGGGGAGGCATGAGCTCCCGGCTCTTTCAACGGATTCGGGAAGACCTGGCGCTCGCCTATTCCGTCTACTCCTTTCAGTCGCTGTACGCGCGGTCGGGAGTCTTCGGAGTGTACCTGGGTACTCGCGCCGCGTGGGCCATGGATGCGCTCGATGCCGTTCAGGAGGTCTGTGCCGCGGTGGCCCGTGGCGGACTCACCGCGGAGGAGCTCGCGCGAACGAGGGAGCAGGTGAAGGGAGAGATCCTGCTCTCGCTGGAGTCTCCGGGGGCTCGCGTCCATCGACTGGCGGGGTTTGCTCTGCTGGACCTCCCGTTCATCCCGATGGAGCACCTGCCGGGGCTGATCGACGGCATCGCACGGTGCGATATTGACAGGGTGGCCGGAGAAGTACTGGTGCCCGAGCGTCAGTACGTTCTTTCCCTCGGTCCCGAAGACTCGGAGCCGGGCGCAAACGGTCGGGTGACCCGCGGGACGCTCCGCGCCCCGGCGACAATCGAAATCTGAGGAGACTCGGGACATGGTCGTAGGCATTCCCTCCGAGATCAGGGACCACGAATACAGGGTGGCACTTACGCCTGCCGGGGTCGAGACGTTGGTGCAGGCGGACCAGAAAGTTCTCATCCAGGCCGGGGCGGGGAGGCACAGCGGGTTCACGGACGATTTCTACGTGGCATCGGGCGCCGAGGTGGTGGACACGGCCGAGGAGATCTGGGCCCGTTCGGAAATGATCATGAAGGTCAAGGACCCGATCGCGCCCGAATGGCCGCTTATCCGCGAGGGCCAGGTTCTGTTCTGCTATTTCCATTTTGCCGCGTCCGAGGCGCTGACCCGCGCGGTCATGAATAGCGGCGCGGTGGCGATCGCCTACGAAACGGTCGGTCCCGAGAACGGTGACCTGCCTCTTCTCACGCCCATGAGCGAAGTCGCGGGCAGGATGGCCATCCAGCAAGGCGCAAAATACCTGGAGCGCCCGGCGGGGGGCTCCGGTGTGCTCCTTGGGGGGGTTCCCGGGGTACTGCCGGCAAAGGTGCTCGTCATCGGCGGGGGGGTGGTGGGAACGCACGCCGCGCGGATGGCGGCCGGTTTGGGCGCGCGCGTGTCGATCATGGATATTTCGCTGCCTCGCCTGAGACACCTCTCGGAGACCATGCCCGCGAACGTGAACGTGCTGTTCTCAACGCGGTACGCGGTCCGGAAGCAATTGCCGGATTCCGACCTGGTGATTGGCGCGGTCCTGGTGCCGGGGACGAAGGCGCCCATGCTGGTCAAGAGGAAGGATCTCGCTTCGATGCACCCGGGATCGGTGATCGTCGACGTTGCGGTGGACCAGGGAGGGTGCGTTGAGACGATCCGGCCCACGACCCACGAGAATCCGGTGTACGACGTCGACGGGATCGTTCACTACGGGGTCACCAACATCCCCGGCGCCGTCCCCCGGACATCCACACTGGCGCTCACCAACGCGACACTCCCCTACGCCATGCAACTCGCCACACTGGGTTGGGAGGAGGCGTGCGCGGCCGACCCCGATCTGTACAGGGGCATCAACGTGGCCCGGGGCGAGGTCGCCCATCCCGGCGTTGCGGAGGCGTTCGAGATGACGGCAGGACCTGTCTCCCTGACCTGCCTGGAGTGTGGAAGCGACGTCGCCGAGCAGGGGGCCGTGCTCGGCGAGCCACTCGGAGACGCGTCGGACACCGTGCGATTCAAGCGGCTTCCGTCGAACCCCGACTTGCCGCTTCCCGGGCGCGCTTCGCTCGAGGCCGCCGGGCACGACATCCGGTGCTGCGAAGCTTTCACACTGGATCCAGGCGGCATTCATGCGGTGGCGACCGGACTGGTCATGGAGCTGCCGGCCGGGGTCGAGTGCCAGGTGCGCCCGCGCTCGGGACTCGCTGCGCGGCTGGGACTTACCCTGCCCAACAGCCCGGGCACGATCGACCCGGACTACCGGGGAGAACTGAGGATTCTGGTCCAGAACCTGGGCCCGGAAAGGATCGATATCCAGAGGGGGGATCGGATTGCCCAGCTGGTCTTCAGCCGCTTTGTGGCCCCCAGTATCGATGAAACCGTCGTCATTTCCGAAACGGAGCGAGGCGCAGGAGGGTTTGGCAGCACCGGAGTGAATTGAGCGAGAAAACGGGCTAGGTTAGGTTCAAGTCATCCATGTTCCCACCTGCAACCTCAACGCCCCCCTCCGCGGGGCTTGGAAAACGGAAAGGTTCCTTCAATCGCTAGCTGGTTCAATTCCAAACGGTTGGTCCCGACGAGTGATATCGGTGTAGACCTGGGAACCGCCAACACCCTGGTTTGTGTTCGGGGGGAGGGTGTCGTCCTCAACGAGCCTTCCGTGGTTGCCGTGGAACGCGAGACGAAACGCATCATGAACGTAGGCCTCGAGGCCAAGCGGATGCTTGGACGCACCCCCGGGGGGATCGAGGCGGTTCGTCCCCTGCGGGACGGAGTGATCGCGGATGTCGACGAGACGGAATTGATGCTCCGGCATTTCCTCAAGCAGGTCATGGCCAAGCGCATCTTCCGGATCAAGCCACGCGTTGTGGTAGGCGTCCCCTCCGGGATTACCGAGCTCGAGCGACGCGCTGTGAGGTCGTCGGCACAGGCGGCCGGGGCAAACGAGGTCTACATGGTTGCAGAGCCCATGGCGGCTGCGATCGGCGTGGGACTTCCCATCGACACGCCCCGGGGCAACATGGTGATCGACATCGGGGGAGGAACCACCGAAATCGCCGTCATCGCACTCGCCGGGATCGTCTCGGACACGTCGATTCGAATTGGCGGTGACGAGCTCGACCAGTCCATCGTCACCTTCCTGCGCAAGAACTACAACCTGCTGGTCGGCGAGCCCACGGCGGAGGCGATCAAGATGCAGGTCGGCTCAGCGATGGATACCGGCGAGGAGAGGGAGATCGAGGTCAAGGGCCGCGATCTGGTTTCCGGAATACCGAAGATGATCCTGATCCATTCGCAGGAAATCAGGGAGTGCATCCAGGAGCCGATTCGACAAATCGTCCAGGCGGTACGATCTGCGCTTGAGATCACACCGCCCGAACTCGCCTCGGACATCGTCGACTTCGGTATCGTGATGACGGGAGGCGGTGCGCTGATCCGGGGACTGGACAAGCTCATCGCGCTGGAGACGAACCTCCCGATCCACGTAGACGAAGAGCCGATGACATGTGTGGTCCGGGGAACCAACACGATCCTCGAGGACTTCGCGAAGTACCGTTCGATCGTGACCGCCTGACGCGGTTCAGAGGATGGCCCCGGGGGTGGGGAGGTAGTCGAGCCATGCAACGCGCGGAATAGCCGAAAATGGCAGGATTGGAAACCGTTTCCGATCGCGGACGCTCGCGAGGACTCCTGCCCGCGCTCGGCATGATTCTCCTGTCGCTAATCACCGTTTTTCTGCCAGCCGGTCCCCAGCAACAGATCGGTCACGTTCTGAGAGGGTCGATTCTCAAGCCGTTCATCGAGACCCATGTCGCGATTACCCAGGTCCGGTCGAGGGCCCGTGACTACGACATCCTGAGGGCCCAGATGGATTCGGCGATGGGATTCGTGGCGGCGCACACGACGCTTGCCGAGGAGAACCGACAACTCAGGTCGATCCTGGGCCTCGGGGACCGACCGGCGGTCAGGTATGTTCCGGCCGCCATCACACGGCCGACCTCATCGGGCTCCGCCAGCGTAGTCAGGGTAGGCGCCGGCTCGGACCATGGAGTTCTTCCATTCAGCGCGGTCGTCACCGATGAAGGCTTGCTTGGCCAGGTTCAGCTAGTCCAGTCCGGCTACTCTCTGGCCTTCGACTGGTCCCATCCCGGATTCCGCGCGTCCGCGATGACGACCGACGGCATCAGTCACGGGATAGTTGAAACCGCGCCGGGACGGTTCCGCGAGCAGGACCGCCTGGTGCTGCGCGGCGTATACTATCTCTCCGATCTGGAGCCCGGCACGGAGATTCTCACTTCGGGCCGCGGGGGAACATACCCGCGAGGCGTACGCATCGGTTGGGTAGCCAGCGTTGCGGAGACTTCGGCGGGCTGGAGCAAGAGCTACTACGTCACACCGGCTGTCTATCCGGGTGCGGTAACCTACGCGGCCGTGGCGATCCCGACACTCGACCTGCCCACCGATACCCCGATTACGGAAGTGCCCGGCGATTCCGTCACCGCAGGTTCCCCATGACGGTCAGGGTCGCAACGCTGACCGGGAGCCTGATTCTCGCCCATCTCCTGTTGCGCGTCGCCCTCGGCCTGGGCAACGAAGCGCCGGATCTCTTCCTGGTTGCGGTTCTTGTCGGCAGCCGCCACCTGAGTCTTCGCGGCGGCGCGGTTCTGGGGTTCGGGGTCGGGTTGATCGAGGATTCGTTCGCCATGGGTTCGTTCGGCGCAACCGTCTTCGCCATGACCGTGACAGGAACCGCGGCAGCGCAGACCCGGCCTCTCTTCGTGGGGAACTCGTGGGTCTTCCTGGTCAGCTACTTCGGGCTCGGCAAGCTGCTCCGCGACCTCCTCGCCTGGGTGGCTTCCGAACCTGCCAACCGGAGCGTGTTTGCGGACCAGTTCCTGTTCGAGTTGCCGCTGATGGCTGTGTATGCCGCAGCGACCGGCACACTGGTCTCCCTTTTGGCCCTCAGAGGATCGCGACGCGGATGAAGACCTACCATCACCATCAGAGAAACCTCAGGGCACGACGAGCGAGAGTCATCATAGTGGCGCTGCTGGGGCTCCTGGTTGCGGTGTTCTTCCGCGCGCAGGTGTATCGATCGTCCGACTGGCGCCTCCAGGCCGATTCCAACCGCCTCCGTCCGCTCACACTGCCTGCCCCCCGCGGAACCATCCGGGATCGCGCGGGCCGCCCGCTCGCCGACAATATTCCTGGATACTCGGTCTCCATTCTGTCCGCCTCCCCGGATTCCATGATGTCGTCGCTGAATCGGGTGCGGGAGCATCTGGACATCGGGGAGCGCCGGCTGGCGAGTGCGCTGCAGCAGATAGAGGACCGAAGCCCCAGACCCATCCTCCTGTCCGTTGACGCTTCGTTCGACGCAGTTGCCGCTCTCGAAGAGCGGAGTGCGGTCTTTCCGCGGCTGCTGATCGAGACGCGACCCAAGCGGCGCTATCCGGCGGCAGAAGTGGGGGCGCACATTGTTGGCAGCGTCGGAGAGATCAATCAGCAGGAGTTGGAATCCGAGCAGTTCGAGGACGCGCAACCGGGGCTGATCGTCGGTCGGTCGGGGATCGAATGGCAGTATGAGTCGATTCTGCAGGGAGGGCCGGGAGTCCGATACGTCGAAGTCGACGCTACGGGAAGAATCGTCGGCTCCCACCGTGGGTTCCGGAGGGTGGAGGAGGAGCCGGGCGGCGATCTGGACCTTCACCTGGACCTCGATCTGATGGAATGGATTCATCACATCTTCCCCGAAGGCATGGCCGGCTCCGTGGTGGCGCTCGATGTCGAGACCGGCGGGATCCTGGCGCTCTATGCCGCGCCCAGCTACGACCCGAATGTGTTCGCGGGCGTAGTGGACCAGGAGGAATGGCTCCGACTGATCAACGATTCGACGAGTCCTCTTTTCAACCGGGCCATTACGGCGAAATACCCACCCGGATCGCCTATGAAGCTGGTCACCGCCCTCATCGGCCTGGAGATGGGGGTGATCAGTCCCGAGGACCGAATGCCCGTGGCGTGCGGAGGGGGCTACAACTACGGAGGGCGCCGCTGGGGGTGCTGGAGGGAGGAAGGGCACGGGTCGCTGGACCTTGCGGATGCCATCAAGAATTCCTGCAATGTGTACTTCTACCAGGTGGCCCTGCGCATCGGGTTTCACCGGATGCTCGAACGAGTCAACCAGATGGGGTTCGGCGGGACATGCGGAGTCGATTTGCCCGGCGAAGCAACCGGCACCTACCCCGAGGGACCCGAATTCTGGGTGAGACGCTATGGGTACTCGCCGCGCGAAGGGGAAGTCCTCAACCTGGCGATCGGACAGGGGCCGATCGCACAGACGCCGCTGATGGTTGCGCAGTATTTTCTTGCCATCGCCCGCGACGGATCCGCACCGTCTCCAGCGCTCTA
Organism: Longimicrobiales bacterium; assembly: GCA_963667485.2. GTDB lineage: Bacteria > Gemmatimonadota > Gemmatimonadetes > Longimicrobiales > Gaopeijiaceae > Bin94. The sequence continues at coordinate 1,586,458 of CAXXDD010000002.1, forward strand.
CCGCGACGCACCGGCAACGGAAGGATTCCGATTCGAGGTCCCCCCGGAACACCTGGAGGTAATTCGAGAGGGACTGCGGCGCGTGACACAACAGGGTGGCACCGCGTATCTGTCTTCACTCGAGCACTTTGACTTGATGGGAAAGACCGGTACAGCCCAGAGCGTCGAGGGGCGTGAAAACCACGCCTGGTTCGGCGCCATAGCGGGACCACGCGGGGGCTCCCCCGAGATCGTCGTGGTGGCCCTCGTCGAGTTCGGCGGCGGCGGATCGGCGGTTGCGGCCCCGCTGGTAGCCAAGACGGCCGACTTCTACCTGCGCGGCGAGCACGGCATACCGCGGGACACGATCCAGACACTCGGCGAATACTATCAGGTAGGGAGAAACACTGCCTGGGCACGCCCGGCGACCGAGCAGCGATGACACTGGATCTGCCCTGGATCCGGCACTGGCGGTTCACGGCCTGCATACTGGCCCTGTGCCTGTTCGGGGTCGCCATGATCTATTCGGCCGGGGTCAAGAACATTCCCAGCCCCGCGGTCGAGCGCATCTGGATCCGCCAGGCTGCGGTGCTGCTCGGCTCGCTGGTCGTGTTGATCTCCCTGTCCCGTATCCCCGCCCGCTGGTTCGAATGGATGGCGATGCCGCTGTACATCATGTCCACGGGCCTGCTGGCCGTAACCCTGATCGTCGGCACGGGCTCCGGAGCGGCAGAGGGCGTGAAGTCCTTCATTGTGGTCGCGGGCTTTCAGTTCCAGCCGGCCGAGGCGGCCAAGATCGTCACCGCGCTGGCGCTGGCCAAGCTGCTCGCCAGGCAACCGGATGGTCCTGCTTCCCTGCGCGATCTCGTCAAGCCGATGGCGCTTGTGGCATTGCCGCTGGGACTCGTCATCCTGCAGCCGGATCTGGGCACTGCGCTGGCGTTCATCGGGATGCTTTTCGCCGCGATCTACTGGGCCGGCACGCCCTGGCCACTCATGCTGTTCGCGGCATCCCCCGGATTGGCCCTCATCCTGTCCTTCGATACGCGCCTGTGGTCCGCGTACGTCATATTATTGGTCATCGCGCTGTATCTGCATCGCTATCGACTCTACCTGATCGAGTCGCTCAGCGTCGTCGTCGCGAATCTGGCGGCAGGGGCGATCGCCCAGCCTCTCTGGAACTCCCTGGCCCAGTACCAGAGGAACCGCATTCTGGTTTTCCTCGATCCCGAAATCGATCCTCAGGGGGCGGGCTGGCAACTTCTCCAGTCGAAGGTGGCGGTCGGGAGCGGCGGCGTGCTGGGCAAGGGCTATACGCTCGGCACGCAGAAGCGTCTCAATTTCCTCCCCGAGCAGCATACCGATTTCATCTTCAGCGTGGTGGGCGAAGAACTCGGGTTTTTGGGAACCTCTCTGGCTCTTCTTCTCTTCGGCTACCTCTTCTTCCGCATGATCCGCATGGCCGAGGCCCTCGCCGATCCTTTTTCCGGCGTCTTCATCTTCGCTATACTGGGGACCTGGCTAACACATGTCATCGTCAACGTGGGGATGACGATAGGCGTCGTTCCCATCACGGGGATTCCGCTGCCCTTCGTCAGCTATGGAGGATCGTTCCTGCTGATGGGATGGGTGGCTGCCGCGATTATCGTGACGATGGCGAGAGATGCTCGCTGACCCGAAAGGGCGGCGGGCAAGCGAGGGCTGACAGCTTTGGCCTGGTTCAGCAAGCAGAAGAAGAGACTGACTTCGGAAGGTCGACGGGAGCTTCCGCGCGACGTCTTCAAGAAGTGTGACGGCTGCGGCGAGATTCTGTACCGCGAGCGCCTGGAGCAGAACCTGGGCGTGTGTCCGGAGTGTGGCAGCCACTTCCGCGTCTCCGCGGTGCGCTATGTGGAGTTGCTCGCCGACGCCGACTCCTTCGAGGAGGCCGACGTGGAGATGACCAGCGGCGATCCGCTCGGCTTCTCCGATCTGAAGGACTATGGCGACCGCCTCGCGGCGGCGAAGAAGCGGACGGGCCGCAACGACGCGGTCATCACTGGGAGAGCGCGCATCGAGGGCATCCCCGTCGTTCTCGCCGTCATGGATTTCAGTTTCATCGGCGGGTCGATGGGCTCGGTGGTGGGGGAGAAGATCGCCCGCGCCGGACGCGACGCCCTCGACGGCGACCTTCCCCTGATCGTGCTGAGCGCGTCGGGCGGCGCCCGCATGATGGAGGGGATCTTCTCGCTCATGCAGATGGCCAAGACATCGGCGGTCCTGGCTCGCCTTCACGAGCGCGGCCTCCCCTACATCTCGGTGCTGACCGACCCCACCACGGGTGGAGTCACGGCCTCCTACGCCATGCTGGGCGATGTCAATCTCGCGGAGCCCGGCGCTCTGATCGGCTTCGCGGGTCCACGGGTGATCGGCGAGACCATCAAGCAGGAACTGCCCCCCGGCTTCCAGAGCGCCGAGTTCCTGGAAGAGCACGGAATGGTCGACCGGGTCGTGGACCGCCGCGAACTCAAGAGCGCCATCGCCCAGCTGCTGCGGCATACGCGGGAAGGGTGGAGACCCTGGGGCTGAAGGGACGCTCCCCCGGCCCCGACCCCTTGATGGACGCCCTCTTTCCGGGGGCTCCCAACGCGGTGGACTGGGGTCTCGACCGTATGGAAGCCGCCCTTGAAGACCTGAACAACCCACACCACCGCTATCGCTGCCTGCACGTCGGCGGGACGAACGGCAAAGGGTCGGTCGCCTCGACCTGGGCTTCCGTGCTCCAGCAGGACGGCCACCGCACCGGGCTCTACACCTCGCCACACCTGTGTTCCTTTCGCGAGCGCATCATGGTGGGTGGCGAGCCCGTTTCCGCCGCGCGACTCATCGACACCGCGGTGCGGCTGCGGCCACTGGCCGACGCGCTCCGGATGTCCTTCTTCGAAGCGACGACCCTGCTCGCGCTGACCGTCTTCGCCGAAGAAGAAGTGACCACGGCGTGCATCGAGGTGGGGCTGGGCGGGCGGCTCGACGCCACCAACGTGGTCCGGCCCCAGGTCAGCGCGATCACCAACGTAGCGCTCGACCACCAGGACTACCTGGGCGACACGCTGGAGGAGATCGCGCGCGAGAAGGCGGGGATCATCAAGCCGGGGGTCCCGCTCGTCACGGCGGAAGGACGGCCGGCCGTGCTGGACGTGTTGCGGACGCGGGCGGCCGAGGTGGGTGCCCCGCTGCACCGGCTCGAGCCATGGGACGACATCATGGATCTGCGACTCGACCCGCGCCGCACCCGCTTCTCGGTGCGCACCGCTGCGGGAGCCGGCCTCGACCTCGAGACGCCCCTGCCGGGCGCCCACCAGGCCACCAACGCGGCGCTCGCGGTCCGCGCCCTCGAGTTCCTGCCGCACCCCCCTTCGCGGGCAGCGATCAAGGCGGGCGTCGCCAACGTGCAATGGCCCGGCCGAGGCCAGATTCACCGCCTCGGCGAGCACCTGTTCGTCTTCGACGTCGCGCACAACGTTGCGGGAGTGGAGGCGCTGGTCCGCGTTCTCGGCAACCTGACCCCCCCCCGGCCCCTCGTCCTCCTCGCGGGCATTCTGGGCGACAAGGATTGGTCCCGCATGCTGCCCCCGCTAGTCGATCTCGCGGACCGGGTCGTCTTCACGGTGCCGTCCTCGGCGCCGGAGGGAAGGAGCTGGGATCCTCGGGCCGTTGCGGCCCGCGTGTCCCGCGGCCTGCCGATCGAGGTGGAGGACGAAGTGGGCGCCGCTCTCGATCGCGCCGTCGGGCATGCCGGGGGCGGGACAGTGGTCGTCACCGGCTCCTGCTTCACCGTGGGAGACGTTCTCCTCCTCCTGGGGCTGAGCCCGTTCAGCCCGGCCAGCCGCCCCGTCCGGGATTGATATTCCGTGCCCCCAAGTTAGATTCGCCGCCATGTCCTCCGATCGATCCTTCGCGAGGCTTCCCGGTTTCCGAGACTTCGTGCCCGGCGAGTTCGCAATCCGCGACCACATCTTCTCGACATGGCGCCGGGTTTCCGGGCGGTACGGTTTCCAGCAGTACGACGGTCCGCCCCTGGAGCCGCTGGGGCTCTACGTGGAGAAGAGCGGCCCCGAGATCGTCCAGCAGCTGTACACCTTCCGTGACAAGGGGGGCCGCGAGGTCGCGATGCGGCCCGAGATGACCCCGTCGCTGGCTCGAATCCTTGCCGTCCACAGCCGGCAGATGCCCAAGCCCATCCGGTGGTTCTCCATCCCGCAACTCTTCCGCTACGAGCGAAGCCAGCGCGGCCGCCTGCGCGAACACTTCCAGCTGAATGTCGACATCGTGGGCGAGGCCGGGGTGGCGGCCGACGCCGAGGTCCTGGCGGTGGCGATCGACTCGGTCCGGGGTTTGGGATTGACAGAGGCGGACTTCGTGGCGCGGGTGAACGACCGGCGCCTCGTGACCGAAGTCTTTGCCGCGCTGAAGATAGATTCGCCACTGCACCCGGCCTGTCTTGCCGTGATCGACAAGGCCGGTCGCGCGGGGGCGGCGAAGACGGGAAAGGCCCTGGCCGCACTCGGCCTGGACGCCTCCGCCGCCAAAGCCCTGACCGAACTCGCGGCCGACGGCTCCATGGACACTCTGCGGCGACGCTTCGCCGGCCACGAGCCCGTCCTCGCGGCTCTTCAGCCCCTGCAGGAGCACCGCGCGATGCTCGAGGCGATGGGCCTGGGCGCGTACCTGCAGTTCGACTTCACGGTCGTGCGCGGTCTCGCCTACTACACCGGGATCGTCTTCGAGCTCTTCGACCGCGCCGGCGAACTCCGCGCCATCTGCGGGGGCGGCCGCTACGACCGCCTCCTCGAGCTGGTCGGCGGCGACCCTCTTCCGGCGGTCGGTTTCGGCATGGGGGACGTGGTGCTCGGCGAGCTGCTGCGCGATCGCGGCCTGGCTCCGCAGACGCGCTCTTCGTGCGACTATTTCATGGTCTGGGTATCGGCCTTTGAGCGCGCCATTGCGCTGGAAGCGGCGCACCGCCTGCGCGAAGCGGGGCGCTCGGTGATGTACGGGTTCAAGGGGCAGGGAGTGGGGAAACAGCTGAAGCAGGCGGCCCGCAGCGGCGCCGCGCGCGCCGTCATCATCGGTCCCGACGAGGCCGCCGCAGCGTCGGCCACCGTGCGCGACCTCGCCACCGGCCGCCAGGAGACCCGCGCGCTCGAAACCATCATCGCGGAAGCGGCCGCCGGACCCGGACGGGCGGGCGGAGTCGGGAAACCGTGAACGATCGTCGTCCCGCACGGGACCCCGGCACCGAGGACGCGCAGGCGGCGCGCAAGGTCATGAACCGGGCAATTCGCCGTCTCAACGTGCTCGAATGGCTGCTGCTGGGAGCTGCGGCAATAGCCTCGCTCGTCGGCGGCTGGCTCGCCGCCCTACTGGGCCGAAGCGCTCTGGGCTTACCATTCAGGGGCACCTGGATTACTGCGTCCCTGCTGCTCTTTCTGATCCCCGGCGCGATCGCGTGGGTGGCGGAGCGGCGCAGCCGGGCGACGCCGGGTGCGCATGGCGGCGCCAACGACAACGAAGACAAACCCGAGTGACATAGATCCGATGAGCAAGAGGAAGGGCGGGAAGAAGGGGTTGACCCCCCGCGCGGAGGACTTCAGCGCGTGGTACAACGAGGTCGTCCAGAAGGCGGAGTTGGCGGACTATTCTCCGGTGCGCGGCTGCATGGTGATCCGGCCCTGGGGCTACGGGATCTGGGAGAACATGCAGCGCGCGCTGGACGACATGTTCAAGGCGACGGGCCATCAGAACGCCTACTTCCCCCTTCTTATCCCGATGAGCTTCATCGAGCGTGAGAAGGAGCACGTGGAGGGGTTCAAGCCCGAGCTGGCGGTCGTCACCCACGCGGGCGGCAAGGAGCTGGAAGAGCCGTATGTGGTGCGTCCCACCTCCGAGACGATCATCTACGCCATGTACGCCAAGTGGGTGCAGAGCTATCGGGACCTGCCGCTGCTGCTGAACCAATGGGGCAACGTCATGCGCTGGGAACTCCGCACCCGCCTCTTTCTCCGCACCTCGGAGTTCCTCTGGCAAGAGGGACACACGGCGCATGCGTCGGCCGACGAGGCCGAGGACGAAGCCCGAATGATGCTGGGCATCTATCGCCGCTTCATGGAGGAGTGGATGGCCATGCCTCCGGTGACGGGCCTGAAGAGCGACTCGGAGAAGTTCGCCGGCGCGGTCCGCAGCTACGCCTGCGAGGCCCTCATGCAGGACCGGAAGGCGTTGCAGGCCGCGACCTCGCACATGCTGGGCCAGAACTTCGCGCGGCAGTTCGGCCTCACCTTCCAGAGCGAGGAGGGGAGGGAGGAATACGCGTGGAACACTTCGTGGGGAGCGTCGACCAGGCTGGTGGGAGGAGTGGTGATGACCCACGGCGACGACGTCGGACTGGTCGTTCCGCCGAGGCTGGCGCCCACCCAGGTGATGGTCGTTCCGATCGCGAGAGGCGACGAGCAGGCCGCCGTGGTGATGAAGAAGGGGGATGAGATGGTAGAAGGATTGCGCGGCCACGGCGTGCGCGCCGCCATCGACCGTCGTCTGCACCTCTCGCCGGGCGCCAAGTTCTTCGAATGGGAGCGCAAGGGGGTCCCGGTCCGCGTGGAGATAGGGCCGCGCGACGTGGAGCGCGGCGAGGCGGTGGTGGTGTCCCGTGTGACGGAGGAGGGCGCGCCGCGCAAGGAGGCGATGCCCGAAGCGCAGGCGGTCGCGGGCATGAAGGATCGCCTCGACGCGTTGCAGGCGCGGCTCGGGGAGACGGCGCTCGCGAGACGGGAAGCCGCAACCTACCGGGGTGAAGTCTCGACGGTGGACGAGCTGGGCGAGCTTCTCGACAGCGGCGTCGGATTCGTCTTTTCCGGGTGGAGCGGCGACCCCGAGGTGGAGGCGCGCGTCAAGGAGGCCACCAGGGCCACCATCCGCGTCATCCCCGGCGAGGAATTCCGCTCCGCCACGCCCCCCGCGCGCTGCGTGGGCGGCGGCGCGGCGCAGATGGAAGTGGTGTGGGCGCGCGCGTACTGAGCGCCGTGCGGCCGCCCTTCCCGCGCCTCGGTGGCGTCCTCCACTGCGGCTGCCATTCGCTCGAAGCCCTCGCGGAGGCACACGACACGCCCCTCTACGTCTACGATGGCGATCGTTCCCTGGACCGCTTGAATGCCGTGCGCGACGCCTTCTCGGGCGTCGGTCTTCTGGTCGCGTATTCGGTCAAGGCCAACCCGAACCTCGCGCTGCTGGAACTGTTCGCCCAGGCCGGCGCCGGCGCCGACATCGTGAGCGGCGGCGAGCTCCATTGTGCGCTGATGGCCGGAATCCCGGCGGACCGGATCGTGTTCGCCGGCGTGGGCAAGACCCGCGAGGAAATGCGGTACGCCCTCGAATCCGGCATCTGCGGCTTCCACGTCGAGAGCGCGCAGGAGCTGGAGGTGCTGGGTGCCGTGGCCGACGAGCTGGGCAGGGAAGCCCCGGTGGCGATACGCGTCAATCCGGACGTGGACAGCCCCACCCACGAATTCACGCGCACAGGGCATGCGGCCGCCAAGTTTGGGGTATCGCCGGGCAGGGCGGTGGAGCTCTACCGGCGGATCGCCGAACACCCCCGGCTCCGCGCTGTCGGCGTCGACGTGCACATCGGGTCGCAGGTGCGCGAATCCGGACCCTTCCTGCGCGCGCTGGGCGTCGTGCTCGAGGTGGCCGGGCGAGCGCAGCGGGAAACGGGTGCCGAAATCGGCTACGTCGACCTCGGTGGCGGCTTCGGGATAGAGGACGCGGTGGGTGGCGAGTTGGATCTCGTGGCGCTCGGCCGCGAGGTGGCCACGCGCATCGATGCGGCAGCCGGGGACCACTCCGGCCGCACGCTCGAGCTGATCGTTGAACCCGGGCGCTTCCTTGTCGGCGACGCGGGGGTGCTCCTCACCCGCGTCCTCTACGTCAAGCGCAGCGGCGGCAAGACCTTCGTGGTGACCGACGCCGGGATGACCGAACTCATCCGCCCGAGCCACTACGGCGGCGAACACGAGATCACCGCGGTGAGGGAAGATGCCGTGGGCGGACCTGAGGAGGTCGACGTCGTGGGTCCCGTGTGCGAACAGGGTGATTTCCTGGCTCGGGCCCGGCTCCTGCCCCTGCCGCGCCCCGGTGCGCTCCTCTGCGTCCAGCAGGCGGGCGCCTATGCCTTCGCCATGGCCTCCAACTACAACTCGCGGCCGCGGCCCGCCGAAGTGCTCGTACACGGCGACCGCGCCACCCTTGTCCGCCGCCGCGAGCGGTACAGCGACCTAACCCGCGGCCAACGCACATGACCGACCCCGTCTCCACCTCCGTCAGCGAGAGCCACAGCCGGGTTCTCGTCATCGATTACGGCTCCCAGTTCACGCAACTCATCGCGCGCCGCATCCGGGAGGCCAACGTCTACTGCGAGATCCACCCCCCCACGCGATCGGTGGAATGGGTCCGGCGCTGGCGGCCCGGCGGGATCGTCCTCTCGGGTGGCCCGTCCTCGGTCTACGACGACGATGTGCCCGTCCTCGATCCCGGCCTTCTCGCCCTGGGCGTCCCGGTCCTGGGCATCTGCTACGGCATGCAGCTCATCGCTCAGCACGAGGGCGGCAGGGTGGTGGCGGGCAAGCGCGAGTACGGTCGTGCGAGCCTGCGCGTCACGGATCCGGCCGGGACCCCGACTGACGACCCGGCCGCGACCCCCGCCGCCGACCCGCCCGCCGCCCCGGCCGTGGCTCCCACTGCCACCCCGGCCCCCGACCCCACCAACCCCGGCGACCTCTTCCACGGCTTCCACCCCGGCGACGACATCACCGTCTGGTGCTCGCACGGCGACCACGTCGACGAGCCCCCTCCCGGCTTCGTGACGATCGCGGCCACGGGCGATCTGCCCGTCGCGGCCTTCCGGTCGCGCTCGCGCCCGCTCTACGGCGTCCAGTTCCATCCCGAGGTCGCACACACCCCCCGCGGTCAGGAGATCGTCGACAATTTCCTCTTCCGGATCTGCGGCCTGGCCCCCGACTGGACCGCGGGTGCATTCGTGGCGGAATCGGTGGAGCGGATCCGCCGCGCAGTGGGGAGCGAGCAGGTCATCTGCGGGCTCTCCGGCGGCGTGGATTCGTCCGTCGCGGCGGCGCTGGTACACCGCGCGATCGGCGATCAGCTGACGTGCATCTTCGTTGACACGGGGCTCATGCGGATGAAGGAGCGCGAGGGGGTCGAGCGGACCTTCCGCGAACACATGGGAATCCGCCTGGAGGTGGTCGAGGCCGCCGACGAGTTCCTCACGCCACTGAAGGGCGTCGAGGACCCCGAGCGCAAGCGCAAGATCATCGGCGAGACCTTCATCCGGGTCTTCGAGCGCACGACGCGCGAGCTGGGGACGAACGCCCGCTTCCTGGTGCAGGGAACGCTCTACCCCGACGTGATCGAGTCGCTCGCGGTGCGCGGTCCGTCGGCGACGATCAAGACGCACCACAACGTCGGCGGCCTTCCCGACGACATGCCCTTCGAGCTGATCGAACCCCTGCGCGAGCTCTTCAAGGACGAAGTGCGCAGCGTCGGTCGCACGCTGGGACTCGACCAGGCCTTCATCCGCCGCCACCCCTTCCCGGGACCCGGCCTCGCGATCCGGGTGCTCGGACCGGTCTCCGAGGAGCGGGTCCGCATCCTGCGCCTCACCGATGCGATCTACCTCGATGAGATCGAGGCCGCGGGGCTGTACGACGAGATCTGGCAGGCTTTCGCGGTGCTGTTGCCGGTGCGCTCGGTGGGGGTGATGGGCGACAGCCGGACGTACGAGCACGTGGTCGCGCTCAGGGCGGTGACGTCGCGTGACGGGATGACGGCGGACTGGTACCCGTACGATCCCGAGTTCCTGGCGCGCGTGTCGACCCGCATCATCAACGAGGTCGCGGGGGTGAACCGCGTGACCTACGACATCAGCTCGAAGCCACCGGCGACAATAGAGTGGGAGTGAGGGCGACGCCCTCGCTCACGGGACGCATCCGCCGCAGCCCGGCGCCCCGGATTGCACCCCCCCGGGGGGATGACCTGCCGCCCTCGGTGTGACGCCGGGTTTGTCCCGACCTGCTACCGCTCCGTATCGGTGCCGCTGCTCAGCTCGATGATCCGGTTCTGGACCTCGGTCCACACCCCTTCCATGAACACCGGATCGCCGCCGTGCAACTCGGCGAAGGCCATCAGATCCTCCTCGGACACTCCCTTTTCGGCGAGAATGCTGTCCCGGTCCGCATCCGGGATCACCGCCCCCGGCGACCGCAACTCAGCCTCGCGCAGCGCCACGTAGGTCTGCACGAAGACCTCGCGGTCGATCGTCTCGGGTACCTCGGGCTCGCAGCCGGCGGCGGCGAGCGCCACCGCCGCGGCTGCGAACCCCGTCAGGAGCCCGTGGACAAGTCCCCGCGAGCACCGAGACCGCCGAGGCGCCGCCCTCAAGCCTGTCCCTCCCGCCTGGCCGCCCGCCAGAGCAGCCAGCACAGTCCGGCGAACGCCGCCGTCCCGACAATGCTCGACACCCACGGCAGCGCCCCATCCATCCATCCGTGGCCCACCTGCCACATCGACGCGGCTCCCGGATCCCCGGTCACCTGCACAACCGCGTAGATCGCGCCGCCGATCAGGACGCCCACCAGCGCCGCCCCGGCGATCAGCCCGGACGCGAACAGCACGCCGCGCTCGCGCTTGTCGGCCAGCACGCTCACGCCGTCTTCCGTCTCGCCCGCCTGCTCGTATTTCCTCGTCAGCGCCCTCCGAATCAGCCCCCCGATCAGGATCGGCGTCATCAGCGACACCGGCAGGTAGACGCCCACCGCGAAGGCCAGCGAGGGCAGTTTGAAGACGAACTCGACGATGAGCGCGAGCCCGATCCCGATGAACACGAAGGTCCAGGGGAGCGACGCGTTCAGCACGCCGTCGATCACCAGGCTCATCAGCGTGGCCTGGGGCGCGGGCAGCCCGTCCACCGTGCCGATCCCGTAGGACTCGTTGAGCACGATCAGGACGAAGCCGATCGTCACCGCGCAGGCGAGCACGCCGAGCATCTCGCCGAGCTGCATGCGCTTCGGGGTGGCTCCCACCAGGAAGCCCGTCTTGAGGTCCTGCGAGGTGTCACCCGCCGCGGCCGCCGAGATGCACACCACAGCGCCCACCGCAAGCACCGCCACCTTGGTCGCGCCGCTGCCGTCGTTCAGTCCCAGCGCCACCCAGATCAGCGACGTGAGCAGCAGCGCGGCGATCGTCATCCCCGACACCGGGTTCGACGATGATCCGATCAGACCCACGATCCGGCTCGACACCGTCACGAAGAAGAAGCTGAACACGACGATCAGCAAAGCGCCCAGGATGTTCACCGGCACGCCCGGCCAGAGCCACAGCGCGACCGCCATCAGCGCCGCCAGCATGAGCACCAGCTTCATCGGCAGGTCCTGCTGGGTGCGCGGCAACACGCCGCCGCCGGCCCCGCCCACATGCCCCATGCCGAGCTTGATCGACTCGATGATCGTCGGGAAGGACTTGATGAGCGTCACGATGCCGGCGCAGCCCACCGCACCCGCGCCCACATAGCGCAGGTAGTAGCTCCAGATCTCGGCCGAGGCGAGCGACGACATCGGATCCGAGGCGGGATAGACCACACTGTCGCCGCCCCACAGGTTGATCGCGGGAATCATGATCAGCCACGAGAGCGCACTCCCTCCGAACATGATCGCCGCGATGCGCGGCCCGATGATGAATCCCACGCCCAGCAGCTCGGGGGTGAAGTCGCCCCCGATCTGGGCCTTGGCGGGGAGCCGCACATGGGGCCCCTCGTTCCACAGACCGAGCCCGTTGCCGTTCGCCATCGCCTGGTAGAGCGCGCCGATCCCCAGGCCCGAGAAGAGCAGCTTGGCCTTGCTGCCGCCGGTGTCTCCCGCCACCTGCACCTCGGCGCAGGCGGTGCCCTCGGGGTAGGGAAGCTTCCCGTGCTCGCGCGAAATGAGATAGCGCCGAAGCGGAATCATGAAGAGCACACCGAGCAGCCCTCCGAAGGCCGCGATCACCGACACCTGGACCAGGTCCACCATGATCGTCGGGTCGGTCCGTTGCCAGATGAAGAGCGCCGGCAGGGTGAAAATCACCCCGGCCGCCACCGATTCACCCGCCGAGCCGATCGTCTGCACCATGTTGGTCTCGAGGATCGTGCCGCGCCTGAACGCGCGGAAGATCGCCACCGCCATGACCGCCGCGGGGATCGACGCGCTCACGGTCAGCCCCACCCGGAGCCCCAGATACGCGTTGGCCGCCCCGAAGACCACCGCCATCAAGATGCCGATGACCACCGCCTTGACGGTAAACTCCGCCATCGACTGCCCGGGGGGCACATAGGGCTGGTACTCGCTTCCGGGGACCACTTCGTACGCTTCAGGGGGAAGGCCCTTGCGGGCCGGCGGATCCACCGATGCCATGGGATGTCCTCTCATTGGGGTTGTCGATCGGACCGGACGTTGCCGGACCCGGCGCCCGCAGTGGGGCGTGGCCCGAATCTTCCATGATAAGAGCGTCCACGCCGCGCGGCCCCGCCAAGAACCTGCCGTTTTGGCAGGCCGGCATCTGCCGTTTTGGCAGAGTCCCGCCATTTCGGCAGACGCTCTGCCATTCTGGCCGGTGCCCACGCCGACCCGTGACCACCGAATCTGCCATTTCGGCCGGCCGGCGGCGGCCCGCGCCCGCGAACGCTGCCAAAGTGGCAGCTTTCTGAAGCGAATTGCAACAGGAGTCCCAATATGCTGAACGCCGACCGATTGACCGTGAAGGCCGCCGAAGCCGTTTCCGCCGCGGCCCGCGAGGCTCGCCGCGCCGAGCATCCCGAGATCGAGGGCGTCCACCTCCTCAAGGCGCTAATCGAGCAGGAGGACGGCATCGTCACGCCCGTCCTGCACAAGATGGAGGTGTCGCCCGATGCGGTTGCCCGCGCCGTGGAGGAGGAACTAGGCAAGCGCGCCCGGGTGAGCGGCGGGGCGGTGCCCGGTGCGTCGCGTCACCTGCGACGGGCCTTCGATGCGGCAGAGGAGGCCGCCCGCGAACTCGGCGACGCCTACATCTCCACCGAGCACCTCCTGATCGGCCTGGTGGCGGACCGGCGAGATGCGGGGCGCATCCTCAGGGAGAACGGAGTCACCGGCGACCGCCTGGCGACGGCCCTCGACGCCATCCGCGGCTCCCACCGCGTTACCGACCAGAATCCGGAAGACAAGTACCAGGCTCTGAAGCGCTTCTCCCAGGACCTCACCGAGCGGGCCCGCCACGGCAAGCTCGACCCCGTCATCGGCCGCGACGACGAGATCCGCCGCGTCATGAGGGTCCTGGCCCGCCGCACCAAGAACAACCCGGTGCTCATGGGCGAGCCCGGCGTCGGCAAGACCGCGATCGCCGAGGGCCTGGCCCAGCGGATCGTGGCGGGCGACGTGCCCACCTCGCTCAGCGACAAGACGCTCGTTTCGCTCGACATCTCCGCCATGCTGGCCGGCGCCAAGTACCGGGGCGACTTCGAGGAGCGGATGAAGGCCGTGCTCAAGGAGGTCACCGAGGCCGAGGGGCGGTACATCCTCTTCATCGACGAACTGCACACCATCGTGGGGGCGGGCGCGGCCGAGGGCGCCGTCGATGCCGGCAACATGCTCAAGCCGGCGCTGGCCCGCGGCGACCTGCGCATGGTCGGCGCGACCACGCTCGGCGAGTACCGGAAGCACATCGAGAAGGACCCCGCGCTGGAGCGCCGCTTCCAGCCGGTCTACGTCGCTCCCACCTCGGTCGAAGACACGATCACGATCCTGCGCGGCATCAAGGAGCGCTACGAGGTGCACCACGGCGTCCGCATCACTGATGACTCGCTGATCGCCGCCGCGAGATTGTCCGACCGCTACGTGGGGGGACGGTTCCTGCCCGACAAGGCCATCGACCTTATGGACGAGGCCGGGAGCCGGCTGCGTATCGAAATCGACTCCCTCCCCCAGGAGATCGACGAAGTGGAGCGAAAGATCATCCAGCTCGAGATCGAGAAGCAGGCGCTGGCCCGCGAGGACGACCGCGGCGCGCGCGAACGTCTCGGCGGCGTCGAAGAGGAACTCTCCGAGCTGCGCGAGTCCAGCCAGGCCATGAAGGCGCGCTGGCAGGCCGAGAAGATCCAGATCGCGCGCATCCAGGAGCTCAAGGAGCGGGTGGACGGCCTGCGCACCGAGGCCGAGCAGGCCACCCGCCGCGGCGAGCTGGGCCGCTCGGCCGAGATCCAGTACTCGGAGATCCCGGCCGCGCAGGCCGATATCGAGAAGGCCGAGGAACGGCTCGCCGGGCTCCAGGTCGAGGGGAAGTTCCTGAAGGAGGAGGTGACGGACGACGACATCGCCGAGGTGGTCGCCGAATGGACGGGCATCCCGGTCACGCGCCTGTTGGACTCCGAGCGAAAGCGGCTCGCTGGCCTCGAGGCGCTCCTCGGCAAGCGCGTAATCGGGCAGGAGAAAGCACTGAGCGCAGTTGCCCGGGCCGTGCGCCGGGCCCGCGCGGGTATCCAGGACCCCAACCGTCCCATCGGCTCGTTCCTGTTCCTGGGGCCCACCGGGGTGGGGAAGACCGAGACCGCGCGCGCCCTGGCCGAGTTCCTCTTCAACGACGAGCGCGCCATGGTCCGCATCGATATGTCCGAGTACATGGAGGCCCACGCCACATCGCGTCTGGTGGGCGCGCCCCCGGGCTATGTCGGCTATGACGAGGGCGGCCAGCTCACCGAGGCCGTGCGCCGCCGCCCCCACGCGGTCATCCTCTTCGACGAGGTCGAGAAAGCCCACCCCAAGGTCTTCAACATCTTCCTGCAGATCCTCGACGACGGCCGCCTCACCGACGGCCAGGGCCGCACGGTCGACTTCCGCAACACGGTCATCATCATGACCTCGAACATCGCCGGGCCCGAGATCCTGGCCCGCGCCGACACCGGCTCCTGGAGCGACGTCGAAGAGATGGTGCACCGCCGCCTCAAGGAGCACTTCCGCCCGGAGTTCCTTAACAGGGTGGATGATGTGGTGGTATTCAACCCGTTGTCACCAAGCGATTTGGAGCATATCGTGAACCTTCAGCTTCACCGGGTGGCCAAGCTGGCGGCGACCCAGGACGTGGCGCTCACCGTGTCCGACGAGGCGAAGCAGATGATCGCGCGCGAGGGTTACGACCCCGCCTTCGGAGCGCGGCCGCTCAAGCGGGCCGTGCAACGACTGGTGCAGGACCCGCTGGCGATGGCGCTGCTTGACGGCGGGGTGGTGCCGGGAGGCGGAGTGCGGGTCGACAGGGGCGCCGACGGAGCGCTGGCGTTCACGACCGCAGAGGAGGAGGAGTAGCAGTTTGAGAGCGACGTCATTCGCACGGGCAGGTGGGCCGCGAGGGAAGGGTCGCCGCGTCGGTGCGGCGCCGAATGGAAGAGGGCGGATCGCTGCCCTGCGAACGCGAATCGTCTCGTGGCTCCCCCTGCTCGCGCTGGCCACCTGTACGGGAACCACCGCGTCCCCCACGGCCGGCCCGCCACCCGGCCCGCACGCGTCGCTGGAACCCGCCCGGGTCGTGGCAGCCTTCCTCGACGCCGCCAACCGCCGCGACCACGCGGCAATGGCCTCATACTTCGGCACCGCCGCCGGCCCCATCGGCGACCGCGGCAGCACGCTCGGCTGCGCTCTTCGCAAGGCCGCCTCCTGGCTCGGCCTCGGCGACCGATGCCTCACCGCACAGGAAGTCGAGCTGCGCATGGACCTCCTGGCCGCCATCCTCTCCCATACATCATACCGCGTGGGCGGCCAGGCGACCGTGGCCGGTAGAGGCCACCCGGCCACCCGGATCGAAGTCGAGGTACAAACGGTGCCGGAACAGGGCGTCCTACTCCCCTTCGTCCTGATCCAGGGGCGCAATGGGGCATGGCTGGTGGAGGAGGTGGACCTGGGGCGGTTGACGGGATGAGTAGTGAACCGGCTCACAATGTCATGAAAAATTGACATAATGTAATGTACACATTCCATTTCTTATGGTTGCACAACGACTTCCCGAGCATGCCACATCATTGGGGGGAATGACTTTGCAGACACCACCGTACTCGATCACTTCGACCATTCTCAGGCTGGCCGAGGAGATCGGCGAGGCGATCGGAAGGGCCGAAGCCGGGGTGGTGGGGCACGATCTGCAACTACGGCGCCTCAACCGAATCCGCACGATTCGTGGGTCGCTCGCCATCGAAGGGAATCGCCTGTCGGAGGACCAGATCAGCACGATTCTCGACGGCAAGCCCGTGGTGGGGCCGCTTCGCGACATCCAGGAGGCGCGCAACGCCATCGAAGCCTACGATTCCTATCAGCAATGGGATCCCACGAATGAGTCGCATCTCCTGCGCGCCCACAGGATCCTCATGCGAGCGCTCCTGGAAACCCCCGGGCACTACCGGCGGTCACGCGTGGTTGTGATGGGCGGCGACGAGGTCCAGCACATCGGTCCCCCGGCGAACCGGGTTCCCGGCCTGATGGCCAGCTTCTTCGAGTGGCTGGCCGGGACCGACGAACATCCGCTGATCTCGAGTTCGGTCTTCCACTACGAATTCGAATTCATCCATCCGTTCGAGGACGGCAACGGGCGAATCGGACGGCTGTGGCAGACCCTGATACTGACCCGCTGGAACTCTCTGTTCGCGGTGGTCCCTGTAGAAAGCCTGATCCACGCCGGGCAGAGCGACTACTATCGGGCGATTCGTGAGAGCTCGGCCGAGGGCGCAAGTACGCGGTTCATCGAATTCATGTTGGAGACTATCCTGGCTGCGCTTGAGACCCCCCAGGTAGCCCCCCAGGTGACCCCCCAGGTGGAACAACTCCTCACGGTGCTCCAGGGCACGATGTCGCGACGCCAGATCCAGGCAGCGCTCGGCTTGCGGGACCGCAAGTCACTGCGGCAGCGCTATCTGCTTCCGGCTCTGCAGAACGGATACGTCGAAATGACGCGCCCCGACGCGCCCAGCGCGTCCAATCAGCGGTACCGCCTGACCGAACTCGGGCGCCGCGTGCAAGGATAGCGCGACGCGGCTCAGCCGTGCTCCACCAACTCCACCAGCACTCCCCCGGCCGACTTGGGGTGCATGAATGCGATCCGGTGCCCGCCGCGTCCGGTCATCGGGCCTGCGGAAGTGAACCGGTACCCCTGCGCCGCCAGTTCGCCCATCGTCTCGGCCACGTCGGGGGTGCGGTAGGCGATGTGATGGAGGCCGGGCCCGCGCCGCGCGATGAAGCGGGCCACGCCATTGTCGGGCATGACGGGACGGATCAGCTCCACCTTCCCCACGAAGCAGACTTCCACACCCTGCGATTCCACGCGCTCCGGGGGGGTAGCCGCGTGGCCGGTCAGACCCTCCAAAACCCTTCGAACCTCGTCGAAGGAGCGTACGGCGATCGCCACGTGGTCCAGTTCCAGCGACGCCAGCCGGGGGACGGTGGGCGGAATGCCTGTGGGCTGTGCGGGGTTGCCGCTCGGTTCGGCGGGCGGGTTCCCGTGTGCCGTGGGACTCAACTTCCCGGCTCCGCCGGTGTAGAATACGATGTAGAATGCATGAAGGACTTCTCGCAAAAGGCTCCACGACGAGTCACCAACCCGAGGAACATCCATAATGGCAGACAGCGCGAATCTCGTCACGCTTACCGACGACAACTTCAAGGATCAGGTCGAGGATTTCGGCGGCCTTTCGATGGTCGACTTCTGGGCCGCCTGGTGCGGTCCCTGCAGGATCGTGGCTCCCTTCGTGAGCGAACTCGCGGACGACTTCGAGGGGCGCGTGCGGGTGGGCAAGCTGGATGTGGACGCGAACATGTCCACTTCGATGCGATTCGGCGTGCGCTCGATCCCGACCATCCTCTTCTTCAAGGACGGACAGCACGTCGACACGGTCATCGGGGCTGTCCCGAAGGCGCACCTCCAGGAGAAGATCGAGCAGCACCTGTAGGGGGGCGCGTTCCGGACGGGGATCCGCGGGATGGGCAGGCTGCTGATGGTGGCCACGCCGATCGGCAATCTGGCCGATCTGACGGACCGTGCCCGTGAGACGCTGGCCGCCGCCGACCACATCTTCGCCGAAGACACGCGGCGGGCGCGGGTGCTGCTCTCGCACATCGGCGTCGCAGCTCGTCCGGTCTCGCTCCACGCCCACAACGAGGCCAGCCGGGTGGCGCTGGCGCGGCGCTGGCTCGAGTCGGGCGACGATGTCGCGCTGATCTCGGACGCGGGGACGCCCCTGCTCTCGGACCCCGGGGAGCGGCTGGTCGAAGTCGCGATCGAGGACGGGCACGAAGTGGTGGCGATCCCGGGTCCCTCGGCGATCCTCGCGGGACTGGTGGCTTCGGGACTACCTTGTGTGCCGTTCACCTTCGTGGGTTTCCTGCCGCGCAAGGCGGGGAAGCGGGCCCGAGCGCTGGAGCGGATCATCGACAGAGCAGAGACTACCGTGCTTTTCGAGTCTCCTTCGCGCCTGGCCGGCCTGCTGGACGAACTGGCCGCCCTGACGGAGGCGCGCGGCACCGAGCCCCGGATCGCGGTGTGCCGCGAGATGACCAAGGTCCACGAGGAGGTCGTCCGCGACACGGCGGCCAATTGCGCCGCCCACTTCCGCGCACGCCCGCCGCGTGGTGAGGTGACGGTTGTGGTGGAGGGGTGTTCGGGTGGGGGAAGGGAAGCAACCGAGGCCGAGTTGGAGGCGCTGGCCGCGAAGGCGCTGGATGCGGGGCTGGCCCCCACCGCCGCCGCGCGGGAGGTGGCCGCTCGCTCCGGGGTGGCTCGGGGCATGGCGTACGAAGCCGTGCAGCGGATCAAGGATCGGCGGCGGGGCGGCGCGGGGGAGGCCGGATGAGGGCAGCGCGTGTGCGCGCGAAGGCCGCGCAAGGTCGCTGGGAGGGTGCGCGGAAGCGCCGCGGCGGCGTTGCCACCCGGTCCGATACCCATGGCCTCTGCCGGGGAGCCGCATGGGTGCTGCTCGCGGCGGCGCTGACCCTGCCCGCTGGCGACACCCTCGCCCAGGGCTCCGGCCCCGTCACCATCGGGCGTCTGCAGTACGAGGGCGGCGGCGACTGGTACGCCAATCCCTCCTCGCTCCCCAACCTTCTGGCCGAGGTGGAGGCCAGGACCGGAATTCCCACCGCCGAGAGGGAGGTCGCCATCCGACCCACCGATCCGGCACTGCGGGACTTTCCGTTCCTGTACATGACCGGTCACGGCAATGTCCGCTTTTCTCCCGAAGAACGCCTCGCACTGCGCCGATACCTCCTCGAGGGCGGCTTCCTGCACGCCGACGACAACTACGGGCTGGACGAATCCTTCCGGCAGGAGATGGCGCGCGTGTTTCCCGACAGGGAGCTTGTCGAGTTGCCGCCGGAGCATCCGGTCTTTCACGCGCCCTACGAGTTCGCGGACGGGCTCCCCAAGATTCACGAGCATGACGGGGCGCCGCCGCAGGCATTCGGTATATTTCATCAGGGAAGGCTGGTCGTCATCTACACCTACGAAACGGACCTGGGTGACGGCTGGGAGGATCCGGACGTCCACGAGGACCCGCCGGAAATCAGAGAGGACGCGCTCAGGATGGGCGTCAACATCTTCGTGTTTGCCATGATGCAGGGGACGTCGTGACGCCTGCGCGGCGCATCGGCCACGCGGTCGAAGGCGTGCGGGAACACCTGTCGCGCTCCCTGGCGCTGACGGTCGCGGCGTGGTGCGGCGCGGTCATGCTCGGGCTGCTGGTGCTGGCGCCGGGTATCGCGGGCATCGAAGGTTGGCGTGCGGGAAGCGCGGGGCCGCTCGTGATGGTGGTGCTGATGCTGGCGCTGGTGCCGGGCGGGGTGTGGTACTGGCGGCGTCTGGGGCGCCGCTGGTGCGCCGAGCACCGGGTGACGCGGGCGATGGACGGGATCGCCGGGCTCGACGAGGGTGCCGTGCTGGGGGGGCTGGAGCTGTCCCGATTCGCGCCGCCGGGTACGTCGCGGGGGTTGCGGGAGCTGGCGCTGCACAGGGTCGGCAGCCAGCTGACCGCCGATGCGAAGACACTCTCCGGGGCGCTCGGCGAGCAGGTCGCGGCGGACCTGCGCCGGGGCCTGACGGCGTTTCTGGCCGCAGTCCCGGTGCTTGCGCTGGTGCTCGCCTTCAACCCGGGCCGGACCTTCGAGGCGTGGGGCGGACTGCTGAACCCGTTGGCCGTGCTGGTCGAGCCCGCGCTTCCGCCGGTGAGCGTGGAGCCAGGCAGCGTCGAGGTCGCGCGGGGGACGGCGGTCGAGGTGACGGCGCTCGCGCCGATGCGGGACAGTGTGACGTTGCGCTGGGATGTGACCGGGCAGGTGACGCGGTCAGCCCTGATCGCGCTGGCCGATGGGCGGGGCGGGGCGCCGCTTCCGCCGGTCACCGCCGAGACCCGGTACTGGATCGAGGCGCCGGATGGGGCCCGCAGCGAGGTGCACACCCTCACGCCGGTCGACCCGCTCTTCGTGAGCACGTTGTCGGTCGAGGTCACGCATCCGCCGCACACCGGGCTGCCCCCCGCGGAATACCAGAACGAGATCCCGGCGCTGGCGATCCCGGCTGGCACGCACCTGCGCGTGCGCGGCGAGGGAAGCCGGGGGATCGGCAGCGGGACGCTGGTGGACGACACAGGGCGGCCGGTGATGCGGCTCGAAGTGCGCGGCAACGGCTTCGAGGGGAGCTGGGTTCCCGGGCGGAGCGGCACCTACAGCTGGGAGTTTGCCGACGAGACCGGCGGTGCGGCGGTGGTCGCGCCCGAGCCGCTGGCGGTCGAGCTGATCGCCGACCAGCCGCCCGCGATCGAGATCGTCTATCCCGGGGTCGACACGCTCATGCCGGTCGACCTGCGCCAGCCCCTCGTCATCCAGACCCAGGACGACTACGGGCTCGCCCGGGTGGACATCGTGGTGCGGCGGGTGAGCGTCATCGGCGAGGCGGGGGAGCCGGTCGTCCACGGGGTCGAACTCGGAGGATCGGCGGGGGCGATCGTGCGTCCGGTGCTCGATGTCTCCGCCTGGACCCTGTCGCCGGGCGACACGATCCGCTACCTGGCCCGCGCCTTCGACAATCACCCGTCGGGGCAGATGCGCGAAACCGCTGAGTTCGCCCTTTGGATCGGCGGCGTGACCGAGCTGGAGCGGGCCGCGCAGGCCGAGCTCGAGCGGGCGGCAAAGAGCATGGAGGAGCTGGCCGAGGAAGCGCGCCAGGCCGAGGAGGAGATGCGGGATCTGCAGGCCCGCAGCGAGGCCGAGGGCGACCGGAACCGGCGCGGCCAGGCGGAGTTCGAGGACCGCGAGGAGATCGCGCAGGCGCTGGAGCGCCAGGAGCGCATGATGGAATCGGTGGACTCGCTGCAGCGTGAGCTCGCTGAACTGCGCGACGCGCTCCGCGACTCCGGGCTGGCCGATCCCGAGCTCGAGAACCGGATCGAGGATCTGGAAGAGCTGCTGGAGCAGGTGGCGCCCGAGGACGCGCAGGAAGCGGCTTCCGAGCTCGAGGAGCAGCTCGCCGGCATGGACCCGGATGAGTTGCGCGAG
The DNA here is from genome assembly GCA_963667485.2 of Longimicrobiales bacterium. GTDB lineage: Bacteria > Gemmatimonadota > Gemmatimonadetes > Longimicrobiales > Gaopeijiaceae > Bin94. Next base: position 1,608,069 of record CAXXDD010000002.1, read on the forward strand.
GCGCTCGAGCAGATGGCGCTCGACCAGGAACGGCTCCGCCAGCGCTTGGAGGACTCGCTGGAGCAGTTCCGGGACGCGGCCATCGAACAGGAGTTCAGGGCCACCGGCCGGGAGGCCGAAGAGCTGGCCGAGGAGCAGGAAATCCTTGCCCGGGCGATGATGGAGGGCGGCGAGGAGGAGTTGCGCGCCGACCAGCAGGCCGCGCTTGAGGCGCAGGCGGAGGAGCTTCAGCAGGCGCTCGAACAGTTGCAGGAGCGTCTGGCCGAGGCCGGCGAGATGGACGCGGGGGCCGGCGTGCAGGAGGCCAGGCACCAGCTCTCGCAGGCGCGCCAGCAGATGCAGCAGGCGACGCAGATGGCGCAGCAGGGTCAGCAGCAGGACGCCGGCCAGCAGGCTCAGCAGGCGGCGGGAGACCTGTCCGAGGTCGCGCAGCAGCTGGGGCAGGCCCAGATGCAGATGCAGATGCAGCAGATGGAGGCGATCCGGACCGCGCTGGGACAGACCGCCGTCGATGCGCTGTCGCTGGCGCGGCGCCAGTCGGAGCTGCGCGGTGAGATGCAGGGAGCGAATGCCGCCCAGCTGGCGGAGATGCGCGGCGACGAGGCCGCGATCGCGCAGGGGATCCGCAACCTCGCCGAGAACTACGCCGAAGGGACCGAGATGATGGCTCCCGGCGCGCGCGACCTCCTGACCGCGGTCGGCCAGGCGATGGAGGAGCTCGACGGCACCATCACCGCGATGGAGAACCCGCGCTCGCAGGGCCCGTCACCGATGGCGGAGGCCGAAAAGGTGGTGCGGTCGCTGAATGAGGTGGCGCGCATGGCCATGACCTCGGGGCAGCAGGGCCAGGCGCAGGGTTCGGCCTCGGCCTCCGAGCAGATGATGCAGCAGCTCCAGCAGCTCGCGCAGCAACAAGGCGAGATCATGCAGGACGCTTCGTCGCTGACCCCGATGCAGCTGGGTCAGGAGACGATGTCCGAGCAGATCGAGGAGGTGGCCGGCCGTCAGGAGGAGGTTGCAGAGGAGCTCGGCGAGATGTCGGAGGACGGGACGGAGGAAGGCGACCCCCTGGGCGACCTCTCGGCCTTCGCGGAAGAGGCCGCCCGACTGGCCGAGGCGCTGCAGCAGGGTCGACTCGACCCCGAGGTGCTGCGCCGCCAGGAACAGCTCTTCCACCGGCTTCTCGATGCGGGCCGCACCCTCGAGCGGGACGAGGAGTCGGAGGAGCGCGAGTCCGAGGAGGCGGGCGACTTCGAGCGCGAGGGCGTGAACGCGCTGATCGCCGGCGATATCGGCGTTCTGCGGTTCGAACTGCCTGGCGCCGCGGCGCTGCGTGCCCTTCCGCCTGCGCAGAGGGCGCTGGTCGTTCGCTACTTCGAGAGGCTCAACCGGATGACGTCGGCGGGGCCGCCGACGCCGAACGGAGGTGGGGGGCGGTGAGTCGGCGGACGGACGGCACGGCCGCGCTCATCGCTCTGTTGGCTGGCCTGACAGTCGCGGCCGCGCCCCTCTCCGCCATCCAGTCACGCCCCGACCCGCGCCTGGAGAACCGCATGCTCAGGCAGGCGTCCTCGCAGGAAGCGCGGGGCGAGCTTGACCGGGCCGAGGCCACCTTGCGCGAGTTGCTCGCCCTTCAGCCCGGCTCCTCGGCGGCGGTCTTCGCCCTCGAGCGCGTGTTTCGCAGGGGCGACCGCTTGCGCGAGCTGCTGCCGGTCCTCGGTGACTTCCTGCAGAGGGAACCGTCCACGGAGCGCGTGTGGGGTCTGAAGCTCGGACTTCTGGTCGAGGTGGACTCCGCGTCGGCGCTCGAAGAGGCGGTGGCCGCCTGGATCGACGCCCAGCCGGGGTCGCCCGATCCGTATCTGGAAGGCGCCGCGGCTGTCCGCGAGGTGTTCGGGACAGAACGGGCGGCCGCGCTGCTCGAAGAGGGCTCCGCCGCGCTGGGAGAGTCGCCGCAGTTGCTTGTCGAGCTGGGCGACATGTACGTAGCCGGCGGGCGGGTCGACGATGCGTCTGCCGCGTGGGCACAGGCGTTGGGGCGCGACCGGGCCAGGAGCGGTGCAGTGTTCCGCCGGGTCGAGGATCTGGGTGAGGAGAGCGGTGCCGCCGCCGCGCTGATCGTCGCCGCGCTGGGGAGCGAGCCGACGAACGTGACGCGCCTCGAGGCGGGTGCCGAGCTCGCCCTGCGCGAGGACCTCGAAGACGAGGCGATGGAGCTTGCCAGTGCCGCCCTGACCCGGCTCGAGGAACGCGAGGCGCGCGGCTTCCTGAACGGATTCGCGCGCAAGGCGGAGGACAACGGGCGCGATGCGAGCGCGCTGTGGGCATACGCGCGTCTCCGTGAGATCACGGAGGATCCTGCCGAGGCGCGGTCGACCGATGAGCGCCTTGCGGATGCCGCGCTAGCGGCCGGAGACACTGCCACAGCACTCGAAGCCCGGCGAAGGATCACGGAGTCGTATTCCGAAGGCTCCCAGGCGCGCCGGGTGGCATGGACCGAGGAACTGCGCATTCAGGTGGCCTCGCCCGGGATCGAGGGCGCCGCCGAAGCCCTCGCCGCCTTCCGCCAGGAATTCCCGGAGGCTCCCGACCTCGACGCCCTCTCGGCCGCGCTCGCCTCGCGCCTGCTCGGCCTTGGCATGCGCGAAGAGGCGATGGCAGTCCTGAGCGGGATCGAGGGCCCCGGAGCCGCGCTGGAGCGGGCGTTTCTGCTGCTCGAGGGCGGCGCCTTCCCGGAAGGCATCGCCGCGCTGCAGGCATCCCTGCCCGAGCTGGAACCCTCCCACGCGACCGAGATCCTCGAACTGACCCTCGCGCTGAGCGACCTGAGCCCCCCCGGGGGCATGCTCGCGGCCGAAGTCGCGATCGCGCGGCATCGCGGCCATGCAGGGCAGGGGGTGCTCCAAGTGCAGGAGCGTATCGATGCGGTGCCCGCGCAGGACAGGCCCGCCATCCTGGCGCAGGGAGCGCGCGCGGCCGATCAGGCGGGGCTCGCAGCGGAGGCGGTGGAGTTCCGGCGGCGCATCGTGGCCGAATACACCGACGCGCGCGAGTTCGCCGAAGCGGCGCTGCGTCTCGCGCGGGCCGTGGCCGCCGAGCCCGGTGGCCGGGACGAAGCGGTGCGAATCCTCGAGGCGCTGATCGTCAGCCGTCCGGACAGCCCGGTCGTGCCGGGCGCGCGCCGCGAGCTGAGAAGAATCCAGGAGGGAGGTTCCCGATGACCAGCCGAGCCCGATACATGGTGGTGGCAGCCGTGATTGCGGTGGCCGCCGCCGGGGCGAATAACGCAGCCGGACAGCTGCTTCTCGTCCCCATGGACCGCAGCCAGTCGAACCATCTCAAGGCCTACGGGCTGACCTACCGGGTGCTGGAGCGGGACGGGCGCGCGGAGTGGCTGCTCAATTTCCAGGGCGGCGCGTTCCTGCTGCCCGACACAGAGGGGACGCGGCGGACGGCGGCCCTGATGGGCGTGACCATCCAGCCCGTCGGCGCGGCCGACGAGGCGCGGATCCGGGGAATCGTCGCGCAGTCGAACATGGAGTCGGTGGTGCTGGAGAAGGCGACCAGCATCGCGATCTACACGCCGCCGAACAGCGCGCCGTGGGACGATGCGGTGACGATGGCGCTCGACTACGCCGAGATCCCCTACGAGACGATCTGGGACGAAGAGGTGATCGAGGGCGACCTGGAGGATTTCGAGTGGCTCCACCTGCACCACGAGGACTTCACGGGGCAGTATTCGAAGTTCTACATCACCTACGCGGGCGCGCCCTGGCTGGAGGAGGAGGTGGCCCGCAACGAGGAGGCGGCGCAAAGTCTGGGGTTCGCGAACGTGCCCGCGCTCAAGAAGGCGGTGAGCTTCAAGATCCGTGAGTACGTCGAGAACGGCGGATTCCTGTTCGCCATGTGCTCGGCGCCCGAGACGCTGGAACTGGCGCTCGCGGCGGGGTCCGTGGACATCGCGGCCGCCTATTCGGACGGCACCCCGCCCGATCCCGACGCCGGGTCCAAGGTGGACTGGGGGCTCGCAATGGCCTTCCACGACGCCGAAATCCAGGTGGCGCCGTCGGTCAACGCCTTTTCCGACATCGACGGACACCAGGTCAACACGCCGTGGCGCAAGGAGCTGGGTGCGTTCACCCTGTTCGACTTCTCGGCCAAGTTCGACCCCGTTCCGGCGATGCTGACGCAGAGCCACGAATCGGTGCTCTCCGATTTCTATGGGCTGACGACCTCCTTCGCCGTCGACCGGCTCAAACCGGGGGTGGTGAAGCTCGGGGTGGAGGGCTCCTGGGCCAAGTACATCCACGGCAGTGTCGGCCAGGGCACGTGGACCTACTACGGCGGCCACGACCCGGAGGACCCGGAGCACCAGATCGGCGATCCCCCGACGGACCTGGAGCTGCACCCAAACTCTCCCGGCTACCGGCTCATCCTCAACAACGTACTGTTCCCGGCTGCGAAGAAGAAGAAGCTGAAGACGTGACGTCCCATCCCCTTCGGCTGGCGCCGGAGGCCGCCCGGATCATCCGCGACGAAGTGACCCGGGCTGGAGGCCGCGAGGTCTCCTTCCTCGCCGAAGTGACGCGGTCGCGGGTGATTGTGGACCCCCGCGCGGTGGCCCGCGGCAACCACTCCGCCGTACTCGCCGCCGCACGCGACGCCCGCGAGGGCTCGGTGATGATCCACAACCACCCATCGGGGCTCCTGGAGCCTTCGGACGCCGATCTGGCGGTCGCGTCCAACGTCTACGAGCGGGGGGTCGGGACGGCGATCGTGACCAACGCGGCGGATCGCATGTACGTGGTCGTCGAGCCGCCGGAACCGCGCCGGATCGAGTCGCTGGAGCTGGATGAACTGTCCGGGCTGCTCCGGCCGGACGGGCCGCTGGCCGGGATGCCCGGCTACGAGGACCGGCGTGGCCAGCGGGACATGCTCCGGTTCGTGGGCGAGAAGTTCAACGAAGGGGGGATCGGGCTGGTGGAGGCGGGGACCGGGACCGGGAAGTCGCTGGCCTACCTGGTGCCCGCCGCGCGCTGGGCGGTGCGCAACGGCGAGCGAACCATCGTGTCCACAAACACGATCAACCTGCAGGAGCAGCTGGTCCGCAAGGATCTGGAGATCGTCAGCGGGATTCTGGGGGAGCGGCTCAAGTGGGCGCTGGTGAAGGGCAGGGGGAATTACATCTCGATCCGCAGAGCGCACCTCGCCGCCGCATCGGCTCCGAACCTCTTCCCCGACGACCGCTCGGAGGAGCTGGGAGCGCTCGTCGATTGGGCCGAGAGTACGGAGGACGGCTCGCTCGGCGATCTCTCCTTCACCCCCACGGGCGAGGTCTGGGAGGAGGTGCGCAGCGAGACTGACGCGTGCCTGCGCGCCAAGTGCCCCTTCTTCCAGCAGTGCCACTATCAGCGGGCCCGGCGGGCGGGGGCTGCCGCCGATCTGGTGATCGTCAACCATGCCCTCTTCTTCTCCGACCTGGCGATCCGCATCCTGACCGAGAACTTCCGCGACGGCGCCGTGCTGCCACCCTACAAGCGCGTGGTCTTCGACGAGGCGCATCACCTGGAGGACGCGGCCACCCCCCGGCTCGGCGCCGAAACCACGCGCGTCGGGATGTTCCGTGCGCTGGCCCGCCTGGACCGGGGCGGCAAGGGGGTCCTGGCATCGGTCGAGGCCGTGCTGGCGGCGGCGCGCACCTCGATTTCGGCCCGGCGCCTGAGCGAGCGCATCGCACGCCGCACCCGCCCCCTGGCCCGGCGCCTCCGCGACGCATTCACCGCCTTCTTCGACCTGATGGAGCCCTGGACCGAGGCCCACGCCGATGGAGGCAGCCTGCGCCTGGGCCGTCCGGCCCGCCCCGAAGCCCCCGCCACCCCCGAACCCACCGAAGACGCCGCCATCGGCGAGGCGCTGGAGCGCGTTCTGCTTCTCCTCGCCGACCTGCAGCGTGAACTCGAGGTGCTGGTCGAGCAGTTGGGAGAGGATGAGGAGTTGCACTCCGAGCTGCAGGGGCGACTCCTCGACCTCGGTGCGTGCCGCAACCGGCTGGGGCGGATCGAGCGGGCGCTGCGGCTCTGCCTGCTCCCCGCGAGTGGCCCGCCGCTCATGGTTCGGTGGGTGGAGCTGCGGCGCTTCGGGAAGCGTGGCGCCAGGAACCTGGTCATGTCCGCTGCCCCCGTCGACCTGGGCCCGGTCCTTGCCGAACACCTCTTCGCGAACATCGACACCGGTGTGCTCACCTCGGCGACCATGGCCGTCAACGGCGATTTCGGCTACCTGAAGGGGCGGCTGGGGCTCGGCGGAAGCGACGCCGCACCGCCGCCCGGGATGTTCGCCGACGCCGGACCACTCGAAGGCGGGCTGACCGACTGGGCCCCGGAAGACCTCGACGTCGCCGAGACCGTCTTCGGCTCCCCCTTCGACCATGCGGGCCAGAGCTGCCTCGTCGTTCCCACCGACCTGCCGCGCCCCGGCGCCCCGAGCGGCGGAGAGTCCTACAACGACGCCACGGCGAGGGTCGTCCACGAGGTGGCCGAGATCACGGACGGAGGCCTCTTCGCCCTCTTCACCTCGTTCGCCGCGCTGCGGGCGGTCGCCGCCAGCTTGCGCAAGAGAGGCGCCGAGGCGCGTTGGCCGCTCTACGTCCAGGGCGAATCGGACCGGTCCGCGCTGCTCCAGGGCTTCACCCGCTCCGGCTCCGCTCTCCTCCTCGGCACGGCGTCGTTCTGGGAGGGCGTGGACGTCCCCGGCCGCCCGCTCCGCGCCATGGTGATCCAGAAGCTGCCCTTCCGGGTGCCCACCGAGCCCATCACCGAGGCCCGGGTCGAGGCCATGACGGCCCGCGGCCGAAACCCCTTCTGGGGGCTGATGGTGCCCGACGCGGCAGTGCGGCTCAAGCAGGGCATCGGACGCCTCATCCGAACCAGGACCGACCGCGGCGCGGTCCTCCTCCTCGACGACCGGCTGCTGACGAAGCGATACGGCCGCGTCATCCGCGAAGCGCTGCCCCCGATGCCACTCGTCCGGGGCCCCTGGGAGGAGGTGAGGGCAAGGGTGGGGAAGTTCTACTCGTGAGCAGCGCCTCGGCATCGCCACATGCCGCCTTGCCGGACTTCTCGCCCTCGGTAGATTCTTAACGGCATGGCGCATGAGCCGGTCCTGAGTGGCGCCGTCCTGCCCGACATCACTCGCTCTTCAACCTGGTGAACGCAATGAAGAAGGTTCTGGGATTCCTTGCTGGACTGTTCCTCCTCTCGCTGGCCGCGAAAGCCTTCCAGACGGCATCGATCGGATGGTCAGGCGGCCACGGCGACGTAGGATTCTGGTGGACGGTCATCAGCTGTTTCCTGGGGATTGCGGGCACAGGGGCGCTGATCGGCACGGCCATCCATTCCCGCCGGACGGACTAGCGGCCGGTGGCGGCGACCCGGCCAGGCAAGATCGTTTGCGTGGGGCGCAACTACGCCGACCACGCGGCGGAGCTGGGCAGCGATGTTCCAAGCGAGCCCCTGATCTTCATGAAGCCGCCATCGGCGGTCATCCGCGCGGGCGACGCCGTGCAGGTGCCCCCCGATGTCGGGCGCGTCGACTATGAAGGCGAGATCGGCCTCGTCATCATGCGCCGCTGCAGACGGGTCTCCGAAGCCGACGCCTGGAGCCACGTGGGCGGTGTGGTTGCCGTCAACGACGTGACCGCGCGCGATCTGCAGGCGAAGGACAGCCAGTGGACCCGCGCCAAGGGCCTCGATACGTTCTGCCCTCTGGGCAACGTTGTCGACGCGGCGGAAGTCGAACCTGACACGCTCGCCGTGACCACGCGGGTCAACGGGGATGTGAGACAGCACGGCAGCGCGGGCCAGATGGTGTTCTCGCTCCGCCACCTGGTCAGCTTCATTTCCCACATCATGACCCTCGAGGCCGGGGACCTCATCGCGACGGGAACGCCGGAAGGCGTCGGCCCGCTGGCGGTCGGCGACGTGGTCGAGGTGTCGCTCTCGTGCGGCTCCTCGGTGCGCAATGTGGTTGAAGGAGGCGACGCGCTGGCCCCGGCCCACTGAGGGCACATGGCAGGAACCGTTCCCGACCAACGGGATAGGAAGTCAGATGACGCGACAGGGAACAGATCAGCGCCGGGCGCCCACGGGCGATTCCGGCCGCCGGCCGAGCTCTCGGCCCCTGTACGTGGGTCTGGCGGTATCGGCGCTGGCCCATATCCTGGCGGTGATGATCTACCCGTTCTTCGCCGGGGAGCGGCCGAACCGCCCGGGGGGGCTGATCATCCCGGCGGTGCGCGAGGTCGGGGGGATGCGCGTTGTGGAGATCGTCGAGGTGACGACTCCCGAGGTGGTGGATCCGAATGACCCCGTGGAGATCGAGGACCCGGGGCCGCCGGATGTCACTCCCGAAATGCCCGATGTCGGAGACGAGTTCGAGATCTACGTCCCGGGCCGTTATCGCTCCGCTGCCGAAAGACTTCGCATCGGCGAGGGCGATCCCCGCCTCTGGCAGCCGATCGACCCGGCAATGGTCGCTCCCACGCCGGACGAGATCCTGCGCCTTCGGCTGGCCGCCGCCATCGAGGATGCGAACGACTCGGCCTTCGCCGAAGCCGAGCGGCTGGCGCAGTCACTGGACTGGACGCACACCGACGACGACGGCAACAAGTGGGGTGTGTCGCCCGGCAAGATCCACCTGGGTGACATCGAGATCCCCTTGCCCTTCGGCTTCGGGCCCCCGCCGGACTACAACGGCGACCAGGCCGACTGGGCCTTCCGCATGGCCGACATCGATCGCGCCGCCGGGACGCTCGCCGCGAGGATGAGCTGGAAGGAGCGGATCGAGGTCATGCGGATGCGCAGGGAAGCGCAGCGGGCGCGCGAAGAGGCCGAGCGGGAAAGGGCCGTCACGGCCGATCCCGATACCACGTCGAGCGCGTTCAGACGGCGATAGAACGGACCTTGTCCCAAGTGCCCCCCCCGGGAACCGAGCTTCCCAAGACGTTCGACCCTCGCGCCGTGGAGTCGCGCATCCTGCGGCTCTGGGAGGAGGGCGGCTATTTCGGAGCCGCCGCCAGCGAGGTGGAGCAGGGGGGCGAACCGTATGTGATCGTGATCCCGCCGCCGAATGTGACGGCGGTGCTGCACATGGGGCACGGCCTCAACAACACGATCCAGGACGTGCTGATCCGCTGGCGCCGCATGCAGGGCCGGGTCGCGCTGTGGGTTCCCGGCACCGACCATGCCGGCATCGCCACCCAGAACGTGGTCGAGAAGCGTCTGGCCACGGAGGGGAAGACCCGTCACGACCTCGGCCGCGAGGCGTTCGTGGAGCGCGTGTGGGAGCATGTCCACGACACGGGCGACAGGATCCTCGGCCAGCTCAAGGCCATCGGCTGCAGCTGCGACTGGACCCGCGCGCGGTTCACCCTCGACAAGGGGCTGTCGCGGGCCGTGCGGGAGATCTTCGTGCGCCTGTACGAGGACGGCCTGATCTACCGGGGCGAGTACATCATCAACTGGTGCCCCCGGTGTCTGACGGCACTCTCCAACGAGGAGGCCGAGGGCGCGGAGGCGCGCGGGTCGCTATGGCACCTGCGCTATCCCTTCCGCGCCGGCCACGAGGATGCGGCCGCGGCGGCACGCGCCGCCGGGGCGACCGCCATCGACCGGCTCCCCGATGGACGCTGGCACCTGACCGTTTCGACCACCCGCCCCGAAACCATGCTCGGCGACACCGGCGTCGCGGTCAGCCCCGGCGACCCCCGTTACGGCTCCCTCATCGGCGCCAAGGTCGAGCTCCCCCTCACCGGCCGCACCATCCCCGTGGTCGCGGACCGGCACGTGAGCGCCGAGTTCGGCACCGGGATGGTCAAGGTTACGCCCGCCCACGACCCCAACGACTTCGACATCGCGTCGCGCACCGGCCTCGCGGTCCTCAACGTCATGACCGAGCGCGCGGTGATGAACGAGAACGCGCCGGCGGCCTTCCAGGGGATGACGCGCGAAGAGGCGCGCACGGCGGTCATCGCGGCGCTCGACGCAGAGGGTCTCCTCGCCGGCCGCGACGACCACGACCACACCATCCCGCGCTGCTACCGCTGCGACACCGTGGTCGAGCCGCGGCTGAGCGAGCAGTGGTTCGTGCGCATGGAACCGCTCGCCCGCCCGGCGCTGCAGGCGTCCCGCGACGACACGATCACCTTCGTCCCCGACCGCTGGACCCGCGTCTACGAGAACTGGATGGAGAACATTCGCGACTGGTGCATCTCGCGTCAGCTGTGGTGGGGCCATCGCATCCCCGTGTGGTACTGCGGCGACTGCGGCGAGGTCATGGCCTGCCGGGACGATCCGGACGCCTGCGCGGCCTGCGGCGGGACCGCGCTCGAGCAGGACCCCGATGTCCTCGACACCTGGTTCTCGTCGTGGCTATGGCCCTTCTCCGTCTTCGGCTGGCCCCAGGACAACGAAGACCTGAAGGCGTTCTATCCGGGCCACACCCTCTCGACCGCGCCCGAGATCCTCTTCTTCTGGGTCGCCCGCATGATCATGTCGGGCTACCACGCCATGGGCGATGCGCCCTTCACCCGCGTCTACCTCCACGGCACCGTGCGCGACATCCAGGGCCGCAAGATGTCCAAATCCCTGGGCAACGGAATCGATCCGCTCGAGGTGGTGGAGCTGTACGGCGCCGACGCGCTCCGCTTCACGCTCATCGCCAATGCGGGTGTCGGGGCCGACATCCGCCTCGACCACAACGATCTCGAAGCCGCGTTCTCGCCGGGCCGCAACTTCGTCAACAAGCTCTGGAACGCGGGCCGCTTCGCGCTCATGAGCCTCGGCGACGATCCGGTGCCGCCGCTCGCCGAGGTGAAGGACGACCTGGCGCTCGAGGACCGCTGGATTCTCTCGAGGCAGCAGCATGCCGCCCGGCGCGCCGACGAAGAGCTCGAGGGCTTCCGCATTCACGGCGCCGCCGAGGTCATGCGCGACTTCTTCCGCGGCGAGTTCGCCGACTGGTATCTGGAGTGCGTCAAGCATCGGTTGCGGCCCGGCGGTCCCGGAAGAGACGCCGCCCGGTCGGTGCTGGTTCACGTGCTGGACACGGTCTGCCGGCTCCTCCACCCCATGGTGCCCTTCGTGACCGAGGAGCTGCGCTCCCTTCTGCCGGCATCGGGCGAACGGACCGGCCCGTGCATCGTCGCTGCCTGGCCTGTGCCCGACGCCGATCTCGAGGACCCGCAGGCCGAGACGGACTTCGACTGGCTGCGCGATCTGGTGGTGAAGGTGCGGGGGATGAGGAAGGAATACGGTGTGGGAGAAGGCCGGGAGGTCGTGCTCCACGCAACGGGAGGCAGCAAGGACGACCTGCTGGACGCGCGGGGGGAGATGCTTCGGCGTCTCGCGCGCATTGGCGCAGTCCACACGGAGCTCGCGCCGGACGGTGCGGCGGGGGCGAGCGCGGTCATGCGGGACGGCACAGAGCTCTTCATGCCCCTCACCGGACTGATTGACATCGGGCGCGAGCGGGAGCGGCTGACGCGCGAGATCGGACGCCTCGACGGCCGGTTGCGGGGGATGCGTGGCAAGCTCGCCAACGAGAACTTCGTGACCCGCGCGCCGGCGGCGGTCGTGCAGCGCGAGCGGGATAAGCTGGCAACATGTAAAGTCCAGTTTACAAAATTACAAGAGAAGTTGACATCGCTGGCGGGACACCAGTCGTGATTCGGTGGTGCGGCCCTGCGACTCGCCCTTCGTCGCGCCTTGCCCACGCGGCGCCCGGCCGCTCCCGGTGCTCACGCGGGCTTGTCCACGGACTGCTGGCGGTCCTCTCGGCTGCGGCTTGCGCGAGGCCGGAGCGCCCCCCGGGGGGGCCGGAGGACCTTACACCGCCGGTCGTCATCGAAACCATCCCCGACACCTTCGCGATGGTGGAACCCGGCGTGCGCGAGTTCTTCTTTCGCTTCAACGAGCGCATCAGCGAGCGGCCCTCTGCCGGGCAGCTGGACAACTCGGTGGCGATCTCGCCCCCCCTCGGCGCGCTGCGGGTGCGCCACAGCCGGGACGGCATCTCCATCGAAACGCAGGATGGACTGGAGCCCGACCGGCTGTATCGGGTCACCGTTTTTCCGGTGATCAACGACATGTTCAGCAACCGCCTCCGCGATCCCTTCGACCTGGTCCTCTCGACCGGAGCGGCGTTCGTGCCCAACGTCGTCGCCGGCATGGTGGAGGACCGCGTCACGGGGCAGGCGGTCCCCGACGTCCGCGTGCAGGCGCGGTTTCGGGAAGAAGCCGACACGCTCACCCACTGGAACCTGACCGGCGCCGACGGCGTCTTCTCGCTGCGCTACGTGCCCGGCATGCCCTACGAGCTGCTCGCCTGGCAGGATCGGGATCGCGATGGCGAAGTCGGGGAGAGCGAGCCCCAGTCGGCGGTCACCTCCGCCCAGTTGGCGCAGTCGCCCGACACGAACTTCACCGTCCTGACCCTCATCGAGCCCGACACCACGCCGGCCCGGCTCGCCAGCGTCACGGTCGACGATTCCTTGACGCTGACCTTCGAGTTCGACGACTACCTCGAGCCGCAGATGCCCGGGGTTGTCTTCGAGGGCCAGCTCATCCTCGCCCGGCTGCTGGATACCACCACGGTGGCGGACACGCTCGCGGCGGACCAGCCTGGCGACTCCGCGGCGGTGGTCGCAGCCGGGGACACGACCGGCGCGGCAAATCCCGGCGACACGGTGGCTGCTGGGGCGGCAGCTGCGGACCCGGATGCTCCCGGTGAGCCCGATGACACAGTCGTTGCCGCGGTGGCCGGTGACTCCATTGCGATCGATCCAGCCGACACGATCACGGTCCCGCCGGAGAAGGACACCATTGCGGTTCGGTTCTTCCACCAACACGAGTACGACCGCTGGAGGCGTGAAGTGGAGGACTCCATTGCCCGGGCGGAAGCGCAGGCGCTCGTGGACTCGCTCCTCGCAGCCGGAGAGCGGCCTCCGCCCCCCGAAGAACCTGCTGCCGACACGGTCGAGGAGTCGCCCCCGACCGCACTGTCCGGACTGCTGTTGCCGACCCAGACGCTGACGGGCGTGCTCGATGAGGCATTGGTCCAGGGCACGCCGTACGAGGCGTCGGTGGGGAATGTGGTGAACATCTACGGGACACCCGGCGGCGGGGGCAAAGCGGTGGTGCTGTGGGAGTTGCCACCGCCGGACACGACGACCGCCGACAGCACTGCCGTCTCGGACTCGCTGGCGGTCGGTGATTCGCTGGCGGTCGGCGACTCAGCGGCGGTCGGTGATTCGATTCCCGTCGGGGATTCGGCACAGGTCGGGGATACTGCGGTGGCGGGGCCGGACACCACTACCGCCGACCCCGATACCACGACCACCGGTCCTGACACAACCACCGCGGACCCTGACACTACGACTGTGGGCGCTGACACTACGACCGCTGACACTGACACGACTACTGCGGATCCTGACACCACAACCACGGGTCCTGACACGATAACTGCGGGCCCCGACACGACAACCGTTGGTCCTGACACCACGCGAACGGACCCTGACACTACGCGGCCAGGCTCCGACACCACCCTTGCCGCGCTGCCCTCCGCCAGCCTGCACCTGCCGTCCCGATCGCCACCCCCGCGTCAGCCACCCCGCCGGCCCCGCGAACCCCGCCCGCGGACCCGCGGACGTCGCCACCGCCTCCGGCGCTGAAACACGATGGCCGCGCGGGATCCCCGCCGTTCCATTCCAGGCGTCGACCGCCTCCTGGACCGCCCCTGGTGCCGTGAACTGATCGTCGCCTGGGGCCGGCCCTGGATCACGGACCGGTTGCGGGCCGTTCTGGACGATCTGCGCAGAGGACGGCTCCCGGTTCCCACCGACGACGATGGCTTTGCGGCGCTCGTTGTCGCCGAGGTGACCCGCGCGCAGACCCCGTCGCTGCGCCGGGTCGTGAACGCGACCGGCGTCGTCCTTCACACCAATCTGGGGCGGGCGCCGCTGGCGACCGAGGCGCGCCGGGCGATGACTGCGGCCGCCGGCTACGGCAACGTCGAGTTCGACCTCGACAGCGGCCGCCGCGGCTCCCGCTACGAGCACTGCGTCCACCTGATCCGGGAGCTCACCGGTGCAGAGGATGCGCTGGCCGTCAACAACAACGCAGCGGCGGTCGCGCTCGCGCTCACCGCGTTCGCGGCGGGCAGGGGAGTGGCCGTGTCGCACGGCGAACTGGTCGAGATCGGCGGGGGCTTCCGCATCCCCGAAGTGGTGGAGGCCGCGGGCGCGCGGCTGGTCACCGTGGGGACCACCAACCGGACCCGCCGCGGAGACTACGCGCGCGCGATCGCCGATCAGGACGTGGCCGCGATCCTCAAGGTGCACCGCTCCAACTTCTCGATCTCGGGGTTCACCGAAGAGACGGAGCTGGAAGAGCTCGTCGATCTCGGAGCCGCCAGCGGCATTCCGGTGATCCATGATCTGGGGTCGGGGCTGCTGGTCGACAGCGACGTGTTGGAACTGCCGCGCGAGCCATCGCCGCGGGAGAGCATCGCCGCCGGGGTCGAACTGGTCGCCTTCTCGGGGGACAAGCTGCTCGGGGGACCGCAGGCCGGGCTGCTCGCCGGGACGGGCGTGGCGGTCGCCCGCGCGAGGGCGCACCCGCTGTGCCGGGCGCTGCGCTGCGACAAGGTCACGCTGGCGGGACTCGAAGCGACGCTCATGCTGTACCGGGATCCGGAGCGTGCGAAGGAGCGCATCCCGGCGCTCCGCATGATCTCCGTGCCGCGCGACCTGCTGATGCGCCGGGCGGAGGCCGTACTCGCGGCGGTGGCCAGCAGGGGAGCCGGGCTGAGGCGGGCGCTGCGGGCCGAGGTGGTTGCCGGGGAGTCGCTGGTGGGCGGGGGCACGTTCCCCGACGCGCGGATTCCCAGCGCGATGATCTCGTTGGGCGCGGGGGCGGCAGCCGAAAGCTGGCTGGCGCGGCTGCGCGCCCACACGCCGCCCGTGATCGCGCGGCGGCGGAAGGGCCGCATCGTCCTCGACATGCGCACGGTAGCCCCGGAGGAGGACACGGTCGTCGCGGCGGCGCTCGCTGCGCTGGGAGAATCGATCCCGGCCGGGGCAGGGGGCCCGGAGGCGCGCTGATGGGGCGCCGGGCGGTCTTCGCCGATCGTGACGGAACGATCAT
This sequence comes from Longimicrobiales bacterium, assembly GCA_963667485.2. GTDB lineage: Bacteria > Gemmatimonadota > Gemmatimonadetes > Longimicrobiales > Gaopeijiaceae > Bin94. The sequence goes on from CAXXDD010000002.1 coordinate 1,623,269, forward strand.
CGAGGACCGGAACTACGTCGCGGATCCGGCCCACGTCACCCTCATTCCGGGCTCGGCCCGCGCGCTGAACCGGCTGCAGGGCATGGGCTTCGCCGTCGTGGTGGTCACCAATCAGTCAGGTATCGGGCGGGGTCTCTACACCGTCGCGGACTACCGGCGCGTGGCCGCCGAGACCGACCGGCAGCTCGGCGCCGCGGGCACGGTCGTCGACGCGACCTACTTCTGTCCGGATGCCCCGGGCGGCGATCCCCGAACGACGTGCCGCAAACCCAGCCGGGTGATGTACGAAACGGCGGCCCGCGACCTGGGGCTGCAGTTCGCCGGTTCCTATCTCGTCGGTGACAAGCCCAGCGATGTGATCCCGGCCAGGGCGTTGGGGGCCACCGGGATCCTTGTCCGCACGGGCCACGGGCACAGTCACGAAGCGGCTCTCGATGACGAGTTTCCGGTGGTGGACGACCTCGACGGGGCCGCCGCACTCATCGGCCGCCTCGAGGCTCGTTGACCCCGTTTCACGTCACGAATAGCTTTCTAATCCGGCACTCGCCGGCCCAGGCAAGACACGATCGAAGTGCAGGATAGATGCGATGCAACTGACACTCACTCCCGAAGCGGCCCGGAAAGTCCAGGGTTTCCTCGAGGAGTTCGGCGACAACCCCGATGCCGGACTTCGAGTCGCGGTGCTCCCCGGCGGCTGTTCCGGCTTTCAGTACGGTGTGGATATCGACAAGGCACCCGAGGGAGATGACGAGATTCTCGAGAGATCCGGGATCCGCATCTTCGTCGATCCCTTCAGCGCCCAGTACCTCGAGGGGATCGAGATCGACTACGTAAGCTCGATGATGGGATCCGGGTTTTCCTTCAGCAATCCGCAGGCCTCCGGCGGGTGTGGCTGCGGCAGCTCCTTTACGGTGTAGACGCGATCGAAATCCTCACCTTCACCGGGGGCGCCTTCATGCAGAACACCGTCCTGGTGGTCTGCGCCGACGCCCGCACGGCCGTTCTGATCGATCCCGGGGCCGCCACTCCCGACGCGCTGGCTGCCGCCCGCGGGCGCGGACTCGACATCGAGGCGATCCTGCTCACGCACGCCCACCTCGACCACATCGAAGGCGTCGCGCTCGCCAAGGACGCAACCGGGGCCCCGGTCTATCTTCATCCTTCCGACCGGATCCTTTACGACAACGTGCAATCGCAGGCGGCCGCGTTCGGCGTCCCCTTCAAGGAACAGCCTCCACCCGACATCGACCTGGTGCCGGGCGAAAACGTCGCCTTCGGAGGCTCCGAGTTCGAAGTGGTCTTTGCGCCGGGCCACGCGCCGGGTCACGTCATCTTCGTCTCCACCAGCGAGCCGGTCGCAATCGTCGGCGACGTGATCTTCTTCGGGTCGATCGGCCGGACCGACCTTCCCGGCGGCGACTTCCAGGTCCTCATGGATTCGATCCACCGAACCGTGCTGACGCTCCCGCCCGAAACGAAGCTCTACACGGGGCACGGACCCGAGACCACCGTGTGGCACGAACAGCGCACCAACCCCTTCCTCGTACCCGTGTACGGCGGCGACCTGGTCTGATGGCCGTCCCCCTGGCCGTCCTCGCGTCGGGCTCCGGGACCAACATGCAGGCGCTTCTCGATCACGAGGACGAGGGGGCGGCCTACCGCATCGAACTCCTGATCACCGACCGTCCCTGCGCGGCGGAGGATCGGGCCCGCGCCAGGGATCGGGCCGCCTACCGGGTCGACTTCGGTGCCTCCGGCGAGCCGGCGCCGGGCTGCGGGGCCGAGATCCTGCGGCGCCTGGAGCGCCACGGCGCCCGCGGAATCCTGCTGGCCGGGTTCCTCAAGCTCCTGCCAGCCACGGTTTGCCGGGCCTTCCGCAACAGGATCCTGAACATTCATCCGGCGCTGCTCCCGGGTTTCGGCGGCAAGGGGATGTTCGGCCACCGCGTCCACGAGGCCGTCCTCCAATCCGGAGCAACCCTCTCCGGACCGACTATCCACTTTGTGAACGAACGCTACGACGAGGGCAGGATCCTGGCGCAGTGGCCCGTGCCGGTGCTCGCGGGCGACAGCGCCGACACCCTGGCCGCGCGGGTTCTGAAGGTGGAGCACGCCCTCTTTCCGGCAGCAGCCGATGCTCTGTCGCGCGCGCTTGCCGGCGGATGGCCCGAGGCAGGGGCCGGGCCCCGCTTCCGCTGGCCGGGGACCGGGGCTGAAGGTGATGGAGAGAGTCTCCGACAGTCGATCATCGATGCATTCGGGAGGTGACGGGTGAGCAGGCGTAGAGCGTTGCTGAGCGTTTCCGACAAGACGGGCGTCGTGGCTTTCGGGCGCGCACTGGCCGAGCAGGGGTGGGAGGTGCTCTCGACAGGCGGCACCGCGCGCGCGCTGGCGGACGGCGGGGTGCCCGTGACCGAGGTCGCGACCGTCACCGCGCATCCCGAGATGATGGACGGCCGGGTGAAGACGCTCCATCCTGCGATCCATGCCGGGTTGCTGGCCCGCCGCGACAATCCCGGAGACATGGCGGAGATGGCGCGGCAGGGGTATCACCCGATCGACCTCGTGGCGGTCAACCTCTATCCCTTCCGCGAGACCGTCGCGTCGCCCGACGTGACCCCGGACCTCGCGATGGAGAACGTCGATATCGGCGGCCCGACAATGATCCGCGCGGCCGCCAAGAACCACCGCGACGTGTGGGTGGTGGTCGATCCTGCCGACTACGAGGCCGTGCTCGAGGCCCTTCCGGCGTCGGGTTCTGCGAGCCGGGAGTCTGCCGCGCTGCGCCGGAGGCTCGCGGCCAGGGTCTTCCGCGAGATATCGGCCTACGACGAGGCGATTGCGGGGTATTTGGAGGGGTTGGAGGAGGGCGATGAATCGGGCGCGGCGGACGCCGGAGGCACAATGGCGGACCGAGTCACGCTGGAGCTGGGGAGGCGCGAGCTTCTGCGGTATGGCGAGAATCCCGGCCAGGAGGCGGCCTTTTACGCCGCGGCAGAAGGCAGCCATGGTATAGCATCACTTGAACAATTCCATGGCAAGGCGCTGTCCTACAACAATATACTGGATCTGGACGGAGCGCTCTTGAGCCTCGCGCCCTTCGCGTTTTCCGACGAGCCGGCAGTTTGCATCGTCAAGCATACCACGCCCTGCGGCGTCGCGGTGCGTCCCGTGCTGGCGGACGCGTTCGAGCGGGCGCGGGCCACCGATCCCGTCTCCGCATTCGGTTCGGTGATCGCGGTCAACCGTCCCGTGGATGCCGACACGGCTGGCGGGATCGGCGGGATGTTCGTGGAGTGCGTCGTCGCGCCCGGCTTCACTGAAGACGCCCTGGAGGTGCTGACCGCCAAGAAGAACATCCGGCTGCTGCGGTTCCCGGACTCGGCGGAGTTCCTTGCGCGCGCGGCAGGCCATGCGGATGCGGAGGCGTTCCGCTCGGTGTACGGGGGAGTGCTGTTCCAGTCGCTCCCCGATCCGCCGTTTTTCGGTCGCGAAGAGGGGGATTGGCGAGTCGTGAGCGCGCGTCAGCCCACGGATTCCGAGTTGTGCGATCTATCGTTTGCGTGGGCGGCGGTGGCCGGCGTGAAGTCCAACGCGATCCTGCTTGCGAAAGGGTGCGCGACGGTCGGCATCGGCGCGGGCCAGATGAGCCGGGTGGATTCCTCGCGCCTGGCGGTCGAGAAGGCGCGCGAGGTCGGCCTGGCCGTGGAACTCGACGGCTGCGCCCTGGCATCCGACGCCTTCTTCCCCTTCCGGGACGGCGTCGACGCCGCAGCCGAAGCCGGCGCGCGCGCGATCGTACAGCCCGGCGGCTCGATCCGCGACAGCGAAGTGATCCAGGCTGCCGACGAGCACGGCATCGCGATGGTGTTCACGGGACGGCGCCTCTTCCGGCACTAGCGGGCCCCCCGCGCTTGAAGCCAACCCCTCTCCTCGTCATCTTTCGCCCTTGGAGGGATGGCAGAGCGGCTCAATGCACCGGTCTTGAAAACCGGCGTCCGAAAGGACCCGTGGGTTCGAATCCCACTCCCTCCGCTGATGTGGCGTCACCACGCCCTACGGAAACTTTTCCATCCGAAAGAAAGTACGGCTCATCAGACCCTGCTGATACCGCTTGTTGAAATCGGAGGTGGCAGATGAGCCGCATCGCATTCCTGCCGGCACTCACCCTCACCGCTACTCTCGGCGCCGCCTGCGCCGAGGACCACGCCCCCGCCGCCGACTTCATGATCGGCTACGAGGATGTCCCCGCCGTCACCAACACCGAGCCGCCGCCGGCCCGCCTCGAACTCCTCGTCTCGATCGGCCCGAAGACCTTGACCGACGCAGGATCGCCCAACGAGTTCGGAAGGGTGACCAGCGTAGCGCTTGGCCCACACGAAGAGGTCTTCGTGGCGGACGGCCTCAACCGCGAGGTAAGGGTCTTTCGGCTGGACGGCACCCACCTCCGCACGTTCGGCCGGGAGGGCGAGGGACCTGGCGAATTCCGGAGCCTCAATTCGCTGGCATGGGCGGGTAACCGGCTCCTGAGTTTCGATCCCGACCTTGGGCGGATCGGCGAGTGGTCGCCGGCGGGCGAATGGCTCGGGCAGCGGAACACGCAGACCGGCGTCACCGGAACCCCTGAAGTTCTCCGCCTGTACCCCGTCGGCCCGGACGAGGTGTTCCGGCGCGATCTCGAGCAGCGCTACATGGGTCTGAACAGCCGCGGAGAGACGGGCGACACGCTGGCATCGTTGCGTGGACCGTCGAGCGGCCCTCCGGCGTACATCGAGTGCCGGCACGAGCGCGGCCTCGCCTTCTTCGACGTTCCCTTCGCTCCGCGGTTCCTGCAGCACCCGGGACCGGGCGGCGTTCTGTACTCGGCGCTCACGGACGCCTACCGCATCTTCGTCACACGGAACGACGGCGCCGAAGTCCTCATGGTGATCGAGCGCCCGCTGCCGGGCGAATCGATCAGCAACGAGGAGTGGCGCGTGGCAAACGCCGAATACAACGAGTGGCGCGATGCCCGGCGGGGTGCCTCGTGTGATCCGCGGGAACCAACGCGGCCGGACGCGAAATCGTTCATCGAGAATCTCTTCGTCGCTCCGGACGGCAAGCTGTGGGTCGAAGTCGTGCGCACGGCCGGCAACCGCTGGGAGGTCTTCGATACCGAGGGCAAGCTGCTCGCCAGCGTTCCCGCTCCACCCCGCGCCCCCTACGTCGTTCCGGCGTTCGGTCCCAACCACCTGCTCACGATCCGCAAGGACAGCCTCGACCTCGACCACGTCGACGTGTGGCGCCTCGAACTAGGAGCCGAAGGCCAGGCGCATTGACGCAAGGCCGGAGTCGCCGGAAGATTCTCCGTTGCGGAAGTCTTTGGCAGAAAAACGGTCAACGGGGAGCAGGCAGCGATGATCCGTCGCATCCAGGCCTTGAATTACCGGTGTCTGCGCTACGTCGATGTTCCACTGGACCGGTACAACGTGCTCGTGGGTCCCAATGCGAGCGGGAAGAGCACGCTCTGCGATGCAATCGCCTTCCTCGCGGATCTCGTCCGCGACGGACTCGAGTCGGCCGTGGCGAGGCGCAGCCGAAACTTTCAGGATCTGGTGTGGGGACGGCCGGAGCGGGACATGGGCTTCGAACTCGCCGCCGAGTTCGACATCCCCGAGGACCTGCGGCCCCGATTGCCGCCCGGCACCAATTTCGAGGTGTTCCGCTACGAGGTTGCGGTAAGCGACGATGGCGACGGGCCCCGAATCCATTCGGAGCGGGGAATCCTGCGCCCGCGGCGGGATCGAACCCCCTCCGCCCAGCGCGACCTCTTTCCGGATCCGCCCGAGCCCCCGCGCACGATACTGGTTGGCGGCGGCAAGCCCGGGTCGCGAACCGTGCTCGCCAAGTCGCACGAGGGCACCGACAGCTTTTATGTCGAGACCAACCCGAAGGCGGGGAAGGGGTGGGTGACGACGATCGCGTTCGGACGCTTCCGCACCGCGCTCGGCAACCTGCCGGAGTCGTCCAACTTCCCGGTGGCCACCCATGTGCGGCGAGCCCTGGAAACCCGGGTCCACCGCCTCGCACTCGACCCGGCAGCGATGCGCGAGGCGAGCCCGCCTCAGTCCGGCTACAGTGGTCTCGCCCCGGACGGCTCCAATCTGCAGTGGGTCGTTCGGCGGCTGCGCCAGCGGCATCGCGACGATTTCGACGGCTGGCTGGGGCGCGCCAGGACCGCGGTGGCCGATCTGGACGACATTCGCGTGGTGGAAAGGCCCGACGATCGCCATGCCTACCTGGTGCTGCGCGATGCATCGGGCGTCGACGTGCCCTCGTGGATGGCGTCGGACGGTACGCTGCGCCTGCTGGCGCTCACTCTGTTGGAGCACCTTCCGGCGCCCGACGTGGCCGCCGGGACGCTGCTCCTCGAGGAGCCCGAAAACGGCATCCACCCGAGTGCTCTCGAAACCGTGCGCGAATCCCTCTCGTCCCTCGAGCGGGCGCAGGTCCTGATCTCGACCCATGTCCCGGCGCTGCTCACGCTTGTCAAACCGGCGTCTGTCCTCTGCTTTGCCAGAGACAGCGCGGGCGCGACCGATATCCTCCGAGGCTCCGATCACCCGCGCCTCGCCAATCTGCCGGATTCGGCGCCGATGGACGCACTCTTCGCCGCCGGTCTGCTGGATGAGGGCGGCGAGGAGCCTAGTGAAGGATGTTCAGAGACCTCAGATGGGCAGCAACAGGGCCAGTCATGAGAGCCCGAATCCGATAGCGCGCCGAGGCCGCGGAACCTCGCGCGGCACCCCCGCCGACGGCTTCGATCACGTGCAGATCCACCAGCGACCGGAACAGGTGGAAGTTGTCGGTCTCCAGAGCGCGCGCCACTTCGCAATACTCGCTCACCGTAAGCGTGCCATGATCCAGCAGGGATTTGAGGGCGAAGCTCTGGGGCAAGTCGAGGACATCCATGAAAGCGGTGAGGTTCTCGAGCGGCTTCACCAGCAGGGAGCCCTCGATCGCGTCGAAGTCGGCCGAGCGAAGCCAGTGGAACATGGCCATGCGGACCGAACCCTGCGACGCCCTGTGCAGGCGCTGGAAGTACTGTGCTTCCACGAGCTGTTGCTGCCGGCTGGTGCCACGCAGCTGACGTGCGCGGCGGCGCAGCGCATCCTGCCCGCGCTGCGGTTCCGCGAACCGGAGGGGCAGTCCGCTCAGGCGGTGTCGGGCCAGGACCGCTTCCCGGAGGTCGCCGGGCGAAAGCTCGCCGAGGACCATGCGCTCCATATCGCTCACGAAGGGCGGCGAGCGCCTCTCGATCAACTGCCATGCCGACGAGGACACCCCCACGACCCAGAAGACCCGGGACTCCGTGCGCGACATGAAGGTCAGAAAGCGCTCGAGCAGCCTGGCCCCGCCCTGGACGCGAATGTGCAGATGCTCGAGTCCCTCGAGGACTGCGACGCTTGGAACCGCACGGCGCGGCGCGCCCTGCACGTCCCTGGCCAGATCGTCCAGGTCCTCGGCACCGGCGACGCCCAGCCAACCGGCGAGTTGCGCGACCAGGGCGTCCTCGTTGCGAATCCGCTGCCGAAACGCCCCTCTGACTTGCGGCGCGCGTGGGGCGGAGGCGCCTGCAGCAGCGGAAAGGCGTGCGGCGGCGATGTTCAGAAAGCTCGTAGTCCCGCAACCCGGTGCGGCGACGACCAGCAGGGAGCGGCAATCGCCGTGCTCGCGGCGCTCCCACATGGCGGACAGGTCGGCGAGAACCTCGTTGCGGCCGGCCAGCAGCCGCGGATCGGTCAGCGGTTCGAAGGCGAACAGCCGGCGGTAGACAACCGGGAGGCTCCGCACCACTTCGTCCGCCATGGCAAGGGTGCGGCCCGCGGCGTCGGCTGGAGCCCGGGTCGTCATGCCCATGAACGCCGCGAGCGGCTGGAGTCTTGAGCGTACCGCCCTCAGGCCCCCCGACGCCCGGCGCCCGACATCGGCCGCTCGTCCCCGCAGGCGATCGAGGTCTTCGGTGACCTCCGTCGCGAGATAGGACCGCGCCTCCAGGTAGCCCGCCCGGAGCCGGTCGGCGAGCACCCGCCCCACAAGCTGCTGGAAGCCGGCGGCGACCTCCCGGTTCATCCGCGCCTCGGTGCGGTCCATCGCTTCCCGCAGCGCATGCCGCGCCTCTCCGGCTCGGTCCTCGGCGCGTGAGAGCGCCACCGTCACCGGCCCCACCTGCTCACCGGAATCCGCATCGCCGCCCTCGGACAACTCGGCGATTGCGGCCTGGTATCCGTACGCCACCACCTCGCACAGCTGAGCGACATCGGCACCGATCCGTTGCATGGCTTCCTCAATGACGGAGGGTGCGGCGCGGATCCGCTCGATGCGCAGCGTGTCGAACGCCTGCCGCGCGGCCTCGCGGAGCTGAACCGTGCGGGAGTCTCTCCCGGGGCTGCGCAGCCTGTCGCCCGAACCGGGCACGTCGTGTACGGTGAGCGCTTCGGACAGAGCGTCGGCCGCCGCCGGCAGCGACGCGATCGTCTCCTCCGCGTTCCCGGTCAGCTCCGCCAGCAGATCCGCCGGGGCGGGCAGGGCATCTGCAGCGCGCCCCACCGCCTGGGTGGTCCGTTGCCGCTCGGCCTCCAATGCGTCTTGCAGAGAAGTGGGCGCGGCCCCACCCCCGGCTCGATCACCAAGCAGCCGGGCCCGCTCCCGTCCGGCGGCCAATTCGGCTGCGAACGCGTCCAGGACCGCCTCCACGCCCGATGCACTCGCCCGCCAATCCCGGACCAGCCGACTCCGAAGAGCATCGATGTCACTGCGCAGGGCGAGGAATTCGCCATACAGCGTCAATCGGGCCGCCGCCTCTCCCGCCCAGTTGTCCCACCGTCCGGCCAGCTCGGCATCGCGCTGGTCCGGGCTTCGGCGGGCCAATGCCTCCGCAACCAGCCTTCCTACAGCCGTAGCCGCCGCTCGCACGGTCCCGGGGCGCTCGCGCATCTCCTCTGCGGCGCTTGCCGACACCGACCCGACTTGCTCGGCGAGGGAGTCAAGCGCGGTTTGCAGCGCGGCCCCGGCGGCCAGATACGCCGCTGCCGAGCCGCCGGAATCCGCACCCTCCTGCCCGGCCGCGTCATCGGACGTAGGCGCTAGGATCGCGGAAACCCATTCGTGCCAGGCGCGTTCGACATCGCCCAGCCACCGAGCCCGGCGGCGCTGACTCACCCTGAAGGCACGCCGCTGCCCCGGAAGCACGACCCGCTCCAGATTGCGGCGCGCAGCCGGATCCAGCTCCGGCAGCGAAGTGAGCACGTCCTCTTGGGTGGCGCGCAGCGCCGCTTCCAGCTCGGTGGCCAGTCCAGCGCCGCTGAACACCGCCCGCAGCGGATCGAGCGCTTCGCCGGCGACCCGCTCGCGATAGCTCGCGTAGGCCCTCTCGCCGACCGGCATGTCACCGTCCTCGCCCCCCGCGGCCAGCCCGTCCGCCTCCAGTTGAGCAAGCGCCACCCCGTGCGCCGCCGCCGCCTCCTCCAGAGCCCGCCGCAGCGGCTCCCACGCCCGCCCGTACCCCTGCCAGACCTCCGCAAAGGAATCGGCCGCAGCCGCCACTCCCGGTGCCCGCGCCGCCACTCCCGCCGCCCTCCCGCGAGGCGAAGCGGTCTCCGCGCTCACGATGCTCCCCCCTCGGCCGCACCAGCGGAAGCCGCGTCACCCGAGCCCGCCACCATGGGATACCAGTCCCCTTCCGGCATCAGCCCCGCCTCGCGGAATCCATCCCGGGCCCGCTCGGTGATGTCGCTCTGCAGCAGGAACTCGAAGCGGGGGTCGAGCACGTACGCCCGAACCCGGATGCGAGTCACGAAAGTGGTGCGAAACTCGTCCTGCACCAGCACAACAATCGGCTTGGCGAGGAACACGTACTGCGACGTAACTGCAGCCTCGAAGGCGATCTCCTTCGCCTTGCGCTCGTCGACCCGCCCCGGCAGGTAGAGGTCGGTCAGCACCTGGCAGTTCAGCTGCCCCGCGTTCGAGTTGGCGACCTGCTCCCCGACCACCTGCGCATTCGGGATGGTCACGAGGTCGTCGTCGGCGGTCACGATCCGCGTGGAGCGCAACCCGATCGACACCACCTCTCCGTAGCTCGCCCCGACCCGGATCTTGTCGCCCACCTGGAACGGCTGGTCGAAGACGACGATCAGCCCGCCGAGCACGTTCTTCAACATGTCCTGCGCGGCGATTCCGATCGCGACCCCCAGCGCCGCGCTGGCCGCGAGAAGCCCCTGCGCATCGACCCGAAACACGTTGTTGACGATCAGGTAGGTGGCGATCGCCCACAGCGTCATCCGCGTGATCGGGATCAGCCACTTGAACGACAGCCGCCGCGCCACGCTCCGCTCCGCCAGTGTCTCCAGAATCCAGACCAGCATCCGGATCAGGAAGTGGAAGACCAGAATCACAACCAGAGACCAGAAGATCCCGATGCCGATGCCGCGGACCTCGTCCGTCGCCTCCTCGATGACGAGCCCCTCGATGATTCCCCCGGCGGTGTCGGCCGGCATGGCCGCAGGGGCGCCCGCCTCGATCGAGTCCAGCCGTGAGAGGATCAGCTGCTGGGCCGCGGCCATTTCCCGCATCGCCGCGGCCAGCGAATCAACCGTGGCCTGGGGAAGTTCCTGTGGAGGTGGTGGTGGGGGAGAGGTCGCCGCGGTATCTCCCGGCGCAATCTCCGCGCCGGCGGTCGCGCCCCCGGTTGCGGCGGCCGGGGAAGGGGGCGGAGCCTCCGCGGCGGCCGAATCGGTCGCGATGGCCTCCGTGCCGGGCGCGGCGACGACCGGGTCGGCCTCCACTTCGGGGGCCGGTCTCTCGATGCACGCCCCTGCCGCGACCAGCAGGATGCAGGCCCACGCCATGCTCCACGGCCCGGTGGAAGGCTGCCGAGCGCGGCCACCCGACGGCACATGCCGGCGCAGGCGCGCGGACGCTGTCCGCCGGTCGGCGCAGGCGTAGTCTGTTGGGAGCATCTTGAAGCGCCCTGTATGGAGGCTGCGGGAAAGGCAATACAGTATAGGTAGCCGCAATTGCGCAAACTACCGGACCGGGAGGGCGGGGATGCCAGCTGGAGAACGCATGACCGTGGTGGATACCGACATCACCACCTTGAGTGTCGACGCCATCGTCAACGCGGCCAACAACGCGCTGCTCGGCGGCGGCGGGGTCGACGGGGCCATTCATCGCGTCGCGGGTCCGGATCTGCTCGAGGAGTGCCGGGCGCTGGGCGGGTGCGCGACCGGGGACGCGAAGATCACCGGCGGCCATCGGCTGCCGGCCACCCATGTGATCCACACGGTCGGGCCCGTCTGGCATGGCGGTGCGGCCGACGAGGACCGCCTCCTGGCCCGCTGCTACCGGCGCAGCCTGGAGGTCGCCGCCGAACACGGTCTGCAAAGCGTCGCCTTTCCCGCCATCTCGACCGGGGTGTACGGCTTTCCAGCCGACCGGGCAGCGGGGATCGCGGTCGCTACCGTCGCGTCTTTTCTGGCGGACCATCCGGCGATCGACACGGTAACATTCTGCTGTTTCGGCGAGGAATCGGCGCGATTACATCGCCAAGCCCTGGCGAATGTAAAATAAAGTTGTCATAATGTAAAGTTTGCTTTACAGTATCTCAAGAACCGTTGCATATGCCTGCAGAACAACTCACCGTAGCCCTCATCACCGATGTCTTCCCGCATGAGGCCGATGCCCCCCGCCTCCACGGCCGCCTCCGCGCCGCTCGCGACCTCGGCGCCGACCTCGCGGTCTTCCCGGAACTGCCCCTCAACCCCTGGGCCCCCCTCACCCGGCACCCATCCCACACCGACGCCGAGGACCCTCGCGGCCCCCGCCACCAGCTCCTCGCGGCGGCCGCCCGTGCGACCGGGCTCCCCGTTCTCGGCGGCGCGATCGTCCGCGATCCGGCCACGGGACGCCGGCACAACACCGCCCTCCTCTTCGGCGCCGCCGGCCAGCCCGTCCTGCACTACCGCAAGGTCCACCTCCCCGACGAGGAGGGCTACTGGGAGGCGCACCACTACGAGCCCGGCGACGAAATCCACCCCCCCGCGCGGCTGGCCGGCTGGACCCTCGGCGTCCAGATGTGCTCGGACGCCAACCGCCCCCAAGGCTGCAATGCGCTCGCGGCGATGGGCGCCCAGGTCATCCTGGTTCCCCGCGCGACGCCCCCCGAGACCTGGGCGCGGTGGGAGTTGGTCCTGCGCGCCAACGCGGTCACCAGCTGCGCGTACGTGATCTCGGTCAACCGTCCCGGAGCGCGGTCGGGCGGCGTGATCGGCGGCCCCTCGGTCGCGATCGGCCCGAACGGCGACATCCTCGTCAAGACGACCGACCCGGTTGCGGTGGTGACGCTGGAGCGGGGGGCATTGGAGGCGGCGCGGCAGGAATACCCCGGCTACCTTGACGTGCGCACGGATGTCTACGAGGACGCCTGGAGGCGGGCCGGGGAGGCACCAAAAGGACCGGAGAGCGGTCCGGAGCACAATGAACACTCTACTCTATGATCGAGGTGCGGGCAAAACGAGCGGCCATCAGCAGCGCACGGTCGCGCTTGCCGGCGCGCTCCTCACACTCGCATTCGTCGCGCCCTCACCCGCCGCCGCACAGACCTGCGACGATTGGGGTAGTTGGGACTTCTTCCGTTCGGCCTCCGCAACGCAAGTAACGGATTGCCTTCGCTTGCACGGCGACCCCAACGCCCGCGACGACCTCGGCCTGACTCCCTTGCACCGTGCCTCGGTGTACGCAACAGATCCGGCCGTAGTCGGCGCGCTGGTCGAATTCGGCGCGGATCCCGAAGCGCGGGATAGCGACGACGCCACCCCGCTGCATCGCGCGTGGGGCAACTCGAACCCAGTGGTCGCACGGGAACTCCTGCGGCTCGGGGCCGACCCGACCGCCCGTGACAAGCACGGCCGTGTGGCTGACCCCACCCACTGCGATCACTGGAACAGGTGGATGTTCGGCCATGTGGCGCTAGCCCCCGACATCGCTCGCTGCATCGAGTCGGGGGCGGACCCCCTGGCTCGCGACGAGAATGGCAACACGCCGCTGCACCATGCCATCCTGGGAATGCCGCTCGAACGAGATGGTGACTACGTACCCGGTAGCCGCCGCCCCGAACGGGCTCCGCACCTTGAGGTGGTGGTTCAGCTGATCGAGTCGGGCTCCGATCCCCAGACCGCCAACGATAACGGTGATACGCCGCTCCACTTCGCTGCGCGAACCGGGAACCTTGCCGTCGTTCGATTCCTGCTGGAGGCGGGCGCTGACGCTGGCGCGCGAGACCGGCAGGGGAATAGCCCGCTGCACGAAGCGGCCGGTGCGGGAGATCAGGCGACGGTCGCACTCCTGTTGGATGTAGGAGTGGCGCTGGATGTGCGAGGGACCGACGGGGCCACACCGCTGCACCGAGCAATGGAACGGTGGGGGGCCAGTCTGGCGGTTGCACAGCTACTGCTGGAAGCCGGAGCGGACATAACTGTCCGTGACGGGACAGGACGCACTGCGCTCCACCTCGCCGTGTCCGAGTGGCGGGACATCGACCCCGAGGAACTGCAACGGTTTCTGGCAGGGCTGCTCTCGGCCGGAGCCAATCCCGACGTTCAGGACAACATGGGATGGACGCCTCTACACCTGGCTGCCTATCAAGAGGACACATCTCTTGCCGCTGCCTTGCTGGAGGCTGGGGCGGACGTGACGCTGCCAACCCACAAGGGCGAGACTCCACTTCATGCGGCGGCACGCTTGAAGGGGTCCGCCACCACCTCCGTCCTCATACGGGGCGGGGTCGACGTGAACGCGCCTGACGAGTCGGGACACACTCCTCTGCATATCGCAGCAGCGGAGGGGACACCCTCTGTTGTGGAGACGCTGCTAGCCGCGGGAGCCGATGTCCATGCGGAGAACGCAAGTGGCGATACCCCCCTGCATTCCGCAGGACAGTTCCGTCGGCCGCGCTACTTCGCGCTGGAAGCGTCACCCCGTGCAGACACCGCCGTGGTCCGCATCCTGATTCACGCGGGCGCCGACGTACATGCGCGGAACACTGAAGGCCAGACTCCCTTGCACACGGCCTGGGGCGAAGGCAACGTCCTGGTCGCGGATCGACTCGTCGCCCTGGGAGCCGATCCCGACGCCCTGGACGCCGTCGGCCGGGTTCCCCTCGACCCTGCCTGCGTCTGGCAGGAATCAGGCGTGCTGGAGCGGTCCCCTGCAGAGAGCGTGAGAGGATGCCTCGAAAAGGGTGCCGACCCGAACGTCCGAGACGAGTACGGCCGAACTCCCATGCATCGCCTTGCCGCGCCCACTTCGCTCAATCCGGCCCCCCTTTCCTCGATTCTGGCGCTTCTGACGGCCGGTGCAGACGTCAATGCCCGGAGCCTCCGCGGGACGACACCACTTCACTCCGCCGCTGCTGCGCGCGACGACTGGATCGCGATTGCCGCGGCCCTGATCGAGGCCGGCGCGGACATCCACGCGATCGACGACGAAGGTGCCACCCCGCTTCATGCCGCTGCTGGGTCAGGCGTACCCGCCTACATCTCCTGGTTGGTGGACAACGGCGCTGACGTAGCCGCGCGAGACAGTCGCGGCCGCACTCCACTCCACTCGGCCGCCGAGGGCGACAACCCCGGCGCGGCCGACGCACTGCTGGCGAGAGCAGCGGATCCCGGCGCACTCGACGTTGCGGGAACTCCCGCGGATCCCGCTGCATGCGAGCATTGGAACACGTCGTCGTTCTTCTTGGCGGCGGATGCACCTGTGGTCGCGGCGTGCATCAGCATGGGAGCTGAAGTGCGCTCACCACGGGAATGGTGGCCGGGTGGCTATGGGGGGACCGATGCTACACCCCTTCACCTGGCAGCCGCATGGACGCGTGACCCGGCTGTCATCCCGCTCCTTGTCGAGGCGGGTGCCGAGGTAGATTCGCGCGACGGTCACAATTTTTCTCCGCTTCACGTGGCGGCCCGACTCAACGAGAACGAGGAGGTGATTCGCGCTCTCCTGGCCGCTGGAGCGGACTTGGATGCCTGGGCGACGGGGTTCGACGTCGACTACGGCTGGGAGGCCACCCCACTGCTCGAGGCCGCGGAGTCGAACGGTAACCCTGAAGTGATTGCCGCCTTGGTCGATGCCGGCGCCGATGTTTTGGCGCGTGGCTGGAGAGGAGAGACGGTGCTGCACCGCGCAGCCAGGGGCGGTTCTCCAGAGGTTGTGTCTCTTTTCTTGCGGGCCGGTGTCGGCGTGAACACCGTCAGCGCCGGCGGATCCACCCCCCTTCACGAGGCGGCAAGATGGAACCCCGACCCTGCGGTGATCGAGCTCCTGTTGGGCGCCGGTGCCGACGTGCACATGGTGGGTTCCGGCACACAGGCCAGCACGGGGTGGGGGCCGTCGACACCCCTGCACCTCGCTGCGAGTGCCAGCCCGGAACCAGCCGTCTTGACAGCGCTGCTGGCTGCAGGGGCGGACCCAAACGCCAGAACCGAACCCGCCGGTTGGACGCCAATTCACTTGGCTGCCTCGCGAAACCGAAACCGGTCGGTCATCCGTGTCCTGGTCGCCGGCGGCGCGGACATCGGCGCGAGAACCATTTCCGGCTCGACCCCACTTCACGCGGCCGCGCGGAACAACCCGCACGTTGTACCCCTGCTGCTCGAACTCGGCGCGGATCCGTCCGCGTCCGACGACGACGGCACGTCCGCGCTGACCCTCATGAGGAGGAACAAGTCACTTCGTGGTCTGTCGGTTGTCTATCCGGCCCGGCGCGAGCCGCCCCCCAGCCCTAACTGATCGGCCGCTTCTTCTTCTTCAACCCGTCCTGCTGCTGGATGTACGGCAGCCCCTTGGTGATCCACTCCGGCGCGGGCTCGCCCTTCAGGTAGTGGGCGAACCACTGCATGATGCGGTCGCGGTAATCGCGCTGGTTGGCCTCCTGGCGCAGTCCGTGGTTCTCGCCCCCATAGACCAGCAGGACCATCTCCTTGCCGATCCGGCGCGCCGCGTTGTAGAACTCGACGCCCTGGTTGAACTCGACCGCGCCGTCGTTGTCGCCGAACATCATGAGCAGCGGGGTGTTCATGTTCTGGATGTGGTGGAGCGGTGAATTGGCCTCGTACGACTCGTAGTCCTCCCACCACGGGACCTGCATGCGGCCCTGGCTGATCTCGAAGATGCGCGCGTCGGTGCCGCCGCTGTTCCAGTAGAACGAGAGGTACATGCTCATGAGGTTGGTGAGCGGGGCGCCCGCCACGGCGCCGGCGAAGAGGTCGTCCTGGGTGACGAAGAACGTGGTCTGGTAGCCGCCCCAGGAGTGGCCGATCAGGCCGATCCGGTCGGGGTCGATCATGCCGGTTTCGAGGGCCGTCGCGACGGCCGGCCGCAACGTCTCCACGTTGGACTGGCCTGGGCGCCGGTCGCGGTAGACGATGTCGGGCTGCAGGACGAAGTAGCCGTTCTGGCTCCAGGCCTGGACGTTGTAGTAGTTGGTCGCGTCGGGAACGACGTAGCGGTGCAGGCCCTGCGACAGCATCTCGTAGTGGTAGACGATCATGGGATACGTCTGACCCGGGTCGTAGTCGGCGGGGTAGACGAGCGCGCCCTGCAGCGGCCGGCCCCACTCGTTCTCGTAGTCGATGAGCTGGGTGCGCCCCCAGGCGTAGTCGTCCTGGAAGGGGTTGGTGCGGGTGACCTGCCGCGCGTCCGAAAGGTCGGGGCCGGCGACGAAGTAGTCGGGCGAATCGTCGAAGCGCTCGCTGCGGAAGGCGTATACGTCCGCGTCCTCGGCCTTCGTGAGACCGGCGAAGAAGGAGCCGTAGGCGGCGTCGTCCCAGACCAGGACCTGGGGGACCTGGCCGAGGCGGGCGCGCGAGAATCCCGCCTTCTTGGTCCACTCGCCGTAGGTGGAGTAGTAAAGCGGCTCGGAGGGATCGAAGGCGTCGGCCTCGCGGTCGACCCGCATGACCCGGTAGCGCACGTCGTTCTCGGCGCCCGGCGTGAGGCGGCGGCCGCCCGAGCCGTCAGGGTAGACCTCCCAGACGTCCCAGCGGTCGTTGATCAGCACGGCCTCGTCGTCCTCGGTCCAGCCGGCGACGCCGAACGGGGGCATCTGCTCGCGCGTGGGGGTCAGGTCGAGGTTGACGAAGACGCCGTCCAGTTCGGCGGTGATGTTGCGTGTCTCGCCGCGGCGCAGGTCGTGACTCCAGTAGTCCTCGCCTTCGAACCACAGCACGTAGCGGCCTCCGGGGCTGCCCCCGTAGTCGATGGTGACGCGTTCCCGCACCAGGTCCCGCCCGGCGGTGGAGGCGTCGACGGCGTAGAGGTCGTAGTACTGCTGGCGGAACATGGCCTCGACGTCGTAGGGGGTCTCGTCGCGCGCGACGACGTAACCGCCGCCCTCCACGATCTCGGCGCGGTCGGCGTGGTCGCCGCCCAGCTGGAGAAAACCGCCGCCGCCGAGCTGCCACGCCCCGATGTGATTCACCTGGCGGATCTGGCGCTCGCGCACCCGCTGCTGGGGCACCGGGTCGACATCGCGGGAATGCCAGATCTCCACCCCGGGCGGGTCCTCGTCGTCTTCCTCCGCGGCGGCGCCGTTGCCCTCGCCGTCCTCTTCGTCGCCCTCGCCGTCGCCCGCTTCGTCGCTCTCTTCCTCATCCTCCGGCTCGTCCACCGGGATGCGGTCCTGGATGCCCAGGAACACGGTCGCGCCGTCGTCCGACCACGAGGGGGCGCGGTGCTCGACGACGCGGGTTTCTGCGGGAAGCGCGGGGCGCTCGCGGGGGTCGAGCACGAAGGCGCCCGGCGCGTCGGTGTTCAGTTGGCGCCAGGCCAGCGCGACGTGCGCGGTGTCCTCGTGACCCTCGTCGGTGTAGGTCTTGAGCACGGCTAGGTCGGCGGCGTCCTCGCGCCAGGACAGGCCGCGGTAGGTTGCGGCGTCGGTGTCGAGCGACTGCAGCCGGCCACTCTCGGGATTGTAGAGCTTGACGCCGTTGCCGATCTGGTCGTCGGCGTCGATCGTCATGGCCAGGAGATGGCCCTCGTCCTGCCACTGCAGCGCCGAGACGTTGCCGAAGCTGAGCGACGACCCCGTGGCGAGCTCGCGCACCACCACATCCACGCCGCTGCTCTTCTTGCCGTCCGGCTTGTAGCGGCGCAGCGCCAGATAGCGCCCGTCGCCCGAAAGCGAAAAGGACTCGACGTCGTCGATCTGCTCCTGCTCGCCGCTTTCGAGATCCAGAAGGCCCGCTGCGTTGTGGACCGGCTCATTGCGGTCCTCCAGTCTGTCGCGCTCATCGGGAGAGACGCCGATCGCGTAGGCCAGCCAGCGGCCGTCCTTGCTGAACGCGGGGCGCGTGCCGAAGGCGACGATCACCACCGAGTCCGAACCGGTGGCGTGCACGCGGAGTTCGCTCTCGTCGTTGACCCGGGAAATGGTCACGGCCATCCACCTTCCATCGGGCGAGAGGACGGCTGGGCCGAGGCGCTCCCACTGGTCGTAGTCGTCGACCGTGAGGGTGGGCTTTTGCTGCGCCTGCAAGGCCGGCGCGGAAACGAGCGTAAGGGCGAGAAACAGGGCCTTCTTCATGGTTCCACCGTGTCGTCTCGGGGAGGTTGCGGTGGGGGCAGCCAGCGTCGTGTGCCCCCGGGTTTGCCGCAATATCCCCGCGGACCGGGAAGGCGCGCAAGCAGGCGGGCGCGGCGATGACGGAAACGCGATGGGATATCGCTTATGTTTCCAGGGAGCCACTGTTGCCGGGAACGCAGAGATGGAAGCGGAGGAATTCGTGTCCACAAGGACCGTCGCAGTAGATGTGGGAGGTGTGAAGGTCGGGGGCGGCAATCCCGTCGTGGTGCAGTCGATGACGAATACCGACACGGCGGACGCGGCTTCCACCGCCGCGCAGGTCAAGGCGCTGGCCGACGCCGGCAGCGAGATCGTGCGCGTCACCGTGAACAACAAGTACGCGGCGGCGGCGGTGCCAGAGCTGTTCGAGCGCCTCGCCGACCTGGGCTGCACGGTGCCGATCGTCGGCGACTTCCACTACAACGGCCACATCCTGCTGCGCGACTTTCCCCGCGCGGCGGCGCTCCTGGACAAGTACCGGATCAACCCGGGCAACGTGGGAACGAGCCGCCGCGACGTGAACTTCCAGGCGATCGTGCGCATCGCGATGGAGAACGGCAAGGCGGTGCGGATCGGGGTGAACTGGGGCTCGCTGGATCAGCGCCTCCTGACGCAGATGATGGACGAGAACGGTCGCCTCAGGGAACCGAAGGACGCGGGCGAGGTGATGCGCGACTGCATCGTGGAGAGCGCGACCCGGTCGGCGGAGCTGGCGGAGGAGACCGGGCTGGGGGGGGACCGGATCGTGCTGAGCGCGAAGGTGTCGGGGGTGCGGGAGCTGATCCTCGTGTACCGGCAGCTTGCGCCGCTGACGCGGTATCCGCTGCATCTGGGGCTGACCGAGGCCGGGATGGGCTCGAAGGGGATCGTGGCGACCGCGGCGGCGCTCTCGCCACTCCTGCTCGACGGGATCGGCGACACGATCCGGGTGTCGCTGACGCCGCGCCCCGGGGGCGACCGCACCGAAGAGGTCCAGGTAGCGCAGCAGATCCTGCAGTCGCTCGAGATCCGCGCCTTCGAGCCGCAAGTTACGGCGTGCCCCGGGTGCGGGCGGACCACGAGCACCTTCTTTCAGGAGATGACCGAGGACATCCAGAGCCATATCCGCGAGCGGATGCCGGAGTGGCGGGCTCGCTATCCCGGGGTGGAGGACCTGAAGGTGGCCGTGATGGGATGCGTCGTGAACGGCCCCGGCGAGTCCAAGCACGCCGACCTCGGGATTTCCCTGCCGGGGACCTTCGAGGAGCCCAAGGCGCCGGTGTATGTGGATGGCGCTCACCTGCGAACCCTGAAGGGCGACGGGATCGTAGATGAGTTCAAGGAGATACTGGGGGAGTACGTGGAGCGGAGATACGCGGGGCCGGGAGGAGCTTGACATCCGGGCTTGCACGTAATCGTTCCGGGTTTTGTCTGTATGTAAACCGGATGGGGCAAACAGGCGTCCAAGAGCAACTATCTGTTATAGTACGGGGTGTCATAGGTGGGGACGGGTTGCCGGGAGGGGGATGCCGCTACGATCAAAAGGAGTAGCAAGGATGGCGCAATCGCGGTCCACACTCGGAATCCTGACCGTTCTGATCATCCTGGGGGTGTTGGCGGGCGGCATCTGGTGGCGTCTGCGACCCCCTCCCGAAGAGGAGGATGCGCTGGCCGATGTGTCGGAGGAGGTTGGGGAAGTCGTCCAGTCCGTCACGGAGCAGTTCAACACCGAGTTGCCGCAGCCGGTGGTCGGGGTGGCCGCGATCCAGGACACGCTGTGGATCGCGGTGACGGCCGAGGGGCGCGCCGAACCCTTCCGGCAGGCGAAGATGACCGCGCGGGTCTCCGGCATGGTGTCGGCCGTGGCCGTGCAGGAGAATGAGCGAGTCCAGGCCGAACAGCGGGTTGTTCAGATCGACACCACCGAGTACGCGCTCGAACTGGCGGCAAAGGACGCGGCGCTGAGGAAGGCGCAGGCGGACTATCAGACCCGCGTCCTGTTCGACGACGAACTCGAGGATCCCGAGGTGCGCAGGCAGCGCGACCTGCTGGCGCGGGCCCAGATGGGGCTGGATCAGGCCGAAGTCGACCATCGGCGCGCCAGTTTGGAGCTGGAGAAGACGGCTGTGCGCGCACCCTTCGGGGGGCGGGTTGCCGACCTGAAGGTCGTGGTCGGGCAGTTCGTGCGTGAGGGCGACGAACTGCTCACGGTGGTGGATATCGACCCGATCAAGGTGTCGGTCGGTGTGCTGGGGACCGAGGTGGTCAAGCTTGGCGAGGGCCGCGCGGCTTCACTCAACTTCACGCCGTTCCCGGGCACCACCTTCTCCGGCCGGATCGAGACGATCAACCCGATCGTCGACCCCGAGCTGAACACGGCCCGGGTCACCGTGCACATCCCCAACCCCCAGGGCCGGCTCAAACCGGGAATGTACGCCGAGGCGGTGCTGGAAGCGGAGCACTATCCGGATCGCCTCCTGGTCCCCAAGACCTCGATCCGCGAAACCGAGGACCGGCGCGATTTTCTCTTTGTGGTGGAGGATGGCCGCGCGAAGTGGCGGTACGTGACCGTGGGACTGGAGAACGACTACTACGTGGAGCTCCTCGAGGGGGACGTGGAGTGGGTCGCCCCCGGGGAGGTCGTACTGGTGGACGGCCACCAGATGCTGCCGCACGACGCCGCAGTCGAACTTGTGGACGACCCGGTCGCGGCGGGCGGGAGGCCGACCCGATGAGGGGGGCGGTGGTGGTCGCCATGGTGGCGCTGGCTGTGTTGTCCGGGGAGCGGGTCGGCGCGCAGGCCTCGGCCTCGGATCAGGAAGTGGCGGTTCTGACGCTGGAGGAGGCGCTGAGCCGTGCGGCACGCTTCAATCCCCAATATCGGCAGGCGCTCAACCGGATGGAGCTGGAGGGGCCGCAGCAGCGCCAGGCTCTGGGCGCCTTTCTTCCTGACCTCAGCATCAGCTACGGAACAGGTCAGAGATTCTCCCGGGAAAGGACGGCACTCGATCCATTTGGCATCCCGATCGAGAACCCGGTCTTCGAAACAGTCAGCTATTCGTCGGCCCGTCAGGGAGCCACCGTGGGTCTGGATCTCTTCCGCGGTGGACAGCGCTTTCACGATTACAGGCAGGCCCGCGCACAGGCACGTGTCGACCGCCTGAGTGCACAGAGAGAGCTCAATACGATCCTGACCGAGGTTCAGCGCCATTTTCTGGTGGCGCAGCGCCAAAAGGCCCGTCTGGCGGTCGAAGAAGAGCTTCTGGCTGCTCGGGAGAGCGACTTCGAGGTCACGCGGCGCCTCTTCGAGCTCGCCAGCGTCGGTCGTTCGGATCTGCTGGGTGCGGAACTCGATCTTGGGACCCAGCGCGTAGCCGTGACGGATTACCGGGGGCAGGCCGAACAGGCCAGGCTGGCTCTGAGGAGGGCAATCGGTGATCCGAATTTGCGGGTGGCGGACGTTGAGCAGCAGTTCCCCGAACCGTTTGATCCGGCATCCCTGGATGTTGAAGAGCTCGTCGCTGCGGCACTGCAGGAGAGCCCCGCGGTGGGTGCTTCTGAAGCCGCAAGGTCGGTGAGCCAGTCCCGGTTGGGTTCCGCGAGGGCCACCCGGTGGCCATCGCTCTCTTTGGGCTCGGGATTCTCGCGTGACTCGTTCGGGTTGGAGCGGGCGGCTCTCTTCGAATGGAATCCCGAAGACATTGCCGGCTACCTCCAACTGAGCGTTTCGATACCGCTGTTCCGACGGTTCGAGACCTCTCAGCAGATCGCCAGCGCGGACGTCGATCTGCGCAATGCAGGCGAGGAAGTCCGCAGGGCCGAACTTGAAGTGGAGGAGCGGGTGAGGGCGAGCTACGTCGAACTCGAGACCGCCTGGGCCAATGTGCGCCAAAGCGATATTGGCGCTGAAGTGGCGAGCGAGCGGCTCAGGATCGTGCAGGAAGAGTATCGTCTGGCAACGAAGAGCATCGAGGAGTTGCGCACAGCTGTCAGAGACCAGGCAACGGCGCAACGGGACGCTGTGGACCAGCGCTTTATTTTCGCGGACGCGCTGCTGACGCTCTACGAGGCGGCCGGGATCGTCGCCCGGGAGGCAGGGCTGGACACCGCACGCGAGCAGGACTGAGCCAGTGTCCATCCCCCGAACTTCCACGCGGCGGCCCGTAGCCGTCGCGATGCTTGTCCTGGCGGTCGTGTTGCTGGGGAGCATCTCATACGCCCGGCTGCCGATCGACCTCCTCCCCGAGGTCAGCTTCCCCCGCCTGGTCGTCTACACCGGCTACCCCAACGTCGCCCCCGCCGAGATCGAACGGCTGGTGACCGAGTTGATCGAGCAGCAGGCGGCGGCCGTGCCCGGCGTGGAGAAGGTCACGTCGGTGTCCCAGGAGGGCGTGAGCCTGGTCACCCTGCGCTTCTCGTGGGGCTCCGACATGGACTTCGCCACGCTGAACGTGCGGGAGCGGCTCGACAACATCCGCGATCTGCTGCCCGAGACGGCCGAGCGGCCGACCATCCTGCGGGTGGACCCCCAGGCCGAGCCGATCCTCACGGTTTCTCTGAGCGGCGGCGGCGACCTGCTGCAGAACAAGGAGATCGCCGAGGATGTCTTTCGGCGCCGCCTGGAACAGCTGGACGGAGTCGCGCAGGCGTCGGTGACCGGGGGGTTGGACCGCGAGATCCAGGTGGAGGTCGACCGGGCTCTGTTGGAGGCCAACGGAGTCACGCTGGAAGACGTATCGCGGGCCCTCGACCAGTCCAACTACTCGGCGAGGGGGGGGACGATTCTGCGCGGCCGCTTCCGATACCCGCTCCGCACGCTGGGCGAGTTCCAGACGGTTGAGGAGATCAACAACGTGGTCGTCGCCAGGCAGGAATTGGGCGGCCAGCGCGCTCCCGCCGGGCCGGGCGAGGAAGAGGAGAACGCGAACTTCCGGCTGGTGCGGATCAGGGACATCGCGAGGGTGGTCGACGGCTTCGCCGAGCGGGAGGAGATCGCGCGCTACAACGGGTTGGAGTCGGTCGGTATCCTGGTCTTCAAGGAATCCGGGGCCAACACGGTGGCGGTATCGGAGCAGGTCCAGGAGACGCTGCTGCTGCTGAAGGACCAGTACCCGGAGTTCACCGCCGAGATCGCGTCCAACCAGGCGACCTTCATCGACGAGTCGATCAGCAACGTCGTGCAGGCGCTGATCCTGGGGGGACTGCTCGCCTTTGTCGTGCTCTTCTTCTTCCTGCGCGATCCCCGCTATCCCGTGGCCATCGCGCTGGCGATTCCGATCTCTGTAATCGGCACCTTCTCGCTCATGGACGCGTTCGGCGTTTCTGTCAACATCATGAGCCTGGGAGGACTCGCGCTCGGGGTCGGGATGCTGGTCGACAACTCGATCATCGTCCTCGAGAACATCTTCCGGCACAGGCAGGCCGGGATGGGGGCGCTGGAGGCGGCCGCGCGCGGGGCGGAAGAGGTGCAGAGGGCGATCACGGCCTCGACCCTCACCACGATCTCGGTCTTTGGCCCGATCATCTATGTGCAGGGCGTGGCGGGAGAACTCTTCGGAGCGCTTTCGCTGGCGGTCGCGTTTTCGCTGCTCGCCAGTCTGGCCGTCGCGCTGACGCTGCTTCCCGCCCTGGCGGGGCATTTTCGGGGCCGCGCAAGCGGGGTTGGCGAGGAAGCGGCCGCCACGGACCCCGCCGAGCCCGTCCCGACATCCGTTCGCGCGAGGGTGACCCGCGCGATCGTGTGGGTCGTCACCCTGCCGCTGCTCGCGATCAGGGGAGCGGTATCGCTCGTCCGGCAGCTGGTCGGGTTCTGGGGAGAAATGGCGACGAAGTTCCTCTCGACCGTCTTCCTGCCCTTCTTCCGCGTATTCGACCGCATCTTCAACGCCTTCGCCCAGTGGTATCACGGGGTGCTCTCGGCGGCGCTGGATCGGCGCGCGCTCGTTCTGACGGTTGCAGGCGGGACGCTCGCCGGCGCCATGCTCCTGGCAATGGCGCTCGATCGCGACCTGCTTCCCAACGTGGACCAGGGCGCCTTCGACATCCGGGTCGAACTCGCCGAGGGGACGCGCCTGGAGACCACCGCCGCGTCGGTGGAGGCGCTCGAGAGCGGGCTGCAGGACGACCCTGAAGTGATGGCGGTATTCAGCCACATCGGCCGCGACGTGCAGGCCAAGGGGGACGAGGGCAAGGCCACGGGATTGCATACTGCGCAATTGCAGGTCCGTCTCGACGATCGGGCCGTTACGGAAGAGGCTGTGAGGCGGCTCCAGGGGGTCGGCAGCGCGTTTCCTTCCGGGTCGCTCTCCTTCGAGACCGGGCAGGCCACCGCGCTTGGTCAGATCCTGGGTGGCGGAGAGGCCGACATCGCGGTGCGTCTCCGAGGCGAGGACCTCGTCGAATCCTACGCGTTTGCCTCACAGGTTCGGCAGCGCCTCGCCACGGTTGCCAACATTCGCAACGTGCGCATCGGGTCGGAGCGGGGGCAGCCCCAATACCAGATCGAGATCGACAAGGAGGCCGCTGCCGCGTACGGGATCGATCCGCGGCGGATCGCCGAGACCGTCCAGACCGCCATGCTGGGAGACCGCGCCACCGAATTCGTGGACTTCGACCGCAAGATCGCCGTGATCGTGCGCCTCCCCGACCTTGAGCGCTACGATGCCGCAACGCTGGAGAATCTCCGCGTGCAGGGGGTCCCGCTTCGGGAACTGGCGGTCGTCGAACAGACGCTTGGACCGGCCGAGATCCGGCGAGAGGACCAGGGCCGGGTGATCACGGTGTACGCCGACGTGGCCTCGGGCGGACTGGCTGCGGCGATCGTCTCGGTCGAAGAGGCCCTTCAGGAACTGCGGACTCCGTTCAACGTCAGGGTCGAGGTCGGCGGCGAGAATGAGGAGATGCGCCGCTCATTCCGCGATCTTAGCTTCGCCTTCGGGCTGGCAATCCTCCTGGTCTACATGATTCTGGCGGCTCAGTTCGAATCCTTCGTGCATCCGTTCACAATCCTCATGGCCGTGCCGTTGGCGCTCGTGGGTGCCATATTGGCACTGGCGCTTGCGGGGCAGGGGCTCAACACGATGAGTCTGATCGGAGTAGTGATCCTCGTGGGAATTGTGGTGAACGACGCGATCGTGAAGGTCGACTTCATAAACCAGGGCAGGGCGCGTGGGCTCAGCCTGCGGGACGCGATCCTGCAGGCCGGCGAGGTGCGCCTGAGGCCCATCGTGATGACGACCGTGACCACGGTGCTGGGCCTGCTCCCCATGGCGCTGGGGATTGGCCGCGGAGCCGATCTGCGCGCTCCGATGGCAATCTCGGTGATCGGCGGCCTCATCGTGGCGACCGCGCTCACCCTGATCGTGGTGCCGGTTGTCTATTCGGTAGTCGAGGATCTCAGCTCGGTCTGGAAACGGCGGATCGGTGCCGGAAGCGCGCCGGCGCCCGACCTGGCGGCCCAGGGAGCCGGCCCGTCATGATCGGTTTCTCGGTCCGCCGCCCCGTCGCCATCGCGATGGCATACCTCGCCGTCGCGTCGCTCGGCGTGTTCGCTTGGCGGAACATCCCCATCGAGCTGCTCCCCGACACCCAGCTTCCGCGGCTCAACATCGAGGGAAGCTGGGGCGGCGCTTCCCCGGAGACAGTCGAGGCGTTTCTGACGTCGCCCCTCGAAGCTACGATCCAGCTGGTGCAGGGGGTCGAGAAGGTCGTGTCCACGTCAACCGAGGGCCGCGCGTCCATTACGGTCGAGTTTGCCCGCGACACCGACATGGACTTCGCGCGGCTGGACCTGTCGGAGCGCATCGCCACCCTTGAGGAGACCGAGCTGCCGCCGGGCGTCGACCGGGTAACCGTGAGGCCCTATGTGCCGCGTGAATTCGAGCTGCAGCAGGGGCGCCCGCTGCTGCAGTACACCTTCACCGGCGCGCGTACCCTGGAGTCGCTCCGGGAACACCTGAACGATTTCGTGGTGCCGGAGCTGACCCAGGTCGAGGGTGTCGCTGTGGTTACCGCGTATGGAGGCCGGGAGCGGTTGCTCGAGGTGGAACTGGACCGCGAGCGGATGGCGGCGATGGGCGTCCTTCCCCTGGAAGTCAGCCGCAGAATCGCCGACCTGGATCTGGTCCGCGAGGCCGGAGCGGTCAGGGAAGGGGACCGTCAATGGACGGTGGCGATCCGCAACCGGCCCGGCTCGGCCGAGGACATCGCCAACACCATCGTCAAGAGTGACGGCGGCACCATCGTCAGGGTTTCGGACGTCGCCGTCGTGCGCGACACATACGAAGACGTCAGGAGCCACTATCGGATCAACGGGCGGCCAGCGGTGCGGCTGAGGGTAACGAAGGAGATCGGCGCCAACGCCGTGCGGGTTGCCGACCGGGTCAAGGAGCGGATGGAGATCGTCGAGGCGCGCAGCCCACCCAATACGCGTTTCATCCTCGACCACGACGAGAGCAGGGAGATTCGCCGCCAACTGTCGGACCTCCGCAGCCGGGCGGTCCTCTCGGTCTTTGTCATTCTCGCCGTTCTCCTGCTCTTCCTGGGATCGGTGCGCTCGGCTGTGGTCATCTTCGCATCGATCGCCTTTTCCATCCTCATCTCGCTCAACCTGATCTATTTCGCGGGCTTCACCCTCAACGTGCTCACCCTCACCGGGCTGGCGCTCGCGTTCGGACTGATCGTCGACAACTCGATCGTCGTGCTCGAGAACGTCTATCGGCGCAGGCAGCAGGGCGATACCCGGCAGAACGCAGTCCTGAAGGGGGCGTCCGATGTGGTGCTGCCCGTCATCGCCGCGACCGCGACCACCCTCATCGTCTTTGCGCCCTTCGTGTATCTGAAGGGCGAAATGCGGGTCTATTATCTGCCGCTGGGGATCGTCGTCGCGCTGACGCTGGTTGCATCCCTGATGGTGGCATTCAGCTTCATCCCCGCGCTGGTCCACCGGATCCTGCCGGAACCGGGCGACGCTTCGGAGCGGGCGGGCGGCGGCGCGCCAAAGGATCCTGCCTACGTTCGCTTCTATCGCGGGCTGGTCGGACACACCCTGCGCTGGCCATGGATGGTAGTGGCGCTCGGGTTGTCCGCGCTGGGCGGATCGACGTACCTGTTCCAGAACTACGTCCAGGGGGGGATGCTCTTCGGCGGCGGATGGGGTCAGGAGACCTACATCTCGATCGACATCGACTTCCCTCGGGGATCCGATATCGAGCGAACGGACGAGCTTACCCGCTTTTTCGAAGACCGGCTGCGCCAGATGCCCGAGGTGAAGGAGTTCGAGACCAACGTCCGGAATTCGACCAGCAGCCGCATCATCGTCACCTTCCCCGAGGAGCTGGAGACGACCCAGGTGCCGGTTCGCATCAAGGACCAGCTCTTCGCCTATTCGCTGGGCTTCTCCGGCGTGGATGTGCACGTCCGCGGATTCGGCCCGTCGTTCTACGGAGGGGGCAGTTCGCCGCCCAACTACTCGATCCAGGTGCTCGGGTACAACTACGAGAAGGTGCGCGAAATCGCGGAGAACCTTGGCGGTCGGCTGGAGCGCTTTCCGCGCGTCCGCGACGTCAACACAAACGCCTCCGGCTTCTTCAGGCGGGATCGCGCCTCGGAATTCGTTGTGGACATCCGCCGCGATGTCGTTGCCCGTCACAATCTGCCGGTCGTCCAGCTGGTGCAGCAGATCAACGCCGCCGTGCGCGGGCAGGCCAGCCAGAACGAGATCAAGATCGGCGGTGACGAGGTCCGCTACGAAGTCAAGCTGGAGGGCAATCGCGAAATCGATCTGCACCAGCTCCGGCAAACCCTGCTCCTGACTCCCGAGGGAGATCCGGTCCGCCTCGGTGAACTCGTCACCGTCACCCCCCAGGAGATACTCGCGCAGATCCGCCGCGAGGATCAGCAGTACGAACGCACCGTGGCCTACGAATTCCGAGGTCCGTACAAGCTCGGGGACGTGTACCACAACACCATCATCGACGGAACCGAGGTCCCGCCGGGCTACACCGTCAAGAAGGCCGACCGCTGGCGGTTCGGCGCCGACGAGCAGTCTCAACTCGCCATGGTGCTGGGGCTGGCGCTCCTCCTCGTGTACATGGTGACCGCGGCCCTCTTCGAGTCTGCCCGCCTTCCCATGTGCGTCGTCCTGACCGTTCCGATGGCGCTGATCGGGGTCTTCCTGCTCTTCTTCTTCCTGGACGCCCGGTTCACTCCCGAAGCCTGGATGGGCGTCATCATGATGTGCGGCATCGTCGTCAACAACTCCATCCTGCTCGTGGATCACATCAACCGACTCAGGCGGGAGGAGGCGCTCGCGCTGGAGCCGGCCATCCTCAGGGGAACCATCGAGCGGGTGCGGCCGATCCTGATGACTACCACGACGACGATTCTGGCGCTCCTGCCGCTGGTCCTCTTCAGCGAACACGCCGACGCCAACATCTGGAATGCGCTGGCGTATTCCCTGATCGGCGGACTGGCTTCTTCGACCTTCCTGGTCCTGACCGCCACGCCGGCGCTGTATTTCCTCTTTGAGAGTCCGAAGGCGCGGATGACGCTCGCCGAGTATTTCTCTCCCGCAGGACGCGTGAATTCGCTCCATTGGCTGACCCACGTGGTGCTGTACGGGTTCATGCTTGTCGGGTTCGTCTTCGGCGCGATCACCTTCTGGGACTTCTTCGAGGGCCTGCGGGACGATGTCGCGTTCATCGACTTCGTGTTCGACACCGCCGCGGCTCTGCCGCAATCGCTGCAGACCGTGCTGATCTGGCTCGGCGCGGCATGGGCGGGGCTCCTGCTGACCTGGCCCTTCCTGGCGGTCACCATCAAGTGGGCCCGCAATCTGAGGCCGGCTCGAGCCGCCTGACGATGAGACTCCGCTTCGCCCCCTCGCCGACGGGGTACCTGCACGTCGGCGGCGCGCGCACCGCGCTCTTCAACTGGCTGCTGGCCCGGCGGTCGGGGGGCGCCTTCGTATTGCGCATCGAGGACACGGACCGGAACCGAAGCCGGCCCGAGCACGTCGACGCCATCCTGAACGGGCTGACGTGGCTGGGCATCGGATGGGACGAGGAGCCGGTTCACCAGGCCGACGGGCTGGCCCGGCACCAGCGCGACGCGATGCGGTTGCTCGAAACGGGTCGGGCCTACCGCGACTTCACCACCCAGGAGGAATTCGCGCGGGCCCGGGATGCTGCAGTCGAGGCAGGGATCGGCACGGTGGCGCGGCTGTCGCGGGAACTGGCCGCGCGCGTTCCGTCCGACGAGGGCCGCCGCCGCGCCGAGGCCGGGGAGCCCTTCGCGGTCCGCTTCCTCGTACCCGACGGCGCGACCGAATGGGAGGACCTGGTGCACGGCCCCACCCGCTTCGCGAACGGCGAGATCGACGACTTCGTGATCCTGCGCAGCGACGGCACCCCCACCTACAACCTGGCCGTGGTCTCCGACGACGCCGCGATGGCGATTACGCACGTCGTGCGCGGCGACGACCACATCTCCAACACGCCCAAGCAGATCCTCCTCTACGAGGCGCTGGGCGAGGCGGTCCCGACGTTCGGACACCTCCCCATGATCCTCGGGCCCGATGGGAAGCGGCTCTCGAAGCGGCACGGCGCGCAGGCCGTGGAAGCGTTCCAGGGCGAGGGGATTCTGCCGGAAGCGATGGTGAACTTTCTGGCGCTGTTGGGGTGGTCGCCCGGGACCGACGAGGAACTCCTGTCCCGGGACGAACTGGTGGAGCGGTTCTCGCTGGACCGCGTCCTGAAAAAGGGAGCCGTCTTCGATCAGGCGAAGCTGTTTTGGATGAACGGACAGTACATCGCCCGCATGGACCCGGACCGGATCGCCGCGACGCTCCGGGACGTGCTGGCCGCCGACCCGCCACAGGGCATCGGGGACGACCAGGTCAGGCTCCCCGAGGATGCGTTCCGGCGCATGGCCGCCGCCCTGGCGCCGCGGAGCCGGACGTTCGTCGAAATGGCCACCCTGTCACGCCCATACATCGGGCCGGTGCGCGAGTACGCCCCCAAGGCCGCCCGCAAGGCCTGGTATCGCGACCGGGAGGGCGCGGCGGCCATTCTCGAGGCGATCCGCGACCGACTCGAGTCGGTCCCCTGGGAGGAATCTTCCCTGGAAGAGGGGCTGCGCGGCCTTGCGCGAGAGCGCGGAGTCGGGGCAGGCAAGATCTTTCAGCCGCTCAGGCTGGCGCTCACGGGCCTCCCGGCCTCTCCCGGGATCTTCGATGTCCTGCTGATCCTGGGCCGGGAGCGGACGATTCGGCGCACGGAGCGCGCGATCCACCATATCACCCATTCTGACTAGTCAGCTGGCTAGTCAGAATGACCGGTCCAGGAGATCGGCCCCTCAGTCGATCTTGACGGTCACGATGTCGGTGTCGAGGTACTGCTGATGCCGCACCGACGACGCAAAGTGGCGCAGCAGCCGGAGGGAGATCTCGTGCTCAACCGGGTCCGCAGGGTGGTGATCTTCGATCAGCGCCAGCCGGTCCTCGATGTTGCCTTCACCTCCCGCGGCGACGAACTCCATCTCGGCTCCCGATCCTTCGGGCCGGATGACCAGCCGCAACCGACGCTTCGCTTTCGCTCCGTCCTCCTCCTCCTGTGCTGTCAACAGGGTCCCGAGGGTCTCCTCGGCAACCAGGCGCAACCGGTAGACGGTCTGTTCGTCCCAGCCCTTACGCGACGACATCTGGTCGATCAGCGCGTTGATCTTCGGCAGGGAATCCACATCCAGGTCGGTCTCGATCCGCTTCTTGCGCGGCGCGGTCAGCTCCAGGAAGCCCGTCATGACGAGCGCCGCGAGACCGCCTGAAGCCATGCCGTTTCCAAGCAGTTCGCCGAGCCACCCTTCCAGGCCGCCCGCGAAGAAGAGCTCGTGCTGGAAGCCCGTTCCGATCCAGAACGAAACGCCCACGATCGCCGCCTTGCGGAAATCCATTCCGTCCTGCACCACGATCCTCAGCCCGAGCGAGAAGAGGATCGCGATCATCATCAGCAGGTATGCCGCGGCTACCGGACCGGGAATCGCCAGGAACAGCGCGATCACCTTGGGCAACAGGGTCAGCGCCAGGAAGAACATCCCGATGTACATCCCTACCCGGCGCGAGGCCACGCCGGTGACTTCCACGGTCGCCACTCCCGAAGCGCAGGTGGTGTTCGGCACCGTCCCGGTCAGTCCGGAGAGCAGGTTGCCCACCCCGTCCGCCGCCACCGCGCCCTGCACCGACCGAAAGTCCGTGGCGCGGGGCGTGCGCCAGGAGACCTTCTGGATGCCGACCACATCGCCTACGGTCTCGATGGCGCCGATCAGGGTGACGAAGACAAAGGCCGGCAGGAGAGCCCAGAAGGCCGGACCGAAGTCGAAGTCGAAGCCGGGCCAGCCACCCTGCGGGATTCCGAACCACTTCGCTTCGATCACGCGCTCGATCTCGTAGAGTCCGAAGCCGGATGCCACGATACAGCCGGCGATGACGCCCGCGATCGGCGCCCACCGGCGCACGCCGCCGGATCCGCGCAGGACCATCAGCAGGGTCACCAGCAGCGTGATGATCGCGCTCCACAGGATGCCGGTCTCGGAAGCTCCTTCGGGCACCTCCTCGAGCAGCTCCGCGACCACGGGCATGATCGTTACCGCGATGAGCATCATCACGGTTCCCGCGACCGTTGGCGTAATGATCCTCCTCAGCAGGGACAGCCGCGCGGACAGCGCGAACTGGAAGAGGGAGGAGACGACGAGCAGGGCCATGAGCAGTGGCGGCCCGCCCTCGGTCAGCGCGGTGACGCAGACCGCGATGAAGGCCCCCGACGTCACCATCAGAAGGATGTACCCGGAGCCGACCCTTCCCACGCGTTTGGCCTGGAGCATTGTGGTGATGCCGGAGATCGCCAGCGCCGCGAAGGCGGCCCAGGCGAGATAGGCGTCTCCGCCGCCCGCCGCAGTCACTACAACGACCGGAATCAGGATGATCTCGCCGAGCTCCAGCATCATCAACTGGAGAGCCAACCCCAGCGCAAGGCCGTGAGGGGGGTGCTGGTCGGGTTCATAGCGAACAGGTGCCACGGGACGGCTGGACGACGGCATGGGTGCTTCTCCCATTGATGTGCGGTCAACGAACCCCTTGATTTAGGGCCCCACGGCCGGTAAGGCAATTCCAGGTGGGAATCGCCGGCAGTCTACTGCAAACACGACCTTTTGGATGGGGAGCAGGGTTGCAAGTTGTCCGGCGGGCGTCTATCGTTTACGCCGCTGCCTCCCGTATCTGCCCTGCGTTCCTCTTCCCCGCCGAGCATGCCGACAGGCCCGAATCCCCAGCCGACACCGCGCGAGTCTTCGCGGATTCGAATCGTACCGAGCCTCGATGATATCGAGCGGCGGATCCTCGATTTCATGGTCTCCTACCTCCGCACCAACACGTATCAGCCGTCGATCCGCGAGATCGGGGCGCGGTTCGGGATCAAGAGCACCAAGACCGTTTCGGAACACCTGCAATCCCTGGCCGACAAGGGCTTCATCGAACGGGATCCGGCCCGCTCCCGGGGCATCAGAATCCTCGGGGTCGACCTGAATGCCCAGACCGTATCCCTGCCGTGCTTCCGGGATCTGGCGGAGGCGACGAGTGCAATGCGCGATGGCCGCGTGCAGGTTCACGTCACGCTCGACCGGCAACTGGTGAGCCGGAATGGGGGCTTTGTCGTACGCGCGCCGCGGGACCGTCTGGCTGCGGCCGGCATCAGCGAAGGCGACTTCCTCGTGATCCAGCCGGTGCGTGCCGACGAACTGGCCGACGGCGAGATCATCGTCGCCAGGATGAAGGGTGCGGCCGACTACTTCCAGCTGAAGAAGAGGAGTTCGCGGTTCTTCTTCTACCCGATCGGGGGCGATGCTTCGGTTCCCGATGCTGACGAGGCTGCACAGCCGGTCATCGTGGGCAAGGTCGCGGGACTCTTCCGCCAGATGAGCCCGCTTCCGTTCACGGCCCCGATCACGGCGCACTAGTGGCCCGTGGCTGAAGGCCACGCGATCACCAGCGCCGCTCATCCCGATGACGCCGCAGATGTTGCGTGGATGGCCCGCGCCCTGGAGATCGCGCGAGCCGGCGGGCTGCGCGGAGAGGTGCCGGTCGGTGCGGTGGTCGTGCACGAGGACGCGGTCCTTGCCGAGGCCCATAATCGGACGCTGGAACTGGCCGACCCGACCGCGCACGCCGAATTGATTGCCATCCGTGCGGCGGCGCGGCGGCTGGGCGACTGGCGTCTTTCGAACTGCACGCTCTACACGTCCCTCGAGCCCTGCGCGCAGTGCGCCGGCGCCATTGTACTGGCCCGGGTCACGCGCCTCGTCATCGGCGCTCGCGACCCCAAGTCGGGGATGGCGGGCAGTCTGGAAAACCTGGTGCAGGACCGGCGGCTCAACCACCGTGTGGAATTGGTTGTGGGGGTGCTCGCACAGGAGTCTTCCGAACTGCTGCGCGGCTTTTTCCGTGACCGCCGCGGTTGAGGGGCAGGGGGGTCAGGCCGGGGGCGCCTCCTCCAACTCCGCGACGGGTGTACCGAACGTCCGCAGGAAGAGGGCCAGCACGGCAACGCCCAACAGGAGCGCGACCCAGGTCGGCAGGCCCAGCGCGGTCCCCACGCTGCCCAGAAGGAGCCCCACCACGCCGACCAGAACCGCGTAGGGGAACTGTGTCCGCACATGGTCCACATGGTCGCAGGCGGCGGCCGTGGATGACAGGACCGTGGTGTCGGAGATCGGTGAGCAGTGGTCGCCCCAGATCGCTCCCGCCAGCACGGAGCTGGTAGTGGCGAGAAGGATGCCGTACACCGAGCCGTCCGCGAAGCCCGTACCACCGGCCAGCGAAACGGTGAGCGGAATGACGAGGGGGATCAGGATCGCCATGGTGGTCCATGAGGTCCCGGTCGCAAAGGCCATGGCCCCCGAGGTGATGAACACCACCGCCGGGAGGAGGAATAGGGGCAGATTGCCGCCCAGCAGCTGCGAGACGTAGGCGGCCGTCCCGACATCCTTGGTGACGGCGCCGAGCGACCACGCCAGTGTGAGGATGACCATCGCGATCATCATCGCCTTCACGCCGCCCAGCCAGGCATCGACGCACTCCTTCACGTCGAGAACCCTCTGGGAGAGGGAAAGCACCGCTGCCACCAGACAGCCCGAGAGCGAGCCCCAGAGCAGGGTCATGAAGGGGTCGGCCGCGCCGAAGACGTCCCGGAGTGACGCTTCCGCACCGACGGCCGCTCGCCCCGACGTGTAGAGCCCGCCAAGCACGACCAGCACGACCGTCAGCACCGGGATTCCCGCATTCCACCAACGTTCCGGCGCCCCCTCCTTCGAGTTGACGAAGCTCTCGGAGATCTCGGCCGCCGGGCGTGATCCGGGCCGCAGAATTCCCCCTCCCGACGCTGCCCGGGCCTCGGCGCGGGCCATCGGGCCGAAGTCCCGGTTCATCGCCGAGGTCAGGAATACGAAGGCCAGGGCGAGCAGCGGATAGAAGAGGTACGGAATGGTCTCCAGGAAGACGGTGTAGGGGCTGAGGCCGCCCAGGAACTCCACGTCGGCACCCGTCGCTTCGCCCGCCGCCGCTCCCAGGCCACCTCCGATCAGGGACACCTCGTACCCCACCCAGGTCGACACGGGAACCAGCGCCGCGACAGGGGCCGCAGTCGAGTCGACCAGATAAGCCAGCTTCTCGCGGGAGACCTTGAGCCTGTCGGTGATCGGGCGCATGGTGTTGCCGACGACGAGCGTATTGGCGTAGTCGTCGAAGAAGATCGCGAGGCCGGCCAGCGCCGTGGCCACCTTGCCGCGGCGGCGGTTGCGAGCCAGCGGCGCCACGGCCTTCACCACACCGCGCGTGCCCCCGTTGCGGCTGATGATCCCCACCATGCCGCCCAGCAGCAGGCTGAAGACCACGATCTGCGTGTGGCCGCCGTCGGTGTCGCCCAGCGAGGGCACCACGTACTGGTCGATGAGCCGCCACGTGGCCTGCAGCGGGTTGTAGCCGGCGATCGCGAGGGCGCCCAGCCAGATCCCGGCGAGCAGGGCGGTGATCACCTCCTTGAAGATGAGCGCCAGCACGATCGCGATCAGCGGCGGCAGAATCGAAAACCACCCGGGCGCGAAGGGGCGCGAGATCTCGTGCACGGTGTCCCCCGCCCGCACCCGCAGGGGGAGCGCGCCGGAGGACGCGATCGAGATGTCGCGAAACTCGCGCGCTTCCCCGGCCCCCACCGGGCCGGAAGCGAGCAGTGTGCCGCCCGCGTCATGGATCTCGACGAGGGTGGAGTAGTCGGGGCCACCTTGCACCGTTACCGAGAATGGCACCGAGGCCAGGATCACCTTGGGCGCCTCGGAGACCTCCTGGGCTTCTCCCGCAAGCGGCGAAGCGAGCACAACCAGGCCGGCGGACAGCAATTGGACAGCGCGCATGCGGCAGAAGCTCCTCCACCTCCGGCCGGCAGGGACAGCGTTCACTCGGCGTGCGGCGACAGGTGACATCGGGGCTCCGATTCCGTGGAAGGCGGGTGCGGGCCGGAAAGGGTCCGGCCGATCTGGTTCAACCATGATGCTGGCCGGAGCCTTCCGTTGCAATTACCTTTGAGCGGCTTGCATGGCAGGCCGGGGACCAAACCGGGCATCTTCCGGCAGGAGCAGACGCGACAAGGTGACCCCCGCGACACCCACGGTGCTCATGGACGGCAAGGCCGTCAGACGTGCCGTTGGCCGCATGGCCCACGAGATTCTCGAGAGGCTGGGCGGCACGGAACGCCTGGTGCTGATGGGGATTCAACGCCGCGGCGTCGATCTTGCGACGATGATCCGCGAGGCGATCGAGGCGGCGGAAGGCGAAGAGGTTCCGGCCGGCACCCTCGACATCACGCTGTACCGCGACGATCTGATGGCATTGGGCCCCAGACCCGTCGTAGGCGAGACCAAGTTGCCGAGCGGCGGGGTGGAAGGGATGGCCGTCGTCCTGGTCGACGATGTCCTCTACACCGGCCGCACCGCGCGCGCGGCGCTCAATGAACTGATGGACTGGGGACGGCCCGGTCGCATCCTCCTCTGCGTGCTGGTCGATCGCGGGGACCGGGAACTCCCCATTCAGCCCGACATCGTGGGACGGGAGTTCTCCGTGCTCGCGAACCAGCGAATCGATGTGCTGGTGCCCTCTCTGGATGGCGAACTTGCGGTGATCCTGGCCGCTCTGGAGGCGCGGTGATCCGTTCGGCGACGACGCTGGGCAAGGATCTGATCGGGCTCGAGCCGCTGAGCCGGGAGCAGATCGAAGTCATTCTGGACACAGCGGAGCCGTTCAAGGAGATCTCGGAGCGGCGGATCAAGAAGGTGCCGGTGTTGAGGGGGAAGACGATCGTCAACCTCTTCTTCGAGGCTTCGACCCGCACGCGCATCTCGTTCGAGTTCGCGGAGAAGCGGCTCTCGGCCGACACGGTGAACATCGGCGCGGTGGGATCGTCGGTGTCGAAGGGCGAGACCCTGGTCGACACGGCGCGCAACCTCGAGGCGATGCGGATCGACATGGTCGTGATGCGGCACTGGTCGGCGGGCGCCGCCTCCTTTCTCGCGGCGCGAATCCCCTCCAATGTGATCAACGCGGGCGACGGCGCGCACGAGCACCCCACCCAGGGCCTGCTCGACATCCTCACGCTGCGGGACCACTTCGGCCGCCTGGAAGGGCTCAAGGTGTGCATTGTCGGGGACGTGCTCCACTCGCGGGTCGCCCGGTCCAACATCTTCGGCCTCGTCACGCTGGGGGCGAAGGTCGCGGTGTGCGGGCCGCGCACCCTGATGCCGGCGGGGATCGAGGAGCTGGGCGTCAGGGTCTTCGGGCGGGTGGAGGAGGCGATCGAGTGGGCGGATGCCCTGAACGTTCTGCGCCTTCAGCTGGAGCGCATGCAGGACGGGTTCGTGCCCTCGCTGCGCGAATACAACCGCGTCTTCGGGGTCTCGCGGGAGAGGCTCGAATGGGCGCCGCGCGAGTTGCTGATCCTTCACCCCGGTCCGATGAACCGCGGCGTGGAGATCGACTCGGACGTGGCGGACGGACCGCATTCGGTGATCCTGCGGCAGGTGACGAACGGAGTGGCCATCCGGATGGCGGTGCTGTACCTGCTCGCCGGCGGCTCCCCGGATCTCGCCGAGGCGGCCAAGTCGGGCACCGGGGTGCGGACGTGAGGCCGGGGAGGCGCGTGAGTCCGGCGAGGCGCGTGAGTCCGGCGAGGCGGGGCACGTGAAGAGGCTCCTGATTCGCGGGGGGCGCGTGATCGACCCGAGCGCCGGTTCGGACCAGGGCGCCGATGTGCTGATCGAGGGTGAGCGCGTCGCGGCGGTCGGGCCGAGCCTTGCGCCGGACAACGCCGAGATCATCGACGCCCGCGGACTGGTGGTGGCTCCCGGCTTCGTGGATCCCCACGCGCACCTCTGCGAGCCCGGGTGGGAGCAACGCGAAACGATCGCGACGGGGGCGCTGGCCGCGGCGGCGGGGGGGTACACGACGGTGTGCGCCATGCCGGACACCGATCCCGTGGTGGACGATCCGGCCTCCGTGGGCTTTATCGTGGCGGCGGGGCGGCGCGCGACGGGTGCCCGCGTGTATCCCGCGGCGGCGGTCTCCGTCGGCCGCAAGGGTGAGCAGTTGACGGAATTCGGCGAGGTGCTCGACGCCGGGGCGGTGGCCGTAACCGATGCGGGCAAGTCGGTCGAGTCCTCCAAGTTGATGCGACTTGCGCTGGAGTACGCGCTGGCCTTCGATCTGCCGTTGCTGTCCCACGCCGAGGACGCGGATCTCGCACGGGGCGGGGTCATGCACGAGGGGATCATGTCCACCCGCCTCGGGCTGCGCGGCAAACCGGCCGCCGCGGAAGAGATCGGCGTCGCGCGCGATCTGGCGCTTGCCGAGGCAACCGGCGGACGCCTGCACCTGCAGCGGGTTTCGACGGCTGCAGCAGCCGACCTGTTGCGGCGCGCCAGGGAGAGAGGGGTGCGCGTGACGGCCGAGGTCACACCCCACCACCTCCTGCTCTCCCACGAACTGGTCGGGGGTTACGGCACCGAGTACAAGGTGGATCCGCCGCTCAGATCACCGCACGACATCGAGGCGATGCGCGCGGCCCTCGCGGACGGTACGATCGGCTGCGTCGCGACCGATCACGCGCCCCGCACCTACGACGAGAAGGAACAGGCCTTCGACGACGCTCCCTTCGGCGTGGTGGGCTTCGAGACGGCCTTCGCCATTCTGCACACTCGCCTGGTGCTGGATGGACAGATCAGCCTGCCGACCCTGCTTGAGCGAATGTCCGCCGGGCCTGCCAGGGCCATGGGTCTTCCAGGAGGAGGACTGGGGCCCGGGGAGCGCGCGGATCTCGTGCTGATCGACCCGGAGTCCGAGTGGGCCATCGACCCGGCGGCTTTCCTCTCCAAGTGCCGCAATACGCCCTTCGCAGGGGCTCAGGTCAGGGGACGCGTGATGCGGACGCTGGTGGACGGCGAGACGGTCTGGAAGGTGCCCGCCGACACGCACTGACGACGCGGCCGGGGCCCGCGCCGATCGACGCTACTGACCTGCCCGTACGAGTCGGTCGAGTTGCGCCTTGATCCGGCCGGCCTTGTTCGGGTGGAGCACCCGGCGAACGGCGGCCCGGTCGATGAGTGCAACCGCCTGACGCCGCTCCTTTTCCGCCTGCTCGGGCGACGCGGCTTCGCGAACTCTGCGAATGGCCGTGCGAATCTTCGAACGGGTCTCACGATTCCTGCTCCGCTCGACGCGGTTCAACTGCATCCGCTTCTTCGCGCTCTTGATATTGGGCATGCTGGTCTGTCTATCCGGGCTTCGGTCTGTATGATTGCATGGAATCGGGTTTACATTCGGGAATCAAAGGTAGAACCACCCGCCCCTCTGATCAACGGGCACCACCGAGGCGGAAACGGCTTGACGCTAGGCTATCTGGGTCCCGAGGGCACCTTCAGTCAACAGGCTGCACGCGATTACGACGGCGCGGCGCGCCACGTTGCCTACCCGAACATTGCAGCCGTCATGGAGGCGGCGGCGGAGGGAGAGGTCCAAGAGGCCGTGGTTCCCATCGAGAACAGCCTCGAGGGCCCGGTAACGACGACGACGGACCTGCTGATCCATCACTCGCCGCTCGTGATCAGGCGTGAGCTGGTGGTGCCGATCCACCATTGTCTGGTGATCCGTCCAGGCACCCGCGCGTCGGACGTTCGCGTGGTGTATTCGCACCCGCAGGCGCTCGCGCAGTGCCGGGGCTACCTGCGGCGCCACCTGCCGTCCGCCGAACCTGTGGCGTCTCTCAGCACTGCCAGCTCCGTGGCGGACATGCTCGCCAGCCGCGTGCCGGCCGCAGCCATCTCCAGCCGGGCCGCCGCGGAGGGACGGGACGTTGTCCTGGCGGAGGCCGACATCGAGGACAGCCCGAACAATCGGACCCGCTTCCTGGTGCTCGCGCGCATGGACGGTTCGCGCACGGGCTCGGACAAGACGTCGGTCTGTTTCGACTACGACCGGGACGGTC
The DNA here is from genome assembly GCA_963667485.2 of Longimicrobiales bacterium. Classification (GTDB taxonomy): domain Bacteria; phylum Gemmatimonadota; class Gemmatimonadetes; order Longimicrobiales; family Gaopeijiaceae; genus Bin94. The sequence goes on from CAXXDD010000002.1 coordinate 1,663,478, forward strand.
CGGGAACCCTGCACGGCACCCTCGGCGCGCTGGCGACGCGGGGAATCAACATGGTCAAGATCGAGTCGCGGCCCGACAAGAGGAGCCTTGGCCGCTATGTGTTCCTGGTCGACATGGAGGGACATCGCACGGATCCCGCCGTTGCCGAAGCGTTGGAGGAGATGAGAACGAGCGCGACCATGTTCAAGGTCCTCGGATCGTATCCGAAAGCCGCCGAGGCCGGTGTCCGGGCTGGCAGCACCCAGGCTGCCGAAGTAGGGTAACGCGATGGAATTCCTGCTCGTTGTGCCGGTTCTGCTCTTCTCGGTTGTGGCTCACGAGGTGGCCCACGCCTGGCAGGCGCTGAGGGAAGGGGACACCACCGCGCGCGACCTCGGGCGAATCACGCTCAATCCGCTCCCGCACCTGGATCTGATGGGGTCCATCATTGTCCCGCTGGTGCTGTATTTCCTTCCCGGGAACTTCCTTTTTGGGTGGGCAAAGCCGGTGCCGGTCAATCCACGCAACTATCGGAGCTACCCCGCCGGCGACATTCGCGTTTCGCTGGCGGGAATCGTCGCCAACCTCTGTCTCGTGGTCCTATTCGCCATCGGGTTGGCCCTGGCCACGGCCCTCGGCGCTTCACCTGGCACGGGGTCACTAGGCACAACTCTATTGACCATGATGACTTATGGGGTTTTCATAAACCTTATTCTAGCCTACTTCAATCTCATCCCGATCCCGCCGCTGGACGGATCCCATGTGCTCCAGCATCTCCTGCCTCCGAAGCTGAGCATCCGCTATCGGGAAATGGGCAGGTACGGCATCACCTTCCTGTTCATCACCCTGGTGCTGTTTCCCGGTGCCTTCGGGATCGCGCTCTCGCCCGTGTTTCTTGCCTTCGACTGGATTCTGGCGGTGGCGGTGCGATGACGACTGAAGGCCTCCTCGTCGTCCAGACGGAGCGGTTCCATGGGCCGCTCGACCTCCTGCTCCATCTCATCCGCACCCAGGACATCGACATCTTCGACATTCCGGTCGCGCGGATCACGAGGCAGTTCCTGGCGGCGATCGAGGAGCTGGCCGAGACCGACGTGGACGAAGCCGGCGAGTTCCTGGAGATGGCGGCCGCTCTGGTGCGGATCAAGGCCCGCATGCTTCTGCCCGGTCCCCCGGGAGAGGACGACCAGGATCCGCGCGCCGACCTCGTGCGCCGGCTCCTCGAGTACGAGCAGATCCGCGAGATCGCACTTCGGCTGCGCACGGCGGAGAACGACCGCGGCCGCCGCTTCGGCAAGGGCTACGTCGAGCCCCGGATGCGAGCACCCGCCGCGGACGTGCCGCTGACGGTCACCTGGGATGATGTCATCGCTGCGGCGCTCCGCATCGAGGCACCGGAGGAACGTGAACGGGAGCACCGCGTTTTCACCCGGCCGGTCGCCATGCGGGAGAAGGTCGACCTGATCGTCACAGCGGTCACCAGGGCTCGCCGCATCGAGTTCGATCGCCTGATCGCCCCGTGGAGGGAGCGAATCCACGCGGTCATGACGCTGTTGGCGGGGCTGGAACTCGGAAGGAGGCGCGTCGTGTCGCTGCGCCAGCGGAAACCCTTTTCGCCGTTGTGGATCTATCGGGGATCGAACATCGGCGCGGACATCTCCGACGTGGCGGCCGGTGCTCCGGACGCGGCGCCGGACGAAGCGGAGGACGTGACTTGAACGACGCCAGCATCGTGGAAGCCATCCTCTTCGCGAGCGACGCACCGCTCTCGCCCGGGGACATCGCGCGCGCCGACGAGACCCTCGACGAAGATCGGGTCGAGGCGGCGCTGGTGGCGCTCCGGGCCGACTACGACCGGTCGGGGCGGGCATTCGAACTGCGCGATGTGGCGGATGGCGTGCAATTGATGACGCGGCCGGAGTTCGCACCGTACCTCGATCGCTTCGACACGGTTCCGCGTACGTCGCGCCTCTCCGGCCCCGCTCTGGAGGCCCTGGCCATCGTGGCCTACAGGCAGCCGATCAGCCGGATCGAGGTCGAGTACATCCGGGGCGTGAACTCCACGGGGGTGATTCGCACCCTGCTGGAGCGCGACCTCATCGAAGGTGTCGCGAGAGGCGAGGGAGTGGGGCGTCCCGTCCTGTATGGCACTACTCGCCGATTCATGGAGCACTTCGGCTTCGCCTCTCTTGAGGATCTGCCCAGGCCGGAAGATCTCCCGGTCGTCCTGCGTGAGAGCGAGCCGGCAACCGACACCGAGAATGAAGACGGGTGACCGGGGTCCGGCCCCCATGAGGGTCCAGAAGTACATCTCCCGGGCCGGAGTCGCGTCGCGCCGCCAGGCCGAGGCCCTGATGCGCGAGGGGCGCGTTCTGGTCAACGGCGCCCCGGTGACGGCCATGGGATCGGTCGTGATCCCCGGGGTCGACGTCGTGTCGCTCGACGGCTCCGTGGTCACGCCTGCGCCGCGCCGCTGGCTTGTCCTGCACAAACCGGTCGGCGTCCTCTGCACCCGAGCGGACCCCCACGGTGGCGAGACCATCTACGACCGGCTTCCCGACTGGGCCGGTTCGCTCCGCTATGTCGGGCGGCTTGACCGCGAGACTTCCGGGGTGCTTCTCCTCACAAACGATGGAGATCTCGGTGCGGCCCTGGCGCACCCGAGCGGTCGCGTGGAGCGGGAGTACATTGCGAGGGTCACCGGACAGGTTACCGCGCGAGCGCTCAGGTCGCTCAGACGAGGCGTCGAACTGGAAGATGGTCTCGCCCGGCCCAGGATGGTGCGCAAGGTCCGCCTCGGTGAAGAGGAAACGGGTTTGAAGCTTGTCCTCATGGAGGGGCGAAAGCGGGAAGTGCGGAGGCTTCTCAAGGCCGTGGGACATCCGGTTGTGGCATTGGCGCGCACGCGCTTCGGTCCCTTCCGTCTCGACAGGCTGCCGCCGGGCGCCTGGAGATCCGCACGCTCCTCGGAATTGGCGGAGGCGCGCGCCATGGTGCGGCGGCGCGGCCGCGGACGATCGCGAAGACACACGGGAGGGCCACATGCGTGACCTGACGCTGACCGTCGTTGAGCATCCACTGATCGAGCACAAGCTGTCCTTCATGCGCGATCGCCATACCGGCCACAAGCGGATACGGGAGCTTGTCACGGAGATCACACTCCTGATGACCTTTCACGCCACACGCGGCCTGGTGGGCGAGGAAGTTGCCTTCGAGACGCCGCTGGAGGAGATGCGGGCCCGTCGCATCCGCGAGGACCTTCTGGTGGTCGTGCCCGTCCTGCGGGCGGGGCTGGGCATGGTCGAGGGCGTATTGCGGCTCGTTCCCGGGGCCCGGGTCGGCCACCTGGGCTTCTACCGAAACGAGGAGACGCTGCAACCCGTTCGCTACTACGGGAAGCTCCCGCCCGACCCGGAGCGCTTCAGCTACCTGCTGGTCGACCCGATGCTGGGTACCGGCGGCACCGCCTGCGCTTCGATCACCGACCTCAAGGAGCGAGGCGCGAAGGAGATCGCATTCATTTGTCTGGTCGCCTCCCCGGAGGGCGCAGCGCGGCTGACGGAGGACCATCCGGATGTGCCGGTGTACGCCGCAGCCCTGGACCGCCAGCTCAACGAAAAGGGCTACATCCTTCCAGGGCTGGGAGATGCAGGCGATCGCCTGTTCGGCACGTAGTGTCCGCTGTTGCTCCCCTTTCCCGCGACCGGTTAGCCTTAACCGGGCCCATAGCTCAGGCGGTTAGAGCAGCGGACTCATAATCCGACGGTCGGGGGTTCAAGTCCCTCTGGGCCCATTGGGCTTCCTGCGCGACCCACGCTATCCCGTGGCCATCGCGTTTGCGATTTGGTCTCGTCGATCAGCTCCCGATCACATTCACGCGCATGTACCAGATGCGCCCCGCAACGCCGTAGGGAGACTCGGACGGGTACTCCATCGTCCACAGCTGGGCCACGGCGTCGTCCGGGAGCCTGTTTGGGAGCCGGTCGAGCAGGTTGTTCGCTCCCACCCCCACCAGGATCCGGTCGGCCACCTGGAACGTGACCTCCAGGTCGGCAATCGCTGCGGCGTCGATCGTCACGTTCTGCTCGAAGATGAATGGGGTCGTGACCGAACCGATGTGGTTCACGCTGAACCTCGCACCAACACCGCGCGCGGAACGCACATCGGCGCTGACACCGATCCGCCGTCCCGGTTGCGACTCCTCGATCAGGGTCTGCTGCGTGGCACCGATGAAGTTCTCGTTCCGGTTGGCGGTGATCTCGGTGCTGTTCCGGTGCAGGCTGGCCGACAGATCGGCGGCCCCCCAGTCCATTCCACGGAAGCGCCAGTTCGCGACCACATCGAATCCCTGGGTCCGTGTGTCGATCGCATTGGTCCAGAAGGCCACCGCGTCGACCGGCCGGCCCTGGAAACGAGCACCGGGACGAAGTCCGTGGCTCGGGTTCAGGCTCTGGGTCAGGGCGATGGCGTCGGCGACCGAGACGCGGTAGTAGTCGGCCGTAACCAGCAAACCGTTGTCGCTGGAATCCACGAAGCCGCCGGTGAGGCTGAGCGACGTCTCGTGGCTCAGGGAACAGGCCCCGAAGTCGGCGCACGCGATCGGATCGCCCTCGGGCAGGAACCCGGCGCTCACCAGGCCCTCGGCGCCGCCCACGAAGCCGATGGTGTTGAAGCCTCGCTGGGGAAGGCGCGGTGCACGAAATCCCGTTGAGACGGCCGCGCGCAGGGCCGCGCCCGATTCGCCCAGTTCGACCCTGCCGGCCAGCTTGCCGGTCAGCGAACTGCCGGCGTCGGTGTAGTGCTCGAAACGCAGGGCGCCGCCCACCGTGCGTCCGCCCGATGAACGCAGCTCCATATCCGCGTACGCTCCCACGCTGCTACGATCGCGTTCGCTCAGCGAAGCCGAGGCGGGGCTGTACCCGGGGTAGCCCTGTATTCCGCAACTCGCGTACACCGATCCGTCGTTCTGATGATGCGCGGCCGGATAGCTGCCGGGAGTGTCGCTCGGTCCGCACGCCCACGAAGCCCGGTCACCCGATTCCATCCAGTAGGAATCCCTGCCGAGAGCGCCTCCAACGGCCAGAAACGCCGGAGTCGACCCGACCGCGAGCTCCCGCGCGGCGTCGGCATTCAGCGTCCACTGGCGAACGTTCAGCCCTCCGCTGAAGGTGTTCCTGGGTCCGGCGTTGGCGGCGATCGATGCTCCGTCGGCCCCTGGACTTCTGGCCAGGAACTCGGCCGCGTACGACGGGTTGATCGAATTCGCGGCTGCAAAAGCGAAGCGCCCGTGTCCATAGCCGAGGCTGAGATCGGCTGACCAATCGCCCATGTCTCCGCGCAGACCTGCCACGGCCGACTTGTCGGCCAGGTCCGATTCCTCGATGGGAAAGAAGCCGTCCGGGTAGACGTAGCTGACCGAGCGAGGCACCCAGTCGGCCTTGCGGTACAGGCCGTCGGACACCGCCTCACGCCCGGAATAGCCGCCGAATGCATAGAATTCGGCTGTCTCGCCGATCGGCACCGCTGCATTGGCCATGAAGCCCGCCCCCCGGTAGTCCGGCTCGCCGTTGCGCTGCAGCTGGATGACCTCCCCCCCGTCCGCGCAGGGACCGTAGGAGGGATCGGGGCCGAAGCAGGTGGGCGCGACGCCCGCCCGGTTCGTAACCTCCTGCCGCGCGACCTCCATGGTGACGTTGAGGAAACCGTCGCCCAGGGGAACTCCCGCGTTGGCGGAGGTCAGCAGCCTCATGCCGTCCCCGCGCGATGTCCGGCCCAGGTAGGTCGCTACGCTCACACCGGTGGCATCGTCCTTCAGCACGATGTTGATGACGCCGGCGATCGCGTCCGAGCCGTACTGCGAAGCCGCGCCCTCGCGCAGGACCTCGATCCGCTTGATCGCGTGGACGGGTATTGCGCGCAGGTCCGTACCGGTCGTCCCCTGGCCGGCAGCCGCGAGCAGCTTCGCAAACGCGATCCCGTGCCGCCGTTTCCCGTTCACCAACACCAGGACCTGGTCGCCGTTCAGGCCGCGCAATGTCGCGACGTGCAGGGCGGCCCCATCACCGGCAGACAGGCGGGTCGAGTTGAACGAAGGTGCAATGCGCCCGAGAACTTCACCGAGGTCGACCTCGCCCAGACGGGCGATCTCCTCGGCCCCGTAGATGTCCACCGGCACGGGGAGGGTTGCGGGGTCCGCGACCCCGGCCCGAGAGCCCACCACGACTTCGAGTTCTGCCACATCGAAGACGGTGTCGGGCGGTTCCTGTGCTTCTGACGCTCCTGCCCAGGCAGCCGAGACGCAGCCGATCGCCAACGTCCGGATCAGGTTCCTCGTCATGGGGGGCGCCCTCCTTCCGGCACTGGATTGTCAAGTATTGCATTACCATACGACCGTGACTGGCCTGGTGCACGGCACCGGCGCATCGAGGCTCAACGCCGACGCGTCGCCAGTTGTCGTATGATGGGTCTTACAGTTTCATTCCCGCGCATAGGAGGCAGCCAGGCACCGCATGTCCATAGCCAGGCCTGACACCTACAGGACGCCCACCACTCCCGGACGGGCCTCTTTCGTTTTTTCCGCCGCACTGGCGGCATCGTTCTTGGCTTTCCACCCCGGCGCCGAGGCCCAGCAACCCTCCGCGAACGGCAATGACACCGCGACGAACGCGACCGAGCCCGGCGTCGCCATCGCCTCGCGCACCGATGCGGCGCCCCTCATCGACGGAGTCCCCGACGACGCCGTCTGGATGACGGCCACCGCGCTCGCCGACTTCACCCAGCGCGAGCCCGCCGACGGCCAACCGGCGTCCGAGCCCACCGAACTGCGCATCCTCTTCGATGACGAGGCGGTGTACGTCGCGGTCTGGGCCTATGACTCCCAGGCCGAAGAGATCGTCCCCGGCGAATCCATCCGCGACTACGAGGTGACCGACGCCGACGCCGTGATCATGATCTTCGACACCTACAACGATCAGCAGAACGGCTTCGTCTTCGGAACGACTCCCGCGGGGATCGAGTACGATGGCCAGGTCGCCGCCCAGGGCAGCGGCGGAGGGTTCTTCCTCGGTGGCGGCATGAGCGGCCAGCGCCGCTTCCAAAGGGGGGCCGGGGGCGGATTCAACAAGAACTGGGATGGCAGCTGGACAGTCGCCACCTCCCAGGACGCCGACGGCTGGTACGCCGAGTTCCGGATCCCCTTCAGCACCCTGCGCTACGGGTCCGAGACCGACAGCTGGGGGTTCAACATCTCGCGGCGCATCCGGCGCCTGAACGAAGAAGACTTCTGGTCAGCCGTCCCACGCGAGTTCGGCCTCTACCGGCTCGACTTCGCGGGTCAGCTCACCGGGGTGGAACCTCCCTTCCGCAGGGCCGCCACGGTGACGCCCTATCTGCTCGGATCAACGGTCCGCGACTATACCGACGACTCGCAGACCTCATTCGGGCGCGAGGCCGAGTTCGGCGGCGAAGCCAAGGTGCAGGTCACGCAGGGCCTCACCCTCGACATGACGGTCAACACCGATTTCGCGCAGGTGGAAGTCGACGACCAGCAGGTCAACCTCACCCGCTTTTCGCTGCTCTTCCCCGAAAAGCGCCCCTTCTTCCTCGAGAACGCGGGTTTCTTCACCGTCGGGGCAGGGGGCGCCGACCTCTTCTTCAGCCGGCGCATCGGCATATCGGGCGGACACCCGGTCCCCATCAAGGGCGGCGGGCGACTGTCGGGCAGAATGGCGGGACTCAACGTGGGCCTGCTGCACATCGAGACCGGCAGCAGCGAGCTGACGACGCCCCACAACGCCTACTCGGCCGCCCGCGTCGCGAAGGAACTTCCCAACCGCTCCCGCGTCGGCGGCCTGTTCGTCAACCGCGCGAGCAACATGGCCGGCGACTACAACCGCACCTACGCCGTCGACGGCAGCATCGGCATCGGCGATCAATTGACCCTGACCTCGTTCATCGCAAGGACCGACACGCCGGATCTGGATGGCGCCGACGCCGCCTGGAACGTCACGGCCGCATGGAGCAGCAGCCGCTTCACCGCCAACGCCACCGTGCGCGAGATCGGCGAGCACTTCAACCCCGAAGTCGGCTTCCTGCCCCGCAACGGCCATCGCTACCTGCAGCTCTTCGGCATGTGGACGCACCGGCCGGCCAGCCTCTTCCGCGAAATCCGCCCCCACGTCTCGTACTTCACCTACCGCACCAGGCGCACCGGCGTGGAGACCGGCTTCAACGAGTCGGCCCGCTGGCACATCGACAGCCACTGGCAATGGGCTTCCGGGATGGAGCTTCACACCGGGATCAACCACAATACCGAGGGCCTCTACGAACCCTTCGCGATCCCCGGCACCGAGGTTGTAGTGCCCACGGGGACATACGAAGGCTGGGAGTCGGCAGTCGTCTTCTTCACGGACCAGTCCCGGCCGCTCTCGCTGAACACCCGCTTCAACTGGGGGAGCTTCCTCTCGGGCAACAAGCGCACCACCACCGCCGACCTCACCCTTCGCCGCGGTGCCCGTGCCAGCGCCGGGCTGCGCATCTCCTACAACGACGTGATGCTCCCCGAGGGCGATTTCACCGCCACCCTGGCCGGGGTCAACCTGGGCTATTTCTTCACGCCCCGGATCTATGTGCAGTCCCTGATCCAGTACTCCGACCAGATCGACACGTGGTCCGCCAACGTGCGCTTCGGCTGGCTCAACACCGCCGGCACGGGACTCTTCATCGTCTACAACGAGGTGCAGGGAATCGAGAGCCTGACCGGCCCGCTCGGACGCTCGCTGTTCCTGAAGTTCACGCGCCAGGTCAACGTGCTGGGGGGATAGCCGCAACGCATCACCTCCGCTGACGGCCCTCATCGGGTTCGCGGGTTACATTGCAGGGACCGACCGGCCGTACCGCGCACCCCGACCCCGACCGAGGCGCCCGACGCACCGCACGTGACCAGCGACATCCACGGAATCCTCCACCGCGTTTTCGGGTACTCCGCGTTTCTGGGCCAGCAGGAAGAGATCATCCGCCACACGGTCGCCGGAGGTGACAGCCTGGTCCTGATGCCGACCGGCGGGGGCAAATCCCTCTGCTATCAGATCCCGGCGATCGTCAGGGACGGTGTGGGCGTGGTGGTCTCGCCGCTCATCGCACTCATGCGCGACCAGGTCGAGGGGCTCAGACTGACCGGCGTGCGGGCGGCGTGCCTCAATTCGACCCTCTCGTACGGCGAGGTGCTCGAGGTCGAGAGGGCTGTGCAAGCCGGGGCGATCGACCTGCTCTATGTCTCCCCGGAACGCCTGCTCGGCCAGCGCACCCTGGAGCTGCTCGCCCGCAGCCGCCTCGCCCTCATCGCGATCGACGAAGCCCACTGCGTCTCCCAGTGGGGCCACGACTTCCGTCCCGAATACATGCAGCTGTCGGTCCTGGGGCAGCACTTTCCGGGGGTTCCCAGGATCGCGCTCACCGCGACGGCCGACGAGCCCACGCGCCGCGAGATCATCGAACGGCTGAGCCTGCGGGATGCCCGCCTCTGGGTAAGCGGCTTCGACCGCCCGAACATCCGCTACCAGGTCGTCCCGAAGAACAATGCGAAGGCGCAGCTCCGGCGCTTTCTCGAGGAACGCCACCGGGGCGACGCCGGCATCGTGTACTGCCTGTCCCGGCGCAAGGTTGACGATACGGCCGAGTGGCTGCGCGGGATCGGCGTGAATGCGCTTGCGTACCACGCCGGGCTCGACGCGGGGACCCGCCGGCGCCATCAGGACCGCTTCCTTCGCGAAGACGGCGTTGTCGTGGTCGCGACCATCGCCTTCGGCATGGGAATCGACAAGCCGGACGTGCGTTTCGTCGCCCACATGGATCTCCCGAAGAGCGTCGAGGCCTACTACCAGGAGACCGGGCGCGCGGGCCGGGACGGGCAACCCGCCGACGCGTGGATGGTCTACGGCCTGCAGGAGGTCGTCACGATGCGCAACATGGTGGAGAACTCCGACGCCGGGCAGGATCGCAAGCGCCTCGAGGTGCGCAAGCTCGACGCCATGCTGGGGTATTGCGAGCTGGCGACCTGCCGCCGCCAGACCCTCCTCGGCTACTTCGGCGAAACCGGTGCGGAGCCGTGTGGCAACTGCGACAATTGCGTCGCGCCGGTCGCGGTCTGGGATGCGACCGAGGCCTCCCAGAAGGCGATGTCGTGCGCCTCCAGGACCGGGCAGCGGTTCGGGGTAGCCTACCTGATCGACGTGCTGCGCGGGCGCGGCACGGAGCGCGTCCAGCGCTTCGGCCACGACCGGCTCCCGACCTTCGGCGTCGGCGAGGACCTCGACGCCTTCCAGTGGCGTTCGGTCTTCCGCCAACTCGTCGCCCGGGGCCTGCTGAGCGTCGAAATCGAGAAGTACGGTTCGATCCGCCTGACCGACGCCAGCTGGCCGGTCCTTCGCGGCGAAGCCGAGGTGCGCATGCGCCTGGATCTTCGCCCGGCCGCGGCGAAACGCAGGCGGAAGGCCGCGAAGAAGCGGGCCGAACCGGTCGATCCGGCAACCTGGGACGAATCACTGTGGGAGGCCCTGCGCAAGCGCCGGACCGAGCTCGCTTCCGACCAGAACGTGCCTCCATATGTCGTGTTTCACGACGCCACCCTTCGGGAGATCGTTGCGCGGCGCCCCCGCACTCCCGAAGATTTCGCCGGGATCACCGGTGTAGGGGAGACGAAGCTGCGCCGCTACGGCGGCGAGTTCATGGCGGTCATCACCGCGCATGAGGCCCGTGCCGAGCCGCCCGCCGCCAGGTCCCCGGCCTCCGCCACGACAACGGAGTGAACGACCATGACCGGCACGAACTCACCGGGACAGGCCGCCGCCGACATGCACATTGAGGCCCACTGTCGCTCGGTCGCGTGCGATTTGTCCGCCACAATGGGCTCGAAGTGGCCGACAACGGGTCCAGAACGGATCTTGTCGGCCAAAACAGGCTCGAAGTGGCCGACAAATGTCTTCGCGTTCCTGGTGCTGGCCACCGCATGCGCGCCTCCGGACACTTCTGCCGGTGCCGGGAACGGGGCCGCCGCGCCCTGGCCGGGCGAGGAATGGCCGGTCTCCACTCCCGAGGCCGAAGGCGTGGACGCTGCCGCGATCGAGGCGCTGGTCCAGGACATCGATGCGGGCAGCTACGGCCTGATCGACCATTTCCTCCTCATCCGCAACGGATACGTCATTGCCGATCACCGATGGGATCACGGTGAGAGGTACGCCGAACTCCTCACCCAACAGGAGGACACCGCCGAACACCAATACAACTACGATCACCCCAGCTGGCACCCGTACTATCGCGACACCGATCTGCACTCGCTCCAGTCCGTAACCAAGAGCGTGATGTCGGTGGCCTTCGGGATCGCGGTCGACGCCGGCCACATCGCCGGTGTGGATGACGCCGCCTGGTCGTGGTTCGAGGACTACGGCGTCGACCTGGCGGACCCGCGGCGCGCGTCAACGACGCTCGATGACTTTCTGACCATGCGCAGCGGGATGGACTGGGCTCGGCCGGGACAGCCCTACACCGACGACACCCACCCCACCGTGGTCCTCGAAGGGAGCGACGCCTGGATCGAGTACGTGGTGGAGCAGCCGATCGGGACCGATCCCGGCGCACAGTTCGACTACAACGACGGCGTGAGCGTCCTGCTCGGCAAGATCGTTCGCGAAGCGACGGGGCAGCGGCTCGACGCGTGGGCCGAAGAGCGGCTCTTCCGTCCGATCGGGATCGACGAGTACCACTGGAAGATCACGCCCGGTGGCGAGGCCGATTCGGAGGGCGGTCTCTACCTGTCCACCCACGACCTGGCCCGGATCGGCTACCTGATGCTGCGGGGCGGCGAGTGGGACGGCCGGCAGATCGTGTCGCGCGAGTGGGTGAGGGCTTCCACGGGACCCGTCGTGGCCGACATCGCTCTGGGCGCGGGCTACGGCTACCAGTGGTGGGTGCCTGCGCACGAGAACGGCGAGGCCACGATCTTCGCCGGGAACGGCTACGGTGGACAGTTCATCCACGTGGTCCCCGAGCACGCCCTGATCTCGGTCTTCAACGGCTGGACGCTGCACGAGCGTCCCGAGATGTCGAGCTGGACGGCGCTTCAGGAGCGGATCCTCCCGGCCGTCCGTGCCCGGTAGGACCGCTGTTCACAGCATGATGCGCGGCTACGACCTCCACACCCTCCGTGGAGATCTGTTCGGCGGAGTCACGTCCGCGGTCGTCGCGCTCCCGGTGGCGCTGGCCTTCGGGGTCGCCTCAGGTCTCGGCGCGGCCGCGGGCATGTACAGCGTCATCGCGGTCGGTTTCTTCGCCTCGGTCTTCGGCGGCACCAGGTCGCAGATCTCCGGCCCGACCGCGCCGATGACCGTCGCCATGTCGGTGATCATCACCACCCACGCCTCCACGCTGGGCGAGGCATTTGCGATCGTGGTTGTGGCGGGGCTGCTGCAGGTGGCGCTGGGCACGCTCAGGATCGGGCGCTTCGTGGTCTATACGCCCCACGTGGTCGTCTCCGGGTTCATGTCCGGGATCGGCATCATCATCATGCTCATCCAGGTGCTGCCCTTCCTGGGGGCCCCGGCGCCCTCGGGAGGGGCTCGCGGCGCGATCGGCGCGCTCCTGGCGCTCGACTCCGTCAACTTTCAGGCCGTAGTGCTTGCCACGGTCACCCTGGCGGTGACGGTCCTGTGGCCGCGGCGCTTCTCGAAGTACGCGCCGCCGGTGCTGATGGCGCTTGTCGCCGGCACCCTGCTGGGCGTGCTGTGGCTCGCGAACGTCCCGGTCATCGGCGAGATCCCGGCGGGACTCCCCGGGATTCAGGTCACGCTGCCCCCACTCGGCTTCCTGCTGGATGCGGCCGAGCCGGCACTGGTCCTCGCCCTGCTGGGTTCGGTGGACAGCCTGCTCACCTCACTGGTGGCAGACTCGCTCACCGGTCAGCAACACAAGCCCAACCGCGAGCTCGTGGGGCAGGGCATCGGCAACATCATCTCGGGCGTGTTCGGCGGCCTCCCCGGGGCGGGGGCGACGATGGGCACCGTTACCAACATTCGCGCTGGCGGGTCGACGCCGGTCTCGGGGGCGTTGCGCGCGGTGATCGTGCTGGGGCTGCTGCTGGGTCTGGGCCAGTTCGTCGAGCCGATCCCGCACGCGGTTCTGGCGGGGATCCTCATGAAGGTCGGCTGGGACATCATCGACTGGAGACTGCTGACCCGCATTCACCGGATCCGGCGGGAGCACCTGGTCGTCATGCTGATGACGCTGAGTCTCACCGTCTTCGTCGATCTCGTCACGGCAGTGGCGATCGGCCTGATCGTGGCGGCGATGGCGCTGGCCAAGGAGATGGAGGTGCTGGAACTCGACAGCGTGGTTTCGGTGCCGCTCCTCGACCAGGCCTTCTTCGCCGAACACCCCGAGATGGTGCCGATGGAGGACGAGTACGCGGCGCGGACCGGCCTGGTTGCCCTGAAAGGCAGCTTCACGGTCGCCTCGGCGCACAAGCTGGTGGGGACGATAGGCAGCGACATCAGTGAGCACGAAATCGTCATCTTCGACTTCACGCATGCCCGATTCCTGGACGACAGCGCCGCCATGCTGATCGCCCAGCTCATCGCGGTGGCCGAGAGGGACCGCACCGAGGTGATCGTGATGGGACTTTCGGGATCGGTCGGGGTGACCCTTCGCACGCTCGACATCCTCCGCCGTGTTCCCGACGACCATGTCGTGGAAACTCTGGACGAGGCCCGGATGGTCGCAATCAGCCTGCTGACGCCGCGCGAAACCGCCTAGTTCAGAACGGCAGCCCGCGGATGGAGCCGCCGAGAGCTGCTACCCCGACCCCTCGTCTTCCGCGTTGATGGCCGCGAAGGCTTCGGCGAACTCCGTGAGCCTGGCCTGGAGCGCCGTGCTCAGCGCCTGCGCGGTCGACCCTGCCTCTGCAACGCCAACGCCGGTGGCCCACCAGGTCACGGCTTCGGACAATGTGATCTGCGTGTCCCGGATCATCTGCGTGGCCTGCTGAACCCGGACCGAAACGGAGTAGGCCACCACGCCCGCGACACCGCCCCCGCACTCGAGCGTGATCCTGAGCTCCGGCAACCCCGGGCTGGCCAGCATTTCACGTTCGGTCAGGAGCGGGACTTCGGCCGCCGCGAGCGCGGCTTCGGCCTCCATGCGGACCGCGTCGGCGGATACCCCCGCGCCTTCGCAGCCCAGGTTGGTCTCGGCCCGCACATACACACCCTCCAGCCCTTCAAGGGTGTAACGATTCCACTCGGTGTCCTGGGACGATGCCGGTGCGGGGATCATCAGCGTCGCGGCGACTGCGGCCGCGCACGCGACCCCCGCCCAGCGCACCGTCAGCGGTTCCTCCGATACCCTCGCGGTCATCAGCGGCTACCTCCACAGGAACGGCACTGATGACTGTTGTGTGAACCCAGCTTTTCCAGCAGCGCTACCGTGGCCGGATGCGGCTGGGCGCGTTGCTCGGGGCTGTTGGCAAGATCGGCCGTGGTCTGGCCCCGCCTGCTGATGGCGTGGATATCCGCGCCCCGACTCGCGAGGAAAAGGATGGTCTCGTTGTCTCCCCTGGCCGCCGCGTGGTGGATGGCGCTGAAGCCGTCCTTGTCGCGGAGATTGGGATCGATGCCGAGTTCATCGACGAGATAGCGCACCGCCGGAAGCCACCCGTCGGGCACGCTCCGATGCTGCTGCGCGACCCTCGAAGTGCCGAAGCCCACGCCCGAGGCGGCGTGCAGGGGATGCACCGCGGGTCCACCGACCGGCACGGGCGGCAACCCGGATGGATCTGCCGGCGCGTCGTCCGGCGTCGTGTCGGGGAAGTTCGGGTCGAAAAAGCGGCGACGGTCCGGCAGCTTGGTCGTCCAGACGTTGGGATCGGCTCCGTACTCGACGAGGAGGCGCATGGCTTCCACGTCCACCGCGTACGCAGCTCTCCAGAACGGCGTGGCTCCCGTGAAGTCCACTCCCATCCGTCCGGCGTTGTAGGCGGCGTACCAGATGTGGGTGGTCGTCTGCTGGTTGGGCTCGGCGCCGGCATCCAGCAGCAGCTTCATGAGATCCAGGTAGCTGGTCTCCTGCTGGCGGAATGCCTGCGGCTGCGGATACCAGGTGCGCAGCGACCACTCGATGTTGAGGGTCGCGAAGAGCGGGCCCGCGCCGTCGTCGCTGACCAGGTTGGGGTCGGCGCCGCTCTCCAGGAAGTCTCGAGCCAGATCGTAGTTGCCGTTGATGACGGCCACCAGCATCGGCGTGGACTGGTCGCCGGCGGTGGGCCGGTTGACGTCCGTTCCGCCGTCGACGAGCAGCGCTGCAGTCGAACGGTGGCCTTCGCGGGCCGCATAGTGCAGAGCGGTGAATCCGCCCTGCATGCCGATCTGCTGCGCAGAAGTCAGGGCCTTGACGGGCGGCTCGGCCGGAGCGGCCGTATCGGGCGTTTCCTCTTCGGCGGCAGGGGCTCCGGGAGCGGGCTGCGCCGGGCGCTGGGGCTGACCCTGGCCCGGTTGCTGCGGTGCTCCGGCCTGAGCGTCCTCCTCGTCCTCCTCGGGTTCTTCGGCAGCGGCCCTCACACGGGCACGCTGTCTCTGATCCGCGCGAAGGTTCCTGTCATGCTCCTCGTAGTCCTTGACCCGGGTCACGAGAGTCACATCGGCACCGGCGTCGAGCAGTGACCGCACCGCCGAGTCGGCCCCGCGGACTGCCCCGAACATGAGCGGCGTCCGCTCGGCAAACGCATCGCGCACATCGACGTCGCCACCGTGGGCCACGAGAAGGTCGACCACGGCGCCGGCATCCGCGTCGGCCGCGAAGTGCATCGCCGTGACGCCGGTAGTGGTCAAGGTGTTGGGATCGGCGCCGGCCTCGAGGATCAGCCTCGCCACCTCGGCGTGGCCTCCCCGGCTCGCAAGGTGAAGGGGATTGTAGCCTCCAAGGCGCGTGGTGGCCCGGACGGTCGCCCCCGCGTAGAGAAGCGTCCTGGCGATCTCGACGTCGTTGTTGGCCGCGGCCCAGTGCAGCGCGGTCATTCCGTCGCTCTGGGCCGTATTGACGTCCGCACCCTGGCGGAGCAGGGCCCTGACGGCTTCCAGGTCGCTGCGCTCGGCGGCATCGGCGACCGGAGCCTCCACGGGGCCGCCCGCACCGAGTGTGGCAATCAGCGTTGCAAATGCGAGGAACTGCGCAACGCGGCGTCCCGGCCTGCCGGCCAGGAATGTTTCAGACCTTCCAGCGGTCATGGTTCCACCCTTTGTCGACGGGCTGCTAGATCGCGAAGTGAGCGTTGCTGTTCCCGAACTTCTTGATGTCGTCGGCTCCCAGCTTGTGCAGCAGGCTCAGCATGACGTTCGCCATCGGCGTGCCCGGGCGCGCACGGATGTGCTGCTCGCCTTCCAGGATGCCGTTGGCGCCGCCGGCCAGGAATAGCGGGCAACGCGCGTGGTTGTGGAGATTGCTGTCGGCCATGGCTGACCCGTACATGATCAGCGTCTTGTCCAGGAGCGACTCTCCACCCTCCGTCGCCGCCTGCAGCTTCTCCATGAAGTACGGCACCATCGAAACGTGGTACTCGTTGATCCTGGCGAACTGCCGCACGCGATCTTCGCGGCCACCGTGGTGGGACGAGGCATGGAAGGGCGTGTCCACACCCGATTCGGGATAGACCCTGGGGGATGCATCACGGCCCAGCTTCAACGAAAACACGCGGGTCGTGTCCGACAGGAAGGCGAGCACCTGAAGGTCGAACATCAGCTTCACGTGATCCTCGAAGGAATCGGGCACGCCGACGGGAGCCTCGGGGATCTGCCGCTCCTCACCGCTCGTGTTCTGTGTCTCGATGCGCTGGATCCGCTGCTCCAACTCGCGGATATTCTGCGCATACTGGTCGAGCCGGTGGACATCGCTTGGGTCGAGCTGGCGCCGAACCGCCGACATTTCGCCCATGACCCAGTCGAGGATGCTCCGGTCGGTGCTCAGGCGTTCGGCCCGTTGCTGGGGCGTTCCCCCAGCGCCGAAGAGCTGCTCGAACACAGCTCTGGGATCCCGGATCATCGGCAGCGGCTGGGTCGGAGTGGCCCAGCTGATCGTGTCCGTATAGACGCAGGCGTAGCCGTAGGCGCAGCCCCCGGCCTGGTCCACGTTCTCGATCGAGAGCTGCAGGGAGGGGATGGGCGTGTCCTGACCGAAGCGCTGGACGTAGAGCTGGTCGAAGGACGTCCCGACCTCGACATCGGACCCTTCCGTCTGCTTGGGATGCGCCTGGGTCAGGAAGACGGCGCTGGTGCGGAAGTGGTCGCCGCCGATTTCGCTCGGAGCATACGCGTCCGCCATCCGCGCGTCCGTGTCGCTGACGATGGTCAGGTACTTGCGGAACGGATCCAGCGGCTTGAGGCTGCTGGTCGAGAGGTCGAAGTCACTCCCGGTTTCCGCCGGCGACCAGAGGTTCTGCGAGGCGCCCCAATCGTTGCAGCCCGCAGCTCCGTGCACCTGTTCGATGCACACCACCCTGGTCTTGTCCGCCGCCTTGCCTGCTTCGGTAGCGGCCCAGAGCCGCCCCGCAGGAACCATGGCGTCGAGCAGGGGCAGGCCGATTGCGGCCCCGGCTCCCTTGAGCATCGCGCGCCGCGAGAGGTGTTTGCCACTCAGGTATTGCATCTGTCAGACCTCGCTGGGTCAGGGGTTGGGTCGAGTTGTTCCGTCCGGCGCCTGGTCCTCGGCTACGGTGCCGGCCCTCGCCATGCGGAAGGGCGGGCTGTTGACGACACCCAGGATGAAGGACGACATGCTGTAGTCGTCGACTTCGGCGGCACGGGTGATTCCCCTGATCGTCGGCATGTCGTAGTACTCCACGCGCCGACCCAGGGCATAGGCCATCATGTTTTCTGTAAAGGTGCTCAGCACGACATCGGAAATGCCCAGAAGCGCTGCTCGCAGATCCTCGGGGCTCGCCAGTTCGGTACCGTCGTACATGACTCCCACCGGATCGACCGGGTTGCCCTCGTCGCGGATGCGCCAGGCGCCGGTCACGTCGAAGTTCTCGAGCGACAGCCCGATGGGGTCGATCACATTGTGGCAGGAGGCGCATGCCGGGTTCGCAGCGTGCAACTCCATCCGCTCGCGCACCGTCAGGAAGCGTCCTTCCTCGGCGGCGGCGGTCTCCTCGAAGGCCGGGATGTCGGGCGGCGGCGGCGGCGGCGGAGCACCGAGCAGAACCTCGAGCACCCACTTGCCCCGCAGCACGGGAGAGGTGCGGTCCGGATGCGAGGTCAGGGTAAGGACGCTGCCCTGGCCGAGCAGTCCGCGCCGGTGGCTGGTGGGGTACGAGACCCTCTTGAACGACGGACCGACCACGCCGGTGATCCCGTAGTGTCGCGCCAGGCGCTCGTTGACGAAGGTGTAGTCGGCCGTGAGCAACTCAAGAACCGACCGGTCCTGGGCGACCAGATGGGAGAAGAAGAGTTCGGTTTCCTGCACCATCGCGTCGGCGAGCGTCTGGTCGAAGTAGGGATAGGTGAGGGCGTCGGGATGGATGTCCTCGAGATCCTGCAGCCTGAGCCACTGTGCGGCGAAGCGCGTGGCGAGCGCTTCGGAGCGCGGATCCGCCAGCATGCGCCGCGCCTGCCGGTCCAGCTCCGCAGGGCCCGAAAGATCACCGGCCCGGGCCAGGCGCACGAGTTCGTCGTCGGGCGGGGCGCCCCAGAGGAAGAACGAAAGCCGCGACGCGAGGTCGAAGTCGTTGATCGCGTACACGCCGCCAGCAGCCACTTCGGCGGGCCGGCGTTCGAGGCGGAAGATGAAATGGGGGCTGGCCAGAACAGCCTGCAGCGCAGTGCGAATGCCCTTTTCGAAGCCGCCGTCGGCCGCGCCCTGATTGTAGAAGCGGAGAAGGCCATCGACATCGCTGTCTTCCACCGGACGCCGGTAGGCCGTCGTGGCCAGATGCGTGATGATCTCGCGCGCGCACGGCTCTTCCTCGTCGGGTGCGGTGGGCCGGCAGGAGAACACGGCCCGGCGGGCTGGCGTATCCGAGACGCCAGTGACGTCGAAGGGCCCCAGGACTGTCAGGCGCTGCAGGTGCTGCTGAGTCGTAACGCCGAGGCCGATTCCGATCTGGCCGTCCGCGAGGGTGTGGTCGATGGGTCGGATCAGATCGTCCACGACGCCTTCGAACTGCCGCAGGAAAGCGACAGCGACGCGCTTTTGTCCCGCCGTAACGTAGATGGAGTCGGTCCGTATGTTGAGGCCGGTCGGCTCCGATTCGGACATCCATCGGTCGATGGTCATCAGCGCTACCCGCGCTCCGTCGATCGAGACCTCGAACTGCTCGGTGCCGAAGGTCCTTCCGAACACCTCTCCCTCGACGGCGGCGTACGGCATGATGTGGAACACGTACTTCCCATCCGCAGGGAAGTTGTGCATGACTGACAGACCGCCCCGGGTCCCGATGGGGGCACCCTCCACCCGTTCCTTCTGCGACGCTACGCGGGGGATCCGATAGATGGTGGACGACACTTCCGCGTCGGGATCCCCGAGCGCCATGCGGCTGATTTGCCCGGCTGCGCGAAGATACCCCTCCATGACTGTCGCCGAGGGCATCTGCACGTCGGCGATATTGTCGAAGTTCGCGCTCTTGGTGTCGAGCGGGAGGAATGAACTCACGTCGACATCGACGCCCAGCAGATGCTTCACCGCGCGTGTGTATTCGGCCCGGTTCAGGCGCTGGAAGGTACGCTTGCCGGGGTTGGGATCCCGCGCTGCAATCTCGTCCATCGCGGTTTCAAGCTCGGTCGCCATCTCGGCGATAACCTCGGCCTCGGGACGCCGGACGCCCTTGGGCGGCATCATCCCGGCCCGGAGCTTGCGGATCATCTTCTCGACGGTGGGCCGGTGCTGGGCGGCATCCGCGAGGTCGAAGCCCTCGAGCACCAGGTCGCCCACCCGGCGCCGCTCGCTGTGGCAACGGACGCAGTACTGCTGGACGACCTCGTTGGCCACGGCATCGTCGGGGGACGGGTGGTTGGACGGAACTGCCCCCTCCACGATCTGGACATCCACCGGTCCGCCGTCGGGCCCGGCAACAGCGAGACCAACGGTGCCCGCCGCCAGCAGTGCGAAGGCGTACTTGTTCATGATCCCCCTGGTTGGTGGCTTTGGCTTGCAAGATAATATCGGCTGGCGCCCGTTCGCCAGTCGAGAACAAACGACTGCAGGGCTTGTCACCCCTTGTCCTTTGGCCTCGCGAACGTCAACATCAAGGACTCATGAGAGCCTGATAGCGTTGAGCGAGCGCACCAGTCGTAAGGGCCACGAAGTGGCCTGCCGAAGCTCCGCCAGAGGAGTGTCAGGAGTGACATGACCCAGACCCGCTGCCCGGTGCCGATACTTGCGGGGGTGTTTCTTGCACTCGCGGGTACTGCGTTCGCGAGACCGGACCTTGTCGCCGCCCAGCAGCCTGACGTCGTCCGCATCACCGCCCATATCCAGGACGTGGATACGCGCGGAGATCTCGAAGGCGCCGTCATTGCGCTTTCCGGAGTTGCGGATCGGTACGTCACCGGGCTGGACGGCCGCGTCTCCTTCGACGCCGCGATCGGCGACTATACGCTGACGATTCGAAAGGGGGGCTACGCCACGATGGAAGGAGGATTCAAGGTCCTCCGTTCGGGAGACTTCAGCCTCATGCTGCGCAAGGCCGAGTACGGCGATCTCGGAATCCCCGCCAGACTCCTCGTCAAGGTTGTGGACGCGGCCATGGGAACCCCGGTTGAAGGAGCGACCGTCTCACTCGTCGATGGCCGGATGGCACCAACCAACACCGATGGCCGAGCCGAATTCAGCGGCCTGTATTCGGACCTGACGCAGGTGACTGTCGACAGGATCGGCTACGCGACGCGAACAGAGCCGGTCGCCCTGCACCCGGACCGGACCACGGCGGTCGAGGTCGCGCTGACGGTTGAGGCGGTCGCGCTACGGCCCATCAAGGTCGAGGTGCGCTCCCGCTTCCTTGAGGCGCGCGGATACTACCGGCGGCTCGATCAGGGCGTCGTCATGCGCCTCATCACACGACAATCGATTGAAGAACGGGGATCGCCGCTGATCTCGGACGCTTTCGCCCACGTGCCCGGCCTGCGCATCGACCGTCCGAGCACGCATCGGGCGCACCTGCGGGCTCGCGATTGCATGCTCGCAATCTTCGTTGACGGAGTGGAGTGGAATGTCGATATCGAGGGAACGGTCAACATCGACCAGATTCCGCCGGAATGGGTGGAGGTGGCGGAAGTCTACTGGGGCTCCCGGACTCCGCCGGAGTTTCGGGGCCGCTACAACGGAGGTTGCGGATCCGCCTTGATCTGGACGAAGCAGGCGGTGAGCAGGGACTAGTCAGCCCGGAGCCTCACCGCTCTCGGTGCTCGGGCGGCTTTGTCCACGGACAGCCGGCCGCGGGGTGTTATTTTGAAGGGCGATGCCGACCCGGATCGACCGGGGCCGGCTGCACGCCGCGAGGCGTCACCCAAGACCCTGGAGTGAAGAACATTGGGGAACATTCAAGTCGGAACCGAAGCGCCTGACTTCTCCTTGCTGGACGCGTTTGGCCAGGACCCCGTCACGTTGTCCGCACACCGCGGGAAGCCGGTCGTGTTGATGTTCGTGCCGCTGGCCTTCAGTGGCGTCTGCACCCAGGAGCTGTGCCATGTTGGCGAGAACTGGAGCCAGTGGGGATCGCTGGGTGCGGCGGTGTATGCGATCAGCATCGATTCGCCTTTTTCGAACCAGCAGTGGCGCAAGGAGATGGAGGTCCCCTTTCCCATTCTCTCCGATTTCAACAAGACGGCCGCCGCGGCCTACGGCGTGCTCGAAGACGACTTCTTTGGACTCCAGGGCGTGGCGAAGCGATCGGTCTTCGTTGTGGACGGCGATGGCCGGGTGCGCTACGCCTGGGTGAGCGACGATCCCGGAGTGCTGCCCCCCTTCGACGAGGTGGTGGGGGCGGTGGAAGCGCTGAGCTGAACCATGCGGGACCGCTTCCTTCCCCTGTGCGCTGCATTGGCTGCGGTGGCCTGCGCGAGTGGCGGGGCTGCCGCCCAGGGGGGGGCGTTCGTCACTTTTCAGGGCCAGGTCATCGACACCTACTGGGGCGCGCCGGTCGAGGGGGCGGTAGTCCGCCTCTCGGAGACCATCCGGCAGGACGGATCGCCCATCCTGGGGGTCACCGACGCCGAGGGACGGTTCAGCATCCCCGAAGTCCCCGAGGGTCCGAGTGCGGTACGGGTATCGCGGATCGGATATGCGGATCTGGTCCAGGTGCTCGACATCCAGCTCGATCAATTCATCGAAGTCGTCCTCATCCCCAAGCCTGTCGTGCTGGAGGGGATCGAGGTCTACGTGGACCGCCTCGAGACGCGGCTGCGCGAGCTGCCCTACATTACCAACACCTACGGCGAGATCGCGCTCCGATCGGCACCCGACCTGAACGTGGCCGACTACCTTCACAGCCAGCCGGCCTTCGAGTTTGTGCCCTGTTTCGAGGGCAACCCGGGAACGAGCATCTTCGGCCAGCCCCTCGACTGCATTCGCACGCGAGGCACGATGCCGCAGCGGCCAAGGGTGTTCATCGACGATGCGCCGGCTTTCGGGGGCGTGGGGGAACTGAGCACGATCCCGACTTCGGCCGTCTACCGGGTGGAGGTCATCCGCGGCTGCGGTCAGATCCGCGTGTACACGAACACGTACGTCGAAGGCACGGTGACCCAGCCGCGTCCCCTGATTCCGATCATTTGCTGACGCGGTGCCCGGCGCCCCGGCCTACTCGTCTTCTGCCCGGGGCTTTTTTCGCGTGAGCTTCAGGCGGGACCGCTTCTTCTTTTGATCCAGACGCTTTTGCCGTTCCCCGCGCGGGACCCGTGTACGGATGCGCCGCTTCGTTTTGATCCGGCGTCGCGCAAGCTCCTCGCGGAGCTTCCGCAGGGCGTCCTCCCGGTTGCGGTGCTGGGAGCGGT
Source organism: Longimicrobiales bacterium (assembly GCA_963667485.2). GTDB lineage: Bacteria > Gemmatimonadota > Gemmatimonadetes > Longimicrobiales > Gaopeijiaceae > Bin94. The sequence continues at coordinate 1,686,481 of CAXXDD010000002.1, forward strand.
GCCGGCGCGAGGCGACCACAATGCCGGAAGGATGATGGGTCAGCCGCACCCCTGATTCCACCTTGTTCTGGTGCTGGCCTCCGGCTCCGCCGGACCGAAACGTGTCCACGCGGCACTCGCGCAGCAGTCCATCGTCGGATCTGCTGCTCCGAATGCGGCTGTCGGCGTGCTCCTCCTCCTGGGAGGGGGGTTTTCGGGACGGCGGGTTATCCATAGACTCAAGCTACGAAAACCATTCAAAAAGAGTGCGATGGTCCGCGACCAGTTCGATCAGAATCCCGGCCTCCGCTTCCTGGTCACACTCGCGGCGGCGGTCATAGTCATCCAGGGGCTGCGGTTCGCGCAGCCAATCCTGCTCCCCGTCGCCCTGGCCGGGTTTCTTGCGATCATCTGCCTGCCCCTCGTCATCTGGCTGGCGAGGAGAACCCCCCAGTCCCTGGCCGTTCTGATCACCTTTCTGGTTGTAGCCGGGGTATTCGGCCTGCTGATCCTGGTGGCCAGCCAGCAGTTGCCCGCGCTCCAGTCGCAGATTCTGATCCAGATCGAGGCCATCACGCCCCAGCTCGATCCCTGGCTGAGGCAGATTGAGAGCTGGGCGCCCTTCATCGAGGAAGGCCAGCTGCGGAGCACCGTCCTCGGGTTTCTCAATTTGACCACGCTCACCGCTCTGGCCACAGCCACCACCACCTGGGCGCTGTCCTTCCTGTCCACCACCTTCCTGGTCTTCCTGATTCTGGTCTTCGCGCTTGGCGAGGCGGCGTTCCTTCCTCGCAAGATCCGGGCGATCGCCTCGGACGCGCTGGCGTCCGACAAGCGCTTCCGGAAGGTCGTCGACGAGGTGCAGGGGTATCTCGTGATCAAGACGCTGGTCAGTCTGGGCACGGGCACCCTGCTGGGGCTGTGGAGCTGGGCGATGGGACTCGACCTCCCGATTCTGCTCGGACTGATCGCATTTGTCTTGAACTATGTGCCGACGATCGGATCGGTCATCGCCTCCGTCCCCGCGATTGCCCTGGCCCTCGTGCAGGTCGATCCCGTGACCGCCGGTTTCGCGGGGATCAATGTCCAGGGCGCGGTTATCGTGTGTCTGGGCTATCTGGCCGTCAACATCGTCTTCGGGAACTGGCTGGAGCCCACGCTGATGGGACGACGACTGGGACTGTCGACGCTGGTGGTGGTGCTTTCGCTGGTGTTCTGGGGATGGCTGTGGGGTCCCGTTGGGGCGCTGCTCTCCGTGCCGCTCACGATGATGGTGAAGATCATGCTGGAGAATACGAACGACTTGAAGTGGATCGCGGTGCTGCTGGACAAGAACCCGCCCCGGGACGCCTATGGCGACGCGGCGGCTCCGTCATGACGGCGCCTGAGCTGCAGGGCTTCCCGGATAGCGCCAGGATCTGGATCTTCGGAGTCGATCGCGCACTCGAAAATCGCGAGTCGGTGCAGCTGCTGGCCTCCGTCGACGGTTTTCTCGCGACGTGGGCCGCCCACGGCGTTCCGCTGCGCGCGACGCGCTCCTGGTGCTACGGGCGCTTCCTGATCGTGGGCGCCGACACCGAGGCCTCGGCGCCCTCCGGATGCTCGATCGACGCGCTCGTCGGGGTGCTCAAGCAGATGGAGACTCGCCTCGGCGTGCGCTTCCTCGGCAACGAAGCCGTATGGTACCGCGACACCCGGGACCGCATCCGCAAAGCCTCCAGGCCCGAGTTCCGGAAGTTGGCGAGGTCGGGCGAGATTACGCCCGCGTCGGTCGTGTTCGACAACTCGGTTACCAGGCTATCCGAACTGCGAGCCGGCCATTGGGAGGCCCCCGCCCGTGACCGGTGGCATGCGGTGTTCTTTGACTGATCCGTTAAATGACGAAGCCGGCGGTGGACCCCACGCCGGCTTCGCTTTCCGGAAAGTACGCTTCGTAGTCTTGGAGCTAGGCGACACCTCCGACGCGGATTACGTTTTCCGCAGCAGGCCCTTTCGGGCCGTTGACCATGTCGAACTCGACCTGGTCTCCCTCAGCAAGGCTCCGAAACCCATCGCCCTCGATCGAGGAGTAGTGGACAAAACAGTCCCTCTCCCCGGCCACCGGGCTGATGAATCCAAATCCCTTCGCGTCGTTGAACCACTTCACGGTTCCCGTGGTTCGCATCCTCTGCTCCTTCATAGCACTATGATCTTTCCCGGCGATCACCGCCGGACTTACGCGAAACAGGCTACCGGGAAGCTGCGTTTTAGTCAATGCCGGATGTCGCGCAGGGGTCGTCCGAACTCAACGGGAACGGGCGCCGGAGTGTCTTGCACGCGGGAACAATACTCGGAGGATTCATGTTTGGATCGATAGATGTGGCGGGTCGTGGGAAGCGTCGACGGTGGGGGCAGTCCTGGCCCGGTGTCGTCGTGTTTGCGGGCTCCGTCTTCCTGCTGGCCATCGCGGTGCCTGCCCGGGCGCAAGAGCCCCCGTCGAGAGACGGGCCGGGCGAGGGACCCATCTTTCTGAGCTCGCTCGCCCGCGCTGCGGTGGAGCGGAACAGGGATGTCCTGGACGCGCGCTACCAGCTCGGGGTTGCCCAGCGACAGGTATCGGAGGCGTGGAGCGATGTCTATCCCAGCCTCGACCTTTCTTCTTCGTTTACGCGCAACGTCGCGCCGCAGGTGAGTTTTCTCCCGGCGCAGATCTTCGATCCCACGGCGGCCCAAGGCGATTTCATCCCCATCCAATTCGGCGCCGACAACATCTGGAACCTGTCCGTGAATGCGGAGCAGACGCTCTTCGACCCGGACATCTTCGTCGGTGTGGGCGCCGCCGCCCGGTTCCGAGGCCTGCAGGAAGAAGCCGTGCGGGGCCGCACGCAACAGGTCGTGACTCGCGTCCGCATCGCCTACTACGACCTCCTTCTCGCGCAGGAAGAAGTGCGCCTCACGCAGAACTCGGTGAAGCGGGTCCGGCAGTCGCTCGACGAAACCCGTGCAATGGCGGAGGCCGGACTGGCCGAACTGTACGACGTCCTGCGCCTCGAGGTGGAACTGGCCAATCTGGAGCCGAATCTCCGGCGGGCCGAAAACCGGCGCAGCGCGGCTCGCCGGACCATCGCGGCCGAGTTGGCGATGGACCCCGAGGCCCGGATCGAGGTGGCGGGAGAGCTGGCGGCGATGGACCTGGATCAGCTGGGAATGAACTCGCTGGCCAATCAGGACATCCTGACCTTCACGGGGGCGACCGTTGACGACGACATGGATGTAACCGACTTCGTGCGGCAGGGGCGGACGGTCCGCTCGGATATTCGTCAGCTCGAACTGACCGAGTCGCTCCGGCACACCGAAATGCGCATCGAGCAGGTCGACTACCTTCCCAGTGTGTCCGCGTTCGGAACCTACGGCCTGGCCGCCCAGCAGAACGGAGTACCCGACTTCTTCGGGACGTCCCTGCAGCGGGGGTCGACGAAACAGGTGGGGCTGCGGGTCAGCTTCCCCGTGTTCTCGGGGTTCCGGCGGGAGGCGCGCATCGGGCAGAAGCGGATGGCGCTGCGCCAGGCAGAGGTGCAGACACAGCTTGCGATCGACCAGGCCGAGATACAGCTGCGCAACCTGGTGGACGAGGTGCGCGAAGCGAGAGCGCGGGCCGCCGGTCAGCGCCTGGCAGTCTCGCAGGCGGGGCGGGGGTACGAGATCGCCAGCGCACAGTACCGTGAGGGCCTGTCGAGCCAGTTGGAGCTGACCGACGCCGAAGTCGCGCTGCGCCAGAGCGAATTCAACTACGCTCAAGCGGTGTATGATTATCTGGCTGCGCGGGCAAGGCTCGACGAGGCGGCCGGGCGTGTCCCGCTGGTGGACATCGAGGAATAGAACTAACAGAGAGATATTGAGTATGAGTTGGCGTTTTGTGACTGGCCGCCTGATTGCGGCGGCGTTGGCAGCGGTAACGCTCCAGGCTTGCGGGAACCTTCGCGGCGATGATCCGCCTGTCGGGGCGGCAGGCAGCGAGGGCTACACACGGGTTGTCAACGTGGAAGTGGAGCACATCGAGCCCGGCAGCTTCATTCGCTCGATCGACCTCCCCGGCGTCGCGATGGCGATGCGGGACGTGATGGTGTCCGCCGAAGAGGCCGGGGTCGTGCGCCGGATCGTGCGCGACAAGGGCGGTCCCGTGCGCAGGGGGCAGGCCATCGTCAGGTTCGACGATGCGATCCTGAGAGCCCAGGTGCAGAGCGCGGCCGCTCAGGCCGAGTACGACGAAGAAGTCTGGGAACGCAGAAAGAAGCTCTACGAGGAAGACAGCATCGGTTCCGAGCTCAGCTACCACGAAGCGCAGCACGCTGCCGAGCAGAGCCAGGCAAACCTGACCGGGCTGCAGGAACGTCTCGCGCGCACCACGATCGTTGCCCCCATCAGCGGCATCCTCGACGACAGGCTCGTCGAGATCGGATCCGCGGTCTCTCCGGGTACGGCGGTAGCGCGGATCGTGCAGATGGACACGGTCAGGATCGTGGCGGGGGCCCCGGAGCGGTTCGCGCTGGATCTTCCCCTGGGAGCCGCCGCGACAGTCTCGCTTGACGTCCTTGTGGACCAGGTGTTCGAGGGCGCCATCACCTATGTGGGCGCGGTGGTGGACCCCGACAGCCGCACCTTCCCCATCGAACTGACGCTTCCGAATCCCGACGGGCTCATAAAGCCAGGGATGATCACGGAGATCTCGGTTGTCCAGGAAGAGATCCTCGACGCGATCGTGGTCCCGCAGCAGGCCCTGGTGGTGATGGAGGACGGGTTTGTGGTCTTCGTCGTGGAAGGTTCCGAGGAACAGGCGCGCGCGGTCGCCCGCCAGGTCGACATCCTGGTCAGCCAGGGGAACGATGTCGTCGTGGGGTCCGGGCTGAACCGAGGTGATCGTCTCGTGGTCGTGGGGCAGCAGGGGCTCACGGCGGGCGACAGGGTGAGGGTCGTGGCGGGCGAGGACGAGGGGGCGGGACAATGACCGTGGATGGACGGCAGGGTGGACCCGCGGGCGGAAGCGACGGGCGCGCCTTCAAGGAATTTCGGCTGACATCGCTGGCGGTTGATCACGCAACGTCCGTGCTCGTCCTCTTCGCATTCATCACCATCGCCGGCCTGCTCTCCTACCGGTCGATCCCCAAGGAGTCCTTCCCGGAGACGGAAATCCCGATCATCGCGGTGAACACCGTGTATCCCGGGGTGTCCCCTTCGGACATGGAAAGCCTCGTTACCCGCAAGATCGAGGAGGAGCTCAACACCATCTCCGATGTCAAGGAGCTGACATCGACTTCGGTCGAGGGGTACTCCAACGTCATCGTAGAGTTCGAATCGTCGACGGACATGAACGAGGCGCTGCAGCAGGTCCGCGAAAAGGTGGATCTGGCCCGCCCGGAGCTTCCATCCGAAGTCGAGGAGCCGTTCATCGCCGAATTCTCCATGGCCGATGCTCCGGTCATGCAGGTCAATCTCTCCGGCGGCTATGGGCTGGTGCGCCTCAAGGAGCTCGGAGAGGAACTGCAGGAGCGCATCGAGTCCATACCGGCGGTGCTCCGGGTGGGCCTGCGGGGCGGGTTGGAACGCGAGGTCAAGGTCGATGTCGACCTGTCACGGCTGCAATACTACAACGTCTCCTTCGACGACGTGATCAGCGCCATTCGGCAGGAGAACGTCAACATCCCCGGCGGGTCGATCGACGTCAACGGAGTCAAGTACCTGGTGCGCGTGGACGGGGAGTTCGACGACCCGTCGATCATCCGGGACCTCGTGGTCACCACCGAGAACGGCCGCCCCATCTACGTCAGCGATCTCGCCTCGGTCGAATTCGGGTTCGCGGAACGCGCCTCCTATGCCCGGCTCGGCGACCAACCGGTGGTGACGCTCGACGTCGTGAAGCGGTCCGGTGAGAACATCATCGCGACCGCGGAGGCCGTGCGGGCGGAGATCGACGGCATGCGGCCGCTCTTTCCTCCGTCGACCGAGGTGTCCATCACTTCGGACATGTCCGACGATATCGGGAGCATGGTGAACAGCCTGCAGAACAATATCATCTCGGGCCTCATCCTCATCGTCGGCATCCTCCTGTTCGTGCTTGGACTGCGCACCTCGATCTTCGTGGCGCTGTCGATTCCGACGTCGATGTTCCTCTCCTTCATCGTCATCGGCCTGCTCGGCGTGTCGATGAACATGGTCGTGCTCTTCTCGCTCATCCTCGCGCTGGGGATGCTGGTCGACAACGCCATCGTCATCGTCGAGAACATCTACCGGTTCATGGAGGAGGGCTGGGATCGGAAGTCGGCCTGCAAGAAGGCAACGGGAGAGGTCGCGATTCCGGTCATTGCCGCAACCGCCACCACGCTCGCGGCCTTCACGCCGCTGCTCTTCTGGCCGGGCATGGCGGGCGACTTCATGAGCTACCTGCCTCTTACCCTCATCATCACCCTGTCCAGCTCGCTCTTCGTCGCCCTGGTGATCGTGCCGACGCTGTGCTCGATCTTCCTGGTCCGGGAAGGCGGGCGGCCGCGGCGGCTCAACCGCAACGCGCGGCTGGCCCTCGTGGCGGCGGGGCTCCTGATTTTGGCGCTGGTGGCGCTGGCCAATCCACTGACCGCGATCCTCTTCGTGGCGGCCGCCGTCGGGCTGTGGCTGTTGCATTCGTTCGTGCTCGACCGGGCCAGCCGCGTATTCATGGCGGGGGGATTGCCCAGGTTCGTCGCGTGGTACGAGAGACGTCTGCGCTGGGCGCTCAACCACCGCGCCCTGATCATCTTCGGGTCGCTCGGGGTGCTGGTAGGCACGATCTTCGTGTACAGCATCTTCGCGGCGCCGATCGAATACTTCCCGGAAGACATCCCGCCCAGTGTCGTGTTTGTCTCCGTCGAGGCCCCGGTGGGCACCTCGGCCAGCGTGACGGACGGCTACGCCCGGCGCCTCAAGGATGAGGTGCAGGTACTCGAAGGCGTGGCTGATGCCGAGACGATCGTCACGACGGTGGGTTCGACCGGCGGCGGGGGCGGCCCGATGGACGGCGGCGGGCCCTCGGGTCCCGAGGCGGGGCGTATCACCCTGTCCATGACCGACTACGAGGAACGCCGGTTCGATATTTTCCAGACTCTGGCCGACATGCAGGAGAGGGTAGGAAAGGATCTCGCCGGCGCGGAGGTCCGCGTGGACAAGGTAACCGAGGGGCCGCCGTCCGGGCCTCCCGTGAACCTCGAGATTTCGGGAGAGGATCCCGACCTCCTGGAGAGGCTCGCCGCCGAGGCCGTCGACCTGATCGAAAGGTCCGCCGTATACCCGCGTCTCGTGGGACTGGAGAGCGACATCGACGATGCCCGGCCCGAGCTGCGGGTCGAGGTGGACCGGGAGAGGGCCAGCCTGTATGGCCTTTCGACCAACGACGTGGGGTTCCTCGTGCGCGGCGCCATCAACGGACTCGAGGCCGCCAAGTACCGAACCGGCAACGACGAGTACGACATCATCGTCCGCTTGCGGGAAGAGGATCGCGGAGACGTCACCTCGCTCGGCCGACTCACGGTGTTTTCGGAGGGCCGCCAGGTCCCGCTTCCCTCGGTGGCCCAATGGACCGTGGACAGGGGGTTCAGTTCGATCCGCCGCAAGGACATGGATCGCGTGGCCACAATCAGTGCCGAGGTCGCCGCCGGGTACAACAGCAACGCGGTGCGGCTGGAGGTGGAAGGGGTTCTCGCGGGCTTCGGGGCTGCGCTTCCCCCCGGCTATGCGATGGCCTTTACCGGGGAGCAACAGGAACAGCAGGAGGCGATGGAGTTCCTGACCGGCGCGTTCCTCGCGGCCCTGATGCTGATCGCCCTGATTCTGGTGTCGCAGTTCAACTCGGTGGTGAAGCCGCTGATTATCCTCTCGTCGGTGATCATGTCGACGATCGGGGTCCTGATCGGGCTCATGGTTTTCAGCATGCCCTTCGTCATCATCATGACAGGGGTGGGGGTGATCTCGCTCGCGGGAATTGTCGTCAACAACGCCATCGTCCTGATCGACTACATCGACGTGCTGCGCAAGCGCGACGGGATGGATCGCAGAGAAGCGCTGGTGCAGGGGGGCAAGACCCGGTTGCGTCCGGTGCTGCTGACCGCCATCACCACGGCGCTGGGGTTGGTGCCGCTGGCCATCGGCCTCAACTTCGACTTCTTCGGGCTCTTCGCGAGCCTGTCGCCGAACTTCTTCTGGGGCGGGGAACAGGCTGCCTGGTGGGGACCCATGGCCGTGGCGGTGATCGTCGGGATCATCTTCGCGACGTTCCTGACGCTGATTCTGGTCCCGGTCATGTACAGTCTGGTGGACGACTTGGCCCGTCTCTTCCGGCGCCGCGATCCCGCGCTCGCGGAAGACGACTCGCGCACGGACGCGGGTTCCCCCATTCTGGTGTCACCACCGCGGACACGCCTCGACCCCGAGCCCGAGGTCGCAGCGGCGGTGCGCACCTGAACCCGATTCGCCGGAGGTAAAGCCGATGTTACGCCGTCTGTCGTCCCTGTTCCTTGCCGCAATGACGGTCATCTCGGTTGCCGCCTGTGCCGACTCGGCTGCGACAACCGTTACCCGCGGAGTCATCACCTCCGATTCGGGGATGGTCGTGTCCGCCTATCCCGACGCAAGCGAGGCCGGTGCCGATGTGCTGAGGGCCGGGGGGAACGCGGTGGACGCCGCGATCGCCACGGGCCTGGCCCTGGCCGTAACCCACCCTACGGCGGGCAACATCGGGGGCGGCGGGTTCATGATTATCCGCTTTCCGGACGGCACGTCGACCGCGATCGACTTCCGCGAGAAGGCGCCCCTGAGGGCCCACCCCGAGATGTTCCTGGGAGAGGATGGGGAGTACTCCTATCAGATCCACCACCGCAGCCACCTGGCGGTGGGCGTCCCGGGTACGGTCGCCGGGTTCGCACTCGCCCACGAGAACTATGGAGTCGCGGGATGGGAAACACTGGTGGACCCGTCGGTGACGCTGGCCCGGGACGGTTTCGTGGTAAGCGACCGACTCTCCTCTTCGCTGGCAGGTCGGCTGGACGCTTTCAGGGATTACCCGGCCACCCATGCGCAGTTCTCGAAGGACGGAGAGCCCTACCAAGCCGGTGAAGTCCTGGTGCAGGCGGACCTGGCGGCCACGCTGGAACGCATTCGCGACGAGGGGCGCGACGGCTTCTACGCGGGCACGACCGCCCGCCTGATCGCCGAAGAGATGGAGCGCGGCGGCGGCTGGATCACGGAGAAGGACCTGGCGCGCTACCAGGCCCGCGAGCGCGAGCCGGTTCGCGGCACCTACCGCGGCTACGACATCATCAGCATGCCGCCACCGTCATCCGGCGGCACCGCGCTGGTGCAGATGCTCAACGTGCTCGAGGGCTTCGACGTGGCGGCGATGGGCGCGGGGAGCCCCGCATACGCCCATCACCTGATCGAGTCCATGCGGCGCGCCTTCAGGGACCGGGCGATGTTCCTGGCCGATCCCGATTTTGCCGACGTCCCGGTCGAGCGGCTCACCAGCAAGGAGTACGCCGACGAGATACGGCCCACCATCATGGCCGAGGCGGCCAGCATCTCCGACCCCGCCGACGTCGAAACCGCGGCCGCCTGGGAAAGCATGGAGACCACACACTATTCCGTCGTGGACGGCGACGGGATGGCCGTTTCGGTGACCTACACCCTCGAAGGGGGGTACGGCTCGTACATCACGGTTCCGGGCGCGGGATTCCTGCTCAACAACGAGATGGGCGACTTCAACGGCCGCCCGGGCCTCACCGCCGAGAGCGGCCTGATCGGCACCGAAGCCAACCTGGCGCGTCCCGAGCAGCGCATGCTGTCGTCGATGACGCCCACGATCGTGGCCCGCGACGGCGAGCTTGTCGCTGTGATCGGCAGCCCGGGGGGGCGCACCATCATCAACACGGTGCTGCAGCTCGTGGTGAATCTGGTCGATTTCGGCCAGACGCCGGAGGGTGTCGTCGCTGCGAAGCGACTCCATCACCAGTGGCTGCCCGACGCCGTGCGGCTCGAGGCTGGCTTCATGTCGGAGGAGGACGGAGCGGTGCTGGCGGCGATGGGCCACGAGGTGACGTGGGGCAACCGGCAGGGAATCGCCCACTGCATCTTCGTAGACGGCGAAACAGGGGGGCTAGTCGGCGTTCCCGACCCGCGCGACTCCGACGGCGCGGCGGCCGGGTACTGACTCAGCTGAGCCAGACGAAGACGCTGACCCCCAGGAAGTTGCCGACCACGTAGCCGAAGACGCCCGTGAGCACCCCCGGCGTCACCAGGCCGTGCCATCCCCGTCCGGCGGCGAGGGCGGCGGCGGTCGGCGGCCCCAGAACGCACGCATTCGAGGCCGTCAGGATCTCGGCGTAGCTGAAGCGGAAGACCCTCGCGCACACGGCCGAAAAGATCACCTGCACCGCGATGACCACACCGGCATAGGTGAGCATCAGGGCCGCGGCGCCGAGAAGCGAGCGGACATCCGCCCCCGCGGCATAGACCACGAAGAAGACGTACAGCAACAACATCCCCAGCTCCTGGTCCCCCTTCAGCCTGCCCATAAGCCCCGGGGCCGCGTTGGCCACCAGGACGGCGAGCACGGTGACCCCGAGGACGGCATAACGCGGCTCTCTCACCACGGCTGCGAGCCATACGCCCCCGGCGCACACCAGCAGGCTCAGCGCAAGGCCAGCCGCCGTGTGCAAGAGCCAATCAGCTCCGAAGCCACGTGTCGGTGCTTCTTCCTGGTGCGTGGTGCCGGGCGGAAGCGTGTCCTGTTGCGCATCGCCGTCGGGCCTCTCCAGCTCCGGCCCGCGCAGGGGAAGCCACTTCCGCACGACTGCGAGCGTTGGGAGCAGCGCAAGCACGAACAGATAGGAGATGCCCGCCAGGCTCTCGGCGGCGAGCGCCGCGGTCCTCAGGTCGGGATCGTCCATTCCCACCGCCTGCGTCACCGCCACGAAGTTCAGGCCGCCGCCGGTATAGCCACCGACGAGCATGCCGGCGTACTTGGCCGACTCGGGCACATCGAAGAGGAAGAATGCGATCACGGCTCCCGCCACGATTCCGGCCGCCGCGATCACGAACGCCAGCAGCGTCCGGCCCCCCTGCGCCAGGATCACGCGCAGATCGGCCTTGAAGAGGATCAGGGGGATCGCCACCAGAATGAAGTGCTCGTTGACGAAATCGTAGGCGGGCGACGCAAAGGGCAGCACTCCCGTGTTGGAAAGAGCCAGCCCCCCCAGCAGGGCGAGCAGTGCCGCCGAGATCGTCTGTGCCCACGCGAACCGTCCCTCCAGGTAGAGGGATGCCGCCACCACTGCGAAGAGAAGCCCCGTGACCGCGAGAACGTTGTCGGCCGGGACGAGCGAGGACATCTACCCGTCCGGGCCCGCCAGCAGCGCCCTGGCCAGGTCACTCGCCTTGCGGGGGTCCGCCTTGCCCCGCGTCTGCTTCATGACGCCTCCCACGAAAAACCCGAGGAGGCCGTGCTGCCCGTTCCGGTAGGCCGCGACCTTGTCGGGGTATTCCGCCACGAGCCTTTCGAGGATGACGCGAAGCGGACCTTCGTCACCGATCTCTTCGAGATCCAGTCCCGCTTTGACGTCGTCGAACGAGCCGCCCCGCCGCAGCAGGGCTCCGAGCACCCTGCGCCCCTGCCGGTGAGAGATGTCCCCCTCGTCAACCGCCTCGGCGAGGTCGGCAAGCGCTTCCGGCGCCAGTCGCGAGAGGTCGCTGCCGGAGTCGCCGCCCAGCAGCCTTGTGATTTCATTCACAAGCCAGGCGGCGATCGAATCGGCACCCTCCTCGTACTCCCTGCGGGCGGCAATGAACATGTCGCGCAGATCAGGAGCCCTGGCCAGGACGGCCGACGCGGCTTCCGAAGCTCCGAGCGCCACCATATCTCGAAACAGATGCCGTTCCGCATCCGTGCGCAGCGTGTCGACGGGGCGGGTCCGCGCGGTTGAGGAGGAGTCACCTCCGGAGGTCGTGGATCGCCCGGCATCGATGGCGGACCCCTCGCGCCCTTCCCGGGCCTTCCAACTGTCCCGAAGCGTTACGGTGCGGTTGAAGACCAGATCGCCGCCACCGGTATCCGGGTCCGCGAAGAAGTACCCCAGGCGCTCGAACTGGTAGTGCACGCCCGGCGCCGTACCTGCCACTCCCGGCTCCACCAGCGCCTCTTCCACGACATCCTCCGATTCGCGGTTGAGCGCGCCGATCAAGTCTTCCAGCGGAGGCTCCGGCACCGCGAAGAGCCGATCATACAGACGGACCTCGGCCTTCACCGCGCTGCCCGGCTCCAGCCACTGGATGGCGCCCCTCACCCGCCGTCCCCTTGGGGCGACTCCGCCTCTGGTGGAGGGGTCGACCGTGCAGTGCAGCTCCGTCACGCGGCCCGACGCGTCCTTCACCACCTTGTTGCAGCGGATCACGTACGCGTACTTGAGCCGGACTTCGCCGCCCGGTGTGAGCCGGCGGAAGCCGGGCGGCGGGGTCTCCTCGAAATCGGCGCGATCCACGAGAATCTCCCGGCTGAACGGCAGCTCCCGCACCCCCGATTCGCCGCCGTCGCCAGGGAATCGTGGCGCGGTGAAGGTCTCGCTTGCGCCTTCCGGATAGTTGGTGAGCACCACGCGCAACGGATCGAGGACGCAGAAGGCGCGCGGGGCCTTATCGTTCAGGTCGTCGCGAATCGCGAATTCCAGCTTGGCCATGTCCACGCGCGACTGCGCCCGGGCCACGCCGACCATGTCGCACATCGCCCGGATCGCCGCGGGAGTCACCCCCCGCCGGCGCAGTCCCGCGAGCGTGGGCATGCGCGGATCGTCCCATCCCCTCACGTGCCCCCCTTCAACCAGGGGTCGCAGCTTGCTCTTGCTCGTGATCACGTAATCGAGGATCAGGGGTGCGAACTCGGTCTGCTCGGGGCGGGGCAGGGGCGCGTCGACATGCAGCAGCAACCAGTCGTAGATCTCGCGGTTGTTCTCGAACTCGAGGGTGCAGAGCGAGTGGGTCACCCGTTCCAGGGAGTCCGACAGGCAGTGCGCGAAATCGTACATGGGATAGATCGGCCAGTCGTCTCCGTGCCGGTAGTGGCTGGCGTGGCGGATCCGGTAGAGGATCGGATCGCGCATCACCATGTTCCGGTGGGCCATGTCGATCTTCGCCCTGAGGACATGGCTGCCGTCCGGGAAATCCCCCGTGCGCATGCGGTTGAACAGGTCGCGGTTTTCCTCGCGCGAGCGATCCCGGAAGGGGCTGTTCACACCGGGCGTCGTGACCGAGCCTCGCCGATCCCGGATCTCCGCTTCCGTCGAGGAATCGACGTAGGCCAGCCCCTTGTCGATGAGCACCATGGCGTAGGCGTACAACTGTTCGAAGTAGTCCGACGCGTGGTAGAGATGCTCGCCCCAGTCGAAGCCCAGCCAGCGGATGTCCCGCTTCATCGCCTCGACGAACTCTTCCTTCTCGGTGTCCGGATTGGTGTCGTCGAGCCTGAGGTGGCAGCGTCCCCCGGGGTGTTCTGCGGCGATCCCGAAGTTCAGGCAGAGCGATTTGGCGTGGCCAATGTGGAGGAAGCCGTTGGGCTCGGGTGGAAATCGCGTGACGACCCGGCCGCCGTACTTTCCGGTCTCCAGGTCCCGTGCAACCATGGTTCTGATGAAGTCCATGGCATCAACCCTCACATATCCGGTCGCCCGGCGTCAACAGCCACGGGCCGTCTGGCGTGAAGTTCCCCGTCTGGGTAGGCTTCGAACCGGCAGATGCGCGCCCTGGCCAACCGCCACAAGGAGTGTTTCCGATGTCTCGCAGGTCGATCTCACTCAGCGCTCTGGCGCTCTGCGCCACCATCCTGTTCGCTTCAAGCGCGGCGGCCCAGCGCACCCAGAAGCCGGTCCTGCACGGGAAGGACTGGATGGCGATCACCGGAAAGCCCCTTGGCGCCACCGCGGGCGCGATGATGTTTCTCAAGGGCGGCAACGCGGTCGACGCGGCGGCTGCCATGCTCGGGGCCACCGCCACCATGTGGGACGTGCTGGGCTGGGGCGGCGAAACCCAGGCGCTGATCTACAATCCCGGCACCGGTAAGGTCATCGGCATCAACGCCCTCGGCGCGGCTCCTTCGGGCGCCACACCCGAGTTCTTCCACGAACGAGGGATGGACATCCCGCCCGCCTACGGTCCCCTCGCCGCGGTCACCCCCGGCACCCCCGGCGGTCTCATGGTCATGGTCGCCGAATACGGGCGCCTCAGCCTGGCCGACGTCCTCGGGCCCGCCATCGACATGGCCCGCGGCTACCCGATCGAGGCGCAGGCGGCCAACTCCATCGAGCGCGAGAAGGAGCGCATGGCCCAGTGGCCCTACTCGAAGGCGGTCTTCCTGCCGCACTACGGGGAAGACCGCGCGGCCCCGGCCGCCGGTGAGCTCTTCGTCCAGGAGGACCTGGCCGGCACGCTGGAGAAGCTGGTCGAGGCCGAGGCCGAGGCGCTCGCCGCGGGCGCTTCCCGCGCCGACGCGATCATGGCCGCCTACGACCGGTTCTATCGCGGAGACATCGCCGAGGAGTTCGTGCGCGGCTCGCAGGAACAGGGCGGCCTTCACACGCTCGCCGATCTCTCCGATTGGCAGGTCTACCTTGAAGAGCCCGTCCGCACCTCGTACAAGGGCATCGACGTCTACAAGCTCACGACCTGGGTTCAGGGTCCCGTCCTCCTCCAGGCCCTGAACATCCTGGAGGGGCTGGACGTAGGCTCCATGGGCTACAACTCCACCCGCTATATCCACGCCGTCTACCAGGCCATGAACCTGGCCTTCGCAGACCGCGACTTCTACTACGGCGACCCGTATTACCCGCCCGAAGAGCCGATCGAGGGCCTGCTGTCCAAGGAGTACGCCGCGTCCCGAGCCGATGCCATCGACTGGGACATGAACGATCCCGACGTCCTGCCCGGCGACCCCTATCCGTTCCAGAACGGCACCACGAACCCCTTCCTGCACCTGATAGAGGGCTGGAACGCCGCCCCGATCGCGACGCCAGACGATTCCGGCATGGACTTCGAAGAGGCATTCTACGCAGGCACGACCTCCATCCAGGCGGCCGACGCCGACGGCTGGGTCGTTTCGGTCACCCCCTCGGGCGGGTGGATCCCGGCCGTGATCGCGGGGCGCACCGGCATCGGCATGAGCCAGCGCATGCAGAGCTTCGTGCTCGACGAGCGGGCCGGCCCCTACAATGTGGCCGAGCCGGGCAAGCGGCCGCGCGCCACCCTCACCCCCTCGCTGGCGCTCCAGGACGGCGATCCGTTCCTCTCGTTCGCGGTTCAGGGCGGCGACGGTCAGGACCAGAACCTGCTCCAGTTCTTCCTGAACATCGTCGAGTTCGGCATGGATGTTCAGCAGGCGGCCGAAGCGGCCAACTTCAACAGCTACCAGATGCGGAGTTCCTTCGGCGCGCACGAATCTCAGCCGGGCCGCATCCTCCTCAACGACGCCGTGCCCGACTGGGTCCGCGCCGAACTCGAGCAGATGGGCTACGACCTGACCTTCGCCCCGCGCACCTCCGGCCCCATCAACGCGATCTTCTTCGACGCCGCCACCGGCACCATGTGGGGCGGCTCCAGCAATCACGGGGAGGACTACGGGATCGCGTGGTGAGTGGAGGAGGGGAGGGCGGCGTGGGCAGCCACGGGCGCCGCATCACGATCGAGGGCGAGGGACATCCACCCGTCTCCGGAATGATGGTGGAGGCCACGGACGCGGCTGGCCTCCTCGTGCTTGGCCACGGCGCCGGCGCCCCCATGACCCACCCGTTCATGGAGGCGCTGGCCTCGGCGCTGGCGGGGACGGGGGTCTCCACGCTGCGCTACAACTTCGCCTACATGGAGGCGGGACGCAGACGGCCCGACCACCTGCGCAAACTGCTCGCCGTCGTGGCTTCGGCGCTGACCGCGGGGCGCGAGCACGCAGAGGGGCTGCCGCTCTTTGCGGGAGGCAAGTCCATGGGCGGCCGGATGACCTCGACCCTGGTCGCCGAGGTGGCGAGTGCGACCGCCGGGACCGCTTCGCACGCCTCCGCCGCCTCGTCCACGCCCTCCGGCGCCCCGAGCGCCCCTCCCGGCGGCCAGGGTCGCCATCCCGCCCACACGCTCGCCGGACTCGTCTTTTTCGGCTTCCCACTTCACGCCCCGGGCCGGCGCGGCACGGAACGGGGAGAGCATCTCGCGCGCGTCCCATGCCCGATGCTCTTCCACCAGGGCACGCGCGACCGGCTGGCGGACCTGCAACTTCTGCGTCCTCTGCTGGAAGGGCTGGGGTCCCGGACCACCCTGCACGTCGTGGACGGCGGCGATCACTCCCTCGGGATGCTCAAGCGCTCGGGCCGCACGCTGGATGATGTCCTGGCGGAAGTCGCGCAGGTCACGAGGGGGTGGATCGACCGGGTGGTGCATCCCGCGGGTGGGAGCCGGTGAGCGACGTCTCCAACCCGCTCCTCGACCGGAGCTTCCCGATCCCCTTCGACCGGATTACGCCGGAGGACATCGGTCCGGCCGTTGCCGAGGTGCTGGCGAGCGCCGCGGAGCGCATCGACGAACTGGGCGCGGGGCGCGGCGGCTCCTACGACGAAGTTCTGGGCGCCCTGGACGAGACCACGCGGGAGGTATCCCTGACCTGGGGGCCCGTCTCCCACCTGAGCAACGTGGCGTCCACACCGGCGCTGCGTGAGGCCCATGCCGAGGCCCTCCCCGAGATCACGCGCTTCTCGAGCCGGTTGCATCACCATGAGGGGCTTTTCAAACGCCTGCGAGGGTTCGCGGAGTCGAGGACCGGCCGGACACTCGCCGGACTCCGCAAGCGGCACCTCGACCGGACGCTGGAGGACTTCCGGCGAGCCGGAGCGGAACTCGGCATGCACGACAAGCAGCTACTGGAGAAGCTGCGCGTCGAGCTCGCCGAACTGAGCCGGCGATTCGAGGAGAACCTCCTCGACGAGACCGCTTCCTTCAAGAAGGTTGTACCACGTGCCGAAGATCTGGCCGGGCTGCCCCCGACCGCTCTCGAGCGAGCCGCTTACCTCGCGGAACAACAGGGAGAGGACGGCTGGCTGCTCACCCTCGACATGCCGAGCGTTCAGGCCGTGCTACAGCACGCTGACGACCGCGCGCTTCGCCGCGAGATCCACGGCGCCTATCTGGATCGCTGCACCTCCGGTGAGCGCGACAACGGCCCCCTGATCAGCCGCATTCTGGAGATCCGCCGCCAGCTCGCCGACATCCTCGGCTACGCGGACTTCCCGGACTACCGCCTCGAGACGCTGATGGCCAGCTCCGGCACCCGCGTCCGTCGCTTCCTCGACGACCTGATCGACGGCACGCGCCCCTTCCACGAACGCGACACCGCCCAGCTCGAAGCCCGGGCGCGGGGATCCGCACTCGGCGACCTGGAGCCCTGGGACGTCTCGTACCTGATGGAGAAGATTCGCAGGGAGCACTTCGACGTCGACGACGAGATGCTGCGCCCGTGGTTCCCGCTCGACGAGGTCCAGGCCGGGCTCTTCGAGATCGCAAAGCGGCTTTTCGGGCTCTCGGTGGTGCAGGCCGACAATCCCGCGGTCTGGCACCCCGACGTCGATTTCTTCGAGGTACGCGACGAGGCCGGCCTCCATCTGGGGTCGTTCTACACGGACTGGTTCCCCCGCGACTCCAAGCGCCAGGGCGCCTGGATGGACAACCTCGTCTCGGGCGGTCCGGCTCCCGGCGGCGGATTCAACCCCCACCTGGCCTTCATCGGTGGCAACTTCAGCCCTCCCACCGCGTCGCGTCCGGCGCTGCTGACCCACCGCGAAGTCTGCACCCTCTTCCACGAATTCGGCCACCTGCTCCACCACACCTGCTCCCGGGTGGAGATCCCCGAGCGCGGCGGCGTAAACGTCGCCTGGGACTGGGTCGAGGTCCCCTCGCAGATCATGGAGAACTGGTGCTGGGAGCGCCAAGCCCTCGACCTCTTCGCGCGCCACTACCAGACCGGCGAGGCACTCCCGGACGAATTGCTGCAGCGCCTCCTCGCGGCACGGCGCTTCATGGGCGGCTGGCTGCAGATGCGGCAACTCTCCTTCGCCAACCTCGACCTGGAGCTCCACCGCAGCTACGGCGACGACACTCCCGTCATGGACTATGCGGCCCGCACCCTGCGGCCCTTCGTCCCTTCCGGCCGGTTCGTCGAACGGCACATTCTGCCGTCCTTCGCCCACCTCTTCGCGGGGGGCTACGCGTCAGCCTACTACTCCTACATCTGGTCCGAGACGCTGGAGGCGGACGCCTTCTCCCGCTTCGCGAAGGATGGGGTGCTCGATCCGGAGATCGGCCGCGCTTTCCGGGACTGCGTCCTCGCCCAGGGCGACAGCCGCGACGCCGACGAACTCTTCCGCGACTTCATGGGGCGGGACCCCGACCCGGCGGCACTGATAAGGCGGAATCTGGGCCCGCCGCCAACCTGAGCAGGCACCAGGCGACTCATGTCGAGGGAAACAGCTCTCTCGAAGACCATGACCACGGCCCAATTCGACCGGGGCTATTGGTACGCGACCGAGCTTGCGCAGTTTGCCGCGCAGATCGGCATCCCCCGCGCGACACGCTTGAGGAAGGATGAACTGGAAGCGGCCATTCGCACCTTCCTCGGAACAGGACGAATCGTTTCGCCGGCAGGGAGGCCCGGACGGGCTTCCGAACCACGGGATGTGGAAAAGGGACTGAGCCTCGATCTACTCGTCGTCAACTACGTCAACGACAGAAGAACGAAGCGGTTTCTCGTGACCGAAGCCGCCAGGCTCGCGCCCGCGTTCAAGGAGCGATCCGGGGCTCGCTACCGATTGAACCGTTGGCGCGAGGAACAGTTGGCGAACGGCCGCCGACTGACCTACGGCGACCTGGTGCGGCGCTATGTGGAGCTGAGTCTCGGCGGTCAGCGCTTCGACCGGATCCCTCACGCCCGCTACATCAACTTCATCGCGGACTACTTCGCTGCCGAGGAGGATGCCGCCATGGCGGATGCGACGCGGGCGTGGAACCGGTTGAAAGCGCTGGACATCCCAAAGACCTACGCGGCCTGGAAGGCCCACGAGGCAGCAACCCATGCGGGATAGAACGCCGGTGCCGAGCGGCCTCGAGCGTAGCCGGTTCTGCCGGCCGAACTAGTACTGGGCCGGCGGACTACACCACAGCGGACTGCGCCTCAACTTGTGGCTCGGGCTCTCCACCAGCCGGCGACCACGCCGCCTGCCTCGGCCAACCCACGCTCCGCTCTTGTCATCGGACCGTTTGCCGGCGCGCTAACCTCCCAACAGTTCCGATAGCCGCGCCAGGCTGTATCCCAGATCGGGCTTCAGCGCCAACACCTCTCTCATGGGATCGGCGCGGGCAGCCATCCGCTCCGGGACCGTGCGGATCGTATGGTCCGCGATCGAGAGACCGTCATCCACCTCGGACCAATCCAGCGGGGCCGAAACGGGCGCGCCGGGAAGAGGCCGACCGCAGTACGGAGCCACGATGAGCCGTCCGTGGCCGTTCTGAAGGAAGTCGACGTATACCTTGCCTTCGCGCTGGGACGGAAGCCGCGCAACGGTCGCAATCCCCTCCAGCTCCCGCACCGCCATCAGCGCCAATAGATTCCCGATGTTGCGCGAATGCTCGTAGGTCACCTGCCTGCCCAGCGGCACCAGGACGTGCAGCCCCGTCGATCCGCTGGTCTTTACGAAAGAGGGCAGCTGTATTTCGTCGCAGAGCTCCTTCAGGTACAGCGCAATCCGCACGACGTCGGCAAATGGCGCCTCCTTCGGATCGAGATCGAGCACGCAGAAATCCGGCCGCGAGATGTCGGCGACGCGGCTCTGCCAGATATGGAGCGGAATGCTGGCGCTGTTGGCGACGTACAGCAGCGACTCGAGGTCGTCCGCGACGAAGTAGTCGAGATCGCGCTCCGACCCTTCACTGTACAGGCGGACGCGCCGGATCCACGAGGGAGCGAATTCGGGGGCGTTCTTCTGAAAGAATGACTTGCCGTGGATCCCGTCCGGAAAGCGGGTCAGCACCACCGGACGATCGGCAAGGTACGGCAGGATCTCGGGAGCGATCGCCCGGTAATATTCCACGAGGTCGCCCTTCACATACCCGTCCTCCGGCCAGAACGGCTTGTCGAGGTTGGTGAAGTGAACGACGCGCTCGCGGGTCACCTTCACGGGCCCCTCCGGTTCGGACAGGCGCGCACTCGCCGCGAGACCACCACTCGCCGCCACGCAATCCTCCGGAGGCTTGTCCTCTCGCAGCCGGAGAAACGAAGGGTGCCTGAGGACCCCCGCCTCGGTGACCTCCTTGTACCTGACCTCGGCCACCAGCCGCGGAACCACCCAGTGGTGCGATCCACTGCCGGCAGCCTCGGCACCCGCTGGCGGCTCGGCCACGGGATGGCCCCGCAGCCGCTCTCCCAGCTCCTCCTGCACGCGTTCGCTGAAGCCCGTGCCGACCCGTCCCGCATACACGAACCTGCTCCCCTCCCGGAATGCGAGGTGGAGAGCCCCGAACCCCGACGTCCCGGACGCCGGCTCCGTGAAGCCGTGGATCGCGAAATCCGCCGTGTGCACGACGCGGATCTTCTGCCAGGAACGGCTGCGCCCACCGACGTAGATCGAATCTGCGCGCTTCGCGACGATCCCCTCCAGCCCCATCCCGACGATATGCCGGAACATGGCCTCGCCCTGCTCCGGGATGTGATCCGAGTACCGCACCGGACCGATGGTCGGCAGGACCTCGCGCAGCAGCTCCTTGCGCTCGAGGAGGGGGAGGCCGCGGAGGTCGTATCCTTCGAGGGCGACCAGGTCGAAGGCGTAATACGTCGCTGGAAGCGCAACCGTGGCCCGCGCGATGTCGCTCTCCCGCCTGAGCCGGCCGCGCTTCTGAATCAGTTGAAAGCTGGGCATCCCCTCGGCGTCGTTGACCACCACTTCGCCGTCGAGCACCGCGCCGCGCCAGGGAAGCTTGGCGAGCGCCAGCGCCACCTCCGGGAACACCCGGCTCAGATCGTTGCCGTTCCGGGAGATCAGGCGGGCGTCGGCCTCTCCGGTCTCGCCCAGCAGCCGATACCCGTCGTACTTGATCTCGAATATCCAGCCGGCCCTGGAGAAGGGCTCCTCACGCGGTTCGGCCTTCATCACCTCCATCCGGCCGACATCCACCGGTGTGCGCGGCGCCCCGGCCTTCTCGCAGCGCGCCCGGAGCCCGGCGCCGAAGTCACCCCCGGCCCCCAGCTCCTCCACCGTCAATCCGGAGAGGATCGAATCATCCGGATACCCGGCCGTGCTCCCCTCGGGATCCTCATGCGCGTCGCGCTCCTTGATCAGGAGCCAGTGGTTGGCTTCACCCCCCTTCGTCCTCACCAGGGTCCACCGGCCTCGCAGCTTGTAACCCTTCAGGTCAAAGAGCAGCTTGCCCTTCTTCATCCCCTCGAACGGGTCTTCCACAGGCGTCCACAGCCCCCTGTCCCACACGATCGAGGGACCGGCCCCGTAGTTCCCGGCCGGGATCACGCCCTCGAAATCCGCGTACTCGAGCGGATGGTCCTCGACGTGCACCGCCAGGCGCTTGTCGGCCTGGTTCGGGGAAGGGCCCCTCGGCACCGCCCAGGACACCAGCACGCCGTTCATCTCCAGGCGCAGGTCCCAGTGAAGAGAGGAAGCGCGGTGTTTCTGAACCACGAACAGGCGGCCCCCGCCCGGTCTTCCTCCTCCGAACGGCTCGCTGGTCGCCGACGCCGAACGCTTCGCGCGATAGGCGTCAAGCCGCGCCGCGGGCCCCGCCTGGCCGCCCTCAGACACCGTTGGACCCAGGAACCATATGTTTGTACGTTATCGGCATGGCCGCCCGCCCGATCTCCACGTCGACCGTCTCCTTCGGTCTGGTTTCACTGCCGGTCAAGCTGTACTCGACCGGGCAGTCGTCCGCCAAGGTGCGCTTCAACTGGATCAACCGCGACACCGGTGCGCGCGTCAAGTACCAGTTCGTCGACAGCCAGAGCGGGGAACCGGTGGAGCGCGACAAGCTGGTGAAGGGCTACGAGTTCGCCAAGAACCAATATGTCACCTTCGAGCCCGACGAGTTGAAGGCGATCGAGGCCCAGTCGACCGAGATGATCGAGATCACCGAGTTCGTCCCGGCGGCGGACATCGACCGGATCTTCCTGGAGCGCGCCTACTACCTCGGGCCCGCACGGGGCGGCGCACGCGCCTACCGGCTGCTCTCCTCCGCGTTGCGCGAGATGGAACGAGTAGCGATCGCGCGCCACTCCGCGCGTGGCAAGCAGCGCCTGGTGATGATCCGCCCACTCGGCGACGGGTTGATTCTGGAACAACTCTACTATCCGGACGAGGTGCGCTCCTTCGACGAGGTGCCGCTCGAGGACGGCGACATCAACGACGCCGAGCTCACGCTGGCCAAGCAGTTCATCGAGCAGGCCGCCAGCGAGGCCTTCGACCCCGCGCGCTACAAGGACGAGGTCAAGGAGCGGGTCCAGGCGCTCATCGACCGGAAGATCGAGGGTGAGCAGATCACGATGGCTCCGCAGGAAGAGCCCGAGACCAAGATCATCGACCTGATGGAAGCGCTGAAGGCGAGCCTGGATACAGGTGGAGCAGGGAAGAGCGAGCCGAAGGCGGCAGCCGGCGGGAGCTGACCGCGCGGTGTCGCGACCCTAGCGTCCGCGTTCGCGGAAGAGCCACACCCGAATCAGCACCGCGCCCCACACGAGTCCGACGCCGCCCCAGACCACCTTGGCCTGAGTCAGCGGCAGATCCAGACCCGCCTGGATGATGAGTCCACCGCCGGCGGTCAGCAGCAGGGTTCCGGTGAAGAACGCCGTGTCTTCCCATTGGGACCTGCGGTTGCTCATGAAACCAGTCTCGCTCAGGCTATGGATGCCGGTGGATGGGGATCGAGTAAGATACCTATGCGGGGACACTCGGCTGCGGTCAACAGTCATGACCGCTCCGCGGCGCGCCACTGGAGCCGTGTCGAACCCGCGGTTACCTTTCCCGATTGCGGAAGCCCAGCTTCCCCAAGCGCCCGTAGCTCAGCTGGATAGAGCATCGGCCTTCTAAGCCGAGGGTCCCAGGTTCGAGTCCTGGCGGGCGTGTATCCGGTCCCGGCCCAGCCGCTCAGCTTTCCGGCACCGCCTCCATCAGCAGCCCCAGCGCCCGCTCCAGCGCGTCCCCACCCGGGCCGCTTCCACTGTAGTGGCCCAGGCGCACCACCACCATGTCGTGCGACGGAATGACGATCGTGCTCTGCCCACCCGCTCCTGCCATGAAAAAGGCGCTGGCGGGGACCGGGAACCGCCCGTTCTGGTTCACCCAGAAGAAACTGCCGCCATACTGGTGGCGGCCGTCGGCCTCCCACGCCGGCGCCAGGGTGGACGCGTATTCCACATATCCTTCGGGCAGAAGGCGCTCGCCGCTCGGTGCCACGCCGTCCGTGAGGTAGAGA
>CAXXDD010000002.1:1715000-3028874 GCA_963667485.2 Longimicrobiales bacterium
GGTGGCGTGCCGGGGCCAGTGCCCCGACCTCGAAACCACCAGCTCCGCCTACGCCCTCGATGTCGGCGTCCAGGCCGAGCCGTTCAGCAGCATTCCGCTGCGGTTCGGGTGGATGCTGGCACACGCCGGCACCGAGTTTCGGGTCGTCGACCAGGAGCAGTCGGACCCGCTCCCCACGCGCCTGCGGCTCGCGGTCGCGTACGAAGTGCTCAACCGCTTCGTGGAAACGGTGCCGATGGACCTCTGGCTCACCGTGGAAGGCGAGGAGCGGGCCCGGAGCCCCGGTTCGCCCTCCATCTATCTGGGGCTGGACTATTCGGCCGCGGATCTGCTCCACGTGCGTGCCGGATACGTCGGCGGAAAGATCGACCAGACGAACGGCGCGTCGGTCGGGGTGGGCTTCAGCCTGGACCGATTCGACCTGAACATCGCCAAATCGCTGACCAGGTCCACGGTTACGGGCGAGAGCCAGCCGATTCACGTTACGCTGGGAGTGACCTTCTAGCGGGGGTCCACCTCTCGCGCGGCGTGCCTTATCTTTCGAGAGGCCGCGCTGGCACCGTCCGTGGCCAGGGGACCTACGCCATACTACCGGCGATCGCCCGGGTGACTTCCATGGGATCAATGCAGGGACAGACTCAGCGCCTCACGACCGCCCGCCGGCGGATCGATGAGCTACGGGGGTATCTTTGACATACCCGAAAGACAGGACCGCCTGGCGGTTCTCGAGGAGGAGATGGCAAGTCAGGGCTTCTGGGACGACCAGGAGACGGCTCGGAAGCTGATCGCGGAAGCCAACGGTCTGAAGCAGTGGGTCCGGCCCTGGAGCGCCCTCGACAGCAAGTCGGAGGAGCTGGGCGAGCTCCGCGAATTGCTCGCGGACGAAGACGACGCCGACCTGGAAGCGGAATTGCGGGACGAAATCCGTGCGCTCGAGGCCGGTATCGGGACTCTCGAGCTACGCAGCATGCTGGGCGGAGAGGACGATCACCGCGAAGCCATGCTGACGATCCATCCGGGGGCGGGGGGACTGGAATCCCAGGACTGGGCCGAAATGCTCTCCCGCATGTACATGCGCTGGGCCGAACGACGCGGCTACGGGCTCAAGGTGCTGGACCTCCAGCCCGCCGAGGAGGCCGGAATCAAGAGCGTCACGCTCGAGGTCAGCGGAGACCATGCGTACGGCTATCTGAAGGCGGAGAAGGGCGTGCACCGCCTGGTCAGGATTTCACCCTTCGACTCCCAGGCGAGGCGGCATACGTCGTTCGCCTCGGTCTTCATCTACCCGGTGCTGGACAACGAGATCGAGATCGAGATCGATGACTCCGACCTGCGGGTCGACACCTTTCGGGCATCCGGAGCGGGAGGTCAGCACGTCAATAAGACGGACTCCGCGATCCGGATCACCCACATGCCCACCGGGATCGTGGTGTCCTGCCAGCAGGAGCGCTCACAACACAAGAACCGGTCCACAGCCATGAAGATGCTGAAAGCGGCGCTGTACCAGAGGGCCAGGGAAGAAAAGGAAAAGGAGAAGCAGGCTTTGGAAGCCTCCAAGACCGAGATCGCGTGGGGCAACCAGATCCGCTCCTACGTCTTTGCCCCGTACACGATGGTCAACGACCACCGCACCGACTTGAAGACGGGGAATGTGAGCGGGGTCATGGACGGAGCGCTCGACCCGTTCATCGAGGCCTACCTGAAGAGATTCGGACGGACGGACGGGGCATGAGCAATCCCCCAGGCGACGACCTCTCCCGGGTCATGCAGGCCCGGCTGGACAAGATCGAGGCGCTCAAGGCCAGGGGAGTCGAGCCCTTCGCATACTCCTACGACGTCACGCGCCTCGCTGCGCCGGCAATCGCGGCCTTCGAGGCGGTCGAAGCCGACGACGAGCCGAGCGATGACCAGTTGGTGGCAGGCCGCTGGGCCGGCCGCCTCGTGGGCTTTCGGTCCCACGGCCGCAGCGCTTTTGCGGACCTCGAGGACCGGACCGGACGCGTCCAGGTCTATTTCAGGCGCAATCTGCTCGGAGCGGACGCCTATTCGCTTCTCGATCTTCTCGATCTGGGCGACTGGATCGGGGTCGAAGGAACCCTCTTCCGTACGCGCATGGGACAAGTGACGGTCCAGGCCGACGGCTTCGAACTCCTGTGCAAGTCCCTGCGCCCTCTCCCGCTCGGCAAGGTCGAGGTGGATGAAGAGACGGGCGACCGGGTCACCTACTCGGGGTTCGCCGACCGCGAAGCCCGCTACCGGCAGCGCTACGCCGACCTTGCGGTCAATCCCCGGGTGCGGGACGTATTTCGCGCTCGCACGCTCATCATCAGCGCGGCGAGACGCTTTCTGGACGATCTCGGCTTCGTCGAGGTCGAGACGCCCGTCCTGCAGCCGCTGTATGGTGGCGCGTCGGCGCAGCCCTTCGTGACGCATCATCTGGCGCTGAACCGCGACCTCTACCTGCGCATCGCCGACGAGCTGTACCTGAAGCGGCTGATCGTGGGCGGTCTCGACCGGGTCTACGAGATCTCCAAGGACTTCCGCAACGAAGGGATCGACCGCTTCCACAACCCCGAATTCACGATGCTGGAGTTCTACCAGGCCTTCGCGGATTACGAGGACATGATGAATCTGGTCGAGCGGCTGATGGTGACGCTGGCACAGGCAGCGGGCGGGCGCCCCGGCATCGTGTTCCAGGGTACCGAGATCGACCTCTCGCCTCCCTTTGCGCGGCTCTCCTTCGTGGAGGCGCTCGGTGCCCGTCTGGGCGAGGATCCGCTGCAGCTGTCCCAGGCGGATCTCCATGCCCGGGCCGCTGAGCTCGGTGCCGATGGCCTCGACGGAGCGGGGAAGGGCAAGCTGCTGGACAAGCTGTTCGGCGAACTCGTGCAGCCGTCGCTGGTGCAGCCCACCTTCGTCACCGACCACCCCCGCGAGCTGAGCCCCCTGGCCAAGGCCAAGCGGGGCGTGCCGGAGCTGTCGGAGCGCTTCGAGCTCTACGTTGCCGGCGAGGAGCTCGCCAACGCGTTCAGCGAAATGAACGACCCCATCGCGCAGCGGGAGCGCCTCGAGGATCAGGCGGCGCTGCGCGCGGCGGGGGACGCCGAGGCGCAGGTGGTGGACGAGGACTATATCCGGGCGCTGGAGTACGGGCTGCCTCCGACCGGCGGCGTGGGGATCGGCATCGACCGGGTGGTCATGATGCTCACCGACCAGGCGTCGATCCGGGACGTGATCCTCTTTCCCACGCTCAGGGAAGAAGAATGAGCGAGCGGACGACGCCGACCTCCCGCACCCGCCTCTCGTGGCTTCTCGCGGGCCGATTCCTGGCTTCGCGGAAGCGGGGCAAACTCCTCTCGTTCATCACCTGGATCGCCTTGGGCGGCGTGACGGTGGGCGTGACCGCGCTGGTGGTGGTCATCGGCGTCATGACGGGCATGCAGAACGAATTGCGCGAGAAGATCCTGGGGTCCCAGCCGCACGTCAGGGTCCGGCAGGCCGGGATGTCGCTGCGCCTGGACGACTGGGAGCGTGTGGTGGAGGTCGTGCAGGGCGTCGACGGGGTGGTCGCGGCTTCGGCGATCGGGTTTACGAGGGTGGGACTGCAGGCGTCCGACTTCGTGGACGTGCTGGATCTATACGGCGTCGACCTTGAAGGCGAAGGCGCGCCGCTCACCCCGATGGAAGACAGCCTGAGGACCGGGCGCCTCGCGCTCCCCGAATCATCGGGCGGCGCGACATCGATCGCACTCGGGATCGGGATGGCGGCGCGCATGAACGTCCTCGACGGCGACACGCTGACCGTGATTGCGCTCGAGAACTACGGCTGGAGCCCCAACGGGGATCCGGTATTCCAGGTCGAGGACTGGGTCGTGTCGGGAATCTTCGAGACCGGGATGTACGACTTCGACCTCCGCCAGGGCTACGCCGGGCTCCACGACGTCCAGCGCCTGCTCAAGCTGGACGATGACGTGGCTTCGTTCGTGGGGGCGCGCGTGGAAGATCCATGGGAAGCCGACGCGCTCGCGGACTCCGTGGAGGCGGCGCTCGGAGGGTGGCCGTACATCGTCGACTCCTGGACCACAGACAACCGCCAGCTCTTTTCGGCGCTGAAGCTCGAGAAGCTGGCCATGGCACTGATCCTGTCGCTGATCGTGCTCGTTGCGGCCCTCAACATCGTGGGCACCCTGATCATGGTGGTGGTGAACCGCACCAGGGAGATCGGGATCCTCAAGGCCATGGGCCTGACCCGCAAGGACACGCTGCGGGCCTTCATGTTCCAGGGTCTCTGGATCGGCGTGGTGGGGACAATGGCGGGGCTGGGGCTGGGGCTCACGCTGGCGGTGCTTATCGAGCGCTACAAGCTCATTCCCATCCCCCCGGACGTGTACTTCGTGGATCGCCTCCCCGTGGAACTCTCCGCCGGAGACATCTTCTGGATCGCGGGCGTGAGCCTCCTCATCTCGATCCTCGCCACCATCTACCCCGCCCGCCAGGCCGCGGCTCTGGAGCCTGTCGAGGCAATTCGCCATGAATGACGTGGTCGCTCCCATCGCGGCCGTCGAGGCGCGCGGTCTGCACCGCACCTACCCGGGTGTGTCCGGCCGGGACCTCCATATCCTCAGGGGGCTCGACCTGACCCTGAATCGTGGTGAAGCCGTGGCGATCGTGGGCGCGAGCGGATCCGGCAAGTCCACCCTGCTGCACCTGCTCGGCGTTCTCGATCGACCCACGGCCGGATCCGTCCGGGTGGGCGGCGTCGAAACCGCCTCGCTGGGCGACGAGGAGGCCGCCGCGATGAGGAACCGCCGGATCGGCTTCGTCTTCCAGTTCCATCACCTCCTTCAGGATTTCACCGCACTTGAGAACGTCATGATGCCCGCCCTCGTTCAGGGAGACAGCCCGGCAAACGCAAAGGCAACGGCATCGACGCTGCTGGGCCAGGTCGGGCTGGGGGACCGGCTGAGCCACAAACCGGGCGAGCTCTCGGGTGGAGAGCAGCAGCGAGTTGCGGTCGCCCGGGCGCTCGTGAACCGGCCGCTCGTGGTACTCGCCGACGAGCCCACGGGGAACTTGGACATCCGCACGAGCATGCAGGTTCAGGAGGTGCTGTTCGAACTCAAGGAGCGCTACGGAGTTGCGCTCGTGGTCGTCACGCACAACCGTGAATTGGCATCGAGGGCGGAGCGCGTACTCAGGTTGAACGAAGGCGTACTGGAAGATGTCTGAAGCAGCCAAGGTCTGTGACGGACCGGGGTGCGAGAACCCCGCGGTGGTGCATCTGACGACGGTCGTCGACAACAAGTCGACCACCAGCTACCTGTGCACGGACTGTGCGCAGGCGAAGGGGATCAGCACCGAACCGACGCCCGCGGTGGATGTATCCGATTTTCTGGCGCAACTGGGCGAATCGGGCTCGGCCAAATCGACGACCACAACCGAGCCGTGCAGCTTCTGCGAGCTGACCTTCGACAACTTCCGCGAATCCGGCCGCCTCGGGTGTCCGCACTGCTACACCTCGTTCGAGGATCGGATGCGACGACTGCTCAGCCGGATCCATGGGGCGAGCCAGCACGCGGGCAAGGTCTACCTCCCGGCCGACCCGGCCGCCGCCGACCTGGGACGCCGCCTCGACGGGTTGCGCCGGGGCCTGCAGCGTGCGATCGACGCCGAGGACTTCGAGCGGGCTGCCGTGCTCCGTGATCTGATTCGCGAGCACGAGACGGCCGGATAGTCATGGACGACTTCCTGGCGGTTCCGGATTTCGGCCTCGGGTGGCTCGACGCCAGTGGGCCCAATGCCGATATCGTCCTGTCCACGCGCGTGAGGCTGGCCCGCAACCTTCAGGGTCACCGCTACCTCTCCCGGGCAAGCGACAGCGACCGGGAGACCGTGTTCAGGGCCGTGGCCAATGCCGTGGACCAGGCTTCGCTTCCGGATGATGCAATCCTCCTTCCCCTGACCGAGTTGCGCCGGAGGACCCAGCAGATCCTCCTGGAGCGGCGGCTGGTATCGAACGAGCTCGTGGGAAGCGCCGCGCCGGAGAGCGGGGCGGGAGTGGCGGTGTGTCCGCGCGAGGCCGTGTCGGTCATGATCAACGAAGAGGACCACCTGCGATTGCAATGCCTCATGTCCGGCATGCGCCTGGTGGAAGGCTGGAACCGGGTCGACGGGCTCGACGAGGAACTGGGCCGGCGTCTGCCGCTGGCCTATCATCACGATTTCGGATTCCTCACCTCCTGTCCCACCAACGTCGGGACGGGGCTCCGGGCATCGGCCCTTCTTCACCTGCCCGGTCTGGTACTGACCAAGGAAATCGACCGGGCGCTGAACGGGATCGCGCAGGTGGGCCTCACCACGCGCGGACTGTATGGGGAAGGCTCCAAGTTCGTGGGCAACTTCTTCCAGGTGTCCAACCAGACGACGCTGGGACAGAGCGAAGAAGACCTGATCGATCACCTGGACCGGATCGTCGCCACGGTCATCTCCAAGGAAAGGGAAGCCCGACGCGTCCTGATGCGCGATGCGGGAGCGGTGACCGAAGACCAGGTGTGGCGGGCCTACGGGCTCCTGCGCTATGCCAGGTCACTCACCTACGAGGAGTTGATGAACCTTCTCTCCGGTGTTCGGTTGGGGGTTTCCTTGAAAGTCCTGCCGTCCCCACCTGTATATTCCATCAACAGGATCATGATCTTTTCCCAGGCGGCGCACCTGGAGGACGCGGCGGGTTGCGCGCTTTCCTCCCCGGAGCGCCGGGCCCACCGGGCAGAGTACGTACGCCGGGCCCTGCGTGAAGAAAGAGGGCTCCCCACTTCCGATCCGGGGCCGTGATGGCGATTTTGTTGGTAGGCAGCGGGCAGGACTGCACCCGGGGGAAACCCGGGAAGGACCGATCAGAATGAATTACAACTTCACGGAAAGAGTTCGGAAGGTGCTTTCCATGGCCCGCCAGGAAGCAATTCGCCTTCAGCACGACTACGTGGGGACCGAGCATATTCTTCTCGGACTGATCCGGGAAGGCGAGGGTGTCGCGGCACACGTCCTGGGCAACCTCAACGTCGATCTGGACCAGGTGCACGAGCGCGTGGACGAGGCCGTCCGCAGAGGAAAGGCGACAATCGCGCTCGGCGAACTGCCCTACACCAACCCGGCCAAGCACGTCCTGGAGTTCGCAATGGCGGAGGCGCGCGAACTCAGTCATTCGTACGTGGGCACGGAGCACCTTCTCCTCGGCCTGCTGCGGGAGAGCAAGGGAATCGCCGCACAGGTCCTGAATTCGCTGGGCGTGACGATCGATGAGGCGCGTACGGAGACGCAGAAGGTGCTGGGCCCCGACGTGAGTTCCGGAAGCGCGACCGGGAAGGCGAGCGCCGGGGGTTCGAATCCGGCGCCCGCGCAGGGACCCAGTCAGCAGCGCGGCGAGAAGAAGTCCAAGACACCGGCGCTCGATCACTTCTGCCGTGACCTGACCGGACTGGCCCGCCAGGGGGAACTTGACCCGATCATCGGGCGGACCGGCGAGATCGAGCGGGTGGTGGAGATCCTCTGCCGGCGGAAGAAGAACAACCCGGTGTTGATCGGCGAACCCGGCGTGGGGAAGACCGCCATCGTCGAGGGTCTGGCCCAGCTGATCTCGCGCGGCGAGGTGACTGAGAGCCTCGCAAGCCACCGGGTGCTGGCCCTGGACATGGCCGCGGTGATCGCCGGGACCAAGTACCGGGGTCAGTTCGAAGAGCGCCTCAAGGCGGTCATGAACGAGATCTCAAGCAACCGAAACGTCGTTCTGTTCATCGATGAACTACACACACTGGTGGGCGCCGGGGCCGCGGAAGGGGCGATCGACGCCTCGAACATGCTCAAGCCGGCGCTGGCGCGTGGCGAGCTGCAGTGCATTGGAGCATCGACGCTGAACGAGTATCGCAAGTATGTCGAGAAGGACGGCGCGCTGGAGCGGCGGTTCCAGCCCGTGGTGATCGATCCCCCGACGGTGCCGGAGACCATCGAGATCCTCGCGGGGCTCAGAGGGCACTACGAGGATCATCACAAGATCACGATCCCGGATGAGGCGCTTGCGCAGGCGTCCCGGCTGTCGGACAGGTACATCACCGACCGTTTCCTGCCCGACAAGGCGATCGACGTGATCGACGAGGCCGGCGCGCGGGCCAGGATCGCGAGCCAGGTGCCTCCGGCAGAGGTGGAGGGGCTCAAGGAGCAGCTCTCTGCCGTGGCCGACCGCAAGGAGAGCGCGATCCGGGATCAGGATTTCGAGCGTGCCGCGCAGCTGCGCGACGAAGAGCGGGAGATTCAGCGCCAGATTCGGGACGAAAAGACCGCCTGGGAAGAGGAGCGCCGCCGTTTCCGACCGGAGATTTCGGTCGAGGACGTGGCCTTCATCGTGAGCCGGTGGACGGGAATCCCGCTCACGCGGATTCGGGAGGCGGAGACCGCGCGGCTCGTCAACATGGAAGACGAACTGCACAAGCGCGTTGTCGGCCAGCACGACGCGATCACGGCGATCTCCCGTGCCATCCGGCGCAGCCGAGCCGGACTCAAGGATCCGAACCGGCCCATCGGTTCCTTCATCTTCTCGGGGCCGACCGGGGTGGGGAAGACGGAACTCGCGCGAACGCTGGCGGAGTTTCTCTTCGCAGACCGGGAAGCGCTGATCCGGGTGGACATGAGCGAGTACATGGAGCGGTTCTCCATTTCCCGGCTCATCGGGGCGCCTCCGGGGTATGTGGGGTATGACGACTCGGGGACGCTCACCAAGGCGGTGCGCCGGCGGCCCTACTCCGTCGTCCTGCTCGACGAGATCGAAAAGGCTCATCCCGACGTCTTCAACATTCTGCTTCAGGTCCTCGACGAGGGGCATCTGACCGACAACTACGGACGCAAGATCGACTTCAAGAACACGGTTCTTATCATGACGTCGAACCTCGGAGCCCGGAGCATCGCCAAGGGCGGTCTCGGCTTCCAGTCTCCGGATCGCCGCTCCAGCTACGAAACGATGCGCGACACGGTCAACGACGAAATGAACCGCGCCTTCAATCCCGAATTCCTCAACCGGGTCGACGACACGATCGTTTTCCACCCGCTGAGCCGCGACGAGATCGGCGAGATCGTCCACATCATGCTGGGCGATCTGCGCGAGAGATTGGCCCAGGAAGACATGAAGCTCAATCCCACGCCGGCCGCCATCGATTTCCTGGTCACCCACGGCCACGACGAGCGCTACGGGGCCAGGCCCCTGAAGAGAGCGATCCGGCGCTACATCGAGGATCCTCTTTCGGAGAAGATCCTGATGGCGGAGCTCGCGGCCGGGGACGAGCTGGAAGTGGATGTAGCCGAAGACGGAAGGGCCCTGTCGATCGGGGTGGCCTCTCGGACGAAGACATGATCTTGCACGGGACACTCGGAGCAGCCGGGAGTCGTTCGGTCCCGGGTCGGCGAATCGGGTGCGTCGCAGCGATCCTGGTCGCCGCCGCAGGGGCGCTCCCGGCCTCGGCGCAGGATCCGGGCGAGCGTGCGCTGGTCCGGATCGACTCCATCGTGGCGCGCGGCAACGTGCGGCTGGCCGAGCAAGCCGTCACGGGTGTGGCGGGTATCCAGCCCGGCAGTCAGAACAGCGGCATCGATATCCAGCGGGCCATCAAGAATCTCTGGGCGACGGGTCAGTACGACAACATCGCGGTAATGCTCGACGAGTCCACGGGCCGCAACGTGCTCATCTTCGAGGTCACGGAGAGGCCCGTTACCCGGCTGATCCGCATTACCGGGCTTGAGTCGGTGTCGGAGGACGACGCGCTCGAGGAATCGGGTCTCCAGGAGAACGTGCCGCTTTCGCGCAACGCCATGGCGAAGGCGGAGGCGTACATCCGGGAAGAGCTGCGGAAGAGCGGTGTGCCCTTCGCATTCATCGAGAAGAAGGAGGAGCCCGTTCCCGGCGAAGAGGGGCGCGTCGATGTGGTGTTCGAGGTCGACGAGGGGCAGCGTGTCACAATCGCGGAGGTCACCTTCGTCGGCAACGAGCACTTCAGCGACGACGAGCTTCGCGGCGCCATGAACACCCGGCAGGAGGGTTTTCTCTGGTTCCGCGGCGGCAGCTACAACGACATCGATTTCGAACTCGACCTCCTCGAGTCGCTGCCCCGGCGCTACTACCAGGACGGCTTTCTCGATTTCCAGGTCGTGGGCGACTCGCTGATCGTCGATCCCATGACGGGCAAGTCCCGGCTCGAGCTGGAGGTGGAAGAAGGCCGGCAGTACCGGCTGGCCGACTTCGAGATCGAAGGCGCGAGCGCATTCGAGGCCGACGTGCTGGAAGGATTCTTCACGGAAGATTCCGGCGGCCTCCTGTCGGCGTTCGGATTCGGCGGCGACGACTCCGAGGGCGAGGCGGGCAGGGTGTTCGACATGGTGGCGTTCGAGGGCGCCGCCAGCAGGGTTCGCGAGCTCTACCGCAACGAGGGATATCTGTACG
Source organism: Longimicrobiales bacterium (assembly GCA_963667485.2). Lineage (GTDB taxonomy): Bacteria > Gemmatimonadota > Gemmatimonadetes > Longimicrobiales > Gaopeijiaceae > Bin94. The sequence goes on from CAXXDD010000002.1 coordinate 1,725,481, forward strand.
CGATGCTGGAGCCGTACTGGGAGAGAACGGGCGAGGAGATCGCCGGGTACCCGACGGTTCGGGCGGGCTGGCGCATCCAGGAGCAGACGCAGGCCTACGTCAACCGGATCATCATCGCCGGCAACGACTTCACCTTCGACCGAATCATCCGCGAGAAGATCTTCCTGCTTCCCGGGGACGTCTACAGCGAAGCGCGCCTGCTGCAATCCTACCAGAACATCCAGTCGCTCGGCTTCTTCGAGGCGCCGATGCCCACCCCCGACATCCGCCCGAATGAAGAGACCGGCGATGTCGACATCATCTTCAATATCGCCGAAAAGCAGACCGGTTCTCTCCAGTTCGGCACGGCGGTCGGCGGTGGTGTGGGGCTCTCCGGTTTTCTGGGATACGACCAGCCGAATCTGTTCGGGCAGGCGAAGGCCGGGAGCGTCCGGTGGGATTTCGGCCGGTACATCCGAAGCTTTACCCTGGGGATTACAGACCCCGCGCTCTTCCAGACGACCGTGAGCGGATCGTTTTCGCTCTTCGACTCTACCGATCGTTTCTTCCAGTTCGCGACCGGACGCCGGCAGAGAAGGGGCTTCACGACCCGATTCGGGATTCCGGTCCCGGGCTCCCTGCGCACGCGGGTGTTCATGGGCTACTCACTGTCGAGAACCAGCTACGAGTCGTTCAGAAGCGCCGACGACACCTCGCTCTTCGGGCTTCCCCCGGGGTTGCTGAGTTCGGTTTCCGTTGGAATCACCCGTCAGACGCTCAACCATCCGCTGTTCCCGACCTCCGGATCGATGCAGACCTGGAACGTGGAATTGAATGGCGGCCCTCTGGGCGGCGCCGGAGACTTCATCAAGCATACGGGCCAGGTCCAGTGGATGATCCCGATCGGGCAACTGGGAGGCGAGGGAGCGACCCCCGGGAGCGTACAGTTCGCGCTCGGCCTCCATGCCAGGGGAGGGGCCCTGTTCGGAGACGCGTCCCGTTTCCCATTCGAGTCATTCTGGCTCGGTGGGGTTCAGTTCGGTCAGCCGCTTCGGGGGTATGACGAGACGTCCATCACCCCGCAAGGCTACTATCCCGAGCGGGGCGGGGGGATCAGACAGATCGAACGACTTGGCAACGCGTATTTCACGACGACGGCCGAATTCAAGGCGGTGATCAATTCCAACATCGGGTTGTCGGCCTTCTTCGATGCCGGCAACAACTGGCAGAGCCCCGGTCACTTGAATACGTCGAGGCTGTTCCGAGGTGCAGGCTTTGGTGTCCAGCTCGTAACACCCTTCGGCCCGATCGGCCTGGACTATGCGTACGGGTTCGACAAGGCCGAGCCGGGGTGGCAGCTCCACTTCAAGATGGGACCCAATTTCTAGCCCGCGCGTGACAGGAAGCCGATATTGGGCGAATCTGATCATCGATCACAATACGCCGTTTCACTTGCGAAGCGGCTCTTACACACCGGAGGAGTTAGCGGAATGAGTGTTTCTCGGTTGGGAATGGCCTTCACCCTGTCGTTGTTCTGGGCGGGATCCGTCGAGGCCCAGGCAGCGAGGGTAGGATATGTCGACTCGAACGCCGTTCTGGCCGAGTACGCACCGGCGCAGGAGGCCCGGCAACAGTTGGAGAACGCCCGCCAGGATGCCGAAGCGGAGCTGCAGCTGTTGGAATCCGGATTGCGGACTGCGATCCAGGAGTATCAGCAGCAGGCGATGTCGATGACCCCCGAAGCCCGGCAGAGCCGCGAGCAGGAACTCGGCAGTCAACAGCAGGCGTTCGAGCGCCGACAACAGGAACTGGACATCCAATTCCAGCAGCGCCAGGCCGAACTGCTGCAACCCATTACGGACCGGGTCACGGCCGTCATCGAGGAGATTCGCGTGGAAGGGAACTACGCCATCATCCTGGACCAGGCGTCACAGGTCATCCTTGCGGCGGACCCCGCTCTGGAACTCACCCAGGAGGTTCTCACGCGTCTGCAGGCGCAGGACACCGGAGGGGGATGACGGATCCGTCCGCGGTCGGCTCGGTACTCACGCTGTCTGAGGCGGCGGAAGCGACGGGCGGACGGGTCTTGGGAAACGGAAGGACGACCTTCGGCCGGGTTGCGCCTGTGCATGATGCCGGGCGCGGGGACCTGGCGCTCCTCTCCGACCGACGCTACGCGTCTGATTTGCAGAGGTGCGGCGCTTCCGCGGTGTTGGTCTCCGAACCCCTGGCGGGATTGGATGGTGGGCCCTCCGACCGCCTCGTGGTTCGCGACCCGCACGAGGCGCTGGCAACGCTTCTGGCTCTGCTTCATCCGGCCCCCGAGGAAGACTGGGGGGTGCACCCCTCGGCAGTTATTCATCCGGAAGCGGTCGTCCACGCCGAGACCGTCGTGGGGCCGAATTCCGTGATCGGGACGGGGTCGGTTCTAGGGCGCGGGGTGCGTATCGGCGCAAACTGTGTGGTCGGAGAGCGGGTAGAGATCGGCGAGGACACGATCCTGTTCCCGAATGTGACCGTCTACGCGGATGCCGTGCTCGGCAGACGCGTGATCGTGCACGCCGGTTCGCGGATCGGAGTTGACGGGTTCGGCTACGTGTCCGCGGACGGAGCGCACACCAAGGTCCCCCAGGTCGGGAGCTGCGTCATCGAGGACGACGTCGAGATCGGGGCGAACTGCACCATCGACCGCGGGTCGATCGGCAGCACCCGGATCGGGGCGGGATCGAAGCTGGACAACCTGGTCCATGTCGGGCACAACGTCGTGATCGGGCGTGGCTCGCTGGTCGTCGCACAGGTGGGCATTGCGGGATCGACGCGCATGGGTGACGGGGTCGCCATCGGGGGCCAGGCCGGTATCGTGGGACACCTGAAGATCGGTGCCGGAGCCCGGATCGGCGCGCAGGCGGGGGTAATCTCCGACGTGGCGCCCGGGAAGACGGTCTCCGGTTATCCCGCCAGGGACCATCGGGCCTACCTGAGGGCGATGGCCCGTCTCATGCGGCTTCCGGACGTGGTCAAGCGCGTCGAGCGGATCGAGCGCATGCTGGCCGACGCGGCCCCCGGGTCATCTTCCGGCGACCCGGAGCCCTGAAGCAGTGGCTTGGTTCCGCCACTCGGCGTTTACATTAGGGATCACCCTTCCCAGGATTTGACTGTGATGGCACGCGACAACGAGAACCAGCGCACGATCGCGCATGAGATCGAGTTGGCCGGGATCGGCATCCACACCGGCGAGACCACGAATGTCCGCATCAGGCCGGCGTCTGCTGGGACGGGCGTCGTGTTCCGGCGCACCGATGTGGCCGACGAGCCAGAGATCCCCGCTGGTGTCGAGTTTGTGACCAGTACCGAACTCGGCACCACGCTGAGTGCAGCCGGAGCGGAGGTGCGGACTGTCGAGCACCTGCTGGCGGCGCTGGCCGCGTGCGGGGTCGACAACGCGGTTGTGGAGCTGGACGGATCCGAATTGCCCATCCTCGACGGCAGCTTCGGTCCGTGGAGTCAGGCCGTTCGCCAGGCGGGACTGGTGTCGCAGCCCGCCAGTGCGACGACGATCGAGGTTGCCGAGACCACGGCCGTTCGGGGAGGCGCCGGCAGTTCGTACGTCGCGATTCCGCACCCGGGTCTCCGCATCTCGGCGACCATCGACTTCGACCATGCCTGCATCGGTCGCCAATACGGCGACTTCAGACTCGACGGCCCGGAGTTCGAGAAGGAGATCGCCCCGGCCCGCACATTCGGCTTCTACCACGAGGCCGACGCTCTGCGCGCCCGGGGCTTCGGCAGAGGTGCGTCGCTCGAGAACACGGTCGTGCTCGACAACGAGGGCGTCATGAACAATGACCTTCGGTTCTCCGACGAATTCCTTCGTCACAAGGTCGGCGATCTGCTGGGAGATCTTTCGCTGGCGGGCGGCCGTCTGCGGGGCCATATCGTCGCCGACCGTCCGAGTCATGCGGGCAATATCGCGCTCACTCGGGCGATTCTCGACCAGCATCGGCGAAGAGAACGTGCGCACGAGATCGACATCCGGCGCATCATGGAGCATCTCCCGCACCGCTATCCGATGCTGCTGGTCGATCGGATCATCGAGTTCGAGCCGGGCCGGCGCATCGTCGGTCTGAAGAACGTGACGATCAACGAACAGTTCTTCAGCGGCCATTTTCCCGAACATCCGATCATGCCCGGTGTACTCGTAATCGAGGCGATGGCGCAGGTGGGAGGACTTCTCCTCATGGACGCCGTCGATGACCCTCAGGACAAGGTCGTGTATTTCATGTCTCTCAATAACGTCAAGTGGCGCCGGCCGGTCACACCGGGGGACCAGGTGGTGTTCGATGTCGAGATGCAGAGCCTGCGGCGGCGGATCTGCAAGATGCGAGGGAAGGGGCTGGTGGATGGACGGGTTGTCGCGGAGGCCGACATGATGGCGAGGGTCGTGGACAAATGAATGACTCGGAGCCGGGATTGAGGACGGGGTCCGCGTCGATCCACTCGACCGCCTTCGTGCATCCCTCGGCGGAGGTTGGGTCCGGCGTCGAGATCGAACCGTTCGCGATCGTCGGCCCCAACGTGCGCATCGGGGACAACACGCGCATCGGCCCCAGGGTGCTGATCGAGAAGGATACCACGGTGGGCCGCGACTGCCGGATCGCAAACGGGGCCGTGCTGGGCACGGATCCGCAGGATCTGAAGTACGAGGGCGAGACGAGCTACCTGGAAGTGGGTGACCGGACGGTGATCCGGGAATTCGCGACCCTCAACAGGGGGACCGCCGCAGCCGGCAAGACCGTCGTGGGCTCGGACTGCCTTCTCATGGCGTACTGCCACGTGGCGCACGATTGTGAAATCGGGAACCATGTGATCATCTCGAACGCCACCAACATGGCGGGTCATGTCGCGATCGAGGACTGGGCGATCATCAGCGGGCTGGTGGCGATCCACCAGTTCGTGCGGATCGGCGCGCACGCGTTCGTGGGGGGAGGTTCCAGAATCCCTCAGGATGTGCCGCCCTATTGCAGGGTGGCAGGGAACCCCTCTCCAAAGCTCTACGGACTGAACACGGTGGGACTCGAGCGCCGGGGATTCTCCACCGAAGCCCGCCGCCGGCTCAAAAGGGCGTACCGCATCCTCTTCCATTCCGGCCTGACCCGGTCTCGCGCCATTGCGCAGGTGGAAGCGGACCCGACGCTCCAGGACCCCGAAGTGGGCTACTTCATCGACTTCATCCGGACCAGCAAACGCGGCATTACGTGCTGAGGCGCGACTCCGAGCCATGCAGCCGCGGATCGGAGTAGTCGGGGTCGGTGCTCTCGGGCACCACCACGCGCGTATTGCCCGAGGGCTGAGGGGCGCGGCGTGCGCGGGGATCTTCGATACCGACCTCGGGCGCTGCCAGGCGATCGGAAGCAAGCTGGGCGTCCGGGCGCATTCTTCTCTGGGGGCTCTCCTCAGGGAGTGCGACGGGGTAATCGTCGCGGTGCCCACGACCGCTCACGAGGAAGTCGCTCTGGCGGCGATCGAGGCTGGTGTGCATGTCTTTGTGGAGAAGCCGCTTGCCGGGGACGTCGCGAGCGCCGACCGGATTCTGGAAGCGGCGCGGGCGCGGGGCGTCCTCGTCCAGACCGGACATGTGGAACGATTCAATCCGGCCCTCGTGGCCGCGCGTCCGCATATCGACCGTCCTCTCTTCGTCGAGTCGCACAGACTCGCGCCCTTTGCCCCCCGGTCGCTCGATGTTGCGGTGGTCCTCGATCTCATGATCCACGACGTCGACCTGCTGTGCGCCCTGCTCGGCGAACCCGTGACCGAGGTTGCCGCAACGGGGGTAGCCGTACTGTCGCGGCACGTGGACATTGCGAATGCCCGCATCGCCTTCGAGGGTGGGGCGGTCGCCAACCTCACCGCGAGCCGGGTATCGGTCAAGAAGGTCAGGAAGCTCCGGATCTGGCAGCGCTCGGGGTACCTGTCACTCGATCTCGCGGCGGGCAAGGGTGACTTCTACCGACTGAAGGAAGGAATCTCCGTACTCGATGGCCCCTCGCTCCCCGATGGCGTTCGGGCTCTGGCCGGACTCTCTTCTGTCGTGGAGCGCATTCGTATCCGCGGGAGCCGCAAGGAGCCGCTTGCCCTGGAGCAGGCATCGTTCCGCGATGCCATCGCGGGACTGGCGCCGCCACCGGTAACAGGCGAGGATGGACGCCGAGCGCTGCAACTTGCACTGGCTATTCAACAACAGATTGAGGACCATGTCGCTTATACGCGTTCGACGTCGACGTAAGCGGGAGTGGATCGACACAAAGAAGGGGCGGTCCCCGGCTTCACTCGTCATCCTGCTGGTTGTCGTGGCCCTGATCATCTGGTACCTCGGACGGGCCTTCTGACCTGGTGGTCGCCACGGCCAATCCCGGGCCTGGTCCCGGGCCCAGGGTAATGATCCTGGCCGGGGAGGCCTCGGGGGACGCCCATGCCGCCCAGGTTGCAACCGAGATCCGGCGACGATGGCCGCGCGCCGTGATGGTCGGGCTGGGCGGTCAGCGCATGGCCCGGAGCGGTGTGGAGCTTCTGTGCGGTCTCCGGCAGCTGTCGGTCATGGGGTTTGCCGAGGTCGTTCGGCGCCTCCCGTTCTTCCGGCGGCTGGAGGCGCGGATCCGTGCACTGCTCGAAGACGAGAACTTCGACATGGTGATCCCGGTCGACTACCCCGGCTTCAACATGAGGGTTTCGGAGTACGCGTCGAAGCTGGGTGTGCCCGTGCTCTACTACATCGGGCCCCAGGTGTGGGCCTGGAAGGCCGGACGCGCGAAGCGGTTGTCCCGCATCGCCCGGGGCATCGCGCTGATCCTGCCGTTCGAGCCCCGGCTCTATCGTGTGCACGGGGGCCATGCCCGATTCGTGGGCCATCCGCTGCTGGACGAAGTCTCCACGCCCAATCCACAGTCGCTGGCGGAATCTCTGGGAATCGACCGGGCCAGGCCGGTATTGGCAATCTTTCCCGGCTCGCGCGAGCAGGAACTGGAGAGGCATTCGGGGCCCTTCACCGAGGCTGCGCTTCTTCTGCACCGCCGTGTTCCGGGACTGCAGGTGATCGTCAGCAGGGCAGCGCACCTGCCTTCCCGGGCATATCGCCCGTTTCCCTTCCCGGTGACGACGGATGCCGCTTCTCTGCGGGCCCTGGCCACAGCCGGTCTGGTCAAGTCCGGGACAAGCACCCTGGAGGCGGCCCTGGCCGGAATGCCCTTTGCAGTCGCCTACATCACGCACCCGCTGACGCATTTTGTGGCGCGCCGACTGGTGCGGGTGCCTTCCATCGCCCTGGCGAATCTCGTGGCCGGCAGGCCGGTGGTGCCGGAGTTCATTCAGCGAGAGGTCACACCGACGAAGGTCGCCGATGCGATCGAACCTTTGTTGGACCGGTCTTCAGCCGAGCGCAAGGCCGTGGTCGCGGGTCTCGCCGAGGTTCGCGCATCGCTGGGCACGCCGGGGGCCGCGGCGCGGGTCGTGGATATGATGGAGGAGATTCTGCGCAATCGGACGACCCTGGAACCGGCGTGACGACAGACGGGGCGCGGCGGTGGATTCGTGATTTCTGGGCAGCCGAAGACCCGGATTGGGGAGCCCGGCTGCTGGGAGCGGCCCTGGCGCCGGCCGAACTACTCTTTCGGCTCGGCACCGGCATCAGGGGCGCCTGGTACCGGGGCGCCCGGCCACTCGAGACGCCCATCCCGGTGATTTCGGTAGGCAACCTGACCGTAGGGGGAACGGGGAAGACACCGGTGGTGCGGTGGCTCGGTGACTGGTTGCGTGGAGCAGGTGCTCGCACCGCCGTAGTGACGCGCGGCTATGGAAGGGACGAGGTGAGCCTCTACCAGCGGTGGTTCGGCAGCGGAGCGGTCTTTTCGGGCCGGGATCGTGTGAAGTCCGTGCATGCTGCCGGAGACCTCGGTTTTGAAGTGGCGCTCGTTGACGATGCCTTCCAGCGCAGAAGGCTCGGCCGGGCGCTCGACATCCTGCTGGTCGCTGCCGAGGACCCCATTCGGGCCCGGATGATCCCACGAGGCCCGTACCGGGAGGCTCCGGCGGCGGCAAGACGGGCCACGCACATCGTCCTGACCCGCAGGGAGCCGCGGGTGCGGCGGCGCGAGGCATGGCGCGAGACGCTGTCCCGCCTGGCGCCCGGGGTTCCCGTGCTGGACGCCGAGCTCGTCATGGGCGGTTGGCGCGACCTGCGCGACGAACCGACCCTGCCCCCCGGGGGGGATGTCCTGGCATTCTGTTCGGTAGCGCGGCCGCGCTCGTTCCTGAAGGGATTGCGAGCACTGCTTCCCGGCGCCGCGATCGAACTGGCAGCCCATGCGGACCACCACGAGTACTCTCGCCGCGATATATCGACGCTCCTCGCGCGACTCGCAGGCCGAATTGTGGTTTGCACAGAGAAGGATGCGGTCAAGCTCGCCGCCTTTCCCGAACTGATTCCCCACTGCTCGGTGATCGGGTTTCGGGTCGAGGGAAAGCCGCAACAACCTCTCCGCCGAGCCATGGAGGATGCAATGGGAGGCCCATGCGCATCTCGATAGTGGCCGTGGGCAGGGCGCGGGCCCTGACCTCCGGAATCGAGGACTACGAACGGCGCGCGTCACGATACTGGCGGTTCGAATCGATCGAAGTCCCGCAGGCCCGTGGCGGGAACGGTGCGGAGATCCGGCGCCGCGAGGCCGATAACATTCGGGCGCGCTTGCGACCCCGGCACCTGAGGGTCGCCCTGACCCGCGCGGGACGCCATTTTTCCTCGCTGGAGCTGGCCCGGTGGCTGGAGGGACTATCCGCCGGCCCGGAGCAGGGTGCCCACTTCATCATCGGAGGCGCATTTGGTCTCGATGCAAAACTCCTGAAGGAGTGTGATCTTTCCCTGTCCCTGTCCCCATTCACGCTCCCTCACGACCTGGCTCGCCTGGTCATGGCGGAACAGCTGTACCGGGCCGGGACGATTCTCAGGCGGGAACCCTACCACAAGGGACGCGATTAGAGCCGTGGATGCGATTGGGCGGTGGACGCAAGTGCACAGGAGTCGCCGGTGAAAAGCCGCGTGACTCCCTGGTTCCGTGACTGGTTCGGTAACGAGTATCTCGCCCTGTACCCTCACAGGGACAGGGCAGAGGCGCGGCAGGCCGTCGAGCTCCTGCATTCAACCGCGGGGCCGGTGCCTGGCGTGCGCGTCCTCGACCTCGGCTGCGGAGCGGGACGCCACCTGGTCGAGTTGGACCGACTCGGATACAGCGCCACCGGGCTCGACCTGTCGATGCCGATGCTGGAGGCGGCCAGGTCGACGGCCGCCGGCCCGGCGCTGGTGCGCGGTGACATGCGGCAACTCCCCTTCGAGACCTCGGCATTCGGTATCGTCACCTCCTATTTCACCTCGTTCGGCTACTTTGACGACGAAGAGGACGATGCGCGCGTGCTGCGCGAGGTGCGCAGGGTCCTGCAGCCCGGGGGCCGGTTCCTCCTCGACTTCCTGAACGCCGATCAGGTCGTCGCGAGTCTGCGCGAAAGGGATCGCCGGATCGTCGGTGGAGTGGAGGTGGTCCAGGAACGGCGGCTGGTGCAGGGGGGGAGGATTGTGGAAAAGAGGATCGCCATCGGAGCACGGGACGGCGCACCGGAAAGGGAATTCGTGGAACGGGTGCGCCTGTACAGGCCTGACGAGCTGAGCCAAATGCTCGAGGGCGCCGGATTCGCATCAGGACCCCGGTTCGGAGGGTACGATCGGAGCCCGTTCTCCCGCCTATCGCCGCGCTTCATCGTTCTCGCGAGCGCAGCCGGCTGATGGATCTTCTTCCGAGGCCGCTCGGCGGATCGCCGTTGGTGCAGGATTACCTGAATGGCGTCGATCGCGCCGCAGCCTTCTATCGCGGCTCGCCCCACCGTATGGAGACGTTTCGCCGCAAGGCCGCGGAGCTGAAAGGATCGACCGGACCGGACGCCATCGCTCGGGTGGCACCCATGATCAGGCCCGCCGGTCCCGTAGCCGAACAGGCGCTGCTCGACGTGACGAGCCAGGGCGGATATTTCGTCACGACAGGTCAGCAGCCGGGGTTGTTCGGCGGGGCGCTGTACAGTCTGTACAAGGCGCTGACGGCCGTTCAGCTGGCCCGCACGCTGGCGGCGGAGCTGGGCAGACCGGTCATGCCGCTGTTCTGGGTCGCTTCTGAGGACCACGACTGGGACGAGGCCAATCACACCCATGTCGTCGACCAGACCGACGCGCTGCGCATGCTTGCTCTGGACTCCGGTTCTGCGCGGTCCCGTCGCTCCCTTGCCCGCCAGCGGCTCGGAGAAGGCATTCACCAGGTAGTGGAAGAGCTTGGGAGCTGCTTCGCGCCCAACCAGTTCCACGGAAGCTGCATGGACCTCATCGGCGACACCTTTCGTCCTGAGGCCACCATGGCTTCGGCGTTCTCGGACTTCATGGCCGAGTTGTTGAAGGACACGCCGGTGGGGCTCGTGGATGCGGCCGACCCGGCGCTCAAGGAAGCTTCCCGACCGATTCTCAGGGCGGAGGCGGAGGATCCGTTCGCATCGGAAGAAGCCGTCAGGGAGAGCTGCGCCATGCTCACGCGTAGCGGCTATCCCCTCCAGGTCGCCTTCGTACCCGGCGCGGTCAACCTCTTCGTGGAGTCTGCAGGGGGGCGCGACCGATTGCAGCACCGGGGCGGCTCCTACAGCCTCAGGGGCTCGGGGAGAGCGATTTCGCGCACCGACATCCTCGGCCTGATCGACAACGACCCACACCTGGTGTCGCCGAACGTCCTTCTCAGACCCGTGGTCGAGAGCTTCGTCTTCCCTACATTGGCGTACGTGGGGGGACCCGGAGAACTTGCCTATTTTGCCCAGCTCTCGCGACTCTTCGGCCGGCACGAGGTCGGGATGCCGGTGGCCGTTCCCCGGGGGTCGCTCCTGGTGTTGGAGACGAAGGTGGCACGGGTGCTCCGGAAGTTCGGATTCGACGTTGACGAATTGCGAGAGGGTGGCGGGACCCTGAGTCGTTTGGCCCTCGATCAGCTTCCCGAGGAGCTGAGCGCGGCGGTGGGTGGCTGGCGTGAGGCCATCGAGTCCCGGGCGGCCGAGGTCACTGCGGGTTCGGTCGCGATCGATCCGGTGCTGAAGGGGGCGGTCGCCAAGGCGCGGAACTCGGGACTGGCGGCGCTGGGCGCTCTCGAAAAGAAGATCGTTCGGGCTGTCAAGCGCCGAAACGAAACGACCTGGAAACAGATCGGCAAGGCGCGCTCGCACCTCTGGCCCGGGAACAAACCGCAGGACCGCGTGCTGGGACCGCTGCAGTACCTGATGCGCTACGGAACCAACTTCGTTACGATGGCGGAGGATGGGCTGCGGCTGGAACCCGATTCCGGGAGGACGTAGGATAGTCCCATGTTTGCTTCGATCTTCGTCCTGATTCTGCTGATCCCGATCCTCGCGATCTTCCTCGACTCGGATGTCGGCAAGGCGCTGGCCAAGCGCCTCGAGCGCGGGCAGCGGCGCGCCAGCGGCGACGCAACACACGACCGGCTCCTGTACCTGGAAGGAGAACTGGAGCGCCTGGCTCAGGATGTCGAGCGGATCGAAGAGGAGAATCAGTTCCTCCAGAAACTGCTCGACCGCCGTTCCGGGGGCGCTTCGCTGCCTTCCGGGGACCAGCCCGACTCCTGACCCGCGACTTTCCTTGGCAGCCTCCAGGGTAGCCGCGGGAATCTTCATCAGCCGCCTGCTCGGGCTGGTGAGAGAGAGCGTCTTCGCCCACTACTTCGGCAACGGAGCCCTGGCTGACGCGTGGCGGGCCGGACTGCGCATCCCCAACGTCGTGCAGAACCTGCTCGGCGAAGGGAGCTTGAGCGCGTCGTTCATTCCCGTCTATGCGCGGCTGCTGGAAGAGGGAAGAGAGCGGGAGGCCGCGCGCGTCGCGGGAGCGGTACTGGGGCTGCTGGCGGTGGCTGCCGGATTGCTTGCCGCGGCGGGGGCCTGGGGTGCGCCCTTCCTCGCGCGCGTCATCGCTATCGGCTTCGCCGGCGATGAACGAGCCGACATCCTGATCTCTCTGCTGCCGATTCTCTTTCCCATGACGGCACTCCTGGTGGTGTCGGCGTGGGCTCTCGGGATCCTGAACAGCCACCGCCGCTTCTTCGTATCGTATGTAGCGCCCGCCCTCTGGAACGTCGCGATCATCGCCGCGGTTACAGGGGCCGCAAGCTGGGGTCTGATGGGCGTCGAACTTCTGCTTGCCATGGCCTGGGGAGCCCTGGCTGGCGGAGCGCTGCAACTCCTGTTTCAACTGCCGTTTGCGGCCCGCCACCTGAAGCATGTGGTTCCGTCGCTCGGCCGCAGGGTCGCTCACGTAGGCGAGGTGGTGAGGAACTTCATCCCGGTCGTTGCGGCTCGCGGCGCGGTGAATCTGAGTGCGCTCCTGGATGTCGCGCTCGCCTCTCTCCTCGCTCAGGCGGCGGTGAGCATCATGGGCTATGCCCAGACGCTGTACCTGCTGCCGATCTCCCTCTTCGGCCTCTCGATCGCCGCCGCGGAACTTCCCGAATTGTCACGCGATACCGTGACCGGGGAAGAGGCGGTGCGTCGGCGGGCGGGCGCGGCGGTGCGGAACGTGCTCTTCTGGCTCATCCCCTCGGCGGCGGGCTACCTCATGTTCGGCGACGAGGTGACCGCCTTCCTGCGAATCCTTCCGGGCGGCCAGTTCGGTGCGGGCGATGCCACGGCGGTGGGGCTGGTGCTGGGCGTTTATGCGCTGGGGCTACCCGCGTCGGGCACATCCCGGGTGCTCTCCTCGACGTTCTACGCGTTGGGCGACACCAGAACCCCGGCCCGGATCGCCTATGCCAGGATCGCGGTGTCGGCAGTAATCGGTCTTGCGCTCATGTTTCCCTTTGACCGGCTGACCGCGGGCGGGTTCCGGATGGGCGCCGCGGGACTGGCCGCGGGTGCCACCGTGGGTGCCTGGCTGGAGCTGTATCTCCTCACCGGCAACGTGCGACGACGGCTGCCCGGGCTCACCCTGGGCCGGAGCCGATTGGGTCGATACCTGGTTGCCGCCGCCGCGGCCTCCGTCGTGGGACTGGTCCCTGCAATCCTGTTGCCGCCCGTTCACCCGCTGCTCTCCGCGGCGGCAACCCTGCTGCCCTTCGGCATCACCTACCTGGCCGTCACGGAGGCGATGGGAGTGTCTCCGGTGAGGATGCGCACGCTGCTGCGACGAATCCTCGGCCGCGGCGGGGCGGGGGACGGACAGGACTGAGGAGGTGACGGTGGAGCGGACCGATCGGCCACGGCCACGCGGCGGGGCGCGCACATGAAGACGGGGATCCCCTTCCGCGCAGCCAGCATGTCGCGGCTGCCGACCGATCCCGGCGTATACATGTTCAGGAGCGAGCGGGGCGAAATCCTGTACGTCGGCAAGGCGAAGTCGCTCCGGCACCGGGTGCGTTCCTACCTCTCCCGGGCGAAGGACACGACCCTCAAGACGCGTGAACTCGTACGCCTCGCGGCGGGCGTCGAGACGCTGGTCGTCGGTTCCGAGGCGGAGGCGCTCATCCTCGAGGCCAATCTGATCAAGGAGCACCAGCCCCGCTTCAACATCCAGCTCAAGGACGACAAGAAGTACCCCTACATCAAGGTCACGACAGCCGAGCCGTTTCCGCGTGCCTTCGTGACGCGCAGGGTGCGCAAGGACGGCTCCAGGTATTTCGGGCCGTTCACCTCGGTGGGGCGGGTGCGTCGCGCGCTGGACGTCCTGAAGCGCAATCACGGGATTCGGTCGTGCCGTTACAACCTGCTCCGGGAAGCGCCCGCGAGACCGTGTCTGGACCATCACATCGGCCGATGCGGCGCCCCTTGTGTCGGGCTCCAGTCCCAGGAGGACTATCGCAAGGGGGTCGATGAGGTTGTCCGCGTCCTCTCGGGCGATGTCGCTTCGGTTCAGGTCGAAATTGAGACCGAGATGCGTAAAGCTTCATCTGCCATGGATTTCGAGAGAGCCGCACATCTTCGTGATGTCCTCGCCGGCTTGGACGGGATCGCCCGGCAGCAGCGTGTGCAGACCGTGGGTGGCGGCGATCAGGACATCGTGGGGCTGGCCCGCGACGGATCTCTCGCGATCTCGTCGACCCTCCGCGTCCGGGACGGCGTGCTCATCGGGCGCGACACGCATACCCTGGCGGATTCCGAGGGAGCGCCGGACCGTGAACTGCTCGCCCGCTCCGTGGCCCACGCCTACCTCTCCGGCGGATCGAGCGCGGTCGAGCAACTGCCGCTCGAGATCCTGCTTCCCACCGACTTTCCCGACCGCGAAGTGCTCCAGGAGGTACTGACCGACAGGGCGGGGCGCAGGGTGTGGCTCCGGGTCCCGAGGCGAGGCGCCAAGGTCCGTCTGATCGAGTTGGCGATCGCAAACGCCCGCCAGGTGGTGGACGAGCGCGTGCGGAAGGGCGGAGCACTGCAGCCGCGCACCGACGACGCGCTCTACGAGTTGCAGGATTTCCTCCGGCTCAAGGTCGTGCCCCGCCTCATCGTATGCTTCGACGTGTCCCATACGCAGGGAGATGACACGGTTGCCAGCGCGGTCGTCTTCCTGAACGGCGAGCCCAGGAAGGCCGGCTACCGCCACATGCGCATTCGCGGAGATTGGGGGAACGACGACTATCGGTCGATGGCCGAGGCCGTTGCGCGGTACTTTGCGCCTGACCCGGCCCGGGAGGATCCTCTCCCGGACCTGGTGGTGGTCGACGGCGGCAAGGGCCAGCTGACGGCGGCAAGACAGGCGCTGAAAGAGACCGGACTCGGCGACCTCGCCCTCGCCGCGCTTGCAAAGAAGGACGAGATCGTCTTCCTGCCCGGTCGCCGGCGGGGCGTCCGCATCCCGAGAACCGCCCGCTCGCTCCACCTTCTCCAAAGGGTGCGCGACGAGGCACACAGATTTGCGGTTCGCTACAACCGCAAGCTCAGGTCGCGGCGCACCGTGCGCTCCGACCTTGGCGACATCCCCGGGATCGGACCAAGGCGGCAGCAGGCCCTGCTCTCGCGCTTCGGCTCGCTCAGGGGGGTCAGGCAGGCGTCGGCCACCGAGATCGGCCGCATACCCGGCTTCAGCGAAGGCATGGGGGTGAAGATCCTCCACTATCTGAGCCGGGGCGCCGGTTGACGGGAACCTTTGACCCGCCTTGGGCTGACCGAGTATAATTCCTGATTCAAAATGCCCGGACCTTTCGCGCGCGTGGGCCGGAGTGCGGGCAGAACGACCCCAAGGGAGGAATGTTGTGATCATGTCCAGGTTCGGAGTCACATTGGCCACCGCGGGTGCCCTCGTTCTTTCAGGCTGTGCCTCCGGAGGGGGCGGTGGCGGGGGGGACGGCGCCCCGGGAGACAACGAATACACCAGAAGTGCCGAGCTGTTTCTGACGCAGGCTCAGAGCCTCGGCATGGTGGAGCGGTATCAGGAGGCGCTGGATGCCGCCATGAACTCCATTATGGATGACTCGGCGAATGCGCGGGGGTACCTCCTCGCTGGTCGTGCGCAGGTCGGGCTCGCCGACTACGTGGCCGCCGACACTCTCTTCGTGATCGCGCTCGAGCGGTATCCCGGCTATGACCAGGATGTCAGGATCGAACGCGAACAGGCGTGGATCGATCTGTTCAACGAAGCGATCGGGCCTCTGGATGCCGGGGACAATGACGAGGGAATCCGGCTGCTCGAATTGGCCGAGGTGATCTTCAACGGGCGGCGCCCCGAGGCGCTGATCAACCTGGGTGTGTCCTACAACACTGCGGGGCGGCCCGATGACGCCATCGATGCGTACGGTGCGGCTCTGGAGGTCATACGCGGGCCTGCCATGGAAGAGGCTGACAGCGCAACGGCCGTCAATTGGCGGGAGCGGGAACAGAGCGTCACCTTCAACTTGGCGACGCTGCTGAGCAGCGAGGAACGCTACGAGGAATCGGCGGCGGCGTACGAACGCTACCTCGAGGGCAATCCCACCGACATGTCGGCCCTGGCCAATCTGGCTTCGGTGCTTTCGCAGGGAGGCATGGCCGATTCGGCACAGGCGATCTACAACAACCTCCTGGCCGGGACCGGGCTGGGGACCCGCGACTACTTCAATATCGGCGTGGGGCTCTACCAGGCGGAGGTGTATGACCGGGCCGCCGAAGCGTTCCGCGAAATCGTCAATATCGCCCCCGAAAACCGTGATGCGGTGTTCAACCTCGCGCAGTCCCTCTTCGAGGGCGAAGTCTGGGAAGAGCTTGTTCCTGTTGCGCAGCAACTCATGGAGCTGGACGGCTACAATCCCGACACCTACACCATCCTGGGTCAGGCACTGGTGCGGACGGAGCAGGAACAGGAGGCCGTCAGGATTCTCCAGGCCCGAGAGGACCTGAGCTTCCAGCTCGCGTACAGCACGCTCCAGCCACGTAGCGGTGGAGCGACCGTGACGGGAGAACTGATAAACAAGTCGCTCGAACCCGGGTCCACGGTCACTATTCGGGTCCATTTCAATGGACTGGACGGTGCGGAAATCGGGACGACGGACATACGGGTTGCGGCTCCGGCGGTGGAGGCGGCAGAGCCCTTCCGTGCCGATTTTTCGAGCAACGAGGAGGTGTTGGGGTACTACTACGAGGTAGTCAGCCCCAACTAGTGGAACCGGCCGCCGGAAGATCGTCCGCGGGAGTAGCTCAGTTGGTAGAGCATCAGCTTCCCAAGCTGAGGGTCGCGGGTTCGAGTCCCGTCTCCCGCTTTTGAAGGCCTCGAGCGAGTATCCCATCGCCCATGCCGGGATCTTCCTGCGTCAAGTTGTGGTATTGGCGTTACAGGGGCTCCGAAAGTACCTTCCAGTCAAGGGTCCCGTTTCATTTCAACCATGGGGGGTAGCCATGCGACGTATCAATTCCCTGCTCGTCTTGCTCTGCCTCACAGCGGTGTCGCCAGTCACAGGGCAGACTCCCGCAGAGGAGCTCGAGCGCCGCATTCAGGCCGCCGAGATGTCAGCGGACTTCGGCGTGCTGCTCAGTGCATCCTCGGCCGCTCGCCTTCTTGCCCGCCACTCGCAGGCCGACGATCTGCTGGATAGGGCTACCCTGGCCCTTGAACAGGCGGACAACGCCTGGGTCACGGAAATGATCTTCAATGCGCTGGCGGCCGGCGAGGGTGTCAACGGGATGCAGCGGGCCCTCCGCGATGCGCTTCAGCGCATTCGCATGTCGCCGCAGCAGATCGCCTCCATTACCAACAACTTCCCGTCGCTCCTGATCGGGGGCGAGTACGATGATATGATCCTGACCTTCCGCGAGGACCACCCCGACCTCGACTATCGATGCCCTTGTCTGGCGGAGAAGGCGTGGGTACACAGGGTCGCGGGACGGCTGCACGAATCTCGACTCCTCTGGGGTGAGCTCGTGGCGGCCTGGGACCGGAATCCTCTCGAGTTCACGAACCCTGATGCGCAGGCCAACTGGCAGGGCCAGTACGCCCGCAACCTCGCACGCGCCGGGAGGACCGCGGACGCCCGGGCGGCTTTGGACAAGGCGAAGTCGATGCCCGTGAGTGACGACGAGCGCCCCGGGGTGCAGCGGAGGTGGGCCCAGACACACGCCGAACTCGGCGATGTCGAGGGCGCGGTGGCCCTTCTGGAGCCCCTCATCGCCAGTTCGACTCTGGTCACCGTCCACAGCCTGTCGACCCGCTACACGTGGGAGCCCGTTCGCAACCACATCCGCTTTCAGGAGATGCTCGCCCGGAACCGCTGACGGCGCCGGGCGCGCACCGGTCCGGCAGGGGAGCCCCGCTTCCCGGCCGCACGTGGGGGGCGCTGGATCGTGGTGCGAATAGGAGAAATCGGAGCGGGCTCGATCGCCGAAGCGCTGGAACTGCGTATCGGTACACGTATCCTGCGGGTCAACGGCGCGCGCGTCAGGGACAGCATCGACTTCCATTTCCTGGCGGCCGAGGAGGAGCTTGAGCTGGAGACCGTCGCCCCGGACGGCACCAGGGTAGTGTGCGAGATATCCCGGGATCCTTCGGAGAGCTTGGGGATCGTTCCCGAGCGCGACACGATCCGCGAGTGCGCCAACGAATGCGTCTTCTGTTTCATCGACGGCAATCCCCCGGACGCCAGGGACCCGCTCTGGCTGCGGGACGACGACTTCCGCCTGTCATTCACCTACGGCAGCTACGTCACACTCACCAACCTCGGGCCGAAGGGGATTCAGAGGCTCGTCGACCAGCGGATTTCTCCCCTGTACGTCAGCGTCCACGCCACCAACCCGGAGCTGCGCGTACGGCTTCTCAAGAACGATCGGGCAGGCCTCATCCTCGATCAGCTGGCCACGTTGCTCGACGCCGGTCTCGAGGTGCACACCCAGGTAGTGCTGTGCCCCGAATGGAACGACGGTGCGGAACTCGATCGCACGATCCGGGAGCTCTACGCCCTCGGTGCGGGGGTCCTGTCGCTCTCGGTGGTTCCGGTGGGACTCACCCGCTACAACCTCGGCCGGCCGGTGCGTCTTCTCCGCGCGGGCGAGGCCGGCCTGGCAATTCGACAGACCCGACTCGTGCGGGACCGAGCGCTGCGGGAGCGAGGCGGGCACTGGTGCTACGCCGCCGATGAACTCTTTCTCATCGCCGGCCGGGATGTGCCTCGGGCCGACTACTACGATGACTGGCCACTGCGCGAGAACGGCGTCGGTGCGCTGCGGACGCTGATCGACGACTTCGAGGCGGGGAAGGGGCGCCTGACTCCCATCGCCGCCGTGGAGCGCGTGCGGATCGTGACCGGCCGTTCGATGACACCGTTCTTCGAGGGATTCGCGCCCGAGATCGCGCGTCGCATGCAGTGCGCCGTCGAGGTCATCGGGGTTGAGAATCGGTACTTTGGCCCGTCGGTCACGATAGCCGGGCTCCTCGCCGGACGCGATGTGCTGGACGGCATCGGGGGGGGCCGGCAAGGCGACCTCGTTCTGCTCCCCGGGACCGCGCTCAACGACGACGAAGTCTTCATCGACGGGATGCCTCTCGACGAGGTGACGCGGGGTCTGTCACCAGCCCGGGTCCGCACCGGCCACGACCTTGTGGAAACGCTGCTGGCCGAGCCGGTGGGCACCCGATGCAGCAACGGGGGTCCCGGAACCCGCCGCACATGAGCCTTCCGGTCGTGGCGGTGGTGGGCCGCCCCAACGTCGGCAAGTCCACCTTCTTCAACAGGGCGATCGGACGGCGCGTCGCGATCGTGGACGACGCGCCCGGCGTGACCCGGGACCGCAACTTTGCCCGCGCGGATTGGACGGGCCGCCACTTCTTCGTCGTGGACACCGGCGGAGTCGTGGAAGGGTCCGACCGCACGATCGACCGGTTGATCCGCGATCAGGCCATGACGGCCGTGGCGGAGTCCGACGTGGTGCTCTTTCTGGTGGACTCGAAGGCCGGCGTGCACCCCCTCGATCAGAAGCTGGCCGAGGTTCTCCGCAAGAGCGCCAAGCCGGTGCTCCTGACGGTGAACAAGGTCGACAACCTCCCCCTCGAGAACACTCACCTCGACTTCTGGGAGTTGGGGATGGGAGAGCCCCACCCGGTGAGCGCCATGTCGGGGAGGGGATTCGGCGACCTGTTCGATGCCATGCTCCCGCTGCTGCCCGACGAGATGGACGAGCCGCGCGCTGACGACATCCGGATCGCGGTCATCGGGAAGCCCAACGCCGGCAAGTCGACTCTGGTGAACCGGCTGTTCGGCGAGAATCGGGTCGTGGTCAGCGACGAGCCCGGCACCACCCGGGATCCCGTCGACCTGACCATGAAGTACCACGGCCTGGACCTGACCTTCGTGGACACCGCGGGACTGCGCCGACACGCCCGCATCAGGGACTCGGTGGAGTACTACAGTACGCTGCGCACCGTGCGGGTGGTCCGTGAAGCGGACGTGTGCCTGGTGCTGGTCGATGCTTCCGAAGGCCTGCATCTGCAGGACATCAAGGTGGCCGAGACGGGCTGGGAGGCCGGGTGCGGGGTCATTGTGGTGTGCAACAAGTGGGATCTGGTGGAGAAGGAAACGGGCACCGCCGAGGCTTTCGCGCGGGCAGCCCACGAGCGCGTTCCATTCCTGAAGCACGTCCCGTTCCTGTTTGCGTCGGCGCTCACCGGCCTGCGCGCGCGAAAGACCCTCGACCTGATCGTCGAGGTGGCCAGGCGCCGGGCCGAGCGGGTTGCCACGCACCTGGTCAACGAAGCCGTGGAGGCCATCGTCGGGCGTCGCCCGCCGCCGCACGCCAGGGGTCGCCCTGTGAAGATCAAGTACGCCACACAGGCAAACACCCACCCTCCTACCTTCATTCTCTTTTCGAACCTTCCCGATGAAATCCCCGTGCACTATCGCAGGTATATCGTCAACTCGCTGAGGAAGATCCGGGATTTCGAAGGAGTGCCGGTGCGGATCAGACTGAGAAAGAGCGGCTCCTGATCACTCTGGATTCCCGCGGGGCGTCGTGGTAACGTCCTACCGGCCCGGTTGTTGAACGGCCTTCCGGTCGGTCGGATGAACGTGCGCACGAGCCGGGGCCGGCATCCGGATTCGGAGGAGCATCCCCAATGATCAGCACGGTTCTGTTGGTTCTCGCGGCGTACGCGGCGGGCGCGATCCCGGCGGCGCACTGGACCGGCCTCTTCATCTACGGCAAGGACCTGCGCACACTCGGAAGCTGCAATCTGGGAGCGACCAACGTGCAGCGCGTCCTCGGATGGAACGCCGCCATCCCGGTCGGCCTCTTCGACGTCTTCAAGGGATTCGCGCCGGCTTGGTGGTTCCCGATGCTCGACGGCCACACCGCGCCGTGGTGGGGTGTCGTGTACGGCGCCGCCGCCATCGTCGGGCACGTCTTCTCGTTCTGGGTCCGTTTTCGCGGGGGGAAGGGCGTCGCCACCAGCGCAGGCGTGCTGATCGCCGCCGCTCCGCTCGCCGCCGCAGTCGGGGCGGGGACCTGGCTCGTCGTTCTCCTGATTTCGCGCAGGGTTTCCGTGGCCTCGATCGCGGCTGCGGTGTCCGTTCCGGTCGCGGCCCTCCTCGCGATGGATCCGGATACCCCGCTGCTCACCTTCCTCGTGCTGATGGCGGCCTTCGTGGTCTGGGCGCACCGATCGAATATCCGGCGCCTGCTGGCGGGCCAGGAGCCCAGCATCGACGAAGTGCACAAGGCGGGCGGGCGAGACGGGTGACGCTCGGAGACCGGGGCTCGGCAGGGGCGGCGCCCGCCCAGGTGGCCGTGGTTGGCGCCGGCGCGTGGGGGACCGCGCTGGCCAATCTGCTCGCGGAGTCGGGTAACCGGGTTCGCCTGTGGGCTCGGGAGCCCGAAGTGGTCGACTCTTTCGCCGATCGCGGTGAGAACGCCCTGTATCTCGAGGGCGCCCCCCTCGACCGGGAGCAACTCTCGGTCACCAATTCGCTGCCTAACGCATTGAGAGGCGCGGAGTTTGTCGTCTGGGTCTGTCCGGTGCAGTACTCAGCCGCGGTGCTTGCGGAAGCGGCCCCGCATATCCCCGCCACAGCGACGGTCGTGACCGCTTCGAAGGGGATCGAGGTGACGACGCTTCGCCGAATGGACGAGATCTTCGCCGAGACGCTCCCCACGGAGCAGGCGGATCGCCTGTGCGTGTTGTCGGGCCCGAGCTTCGCAAGGGAAGTGGTCGCCGGCGCGCCGACGGTGGTGGTCGTCGCGAGCCGGGACGAGAGCGCCCGCCTCGAGGTGCAGGCCCTATTCCAGACGGATCGCTTCCGCGTCTACACCAACTCCGATGTCGTGGGCGTGGAACTGGGAGGGGCGCTCAAGAACGTGATCGCGGTGGCGGCGGGAGTGGCGGCCGGGCTGGATCTGGGCCACAACACGGTTGCTGCGCTGATGACGCGGGGGCTGGCCGAGATCAGCCGCCTGGGGGTCGAGTTGGGGGCGCAGCCCTCTACCTTCGCCGGGCTCGCGGGAATGGGCGATCTCGTCCTTACCTGCACCGGTGGTCTGAGCCGGAATCGGACTGTGGGGTTCCGTCTTGGGCGGGGAGAGAGCATGCAGCAAATCATGGGAGAGGCGCGCACGGTCGCGGAAGGGGTGGCAACCGTGCGGGCCGTGCACGAGCTTGCGCTTGGGCTCGGCGTTGAAATGCCGGTGTCCGCCGAGGTCCACCGCATCATTGCCGAAGGTGTCGATCCGATGGAAGCGCTGCACCGATTGATGACCAGAGAACCCAAGCCCGAAACCCCGGACATACTCCGCAGGGGAGAGGGGAACTGAGACCGTGGAACCGATCGTCAAAAGAACCTACTACTCGATCGGCGAGGTGAGTGAACTCGCGGGACTGAAGCCCCATGTTCTGCGTTATTGGGAGACGCAGTTCGACGTCCTCTCGCCGACCAAGAACCGCGGCGGCAGCCGGGTCTATCGGATGAAGGAGATCGAGACGATTCTTCTCGTCAAACACCTGCTCTACGAGAAGAGGTTCACGATCGCGGGGGCGAAGAAGGAGTTGCAGAAGATGCGCGAGGGGGGACGGCTCGTCGAGATGCGGAAGCTCAAGGCCGAGCCTTCGCTCCTGGCGTCGATCCGCGACGGGCTGCTCGCCCTGCGGGAGGAGCTGACCCTTCCCCCGCCCGAGGATCAGACTTCCTAGTGCGCATCCTCTGCACGAACGACGATGGCTACTTGTCGCCAGGAATCCGCATCCTGGCGGAAGCCGCCCACGAGATCGGTTCGGTCGACATCGTTGCGCCGGATCGCGAGCAGAGCGCCTCGAGCAACGCGCTCACGCTGCACCGTCCCCTGCGCATGCGGAAGACGCACGACGGAACCACCATCGTGGACGGGACCCCCACCGACTGCGTGATTCTGGCCGTCGGGGATCTGCTGGCAACGCCGCCGGACCTCTGCGTTTCAGGGGTGAACTACGGTCCGAACATGGGCGAGGACGTCCTCTACTCCGGTACCGTCGCGGCGGCGATGGAGGCCACCATGCTGGGGATCCCCGCAGTTGCCTTTTCCTATGTGGGACGCACCATCGAGGAGCTCGAAGGGTGGCAGCCCGTGGTGAGCGGCCTGTTGCGCCAGATCGTCACCCAGGGGATTCCGAGCCATGAGTTTCTCAACATCAACATCCCACCCCTGGCGCCGGACGAAGTGCGGGGCGTGCGAGTAACGAATCTGGGAAGGCGCCGCTACAGCGACGCGATCACGCGGGCGCCCGATCCCTCCGGCCGGGAGTACTACTGGATCGGCGGCGGAGTCGCCAGCTGGAACGGCGGACCCGACTGCGACTACCGGGCAATCGAGGATGGGTACATATCGGTCACGCCCCTGCACCTGGATCTTACCAGCTACCGCCGCCTCGACGAGCTGCGCGGCTGGAATCTGAGCCTTTGACGGCGCCTTCGGGATGAGACACTGGCTCGGCAACGCGCTGCGCGGACTCTGCATGGGGGCCGCGGACGCGGTTCCCGGCGTGTCCGGCGGCACGATCGCCCTGATCCTGGGGATCTATTCGCGCCTCATCGATGCCGTGAGCGGCCTGGGCGCCGCGACCCTCCGCCGTGCGCGCGCCCGGTCGTTCTGGTCGCTTGCGGCGGCGGGGCTTAGGGATCCGGCCCGTCTTCCCGCGAGTCCTGCCGGCACCGATGCCGGCCGGGTACTGTTTCTGGCCGCGCTGGGCGCCGGCATCCTGCCTGCCTTCGCCATTGGTGCACAGGTTCTCCCGCCCTTGCTCGGCCTCTATCCCGCCCAGATGCGGGGCTTCTTCCTGGGGCTGGTCCTGGCGTCGGTGTTCATACCGTGGCGCGAGCTGGAGCGCCGCGGCCTGTCGCGCTGGATCCTCTCGCTGACCGCCTGCATCGTCACCGCCTGGTTCGTCGGCCTGCCCGAGCCGACCGGCGGCCACGCCCGCGGGGTGATCACGCTGGAGTTCGGAGCCCCCGCAGCCGAGGATGTTCGGCTCACTCCGCAGAACCTCACGCTGCTGGCCCAGGGCGATGGAACGCGCGGCGACATCGCATTCGGGCTGGCCACCGCGCTGGAGGTCCCGGCGGGCGCGACCACGGTCCAGGCAGAGATCGTCGCCAGAATGACCGGAAGCGTCGGAAATGTGCCCGCAGGAGCCATGGAAGTGGCCGAAGCGCCGCTTCCCGTCGCCGGCATCGTCCAACCGGCGCCGCTCACGGGCGGCCGCAACCCCGCGCTGGCCTTTGTATTCCTGGGAGGCATTCTCGCCATCTCGGCGATGGTGCTTCCAGGGGTGTCGGGCTCCTTCGTGCTCCTGCTTCTGGGGCTCTATCATTTCGTGTTCTACTCGCTGTCCCAGACCATCAGCTACCGGGATCCGGGGTCGGCTGTCGTCGTCGCGACCTTCGTCGTGGCAGTGGCTCTCGGTCTCCTGACCTTCGTTCGTGTCGTCAAGCAACTGCTGACCCGATGGCGCGACGGCACACTGGCGGTGCTTACGGGCCTCATGGTCGGTTCGCTGCGCAAGCTGTGGCCCTTTACCGATTACACGCCCGAGGGCAGGGAAGTGGCGACCTGGCCGGGCGCCGGCGATCCGGAGATCCTCTCGGTGATCCTGCTGTTCGCGCTCGGGACGGCAGCCGTGATCCTTCTCGACAGGATCGGACGGCGGCGCGAGCGTCCCCGCCAGGACTCGAACCTGGGGCCTACTGCTTAGGCTCGTCGGACCGAGCGAAGTATGCCGCGTGCATGGAAGAGATCAAGAAGAGGACACTTGTTGTCGAGGCGTTCCTGAGCGGGTCACGCGCGTCTTCACGAGAACAGCATTGGCTCGAACACCTTGTGCAGACCATTGGCGGCGAAGTGACACACTATCGCATAAGGGAGCCCCCAGCGCCAGAAGATCCAACCCAGCACAACACCTGCCACCCCGCTCTTCACAACAACGCCCGACGCGTAGAGCGCGGGAAGCGCCGAGTGAGTGGGCAACGACCGGCCTAGCAGGTGGGGCACGGCGAACAGGAACGCAGAGACGAACAACGCGGTGAGGAAGACCGTGCGAGCCTTGTTCAGGAATCGGGCAGCAATCCACGCTACGACACTCATCAGAAAGAGACGGAAAGCGATCTCCTCCACGACGGCGACCGATACCACCCTTTCCCAGGGCAGGGGTTTCGCGAAAAGATGCTCGTGGAGCCCCGCCCGGATGGACGCATCCGCCGCCGCCAATGCGACGTTCGCCCCGAGATTTGCCGCGCCGACCCCAGTGCCAGCCAGGAGTGCCAGGATAGCTAGCTTGGCACGTCGAGCGTTGTTCTGGTCAGAGACTGCCCGGCAACGCGAGGCAGCGAAAAACCCAAAAACGACGAGGGGCAGACCGATCAGCCCGCCCCCAACCAGGGTCTCGAGCCCATCCTCCTGAGCTTCGAGGAAAGGGAAGGCGAACAGGAACAGAACCCACGTCACTCCGACTGTCACCGGATCGAGGCCGGAGGTCCAACCTCGACGCTCACGGTCTTTCACGGGCGAACTAACCACTCGCCCCACTGGGTCCCTCGATCTGCGCTGCGACCTGTATCTCTCCTCGGCTCGTCCGATAATCGATGCCACACGCATTGTTCGGATAGTTCCGTCCACCTGGCCAAATCGTAAAGGCAACTTGGCAAGATGTCATGTTCTCTTTACCATGTCCGTCCTCGGCTTCCGCGTGGCCGAGCACGAGAGATTGGCGCCGCAAGCGTCCCCGCCAGGACTCGAACCTGGGGCCTACTGCTTAGGAGGCGACCCAGAGGGGACGCGAATCAAGGCAAGGAATCCTGTAAGTCTAACTGGGACTGCACGATCTGCGCTTCTTGCCGCTGGGGCGTGTCGGGGTCGATCTGGGTGAAATAGCGGGAAAAGCGGGGTAAATGGCGGGAGTTTTTGGGGGGAAGGGCCACTCGATGTCACGTCGCCCCGCCCGATACCACGGGTGCACGATCCAGTCCATTCGAGGAGGCGCTCCAGTGGCGCCACCACTGCCGTTGAGGGTCTGGCTCTCGCTTGAACGGTTCGTGCCCAGGTCGATGCCCTTGAGGTTGGACTCTGCGCTGTTGTCCGACAGGGCGTCGAAGCGGTCGCTTACCCCAGAGCCTCGTCTCTGGCACCCTTTTCCGGCCTCCGGGCACTTCCACATGGCTGGCTCGCCGGTGCGGTTTCCGTGCTACTACGGGATCGACATGCCGTCCAAGAAAGAGCTCATGGGAGCCTGGATATCCGTAGACGAGATCGCCGCCGATCTGGGCGTGAACTCGCTCGGCTACCTGTCGCTGGACGGACTGGTGGACACGGTGGCCGAAAGCGGCCCGTTCTACGCGGCGTGTTTCTCGGGCGAGTATTCCGCGCCACTTGTGGATCTGAAGGAGAAGATCGAGCACGCCAGACAGTTCGATCTGTCGTTTCAGAGTCCGGCCCGCGTTTAGGGGACCAGCCTGCGGCCGACAACCCGGTAGCCGTCCTCCGCGTCGGACCGAACCCCCCACACGTGCGTTTCGGTCGCGTCGAGCAGCCGAAACCACTCAGGCAACAGCACGCGACGCGGCGCAGTAACGCCGTCTCCTCGGGACACCGCATACCACACGACGTCCGGCGCATCCGATACCTCGGGGGATCGCAGCCAGAGTTCGTCGGAAGCGGTGACTCGCGCATCGGCCACGGCGGGAAGATACTCGGGCACATAGAGTGCTTCCTCGGCAAGCCGGCGCGCGGTTGCATCCGAGATGGGGTGACCCAAACGCTGCGCGGAAGACGCTGCGCTTGCGGCCAAGTCCTGCACGGCATCCTCGGCCTGTCCAGGGGGCAGCGGCACCGGCGGCAGCGTAACCAGTCGCCGCGATGCCGTATCACCCCAGGCGGTGATTTCTGTAACGACGACCTGACCGGGAGCTCCGTTTCTCCCCACGATCCCCACGATCTCCCTGTCCCCATCCAGATAGCTGAGGTCGGAGTCCGTGAATGGTTGCGTTGCAAACATCGCTTCGGGAAGCGACGAGGAACCGTCGTCGAAACGGATGCCCAGTGCCACACGCCGAACATCGAGCAAGGCAACTGTATCCGCGGTTCGGTTCTCAGGGGTCCCGGCGTAGCGCAGGATCGCGTGCTCCTGCACGGCCTCGCCTTCCATCCACCCCAGCATGGAGGCCGGCGGAGGGAGTCTGTCTCGCGCCAGAACGCTGTGATCTGCCAGTACCGTTTCCGCTCCCGCTATGGAGGATTCCTGAACCTCAAGAACGACCCCGTCATAGGAAAAGCGCACAAAATGTCGGTCGTACGCCGCCCGGAAGCCGTCTGGTAGCAACCGGACATAGTAGGGGCGTCCCCATCCGGCCGACCGCCCATCCCTCTCCAGTCGTAGAAGGAGTTGGCCACCGGGAGACCACACGGTTATTCGACTGGCCAAAGGCTCGACCACATGGACTCGCGTCCCATCGCGGCTCACTCGAACGCTCCCGACCCGCGTGAATCCACCGTCGCCTCCGGGCCCCAGCCCGGCGCCGATCTCGAAGTCGGGCTCCGTCGTCCAGGTCTGGCTGGCGACCCCGGTAGCGACCAAAAAAGTCAGAACAAGGCAAGCCCCAAGCGAGATGGATCCCGGTCCCCTCCCCGTTCGTGTTTGCCTCATATACGGATCACTCCGATTGCAGCTTCCGGACCAGCTTACGACCAACCACGTAGGTGATTCCGAGCGAGTCGCGGCGCAGGCCCCAGACGTGGCTTGAGGTCGCGTCGCGCGCGCGGAAGCCCTTGGGCAACAGTACCTGCCGCAGTCCCGACTCGTTGTCTCCGCGACCGATGGAATACCAGACCAGCAGCGTGTCCGTCTCCTCGAAGGTCTGCATCCAAACGTCCCCGGTTGACATCCCGCGTAGATCGCGAACGGCAGGCAGCGGGTCGGGTGCGTAGAGAGCGTCTTCGACCAGTGCCCGGGCCTCAGCCCGGGATGCCGGCTGTCCGGCCATGGCCGACTGGTTGACCAGGTGCTCGGTAAGGCCGTCGATGGCTCCCTCCAGGAGTTCTTCGGGCAACCCAATCGGGTCGACCGAGAAACGGCGATGCCAGATGGTATCGCCAAGGGCTGTGATCTCCAGCAACTCAATCGCACCGTCTCCAAGATTCCTGCGGGCAATGACCATGTTCCCGGTCTGCGGATCGAAGTAGGTGAGGTCGTCGTCCGCCAGCGGTTGGCCGGTATGGAATTCCCACGTGAATTCCCACTCCGAGCCAGCCGGTCGGAGAGCCAAGTTCCGATTCCGCGTGTCCAGAAGAGCGATCGTATCCATGGTCCACCGATCGCCCTGTGCCCAGACGTGGAGCACCGGCACCCTTTCAAAGGGATCGTCCCCTGTCCAGGCAGCCGCAACGCTACCCGCAACGGCAGGGACGACCAGGTAGCCGTCGCTCTCGGTCAAGAGGTGCGGCTGTAACCGAAAGCCCTGGAAACTCAGCGTTGCCGGCGGGTTCGGAACCGTGCGCAAGAGCGTGCCGTCCTGCGCGAAGAAAGTGAATCGCCGGGTGTCTTGCACGGAGAAACCGTCGCGACCAGGATCGACCCGGCGGGGCGTCAGGAACTCTCCCGGGCCTTCGCCACGCTTTTCGATGTCCAGCAGAAGGTCGCCGTCGGGCGTCCAGACGCTCACCCGGGCGAGGTAGGGTTCCAGCACGAAGACGCGCTCTCCGTCTGGCGTAACGCGAACGTCGCTGACCTGCGCGAACGCGGCCGGGCCCCCGAACGCATCCCCGATTTCGAATTCGGGTTCTGTGACCCAGGTATCGATCTCGGGAGAAGGGTCGAGGGCGCCACCGCAGTTTAGGGCGGGGATCGTGAAGAGGATCCCGCAAACAATCGCCGAAAGGCGTCGAGAAGAGGTCATCCGCCCAGTACTACACCGCGTTGGCGCCCTGTATCGGCAAATCGAATCCATTACCCGGTGGTGGGCAGCGGTCTCCTCCGCCTGCGTCATGACGCGATCCGCTAGGCCCGGTTGCTCATAACCGGCCATCATTTCGGGGGATGGAATCGGACCGCGGTGGCGGGACCGTTGGACGACCCTTGTTTTTCGCTGCCCTGGAGGGCCGATGTCTACTGGCTCGTTAGCTGTTCTGGCGGAAGACGTAGATTCTCGCGTCGCTGCCTGCTTCGATTGTCGCGTCGCTACCTGGTTCGATTTCCTCCGCCGACCCCGTTTCCTCTTGCTCACGTTCAATCTCCGCGATGGCCTCCCGCATTATGTCGCCGGTTGATTGCCATGCCTCGGCGATTAGCACGTCATCCGGCGGGCTCTCAGGGGGCGGCGGCGGCCAAAGCTCCACTATCGAACCCGCTCCCAACGCTACGCGCTGGATGCGAGACCTGCTGTGCCTGAGGGTACAGCAGGCACTCTTTCGGAGGCAAGAGTCCGGCAAACCAGAACCCGCAACGCGGGTGGCGTAGCTACCACGAACCGGCCGGTCTCAGGAGTTCGCACGCCCCACTTCCGCAGGCTTGGGAGCTCGGAGTCGATGATGACCCGAATGGTCGAGGAGAACGCTTTCCCAATGGAAGTTGCTCGCAAAGGAAGCAGGGCCGTCCTCGACATGAAGGCCTCGCTCGTCGCCGCCGGGGTCACAAACCAGGACGCCGCGCTCCGGGCAAGCGGCCGGATAGGCCTTCCCACAACACCTCGAAGTTCACGCTCCGCGACCTGCGGGCGAAGCCAAGGTAGCCACAACTCAGGGCCGACTTCGTGGACTACCTCGACGGGTTTTCGCCCAACGTCCAGGATATCCTTTCGACAACTCCGAGTTCCGCAACCGGATCCCGAATGCTGGTGGACGAGCAGGCTGGCTGACGCGGGCAGCGGGGCTCCCAGGGCATTGCCGGGGCGTTTGTCCTACCGCTAGCGCTCGCTGCCTGATAGAGTCATGGACGATGAGCATCAAGGCCGAGTTCAAGGATGGCGTGTTCGCGCCCGTGGAGGAGGTGGAAGAACCAACACCCGGCGAGGCCTACCAAGTCTTCTCCGAGAGTGAGTTGAGGCGGCTTGTAGCCGACGTTCCGTGGTTGAAGCGTTCGGAGCAGAGCTTCGCGTTCTGGGCGAATGAGGAGGACGCCGTCTACGATGGCCTGTAGCTGCTAGGACGAGATCGTTCTCGTCTGCTCTCCTTCACCCATCTCGCTTCATCCAAGGGGAGGCGGTACGGCTATCGCAGCGCCGCACCGGCTCCACAGCTAAGGTGAGAGGGGAGATAGCAACGACTGTGACGGTCCACCTGACGGAACGCGCGAAGGCGCTGGAGCCCTTGGGCTGGACGGGCCGCCGCGCCGAGTGGATCGCACTTGCTTGCTTCCACGGAGGCGTGTTCACACGCCAGCAGTGGACGAGCTTCCTGGGCAGCCACCATGAGACGGTGCGCCGCGCCGTCCGCAGGCTCGTCGCCCAAGGTGTGGCCTCCGAGGAGAAGCCGCACGGCATCAACGGCATCGGTCGGATCTGTCGGATCCACGGTCGCAAGATCTACCGGGCGCTCGGCGCGGGCGACCGCCGCCGCCGCCGGATCACGTCGCCGGCAGTGCTGATGAGGCGTCTGCTCGCGCTGGACTACGTGCTCGAACATCCCCGCCTGCCTTGGCTACCCACCGACGCCGCCCGGCTCGCCGCCTTCGAGGCGCTCGGGATCGAACAGGAGTTCCTTCCCCAACGGGTCTACCGTGGCGCGCTCGGGGGGCTCCGGCGCTTCTTCCCGCTGCGGCTGCCCATCGCGTTGGACACGGAGCGAGCCGTTTTCGTCTACGTCGAGCCGGGCCACGAAACCGCGACGGCGCTCCGTTCGTGGGGCGCGGCGCACGGCGATCTCTGGAAGGCGCTATGGGACCTGGGCCACAAGATCGAAGTGGTGGCGGTCGCCCGGAGATGGCAGGAGGACCACCGGGCGGGCCGGGTGCTCGCCAGCTGGGCACGGTATCCCCGTCCGTCTGAAATCGACGAGGAGACCCGGCGCGAGCTCGCTCGGATCGAGCAGGCCATCCTCGGAGGGGATGTCCAGGTTCTCGACGAGTACGGTGGATTGCAGGCGGCATTGAAGCGCGCCGTCGCTCTTGAGAAGCGCGCGAGCAGGCGTGCAGGCCGGGGGCTGACGGAACGCGTCGCCACATGGCGGACGGTGCGGCTCGCGGAGACTCGATTCTGGTGGGAGGCCTGATGTCTTGTGCCGTACTGGAGGTGTGCAAGAGACAACGGGGGTCGATGCACATATTGGCGCTCCAGTGATGCACACCGGCTGGCCAGCTTATCCGCTGGCGCGGCAACGTCTTGCGGCTCCGCCACGCGGGCGGCCGTGGCACAGTAGCCGCTTGGGCCGCGGAGGGTAGCGACCCCCCCAGTCCGAAGGCCTGGTACGGGCGCGGGGCTGTGCGCGTTTTCACACGCTCGGCCCCGCTCCCTCGGGGTCGCTACCCGTCCATCAATCCCTGCGGGAAGGCTCCAGAGCACCGCTTCGAAGCAGCGGAATACCCGCTCGTCGACCGTCGGCTCAGCAGATTTGCGGAAATGCACTGTCGCGCCCGCGCTCCCACGCAGCGCCGGGAACAACCTCTGAAGGCCCTTCGTTGCGCGACCCACCCGACGATAAGGACGGAGAACCGCACCGGACCGCTTTGCACGTTTTCGCGTTAGAACCGTTTATCAGGGTAACAGCTGCGGATACTCCGCGGCCCAAACACGCTTCGTCACGGAAAGGATGAACGATTGTGAGGCAGCCTGAATGTTGCTGATGGCGGTGACGGAGTTGGTAGCCAGCATCGGCGCGCCGGCGCCGGCCAAAGCGCAGGGGGTGCTACGCTATGATGTCGAGGTGCACCCTCGGAACGGACTGTTGCAGTGGTATCTGTGAGCGGCTCCGGAGCGGCTCGTTCTGCAGTGGCGGCCCTCAGGACTGAGTCGAGGTCATTCCCGGTGCGAAAGACAGGAACCCGTCCAAACGCAAGAGGCTTGGCGAGGGTCGCCATTGGCGCACTGGTGTCGATCGGAGCATACACAGGAGTCGAAGGACAGGGACGGATTGCCAGTGATTCCGTTCGGGTCTTCCACCACACCGAACTCGATCGCCGTCTACCATGGCGCGCCGTCGAGCTTTGGCGAGTCGGAGGCTCTCTTGGTAGCTATCCTGAGTTGTATTTCCAGTCGACGCTCGAACCGTGGGACATTGATACCGACAGTACCGGCACAGTGTATATCGCGGACGAGGCACAGGTCTACATCCTGTCACCGGACGGTCGCAATGTCCGAGTGGTTGGGCGACCTGGTCAAGGGCCCGGCGAGTTCTCGTCGGGTGTTTTCGGCTTGGATGTCTCTGGGGATACAGCTCTTGTCGTGCGCGTCGCCGGTGGGTTGGTGCGCTGGCGTCTGCCCGATCTGACATTGCTGCCGCGCATCCGAATCGGGCCAGTGCTTGCCTTCGAAGATCTTCGGATGGAGAGGGACGGGTTCCTGTTCACCGGCGTGAGTCGAACTGTAGCGGGCCAGTCGGTTCGGGACACAAATCGGTTGATGAGGTGGGGTGGCGATACGATCCGTACCGTATTTGTGGGAGCCAGTCACGACAAGAAGGAGATGGGTGCCGATTCGCGGTGTTTCCCTGGGATCCTGTTTCCTAAGCTGTTTGCGCCGACGCTCAGTTGGGATCGGAGGCGCGATGTGCTTGCCGTGGCGGACGACAACTCGTACGCGATTCACGTCATCTTGGACACCGGTCACCGACTCCTTATGGAGCGCGACACTGAGCCTCGCAAAGTCACCGAAGAGATGGCGCTCCGCGAAGCGGCTATCGATGACGCACTCACGTGGGGTCCGCCAGGCGGACAATGCACGACAACGCCCACCGAGGCTGTCCGTCAGTGGGGTTACTCGGAATACCTGCAGCCTGTTCAGGCTTTGCGGTTGGCGCCGGGCGGCTATCTGTGGGTGCTGCGCGGGCGCGTAAGTGACGAGCCGTACACCATAGACATATTCACCACTGCCAGGGAATACCTGGGAACCTTGGACGGGATGCCCATGCCCGTCGCCTTCGGGCCTTCCGGTCGTATGGTGGCTACGGAAACAGATGAGCTTGGTGTCCAGAGCATCAAGGTATACCAACTTTCGGACGCGAACGGAGTGTCGCCGTGGTGAGACGGCCCGCGAAACACCTCGGTCGAAGCGTGCTCAACGCTGGTGTAATAGGAATGACCATCTTGGCGCCGCTGGCGGAGGGCTGATCCCATGCATCGCTCGGAAAGATCACGTTCCTCAGCCAAGCCGAGGCTCTGGGTGCTTTTGGGCATGGTGTCGCAAGCCTGCGGTGGAACGTCCACCGTCGAGATGCCGATGATCGAGATCGGTGCAGAATCCCTTGAATGGATATCGCCACGCACGGAGGACCGGCTGTGGGGGACCAGAGATGTGGTGGCGATTGATGGCTCGACCTGGGCTTTGACTTCTTCCGAGCCGTTCCTCCACGTATTCCGTGGCGGTGTCAGGGTTGGAACATTTGGAAGGTCCGGCGCTGGGCCGATCGAGATGCAGGCTCCAAAAGCCTTGCTGGTCGGATCGGGCGCGGGGGAGGTCACCGTCTGGGACCCCGGTGCGGAAAAGTACCTGGCGTATCCCTCGTTGTCGAAGTCGAAATTCAGGCCGACTGTAACCGCTGCCCCACGACTGGGAGGCCTCATACGTTCTGACATCGACCGGGTCACATTCGGCGACCCGTACCGCATTGGCTTCGGGATCGGACACAGGGTCGCCGCAAGCTACGGGGATGGTGTGATGGGCGGAGGGGATCTCTGGAGCGGCCAGCTGCATCGATTCCCCAGAATCCACGAGAAGGATGAACCGTGGATCGACTTCGCCCAACTGCCTGGCGCGGCAGAAGTGACAAAACGGGATGCCGTACTTGGCGCGGTTCCGCTGTGGGACGCGTGTGCTGATGGACGAATCGCGCTGCTGGACCCCATTGGGAAGATGGTCTACCTGATCGCGTCCGATTGGGAAGACCGCGACTCGATTCCGCTGGCTTGGCCAAGTCGGCCGCTACGCCGGAGCGAGCGCATCGGCTACCTGGTTGCCCAGTTCCGAAATGAGGTCGGCGACTCGAACCGAAGCGATGAGGAGATCGCTTCCGAAGTAGCAGGTCTCGAACGGGAGACCAGGCACATGTTCTCGGTGGATGCTCCGCTGGGTGTCGACCTCAAGTGCGGGGCGGGACGGGTGTGGGTGCAGGAGTTTGACGGGGTAACCGATCCCCTCGGTTTCGGTCCGGTCTGGCGCACTGTCTCGGTTGATGCTCGGCACCCTTCAGATATTCGCGTGACGTTCCCGGCGCACTTCACCCTTCACCGGATCGTCGGGTCCGAGATCCTCGGGGTGATGACCGACCCTCTCGGCCAGGAGCGGATTGCGAAGATCTCGCTTCCCCCTGCACTCCGACCGGATTGAAAGGCGTAACGCAATGAGGTGGAGGCATGGATTCATGATCTGGACTGGCGTTCTTGCACTCGCGTGTGGCGGCAGTGCTCACGACGGAACCCAGGCGAGTGCGTCGCCCGAGACGAGGCCAGCGCTTGAGAGGCTCGCGACAGAGGCTGCGATGGTTGGTCCGAAAGCTGAACAAGGATGAAGAAGACCTGGGTCCGCCCCCCCGATTGGGTCCGAGCCATTTCTGGGGCCATCTTCCCCTGGCTCTTCCTGCTCATGATCGGCCGGGTCGTGCTGGGCCAGTTCTGGTCGCCGCCCGAAGAGGCGTTCACGCTTCTCCGATTGCTGTGGCTGGTCGCGCAAGATGCCGCCGTGCTACTCCCGTTCCTTCTATTCCCAGCCGGACTGGCCGTGGCACGGGTACTGGGGCATTCGCCCCGGGCAATCCGAGTCGCTGTCCTGGTCGGTGTGTCGGTAAGCACGGTGTCCTATGGCTTGGGCGCGTGGGTTGCACCGGAAATCGAGGATCGCGTTCTCGCCGCCCGGGGAGCTGAATCGGCCGACGCACGGCGATTCGGAAGTCGAACCCCGATCGGCCTAGTCCGGAATCTCGGATTCGTGCAGGCCAATCCGCCACCTCGGTACAGCCTGCGAACCGACGCTCCACAGGAGTTTCCTCCCAACGTACTCCTCTGGAGCCTCCACCAGCCCCTGGCGCTCGCCGTATTCGGCCTTTCCAATGTGCTTCTGGGCATGCTGGCGTCCGAGGCGACGGTCGATTTGCCCCGCCGGGTGAGACGCAATGTTCGCTTGGCCATCGGTGTCGCGGGTGGGCTGGCCTTCCTCATCTGTGCAGCGTTGACTTCCCCTACCGAGCCGTTTCTACGGGACGGAACGATGCGGTCGGGAATCGCGGGCGCCTGGGCACCGCTCTTGATACCCTTGATCGAGGTGCTGGTCCTTCGGCGCCTCGTCACGAATCGGCGGTACGGATGACCGGCTCGACATGCCTCCGCATCGCGGCGGCGCCACCGGTCGAATCGCAGGCACGGATGGAGCCTCACTCATCCCGTGGGGACGGCGTGTCGGAAACCGAGACACGGGACCATGCGCCGTGAAGCCATAGACGGTAAGGCGTTTCGAGAGGGTGACGACGAGAGTCTTCGCGCCGTCTTGGACCGGTTTGGCGCACTGATTCGGAAGGTGGTGTGGTCGTACGCGGACTCGGACGATGACAGGGAAGACCTGTATCAGGAGATCTGTATCCGGATACTGGAGCAGCGAGGCAAGTACCGGGAGCAGGGCGCGATGGGAGGATGGATTGGCACCGTGGCCCGCAACATGGCCAGGAACTGGCGCACGGCGCGGTCTGCGCACGAGTCTGCCAAGGACAGGTATTCGATCGCTGTGGTCCCCATCGAAGCGGCAAGGCGCATCGCCGAGGATCCCTCCAGGCTCTTGAACTACCGCGAATACCTGTCCAACGTGAAGCAGGCTCTGGATTCTCTTCCGGCCGCGCAGGCGAGGGCGTTCCGACTGGTCCATATCGAGGGGCACAGTCCCAAGGAGGCAGGCCGGATCCTGAAGGTCGCGCCGGCGACGGTGCGGTCCAACGTGCGTCACGCAAGGGAGAAACTTCGTGAACTACTGACGGAGCTGAGGGATGAGTTGTCCTGACCTGAGAACGCTGGGCCGAGTCGGCACACCCAATGCCGATCCCGCCATCCTGGAACACATTGCCAGTTGCCGCTCGTGTTGGCTCGATTGGCAGATCCAGCAGGGGGCACGCTATCTGCAGGATTCCGCGACCACAGGAACTGCGGACGCAAACGACCGGGTGATCGCCCGGATGCATCTGAGGTCACAGCATTTCGAGTTACCGGCTGGCTGGGCACACTCGGCGATATCTGGAACGCTGGTTGCGATTGCCACACTGGGTTGCCTGTTGGGAATCCCTGCAGCCTCGGTGATGATTCCGGTAGGCCCTGCGGTGGCATATTCCGTCGTCGCAGGTGTGTTGGCAATGTTCTACGTCAAGAAGCGGGACGAACGCCGCCGCGCTGCCGACTCAGCTGTCGCACAGGATGCCTTGGACCACACTGAGGTCGATTCGTCCTGATTGAGGCTGGCCTTCCGTCCCGAATCAGGGAAGGGCGTGGAACCCGGCCGTCGGCCATAGCCCATTGCCCGCAGTCCGTGCGGCGCACACCAGATTGCACGGTTTTCGACCGCGACGCGTTATAGATGCACTCCCACCGTCGCCGCGCTGACGCTCATCATGGCTTCCGAGACGATTCCCGCGTCGAAATCGGTCCGCTAGAGCACCTGGAAAGGATGCCGCAGCATGAACCTGGCACACTCCCCCCCGAACTCGTCCACGGCTCTTCTCCTCCACGCGGCATTGGCGGTATTGCTACTTGGCCCGCTGCGGTCGGCGGCCCAGACCGTTCCCGAGCCCATTGCCGTGGCGCCATGCGACGAGGCTTGCGGGATTACCCTGCAGCTGGAGATGGAGTATGGCGAGGATTCCGGGCCAGGAATCCTTGACCTCGTCGGGTGGGTCAAGGGGTATCGAGATGTTTCGGGGCGGACATACATCGTCGGCGAGCCGATCGACAACGTTCTGGTGTTCGATCCCGATGGACGATTCCTGCGACGGATCGGCAGCAGTGGCTCCGGCCCCGGCGAGCTCAAGGACGGTTCGTCGCTTGTCGTGACGGGTGACGGTGAGTTCTCGGTCCTCGACCGCGGACGCGGTGTGATCCTGAACTTCGACCACGATGGACGCCTTCGAAGCGAGGTCAGGACGGAGGGATGGGTTCCACAGGGAACGCGCACCTTTGCGTGGGATGGAACTCGGGTGATCCACGTGGCCAATCTGAGCAACCCGGACCGCGCCGGAATCCCCCTGCATCTCGTCGACGTTGAGACTGGCGAGATCGAGCGCTCGTTCGGCTCAACGACGGACGACCAAGTGGTGAACGGCTACCTCCCCGGTCTGTACCCCTTGGCAATCCGCCAGGACCGCCGGATCTGGATGGCCGTGGGGTTCGAGAGGTACGACATCGCTCTCTGGGACGTGAATCGACCGCATCAGTTGCTTCGGCGCGAGGCACGTTGGTTTCCCGAGCAGACTCGGGACGATCTGACGCACCCTGGAATGGGTCAGCCCCCCCAGCCCTACATCTACGCCCTCGCCTTGAGCGAACCCGACTCGCGCCTGTGGGTTGCGGCGAGCGTCGCCGACGAGGAGTGGAGGGAGGCCGACCTGTACAGCGGCGACGATGACAACTACTACGACGACATATTCGAGGTCATTGACCTGCGGACGAACAGAGTCATCGCAAGCCAACGCTTCGACCATAGCTACCACCTCGTCGAGGCGGGCCTGATTGGCAGACTCGCGATCACCGCGAACGGCTCGGTTCGATACCAAACTTTCAGGCTGCGCCTCGAGGCGGCCGAGTCAGCGCGGTGAAGACCCGGCCATACCGACCGCCGCACGCCCTCAGGGGACGGTCACTTGCCAATCACTGGAGGCAGGATCATGAAGCACCGGATCATGTCGTGCGTTTGTGGATTGCTTCTTTGCCGATTCGCACTCGTTGCGGTTGGGGCGGTCGGACAAGCGACTGCGCAGGACGCGCACCCGATTGAATTCGCCGATACGCAACGGCAGCTGGTACTCGATGAGAAGACCGCCATCGGCTCCATCGACGGCGAACACGACGCGTTCGGCCGAATCATGAGTCTGGCGATCGACAGCCGTGGGCGTGTGGTTGTAGCGGACGAATTGTCTCACGATCTGAAGGTCTTCGAACTCACCGGCGAATTCGTTACGACCGTCGGCAGGTCCGGCGAGGGTCCGGGGGAGTTCTATTCCCCTTGGCAGGTTCAGGTGGGCCCTGGAGACAGCCTCTATGTCTGGGATCCGGGGCGCGCGGCGATTTCGGTGTTCGGGCCCGAATATGAGTTCAATCGGAGCTTCCCGGTCCCGCCGGGCTGGACCGTGAACTCCATGATCGTCCACCCCGGCCCAGAGATTGTCGTTTCCGTCTCAGGCACGGGCGAGTTGCTGCCCATCAAGATCTTGAGTGGCGACGGGAATGTGGTGGCCGAGGCCGGTCCCCCGATGCCACAGAGCGACTTGGCGGGTTTCGAAGATTCGTTGCTCGGAGGCTCGTTGAGTCGCACGCGTGATGGCTATGTCTACAGCCAAAAGAGCCCCTATGCCGTATGGCAGCTGGACGACCAACTGGGCACGGTTTCGGTGTGCCATGGGCGAGGGGAGTGGACCACCGACCCGGATGAAGTTGTCGTGCGCTCGAACCGGGGAGTTAGCCTCCGATGGAATCGATTCAGCCACTCTGTGTCAATCTTGCCGCTTCCCAGCGGGCACTTGCTGAACACCGTCCTGATGCCCGAGACCGACCAAAGGCTTCTCCATGTGCTTGGGGAGGGTTGCCGGGTGGTATCGGAGCTTCTGCTAGACATCCCCGTGCGGCCTCTGTTGGTCGTAGACGATCTGCTGGTCGCGCTTCGGAGCCTCGACTATCCCGAGGTGGTGATATACAAAATGAGTTGGGGCGAGGCGAACGAATCGACGCATAGGAGGTAAGGGCGGCTGCCCGGCGCCACTCGCTGAAACCGCAAAGTAGGGAGAGTCGAAATGCCAAGCCGAAACCACCTCGTCGTCCTGTCGGCGGTGGCCTTCGCGGCGTGCCAGACTGAAACCGGCTCGACCGCCGGCATCCCGGTCCAGATCGAAGACAGCGCCGGTGTGCGCATTGTGGAGTACATGGGGACCCCGGTCATCGAAGCTCCCTTCCGGTTCTCTGCGGAGCCACTGTACCGCCACGGTGCCAGCCCGGGCGACTACGCCTTCCAGGGAATCCACCCCGGCAGACTCTTCCCGGACGGCAGCGCCGTGGTCTCGGACGTGTTTAACGAAGAACTGGTCGTGTTGAGCCCGGATGGCACAACGCACGAATTGCTTGCCGGACCGGGGGAGGGACCGGGCGATGTCAGTTATGTTGGAGCCGTCTTCGCGCTGGGGCAGGACAGGGTCTTGGCGGTCGACCGCGACCTGCACCGGGTGACCGTCTTCGCCGACGGGGCAGTCGAGCGGACGGTGGACACCCGGCACACGCGCGGTCTGGGTGTCCAGGGAATCGGCTCATCCGGCCAACTGCTGATGGCCACGAATTCGTTCAGGTCAGGCTTCGAAGGTGAATGGCTTCCCGGGCACATGGCACGGTTCGACCTGGGTACCGGCGCTCTGGACACGGTCGCGTCCTACGACTTCATCTCGCGACCTCCGCCGGGGCTGCGGTGGAACCCGATCGGAGCGGGGGGCACGGTTGCGGTCGCCTCCGGTCATTTTGTCTACGCCCGTTCCGACAGGCCGGAGGTCACCTGGCGTCTGCCCGATGGCACCGTGACCCGGATCGTGCGTTGGCAGGCCGAGCCGGCCCCGCTGACCGAGGAGTCGCTTGACGGGATCGAGGCCGGCCTCCGGGCGGGGAACCAGATGGCCAACCCGGGCGCGCCGGATGCCGACATCGATCGGATGACCGATGATGACATGGCCATCTATCGAGCGGTCATCGGCGGGCCGAAGCCCCTCTTCACCATTCCGTTCGGCGACGCGGAGGGCCGAGTATGGCTGCCCTCGTACCGGCCCGGCGATGCGCGTGAGGGCGCGCCCGACTACACCGTCATTTCCGCCGACGGAGAGTGGCTGGGCACCGTGGAAGCCCCACCGAGGTTCCGCGTTCTCGATGTGGCCGGTGGGCTGGTTCTCGGCGTACACAGGGACGAGTTGGAGGTGGAGAGCGTGGCCGTGTATGCGTTGGAAGGCGATGAGACAGGGCAGAGGGACGCGGTTCAACTACCCGCAGCGACATCTGCCACCAGTGCCGTTGCGGAGACGGATGGGGCCGCTGCGGACCAGGAGCCGAGCAAATGGCGGGTGGAGATTGACGTTGACGAGGGCAACCCGCTCGACACCATGCGCAATGCCTATTCTCCCGCCGCAGGTCCGCCCGAAGCGCTTGCCGACCTCGAAGGCGACTTCCGGAGTCTGATCCGGTATCTTTGCCTTAACGCCAATGAGAGGGAAGCAGGAAACGTCGCCCCCGTCCTACTTGGGTTCTGGGAGCCGCCGCGCCCGACCGCAGCGGCAGTTCCGGGATCATTGATCACGGGCCCGCTGGAACTGCGGACCACCTGGGGCGAAGAAGCGGTCGTATTGCAAGCCCTCGCAGTTCCCGCCCGCTACCGGATCGTCCTTGACCAGGAAGACGCCCAGGACAGGGGCACGGGCGAGAGTTCGGATGCCGAATTCGTCAGGCGCCTCCTGGAGAGTCCTTCCACTGCGAGCGACTCCCTGCTGATCGAACTGGATTGGGAGGAAGTGGGCGCCGTCCGCTACACCTACCCGTTGGAAGGTGCAGCCGACGCGATACGAGAAGCCGGGCAGCCCTGCGGAATCGGGTAGCGCCACGCTACCTCTGGCGCAGGAGCTCCCTATTCCGCGAACTTCCCATCGTGCAGGTCGTGCAGTCCATCATCGAGAGGAATCGAACGATGGCACGCACGAAACGAAGCCGCCGGAGCTACAGCGCCGGCGAATGGGGCCGGAACCGGGTGAGGGTCTTTCCCGACCCCAAAACCGGCCTGATCCAGATCGAGTGGCGCGAGAACGGCCGCAGGCTGAGCCGTTCGCTGGGGCACCGCGACTGGGCACGGGCGAAGCAGCAGGCGGACGAGTTCGCCGCCGGCTTCACCAGCCAGGAGTTCCACGGCGAGGCACCAGCCGAACCCGAGCCGCTGACGCTGGAGACGCTGTTTGACATCTACCGCGAAGAGGTCACACCCACCAAGACCAAGCGGTCGCGGAGGTACGAGAGAGCCGCGATGGCGATGTTCCTCAAGTTCTTCGGCAAGCACCGCAAGCCCGGAACGCTCTCCCAACGGGACTGGGACCGCTTCATTCGGGCGCGTCGGGCGGGCAGGGTAGGCCCGAGTGGGAGGCCGGTTTCCGACCGGACCATCGAATACGACCTGAAGTTCGTGCTCGCGGTCCTCAACTGGGCAGCGAGATCGAGGGACGACGAGGGCAGGCTCCTGTTGGAGTCCAACCCGCTCCGGGGCCTCAAGTTGCCCAAGGAGAAGAACCCGGCCAGGGTGCTGCTCACCGATGCGGAGTATGTGGCCCTGCGTAAGGCGTCGCTCCAGATGGACTGGCGTTTCCGCGTGGCGCTGGTGATCGCGCACGAGACGGGACACCGGATCGGTGCCATCCGTCAGCTTCGCTGGTCGGACATCGACATGGAGCGCAGGATCATCCGGTGGCGTGCCGAGCACGAGAAGACAGGGCACGAGCACCAGACGCCGGTGACCGCCGAAGCACTCGACGCGCTGGAGGAAGCGCGGAGGCGGAACCCCGGCATCGGGGATGCTCCGCTGTTTCCGGCACCCGGGGATCCTTCGAAGAGCGTGAGCCGTTCACGGGCGCGCACTTGGTGGACCAAAGCCCAGACGCTGGCGGGACTGGAACCCATTCATCGACGCGGCTGGCACTCTCTGAGGCGGAAGTTCGCTTCGGACCTCATGAACCAGCCACTCAAGGTGCTCTGCGAGTTGGGCGGCTGGAAGACGGCCCAGACCGTCCTCCAGTGCTATCAGCAGGCCGACGAGGACCAGCTCAGGAAGGCCCTCGAAGACCGCCGGAAGGTCTCCATTCCCGCCAATTAGCGGGAACAAATAGCGGGAATCGGAAGCCCGATACCTCAAAAACCCAATGTCCCCGCCAGGACTCGAACCTGGGGCCTACTGCTTAGGAGGCAGTCGCTCTATCCACCTGAGCTACGGGGACAGGATCACCGGGCGTTTCTGGACGGAGACGGCGCCGGTGCCGCAAAAAGATTGTCGCGGCGCGAACCCATGGCAAGTGACAGCTGCCGACGCCGCAAGGTATCTTTAGGCTGCGCCGGCTGGGCTCGTGAGCATCGGCCGGACCCGCGTGCAGAGGCTGGACTGGCTCGTGCTCAGGCTGGGCTCGTTGAGAAACGTTGGAACAGGACCGCAAAGGGAGTATTTGCAGATGACGACGACCGCGCTGCTGATGGTGCTGGCTGGGATCCAGACGGGACCCGACAGGATAGACCTGGATCCGTCCAGCCTGACGCTGGACACCGGGGAGAGGGCGACCGTGGCCGCAACGGTGCGGGATGAGACCGGGGCCGTGCTCGAGGACGCGTCCGTGCTCTGGATCGCGATGACACCGGAGGTCGCCCAGGTCGACCAGACGGGCGTGGTGACCGCGGTCTCCCCGGGAGAGGCACGGATCGCGGCCCGCTCCGGCAACGTGATGAGCTTCGCGAGCGTGGTCGTGCGGGCGCTTCCGGTGGCGGCGCTGGAGGCGTCGCTGCCAGCGGCGGCTATCGTCATTGGCGCCAGCGCGCCGGTTCGGGTGGTTGCCACGGGACAGGACGGCGAGGTCGTGCCGGGTCCGTCGCTTGCGTTCTCGTCCAGCGACGAGGAGGTGGCGGGGGTGGACGGCAGCGGGCGGGTGTATGGGCGCCGCGCGGGGCAGGCCGTCGTCACCGTGAGCTCGGGCGGCGTCAGCACCGGCGTAGACGTGGAAGTGAGCGAGGGCGATCCGGGCAGCGTGGAGATCACGCCGTCCGAAGTGCGTGCCAGCACGGGTGACGTGATCCGGTTCGAGCCGCGCGGCAACGCGACGCTCTACCCGGAATGGAGCGTCAGCGGCGCCGGTGCACAGATCGAAGCGGAGGGGACCGAAGGAGTCTTCGTCGCGGAGCGTCCCGGCACCTACCGCGTCACCGCAATCTACGGCGAGGGACGCGCTGCGGTCGCATCGGCCGAGATCACCACCCGCATCGAGGAGGCGGAACTGGTCCGGGTCGGGCGCGGGGCCGCCGCCGACCATCATTCGGGCGACACCTGGGTCTTCGAGGGCGTGAACGGACGGGACTACGCCTACGTCGGGACCTACATGTATGACTGGATGAAGGCCTGGGACGTCACAGATCCCTCCAGCCCCGTCTTGACCGATTCTCTCCAGCTGGACGCCCGGCGCATCAACGACGTCAAGATCCACTCGAGCAACCGCATCGGGATCCTGACCCGGGAGGGCGCGTCCGACCGCCGCAACGGCATCGTCATCCTCAACCTCTCCGAACCGGCGCACCCCACGATCATCTCCGAGTACAAGCGGACCGTCCCCGGGGGCGTTCACAATGTGTGGATCGAGGGCGACCTGGTCTACGCCGTCCACAACGGGACCAGCGACATTCACATCATCGACATCTCGGACCCGGCCAACCCTGACGAAGTCGGGCGCTGGGGCATGCCCGAGTCCGACAACAAATCGCTGCACGACGTCATCGTCCAGGACGGCTACGCCTATCTCTCATACTGGGACGACGGGGCGGTCATGCTCGACGTCGGTGCCGGGACGCATGGCGGCACTCCCACCGAAC
This sequence comes from Longimicrobiales bacterium, assembly GCA_963667485.2. Lineage (GTDB taxonomy): Bacteria > Gemmatimonadota > Gemmatimonadetes > Longimicrobiales > Gaopeijiaceae > Bin94. The sequence continues at coordinate 1,769,453 of CAXXDD010000002.1, forward strand.
CCGCGTTCGTCTCGCGCCACAGCTATCCGATCGGCAACACGCACACCGCCTGGCGCGCCGGGCGCTACCTCTTTGTCGGCGACGAGATCTTCCCGGACATATGGGATGCGGACACGCCGATCGAGGCGCGGGGCTACATCCACGTGCTCGACATGGAGGACCCGGAGAATCCGGTCGAAGTGGCGCGCTACGAGGTGCCGGAGGCGGGCGCCCACAACATCTGGGTCGAGGGCGATCTCCTCTACGTCGGCTACTACCAGGCCGGTCTGCGGGTCGTCGACATCTCGGGCGAGCTGCGCGGCGACCTCTATCGCCAGGGACGGGAGATCGCGGTGCTCAAAACCATCGATTCCGAGTCCACCGTCCCCAACTGGGGCATGACCTGGGGTGCCCAGATCCACAAGGGCCACATCTTCACGTCGGACCTGAACTCGGGTCTCTGGGTTGTGAAGCTGGTCGAGGGACAGAGGATCATCTCGTAGGCGGTGTGACCAGCCGGGAGATCGGCACACGAGCCACGGCCGCCGGCCAGGAGCGCCCCACGGTCCCTGCGTTCGACTTCGAAGGGGCCCGCACCCGCATCCGCGGCATCGCCTGGCGCACTCCCATCGTGCCTGTGGAGACCCCCGCGGGTTCGGTCGCCCTCAAGCTGGAGTCTCTCCAGCGCACGGGGTCGTTCAAGGTGCGAGGGGCGGCCAACTGCATCCTCAAACTGAGCAGAGATGAGCGGCGGAGAGGAGTGGTCGCCGCCTCGTCCGGAAACCATGGCCGCGCGGTGGCGGAGGTGGCAGCGCGACTGGGGATCGCCGCGACGGTGTGCGTTCCCGACTGGGCCGATCCGTCGAAACTGGAAGCGATCCGGGCGGCGGGCGCGCGGGTGGTGCTCTCCGGGGGCAGCTACGACGAGGCGGAGGACCGTGCGGCGGAGCTGGCCGGAGCGGATGGCATGACACTCGTCCACCCCTTTGACGACCCCGACGTGATTGAAGGGCAGGGGACCATCGCGCTGGAACTCGCCGAGCAGCTTCCCGGCCTCGACGAGGTATTGGTGCCTCTGTCCGGCGGGGGACTGGTCGCAGGAATCGGCCTCGCGGCCAAAGCGCTGGGCGTGCGCGTCGTGGCGGTCTCGGCGCGACGGGCCTCGGTCATGGTCAAGAGCATCGATGCGGGCAGGCCCGTGCGCGTACCCGACGAAGAGACCGTGGCTTCCGCACTCTCGGGTGGTATCGGACTCGACAACGGGTTCACATTCGATATAGTTAGGGATGTCGTCGCGGAACATGTGATCGTGGACGAACGCGACATCCGGGCCGCGGTGGCGCGATGCCTGCTTGGCTATCGCCTGGTCGTGGAAGGCGGGGGAGCGGTAGGGATCGCGGCGCTCTGGTCGGGGTATCAGCCCCGAGGGCGCGCTGCCGTGATCGTCTCCGGGGGGAACATCGACCCCGCGACGCTCAATGCGCTCGCCACGGATGCCGCGATCAACGCACAGACCGCCTGAGGAAGGCGCCGCGATGACCACTCACACCAGCTGCAGCCACGACCACGCCTACGAGATGCGGGAGACGAGCACGCGAAGGCTCACCTTCGCTCTGGTGCTCATCACCGGATACATGTTCGCCGAGGTCGTGGGAGGCATCCTGTCGGGCAGCCTGGCGCTGCTTGCGGACGCCGGCCACATGCTGACCGACGCGGCCTCCATAGGCCTCGCCCTCGCCGCCATGCGCTTCGCCACCCGCAAGCCCTCGGCCCGCCGCACCTACGGCTACCACCGCCTGGAAGTCCTTGCGGCCCTCGCCAACGCCCTCGCGCTCTGCGTGATCTCGGCGTGGATCGTCTTCGAAGCCTTGCAGCGGTTCGCCAGCCCACCCGAGGTGCAGGCGGGACTCGTTCTCGGCGTCGGCTCCGTGGGTCTGGCCGTCAACATCGTCGTCGCCTGGATGCTGCACGGCTCGGCCAAGGACAATCTCAACGTCGAGGGCGCCTATCAGCATGTGATCGCCGACCTCCTGGGCTCGGTGGCGGTCGTGTTGTCGGGCCTCCTGGTGTGGGCGTTCGGGTGGTATCTCGCAGATCCGATCCTCAGCGTCGCCATCGGGGTACTCATCCTGGTCAGCGCCTGGCGCCTCCTCGCAAAGACCGTCCACGTGCTCCTGGAGGGCACGCCCGACCGGATCAATGTGTCGCATCTCTGCAATGCCTTCATCGCAGTCGACGGCGTTACCGGCGTGCACGACGTGCACGTCTGGACGCTCGCGTCGGGCTACGACGCGCTCACGGCCCATGTGATGGTTGATCCGAGCCACTCGTCCGGTCGCGACGAGTTGCTCGACCAGCTGCGCACGATCGCCTACCAGCACTTCGACCTGCAGCATGTCACTCTGCAGCTGGAGACGGGAATGGAGGCCTGCCTGGAGCATCATCAGGCTGAGCGGACCTGGGCGGCCGGCGCTGGGTCATTGACCTGAAATCCGGCACGCCATTAGTGTTCTGACCTCACGAAGTCGCCTCTGATCGGGGCGAAGTCGTTCCTCACAATCGCGGCGCAGCCACCAACGGTGCACGCAGGGCGCCCAGCACAAAAAGGCCAGACCCATCATGGGAAAATACAGCAGGCCGGGTACCGGTCCCGAAAAGGTCGTCAATCCCGCCGAACAGGAAGACGTCTTCGTCGCCAAGATGGTGACGTTCAGCGATTGGGCGCAAAAGCACCGGTCCTCGCTGACCGTGGGCGTGGTGGTTCTGGCACTGGGGACGGCCGCCCTGGTCTACTACGGGAACTATCGTGGATCCCTGAACACCGCTGCAGCGGCCCAGCTGGAACAGTTGCAGCAGCGACTCGAGCAGGGCGATCAGGCGGGTGTCCAGGCGGACCTGCAGCTCTACCTCGAACGCTTCTCGGGCACGCCCTTCGGCGACGAAGCGCGCGTGGTGCTGGCCCAGATTACCGCCGGCATGGGTGATCCCGCAGCCGCGGCCGAGGTCCTCGAGCCGGTCGCCGGCGATGTGGAAGACCCGCTCGGCGCCCAGGCCGCAGGTCTCCTGGCCGCGATCTCCGAGGACGCAGGGAACCTCCAGGTGGCGGAAGGGCTGTACGAGCGACTGGCAGATCGCGCCGGACTCGGCTTCCAGGTCCAGGACGCGCTCGCCGACGCCGCACGGGTCAAGCGCGATCAGGGAGACATCGCCGGGGCGCTCGCGCTTTACGACCGGCTGCTGGAGGAGATGGACGAAGCCGATCCCGGCCGCGGCGTCGTGGAGATGCGCCGGGCCGAGGTGGTGGCGCTGCTGCGCTGAAATCGGCCGCGGGACTCATGATTCCGCATGCCGCGCGACTCATAATCCCGCATGAATGGGTCATTTCTTTCCCAATTCCGGGAAAATAAGTTCGTATAATGTATATTATGTAAAGTTGTGATTGTCGTGAACCCAAGGAGTGCCTACAGGATCCCGACCCGGTCTGCCCTGCCCAATCCCGGCAGACTACCGGAACAGCTCCTCGATCCGCCCGGCGAGTTCGGCGCTCATCGGCGCGCTCGACAGGTTCGCGACGATCGCCACGATGAGCCCGTTGTCCCGGTTCATCGTCAGCATCGTGCGGCCACCGACGGATCCGCCGCCGTGCGAGACGATGCGTTCGCCGCGTGTGTTGGTGCTGGAACGCCAGCCCACACCGTATCCGGTTTCGCTGCCGTCGCGGGTCATCTGGGATGTGAACAGCATCTCCAGCGTCTCGGCCCGCAGGTACCCGGGCTCCAGGTGCCCATTTGCGAAGATGAGAAGATCCTCCGGGGTCGATATGAAGCCCCCGCCGGCCCATTTGTAGCTGTTGTCGACGTACGGAGCGTTCACAACCTGCCCCTCGGCGTCCCTCGTGTAGAAGCGCGTCCGGTGCGCGATGATCGGCCGGTTCCTGTCTGCCAGCGTTTCGTTCATCGCCAGCGCGCCGAAGACCTCGCGGTCCATGAAGTCGAGGAATTCTTCCCCGCTGGCGCCCTCGATCACCGCACTGATCAGGTTCCAGGCGTAGGATGAATACGAGAATTCCGTCCCCGGCTCGTTGATCAGCGGATCGTCCTCGAAGATCACCAGCCCCGACCGAACGTCGGGATAGTTGACCGCACCGAAATTCTCCATCCCCTCGTAGTGGCGGATTCCGCCCAGGTGCCCGGCGAGTTGCCGAGTCGTGACCGGGAAGCGCTTCGTGGGAAACGACGGCACGTAGTCCTGCACGGGAGCATCCAGATCCAGGGCGCCCCTCTCCACCAGCACTGCGAGCGCCGCCGCCGTGACCGGCTTCGACACGCTGCCGATGCGGAACTTCGTCTCCGGCGTTACCTTTACGTCATGCGTCAAGTCGGAATAGCCAAATCCTTCCGACCACAGCACTTCTGTCGCACGTCCCACTGCCACCGACAATCCAGGAATGGCCTCGGTCGCCATCAACGAATCGATGAGCATCCGCGCCGACTCCGCCGCAGCGGCATACCCGTCCGCAGCGGTGCCGACCGCCGCCGCATCTCCGGGCTGTTCGACCGCCGGACCCCCTTCTCCACACGCGGCCGAACCCAAGACCGCCAGCAGCGCGAACACGCCCGCGAACCTGCCCGGACCATCGAACGAATACCGGAACAACGACCATTCCTTCATTTCAACTCACCTCGGAAGAAAGCTGCGCAGTACGAAACCGACGTTCGCCGGGCGTTCGGCCAGGCGGCGCACATACCAGGGGAACCAGTGCTCGCCATAGCTGATGAGCACCCGGACACCCTTGCCGGCCCCTGCCAGACGTCTCTGTTCCTGTTCGGCAATGCCGTAGAGCATCTGGTACTCGTAGGCATCGCCTCCCACGCCGTTCGCCTCGGCCCAGGACTCGATGCGCTGGATCAGCCGGGCATCGTGGGTTGCGAGGCCGGCCCGAACCCCCGCCTCGCGCGCGTCGGGAGCCAGCATGCGGACCGTCAGGTCGAAGAACGCCTGATCCACATCCGCCTTGACCGGCATCGCCACGTCGGCGGGTTCGGCGTAGGCGCCCTTCACCATCCGCACGGCCGGCCCGAGCGGAATCAACGACTCGAGATCGTCCCGCGTGCGGTACAGGTACGACTGGAGGCAGATCCCGAAATGCGGGTGATCGGCAAGGATCGATCGGTATAGCTCCAGCGTCGGGTCCACGTAACGGCTGTACTCCATGTCCAGCCAGACCCAGTTTCCGTGCGCTTCGGCCGCCCTGGTGACGCGCCGCAGGTTGTCCTCCGCCACCTCGATGCCCAGATCGAGTCCCAGATGCGTCGGCTTGAGCGACAGCTCCACGTCCAGCCCCGCGGCGGCAATCGCTTCCGCTGCCTCGATGTAGTGGTCCGCGACCGCACGCGCCTCGGCTTCGTCGGCCACGTTCTCGCCAAGAAAGGTGACGAGCCCCGGGATCCGGTGTTGCTCGGTCATCGACCGAGCGGCTCCCAGCGCGTCTTCCAGCGTCTCGCCGGGCATGAACCGCCGCACCGCCCGCCGCACGAAACCGTACCTGGGCAGCGTGTTTTTGCACCAGTTGTTTTCCGACACCCACAGGAGCGCTGAACGTATCATGGCCGGGAAATTGGTCTCCGTTTGCTCGTTGCGCCAGTCATGCCGGCATCTCCCGCAACCCCATCAGAGCCGCCGCAATCCGCGCCGCGGTCTCGTCGAGCGCCGCTTCGCGCTCGGCCCGGGTATCGTGGACGCCAAAGTGGAGCGGTTCGCCGTAGCGGATGGACACGGTCGAACGCCAGCGCCGGCGGCTCCAGCGCGGCCAAGCCCGGTAGGTCCCGGATACCCCGCAAGGCACCACCGGCACGCCCGCCCTGAGAATCAACCGGATGGAACCCCGCCGAAACGGCTGCAAAGCGCCTTCCCAGCTCCGCTCGCCCTCGAGGTAGATCCCCACCCCGTCGCCTCGCTCAAGCGCCCGCAACGCCGTCCGGACCGACTGCGGGTCGACCCGGTGCCGCCGAGCCGGAATCGCCGCCACGCGCGGCAGAAACCACCGGAACACCGCGCTGGACGAGAACTGCGTGCTCTTGGTGAAGAAGTGGACCGTGCGCCGACAGTTCCCCTGCACCAGCACTGGATCGAGGATGCTCTCGTGGTTCGCGACGAGGAAGAATGGGCCGGTTCGGGGGATGTGCGACGTTCCCGACACGGCTGGACGGGTGAGCGCCAGGCCGAGCCACTTCGCGATGACCCGAAAGAATGGGTACCAGGCCGTCACCATCGAGTGACGATCCGGGGCTGGAACTCGATCACCCTGCCCCGTCCGGCCCGCTCCCACGCATCGACGATCAGGCGCCGCATGAGAGTCTCCCAGCGGCGAGGCGAATCGCCGATGAAGCGGAGCTGGACGAGCCGGTCACCGGGCAGCGATAGCTGCAGCGACGAGGAAGACGCCTGCACGGCGCCGATGTCCAGGTGCCGCCAGCGTCCCGAGTCGGACCGTCCGCCGTCCACGGAGACCGCGTCGCGGTCCACGGCGATCGAGCCTTCCACCGCCGGGCCCATCGATTCCGAGTACCCTCGCAGGATGCCGCGATATCGTACGGCCCGCTCGGCGATCCGCCACGAGACCATCGCCGGGGCCGAGTACCCCACGGTTCCGTCCGGCGCGGTCGCACGGGTCATGGGCCCACCGAGATCATCGATTCTTCGACACAGGTCCCGGGCGCTCACGTCGCGCTGCGGGTCATCCCCGGGACCAGTGATGCGCAACCGTCCCTTCCGGCGCTCGATGCGGACTCCGCAAGACGCGCATCGCGCTTTGTCCCCCACCCCCTCCATCGGGTCGTGACCGCATTGCGGACAGCGATAGCAGAGGTCGACGAGCGCCACCGGAGCCCCGGACGCCTACAACTTCCCCAGCAGATCGAGCAGGCGCAGCTTCCACACCCGCCACACGGCTTCGCGGATGATCTTTCCGGACATCTTCGATTCACCGCTGTCACGCTCGGTGAAGACGATGGGGATTTCCCGCAGCGCGAACCCGGCCCGCCAGGCGCGCAGCTTGAGTTCGATCTGGAAGCTGTATCCGTTCGACTGGATCCGCTCGAGCCCGACGGATTCGATCACCTCGCGCCGGAAGGCGTTGAAGCCGCCCGTGGCGTCGTTCACGGGCACACGGGTGATCGCGCGCGCATACCACGATCCGAAGAGGCTGATCATCAGGCGGCGCAGCGGCCAGTTCACCACCGTGATGCGTCCGCCGACGTAGCGGGATCCAACAGCGACGTCCACCTCGTCGAGGGCCTGCACAAGCGCCGGCAGCCTCCCATGGGGATGCGACAGATCCGCGTCCATCTCGATCATGATGTCGTAGCCCCGCTCCAGCCCCCACCCGAACCCGGCCACGTAGGCGGCGCCCAGGCCCATCTTCCCCGCGCGGTGCAGCACCTGGACCCGCTCATGCGCGCCGGCGAGCTCGTCCGCGACATCGCCCGTCCCGTCGGGCGAGTTGTCATCGACCACCAGAACGTGGAAGGCGTCCCCCTGCTCCAGAATCAGCGGCACGATGCGCGGCAGGTTGTCACGCTCGTTGTAGGTGGGGACGATCACCAGCACACGCTGCGCGTCACTCATGCGGTACCCTCCGTTGCGGGCTCGACTGTGTCCGTCTCGGAACCAGGGGCCACGGGCAGGACGGGTCGGCGCAACACGAAGGCGCCGGTCCCCGCCCCCAGCAGCTCGGCCGCCGTGATCCACACTCTCTGGAGACCGGAGAGGATGACACTCGCTTCCAGTCCGAGGATCGGGGTGAGCAGCCCGACCAGCGAAGATTCGCGCACACCCAGGCCAGCCGGCGTGAAGAACGCGAGATAGCCCGCGAAGTAGGCGGCCGCGAACGCCGTGATCCCGATGCCGAAGCCGATGTTCATTCCCAGACCCCGGCCCAGACAGGTGAAGGCGGCGCCGAGAACCAGCCAGTTGATCATGTAGCCCGGGAGGAGCCGCAGCAGGCTGCGGCCGCTAGGATGCGGCAGGTCATCGCCATGGCCGCCTCGCCGGAGCACCCAGCGCACCAGGGCCCCTGCCCCTCCGAAGTAGAGGAAGCCCGCCAGCGCGGCCACCATGCCGACCCCGATCGCGATCTGCCACGCCTCGGAGAGCCCGGCCGACCACACGGCGACCCATCCACCCACCGCGGCGGCTCCGAGCAGGTTGACCATCTGGGCCGTCACGGCCGCCGCCGTCGCGCGCACCCCCGAAATTCCCCTGCGGCGGGCCAGCACGGCCACCCCGGCCAGCGCCAGGATCTTGCCCGGCACGTACCTGCCCAGGTTCGCGATCAGCAGCACTGCGGCCCCCTCGATCACGCCCACCCTGCGTTCGCCGAATTCGACCAGATTCCGGGACCACAGCACGGCGGTGATCCCGAAGGTCACGAACAGCAGCGCCACGGAGAGCGCCAGGTACGGCACGTTCAGCCGCACCATCCCCCAGTCCACCGCGCCGACCTCCGACAGCCTCACCCCCGCCCCGCGCAGGATCAGCCACGTCACGCCGACCGTGAGGATCAGCTTGACGGGCGCCACCCACCAGCGCCTGCGGCCGGCCGGATCCCGCTGCCCACCCCCCGTCGGACCGCTCATCCGGCCCTTCGCCCGGGCTGCAGCCAAGCGGGCAGGCCGCGCACGTACGACGACCCGAACAGCAGGACCGTGATCACCAACGCCACGATGCTGAGCCGCAGCGCGCTGCGCACCGTCGGCGCCGTGTAGCGCAGCGTCACCGTGTGGTCTCCAGCCGCCGGAATCTCCACGGCCTGCAGGGTCAGGTTGGCACGGCGCACTTCGGCCGGCACACCGTCCACTTGAGCCACCCACCCCGGGAACCAGTTCTCGGACACAACCAGAAGCGCGGGACCGGTGGTGGTCACCCGCAGGCGCCGCTCGTCGGGCTCATCGAGTTCCCAGGTGACCTGGCCGATGCCCCCTGCCCCCCCATCACCCGGAAGCGCCAACCCGGTGGGCTCTGCCAGGATCGCCTCGCCCGCCGGATCGAAGTCCCGCGACAGAATCCTCGCCAGCGCGGCCTCGTCGTCCAGAACCGTGGCAGCGCCGACCACCCAGGCCTTGTCGAGACCAGGGTAGGCGTACACCGTCACCAGTCCCCTCGGGGTTGGTGCCGAACTCAGCGCCTGGGCGCCCGCGTACGGCGGTCCTCCCACAGCCTCCTCGGGCCAGGCCAGGTACTTCACGTTCATCATCCGCAGGACGTTGGGATGCCGGGTATTGGCGCCCCGGCTGACGCTGGCCTCGAGACCCAGGAGCATCCGGTAGCGCGCCAGATCGTTGGGGTGGTGCCCGGAAAGGATGTCGAGGCCGTGCATTGCCAGCTCGACGTTCTGTTCGTCACGCATGTCCGCAACCCGAAACGGCGGGCTCTCGTCGCGGCGCGCCTGCAGGAAACGGATGTTCGCATTCGGGGCCGCCCACGCGTGAAAGTCCCACGTGCGGATGAAGGCCCGATCGATCCGGCCCAGATCGAGGGCGACCAGCGCCGCCAAGCCTGCCAGTCCGGCCGTGAGGGGGACCCTGCCCTGCTGCAACGCCCAGATCCCCGCGACTGCCAAGCCGGCTATCACCAGCGCAATCCCGAACCCCCGCGTGATGAACGGGGTGGCTGTGGCCAGTGCCGCCAGCTGGCGCTCCCCGGCGTCGGCATAGAGCATCGTCGTCCACACGCTGCCCAAAACGCCCGAGGCCTGTAGCAGCGCCCCGATGAACAACAGGCCCAGCAAGCCGAGCACCGCACGTCCCCGACGCGTTCCCAGAAACGGTCGCCCCCCGGGTTCTTCGCGAACGAGATCGTCGATTCCCATCGCGAAAAGGGTGGTCACGCCGAAGCTCACCAGGAACGCGCAGATCGCCGGGACGCGGAAGAGGCCCATCCCGGGCACCAACTCGTAGAAAATCCGCCAAACGGGTGTATGGGTGCCCAGGGCGTAGAGAAGCCAGACACCGCTCATCCCGGCCATGAACCACCGCATTCCCCTGCTCCGCCGACCCAGTAGCCCGAAGAGCGCGATTACCACGACCGAGACGCCAAGGTATTCGTGATTCAGCTTGATCGCGTTGCGTCCCCAATAGGTGTTCTGCGCCCATTCGGCCTCGGCGTAGCTGTTGCCCACGAATTCCGGGACCACCAGCGACACCACCTCTTCCGGGTGAAACGACCACGAACTGGAGTAGGCGATACGCTCCTCCGGGGTCGCGTCCACGGTGGTCGCGGTGCGGCGGGACGACTCGCCGACGTATGTGGCCGCGGGAAGGACCTGGAAAGCCGCGATTCCGCTTCCCAGCAGCGACGCGCCCAGAAAGATTCCAAAGGGTAGCAGCGCCCGCCGCACGCCGGCCGGTCGGTCTCCGGGGCCGGCGGAGCGCCACAACTGCACCGTGCGGAAGACCGCGTACGCCCCGGCCGTGCCAAAGAGGAAGTACGCCGTCTGGAACTGGGTGACCAGGCACACCAGCCCGACCGCGCCGGCCATGGCTGCGGCCGTGCGGCCGGACGGCGCGCGCAGCAAGGCCTCCGTAGCCCAGAAGACCAGCGGGGTCAGCGCGGCCACCATGAGCTTCCCATCGTTGCCCGGGAGCACCAGCGTGACCATCACCGGGGCCATCAGCCAACCGAGTCCACCGATGGTGGCGGCGGCGCGGCTCAGTCCGAGACCCCGGGCCCAACCGTACATGAAAAAGCCGCCGGCGAGGATGTGAAGGACCAGCTTCCAACCCAGTGCGCGATACGCGTCGCTCACGTAGAAGAGCAAGCTGGTCGGGTAAACCCCATCCCCCGCCGAAATGGACTCGATGGTCGGCACACCGCCCAACAGCCTTGGCGCCCATAGTGGCAGATCACCCATCGACAGCCGTTCGGCGAAGAAGGCCCGGCCCATATAGCCAAGCGAAAGCGTGTCCTCGCCGTACAGCATCTGATCCGAAAAGATGAACTCCCCGAATAGGATCAGGATGGCCAGCAGGAAGATGCAGCCCGGAAGCCACCAGGGGATCGCGACGGGGTTCCGCTCGCTCCGGGCCATGGCTCAAACTCCGTCTTCGCGAAGGGGGAAAAGGGACTGGGCGCCGGCTACTTGTAGCCGGTGACGCACTCGGTCATCACACTATAGTGGCCCGATAAGTGGTTCAAGGTTGGCTGTACGCGGTACGCTCAATCCGGCATGTAAAATACACCTTACATCATGTAATGTGAATATTACATCTGATGTAGTGGTGATGGTGATCGCCAGTGGTCGCCGTCCCGACGGTCGGGCGACCACACCCAACCGTGAACGATGTCACAAAAGCATCTATCTTACGAGGTCGTCATTTCACGTTCCTGCCGTGTCGCCTGCCTCTCGGCGGCGTCCCCGAAGCCCGACCCAACCAAGCGAAGACACAGTCACAACCTATGAGTGCTGATCAGGAGCCCACCAGCTGCTTTCGCTCCCGGATTACGGTAACCGCGGACAAGATGACTGCGTTCGCCGACCTCTCCGGAGACACCAATCCCATTCATGTGGACCGCCGGTCCGCACTCGGGTTCGGCCATCCAGACCAGATGGCATACGCGGGATTGTTGCTCGCCGAAGTCAGCAGAATCATCGGCGTTCATTTGCCAGGCCCGGGAGCAGTTTGCGTTTCATACCGATTCGACTTCAAAGCACCGGTGTATGTCGGCGAATCGGTCGTCTTCGAGACAGCGGTTGTGCACCGATCGGAAGCCGCGGGCGTGGTGATTCTCGATTTCACGGCGCGCCGCGAGCACGATCTCGTCACGGCGATGGAGGGATCGGCAACAGTCAAGCTCCCCGCGGAACCGGCCCCGCTCGTCCAAGCGGACCGGGATGGTTGATATGAGCAGATCCCAGGATCCGCCCGAGACCGGCGTCCCCACATCTTCTGCCGAGTGGGGAGATTTCCTCCGCCAGGCGGCCAGTGACACCGTCGGCGCTTCGTCCTACGCAAAGGCGAATGAGGTGTTCCGCCGCGGCAAGGAAGCCCCGCACTGTGTGGAAGGGTTTCGCAGCATCGGCGTCGGGATACTCAGGAACGCGACCGTGGAGCCGTGGTTGCCGGAATTGTATGTGAGCCTCCTCAACCGCGGGATCAAAGCCGATTTCAGCGTGGGCGACTACGAGGTTTATGAGCGATATTCAGCCACGCCACTCGAACTGGGTGATCCGGCACCCGACACCCTTCTGCTCTACTTCGAATCCGCGGCGCTTCTGGGTGACGCCCGCCACGATCCACCACAGGACGCTGAGGAGTCGATCCTGGCCCGGGTGGATGCAGTCGTGAACGGGCTGCTGCAACGCACCACCGCCGCGATTGTCCTGTCCAACCTGGCGCCCGACCCGATTCGGTTTCACCAGCTTCACACGGACCAGGATCCGTCGAGCTGGCCGCAGATGCGGCGGCGGCTGAACGCCTCGCTTGTCGACAGGTTTCACGCCGAACCCCGGGTAGCTATCCTGGACCTCGACCGGGTCATCGCCGAGTACGGTGCCGCGCGGGCCTTCGATCCGCGCATGTACCTGATGGCCCGCAACCCCTTCGCGGTCGATTTTCTGCCCCATCTGGGCCAGGCGTTTGCGGACCTCGTGGCCGCCGAAGTGGTTCCTCCCAGGAAGTGTGTGGTCGTGGACTGCGACAATACCTTGTGGGGAGGAGTACTGGGCGAAGCGGGTCCGCTCGGGGTCGCAATAGGAACGGACTATCCCGGCGAAGGCTACCGCGAGTTCCAGCAGTTTCTGGCGGGATTGCACCGCCGGGGCTTCCTCCTGGCCATCAACAGCAAGAACAACGAGGACGAGGTGCTGTCGTTCCTCGCAGACTCACCGGACATGGTTCTGCGCGTCGGCGACTTCACGGCGCACCGCATCAACTGGAACGACAAAGGGAAGAATCTGGCCGAGCTCGCCGAGGAGATGAACATCGGCCTCGACTCCATGGTCTTCGTGGATGACAGTCCGGTCGAGTGCGCCAGGATCCGTTCGGCGTTTCCCGAAGTTCTGGTCGAACAATTCCCCGAGAACCCGGCCGAGATACCCGGGTTCATAGCCAATATGAAGGGCACCCAGCGATTGCGTGTCGACGCAGACGACCTGAAGAGGGCGCAGTCGTTGCGTACGAACGCCGAGCGGCAGCGCCTCAGACGCAACGCACCGGATCTGGAAACGTTTGTCCGCAGCCTCGAGATCAGGCTGGCCATCGAGCGACAGAACCGGGCGGCGATCCCGAGGGCCAGTCAGCTCACTCAGCGCACTAATCAATTCAACCTGACCACGAGACGCTATACACCGGGCGACATCGAGCGACTCATGAACGACGGGATCGTCTACACGATGCGAATGGAAGACCGCTTTTCGGACTACGGCGTCGTGGGCGTTGCGATTGTGACCCCGGGCCCAGCAGATCGGTGGGACATCGACACGTTTCTGTTGAGTTGTCGAGCATTCGGACGTAAGATCGAAAACGAACTGCTCCACACCCTGCTCGACGATGCGGCGGCGGCCGGCACGAAGGTCGTCAGAGGCCGTCACATTCCCACCGCCAGGAACGAAATGACCCGAGAATTCTTCGTCCAGAACGGCTTTCGCCGAGTCGACCGCGACGACGGCGTCCACGAGTTCGAGGTCGCCCTCGCGGGCCGGTCGGACCGCGGGCGTGAACCACTCTATCGGCGGGTGGAGAGAGAAGGGGTTGGCGAGTGACCAGCGAGCCCGCTCACGCCCTGGAGCGGATCTTCCGCAGTGTTCTTCGGGTGGACCCGGCAACTCCAATCGACTCCATATCCGTCGCGACGCACGGTGGTTGGGATTCGAGCGCTCACATCAACCTGATCCTGGCCGTCGAACAGGAGTTTCGCATCATGCTGACGCCCGAGGAGGCGACGCGCGCCCAGTCGTTCGGCGCGATGCTGGAACTTGTGAACCGGAAGCGGTAGGCATCCGTGGCCGGTCCCGCTTCATCCAGAGGGGTGTTGGCGCTGCGCTTCGACATCGACTCGATCCGTTGCCTCGAAGAAGGGGTCCCCCGTCTGATGGAGCTGGGGGATCGGCGCGGCTGCCGTTTCACTTTCTTCATCAACATGGGCCGCAGCTTCAGCTGGCGGTACAACGTCACGCGGGCCCTGCGCCAACGATTGGTTCGCACTGCACAGCAGCCGGAGGCGCGCGCCGACGCCGCCAAGATGTCGGTGGCAAGCAAGCTCGGATGGGGCGGCGTCCTTCGCACAGTCGCCATGAATCCTCGTCTGGGACGGAGATACCGGTACATACTCGACCGGCTTCACGGGGACGGCCACGAACTCGGCCTGCACGGGGGTTCCAATCATGCAGCGTGGCAATACGGTCTCGAGCAGTTGGGCAAGACGGGCCTCGAGCGGCTCTTTCGCGTCGAGTTCGACGCCTTCAAGTCCCGGTACGGGCAGCCGGCCGGCTTTGCGAGCCCGGGATTCCAATACAACGACTCGGTCCTGGCGTTGCTCGACCAGGAGGGCTTTTCCTACGGGTCGGACATGGCTGGCGAGCTACCCTTTCGCCCCCGGCGTTCCGATGGTGACTTGTGCCGGCATTTCCAGGTCCCCGTGAACGTCGTGGGACGTGCGACCGTCCCGGTCATCGAGGAAGGTCTCGCGCGCTCCCAGTCCGTTGAGCGCATTGTGGGGAACGCGGTCGAGATGATCCGCGCGCGGCGTTTCGCTTTGATGTACGGACACCCCTTCGTGGAGGGCGTGCACTGGAGAATGTTGGACGCGGTACTGGAAGAAGTCACGCCCGACTACGACGTTGTCACGGTCTCGGAATACCTGGCGCGCTGGAAAGAGAGCAGTGACGCATGAGCAAGATCATTCGCTACCTGGCCTCGATGCTTCCCGTCCCGCTCGAGTTTCGTGCCCAACTGTACCGGCTCTCCGGGATGGAGATCGGACCGAAGAGCGTGATCGACCGCAACTTCCAGGTAACGCGGCCCGATATGGTGGTGATCGGTTCCCGGGTCACGATCTGCAACGCCGTCTCGATTCTCGGCGAGATCACCGCGGTCAACTCGGGATTGGAGGATGAGTTCGGGATCACCAAAGCAGCGCCGGTGGTGATCGAGGACGATGCGTACATCGGCGTCAAGGCGACGATCCTGCCGGGAATCCGCATCGGCCGAATGGCCACGGTCGGGGCCAACACGCTGGTGACTTCGGAAGTGCCCCCCTACGGCGTTGTAGTCGGCGTCCCGGGACGGGTGATGATGATTCGGCCGCACGCGCGACCGGCCGACGGGTCCGCAGCTACGGAAATCCCACCGCCAGCCGGGTCCCCTGAATAGCCCGAACGCTGATCCCGCGCGAACACTCGTCGACCGCTCGGCTCACGTCTTCCAGCATTCCGTAGTCGTGCCAGACGATCGTGCCTCCGGGCCGGATGACGCGTAGCGCGTTGCGGGTGTCGGCAACAGCATACTCGTATGTGTGACATCCGTCGATAAGTATGAAGTCGAGGGGAGCCAGGCGATCCCAATCGAACTGCGCGGAATCTCCCCACAGCTGGGTGATCCGCTCCGCAAAGGGGGAATGGACGAACTGTCTTCCGGTGTGGTCACCGGTCGCGGCGTTGTAGTGTATGTCTGGAACGTCCAACGCATAGCGCTGGCTCCAGTCGGGGGGAAGATCCAGCGTGAAGACACGAGCGCTGGCGGGGGCATTAGCGGCCAGGTTAACCGTGGTGTTCCCCTCGAACGTACCAATCTCCAGGATTCGCTGAGGCCGGAGTGACCGAACCATCGCCCCGATGGCCAGCACCTCCGCTGGGGTCATCGATAACAGCGGCTCTCTGTCATAGGATCGAACAACCCGAACGTCGGTGGTTTCAATCCCCGGGAAGACTGCGCTCATTGGCTCCCTATCGAGATCCCCAAACGACCAGCGGATCATGCGGCGAAACTCCGTGTCGGGGGCCTTGGCGGCGAAGGGACCAAAACGCGGCCAGAGCATTCTCCACGCGGTAACCGGATTGCGGGCGCTCTTGACGATCGCATTCCTGATGCGTCTGACCGTCCGGGAAACGCGATGGTCTCCCTTGGCTCGACGTCCCGTCCAAGGCGTTGGCTCACCGAGCTTGACGTCCGACGATCGTTCAACCACTGGTCCCTCCCTGTATCCCATGGAGTATCTTCTCTACGCTACTGCCGGAGCCGAGTCACGCCCCCCCGGCTTCACAGCCAACACCGCAATCCTGCGCCGCAGCAAGGGAACCCACCTCTGCCCCAGCCGCTCAAGGACTCTCAGCCCGGGCAGATGCGACTCTGCGAAAAACGCCCTCTCGATCCCGAACCCTGCACCGCTCAGGATGTCCCTCATCCTCGACATCGACTTGTAGTCGACGTGGGTGATGTCCCGCTTCAGGAGGATGTTGTTGTTCTTGAGCACTTCGAGGATGTGGCTGCGGCACGGGGTCCAGACCGCGAAGCGTCCGCCGGGCTTCAGCACCCGGAACGCCTCCGCGGCCACCTTGTGGGAGTCCTCGGGATAGATATGCTCGAAGAGATCGGCCGCCACAACGGCGTCGAACGAAGCCGCACGGAGACCGCTGCCCCTCGCGTCGCCAACGCGGAACAGTATGTTGTGGAAGCCGGCGGTCCGCTGCCGTCGATCGCAGCTTGCCACCGCCCGCTCGGAAAAATCGAGTCCGACCACTTCGCGCACGATCGGGCCCAGCGCGAAGCTGATCGTGCCCCAGCCGCACCCGAGGTCGAGCACCCGGTCCGAGCGCCGCGGAGCCAGAAGGTCTAGCACCTTTCTGACACGGTATCGTTGAAAGCGGCTGTCGAAGTCGTGCAGGTGGACGCCGGCCTCAAAGTCGAAATAGGTCGACTCGTCGTAGTAGGCCCGTCCGATCCGCTCGTCCATCAGGCTCTCTCCACCCCGCCGCCTCCGACCCTGACAGGATCACACTGTAATGTCTGCTTTACAAAATGTAATGTAGACATTACTTATTTTCCAACAGTCCCTGGTACACCTCCAGGTGCCGGTCCACCAGCCGCTCATTGCTCCACTTCCCCACCACCATGGTCCGGCCCGTAGTCCCCCGGGCGGTCAGGTCCTTATCCGCGAGCAGCTCCAGCACCTTCGTGGCCAGGGCGACGGGCTCGCCCGCCGGGAACAGTCCACCGACGGAATCGCTCACGATTTGAGGCAGCCCACCCACCGCCGACGCCGCCACCGGCAACCCGCAGGCCATGCACTCCAGCGCCGCGACCGACGTGGCTTCCACGAGCGACGGGAACACCGCCAGATCCCCGGAGCACAACAGCCCGGGCATCTCGGTGTGGGGCCGCGCGCCGAGGAACTCGATCCTGTCGGACACCCCCAGCTCCCCGGCCAGCGCCTCGAGCCTGCCCCGTTCGGGCCCGTCCCCGATCACGACCGCGTCCACATCCGCACCGGCCACGATCATCGGCAGCGCCCGCACGAAGTACTCGACGCCGTTCTTCGGGAAGAGCCGGCGCGGCACGACGAGTCGGCGCCTGGAATCCGGCCGCGCCAGCGAGCCCTCGACCGGACGGAAGACCCCGGTGTCGACCCCGTTGACCAATACCTCGACCGAGATGGACGGGCCGAGGCTTTCTCCCACATCGGCGATCTCCTTGCTGGCGGCGAAGTTGTAGTCGCTCAGCTCGACCAGCTTGCCGAGGGCGGGCGCCACCATGCGATTGGCGGCCAGTCGCAGGAAATGGGAAGTGTGCAGCGTACACGCCAGCGGCGTGCTCGACCCGGTCAGCGCCACGGCGCACGGGAGCAGCGACGGAAACGCCTGGGCATGCACCACGTCTGCCCCCGCTACGAGCGCCCGGGTCCGGCGCGTCGAGCCGAGCGCGTGCGCGAACCAGCCCCAGGCCTTGCGCGCGGGCAGCGGCGTCCGGTGGACCTGTATGCCGTCCACGACTTCGTGCCTGGCGAGACCCGGCTGCGAGAGCGAGGTCACCACAGCGACCTCGTGCCCGCGGGCGACCAGGCCACGGCACAGGTAGTGGACATGGCTTTCCAGCCCCCCGACTTCGGGCGGGAAGTATACGCAGTGGATGACGATCTTCATGGCGCTGTCCAGTCCTCGATCGAGCGGGGAGCTCCGGTGAGTTCGGCAAGGAGGATGTCGGCGATGCGCTCCCCGGCGCGACCGTCGCCGTAGGGGTTTCCGGCCGGGCATGCGGCGCGCTTCCCCGCGAGGTGATCCGATGCCTCCGAGAGAATCCGGTCCGCGTCGGTGCCGACCAGCGTGGCGGCGCCCGCCCGCACCCCTTCCGGCCGCTCCGTCACCTCCCGGAGGACGAGGGTATGGACGCCGAACGCGGGCGCCTCCTCCTGTATCCCCCCCGAATCGGTGAGGACCAGACTGGCGCGCCCTAGCGCCGCGACCAGATCGCCGTAGTCCAGCGGATCCGTCAGGTGGACCCTCGGGCACGAGCCCAGGATGCGATGAGCAGGCCCGCGCACATGCGGATTCGGGTGGACCGGGTACAGGATGTCGATGTCCTCGAACCGCTCCGCCAGGCCAGCCACCGCCCCGAAGACGCGCTCGAGGGGTTCGCCGAAGGACTCGCGCCGGTGCGCCGTCAGCACAACCAGTCGGCGCCCCGACGCAACCAGTCTCGCGGTCTTCGGGTCCCGGACGGCGGACGGCCGGCTGCGCATCCGGTGCAGCGCATCCACCACCGTGTTGCCGGTTACGTGGATTCGCTCGGCCCCGACCCCTTCCGCCGCCAGGTTGGCCGCCGCTTCGGCGGTGGGCGCGAAGCAGAAGTCGGAGACGGTGTCGGTCATCCTGCGCAGCATCTCTTCGGGGAAGGGCGACCACTTCTCGTGGCTTCGCAGGCCGGCCTCGACGTGCGCCAGCCTGCCCTGCTGGAAGAAGGTGACAACGCCGGCGAAGAATACCGTCGCAGTATCGCCCTGCACGATCGTCACGTCCGGGCGGAAGTCCTCGGCGACCTCGCGCAGGCCGTCCATGCAGGCGTGGCCGACGTCGTAGAGGGTCTGCCCGGGCTTCATCAGGTTGAGGTCGTAGTCGGCCTCGAGTTCGAATACGCCCAGCACCTGATCGACCATGTCCGTGTGCTGGCCGGTGAGCGCCAGCCGGTGGGCGCACCCGCCGCGGGCCTGCAGGGCGCGGACGACCGGCGCCATCTTGATCGCCTCGGGGCGCGTCCCGATGACCGACAGGATCCGGGGCGGCGCGGCCGAGGGAGCCATCGGGCTCACTTCGCGGGAGGGCAAGTCAGCTCCCCCCTTCCCCCCGCCCCGAGCCCGCGCGTTCCCGCCGCGAGGCATCGAGCTCGTCATGGACGGACGCGATCATCTCCCCCAGGAAACCCGCCGCGAAACACAACACGCCGACGGTCACCAGCAGCACCACCAGGTACAGGAGCGGCCTGAACCCCAGGCCCATGACGTAGCGGAGGTAGAGCGCCACCAGCCCCGTCAGCACGCCCGTCGCCATCAGGAACACGCCCGGCAAACCGAACGCGACCATCGGCTTGCGCGAGAAGCGGAGATGGAACCACACCGCCACCAGATCCAGCACGCCGCCGATGATCCGGCTCTTGCCCGAGTACTTGGCCTCGCCCGCCCGGCGGGGGTGGAGTTCGATGTCGATTTCGGTGGCGCTGAAGCCCTTTCGATGGGCGAGCACGACGAAGAAGCGGTGCCAGTCGTGGCGCAGCCGCACGGCCTTCAGCACGTCGGCGTGGAACGCCTTCATGGAGTTGAGGTCGCTGACCGGCACATCGAAGATGCGGCGGCTGAGGGCGTTGTAGATCGACGAGACGGCGCGCTTGTCGTACCTGCCGACCTTGCGCCCGGTAACGATGTCCCAGCCCTCCGCGAGCTTGTCCAGGAAGCGGGGGATCTCGGCGGGAAGGTGCTGCAGGTCCGCGTCGAAGAGGACGATGTACCTGCGGTCGGTGGCGTCGGCCCCGGTCAGGAGCGCCTCGGTCTTGCCGAGGTTGACCCGGTGGCGCACCACGGTGAGGCGGTCCCACCCGGCCCCCTCCGCTTCGGCCAGGGCGGCGGTCCCGTCGGTCGAGCCGTCGTCGACCAGGATCACCTCTCCGGTCAGTCCGAACTCGTCGAAGGCGGCCCGCAACTCCGGGATGAGATGCGGGATGTTCGGCGCCTCGTTGAACGCGGGAACCACCAGCGCGAAGTCGCTGTACGCCGCCTTGGTCACTTGTTCAGATCCGTTTTCTCATGCGCGCCGGCAGGATTCCCAACTGGTCGCGGTACTTGGCCACGGTGCGCCTGGCAATCTTGACGCCCTCGCTCTTCAACAGGTTGACGATAGCCTGGTCGGTAAGGGGGCGCTTTGAATCCTCGCTGTCCACCAGGCTCTTGACCCTGGCCTGGACGCCCCGTGTCGAGACCTCCTTGCCGGTCGCGGTCGGGAGGCCGCCGGAGAAGAAGAACTTGAGCGGGTATACCCCGGTGGGCGATTGCACGTACTTCTCGTTCGTCACGCGCGAGACGGTGGATTCGGCCATCTCGATGTAGTCGGCCACCTCGCGCAGCGTGAGCGGCTTGAGGTGCTGCACCCCCTTCTCGAAGAAATTCCGCTGACGGTCCACGATGAAGCGCATGACCTTCAGCATCGTCTGGCGACGCTGCTCGATGACCTGGATGAGCCAGTTGGCCGCGTTCAGCTTGTTCGAGATGAACTCCTTGTTGGATCCCTGGTATTTCGACCTGTCGGCCGCCACCTCCCGATAGGCCTTGGCGAGGCGCAGCCGGGGAAGTCCGGTGTCGTTCACGAACACCAGGTACTCGCCCCCTACCCTGTCGACGATCAGGTCCGGGATGACGTAGTGATCGGGATCGGAGGCGTAGCGCTTGCCGGGCCTCGGGTCGAGCGTGGCGATCTCGTCCGCGGCATCCTGGACCTCGCGGGGCGGCACCTCGAGCGCGCGCGCGATCTCCGTCCAGCGGTGGTTGAGGAGCGCGTCGAAGTACTCCTGCACGATCGTGCAGGCCAGCGTGTCCTCCTTCTCGTCGCGCTTCAGCTGGAGCACGAGGCATTCCCGCAGGGTGCGCGAGGCGACCCCGGGCGGATCGAGCGTCTGTACGATCCGCAGCACCCCTTCAACCTCTTCGGGGGTGTGGGGCGCGAAGAAAGTGGCCAGTTCCTCCAGTTCGGCCTCGCGGGCCGTGTCGTCCTCGATGCGCCGGGCACGTTCGAATACCTGATCGCGCGTGGCCTCGGCGGTCGCGTTGAGTCCGTCCGCCACATCCTGCAGCGAACAGGACAGCGACCCGTCGTCGTCGATGTTGCCGATGATTTCGTCGGCGATCCACAGCTGACGCTCGTCGAGGTGGATCAGACCGATCTGGTCGGTCAGGTAGTCGTGCAGATGGCGCGTGCCCACGACGGGCGCCTCGAAGTACTCCTGCGGTTCGTATCGTTCGCGGGATCCGCCCACATCGAAGCCGTCGAGCAGCACTTCGTCCCAGTCGACCTCGTCGTCGGGCTCGTCCTTCGCTTCTTCCTCACTCACCTCGAACTCGTCGTCGCTGTCCGGTTCCGACAGCTCCAGGAAGGGATTCTCGGACAACTCCTGTTCGAGCTTGGCCTGCAGGTCCAGCAGGGGCATGTACAACAGGTCCATCGCCTGATAGAGGCGGGGGTTGACCCTCAGTTCCTGCCGAAGATCCGCCCCCTGATACAGCCCCGTCTTCATCCTGCTCACGCGGACATCAACTCACGGGCGGCGGAAAACGTGACCGCATGCGGGCCGTGAGCGTCGGGCCCAGGTAGAGGTCCGCGACCTCATCGTTCCACACCAGTTCGGAGACCGTGCCGTGAACCCGGATGTGGCCCTCGTACATGATGTACGCCCGGTCGACGATTTCCAGTGTCTGCTCCACATTGTGATCGGAGATGATGACGCCGATGTCCCGGGTCTTGAGCTGCCCGACGATCTCCTGGATGTCGTGCAGCGCAATCGGGTCGATGCCGGCAAAGGGTTCGTCGAGCAGCATGAACTTGGGCCGCTGCACGAGCGCGCGCGTGATTTCCAGGCGGCGGCGCTCGCCCCCGGACAGCGAGAACGCCTTCGCATGGCGGAGGTGGCCGATCGACAGCTCGCCGAGCAGCTCCTCGAGCCTCTCGGCCCGTTCCTTTCGGCTCAGATCGAGCGTCTCGAGGATTGCCAGGATGTTCTGAGCCACGGTCAGCCTCCGGAAGACGGACGGTTCCTGGGCCAGGTATCCCACACCCATTCTGGCGCGCTTGTACATCGCGACGCCGGTGAGTTCGGCATCGTCCAGGAAGACCTTGCCCCCGTCCGGAGCAATCAACCCGACCAGCATGTAGAACGTCGTCGTCTTCCCCGCCCCGTTCGGGCCCAGCAGCCCGACGATCTCGCCCTGGCGGACCTCGATGTCCACATTCGCGACGACCGCCCGCTTCCGGTAGATCTTGGTGAGGTCGCCGCCCTTGAGCGTCGATGCCTCCAGAACGGCGGCCGCCCCGGGCTCCGGGGCGAGGGTATGCTGATCTGTCACTTGCGGCGTTCCTTTTCGATTGGTGGGCGCCGCCTGGTATTCGGCTGACTTGCCCAGGGCACGTCCGATGGGAGGGCGGCGGTGTCGGGACCGGCGAGGGTCGCCTCCGGGCGCAACGCAGCGCCATCGGAGCGGTCCGGACCCACGGCCCCGCCCCCGGGAACCGCAGTGGTGGTGTCCGGATCCACGGCCGCCGAGTCGGGATCGGCGATGGTGGAGTCGGTGGCAGTGGAGTCGGTGGCGACGGTCGTCGAATCGCCGGCGTCCGTCGAGTCCGCCGGTGCGCCCGGCGGCCGCGGCTCCAGGTGGTATCCCACCGTCTGACCCTCCACATCCATGCTCACCACCTCCCGGCCCTCCATGTACACGATGATCTTCTCGCCCTCGACCCAATGCAGGGCAGGCCGCGCGTCCGGGGCGGATCCGACGGTGTCGGTCGCGACCGGGGCGGCCGGGGCCGACCCGGCGGCAGTCGGTTCCGCATCGGCCCCGGCCGGAGGGTCGGCGGTGTCGGCGACGACAGTGTCGAGATCGGCAGGCAGGGTGTCGGGCTCCGCCTGCGCCGTGTCCGAATCGATCATTCGGTAGAGGCTGCGCGCCGTTCCGACCGCCGTGAGGGTCTCCAGGCGGGTCCGCTGCCCAGGGCTCGAAGTGCCGGAGACATCCGCATTTTCCGTACTATCCGCAAGTTCCGCAGTCGAGAAATCGGCGATTACCGTGTCTCCCTCCATCCAGTCCCTGCGCGCCACCTCGGGAAGGTCCGCAGCCATGATGGTATCGTCGGCCAGACCCTCCGCCCGCGCCGCGCCGACGGCGGTAACCAGGTCCAGCACCTGCCCGGGAGACAGTACATCGATGGAGTCGCCGCTCAGGCCGAACTGATCGGCCCTGACCGACGGGCGGAAGAGGGAGTCGGCGGCGGCCGTTGAATCCGCCTCCTGAGCCGCCTGGTCGGCAAGAGCCTGCACCCTCGCGGCATCCCCCGCCGACAGGCCCTCGGTGTCGACCGTCTGAGGCTCTCCGGGAAGCGGCGGGATCTCTCCTATCGCCACGAGCCGGTTGACCTGCCCGGCTTCGAGGAACATGCGGATGGCAGGCGCGGCCATATCCACGTCCTCGCCCGACAGCCGCGCGTCCCTCCTGGCCAGGAGCTCTTCGTGGAGTCCCGAAGTGGGCGTCACCGATATCGTGCTCGCCGTGAGCAGATAGCTCTGCCCCTCGACCCGGGCATCGCCGAAGATCGACATCGCGCCGACCTCCTGGTCATAGTCGAGTGAATCCCCCTGGGCGTGCAGGGAGTCGCGCACGACGACGACCTCCCCCGACGCCCGGAAGTACCGCCGGCCCTCCAGCACGAACTGGTCGGCGTCGATCTCGTATGGAGGGAGTCGGATCGGCTCCACCTCGGGAGCCGCCTCGTCGGGAGCCGGGTCCGCGCCCTCCTCGGTAGGGGCCGGATCCGTGGTCTCCTCGGCAGCAGCCTCGTCGGAGGGGACCTCAAGAGGAGCCGGATCCGTGGCGGCTTCGGTGGAATCCTCCTGGGCATCGGTCGGCTCCGGCGGCGGTGACTCGACTTCGGTGATCGGCGTGTCGACCACGGCCAGAACGTCGCCTCCTGCGACGCTATCCTGCACCTGTGTGTCGACCAATGCTTCCGCACTATCCTGCACCTGGGCACTATCCGGCACCTCGGCACTATCCGCCACCTCGGCACTATCCGCCACCTCCGCACTGTCCGGCGCCTGGGGCCGCAACACCGGGAACACGGTCGCGTGGGGCTCGCCTTCGTAGACAATCATCCGGTCCATTGGGCGGACCTCGGTGGCCCGGTCGAGCGAGACCCTGTGACCGCTGATTATCGCGCCGCTCTGCCGGTCGGTCACCGTCACATTCGACCAGGCGTTCAAGCGTTTCAGTCCGCCGAAATAGTGGGCGGTGTCGGCGTCCAGTTCGGTGACTTCGTCCTCGAGGTGCACGCGGCCGAAGAGCTGCACCTGTTCGTTCGATTCGAAGACGACGGCGGAATCGGCGAGGATGCGCATGCCGTCCGAACAGCGGTAGTCGACGCCGCCCGTGGCGTGGTAGACGAAGCTGACGGAGTCGAACCGCACCCGGTAGGTGAATCCTCCCACGCGGGCGAGTTCGCACTCGCCGTCCTGGGCCGTCGCGGAGGCCGGAACGAGGAGCGACGCACTCATCACCCCCAACCCCAGCACCGCAAGAACCGCCGCGGCGGGAGCGCGCCTCATTGCTCGCCGCATCTCCCTGCGCTCTCGCCCCATATCTTCACGGCGTCGAACGACATGTCGGCCTGGAAGCGGTCCCCATCGAACACGCAGCCGGCTTCGAGCATCTGTACCGGCACGTCGGACCAGATCCGGTCTTCTTCCGGTGCGAAGTTGAGCTCGTCGGTGCGGATCTCCTGCCCGGTCGTCGACACACGAAGGACCGCGTTGCCGCGAGCGGTGAGCTCGCTGCCCGTCCTGCTCAACCGGCCCCCGTCCGCGGTGATATTGGCGCGCCGCCGGCCCTGCTCGTCAAAGACGATGAGCGTGAGCCCGAGCACACGGGCATGCGACGAGTCCCGCCACATGAACATGCTGTCGGCCATCAGCAGCGCTTCCTGCACCCCTTCGCGGGTCAGCCTGCGCGAGACGCCGTACACGATTTCGTCGGCATCGATGGTTTCGAGCTCGGTCGCAGGTCCCTCTTCGGACTCGGCCGAACACGCCGTGGCCGCGAGAATCAGCGAGAGCGAGGCATGGCGGTACAGGGAGAATCGGGTCCTCATCAGAGCACTCCGGCGCGCAGCAGATCGTGAAGGTGAACGATTCCGGCCAGGCCGCTGCGGCCCACGACCGGCAGCGCCATCACCCCATGATCCTCCATGCGGCGGACTGCAGTGGCGCCCTGTTCGTCGGGAAAGGCGATCTTCGGCGACCGGGTCATGAAGCGCGAGACGGGCAGATCGAGGAAGTCGGTGGTCCGCTCCATGAGTCTCGCGAGGTCGCCTGCCGTGACCACGCCGATGAGGGCGTTGTCGTCGTCGATGACGGGCACGGTGCCGCGCATCCTGGCGAGCGGGACGATGATGTCTCGGACGGTGGCGCCGGCGGTCGTTGTCGGGTAGTCCTCGGTCACCATGATGTCCCGCACGAGGAGCGTCAGGCGCCGCCCCAGCGCGCCGCCCGGGTGGATCCTGGCGAAGTCGTCGGGGCGGAAGCCGCGGTGTTCCATGAGGGCCGCCGCAAGGGCGTCTCCCATGGCCAGCGCAGCAGTGGTCGAAGCGGTGGGCGCGAGGTCCAGCGGACAGGCTTCGGCCGCGACCCCGCAGTCGAGGACCGCCGCGGCGGTGCGCGCGAGCGGTGAGGACGTGTCTCCGACCATCGCCGCCACGGGCATCCGGTGGGTCCGGGCGAAAGAGAGGAGGCCCCGAAGTTCCGTGCTGCGCCCGCTGCGGGAGATCACGATCATGACCGCGCCCGGAGCAGCGATTCCGAGGTCACCGTGCAGGCCATCGACGGGGTGCAGGAAGACCGCCGGCGTCCCGGTCGAAGTGAGGGTCGCGGCGACTTTCCGCGCGATCAGCCCGGACTTTCCGATGCCCGTGACGACCACCGCCGCCTGGGAGGACGCGACCAGGTCCACGGTCTGCGGGAAACCGTCGCCGAGGCGATCGGCCAACGCCGCAACCGCCGCGCTCTCCATGCGCAGCACGCGCTTTCCCTGGCGCAGGATGTCGGAGCGGCCCATTCCGGGCAGCGCCTCAGCCGCCGCGTTCGCGACAATACTCATCGACCAGCCTTGTCCATTCCTTGCGGGCACCGAGGAGCGCTTCGGCGAACTCCCTGACCGCTCCCCTGCCCCCCTCCCTGACACTCTGCCACTCGGCCGCGTGGCGCACCTCGCGCGTCGCGTTCGCCACCGTTGCGGGGAGACCCACCCTCTTCAGCGCCGACAGATCGGCCAGATCGTCGCCCATGAGCGCCACCTCGTCCCATTCCACCCCTTTCGCGGCGATCAGCTTCTTCAGAATGGGAACCTTGCGGGCACGGCCGTCCTGAAAGACATCGGTGATACCCAACTCGGCCGCACGCAGATCCGTCGATTCCGAGACCCTGCCCGAAACGATCGCGACCTGCAGCCCTGCGTTGACCATCATTCTGACTCCCAGTCCATCCTGAACATCGAACCGCTTGAGTTCGATTGGAACCCCCTCCGCGGTCGCTCCCGTGTAGACGCCGCCATCCGTCATGACGCCGTCGACGTCCAATACGACCAGTCGAATCCGGCGGGCCGTTGCCTCGGGAATCTCCATCGGAGGGGGCGTCACACCGCCGCTCCCGCGAAAAGGGCTTCGCGCAAAGCGACGACGTCGCGCAGCAGCGGCCCGAGTTTTGCAAGCGGCAACATGTTCGAACCGTCGGAGGGCGCCGAGGGCGGATCGGGGTGCACTTCGAGGAAGAGGCCGTCGCAGCCAGCGGCCACAGCGGCGCGGACCAGGGGGCGGATGTGCTGCGGCGCGCCTCCGGTCGATCCGTCGCGTGTGGATCCCGGACGCTGCACCGAATGGGTGCCGTCGAAGATGACCGGAACGCCGGCCGCGTCCCGTATTCTGGCAAAGTTGCGCATGTCCACCACGAGGTCGCCGTACCCGAAGGCGGACCCCCGTTCGGTCACCGTCACCGTCGCGGCGCCCCCGGCCCTTACCTTCTCCACGGCGCCGGCCATCGACTCAGGAGACATCCACTGCCCCTTCTTGATGTTCACCGCCCTTCCTGCTTCACCGGCAGCCAACAGCAGCGAGGTCTGCCGGCACAGAAACGCGGGGATCTGCAGCACATCCGCGACCTCGGCGGCCGGTCCCGCCTGATCCGGCTCGTGGATGTCGGTCAGGACGGGCAACCCGGTCTCGTCACGAACCGCAGCGAGAAGTTCGAGACCCCGGCGCAGACCCGGGCCGCGATGGGAATGGAGGCGCGACCGGTTGGCCTTGTCGAAGGATGCCTTGAAGACAGCCGGGATTCCGGCTTCGAACGCGGCGTCCCGAACCCCCGCCCCCACCTCGAGGTTGAGCACGCGATCCTCAAGCACGCAGGGGCCTGCGATGAGGGTGAAGCCATCCAGAAAGGGCACAGCATCAGGCTCCCAGCGCGGCCGCCTTTGGCGCACGCACTCCGGAGGCCCGGATTGCGGCCGCTTCGATGAAGGAGGCAAAGAGCGGATGCGCCCGGGTGGGCCGGCTCTTCAACTCCGGGTGGGACTGACTCGCCACGAAGAAGGGGTGGTCCGGCATTTCTATCATTTCGACGAGCTTGCCGTCTGTGGTGGTGGCGGAGAAGCCCATGCCCAGTTCGCCCAGCACGGCGCGGTAGTCGTTGTTGACCTCGTAGCGGTGTCGGTGACGCTCCGTGATCTCGGCGGCTCCGTACGCCCTGGAGGCAACCGAGCCTGGAGCCAGCCGCGCAATGTACGAACCGAGCCTCATGGTTCCGCCCTTGGTCGTCACCTTGCGCTGCTCGTCCATCAGACAGATGACCGGATGCGGCGACTCCTTGTCGAACTCGAAGGAGTGCGCCCCCGTCAGCCCCGCGACGTTGCGCGAAAACTCGATCACGGCGCACTGCAGACCCAGACAGATTCCCAGGAATGGCAGGCCGTTCTCGCGCGACCAGCGGATCGCCGCGATCATCCCTTCGATGCCGCGGCTGCCGAAGCCGCCGGGGACCAGAAGGCCGTGATACCCTGCCAGGAACGAGGGATCCAGCCCCTGCTCGAGCTTCTCGCTGCCGATCCAGTCGATCACGACCTCGACATCGTGCGTGATGCCGCCATGGATGAGGGCCTGCTCCACCGACTTGTAGGCATCCACCAGTTCGGTGTACTTGCCCACGACCGCAATCCGCACCTTGCCGCCGGAAGGCGTCTTGATGCGGTCCACGATGCGCACCCAGGGCTTCAGATCCGGGGCCGGCGCGGTGATGCCGAATTGGGACAGCACGAAGTCGTCCAGCCGCTGGCGGCGGAACTGCAGAGGCACCTCGTAGATCGTCTCGACGTCCAGCGCCTCGACCACGCCCGCCGGATCCACATTCGTGAAGCTGGCGATCTTCGCCTTGATTCCGTCGCCCAGGGGGTGCTCGGTGCGGCAGATGAGCACCGCGGGCTGGATCCCGGTCTGCATCAATTCACGCACGGAGTGCTGGGTCGGCTTGGTCTTGAGTTCGCCGGCAGCCTGAATGTAGGGGACGAGCGTGAGGTGGACGTGCAGGGCCCGGGGCCCGACCTCCTGCCGAAACTGGCGGATGCCCTCGAGGAACGGCAGGCTCTCGATGTCGCCCACAGTGCCCCCGACCTCGCTGATCACCACATCGTGCCCTTCCGACAGCACCCGTACGGAGCGCTTGATCTCGTCGGTGATATGCGGGATGACCTGCACGGTGCGTCCCAGATAGTCGCCGCGGCGCTCGCGCTGGATGACCGTGCGGTAGATCCGCCCTGTGGTGGTGTTGTTTTCCTGGGAGAGGTTGTCGTCGATGAAACGTTCGTAGTGGCCGAGGTCGAGATCGGTCTCGGCTCCGTCCTCGGTAACGAACACCTCTCCGTGTTGCAGCGGCGACAGTGTTCCGGGATCGACGTTGATGTAGGGGTCCAGCTTCTGAAGCGTGACCCGCAGGCCGCGCGCCTTCAGCAGGACGCCCAGGGACGCCGCGGCAATCCCCTTCCCCAGCGACGACACCACACCCCCGGTGACGAATATGTACCTGGTCCGGTCAGTTCCGATCGGCGTCATTGTCCGTCCCAGCTCCTTTCAAGGCAACGTTCCATTCGTGCCAGATCTTCCGGCGTGTCCACTCCCGGAGCCGCTTCGCTGACGACAGCCACTCCGATGCGCATTCCGTTTTCAAGGGCGCGCAGTTGCTCCAGTCCTTCCTCCTGCTCCAGCGGCGACGGATGAAATCCCACCCACCGTCCAAGCGCCGCCCGCTTGTATGCATAGACGCCGACATGCCGCAGGCGGCCCGGACCGATCCCGCCGTCCTTTCGCTCGGAAACACCGTGCCGAAACGGGATCGCCGCCCTTGAGAAATATAACGCTGTGCCGTCCCAGGCTCTCACGACCTTGACCGCGGCGGGGTCCTGGAACTCGGCGTCGCCTCGCACCGGGGTCGCGCAGGTGCCGACCTCGAACCCGCCTTCGACCATCGCCAGGGCCGCGTGCACGACCTCGGACTCCACCAGCGGCTCGTCGCCCTGGATGTTCACAACCACATCGAACTCGGCGCCCATTCGCTCCGCGACTTCCCAGACCCGGTCGCTTCCGGAAGGATGGCCCGGCGACGTCAGCTGGACATCGGCGCCCTCCTGCCGGCACACGCGGGCGACCTCTTCGGAGTCGGTGGCCACGATCAGCCGATCGAGGAAATCCATCCGGCGCGCGCGCTTCCAGACCCAGATCACCAGGGGCCGGCCCAGGAGGGGCTGAAGCGGTTTGCGAGGGAGGCGGGAGGACCCGATCCGCGCCGGGATGACCCCCAGAACGCGGCTCAAGACAGCACCTCGGGACGGGTGCGAAAAACAAAAAAGGCCGTGAGATTCACGGACCTTAAGCTATCCGCGACGGCGGTCCCGGGCAAGTCGCGCGGGCGGCTCTGCGTCAGGCTGCGATGCGCAGGAAATTCTCCAGTAGGCGGCGGCCGCCGTCGGTGAACAGCGACTCGGGATGGAACTGCACGCCCCAGATCGGATGTCGGCGGTGGCGCATCGCCTGAATCTCGCCTTGGTCGGCCGAATCCATGCTCCAGGCAATGGGCGTCAGCTCCCGCGGGAGCGCCGGATCCGTCACCAGCGAATGGTACCGCGTCACGCGCATGGGCGACGGTATTCCCGCAAACAGGGGATCTCCATTGTGTTCGATCAGCGACGTCTTGCCATGAACCGTCCGGGTCGCCCGGATCGTCCTGCCGCCGTAGGCCTCACCGATCGCCTGATGCCCGAGGCAAACGCCCAGCGTCGGCACTTCCGGCCCCAGCTGCCGGATTGCGGCAACGCTGACGCCGGCATCTGCGGGAGTCCTGGGACCCGGTGAAACGACCAGGCGCGTGATACCCTCCTGGCGCAGATCCCCGGGGGTGACGGCGTCGTTGCGGTAGACGCGGGGATCCTGGCCCAGGTCGCCCAGGATCTGGACAAGATTCCAGGTGAAGGAGTCGTAGTTGTCTATGACAGCCAGCATGACCGCATTCCAGGCCGTGAGGATCCCGCCGCCCGCGGCCCGTTCAGCCGGGCCCACTCCGGCGGCGTGTAGCGTATAATAAGCTCATCATGACCGACATGTACCGCACCTGCCTCGTCTGCGGCAGCGACTTCAGGCCGAACGACACCCTCGAGCACCTCGGCAGAGGACGCAGGGTGGCCTACGACCCGCTCAGAGGGCGCCTCTGGCAGGTGTGCCGGTCATGCAAGCGATGGTCGCTGCTTCCCATGGAATCGCGCTGGGAGGCGCTGGAGGAGATCGAAAAGGTCGTTGCCGACCAGGCTCGCCTGCTGTCGCGCACCGATAACGTGGCGCTGCTGCGTGCCGGACGCCTCGAGGTCGTCCGTGTGGGACGGGCCGAGTTGCGGGAGGAGGCCTGGTGGCGATACGGCAGGGAGTTCCGCGAGAGGCGGGAGCAACACCGCAAGCTCACCGTTGCGGCGGCGGCCGGGGCTGCCGGGCTGATCGCCGGATCGGCCGCCACGGGAGGCATGAGCTTCGTCAGCGCCTGGTTGATCTGGCGGCACGCCCCGAGTGTGGTGACCCGCGGGGCCCGCTGGTGGCGGTTCGGCGGCACGGCGTGGCGCGCCAGGGGCCACTGCATCCGCTGCGGCCGCCGGCTCCCGAGGGTGAAGTACCGCGAACGGGAGCGCCTGTTGTTGACCGGAGACGAGGATGCGCCGGCAGTGATTGTCGCCTGCGACGTCTGCACCGGCCGCGCCGATGCCGGCCAGAGATTGGACGGCCATGAAGGAGACCGCGTTCTGCGGAAGGTGCTGGCCTACCACCACTTCGCCGGGTCTTCCGAACGGAGGGTCGAGGGCGCGGTCAAGCTGATCGAGCTGGCGGGCGGGACCCGGCGGCTCCCCGCGAAGGTGCTGGGGACGGGCGCCACCCTCGGCAGCCTCAGCGAAACGGGGCAGGTGGCGCTGGAGATCGCGGTGCACGAGCGTCAAGAAGGGCTGCTGCTGTCGATGGAGGTCGCGGAACTGGAGGCTCACTGGCGCCGTGAAGAGGAGCTCGCGAGCATCATCGACAGCGAACTGACGCCCGGTCCGCCGCTCGATCGGCTTGCGGGAGTGGTCCGGGGTGGGAGCCAACCCACGGATGGGGCGCCCGACGAGCGGCGGCCCGTGGATCGATCCCACGTTTCAGGGGCAGATCAGTAGTCCACCGGTCTCAGATACGACTCTCCGATCGCACTGTCCGAGAGGAGCGCCACTGTCGGCAGCTGGCGCTTCCAGTGCGTCGACGACAGGAGCCGCCACACGATTGCGACCTCGTCCCGATCGAACCCCAGCCTTTCCAGCGAATCGATGTCGTGACCCTTCAGCAGCCAGTGGAGGATCGGGTCGGCACGGTGATAGGAGATGCCGAGTTCGTCCTCGTCGTGGACTCCCTTGATGAGATCGGCGCTGGCCGGCTTGTCGACAATGTCCGCCGGTACGCCGAGATGTCGGGCCAGCTGCCAGACCTGCGTCTTGAAGAGGTCGCCGAGCGGGTTGATGGGAGGCGAGTCGTCTCCGTGCCAGGTGTAGTAGCCCAGGAGCCGCTCACTCTTGTTCCCGGTTCCCAGGGGCAGCGCCTCCAACTTGGCCGACTGGTCGAAGAGCACGACCGACCGCAGCCTCGCGGCGAGGTTGCCGCGGCGTGCGGCGGTTACGCCGGGCTCGTGCGCATCCACATAGCCGTCCACCGCCTCCGTGATCGAAACCGTCCGCTCCTGCGCCCCGGCGGCCTCGATCGCCGTGTGGGCGTGCACCAGGCTCTCCGGGCTCGATGTCGCGTAGGGGAGCCGGAACCCGAATACGTTTTCGGCACCGAGCGCCCTGCACGCCAGCAAGAGTGAAACAGCCGAGTCGACTCCTCCCGACACGCCGATCACCACTCGGTCGAATTGCCGCTGCCGCGTGACTTCCTCGCGAATGAACTCGATCAAAGCCGCTTCAACGAGCGCGGTGTCGATCGCCAGCATCTCCTGGTCGGACGCATCCGGGCGGTGGGCGGCCCGTGCGGGGACCGGCGTGACCGAAGCTGAACGGTGCATTTTGCCGGCGCCGTCCCTTCCGGCCAGGCCGGGAGACCGCTCTCCCATCCAGGCGCGATCCAGCGATCTGCGGAGTCGCGGGAGGGCCGTGCTGAGGTCGGCGAGGAAGGGCGATTCGCTCCGCACGCGCAGGATCTCGTCGAAGTCGACGGAGATTGTGGCGCGGGCTTCGGAAAACAGTGGAGCACGCTCGATCAGCGTCCCGTCCGGAGCCCAGGCCGACGATCCGCCCGGGAAGAGTTTCCCGCCCTCCGAGCCCGCAAGTTGCGAGACCATCACGAAGACGCCGTGCTCCTTGGCCGCGCGCGCCGCGATCCGATCCCATTCGTCCAGGTTGGCCGGACGCGGGGTCGACCTGCTGAATCCGCGCGCGGGAGACGCACAGCCGCTCAGGATCAGTTCAGCGCCATCCAGGGCAAGGACCGACGCCGTCATCGAGTGCCAAAGGTCCTCACAGATCAGCATTCCCATCCGGCCGAACCTGGTGTCGAACGCGCGGACCTCTCTTCCCGGCTCGATGAAGCGCCCCTCCGTGAAGAGTCCGTAGGTGGGAAGGAATACCTTGCGGTGAACGTGTACGATTTCGTACCGGGCTCCGGCAGGGGTGAGATAGGCGATGCTGTTGTAGACGCCCCTTCGGCCCCGCTCGTAGAACCCGAGGGCGACATCGCAATCGCGGCCTTCCGGGGGGGCTCCCAGTAGTTCGACCAGGTCGCCGCGCGAGAGCGCCACCTCGTGCGCCGCCCCTTCGACGAAGTACCCGGAGAGGACCGTCTCGGGGAAAACCGCGATGTCCGCGCCCGCCGGGAGCGCCTCGCGCACCAGGGCGATGTTGGCCTTCACGACGCCTTTTCTGGGCTTGACCTGACACAGGGCGACGCGAAGGGATTGGCTGTTGCCCATCAAGTGCTCTCCGTCGCCGTCAATCGGCCCGTTGCGACCGGGGGGTAGCCCCCGGACCGGATTCCGTTTCATAATTTAGGGGGTTTCTGCAACACAGAAAGAAAACATTCCATGCGAAGATACTCTTCCCTGGCGGCACTTGTCGCGATTCTGGCTCTGTGGGCCGCGCCGGTCGCCGCCCAGGATTCGCGCCCTCCGGCCCGCGGTGACGACCTCGACCTGGACTCCGAACAGGCCCAGGTCTTCCTGCATGCGCTGTCCGCCATCGCCCGCTTCCACACCTCGGCCCTCGCCGACTCCGCCCTGTGGGACCGGGCCCTGGAGGGGCTCCTCGAGCAGTTGGACGATCCGTATGCCACCGTCTTCACACCGGACGAGTACGGCAGCTTCCAGGAGACCAACACCGGCAACTACGCGGGAATCGGTGTCCAGATCACACTCCTCGACGCTCGGGTGACCGTTACGGCGGTGTTCAGGGACACGCCCGCCGAGGGCGCCGGGATGCTGGTCGGCGACCAGATCGTGTGGGTCGAAGGCCACGACGCGCAGGACTGGAATCTGGATCAGGCCCGGGACTCCATTCGGGGAGAGCCCGGATCCACGGTCCGGATCCGGGTCGCGCGCGACGGCTTCGCCGAGGCGATCCCGTTCTCGATCGTCCGCGACAACGTGCATGTGGAGGCCGTCGCAGCGACCTGGCTGGAAGACGGCATCGCCCACTTCGGGATCGACCGGATCGCGCGCGGCGTCGCCGACGAACTCAATGTGGCGCTGAACGAATACGGCGATGCGCGCGCCTTGATCATGGACCTTCGCGGAAACCCGGGAGGCTATCTCGACGAATCACTGCGTGTCGTCGACATGTTGCTCGCTCCGGGTGAGAAGCTGGCGAGCGTGGATTCCAGAGGCCCGACGGGCGCCGTCTCGAATCAGGAGTGGAAGGCGCGCAGTCCAGCGCGGCTGCCCGAAACGCCGATCGTCATCCTGGTGGACGCGTATACGGCGTCGGCCGCAGAGATCATCTCCGGAGCGCTCCAGGACAACGACCGCGCCGTCGTGCTCGGAACGCGCACGTTCGGCAAGGGAGCCGTGCAAACGCACTTTCCCCTCCCGGCGGGCCGACAGATCAGCATCACGACGGGATCGTGGTATACACCGCTCGGCCGCTCGCTGCACCGCGCTCGCAATCGTGACGGCTCGCTGAGACCCGACGACGAGTTCACCGGAGATCCCGTTGTGACGGCGGCGGGCAGGAACCTCCCCACGGCTGGAGGCATTTTCCCCGACCTGGAGGTGGTCTCGCTACTCAAGGACGAGGAACTCGGGCTCTTGCGGAACGCGAACGAATCGAGGGTCCCCTACGCGGCCCAGGTTCAGGAATACGCTTTCGACCTCGCCAAGAAGGCCCTGGCCGAAGGGATAGTCGAACGGCTTCCCTCGTCGGCCTTCGACGACTTGGCGGCCGCGTTGATCGAGGCGGGAATGGACCCCGACATCGTCGGGGATCCCGTCGCGAGAGCCTACCTCGAGCGGCAGACGCAGATGCACTACCTCTATCGGGCAAACGCCCCCGCCCTGCGGCTGATGGTGCAGGCCGAGCGTGACGAGGCTCTGGCCGAGGCCATCCGCCTTGCGCGCACCGCCCGTACGCCGGCCGAGTTGTTCGCCCTGGTCGAGGAAGCCAACGCGGAAGCACCTCCCGCGCGATAGGTCGCGACCGCGTTCAGGGTGTGCCCGCCGGGCCCCGCGAGCCTCCTCCCCGGCTGCGCGGATGGTAACGGCGGTGGGTCTGCCTCAGGTATTCCCGATCGAGGTGGGTGTATATCTGCGTGGTCGAGATATCCGCATGGCCCAGCAGCTCCTGCACGGCGACCAGATCGGCGCCGCCCTCGAGGAGGTGCGTGGCGCAGCTGTGCCGCAGCGTATGAGGCGAGATCCGGCGCCCGATCCCGGCTCGCTCGGCTGCCCGTGACACGATGGTCCACACCGACATGCGGCTGAGCGGCGTGCCGCGCTGGTTCAGAAAGACGATGCCCTTCCCCTTGCCGCGATCCAGCGCCGGCCGTACCGACCGCAGGTAACGCTCCGCCACATCGACCGCGGTCGATCCGATCGGCACGAGGCGCTCCTTTCCGCCCTTGCCGAAGACCAGGCAGGTGGCATGCTCGAGCTCCAGATCGGCCAGGCCGAGCCCGGTCAGCTCGCTGACCCGCATCCCGGTTGCGTAGAGGAGCTCCAGCGCGGCCCGATCCCGCCAATAGACTGGCGAATCCGGGTCCACGGCCTCGACCAGTCGCCCGGCTTCGTCCTGACTCAGGAACTCGGGCAGCTTCTTTGCGGCTGCAGGTCGTTCCATCCGATCGGACGGATTCCCGGTCACGATGCCTTCGTCGGTTAGGAAGCCGAAATAGGCGCGCAAGGCCGACTGCGCCCTCCGGATCGATCCGGGCGCCATTCCTTCCCGATGCAGGTAGGCGACATAGTCCCGCAGCACCAGGTGGTCGACCCGGTCCGGGTGGGCGGTATCCCCGCTCTGGGCGAGATAGCCGACAAAGCGCTTCAGGTCGCTCCTGTATGCGGCGCAACTGCGAGGTCTGAGCCCTCTCTCGATCGCCAGAAAGTCCAGGAAGGGCTCGAGGTAGAAGCGGCGTTCCAGCGCCTGGTCCTTCGCCTCACCGGCCACCGTTGTCCTCCCTTCTGCGCCGCCAGATCGCGGCCAGGATCAGCGCGACCGCGACCGAAGCGCCCAGCAGCCACTGGTTGGTCCGCGCCAGGGTGTCCGCCACCGCGTCGATGTTGTCGCCCGCCAGGTAGCCCAGTCGCACTAGCGCACCGTACCAGATCGCGGAGGCCGCCAGGAGAGGCGCAACCACACGAGCCACCCCCAGGTCCGCCACGCCCGCGAAGACCGGCACGAGTGCGCGAAAGCCCGGCAAAAAGCGGGCAAGGAAGATGGCGGCGATGCCCCATCGCCTGTAAAACGCCTCCATCCGCCGCATACGCCGCTCGGACATCAACCGCCGCCCCCGGCCCGATCGAAAGAACGCACGGCCGTACCGGCGCCCCAGCGCGTAGACGCCCACCGCGGCCCCCACATTGAACGCCCAGACGACCAGAAAGACCGGCACCGGTGCAACGATGCCCAGGCCCGCGATGAAACCGCCGAAGAGGATGACCGTGTCGGCCGGGACGACCGGGAGAATGTTCTCGACCGCTGCGCCGCTCGCCAGGACGACGTAGATCAGGACGGGCGGGAGCCCGGTCAGCAGTTCGAGGGCCTCTTCCACGGTCGCCCTGCGCTTCCGTCAGCGGGAGGAGTGCGCCAGCATCGCTACCGCCTGGACAGCGATCCCCTCTCCGCGCCCGATCCAGCCCAGCCCTTCGTTGCTCTTTCCCTTGACGGATACGGCGTCGGCCTCCACCCCCATCCGCTCCGCCAGCCTGGTGCGCATCTCCCCCGTGCGGGGACCGATGCGAGGCCGTTCGCAGATCACCGTAACGTCAACGTTGCCGACCGCCCACCTTGCCTCGCGCAGCATTCCGACCGCTCGCGACAGCAGGTCCATCGAGTCGGCGTCCCTCCACGCCTCGTCGCCGGGCGGAAAGTGGGTGCCGATGTCGCCCATGCAGGCCGCTCCGAGGAGCGCATCGATCACGGCGTGGGCGACCGCGTCGCCGTCCGAGAAGCCCTTCAGGCCGGGACTGTCCGGGAAGTGCACGCCGCCAAGGAGCAGCGGCCTGCCGGGA
Source organism: Longimicrobiales bacterium (assembly GCA_963667485.2). GTDB lineage: Bacteria > Gemmatimonadota > Gemmatimonadetes > Longimicrobiales > Gaopeijiaceae > Bin94. Next base: position 1,806,976 of record CAXXDD010000002.1, read on the forward strand.
TCGAAGCGGTGGGAATCATACCCCGTCCCCACCCGAATCCCGGGCGCAGCCAACCTACTCCTCGTGCTTGCGGATCACGAGGCTGGCGTTGTGGCCGCCGAAACCGAAGGAATTGCTCAGCGCCACGTCGACCGGCCGCTCCAGCATGCCCCCGTGGGCGTACTCCAGATCGCACTCGTCGTCCTCGAACGCGAAGTTGATCGTGGGTGGTATCCGGCCGGTCCGGCAGACCATCGCACAGATCACGGACTCCACTGCTCCCGCCGCGCCGAGCAGGTGCCCCGTCATGGACTTGGTCGAACCCACGACGATCTCATGGGCGCGCGCACAGAGCAACTGCTTGATCGCGAAGGTCTCGGTCTTGTCGTTTTGCGGCGTCGACGTTCCGTGTGCATTGATGTAGTCGACGGCTTCCGGCCCCAGCCCCGCGTCTTCCAGCGCCACGCGCATCGCGTAGCGGGCGCCCTCGGCCTCGGGGGGCTGCGCCGTGATGTGGTATGCATCTCCAGAGGCTCCGAAGCCGGCCACCTCGGCCAGGATCTCCGCGCCCCTGGCCCGGGCGTGGTCCATCTCTTCGAGCACGAAGCAACCGGCGCCCTCGCCGATCACAAAACCGTCTCGAGTCGCGTCGAAGGGCCGGCTGGCCCCCTCGGGATCGTCGTTGCGCGTGGACATCGCCTTCATGGAGGCGAACCCGGCGACCGAAATCGGCGTGATCGCCGCCTCGGTCCCCCCGGCCAACATCATGTCGGCGTCTCCGCGCTCGATGAACCTCATGGCGTCACCGATTGCGTGGGCACTCGAGGCGCACGCCGATACGGTGGCGTAGTTGGGGCCGCGCAGTCCGTAGCGAATCGAAACGAGCCCGGACGCGATATCCGGAATAAACATGGGGATGAAAAACGGGCTCACCCGACGGGGACCCCTGGTGAACAGCGTCTTGCAATTGGCTTCCAGCGTGGCGATACCGCCCACGCCGCTGCCGATGATCACGCCGCACCGATCGGCGGAGACACCCGGCGGCGGTCCCGAGAGTCCCGCTGCCTCCATCGCCTCGGCAGCCGACGCAATGGCCAGGTGCCCGAAGCGGTCGTAGCGCCGGACTTCCTTCCGGCTCATGTGGTCCTGTGGATCGAAGTCCTTTACCTCGCACGCAATCCGGGTCGTGAAGCCCTCCGGATCGAAGTGGGTGATGGTACCGCCACCCGACGTCCCCGCCAGCAGCGCGTTCCAACTCGAATTCACATCGAGCCCGACGGGCGTCACCAACCCCATCCCCGTAACGGCGACGCGGCGCCGGTTCGCCTTATTGGCCATCATCCCCGCGGAGTGATCGAAGCCACTCGTTTCGGATCGGAGCCCGAGCTAATCGGAACGGTTTTCGATGTAGGCCACGGCGTCGCCAACGGTCCGCATCTGCTCGGCATCCTCGTCCGGGATATCAATCTCGAACTCCTCCTCGAACGCCATGATCAACTCGACGGTGTCGAGGGAATCGGCCCCCAGGTCGTCTACGAACGACGCTTCGGCGTTGACCTTGTCGGCTTCGACACCGAGCTCGTCGATGATGATTTCCCTGACCTTGGCTGCCACGCTGTCGGACATGCTCGTGTTCTCCGTAGATGGATTGTGCTGTGGGTGCTCTGGATGGCGTGCCTGCCGGGCCCCATCTCCGGGAGCTCCGTGGGGCGGCGCTTGTGCCGGCGGCGAGGATGCTACATCACCATGCCGCCGTCAACCGCAATGATTTGGCCTGTAATGTAACGCGCTTCCGGTCCTGCAAGGAACCGAACGACCCCGGCAACATCATCGGGCTCTCCCAGACGCGCGAGGGGGATTCTCTCCTTCAGGTCGTCTACAACCGCGTCGGCCAGGCCGGCGGTCATGTCCGTCTTGATGAAGCCCGGAGCCACCGCATTGCAGCGGATGCTGCGGGAGGCGAACTCCCTGGCGACCGACTTGGTCAGGCCGTGCAGTCCGGCCTTCGAGGCAGCGTAGTTCGCCTGCCCCGCGTTGCCCATCAAACCGATGACCGAGGTGATGTTGATGATCGATCCTGCCCTGCGCTTCATCATCTTGCGCGCAACGGCACGGACCATGTTGAAGCTGCCTCCCAGGTTCGTGTCGATCACCTGCGCCCAATCGTCGTCCCGCAGGCGAAGCAGGATGTTGTCGCGGGTAATCCCGGCGTTGTTGACCAGGATCGACACGGGACCCTGAGCCGATTCGATCGCTGCTACCGTCTTCTTGCAGGCGCGGGAATCCGCGACATCGCAGGAGTAGGCGGCATGCCCGTCCCCTTCGAGGCCATCCAGAGCGCCTGCCGCTCTCTCGGCGTTGCGAGCCAAGATTGCAACGCGCGCACCGCCGCGGGCGAGAGACTTGGATACGGCGAGCCCGATGCCGCGCGATCCTCCAGTGACGATCGCAACTCCTCCAGCCAGCTCCCTGGCATTGCTCATCGTTCCGTCTCCATGGCGTCGATGGCTTCGGGGCTCCCGAACGCTTCCGTTCTCACGCCCCTGGCGTTTCTCTTGTTCAGACCCGTCAGCACCTTCCCGGGACCCAGCTCCGCGAACCTCTCCACACCCAGGGCGGACATGCGTTGGATGCACTCGATCCACCGGACCGGAGAGACCAGTTGCCGAACCAGCAAATCGCGGATCGCCGCGGGATCCGGAGCCGTCTCGGCGGTCACATTCGAAACGACTGGAAACTCCGGGCGCCGGAAGCTAATCCCCTCGAGGTAGTGACGAAACTCCTCGGCGGCGGGTCCCATCAAGGGCGAGTGGAAGGCCGCCGAGACCGCCAGCTCCACGACCCTTCGCGCACCCTTTTGCCGGGCTGCCGCCGCCACCCACTCGATCGCGGCGGTCTCCCCACTTACCACCACCTGACCTCTGGCATTCAGGTTGGCCGCGACCAGCGTCATCCCTGCATCGCCGGCTTCCTGGCACAATTCCTCCATGGCTGGCTCTCCCAGACCGAGCACGGCCGCCATCGATCCCGGCGATCTCTCCCCCGCCCGGGCCATCAGTTCACCCCTGCGGCGCACCGCCCGCAGCCCGTCCTCGAAGGAATAGGCTCCCGCGGCACCGTAGGCCGACAGTTCGCCCAGCGAATGCCCGGCCGCTGCGCCGACCCGGCCCAGCCTCCGCGCAACCACCCGATACACCGCCAGCGAATGAACGTAGAGCGCGGGCTGGGCGTTCTGAGTTGCCGTCAACTCCTCGAAGGGCCCCTCCCAGGCGAGGTGCGACAGGCCCAGCCCCAATACGTCGTCGGCCTCCTCGAAGGTCTCGCGGGCCACCGGAAATCGCGCAGCCAGCGTGCGCCCCATGCCGACGACCTGTGACCCCTGACCGGGGAACAGCAGCCCCACGCTCATCGAATCGTCATACCCCGGGAGGCGCCTACCGCCGGAACCAATCCAGCTACAGGCGCATCGTCATGGCGCCCCAGGTCAGGCCTGCGCCGAACGCCGTCATGAGGACATGCGAACCGGGTCCGATCCGTCCCTCCTCCTGAGCCTCGTCGAGGCCAACCGGAATGGTAGCCGAGGAGATGTTGCCGTAGCGCTGCAGATTCACGAAAACGCGGTCCATTGGCACCCGCGCGTACTTGGCTGTCGCTTCGATGATCCTTGCGTTGGCCTGGTGCGGGACCAGGAGATCGATGTCGCTCGTTTCGAGCCCGGCGTCACTGAGAGCCCTCTTGCTCGCGCCGGCCATCGCCCTCACCGCCGCCTTGAAGACTTCCGGACCGGCCATCTGGAGCATGTGCTCCCGCCTGCGCAGCCGCTCGGGGGTGAGTGGCGTCCTGCCTCCGCCCGCGGGCCGCGTGATGAGTTCGGCGAGGTTGCCATCGGATCGGTGATAGCTCGACAGGATTCCCTCCCCATTCGTCGACGGCTGCATCACGGCTGCGCCCGCGCCATCGCCAAAGAGGATACAGGTCGCCCTGTCGTCCCAGTCGATGATCGTCGACATCTTCTCGGTCGATACGATCAGCACGTTCTCGGCCCGCCCGGCCGCGATCTGACCCTCGGCCATCGTCACCGCATAGAGGAAGCCCGTGCAGGCCGCCTGGAGGTCGAACGCAAAGCAGCGCCGGGAAGCTCCGATCGCGGCCTGGATCTCGCACGATGTCGTGGGCAGCATCCGGTCCGGCGTAGCCGTCGAGACGATGATCAGGTCGATGTCCCGACCAGTCAGCCCGGCCTTTTGCAGGGCGGCGCACGCTGCGCGCGTACCCATGGTAACCGCCCCCGTGTCCCTGGAGGCGATGCGGCGCTCGCGGATGCCGGTCCGCTCCCGAATCCAGGTGTCGCTGGTGTCGACCATCTGCTCCAGATCCGCGTTGGTCATCACCCTTTCGGGGAGGTAGCGGGCGGTGGCGGAAATCCGGGCGACAGGGGTCCTTGAGTTCATGACAGTCCTCCCCGGACCGATTCAAGATCGCGGGCGGTGTGGGCCACGATCCCGGTCCGCACCATCCGGGTCGCGACCCCGATGGCTTTGCCGATTGCCTTGGCCGAGGATTCCCCGTGGCATACGATGCTCACGCCATTCACCCCCAGAAGAGGAACACCGCCGTACTCGGCGTAGTCGAAGAGACGAAACTGGTCCCTCAACCGCTCGTCCAGCAAGTCCTGCTCCACGCGGGCGCGAAAGCTGTGGAAGATGAAGTGCGCCAGCGACTCGTAGAATTTCAACAGCACGTTGCCGCTCAGGCCATCGCAGACCAGGACATCGCAAGCTCCGTGAATGATGTCGCGGCCCTCGATGTTGCCAAGGAAGTTCAGGTGGCTCGCAGAGAGCAGCCGATGGGTCTCGCGGAGCATCCCGGTCCCCTTCACCTTCTCGGCCCCAACGTTCAAAAGCCCGATCCGGGGATTCGCAATGCCCTCCACGTCGTGCATGTATATGGAGCCGAGGTGGGCGAACTGAACCAGGTGGTCGGGCCTGCACTGGAGGTTGGCGCCGACGTCTACGACCAGCGTGCTTCCCGTCTGAGTCGGAAATGGAGCTGCCAGGGCGGGCCGGTCGACGCCGGCCAGGGGCCGGAGCACGATGAGCGACGCCGCCATCACGGCACCCGTGGAACCTGCGGAAACGAACCCGTCGGCGTCGCCGCTTCGCTGCATCTCGAGCCCCAGCCTGATCGACGCCCGTGGATTCCGTCGCAGTGCGGCTACCGGTGAATCTTCCGTCCGAATGCTCTGGGAAGTATGCACGATGGAAACCCGGTCATGCGCGGAATGGCGCTTCAGGCAACGGTTGATCTCCTTCTCGTCGCCGATCAGCACGATCTCCAGGTCCGATTCACGCTCGACGGCGGCAAGCGCCCCGGCCACTTCGCTGGACGGCGCGGTGTCCGTCCCCATCGCGTCGAGGGCAATCAGCATCTGGCGCAGCTCTCGCAGGCCGCGGGGGCGCGCGCTACTCTTCGTCTACTTCGTAGATGAGCTTGCCCCGGTACATCCCGGATGTCGGGCACACCCGATGTCTGACCGTCGGGTCACCGGTGCGCGTGCAGGTCGCCAGGGTCGCTTCCGCCGCCTTGTAGTGTGTGCGACGCTTCCGCTTCCGCTGCTTGGACACCTTTTTCTTGGGAACGGCCATTTTCTCTTCCTAGTCGGTTTGAAGGGCCTTCAGCGCCGACCACCTGGGGTCGTGCTCCGCCGGGGCCTCCTCGGTTGCGTAGCTGAACGTTTCAACCGGGTCGCCACACTCGCTGCAGCGTCCGTCTTCATACTCCGGAACAAAGTACCGCGGCACCTCCAGCAATACTTCCTCCCGGATCGCGTCACTCAGATCCAGCACGGTCTCCCGCCGTCCGATCGTCCGCACATCGGGATCCTCGGCCTGCCATCCGTCCTCCGACACGTACAGCAGAGCGAAGGGGCGTTCAACCGCAATGTTCAATTCCTTCAGGCAGCGCCCGCAGTCGTAGACGACCGGAGCCGTCCAGGACCCGCGCACCACCACTCCGTCGTCGGCGGTCAAGGCAGCCGAAGCATCCACTTGAACCGCATCGGACAACCTCAGTTCGGAGTCGGCCCAAACCTCGGCGTCCGGTGCGATCTCTGCGGCGACGGGAAGCATGCGGCTTTGCCGCACGCGCAACAGGTCAACTTGCACCATAGCATATAAAGCTAGCGTACGGCCTCTTCGTGCGTCAATTCCGTTGACGCTTCGGCCTACATCCTCAACCCAACCGCTCGGCCTCGGAGAAGAAGAAACCGATCTCGCGGCGGGCGTTTTCGTCCGAATCGGAGCCGTGAACGGCGTTTCGCTCCTTGGATTCGGCGTGCAGCCGACGCACCGTGCCCGAGGCCGCCTCGGCCGGATCGGTGGCCCCGATCACCTCGCGCAGCTTCAGCACCGCTCCAGGCGCTTCGAGTACCATCGGGATGCAGGGACCGGAGGTCATGAAGGCGACCAGGGAGTCGTAGAACGGGCGCTCGCGGTGGACGGAATAGAATGAGCCGGCCTGCGCACGGGTCATCGTGAGCATGCGCGCGGCCCGAAGGGTGAAGCCGGCGGACTCGAGATGGGCGAGGATCAGGCCCGCCTTTCCGTTTCCGGTCGCGTCCGGCTTGATGATGGCCAGAGTCTGGTTCATGGGCTTTGTCGGATTGCTCCACTGGATGATGAGGTGTGAAGGATCCCGTAACGAATCAGGACTCGGATCCGGAGTCAACCCGGGTGGGTGACCTCGCGGTTACGAACGCCTCGGCGAACGCCCGCAGGACCGTTTCGCGCAAAAGAAACCCGACCAGCCGGCCGTCCGCGACGACGGGGAGCCTCGATACGCCGCGCGAGATCAGCGATCGACTGGCCGCCGCCAAGCTCTCGCTCTCGGAAACGCAGAGCACCGAGCGCGTCATGAGGTCACGCGCCACCAGGCCGCGACGCCCGGAGGGCGGTCCACCCTCTCGCGTCGGCAGGATGTGGCACAGGACGTCTTCCACGGTGATGACTCCGAGCAGCTCGTGCTCCTCGCCGACGACCGGAACGGACTTGAGCCCGCGCCTCAGCATCAGATGCTGGATTTCACCCACAGGAGTGTCCGGATAGATCCTGTACGTTAGCGGTTCCAGTACGTGCTCAACGTGCACATGTGTGTCTATATGATTTTCTAGAAACGCTTTAGATAATGTTATCTCAAGTATTTCCTGATGTGTGGAGCGACCCTCCAAACCCCGCGATAGCCGAGTCAAGGCCGGAGCCAGAAACAGGTTGACCGATGGCCTTGGAAGACCCCAGGCTACCCATGTGGCGCCACGCCTGCCGGTGCTCTGCCGATCCGGGGACACACACGCGACCAGTCCCGGATCCGGGGAGGAGCGGCCCAGATTCACGAAGTCCACGCGCTCGGTAAGGGGAACGCGCCAGGGGGGAATACCCGCCTCCGCCGACCGCCGTGCCGCCACCACGACCGGATGGTCGTCCGGCAACTCGGAAGCATCGGGCTCCAGGCAACGCAAAGGGTCGTCTCCCGAAGCCCTGATGACTCCGGGCGGCACCAGCAAGTCTCCGAGGGTCAGCCTGGACATTGCACAGCGGAGTCGGTTCGGCCGTTATCTGCCCAGAGCCTCGGCGACGAGCGTGGATATCTCGGCTGGACGCTTCGCGACCTTGATTCCATTGTCTTCGAAGGCCTTTGTTTTTTCGGCCGCCGTTCCCGACGACCCGCTAATGATGGCGCCTGCATGGCCCATGCGCTTCCCCGGCGGCGCCGTTCGTCCCGCAATGAAGCCGACCACCGGGATGTCCAGATTGGCGCTGGCCCACGCCGCCGCCTCCTGCTCGGCGGTGCCCCCGATCTCGCCGATCATCGCGATCGCCTCGGTTTCGGGATCTTCGGCGAACGCGGCGAGGCAGTCCACGAAACTGGTGCCGATGAGAGGATCTCCGCCGATCCCCACACAGGTGGTCTGCCCGAGGCCGACGCGGGTGAGGTGGTGCACGGCCTCGTACGTAAGTGTCCCCGACCGCGAGATCAGACCCACGGGCCCGGGCTTCACCATTCGCCCCGGTATGATGCCCAGCGTCGTCTTGCCGGGACTGATGATGCCCGGACAGTTCGGACCGAGCACGCGGCAGCCGCGGTCACGGGCCAGCGCGTGCGCGCGGGTCATGTCCAGCACCGGAATGCCCTCGGTCACACAGACGATGAAGGCCACCCCCGCATCGGCGGCTTCCAGGATCGCACTCGCCGCAAATGCCGGCGGCACGTAGATCACGGAGGCATCGGCCCCGGTCTCCGCCACCGCCTCGGCGACAGTGTCGAACACCGGCACTGCTCGGCCGTCGGGGCCCTCGAAGTCGCGCCCGCCCTTCCCCGGCGTCACGCCCGAGACCACCCGGGTGCCGTACGCCATCATTTGACGCGTGTGAAAGGACCCGTCGCGACCGGTGATTCCCTGGACTACGACCCGCGTGTTCTCGTCAACGTAGATCGACATGATCCCCTGTCGTTTCCTTGGTCGATACCGCGTTTATCCGGCGAGCCGAACGGCTTCCTGTACCACATCGTCCATCGAGGTGCCCGCAGTGAACCCGGCGTCGGCCAGGATCGTGCGCGCGATGTCCTCGTTGGTGCCGGTAAGCCGGATCACGATGGGAACGTCGATGTCGATCCTTCCGGTCGCTTCCACGATCCCCCTCGCGACGTCGTCGCACCGCGTGATGCCGCCGAAGATGTTGAACAGGATCACCTCGACGGAAGGGTCGGAGGTGATGATCTCGATTGCCGCAACCACCTTGTCCGGGTTCGACGAGCCACCGATGTCCAGGAAGTTCGCCGGCTCGCCGCCGTAGTACTTCACCAGATCCATCGTCGCCATCGCGAGCCCCGCGCCGTTCACGCAGCACCCCACATTGCCGTCGAGCTTGACGAAGCTGAGGCCAGCCTCCCGGGCCCGGGCGTCGGCACCCGTCTCGGATCCCGGGTCCCTGAGCTCGGCGACCGAGGGGCGGCGGAAGAGCTCGTTGTCATCGATGCTCACCTTGGCGTCGATCGCCTTGACCTCTCCCTCGGCGGTCGAGATGAGGGGGTTGATCTCCGCCATCGACGCGCCGCTGCCGATGAAAGCGTCGTACAGCTGGGAAATCGCTCGTGCCGCCTGCCTGGCCAGACGCGGTTCGTCGTACAGTCTGGTCGCGAGCCAATACGCCTGGTGCGACATGAGCCCGTAGCGGGGATCGACCCTGAGCCTGTGAATCGCCTCGGGGTTGGTCGCTGCCACCTCCTCGATGTCTACCCCGCCTTCGGCCGACACCATGAAGACTGGACACTGGCCCTCGCGGTCGACCAGCACTCCGACGTAGGCCTCCGACGCGATGTTCTCGGTGGGTGACACGAGCACCCGTTCGACAGTGAGTCCGTTGATCTCCATGCCCAGGATCGCCGCCGCGTGCGCTGCGGCCTCGTCGGGGCTCTGCGCCAGCTTGACGCCGCCCGCCTTGCCGCGGCCCCCGGAATGGACCTGCGCCTTAACGACAACTCTGCCCCCGAAATCCTCCGCAATAGCGCGAACGGACTCGGGGTTGTCCGCGACCTCGCCCGGATTCACTGCCATCCCGGCGGCGCGGAAGAGTTCCTTCGCCTGGTATTCGTGGAGGTTCATGGAGCGATGAAGTTATCGGGTAACGGGCACGGAGCAAGCGGCCTTATCTTATTACAGACCACCCCGAACCTGAAGGACCCCCATGCCGAAGCATCCGGACCCGATCTACCTGGACCACGCCGCCACCACGCCCGCCCGCCCCGAGGTGGTCGAGGCCATGGCGATGTGCATGACCGAGATCTTCGGCAACCCGTCCAGCCACCACGAATGGGGTCGTCTGGCGCGGCGGCGTCTCGAGGAGGCCCGATCCACCGTGGCTTCCGCGCTCTGTGTCGCCCCATCCAGCGTGTGCTTTACGCGCGGGGGCACCGAGGCGGACAATCTGGCGATACTGGGGGTGACCAGGGGCGTGCAACAGATGGGCGAACACCCCCATGTGGTCACGACCGCGATCGAACACCCCGCCGTGAACGAGGCCGCGCAGCAGGCGACCCGGGAGGGAGCACGGCATACGGTTATCGGCTTCGTCGACGGAGCCCTCGACCTGGACGCCCTGAAGCGCGTGCTCACGCACCGTCCGACCGTGGTCTCGTGCATGTGGGTAAACAACGAGACAGGTCTCGCGCTGCCGATGGACGAGATATCGGCCGAGTGCCGCAGGTGGGACGTCCCGCTGCACAGCGACGCGGTGCAGGCCGTGGGCAAGATCCCGCTGTCGCTCGCCGAGACGCCGCTGGACATGCTGACGGTGACGGGGCACAAGATCTACGGCCCAAAGGGGACCGGTGCGCTCATCGCACGCGACCGAAGGGGTATCTCGTCGCTGCATTTCGGGGGTGGACAGGAGCGAGGGCTGAGGCCCGGCACCGAAGACGTGGCGGGCGCGGTCGGGCTTGCCACGGCGCTTCGCCTGGCTGTCGCCGAGGCGCAAACGGAGTCGGCTCGTCTGACGGAGATCCGCGACGAGGTGGAAGCCGGGTTGCGCGCGTCGGTTCCGGACCTGCGCGTGAACGGGCAGGGTCTCCCCCGCGCCCCCCACATCCTCTCCCTCGCCATACCCGGCGCCGATTCCGACACGCTTCTGGCCGCCCTCGACGCATCGGGCATCGCCGCTTCGGGCGGTTCCGCATGCGCCAGCGGGTCGAGCGCGCCGAGTGCCTCCCTGTCCGCGCTGTACCCCGGCGACACCGCCACCTCGCTGCGCCTGAGCTTCGGGCGGCTGAACCACCACGCACAAGTCGGCCGGATCGTCACGGCGGTGGCACGCGCGGTTGAGCGAACCCGCGCCCTGGTCGCGTCATGAGCACCGTCGAGGGACGCCGGCGCATCCTCGTGGCGATGTCGGGAGGGGTGGACTCGTCGGTCGCCGCGGCGATGCTCGTCGAGGCCGGCCACGAAGTCGTCGGGGCCACGATGAAGACCTTCTGCTACAGCGACGAGGAGGTGGCCCACGGTTCGCGGACCTGCTGCGGCCTCGACGGCATACAGGACGCCAGGGCCGTCGCCGACCGGCTCGGCATACAGCACTATGTCTTCGATGTGGAGCGCGAGTTCACGCGCGACGTCATCGACGATTTCGTCAGCGAGTACAGCCGCGGCCGGACCCCGAACCCATGCGTGCGGTGCAATTCCAACACCAAGTTCCGGGACCTGTTTCGGCGCGGACGTGTCCTGGGGTGCGACGGCGTCGCTTCCGGCCACTACGTCAGCACCGACCGATCCGGCGGGGAGACGCGGCTGCTGCGGGGCCTGGACCGCAACAAGGATCAGTCCTACTTCCTGTGGGGGCTGCCTCCCGCAATGCTCGAACGGCTTCACTTCCCCCTCGGCCGGCTAACCAAGCCCGAGGTGCGGGACCGGGCTCGGGAGCTGGGCCTGGTCACCGCCGACAAGCCCGAGTCCCAGGAAATCTGTTTCGTGCCGACCGGAAACTACCGGGACTTCCTGGCCCGGAAGCTGCTCCCCGTCCACCCCGCCCTCTCTCCCGGCGCGATCGTCGATCACCGGGGCCGGGTGCTCGGTCGCCACAATGGCTATTCGGGGTTCACCGTCGGCCAGCGCAAGGGACTGGGCGGAGGCCGTCCAGAGCCGTACTACGTACTCGAAATCAGGCCCGGGACCCGCGAAGTCGTGGTCGGACCCCGCCACCTCCTGGATGTGGACGGCATTGTCGTGGCCGACCTCAACTGGCTCACCACACCCCCGAGGTCCGGAGCGCGCCTCCAGGTTCAGATCCGTTACCGGTCACCGCTCACAGCCTGCCGAATCGAGTCCCATGGAGACGATTCAGTGCGGCTGTTGTTCGATGGGACGGCGAGCGCAGTCACTCCCGGACAGTCGAGTGTGTTCTTCGACGGCGACCGCGTGCTAGGCGGCGGCAGAATCCGTCGCGTCACCACTTCAGACCCGCGGAGTCGGCAAACTCGCGGATCTGCTCCTGCTGTTCCTCCGTCAGAGTCTCGGGTACATCCACCCGCACCTCTACGTACTGGTCGCCCCGCCGCCCTTCACGGCTGATCCCCTGTCCCCGGATCCGGAACCGGGTTCCGGGTTGCGTCCCCGGCGGGACGCGCAGCACAACCTTCCGGCCCGAAATCGTGCTCACGCGGATCTTCGACCCGAGCGTCGCCTGAACCATGTTGACCGGGACGGTGACGTGGATATCGCTGCCCTCGCGCCGAAAGAAGCGGTGCGGCGACACCTTGAAGGTGATGACGAGGTCGCCGGGCGGTCCGCCCCTGGCACCCCGCTCACCCTGCCCCGTCAACCGCACCTTGGAACCCGTATCCACTCCTGCGGGGACCGACACCTGAATGCTGCGGTTCTGGTGGATCTTCCCGTCTCCCTTGCAGGCGCCGCACTCCTTGTCGGGCCGCTCCCCCCGGCCCACGCACGCCGGACAGGGCCGACTCACCGCAAACCCTCCCTGGCCGAACGAGACCGTGCCGGCTCCACCACATTCCCCGCACTTCTTCCACGCGGCTCCGGGAGCTCCCCCCGATCCTTCGCACGTCGCACACTCTTCGTTGATCGGAACCGAGATGGGGACCTTGCCGCCCCTGACCGCGACCAGGAATGGAACCTCCACGGTGTACTCGATATTGGCTCCCTTCGCGGGACCGGAAGGCTTGCGCGTCTCCTCCTTCCGCCCGCGTTCGAAGATCGACGAGAAGATGTCTGAAAATCCCCCCAATCCTCCCAAATCCTCGAAGGAGAAGTTCGACGACGGCTGCTGAGCTCCCGGACGGGCCCCCGGCCGCGGACCGCCGAATCCGAAGGCCCCGAGCTTGCGCATCTGATCGTACTTGGCGCGCTTGCGCGGATCGGAAAGGGTCGAGTTCGCCTCGCCAACCTCCTTGAAGCGCTCGGAAGCCCTGGGGTTCCCCGGGTTGGCGTCGGGGTGATACTGCTTGGCCAGATTCCGATAGGCCTGCTTGATCGTCTCGGCGTCCGCCTTTGGCTCGACACCGAGAATCTTGTAGTAGTCCTTGTCGGTCGTCGTCATTACCCGTGAATCACTACTGGCATTTGAACACGCTCACCCGCGCGGGCCGGACCAGCAGCCCCTTGAGCGTATAGCCCCTCTGAAACACCATCGCCACGGTGTCGTCGTCCTCTTCCGACTCCGTCGGCGCTCGCATCATCGCTTCCATCGTATTCGGATCGAAGGGCTCCCCCGCAGGATCGACCACCTCGACGCCCGCATCCTTCAGCACCTGGAAGAACTTTCGCTCGACGAGGTCCACCCCTTCCACGATGGAATCCACGGACGACTTGTTTTCCGGCTCCAGCGCAGTCACGCGGAGCAGGTCGTCCAGTGGATCGAGAAGGCGGGAGACCAGGTCGGCCTGGGCACGGTCCCACCCCTGGCGAAGCCTCTCTTCCGTCCTCTTTCTGTAGTTGTCGAAATCTGCTGCCAATCGCAGGTGACGATCCTTAAGACGGTCCCGCTCGGCCTTCAGTTCCACGGTCGGGTCGGCCGGCTCGTCGGAATCCGTCGATTCCGCACCTTGCTCCGCATCGGATTCACCCGCGGAATCGTCGCTATCGATCGCATGAACGGTGTCGTCAAGCTCCGTTTCGGTGGTTGCCTCTTCCGCCTCGGCAGCAGGAACGGTACCGTCCCCTTCTTCTGCTGCCTGCCGGTCAGCCTCTTCTACGAAGTCGTAGTCCTGAGAGTTCATTTCCTCGCTCGTCACGTCGGCCAATTCGCCCCGAAATCCACGCTCCCCGCAAATGGCGGGGTGCTCGCGGTCGGTCCAGGGCTCTCTCCGTAGCCTTCAAGGTGGTTCAATCCATGTACCCGGTCCATATGCATCGCTCTCGGGCCTTCACCGCTCCGTTTCAGCAATCGCCATCGACAGCACGGCAGCGACGCTGTGTTCGCGTACGCTGTCGCGATCACCCTCGAAATGTTGCATCCTGGCAACGCCGGTCCCCGCCGACCGGGCCACCGCAAGCCACACCGTCCCTACCGGCTTCTCCGCGGTTCCGCCGCCGGGCCCGGCGATTCCGGTGACCGCCATGGCCAGATCGGCCGAGAAGCGGCTACAGGCGCCAAAGGCCATCTGCAAGGCGACGATCCGCGAGACCGCGCCGTGGGTCTCGATCACTTCGGGGTCCACCGCAAGGTGGCGGGTCTTGACGTCGTTGGAGTAGGCGATCAGGCCGCCGACATAGAAGGCCGACGCCCCCGGCAGGTCGGTGATGGCCTTGCCCAGAAGACCACCCGTGCAGCTCTCGGCGGTCGCGATCCTCAACCCGCGAGCCATCGCTCTCCCGGCCAGGCGGCGCACACTCTCACTCGCGCGAGAGACGGTGGCCCCGTCTGCGAAGGCCGTCACCTGCTCGCCGTGGCCAGGGACCGGTAGCGCCACAGGTAGTCCGCCAGCGAGAACAGGGTCATGAACACCACGATGGCCAGAGTGCCGGCTACCAGGCCGGAGTGGATCGGCCGCCAAATGCCCCACAATCCGCCTTGCCATCCGGCTATGGAGGCGGAGCTGAGAAGCGGATACCAGAGCAGTACGAAGCCAATGAAGGTGTTTTGCGAGAGCGCCTTGAACTTGCCGGAGTTCCCTGCCGCGATGACGATGCCCCTCCGGGCGGCATAGCCGCGGAAGAGGGTGACGAACAGTTCCCTGCCGAAGACGACCACGATAACCCACATCGGGAATTCGCCCCAGAACGGCAGCTCGCTGAGCCCGTCGCCCCTTCGAGTAACGAAGTAGAAGGGGATGAAGGCGCTGGCCATCAGCAGCTTGTCCGCGATCGGATCCAGCAGCTTCCCGGTGTCGGAGATCCATCCGTGCTTGCGCGCCAGATGTCCGTCCCACAAGTCGGAGAACGCCGCCACCAGGAACACGAAGAAGGCCGCGTATCTGGCCACAATGCCAGGCGACAGCGCGAGCCAGGCTACGACCGGGCACAGGACGATCCGCGCGACGGTAATGGTATTGGGGATGTTCACCCGCCGCCCGCCTTCTCCCGAAGCTCGTCTTCCATCCGCGCCAGGACGCTCCCGGCCCTGCTCCGCAGCAGGCGTCGCACCTCCCACGCCCTGAAGTCCCGCAGGAGATTCACGGCGCCCACGCTGGCCGGTTCGCCGGCCAGGTGCCCCAGGGCGGCCAGGCGGCGAAACGGGCTCGGGCTGAACAGGTCCCGGCGGCGGCGCGACACCTGGTCGCGCAGGACGAGCACCGAAATGCCCACGACTGCGCCCGCGCCCAGAAGGAAGAATCCGAGCCTGCGCATGCGCCGGTCCATGGGCTACATCTCCCTTCGGCCCGCCAGGGCCTCGGCGATCGTCGTGCCGTCGACATACTCCAGGTCGGAGCCGACCGGGATCCCACGGGCCAGGCGCGTCACGCGCACCGACCGCGTTCGCAAAAGGCTCTCCAGGTATACTGCGGTGGCCTCGCCTTCCACGCTCGCGTTGGTCGCCAGAATCACCTCCGTGGTCCGCCCCTCCGAATCGTCGATTCGCTCCAGGAGAAGCTCGATGCTCAGACTCTCGGGACCGATTCCGTCGAGTGGCGAGAGGCGGCCTCCGAGCACATGGAACAGCCCGCGGTAGTGTCCGGCCCGCTCGATCGCTCCCACCTCGTACGCCTCCTCGACGACGCAGATCACCCTCCGGTCCCGCGACGGGTCCTCGCACACGGGACACAGTTCCGCTTCGCAGTAGTTGCCGCACCGGGGGCACGGGTGGATGCGGTCGGCCACGTCCTCGAGCGCTCGCGCGAGGCGCCGCACGTCGCCCTTGCTTCCCTTTACCAGGTGAAAGGCCAGGCGCAGGGCCGTCTTGGTCCCCACACCGGGCAGCCGCCCCAGTTCACGGGTCAGATGGTCGATCGCCGACACGGCAGCGAAACGGGGTCAGAACAGTCCCGGCAGCTGCACCGGCAGTCCGCCCGCCGCACCGCGCATCCGCTCTTCCGAGAACGTGCGAGCGCGATTCTGCGCCTCGGCCACGGCAGCGACCACGAGATCCTCCAGCATCTCGACGTCTTCCGGGTCTACCACTTCCGGCTCGATCGAGACGCTCACCAGATCCCCCTTGCCCGTGACGCGCGCGGTCACCATGCCACCACCCGCAGACGCCTGGATCTGTTCCGATTCCAGGCTGTCCTGCAGCTCCTTGACCTTCTCCTGGAGCTGCTGTCCCATCTTCATCAGTTGCTGAATACTTGTCATCGTTCGCTCAATCCACGAATTCCAGGTCCAATTCCTTCACCGCCCGCTCGATGTGCGGAGCGCGCTCGACGAGATCGCGCAAACGTGTCTGACGGGCTGTCTCTTCGGTGACTCTCACCGCCGCGCCGCCGGAGGGCCCGGCGGCGACATCCACGATTGAAATCTCGGCAGAATCTCGGCCCGCATGAAGTGCCAATCCCTTTTCGAGCTTCCGGCGTACGGAAGAATCCTGCAGCTTCTCCGCCACCAGGTCGCCGCGCGTCTCCAGGATGAGGCGCTTGCCATCTTCCCTTGCCCGGGTCTCACCGAGCGCCACTCTGAGCCCCTTTGGGCTGTACGAACGATCCGCCAGCACCAGCGGCCATGCTTCCGTCAGGCTGCGGGGCGCGCGGGATGGTGCGGTGGGATCCGGCTGACCCGGTGCGGGTGCGGGCGCCGACGTTTCCGGCGTGGGTGACCGTGGGCTCTCCGAAGGGGCCGCGGGGCTCTCGGGAGACACTGCCCGGTCCGGCTTGGTCGGCGGTTCGGCCGGGCCGGGGGAGTGGGCCGGCGCGACGTCCCGGGCCGGCGCGCCGCCCAGCGCGCGAATCACATCCTCCAGTTCCACGGTTCGATCGAGATAGCTCAGCCGCAGCAGCAGCACCTCCACAAGGACCCGGGGGCGGCCGGTGCGCCTCAGGCTGCCGTCCGATTCCAGCGACGAGCACATCGCGAGCATGCGCACGAGGTCCCCCGGCGCGAACTGGGCCGCGCGCCGCGCGAACTCGTCGCGGAGTTCAGTCCCCATCATGCCGGGCGAACTCTCGGGATCGACCGTCATGCGGAGCAGAAGGCGCAGCTTTTCGGTGAGGCCGTGGTAGAACTCGACTAGGTCATACCCCTCGTCGATCAGCGTCTCGACAAAGTCGAAGACGTCTCCGTGGCGCCGCTGGGCGATGATGTCGAAGATCTGCAGATATCGTTCTTCGGCCACCACCCCCAAAACCCGAACGACCGAGTCGGTGGTGACCTCCCGGTCCGAGAGCGCCAACACCTGATCCAGCAGCGAGAGTCCGTCGCGCATCCCTCCGTTGGCCTTGCGGGCGATTGCGCGCAGGGCCTCGGGATCGGAGGCGATTTCCTCGGCCTCGAGGACGCTGCGCAGGCGCTCGACGATGTCGTCGGCTCCGATCCGTCTGAAATCGAAGCGCTGGCACCTGGAGAGGATCGGCGAAGCCGTCTGCTCGATCTTGCGCGGCTCGGTCGTTGCAAAGCAGAAAATCACCCGGGGAGGAGGCTCCTCCAGGATCTTGAGGAGCGCGTTCCAGGCCTCGCGCGTCAGCATGTGGGCTTCGTCGAGGATGTAGACCTTGAAGCGGCCTTCTTCCGAAGGCGCGTACATCGCCCGCGCTCTGAGGTCGCGCGCATCGTCCACGCCCCGGTGGGACGCGGCGTCGATCTCGACGACGTCGAGCGATGTGTGGCCGGCCCAGATTCTCTCGCAATCGTCGCACTTCCCGCAGGGTTCGCCTTCCGGCGCCCGATCGGCGCAGTTGAGCGACATTGCGAGAATCCGGGCGATGGTCGTCTTGCCGACGCCACGGGGTCCGCAGAAGAGGTAGGCGTGCCCGACCCGGTCTCCGGCGACGGCGCGCTTGAGCGTCTCGGACACATGCTCCTGGGTCGCCACCTCGTCGAAACGGCGGGGCCGGTACTTCCTGGCTAAGGCGAGATAGGACAAGGTGCCGTTGACGGGGGCTTCAGGGTGGCCGCGCAAGGTGCCCCAGGCACTCCGCGACGACGGTTACCGCACTTACCGCTGCTACCGGCGGGGTCCTGACGGGGTTCATGAGTTCCCGACCCGCGGACCTGGGGCACGCAGCAAAGCTACCCGGAACCGTGAACGAGCGTCAACCGGGGCGCCACGCGTCGGGGATGTGCTCGATCGTGGTCTCGTCGCCTCTGATCCCCACTCCGACCGCGTCGAAGCGGTAGGTCGTGCCCGGCCGGCCGTTTTCGTGAATCCAGCGCCGGGCCGCGGCCACGACCGCCTTCCTCTTGTTTCTTCCTATCGGCTCCAGCAGGGTCCCACCCGTCGAGGTCGCTCGGGTCTTGACCTCCACAAACGCCACGATGCCCCCTTTCGACATCACCAGATCGATCTCCTTGGGCCCCGCCCGATAGTTGCGGGCGAGCACCGTCCACCCCCGAGAGGACAGATGGGCGGCTGCAAGCGCTTCTCCATTCCGGCCGAGGTCCCACTTGTTCGTTTCCATCGGCGACAAGCTGGCGAGGGGACCGGGGCGATGGAATGGCTGGATGGGACACCTCGGGAATCCCGCGCGCGGCGGGCAGCTTCGGGAATCGCCGCAAGGAACGCCCGCGGCCCGGCCACCCGTCCCCCGAGCTCAGTCCGTCGACCCGACTCCGGCCGCTTCCGACAAAGTCCACAGCGACCGGTCGATCGCCTTCGCGATGGGCCCGCACTGGCGGATCAGCTGCTCGAACTGCTCCGGATACAGGCTCTGGGCGCCGTCCGAGAGCGCCTCGGGCGGGTTCGGATGGACCTCGATGATCAGTCCGTCGGCTCCGGCAGCCACCGCCGCCCGCGCCATCGGCGTGACCTTGGTCCGCACGCCGGTCCCGTGACTCGGATCGGCAATGACCGGAAGGTGGGTCAGCGACTTCACCAGGGGGATGGCCGTCAGGTCCAGCAGATTGCGGGTTTGCTGATCGAAGCTGCGCACCCCGCGCTCGCACAGGATCACGTCGGGGTTGCCTTCGCTGAGCAGATACTCGGCCGCGAGGAGCAATTCGGTGATCGTCGCCGACATCCCCCGCTTCAGAAGCACCGGCCTGCCGGACCTCCCCGCACGCTTCAGCAGCGGGTAGTTCTGCATGTTGCGGGCCCCGATCTGGATCACGTCGGCGTGTTCCGCGACCAGCGCCACGCCTTCCGGTTCGACGGCCTCGGTCACGATCGCCAGACCCGTCGCTTCGCGCGCTTCCGCGAGCAGCTCGAGACCCTTCGGACCCAGGCCCTGGAAGGAGTAGGGGGAAGTGCGAGGCTTGAAGGCTCCACCCCGCAGCGCGCTCGCCCCGGCGTCGCGCACCCGCGCGGCGATGTCCAGGATCTGGCCGCGACCCTCGACGGCGCAGGGGCCCGCGATGACGACCACGTCGCGACCCCCCAGAACCGCCCCGTTGCCAAGGTCGACCAGGGTGTCGTCCTCGCGCCATTCTCTCGATACCTGCTTGTAGGGCTTGCTCACCTTGATCAGCTCGCGGACGCCCGGGAGGCCCGTTAGCCGAGCGGACTCCACCCGGCCGTCGTTGCCGACGAGTCCGATGGCCGTCCGCTGCCGTCCGGGCATGGGCTTGGCGCCGTATCCCATCGCCGAGATGGTGTCCACGACCCGCTGTATCTCTTCGGGCGTCGCCCGGTGATCCATGACAATGAGCACAATCAAGCCTTTCCCAAGCTGAAACGCTGCCCGTCCCGGGCGCAGACCACCCGACCGGTGAAACCCGCCTCACGCACCAGCAACGGGACCGAGTCCGCCTCGAGGGGCGGGTAGAGATGAGTCAGGACAAGCGTCCGGGGTCTGGCGCGGATCGCCATGTCCGCCACCGAACCGGGGGACAGATGGCCCGGCGCCTCGGACGGGTCGGGGTGCGAGCACTCGCTGACCAGGACATCCACTCCGCGAAAGAAATCGCCGAGTGAAGGCTCCGGCCCGGTGTCTCCCGTATATCCCACCGAGCAGCCCCCGAGCTCGACGCGGACCGCCATCGAGCTGTCCGTATGCCGCGTGGGGTTGAAGCGCAGCTCGACGGAGCCGTGACTGTCGCCCCAGGTCCCGTCCCGGGCGACCTCCTCGTAGGTGACTGCAAACCCTGGCGCGACGATGAAGTCGCCGTGCGCGGCCCGGAGCGCCTCGGCCCGGCTGCGCAGCCCCGGAGGACCCACGATGCGAAGCGGCTCGCTGCGCGGCGAGGGCGCGGCCCACTTGAGCGCGAAGAGAAGGTGGGGGAGATCGCCGAAATGGTCGGTGTGGTAGTGGGTGATGACGAGGTGGCTGACCTTCCACCATGGCCTGCCGTGCCGTGCCAGGCCGTGCACCGCCCCGGGGCCCGAGTCCAGAAGGAGCATGAGGCCGTCCCGCTCCACAAGGTGGCATGCACAGCCGCGGTCCGGCGACGGGACCAGCGTACCGGAACCGATGACCGTCAGCGACGCCGTCAAGCGGTGGCCTCCGTTTCCGCGGGCGACTCGAGTCGCACGCCCACGATCGAGGAAACGCCGGGCTCCTCCATGGTAACGCCGTAGATCCAGTCGGCCGCCTCGATGGTGCGAGGGTTGTGCGTGATGACCACGAACTGGGTCTGCGACTTGAACCCTTGCAGGAGCCGGATGAACCGGCCGATGTTGGAGTCGTCGAACGGGGCGTCCACCTCGTCCAGCACACAGAAGGGGCTGGGCTTCACGAGGTAGATGCCGAACAGCAGCGAGAGGGCGGTCAGCGCCCGTTCACCACCCGACAGGAGGTCGATCCTCTGTGTGCGCTTGCCTTTGGGGGCAGCGTGGATCTCGACGGGCGATTCGAGCGGGTTTTCCGGATCGGAAAGCCACAGCTTCGCCTGTCCCCCGCTGAACAGGTGGTGGAAGGTCGAGCGGAAGTTCTCGTTGATCGCCTCAAAGCTGCTCATGAAGAGTTCCGTGGCGGTCGTGTTGATCCGGCGTATCGCCGATCGCAGGTCGTTCCTGGCCGCAGTCAGATCCTCCTGCTGGCGCACGAGGAAATCCAGGCGCGCACTCTCTTCCGCGTGCTCCTCCATGGCCAGCATGTTGACGGGACCGATGCGGCTCAGGTTGCGAACGATCTCTGCCAACTCGTCTCGAAGGGTCTCCGGGTCCTCCTCCACCGGTTCCGCCTCGTCGAAGAGCACTTCCGCCGGGCGTCCCCACTCCGCCTCCAGGCGCTCCGCGATCCGGGCCGCCCGGTTGCGGATGTCCTGCTCGCGCAACTCGAGCTGGTGCCGCTGGCCGACCGCTTCCCTTTCGGTCGCGCGCAGGTCGCGAAGCCGGCGCTCGGCGTTCGCCACGGTCGCCGTGGCCCCGGCGAGCAGGCGGTCGTGCTCCGACAGCGACGCCCTCAATTCGTCCCGCTTCGTAAACAGCCCCTCGAGTGCGTCGCGTCCCTCCTCGCGGCCTGCGCGCACGCGCGCCATCTCTTCCACCAGGGACGATTTCTCCCCCGCGAGCTCATCCAGCCGGACGGCGGCGCGCTCCAGCGTGGCGTGGGCGTCCAGCAACTGCCCTTCCAGCCGTTCGAGCCTGCTCTCGAGCCTGGCAGCCCGGATTGTCGCCTCCGATTCGGCATCGCGAGCCTGCTCCCACTCTGCTTCCACCGCCGCAAGTACGCTGCGCCGATCGTCGAAGCGGCTCGTCAGCGCCTCCTCCTCTTCCCGGAGTCGGGCCCGCTCCGCTTCGGCGGCACGTTCTCGGTGAAGTGCACCCTCGCGGGTCGCCCGGGCCCCTTCCAGGCGACGGGAAATCTCCTTCTGGTGGCGTGCCAGCCGCTCACGCCGATCACTCTGGGTCGCGATCTCGGATTCGGCAGCCCGGGCCTCGTCGCGCGCCGCCAGCACCCCCTCGGAGGCCGCATCCGCCTGTGCCTCGCAATCGCCGTGTTCCTCCTCCAGGTCGAGCCGCGTCGCCCGCGCTTCGTCCAGGCCGCTTCGCGCCAGCTCGCACTCGGCATCGAGAGCCTCGATCCGTCCCCTGCGCTCCAAGCGCCCTTCGGCGCCGGATTCCGGGAAGAGATGCACCACTCCCCTGAAGTCGCTCCATCCACCCTTCGAGGCCGCCACGCCCCCTAGAAGGGCCCTCACCCAGGGCGCACCCTCTCCGAAGGCCGTCACGCCCGCGGGGAGGTCGCCGACCGGCTCCGGGGCCGCGTCCAGGGGCAACAGCAGGAGCGGCGCCACGCGGTCGTCCGCACCGTGATACCAGCGCGCGATCCGCTCTACTTCATCGTTGCCGCCAACGATCAGCGCCGTCCCGAATCGGCCCAGCACTTCGTCCACGCCGCGGGCCACGATTCCGGAAGCTCTGACGAAGTCCGAGACCGCACCCCGAACCGCGTCCGGAAAGCTCTCGCGTGCGGCCCTCGCCACCGACCCCGCGCCCTCGTCCCGCTCTGCGACGCGCCGCAGCGCCGTGCTCTCCGCCTCAAGCGCCGAGAGTTGTGCTTCGGCCTCCATCTCACGGGTCCGAGCCGTCTGGAGATTCTCACGCACCAGGGCCAACCGCCGCCGGCTGGCGTCGAACTCCCGCGTCGCTTCCTCGGCGGATTGCACCGTGGCGCTGCGGCGGTCGGAAAACAGATCCCGCTGGGACTCGACCTCGCGCAGCGCGCCCGCACCCTGTCGGGCATCGAGCGAAAGCCGCTGGATCCTGTGCTCCAGTTCGCGCGCCTGAAGACCGGCGCTGTCGCGATCGCCCTGCAGCCGTGCCATCGTCCTGGCGAGGCGTCGGCTCCGCTCCTCCAGTTCGCGGACTTCGCCTCGGGCCAAATCGAGACGCTCCTTCACGTCGGCAGCGGCCCGCTGCCGTTCTGTAAGGTTTGCTTGTAAAGATGTAAAGGCGACTTTACATTCGTCCCTTGAATCCGTGAGGGTGACCACCTCGTCCGCGGAGCGGGCCCGCAGTGACGTCTGCATCCGGCGCTCGCCGGCGATCTGATCCAGGCGGTACCGGCCATTGGCGAGGCGCTCTTCCGCCACCGCCACGTCGGTCTCGATGCCCGCCAGTTCGCGGCCCACAGCATCGAGCCGTTCCGCGCACGCCGCCCGCGCCTGCTCGACCTCGACGCGTTCCAAGCGGGTCCGTTCGAGTTCGGCCTCCGCCGTCGCCAGCGCGGCCGCCATCCCGGCGGACTCCTCCCGGTCCGACTGGAGCTCGCGCTCGACTCGCTCGAGGCGGTCGTGCAGCTGGTCCAACTCTTCCCTCACCACCGCGACCTCGACCGCGAGACGCCGCTCTCGCAGCTCGCGGTAGCGCTGGGCCTTTCCCTTCTGGCGAGCCAGCGATCGGACCTTGGTCCGCACCTCGCCGATCACGTCCTCGACCCGTTGAAGGTCCGCTTCGGAGGTCTCGAGCCGCCGAAGGGCCGAGCGCCGGCGCTCCTTGTACTTGCCGATTCCGGCGGCCTCCTCGAAGAGCGACCGCCGCTCGTCGGTGCGCCCCGAAAGGATCGCATCGATCATGCGGATTTCGATCACCGAGTACGCGTTGGCGCCGAGGCCGGTATCGCGGCACAGGTCGACAATGTCGCGCAGGCGGCAGGTCGCCCGGTTGAGGCGGTAGTCGCTGCCCCCGTCCCGGTACACGGCCCTGCCGATCTCGACTTCGCCGTAGGGGATCGCAAGCGCGCCGTCGTCGTTCGTCACGACCATCGAGACCGAACCGCGGTTGACCGGCCTTCGCGAGGCCGTGCCCTGGAAGATCACCTCCTCCATCTTCGCGCCGCGGATCACCGTGGGCCGCTGCTCGCCGAGCACCCAGCGAATGGCATCGCCGATATTCGACTTTCCGCACCCGTTGGGCCCGACGATCGCCGTGATTCCGTCGTGGAACTCCACTCGCGTCGAGTCCGGGAAGGACTTGAATCCGTGGAGCTGGATGGACTTGAGCTTCACTGGACCGTGGGCTCGTGGAAAACGATCGATGGAGCGTCGCCCCACAGCGCTTCGAGGCGGTAGAATTCGCGAACCGCGGGATGAAAGACGTGCACCACGTAGTCGATGTAGTCGACCAGAACCCAGCGGCCCTCATCCAGCCCTTCGATGTGCTCCGGCCTGTTTCCGTCTCGCTTGCCCGAGTCGATGACGTGATCCGCAACGGCCCGTACATGAATGTCGGAGCGGCCTGTCGCGATGACGAAGAAGTCGGTGGCACTCGAGAGGGCGCGCAGATCCAGAACGGTGACGTCGATCGCCTTCCTGTCGAGGGCGCATTCCACCGCCCGACGCACCTCGTGCGGCATCTCGAAGTCGGCTTTGGTTTTCAACAGAAGGACCTCCTGCACTGCGAGGAGCCTCGTCAGCCGGCGTCAGCCCAGATCGTGCCGGTGGGGGTCAATCCGCCTCGGCCTCCACAATCACACGCACCTCGGTTTCCACGCCCGCCTCAAGGCGGATCACGACCACGTGTTCGCCCACGCTCTTGATCGGTTCCTCGAGCAGCACGGAACGCCTGTCCAGATCGAAGCCGATCTGCGATTCGAGCGCGCGGTCGAGAATATCTTTCGCGTTGACGGAGCCGAACAGGGTTCCCTCCTCGCTCGCTCTCGCCGTGAAGTTGAGTGTGAGCCCCTCGAGGCGCGACGCCCGACGGTTGGCTTCCAGATAGGCCCTGCGGGCCTGCTCTTCGCGGATCCGCCGCTCGTCCTCGATGCGCTGGACGTTTGCTTCGGTCGCCCGGTACGCCAGCCCCTTGGGGATCAGGAAGTTGCGGGCGTAGCCGGGTTTTACGTTGATGAGGTCGCCAGCCTTCCCGAGGTGCGCGACCGCTTCACGCAATATCAGTCTCATCGGATGCTCCGGTTGGGTTGCTGCGGCTCAGGCGCCGTGGTCCCTGACGTAGGGCAGTAGGGCAAGGTGGCGGGCGCGCTTCACGGCGGTGCCCAGCTGCCGTTGGAAGCGGGCCGTGACCTTGGTGGTCCGCTTCGGAAGGATCTTCCCCTGCTCCGTGAGGAAGCGTGACAGCGTGGTCACATCCTTGTAGTTGAGGAGCACGATTGGCGGCCCCTCGTGGCGCCGGCGCCGTCCCCGCGCACCGGAAAACACCGGCGGCCCCGAGGATACCTCGACGCTCGCCGGCCCCTCGTCCTCCGCCGACTCCTCGGCCTGGGCGCCGGCGGGCTCTTCCTCGGCGGATGCGTCCTTGCCGGACTCATCCCCGGCGGCGGACGAGGCCTCGCCGGCTTGCGCTTCCTCCTCTTCGGCGACGACTTGCACCGGACGTTCCGCAAGCACCGAGGCCCCCGATGCCGGTTGCCCCTCGTTGAGCACGATGAGGTACCGCATGGCCTCCTCGTCGAGCTTCAGCAGGCGTTCGAACTCGGGGAGCGCCTCGGGGTGGGTCGCGACATGGACGATCGCGTAGTAGCCGGTTTGCGACTTTTGAATCGGGTAGGCGAGTTGCCGGACCCCCCAGTGGTCGACCGACGTGATCTCCCCGCCGAGTGCGGCGTGGAATGCCTCGAGCTTGGCGTCGACGGCATCCTGGTCCAGGTTGGAATCCAGGATATAGACGATTTCGTATTCTCTCATTCGCGGGAACTCCCTCGGACCGCAGTTGTTGACGGGCTCCGCCGTCCCGGGCGGAGCGGGCTGTTGTCAATCAAATGTAGCACCTTGGCAACTGGCGCGGGAAGCCGATCTTATGTACGCTTCGGACTCGGAAGCCCACCCACAGCGACTATCGACCATGCACTTCACCTTTGTCGGAATACCGGACAGCGAGACCTTCGGCTGGTTCTCCAGTGGATTGCGCGAGGTGATGGAATCGGAGGGGCATCGCCATACCGACAATGTGGACGAGGCCAAGCTTGTCCTGACCTTCTTTCCGAAGGGACATCCCCGGTCCGTGCGAAGAAAGGCCAATGCCGTCTTCGTGTGCGCGGTCACGGAGTTCCCGGTGCCCTTCGACGAACACATTTCACAGGGGTACCCGACACTTCTGCGCGCGCTCGCGAATCTCGCCGTTGGCCTGGTGCCCTCGGACGACGGAGCCGTTCCGAACGCCCACTTCATCACTCCCGAGCAGGGGCACTACATCGTGTCGGGCGAACTGGACCGGGACGAGTATTTCCGACAGGTCTACGCGCGAGTCGAGCCTCTGGCCTCGTCCACTCTGGTGATCGACAATTTCTTCGAGCCCGACCTGCCCGCGGAGCTGTGGCACGGTGACGAGATCAGTCAATCGATTTCCCGCGCGGGGGGGCGGCTTGAGCGCATGGACCTCCTGCCAGCTCCCTTCCCCGTTGGAGAATACCTTGGAAAGAAGGATCTCCGGCACCTCAAGCGACTCTTCGGTATCGGAGGGCTCAGCTACGGGAACGTGTCGGCCCGCTACAACGCGGACTGGTTCTGGATGAGCGCGAGCGGGGTTGACAAATCCAAGCTGCGGGATATCGGTCAGCACATTCTGATGGTCAAGGACTACGATCCGCAGAGGAACGGCATGGTGGTCGCCCACCCCCCCGGGGTGGTGCCGAAGCGTGTCTCCGTGGACGCGATCGAGCACTGGATGATCTACCGCGAGCACCCCGATGTCGGGGCGATCCTGCACGTTCATGGCTGGATCAACGGCGTGCCGTCGACAGAGTTCAACTACCCCTGCGGCACCAGGGAGCTGGGTCAGGCCGTGGCCGATATCGTTAGGGAGGCGAAGGACCCGAGCCGCTGCGTCGTGGGACTCAAGAACCACGGGCTCACGATCACCGGGACCAGCCTCGACGAGATCTTCGAACGTGTCGAAGATCACATCGTGCCAACCGTGCCGATGGATTAGGGGTACTGATCCCTGGGGGGCCCCGGCGCCGCCTCAAGCGGTCCGGGGGATTGACCGGAACCTGTCATGCAGCCCGAGGCATGAACCGGCTATGCGCCTGCGGCCTTCTGGACGGCCGGAACCAGATCCAGGTACTTCGCGTAGCCCCAGCGGGCCTCGTCAAGATTCAGGCGTTCGGTATTGGTGTGCGCGTATCGCTCCTCGCCCGGGGCGAAGCCGATGGTGGGGACGCCCCGGACGCCGCAGGTCCAGCCGCCGTCGGTCGCGAAGACCCACGGCCGGACCCGGGCCGGACCGGTGCCGGTCCGCCGCCCAACCGCCCCTGCCGCCGCTGCCACGATCGGGTGGCCGGGATCCATGAGGAAGCCCGGGCTCAGGAGGCGGCGTTCCTCCTCGACACCCGTGTAGGCACGCTGCAGCTGCGTGGCCATCCGGACCTCGACGCCGGCTCCGCGCTCACACCCATCTTCCGCGTCGAAGCGACGCAGGTGGGGCCCCAGCGCGTCCTCGACCCGGGCGACCAGGCTCTCTTCGGTGTCGACGGGAAGGATACGCCAGTCGAGCGTGACCGTCACCCGGTCGGGGATCACGTTGAGGCTTGCCGGAACGGCTTCCACGCCGGTTGCGACGACGGAAGCAGGGCCGAGGACCTCATCGGAGTCCTGACGGGCGGCCAGGTCGGCAACGCCCGCGAGGATGGGGGGCACGAGGTCGAGGGCGTTGCGGGCGCGGTCGGGGGCCGAAGCGTGGCCCGCCAGGCCCGTGCCGACGATCTCGATCTCGGCGCGTCCCCGGTGGCCGATGGCTATGTCGCCCTGTGTCGACTCGCCGATGATGACCAGATCGGGACGGAGTCCGCCGTCGGGACGGGTCAGGTGGTCCATCCCCCACCCGCCCCGCTCTTCGTAGACGGGATGGGCGACGATTATGTCGCCCGGCGCCTGGCCCCGAAGCGCCGCGGCCACATGCGTCTGCAGCGCCAGCGGGCCCTTGATGTCCATGGCGCCGCGGCCGTGAAGGCACCCGTCGGCGATGACGCCACCGAAGGGCGGATACTCCCATTCGGCGGGATCTCCCTCCGCCACCATGTCCAGGTGTGCGCTCAGCATGACGCTGGGACCCGCGCCTCCGCACACGACCCCCACGACACTCCCCAACTCGTCGGTCCGGACCTCGTCGTAGCCGAGCGACTCCATCTCGTCCACGACGCGTCGGGTGAGCTCGCCCTCCTCACCCGGCAGCGAGGGGATGCGGATCAGGTCCTGCGCGAATGCGATAGCGCCCTCGAAGGACGCGGATCTGGAAGCAGTCACATCAGGTCTCCTTGGCGGAAAACGTTGCGTTCGACAGGACTCAGCCGCTGATGAACCACGGCGCCAGCACCAGCGACACCACGCTCATGAGCTTGATGAGGATGTTGAGCGAAGGGCCGGACGTGTCCTTGAAGGGGTCTCCCACCGTGTCGCCCACCACGGCGGCCTTGTGCGCGTCGGAACCCTTGCCGCCGTGCGCGCCCCCCTCGATGTACTTCTTGGCGTTATCCCACGCGCCGCCGGCATTCGCCATGAAGAGCGCCATCAATACCCCGGTGACGGTGGCCCCGGCGAGCATCCCGCCCAGCGCTTCGATCCCGAGGAAGTGTCCGACGAGGACCGGAGCTGCCACAGCCGTGATCCCCGGCAGCATCATCTCGCGGAGCGCCGCCCGGGTCGAGATGTCCACGCAGCGCGCCGAGTCGGGCTTGGCGGTGCCCTCCATGATGCCCGGGATCTCCCGGAACTGGCGGCGCACCTCCTCGACCATGCCGGCGGCTGCGCGGCCCACGGCGGTCATGGTGAACGCTCCGACCAGGAAGGGCAGCATGCCGCCGATGAAGAGGCCGATGACCACCAGCGGGTCGACGATGTTGATCTCGGTCAGCCCCACGGACGTGGAATAGGCCGAAAAGAGCGCCAGCGCCGTGAGCGCGGCCGAACCGATCGCGAATCCCTTGCCGATGGCGGCCGTGGTGTTCCCGATCGCGTCGAGCGAGTCCGTCACCTTGCGGGTTTCGGGTCCGAGGCCGGCCATTTCGCTGATGCCGCCCGCGTTGTCGGCAACCGGTCCGTACGCGTCGACCGACATGGTCGCGCCGACCGTCGCCAGCATGCCGACCGCAGCGATACCGATGCCGTAGAGGCCGCAGGTGAGGAAAGAGACCAGAATCGCCGCACAGATCAGCAGGAGAGGGATGGCCGTCGACTCCATGCCCACGGCCAGCCCGGTGATGATGTTGGTAGCCGAGCCGGTTTCGGAAGAGGCCGCGATCTTTCGCACCGGGCGCGATCCGGTGTAGTACTCGGTCACGACGCCGATCAGGATGCCGACCAGGGTGCCGGACAGGATGGCCCAGAAGGGACCCATCGGCGAACGGATCGTGCCGGTCACGGGGTCGGCGATCGTCATGTCCAGCTGCTTGACGACAAAGAACATGATGAGCAGGAAGAGACCCGCCGCGATGAAGGTGACGTTCCGGAGTGCTGCGCCCGGGTCGGAACGCTCGAGGAACTTCATCGCGGCGATCGCGATCACGGAGCAGACGAGGCCGACCAGCACCGTGATGATCGGCAGGGCGACCGCTTCGACGCTGCTCGCCGCGAGCGCCACCGATGTCGCACCGATGGCGATCGTGGCCACCATCGAGCCCACGTACGACTCGAAGATGTCGGCGCCCATGCCCGCCACGTCGCCCACGTTGTCACCGACGTTGTCGGCGATCGTGGCCGGGTTGCGCGGATCGTCCTCGGGAATTCCCGCTTCCACCTTGCCGACGAGGTCGGCTCCTACATCGGCCGCCTTAGTGAAGATGCCCCCACCGACGCGTGCGAAGAGCGCGATGGAAGAGGCCCCCATGGCAAAGCCCGAAATGATTTCGGCGAAGCGCGGAAGTTCACCGGTGCTCGGGATCGCGTCGGCAGCGAGCAGCGTGTAGAGGCCACCGATGCCGAGAAGTCCCAGCGCGGCAACCGAGAGGCCCATGACCGCGCCGCCGAAGAAGGCGATCCGAAGCGCCTTGCCCTGCCCTTCCTGATTGGCGGCGGCTGATGTGCGGACGTTCGCCCTCGTCGCCGCCTTCATCCCGAAGAACCCGGCAAGAACGCTGCTGCCGGCACCGGCGATGTACGCCAGCGCGGAAGCCTGCCCGATCGCCAGATAGAGCAGGACGGCGACCACCGCCACGAACCCGGCGAGCACGGTGTACTCCCGGCGCAGGAAGGCCATCGCGCCGTCGTGGATCTGGTCGGCCAGATCGGACATCACTTCGGTGCCCTGCGGCTGTCTGACCACGTAGCGGTAAACCAGCAGTGCGGCCAGCAGCCCGAAGGCACCGGCCACCCACGACCAGTCGGTAAAGTCCAGGGGATTCATAGCGTCTTCGGTTTCCTGTGTCTGAGAATTGGATTGATCTGTTGCATTTTCATCGATTGAACCTGTTCATCGCGACTTCGACTCCGCTTTCGGCCCACACGCCCACCGCGTCGCTGAGCTCCGGCAGCATCTCCACGATGCGATCCTCGTCCTCTTCCGGCATCGCCGAAAGCACCCAATCGGAAAGATCAGTGTCGGCCGGGACGATCCCCACTCCGATGCGGAGACGGGCGTACGCATTCGTGCCGAGCACCGCCGTGACGGACTTGAGTCCGTTGTGGCCGCCCGCACCGCCCCCCGGGCGAAAGCGAACCCGGCCCACATCGAGGTTGGCGTCGTCGGTCACGACCAGAAGATCGCTTTCCACCTCGAATCCCTCGATCCGCCACAGGTTGGTAACGGCCAGCCCGCTGCGGTTCATGTAGGTACGCGGCTTGACCAGGAGCATCGTTCGGCCACGCACGTCGCGCCGGGTCTCGAGCCTCCTCGCGCGGCGCGAGAAGAGTTCGAAGTCGTGGTCGTATGCGAAGCGATCCAGCACCCACCAGCCGACATTGTGACGGGTATCATCGTATTCGGGTCCCGGGTTTCCCAGCCCGACCACCACCTTCGTTCGGGCTTCGGGGGCGTGGCGCTCTGCCTCACCTCCCGGCGTCAACCGTTGTCCCCGCCTGATCCCGCGGCC
This sequence comes from Longimicrobiales bacterium, assembly GCA_963667485.2. Taxonomy (GTDB): domain Bacteria; phylum Gemmatimonadota; class Gemmatimonadetes; order Longimicrobiales; family Gaopeijiaceae; genus Bin94. The sequence continues at coordinate 1,837,903 of CAXXDD010000002.1, forward strand.
TGGACGCGGAGAAAATCGACGTGAAGGAGCTCGGTGCGGAAAGGATGCGCCTGAACATCCTGCACCACCGCCTGCTCGCTCGCACCGTCGTCGAGGGTGAGGGTCAGGACCGTGTCGTCCAGAGAGATCGACTGGAGGAGATTGACCGCTGCGCGGGCCTCCATGGAGACCAGCACGGTGTCGCCCCCGCCCCCATAGATCACCCCAGGCACGCGCCCGGAGCGCCGCAGCCGGCGCGCGTCTCCTTTTCCAGCCTCGCTACGTGTTTTCAGATTCAGCTTTGCTTCCATATGACATTTCCGTTACTTCAGCGGGACCTCGAGGTCAGCCTGCGACCACTTTGGGCGGTCCGTACTGATTCGTGAGCTCGAACAGTTTGCTGACCGATGCGTTGGAGTGTATGTAGGTGATGGCCCTGGACAGCAGATCGGCCACCGAGAGCACGGTGAGCCGGTCAAAACGCTTTTCCTCGGGAATGTGGATCGTGTTGGTTACAACCAGCTCCACCAGGGGGGTCGCGGAAAGCTTGGCCACGGCGTCGCGCGAAAGCAGGGCATGGGTGGCCCCGACGTAGACCCGCTTGGCGCCCCTTTCCATGAGGGCGTTGACGGCCTCGGCAATCGTGCCGCCGGTGTCGATCATGTCGTCGGTGATGAGACAGGTATGGCCGTCGACATCGCCCACCACGTTGAGGACTTCAGCGACATTGGCGAAGGGGCGGCGCTTGTCGATGATCGCGAATGACGCACCGAGGCGCTTTGCGAATCCCCGGGCCATCTTCGCCGAGCCGACATCGGGCGCAACCACAACCAGATCCGAAAACCGTTTCTGACGGAAGTAGCTCGTGAACACCGGCGCGGCGTACAGATGGTCGACCGGGATGTCGAAGAAGCCCTGGATCTGGTGCTGGTGAAAATCGATGCTCACCACCCGATCCGCCCCGGCCGCGACGATCAGGTTGGCAGCAAGTTTGGCACCGATCGCAACCCGCGGCTGGTCCTTGCGATCCTGACGCCCATAGCCGAAGTACGGAACCACGGCGGTAACCCGGGCCGCCGATGCCCGTTTCGCGGCGTCGATCAGGAGCAACAGCTCCATGATGTTGTCGGCATTCGCGACCGTCGGCTGGACGATGAACACGTCCCTGCCCCGGGCGTTCTTGTCGATGCGCACGAAGATCTCGCCATCTGCGAAGTTGTAGATGGTGGCCCCGTCCGACGGGGTCCCGAGATTGTCGGCGATTTCCCCGGCCAACGGCCGGTTGGCCCGCCCGGCGAGGAGGAGGAGGGGATTTGGCCCGATGGATGCTTCCATGACCGATCGCAGAGTGATGAAAGGTATCGATTCGGTGACAGCCGTATAGTATAGCGAATCGGGACGTATTTGTGGGAGAGCTACCGGACGGTAAAGCCCCGTCGTCCCGATAGCGGCGCGCGGCCCGCCACCGACACCTCAACCACGACATCATACTGGCCGGCCTCCAGCTCCGGCAAGCTGATCCGAAAAGACCGGAACAGAGGCCTGGGCCGGTCGGGGCCGGGCTCCTCCCACGCCACCGCGACCTCTTCCTTCGGGCCACCGATCCCCAGCCAGCGCACGGCCCGCGTCAGGATCCCTTCGCCCTTCTTCTCCACCCATGCATTGAAGCCCACCACCTCTGAGCGAAACCCAAGGCCGTATACCTCCAGAGCTACGCCGATGGCCTCGTCGGCATCCACCTCGGTCGAGCCGCGCAGCGAGGTCAGCATTTCGGAAAAGCCGTCAGGCTCGGCGGAGCCGTCAAGGAGCATCAGGTCCGATATGGAGAGGACATCCGGTGGCACATGCCGGAGCCCCACCCCGGAGCGCAGGCGATATGCGCGGCGGACATCGGGCGCCCAGGCCTCGAGACTCACGATGCCCCAATCCGCCCACGGAACGCGGCCCGAAAGCCGGACCGTGGCCGACGACGGTGTCTCGGCTCGCACGTCCAGCTCGATGGTGCCGCCCTGCTCGACGAAGAGTCCCGCATGCAGGAGCCGGGGAACGGCTGAGGTGCTGTCCCCGGTTGGCAGGTCGGGGGGTGTCCAGGCCCCCGCGACGACCACGCCGTCGCGCCGCCAGAACCGTCCCACCTGGCCGTCAAGCGGGGCGAGCGTGTCCAGAAACGGAGGCAGGTGGACACTGCGTGTGTGCCCCTCGGGTATCTCCCAAGCGACCGCATCCTCGCCCTCGGGCTCAAGCACCCCCCCGGGGGGGAAGGTCCGGATCGCCCCCGGCTCATCTCGCCCCGTGACCCTGAACGACTGCGGGCCACCGCTGGGCCACGACCGCTCCCAGGCCACCGGCCACCCATAGCGGACCGCAGCCTCGGCCAGATCCCTGCCCCACATCAGCTGGTGGGGATTTCGCGCGCCTTCCGAGCTCATCGCGTAAACCCACCGGGCCAGGTGGGCTGTCCATCTGTCATTGCCGGGTGTCAGGAACAGCGGATCCGCCAACATCCAGAGACGGGCCACCGCGCGAGAGGAGTCCGGTTGCTCGGAGATCCAGTCCAGGAGCTCGTTGTCCAGGACGGGCTCCGGGTCGGTCCATTCATCGCGCGTTCGTGGCGGCATGGCATCGAGGGCCACACGGAACGCCGCTTCGGCGGCCTCAACCTCCTCCTTGTGGTGGAGTACGTAGCCCCGGTAGGCGTCACATCGCCATCGCTCGGGCAAGCCGCAGCGCCGGGCCAGCATGTCGGCATCGTGGAGCCGTTTCGCCTCCACCAGGTACCGGATTCGCTGACCGAAGACCCAGTGATCGCCGGGGATCAGGCTGGCCAGCGAGTCCAGAGCGGCCAGAAACTCGGCGCGCGCCTCGCCGATGGCTTCGGGCTCTTCCCGCAGTTGCCAGTCCTCGTCGCGGTCGTCCCATACGCACAGCCGCCCGATGATTTCGTCGCACTCATGGCTTCCGCCCGAGAGTGTGCGCGGCAGCTCGCGGAGCCGCCGCCGCTCGAATCGGGACTGCAGGCTGCGGGCTCGGTCGTGCACTTCCGCGGAGTCGCGGGGGGCTTGCGGCACGACTTCGAGGGCGCCAGTCAGCAGCACCGGCAGAGCGACACTCAGGGTGGTCTCGATGATCATCATGGTCGGCGACTCCAGGTTGCACTATACCTTGAAGCCGGGTCCCCTGCGTGGCAACCTCGGTGGTTGCCTCGATGCCCGCATCCCAGGCTGGCGAAGTCAAGCGCCACGAAATGGAGTCGCACCATGTCCAGCTCCCGCAGCAGTCAGCTCCCCGTCCCCGCGGACCCCGGCATGATCATCCGCGACTTCATCGTCTTTCAGCTCAAGCTCGCCGCCGACGGTTTGAGGGATGTGGTAGCGATCAACCTCTCGATCATCGCCATCGTGATTGACCTGGTGGCAGGCCGCGGCGGCAAGTTCGGGCTGTTCTACGGCGTGGTACGGCTCAGCAAGCGCTTCGAGAGCTGGCTGGACCTTCACAGAATGAAGGGGATTCCCGACGAAGGCGCCTGGGAGGAACGCTTCGAACTTCCGGGAGGCGAGGCGGACGATCTCATCGACAGATTCGAAGATCTCGTGGAGCGCAAGACGTCCGAGATGCGTGTGAAGCGCGACCCGTGGGACGGGGAAGGCTGAGCGGAGGCCCGCACAGTTGGCCCGGGTGGATTCGAACCACCACCGCCGGTTCCAAAGACCGGTGTCCTGCCATTAGACGACGGGCCATTTCGCGGGCTGTTCGCCGCGGGACCTTCCGTAACGAATCGTAGCGCGATTGCAGGAACGGGTTCAAGGCGCCGACGTGGGATCTCCCGTTCCCGCGATCTGGCGCGGCTCCGGCATGGCGGTCAGCGTCGGCACAACGAGCGCGGCCGCGACCGCCTCATTCGCCTTGATCCGCCGGGCCGCCGAGTGCGCATCATGCTGGCGGGCGAAGATCCCGTACACGGCTGAACCGCTTCCAGTCAACCGCGCAATCAGGGCACCGCCCCCGTCGAGCGCGCCCCGTACCTCGGCGACCCGCGGGTGTCGCGCAAACACCGCGCGCTCGAAGTCATTCGACTGAAAGGCGGCGAGTCGACGCCAATCGGTTGACTCGAATCGCCTCAGCAGCCGGGGAGCTGCGGGCAGGGTGAGCCCCGCGGATGCCTCGCTGTACGCGGCCGCGGTCGACACCCGGTCGTGCGGGATCGCCAGAACGGCGTGGGCCGCCGGCGGTGGTGGAGACGGCAGCAGTCGGTCACCCCTGCCCCACGCCAGCGCGGTCGGATGTCCGGCGCAGAAGAACGGGACATCCGCGCCGACCTGCCCAGCTGTCTCGATCATCTCCGCGCGTCCAAGCGGCGACGCGTGCAGAAGATTCAGGGCGACCAGGGTGCCCGCAGCGTCCGACGAGCCTCCTCCCAGGCCGGTTCCAGCCGGGATTCGTTTCGTCAGCGCAAGCGACACCGCCGGTTCCATTCCGGTAGCGGCGAAGAAGGCCCGGGCCGCCTTCATCACCGTGTTGTCATCCGGATCTCCGAGGTCGCCGATCATGTCGCCTGCGCCCGGCGCGGGTTCGCTCCTGTCGACCGAGATGGAGATCCCCGCCACACTCGGCCGGACATCCACCCGGTCGAAGAGGCCGACCGCCTGGAACAGGGTTTCGATCTGGTGGTATCCCGAGTCTTCGCGCGCCAGGATGCGGAGCAACAGGTTCACCTTGGCGGGACAGGCCACAGATACGGAGGTCATCGTCTCGTCCTCACCGGGCGGCGCCACCCTCGACGGGTCGACCTGTTCCCCGCGGGGCCCGTCCTTGTCCGCTCATGTCCTTCAGCGAGAGTCCGATTCGCCTGGCGTACCACAGCCCCATGAAGGTGATGGGGAAGAAGCTTCCGAAGTGCCACCCGACGGCGAAGCCCAGAGCCGGAGCGCCGACGATCCCGTAGACGCTGGTCAGTGCCAGGCTGGCACCGGCGTGGAAGGTTCCCACGTACCCGGGGGCCGACGGGACTGCGACCGCGAACGCTACCGCCGCGTTGGTCAGCAGGGCAGCCGCATACGGCAGATCGATGCCGAAGGCGAAGAACCCGATCCAGAATGACAGTGACTGCAGCGCCCACAGGCCCAGACTCCAGGCGAACGCCGGCAGCATGAGGCGCCAGCCGCGCAGCGAAGCCAGCCCCGCCACGATGTTCTCCGCAAAGCCCGCCACCGCCCGGGCGATCCCGGACGGCAACAGGGCACGGGCCAGCCGCTCGATGATGCTCAGACTTCCGCGTGGAAAGACCAGCAGAGTCAGGGCAACGGCCAGCACTCCCACAAGCACCACCGAAATCCCTCGTATGCCCGCAACCAGCGCTTCGGGCAGGGCACCCGAGGGGAAACTCGGGCTCGCCAGGGCGACGACCAGGAGAAGGAGAATGGTGACCCCGTCGAGAAAACGCTCAACCACCAATGTGGCGAGCGTCGTCCCCACGGACACGGGTTCCAGGCGGCTGTACGAATACGCCCGGGCAACCTCTCCGACGCGGGCCGGCAGGAGATTGTTGGCCATGAAACCGACGCACACTGCCGCAAAGCGGGAGCGGAACGGGCTGTCGGGCTGCGCCGGGGCAAGAAAGTATCGCCAGCGCATCGCGCGCACGGGGAATGTCGCCGTCGTTACGGCAACGGCGATAAGCAGGAGTCCGAAGTCCGCACTCCTGACATTATTCCAGACCTCGACAGGATCCTCGTTGCGAAACAGCCACCAGATCAGGAACGCCGCAATGGCGACCCCGAGCAGCGACATCCATCGATTGCGCATGGCGTCAGAAGCCGATGGGCGGAACCCACTCGCCCGGACGGTGCACGCGCGCCGGGGCACCGGTCACGATCTCCTTCATCTCGCGCACGGCGCGTTCGATGCCGACAAACACGGACCGCGAGATCACGCTGTGCCCGATGTTCAGCTCCTCCACCAGCGGCAGCGCCGCCACCGGGACGACGTTCTCGTAGGTGAGCCCGTGGCCGGCGTGCACGGCGAGGCCGGCCGCGTCGGCGAGGCCGGCCGCGGCATCCAGGCGCGCAAGCTCTTTCGCCTTGTCCCCGTCCCCGGCGGCGTTCGCGTACTCGCCCGTATGCAACTCTACGGCGTGCGCCCCGAGAATCTTCGTCTGCTCCACCGACTCGGCGTCCGGATCGATAAAGAGCGAAGTCCGGACTTCCGCGGCCAGCAGCCGCCCGAGGGCGGTGGAGACGGACCGGCGCACCGACTCGGAGGTGAGGTTCAGGCCTCCCTCGGTAGTCACCTCTTCTCGCTTCTCCGGCACCAGAGTGACCTGCATCGGCCGGGTAGCCAGAGCCAGATCCACCATCCGTTCGTTCGACGAAATCTCGAGGTTGATCCCTGTGCGCACGGTCCTCGCGAGGAGGTCGACGTCTCGCGCCGAGATGTGACGCGCGTCCTGCCTGTGATGGATCGTGATTCCATCCGCCCCGCCGAGTTCCGCGAGCACGGCGGCGCGCACCGGATCGGGTTCGTCCGTCATGCGGGCCTGCCGGACCGTCGCGACATGATCGATGTTGATGTACAGTCTCATCTGCCCTTCCTCGTGGTCTCCGGTATCGTGTGGGTTTGGCCACTCCGTGTGGCACAGTCGGTGATGTTCACCCCGTTGCGACCCTGGAGTCGGCCGATCAGCGCCGCCGATGCCTTAGCAACGATCCTGACAGTACAGCCATCCTGGCTCTGCGAAAGCACCTCGGCCTCCTCGTAGAGCGAGGCCAGGGTCTTACCCTCGCTTGCCGGCACCTCGACGGCAATCTCCCTGAGGCCCGAGCGGATGCGCGCGACCAGCTCCTGCCGCAGCGGCTCCAGCGTGGCCGGCACCAACGCCGAGGTGTGGAGCGCGGGCCGGCTCCCCGGCGCCGCGGCCCGCTCCTTGAGTGCGAGCAGGTCCGCCGCCCCGAGAAGGTCAATCTTGTTGTAGACGAGGATCGTCGGGTGGCGGTCGAGCCCCAGGTCAGCGAGCACACCGCGGACCACCCGCTGGTGGCTGTCCTGGTCGGGGTGCGACGCGTCGATGACATGAAGAAGGACATCGGCCTCGCGGGCTTCCTCCAGCGTTGAGCGGAAGGATGCGATGAGGTGGTGGGGCAGTTTGCGGATGAAGCCCACCGTGTCGGTGACCAGCGCTTCGTACCCGTCGCTGAGGGGCGCTGTGCGCGTCGATGGGTCCAGTGTGGCAAAGAGCCTGTCCTCGACGAACTGTGTCGAGCCCGACAGCGCCTGCAACAGCGACGACTTCCCTGCGTTGGTGTACCCCACCAGCGCGACCCTGTAGTAGCCCCGGCGCCCCTTGCGCTGCGTGGCCTGCGCCCTCTGCACGGCCTTCAGCTTCCGGCGCAGTTCGGCGATCCTGGTGCCGATGAGCCTGCGGTCGGTTTCGAGCTGGGTCTCGCCCGGCCCCCTGAAGCCGATTCCACCCCGGATCCGAGACAGGTGAATCCACATTCGCCGCAGACGCGGGAGCAGATACTGAAGCTGCGCCAGCTCCACCTGCATGCGGGCTTCGTAGGTCCGGGCGCGGGTCGCAAAGATGTCCAGGATCAGCTCCGCACGGTCCATGACGCGCACACCGCAGAGTTCCTCCAGGTTCTTCCCCTGGGCCGGCGTCAACTCATCGTCGAAGATGACGAGGTCGGCTTCGCGCCTGCGCACCTCCTCGGCCAGCTCCTCCGCCTTCCCCTTGCCCAGGTAGAATCGCGTTCCGGGCGTACGCATCCGCTGTACCACTTCACCGACGACGACTCCGCCTGCGGTGTCGGTGAGACGACCGAGCTCCGCCAAGTGCTCGCCGGCCTCCGCTTCGCTCTCGGGTCCGCGGGGGGTGCCGACGAGGACGGCCCGCTCAACGCTCCCGCGCGGGTCCAGCAGTTGGGTCGGTATCGGTAGTTACCTCCTCTTCCGTCGCCAAGCCGCGAGGCGCTCCCGCAAGGCGGATTCCCACCCCGCGTCGCCGGGACGGTAGAATTCCTCACCTTCCAGGCTTTCGGGAAGGTAGCTCTGGCGTGCCACGCCGCCCGGCTGATCGGGATCGTAAAGATACTCCTTTCCGTACCCGAGGTCCTTCATGAGCCGGGTGGGCGCATTCCTGAGGTGGAGCGGGACCGCTTCGGCGGGAGTTTCGCGAGCCCGGCCGAGTGCCCTTCCCCACCCCTTGTACAGGCGATTGGACTTGGGACTTCCGGCCAGATAGACCGTCGCCTGGGCAAGCGCCAGCTCTCCTTCGGGCGATCCGAGGAAGCGGTAGGCATCCCGTGCGGCGATCGCGATGGCGAGGGCACCGGGTGCCGCAAGTCCGATGTCCTCGACCGCCATGCGGACGAGCCGGCGGGCGATGTACATCGGGTCCTCGCCGGCGTCGAGCATGCGTCCCAGCCAGTAGAGCGCGGCATCCGGATCACCCCCGCGAACCGACTTGTGCAGCGCCGAGATGTGACCGTAGTGCTGATCGCCGGACTTGTCGTAGACGGCGAAGCGGCGCTGGACGGCTGTTTCGACGACCTCGATGGTGAGGGCGGCGTGGTTGCCCGCAATGCCGGCCGCACGCTCGAGGATGCCGAGGGCCCGCCGGGCGTCGCCATCGGCGGCTTCGGCAATGAGCGCCACGACATCGTCCGGGGCCGTTATCCCGGCAACTCCGAGGCCACGATCGTGATCGGCGAGCGCCTCGCGAAGAAGCGCCTCCAGATCGTCCGTGGACAGCGGTTCCAGCACCACGACCGGAGCCCGCGACAGCAGCGGTCTGACCACTTCGAAGCTCGGGTTTTCGGTGGTCGCGCCGATCAGCACCACGTCGCCGGCCTCGACGTGGGGCAGAAACGCATCCTGCTGCGCCTTGTTGAACCGGTGGATTTCGTCGCAGAACATGATGGTGCCGCGCCCCGTGGCCTGGCGGCGGGTTTGCGCCTCCGCGATGATCTCGCGAACGCGCGCAACGCCTTCCGTGACCGCGCTGAATGCGACAAAGGCGGCGTCGGCAGATCCGGCAACCAACCGGGCTAGCGTCGTCTTCCCGGATCCCGGCGGGCCCCAGAGGATGAAGCTGGACACCCGCCCGGCGTCGATCATCGTGCGTATGGGACCGCCCTTGCCGACGATCTTCTCCTGGCCGCGAAACTCCGCCAGGGTGCGCGGCCGCATGCGTGCGGCGAGGGGAGCCGCGGCACCCGGTCCGGCTTCGGCGGCACCAGGCTCGCCAGGGGCCGATTCGGGGGCGGTCGGAAACAGCTCGAAGGTATCGCTCACGGAGCCGAATCCTGCGTCGCCGCGATCTCAAGCAGGGTGACGCGATCGTTCAGGGACGGATCCTGCCACACGGCTTCGAGCAGCCGTTGCAGGGTGCGCCCGACCCGCGGGCCCGGGGTCCAACCCTGCGCGACCAGGTCCCGGCCCGCGACCGGCAGCTGGTCGACCGACATGGGGACGCCGTTGTCGAGATCATTTTGCACCTCGGCCATCACGCGATGCACGTCGTCCGCCGTGGTGGGAGCCGTCCCGGCACGCAACGCCGCGCGCCAAATGCGGAAGATATCCTGGGCCGAACTCGGCCCAACGCCGGACAGCCATCTGCGCCGCGCCACCGCGTCGTCAACGAGGTGTGGCTGCGGGCCCAGCCCGCCGCGCACCGCGGTCCCGATACGCTCGATTTCGGCGTTCGAGAAGCGCAGGCCGCGCAGGAGGTCCGCCACCGCGGCGCGATCGTCGGGCATCCCCATCCCGAAGATGAGCAGAGCAGCCAGCCGGACCTCCTTGGGCCGCCGCGCCGCGGCGTCGATAGTCGCCAGGGCCCGGGGGCCGATTCCCTCTCGGAACTGTGGCAGGATTACCGCACGTGCACCCGAGCTCTCGTACAGTCCTAGCGCGCGGGACGGTTCGGGGGTGTTCATCACCTTCAACAACTCCTCCCGCACTCGCTCCATCGACAGGCCCGCCAGCCCGGAGACCGCCTCGAGCATCCCGGCCCAGGTATCCGCGTGGATCTCGAGACCCAGCGTTCCTGCGAACCGAAGGCCGCGCAGCACCCGCAGATAGTCCTCCCGGAATCGTTCGGCGGGATCGCCCACCGCGCGCAGGATGCGGTGCCGCAGGTCTTTTTGTCCCCCGTGAGGGTCGTGCAGCACTTCGCGGTCCGGGTGCCAGGCGATCGCATTGACCGTGAAGTCGCGTCGAGCGAGATCCTCGTCAAGGGTATTGGCGAAGGCGACCACGGCCTTGCGTCCGTAGGTGATGACGTCGTGGCGGAAGGTCGTTATCTCGTAGAGTTCGCCGTTGGACGCGAAGACGCCCACGGTGCCGTACTCGACGCCGAGCGGCACCGTTCGGTCAAAGAGCTTCCGCATCTGTCGCGGGGTCGCGCGCGTAGCCAGGTCCCATTCCTCGCTCTCGGTCTTCCCCAGGAGCGCGTCCCGAACTGCGCCTCCGACGGTCCAGGTTTCGAAACCGGCCGCCTCCAGCGTAGCGATCAGCTCGCGGACTGGGCCGGGAACATCCGGTTTGCGTTTCACCCGACCAGTACCGATCCACCGTTCACGTTGAGGATCTCTCCAGTGATATGGCGGGCCAGCGGCGAACATAGCAGTACGATCGGTCCCGCCACGTCCTCCGCGCTCGCCACGCGTCCGAGCGGAATCGCCGCGTCGATGGCAGCTCTGTCGGGGCCGTGGAGTGCATCCTGTGACATCTCCGTGTCGATCCATCCGGGAGCCACCGCGTTTACCGTGATGCCGCGCCGGCCCACCTCAACGCACAGTCCTTTCACCATCGAAATGATTCCACCCTTGGTGGCGGCGTAGTCCGAATGGTAGGCTTCTCCGCGCTGCCCGGCGGTCGAACTGACCAGCACCACACGGCCGTCATCGGAGAGTCGCTGCAGCGCCGCGCGCGTAGTGAAGAAGATCGAATCCAGATTGATCGCCACGGTCTTGTGCCAGCGCTCGTCGTCCATCTCCGAGACTGCGATATCCGCCACGGGCCAGATCCCGGCGTTGCCCACAAAGATGTCGAGGCCGCCGAACTCGGCGTCCACACGGTTGAACAGTGTGTCAACAGCCCGGCGGTCGGATAGATCGCCGCCCTGCGCCCAGCTTTGCACTCCCATTTGCCGAACCTCCTCCACCACCGCCCGCGCCTCTTCGCCTCTGCTGTGATAGGAGATGCCGACATCGGCCCCGGCTTGTGCAAGCAGCCTTGCCGTTGCTGCGCCGACACCGCGGGATCCTCCAGTCACCAGTGCCCGCTTCCCCGCCAACTGCAGATTCAGTCCACTCACTCCGGTCTCCGTTGCTGGTTGGAGCCTGCGTTCATCCCGGATTCCACGTGGCGGCATACCATGTGGCCTATCGCGAGATGGATTTCCTGGGCCCGCGAAGCCCTTTCCGTCGGGACCACGACAGCGGTATCCACAAGTTCGCCGAGGCGTCCCCCGCCCTTGGCGAGAACCCCGACGGTTCGGATCCCGGCGTTCCGGGCGGTTGCGGCCGCGCGGACAAGGTTTTCCGATTCACCCGAAGTCGAGTGAAGAACGAGGAGGTCGCCGCGCCGGCCGAGTGCTTCCACCTGGCGCGCGAACACCAGTTCATATCCCAGGTCGTTGGCACAGGCCGTCAGCACCGAAGTGTCGGCCGTGAGCGCGACTGCGGGCAGCGCCCTCCGGTCACCGGAAAGCCGCACCACATACTCGGCGGCCAGATGCTGTGCGTCGGCGGCCGATCCACCGTTGCCGCAGAAGAGGAGCTTCCCACCCCCGCGCAGCGTCTCCAGCGCATCGCGCGCGTAGGCCGCGATCGCATCCTCGCAACTCCCGGCAACCGTGAGCGCCAGGTCGGCCAGTTCGCGGAATGCGTCGCCGAAGCTGGCGCCGTCACTCATCCAACCAACCTCGGCACCGCCGGGAGAACCCGGTGGACAGCGCATCGGTGGCGATCTCGACCGAAAGAGCCGGCACAGGGAGTGGAGCTTCCCCGTCGAAAAGCCGAGCGGTATTCACCCTTCCCAGGAGATCGAGCTGTTTGTGGCCACCCAATTCGCGCAGTGCACCGGCACCCGGGACCAGATAGAACGTGTACTCGGGGCGCCCATGGAAGTCGGAGCACAGATAATCGAGCAGGCCTTCCGCAAGCATGTGGAGGATTCGAGTTCGCGCGACGGGACCGTTCTGTCCCGCGAGGGAGCCGTAGTTGCCCTGAAGGAGGGCGCCCGCGCGCTTCCATTCTCTGACCACGTCCAGCTCCGGATCAACTCCATGGTATCGCTCGGGGTGTGCGACAATGGGGACCAGCCCCGACTGAATGAACCGCTCAAGGATTCTCGGAGACCCGGACGGGACCTGAAACATGGGCCACTCGACGAGAACGAACCTGGTTCCTCCCAGGCGCATTCTGGGATCAGACAAGTCCAGTCCCTGGTGGTCGACCTTGATTTCAAATCCCCTGCGGAAATCCAGATCGGGATGCCGGGCCTGAACAGCTCCTTGAAGTCTGGTCCACTGGTGGTCAACAAGGTCCAGGTACTCGGCGAAGCGACGGCTCGCGGCATGTGAAGCGCGCAGGTGCGGAGTGGTAATGACCCTGGTCACGCCTGCCTCGACCATTCGATCGAGCGAATGCAGTGCATCCTCCAGACTGCGGGAGCCATCGTCCACGCCCGGGACCAGGTGACTGTGGAAGTCCGCGTAGCCCTCCCTCATGGTTGCTATTCCCGCCAGGCAGCTTCGGCGACCCGTGTGGTCATTCCTCTCAAATCCTGACTCGTGCCTCCGTTCTGCACCGCCCAGAGGCAGGCGTAGGTGATGTAGGCATCCGCGCCAAGCAGGGAGAACGCGGAAGCCCGGTCGCGCGGGACCCCGGTACTGCAGGCTGGCGCCTCCCCTTCCGCGGCCTGCAACAGCCGTTCCGCCGACACTGCTCCTTCAGCGTTCAGCAACCGCCGAAACGTCGCTGGAACGGGGGGGCCGCTTCGATCCATCCACTCACCGATAGTCATGCCACCACTCCGCTGACGAGGTCCTCGACGATGGCGGAACCCTGGCGGATCGCGTCTGCGAGTCCGTCGGGATCGGCCACGCCGGCCTGCGCCATGTGGGGTCGCCCTCCCCCCCGCCCCCCTACCAGTGCGGCCACCTCGCGAACGACCGCGTCCGCGCGGATTCCGGCCGCTATGGCGCTCTCCGTGGCAAAGGCGAAAAGGACGTGTTTGCCGCCGGGCAACTTGGCGGCGACAACCGCTACAGCGGCATCCGAAGAGCTGCGGAAGGTATCTCCCCACTTCCGAACGTCACCCGCGTTTCGTACTTGCATCCGCCCGGCACGATAGGTCGCGGGCCGCCCCCCCGCTTCGAATCGGACCTCGGCCAGGACCTCGATGCCCCCGCCGCCCTTGCTCTGCAGGTCGTCCACCAGCACTTCCAGAGCGGCCTTCTCGGCAACCAGCTCCGCGACGCGCCGCTCGACGTTCGCAGGCGCCGCCTTCATGGACCCGGCGAGCTCACCGATCCGGCGCTTGTAGCTGCACAGGTGCTCGAAGGCGGCCCTTCCGGTCAACGCCTCGATGCGCCGGACTCCGGCCGCGACCCCACTCTCCGAGGTGATCACGAACGGGCCGATTTCGCCAGTCTGCCTGACGTGCGTCCCACCGCAGAGTTCCATGCTGACGTCCGCGATCTCAACCACCCGTACCTCGTGGCCGTACTTCTCTCCGAAGAGGGCCGTCGCACCGGCCTCAACCGCATCCGCGTGGGGACGGACGGAAGTGCGGACCGGGTAGCTCGCCCAGACACCCTCGGCAACCAGGGCGGTCACCCCCTCGAGTTCGGATGCGGTCATGGGTGCAGTGTGGGCAAAGTCGAAGCGGAGTCGATGCGGCGCCACGAGAGAACCGCGCTGCCGGACGTGGTCGCCCAGCACGGACCGCAGGGCCGCATGGAGCAGGTGGGTCGCCGTATGGTTGCGCTCGGTGTCGCGGCGGTGGCGGCGGTCGACCCGGGCTGTGACGGTGGTGCCGAGAATGGATTCGCCGGGGAAGTCACCGGTGGGGTGACCACGCAGGACGATGTGGTTTCCGTCGCGGAGGACCGCCTCGACATCCATGCTCCAGGTGTCGGAGAAGACGCAGCCCCGGTCGGAGACTTGGCCGCCGGCTTCATGATAGAAGGGGCAGTGTCGAAGGATAAGATCGGCTTGCCCATCGTGCACGCCGACATCCATCACCTCGGTCTCGGTTTCCACGCTGTCGTAGCCGACAAACGTCTGGCGCCGAACTAGGGTTGTCTTAGCGTTTGGGATACTGAAGTGAAAGCGTGCCGGTTCTGCATCCACTGAAAATGACCGCCCCCCGCGCGACCTCTCCCTCTGCTCCTCCAACGCCTTCTCGAACCCATCCATATCCAGGTCGTAGCCGTGCTCACCCGCCACAATCCGGGTCAGATCGGGAGGAAAACCAAAGGTGTCGTACAGCTGGAAGACATCCTTGCCGGGAATCTCTCGACGCGCGGATGTACCCGCAGCCAACGCCGTCACCACGCGCCCAAGCCTCTCCATCCCGCCATCGATCGTCGCCAGAAAACGCTCTTCCTCCCTAAGCGAGCTGGCCATGATACTGCCCCGCTGGGCAGCCAGATCCGGGTACGCCTCCCCCATCTCGTCAATCACAGCCCTCACGACCGCGGTGAGCGACGGCTCACGCCTCCCCAGCAGCCAGGCGTGCCGCACCCCGCGCCGCAAAATCCGCCGCAGCACATAGCCGCGCCCCTCGTTGGACGGGTAGACACCATCTCCCGTTAGAAACGCCACCGCCCGCGCGTGGTCGGCGAGCACTCGGTAGGACACGCCGGCCTCTCCGGCCGGATCGTAGGGCCGTCCCACCACCTCTGCCACCCGCTCCAGCAACGGCGCGAAAAGGTCGGTGTGGTAGTTGCTGTCCGCCCCCTGCATGACTGCGGCGAGCCGTTCCAGCCCGAGCCCGGTGTCGATGCTCGGCGCCGGAAGAGGAGTCTGAACACCGGACTCATCGCGGTCGAACTGCATGAACACCAGGTTCCACAGCTCCAGGAACTCACCCGCTTCTCCACTCCGCTCAAACTCCTCCTTCTCGGGAATCGTGCCCCACTCCTCCCGCGGCCTGAGGTCATAGTGGATTTCGGAGCAGGGGCCACACGGCCCCGTGTCGGCCATCTGCCAGAAGTTGTCCTTGTCTCCGAGCCCGTAGATCCGCTCGGGCGGAACCCCGGCGACCTCGGTCCACAGCCCCGCTGCCTCGTCGTCGGTGTGATGCACCGTCACGAACAGGCGATCCGGCTCGAGTCCCATCTCTTCCGTCAGAAACTCCCACCCGAACCGAATGGCGTCGCGCTTGAAGTAGTCGCCGAAGGAGAAGTTCCCCAGCATTTCGAAAAAGGTGTGATGACGGGCCGTTCGGCCCACTTCTTCGAGGTCGTTGTGTTTGCCCCCGGCGCGGACGCACTTCTGCGATGTCACCGCACGGTCAAAGGGCAGTTCCTCGACTCCCAGAAATGCCCCCTTGAACTGGACCATTCCGGCGTTGGTGAAGAGGAGCGTTGGGTCGCTGGCAGGGACCAGCGACGCACTCGGACGGATCGCATGCCCGCGAGCCTGAAAGTACTCCAGGAACCTGCGGCGGATTTCAGCGGATTTCATCGGTTCAGGGCGTGGGGCTTCCGGCGGGGGTCATAGGTGAATCGCCTATATCGACCGTGTGTCCAACAGCGTTTGTTGTTACTGGAAGTTAGCCCAACCCGCGTGGCTCCGCCTCGTGTTTGCCCGCTACACCACTTTGACCGCAGGCGCCCCTCCAGAACCGGACCCGGATTCCTCCTTCGGCGGCTCCACGATCCCCAGCGCGACCAGGAGCCGCGCCTCGATCTCGGCGGCCACGTCCGTATTCTCCTCGAGGAACAACCGCACATTCTCCTTGCCCTGGCCCAGTCGGAGGGCACCGTAGGAGAACCAGGACCCCGACTTGTCCACGATCCCCTTCTCGACGCCGATGTCGATGAGGAGTCCGGTGTGGCTGATCCCCTTCCCGTAGAGAATGTCGAACTCGGCCTGCTTGAAGGGGGGTGCACACTTGTTCTTGACGACCTTGACCCGGGTTCGGTTCCCGATGATTTCGGGACCGTCCTTGAGCGCACCGATCCGGCGAATATCCAGGCGCAGAGACGCGTAGAACTTCAACGCGCGGCCCCCGGAGGTGGTCTCCGGGCTCCCGAACATGACCCCGATCTTCTCGCGGATCTGGTTGGTGAAGATGACGGCGGCGTTGGACCGGCTGACCGCGCCCGTGAGCTTGCGGAGCGCCTGGCTCATCAGACGCGCCTGCAAGCCGACGTGCGAGTCTCCCATTTCGCCCTCGATCTCGGCCCTCGGCACCAGAGCCGCAACGGAGTCGACCACGATCACGTCCACCGCGTTGCTGCGAATGAGAACCTCGGCGATCTCGAGCGCCTGCTCCCCCGTATCCGGCTGCGAAACCAGAAGGTCGTCCACGTTGATGCCCAGCTTGCGCGCGTACTGGATATCGAGCGCGTGCTCGGCGTCGATAAACGCGGCCACGCCCCCGTCGCGCTGCGCGTTGGCGATGACGTGAAGGCAGAGGGTCGTCTTCCCGGAGGACTCCGGTCCATAGACCTCGCTGATCCGCCCCCGCGGCACCCCGCCGATGCCGATGACCCCGTCGAGGTTGATCGCACCGGTCGAGATGCTCTTGATCTTCAGGCTGGGCTGATCGGACCCCATGCGCATGATGGCTCCCTTCCCGTACGATCTCTCGATCTGGGTCAGGGCCGTGTCGAGCGCCTTCCGCTTCTGCTCTCGGGCTCTGTCCTGCGGCCCGGGCTTCTGTTTCCTGGACATCGTCGCTTGTTCCTTTGCAGTTGGTTCTCACTAAAACCGAAGATAACACGAAATAGCACGTCGTCAAGTGCGCTGGCTCCCTAAAACCTGCAGTCACCGGACCCCGGACCCACGAGTGGTGTAACGAACGTGTCGGACCCGCTCGTTCCTGCCATCCGCGCTGCCGAAGCGCCGTCAGGACGACGGAATCAAGCTATGCTTATCGGGGGGCGATTCCATGCTTGAACGCGCCTGATTTTCGGCCACATCCCCCAGGCCGCCCGGCGCCCGAACTTCTCAACCCAAAATGACGGCACAATACGACCTGGTCTCGGTCGGAGGCGGCACCGGAGGACTGGTTACCGCCGCGGGAGCCGCCTATCTCGGGATGGACGCGGCGATCATCGAGAAGGCGGCCCTCGGGGGGGACTGCCTCTGGACCGGATGCGTACCCTCCAAGGCACTGATCGCATCGGGTCGCCTCGCGCGCCAGATGGACCGCGCCTCCTCGCTCGGCCTCCGCCAGCCCGAACAGCGGCACGATTTCCGCGCCGTCATGGAGCGAATGAGGGCCGCGCGCGGCACCGTCGCCCATCACGACGACCCCGAGCGCTTTCGGGACATGGGGGTCGCGGTCCACTTCGGCTCTGCCCGTTTCCTGGACCCCTCCACGATGGAGATCGAGGGCGTTGGGATGATCCGTTCCAAGCGTTTCGTGATCGCGACCGGCGCCGTGGCCGCGGTGCCTCCGATCCCGGGATTGGCCGAAGCCGGGTATTGGACCTACGAGAACGTGTTCGACGAGAACGAATTGCCCGAATCCATCGCCATTCTGGGCGGCGGGCCGATCGGAACCGAATTCGCACAGGTCTTCGCGCGTCTGGGCGCCCGGGTCACCATCCTGGAGGTGGCCCCCTCCATCCTCATCAACGAGGATCCCGAAGTGGCCGCTTTCATACAGGATTATCTGCGTGCGGAAGGGATCGATGTCCAGGTGGGCGCAGCGGTGGTCGCGGTCGAAACGAAACGCGGGCGCAAGGTGCTGAAGATGGATGGAGGCAAGAGCGCAGCGGTCGACGAGATCTTCGTGGCCACCGGTCGTCGCCCCTTCACCGACGGGCTGGGACTAAAGGCCGCCGGTGTGGAGACGGTGCGCGGTGCAATCGCGGTCGATCCCTATCTGCGCAGCAGCGCTCGCACGGTGTGGGGCGTCGGCGACGTCACCGGAGCGATGCAGTTCACCCACGTCGCCGAACACATGGCCAAGGTCGCGCTGCGCAATTCCGTCCTGCCGGCCCGCACGAAGATTCGCTATGACAACGTCCCCAGAGTTACGTATACCGACCCTGAAATCGCCCATGTGGGCATGTCGGGAGCGGAAGCGGAGGCCCACGGGGGCACCGCCTACACCTACCAACTCGATGATCTGGACCGGGCAATCGTGGACGGAACCGCAGTGGGTTTCGTGAAGGTGACGGCGGACCGCAAGGGCAAGGTGATGGGCGCGACGATCGTCGGCCACGGTGCCGGAGATCTGATCTTCCCGTTTGTGTTGGCCAGGCAGCACGGGCTCACGCTGAGCAAGATCGCGAATACCATTTTCCCGTATCCGACCATGGTGGAGGGCGTGAAGAGGGCCTCTGGCGAATTCATGCGCTCGCGCCTCGACACCGCGGCCGGCCGTACCCTCAAGCGAGTAATCCGATGGCTGAAATAGACAGCGCGGCAACGTCCTCCGACGCTTCCTCGGCGGGCAACACCGGCAAGCGGCCGTCCCGCGGCCCCCTGTTCAAGCTGGGGGCGCTCGTCCTGCTCGTGGTGGCGGGGTACCTGGTCGCGACCAGGACACCCTTGAGCGGCTACCTCACCCGCGAAGGGATCTTCGAGGTCATCGAATGGCTCCGCGGCCACCCCTGGGCTCCGGCAATCTTCGTGGCTATCTATGCATCGGCCACGGCGCTGGCCGTACCGGGGACGATCCTCACTCTGGGAGGCGGCGCGATCTTCGGCTTCTGGTGGGGCACCCTGCTGAACATGATCGCCGCGAACATCGGCGCCAACGCGGCCTTCGCCATCGCCCGCGCACTCGGGCGCGACGGCGTGCGGCACCTCGTGGGCAGCGATTCGACCGCGCTGGACAAGCTCGACAACGTCGTGAAGCGGCACGGATTCCAGGGTCTGCTCACTCTACGCCTGATCCCCCTGGTTCCCTTCAACGCCCTCAACTTCGGGTCCGGCCTGATGCCTCTGCGGTGGCGCACATACGCACTCGCGACGCTGATCGGCATCATCCCTGGGACCGCGGTATACACCTTCTTCGCGGACTCCCTGCTGCAGGGCTCGCAGGAAGCCTCGCGGGAGGCCCTCGTGAGGGTGGCGATCGCGGGAGCCCTCCTTGTGCTGCTCAGTTTCCTGCCCGCGCTGCTCAAGCGTCTGAACATCAGGCTGCCGGGAATGGGCGCCATCATTGCCGCGCTTGCGATCACCTCCGGCTCCGCCGCAACCCGTACCGCGGGCGCGGAACCGGCGCCCGGCGCGCAGCTTCCCGGCCATGGGGAGTTCAGCGAGGTCCTGGCGGCGGTCGTGGAAGAGTCCGGCGTGGCCTACCAGCGCCTGACGGTGGACCCCTCGGGGCTGAACGCCTACATCGCCAGGCTGGAGGCCACCGATCCGTCTTCCGTCCAGAACGCCGCGCCATCCGATCAACTGGCATTCTGGATCAACGCCTACAACGCCTGCATGCTGAAGCGCGTCATCGAGCACTACCCGATCGAGCGCGCGGGCGGGCTCCTGCGAATCAGGAATGCCGCCGCCGGGCGTCCGGCGAATTCGGTATGGCAGATCCCGGACGTCTTCACCGGGGATCACTGCCCCATCGCCGGTGCCGTGCGCTCCCAGGACGAGATCGAGCACGAAATCATCAGGCCGATGGGCGATCCACGCATCCATTTCGCGATCAATTGCGCCGCGGTCAGCTGTCCGCCTCTCATCCCCCAGGCATACGCCGGCAAATCGCTCGATTCCCAACTCGATGACCGGGTGCGCGCATTCGTGAACGACCCGGCTCAGTTCCGTGTTGCCAAGGATGACGGACGGCGGACGGTGCGCGTGAATACCCTGCTCGACTGGTTCAAGGAGGATTTCGGCGGGATCGAGGGGATCCGGTCGTTTCTGGCCCAGTACACTTCAGGTGGGGAGCGGGAGGCGCTCGAGGATCCGGATAGCCGACTCGAATTCGTCGACTACGACTGGACGCTGAACGACACCTCGCGATAGTGGCGGACAGGTCGCGATCCACCAGCGGCAGTCCTCGACTGGGGATCGTCATTCCTTCGATCGACGAGGCCGAGACGCTCCCTGATCTGCTGAAGGACCTTGCGGCGCTCGAACTGCGCACCGAAGTGCTGGTGGTCGATGGAGGCTCGCGCGACGGCACGGTGCGAGCGGCGCGCGAAGGCGGGGCCTCGGTGCTGAGGAGCCGGCCCGGACGCGCGCGGCAGATGAACGCGGGCGCGGTTTTTCTCCGGACGCCCTGGCTGCTCATGCTGCACGCCGACTCCCGTTTGGACAGGGCCGCCCTGCAGGCGATCGAGAAACACGTCGGACAGGACAGCCGCGACGCAGCGTACTTCGGCCTCGCCATTTCCCACCCCCACTTCTACTACCGCCTGATCGAGGGAGCGCAGCGAATGCGGGTCCGCCGCACCGGCCTCGTGTACGGCGATCAGGGTCTGCTCCTTCCGCGGGACCTGTTTTTTGAAGTTGGTCCCTATCCCGATGAGCCGATCATGGAGGACGTGATCCTGAATCAGCGCCTCCTCAACGCGGAGCGACTGAAGCCACTTTCCGCCAGGATCGCCACCAGCCCCCGCCGCTACGAAGAGGAGGGCCGGATCCGGGGATCGGTTCGGAACGTCACCCTGATCACGAGGTTTCTGCGGGGTGCGGCACCGGCCAGGCTGGCGTCCAGATACCCGCCGCGCCGGAAACCGCGTCTGCCCGGGGCCGCCGCACCGTGCAGGGACGACAGCCGGGAGGCGCTGGTACTGGTGTTTGCGAAAGCCCCTCGACCCGGGACGGTGAAGACCCGGCTGGCATCCAGGGTCGGATACGAGGCCGCGACCGACATCTACCGGCGCATGGGCCGCATGGTGATCGACCAGCTTGCGGGCGCGAACGCCGACATTGCCGTGTGCTACACCCCTGGCGGCGCCGAGGAGGATGTCCGGGCCTGGCTGGGAGACGCGCCGTGCCGGTACTGGCCACAGCCGGACGGCGACCTGGGCCGGAGGATGAAACAGATGTTCGATCGTGCATTTGAGGTGGCGGATCGGGTCGTAGTGGTCGGCACGGACGCCCCCTCGGTCGACGCGGACACCATCCACCGTGCCCTTGAGGCGCTGGATTCGGCCGATGTCGTGCTCGGTCCGGCTGCGGACGGCGGCTACTACCTCATGGCGCTGCACGCCCCCAACCCCGCCCTCTTCGACGATATCGCGTGGAGCACCGACACTGTGCTGCGCGATACGGCGGCCAGGGCGCGAGCGTCGGGAGCGCGCGTGACCTACCTGGAAGTGGAGTCCGACGTCGACACGGCCGAGGACCTGACGCCCGAGCTGGAGAGCCGACTGGGACTCGCCCCGGCGCCCGTCCCGGGTCCGGAATAGCCCTGCCATTCACCGGGACGCACCGGCACGTACACGATATCGAACGGCTCCTCGGCGGCGCGGTCCGCGAAGAGCGGCACGCCCTCGTGGCTACCGACCTCCGCGATGTCCGTGCAGTCGAGTCGAACCGGGTCGCCCGACATTTCGTAGGTGAGTCCCCCCAATGTGATCGGCAGTTCCTGCACGAACCAGTCGCGGCCCTCGGCATACGTCCCCGCGAACGCGATCCCCGGGCGCAGGTCGGCCAGGGAAACCAGCGACGGGCCGACCAGCGTGTCCCCCGCAGAAGTCACAACAACCCGGACCTCCTCGCCAGTGGCCAGGCACAGCGTTTGCGCCACTCCGTTCGGGGGGTCGGGTGCCATGGTCCGTTCGACGACGACCGTGTCGGGCGGCGGTGCGGGAAGTACCAGCGTGTCTGCGGCGGCGGATCGCGACGTGGGGCGGCACAGGCCGACATCGGCAGCGCAGAGCGCCACTGAACCCAGGATGCCGAACTTCCTGGAGCGATAGGTGGATTGGCCGTCACCGGCCAAACCGAGCGAAAAGGCGCCTACCCGGATCCCGCCGAAATCGAGTTGCGCTCCCGCGTTCGCGTCGAAGCCGTTGTATTCGGCCATCAGGTTGAGGAGCCTCCCCTGGCCGATCGCGAAGTGGATGGCGGATCCAAGAAACACGCCGCCGGAAGAGCTGCCGCTGTAGAAGTCGAGGTCGTGCCCCGCGGCGAACATCCCGCCTCCCCACCCTGCAGTGACCGTCACCTCGTAGTCGGGGCCGGCCTCGAACCCCGGCAGCAGGGCGCTCGCGACCACGTAGGGGCTGAACGTGCTCGCGAATCCCTCGGCGCCCTCCGCACCGCTGAAGAACCGGGAGTCTGGATACCCAAGACGGTTGGGCTGGTAGTCGCGGCCCTCATGATCGGCATACGAGGGCGCGGACACGTATCGGGCTCCAACCGCGAGGTCGACGTTGCCGATCGAGCCGGGAAGCAGTGACAGCCGCCCGAAGGCTCCCAGCATCCGCCCGCCCCGATCGATGTCGGCGGAGTGCTGAATGGTGGCACCGATCTCCACGCGGTTCAGGAGCCCGAATGCGATCGCTCCGTCCGAGAACCACTTCGCATCGTCCTTTCCACCCACGCCGGACGCCCTCGGGACCGAGACTCGGAAGCCCGAATAGGTGGTCGTCATCGTCAAGTGCGGCAGGACGGACGCCACCGGGACATCCAGGAAGCCGCTGCCGTAGCGCAGAGTGCCGGGCATCTTGATCGTCTGCGCGGTCCCTGCACGTGATTGAAGGAGGAGGACCGGGATCGCCAGCAGCGCAGCCCGGGCGAGCCGAGTCAGTCGGAGCTCCCCAGCTGTTTGAGCCCGCGCCAGATGCGCCAAACCCAGAAGAGAATGATCACCCAGGCCAGTCCGTAGGCCAGGAACACGTGCACAAATGGACGCAGCGAGGGGGCTCCGCCCGCGCCCGATTGCGCGAAAAGGGCGAACTCGGCGGCAAGGACGCCGACGATCGACAGAGTACTCGCCCAGGTCATGTCACTACCTCGCTGGCCCGATGCACCTCTCCCGGCCCCGGACGCCGGCTCAGGAGTTCGATGCTGTAGCGAAAGAAGAAGAGTCCGAGGAACAACATGGTGAATCCCGCAAGCGATGTCAGCAAAGTGATCAGCATGTCCGGGTGGAGCGTCGGCCCTTCCGGCTTGATGACCACCGCCTGCGGGTGCAGGGATCGAAACCAGCTCACGCTCACGTGGATCAGGGGGATGTTGAGCGAGCCCACGATGGCAACCACGGCCGCGAACCGCTTTCCCTTCCTCGGATTCGCCACGGAGCCGCGGACCAGGAAGTACCCGAGGTACGTGAACCAGAGCAGCAGCGTGAGGGTCAGGCGCGGCTCCCAGGTCCAGTAGGTGCCCCATGCGATCCTTCCCCACAGCGGACCCGAAGTCAGCATGATCGCGCCGAAAATCAGTCCTCCCTCGGCCGCCGCAACCGCAGCGCAATCGGCCCGCTCGTCCTCCAGCCAGAGGTAGGCCGCGCTGGCGAGCGCCACGATCCCGAAGGCCAGGAAGGTGGTCCATGCCGCCGGGACGTGAACGTAGAAGATGCGCTGTACGATTCCCTGGACTGCTTCCGTCGGTACCCAGAACACCACCATCCAGTGCACCAGCAGGATTGTAGCGACCCCGCCGGCCGTCAGGATGAGGCCCATCAGCCTCGCGTTGCGTGTCTCCATGCCTTCAATCGGTCCCGTCGTCTGCGTGCATGTCCGGTCCCTACTCCTCCGCGACGTAGCGGAAGAGGACGGAACCAACGGCTACGAATGCCAGTGCGAACGCCCAGAGCAGTCGCACCGATCCCGAAATCTCGGGCCAGGGCCGTTCGATGAAAACCCGTGCCGAGGCGGTGGCCCCGAAGAAGATCACCGGGACCAGGAGCGGAAATGTGAGCGCCGGCAGGATCGTGTCGCCCAGGGAGCTGTGCCGCGAGACCAGGCCGAAGAAGGTGCCGGCTGCGGCGAGGCCGATCGTGCCGGGAAGAAAAACGGCCCCGTGGTGGGCCAGGGCACCCGGGTCGCGCAACCCGAGAAACAGTGTGAGCGCGATGAAGGTGAGGAGCGTGACCATCCAGATCAGGACCAGGTTGGCCGCGGTCTTGCCCAGGAAGATCGCGTAGCGGGACACCGGCGTGAGGAGGAGGTGCCGAAAGGCTCCGTCCTCTTCTTCCATGTCGAACGCACGCCCCGCACCGGCCGTCGCCGCGAACAGGACCGTCAGCCAGGTCAAGCTCGCGGCGACGCCCCGCGCGGGCACCTGACTCCTGTCCAGCGCGAAGGCGAAGAGGAAGCAGGCGAGCACCGCGAGAGAGATCATGGCCACCACCCTGCCCCCGGCTCTGAACTCGATCCGCAGATCCTTGAGCGCAATCACGCCGACCCAGCGCAGTGGCGTCACGCGGCAGCGCCCCCACCGACAGTGAAGAACCGCAAGAGGTCCTCCGCTCCGTATTCGGCTGCGCTCCCGTCCAGCACCTTCCGGCCCCGGCGGAGCACGACCGTGCGATCTGCGAGGGCCAGCCCACGGCGCAGATCGTGCGTGACCAGCACCACGATCTTGCCGGCTTCGCGGCAGCTGCAAAGCACCGCTTCGAGGGCTTGGGCTCCACCGGGATCCAGTCCGGTAAAGGGTTCGTCCAGGAAGAGCACATCGGGATCGTGCATGAGCGATCGCGCCAGCGCCACCCGCTGCCGTTGCCCACGGGAAAGCTGTTCGACCGGTTTCCCGACGAGCTCACCCACCCCGACCCTGTCCAGCGCTCGCTCGGCTGCGGCACCCTCACCGGCGACGCCGTGCAAGGTTGCGAAGAACGCGAGGTTTTCGCCGACGGAGAGTTTCCGGTACAGGCCCGTCCGATGCGACATCAGGCCCACCCGGGACCGCCACGCCGGATCCGACCCCGAAACCGCCCCGCCGTCCAGCTGGATCTCGCCGTGGTCAGGCTTGCGCTCGCCACTCAGCATTCTCAGCAGCGTCGTCTTGCCGGCTCCGTTCGGGCCGAACACTGCCAGGATCGATCCTCCTGCGGCGGCGACGTCCACGCGATCCACGGCGCGGGTGGGACCGTAGTCGCAGACCAGTTCCCGCGCGACCAGCTTCACGACTTCGCTCCATCCACTCCATCTGAATCGGCGGCAGCGGCGCGGCCGGAATCGAGCGCTTCCCCACACCGCCCGCAGAAGCGAGCTCCCGTGCGGTTGAGGTGCTCGCAGCTGGCGCACTGGAGCCCCTCGCGTAGCGCTCGCCGGATCTGTGCGATCTCGTCTTCCAGCTCGCGAGAGGCGCGCTCGACGGGCGAATCGACGCAATCCTGGCCCTCCACAGCCGGTCCGAGCTGGCGCAAGGCGTCATGCGACAGCTCTGCGCGAAGCAGCGCGTAGTCCTTTCGGTCGAGCTTGCCCGTGGCGCGGTCGTATTCCAGGTCACGCAGCGCGGTGAGTGCCACGCGACGGCGCGCCGCAGCTTCGTCGTAGTCGTCTTCGTCATCGTATAGGGGGGCGCCGCGACCCGAGAACACGGGCTCGATCACGTACAGCATGACCCCCGCGGCGAGCAGAATGCCGCCGATCAGCGCCGTCATCGGGTGGGCTAGCCGACCGCCCCGGCCGGGACCGGTCCGCGCACCTTGCGAGGAACGGCAGCCCGAACGGGAACGGTGCCCGTCGGCCACAGGCCTACAAGCGCACCGATGGCGACCACCAGGCCCCCGCACCAGATCCACGGCACCAGCGGCAGCGCCTTGACTTCGAACACGACGCGGTCGGCGCCGCTGTCGAGGTCGACGTCCTTGGGTATCACATACAGATCCTCGAGCACGGTGCTGGAAATCCCGACCTCGGTCGACTGCGACTCCATCACCGTGTAGATGCGGCGCTCGGGACGCGTAACGCCGATTCGCTCACCGTTCCGGTAGATGGTCATCAGCGCGGTCCAGCGCCAGTCGTTCTCGGCCACGTCTTCCGCCACCCGGGGCCGCGAATGCGAGAGGCTCTCGTAGACGAGCCGGTACTCGGTTCCGAAGGCCGAGCGCACGGTGATCGCCTCGCCAGGCGCGAGTTCCTGCTCCACGGCCGTGTCGAAAGCGGCCCCCGCCAGCCCCGTGAAGACCACCACGACGCCCGCGTGCACGACATATCCCCCCCAGCGGCGCCGGTTTCGCCGCACCAGTCCGCGGAAGGCGCTGAAGACACCTTCGCCGGCGATCCTGGCCCGGGCCTTCGTGCCCTTCCAGAACTCCCTGACCACGATGGTCATCACGAACGCGGAAACTGCGAAGGTGGCCAGCGCCATGTTGTGCCGCACGCCCGCGAGCAACAGCACCCCGAGCGTGATGACCCCCGCCGCCAGGGGCAGCACGAAGTTCCTGCGGAGGTTGCGGGTAGAGGCGCGCCGCCACGCAATCACGGGCCCGATGCCCATCAGCGCAAGGAGGATCAGCCCGATCGGAATGTTGACGCGGTTGTAGAAGGGCGGTCCGACGTTGATCGTCTCCCCGAAAAAGCCCTCGGTAATCAGTGGAAAGAGCGTGCCCCACGCCACGGCGAAGGTGATCCCCACCAGCAGCAGGTTGTTGAAGAGGAACGCGGACTCCCTGGACACGAAGGACTGGATCTGGTTCTCCGACCGGAGCAATGGCAGGCGATACACGATGAGCAGGCACGAGAACGCCGCCAGGCCGCCCATGAAGCCCAGGAAGATGTAGGCGATCGTGAGGTTCTCGGCGAAGCTGTGAACCGACTCGATCAGACCGGAGCGGGTCAGGAAGGTCGCGAAGAGAGTGAGCAGGAACGTGATTACCACAAGGCACATGTTCCACACCTTGAGCATTCCCCGATTCTCCTGAATCTGGATCGAATGCAGGAAGGCGGTGGCGGTCAGCCACGGCAGCAGCGAAGCGTTCTCGACCGGATCCCAGAACCAGTAGCCGCCCCAACCAAGTTCCTCGTAGGCCCACCGCATGCCGAGGATGATCCCGCAGGTGAGGAAGAACCAGCTGAGGAGGATCCACCGCCGCGTGATCGCGATCCAGCGCGAATCCAGGCGGCCCGTAAGGAGCGCCGAAATGGCGAACGCGAAGGGTACGGCGAAGGCGGTGAAGCCCAGGTAGAGCGTCGGTGGATGAATCGTCATCCAGTAGCTCTGGAGCTGAGGATTCAGTCCGCGGCCGTTGGCCGGCGTGAAACCGAGGCGTTCGAACGGGCTGACGTCGGCGAAGAGCAGCACAACGACGAGGAACGCCAGCAGGCCGAGGAGAGTGCCGCTCACATAGGGCATGAACTCCCGGTTACGGTTGCGGTTGTTGAAGACCGCAATGGACGCGAATACCGACAGCAGCAGCGTCCAGAAGACCAGCGAACCCCGTTGTCCGGCCCACAGCCCGGCAATCTTGAAATAGGTGTCCAGCTCGCGGTTCGAGTAGTTCGCGACGTAGCTGTACTGGTATTGGTTGCCCACGAACGCCGCGATGATCCCCAGCGACGCCACGAGGATCAGCAGCGTCAGGACATAGGCGGTCCGTTCACCGCTCAGGACCAGCTCGCTGCGGCCGGATCTGCCCCCGATGAACGAAAGGACAGTGCCCCAGAGGGCAACGGGAAGGGCGATCCAGAGGGCGATCTCGCCCAGGACCGTCACGCCGCCAACTCCTCCTCGGTAGCCTCGTACCGGCTGCCGCACTTGGTGAGGACCGTGTGGGCGCGGAAGACGCCGTCGGTCCCGTAGGTGCCTTCGACAACCACCTCCGCCTCGTCGCTGAAGGTGTCCGGCAGGACATCGTCGTAGCGCACCGAGAAGATCACTTCCGGCCTGTCCAGATCGGAAACCACGAACGCGTGCGTGCCGGCACCACTCACCCGGCGCTCCCAGGTGCCCTCCACAACCCGACCGCTCACCTTTACGCCCACTTCGTGGAAGGTCGGATCCGCCTCAACGCGCTCGATCAGCTCGACCGGTGTCAGATAGTACACCATGCTGTCGCTAATGCCCGTCCACATCAGATATCCCACAACCGCCGCGACTCCAACCAGTCCGACGAAAAAACGTCCGTTCTTCATGGCAACTTCGCTCCGGCTCCATTTGGAGGATCCGCATGCTCGCGCCGCCCCGTTCCCGTTCGGCTCGGGTACCGTTGGCGCGGGTTCAATCTAATGTACGCAACCCCCCGGCTACGGGGACAGTCCGGAAGCGGTGAGGGCTCCGCCCACTGCCCGACGCCACCCCTCGACAAGCGCGTCGCGCTCTTCCGCCTCCAATGCCGGACGGAAGGTCTTTCCCGCTGCAAAGGCCGCGGCAAATTCGTCGGGTTCGCGCCAGACCCCGGCGTGCAGCCCCGCCAGCCCGGCGGCTCCCAACGCAGTGGTCTCGACCATGCCCGGGCGGCTGACGGGGATTCCGAGGACGCCGGCCATGAACTCCAGGAGCCAGTTGTTCCGTGCGGCGCCCCCGTCGACCTGGAGCCCGGTGCAGTTGAAACCGGCATCGCGCTCCATGGCGTCCAGAATGTCGGCCGTGCCGTATGCCATGGCTTCGAGCGCCGCACGCACCAGGTGCGCGCGGGTGGTCCCTCGGGTCAGGCCGGTAATGGTCCCCCGCGCCTCCGGACGCCAGTGCGGCGCACCCAGTCCTACAAACGCCGGGACCAGGTACACACCGTCGTTTCCGGCCAGGGATCGGGCCATCGCATCGCTTTCTGCGGCGCTATCGAGGATCCCGAGCCCGTCCCTGAGCCACTGGATCGCCGCGCCGGCCACGAAAATCGATCCCTCGAGGGCAAACGCCGGGCCGCCTGCGGCATCGCACGCCGCCGTGGTAAGCAGCCCGCGGGTGGAGGCGACGCGCTCCGCCCCCGTATTGAACAGGAGAAAGGCGCCGGTCCCGTAGGTGCACTTGCCCGTCCCCGCCTCCCAGCATCCCTGCCCGTAGAGCGCCGCCTGCTGATCGCCCGCCACGCCGCCGATCGGTACTTCGGCACCGAAGACATCGCCGTCGGTCACCCCGAAGTCTCCCGAACTGGGACGGATTTCGGGCAGGATCCGGCGGGGCACCCCCATCAACGCCAGGAGCTCGTCGTTCCAGTCCGCCTCGCCCAGATCGTAGAGGAGGGTGCGCGAGGCGTTGGTGGGGTCGGTAGCGTGAACGGCGCCCCCCGTGAGGCGGGCCACCAGCCACGCGTCGATCGTCCCCACGGCGAGGGCTCCGCTCCGGCCCCTGGCCGCCAGCTCGGGATCGCGCTCGAAGAGCCACCGCAGCTTGGTTCCGGAGAAATACGGGTCGAGAAGCAGCCCGGTGCGCCGCCTGATCATCTCCTCGTGCCCGGCATCCCTCAGGTCGCGGCAGAGTTCGGTCGTGCGCCGGTCCTGCCAGACAATGGCTCGGCAAAGGGGCCGCAGGGTCTCGGGATCCCACACCACAATCGTCTCGCGCTGGTTGGTGATCCCGACAGCGGCGATCTCGGTATTGGCGGCCGCCACCGCCTCCTGCGCGACGCCAAGCGTGACGCTCCAGATCTCCTCCGGGTCGTGCTCGACCCAACCCGGTTGCGGGAAGTGCTGCGTAAACTCCGAATATGCCTTCGCCAGGACTTCACCCCGCGCCGAGATGACAAGCGCAGCCGACCCGGTGGTGCCCTGGTCGAGCGCGAGGACGGCGCCGCTGCTCATCCCCCCTCCTGCTCCGGTGCACGACCGACCACCACCCTGCCCGGGAGGTACTCGAGACCGAGCTGGGGGAGCAGGTCCACGAGAGCGGCGACGGACAGCCCGACGACCGTGTAGTAGTCGCCCTCGACGGCCTCGACCATGGCGGACCCGTAGCCCTGAATGCCGTATGCGCCTGCCTTGTCCAGCGGCTCCCCCGTCTCCACGTAGTTGTCGATGAAGGCGCGGCCGAGCTCGCGAAAGTGCACCCGGGCCCTGGCGACCCGCGAGACCGTCTTCCCGTCCCAGGCCAGCGCCAGACCAGAGTACACCCAGTGGGCCCGACCCGACAACGCGGTGAGCATGGCGGCCGCCTCCGCGCGGCCCGCGGGCTTCTCCAATACGTGGCCCCCAAGGATTACGATCGTGTCGCCAGCAATCTTCAATGCACCGGGGTGCGCAGACGACACGGCGAACGCCTTCTCGCGCGACAGGCGGTCGACATAGTCCTCGGGGGCCTCGTCGCGATCGCGGCGTTCCTCGACATCCGCCGGCACGACGTCGAAGGACAGGCCCAGCATCGCCAGCACGTCGGACCGGCGGGGCGAGGCCGAGGCCAGCACGACGGGGAGCGGAGGGCGCGGTTCCGGATCGACCGCGGGCCTCGCCGCTGAAGTTCCCCGGGAGGGTGCCAATGGACGCTGCATCCTACCGGTCGATCACCAGGGTGACGGGGCCGTCGTTCACTAGGGCGACGTCCATGTGGGCGCCGAAGCGTCCGCATTGCACCCCGCCGGGGCACAGCGCACGCAGGTCTTCGACGAAACCCTCGTAAAGCGGGATCGCGACCTCGGGCCGCGCCGCCCGCACGAAAGAGGGCCTGCGCCCCTTCCTGGCGTCCCCGTACAGCGTGAACTGGCTCACCACCAGCACCTCGCCGCGGACATCCAGGAGCGAGCGGTTCATGCGGCCCTGCGCGTCGGCGAAGATGCGCAGATTGGTCACCTTCTCCGCCATCCATGACGTCGTCTGCCGGGTGTCCTCGGGCAAGAAACCGGCCAGGACGACGAGCCCCTTCCCGATCGCCCCCACAACCTCTCCATCCACCGTCACCGACGCCTCGGCCACACGCTGCACCACGACCCTCATCGCCCAGTCACTCCACTGTCACCGACTTGGCCAGGTTGCGCGGCTGGTCGACATCGCACCCCCGCATCACGGCCACATGGTAGGCGAGCAGCTGAAGCGGGACGGTGGACAGCACCGGCATGAGCGCCGGGATCGTCCCGGGAACGACGATGACGTCGTCGACCCGGTCCGTCACCTCGTGGTCGCGATCCGTAACGATTGCGATCACGCGACCGTGGCGCGCCCTGACTTCCTCGATGTTCGACAGCGTCTTGGCATATACGCCGTCGCGGGGCGCGAGAACCACCACCGGCATGTCCTCGTCGATCAGCGCTATGGGTCCGTGCTTCATTTCGGCAGCAGGATAACCTTCTGCATGAATGTAACTTACCTCCTTCAACTTCAAGGCTCCCTCGAGGGCCACCGGGAACTGATATCCGCGCCCCAGGTAGAGGAAGTTGGGCGCATCCCGGTATTCTCGGGCGAGTTTCCTGACCTTGTCGTCCACCTTCAGCGCCTCCTCGACCTGGCCCGGGAGCTTCTGCAGCGCCCTCACCAGCTTGCGCCCCTCCAGGATCGACATGTTGCGGCGGCGTGCCAGGTAGAGCGTGAACAGCGCAAGCGCAACCACCTGGCTGGAAAAGGACTTGGTGGACGCGACCCCGATCTCGGGACCGGCATGCAGATAGACGCCGAAATCGGTCTCGGCGGCGATGCTCGAACCCACCACATTCACGATCCCCATGATCGGACAGCCCCGCCGCCTGGCTTCCTTGAGCGCCGCCAGCGTATCCGCCGTCTCGCCCGACTGGCTTATCCCCATGACCAGCGTGCCGGAGTCGAGGACGGGATTGCGGTACCGGAACTCGGACGCGTACTCGACCGTCACGGGAAGCCGCGCCATGTCCTCGATCATGCGCGCCCCGATGAGCCCGGCATGCCAACTGGTCCCGCAGGCGGTGATCACGATCCGGTCGATGTCCTCGAGTTCCGTGTCGGACACCGTGATCCCGCCCAGCCTGGAAATCCCGTCTTCTTCGAGGAGGCGTCCCCGCATCACGTCCCGCAATGACGAGGGCTGTTCCTGGATCTCCTTGTACATGTAGTGGTCGTGGCCGCCCTTCCCAATCGTCCCGACATCCCACGCGACGGTCTGCAAGCCGCGCCGCACCGCTCGTCGCGACGGGTCGAAGGTGCGGTATCCATCGCTGGTCAGCACCGCCGAATCCCCATCCCGCAGCCGAACCACCTTCTGCGTGTGCGCCACGACCGCCGCCGCATCGGAAGCCACGAAGTATTCGTCGCTTGCGCCGATGCCCAGGAGGATGGGACTGCCGTTGCGCGCCACGACGATCTTCCAGGGATCCCGCGAGCTCACCACCGCGATGCCGTAGGTCCCCTCGACCCGCGAGAGCGCACTGGCCACGGCGTCCTCGAGACGATCGCAGTCGCGGTAGGCGAGGTCGATCAGGTGGACGAGAACCTCGGTGTCGGTCTCGCTCCGGAATTCGAAGCCCCGATCCCGCAGGAGAGGCCGCTGCCTGCCCGCACTCTCGATGATCCCGTTGTGAACCAGGGCGATGTCGCCGCCGCTCGACAGGTGGGGGTGCGCGTTGACGGTGTTGGGCGGTCCGTGCGTCGCCCAGCGGGTGTGCGCGATCCCGCACGTGCCAGGCGGCAAACGGCCGGCGAGTGCATCCTCCAGTTCGACGATCTTGCCCGGCCGTTTCTCGACCGTCATGCCGCCGTTCTCCTGCACGGCCAACCCCGCCGAATCGTAGCCGCGGTATTCGAGGCGCTTCAGCCCCTCCAACAGGATCGGTCCGGCCGGACGCGACCCCACGTAACCGATGATCCCGCACATCAGCCGCCCGCCGTCCCCGCAAGCGCCGCACGTGCGCGCTCCACCAGATCCTGCGCGGCAGCGCCGCTCCCCGCCTCGGCAATCATGCGCACGACCGGTTCGGTCCCGGACGGCCTCACATGAAGCCAGCTGCCGCGCGAGGGCCAGTCCAGCCGCAGGCCGTCGCTACTGTCGCGGTCGCCGGGGGGCAGCACCCGCGCGAGTTCGGCGTAGGCGGCCTCCAATCCTTCGCGCGCCAGGGCCATCTTCTCCTTCACGATCGTGTAGGACGGCAGCCGCGCGACGCGGGCCGAAAGGGGCGTTCCGGGGTCATCCGCCAGGAACTGCAGGAGAAGGGCCGCACCCACCGGCGCATCGCGCGTGTGTTGCAGTTCGGGCAGCACGACGCCTCCGTTCCCTTCACCGCCGACTACCGCGCCCTCCCGCTCCATCCGCACCACCACGTTGATTTCCCCCACCGGCGCTCGGATCACACGGCAGCCGTGACTGCCCGCGACGTCGTCCAGGACTCGGCTGGTGGACAGGTTGGTGACCACCCTTCCCGGCCGTCGCCGCAGCACGACATCCGTTGCGAGCGCGAGGGTGAGATCCTCGCCAAGCGGACGCCCCGTTTCGTCGACCAGGGACAGCCGGTCCACGTCCGGGTCGACAGCCAGCCCGATCCTCGCCCCGGACGTCCGTACGAGTTCGCCCAGCGCGGCAAGGTTGCCCGCGGTCGGTTCGGGATCGCGGTGGAATAGACCATTCGGCTCGGTCCCGATGGCATGCACCTCGCACCCGAGCCGCGAAAGCAGCCGCGGCATGATCACGCCGCCCGCCCCGTTTACGCAGTCGAGCGCGACGCGGATCTTCTCGCTGCGGATCCGTTCCGTATCGAGGAGCCGGAGGTTCAGGATCCGCTCGATATGGCGGTCCACCGCGCCTTCGTCCCGTTCGACCGGGGCGATCGCGTCCCAGGGCACGCGAACCGGATCGCTCTCTCCGATCCGCGCCTGGAAGCGCGCCATGCGGTCGGGCGGCAGGAACGTCCCGCCCCGCACAGCGAACTTGAGCGCGTTCCAATCGGCCGGGTTGTGACTCGCCGTGACCCCCAGGCCCCCGGCCGCACCGCCCTCCTTCACGGCGAGCATCAGCGTCGGTGTGGGCACAACGCCGAGCTCCACTACTCGGCAGCCCGCCGAGACCAGCCCGGCCACCGCCGCCCGCATGAGCATCGGCCCCGACGTTCTGGAGTCGCGCCCCACCATCACGGGCCCCTCGTCCCCTTCCTCTCGCAGGAAAGTCCCGTACGAAGCCGCGAGCCCGGCCACAAGCTCCGGGGTGATGGATTCGCCTACGCGCCCCCGAAATCCGGAGACGCTGACCATGAGGTCGTCAGGAAGACGAATCGGCATTCTGGCTGAGCCCTGTTCAGGTGGCGGAAACCCCTCCGGGTAGATGGGAAGCTACTATATTCAGCCGAGTCGATCACAGCCTGCGCGCGGCCGTTCGGAGGGCATGGATGGCCGATTCGTGCGGGCCGGGACGTCGTGACGATCCCCATCACGGGAGAAGACGTTGTCGCAGTCCACAGGGCGCTTTGCTACCCGCTGCGTGCACGCGGGACAGTCTCCGGAGGCGGTCACGGGGGCGATCACCACGCCGGTTTTCCTGACCTCCACCTATGTCCAGGAAGGACTGGGGCGTCACAAGGGCTACGAGTACGCCCGGCTGCAAAACCCCACCCGCGAGACCAGCGAGGCCAACATCGCGGCCCTCGAGGGCGGCCGTCACGGGATCGCGTTTTCCAGCGGCCTGGCTGCCTTCGAATGCCTGGCCAAGACGGTCGCACCGGGTGGCCACATTGTCAGCGAGGAGAACACCTACGGCGGCACGACCCGCATGTTCATGGAGGTGTTCAGCCGGCTGGGCATTTCGTTCACGCTGGTGGACACCCGGGACTTGAACGCGGTCCGCAGCGCGCTTCGCCCCGAGACGCGCCTGGTCCTTCTCGAGACGCCGTCCAACCCCCTCATGCATGTCAGCGACATCGAGGCGGTGGCGGGGATCGCCCGGGAGCACGGCGCCCTCCTTTGCGTGGACAACACCTTCGCATCGCCGTTCAACCAGAATCCCCTGGCGCTGGGCGCGGATGCGGTGCTGCACTCGACAACCAAGTACCTGGGCGGCCACTCGGACATACTGGGGGGAATCCTCGTGGTCGATGACGACACTCTGGCCGCGGACCTCCACTTCGTGCGCAAATCCACCGGGCCCATCCCCGGCCCGCTGGATTCCTGGCTCGCCCTGCGCGGCACCAAAACCCTGCACCTCCGCATGGAACGCCACAACGAGAACGCGATGCTGGTCGCGGAGTTCCTGAGCAACCACCCCGCCGTCCGGGCCGTTCACTACCCCGGATTGGCCACCCACCCCGAGCACGATCTCGCGTGTCGCCAGATGCGGGGGTTTTCCGGCATGCTGTCGCTCGACCTTTCCACGGATGACGCGAAACGGCTTGCGGAAGGCACCAGGCTCTTCCGGCTCGCGGAGAGCCTGGGAGGAGTCGAGTCCATGATCTGCATCCCGTCCCTCATGACCCACGCGGCCGTGCCCGAGGAGTTGCGGCTGCGCATGGGAATCACCGATGGTCTGGTGCGGCTCTCTGTGGGCATCGAAGACGGCCGGGATCTCATCGAAGACCTGGAGAACGCCCTTCGTAGCTGAGTCGGACCCCCGTCCAGCCGGCAGGCGGACGGGCACACGGATAGATTCGAGACCCGGGGGCAGCCCCCCGGCAAGGATGCAGAAATGAACTACGACGATTTCGATACCTCGTACGGCCACGGCAGCCCCGAAGACAACGGTGACGCGCGGGCAATCCGCACCCTCACCGACATTTCGTCGCGGGCCTGGGAACACAGCGCGGATCGAGCCGCCCTCGCGGCCCTGCGCAAGCTCCCCGGCTTCGATCAGGTGCTCCGCGCCCTCTTCGGCATATTCGGCGAAAAGCCGGTACGGCTGGCATTTCAGGCCAACGCGGTGCGGGTCGGGCCGAACCAGTTCCCGCGGGTGTGGGACCTCTATTGCGAAGTCTGCACCACCATGGACGCTCCGGAGCGCTATCCGCTGTTCGTATCGCAGAACCCCGTGGTCAACGCGGGCGCCTACGGGATGAAGGAGCCGTTCATCATCCTCAACTCGGGTACGCTCGCCCTGCTCACCGACCGGCAGGTGTCATATATCCTCGGCCACGAGCTTGGCCATGTGATGAGCGACCACGTTCTCTACCGGACGATGACCGAGTTGCTCATCGCGCTGGCCAAGATGGGGTTCCCGATCGTGGGACTGGCGGCCCGGGCAATCCTGGTCGCCCTCCTCGAATGGTCGCGCAAGAGCGAGCTCTCGGCGGACCGCGCCGGGCTTCTGGCCATCCAGGACCCGGACGAGGTCATGGGTTCGATGCTCAAGATGGCCGGGGGCGGCGAGGACGACGAGACATCCCTCCCTGAGTTCATCCTGCAGGCCGAGGACTACCGCGAGTCCGGCGACATGGCCGACCAGGTCTTCAAGGTTCTCAACCTGCTCGGCCAGACGCACCCCTTCTGGGTCCTGCGGCTCTCCGAACTGCGCGGCTGGATCGAGACCGGGGCGTATGACAGGATACTGCGGGGCGAATACCAGCGCCGCGGAGATCCCGACCCGGCATATGCCGAAGATGTGGCCGAGGCCGCCGACAGCTACAAGACCGGGGCCAGGGATGTGCTGGATCAGATGGCCGGTGCGGCCAAACGCGCCGGCGAATCGTTCTGGGAAAACTTCAAGAAGCAGCCCTGACACCGATGCGAATCCTCATCGCCGGAAACGGCGGACGCGAACACGCGCTGCTCTGGAAGCTGCGCATGGACGTCCCGGAGGCGTCGTTCTACGCCACGCGGCCGAACGGCGGCATGGTGCCTGACTGCAACGCCGTGGACATCTCACCCACCGACGTCGTGGCGCTGGCGGGCTGGGCGACCGGGCACCGGATCGACCTGGCCGTCGTGGGGCCCGAGACGCCCCTGGCCGCAGGCCTGGCCGATCGGCTGAAGCAGTCGGGCGTCCCCGTCTTCGGGCCCTCCGCGGGCGCAGCGCGGATCGAGTCGAGCAAGGCCTTCGCCAAGGACCTGATGGCCAGTGCGGGAGTCCCCACGGCCGCCTACGAGGTGCACACCGACCCGGACAAGGCCGCTGCGTACATCGAGTCGGTGGGAGCGCCGGTGGTGGTCAAGGCCTCGGGACTGGCTGCGGGCAAGGGCGCGATCGTGTGCGGTACGGTGGAAGAAGCCGTCCACACCGCCCGCGGCATGCTCGATGGATCCTTTGGCGACGCGGGCAGCCAGGTGGTGGTGGAGGAGTTCATGGAGGGCGAGGAACTCTCGGTCTTCTGCCTGGCCGACGGGGAGGACTACGTCCCGCTTCTCCCCTCGCAGGATCACAAGCGCATCGGCGAGGGCGACACGGGGCCGAATACCGGAGGGATGGGCGCGTACGCCCCGGTCGGGTTCGTCAGCGATCCGCTGATGGCCGATGTGGGCGAGCGCATCATCGCGCCAGTGCTCCGGGCGCTGGCGGAGGGAGGAGACTCGTTTAGCGGCCTCCTGTACGCGGGCCTGATGATCACCTCCGAGGGGCCGAAAGTGGTCGAGTTCAATTGCCGTTTCGGCGATCCGGAAACCCAGGCGGTGCTGCCGCTCCTCTCCTCGTCGCTGCTGGAACCGATGCTCGCGGTCGCCGAGGGTTCCGGGCTGGCAGAGCACAGGCCGGCCTTCGCCGACGCGTCGGCAGTCACGACGGTGCTGGCGGCATCGGGGTATCCCGGCAGCTACGGCAAGGGCGCGGCAATCTCGATCCCACCCCTGCCGAGCGGCGTGCAGGTGTTCCACGCCGGCACGTCACTGCGGTCGGGGCGTCTGGTCACCTCGGGCGGCCGCGTACTCGCCGTCACGGCGGTCGACGGGGACTTCGAGCGCGCCCGCACGGTGAGTCGGGCTGTCGCCGATGCGATCATCTTCGAAGGCAAGCAGTTCCGCACCGACATCGGATGGCGCGAGGCGCAGCGGCGGCTCTGAAGCCGTCCTCACAGGAAATCGAACTCCAGGGAGCAGGATATTGATCATCACGACAACGGCAGTGCTGCAGGGCCGGCGCATCCGGGAATACCTCGGTATCGTAACCGGCGAAGCGATCATCGGAGCGAATATCCTCAAGGACATCATGGCAAGTATCAGGGACATAGTAGGCGGCCGCTCCGGTGCCTATGAGAAGGCCCTGCGTACGGCCCGCGAAGAGGCCCTGAGGGAGATGGCCTCGCAGGCAAAGGCGCGCGGAGCCGACGCGGTCATAGGAGTCGACCTGGACTACGAGGTCCTGGGGACGTCCAACGGGATGCTGATGGTGTCGTCGAGCGGCACCGCGGTAGCACTGGAGTAGCATCGTGCCGGAGCTCCCTGAGGCCGAGACCATCGCACGGGGGCTGAACGGGTTTCTGCCCGGCAGGGTCGTGAGTTCGGTCGCGGTACTCCGGGAGGATGTGGTGGATGGTCCACCGCGTCGGTTCGCCGAGGCGGTGGCCGGGAAGCGGTTTGGCACAACGGGAAGGCGGGGCAAGAACGTGGTGCTCACCTTCGATGACGCTGCGCGGGTGGTCGTCAACCTGGGGATGACTGGCCGCCTGGTCCCGGGTACGGATGCGTCACCGGGGCCCGGGTCCACTCACCCGGCCGTCCTCTTCCGCTTCACCGACGGCAGTTCCCTCACCTACGACGACGTGCGGCGTTTCGGTCGCTTGACCCACCTCCCCGCGTCGGCGTGGACGCGATGGTCCCGGCGACTGGGGCCGGAGCCACTTGCCCGGTCATTCACGGGCGCGCGGCTCCACCGCATCCTGTCCCGTTCCAGATCACCCGTCCGCTCCCTCCTCCTCGACCAGCGCAAGATTGCGGGAGTGGGCAACATCTACGCCGTGGAGGCCTGCTGGTTCGCCGGCATCCATCCACGCACACCGGCCAATACCATCGATGCGGCCTCCGCCGCCCGCCTCCACCGCTCGCTGCGCCGGGTGCTCCGCCAGGCGGTGCGCGCCGGAGGCACGACACTGCGCAACTATCGGGCCCCCGACGGGAACGAAGGTCGGTTTCGCCGGGCTCTGCACGCCTACGGGCGCGAAGGCCAGCCCTGCTTCCGATGTCGCCGCGGCATCGAGCGAATCGTGTTCGGTGGCCGCTCCGCATTTGTGTGCCCCGGGTGTCAGCCCGAGCCGGCAGCCCGGGGAGAAGCCCCTTGAGCGGCCGCTCGTCCGCCTTCCGCGCCAAGCCCGTCCTCCGCGCGTTGGTCGCGGGGCGCCGGGCCGGTCGGGCCAGGTGCCTCCCACACGTGCTGCTGGCCGCATTCCTGGTCTCCGCACTTCTTCCCGGCGCCGCACAGGCACAACGGCGAGCCCCCGCGCCCGGCACCGAACTCCCCGTCGTCCGGCACACCCTCGACAACGGCATGACCTTCCTGATCCTGGAGCGACGCCAGTCCCCCACCACCGCCCTGGTGGTCCACTACCCGGTGGGTTCGGTGAACGAGCACCTGGGCAACACCGGGATCGCGCATGTGGTCGAGCACATGCTCTTCAAGGGGTCGGACGAGATCGGCACCTCGGACCGGGGCCGCGAAGCACCGCTCATGGACGCCATGGACGCGGTCCGCGACTCGCTGCTCGCCGAAATCGGCCGCCCGATTCCCGATACGGCAACAATTCGCGCGCTACGGTCCGCGATCGCTTCTCTCGAGGACCAGGCCCAGGAGTATGTGGTGCCGAACGAATTCGACCGCCTCCTCTCCGCCCAGGGGGCCCGGGGCCTGAATGCGACCACCACCCACGAAGC
The DNA here is from genome assembly GCA_963667485.2 of Longimicrobiales bacterium. Taxonomy (GTDB): domain Bacteria; phylum Gemmatimonadota; class Gemmatimonadetes; order Longimicrobiales; family Gaopeijiaceae; genus Bin94. The sequence goes on from CAXXDD010000002.1 coordinate 1,877,519, forward strand.
GACGCGCTATTTCGTTGAAATCCCCGCCAACCGCATCGAGTTGTGGTTCGCTCTCGAGTCGGACCGCATGCAGAGCCCGGTGTTCCGCGAGTTCTACACCGAACTGGACGTGGTGAGGGAAGAGCGGCGCATGCGACTCGAGACGAGTCCGGGAGGAGTTCTCGAAAACGCGTTTCTGGCGACGGCGTTCCAGGTACACCCTTACGGGGTTCCGGTGGTCGGGCACGCGTCGGACCTGGAGAACCTCACCAGGCGGCAGGCGATCGCGTACTTCCGCGACTACTACGGCGCGCGCAATGCCGTGGCGGCGATCGTCGGCGACGTGGACGCGGACCAGGTGAAGCGAATGGCGGAGGACTACTTCGGACCGACCGCCCCCGGGCGCCGAGCCCCACCGGTGCGCGCAAGCGAGCCCGCGCAGGCCGGAGAGCGCCGAATCACCGTCGAGTTCGACGCCGAGCCCCGCCTGATGATGGGCTGGCAGGTCGGGTCGGGTTTCCACCAGGATGCCCCGGCTCTGACCATGCTCGCGTCCGTACTCACAGGAGGAAGAACCACCCGGCTCTACCGGCGATTGATCGCCGAGGACCAATCGGCGGTGCATGTGGCCGCGTATCTGGGCCCGGGTTTCTCGTACCCCAGGCTCTTCACGGTCTCGGCAGTCCCAAAGGCCCCTCGCACGACGGCCGAGATCGAAGCGGCGGTATACGACGAGATCGAGAAGATCAAAGCTGCTCCCCCGGACCCCGCCGCACTCCTGCGCATCCGGAACCAGCTGCGCGCAAGCGAGTTTCGGCGACTGTCCTCGAATCTCGAACTGGCGCTGCAGATCGCTGAATCCGAAGCCTCGTTCGGAGATTGGAGCGAGACCTTCCGGCTGTCGCGCCGCATTTCCGAGGTAACGCCCGAAGACGTGCAACGCGTCGCGATAGAGTACCTGAACGACGGCTCCAGGACGGTTGCCACCATGGTGCGAAGGAACAGGCCGTGACGATCTCTCGCCCGCTGCGCCGGCCCCGGATCCGTACCCTCGCCATCCTGTGCGGCCTTGCCGCTCCCACTGTCGCCCCGGTGCTCAACACACAGGCTCACGCCCAGGAATCGGTGCGCGAGCGGATCGATCGCATGACCTTCCCCGAACTGCGGTTCCGGCGGCTGGCGCCCCGCGAGGAGACCGTACACGGGGTTCCCGTCTATTTCCTGCGAGATCCGGAGCTGCCGCTAGCCACCTTCTACGCCACCTTCGAAGGCGGCGTCCGGCACTTCGGCCGCGACTACTTTGCCGCCGCCACGGCGATGGCGGGACTGCTTCGCGCCGGCGGCACCGCCACGCTGCCGCCCGACTCGGTCGACGCGCGGATAGAGTCGATGGCCCTCGCCATGAGCTTCGGACAGGGCGGTGGCGGCGCGTCGTCGTGGGTCAACAGCCTGTCGGAGCAGGTGGACGACGCAGCGCGGCTATGGGGCGAAATGCTGCGGGAGCCACGCTTCGACTCCTCCCAGGTCGAACTCTGGCGCAGCGCCGAGATCGAACGTGTTCGCCGCCGCCCGGAAGATCCCGCGTCGCTGGCATTCGGGATCTTCAACCGGATCATGTACGGCGACCATCCCGTCGGCTGGGAGATGACGGCGACCGATCTGGAGCCTGACGACCTGACCGAGACGAAACTCCGCCTGGTCCATGAGGCGGTGGTCTGCCCGGGAAACATGGTCATGGGCGTCGCCGGCGACGTCACCTGGGGCCGCGTACGCAATCTTCTCGAGGAGATCCTCGCCGACTGGCCCTCGTGCTCGGGCGGCCTCGGGGAGAATCCGGTCGCGGACATCCGTTCCGAGCCCGGGGTTTTCGTACTCCACAGGAAGATCGAGCAGAGCGTGGTGGTCATGGCTCAGGCGACCACCGTCAGGCAGGGAGACAATCCCGGCTACTTCGCGTCCCGGATCGGGAACAGCATCCTCGGAGCGTCCGGCCTCTCGAGCCGCCTGGCCTCGGAGGTGAGGACGCGGCAGGGCCTCGCCTACAGCGCCTCGTCGATCTGGACGACATCGAGCAGGGACGACGGCCTCGCGGGGGCGCTCACCCGCACGAAGCCCGAGACCACCATGGCGGCCGCCCGCCTGCTCCTGGCCGCGATTGATTCGATGCGCGCCGCGCCTCCGGCACCTCGCGAGGTGTCCCATGCGGTCGATGAAGTCGTCAACGGATTCGTTTTCAACTTCCGCACCCCGTTCCAGGTCGTGGCCCGGGGCATGGCATATCGGAGACTCGATCTGCCCGCCGACTGGCTGGAGCGCTATGTCGACGGAATCCAGGATGTGACGCCGGCCGACGTCCGGGAGATATTCCGCAGCGAAGTCGATCCGGCGCGCATGACGATCCTGCTTGTCGGCGACACCACCCGCTTTGACGGCTCCGCGTCGGAGCTGGGCGCCGTGACCGTGCTCCCGGAGAGGACGAGCCCCGCGGGCGTCGATCCGGTCAGTCCTTCGTGGCCACGTGGATTGCCGCGATCCCGCCGCTGACCAGGAACCACCTGGCCGACCCGAACCCGGCGCGGCGCAGCATCCCGGCCAGGGCATCGGGCCCGGGGAAGCCCTCCACCGACTTCGGCAGGTAGGTGTACGCCCAGGGGTGACCGGAGACCAGTCGTCCCACCCTCGGCAGGATGTGGTTGAAGTAGAGCAGGTACGCACGGCGCATCAGTTTCCCCGGCGGCACCGTGAACTCGAGCACGACGAACCGCGCGCCCGGTTTCAGGACGCGGTGCACCTCGCGGAACCCGGCGAGCGGCTCGGAAAGGTTGCGGATTCCGAACCCCACGGTGGCCCCGGCAAAGGTGTTGGCGGCGAAGGGGAGAAGCTGGGTGTCGCCGCAGACCGCCTCCACCGGTGCGGCACCGATCTTGGAGCGTCCCTGCGCCAGCATCGGAAAGGCGAAGTCCGAACCCACCACCCGGCCACGGAACCCCGAGCGGCCGGCCAGCTCGAGTGCGAGGTCGAAGGTCCCCGCGCACACGTCGAGGTACGATCCGCCCGGATCGCGATCCCAACCCAGTTCACGCACGGCCCGGCGACGCCACCGCCTGTCGATGTTCAGGCTCAGCACATGGTTCAGCAGGTCGTAGCGCGGAGCGATGTCGCTGAAAATCCTCCGCACCTGCGCGGCGCGAGCACTTCCGCTCGCCGGCTCTGCGTCACGGGGAGTGGTCAAGCGTCACCAGACGTTGCATTGCGGGGTGGATCGGAGCGCTTCTTTGCGAGCGCCAGGCGCCGGCGGGCCGGCGATGGAAGCCGAAAGTTACCGCGGGCCGGTCGGTGAAGGAACCGATCCGTGCCATCGTAGTAGCTTCCCAGAGCCCGCATCATGCCGCCGGAATGCGTGCATCCACCGCCCCCGAGCCGAACCCGAGGAACACCGATACCTGTGGAAAGAGCGGTTCCCGACGACAGGACACTCGCCCTGCAGGCGGCGAAGGGCCGCGAGAAGGCGTTCAGGGAGTTGCTCAACCGCTACGAGAGACCGGTCTTCAGCCTCATCTACCGCATGGTGAGGGACCGCGGTCTGGCCGAAGACCTCTCCCAGGAAGCGTTCATCCGCGCCTTCAACGCGATCGGGAGCTACAACCCCGGCTACAAATTCTCCAGCTGGATGTTCAAGATCGCCCACAACCTCACCATCGATCATCTTCGCAAAAGGCGTCTCGACACGATCTCGATCCACGGCTCTCCCAACGCGGTCACCGCGGACGAACAGGCGCGGACGAGCCTGGTGCTGGAGTCGCCGCAGGAGCGCCCGGACGACTATGTCGAGAACCTCGAACTGGGCAGCCAGATCGAGGCTGCCATCGGCGATCTCAGACCGGAATACCGCGCCGTGACCCTGCTGCGCCACGTGGAGGGCTACTCGTACCAGGAGATTGCGGATATCCTGGAATTGCCGCTGGGAACCGTGAAAACCTATATCCACCGCGCGCGCCTGGAATTGAAGGCGGCGCTGGGCCCCCTGCGCGACCCCGCGGGCTGACATCCGGGTGTGAAACCGCTGGAACGCCGGTGGCGTATTGGGATTGACACGACCAAGAGGACCAGACCGTGAAGCGGAACCATAGCACAGAAGACCAACTGAATCCGGGCGCGAGGCGGCTGTTCTCGTACCTGGACGGTGAGTTGGGTCCGGACGAGCGCATTGGTTTCGAACGCGAAGTGGCCCGAGACCCCGCGCTGAGGGCGGAGGTGCGCGGCTACCGCTCGCTTTTCGCGGCCCTGAACGCGATGGAGCCCCATTCGCCCTCCGACGACCTGAAGGCGAGGGTCATCGCGTCGCTGCTGATCCGCCCGACGGCCCTTGGCCGACTGTGGGCCTGGTTTGCCGGCCGATCGCCGTCGTCGGTGGAGAACGTGTTCGATGCCCTCCACGATGGCACTCTCCCCGCGCGACAGACCCGGGCGCTCAGAGCCCTCGTCGCACGAAGCCCGGAGGCGGCCGGTGCCCTCGCCAGCTGGGGTGGGTTGCACAGGGAACTCGGGCGCCTGCAAGCTCTGGCTCCCGCAGCCGGATTCGCCGAGCGGGTCATGGCGCGGGTGCAACTGCGGGAAACCAGGCGATCACACACCAGCGTGCGACGTTTCCTCGCCGGACTCTGGCCTCGACGGCAGGAACGACTCGCCGCCGCCTCGGGTGTGGCCTTCGGGCCTACGGCTGCCATCCTGGCTACCGGGTACATGCTTTTTGCCAACAACCCGCTGGTCACGCTGTCCAACCTGGGCGGATTCCTCTGGAATCAGGGCATCGGCGCCCTGCCTGACGCGCTTGCGGGTACCTTCAACACCGGGGCGGGCGTTCTCGCGGACGTTGTGCCGGCAAGCCTCGCGGGCATCGGCGCGGCGCCGGTTTTGGTGGGAGGACTGGTCGTCCTCACCGGACTCACTGCACTATCGGGATGGATTCTCTACAGAAATGTGGCAAGGACCACGGGATTGGAACGTCGGCATGTACCGATCTAGACGCATGAATGTGCTGTGCGCGGCCCTTTTCGGCCTGCTTGCGGCGGTGAACGTCAGCCCAGGGGCGGCACAGGAACGCGGTGTCGTCTCGAGCCAGGTGGAAGTCTCGAACTCGGAGGCTTCGCTTCTGCTCGAATTCACCGGCGGCGACCATCTCGCCCTCAGCTTCGCGGATGGCGTGGCCACCCTCGACGGCGAGGCCCTCGGCAGCTTTGAGCCGGGTGATGAAGCCGATCGCGCGTGGCGGGATCTGCTGGGCAGCATCCTGGCGCTTTCGGACGGACCCCTCGCAAGGGAGCTTGTGGAGTGGACGCCCGATCGGGGGCTGGCGGAACCCACGCTGGCGCTGCTCGATCGCGTCGATCGGGCGCTGGCCGACGCTGTGGCAGGGCGGGAGCGACCCCGGCAAGCGCAGCGTGAAGAGACTTCGGCGGAGGAATTCCTGGCCGTTCTGGCCCGGTTGGAAGGCATTGCAGAACTCGGGGCCGCGCTGGCGGACGTGGATGTTGAGTCCATGGACATCCGGGTGGGCGAGGACCATTCGGTACCCGCAGGCACCACGGTGAACGGAGGCTTTCTCCTGGTGGACGGACAGCTCGAAGTGGAGGGTACGGTTCGCGGCGACGTGATACTGCTGGACGGGACGCTCGTGCTGGGCGAATCCGGGCGTATCGATGGCGATATTCGGCACGCGCGCTCTGAAATCGAGCGGCGTGGCGGCGAGGTGCGCGGCGAGATGGTCGACCTCTCGGAGCTGCGGGGGGACCGCCCGGCCCGAACGCCAGCAGTGGCCGAGCCTTCACCACCCCCTCCACCGGCCCAAATGGCCGAAGTCCCCCGCGGTGAAGCAGAGACGGAACGGGATCGCGTGACGTCGGACCGGGGCGGGCGCTCCGAGTGGCGGGCGTTGCGGGCCGCGGGCGAGGTGCTGGAAACGCTGTTCACCTTCGTAGTGCTGGGTGGACTGACGCTGCTCCTGACGCGTTTTGCGGGGCTGCGGCTGGACGCGGTCACGAGGGAAATCGAGTACCGTCCGGGGCGGGCGGCAGCCGTCGGATTCGCGGGCGGGTTCCTGGTGGTCCCAGTCTTCATCATCGGGACGGTCGTGCTGGCGATCTCCGTGGTCGGAATCCCGGTCCTGCTCGCCTGGGTACCTCTCTACCCGGTGGCGATCGCGCTGGCGGTGTTCATGGGCTACGTAGGAGTGAGCTATCACGTGGGCCGGTGGGTGCTGGACCAGGAGCATCCCTGGCTCGACCGGGTGGACCGCAACCGGGCCACTCACATCAGGCTGACCGGTCTGGCCGCCCTGATGCTGCCCTTCGCGGTCGGCAGCGCGCTCGGGGCCATCCCCCTGATCGGGTGGATCGGCGGAATCCTCGAGTTCCTGGCCGTTCTCGCCGGCATTGCCGCTGTCGTCACCGGCTTCGGCGCGGTGATCATTACTCGAGGCGGCAAGTACGCGATGCCCTGGTCCGACCGCTTCGACGAGGATGTGGAGATTCCGGTGGACTGGTCGCCGGTGGAAGACCTGGAAGACGACGTGGACGAAACGACCGAGGAGCAGCGATGAAGGGACTCTTCCCCGTGCTGATGCTGATGGTCGCGGCCGGACAGATACAGGCCGCCCAGCAAAAGACCGTAACATGGTCGCGCCAGGCCACCGGTGAGCAGCGCCTCGAGGTGAACGTCAGCTACGGCGCGGGCGAACTCACACTCGGGCGAGCCGATTCCGACCTGCTCTATCACGCGCGCTTCGACTACGATGAGGACTTCGTGACGCCGAGCGTCGATTACGCGGGCGGGCGCCTTGATCTCGGTATCTCCAGCCACAACAACCGGGGGTTCAAGGGCCGGTCCGCATCTTCGTTACTTGACCTGAGGTTGTCACGGGACGTGCCCATGGACCTGAACCTGGACTTCGGCGCGGGCTCGGCCAGCCTGAACCTGTCCGGATTGCCGCTCCGCAGCCTGGAGGTAAACACGGGCGCCTCGGCGTCGGAAATTCGTGTTGACGAGGTCAATCCGGAGCGACTGGAGTCCGCATCGGTCAATGTGGGCGCGGCGGAACTCAGCCTGCACGGCATCGGCAACCTCAACGCCGACAGGGTGACGGTCAAGGCCGGACTGGGGTCGGTGACCCTCGGACTGGATGGGGAGTGGCCCCGGGATGCACGGATCACGGTGGGAATGGGGCTGGGGGCGCTGACGATCAGGGTGCCGGAGTCGCTCGGCGTTCACATACGCCGCGAGAACTTCCTCACGTCAATCAATGCGGAGGGGTTCACCAGGAATGGCAGAAGCTATCGTTCGACCAACTGGGAGACGGCCGACCGCCGGGTCGAGGTGGACATCTCCGCGGCCCTGGGCGCGATAGAGATCGTGCGGATCCCGTGAGCGGTGTCGGTCGTACGGGGCCCCAGCGGCAAATGGTGTTAGAATTAGGCTGGCTCGAAGAAAGGTCCTAGTCTTCGAGAACCCGGGGCGGATCGGCCCCGGGCAGTGGGGCTGTCTTATTCACGGAGGAGGCATGATCGGAACGCTTCTGACATTCCTGGCCATGGCCATCGTCAGCATTGTCGTGGTCTGGATCGTGCTTTCCGTTGTGGGTGCGCTCCTGGGGCTCACGCTCGGGATCGCAGGCTTCCTGATCTTCAAGGTCGCGCCGATCATGCTGGTCGGCTGGATTGTGCTCAAGCTCCTCGAGCGGGTGCGCGGGCGCGAGGCGCTCTCACCCGCGGACAGGAAGTGGCTGGAGGGCGAGTAGGCCCGGCCGGATCGCCGTCGCCGGCAGCCGGCCGAGCGAGGACCGCAGACGCCATGGTGAGTCCGCGGGCGCCAGCTAATCGCGGGGCGGCCAACTAAACGCGGGGCGGGAGTCCTGCCAGGTCCGTCAGAAACCTGTCGCCGATCTCGGCCATCGATGTCGCTGCCGGAGAATCGGGTGCGGACAGGACCGTAGGCTGTCCCTGATCACCGGCCGTGCGTACCGCCATGTCGATGGGGATCCGGCCCAGGAATGGTGCCGAGAGTTCCTGGGCGAGGTCTTCCCCGCCCCCCCGGCCGAACAGGTCGATCACCTCGTCCGATCCCGGGATCTGGAAGCCGCACATGTTCTCGACGATGCCCAGAATCCGGGTGTTGACCCGCTCGAACATCTTCACGCCGCGGCGTACATCGCCCGTGGCCACCTTCTGCGGCGTGGTCACCATCACGGCGCCGTCCAGATTCACCGTTTGCACGAGCGAGAGTTGCGCGTCGCCGGTGCCGGGCGGCATGTCGACGATCATCAGGTCCAGACGACCCCAGGCGACCTGCTCCATGAACTGCTTGAGGATCCCGGCGATGAGGGGGCCGCGCATGATCGCGGGCTGCTCCCGCTCCAGAAGGAAGCCAAGGCTCATGAGGCGCACGCCGTGGGCCTCGAGCGGAACGATCATCTCGGAACCCTTCGCCCCCGTCACGGCCGGGCGGCGTGCCTCGCCGAACATGATCGGGATGTTCGGGCCGTAGATGTCGGCATCGAGCAGGCCGGTGGCGAGGCCCTTCGAGGCGGCGTAGGCGGCCAGGTTGGTCGCCACCATCGACTTGCCGACGCCGCCCTTGCCGGAGCTCACCGCGACGATGCGCTTGACACCCGCGAGGATCTCGGGCTGGGGGGTGGGCGCGGGCACGGACCCGGGCTGGAGTCCCTGCCTTGGGGCGGGACGCCCGGCAGGGCTCTGCCCGGGCTGGGGAGCGGTCGCGGAGGGCGGCGAGGACCGTCCTGCCGGCCCGGCCTGGCCGGCGCCCGATGCCGTGCTCTGGGGCAGCTGCACATTGACCTTGACCCTGCGAATGCCATCGACCGCCGCTGCCGCCGCGCGGGCCTGGCGCACGAGCACGCCGGGGTCGCCCCGCTGCAGCGAGAAGATGAAGGTGGCCTTGCCGTCGCAATCCACCGCGACCTCGCTCACCTGGCCGCCGGCCACGACATCCTTGCCGGTCGCGGGATTGATCACCTGAGCCAGGGCACGGGTGAGAGCCCGGACGGCCCCATTCGGGCTGGCTGTCGGCTCAGATTGCGTCAACTGTCACCACCTCGGGCACGGCAGCCTGCAGGCGCCGTTCAATCCCTTCCTTGAGGGTATACATCGAGATCGGGCAGGACTCGCACGCACCCATGAGCCGCACCTCCACACGCCCGATCTCTTCGCTCCAATCTACCAGTTCCACGTCCCCGCCATCCGACCTGATTGCGGGCCGAAGGGTCTCCAGAACCGCCTCTATCCGATCTCTGGTATCCATTCCACCGTTCCGCGAGACAGCGCACTACCGACCGGACCCACCCGCCGGGCCACGAGCGCACAGGAAGGTACCGAAGCCGTTTCACGGCGGTCAACGGGTTGCGCCCTACCGGACCCTTGGTAGATTGCCTGCGACTCCGGGTGCCGCTGAGCCGGATCCGGCATTCGGGGGCCGCGCTTGAATCGCTCCTTCCCGGTTCCCGCAGCGCTGTTGCCACACGGTTGTGCGCGGGTGAAAGAGGCCGTCCGCCTCACCCCAGGGGCTTCGAGCGCTCCCGCCAACCAACAAGTCTGGGAAGAGAAATGTCCGGAACGATCCGTGTTCCCGCGCCCGTCAACGAACCCGTCCTCTCCTACGCGCCCGGGACCCCCGAGCGTGCCGAACTGAAGGCATCGCTGCGCTCGATCGCGGGTCAGGACCCGGATATCCCCCTCATTATCGGGGGTGAGGAAATCCGCACGGGGAAGACCCACGCCATCCACGCCCCTCACGACCACGGGCTGCGTCTCGGCCAGTGGCACGTGGGCGGCGCCGAGGAGGCACGCAGAGCGATCGCGAATACGCTGGAGGCCCGCCGGGAATGGGCGTCCTGGCGCTGGGAGGATCGCGCGGCGGTGTTCCTCAAGGCGGCAGAACTGCTCACGACCTCGTGGCGCTCCACCCTGAACGCGGCCACCATGCTCGGCCAGAGCAAGACCGCATACCAGGCCGAGATCGACGCCGCCTGCGAGATCGTCGACTTCTACCGCTTCGGCGCACACTTCGCCGAGCAGATCTTCGACCAGCAGCCGGTATCGGAGCGGGGGGTCTGGAATCGCATCGAGTACCGGCCTCTCGAGGGCTTCGTGTACGCGGTCAGCCCCTTCAACTTCACGGCCATCGGCGCCAACCTCGCCGGGACGCCGGCGATGGTGGGGTGCGGTGTGCTGTGGAAGCCGTCCAAGCACGCGGTGCTGTCGGGGTACTACACCTACAAGCTTCTGGAAGAGGCGGGACTGCCGCCGGGCGTGATCAACTTCGTGCCGGGCGATCCGGTGGAAATCACGGGGGCCGCCATGGAGCACCCTGACTTCGCCGGACTGCACTTCACGGGTTCGACCGGGGTCTTCCAGTCCCTCTGGAACACGGTGGGCAGCAACATCGCGCGGTATCGCTCCTATCCCCGCTTGGTGGGAGAGACCGGCGGCAAGGACTTCATCGTGGCGCACCCCAGCGCCGATCGGGATGCGCTGCGCGCGGCCATCGTGCGGGGATCGTTCGAGTACCAGGGGCAGAAGTGCTCGGCCGCATCGAGAGCCTACGTTCCCGAGTCCGTGTGGAAGGAGATACGTGACGACCTGGTCGCAGAGACCGACGCGCTCGCGATGGGGGATCCCGCGGACTTTCGCAACTTCGTCAACGCCGTGATCGACCGGGGCGCCTTCGACACGATCACCGGCTACATCGACCGGGCCAAGGCCAGCCCGGACGCGGAGGTGATCGCCGGGGGCGAGTATTCCGACGCGGACGGCTTCTTCATCCGCCCCACGCTGATCCTGGCGAAGACGCCCGACCACGAGTCGATGTGCGACGAGATCTTCGGGCCGGTCATGTCGATCCATGTGTACCCGGACGACGCGTGGTCGGAGACGCTGGACATCGTCGATTCCACGTCGCCGTATGCGCTTACGGGGGCGGTGTTCTCACAGGACCGGGCGTGCGTGCGCGAGGCGATGGACCGCCTGAGCAATGCGGCGGGCAACTTCTACATCAACGACAAGCCCACGGGCGCGGTGGTCGGACAGCAGCCCTTCGGCGGCGGGCGCGCCTCCGGGACGAACGACAAGGCGGGCTCCCCCTACAACATCATCCGGTGGCTGTCGCCCAGGACGATCAAGGAGAACCTCGCGCCGCCCGCGGACGTGGCGTATCCGTTCATGGGAGCGGAATAGGCACCGACGCGGCGACCGCTGCCGCGAAGTCGGCCTTGAGGTCTTCGAGGTCCTCGAGGCCCACCGAGATGCGGACGAAGCCGTCCGGGATTCCCAGCGCGTCGCGTTCGCCCGGGGACAGGTCCACGTGCGAGGTGTGGCGCGGTTGCGACACCAGGGTCTCGACGCCGCCCAGTGAAGGGGCGGCCGCCGCCAGCGCCAGGTTCGAGCAGAAGCGATCGGCGGCCTGGCCGCCCCCGTCGAGGACGATGGACACCATCCCGCCGAAACCGTCCAGCATGCGGGCAGCGCATTCGTGGTCCGGGTGGCCGGGGAGGCCGGGATGGATGACCTGCCGCACGCCGTCCACGCCGGTGAACCACTGCGCGAGGGCCAGCGCGGTGCGGTTGTGGCGGTCCATGCGGGCCGGGAGGGTGCGGATGCCCCGCTCGAGCAGCCAGGCAGCCTGCGGGTCGATCGAGCCGCCGTACAGCTTCATCATCTTCGTGATGCGGTAGATCAGTTCGGCGCTGCCCGCGACGGCACCGGCGATGAGGTCCGAGTGTCCGCCCAGGTACTTCGTGGCCGAGTGGATGACGGCGTCCACGCCGTGCTGGGCGGCGCGGATGTTGATCGGGGTCGCGAAGGTCATGTCGGCGGCGAGGACCGCGCCGACCGAACGCGCCGCGTCGCGCGCCGGGCCGATGTCGAAGACGCGCAGGGTGGGATTGGTGGGGAGTTCGATGAGGACGACCCGGGTGGCGGCGGTCACGGCCGCGCTCCATGCGTCGGGATCGTCGGGGTCGACGAAGGTGGTGGTGATGCCGCGGCGCGGCAGTTCGCGGGAGAGCAGCGCGTGGGTAGCGCCGTAGAGGTGGGCGCTGGCCACGATGTGGTCGCCCGCGTCGGCGCAGGCGAGCAGGGTCGTCGAGATGGCCGCCATGCCGCTGGCCAGGGCGAGCGCGTCTTCGGTGCCCTCGAGCGCGGCGATCTTGGCCGCGACCGAACGCTGGTTCGGGTTGTTCCCGTAGCGGCTGTACTGCAGGTCGATCCCGTCATGCGGGCCGGCCCAGTAGAAGGTGGAGCTGCGCACGATGGGGTCGACGACGGGGCCGCCCGGGCGTGCCCGGCTCTGTCCGGCGTGCACCGCGTGGGTGGCAGGTCCGTGCCTGGGATTGGGTGTCCCGTTCGCGGTCATGGTCCTCTCCTGTGCTGATCGCGGCGCTGGCGCGCTTGCGATGTCATGAGAACATTACAATATGTCATGTCATCTTTACATCTGGCGGGCGCAAGGCGCTGAGTGCGACTGCCGCGCCGTTGGGTTCGCGGAAGACCAGCCGGCGCTCCGCAAGCCTTCGCAGAAGCGCATCGGCGCGGTGGCCGAGCGTGGACGCCATCCCTTCCGGGCCGATTCTTCGATGTGCTTCCAGGGTCTGCCAGGCCGCTCTTTCTCCATCGGAGACCGACCCGAGCAACTGGAATCCATCGTTGGCCAAGTCGCATGCCGCCGCCAGTCCGTGCCTTCGCAGGACTTCTTCCACGGATTCCCGGTGCACCTCCCCGACCGCCCGGAAGAGGAAGAAGACATTGCGTGGGCGGTCGGCCTTCAGGTACCTGACGAGAAGCTTGGCAACGATTTCGTCGGCGCAGCTGAAGTCCAGCACCCGGATCCGGGTGAAGTCGATGAGGGACACGAAGTTGGCCATCCCGCTCCCGCTGAGGCGCTTCTCGATCGCTGCCCTGACGGCACGTCCGGTCGGACGCGTGACCAGATGCGGGCGGAGGGGCGCCAGGGTGCGCGTGACGATGGCGCCTACGTCGATGCTGAGGGATCCCGGCCGCGCCCGGCTCACTTCACCCGCTCCGGGAGGATGATGTTGATCTGGGCGCCGGGGAACGGGCGCAGGTCCTCTTCGAGCGGGGGCTTGCTGCTCCAGTCCGGCGTGTCGGCGATCCGCGCCGTGCCGCTGCGGATGGAAAGCAGCCCGTCCCAGCGACCGACCTGCTTGCGGATCTGCTGGATCCCCTGCCCTCTGCCGGTATCTGCGAAGCGGGTAAGCCCCATGAGGAAGGCAGCCTCGAGGGCGGTGACGTCGCCCCAGCGTTCGCCGAAGCGGGCGGCGTGTTCATCCTCCAGCGAGGCGCGGAAGCCGCGCCCGATGTCGGCCACGGCGATCACGCAGACCTGGCGCCCGAGGCGCTTCTGCCAGTTGTAGGACTGTGCGGCCACCCACCCCGGCCCCTCCGCGTGCTCGATAATGTTCTGGCACACCTCGGAGAGGATCACCGAGAACTGGACCACGGCCGACGACGGATAGCCGAGCGTGTTGGAGAGTATCGCCCCCGCCCGCGACTGCACCCGATCCACCACTGCGTGCACGTCGGAATTCTCCGTAACGGGAGTGATCTCGAGCAGGACGTCGGAAGCCCGTGCGCGCCGGCGCCACCGCGAGCCGGCACCGAACTCGAATACCTCGCGGGCGGCCTGGTGGAACCCCATGCGATCCAGGTAGCTCGTTACCTCCGGCCGATCCGGCAGCGAGATGCGGGGCGCCGATCCGGATTCGGCGGCCACCCTTCCGGCCGCCAGGATGCCGAGCATTCCATTGGGATCGATCCAGCGGAGCCGGCGGGCGTCGAAGAGCACCGGGCCGGAACGGTCGACATCGATCTGCCGGTGGAGCACCTCGATATTGCGGTAGTCGAAGGAACGGGGGATTTCGATGACCCGCATGTCAGACGTTGCCCTGGCGGATCGGGGGCTGCATCCCGCTGAGAAATCCCTCTGCGCCGGAGAAGCCCATCTTATGGCACGCCATCGCATTGGCACGGCGGGCGGCTTCGCGCACCGCGACTCCTCGGAGGAGCCCTGCGAAGAAGGTGGCCCCCCAGACATCGCCGCAACCCGTCGGATCGCCCGTTGCGGGTCCGCGCGTGACGGGCACGTGCTCGCGGAGCGGCTGGCCATCCCGGCTCTTGGTCAGGACCTCCACTCCCGCGGCTCCCCGGGTCACGGCAATCGTGCTCACGCGGCCTGTCATCGCCTTCTCGGCCTCTTTCCAGGGATCCGGGGCACCGCGCACAAAGAGTTCGAACTCGCTCTCGTTCATCTGAACCGTGTCGAAGCATCCGACCCATCGTTCACCCGAGGGAAGATAACGCGGAGTGCGGCGGCCGTCGTCCGCGATACCGAGAAAGAGTGAATGAAGATCGGCGTAGCTGGGCCCGTCGAGCCGGTCGCGCAGCTGCTCCGCCCCGGCCAGGTCGATTTCGCTCCCGGAGATGAAGTTTGCGTACAGCGCATCGAGGGTTGGCAGAACAGCCTCGATCTCGTCGGGCGTCCAACCGGGCACACCCCCGCTCAGCACCTCCACCCGTTCGGACTGGGTCCGATAGGTGAGTTCGACCCGATTGTTGGGTTCGGCCACGAAGTGCACACAACTCAGGTCGCCGATGCGGGCGAACGACTCCAGGAAAGACATCGCGGCGGGCGCGGTATCCCGGCCGATCTTCACCAGCGGGACCACGGTCCAGCCGACGGGGAGTTCGTGCTCGAAGGCCGCCAGTGCATACGCGATCCCGCCCCACGATTTGACCGGAGGGCCGCCTGCCGACCCATGACCCGGCAGACGAGTCGTGTCGCGCACCAGGGTGCCCAGTACTCCAAGCCGATTTGGTCCCTCGCCGGGCGCGGACTCAGACACGGCCGCAGGTGGTCCGTTTGAACACGCCCGCGGCGCCGATGATTCCAGCGGTGTCGAGAAGTTGGGCCGGTTTGATCGTGCAGGCGCGGCGCGCCGAGGGGAACGTCCTGCGGTCGACTTCGTCACGCAGAGGGTGGAAGAGAAGATCGCCGGCGGCGGCCACCCCTCCACCGATCACGATGGCGTCGGGGTTGAAGAGGTTGATGAGGTTGGCCACGGCAACAGCGAGAAACCGGGCTGTCTCGTCGAGGACGCGGATGGCGTAGTCGTCTCCGGCTTCCGCGGCATTGCAGACGGCTTCTGCCGTCAGGTCATCCGGGTCACGATCGACCCTCGCGGCGAGAGTCGAGCGCGCGCCCCGGGCAATGCCCTCCAGCGCCCTCGCCGCGATCGCGGGTCCCGAAGCGTAGGCCTCCACGCAGCCCCGGAACCCGCATGCGCAAGGCCGCCCGTCGTAGTCGACGGACATGTGTCCGACCTCGCCCGCCGAGTCAGACGCGCCACGGTAGACCTCGCCGCCGAGCACGATGCCTCCGCCGATGCCCGTTCCCAGCGTCAGTCCGATCAGCCGCTCCGAACTGCGGCCGGCACCGAGCCACCATTCACCGAAGGCCGCGCAGTTGGCGTCGTTGTCCAGCACGACCGGGAGGCCGATCTCGCGAGCGACCATGTCCCTGAGGGGCACGTCCCGCCACCCGAGGTTGGGAGTCTCCAGCACCACGCCGGTGTGCCGGTCAAGGGGCCCGGGCGCACCGATTCCGACCCCGACCACCCTGCCGGGGCCGACTTCCGCCATCGATTCCCGGATCATTGCCACGATCCTGGCCACCACATGGGCCGGATCCCGGTGCGGGCGGGTCGGACCGCTGACTACGGCTGCGGGCGGCGCTCCCTCCAGCGGGACCATTCCCACCCGCAGATTGGTGCCGCCGATGTCGACCCCGGCGATCCACCCGGCGGTGGCATCCCCGGCCCTGCCCGCGCTTTCTCCAGACTGCGCCCCCTCAGCTGCCTGCGCGCTCACGACCGTGAGTCGTCGAGCTGCAGTACGGCCATGAACGCTTCCTGCGGAATCTCCACCGAGCCGACCTGCTTCATCCTCTTCTTCCCCTCCTTCTGGCGCTCGAGGAGCTTCCGCTTGCGGGTGATGTCGCCGCCGTAGCACTTGGCGGTGACGTTCTTGCGCATGGCCTTCACGCTCTCGCGGGCAATGATCTGGCCCCCGATCGCGGCCTGGAGGGCGACCTCGAACTGCTGGCGGGGAATCAACTGCTTGAGCTTGCGGACCAGCGAACGGCCGTGCTGGTAGGCGTTGTCGCGGTGGAGGATGACCGAGAAGGCGTCGACGGGGTCCCGGTTGACCATCACGTCCAGCTTGACGAGGTCTCCAACGCGGTACTCCTGGAACTCGTAGTCCAGCGCCGCGTATCCGCGCGTTCCTCCCTTCAGCCGGTCATAGAAGTCGAGAACGATCTCGGCCAGGGGGAGCTCGAAATCCATCTCGACGCGGCGCGGATCGAGGTAGCTCATGCCCTTGAAGATGCCGCGGCGTTCGTGGCAGAGCTTCTGCACATTGCCGATGTAGGTCGACGGCACGACGATGCGGGCCCGGACGATCGGCTCGGAAACCGCGTCGACCAGCGCCCGGTCCGCGAGCTCGGAGGGATTCTCTACCCAGACCACCGAGTCGTCCGACATGTCCACGCGGTACTTCACGTTGGGCACGGTCGTGATCAGCTTGACGCCGAATTCGCGGTCGAGTCGTTCCTGGACGATTTCCATGTGCAGGAGTCCGAGAAAGCCGCAGCGGAATCCGAAACCCAGCGCCCTTGAGGTCTCGGGCTCGAACTGCAGCGACGCGTCGTTGAGCTGCAGTCTGTGCAGCGCGTCCTTCAACTCCACGTACCCGTCCGACTCCGTGGGGTAGAGGCCGGCGAAGACCATCGGCCTGACCTCTTTGTATCCTGCCAGGAGGTCGGGTGCGGGACGGGAGGCGTCCAGGATCGTGTCGCCCACCCGCGTATCCGAGACAGCCTTGATGGCCGCTACCACGTAGCCGACTTCGCCGGGGCCGAGTGATTTCGCAGGCTTGCGGCCGAGTTGCATGTGCCCGACTTCGGTGACCTCGTAGCGTGCATCTACTGTACCGAAGGTGATCGGCATCCCGGGACGGATCCGGCCGTCGATGAGGCGGATCGAAGGGACCGCGCCCAGGTACTGGTCGTAGTAGGAATCGAAGATCAGCGCCCGAAGAGGGGCCGCGGCATCGCCCGAAGGGGGCGGAACCCGGTCGACGACGGCTTGCAGGATCGCTTCGATCCCCTTCCCCTCCTTGGCGCTGGTTTCCAGGATCGACTCGGGTTCGACCCCCATGAGATCGGCCACTTCCTCCCGGCGGCGCTCCGGCTCGGCCCCGGGCAGGTCGATCTTGTTCAGGACCGGCACGATCTCCAGGTCGGCGTCCAGGGCCAGGAAGAGGTTGGACAGCGTCTGGGCCTGGATGCCCTGGGTCGCGTCGACCACCAGGATTGCCCCTTCGCACGCGGCCAGCGACCGGGACACCTCGTAGGTGAAGTCCACATGTCCGGGAGTGTCGATGAGGTTGAGCTGGTACTCGCGGCCGTCCAGCGCACGGTGGGACATGCGGATGGCGTGCAGCTTGATCGTAATCCCGCGTTCCCGCTCCAGTTCGTTGGAGTCGAGCACCTGGTCGCGCATCCGTCGGCGGTCCACCGTGGCCGTGGCTTCAAGGAGCCTGTCGGCCAGGGTGGACTTGCCATGATCGATGTGCGCGATGATGCAGAAATTGCGAATTAGGTCGGTCCGCACCTGGAGACAAAACCGGATTGGGGGAGTCGGCAAGGCCCGATTCGCATGTCGGCGCGACCGGGAGGCATGGGTTCACGGAAGTTAACTGGCGCTTCCTGCCGGTCAATTCTACTGTATTCGGAGGGACCCGAGTTCATGGCCACGGGAATCCTGATTTTGGTGCTAAGTGCAATTTTGAATTGCCCTTAATTGACATTGCATGAGATACCTCCGGGAGGCGACATGTTCGCACGTAGCAAAATCATTGTCGTATTGACCGTCCTGGCAGCAGCCGGCACCCCTTTCGCCAAGTCAGCCGTCGCCCAGGCGACCGGCACAATAACGGGGACCGTCGTGGACGCGGAGACCGGCGAGGCGCTGGTTGGTGCGCAAGTCAGCCTTCCGGCGCTGGGCATCGGAGTTCTCTCTCGCGCGGCGGGCCGATTCGTTCTGCCCGGGGTACCTGTCGGCACACACGAACTTCAGGTCGAACAGATCGGCCACGCGACCGTTTCCATGGAGGTCACGGTGGTCTCCGGCGACGCCGTGATCGTCGAGATCGCCATGGAGCACACCGTGCTGCACCTCGAGGAGGTGGTGGTGACGGGCACGGCCTTCGCCGAGTCGCCCGTGGAACTGCCTTACTCCGTCACGGTTGCGGGTCGCCGTACGCTGGCGGAGCAGGGATCGCCTCAGGCGTTTGACCTATTCCGGAATGTCACTGCCAGCCACGGGATCCTCGGCGCTCGCCAGGGTTGGTACAGCACAAGACCACCGGGCCTCGTATCGGAGACGGTGGCGACCGTGAACCTTCGAGGCCTGGGAGCCTCGCGCACGCTTGTTCTGCTGAACGGCCGCCGCCAGGTGTACATACCCATCCGCCTGCGCGGTGGCCGATTCGTCGACGTCAACGCATTCCCGTCCATCGCCCTCGACAGGGTCGAGGTCGTCAAGGAGGGGGCGTCGGCGGTGTACGGCTCCGACGCCGTGGCGGGGGTGGTGAACTTCCTCACCCGCGGTGACTTCGAGGGCTTCGAGGTCTCCGGTGCCCACGAGTATTTCGCCGGGGGCGGGGAAACGAACGCCGGCGCCATCTGGGGTTCGCAGCTGGGTGAGAACGCACACGCGGTCGTCTCGGCCGAGGTGTTCGCCACGCAGGAACTGACGCCCGAAGAGGTGGGCTGGGCCCTGAGCGACTTCACCGGGGGGGGCGGCGGCTGGTCGTACACCGGCAACCCCGGAGCTTTTCTCTTCCCCAGACTCACCGGAAACGAGACGAAGGACGAGTTTGTCTCGGCGCTCACCGATGCGCACTACGGCGGTTGGGGAGGCGTGTTCGTCGATCCCAACTGCCGGGACTTCGGCGGCTTCCTGGAAGAGGCCGAGACCTGTCGTTTCCGGTACGATCCCTATGACAACGTCTCTGACGCCTCGCGCCAGATCCGTGCCTTCGCCGAACTCAACGGCAGTGTCGGTGACGCGACCGACTACCACCTGGAAGCCCTGTGGGCCGAAGCCAGTACTCCGAACTGGGTGACCACACCCTCCTACCCACCAATCTCCCCTTACAACGGATCCCAGTTCATCTCACCGGAGCATCCCGGCAGGCAGGCGTTCTGCCGCCAGCATGGGTCGAGCGCCGGGTTCTCGACCACCGAAAGCTGCCTGGAGAACGATTGGTATTTCTTCGGCCGCATGGTCGGGAACGCCGGCTCGCACCGCGAGCTGCGGCGCGACTCCCGCACCCAACGGATCGCCGGCTCCCTCGAACGGAGCTTCGAAGGCTTCGGAGGCAGGGAGATGGCCTTCGATCTCGCCGCCAGCTTCTCGCGGTCGGCGGGCAACGCCAACCTGCCCGGCGAGTACCTGTACCGCAAATTCCTGGCGTTTCGGGGCTTCGGGGGGCCGAACTGCGGCGTTGGCGTCGTCGTTGATCGATCGAGCCCGTCCGGCATGGCCCTGGGACCCACAGGCGGCAAGGTGGCCGGCCAGGGTGACTGCATGTACTACAACCCCTTCAGCAACGCCCACGCAAACGCCACACAGCCCGGTGCCCGATTCCGCGACCAGGCCAACCCGGACTACGTCGCAGGCCTGGAGAATCGCCCCGAGTTGATCGACTGGATCAACGATGAAGTCAATCTGGACAACGACGCCAATCTCTTCGCCTTCGACGCGATGCTGAAGGGCGCCCTGGCCGCGGAGACGCAATTTGCTCTCGGCTACCAGTTCCGCCGGGTGGGCGTGGGTGCCGTCCCCAACCGCGCCGGCGATCTCGCCTTGACGCCGTGCCCCGTTCCGGACGACCGCGGATGCCCGGACCAGTTCGGTCCCTTCCACTTCACCGGCGGATTCTTCCACTACGACGACAGCCAGACCGTGCACCGCCTATTCGCGGAATCGCAACTCGAGCTCGGCCACCGGATTCGCGGCCAGGTCGCTGCGAACTACGAGTTTCACGGTTCCGTCAGGAGCTTCGACCCGAAGGTCGCCCTGCGCCTCGAACTCGCGGAGCCGCTGGCGTTGCGGGCTTCGGTCCAGACCACCTTCAGGACCCCCTCTGTGGACGATCTCAACGAGGACCTGAACACGGGGCTGCAATACGTGAGCGCGGCCGGGATCTACAAGGCCATCGACACCTACGGAGACAAGGACCTCGTGCCGGAACGGGCGTTCACCTACAACGTCGGAGCCATCCTGCAACTCGCTCGTCTTCGGGCATCGGTCGACTATTGGAGCTACGACTTCAAGGACGTGATCGACGTGTTCCCGTATGAGGGCGTCGCGAGCCTTTACGCAGCGGGTGGAAGCCAGCGGGCGGCAGTACAACAGTTCGTGAGCTGCCCTGACGGACGCGGCACCGGTACCTGCGACATACAGTCCGTGGAACGCATCGAGGCGGGCTTCGTCAACTGGCCGGGGATCCGCATGTCGGGGATCGACTTGCACATGGCGAGCCGCATTCCTGCGGGAGAAGCGATCATGTCGCTCGGGGTGGACGGCACCTACACCAGGGAGTACCTCGTCCGAGCCCTCGATCTGAACGGGACCGAGGTGTTCGCGGAACACGAGGCGGCTGGAAACCTCAACTGGGGCAATCCCATCGCGCCTCCGCTGCCCCAGTGGAAGACGAGTCTGACAGCCGGGTATCACGTGGGTGACTACAGCATGGTCAGCTACCTGAACACCGTTTCGGGGTACACCAATGAGGCCTTCGCGGGAACCGAATTCGAGAGCATCGACCGGTTCGCGACTCTGGACTTCAGCCTGCTGCGGCGTTCGTCGGAGCAACTTGACATCGGCCTCTCGGTGTTGAACGCGCTGGGCAGCCCGCCACCCCTGGTCCGGTGGGAACAGTCTTACGACGGCTTCACGCACAGCCCCAAGGGACGGCGGATCAAGATGCTGGTGACCTACCGGCCTGGGAGTTGAGCGGTCCGGGTTGAACCCTCGCAGCCACGCCGATCGCTGCGTGGCTGCGAGGCCGGACCTTCCCCGGGCGGGGGCGTCCCCGCAGATTGAGGGGCCATGGCTACCAACGAAACGGTCACGCCCCACCGGGATCGCCGCGCCGATCTGCTCGATCCCGCGACGCTCGCCCAGCTCAGCGACATCGACATCATCGCCCGGCAGGTGGTGCACGGGTTCCTTCTGGGGCTGCACCGGTCCCCGAACCGGGGGTTCTCGGCAGAGTTCGCCGAGAATCGCGCCTATCAGCCCGGCGACGACCTGCGCAGTCTGGACTGGCGGATGTACGCGCGCTCGGACCGGTTTTACGTCAAGCAGTACGAGGAGGAGACGAATCTGCGCGGCTACATGCTCATCGACATCAGCGAGTCGATGGCGTGGTCGTCCCGCCCGGGTCTTCCCACCAAGCTCTGGTACGCCAAGCATCTCGCGGCGGCGATCTCCCTGATCCTGACGCGACAGGGCGACATCGTCGGCTTCATGGCCTTTCACGAGAAGATCGTCAGGCAGGTGCGCGCACGGGGCGGCAAGGTGCACTGGCGGATGCTCCTGCAGCATCTCAACGCCCTTGAGGGCGGAGGACGTACCGACTCCGAGTCAGCGATCCGGAACGTGGCAATGCGTCTCAAGCGCAAGGGTCTGGTGATTCTGATCTCGGATCTGCTGGTGGACCCCGCGGAAACCGCCAAGGCGCTGATCTACCTGCAGCACACGGGTCACGAGGTGATGGTTTTCCACCTGATCGATCCGGGCGAGCGGGATCTTCCCACCACCGGGGAGACCCGCTTCATCGACCCGGAGACGGGAGACTCGCTGCGCGTGTCGGTGGCGGACATGCGGCGCCAATACCGCGATGCGGTGGAAAACGCCGTTGCCGAGTGGACGCAGAAGTTGACCAGCCGCGGGATCGCGTACTCCACGATCGGGACCGACGAGCCACTCTCGCGGGCGCTGCGGTTCTACCTGTGGAAGCGGCAGCGGCTCCCCTGAATGGGCTTTCTCAACCCCCTGTTCCTTCTGGCCGGCGCGGCCGTCCTCATCCCCATCATCCTGCATTTGTTCTATCGGCAGGAAAGCAAGATCTTCACCTTCCCGGCGATACGGTACCTGCTGAGGACGGAGCGCGATCACGCCCGCCAGATCCGCACGCAACAGCTCCTCCTGCTCTTGCTCCGGGTTGCGATCGTGGTGCTGGTCGTGATTCTCGGGGCCCGCATCCACTTCCCGGGCCCGGGAGGCAGCCACGATCCGACGGCTCTGGCGCTGGTGATCGACAATTCGATGAGCACCACGATCATCGAGGACGGCAGGCGTCGGCTCGACACCCTGAAGGCGGTTGCCCGGCAGAGCGTCGACGGCGCGAATCACGACGACGTGATCTGGGTCGTCCGTGCAGGCACGCCATGGGAACCCGCAGTCCCCGGGGGGGCGGCACAGGCACGGTCGGCCATTGATTCTGTCCAGCCCGCGCATGGCCGGGGAGACCTGGGGCGCGCCGTGGCGAGGGCCCGGGCGCTGGTCGGCCAAAGCGACCTCCCGAACCGGGAGGTGCACGTGTTCACCGATCTTCAGGCGACCGCCTTCTCCGAAGCGCCGGCCTCCGGAGAAGACATACCGGTGGTCGTTTTCGGCGCGGCAGGGAGCAGTACGCTCAACCGGGGGATCGGCAACATCTCCTTTGGCGGAGGCCTGCCGCCGCTGGCCGGCCGCAGGACCGAGGCCGCGATTTCAGTGGTTGGGGCTGGAGCGGGAGATACGGTCGGCGTGCGGCTCTACATCGATGGACAGGTTCGCGCAGCCGCGTCGGCTCCGGTGGGCGCAACCGTGCGCCTCCCGGCGGGACCGTTCCCCCCCGGACAGGTCGAAGGGTATGCCGAGATCGACCCCGATCCACTAACGGCAGACGACCGGCGCTACTTCTCCTTCGCCGTTCGGGAGCCTACGCCGGTCGCAGTCCTTGGCACGGCGCCCATTTTCGTTGCCGAAGCCCTCGCCGTGCTGGAAGAGAGCGACCGCATCACGCTGGGAGACCCCGGGCGCGCCACCACCCTCGTGAGCATCGGCGGCGCGGGTCTGCAGCAGCGCGGCCTCACCCAGAGCGCCTTCGTCGCACCGCACCCGGATCACGCGCAGCTACCCGCCCTGAACCGCCGGCTCGCCGAAGCCGGGATCCCGTACCGCTACGAGATGGACACCGGCGGCGGCGCGCGCGTCTCCTCGAGCGATCTCGTCATCGACCTGTCGGACCTGGAGATTCGGCGTTTCTTCCGCCTGGTGCCCACGGCGGCGCGGCAGCCCGATGCCCTGCAGGGTGGGGGCTCCGCAACGGACAACGCCGAGGGGGCGGCACCGTCCGGCCTCCCTGCCGGATCCGCTGTGATGTTGTCGAGCGGTGATCCCTGGCTGATCACCGCGACATCGCCGGCGGGGCCGTACACTCTGCTGGCCTCGCCGCTCGACGAGGAATCGACCTCGCTGCCCGTATCCGCGGCGATGATCCCGTTGCTGGAGTGGGCCATCGAACGCTGGTCCGGCGGGGGGGACGGAAGCGGCTCCGTGACGGCGGGTTCGGACTTCCGTCCGCCTGCGGCCACGACCACCGTTCGCACGCCGGACGGTGAGGAATACGCGGTCGACGGTGACCAACCCTTCCTGGCAACGACAGTCTCCGGATTCTACCAGCCCCTCGCGCGGGACAGCGCCTTGACCGCCGTACCGGTGAACCCCCCTGCTACCGAGACGGATCTGACGCCGGCTTCACCCAGAGAGGTAAGACGCGCGATCCCCGGGACGACCGCGATCGTGGATGATGCGGCCGCGTGGTCGCGCAGCATCTTCCGCTCGGGCCGGGGACCGGAGCCGTGGCGTGCCCTGGCCGTGGTCCTCCTGGTTCTGGTGATCATCGAGACTGTCGTGGCCGCCGCGCGCGGCCTCCGGTCCCGCCCCGGCGGCGGCGAGGACAGCGTAGCTCGCGACCGGCCGGGAGCGCACGGCGGATCGCGGCACGGGCGGGTCGGAAGCAACCCCGCCGCCCGTGTCTAGCCCGGTCGCGCACCCCGCCGCGGGGGCGGTCGCCTCCACACCTGCCTTCCGCAAGCTGCTTTGCGGCCTTCCCTCTCCCGGCGCCACCCGTACAATCGGCGGCGCGATCGGTTCGCTGCCGCTCGCAGCAGTCGCCGCCCTCGTCGAGCGCCTCCCGAACCGGCTGTGGATCGTGGCTGCCTCCTCTCCGGCCGAGGCGGGAGAGCATCTGGGCGATCTGGAGGCGCTGCTGGGTCCGGGCCGCGCGGTTCACTATCCGCAACGCGAAGGGTTTTCCAGCGACGGGGACGAGGCGGGCGCCGGCCTCTCCGGTCAGCGGGTCGAGGCCTTCGAATCGCACCTGTCGGGCCGTGCCCGGGTCATGGTCACCACCCGGCGCGCGCTCCAGGAAGTGGTGCTGGTGCCCGACGACCTGGCGGAGCTGCGGTTTACCGTCCGGGTGGGTCAGGAGCTCCGGCGCGACATCCTGATCGAGACGCTGGAAACCCGGGGATTCGAGCGCGTACCCATGGTTGAGGCCGCCGGTTGCTACGCCGTTCGCGGTGGCCTCGTCGACCTGTTCTCGTTTGGGGCGGCGAATCCGGCACGCGTCGAGTTCTGGGGCGACGACGTCGAATCGATCCGTTTCTTCGACATCCTCGATCAGCGTTCGACCGATACTACGGACCGCGTCGACATCCTTCCAGTCCGCTTTGGCGGTCGCACCGGGAGCACTCGCACGACCCGGTCCAGCATTCTGGCCAGATTGCCCCGCGACACGGTCCTGGTACGCATCGGTGCACGGCCCTGGGACGACGAGGCCGCGCGGGCGTGGAACAAGGCCGAGAGCCACTATCTGCAGGCCCGCCGCTACGGGAATCCGGCGGCGGCTCCCGGCACGCTCTTTCTCACGCCCGATTCGCTGGCTGAGCGCGCGCGCGGGCATCCACAGCTCGTGTTCGAAGAGGAACACGTCGGCGACCCCGTGTTTCAGGCCCGCCCCCCGCCCGCAATCGAGCGTGACACCCGCCGGCTCGGCTCCTTTCTGGCCGGA
This sequence comes from Longimicrobiales bacterium, assembly GCA_963667485.2. Lineage (GTDB taxonomy): Bacteria > Gemmatimonadota > Gemmatimonadetes > Longimicrobiales > Gaopeijiaceae > Bin94. The sequence continues at coordinate 1,902,775 of CAXXDD010000002.1, forward strand.
GCAGCCGCTCGGAGTGCGGCAAGCTACATCCTGTGCGACAACGAAGGCCAGGCGGCCAGGCTCGAGGAGCTGATCGGAGATCGCAACGGCATACCCCCCCGGGGGAGCCACCTCGTCGTCGGTTCTCTCGCGGGCGGATTCCGCCTCGCCGACGCCGATCCAGCGACAAACGTGCTTACCGATCACGAGATCTTCCGCCGCAGCCGCAAGTTGCGGCGTAGCAAGCGGTTCCGCGGGGCTGCCTCGCTGGAGAGCCTCGCCCAGCTCTCGCCAGGCGACTACGTCGTCCACATGGAACACGGGATCGGTCGCTTCCGGGGGCTCGAAAGGGTCGTCATCGGAGAAGAGTCGATCGAGTCCCTGGTCATCGTCTACGACGGGGACGAGGTTCTGCGGGTCCCGGTCTATCTGCTCGACCAGGTGGAGCGCTGGGTGGGAGCCCACCCGGACGACGCGCCGCCGAGGCTGCACCGCATCGGGGGTAAGCGCTGGAAGAACCTCAAGCGCAAGACCCAGGCGGCCATCAACCGGATGACGGCAGAGTTGTTGGAGCTCTACGCGTCTCGCAGCGCGCGTCCTGGCCACGCCTTTCCGGCCGATACCCGCTGGCAGCGCGAAATGGAGTCCTCCTTCCTCTATGAAGACACGCCCGATCAGCGTCGGGCGGTCGAGGACGTCAAGCAGGACATGGAGTCACCGGGGATCATGGACCGCCTGGTCTGTGGCGATGCCGGGTACGGCAAGACCGAGGTCGCCGTGCGGGCGGCCTTCAAGGCGGTGCAGGATGGCAAGCAGGTTGCCGTTCTGGCCCCCACAACGGTACTGGTGGCGCAGCACGCAAAGACGTTTGGCGAACGGCTGGCAGACTACCCCGTCCGGGTGGCTTCGCTTTCGCGACTGGACCCGCCCGCAAGACAGCGCGAAGTCCTGGCCGAACTGGCAAAGGGCACGGTCGACATCGTCATCGGAACACACCGCCTGCTCTCCAGCGACGTGGTCTTCCCGGATCTGGGACTGGTCGTGATCGATGAAGAGCAGCGCCTGGGCGTCCGCCAGAAGGAGCGGCTGAAGCAACTGCGCACGACCGTGGATGTCCTCACCCTCACTGCGACCCCGATCCCCCGGACCCTGCACCTCTCGCTCTCGGGCGTGCGCGACCTGTCGCTGATCCGCACCCCGCCCCGGGACCGGATGCCGATCATCACCCATGTGATTTCCTGGAGCGACCATCTGATCGCGGAAGCCTGCCAGAAGGAACTGGACCGCGGTGGGCAGGTCTTCTTCCTGCACAATCGGGTCGAGACGATCGACACCGCCGCCCAGCACGTCCGGCGCCTGGTCCGGGGCGCCTCCGTCGATGTCGCGCACGGCCAGATGGCGCCGCGGCAACTCGATCTTGCCATGACTCGTTTCGTCGAAGGCGCGACCGACGTGCTCGTGTGCTCCTCGATCATCGAGAACGGGCTGGACGTGCCCAACGCGAACACGCTCGTCGTCACGCGTGCCGACCGCTTCGGGCTTTCCCAGATGTACCAGATCCGCGGGCGCGTCGGACGCTGGGACCGGCGGGCGTACTGCTACCTCATCGTACCCGAGAAGATCACCGACGACGCGGAAAAACGCCTGCGCGTCCTGGAGCACTACACGGACCTCGGCAGCGGCTACCAGATCGCCCTGCGGGACCTCGAGGTGCGGGGCGCGGGCAATCTGTTGGGTGAGGACCAGTCCGGCTTCGCCCACGCCGTGGGGATCGACACCTATCTGCGGCTCATGGAAGATGCCGTGCGGGGGATGCGGGATGGTGGAAGAAAGCGCGAGTATCCCCGCCCTGAAGTCACCATGGACGCGGAGGCCTATCTGCCTGACCGCTATGTGGCGGACCAGCGACAGAAACTGCACCTGTACCGGCGGCTGTCGAAGGCCAGGAAGCGCGACGAAATCGACGCGCTCGCCGCGGAACTCGCCGATCGCTTTGGAAGGCCCCCGGCAGAAGCCCGGCGTTTGCTCGACAAGTCGTCGCTCGCGATCGCCGGTCAGGAAGCCGGAGTCAGCCGAATCATGCTGCGGAGCAACCGCGCTCGAGTGAACTTCCGGGCCGGCATCGTACCGCGCATGTCGGCGCTCGAAGGTGCGCTGAAGGGCGAGGAGGTGAATGTAGAGGTGCGGAGGGTCTCTCCACTCTCGGTGGTGCTGGAGTGTTCAGACCCGGGTCGTCTGGCTAGTGTGATAGCACGGGCGGTGGATGCCCTGGGTGGCGCGGAAGTGCCCGCGAACCAGGGACACATCTCCGGCACCGATGTCGTCGCAGCGCCGAAGAAGCGCGCAAGCGGCATGGACACACTAATGGACAGGTTTGCGGCAACGCGTTGAACAGCAGATGGAAACCAGGAATTCCCTTGACGGGAGAGGCTCTCTGATGTCAGGGAGAGGAAAGCCGATCATCGCGTCGCTGCTGGCCAGCGCCGCCATCACCGCCTGCGGGCCCGGTCCGCTGGCCGAGGCGGGAGAGCACCGGCTCACCGTCGATGACGCCGCCGGGCTGATCTCGGAGCACAGCGCCGTGCCTCCGGACACCCAGGTTGTGCGAGTTGTCGCCGAGCTGTGGGTGGACTACACGCTGCTCGCGGCCCATCTCGGCGCCGACACCACCCTGGCAACGCTCGACGTCGGGCTTGTCGTCGAGCAGCCCCTGCAGGAGATCATGCTGGCGCAGCTGCGGGACGAGGTGATCGATGTCGATACCGTCGTCTCCGACGAGGAGCTCACCGAGCGTTTCGCCGCCGAGCTGCCGGGCGCCCGCGCCACCGCGTCCCAGATCCTGCTCCCGTTCCCCCCCGGGGGGGGCACGAACCGCCAGCGGGACAGCGTGCTTGTCGTCGCCCGGTCGTTGCGCGACCAGCTGCTTGGCGGCGCGGACTTCGCAACCCTGGCCGCACGCTACAGCGGCGACCCCGGAAGCGGCAGCCGCGGCGGGAGCATGGGGACTTTCGGGCGCGGCCAGATGCTCGCTCCGATCGACGAGGCGGTCTTTGCCCTGCAGCCGGGCCAACTGAGCGATCCCGTCGAGACCGGCCTGGGTTACCACCTGCTTCGGCTCGACGCACTCGCGATTCCCGAATTGTCGGAGGTGGGCGAGGAGTTCCGGGCGCTCATCCAGCAGGAGCGCCTGGCCGTAGCGGAGGCGGCGTACATCGCGCAACTGGATTCACTGGCGGGACTGAGTCTGACCAACGATGCGCTTCAGATCACACGGGCCCTCATGGAGTCGTCCACCTCCCGCCTCTCAGGCAGTGCCGCGGCGCGTCCACTGATGACGTGGCTGGACGGCGTCTACACCGTGGGGGAGTTCCTGGAACTGGCCCGTGTGTCCCCTGATGGCTTCGCCCAGGGCATCCTGGCCGCTTCCGACGAGGAGCTCGAGGTCGCGCTCAGGCGGCGCGGACGACAGGAACTGCTGCTCGCCGAAGCCAGGGCGCAGGGCTACTCACCTACCCTGGCCCAGGAGGATTCGCTTGTGACCGAGGCTCGGACAGCGATCCGGGATCGCGCGGAGGCGATCGGCCTGATTCCCCGTGCGATGCCGCCGGACAGCGCTGCGGCGAGCGCCGGCGGTGCCCTGCCATCGGTCCGTGAGGTCGTCGAGGAGGCGCTTGCACGCATCGTCGGCGGTCAGCAGGAAATCGTTCCTTTGGGCGGGGTTACATTCCTGCTGAGGGAAGAGGGTCGGTGGCGCATCCATGAAGCAAGGCTGGGTGCAACCGTCGCCCGCGTCAGAGAGCTCGAAACACGGTAGTCGACGGTACGATGCCGATATCGCCAGCCCGGGGAGAACGCAGAGCGAAGCCTCGGAGTGGCAAGGTGTAAACTAGACATGACAAAATGTAATGTAGCCTTTACGCTGTGCGAGCGTGAAGCGAAGCGGCCCGGTGCGGATGCATCGCCGCTCGAAGGCCGAGACGGTTTTCTCCACGGGCTGCCAGGCAGGCTGCGCGGGATTCGCCCGCTGGCGCTCCTGCTCTGCATGATTGGAGGATTCCCGGCAGCGGCCAGCCATGCGCAGGAAGAGCCGGTGGACCGGGTGGTCGCAGTTGTCGGCGACTCAGTGGTGCTGTTGTCGCAGCTGATCCAGCGGGAGAACCAGCTCCGCGCGACGGGCCAGACCGTGCCGGAAGCCGGGTCGGATGCATGGGAGGAGTTCCGCACGGCCCTCCTGGACGGCCTGGTCGCGACCCAGGTGGTCTTGCAGGCAGCCGCCCAGGACACCCTGCTTGAAGTCGACAACGACCGTGTCGAGACCCAGCTGCAGGAGCGGATGGCCGGCGTGGAGTCGAGCTACGGTTCGCGTGCCGAGATGGAGCGGGCGCTGGAGATCGAGGGCCTGAACGTCCAGAGCTACCGCGAAATCCTCAGGGATCAGCTCAGTCAGGAAATGCTTGTCCAGCTGTACATACAGCGTCATGGTGGCGAGGGCGCCGTCGAAGTCACCGAAGCGGAGGTGCGCGAGTTCTTCGAAACCGGCCGCGCTACCCTGCAGGAGCGTCCCGCAACCGTCACCTTCAAGCAGGTCCTCATTTCCGTCGAAGCCTCGGACTCCACAAAGGCCGAGGCACGGGCAACCGCGGAAGGGCTTTTGGAGCGGGTGCGCGCGGGTGAGGACTTCGCCGCACTGGCGACCGAGTATTCCCAGGATCCCGCCTCGGCGGCGGCGGGTGGTGACCTGGGCTGGTTCCGCAGGGGCTTCATGGTCGACGAATTCGAGGATGCGGCCTTCAGCCTGCTGGATGGCGGGATCAGCGATGTGGTGGAGACCGAGTTCGGATTCCACATCATACTCGTGGAGCGGGTGCGTTTTGCCGAACGAATGGCCAGGCACATCCTCATCCGTCCGCAAATCGGACCGGGCGACATCGGGAAGACACGCACCTTCGCCACGGAACTCGCAGAGCGGGCGCAAACCGAGGATTTCGACGACTTGATCGACGAGTACCACAACCCCAGCCAGCCGGATTCGGGTACGGTTCGGCAGCGGCAGATCTCCCCGCCGCTGGCTCCCGCATATGTTGCGGCGCTCACCGGAAAGGAGACCGGAGAGATCGTGGGACCAATCCAGTTCTCCTTCCAGGGTGAGGAGCTTTTCGCGATCATCAGGATCGGCGAGCTGCGCGAAGCCGGCGAGTACAGCTTCGAAGACCTGGAGCCGCAGATCCGCGCCAGCCTCATGACTCAGAAGAGGGAGCAGGCGCTGCTGGACGGGTTGAAGGCGAAGACCCACATCGAGATCATGGATGTGAGGTAGCGGCCCGTGGCAGGAACCCCCGGCGCGGCGCGGCCTGGCCCGTGGGATGTGCGGCTGGCCATCACGCTGGGCGATCCCGGGGGGATCGGGCCGGAGGTGACCGCGAAAGCGCTGGCGGCGGTGAGCCCTGACGCGGGAGCGACCCATGTCATCGGGCCGGTGGAGTGCGGTGCCGACTTCGCGGGGTCGTGCCGTTTCGAGGCGGTGGGGGGCGGGGAGGCGGGGCTGCATCCGGGCCGGGCCGCCGGGATGGCGATCGAACGCGCCGTGGAGTTGGCGCTCGAGGGAGAAGTCGATGCCGTGGTGACCGCTCCCGTGCACAAACCGGGGCTGGCCGAAGCCGGATATCTCCCGGGCCATACCGAAATGCTGATGGCGCTTGCGGACGCGCCAGAGGTAGGGATGCTGATGTGCGACGAGGGTGGGGGCCCCGAGACGCCTCATCCGAAGCGGGTGCTCCTCGCGACCATTCACATCCCCCTTGCCGAGGTCGCCGGATCGGTAACGGAGGACTTGCTCGTGTCCCGGACCCGCCTGTTGGGTGCCGCCCTCCGGACCGATTGGGGCCTCCGGGAACCGCGAATCGCTCTCTGCGCCCTGAATCCGCACGCCTCGGACAATGGTATGTTCGGCACGGAAGAGCGCGACGTGTACGGCCCCGCCCTCGACGCCCTCGCTGGCGATCCGTGCAAGGTCTCGGGCCCGATCCCCGCGGACACCGTCTTCGTCAGGGCGTTCTCGGGCGAGTTCGACGCGGTAGTGGCGCCCTATCACGACGTGGGGATGGCTGCCTTCAAGACGGCGGCTTTCGGCAGGGGGGTGAACGTGACCATCGGACTGCCGTTCGTGCGTACGTCGCCCGATCACGGGACCGCATTCGACATCGCGGGCCAGGACAGGGCGGACCCCTCCTCGATGATCGCGGCCCTCCGCCTGGCGGTGAGGCTATCAGCGGCGCGCCTGGGCAACCGCACGGCCTCATGACCTCGGGGCTCCGTCACCCTCCGTCCCATCCCGCCTTCCGGGGTCACGAAGCGCTCCGCTCCTCGCTGAGGCGCGCCCTCGCTCGCGAGACCCTGCCCGCCACGGTCCTCATCCATGGCGTGCCCGGGTGCGGAAAGCAGTCGCTGGCGCTGTGGCTCGCGCGCACCCGGTTGTGCACCGGTCCGGAGAAACCGTGCGACCGTTGCATGAGCTGTCGCCAGGCGCTGCGCCTCGAGCACCCGGACATCCATTGGTACTTCCCCCTGCCCCGTCCAAAGCGCGCGCACGGCCCCGGCAAGCTGGCGGAGGCGCTGGAGTCGGCCCGCTACGACAAGCTGGGCGAGTTCCGGCGACAACCGCTGAGGCCGGAGGGTGACGCCGAGGTGAAGGGGATCTATTTCGCGGCGGTCATGACCCTGCGCAAGCGCGCGCACCGCCGGCCATCCGTGAGTGAAGAGCAGTTCTTCATCGTGGGCGACGCCGAATACCTGGTCCCCCAGGAGGCGAGCCCGGAGGCGGCCAACGCGCTGCTCAAGCTGCTCGAGGAACCTCCGGACGCAAGTCGCTTCATCCTCACGTCCGGCAAGCCGGGGAGCCTGCTGGATACGATCCGATCCCGGGCCCTTCCCATTCACCTGCCGCCCCTCCCCGTCACCGAGGTGGCCGCCTTCCTGCGCGAAGAGTGTCACGCCGAGCCGGAACCTGCGAATCGGGCCGCCGCGCTATCTCAGGGCTCAATCGGTGCCGCTCTCGGACACCTCGATCCCGATGGACCGCACTCGGACAACCGGGACCTCTCGCTGGCGATGCTGCGCGCAGCAACCGGCGGGAAGCGTGCCGACGCCTACCGAACCGCGCTGGACTTCAGGGCGGGCGGCGCACGTGGTCTGCTCGATCTGCTGGGAGCCCTGCAGCTGTGGATTCGCGACCTCGGTGCGGCCGCGGTCGGCCGCGAAGACCGGATCGTCAACTCCGGAGAGCGGCAATTCCTGCAGGAAACGGCTCGCAGGCTGGAGCTGACGCCCGATCGCGTCGCCCGTGCTGTCGCGCGGGTGGAGGAAGCGCGCATGCTGGCGCTGGGCAACGTTAATCCGCAACTCTTTGTGGCCACACTTTTGCTGGACCTCGAAACGGTCCTCGCGCCGCGAAGGCGGCCATGACACACCACAGGCTGCGTTGACGATGACAGACCCGGACCACCACGCACAGGACACGCTCACCCATCTCGACGCACAGGGGAAGGCGAAGATGGTGGACGTGACGGAAAAGGGGATCACCGCCAGACGGGCGGTCGCCCGAGGCCTGCTGCGGTGCTCCGAACGAGCCTACGAGCTGCTGGCCAGCGGTGGGAATCCCAAGGGCGATGTCGAACAGATCGCGCGCGTCGCGGGAATCATGGGAGGAAAGCGAACCGGCGAACTCATCCCGCTGTGCCATGTCCTCCCCGCGGCCAGCGTCAGCGTGGATTTCGAACTCGATCCGGCGCTGCCAGGAATGCGGGTCACCGCTACCGCCACGATCAACGGCCCCACCGGGGTCGAGATGGAGGCGCTCACCGCGGCGGCGGTATCCCTGCTGACGGTGTACGACATGCTCAAGGCGGCCGACCGTGGCATGACCATCGAGTCGATCGCTTTGGTGGAAAAATCCGGAGGCCGTTCGGGGCATTGGAGATCCGGAGACGCATCCTCCGGATAGCTCGGCCCGCCGCCCGTGCCACCCCTCGGTACTGCGCTGGATTCATCCACGGGCCGAGGCGCCGCGAGGCTATCTCGACGGCGGAATCCGGATGCTGTCGCCAGGATGAACGAGAGTACCCTGGCCGATGCGGTTGTGCGCGCGGAGGAGTTCCAAATCGACTCCGTACAACCGCGCAATCAGCCACAGGCTCTCGCCGCGCGCGACGACGTGTACCGTGTCACCGGCAGGCTGCGGGGCATCGGCGACCCGCGGAGTGGATGCGACTCCGCTGGAATCGGCGAGCGATGGGTGGTCCGAAGCCGCAACCGCGTCGCCGGCTTCGGGAGTACCGGAATCCCGGAGTACTGCGGGTACATCCCGGCGCACTCCGGGCACAACCAGGATGCTGCCAATCTGAAGGCGTCTGGGTACCACTCCGGGGTTGGCGCTCCGCAGCTCGTCGACGGAAATGCGGTAGTCCCGCGCGATGTGGGAGAATGTCTCGCCCGCCGAAACCACGTGCCTGTTCACGCGATCCCTGAGCGGGATGTTCGCGAACCGCTCCCGGAACCCCTGGGCGGATCCCTCGGGCAGACGCACCACGGTCGAGCTCGCACCGGGAGTCATCTCCGCCAGAATCTGGGGATTCAGGTCCTTTACCTCTTCCTCCGGGACTTCGGCCACTCTCGCGATCACGTCGATCGATGCCGGGCCGTCGATGGTCACGGTGTCGTAGCGCATGGAGGGCGCCTTCAGGTGGTCCGAGATGCCGTAGCGCTCGGGTACACTGGCCATGCGCACCGCGGCCAGGTACTTGGGGATGAAGTCGCGCGTCTCGGCGGGCAGCCTGCTCCGGATTCGCAAATAGAGCGCGTCGTCGCGGGGCCGGCCGCGGCCATGGCGCCGGATCACCTGCTCCACCCGGCCCGGCCCCGCGTTGTACGCCGCAAGGGTAAGGAACCACGATTCGAACTGCGCGTTCAGAGCCAGCAGATAGTCCAGGGCCACGGGAGTCGCGGCGAAGGCGTCGAAACGCTCGTCGACGAGCGAATTCACCTGCAGCCCCAGCCATCGGGCGGTCCGCGGCATGAACTGCCACAGCCCCGCCGCCCCCGCCGGCGAGACGGCGGTCGGGTAGTAGTTGGCCTCGATGAGCGGCAGGTAGAGGAGGGAGGGAGGCAGATCCCTGCTCGCCAATTCGGCTCTCACGAAGTCTTCGTAGCCGCCCATCCGCGACAGGCCCCGCTTGAAGGCGTCCCGCGATCGCGTCTGCCAGAAGTTCAGCCACCAGTCGATCCGTTCCTCGATGCGGCCGTTGCGTCCCTCCGGCGAGGTCAGGATCGGATCGAGCGCCAAGATGGCCAGCAGGTCGCGCGACGGCGCCTCCTCACTCGCATTCGATACAACCAGCGGCCCCCCGGTGCGAACGGGTTCGCGTACCGCTGCTTCGGGAATATCGGGCGGGCGCGCCGCGGGAGCAGGCGCGGGCGGAGGCCGTCGAGCGCAACCAAGCGCCGAGGCCGCGACCACGGCCAGGCTTCCCCGGAGGACCACAGCCCTCAGTGTGCCGTGTTTCATCGGCTCAATGACTGTAGTTGGGCGCCTCACGCGTGATCGTGACGTCGTGCGGGTGCGACTCCCGCAGACCTCCGGACGTCACCCGCACGAAACGGGCAGTGGCGCGCAGCACATCCAGCGTTCGGGCGCCGCAGTATCCCATCCCGCTTCTGAGTCCTCCCGAAAGCTGGAAGACGGTGTCCGACACCGGGCCCTTGTAGGCGACCCGCGCTTCGATCCCCTCCGGGACCAGCTTCCTGGCCACGCGGCCCTCCTGGAAGTAGCGGTCGGCGGTGCCCTCCTCCATCGCCGAAAGCGATCCCATCCCCCGCACGGTCTTGAACCGCCGCCCTTCGAGAAGGAACGCCTCTCCCGGGGACTCTTCGGTGCCCGCGAGCACCGACCCCATCATCACGCATCCCGCTCCCGCCGCGAGCGCCTTGACCACATCACCCGAGTACCGGATGCCGCCGTCGGCAATGACCGGGACGCGGCCAGCGGCCCCGTCCACCGCATCCATCACTGCGGTCAACTGCGGCAGACCAACCCCCGTAACCACCCGCGTCGTGCAGATCGACCCCGGTCCCACCCCCACCTTCACGGCATCCGCGCCTCTCTCGATCAATGCATCGGCACCCTCGGCCGTGCCCACGTTGCCCGCTACCAGATCCTGGTCCGGGAACGCCTCGCGCACGCGGGCCACAGCCTGGAGGACGCCTTCGGCGTGTCCATGGGCGGTGTCGACCACCAGAAAGTCCACCCCCGACTCGACCAGGGCCCGCGCCCGCGCCTGGTCCGCCTTCCCGGCGCCGATGGCCGCACCCACGCGAAGCCGGCCATGCTCGTCCTTGCAGGCGTTCGGGAACTGGCGGCGCTTGAAGATGTCCTTGACCGTGATGAGCCCCCTGAGCCTACCCTCGTCATCGACGACCGGGAGCTTCTCGATGCGGTGTCGATGGAGGATGTGCTCGGCCTCGGTCAGGGTCGTCCCCTCGGGGGCGGTTATGAGGCCCCGGGACGTCATGAGCGTGGCCACGGGACGATCCAGGTCGGTCTCGAACTGAAGGTCGCGGTTGGTGATGATCCCGACCAGGATTCCGTCGCTCTCGACGATGGGGACGCCGCTGATGGAGAAACGCGCCATGAGCTGGTGGGCATCCCTCAGCGACGCGGCCGGCCCCAGGGTGATGGGCTTGAGGATCATCCCGCTCTCCGACCGCTTCACCCGGTCGACCTCCTGGGCCTGGCGGTCGATGGTCATATTCTTGTGGATCACGCCCACGCCGCCTTCGCGCGCCACCGCAATCGCCATTCGGGCCTCGGTCACGGTGTCCATGGCGGCCGAAACGAGGGGGACCTGCAGGGTGATGCGGTTGGTGAGGCGGGTCGAGATGTCCGTCTGGTTCGGATGAACCCTGGAATACCCCGGGACCAGCAGCACGTCGTCGAAGGTCAGTGCCTCCTTCACGACTCTGCCGCGCAACGGGGATCGGGCCTCCGTGCCTCTTTCCATCAACAAACGTATCTGACGCGGCGAAGTCGGGTCAACACCGACGCTCACTCGTCATCGCGGGCGGATTCCTGGTCACCCTCATCCGGGGATTCTCCCGTGCCCTCCTCGTCCCGGCCCGATGCCTCCACCTCGGACCGATTCCGCAACTCGGAGTCGCCGCCGGTCACGCCGCCGGCGATCTCGTCGAACAGTTCCCGGCCCGCCTTCGCGACACCGCTCAGCGCCCGGTCGGCGGCCGCGATCACCTGAAAGGCCTCGCGCAGGTTGGACGGATTGAACGCGCGCTTGCGCATGCGGTCCTCGATGCCCTCGCCCAGCTTCTGGAAGCCGCTGGCCTGCTTTTCGACTTCCGGAGCGGCGTATTTCGACTCCAGGAACTCGATGTAGTCGAGCACCTGGTAGATCTGCTCTTCGGGCAGGCTCTCGATCTTCCGCATCACGCGGGCTCTGAGTACGTCGTGCATGCCCATAATCAAGCCGCTGATGGACCCCGGACGCAAGGAAGGGTTTATTATCGTGCACGACCGCCACGGTGCCCGGGGAGTCCCGGCACCGGTCCTTCACAGAGCATCGACAAGGGGAATGACGCCATGCCCTCCGACGGCGAGTATCGCTTTCTCCCCCTGCGGGGCGTCGAGATCGGCAAGGCGGCTGCCCTTCGCTACGAGAAGTGGCTCGCGGGCATCGAGGATGAGCTGTCCGATCCGGAAACCGACCGCAACGACCTGTGCCGCCGGGTTCTGGAGGAGATCCATTTCCCCGCGGCAGCGGAGGGCGCTTCCGCTGCGTCCACGCTTGCAGGGCGCATCCTTCGCGACCAGCTCGACCCGCGGAATGTCACCCTGGAGCCGGAGTACTACAGCGACACCGACCTCGATCGCTACTACAGAGTCAAGCCGCTCCTCTGGCTATGGGAGATGTTCGACAGGAGCCTGCTGGGAGAGAACGTTCACCTGGGTGTGAAGTTCCGCCGCATCCTCGCCAGACACATCTTCGCGCGGTGCGGCAGGAACTTCAAAGCCTTCCACCACGTGAAGCTCAGCTTCGGCTACGGCCTCGAGGTGGGTGACGATGTAGTCGTGCACCGCCACGTCCTCCTCGACGACCGGGGCGGAATCAGGATCGGCAACGGCGCCTCGGTCTCGGACTTCGTGAACATCTACTCGCACAGCCACCACATCAGCGATCCGCGAGATGTGCGCACGCCGCAGACGGTCATCGGCGACGGTGTCCGGATCGCCTACCATGCCACCGTGCTCGCCGGCACCACCCTCGCCCCCGATTCGATGGTCGGCGCCGGAGCCCTGGTGACGCGCGACACGGAAGGCGGCGCCGTACACGTGGGCGTCCCCGCCAGACTCGTCAAGCGGAAGCCCGCAGGCGAGCGGCGGCCCCCGACGGCCGATCCGCTGGCGGACTCCTAGCCGGCCGGACCGCGGACCAGCCGAACCGCCTCAGCCGCCCTCGCGGCTCTCGTACCGCGACTTCAGCTTCTCCACCACCGCCGGGTCGGCCAGGGTCGTGGTGTCGCCCAGCGCCCGTCCCGCGGCGATGTCGCCCAGCAGGCGCCGCATGATCTTGCCGGACCGCGTCTTGGGCAGGTCGGCGGCGAAGAGGATCAGCTGGGGTCGCGCGATCGGGCCGATGGCGCCGGCCACGTGGGCCTTCAGTTCGGCGGCCAGGTCGTCGCTCCCCTCCCTGCCCCCCATCAGGGTCACGAACGCGGCGATCGCCTGTCCCTTCACCGCGTGGGTCTTCCCCACCACCGCCGCCTCGGCCACGGCGGGATGCTCCACCAGCGCGCTCTCCACCTCCATGGTGCCGATCCGGTGCCCCGCGACGTTCAGCACGTCGTCCACGCGCCCCAGGATCCACAGGTAGCCGTCTTCGTCCAGCTTGGCTCCGTCTCCGGGGAAGTAGATCCCGTCCCACTTGGACCAGTAGGTCTCCCGATAGCGCTCGTCGTCCCCGTAGATGGTGCGCAGCATCCCCGGCCAGGGCCGCGTGATGGCCAGGTAGCCGGCGTCGACGGGGTCGCCGGCGTTGTTCAGCAGGGCAGTCCGGATCCCCGGAAAGCCACGACAGGCGCTGCCGGGGCGCGTGTGGGTGACGCCCGGCAGCGGCGTGATCATCATCCCGCCGGTCTCCGTTTGCCACCAGGTGTCGACAATGGGGCACCGCTCGCCGCCGATGACCCGGTGGTACCACATCCACGCCTCGGGGTTGATCGGCTCACCCACCGTCCCCAGGAGCCGCAGCCGCGAGAGGTCGGAGCCGTCCGGCCACTCCTCGCCCCACTGCATGAACGCGCGGATCGCGGTCGGTGCCGTGTAGAAGATGGTCACGCCGTAGTCCTCGCACATCCGCCAGAAGCGCCCCTTGTCGGGCCAGTCGGGCGCCCCCTCGTACATCACCACGGTGGTGCCCGCCGAGAGCGGGCCATAGACGATGTAGCTGTGTCCGGTGACCCAGCCCACATCGGCCGTGCACCAGAAGATGTCGTCCTCCTTCAGGTCGAACACCAGGCGGGTGGTGGCGTGCACCTGGGTCAGGTAACCGCCCGTCGTGTGCACCACGCCCTTCGGCTTCCCGGTCGTCCCCGACGTGTAGAGGATGTACAGCAGATCCTCGGCGTCCATCGGTTCGGCCTCGCACTCTCCGGCAACCCCTCCCGCAAGTTCGTGGTACCAGTGGTCGCGACCGGCGCGCATCTCGGCCGCCACGCGCCCCTCCAGCCCCCCCCGGGCGACGACCACGACATGCTCGATGCCCGGACACCGCGCCACCGCCTGGTCGGCGTTCTCCTTCAGCGGCACGATGGTCCCGCGCCGATGCCCCCCGTCGGCCGTAATGAGGACCTTCGCGTCCGCGTCGTTGATCCGATCCGCGAGGGAATCCGGACTGAAGCCCCCGAACACCACCGAATGCGGCGCGCCGATCCTTGCGCAGGCGAGCATCGCAAAGGCCGCCTCGGGGATCATCGGCAGGTAGATGGCGACGCGGTCTCCCTTCTTCACCCCCAGCCCCTTCAGCACATTCGCGAACCGCCCCACCTCGACCGCCAGCTCGGCGTAGGTGAACGCGCGCCTGTCCCCCGGCTCACCCTCCCAGATCAGCGCCTGCTTGTCCCGCCTCGGGCCATCCAGATGCCGGTCGATGCAGTTGTGGCAGACGTTGAGCTTGCCGCCGACGAACCACTTGGCGTGCGGGGGATTCCACTCGAGCACCGTATCCCACTTGCGATACCAGTCGAGCTCCTCGGCCCACCCGGCCCAGAATCGTTCAAAGTCCTCCGCTTCGTCGTAGATCGCGGGATCGGAGACGACCGCTTCCGCGGCGAATTGCCTCGGCGGGGCGAACTTCCGCTTCTCGGTAAGGAGTGCGTCGAGGGCGGCGGGGTCGTGCGTCATTCACGGTTCTCCGATTGGAAGAGAGCGTCGATGAGGGGTCAGGCGGAAATCCCGTACCCGCGGCACCGCGTCGGCGAGCTTTCAGCGGGTGATTTACCGACCTTCGAGTATGGTTTGGCGGAGTGCCCGAAGGCAACACTCCACCCGGGGACATCGTCGGTCCCGGCCCACAGCCGACCTCATCACAGGTCCGCGAACCCGCCCCCGGGTTGACACGGAGGCGCCTCATCTACATCCTAACTTCATGTGAGCGATGGGCTTTGGCTTGAGGAGGATCAGGTTGTCCCCACCCGCCCAAACATCCGTTGAGAGTGACCGCCTGCGCGAGGCGCTGGAGTCGTACGGGCATCGGTTCACCGAACAGAGAGGCGCCGTCCACCGCTTTCTGGCCGGGACGGACATTCACCCGACCGCCGAAGAGGTCTTTCACGGGGTGCGGGAGCAACTGCCCGCCATCTCGCTGGCGACGGTCTACAAGAATCTCGAGACGCTGGTCGGGTGCGGCATGGCGATCAAGCTCACCTATTCGAACGGGTCTTCCAGGTACGACGGGCGCACCGACCCGCACCACCATGCGCGGTGCAATCGCTGCGGGGCGGTCATGGACGTGCCGGGGAGCCTTCCGACCGAGATGGTCACCGACCGGGACGTCTGCCCGGGCTTCCACGTCACGGGGTACCGGCTCGAACTGACGGGCCTCTGCGCCTCCTGCGCCTGAAAGCGGCGACTCCCGGCCGCGGCCCGGAACCGGACCTCAGACCGGCAGACGCTCTCCGCTTCGTCCCACTGCCGAACGCAGCCGCCGCCGCAGTTCGACCCTCGACATGGTGGCCAGGGTTCGCTCCGCGGTCCCCCGCGAGTTCCAGCGCACGTCGACGAGGCTGACCGGATCGCCGCCCTCCTCCCCGGAGCGGTGCAGGATCAGGTAGAACCTCCCCTTGTAGTCGCCGCCCGTTTCGGCGGCCACGGAGGCCACCCACTCAACACCCTGGTCATCTGTGAATTGTCGCACGGGTCCTTCCGTCGGTGGTGGAGTTCACATTCCGATCCATTATAACGCCGATGCATCCGACAATCCGCAAGGGCCCGCGGCATCGCACGGAGTCGGCCATGGCGATTCCTGCACAGCTCCCTACGCGGAGTCGCCGGCGCGCAGCTTCTTCTGGTGGACGACCTCGGGGAACTCGTAGTAGAGAACGCCCTCGTTGCTGATGTCCGATCGCACGCGGAAGCCGTCATCCATCCCGATCATCAGCTTCTCCGCCGCCTCGAGGCTCAGATCCAGCTCGGCCGCGACCTCCGTGACGGTGAGCACGCCGCCCCGCCGCGTCGCCAACATCAGCACCTTGCGGTTGAGCGCCTGCAGGACCGACTGCCGCCGCTCCTGAAGCGCCCTCCATCCCCACATGAATAGCCCCGAGCCGCTCATCCCCATCAGCGCGCCGGCTACGATCGGGGGGCCGTCCCCACCCGCGATCCCGGCCGTGATGATGAGCGCGCCCAGAATCCCGATCCCCGCCCCGAGGATCCGCCTTCCGATCCCGCTCGGCGGCAACCGGGTCTCGCGCTCGGGTGCACGCGGCCGACCCGCGCGGGCCGGCAGGTCGGGCGCGGAATCCAGGAGCTCCGCGTCGCCGGGCTCCCGGGAGTGCTCCCACCCAAGGCCGCAGTTGGGGCACACCTGGTGCCGCCGGCGCGCTGCGTAGTACACAAGTCCGCCGATTCCATAGGTGAAGACGCTCAGGCCCACCAGCAACGCGAGGTGGCCGGTCTTGCGGAAGTAGGGCACGCCCTCGCTGTGGTGCCCGCAGCGGGGGCACTGGCGAACATTGCGTTTCGCCACCGGAGCCCGGCTCCGTTCGGCCCGCCTCCGTTCCGCGACCGCCCCGCAGGTCGGACACCGATCCTCGCCCGCTACGAGGTTTTCGCCACAGGTAGAGCACCGCATCAGCGAAGCGATCCCTTCACCGGCGCCGGGCCGGCAACATTTGACGCCATGTACATCCTCTCACTACGGAAAGCTGCCCTTGAAGAGTCACGCAGAGCGAAGAATTGGGGAACCCATCGCAATGAATCAGATTACATTGACTGCAGTTCACCGCAAACCACGCCCCTCTCCGGAATTGATGATCCTTTCCCGCACCGTCCGCACCGCGGCACTTCTAACCATACTGATTTCGTCACAGGCGGATTCATCCCGGGCGCAGACGATCCCGTCCCCGTACCGGGTCATCGAGCGGGCCCAGGGGACTTCGGTATTCTGGGGCACGATGTATCTCACCCCCGGCTCCCTCGACCTCGGACCGAAGACCGGCTCCTTCCTCGGAGCGCGGTACTCGATAGAGGCCAGTGGCCCCCTGTTCATCGATGGGCTCGTGAGCTACCTCCCCACGACGCGCGACATCGTCGACCCGCGCCGGGCCCTCGGCGACCGCATCATCGGCGAGACGGACGTCGCTCTGCTCATGGCCGATGCGCGCCTGAATTTCAGCCTGACGGGCCGCCGCACCTGGAACCGCCTCAGCCCCCACCTCTTCATGGGAGGGGGGATCGCCATCGACGTGGCGGGCCAGGGTGAATTCGCCGACGTGCTCCTCCCGGAGGACGTCTACGACTTCGGGACCGGCTTCACCGCAACCGCCGGTACGGGATGGAGGATCGCGCTGACTTCGCGCCTCATGCTCTACGCCGAAGCCGGCCTCACCCTCTGGAAACTGAACACGCCCAGCGGCTTCGACGACCCGGAAAAGCGTCCCCTGACGCCCGACATGGAGCCGGAACCGGTGGTTCAGAGCGAGTGGGTGCGCGGATACGGCCTGACGCTGAGCGCCGGCTGGCGGTTCTGATCGGCTGGCGTGATGGCGGAGTTCGAGCGCCTCAGGGCTGACTGGCTGTCATACCGGGACGCGCTTGACCGCGTTCTGACCGATGCCCGACCCATGCCGGCGACATCCAGGTCGCCGGCGCGCGCGCTCGGGCGATCCCTCGCGGAGCCGGTGCTGGCCCGCGCCACCCTTCCCTCTTGGCCCAACAGCGCGATGGACGGGTTCGCGGTCCGGAGCGGTGACCTGCCTGACGGCCGCGCGGACGATTTTCGCATGCCCGTGGCGGGGCAATCCTATCCCGGGGCTGTGCCGCTCGACGGAGTTGCGCCGGGCGCGGCCGTGCGGGTCATGACGGGCGGGCCCATCCCGGTCGGCTTCGACTCGGTGATTCGGGTAGAGCACACCGACGGTGAAGCGTCGCCCGGGTCGGTGGTCATCCACCGCACCGACGATGTGGGCAAGCACATCCGCGCTCCGGGCAAGGATATGAAACGCGGCGACGAGACCGTCCCGGCAGGCGCCGTCATCCATTCGGGGACACTGCCCGTCGTCATGGCCAGCGGGGCCGAGCGGGTGCGCGTCCATCGGCGGCCGCGCGTCGGCGTGCTGTCGAGCGGCGACGAGCTGGTCGATGCGGATCGGTTCGATCTTGTGGTCGAAGGCAGGGGCATCCCGGACACCAACCGGGGGATGATCGCCGCTGCGGTGGCCGAGGTGGGCGCCGTCCCCGTCGATCTGGGCGTGGCGCCGGACGACCGGGCGGCGCTGCGGGAGACGCTGGCGTCGGTCGAGGGGGTCGACGTGCTGGTGTCGACCGGGGGCGCGTCGATGGGCGAGAAGGACCTTCTCAAGCGGATCCTCCTGGAGCTTGCCTTCCGACTCGACTTCTGGCGCGCGCGCGTGCGACCCGGCAGCCCGCTTTCCTTCGGGCATCTGGAGGGGCGCGGAAGTGCGTTGCCGGTGTTCGGCCTTCCCGGAAACCCCGCATCCGCCTTCGTCACCTTTCACGTGTTCGTGGTGCCATACCTCCGGGCGATGATGGGTTCGCGGCGTCCGGTGGGGACAACCGTTACCGCCATCGCCGACACGGCGCTCTCCTCCCCCCCACGGCTCACGCAATTCTACCGGGTGGGTCTCTCGGGTCCTTCGGATGGCGACGGGACAACGCGCTGTGTGCTGACCGGCCCCCAGGGGAGCGGACTGGTGCGGTCGCTGCGCGACGCGGAAGGACTGGCGATCGTTCCCGAAGGGATCGCCCGGATCGAGCGGAACGAGCCCGCAACAGTCATCCTGCTCCCCCGAAGGTCATGAGGCCGATCCAGGCAACCGCGGTCGCCCCCATCCTCCTCGGCACGATGGTTGCGCTACTGGGGTGCCAGACACCGCAGTGGCCGGTCGAGGGCTCGCTGCGGTCCCCTTTCGGCATTCGCTCGCAGGGTGGCGCCGACCTGCACCGAGGGGTGGACCTGGCCGCGGATGTCGGCACCCCGGTGCGTCCGATCCTCGGAGGACGGGTCCGCTTCACAGGCACGATGGACGGCTACGGCAACGTGATCTGGATCGACCACAGCCCCGAGCTGCTCAGCGTCTACGCGCACCTCTCGGAAATCGATGTCGAACCGATGCAGGAGGTGTCGAAGTCGACGGTGATCGGGAAGACGGGAGCGTCCGGGAACGTGAGCGGGCCACACCTGCATCTCGAGGTGTGGAGGTGGGGACGGGAGGTGGACCCGGTGCAGTTCATGGGGCGGCCCGGGGACGAGTAGCGGGCTGCCCGCTGGACCACGTCGGCCCTACTGGCCGCGCAGCTCCCGGATGGCGGCCGCAAGCGCCGGAGCCACCTCGAAGACGTCGCCCACGATCCCGTAGTCTGCCACGCCGAAGATCGGCGCATCGGCATCCCGGTTGACCGCGACGATGACCCCCGAGGTGCGCATGCCGGCGAGGTGCTGGATCGCCCCCGAGATGGCCATGGCGAAGTACAGCTTGGGCGTCACCGTCTTCCCCGTCTGGCCGACCTGTTCCGCGTGCGGCCGCCAGCCCGCATCGACAACCGCCCGGGACGCTCCCAGCGCCGCCGTATCCCCCAGCGCGTCCCGCAGGTCCTCGAGGATATGCCAGTTCTCGGGATCCTTCATCCCGCGGCCCCCCGACACGACGATGGAAGCTTCGGAGACGTCCAGCGCGGCCCCCGAGGAAGCTTCAAATCCCTTGACCCGATATCCGCCGCCTACCTCGCTTACGGACGCCGCCACCTCGACCTTCACCTCGCGGGGAGCGTCTGCCACGGCAAAGACGTTGGGCCGAATGGAGAGCAGCGCCGGCGCACCCCGCGCGCGGACCCGGGCCAGGGCTTTCCCGGCGAACACCGGACGCGTGGCCACGATCTCGCCGCCGTCGACGTCCACCGCGACCACATCGGTCAACAGGGGCGAGGCGAGTTTGGCCGCGACCCGAGGGGCGACATCCCTGCCCGGCCCCGTCGCCGCGAACACGACCGCCCCATGGCCCTGCGCGCGGACGAGCTCGGCAACCGCCGCGGCGCGGACATCCACCCGAACCGCCCCTTCCACCTCGAGCACGCGGTCGGCCCCATGCTGTCCCAGGCCGGCGGCCGCCGCCCCCGCATCGCCGGCCACAGCCACGTCGACCGCCCCCCCCAGCGAGTCCGCAATGCCGCGGGCGGCCGAGACCACCTCCCGGGACACGCTCTGGAGGACCCCGTCCTTCACCTCCGCTACGGCGAGCACGTCAGCCATCAGAGTACCTTGGCCTCCTCCCTGAGCAGGCGCACCAGTTCGGGCACGGCTTCGGTCCCTTCGCCCACGATCCGCCCCTGGGGACGGTCTGCGGGATAGGTCAGGCCCTCGAGCACGAGCCCCGACTCGACCTCGGCCGCCGGCTTCTCGACCAGCGGTTTCCGCTTCGCCATCATGATCCCCCGCAACGACGCGTAGCGCGGCTCGTAGCGTCCCTTGGTCACCGTCGCCACGGCCGGGAGATCCATCTCGACCACCTCCTGCCCGCCCTCGACAGCCCGCCGGCAGGTCGCGACGCCTCCGTCGACATCCATCGCCGCCACCGCGGTTGCGCAGGGACGCCCCAGCAGCTCGGCCACCATCGGGCCCACCTGCTGCTGGTCGTCGTCGACCGCCTTGATGCCGAACAGCACCAGTCCGTCGTCGCTCTCCGCCAGCTCGGAGGCCAGGACCCGCGCGGTCGCCCATCCGTCCATGTCCGGCTCGCCCGTGAGCAGCACCGCCCGGTGCGCGCCCAGCGCCAGACCCGAGCGAAGCGTCTCGCCGGTCGCGCGGGGCCCGTAGCTCAGTAGCGTCACCTCTCCCTGCCCCGCCGCCTCCACGAGCTGCAGCGCGGCCTCCACGGCGAATTCGTCGTACGGGCTCATGACGTACTTCACGCCGTCCTGCATGATACCCCCGCCGTCCTCCGCGATCCGGATCCGGGTTGCGGTATCGGGGACGCGTTTCACGCACACGGTGATATTCACGGCTCTCCCTGGCTGATCAGCACGATTGTCGCCGCTTCGGCCCTAGAGAAACGAGCCCGCCACGGCGAAGCACACGGTCGCGACCGCGCCGCCCAACAGTGCATAGGGCAGCTGCGTGCGCACGTGGTCGACGTGGTCGGTCGCGGACGCCATCGAAGATATCACGGTGGTGTCGCTGATGGGGGAGCAGTGGTCGCCGAAGATGCCTCCCGAGAGCGCGGCCGCCAGGAAGGGCGCAAGGTCCAGCCCGAGCGCCGCGGCGGCCGGGACCACGATGGGGATCATGATGGCGAAGGTGCCCCAGCTCGATCCGATCGAGAATGCGATCGCGGAGGACACGACGAAGACGAGCGGGAGGAAGACCGATGGCGCGAGCGCCCCCTCGACGACCCCGGCCACATACTGCCCGGTCCCGAGCTGGCTGGTCACGTCGCCGAGGGCGAGGGCCAGGAGGAGGATGAGCGCCAAGGGGACGAGTCCGCCCGCGCCCCGCAGGGCGATGCGCACCAGCTCGTCGATGGAGTATGCCCGTTGGGCAAGCAGGAGGATCCACGCCGCCGCGAGGCCGGCCAGAGCCGCCCACAGCACCGAAGTGGCGCCGTCACCCGCTCTGAGGTCGCCGCCACCGGTGATCCAGAGCCCCAGAGGCATCGTTGCGACGAGCACCAGGACGGGAACGAACATGTTCACGGCCCGTGGCGGGATGGCTGCCCCCTCGTCGTGACTGAGGACCCCCTCGTCCATCATCGGCGTCGCGCCGGGAGCAAGCACTTCGCCCTTGGCGGCACGGGCCTCCGCGCGCTTCATCGGCCCCCAGTCCAGCTTCATCAGAATGACCGCCAGCGCGAGGATCACTGCGGCGAAGGAATAGAAGTTGAATGCGATGGAACGCACGAAAACGCCGAGGGGCTGATCCACGCCCTGCTCGTTCAGTAGGACCAGGATCGTTGCGCCCCAGGCATTGAGCGGGATGAGGATGCAGATCGGGGCGCTCGTTGAGTCGATCAGGTAGGCCAGCTTCTCGCGGGAAATGCGGTAGCGGTCGAAGAGCGGCCGGGCGACAGATCCGGCGACGAGCACGGTGATGTTGGACTCGATAAAGATGCCTACGCCGATGAGCCAGGCGAGCAGTTGGGATCGCCGCGCGTTGGTCACCCAGCGGTTTCGCTCCAGCCAGGCCACGAAGCCCGCCACGCCCCCGGACGACGACAGCGTAGCGATGAGCGCGCCGATCACGAGGGTGAACATGATCACCCTGGCACTGTAGTCGT
The DNA here is from genome assembly GCA_963667485.2 of Longimicrobiales bacterium. Lineage (GTDB taxonomy): Bacteria > Gemmatimonadota > Gemmatimonadetes > Longimicrobiales > Gaopeijiaceae > Bin94. Next base: position 1,924,819 of record CAXXDD010000002.1, read on the forward strand.
CCCCCAGCACGCGCACGGTCGACTCGATCGTCTCCGCCAACCCCGCGGCCACGTTCCAGTCCAGAAGGATGATGCAGCCCAGCCAAATCCCGCCCGCAAGGGACAGGTAGACCTGGCGCGTGCCGATCGCCAGACCGATCGCGAGGAGGGGGGGAAGCAGAGTAATCCAGGTCGGGTCGCTCATGGCTATAAGTTACCACTTCGGGGCCTTTACCGCCGGATGGCCTTTGACAAAGAACCGCAATGGCCAGTCCGCCGCACGGGAAACGCCGATGCGCCCGCTCGTGCCCGCCTCCGGATCCGTGATCTCTTCTCCCGGCTGAAGCTCGATCGGAGGCCACGCCAGATCGTGGTAGTTGTGGCGCATGGTGATGCCCAGGGCCTGCGCGAGGCGGCCGGGGCCGTTGCACAGGTCCCTGTCGCGCCCCCTGCGGGCAGCCATGGTGTCGAGACCGCTCACCGGTTCGAGCGCTCGGATCAGAACGGCGGCCGGATCGCCCTCGTCGCCGGTCACCACGTTGATGCAGTGGTGGATTCCGTACGAGATGTAGACGTACAGGGCGCCCCGGGCCGAGAACATCGCGTCGTTGCGGGGTGTGCGCCGTTTCGAGGCGTGGGCGTGGCTGGCCGGGTCGTCGAGTCCCAGATAGGCCTCGGTTTCGACGATGATTCCCCGGGTCTCGACGCCGTCGACGGTGGACAGGATCGTGGTTCCGAGAAGCCCGCGGGCCACGGTGGCCGCGTCCCCGGACACATGACTGCGGAGCCAGGAGCCCCGCTGGCACCCTGGGTGCTCAGTCCCCCCCACCGCGTGGTTCCCGCGAGCGGCGACCCCACGGAAGCAGGCCGAGGAGGCCGGTCCTGGCCGGCGCTTCGGCAGTCACAGCTTCCCGTCCCTGGTCCCCGGAATCCGGCGAGGCTCCCGCGCCCTTGTCGGGCCGAGTGGCTCCGCGCGACCCCTCCCGCGGGCCCCGCGAGCTGTCCCGCCGACCCCGGCGGACGGCCCCTTTGCCTGTCACGGCCGGAGTGCCCTGCGCCTTGCCCTGTCCGGCCGGCCGGGAGGCCGGTGCCTGTTTCGCCAACGCGGCGCTGCGCCGCTTGTAGTCGCCCGCCCAGTTCGCGAGCACGCTTTCCGCCCGGGCCTTGAACAGCACCTGTTTCACGCGCTCCGGCTGGTTCTGAAGCACCTCGAAAACACTCGTGCCGAAGTGATCCACCAGGCGCTCCGCGGTCTTGACGCCGACACCCTTGTAACGGTGCGCGAGATAGCTCTTGATCGCGCTTTCCGCGGTCGGGAGCCCCAGAGCCTTCGCGTCGAACGCTGGCGCTTCGGCGCCGGCGCCCTCCTGCGCGACGACAATGCCGAAGCTCCCGCCCTTCCCCCGCTTGAGCGCGATCGCTCCCTTTTCTTCCGCGTACAGAAGGAACTTGCTGAACTTCCCGAACCCGAAGGCGCTCTCGTTGAAGCTCCGGTCGATGGCCAGCATCTTGCGCTTGACATCGGAGTCACGGGCGGACCTGCTGTCGTTGCCGCCCATCTCCTTCACCGCCCGCACAAGGAGGCTCAATGCCGGTGCCGGATCGATCCGGGGTGCCGGCTCCCGCACCGCGGCCCGGGCGCCACCCGCCGCCGCGGCCTTCTTCCTGCTGTCTTTCGTCGCCCGTTCCGGGGCCGGGCGCCGCGCCTGAGGCCCCCGCTTGCCCTTCCCCTTCTGCTCGTCGCCATTGGCCGCCGCATCCGCAGCGGGAGTCGCTTGACTTTCCCTGCCGCCCGGCACTCCGCCCGGAGGAGCGATCTTGTACTGCCCGTTCTCGCCGCGCTGGATCTTCACGAGACCCTTGTTGGCCGCCTCGACGAGGAACTTGGAGAAGTTCTTGAACCCCAGGCTGCGCTCATCGAAACCGGGCGCGAGCTCCATGATGACCTGCTTCAGCCGGTCCGAACGCATCACGTCGCCCCGCGATGCCATCCGGCCGACCGCCTCTTCCACGCACTCCCAGGCGTCGGGAGTCGCGGGGCCTTCGCCGGTCGTCTTGCTGAGCCCGGTCAGCGCGGTGTACGAGTAGTACTCGTCGCAGTTCTGCACCAGGATGTCCGAACTCGACTCCTGGATGCCGATCCCGATGACGTACTTCCCGTATTCCTTGAGCTTCAGCACCAGACTGGAGAAGTCGGAATCCCCGGTAAGGAGGATGAAGGTACCGATCTCGGGCCGGATAAAGACGAGCTCCATGCCGTCGATCGCCATCCTGATGTCGGTCGCATTCTTCTTCGAGCTGCCGTATGCCGGCGCGAAGATCAGATCGATCGAGGCTTCCGAAAGGGGAACGATGTACTGGGGATAGCGGCGCCAGTCGGCATAGGCCCTCTGGACCGTCACCTTCCCCTTGATGATGTCCGACTCGAGAAGGTGTTTGAGTTCCTTGGCCAGGTCGCTTCGCATGCCCATGGTGACGTTGTCGAAGTCGATGAGCAACGCCGCGTTCGGTGCATCCGGAGACAGCAACCTGCCGGGATCGGCGTGGGGGGCCTTCATATAGGGATTGACCATTCTGTTCTTCAGTCCTGCGTGTCCTCGCGCTCCACCTCGACAACGTCCGGTTGCTCCGCGGAGACGCGGCGGGCCAGCTCCTGGCGCCACACCTTGCCGGTCCTGGTCAGGGGGAGGGTCTCCATGAAGGTAACAAGATCCGGCACCTTGTAGTCGGCCAGCGTCCCGGAACACCAATCCCGGATTTCACTTCCGGTCACCACGCCGCCTTCGACGCGCACCACGCAGGCACAGAGGGCTTCGCCCAGGATCTCGTCGGGAACCCCCACGATCGCCGACTCCTCGACGGCGGGATGGGCCGAGATGCAGTCTTCAACCTCCCTCGGGTGCACATTGAATCCGCCGCGAATGACTACATCCTCCCGCCGGCCCAGGAGGTGCAGGTATCCGTCTTCGTCGACCATGCCCAGGTCGCCGGTCCGCAGATAGCCTTCGGGGTCGGTCACGACCGAAGTCCGCTTCGGCTGGCGGTGGTAGCCGCGCATCACGCCCGGGCCCCGCACCCGGATTTCGCCTACGCTCTCCGGCGGCAGGTCGGTTCCATCGTCCTCCGTCACCCTCACAACCGTACCGTCGACCGGCCGGCCCACGGTGAATATCCGCTTGTCGGGAGGGTCGTCCGGACGGGTTACGGCGAGGGTGGATGCAGACTCCGACAGGGAATAGGCGATGATGACCGGCACGCCGTATGCATCCTCGATCCGGTGGGCGAGGTCGTCCTTAAGCGGGGCTCCGGAGGCCAAACACAGACGAATCGACCGGGGCGGGCGGTTACGCCGCTCGATCTCCTGCAGCTCCTTCGCGAAAAGGGTAGGCACGCCATAGTGGACGGTGGCCCCGAAGCGGTCGGCGAGTTCGAGCGTCTCCGCTGCGTCCGCGCCGTCCATGAGCACCAGGCTCGCGCCGCCCAGCATCGTACCCAGCAGTCCCGGACCGAGCCCGAAGACGTGGAACAGGGCATCGACTCCGACCACCACATCTCCAGAAGTGAGGCCGGCGGCATCGGTCGTGGCGCCCGCCGCGTAGAGCAGGTTGCGCTGGGTGAGTTCGACCCCCTTGGGCTTGCCGGTCGTTCCCGCCGTGTACACGATCGCGAACGCGTTGTCCGGGCTCGAGGGCTGAGCGCTGAAGTCGCGGCCGCTGCCCGACGACAACATGTCTTCCCACTGGAAGATCTGGTCGTCGTACCACAGGTCTTCCTCTCCGACCGTGACGACGTACTTCAAATCCGGGAGTTCTTCGAGGAGCTCCTCGAACAGCTGCAGATAGTCGTTGCCGAATGCGTCTTCGGCCGTGACCGCGTACGCCGCCCCGGAGTGCCGCAGCATGTAGCGCAGCTCGGCCATGGGCAGGCGTGGATTCAGCGGGACGATCGTCGCTCCCAGCTTGGCCGCGGCGAAGACCGTGACGGCGAATTCGGGACACGCCGGAAGCACCATGGCGATCCGGTCCCCGGCTTCCACCCCCAGATTCGCGAGCGAGGCCGCCAGCGCCTCGGACTGGCTGTCCGCCTCCGCGTAGGTCAGGGTCGCATGGCCCGCCAGCAGAAACGGCGCCCCGGGGTCACGGGTAGCTCTCAGCGTCAGCGCCGATGGAATTGTCAGGTCATGGACGCGCTCGAGAAGCGCCATTCATCCTCCAGCCGGCATCATGGCATGTCGGGGGGGTCGGGTGCCGCCAATTCTCGCCGCTTGGCCAAACGTAGTCAAACGTGCGCGCACCACCTCGGGTTTCATCACGGAAACAGACGTTCCAGGGTGTCCACCAGTTCCGCTTCGGGGATCGGGACCGTCCTTTCGCCGACGACGACGGTTCGCCCCAATGACTCCAGTCTCACCATGTGGACGACGCCGGACCGGGTCTTCTTGTCTCGAACCATCAACCGGGCCAGGTGTTCGGCATGGCCCAGGGAGGGGTGTTGATGGGGAAGATCGAAGGCCGCAACCAGTCGGCGGACCGACTCGGCAGTGCCGCTCTCGGTGATCCCAAGCGCCTCACCGATCCGGGCCTCCGCCACCATGCCGACCGAGACGGCGTGTCCGTGCGGCAGCGTGAACCCCGAGTCGAGTTCGATGGCGTGCGCGACGGTGTGCCCGAAGTTGAGGATCTGGCGGCGGCCAGCCTCGAGCAGGTCGCCCGAGACCACTTCGGCCTTGAGTCGCACCGATCGCACCACGGCGCGTTCGACCGCTTCCGGATCGCCATCCAGCAGCGTCCCGGCGCTTGCTGCAAGCCACTCGGCGTATTCCGCGTCGAGGATCACCCCGTGTTTGACCGCTTCGGCATACCCCTCCGCCCTGAGGCCCGGGTCCAGCGTAGTCAGGAAGACCGGATCGGCCAGCACCTCGCATGGTGCGTGAAAAGCGCCGATCAGGTTCTTTCCCACCGCGTGGTCCACGCCGGTTTTCCCCCCGACCGACGCATCGATCATTGCCAGCGTGGTGGTGGGCACCTGGACGAACGGCACTCCCCGCAGGAACGTCGCCGCGACGAATCCGGCCATGTCCCCCACCACGCCGCCTCCCAGCGACACCACACAGCAGTCGCGGCCAAGTCCTGCAATGATCAAGTCATCGGTCAGGCGCGCCCAGACCGCCCGCGCCTTGTTGATCTCTCCCTGGGGGAAAAACGCGGGCACGATGTCGATGCCTTCCTGCTCGAGCGGTTCGGCGACGCGGTCGTACCACAGTTCCGCTACGCGCTCGTCCGAGATGACGGCGCACCTGCCGGAGGGAGCGGCCGCGGCCACCGCCGCTGGAAGCAGGTACCGCGCTCCGTCCCCGACGCGGACCGGATAGCCGCCCGTCAGAGAGCGCACGACGACTTCGCTGCAACGGATCAGGGCCCTTGCCTCGTCGGAAGGGGACACGGGGAACACGCGGGCGGGTAAAGCTTGACCGCGTGGGCGGGCGAGGTCAAGGAGAACCGCCCCGATCCAAAGGTGCTAAATTGCTGGTGGAGTTGAACTCGCCGGAACCGAACTGCAAGGGCATGGGGTCAGTAAGAGCTTTCTTCAAGGCAGCGCTGAAGACGATCCGGCGGGTGCGCGTCCCGCGCTACGCCTGGTTCGCCTGCCTGTTCGTGTTCGCCGGCGGTGTCGGTCTGGCAATCGGAAGCTGGCAGAACCTCTGTGCCGATTGTCCCTCCGTCGCCCAGATCTACACGTACGAACCCCGGCAGACGAGCAAGCTCTACGCCCGCGACTCGACGCTGATCTCCGAGTTCGGCGAGCAGCGCCGCACCGTCGTCCCGCTCGCCAGCCTGCCCCCGTACGTTCCTCAGGCGTTCATCGCGATCGAGGACCGGCGCTTCTACGAGCACAAGGGAATCGACTTTCGCGGGATCGCGCGCGCCGCCATCGGAGTCCTCCGTACGCGCTCCCTGTCCGGTGCGGGTGGGAGCACCATCACGCAACAGCTTTCCCGCCATATCTGGACCGAGCGCATCGGCTTCGAGAAACGGATTCTGCGCAAGCTGAAGGAATGGCAGGTCGCGATGGCGCTGGAGCGTGCGTACAGCAAGGAACAGATCCTCGAGGCCTACGTTAATCAAATCGGCTATGCTCATGGCTGGTATGGACTTCAGAAGGCATCGCAGAGTTACTTCGGGAAGAACGCCATCGACATGAACCCGGCGGAAGGCGCGCTGTTGGCCGCGATCGCGAACCGCCCGGAACGATACAGCCCCTTCAACAATCCCGATGCGGCCGTATCCCGGCGCAACCTCGTGCTGGACGTCATGGCGCGCGAGGGATTCCTGACCCAGGACGAAGCGGCGCTGTGGAAGGCCGAACCGGTGCCTCTGGAGCGGGGAGACAATGTACGGGCGCAGGCGCCGTATTTCGTCGAGTGGGCCAGGGGAATACTCCAGGACCGATTCGGCAGCAAGCTCTACACCGACGGCCTCGAGATCTACACGACGCTGGACCTCGACATGCAGGCCGCGGCGCAGGCAGCCATGGAGAGCGGCTGGAATCGGGTCGAGAGATGGGCCGGGTTCGATCATCCCACCTACGAGGAGTTCGCGGCGGGTACCGACGAGGCCGACATCCGCGACATCCCGTACGTGCAGGGCATGTTCGTCGCAACGGATCCCGCCACCGGACACGTGCGGGCGATGATCGGAGGGAGGGACTTCGTCCACTCCAAGTTCAACCGCGCTACCCAGGCCCGACGGCAGGCGGGGTCCTCCTTCAAGCCCATCGTGTACGCGGCGGCGATCGAGAGCGGGATCCCGGCTTCGGAGGTGATCGTGGACGGGCCCGTCGTGCTCGACCAGGTGGACGGCACGACCTGGAGGCCCAGCAATTACGAACCCGAGTTCATGGGCCCGATCACGATGCGCACTGCACTCGCCCGGTCGATCAACATGGTTGCGATCAAGGTGGGAAGGCGGGTGGGGCTGGAAGCCGTGGGTCAGATGGCCACGCGCCTGGGAATCCGCACCGAGGTCGAGCGCTTTCCCTCCACCGCCATCGGGGCGGCCGAGGTGATCCCCATCGAGATGCTGGCAGCGTATTCGACCCTCGCCAACCTGGGCACCAGGGTGCATCCGTTCCCGATCGTCAGGGTGGAGAGCACCGATGGCGAGGTCCTGTGGGAGCCCCAGCCCGAGCGAACGCGCGTGCTCGATCCGCTGGTGGCGCGACTTACCGTTTCCCTACTGGAGACCGTTGTCAGGTCCGGTACCGGCAACACGGGGGTCCGCACGGTCGGGGGGTTGCCCTATGACGTGCCCGCGGCCGGGAAAACCGGTACGACCAACGAGGGGAGCAACACCTGGTTCATGGGATTCACGCCCAATTTGGCGGCTGGCGTCTGGTTCGGGATGGACCGTCCGGTATCGATCGTCGAGCGGGCCACGGGCGGGGGCTTCGCTGCGCCCGTATGGGGCGAGTTCATGAGACGGGTGTACTACGGAAGTCCCCCGAACGCGGACGATGACGAGGGAGCCGGAGCGGGCACGGATCCCGTTCTCGACATCCCCGAACCGTGGCCGCTTCCGAGGGGTCTCGTCACCCGCCGGGTCGACAACAAGACGGGCACGCTGGCCTCCAGATGGTGTCCGGTGGAAGACGCGTACGACGAGATCTATCTTCCCGGAACCGAGCCGACGGCCTACTGCGACCGTGAGGCCCAGCCCGTCAACCGCCAACCCCGACCTCAGGAACCGATGCCATGACCGCCGAGCCAGAATCCAGCGTTTTTACCTTCGATACCACCCATCATGCGATGTGGGCGGAGGACGTCGCGCGCGAGCAGGCGATTCCGGCCGAGGTCGTGCCCGCGCCCCCCGACGGCGGCGCGAAGTGCGGCGCAGCGTTGCGCGTTTCGTCTCCGCGACAGGACGAACTCGCCGCCGCGCTCAGGAGCGAGGGGATTCTCTTCCGGATTCTGTAGCGGGGCGGCCCGCAGGAGAACCTCGCTGCAATTGCCACGGCCGCTGGGCGGTCAGCGCCGTACTCGCACAATGTCGCGGATTCGATCCCGTACCTCCGCGACCCGGTCGATCTCCTCGAGCAGCCCCCAGAGCCGATCGATTGTCCTGCGGTCCACATATCCGGGTACTGTTGTGCGCCAGCCCTGGTCGCTACGGAAGCGATCCACGGCTTCCATCGTCTCTGGATCGTAGACGAGGCCATCCGGCAAATCGATCGACGGCGCGGGCGAGTCGGGTCGGTAATACCCGAGCGCATGGAGCATTACTTTCAACTGAAACACATCTCTGCCCACGAACTGCTCGAGCCTGCGGAAGCCCAGCGTCTCGGATGCCACGTCGTAGATGCGGCGCAGTTCCACCACCGGTTCCGCGTGCTCGCATATGTTGATGTCGGTTGTGATCCCTTGCGGGCGACGCGACATCCCGGGTCGTGGATCTGCCACCAGCACCGCTGCGGACTGGGTCTCGCCGTGTCGACCATCCCCTCCGAGCACCTGTCCCGCGTGTAAGGCCTCGATCAGCCTGTCGGCGATGTGGCGCCGCGACCCCTCGCTCCTCTCAAACGTGACCGCGACGGAATCCACAACCGCGGTGCCTACCAGCGAATTCCCCTGCACGGCGTAGTTCACGCCGGCGCGCTCGGCGACCCAGTCTCCCTGATCCTCGGCGCCGTACTGGTCCGATCCGGTCCACTGCGCCGACCGGCCGTCCAGGTCGATGACTCCTACCTGTCTGCGACTGCGTCCTTCATCCGCGGCCACCACTTGATCCATCGCCTCCTGCGGCGCCACACCCTGCTCCAGGAGGTCGAGCAGGTCGGTGCCGTACTCCACTCGTGTCCCGCCCTGGGTGGCAACGGCGCCCACGCCAGCGCGAACCCAGGGAACCGCGTTACCGACGCAGGGGTTGCGGGTCGTGACCGCAACGCCCGATTCCCCGGTGGACGGATCGATCGCCACGATCGAGAATGTGTGGAATACCGGCTCCCGTCCCCAGACGACGGGCTCCTGCGCGGATGCGGGAGCCGCGATCAGCAGGGTGAGAGGCGCGAATGGGAGAGACTGGCGCCGCTTCATGGCTGCCTCCGTTCTCGGGGTCGCACAATGTCGTTCGGGACCGGCTCCAACCGAACCACCGCGGTCAGGTCCTCGAGGTGTTCCAGGGCCAGGTAGATCAGTCCGTCGGGCCCTTCGCGCACATCGCGGATGCGGCCCAGTTCACCCGGAAGCAGCGTTTCCAGGCTCACCGCATCGAAGTCCACGAGGGTGACGCGGGCAAGCTGCTCCCCGACCATTCCGCCGACGAACGCACTGCCCTGCCACCAGGGATACCGGTCGCCGCGGTAGATCAGCATGCCCGAAACGCCGATCGAGGGTGTCCAGACGAAACGCGGCGACTCCATCCCCGGCCGATGCGTCTCCGTCGTGAAGACGGTGCCATTGTAGTTGATCCCGTGGGATGCCACGGGCCAGCCGTAGTTGCCGCCGCGCACGATCAGGTTGAGCTCGTCCCCGCCCCGGGGTCCGTGCTCATTCGACCAGAGGTTCCCCGTGACCGGATCGACTGCGAGCCCCTGGATGTTCCGGTGCCCGTAGCTCCAGATCTCGGGCAGAGCATCGCCGCGTCCGACGAAGGGGTTGTCGGCGGGCACCGTCCCGTCGTCGTGCAGGCGTACGATCGTCCCCATGTGGTTGGTCAGCTCCAGCGCGGGATGATCGGCCATCATGTCCGGGTCCACCATGCGGTCGCCCACCGCCACATAGAGGTAGCCGTCCCGGTCGAAGGCCATCCGGCCGGCGAAATGATTGTTGTTGTCCCCCCACGCTTCCGCCTCGAAGACCTCCTCCAGATCCGTGACCTGACCCTCGCCCCAGCGTCCGCGCACGACGGTCGTGGCCCCCTCCGACCCATCGTGATTCGGTTTGCCGTAGCTGAGATAGAGCCAGCGATTGCGCTCGAAGTCGGGGTGCGGGAGGATGTCCATGAAACCGCCCTGTCCCCGGTCCCGGTATACGCCGGGCCACCCCTGCACCGCATCCGGCTGGAGGACGCCGTCGCGCACGATGCGGACCCGTCCCGGGCGCTCCACGATGAGCATCGTGCCGTCCGGCAGCCACGCCATGGACCAGGGATGGTCGAGGCCGTCCGCCACGGTCGTGATCCGGAAGTCGTGGCGGGCCGACGAATAGGGCAGTTCGGAAGGGTCGCCGCCGGAATCCTGCCCCACTGCGGGCACCGGTGCCAACAAGTCCGACGCTCCGGCCAGGCAGAGGAGCGTCCCCACGATTGCGATTCTCATTGTGCCTCTCCAGTCTCTCCGGCGCGCCCGAACCGATCGACCGCGCCCTCGCCTCGACTTTGCATCACCCTGCGACTCGCTCAAGGATAAGCGGCAGCGGTGCGGGAGTGTCACCCGCCGCCAAGCGCACCGCTTCCCTGACGGCACTTGCGCCCGTGGCCAGCCCATCCGCGGTCGCCGAGTGCACCACGGCAAGCGGGTCTCCGCGGGTCACTCGATCACCGACTTCGACCTGCAGCACGAACCCGACGCGCGGGTCGATCTCCTGATCCTGTCGAGTCCTCCCTCCCCCCAACGCGATGACTCCGTAACCGAGGGCAAGGGGATCGATCGCTGCAACGATTCCGCCCTCCTCGGCCCTCACCACCGCTGTACACGGGGCAGCCGGCAAACCGAAATCGCTCCTGGAGGGATCGAGCGCACCTCCCTGGGCGACCGCAAGGCGCAGGAATCTCTCCAGGGCACCGCCTCCAGCCAGGGTATCCGCCGCCCGCGCACGCCCTTCCTCCACTCCGGCCGCCAGACCCCCGGCCACCGCCATCTCGGCGCCAAGTTCAACACACAGATCGCGGAAGTCGCCGGGACCGTCCCCCGACAGGCATTCCAGGGCCTCGCGGACCTCGAGCGCGTTGCCGATCGTCCGGCCGAGGGGCTGGTCCATCGCGGAGAGGACGGCGGTCACCGGCAGCCCTCGCCTGGCCCCCACGTTCACCATCGCCCGCGCCAACTCCCTGGCGTCCTCGAGCCGCGAAAGGAATGCCCCCCGGCCCACCTTCACATCCAGAACCAGGCCGTCGAGTCCCTCGGCCAGCTTCTTCGACATGATCGACGCGGTGATCAGCGGCAACGAGGGAACCGTTGCCGTTACATCCCGCAGCGCGTACAACCTGCGATCAAGCGGCGCGATCTCTTCCGTCTGGCCAATCATGGCGCACCCGACCCGCCTGAGCACGCGGTTGAACTCGTCGAGAGGCACACGAGTACGAAAACCGGGAATCGATTCGAGCTTGTCGAGCGTCCCCCCCGTGTGTCCCAGGCCCCTGCCGGACATCATCGGAACAACCATCCCCATCTCGGCGGCGAGCGGGGCCAGCACCAGCGAAGTCTTGTCCCCCACCCCGCCCGTCGAATGCTTGTCGACCCGAGGACCCGGCCAGTCTCCCCGGCGCTCCAGCATCTCGCCCGAGATAATCATGAGAGTGACAAGGGTGTCCAGTTCAGCCGGCGCAAGTCCATTGAAGTAGACCGCCATCAGGAACGCGGCCATCTGGTCGTCTCCAACGGTGCCATCGAGATAGGCGGTCAGGAAGTCATGCAGTTCCTCCAGCCCCAACGCCTCCCCGTCCCGCTTGCGCGCGATGATCTGTTGGGGGATCACGGGCCCTGGTCCTTCCTGTGCAGGAGGACGCTGTGCACGCGGAACCCGGTGGCGCCCATTCCCTCGCCTGCTTGCTCGATCTCCAGAGTGCCGAGCACCAGCTGCACTCGCCAGCGATCGCTGTCGAAGGACAGGGCCATCTCTCGCGACGGGACACGGATCACATCGGGTGCCGTGCGTGCTGTCGCGAGAGTGTTCTCGAACTGCCGGGCGCGCAGCTGCTGTCCCGTGGCGATCAGCGTCAGGAGCGAAGCTCGCCCGGCAGCAGTCCCATCGAGTTCCAGCACCATCTCCGTCCCGTCTTCCGAGAGCGCGAATCGCAAGGTGTCGGCACCGATTGCGGCCTCGTCGCCCTCGCTTCCAACAGCCAGCAGTTCGAATCCGGCGACGGAGATCGGATCCCCCTCCGGCACTGCCTCGAGGCTTGCGGGCCTGTGGCTCATCCCCGGGCGAATGCGCAGCTCATCCATCAGCCGGGCGGCGTCCCGCGTCCACCTCTGCGAGGGCGCCAACGTGTCCGGCGGCGGTGCTTCCGCTGACGCATCGGCCTCACCGGCCCCCGGAGGGTCGGCTCCGCGGTCCGGCAGCAGCGGGACCAGGGACGCCACTCCATGCTCACGGACCAGGTACTCGACCGCCGACCTCGCCTCGGCCCAGGCCTCGAAGGGTATCTCGACGACCTCGTCCGAGATCCGTCCCTCGACCAGGGCGTCGTGCTCCGCAAGGATCTCCGTGAGGCGTGCGAGCTGACTTCGCTGGGCGACCGCATATGCGGACCACGGCCCGGCAAACGTGACGGCACCCAGCACGGCCAGGGAAAGCGGAATGAACCTGATACTTCGTGTCCGCGTGACGGCGGAGTACAGCGCGACCGCCGCCAGCCACAGCCCCATGGCGCCCAGCAGCAAGCGCCGCTCGGTGATTCCGTACTGGTCGACCCTCTGCCACACGGCCATGAACACCATCGCAACGGAGGGAAGGATGGTGATCCAGAAGGCCAGTGCGTAGCGGTCGATCCAGCCGCGCGGTTCGTCGAGTCGCTCCGGGTGGACCATCAGCAGTGACAGGATGCCCACCACGGCCATGCTGGACACCAGGTAGCTGATCCATCCGCTCGGCCACTCGCCGATCACCAGGATTCTGCCGAGGTAGGCCGTCAGAATGACGACATAGACGGTGACGAGCGGAAGCATGACGTACTGGCAGAACACCTTCAGCGAGGGCGGGCACGAGCTCTCGCGATCGAGCCGGCCAAGGTCTTCCGGGACGCCGGCGAGGAAGAAGACGGGGTGGGAGCAAAAGGCCACCACGAACAAGAGCCGCACGTACGCGAGGTCCGCTACGTCCACGCCGAAGAGATTGTCCAGGGCAGCCAGAGCCAGCGCCAGCCCCAGATAGATCGCCGCCGCATAGATTGTCGCGACGACGAAGCGGGAGAGCAGAGCGAAGTTGAACTGCCAGAAGCCCCGGGGTTCTTCCGCCGCGAGGTACAGGTAGGGAACCACCGCAACGGACAGATGCAGAGTGGCGCTGAGGTGTCCGTAGCGTTGCGCGACGCTCCAGTATTCCCACCCGTCGAAGAGCAGGTGCAGGAGCAGCAGCACCGCCAGGGCAAACCCGCTGGCCAGCCAGCGCCGGGAAGCCGCGATTCGGCGCCGCTCGCAGTGCAGCGTGAGTGCCACAAAGAGGGGGATGCCGAGGCTGGCAACGCGCCACAGTCCCCACCACCGGGGAGCCGCGTCGGAGTCCAGGGCCACCGAGGCCGCCACACCGGCCACAACCCCGCAGGCCACGACCTCCGGGAACCTGCGCAGCGTGTCCGCCGCGGAAGCAAGCAGGCGATCGAGTGACGCGGAAGACGGGATGCGCAACCGACGCATCACGACACTGCAGCGACTCCCTCCTTGGCGGCAGGATCAGGTCGCTCCGGCGGCTGCCAATCCGTTAGCCCCTTTACATACTGGTGAAGCCAGCGGAGTTCCTCGATCAGGAGCGTTCGCCGATGCCGCGGCTCCGCGATCCCGTGTCCCTCGCGCGGGAACAGGAGGAAGCGGGCTTCGACGCCCAGATGGCGCAGCCCGGCGAAGAAATTCATGGACTGTTCCATGGTGTCGGTCCGGTCGTTGGCCCCGTGGAAGAGGATGGTCGGGGTGGAGATCCGGTCCAGGTGCGTGTAGGCGGAGCGTTCCCTCCAGTAGTCGCGGTTGGACCATGGATCGCCGCCCAGGTACCAGCGAACCACGTCGTGATGGAAGCCGGCACCGAACTCGCTCGGCCAGTCCGCGACCATCGCCCCGAGGCTGGCCGCCTTGAATCGGTCCGTGCGGGTGATCGTCCATCCGCCGAGAATGCCGCCGTAGCTCCACCCTTTCACCGCAAGGGAGTCGGCGTGGGCCACGCCCCGCTCGATGATCGCGTCCACCCCAGTCATGAGGTCGTCGTAGTCGCCGCCGCCGATATCGTTCATGTTCCCGCGCAGCAGGGCGTCGCCATACCCGGACGAGCCTCGCACGTTGGGCTGCAGCAGAGCGTATCCCTCGGCGAGAAGCAGTTGGGCGTCCGAATCGAAGCCGCGCGTGAAGACGCCCGCGGGGCCGCCATGAATCTCCAGGATCGTGGCGCCCGGGGCAGTCCTGTCATCCGGCACATACAGAAGACCCTCGATCTCGAGTCCGTCGTGGCTGTTCCAGCGGATCACCTCGGGCTCGGTGAGGTCCTTGTTCGCGATCCACGGATTCGCCTCGGTCAACCGCGTCCGGGTGCCGTCCTGCAGATCGGCCAGCCAGATGTCGCCCGGATCGACGGGACTCGCGAACTGGAACGCGGCCATGCTGTGCTGCGCGTCATATGACGCGGCCGAGGCTACTCCGGTCAGGTCGGTAATCTTTTCCAGCTCGTCCGACCGGACATCGAGCCGGTACAGGTTGGAGTCGGTACGGTCCAGTGCCACGAGGTCGATCGACCGCCCGCCGGGGTTCCAGCGATAGCCACGAATGTCGACATCCGTGTCGGGCATCAGTTGGCGGGTCTCGCCGGAAGGGATGTCGTAGAGGTAGAGATTGCCCTGGTCCAGATCCCAGATCTCCAGATCGGGGGCCCCGAAGGTCAGGGACGCTCCGTCGGGCGACCAGGCCAGCTGCGACTCGGGGGCGTCGTTATCGGTAATCCGCTCCTCCTCGCCCGAGGCGATTGCGAGCAGCCATATCTCGGAAAGGTGGCTGGCGTTCCGCCGGTTCTCGGTACGGTAGGTGTAGGCCAAAAAGTTCCCGTTCGGGGAGGGCGCGAAGTTCCCGACGCGCCGCATTTCCCCAGTCAGGCGCGCCGCCCGGTGCGGGGCTCCGTCGGTCTCCACATCGACCCGCCATACGGCGTTCCAGGATCCCTGGTTCTGGCCGCTCGGACCCTCGTCGATGAATACCGCGTCGTCCCCCTTCTTGCGCTCCTCTTCCGCGTCGTCGGGGAGCGAGTCGTTGGCCACAAAGAAGATCGACCGGCTGTCTTCCGCCCACCGATAATTCCCCACCGCGGTTACATGGCTGCTCAGCTGAACGGCTTCGCCGCCGTCCACGGGCAGCACGAACAGCTGCCGCACCCTGTCGCTCTCGCCGACCGGCCGGGTGAACGAGACCCAGCGTCCGTCCGGGGACCATTCCGGAGAGCGATCGTCCACGGATCCGGTGAAGGGACGGGCATTCCGGCCGTCGGCGCCCACAACCCAGATCCGGCTCTCACGCTTGTTCTCGTCCCAGTCCAGTTCGCTTCGGATGAACAGGACGCGGGAACCGTCCGGGGAGAGCTTCGGCCCGGAGACGCGGACCATGTCGATGATTTCATCGAGGGTGAGCGTCGGGCCCGGCGTCTGCTGTGCCGACAAGTCCGGACTGCCGGTGCCGGCCAGCAGGGCTGCGGCGATCAGAACAGTGGGTGCGTTCGTGCGCATATCGGATTCTCCCGGGAGGCGGTGCACAGAGGAGCGACCGGCGCCGCAACGAGGAATCGTGAAACGGCGCGGACGCGATCCGGATACAAATGTGCGGCTCGGCGTATCGGGCCGCCAGACGGATACGGATCTCGCGCTTGGCGTCCCCCTGAACGGCGCCAGGCGCAGGTCCGCGCCGCGCTAGCCCGAAGAGCCCGAACAGTGAACCTGCCGGACGGCGGCCCTCCGAGGTCGCAAGCCCTCCGAGGTACCGGCGGAGGTCCTACCGGATGGGAATGATGAGTTCCAGGAGCTCTCCCGGACTCACCGGAATGGTCTCGGTGAGATACTCGTCGCCAGCCAGCTCCCTGACCCTGAGCTGAAGGTCGGGGAGATGCCAGCGCATCGTGAAGGTTGCCTCGCCCTTGCCGGGAACTGTCCCCAGGCGGCGAATCGAACTGCCCCCCCGGGAAGTGTATACCGTGACCTGATTGAAGTTGAGGTTCCGGACCAGAAGTTCGATGTCCTCGCCCTCACCGGCCGCCGCATCGAATGGATCGCCGGTTGACCCGCTGGTTGTGGCGCACGCGCCGACCACCAGGAGTAGAGCCAGGGAAAGCCCGGCGAATTGGCGATTTGATCCTGTTTTCCCGGTGCTGAACATGGCCGTCCCCTGTTCCGAAGTGATGGCGTACAATAATGGTTATACACTCATCCCGCTAAAGCCGTTCCACATTGTTTTCGCCGCTTTCGATACGATCTCGGCCAAACCCTGCCGGAGACCCTCATGAGATTCGCCTCGCTCCCCGCCCTGCTTCTCGCCCTCCTCATCTCGCCGCTCGCCGCCCAAACCGACCGGCTGACCGAGATGAGCGTCTTCGATCTGGAGTACGCGAGCGATCCGCGGATATCTCCCGACGGAGAGTGGGTCGTGTATGTACGACAGTTCGCGGACGTGATGACGGACATGAACTACTCCAACCTCTGGCTGGTGAGAAGCGACGGAGGCGAGCACCGGCCGCTCACCACCGGGAAATTCCTGGACAACAGTCCCCGCTGGTCGCCGGACGGAACGCGGATCGCATACATGTCCAACCGTGATGGGATGCCCCAGATCTACATGCACTGGGTCGCGTCCGGGCAGACGGCGGCGATCACCAACCTGACGGACCCGGCCACCGGTCTCTCCTGGTCCCCCGATGGGTCTCACCTCGCCTTCAACAAGCTCGTCCCCGAGGCGCCGCTGAGCATTGGTCAGATGCCGGCTCCGCCTCCCGGGGCCCAATGGGCTGAACCGGCCAAGTACACCGACGAGATCGTCTTCCGTTTCGATGAATCGGCGACGTGCCGGCGGGGGCGTGGCACCTGTTCGTGATTCCGTCGGAGGGCGGCACGCCCAGGCAGCTCACCAGCGGTGACCGGAGCTATACCTCCGGCTTCTTCACTGCGCCGGGCAGCGGGCCACAATGGGCCCCGTCCTCGGACGCGATCATCGTGGACGCCAACCTGAGGGATGCCAGCGATCTGGAATGGATGGACTCCGAGATCTACGAGATCTCCCTGGCGGACGCATCGGTGCGGATGCTCACCGATCGGCGCGGACCGGACAACTCGCCGTCCGTGTCCCCCGATGGCAGCCGCATCGCCTACCTGGGCTACGACGACCGCTATCAGGGCTACCAGGTCACTCGCCTGCATGTGATGAACCGTGACGGATCGGGCAGCAGGATCGTCAGCAGCTCGCTCGATCGCACCGTGTACCAGGTGCGCTGGTCGCCCGACGGCGATGGCATCTTCGGACTCTTCGACGACGAGGGGAACACCAAGCTTGCGCTCTTCCGACTGGACGGCAGCTATGAAGTCGTCGCCGAGAACGGCGGAAGCGGGTCCATGGCTTACGGCGGCTTCGGCGTGTCCTACACCGTGGCCGGCGACGGAACCTTCGCCTTCACGACCACCCGCCCGGACCTGCCGGGCGATATCGCGGTAGGGAGGCCGGGACGGACGCCCACGCTCGTCACCTCCGTCAACGCCGACCTGTTCGCTGGTAAGACGCTGGCCTCGGTCGAGGAGATCTGGTGGAATTCGTCGAAGGACGGCCTGCCCATTCAGGGCTGGATCATGAAGCCGCCCGGATTCGATCCCGACACGAAGTATCCGCTCATCCTGGAGATCCACGGCGGACCCTTTGCGAACTACGGAGACCGCTTCGATGTCGAGAAGCAGCTCTGGGCCTCCATGGGCTTCGTGGTCCTCTACACCAACCCCCGCGGCAGCACGAGCTACGGCGAGGAGTTCGGCAACCTCATCCATCACGCCTATCCCGGCGACGATTTCCATGACCTCGACTCGGGCGTCGACGCCGTCATCGCCGAGGGCTACATCGACGAGGACAACCTCTTCGTCACGGGCGGAAGCGGCGGCGGCGTCCTCACCGCATGGATGATCGGCAATACGGACCGGTTCAAGGCCGCGGTGTCATTCTATCCGGTCATCAACTGGTACAGCTTCGCCCTGACCGCCGACATGGCCCCGGTGGCCGTCAAGTACTGGTTCCCCGGCATGCCATGGGACAATGTCGAGCACTATGAGGAACGGTCGCTTCTGTCGGTGGTGAGCAACGTGAAGACTCCGACGCTCATAATGACGGGCGAAGAGGACTGGCGCACCCCGATGTCGGAGTCCGAACAGTACTACAAGGCGCTCAAATTGCTCGGCGTCGAAGCGGTGCTCGTGCGCGTTCCCGGAGAAGCCCACGGCATCTGGGGACGTCCTTCGCACGGCATATCCAAGATCACCACGGTCAAGGGGTGGTTCGACAAGTACTCGACCGAAAGAAGACCCGTGTCCTGAGGGAGCGGGATCTGCCCGCGACTCCGCCCCGGCTCAGGGCTCAGCGAGCTTCGATCGGCACGTAATCGCGACGCGGCGAGCCTTTGAAGACCTGCCTGGGGCGCGCAATCTTCTGCTCGCGGTCCACGACCATCTCTTCCCACTGGGCGAGCCAGCCTACCGTGCGCGGTATCGCGAAGAGCACGGGGAACAGCTCGACCGGAAAGCCCATGGCCTGGTAGATCAGCCCAGAGTAGAAGTCGACGTTGGGATACAGGTTGCGCTTTACGAAGTACTCTTCCTGGAGCGCGATCTGCTCCAGCTCCAATGCGATGTCCAGCAATGGGTTGCGCCCCGTGACCTCGAACACCTCTTCAGCCGTGCGCTTGATGATCGAAGCGCGGGGGTCGTACGCCTTGTAGACCCGGTGCCCGAATCCCATCAGGCGCCGTTCGCCCCGGCGGACGCTGTCCATGAACGCGGGGATGTTGTCGCTCGTACCGATCTCGGTGAGCATTCTCAGCACTGCCTCGTTCGCACCCCCGTGCAGCGGGCCGAACAGCGCCGCCATCGCACCGGCCATCGCCGAGAACGGATCGACGCGCGAACTGCCGATCACCCGCATGGCGGTCGTCGAACAGTTCTGCTCGTGGTCGGCATGCAGGATGAAGAGGACGTCGAGCGCGCGCTCGAGCACCGGATTGGGCTTGTACTCCCTGCCGCCGATCCGGAAGAGCATGTTCAGGAAGTTCGCCGTATAGGACAGCCCGTTCTCCGGATAGATGTACGGCAGACCCTTGTGGTGCCGGTACGCGAAGGCCGCCAGGGTAGGCATCTTGGCGAGCAGGCGTATCATCTGCACACGCCGGTTCGCGGGGTCGTCGATCTCCCTGGCCTCGGGATAGAAGGTGGAGAGCGCCGCCACGGTCGAAATCATCATGCCCATCGCATGAGAGTCGTACCGGAACCCCCGCAGTATGGTGGTGACGTTCTCGTGCACGTAGGTGTGAAGGGTCACGTTGTGGACGAAGTCGTCCAGTTCCTCCCTGGTCGGGAGTTCCCCATCGAGAATCAGGCTCGCGACCTCGAGGTAGGTAGCCTGCTCGGCCAGCTGTTCGATCGGGTAGCCGCGGTATTCCAGCACGCCCTTGCCGCCCTTGACGTCGGTGATGCGGCTGATGGTGAACGCCGTGTTGGTGAAGCCGGGATCGTAGGACATCATCCCAAAGTCCTCGTCGCGCACCTTGATCTGGCGCAGGTCCATGGCACGAATCACGTCGCCGTCGTGGATGTCCACCTCGTATTCGCGCCGGGTGCGGTTGTCGGTGATCGTCAGGGTGTTTCGGGGGGCGTTCTGGGACATCTCGTCTCCGGGGGCCGATCTCGGCCGGGATTCAGGCGTACATGGGCTGTTCAGCCCTTTATCTTATCAAAGCAGGGGGACCTTACAAAGGGGATTCCGCTACGGCTCGATGCGCTCGAACACCCCTCGGTTGCCGTCGCTGTCGAAGGCGATCACGTCGTACGGCGCCGGATTCCATCCCTCCATGCCCGGCGAGCCGATCGGCATGCCCGGGACGGCGAGACCGGCGAGATCCGGACCCTCATCCAGGAAGTCGCTGATGACCCGCGCCGGGATGTGACCCTCGAAGACATAGTCGCCGATGAGCGCCGTGTGGCACGACGAAAGATCCATCGGAACACCCTCGCGCTGCTTCACCGAGACCATGTCGACCACGTTCTCCGCTCGCACGGTGTAGCCTGCCGCCTCGAGGTGATCGATCCACTTCACGCAGCACCCACAGGTAGGCGATTTGTAGACCACGACATCGGCGTCGGAATCGGGGGCAGCGGGACGAAACGACACAACCACGGCCACGCCGGCCAGCAGAAGAGCCGCAGCCATCAACTTCTTCGTATACATGATGCATTCCCCTCCTGTGGGGAGTATGAAGGACGGACACGAGTGCCGAGGGAGGGACTCGAACCCTCACGCCCGCAAGGGCAAAGGTTTTTGAGACCTTCGCGTCTACCGGTTCCGCCACCTCGGCGGTGGGTTGGGGCACATCAAGCTAACGCTTGAGCGCCATTGGCGTGAAGGGCGGTTCCAGGACCGCACGGCCAATGGATCCTGGGGCCCGTCCCGTCTTCTATTGGGCCGGTCGGCTCGCTATCCTACAGGGAACACGCCTTCTCCCGCGATCGCACTGCCAACCCGGAGTTCAAGCACCATGGCGCACTTGACAGACCCCCTTGGCGCTCTCTCCGCCGTCGACCTCCCCGAGGGACCGACCTCCTTCTTCCGTCTGGGACGGCTGGAGGAGATGGGCATGGCGTCGCTCGACCGGCTGCCCTTCTCCATTCGAGTCCTGCTCGAGAACGTGCTGCGCAATGCCGGCGACGGCTACGTGTCGCCCGAGCACGTCGAGGCCGTGGCTTCGTGGAGCCCCACCAACGCGGGGGCCGACTTCCCCTTCATGCCTACCAGGGTGGTCCTGCAGGACTTTACCGGGGTCCCCGCGATCGTGGATCTCGCGTCCATGCGCGACGGGATCCGGGAGATGGGCGGAGACCCCGCCCGAATCAACCCGCTCGTGCCGGCCGACCTGGTGATCGACCATTCGGTCCAGGTCGACTTCTTCGGGACCGGATACGCCTTCGAGAAGAACGTCGCCCGCGAATACGAGCGCAACCGGGAGCGGTACGCCCTCCTTCGCTGGGCCCAGGAGGCCTTCGAGAACTACAGCGTCGTGCCGCCCGGGACCGGGATCGTGCATCAGGTCAACCTCGAGTACCTGGCTTCGGTCGTCCACCGGCGCGAACAGGGGGGAGTCCATCTGGCCTACCCCGATACCGTGGTCGGGACGGACTCCCACACGACGATGATCAACGGCCTTGGGGTGGTGGGCTGGGGCGTCGGAGGGATCGAGGCGGAAGCGGTCCTCCTTGGACAGCCGTACTACATGCTCCTGCCCGAGGTCGTGGGCGTGAAGCTTACGGGCCAGCTCCCCGAGGGGGCGACGGCCACGGACCTCGTGTTGCGCGTCACCGAGCTGCTGCGCGGACATGGAGTCGTGGGGCGGTTCGTCGAGTACTACGGGGCCGGGCTCTCCGGACTCAGCCTCCCCGACAAGGCCACCCTCGCCAACATGTCACCCGAGTACGGCGCCACGGTGGGGTTCTTCCCGATCGACGAGGAGGCGCTCCGCTACCTCGCCGGCACGGGCCGCAGCCCCGAAATGGTCGCACGCGTCGAGCGGATCGCCCGCGAGCAGGGACTCTTCCGCACCGACGACACCCCCGACCCGGAATACACGTCCACCCTCGAACTGGACCTCTCCGGCATCGAGCCCTGCGTCGCCGGGCCGAAGCGCCCCCAGGACCGGATCGCGTTGACGGACGTTCGTCCCGCATTCGCTCGCGACCTGCCGGCGCTGGTGCCATCCGGTTTCGATCTCGCGGGGGGTGGCGGCAGCGGCGGCGGCACCGCGGTGGCGGCGGACCAGCGCCGGACCGTCGAGATCGAGATGAACGGCGAGCGCATGGTGATCGGAGATGGGACGATCGTCGTCGCCGCGATCACAAGCTGCACCAACACCTCCAATCCGTCGGTGATGGTCGGCGCAGGCTTGATGGCCAAGAGGGCCCGCGAACTGGGAATGGACGTCAAGCCGTGGGTGAAGACCAGCATGGCACCCGGCTCGCAGGTAGTCACCGACTACCTCGAGGCTGCCGGCCTGATGAAATACCTGGAAGAACTGCGGTTCAACCTTGTCGGCTACGGCTGCACCACCTGCATCGGCAACAGTGGCCCCCTGCCCGAGGCGGTGGCACACGCGGTGTCCGAGGAGGGACTCGTCGTCGCTTCGATCCTCTCCGGCAACCGCAACTACGAGGCCCGCATCCACACCTTGGTGCGCGCGAACTACCTCGCATCTCCCATGCTGGTGGTAGCCTTCGCGCTCGCCGGACGGATCGACATCGACCTGTACAACGAGCCGATCGGCCAGGCCGCCGACGGCCGCTCCGTCTTTCTGGCCGACATCTGGCCATCTCCGCGCGAGGTGCGTGACACGGTCACCGCCTCGCTCAAGCCATCGATGTACCGCGAGCGCTACGCGCGCGTATTCGATGGGGACGAGCACTGGAGGGCTCTGCCGCTCCCGGAGGAGGGCGACCTCTACGAGTGGGAGGCGGACTCGACCTACATCCGCAACCCTCCCTTCTTCTCCGGCATGAGCGCCGATCCCCCGCCGCTCCAGAATGTCGAGGGGGCCCGCGTGCTGGCGCTGGTGGGCCAGACCGTCACCACAGACCACATCTCGCCGGCCGGCGCGATCCCCCGCGACGAACCCGCCGGCCGCTACCTGCAGGAGCACGGGGTGACCCCCATCCGTTTCAACACCTTCGGATCGCGCCGCGGAAACCACGAGGTGATGATGCGCGGGACCTTCGGCAACGTGCGGCTGCGCAACCTCCTCCTCGAGGACAAGGAGGGCGGCTACACCGTCCACATGCCGAGCGGCGAGATGACCACCATCTTCGAGGCGTCCGAGCGGTACCGCGCCGCCGGGACGCCGCTGGTCGTGATCGCCGGCCGCGAGTACGGGACGGGAAGTTCCCGCGACTGGGCCGCGAAGGGCACCATGCTGCTCGGGGTCAAGGCCGTGATCGCCGAGAGCTACGAGCGCATCCACCGCTCCAATCTGGTGGGGATGGGCGTGCTGCCCCTGCAGTTCCAGGAAGGGGACGGAGCCGTGCAACTGGGGTTGACCGGCACCGAGGTCTACGACATCGCCGGGATCGCCGATGGGCTGGCGCCTGGCGGGGAGGTGGGCGTGAGGGCCAGCCGGGAGGACGGGTCGACGGTCGCGTTCCAGGCCGTGGTGCGTCTGGACTCGGATGTGGAGCTCGACTACTACCGCAACGGCGGCATTCTCCATACGGTGCTGCGGAGGCTCGCGACGGAGTAGCCGCGGGTACTTTTCCGCGTCTGTCTCACGGACTATCCTGCCGTTGGCGGTATCCGCATTCCGCCCGACCGCCACGAATTCCCCGGATGCTCCTGGAGGCCCCAGATGCGGTACCCCGTCCGTTCCTTGCACGCGCTTGCCATCCCCGGCCCGATATCTCTGGCGCTGGCTCTCTCGGTCGTCGTGGCCGGCCCGCCCACTGTCCACGCCCAGACGGTCGACTATTCCCGCGCCGAACGCTTCCTGACCTGGAATACCGAGCGACTCATCGCCGGCGCCGCCGTAGCACCCAACTGGATGGAGGCCGGAGACGCCGACCGGTTCTGGTACCGCAACAACACGGGATCGGGTCACGAGTTCATCCTTGTAAACCCCGCCGCGGGCACCCGCGCACCTCTCTTCGACCACTACCGCCTCTCCGCCGCCATGTCGCTGGCAAACGATACCAGCTACCTGCCGGAGCGGCTGCCCTTCAGCACCTTCAGCTTCGGCGGCAGCGAAGGCGAGATCGAGTTTGCGGCGAGCAACAAGCGCTTCGTCTGTGACATCGTGCGCTACGCCTGCGCGGTCGGCGACACGCTCCCGTCGCAGCTCCCCTACGTGCAGTCACCCGATGGGCGCTGGGAGGCATTCTCGCACGAATACAACCTGCATGTGCGGCCAGCGGCGGGCGGCGATTCGATCCAGCTCACCACCGACGGCGAGAAATACTACGCCTACGGGTACAACGATCCGAGCCCGAACCAGCTGCGCCAGGGGGCGGGGCCGCGAACGCCCACCCTCGCCTGGTCGCCGGACTCCCGCTACATCGCGGTCGCCCGGGAAGACGAGCGCAACGTGGAGCACATGCACTACATCTCGTACACGCCACAGCGCCCCCGCCACTTCTCCCAGCCCTACGCCCTGCCCGGCGATTCGGTGATCCCGCTCCCGACCATGCACATCCTGGCGCTGGAGGAAAACGCCGAGGCCCCCGGCAGCGGCCCTGCCCTGCGCCTGACCGCAAACCACCGCATCGATGTGGCGCCGACTCCCCATCAGCTGTCCTTCGCGGGTTCCGCCCCGGATTCGGCCTGGAGCGCCGACGGAACCCGGCTTCACATCAACTACTTCACGCGCGGCTCCCAACGCGTCTTCCTGGCCGAAATCGACCCCGCAACCGGCACGTCGCGGATCATTCTGGGCGATTCCACCCGCACCTTCGTGTCGCTGGGGCACCGGGGCGGCGGCTCGAGCGGCGGCACCCCGTCCTGGTACGTGGCCGATAGCGGCGACGATGTGATCTGGTGGTCGGAACGGGACGGCTGGGGACATCTCTATCGCTTCGACCGCGCGGGGAACCTGACGAACCAGATCACCTCCGGCCCATGGGTGGTGGGCGAGGTGCTCCACGTCGACGAAGCCGCCCGGCGCATCCACTTCATCGCCCGCGGCCGCGAACCCGGCCGGAGTCCGTACCACGCGCACCTGTACCGGGTGGACTACGACGGCTCGAACCTGACGCTGCTCACCCCCGAGGACGCCAATCACGAGACAGTGTTCTCACCCAGCGGCAGCTACTTCGTGGACACGTACTCCCGGATCGAGGCGCCGCCGGTCACCGTCGTGCGCAGTGCCGCCGACGGCCGCGTCGTGCTCGAGCTGGAGCGGGCAGACATCTCCCGGCTCAGCGAGATCGGCTTCACCCCGGCCGAGGTGTTCACGGCAAAGGCGCGCGACGGCATCACCGACCTGTACGGCGTCCTCTATCTGCCGCCCGACCTCGACGAAAACGCCGAATACCCCATCATCTCGCATATCTACCCGGGACCCCAGGTGGGCAGCGTCGGCGCCTGGGAGTTCAAGGGAGGCGGGGAGGATTTCGCGCTGGCCCAGCTGGGCTTCGTCGTAGTGCAGATCGACCATCTGGGGACGCCGCTTCGCTCCAAGGCCTTCCACGACAACTACTACGGCAACTTCATCGACAACGGCATCCCCGATCACATCGCGGTCATCAAGCAGCTCGCGGCCCGCTACCCATTCATCGATCTGGACCGCGTAGGGATCTACGGGCATTCGGGCGGGGGGTTCGCCTCCACCGACGCCATCCTGCGCTTCCCCGAGTTCTTCAAGGTGGCGGTCTCCGGCGCCGGCAATCATGACAACCGGAGCTACCACATCTACTGGGCGGAGAAGTACCAGGGCTTGATGCGGACCGATTCCACCGGCAAGGACAGCTTCGAGGCGTCAGCGAACAAGACCTACGCCGCGAACCTAGAAGGCAAGCTGTTGCTGATGCACGGCGATATGGATGACAACGTCCATCCCGCGATGACCGTCCAGCTGATCGACGAACTGATCAAGGCCAACCGCGATTTCGATCTGATCTGGGCGCCGGATCGCGCCCACGGGCTGAACGAGCCCTATTTCATCCGGAGGCGCTGGGACTATTTCGTGCGCCACCTGCTGGGAGCGGAACCGCCGAGCCAGTACGAGATCGTAAGGCCGACAGGATAGGTCATCCGCCGCTCGCAGTGACGATCGGGCGGCCCGAGGTGCATGCCGGGCAGCTCAGGAACGATGCCCGTCGGACCTCCCGTCGTCGTCGCGCAGTGCGAGGGGCGGGCCCAGAACCTCGCGGGCAACCACCACCCTCCTCAGCGCCTGCGCGTCCGTCAGGCCGAGCCGGTCACCCAGGTCGGTCGAACGGCTTCGTCTCGAGACCGGTGAGATGTCCGCGCCGAGGGAATGCGGCGACTTGTCGATCCCGGGCTCACCGCTTGCGATCCGCGACACCGGATCGAAGGAGCGAGGGGCCCGGGACCGCACCTCGATCGGCCTCGCGGCACGGTCCCGCACAGGCGACTCCCAGGGCCGCGGTTCCACCCGCGCCGCAGCGGGCCGGCCGGTCGGCGCAATCGCTACCGGATCGATTGCCGCCGGATCCGGCACCGTCCGCCCGGCTGCCATCGGCCTGGGCGGCACCGGTTCCTGCACGGCCGGCGGCAACGCCTCTCGCAAGAGCTTGTCGGGCAGCTCCTCGGCCTCCGTGAGGGCCTGCAGGACGTTCCAGCCTTCGTCCGGCGACTCCTGAGGCTGCTCTTCCGCGGCACGCTTGCGCGCCATCCTGCCCAGGATGTCCATGATGATGGCGATCGCCATTATGATTGCCATGAACCGGAGGTCCATGAAGCCCTCCCTGCGCTAGCGCTGGTGGTTCAACTCGCGGTCTACTGCTCGCCTAGGTGGTCTCCTGCTCCCCCGGATCGCCCTCGGAGATCGCCCTTCGCATGCTCGTATCGGACTCGATGTTGCGATATCTGGCGTAGTCCATGATGCCCAGGTTGCCGCTGCGGAATGCGTCGGCCATCGCGAGCGGGACCTGTGCCTCGGCCGCGATCACCTCGGCGCGCATCTCCTCCACACGCGCGTGCATCTCCTGCTCCCGGGCCAGAGCCATCGCCCGCCGCTCCTCGGCCCGCGCCTGCGCGACGCGCTTGTCGGCCTCCGCCTGGTCGGTCTGCAGTTCGGCTCCGATGTTCTTGCCGACATCGACGTCCGCGATGTCGATGGACAGGATCTCGAACGCGGTACCCGAATCGAGGCCCTTGTGCAGGACGGTCTTCGAGATTGCATCCGGGTTTTCCAGCACGGCCTTGTGAGAGTTCGCCGACCCGATGGTCGAGACGATCCCCTCGCCGACGCGTGCCAGAATCGTCTCCTCGCCGGCGCCGCCGACCAGTCGGTTGATGTTGGCGCGCACGGTGACCCGCGCGATCGCGATCAGTTGAATCCCGTCCTTGGCCATCGCCGCGACCCGGGGGGTCTGGACCACCTTGGGGTTGACCGAAACCTGAACCGCCTCGAACACGTCCCTGCCCGCAAGGTCGATGGCCGCCGCCTGCTGGAACGGAAGTGCGATCGCGGCCTTGTCGGCGCTGATCAGAGCCCGCGCGACGCGGTCGACATCGCCCCCCGCGAGGTAATGCGCCTCAAGGTGGGATACATCGAGGAGCAGCCCTGCCTTGGTGGCCGCGATCAGGGGCCGCACCACGGCTGGCGGACTGACCTTCCGCAGCCTCATGCCCACCAGCGTGCCGAGGCCCAGAGGAACCCCGGAGAATGTCGCCTCGATCCACAGGCGCACGGGCACCGCCCACAACAGGATGAGTACGCCCACGAAGATGAGGACAAAGGGCAGAAACGTCAGCAGGTTCATTGAGAAGATCCTCTCGATATTGGTCTAGTTCGCTATCCGCTCCGTGCGAACGGCTCGGACGATGTGTCTGTACCCTTCGGCGCTCACGACGCGTACCCGGGTACCCTCCTCGATCCATTCGCTCTCGGAGACGATGTCCAGCCGCTCGTCCGCGAAGAGTCCCACACCCGAGGGGCGGAGGGCCGTAATGGCCACGCCTACGGCTCCCACCAGCTCGGGACGAAGATCGGCGGAGGTGTAGCCGTCTTCCCGGTCGGTGGACTCGGGCAGCACGATCCCGCTGCGGCTCAGCCTCCTGTTGCGGATGATGGACCGCAGGAAAGCCCAGCTCGTCAGTACCACCAGCAGCGCGGTCGCGCTGAGCACCCCCGCTACGCGCGCGAAGTCCTCCTGGCTGGGCAGACTCCCCACCTGGGCCATGACGAGGCCGCCCAGGAGGGCCGCCGTGCCGGCGATCCCGAAGATCCCGAAGCCCGGGATCACAAGCACCTCCACCGCAATGAGCGCAAGTCCGGCGGCAACCAGGATCAGGTCCTCGGCGCCGGCCAGTCCGATCAGCAGGTGCGCCCCGAAGAAGAGAGCCAGGGACAGGAGTCCGGCGATCCCCGCCAGGCCGAATCCGGCGGTCTTGATCTCGACGATCAGGCCGAGGAAACCGAGGCTCAGCAGGAACGGGACGATCACCGGGTTGGTGAAGAATCGCACGATCCTCTCGGCCCAGTTGACCTCCGCCTGCACGACCGCCACCCCTTCGGCTCCGATCGCGGCGAGTACATCCTCCCAGCCGTCCACGGTCTCCGCGTAGCCCAGCGCGACGGCCTCGCCCGCCGTCAGCGTGAGCAGCTTGCCCTCGTCGATCACCCCGTCGATCGCGATCTCCTCGTCCACCATCGCCTCGGCGATCGTCGGATCGAGGCCGCGCGCTTCGGCCAGGGCACGCATCTGCGCCCTCATGGCGGACACGATCTTCTCCGGCGCCTTCGTCCCGCTGCCGTCCACCGGTGTGGCGGCGCCCATCACCGCGCCCTCCTGCATCAGTACCCGGTCGGTGGCGAGCGCGATCATGGCTCCGGCGGAGTAGGCGTGCATGTTCACGTAGGCGTACACCGGGACTTCCGACCGGCTGATTGCGTTGATGATCCGCTCGGCGGCGTCCACGCGTCCTCCGGGGGTTTCGATATCCAGAACCACGGCCCTCGCCCCGGCGGCCGCCGCTTCGTCGAGCGTCCGTTCGATGAATGGGGCCAGTCCCATTTCGACTACGCCCGCGAGGGGGACGCGGACCAGTTGCTGCTGCTCGGCGCCTTCCTCCTGCCCGGCGGCCTCGTGCCCCGAAGCTCCCGTGTGCGCGAGTAGCACCGCAACAAGAAGCCCCGTCCGGATCGGACTGGAATCGCAGATTCTACGCATGGCTCATTCTCCGGACTTGTGGTGGTTCCCGGCCATACACCCACTACGCACGAGATACCGATTGCAATCTAAGCCCGGAAACCATCCTCTGCCCGCCTTCACTCGCTCGTCTACTCCGGCATCGTGCCCAACAGGCGGCAGGCGTAGTAGCTCCGCTGGATCGCCCGCACATGGTCGCCGGAGGCAAGGGCGGCTCTGGCCCAGCGAATGAGTTCGTCCGCACGGGCCTGCTGCGCGGCTTCGTCATCGTCGGGAGCCAGGTGGTCACCGTTTGCCCCGGAGGAGGCCGCCGGCTCGGTCGCGACGTCGGCCATCGCCTCCTCGGCGGCCGCGAGCAGGCGCAACGCCACCCTTCGTGGAGTCGTCTCCCGCAGCGCATCCGCCGCCCTCAACCCGCCCAATGCCCATCCGGCGGTGTCACCCTCCCGCTGCGCGCGCTCGGCCTGATCCATGAGGCGCTGCGCGGCGCGCAGGGGACCGGCAAGGTGGGAAGGAAGCTCCTGTGCACGGATGCCGGCCTCGAGGACCGCCTGGCGAACCGCGGCCATCATCGATCGGGTGGCGGCGACGTCCAGGTCGGCGGCCCCCGACGCGACGGCGCGGTAGATCTCTTCCCGCAACGCCTTTCCTTCGCCGGCTTCGCCGTCCCAGGAGGCGTCCCACCGCGACACCAGCCCCGCCGTCCTCGGGGGGAAGCCGCTGGCGGCGAAATCGTGGGGCTGGTCGGTCGGGCGCACGATGTCGCCGAGTTCCGGCAGCGAGCCCGAAAATACCAGCGCCGGGTGAGTCGCGGGAGCGATGAGTTGTGGTTCCAACTGGGTCAGGGTCTCGTGGCAGCCACCCAGGAGTACCGCGGCGACTGCCACGCAAACCGCGTGTTCAGGCGTTTTCATGGATCCAATGTAACCTGTGAAAGGGCATGTTATCTTTGAAGTCTGACAACACCCATCCCCCCAGGACCCTGGCAATGACCGAAAAGACCCTTGTTCGCTATACGGATGCCGGCGGCGGCGTCGCCCTGATCACCCTCGACGACCCTCCCGCGAACACCTACACCCACGAGATGATGCGCCAGCTGGACGACGCGATCCTGACGGCGCGTTTCGCCGACGACGTCCATGTGATCGTACTGACCGGCGACGGAGAGAAATTCTTCTCGGCCGGGGCGAATATCGGGATGCTCTCGAAGGTGACCACGGGCTTCAAGTACTGCTTCTGCCTCCACGCCAACGAGACGCTGAACCGCCTGGAACAGACGCCGAAGCTGACGATCGCCGCCCTCAACGGTCACACCGTGGGCGGCGGCCTCGAGATCGCCATGGCGGCCGACATCCGCGTCGCCCGCGCGGGGCGCAGCATGTGCGGCCTGCCCGAGGTCCACCTGGGCGTGCTCCCCGGTACCGGGGGAACCCAGCGACTGACCCGCCTCGTGGGCAAGGCAAAGGCGATCGAGCTGATGACGACCGGCAAGACGTTCGGCTTCGACCGTGCACAGGAACTCGGGATCGTCAACGACGTGTGGGAAACCGAAACCCCGGACGATTTCCTGCACAGGGTGCTCGACTACGCGCGCGGATTCTGTCCGCCCGGCCGGGCCTCCAAGGCGGTGGGCCTCATCAAGCGCTCGGTGCAGACCGGCGCCGAGATCCCCTTCGAGACGGCGCTCGCCCTGGAGCGGGAGCTGCAGCAGCAGCTTTTTGCCAGCGACGACGCTCGCGAAGGGCTGAATGCCTACGTCGAGAAGCGCAGACCTGACTTCTCGGGCAGCTGACGCCGGGTGTCGGCGACGCAGATGACGGAGGAGATCCGCACACGGCTCTGGATCGGCAGCGAGTGGGCGGACGCAGAGGACGGCGGCCGCTTTGCGACGGTGAACCCGGCCACCGACGAGGTGATCGCCGAGGTGGCCGAGGGGCGGGCGGCGGACATCGACCGGGCGGTGAGGTCGGCTCGCGCGGCTTTTACCGACAGCACCTGGCGGCGCATGAACCCGCACAAGCGGTCGCGGCTGCTGTGGAAGCTGGCGGACCTGGTCGAGGCCAACGCCGACGAGCTGGGGCTGCTGGAGACACAGGACAACGGCAAGCCGTACTTCGAGGCGCGCCGCATCGACGTGCCGGGCGCGGCCCAGACGCTGCGCTACTACGCCGGGCTGGCCGACAAGGTGCAGGGCGACACGGTGCCGGTGCCGGGGCCGTTCCTCAACTACACGCTGCGTGAGCCTGTGGGCGTGGTAGGCGCGATCATCCCGTGGAACTTTCCGCTGTCGATGGCAGCGTGGAAGGTCGCGCCGGCGCTCGCCTGCGGGAACACGGTGGTGCTCAAGCCCGCCGAGCAGACGCCGCTGACCGCGCTGCGTTTCGGTGAGCTGGCTGCCGAGGCCGGGTTCCCAGCAGGCGTGCTGAACGTGGTGCCGGGTTTCGGGGAGACTGCGGGCGCGGCGCTGGTGCGGCACCCCGGGGTCGATGCGATCTCCTTCACCGGCTCGACCGAGGTGGGGCGGATCATCATGCGCGAGGCAGCGGCGACGCTGAAGAAGGTTTCGCTGGAGCTGGGCGGCAAGTCGCCGAACATCGTCTTTGCGGACGCGGATCTGCGCGTGGCCGCGAAGGGCGCCTCGATGGGAGTCTTCTACGGCAAGGGCGAGGTGTGTGCAGCGGGAAGCCGGATTCTGGTGGAGAGCGCGGTGCACGACGAATTCGTCGATGGGCTGAAGGGGCTCGCCGCGAAGGCGACGGTGGGCGATCCGATGGCCCCCACGACGCGGCTGGGGGCGATCGTGAGCGAAGAGCAGCTCGACCGGGTGATGGGCTACATCGAGTCCGGCAGGCGGGACGGCGCGAACCTGGTGGCCGGTGGCGACCGGGTGAAGGTGAACGGCCGGGGCAACTTCGTGACCGCCACTGTCTTCAGCGAGGTGGACCCCGCCATGACGATCGCCCGCGAGGAGATCTTCGGACCGGTGGCGGCGGTGATCCCCTTCGACGACGTGGACGACGCGGTGGCAATGGCCAACGACTCGCTGTACGGCCTCGCGGCCGGCGTCTGGACGCGCGACATCGGCAAGGCGCACCGCATGGCCGCCGAGATCGACGCGGGAACCGTCTGGGTCAATACCTACAACCAGTATTCGCCCGCATCGCCCTTCGGCGGCTACAAGGAGAGCGGCTTCGGACGGGATCTCGGCCTCCAGTCTGCGCTGGAGAAGTACACCCAGCTCAAGAGCGTCTGGGTGGCGCTGGACCGGTAGGAAGCCGGATGCGTGAAGCGTGGATCGTCGACGCGGTCCGGACCCCGATCGGCCGGCACGGCGGGGCCCTCGCCCCAGTCCGCCCCGACGATCTCGCCGCGGTGACCATCCGGGCCCTGCTCGATCGCAACCCCTGCCCCGCCGACAACCTCGACGACGTCATTTTCGGCTGCACCAACCAGGCCGGCGAAGACAACCGCAATGTGGCGCGCATGGCGCTGCTGCGGGCGGGCCTGCCGGTTGCGGTCCCCGGCCAGACGGTGAACCGGCTCTGCGGGTCGGGTCTGCAGGCGGTGGCGAGCGCCTGCCAGGCGATCCGCGCCGGCGAGGGCGACGCTTTCATCGCGGGCGGGGTGGAGTCGATGAGCCGCGCCCCCTTCGTCATGCTCAAACCCGAGCGCGGGTACGCGCGCGGCGCGCCCGAGGTGGCCGACACCGTGCTGGGCTGGCGCTTCGCGAATCCGCGGCTCCCCGACGAATGGACGATCGGGCTGGGGCAGACCGCGGAAGTGGTCGCGCGGGAGTTCGGAGTGACGCGGGAGGAGCAGGACGCGTTCGCGGCCGACAGCCAGGCCAGGGCCGCCGCCGCAATCGCGGGCGGGCGGTTCGACGCCGAGATCGTGCCGGTCACCATTCCGCAGCGCCGCGGCGAGGCCGTGGTGGTGGCGCGCGACGAGCACCCCCGGCCGGGCACGACCGCCGAGGCGCTGGCCCGCCTGCGTCCGGTCTTCGAGCGCGACGGCACCGTTACGGCCGGCAATTCGTCGGGGATCAACGACGGCGCCGCCGCCCTGCTCGTGATGGAGGCGGAGACGGCGCGCGCCCACGGCCTCGAACCGATGGCGGTGGTTCGGGGGGCGGCGGTGGCGGGGGTGGAGCCGCACCGGATGGGCATCGGGCCCGTCACGGCAACGCAGCGCTGCCTGAAGCGCACCGGGTTGGCCCCTCGCGACCTGGACCTGATCGAGCTCAACGAAGCCTTCGCCGCGCAGGCAATCCCCTGCATCCGCGAGCTGGAGCTGGATCCCGGGAGCGTCAACGTGAACGGCGGCGCCATCGCGCTGGGCCATCCGGTGGGGTGCTCGGGGGCGCGCATTTTGGCCACGCTGGTGCACGAAATGGCGCGACGCGGCGCCGGGCTCGGCCTCGCCACGATGTGCATCGGGGTCGGCCAGGGGATCGCGGCTGTGGTGGAGCGGGGGTAACGGCCCGTGCAGGGATCCCCCCGGAATTCGAGCGGCGTGGTGACGGCCCGGGTGGCCTGCAGCCAGCACGAAGTGCGCGGCTGATGGCCGACCCCGCGATCGGCAAGGTGGCCGTGATCGGTGCCGGGACGATGGGCCACGGCATCGCGCAGGTGGCGGCGATGGCGGGCCACGACACCGTCCTGTTCGATGTGGACGCCGCGCAGCTCGAGCGCGCTCTCGCCGGGATCGAGGCCACGCTGGACAAGGGCGTGCACCTGGGCAAGGTGGAGCCCGCCACCCGCGACGGAGCGCTGGCGCGTCTCGCGGGGACCGCGGGGCTGGACGAGGCGGTCCGAGGCGCGGATCTGGTCATCGAGGCCGTGCCGGAGGCGATGGCGCTGAAACGGCAGATCTTCGCCGAAGTGGAGGCCGCGGCGCCACGGGGGGCGATCCTGGCCACGAACACATCGTCGCTGTCGGTGACGGAGATGGCAGCCGGACTCGACGCACCGGGCCGCTTCCTGGGCCTCCATTTCTTCAACCCGGTGCACATCATGGCCCTGGTGGAGATCGTGAAGGGCGAACGCACCGAACCGGACGTCATTGATCGCTCCCTGGCCTTCGTGCGCAGCCTCGGCAAGGAGCCGATCGTGGTGACCGATTCGCCCGGCTTCGCTTCGTCGCGGCTCGGAATCGTGCTCGGTCTCGAGGCCATCCGCATGGTCGAGGCGGGCGTCGCGTCTCCACAGGACATCGACAAGGCCATGGTGCTGGGATACCGCCATCCGATGGGCCCGCTGCGCCTCACGGACCTGGTCGGGCTCGATGTGCGCCTCGGGATAGCCCGCTACCTCCACGAGACGCTCGCGTCGGAGGCGTTCCGCCCCCCTGCTCTCCTGCAGCGGATGGTCGCCGAAGGCAGACTCGGTAAGAAGACGGGCCGCGGATTCTACGATTGGAGCGACAAGAGATGAGGCGTAAGACGCTTTCTCGTTCGATCGGCATATCGTCTTGCGAAAGGCGTATCGAACCATGAGCCGCAAGACGGTACTCCTTTCCGTCAGTGACGGCATTGCCGAGGTCACGATCAACCGGCCGGACAAGCTCAACGCTCTGAACGAGACCGTGCGCGGCGAGCTGACCGAGGTCTTCGACGACCTGGCCGGCCGCCCCGACGTCAAGGTCGCCATCCTCCACGGCGCCGGCGACAAGGCCTTCGTGGCCGGCGCGGACGTGAGCGAGTTCGCCGCGCGCACCCCCGAGGAGCAGCGAGAGGTCTACCGACACCGGCGGGTCTACGACGCGCTCGCCGAGTTCCCCAAACCGGTCATCTGCGCCATTCACGGCTTCTGCCTTGGCGGCGGCAACGAACTGGCGCTCGCGTGCGACATTCGGATCGCCGACGCCACCGCGCGCTTCGGGCAGTTCGAGATCCGCCTCGGTCTGATCCCGGGCGCCGGTGGAACACAGCGTCTGGCCCGCCTGGTCGGCCCCGGACAGGCGCTTCGGATCGGACTCTGCGGCGACTTTGTCGACGCCGGCGAGGCACATCGGATCGGCCTTGTGGAGTTCCTGACGGAAGAGGGCGGACACCTCGCCAAGGCCCGCGAAGTGGGCGCCCGGATGGCGCGATGGAGTTCCGTCACGCTGCAACTTGTCAAGAAGGCTGTCCGGGAAGCGTACGAAAGCCATCTTGCCGACGGGCTCGCGGCCGAGAAGGAGCTGTTCCTGGAGGCCTTCGCGTCGGAAGCCGGCATAGAGGGCGTCCGCGCCTTCGTGGAGAAGCGGCGGCCACGCTTCCGGGAGTGACCGCAATCGACACCCCTCGCCTCCGCAGGCTCAACGGCATAGAATCCTAGCCGCTGGAGCTTCGACCACACAGCAGCGAGAGCGCCGCCCTATGCCCCTTCGCACCTGGCAACGCATCGCCTGGGCCTACCACATTCTCTTTGCGGCCGCCGTGACCTGGCCGGTCCAGGCCCTGGTGAACAGCCCCGCGCCATTCGTGGTGGGTCTCCCCCGGCAGATGGCGTGGTGTGCGGCGTGGGTCCTCGGCAGCCTGGTGGTGCTCTGGAGACTTGACGCGGCGCGGATCCGGGAATCACATCCCGCAGCGGCGGGCGGACGATGATGGAGCGGTCCACACTGATCACGGTCATCATCTTTGTCTATCTGGCGGTGACGCTGGGCGTCGGGTTGCTCGCGGGCCGACGGGCGTCCCGCAGCGTTCAGGGGTTCGTGGCGGGCGATCGGGATTTCGGCCTTCTGGTCATGTACTTCATCACGGGGGCGACGGTGTTTTCGGCCTTCGCCTTTCTGGGCGGCCCCGGGTGGGCCTACTCCCGCGGGGCGGCGGCGTTCTACATCCTGAGCTACGGCGTCCTCGGGATGGCGCCGTGGTACGCGATGGGACCCAAGGCGGCGGCGCTGGGGCGGCGATTCGGCTTCGTCACGCAGTCGCAGCTGCTGGTGGGGCGGTTCCCCTCCCGGGGGTTGTCGCTGCTGATGGCCGTGCTCACGCTGGCCGCCTTCGTCCCCTACGTGACCATTCAGATGCGGGGCGCGGGCATCGTCATCGAGGCGGTCACCGAGGGGGCGATTCCGCTGTGGGCCGGGGCGGCGCTCGCGTACGGGATCGTAATGCTGTACGTGCTGTTGAGCGGCGTGTCGGCGGTCGGCTGGACCAACACCTTCCAGGGCGTCTTCATGGTCGCGATCGCCTGGGCGCTGGGGATCTACCTGCCCAACCGGATCTACGGTGGCGTGGGCCCGATGTTCGAGCAGATCCTTGCCGAGCGACCGGAACTGCTGTCGCTGCCAGGCCTCGACGGCAATGGCGCCCCCTGGAGCTGGGGGGGATACTCGACCGCCATCCTGGCGAGCGCGATCGGGCTCACGATGTGGCCCCACCTCTTCATGAAGGCGTTCACCGCGCGCGACGACTCCACGATCCGCCGCACGGTGATCCTGTTTCCGACCTTCCAGCTGTTCCTCATCCCGGTCTTCCTGATCGGATTCGCCGGGGTGCTCCTGCCGGAATCGCCGGACCAGCCCGACTTCATCCTTCCCTTCCTGATCCTGCGGTCGGATTTGCCGGCGCTGGTGGTCGGCCTCTTCTGCGCGGGCGCGTTGTCGGCGTCGATGTCCACCGGAGACGCGCTCCTGCACGGGGCTGCCTCGGTCACGGTGGAGGATGGCGTGCAGCCGTTCGTCAAGCTGTCCGACCGGGCGCAGAGGACGTTGATGAGGGTGCTCGTGGTGCTTGTCGGGGCCGCCGCGTATCTCTTCGCCCTGAACGAGGGGTTCTCGCTCGTGGAGCTGCTGTTGGCGTCCTACGGGATCATCTGTCAGTTCATGCCGGCGCTGCTCTCGGCGATGTACTGGAGGCGGGCGACGACGCGGGGCGTCGTGGCGGGATTGGTGGCGGGCTCGGCGGTCTCCGTCTTCTTCTTCCTCTACCCGGAGCTGAAACCCTTCGGCATGCATGAAGGGATACTGGGGCTCGCGGTGCATATCCCCGTACTGATCGGTGTGACGCTTGCCGGCAAGCCACAGGACGACGACCACGTGGACGGGTATGTGCGTGTCTGATCGGGACGCCGGTCGGACCGGAGGCCCCGGCGCGGGCGAGGCTGGAGGTGCACACGAGCATGCCTCCGACCCCCTGGAGCGGCTCGAGCGGCTCCGCGACGCGGTTTCGGAGTGCGATCGCGAGCTGATCGAGGTTCTGTCGCGGCGGCGCGGTCTGGTGCGGGAGCTGGGGGCGGTGAAGGCGCGCATGGGCATTCCGGTCACGGACCCCCAACGCGAGGCGGTGGTCGTTCGGCGCGCCGCCGAGATGGCTCGGGCCGCCGGACTGGACGAGGAACTCATCCGCAACCTGATCTGGAGGATCATGTCCTCGGCGAGGGTGCAGCAGTACACGCCTACCGGGGAAGAGAAACCGCAAGCGAGTTCCTGAGTGCCGCGGTGTTCCACCCGAGGGAAACAAGCCCGCCCCCCTGTTGCCGTGGACCTGGGGTGCCGTGGACTTGGGTTACCGGCAAAGAGAAAGCCCCCGGCGGGCAGCACACTGCCCGCGCGGGGGCTTCGTCTCGCTGGCGAGCCGGGAAGCTCCGTTTCGGTGCCGTCATTGTGCGACGACCGGTTCCCCGTCTCTCCCCCTTCCGGCGTTTTCCGCCGTCCGGGCCCCCAGTCTCCTGGGGCTTCGGCTGCGTCCAGCGACCTTGCAGCCGTCGCGGCCTCCGCCGAACCCGGCGCCGCGCTCGCCTCCGGTCCCGTTTCCGGCACCCTCGGCGCGTCGGACCCGGTCAGCTTTCTCTCCGGGGCTTCCCCCTTCGAGAGCCCTTCCGGACCCGCCCCGCAGTTTCCGGTTCCGGTCCTTTCGGTCCGTCCCTTTTCGCTGCGGGAAAGTATTTTAGCGACTCATTCCGGCCAGCGCAACACCCTCGGGGCAAATTGCAAGGAAAAACCGGAAAATCAGGTGCCTCGGGCCTGCTGGAGCCCCCATAACGCCCCCGTTCGACTTATCGCACCCCCGTTGCGCCTCCACTGGCACCTCAAGGGCGTTTTCGGCGGCCTCCGAAAGCACGATTTGCACCACTCATCGGCGGTGCGTGCGCTACGGGCGGGCGCGAAGGACTGCTAGTTGGCGGGATAGACCGAAACGACCCGGCGGCGCCGGAGGTTCTCGAATTTCACCACGCCGGCGGCGGTGGCGAACAGGGTGTCATCCTTGCCACGGCCGACGTTGTTGCCCGGATGCAGCTTCGTGCCGCGCTGGCGGACGAGGATGTTGCCGGCCAGCACACGTTCGCCGCCGAAGCGCTTCACGCCGAGGCGCTGCGGATTGCTGTCCCGTCCGTTCCTGGACGACCCTACCCCTTTTTTGTGAGCCATCGGACCCTCCTAGACGACGATGTCGGCGACGCGCACCACCGTGAAACCCTGGCGGTGGCCCTGTTTCCGGCGATAGCCCTTGCGCCGCTTCCGCTTGAAGACGGTGATCTTCTTCGTGCGGTCATGCGCGATGACCTCGGCCGTGACACTGGCGCCGTCGACCGTCGGTGTGCCCACTGCGACCTCTTCACCCTCTGAAGAAGCCAGCAGCACATCGTCGAAGGTCACTGTCGTCCCCGGCTCGGCATCGAGAGTGGGGATCAGCAGTGTCGCGCCGGGTTCCGCCCGGAACTGTTTCCCGCCGGTCCTGAAAACCGCAAACATGGTGTTGCCGCCATTCGCGTGGTGGTTCGTCATTCAGCGCTGCGATGCAGCGCAGCATTTAAAGCTATGAGAGGCGCCGTCACGGTCAACCTCAATTTTTTCTGGCGTCGCGCTACCAGACCAGGTGGAAACTGCTCTGTCGCCGGAAAACCCAGTGGCGTTCGCCCTCGGTGTCGAGATACGCCTCCTCTTCCTGGCGGCAGCT
The DNA here is from genome assembly GCA_963667485.2 of Longimicrobiales bacterium. Classification (GTDB taxonomy): domain Bacteria; phylum Gemmatimonadota; class Gemmatimonadetes; order Longimicrobiales; family Gaopeijiaceae; genus Bin94. The sequence continues at coordinate 1,963,684 of CAXXDD010000002.1, forward strand.
GGCAGGCTTGCCGCCCCACTCCGGGATCGGCGTGGTAGCCTGCAGTTCAATCGAGTGCCAGGTGGAGGGAAGCAGCTTCGCGTCGCCGCGCACCGGAACCCCCTCCTGGGCGTCCCAGCGACCGATCAGCGGCCCCGCGCCGTGTCCGTGGTCGCCGATGGGGTGGGTGTAGATCGTGCCGTTGATGCCCTCGGCGTCCTTCTGGTCGAGGGCGCGCGCGAGGATCTCATTGCCGGTCAGCCCCGGCTCCATGTGCGAAAGCAGGATGTCCTGCAGGCGATTCGAGTTCGCGAGACACTGGCGAAGCCCCGCCGGCGCTTCGGTTTCGCCCTCGTGGAGGACGTACCCCAGATGCTGGGTATCGGTGTGGAGATTCAGGGCAACCACGCCGAAATCGGTCCAGAGCAGGTCGCCGGGCTGGATCACGACCGGTCCCTGGGAGGGGATTTCACCCGCCCGCTGCACACCCACCGAGGTCTGGAACCACGTCGTGTACCCGAGGTCGCGGATGCGCTGCCGCATCCACCAGACCACGTCCTCGGTGGTGGTCTCGCCCGGAGTGATCACCGCGTTGGAGAAAGCCTCCGAAATGACCGCGTGCACCGTCTCTTCGATCTTCCTGTAGCGGGGCATCATCTCGGGAAGCCGGACGGCGATGTAGTTCATCGCCAGGCGCGGCTCGCGCTTCACCCGCGACATCAGCGCCGGACCGAGCGCCTCCTCCAGCGCTTTGCGCTCCCCGGCGTGGAGCCCGTCGGAGAAAGCCCAGTCGGGATCGATGTTGAGCACGATGTTCTCCGGATCCCGGTCCTCCACCAGCTCGCGCAGCAGCCGCCACTGCTCGTTGCCCACGAGCTCGGCGGTCGGCTGGGTCGGCGCGGGCCGCGTTGAACGATACGCCTCGAAAACGCCGCCCTGGCTGGTTCCACCAAGCGCCAGCCGCTCGACCGAGCCGTCGTCCCGGCGGAAGAAGACGTAGATCGAGCGCCTGCGCGCGGCGAAGGTGGTGGGAGAGGTGATCGACCAGAACACCGGATCCTCGGCGTATTCGCGCATGGAGAGGACCCATATGCTCACGTCGTACTCCCCCATCAGCCTGGGCAGGACCCGTCCGACCCGCAGTTCGAGCCACTGCTGCTGCTCGACCGCCTGCTCGCGAAGGCTCGGGAGCGCGTGAATCCGGGCCGGCACGTGGTCCGCGATACGAACGGGCTCCTGCGCGGCGATCGGACTCGCGAGGACCGGGAGCAGCGCCAGCAGCCAACGCACCGATCCGGCGGACTTCGAGCGCTCGGGTATGCACGGTGTCATGGAGATTCTCCTTGTCTTGTTCTTGTCAGGGCAGGGTCCGCGCGGCCGGCTACGCCACCTTGTACTTGGCAGTCACATCGATGCGCGCGCGGCCGGCGAGGAGCCGGAATTCGTCGTGGCGCATGAGTGGGTCATCGCGCAGATCCAGGCGCATCCGGGTCTTCCTGGAGAGTTTGCGGAGGAAGCGGGGCTCCGATTCCATCACCTGAAGGGCGACCTGCGGATGAACGCGGACGAGTATGTCCTGCTCGGCGCCGGTCGCGGCGGCCCGATGCAGACATCGCTCGATTTCGCGGATGAGGGTCGGCGCGGTCCAGATGTGGCCGGTCCCTCCGCACGCGCTGCAAGGCTCGGTCAGGGATTGGAGCAGGGAGGGCCGCACGCGCTGGCGCGTCATCTCGATGAGTCCGAGATCCGACACCTCCCAGGTGCGGGTTCGGGCACGGTCGCGCCCCAGATGGCTGCGCAGCTCGTGCAGGACCCGCTTCCGGTTTTCCTGTGACTCCATGTCGATGAAGTCGATAACGATGATCCCGCCGATATCACGCAGGCGAAGCTGGGTGGCGATCTCGCGGGCGGCATCGATATTGGTCTTGAGGATGGTGTCTTCGGGATCCTTCTTCTTGCCCGTGAACCGCCCCGTGTTGACATCGATCGACACGAGGGCTTCGGTCTGCTCGATGATCACATGGCCGCCCGACGGAAGAACGACCTTCCGCCGGAAGGAGAGCTGGATGGCTTCCTCGATCCCCGCGTGGTCGAAGAGGGGTCTGGGCGAGTCGTAGAAGTGGATCCGGTCCAGGAGATCCGGGTCGAAGGTCCGCACATACTGGACGATCTGATCGTGTGCCTTCCTGTTGTCGATCGTGACCGCGTCGAAGCGGTTGGTGAAGAGGTCGCGAATCACACCCGAAATGAGTTTGGCCTCCTGGAGGATCAGCGCGGGCGCCTGGGCCTTCGCGGCCTTCTTTCTGATGCCGTGCCACTGATCGCGCAGGTGGTTGTACTCCTTGGCAAGCTTCTCCGGAGTGAGTTCTTCGCCGGCCGTGCGGACGATGACCCCACCCGGATCGTCGGCGACGACCTTCTTGGCCATGGCACGCAACCGGCCGCGCTCGCCGCGGTGGTCGATCTTTCGGCTCACGCCCACATGATTCGAGTCCGGCATGTAGACGAGGAAGCGCCCGGGCAGTGAGATCTGCATCGTCACGCGGGGGCCCTTGGTCGAAATCGCGTCCTTGGTGACCTTCACCAGAACCGTTTGGCCCTTGTTGAGCACATTCTGGATCGGGGTCGTGTTGCGATTTCGGCCGCGCGAACCATTCCGGCCACCGTCGCCTTCATCATCGTGTGCAAGGTCCGAAGCGTGAAGGAATGCGGCCTTCTCTTCGCCAATGTCTACGAATGCGGCCTGAATTCCCGGCAGGACCGCCTCGACGCGGCCCAGGAAGATGTCACCGACATGCCGGCTCTGGTCCGGTCGGTCGAACATCAGCTCCGTGAGCCCGCCATTCTCCTTGAGCGCCACCCAGGACTCTTCGTCCGAGGCGCTGATCAAAATCTCTCTTTTCAATGAAAATCTCCGATAGTCGATCCGGACCGAAGACGCGCTCCCGAGCCCGGTCCCGGCAGCGTCCCCGCCCAATCCGGGCATGGAACGCCGACCGGCCATCGGGCACGGAGAGGATCGCTCCGGCCGCCGAATCGCGTGTGAATGCCGCACCGCCGGAGAGGCCCCGCCAGCCCGCAAACGCGAGTTCTGTCACGGGGCGACCTCCTTCAGCAGGTGTCGGCTGATTACCAGTTTCTGTATTTCGGGGGTGCCCTCGCCGATCTCGCAGGCTTTTGCGTCCCGCATCATGCGTTCGACGGGGTGATCCGAGGTGTACCCCGCCCCACCGTGAAGCTGGACCGCGGTGCGGGCCGACTTCGCCGCCAGGTCCGCAGCGACGAGCTTCGCCATGGCCGCTTGTTTCTCGAACGGCCGCCCGTGGTCCTTGAGCCATGCTGCGTGATAGGTGAGATGGCGCGCCGCTTCGATCTCGGCCGCCAGCTCGGCCAGTCCGAACTGCACGTCCTGAAAGTCCCACACGGGGCGGTTGAACTGCCGCCGGCGGGTTGTGTACTCGAGCGCTGCGTCGAACGCGCCCTGCGCGATGCCGAGGGAGAGCGCGGCCACCCCGATCCGGCCCGCGTCCAGCGTCTTCATGAAGTTCGTGAAGCCCTGCCCTTCGGCGCCCAGCCGCTGTTCCGCGGGAACCCGGGCGTCCTGGAGAAAGAGCTGTCTCGTGTCGGATGCGCGCCACCCGAGCTTGTCCTCCTGCGCCCCTGCCGACACTCCCTCGGTATACGGCAGCGAGGGGCGATGACCGACGCCGATCTCGATTGCCCTGTCCACATCGACCGTGGGTTTGCAAACGATGAAGCTCGTGATGCCGTGGGATCCGGCATCGGGGTCCGTTACCGCGGTCACGACGAAGATCTCGCCCACGCCCCCGTGCGTTATGAAGATCTTGCTGCCGCTGACCGTGTAGCCGCTGTTCACCCTGGCCGCTCTGGTCCTGGTGCCGGACGCGTCAGAGCCGGCCCCGGGCTCGGTCAGGCCGAATCCACCGAGCACCTGACCTGACGCCAGCGGCGGCACGAAGCGGGCCTTCTGTTCCTCGCTGCCGAAATTGACGATCGGCGACATCGCCAGCGTGGTGTGGGCCGAAACGGTGATCGCGTGGCTGGCATCGTGTCGGGCCAGCTCTTCGATGACCAGCACATAGCTCAGATAGTCCCGCCCCATCCCGGACAGCTCCGCGGGCACCGGGACCCCGAACCAGCCGCGTTCGGCCATTGCGCGCACGTTCTCCCATGGAAAACGGGCGGTCTCGTCGAGTTCGCGGGCAATCGGCGCGATCGCCTCAAGCGCGAAGTGCCGGACGTCGGCCTTCAGTTCGCTGTGGTGTTGTTGAACGTATGGATCCATGGGTGAAGCGCGATCGCTCGCATTTGTCGCACGAGCCGCACGATCGCCAGTCGATGGCTTCACCAAGGAAACGGAAATCGGAGCCCGGGGCCTCCCAAGCGCCCCTTGCCATAATTTCCTCTCTTTTCTGTTTTCCCGGGTCATGCCGACCTCGTCGTCCGGCCCGAAAGCAGGCCGGTTTCCTCAAGATAACATCAATCCCGATGGGTGGACGTCGGCCATCCGGGCGTCGTGTAGGCCGACATCGCGAGCGGGAGCGTCTCCCGCGCCACATGGCGGCGCGAGTCCGGAAGCGCGGCCCACCGCTCCAACGCCTCCAGGATCCGCCCTAGGTCCCGCCACGTCACCGCATCGAAGGCGATATGGTCCGGGCCGTCCGCCCGACGCCTGACTTCCTCCGCCAGCACGATGGCGGCGGCCTCCTGTGCCTGTCTCATTTGCTCAGCTCCTTGCCCGGGGTAAAGGGGGCAAGGATAGCGGGCGGGCGTCAGCGTTTCGTCAGCGTGACGGCCTCGATCAGAAAGTCCGGCAGCTCCATGATGGCCGCAATCTCCGCAACGGCCACGCCCCGCTCTGCACGGTCCAGAATGTCACAGGTCAGGCACCAGCCGGGCCGCCGGTGCCTGTTGTGGTGCTGGACCCCGCAGGTCACGCACTTCCGCTTGCTGCTGAGGCTGTGCAGCGTGTTGTCCGACTTCATCAGTCCCGAATCAGCCGGCTCCGGACGGACGACCGCAGCCGCCCGCTGCGGATCAGCCGCTTGCGGGAGATGCCCGCCTTGACCGCATCCCGCACGATCTCGCCGGCGCCCTCCAGGGCATCCGCGCCGCCCATCATGTCCGGGCCCAGCTCTTCCGCCATGATTTCCACGGCCGGGCCGATACTGTCCTTCACCGAATCGCGGAAGAACTTCTTGCCACGGCCTTGGTATTCATGGACGACGGCCACCGTCCCCGGATGGCCTGATCCGTCGCGATAGGGTGCTACGCGCGCCTCGATCCCGACACGGACCTTGGTCCGCGCCGCCTCCTTGGTGCGGGCCTTGATCTTGGCGACGTTCGCCATCAGCTCGCGGTAACCGCGTACGGAGGCCATCAGTCGGCGCCCTGGACGAACGGCTTCCAGCCGGTCACTGGCGGGCGCTTGCCCTTGCCGAGAATCACGATCAGTCTGGCCACGGGGTTCACTCCTTTGATCCGGGGTTCACTTGGTCGTCATGCGGCGCCAGGGACGGCGTTGTTTCTGGCGTAGATCCTCGCCCAGCCTCATCCGGCGCTGATGGGCGCAGCGGGGCGAACAGGTATACCGGTTGTACTCAGTCAGGAACTTGGCCGGACACTCCGAGCACTTCACCTCGACCTCGAAGGTCTTCACCGTTCCAGCCCCGTCACAGCGGCTGCGCGGGCCGCGTCCATCCCGCCGCCTGTCAGGGATTGGAACGCCCTGGCCCTGCCTGAGATGTCGGACGCGGCCAGCTTCTCGAAGTCCAGCCGCACGTCGGCCCCCAGCTTCGCGGACAACTCAGCCTCGATCGTTCGTCCGATCGGGGCCACTGAGGCGTGCAGGAACTGACGCCATGCTTCCCTTAACGGCGCCGCCCCGGTCGCCGTGAACAGCATCGGGGGGATCCCGCACGCTGAGGCGACGGCCAGCCCCGCGTCCGTCCTGAGCGCAGACAGCACCTCCGGCGGATCCGCGCCGAAGCGGGAACCCTTCCAGTCCTGCCGGGGCGCGGCGCTCTGGCCTTCGCCCCAGCCGGCCGCCGTCGTTTCCGCCAGCACCGTCCGGCCCTTTGCCGCCGCCAGATCCTTGCGGAGCGTTTCAACCGATCCATCCCCGCCGTCCGCAGGGACCGGGAGAACATGCCCGACCGGGCCGCCCGCTTCCTCGGACAGTCTCAGCTCGAGGTTTCCGGTCAGGTCGCCGGTCAGCTTCCCGAACTGCATCGGCCCGATCCCGACCTCCGGCCGTTCCGGCTGGCGCCCCCAGAGACAGTGCACGACCGCAGCCGCCGGGAGCCAGTTGGTGCGCGACGATGACGCCCCATAGGTCGTGCTCTGGTAGATCCAGTCGTCCGGCTCCTCGGGGCCGTGCACGTCCCACTGTCCGGCAGGGATTAGGCGAAGGCCGCGCCGGTCGATCCTGATTTCGTGCAGGGACTCGCCGCGCCGGATCAGGTCGCGCCCGATCAGGGACAGCACAGCGGGCGTGATGCAGGCCGTACGGGCCGTGCTGGGCATGACCTCGGCAGAGGCCAACGCACGCCCCCAGAGACCCGCACAGGCTTCCAGGGCGCCCGTTGCGGCCACCTGTCCGCTCTGCCCCTCGGCGTAGGCCAGGAAGCTGGCCAGGATCGCCTCGGAATACCCGGACTGCTGCCGCGTTTCCCTTTTGCGGCCCCAGAGGCGGCCCCAGAGGCCCGACGTCCGGCCCCGGGCAGTCTCGGCGCGGCTCATCCGATCACTCCCGCCCGGCGCACCTTCCACGGACTGAGAACGGCCATAGCCCCACTGTGCCGCAGCGCCGCAATCTGCCCGGCCGCGAACTCGGCCCGCATCTCACCGACCCCCTCACTGATGAGGTTCTCCCGGGGCGCGTCCTTGAGCCACCCGGCGCACCTGAGAACGGCTTCCTTGAGAACCACGTCGGGCGCTTCCGGGCACCAGCGGCAGACCAGGTGGGCGGCCACCTCGATAACTCGATCCAGCTCCCGGTCGTCATCGGACTGAAACAGGTCGATTTCCGGCCGGGCCGCTGCGGCCAGCGCGGCCATGCCGCCCAGCCTCTCAATGCGCTCGGTCACGCTCATGTGTCGGTCACCACGACCATGACGCCCGTTGCGGCTGCCGTCGCCTCCAACCGCACCGCCGCAGCACTGCGCGGGATCGGGACCAGCAGCCCCTCATCCGCGCCCAGCGTCACGAAGGCCCCCTCGATGGGGACGAACAGCTGCCCGTCCGCGCTCACGCTGACGCCCACCCGTCCGGCCGCCGGGCCGTTGACGATCGTCAGCAGCGGATCCGCCGCCGGCAGTGCGGTGAAGGCGTAATCCTCATGGCTCCCCGCCGCCACGTCGAGCGTGACGATCTTGCGGGTCTGGGAAGTGCAGCTCACAGCCAAAGCCTCCGGCGTTTCAGTGACACCCCAACGCGCGAACACTCGCGTTGCTCGGAATTGTTGGCCGCGGTCGTCAGAATCACAGCGTCCAGTCCGCGGTCAAAGCCAGGAACCGGGCGCATCAGGATCGTGTTGAAGCGGGCCGACGTAACGACCGCCGTATCGCCCTCCCGGGTCCAGACCGAACGCTTGCCGTCCCACAAAGGACGGGCCACGACCTTCTCCCCCGATTCGACCAGGGACCGCACGTCGCGGGCCGCAACCGTGTCCAGCAGCTCGGCCTCGATCTTCAGCCCTTCGGAACTGTTGGACAGCTTCAAGGTGTCGGATCGCGTCGAAGCGATAACCGAGTCCTGCCCCCGGGTGACGGCTGACACGTCGGCGTCCTCGATCCCGTCAAAGGCGTCCTCGGAGAACTGGACAGACTTGAGGCCCTTCCCGCCTGGCCCAGCCGTCCCCGCGCACTTGCAGTCCATCTTCCGGTTCGCCCGCACTTTGGTCGACAGCTTGAAGCCGCCACCGCCCAGCCGCCGGCGAATCTCGGCAGACGTCACATCGAACTCAGGGGAGTCCACCAGCGCCGCGTCCGGTACAAAGGCCCGCAGGATCTCGCGAACGCCGCCGGCCGTAGTCCGTTCCTGGAGCGCGTGAAACTCGACACTCATGTATCGGCGGCCGCCCTCGACAGCCTCCCGGATCGCCGGCGTCGCCGGGGCCTGAATCGTGATCCGCCCATCGGAGCGCCGGGACGGCATGGCCCGCAGCTCCGGGGCCGTCCGGTGCGCCAGCAGGATCCCCACGCCCTCGGCCGGCCACTCGACAGCGCCCGGGGCGAACAGCTCCCGCCGCCCCCCGGAAGCCGCGCGGCCCTCCTGGATCAGGACCCCGTGAAGGTGCTCACCGTCCGCAGCCGCCCGTACCTCGACAGCCGCCCGGTGGATCAGGCGGCCGGCGTCCATCAGGTGCTGACGCGGAACTGGAGGCGCTTGTACGCATCCGGCTGCACGACGATCACGTCACCCAGCAGGACGTGCATCGTGAAGTGTCGAATCCCCTTGCCGGAATCGGAATAGACATCGTCGATCGACACCGATCCCCAGTGCGGGCAGACCGCCGTCCGCATCGCGCCGGCCGCGCCCATCATGGACCGGCCCATCCGGTACAGGATCGCGTCCTGTATGTGGTTGGCCTTGACCGGCATCCGCTTGTTCGTCCACCAGCCGCCGTACTTCGCCATCGCGTAATCCGCGAACGCCATGTCGCCCAGATCCTGCCCGGCGGCGTCCCTGAAGGTCCGGGCGCTCAAGCCGTAGGATTCGACCCCCGCGACGATGGCGACCTCCTTCATGGTGGAGGCCCAGAGGCCGTCGATGCCGCCTGCGAACGCCCCGACGAAGTCATCGAACGTCGCGACGGCGGCCCCGGGCGCGGTGGCCATGCCGATCTTCGAGAACAGGCCCGCAAGGTTCGGCGCGTTCCCGTCCCCGTTGAGGCCCTGGTCGTCCAGCTCAGAGGACAGGCCAAGGCTCAGGTTCTCCCGCAGGGCGGACTCGAAGGAGGCCGTCCCCACCGATGCGATGTCCTCCAACGTCAGACTGAGCCGGGTACTGATCCGCTTCGGCGTCGACGTCGCCGCCGTGAACGCGGCAGCGGTCGCCGGGGCGTCCGCTTCCTTCGCCCGCGCTCCTGCCGTCGTGGACGTGCTGATCGTCGCGGATGCGTAGCTGCCGGACTCGACCCGGGGCATCTCGACCCCCAGACGTGGGATCACGCTGGGCGCGAACACTGCCGGGCGGATCCGGTCCAGATTAAGGCCGACCGTCCCGGGCGCGCCGGTTATGTCCCGGCGCTCAGGCGTCGCGGTGTCCCACAGCTCAATCGGGATCGACCCATCCGGGACGCCGGCGGCGGTCAGCAGCTCGTGTTCCGCGCCGTCCACGATCCGGCCGCGCAAGTGCGCCCTGAGGTAGCCGCCGATCCGCGCCTTACTGCGAAGCTCAATTCGCTCCCGGGTTTCCCGGTCGGGGCTTGCGGTCGCGGCAGCCTTCGCGGCTTCCAGCTCGTCGGCCTCGATCACCAGCGCGGCCCGCTTCCGGGTTTCCACGTCGCGATATTCGCGCGTCAGCTTGTCCATTTCGGATCGCTGGTCATCGGTCAGCTCCTCGGCCTCCTGGAGCGTGTTCAGGGCCTCGCGTATCTCGGACGCGCGAAGCTCAAACTTCTGTGATTCCGTCATGGTGTCAGGCCTCGATAATGTCCTGGACGTGTTGAGGCGGATAATCGATCCGCCTCATCTGATTTTCCCCCAGCCGAAAGCGGCTGGTCCCATCCTTGGTGAGCACGTCAACGACAACCTCTTCGCCGTCCACGGTGGCCCGGACCTTCTCGCGCGTCAGACTGCGCAGGATCGCCGCGACGGCGTGCGCGGTGTTCGCTCGCGTTCGGCGTTCCATCAGCTCATGCAGCGCCGCGGTGCTGACCGTGATCTCCTGGTCGAACTCGCGGTCGACAAGCGACAACGCGACGACCACGGCGTGCGCCAGGGCCGTCTGCAACTTCCAGGGCGCGGCCGGCCAGCCAAGCAGGGCCGCCAGCCGCTGCAGCGGTTTCGTGGATGCGTCCGGGAGCATGCCTACGCCGATCACTTTTTTCCGGCTCTTATTCTTGGCCATGGGGGAAGTCTATCGTCCCTGGGAAGTCCTGATTTCCGGGCGGAAATCAGGGGGGGCCATCAATCCAGCAGCTCCCCAACCAGCCGCCGCCACGCCGCCGCGCCGGGCCTGTCCGGCCGCCGGTGCGCCTTGAGGTGGCACCCCCTGCAAAGCGTCTCGAGGTTGGCCACGTCGTTCGATCCCCCCGCCCACAGGGGGACGCGGTGGTGACATTCCAACCGCCCGCGCTTCCGGCACCTCACACAACGAAAGCCGTCCCGCTCGAACACTTGCCGCCGCAATCGCGCCCAGCCGCGCGGCCTCCCGCCCTTCCGGTGCCAGCTCATACGGCCACCAGGCGGACACTGGGCGCGGCCATGTTGCCCCGCCGGGAACCCTCCGCAACGGCCAGGATCGAAGCTGCCGCAGCATCGTCCCGGGCCCGGGCCCGCCGGCCGCCCTGAGCGCCCTTGCTCAGTTTCTCATTCGCCGCCGGATCCGATACCGTGCGGGCCTCCATCAGCGCGGCCCGGAGCAACAGCGACCGCTCCGGCGTGACCCGCCCGGCCAGACACGCCCCCCGGAACGCAACCAGATCCTGTCCGCCGTCTTTGAATCCCTGCCCCCGGATGACCAGCTGCGCCAGCGGGAACCGGACGGCCTCAAGGGACTGGCGCAGCTCGCGCTCCCGCCAGCGGTCACACGCGATCACCGCCGGACGCCCCCAGCGCCGCAGCACTTCGCCCAGCAGGATCCCCACGTCCACGACCCGGCGGCCCGCGATCATCAGCTCCCCTCGATCCGCCATCTGCCGGTACAGCCCCGGGCGTACCTGGTCCAGCCGTTCCCGTTCGGCCAGCCCCGGCACCTCGGGGAAGGCCGCGAACGCCCGCAGCGCCCCGGACTCCGGCCAGTACGCCGCCGCCGCCGTCATCGCCGCCCCGCTCGACAGGTCGATCCCCAGCGCATAGGGCCCGGCCCGCTCCGCCGTCCCCTCGATCCGCGCCCATGTCCCCGCATCCAGCAACGTGGACTGCAGGGTGTCCGATACGCCCGCGTTCAACCTGAGCGCCCGGAACGCCGCCAGCGCCGAAGGATCCGCCGCCGCCTCCTTCGCCTCCCGCTCCAGCGCATCCCGAAGGTGCGGCATATGCGGCAGTGACGGATTCGCAACGGCCCACGCCTCCCGGTCCAGCGGATCCGCGTCGGCCTCAGCCGCGAAACACAGCGCCCGATTCCCCCGCAGCATCTTCTCAAACCAGTGCTCCGGGTCCGCCGGGCGCGTCCCCAGCGCCACCAGCCGCCCGCCCGGGATCGCCCCGGCCGACGTGCGCAGGACCGCCAGCATCCGGTCCCGGGTAGTCGCGCCCCACTGCGCCGGCTCGTCCAACAGGCAGAGGCCCGCCGCCAGTCCGTGCGCCGTCTCAGGCTTCGCCCCGTAGACGGCCAGCCGGGCCCCCGTCCTCAAGCACTCGATCTCGGCCACGTTCGCCGAGTCCCGGACGCGCCACCGCTTCCGGTCGTGCTTCTTTCCCCCGAACAGAAACCAGCGGATCGCCCTGAACGCAATCAGCGCCTGCCCGAAGGACGCCGCCACCAGTACCGTGTCCGCCCGGGGCTGGACCAGCGGCCCGTCCAACGTCGCCGCCGCAATCCCCGCCAGCAGAGTTGTCTTGCCGTTCTTTCTCGCCACCGACAGGGCGAGGTCCCCCTGCTCGTCGAACAGCTCCAGGAATCCACCCTGCCACGGCAGCACCGTGAACGGCTGGCCCGCCAGCGGCCCCTGAGAAATCCGGAGCGCCCCCAGATACGCCGCCAAACGCCCCGATAATGCTCTTGATTGAGAGGTGACCCCCACGCCGCTCTCTGGGCCCAGAGAGGGGGCGGGGGCAGGGGTCCCCGCCTTCGCTGCCTTCTGTGCCTTGCGCCTCGCCCGAAGGCGACGCATGGACCTACGTTGCGCTGCTCTCCGCTTCGCCGGATCCTTGTAGGGCATCGAGGAACCTGCTCACCGCACCGTCGGCGGCTCGTCGAGCGGTTTCCATTGCGACATCGGACAGCGGAACTTCATGGGTTCGCCCAACTAGGCCCGCCCGCCTCTGCTGTTCGATGCTGCTCCGCCACGCCTTGTCCGCAGCGGTGTGAGCGGCGTGGAAGAGGTTGCATATCCGGTGCCCCTTCACCTGCTCCTCGACCTCGGCGGCGCGTTTGATCAGTGCCCGCAGAGCGATCTCGTCTGCGGTGTCTCCGTGTACCAGGTAGCTGCTCATGTCTCTTTCCTGTTTCCAGTTGGACGGGGCAGCCGTTGCGAAAGCCGAGCACCCTGCGGAACTGCATCATGGCTCATGCTCCCCAACTCCCGCCCCCGGTTGTTGTGGGATATGAAGCGGGGGCAGGGTGGAATGAGCGACCACGACACCCTGCCCCCACTTCGGTTTGCTGACCTCTCGGCCTGCACGCGAAAGGTAAGCCACCGAGTCACGGCCTCAAGACCCTTATTGAGTCCGGACACTTTCCAGGAAACTGGCCCCCTACTGTTGGGGGGATTCTATCCGGTGACCCTTAGCTGCCGGTGGTGAGGTCTGAGCCCTGTGGGCAGGGGTGGCCTTTACCCCCAGCAGGATTGCGATCTTGCTGGGGGGGTGGCCACCGCCTGATCCAGTGTGAAGGCTGCCGTATGGAGCCGGTCGTCACCGTTCGGGCCCTTGAGCGCCGGGGCTTTGATTCGCCGCTGGGTGTGCGCTTTCAAGGTGCCAGCCGCTTCCCAACGGCCCCAGTCGGACCGTCGCCTCGCTCGCTCTGGCCACCGAAACTTCCGGCTGGGTTCGCGCTGCCCTGTGAGGCCAAGGGGTAACCCCCGCGGTGGGCGTCCACTGTCCCACCCGCCGCCGGAGCCCGACCACTTGGGGACCGTCCGGATGTGGGACCGCATCAAGTCTAGTGTGCCCGGGAAGCCCCAATTTCGGGCGGGAAATGTGGGGGGGGTTACTGGGTCCGGGTGGGCTTGAATCGGCATGGGGCGGGCCATAGCTTCAAGGTGCTTTCTCGGCCCTCTCTGGTCTGGCAACTGGGTGTGAAGGGATCGGGGGAGCAGACCACACAAAGGCGTCAGGGGCCTCCAGTCGGGGCTCCTGACGTCTTTGGTCTTTAAGGTTGTAACTGTCGTAACCTTTCGGTCCGGCCCGGGATCATGCGGCCGGGGTCCGCGTGGTCAACGAGGGTGATTTCGACTAGGTTCGGGCGCTTGTTTTCCCATCCACCCCACCCTTCTAAGGGAAAGAAAAGATGCCGACCACTGAACAGCGGATCGCGGGAATCCGCAGAGAGCTCTGCGACGACCTGACGGGCCTGTCAGACGTTTGTCACGTGACAACCTTCAAGGCTTATCGGGGGAACGACAGGATCACCGTGGAGATCGAGGACTACGGGGACGACTCTGCGCCCCGGCAGTATCGATGCTACGCCCGGGCGGAGGACGGTCGCTACGCGACGGGCAATCCTGCCGAGTCGCCGGCGATGGCGATTGCAACCGCTCACTGGTGGGACCTCGACAAATGAACGAACACAAGGGGGCAGTGACGGGCCTTCCCTGTCCCTGCCCCCTTTTTTCTCAGTCCTCGTAGTCCGGGAGGCTGAAGGTCGCGACCGCGCTCCGGTCGGCCTCCAGCCCCTTCGTGTATTGACTGACCATCTCCGCTGAGCGCCACCTGCCGGCCTGCATGATCTGCGCGACCGACGCGCCGGCGACGGACAGATCCTGGGCCATCCCGACGCGCGGGGAGTGCCCGCCGTAGTCGTCACCGAGCCCCGCGTGCTTGCAGGCGTTGCGGATGATCAGGTGCAGCCCGTGGCCCGTGGTCACGCCGAACACACGGTCGGTCGACTTCACATCGTCGGGCCGGTGGCGCTTGAGCCAGTCCACCGTGCCGGCCCGCAGCGGGAGGACGGCGGGCTCCGGGTTCGTCTTGCTCCGCTGCACGGTGACGCGACCGCTTCCGTCGGGCAGGAACTCGACATCGGCCCATGTGAGGTCTGCGGCCTCCTGCCGTCGCAGCATCGCATCCCGCATGGTGCCGAGCAGCGCGACGTCGCGGATCCCTCGGCGCTTGGCGACGTGGACCGCCTCCATGCGGGTCGTGTGCTGGCGTGGTTCGCAGGCCGTCGCGATCACCCGCTTGAACTTCTCCGCAGTCAGCCCGGGGGCTTGCTTCACCGGCCGCCGCAACTGCTCCCGCAGGCCCGCGAGCGTGCGGCGCACCACGGGGTGGTCGGTCGGGGTCGGCTGGTTGAACAGGCCGTGGTAGTGCTTGATCGCCCGCAGCGCGACGCTGAGGGAACCGATCGACAGCCGCCCGTCCGGGCCATGCCCCGGGTCCTTGGCCCGTTCGGTGAGGTACAGCGCGACCTCGAAGGGCTCCGCCGGGCACGACCGCCGGCTGGTCTCCTCGCACCAGCGCCGCCACTGGCCCCACGCCAGTCCGTAGACCCTCAGCGTGTTCGGTCGCTTCGACGTCCGCATGGCTTGCGCTATTGCGCTTATCTCATCGAACTCCATAGATGTGGGGGCTCCGTTGGGGTATCCGTTTTCCGTTTCACCAAGATAACGCAACAACGCCAATCGTCGGCATCCCCGCCGGCCGCAGTACCGCTGCATGGCGCGCAACCGGCCGCGTGCCTGTCCGCGCGCGGACACGAGGGGGGTCAGGTCGGGTGGCTTCCCGGTGAGCGAAAGAACCGGACCGGCGACCGTTGGCGGACCCTCGGCCTCGCCGTCGGGCCAGTTCTCGATCCAGTTGGCAAAGTCCGGCGCCAGTTCCACCGCGCCGGAGCGCATCAACCACTTCAGATGGGGAACGTTGGCACCTCCACTGCCCGTCAGGCTTGCGGGCGAGGCGCGTGCGGCGGAGGCTCTCCTGCCGATCCTCTTGAGCAGCCCCAGCACATCGGCCGGCCGGGGATAGGCACGGTCCATGAAGGCGGCGGGCACCTTCCAGTCGTCGCGATGGACAAATCCCAGCGCCATCGATTGCTCGCCGTCGCGCCCGGCCCGGCCCGCCTCCTGGTAGTAGCTCTCGAGGGACCCCGGATAGGCGTAGTGGAAGACTGCCCACACGTCGCCCCTGTCGATGCCCATGCCGAAGGCGCAGGTGGCCACCACGACATTCGATTTCCGGGACATGAAGCGCTGCTGCACGGCCTGGCGCTCCTCCTTCGGGAGCGCGGCATGGTAGGCATCCCCGATGACGCCCTGGCTGGCGAGGGCCCGGCGCACGCTGACCACCTGCCGCCGGGTGGGCGCGTAGACGATCAGGGCGCGCTGGGCACATTCGGGCGGCGCCTGCCGGATCAGCCGGACCATTTCGCGGATCCGTTCGGGACCGGGACGCTTGCGGGCGACCAGCCAGCGTATGTTGGGGCGGTCGAACGAAGTGACGACCCTGACGGGATCGCGCATACCAAGGACTTGCGCAATGTCTTCGCGCACGGCGGGGGTCGCCGTGGCGGTCACTGCGAGGACCGGGGCGTCGACGATCGAGCGGAGCCGGAGGATGCGCCGGAACGCGGGGCGGAATTCATGGCCCCACTCGGAGATACAGTGCGCCTCGTCGATCGTGATCAGGGAGACGGGTGATGATCCGAGGAGCCCGCGGAGCTTCTTCGCCTCGAGTCGTTCCGGGGAGCAGAAGAGGAGGTCCAGGCGCCTCTCGGCGATGGCGCGCTGACTCTCGTCCTGGACGTCCCTGGAGTCCTGGGAGGTGAGGGACGCAGCCCGGAGCCCGAGGCGTAGGGCGCGGTCGACCTGGTCCTGCATGAGGGAAATCAGAGGGCTGACCACCAGCACCAGACCGTCCAGCATGAAGGCCGGGAGCTGGTAGGTGAGGGTCTTGCCGCCGCCCGTGGGGAGCACGCCGAGGGTGTCCCGGCCCGACAGGACGCCGGCGATCAGGCGCTCCTGCCCGGGTCTGAATCCGTCGAACCCGAACTTCTCGCGGAGGACCGCCCGGGCTCCTTCGTGGACGACAGTGTCTTCGTGCTCGGTCTTCACACCGGGGAAGAAAGCGGCGTGACAGGGGCGCTGGAATAGCCAGACGGGACTAATGCGGGTGGAGTGGCGAATTCCTGCTAAATCAGTCCCGCCGGGGCAGGAATCGCAGCGCCAGCCCGGATGCGAGCACCGCAATGCCCACCCACACGAGCCAGCGCGCCGTCAAGGCCATGCCGGCCAGGGCCAGTGCGGCTCCCAGCGCAAAGAGGCGCACCTTCCATGCGACGGATCCGTCCTCCACGGCGCGCTGCGATCTGGATGGTCGAAACACGGGATCAGCGTCGCCGGCTGCGGGCGAGGAAGCTCGCAACGCCCGTCTTGCAGTCCTCGGTGAACCGCGCGAGGGCGTTGACCTCGGCGCCGCGCGCGATCGCATCTTCGATGGAAGCCCCTTCGATGCCATAGAACAGGCGCTTGGTGAGCGCCACCGCCGTCGCCGGACGCGTCGCCAGTGCGGCCAGGTACTCCTCGACACTGCTCTCGAAGACATCGTCGGGGATGACCTGATTGACCAGGCCGATCGATGCCGACTCCCCAGCCGTGATGCCGCGGCCGCGCAGCAGGAGCTCGAAAGCGACCGAATCGCCCACCTTCCGCTTCAGGATCGACATCACCAGGGCGGGCACAAAGCCGAGATGCACTTCCGGGTAGCCGAAGCTGGCATCTTCGTGGGCCAGAACCAGATCGCTGGCGGTGGCGAGCCCGCATCCCCCACCCAGCGCTCGTCCCCTTACGACGGCAACCACCGGTTGGGGCAGGCGCCGCATCGTCACGAATACTTCGCCAAGACGCTGGGCGTCCGCCAATCCGGCCTCCGGACCCTGCGTCTGCGAAGCGGCGATCTCGCCGAGATCCGCCCCCGCGCAGAAGTCCCGGCCGCGGCCGCGCAGGGCGATCACGCGCACACTCGGGTCGGCCCCCGCCTGGGCGAGAAGCTGCAACAGTTCGTCCACCATGCCAGCGGCAAGCGCGTTGCGCTTTTCCGGCCGGTTGAGGACGAGCGTCGCGACCCCGTCATCGGTGTCTCGGCGAAGCACTGCGGCACTGTTCATCGCACTTCGGCTCCCGTTGCTGGTGGACGTCCCCTGCCCCGCACCCTGGCGGCGACCTCGTCGGGCACGTCGAGCTCCATCCGCAGCAGTGCGGTGCTGAAGACCTTGCCCTGCGCATCCGTCATCAGCGACACGGTGCCGCCTCCGTCCAGGGCGCCGTGCAGCAGGAAATTCAGCGCGCCCAGGTTGTCGAGCGCGAACCGTTCCACCGGACCCTCCACCATGCCGGCGAAGTGTTCCCTGACCCGATCCGCAGTCACCTTCTCGACGAGAAGGGAATAGTCCTCATCCTCGTAGGCGATCAGGCCGACATTCGCCGTGTTCCCCTTGTCGCCGGAGCGGGCGTGGGCGAGGTCCAGCAGCGGCACCCTGGCCACTATGCCGGCGTCTCGCAACACCGCCGGGCTCGGCGCGATCGGCCGGCCGCGTGGTCGGGTGTGGTGGTCATCCGTTTCCTCATACCTCGACAAACTCGACGGAAAGATGCGGTTCGACAACCGAGCGGTCGATCAGCGCCGGCCAGTAGGCCACGATCTCCTGCACGCGCGGGCGTCCCCCCGCGAAACCGGTGACAGAGGGAGGACCAGTGAGAACAAGGGGCGCGATCTCCCGGGTGAACCGCTCGACCGACGTGCGGTCGGGACCCCTCACGCCGATGCGCAGCTGCACTTCGGGGAGATCGGGGGGCGGCTCGCCGGCGAGCGGTCCGTGCGTGGCGTCCCACCCCACCAGTTCCACCAGAATCCGGTCGAAAGTCAGTCCCAGGCGATCGAGCCGCTTTTTCAGGATCGAGGCAGCGGCGCGTGCCTTCGCGGCGGCATCCGGCCACGCGTACACCAGCGTCCCCACGGCCTTGTACCCGGCCGAGCAGGCGATTGAGACCTTCAGATGCGGCGTCGGAGCTCGTCCGCGGATGCCGCTCACGCGAACACGGTCGTCCCCGTCCTCGGCCAGCCGAATCGTGGTGAAATCGGCGACTACGTCGGGAGTGATGTAGGTCGAAGGGTCCCCCATCTCGTACAGGATCTGCTCCTTCACCGTGCGCAGCGAGACGACACCGCCGAGGCCCGGGTGCCTGGTGACGACAAAGCTCCCGTCGGGATTCGCTTCCACGATCGGGAAGCCGACTTCCGCCAGATCGGGGATTTCCCACCAATCGGCCAGACAATTGCCGCCGCTCGCCTGCGCCCCGCACTCGTTGATGTGACCCGCGACGACCCCGCTGGCGAGCTGGTCCCAGGCATCCCACGCCCAACCGAATTCCTTGGCCATGGGGGCGTAGGTGAGCGCGGTGTCGGTCGAGCGCCCGGTCACCACGACCAGGGCGTCCCCTTCCAGGGCCTGAACGATGGGCCGGGCGCCCAGGTAGACGTTGGCGCTGCGCACGCTGTCCCTGACGGTCTCGAGGGGCGCACCGGTTTCCATGTTGCGCAGGGTGTGTCCCGCGCTCAGGAGACCGTCGAGCCGGCCCATCAGGTCGTCGCCGGTCACGACACCGACCCGCGCGCGCCCGCCCATGCCGGCACGGCGGCCCGCGTCGGCCACAGCTTGGGCACACTGCGCCGGATTCACCCCGCCCGCGTTGGTGACAACCCTGATGCCGCGCTCGACGCAGGCCGGGAAGATGCGCTCCATGAGGGGGACGAAATCCCGCGCGTAGCCGGCCGAAGGATCCCGCGACCGCTGCTTCTGCATGATCGACATAGTCACCTCCGCCAGGTAGTCGAGCATGAGATAGTCGACCGGCCCACCCTCTACCTGGCGGATCGGGGCCTCGAGATCGTCGCCCCAGAATCCCTGGCCGCTCGCGATGCGGATGGGCGCCGCGGCGCTCTTCCCGATCATCGCTCCATCCCGCCCATGTCGCCCGGGAGCACGAAGGCACCGAGGTGCGGCCCCGGGTTGTTGAGGGCCGCTCGAAGCAGGAGCGCGAGTGAGTCCCGCAACTCCTCGGGGAGCACCACCGCGTCGACGAAGCCCCGCGCGGCCGCGAAGGTGGCGTCGAGCTGCCGATCGTACTCCGCGCGCACGGCATCCATCTGCTCGGTGAGTTCGGCGTCCGCCTCCAGTCCTTCCGACTTCAATCGCTCGAGCCTGGAACCGAAGAGCGCCATCACCGCACTCTCCCCCTCCATCACCCCCATGCGGCCGGTGGGAAGGGTGAGAATGAAGTCCGGGTCGAAGCCCTGGCCCGCCATCGCGTAGTACCCGGCGCCCGACGCGTGGTTGAGCGTGACCACGAGCTTGGGCACGACCGCGGTGGCCATCGCCTCCACGAACCGGGCTCCGGCACGGATGATGCCGCTATGCTCGGCCTCGGGCCCCACCATGAACCCGGACACGTCCTGAACGAAAACGATCGGGGTGCCCTGCCGATTCATCGTGTCGATGAAGTAGGCCGCCTTGTCCGCGGACTCCGTGTAGATGATGCCGCCGAATCGGGGAGGCCCGTCGCGCGAATCCTTCACCACGGTGCGCCGGTTGGCGATCACCCCGACGGCGATCCCCGCGATGGAGCCCGTTCCGCAGATGAGTTCGGCCGCGTGCTGCGGCTGGAACTCGGTCAGTCCCCCGCCGTCGAAGATGACATCGAGGACCGCTCCCATATCGTACGGGCGGCGGTGGTCGTCGGGGATGAGGGTGTATAGATCGCTGGCCGGCCGCGCCGGTGGATCGAAGTCGACATCGCGCGGCGGGGTGCCGCGATCCCGGGGCAGATCGGCGACCAGCGACCGCAGCTTTGCCATGCAGTCTTCGTCGTCGACGACGCGATAGTGCGCGACGCCGCTCACCTCCGTGTGTACGGCCGCACCTCCCAGCTCTTCCCTGTCTACGGTCTGACCCGTTGCGCCCTTCACCAGATTCGGGCCGCCCAGACCCATGAAGCTGGTGCCGTCCACCATGAGGATCACGTCCGACAGCGCCGGCAGGTATGCGCCGCCGGCGATGCATGGACCCATGACCGCCGCGAACTGCGGCGTCCGCAGATACCGGCGCATGATCGAGTTGTAATAGAAGATTCTGGCGGCGCCGTACTGCCCGGGGAACACTCCACCCTGATACGGGAGATTCACGCCGGCCGAGTCGACGAGATAGATGATCGGAATCCCGCAGCGCATGGCGGTTTCCTGAGCGCGCAGGATCTTCGTGATGGTCTCCGGCCACCACGACCCCGCCTTGACGGTCGCGTCGTTCGCCACCACCACCACTTCGCGTCCCTCGACGATCCCGACCCCCGTCACCACTCCCGCGCCCGGGGCCTTGCCCTCGTAGCGATCGTGCGCGACCAGCAGACCCACCTCGACCCAGGTCGTTCCCGGGTCGAGCAACAGGTGGAGCCGATCCCTCGCGGTCAGCTTGCCACGGTCTCGCTGGCGCCTGATCCTGTCCGGGCCGCCGCCCAGCCTGAGCCGGCTGCGCATTTCCAGCAGTTCGCGGCCGAGTTCCCCCATGCGGCCCGGGCGCGCGGCCAGATCAGCGTCGGTCGGCGCCACCTAGTATGGATCCTCGCGGTTGGCGAACCAGTCGCGAATGTAGGCGATGGCCTCGCCGGTCGGCGTTCCGGGCCCGAAGACGCGGCCCACCCCGAGTTCACCGAGCGCGCGGGCGTCATCCTTCGGGATTATGCCGCCCCCGGTCAGCAGGATGTGCCCCAGCCCCTCGGCGTCCAGCAGTTCACGCACGCGGGGGAACAATGTCATGTGGGCGCCCGACAGAACCGACATGGCGACCACGTCCACATCCTCCTGGACCGCCGCCGCCACGACCATTTCGGGAGTCTGATGGAGACCCGTGTAGACCACCTCGAAGCCGGCATCACGAAACGCCGCCGCGATGACCTTGGCTCCGCGGTCGTGCCCGTCCAGGCCCGGCTTGGCCACGAGCACACGGATTCTCCTGTCAGGCAGCGACATTCGGTCTCCTCGATCAATTCATCATCGGCGCGCGTCCATGCGCCGACATCACACCGCGACAAGATAAACCGGGTCAGGACAGGCCGAAACCGCTCTCCGTGAGCTCTCCTGCCCAGTCGTCACAGCAGGGTGGTTTTGCCGCACCCCGAGGGGCCCGCGATCGAGACGAATTCACCCGCTTCGATGGTGAGCGAGACGTCGGAGAGCGCGCGGGCCTCCACATCGTTGGTGCGAAAGACCCGGCTCACCGCATTGAGGCGTATGAGGGATCTGGTCATATTCGGGGGACGGTCGCAGGCGCGGTTCGGCACCGTCAATGTAGCGGAACCGGCAGTCCAGCAACCTCGGGAGTGCGTGGACGAGCCCGCGTGAGCCCCGAGAGCGGCGAGAACTCGTGAAACAGCCAGACCCACAGCTTCTGGAACGCTACGTCCAGGCGGTCGGCCCGAGTCGCGTGCGGCGGAACGTGCCCCTGGCGCCCTTTACGACCTTCAGGATCGGTGGACCGGCAGACCTGTTCTACAGGGCGCGCACGGCTGACGAGCTGTGCCATGCCATCTCCACGGCCCGGGAACTCGAGATGCCCAGCTTCCTCCTCGGGCGCGGGGCCAACATCCTTGTCGGCGACCGGGGCTTTCGCGGCGTCGTGATACGGTGCGATATCCGTACGCTCGAGTTCCTGCCGGGGGGAAGAGTGCTGGCCGGCGCCGGGTTGGACACCTTCCCCGACCTGATCAACGCGACCGTCTCCCGAGGCCTGGGGGGGCTTCATCATTTCGTGGGAATCCCCAGCACGGTCGGCGGCGCCGTGTGGCAGAACCTCCACTTCCTGGCTCCCGCGCCTGCCCGCGAGCGCACCATGTTCTGGGAAGAGTTCATGGAGGGCGCCACGATCCTCGCCCCGGACGGATCCGTGCGGCGCGTGGACACCGACTACTTCCAGTTCGGATACGACTACAGCATCATCCACGATACGGGCGATGTGGTTCTGGACGTCTCGCTCAAGCTTGTGCCCACACCGGTCGAGGAACTGCGCAGGGTGGTTCGGGAAAACCTGGCCTGGCGGGACGAGCGTCACCCGGACATGTGGCTCTACCCCTGCGCGGGATCCATCTTCAAGAAGATCGACGGGATCGGAGCGGGCCGGCTGATCGACGAGTGCGGGCTGAAGGGACACGTCCACGGGGCAGCCCAGATATTCCACAAGCACGCGAACATCATTGTGAACCTGGGCGGCGCCACGGCGGCCGAGGTCGTGACCCTCATCGAACTCGCGCGCGCCACCGTCGCGCGGGATACCGGCTATGAGCTGGAGGCCGAGATCGGCCTGGTAGGGGAGTTCTGACGCGGAGGCCCGGTTGCGCGCGAGACCGGCGACCGCCGCGAAGTCCGGTCAGTGCGCGGCAATCGTGGAAAATCGGGCGAGCGGCCCCCGAAAGCGCCTCCACATGCGCCACAGCAGCATGACCGCCACGGCACCGAGTCCAGCCGCCAGGCCCCACCAAAGCCCCACGGGTCCGCCCTCTCTCTGGAACCCGAACCACAGGCTGATCGGCATGCCGAAGAACCAGAACCCGACAACGTTGTAGATCATCGGCCGCAGGGTGTCGGCAACCCCGCGAAGCGCCCCCGCGCACACCACCTGCAGACCGTCGACGAGCTGGAACATTCCCGCCACCGGAATGAGTACGGCAGCCACGGCGACCACCTCTCCCTGGGTGCTGAACGCCGCGGCCAGCTCGCGGGGCCACAGGAGGAAGATCGCCGCCGTAACCGCCATGACGACGACGCAGACCAACAGCGCGCCGCCGCCGTACCGACGAGCGCTCTGCGGCCGCGCCGCTCCCACGGCCCTGCCCACCAGCACCGCGGCAGCCTGGGAAATCCCGAGCGGAATCATGAAGGCGAAGGCGGCCAGGTTCAGCGCGACCTGATGACCCGCCATCGCTTCGGTCCCGAGCCATCCCATCATTATGCCGATTGCGCCGAAGGCCCCGAACTCCAGGAACAGATGGCCCCCGATCGGCGCGCCCAGGCGCATCATCCCCCACAGGGGCGCCCACCGCAGGACATCGCGATGGACGCGCCGGAGGTAGGGTGCCAGCAGGCGCAGAGTGAGACCCAGGACGCACAGGCACATGAACCAGCGGGAGATGGCGGTGGCCCACCCGGAGCCGACCGCACCCAGGGCCGGGGCGCCCAGGTTGCCGAAGACCAGTACCCAGTTCGCGAAGACGTTCAGCAGGTTGGCGAGGACGATCGTCCACACGATCGGCGCCACCTTGCCCACCGCCTGCAGGACCTGACGAAAAACCACGAAGCCGTAGAACGGCCACATACCGGCGATCAGGGCATGCGAATAGCCCGCCGCGGCGGGAATCACCTCCTCGGGCTGGCCCAGTAGCCTGAAGACCGGACCCGCAAGCGCCATCGGCACGATTGTCGCCAGCCCGAGTACGATGCTGAGCACCAGGCCGCGCTGGATCCCCAATTGGATCTCTTCGTGGTCTCCGGCGCCGAATGCCTGGGATATGAGCGGATCGAGCGCCAGCAGGAGGCCCATGCCGAAGACCGACACCCCGAAGAAGTAGAGATTGCCGAGCGTGACCGCGGCGAGTTCGATCGCGTTGACCCTCCCCACCATGGCGGTGTCCACCAGCCCCTGGGACACCAGCCCCATCTGGACCACGGCAACGGGGAGGGCCAGCTTGACGAGATCCCGGAGTTCCTGCCTGGTGGGGCGAAAGGCGGCCAGCGGCACGCCGTCAATTGTGGCCAAGGTCGATGATCAGGCGGATTCGATTCCGGTGGACAGGGGGCCCTTCCTGGGCAGGGTGATCACGAACTCGGTGAATTCGCCCGGCTCGGTGTTGACCTCCAGCTTGCCGCCGTGCTCCTGTATGATCTCGTGCGAAATGGACAGCCCGAGCCCGGTTCCGCCGGTGCCTGCCTTGGTCGTGAAAAAGGGATCGAAGATCTTGCCGACGATTTCGTCCGGGATGCCCGTGCCGTTGTCGTGTACGGTCACGCGGACCTTGTCCTCAAGATTCTCCGACTTGACCGTAACCGCCGGGAAGTAGTTCGCATCGCCCGACTTCTGGCGTCGCGAATGGGTGGCGTGGCACGCATTGGTCACGACGTTTAGGAACACGCGGCTGAGGTCCCTGGCGATGGCCTCGACCTCGCCGGCGGTGGGATCGAATTCCTTCACCACGTCGACGTTGAATGTCGAGTCCGCTCCGCGCATCCCGTGATAGGCGAGTTTCGTGTATTCGTCCAGCATCAGGTTCATATCCACCGCCTCGACGTGGCCGGCTTCCTCGCGAGAATGGGCGAGCATTCCTTCCACGATGCGGTTCGCTCGTTCACCATGCTCGTTGACCTTCTTCACATTCGTGTCCAGGTCGCCCAGGATCTCGTCGACATATTCGCGGTCCACCTCGCCGTTCTCTTCCGCCCCTTCATCCAGCTCCTCGCGCAACTCTTCGATCAGCTCCGTCGAGAGCGCGGCGAAATTGTTGACAAAGTTGAGGGGGTTCCTGATTTCGTGGGCGATCCCGGCGGTGAGCGCACCGAGAGACGCCAGCTTCTCCTGCTTGACCACCTGTTGCTGGGTGCGGCGAAGGTTTTCGAGCGTATCCTCGAGCTTGTCGTTCTTGGCCTGGACCTCGGCCGCCAGCTTCTCCACGAGGTTGAGGCGCTGCACCTCGACCGCGTGCTGCCGGAACACCTCCAGGGCACCGGCCATGTCGGTCAGCTCGTCGTTCCCCTCGATCTGTACCTGCACCTCCAGGTCACCCTTCGACATCCGCCGGGTAGCCCGGGACAGCTTGCCCATCCTCACTACCAGACGCTCACCGAAGAATTTCCACCCGAAGACCGCAAACCCGATGACGAGCACCGTCACGGAAAGCATGAACCAGAAGCCCAGCCGGACGAGATTGCCGGAGCGGGCCGCCGCATCCTGTGCCGAGCCCTCCGCGCTGTCGACAAGCCCCTCCACCCTCGCCACCAGCTCCGCCGTCGTCTGACGGCTCTGCGCGACAAGTTCTTCGGCTCGGGCCAATTCCTCCAGCTCGCCCGTCCGGGTGGCGAAGATGCCCTCGGGTGCCTGATACAGATCTTCGAGCCTGTCCACGAGCTCCTGAAGAGAGGCTCTCTGCCGGGAACGGATGTCCACGAGCGCGCCCACGACATCGCTCAGGGCCGTCTCAAGCCTCTCGCGGGTCGCCTGCAGTACCTCGATATCGTTTTCCGCGATCGCCTGAAGGATCAAGGCGGTCGCCTCGTTCTGGTAGGCCTTGAAGTTGAGGAGGCCCGAGTAGTGCTGGATCTCCGCCAGAGTCCGGCGCTGTCCCACGGGCGCGGGACTGTCGTTGAGCTCTCGGAGTCCCGTGTTTATGAAGAAATACTGGTCGTCGATCTCCTGCTCCACCTCCAGCTGGAGTTCAACGCTGAGGTCGGTCAGTTGAAGATCCAGCACCTGGAGGCGGTTCCGGTACGTCAATCTCCTGTTCACCGATTCGTGAATCTCCGTGACGATCGCGATCAGGCTGTCGCGCAACGGTACGATGCTCTCACCGTCCGACTCCCCCGTCCCCTCGGCGGCCTGGGCGCCGATCACCTCCGCCACCGCGGTATCCAGGGCAACTTCCGTCCTGAGCACATCGATATTCACAGCCCCCAAAGCGTCAAGATCTGTGGCGGCAACCAGTCTGGGTGTGGCTCGGACCAGCTCGGCGGCCAGCTGGGCCACATCGAATGCCCCGACGAGCGCAGGCATGTGCTGCTCCGTGACTTCCGTCTGCCGGGAACTGACGATCCGCATCAGGGCCAGCGCGATGACAACAGCCCCGAGCGTGAGCAGCACGCCCCCGCCCAGCCCCACCACGATCTGGGTCCCTATGCCCAGCCGCCCGCCCGTCCACTTGTGGACACGGGCATGGAACCGTTTGGGCAACCGCTTCAGCAGCCACGCAAAGGCGGCGTGCAGCCGGTGGTCGACGGTCCGGGTCGTGTCCTTCATCGGGCCAGTCGGTTTACCGAAATGAATCTCCCCCCCCGGATGATCGTCAGAAAGACCTCGTCCGAACCCTGGTTGTCGGCCGGCCCGTACTGGATCACAAAGCCGTCAAGGTCGATCGCGCCGGACGTTTCAAGGGTCTGGAGGAAGGCCTCCCTGGTTGGCGGATCCCCCCCGGGTTCCGTGGAGGCGCGCAACGCCTCCACCACGAGCCGACCGGCGAGATACCCCTCGAGGGAAACGAAGCCCGGTTGCGCGGATCCATCGATTCGCCGGATTGCTTCCTGGTAGCGTGCGACGGCCGGGACCGAAGTGTCCCGCGGAAAGGGCACCACCTGGGTAACCACGACACCGTCTCCACCCCGCCCCAGTGCATTCAACAGAGCATTGCTGCCGACAAAGGAGATGTTGACGAACACGGACCCCATACCGATTTTGCGCGCCCAGAGGATGAACTGGGCTGCCGCTCCGTAGGCCCCGATGATGATCACGGCCTGGGGGTTGTTGCCGCGCAGGTCGAGCAGCGCCCGCTTGACCGCCACAGTATTGCGTACGTACGTGCCCTCGCCCGCCAGAGCCATGTCCCGTCGATCCAGGGCCCGGACTACACCGGTGCGTCCCGCCTGTCCGTAGCTGTCGTCCTGATAGAGGATCGCGATGCGGGTGAACCCGAGGTCGGTGGTCAGTCTTTCCACCATCTCCTCGGTCTCCTGGTAGTAGGAAGCGCGCAGGTTCACCATGTATCGCTGGTCGTCACCCCTGAGGAGTTCAGCTCCGGTAAAGGCGCCGATGTAGGGCACCCGGGCTGCGCTGGCGATGGGCGCCGCAACCCGCGAAGTGGGGGTGCCCACCGCCCCGATGAGACCAAACACGCCATGTTCGATCAACGCTCGGGTATTCACCACGGCGGCTTCCGCCTCATACCGATCGTCCCGGAGCAGGAGCCGAAGAGCGCGGCCGTGAATCCCGCCCTCGCGGTTGGCCTCTTCGAACGCCGCCCGGATGCCCAGGTTCATGTTCTCGCCCAACTCGGCGGCAGGGCCACTGACCGCAGCGGACTGGCCGAAGACGATGGAGTCGGCGAAAACCCCGTCGCCGCCCGATTCCTCGGTCTGCCCTGCGACCTCGCCCACCAGCGTGCCCGACAGCGTCAGGATCGCCAGAACCCTGGCAGCGTAGCCGGCGCGGGACATCAGGAATCCCGTTCCTCGTAGCGAAGGCACAGACATGTGATGTCGTCCGACTGCGGAGCCTCGCCGGCGTGCCTGCGCACGGCTTCGACCACCCGGTCGCTGATCGTGGCGGCATCGCTGCCCGCGATGTCGCCCAGGGTGTTGGCCAGCGCGTCGTCGCCGAATTCCTCTCCGTCCTCGTTCATGGCCTCGGTAATGCCATCCGTATAGAAGAACACCACATCCCCGGGTTCCAATTCGAGGGTCCCGCCCGGGAATTCGAAGCCGGGAAGGACGGCCAGAACAACGCCCGAGTCGCAGTCGATCTGATGCACTTCCCCATTGCGTTTCACGACATAGGGGAGATTGTGCCCACCGTTCGCGAACTCCATGCGCCCCCCGGCCGGATCGAAGCTGGCGTAGAAGAGTGTCACGAACATCGACTCTTCATTGGACTCGACGAGCAGTCGGTTGACCTCCGCGAGTGCCGTGGCGGGATCAGCCTCGCCGATCGCGGTTCCCTTCATGAGTGTCCGGCTCACCATCATGAACAGCGCGGCCGGAACCCCCTTGCCGGAAACGTCGGCCATGACGATCCCCATGCGCCCGTCTTCAAGCTTGAAGAAGTCGTAGAAGTCCCCGCCCACCTCCAGGGCCGGGGTCATGGAGGCATGGATCTCATAGCGCGGGTCGGTGGGGAATTCGGTGGGCAGGATCGACTCCTGCATGCGCGCCGCAACCCCCAGTTCACGCCGGATGGCTACGAGTTCGTCCCGTGAGCGAAGTGCTTCCCTCATCACTTCCAGATGGGCGAGCGTCTTCGCAATCGTCGCTTCAAGGTCCTGGAAGTCGATGGGCTTGGTGATGAAGTCGAACGCACCGCGATTCATGGCCGTGCGAATATTCTTCATGTCGCCGTACGCCGTGACGATCACCGCCCTGAGATCGCGGTTCAGCTCGTTGAGTTGGTTGAGTAGGGTCAACCCGTCCATCTGAGGCATGTTGATGTCCGACAACACCATGTCGACATCGTCGTGGGCCTCGAGCTGACGAAGCGCCTCCACCCCGTTCTGGGCGAAAATCAGGGTGAGAATGCCCTTGCGGATCTTTCGGCGGAATTTCTGCCTCAGCAGAAGCTCCAGATCCGGCTCGTCGTCAACAACCAGAATCTTCGCCACTCTACAACCGCTCCAAGTCTGCCCGGGGACCGGCATCCACCCGTCTCCGGTGAGGAATCGATTTTGAAAAACACCATGTGGAACCACACCCGCACCATCGGTCCGCGGGGCGCCCGGCGAGCGCCAACATCTGCCGGGGCACGTGGGGGGCTTCCCGCGAACCGCCTATAGTGTAATGGCCATGCACCCGGGTCGCCACCATGAAATGATGCGGCCGGACTGTTCCATCCGGAGGCGGACGGTGGCCCCCCGAACCGACCTCCCGGCGAGTGGCGATCCTTCGAATCAGGGGTTTGGTGCCGCAGTTCTGGACTTGCAGGCCATTCGCCAGTACCTTTTTGGCCATTGAATGGAAACGAAGCAGGCCTACGAGGATTTGGTGATAGCGCTACCACACATCGAACCGTCGAGGGCAGCGTCGCGAGAGTTTGCTCCGTGGAGGAGGAAGAAGGTGGAAGTCAGGCATGAATTGCACCTCACGCTCGACGGAGACGAGCCTCGGCGGGTGGCCGAACTTTTCGAGGATATGGCCAACGAGCACGACGTGCCCGGAGGTATCGTATTCAGATTTCAGTTGGCGTTGGACGAACTGCTGACCAACGTTGTTTCCTATGCTTTCGATCAAAACCCCTCGGACGCGGCCATCAAGGTGACCCTGGCACTGAAAAATGAACGGGTCATGGCTCTTATCGAGGACAACGGTCGACCATTCAACCCGTTGCTGGACGGGCCAGCGCCCGATCTGGACCTTTCCGCCGAAGACCGAGAGATTGGTGGTCTCGGCATCCATCTCACCAAGGCGTTCGTTGAAACGCTCAATTATGAGCGGACAGACGGATGGAACCGCCTTAGCCTCGTGCAGCCAATTACGGCACACTCGGAGGAAAATGCATGAACGTGGAAACCAGCTACTCTGGCACCACAGCGGTCGCGACTGTCAGCGGTCGCGTCGACTCCGCCAACGCGAAGGACTTCGACCAGGCCTTGCGTGCGATCATCGACAAGGGCGTCAGCGGCCTGGTAGTTGACTGCAGCGGGCTCAGGTACATGAGTTCCGCGGGGTTGCGAGTCCTCCTGATCGCGATCCGCAAGACCAACGCAGCCGGAGGCGGACTGGCACTGTGCCAGGTTCCCGACCACATCCGTGAGGTACTCGAGGTGAGCGGCTTCGTCCGCCTCACCAAGGTCTTCGATAGCGCGGCGGAGGCGGAAGCGAGCTTCGCCGGCTAGCCGGCCTGCCTGAAGCATCCGTCGCCGCGGCGTTGAATCGCCGCGGCCGATCGCCACCGAGACCGGTTGCCAGCGTATATCCAGCGTGTAACGTCCGGCCTGCTTGATTCAGCATGCCGGAGAGTTTCCGCTCGGAGCGGGAGGGTCTGCCGCTAGAAGAAAGTGAAGGCCTGGATCTTGAAGGACCAGTGACGCCGGTCATCCGATGACCGGTAGATGTCCAGGTTTGCCGAGATCCCGTTGCGGCCGGCGGCATAGACCATCACCCCGGGGGTGATCACCGTTCCGCTGATGCTACCCGGCTCCTCCGAGTCGGAATTCGCCCAGCTGAAGCGAATCAGCGGTTCCCAGGCGGCCAGGGGGGAACCCTCGGGGAATGGCCGGTACCAGAGCCCCATGAGCTGGAAGGCTGCAAAGCCTGCATCGTCGCTCACCTTCCAGTTTCGCCCTTGCAGGCCGTTGACCAGAAGGTGGGGCCCGTTCCGCCAGGTGCCCACCTCCAACTCGGCTCCGTAGGCGGGCACCCCTTGCGTCGTTCCGCGGGAATCGAGCGTTTCGTCGAGGGCTACGTAGGCTGACAGCCGGCTGTTTTCCCCGAAGAAGGTGGAGAGCCGGCCCGAGACCGATTTGCGGGTATTCACATCCTTCCTGCCCAGCCCCTCGCCGTTGGTAATGGTGACCCGGTAACCCATCCGCCGTTCGGCGAATCGTCCCGTCATGAGAATGCCGGGTTCGTAATTGTCGAGTCCCAGCGAACCGGTGAACTGACCAAAGGAGCAGACCCCACCCACGCCCGGGCAGTGATCGACACCCGTGACCCGCCCGTCGCGTTCAATCAGAGGGAGATCCGAATTGGCGGCCAGCCAGTAATAGGACATGGCCCGCTTGAACTGGCCGATCTGTACCTGGAAGGCCTCTGACGGCTTCAGTTCGAGATACGCCTCCAGCACGGCAGAGCCCTGTGCGTTGAACTGGACCCTGCCCCCGACGTGCTCGTTCAGGCTTCCGTCGATCGTCACCCACGCGCGCCGAATGAAGAAGGTCGCCGGCACATCCTCCTCTCCCGAGGCCTCGTACTGGACCTGCACCCGCGCACCCAGCACGACGCTGGAGCCTCCTCGTGCGCTGAACTCCTGAGCCCGCACGGACACAGTTCCGAGCGGGGATAAACCAAGAAGCAACGTGGCGAGTACCGCGGCGCGATTCGTCATATGGGCTCCAATTTTTGGCGGGTGTTCCCACCCCCGGCGTTTTCCGGCTGGCGTGCGACGGGTGCCTGCACCACGTCGGCCCGGACAGGCAAAGTGAAGGATAGTGCCCCGATTGCGTCAAGTCCCGCAACTTCCAAATCCTCCTGCCTCCGGGGCCGGGACCGTGAACCCGGGGGCACGGTCTTGCGCCGATCTCGCCCAGCGCGCATTCTCTCATCCAATCGCTTTGTGACACCCAACGACGCCGGGACGCGGCGACTCCGGACGCGCCGGTCCCCCTTTCCTGAACGCCACCGCGCATTGGAGAAGCCATGAACGTCAGCCGAACCCTTTCCTCCCTCACCCCTCGGAGCGGCCGAGCCGGACGCACAGTCCTGGCAGCCGGTTTGTTCGTCGTGCTCGCGCTGATCATCAGCCCGGGAGCGCTGACGGCTCAAGAGGCCGTGTCGGACACGGGATTCATCCTCAACACCTTCTCGTTCCTGATCTGGGGAGCGCTGGTGATGTGGATGTGCGCCGGATTCACCATGCTCGAATCCGGGTCCGTCCGGTCGAAGAACGCGTCGGTGATCTGTCTGAAGAACATTGGATTGTACGCGATTGCAGGGTTGGCATACTTCGTCATCGGCTATGGGCTGATGTACACCGACGTGAGCGGTTTCATCGGCAGTCTGGATTTCTTCTACGGACCCTCCGCCGATGAACTCGCGCTGATCGGCGGAGACGCGAGCGCGACCGCCGCGGTGGTGGAGAACGGCTACTCCGTCACCTCCGACTGGTTCTTCCAGATGGTCTTCGTGGCCACAACCGCATCGATCGTGTCGGGTGCCCTGGCGGAGCGGGTCAACCTCTGGGCCTTCTTCGCCTTCACCGCGGTGCTCACGGCGGTGATCTATCCGATCGTCGGCGCGTGGACCTGGGGTGGCGGATGGCTCGCCGAGATGGAATTCGTCGATTTCGCAGGATCCACGATCGTTCACTCGACCGGCGGCTGGGCGGCGCTCGCGGGGGCGCTGGTCGTTGGCCCCAGGTGGGGCAAGTTCCGCAAGGACGGGACGGTGAAGCTGACGCCGCCGTCGAACATCCCGGCAGTCACGCTGGGGGTGTTCATTCTGTGGCTGGGTTGGTTCGGCTTCAACGGGGGCTCGGTGCTCGCGCTGGACAGTGCAGCCAACGCCGTCCTCATGAGCAACGTGATCGTCAACACCAACCTCGCCGCCGCGGCGGGCGTGGTCACGGCGATCTGCGTGTCGAGGCCGATTCTGGGGCGGCTGGATCTCTTCTCCGGCTTGAACGGTGCGATCGCCGGATTGGTCGCGATCACGGCCGGGCCGGATGTGCAGGACGCCAGGTGGGCG
This sequence comes from Longimicrobiales bacterium, assembly GCA_963667485.2. Taxonomy (GTDB): domain Bacteria; phylum Gemmatimonadota; class Gemmatimonadetes; order Longimicrobiales; family Gaopeijiaceae; genus Bin94. The sequence goes on from CAXXDD010000002.1 coordinate 1,995,921, forward strand.
ATTCTGATCGGTGCGGTCGGGGCCGTTCTCTGCACCGCCGGGCTCAGGTTCATGGAACAGCGCCGGATCGACGACGTGGTCGGGGCCGTCCCCGCCCACCTCTTCGCCGGGATCTGGGGCACGTTGGCGGCCAGCATCGCCGCCGGGGCCTCCTTCACCACGCAGCTGATCGGCGTGGTGGCCGTCGGGGCCTTCGTCTTTTCGGTGTCGTGGGTCCTGTGGACCGTTCTCGAGAAGACGATCGGTGTCCGGGTGTCGAAGGAAGTCGAGGAAATCGGCCAGGACGCGGCCGAACTGGGAATCGACGCCTATCCCGAGTTCGTCCTGATGGTGGACCCGGACGACGGCACCGACTACCGCGACTAGCGGGAGACTGCAAGCAGCGTGACATCCTCCCGCTTCGAGTCGTCGGGCAACGGCTTCAGCGATGCGCCCCGGGCCTGCTCGGCCGGGTCCGGGGCCTTCGCCGACTACGAGGTGGGAGAACGCTTCTACGACGAACTCTTTCGTCCGGACGGTTCCGTACGCGAAGCGTGCCTTCGCCTCGTCGAATCACTGTCCACCGCCGCGCCCGAGGAATTGTCCACGCTGCAGGAGGGGGTGGCACGCCGCTTCATTCACGAAGGCATCACCTTTACGGTTCTCGGCGCCACCAAGATGTCGGAGCACATCATCCCCATCGACTGCGTCCCACGTGTTTTGACCGCGGCGGAATGGGATCACATCGACCGGGGCCTGAGACAGCGCCTGACCGCGTTGAATCTCTTCCTGCGGGACATCTACCACGAGGGGCGATCGCTGCGTGACGGAGTGGTCCCGGCCGATCTGGTGCTCGGCTGTCCCCAGTACCGGGTGGAGATGAAGGGCGTCAAGGTGCCCCATGACGTCTACGTGGCCGTATGCGGCACCGATGTCGTCCGAACCAACGACGGGTTCGCGGTGCTCGAGGACAACCTGAGGGTGCCGTCGGGCGTCTCCTACATGCTCGCATGCCGGGCCGCGATCAAGCAGGCCTTCCCTCGGCTCTACCGGGCCCAGGGAGTGCGGGAGATCGCCCACTACCCCGAACACCTCTACTCGACGCTGGCATCGCTGGGCTCGTGGGCCGGTGACCCGCGCGTCGCCGTTCTCACGCCCGGCCACTACAACTCGGCCTACTACGAGCACGCGTTTCTGGCGGGCGAGATGGGCGCGGAGCTGGTCGAGGGACGGGATCTCGTGGTGCACGACGCCGTCGTCTACGTGCGCACCGCCTCGGGACTCAAGCGAATCGACGTGATCTATCGCCGGGTCGACGACGATTTCCTCGACCCCGTGGTGTTTCGCGAGGACTCCCTCCTCGGGGTGCCGGGACTCTTCAACGCCTACCGCACCGGGAATGTGGTGATCGCCAACGCCCCGGGTACGGGCGTCGCGGACGACAAGGCGCTGTATTCGTACGTGCCGCGGATCATCCGCTATTTCCTGGATGAGGAACCGATTCTGGCCAATGTGGAGACCCATCTCTGCCGGGAACCGGACGGGCTCGCGCACACCCTGGCCAACCTCGAGAACCTCGTCGTCAAGGAGGTCGGTGGATCGGGCGGCTACGGCATGCTTGTCGGCCCGCACAGCAGCGCCGCCGAACGGGAGGCCTATGCCGACCGCCTGCGCGCCGATCCCACCAACTTCATCTCGCAGCCTGTGCTCGATCTGTCCCGTGCCGGCTGCTTCGTTGACGGGCGGCTCGAGCCTCGCCACGTCGATGTGCGCCCATTCGTGCTGCGGGGCCGGGACGACATCCATATTGCGCCGGGTGGACTGTGCAGGGTTGCGCTGCGCAAGGGGGGTCTCGTGGTCAACTCGAGCCAGGGAGGCGGGTGCAAGGACCTGTGGGTTCTTCGCGCCTAGAAACGGAGGCGGACTAATGCTGGCCCGGGCAGCAGCGGACTTCTACTGGATGGGACGGTACCTCGAGCGAACCGAGCAGACCGCCCGGCTTCTCGAGTACCAGCTCAAGCGGCTGGTCGATACGCCCGCCGACGAGGTTGCGCTCGGATGGCGGGTCCTGTATGAAGCTTTTGGACATTCGCAGCCAGCGGTGCCTGCGGATGCGGGCGAAGCCGAGGTCTTCCTGATCGCCGATGCCTACACGCTGGCGGGGATGTTCGTGGAGGACGAGACGAATCCGGAATCGATGATCTCATGCTGGTCGCTGGCGAGAGAGAATGCGAAGCAACTCCGCCCCTGGCTGCCGGTACGGGTCTGGACGTGCCTGAACCAGGGCTTCATGTGGCTCCGGGACTGCGACTTTTCCGCGACCTGGGCCAGGGATCCCGCCGCCCTGGCGCTCGATGCGATCGATCGGCTGCGACTCCTGGCAGGTGTGGTTGACGCGATGATGTCCAGGGACGACGCCTGGCGTTTTCTCGAACTCGGCCGCTTCGTCGAACGGTTGCAGCACCAGACGGTACTTCTGGACACCTGGGTGAGGCTGGGACACCCCAGCGAGGGTCCACGTCTTTCGTGGTCGGATCTTCTGCGCGTTTCGCGAGCGTACGAACTCTATCGCCGGCGCCGCTCGATACTGGTCCGGCGCGAGTCCGCCCTGGGGTTCCTGGTACGCAACCCCGAATTGCCGCGGTCGCTGCGTTTTGCCGTACACAGGATCGAGGCACTGTTGGCGGGAATCGATCCGAAGGGGGCACGCTATCCCCTGGCCGCCCCCCACCGCATGGCGATAAGGCTTGGCGCGACGGTGGAGATGGACCTTGGCGGCGACGAAGGGGAGTCGATTGATGACAACGGCTCCTTTGCAGCCCTCCTGCAGGACGCCCGCAAGCTTCATGATCTCGTGATGGCAACGTACGTTCACTATCCTGTGGAACGGGGTCTGCCGACATGAGCACGGACTACCATATCCGCCATGACCTGGAATTCCGCTATGGCGCCCCGGTCCACGGATCGGCGATCACGCTCTTCGTCTGCCCGACTCAGGGTCAACGCCAGTTTCTGCGCGGCATCACGATCGATACGGATCCCGGCGGCACCGTCTTCGAATTCGACGGCCCGTTCGGCAACCGCGGGCACTTCTTCGATCGCCATGCGCGTCATCGGTTCCTCGCGATCCGCGTGCGTTCCACGGTCGAGGTGACCCGATCTTCCACCCTTCCCGCTCATCTGGATACGGGGGGTTGGAAGGCCCTGCAGGCAGCGACAGGGGACCCGGAGCTGTCCCTGATGCTTCAGTCGAGCCGGTTCGCCCGGATGTCGCCTGCGCTGGAGCGGTTTGTCAAAGCCCATGGAATCGGTCCCGGTTCCGATCCGCTCGAGAGTGTCCGCGAACTGCGTTCGACGCTGTTCCGGGTCTTCGAATACGCTCCGGGAAGCACCACGGCGGAGTCTCCGATCGAGCACATTCTGGCGAGCGGCAGGGGCGTCTGTCAGGATTACGTCCACGTCATGGCGGCGATAACGCGGTACTGGGGAATCCCTACCCGTTACGTCTCCGGTTACCTCGGGCCGAGCCAGAACCATGACTCGCACGGTGAGAGTCACGCCTGGGTGGAATGCTGGCTGCCCGGTGCAGGTTGGAGCGGCCTCGACCCCGCCAACGACTGTGATTGCGACGACCGCCATGTGCGCGTGGCCGTCGGCAGGGACTATGCGGATGTTCCACCCGTGCGCGGCACGTTCCTGGGAGATGCAACTTCATTACTGATTGCCCATGTGGTTGTGACCCGGCGTGACACCGCGCGAAACAACTCTCAAGACCAGTCGTTTACAGACCACGTTTTACCAAAGGAGTAGACAATGAGGACACCCCAACGCCCGACCCTTATTCGCCGTGCCCTATGGCTGCCGGCAATCGTGGCAGCTCTGGCGCCTTTCGGCGCCGCCTATGGCCAATCCGTATCCCTCGGGGCCGATGTCGTGAGCCGCTACGTGTGGCGCGGCGCCGACTTCGGAGAGTCGCTGTCCCTCCAGCCCGCGCTGACGTTCGGCCTCGGAGGCCTCGAGGTGGGGGCATGGGGTTCGTACTCGATCTCGGCCTCCGGGGCCGACGCCAACGAGAACGATCTCTGGGCCACGTACACGATCGAGGCATCCAGCGGGGCATCGTTTTCGTTCGGGGTCACAGACTACTATTTCCCCGCGCCCGGAGCCGACGGCTTTTCGTATACCGACGCCCACACACTGGAGCTGTCGGTGGCCGTCACCGGTCCGGAGAGCTTCCCCGTATCGATTTACGGGGGCATGATGGCCAGGAACGACCCGGACAACTCCGTCTACCTGGAGGCAAGCCTGCCCGTGGCCGCGGGGGGCGATGTCGAAGTCGGGCTCGTGGCCGGAATGGTCGCCGGAGCCAGTGGCTTCTACGGAACCGATGGCGCGGCTGTGGTGAACCTCGGGATCAGCGCGAGCAAGGCCCTGGAGATCACGGATTCATTCGCACCTCCGGTAAGCGTGTCCTACATCCTGAACCCGGATCAGGACCGCGCCTACCTCGTGTTCGGAATGAGCCTGTCTCCGTAGTTCCGCGACGAGGGCGGCCGGCGGCAGTCCCGCGGCGGGCGGTCAAGTAGGTCGGACGCCAGAACCGGAACCGCGACCGGGTAGGAGAAGTCGGCATTGACGTTGGTCTCGTCCTGGCGGTAGGCCCGGTGATCGAAGGTGAAGTCGGCGGGGTTGGCCGGACCCAGAGCCGCGTTGACGGTGTTGCGGATGAAGAAGTCCACATCGCTCGTTCCTGTCGCCGCGCTCAAGTCCCACGTGAAGCCGGAATCGGACTCGCCACGCACCCCGGCAACCGCCGAGTAGTCCCGGGTGTCGCCGCCAAAACGCGGCGTGAAGCCGCCGGGGAAGAGCTGGTTCATGACGAAGCAATCCGGATGGTCGCGCTGGAAGGCATCGGACTGGAGGGTGCCGTTCAGGTAGTACTCGCCCTGGGGGTCGAGCATCGCGGGGCATCCGCCGCTTCCGTCGCCGGTCAGGTCTCCCACCAGTCGATGGGCGCCCCGGGTGTACACGCCTTCGCGGTTGTCGGGGTTGCGGTAGTAGAAGCCGCCGTCGGTCTCCTTTTGAGCATAGTTCCCGAAGGCGTAGAGGCGAGCGCCATCGCCGACGGGAACACCGGCGTTGATGAAGGTCTTGAGGTCGCCGTTCACGTTGGGGCTTCCCCAGATCTGCGCCGGGTTGGGGACGTGGATGTTGCCCGCGGCCTGCAGCGCGGCCGCGTCGTCGCGCTGGACACTGCGGACCGTTTCGCCCGCTTCCCCGTACTCGAAGCTCAGGTTCGCGAACCCTTCCTCGAAAAGAGGCAGTCCCACGTTGGCCGCCACATGGGCCTGTCTTCCGTCGCCCTCCGTGGTCAGTCTGTAGCCGGCCTCGGCCTGATACCCGTCGCGGTCATCCCTCAGTACGAAGTTCATGACGCCGGCGATCGCATCGGAGCCGTATTGGGCCGCCGCCCCGTCCCGCAGAACCTCGACCCGCTGCAGCGCGATGGAGGGGATCACCGACAGGTCGGGTCCCTGGGCGCCTTCCGAAGCCTTGGGAACCAGCCAGGCGATGACGGCCCCGCGGTGGCGGCGTTTGCCGTTCACGAGCACCAGCGTATGGTCCGCGGCCAGATTGCGGACGTTCGGGGGCCGCACGATGCTCGCGCCGTCGGCGATCGGCTGCGCGTTGACATTGAAGGCCGGGACGACGGTGCGCAGCATGTCCAGCAGGTCGGCCCCGCCCTGGGCCCGCACGCTGGCCCCGCTCACCACATGCACGGGCGAGTAGGACTCGATGGCGCTCCTTCCTCCGCGCCGGGTGCCGATGACCACGATCTCTTCCAGAACCATCACGCGCGGGAGCGTATCGGCAGCGGTCACCGTGTCGGCTTCGGACGACGTGGGGGGCGGGTCCTGGGCCTGCAGGACCGCGGGAGTGTTGAAGGCGGCGGCGAGCAACAGGATGGCGACTGCGCCATTGGTAATCCTGGGCAGGTGGGTGGCAAGCGTCTGAAGAGAATCAGAGGGCGGGCTGGTCTGCTTCCGCAGTGTTAGCCTCGAAGCGGCAAAATGTACACTATACATGACATAATGTAATGTATAACTTACATTTGAACAGGTGAAGCGAGGCGGCGGACGACTTCGCTGGCGCGACGCTTACCTTCAAGGGCACGGGCCAAAGGTATCGATCACCATCCGGTTGTCTAGCGGACGTACGGCGTCCGGCTCCCGCCCTTGCCTGCAGACGCTTCCCGTAATCGCGGCAAGCCGCGTTAGTGGGTTGTTCGCCGAACATCTCGCTAGCTGCTCCGCCACGTTCTCCATGTTCTGGGAGCTGACAAGCCTGACTAGCTCTGCCTGGAAGTCTCGGACGAACCGAACGAATCTGGCATACGAGTTCACATTCCATGCGTCCGCGAAGTCCTCCGGAGGCGGTGCTGGGTTTGGCACCGCCAATATGCCTTGGGTCCGTTCGATCTCGGCCCCGACCAACGCCAGCGTGCTGACGAGCGTTGCAAGCACGCTTTGCTGACTGCCTTGCGGAAACACTACCGGATCGAATCGGGCGAGCGGACTGCTCGCGCGCGCTAGCCAATCGGCCACCGCTTCGTACTTCGTTTCCGCATCCTCATAGAGTGCAGGAGAGAGCTGGGCTCATCCTGGCATCCGTCCTTCTCCTTGCTGAAGAGGACTGCGGGGTGTATATACCTCACGACATAACCACGCCAACACACGACAAAACGGACGCGGATGCAGCGGCGTAGGCACACTGGCCGGAGGCGGGGGCAGTTGAGGGCGCACTTCGCGAAGACGGTGATGGTGGTCGGCCTGATCGCCATGCTGGTGCTGTCCTGTGGCGATGGCGCTGTCGAGCCGACTCTCCCTCCGGCTCCCCCTCCGACTCCCGTGGTGACGACCGTGACGGTCAGTCCGGATTCGGTCGCGCTGACCGCTCTCGGGCAGACGGCCCGGCTCACCGCCGAGGTGCGGGACCAGAACGGGCAGGTGATGACGGGAGCGGCGGTCGCGTGGTTGAGCAGCGATGGCTCGGTTGCCACGGTAAACGAATCGGGTCTGGTGACGGCGACCGGCAATGGCGGCACGACGGTCACCGCGCGCGCGGGTTCGGTGTCCGGGACTGCGGCCGTGACCGTCCGGCAGCTCCCGGCGGCGGTAACCGTTGCCCCCGAGTCGCTGACGCTGCGGAGTCCGGGCGATACGGCGACGGTCACGGCGACCGTGACGGACGCCAACGGGCACATGATCGAAGTTCCGGAGGTGCTGTGGGCCAGCGCGGATACCTCCGTGGCCCTGGTCGACGCAGAGGGCCTCGTGACGGCCGTGTCCGCGGGCGCAACCGATGTTACGGCGATGGCCGGGGGGGCGACGGCCGCCGTGGCGGTGACGGTCGAACCCCCGCCTTCGATCTCGATCGAACCGGCCTCGCTGCGTTTCACGGCACTCGGCGACACAGCGAGGCTGACCGCAAGGGACGCGGCCGGCCACCCCATCGACACCGCCCGTGTACGCTGGTCGAGCCGCGACTCCCGCGTGGCCACTGTGGGTCCCGGGGGTCTGGTGACGGCGACCGGCGACGGGAGTACTACGATTTCGGCTACGTCTGGTTCGATGTCGGGGGAAGCGGCCGTGACCGTAGAGCAACTGCCCGCAGGCATCACGATCGCCCCGCGGTCCCTGACACTGGTGGTCGGCGATACAGCTGCACTCGCGGCTACAGTGGCGGATGCCAATGGCCATCGGGTGGCCGGCGCGAGCGTCACATGGTCGAGTTCGGACTCGACCGTGGCCACGGTCGACTCCGCGGGGCGGGTGGCCGGGGTCGGCCCGGGATCCACCGAGGTGACGGCGGCCTCGGATGCGCTCGCCGCCTCGGCGGACGTGGATGTGATCACTCGTTCCCACGACCGCGAGGCGCTCGAGGCACTGTACCGGGCCACGGGTGGCGACGACTGGACCGATAACACCAACTGGCTGACCGACGCCCCGCTTTCGGACTGGGCTGGCGTGGGCACGGACGAGAGCGGACGAGTCGTACACCTGGAGCTGATCAACAACAACCTGAATGGCACGATCCCGGCCTCTATCGGCCAACTCGACCGACTCTTCAGCCTCGACCTGCGGCAGAATGCGCTCCAAGGCCCCATCCCTCCCGAATTGGGACGGCTGCAGCGGTTGCGCGACCTGGTACTGAGCGACACCGAACTCTCCGGCTCTTTGCCGCCCGAGATGGGCGATATGACGGGTCTTCGCTATCTCCACATCTCCGGCACGAACCTGTCTGGCCCGCTCCCCGAAACGTTCGCTCAACTCGCTCTGACATCGTTCTACTTCTCTGGGAGCGGTCTCTGCCTGCCTCCCGCCCTTTCGGCCTGGTACGAGCAGATCGAGGACGCGAGCAAAAATCCACGCTTGTGTATCCAGCTCACGTCCGACCGGGAGCCGCTCGAGGCTCTGTACCGGGCCACGGGTGGCGACGACTGGACCGACCACACCAACTGGCTGACGGACGCGCCGCTCTCGGACTGGGCTGGCGTGGAGACCGACGGAAGCGGACGTGTCGAACACCTGTCTCTGGGGCACAACAAACTGAATGGCACGATCCCGGCCTCTATCGGCCAACTCGACCGACTCTCCTTCCTCGACATGCGGGGGAACTTGCTCCAGGGCCCCATCCCTCCCGAATTGGGGCAGCTAAAAAGATTGCGCGAATTGCTACTGAGTGGCACCGAGCTCTCCGGCAATTTGCCGCCCGAGATGGGGGATATGACGGGTCTTCGCTATCTCGCGATCTCCGACACAAAGCTGTCCGGCCCGCTCCCCGAAACGTTCGCTCGACTCGCCTTGGAATCCTTCTACTTCTCCGACACGTGGTTGTGTGTGCCCGCTTCACTCCAGGCGTGGCTCGCGCAGCTTGAGGCGACGAACGAACGAGTCCCGTGCGCTCCCCGAACCGCGGACCGGGACGTACTCGTCGCGCTGTACGAGGCCACGGGCGGACGAGACTGGCACGGGCAGGAGAACTGGCTGAGCGATATCAGCATCTACTTCTGGGACGGAGTGAAGGTCAACGATGACGGGTACGTGACGGAGCTCTCTCTCCCGCACAACAACCTCACCGGCTCTCTGCCTCCCGTGTTGGGAGACCTCGCACACCTCGAAGAGCTCCGGCTGTACGGTAACGGGCTCACCGGCGCCATCCCGCCGGAGTTGGGCAAGCTGACCAACCTGCGCGAGCTGTTCCTGGCCGAGAACAGCCTGGAGGGACCGATTCCGCCGGAGCTGGGCACGCTGGCCAACCTGCGCGACCTGTTCCTGTCCTACAACAGACTGGAGGGACCGATCCCGCCGGAGTTGGGCAACCTGGCCGCGTTGGAGCGGATGGGACTGTACAATAACCGGCTCAGCGGCCCGCTGCCGAAGGAGATCGCGAACCTGACGAAGCTGAAGGACCTGTTTCTGGCCGACAACGCGATCGAAGGGCCGCTGCCGCCGGAACTTGGCAACATGGCCTCGCTCGAAGCCATCAATCTCACAAGGAATCAGGTGTCGGGACCGATCCCGCCCGAGTGGGGCAGGCTCGGTTCCCTGAGGCGTATCAGGCTTGCCAACAACCAGCTGGAGGGCACGATTCCGGCGGCGCTGGGAAACCTGTCTTCGCTCCGGGAGCTCACGCTCGCGATCAACCGCCTCACCGGCTCGATTCCGCGAGAACTGGGTAATCTGTCCAATCTCGAGTCCCTGATCATGTTCGAGAACGAGCTGAGCGGCGAGATTCCGCCCGAACTCGGTAACCTCCAGGAACTTGAGACGCTGCTGCTGGTCGACAATCGGCTCACGGGCGCCATCCCGCCCGCACTTGGGGGGCTCACCGCGCTTAGGGACCTGGCTCTCAGCGGCAACGACCTCAGCGGTCCGATACCCCCGGAGTTGGCCAACCTCGACTATCTGACCCATCTGGCGCTTTTCGAGAACGATCTGTCCGGGTCGCTTCCGTCGGAGTTCGGCGATCTGGACATCCTGGCGAGCCTGTCGATTTCCCGTAATCCGGACCTGCGAGGGCTCCTCCCGCGCAGCATGCTGAACATGACGTCGCTGCAGAGTTTCGATGCCTTGGAGACCGGACTCTGTGGACACCTCGACGCCGAATTCAAGGCATGGCTGAGCGAGCTCGACGCGCTGCTGGGAGACTGCGATGCGGCGCAGGTCGAGCGGCTCGCGCTGTCCGAGCTCTTCGCGGAGGCCGGTGGCGATGCCTGGACCCGGAGCGGCGGCTGGAACACGAACGCGAACCTGGACAGCTGGCACGGCATCACCGCGCGGGGAGGGCGCGTGAGCGGCATCGCGCTGGCGGACAACGGTCTGACGGGACGCGTATCCCCGGACATCGCCAGTCTGACGACGTTGGAGACCCTGGACCTCGGCGACAACCGTCTTGCCGGGGAGCTTCCGATTGCGATCGCCTCCATGACCGCGCTCACCTCGATACGATTCAGCGGCAACGAGCAAATGGAGGGCCCGCTCCCCGTGCGACTGACCGAACTCACACGACTGGAAGCCCTCGAATACGAAGACACGGGGCTCTGCGCCTCTCCGGCGATGAGCTTTCAGGACTGGCTCGGGCGGATCGATGTCGTGGCGGGAGCCACCTGCGGGAACGCGGATGAGGTCGGGTTGTCGCTCCCCGTGGTCTATCTCACGCAGGCCGTCCAGCGGCCTGCGGGCGATGTGCCGCTGATCGCGGGGCGCGACGCATTGCTGCGCGTGTTCCTCACGAGCGACAGGCCGTTCGCGTTCTACGAACCCGAGGTCGTGGCGACCTTCACGCGCGCCGGCGCGGAGGTTCACCGGGTCACGATGCGGCGGGAGAGGGGTCTGCTTGCCGAGGCTGCGGACGAATCGGACCTGCGCAGTTCCTACAACGCCGTGATTCCGGCGGAGCATGTCCAGCCGGGCGTCGAACTGGTCGTTGGGGCGGATCCGGACGGGGTGGTGCCCCGCGCCGCCGGAAGCCAGGTTCGCTTCCCGGCCTCCGGCGGCATGGCCCTGAACGTGATCGACGTGCCCCCCATGGAGGTGACGATTGTTCCCGTGCTCGAGGCGGTCTCGCCCGACTCGTCGATTTTTGAATGGACCGACAACATCGGCGACGACAGCCCCGAAGTGGGCCTGCTGCGCTATTCCTTCCCCTTCTCGGAGTTCACGGCCCGAAGCCGCGAAGCGTACATCACATCGCTCGACGTGACGAGCGACGACGGCCAGTGGGGTCTCGTCCTCGAAATGGAGGCCCTGCGCGCCATCGAGAACGGTACGGGCTACTACTACGCCGCGGCGGCCAGCGTGAACGGCTATGTACGCGGAAGAGCCCGACTGGCGGCGTGGGCGAGCATCGGAAAGGCGTGGGACCTCGAATTCGCCCACGAAGTGGGACACAACCTTGGCCTTCGTCACTCTCCCTGTGGCGGTGCGCTCGGCACCGATCCGGACTTTCCGCATTCGGACGGAGGCCTCGGTGCATGGGGATACGACTTCCGCGACGGCAGCGTCGTGTCCGCGGACCGCGGCCGGGACATCATGGGGTACTGCTACGAACGAGGCTGGCTGAGCGACTACTACTTCGAGAAGGTGATCGAGTACCGGGAACGGGTGGAAGGGGACCGGGCGCAGGCGCTCATCGCCGCCGAGCGGCCGAGGTCGGAGATGCTGGTGTTGTGGGGCGGTGTCGTCGACGGTCAGCTGAGGATTGAGCCCGCCTTCCGCGTGACCGCCGCACCGCGTCTTGCGGAGGAGACCGGCCCATACCGCATCGACGGCGTCGGCAGCGGAGGGGACCCCGTGTTCTCGCTGCAATTCACGCCGGGAGAGGACCAGTTCGGCGACAAGTACTTCTTCTTCACGATCCCGATCGAGCCCGGCTGGGCCGGTTCGCTTGACCGCATCACGCTTACCGGGCCAGAGGGTGTGGTGACCGTTGGATTGGACGACGACCGGACGGTATCGGTCGTAACCGAACCGGGGACGGGGCGGGTCCGCGCCATCCTGCGCGACTGGGACGGCGATCTCCCGGCCGCTCTGGCAGAGACCGGAAGCTTCGACGTGTCGATGTCCAGGGGACTCCAGGATGCGGTCTTGCGGCGCCGATAAGTAGCCGCAGGCCGGGCGTGACCTAGTCGAGCGCGTGCCTCTGCGCCTGGTTTTCACTGACGATCTGCCCGTCAAAGAGGTGGACGGTCCGGTCGGCCATGTGGGAATAGCGTGGATCGTGCGTCACCATACAGATCGTGGCACCATCGTCGTGCAGCTCCTTGAGCAGCCCCATCACTGCGTTTCCGTTCCGGGAGTCGAGGTTCCCCGTCGGCTCGTCCGCCAGCAGGATGAGCGGCTTGCCGGCCATCGCCCGCGCGACCGCGACACGCTGTTGCTGGCCGCCCGACAACTGATTGGGGTAGTGCCGCGTGCGGTGAGCAAGCCCCACTCGTTCGAGTGATTCCTGAACGCGCTCCTTGCGTTCCGCAGCCCCCGTCCCTCGATACGTGAGGGGCAACTCGACATTCTCGTACACTGTGAGGTCACCGATGAGGTTGAATGCCTGGAAGATGAACCCGATGGCCTGGTTGCGTACCTGTGCCCGCTGGCCCGTGGTCAGGTTGTCGGCCGGTGTGCCGTCCAGCAGGTAACGTCCGCTGGTGGGGCTGTCCAGCAGTCCCAGGATCGACAGCAGAGTTGTCTTGCCACAGCCCGACGGACCCGCAATCGCTACATACTCGCCTTTCAGTATCGACAAGTTGATGTTCGACAGGGCGTGGGTCTCCACCTCTTCGGCCAGAAACACCTTGCCTACGCCGTCCAGCCTGATCAGCGTTTGATTGGTCATCATCCAGCTCCTAGCGACTCCTTAGCTTCACCCGGTTGAACCCGTCCCACTGGGACATGTCCGACAGAATCACGACGTCGCCCGGACGCAATCCCTCGCGCACCTGGACATCGCTGACCGAACTCGCGCCGAGCCGCACGGTGACGCGCTCCGCGAACCGCCCGCCATCGACCAATTTGAAGAGGCTCATCTGCTGATTGGCCTGCCCGAACGTCGGACGGCCCATGTGGATCACATCTTCGAGGCGCTTGACTATGACGTTGCCGTCAACGCTGAGATCGGGCCGGGCCGACGGCGGCAGGTTTGGCGGAAGTGCGACATCGATCGTCACGGTTCCGCTGCGCACCGCCGGATCGATGCGTACGACTCGTCCCTGAATCGTGTCGGTGCGTGTGTCGATCACCGCGACCTGCCCTACAGCGATATCTTGCACCTGCGTCTGCGGGATGCGGATTTCCGCCTTCAGGCGGCCCGGAACGACGACTCGCGACAGCGACTGCCCCGATTGAACCCACTGTCCCTCCTGAAGCGGAATGTCGAGCGGCGCCAACACCCCGCTCACAGGCGCGGTCACGTGCATTGACCGGATGCGATCCTGGCTGAACTGAACCAGGTCAGCGAGGCGCGTGATCTGTTCCTCCTGGGCGCTGACTTGCTCCTGTGACGTGCCCTCGATCACGTCCAGGCGCTCCTCTTCGGTCTCAAGGCGAAGCCGAAGGGCTTCCGCGGACTCGCGTGACCGATCGAGATCGGCCCGCGCGACGAGGTCCGGGTTCCCGTCAGAGAGCTGCTGATTGATCCGATGGATTCGCTCCGCCTCCAGGTAGTCCGCGCGCACTGTGGCTGTTGTGGCGCGCTGTTGCAGTTCCTGCATCTTGAGGCTGGCCCGCAATTGAACGAGGCTCGCGTACGCCTGCGACAGCTGCTGCTGGGCCTGCAACAATTGCATGTCCACATCCGGATTGCTGAGGCGCATGATGAGATCGCCAGCTGAGACGTTTGTGCCGGGCAGCGAGAGGATCTGCTCGATGCGCCCGGCGGTCAACGCGGTGATCCAGCGCATCTGCTCCGGTACGAGCGTGCCCGGGCTCCGTACCTGCCGGATCAAGGTCCCTTGCGCGACCGTGTCGCTCCAAACCATAGCAGTGTCCATGGTCGGGACGCCCGATGGAAGGAGCTGCCACCCGAAGACTGCAATCGCGAGCGTGCCGATGCCTGCGGCGCTCCAAACCAGCTTTTTCTTCCGTTTTTCGGGTCGGGTATCGCGAATGATGTCCAAGCGTCGCTCCTTCGGGTTCTCCCCCCGTGTCAGCACCTCCGCGGCCGACTCTCCGCCACCGTGCTTGAAGGCAAAGTTAGGAAATTCTCGTGCCAGGAGGCTGCGAGAATTCCGTATTGCAATGTATGGCAATGTTTTGGACGACAATACAACGGATGAGCACCAATGCGGGCATGGCCGATAGTGGGACCGCCCGTTTCGATATCGAACACACAGTCCTGCCAGCGCGCCGACGAGGACCGGCTCAGGCAGGCGCTTGCAGAGCGCCAGAGGGCCAATTTCCGCTAAATTAGCGGGAACAAATCGCGGGAGTCGCATAAACGAAATCACGTAACTTCAATCGGGGCGGCCGGATTCGAACCGGCGACCTCCTGCTCCCAAAGCGATCAAATCGGGACGCGAATCACGGCAGAAAATCACGTAAAGTCTAACTGGGACTGCACGATCTGCGCTTCTTGCCGTTGAGGCGTATCTTGGTCTGCCGGACCAAAAAGGCCGGAAAACCGGGTCAATTGGAGGGCATTTGGTGGGGCCGCCGATGGTCGAGATGGGCTGCTCTTGATCGGGACCAGTGCGTCGAATCTCGTCCCAGTGGCGGAAAGGTCCCATGCTAGGGATGACGCCCGACTGAAGGGGGGCGGTCTGACGGCCTTGCGGCTGGCGGCAGTGCTCACGCCCGCAACCCCGACGTACAGGCGTCCGGCTCCCGCCCTTGCTTCCCGTAATCGCGGTAGCCGCGTTAGTGGGTTGTTCGCCGAACATCTCCGCTAGCTGCTCCGCCACGTTCTCCATGTTCTCGGAGCTGACAAGCCTGACTAGCTCTGCCTGGAAGTCTCGGACGAACCGAACGAATCTGGCATACGAGTTCACATCCCATGCGTCCGCGAAGTCCTCCTGAGGCAGTGTTGGGTTCGGCACCGCCAATATGCCTTGGGTCCGTTGAATCTCGGCCCCGACCAACGCCAGCGTGCTGACGAGCGTTGCAAGCACGCTTTGCTGACTGCCGTAGTGCCTCGCTGCGAGCGTCGTTCCAGCGTAGGTCCTGTGTGCCAGCAGACGGTCCCGAACCAGCTCGTAGAGGTGCATCGCATCGTCAATCGTAGTGTTCAGAAGCAGAACCAAATCGACGTCGTATTCATCCTGACCACGCGGGCATACCGTAGTCCCGATCCTGACGGAACCTTGCGGAAACACTACCGGATCGAATCGGGCGAGCGGACTGCTCGCGCGCGCTAGCCAATCGGCCACCGCTTCGTACTTCGTTTCCGCATCCTCATAGAGTGCAGGAGAGAGCTGGGCTCATCCTGGCATCCGTCCTTCTCCTTGCTGAAGAGGACTGCGGGGTGTATATACCTCACGACATAACCACGCCAACACACGACAAAACGGACGCGGATGCAGCGGCGTAGGCACACTGGCCGGAGGCGGGGGCAGTTGAGGGCGCACTTCGCGAAGACGGTGATGGTGGTCGGCCTGATCGCCATGCTGGTGCTGTCCTGTGGCGATGGCGCTGTCGAGCCGACTCTCCCTCCGGCTCCCCCTCCGACTCCCGTGGTGACGACCGTGACGGTCAGTCCGGATTCGGTCGCGCTGACCGCTCTCGGGCAGACGGCCCGGCTCACCGCCGAGGTGCGGGACCAGAACGGGCAGGTGATGACGGGAGCGGCGGTCGCGTGGTTGAGCAGCGATGGCTCGGTTGCCACGGTAAACGAATCGGGTCTGGTGACGGCGACCGGCAATGGCGGCACGACGGTCACCGCGCGCGCGGGTTCGGTGTCCGGGACTGCGGCCGTGACCGTCCGGCAGCTCCCGGCGGCGGTAACCGTTGCCCCCGAGTCGCTGACGCTGCGGAGTCCGGGCGATACGGCGACGGTCACGGCGACCGTGACGGACGCCAACGGGCACATGATCGAAGTTCCGGAGGTGCTGTGGGCCAGCGCGGATACCTCCGTGGCCCTGGTCGACGCAGAGGGCCTCGTGACGGCCGTGTCCGCGGGCGCAACCGATGTTACGGCGATGGCCGGGGGGGCGACGGCCGCCGTGGCGGTGACGGTCGAACCCCCGCCTTCGATCTCGATCGAACCGGCCTCGCTGCGTTTCACGGCACTCGGCGACACAGCGAGGCTGACCGCAAGGGACGCGGCCGGCCACCCCATCGACACCGCCCGTGTACGCTGGTCGAGCCGCGACTCCCGCGTGGCCACTGTGGGTCCCGGGGGTCTGGTGACGGCGACCGGCGACGGGAGTACTACGATTTCGGCTACGTCTGGTTCGATGTCGGGGGAAGCGGCCGTGACCGTAGAGCAACTGCCCGCAGGCATCACGATCGCCCCGCGGTCCCTGACACTGGTGGTCGGCGATACAGCTGCACTCGCGGCTACAGTGGCGGATGCCAATGGCCATCGGGTGGCCGGCGCGAGCGTCACATGGTCGAGTTCGGACTCGACCGTGGCCACGGTCGACTCCGCGGGGCGGGTGGCCGGGGTCGGCCCGGGATCCACCGAGGTGACCGCGGCCTCGGATTCGCTTGCCGCATCGGTGGACGTGGATGTGATCACGCGTTCCCACGACCGCGAGGTGCTCGAGGCTCTATACCGGGCCACGGGCGGCGACAACTGGACCGATAATACCAACTGGCTGACCGACGCCCCGCTCTCGGACTGGGCTGGCGTGGGCACCGACGAAAGCGGACGAGTGCAATACCTGGAGCTGGGCAACAACAGCCTGAATGGCACGATCCCGGCCTCTATCGGCCAACTCGACCGACTCTTCATCCTCGACCTGCGGCAGAATTCGCTCCAGGGCCCCATCCCTCCCGAATTGGGGCAGCTGAAAAGATTGCGCGACCTGGTCCTGAGTCGCACCGGGCTCTCCGGCGCTCTACCGCCCGAGATGGGCGATATGACGGGTCTTCGCTATCTCGCGATCTCCAGCACGAACCTTTCCGGCCCGCTCCCCGACACGTTCGCTCGACTCGCCCTGACCGACTTCTACTTCTCCGGGACGTGGTTGTGTGTGCCCGTTTCACTCCATGCGTGGCTCGCGCAGCTTGAGGCGACGAACGAACGAGTCCCGTGCGTTCCCCGCACTGCGGACAGGGACGTGCTCGTCGCGCTGTACGAGTCCACGGGCGGACGAGACTGGCACCGGCAGGAAAACTGGCTGAGCGATATCAGCATCTACTTCTGGGACGGAGTGAAGGTCAACGATGACGGGCACGTGACAAAGCTTTCTCTCCCGCACAACAACCTCACCGGCTCTCTGCCTCCCGTGTTGGGAGACCTCGCACACCTCGAAGAGCTCCGGCTGTACGGTAACGAGCTGACCGGCGCCATCCCGCCGGCGGTGGGCAAGCTGACCAACCTGCGCGAGCTGTTCCTGTCCGAGAACCGACTGGAGGGACCGATCCCGCCGGCGGTGGGCAACATGGCCGCGTTGGAGCGGATGGAACTGTACGACAACCGGCTCAGCGGCCCGCTGCCGAAGGAGATCGCGAAGCTGACGAAGCTGAAGGACCTGTTGCTGAGCGACAACGCGATCGAAGGGCCGCTGCCGCCGGAACTTGGCGACATGGCCTCGCTCGAAGCCATCAGTCTCACAAGGAATCAGGTGTCGGGACCGATCCCGCCTGAGTGGGGCAGGCTCGGTTCCCTGAGGAGAATTTCGTTTCAGGGCAACCGGCTGGAAGGGACGATTCCGGCAACGCTGGGAAACCTGTCTGCCCTCCGGGAGTTGAACCTCTCGATCAACCGCCTCACCGGCTCGATTCCGCGAGAACTGGGTAATCTGTCCAATCTCGAGTTCCTGTTCATGTTCGAGAACGAACTGAGCGGCGCGATTCCGCCCGAACTCGGCAACCTCAAGGAACTCGAGAGGCTGGGGCTGTCCCACAATCGGCTCACGGGCGCCATCCCGCCCGAACTGGGGGGACTCACGTCGCTTCGGAACCTGCATTTCGGCCACAACGATCTCAGCGGTCCGATACCGCCGGAGTTGGCCACCCTCCCCCTTCTGACCGGCCTGTGGCTCTTCACCAACGATCTGTCCGGGCCGCTTCCGTCGGAGTTCGGCGATCTGGACGTCCTGGCGAACCTGTCGATTTCCCGTAACCCGGATCTGCGAGGGCTCCTCCCGCGCAGCATGCTGAACATGACGTCGCTGTCGAGTTTCAATGCCTTCGAGACCGGACTCTGCGGACACCTCGACGCCGAATTCCAGGCATGGCTGAGCGAGCTCGACGCGCTGCTGGAAGATTGCGGCGCGGCGCAGGTCGAGCGGCTCGCGCTGTCCGAGTTCTTCGCGGACGCCGGGGGCGATGCCTGGACCCGGAGCGGCGGCTGGAACACGAACGCGAGCCTGAACAGCTGGCACGGCATCACCACGCGGGGAGGGCGCGTGAGCGGCCTCGCGCTGGCGGACAACGGTTTGACGGGAGCGGTACCCCCGGAGATCGCCAACCTGACGACGCTGGAGACCCTGGACCTCGGCGACAACCGTCTTGTGGGGGAGTTTCCGATTGCGATCGCCTCCATGACGGAACTCGCCTCGGTACGATTCAGCGGCAACGAGGGAATGGAGGGCCCGCTCCCCTTCCGACTGACCGAACTCACACGACTGGAAGTCTTCGAATACGAAGACACGGGGCTCTGCGCCTCTCCGGCGATGAGGTTTCAGGACTGGCTCGGGCGGATCGATGTCGTGGCGGGAGCCACCTGCGGGAACGCGGATGAGGTCGGGTTGTCGCTCCCCGTGGTCTATCTCACGCAGGCCGTCCAGCGGCCTGCGGGCGATGTGCCGCTGATCGCGGGGCGCGATGCGCTGCTGCGGGTGTTCCTGATGAGCGACAGGCCGTTCGCGTTCTACGAACCCGAGGTCGTGGCGACCTTCACGCGCGCCGGCGTGGAGGTTCACCGGGTCACGATGCGGCGGGAGGGGGGTCTGCTTGCCGAGGCCGCGGACGAATCGGACCTGCGCAATTCCTACAACGCAGTGATTCCGGCAGAGCATGTCCAGCCGGGCGTCGAACTGGTCGTTGAGGCGGATCCGGACGGGGTGGTGCCCCGCGCCGCCGGGAGCCAGGTTCGCTTCCCGGCCTCCGGCGGCATGACCCTGCACGTGATCGACGTGCCCCCCATGGAGGTGACGATTGTTCCCGTGCTCGAGGCGGTCTCGCCCGACTCGTCGATTTTTGAATGGACCGACAACATCGGCGACGACAGCCCGGAAGTGGGCCTGTTGCGCTATTCCTTCCCCTTCTCGGAGTTCACGGCCCGAAGCCGGGAAGCGTACATCACATCGCTCGACCTGACGAGCGACGACGGCCAGTGGGGTCTCGTTCTCGAAATGGAGGCCCTGCGCGCCATCGACAACGGTACGGGCTACTACTACGCGGCGGCGGCCAGCGTGAACGGCAATGTACGCGGAAGAGCCCGGCTGGCGGCGTGGGCGAGCATCGGAAAGGCGTGGGACACCGAGTTCGCCCACGAAGTGGGACACAACCTCAGCCTTCGCCACGCTCCCTGTGGCGGTGCGCTCGGCACCGATCCGGACTTCCCGCATTCGAACGGAGGCCTCGGTGCATGGGGATACGATTTCCGCGACGGCAGCGTCGTGTCAGCGGAACGCCGCCGGGACATCATGGGGTACTGCTACGAGCGGGGCTGGCTGAGCGACTACTTCTTCGAGAAGGTGATCGAGTACCGGGAACGGGTGGAAGGGGACCGGGCGCAGGCGCTCATCGCCGCGGAGCGGCCGAGGTCGGAGACGCTGGTGTTGTGGGGCGGTGTCGTGGACGGTCAGCTGAGGCTTGAGCCCGCCTTCCGCGTGATCGCCGCACCGCGTCTGGCGGAGGAGGCCGGCCCCTACCGCATCGACGGCGTCGGCAGCGGAGGGAACCCTGTGTTCTCGCTGCAATTCAACCCGGGAGAGGACCAGTTCGGCGACAAGTACTTCTTCTTCACGATCCCGATCGAGGACCATTGGGCAGGTTCGCTTGACCGCATCACGCTTACCGGGCCGGAGGGTGTGGTGACCGTGAGATTGGACGACGACCGGACGGTATCGGTCGTCACTGAGCCGGGGACGGGGCGGGTCCGCGCCATCCTGCGCGACTGGGACGGCGATCTCCCGGCCGCGCTGGCAGAGACCGGAAGCTTCGACGTGTCGATGTCCAGGGAACTCCAGGATACGGTCTGGCGGCGCCGATAGGTAGCCGCAGGCCAGGCGTGACCCACGTCGCGCTCACCATTACGTGCTGGCATAGGTTGCCTTTGCCTTGGATCGAGATCGACCTAGTCGAGCGCGTGCCTCTGCGCCTGGTCTTCACTGACGATCTGCCCGTCAAAGAGGTGGACGGTCCGGTCGGCCATGTGGGAATAGCGTGGATCGTGCGTCACCATACAGATCGTGGCGCCATCGTCGTGCAGCTCCTTGAGCAGCCCCATCACTGCGTTTCCGTTCCGGGAGTCGAGGTTCCCCGTCGGCTCGTCCGCCAGCAGGATGAGCGGCTTGCCGGCCATCGCCCGCGCGACCGCGACACGCTGTTGCTGGCCGCCCGACAACTGATTGGGGTAGTGCTGCGTGCGGTGAGCAAGCCCCACTCGTTCGAGTGATTCCTGAACGCGCTCCTTGCGTTCCGCATCCCCCGTCCCTCGATACGCGAGGGGCAACTCGACATTCTCGTACACTGTGAGGTCACCGATGAGGTTGAATGCCTGGAAGATGAACCCGATGGCCTGATTGCGTACCTGCGCCCGCCGGCCCGTAGTCAGGTTGTCAGCCGGTGTGCCGTCCAGCAGGTAACGTCCGCTGGTGGGGCTGTCCAGCAGTCCCAGGATCGACAACAGAGTTGTCTTGCCACAGCCCGACGGGCCCGCAATCGCTACGTACTCGCCTTTCAGTATCGACAAGTTGATGTTCGACAGGGCGTGGGTCTCCACCTCTTCGGCCAGAAACACCTTGCCCACGCCGTCCATCCTGATCAGCGTTTTGTTGGTCATCGTCCAGCTCCTAGCGACTCCTTAGCTTCACCCGGTTGAACCCGTCCCACCGGGACATGTCCGACAGTATCACGACATCGCCCGGACGCAATCCCTCGTGCACCTCGACGTCGTTAACCGAACTCGCGCCGAGCCGCGCGGTGACCCGCTCCGCGAACCGCCAGATGACGTTGCCGTCAACGCTGAGATCGGGCCGGGCCGACGGAGCTGCTGATTGATCCGATGGATTCGCTCCGCCTCCAGGTGTCCGCGCGCACTGTGGCTGTTGTGGCGCGCTGTTGCAACGCGGTGATCCAGCGCATCTGCTCCGGTACGAGCGTGTTCTCCCCCCGTGTCAGCACCTCCGCGGCCGACTCTCCGCCACCGTGCTTGAAGGTAAAGTTAGGAAATTCTCGTGCCAGGAGGCTGCAATAATTCCGTATTGCAATGTATGGCAATGTTTTGGACGACAATACGGATGAGCACCAATACGGGCATGGCCGATAGTGGGACCGCCCGTTTCGATATCGAACACACAGTCCTGCCAGCGCCCCGACTAGGACCGGCTCAAGCAGGCGCTCGCAGAGCGCCAAAGGGCCATTTCCCGCTGAATTAGCTGGAACAAATAGCGGAAGTCGCTCTAACGAAGTCGCGTAACTTCAATCGGGGCGGCCGGATTCGAACCGGCGACCTCCTGCTCCCAGAGCGATCCGCACGGGACGCGAATCCCAGCGTACCGCGCCCATGCGGGTGATGGGGGAAGATCGGGTCAATCCAGCTTCTCCCGATCCAATCGCACGACCAGGATGCTCTGCCTTCCGAACTCGTCAGTTCGCCGGTAGGCCATCAGTCCTTCCGGGCCGAACGCCAGCGGAAGTCCGAGGTCTCCCGGGTGCCAACTGCCCAGGTACCCGCCGTCCACGGTGATCAGATCAATCGGTCCGTCCCCCCCTCCCGTCGAGCCAACCTTCTCTCGTTCGGGAGATCCTCGACCAGCCGCTCGCGCTCGGCTTCCATCACTTCTTCGGAAACCGGCCACGGGGCGACCGGCCGTTCAAGGGTGCCGTCGACCACCCCCTCGGTGGAGATGATGTCAATTCGGTACCCCACGGCTGTGTCGGCCGCCACGATCCGACCGTCGGGAAGTGCAGCGTGGCGCAGGGAGGGGACGAAGCTCACGCCGTCCTCCGTCGAGCGCCAGGCGACGAAGAGCTGCTGGGACCCGAGAGAGTCACTCTCAAGCGAAAACCGGTATACAGGCCGCTCGTTGTCCGTCGTGGTGCCGCTGGTCATCCAGGGGTCATGGGGCCCAACCAGACGCGCGCCATCCAGCACAACCGCGCTGTTGCCCGGGACGGGACCGCCCGCCAGTCGAATGTTGCCCACGTGCTGGCCGGTCGAATCGAAGGTCACAAGGGCGCGATGCCCGATGTCCAGAACCGCGGCCGTGCCGTCCCGGAACACGTAGGCACCTCGGGGGGTCCGGAACTCGCCCGGGCCGTCGCCCTCCGACCCGAAGCGCCGGATCATCGCGCCATCGCCGTCCCACGCCGTGATTTCATGCGCATCGGAGTC
Organism: Longimicrobiales bacterium; assembly: GCA_963667485.2. Taxonomy (GTDB): domain Bacteria; phylum Gemmatimonadota; class Gemmatimonadetes; order Longimicrobiales; family Gaopeijiaceae; genus Bin94. The sequence continues at coordinate 2,018,625 of CAXXDD010000002.1, forward strand.
CAGTACATGAAGGCGTCCTGAAGCGTCAAAGCCGACAGACGAAATCTGGACGAAGTCGTGTTCGCCTTCGGTAATACCGATGTGATACACCGTATCCGTCGCGAGCGTGATCAACCGATCACTAATCCTGAAGACCGCCAGCACGGTAGGCGCCTTCACATGCTCCGAGGCCGACTGTGATAGTCGCGGCGAATACAATGCGTCTCAACATCTGACTGGACGGACGGGACATTCCGAATTCACCCTCTTCAGTTCACTCGACCGATGAGATGCAGCGTTGAGCCTGAATCCTCGGGAACCCTGTCGAGAAAGGTCCACCCGCCACCGACCTGCCTGGCAACCAGGAATTCCGCGTTTCGATCACTGGCGGGCAGTTCGGCAATGGAGGTCCACAGCGCTTCGTTCTCCCAGTAGGGTACCCGTTCGTCGTACTCGACAAGAAGCAACCCCAACTCGGGTACGGTGGGCTCCCCGTCCCAGGTCCGGCGGAGGTCGTGGGCTTTAATCCACACTTCGTCGGGATGCCTGGGCACGCGGCCCGTCGAGCCTGCGTCCCCCTGCCGCGAGCGGAGAGGCGATGTCATGTACTCGGCTACCTGATCGACTTGCCGCTGCACCTCGGCGAGTGGCGGATCCGCGCCGGGCGATTGAAGGGCGGCCGGTGAGCGCTGCTCGCCGCAGTAGACGAGACCCAGGGCCATGAGGGCAACGAATCCGCCCCGCATTGCGAGGCGTGGCGCGGGTGGGCGGCTCGTATGGGGCCTGTTCGTCATGATCATTCGAAGTCGCCGCTCCAGGGTGCGCAGCCGGTGGCCGCTGTCGAAGGCGCTCGCGAAGGTGGCAAGGCGAGGCTCTCCCCCTGTGCGAACAAGCTCGATCGCCCGCATCAGCGCCCGGGCGTAGTCGCGGGGGGCGCAGTTGAACGCACGCACGACGATGGCGTCGGAGCATATCTCCCCTGAAGACCGGAGCCGTCGTCGGGTCCACCACGCAATGGGGTTCCACCAAAACGCCGTACACGCGAGCCACTCCAGCCAGCGGACGAGGTGGTCGCGGCGTCGGACGTGGGCAAGCTCATGTGCCAGAATCCAACGTGACTGGGCAGGTTCCATGCTTGTGAGCAGGGCTGACGGGATGTACACGCGCACCGCGCCGCCGCTCCACCACACCATCGGGGATACGAGCGCGCCAGTCGTGTAGATCTCCGGGACCGTCGCGAGGCCAAGAACGTGCGCGATCTCTCTCGCCTCGCACTGTAGTGTGGCCGGAGCGACGCTCGAGGTTCCCAGCAGGAAGCGGTGGCAGAGTCGTGCCCGAACGACCGTCCAGCCCAGGACTGCCGCAACGCCGAGGATCCAGAGGGGGACGAACCCGGCCCTTGCGATTCGCACAAACCATGGTCCTTCCGCCGCGTGCCCGGCGACAACGGACGGGGCTTCGGCGCCCACCGGGGAAGTGGCCATCGCGAATGCGGGGTCTACCGACACGGCGGCAGGGAGTTCGGGCCCCAGCAGGGGGATGGCGATCAGTGGCGGGACGAGCAGGGCCGAGAGCAGCGCGAGACAGAGTGCGTGGCACAGGCCCGGCCGCCGGTCGCCCCTCGCGGCGAGCCACACCGCACCGCCGAGGACGATCGAGACGGCAAGCTTGCTGCCGGCGATCAGCAGGGCCCAGTCCGTCATGTCTCCTCCAGGAGGCGGCGCAGGTGTTCCATGTCGGCGTCGGAGAGTTTCCGCTCCTCCACCAGGTGCGTGATCATCGGCACGAACGAGCCGCCGGTCACCCGATCCGCCAGGGACTCCAGGCGACCCGCGGCGTAGGCCTCCCGGCTGATCCGCGGCGAAAAGAGGTGTGCGGCCCGGTCGCCGTCCCGGTCAACGAATCCTTTATCCTCCAGCCGCTGCAGCAGCCTCTGAATCGTGCCATGCATCGGTCTCGTGGCGTCCCGGTACAGCTTCTCCCGGAGCTGACGGGCCGTCACCCTCCCCTCCTCCCAGACCCGGTTCATGACCGCGAGTTCTGCGTTCGCAAGCTTCGGTACTGTCATCGCGTGGCTGTCTCCTGGCCAGTGACTACGACACTCTATCGTAGAGTGCGACGTTGTGTCGTAGCTGTCAACGGGGTGAGGGCAAATCCTGGCCACGGGACATGGCCGGCGGCAGAGGTGTTCGCCGGCCCGACGATGAGTATCGACTACCATCCGGTTGTCGCAGGAGGTCATCGACCGTTTCAGCGCCGGAGGGCGCGGGTTGGCAGACATGGATCGACCACGCCCTGCGAGACTGGATCAAGCAGTACGACGGTGGTGGACCGGCCGCCAAGATGTCATGTCTACTTTACCAAACGTAAAGCAATGTTGACAATTCTGCGCCGACTATCCCCTATCCCTCAGCTCGCCAACCCACGCTCTCCAAGCTTCCACATCCGTCCCATGATCCTCGCCGCTGACGGCTCTCAGAAATGCGATAGCCGACTCCTGCGTCGGCTCATGCTGAGCTCCAGCGTACGCCAGAAGCAGCGCGGGATTCTCGCGAACCAACTGTTGCCCGAACGCAGGATCGATGTCCGTAGCAACCAGGACTCGCAGGATGTCACGGAACGTCCCCGGTCTCGTGCCACCGAACAACGCCGACAGATGGGAGCTGGCCCCAGACCATTCGACCGGATCGGTCTTTCGCGACGTCAACCCCCTGAGCATGTTGGCGGCCACCCCGGCGACTCTTCCGTCGGAATCGATCAGCGCGCCCACGAGAGCATGCCACGAGGTGTTGTCGTCCTTGAAGTTCCCGAGGACGAGGGTCGCGGCCGCACGCGTCGACCACGCTGAGTCCCTGGCCAGCACTTCGTGCGCCCGGCGGCGATCATCGTCACCATCCGAACGATCGACCAAGTCCCAAATTTCATCAAGAGTCTCCGGGTCGGCGCCCATGCCTATTGCACGCCGCCGCGCGCCACTCAAGATGCCACCGCGTGTGTGCAGGAAGCGCGCCGCCGCCTGTGGTGTAAGCACAACCACCGCGATAACCTTCGGACGCAGCGTCGGCAAATCCGAGTTCCTGCCTCATCACGACAGCGCACGCGTGGAAGGGGCGGTCGGGATCGACCTCCCGGATGGCATCGTACAGTTCCTGGGCGTTCCATCGCTCCAAGCCGATGAACTCGACGGGCCCTTCAGGTCCGGGGAGGACTTGGGCGACGCCATTGGAACGTGTCACCGCGAGGAGAATGACCATGTATCCGAGTGATCGCAGGATCGCCAATGTTGCCCTCTCTTTCGAAGTGTTGGGAGTAGACGCCCGCATCACTGCGGCGCGCGGGCCGCCGGCCACCCGAGGCTGTGCCCGTCCAGGCAGTCACGCAGGGACCGGCCCCGCAGTGGTTGCGCTCCGCCCGATCGCGATCCGATTCCGCCTCAGGGGTCGGTGACATGGTCCTTGCAGAGCGCCAGAGGGCCATTTTCCGCTAAATTAGCGGGAACAAATCGCGGGAGTCGCATAAACGAAATCACGTAACTTCAATCGGGGCGGCCGGATTCGAACCGGCGACCTCCTGCTCCCAAAGCAGGCGCGCTACCGGGCTGCGCTACGCCCCGCAGAGGTGCGACATGGTCTTCGAACATCGCTTATTCAAGGGTCGAGCGGTAGCTGTGGTCCGCTCCGCCGGGATCGCCGCGGCGATCGGGTCTGCGCTGGTCATACCCCCCCGGGGGGTGGCGCAGGAAACCCCGGGCGCTGACACTGCGGCCGCCCCGGCACCCGACGCGACGCCCGTTCCCGGAGAGACCCTGACGGTCTACCTCCTTACCGTCGGACCCGGCGATGGCGTTGAGCAGCTCTTCGGACACAACGTCCTGCTGATCAGGGATTCGGCCACGGGCTACGAGGGTGCGTTCAACTACGGGCTATTCGATCCCGGTGAAGCGGGATTCCTGCTGAACTTCCTGAAGGGCCGGATGATGTACCGGGTAGCCCCGCTGCCGCTGGATTACCTGCTTGCGTCCTATCGCGCCGACAATCGCCGGGTCTGGGCCCAGGAACTCGACCTGGAGGTGGCCGCCAAGGCAGAGCTGCTCGATCTCCTTACGACCGCGTCGCTGCCCGAAAACAGCTACTATCGCTACGAGTACTTTCTGAACAACTGCTCGACCAAGCTCCGGGACGCCCTGGACACCGTCCTGCGCGGGCAGCTCCGGGCCGCCACCGACCTTCCGGATGATCGCGGGATTACCTGGCGCCAAAACACGCGCAGACTCACGAGCAACCGGCTGCACTACTACGCCGGGATCGATCTCCTGCTCGGACCCAGGGGTGACGAGGTGACCACACAGTGGCAGGAGATGTGGGTGCCCATGAAGCTCAGAGATGCTCTCGGTGCCCTCTACACCACGCGGAGCGACGGGAGCCGGGCCCGCCTGGTGAGCTCGGAGGCGGTTTGGGTGGAGTCCGACCGGGAGCACGAAGCGGCAGCCTCACGATCCATGGCGTTCCTCTTCCTGCTCTTCGGAGCGGGCAGCGGATTGGTTCTCGTGATGTTTGGACGGGAATCCGCCGACCGGAAAAGGCGCGGTCGGTTGGGACTCAGTCTGCTCGGGTGTCTGTGGGGGACATTCTGCTTCGTCGCCGGGGTGCTGCTCGTGGGCATGCACTGGACCGACCACGAATTCATGTATTGGAACCAGAATGTCCTGTTGTTCAGCCCGCTCGGGATCTGCGTCGCGGTCGGGCTGGTGCGCGTGGCGAGGAGAGGGACCACCGGCCTGTGGGATCGCAGATTCGCCCTCGCCTCACTCGGGGTTGCCGTGGTGGGGGCAGCACTGCACCTGATCCCTTTCCTGGGCCAGGGCAACCTCGAAGTCATCCTCCTTGCGATGCCGATGCACGTTGCGGTGTGCTGGGTGATGATGCGCACCCACCGGATGGATGACTCCCTGGTCTACGCCTGAATCATCTCTGCATGAACGCGGCCAGTGCGCGAAACGCCTTCCCCCGGTGGCTTCGCTCGTTCTTCTCGGCAGCAGACAGCTCCGCGTAGCTCCGACCGGTCTCGTCGTCGAGGAATATGGGATCGTAGCCGAAGCCGCCCGACCCCTGTCCCCGGGTGAGGATGCGGCCGGGCGCCTCGCCCCTGAAGTGCGTCGTGCGGCCCGACGCGGGATCGAACAGGCAGACCACGCAGACATACCGCGCCCCGCGCCGGGATGAGGGAAGCCCGTCCAGGGAGTCCAGCAGGTATCGATTGTTCGCCTCGTCGCGCATGAGCCCCGGATAGCGGTCGGGTGGAGCGAAGCGCTTCGTCCTGACTCCGGGCCGGCCTCCAAGGGCGTCGACTTCCAGTCCCGAGTCGTCGGCCACCGTCTGGAGTCCCGAGAGCCCGGCGAAGTAGCGCGCCTTGGAGGCCGCGTTTTCCTCGAACGACTCGTGGGGTTCCAGCCCTTCCTCGGCCTCCGACCACGGAATGCCGGCCTCCTCGAGTGTCACAACGGGAGGGCCGGCCCACCCGGCATCTGCCAGGATGCGCGCGGCCTCGCCCGCCTTGTGGACGCTCCGCGTTGCCAGGAGCAGCTTCATTCGCCGCCTCGAATCCGCTTCACCAGCGCACTGGTCGAGCACCCCGGCACCAGCGGCACGATCTCCACGCGTCCCCCGCGGGCCCGCACGGCACTGGCGCCGGCCACCTCGTCCTCGGTGTAATCCCCCCCCTTGACCAGCACGTCTGGCTGCAGCTCGGCGATGAGTTCGCGCGGGGTATCCTCGTCGAAGGTCGTGACGATGTCGACGCACTCGAGCGCCGCCACCACCAGTGCCCTGCTCCGCTCACCGACGATCGGGCGATTCCGGCCCTTCCCCAACCGCCGCATCGACGCGTCGGAGTTGATCGCAACGAGAAGCGCGTCTCCCAGGCGGCGCGCCTGGTCCAGACACTCCACATGGCCGCGGTGCAACAGATCGAAGCAGCCATTCGTGACGACAAGGCGAAACGACCGCCCCGGGCCCGCGCGGCGCACCGCTTCGCGTCGGTCCAGCACCTTGGCAGCCGGGGCCCGGGCGGGCCGGAAGGGCTCCATCGCCGTCACCTGTCGAGCGGAGCGCGGATCCGGGCCACGGGTGGTCGGAACGGGACTACAGGAACTGGAAGCAGAGGAACGCGGTCAGCAGGATCGAGACCCACAACACCATGCTCCCCGCCGGCCAGGTGCGGGCCAGGACCCCATGCGGGCCATGTGCCCGGAAGGCTCCGCGCAGCACGCGCCCGACCGTGTTGAGAACCGCGGTGCGGAAGGCCCGATCCACGGCGCCCACCATCGAACCGGTCACGCGGGTGACCTTCACGGCGGCGCGCCTGTACACCCAGTCGGCATCCAGATTCACCGACGGAATCTCGGCCGGGTAGATCTTCCACAGGTGGAAGGCGGCCACCGCACCGATGGCGAAGCAGAGAAGCTGAACCTGGGTGAGTATATGAGTATATGTGTAGGGTTCGTAGTCGACCGCATACGGCAGCAGGTTGTAGAGCAGCCCGGGCCAGATGCCGATCGCGATGCAGGCGAGCGCACCGATGCCCATCGCCACCAGCATGTTGCGCGGCGGTTCGCGCGTGCGGATCCCGGAGTCGTGCGCAAAGAAGGCGAAGTACGGGATCTTGATGCCCGCGTGCTCTACCACCCCCGCCGAGGCGAAGAGCATGACCGGCCAGATCCAGTAGTAGTGCTCATCGAGGAGCGCCGACATGATCATGCTCTTGGACACGAAGGCGTTGAAGAGCGGGACGGCCGAGATCGACAGCGCCCCGACGATGCACAGCGTGGCCGTCCAGGGCATCGACTTGTAGAGTCCGCCCAGATCCGACGCCTTCGTCTTGCCCGTCATGTGCATGACCGCGCCCATGGACATGAAGAGCAGCCCCTTGAAGAGCACGTCGTTGAAGGCGTGGGAGACGGCGCCGTTGACCGCCAGCGTGGTCCCCACCCCGATCCCGCACACCATGAAGCCGATCTGGTTGATCATCGAGTAGCCGAGCGTGCGCCGGAGATCGTTCTCGATGACCGCGTAGAAGATCGGGAAGCAGGCCATGACGGCACCGATGTAGATGAGCACCTCGGTTCCGGCGTAGCCGCGCGCCAGTGCGTAGATCGCGACCTTGGTGGTGAAGGCGCTCAGGAAGACGGTGCCGGTCGGCGTCCCCTCGGGGTAGGCGTCGATGAGCCAGCTGTGCGCCAGGGGAAACGCCGCCTTGACCCCAAAGGCGAGGAAGACCAGCCAGCCCGCCAGTCCCTCCAGCCCCATTGCGCCGAACTCGAGGCTTCCCGTCTGGTGCGCGTGCACCATGGCTCCCGCGAGCAGGGTTACCCCGGAGACCACATGCACGATCAGGTAGCGCATTCCGGCCGCGGCTGCGCGCTCCGAACGCCGGGCCCAGATGAGGAAGACGGAGCTGATCGCGAGCAGCTCCCAGAAGACGAAGAGGCTGATGAAGTCGCCCGCGAAGACGGCCCCCAGGGCGCTGCCCGCGTATACCACGGCCGAAGTGTGCTGCAGCGTCGGGCTGTCCCCCTTCCCCAGGTGCAGCGAGTAGATGATCGCGATGAACGCGCCGAGGTGGAACAGGTAGCCGAAGAGGAGGCTGAGGCGGTCGGCCCGGACGGGCGTGAGGGTGTACCCGAGGAGCTGGTACGACAGCTCGTAGCCGTCCTGCAGCCCCCATACGTTCAGCGCTCCCACGACCGGAATGAGGATCAGCCATGCCATTCGCAGGCGGGGCATGTCCCGCAGGAAGGGCACGAGGAGCGCCCCCGCGAAGAAGATCAGGAATGGAGGGACGCTACTCGGCATCGTAGTAGTCCTCCCTGCGCATCACCAGACGGCGCAGCCCCTTGGCCAGGACGATCAGCAGCGCGATCCCGAAAAACCCGAAGAAGGGATACATGACCGGCAGATCTTCGAGAGGATGATGGATATCGCGTTGAACGAAGAGGTCCCACACGAGCACGATCGCGCAGAGCGAGAAGAACCCCACCAGGATCCTCCGGTGCCAGGGTTGTGGCACGCTGTTGGGCTTGTGATCGCTCATTGTCCGGTCACCATCGCCATGAGCCGGTAGAACGGCTCGGGGTACACGAAGAGCGCCAGGCAGGCCGCCGCCGTCGTCACGATCGCGACAAGGGACCAGCGGGGGGCACGGTGGTGGTCTTCGTGGCCTGCGTGGCCCTCATGTCCCGCCGGATCCGCATGGTGATCGGCGACCTCCGCGTCCTTGCCGAAGAAGCCCTTCAGCGGGATCTCCATGAGATACGCCAGCGACAGCAGCGAGCTCACCATCAGCACCGCCAACAGCCCCACCTGCCCCGCCTCCAGCGACCCCAGCCCCAGGAACCACTTGCTCCAGGACCCGCCGGTGGGCGGCAGTCCGACGATCGACAGCGTCCCGATGAAGAACGCCGCAAAGGTCACCGGCATCTTGCGGCCCAGACCGCCCAGCTGGCTGACCTCGCTCCTGTGGGTGGCAACCATGATCGCCCCGGCGCAGAAGAAGAGGGTGATCTTGCCGAAGGCGTGCATGGCGATGTGCATGCCGCTGCCGATCACGCCCCAGCTGTTCGCCAGCATGGCGCCCAGCACGACGTACGACAGCTGGCTGACGGTGGAATAGGCCAGCCGCGCCTTGAGATTGTCCTTGGTGAAGGCGACCAGCGAGCCCAGGATGATGGTGGCCGCCGCGATCCACATCAGCCAGGTGGAGGCGCCGAGTTCGCTCACGAAGTCGATGCCGAATACGTAGACTGTGATCTTCAGCACTGCGAAGACCCCCGCCTTGACCACCGCCACCGCGTGCAGGAGCGCGCTCACCGGGGTCGGCGCGACCATCGCGGCCGGAAGCCAGCGGTGGAAGGGCATCACGGCCGCCTTGCCGATCCCGAAGACGAAGAGGCCCAGAAGCACCGGCACCGCCCCGGCGGGCACGTTGCCGCGAAGGATCCCGCCGGGCTCGAAGTCGAGGGTGCCGGCCATGGCGTACACCCAGATGATCGCCAGCAGCTGGAAGACGATCGAGGTCGAGAAGAGGACTCCCAGATAAACGCGTCCCGCGCGCTTGGCCTTCTCGGTACCCGCGTGGGTGACCAGGGGGAAGGTCGTGAGCGACAGCACTTCGTAGAAGACGAAGAGGGTGAAGAGATTCCCCGCGAAGGCCACGCCCATCACGGAGGCGATGGCGAAGGCGAAGAAGAGGTAGAAGCGCGTCTGGTTCTGCTCGTGGTGGCCGCGCATGTAGCCGATCGAGTACACCGTGGTCACGATCCACAGGAATGAGGCGATCAGCGCGAACAGCACCCCCAGGGGCTCGGCCTGTAGCGCGATGCTTATTCCCGGGATCGGCTCCGCCAGCACTATTTCGGGAAGCGCGCCGTCGCTTACCGCGCCGTAGATCCTGAGCACGACCGCGAAGAGGGCGCCCGCGGTAACCAGGCTGGCCGCCTCGCGCGCGTTGGGATTCGCGCGCAGGAGCAGTATCAAGGCAGCCCCGACGACGGGCAGGACGAGCGAAAGGATCAGCTGGGTAGTCATTGCCCGATCCCGGCCATCAGAACTTCGGCCGCCTGCCGTGCGATCCCCACCGTCCGGCCCGCATCGATGCCGAAATACAGATTGAGGATAACCAGGGCCCAAGTCGGCCACAGAAGCATCCACGGCGCCTCGCCGGGCTCCCCCTCACCCTGGAACTCCCGGAAGTAGGCCACCTCGACCACGCGCCAGATGTATACCAGCGCCATCAGCGAAGTCAGCAGGATCAGCACGGCCACCGGCCACCACCCCCGCTCCAGGGCCCCCAGGATCAGGTACCACTTGCTCACGAACCCGACCGTGAGCGGCACGCCCACCAGGCTGAGCCCGCCGACCACGAAGGCCGCCATCGTCACGGGCATGCGCCGCCCGAGTCCGGCCATGGCGCCGATCTGCACCGATCCGATCCGGTACATCACGCACCCCATCGCCATGAAGAGGGCTCCCTTCATCAGCGCGTGGTTGAACAGGTGCAGCAGTGTGGCGGTCAGGCCCGTCACCGTCGCGAAGGAAAGCCCGAGGATCATGTACCCGATCTGGGCCACCGAGGAGTAGGCCAGCAACCGCTTTACGTTGACCTGGAAGATCGCCACGAGCGACATGCTGACGATCGCAACCAGCGCCAGGGGCAGGAGGACCCGGTCGAGCTCCATCTGCTCGAAGGAGAACTGCCAGCCGAACACCGTCAGGAAGAACCGCAGCAGCATGTAGACGGCCACCTTGGTGGCGGTGGACGCCATGAACGCGGTGACCGGCGACGGCGCGTAGGTGTAGGCGTTGGGCAGCCACAGGTGCAGCGGGAAGAGAGCCAGCTTGAGACAGAACCCCACTGCGAGGAACCCGTAGGCGACCTTCACCGTGCGCGAATCCCAGACGCCCGGAAGGAGCTGCGCCAGATCCGCCATGTTCAGCGACCCGGTCATCGAGTACAGCAACCCGATCCCGATCACGATGAAGGTGGCCCCGACCGACCCCATCACCAGATAGCGGAAGGCCGATGTGAGCGCGCGGCGGTCCCGTCCCAGCGAGATCAGCGCGTAGGCCGAGAGCGACGAGATCTCCAGGAAGACGAAGACATTGAAGACGTCGCCCGTGATCGCGATGCCGAGCAGTCCGGAGAGGCACAGCAGATAGGCCGAGTAGAAGAGCGGGATGCGCCGCGTCTCGATCTCGCGCTCGACGCTCACGAGCGCATAGGGCGAAACCAGCGCGCCGATGGTGGAAACGATCACCAGCACCCAGGCGTTCACCACATCGACACGGTATTCGATGCCGATCGGGGGGATCCAGTCCCCGATGGCATAGGAGATCACCCCCGCAGACGTCACCTGCCCCAGCAGGGCCAGCGCGATCCCCAGCGAGACCCAGCTCGCGATCACCGCCAGACCCCACGCCGCACGTCCGTTGCGCACGAAGAGGCAAAGCGGAGCGGCCAGAAGAGGCACCACCACCTGAAGGATCGGGAAGTGCTGCGACATCAGCCGCCGGCCTCGATTCCGGCTTCGATGCTGTTGATCTCGTCCTCTTCCACCGTCCCGTACGCTTCCTTGATGCGGATGGCCAGCGCCAGTGCGACCGAAGTCGTCGCGATGCCCACCACAATCGCCGTCAGGATCAGTACATGGGGCAGCGGATTCGAGTACACGACGTCGGCGACGGCCTCATGCGCACCTTCCACGCCGCCCGCGGCTTCCGCAGGGCCGTGCCCTTCGCCTCCGCCATGGTCCTCGACCAGGATGGGCGGAGTCCCCCCGGTGATCTTGCCGAGGGTGATGTACAACATGAAGACAGAGGTCTGAAATACATTCAGGCCAATGACTTTCTTGATCAGATTACCGCGCGAAATCAGGATATAGAACCCGACCATCATCAGGAAGATGACGACCCAGTAGTTGTAGTGGGAAACGAGCAGGCCGACGTTCATTGCGCCTTCCTCCTTCGTCCCGCAAAGAGGTAGAAGACCGACACCATCACCCCGAAAACGGTGACCAGAACGCCGAGCTCCACCGCCAGGATGCCATAGTGCTGCCCGTGTTCCGGGTCGTGCGCCAGGGCATTGTAGCCCAGGTAGTTGTGTCCCAGCAGCATCGTCACCACGCCGACCCCGGCGTAGATCACCACGCCCATCGCCGCGCAGCCGCGCACGAACCAGGGCGGCAGCACCCGCTGCACCTCGTCGAGGCCGTACACCAGGGCGAGAAGCGCGAATGCCGCGGCCAGGATGACCCCCGCCTGGAAGCCGCCGCCGGGGCTGTAGTCGCCGTGGAAGTGCACGTAGAGCGCAAAGGTGATGATGAAGGGCGCGAGGACCTTGGCGCCGACGCGGACAATGACCTCTTCCCTCATCCGCCGTCCCCTTCCCCACTACCGCGCTCTCTTCGCGTCCTCCCGCCGACGAGCAGAATCATGACGCCGACTGCCGCCGCGAAGACAACCGTGGTCTCGCCCATGGTGTCGTAACCGCGGTAGGAGGCCAGGACCGAGGTCACAACATTGGGAATCCCGATTTCGTGGGAACTTTCCTCGAGGTAGTGATCGGCCACGTGGTGGTGGACCGGGTTGGCGGCATCCCCGAAGGGCGGCATGTCCATCGTCCCGTAGACCAGCGCGATCCCGGTAAGGCACACCACGAAGAGCGGCAGGAGCGGAGTATGTCCGGGCTTGCTCTCATGGTGACCGCAGAGCGCCAGCGCGCCGAGGAAGAGTACCGTCGAGATACCCGCGCCCACCGCGGCCTCGGTAAAGGCCACGTCGACCGCGTCCATCACGGTGAACAGGCCCGCCGACAGGAGCGAATAGACCCCGGCCAGCATCACCACCGCAAAGAGATTGCGAATGCGCAGCAGGCCGAGACCCGTGGCGGCCAGCAGGGTCAGCAGCACGATATCGATGACGGTTACGATGCCGCACCTCCCGTCCCTTGCTCCGCGTCGCCGGCGCCCGGCCCCGCCAGATCGTCCGGAGAAGTGGAGTGTCCCCCCTCCAGCGTGTAGGGGCTCAGTCCACCGGAGAGCGCCGCCTTCGCCACGGCGTGGGTTGCGATCGGACTGGTGAACCACAGGAACCCGAGGATGAGCAGCAGGCGCACGGTGATCAGATCGGCCCCGTTGGACACGGCCAGGCCGACCACGATCATCCCCGCGCCCATTGTGTCGGTCATCCCCGCGGCGTGCATGCGCGTGAAGACATCGGGCAGGCGCACCATGCCCAGCGCCCCCGTCAGCAGGAAGAACGAGCCGCCGAGGAGTAGCGCCCAGCTCGCGACGGTGACGACCTGGTCCATCAGTTCGCAGGCCTGTCGGGGCGCGACCTGGCACCCAGATCGCCGTACTCGATGTACTTCAGCACGGCGATCGTGCCGATGAAGTTGATCAGCGCATAGACCAGGGCGAGATCGAGAAACTCCGGCCGCCCGTTGAGGAAGCCCAGCACCGCGATCAGGATGACCGTCTTGGTGCCGATGTTGTTCAGCGCGAGGACGCGATCGTAGGCCGTCGGTCCGAGAAGAGCGCGACACATCACCAGCCCCATTGCCACCAGGAGCGCCGCGGCGGTGACAGCGAACATCGTCACGCGGCCTCCCCTTCGAGCGCCGTCACCCGCCGGTTCATGTCATTCTCCTCGGAACCGTCGATCTCGGATTGAACGATCGCGTGCACCTCGAAGTCGTCGCCCACGATCCCGGTGGTCACCGTTCCCGGCGTCAGCGTGATCGAGTTGGCGTAGATGAACCGGCCCAGATCCGTCCGCTGGGAGGCGCGGAAGTGCACGATGGAGGGATCGACACGCAGGCGCGCGGCGAGGATGATCCGCGCCACACGGACGTTGGACTTGAAGATCTCCCATACCAGCCAGGGAACGTACAGCAGCGCTCCCCCGACGAGGTGGATGGGTACCGACTCACGGTCCACGGTCCCCATGCGCACACCGACCCATACGGCAAGGGTGCAGGTCGCCAGACCGAAGGCGATCAGGAGCCCGTCGAAATGCCAGGACAGCAGCATCCAGATCGCGAAGAGGATGCCCCAGAGCCAGAACGCCCGGTTCAAGGTATCGCGCTCCTCGGGGGTCAGAGTTTGCCGTGGATCCAGATTGCCGCAGGCGAATCTACCAGTTGGACTGGGCTCCGTCCACTATCTCCTGCACCAGAAGCTCGAGGGCCTCCGTCCTCCCCACATCCTCGGTCTCGCTCGCATCCAGATACTGCCCCACGACCCGCAGCTGCTGCTGGTCCCACAGGATCGTGTAGGCCTCCCGATCGAGCACCTCCACCTGCACCACCAGAACCACCTCGCGCTGCAGGACCTGGACGGTTTCGGCCTCCTGGCCGCGCCGGTAGAGCGGCGCCGTCAGCTCGTAGCGCAGAATGGTGCCGGAGAGCACCGCGTCGGCGGCTTCCGCGCCGGCCGGGGTCAGGCCCAGCGACCGGGGTACCTGCCTGAGCAGCGCCTCGTGCACCTCCTGCGTCAACTCGAAACGGTTCGTGTCGTTCTCGAAGGGAACGACGGCGATGGTCCGTATGTGGTCGGGGAATCCCGCGCCCGCAGTGAAGGAATAGTTGCAGCCGGCCATCGAAAGCACGGTTCCTGCGGCCAGGGCACCACACATCGCCGCCGCGACCCCGCGTCGCTGCTTTCCTCTCCGCTGATGTGACAACCCGCGACGCGCCACCCCGCTACCCACGAGGCGTCCAGATATCCGGCGGGAACGAGTCCACATGTTCAACCGACTCCAGAATGAGCTTGAGTTCACGATAGTCCGGCAGGTTGCGGTAGGTCGCCTCTTCGGGGAAAACCGCTGCGGCGTGCGGATCCGAAACATAAACATCCTGCACCACCGCGTTGCCGTCGAGGAGGACCGCGGCGCGGAGGGCGCCGTCGCGGAGGCGGAATCCGACCTGGTCGCCCGCCCGCAACCGGTACCGCACCTCCATCGTGCCATCCTCGATGCCCCCCTGCAACATCTCGGCGCCGGCTCCCGGCCGAAAGACGCCCAGCACGGCCCACAGCAGCGGCGCGGGCGGAACGAGGTCCGCATGGAGGGACTCCGGTATCCTCAGTTCGTCATCCACCAGTGCGGCGATCGCGGCCGTCTCTCCGTTGTCGAGAAACAGATCCAGCCGTGCCCGGTACGGCGGCTCCACCCGCGCCACCCCCACGCCTGAGCCTCGGAAGTCGGGTTCGCGGGCACTCCAGCGGAACAGGATCCTGCTGGGTTCACGCGGGCGCGTCCGGTCTTCGGCACTGCGCGCCTCCCCTTGCACGTCCACACCCGGCGGCGGTTCGGCCGACACCGCAGGCCACGATGCCGGGGAGCGGCCCCCGGTGCCCGCACAGGCCGCGACCAGCACCGCGGCAGCAACTACCGCCGCGTACCCTCTGCGCCTACCTTCGGCCGTCATGTCCTCCAAACCGGTCTTCATCGTGTCCGACGTGCACCTCGGTGCCGTACCGCCCGAGACGGAACAGTCGTTCCGGCGGTGGCTCGTCCATGTAAAGGAATCGGGAAGCAGCCTGATCATCAATGGGGACCTCTTCGACTTCTGGTTCGAATACGACCGCGTCGTCCTCGGCGAGCATGTGCGGGTGCTCGCTCTGCTGGCCGAAATCGTCGAAGCGGGCGTCCCCGTCGTCATCATGGGCGGCAACCACGACTGGTGGGGAGGAAGCTTCCTGACCGACCGCATCGGGGTGGACTTCCATCGCGGCCCGATCCGGATGCAGCTCAAGGGCAAATCCGTCCTCCTCGCCCACGGTGACGGTTTGGGTGCCGGCGATTTGGGGTACCGTTGCCTGCGCATGATCCTTCGCGGGCGAATCACCCGCTGGCTCTTCCGGTGGCTGCATCCCGATCTGGGCGCACGGCTCGCCGATCGTGTATCCGGCACCGGCAGGCAGGCATCCGGAACTACGCACGATGCCGCGCGCGGCAGGCTCGCGTTCCTGACGTCGTGGGCATCGGAACAGCTGGCGCTCGACCGCACGCTCGACATCGTGGCCACGGGTCACGCGCACCGCCCGGCGGTCGTGGAGATTGCTCCCGGGCGCTACTACGTGAATTCCGGGGACTGGGTGGCGCACCGCAGCTACGTTACGCTGGGCGGCTCGGGCGAGCCCGTACTGCACGAGTGGGAAGGCTAGCCGACCGGCACCCGGAACCCCACCTCCAGAACGCCCCCGTCGGGATCCCCTTCGATCGTCAACGGCTCCGGGAAGTTTCCGAGGTGCGCCGACACGAACGCATCCACCCCCGATAGAAGCAGCGTGAATATGGCGACGGCCAGCCAGTCCTCCCGCTGCTCCTGGCGCGCGTCGACCAGGCCGCGGAAGCGGGCCACCTGCTCGTTGTTCTCGAGTGCCGCTTCGATCGCCTCGAACTCCGTGATCCCCTGCGCCATCAGCTCCGCGGTTGCCCGGGCCTCCCATATCCCCGCCTGATCCTGTGCGACACCCAGCCGCCGCTGCGTCTTGAAGACCATCCACCCCGCGAGCGCCTCCATGCTGAAGTAGAATGCGCCCCGGGTCAGCGATCCGGTGGCGGTGTGCCCCCAGCCGGGGATGATCGCCCCTCTCAGGAACGCCCCCGACGGACTGATCCCCGTCGCGGTATCGGCCGCCAGCGAGTCGGCCACCTCGACCGGGTCCACCGCCAGCGAGTCCGTGGCGACGGTCTCCTGGGCGCTTGCAGCACCGAACGCCCCGAGAACGAGCCCGGCCACCACCCCCGCCACCCTACCCATGGGCCGGCACCAATACGGGCAGCGCACTCGGCACGACCGCCACCCGGAGTTCCCGGGCGGGCCCCGGCGCCAGTTCACCGTCGACCTCGAACCACAGCGGATCGCCGCCCGGCCGCCGGACGACGGCCCGCTCGATCCGGCACATCGTCACAAAGGGCGAGTCACCATGCACGCCGCGGATCACCCTGGGCACGAGCGCCAGCACCCGCAGCCAGTTCAACGCGGCGAAGTGGCACAGGTCCAGCTTCCCGTCGGACGCCTTAGCAGCAGGGTTGATCATGAACCCGCCCCCGATCGAAGGTCCCACCGTGATCACCGACAGGGTGGTCCCCGACCGGATTCGTCGCTCTTCACTCCCCCCCACTTCGATCTCCACCTCGGGAGGGCGGAAGGTCACCAGGGCGTTCAGCAGCGCGGCCAGGTACTGCGGGAGCCCGCGCAGGCGCTTGAAGCGGGTCCGGCACCGCAGGATATCGACATCGATGCCCACGCCCAGCAGGTTGACGAAGACCCTCTCGCCGTCCTCCCACCGCACGCGCCCTACGTCGAATCGTTCCACCACGCCCTCTCCCAGGAGTTCCGCGACCGCCGCCGCACTGCGGTCGGCCCCCACCATACGGTGAAAATCGTTGCCGGTTCCAACGGGGAAGAGCGCCAGGGACGGCACGGCATCCGCATCGCTCCCGAGCAACCCTTGTGCGACCTCGTGCACAGTGCCGTCCCCGCCCACCACGACGATCCGGGCGACCCCATCCCGAACAGCCTCCGCCGCCAGCTCCGCAGCGTGCCCCGGCGCCTCGGTGTACCGTGCGTCGCAACGCATCCCGCGCCCTTCCAGGACCCGGATCAGCTCGTCCGCGGCCGCGCGCCCACGCCCGCCGGACGCGGCGGGGTTGACGATCAACCGCAGCGTTTGGGTCAGCTCGATGTCGCGATCGGTCGGCATGACCTCAAGATAAGCAAACGGGCGCGGGTGGCGGGGGCGTGTGGGAATCGAACCCACCCACCCGGGTCTTAGCCGGGCACACTGGTTTTGAAGACCAGACGGGACACCAGCCCCGATCCGCCCCCGCAAGGACCGCTACCGCTCCCGGTCGGCCCCGGCCCGGCCCGCGCCGGGAGCGGACACGTTGTCACCGATCCCGGACGCGGGCAACTCCTCCTCCATCCAGCGCCGCTCCAGCCGGCGGAAGGTCCGTGTCAGTTCACGCCGCAGTTGAGCGATGCTTCTGCGCAGATCGGGCCGTCCCTGCAGCCGCAGAAAGAGCGACGTGTCCTCGCGGACCTCCTGCGCCAACTCCGTCCACCGGATGGTCACGTAGCCGCACAGGGGAGCCAGTGCAGCCGCCGCGAGAGCAAGGAAAAGCCCGCCCGCGAGATACCCCACCACCACCCACAGCACCCAGGCCGTGGCCACGCCGGTCAGGAGCGTCACCAGCTTGATCGTAGCCGTGACCTCGAGCTCGGGCCTGACCCGGCGGACGGCCATGCCGGGAAGCCGCGCCAGAGGCGCCCAGAACACCGACCCCGCCACGGCGAACGGAAGCCCCATCGCCAGCAGGGCGCCCCGCACGAGGACGTACTTCGTGACGGGGCGGAAGCCGAAACGGGGCGGCACGTCCCCCTCCCCCGCCCGCAGCTCCTCGTTGAGCCTGGCGTACCGCTCCACCTTGGCAAGCAGCCGCCGGTGTTCCTCCGGATCGGCCTCGCGCAGCCATTCCAGCCCGCGGGCGAACCGTTGCAGCCGGGGAAAGCGCGTCCCGAGCCGTTCACGCACCCGCCACGGCACCCGCCGCGACTCACGCACGTAGAGCTGCTCGGCCACCGCGACCAGCGTCCGGTCCCGGTGGCGCTCGAAATTCAGCGTCTGGCGCCGGATTCCCTCTTCAATCCGCTCGGTCAGCCTCCGCGCGGCCGCCACGGGGTCGTCGGCGTGCACCTCCCTCAGATCCACGCAACCGAAAGCCCTTCCGAAGCGAACAACGGCCGCCGTCCGCACCCTCTCCTTCCGCGAATAGGTAATCCCCACGGGAACGATCGACAGCCCGAGCTGCCAATCCGCGCGCTCTTCCGCCAGCAGCGCAATCCGCGCCGCCCCGGTGCGAAACTCCGCCAGACGTGCCTCGGAGTGGCTCTTTCCCTCAGGATAGATCTGAATCGCACCCCCTCCATGAAGCACTTCGACCACCGTCCGGAACATGTCCTCGTTCCGATGCATCGCCTTGGGGTCGTCCTGCCTGCGATGGACGGGGATTCCGCCGAGCGCCCGGATCACCGGCCCCAGCAGGCGCTTGTCGAAGAGCGGTGCCCGGCCCAGCGGACGGGCAATCCGCTCACTGCAGCGAAAGATCAGGAGCGGATCGATGAGGCTGTTGGGGTGATTGGCCGCCACCATCAGCGGCCCCTCGGGCAGCGGCGGTCCGTGCCGGTCCACGCGATAGAACATCCCCGCCGCGGTGCCCACTACGCCGGTGATCAGCCTGGGTATCCGGTCCAAAAGAGACGCCTCCGTCCGCAAGCAGTCCGTGGATAAAGCCGCCCGGGCAGGGTGGGGCTCTCCTTACTCCAAACGGGTCGCAATCGTTATCTTGGTCCCCCTGTCCATCGTTCGCCACATGACAAGGTAAGTGAAGCAGAGATCGGCCATGATCGGCAATGTCACGACATCGGCGCAACCGGCTCGCAAAGCACCGACTTCGAGCCTGCGGAATCCGGGGATGCCCCTCGATCTCGACATCGTGCGCGAGGCCCGCGTAAATCGCGCGGCAGCCGACCACCGCGCGGCCACCCTCACCACGAGGCGATCGGTGAAGCGCGCCTGGCAGGCGGGCTGGCTGCTGCGCGCCGTCACGCTGATCGACCTCACGACGCTGGCCGGCGACGACACCGGCGGCCGGGTGCGCCGCCTGTGCGGCAAGGCGCGGCGGCCGGTACGCGGCGACATCCTCGAGGCGCTCGGCATCCCTCCGCGCGATATCACCGTCGCCGCGGCCTGCGTCTATCACGGACTGGTCCCTGCGGCGCGCGAGGCGCTGCGCGGCAGCCGCGTTCCCGTCGCGGTGGTCTCCACCGGCTTCCCGGCCGGTCTGTCCCCCCTGCGCACCCGCCTCCTCGAAATCGAGGAATCGGTCGCTGCCGGCGCCGAAGAGGTGGACGTGGTGATCACGCGCGGCCTCGTGCTCGAGGGAGACTGGGAGCGCCTGTACGACGAGGTCGCCGCCTTCCGCGCGGCGTGCGGCGACGCGCACATCAAGGTCATCCTCGGTACCGGGGAGCTCGGGACGCTGGCAAACGTGAAGCGCGCCGCCACTGCCGCGATGATGGCCGGCGCCGACTTCGTGAAGACGTCGACCGGCAAGGAGACGGTGAACGCCACCCTGCCCGTGGGGCTCGTCCTGGCCCGCGCGATCCGCGACTACCACCGCGCCACCGGGATCCGGGTCGGTCTCAAGGCCGCCGGCGGCCTCAAGACGGCGAAGGATGCGCTGGCCTGGCTGTTCCTGGTCAAGGAGGAACTCGGTGGCCGGTGGCTGCACCCGGACCTTTTCCGGATCGGAGCGAGTTCGCTGCTGGCGGACATCGAGCGGCAGCTCGAGCATCACGTGACCGGGCGGTACTCCGCCTTCCACCGTCATCCCCTCGGGTGATCTCATGACCCAGGTCCGCGACGCCTTCCAGACCCTCGACTACGGGCCCGCACCCGAGAGCCACAACCTTGCCGCCGAATGGCTGCAGGCCGGCGAGCGCGTCTTCGCCCACTACATCGGCGGGGGCTGGACCGACGGGGACGGCACCGTCCACCAGACCCGCTGTCCCGGCGACGGACGGCTCCTGGGCAGCTTCCGCTACGGCACCGCCGAGGACGTCGACCAGGCGGTTGCGGCCGCCGCCGAGGCCCTCCCTAGGTGGCAGGCGCTCGGGGGACACGCGCGATCCCGCCACCTGTATCGCCTGGCCCGCCAGATCCAGAAGCGCTCCCGCCTCTTCGCGGTCGTCGAATCACTGGACAACGGCAAGGCGATCCGCGAAGCACGCGACCTCGACATCCCCCTCGCCGCGCGGCACTTCTACCACCACGCCGGCTGGGCCCAGCTCGCCGCCACGGAATTTCCCGGCTACGAACCCGTCGGTGTCGTCGGCCAGATCATCCCCTGGAACTTCCCTCTGCTCATGCTGGCGTGGAAGGTCGCGCCGGCCCTCGCCGCCGGGAACACGGTCGTCCTCAAGCCGGCCGAGTACACCCCGCTTTCCGCGCTGCTCTTCGCCGAGGTGGCGCGCGAAACCGGCCTCCCCCCCGGCGTGCTCAACATCGTCACGGGCGACGGCGCCACCGGAGCCGCCCTGACCCGTCACGACGGCGTCGCCAAGGTCGCGTTCACGGGTTCCACCGACGTGGGCCGCGAGATCCGCCGCGCAACCGCGGGAACCGGCCGCCACCTCTCGCTCGAACTCGGCGGCAAGTCCCCCTTCGTCGTCTTCGAGAGCGCCGATCTGGACGCCGCCGTCGAGGGCATCGTGGACGGCGTCTGGCTCAACCAGGGCCAGGTCTGCTGCGCGGGATCGCGGCTGCTCGTGCAGGAGAGCGTGGAGCAGGAGATGCTCGACCGCCTGCGCGCGAGGATGGAGCGGATCCGCGTCGGGCATCCCCTCGACAAGTCGATCGACATGGGAGCCATCGTCGACGCCACCCAGAAGGAGCGCATCGAGGGCTTTCTTGCGGCGGGCACCGAAGACGGCGCCACCATCTGGCAACCCGATGCCGCGGTCCCGGAGGACGGATTTTTCCTCCCTCCAACGCTGTGCACCGGCGCCCCGGCCTCCAGCACCATCGTCACCGACGAGATCTTCGGGCCCGTCCTCGTCAGCCTCACCTTCCGCACTCCCGCCGAGGCGGTGGCTCTCGCCAACGACACCCGGTACGGTCTGGCCGCGAGCATCTGGACCGAAGACCTCAGCCTGGCGCTGGACGTCGCGCCCGCGGTCAAGGCCGGGACGGTATGGGTGAACTGCACCAACCTCTTCGACGCAGCTTCGGGCTTCGGCGGCTACCGGGAGTCCGGGTTCGGTCGCGAAGGGGGCCGCGAGGGGATGTGGGAGTACCTGAAGCCGGTGGCGGGCGCGGAGGCCGCCTCGGCGCCAACCACCGAACACGCGGACGCGCGCGAGTCCTCCACCGGCTCGCTCTCCCGCCCGGCACCGGAACAGCTGGCCGGCTCGGCACCGGAAGAGCTCCCCGCCTCCGCAACCGGCGGCCGCGACGCCCCACGCGACGCAATCGACCGCACCCGCAAGCTGTGGATCGGTGGCAGGCAGAAGCGCCCCGACGGCGGCTATTCGCTCCCCCAACTGGACGCTCGAGGCGCGCCCTGCGGCGAGGTGCCCCGCGGCAACCGCAAGGATGTCCGCAACGCCGTCGAAGCCGCCGCGAAGGCCCGGGGTCCCTGGGGCGCGACCACCGCCTACCTCCGCGCCCAGATCCTCTATTTCCTGGCCGAGAACCTCGCCGTGCGCGCTGACGAGTTCGCCGCGACGCTGTCCCGCGTGACCGGAGCAAGCGAAGCGGACGCAAGCGCCGAGGTCGACGCCGCCGTCCAGGCCGTGTTCACCTTCGCCGCCTGGGCCGACAAGTACGATGGCCAAGTGCACTCCACCCCGTTCCGCAACGTCACCTTCGCCATGAACGAGCCCGTGGGCACGGTGGCGATCCGCTGCGGCGACGGGGCCCCGGTGGCGGGGACCATCGCCTCCGTGGCGGCGGCGCTCTCGCAGGGCAATGTGGCGGTGGTCGTCGCCAGTGAACGCTTTCCCCTACCCGCCCTCGATCTGGTGCAGGTCCTCGAGACCTCGGACATCCCCCCCGGCACCGTCAACGTGCTCTCGGGCATCCATGACGAAGTCTTCCCCACCCTCGCGGCGCACGATGACGTGGACCAGCTCTGGGACTTCGTGGCGGACGACCTGTCCGGCGAAGCCGAGCGCCTCTCAGCCGGCAACCTCAAGCGGGTGTGGGTCGACCGCGAGAGCGCGATCGACTGGCTAGCCCTGTCGCACCTCGCCACCGGGATGCTTCTCCGCAAGGGCACGCGCGTCAAGAACATCTGGGTGCCCTACGGGGTGTAGCGCGCCCTCCCGGACGGGCAGACGCGCCACGTCCGGGAGTTCTCGTCCACGCGGAAGCCACCGGACCCGCCGCGCGCGTCAGGGGACCGGTCAGGCCACCGCCAGCGCCTGATCCAGATCCTCGATTATATCGTCGATGTGCTCGATCCCGACCGAAAGCCGAATCATCTCCGGCCGCACCCCCACCCTCAGCTGCTCCGCTTCGGTGAGCTGCCGGTGGGTGGTCGAGGCCGGATGGCAGGCGAGCGACCTGGCATCGCCGATATTCACCAGCCGCTTGAAGAGCTGCAGCGCGTCGTAGAAGCGCACGCCGTTCTCGAATCCACCCTTCAGGCCGAAGGTCAGGATTCCCGAAGCCCGTCCGTCCATGTACCGGACCGCGAGATCGTGGTAGCGGTCGCCCGGCAGTCCCGCATAGTTCACCCAGGCGACTTCGGGATGGTCCTGCAGGTGCTTCGCGACGGCCATCGCATTGTCGCAGTGTCGCTCCATGCGGAGGTTCAGCGTCTCGAGCCCCTGCATGATCAGGAAGGCGTTGAAGGGAGAGATTGCCGACCCGGTGTTGCGCAGCGGCACCGTCCGCGCGCGCCCGATGTAGGCCGCAGGCCCAAGCGCGTCGGTGTACACCACACCGTGGTAACTGGGCTCCGGCGTCGAGAACATGGGGTAGCGGCCTGCGTGCTCGACCCAGGGGAAGTTGCCGGAGTCGACGATCGCGCCCCCCAGCGAGTTGCCGTGCCCGCCCATGTACTTCGTGAGCGAATGCACCACGATGTCGAAGCCGTGCTGGACGGGCTTCAGCAGCGCCGGCGTGGCGACGGTGTTGTCCACGATGGTGGCGATCCCGTGGGCCCGGGCCAGGTCGGCGACGGCCGCGAGATCCACGATGTTCCCGGCCGGGTTGCCGATGCTCTCGCAGAAGATCGCCCTGGTCCGTCCGTCGATCAGCTTCGCGAGATCGTCCGGGCCGTCGCCCTCCGCGAAGCGCACCTCGATCCCCATGCCGGGCAGCGTGTGCGCGAAGAGCGTATAGGTGCCCCCGTAGAGCTGCGGCACACTCACGACGTTGTCGCCGACCGAAGCCAGGTTGAGGATGGAGTAGGTGACCGCCGCGCTCCCCGCCGAGAGCGCCAGCGCCGCGATGCCCCCTTCCAGCCCCGCCACCCGCTCCTCCAGCACGGCCTGGGTCGGGTTCATGATGCGGGTATAAATGTTGCCGGGCACGGCCAGGTTGAAGAGGTCGGCCCCGTGCTGGGCGTCATCGAACTGATAGGCCACCGTCTGATAGATGGGAACCGCTACAGCGTGCGTGGTCGGATCCGACCCGAAGCCGCTGTGAATGGCAATGGTTTCGTCCTTCATCTTCCTCGGTTGTCCCTGTGGGTGATGGGTTGGGTATACGAGCCAAGCCGGGGAAGTTAGCGGAACTTGGACGGGGTGTGGGACCGGGTCCAGCCACTCTGGACGGACTTCGCCCCGTCCCAGGGAGTTGCGGCGACTTCTACTCGACGTTGAATGTAATGTACAGCTTACATAACGTAATGTTTACATTACATTACGCCAATTCGGGCCCGTGGATCGGAGACAGCGGATGCCTCACGTGATCGGGCTCAACCGATCATCCGCGCTACGTGTCGAGCGCGCACGCACCCCCTACCGCCGCAGCAACGACCGATACACCGGGTTCTGAATCGTCAGGTACACGGTCTCGCCGGGACCCACCGACACCCGGTTCGTCGTGAAGCGGTCGCCGGCGAGGATGTCGATGCGGATCCTCAGATCGTCGACCGCCGGCCAGTTGAGGGTAAAGGCCTCCCGGCCATTGCCCGGGACGACGCCGAGCCGCCTCTCGATTCGGGCGACCGCGCGGACCGTCGCCTCGTTGAAGTTGTTGTTTTCGACGGCAATCCGGATGCTCTGAGCGGCCGCACTTCCGCCCTCGAACGGATTGGACAGATCGCGGCGGGAACTGCTGCACGCCGCCACCGCCACCACGACGGCAACCAGACAGGTCCAGCAGGCTGGCCTGCGTCTCATACGCACCTCCTTTGGCGGGCGGTCCCGCGCCCGCGTTCTTGCAGCCCGCAGTCCGCTGGCGCCTCACCGCTCTTCCGTCGGCGAGGCGCCCGGTTGCCCGCGGCTAGCTGACCAATCGCCGATCCTCGATCGGCTCGAGTCCTTCGCGAATCAGGAGTTCGTTGAGCCGCCCCAGATCCCTCCGGACGACGATCTCCATCTCCGACATCTGTTCGTCCAGCAGCGCCGACAGGTGCTCGAATACCTCGTAGGACTGGTCGGTCGGCCGGGCTTCGGAGCCTTCCACCACACCCAGGAGCGCCGCCAGCTTGTTGTTGAGCTTGATCGGGTAGTTGAGCGGATCCTGGTTGCTCTGGTTCTGGACCTGGTATATCTCGGCCTCGACAATACCGAGGTTCTCCTCCACGACCACCGACTGGGTCTCGACCTCGTCGTCGTCGGTCTGTTCGAGACGCTCGTCGATCTGACTGTAGATGTCCCGCACCTTGATCACGGCCTCGTTCGCCTCCGAGACGCGGTCGCGGATCTGGATCGCCAGCTCGAAGCGCTCCCGCAGGTCGGCAACCGTCACCCCTTCAAGGTTCGGATTGATCCTTATCTCGAAGTCCTGGGTGTGGGGCGTTCCGCCGTTCACCGTCATGCGGACCGTGTAGGGGCCTGGCACCGCAGTGGGGCCCGTCGGCCGCGCGGCCCACATGATCCGTCCCTCGAAGTCGGTCCACGCGGGATAGCGCATGTCCCAGCGGAACGAGTTGGACCCCTGCTCCACCGACGGCTGGCCGCCGCCACCGCCTCCGAAGAAGGCGGCGAAGGGGTTGGGAGCCTCTTCCTCCTCCTCTTCCCCGGCCACCGCCTCGTAGGTGCGGATGACCTCGCCGGCCGCGTCCAGGACCTCGAAGGTCACGCTCTCGGCGTCCTCGGCCAGGTAGTACTGGAACTCGGCCCCGAAATCGACTCCGCGGATGGGATCGATCGGGTCGAAGAGCCACGCGTCGGCGGCGGCGACCTCTTCGGTCAGCTGGCGGAGCGGCCCGATGTTCTCGAGCACCCAGAAGGAACGCCCGTGCGTGGCGATCACGAGATCGTTCTCCTCCACCACCAGATCCGACACCTGGACGACGGGCAGGTTGAGCGACAGCGGCTGCCAGCGCGCGCCATCGTCGAATGAGACGTACACGGTGCGCTCGGAGGCCGCGTAGAGCAACCCGGGACGCATCGGGTCCTCGCGGGTGGCGCGGATGAAGTCGTCCCCGGGGATCCCGTCGACGATCTTCGTCCACGTCTGCCCGTAGTCGTCGGTCTTCCAGATGTAGGGAGCGCGGTCGTCGTCGACCAAGTAGCGGATGCCCGACACGTAGGCCTTGCCCGGCGTGGTCGGGGACGCCTCGATGGTGTTGATGCGCACGAAGTCGGGGGCGTCCGGGGGCGTCACGGGCGCCCAGTTGAGGCCGCCGTCGCGCGTGACGTGGACGAGCCCGTCGTCCGAGCCGGCCCAGATCACGTCCGCATTGTGGTAGGAGGGCGCAATCGCGAAGACGGTCGCGTAGGTCTCCACGCCCGTCTGGTCCTTGGTGATGGGGCCGCCCGAGGGGCCCATGGTCATGGCGTCGGCCCGCGTCAGATCCGGGCTGAGCTGCTCCCAGCTCTGTCCCTCGTTCGTCGTCTTCCACACCTTCTGGGTGCCCGTGTAGAGCACGTCCGGGTCATGGTGCGAGAAGACGATCGGGAAGGTCCACTGCACCCTTTCGATCAGGTCCTCCGACGACTGGCCCATCGGGTTTTCGGGCCAGACATTGACCGCGCGGGTCGCCCCCGTCCCCATGTCGAAGCGGGACAGCGCGCCGCCGTAGCAGCCCGCGTAGAAGACGTCCAGGTCGATCGGGTTCGGCGCCACGTAACCGCTCTCGCAGCCGCCGACTGCGTAGTACCAGGCGCGGCTCCCGGGTCCGCGCGCAGCCATCTGGTTCCAGCCGCGCACGGGGATGCACGCAGTGGAGTTGTCCTGCTGTCCCCCACAGATGTGGTACGGCGTGTGCTCGGTGGTGATCACCCGGTAGAACTGGGCGGTGGAGAAGTCCTGGTCGGTCCACGACTCACCGCCGTTGATGGACACGTTGGCGCCGCCGTCGTTGCCGTTGACCATCCGGTCCGAGTCGCTCGGGGCGATCCAGAGGTCGTGGTTGTCGCCGTGCGGCACCTGGATCCCTCCGGGGAAGGTCTCGCCCCCGTCGCGCGAGCGGTAGAGCCCCGTATTCAGGGCGTACATCACGTCTTCGTCGTTGGGGTCGGCGTAGATGCGCGTGTAGTAGAAGGCCCTCTGGCGCAGCTTGCGCTCCTCGTTGACGCGCTCCCAGCTCATACCGGCATCGTCCGAGCGCCACACGCCGCCATCGGGCTCGTGCTCGATCAGCGTCCAGACGCGGTTCGGATTCGCCGGCGAAACCGCCACCCCGATCTTGCCGATCGGCCCATCCGCGAGCCCGATGTTACCGGTGATCTCGGTCCAGCTCTCACCGCCGTCGGCCGACTTGTACAGTCCGCTGTCCTCGCCCCCCGACGACATGCCCCAGGAGCGCCGCCAGGCCTCCCAGATCGCCGCATAGATGACGTCGGGGTTCGTCACGTCGACGCTGATGTCCACACCGCCTGCTCCGTCGCTCCTGTAGAGCACATTCCGCCACGTCTCGCCGCCGTCGGTCGTCTTGAAGATCCCCCGCTCGGGGTTGTTGGCCGAGTGCTTGCCGAACGCCGCCACCCAGGCCACGTCGCAGTTGTCGGGGTGGATGCGGATGCGCGCGATGTTCTGGGTCTCGGTCAGCCCGATGTGTTCCCAGGTCTCGCCCGCGTCGGTGGACTTGTAGGCCCCGTCGCCCTGCTGGATGTTGCCTCGGATCTGGGTCTCGCCCGTGCCCATGTACACAATGTCGGGATTGGTCTCGCAGACCTGCACGGCGCCGATCGACGCGCTGTTCATCTGCCCGTCGGTGACAGGGTCCCAGTTCAGGCCGCCATCGGTGGTCTTCCACAGACCGCCGCCGGTCGTGCCCATGAAGTACTCGAACGGGCGGGCATCCGAGCCGGCCACCGCGATCGAGCGGCCGCCGCGCGGCGGACCGACATTGCGCCACTCAAGGGAGCTCCAGAGGGCTTCCGGATAGGCTTCCTGGGCGTGTGCGGGGACGGGTGACTGGGCGGTGGCCGTGAGCAGGGAGGCGGCCAGGACGGCCGCGGGTACGAAGTGATGCGGATGCCGCATGTTGCGACTTCTCCTGTGCAGGGAATGGTGTTGGAAACGAAGCTCCGACGCGGGATTCGCGCGGGGACTGCGATCCCGTGAACCATAGACCACCGCGACGGGTGGATCAAGAACTCAACGAGTTCCTCACGTTGCCGGCGCGTCAGCTCGCCCGCTTCAGCCCGTCGATGACCCCCCGCAACTCCGATCGCATTCCGCGCACCTCCTGCCGCACCTCTCGAACGTCGTGCCTCACGTCCCGCACATCCTGCCGGACACTCTCGATCTGCTCCCCGAGCCGAGCCTCTACCACGGTGATCCGCCCGTCCACCCGGTCGATCCTGTCGTGTAACGTGGTGGTCGCATCGCCGAAGCGGGTACCCATGGACGACCCCGGAACTTGGGCCCGACAAGCCCTGGGCTACCGGCCGATCGTCACGCGGAGAAGCGGAACCATCGCCCCGGTGGGCAGGCCGTTGTCGGTATCGTCTTCGTTGGACCCTCCAGCTACTACCTGGTTGACCACGAGACCGACGCCTGCCGCGGCCAGTGCACCCATCAACGCACTTCGCCAGACGGACAGCTCACGGGCCTCCAATGTCTCAAGACCATCTCGCGGTATCACCAGCGACTGACGGAACTGTCGAGACCCGGATACCGCTGTCGCCCCCCTGAATGTCGCTATGGATACGAAAAGCGAGTCGTCCGTGATTCCCACCAGCCTCCCATCGAGGGTGCGAGACAGCTCTCCGGTCTGACTGCTCAGCTTGAGCGCCTCCTCGTCGATGACGGTGGCCCGGATATCGGCTCCCACCATCGGATCACCCTGGACGGCCGTGAAGGTGTAGCATCCGCTCGCGAAGAAGAGCGCCGCCGCTGCAACTACCGGGCAGCGCCTATGTGGAATCGTTGCATTCATGGCTCAGAGCAGCACGAAGTCCTGAATAATCTGCTGGTTGAAGAGATAGATGTAGCGAATGGGTTCGTCGATGAGCACGGTCACAGTTCTGTCGTAGTCGGGGTCGCCGTCGATCAGGACCCTCAGGCGAACGGTAACTGCGCCCGAGTCCGGCGGGAACCCCATCAACAGGAAACGATGCTCTTCGCTGATGTTCCAGCTCTGATCGAACGGAAAAGATGCAGTCGTGGTGTCCGAATCGAACACCTGAACACTCACTTCTCCTAACTCATTGGTCGTCGGGATGAACTGGGTCGAAGTGATGAGCATCATGGACTCGTCGTCGCTCTCGATCATCACCCGCACGAATTCGGGGCTGGGGTCCTCCAGCCAGTCGCAGCTTCCCGTCCATAACGCCAGGAGCAGAACCAGACCCACCGATACCCATTGTCTCTTCATTGTCCAGGTATTATTCCCCACTTCAGTGCGCTGCGACGGGGCCCGGGAGCCAAGCCCCGGGCCCCGTCTGAGCAGCCTCAAACGTCGGCTGTCCTACCTTGCCAAAACTCGCTCTAGCTCGTGCAGGGGTGGAGGGCGTTGTCGGGATGATGACAGTTCGCCAGGATCTCGATCCTTGTGATCGGCAACATCGTCCCGGGTGCAGTCGCCGCCTTTGAGCCGGCAAGCCAGTTCATGCTCGTCCCACCAAAGCGATAGAGATCCTGCAGCCGCTTGTACTGCAGGAACAGGTTTACCCGCCGTTCATGCTGGAGCATGTCGCTCCCGGGGATCTGACCTGCGTAGGCAGTGAGTCCATCGAGTCCTTCACGGATCATGTTGATGTGCTCGCTGAACGCTGCCATGTCGCCGCCGGCAAGTGCGGATTCGGCCAGAATGAGCCGCAAGCCGCGTTCACTCACTACCGTCAGAGTCGCAAATTCCTCACCGGCGAGAAACTCCGTGACCTTCGCGTCGTAGCGAGTATCCAGAGCGTCTTCGATGGGGTCCATCAAGTTGTGAGACACCAGGTCCGTCGGATCCGACTCACTCTGCGTGGCATACTCCGGCCCGATCTGGAGCTCGCCACGCTGGTTTACCTGAAACGCCAGGTTGTTGCTGACCGTCGCGCTGCTGTAACCGAATCGGTAGTCCCAATCGGTGCCGGCGACTGAGCCGAGAACGGCGGCCGCGTCACTGTTGGCGTTTGCATCGTTGACCAACGGGTTGCCCGGAGTCGAGCCGGGCGGATTCAGCAGGCCCCAAATGGCCCGCTGGTGGTAGGCCTGCGCGCGAGCAGCCTGCGCCCGCATCGCCGTCTCGCCTCCGCCCGCCATGGCGGCGGTGAAGTAGGCGATCGCCTGGTCAAAGACCTGGACCATGTTGGCAGGGCCAATGAGGGGTCCAGGTTCCGTCCGATCGCTGAAAGCGAAGTCGTCGAACATCTGTGCGATGGCCGAATAGGCAACTCCGGCATATAGATTCGCACGGTTCAAGTGTCCCTGCAGAGCCGCGTCACCAGCGTTCTCCGCCACGTGGCCCTCCAGCAGCCCCACAGCAAAGTTGGTCATCCAGCGGGCCTGCGCGATGCCGGGAAACGCCCCGTCGGCAAACTCGTTGCCCGGATTGTCGGGCGTCCCCTGGTCCAGCTCGTTCCACGCGTCGCGCGAACCGATCCAGGTGATCTCGTCGCCAACCGTCGAAAACGGAGCGTAGATGCCCCCGATGCCACTGGCAGTCAGCGCCTGCGCACCGTTTACGGCAGCGCTGGCCGCAGCGACCTTCTCGATGTCTTCCTGCACCAGCGCGTTCGGGTTGTCCACCTCCAGGATGTCACACGCCCCCAGAAGCGCCATGCCGCACACGGTCAGGATCGACCTTGAAATCTTCTTTGTCATATCTTGATCTTCCCTTTCTAGAAGCCGAGGCGGGCGGACAGTGCAAACCGCCGCGGAATCGGCACGCCGAACGCTTCCGTTCCGGTGAGGAAGTTGCAGTTCACGCCGCCACCAGTACAGTTGGCGGAAGGGTTGATCTCGGGATCGATGCCACGGTAGTCCCCCAACATCCACAGCTTGACGTTGCGACCGCCAAATGTAATCGTGGCATTGTCGAGTCCCAATCCTTCGATCATGTCCGAGGGCACCCGGTAGGACAGGGAGATCTCGCGCAGCCGGATGAAGTCCGATGTCCAGATCTGATTCATGCCGGACATCGGCGCGAGCGCCCGGTATTCCCTTGCCCACTCAAGTGCGGCCTCGAGCCGCTGCTCGGCCGTGGAGGCCGGGTTCTGCAAGATGGATGCGACCCGGGCAGTCCCTGGCACATTGCGTCCGATCACCGCGTTGGCCTGCCGGAAGGCGCCGGTCAGATCCTGCGTGTGATAGTTGCCAGCCCGGTATTCGAAGTTCGATGAGAGCTCGAAATTGCCCATGAAGCTGATATCGAACCCGGTGGACCCGGCCCAATCAGGCGTCGGCTTGCCAATGTATGAATCCAGGTACTCCGCGGACCCACCGGCGCAACCGACCGGAATTACCTCGAAAGCGGAGGGGTTGCGCGGCACGCTGAAGTATTCGAGTGCCGCCGCCCTGGACGGTTCCGCACAATTCCTGGTCAGGTCCAGCGGGATGGCCATGTTCGGATCGAGGATCGCGCCGAAGAACGCACCGGGCGCGTGGCCCTCCTTCAGGAAGTTGCGATAACGCGGATACGAACCGCCGGTCTTCAGGGGCGGGGCACCGCCCAGGTCGGTCACGATCTCGTCGATATAGGCCGTGTTCGCAAACACGTTGATCGACAGGTTCTCGCTGTTGTAGACCGAGCCGTTGACCGCAACCTCGAGGCCCGTGGCGTCGATCTGGCCAATGTTGTCCAACTGGGTCGAGGTAAAGCCTCCCGTGACCGGGAACTGACGAGCAACCAGCGCGTCGGAGGTAGAACGGTCCCAGTAGGTGAGGTCGACGGCGATCCGGTCGTTGAACAGCCCGAACTCGGCACCGAACTCGATCTCGTTGGAGATCTCGGGCCGGAGCCCCTGGTTTCCAAGGTTGGCCGGTGCGAGACCGGCACCCACTTCGGCAGGCCGCGGTGTAAATGTCGTGAACTTGTCGAAGGCGCCGGGCTGTAGACCCGACCGACCCCAGGCAGCCCGCACCCGGAAGGTGGAGAGCGTTTCGTTTTCCCAATCGAACAGGTCGGTCGGAATCACCGAGATCGCCGCCTTGGGGTAGGTGGCGGTCTCGAAGTCCGAGCCGAAGGCGCTGTTTGCGTCGAAACGGGCACCCAGGGTCACAAAGGCCCAGTCCTGCCAGCCAAACTGTTCCTGGAAATACACACCGGCATTGACGACTCGGTTCCAGCTCTCGCTAGTGTCCTGGTTGGCCCCCGCACTAGCAACCTCGAGTCCGGGACCCGGGAAGGTCTGTCCGTGGCCGCCATGGTAGACGTTCTGGCTCAGGAATCCCTGTCCACCAGCCAGGAACTGGCTGCTGATGTTGTCGCCAAAGTCGTTGTCGTATGAGAGCTTGAAGTCACCGGTGACCTCACGATTGTTCCGATCACCGAACCACCGACGCCCCGCGGTGTTGTAAACGGTGAAGTTGTCTACGTTCCACCCGAAGGGATAGAAGGAAACATTCGTGCCGTTGGTTACGTCCACGCCGAAGGTACCGTCAAAGACGACGTTGTCCGTGATTGTCCAGTTGGCGTTCACACTGCCGGCGAAGTGCTCGACATCTTCCGTGACCTGCGCCTCGCCGGTCTCGCGCAATGTGGCGAAGGCCAGGCTGCCGTACCGGTTGTTGTCGTCGGCCAGGCGAAGCTGACCCATGAGCCCGAGCGAAAAGACACCATAGATGTTGTTTCCGCCCCTGAGGCGAGACTGGTTCAACTCGGAGTACAGCCCGCTCACTCGCAGGCGCAGATTGTCGAACGGGAAGATGTTCAGGTTCATTGTGCCTTGACGACGACGGATCGTGTCTTCGTTGCCCAGGCTGCCGCCGTCGGCGAAGACCCCTTCCAGCTTGCTGAATGGGCCGTTTTCGCTGTGGTACCGGCCCGAGGCGAAGTAGGTGATCAGGTCACCGCCACCGGATACCGAGCCCGAATACGTCTGGGCAAAGCCGGTGTTGTAGAGCTCGCTCATGTAGTCGACCTCGTACACTTCGTAAGGCTGCAGCGAAACACCCCAGCGGTGCTGCATCCGCGCCACTTCCTCCGCCGTGCGGGGGAAGTCGGCGTGCGGGATGAAGCGATCGTTGGGCGAGGTGACCGCGGTCTGGTCCGTTTGGAAGGTCCAGCGCGCCGCACCCTGCTGACCCCGCTTCGTGAAGATCTGGATCACGCCGTTCGACGCTTCGGTGCCATACAGCGTCGCCGCTGCGGCACCCTTCAGGATCTCGATCCGCTCGATGGAGTTCGGGTCGATGTCGTCGAAACGACGCGTGGCCGCCTGAGCGGCACCCCAGCCGCCGCCGCCCCCGCGATCGATCCGCACGCCGTCCAGGTAGATGACCGGCTCGTTCGTCTGGGAAAGCGACGCCGAGCCGCGAATCCGAATCCGGCCGCTGGAGCCCGTGTCTCCGGCACCGGGAAGGCCGACGACGCCGGGCTCACGGCCCTGCAGGATGTCGCTGAAGCTGGTGATCGGCTTGTCCTGTAGTCGGGAAACATCGACCGTCGCGATCGAGTTGCCGAGTCTCTTCTTCTCGGTTGCCACCCCGGTCCCGGTTACGACGATCTGGTCAAGCGCGATCGCGGTTACGGTGAGTCCGAAGTCCGCTCTGGAGGTCTCGCCGGCGGTGACTGTTACCGTCTGTGAGCCCGCCCTGTAGCCGACGAGCTCGGCGATAACCGTATGCTCGCCCGCGGGCGCGTTCACGAAGAGGTATTGGCCGCTGCTGTTGGTGAGCGTGCCGAGCGCCGTGCCCTCGATGTACACCTGGGCCGATTCCAGCGGCCGGCCCGACGCGGCGTCGGTTACTTGCCCCGTGACGGTCCCTGTCTGGGCCTCCGCCGCGGATGCGAAGGCAAAGCCGGCCATCCAGGCCAGACAAAGCCCTCCTGCCCCATTCCTGAGGCTTACTGCTAACCAGTTACGTGTCATGAGTTGTCCTCTCCCTTTTGAGTGACTGAACGTCGACACACCCTGCTATCTGCACCGGGTCGTTCCCGGCTAGGGCCAACACTGCATTTCAAGTCCACCATCCCGCTGCACAACACACAACGCAAGCGCACCGGGATAGGTGCGGGACGCATGGATCCCGCCCCTGCCGGTTCGCAAGGGACCAACGAACATACTTGCGGCAGACTCTGTCCCTGTCAAGCGAGCCCAACCGATGCCGTTTGCCCCGAGCGACCCGGAACCGGAAAAACCGATCCGACAGGAGGCACTGAAGGGGCTCTCCGGCGGCAGTCATCCAACCCGGGCGACCACCTCGATCTCGACATCCACGCCCTGCGGCAACCCGCCCACACCCACCGTCGCCCTGGCGGGACGGTGATCTCCGAAGTGGCGGGCGTAGACCTCGTTCATATCGGCGAAGAGCGCCATGTCCGACAGGAAGACCGTGGTCTTGACGACAGTCTGCAGGCTTCCGCCGGCCGCATCGAGCACCGCGGCCAGGTTCCTGAGCACCTGGTCCGCCTGTTCGCTCACATCTCCGTCCACGAGGTCGCCGGTCGCGGGATCGATGGCGATCTGGCCCGATGCGAAGATCCAGCCGTCCGTGACGATGGCCTGCGCATAGGGGCCCAGGGCGCCCGGCGCGCCGTCGGTGTGTATGGTGGTGAGTTGAGCCATGAGGGGAAGTCTCCGTGAGGGTTGCAATGGCTGGAGGCACGCGGTTCGGTCCGACCTCGTGTGGTGTTTCCCCCTACGATAACCGGATCAGAGGACCGTGTCCCAGGGCACTGCCAGCACCCGGTCCGTCAGCCAGTACGTTTCCTGCCCCGTGTAGACCAGGATGCCAGCCCGGACGCTGTCGTCATAGTCGTCCATGAAGGTCGTCAAGTGTCGGGCATCGGAGACACGGAGGCTTCGGCGGCTCTTCACTTCGATCGGGACGAGGGAACCGGGCGTTTCGATCACCAGATCGACTTCGGCGCCCTTGCTCGTGCGCCAGAACAGGATTTCGGGCCGGGGATTGCGCGCCTCCCGCCAGGCGAACAGGTCATTGACCAGCAGGTTTTCCAAGTGGACCCCTTCCGGCTCACTCCTCCCCGCTAGGTGAAGCGCAAGTCCGGTGTCGCTCCAATACATCCGGGGACTCTTCACCAACCGCTTGGTGCGATTCACGGCATAGGGTTCGAGCCTTACAAGCTGATACGAGGTCTCCAGGAGATGGACGTATCGCAGTGCCGTCGACGGCGCCAATCCGGCATCTCTGGCCAGATCCGCCTGGTTCATCAAGCCCCCGAGCCGCAGCGCCATCGCCCGAACCAGGCGCTGGAACCCCACGAGGTTGTCGATCGTCGCAAGCTGCTGAAGATCGCGCTCCAGATACGTCCGCAGGTAGCCCTCGAACCACGCGGCACGCTTCGCGCCCGAGTCGAGGGACAGCGCCGGGACTGGGTAGCCGCCGCAGCGAGCCAATTCCATCCAGGGAAGCGAGGCACATGTGGAGTCGCCAGCCAGCGCGTCCGTCCACTGCTCCGTCGGCCGGTCTACGAAGACATCCCACTTGCCTGCCGCGCCCGCGCCGGTCGACTCGCGCCGGGTCATGGGCCAGAGCGTCACGTAGACGGCTCTGCCTGCGAGCGTCTCGGAGACACCCCTCATGAGGCTCAGGTTGGCGGATCCGGTGAGGAGAAACCGTCCCGGCTCTCGATTGCCGTCGACCGCGCGCTTGACGGCCAGCAACAGCTCTGGTGCCCGTTGGACCTCGTCTATCGTGATGGGGCGTCCCCGCGTCAGAAGCTGATCGGGCGCGTGATGGGCCTGATCCAGCACACCGTAGTCGTCGAGGGTCAGGTACTGGCGGACATCGCCCCCGATCGCTTGCGCCAGCGTGGTCTTTCCCGTTTGGCGGGCACCGGTCACCACCACCACCGGGAAGGTGTCCAGCATGGAGCGCAGATAGGCTTCGAGGAAACGAGGACGGTATTCGGGGTCGAAATGCACAATCATTCCATGCCATGGGTGATATTCACCCACATAATGGTTGATTTGTGCCCAGTTCGCAAGGAATCAGCCCTCGTTCCCCTTGCGCTTACGATCTGCTCAGCGCCGCAGCGATTTCCTCCAGGGTCACCGTCGCCACGCCCACCCTGGCAACCCCGGCAGCGGAGGCACTGGCGGCCAGCTCCACCGCTTCCACCAGGGAAATCCCGGCCGCGACCGACACCGCCACCACGGCGGCGACCGTGTCTCCGGCGCCGGAGACATCGAACACCGAATGGGCGGCCGCGCGGATCGGAAACAGCTCGCCGCCCGGCGACGCCAGCACCATGCCCTCGGCTCCCAGCGTCACGAGCAGGTGCTGCGCCCCCGTGCGCACCCGGGCGGCCTCCATCCAGTCGGGGTCGTCCGGGCGCACCGGCTTTCCGAGAGCGGCTTCGAGTTCGGCGCGATTGGGCTTGAAGACGGTCGCTCCCGCAAAGCCGAAGAAGTTGCGCCGCTTCGGGTCCACGACCACCGGGATGTCCAGCGCGGCGGCCGCATCGATTGCGCGCCGGATCAGGGGGGCCGACAAAGCGCCCTTGTCGTAGTCGGCCAGAACAAGGCCGCCGGCGCCGGGCAGGCATTCCTCGAGGCGGGCCTCCAGAGCCGACCGCGTGGCCGCGGAGGCCGGGGCGACCTGCTCCCGGTCGATGCGCACGACCTGCTGGCCACGCGCGAGGATCCTCGTTTTCACGGTCGTGTCCCGGCTTCCGTCGCGGACGAACCGACAGCCGCCCCCCATCGCTTCGAGGGCGCGCAGGATCGACCGGGCCGCCCTGTCCTCCCCCACCACCCCTATCACGTCGCACTTCGCCCCGAGGGCAAGGACATTCGCGGCCACGTTCGCCGTACCGCCGACCGCGTGCCACTCGCGCTCCACGCGCACCACGGGCACCGGCGCTTCGGGCGAAACGCGGTCCGCGGGGCCGGCCACGTACCGATCGAGCATGACGTCGCCCAGCACCACCATCCGCGACCGCGCGAAGGCGGCGGCGAGTGCCTCGAAGCGGGTGCGGTCCACTACGCCGCCGGACGACGCGCCACCCGGAGGACCCTGCGCTCCGGATCCATCAGCCGAGCCCGGCGGGGCCGCCGAGAGCTTCGACCATGGCGGCGCCCCTGCCCCGCCCTTCGAGGGCGATCGGACGAACGGCGCCATCCTCGTGCTCGAATCCCCACAGCTGGTCCTGCAGGTTCACGCAGGCGCACACGTGATTTGGAACGATGCGTACCCGGTCCCCTACCGATGGCCGCCAGTCGGTCCCGCTCAGATCGAGCATTCCGTGTTCTTCGTTGAGGGCCTTTACGACGACATCGGGACGGTCGAGGAGCATGCCGTACCCGGGTGTGCCCGAGGCGAGCACTTCCTTTGAGATCGCCTTGGATCCCGCATCGACCACGGCCTGGCCGGGCACGGCGACGCTGATCACCGTGGCCAGCACGGAGAAGGCGAGTTCGCCGGGCCGGGCCACGCCCATGCCCACGATATCGCGGTCGTTGTAGATGCACGTTCCGGGGCGAACCTCGGTCAGCCCGGGCAGCAGGTGGGAGTCCCACAGCGTGGGGGTCGAGCCGCCGGACACGATCCGGGCCGGGAGATCG
The DNA here is from genome assembly GCA_963667485.2 of Longimicrobiales bacterium. Taxonomy (GTDB): domain Bacteria; phylum Gemmatimonadota; class Gemmatimonadetes; order Longimicrobiales; family Gaopeijiaceae; genus Bin94. The sequence goes on from CAXXDD010000002.1 coordinate 2,055,972, forward strand.
GCGTCATCGAGGGCGTCCATGAAGGCGCGGAGTCGGTCGGCGAGACGGGCGATGCGCTCGGCCTGGTCGCGGCGGGCGATGCGGATATGTCCCGGGTAGAACATCAGGCCGTCGAAGCGGCCGCCGGGGAGCGAGGCGGCGGCCTTCGCCACACGGACTGCGTCGTCCACCTCCACCACGCCGGTGCGGCCCAGTCCCGCGTCGAACTCTACCAGGATGCCGAAGGTGCGTCCCGCGGCAGCGCCGGCACGGCAGAGTGGGCGCAGCGCATCGAGCGAATCGAGGCCCACCTTTACGTCGACGTGGGCGGGCAGGGCGCAGAGCCGCGCGATCCTGGACGGGTGGGCCGGAGGATGGGCCACCAGGAGATCGTCCGTGACCCGCGCCATGACTTCCGCCTCGTGAGGCGTCGCCACGGAGAGGCCGATGGCGCCGCGGGCGAGTTGCAGACGCGCCATCTCGAGCGATTTGTGCGTCTTGACGTGGGGCCGCCACCCGATGCCGTGGCCGCGGCAATAGGCGGCCGCGCGCTCCAGATTGCTTCGCGCCCTGGGCAGGTCGACCAGGCCCGCGGGCGTCTCCACGCCGGCCAGATTCATTGGGCAGGGGTCCAGAGCTCCAGGCCGAAGATGGACACCCGCAGGCGCCCTTCGCCCTCGGGGTCGGTCCAGGCCAGCATCAGCCGGTCGGCGCCGAGACGCGCCACGCGCGGGAATCCGGAAGCTCGCGCCGCGTCGGTAGCTGCGAGGGTGACGGTCGGGCCCATCGTCCCGCCCGGCCCCGCGCGGCGGCTGACGATCGCCGCGGCCCCATCGCCCGCTTCCAGCCAGGTCACCAGGGCGGAGCCGTCGTCCAGCAGCACCACGTCCGCCCGGCCGATCGGCCGGCCCGCGTCCAGTCGCACGGGAGGCCCGAAGGTCGCCGCCCCGTCGTGGGAGAAGGCCACCTTTACCTGGGACCGGTTGTCCGGGGCCGCGAACCACGCCACCGCGACATCCGCGCCGCGTGCCGCCATCGACGGTCCGTTCACCGGGCAGCCCCCGAAGACCCAGCCGTCGTCGTGGACGGCGCCGCCGGGCACCCAGCCGGACTTCTCCAGGCGGCTGACATGGATGTCGCGAATCTCGCCCTGGGCCCGGTCGCGGTATACGACGACCGGCACGCCATCGACCACGGCCGCGTCGGTCTGGCAGCACTCGCAGGTCATTCCGTCCACGACCGTCTCCGGGCCGGGCGTGGCGGCCCCGGATTCACCGGCAGAGGGAAACCTTCGCGCGCGCAATGACATGGTCCCCCCTTCCTCCACCATCGCGCGTCCGTCCAGCCAGGCGGCCCACACCCCGTCCTCATCTCCGAAGAACGAGACGAAACCGTGCTCCGTGGGCGTCCCGTCCTCGTGCGGGGTCCAGGGCTCCGACCAGGTCGCGCCCCGGTCGTCCGACCACGCCACGCGGACGCCGTAGTCGTACGTCCCCTGCCCGCCTCTCCACAGCCAGTGGGCGTAGAGCCGGTCACCGAAGGTCCGAATCGAAGGGAAGTCGGCCCAGTTCACGAAGAACCCGTCGCCTGCGGCGATTGTGTTCGGCGAACTCCACGCTCCGTCGAAATACGAAACGGCCACGCGGTGTCCTTCGGGGGTCGGCTCGGTCCAGCTCATCCACACCCCGTCCCCGGCCGTCTCCAGGTACGGTTGCCCCGATCCGGGGGCAGCCGGGGTCGCAATTTCGGATGGCGCCGCGGGATCCGGCGCATCGACCGCGCACCCCCACAGGGCCGGCAGGCAGGTCGCCAGGGCCAAGGAGAATCTCGTTGCTGTGGTCATGTCGCTCTCAAGAGTGTATTGTCGATGTAGCCGCAGGCAACGTCGCGGACCGGAATGGGTCCGTAAGGATCCCTTTTCGGAACGTAGTGTATATCCATGGCAAGGCGAGCCGTGGCTCGGCTAACGATACTTGGGCGTCCGACGGTCATGTAGGTGGGACACCACCTGCACGGTCGCCTAATTCAAAGGGGAAGAGGTTGGTCATGGCTGCTACGAAGAGCACCACCCGGTTCCAGTCCGCCCGGATTCTTGTTTCCTGGGCGGGTGCGGCCGCCCTTCTGCTGTCCTTGCCCATGGCGGGCTCCGCCCAGTACTTCGGGCGCAACAAGGTCCAGTACGAAGGAGGCTTCGACTTCAGGGTACTGACCACGCAGAACTGGGAGATTCACTACTACCCCCAGGCGGAGTCCGCGGTAGAGGACATCGCGCGCCTCGCAGAACGTTGGTATGAGCGGTTCTCGCGCGTGTTCCAGCACGACTTCGACATCGCCAAGCCGCTCATCATCTACGCCGACCACCCCGACTTCCAGCAGACCAACACCCTTGCCGGCGCCATCGGCCAGGGCACCGGCGGCGTGACCGAATCGATGAAGAACCGGGTGATCATGCCGCTGAGCACCTCCTACCGGGAGACCGACAGGATCCTGGGGCACGAGCTGGTGCACGCGTTCCAGTACAATATCTCGCAGAGCCGCAGCGGGGGCGGCATCATGCGGCTGGCCGCGATGCCGCTCTGGGTCGTGGAGGGGATGGCGGAATACATGTCCATGGGGCGCAATCATCCCCATACGGCCATGTGGCTCCGGGACCACATCCTGCGCGACGACAAGCCGACCCTGAAGGAGATCACCCGCGACCCGAAGTACTTCGCATACCGCTTTGGCCAGGGCTTCATCTCGTACCTCGGCGGCACCTACGGCGACGAGGCCGTCCAGGACCTGTTCCGCACCGCGCTCAGGTCCGGCTGGGAAGCCGCGATCGGGCAGGTGTTCGCAATGCCCGAGGACAGCATCGCGATGGAGTGGTGGGAGGCGGTCGAGGCCGAATACAGGCCTCTCATGGCGGGCAAGACCGACCCGTATGAAACGGGTGACGTGCTGCTGTGCGTGGAGTGCGGCGGCGGGCGCACCAACGTGGCTCCGTCGCTGAGCCCGGACGGCCGCTACATCGTATTCCAGTCGGAGAAGGACCTCTTCTCCATGGACCTATTCCTGGCCGACGTGGAGACCGGTGAGATCCTTCGTCCGCTGCAGCGCAACGAAACCCCGTACATCGACGGGATCCGCTACATCGACAGCAGCGGCACCTGGTCCCCCGACAGCCGGAAGCTGGCCATCGTCATCTTCTCGAGCGGAGACAATCAGCTGGCGATCCTCGATGTCCAGAGCGGACGGATCGAGGACCGGATTTCAATCGAAGGCCTCGGGGCCATCCAGAATCCCGCCTGGTCGCCCGACGGCCAGCGGATCGCCTTCACCGGGCTGAAAGGCGGGATCAGCGACCTGTACCTCTACGATTTCGAGACTGAGAGCGTCCAGCAGCTGACCAACGACAAGCACGCCGACCTTCACTCGGCCTGGTCGCCCGACGGCAGGACCCTGGCCTTCGTCTCCGACCGCGGTCCCGACACCGATTTCAACGAGCTGGTGTTCGGGAATTACGTGCTGGCGTTCCTGGATGTGGAGACCCTCGCGGTGCAGCCCATGACGATCTTCGCCGGGGCCAAGCACATCAATCCCGTCTACGACGGCACGGGCGAAGGCATCTTCTTCGTGTCGGACCCCGACGGCTTTCCGGACGTCTACCACATCGATCTGACCGACGGCGAGATGCGCCGGATCACGCGCGCAGTCACCGGGGTGAGCGGAATCACGATGCTCTCGCCCGCCCTCTCCTATTCGCCGGTGCAGGATCTTCTGGCCTTCTCGGTCTTCCACGAGCGGGGCTACATCGTGAACACCGGCCGGCCGGGCGACATGTCGACGCTGGTCGACGTCGTGGCGGACGGTGGAACGCACCCCGGACGCCTGTTGCCACCGGGCCGTCCCGGGATCCGCAGCCGCGTGGCGGGCTACCTCGCCGACCAGCACACCGGCCTGGTCTCGGCGGAGGTCTATACCGGAGCACAGTCCGAGGACTACTCGCCTTCCCTGAAGTTGGACTACGTGGGGCAGCCTTCGGTCGGTATCGGCGCCGATACCTTCGGTTCGTACGTCGGCGGCGGCACCTACGCCATCTTCACCGACATGCTGGGCGATCGCTTCCTGGGCATGGCCCTGAACGCCAACGGCACCTTCAAGGACATCGGGGGGCAGGTTTCGTACCTGAACCAGAAGAACCGCTGGAACTGGGGCGCGGGGATCCAGCACACTCCGTACCTGCAGCAGTTTTTCCTGTTCGGCTTCGACCAGTTCGAGGTCTATCGCCAGCGCATCTTCATCGACGCCGTCCAGGGAATGATCGCCTATCCCCTGTCGGCCACGCGCCGGCTCGAGGGGGGGCTGGGCGCGACCAGATACGGTTTCGATCTGGAGAGAGAGGTGTACTACACCGATCCCTTCCAGCGCATCGTGGGCTTCGAGCGAATCCAGGAGGATTGGCGCGATCCGCTGCACTTCGCCTCCGCCTCGGTGTCCTTCGTCGGTGACAATTCCTATCTCGCCTTCACGAGCCCGGTCCGCGGAGAACGCTTCCGGATCGGCGCGGAGGTGTCGTACGGTACGGTCAATTTCCAGACGCTCACCTTCGACTACCGCCGCTATTTCAACAACGGCGGCCCGGTGACCCTGGCGATGCGCGGTCTGCACCTGGGGCGCTACGGCGACCTGGTGCGCCTCGACGAAGAGCAGTTGGGAACCTACTTCATGGGCTTCGAGTCGTTCATCCGCGGCTACGCCTGGAATTCATTCGACAGCGGCGAATGCAGCGAGAGTACGCAAATCAGCCTCAACGGATCCACCTGCCCCCTCATCGACCGCCTCTACGGGCACCGGCTCGGGGTGTTCAACATCGAATTCCGCCTCCCCTTCACGGGGATCGAGGAGTTCGGGTTGATCAACTTCCCCTACATTCCCGTCGAACTCACGGCCTTCACGGATGTCGGGCTGGCGTGGGATAGCGAACGGCCCGCGAATGTAGCCTGGCTGCGGGACACGATGGACCGGGTGCCGGTCGCCAGCAGCGGGGTTTCCGCCCGGATGAACGTGCTCGGCTTCCTCATCGTGGAGGCGTACTACGCGTACCCGTGGCAACGCCCGCTCAAGGGCTGGCACTGGGGCGTGCACGTGGCCCCGGGCTGGTAGACCGCCGCTTCAGAAGATCTCGATCGTGACGTAGCGGCCCGGGTTCTCCTTGATGTCGTCGAGGAGTTCGCGGAGGCTCTGCAGGGTCGAATTCACCGAGGTGTGGACTTCGTCGCTTGTCAGGAGCTTGCCCAGGGTTCCCTCTCCGCTCTCGAGGCGTCCGAGGATGGTGTTGAGGGAGCCGACCGACTCCTCCACCGTGCTCGATGTGCGCTCCAGGATGGCCATCGTGCTCTCGGCCGAGGCAAGCGCCTCACGCCAGTCCTCGGCACCGGTGATTCCCTCCACGTTCTCGGCCGAGCGTTTCAGGCTCTCGGTGAGCGTCCGCAGCTCCGCAGCCTGGCCGTCCGTCACTTCGGCAAGGTTCTCCAGCAGGTCCCGCAGCGACGCCACCGCGGCGCCGGTGCCCGCGATCGTGGAATCGGCTAGCAGTCCCTGCACCCTTCCCATTACATCGGAGACATCGCCCGCAAGATCACCGGCCTGGTCGAGTACGCCGCCGGCCGAGGTCCCCGGAATGATGTCCCCCGCTTCGACGTATTCGTCGCTGTCTCCCGGAATGACCGAAACCACCATGCCACCCAGAAAGCCCATTGAGACCAGTTCCGTTCGGGCCTCCGCGGGGATGGGGAACTCGCCCTCGAGCTCCATGGCGATGTGCACGCCTCCGGTGGGGGCGATTTCGAACCCGTAGACCCGCCCGATATTGATCCCGCGCATTCGCACGGGGTCGCCACGCCGAATCCCCTGGGCGTCGGCCACCTCGGTCACCAGCATGTAGCGGCCCCGGAACAGCGCCGGGCTCGTCATCAGGAAGAGAACGGTGAAAAAGCCTACGATCCCGAGGATCACGAAGATCCCCACCCGAAACTCCCGCACCCCGGACAGGGGCGGAACGGCGCGAAGGACTTCCTCGTCGGAGAGCCGCTGGCCGCTGCTGGACGATACTGCGTTGTTCATGTCATCTCCACAACGTCGAGTGCGGCCTCGGCGGCCGCTCGATCCACGAATGCTCTGACAACCGGGTCGCTTTCCTGCTGGAATTCGCCCGGGGTTCCACAGAAACGAATGATCCCGCCTTCGAGCATGGCCACGCGGTCGCACATCCAGAGCGCGCCCTCCACGTCGTGGGTGACCAGAACCGAAGTGATCCTCAACTCTTCCGCGAGTCCCTTGATCAGGCGCTCGACGGCAGCCGTGTTGACCGGGTCGAGGCCGGTGGTGGGCTCGTCCCAAAGCAGGATGCGCGGCTGCCCCACGATCGCGCGCGCAATCCCGACCCTCTTCTTCATGCCGCCCGACAGCTCGGCGGGGAGGATCGACATGACCTCCGCCGGTTCGAGATTGACGAGCTCCAACGCCCTCCACACCGCCCGCGCCGCGTCCTTCGCTCCCATGCGCTGAAGACGGTCGACGGGCAGGCCGGTCTCGACGTTCCGGTACACGTTGAGGGAATCGAAGAGGGCCGCCTGCTGGAAGACGTATCCAACCTGCCGTCTGACGGAGTCCAGGGCTTCCCTGCCGCCGAAATACACCGAGATGCCGTTGACCTCGACGTCGCCGCGGTCGGGGACCACCAGGCCGATCGTGGTCTTGAGCAGCACGCTCTTGCCGGTGCCGGACGGACCGAACAGCGCGAACATCTCCCCCTCGCGCACCTCCAGGTTCACGCCCGTCAGAACCGGACGCTTGTACGCCTTCCAGGTGTTGCGGTAGCGGATGACGGGGCGCGGATCCATTGGGCGGTCAGTTGAGGAAGAGCGGCGGGAACAGGGCGTCGAGAATCAGGATGGTCAGGGTCTGGAACATGACCGACGCCGTCGTGGTGCTCCCCACGCCCTCGGCGCCACCGCGCGTGCGGAAGCCCATGTGAATGGCGATCAAGGGGATCGCGAGACCGAAGGTGACGGCCTTCATGAACGAATACCAGAGGTCCCACGAGTGCCAGAAGAGGCGCGCGCCATAGAGGAAGGTCTCGAAGCCGAGGTCGAGGGTGAGGGCGGCTGCGACCATGCCGGAGAAGAGGCCCACGGCGTTGGCTATCCCGACCAGCAGGGGCATGACGACGAGCCCGGCGAGGATCCGCGGCGCGCCGAGCATGATCTGAGGGTCGCGTCCCAGTGAGCGGTACGCGTCGATCTGCTCGGAAACGACCATGGTGCCGAGTTCGGCGGTGATCCGCGCGCCCACCCTGCCGACCAGGACGATGGCCGTGAGCACGGGCCCGAGTTCCAGCACGACGCTCGTGACGGTCACGCTGCCCAGCACGTAGAGCGGGATGGTGGCGGTGAACTGGTAGCCCCCCTGCTGGGAGGTCACGATCCCGGTGAGCACTGCCGTGATCAGGACGATCGGGATGCTCTGTACGCCCATGACGTAGAGCTGACGGACGAATTCGCTCCCCGAGACCCGGAGCCGGATCGTCGCGACAATCGTGCGCCCGACCAGAAGGCCCAACTGTCCCGCGTGCTCGGCCCATAGTTGCCACCACCGGCCGATCGCCCTGAACGGGCGTACGAAGAAAGGGGCGTCCGTCAAGACCCAAAGGGGCGGCGGGGAGCTGTGCGAGAGCGGGTCGGACCCAGCAGGATGCCAACGGCGAACCCCTGCTCGTTCAGTTGTTCAGCGCCGAACTGCTGCCGGAACTCGAAGAACGGCATGATCACCGGGATACCCCGCAGGCGCAGCCCGGCGACCAGGTTGTACGACCATTCTCCCGACTCGTCCGTCGTCACTCCCTCCTCCTCGAACGTCCGGTATCCCGCGCCGAGACCGAAGTAGAGCGGGTTCTGCGGCGAAGCGAAGAAGAGTTGCGCGCCGACTTCCGTCGAGGAGCATCCCTCACACCCCGGAAAGAGGCGGTCGTAGAGCCCGGCGAACACCAGTCCCTGCCGCAGAAAATCCAGGTCGACCTCGGCGCGCCCGCCCGCGCCGAATGTGCCGTCGAAGGCCTGTGACTTGTAGAGGACATGACCTCCAGCCCGCACCTGGGCGTCGGCCGGAGCAGCGGAGAACGCCGCCGCGCACAGCGCAAAAGCCACCACCGCGGCGATAGCCCCACCCGTCAATCTCCCTCTGCGCACGATGCCCCCCGTTGATTGGATGGTCATGAGACTGCCAGAATAGAAGGACAACTTTCCCAGCATCAATGTAAACATGTATCGAAATCGGGTCACGGTAGCGGCAGGAGGCGGCGGCGCGTCATGCGGGGTGCGGCCACCGCGCAGGTTGCGGGCCGGCCCAGCGGGCGCCCGCGCGGTAATTGCGGCAGCCCTCTGCGCGCTTGCGACCAGTGCCTCCGCACCGCCCCACCCCTTTCGCCTGACCATCGCCGACGCCGGGGTAAGCGGCTCGACCATGGAAGTGAGCATCCGTTTCTTCTGGGACGATCTGCAGTTCGCCGTGATGGAACAGACCTCCGACATGGATTTCCGGCTCGACGAGACCGATGAAGTCGATGCTGTCGTAGAACAATACGTTAACGACATGCTGAACTTTCAGGTGGAAGAAACGTTGCTCCAGGGGGAGCTCGTCGAACGAGGGATACAGGAGGCGCGCAACCCCGACGAGGTGATGTGGTGGTACCGGCTCGAGTACTCCGTGGATCCGTCCATCGAACGCATACACGTGACCAACCGCCTGCTCTTCAACATGTTCGAGGACCAGCGCAACATCGTGAACATCAAGACGCGGCGCGGGCGGGAGAGGACCTACTACTTCAGCTGGGACGAGGATAACGTGACTATCCCGGTGGGGTAGGTCCCGGTGGGGTAGCCCGCCAGTCGCTGGCGGCTGGCACCCGGGAGCCCCTTGGTCGCGCTGCACCCGATGGACCACGGCCCGCTACCGGCCTTCCATCCTCCAGAACACGATTCCACCGGCCTGCTGACCCACCTCGACCTCGGCGATGCGCGCAAAGTCGGACAGGTCGAAGATGTCCACCTTGCCGGGTTCGGCTCCCACGCCCTCGACGGAGACGAAGGCGTAGCGCCCGTCGGGGCTCACGGCCACGCCGTGGGTGACGGTGGTGGACGACGCGCTTGTCGCGGCGGATCGTCCCGACACGAGGTCGATGAATTCCACCCCGGCGCCCTGTTTGAGGGTCGCGACGAGAATCCCGTCGTCGGGGGTGAGCGCCAAGTTGTACGGCCCCGCGCCGGTTTCGAATATGCGGGTCAGCGACCACGAATCACGGTCGATTTCCAGGATCCGGTTGCCCCGGTTGCAGGCCACGAAGAGCGACGGGCTCCGGCTGGCCGGCGCCACCCAGGTGGGGGAGCAGGTGGCTGGCGCCGCGCCAGCGGCCATCGCGTGGCCGTCGTGCTCCGCGGGAGCGTCATCGGACGACGCAGCCGCAAGCGCGCCCTCGCGGCCGAGGGCCACCGAGAAGCGTCGCGCGACCTGGAAGGTGCGGGTGTCCACCTCGACGATCTGGTCGTCCATCATGCACGCCGAGTACAGAAAGTGACCGCTGGCGTCAAGGCGGGCGCCGTGCGGCATGGTGCAGGTCTCGATCTGATCCACCTCGATCATGTCCGGCGTGTACACCACCGAAATGGTCGAGGGGACCATCTCGCCGTGGAGGTTGAAATTGGCGACGAACGCGTAGAGCCCGTCCGGAGTGACGTCCAGCGTGGCCGGGAAGTAGCCCAGGAGGATCGGGTCGCTCACCAGGGTGTCGGGACCGGCGTGGAACTTCCACAACTTGCCGTCGGGAACGCCGTGGCCCGTGGTCATGAACAGGAAGCGTCCATCGCGGGAAACGTTCAACCCGTGCGGGCCCTCGGTTTCGGTCGCCATCTCCCCCACCGCGATGGTTCGGTCGAGGGAGGCGCCCTCAGGACCGAAGCGGATGCGGTGCAGGAGATCTGCGGACTCGGCCCCCACATACACGTAGTATTCCGCCGTGGGAGGCTGCTGGGCGGCAGATGGAAACGGACCCATCGGGCCGGCCAGTTGTAGGGCAAGGACCCCGATGCCGCACGCTCCGATCCGCATGGTTTTCCTCACGCCGTCCTCGAAGTCACGCGCGCCTTCCTTGTCGCAGGTCGCTCGTCCACAGGTTGCCCGCGGCAAAGGTTAGAGGCAGCTTTGCGGTAGGGGCAAGGCCCGGTGCCCCGGAGCGGGCGGATCCCCGCCCCCCGTCTGTAACACGCTCACCATGGTCGTCGCCACTTGCTAACCCAGCTCGTCGCGGTTGTAGGGACCTCGCTGTCGGTCTCCTTCCTCTGCTCGGTTCTCGAAGCTGTCCTCCTGTCCGTCAGCCACTCATATGTCGCCGTCCTCCAGGGCCGCGGCGACCGGGCCGGAGACATCCTGTCGCGAATGAAGCGGCAGATCGACGAACCGATCGCGGCAATCCTCACCCTGAACACGATCGCCCATACGGTGGGTTCGAGCGTCGGCGGGGCGCTGGCTGTCAGTGTCTTCGGCGGCGGGGTCGCGGTCGGCGTTTTCGTGGCCGCCCTGACCTTCGCCGTGCTGGTGCTCTCCGAGATCATCCCCAAGACCATCGGCGCCACGTTCTGCAAGCAGCTGGCACGACCGACGGCGCACCTGCTTCGCATCATGGTGTTCGTGATGAAACCCGCGCTCGTGCCCCTTGGCTACCTCAGCCGGTGGATCAGGCCGAGGCGGTCGCGGCAGGCGACGATCAGCCGCGCCGAGATCGAGGCATTGGCCGAGATCGGACACCGCGAGGGCGCCATCGACGAGGACGAATTCCAGGTCATGTCGAGGGTAATGCAGCTCGACGAAATCGCCGTCAGCGAGGTGATGACGCCGAGGATCGACATCGTCGCCGTTCCGGAGCGGGCTTCGGTGGCCGAAGCGATGGACGTGATGCTCGACCGGGGCAAGCTGCGCCTCCCGGTCTATGAGGAAGACGTTGACCAGATTGTCGGAATCCTGCTCGCACGCGACCTGTGGAAGGCGGCCCGTGACGGCCGGGCGGCGATCCGCGAGGTCACGCGCCCGGTACAATTCGCCCCCGCCACCAAGGCGGTCGAGGACCTGATTCGGGAGATGCGCGCGCAACGGACCAAGATGGTCATCGTGCTCGACGAGTTCGGCGGCACCGCGGGCCTGGTCACGCTCGAGGATCTGATCGAGGAGATCGTGGGCGAGTTCCAGGACGAACACGAGACCGACGAGCCGCGGGATTTCCGCGACCTGGGCGACGGCTCCACCGTGATCTGGGGTGGCACCCCGGTCAAGGACGTCGAGGATCGGCTGGAGATCGAACTCGGCGAGGACTTCGACACGATCGGCGGCCATGTGTTCGGGGCCCTGGACCGCGTCGGCAAAGTCGGTGATTCCGTACGCACCGGGTCCGGAGAGTTCCGTGTCCTGAAGGTGCGTCGGCGGCGGATCGAGTACGTCGTCTACGTGCCTGGACGCCCGGAAGGGTAGTCGACTTTCGGCCTGGCGGCGCGCGGCGGACGACGCGGCGGGGGCGGGGGCCCGGTGGGAAGCTGCGGTCAGCCCTCGGTAGGCTCCGGGGTCGCGCCCACCTCCGAGGAACCTGCCTTGCGGGCACGGGCGAGCTGTCGTTCCTCCTGCCAGAACGAGATGGCGAGGAGGACGGCGCCGCACGAGATGGCCATGTCGGCGATGTTGAAGATCGGCCAGTGATAGAATCCGAGGTCGATCGGCCCGATGAAGTCGACCACTCCCCGGTCCCACCTGATCCGATCGATGAGATTGCCGAGGGCGCCGGAAATTACCAGCCCCAGAGAAACGATCCTCGTGGAGTCGTTGTCCAGGGCGCGAATCAGCAGGACGACCATCAGCCCGAGCGCCAGGAAGGCTACCGGGATGAAGAACCAGCGCGGATCGTTGCCGATGGAGATACCGAACGCGGCTCCCCGGTTCAGCGCCAGCGTGAGGGGCACGTAGCCGCCCATGAAGTCGGGTTTGGGGGCGCCGATCAGGGTCGCCATCGCCCAGCGCTTCGTCACGATGTCGGCAATCAGAATGATCGGCAACAGGACGCCGAGGATGGTCAGCTTTCGCTTCACTTGGTGGATTCTCTGGGGGGAAGCCGCGCTGCCGGCCCAGGCGGGCACGGCAGGCGACGGTTGTGGAATAGTGGAGGCGGCGGGAGTCGAACCCGCGTCCGCGAATGGGTCCTTCAAGACGTCTACGTGCGTAGATCACCGCCGGGATTCACTACCGGGAGGAGCGGCGAACAATCCATCCCGGGCTAGCCACCTTGGTGTCTCATCCGTCGGTCCAGTGGCCTAGACCGTCGAACCAGCCCGACTCGTCGACGCCTCTCCGGTTCGCCTCGGGCGGGCTAACCGGGAAGCGGGCTGCTTATGGTTAAGCGGCCAGGGCCAAGTCAGTGTTGGCATTTGTGAAAATTCCGAAGTTTTTTGCGAGGTCCCCGGACCTCGGCACGCAGCCCCGCGCTCACCAGACACGTCGAAGCCGTATCGCCCCCATGGGTTTCAATCAGCCGCCGGTTGCCGCAAAATCCGCTCCTGCGTGCGACGGACCGACGCTAACGTTAACGATAAAGGTGCCCTCCGACAGGGAAAACCCCCCGACGCTTCAGCCCTCGGTGGGCTCCGGCGTCGCGGCCACCTCGGAAGCACCCGCTTTGCGGGCACGGGCGAGCTGTGGTTCCTCCTGCCAGAATGAGATGGCCAGGAGGACAGCGCCGCACGTGATGGCCATGTCGGCAACGTTGAAGATCGGGAAGTGGTCGAACCGGAGGTCGATCGGCCCGATGAAGTCCACCACGCCCCGGTCCCACCTGATCCGATCGACGAGATTGCCGAGGGCGCCGGATATCACCAATCCCAGCGAAACGATCCGCGGGTAGTCGTTGTCCAGGGCACGGATCAGCAGCGCGATCATCACCCCCAGCGCCAGGAGTGCCGCCCCGATGAAGAACCAGCGCGGATCATTTCCAATCGAGATTCCGAACGCGGCACCCGTGTTCAGGTGCAGCGTGAGAGGAACGTAGCCGCCCATGAAGTCGGAGTTGGGAGCATCAGCGAGAGCGGCCAGCGCCCACCGCTTCGTGAAGATGTCGGAGACGAGAATGATCGGCAACAGGATGCCGAGGATGGTCAGCTTTCGCTTCACTGGGTGGATTCCTTACGGGGAAGCCGGGCTGCCGGCCCAGGCGGGCTTGTCAGGCGACACCTGTGGAATCGTGGAGGCGGCGGGAGTCGAGTCCTCTTCGCCTGGGAAAGCCCCCTGCTGCTTCAGGTACCCCTCCAGCACGGAACGTACCTCGCCGGCATCTTCGATCTGGAAGAGTCGCTGGCGCAGGCTGCGGCCATCGGGGATTCCCCTCGTGTACCACCCCAGGTGCTTCCGGAATTCGCGTACGGCCTTGTCCGGGTTGTCCTCGAAGGCGGCCGCGTTGTCGGCATGCTGCATGCAGATGGAGAAGCGGGTGGCGATGTCGGGTTCGCCGGGAACGGGATCTCCGTTGAGGGCTGCCCGGGACTGCCGGAAGAGCCAGGGCGCACCGTGCGATCCGCGGGCGATCATCACCCCGTAGCAGCCGGTCTCGTCCCTCATTCGGCGCGCGTCCTCGCCGGTGCGGACATCGCCGTTGCCGATCACGGGAATCTCCAGCGTGCTCGCGAGTGCGGCGATCTCCTCCCAGCGCGCGCTTCCCGAGTACATGTCGGCGCGTGTGCGAGGGTGAAGCGTGACCATGCGGGCGCCGGCGTCCTGGCAGACCTGTCCGATCGTGACCGGGTCGCGGGTCGCCTCGTCGAAGCCGGAACGGATCTTTGCGGTGACCGGCAGAGTGGTGGCGCGCGCCACCGCTTCGATGATCCGCCGTACAAGACGCAGGTCGCGCAGGCAGCCCGAGCCACCGTTGCGCTTGACCACCTTCTTTACCGGGCATCCGAAATTGATGTCGACGAAGTCGGGAGCGTAGGTCTCCGTCACGAGCGCCGCAGCTTTCGCCATGCGCGCGGGGTCGGCGCCGAAGATCTGAATGCCGATCGGCCGCTCGTCGTCGTGGAATCGGAGGTAGCGGGCGGTGCGATCGTTTTGCCGCACGATGCCCTCGGCGCTCACAAATTCGGTGAGTACGACATCGGCCCCGAAACTGCGGCACAGTCTCCGAAACGGAGACTCCGAAACCCCGGCCTGCGGGGCCAGGAAGAGGGGCGTGTCCGGATTGCCCGGCAAGTCGAAGGGCAGTGCGTTCATGTCTTCAAGCTAATGCGAAGCTGATCGCGCGCGTCCGCGGGGGTAGCCTGCCGGCAACACCCTCCGTACCTTCGCCTCCCCGTGACAGTCCAACCCCGCCAGGGAGCGTTCAGCCCGCCCATGCAGCTTCGGGACTACCTGAGTCCAGAGAGGATCGACCTCGATCTGGCCGGCGACACCAAGGACGAAATCCTGCAAACGCTCTTGGCGCTGTTGGACCTTGACCGGAGGTCCCTCGGAACGTTGTTGCGGACGCTGCGGCGGCGTGAGAACCTCGGTTCCACGGGGATCGGCAAGCGCATCGCCATCCCGCACTGCCGCTCCCTAGTCGTGAGCCATCTCCATCTGGCCTATGGCCGCAAGCCGGGTGGGGTGGACTTTCAGGCAATCGACGGGCGCCCGGTCTCCCACTTCTTTCTGATCGTGGCCCCGCCGCTCGAAGTGTCGGGGCAGTACCTCCCGGTGCTGGGCAAGGTGGCACAGTTTGCAAAGGATCCCGAGGTCCCGGCCAGGCTCGACACGATTGCTACCCCGGAGGAGTTTCTCGGTCTGCTCGACGCGAAGGGGATCTGACCGCGCGAAGCCGGCCGTGCGGGTACCGCATGCTGCGCACCATCGAAAGGCGCGTTGGCTCGGTTGGCTTGGGGGTGGCTCGCAGCGACGGAGCTACCTGGTGACGAACATCTTTCGCCAAATGGTCTGGCCGTTCACCAGCATCTGGACAAAATACACCCCCGACGCGACCTGGTTGCCGTTTCGATCGCGCCCGTCCCAGTACGCCTCATAGCGACCGGGAGAAGTGTATTCCAGTTGCATCATCGGCAGTCCTTCCCCGCCCATGAACCCCAGCGCCACGGGTGCGGCTACATACTGCTGGAGGATGTTGAAGATGCGGATCGACACGGTCACCGGCTCGCCGGTCGCGAACAGCGGTTCCAAAAGCTCGAAAGGAATCCGTGTCCGCGTCTGGGCATTGAGGGGGTTGGGGTAATTTTGTCCCAGCCTGAAGCCGATGTCCCCGTCGCGTGCTTCCTCGTCGACGGGCAAAGGAGGCTCCTGGGCGACACCGAACTCCGCCCATCCCGTGATCAGGAGTGCCGACACCAGCGACACGAGCCTCATGGTTTGTCCTGCCTGCAAATCAGTAGCGTTGTTACGAGTGTCCCTCCAACGGTCGAAGGAATCCGGATGGCTTCTCGCAACCCTGGCGCAGGCGCCCCGCCAGCGCAGGCGCTTCGCCACGGGCTGACTGCCGGCAATATTACCGGCAATGGACTACCCACGTCAAGAAGATTCTCGTGCTTGTGGCCAACATGCTACTTGGACACGCGTGCCGGGCGCCGGGTTGCCCCAAAGGCTCCCCCGATCGCCTCAGGGAACCGTGGCGGCCACCTGTCGACCACTATCGGTGCGGTCGGTCACTCCAACTGCATCGAAGTAGGCGAGCACCGGGATCAGGTGTTTCCGGGTCACTGACAGCACCTCGCGAAAGTCGGCGGGCCCCAGGCCGGTCCGGCCCCCAAAGTGCTCCACGACATCGGACGCGGCGCTCTCCAAGACGCTGGAGGCAACCCAGAAGGCGTCGCCCAGCCGGTGGATTCGCCCTTTCGCCCTGAGGAATTCGAGGACGGGTTCGAGGCGGGGGCCCGCGCCGGCCAACCGCATCCCGAATTCGTCTGTGGTGGGTCCCCGGAGCCCTTCGGCTAACAGGATTTCCATGATCCGGTGGGCGATCTCCTCCTCGTCGGCTGACAGAACAGCCTCGAAGTCGGGAAGACGAGCCACCTTCCCCTCGATCACCAGCCGTCCGGCTCCCGCCAACCGCGCCACAAGTCCGTCGGCGAGCTTCGGATGGGAACGAGGAGGGAGAGTGGCGCGCAGTCTGTCCAGCGACGTGCCCGCCTCCAGGGAATGAATCCGGTGGTGGCGCTCCACAGCCGCGAGAATGCGCCCCTCGCCATCGGCGACGATGGCCGGATCGAAAAGATTGCCGTGGATGTCCGGCAGGTCGCCGGGAAGGGCCGCGGTTGCTCCGGTCCATCCGGCCAGCACTCCGAGGGCGTCCGCCTTCAATCCACTCCAGGCGGCGAGCGCCACCGCGCCCCGCACGGCGGCCCCGCCTCCCCGCGACAAGGCTTCGAGGGCGCCGGCTTCCGCACCGGAGATGCGCTTTCGCTTCGGAGGCGCGGGTTCCAGGACGACGCCGCCCGCGATCGTGGTGACGGGCGAGTAGGAGCGGATCACAAAGCGGTCGCCGGAGCGTGCGACCACGGACCCTTCCAGCCGCAACTGCGCGAGTCCCGGCTCGCCCGGCACGACCTCGTCCGTGCCGAAGAGAGCCATGCGTGCCATGACCTCGACCGTTCCCAGATGGACCCTGACGCGCTGGCCCGCCACCAGGCGCCACCCGCTGTCGGGCAGGGCGTCCAGCTGGACGGTGAGCATCATCGAGGGGGACCAGCTGGGGTGAGCGACGAGGACGTCGCCGCGGGCGATCATCCCGCGCCGCACGGCCGCCCCCGTGAGGGCCAGAGCCGTCCGCTGACCCGCCCGGGCGCCGTCCACCCGGGCTCCGTGGACCTGCACGGCGCGCACGCGGGCCTCCCCGCCGCCGGGAAGGATCCGAACGGTGTCTCCCCTGGACAGCGCTCCCGACCAGAACGTGCCCGTGACCACCGTTCCCGCGCCCTCGACCGCGAAGACGCGATCCACGGGGAGGCGGAAGAGGTCCTTCACCGTCCGCTGCCGGGCCATCGAGCCACAGCGCACCAGCGCCCGTGACAGCTTCGCCAGACTCGCGGGATCCTCCACCGACACCGGCACAATCTCCGAATGCTCATAGGGGGTGCCGTCGAGCAGGTCCTGGACATCTTCCGTGACCAGCTCTAGCCATTCCTCGTCCACCAGGTCGGTCTTGGTGAGGGCGATCACCATGCCCTCCACCCCGAGCAGCCTGATGATCGCCATGTGTTCGCGGGTTTGAGGCATCACCCCCTCGTCCGCGGCGACGACGAGGAGCACGAGGTCCATCCCAGTCGCGCCCGCCACCATCGTGCGAACGAATCCCTCGTGTCCGGGCACATCCACGATCCCGAAGGAGCAGCCTTCCTCGGGAGCATACTGCGCGAACCCCAGTTCGATCGTGATGCCGCGCTCCTTCTCCTCGGCCAGGCGGTCGGTGTCCACACCGCTCAGCGCCCGCACCAGCGACGTCTTGCCATGATCGATGTGGCCCGCCGTCCCAAGGATCAGGCTGACGGGTTGCATGGCTCTACTCGCGCGTGAAAGGGCGCTGGTTGCGGGAGTACGGATTCAGGTCTGGGCAGGGGCATCGCGATCGCCGGGGCTGGCGGGTTCCAGGAAGCGAAACGAATCGAGGCGGCGTCCACCGAGCATGTGAAAGGTGGTGAAGTCGTCCAGCAGGGAAAGGTGCGCCCGATGGCCGCGCAGGTTTGGCGGCGATTTGCCGTGCAGGAAGGCAGCCAGTTGAGCCCTGGCCACCGGACCGACGCGGCGGGATCCCTCCGCAGCCGGGCAATCCGGCCCGCGAATCGCCCCTTCTTCCAGGTCGAAACGGCCCATGTCGTCATCCTCCAACGGGACGCCGCAGGCGGTACAGACCTCCAGTTCGGGACCGAACCCCAGCAGTTGCACGATGCTCCAGCACAATGCCAGCACTTCTCCGACGACTTCATCGGGGCCGGTGTCTTCGAGTCGCTGGAATCCGCTGGAGAGGGCGTCGAAGAGTTCGGGATGGGGCTCCTGGTGGGCGTGGCGCAACACGAGTTCGGCGGCAACCGAAGCGCCGGCCAGTCGCCGGAAATCCCGGGCCAATCCCAGGTGGGCCTTCGCTGGAGTGAATTCGTGCAGGGACTGGAGGTCGCGGCTGTCGCGGAAGGTGATTACCGCCGTGCCTTCGCCGAAGGTCGCCGTCCCGCCCCGCCCCCTGGAGGCCCCCTTCCGTACGCCTCGGGCCATTACGCCCAGCAGGCCCATGTCGCGTGTATAGAACCGAAGCACGCGGCTGGTTTCCGAATAGGGATAGGACCGGAGGAGGATCGCGGGCGTCGTCAGGATCGACATCCGGGGGTCGTTACCCCTTCAGCTCCCTGAGCAGCGCCCCCCGTCGGCGGTCGTAGTCGTCGACCTCCACCTCGCCGCGCTTCCAGGCTTCGTCGAGGCGTGCGATCTCGACCAGCGCCAGACGCCGTGCGCTCTCCACCCGCGCCGGACGCAGGCGGGCGCGCATCGCTACGAGGGACCCGGCGACGGTCAGCGCAAGCGCCAGCAGGACGGCGACGAGCGGGATCGAGTTCGACGGGGTCAGCGCCTGCCCCGGCTCCACGGTCACGACCGAGGGAGCGAGTTCCCGGCCGGCAAAGCGCCGGAAGGTGCTTCCCTCCAGGTCCATGGGACCGACGGCCGCGAGTCCGCCCACCGTGAGTTCCCCCGCCGGCTCTCTGAAGAGGAGTTCCATGGACTCGGTCGCTCCCTCCAGCGGCAGCGTGAAGGCGTCTTCGGGGATGCTGTAGCGAAACAGGTAGACGCTCTCTCCGGGCGGGACGGGCGATGACGTGTGCACCCGTCCCCCCCGAAACGAGGCGGCGTCGGATGCCAGGTCGCTCTGCCCCACCGCAAAGTCGACCGCTCCGGGCGGGAGCGTGTACGACCACGATGCGCCGTTCTCGCTGGCGATGATCGTCGTGCGGGTGCTGTTTTCGATCTCGAAGAGGTCGGTGACGCGCCAGCCCGTGCCTGATTCGGCCCGCTCGACGAAGGTGTTGCGGATCCTGACGGGAAGCCGTGTTTCCGGTGCGGCCCCGACGGCGGGGAATGCGTGAATCAGGTAGGTGCCCACGGTGTCGGCCGCCTCGGTGACCGGCCCGCCGAAATAGAGCACTCCCTGATAGCGGACAGAGGCGAAATAGACGTCGTCGCCGAAAGGTTCGGAGAGTGCCGGGACGATGAACTCGAAACCGCCGCCCGGTCCCACCGAGACGCTGTCCACCTCACCGGTAAAGAACGTCGAAACACGGTGGAGTACGACGGTCCCGCTGTCCGCGGGTTCCTCGCCGATGTGGACCTCGCCCGAGATGACGAGCGGGGCGGGCTCCTGGGAAGACACTGCCTGGGGCGTGAATGACGTTCCGCAGAGCCAGGCGAAGGCGTATAGCGTACGAGGGGCCCATCCGCACGGCGGCACCGCAACCCGAGACAGGAAGGCGTTCAGCGCTCGAACCGTCCGAGGTCTTCGGGATGCATCCCGCGGAGGTATTCTTCGAGTTCCTCTCCGCTCATGCCGTCGTCTTCCTCGCCGGCATCGTCGTCCTGCTCCACAGCCATCGCGCTGGCCACCGACTCCAGCAGGGCCTCCTCTGCGAAGATGCTCG
Source organism: Longimicrobiales bacterium (assembly GCA_963667485.2). GTDB lineage: Bacteria > Gemmatimonadota > Gemmatimonadetes > Longimicrobiales > Gaopeijiaceae > Bin94. The sequence goes on from CAXXDD010000002.1 coordinate 2,075,672, forward strand.
CCTGTGCCCTGAGGGCGATCGCGATCGAGTCGGAGGGCCGTGCGTCGACGGAGATGATGTCGCCGTCGCGGTCGATGATCAGCTCGGCGAAATAGGTGCTGTTCTGAACGCGGGTGATGAGCACGCGCTGGAGCGTGCCCCCGAGCCCACCCAGCACCGCCACGAGGAGGTCGTGCGTGAGCGGCCGCTGGAACGCGACGCCCCCCATGTGCATGGCGATTGCGCTCGCCTCGCCCGGGCCGATCCATATCGGGAGGACACGTTCGCTCCCCGGGTCCTTCAGAATGACGACCGGGGTGTTCGACGTCTTGTCGAACGCAAGACTCTGCACCCTGACCTCGATCACGATGTTCTCCTGGCGTTGCCGGTTGCGCCTCGACGAGTGCTACGCCGCCCGGGTCCCAATCCCTCAGCCGATGATGCGCCCTGCGCTGGCGTTACACAACCCGTGCGCTTCGTGCGGCACTTCGGGCGGGCTTCAGTCGGGGAGCGTCACAGGTCCAGCGCCGTCCTGAGGTCGCCCACCCTGTCGAGCCGCTCCCAACCGAAGAGCTGGACCTCGCGGCCACCAATTGCCGCCGCTTCCGGATCACGGCCGAAGTGACCGTATGCCGCAGTGGGGCCAAACACGGGCGCCGCCAGGTGCAGGTCGCGAATGATTGATTCCGGGCGGAAGTCGAAGACCTCTCGTACGGCCGCCGACAGCATCCCGTCGTCGAGTCCGCGACGAGCCGTTTCGAACGAGTCCACCCAGATCTGCACCGGCTCCGCAACACCGATCGCGTAGGCGAGCTGCACCTCGCAGCGGGACGCCGCTTCGGAGGCGACGAGGTTCTTGGCCGCCCACCGCGCCGCATAGGCACCGGAGCGGTCCACCTTCGTGGGGTCCTTGCCGGAAAACGCGCCACCCCCATGCCGCCCCAGGCCGCCGTACGTGTCCACGATGATCTTGCGGCCGGTCAGTCCGGCGTCGCCGTGCGGCCCGCCCCGCGTGAAGCTGCCGCTGGGATTGATGTGATAGTTGATTGCGCGCGGGTCGGGTGCGAACTCCTCCGGCAGCACCGGCAGGATCACTTTCGCGATGAGTTCCTCCCGGATCCGGTCCGGCGTGACTCCGGGATCGTGCTGGGCACTGAGGACCACCGTGGTAATCTGCCGGGGATTCCACTGCTCGCCGTAGGCAAAGGTCACCTGTGACTTGCCGTCCGGCCGAAGCCATTCGATCTCGCCCTCCTTGCGGGCGTCCGACAACCGCTTCACCAGGGCGTGGGCGACTGAAATCGGGGCAGGCATCAGCTCGCGGGTGTCGTCGCAGGCGAAGCCGAACATCATTCCCTGGTCGCCGGCACCGAGGGGCTTCCTGGTCTCGCCGTCACTCCTCGCGTTGACGGCCGCCGCGATCTCGGGAGATTGACCGTCCATCGCCGTGATGACCGCACAGGTCTCGCCGTCGATGCCGTATTCCGGCCGGTCATAGCCCGCGTCGAGGATCGCCTGGCGGGCCAGACCCGGAATGTCCAGCTGGGTCGTTCCGCTCACTTCCCCGGAGACCAGAGCCAGGCCAGTGGTGACCAGCGTCTCGCACGCGGCACGTCCATTCGGATTCTCTTTGAGGATTGAGTCAACGACGGCGTCGGATATCTGGTCCGCGAGCTTGTCGGGGTGACCTTCAGTCACGGATTCGGAGGTAAACAGGCGGCAATTCAACGTATTCTTGCTTTTCAAGGGAAGGCTGGGGGATCGGGTTGGGGTAACTACGATAATGGTCATGGCCCCAAGGGGAATAGCCGCCGGCCGGCCGTGCCCTGCAGAGATTCGGACAAAGCGCGCTTCGCAGCGTCGCTCGTGGGCGCATCGAGTGCCCGGGCGGCAGCCGCCCGGATGTCTGCAAGACTGTGGGTGCGAAGGAGATTCCTGATCTCGGGGAGCGACGGCCACGCTACCGAAAGCGCCTCCACACCGAGCCCCACGAGGACGAACGCGCCCCCGGGTCTGCCCGCCATCTCTCCACAGGCGCTTACCTCGATGCCCGCGTCGCGACCTGCCGCAACAACCATCTTGATCAGGCGGAGCACCGCAGGGTGCAGCGGGTCATACAGGTGGGCCAGCCGTGCGTTGGTCCGGTCCACAGCCAGCGCGTACTGAACCAGGTCGTTGGTGCCGATGGACAGAAAGTCCACATAGGGCGCCAGGGCGGCGGCATTGAGCGCGGCAGCCGGCGTCTCGATCATCGCTCCGAGCTTGATTCCGTCACCCATCGGAACGCCCTGGCGCTGCAGATCAGCTCTTGCGGCACCCAGCAGTTCGCGGACCACCGAAATCTCGTCGGTCCCGTTCACCATGGGCACCATGATCCGGATGTCGCCGTGGACTGCCGCTCGGAGAATGGCGCGCAGCTGGGTCAGAAAGAGTTCGGGTTCGTCATGGCACACCCGCACTCCTCGTCTTCCCAGCAGCGGGTTCTCCTCGAACGACGCACGGAGAAACATCGGAAACTTGTCGCCCCCCAGATCGAAGGTGCGGATCAAGACCGCATGGGAGGGGAAGGCGCGGGCAACTGCCCTGTAGGCCCTGTACTGCTCCTCCTCGCCGGGCATGGCGTTGCGGCCGACCACCAGGAATTCGGTGCGAAACAGGCCAACGCCCTGGGCGCCGTGGTTCCTGGCGCGGACCGCCTCCGCCGGCAGATCCAGGTTTGCGCGCAGGGTAATGCCCTGCCGGTCCGGAATGGCCGAACCCGCCTCCTCCCTGAGCGCGACCTGTCGCCAGTCGCGGAGTCTTGAGCGCCGCCGCTCCAGCCGCTCCTGCTCTTCGGTGTCGGGATCGATGACAATCCTTCCAGTGCCGCCGTCGACGATGATCAACTGACCGTCGGCGGCCTTCTCCGATACGTCTCCGAGGCCGACCGCAGCCGGGATCTCGAGGGATCTGGCCAGAATCGCCCAGTGCGACGTGCGGGACCCTTCATCCGTGGCGATGCCGACCACGTCGGCAGCATTGAGCCGAGCCACAAAGCTGGGCGTCAGATTGCGCGCCACCGCGACCACGCCGCTGCCGGTTTCCATGTCCCAGGGATTGGGCAGGTCCAGCAGTCGGCTCAGCACACGCAGCTTGAGGTCCTCGAGATCGTTCAGCCGGTCCAGCACCATGGGGTGGGAAGTGCGGGACCAGCGCTCCTTGAGTTCCAGCATGCGCAGGTCGAAGGCGCGGGCCGCCGACAGGCCGTTTTCGACTATGTACGCCTCGGTTCCCGCCACGACCTCCGGATCGTCCAGCATGAGGATCTGCGGATCGAAGATCCTTGCCTCGACCCTCCCGAGGCGGGACTCGGTCTCGCCCTTGAGCTCATCAAGCCGGCATCGGGCCCATTCGCGGGCCGCGCCGAAACGCTGCATCTCCCGATCGCGCGCCTCCCCCGCGACGGCCGCAGCCGGCGGGACCTCGGGAACGCCCCACGCGACCCGGCAGGCGGTCCCCATGGCGACGCCTTCCGACGCGGCCGAGCCCGCGAGTATAATCGTCCGGGAGCGCCCGCCCCGGCCGGCTGGGTCGCTCCTGTCCGCGTCACTCATCGAATCCGCCCCTCACGAGAGCGGCCAGGGCTTCGCCTGCGCGGTGTGCGTCGGCCCCCTCTGCCGTGATGACAAGGCTGCTTCCCTGCTCGGCGGCCAGCATCAGCACGCCCATGATGCTCTTTGCATTCACGGACAGGTCATTCCGCATGACCGTGATGGACGAGGAAAACGTGCCGGCGAGCTTGACGAACTCGGCGGAAGGGCGAGCGTGCATTCCCAACGGGTTGGGGACCTCGACCGAAACCGTGTGCTTCATCGTTCAGCAGGGCCTGGGCCGGTTGCCGATGATCGCGGCCCGCCCTTTTTCGGTGAGGCGCGGGACAAGTTCCTCGAGCTCCAGTCCGCGGTTGAAGACGAAGTCCAGCAGCATCGGAAGATTCACGCCGGTAATCACCGGCACCTCGGGCAGATCCCTGGTCACGATCATCGCCACCAGGTGGCAACTCCCGCCTGGCAGATCCGTGAACACCAGATTGCGGGGACCCACCAGAGCCTCGCGGGTGCGCTGGCACAGTTCCTCCCGTCCAAGGCCGATGTTGGGTATCCCGACCAGGGCCTCGGGAGTGACGCCGGCGATCTGCCTGACCGCACTGACAAGCCCGTTGGCCAGTTCACCGTGAGCGACCACCACGCCCCGCACCGGCCAATGCCCCGGGGCTGCGACGTCACTCATAGTCCTCGATGAGGGAATCGCGCGGATTCATTGCGTGCCGAAGCCGCTCGTTGAAGCGGGTCGGCACGTCGACTCCCGAGTAGGCGAGGAGCTGATTCATCGCGATGACTTCGCTGATGGCCGTCAGGTTCTTCCCCGGGTTCAGTGGAATCACCAGGCGCGGGATCTCCACACCCAGAATATCCGTGGACCCGCGACCGAAGCCCGTGCGGTCGTACTCCTCTGCGTCGTCCCAGGACTGCAGATCCACGATAATCTCCACTCGCTTCCTCTGCCGCGTGGCGCGCGTACCGAACATCGACGCGATATCGATGATGCCGATCCCGCGGATCTCCATATGGAAGTTCTGCAGCTCGTGGGCCTTACCCATCAGGACATCCGTTCCCCGCCGGGAGACCAGCACGAGGTCGTCCGCTACAAGGCGATGGCCGCGCTGCACCAGACCCAGTACGCACTCGGATTTGCCGATCCCGCTCGGGCCGGTAAAGAGCAGCCCGATCCCGTAGACATCGGCCAGCGACCCGTGCACGGTGGTGGCCGGGGCGAGCATGTCCTCCAGATAGGGCTTCAGGACACGGTAGAAGTCCCCCGTTGCCAGGCGAGTCCGAAAGACGGGTATGCTCGCGTCCTGGGCAGCCATCAGAAAAGGGGGCGGGACATCCTGTCCCCCCGTGACGAACACCGCCGGCACTCCCCGGGCGAACACTGCCTCGAGTCTCCACCGCGCCTGATCCGGCGGCAGGGTGGACAGGTAGCTCATCTCGGTCTCACCGAAGACCTGGATCTGCCCCTCGGCGATTCGGGCAGTGTACCCGGCAAGCGACAGTCCCGGATTGGAAAGATCGGGGTGCGTAACTCGACCCTCGAGGGAAACGTCCGGGGTGACGCACTCAAGACCCAGCGCATCCTGTCTTGCGCCCAGGAGTTCCTCGACGGTGATCGAGCCCGTCACGAAATGCGGTACTCCTTCCGCTTGGCCCGGTCCCTTCTCAGGAGCCGCCTGACATGACCATCCAGTTCATCCATCGCCACCCTGAAATCCGGACCCCTGCCACGGGCGACCACCGGCTGGCGGCGGCGGCGCGACACGATGGCCTCTGCGGTGCAGGTGCGGCCTTCGGTCTGAAACACGAAGCTGACTGCCATGGTCGCAGGATCGAAGCGGGGCCAGAGCGCGGCCAATGCCTCGGCCTGGTCGCGGATGGCCTGGCTGATCTCGCATCCCTGCGCTGTTATGCGTGTCGGCGTCACGTAGTGACCTCCTCGAGAAGAGGTTTGAATGGGTTGTAGGGCCGGACTCCGTTTGCCGCCGCGGAAGTCAGGCAGACAGTCCTAGTCTAACAGCCCAACCCCGTCGTCCGCGCTTCCCTCGCCAGCGACAGTACGTGCGCTTCGAATGCGTCGGCAATCGCTTCCCAGGAATACTCCTCCGCCATCGATCGGGCGGCCCGCCCCAGTTTGTCCCGATTCCGGGGCTCCATGACACGAAGCAGGGCGTCGGCCGTTGCGTCCACATCTCCGTGCGGCACGACGTATCCGGTTTCGCCGTGGCGCACCGTCTCGCGCAGTCCCGGCGAATCCGACGCCACCGTCGGGGTGCCGCAAGCCGACGCTTCCATGCTCACGATTCCCCACCCCTCTTTCGGGGAAGTCAGCACATGGGCCCAGGACCGCGAGAGCAGTTCCCCTTTCTGTTCCTCCGACACGAACCCGGCGAACCGGACCCGATCGGCAATCCCGAGATCACGGACGGCGTCCTCCAGGGAGGCCCTGGCGTCACCCTTGCCCGCTACGATCATGTCCACTTCCACGCCGCGCTCGCGGAGCCGCGCAACCGCCTTCAAGACGAGGTCGACCCGCTTGTATCGCTTCAGTCGGCCGAGATAGACGATCGTGGGTTTCGCAAACCGCTCGGTGGCCGGTCTGAGGTCGTCCAGCTCCACCCCATTGCGAATCACGGCGATGTCCGCGGGATCGAGGCCGCGGTGCGCGAGGTCGTCCCGGGTGCTCTCCGATACGGCAACACAGGGCAGCCCCCGGTACACGGCCGGAATGATGCGCTCGAAGAGCCAGGTCGCGGTTGCCAGACCGAGATTCGCTTCCCGGAACGCGGTCGTTCCGAAGAGGTGATGGACCAGGAGGAGGTGTACCGGCGCCGGCACCCAGAGTGGAGACAGCATCGGGACCTTGTTCAGGTCTTCGACGACCACGTCGAAGCGCTCGCCCCGGAGAAGCCGCCCACTGTTGAGAGGCGCCGACAGGTTGAACGAGTACCGGCCTCCCGTCCGCAAGACGCGGATCCCGTCGATCTCGGCGCAGGGCTCGCAGGAATCCCAGCCCGAGCACAGGAGGGTGACCCTGTGTCCCCTGCGCGAGAGGCGCCCGAAGATCTGGTGCAGATGCTCCTCGGCACCGCCTGCATTGGGGTTGAGGCGATCCTGCCAGTTCACCACGAGGATCCGAAGCCGGCCTCCGGCGAGCATCAGCGCGACCGCACCGATTCAGCCCGATTTCGACGCGCGATACACCGCATCGAGCACGCCGTTCACGAATCGGGGAGAGTCGGCCCCGCCATACCGCTCCGCGAGACGAACCGCTTCCTGAATGGCCACCTTCCCCGGTAGGTCCTCCAGAAACAGGATCTCGGTGGTCCCGAGCCGCAGGATGCCGCGGTCCATGACGGAAAGGCGATCAAGCCGCCAGTTGTCGAGTGATGTCGAGATGGCATCTTCGATCTCGTTTCTGTTGTCACCGAACGCCGTGACCAGGCGCTGCAGATAGGTTAGTCTGGCCGGCGATACGAGGCGCTGCTCGCAGGTCTCGGCGAGCGCTTCCTGGAAGGTCAGCTTACCGCCCTCCGTCTCCCATCGATAGTGCACCTGGAGGTACCACGCACGAGAGCGACTGCGGTCACGCCGTTCCTGGGGGTCAAGTGACTGGTGCACGACAACCTCCTAGCTCGGCCCGCAGGATTTGTAAAGGGCCAGCATGGCTAGCGCGGAGTCCGCAAATTCGCTGCCGTAGTTGGCACCATACACGTCGGCACGCGACATCGCCTGCTCTGCCGTGTCGGTGGTGAGAACACCGAAGATCACGGGGATGTCGGAGTTGAGGGCCACCTGGCCCAATCCGTCGCTGGCGTTTCCCGCAACGTAGTCGAAATGGGCAGTCTCGCCGCGGATGACGCATCCGATCGCCACGATCGCATCGTACTCTCCCGACCCGGCGATGCGACGCGCGACCTGCGGAAGATCCCACGCTCCGGGCACCCGAAGGACGGCGATTCCGTCCTCGGCAACCCCTTGAGTAAGAAAGCGTTCCCGCGCGCCCGACAACAACTGTTCCGTCACCATGCTGTTGAAGCGTGAAACCAGCAGCGCGATTCGTGCGCCATCGCCCTTCAAGTCATCCACCATCCCCCTCCCCTCCCGCCGCCGATACGGCAGCTGTCGCCATGATCCCGTCGTTCGTCATCCGCAACCCGTCGAATGGCTCCCGTCCTGCCACAGTCAGTGCGTACCCGTCGAGGCCCACAATGTGCCGCTTGCTGTTCGTGAGCAGCCTGATCGAGCTCAATCCCAGGTCCAGCAGGATCTGGGCCCCGATCCCGTAGTCCCGCAGTACCTGGCCGTGAGTCGATGACTCGGGCTCCACCTCGGGCCGTTCCACAATCCCGCGCAGCCGCTCGACCAACCGGTCTCCCGCGCGATCCCGGTGGATGTAGACGATGACCCCCTCCCCGACCCTGCCGATATGCTCCATCGCCCCGGCGAGCATGTTTCCGCCCGGTTCGTCCGTGGATCCGAAGGTCTCGGCGAGGGGGTTCTCGGCGTGCATGCGCACCAGAACGTCTTCCCTTCCTGTGACGTTGCCCTTCACGAGGGCGACGTGGACCCGGTCGTCGATCTCGGTCCTGTAGCCGATGACGTGGAAGTCACCCCACCAGGTTCGCAGCGGAGCTTCCACGACTCTGGTCACGAGCCGTTCCCGGGACAGGCGGTAGGCGACCAGCTGCTCCACGGTGATGAACTTGAGGCCATGCTCCCGCGCCATCACTTCGAGCTCGCTTCGGCGGGCCATCGTGCCGTCCTCGTTGAGGATCTCGCAAATCACCCCGGCCGGCGTGAGACCGGCCAGCCGTGCGAGATCCACGGCGGCCTCCGTCTGGCCCACCCTGCGCAGAACGCCCCCGGAACGAGCCCGAAGCGGGAAGATGTGACCCGGCCGCCTCAGGTCCTCGGGAACGGAAGCGGTGTCGGCCAAGACCTCCACGGTTCTGGCCCGGTCGTGAGCCGATATGCCCGTCGTAACCCCGAAGCGGTGGTGCGCGTCCACCGAAACCGTGAACGCGGTCCCGTGCGGGTCGGTGTTGCGGCCGGTCATCGGCGGCAGCTCCAGAACATCCGCGCGCTCGGGCGTGAGTGAAACGCAGATCAGGCCGCGGCCGAACTTCGTCATGAAGTTGATCAGGTCCGGGGTGATCCGGTCGGCTGCGCAAACCAGGTCGCCCTCATTCTCGCGATCCTCGTCATCGGCCACGATGACCAGCCTTCCCCTGGCTATGTCCCGGATCGCGGCGGGAACGGAATCAAAGGCCATGGGTTTCGATCATCCGCCTGACGTACTTGCCGACGAGGTCGCATTCCACGTTGACGCTGTCGCCGGGCGCCAGCGAGAACAGATTGGTATGCTTCCACGTAAAGGGAATGACGGCTACCTGGCAAACCGCTTCGGAGCGCAGCCTGTTCACGGTAAGGCTGATGCCGTTGAGCGCGATCGAGCCGTAGAGGATGGTCGTCGAGAAAATATCCGGTGGAATCTCGAAGTCGAGAAGCCGGGTCTCTCCGGTCGTGCTCCCGCCGAGATAGATCCCAAGACCGTCCACATGTCCCTGAACCAGATGCCCATCCAGCCGATCGCCCAGCCTGACTGCGCGCTCGAGATTCACCTGTGATCCAGGAGCGTATCCACCTGCGACCGTGCGCTCCAGGGTGGAGGCCCCCACCTCGACCGCAAAAGTGCTGTCGCCCGCCGCAGTAGCCGTGAGGCACGCCCCATCCACCGCCACCGACTGCCCGTCCGTCACCTCTTTCGCGAAGGGTGCAGCGACCACCAGGGCGCGACCGGCGTCTTTCCTCTCGACCGAGACAACCTCGCCCACCGCTTCGACGATTCCGGTAAACAAGCCTTTCAATCTCCCCGATCGAGGACGACAAGGGTGTCGTTTCCGAATCTCACCGGGTCAAGGCGAGACTGCCACCCCCGGAAATGGCGAACGACCGTTTCCGGATCGCCGCTGAATCCGCTCGTGAAGGCCCGTACGCCGCCAGCGCCGATCAGAACCGGCGCCAGGAAGAGATAGAGGCGATCGACGAGGCCCAGGGCCAGCAGCGTCGACGCCAGTCTGCCTCCGCCTTCGCACAGGACGCGGGCGATTCCGCGCTCCATCAGCGCGCGCAAGACCGCCTCGAGGTCAAGCCCACCGGGCGCCGCCGGAGCCGCAAGCACATCGGCGCCGCCGGCGAGTCGCCTGGCGAGGCCGGCGGCGTGGTCCGGGTCGGTGAACACGATTCCCCGGGCCTCGCCCCTTCCTCTCAGTGCACGCAGCTCGGGGCCGGCCCGCCCACGACGATCGAGCAACACCGGCACGGGAGGCGATCGGGGCTCGATGCTACCGCGAGCCGTAAGGTGGGGGTCGTCGGCCTCCCAGGTCCGGCTTCCCACCAGGACCGCGTCGAATCCGGCGCGCAGATTGTGGACTTCCGCCCGGGCCTCCGGGCCGGTGAGCCAGAACCGCCGTCCATCCTTCGGCGCAATGCAACCGTCAAGGCTGATCGCAAGCTTCAGCGCGACGTATGGCCTTCGGGCCTTGGCCGCATGAAAAAAGAAGGGATTCTCCGCCGCCCAATCGGCTCGGTCACCGAAGGGGCCGTCCACGCGCACGCCGTGGGCGCGCAGCCACGCCCCCCCTCCCGCGGCCTCGGCGCCGGGTTCGGCCGCCCAGTGGACGACCCGCGCGACTCCCGCCTGGCTCAGCGCTTCCGTGCACGGAGGCGTCTTCCCCGTGTGATTGCACGGCTCCAGGCTGCAGTAGACGGTTGATCCCCGCGCGTCCTCGACACCGTTCAGAGCGAGGACCTCGGCATGCGGCCCGCCGCACACTTCGTGGTGCGCCTCCGACACGATCCTGCCTTCGCGGGCCACGACCGCTCCCACCATCGGATTGGGATGGACTCGGCCCCAACCCTGCCGCCCCAATTCCACCGCACGCCCCAGAAGGCGCCGGTCGGCATCGCTGAGGTCCTCTGCACTACATCCCACAAGGGAGATGGGGCTCAAAGTGTGATCCTGAACGAGGTCGAGGCGAACCAGGTGGCACCGGACGGCTCGAAGGCGCCCGTTCGGTTCTCAAAGGGATCGCCGACCCCTTCGGCCAACCCCACTTCGAGCGACAACCGGGTCAGCAGGAAGCTGAACCACCCGCTCAGGAAGTACAGAACACGCTCTGACGCGACATCGCCGGTGACCGACCCGGGAACTCCCGCACCCCGGGGCACCGACAGCTCCACGTCGCCCTCATAGCGGTCCCATCCCACGCCGCCCATGAGTCCGACAACAAACCAGTTCTTCCCGGCCGTCGCGCGCAGCGAGGAAACCGTTACCCCGGTCGTCGCCTGGCCAGGGTTGCCGTCAGCGGTGGAGCCCAACTGGACGTCACTGTGCCAGCGGCGGGCTGCGGACACCGATATGCCGGGCAGCGTGAAGGATTCGCGCACGAGTCCGACGCGGGCCCCGGCCCCGAATCCGGATCCGGACCCGGACAGGCCTGCGCCCGCCGGAAGCCTCAACAGGGAGTAGGAAGCGAGCACATCGACCGAGAGAACACCGCCGACGGTCGGTGCGAGCTGAAAGCCGTCGAGGACGCCCGCAAACCCGGTCGCGCCGAGCCCTGCCAGGATGACGTTCTCGTTCTCCGCCAACCCTGCGGGCGTGGAGACCGCAACGCGAGGCATCCCGTAGCGAACCGCCGACGCGGAGAGCGCGACCCCGACCCGCGGCATCAGGCCAAGGCGCCGTCCGTGCGTGCTGGAGGTGCCGGGAATATCGCTGCCCAGAGCCGTTGCCAGACCCACGCCTCCCTGCACCGCCATGATGGCGAGTGACATCTCGCGGCAGGGCGAAACAAACCCGGGATGTCCGCCTGCGCACCGCCTGGCCAGATCCTCGACACCCTCGACCTTCGCGTACTCGGCACCGAGGTTCTGCCCCGAGACAACCGAGCTCGTCCCGCCCAGGGAGAAACCCAGCACAAGCGCGACGAACGCGACCCGCGCGGCGCATGCCCCGACAACGCCTCTGCTATCCACCCGACTCCACCCCCGTCAATTCGACGCCGGCACCCCGCACCACCTCGCCGAGCCACCAGGCCTCGTCCCCGAGTGCCGCCAGCACGGACGCCTCCCGATCCGGCGCCACCACCAGAATCATCCCCACGCCCATGTTGAACACGCGAAACATCTCACCGGGCTCCACCCCCCCGGCCCTGCCCAGCTGCCGGAAGACATTGGGCACCGTCCACGAGTCGCCGTCGATGCGCGCGCCGAGACTCTCGGGAAGCACCCGCGGCAGGTTGCCCTGGATCCCGCCACCCGTCACATGCGCCATCGCCCGGATCGCGCCCTCGTCCAGCAGAGGCCGGACGGACCCCAGGTAGGATCGGTGCACGCGCAGCAGCACGTCCGCCACCGAGGCCGACTCGCCGGGGAAGGGATCGTCCACGCTCAGTCCCATGCGCTCGAAGACGATGGTGCGGGCCAGGGTGAACCCGTTGGTGTGCAGCCCCGACGATCGAATCGCCACGAGCCGGTCACCGGGCCGCACGGCCGACCCGTCGAGGATGCGGTCGCGCTCGACGACGCCCACGACGAACCCGGCGAGGTCGTACTCGCCCTCGCCGTAGAAGTCCGGCATCTCCGCGGTCTCTCCGCCCAGCAGAGCGCACCGATTCTCGCGGCAGGCGCCCGAGACACCGCCAACGACCTGCGCGGCCACCCCCTCGTCCAGCTGACCCGTGGCCAGGTAGTCGAGGAAAAACAGGGGGACGGCGCCCTGGACCAGGATGTCGTTCACGCAGTGGTTGACCAGATCGCGGCCCACGGTGTCGTGGCGGCCCGAGAGAAACGCGAGCTTCAGCTTGGTGCCGACACCGTCCGCGCTGGCAACCAGAACCGGCTGTGCCAACCCCTCCGGGACGGCGTAGAGTCCCCCGAACGCACCCAGCCCGGAGAGCGTGTTCGCGTCACCGGAGGCGTCGAGGAGGGCGGCGAAGGAGCGCTTGGCCCGCTCGGCGGCGTCGAGGTCGACTCCCGCGTCCTTGTAGGTCAGAGGATCGTTCATCCGTGCTCCAGGGCGCCTGCCCCCACCGTGCCGGTTGCCGATCGACGCGAGAGCCCGCTCGAGAGGGCGCGGACCCGGCCGTCGACTTCATCGCGGCCGAGGTCCCGGAACCGATCTATCGAAAACGCCTCGACGGCATAGGAGCCCATGGCCGAACCATAAACTAGGGCTTCCCGCAGATCCCCGGGCGTCGGGCCACTCGGCGGGTCGCACGCCCCGCTGGCGGCGAGCCAACCCAGGAAGCCCCCTGCAAACGCGTCGCCGGCCCCGGTCGGGTCGACCAGGGCGCTCACCACGTGCGCCGGGCAGGAGACGCTCCAGCCATCGGCGAACAGGGTCGCTCCATTCGCACCCTGCTTCACCACGACCACGCGCGTGCCCCGATCGCCGATCCACCGGGCCGCAGCCGCCAGATCGGAACGGCCCGAGAGCTGGATCGCCTCCTCGTCGTTCACAAGAAGGACATCGATGCGGGCCAGGACTTCCATCAGCGCGTCGGGGGTGCGCTCGATCCAGTAATTCATCGTGTCGGCGGCGACGAGCCGGGGAGCGCTGACCTGATCCAGCACCCCGAGCTGCAGGGCCGGGTCGATGTTGCCGAGGAAGACGATCTTCGAGTCGACATGGGCGGGGGGCACGACGGGGTCGAAGGAGGCGAAGACACCCAGGCGCGTAGCCAGGGTCTCCCTGGTCGCGAAGCCGTCGTGGTAGCGTCCCGCCCAGAAGAAGCTCTTGCCGGACTGCCTGGAGAGTCCCTCCAGGTCCACCCCTCGCTTCTGCAGAAAGCGCAATTCATCGACGGGATAGTCGTCCCCGATCACCCCTACCACTCGCACCCGGGTGAGCAGGGACGCGGCGGCGCTGAAGAAAACGGCGGATCCACCGATGACTCCGTCGACCCCGCCGAACTGGGTTTCGACCGCGTCGAGCGCCACACTGCCGATCGCCAGAACGGAACCCGTGGCCGCGGCCGTCGAGTCCGTCCGCGAAGGCCCCGGGTCAGCGATCACGTACCATTCTCTCGGGAGCGGTGAGGCCAAGCACCGCCAGACCGTTGTGCAGCACGATCCTCGCAGCCGCGACCAATGCCAGCCGGGCCGCCCGAAGCGCGGGATCCTGCACCAGCGCCCTGGCCGACGGATCCCGGTTGGGGTGGCCGGTCTGATACCAGGAATTGATCAGGCCGGCGGTCTTCTCGAGGTAGTCGCAGATCAGGTGGGGCGCCCTGGCTGCCGCGGCGCGGTTCAGGAATCCGGGGAACTCGCCCAGCTGATTGATGACTTCCCGCTCTGCGGGGGTCTGCAGGAGTGAGGTGTCGGCGGATGCGGCCGTCTCGGGGCCGTCACCAAACTGCCTGTGCGCGAGTTCCAGCAGGCGGCAGAGACGCGCGTGGGCATACTGCACCTTGTAGACCGGGTTCCGATCGGACTGATCCAGCGCCAGGTCCAGGTCGAAGGTGAGGTGCGCCTCGGGCCGGCGCATGAGGAAGAAATAGCGAGCCACGTCCGCACCCACTTCGGCCACCAGCTCCGCCAATGTCGTGTAGGATCCGGCGCGCTTGGAGAACCGCACCTCCTCCCCACCCCGCTCGACCGTCACCATCTGGTGCAGCACGTACTCGGGGTATCCCTCCGGACGGCCCAGCGCCTGAAGCCCGGCGCGCACACGGTCGACTGTGCTGTGGTGGTCGGCGCCCTGCACGTTGACGACCTCGTGGAATCCGCGCTCCCACTTCCCCATGTGGTAGGCCACATCGGGGAGGAAGTAGGTCGGCGACCCGTCGCTCTTCACCATGACCCGGTCCTTCTGGTCACCGAATCCGGATGTGCGCAGCCACGCCGCGCCATCCAGCCGGTAGGTGAGCCCGGTCTCGTCGAGGGCACGGATCGTATCCGCCACCCTGCCCTCCGAGTACAGCCGCGTCTCGGGGTAGTATTCGTCGAAGTGGACACGGAAGGCGGCCAGATCGCGCTTCTGCTCGTCCCGCAGCATTTCAACCGCGAAGGAACGCATGGCAGCGGTCGCTTCGGGGCCATGGTCGCCCTCATGCACCCGCCCCGCCTTCTTCCGGAAGGCGCCGGCGATTTCGGACACGTATTCGCCCTGGTAGCCGTCCTCGGGCACCGGCGTGTCATGACCCAGCAGCTGCTGGTAGCGCGCCCATACGCTGTCGGTCAGCCGGGTGATCTGCCCGCCCGCGTCGTTGAAGTAGAACTCGCGGTGGACATCCCAGCCCGACCACTCGAGCAGCGACGCGATGGCGTCCCCGAGAGCGGCCTGGCGGCCATGCCCCAGGTGCAGCGGCCCCGTCGGGTTGGCGGAGACGAACTCGACCATGATGCGCCTGCCCGCCCCCTCGTCGCCGCGCCCGTAGTCCCCGCCCTTCGCCAGAATCGAGTGGAGCGTACCCCCTACTGCGGCCACTTCGAGAAAGAAATTCAGGAACCCCGGCCCGGCAATGTCGATCCGGTCCACCCCCTCGAGGCCGTTCAGCCGGTCCCTGAGGTCGCTGGCGATGTCCCGGGGAGAACGGCGCAGCCGCTTCGAGAGGGTCAGCGCGATGTTCGACGCCAGATCGCCGTGGCTCGCCTCCCTGGGCCGGTCGAGGCGAAACATGGCGTCCTCGGCCCCCAGTTCGGCCGCCGCCTCGCGCAGCGCGTCCGAGATGCGTTCGACGAACATGGGGATCAATCGGTAGCGGACGCGCCCTTCGCCGCGTCACCCGCGCTCCCGCTGGAAGGCTTCGAGGTGTCCGGAGAGGACGACGACTTCGATTCGGACCCCTTGTCGCCGTCCTTGCCCGCGCCCACGCCGGCTTCCTCCCGGGCTTTCTTCCGGTAGTCGTCCGAGCGGTAGTCGGTGATGTAGAACCCGTCGCCCTTGAAGAGCAGGCCGGCACCGCCGGATATCAGGCGCTCGGCCCCCCGGCCGCAGCCTGGGCAGGGTGCGCCGGGCCGGTCGCTCATCCTCTGGAAGACTTCGAACTCGCGGCCGCAATCGCCGCATCTGTACTCGTAGGTAGGCATTGTCAATGATAATAGGATCGCCGGCCGTTCACGCGGGGGTGTCGTAGGTGCCCCACAGGCTCCGCAGCACGTCGCTGATCTCGCCCAGGGTGACCCCGCCCTTCACGGCCTCGATCATCGCCGGCAGAATGTTGGCGTCGCTATCGGCCACCACCCTCAGCGCGCTCAGGTGTTCGGCGACCCCGGCCGGGTCCCGCGCCGCCTTGAACGCCCGCAGCGACGTGGTCTGGCGCGCCTCCAGTTCACGGAAGTCGGGCCCGGGGGGCGGGTCGTGGGTGTCCGGGGTCTCGTACCGGTTCACTCCGACGACCACTCGCTTACCGGCCTCGATATCGAGCTGGTACCGGTACGCGGCGCGGTGGATCGCCTCCTGCATGAATTCGATCGCGCCGGACGACCCGCCCCTCTCCTCGATCCGATCCATCAGCGCGAGCGCCTCGGATTCGATCCGGTCCGTGAGGTGTTCCACGAGGAAACTGCCGCCGAGGGGATCGGCCCGGTCGGCGACGCCGGACTCTTCGGCCAGGATCTGCTGCGTACGCAGGGCCAGCGCCGCCGCCTCGGCCGTGGGCAGCGCCAGGGCCTCGTCGTAGCCGTTGGTGTGCAGCGACTGCGTCCCGCCGAGCACGGCCGCGAGCGCCTGCATGGCGACGCGCACCACGTTGTTCATCGGCTGCTGGGCGGTCAGCGTGGAGCCGCCGGTTTGCGTGTGGAAGCGAAGGCGGCTCGACCGGTCGGAGGCGCCGAAGCGCTCCCTCATGGTGCGCGCCCAGATCCGCCGGGCGGCGCGGAACTTCGCGACTTCCTCGAAGAGGTCGCTGTGGGCCGCGAAGAAGAACGAGATGCGGGGGGCGAAGTCCTCCAGCGCGATTCCGCGGGCCAGTGCGCGGCGCACGTACTCGACGCCGTTCGACAGCGTGAAGGCGACCTCCTGGGCGGCAGTGGAACCGGCCTCGCGGATGTGGTAGCCCGATACCGAGATCGTATTCCAGCGTGGGAGCTCGGCCGCGCAGAACGCCATCAGGTCGCTCACCAGCCGTAGCGAGGGCCGCACCGGATAGATGTACGTGCCGCGCGCGATGTACTCCTTCAGGACGTCGTTCTGCACGGTGCCCCTGAGCGACGCGCGAGGCACGCCGGTCTCGTCGGCCACCGCTGTATAGAGCGCGAGCAGGATCGGGGCGGTTGCGTTGATGGTCATCGAGCAGGAAATGCGGCCGAGGTCGATGCCGTGCATGAGGGTGCGCATGTCCGCAAGGGAGTCGATCGCCACGCCCACTCGCCCCACCTCCCCGGCGGCCAGGGGAGCATCGGAATCGAGGCCCATCTGGGTGGGCAGGTCGAAGGCGACCGAAAGGCCCGTCGTGCCGCGGTCCAGGAGGAAGTGGTAGCGGCGGTTGGTCTCCTCGGCGGTCCCGAAGCCGGCGTACTGGCGCATCGTCCAGCGCCGTCCCCGGTACATGGTCCGATAGACCCCGCGCGTGAAGGGGAAGCTGCCCGGCTCCCCGAGGTCGGTCTCGGCGCTGAACCCTTCCGGCAACCCGTCGAAGGCCACCCCGCCGTCTTCCGGATTCTTGTCCACGCGCTGCTAGACTCCGTCCACTTCGCTGAATTCCACCAGAACCTGGGCCTTCTTCACCGCATCGCCCGGGCCCACGAGGACCCGCGCGACCCTCGCGGTGGCCGTGGCGCGCAGTTCGTTCTCCATCTTCATGGCCTCGACAATGGCCACAGTGGTTCCTGCCTGCACCACCTCGCCCTCCTCCACGGCCACCCGCACCACCAGGCCGGGCATGGGAGCCTTGAGAGCGGAGATTCCGGCCGCACCTCCGGCGATCGCGGAGAGCTCGCGGATCTTCGCCTGCCTCTCATCCAGCACCTCGATCGTGACGGACCGGCCATCGGCGCCCACCTCCCACTCGCCCGGCGCGCCCGCCCGGGCCAGGAGCGGAACCGATGCACCGTCCAGCAGCAGCGAGTATCCGGCCGGCGGGCTCGCGGACGCAAGCGAAGCAGCATAGCTGCGCCCGTCCACGGTGACGTCGCCGTTGTCGGCTACGGTCACCTCGTGCACTTCGCCGTTGAGCGAGGCGACGTAGCGGGCGGGCGGGATCGGCATCGTCGCCTCAGTCATCCGATCGGCGGGGCCCGGCCTTAGCGACCACCGGGGCTTCCGTGGGCGCCGTTCCGTCGAGATTCACCCGGCGCTGCCATGTCGAGAGTGGGCGGCCGCCGCGACGGATTCGGGGCGCTGCCCGGTCGCGGCGCCTGCGGTGTTCAAGCAGGGCGGCGGCCGCAAGGATCGCGTCCAGCTTCCGGGTCGAGAACCCCGTGTGGTAGAGGTCGGGGTGCTCGGGAAGATACGCGGTGGACAGGCGGCCCTTCCGGAAGTCCGGCTCGTCCATGATCCGGCGCAGCAGGGGCGCGCTCGTCGAGACGCCACCGATCTTCAACTCCTCGAGCGCCCGCTTCATGCGGCGCACCGCCAGGCGGCGATCCGGCGCCCAGGTGATCAGCTTCCCGAGGAGGGGGTCGTAGTGCAGTCCGATCTCCGTGCCGCGGGCGATGCCCCCATCCCACCGGATACCCGGCCCGCCGGGCACCTCCAGCTCGTCGACGACGCCCGTGGCGGGCAGGAATCCGTCGAAGGGCGATTCGCTGGTGATCCTGCACTCGAGGGCGTGGCCGCGCAGCGGGATCTCCTCCTGGCGCAGGGGAAGGACCTCGCCCGCGGCGACGCGGAACTGCCATTCCACCAGGTCGATGCCCGTCACCAGCTCCGTGACCGGATGCTCGACCTGCAGCCTGGTGTTCATCTCGAGGAAGAAGAACTCGCCGCCTGCATGGAGGAATTCGACCGTGCCCGCTCCTGTGTAGTCCACCGCCCGGGCCGCCCGCACGGCCGCCTCTCCCATGTCCCGCCGCTCGTCGCCGGTCAGGAGTGGGGAGGGCGCCTCTTCGACGAGCTTCTGATGGCGCCTCTGAATCGAGCACTCCCGCTCGAAGAGGTGGACGACGTTGCCGTGCGTGTCTCCAAAGAGCTGGATCTCGATATGGCGGGGCCGCTCCAGGTATCGCTCGACGTAGACGCTGCCGTCCCCGAATGCGGCCTGGGCCTCGCGGCTGGCCGTCTCGAAGGCACCGGCGACCTCGTCCGCCCGGTGGACGACGCGCATCCCCTTCCCCCCGCCCCCCGCTGCCGCCTTGAGCACGACCGGGAAGCCCACGGACTCGGCCGCGCGGGTGGCATCGCGCCCGGAGGTGAGCGGCGTGTCGGTACCCGGCACGATGGGCACGCCGGCCGCAGCCATGCGCCGCCGCGCCTCGGTCTTGTCCCCCATGGCGTGGATCGTGGATGCCGAGGGTCCGACAAAGACGAGCCCGGCCTCCGCGACCGCCTCGGCGAAGTCGCCACGCTCGGCAAGGAAGCCGTAGCCGGGATGAATGGCCTGCGCCCGCGACCGCCTGGCCACCTCGAGGAGCCTGTCCACCGACAGGTAGCTCTCCGACGCCCGCGGGGGACCAATGCAGTACGCTTCGTCGGCGTGAAGCACATGGGGCGAGGTGCGGTCGGCCTCCGAATACACCGCGACGGTGCGGATACCCATCTCGCGGGCACCCCGGATCACCCGGAGCGCAATTTCACCCCGGTTGGCGACGAGTACGGATTCGATCAAGGCTTCGGCCAGGCGCTCCCGGGCCCCCCGGGCCGGTCAACGGCCGCGGGGTGGTGGATTGGTGGTGCGGTGGTTTTCAGGGTCGGTTAATGGTACCCACGACCGTGGTCTCCGCGCCATCGCGCCGGATGCTGAACTCGATCTCCTCGTCTTCGGTGTAGGAGCGCAGGATGCGCCTCAGTTCCGCGGCATCGTCCACCTTGCGGCCCTCAACCGCGACCACCACGTCCCCGGGCAGTAGGCCGAGCGGAGAGTCCTCGTCGGCGTTTGCCACCAGCACACCCTGGTCCGTGCCGAAGTAGGCGCCGAGCCCCGGGTTGAGTTCGACCAGCTCGAGGTCGTACGCGCCTGCATACGAGGGAAGGACGTAGCTCCAATCCGCACGCCCGCCGGCGCGAGCAGGGTCGGTGATGACCGTGAGCCTTCGGTCTGCGTCCGGCACCTGCCACTCAAAGTCCTCGTAGCGGTCGCGGATCTGCTCTGCCATGTCTTGCAGGCGGAAAGTCACCGTGTCGAAAGTCGGGCGCAGGAACCTGTTGCCCCTCTCGGGAACCACGTCGAAGCTCAGCGACTCGCCGTCCCGGTCGACCTCGACCTGGACCGCTTCACCTTCCGGGACCTCGTCCAGGATTGCGCGCATGCGCTCCAGCGGTGACGCTGCCCCGGCGCCGGGCTCTGCCTCCTGCTCCTCTGCCAACGGTTGCAGGAGGGGGTGCCCGCCAACCGAGACGATGATGTCGTCCGCCCGGATTCCCGCCTCGTCGGCAGGACCCCCGGACGACACGCGCGTGATCGTGATGCCACCGTCAACCGCCGCCCCCGCGGCTCTCACGAAGACGCCTAGCCTGGGGCGCGTGTCACCAGGCGCGAATACGATCCGCGTACTGGTGAAATCCCTTTCCTCTTCCTGCGCATGGGTGGCCGGAGACCACTTGACCGATCCCAAGACCGCCACTATCGCGAACGCCATCAACACCGCCAACCGGCTGGCCGTTGTCCTCGTTCTCATCACGTTCCCCTCCGTTGCTGGTCTCGCAGCCCCCGGCACACCCTGCACTCAGGCTACTCGGCAGATGAGACGCGGAATGCCCGGCGACGGGTTGCCCGGATGCCCGGCACTGGGTTTCCGCCGGGAGGCCTGCGGCGGCTACAGTGGAATATTGCCGTGCTTTTTCGGCGGGTTGGCGTCGCGCTTTTCCGAAAGCATGTCGAGCGCGTTGATTAGGCGGGGGCGCGTATCGCGGGGATCGATGACATCGTCCACATATCCCCGGGCCGCCGCCACGAAGGGATGGGCGAACTTCTCCCGGTATTCGGCCATCCTCGCCTCGGTTGCCGCCGCAGGGTCGTCCGAGGCGGCGATTTCCTTGCGGAACAGGATCTCCACCGCCCCCTTCGGGCCCATCACCGCGATCTCGGCCCAGGGCCAAGCCAGATTGATGTCGCCCCGGATGTGCTTCGAATTCATGACGTCGTAGGCGCCTCCGTAGGCCTTCCGGGTGATGACCGTGACCTTGGGCACGGTGGCCTCGCAGAAGGCGTAGAGCAGCTTGGCGCCGTGCCGGATGATCCCGCCGTGCTCCTGGCCCACCCCCGGGAGGAACCCCGGCACGTCCTCAAAGACGACCAGGGGGATGTTGAATGCGTCGCAGAAGCGCACGAAACGCGCCCCCTTGTCCGAGCAGTCGATGTCCAGCACGCCCGCCAGGACGGCCGGCTGGTTGGCCACGATCCCCACCGAATGGCCACCCAGATGGGCGAAGCCGGTTACAAGGTTGCGCGCAAACCCGGCGTGCACCTCGTAGAATTCGCCCTCGTCGACCACCTCCCGGATGACGTCGACGATGTCGTAGGGACGATTCGCGCTCTGGGGGACGATCTCGAGCAACTTCGTGCTGCGGCGGTCGTGCGGGTCCTGCCCCGGGCCCGCGGGGGGACGCTCGGAATTGTTGCGGGGGATGTAGCGGAAGAGATCCCTCACCGCGGCCAGCGATTCAGCCTCGCTGTCGTGGGCGAAGTGCGCGACGCCGGAAGTCTCGGCATGGACGTCCGCCCCCCCCAGCCCCTCCTTGTCGATGTCCTCGTGGGTCACGGTCCTTACCACATCGGGACCGGTCACGAACATGAAGCTCGTGCCGCGCACCATGTACACCAGGTCCGTAATGGCGGGGGAGTAGACCGCTCCGCCGGCGCATGGCCCGAGAATGACGCTGATCTGCGGGATCACCCCCGACGCCAGCGTATTGCGCAGAAAGATGTCGGCGTACCCCCCAAGCGACACCACGCCTTCCTGAATGCGTGCGCCGCCGGAATCGTTCAGGCCGACAAGGGGCGCTCCGTTCTTGAGGGCCAGCTCCTGGATCTTGACGATCTTCTCGGCGTGGGCCTCGCTCAGCGATCCGCCGAACACGGTGAAGTCCTGCGAGAAGACGTACACCAGCCGGCCGCGAATCGTCCCGTAGCCGGTGATGACCCCGTCCCCGAGAATCTTCCGCTCGTCGAGTCCGAAGTCGGATGACCGGTGGGTTACGAAACGATCGAGTTCGATGAAGGAGTCCGCGTCCAGCAGCAGATCGAGCCTTTCGCGCGCGGACAGCTTGCCCCGCGCGTGCTGAGCCCGAAGCCGTTCCGCACCACCCCCGAGAGCCGACTCGGCCTTCAGCGCCTCGAGCCGATCCAGCGACGCCTTTCTCGTCATGTCCCGCTCACCGGACGCCAGGAGGGCGCGTGATCAGTTCGGTCCCGACGGGATGAAGCGCCCCGTTGTAGATTCGCACCGGGAAATAGTCGCGCACGAGGCGGCCGTCGACGAAGGAATACGTCCCCGTCGCCCCCTCGAAACTCCGAAGCCGATCCATCGCGGCCACCAGATCTCCGGCGGTTCGATGTCCCTCGGCATGGGCATCCAGGGCCATGCGGAACAGGTCGTATCCGGCTGCGGGGACCGGGCTGCGCAGCGTGCGCCGGAAGTGCGCCTCGTAGGCAGCGACGAACTCGGCCGCCGGATCGTGATCCGTACCCGGGACCGACGTGCTGACGGCGATGACCAGGTCGGTGTGCCGGCGGGCCACCGATTCGAGGACCGCGGGAGTCGTCCAGGCCCCCGTGCCCGCGACCTGGATATCGAGGGTGTCCAGGCCGAAGAAGGCGATTTGGGGGGCCATGAGTTCGACGTCGGCGGCGGCCGCGGCGACCACCAGCAACTCGGGAAGGAGGGACTCGACCTCCATGAGTTGCAGATCGAAAGTGGTGGTGCCGGGAAGGTAGACCAGCCTGCGCCGGACGATGCCCCCCTCGGCAGCAAAGGTCTCGTCGAACGCCACCGCTTCCAGCGTCTCTTCAGGGCTTTCCGGATGGATCATCACAGCGTCGGTGTACCCCATTCCGGCGACCGCTTCGGCCAGCGCGCGCCCTGCGCCGGGATCTCCCACCTTCATGCTGTAGATGCCGGCACGCTGCGAGGCAGATGGGCGGGCAGTCGGCGACAACAGCGCCACTTCCCCCGGCACGACCCGCGTTACCGACTCCAGGTTGCTGTCCGACAAGGGGCCCAGGATGGCTGCTGCTCCCTCGGAAACGAGCGCCGACGCTGCACGAACGCTCCCCGAGGGCGTGCCGAGGTTGTCCTCGACCATCAGTTCGACGCTGACGCCGGCCCCCTGGGCCTGGGCGGCGGCCACCTCTACTCCCTCGAGGAAGAGACGGGCGTACTCGCGGTTCGAGGGCGAGCCGGAGATCGGCAGGACCGCCCCTACAATCAACTCCGCCGGCAGCAGGCGGGAGAGGTCCGCCTCCAACACCGCCCGGGCGACCTCCAGCGATCTGCCTTCGGCCCCCGCCTCCACGGCCCTGCGGGCATACATGCTGGCACCTGCGGTGTCGCCGTAGGCCGCGTGGGTCAACGACAGTTCGGCGAACACCGGGCCGAGGCGCGGGTCGTTCGTATCATGGACCGCGCCGGCTGCCAGAACCTCGAGTTGGTGACGAGGCATGCGGACGACGGCGGACGCCAACTGCGCGACCATGTTGTCGGTTACGGATTCCACGGGCGGGCCAAGGAGTGCCTCCGCCGCGGCAAGGAATTCCCCCGCGTCCAGCATGGCTTCGACCCACCCGATCGCCCCCACGGAGTCGCCGACAATCGTGCCATCGTCTGCTGCCGCGGGCGTCGGGGCCTCAGAGAGGCGCGACTCACGTTGCTCGACCGCGCCAGCGGCACACCCGATCACGGGACCGGCCAGCAGCGCGCCCACGATCAGCAACACCGTCGGTCTGTTCGTCATCGGCGCTCCGGATCCGTCCCTACTCGGTCCCTCCCGGCTCGGACTCGTCGTCGGACCCGGGGGAACCGCCGTCGGCATCGTCGGCTTCCCCGGGCGCTGCTTCGGGCTCCTCCGCCACCGCTGCTTCGGGCTCCTCCTCCGCCGCTGCCTCGGGCTCCTGCTCCGCCGCTGCATCGGGTGCCTGCTCGGACACTGCCTCAGGCTCATCCTCGAGCACTTCCTCGGCCGCTGCCTGGGCCCGCCTCTCCGGTGCCGCCAGCACTTCGAGAACGATGCGCCGATCCCCGGCGTCCGAAGCGATCACCCTGAGTGGAACGCTTTCGCCAACCCGGTAGTGAATCTCGAGGGCATCCGGCGCGACACCGCTGTGGGAACCGGGGACGTATCCCTCGACACCCTCGCCAAGATCCACGACCACACCCTTGTCCTGCAGACGAACGATGGTGCCGTCCTGCTCGTGTCCCTTCGCGAAACGAATCACCAACTCGGGCCACGGATCGTCGTAGAGCTGCTTGAGCCCCAGGGAAATCCGCTTGTTGTCCGAATCGACGTGAAGAACCATCACGTCCAGTTCGTCGCTCTTCTGCACGACCTCGGAGGGATGCTCCACGCGCTTGGTCCAACTCATGTCCGAGACGTGGACCAGTCCGTCGATCCCCGGCTCGATCTCGATGAACGCGCCGAAGGTGGTGAGGTTGCGCACGACTCCCGTGAGGCGTGTGCCGGTGGGGTACTTCACCGGCAGCGCGAGCCACGGATCCTCTTCGATCTGCTTCATCCCGAGAGAGATCTTCTCCTCGTTCGGATCGACCTTCAGGACCACGGCCTCGATCTCGTCGCTGATCGAAACGAGCTTGGACGGATGCCGGACGTTGCGCGTCCACGACATCTCCGAGATGTGGACCAGCCCTTCGACGCCCTTCTGCAACTCGACGAAGGCCCCGTAGTTCGTGATCGACACGACCCGTCCCTGGACTCGGGAACCGACGGGATACCGCTCCTCGATGTCCGTCCAGGGGTAGGGCAGCAGCTGCTTGAGACCGAGAGAGATCCTCTCGCGGTCCCAATCGATGTCGAGCACCTTCACATCGAGATCGCTTCCCACGTCGACAACTTCGGAGGGATGACCCACGCGTCCCCAGGACATGTCGGTAATGTGCAGGAGTCCGTCGAGCCCGCCGAGGTCGATGAAGGCTCCGAAGTCGGTGATATTCTTGACGACGCCCTCGCGGACCTGCCCCTTGAGCAGCTCCTTGACCAGAGTCGACCGCTTCTTCTCGCGCTCGCGCTCCAGGATCACCCGGCGCGACACCACGATGTTCCGGCGCCGCTTGTTGAGCTTGATGATCTTGAAGTCGTAGCGCTCGCCGATCAGATCCTCGATGTTGGGAACGCGGCGCAACGCGATCTGCGAGCCGGGGAGGAACGCGTCCACGCCCATGATGTCGACGGTCACGCCGCCCTTGATCTTGCGGGTCAGAAGTCCCTTGACCGGCTCGTCCTTTTCGTAGGCGTCCTTGATCAGCTCCCATACCCGCAGGAAGTCCGCCTTCTTCTTGGAAAGCACGACCACTCCATCGTCGTCCTCCAGGCTCTCGAGGAGGACCTCGACTTCCTGGCCGGGAACGACGGAATCACCGTCCTTGAACTCGTCGAGGGATACGGCCCCCTCACTCTTGAAGCCGAATTCGAGGATGGCCGCGGAGTCCGTTGTACGCAGGACCCTGGCCTTGACGATCTCGCCTTCCTTGATGACGCCGCGTGCCGTCTGGTGGTCGGCGAGCATGGCATCGAAGTCGTCGTGCGAGACGTCGAGCACCTCTTCGCCGTAGGGGTCGTGCAGCAGTTCCGGGGAGATGTCGTCGGTCTGCAACTGCTCGGAAGAGGATGGCCCGTTGTTGGAGCCGGCCGGCTCGGAGACCGGGAGAGTTTCTGGTGTATCGTTCATTGTCAGTGCTTCGCCGACACGGGGCCGGCGCTCCGGTGCTGGTCCAGCCAGGAAAACGCTTACGGGCAAGGCTGGAGTTGAATGGTTTCGTGCGGTCCCGGGCCAACCCGTTCATGGCCGCGGACCGCTTGTGCCTGTTTGTCCCCAGGCTGATGTTGACTACGCGCAACCCTGTCGACTAGTTACCGCATGTGGACGGGGTACAGTCGTTAAGTATAGTCCGCAGACGTCAGAAACGGGAGTACCAGTCTTGTCCAACGGCATGTGAGCCTGAACGCGGGGCCGGTTTCCAGCGGGGGATGAGCCTGAAGCGCGGGGCGAAGAGATCATTGGAGGATGATCGTGACACTTCGCACCGAACGGATCCGCACCCTCGACCACGTCCGCGCCTTCCTCGAGGGCAATGAGCCGGCGGACTTCGGGCTCGCCGACCGGACCTCCGCCTACGCCTTCTGCCGCCGGACGCTCGTCCGGTTCGAGTACCACGGCCTCGGGAAGCCTGACAAGGGCCTGGTGAAGCGGTACCTCGAGAAGGTGACCGGCCTCTCCCGGGCCCAGGTCACCCGCCTCATCCGGCAGCACCGCCGGACCGGGGGGATCCGCGACCATCGCAGGAAGCCCCCGGCCAACGCCTTCGCTTGCCGCTACACGCCCCGCGACGCCGCGCTGCTGGCCGAGGTCGACGAGGCCTTCGGACAGCTCTCCGGACCCGCCACCAAGGCGGTCTTCTGGCGCATGCGCCATGTCCACGGCGACGAGCGCTTCGAGCGGCTCGCCGGCATCTCCAACGGCCACATCTACAACCTCCGCAGGTCCCGCATCTACCGGACCGGCCGCCTGTCCTTCCGCGAGACCCGGTCCACGCCCGTGGGCTTCGGGGTGCGCCGCAAGCCGCGGCCGGACGGCAGGCCCGGCTTCCTGCGCGTCGACACCGTCCACCTCGGCGATCTGGGGGGCCGCAAGGGCGCCTACGTCGTCAACGTCGTCGACGAAGTCACGCAGTTCCAACACCTTGGAGCCGTCCCGCGCATCACCCAGCGCTACATGGTCCCCGTGCTGAAGGACCTCATCTCCGCCTTCCCCTTCACCGTCCAGGCCTTCCATGCCGACAACGGAAGCGAGTACGTCAACAGCGAAGTCGCGGACCTGCTCAACAAGCTCCACATCGACACCTTCACCAAATCCCGGCCACGCCGCTCGAACGACAACGCCCTGGTCGAGTCCAAGAACGGCAGCATCGTCCGTCGGTGGCTCGGCCACGTCCACGTCCCCCACACCCTCGTCCCCCGGCTCGATGCGTTCCTCCGCGACAGCCTCTGCCCCCTCCTCAACTTCCACCGGCCCTGCCTCTTCCCCACCGAGGTAACGAGCGCCAGCGGCAAGGTCAGGAAGACCTACCGGCAGGACGACGTCGCCACCCCCTTCCAGCACTTCCGGTCGCTCCTCGACGCCGACCGCTTCCTCCGACCCGGCGTCACCTTCGAAGCCCTCGACCAGCTCGCCGCCGCCACCACCGACCTCGACGCCGCCAAGGCCGTGCAGCGCGCCCGCGATGCCCTCTTCCGTGCGATCGGCAAGGCCCGAGACTCCGCCGCATGAAACTCTCTCTGTCGACCGCAGGCTCCCCCGTGACCCTCCCACGTCTCCGGTATCCCCTCCCCTGCCGGTTGCCTCTCTCCGCTGTTCCGGCGACAATGACAAACACTTCAACTGCCACCCGCCTCGTGCCCGCGGCTCACCCCTCACCCCTCAGACCCCCCCGCGTTCAGGCTCATCTCCGCGTTGGAAATGACTGTACCAGTTGCACGATGGCCTCCGTCTGGCCTGGCGGATCCAGGTCGGTCGTGTCCACCGTCACCGACTCCTCCGCATGCGTCAGGGGGGCGATCACACGTGTGGAATCGCGCCGGTCGCGGCGCTCCAGCCGGGCAGCTTCGGCCTCGATTTCGTCCGGCGAGGGTTCGGCGCCGCCACGCTGCAGGATTCGCCGGCGCGCACGTTCACGCACATCGGCGTCAAGGTACACTTTGACCTCGGCGCCGGGGAACACCACCGTTCCCATGTCCCGTCCCTCGGCCACGAGCCCGGGGCCCGCTGCTGCGGAGCGCTGCAACCCCAGCAGATGGGCGCGAATCTGGCGGACGGCCGAAACCCGAGACACCGCAGCCGTGACCCGTGACGCGCGCAGCGCCTCGTCGGGGATCACACTCCCGCGGATATGGACCTGCATCCCTCCGCTGCGCCATTCCAGGTCGATGCCGAGAGCGTCCAGTTCGGCCGGGGTGACGGCCTCGACTTGCGCGCCCCGGTCCGATTCCAGCAGGGCGAGCGTTACGGCCCGGTAGAGCGCGCCGGAATCCAGATGCCGGAAACCGAGCCGGGACGCCACGGCGGCGGCCGTTGTGGACTTGCCCGAGCCCGCGGAACCGTCGATGGTCACGATGACGCAGCGATCCGCACCCGGTTGTGCGCCGCGAGACCGGCGGGGATGCCGGACGTCGCCGCGGCTTTGTCGCTCGACGCGGGCAAGGAGCTCCCAGAATCCCGGGAAGCTCACGTCGGCCACGCCCGGGTCGTCGATCACGAGGTCGCAGCCCGGTGACGCGCCGAGCACGCCGAAAGCCATCGCAATGCGGTGATCGTGGAAGCACTCCACACTGCCTGAAAGCGACTTGCGGGTGCCGCGGATCGCCAGGCCGTCCGGAAACTCCTCGACTTCGACCCCGATCCGGCGCAGGTTGACTGCCAGGGCGGCCAATCGGTCCGACTCCTTGACGCGAAGCTCCGCCGCACCGGAGATGCGGGTCACGCCTTCAGCCCGCGCGGCCAGGACGGCGACGATGGGGATCTCGTCGATGAGTCCGGGGACTTCGTCCTCCCCGACCTCGACTGCCATGGGGGGCTTCCCCTGCCCGACCACCCGCAGGTCGCCGGTCGGCTCTCCCCCCGCGGCGTTTCGCGGTGCCACCTCGACGTCCACCCCCATGCGCCCCAGCACGGGGAGGAGCCCGGTACGGGTCGGATTCAACCCTACCGAGCCGATCGTGAGGGGCGGTCCCGCCCTGGCCAGCGCGGCCCAGGCGAGGAAGAAGGCAGCCGAGGAGAAATCGCCCGGGACGTCCATGACCAGCGGCTCCAGGCGGGCGGGAGGACCCGGCAGCCTCACCGACCAGGCGTCGCCGCGCCAACCCTCCTCCACCTCCACGCCCATGGCCTCCAGCATGCGTTCGCTGTGGTCCCGGGAGCGGCGTGGCTCACGCACCTCCAACGGGACGCCCGCTCCGACTCCGGCCAGCAGAATCGCGCTCTTGACCTGCGCGCTCGCAACCCGGCCATCGTGGCGGATCGAGGTCAGGGAGCCGCCGGTGATCCGCAGGGGCAGAACACCGGGCCGCTCCAGGTAGTCGATGGTGGCGCCCATACGTTGCAGCGGAACGGAAATCCGCTCCATTGGGCGGCGCGACAGGGATGCGTCGCCGCGCAGCACCACCGACAGCGGCTGGGCGGCCAGCGCACCCGCGAGCAGCCGCGTGCCCGTGCCGCTGTTGCACAGATCGAGCGCGGCGCCGGGCTGTCTCCACCGCCGAAGCCCCGGGCCGCGAATCGTTAGCGGCGCGGCGTGCGAGGCGTCCAGTCCGTGGATCTCCACACCGAGGGCGGCGATGGCGCGTCCGGTTGCCAGCGGGTCTCCTCCGCGGGGTACAGCTCCGATGTGGCTTTCGCCCCGCGCAAGGGCACCGAGGATGAGGGCCCGCTGGGTGATGGACTTGTCGCCCGGAACCCGAATGGTCAGTCCTGCCTCGCGGTCCATCGCTTCCCCCCTAGCATGAGTTCCTCGAGAGCGTCCAGGTCGCCGGCTTCGATGGCCTGACGAATTGCGGCGATTTGCCGCTCGACTGCACGCAGCGCCCCCGCGTCCTCCTCGGCCGCTTCCTCTAGCAACGGGCGCCACATGGAGGGGCTGGAACTGGCGAGCCGTGTCATCCCGCGGCCTCCGGGCCCGAGTTGGTCGGGAGTCATGCCCTCGTCGCGCAGGGCGGCGGCCAGCGCGTTGGCCAGCAGCTGCGGCAGGTGACTCGCCCATGCCATGACTCGGTCGTGACGCGCGGCGGAGATCACGCGGGGCTTCCCGCCGAGCGCGCTCCAGAAGGCGGCAGCCTGCTCGACCGGCGCGCTGGACGGGGATCCGTCGCCGCCTCGCGAAGACGCTCCCGCCTCGGGCTGAGCGCTCTCACTCGCCGGACAGATCCAGACGTCGGCGCCCTCGAAGAGGTCCGCCCGGGCCGCGGCGTAGCCGGAGCGCTCCGAGCCGCACATGGGGTGTGCGCCCACAAAGACCTCCGGCCGGCACGAAACGGCTGCAGTGCGTGACGACTTCGCGGCGGCCGCCAGCACGGGACGCTTCAGGCTCGCCACATCCATGGCGAGGGCCGCCCGCCCCCAGGTCGCGGCGGTCTCGCCCACCAGCCTGACGGTTGAATCGAGAGGCGCGGCGAAGATCACGACGCCGCCTCCCACATCGCCATCGTCAAGCCGGGCGAGCTCCTCGACCCCGTCCCTGGCGGCCGCTTCGATGCATCCCCGGTCGGGGTCGATCCCGAAGACCGGCACCCCGGGCAACCGCCTCAGCACGGCCTGCGCCACGGATCCACCCATGACGCCCAGCCCGACGATCGTGACGCTGCGAGGCCCGGCCTCAGTCACGGTAGCCGATCTCGATTTCGAGCCCGTCATGGGCGACCGTCGATTCCGGGAAGATCGCGCGAGCCTCTTTCTCCAGCACCCTGGGCACATCGGCGTATCGCGCCGAAATGTGGGTCAGTGCGAGACGCTTGACGTTCGCGCGATCCGCCACCCGGGCCGCTTCCGCGGCGGTGGAGTGCCGCGTCTCCCACGCACGCTTCTTCTCTTCCGAGCCGAACGTGGCCTCGTGGATGAGCAGGTCCGCGCCCATCGCCATCGCGCCCGTGGCGCGCGTAGGGCGGGTATCCCCGGTATACACCACCTTTCGCCCGGGGCGAGGCGGCCCCACGACTTCGTCCGGCGTGATCACACGCCCGTCCACCTCGACCGCGTGGCCCCGGTGGAGCCGGCCGAAGAGCGGCCCCTCGGGAACGCCCATGCTTCGCGCCATGTCCACGTCGAAACGGCCAAGCCGCAGTTCCTCGACAAGCGCGTATCCGAGAGCGGGCACGCCGTGGTCCACGCTGTAGGCATGCACGGCCCACCCGTCGAACGCCACCCGCTCGCCATCCCGGAGACGCTTCACCTCCACCGGAAAGGCCAGCCGCTCGATGCCCATGCGGACCGCCGTACGGAGCAGGTCCGAGGTCCCGGTGGGGCCGTAAATCGTCATCGGGTCCTCCCTGCCCTGCAGACCCATCGTGCGGAGCAGCCCGGGCAGACCGAGGAAATGATCCGCGTGGCCATGGGTAATGAAGACGTGGGAGAAGGAAAACCCGGTGCCGAAGCGCATGATCTGACGCTGGGTCCCTTCGCCGCAGTCGAGCAGGAAAGACTCGCCCTCGCGCTGCACGGCAATGCCCGAGACGTTTCGACCGACGGTCGGGCGGGAAGCGGCGGTACCCAGGAAGCGGACTCGAATCATCGGGTCAAGATAACGTATCGGGAGCGGGAAACACGGTTTGCTCCCCGTCCGCTTCACGGCTTATTGTAATGCGGCTCAGGCACCGGCGCGGACGGACCGGTGCGACCATCATGCGTCCCGGCGGCCAATCCGCGGTGCCGGATTCGGGGCGGTCCAATGGGGAGGACAGATGAACCGCAGTTTTGAGAAGGGCACGACGCGCCGCCCGGCGCCGAATCGACGCGATTTCCTCGGATCGGCGGCGGCCATGCTGGGCGCCTCTCAGCTGCCGGCCTTCAACTCGAACGCCACCGCGATCGCGGAAGAGCTGAGTCGCCATCAGGGAACTCCGGCCGAGACCGCCAGGGACGAGAACTACTGGTCCGAGGTGGCCCGCGCGTTCACGGTCGACCGCACCCTGGTCAACCTCAACAACGGCGGCGTCAGCCCGTCTCCCACCTTCGTGCAGGAGGCGATGAAGCGGCACCTGGACTTCTCCAACAAGGCGCCCACGTACACGATGTGGCAGATCCTCGGGCCGCAGCGCGAGGGAGTGCGGGCGCGCATGGCGCGTGAATGGGGAGTCGACGCCGAAGAGGTGGCGTTTACGCGCAACGCTTCCGAGGGCCTTCAGATCTGCCAGTTCGGCTACGACCTCAAGCCCGGCGACGAAGTCCTCACCACGACCCAGGACTACGGCCGCATGCTCACCACTTTTCGGCAGCGGGAACGCCGCGAGGGCATCGTGATGCGGCAGATCAAGGTCCCGGTTCCGGCCGAGGACCCCGCCGAGGTGGTGCGCCGCTTCGAGGAAGGCATCACGGACAAGACCCGGCTGATCCTCATGTGCCACATGATCAATCTCACCGGCCAGATCCTGCCGGTGAAGGAAATCGTGGCCATGGCGCGTAACCATGACATCCCGGTCATCGTCGACGGCGCCCACGCAATGGCGCACTTCCCCTTCAAGCTTCCCGACCTGGAGTGCGACAACTACGCGACCAGCCTTCACAAATGGCTCTTCGCTCCGCACGGCACGGGCATGCTCTACGTGCGCCAGGAGGAAATCCCCAACATCTGGCCTCTGATGGCCGCGCCCGACGGCATGACGGACAACATCCGCAAGTACGAGGAGATCGGCACCCACCCGGCGGCCAACTACCTGGCCATCGGCGAGGCGCTGACCTTCCACCAGGGCATCGGTGCCGAGCGCAAGGCGGAGCGGCTGATCTACCTCAGGGACTACTGGGCGAATCGTCTCCTCGAGAACGATCGCGTCAGCCTCAACACGAGCCAGAAGCCGGGCTTTGCCTGCGGCATCGCGAATGTGCATGTCGAGGGTCTCGACACCTCGGCACTCAGCGGCTGGCTCTGGGACGAGCACCGGATCATCAACGTGCCTATCGGCCATGAGGAGTGCAACGGGCTCAGGATCTCACCCAGCGTCTACACCACGCTCGAGGAGATCGACCGGTTCAGCGAGGCGATGGAGTGGGCGATCAAGCACGGACTGCCGACGGCATGACAAGGCGGGCGGCCTCGCTCGCAGCGCTCCTTCTGGCTGCGGCGACGGTCACCACCGCTTCCGCGCAGGTTCGCCAGACCGACCTCGACGCCCTGGTCGGCTGGCCTTTCCCAACCGGATTGACGGCTGCCGCGGACGCCCCGGTGGTGGCCTGGGTGCGAAACGAGCGCGGGGCACGCAACGTCTGGGTCGCCGAAGGCCCCGGGTGGACCGGGCGGCGCGTCACCGCGTTTGCCGACGACGATGGACAGGAGGTCGGAGGCCTCACGGTTTCCGCGACCGGCACAACCATTGCGTTCGTACGAGGAGGCGCCCCCAATCGCGCCGGCGAGATCCCCAATCCCCAGAGCGACCCCAAGGGCGTCGACCGGGAGCTGTGGGTCGTCGGGACGGACGGCGCGGAGCCTCGCAGACTGGGACCGGGGCACTCGCCGGTCCTGACCGCCGATGGCGGCTCCGTGATCTACCTGCAGGGCGGCGCGATCTGGCGGAGATCAACCACCGACTCATCCGCAGAGCCCGCGCGCCTGGTGGAAGGCCGCGGAAGCCCGGGCGAACTCCGGCTCTCGCCGGTGGGGACGCACCTGGCCTGGACTAGCCAGCGTGGGGACCACGCGTTCATCGGGGTGGTCGAGCTGGCGAGCGGCGAACTCCGGTATCTCGACCCTTCGCTCGACCTTGACGGCAGTCCGGTGTGGTCGCCGGATGGGAGCGAGATCGCGTTTCTGCGGATCCCGAACGAGAAGGGCCGCCTTCCCTTTCTTCCCGTGCGGGAGTCACTGCCGTGGAGCATCCGGGCTGTCCGCATCGCAGACGGCGTGGCCCGCAACGTCTTCACCGCCAGCGAAGGCACCGGCAGCGCGTTTCGCGCCATCTCGGGCACGGGCAACATCTTCTGGGGCGCCGACGACCGGATAGCGTTTCCCTGGGAGCGCAACGGCTACACCAACCTGTATTCGGTCGGTGCCGCCGGTGGCGATGAATCCATCCCCATCGCGCCGGGCGAGTTCGAGGTGCAGTACGTCGCGCTGGCGCCTCGAGGAGAGGCGCTCGTCTTTTCGTCCAACCAGGGGGACACCGATCGCCAGCACCTCTGGTGGGGGCCGCTGGACGGCAGCGGCGCACGCGCACTTACGCCGGGAACCGGGATCGAGTGGCAGCCCGCACCGGTGGTCGATGGCTCGATCGCGTTCCTGGCCTCTTCCGGGACGATTCCCGCCCACGCCGAAGTGCTTGCCGCCGGCGAGCGCCGCTGGCTGGTCCAGTCGGCGTCGGAGGTCATCCCCGCGGGTCTGGCCGAGCCCCAGCAGGTCATCTTCCCCTCGGCGGACGGCCTTAGTATCCACGGCCAGCTCTTCCTCCCCCAGGGCCCTCCCCCGCCCGGGGGCTGGCCCGGCCTCCTCTTTCTGCACGGAGGCTCCCGCCGCCAGATGCTTCTCGGCTTCCACCACCGGGACTACTACCACCACACCTACTCCTTCAACCAGCACCTGGCCGCGCGGGGCTACGCCGTCCTCTCGGTGAACTACCGCAGCGGCATCGGGTACGGCATGGAGTTCCGCGAGGCGGCGCACTACGGCGCGGACGGTGCGTCCGAGGTGAACGACGTCCTCGGGGCCGGCGTCTACCTCGCCGCGCGGGACGACGTGGACGGCGACCGCATCGGGCTCTGGGGCGGTTCCTACGGCGGCTATCTGACCGCCCACGGCCTCGCGCAGGCCTCCCATCTCTTCAAGGCCGGCGTCGACATCCACGGCGCCCACGACTGGAACGAGATCATTCGCAACTTCGTGCCCTCCTACGACCCGGCCGCCCGTCCCCAGATCGCCCGGCGCGCCTTCGAGTCCTCGCCCATGGCCTTCGTGGAGCGGTGGGAATCGCCGGTGCTGCTGATCCACGGCGACGACGACCGCAACGTGCCCTTCGCCGAATCCGTCGAACTCGCCGAGGTGCTCCGGCGCCGGGGCGTGCACGTGGAGCACCTGGTCTTCCCCGACGAGGTCCACGGCTTCCTGTTGAACCGCAGCTGGATGGCCGTCTTCGAAGCCGCGGAGGACTTCTTCGACCGTTTCCTCAAGTGAGCTGAGGGGACGCGATGCCTGGCAAGCCGTGGAGAGATCCGGCGCCGCACCGAGGGCGGCTAGGCGCCGGGCTGGCCAGGCGCGAGAGCCTGTTCGTTGCCGCGAGCGTCCTCGTTGCCGCTCCATGTGTCGGGGTCGGGCCCGCCCACGCACAGGATCCTCCGGCCGACTCGGTCCGGTCGTTCACTTTCCGCGGGAACGTGGTCGACTATCTGACCGAGGGCCCCATCGAGGGCGCCATCGTCCAGATCGCCGAACTGGGCCGATCCGCCGAGACCGATGCCAACGGCTACTTCGAATTCCCTGCCCTCCTGCCGGACCGCTACACCATCGTGAGCGCCAGCTTTGGCTACGAGACCAACCGCGAGCCATCGGACATCCCCTTCGGGGCCATCATGGTGGTGCGCCTGAACCCGATTGCCATCGAATTGGAGGGTCTGGCGGTGGAAATCGAGCGCGTGGTCCGGCAGATCGAGATCCGGCGGCTCGCCACGCCCACTCCCTCGAGCGCGTTCGAATCCGGGATCCTGGAGAGGAGCATCGATCTGGACGTCGTGGAGTTCGTCAGCGACCGGACATCCCTCGAAATCATCGAAGACTCGTTCGGTCTGCCCGTCGCCCGGTTCAGGAACCGCATCAGCCGGTTGCGGGTATGTCTCGACGAGTATCCGGTCGGCGCCGGCTTCCTCCAGAACCTGCAGCCCGACCAGCTCGGTCTCGTCGAGGTCTTCGAGTCGCTGCACATGGTGCGCATGTACACCAACGAATACCTGGAGCGCGCCGCCGAGCGCGGATTTCAGCTCCAACCGATCAATATCACGACAGGCAGGGGTTGCTAGGCATGCGCCACCACCACGTCCGCACCGTCACTTGCGCGTTTTCCGTCGCCGGTATCCTCGGGTGCGCCTCGTCGGGACCCGGCGTCCCGTCTCCGGAGCGCACCGCCGCCCTCGCCCTCTTCACGGGAGTCTGGAACTTCGACGAGGCCGCCACCGCCCAGGCAGCGGGCCTCCGCGGAACGCGTCCGCAGGACCACATCAACCAGCGCGCGTCGGACATCTCCATGGACATGATGCGCGAGCAGGGCGCAGGTGGCGACGCCGTGTCGGGAACCCCGGCAGGACTGCGCCAGACCATGCTGATGCTGGGAATCACGCCCGAGACGCTGGCCTTCTTGCCCGGCGACGGGACCGTGACGGTCACCTTCGACAGCGAGGAACCCGTTCAGATCCCGGTGGGGGGCGATTGGGTGGAGGCAGCGGCGCCGCAGGGGCCGATCGAGGTGCGCCTCCGCTGGCGCGGAAACGAATTCGCGGTCGAGCGCCGCATACCGGGGGGCGGGACCATCCGCGACACCTGCTCGCTTCTGGAGAGCGGGCACCTGCTGCTCACCCGCGAGATCGTGTGGAGACAGGCGCGTCCGGTGGGACGCATCGTGTACCGGAAGTAGTTCCGGCGGGCCGACTGCCCCGGGACCGGGCGCCTCCGGGCCGCCCTTCCGTCAGGCCCCCGCCGCCAGCGCCCGCCCGAAGTCGCTCCCGGCTGGCGACTGGAAGGCCCTGAGCCCGAATTCGGGCAGAACCGCGATCAGGTGGTCGAAGATGTCTCCCTGGAACCCCTCGTAGCGCGCCCACGCGGTGTCGTTCGAGAAGCAGTAGATCTCGATGGGGATGCCTTCGGGACCCGGCGCGAGCTGACGGGTGAGAAGCGTCATCTCCTTGTGGGTCTTGGGATGTGCCTCGAGGTACTTCTGCACGTAGACACGGAAGGTGCCCAGGTTGGTCAGCCGGCGGATCTCGGGAATGACTCCGGGGTTGCCGGCCGCCCTGGCCTCGTTGAAGCGCGCGATCCTGTCCATGCTCTCGCTCATGTAGTCGTGCAGCAGTTCGCGCCTCGACAGCTCGTCGATCTCGCCGTCCCCGAGAAAGCGCACGGAACTCATGTCGATCCGGAGCGAGCGCTTGATCCTCCTGCCCCCCGACTCGCTCATGCCGCGCCAGTTCTTGAACGACTCGGTGATGAACTTGCTCGTCGGGATGGTCGAGATCGTCTTGTCCCAGTTCTGGACCTTGACCGTGTGCAGCGCGATGTCGATGACTTCGCCGTCGGAGTTGGCCTGGGGGACGCTCACCCAGTCCCCGATGCGGATCATGTCGTTGGAGGCGATCTGGACGCTGGCGACCAGCGACAGGATGGTGTCGCGGAAGATCAGCATGAGGACCGCCGCCAGGGCTCCCAGCCCCGACAGGAACACCAGGGGCGAGCGGCCCATCAGGACCGAGACGATCACGACGCCTGCGGCCAGCCACGCCACCAGACCGACCACCTGCAGGTAGCCCTTGATCGGCCTGGACTTCGCTTCGGCATAGCCGTCCTTGTAGATGTCGTTCACGGCGTCCAGGAAGGCCGCAAAGGCCCGCGCCACGGCGAGCGCCACCCAGGCGGCCGCGATCCGCCGCACCACCGTCCAGGCCACCACGAGCATCGCATCCGGGTCGGCTTCCACCGCGACGCCACTCACTCCCAGTGCGGGCCCGATCCCCAGATACACGGCCAGCGCCGGGACCACATGGGCGAGCCGGCCGAGGACCTTGCGCTCGGCGATGCGGTCGTCCCACTGCGAGCGGGTTCGCGCCGCCACCCGTGCGAAGGCCCGGTGCAGGAACCGCGACGCGATCCAGTCGAGGACCCAGGCGCCAGCGGCCAGGATGCCCAGCCCGATCGCCAGCGCGGGCCAATCCTGCGGGATTTGTGGAATCGTCAGTTGTGCAGTTGAAGTCATTGTCTCGATTCTATCGTGATTCGCCCATTTCCTCGGCCATGAGGTCGAGGATCAGGCGGGTCAGCCGGACCAGGTGTGGATGTGCGCGGTTGCCATTCGTCAGGAAGGCGACACCGAAGCCACGCGTTCTGTTCCCCGACGCGAACGCCGTGTACCCCGATACACTCCCCGAATGCGCGAAGAAACGCTCGCCTCCGCGCGCCGACACCCACCACGTGAGGCCATATCCGGGCTCTTCATACCCCCATCCTCCGCCCATCGGCTCGCCCGCGAACTGCTCGAACCAGGTCGTCGAGGTAGTCGCTGACGGGGTCGTCGAGCGCGAACCTGCCCTGCTCCATCTGCTGCAGCAGGGCGACGGTGGACTGGGCCTTGAAGGTGGAGCCGATCAGGTAGACGGTGTTGGTGGAAGCGGGCGTGCGCGCCCACAGGTTGGACTGCCCGTACGCGCCGCTCCAGAGTTCGCCCTGGCGGTCGGTGATCGCGACGGCCACCGACGGAATGCTGCCTTCGAGCATGGCGCGCCGGACCTCGGGTTCGAAACGGGCGACGATGCCGGCGACCCCGGGCTGCTGCGACTGCACCGAATCGGGCGCAATGGCGAGGATCGCCAGGATGGCCAGGAAGATTCTGCGCGGCATGGAACGCTCCGGTCGTTGGAGGGGTATCGGCGGTGGGGCGCGGATTCAGCGGACGGGTACTATGTTAGTGACCTGCGGCAGCAAGTCTAACACTGCCGGGGGGGAGTCGGGTTGAAAGCGTGACCATCGTCGAGCGGCGAGTCTCCACACCAACGGGAATATGTCATGTACACATTACAAAATGTAGTGTCAACATTACATGACAGGTGGTTCTGCCTGGAGCAACACCCGTGATCGCGCCTTCCCGCGAGCCACGGCGACCGCCCATACTGGACGGGCAGATGCAGGTCAGCGTCCAGCCGGTCTATGCCCGGGCCCAGTCGCAGCCGCCTCTGCACCATGTCTTCGCGTACTTCGTCCGCATCGAAAACACCGGGAGCCTGAGCGCGCAGCTCTTCTGGCGCCACTGGAAGATCCACGACATCCTCTCCGGCGATCAGGAAGTCGAGGGCGAGGGCGTCGTGGGAGAGTCGCCCGTGCTGCACCCCGGGGACGTGCACGAATACCACAGCTTCTGCGTGCTGGAGGGGCGCAGCGGCCACATGGAGGGCTTCTTCCACTTCCGCCGCGAGGACGGGTCGGTCTTCCGCGCGCGGATCGAGCGGTTCGAGCTGCGGGTGCCGCGCGACGACCGGCCGCGCCGGGGGCCGACCTATCGGGCGTGAAGCCCGGCCCTACTCGATCCGGCGATAGATCGCGTGGCTCACCCGCTCGGTTCCGTCCTCCAGGGTGCGCCGGTACTCGTTGTTGATCGTGTTTCCGTCCTCGGAGAGCACGTTGACGATGACCTGGTAGACCTCGCCGCCGCGCGCGTTGAGGATGTGGTTGGTCCGCTCGTCGACGACCTCGACCGCGGTCTCGGCGTTCTCCTGCCCTTCGACCGGATGGAACTCTCCGTCGAACATCGTCACATAGCCCCACTCGTTGGACTCGCCCTCGGAGTTGGTGGACGCCACCGTGATCTTCATCCCGCCGTCCCCATAGGGCTCGTAGGTCATGATGTTGCTGAACGGAGGCGGCGCGTCGGATTCGAGCTGCCAGACGCCGAAACGGGGATTCGACGGCGCTTCGGCCGCCTCCTCTCCGGACATCGCGGCACCGTCCTGCTCCGTTCCGTCGCCGGCGGGAGCGCAGGCCATGGCCGCGCCGGTCGCAACCATTGCGAGGGCAAGGATCGTCGAAGTGTGCGTGCGCATTCCTGAACTCCTGTCGATGGAGGTGTCGGTGCAGACCAGCAGGCAATCTAGCAGTCGGTGGATAAACCCGCACGAGCACCGGGACCGGCGAGCCGCCGGGTTGGCAAGCACCGGGCAACGCCTTTCGAAACCTGACTCGGCCGCGCGGGGTATAAGGGGGAGAGTTCGCCCGCCCCTCCCGAACCCGCCCGCGCCCATGGCTCCTGCCCGTCTTTCGCCCATTGCACTCCACCTGGCGTGTGCCGCGTTCCTCCTGGCCGGCGCGCCAACCCTTCAGGCCCAGGCAGACGACCGGATCTGGGGACGCGTGTTCACCGCCGACGGGGAGGAGTACGAGGGCTTCCTGCAGTTCGGCAGGGGGCAGAGCGCGGCCAGCTGGGCAGATGTGCTGGTGGGCAGCCGCGAGATTTCCGACGACAACTACAACGCCTGGCTTCTGGCCGTCCACGACGGCAAACCGGCGGTGCGTACCTTGGACGTAAGGGGCCACCGGGTCTCCTGGGAGGAGCGGTACCGGGACTTCGCGACCACCACGAGCACGGGCATCCGCTTCGGCCACCTCGCCGCGCTGGTGCAGGACGACGAGGGTGGGATCGAGGTCCTGCAGCGGGGTTCGGCGGGCGGTGATCTGCTCGATGTCGCCGGTTCGAGGGAGGGCAGCGTAGCGCTGACTCCCGCCGGCGTACGCACGGAATCGGCGACAGGGGGGCTGAGGGCGCGGATCACCGTCGACGACCCCGTCGAGGGGCGGGTCGTGGTCCGGGGACGCGATATTGCGCGCGTCGAGTTCGGTGCGGCGCCCCCCGGCGCCGTACCCGCGGCGGCCCGGGTTCACGGGTCGGTCGTGGACCGGTTCGGGCGCACCTTCACCGGATTCATCAGCTGGAGCGGCGCTCCGGTCCTGCGGTCGGACCAGTTTCACGGCAGGGACGACGACGGTGATTCCAGACGATTCCGCTTCGACGAGATCGGAACCGTGGCATCCCGCCTCGGTGGAGCATGGGTGATTCTGGCATCGGGACAGGAACTGGACCTCTACCGCCCGCTCGGCTCCCGCTACGAGCAGTCGGACATCCGGTGGTACCGCCGCACCATCCGCATTGCCGATCCAGGCCTCGGCGTCGTGGAGGTGGACTGGGACGACTTCAGGTCGCTTCGCCTGCACCCCGGTCCCGGTGGGGCCGGCTATGCCGACTTCGATGGGGGCGGCCCCCTGTTCGGGGTCGTCGCAACCCTTTCCGGCGAAGAGTTCGAAGGCTGGATCCGCTGGGACGCGGACGAGGAGTGGACCTGGGACTACCTGGACGGGAGCTCGGACAACGTGGAGTTCGACGTGGAGTTCGGGAATATCATGAGGATCGCGCAGACCGACGACGGGATTGTCGGCGTCACGCTGCTGGACGGGCGCACCTACGAACTCTCCGACTCGAACGACGTGGACGGAGACAACCGGGGGATCTTCGTCTTCCCGAACGCGGGCCCCGGGGAGCGGGAGGGGGTCGGGCAGGAGGGCTCCGACTGGCACTACGTCGCGTGGGAGGACTTCCGCGAGGCACGCTTCCGGCGTGCGCCGGAGGGTTCGGGATCTTGAGTGCCGTCAGAATCAGGAGCGCCCTGGCCGCAGCCATCGTCGGCGCGGCGGCGGTCTCGGCAGCAGCCCCCGCCAACGCCTCCGCCCAGACCCGCTTCGCCGCCGACGCCTTCCTCGATCCGGTCGCCCACGAGCTCTACACCGCGGCCTTCGACGGCTGGACCGCGCTGGACGAATCGGTCGTTCGCTACACGTCCCGGATCGATCAGCGCATCGCCGCCGCCATCCGCACCCCGCTGCGGGACCGCGTCATCTACCACAACGAGACGGCGGTCCGCACCTTCTGGGAGCGCGACTACGACGCGGTGGTGCAGGTCCTCGGCTCCCGTTCCGAGTACCCGGGACGCACCATCGCCATGCGCGAGGGCGACCTGGACTGGCTCGATGACCTTCCCTTCGACGGACCGTTCGAGCCGGGCAACGACCGCCTCTTCCTGGGAATGAACGACGAGGCGTTCAGCACGGACCCGGACGACAACGAGTTCGCTCTGATCCACCCCCTGGCCTCCGGCGCGGACACGATCTACCGCTTCCAGAGCGGCGACACGATCACGCTCTCGCTCCCCGACGGACGCAGGCTGGCAGCGATCCAGCTCGACGTACTCCCCCGCGAAGCCGCCCCCCAGCGGATTAGCGGAATCCTCTGGATCGATCCCGAATCGGGCGCGCTGGTCCGGGCAGCCTACCGTATGAGCCGCGAGTTCGACGCCATGCGCGACGTCCCCGACCTGCAGGAGGAGGACGAAGCCGGCACTTTCAGGTTCGTTCCCGGCGTCTTCAAGCCGTGGACCTTCAACCTCAACGTCGTCTCGGTGGACTACGCGCTCTGGGACTTCAAGGCCTGGCTGCCCCACAGCATGCGAATCGAGGGCGTGGCAAGGGCGGGGATAATCAAGTTCCCCGTCTCGATGGACATGGCGTATCAGGTCGAGACGGTGGTGTTGCAGGAGGATGTTGAGTTGGATGAGCAGGGCGACCCGGCCGTTCCGGGCGACGAGACCGCACCGGGGGCGGTGACAACCGCACGGGACGGGATGAAGGAGGTCCACTTCGCATCGCGCGCCGAGGCCATGGCCTTCATCGCCGCGCTGCTCTCCGAGGACGACCGCATCGCGTACGAGCTCATGGACGAGTCCGAGACCCCGGCGGCGGACCGCGAATCGCTGTTGATCGTCCCCGAAGACCGCAGCCTCGTGGCCGAGAGCCCCCACCTGCCCCCACCGGTCTGGGACGGCGCGCCCGGGTTCACCAACCCCGAGCAGCTGGCGGAGTATGTCCAGGACCTGGCCGACCTGCCCGCGCCTCCGATCCAGATGGTGCCCTGGAACTTCAACTGGGGGTGGGCGCGCCAGGATCTGATTCGCTACAACCGGGTCGAGGGGCCGGCGCTCGGCGGACGGTTCGATTGGGATCTGGGCGACCGCTACACCCTCGGGACATCGGGATTCTTCGGGTTTGCCGACCTGCGCCCCAAGGCGCGGCTGGATCTGGGCCGCTCGAACGTGCTGCGCCGCCTGACGCTCGGCGCCTACCACGAACTGCAGTCGGTGGACCCGCAGGCCGGACACCTCGGATTCGGGAACTCCCTCGACGCATTGCTGTTCGGCCGCGACAACGGCGAGTACTACCGCGCCACCGGCGTCGACTTCACCTGGCGTCCCCCGGAGGGCAGCAGGGAGTCGTTCGTGTTTCGCGCGTACGCGGAGCGGCAGGCGGCCGTGGAGAACAAGATCGGTTTCGCCCTCTTCCGAGTCTTCGACGGGGATTGGGACTTCCGGCCGAATGTGGCGGCCGACGAGGCCGACGAAGTGGGCACGGAGGTGCGGATTTCGCCCTGGTGGGGGCACGATCCCATGAGGGCGCAGTTCGGGTTGGAGTTTCATGGCCGCGGCGCGGCGTGGCGTTCTGTCGGCGGCGTCGGCGGAGATGGCGCGGGTGCGCGCGGGAATGGCGCCGGGGCGCGCAGCGAGTACGTGCAGGCAAGTGCCACTGGGCGCGCGATCATCCCACTGAAGGGCGAGGGTTGGGACGGATGGCGGCTCGGTCTCGAAGCCGGAGCCGGCAACACCTGGGGCGATGCCCCCCTTCAGCGCTCGTGGTTCCTCGGTGCGGCATCCACCCTGCGCGGCTACCCCGCCTCGGTGGTCTCGGGCCCGTCGTTTCTGCGCGGCCGCGTCGAGGTCAACCGGATCTTCCACGGGGTCGGCGCGGGTCTCTTCACCGACGCCGGCTGGGCTGGCCAAGCGAGCGACTTCGCCGCGGGCGACCTGCTCTACGGGATCGGCATCGGAGGCAGCTTGCTGGACGGGCTCATGCGTCTGGACCTGTCGCACGGGCTGAACGGTCCCCACAGGGGCTTCCGCGTCGAACTGCACCTGGACGCCATTTTCTAGCCCCTCACACTTGACGGGCGCGAGGGCCCGGCGTAGAGAATCAGGTTCAGGTTCTCGTCACGCCGCAAGCGGCAAACCACCTCAGTATGGGGCAGGATCATGCGACTCAACGTTGCCACAGGTCTTCGTACCGCCCTCGCGGCGGCCTTCTTCGCTTTGCCTGCCATGGGCACCGGCCCCATGGCGGTGTCGGCCCAGGCCTCGGCCATGGACATCGCCGAGCCCTTCAAGGTCGGCACCTTCGAGATCGGCGGTGAGCCCCGGGTTGCCCTGGTGCTTCGGGACGCGCTGGTGGTGGACATCGGGGCCGCCAACGCGGCGCTCGAGCGGA
The DNA here is from genome assembly GCA_963667485.2 of Longimicrobiales bacterium. GTDB lineage: Bacteria > Gemmatimonadota > Gemmatimonadetes > Longimicrobiales > Gaopeijiaceae > Bin94. Next base: position 2,119,378 of record CAXXDD010000002.1, read on the forward strand.
GTCCCATGTATCCGCCGGTGCCGATGCCCGAGGACATGGTGGACCTGATCGGGCGCTACGAGTACGGAGTGAAACTTCGCCTGTACGAAATCGTCAACCACTTGGCGGCAAACGATTTGATCGACGGAAGTTCACGTGCCGCTTTCATTCATGAACTCGACGCCGTCAGGACTCTGCCGCCGATCCTGTACCCGGGGAAGATCATGAACGCGGCGGTCAATTTCTACAGCCACGTCAACGAGACGGGCTCGCCCGAGGAACGCGCCGAGGCGCGGCGGCAGCGCCGTGAGAACCGCGGCGTCCCCTACCTCTTTCTGAAGCCCAGCCGGGGCGCGGTGATCGGGAACGGCGACGAGGTTGTGATTCCCTTCGGCCGCGACCGAACGGACTGGGAGGTCGAGCTGGGTGCCGTGATCGGAAGGACCGCCAAGTACGTGTCCGCCAACGATGCGCAGAACTACGTCTTCGGTTACACCGTCACGATCGACATCTCGGACCGGGGCGGCCGTCCCCCGGGTGGCAATCCGCTCACCTCGGACTGGTTCGTGGGCAAGGGCCACGACACCTTCGCTCCGATGGGGCCCTGGATCGTCCCGAAGGAGTTCTACGGCGACCCGATGGAGAATCTGCGGCAGACGCTTAGCGTGGGCGGCGAGCAGATGCAGGAGGCCCAGGCCGGCGACATGATCCACACGCTCTGGGAGCTGGTCGAATACGGCTCGTCGATCATCACCCTTTTCCCCGGCGACGTGATCAACAACGGCACGTCGGGAGGCGTGGGGATGGGAACCGCGGTGCGCGGCGAGCAGCGGTTCCTGCAGCCCGGCGACCTGATCGAGGCCAGCATCGACGGGATCGGGACGCTGACGATCCCGGTGGTGGGCGAGGACGAGCCGGCGGGCGGCACGGGCGCGCGGCTGCCTCCGGTGAGGTCGTACAGGCGGCGTTAGGCCAGGAACTGACGAGGCGAAACCGCCCCTGGCCGTGGCGCCGGTCTCGGGGGGCGGGTCTCGGCCGCTGAGTTGGCCGGGGGCGTGCGCGGGTCCTTGCACGGGGTGTGCACGGAGCCCTGCACGAGTGCCGGGGGCGGGACTCGAACCCGCATGGGATTTCTCCCGGGGGATTTTAAGTCCCCTGTGTATACCGATTTCACCACCCCGGCAGGGGGTGAAACCTAGCAGTACGTGGACGAATCCGCGCGAGCATCGACAGTGGTGACAGGGCGCTGCCTACGCCGCCACTTCACAGCTTCAACGGGCGCCGCTCGATCCTTCGAAGCCCGAGCCAGGCAATGACTGTCCAGAGGATGAAGTGATGGAGGACCATCCCTGTGGCACCCCAATCCCAGGCCGCCTCCGACCCAAAGCCTCCAGTGAGATCGCCGATCGCTCCGTTGGGAAAGATGACGAACGGCAGAACGGCCCGAGCCAACTCTGCCGCGGTCGAGGGCCCGAGTTCGGGGCCTTCGAGCAGCGCCCACATTACCCGCGAGGGCAGGTAGTAGATCAATCCGACCAGAGCGGCGCGACGGATACCGAGCGCGCTGATCGCGAAGCTGATCGCGCATGCGAGCAAGCCTGTCAGGCAGACGCTCACGACGTCTCCCACTTCCGTTGCGGGCGCCGTTCCAGGCGGTAGAGCGGCAAAGACCCCTGTCAGGCCGAAGATCAGGAGAGCAACGACAGTAGCGGCCTGGATGCCCAGGTATCGTCGCAGGTAGAAGGAGCTCAGCGGCATTGGATGTTGTGCCCACAGCATGATCGCGGCGCTCCCGCGCTCGTTCGCGACCACTCCACCCGGCATCAGGAAGGCGAAGACGATCACACCGAAACCGAAGGCGATGTTCAGCAGGCTGAATAGGAGGAGCATTGCCGCACTGCGCGCCAAACCCTCCGCCTGCTCGCCGGACGGCGCTGCGCCTTCGCCCTCCATCGCTTCGGCCATGGCTTCCATGCGCTCCAGGGTCCCGGGCACGTCGTAGGCGTTCGTAAGGACGGCCAGCCCCGCGCCGAACAGGAACACGACGAGCGCGAACTTCCACTTGCGGCTCACCGCGTTCCGGAAGGAGGCCTTGAGGATGCTCATGACACCGCCCCCTCCAGCCGGAGGAATTCCGCTTCCAGGAACCTGCGGGTGAATCCGCCTTCCGGTGGCTGCACGACGCGCCCGCGTCCCTGGTCCAACAGGAGCACGCGGTCGCTCATCATCGCCAGTTCGCCGAGGTCGTGGCTGGCGACCAGTATCGTGATCCGGCCGCGAAGCTCCTCGATTCGCCTGCGGAGACGGATGCGCTGCCCGGGATCCAGGCCCGATTCGGGCTCGTCCAGGAAGAGCAGCGCGGTAGGTCGCATGAGCGCAATCGCAAGAGCCAGCCGGCGCCGCATGCCCTTGGAAAGTGCGTCGACGGGACCACCGGTATCGTAATCCACCCCGGCCAGATGGCACGCGCGCTCAATGTCGGCACCGGGGCCGGCCGCCGCAGCCACCAGCGTGAGCAGACCGTCGCAGGTCCACCCCGCTGGGAGCTCGGTCTCTTCCGCCAGGTAGCCGACACCGTGCCCGCGCCGGTATTCGGCAGGGTCGGCGCCGGATACCGTCGCGTGTCCGCCAATCGGACGCAGGACGCCAAGGAGCGTGCGGAAGAGGGTGGTCTTGCCCGAACCGTTGGGCCCCACCACCGCGAGCACCTCGCCGGGGACGATGTCGACGGATAGTCCGCGCAGCACGGGCCGATCCCGGCGATATCCGACACCGAGATCGCGAAGTCTCAGTTCGGCGGGTCCATTTTCAGTGATCATGGTGTTGGGCGCTCGCTGTCCAACCCCGAGGCGTCTGGAGGAACCATCTACAGGATCGTGGCACCCAGGGCCGAAGCCACGAGTCCCACACCTAGCTGGGCCGTCTGGTTGCGGTCGTCCAACACCGGGTTGAGTTCGACGACCTCGAGGCTGAGCAGCGTGCCCGACCGCGACGCCTTCTCGCACACGAGGTGCCCCTCCCGGTAGGTGAGGCCGCCCCGAATCGGCGTGCCGACTCCGGGAGCCACCCTTGGGTCGAGGGCGTCGAGGTCGAGGGATAGGTGGAATCCTCCCGTCCCGTCGTTGGCGCGCTCCAGCGCCTCGTCCATGCACGGAGCCACGCCCCTCTCGTCGATCTCTGACATCGTAAAGACTCTAACGCCCGATTCGCGGATCAGTCGCTTTTCGCCCTCGTCCAGACTCCTCGCACCCAGGACGCTGACGTTCTCCGGGCGTACGCTCGCCCTGCCCCGGGTCAGCCGCTCCTCTCCAAATCCCAGCAGCACCGCGAGTGGCATTCCGTGGATGTTGCCGGTGGGCGAGGTGTGCGGACGGTTCATGTCGGCATGAGCGTCGACCCAGATCACGCCGATGGACGCTCCCTGCTCCCGGTGGTGGTCGGCCACCGCCGATACCGATCCTATCGACAGGGAATGATCTCCGCCGAGCACGAGTGGTGTACAGCCCCGGGCCAGACCCTGTCCCACCGCCCCCCGTGTCCTGTCGACGACTTGGGCGACTTCGTTCAGGAAGCGCAGCGCGGTCTCGCCCGCCTCGGTGGTTTCGAGCCCGCCGGCAGTGATGGTGCCAAGCTCCGTGACGCTGTGGCCGATCGCCTCGATCTCGCGGCTGATCCCCGCGATCCGCAGCGCGGATGGACCCATGTCGACGCCCCGGCGCCCCGCGCCAAGATCGATGGAAACGGAGATGAGGGCGATGTCTCGAGGCTGCTGCCGTCTACGCTGTGTCATGTCTTGAAAGACCGCCTCCACGAGTCCCGGGGCCGGTTCGGTTTTCTTGGTGGCAACGAACCGCTGTCACTACTATTCACCCCGAACGTATGATTTGGGTTCGGCCGGTCAATTCCCCAAGGCCGTTTCTCATTCGCGGAAATCGCAATGCAATCCCCGGAACGGAGTCGGCGCATGCGCTCTCTCAAACGCAGTCACTGGGCGGTTACCATGGTGCTGCTCACACCCTTCGCCACCCAGGCCCAGGAAGCGGAGCTGGATCCCGACCGCGGCCTCCCGCTCGAGCCCGCCCGCTGGGCGCGGTTCACGACCAACGAGGGGACCTGGATCTCCCTCGACGTGAGCCCGGATGGTCAGACGATCGTCTTCGACATGGTCGGCGACCTGTACTCGATGCCGATCACCGGCGGCGACGCCACGCGCCTTACCAGCGGGATGGGGTACGACATGCAGCCGCGCTTCAGCCCCGATGGCGAGCGCATCGTGTTCGTGTCCGACCGGAGCGGGGATCAGAATGTATGGATGATGCCTTCGGCGGGCGGTGATCCCACGCAGGTCAGCAAGGGGATCGGGAGCGGCTTCCTGTCGCCCGAGTGGATGCCGGACGGGAAGTACATCGTCGTGTCGCGGTCGCGGCAGTTCTTCGGCCTCGAAAAGCTGTGGCTGTACCACGTGGACGGCGGCACCGGGATCGAGATGGTGGGCGGCCCCGGGGGGCAGCGGATGATGGGCGCCGCGGTGGACGCCGAGGGGCGCTACGTCTGGTACGCCCAGCGCAACGGCACCTGGCAGTACAACGCCATCTTCCCGCAGTTCCAGCTGTGGGTGTATGACCGCCAGTCTGGAACGCGCACGCCGATGACCAACCGGTACGGCTCGGCCTTCCGGCCCGCTCTGTCCCCCGACGGCTCGCACCTGGCATACGGCAGCCGCGACGACGCCGACACCGGAATCCGCCTGCGCGACCTCGCCTCCGGGATGGAGCGCTGGCTCGCCTACCCCGTGCAGCGCGACGACATGGAGTCGACCGCGACCATGGACGTGCTGCCCGGCTACTCCTTCACGCCGGAGTCCGACGCGCTGGTGATGTCGTACGGCGGGCGGATCTGGCGCGTCCCCGTGGACGGAAGCGACCCCACCGAGATCCCCTTCACGGTCGAGGCCGAGGTGGCGATCGGACCGGAGGTCGAGTTCGAGTACCCGATCGAGGACACGCCGACGTTCACGGTCAAGCAGATCCGGTACGCGCGTCCCTCTCCCGATGGAACCCGCCTCGCCTTCACCGCCCTCGACCGGGTGTACGTGGCAGACCTCCCGGACGGGACGCCAACGCGGCTGACGAGCGACGAGGTGGGCGAACACCGCCCGGTCTGGTCACCGGACGGGCAGTATGTCACCTACGTGACCTGGGACGACGACACCGGCGAGGGCCACATCCGGCGCGCCCCGGCAGACGGCGGCTCCGCAGTCACTCTCACGACCGCGCCCGCGTACTATCGCGACCTCGTGTATTCGCCCGACGGCGAGCGCATCGTCGGCGTGCGGTCTTCCAGGCGCGATGTACAGGAGGCCGTCGATCCCTTCGTCAGCACCCTCGGCTCCGAGTTCATCTGGATTCCGGCCGGCGGCGGCGAGGTGACGGTCATCGGCCCCACGGCGGGACGCAGATCGCCCCACTTCACCGAGGATCCCGACCGCATCTACTACTACGGGACCGCCCGCGCGGACGCGATTCCCGGCTCCCCCACCCCTCCCCCGCCGACCACCGCGCTGTCCTCGGCCCGCTGGGACGACACCGACAGGAAGCGGCACCTCCAGGTCACGAAGCGGGCCGATCTGTCGGCGGGTGGCGTGCCCATCGGCTACGAGCGCTCTGAGACATCCGACCTCGTGATGCCGGCGGAGTTCGACGACGACGAGCCGCGCGAACTGATCCTGCGCTTCATCTCCGCCTCGGTCGAGATGGCGCCTCGTGGAGATCTCGCGCTGGCGCAGGTGGGAGACGACCTGTATGCCGTCACGGTTCCCGACCTGGGTGCTGCGCTGCCCACGGTGGACGTGGTCAAGCCCGACTCGGCCGCGGTCCCGGCGTGGAAGCTGAACGAACTCGGCGTCGAGTTTCCCGCGTGGGGCGCGGACGGCCGCACCGTGCACTGGTCGCTCGGCAACGCCCTGTTCACCTACGACCTGGACGCCGCCGCCAACGATCCGGACTACGAGCCCCAGGAGCAGCAGATCGCGGTGACGGCCGACCGTGACATCCCGCAGGGGACCGTCTTGCTGCGCGGTGCACGTGCGATCACGATGAACGGCGACGAGATCGTCGAGAACGCCGACATCGTGGTGACCGACAACCGTATCACGTCGGTCTCGTCAGGGCCGGGCGACGTGCCCGAGGGCGCTACGGTGATCGATGTCGCAGGCAAGACGATCGTCCCCGGCTTCGTGGACACGCATGCACACATGTGGAACCTCTGGGGCCTCCACTGGGCGCGCCCCTGGATCTACCAGGCGAATGTCGCCTATGGGGTGACCACGACCCGCGACCCACAGACGGCAACCACCGACGTGCTCTCCTACGAGGACATGGTGCGCGCCGGCAAGATGGTCGGTCCGCGTGTCTACTCGACCGGCCCGGGCGTGTTCAGCCAGGACTTCATCAAGAGCTACGAGCACGCCGTCGAGGTGCTGACCAAGTACAGCCGGTACTACGACACCAAGACGTTCAAGATGTACATGTCCGGCAACCGCAGACAGCGCCAGTGGCTCATCATGGCCGCGCGCGAACTCGGGCTCATGCCGACCACCGAAGGCGGGCTGGACTACCGGCTCAACATGACTCACGCGATCGACGGCTATCCGGGTATCGAGCACTCGATGCCGATCATCCCGGCCTACGGCGATATCGTGGAGCTCTTCGCGACCTCCGGGACCGTCAACTCGCCCACGCTGCTCGTCTCCTACGGCGGGCCCTAGGCCGAGAACTACTTCTACACTCGCGAAGACATCTTCGGAGACGAGAAGCTCACCCACTTCACCCCCAAGCGGGAGCTGGACACGAAGGCGCGGCGTCTGCAGACGACCGGACCCGGACCCGGCGGGTGGTTCATGGAGGATGAATACGCCTTCCCGAAGCACTCGGCCTGGCTGGCACGGCTGGTGGAGGGCGGCGGGAAGACCGGCGTCGGCAGCCACGGGCAGCTGCAGGGACTGGGCTACCACTGGGAGCTGTGGGCGCTGCAGAGCGGAGACATGGACGAGCACGACGCGCTGCGCGCAGCAACGATCATGGGCGCCGAGGCGATCGGCTTGGGCGGTGACCTGGGATCCATCGAGCCCGGCAAGCTGGCCGACCTGGTGATCCTCGACGCCGACCCACTCGACAACATCCGCAATACCAACACGATCCATCAGGTGATGATGAACGGACGGCTATACGACGGCGTCACCCTCGACGAGGTGTGGCCGAGGCAACGAGCGGCACCGGACGAACCCTGGCGCAACACCGCGCCCAATGTGCGAGCCGGGATCCGGGGAGGTGACAAATGAGCCCCGTGTACGGCAGGATCCGGTTAGCAGTCGGCGGCAAGGCCTCCCGTTTCGCGGCGCCGGCGCTGATGCTGCTCGCCATCGCCTTCGTGGTCGCCCCCCTCGCGGCGCAGCCACCGCGCCCCGGCGGAGCGCGCCAGAATCCCCTCCCACTCCGCAGCGCCCGCACGGCCGAGTTCACGGCCACCGAGGGCACGTGGATCTCGCTGGACGTCAGCCCCGATGGCCAGACGATTGTCTTCGATCTGCTCGGCGACCTCTACACCATGCCCATCACCGGCGGCAAGGCGTCGCCCCTGCTGACCGGAATGGCCTTCGAGGTGCAGCCGCGCTTCAGCCCGGATGGCGAGTCGGTGGCGTTCATCTCCGACCGCAGCGGCGGCGACAACCTGTGGACCATGCGTCTCGACAGAACCGACACGACGCAGGTGTCTCGCGGCAACAACAACCTCTTCCTGTCGCCCGAGTGGGTGCCCGACGGCGAATACATCGTGGTCAGCCGCTCCGGCGGACTGGGCGGCGCGGCCAACCTGTACATGTACAACGCGGAGCGCTCGTCGCCGATCGCGATCCCCGGTGCTGCCACGTCGCCGATCTTCGCGGCCCTGTTCGGGGGCATCAAGCGCATCGGTGCCGCCTTCAGCCCCGACGGACGACACATCTGGTATTCGCAGTCCTTCGGGGATTGGGAGTACAACGCCCGTCTTCCCCGCTACCAGGTGTACCGCTACGACCGCGACACGGGCGCCAGCACGCTCATGACCAACCGGTACGGCTCTGCGATGCGCCCCGCGATCTCGCCCGACGGCAATTGGCTGGTGTACGCATCGCGCTACAACGCGGACACGGGCCTCCGGAAGCGCGACCTGACGACGGGTGACGAGGAGTGGCTGGCCTATCCCGTGCAGCGTGACGAGCAGGAATCGCGCGCGCCGATCGACGTGTACCCGGGCTACGCCTTCCTTCCGGACGGCTCCGCGATCGTCGTCTCCTACGGCGGCAAGATCTGGAACGTCCCGATGGACGGCAGCGAGGCCACGGAGATTCCCTTCGAGGTCGACGTCGAGCTGAGCATCGGGCCTTCGGTCAAGTTCGACTACCAGATCGACACGACCGCGATGGTGACCGCCAGCCAGATTCGCAGCCCCGCGGTGTCGCCGGGTGGCGACCGCGTCGTGTTCACCGCGTTCGACCGCCTCTGGGTGCGTGACCTGCCCGAGGGCGAGGCGACGCGCCTCACCGAAGCGGACGCGGGTGAGTTCCACCCGCAGTGGTCACCCGACGGAACCTCGATCGCCTACGTCACGTGGGATGACACCGACGGCGGCCACATCATGAGGGTGCCGGCAGCCGGCGGCACCCCCACCCAGCTCACCAGCACCGCAGCCATGTACTACAACGTGGCCTGGTCACCCGATGGCGAGCGCATCGTTGCCTCGCGGGGCGCCGCGCGCGATCTGATGGAGGCGTCCGACATCTTCTTCGGGCCGATGGGCGCCGAGTTCGTGTGGGTCCCCGCGGACGCCGCCGCACCCGCCGAAGCGACGTTGATATCCCCGACCGGCTTACGGGATGTCGCGCACTTCGCAGCGAACGATCCCGACCGGATCTATGCGTACAGCCCGGCCGAAGGGCTGGTGTCATTCCGCTGGGACGGCACCGACGTCGAGCGTCACCTGGTGGTGCGCGGACGCCAGGGCATCGCCGGAATCGCCAACCCGCACCCGGACGAGTGGGAATACCTCCCGAGGCGGGTGTACCCGTGGCGCAAGGCCCCCGACCCAACCGACCCCGATCCTCCGACCGAGCCCGGGCTGCCGCAGCCGGCCGGCCTCATCGTGCTCTCTCCGGAGGGCGACCGCGCCTTCGTCCAGTTCGGCAACGACATCTACATCGCTGATCTGGCAGAGGTGGGAGCGACGCCGCCCAACATCATGCTCGTCAACCTGGGTGCGTCGCCGGTTCCGGTGCGCAAGCTGACCGACGTCGGTGGCGAGTTCCCGTCGTGGTCGCCCGACGGCTCGGCGCTCCACTGGGCCATGGGCAACGTCCTCTTCACCTACGACCTCGACCACGTGGAAGCGGAAGAAGTCGAGGAAGAGGAGACCGCCCACGCCCGAGCACTGATCCGCGCCCGCGCCATGGCCATTTCAGACACCCTCAGCGACAAGCGCGCCGAAGCGGACAGCCTCGAGAACGCCGACGAGGAGGTCCCGGAGGAACTCGAGGACGAGATCACGCGCCTTGTCGCCGACTCGGTGCAGGTCGTTGCCGACTCGCTCATGGCGCGCGCGGATTCGATCCGGGGGGCGGCCGAGGAAATCGCCGCCAAGGCCGACGCGGTCCGGGACGGCGACAAGGAGGTCCTGGCCGACACGACCGACACCTACGAGGCGCACGAGCGCAAGATCGAGGTGGAACTGCCCCGCGACATCCCACGCGGCCTGGTCGCCCTGCGCGGAGGCCGCATCATCACGATGGGGGACAATCCCTCCGACACCACCGGGGCGCCGCACGTCATCGACAACGGGGTGGTGCTGGTCAGGGACAACAGGATCGTCGAAGTCGGCATTGCCGATTCCGTCGAGATACCCGACAGCGCCCAGGTGATCGACGTCTCCGGCAAGACGCTGGTTCCGGGCTACATCGACACGCACTACCACTCCATGTGGCTCGTACCCGAGATCCATCCGCAGGAGGTGTGGCAGTACCTGGCGACACTGTCCTACGGCGTCACTACCACGCGCGACCCGCAGACCGCCTTCACGGACATCCTCAGCTACACGGACCGCGTGCTCACGGGCGGAATGACCGGGCCGCGGATCTACTCGACCGGACCCGGCGTCTTCAACGGCGAGAACATCCGCAACGCGGACCACGCCAAGACCATCCTGCGGCGCTACTCGGAGTACTACGACACCAAGACGCTCAAGATGTACATGAGCGGGAACCGCCAGCAGCGCCAGTGGATCATCCAGGCCGCGCGCGAGCTCGAGCTGATGCCCACCACCGAGGGCGGACTCGACTACAAGATCGACATGACCCACGCGATCGACGGATACCCGGGGATCGAGCACAACATCCCCATCGCGCCCATGTACTCCGATGTCGTCGAACTCTTCAAGGAGTCGGAGACAACCAACACGCCCACCCTGCTGGTGTCATACGGCGGCCCCTTCGGCGAGAACTACTTCTACGCCACCGAGAACGCCCACGACGATCCGAAGCTGAACATGTTCGTCCCCGGAGCCAACATCGATGCGCGGACGCGCCGGCGCGGCTCGGGCAGCGGGGGCAGCCCCGGACCGGTGGGCTGGTTCCTGGAAGAGGAGCACGTCTTCCCCCGCCACGCCGAATTCGTGAAGAAGATGCTCGAAGACGACGCCCGCATGGCCGTCGGAAGCCACGGGCAGATCCAGGGCCTGGGCTTCCACTGGGAGCTGTGGGCCATGGCAGCGGGCGACGCGTCGAACCACGACATGCTGCGTGCGGCGACGATCCTGGGCGCCGAGGCGATCGGCTTCGGAAATCAGATCGGCAGCATCGAGAAGGACAAGTTCGCCGACATCGTCATCCTCAACTCGAACCCGCTCGACGAACTCCGCAACACGGTCGACATCCATTATGTGATGAAGGACGGCCGCATCTACGACGGCATGACCCTGGACGAGGTGTATCCCGAGGAGCGCACGCTGGAGCGGAGGAGGCCCGCCGAGTCGGACCCGGCAGGCACCTCGGCCGGGATCCGGAGGAACTAGCCCGCATTTCTCACACAGGCCAGTCAGAGGCCTGAGGGGAGGGGTTGAGGGTGTGACCGGGGGTGGCCAAGCGTGTCGGAGTGAGGGACAGCAGGTCCCTGGCGGGTTTTTCGAAGCAGCGAACGAAGAGATTGACGGGCTGAAGAGGCCCTGATTGGTTCCAGGACGCAGTGGTCCTTGGAACGTGGTGGCTGGGAGGGTGCTCGGGAGCGGCCGGGGAGCCTACCCCGGTAGTCGAGCGTGGACCCGTGCGAAGGCTGCGGCGGAGGGGTGCGCGGAGTCCATGGCGACCTTGACCCGGCGAACCGAGACCATGACGCGGGCACCGATCTTGAGGAGCCTGAGCCGGAGCGTTCCCGCGGTGGCGCGGGCGAGCGGGGTGCCGTGAAGCGCTTGCCTGATGGCATCGAAGAGGATCGACGCGAAGGCGGAGAAGAGGAGCCGGAGCTGGTTGGCGGCGAAGCAGGTGGCCGAGGTCCGGTCGGAGAAGAGATCGAGCTGCTGCTCCTTGATCGTGTTCTCCATGTTGCCCCGTGCGCAGTAGAGGCGCTCGTACACGGTCCGCGCCGAGAAGGTGTCGGCGGGCAGCGAAGTGACCACGAAGCGGGGGTTCGCCTTGTCCGCCAGATGCTCGGCCTTCGCCACGACGCGGCGCTTACAGGACCAACTGGTGAGGGTGGCGTAGGGGAACTCCGTGAACCGGCGGGCCGGCCGGCCTTTCTTCTCCGCTTCGGCCGCGGCGTCGTCGAGTAGCCATACGATGCGCTCGACGAGCCGCGAGTTCCTTGCCAGCCCGATGACATAGTCCACGTCGTTGTCCTTGCACCACGCCATCAGTTCCTCGCGAGCATACGCGGAATCGGCACGGAGCAGGATCTTCAGCCAGGGCCACTCCTGGCGGAGCCGGGCGACGATGCGGCCGAGCGGTCCGGTCACCCCTCCGGCCGGGTCGGCGTTGCCCGGCCTGAGCTGTGCGAAGAGCGGGCGTCCGCCACAGGTGATGTACAGCGGCAGGAAGCAGTAGTGGTTGTAGTAGCCGTGGTAGAACCGGCCCTCCTGGCTGCCGTGCACCGCAACGTCGGTCGAGTCGATGTCCACCACCAGCCGCGACGGGGGCAGGCCCTGCCAGGAGTCGATGAACGACTCGACCAGCACGTCCTGAAGCTTCTCGGGGTCGTGGTCGATCTTGGCGTAGCGGCTCGGCTTGCCACCGGCAGGTGCGTGCTCGAGCCGGCTCAGCGTGCTCTTGCCCGCCAGTGGTGCACACCCTTTCCGGCGTGCCTCGAGCTTGCCCGACAGCAGTGCCAGCAGCGGGTCGCGCCGCAGGTCGTCGTGGTCGTTGAGGTCGTCGTACCCCAGGGCAATGCCGGCGATGCGCTGTGCCACCAGTGTCCGCACCGAATGTTCCGTAAGGCGCGGATCGCGGTGGTCCGTGAAGCCTGCGGCAACCCGGTCGAAGAGCCCGGTGGAACGGTCCGCCTGGCGAAGGAGCAGCGCCCCGCCGTTCGAAGTGATCGATCCGCCGTCGAACGCGGCGGTCACCCTGCGGCCTTGGCACCCTTGAAATGCGAACGAAAGCGGTTTACACTGTGTCAGCATCGGTCCTCCTTGGGGAATCATGTCAAGTTCATGCCCTACATAAACTTAACACCCCTCGGAGGCCGGTGCTCTCTTATAGGTGTGAGAAATCCGGGCTAGGCGGCGACGCAGGGCCGGCCGGCGGTTCGCGTGCGGGTTGCGCGGGCCGCCGACCGGGCTCTCATCGCCGACCCTCCAAGCACCATCACCATCCAGTCCCCGGGCGGATATCGGCTACACGGGTCAACTGAGTGCTTGCGACAGCCGTTGTGATGTGATATGTTGGATGGGCACAATATAATGCATCACGGTCGTCCATGGACAGGGCAAGCTACCCGTTTCATCCACTCGTAGTCCGCCCACCGCAGCCACGCACCAGGCTCCAATCCCGGTAGCCACTGCCTCGAGCCAAAGGGGAAACCGTATGCGATTTTGATCGATCGGTAGCAAATCCTGTCGAACCTTGCGGGTAATCCCACCCAATTGACCAGGAGCAAGTGTCATGTATGAACCCAAGTCTCTCCTTGGCTGTCGGGCAGGGATCGCCTGTGCAAGCTTGATCGTCCTCGGCGTCGTTGCGTGCGACAATCCGCAACCTCCCGCATCTTGTGGTCCGCTTCCGCAGGTCACGGTAAACGCGGGCGAAAGTACCAACGTCAGCGTCTGTTTCAGCGACCCCAACGGCGACATGCTGACTTACTCGGCCACGTCGTCGAATCCCGGTGTGGCTACGGCTTCCATCTCGGGTACCAGCGTCACCGTGAGTGCCGTCGCACCCGGAAACGCGTCAGTAACGATCACGGCAAGCGATCCCGAGGGCCTGCAGGGCCTGCAGGGCCAGCAGAGCTTCCAGGTCACGGTGCCGAACCGGCCGCCGCAACCAAGAGGCACCATCCCGTCGGTCTCCGTCCCGGTCGGTCGGACAGCGGCGGTCGACATGTCTTCATACTTCACCGAGCCGGACGGAGAAGCGCTGACCTATGGCGCTACATCGTCCAATCCCGCCGTGGCTACGGTTTCGGTGGCGGGCAGCACGGTTACGGTCACGGCCGTGGCCAAGGGTACAAGCAACGTGACGGCCACGGCCACGGACCCCGGTGGTCTCACCGCCACGCAAACCTTCCAGTTCACGGTGCCCAACAGGGATCCCGAAGCAGTAGGCACGATTCCGGACCAGACCGTCGAGGTTGATGAGACAACGACTGTAGACCTGACTCCCTTTTTCGAGGACCCCGACGGTGATCCCCTGACCTACGGGGTAGCGTCGTCAAGGTCCGCGGTGGCCCACGGCTCGGTCTCGGGGAGCGTCCTGACGGTTTCGGCGGTGGCTCCGGGAACGGCAACGCTTACGGTTACGGCCCGTGACAATGACGGCGCGTCCGTAGCGCAGACGTTCGACGTCGCCGTCCCGCAACCCAACCGGGCGCCGCGTCGGGTGGGCACCATCCCCGCGCAAACACTGGCTCCCAGCGGCAGGACCACGATCGACGCTTCCCGGTACTTTAGCGATCCGGACGGGGACTCGCTCAGTTACACCGCGATCTCATCGAACTCGGGTGTGGCCACTGCCTCGGTCTCGGGCTCGACCGTTACGGTCACGGCCGTTGCAACCGGAAGTGGGACGATCACCGTTACGGCGCGGGACCCGGATGGGTTGACGGCTGCGCAACCGGCGCGCGTCACCGTCTCGCAAGCGAACCGCGCACCCCGTCCGGTCGGCAGCATCCCCGCCCAAACGATCGATCAAGGCGGCACGGCCACCGTTGATGCTTCCCGGTATTTCAATGATCCGGACAGCGATACGCTCACATACACGGTCACTTCATCGAACTCGGGTGTGGCGAGGGCCTCGGTGTCGGGCTCGACGGTGACGATCACGGCGGGGAGCACCGGAAGCGCGACGGTGACCGTGACGGCAAGGGATCCGGGGGGGCTGACTGCCACACAGCAGGCACGAGTCACCGTTCGCTCCGGCTCCGCGCCTGATCTGGTCTTTACCGGCGTTTCGCCGACTTCGGTGACTGTTTCACCGGGTGACACTGTTAGGGCAACGTTCACGCTGCGGAACAGCGGGAGCACCACTTCGGCCGCAACCACCGTGCGCGCGTTTTCGTCCAACGACTCCACCATCTCGACTAGTGACAACGAACTTTCGGGCACTCTGTCGCTACGTGCTCTCGCTGCTTCCGAGGAGTTACGGGTCCGCTTTTCGCTGTCGTTGTCGTACAGTATCAGCTCGGGAACATTCTACCTCGGCCTCTGCGTCGACCCGGTAGCGCGTGAGGCCGATACGACAAACAACTGCTCGCGGTCGGTTAGGGTAGCGGTCACCGTTCCCGACGGGCCGGACCTGGTCTTTACGGCTGTTTCACCCAGAACACAGACCGTTCCCCGCGGCGACACCGTCAGAGCGACATTCACCATTCGCAACATTGGGACCGTTGCATCGGCCGCAACAACCGTACGAGGCCATGTATCGAGCAACTCCACGATATCAACGAGTGATACCGAAATCGGCAGCGGCTTCAGCATTGACCCCATCGCCGCCGGGACGACAGATGACCTGCGAGTTCGGTGGCTGCTCTCCTCCACCGCGCCCCTGACCACGGTCTATTGGGGACTGTGTGTCGACCCCGTGGCAGGAGAGTCCGACACGTCAAACAACTGTTCCGCACCGGTTCAACTGACGATCACGGCCTCCAGTTCCCGGAGTGCCACCAGCGTTGCTTCCGCCGGTCGGGCCGACGCGCTTCTCCGATCCCTGGCTGGATCCGGAATCGAGTCGCAAGGCGCTGTGATTGATCCCGGCCAGGAAGGTGCCACGTCGCTGAACCAATTGCTGGCAGGAGCGATCATCCTGTTAGAGGAGGTAAAGCGGTAGGGGCGGAGCCAGGCAATGGTGGCGCTGCGACGTGACCCTCACCGCCGAGGGGGGGCTCGGCCACTACCTGGGAGTCATGGCCGGACCCACGGGTCGGCTTACTCGCTTGACTCTCCGTCTGGGAGCCTGGGCACGTTGCCGCCCGCATCCCCCATCGGCAACTCCGCAACCTTGAGCGCCAACTCCGCCGCGAACTCCCGCGCGGCCAGTCGATCCGCCGATTGGATCCGCAGCACGAGCTTGGATGGGTGTCGCAGCCGCAACCCCTCCTGCCCCGCGACTTTCTCGAAGGCAAGCAGGTCCGACGCGGTGATCACGAGCTTCTGCCCGGTCCAGTCCCACCAGCGCCGCTCCGGTACGAATGCGCCCGAGACGTTCGCCAACGGGATGACGATCTCTCGCACCGGTTCGATGTCTTCACGCGTCTCCCAGCTGGAATCGCTCCACAGCTGCCTCCGTACGGCGAGGCGCCACTGGATTACCAGCCGATCTTCCTCCAGGCGCACCAGTCCGTGTGCCGTCTCCTTCCGGGTGGACTCGTAGACCCCGGTCCCGGACTCGTACTTCCAGGAACTCAAGTCCTGACTGCGCTTGAAGGTGAAGGGGACGGCGCTCATGCGGGGCGTCGGAGTCGCTGCCCCGCATGAGCGGCCATGGGCGAGTCAGCCATCACCGCCCCCGCTCCTGCCGCACCTCGGGCGGCTCCACCCACCACCACCACTGCGTGGGCAGCGGCCGCTGCCGGGGCCACACCTCGGTGAGCGTGGCGGCCTCGTAGAGCCGGCCGTTCTTCATGACGTAGTCGATGTCGATGGTGTTTTCGAGGTCGTCGAGGGGATTGGACGCGAGGACCTGCAGGTCCGCCAGCTTGCCGGGCTCGATCGACCCGATGTCGCCCGCCAGGCCGATCGCATCCGCGCTCATCAGGGTGGCCATGCGCAGGGCGTCGTGGTTGTCCATGCCGCCGGATGCCATCATCCACAGCTCCCAGTGGGTGCCAAGACCCTGGACCTCGCCGTGAGAGCCAAGGCCGGCCTGGCCTCCGGCCTCCATCCACTTCACAATCTGTTCAGCGTGCATGAAGTGCGGGTACTGATCGGCGCGGAACCACGTCGTTGTCTTCCACTTGTCGAGTTCGTCGTGGGGGGTGAAGAAGCGGAGGCGCTCGACCTCGTCCATGTTCGTGCGCGTCAGGTAATACTGGCGCCCGGAGGGGCCGCCGTACGCGACGATGAGCGTGGGCGTGTACACCATTCCGCTGAACGCGCCGAGCTGCACGACATCGCGGTAGAAGGGGCTGATCGGGAGCGAGTGCTCGAGGCCCGCGTAGCCGTCCTGGGCGAGCGTCAGGTTCATGGTGAAGTTGGAGCCGCCCTCGGTGGTGGGGGTCAGGCCGAGTTCGCGCGCCGCCATGATCACCCACTGGCGGATCTTGCGGTCGCCGGCCAGGTACTGCTTGATCGTCTTGGTGTTGTAGTGGTCGCTGTAGCGCCGCAGCACGTCGCGGGCCTCTTCGAAGCTGGAGATCTGGTCGGCGCTGAAGACGCCGGGGCCGGTCGAGTAGAGTCGCGGCCCGATGAAGGCGCCGGTCTCCATGAGGTCGAAGTAGGCGACCGCGTCCTCGGACGAGGTCTGGGGGTCGCGCTGCGTGGTGACCCCATAGGCGAGTTGCGCGAGGAACTGCGACACCTGGCCGCGGTGCACGCCCCAGGCGACCCAGGTGTGGGCGTGGATGTCGACGAGGCCGGGCAGGATGGTCTTGCCGGACATGTCGCGCACATCGGCGCCGTCGGGGATCTCCACGCTGCCGGTGGCGCCCACCGCCACGATGCGGTTGTCGCGCACGACGATGTCCCCACGCGGAATCACCTCGTCGCCCCGCATGGTGATGAGGCGTGCGTTTGTCAGGGCGACCACCCCACGCGGGAGGTCCTTGGCCGACGTGATCTCGACGTCGAAACGCGCGGCTTCGTAGACAGGGCCGCCGTCCTCGTCCTCCGAAGCATCCGAATCGGGGGCTTCCTCCTCGATTACGTCGACGGTGTCGGCGGCCTCATCTTCGGGCGCATCGGCATCCTCTTCGGGCGCTTCGGCCTCTTCCCGCGCCTCGGCGCGCGCCGCCGCCACCGAATCGGCCACCAGCGAGTCGCTCAGCGCGATGTCGTGCAGGAAAAAGCTGCGCCCGATCGAGTAGTAGGCGGCGGATCCGTCGGTGGTCCAGCCCACGAAGTCGCCGCCGACCCTGGTGAGACGGCGCGTCGGCACCGACGAACGGGCCGCGACCGAGACCGTGGGCGCCTCGCCCCCCGCCGGTGGCACGGTGATGGTGAAGACGTTGCGGTTGGCGCGCACGACCGCGCGCTTGCCGTCGGGTGAGAGGACGACCTCGTCCGCAGCCGGGCGGCTCCCCGGGCCCGGCCGGGCCGGCGCGGTGACCTTGACGATCGTGCGGATGTCGGTGCCGTCGTAGCGCACCGAGAGCAGGCCGTCCTGACCCGCCCACACGTACACGCGGTCCGGATCGGGGCCGGCGTGGGGCGCGTTCCGTCCCTCCTGCGTGGCGCCCGACCCCACCCACATGATCCTGCTCGGCTCGCCGCCGTCGGCGGGCAGCCACACGTACTCGAGCTCAGCCGCCGGGGAGTGGCGCCCGAAGTCCTCCAGCGTGCGCATGCGGTGCATCTTCGAGCCGCGCACCGCCAGGATCCGCGTCCCGTCGCCGTTGTAGGCCACCCGGTCAAAGAACGCCGATGTGGGCGTGAGCTTCTCGGGTTCGCCCTCGCCATCCGCGCGGACGCGCCAGATGTCGCCGCCGGCCGAGTCGTTCCAGGTCACGTAGGCGATGTAGCGGCCGTCCGGGGACCAGGCCGCGCCGTGCTCCACATCCGTCGAGGTGGTGAGGCGGCGCGCGTCGGTGATGACCGGGTAGCCCTCCGTCTGCGTGCCCGCCGGGTCCGGCAGCGGCGCGGTCCAGAGCCGGTCGAGCGCCGAGAATACGAGCCGCGAGCCGTCCGGCGAGGGGCGGGCGCCGCGGATCTGGGAGACGGTCAGCACCGAGTCGTTGATGGGGTAGTCGAACTTGACCAGCGGCCCCAGGTCCTGCTGAACGTGGGCCGTGAAGGGGATCTCCGAAGCCTCTCCCGACGGCACCTCGACCCGCATGATCTTGCCGCCATAGAAGGTGATCAGCGCGCCTGAATCGGGTGTCCAGGCCCCGCCGGGGTAGACGTCGCGGTCCCGCATGCCCCCGCCCTGCGACTCGTCGCGCTGCACGTCCATGACCAGCCAGCTCTCCTCGCCGGTCTCGAGGTCGAGCAGCTTGAGCGCCTCGCGCGCATCGTACCGCGTTGCGTAGGCAAGCCAGCGCCCGTCCGGGCTGGGCATGGGGCGGAAGGCCCCCTCGTGCTCGTGGGTGCGCACCATGACGCGCCCCGTCTCGCGGTCGAGCATCCCGATCTGGAAGGCCCCGACCTCGCGCGACGAGCTCTGCTCGGCGGCGCCGAAGTGGCCGGCGGGCGGGTCCGGATCGAGGTTGTAGGGATCGCGCGCACCCACCGGGAAGCCGCCGCCCAGGTTCCCGCGCACGTTCACCCACACGTACCGCTCATCCGGCCCGAACGCGGCGCCGATGTGCGACGCTGCCCCCCCACCGCCACCCGGACCACCGCCCGGGCCTCCACCCTCGCCCCCCTGCCCCGTGATCTGCACCCCCGTGCCCCCATCCTCGTGCCAGAGCCAGAGCTGGGTGCCCTTGTTCGCCATCACGTACTCGCCGTCCGGCGTCCAGATCGGCGACATGTAGTTGTCGCGCTCGGTATCGGTCAGCTGCCGCGCGTCACTCCCGTCGGCGCCCGCCACCCAGATGTTCTCGGACCCGTCGCGGTCGCTCACGAAGACGATCTCGGAGCCGTCGACCGAGTAGCGCGGCTGCATGTCGTACCCCTGCCCGCTCGTGATCCGCGTCGCGGTGCCCCCGCCGACCGGCACCGTGTACAGGTCGCCCAGCAGCTCGAAGACGATCGTCTCGCCGTCCGGAGCCAGGTCGATGTCGATCCACGTACCCTCGTCGGTCGTGAAGTCGAGGGTTCTCGAGGTGATGAGGGGGAGCGAATTCGCCCGGCGCGCGGCCCGCGCGGAACTGTCGTTCTGCTCGACGGTCTGGGCGGAGAGGGATGGCGCACCCTGCCCCGGCGGCAGTGCCAGAGCGGTGACCACCATGGCCGCGCCGCCGTACAACCATGATCGCACTCTCATCTCTTCATCCTCACTTCGAATTGTCATTGCCAGCTTGCTGCCTGGATGGGGTCAGCGCCTGGTCCAGATCAGAATGACCCCGCAGGACGATCCTATGCCCCCGTACTGCGCCGGAACTCCCGCAGCGGTGGGGAAGACCTCAACGCCCGCGATGGCCGCGGGATCGAGCATCCGGTCCAGCATTGCGGGCTCGTCGCCTCCCCGGTTGATCACCAGGCCATCGAGCACCACGCGCGGAAAGCACCGCCCATAGGGGCCCGACGAAAAGCCCGACTGCCGTCCACCGCGCAACACGATGTATTTCTCGAGTGCGTTGTCCGGATCCGCGAAGAGCTCGACTCCGGGGAGACGGCTGAACACGTCGCTCATTTCGGCGGGCCGCCGGGCCTCGATTTCCTCGCGGTCGATGAAGTTGCCGAAGCCCTCGGCCTGCCGGGTGTAGTAGCCGACATCCTGGAGCGCGAACTCACGGCGCTCCACCGTGACCTCGATCGGGTTCAGCTCCACGGGATCCGGCGACAGCGACACGCGCACGTTCGTCACGCGGTCCATTTCGACTTCGATCGTCTCGGTGCGGGTCGCGTATCCGAGTGCGCTGAACCGAACCTGCTTGGGCCCGGGCGTAAGGATCTCCATCGTGAAGCGGCCACGCGTGTCGCTCTGGACGCCCTGTCCCCCCGGCTGCACGTAGACGCTCACCCTGTCGATTGGTGTGCCGCCGCGGCTGTCGCTCACCTGGCCGACGATCCCGGTCATGAGTTCGTCCGGTCTTCCCTCCAGCACGGGCTCCAGGAACGTGTCGAACTCGCCCGAACGCATGATGGTGAAGTCGCCCACCGTGGGGTGGTAGTCGGGGTGGGACAGCTCCAGGGTGTAGTTGCCAATGGGGATGTTGGAGAGGGTGAACCGCCCCGCGATGTTGGTCTCGAAGCGGAAGCCGCGGCTGGGCAACTCCACGATCACCCCCTCGATGGGACGGTTCGTGACCGCGTCGTAGACGTTGCCGGAGATGGACACGATGGTGGCTGCCTGCTCCTGGGCCGTGGCGTCGCGGGCGGCCCCGGTGATCGGCAGCAGGATGCACGCGGCCAGGACAAGGCCCCTCATGTCACCGGCCCCTGTCCGCGCGAGTGCTTTCTGAACCAGTCCATGCGGCGGGCGGAGAGGGTGGACGCGTCGGCGTGGCTCCATCGTGGGTACTCCTGCAGGGGTGGTGATTGCAGGGGACGTTGGGGCCGTGGTGGGCACCGTGCAAGGTTGGTCCGGATCGGCGGGAGCCGTCGCGTCGTGGTTGACCGTGCCGCCTGCCCGATTCCACATTGCCCGCTCCTGCCACCTGCCGGATCCGGCGCAACACTTCCCCCACCCAGGAATGCCTGGCAATCGCGACGTGAACACACGCGCCATTCTCATCGGGCTCGCGCTCGGGCTGGGGCTCGGGGTCGCCGCCTCGGCCACCGGGTCGCCGGCGCTGCTGTGGGCGGCCGAGGCCGTCGAACCCCTCGGGCAGATCTTCCTGCGCGCGATTCAGATGGTCGTCATCCCGCTGGTTGCCGCCGTGGTCTTCGTGGGCGTGGGGCGGATCGCGAACCTGCGCGAGCTGGGCCAGCTGGGAGGCCTGGCGGTGGGATTCTTCTGGGTGACGACGCTGCCCGCGATCCTGATCGGGATGGGGGTGATGAGCTTCGCCCTCAACTTCACGGCTCCCATGCCGCCGCCCACGCCCGTCGCGGCTCCGGACACCGCGGTGCCCGGCGTTGTCGACTTCCTCGTCAACCTGGTCCCGCGGAACCCGATCCAGGTCGCCGCCGATGGAACGCTCCTCCCCCTCCTCATCTTCATCGTTCTCCTGGCTGCGGCGACGACGACCCTGCCAAGGGAGAAGCAGCAGGCGCTCACGTCCCTCGCTGAAACACTGGGAGACGCGCTCATCAAGCTCATGACCTGGATTCTGTGGACCGCGCCCGTGGGCGTCTTCGGCCTCGCGGCGCCGGTGATCGCGCAGACCGGGATGGCGATGCTGCAGAACCTCGCCGTCTTCATCGTCGCCGTCGTCGTGGGCTTCTTCATCCTCAAGGGCCTCGTGCTCCTGCCGCTGGTCCGTTTCGTGGGCGGGATGGCGCCGGGTCGATTCATCCGCGGGACGGTGGGCACCTACACGGTGGGCTTCACCACGACGACGTCCGTGGGGACGCTGCCGATGATGCTGCAGGAAGCCGGGAAGCTCGGTCTGTCGAAGAGCAGCTACTCGCTGGTCCTGCCGCTGGCGGCGTCGATCAACCGGCCAGGCAGCGCGCTATTCCAGAGCACGTCACTGGTCTTTCTCGCCGCCATGTACGGCGTGCCGCTCGACGCCGGGCTGATCGCGGCGGCGGTGCTGGCGCTCTTCCTCGCCTCGATGACGGTCGCGCCGGTGCCCGGCTCCAGCATCGTATCGATGGTCCCGGCGCTCGACGTGGTGGGCGTGCCGGTCGCGGGGCTGGGCATTCTGCTGGGGATCGATCGCGTCCCGGACGTCTTCCGTTCCGCGACCAATGTGATCGCCCACATGTCCGCCGCGACGACGGTGGATGGGATGACTCGGCGAGGGGAAGCGGGACGGGCGGGCGGTTAGCTCGCTCACATCGAGGTTCGGAGGGGCGGGACTCCTGGTGTCACTGTCGGCTGGCCGACAAAAGTGTTCTGTTATATTTCATCGTTCATAATCGAATAAATTGAAGGTGGTTCCCTCCCCGAGAGAACGAAATCTTGAGAAGTAATTGTGCGATTCAATTGGAACTGCCATGGCCGAACACATTTCTGAGCAACCGCGGCGACGGGGCCGTCCGCCCCGCCGAGAGGTCTACCGTCGGCTGCAATTCGACGTTGCGGAGATGTGGGATCGCTTGGGCGGCCTCCCGAGCCCACAGGAGGCTGCCGGGATCTGGCGCGGAATCTGGTACCAGGAGGCCCATCATTCCACGGCGATCGAGGGCAATACGCTGGTTCTGAAGCAGGTCGAGCGCCTTCTGGCGGAGGGGCGAGCCGTCGGCGACGGGGAACTTCGGGAGTATCTGGAGGTGCGGGGCTACGCTACTGCGGCCGAGTGGGTATACCGGCAGGCGGTCCACCGGGAAGGCCTCTGCCACCCAGGAGCCATCCTGAGCCTGGCCGAGGTGCGGCAGGTTCATCACACAGCGTTGTCGCCGGTTTGGGAGGTGGCTCCCCACCCAGACGCCACGGACCGGGAGACACCCGGCAACTTCCGTCAACATGACATTCGGCCGTTCCCCGGGGGAATGACCCCCGTCTCGTGGCCACTCGTACCGGCGGAGATGGATACGTGGATCCAGGAGGTCAACAAGCTCAATCCCGCGTCGCCGAGCTTTCCCGAGTACCTTGCCGAAGTCCACTGCCGGTTCGAACAGACACACCCGTTCCTCGATGGGAACGGTCGAACGGGACGCCTGCTTCTGAACCTGATCCTCGTCCGGTTCGGATACCCGCCTACGATCATCTACAAGCGCGAACGCTCACGATATCTCGACGCCCTCCGAACGGCAGACCGGGGTGAGCCGGGCCCACTCGGCGAGATGCTCGCGCGTGCGATTCTCGACAACCTCTACCGATTCGTCATTCCCGCGGTCGCCGGCCCGGCCCGGCTCGTTCCCCTCAGCGCGCTGGCGACACCGGAACTGAACGCTGCGGCCCTCCGCGCGGCGGCTGGACGCGGTCGGCTACGGGCGGTCCGCAACGCAAGCGGTCGCTGGCGCAGCTGCCGCGCCTGGGTGGAGGAATACCAGGCAAGTCGATACCGCAGGGATCGGGGTTAGGCGGGCAGGCGGCTGAGCGGAAGCGGGCTCGCCACGTAGTTTGGGCGTCATTACTCATATACTCATATACTCACCGACCGTCCCCGCCGGCGGTCGGCGATCGCCCCGGCGGCTGGAATCGCCCCGCCGTTTCCGCTATCGTTGCAACTCCAACGGCCCCCGCCGTTTGACGGCGGACGGAACCGATGAGACGGCGATTTGTGGCATATTGCGGCCAGGGAACAGCTAAAAAGCCACGCCCGCCCGGAGCGGTTCGCCCCTGAAGTAACAGGGCCCGATCCCTTCCTGACGGGCGGATTGGCGGGGAGCGCGGGACACCAGGTGAGTTCGAGGAAATCCGATCCGGCAGGTTCACCTTCAGGCGCCTCGCTGCCCGGGCGCGCCGTGAACGGTGCCGGAAGGCCCGGTTCGCCCTCCCCCCACCCCCCCCCGCCCCCCCATCGAGCGCCTCCTCGCCGACCGCATTCTCGTGCTCGACGGCGCGATGGGCACCATGATCCAGCGCCATGAGCTGGGCGAGGACGACTTTCGCGGCGACCTCTTTCGCGCCCACCCGCAGCCGCTGCTCGGCAACAACGACCTCCTCAGCCTCACGCGGCCCGATGTGATCGGCGGGATCCACCGCGCCTACCTCGAGGCCGGCGCGGACATCATCGAGACGAACACGTTCAGCTCCACGCGGCTGCCCATGTCGGACTACGGGGTCGAGGACGCGGTCGGCGAGATCAATCGCACGTCGGCGCGGATTGCGCGGGAGGCCGCCGACGAATACACGGCGCGCACGCCCGACCGCCCCCGCTACGTGGCCGGGATCCTCGGCCCGATGAACCGCACGGCCTCCATCTCGTCCGACGTGAACGATCCCGGCGCCCGGCAGGTCACCTTCGAGGAGCTTCGTACCGTCTACGCCGAACAGGTCCGCGCCCTGATCGAGGGCGGCGTCGACATCCTCATGGTCGAGACCATCTTCGACACCCTGAACGCCAAGGGGGCGGTCTTCGCGATCCTCGAGGAGTTCGACGCGCTGGGTGTCCGCGTGCCGATCATGATCTCGGGCACCATCACCGACCAGAGCGGCCGCACCCTCACCGGCCAGACCCCCGAGGCCTTCTACAACTCGCTGCGTCACGCGGCTCCCCTTTCGTTCGGGCTCAACTGCGCACTCGGCCCCAACGCCCTGCGGCCCTACCTGCAGGAGCTCTCCACCGTCTGCGAATACCCAGTCAGCTGCCACCCCAACGCCGGCCTGCCCAACGAATTCGGCGGCTACGACCTCGCCCCCGAGGACATGGCCGCCACCATGGGCGACTTCGCGCGCTCCGGCTTCCTCAACATCGCGGGCGGGTGTTGCGGGACCACCCCCGACCACATCGCGGCGATCGTCGAGGCGGTCGATGGCGTTGCACCCCGGCCGGTCCCCACCCCCCCCGTGCGCACCCGCCTCTCCGGACTCGAACCCCTCACCATCGGCCCCGAATCCCTCTTCGTGAACGTGGGCGAGCGCACGAACGTGACCGGATCGCAGCGCTTCGCCCGCCTCATCCTGGAGGACGACTACGAGGCCGCGATCGAGGTGGCGCTGCAGCAGGTGCGCAACGGCGCCCAGATCATCGACGTCAACTTGGACGAGGGGATGCTGGACTCGGAGGCGGCGATGGTGCGCTTCCTGAACCTGCTCGCTGCCGAGCCCGAGATCGCGCGGGTCCCCTTCATGATCGACTCGTCGCGCTGGGAGGTGATCGAGGCCGGGCTGCGGTGCGTGCAGGGCAAGGCGGTGGTCAACTCGATCAGCCTGAAGGACGGCGAGGACGCCTTCCGCGAGCAGGCGCGACTGGTCCGCCGCTACGGCGCGGCCGTGATCATCATGGCCTTCGACGAGAAGGGCCAGGCGGACACCGCCGAGCGCAAGGTGGCGATCTCTCAGCGCGCCTACGACATCCTGGTGCGCGAGGAGGGGTTCCCGCCGGAAGACATCATCTTCGACCCCAACATCTTCGCGGTGGCCACCGGGATCGCGGAGCACGACGAGTACGCGCTGGCCTACTTCGAGGCGGTGGCGCGGATCAAGGAGGCGATGCCCCACGCGCTGGTGAGCGGCGGGGTGAGCAATGTGTCGTTCTCGTTCCGCGGCAGCCACGGGGTGCGCGAGGCGATGCACTCGGCGTTCCTCTACCACGCGGGCCAGGCCGGGATGGACATGGGGATCGTGAACGCGGGCGCGATCACGGTCTACGACGAGATCCCCGACGAGCTGCTCACTGCGGTCGAGGACGTGCTCTTCAACCGAAACCCTGAAGCCACCGAGCGCCTGACCGAGCTGGCCGGGAGATACCGGGGGAGCGCGGCGGGCGACACCGAGGACCTCTCCTGGCGCGAGGCCCCGGCCGGACAGCGGCTCCAGCACGCACTGGTGCACGGGATCACGGACTACATCGAGGAGGACACGGAGGAGGCGCGCGCGGGGGCCAAGCGGGCACTGCACGTGATCGAGGGTCCGCTGATGGCGGGGATGAACACCGTGGGCGACCTCTTCGGCGACGGGAGGATGTTCCTGCCGCAGGTGGTCAAGAGCGCCCGCGTGATGAAGCGCGCGGTCGCGCACCTGGTGCCGTTCCTGGAGCGCGAGAAGCCGGCGGGCGAGGAGCAGCGGTCCGCCGGGCGCATCGTGATGGCGACGGTCAAGGGCGATGTGCACGACATCGGCAAGAACATCGTCGGCGTCGTGCTGCAGTGCAACAACTACGAGGTCTTCGACCTGGGCGTGATGGCGCCGGCCGAGAAGATCCTCGAAAAGGCAAGCGAGGTGGACGCCGACCTCATCGGGCTCTCCGGGCTGATCACGCCGAGCCTGGACCAGATGGTCCACGTCGCCTCCGAGATGGAGCGCACGGGCGTGACCACGCCGCTCCTGATCGGCGGCGCCACCACCTCGCGCGTCCACACCGCAGTGAAGATCGAGCCGTGCTATTCGGGCGCCACCGTGCATGTGCTGGACGCCTCGCGCTGCGTGGCCGTCGCGGGGAAGCTGCTTGACCGGGCCAGCCGCGCGGGGTACGCGGCGGGGATCCGCGAGGAGTACGAGGCCATTCGCCGGAGACGCGCCGGGCCGGGGAAGCGGGCGCCGCTTCTGGCGCTGGAAGACGCCCGCGCCAACCGCCTGCAGCTCGACTGGGGCCGCCATGCGCCGGTGCGGCCGACCTTCACGGGTACGCGGGTATTCCCTCGGGGCGGCGCAGACGCGGTTGCCCACGGACACGGCGCATCCGCATCCCCAAAGGCCGCCCTCCCCTCCCCCACCTCCGGTTCCAATGCGCCATCCTACGACCTCGAAGAACTGACCGCGCGCATTGACTGGACCCCGTTCTTCCGGGCGTGGGAGCTGAAGGGGAAGTTCCCGGCCATCCTCTCCGACGCCGAGGTCGGCGCCGAGGCCACGAGTCTGTTCGACGACGCCCGCGCGCTGCTGCGGCGGATCCGGCGCGAGGGGCTGCTGGCCGCGAGGGGCGTCGTCGGGCTCTATCCCGCGAACTCGGTGGGCGACGACCTGGTCATCTGGGCCGGCGAGGACCGGGACCGGCGGCTCTCGACTTTCCCGTGCCTGCGGCAGCAGTTCGGCAAGCCGGGCGGGCGCGACAACATCTCGCTGGCCGATTTCGTGGCCCCTGCATGCTCCGGGGTCGCCGACTACGTGGGGGCCTTCGTGGTGACGGCCGGCCATGGCGTCGCCGACCTCTGCGCCGAATTCGAGGCCGCGGGAGACGACTATCAGAGCATCCTCGCGAAGGCGCTTGCGGACCGTCTCGCCGAAGCTTTCGCCGAGCGCATGCACGAACGCGTGCGCCGCGAATTCTGGGGGTACGCGCCGGACGAATCGCTCTCGAACAGCCGGCTCATCGCCGAGGAGTACGCCGGCATCCGTCCCGCGCCGGGCTATCCCGCCTCGCCCGACCACTCCGAGAAGCAGACGCTCTTCCGGCTCCTGGGCGCCGACCGCATCGGCGTCACCCTCACCGAAAGCTGCGCCATGATCCCCGCCGCTTCGGTATCCGGCCTCTACATCGGACACCCCGACAGCTTCTACTTCGGGGTTGGCCGCATCGGAGGCGACCAGTTGGAGGACTACGCGAAGCGCAAGGGAATGAGGGTCGACGAGGCCGCGCGGTGGCTGAGTCCGAACCTGGCGGAGGCCCCACGTGGCTGACCTGCGGCATTGCCAGCACCCGCACTCGGGAACCGGACTCACCCATGGCTGACTTGCGCCGAATGCTCTCCGGCGACCGCGTCCACGTCATGGACGGCGCGATGGGCACGATGCTCTACGCGCGGGGCGTCTTCCTGAACGTCTGCTACGACGAGCTGAACGACACCCACCCCGACCTGGTCGAGGAGGTGCATGAGCAGTACATCCGCGCAGGCGCCGAGATCATCGAGACCAACACCTTCGGCGCGAATCCAGTGAAGCTGTCGTCGCACGGGCTCGATGAGCGGACCGGCGAGCTGAACGCGAGGGCCGCCGCGATCGCGGTGAAGGCCGCCTCGGGACGGGCAGCGGTTGCGGGAGCGATCGGTCCCCTCGGGATCCGGCTCGAGCCTCTGGGCCCGACATCGCTGGAAGAGGCCCGCGGCTACTTCGGGCGGCAGGTGGACGGGCTGCTCGACGGCGGGGTGGACGGCTTCGTTCTCGAGACCTTCTCCAGCCTGGTCGAGCTGGAGCAGGCCTTCCATGCGGTGCGGTCGCGCTGCGATCTGCCGGTCATCGCCCAGGTCACCGTCGGCGAAGACTGCGTGACCGAGTACGGGACATCGGTGGACCAGGTCGCGCGGGCGGCCGAGGACTGGGGCGCGGACGCGGTGGGGCTCAACTGCTCCGTGGGACCGGCGGTGATCCTGGAGGGGCTGGAACAGATGGCCGAGGTCACGCGGCTGCCGCTCTCGGCCGTGCCCAACGCCGGCCTGCCGCGCGCGATCGGCGACCGCAAGATTTACGTCAGCGAGCCCGAGTACATGGCGCAGTATGCGCGGCGCGCCATCGGCGTGGGCGCGAGGATCGTCGGCGGTTGCTGCGGCACCACCCCGGAGCACATCCGCAGCATCCGGGAGGCGGTGTCGGTCGCGCAGCGTCGCAGCACGTCGGTGAGAGTGATTCGTGCAGTGGATGAGATATCCACACACAAGTCCGCCAGTCCATTGGCGTTACGGTCCGATCTGGGCCGCCGTCTCGCCGCCGGCAACTTTGTGAGGTCGGTCCGGATCCTGCCCCCGCGCGGGTGGGATACGGCACAGATGCTCGAGGACTGCCGATCCCTCGAACGAGCCGGCGCCAGCGCGATCGGCATCCACGAGGATCGCCGCACGGCGCGGCTGAGCGTGCTCGCGACTGCCAGCCTCATCGCGAACGCATGTCCGGCCGAGCCCGTGGCGCACTACACCTGCCGCGACCGCACGCTCTCCGGGATGATCAGCGACCTGCTGGGCGCGGCGGCGTCCGGCGTCCGCAACCTGCTCCTTCTGACCGGCGACCCGCCCGGCGCCGCCCCCTACCCCGATTTCCGGTCCGTCGTGGACGTGGACTCGATCGGGCTCACCAATGTGGTCACTGCGATGAACAGCGGCGTCGATCCGTCGGGGAACGATATCGGCCCGCCACCTGGCTTCGTGGTGGGCGTGGCGCTCCGCCAGGGGGCCCGCGACCCCGCGCGGGAACTCAGCCGCTTCCATTGGAAGGTCGACGCGGGCGCCCACTTCGCCGTCACCCAGCCCGTGTTCGACACCGACCATCTGCTCGACTTCCTCGCGGGAACCGGCGACGAGGGGCCCGGGATCCCGGTCCTGGCCGCGATCCAGCCGCTCGGCTCGCTCCGCCGCGCGGAGTTCCTCAGGAACGAGGTGCCGGGCGTGGTTCTGCCGGATTGGGTGCTGGAGCGGATGGGGCGGGCGGAGTCCCGTGGCACGGAGCACGCGGCCGCGGAGGGCGTCGCGATCGCGCGGGAAACGGCGGCGGCGCTGGCGGGTGAGGTCGCCGGGCTGGAGGTCGCGGCGCACCGTGGGCCGGGTGTGGGGGCAGCGGTTGCGGTGCTGGAGGGGATTTCCACCTCCCGTTGAGTCCCGTCCCAGGATTGCCGATCCCGGTCGGGTCAGGCCGTCAAATCACGTCGCCAACGGCTTCTACTTTACATACGTTCCATGTCGAAAATGCTCATCTCCGCACTCGATCATTCCTTCGGCTGGGTTAGATCCCGGAGGCTGCTCTTCAGGTTCACTCTCCTCACGCGCATCCTGCTCGCGGCCGGCTTCATTCCCACCGGGTTCGTCAAGCTGCTCGGCCAACGTTTCACGCTCCTCCCCGAAAGCACGCCGATTGGGGCGTTCTTCGAAGCGATGTACCAAACCGGCGGCTTCTGGAACTTCATCGGCGCAGTGCAGGTGGTTGCCGGCGTGCTCCTGCTGATGCCGCCGTTTGCGCATCTGGGCGCTCTGCTGTTCCTGCCCGTTATCGCCTGCATCTTCGCAGCCGTGGTTGGAGTGGGCTTCGGGGCGGGCACAACTCTGGTCACGCTGCAGATGCTGCTGGCGGTTCTGTATCTGCTGCTGTGGGACTACGACCGATTCCGCAGCATCCTCACCACTCGTCCATTCCAGTCCGGCCACAGCATTCCCGCCTGGGCCCTCGATCGATGGGAGCGCGCCGGATTCATCGTGTTCGCCGCATCGCTGATAGCGTACTTCGCCTTCACCCGGAGCTTCGTCCCCGTTCAGGTTGGTCGGGCGGCACTGTGGGTGGGTTTGGCCGCGGGGGCATTCACACTACTTCGATTCCTCGTTGTCTCCACCCGGCGCGAAGTGCAAACAAACGATCGATGATGACCGGCCTTAGACGCGCTAGCCGACCGCTCCCGCGATCCGCGCCAGCCGCCTCGCCACATCCCGGCTCCTCAGATTGCTCACGTACACCTTGTCGGCGCCGATCGCCCGGAGGCGGCGGATGCTGCGCAGGCAGATCTCTTCCGCGCTGGCTCCCGCCGCGAACTCCGCGGTGAGCGCCTGCGCCGGAACCGGGAAGTACTTCCCCAGATAGTCCAGGGTGCGGGGGTTGGCGCTGTGGTAGTGAAAGACGCCGTATACGACGGGCACGTCGACGCCGAGGCGTGCGAGCTCCGACCGGAACCGCTCGACGCCGTCCAGCGAGTGGTGTGACACGATCTGGGTCAGGACGAAATCCGCGTTGAAGCCGTGGTCGGCGACGAAGCGAGCCTGCTGCTCAGGATCCCGATGCGGGTTCGCCCATCCCCCAAGGGGCAGTCCGGGCTGATCGCCGCGGAGGACGCGCCGGAGGTCCTTTCCGTGCGGGACGCAGCGCTCGGGCCCAACTGAATGGTCGCCGCCAACTACCGCCACCGCCGCGACCCCCAGCCCGGACGCCCGCCGCGCGAACATGCGGCAGTACTCCAGGGGGTGCTTGCAGGTCAGGAACGGCACCACGGCGCCGAGGTCCGCGCTTCCTCCAAGGTTCGCAGCGAGATGCGCCAGACTTTCCTCTTCCGCATCGCCCGCCGCATCGTCGGTCAGGAGGATGAAGGTGTCCTGGCGGGCGAGGCGCTGGACCGCGTGATGCATGTCGATCCAGACGCCCATGCTCCGGGCCGCCTCCATGCCGAGGCGGGGCGGCCGCAGTTCGACGGCAACCAGCGGGGCCGGCTTGTGCAGGCGCCGGAGCAGAGCGCTATGGTCGAGCGCAGCCGGAATGGAGGTCGGCGGGGTCACCGGGCCCGTCCTTTCGGGGTGGCCAGAGTCGGAAGCCGGGCCGGGGTCACGGCACAGCCCCGCCCAGGGCCTCCAACGCCTCGAGCTCCAACGGGAGGCCGCCGGTCAGGATCTCCGCGCCCCCGTTGGTGATCAGCACATCGTCTTCGAGGCGGATGCCGGTCCCCTCCAGCGACGGAACGCGCGGACAGCTGCCCGCCGCAACATACAGCCCGGGTTCCACGGTGAAGACCATGCCGGGCTCGAGCGTCACCGGGCCGTCCGCGTCGCGGTAGGCGCCGGCGTCGTGGGTGTCCAGACCCAGCCAGTGCGAAGTCTGATGGGGGAAGTAGTCGCGGTGCGCTCCGCATTCCAGCACCTCGTCCACGGGGCCGTCGAGCACCCCCAGCCCCACCAGCCCCTCCGCGATCGCGCGGCTGGCCGCCGCGTGCACGGCCTCCAACGTCCCGCCCGGTACGCACGCCGCCACCGCCGCGCGGTGCGCCCCGCGCACGGCCTCGTATGCGTCCCGGCGGGCGCCGTCCAGCGGCCACGTGGCGGGCACGGTGCGCGTGATGTCGGCGGCGTAGCAGTCGACCTCGGCGCCCGCGTCCATCAGCACGAGGTCACCGGCCTCGATGCGGGAGCCGTTCGCCGCATAGTGGAGCGTGCACGCGTTCGCCCCCGCGGCCACGATCGTGGCGAAGGCCGGGCCGTCGGCGCCCCGGCTGCGAAACCCGCTCTCCAGCGCGGCCTCCACCTCCCACTCCCCCACCCCGCCCCGCACGCGCGGCAACGCCTCCCGGAAGGCGGCCACCGAGATGCGCGCCGCCTCCCTCAGCCGCGCGATTTCGGCGGCGTCCTTTCGCACCCGCATGGCATCGAGGATCGCGCCGGGATCGACCAGGGCGTGCGCCCCCGCGCCCCGCCTGGGCCGCCTGGCGCGGCCAACCCTCAGCGCCGCGGCCACCACATCATCGCACGCCGCCGAGGCACCCAGGCGGTAGTGCACCGTATCGCCGCCGGAAAGCAGTCTGCGCGCTCTTTCCCCAAACTCCCGGACCGGAAAGACGGCGTCGGCTCCGTATGAGGCCTTCACGTCGTCGAGATCCATGCGCGGCCCGGTCCACAGCTCGAGCTTCTCGTCGCGTTCGGGCACGAAGAGGACAAAGCGGTCTTCGTCGGCGAATCCGCGGAGGATCGCGATGCAGTCGGGGCCCCTCCAACCGGTGGCGTAGAACAACTCCGAGTCCGGCCGGTACCGGTACTCCGAATCGCCGCTCTTGTACCGGACGGGCGCGGCGGGTAGGAGCAGCGAGCCACGCTCCAGGCGGGAGAGAAGCGCGTCGCGTCGGGCTTTGAATGGGAGCGGTGGAAGTTCCGTCACCGGCGCGCCGGTCCGGTGCCCGCGCGCCGCTGGGGCGGTTCCTGGATCAGATAGTGCTCGAACCAGCTGCTCAGGCGCTCGAGGCGGTCGACCAGCAGCCAGGGCTCGCCGGTCCGGGAAAGCCCGTGGGACGACCGAGGGTATCGCACCAGCTCCACCGGGACGCCGAGCTTCATGAGCGACATGAACCACTGCTCGCCGTCGCCGATGGGCGTGCGGTAGTCGTTCTCGCTGTGGATGATGAGGGTCGGGGCGGTCACGTTCTCCACGTACGAGATGGGGGAAAGGCGGCGGTACAGATCCCGCTGCTCCCAGGGCGTCCCGTAGAACTCGTACTCGGTGAGGCCCTGGGCGTCCGACATGCCCCACCAGCTCTCCCAGTTGGTGATCGAGCGGGACGTGACGGCCGCGTGGAAGCGGTCGGTGGTCGCGGTGAGCCAGTTGGTCATGAAGCCGCCGTAGCTGCCGCCGGAGACGCCCAGGCGCGCCGGGTCGATCTCGGGGTAGGCCGTCAGCGCGGCATCGACGCCGGCCAGGTAGTCCTCGCGGTCGACAATCCCCCATTCGCCCCGCGTGGCGTACTGGAAGTCGTGGCCATAGCCGGACGAGCCCCGCGGATTGGTGTACAGGACGAAGAATCCGGCGGCGGAGAGCACGTGGAACGTCGGGAAGAAGGTGTTGCCGTACGCCGAGTGGGGCCCGCCGTGGATCTTCAGCACCATCGGATACGATCCTCCGGGCCGGAATCCGACCGGCGGGACGACCCACCCTTCCACCTCGGTGCCGTCCTCGACGGTCCAGGTGAGTTCCTCGGCGGGCATGAGCGTCACGCTCGAGAGCCACCCGTCATTGAAGCCGCTGGCCTTCTGCTCGGTGGAACCGTCCGGGGATCCCACGTAGAGCTCCGGCGGCGTGACCGGATCGGTTGAGGTAAAGGCCATGAAATCGCCCGCAGGCGAGAACGAGAACGACGAAAGCCGGCGCGCCCCCCGGGTGACCTGCTCGACGGGCTGACCCGGCGCGGCCCTGAACAGATGGCTGCTGCCGCCGATTCCGGCAGAGAAGAGGACCGCCGTGCCGTCCGGCGACCAGGTTGCGGGGCCCGGGCGGAGATCCCAATCGGCTGTGAGGTTTCGGGGCTGGCCCCGGAAGTGCCCGTCGGACCCGACCTCGACGAGGAGCAGATCGGTCTGGCTTCCCCGCTGCGGCGTGGAAAGGAAGGCGATGCTGCCACCGTCGGGAGAGACCACGGGCGCACTCTCGGTACCGGGATTCGAGGTGAGCCGCCGCACGGTACCCCCCCGGGGGTCCACGGCCCAGATGTCGCCCGAGTTCTCCGAATTGAGTTCGTCGTCCTGGCGCTCGTCGCCGGTGAAGAAGATGATGCGGCCGTCCTCGGACCACACGGGGCTGCCGGCGTCGAAGTCCAGCCGCGTCAGTGCAGTCGGGGTCCCGCCGTCCGCATCGACCACCCAGAGCTGCCGTTTCTCGCTCGACAGGTAGTGCGGCTGGAAGGTCAGCCGGCCGTCGCGCTTGTAGCGCATCGAGGTGATCACGCGGCCGTCGAAGCGCTCGGCGTCCAGTGTGCGGCTGACGGCGTCCGGTGCAATCCATCCCCTCCTGGCCTCGGGCCCCTCGTCTTCCGCCGCCTCCGCCGCGTCGGGGGCCTTGACGAACGCGATCCGGGACCCGTCCGGGGACCACACGGGCGGCGCGTCGACCCCTTCGATGTGGAAGGCCTCGCCCCCCGGTCCGTTCACGCGCAGGAACCACACCGGATTGGGGTCGTCTCCCCGCCGGGACGAGAAGGCCAGCAGGGACCCGTCGGGAGACCAGCGCGGGCCACTGGAGTCCTCGTTGGGGCTGGTGACCCGGAAGGCGTCGCTGTACGGGCGGCCGTTGGCGAGCGGCTGCAGCCAGACCTCGCGGTGGCGGCGGTTTTCCTCCTCGACCACCGTCGTGACCGTGAAGGCGACATAGTCTCCGCCTGGGGACACCGCAACTTCACCCACGCCGACCAGCTGGTAGTACAGCTCGGGCGCATAGCCGGTCTGGCCGTCCAGACCAGGGGGCCAGGGGATCAGGGCCGCTGCGGCAGCGGCGACGAGAATCAAATGTGACCTTCGACCTATCATTTGCTGACACCCGTTTGCTGACACCGATTCAGGAATCCGCCGTATGTTTCCGGAGGACTGGCCAAAGTAGACTGGCGGCTCTATCTGCTCAAGTCGGGGGCGCTTCCATGTCGCGCCGCGATACCGCCGTGTTACCTTGGACCGTGCCAGAAACAGCAGCTGGAGGTGTGCGAGTGCGGTGCTTCCCAAGGCCCGCGGTGATCTGTCTGTCCCTTGGCCTGTTCGCGATGGGCGCCGGCGTGTTCGACGCAAGCGGTCAGGTCGTACGCGGCAGGCTCCTGGACAGCGACGGCGCCACGGGCATCGGCGGTGCAATGATCAGCCTGGTGGACAACCGGGAGGAGCAGCTCGCGCGTTCGCTGACCCGGGACACGGGCCTTTACCAGGTGGCCGCTCCCCTCCCGGGCCGGTACCGGATCCGGGCGGACCGGATCGGCTACGCGACGACGTATTCCGATTTTTTCGACCTGTCCGCTACCGACACGCTGACGATCAACATCGCCGCGCGGATCGAGGCGATTTCACTGGCGGGGATCGAGGCCGAAGCGGAAACGCGCTGCCGGGTGCGACCGGGAGAGGGGCTGGCGGTCACTCGGGTCTGGGACGAAGCCCGCAAGGCGCTCGAAGCGGCGGCGTGGACCCAGGAGAGGGGCTACTACCAGTACGAGATGCAGCGCGTCCAGCGGGAGATGGATCGGGACAACCGAAGGGTGTTTTCGGAGGACCGAAGCTACGAGCGCGGGTACCGGCAGACTCCCTATGTGTCCCGGCCGGCAGAGGAGCTGATGGAAGAGGGTTTCGCCCGCCTCAGGCCCAACGAGTCGGTCTACTGGGCGCCTGACGCCGCGGTGCTGCTGTCCGATCCGTTCCTCGACACGCACTGCTTCCGGCTGCGTCGCGACGAAAACCGGGCCCCGGGGTTGCTCGGTCTGGCCTTCGAGCCCGTGCCTGGCCGCCGCATCCCCGACATCTCGGGTACGCTGTGGCTGAATCCGGGCACTTCACAGCTCGAGTGGCTCGACTTCAACTACCAGAACCTCAACCTGCCCGATGCCGTGCTATCGGCGGCAATCGGAGGCAAGGTCGAATTCCAGGCGCTTCCCAACGGCACCTGGATCGTCGATTCGTGGCGGATCCGCATGCCTCGTGTCCGGGTAGCCACCAATTCGCTCACGTCGCGTGTCGAATCCGTTCTCGAGGGCCTCTCGGTGCAGGGCGGCGATGTCTTGCGGGTCCATGGAAACGAGGGAACGGTGATGGAGGCCGATGTCGGAGGCCGCATCGCCGGGGTCGTCTTCGACAGTCTTCGATCGGGTCTCTGGGGTGCCCGCGTGTATGCCGAGGGGACGGGGTCCGAGGTCCTGACGGACAGAGCCGGCCGGTTCGAACTGACTGGACTGGACCCCGGGTTCTACTCGGTGAACTACTCGCACCCCTATCTGGAACGGCTCGCGTTCGCTCCGGAGCCGTTCGAGGTCGAAGTCCGGGAGGGCGCGCAGACTCCGTCACAGATCAACTTCGTGGCTCCCACGGTCACCCGCATCCTCGGCAGGCTCTGCCGAAGCGAGGAGCGTCCCGAGAACACGGCCAACCTCCCCGGGGGCGGCTCGCTGCGCAACGACGGCATCCTTGTGGGCCAGGTCACCGACAGCACCGGCGCCCCCGTTCCGGACGTGATCGTACGCGTGCTTTCCCGGGACTTCGACATCGACGCGGATGTCTCCCCATCCTCCACGGTGAGTACGACCCTGAGGTCGGGCAGGAGCGGCGTGGCCGTAACGACCAACGCGTCCGGGCACTACCGGGCATGCTGGGTGCCGGTAGACACCTGGTTGAACGTTTCGGTCATGGCGCCCGGTGAAGACCTCGATCCGAACCGGCTTCAGGTGGGCTACACCCTGTCCGAACTGATCGAAATGCGCGAGGAAACGGTGATCATCCCCCGCGACGTCCCCTTCGAGACGCTGGATCTCCGGGTTGAGTCGAACTAGCCCGACCCGGTAGCTTCTTCGGGCGCTTCGACCCCGTCGACCAGCGCACGATCTTCCCAGAACAGGAGCCAGCGGTGAGCAGATCACCTGCCCTCAGCACCGTCCGCGCGCGAGCGGCCGCAGTCCTCGCGGTCGCCGTTTTCACCATCGTGTTGGCGCCGGACGCGGCCATGGCCCAGACCGAACCGGATACCGTGGAGTTGGCGCCGATCGTGGTGACGGTGCTGAGGTCGCCGGTTCGCCTGGACCGGCTGCCGTTCTCCGCTTCGGTGCTGGCCGGCGCGGCGCTGGCCGAGGGGAACACGGGCCTCTTCATCGAGGAGGCGCTGCACGGACTTCCCGGTGTGCGCGTACAGAACCGCTACAACCCGGCGATGGGCGAGCGCATTTCGATCCGCGGCTTCGGAGCCCGCGCCCAGTTCGGCGTGCGGGGCATCAAGATCCTGGTCGACGGCATCCCGGCCACGCTCCCGGACGGGCAGGCCACCCTCGACCACCTCGACATCGGCTCGCTGGGGCGGGTGGAGGCCCTTCGCGGCCCGGCGGCGGCGCTGTATGGCAACGGTGCCGGGGGGGTGCTGCTGTTCGAGAGCGCGGTGCCCCACGCGGGACCCTACCGTCAGACGGCCACGATGGTGGCGGGCTCGGATGGTCTGCTGCGGCTCCAGGCCACCGGATCGGGTACATCGGGCAGCCTGGCCCATCGCGTGAGCGTCGCGCACCACCGCTTCGATGGCTTCCGCGACAACCCCACGGATTCGGGCGAGGACCCCTACAGCCAGGCCACCCGCACGATTGTAAACACCGGATTCACCTTCCCGACGGGCAGCGGAATGTTTTCGGTCCAGCTGAGCGGCCTCGACCTGGACGCACTGAACGCCGGATCGCTCCCGGCGGAGCTCTTCGACGACGGCAGCAATCAGGCGTGGGGATTCAACGTTCGCCGGGGCACGCGCAAGTATGTCAGGCAGGGTCAGGGGGGAATCAGCTGGAGCGGGGCCCTGGGCGGACTAAAGGGGACGTTCACTGCCTACGGCGTCAGGCGCGAGTTGGACAACCCGATCCCTACGTCTGTGATCGACCTCGACCGGAGTGGCGGAGGGGTCCGCATGGCTCTGGCCAGGGTGTGGCGAACGTCGGCCGGCGAGGCCCGGGTGGACTTCGGCGCCGAGGGCGAGCTTCAGAGCGACGATCGCAAGAACTTCGCGAACGACGGCGGTGAAGCGGGCGCCCTCGCCCTCGACCAAAGCGAGCGCGTGCGCGCAGCGGCCCTCTTCGGGCAGGTTCAGCTGCCGGCCGCGAACCGCCTCAACGTCGTTGGAGCGCTCCGGTTCGACCACTTCAACTTCCGCGCCGACGACCATTTCACCGCCGCCGGCAACCCCGACGACTCCGGGAGCCGCGGGATGGGTGGATTGAGTCCCTCACTCGGCCTCCACATCGACCTCGGCGATCACGGCCTCTTCGCCTCGCTGGCTCGCTCCTTCGAGACCCCCACGACCACGGAGTTGGCCAACCAGCCGGATCGGGCGGGCGGCTTCAATTCCGGGCTCGAGCCGCAGAGGGGCTGGACCGCCGAGGGGGGGCTTCGCGGCGAACTGGGCGAGCGCGCCGCCTACGACCTGGCCGCCTTCTCGTCCAGGCTAACCAACCAGTTGGTGCCGTTCGAGGTCCCAAGCGCCCCGGGACGCCGGTTCTACCGCAACGCGGGCCGGTCGCAAATCCGCGGGTTCGAAGCCTCCCTGCGCACGGCGCTGTCGTCGATTGTGAGCGCCCGCTTCATCTACGGCTACGTCGATGCCCGCTTCACCGAGTTCACCGTCGGTGGCAACGACTACGCCGACAACAGCGTTCCGGGGATCGCCCCACACCGGCTCGAAGCCGGGCTGCGGGCGGCGGGTGGCCCCTGGTTCGGCGAACTTCGCATGGAGGTGCGCGGTGCCGTGCCGGTCAACGACTCCAACGAGGCCAGCGCGGACGGGTTCACCCTTGTCGGGCTGCGCTTCGGTGCGTCGGAGGTGAGCGCCGGATCGCTGCGCCTGTCCCCCTTCGCCGGAATCACCAATCTGACGAACGTTCGCCATGCGTCGTCTGTGGTGGTGAACGCCTTCGGCGGACGGTATTTCGAGCCCGGCCCGGATCGGGGCGGGTATGTCGGAATGTCCATTACCTGGGAGCGAGGCCGGTAGGCCGGTCGGCTAGGACGCGCATCCCTCTCCGTTCTCGACCAGCCACAGACTGTTGCCGACCGGCCGCTCGCCTTCGGCATCCGAGGGGCTGCTGACCACGCGCTCTCCCAGCAGCATCGCCGACGATCCGCCGCCGTCAAGGTTGAGCGCCTCGTCGGCACCGAGCCAGAGAAACAGGCTGGTCAGTTCCGGAAGCGACATGCCCGCCGAGCGCGGGGCCTGGCGGCCGTCGACCACCACGAGCCAGAGCATTTGTCTCTCGTTGTCGAACCCGACCGCGGTCCGGGGATGGCGCGCGGCCGCAAAGGTCGGCCCCGCGGTAACGCCCAGATCGCCCACGACCAGCCCTCCGTCGAGAAGCTCGGGGTAACCGCCCAGAACTTCCGTTCCACCATCGCCCTGCCCCGGCGCGATCGTGTCGGGTCCGAAAGCCATATGATCCCCGGCGCGCACCGGAATCCCGATCCACGGAACCCGGGCCGGCCCCCACGCAAAAGCGGGCCGGGTCGAAAAGCGGCTGGTCGTCTCCGTGACCTCCGCGCCCAGCGGAACGCCGTTGTCCAGGCGGAAGAAGTCGCCGTTGACGCCGGCCAGCGGGACAGCAGGTGCATCGGGCACCATCTGCGTGAGGGGAGTGCGCAGCCGTTCGGTGCCGCTCTCGTCCGTGGCGGGCACGACCACAAGATCAAGCTCGCATCGCGCCATCTCCGCCGAGACCAGGTGTAGGGCCCATGGCCCGCGCGCCGACCAGGCAAAGCGGTACATGACGCCGTCACCCAGCGCATGCTCGCGGAGCGAATCGGGGTCAAGTTCCGCGAGAGCCGTGGACGGAAGCGGCGGCCAGGCACGCCCATTCTGCTGCGGCAACTCGCATGCCGCGATGAGCACCAGCACAACGACCGTGGCGACCTGGAAAGCCTCGTGGAGTCCCGTCAACCTCCGATTCGTCATCACCACACCTGTCCATGGGTGTCCACCATCCAGCCGCGCGAATCAAGATGGCCTGGCAGGCTCCTGCGTCAAGCCGGTCCGGCCGCGCCGCGCTGGAACCGGGCGCCCGCATCGGGTATACTCCCCCGCCATGTCGCTCGTTACCACAACCGCGCTGCCCGTCGTTCGGCGCAGCTTGCGCTTGCTGGGCCTGTGCGCGTGGATGGGTGCGCTGGCGGGGCCGGAAGCGGCATCCGCGCAGTACCGCTTCGGCGTCTCGCTCGGAGGGGCCGGCATGATGGCGCTGGTCGCCGAGTACCGATGGGAACACCAGGGGCTCGAACTGCAGGCTGGAACGTGGCGCTTCCGGGATCTCGGCCTTTCACTCACTGCCAGGCAGTACATCGGATCGCGGGCCATCGAGCCCTATGTGGGGGCCGGGCTGTGGGGGATTGTGGCCGGATCCGAAGCGGGGACGGGTTTCGGCCTGATCGCACGCTTCCCCATCGGGCTGGATTGGAGATTCGCCTCCGACCACGCGGCGGGGG
Organism: Longimicrobiales bacterium; assembly: GCA_963667485.2. Taxonomy (GTDB): domain Bacteria; phylum Gemmatimonadota; class Gemmatimonadetes; order Longimicrobiales; family Gaopeijiaceae; genus Bin94. The sequence goes on from CAXXDD010000002.1 coordinate 2,159,899, forward strand.
CCGCCCTCTACTTCAACCGCGCACTCGCGGTCAAGCGGCCCGACCCACAGGACCGGCGCCCTCCACGCGGAGTCCTCATCCCGCTGCCCGAGATCAGCTACCGCTGGCAGCCCCGGAGCTGATCGGTTCCATACCCACATACTTGAGACCGCTGCCCGTGTTGAAGAGGACGACCTCGTCACCGGCGCCAATCAGCCCCATCTCCATGAGCCTCGGCACGGCTGCGGCCGTCGCGCCCCCCTCGGGCGCGGCAAAGATCCCCGTTGCGGCCCCCATCCTGTCCACCCATTCCTGCATCTCGGTGTCGGGGACCGCCACCGCCCCACCCCCCGATTCGCGGATCCCGCGCAGAATGAGGAAGTCCCCCACCGCCCCCGGAACGCGCAGCCCGGCGGCGTAGGTGACCGCGTCTTCCCACATGCCCGCGTCCTCGCGCCCATCCTCCCACGCCTTCACCATCGGCGCGCAGCCGGTGGACTGGACGCAGAACATCCTCGGCCGCTCGGAGCCGATCCACCCCAGCTCCTCCATCTCGGCGAACGCCTTCCACATCCCGATCAGGCCGGTGCCACCTCCCGTCGGGTAGACGATCGCGTCGGGCAGGCGCCCCCCCAGCTGCTCGAAGAGTTCGTAGCCCATCGTCTTCTTTCCCTCGACCCGGTAGGGCTCCTTGAGGGTGGAGAGATCCCACCATCCGTCCTCGTCGCAGCGCTCCCGCACGATCCGGCCACAGTCGCTGATCAGTCCGTCGAGCAGCTGCAGGTCGGCGCCCAGCGCGCGGATTTCCGCGAGGATCGGCACGGGCGTATCCTCCGGCACCACCACGTGCACGGGCAGACCCGCCGCCGCCCCATAGGCCGCACTCGACCCCGCCGCGTTGCCGGCGGAGGGGATCGCCAGCTCCCGTGCGCCCAGTTCGAACGCCCGCGAAACGGCCATGCACAGTCCCCTGTCCTTGAAGGAACCGGTGGGATTCTGCCCCTCGTCCTTGATCCAGAGCCGCCGCACGCCCAGAGTGCCCGCGAGCCGCGCCGATTCCACCAGGGGGGTGAAGCCCTCGCCGAGAGTGACGCGGAAGGCACGGTCCCGCACGGGCAGCACCTCCTCGTATCTCCAGAGCGTGGGGGGGCGCCCGACGATGGCTTCGGGCGTGAAGCGACCCTTCAGTGCATCCAGGTCATAGCGGGCGAAAAGAGGCTTGCCGGCGGGAGAGAGGCCGATCAGCTGTTCGGATTCGAAGGTCTCGCCCGTCGCGGTGCACTCCAGGAAGGCCGCGCCGGGAAGGTGGGAGGGAGTCGAGGTCATTCCGTTTTCTCGGGAAGGTGGGGGCGGGTTGAAGGAATGGGGGCTGCGAGGCAACCTTTATTCGGGGATCGGGCGTCACAGTCACGATCGCAACAAAGGTAATGCGCCACGACTCGCGCGGGGCCAACGTGGAATCATCCGTGGAGAGAGCATGGAGTGGGCCGCGGTGAGGAACCCGACGAGCGCTGCAACCGGATCCGGAGACATGGAAGCCCAATTGATTCGCCGAGCGTGCGAGGGAGACGGACGAGCCGTCCGCGCGCTGTACGACCGGTATTCACCGAGGGTGTTCGCAGTGGTGCGGCGCATTGCCGGTGACGACGACCGGGCGCAGGACTACGCGCAGGAAGCGTGGATCCGCGCCATGCGGGCTCTTCCCTCGTTTCGGGGCGACGCCCGGTTCTCCACCTGGCTGCACAGGATTGCGGTCAACTCGGCCCTGCAGGCCGTCAGGAAGGCCAAGACCCGGAGGATGAGGGAGGTCACGATGCCCGACGAGGTCGCGGTGGCGCCTCGAATGGGCGACGCGCTTCTGAAGCGCAAGCTGGAAGAGGCGCTCGATCTTCTCCCCGAAGGGATGCGGAAAGTGTTGATCCTCCACGACGTGGAGGGCTACACGCACGAAGAAATCGGAGATGCCCTGGGCGTTACCTCGGGCACCTCCAAGTCACAGCTATTCAAGGCGCGGGCAAAGATGCGCCGCATGCTGCGTGGAATCGAACCCAGTCCGAGGGAAGTCGAAGCATGGAGCGTTTGAGACTCGAAGATTTGGCGCGGTTGGTCGATGAGCAGCCGACTGCGGAAGAACAGGCGATTCTTGACCGGGACCCGGGACTCCGGCGAGAACTCGATGCACTCCGGTCGCAGACCCGGGAGCTGCAAAGCCTCCCTGCGATCCTGCCTCCCCCGGGCGGCTGGCATGAACTCGAGCAGGAGCTCGTGACGACCGGCCTGATCCGCGGGCACGCACCCGGCGCCGGGATGTGGCGAAAATGGCTGCAGGTGGCAGCCGCTTTTGTGCTCTTCATCGGGGGGACGGCGTTTGGCTGGGTTACCGGCAACGGGCCCGGCCTCGACGCCGGCGCCAATCAGCAGGCTTCGGCGGGTTCCGGTGTTGCCGAGGCGGGAGTTGCGTCTCCGGCATCGCTCGAAGATGCCCGCATGGCGGTCGAGGCGGCCGAGGGCGAGTGGAGGCGCGCGCTGGGGACCTACCAGCAGCTCTTCTACGCCGAGAACGGGCAGCAGCGAAGCCGCGACCCGGTTGCACGGCTGGCCGGGATCGAGACCCTGGTGGCGGCGGGTGAAGCCGCCGTTCAGGAAGCTCCCGATGACGAGTTCCTCAACCTTTTCTACGTGAACACGCTGATGGAGCGCCAGCAGACGCTCAACCAGATCAGCCTGGATGCCTGGCATTGATGAACGGAACCATGCGTCCGCTCGCGTTGCTCGTCGCCGTGGGGACGGGGCTGCCCGGCCCCGCCTACGCCCAGGATTCCTTCGGGGATGGACCGCCGCGCGCGTGGATCGGAATTCTCACCGAAACGACTACGCTCGCGGAGGACGGAAGCCGCGCTGCGGTCCTTGTGACGGACGTCTTCGTGAACGGTCCCGCCTACCTCGGCGGCGTGCTTCCCGGAGACGTCGTCTTCGCCGTAAACGGGGTGCCGCTCGCGGCCTATGACAGCTGGTTGAACGCGGTGGCCGGGCTGGAACCGGGTCAGCCGTTGCGTGTGGGGCTGTGGAGGGGTGACGACGAAATCGATGTCACCATCATTGCCGACAGGCGGCCCGTCATGCGTCTGGCTCGTCTGGATACCATCCAGGCCCGTGTCTCGAGGAGTTTCGACTCCATCATGCGGATGTACGGCGCTCAGCCGAGCGATTCGGTCATTATGGGCTTTACGAGCACCAGCGAACGTCTGCTGCAGTGGGAAGCGCGAGTCCAGGTGAGTTGGCAGCGGACGACAACAGTTGAGACCGCCGTGGCCGAGGCGGCTCCACCAGGGTCGGCGGAAGAGCCCGAATCGCTCGAGGAAAGGCGGGCCGACCTGGAAGTCGCCCGCGAGGAAGCCGAATTGCGCGCGGTTGCCGACCAGAGCGCCACGCTTCCAGTGGCAGGCGGAGGAGGAGAACTGCGAGCGGTGGTGGAAACTGTGGAAGCCGTGAGTACGCCCGGCTTCGCTCCCTTGTTCATGGACCGTCCGGTGGTGCTGGGTGGCGCTCAGGTGCGCTCCCTGACCAGCGAGTTGGGCGGCTTCTTCGGCGTCGAGGCGGGAATCCTCGTCACCGACGTGCTGCACCAGAGCGCCGCCGCCCGGGCCGATTTCCGGCCTGGCGATGTGATCGTAGCGGTGGCGGGCGGCGCGGTGGCTTCGCTGGCTCAGCTTCGCACGGCGCTGGCCCTCGCTGACCTGCCCACCGTGGTCACCGTGGTGCGCCGCGGCAGCCTTGTGGATCTGACCTACCCGGCACGCCAGGCTGGCAGGGGCCCGATCGGGTCCGAATAGACGCGCCCCCTCACGGGGCCGCCCTACTCGTAGCGCAGCGCGTCGATCGGGTCCAGGACCGAGGCCCTGCGCGCCGGCCAGATGCCGAAGAACAGCCCGATCGCAGCCGAGAATCCCAGCGCGACGGCCACTGCTTCAGCGGCCACGGCGGTCTGCGTACCGAACAGGTTGGTGATCAGTTCGGCACTCCCGAAACCGCCCGCGACACCCAGGATTCCGCCGAGCACGCACAGAACCAGCGCCTCGATCAGGAACTGAAAGAGGATGGTCTTGCGGGTCGCGCCCAGCGCCTTCCTCACCCCGATCTCGCGCGTCCGCTCGGTCACGCTGACCAGCATGATGTTCATGATGCCGATCCCGCCGACCAGGAGACTCACTCCCGCGATCCCGGCCAGAAGCAGCGTAAAGGTCTGCGTGGTCTCATTGAAGGTCTCGAGGATGTCCGACGATTGCTGGATGCTGAAATCGGCTTCTTCGGTGGGCAGAATCCGGTGCTCGCGACGAATCACCCTGTCGATTTCGGCCCACGCGGGGTCGAGTTCGTCCGGGGAAGGCGCCGCCACGTAGATGGAACGCAGGCGGTCCCGTCCGCCCATGACCCGGTACATCGCGGTGGACAGCGGAATGAAGATCTGGTCGTCGGGCTGCATCCACATGGCCCCGCCCTTCTCCTCCAGAATCCCGATCACCTCGAAGGGAATCCCGCGGATCTGGATGGTGCGGCCCTCCAGCAGTCCTCCGGGAGTCGCCAGGTCGTCCGGCACGTTGGAACCGAGCACGGCCACTCGCCGGCGCCCCTGGACTTCGCCCTCGTCGAAATAGCGGCCGTACGCAAGTTCGTGGCTGTGCAAGTCGAAGAAGGAGGGCCAGGTGCCCACTACGGAGTTGGACGAGTTGGAGCGGGAATACGTGACCTGCATCCGGCTTTCGATTTCCGGCGCGATGTCGTAGACGCTTCCGATCTGGTCCCGCAGCGCCACCGCGTCGTCCTCTTCCAGACGGCGGCTGCCCGACGCCACCCCGCGAAACATTCCCTGTCCCGGACGCACGGTGAGGATGTTGGTGCCCATGTTCTCGATCTGGTCCTGCACCCTGCGCTGGGCTCCTTCACCCAGGGCCACCATGGTAATCACCGCCGCGGTGCCGATGACGATACCGAGGGTGGTGAGTCCGGAGCGGAGGGCGTTGGCGCGGATCGATCCCATCGCCACCATTACGACTTCTCTCAGGATGAACATCGGTTTCCTCGCCGTTAGAAGGGCCGGAACCGGCCGCGCATCTGCTCGATTCGCTCCTGCTGCCGCGCCTGGAGCTGTGCCGCTCCGATCAGCGCCAACTGTTCGCCTTCTTCCAGTCCGGCGAGGATTTCGGCATAGTCCCAATCGCTGACGCCCATCACGACGGGGCGAGGCTCCACGTTGCCCGCCTCATCCACGACGAAGGCCACGGCGGGCCGGAAGGCCGGATCGCCGGAGGAGCCGCCCATCGCCGCCATCATACCGGCGACGCCGCGCCCGCCGCCTTGACCTTGACGTCCACCGCCCTGGCGCCCTCCGGGCCTGCCATTGGCGGCGGCATCCTCGCCGTTGGGAGCCTGCTGCCCGTCCGCAGCCGCGCGGGGTCGTGCCCCGCCGGGGGCGTTCTGCCCCGCGCCGGCGCGTGATCCCTGGGCCTGCCCCGGGTTGCCGTCCTCTCCCTCGCCGCCCACGCGCCCGTCGCGCATCGCCGCAAAGAGCCCCCTCGCCGAATCGGCGCTGATCTCACCCGACTCCATCGCAGCCCGGATCCGCGCCATTTCGCCACCGCCGGGCATTCCCCCACCCGGCGCGGCCGCCATTGTGCCGCCAGCGGGGGCCCCAGCCCGCGCTCTGGCTTGCGCCATCAGCTCTCCCCACACGTTGCGGTCGATCGAAACGGTCTGCGGATCGAGTCCGAGCACCTCGGCCGCCGGCGCCAGTTCCTGGGGCTGCACGACCGCGTTGTTGGGTACCGTCAGCGCACCAAGCCGCTCATTTACCAGCACCTCGACCTCGGCGTTCATACCCGGCTTCAACAGGCCGGCCCGGTTGTTGAGGAGCACGATCACCGGGAACATGGTGACGTTCTGCTCCACTACGGCCTGGGGCTCGATCTTCTCGATCGCGCCCTGGAAGGTCCGGTCGGGGAAGGCCTCCACGCTCACCGTAGCCGTCATCCCGGCCATCAACTGACCCACATCCGTCTCGTCGACCAGCGTGCGGACGCGCATGTTGTCCAGATTGGCCATGGTGAACAGCGCGTTGCCACCGGACACGTTCTGCGTCGCCGACTGGATGACCTGCCCATATTCGACCAGCTTCTCCAGAATGACGCCGGCCATCGGCGCCCGAATGGTGACGTCGTTCAGCCGCAGCGTGGCAAGTTCCAGGTTCGTCTGGGCGCGTACGAGCGCCGCCTGCGCATTCGCGTGTTCGAGCTGGGTCTGCTCGAACTCCTGCGCCGTGATCACCTCGGATTGGAGCAATTCCTCCGAGCGATCCAGCTGGGCCCTCGCGATGCCGATCCTCGCCTCCGCCACGTCCAGATCGGCGACAGCCTGATCGTGCGAGTTCTGGACATCCCTGGGATCCACCCTGGCCAGAACCGTGCCCGGTTCGACCTCGTCCCCCGAGTCGACCAACAGGTCCAGAATCTCGCCGGAAGCCTTGGATTTGACCTCCACCCTGAGCACCGGCTCCAATTCACCTGTGGCCTCGGCGGTCACCCGCAGATCGCGGATCTCGGCCGGCGCGACCTGAATGCCGATCTCCGCCGGTTCTTCCTCCTGGGCCGTGCACGCAGCCAGCACCAGGGCCGAAGCGAAGGCGACGCCCGCAGAGGGGGCCTTCGCATAGTCAAGACGTAACATCAGATTCATATCCCTTCGTTCTTGAAGTCGCGCTCTACCAACCCGTCGCCCAGATGGATCTGCCGAGATGCCGCGGCGGCGATGTCCGCTTCGTGGGTAACCAGGATGATGGTCTGCCCCGCCTGGTTCAGCTTGATCAGGATCTCGACGATCTCCCGGGAGGTGACCGAGTCCAGGTTGCCCGTCGGCTCGTCCGCGAGGAGCAGTGCGGGGTCGTTCACCAGCGCCCGCGCGATCGCCACGCGCTGCCGCTGTCCGCCGGAAAGCTCGGGCGGCTTGTGGCCCATCCTGTCCCCCAGTCCCACCAGTTCCAGCTTGTCCTCCGCCCGGCGGCGGCGTTCCTTCGAGGAAACGCCCGCGTAGATGAGCGGCAGCTCGACGTTGTGGAGGGAGCTGGCCCGCGGAAGCAGATTGAAGGTCTGAAAAACGAACCCGATGTCGCGATTGCGCACCCGCGCCAGCTGGTCGTCCGACAGCTCGGACACCTTTCGCCCGTTGAGCCAGTAGTCCCCACCCGTGGGCGTGTCTAGACATCCGATGAGGTTCATGAATGTGGACTTGCCGCTTCCCGAAGGACCCATGATCGCGACGAACTCGCCGCGCTCGACCTCGAGGTCGACCCCGCGCACGGCGCGCACCGTCTCCGCACCGAGTATGTAGTACTTGCGGAGCCCCTCGGTCTGAATCACGACACCGTTCGTGCCGGCTCCGTTTCCGTTCGTATCCCTGCCTGTTTTTCCGTTTCTCAAAGCTCTCTCCCCACGATCGATTCCAGTTCCCCCTTGGCGACTACATAGTCGTACCGTGCGGAGACGAGGTTTGCTTCAGCCTCGTCCAGGGCGACCTGACTGGTGATCACATCCAGGATGTTGGCCATCTGGACATCGTAGCGCTCGCGGATGAGCCTCAGGTCCTCCTCGGCCACCATCACCGCCTCCGACGCGATGCCGATGGCCAGTTCCTGAGTCTCCAGCGTCCTGAGCGCCGCGTCGACATCCTGCCGGACGCCCCTGCGGGCGTCGTCCTCAGCCAGGCGGGCCACTCTGCGGCCTTCGCTGGCCTGGCTGACGTTCTGTTCCCGCTGGAAGCCGTCGAAGAGCTGATAGCTCCCGGAAACGCGGAGGCTCCAGCTGGTATTGCCCCCGTTGAAGGAGCGATCCTGATTGGCCCAGGTGTAGCCCGACGAGACGGACAGGTTGGGAAGGTAGGAACTCCTCGCGTTGCTGACGCTGGCGCCGGCGATTGCGGCGGAAGCCACCGCGGCGCGAACGACCGGCGATACCGACTCGGCCAGCGCCACGATCTCCGCCTCGCCAAGGGCCAGCGGTGCCGGGTCCAGATCCCCGGGGAGCATCGGCACAACCGGTCCGTCAACGCCGACCTGCCGCCCCAGGCCAAAGCGGGACGCGCGAAGCTGATTCTGTGTCTGGAGCAGGTTCTGGCGTGCGTTCGCGAGTTCGAGACGGGTCCGCAGACTATCCGAACGCGTCCCGGTTCCCACTCGGACGCGCGCACGGGCGATGGCCAGACTCTCCTCGGCCCGGGTGACACTCGCTTCCGCTACCTGAACGAGCTCGTACTGTCGAAGCGCGTTCAGGAACAGCGTTCGCGTCTGCAGCAGGATCGCAAAACGCTGCGACCGCATGAGCGCCTCGGCTTCGATCACCGCCGATTCGGTCCGGTCGAGCTCGTGGAACTTCCGGCCTCCCTGGAAGACCTGGTAGCTCGCGTTGAGCGATGCGTTGTAGGAGTCGCTGCTGCCGCTGACGATGCGCTGCGTGTTGGGATCGAACCGATTCTGACTCTGGACCGACGCGCCCGAGCCCATGCTGACGTTCGGCAGAAACGACCCCCATGCGCGAAGGCGAGTCCCGCCGGCGTTGTTCACACTTGCCTGGCTCTGGGCGAACTGGGGGCTGAAGACCAGCGCAAGTTCCAGCGCCCTGTCCATCGACAACGTGTCGCCCGGTTGCTGGGCAGCCACCATCGGCGAGGTGCCCGCTAGAAGAAGCAGCGCCAGGCCCGTCGCCACCCCCCAATGATTCCTGTGTCTCACTCTACCGCTCCCCCCCGCCCTCCGACCCGTCATCCCGCCGGCTGCCACGGCGTCCACCGTCCCGGTCGCCCCGGTTCGGGGCATAGCGCACCGCAAGAAGTGAATCGTACTCGGCTATCTGGTCGGAATTCAGGACCGCCTTGATGGCATCCTGCGTCGCCATCACGATATCCCTTCGGTTCCGGTTGTAGTCCCGCTCCGCATCGTCGCGCAGCGCGTCCAGGCTGCTCCTGAAATGCCCGATGATTTCGTCGACAGCGGCGCGCTGCCCGGGCTCCATCCCCACTTCGTAGATCACCGGTCCACGTTGCCGCCCGGTGTCTTCCTCCTCCGGTTCCTCTGGCTCCTCCGGTTCGGGCGTCGCGATTTCCACGACCTCTTCCGGGGTGCTCTCCGGGGACGAGCGCCGTGAATCCCAGGCCATCCCGAGCATGAAGCCGGCCGCAAGGGTCACGAAGAGGAGGACGACCGAGATGAGTCGAGCTTGCTGTGCCATCAGGGTCTGCTACCCTCCACCATTGTCATGAACGCCCCCGCACTGGCGGTCCGGTCGGCGCTCAGCAGGATCTCGAACGCACCATCGTCCGCCCCTTCCCCGAGCATGTCCTGCATGACCAGTTGCGGTGCGGGCCCGCCGCCCTGCCGCGCTTCGGTCGCGACCAGCACGGCCGCGATCGCCGCCGCCGCCACTGCCGTGGGAATGAGGCTCCGCGACCATCCCGACAGTACCGCCGCCACCGACTCGCGAGCGGCCGCACGCCGCCTCGCCAGCTCGAAGGCCACCCGGTCCATGATCCGGGCGCGGGACTCGTCCCAGTACCCCGGGCGCCCATGGCCCGGGTCGACCGCTTGAAGCGATGTCATTCGATCGTTGTCTTCCATGCTCACCTCGCCAGGGTCATACATGTCCCCTCCACTCGGTCAGATTCGCGCGCAACGCCTTCCGTGCGAAGTGGAGGTGCGACCGGATCGTCCCCGAAGGGATTCCCAGCCGCTCCGATATCTCGTCGTGTTTCCACCCCTCCAGGTCGTGGAGCAGGACGATTTCTCTCTGTAGTTCCGTCAATTCACTCAATGCCTCTCTCAGCCGGCTCCGAAGAGCCGATATGTCCGCCATCCTCGCGGGATCGGGGTCGGCCGTTCTTGCACCGACCGGAATCTGTTCCCCGCCGCGAAGACTCTCGCGCCGGATCAGGTTCCGTGAACGGTTTCTGACGATCGCCAGAAGCCATCCCGCGAACTTCGCGGGGTTCCGGCAATCATCAAGCCGCTGCAGCGCAACCAGGAACGACTCCTGAGCCGCGTCCTCGGCATCCGCGTGCTTCCCGATGACCGAGAGAGCCACGGCGTAGGCCGCGCGCTGATAGCGGCGAACCAGTTCACCGAAGGCCTCCCCACCGCCGGAACGCGCCAGGATCACGAGATCCGCGTCTGACCGGTCCTTCATTCCCTGTGACTAGACACCTGGACCGGCTTCCCCGTTGAGCCCGAACGCTTGGTCGTTGCTGTTGACAGTGGGCCAGCGGATTCCGTTAGCTCGTGCCCGGCACCACCCGGCGTCACCGTCTGCGACCGTGGTGCTTGCGGGCGTGCCGGCGGGAGGGAGTGTTCTGCCGATGTCCCCGCGGGGTTCCGCCGGCCGCCTTCGACTCGGCGTTCGGCGCCCGTGCCACTTCCCTGACGAGCGACACTAGCTCGTCCTCGGCTACATCGTCGAGGGCCCGGGCCAGCACATAGCGTGTGGCCGAGAGTTCGTCGCGGTCCTTCGGAGGCTCCAGGCCGATGCTCAGGATCGTGGCCCCCGAATCGCGGTCGTACCCCACGCAACCCGCCCCCTCCTGGCGCAAAACCCACACCTCATCGTCCACGGTGACCTCCCGCCTGGGGGTCGAGACACCGGCGGCCGGAGCAACGGTTCTCACCGAAGGGGGCGGGGTGGGCCGGGCGGGCGGAGCGGGTCTCGCCGGAGGGCGCCGCTGCACCCCCTTGATCGAATCCCGGACCGAAGCGGGCGCCGGCGCCGGGTCGGGCGCGACGGCGGGCGGGGGTGCCGGGTCAGGCGCGACGGCAGGCGGCGGTACCGACGCGGGAGCCTCCGCCGGTCCTGGCGTCGCGACCGTCCTGGCAGGGACGGGAGGCGGCGTGGGCTTTCCGGTGGGTTTGTCGGCCATGGTGATACCCCCGCAACGGCGCTGCCGCGCTAACTCCGCATGATGGGAACGGCGTCGTCGCCGAAGAACATCCGGATGTACTTCGCCTGGATCGGGGTGACCCTCCTGACCGCCCACACGAGCTGCACGTGGTTCGGCTCGCTGGGACGCGAGGCCAACCGCAGCCCGGCCTCGCGCGGCAGGCGGTTCCCCTTTCGGTGGTTGCAGCTGGAGCAGGCCGTGACGACGTTCTCCCACGCGTTCCCGCCACCCCTGGAGATCGGCAGGACGTGATCGCGAGTGAGAAACTCGCGGTTGCGCAGTTCCCTCTTGTGCCGGCCGCAGTACTGGCAGGCATATCCATCGCGCGCGAAGAGGAAGGTGTTGGTGACCTGCCTGCGAAAGCGCCTCGGAACCTGAACGTACCTGACAAGCCGGATGACCAGCGGGCAGGGATGTTCGGTCCGCACCGTGCGAAACGCGCGCTGGGCATCCTGCTCGAGGATCTCGGCCTTCTGATCCAGCACGAGACGGATCGCCCTCCTGGCGGGGACGATCATCAACGGCTCGTACGATGCATTCAGGGCTAGGCAGCTCACGGCGCCGACTCCAGTGTGATCTCCGACAGATCCCGCGAAGATGCGGGCTACGGGCGTCCGGTTGAGGATAACGAATCGGACCCGCCGCGTGAAACCGCCGGCGCCTACATGAGATGCAGCGGATCCCGGTCGAGCGAGACGCGCAGATCGTTGCCGGAGGCCTTGAAGTCGTCGGCTACCGCATGGAGCACGCGGCCGATGTCGGTGACGCCGCCGCGCAGCAGGAGGTGCCAGCGGAAGCGCCCGTGCAGCTTCTCGATCGGGGCCGGCGCAGGCCCCAGCACTTCGGGTCCGGGGCCGGTCCTCTTCGCCAGCCAGACCTCCAGCGACCGGGCCGCAGACAGGGCATCCGCCTGCACGGGACTGCTCAGGACGATCCGGGCCATGCGCACGCCGGGCGGATAGGCGGGCTCGGTCCTCGCGGCCAGTTCGCGTTCCACGAAGCCGTGATAGTCGTGGGCCACGGCCGCGCGCACGACGTAGTGGTCCGGCACATAGGTCTGAATGACGACTTCGCCGGCGAGACGCCCCCGCCCCGCCCGGCCCGCCACCTGCGAGAGGAGCTGAAAGGTGCGCTCGCAACTCCGGAAGTCGGGCAGGTGCAGCCCGATATCAGCGTTGATGACGCCGACCAGGGTCACGCGGGGGAAATCCAGCCCCTTCGCAATCATCTGGGTGCCGAGCAGGATGTCCACATCGCCGGAGCGAACGCGCTCGAGGATGTCCCTGTGCGACCACTTCCCTCCGGTCGTATCGACATCCATCCGCGCGACGCGGCACCCGGGAAGGCTCTCCAGGAGGATCCGCTCCACCTGCTCGGTGCCGAGGCCGCGGAAGGAAAGCGCGGACGAACCGCACTGGATGCAGCGGGTCGGCGGCGGTTCCGTGTGGCCGCAGTGGTGGCAGATCATCCGCTGCCGGGCGCGGTGCAGCGTCATCGACACCGAGCAGTGGACGCATTCGAGCACGTCACCGCAGCTCTGGCAGAGCGCAAAGCTGGCGTAGCCGCGCCGGTTGAGCAGGACGATGGTCTGTTCGTTGCGCTCGATGCGCTGCCGCAGGGCCTGGAGCAGCCGTGGGGAGATCACCTGCTCGGGCGGGACAGGGGGAGCGGACGGATCGGGGGGACCGGACGGCAGGGGGGGGCCGGACGGCACAGGGGGGCCGGATGATGCGGGGCGGCCGGACGGCGCAGGGGAACCGGACGGCTCGGCAGCGCCGTTTCCGGATGTCGGCGGCAGACTGGAGGGGCCACTGGACTCGTCCCGGGGGCGCAGATCCACCACGTGAACGTCGGGCAACACGCCTCCACCAACCCGATCGGGAAGATTCAAGCACATATATTTTCCCGATCGGGAATTCGCCCAGCTCTCGAGTGACGGAGTGGCCGATCCGAGGACACAGACCGCCCCGGATTGCTTCGCCCGCACCACAGCCACATCCCGGCCGTTGTATCGAGGCGTCTCCGACTGCTTGTAGCTGCCGTCGTGCTCTTCGTCCACGACGATCACGCCCAGGCGGGGCAAGGGCGCGAAGACCGCCGAACGCGCTCCGATCGCAATGCGCTTGCGGCCCGATTTCAATTCGGTCCAGGCGTCGAACCGTTCGCCGTCGGAGAGGCCCGAATGCAGCACCGCCACCAGGTCGCCGAAGGCCGCGCGGAAGCGGGAGACGGTCTGCGGGGTCAGCGCGATCTCGGGCACCAGCATCACGGCGCCGTCGCCGCGTTCGAGCGCGCGCCGGATCAGCTCGATATACACCAGCGTCTTGCCGGAACTCGTCACTCCGTGCAGGAGAAACGTCCCTCCTCCCGTCTCGAGCGCATCGGTCAGGCGCTTCAGGACCCCTCGCTGGGCCGGCGTCGGCGTGAGCGCCGGCCCTCGCTCCGTCGCCTCTCCCCGGAAGGGATCCCTCAGGACCACCTCCTCCTGGATCTCGATCAGCCCCTTGCCCTCCAGCCCCCGCACCACCGCCCGACTGAACCCGTTCTCCTGCATTGCGGTCAGCGCTTGCGTTCCGCCACCCTCGAGCAGGCGCTCGAAGGCTTCCCGCTGGCGCCGGGCTCGCCCGAACAGTTCGTCCAGCTCTTCCAGCGTGCCGACCTCGCGGATGACCCGTGCGACCAGGCGCTTGCGCGGCGCGGTCTTCCGCGGAGTCGGCAACATCGTCCTGAGAACGATGCCCACCGGCGCCACGTAGTAGCGCGCGATCCACCGCGCCAGGCCGAGCAGCTCCTCGTCCACCGAGTGCGCGGACCCCAGCACGGCGATTACGTCGCGCACGCGGGGCACCTCCTTCCCGGAGCCCATCACCCATCCGGTCAGCGTGCGGCTGCGGAACGGAACCTGCACCCGCGTGCCGGGCTGTGGAGCGGCGCCCCGGACCCGGTAGGTGAACAGCCGGCGCAACGGCACCGGGAGCGCCACCTGCACGAACGAGGTCCCGCCGGCCGTCATTGTGCCAAAGCCGCAGGGACGCGGCCCGGGATCAGTCCTTCAGGAGCAGGAAGACGTCCTCCTGCGGCTCGTCGACCGTCACCTCGGGGCCATTCGGTCCCATGAAGACGTTGAACTCGGTCCGGAGCCCCACATCGTCGGCGATGTAAATCCCCGGCTCCACCGAAAAACCGACGCCCTGCACGAGGACGCGGTCGTCGTGCGCCTCGAGGTTGTCCAGGTTGGGGCCCCTGCCGTGGATGTCGCGGTCGATCGAGTGGCCCGTGCGATGGATGAAGTACTCGCCGTATCCGGCATCGGTGATGATGCGCCGGGCCACGTCGTCGCCCTCGAAGCCGCGCAGGACCTCGCCGCGCGCATGACGCTCCTTGAGCGATGCGACGACGCCGTCGCGGGCGGCCTTGGCCACCTCCCAGATCTCGGCGATCCGGGGCGGAAGCTCGCTGCCCAGGAAGCCCATCCAGGTCTGGTCGGCGGGCACGGACTCCTCGTGGAAGGCGGCCCAGAGGTCGATCAGGAGGAGGTCGCCGGCGCGGATGGGCTCGCCGACCTCGCCGGGATCGTAGTGGGGATCGGCCGCCCTGGGGCCGATGGCGACGATGCAGTCGGCCTGCGCCGGAGCGCCCCGCGCGGCAAGCTCGGATCGGATCCAGGTTGCGAGGGCGCCCTCCGTGATGGTTTCGCCCCGGGAGACGTGGTCGGCGGCGCACTCGAAGGCTTCCCGGGCCAAATCCTTGACCAGCTGGGACGCGCGACCGTGCTCCTCGCGCTGCGTGGGGGTCCACACCGCGTAGAATGTGGAGACCAGGTCGCCGGAGCTGCACAGCTCGACGCCCGTGTCAACGATGATGTCGCGTATTCCCGCGGGCAGCAGGTCCAGGTAGGGCACGTCGCCGCGCGAAGAGGTCTCGGTGGCGACCCGCTCGCACCCGGCCAGCAGGGTGCGTAGCCCTTCCTCCATGCGCTGGCGGCTGGAATAGCTGTCCTTGGGCCAGTCGAGGTGGCGCCAGGACGAGTGCTCGATCGCGTGGATCAGCAGCCGGGGCTGACCGGTCGCCGGAATGAGCGCGAAGCCGCGCCGGGTGGTCCACTCCAGGCCAAGAAGCGACCGGCCGATGGGATTGCGATCCTTGAAGTCGTAGATGAGCCACGCGTCGAATCCGCGTTCGCGAAGCTCCTCCTGGACCCTCGCCACACCTTGGGCGCTCGCCAGCAGCACCCCGGTGGTATCCGACTGCGCCCTCGTCATTCCATTTCCTCCATCGCTTCGAGTTCGGCGAGGGCGGCGTCCAGGCGCTCCCGCTCTTCTTCGCTGATCCCACCTGCGAGGCTGCCGTCCGCCCCCGCTAACGCCGGGTCTCCCCTGAGCCGCCGCAGCACCAGGACCACCACGGCCAGCCCCATCAGGAGTGCCAAGGGCGGCATCACCCAGGCCAGCAACCCGGCGCCGGTCCGCTTCGGCAGGGCGCGGTATTCTTCGCCGTGGGCCGCAATCACCAGTTCGACGAGGCTGTCGGCGGGCAGCCCGTCCTGGGCCATCTGGTCGATACTGTCCCTGAGTACCGCGGCTTCCCTTGAGGGACAGACCTCGAGCATCTGTCCCGGGCAGTAGGGTGACCGGATCTTGCCGATCGCTTCCCGGGCCTCGGGGTGGACCTGGTGAGGAGCCGTTTCCTGGGCGACTGCGGCCCCGCACACCATCACCACCGCCATCGCCGGCAGCAGGGCGACCATTCGCAGCCGCAGTGCGCCGCGTTTCGCGATGGCAGGGACCGCTACGCGCTTCATCCTCTTTCGCCTCCGTCCATCGGTGCGCCGTCCATCCCGACTCCGGCGAGCGCGCGGATGACGGCGACGCATCCCGCTCCGGTCCGCGGCGGGTCGTATCCTCCCTCCAAGAATACCACAACCCGGCCACCGCAGCAGCGCGCGGCCGCATCCATGACCATTCGGGTCGTCTCGTGGAGATCTTCGGGCTCCAGCAGCTGTCCGCCCAGCGGATCCCCGGCGAGGACATCGAAGCCGGACGACACGAGGATGAAGTCGGGCTCGCAACGCGACACCGCCGTCTCCAGCGCCATGCGGAAGACCTGCAGGTAGTCGCGGCGAGGCGTCTCTGCGCCCAGCGGCACGTTCAGCGTGAACCCTTCCCCCCGCCCCCGCCCCGTCTCGTTCGCGGCCCCCGTGCCGGGATAGTGCGGGTACTGATGGAGCGACAGGAAGAACACGTCGGGGTCCTCGTAGAAGGCGTCCTGCGTTCCGTTCCCGTGGTGGACGTCCCAGTCGACGATCAGGACGCGCCCGGCCTCGCCCCGGGCCCGGAGACTCGCGGCCGCGAGGGCGATGTTGTTGAAGAGGCAGAACCCCATCGCGCGGCCCGGCGTGGCGTGGTGCCCGGGCGGGCGAGCGGCGACGAATGCATTGCGGAACCGCCCGGCGGCGACCCCGTGCACGGCTTCGAGCCCCGCCCCCACCGTACCCAGCGCCGCGTCCCACGAGGCGGCGGAGACGCGCGTGTCGGCGTCGAGCGCAGCCACCCGGCCCTGCTCCCTGGCCTGGTCCACCGCGCGGCGCACGGTGTCGATCAGCGCGTCATCGTGCACCAGGGCGATGTCGCCTTCGCGGGCGTCCTCCGGCGCCACCTGCACCACCCGGTCGTGCAGCGCGATCAGGTCGTTCTTCAGCGCCGAGGCAACCGCGCGCAGGCGCCCCTGGTGTTCGGGGTGTCCCCAGCCGGTGTCGTGCAGCACCGCCGAGGGGTGCATGAGGAAGGCGGTGGGCGCGTCGCTACCGCCGGCGCCTGCGCCGCCAGTGCCGCCAGTGCCGCCTGAGGGGTCGTTCATGCGGGCGGGCCATCGCGCCTAGAGCGCGCCGACCGGTTTCCCCTCGCGCGCGATCCGCTCCTGGATGCTCAGGATCTCGGGGCGTCGCGTGCGCATGGCGGTCAGGGCGTCCACCGCCGCGCTGGTCGCCGACATGGTGGTCAGGTACGGCACACCGTACGCGATCGCCGCGCGCCGCATGGCGTAGTCGTCGTACTGCGACTGCTTGCCCAGCGGTGTGTTGATGAGCAGCCCGACGTGCCCGCTCACGATCCGGTCCACGATATGGGGCCGTCCCTCGCCGACCTTGTGAATTCGTTCACAAGGGATGCCGAGCTGCGTGAGGTGGTTGCGGGTGCCTACGGTGGCCAGGACCCGGAAGCCGAGGTCGGCCAGGCGGCGCACGAGCGGCGTCACGGTCGGTTTGTCCGCGTCGTTCACGGTGACGATCACCGAGAGCTCGCGGTCCCCCTCGGGAAGGCTGTTCCCCGCGGACACCTGGGCCTTGGCGAAGGCCATCCCGAAGGAGTCGTCCACACCCATGGCTTCTCCCGTGGAACGCATCTCGGGGCCGAGCAGCGTGTCGACATCGAACCGGTTGAAGGGGAAGACCGCCTCCTTGACCGCGACCCCGTTCACCTCCGGCTCCGACGGCACATCGAGGTCGGCCAGCGTCTCCCCCGCCATCACCCGCGCAGCCAGCCGCGCCAGCGGCACCCCCGTGGCCTTCCCGACGAACGGCACCGTCCGCGACGCCCGCGGGTTCACCTCGAGCACATACACCTGCCCGTCCTTCACGGCGTACTGCACGTTCACCAGCCCCACGACCCCCAGCTCCAGCGCGAACCGGCGCGTCAGGCGGCGCATCTCGTCCAGCTCCTGGCGGCCGAGCAGATACGGCGGCAGCACGCACGCCGAGTCGCCCGAGTGCACCCCCGCGTCCTCGATGTGCTGCATGATCCCGCCGATTACGACATCGGTCCCGTCGCAGAGCGCGTCCACGTCGGCCTCGAAGGCGTCCTCAAGAAAGCGGTCGACCAGCACCGGGTGGTCGGGCGACGCCTTGACCGCCCTCGCGAAGTAGTCCTTGAGCGACTCCTCGTCGTACACGATCTCCATCGCGCGCCCGCCCAGGACGTACGAGGGCCGCACCAGCACCGGGAAGCCGATGTCGCGCGCGATCACGAGCGCCTCGGTCTCGCTCATCGCGGTCCCGTTCGCCGGCACCCGCGCGCCGATCCGGCGGCACACCTCTTCGAAGCGCCGCCGGTCCTCCGCCCGGTCGATCGCGTCCACCGAAGTCCCCAGGATGGGCACGCCGAGCTCCTCCAGCGCGTAGGCCAGGTTCAGCGGCGTCTGCCCTCCCAGCTGCACGATCACCCCCACCGGCCGCTCCCGCTCGACGATCTCGACCACGTCCTCCAGCGTCAGCGGCTCGAAATAGAGCTTGTCGCTGACGTCGAAGTCGGTCGACACCGTCTCCGGGTTCGAGTTCACCATGATCGTCTCGAAGCCGGCCTCCTTCAGCGCCAGCACCGCCTGCACGCAGCAGTAGTCGAACTCGATCCCCTGCCCGATCCGGTTCGGCCCGCTGCCCAGAATGACGATCTTGCGTTCGTCCGTAGGGTCGGACTCGTCCTCGGATTCGTAGGAGGAGTAGTAGTAGGGCGTGGCTGCGGGAAACTCCCCCGCGCAGGTATCGACCACGTTGTACGTCGGCCGGATCCCCCATTGCCAGCGCTGCGACCGTATGGCGGCCTCGTCCACCCCGCGCAGCGCCGCGAGCTGCGCATCCGCGAACCCCTCGCGCTTCATGCGGCGCACCGAGGCCGCATCGAGGGACGGCAGGTCGGCGAACCAGCGTTCCAGTTCGAGGATCTGGACGAGCTGGTCGAGGAACCACGGATCGATCCCGGTAGCGCGCTGGAGGCGCTCGATCGAAATGCCCGCCTCGAGCGCGCGCTTGAGCTGGTACTTGCGCCAGGTCGTGGGGCGCCGCACCGCGGTCAGCAACGCCTCCGGGTCGTCCCTCTCGAGTCCGTCATCCGCGGGGGTCTTGCCGCTCACCCAGCCAATCCGCCCCACCTCCATCCCCCTCAGCCCCTTCTGCCAGGCGCTGCGGAAGGTGCGGCCGATCGCCATCGTCTCGCCCACCGCCTTCATCTGCACGCCCAGCGTGTCGTCCACATCCGGGAACTTCTCGAAGGCGAAGCGGGGGAACTTCACCACCACGTAGTCGAGCGCGGGCTCGAACGACGCCGGCGTCGACTTCGTGATGTCGTTCGGGAGCTCGTACAGGTGATACCCCACCGCCAGCTTCGCTCCCACGCGCGCGATCGGAAAGCCGGTCGCCTTCGACGCCAGCGCCGACGACCGCGACACGCGCGGGTTCATCTCGACCACCAGCATCTCGCCATTGTCCGGGTTCACCGCGTACTGGATATTGCACCCGCCCGCCTCGACGCCGATCTCGCGAATGATCGCGATCGCGGCGTCGCGCATGCGCTGGTATTCCAGGTCGGAGAGGGTCTGCGCCGGCGCCACCGTGATCGAGTCGCCGGTATGCACCCCCATCGCGTCGAAGTTCTCGATCGAGCAGACGATGATCACGTTGTCGAGGCCGTCGCGCACCACCTCGAGCTCGTACTCCTTCCAGCCGATCACGGAGCGGTCGATCAGCACCTCGGAGATCGGGCTGGCGTCGAGTCCCTTGCGCACCTGCGCCTCGAATTCGGCCAGGTTGTAGGCGGTGCCGCCGCCCGTTCCGCCCAGGGTGAAGGAGGGCCGGATGATCGCCGGGTAGCCGGTGTCCTCGATGATCTCCAGCGCGTCGTCGACGCTGCGCGCGAAGCCGCCGTGGGGCACGGCGAGTCCGATTCGGTTCATCGCCTCGGTAAACTCTTCGCGGTCCTCGGCCATCTTGATCGAGCGCTCGTCGGCCCCGATCAGCTCGACGCCGTGCGCGGCCAACACCCCCTGCCGGTGCAGATCCATCGCGATGTTGAGCGCGGTCTGCCCGCCCATCGTGGGAAGCAGCGCATCCGGCTTCTCGCGCTCGATCACCCGCTCCACCCACTCGGGGGTCAGCGGCTCGATGTAGGTCCGGTCCGCCAGATCCGGGTCCGTCATGATCGTCGCCGGATTGGAGTTGACGAGGACGACCCGGTAGCCCTCCTCCTTCAGCGCGCGAACCGCCTGCGTGCCCGAATAGTCGAATTCGCAGGCCTGGCCAATGACGATTGGACCCGATCCCAGGATCAGGATCGAGTCGATGTCGGTGCGTTTAGGCAACGTCGAATGCCGGAGGGATTTCGGCCACGGCTGCTAGTCGGCGCTTTTCTCGGATTCCTTCCGGACCGCGGTGCGGAGAGCCATGGTCAGACCTCCCCATACGAACGCCATGATCACGATCATGGTGATCCAGGTTGCGGTGGTCATGGGAACGCTTCCCTTCGACTGCGCGGTGGGCTTGTGGCGGCGGCCGCGGCAGAGAGGCCGGACCGTGAGGACCGGGCGGGAGCGCCTCTTCCGGGGCCGGAATAAGGTGCGGAAACGGGGGCCGCGGGGCAAGACGTGGGCGGGGCGCCCCGGCGGCTCGCGACGGATCCCGCAGAACGACTCGCGGTGGGCGGGCGCGCGCCGGAGCGCATCGGGCCGCCGCGCAGCGCTACCTTGGCCGCGCGGACGGCGCAGCGCATGTTGAAACCGGTCCAACGTATTCCGTCCAGCCTTCGAGGGAAGTCATGAAACGCCTCACCGCCGCGGCCATCGCGCTCGTCCTCCTTCCGCCCGCGGCCACCCAGGCCCAGCAGCAGCGGTCCTACGACTACTTCGCGCCGCAGCGGGAGATGATCCAGCGCGGCGTGCAGGCCATCCTCCAGTGCAACGGCCTGTTCACAGGCGACCGCACGCTGGAGCAGGTCTTCGACCAGGAGTTGGCCTACCTCGCGGATCCCGTGGGGACGGCCGATGGGGGGGATTACGTCGTCGACTGGGACAGGAAGGCGGTCGCGATCGGGGCGTCGGGCGCGATCCCGGTGATGCGGGCCGCGTTCCGCGAGGGTATCGGATGCGTGATCATGTCGCCGGACCAGACCTTCGACGACATCGACGATCTGCCGATCCTGAACACCCCGCCGCTGGACGGCGATCCCGCCACCATCCCCTGGCCCGACGGCGACCTCGTCGAGGACCGCTCGCTCCCGGCCGGCGTCGATCCGGTGGCCCTGCAGGACGCCTCCGACTGGACCTTTCAGCGCGATTCCCCCGAGCAGGTGACCCTCAGCCTGATCGTGGTGCAAGATGGCCGGATCATCCACGAGCGCTACGCCCCCGGCGTGAACATGTCCACGAAGACAAGGACGTGGTCGACCGCGAAGAGCATCGCCGTGACCTTGATCGGCATGCTCGTCGACGAAGGCAAGATGGCGCTCGACGACCCCCTGCCCTTCGACTGGCTGCCCGACAACGCCGGCTCGCGCGAGACGGACCCGCGTCGCCACATCACGCTCCGCCACGTGCTCAACATGTCCAGCGGTCTCTACCCCGTGGACAGCTGGGGCATGGAGTACGCGACCGGCTCGGGCTTCTCCTACTGGGCCGGAGCGAGTTCGGTCGACGGCGCGCGCAACCGCTCGCTCATGCGCGATCCAGGCACGTTCTGGGACTACGAGAACTACGACACCCTGCTCGGCATCTACGCGATGAAGCGTGTGATCGGCGACGCGCAGGACTACCTCGAGTTCCCGCGCCAGCGCCTCCTCGACAGGATCGGAATGCGCAGCACGCTCCTGAGCACCGACCGCTTCGGCGACTTCATCATGAGCAGCCAGGTCTACACGACAGCCCGCGACCTCGCCCGCTTCGGAATCCTCTACGCGCAGAACGGGGTCTGGAACGGCGAGCGGCTGGTGTCGGACGAGTGGATCGACTTTGTGCGCACGCCCGCTCCCGCGACATCGGAGAGCGGCAACTTCTACGGCGGCCAGTTCTGGCTGGTCCCGGACGACCGCACCGACGTGCCCTCGGATGCCTACTCCACCGCCGGCAACCGCGGCCAGTTCGTGGTCGTCGTTCCCTCGCACGATGTGGTCATCGTCCGCCGCGGCCTCGACTACGGCCGTCAGGGCTTCGACCGCTGGGACATGACGCGCGAGGTGCTGAAGGCGTTCAATCCGGTGGCGACCAGCAACCGCTAGCGCCCGACCGACACACTCCGCGTTAGGCCTCCGACCGACGCCGCAGCACCCCTCCGCTTGACATATACGACATCGTGTCTTAACGTTACGACATGTTGTCGTGTGGACGTGTCATTGGAGGAAGAGAGCGACCGTGACGATGCAATCATTGCCCAACTCCGAACTCGCCGTAATGGAGCTGCTGTGGAGGGAGGGCCGCCTGACCGCCCGGCAGATCCTCGACCAACTCTACCCTGACGTCGCCAAGCCGCAGCACGGTACGGTCCAGCGCCTCCTGCAGCGGCTTCGCGGCAAGGGCTTCGTGGTCCGAGACCGTGATCTGGGCGTGAACCTCTTCTCGCCTGCCGTCAGCCGCGAGGAATACGCCAGCGGGCAGCTGGAATCCCTCGCGAACCGGCTTACGCAGGGCTCACTGGTCCCGATGATCACGAGGTTGGTCGAAGACAACAAGCTGACGCGCGCCGAGATCGACAAGCTGCGCCGGATCCTGGAGGAATAGCATGATTGACGTATTGCTTCAGATCGGGGCGGCAAAGCTGGTGGTTTCGGCAGTGCTGGCGGGGGTGGCGTGGGTGGTGCAGCGGCGGGTGGAGCACCCGGCCGTCGCTCATTTGCTTTGGCTGGTGGTGCTGGTTGCGCTCTTGCTCCCGGCGGTGGTCGCAATTCCGGTGCTTCCGGGGGGCAACGGCGCGGAAGCAGTGATCGCCGAGGAGGCGACGCTCGCGGGCGACCCGGCCGCAGCCGGGGGGGTCGTTGCGGCCAGTAATCGGCAACCCGGGCGGGGAACGCCCTTGTTTACCCATATTGCCGAGAACAGCAGAGCCGCGCTTGTAGTCGTCTGGCTTGCCGTCGCGGTACTGCTGCTCGTGTGGACCTTGGTCCGAGCACTCCGTTTCAGGCATTGGCTCGCGCGGACTTCACTGCCCGCACCACAGGAACTGTGCGACGAGGTCTCCGAAATCGGGCGTAGCCTGGGACTGGCACGGCTTCCCGAAGTGCACACAACGACCGCCCGTGTGTCCCCAATGGTGTGCTGGACCGGTGGCATGATCCGGGTCGTGATCCCGTCGTTTCTCCTTGCCTCTCTCGACCGGCAGGAACTTCGCGCAGTGCTGGCCCATGAACTCGCCCACGTCCGCAGGCGTGACCATCTGGTGCGCTGGATCGAATGGCTGGCCTGCTCGGCCTTCTGGTGGAACCCCGTGGCGTGGTGGGCACGTCGCGAACTGAGGGCGGCCGAGGAAGCATCGTGCGATGCGTTGAGTGTGACAGCGCTCGAATGCTCACCGCGTGACTACACCGAGTCCCTGCTGCGCGTGGTGGAACTCCTGTCCAGACCGCCCACGCCCCCTACCCCGGCATTCGCAAGCGGTGCCGCAAGCGGCCGAAGTCCCGAAGCTCTGGCAAGGAGATTCAGAGTGCTTATTTCCGGTAAATCCACCGCTCAGACCTCCCGATGGATGCGCGCCACAGGCGCCACAGCAGCGACCTGTCTACTGCCTCTTGGATTGGTGTATTGCGGCTTCGCAGACCAGTCGACACCGACAGAGCTGGAGGAAGCGCCCGAGGTAACGGGAATCGAGCTACCCCTCATGATCGAGGACGAGAGATCGGGAGAATCGAGGCCACTCTCATGGTCGTGGAGGCAAGACAAGGCCCTTCCGGTACCGTTGGTCGATACGCTGTTCACGTACTACATCGCCATCAGAAAGGGAGACAGTGTCTCAATCAACCTCTTCGATCCAGGCCGACTTCTCGATGATCCGCGATCGTCAGGGTGTATCTGGGTAGTAGAACGGCGCCGCGGAGACGACCGGAATCAACCCCGGGAGATCTGTGCTGATGCTCTGACAGTTGAGATGGCAGCACAGGAAGGGCTTGAGCTGATAGCCGTTTGCACGGGCAGTATGATCCCCAGTGGCGGTTGGCGCGGCGTTTGCAACTATCCGGAGTTGCCGGTTATCTACCTTCGCAAACCGGAACTAACCGCCGGAGAAGTTTGGCGGATACAGGAGTATCTGTCCCGAGTCCCGATGCCTCACGAAGTAACCCAGGTCTCGCTGGCGCCGATCATCACGGGACTCGTCGAAGACAACCAACTTAAGCCCGCCGAAACATACCAACTTCGCCGCATCCTGGGGGATTAGTATGGTGGACATCCTGATTCAGATCGGGGCGGCGAAGCTGGTGGTTTCGGCAGTGCTGGCCGGGTTGGCGTGGGTGGTGCAGCAGCGGGTGGAGCACCCGGCAGTCGCTCATTTGCTCTGGTTGGGGGTGTTGGTCGCGCTCTTGCTCCCGGCGGTGGTGGCGATTCCGGTGCTCCCGGGCGAAAACGGTGCAGCCGCGGTGATCGCCGAAGATGCAACGCTAATGGGTGAAGTGGCCGGGGGTGAGGCCAGCGCGGCCAGCCCCGAAGATCCCCAGTCTGGCACGCCCTTTCCCACACCGGTCACCGGGAACGCCAAAGGCATACTCCTGATCGGCTGGCTGGTAGTCGCTGCCGCGCTGCTCGTGTGGACCCTGCTTCGAGCACTTCGTTTCAGGCATTGGCTCGCGCGGACTTCACTGCCCGCACCGCAGGAACTGCGCGACGAGGTCTCCGAAATCGGGCGTAGCCTGGGACTGGCACGGCTTCCCGAAGTGCACACAACGACCGCCCGTGTGTCCCCCATGGTGTGCTGGACCGGCAGCATGATCCGGGTCGTGATCCCGTCGTTTCTCCTTGCCTCTCTCGACCGGCAGGAACTCCGCGCAGTGCTGGCCCATGAACTCGCCCACGTCCGCAGGCGTGACCACTACGTGCGCTGGATCGAATGGCTGGCCTGCTCGGCCTTCTGGTGGAACCCCGTGGCCTGGTGGGCCCGCCGCGAACTGAGGGCCGCCGAGGAAGCATCGTGTGACGCGCTTGGCGTGACGGCGCTCAGGTGTGCACCGCGCGCCTACGCCGAATCCCTACTCCGCGTGGTAGAGCTGATGTCCACACCACCGACGCCCTCTGCACCATCCTTCGCGAGCGGGGCGGCAAGCGGGCGAAACCCCAAAGCTCTCGAAAGGCGACTCAGAATGCTCATTTCAGGCAGATCAACCGTTCAAACACCCCGATGGATACGCGCGGCGGGCACGGCGGCAGTAGTCTGCCTGTTGCCTTTGGGACTCGTCTACTGCGGCTTTGCCGACCAACCGACTCCGACAGACATCGAGGACACAGCCGAGCCGGTGCCGTTGGCCGCGAAGGCTGCAGGCGAACAATCCATAGACCTGAGGCCAGGAGTGTGGCGAGTTGAGATGTCCATGCCCGTCACAACACCTGAAGCCTCGGTCACCTACTACCTTGCAGATGCGGCCGGAATTAGCGGCCCACACTCGCTGGTCAACCGTGCGCGACTGCCGGCAGGGTGCCTTTGGTTGGTCGACCCGGCAGGTGACGCGAACCGGGAAGAGCCCCTGAAGATCTGTGCGGACGAATTGGCGTTTGAGCTGCAGATGGACGATGATTCCGAGGCAGGATCTGTCTGCCTGGGCCAGAGCAGACCCAACGGTATCTGGAGCGGACATTGTCGCTTTTGGGTGGCGAGTACAACGGACGAAGCAAAGGAGTTGACCTCCGGGCAGGTTTGGGAGTTGCAGGAAATGATGGTGCGGACCCGCTGACTCTCACCTCCGCCGCTTCGCCTGATCCACCCCCCGCACCTGCAGCACATCCCCCACCGTCCGCAGCCCGTCGATCACGTTCTGGATGTGCTCGGCGCGCGGCAGCCCGACGAGGTCGATGCCGCGCTGGACCGCGTCGCGGTGCACGCCCCGCGCGAACCCCTTGTCTTTCATCTTCTTGGCCACCGACTTGGGCTTGAGGTCGTCAATGCCGTTGGGGCGCACCAGGCAGCACGCGTAAACGAGGCCGCTCAGTTCGTCGCAGCCGTAGAGCACGCGGTCGAGTTGCGATTCGGGCACGACATCGGTGCGGTCCGGGTAGGCGTGGGCCTCGATCGCGTGCACGACCTCTTCGGGGTAGCCGAGTTCGCGCAGCCGGGCGACGCCGATGTGCGGGTGCTCGTCGGGATGCCGCTCCCAGTCCAGATCGTGCAGGAGCCCGGCCAGGCCCCACAGGTCCTCGTCTTCGCCCATGAGGCGGGCGTAGTGCCGGACGGCGGCCTCGACGGCGTACATGTGCTTTCTCAGCGCTTCGCTCGCGACCCATTCTTCGAGGAGCGCGACGGCGTCGGATCGGGTGTGCATCTTCAGGTCCTTGGCAAGGGTTGGATTCAAACCGCGCTCGACGGGCACAGGTGCGACAGCGCGCACTGGTTGCAGCGCGGCTTTCGGGCGTTGCAAACCTGGCGCCCGTGATAGATGAGCAGATGGGCCAGCATCGTCCAGACCCCGCGCGGGAAGAGCTTCATCAGATCCTGCTCGATCTTCACGGGCGAGGTCTCCTTCGTGAATCCCATGCGGCCGGTGAGGCGCTTGACGTGCGTGTCGACCACCACGCCCTCGTCGATCCCGAAGGCGTTGCCCAGGATCACGTTGGCGGTCTTGCGGCCGATGCCGGGGAGCGCCGAGAGCTCCTTCATGTTGCGGGGCAGCTCGCCGCCGTGTTCGTCGAGGAGCGCGGTGGCCATTCCGATCAGGTTGCGGGTCTTGTTGCGGAAGAAGCCGGTGGAGCGGATCACGTCCTCGAGTTGTTCCGGGAGCGCCGCTGACAGCGACTCGGGGTCGGGATAGCGGCGGAACAGCTCGGGCGTGACCATGTTGACGCGCACGTCGGTGCACTGCGCCGAGAGGATGGTCGCGACCGCCAACTCATAGGGGGAGGCGTGGCGGAGCGCGCATTCCGCGTCCGGGTACTCCGCGAGGAGGATGTCGTAGATCTCGGCGGCGCGGGCCTTGCGCGCTTTCTGCGATTCGCGGCGGCGGCGGGGCTTGCGGGGGGTCATGGGGTCTTCACAGGAGGGCCGCGGGGAGTGACGTGGGCGGCGGGCTGGACGGGGGCGGGCCTGCGGTGGGCGGATTCTTCGGGGCGGGCGGCGAACCCGCAGGGGCGTCCGCGGCGGCGTGCGGCGCAACTTGTGCCTGCGGAGGGTGCAGCGCGGGCCGCTCTCTCACCATGCGGCCCAGGAGGAGCGCCGCGAGCTTGAAGACCTCGGCGGGGGTGCGCACGCCGAGGAGGCCGTCCAGTTCGGCGCCGGGAAGCGATGTCGTGAAGTCGCCACCGCCCTCCCGGGCCGGGCCGGCCGCCCAGTCTCGCAGGGCTTCGACCGGCTGCGGGGGAACGGGCACAACGGCAAAGCCGGGGCGGTCGCTGCGCATACCGGCAGCGAGAGCCAGGTGGAGCGTGCCGTGGGCATCACCATACCAGAAAAAACCGTCCACCGATTCGGGCGGCCCGTTGCGCGCGTCCTCGATCCAGACGAAATGCTGGGGTAGTTGGACGTACCCCGCCTTCCCCACAAGTTCCTTTGTCCACAACGGGTTACGGTCCACGGTAGCGGAGTCCGGGTCGCCGGGTATCAGGTCGCGCAACGTTTTTTGTTGCGCGAGGACCACCGCGCCGCGCGTTCGCCAGAGGTGGTAGGCGAAGAAGAGCACACCGCCGTGATCGTGGGCCGCCTCGGGCGCGGCGTCCTCTTCGCGCAACTCCGCCAGCACCCCCTGCACCGCCCCCATCATTACGAACGCCGCGGGGTTGTGAAGATCGACATCCCGCTCACCGGCTTCCTCCGTCAGCGCCGGGAAGTGGCGGTCCGCGAACTCGGGGTCCGGCAGCAGCAGTTCGTACGGCGTGAGCCGGGCGTAGGCGTCGTGAATGGCCACGCGGGGGGCTCGTCGGGCCTGCCGGGCCTACTCGGCGCCGCCCGCGGCCGCACCCTCGCTCGCGGCCTGGATCCTGCGCACCATCCAGCCGTTCAGCGCGAAGAGGACCAGCAGCACGATCCCGAACTGGATCAGCACGGACCCCACGTTATAGGGCGAGAACAGCGTCCACGTCTCGGCGGACCCGAAGTTGCCCCCGCCGGCGGACCACAGCCACCACACCATCAGAACGACGGCCTCGACCAGCACCAGGCGCATGGCCCAGTCCCACCACTTCCCGATGCGCACGTCGGAGTCGCCCGTGTTGATGAACTTCTCGCGCCACTTCGTCACCCCGTACTTCACCACGGCGAAGGCGAAGAAGAACCCCGAGAGCATGAGGCCGACGCCCCAGACCCAGTCCTGGTTCTGGAAGATGCCGATGCGGAGCGCCGACGGGACGCCGAAAAGGAAGCCCGCCGAGCCGACCGCCATGATCGCGTGCTTACGCGTCAGGCCGAGGTCGATGAGGATGCGCGACGCCAGTTCGATCATCGCCACCAGGCTCGACCAGGCGGCGAACACGAGCGCGAGGAAGAAGAGCGCCATGAAGAACTGGCCGCCGGGCATCTGGGCGAAGAGCTGCGGCACCCAGATGAAGGTCAGCCCCTCGTTGCTCGCGCCCACGATCTCGCCGGCCGCCTCGGGCATGACCGAGAAGATCGTGCAGAGCACCATGATTCCCGCGAGCAGCGACATCGAGTTGTTGCCGAAGCCGATGACGAATGCGTTGAGCGCGGTGTCCTCGCGCGCTCGCATGTAGACCGCGTAGGAGAGGACAAGACCCCATCCGGCGCCCGTGTCCCAGGCGTTCTGGGTGAGCGCTTCCAGCCAGATCTTGACGTCGGTGAGCTGGCTGAAGTCGGGGGTGAAGAGGAATGCCAGCCCCGCGGAAGCCCCCGGCAGCGTGAGCGCCTTGATCGCCAGCACCACCACCAGGACGATGAGCGACGGGATCAGGAAGCGGGCCGCCGTCTCGATGCCGCGCACGCCGCGCGACACGACGAACACGCCGAGCCCCACGGCGATCGCGTGGAAGATGAGTGCCTGCGGGGTCGAGTTGAAGGCATCCCAGAAGCTGCCCGGGACCGCGGTGGGAACTTCCTGGGTGAGCGTCGCGATGAAGAAGCGAATCGTCCACCCCATCACGACCGAGTAGTAGAACATGATCGCGACGGCGACCCAGGCGACCCACGCCCCCATCCACGCGAACTTCGGCCCTATCGTCTTGATGAACGAGCCGATGGTGCCGCGACGCGTCCCCTTCCCCATCCCGAATTCGAGGATGAGCAACGGAATCGACCACAGCAGCAGGAAGACGGCCCACGCGACCAGGAACGAGCCGCCACCGTTGGACGCCGCAATGCGCGGGAAGCGCCAGATGTTGCCTGTACCGACGGCCATGCCGAGCATGGCGAGAAGCATGCCCCATCGGGTGGTGAAGACTTCGGATCTGGTGGCCACGGTAGAAGGCTCCCGGTTGGTTGCGGTCTCGGGGTTGCAGGGTGCGGCGGCAAGGGGAGCCTCCGAAAGGGTCGCCCGGCTGCGGCTCCCTTGCCCAGCCAACGAATAGGCTATCGTGAAGGATGCCACAGTACAACCGTGCCCGCTTCAGACCCGCCTGGTGGCTACGAAACGCGCATGCCCAGACCCTGGCCGGGAAATACATGCGTCCCGGCGCGGCCTTCCCGCTGGAGCGCCGCAGAGTCGACACCCCCGACGGAGACTTCGTCGACCTCGACTTCGCCCCCGAACCCGCACCGCGCTCGCCCCTCGTCGTGGTGCTGCACGGGCTCGAGGGTTCGACCAGGCGCCGGTACATCTCCCTGATTCTCCGCGAACTCTTCGACCGCGGGCTGCGGGGAGTGGGCATGAACTTTCGCGGCTGCGGCGGCGAGCCGAACCGCGTCGCGCGCTGCTACCATTCGGGCGACACGGGTGACCTGGCGCATGTGATCGTTCGGCTCCGCGACCTGCACCCGGGGCGTCCGATCGGAGCCGCGGGATTCAGTCTCGGGGGCAACGTGCTCCTCAAGTACCTCGGCGAGCGCGGCGAGCGCGCGGGGATCGGTGCCGCCGTGGCGGTGTCGGTACCCTTCGATCTGTCACGCTGCGCCGACCGTCTGTCCAGCGGCGTGATGGGACGCACGTACGGTGCCCGTTTCCTGCGTTCGCTCCAGTGCAAGGTGCTGGAAAAGCGGCACCTGCTGGAGGACGAAGCCGATGTGGATCGCGTGCTTGCGGCCCGGACGCTCAGGGACTTCGACGAAGTGCTCACGGCACCGCTGCACGGCTTCTCCGACGCCGACGACTACTACAATCGCTCCGATGCGCGACGCTATCTCGGGCGCATCCGGGTACCGGTGCTGCTCATGCAGTCCCGGGACGACCCCTTCCTGCCCCGGGGCGCGACTCCGGAGGCGATGGTCGCCGCCAATCCCCACCTTGCAACGGCGTTCACCGACCGCGGCGGCCATCTCGGGTTCGTGGAGGGCGCCTTCCCTTGGCGCCCGCGCTTCTGGGCCGAACGCGAGGCCGCGAGGTTCCTGGCACGCGAGTTGCTGGCGCGCGAGTTGCTGGCCGGCTAGTTCCTGCCCTACAGCCGCTCCCGGATCCAGCTCACCACGTGGTCGAGCCCGATCCGCACCTGCTCCAGGGTGTCGCGGTCCCGGATCGTCACGCTGTCGTCCTCCGCAGTCTGCCGGTCAACGGTGATGCACCAGGGTGTCCCGGCTTCGTCCTGCCTGCGGTAGCGGCGCCCGATCGAGCCGGCCTGGTCGTAGGCGGCCGGGATCCTGGCCCGGCGCAGGGCGCCCAGCAGCTCGGTGGCGGTCTCGGGCTGGCCGAACTTCTTCATCAGCGGGAAGACGGCGGCCTTGATGGGTGCCAGGCGCGGGCTCAGTCCCAGCACGACGCGCTGCTGTCCTCCCACTTCCTCCTCGCGGTATCCGTCGATGAGCGCGACCAGGGCCGCCCGTCCCACCCCCATCGCCGTCTCAACCACAAAAGGCAGGTAACGCTCTCCACCGGCGGGATCGATGTAGATGAGGCGCTTGCCGGAAAACTCCTGATGGCGCGAGAGGTCGAAGTCGGTGCGGTTGTGCACGCCCTCGAGTTCCTGCCAGCCGAAGGGGAACTCGTACTCGATGTCGATGGCGGTCTTTGCGTAGTGGGCGAGCTCGTCGGGGCCGTGCGCATGCTGCCGCAGCTTCTCGGGCCGGATGCCGATTTCGTGGTGCCAGGCGATGCGCTGCTCGAGCCAGTAGTCGAACCACTCGTCGTCGCTGCCCGGCTTGACGAAGAACTGCATCTCCGCCTGCTCGAACTCGCGGGTGCGGAAAATGAAGTTGCCCGGCGTGATCTCGTTGCGGAACGCCTTGCCCAGCTGGGCGATCCCGAAGGGGACGCGCTGGCGCGAGGTTTGCTGGACGTTGAGGAAGTTGACGTACGAGCCCTGGGCGGTCTCGGGCCTGAGGTAGACGACCGACGCGTCCTCCTCGACCGGCCCCATGAACGTCTTGAACATGAGGTTGAAGAGGCGGGGCTCGCCGAGTTCGCAATCGCCGTGGGCGCCGGGGGCGACCGACGGCTTGCGCGGACAACCGGCGTCCTCGATGTGGTCCGCGCGCCAGCGCTTCTTGCAGGTCTTGCACTCCAGCATCGGGTCGGTGAAGCCGGACACATGCCCCGACGCCTCCCACACGCGGGGATGCATGAGGATCCCGGCGTCGAGCCCCTCGATGTCGTCGCGCGCGTGCACCATCGCCGACCACCAGGCGTCGGCTACGTTCTTGCGCAGTTCCACGCCGAGCGGGCCGTAGTCCCACACCGAGGCGGCCCCGCCGTAGATCTCCGACGACTGAAATACGAAACCCCGCCGCTTGCACAGCGAGACGATTGTTTCCATGCGGTCCGCCACGTCGCGTCCCCGATTCTGAGTGTGGTTGGCCAGGTGCGCCCGAAAGGTACCGAAGACGCGGCGGGCGGCTACAGGCCCACCGCGGCAGCGCTCCATTCCCAGAGCTTCTCCTGGGCCTCGCGGTCCCGTGCCGCCTTCGACGGAGTCGCCGGGGCCCCCTTGTCGAGATAGGCGCCGGAGAGGTCCTCGTCGCGGCGTCCGACGGCCAGCTCCGCCAGGATCGGCCCGGCCTTGGCGGGGTTCTTCGTGAAGACAGTGGCAACCGCGCCGCCGCCGGGCACCTTCCCGATGTAGTTCCTCAGAAGACCGGTGTCGTAGACCCCCGGGTGCAGCGCCACGGGTTCGATGTCCGTACCCGCGGTGCGGCGGGCGAACGCCAGCGTGAAGAGGACGTTGGCCAGCTTGCTCTGCTGGTACGCCCGGGTGCGCCGATATGGCCGGGTCTCGAAGTTGGGGTCGCCGAAGTCGAACGGAGGGCCGGCGTGGGCGGCGGACGACACCGTGACCACGCGGCTCCTGCCGTCGTGGCGCTCGAGCAGGGGAAGAAGGAGGTGGGTGAGGAGGAAGTGCCCCAGGTGCGTCACCGCGAGCTGGATCTCGAAGCCGTCGGCGCTCACCGTGCGGTGCGCCGGCAGGATGGCCGCGTTGTTCACGAGGCCGGCAAGCGGGAAGCCGAGTTCCGTAATCGCGCGGGCGCCCTCGCGCACCGACTCGAGCGATGCCAGGTCGGCGACGACAAGGTGATGACGCGAATCGCCGGGAAGGCCAGCCAGGGTGGCCAGCGCCTCGCTCCCCCTCCCTTCATCCCGGCACACCAGGATCACGCGATGTTCCTGCTCGGCGAGAAGCCGGGCAGCCGCAAGGCCGATCCCTCGGTTCCCTCCAGTGACTACAATGGTATTATTCATATGCATTCCGTACGGGCGGCGTCGGTGCGCGGGCGCGCAAAGTATAACGAAGTCACGCTGCCTGTCCGGTTCAACCGAATCAGAGGGAACATATGAAGCTGAGCTTTACCGATAGAGCCCGCGACATGGTCGTGTCGTTCATGGACACTGAAGATGACGGGCCGCAGGCGCTGCGAATCGCGGTCGAGGGGAGTCCCTTCGCGCCCAACTACGAGCTCACGCTGGTCGAAGCGGCCACCCGCGGGGAGTCCGATGTGGAGGTCGACCTGGGCGCCTTCACGGTCTTGGTCGACGAGTCGAGCGTGAACCGTCTGGATGGTGCGAACGTGGATTTCGTCGAGACCATCCAGGAGAGCGGTTTCCAGATCACGCCGGACCCGGATGCCGTGAAGGAGGCGATGGATTCGGCAGGGCCCGGGGGTGAACTCGCCGAGCGGGTGACCCATGTGCTCGACACCGAGATCAATCCCGCGATCGCGGCCCACGGCGGCGTCATCAACCTGATCGACGTGCAGGGCACCGAGATCTTCATCGAGATGGCGGGCGGGTGCCAGGGGTGCGCGATGTCGCGCATGACGTTACGTCAGGGTGTGGAGCGCATGGTGTCGCAGTCCGTGCCCGAGGTGACCGCGATCCACGACGTGACCGACCACGCGGGCGGAGACAACCCCTATTTCACGTAGGGTCCTGATCCGCGGTGCCACGGTAGTCATGCCGCGGGAGACCGCGCGGACTTCGGTGCTGCTCGAGGACGGGGTCATCGCAGGTGTGGATGCCGCCCGACACGCCCGCGCCGACGAGGTGGTGGACGCCGGCGGGCTGCATCTTCTGCCCGGCGTGATCGACGACCAGGTTCACTTTCGCGACCCCGGCCTCACGCACAAGGAGGACCTGCGGACGGGGAGCCGCGCGTGCGCGGCCGGCGGGGTGACCTCGTTCCTGGAGATGCCCAACACCGTGCCGCAGACGGTCACGGTCGAGGCGCTCGCCGACAAGCTGGCGCTGGCGGCGCGGCGCTGCGTCGTCAACTACGGCTTCTACATGGGCGCCACGACCGACAACGTGGACGAGCTCTGCCGCGCCGAACGCACCCCCGGCGTTGCGACTCCCGGGATCAAGATCTTCATCGGGTCGAGCACCGGGAACATGCTCGTCGACGATCAGGAGTGCCTCGAGGCGATCTTCGCCGAGACCACGCTTCCGATCACGGCGCACTGCGAGGACGAGGCCACCGTGCGCGCCAACCGGGCGAGTCTCACCGGCCCGCTCACCATCCACGACCACTCCCGCATCCGCGATCACAAGGCCGCGGTCACCGCCACGCTCCGCGCCATCGACCTGGCCGAGCGCCATCGCCACCGCTTTCACGTTCTGCATGTTTCCACCGCGGAGGAGGCGGCGATCCTGGCGGAGCCGCGCGACCTGATTACCGCCGAGGTCTGCCCGCACCACCTCTTCTTCGACACCTCGGACTACGACCGCCTGGGCACCCTGGCCCAGATGAACCCCTCGCTCAAGACCGCCGGCGACCGCGCCGCGCTTTGGGGGGGGCTGCGCGACGGCGCCATCCAGATCCTCGCCACCGATCACGCGCCGCACACGCTCGAAGAGAAGGCAGAGCCCTACCCTGCCTCGCCGTCGGGCGTCCCCGCCGTCGAACTCTTCCTGCCCCTCATGCTCAACGAGGTGAACCGCGGCCGCTGCACGCTCGAGGACCTCGCCGCGTGGATGAGCGACGGCCCCGCGCGGATCTGGGACATCGTCGGCAAGGGCCGGATCGAGCAGGGTTACGACGCGGACCTCGTGCTTGTCGACATGGCCGAGGAGCGAGAGGTGAGAAACGAGGATCAGCGTGCCAAGTGCGGCTGGACCCCGTGGCACGGAACGAGACTCCAGGGCTGGCCCGTGAGGACGTGGGTGGGCGGCCGCACGGTCTTCGCGGACGGGCGCGTGGCCACCGACCCACTCGGTCGCGAGCTCGTCTTCGACCACGAACGGGGCGGGTACTGGGCTACGCGGGGCGACTAGCCGACCCTAACGTTACGGCGGAGCACACGAGGTCCGAATCCCGTATGTGGACGCCCCCGGGTGGGCAAGCGTGACTTCGGAACCGAGTTGGTGGCAGTCTGGTCAGGTACTGTCGTATGTCCGTCTATGGACGCCCCCGATAACGCAAGCATTTCTTTGAACGGCTCGGTGCCTGTGGTCAGGTGCTGTCGTCTATCCGGCCTGTTGGTGCAGCCTGTCGTGTCTGAGGCTGCTGGCCCGTATGGAGATCCGCGGATCGGGTCCAAATCGGCCTCGCAGGCTTGAGAGCCTTCGGACATACCCTGGTTTTCCCGATCCCGTCTCATTGACCGTTGCCCTTACCCGTTCGTTCGTCCTGCCCACATCATCTCCCGACAGCTTCTCTCCTTTCGGCTTCTCTCCTTTCGGCTTCTCTCCTTTCGCTGCCCGGTCAGGCGGCGGCGCGAGCCCGGTAGATCTCCTTCTTCGTGGTCAGCGCCCAGACGACCCGTGCCGTCCTGTTGGCCAACGCCACCGCTACCAGCATCTTGGGCTTGCGTACCAACATCCTGGCCAGCCATGGGTCCGATGCCTCGCCGCGTCGACTCTCGTGGTGGACAACCGCCATGGCTCCCGTGATCAAGAGTCGCCTGAGGTCGCGCTGACCCATCTTTGATATCCTGCCAAGTCTGGGTTTGCCCCCGGTCGTGTGTTGCCGCGGCACCAAGCCGAGCCAAGCCGAGAAGTCGCGCCCCCGCCGGAAGCTCTCCATCGGTGGGGCGAAAGCTTGGATGGCCAGCGCGGTGATCGGCCCGATTCCAGGGATCGTCATCAGGCGTGCCGTCTCCTCGTCGGCCCGCGCGCTCTTCCGGAACTCGCGACCGAGTCCGTCGATCTTCTCATCGAGCTCATCGATCTGCCGGAGCAGCAACCAGCCCAACTCGACGACCGCCCCCGGCAGGCCACAGTCCCCGGCCTCGAGCTCCCCGACCAGCTGCCGGATCCGGGCCCTGCCCTGCGGAGCCACAACGCCGTACTCGGCCAGGTGGCCCCGCAGTGCGTTGATCGTCTGCGTGCGCTGGCGCACCAGCAGGTCACGCGTGTGAAAGAGCATCGCCTGTGCCTGCTGCGCTTCGGTCTTGACTGCCACGAAGTGCATGGTCGGACGGTCGGCCGCTTCCGTGATCGCCTCCGCGTCCGCCGCGTCGTTCTTGCTCCGCTTGACGAAGGGCTTCACGTAGATCGGCGGGACCAGCCTGACCTCGTGGCCGAGCGCCGCGATCTCCCGGCCCCAGTAGTGGGCGCTGGCGCACGCCTCCATCGCCACCGTACACCCCGGGTGCGACGCCAGAAAGCTCAGCAGCTTGCCGCGGCTCAGCTTCCTGCGGTACGCCACCGACCCGTCCGCCCTCGCTCCATGCACCTGAAAGCTCCGCTTTGCCAGATCGATCCCGATGATGGTAACCTCTTCCATGTGGATGCCTCCTCCCTCAGATGGTCAGACCTCTCAAGGTCGCAATCGCTTCAGTACCATCTTGGCACATCGCGATGCCGCCGGGAGGGGGCGTCCACTCCATCGGCCTCTTGATGCAGCCATCTGTGGCCGCGGGCCCGTATGGTGTTCGTGAGATCGGATCCAAATCGGCAGGCCGGGCTCATAGGCCCTCCGTGATTCACTGGTTTTTCCGACCCCGTCTTGTCGACCGTTTGCCCTTACCCCGTTCCTTCCGTCCTACTGCCCACTTCTCCCGTCAGCTTCTCTCCTTTCGCCGCCCGCTCAGGCGGCAGTGCGAACTTGATAGGTCTCCTTCCTTGTGGCCAGCGCCCAGACCCTCCGCGCCGTCCTGTTGGCGAGCGCCACCGCGACCACCATCTTCGGCTTGCGCGCCAACATCCCGGCCAGCCAACGATCCGTGATCTCGCCGCGCCGGCTCGCGTGCCGAACAACAGTCATGGCTCCCATGACCAGGAGCCGTCTCAGGTCTCGCTGGCCCATCTTCGATATCCTGCCCAGCCTCGGCTTGCCGCCGGTCGTGTGCTGCCGCGGCACGAGGCCGAGCCAGGCCGAGAAGTCGCGTCCGCGCCGGAAGCTCTCCATCGGCGGTGCGAAGGCCTGCAATGCCATCGCGGTGACCGGCCCGACTCCCGGGATCGTCATCAGACGCGCCGTCTCTTCGTTCTCCCGGGCGCTCGTCCGGAGCTCGCGGTCGAGCCCGTTGATTTTCTCATCGAGCTCATCGATCCGCCCGAGTAGCACGCGGCCCAGCCCGACGACCGCTTCCGGCAGACCATAGTCGCCGTCTTCCAGCACTCCGGCCAAGTCCCTGATCCGG
This sequence comes from Longimicrobiales bacterium, assembly GCA_963667485.2. GTDB lineage: Bacteria > Gemmatimonadota > Gemmatimonadetes > Longimicrobiales > Gaopeijiaceae > Bin94. The sequence continues at coordinate 2,196,896 of CAXXDD010000002.1, forward strand.
GCCCTGCCCTGCGGAGCCACGACGCCGTACTCGGCCAGGTGGCCCCGAAGCGCGTTGATCGTCTGCGTGCGCTGGCGCACCAGCAGGTCACGCGTGTGAAAGAGCATCGCCTGCGCCTGCTGGGCTTCTGACTTGACCGCCACGAAGTGCATGGTCGGCCGCCGCGCCGCTTCCGTGATCGCCTCCGCGTCCGCAGCGTCATTCTTCTGCCGCTTGACAAAGGGCTTTACGTAGATTGGGGGAACCAGCCTCACCTCGTGGCCGAGCGATGTGATCTCCCGGCCCCAGTGGTGGGCGCTGGCGCACGCCTCCATCGCTACCGTACACCCCGGTTGCGAGGCGAGAAAGCCCAGCAGCTTCCCCCGGCTCAGCTTCCTGCGATACGCCACCGCCCCGTCGGCCGTGGCCCCGTGTAGCTGAAAGCTGCGCTTTGCCAGATCGATCCCGATGATGGTAACCTCTTCCATGTGGATGCCTCCTCCCTCTGATGGTTCGACAATCGCTTAGTACCATCTTGGCACATTGCGATGCCGCCGGGAGGGGGCGTCCACTCCATCGGCAGGGAATCGTCCCCGCACCTGCGCGATCTGCTTCGTGCCCGCATCCCGGCCAGCCACGGATCCGTGATCGCGGCGTCGGCACGGGTGCTCGCCTTGCCGGCGAGCTGGCGCGCTTCGCTTGCCCACCCTCGTTCGGACGCCGGGAGACCTGTCATCCGAACGAGGGTCCGATCCCCACCGCCCCTCTCCGCCCGGGTAGTAGTGGCGGGGGATCGCGGTCGCTGTAGAAATCCTTCACCGACCGGCTGCAGCGGACGCGGAAAACGGGTGGCCCAGCCCGCGCTGTTCGCTGACTGCGCGGGATCCGTGCGTGCGGCATTGCCCTTATCCTCGTAGCATGCACCAATGAAGTGTTGGAGTACTTGGACGACGTCGTTGCCATTCACGAGCCACATGTGGACATTGTGTTCAAGGGGTATACCGCCGACGATGAGACGGTCAAGGTGACCGTACGCCAGTACGGCCCCCGTCAGGCTGACCTCGGTGTGCGTTACGAGGTCTCACTCTAATGCGGGGACGAGAGGGCCGTGGGCAACGCTCAGGCCACGCCAAGGGAGGCGCTCCTGGCCGAGGACCTGAAATGGCAGCAAATGGGGCGCGGCGGCACCCTCCAATCCGCGGTAGCGATGGAAAGCTGCTAGCATGGGCCTCCTGACTCGCCGTTCGAACCGCGAGGGTCGCAGTTACTCTGATGATCGGCGCCTGGCCAGCTATCCCCCTTCCTATCCCGACGGCTGGTACAGGCTGCTCGGCTCGAAGTCGCTTCGGCGCGGGCAGGTACGCTATCTCGAATGCCTGGGCCGCGCACTGGTCGTCTGGCGCAGCGAGGACGCGGACGACGTATTTGCGATGGAGGCGTTCTGCCCTCATCTCGGCGCGAACCTCGCGAACGGCCGGGTCTGCAAGGACCGCATCGAGTGCCCGTTCCACGCTTGGCAATTCACGGGCGACGGACGAGTGGCCCGTGTGCCCTACAGCGACACCCTCCCCACCCGCATAGCGACCGGGAGTTTCCCCGTACAGGAGGTACACGGGCAGATCTTCATGTACCACCGGGACGGCGGAGACCGGCAACAGGCCGGCGAAGAGGTTCCATATCCGGCCCCCCGCATCTCGGAAGTCGATGATGGAAGCTCTCCCAGTGGCGCAACGATGTCCGGATCTGGGAAGACAAGATCTTCCGACGCCCGCCGATGCTTTGCCGAGACGACGGGCCCGTGATGCGTCTGCGGAGCTGGTATCGGCAGTTCTTTCCCGAACAGGCATCCAACCGCCAACCGTCGGCGGGTCGGAGTGGCCGACCAGGCTAGGCTAGCTGGCAAAAGCGTCGGGACGGAGCGCGGTCAGGCGTCAGATCCCCAAGGGTGGCGTGAGCTGCTGCGCAAGCGGCTGGCCGAGCGGACCAACGATGACTGACCGGCTACGCCCCTTGCCACGGCACCGGGGAATCCTTACGGCATTGCTCCGGAGACACCTGCCCGATACCGAGGTGTGGGCCTACGGGAGCCGCGTGAACGGCCGGCGCGGGACTGGGCGAGGCTGCCGGAGCGGTTCCGGTGCGAGATCGAGCGGGAGCATGTGGTGTTGCTGGGACGGGGGCGATAAACCCTAACGTTACGTCAGGGTCCAGGGGGGAGGGGATCACGGCGAGAAATCGTCCAAAGTCAACTGGGACTGCACGATCTGCGCTTCTTGCCGGTGGGTCGTAGTCTGATTCAACCCTCACGGAATAGCTGGAGAGCCGGTCAGACTAGCGGGAATCCCGAGGTCGCGCATCACATCCACACGAAACGCCGTCCCTGCGATCTTTCTGGGGCCGAGGCGTATCCGATCCTCGACGAGGCCATGATGCGGACGGACCAGCGGATCGGCCAATGTCTGAATCCCGGCGGAGAATCGTCTAAATCTAAAGTCATACAGGACTGCACGACACTGAGTTTCCTGTCTTGGGCTGGAACTCTGTTGGACCGTGCCGCTTAGGGCGGGAACCGCTGTCCAAGGAAACCGCGGGCGCCCTGGGAGTGGCCGGCGGTCGGACACTCCGACATCATGAGTTGCTTCGAGACTGGCGAATGTCCTGCCGCAGGCGCCCTCGTGAGCCCTTGCCCGTCCATGATCGGAGATTGGATGGGCGCAGCTCGATGGGAATGCCAGCGTCCCTCCGAGTATTCCAGGATGGCCCTATCCCGGGTTTCTCGCAGCTCATCCCGCAGATTCTCCCGCAGGGCCACGCCGTCCGGCCCGGTCACGGCAGTCGCCCCGCTTGCCGATATGCATTCCTTGAGGTTGACGGTGCCGCCCGTGGAGGTCCGTTGTGGATTCACTCGCAGCCGAGGCGTGCCCTCCTCCAGCCGCCATGTCCAGGGGATGCAGCCGGAGAAGTAGTTGCGCCGGACATCCCCGGCCGGGAGCCGCGGTACGGTGCCCGTCAACTCATTGCCTGCAAGGGATATGAAGCTTCCGAAGCGAGCATCAACGCCAGCGCCTCCCGCTCCGCCTCCCGCATCAACTCGCCCCCCAGTCGGTTCTTCGCCCTAAGCCCCTGCTTGCCACCGTCCAATAGGCCGGAGGCTGGGTCAGAACCGTAGAGCCAGCCCGACTCCGAGTCGGCGCTGCGGCAACGGCTCGACGAAAAGGCTTGTGGTGGCTTGCCGTTCGGTGATTAGGCGGTTCTGGTCCTTCGCCGTGTTGGCGGCCGAAACCATACGCCACACCCAACCGCTGACACCCGCCAGTGCGCCGACCATGGCAATGTTATCCCCAGTATCGGAACAGTGCGAGTCGCCCCCCAGATTCACGCACCTGACAAGGAGGACAAAGCCGCCGATATTGACGACCGTAGGCAGGAGTCCCCGCTTCACGTCTCCAGCGTACCAATGCCCGAGCAGGGGAATGAAGGGGTGCACCTCGAATATGGCCGCAAGGGCCGGGGAGCGGAGGGGAACCTGCGCGACGTGAACGGTGTCCGCCTGTGCGGCTAGGGGCGCGGCGGGCACGGCGCCAGCGATGAGGACGGTGGCGATCACGACGGGGTAACGGGTGCGCATGGTGGGTTCCCTGTTAAGGGGGGCGGCTGCAGGATGCCTGTGAGCCTGCCTTATTCATGAACTGACGTGTCGAGGGGAATATAAGGGGCGGAGGGACTTTTGGCAATCTCTTCCTCAGGGCAGGTCGGGGCGGTTCCGGGAGCCAAAAAGGGCCTTTCGAGGCCGAGAGAAGTAGTTTTTCAGCATGGCCGGGGAGCTGGGGGCTCAGGCCCGGCAACTCCGATCCTGCCGCCGGCGCGATCGAAGCGATCGAGGGCGTCATCGCCCGGCTCCGGGCGGAGTGGCCCTGGCTGAAGATCCTGCTCCGGGCCGACTCCGCCTACGCCCGCGAGGAGATAATGGCTTGGTGCGAGGACAACCGGGTGGACTACGTTATCGGCGTGGCGAAGAACTCGCGCCTGGTCGGGAAGATCGGCGTGGAACTGGCCAAGGCCCGGGCCGAAGCCGTCCGCCACGGCCGCCCGGCACGCCGGTTCGCCGGTTCGCCGAGTTCCTCTACGCCACGCTGAAGAGTTGGTCGCGCCGGCGCCGCCTCGTCGCGAAGGCGGAACACCTGCCGGGCAAGGCCAACCCCCGCTTCGTCGTCACCTCGCTGCCCGCCGGCACCTTCTCGGCCCGCACCGTCTACGAGCGCGTCTACTGCCCGAGGGGCAAGATGGAGAACACGATCAAGGAACAGCAGCTGGATCTCTTCTCCGACCGGACCTCGGCTTCGCGCTTCGGTGCCAACCAGCTCCGGCTCCTCTTCTCCGCCTTCGCGTCGATCCTCTTCGATGTCCTCAGGCGCTCGCTCGTGGGCACCCGCCTGGCCCGCGCCACCGCCGGAACCCTCCTGCTCAAGCTCCTCAAGATCGGCGCTCGCGTGACGGTCTCGGTGCGGAGGATCAAGGTGGCCATGGACTCCGCGCATCCCTCCGCCCATGCCTTCGCACGGGTCCACGCCCGATTGCGAGGGTGACCTTCCACCCATTCCCGACTTCTTCTCCGGCCCGCTCCTTGGGACCCGTGCGCCCCACGGACACCCAGGGGCCTTCGGTTACCTCAATCCCCCGTACACACGACTCCATCCGGTACGTCCGCGGGCTACTCTGCCACCCAGGCGACGGTACCCTTCCCAAACAACGCCCCAGATCCCGCTCTCAGAACCCTGCTCTGCCACCGTGTGAGAAATGCGGGTTAGTGTCCAGTTGTGTCAAGTCCTTGAGGCTAAAGATTTCACAGCCGGTCCGATGGTTCCCACCAACGGGTAGTGGTCCGATCCGAAGGTGGTGTCGAGGCGGTGGTATTCGCCGTGCCACCCCGAGGGCAGCCGGAACATCAGGTGGTCGGAGTGCCGTAGCCAGCCCCCGATCTCGAAGTGGTGAGTCGGCATGGGGTCGGGTTGTGGCGGGAGGGGGAACCGCTCCCGGGCAAGTCTGTAGGCGCCCTCGCGGCGGCCGCCGACCCAGGTGTTGAGATCGCCGCCAAGGACGTGGGCAGGCGCGTGTGTGTCGTCAGGGAAGACATCGAGCAGACCGGCCATCTGGCGGCGGCGGGCAGTCCCCACAGTGCGCCACACCCGGCGCAATGGGGACCTGTTGTCGAGATGGACGGAGCAGAGGGCGACGGTCTTGCCTGCGATGACCACGTCCGCCGCGACGGCGACCCGGCGCTGGCGTTCGAGTGGGAGTTCGATGGCGCGCCGCGACGACAGAGGGACGTTCGCGAGGATGGCGTTGCCGCGGTCCTCGGGTGGGTCGGCGGCGGGGCCGCCGTTCCGCATCGACGGCACGTACACCAGGGAGAGGCCAGCCTCTTGGGCGAAGGTGGCGATGTCGGTTCGGTAGTCGCCGGATGGAACGGGGGCGATGCGCTCGGCCCAGGCCGCGGTGGACGAGGCCGGCGCCGGGATTCCCGGTCCGGTCGCGAAGACCTCCTGCAACAACACCACGGTGGGGCGTGCCGCGGCGTCTGCGACCCCGGTGAGGTGGTCCCAGAGGGCTCGAAGCCCGCCACCCCCCACATTCGCGTTCCACGCAACCACCGTGAGGGGCCAGCGCGTTGTGCGGCCGGGTGGTATGCCGCGTGGAGCTGCGTTGCCGACCCTGACCGGTCCGACCGCGTGCCTCCAGCGCCGAAGCGCGGGGATATCTCCGGAAGGGGCGGCACAGGTCCACCGAACCGGGGGCGCCGGATGGCCCTTCAGGTCGAGACTCTGCCGCCAGAGACCGCTCAATTTGTCTTCCTGGGGACCGACCGGATCAGTCAACACGATTTCGCTCCCGGAAGCTGGGAGGGCTGCGCGTCAGCAGCCGCCTCCAGAGGCCTCGGAGACGATTCTGGCAGAGTCCCCTGCTATTTCGAACACGACGGTCTTCTGGCCTTCGTAGTGGTATTCGCCCACCACTCCGATGATGACGTCGTCGTCTATCCGGTAAAGGCCCAGGATGTCGCGGTGAGGGTAGCGGTTGCCCCCCATTTCATAACCGCCATGGTCGCGGGGTGGTCGGTCCACCAGCCTGAGCACGGTCTGGATGGAGTCCAAGCCGGGCACGTCCGCTTCGGTCAGGCTGACTGCAAGCGGAAGGCTGAACGCTACGCTGACGCGGCGCCCCTCAGAGCCTGGCACGCTCCATTCGGGGTCGGGGTCCATGCGCAACGACCAGCCGGCGCTACAACCCCTCTCAGCCAGCATCACGTGGGTCACGGTGCCCGGCGTGACGTTCCAGCGGGTGTGCCGGTACCACTGCAGTGGAACGTCGATGCGAACCCGGTCCCTGCCTACAGCTACGAAGGGAAGAGGCCAGCCGTCGGCGGAACTTCGCGGCTCACCGGAGGGGCTCGGCCACAGATGCAGGTATCCGCTGCTATCGAGGCTGCCCCCCGCAACCAAGTCGGGCCACGGCAGATCCCAACTCCCGTCGGAACGCCGCCTTCCGATTGGGTCCAGCCGGGATCCCTCGTGCGACACAAGAGCCACCCAGAGGGCTTCGGTTCGGTTCTCGGCCGGCCACCGTCCACACAGCGACGCGTCCCCGGAGAACGTGGAAACGACATTCGCTCGCCCGTCCCGCATCTCGAACAGTGCCCAGCTGGTGACATGACCGCCGAACCTTGGGCCAGCCTCTTCGTACAGTACAAGCGCCACATCCACGTCTTCACGGACCGTTGCGAGCCCGACAACCGTCCGGCGGGGGTACCGTCCGGCGGTACTGCGGCCATCCCCTCGATAGTGGTAGCCGCCGTCCTCGTCAGAGGGTTGGTGCGGAAACCCGGCTGCGGTGAGCATCTCGCCCAGATTTGGAAGATCGTCCTCCGAGAGGTCGCGAAGTGCCGGGCGACTCAGTGCCATTCCTGCAGGGACGGCTCCGTCGATCTCCTCGTTGGCATTCAGCACCCAAAAGCTACAGCGAAAGTAGTCACTGCGACGCAATGCGTCCGCCTGAGTGGGACGGCCCTGAGCCACTTCACCGACCGCGTACCTGTACCAGTGGACCGGGGCCACCGACCGCAGTCGGCCTGAATCTGTAACCTCGTATGGGAGCAACCAGTGGATACCCGGACGGGATGCGGATTCCGAAAGGTCTCCGGTTGGGAGCAGAAAGCCTTCGGCATCCACCCGAACCGACGAAGCTTGTTCGGCAGCCCCGAATGATACGCCAAAGGACCGAGGCCAGGGAAGATCCCAGCTACCGTCGGGGCGCAGCCGGCCAATGGGCAGCAGCGAACGTTCGGGGAGTCCTCGAACGGAGTACGCGTGCACGGCAACCCACACGCCTTCCGCAGGCTCCTCGATGGATGTGCAGGCCGCCGCAAGGACGGCGGGGACAAGCACAAGCAGACTCGCAGCCCACAGAGCGGGACCACCCGCTGGTGCGGGCGCCGACGTTGGGTCCGTCGATAAATGGGCGTGCATGGACATAAGGATGGGTACTCGCTCCGGAGTTGGGCCGTCAACCACCCCCGAGTTCTCACGCGCGACCTTGAGAGTACTAATCGCTACATATTGGGGAAGTGGATCTGTTGTGGGCGGTAGCGGCGTCAGACAAACGATCAGCGTGGGTCGGCCGGGTAGCCGATCGCTAAACAGGGAGGACTCAGAAGGGTGGAACCAACAAGCCGACAGGACCATCCGTCGCGCGCCGTCGTCCTGATCATCTGCGACGGGTGGGGTGTGGGAGCGTCCGACCCGGCCGAAATCGCGCGCCGCGGTGATGCCGTGGCGATGGCGCGGACACCGGGGCGCGACAGGCTGCTCGCCTCGCGCCCGTGGGGCCTGCTCACCACTTCGGGCGAAGCGGTGGGTCTTCCCGCCGGCCAGATGGGCAACTCCGAGGTCGGTCATCTGAACCTGGGCGCGGGCCGGATCGTGCATCAGGACGTCACGCGGATCTCGATGGCGATCCGGGACGGGTCCTTCTTCGAGATCGCGGCGCTGCGCAAACTCGGTGCCGCGCTGAAGGCCTCGGGCGGCGCGCTCCACCTGGTGGGGCTGTGCTCGGATGGGGGGGTGCACAGCGACATCTCGCACCTGCACGCGCTGCTGGACTGGGCGGAGCGGACCGGCATCCCGGCCCGGGTCCACGTGGTCACCGACGGGCGCGACACCTCGCCGACCTCAGGGAACGGGTGGATCGAGGAGCTGGAGACGGGGATGAGCCTGGGACGCGCGGATGGGACGGCCCAGCGAGGCAACCCGAGTCCGGCTCGATGGCCCGACGCCCATATCGCCACCGTGTCCGGACGCTACTACACCATGGACCGAGACCGCCGCTGGCCGCGCACCGAACGCGCCTACCGTGCGATCGTGGAGGCCGACGGCCCGCGCGTCGAGAGCTCCTCCGCGTACGTCGCCCGGTGCTACGCCGAGGGCATCACCGACGAGTTCCTGCCGCCGGTTGTCGTGGCGCCGTCGGAAGGCGAGGCCGCCGCGAACAGCGCCGAGCGGGTCGGCGACCACAACGGCATCGGCCCCGCCGACGGCATCCTCTTCTTCAACTTCCGCGCCGACCGCGCCCGGCAACTCACCGCGGCGCTCATGGACGACACCTTCCCCCACTTCGCCCGGCCCCGCGGCCCCTGCGACCGCCTCGTCGCCATGACCCGCTACGAGGACGATTTCCCCCACCCCGTCCTCTTCCCCCCGCGCAGGCTGGAGGGCGTCCTCGGCGACATCCTCGCGCGGGCCGGCCGCACGCAGCTCCGCATGGCCGAAACGGAGAAGTACCCGCACGTCACCTACTTCTTCAACGGCGGCGTCGAGGAGCCCTTCCCCGGCGAGGACCGCCACCTGATCCCGTCGCCGCAGGTCGCCACCTACGACCTCAAGCCCGAAATGAGCGCGCCGGAGCTCACCGAGGCGCTCCTGGAGCACATCGCCGAGGGGCGCCACGACTTCATCCTGGTGAACTACGCCAACGCGGACATGGTTGGCCACACAGGCAGCATTCCGGCGGCGGTGGCGGCGGTGGAGACGGTGGACACCTGCGTGGGGAGGGTCCTGGAGGCCGTCGCCGAAGTCGGCGGGACGGCGCTGGTGACCGCCGATCACGGCAATGCCGAGAAGATGCTGTGCGAGGATGGGAGCCCCTTCACGGCCCACACCACCGGTCCCGTTCGGCTGATCCTCTCCTCGCCGCCGGGATCCCCACCGCAGGCCGTGCGCGACGGGATCCTCGCCGATGTCGCCCCCACCGTCCTTCATCTCATGGGCATACCCCAGCCGAGCGAGATGACGGGGCAAAGCTTGCTCACCACTGCCGGCGCATGATAGTCTGGGCGTTCGTCCGCGCGTCCGCGGGGAACCCAGCCACCCACCCGGGAACAGCGATACGCCCTTGAGCGACAACTGGTACACCCGAATCGTCGACCGGCTGACCGGCGGCCTGGGGCGGTTCATCTCGTGGCTGGCCCTGCTGATGGTGCTCATCGGCGCCTACAACGCGATCGCGCGCTATCTGGGGCGGTTCATCGGGGTGAACCTCAGCTCGAATCTCTATCTGGAGCTGCAGTGGTACCTCTTCTCGCTGATTTTCCTGCTCGGGGCCGGGTTCGCGCTCAAGGAGGACGCCCACGTGAGGGTGGACGTGCTCTACGGGCGCATGAGGGCGAAGGCCAAGGCCAGGATCAACGTCATCGGCTCGGTGCTGATGCTCATCCCCTTCTCGATCTTCGTGCTATGGGTCTCGTGGCCGTCGATCCGCAATTCGTGGGCGGTGCTCGAGTCGTCGCCCGACCCGGGGGGCCTGCCGCGCTATCCGCTGAAGGCGGTGATCATCGTGGCGTTCGTGCTGCTGCTGGCCCAGGGGATCGCGGAGCTGATGAAGGATGTGGCGGTACTGCGCAAGGGTGAGGACGTCGAGGATCAGGACGAGCACGGTCCCGGGGCACACGCCGGAAAGATCGGCATCTGATGGAAGCGAACATCCTCGCTCCATTGATGTTCGTCGTTGTCTTCCTGATCATCTTCAGCGGATACCCGGTCGCGTTCGCGCTGGGCGGCGCGTCGCTGCTCTTCGCCTTCATCGGCGTCGAGTTCGGGATCTTCGACTGGAACCTGCTGTACGCCATGCCCGAGCGGATCTTTGGGGTGATGTCGAATTACGTGCTCCTGGCCGTGCCCTTCTTCATCTTCATGGGGCTGGTGTTGGAGAAGGCAAAGCTCGCCGAGGATCTTCTGACGACGATCGGGACGCTCTTCGGGAGGCATAACGGGGGGCTTGCGCTAGGGGTCGTGATCGTGGGCGCGATGCTGGCCGCGGCGACTGGCGTCGTTGGCGCGTCGGTGGTGGCGATGGGGAGCATCTCGCTGCCGGTGATGCTGCGCTACAAGTACTCGGCGACGCTGTCGTCGGGGGTGATTCTGGCGTCGGGCACGCTGGGGCAGATCATTCCGCCGAGCATCGTGCTGGTGGTGCTCGCCGATCAGCTGGGCATCTCGGTCGGCGATCTGTTCATCGGGGGGCTGGTCCCGGGGCTGATGCTGGCCGGGATGTACGCGCTGTACGTGGCGGGCGTGGCGGTGGTCAAGCCCGAGGCGGCGCCGGCGCTGCCGCCCGAGATGACCGACGTCGATTTCAAGGTGCTCATGCGCCGGGTGGCGGTGGTGATGCTGCCGCCGCTGCTGCTGATCCTGATCGTTCTCGGGTCGATCTTCGTGGGAATCGCCACCCCGACCGAAGCCGGGGCGATCGGGTCGGTCGGCGCGATCCTGCTGGCTGCGGCGCGCGGCCGCATGTCGATGAGCGTGCTTCGCGAGTCGTGCCTGGGGGCGACCAAGCTCACCACGATGGTGATGTTCCTGCTGATCGGTTCGACCGCCTTCGCGCTGGTCTTCCGGGGGCTCTACGGGGACATCTGGATCGAGGACCTGCTGACGGGCCTGCCCGGCGGCCGGATCGGTCTCCTCCTCGTCGCCAACCTGACGATCTTCATCCTCGGGTTCTTCCTGGACTTCTTCGAGATCGCCTTCATTATCATCCCGCTGCTGGCGCCCGCCGCCGCACTCATGGGGATCGACCTCGTGTGGTTCGGGGTCATGATCGGGATGAACCTGCAGACCTCGTTCCTGACGCCGCCCTTCGGCTTCGCGCTCTTCTATCTGAGGGGTGTGGCTCCCCCGGAGGTGAAGACGACAGACCTCTACCGTGCGGTGATTCCGTTCATCATCATCCAGCTGATCGGCCTGATGCTGATCATCCAGTGGCCGCAGCTGGTGACGGGGCTGGTGCCCTGAGGGCCGACGCCAAGGCGCAGAATCACGGCAGAGTCGTCAAATTGACAGGCAAAATGACGACTCGGGTGTCATTCTGTCAGTCGCCGTGGCTCAGGCCGTGCTGGACGTTGACGAATCCGTGTTGAACGCGAAGCTCGCGAACCGCAGTTCCGCCGTGCCGAACCAGCGGTAGGACGCCTCCTTGAAGTTCCGCCAGTGGTCGTAGACCTGGCGGTACTGCTGGTCGGCCGCGGCGTAGTCCTCGAGGATCTCGCCGATGGTCGTGCGCGCGACGGACATGATGTCGTCCGAGAACGACCGCATCTGGGTTCCGCCGTCGATGAGTCGCTGCAGAGCGCCCGGGTTCTTGGCGTCGTAGAAATACAGCATCCGGCGCGCGCTGGCCTTGGCCGCGACCTCGAAGACCGCCTGGTAGTCGGAGGGAAGCGAGTCCCACGCCTGCTGGTTGACTTCGTACGACACCGACGCCGACGGCTCCCACCAGCCCGGGTAGTAGTAGTACGGTGCGGCCTGGTGGAGGCCCAGCTTCTCGTCGTCGTAGGGGCCTACCCACTCGGTGGCGTCGATCGCGCCGCGCTCGAGCGCGGGATAGATGTCGCCGCCGGCCAGGACCTGGACCGTCACGCCCATGCGGTCCATGACGTCGCCGCCCAGTCCGGGGATGCGCATCTTCAGGCCCCGCAGGTCCTCTGCCGAATTCACCTCTCTGCGGAACCAGCCGCCCATTTGCCCACCCGTGTTTCCTCCGGGGAAGGAAATGATCCCGAAGTCCGAGAAGACGCCGCGGATTACTTCGAGTCCCCCGCCCTCGTTCAGCCACGCGTCCTGTTGACGCGCGGTCATCCCAAAGGGCACGCCCGCGTCGAAGGCCAACGCCTGGTTCTTGCCCGTGTAGTAGTAGCTCGTGCTCTGCCCGACCTGCACCGTGCCCTGCTGCACGGCGTCCATGACCTGCAGCCCCGGAACGAGTTCGCCGGCGGGATAGGCGCGGATGCGGAAACGGCCTCCCGTTAGCGACGCCGTGATCTCTCCGAGTATCTCGCCGGTGCCGTAGATCGCGTCCAGGCCGCGCGGGAAGCTCGACGCCATCCTCCAATTCACGTTGGGCTGTGTGATCACCGCCGGCGCCCCATCCGACCCGCCGCCGCTGTCGCCGCCGCAAGCGGAGACCAGGCCCGCGCCGACTACGCCCGTGGCCGCCTTGCCGAGGAACTTGCGGCGGCCGAGGGAATCGTCCGTGGAGGTTGGGGTGTTGGCCGGAGAGGTTTCTTCAACTGTCTTCTTGCTCATCGTGATGCTTTTCCAGAAGTAGGCTGGATTTCGCCCGGAGTGCGGCCGGGCCCGGTCGTCAGCCGTAAAGATTAGCACAAATGACACGAACCGGGCTAATGTGGCAGTCACGCAGAACCGCGAATTCCAGCGCGACAGCGACAGCCGCGTATGCACCCTGCACGCCTCGACCGACCGGGTCCGTGGCGTGCGCTTTACCAGGAGATAACCGATGGCGCGAACGGTCGTCGTCACGGGAGGCGCCAGCGGCATCGGGCGCGTGATCGCGCAGCGGTTTGCCGGCGCCGGCTACAGGGTCCACATCTTCGACATCAACGCCGAGGCCGTGGCGCAGGCGCTGAGCGAGAACGACGCCTTCTCCGGCACGGTGGGGGATGTGTCGGTCCCGGCCGACGTAGCGCGCGGCATGCGCGAAGCCGAGGAGGCCATGGGCAGGGTGGACGTGCTCGTGAACGACGCGGCCATCCCCGGTCCCCGCGCTCCCGTGGAGGAGATGCCGGATGACGAATGGGACCGCACGATGAGGGTCAACCTCTACGGCCCTTTCTTCTGGACCAAGGCAGTGGTGCCAGGGATGAAGGCCAGGCGTGAAGGCTCGATTGTAAATATTTCGACGGGCAGCGTGCGCACCCTGCCCCTCAACCGGTCGGTCTACAACGTGTCGAAGTGGGGGGTCGAGGGGCTGACGAAGACGGCGGCGCGCGAACTGGGGCCGTGGAATGTGCGCGTGAACGCGATTCAGCCGGGGATGGTGAACAACGAGCGCATGCGCGGGATCGTCCAGCGGATCGCGGTCCAGGAGGGGCGCTCGGCGGCCGAGGTCGAGACGGAGTTCCTGCAATTCATCTCGATGCGCTGCAAGGTGGAGCCGGAAGACATCGCCGACATGGCCGTGTTCCTGGCTTCGGAGGGGGCGAGCCGGGTTACCGGGCAGGTGATTGCGGTCGATGGGCACATCGAGTGGGAGCAGTAGGGGATGGGTGGCGGCGAGGTTGAACGCGCCGCTTCCACGCGGGCCGGCGGCGGGCCGGTAGCCAGCGGGCCACCCTCGCGCGCCATCTCCCCCCGCGCCGCCGCGCTCCACGACGACGCTCTCGTGTGGGACATGGTTTTCGTCTGGGAACCCGACCACGGGAACGACGCCCGCCTCTTCCCCCGGTGGCAAGGCGCCGGGGTCGACTTCGTCTCGGTGCATCCCGCCGGCGACCGCCACAACATCGGCGAGGCCATGCAGCGAATCGCCCGCTGCCGTCACCAGATCCTGAGCCGGCCCGACCGCTACGTGCTGGTCAACACCGTCGACGACATCCTGGCCGCCAAGCGCGACGGAAAGCTCGCGGTCGGCCTGCACCTCGAGGGGTTCCGCTGCCTGGAACGCGACCTCAACCTGATCGAGACGTACTACAAGCTCGGCGTCCGCTTCGTGCACCCCATCTTCAACCTCGTCAACTCGATCGGCGGGGGCTCGGCGGACCGCATCGATATCGGACTCACCCAGTTCGGGATCAAGGTCATCCACGAGATGAACCGCGTCGGCATGCTCGTCGACGCCGCCCACGCCGGCTACCGCACCACCCTCGAGATGATGGAGGTGTCGCGGGCGCCGGTCATCTTCTCGCACCTCGGCTGCCATTCGATACGCGAGCACTTTCGCAACGTCCGCGACGACCAGATCCAGGCTTGCGCGGCCATTGGAGGCGTGATCGGCATCACCAGCGCGGGCTTCTACCTGGGCGACACGAGCACCGAGACGTACTTCCGCCACCTCGACCACGTCGTGCAGCTCGTGGGACCCCAGCATGTTGGAATCGGCCTCGACAACCTGGACAAGCCCGGTCTGGAGTTCCTGCGGCGGTTCATCGACGCAAGGCCGGACGAGTGGCCCGGGAAGGAGCAGGGGCTGTGGGAGCCCCTGGCATGCTTCGAGGTCGAGCAGCTGCCCGAGCTTACCGACCTCATGCTGCGGCGGGGATATGGTGAAGACGATGTCCGCGGCATCCTCGGCGGCAACTGGTTCCGGGTGTGTCGCGAGGTGTGGAGGGAGCCGCTCTGAAGGCTCTCTGAGGCAGCATTCGCCTGTCTTATTGCAGTTTTGCATGCACTTGACCTTGCGAAATCTGTATACATACCCGTACACGTTAAGTTCTGGTGCTCCCGACTCCGCTGACGGCGATCGGCCTGAATCGTGCCGCGAAGAGCGGGGGCGCTGCGGTGGCGCAGGCATTCGCTGGAGTTGGCCATGGCGGGACCGGCCAAAGCAGGACACTTCCTCCAACAATCCTGCGCGCGCCTGAACTCGGTTCGGAAACCCCCCATCAGGACCCTTCAACGGGAGGAATGTATCGCCATGCAAAGTCTAAGGAGACTCCTGTCAACAGGCTGTCTGGCCGTGGTTGCCGCCTCGCCCGCGATCGTGCTGGCGCCGGGGGCCGCCATGGCCTCGAGCAACGCGGCTGACCGATCGGTCCTGAAACTGCCGATGGTGCTCGCGCCGCCGGTCCAGGAGGTCGTCACGGGAATTGTCGTCTCGGCCCGAACGGGCCAGCCCCTTTCCGGCGCCCAGGTCGTCGTCGAGGGGACCGGACAGGGAGTCACCACCAACTCTGCAGGCCGGTTCCTGATCGCGAACGTCGCCGGTGCCAGTGCGACGCTACGGGTGGTCCTCATTGGGTACAGGGAGCACACCGAGACCGTTGCCACCGGGGGCGCGGTTCAGATCGAGCTCGAGGAGACGGCCATCGATCTGGACGCGATCGTCGTCACCGGCACCGCGGGGGGCTCCCAGACGCGGGCGCTCGGCACCACAATCGCCCAGGTCGACATGACCGAGGCGATGCAGGTCGGGCAGTCGGGCACCTTTCAGGAACTGCTCAACTCGAACGTCGCGGGCCTGAACATGGCCAGCGGACCGGGCAACGTCGGCACCGGAGCGGCGATCAAGATCCGCGGCCTGGGCAGCGTGAGCCTCGGCAGCAGTCCCCTCGTCTATGTCGACGGGGTCAGAATCGACAACAACTCCAATGCACGTATCGGCCGCGACCAGGGGAACGGGACCATGCGGGGAGGCTCGGTGAGCCGCCTGAACGACCTGAATCCGGAGGAGATCCAGAGCGTCGAGGTCATCAAGGGCCCCGCCGCGGCGACTCTCTACGGGACGGAAGCGTCGGCGGGGGTGATCCAGATCACGACAAAGCGGGGCACGGCCGGCGCGCCCCGGTGGGAGGTCACGGTCAGACAGGGCGTCTCCTACCTGTCCAACGCGGTGGATCGCTGGCCCGCGGTCTACGACAAGGGAACCAACCCGTGTCCCAACTGCGAACTTCTGCCGACCGGCGTGCGCAAGTTCGAAGTCCTCAAGTCCGAGCAGGCGCTGGGCCACGGCATCCCCTTCACCTATGGGCACGACCAGACCTACGGGATCTCCTCCAGCGGAGGCACGGACCTGATCCGCTACTACGTCTCGGCGCAGGTTGACCGCGACGAGGGCTTCGTCGAATGGAATCACCAGAACAAGTACTCGGCGCGCGCGAACCTCGAGATCACGCCGAACGAGCAACTCAGCATCTCGACGAACATGGGGTTCGTGCGCTCCAAGTCGCGCTTCAACGGAGGAGGTCCCTTCCCCATCGAGTTCGTTTCGTCGATCTACTGGGGCACGCCGGCCGCCGCCGAGGACGAAAGGAGGCGCGGCTGGAACTGGACTCCGCCCTGGGCCATGGAAACGGTGGATGTGACGGAGGGGATCGACCGGATCCTTGCGAGCGGCACGGTCCGGCACAACCCGTTTCCCTGGCTCGTCCAGCGGGTGACGGGGGGAGCGGACTTCGGCAGCGCCGTTTCCGGGCGCATGGTGCCCAGATCTCCTCTCGGCGCGGCCGACTTCTTCGGCTCGATGAGTCTGGGGCATGTGGAAACCACGGAGCGCTCGGTGACGCAGGCGAACGTCGACTACGGTGCGACGGCCACCGCGGACCTGCCATTCTTCGGGACCACATCCGAGACCTCGTTTGGGGCTCAGTATTACGTCAAGAAGACCCACGAGTTCGGCGCAGTGGGCGATCAGTTCCCCGCCCCCGGGCCGGGAACGGTGTCGTCGGCAGCGGTCAAGACAGGGTGGGAAGACTTCATCGAGAACAAGACGTTCGGCCTCTACGTGCAGGAGCAGCTCAGCTGGAACAACCGGCTGTTCCTCACAGCGGCCTTCCGGGGCGACGATAACAGCGCCTTCGGCGAGAACTTCGACTTCGTCCTGTATCCGAAGGTCAGCGGGTCATGGGTGCTCAGCGAAGAATCCTTCTTCAACACCTCCCTGGTCAACAATCTGAAGCTGCGGGCAGCCTGGGGACGCGCAGGAAGGCAGCCGGACGTCTTCGCCGCCCGCCGCCTCTACGCGCCCATCACCGCCGGCGGCGACCAGCCGGGCCTCACGACCGACGCGGTTGGAAACCCCGACCTGAAGCCCGAAGTGGGCGAAGAACTCGAGGTCGGGTTCGACGCCAGCCTGCTCGATGACCGGATCGGACTCGGGTTCACGTTCTACAACAAGGACACGAACGACGCGATCATCGCCCGGCCGGTATCGCCTTCCAGCGGTTTCGCGGGCACGCAGTTCGTGAACGTCGGACAGCTCAACAATCGGGGGATCGAACTGGAGGCGAACGCCACCCTGATCCGCGGCGACAACCTCGACTGGGACATCGGCTTCAACTACGCGACGAACAAGAGCGAAGTGGTCGATCTCGGCGGCCTGCCCACCATCTTTCTCTTCGGGCAGCGTCACCAGGAAGGGCTTCCGGTCGGCGCGATCTTCGTCGAGAACGTGGTCTCGGCGGAGTTCGACGCGAACGGGAACATCGTCAACGACCAATGCGAAGCCACCCCCGAACAGGGCGGCGGCATGGTGCCCTGCTCAATGGCGCAACCCGTCTACCGCGGGCCCTCGGTCCCGACCTGGTTCGGCGGCTTCAACACATCCGTCCGCTTCCTGCAGAACCTCCGCCTCTTCGCCCTGGTCGACTTCTCGGGCGGCTATACCAAGATCAGCGGAGACCTGGCGGCGTCCCACCTGCTCTTCCAGAACTCGCAGCAGATCCTGGAGCGGCAGGACGCGCAGTTGGCGGCGATGAGCGAGATCGTCGGGAACTGGGTGCAGGCCGGAGTGATCAAGGGAGGACTCGCGAAGCTGCGCGAGGTGTCGCTCTCGTACACGCTTGGCGACGAGATCGCGTCTCTCGCAGGGAGTTCCGGCGGATCGGTGACCATCTCCGCGCGGAACCTGGGGAACCTCTGGGTAGCCCAGTCCGGAACCTTCGGCCGACGCGAAATCGACGTCGAGCTCACCCGGCAGTGGAACGCCTCACGAGAGTCCGGAGCCTACCACCAGACCTCGATGCCGCCCGCCACGACCGTGGCCATGACCCTGCGGCTCAGCTATTGACCGATCACAAGGAAAGGAGAACGGGAATATGTATACCCAAGCAATGAACGGGACCCACAAGCGGAACCGGTCGCGCCTTTCGGCGGTCGGTCTCGTGCTCGTGCTCGCCGCCGCCAACACGGCCTGCGAAGACCTGCTGCAGGTTGATCTGCCGACCAAGGTGGCCGCGGAGAACCTCGACAATCCCTCGGTGGCCGAAGTGCTGGTCAACAGCGCCATCGGTGAATTCGAGTGCGCCTTCAGCCAATACGTCGCGGCTTCAGGACAGCTTACGGACGAACTCAGACACAGCTCCGGCTGGCTGGTGATGACCGAATGGGATCACCGCAAGATCGGACAGGACCGCGATGTCGCGCTGTGCAACGGCAACTTCGGCTACGGGGTGTTCACGCCCATGCAGAAGGCGCGGGTATCGGCCGAGTCCTCGCGCGCCCGCATCGAGGAATGGGGCGACGGCGACGTGTCCGGCCGGAGCGAGAAGATCGCAACCGTCGCGGCCTACGGTGCCTTCTCGCGCGCCATCCTTGGCGAGGCGTTCTGTGAGATGACCATCGACGTCGGGCCGATCATGTCCAAGACCGAAATGCTCCAGAACGCAGAGGCGGCGCTGGGCGACGCCATGTCGCTCGCGCAGGGAGCCGGTCGGGACGACCTCGCCGAGGCGGCCCGCATTCGGCGCGCGGGCGTCCGCCTGCACCTCGGGGACAACTCGGGAGCGATGTCCGACGCGGCAGCCGTGGCCGATGGCTTCCGCTACGACGCCAACTACTCCTCGGCCGACCTGTACCGCTACAACCGCATCTACCACCACAACCATGTGGACGGGTTCCTCTCGCCCGAGTTCAACGACGAGAACGGCCAGCCGACGGTGGACGGTGAAAACCTGACCTTCGGCGGCGTGGTCGATCCGCGGGTGGAGAGCACGCTTGCAGGGATCGGTCAGGACGGCTCGCCGTTGCGCCACATCCACAAGTACCCCTCGTGGACCAGCCCCATTGCGATCGCGAACGCCGCCGAAGCGAAGCTGATCATCGCCGAGGTCGAGCTGGGACAGACCGCGGTGGATATCATCAACGAGTTCCACGCGGCCGCCGGGCTGCCGGCCTACGAGCCCGCCAATGTGAGCGACAACGCGGAAATCATGAGGCAAGTGATGGAGGAGCGCACCCGCGAACTGTTCCTCGAAGGGAGGCGGCTGCCGGACTTCCTGCGCCATGATCTGCCCTTCGCCACGGGAACGCACCCATACGACGGCAACACCTACGGCACGACCTCCTGCATCCAGATTCCGCGCAGGGAGCGGGACTCCAATCCGAACATCGGTTAGGAGTCGACGGACGTTGAACAATTGACACACAGGTGGGGCTGCTCCACGGCGGAGCGGCCCCACCTGGCAGGTCAACCACTACCAAAGCAGATCCCCAACAACGGGGGGAGAGAAAATGGTCAGGAAACTTGCAGGCCTGATTCTGCTGGTCGTCGCAGCGGTCTCGTGCGGCGTCACCGCCCAGGCACCCGACGCCGGCGACTATTCGGACGCGGACTACGATGTGGACGTCACACGGGGCGTTCTCGTACCCATGCGGGACGGGATCCAGCTGTCCGTCGACATCTATACCCCCCGGGGGGGGTCGGATCCCTCTCCCGCCATCCTCACCTCCACGCCCTACGACAACAACGGTTCGCGCACGGAGGCCGTCTGGTTCGCCCAGCGCGGCTACGTGGTCGTCGCGGCCGACGTGCGCGGGCGCTACGACTCGGGAGGCGAATGGGACCCCTTCAACCCTCTCCACAAGACCGACGGATACGACCTCGTCGAGTGGATCGCCGCACAGCCCTGGAGCACCGGCAAGGTCGGCATGATCGGCGGCTCGTACCTGGGGTGGACGCAGTGGTGGACGGCAAGCACCGCGCCGCCCAGCCTCGCCGCCATCGCGCCGAAGGTCGCGCCTCCCGACCACTTCGAGAATGTGCCGTACCAGAACGGCGTGCTCGTGGGCGGCTGGATGCTCGACTGGGCGGCCATGCTCTCTGGCCGCACCCAGCAGATCGCCGGCGAGGGCGGGTACCTCGGGTGGTCCGAGAACCGCCAGGATCCTCCCCATACGCCGTACATCGAGATCAACGCATCGCGTGGCCTTCGGTCCGGCCCGTGGTTCGAGGAGTGGTACCGCAACAACCTCTCCACGGACGATTACTGGCAGGGCATCGCCTACCAGACGCCGGAGTCCTACGGCAGCATCACCGTTCCGTCGCTCTCCTTCACCGGGTGGTTCGACGCCAACTACCCGGGCTCGCCCATGAACTACCTGGGAATGAAGGAGCACGGCGCCAACCCCGAAGCCCGGCGCCCCAGCATGGTCATCGGCCCCTGGATCCACGGCCTCAACACGCAGTCCTCCGGCGGAATCGACTACGGCCCCGACGCCGTGATCGACGTCGACGGCTACGTCGCCCGCTGGTTCGACCACTACCTCAAGGGCGAGGACAACGGCGTCGAGAACGACCCGCCGGTCCACGTCTTCGTCATGGGCGAGAACAAGTGGCACGCCGAAGCCGACTGGCCCCTGCCCCAGACCGAGTGGACCAACTACTACCTGACCAGCAGCACCGGCGCGAACTCCAGCAGCGGCGACGGCCTCCTCACCACCGAAGCACCCGCCGACGAGGGCCAGGACACCTATGTCTACGACCCGTCAAACCCAACGCGCGACCCCTTCGACACCTGGCCCAACAAGAACGGCCACATCGACGGCGCCCTCGACACCCGCGCCTCGGCCGCCGGCGAAGAAGTCCTCGTCTACCGCACGCCGCCCCTCGAGGAGGCCGTCGAGGTCACCGGCCCCATCGAGATCAAGCTCTACGCCTCCACCTCCGCCCGCGACACCGACTGGTTCGTGCGCCTGGTCGACATTGGCCCCGACGGCTACTCCGCGCTCCTCACCGAGGCGGTCATGCGCGCCCGCAACCGCGACCCCGACAACGAAGGCCGCTTCAACAGCGCCCAGCTCAGCACCATCGAACCCAACGAGGTCTACGAGTACACGCTCCGCTTCTGGCGCGGCACCGGCAATCTCTTCCAGGAAGGCCACCGCATCGGCATCGAGATCTCGTCGAGCTGGTATCCGTACTACCTGCCGAACCTGAACAGCGGCGCGGACAACGTGGCGATGGTGACAGCCGACGAGGCGGTGGTGGCCACCCAGCAAGTGCATCACGGCGGTGAGCGCGCGTCGCACATCGTGCTGCCGGTGATCCGGAGGGAGCGTTAGGAGGGGGAAGACAGGGCGTAGTCGTGGCCGGCGGCAGCGACCGCGGCCAGGGTGGCGACCGTATCTGCGCCGCCGCGAGGGGATGAGGCAGCCCGCCATCGCGGCTGGGAGGTCCGCGCATGGCCTTGTCGGCCAAAATCCGGCCAAATTGGCCGACAACGAGCGGGCGTTGGCAATTTTTGCCATTTCCGTTATCGTTTTCCGCCATGAAGACCATGAACATCTCTCTGCCATCGACACTTCGGTCGTTCGTGCGCGAACAGGCTGTCGAACGCGGATATGGAACGGCTAGCGCCTACGTCCGTGAACTGATCCGGCGCGACCAGGACCGCCAGCACCTCCGCGGCCTCCTGCTCGAAGGTGGCGAATCCCCGCCCTCGGTGACTGCGGACGAAGCCTATTTCGAGTCCCTGCGCACTGGAGGTCGCCGGCGCTCAAAGGCGTGACTCCCAGGCCCGCAATCCTCCGGGAAGCGGCCCAACGCGATGTGGACGAGGCCATCGACCATCTGGAAGCGGGAGGACCGGATGTCGCATTGGGCTTTGTCGGTGCGCTCGAGGCGGCAATCCACCACATCTCCCTGAATCCCCGATCGGGGTCGTCCCGATACGGGCTTGAGTTGAACCTGCCAGGTCTGCGGTCCTGGGCACTCAAGTCCTACCCCCATATCGTCTTCTACATGAAGGGCCGCACCCACATCGACGTATGGCGCGTTCTCCACGGCCGACGCGATATCCCCGAATGGATAGGTACATCGTGACCGCCGTCCCTCGCGGCCAGCGGGTGCGAACCGTGGTTCCGGCGTTGGTAGGGGCGGTGCTGGGGGGCGTGCTGTGGGTCTTTGTGGCTGGGGCCCGTGGTGCTTCCCTGAAGGTTCCTAGCCAGCCATCCGCGGCGAATACCGCTCAACCTTGATCCGGTCCTCGTGCATCCGCGCCTGGGCCAGGTCGTACGCCGCTTGACGTCGCATCCAGAAGTCCGCATTGGACCAGCCTGCTTTCTCCAGGCGGATCGCCATGTCCGGCGAAATCGCAGCGTGGCCATTCAGGACTCGCGAGAGCGTGTGACGGGCCACCCCCAGGACTTCAGCCCCCCGGGTGACAGTCAGGCCCAGTGGTTCCAGGCAATTCACCCGGATGCTCTCGCCGGGATGAGGGGGGTCTTTCATGGGCATGGTGGCAGCCCTTTCATTCAGTGGTAGTCGACCAGGTCGACATCGTAGACATCACCGCCCCGGAAGCGGAATATGATCCGCCAGTTTCTGGAAACGGTGATGCTCCAATAGTCCTTCAGTTCACCCTTCAGCGGGTGGATCCGATACTGTGGCAGCTTGAGGTCCGAAGGCTTGTTGGCGATATCGAGATCTGCCAACACCAACGAAATCCGTCCGACCAGATCCGGGCGAAGTCTTCGGCGGTCACCACGCTCATGGAGCCGTTTGAGACCGCCGTGTCGAACTGTCCGAATCACCGAGCAATGTACCGCCATGCGGTACACACTGACAAGGTAGATCTCAGGAGATTGGTGTCGCTCACGGGTTGGCCTCCGGTTCCTGGAAAGAGGGCGTCTGGGCGGTCGTAGACAGGGACAACCGCAACCTGAACCCTGGTCAAGGGCGATCGAATAGCTGGATGGGACAACCGGGTGTGGCCAAGTCGCAAAGGGCCACTGGCCGGGGAGCACCTGGCGGGTCTGCA
This sequence comes from Longimicrobiales bacterium, assembly GCA_963667485.2. Lineage (GTDB taxonomy): Bacteria > Gemmatimonadota > Gemmatimonadetes > Longimicrobiales > Gaopeijiaceae > Bin94. The sequence continues at coordinate 2,219,913 of CAXXDD010000002.1, forward strand.
CCAGCGCCGTTTGCGACCGTCGTTGCGGTGGGGGTCCCAATTGAGTCAAGCGAGCCGCCTCGGGCGGATCTGGCGGGAAAGTGCCTTGACCAAGAGCCGTAGGCCGCAGGAAGTTGTCGTTTGCCGCTGGGCCCGCCGTCGCCTACTCGAGTGGAACGGAAATGACAATGCCGGCGTATTCGCTCGCCCGTCTCGTGGGTGCCGCCTTCCTCCTGCTGGGCGGTGTTGTCGCCTGCAGCGACGGTGATTCGGGCACCCCCCTCGTCGTCCAGCGCGACAGCGCGGGCGTCCGGATCGTCGAGGCAATGCGGCCGCTCTGGGGCGATTCCAGCCTCTGGCGCATCGACCCGGACCCTGTCGTCGACCTCACGCTTTCCGGCACCGGCCCGGCCCACGAGTTCTACCGGGCCCACAGCATGAAGCAACGCCCGGATGGCTCGCTCATGATTGCCGACGGGAGCTCGCGGGAAGTGCGGGTGTTCTCCGAGAACGGTGGGTTCCTTGGGTCGTTCGGCGGGAGCGGCGACGGTCCCGGCGAGTTCAGAAGCCTGCGGCGGATCGAGCACGCGGGCGACACCCTGCTGGCCCTCGGCCGCGGCCGCGTCACCGTGGCGGCCCACGATCTGACGGTGGTCAGGACCTTCGACATCGATCGCTGGACGATCGATCTGCACCACCTTGGCGGGGGCTGGATCCTGCCGGAGGTATCCAGGCCAGTGTTGCCGATGGAAGGCCTTGCCGGACCGGTCCGGCGTCCGGAACCTCTCGTTCTCTTCGATCTGGAGGGGACCCGGATCGACAGTATCGGCGAGATGCGGGGATCCGAAGTGTACGTACTCGTCCGCGACGGCTCGTACCTCGGGAGCGCGCCGCACTTCTTCGGCAAGAGATCTCACTTGGCCGCCCTGGGCCGGCACATCTTGCGGGGTTCCTCGGACATGATGCAACTGGAGGAACTGGACCTGTCCGGAAATCTCGTGCGCATCCTGCGGATCCCCGATTATCCTCTGGACCTGAGCGATGTCCAGATCGCCTCGGAGCGGGATTTCCTGCTCGACAGGTTGGCGCCTGGACACCCGTTGAGGGCGCCCTTCGAAGCCGCTCCCGCTTCGGAAACCCGACCCGCCTTCACAGACATCCTCGTCGACCCTTCCGGAGCGGTCTGGCTGGAACTCCACCGGGGAGACAGCGAGCAGGACCAGCCGGAGAGATGGCTGGTGCTGGACAGCGATGGGACCTGGCTGGGGACCGTCGAGATGCCGGACCGCTTCAGCGTGTCGGATGTAGCCATGGACGCCGTGCTCGGGGTCTGGGAGGACGAACTCGATGTTGAGCATCCCCAGGTCCTGCGGCTGACGAGGAACTGAACTCAGCCAACTGGAGGTGTGACGGCGATGCATCCGAGAGCGCGAGTCCGGGTCATTGGCGGAGTGTGGATCGGCATCGCGTTCGGTGGGCCTTTGGGAGCTACCGGTGTCGGTGCCCAAGAGGTTGTCGAATTGCCTGCGGAGGATCGTCCGCTATTGGGGAACTTCGAATTGGTGTACCGCATCGGGTCGATCGAGACGGCGGCCGAATGGGAGCAATTCTCCAGCATTCTGGGCCTCGGCTTCGACGCTTTCGGGAGGTTGTACCTGCTGGACGGGCCGGGCGGGCAACAGGCCGCGAGGCGAGTCGTCGTCGTGGACGGTTCCGGACGCCATGTGCGGAACTTCGGTCGCTCCGGCGAGGGGCCCGGCGAATTCCGGAGGGGAACGGAACTGATCGTGTGGGAGGACGGACGCAGTGTGGTAGCGGATATCACGGGATACCACGTCTTCGGCCCCGGTGGGGAATTCGAACGCATGGTTCGGCAGACAGGTGAATTCGGAGTCGTGACCCGTGTGGGTTTTCGACCGGAGCGGACGGGATCTCAGACGGCATTGGTCCGGGAGGATCGCTCCATACTTCGCGTTGATATGTCCTCGGAGGAGGTAGAGGAACGGATCCTTGTATGGACTCCGGGAGAGCAGCCGTGGGTGCTCCCTCCCGGTGCAGACTTCGAGGATGTTCTCGAAACGGTTGGTGATGAGTGGGGCTTCAAATCGGAGGTCTTGTTCGACGGGTTGCCGGCCGGTGGAGTCGCGTTCTCGGATTCTTCGGCCTACGCCATCAAGGTCACGGATCCGTCCGGAGCTATATCGCGCATCCTTCGTCGACCCATACGACCGCTGCCCGTGGCGGAGCGGATGAAACGCAAGGAGCGCGAGCGCCGCCTCGAAGAGCTGAGCCACCAGCAGGTCACGGCGCTCGAGAGCGATCCGCCCCCGCAGATCGCGTCGATGATCAACCGTTACATGGAGGCTCGACGGGGGGCAATCGAAAACATGCAATTCCACCCCTACGTCCCGGTGATCTCCGCCGTGCGCGTCACGTGGGAAGGAAGCCTGTGGATCGAGCGAAGCATCGAGCCCGGCACGATTGAGTCGGGGCCGATCGATGTGCTCAAGCCGGACGGGACCTATGTGGGCACCTTGCCAGCCGGACAGATCAAGATGCCGGACGCGTTTGGTCCCGACGGCCTGGCCGCGTTCATCGAAACGGACGAGTTCGACGTACCGGTCATCACCGTGAGGCGATTGCCGCAGCAGATCCGCTTCTCGGCGCTCCTGCTACCTCACGACACTGCCCACCCCAATTCGCCCCACATCCAGCGAGTCCACGACCGCAATCAGCGGACGACCGTCCGGGAGGAGGGTCATCTGACAGCCGGCCGACTGGCCGGAGACAAGGCCGTACCGCATTCTGCATGGTAGCGTCGTCGCGTCACCAGGAATTCAGGGGGCCGCAGTCATGAAGACTCTGCTTTTCATCGTTTCTGTCGGCATGATCGCTGCCCTTGCGTGGCCAACGGCGCCGGACCCGGAGGCGGGGACGCCCGCGGGCCCGCCGGTGGTCGCCCTCTCCTCCCAATCCCCTTCCCCAGCGCTCCAGATCCAGGAGCACGTGCTCGACAACGGCTTCACGCTCCTGGTGGTGGAGGATCACCGGGCGCCGCGCGTGGCGGCCAATCTTTGGGTTCGGATCGGGTCGATGCTGGAGCCGGCGGGGCTTCACGGGATGACGCACTTCCTCGAGCACGTGATTCATCAGGGGACGACGACCATCGGGACTAGCGATCTGGGGGCCGAGCTGCCCATCCTGCAGGAGATCCACGACACGGAGCAGGAGCTCATCGCCGTGCGGAACCGTGACCGCAATCTGCTGCGGGAGCGGGGCGTCTTCTTCGACGAGCTGGGTTGGCCTGCGACCCCCGAGATGCGGGCTCTGCGGGAGAGGCTCTACGAACTCGAGGACCGGGACGACGAGTTTCGGGATTTCTGGACCTCCTACAAGTGGTACATGCAGCACGGCGGGACGGTGCGCCATACGGATCCGGTGCCGGCCAGTACCGAGCAGGACTATATGGAGATGAACATGGCGCTCCCGCGCGAGCACCTGGAGCTCTTCTTTCGGCTCGAGGCGGATCGCATGACCAACGCGATCCTGAGGGGGTGGGAGGCGCAGCGGTTTACGGTGCTGGAGCAGGTGCTGGGGGGACTGAGCCGGCCGCAGACCCGCTTCAACGAGGCGATCGACGGGGTGACGGCGCAGACCCATCCGGTCTACACGCCCGATGGCGGGCACCTCCGCGACTTCGGCAACTTCACGCGGGAGGCGATGCAGCGGATCTACGACGACTACTTCGTGCCCAACAACGCGGCCCTGGTGCTCGTCGGCGACGTGACGCTGGACGAGGTGGTACCGCTCGCGGAACGCTATTTCGGGGCGCTGCCGCGTGGGCCGGAGCCGCCGGCAGACCTCGATGTCGAGGCGGAGCCGGTGCCGGGCGGATCGGTTCGGCTGGATTGGACGGAGCCGCTGTCGCCGCAGGTGCACGTGCGGTATCGGATTCCGGGGATGGGGCATCCCGACCGACCGGTGCTGGACCTGATCGCGGCACTGCTCGGCGGGCCGCATGGGGTGGCTGGGCAGAGGTTGGCGGCGAGTGGGGTGTCGGCCTCGGTGTCCGCTGATTTTCGGGTGATCCACACGTACCGTTTCGGGTCGCCCGGGGCGTTCAACCTGGTGGCGCGGGCGGGGTCGGATGGGGATCTCGCGGCTGTTGAGCGCGCGTTGCTGTCGTCGATCGGCGATCTGCGGGAGGGACGGATCGACTCCGGGGCGCTGGAGCGTGCGCGGAAGCGGCTGCGCGTCGAGTGGGCGGAGTTCCTCGACAATCCACCGGAATTGGCGTTCCTGATCGGGCACCACTACTCGATGAACGACTGGAGGGTGCTGCCCAACCTCGTCGTGGCGCGGAATGCGGCCACCGCGGCGGACGTGCAGCGTGTGGCGTCGACGTACTTCGTGCCGTCGAACCGGGTGATCGCGGTGGCGCGCGCCGAACCGCCCGATGGGAGTGGGCCAAGCTGGCTCGATTTCCTGTGGGCGGAGCTGCCGGGAGACGGACGATGAGGGCGCGGAGGCAAGTCGCGCGCCGGGTGGCCGCGGCGACAGACGTGGGATCCCGGCGGCGGTGGCCGCGTGCCGGTATCCTGGCGGCGGCGTTAGCGCTTGCTGTAGTCACACTGACCGGCTGCAGCGGCGCGGACGACACCCTGCCCGGCCGCTCCCGACCCGTCTTCGAGCACGGCTGGCCCGATCCGGGTGAGCTCGCGCTCGGGCCCGCCTTGTTCACGCCGCCGGACCCGGGCGAGGCACTGTTCGAGACATCGAGCGGCGTTCGGGCGTATGTCGTGCCCGCCGCGGCTTCCGACCCCCTGGTACGCCTCACGGCCGCCCTGCCCCTGGGCCGGCTCCACGAGGCCGACGGAGAGGCCGGCGCGTCAGCCCTGCTGACCCGGCTGATGACGACGCGAGGGGCCGCGGGAGCAAGTCGGCCGCTCTCGCTGCGCCTCGCGGAGCTGGGAACGTCGCTGAGCGCCGTGGAGACACTCGACGCTACACACATCTCCCTCCATGTGCTTCCAGAGGACTGGCAGGAGGGGCTGGAGCTGCTCGCCGAACTCGTGCGGAATCCCGACCTCCACGCTGCGGCGATCCGCGCGTACCGGACGGGGCCCGGGTACAGCATGCCGATGGCCGGCATCGTCGGCGACGGTTTCCGCCCCAAGGTCGAACTCGAGCGGCGGATCGGCGGGTATCCCCTGGCGCCGCCGGATGCGGGCACGACGGTCTCTCCGGCTGCGGTGCGGGCGCTGGCCGCCAGAAGCCTGGCAGCCGACCGTGTGGTATTCGGAGTCGGCGGCGCGGTCTCCCGTGACGGCGTGGAGGAGGTCCTGGAGGCGGCGACCCGGGGTTGGGCGCCCGGAGGCGGACCGGCGCCGCAGGCCAACTCGATTGAGCCGACACCGGAGTCCGCCGCCAACGCACCCGGCGAGAGCGCCACCCGCTTCCACGCCGTGGATGTCCCGAGCCTGGAGGGCTGGATCGCCATCGGCCGCGCGGTGGGCGCCGTTCCCGAGTCGGACCGGGCCGCCCTGGCCGTCCTCCGCTTCATCCTCGCCGAGCGCCTGAACATCGCGGCGCGAGAGATGCGCGGCCTAGCCAACCGGGACGACTTCGAGGTCCCCGTGACGGGGTCCGGCAGCGGCCTCCTCCTCGTGCGCACGGGTGGCCGTCCCGAGGCCGTGGCCCCCCTCGTCCGCTACAGCCTCGATGAGCTGGAGCGCATGCACGACCCGGCCGAGCCGGTCACCGAGGCCGAGGTCGCGCGGGCCAAGGGCTGGCTGGTCGACGCGGTCTGGCGGCGGTCAATGGAACTGGCCACCAGCGCCAGCGAGACCTTCGCGGTGGAGCATGTCCGCCGCGGCAGCACGGACCACCTGATGGCGTGGCCCGAGGCAGTCGCGGCCGTCACGGCGCAGGACGTCAAGGCGATCGCGCGGGAGTACCTGGACCCGGCCGCCTTCGTCACCGTCGTCGCCGGCCCGCTGGAACGGATCAGAGCTGCGCGCCACCCGCGCTGGCCCGTCGCCCTCGACGATCTGCAGGCGGAGCTGTCGGGCAGTTAGCGGGGCGCTGGTCAGGGCTTGATCGGCCCCCTCAGTCGATACGCCGGTGCGTCGTCTCGGTGACCGTCCCGTCGGCGCGCGGTGGTGACAGGTAGACGTACGCTTCCCGGTCCAGCCGCGTGATCGGCTCCTCGCCCTCGACCCCGATCCAGAACGGCTCGATCGAGAGGACCCTCGGCCCCACGACGAACATCGAGTCCACGATGCTGTAGGTGCCTCCACTCGCCCAGAACACCGACTGGGTCCGATCCTTCCAGATCTGCGCGTAGCGCGCCGTCACCTTGTCCTCGACGGTCATGCGCGCAAGTTGGGCGGGCGTCACGACTTCACGGCCCTTTTCCATCCACACATAGGTCCAGTGCGTGTCGGTCACGTGGAACCAGGCGGTCCGGTGCTGCCACACCTCGTCCACCTCGCCCGTCGCCAGGTTGCGCGTGGAGGTGATCTGCCAGTTCCCGCGCAAGTCCGCCGGATCGATGTCGCCCTGACGGGTCACGGGCAGCTCGCCCATGGTGTCGAGGCGGCGGTGCGTGAATTCGAGGACCGCCTCGTCGCCCTCGGGCACCGTATGATACACGTAGGCCGTGTCGTTCACGTAGACGACCGTCTCCAGGCCGCCCATCTGGACCTGGTAGGGTTCGATGGACACGACGTTCGTGTAGCCCATGATGTCGCCGTCGAGCCACCACTCCCCGCCGCTCCCCCAGAAGCGCCACTCGCCCTCGTCGTCGAGCATTTTGGCGCGGTTCTCGGCGTGCTGCGCTTCGGGCGCGAGTCCGGCGAACTCCTCGGGCGTGCTCCCTTCCCGGCCGGCGTCCATCCAGACGTAGGTCCAGTGCGACTCGGTGTAGTGGGTCCAGATCGTCCGGTAGTTCGCGACCGAGTCGACCTCGCCCGTCTCGAGATTCTCGATCGTCATGATCTGCCAGACACCGTGGATCTGCGCCTTGTCGATCTGCAGGGGTTGGGCAGATTCGTCGGGAGGCGCGGCGCAGGCGGTGAACGCCAGAAGCAGCAGCGGGGTGATCGTGTGACGAGTCATGACGTAATCCTTCCTTTAGAATTCCCGAACCAGCTCCCGCATCCGCCGCTTCGTCGCCTCGTCCGGCAGGCGACCGAACCCGGCCCCGACGTTGTCCGCCATGTGCTCGGGATTCGTCGTCTCGGTGAGCACGCAGGTGACGGCGGGATGCGCGAGGATGTATTTCAGCGAAAACTGCGCCCAGCTCTCACAATCGAACTCCGACGCCCACTCGGGCAGCGTACGCCCACTCACGCGCCCGAAGTAGCTGCCGTTCATGAACGGACGGTTGATCAGCACGGCCATCCCGACGTCCCGCGCAAGCGGCAGCAGCCGATCCTCCGCACCGGGCTCCATGACGGAGTAGTTGATCTGCACGAAGTCGAGGGGCTCCGACCTCATGACCGACTCGAACGCCTCGTGCTGGCCGTTGCTCGACACGGTCACGCCGATATAGCGCGCCTCGCCCGAGTCCTTCCACCGGAGCACGTTGGGCCAGTGCACGTCCAGATCGCGCATGCTCTCGACCTGCAGCAGATCCACCGTCCGGCCGCCGACGAGCCCCTGGTTCTGCCGCATCTGCCCGATGCCCGAGGCTTCCCCGTCGGTGTTGATCTTCGTCGCGACGAACAGGCGGTCGCGGAACTCCGGCGCCGTCAGGACCTGGCCGAACTCGGCATCGATCTCCGGCGTGCGCGGCGAGGTGTCGACGACCCGTCCCCCATGCTCAAGCAGCACCCGGATCACGGCCGCCACGGGCTCGGTCCCCTCGGTTGGGATCTCGAGCACCGGTTTCGACGAGCCGAATCCGACGATGGGCAGAGTCTCGTCGGTGCCGGGGATCGGCCGCGTGGGGAGGGTGGCTTGCTGCTGCACCCGACCCCCAAGCACAGCGCCCGGACTGGCCAGGACCGCTCCGACGCCCGCCATCTGCATCAGGAAGTCGCGGCGTGTCGTATCGCTCGGGGTTGCCATGATACCTTCCTTCGATCAGCCTGCCCTCGCCAACCGGAGCGGGCGCCGACATGGTCAGCCAGCGGGCCGCCAGGGGGGATTGAGGATGTTGTTCAGAGAGCTCGGAGGCAAGGTGTTCGGCAGCGGTTTCGCAAAGGAAACGGGGACATGTTGACCCGGCCCGCCTGCCGGAGTGTGGCGTTTGCCGAAACCTTCACAAGGATCCGAGCGTGGTGGCCGCCTGACTAGCGCATTCGCTGGGTCTCTAGTCTCTCAGTGCCTCACAACGCTCGTCGGCCGGGACATCAATCAGGCGGGTGGCACGCGCCGCACTCGGGCCAGAAGTTCCTCGGGCGTGGAGCACTCGATTACTGCGCTCGCGGCTTCAGTGAGGTCACCAGACTCGGACGCGTCCGCGAGTAAGGCGCGTACTTCGTCGGCCACACCGGAACCAAACCTTATGCGCACTTGCTGGGAAAGCATCTCGGCCTGCTCTCGGCGAGCCCATTGCCTCCCCCACTCCTCCAGGCTCCGCTGGTATTCAGTCAATACTTGCGCCATCGTCTTCACCTCCCTCAACTGCTCTCTTGTGATCCGACCGCTCGAAACTAGCATATCAGCGACGGATTTGGCCATCAGGCGGTGGTACTGACTGTCCGACTCGTCAGCAACCCGGTTCAGTTCCGAAAGTGTAGCCCCCGTCGCAACCACGGACCGGTCTTGCTCCAACTTCAGAATGATCCGAGCCAGGTCGCCAGGTTCCACCGTCTCGTCGGGGTCCCGAAAGATCACCCGATAGTCACCCGGCACCCAGCGCGGGAATACCTGCCGCAGGGTCTCGGCCGACTTCCATCGTCCCTTCCCGTGATAGACCACGAAGGACAGCACCTCAAGGCGCCGATCCATGGTAGTGGCTCGCATCCGCCGAAGAAGTGATTCAACGGCCAACAGCTGGTAGGTCGCGATCCGCAGGGGCATGAGCGGATCCTGCGTGGCCTGGAATTCGAGCAGGATTATCACTTGGCCAGCGCCATCGCGGGTCGTGGCTGTCCACAGCATGTCCGGATAGCGTCGTACAAGGGCTTCTCCGACCAGCTCGGTGTTGAGTTCTTCCAGGGTAGCGAAGTCGATCCGTGCGGCATTCTCGGGGGCGTAGTGGCGGACGACATTCTCTATGGCTTCGGGGTGGCAGAAGAGTCTCTTGAACGCTGGGTCTTGCAACGAGTCGGTCTCGAGTTCCTCGGCGAAGGGCCGATTGGCGGTATTCGAAGAGAACCAACCTGTCTGGAAACCGGGGGCGCCAGAATGGCTCGATGGGCTTCAAGTCTGTAACATGGTGATATTACTAGTGTTACGTTATTCGTTATGGCTATCGTTCCCCTATCAGTTCGTGTTTTCTGAACTGGATGCTGATCGACGCCCTCGCACGCTCTCGGATGGTAACCGTTCGGTCAGGCCGTGGCGAGCGACCGGTTGTGCGGATCGTGGGGGGGTCTGGTAACGTAATCCGGAATGTAGTATCGTCGGTGGCATGGCGATACGGGACGCGAACGGACATGTCGGCGTGGCGCTGGCCGAGGGGCCGGAGGAGCCATGGGCGGTGCGCGGCTCCGAGAGGGCGGAGCTTCCGGACTGGCGGTCGCTGTACGAGCGGGAGCGTGAGCGGGCGGAGGCGGCGGAGGCGCGCGCCGGGGAGTTGCGGTGGGCGGAGGTGCGGGCGCGGAGCGACGCGGGATCGTGGAAGTGGCGGTGGGAGGCATCGCGCCGGAAGCTGAGGAAGGTCGTCGCGGATACCAGGGAGGCCCGGCGCGCGGCGCGGAACGCCTTGGCGTTGCAGAGCGAGGTGGGTCGTTTGCACGGTCTGCTACGGGAGGCCGGGGTGGACGCGGGGAAGCGCAGCAATGAGATGGCGCTGCGGATGGAGGTGGCGCGGCTGCGCAAGAAGGGTTGGGCGCTGGAGAAGGCGCTCGACGCCCGTGCGACCGAGTTGCAGGACCTTCACAAGGGTCGCATCGAGGCGGACGAGGTCATTCTGGCGTTGCGGCGGCAGTTGCGCGAGATGCTGGAGATCCACGGCGAGCTGTCGAAGCTGGACGACCAGCGGTACCGGATCGAGTCGCTGAAGGGGGAGATCCGGTCGCTTCGCGAGGCGCTGAGGGTCTCGGAGGCGTCGAAGGGCCGTCTGAAGGCTCGGCTGCGGCGTGCGGTCGAGGCGAAGCGGGCGCTGTCGCCGTCGGCGGCGGACGCGGAGTTGCGCAAGGCGCTGCGCCGGTCGCGGCGGCGGAAGGCGACGATCGGAGCGCTGACGCGGGAGAAGGCCCGGCTGGGCAAGAGGGTGCGTGTGGCGCGGCGGCGGATCGAGCGCCTCGAAGGCCAGTTGGCGAAGCTGCGCGCGTCGCGATCCGGGCTGTCCAAGGGGGAGTCCCGAGGTCCGTGCGAGCGGCAGGAGCGGCCGCGCTCGGGGCGGCGGCGGGGGCAACAGCCCGGCGCGCCCGGCCACGGCCGCACGAAGCGGCCGGGGCTTGAGGAACGCACCGAGGAACACAACCCGCCCTCCGATGCGCGGGTGTGCGGGGGCTGCGGAAGCCCGTACACGGCCAACGGCGCCGGGGAGTCCGCCCTGGTCGAGATCGAGGTCAGCGCTCATCGGCGGGTGATCCGCCGCCCGCGCTGGCGGCGGACCTGCGGGTGCGCGTCGGCGCCCGTCGAGGTGTTGGCGCCCCCCGTGCCCCGCCTGTTCGTCCGCACGCCGTACGGAACGAGCGTCTGGGCGCGCTTCCTGTTCGAGCGCTATGCGTGCCTGCGTCCGCTGCACCGGGTCTGCGGGTGGCTGTCCGACCAGGGGCTGCCGGTCTCGCCGGGGACGCTGGCGGACAGCGTGCCCCGCTTCCGGCCGCTGTTCGAGCCGGTGGGCGCGGCGATCCTCGCCCACCAGAACGGCGCGGGTCTGCGCCACGCCGACGAGACCAGCTGGCGGGTCCAGGCGCTTCGCGACAGCGGCGGATCGGGGTACGCATGGCTGTGGACCTCGGTCGCCAGCGGCGCGGTCTACTTCCGCGTCGATCCGTCGAGAAGCGCCGAGGCGGCCCTGAAGCTGTTCGACGGGGCGGCGTGCCCGACGGTCCTCGTCTGCGACCGCTACAGCGGCTACAAGAAGCTGGCGCGTCTCCTCGGGGGCAGGGTGACCCTCTCGTTCTGCTGGGCGCACATGCGCAGGGACTTCATCCGTTGCGCGGCCGGGCACGTCGATCTGACCGGCTGGTGCCGGGAATGGCTCGGGCGGATCGCCACGGTCTACCGCCTGCACAAGACGCGGCTGGCCAGCCACGCCCCCGGCCTCGACCGCCAGTCACCGGCGTTCGACGCGGCGCACAAGGCGCTGGAAGAGGCGCTCGGCGGCATGTTCGCGGCCGCCGAGGGCCAACTCGCCCGCCTGCCGCCGGAGGCGAGGGAGGGAGGGCCGCTGCGCTCGCTCCTCAACCACCGCGAGGGGCTGAGCGTCTTCCTCGACCGGCCCCGCGTGCCGCTCGACAACAATCTCGCCGAGCGGCTGCTGCGCGGCCCGGCCATCGGGCGGCGCCTGTCGTTCGGCTCCGACAGCGAGGACGGCGCCCGGTTCACCGCGCTCATGTACTCGGTGACCGGCACCCTGAGGCTGAACGGCATCGACGTGCCGCGCTGGCTCGCCGACTGGCTGGCGGCGTGCGCCGAGGGCGGCGGCCGTCCGCCCGACGACCTGTCCCCGTGGCTGCCGTGGTCGATGGACGCAGGAGCGGGATGACGGCGTCCGCATGAGCGACCGGATCGAGTGCCGCTACCACGGGCGCGACTTCACCGAAGGGGAGATGGCGTTGCTGCGCAAGCTGATCGCCGGACCGCCCGCGCTCAACCGCCACGCCCTGTCGAAGGAGTTCTGCCGGCGCATCGGCTGGCTCAAGCCCGACGGCGGGCTCAAGGACATGATGGCGCGCGTCACCATGCTCGCCATGCACAGGGACGGCCTCATCGTCCTGCCGCCGCCGAAGTGGAAACAGAGGCGGCCACGACCCATCGTCTTCGGACAGGACACCGAACCGCCGTTCTTCCCGCCGCCCACGACCCTCGACGAGGTCCGTCCGCTCGAAATCCGCACCGTCGTCGGCGGCACCCGGCAGGGGAGGCTATGGAACGAGTTCGTCGCCCGACACCACTATCTCGGCTACAAGACCCTCGTCGGCGCACAGATGCGCTACGCCGTCCACGACCGCAACGGCTGGCCGCTCGCCATGCTCGGCTTCAGCACCGCCGCATGGGCGCTCGCGCCGCGCGACCGCTTCATCGGATGGACTCCAACCCTGCGCAGGAAGAACCTGCCGCTGGTCGTCGACAACCCCCGGTTCCTCATCCTGCCCTGGATCCGCATCCCCAACCTCGGATCCCACATCCTCGCACTCGTCCGCCGCCGCCTGCCCCGCGACTGGACCCGCCGCTACAACACCACACCCGTCCTCGTCGAGACCTTCGTCGAGGTCCCCCGCTTCACCGGCGGCGTCTACAGGGCCTCCGGCTGGATCCGCGTCGGCACCACCAAGGGACGCGGGCGCTACGACACCGCCAAGCAGTACGGCAAGCCTGCCAAGGATGTCTGGCTCTGCCCACTCGCCAAGCACTGGAAACGCATCCTCCACCGCTGAGCCCCACTCCCCCACGATCCGCACAACCGGTCGCTCGCCACGGCCTGACCGAACGGTTACATCCGGTCGCTTCGCGAGGCGCTGAGGGTCTCGGAGGCGTCGAAGGGCCGTCTGAAGGCTCGGCTGCGGCGTGCGGTCGAGGCGAAGCGGGCGCTGTCGCCGTCGGCGGCGGACGCGGAGTTGCGCAAGGCGCTGCGCCGGTCGCGGCGGCGGAAGGCGACGATCGGAGCGCTGACGCGGGAGAAGGCCCGGCTGGGCAAGAGGGTGCGTGTGGCGCGGCGGCGGATCGAGCGCCTCGAAGGCCAGTTGGCGAAGCTGCGCGCGTCGCGATCCGGGCTGTCCAAGGGGGAGTCCCGAGGTCCGTGCGAGCGGCAGGAGCGGCCGCGCTCGGGGCGGCGGCGGGGGCAACAGCCCGGCGCGCCCGGCCACGGCCGCACGAAGCGGCCGGGGCTTGAGGAACGCACCGAGGAACACAACCCGCCCTCCGATGCGCGGGTGTGCGGGGGCTGCGGAAGCCCGTACACGGCCAACGGCGCCGGGGAGTCCGCCCTGGTCGAGATCGAGGTCAGCGCTCATCGGCGGGTGATCCGCCGCCCGCGCTGGCGGCGGACCTGCGGGTGCGCGTCGGCGCCCGTCGAGGTGTTGGCGCCCCCCGTGCCCCGCCTGTTCGTCCGCACGCCGTACGGAACGAGCGTCTGGGCGCGCTTCCTGTTCGAGCGCTATGCGTGCCTGCGTCCGCTGCACCGGGTCTGCGGGTGGCTGTCCGACCAGGGGCTGCCGGTCTCGCCGGGGACGCTGGCGGACAGCGTGCCCCGCTTCCGGCCGCTGTTCGAGCCGGTGGGCGCGGCGATCCTCGCCCACCAGAACGGCGCGGGTCTGCGCCACGCCGACGAGACCAGCTGGCGGGTCCAGGCGCTTCGCGACAGCGGCGGATCGGGGTACGCATGGCTGTGGACCTCGGTCGCCAGCGGCGCGGTCTACTTCCGCGTCGATCCGTCGAGAAGCGCCGAGGCGGCCCTGAAGCTGTTCGACGGGGCGGCGTGCCCGACGGTCCTCGTCTGCGACCGCTACAGCGGCTACAAGAAGCTGGCGCGTCTCCTCGGGGGCAGGGTGACCCTCTCGTTCTGCTGGGCGCACATGCGCAGGGACTTCATCCGTTGCGCGGCCGGGCACGTCGATCTGACCGGCTGGTGCCGGGAATGGCTCGGGCGGATCGCCACGGTCTACCGCCTGCACAAGACGCGGCTGGCCAGCCACGCCCCCGGCCTCGACCGCCAGTCACCGGCGTTCGACGCGGCGCACAAGGCGCTGGAAGAGGCGCTCGGCGGCATGTTCGCGGCCGCCGAGGGCCAACTCGCCCGCCTGCCGCCGGAGGCGAGGGAGGGAGGGCCGCTGCGCTCGCTCCTCAACCACCGCGAGGGGCTGAGCGTCTTCCTCGACCGGCCCCGCGTGCCGCTCGACAACAATCTCGCCGAGCGGCTGCTGCGCGGCCCGGCCATCGGGCGGCGCCTGTCGTTCGGCTCCGACAGCGAGGACGGCGCCCGGTTCACCGCGCTCATGTACTCGGTGACCGGCACCCTGAGGCTGAACGGCATCGACGTGCCGCGCTGGCTCGCCGACTGGCTGGCGGCGTGCGCCGAGGGCGGCGGCCGTCCGCCCGACGACCTGTCCCCGTGGCTGCCGTGGTCGATGGACGCAGGAGCGGGATGACGGCGTCCGCATGAGCGACCGGATCGAGTGCCGCTACCACGGGCGCGACTTCACCGAAGGGGAGATGGCGTTGCTGCGCAAGCTGATCGCCGGACCGCCCGCGCTCAACCGCCACGCCCTGTCGAAGGAGTTCTGCCGGCGCATCGGCTGGCTCAAGCCCGACGGCGGGCTCAAGGACATGATGGCGCGCGTCACCATGCTCGCCATGCACAGGGACGGCCTCATCGTCCTGCCGCCGCCGAAGTGGAAACAGAGGCGGCCACGACCCATCGTCTTCGGACAGGACACCGAACCGCCGTTCTTCCCGCCGCCCACGACCCTCGACGAGGTCCGTCCGCTCGAAATCCGCACCGTCGTCGGCGGCACCCGGCAGGGGAGGCTATGGAACGAGTTCGTCGCCCGACACCACTATCTCGGCTACAAGACCCTCGTCGGCGCACAGATGCGCTACGCCGTCCACGACCGCAACGGCTGGCCGCTCGCCATGCTCGGCTTCAGCACCGCCGCATGGGCGCTCGCGCCGCGCGACCGCTTCATCGGATGGACTCCAACCCTGCGCAGGAAGAACCTGCCGCTGGTCGTCGACAACCCCCGGTTCCTCATCCTGCCCTGGATCCGCATCCCCAACCTCGGATCCCACATCCTCGCACTCGTCCGCCGCCGCCTGCCCCGCGACTGGACCCGCCGCTACAACACCACACCCGTCCTCGTCGAGACCTTCGTCGAGGTCCCCCGCTTCACCGGCGGCGTCTACAGGGCCTCCGGCTGGATCCGCGTCGGCACCACCAAGGGACGCGGGCGCTACGACACCGCCAAGCAGTACGGCAAGCCTGCCAAGGATGTCTGGCTCTGCCCACTCGCCAAGCACTGGAAACGCATCCTCCACCGCTGAGCCCCACTCCCCCACGATCCGCACAACCGGTCGCTCGCCACGGCCTGACCGAACGGTTACTCTCGGATGCGTCAGCGTCGGCGGCCAAGTCGGAAGTACCTGCCCGCCATTGGAGACCACCCGGCGGGATCGCCTAGTCGCACGTGGCCGCGACCGTGACCAAGACTCCCCCCTTGGTCTGCGGGGCACCTACCCTGGGAGCTGTCCGAGGTCGAGCCTGGTGACCACGACCGGGCCGGTTGCGCTCAGGGTTGAGCAAGTCAAGGTCGGAGGGATGGGAAGCGTGGCGGGCAGTGTGCAAGCAGCTCCCGCACCGATTAGACTTGGAATTGAACTCCAAGCGGGAACCTCGAACGGGAGCGGCACACTGCACGGAAACCTGATTCAACTGAGCGGCGATTTCACGGAGAGAACAACCTGGCGGCGCGTTGATCTCGTGTCGGAAGGCCGGGCGGACGCCATCGACGAAGACCGTTTGCAGGGAATCTTGTTCCGGCGCGCGGAGACTCTGCCCCTCGCCGAGATCGACTCCTCATACAAAAACGAATCGCCGGTCCCGGTCTGTAGGGAACTGGGTACGGGGGCGGGGCGCGTCGATGCGCTATACCTGACGCCGACCGGGAGGATCATTCTTGCCGAGTTCAAGCTTTGGAGGAATCCGAGTGCGCGCAGGGAGGTGATCGGCCAGATTCTCGACTACGCCCGGGTACTCGCGTCGTGGAGCTACGATGACCTAGAAAGAGAGGTCAGGAACCGAGTCAAGCGGTCACCCTTCGAGATTGTTTCCGAGGCGCACTGCGACGTACAGGAGCACATCTTCATCGATGCCGTCACCCGTCGACTCAAGCGAGGCGAGTTCCTGCTACTGATAATCGGTGACGGAATCCGCGAAGGCGTCGAGGGCATCGTCTCCTACGTGCAGGGGCACAGCGGTCTCCGCTTCCATCTCGCGCTCGTCGAGGCAGCTGTCTTTACTCGTGCAGACAGCGAAGACTTGATCATTCAGCCACGGGTCCTGGCAAGAACCGAGATCCTGCCCCGGACGATCCTCGTCCGAAAAACTGTCGCGGACGAAACCGACGACGATCCGATTCAAGAGCATGAGCCATCCCCAGTCGAGGACGCCAACGAGCGATTCTGGACGGCGGTGCTGAAGAACTTCGCCTTTGACGATCCCAAGCCCGTCGAACCTCCACCTTCCAGATACGCAAGCGTCTGGGTCCCGGTCGAAGGATCGGGACACGGAGGCGGGGGACTCTCGTTCGGTGCCTTTCTGAATCGCAGCCAATCCAGCATTGGAGTCTATCTGACATGGCGGAGAGGTTATCCGGAGTGCGAGAGGATCTTTGGTGACATCGTCGACGCTCTGGGCGGTAACGAGGAACTGGGAAGCGCACTCGACGGCTGGATGCGGTGGTCCAACCCCGCGGGACAACCTCGGCTGGGCTTCCATCGCCGCACGGAGTTTGGAGACGGAGAGGACATCCGGGACTTTGTCGGAGCTGTCAATTGGATGCGCGACCACTTCAATCACCTCGTGACGACGTTGCATCCAGAGTGTCGGCGCAGGCTGCGCGCCAAGGGTTGACGCGACCGACGGGCCGATGGTTTGGAGAGTCGGCCCGTCGACCGACAGCGCCCCGCCCTGCCTCGACCGGATCGGGGCTCGAGTCAAGGAGGTGGAGGACCATCCAGCGTGCCTGCCACACGGTTTCCAGCGTCGCCGAAACAACTTGGCCGGCACTCGTTTAGAGCACGGGACCGACGGCTCGGTGGGCGCTGTTCCGGGCGCTGCCCCGCGCAGCGTTTCGAAGGCGTCCGCAGGGCTGGCGTGAGCCACTCTTAAGGTGGCTAAGCCAGCCGACGCAGTGTTGAACACTGCGGCCTGGCAAGGGAGGGCTCCGCCCCCCTTAGACCCCCTGCATTGCTGCGGCCGTCCCCCAAGACGCGGTATCGGTTTGCCTTGTGCTGAATTGCGCCGCCACTGTCGCGTATCGTAGGCGGAGATCGCCTGGGCCACTCGGTAAACGCACGGACGCGGAGCCCCGCGCGGCTACCAGCGATCTCGCGCGCGCCCAACAGACGTTGGCGCGGTTGCCCCCTCGCCGCTCCCAGACCGGGCTGCCAGCGGGGCCGCCTGCGAGACCCTCGACACCGCAGCAACTCGTTTGACGGCGTGCGGCCCGCCGGCCAAGTCGCACGTCGTCTGCCCGTCAAGCTACATTTCAGCCTTCCAGATGAGGTCCGCGACACGGAGTTCGTGGCATTGAATGGCCGACACCGCAAGGAGACCATCCCGATGACGGGCACCGTGGTCGGATACGACCCTGGTGGCAACTGCAAGCACGGACTTGCCTGGGCGACGGTCCGACACGGGCGAATCGTCAGCGTGACCACGGAGACCCTCGCCAACGTTGAGGAAGTGCTTGCGTCGATCCCCAAGATTCAACCCTTGGGGCTCGGTATCGACACCCATACCTGCTGGAGCACCGGTCCCAGTGGCTGGCGCCCGGCGGATCGCTGGCTTCGATGCCGATATCCCGACGTGCGGAATTCCATCCTAGCGCCAGGCTCTCTTCACGGAGCCATGAGCGTCAATGGAATGGCATTGCTGGTCGCCGTGCGACAGGCCTTCCCCGGCATCTTCGTTACCGAAACCCATCCCAAGGTGCTGTACCACGCGCTGTTCAAGCAGACCTACGACTTCGACGTCAACAGATCCGACATGACCAAGTACCTGAATGACAGGCTCAACTTGGATGTCGCGCCTCAAGACGAGGTCGATGTCGCGCCTCGGAACGAGCACGAGTGGGACGCCGCCATCTCCATTCACGCGGTCGTCAGTGCCCTCAAGGGGCGTTGGCAACGTGATTTGCACGCTCGGCCGACCAATCCCTACGAACGCTTGGTGCAGCCGTGTGGCAGGACGGAATATGTGTGGCCCGAATCGAACTCCGGTTTGGTCATCCGGCCAACAACCCCCACTCGCGAGGCCTGTAAAGCGGATTGAGCGGACGGGACCTAGTGCCGAGCGGCAGCCGCCGGCTTCCGCCGGAGCGCGGACTTTCCGGGGGGATCGAAGGGGGGCGGAGCACCCCTCGCCAAGCCGCGATGTTTAACATCGCGTAGGCTGGCTGAGCCACCTTAAAAGTGGCTCAAGCCAGCCCCGGGCCTCCGCGGAAACGCTCCAGCGCGCCGCCCGAGAAGGCGGTCAGCCGACCGTCGCGGGCAAACTCCTCCGCCTCTTCGTCGAGGGCCTCACGGACGGCGAGGCGGGGCGACTCGGTCAATTCTTGGCGACGGCGGCGCTCCTTCTCACGAGAGCAGCTTTCCGCCCTACCCATACCCCTCGGGGACCGGAGATAGTCGATTCTGGGCCATCCTACGACCCGTAGAATACCCGAAACTCCTCGAAGAGCCCGGGAACGGCCCCTGAGCCGGTGGCGGACGCGGCGGCACGTCATGTCAGGTTCTCGGTGCCTGCTCACCTGCCCCCGAGATACGCCGCCCAGTCCTCCATGAGCCGACGCCGCCGCTCGAACTGGGCTGTGCGCCGGTGGGCGGCCTCGACTTGATTGCGGACCACATGTGCAAGCGCCGCCTCGGACGCCCTGGAGGCGTCGCCCAAAGCACCAAACTGATGGTGGGACCCTGTGCCGTCATCGCCAGAGTAAGGCCAGGCCGTTCACCACGAGCATCACCAGCCCAAGAACGATGACGCGCCCAGCCGGCGCGCGCGTCCAACCGGCTCCGTTCAACGCGAGCATCAGTCCACCGATCACGAACGCAGCCACCCAGAGCCAGCCCCAGATCACACTGGTGAACAGCCCCAGAAGCCGGTTCACCGTCTCCTCCGACGGACCCCTGCCCTGCGCCCAGAGCTTGCTTGCAATCAGCATCCACAGGGCCGTCCACCCGGCCACGCGTACTCTCATCGACCACGTTCTCATCCTCGTGCTCCTCGCACCTCGCTTGCAACAAACTTCCGGGCCGGTCGCACGGTCGAGGTCCCGCGCCGCGAGGTGCCAGCCTTCAAACCGTCGAACCTCAAGAGCGTCGAGCGAGGGTAACGCGTTCGCGTCCACTACCCGCTCGGTCCCTCGTTCGCTTCATTATGTTTCCAAGCAAAAGATGCGCGACGCCCAACCACGACGACAGGCCTTACCGCAATGTTTTTTCACGACGTCAATGAAGAGGACTTCATCCAAATCCTTGGAGCACTTCCGCACTCACCGGGGGTGACTCGCGCCCATCTGCTTGGTGCGTTCGGCGTGATCGTCGCCAGCGACGACCCGAGAGCCTGGTGGAACGCGCTGCTGATGGATCGCGGCGAGGAAGGGGCGGCGAAGGCCGTCGCGCAGTTGACCATCTCGAAGGGCGGGAAGCGTGTGGCAACGCTGATCAAGGCCGAGGCCGCTGGCCGGGGCGTCGTCCCCAGGGCAGATGATCCGAAACTGGCCCGGCTGCTTTTCGACGAATCCATGGAGGATTTCCTTGTCGAGCAGTGGACGTTGCGCGACATCGTGTGCGAATACTACGCGGAGACACAGGTGGTCCTGGAAGATGACGACGACGACCTTCCAGAACCCGAAGACGAGTTCGATCTGGACGATCCAGAAGAAGACGATGGGGACGCGGGAAATGGTGTCAGCATCTCTGATCTGTTCTCAGGCAAACCGCGACCGAGCGCCGGACGCGGGGCCAAGTGGGTATCGGAGCGCGTACAAACTCCTTCGAGGGGGTTTCTCACCGTGCCTGATCGATGGAAGGAAAGGGATCTGGAGGAGTTTCTTTGGGCCAAATGGGAGTCCGTTGACTTCGGCTTCGACCGGCCCATCTACCTTGTCGGGAAGCAGCAACGCCTGAGCGAGAACACCAGCGACCGCGTTGACTTGCTCGCCAAGGGAAGGTCGGGTGAGCACATCGCGGTTGAACTCAAGATCGTCGAGGCGCGACGCGGGGACTACACCCAGCTCACGTCGTACCTGGGAAACATGGAGTCGAGCGGCGTGCCCGCCGACAAGGTGCGGGGCATTCTGGTAGCACCCGCCTTTTCCCAGAAGGTGCTCAACTCGGCCGCGATCGAACCGAGGATCACCCTCCTACGGTTCAGCAAGGTACCATAGCCGCCGACAGGACGCGTTAGCGGGTCCTTCCAGTCTCCGGCTCTCGTCCCTCGCTGGCCAGATAGCTCGCCCAGTCCTCCATGAGCCGCCTCCGGCGCTCGAACAGATCCGTCCGCAGGTACGCCGCCTCGACCTTGTTCTGAACGACATGCGCCAGCGCCGCCTCGACGACCTCCCTCGGATGGTCGGTCTTCTCGGCGGCCCAGTCCCGGAACGACGACCGGAACCCGTGCGGCACCGCCGAGATTCCGCAGCTCAGGAGCAACCGCCCCGGCCGCTTTCTGGTCAACGGCTTCCCGCGCTCGTTGACGAACACGATCTGACTCCTGCCATCGCCCAGCCGCCGCGCCGCGTCAAGGATCTCCAACGCCCGGCGGGACAGGGGCACCCGGTGCTCGCGGGCGCTCTTCATCCGGCTTGCCGGCATCGTCCACACGCCCGCATCCTGGTCGATCTCCGCCCACACCGCCCCGCGTACCTCGCCGCCGCGCGCCGCCGTCAGGACCAGGAACTCGAACGCCAGCGTGTCCACCTTCCCCGGCTTCGCCGCCCGCACCTTCGCGATGGCCACCCCCACCTCGCCGTGAGGCAGGGCCTTGCGGTGTGTGACGACATCGTGCTGCGCGCCGAGCACCGGCAGGAGCCGGTCGCACGGGTTGTCCGTTCTGAAGTCCATGGCGACGGCCCATTCGAGCACGGCGCGGATGCGCCGACGGACGGCGCGGGCGACCTTCGGCCTCGCGTGCCAGATCGGCGACAGCGTTTCCAGCACGTCGCCGCTGGTGATCTCCGAGACCGGCAGGTTGCCCAGGCGCGGGAAGGCATACATTTCCAGCTTCCGGATCCACAGCTTCGCGGTCTTCGGGCTGCGCCACCCGCCGCGCTTCTGATCGATCATGCGCACGGCGGCCTCGGCGAAGGTCGGTACGCCGAGGGACCGGCGCTTCTCGGCCAGCGGATCCCCGCCCGCACGGGCCAGCTTCCGGTTCGCCAGCGCCTGCTCGCGGGCCTCGGCCAGCGAGACGAGGACGACGCTGCCGAGGCCGATCTCGCGCTTCCTGCCCCGAACGACGAGCCGCTGGATCCAACTGCGGGTTCCGGTCTTCTTGACGTAGAGGTAGAGCCCGTTGCCGTCGCAGTGTCTTCCGGGCGGAGCGGAGCGCACGAAGGCGGCAGAGAGCCGGTTGTGGGGATGACGACCCTTCGGCTTGCCTCGACGGCGCTGGGTGCGGGCGCTGGTGACATTATTCATTCCCTAATCGTAGCCGGGATGACAGCGGATCACAAGAGACGCAGCCGGTCGAAGGGAGTAGGCGATACCGTATCTAACCTATTGTACAACAGTATTTTATGGACCTATCTGGACATCTATGGATGACACTAGATTCCAGTAGTCCGCCTCAATGGCGGAATGGGACGGATTCGCGGCGTCTCAGGAAAAAGTCCAACTGGAGCGTGCCTTGCTCCGGCGCTGGCCAAGAGACCACCCGCAAACACCGCAATGTAAAGCTAGCATGACATTATGTAATGTTTGCTTTACGCATTGCGCTGAACATCCGGGTGACGGATCTTGGGGATCAAGACTCGATATCGAAGAGGAGACAGCCATGAAGTTCCGTTCCAAAGCCATTGTCGGCAGCGCCGCTCTGTTGATCGGAGCCGCGGTGCAAGCACCCCTAAGCGCCCAGTCCCGTTCGCCCAGCCTCGAGTCCCTGTGGGCGGCCGCCGGGTTCGGAGCCGCGATCGCCATCGGCGACGGCGAGATCTTCGTGGGACGCACGGGCGGCGGGGTCGCTGGCGCGATCTATCCCTCGCCGGGGAGCATCTACGTCTTCGAGCGCGGTGACGACGGGTGGGATTTCGCCTACATCATCACGGGGGACGATGTCGAGATCGGCGACGAGTTCGGGGCCGCGCTGGCGGTCGATGACGATCGGCTGGTCGTGGGTGCTCCAGGGAGTGATGGAGGGAGGGGGGGTGCCTATCTTTTCGAGCACGGGGCTGACGGAGAATGGACGCGGACACAGATGTTTTCGCCTCCGGCGGATGGCGACGTACGCGGTGCAGGCGCGGCCGTAGCGCTCTCCAGCGACGCCGTGTTCCTCGGCGCACCCTCCGATGCCGGCCCAGGCGCCGTCATACGTTTCCCGGCCGGCGGCGGTCTGGCGGCGGTCCTCGACCCCCCCTCCCCCCCGGGCGCGAATCGCGCCTCCCCCGACCGTTTCGGCGCGTCCCTCTCCCTAACCGGCGACCTTCTCCTCGTCGGCGCGCCCGGAACCGGCGGCGATCGCGGCGCGGCCTACGCCTTCCCCGCCGACTTCGCGGCCGGCGCCTCTCCCACGGCCACCCTGGCGCTCGACGACACCCGCGGCGGCGACGCCTTCGGCACAAGCCTCAGCGCCACAGGCACATCCGTCCTCATCGGGGCACCCGGCGCAGACGAAGGAGCCGGCGCGGCCACCCTCTTCACCCGGGACGACGCCGGCGACTGGCATCAAACCGCCCAGCTGGCCTTCCCCGAGTCCGGCCCGGCCGGCTACGGCTCCGCCGTCGCCTTCGACGGCCGCACCGCGTGGGTCGGCGCGAGCGCCGTCAACCAGGGCGCCGGCAGCGCACAGGTCTTCCAGGTCTCGGCAGCCCCCACGGCCGACCCCACCATCGCCCTCGAGCCCCAATCCACCATCCCGGCGCCCGGATTCTCCAGCGGCGCCCTCTTCGGCTCGTTCGTAGCCATGCGCGACGACGTCGCCGTGATCGCTGCCTCGAACGCTGACATGCGGGTTGGCGCGGCGGTCGTCTTCGAGCGTGGGGACGGTGGCTGGGCCCAGGGCTCAACCCTCCGGGAATCCACTCGAACAATCGATGCGGTGATCGGCGAGGAAGCCCCCTGCACCGACGGCGCCACCGGGCCATTCGACTGCTCGCAGGTCGACCTGGTCGCGTTCGTGCCGCTGGCGTCGCTGGGAGCCGATCCGGGCACCATCCTCAACGACATCTGGGGCTGGACCGACCCGGTGACCGGACGGGACTGGGCGCTGGTCGGGCGCTCGGACGCCACGGCCTTCGTCGACGTCAGCGACCCCGCCAACCCGCGGTACGCCGGCGAGCTGCCCCTGACCGAGGGCGCCACCGAGAACCTCTGGCGCGACATCAAGGTGCATGCGGACCACGCGTTCATCGTCGCCGATGGGGCCGGGGCGCACGGCGTGCAAATCTTCGACCTCACGCAACTTCGGGACGCAGCGGGCCCGCCCGTGACCTTCGCCGAGACCGCGCGCTACGACGGCGTCGCCAGCTCCCACAACATCGTCATCAACCAGGAAACGGGGGTCGCGTACGCGGTCGGCAGCAGCATGGGCGGCCAGACCTGCGGCGGCGGCCTGCACATGATCGACGTGCGCACCCCCGCCGAGCCCGTCTTCCTGGGCTGCTTCGCCGACAACACCACCGGACGCCAGCGCACCGGCTACTCCCACGACGCCCAGTGCGTCATCTACCGGGGCCCCGACGAGGACTACCAGGGCCGCGAGATCTGCTTCGGCGCCAACGAAACCGCGCTCAGCATCGCCGACGTTACCGACCGCGACAACCCCGTCGCCATCGCCCGCGGCGAGTACCCCAACGTCGGCTACGCGCACCAGGGCTGGCTGACCGAGGACCAGACCCATTTCTTCATGGGCGACGAGGCCGACGAGTCCCAGGGCAGCGTCGACCGCACCCGCACCCTCATCTGGGACGTGGCCGACCTGGACGACCCCCTCCTGCTCAAGGAGCACTTCGCCGAGACCGGAACCATCGACCACAACCAGTACGTGCGTGGCAACCGTCTATACCAGGCGAATCTGATGAGTGGATTGAGGGTGCTCGACATCAGCGACGTCAAAAACCCAATCGAGATCGGCTTCTTCGACACGGTGCCGGATGATGTGGGACTGCCGGCGTTCGGGGGGGCTTGGAGTAACTATCCGTTCTTCGAGAGCGGGATCGTGGTGGTGTCGAGTTGGGGGGAGGGGTTGTTCGTGTTGCGGCCGCGGGGGAGGCCGGTGAGTTGAGGGGGGGGCGAGATGTGGAGAATCTCACATGCCCTCCGTCCACTCAACGGGTATTAGCGCCGCATCTCCTCGCCACTCTTCAACGAGCGACGCATTGAACCAGTCTTCGTCAAGGTGCGCATGGTCCAACACGATAAGTTGAAAGCCATCACCGATCGCTTTGCTTGTGGTTTGCATGAACTGAAACATCTTGTGCACAGCCCGCCGATCCGCGTCTTGTAGCCCGTCGATGCGACCACCACGATCTGCATCAGGCGGATAGTGAGCCTGGGACGGCTGATCGAACACCAAGATCCCCGGGACTGGTCGATTCCGTTCTCGGAACCAACGATGTAGAGCCAAGAACGTCACGACGTGGTAGCCCACCCAATTCTCTCCACTACCGATTCGACTGAGGGGAATCGGACCAGTAACTGTTTCGGCTACGACCGAGAGTTTCTTGAGATCCAGACGCATTCGTCTTTCTGCATGTTCCAGGTCAAGTTGCGAAGCATACTCTGTCATTCGATCAGCAATAAGGTTGAGAAAAGTAAAAACCCTCTCCTCTATGTCTTCGGCATTCACCCGTTCAGAGAGTAAATCGACCCGTTGCTGAGCCTCTGCAATCAAGGCATCGAGATCGCCTCTCTCGTCCCGCAGGTCGATTTCGTCTAGCAATGCTCCGATGCGCCCGATGACTCGGGCGCGCTCAATGACTTGATCCCTTAGCAATCGTGCTCTTTCGTTATCGGCATAGGCGCGCTCGAGCTCGTGTTGCGTTGAAACGATCGCTCGCTCGACCTCGATTCGCCTAGTGCCCAACGCATTTAACCGCTCTTGTAGATGTGGGCGCTCGGCAACGACTGCATCCAACTGCTGTTCCAGCACACTTAAGGAACGGGCAAGATCCGCTGCGGCCGGTGTCGGAGTCTCAAGTTCGGCTTCACAGAGTGGACAGATGTGATCCGCATCTGACTCACCCCTATAGAGATGAAGCGAGACAAGCCGCGCACGTTGTTCGCCCACCTCCCTCGAGTAGCTCGACTGCTCTCTCACAAAGTGCTTTGTCGCACGAATGCTGTTCTGAACATCGTCCAACCGCCGATGAAGTGCACGGAGTTCATTCTCGAGCCGGACGATAGCTTCACTGGAACCCGAGATAATTGTTGGCGATCGCAGATCGGTCGTCATGATTCGCTTCAGTTCCGCCAGCGCCACCTCGTCGTCAGCGGACTCGTAGTCCTCGCCGACGAATCCAACGCTGCGTGCAGCAAGGAGTACGCTTTGGATCCGCTTTCCAGCAGTCTCGTCACTCTCCATGGCATCTCGACGCCCCCGCAACTGGTGCAGTGCCCGCTTCGCTTCATCGAGCTCGTTCTGCCGCAGGAAGTGCTCCTCGTCAACCGCACCCAAAAAATAAGGAATGGTGTCCTTTATCGCTTGCGGAATAAATGGATCGCCTTGCCGATGAAAAAGCCGGTCGCGACTGGCAATCTCGTCTTGCTTTTGAAAGCACAGAAACAGCGCATGTCGGATTGTCGCTTGTAGCGGGCGTCGTGTCCCTGTCAGAGGTCGGTGCTCATTCTGGGCCATTCCTGCGAACCGACTCACTAACCGGACCAGTGCATCTTCGGTCGTGTTCTTGTGCAGCTCGGTGTGTTCCGGTAGTGATTCGTGTTGTCCCCGACGAATGTAGATGTCTGGGCTTGTGTTTCTGTCGGGATCTGGATTGCGACGCCCTAAGAACAAGAGATCGTCCCCGTTCGCGATCTCTACGCCGAACCAGGACACATGTTGTCGGATAACGCCTACCGCCACGTAGCACTCGGGACGTCCTAGGCAGTAGTCGAGGATGTCAACGATAGATGACTTTCCGGTCTTCGATCGCCCTGTGAGAATGTTAAGACCGGACCTACGAAACTCTATCGTGCGACGTTGACCCATTTTGCTGTAGACGCTAATGGATCGAAGTACGAAGCTCATATGCGTATCCCCCATGCGGCCAAGATGGTTGAGGTTTGACCAGCTGCCGCGAACCACCGAGCGACCTTGCGAATGGCATCCACGGTCTCCCGAACCTCCGATGTTGCTTCACTAAGTGCTGCCGGAGTAAACGACGCTTGTTTCCGCCCGATCGAGACTCGTCCGTCGTCGGTGAAAGCAATGGCCCGGCGTGCTAGGGCGTAGCAGAGGGCTTCACGAACATAGGGAGTGAGATTACGCGCCCGATCGGCGAATCCAACCCGAATATCGCGATTCTTCTCGAGCCAAGGGTATAATCTCGTGACAATGGACTTCGGAAGGCGGTCGCGGGTGGCGGAATGTAACGCGATCGGAAGAGCACAGAAGACCAAGGCAAATGGTGTCGTCACGCCACTTGCCTTCTTGTAGGATCGGACGAATTCATAGATCAGTGCCCCGCAGTAGGCAGGATTGAAGTGATTGGCCTCCACAACTGCCCACCGGTCACGCCACGGTAGCAAGCTCATGCCTCCTCCTCCCAAGCTGCGACCAGGGACTTGTAGTTTGGATGCCACCCAACTCTGACTTCGTCAGCAAGCATCTGGAAGGAACCGGAAGACAACCACACCTCGTGTCTGTTCCGCAAGGGCACCAGATGTTCGCGGGCCCACCGGAATATCCTCCGCCCCTCGTTCTCCTTTGTTGAATCATCACAATCTTCTTCGAGATCACTCGTGTGGTGAAGGAATCTGCGATGCCATGTGTCACAGAGAGCCCTATCGTATTGCTCAGCTTCACCGTCTAGAAGCAAGTTTTGCCGTGCCCATCGAGAACGCTGCGCGTATGCGCGGTAGTAGTCGTGAATGGTAGCGCGCACTTCATTGTCAGACACGCGGACTAAGTTCATTTGGTGTATGAAAGTTCGTTTGTCTCTGGGAATCTCACCAACTTCTGGCATCGCGTCGATCTCTTCATCCAGAGGGAGTTTGCTACGGCTAAAACTGTCTCGGATGTCCGCGATCTTGTCTTGAATATATGCTAGAGCAACGACAGACGAATGGCGGTCACTCAGGGCATTAATGACCCGCTTGAACCACCACCCCTCCAAGTAGTCAGTCAAATTGCTTACCTGATCGTGCGGTGCTGAGTAACGAAGTTCCGCCTCGATTTCCTCCCGGACATTAACGATGTTGGGTGCCTCATCGAAAACCCAAACGTTCCTAACCAAAGACCCTCTTTGCGCATCAGTGAGGCCAACGAAAGTACTTCGGGCAGTTGCGGTGCGGTGATTCTTAGAAGTGGTGGCGGCTCCAACAAGCAGTTGAACAGCTTTTGATTCGTCTCGATCATCGCCGGGTGGACGGAGCATCGACAATGCGGAGCCGTTGGCAGCGGTGTCGGTTGTCAGGAACACAAAACGAGTATTGGTGGCGCTACCGGGGTCGTCGATGAGTCGTTGCATCCAGATTCCGAACGTTTTCCACAGGTCTACGCTTTTATCGGATAGATCGCTATGTCTTACGTGGTGTTTGGTTTGGATGAGCTCGATGGCCCTTCCGTTTTCTTCGAAGGCAACATCATCAAGCTTTTCGATCGAGAGTTCATGCCCAGGATGCCGCCTACCTTCCTGCAGTCCACGCAGCAGGGCGTAGCGGGCTTGATACAGGTAACCGGTCATGGAAGCCGCAGCGCTATGCGATGCGCTCGGTGGCGGAGCCGGGTTCATTGTGACCCTGTGGCCTCCTAAGGGCTGATCGGCATCGAGATAGATCGTCTGTTCTGGTACGCGACAAGGTAGAAGAGATGAACATCGGGATCAAGGCACAGGGTGTACAAGTACGGTATTCACCTGACACCCTCCCTTTGCCCCTCCACCCACCGCTAGCCATCGTCTTGGAGACGTGCAAGGTAGCTGCGCCCGGCCTGGCTCCCCAATGCCCCGACCAGTGATCGTTCAACGGAACAGCTCCGGTAGAGGCGCGTGACCTCGTAGTCGCGACGTGCGATCGCATTGACCCACGTCCGATTGGGGAGTCAATCTAGCGCAGGCAATCGCCCCCACAGTTTCTTCCACCGCATGCCTCGGGTGCCGCTCGCCGCGCATCGACGGATGCCGTAGCACCCGAACCTCGAACTCCCGAGACAGGGGTTCCACAAGCTTCAGACGGGGCTTGGGTCACCTCGTTGTCCGCCATTTCGGGGCCGATGTGGCGGACAAACGGGGTCACGCCTCACCCTCGGCGCCATCTCCGCGAGAAGGTCATTCCGCCCGGCCATTTTCGCCAACAGCGGCGACTCATGATGCCAGAATCTCCGTCGCGTTGTCTCCTTCAACGCCCTGGCGCTATCGACGAAGCGGCGATCATAGACCGCGTACAGCTGCTGGAACATGCGGTTGTAGTCGAGCAATGAATCCGGGCCAGGATAGTGGGGATACACCATTCCTTGCCGGGACCCGCCACCGCGCTCCACCAGCGTCAGGCCGCAGGCTTCGTAGCGCGACGGGGCGTCGCGGATGTCGTCACGCTCTGATAGCCGTGCCACGGCGTCGTGGTAGCGCTGGAGTTCGGCAGCCGCTTCGCCGTTAGTCCGCTGGGCGTGGTCGCCGTGATCGTGCGGGCCGCCCACGTGGGCAGGCACGGTGACCGGAGCAAAGTCCTGGACCCGGTCTGCGCTGAGGACGTGCCAGAACCCGTACACCAGCGCCGGATACATCATGTGGAGATTCACGCAGGCTCCGGCGGTGCGCTCCAGCTTGCCGGTCAGCTCGGGGACCCCACCGGCCCCGCTCTCTACGCTCTCCGTCCCTTCCAAGGACAATGCGAGCACGGGACCGATGTCGGGAATTGTGACCGTCACGTCCGGCCTTGCTTCCTTGAGCCCGCCCAGCACGGCCTGCCGATCGGGTCTGGCTGCATCCGGATCATGGGAGAGGAATAATCCTTCCCGGTCTCGTTCCACGGTGATCGGTGGGCGCGGCTGTATCCAGTCGGGGTCGAATCCACCCTCGATAACAAGGCGGCTTGCGGCGTACCAGCGCAGGGACTCGACAAGGGCGGCGGGTTGGGCCGGCGGCAAGGTCGGGAATCTGAATCCCGCCGCCGACTGAGTCGTGGCAGAGCGTCCAGCCTCGATCAGGTCCGAGAAACTCTCGAGGTCTTCCGTGCTGTCCGGGTCAAGCGCGCACCACTCGCGGTCACGGACATAGAGCCTCACCGTCGGCTGCAGGCCCTCGGCCAAAGGGACAAGGTCCCGTAGCGTGTCGTACCAGGCCCGCTGTTCGTCGCGGTATACGGGGTTGTTGTCCTTTGCGTCGTGGCGTTCACAGAGTTCCATCCAGCGCTCTGCCGAGAATCCTAAAGGGTGCCGGTCCGCGTACATGGCGAGCGCGAGCCTTCTTGGCCTCGTGAAGTGCTGGCTCTCGTCGAACTCGACGATGAATCCGGGATCAGGGACCCAGTAATCGCATCCGGCCACCTCTTTGCGTCGCACAAACGTGTCGATTCCGAATCCTCTGTGCCCTTCCAGCACTTGGGCCACGTCTCGCAGCGTTGGGCCGATCGGGGTATCCGCGTAGGAGGCAAGGCCGGTCTGCCATCCGAATCTGTGGTCGCGCACGCAGGTCCCGTAGATGCGCTCCAGAAACTGGTGGACTCGGATCTTGCACTCGCGACAACTCTGGTAGTGGCGGCGTGAGGGGATGGTACGCTCCCGATTATGGTGAGGGGAATGGTGCAAACAGGGTCGAAAACTGTACTCCGGGGAAGATCCGGCGAATAGCCCACCCCCTCACGGCCCCAACGCCCCCAACGGAATCACGCTCACCCCGTCCTCCCGCGTGTACCCATAACCGCTGCTGACAATCACGCCCAGCGCCGCCGGCTCTCCCATTCGCTCCGGATCCACCCTCTTCGCCAGCCTGAGCAGGTTGCGAGCACCCCTATCCGCCCGACCCTCGCCGAGCTTGACCTCGAATGCCGCCCAGCGGCCATCATTGGCTTGCACGATCGCGTCCACCTCCAAGCCGCCCTTCTCGCGGTAGTGAAACACTTCGGCGTCCGCCGCCTGGGCGTAGACTCGCAGATCCCGGACGACCATCGACTCGAAGAGGAGCCCCAGAAAATCGAGGTCCCGGAGCAGGCGGTCGGGGCTCGCACGTACCGCGGCGACGGCAAGTGAAGGATCCGCAAGGTGTCGGATCGGTTTGCTCCGCAGCACGGACCTCGACCTCAGGTGCGTGGGCCAGGCAGGCTGGTTTTCCAGGATCATTATCCGTTCCAGCGCCCTCAGATAGTCGGCAGCGGTGTGCACGTTGATGGCGGACACACCTTCGCCGGTGTCGGAGGCCAGGGTTGCGGTCGCGGCCGGCGTCGCGACATTCCGCGCCAGGGACCGCAGGAGCATGCCCACTCTTACCGGATCTCTCCTCTTTCCGTCTCCGTTGCCGATGTCCAGGCGGCGGATCTCGTCCAGATGATCCTGGTTGGCGCGCAGGGCCAGTCGAGTGGAGCGTCCGAGATTGACCGGCCAGCCACCAACGCAGATGATTTCCGCCAGTTCATCGAGGGGGATTACCGACCTGCCCGCCGCGGCGCGTGTCCCGTCCAGGAGGCCTCCCAGCGAAACCTCGCCTGAAGAGCGACCGAGTTCGAAGAGTGAGAGCGGGCGCATGCGAAGGCGCGTCAGGCGTCCAGCTCCGGTGTGGCGCGTTGCGTCATCGGCCGGCACGGCAGACCCGGTCAGGATGAACTGGCCCGGCAGGCGTCGATCGTCCACCGCCCGCCTCACATGGTTCCAGATCGCCGGTTCCAGCTGCCATTCGTCGATCAGCCGGGGGACGTCACCGATCAGCACGCGGGCCGGCTCGAGACGGGCGAGGCTGCGTGCCAACTCATCGACGTCGAGCCTCGCTTCACTCGCGGCGATCTGCCGTGCGGTGGTGGTCTTCCCACACGCCCGCGGACCCTCGATCACCACCGCTCCCGTGGCTTGCAGGCGCTCGGCCAGCTCGTGGTCAACGACTCTGGGGTGGTAGGTCATGGGTGCAGGGGCATGGAGTCGATTGGACGTGCGTCGTGGAGGATACTAACCTTGGATCGAGCGTCTGTGAAGGGGGGTAGTAGCAGATTCGGCGTAAGTGCAATAGCAGAAATGGCATGACTACAACGGCAGAAATGGTGCATCCGTGCGCTCCACTCCTCACCGGAGTGGTGGTCGAGATCCTCCCCCCGGCGAATTCGGGGGGAGGTTACGGACTATCAGCAGGTAAAGTTGACCGTCGCGATCTTGCCTGCTTCGACCACCGTCGCCTTCTCGCTCGGATTGGGGTAGCATGACAGAAGTGCTTTTACGATCTGGTCGCCCGGCTGCAACCCCGTCAGTCGATATCCGCCGCTTGCATTCGTATCCGTTCGGGCACCGTCTATCCAGTCCGTTCCCGGACGGTAGGCATAGACCGATTCCGCATCCGCTGCCGCGCCGTCCTCGGTTATCGTGCCTTCGATCCAGCCCGTCGATGCCGGAGCGAACGCCAGCGTATCGGTCGCCTCGCCGCAAATCCGCTCAGCCGTGTAGCGCCGCTCGCGGTCATCACCTGGCGCCTCACCGTACATTGAGCACTCGTCGTAGGTCAGCAGCATCATGTCCGGCGACCCCAACCGCAGGAATCCCTCCAGCAGCCTCGGGTGGCCCGTGGTGTCCGTCGAGGCCTCGATCAATCCCTGGACCCGTGCGCCGTCGTAGTCGAGTAGCATGATGTAGCTGATCGAATCACTCGATCCGTCAGCCTGAGCGCCGGGAATAGAGGGAAGCCGTGGCTGCGAAATCGTTGCCTGCCACGCGCCCGATACCATGTCGCTGTCCCGCACCTCGCCGGTCATCAATTCGCATCCGGTGGAGGCAATCAGTAGCGCCAGCGTGTTGCCGGTCATTTTCGTCAGATTTCTCATTCGCCCAGCACTATGGCAGTCCTATTCAGCGGGAAGCCCGACATGGGGATTCCGCTGGTGAAAGTGAACGGCGAGGACGGTAGGGATCCCAGCGCGAGGGCGCAAGAGAATTGGAGGCACGGAAGCTAGTCATGCATGTGGGCCCGAGGAACACTTGTCATTCTGTAGCCCTTGGCTTATATGCCTGTGGGTTCTGTGAGTCGAAACACGCTTTACAGGACGAGCCTTCTACCACCCCACCAGACCAGCGCCCCATGAACGGGTATTCTCCCTCCCTCAGGCTCACCGAACTGACCACCCTGCTTCCCCTTGCCCACCCTGCCCGCGCGCGGGGACCCGTCGCCCTCTCCTTCCTATAGAACCCACCATGACGCGACTGGATCCGCTACATCCCGGCGAAGTCTTGAAACACGACTTCATGGAGCCGTTTGAGCTCTCGTCCACCGCCCTGGCCCGGGCGCTCGGGGTAACACCTGCGCGAATCAACGAGATCGTCCGCTGCCGTCGTGGCATCACCGCCGACACCGCTCTGCGTCTCGCCCGATACTTCGGTACCGACGCCCAGAGCTTGGTCGAGGGAGGCGCCTTGGAGGAGGAGGAGTACTACGACCGCGAGAGGCCCGAGCAGATCGCTACCGAACTTCGAGACTTGACTCAGGCTTCACGTGTCGATGTCCATCACATCGATCCCACAGTGGGGGCCGGATCAAATGGCCTCGCTTTCCTACTCCGTTTCTTGGATGTAGGTGCGTCCGTGATTACCTGGGCAGTCGCGGTCACCGCCATTAGTCCTAGGATTCGAAATGCGATGGCACACCTGCGTCGTCTCCCTCAAGAGGGAGGACACGCCGTGACGGTGTCACTGACAGCAGAGGCTCTCCAGATCCTTGTGGCGGCGGAGGTATGTGCACGCTATGGCGTTGATCCCTCAGAGATTACTCGGCTGGAATGTGTTTCTCACCCAATTGAGCCGTCGGAACCCCGGGCAGAACTAAAGCTCCTGTATTCCGCTCACACGGTCACAGTAGAGGCTGTCGGAGAGGATCACTACCATCATGCCTGGATCTATACCGTATCACCACGCGGCAGGGTTCTCGCGGAATCCGAGGTTCGGGTGCCCATGCCCAATGCGACCCAATGGGGCTGGCCGGAGCCAACGCCCGGACGATTGTTGGAAACGTTGGATACCTCAAAGGTTCGCCGGTAGCCAGCATACGGGGGCTATCCTGGTTGCCCACCATGTCGGTACCGCCGTTCCAGCGCCCGCAGATAGTCGGCACCCATCGCTCCAATAGCAGAAATGGCGCGATTGTGATAGCAGAAATGGCGCGATGCTGGCGACGTGAATGGCCGCCATGCGGCGACAGTCTCCGGAGCATGCCCAATCCACTCCGTGTCAACTTCCCTCGTATCGCTCGCGCCGACTCTCACGAGCGGTGTGGACTGCGTCGATGACCGTCACGACACGGGCCGACTCATCGACGAAGTAGTAGAGCACATACCGCATGACGAAGCGGGCACGGATATCCTCGCCCTCGAACTGACCGACAGTCGGAAAGGCGTTTGGGTGGGTTTCCAGCGTGACAGCACCGTCCATGACCCTGGTTAGCCAGTCAGCGGCCCGGGCAGATCCGGAATCGTGCGCGATGTAGCGAGCCACCTGCTTCAGTGAATCACGAGCCCTTGGGGAGAAGACGACCTCATATCGGCTCACAACTCCAGGCCCAGCTCATCCGCCACGCCCTGGATCGCGTCTCTGGCAGGTATCCCACGCTCGCCGGCGCGATGGGCCCGGATCGCCTCGCGCCACAAATGGCCGCGCTCTGCCGAGTGGACCAGAAAGTCGTAGTGCTCTGGACTCATGACGACCAGGGCCGCCTGGCCGTTCTGGGTGATCGTCTCTACCCGCCCTTCGCGGATGCGATCGAGGTGCTCGCCCGTGCGTTGCCGAAAATGGCTCAAGGAATAAGTGTCTTGGGTGCGGTGCATTTGGATCCTCCATACTTTATTCGTATCATATTCAGTATGATGCCGTCGACTTGGCCTGTCCAGCGCCGACTGCCAATGAGGAAGAACCACCCGGACGCCACCAGACCACCGCCGAGTCCCTGAAATCGAGCCGCGGGCCTTGGCGTATAGTACAATCAGGAATCCGCAGTCAACACAGTCAATCCCAGCAAGGCACGAGTCCCATGAAGAGCCTGCGCACACCAGCCTACACCGTGCTGCTACTCGCCCTGACCACATCAGCTGCCGCCCCTCAAGTCCTCGACGGCCCGGACGGCCCCGTCGAATTCATCGGTTTGGAGCGTTGGGGCGCTCAGGAGTTGTTCGACGCCATCCAGGAGCTTTATCCCGACCGTCCT
The DNA here is from genome assembly GCA_963667485.2 of Longimicrobiales bacterium. Classification (GTDB taxonomy): domain Bacteria; phylum Gemmatimonadota; class Gemmatimonadetes; order Longimicrobiales; family Gaopeijiaceae; genus Bin94. Next base: position 2,254,652 of record CAXXDD010000002.1, read on the forward strand.
TTCAGCGCCTGCGCAGCTGTCATGAGGTCTGAACTCGGGTTCGCCGATGCGGGCGCATTCCTCTTCAGGAACGTCGGATCCAGTGACTCATACACGGTCGTGGTCGGCGTGGAAGACAGCACCCGAGTGCGGTACCGCCCGGTGGGAAGCGAAATGGTCGCTCTTCCGGAGACCTGGCAGACGCTGAAGGCAGTTGCCGACGACGACCCACGCACGCTGAATGTGGCCGCGTCCACGCTCCACTCGCGCGGTTTCCTGAATCGCATCTTCAACAACCCACGCCGGCTTGCCGAGCGCATGGGTGCCGATCCCGAGACACTCGATCAGGTGTTGGATCTCGTCGACCGCGCGGACGGTGAGGAGGATCGCCGCCTCGCCCACGAAGTGCTCGCCAGGGATTCGTCGATGGCGGCGAGGGCGGTCGCGACCCTCGTGCTCGGCAACTTCATTGACGACGACACGTCATGGCACGGTCTGGTGGGCTCGGCGATCGATCCCCAGGCGCAAGTCAGCAGCAATGCTCTGAGCATGCTGCGCGGGCTGAGCAGGCAGGATCTGGATCCTGTCGGATGGTCCGCCGCCCAGGGCCCTCTGTCGGCCGTGTTCGAGGGCACGAATCCGTTCGCGTTTGCAGATGTCCTGCGAATCCTGGTCGCTACCGACGTTGATCCTGAATTCGGGCGACAGCTGGTCCGCGGGAGCCCCGAACTGCTCCTTGCCTACGCCGGAGCCGAGCATGAATACACCCGGGAGCCGGCCTTGGCCTTCCTGGAAGCGGTGAGCGGCGAGGACTTTGGAACGGATGTCGAAGCTTGGACGGCGTGGGTGAACGGTCTGCCAGACTGACTACGTGGGTTGGTCGGACCAACCCGGCATCATCCCTACTCGCCATCCCCAAAACGACGCCGCGCTTGCCGTGCCGAGCCGGCCCGATATGAACGACTCGGTGCAGGCTTGTCGGTCAGGAGTCCTGGCAACGTGCTCCCAGACTGCTGTTGGACGTAGCTGAGCGCCGCGCGAGCCAGCAACCCGGACCGCGATTGTCCTTCCCGCACAGCCGCCTTGTCTACGATGGCCAGCACCCGCTCGGGCAGTGTGATGTTGATCCGCCTGGTCTTGCTGGAGAGCTTCGAGATATCCACGGCGACGATCGCCCACACACCATCTCGGTAGTCCTCGTTCGCCTGGTGTGCCTCGATCGAGGCCCGAGCCGGAATCGCTTCGCCGTCCATCAGCAGTCCCTCGATGTGGCAGGCGATCGCCTCCCGGGCGGACTCGATCGCATCGTCGAGCATATCGCCGGCCGAGAAACAGCCGGGAAGGTCGGGCACGGTCACGCCATACCCGCTAGCCGCGTCCTTGTGAATCACGATCGGAAAGCGCATCAGCGATCCTCCCATTTCCAATTGGCCTGCCGATAGATGCTACGAAGGCCACCAGTCTACGAATGATCTGCCTACTCGATATGGTGTGTACTATACACACTACGGACTGCTTCCTCAAGCCATCCCGCAGGCGCACCTCGCTGGGCGCCCCACAGCTCTGGGCCACTATGCTTGCCTGCGGTGACCCGTCGCTCTCCTCTACTCCAGCACCGACGCTCTCAATTGAAATGGCGACGGCAGCTTGATCTGTCCGTCACGCCAGCTACAATCCCCCACCCAATCGGGCGTCGACAACTACCGCGGACACCAGCGGAGGCTGCCAGTGACACACCGCTATTCCGACTACGACGCCTTTGCGTGGATGTACAACAGGCACTGGGGTTCCTTCGCCACGCGCATGGTACCCGTCCTGGAGAAGCTGGTCCTGAATGCCCTGCCCTCAGGCGCCCGGATTCTGGATCTGTGCTGCGGGACCGGGCAACTGGCTCACGCGCTGTCCGCAGAAGGCTTCAGGCTGACAGGGATCGATGGGTCGGCCTCGATGATCGCGATCGCCCGCGAGAATGCCCCCGATGCATCCTTCAAAGTGGATGATGCACGCAGTTTTGCAGTCAGTGGAAGATTCCACGCGGCTCTTTCGACATTCGACAGCTTGAACCATGTCATGAGCCTGGACGAACTCACGAGCGTTTTCGGGAACATCTACCGCGCTCTGTTGAGTGGTGGCGTTTTCGTGTTCGACCTCAACATGGAGGAGGGATACAGAACGAGATGGCGAGGATCTCTCGGCTACGTCGAGGATGACCATGCCTGCATTGCCAGAAGCAGTTACCTGCCGGAAGAGCGTATCGGGAAGGTCGAGGTCACCATGTTCTTTCGCAGGGGAGACCGATGGGAACGTTCCGATGTGACCCTGCTTCAGAGGTGCTATTCCGAAGCCGAGATCCTGACGGCTCTCCAATCGGTGGGATTCGTGAGAGTCGAGACCTGCGACGGGGCCAGGGATCCTGGCGAGGATCTCTCCAGGTACCCGGGCAGGAGCTTCTTTGTTTGCCGCAAGCCCGGGGGTCCGTAACAGAAGAGCATCCGGAGACGCCAGGCCGACCGCGGGTGATTTCTCACCCAGCCGCCGCAACTGCTACAGTCCCCCACCCCCGTCGAAGTAGTCGTGCCCGATGTCGTGGTACTCGAAGTCGTGGTCGTCGAGGCTGTCCTCGCCCCCGTGGTCCTCGCCGCCATGGTCATCGGGCGGTGGCTCGTCATGGCGATGATCACCGCCCCAACGCCACAGGGCGCCGAACATGCTGCCAGAGAGCACGGCGACGAGATACTCGCCGAAGCGGCCCCTGCGGCGGTAGGGTTTGCCGCTGCGGGGATTCACGACCACCTTCCGCGTGTCCGTAGCCTCCTGCGCGACCTCCAGCACTCGGCGAAGCGTGGCGGGCGCTCCCGACACGAGCGTCGCGACCTCGCCGTCCATGAAGTAGTCGAGCCGGATTTCGCCGATCTGGACATCCGGGGGCCGGGTGCTTCCCTTCGATGTCGCGAATACCTTCACGACCGTCGTGTGCAATGGCTTCTTCTTCAAGACACGTCCCCCACAGCTGGTCCACATGTGGATAGGTTGTCATGTTAACACGACAAAATGTAAATTACAGTTTACACGATGAGCCTTCCAACCTGCGAGACTGCCGCCCTATGAGCAAGACCACCCCGCTCCCCACCCCCACCCCCTCCCGCAGGCGCACCGCGCTGACCACCCTGATGCTCTGCGCCGCCCTGCCCTCCTGCGGGGACACGTCGCCCTCCCCCTCCTCCACCACCGACGCCGCGGACCACGCGGACGCCGCCATCGCGACAATGTCGGCCGAGACCTTCGCCGCCGCGATCCAGACGCTGTCCAGCGACGAGTTCGAAGGACGCGCGCCGTCCACCCCCGGCGAGGAGCTGACGGCCGCGTACCTGGTCGAACAGTTCCAGGCGGCGGGACTCGAGGCGGGCAACGGCGACTCCTTCTTCCAGAACGTGCCGCTGGTGGCGCTGACAGAGCAGGGGCAGCCCACGCTCACGGTCCGGACGGCGGGCGGCGAGCTGGAGTACGCGTGGACCGAGGACTTCGTGGCCTGGACCAAGCGGGTCGTCGAGAGCGAGTCGATCGAGGACTCCGAGATGGTCTTCGTCGGCTACGGCGTGGTCGCGCCGGAGTACGGGTGGAACGACTACGATGGCGTCGACGCGGCGGGCAAGACCGTGGTGATTCTGGTGAACGATCCCGGCTTCGCGACCCAGGACGAGGCGGTCTTCCGCGGCAATTCGATGACCTACTACGGGCGTTGGACGTACAAGTTCGAGGAGGCGGCGCGGCAGGGGGCGGCGGGCGCCATCGTCGTGCACGAGGAAGCGGCGGCGGGGTATCCGTGGGAGGTCGTCACGGGGAGCTGGACGGGCCCGCAGTTCGGTCAGGCCGCGGCGGACGGGAACATGGGGCGCGTCGCGGTCGAGGGATGGATGCAGCAGGAGGTGGCGCGGGAGATCTTCGAGGCGACCGGGCACAGCTACGACGTGCTGGCGCGGCAGGCTGCCCGGCCCGGCTTCCGCGCGGTGCCGCTGGAGGCTTCGGCCTCGATGGCCGTCACCAGCGACATCCAGCGCTCCGAGTCGAAGAACGTGCTCGCGCTGCTGCGGGGGAGCGAGCGGCCGGACGAGTACGTGATCTATACGGCCCACTGGGACCACTTCGGGCGCAGCGCCGACCCCGCGATGGACGACCCGATCTTCAACGGCGCCTTCGACAACGCCACCGGCACGGCGGGGCTGATCGAGCTGGCGCGGGCGTTTGCGGCGCTGCCGGAGCGGCCGGCGCGGTCGGTGCTCTTCCTGGCCGTGACCGCCGAGGAGCAGGGGCTGCTCGGGTCCGCCTACTACGCTGCCAACCCCGTCTACCCGACGTCGAGCACGGTGGCGACGATCAACATCGACGGGATGAACGTCGACGGCCGCATGAACGACGTCACGGTGGTGGGGATGGGCGCGTCGGAGCTGGACGACTATCTGGCCGACGCCGCGGCGCAGGTGGGGCGCACGCTGCGGCCGGATCCCGAGCCCGAGAAGGGCTACTACTACCGGTCGGACCACTTCAGTTTCGCGAAAGTGGGCGTGCCTTCGCTCTACGCCGATTCGGGGATCGACCACGTCGAGCACGGTGAAGAGTGGACGCTGGCGCGGCGGGCGGACTACGTCGCCAACCGGTATCACAAGCCGTCCGACGAGTTCGATTCGTCATGGGATCTGACGGGGGCACTCGACGACCTGGAGCTGGTCTTCCGGGTTGGGTATCGGATTGCGGACAGCGGGGAGTGGCCGAATTGGCGGGAGGGGAACGAGTTCCGGGCGATTCGGGACGCGGATCTGGGGGGAAGCTGATCGGTCCGCCGGGTTCCAATGCAGCGGCGCCACGCGGTAGTCGCGCGATCCTCGATGAGCCGCGTGGCGCTCAAGCAGCCTGTCGTGCGCTCAGGCGCCGGTGACCCTCCGCAGCGAGGCCTTGAAGCCTATGCGGCCCCCTCCCTCCCTCCACTTCACCGCGTGCGGCACTCCGTCGTTCGCCAGCTCTTCCAGCATGGAGCGCACCTCGTCCGCGAGGCGCTGGTCGAAGAGATGGGGGTGGTCGAGGTACCAGTCCATCCAGGATTTGTCGAGCAGATGGTCCTTGAAGGCGCGACGGTAGGATTCCCACATCTTGTCTTCCATCGCCCCGGTCTCCCACTGGTAGATCAGGTTGCCTGCGTGGCGGAAGATCGCGGTCATGTAGGCGTCCCAGCGCAACCGCTCACCGGGCGTGAGCTGGTCCGGCGCGTCGGACGCCCGCGCGAGGAAGTCGGCGAGCTCGCGGTCGCGGAAGACATCCTCGAGCAGGCGGATGCTGTTCTCGACCATCGAGTTGAAGGCGGCCGCGCGCACGCTCCTCGTGTTGCGCCGGGTCTGCTCGATGCCGAGCCTCATCTGGCGTGCAACCAGAAGCAGCGACAGCACGACGCCCAGGGCGCCGATGAACTCGCCGAGGTTGCCAAGGATGTCAAAGTTCATCCCACAAAGTTACAGGCCGCCGCCCCCGTCGAACACCTTCACGACAGCCGATGAGCCTTTGTGAAATGTCTGACGGCCGCCGATTCGGTGGGTGTATTGGGCCCCCACACGAGGCAGGTCATTTGCTTACCTTTGTGCGCAACTCGTTGCTGGCATGCGCGGTTGGGGGGCGGGACCAGGTCCGCCGGAACCGATGGAACCCGGGTCGCCAATACCTGTATAACTGGCAACCGGGAGGGTCGAGGAAGACGATGTGCACACGATTCGCAACGAGGGCGCTGTTCCTCCTTTCGCTCTTCATTGTCACAGCCCCTCCCCCCGCATCTGCCCAGACGAACCAGCTCAGCGGCCGGGTCAGGTCCACCGACGGCCGTCCCCTCGAAGACGCTCTGGCGGAACTCCACCCGGCTGCGGACTCGACTCTGGCGGTCTACACCCTTTCGAACGAACTCGGGTACTTCGCCTTCCGTGACCTGGAGCCGGGCGCGTACGTGCTCACGGTGACCCAGCTCGGCATGCAGGAACACCGGGAGCAGGTGAGCGTCGAGGCTGGTGCGACCACCGTCGAGGTCGTGATGAACACGCAGGCGGTCGAGCTCGAGGGCGTGACGGTCGAGGCCGAGCGCAGCCGCGCCAAGACACGCTTCGAGGAGTCGGCCGGGATCACCGTGCAGGAGATCGAGGCCGGCGACCTCAAGTCGATCCCCGTGTTGGTCGAGTCGGACCCCCTGCGCGCCATCGAGGTGCTGCCGGGAGTGACGACGGTGTCGGACTTCTCGGGATCCTACAACGTCCGGGGCGGTTCCGCCGACCAGAACCTCATTCTCCTCGACGAAGTGCCGATCTTCAATCCGTTTCACCTGGGCAACATCTTCTCCGTCTTCAACGCGGACATGGTGGATCGCGTCGAACTGCAGTCCGGGGGATATCCGGCCGAATACGGCGGCCGCGTATCGTCGGTGCTGACGATCGCGAGCGACCCGGGCGACGGACTGTTCGGTGTCGACGCGGGCGTCAGCCTTCTGGCGACCCGTGTCGCGGTGAAGGGGGCCCTGCCCGAGAGCGCTGCTGAGAAGCTCGGATTCACGGCGACCCGCTGGCGCGCCTCGGCCCGCCGGTCGTACATCGACGTGCTCATCAAGCCGTGGGCCGACTTCCCGTACCACCTGACGGACCTCCAGGGCGTCTTCGAGGCCTGGACGGAGGGCGGGAGCCGGCTCCGGTTCGTCGGGTACACCGGCCGGGACATCGTCGATCTTTCGGGGATCTCCGACACGCCCATTCCGATCCGTTGGTGGTGGGGGAACGACGCGATCGGGGGCTCGTGGACGCAATCCATGGGCGGGGGCTCGTCGATGGCGGTTCGCGCCTCGTTCTCGCGCTTCGGGTCCGACCTGACGTTTCCGGAGGTCGACACCGAGTTCCAGACCGGGGTCGAAGAGGCCACGGTCCGGGCCGATATGGAACTGCGTCCCGCGTGGGCGACGCGCTGGAAGTCGGGCGTGTCGGTGAAGCGGGTTGCCTACAATAACGGGCTGCTGGGAGGCGGCTCGACCTTCCTCGACCAACAGGGCAACGGCCTCGAGATCGCCGGGTACAGCCAGGCGAACTGGAACCCTAATCCGAACTGGCTGGTGGAGGGCGGCGTGCGCGTCGACTACTGGCAGCCGAACGCGGGGCCGACGGAAGCGACGCTGTCGCCCCGATTCGCCGTGAGACGGTTCCTGCGGGACAGAGACTCGGCGGTGCGGCTGGCAGCGGGCCGGTACAGCCAGTTCATCCACTCCACGAGGGACGAAGAGTTCCCCTTCGGGCTCGACACCTGGATCCTGGCGGGCGCCGAGGCCCCGCGCGTCGTCTCGGACCAGGTGCAGTTGGGGGCCGAGAGCTTCTTCGGCAGCGACGACCAGTGGTTCGCCTCGCTTGAAGGCTACTACCGCAACTTCGACGGGGTGGCCGCCCTCAATTCGGCCGAGGACCCGAACGACGACACCGATGCGCTGGTGGCGGGCACCGGCGACGCATACGGCGTGGACCTCTTCGTAAAACGGGACCGGGGCAACACCACCGGCTGGCTCTCGGTCTCGTTCCTGAAGACCCAGCGGTCGTTCCCGGATACGCGCGTCGGGGTCCAGCCCCAGCCGTGGATCACCTATCCGCCGGTCTTCGACCGCCGCTTCGAGGTCGATCTTTCCCTGCGCCGGGCCCTCGGCTGGTGGGGACTGGACACCGGGATGCGGCTCAACTTCGGCACCGGCCTGCCGTACACGAAACCGCTCGGCACCTATAACATCTATCGGACTCAGTTCGTAACCGGGGCTCTGGGAGTCGATGACCAGAACGCAGTGGTGCTCGGGCCGCGCAACGGCGCGCGCTATCCCGCGCGGCACCGGCTGGACCTGTCGCTCCGCAAGACCGTGACGAAGAGCTGGGGCACGATCACGCCCTACATGAGCATCATCAACGTCTACAACAAGAAGAACGTGCTGTTCTACTTCTTCGACTACCAGGCCTCGCCCCCCACGCGCCAGGGCGTGTCGATGATCCCCTTCCTTCCCACCTTCGGTGTCGAGGTTTCGTTCTGATGATGGCCTCGGCGCATTTGCGGCCCGGACGCCCGCGGGTCCGCTGCACCGACGCCCGCGTGGCGATGCTGGTCGTCCTGGCGGCGGCCTCCGTTCTCGGAGGATGCTCGCTGACCGAGGTCGTGATCGCCGAGTCGGATGACGTTGTGATCGCAGAGACGCAATTGACCATCAACCTTGACGACGGCGCTGCCACATCACTCAGCGTGTACGCCTACCTGCACCGCACACTGAGCGGGGCGCGCGCGGACGAGGTGGAGGGGGCCATCGTGCGCGTTTCGGGGGCATCGGCGGTCGTGCATCTGGAGGCTGCGGACAGCGGAGGTGCTTGCCTGTCCCTGTTGGAGGACGAGGAAGACGAAGAGGAGGAGGATTCCGAGCTGGAAGTCGGCTCGTGCTACCGCGCCAACGTTTCCCCCTCCCCCTTCTCACCGGGGGAGGTGCTTGAACTCGAGGTGGTCCTCCCGGAGGGCGGCACCCTGACCGGGGTCAGCCAGGTCCCCGACGCCTTCGACTTTATCGGGCTGACGCAGGAGGACGGGTACTGCCGCATCGAGCCCGACACCAACTACCGCTTCAACTGGACGGAGGCGCCAGGCACCTGGTCGTACCTCTCCGACACCTGGATCGAGGGGTTGCCGGAGGCGTTGGCGGACGAGGACATCGAAGTGCCCGACTCACTGTACCTGACGGGGTTCGCGATCGGAGAGAAGGACACCGATATCCTCTTTCCGGGGGAATACGGGCTCTTCGACCTGGGCGAGCAGGCCGATGCCGATCTCCTCCGCATTCTCGACGATGGCCTTCCCGGCGGCGCCTGGGGCGAGGTCGCGTTCGCCGCCACTGACCGGAACTGGGTGAACTGGGCCCGGGGCGGCAACTTCAACCCATCGGGACTCATCCGCATCCCGTCGGTGTTCGGCGACGGGACCGGATTCTTCGGCACGGCGACACAGCGCGTGCTCAACCTCGTATCTGCCCCGGACGGCGACGGAATGCCGCCGCTCTGTGGACCTGCCGCGCCTTGAGAAGCGTCGTGCCAAAGCCCGACTGGTCGCGAAGACGGTTCCTGGAGAGCGGATCGGCTGCTGCCGCGATCGCTGCCGTCTGGGGATGCGCGCCGGATGAGCGCTCGCGTACGGACGGATCCAGGCCGCCGCAGCAAGAGAACCGGGCCAGCCCGCCGCCGCTCACCGGCCCTCGCCGCTCGCTTACGGCCCCGGGCCCCATGATCCCGCCCGTCCCGGCGATCCTCCTCACCGTGAACGGCCGACCCGGCGACCCCGACGAGATTTCGGTGCTCTGGACCTTCGTCGTGAACGGCGACCCGCCCCAGATCGGGGTGAGTGCGGGCTTCGAGCATCAGGCGAGGGAACTGCTGGAGCTCCACGACGAGTTCGTGCTGAACGTGCCGGTTGCATCGATGGTCGAGGCGTTCGACACCGTCGACATGAACTCCGGAAGCGTAGCCGACAAGTTCGAGCTCTCGGGCCTCACGCGAGGCGCGGCCACCGTGGTCGACGCACCCACCGTGGAGGAGTCCCCCATCCATTGCGAGTGCCGCATCATCGACTCGCTCGAGGTGCCGCCCGAGCGCAAGCTGTTCATCGCCGAGGTCGTGGCGACGACCGTCATCGAGGGCGCGGTCGACGACGCCGATCGTCTGATCGTGCCCGCCGTTGACTTTTTCGGGATGACCGCCGGAAGCGGCGAGCACTACACGATGGGTCGCCGGGTCGGCAACATCGGGATGACCGTCGGACGGAGCGACATCAAGTACTGACGGGCCATCGCTGGCTTACCTGGTCGGCCATGGGCTCAGCGACCGATCTTCGGGTCGATACCGTACTGTTGCCGAAGCCGTGCGAGATTGCGCCGAATGTCCTTCGCCACCTCCCGGACCTCGATCGCGACCCGAGGATCCAGGCCCATTTCCAGTTCGAGAGCGGTTGTAAGGGGAAGCAAGCGGTCAGCCGATGGCGATTCCCGGATTAGCTTGGCCATTTGGTCGAAACCAAACGCAAGGCTGGCCACCATCAGGTATTTGATAGCGGCGGTCGGAGTCGCATCGAGTCGGGGGACAATCCCAAGAACAGCCCGGAGGTCCCGTACAGCTGAGTTGTGGTCACCCAGCTTTATGCAAGCCAACATACGCATCTCGTGGCTCATCAATCGTAGCCCTAGCATCTGGATCTCGTCATGACCGGGTGCGTCATCCGCATAGGCGAGCCGGTCGCGCCAATCCAACCACCGCATTGCTTGATCACACGCCGATCGCTGCTCCCTGATCCGGCCCAAGGTGCCGAGCACCGCGCTCCTAATGATCATCGCTTTACCCACTGGCTCTAAGAAACGGCTGGATGTGTCGTCCCCGAATCGCTTCGTAAGTGCTTCGCAGACCACAATCGATTCCTCCCCCCGACCCATGCGATACAGTCGGCCCGCCTTTAGGACGAGCGCGTTTGCGAGAGAAACCAGCACGGGTATTGACTCGCTCGATCCGAAGCGACATTCCAATTCGGTGTAGGACTGCAACTCTTGCTCTGCTTGACCCACATTGCCATGCATCGTTCCCCGGACAAGCAGCGCCATCGCGACCGCTTCGGCCATGGCGGCAGATTCATCCGTATGGAAGCGGCCGATCAGGTGATCGCATGCGGCAATCGCCTCTTGAATTCGGTCCATCCAACGAAGGCATCCGGCCCTACCGAGCAAGGCGTTCGCCAACCAATCGCGAAGCCCGGGTATTGCAGTCGACTCAAGCCGATGGATCGCTTCGTCAAAGGCAACGATCGCATCCTCATTTCTCGCCTGTAGCGCCAGAATAAGGCCCTTCTTCACCAGAGCCGTAGCAACGGTGTCTCTAACCGTGGTAGCCTCAGTCTCACCGTACTTTCGGATGAGATCGTCCAGGATCTCAAGCGCCCTTCGTGGTCTCGTCGATCGGACTTCTCGGAAGCTTGATCCAATAGAGCCCGTGAGTCCGATGTGACGTCCTTCACCTCACCAGCGAGGTAGTCGGGGTACTTCTCGAAGAGATGCCAGGCAACCGCCGAACGCGTACCAAGCTGTGCGAAAGCCACCTGATAGACAGCCTGCATGTCCATATCCACCGTGGCCACATCCGCTACCATCCGATCCACAAGCCCCTCCAATTCCGGCTTCGAATAGTACGCGTCCATGAACTCGACCAACGCCTGGGCCAAGCCGTCCTTGCCCCTGCTTTGCCGAAGCAGATGGTAGATGTTGTAGAGCCGCTCGCTGACGTAGTACAACCTCCGGCGGCTCGTCCCGCCTGCATCCGTGACGACACCGCGCCCGATCAGACGCTTTAGCTGTGCACTGCACTTGCTGGTATCCATTCGGGCCCGGTCGGCAACTTCCCGGGCCGTTGCCGGCTTCCAAAGCGCCGCGAGCGCGAGATAGACTCGTCGCTCCTGAGCGGGTAGTGACTCCAAATGGCTTTTGAAATAGGCTGTGTGCTCGTCCACAACAGTGAGCAAGTCGGCCATAAGGTTGTGGAACGACTGTGCGGCACCGAACCGTGCCATGATCGTCAGGAGTCTTGGACTCCCGCCCGTGAGAATCTGAAGGCGGCGCGCCGCCCTCCGCTTCAGTGACTTCCCGGATACTCTTTCGCACAGGGCGACACTCTCGTCGCGGTCAAGCGGATGAAGCTGTAGTATCCGAAAGAGGTCGAACAGCGCGCGGTCGGGTCTGTCGATCTCGCCGAACCTGGAGGTCGCGCTGCCGATCATCATGATCCGGGGCTCGGTCTGGAGCGTCTTCCTCAAGCACCACTCGGCCTGGGAATCCTTCATTTCCGAAAACATCATGTTCAGGTTCTCCGCGACGAGCACCAGACGCTTCCCTTCCCGATCCGCGAATTCCACTACAGCGCCCAGACACCGTTCACGCAGCGACCGGTCGTTTCGCTCCTTTCGGACTTCATCCACCGTTCGCTGGAGGTCAGGTTCGCCGTCGCGACGAGGGACTTGCTCGGCTAGGCGGGACAAGCACTCCAGCCAAAACTCTCCGCAGGTGCTCACTCCGTAGCTCTCCTCCGCAAACACGATCGGGTGCAGGCGGGACGACAGCTCGGGATTGGATTGGATCTCCAATGCGACGCGCAGTAGCAGCGTCGTTTTTCCGCTACCCCGCGGACCGACCACAATGGCGTGTTGGTTCGAGCTCCCGGTGTTTTCGCGCACGGTCTCGATGAGCGATTCAAACTCTCCCAGCCTCACGCAGAATATCTCCATCAGCTCGGAATCCGTCAGGAATCCCGGGTTGTAGCTCTTCGTCGCGATGGCCATGGCTGAATATTCCCCTGCTATGCCAGCCGGACGCTGAAGGGGACAAAGCCCCGTGCATGCCGGGCGTGCCACCAGTCCTCAACGAGCCCCGACACGAACCGGTAGCCGTCACCGTCCCCGGTCAGGTATCCGTCGTGTTCCAGCACGTGCAGCACGTGGCCGATTCGCACCGCAACCTCGCTGGATGCCGAAGAGAGGTACTCTTGGTACTGCTGAATCGATATGCGGGTGAGTCGGCCGTCCCCGATTGCAGCCTCCGTCAGGAGATCCAGGGCCACGCCGTACGCATCATTGCCAAGTACCATTCGCAGCCGGCCCTGATAGTGCTCAAGATACACCTGCCCCCGTACTCCGAGCATTTCTTCGGAATACACTCGGCGCACATCGTCCAATGAGGCTTCGGGACGCCGCTTCCGACGCAAATGCTCGTGGAGCTTGTCGAAGAAGTGCTGGACATGGTGTGGTACACAACAGCGCAGACGGCGACACATCTCCCGGCGGACTTCTGCGGAAACTAGGAGATTGTAGGATTCGGCCAGTTCACCGAGGCACTCGACCGCGGTCCGTTCATCCCACGGCCTCAGTTCGAAGGGTGAGAAAATATTGGCGTGAGCGCTCAGCCTGGCCTGCTCCAGAATCGGCTCAAGCCCCACGCTCCCAGCGACTACCAAGCTTACGCGACCTCGGTGTGCCTGCCCGTTCTTGCGAAGCCAACTCAGGAATTCGTCGGCTTGTTGCCTGCGCTCCGGAGTCATCTTGTAGTCGTGGCCCTTGAGGAGTCGGTTCACCAGGATCGGAAGTTCGTCTATCGCCAGAACCACCGGCTTCTCGTTCTCTGCCAGTGATGTGAACACCCCATCACCCCTCGCCCTCCAGTTCCCCGCGTCGATCCCCGCACGCAACTTGACTCTCAGTTCGCTCAGGCCAAGTTCGTCGACTCGGTCGAGCGCCGTGCTCGTGGACCTCACGATCCAGTCTCTGACGCGGCTCCAGGAACTATGGACCGTCCTCGAAGCTGCAGCAATCTCTACTACGGCATCTGCGGCCGATGTCGCATCCTCCAGATCGACGAACACGGTCCCGAAGTCCCCCCGTTCTTTGAGCCGCCGCAGGAGCTCCCGCACGAGACTCGTCTTTCCCATTCGACGTTGGGCGGTTACCAGCGTGTGGGTACCGTCCTGGATACGCTCCATGAGCAATTCGACCTCGACCTCCCGGTCGAAGAAGCGGTCGCCCTCGACCCAGTTCCCTCCTGCTTTCTTTAGTGCCATTCACATATTCCCATCAGTATTGTTGGCAACGATTTTGTTGGCAACAACAATGTTGGGAAACTCTGTGACTGCGTCAAGGCTGCAATCGTATATCGGCGGATGGCGGGACCGGCGGGTCGTGGCCGATATTCAGCCGACGACCCGTGTGTCCTCAGTACCCGAGTAGCTCGGGCAGCCACAACACCACCCCCGGCACCAGCGCAATCACCACCGTCAGCGCCAGCATCAGCGCCAGGTACGGCCATAGCGGCCGCGCGACTTCCGCCGGCTCGACCTCCCCCACCGAGCACGCCACCAGCAGGCTCACGCCCACGGGCGGCAGGAACACCGAGATCCCCTGGGTCGCCACGATCACCGCGCCATAGTGCACCGGGTCGATCCCCAGCTCCCTCGCCAGCGGCAGCAGGATCGGGGTCAGCAGCACCACCGCCGGCACGCCCTCCAGAATCGCGCCGAGCAGAAGGAAGATGAGGATGGTAAGGACCATGAATCCGGTCTGGCCACCACCCATCGCCACCACCGACGATGCCAGCGACTGCGGCGCCTGCATGACAGCCAGCACCCAACCCAGCAGGCGTGCCGCACCTACAACGAACAGCACCATCCCCGAAACCATCGCGGTCTGGACGACCTTCTTCCACAGCTCCGCGGCTGTGAGCGACCGGTACACCGGCCCGGCCAGCAGCAGCGCGTAGGCCACGGCAACCGCGGCGGCCTCGGTCGGCGTGAAGAGCCCGAAGCGGATGCCGCCCAGGATGACCACGATCATGAAGAGGGGAAGCACCGCGTCGATCGCCGCGCGCCGGACCTCCGCCAGCGATGCGCGCTCTCCGGCCGGCCACCCTTCCCTGCGCGCCTGCCACCCGATCTGCGTCATCAGCCCTACGGCGATGAGGAGCGCGGGCACGATCGAGGCGACGAACAGCGCCCCGATCGAAACGTTGCCGATCACGCCGTACACCACCATCACGATGGCCGGCGGAATCAGGATCCCCATCCCGCACGCGGCCGACACGATCGCGGTGGCGCGCGCCCGGCTGTACCCGTTCCTGGTCAGCTGCGGCACCATGATGCCCCCGATGGCCGCCGCGTCCGCGGAAGTCGAGCCCGACACCCCCGAGAAGAAGATCTCGGCCATGATCACCACCTGCCCGAGCCCTCCGGGGAGGTGTCCCACGAGCGCCCGCGCCAGCGTCACCAGGCGGCGGCTGATCCCCCCGACGTCCATCAGGAAGCCGGCCAGAATGAAGAGGGGGACGGCAAGCATGGGGAACGAGTCAATGCCGGCGACGATCTGCTGGGGGATGATGACGAGTGGCAGGTCGGCCACCAGGATGGCAACAACGGCGGCGATTGCGAGAGCGAACCCGATGGGCACGGCGGCCAGCACCAACACGCCGAAGATGACGATGAGGAGGCCGCCCATCAGCTGGGTTCCCCGGCTGCGCGATCCTCGGCCGGGGCAGCTTGCTCCAGCGCGGCCGGCGTTGACCCCTCGCCCCCGCCATCCCGCCCCGCCAGCATGTGGACCACCATCAGCGCACCCGACACCGGCGCTGCGGCATATACGAGAGCGACAGGCAGGCCCAGCGCCGCGGACCGCTCCCCGGCCGTGAGATCCATGAGCGCGATGCCGGTGGCGATGAGGAGGAGCGCAAAGATCAGCACGACCGCCCTGGCACCCGTCTCCACTGCCCTCTTCGCGCCCGGCGCCAGTTTCTTCGTGACCTGATCGAACCGGAAGTGCGCCCGGTGCTCCACCGCCAGCGAGGCCCCGAGCAGCGACACCCAGATGAAGCAGAAGCGCGAGACCTCCTCGCTCCACGGGTTCGGGTAGGCGAAGAGGTAGCGCATCAGGACCTGGAGGAGGACCACGGCGGCAACCGCGATTACGAGGGCGCCGGCGGCGTAGGTCTCGATCGCGACGAGGGTCCGGTTCAGCGTCCGGAGTCGATACCTCATTGACGGACCGCGCCGGTCACCGTCGCTCCTTCGGCGGCCGTGGACCCGGACGCTGTGGGCACGGCCGCCGCCCTCTCCGCCTCCGCCATCAGCCTTGCGATCAGCGCCTCGCCGTCCGGTAGCCGATCCGCCAACTCGTCCCAGATGGCCGGCCTGACCGCCGGAGCGAACGCCGCCAGCTCCGGCCGCGAGATCTCGACACCGGCCGCGCGCATCTGCTCGATGGCATCCGCCTCCATCTGGCGCGCGACCTCGCTCTGGTAGGCGAGCGCGTCAGCCGCGGAGCGGTCGACCGTCTCCCGGATGTCCGGCGGCAGCCCCCGGTAGAACGACTCGTTCACCAGCAGCGTGATCGGGTTGTAGGTGATCGACGTGAAGCTGTAGAACCCGGCCACCTCGTGCAGCCGGCTGCTCACGAATCCGATGGCGTTCGCCTCGCCGCCGTCGATCACGCCCTGCTGGAGCGCGGAGTAGACCTCGCCGTAGTTCATCGGGGTCGCCTGGACGCCCAGCGCGGAATAGGCCGCCAGGTACGTCGCGTTCTGAAGGACGCGAAGCTTGAGGCCGGCGAGATCCTCGGGCGCCTCGACGGGGCGGCGCTTGTTGTAGACGTGACGGAACCCATAGTCGAGGAAGCCCAGCGAGCGGACTCCCGTGCGCTCGAGAAGAAGATCGCGCCACCAGTCCCCCACGGGACCGTTCATCACCGCGAGACCGTGGTCCCGGGTCTCGAAGAGGAACGGGAGGTCGAAGATCTGCGCCTCGGGCACCCACCCCGATAGCACCGGGGTGCCCGTGATGGCCATGTGGACCGCGCCGACCTGGATCTGTTCGAAGGCCACCCGCTCGCCCCCGAGCTGTCCGGACGGATAGATGACGACCCGGAAGCGCCCATCCGTGCGCTCGTCCATGAGATCCCGGAAGCGCTCGGCCATGAGGTGGAGCTCCGAGCTGCTCGAGAGGACGTGCGAGAAGCGTACCTCCCAAATGGGGGGGTTGCCCTGGGCCGGGCTGCCGGGTCCGCCTGGGCCACGGCAGGACGGCGTCAGACTCACCGACAGAAGCGTCGCCGCCAGCGCAATGAGCCGCGCCCTGTAAAGCAGACATGACATTGTGTAATGTCCTCCTTACAATATGGCTCGCCGATCACAGCGGGCTGCCAGTCACCTCAAGCCATCTGCCCCGCGTCAACGAACAGGCTGGCGCCGGTCACGAGGCGCGCCTCGGCGTTCGACGCGAGGTATACCACGGCCCCCACCACGTCGTCAGGGGTGCCGATCCGCCCGAGCGGAATCCGGGCGAGACGGCCCTCGCGGAAGTCGTCCTGTGCGATGTCGGCCCGGTTCATGTCGGTCTCGATCAGGCCCGGCGCGACGGCGTTCACCCGGATCTTGTGGGGCGCGAGCTCGAGCGCCATCTGCTTCGTGAGCATCGCGACCCCCGCCTTCGACACGCAGTAGTGGGTGAGGTTCGGACCGGCAGCTGCCTGCCCCGCGGACGACACGTTGACGATCGCGCCCGGCGTCCCGTCCTCGACCATGCGGCGCCCCACCGCCTGCCCGACCAGGAAGTAGCCCTTCAGGTTGACGTCCAGAATGGCGTCCCACTCCTCCTCGCTGATCTCGAGGAGGGGTGTGCGCTTCAGAATCCCGGCGTTGTTGACCAGGATGTCGAGTCCGCCCAGGAAGTCCTGCGCCTCGGCGACGAAGCGCTCGACATCCGCGCGGGAATCCGTCGAACCCAGCACCGCAACCGCCCGGCGCCCCGTCCCTTCGATCTCGCCCACGGCGCTCTCGGCATCCCCGCGGCTCCGCCGGTAGTTGACCGCCACGTCCGCGCCCTCGCGCGCCAGTCCCAGGGCGATGGCTCGGCCAATGCCCCGGGACCCGCCGGTGACCAGCGCGCGCTTGCCTTCGAGACGCTTGCTCACGCCAGGTCGAACCGATCCAGATTCATCACCTTGTTCCAGGCATCGACGAAGTCACGCACGAAGGCTTCCTGCCCGTCGTCGCATGCGTAGATCTCCGCGAACGCCCGCAACTGCGAGTTCGAACCGAAGACGAGGTCGACGCTGGTGCCGGTCCACCTCACCGCCCCCGTGCCCCGATCTCGCCCTTCGAACTGGTCGTCAGCCCCCGCAGACGCCTGCCATTCGATATCCATGTCGAGCAGGTTCATGAAGAAGTCGTTGGTCAGCGTTCCGGGCCGGTCGGTAAAGACGCCGAGCGTCGAGCCCCCGGAGTTGGCGTTGAGCGCGCGCAGGCCGCCGACCAGCACCGTCATCTCGGGAGCGGTCAGGGTCAGCAGGTCCGCCCGGTCCACCAGCATCTCCGCGGCCGGCCGCGCGCTTCCGTTGCCTCCGAAGTTGCGGAACCCGTCCGCCTTCGGCTCGAGCACGGCAAACGATTCCGCGTCGGTCTGCTCCGCCGACGCATCCGTGCGCCCGGGCGAGAACGGCACCTCCACATTGTGCCCCGCGTTCCGCGCGGCCTGTTCGACCGCCGCGCAACCGCCCAGCACGATCAGGTCGGCGAGCGAGACCCTCTTCCCACCGGACTGCGCGCCGTTGAAGTCAGCCTGAATCCCCTCCAGGACCCCCAGCACCGTCGCCAACTCGTTCGGGTCGTTGACCGCCCAGCTGTTCTGCGGCGCCAGCCGAATGCGCGCCCCGTTCGCCCCGCCGCGCTTGTCGGTCCCGCGGAAGGTCGACGCCGATGCCCACGCGGTCGAGACCAATTGCGCGACCGAAAGCCCCGATTCCAGCACCCTGCCCTTCAGGTCCGCGATGTCCGCGGCGGCGATCGGCTCATGGTCGACGTCGGGCACCGGATCCTGCCACAGCTGCGGCTCGGCCGGCACCTCGGCACCGAGATACCGCGCCACCGGCCCCATGTCGCGGTGCGTCAGCTTGTACCACGCCCGCGCGAAAGCGTCCGCCAGCTCTTCGGGGTTCTCCATGAACCGCTTTGCGATCGGCGCATAGGCCGGATCCATCCTCATGGAGAGGTCCGTCGTGAGCATCATGGGGGCGTGCTTCTTCGACGGATCGTGGGCGTCCGGCACGGTGTCCACGGCGGAGGGGTCCGTGGGCGTCCACTGCGCCGCCCCCGCGGGACTCTTCACCTGCTTCCACTCGTAGCCGTGGAGATTCTCCAGGAAGTTGTTGTCCCACTTCACCGGGTTGGTCGTCCACGCGCCCTCGATCCCGCTGGTGATCGAATCGGCGCCCTTGCCGGTGCCGTGGCTGGTCTTCCACCCGAGGCCCTGCTCCTCCACGTCCGCGCCCTCCGGTTCCGGACCGACGTGCCGGCCCACATCGGCCGCGCCATGCGCCTTGCCGAAGGTGTGCCCGCCGACGATGAGTGCGACGGTCTCCTCGTCGTTCATCGCCATGCGGCGGAAGGTCTCCCGGATGTCCATAGCTGCCGCGACGGGATCCGGCTTGCCGTTCGGCCCCTCCGGGTTCACATAGATCAGGCCCATCTGGACGGCGCCGAGCGGATCCTGCAGTTCGCGGTCGCCGCTATAGCGCTCGTCTCCGAGCCATGTGTCCTCGGGACCCCAGTCGATGTCCTCGGGTTCCCACACGTCCTCGCGGCCTCCGCCAAAACCGCAGGTCTCGAATCCCATCGACTCCAGCGCGCAGTTGCCCGCGAGGATCATCAGGTCGGCCCACGAGATCTTCCGGCCGTACTTCTGCTTGATCGGCCAGAGCAGCCGGCGCGCCTTGTCGAGGTTGGCGTTGTCGGGCCAGCTGTTGAGGGGGGCGTAGCGCTGGGTGCCGGCCCCACCGCCTCCGCGGCCGTCGCTGATCCGGTACGTGCCCGCGCTGTGCCACGCCATGCGGATGAAGAGCGGCCCGTAATGGCCGTAGTCGGCCGGCCACCAGTCCTGCGAGTCGGTCATCAGCTCGTAGAGCTCCTTCTTCAAGGCGCCCAGGTCGAGCGAATTGAACTCCTCGGCGTAGTCGAAATCCTCGCCCTGGGGATCCGGCGAGCCGTGATGGCGGTGGAGAGGCTTCAGGTTCAACTGGTTCGGCCACCAGTCCTTGTTCGATGGGCGCATCTCGTGTCTTCCTCGGGGTTGAGAAGGTTTGTGGACGCGGGCAGGCGCGCTCCCCGCCCGGTGGTCTTGGGGCATGTGGACTCTATAGTATCGGGATAGTGTCCGGTGTGGCAGACCCAGTCCCCAATCGCGGAGCGATCCATGAAGCCCTCGGTTCCAGTCTTTTTCGTGTGTTTGTTGGCGGCAACTACCCAGGCGGGCGCTGCCCAGTCATTCCCATCCGACAACCCGGTGATCCGGGCGATCTGGGAGGAGGGAGTCGAGCGCTCGCAGGTCTACGAACTCGGCCAGGTGATGATGGACTCGATCGGACCGCGCCTGACCGGCTCGCCCGCAATGGCCGGCGCCAACGACTGGGCGCTGGCGAAGTACGCCCAGTGGGGCATCGAGGCCTACAAGGAGCAATACGGCACATGGCGGGGGTGGGATCGGGGGATCACCCACATCGATCTCGTCTCGCCGCGAGTCAGGTCGCTGGAGGGGATGGCGGCCGCATGGAGTCCGGCTACCGACGGGCCGGTCGAGGCGGAGGTTGTGATTCTGGCAGACGCGGGAGGCGCGGAGGCGTTTCAGGTGTGGCTACCAGAGGCGCGCGGCAAGTTCGTGCTGGTCTCGCGGCCGGAGCCGAGTTGCCGCCCCCAGGACCATGTGGAGGTGTTCGCTAGGCCCGAGACGATGGCTCGCATGACCGAAGAACGTGAGCGCACCGTCGCGCAGTGGAACGAGCGCCTGGAGAACACCGGTGTGAACCGGCGCGTGCTGCCGGAGGCGCTGGACGCCGCCGGGGCCGCCGGAATCGTCCGCTCACAGTGGTCGCAGGGCTGGGGCGTGACCAAGATCTTCGGCACCGGGACTGAGCGGGCGCCCGTCCTGGACCTGAGCTGTGAGGCGTACGGGCTCCTCTACCGGCTGGCCGAAAACGGTCAGGGCCCGGTGCTGCGCGTCGACGCCCAGGCCCGCTTCCTCGGCGAGGTGCCGGTCTTCAACGCCTTCGCGGTCATCCCCGGCACCGCCGAGCCCGAGGAGTACGTGATCCTGGGCGGACACTACGACTCCTGGGACGGCTCGGACGGCGCGCTCGACAACGGCACCGGCGCGGTTGCCATCATGGAAGCCATGCGCATCCTGAAGAGCGCGGTCCCGAACCCCCGCCGCACGATCATCGGCGCGCTGTGGAACGGCGAGGAGCAGGGCCTGAACGGGTCGCGGGCCTTCGTCGAGGACAACCCCGGGATCCTTGAGCGCACCCACACGGTGTTCAACGTCGATCACGGGAACGGGCCGGTCACCTTCATCCCCATGCAGGGATTCGCCGGGGCGGCGGGACGATTCGGCGAATGGCTGGCGCAGATCCCGAGCGATCTGGCGGACCTGGTCACCCTCGAGATCCCGGGGATGCCCGAATCCGGCGGGACCGACCACGCGTCATTCCTGTGCGCGGGGGTGCCGGCGTTCAGCTTCCACGTGGGAGCCGGCCGCAGCGACATGAACATCGCCGACAACCGCTGGGACACGAGCATCTACACCTGGCACACCAATCGCGACACCTTCGACAAGATCGTCTTCGAGGACCTGCGGGATGATGCGGTGATGACCGCGATGCTTGCCTATCTGGCGTCTGAAGACGCGGAGATGATGCCGCGGGACCAGAGGACGATGCCGGAGGGGTCGGCGTGGCCGGAGTGCCGTGCGCCGGCACGGAGTTCGGGGGCAAGCGACCGGTAGCCATCTCTTCGGCAATAACCTTGCAAATCAAATACATCATATTACTTTTGCATGGTTATGGGCCAAATAATCCCACGCGAAAGCAAGTTGCGGGTGGACCGCCTGCTGGCACGAGCTCCGGCCGTCGTGCTTACCGGACCCCGGCAGGTCGGCAAGACGACGCTGGCCCTGGAGATAGCGGACGAACGGAAGGCCGTCTATCTCGACCTGGAGCGCCCGTCCGATCGTGCCAAGCTCCCGGATGTCGACGCATACTGTCGCCGCAACGCAGATCGGCTGGTCGTCTTCGACGAGATTCAGCGCGTTCCGGGCCTCTTCGAACCACTCCGCGGGGTGATCGACCGGCGGCGGCGAGCCGGCCTCCGCACCGGCCATTTTCTCTTCCTCGGGTCGGCCTCGATCGAACTGCTCCGGCAATCCGGAGAGACGCTCGCGGGACGCGTCGCGCTCTGTGAGATGCAGCCGCTGAACGTGCGGGAGGTCGGCGAGGAACGTCTTGATGATCTCTGGTACCGCGGTGGATTCCCGGAGAGCCTGCAGGCCCCTGAGGACGAGGCCAGCTTCGAGTGGCGGCTTGATTTCATTCAGACCTATCTCGAACGCGACATTCCGGCCCTCGGGCCGCGGATCCCGAGCGAGACACTGCGTCGTTTCTGGACGATGCTGGCCCACAATCAGGGGCAGACCTTCAATGCTGCGGGTCTGGCCAGGTCCCTGGGTCTTGCAGGCGTTACGGTTGGCCGGTATCTCGACCTCATGGTCGACCTGCTGCTGGTGAGGCGGCTCGTGTCATGGCGTGGCAACCTGGGCCGACGGCTGGTGAAGTCCCCCAAGGCCTACCTGCGGGACAGTGGCGTCTGTCACGCTCTTCTGGGCATTGAATCGCTGGACGCACTCCTGGGTCACCCGGTGGTCGGCGGTAGCTGGGAAGGGTTGGTGATCGAGAACATCGCAGGTCGACTGCCGGCGCACGCCTCCTTCGGATACTATCGAACCACAGGGGGGGCGGAGATCGATCTCGTGATTGAACTCGGTGCCGGTGAGATGTGGGCGATCGAAATCAAGCGGAGCACCGCACCCAAGGTATCCCGGGGGTTCCACAGCGCCTGCCAGGACCTTCAGCCCGCCCGAAAATTCGTCGTCCATCCGGGCCGCGAGAGCTTCCCGCTTGGTCGCGGTATCGAGGCGGTCCCTCTGAATGCAATCTGTGATGAGTTGGTGTGACCGACGACGTGCCTGATGCCCAGCCCCTGGCGGGTGTTGCGAGGATCAGCCTTCCTCCGCCGGTTCGCCCGTGTAGAACGCGGTCGTCTTCCTCGCGGCTGCGCGGGCGGCGTCCGGCTCGGTGCCGCTGGCGATGGACGCCTCACCCCAGGCTTCGCTGCTGCCGATGAGGATCGCCTTGCCGTCCGGCAACGTGTGGAACGTGGCTGCGTCGGGCTTGGGCCGGTCGGGCTGGTCGATATGCATCGCGAGTCCCAGCAGGCCCATCTCCCAGCCGACGCCCGTCGCGCCTGGACCGTACTCGTCCCACTGTTCGGAAAGGTGGGCGGTGTGCACCAGGGTGAGGAGTGCGCGGCCACCTTCGTCATCCGACACCCGCGCCTCCACCCAGGTGACGTAAGGACCGAACTCCCAGGTGACCGCCAGGGATGACAGCCGCTCGCAGGCCGTGATCGTGCCTCCGGCGTTGCCCTCGAACTGGAAGCGGCCACCGAGTTCGAGTTCGCCGCTGATCGGAAGGAACCAGCGCGGAATGCGATCGCCGTTCGTCAGGGCGTCCCACAGATCCTCGAGTGTCGTCGGGTAGCTGCGGGAAAGGATGACCGCGCTGGCAGCCTGTCCGTCGCGCTCGAGATACGAGACGGAACGCTCTGTGGCGGCGAGGTGATTCTGGACATCGAAGTGCATGGATCTCAAGCCCCCCATTGCAGGCGGAAACAGTAGTAGCAGGTGAGGTGTACGCTCCTATGGTAGCACCCATGGCGGGTGCACCCCAATCCACCGGTCCAGCCCACGAGAGGAACCCCGATGAAACAACCCACGACGCCCCTTCTGGCGCTCGCCATGCTCCTGCTCACCCATGCACCTGCGATCGGGCAGACCACACTATCGCTCACGGGCGGCGCAAACATCGCGTCGGCGGATTTGGACGACGAATCGGCGGCTGTTCCGGGCCTGACCTCGGTCACTCGAGTCTCGCTCGGCCTTGCTGCCGACTTCGCGTTTTCCGACAGACTCGGAATTCAGCTGGGTGGCCGCTACGCGCAGAAGGGGGTTGGCATTGAACTCAACGAGGAAGGCCTGAACGCCGAGTTCAGGATCGAACTGGACTATCTCGAGTTCACGGCTTTGGGGCGGCTGCGATTCCCCCTGGCTGGAGACCGGTTGTCCCTCCACCTGCTGACGGGACCGGCGGTGGCGGTGGAGACAGGTTGCGGTCTGAACAGCACCAACAACTTCGGCGATTCGCGTCTTGAATTCGAAGAGGAGTGCGACGAGGTGAACCTCGAACGGTCGGCGATCGACGTCGGCTGGGCCGTGGGGGGTGGCCTGGACATCGGGATCACGGAGAAGCTGAGTGCTTCTCCCAGAATTCTGTACACCCGCGGGCTCGTGGATGTCGACACGGCCTCCCGTGCTTCACTGCAGAATCGTGCCCTTACCGTGAGGATCGGGCTGGCCTACGCCATTCGATAGAAACAGTCTTGCCCCTATCCCGGCAGCAAACCGTCCTTTGCCCCGGCCCCCTTGATGTACAGCTCCCGCTTCGGGTACGGGATCTCCACGCCGGCCTTTGCGAACTTCACCATCGCCTTCTCGGTGATCTCGTCGGCGATGCGGCGCCGGTTGCGCGCCTCCTGGATCCACACGCGGAGCTGCAGGTTCACCTCGGAGGGACCGAAGCCGCGGACGATGACAATCGGCGCCGGGTCCAGCTTCACGCCTTTCACCTCGTGGGCCGCCTCCTTCAGCAGCACCTTGGCCCGCTCGATGTCCGACTCGTAGGCGACCGAGAACGGGATGCGCAGACGAATGTCCTCGCCCGACATCGTGTAGTTGATGATGTCGCGCCGCATGATCTCGTTGTTCGGCACCACGACCACGAGGTTGTCGGGATTGCGGATCTTCGTCGCGCGCAGCCCGATCTCGATCACGTCGCCCCAGGTGCCGGTCTCCCGGGGCGCGTTCCAGAGCTCGATCCTGTCCCCCACCTGAAAGGGGCGATCCATGATGAGGAGCACGCCCGCGATCAGGTTCGAGAGGGTGTCCTTGGCGGCGAGGGAGAGCGCCAGGCCGGCCACGCCGGCCCCGGCCAGGAGCGGCGCGATTTGCAGCCCCAGATGCGTCATGGCGAGCAGCAGGCCGATCGCGATCACGATGAAGCGCACGAACCGGTTGACCATCGGCAGCGCGGTCTCGTCCAGCGCCGTCTCCGAGGTACGGGATATGATCCGCGTCTCGAAGCTGCGCATCAGGTGGCCCACAAAACGGCTGAACGGGAAGAAGACCACCGCGATCCAGATCCCCCACACCCAGTCGCGGGGCTGGGTCGCATAGGCCACCCAGTCGCCTTCCGGGTTGCTGGCGCCGAGGATGGGCACCCACAGGCCGATGATCCGCCACAATGCCCACGCCACCACCGTCAGCTTGAAGGCATGGCGGATGGTCCGTATCAGTTCGTCGTCGAGGTCGGTTTCGGTCTTCGCGGCGAACCGTTTCTGAATGCGCCGCAGAAACCAGCCTCCCACGAAGTAGGCGAGCCCGGCGGCCAGGATCGCGCCGAGGGTCGGCAGAAGCAGGGGCACTGCATAGTTGATCGCGCCGTTCCACCACTCGAACAACCGGTCGAGGCTGAAATTGATTCCCAGCAGCTCCAAGGTCTATCGTCTCCGAATCACGGGTAGCACCACTTTGGACGGGTATGTCGGGCCGTGGTGAATGGTTTGCGTGGCCACCACCGCTTCGTCCGGCCCCGCCAGACCCGCGTTGTCGCGTCCCGAGTTGAGGTTGCGCAGGTAGAAAGGATAATAGCTGCTCGAGACCTCGATGCGGATTCGGTGGCCGGGGCCGAAGACGTTGCCGGTGACGCGCCAGAACTCCATGTGGTAGCGGTAGACCTCCCCGGGCTCGATCTCGCTCAGGCGGCTCGGGTTGAAGCGGCCGTCGTTGTCGGGGTCGCGGTGGCGGGCGCGCAGGATCGCCTCGGCCAGGAGCATCGCCGAGCCGTCGGGCTCTACGTCGACCAAGCGCACCATCCAGTCGGTGTCGCGGGCGGAGGTCGACGCGTAGAGCACGGCCTCGATCGGGCCCGTGACTTCCATCGCCTCCTGGAAGACGGGCGTCTCGTAGACGAGGACGTCGTCGCGCAGGGCGGGGCCGCCGGCTTCGACGGCGCCGGGGATGTGGCCGTGGTCGCCGTAGGGGGACGGGGTGGGGTCGTCGGGGTCATATGAGTATGTGTCGGTCCCGTCCGCCCCGGGCATGTCCCACTCGAGCATGCCGTCGCCCCGGCTGGAGTTGGCGCTCCCGCCCGACGTGAGGTAGAGGTCGGTCCACTCGGTCCCCGGCAGCGGCCAGTCCTCGGCCGTATACCACCGGTTCGGGCCCATGACGAAGACGTACACGGGCGGGTCGTTCTCGACGCCGTTGTCGATGCCCTTCAGGAAGTGGTCGTACCAGCGCGTGATGTAGCCGTCGAGGTCGATCTGCGCCTCGGGGCCGTAGTCGATGCCGCCGACCACGCGGTCGTTGAGGCCGTGAAACCAGGGACCGATGATCAGGCTCGGGCGCCGCGACTCGGGCGTGGCGCCGTGGGCCTTCATGCCGAGGTAGTTGATGGGGGAGCCAGGGAAGTCCGCGTCGAACCAGCCGGTCATGTTGAGCGCCGGCACGGTCATGCGCGAAAAACTCTCCGGGGACTGGTACTCCATCCCGTCCCAGTATGGGTCGTTGGCCAGGTAACCGTTGATCCAGGACTTCCACCAGCCGCCGTCCTGCATCCCCCGGGCCTCGTCGATGGTCAGGTAGGGGGCGTGCAGCAGATCTTCCCAGCGTGAGTTCGTGAACCCTCCATACGGCCCCTCCTCCTTCACCTGCGCCGTGCGCCCCGACATCCACGCGGCCCAGTCCACGAAGGGTCCGAGCATGATTCCCTGCTGGTAGGGGATGTTGTGGAAAGGGTCGGGGGGCGCGACCTCGGGGGCGATGGCCTTGAGCGAGGGGGGCGCCTGACTCGCGGTCCACCACTGGGTCCAGCCGAGATAGGAGCCGCCGATCATGCCGACGTTCCCGTTCGACCATGCCTGTGACCCGATCCACTCCACAAGGTCGTATCCGTCGGTCTTGTGCTCGACGATGAAGGGGTCCCAGTCGCCGCCGGAGTCGTAGCGTCCGCGCGAGTCGGCGAGGATCACCGCATAGCCCCGCCTGGCGAACCACCGCGCCCGGTCGCGCGGGCCGTTGTTGTCGTACGGCGTGATGGTCAGGATCGCCGGGAAGGGGCCGTCGCCGTCCGGGAAGTAGATGTCGGTCGAGAGGTGGACCCCGTCACGCATGGGGACCAAATGGCCGCGTTCTTCGATGACTTCGTGAACGGCGGGCGAATAGCTGCCGGGGTCGGGGGCCTGGGCGGTGCCGGCGGCAGGCATGCATGCCAGGGCGAGTCCGGCAGCGACCAGCAGCGGGGTCGCCCGGTCACGGGGTCGGCTGACCCGCGGCGGACCATCGAACCGGTTGGAACTGAGGCTGAATCGCGATCGAATAGTCATGGGCAGTCCTGCTTCCACGGATTGGGCGGTGTGCTAGGGGTTGAACCTGCCCACCGCGCCCGACCGGAGCAACTCCGCAATCTCGGCCGCGCCGAAGCCGTACTCGCGCAGCACCTCTTCGGTGTGCTCACCCATCCGCGGCGCGCCCCGGTCGACCGAAGCCGGCCCGCCGGAGAACTTGACCGGCATCCCCAGCGCCTCGGCGGTGCCATCGCCCTGCGGCACCTGTACCACCATGTCGCGCGCGACCGTCTGCGGGTGCCGGAGCATCTCCAGAATGCTCGACACCGGGCCCGCCGGGACGTTGGCCTCCTCCAGCCGTTCCAGCCAGGCCCCGGTGGTCTCGCTCCGCAGCCGCGCCGACAACAGCTCCCGCAGGTCCTCCAGGTTGGCCATCCGGTTCGCGTTGGTCGCGAAACGGGGATCGTCCAGGAGCTCCGCCATGCCGATCACCTGCACGAGACGGACCCAGTTCACCTGGTTCCAGCCACCGACCGTGATCCACCCGTCCGCCGTCGGCAGGGCCTCGTAGGGCGCCGCCAGCGGGTGCGCGGAGCCGAGCGGACGGGGCGACTCCCCCGTCGCCAGCGCGACCGCCGACTGCCAGAAGGTCTGTACGATCCCGGCCTCATAGAGCGACGTGTCCACCCGCTGGCCCTCGCCGGTCTTCTCGCGCGCAAACAGCGCCGACACGACGCCCATCGCCCCCAGAATCCCCGCGGTAATGTCGGTCAGCGGCGGCCCGCACTTCACCGGAGGCCGCCCATCGCCCTCGCCGGTGACGCTCATCAGCCCGGTCATGCCCTGCGCGATCAGATCGAATCCGCGCGCGCCCGCAAGAGGCCCCGTCCTCCCATAACCGGTGATCTGACAGTAGACGAGCCCGGCGTTCACCGCCCGGAGAGATTCGTACCCGAGCCCCAGGTCATCCATGACGCCGGCGCGGAAATTTTCGATCACCACATCGCAGCGCGCCAGCATGCGCCTGGCCACCTCCCGGCCCGGCTCCGACTTGAGGTCGACCACGATGCCGCGCTTGTTGCGATTCATCATCACGAAGGCCGCGGCGTCGTCCCCCATGCGCGGCGGCGCGAACGCGCGCGTGGGATCGCCGGTCCCGGGCGGCTCCACCTTCACCACGTCGGCCCCCATGTCGGCGAGCATGCGCCCGCACACCGGCCCCGCCATGACGTGGGCGAGCTCGACGACCCGGATGCCGGAGAGCGGCTGGGCCACCGCCCTCACTCTCCCGAGAAGCGGGGGGCGCGCTTCTCCAGGAAGGCGGCCGTGCCCTCCCGGTAGTCCCGCGTGCGGAAGGCCTCGTAGGTCTCCGCCCGCTCCTCTTCGGTCAGCGGACGCGGGTCCGACATGCGGCGGACGAACTTCTTGTGCCACCGGTTCACGAGCGGAGCCCCGCCCGCGATGTTGCGCGCGACCATCTCGCCGACGGCCGCCACCTCGTCATCCGCCACGACCCGGTTCACCAGCCCCACCTCGCGGGCGCGGCCGGCGTCCACCAGCTCGCCCGTCAGAAGAATCTCCAGCACGGCCCCCACGCCGGCCGCGGCCAGCAGCGGCGCCATCTCCTCGTAGGCCATGGTCAGCCCGAGCCGGTTGATCGGCGCGCCGAAGCGGCTCGACTCGCCGCACACGGCAATGTCGCAGCACGCGGTCAGGATCATGCCGCCGCCCACGCACAGCCCCTCCACGACGGCCACGGTGGGGTGCGGGCAGTCGTACACGCCACGCAGTCCGCGCTCGACGGAGGCCGCGTAGCGGGTCACCTGCCCGGGGGTGCTGCGCTGCTCGGGGAAGGCGCCGATGTCGGACCCGGCCGAGAAGGCCCGTCCCCCCGCCCCGCGCATGACCACGCAGCGCACGGTGTCGTCACCCGCCAGCTCCTCGAAGAAGGCGCCCAGCGCGTCCCATCCGGCGCGGTCCAGGACGTTCAGCTTCCCGGGGTGATCCAGCGTCACCGAGACGATCCCGCCCTCGCGGCTTGTCGTGAAGCGGCGCTCTGCGTCCCCCGGCCGCACGGCTAGCGGGCCCGCGCTGTTCGGGGCCGGTACAGAGCGCGCGCGTCGGCGTTCATCGATAGAACAACTCCACCAGGAAGAGCGACAACGACGGAACGTACGTCACCGTCAGCAGGACGGCCATCAGCACGCCGATGAACCCCAGATTGGCCTTCGTGACCGCCCAGACGTCCGCCTTGGCGACCGAACACGCGGTCACCAGCACCGACGCCACCGGGGGCGTCTGCTGCCCGATCCCCAGGTTGAGCGTCACGATGAGGCCGAAGTGGATCGGATCGACGCCCATCGCCTGCACCAGCGGCATCACGATCGGCACCACCAGGATGATCGCGGCGGCCGAGTGGAGGAAGAGGCCGACGACCAGCAGGAAGACGTTGAGCAGCGCCAGGATCGCGAGCTTCGAGTCGGTGAGGCCGATGATGGCCGATGCGACCTGCTGCGGCACCCGGATCTCGGTCAGGTAGTCGCCGAGGAGGGCCGATGCGGCGACCAGCAGCATGACCACGGCGGTCTGGTGGCCGCACTCCAGGATCGCGCGGCGCAGGCGCGTCAGGTCGAGTTCGCGGTAGACGACGCCCCCGATGAAGAGCGCGGCGACCACCGCGATGCCCGCGCCCTCGGTCGCGGTGACCCAGCCGCTGAAGATCCCGCCCAGGATGATGACCGGCAGCAGCAGCGACCACCCCGCGTCGCGGAAGGTCTCGGCCACGCGCCGCAGCCGGAAGACCTCCTCCATGGGGAGGTTCGCGCGGCGCGCCCACAAGTAGGCCACGAACATCATCAGGAGGCCGCCGATGACCCCCGGAATGATCCCCGCCACGAAGAGTTCCACCACGGAGCTGCCCGACATCACGCCGTACAGGATCATCGGGATCGAGGGCGGGATGATCACGGCCAGGGTGGCAGAGGAGGAGGTCACTGCGGCCGCGAAGTTACGCGTGTAGCCGCGCTTCTTCATCGCCGGAATCAGGATCGACCCCAGCGCGGCCACGTCCGCCACGGCGCTGCCGGAGATCTCCGCGAAGAACATGGAGGCGGAGATGCTCACCATCGAAAGGCCGCCGCGAATGAACCCGAACAGCGCCGACGCGAAGGCCACCAGGCGGCGCGAGATCCCCGACGTGTTCATGATCGTGCCGGCCAGAATGAAGAGCGGAATCGCGATCAGGGGGAACTTGGTGGCGCCGGAGAACATCACGAGCCCGACGTTGGGCAGCGCATCCACTCCTCCGGAAGCGAGCATGGCGATCACGGTCATGATCGCCAGCGCCACCGCGATGGGCACGTTGACCAGGATGAGGAGGATGAGCACTCCGACGAGGACGAAGCTCAAGTCCCGCTACTCTCCCCTTCTCCGCGCAGCACCTCGGGAAGACTCAGAAGCTGGGCCGCGATGAACAGCACCGCTCCGATCGGAATGACGGACTGGGCCACCGCGCTGGGCACGCTCGGCAGGCTCACCAGGGGAATCCCGCCCAGGGCGTTCTGGACCTGCACGCCCGCCCACGCGAGAACGACAAAGAAGGCGATCACCGCAGCCTCGCCGGTCAAGACGGCGACGGTGCGGGCGCGGCCGCGCAGGTGCTCGACGAGGGCGGGGACCCCGATATGTCCCCGGTGCAGCGCAACCAGCGCCGCCCCGTAGTACGTCAGCCAGGCGAGCAGAATTGCGGCGACCTCGTCGTACCAGACCAGCGCGGACCCCGCCTTCCTGAACGCGACCCCGACCACCACGACGATCGCGAGGGCCGCCACCACCGCCGTTACGGCGACCTCGAGGACCCTCTGGAATACGCGGCGCAACCGGCCCGCATGGGACTCCCGCGGCGGGGTCACCCTACGGTTGCGTGAGTCGCAGAACCCGGTCGATCAGCTCGCGCCCGCCCGCCACACTGGCGCTGAACTCGTCGTACACCTGCTCGCTGGCGCGCTGGAAGGCCAACTTGTCCGCCCAGTTGACCGAGATATCCGTGGCGGCCATCTCCACGAGCAACTCCCGATCCAGTCGCTTGGCCGTCTCGTAGACGAACGCCTGCACCGCCCTGGCCTCCTCTTCGACGACCATGCGGATTTCCTCGGGAACTTCGGACCAGTGTTCGGACGAAACGGTCACGAACGCCGGCGTGTACACATGCTCGGTGAGCGAGAGAAACTGCTGGACCTCGTTCAGCTTCGACGCGTGGATCTGGGCCAGCGGGTTCTCCTGGCCGTCCACAACGCCCGTCCGGAGCGCGAGGAGGACCTCCGACAGCGCCATCGGCACCGGATTCGCGCCAAAGTTCTGAAAGAGCTTGACCCGCCACGTTCCGCGCGGGGTGCGGAGCTTCAACCCGTCCAGGTCGTCGGGCGCGCGGATGGGACGGAGGTTGTTGGTGACGTGGCGGTAGCCGTTTTCCCAGAGGGCGATGATCTGGTACCCCTGCGCGTCGGCCAGGGGAACCAGCTCGGGCCACACGACTTCCTGCTCGATCCGGGTCATGTGCTCCCGGTCATCCACCAGGTAGGGCATCTCGAAGAGGCCGAACTCCGCGATCCGGGAGGACATGATCGATGAGGGCAGCGCCAGGTCGACCGTGCCCAGCCTCAGCTTCTGCAGGAGGATGTCGTCTCCGCCCAGTTGGCTCGACCCGTACACGACCACCTCGGCCTTGCCGGCGAGTCGCTCGTTGACCCGGGCCGCGAACTCCTCGGCGGACAGCGCGAAGAGGGATCCCGGCGCCCCGACGTGCCCGAAACTCAGCTCCAGCGCTTCGCTTTCCGGCGTGGCCGACCCGGAACAGCCGGCGGTGAGGAGCACCAGCGCCGACGCCGTCGCTGCCCGAAGAAGATTTCCCGAATGATGAGCCGAAAACGGCCGTGCCCGCATCCTGCCTCCTGGGGGTGTTGCAGTGCTCTGGATCATGCTGCCTTCAGCATTTCAAGATAGCCCACACTTCTGCGAATGTCTTGCGTCCTGGTCGCGGCTGGTCCACGCTGCGCCTTCGAGTCGCGTAGATTTACCGCTCCGACCTGCAAGCGACTCCTCAGCTCGACGAGCGGAGGCTCCCACAGTGCCCTTCCAGCCAGCCGGTCCTGCTCCGCTCGCCGATCGCCTGCGCAGACACGTCGAGGGCGATGTCCGCTTCGATGCGCTGACCCGGGGCCTGTACGCCACCGACGCCTCCATCTACCAGATCGCGCCGCTGGGTGTGGTCCTGCCGCGCACGCTGGCAGACGTGGACGCGACAATGGCCATCGCGCGCGAGGCAGGCGTGCCGGTCCTGCCCCGGGGTGCGGGGACCTCCCAATGCGGCCAGACCGTGGGCCGCGCGGTGGTGATGGACACCTCCCGCCACCTCGACCGGGTGCTGGAGATCGATCGCGAGGCGCGCACCGTGACGGTCGAGCCCGGCCTCGTCCTCGATCAGCTCAACCGCCGTCTTGCGCCAACCGGCCTTTTCTTCCCCGTGGACGTCGCTACCGCCAGCCGCGCCACGATCGGCGGGATGGCGGGCAACAACAGCGGCGGCGCGCGCTCGATCCGGTACGGGATCATGGCCGACAACGTCGTCGAGATGGAGGTCGCGCTCGCCGATGGGCGGGTCGCGGCGTTCGGCCCGGGTGCGGACGCTCGGGCGGCACGCGAGTTGGCCGAGACGCTGCGCACCATCGCCGCGCGCGAGGCCGGCCAGCTGAAGGCCCGGGTTCCCAGGGTCCTGCGGCACGTCGCCGGCTATGGCCTGCACCGCCTCCTGAAGCCGGGAGCGTCCCTCGCCGAGGCACTGGTCGGCTCCGAGGGCACCCTGGCCTTCTTCCGCAAGCTCAAGCTGAAGCTGGCGCGAAAACCGGCCCGGCGCGTCCTCGGCGTCTGCGCCTTCCCGTCGTTGCTCGAGGCGCTGGACGCGGTCCAGCACATCGTCGAGCTCGACCCCCACGCCGTCGAGCTGATGGACCACACGCTCATCGACCTGGCCCGCGAGAACGCATCCTTCCGCTCGACGGTCGAGGCGCTGGTGCCCGCTTCGGCCCACAGCCTGCTTCTCGTCGAGTTCGCGGGCGACGAGGCGGCCGCGCTCTCCCGCAGCCTCTCCCGCCTGGACGAGTTGGTGCGGGGCACGGGACCCGGGCGCGAGGTCTCCCGCGCCGAGGACCCGGCCGCCCAGGCCGCGATCTGGAACGTGCGCAAGGCGGGCCTCAACATCGTGATGTCCATGAAGGGCGAGCGGAAACCGGTCTCGATCGTCGAGGACTGCGCGATTCCGCTCCCCGTGCTGGCGGAGTTCGGCGCCTTCGTCGAGGACGCGTTCGCGCGGCACGGCACCAGCGGCACCTGGTACGCCCACGCTTCGGTCGGCCTGCTGCACGTACGCCCTTCGCTCAGCATGAAGGACGCCGCCGATGTCGCCGCCTTCCGCTCCATCGCCGAAGAGGTGCTGGCCGAAGCCGCGCGGCTGGGGGGCTCGTACTCGGGCGAGCACGGCGACGGCATTCTCCGCTCCGAGTTCATCGAGCCGTTCCTGGGAAGCCGCCTCACCCGCGCCTTCGAGGAGGTGAAGCGCGCCTTCGACCCTACCGGGATGATGAACCCGGGCAAGATCGTGGCCGCGCCCCGAATGGACGACCGCGAGCTGTTCCGCTACGGCCCCGGGTATCGCCCCGTCTCCCTGCCGACCGTTCCGTCCGCGTCCGATCACGCCTCGCTCGCCGCCACCCCGGCGAGGGCTGGCCGGCACGCTCCACCCGCACCGCCACCCGCACCCGCCAGCCATTTCGCCCGAACCATCGAGGCCTGCAACAACAACGGCGCCTGCCGCAAGATGCACGACGGCGTCATGTGCCCCTCCTACCGCGTGACCCGCGAGGAAGCCGACACTACCCGAGGCCGCGCCAACGTCCTCCGCCTCGCCATGACCGGCCAGTTGGGTCCGGAGGGATTGATGGGGGATGAGGTCGCCGATGTCCTCGAACTCTGCGTCTCCTGCAAGGCCTGCAAGCGGGAGTGCCCGGCCGGGGTGGACATGGCCAGGCTCAAGGCCGAAGTCCTCCACCTCAGGCATGGCCGCCGCGGCATCCCGCTCAGGGAGCGGCTGTTCGCGTCCCTGCCGCGGGTGGCGCCGCTCGCCTCCCGGCTGCCCTGGCTCCTCAACCTGCGCAACCGAAGCCGGACGCTGGCGTGGCTCGGCGAGCGCACGCTTGGCATCGCGGCGGCCCGGAATCTGCCCGAATGGCACCGCAAACCGTTTCGGGACGAGGAGATGGCCGGGAAGGCAGCAGCGCCCGATGTGACAGATAAACATATGTTTATGTCCAACCAAAGGCATGAACAACACCATAACGAGCCACCAAGGGGCGTGGTGACCCTATTTGTTGACACATTCTCCAGGTATTTTGACGCAAGCGTCCCACGCGCGGCACTGAATGTCCTTCGTCGCCTCGGGGTTGAGCCCGTCGCTCCGAGCCCGGCACCGTCCGGCGCCCGGCCCCTCTGCTGCGGCCGCACCTACATCAGCGCCGGGCTCCTCGACCACGCGCGCGCCGAGCTGCAGCGCACCATCGCCACCCTTGCGCCGCTCGCACGGCGTGGCCTGCCGATCCTGGGCCTCGAGCCCTCCTGCCTCCTCACCCTGCGCGACGAAGCACTGTACCTGTGCCCCGGCGAAGATGCCCGGGCCGTGGCGGACAGGGCGATGCTGATCGACGAGTACCTGGCGACCCGGCCCGACCTGTCACCAGAGGACGCGTCCGCGCCCGGCCGAGCCAACGGAACGACGGCGACCATCCACGGCCACTGTCACCAGAAGGCCGCCGGCACCGTTTCCGTCACCGCCGATGCGCTTTCGGCCGTGGCCGGAACGCGCGGCACCCTCATCGACTCCACCTGCTGCGGCATGGCCGGCTCGTTCGGCTACACGGCCAGGCATCTGCGCACGTCGCGCGCCATGGGCGAGCTGGGACTCTTCCCCGCCCTGCGCGCCGCGCCGCCGGACGAAATCGTTGTCGCCAACGGCTTCAGTTGTCGCGCCCAAATTCATGCCGGAACGGGTCGGCGGGCGAGACACCTGGTGGAAGTGCTGGACCATTTCATGAGTCGCGGCCAGGGCTAGTGGACGAACTCGGCGCCCATGTCTCCGTCGCCGGCGGCGTCCACAACGCTCCCGGCCGCGCCGCGGACATCGGCGCCGTGGTCTGCCAGGTCTTCACAAAGCAGCCCAACCGCTGGGCTGAGCCGTCCATCCCGGACGATATCGCGGCCCGCTATCGGGCCGCCGCGACGGACCTCTCCTTCGTCGCCTCACACGACTCCTATCTCATCAACCTGGCCAGCCCGCGGCCGGACTTGTGGCGCCAATCCACAGACTGCTTTGTCGGCGAACTGCAGCGCGCGGCCCGGCTGGGCCTCGACGCCGTCGTCACGCACCCGGGCAACGCCACGGACGGGGATCGCGAGAGCGGCATTGCGCGCAACGCGGACGGGATCGCCGAGGCGCTGGAGGCCACTCCGGGAGGACCGCGCGTCCTGCTGGAACTCACCGCCGGCGCCGGGACCTCGGTCGGCGGCTCGTTCGAGGAGCTGGCGAGCATCATTGCCGCGGTCGCCGAGCCGCACTGCGACCGTCTGGGTGTCTGCTTCGACACCTGCCACGCCTGGGTCGCCGGAATGGACCTGCGCGACGACTTCGAGGGGGTATGGCGGCGCGCCGACGACACCTTCGGCGTCCACCGCATCGAACTCTTCCACCTCAACGACGCGAAGACCGCCTTCGGCTCACGCCTCGACCGCCACGAGAACATCGGCGAAGGGACCATGGGATTGGAAGCATTTCGTCAGCTGATGACCGCCGAGCGGTTTCGCACCGTGCCCAAGATCCTGGAGACGCCGAAGGGCAACGATCTGGTGACGGCCGACCGCAGGAACCTGGCGGTGTTGCGCGGCCTTCGGGAACGAGGGTGAGAGGCGGCGGCTACGGTGGCCGCGGAAATTGGCGGGCCTGGCCAGGCAGTGGAGCCACATCGCGCGCGCAGGCCCGCGCGTGACCGGCGCGAGTACAAGCACGCTTCAGCGACTACGCCGCCGCTCCCGCCGCGCCGCGGCAATCTCCACCAACCGGCGCAGCTCCGCGATCGGCTCCTCGTGATCGTCTACCTGGAGGCGCAGCACGACATCGTTGTTGAGCCAGACGCCCCCTTCCTCCTGCACGATCAGCATCGCCGCCGACTGCATGCCGCGCGTGTCGCCACCCGCCGCCTGGCCGGCCTCCAGTGCGGCCTGCAGGCGCAGCGAGAGGTGACCCTCCGTCGACTCGAACGCCTCGACCATGTCATCGACGACGGCGGGGCCCGCCAGGATGTTGCCCTGGGCCGAGCAGTGCTCGCCGATCCGGTGTCCGGCCCACTCGCTGGCCCGAGGGCCGGTGTGGGTCGCGACCTCGCCGCTGGCGCTCATGATCGAGAACTGGCGACCCTGCTTCGTCCACCGCTCCGGGTCGGGATCGGGGTCGCGCGCGAGGATCTCCTGCACGGCTTCGGCGGGGGAGCGCCCTTCGCGCAGAAGTGCCAGCCCCTGGGGCCCGTAGCTGACGTCGACGATGGCCTGCGTGGCGACGACCCCCACCCCGGCCTCTCCCCAGATGACGCCGTTGCCCACGGAGAAGACGCGTGACTGCACCGCCACCCCCACCTCGCCGGTCGCGGGATCGTAGCCCACGATCGAGAAGGTCCCCACGTGCGGCCAGGGCGAACCTTCCTGAGCCAGGACGGGTAGAGACGCCGATACGGCAACGGCAAACACGACCGCGACGACCTGCGCGAACCTTCTCATATCCATCCTCCTACCGGGGTTGAGGTGTCGGAATCCGACCCAATCTGGCACCCTGTCCCGGGGATTGGCTAGCTTGCTCACATGTCCATGCTACCGATGCGGCCCCTCGGATTCGGCGAGATCGTCGACGGGGCCCTGCAACTCTACCGGCGCGATTTCGGGCTGTACTATCTGATCGCACTTGTCGGAACCTTTCCGGGGTACCTGCTTCTGGTGCTCTCCGGTGTGGACAGCGCCGCGATCGCGCAAACGAGCGAAGCGGATCCGATGGCGGCGTTTTCGGCGATGGGACCTTTCTGGCTGGTCACGATTGCCGCCGTGGCGATTGGCTGGATCGGCATGGTTGCCGTCACGGCGGCCATGGCGGAGCGGATCGGCGAACGGCCGGCTTCGCTGGGACGCTCCTACAGGGACGCCTTTCGGCGCCTGCCGAGCGCTGCAGGGGCGACCTTCGTCGCAATCCTCATCTTCTCCATTGTGACAACGGTGGTCTTCGCGGGGGCCAGCGTTATCCTGATCGCGTTCGTGGGCACCGGAAGCCCGGCCCTGGCCATCCTCGCCGGGGTCGGCGTGCTGACCTTCATCGCGCTGGTTGCCGCCTTCGCGCTGGGCGCCACCTTCGGGATTCTCCCCGCGGTGGTCGTCGAGCGGCGTCGGGCCATGAGCGCGCTGGGGCGGTCGCTGAGCCTGTGCCGGGGCGCCTGGCTGCGCGTGATCGGCATCATGGTGGTCGCGATGATCATCAACATCGCCCCCTCGATCGGAACCGCCGCCCTCTTTGGAATGGGGGACCTCTTCGTGTCGCCCGATGCGCTCGGGGAGATCAGCTCCACGCAACAGTGGCTGATCAACACGATCGACCTGGTGATCGGGCCGCTGACGACTCCGTTCCTGGTTGGATGCATCATGGTGCTCTTCCACGACCGGCGGGTGCGAAGCGAGGGATTCGACCTGCAGACGCTGGCCGGGGCGATGGAGGGCCGGTGAGGCAACCGGCAGTTCCATGACGCGGCGGGTGGACCGGTGATGCGATTCTTCGCACAGCAACGGCCGCCGGGCGCGGGTCAGGTACCGCCCACCGATCCGCTGCCGGCGCCTGGCGAGGTCTCCGGTGTCCTGCGCGACATCCTGGCCGACCCGGACTTCGCCACCTTCGAACCTTCCCTGCGACAACGGGCACTGGAGTGGATCTTCGGGATGCTCTCCGATGCCTGGAACTGGCTGCAGCGACTTCTCGGGGAGGATGGAACCGGCGTCGCGCAGATTGTGGTCGTCGTCGTCGCGCTGGTGGCCCTGCTGATCATGGTCAGAGTGGCGGCAAGGCACGCTCCGAGGTGGCTGGGACGGGAGCAGGACGATGGCCTGGACGATGATGCCGACCTTCCCGAAACCGCCGGGGACTGGCTCAGGACCGCGAATCGGCGCGCCGGACGGGGAGATTACCGCCCGGCAGCCACCGCGCTCTACCAGGGGTTCCTGCTGACGCTCGAGCGCCATGGCGCGCTGTCCTTCCACAGCTGCAAGACGCCGGGCGACTATGCGTTGGAGATGGCCCGGGCCGGCGCGGGGCCGGCGGCGGGCCCCACCGCCGATACCGGGGCGGCGACCAGGTTTCTGGACTCCTTCCAGGACTATTCGTTCGGCCAGGAGGAAGCGACGCCGGCGGGCTACGCCGATCTGGCCAGAATAGCCCAGGACGCGGGTTGTCCTGCCGACCTCCCGGAAGCGGAGGCGGAGGGCACATGAGCGATCGCGTCGACGCCGCTCCGAAGCTGGCGAGGCAGCCGCTGTTCTGGATCGCCGTCATTCTTGTCTTCGCGCTGGTGGCGGGATTCCTCGGCCGTCCACAGGGCCAGAGGGCTGACAGGATCCTGCGAAGCTCCTTCCGCACGACGCCCGACGGGGTGGCGGCGCTCGCCAGGGGGATCGAACGCCTCGGGCGGACGGTCGCGCCGCGGATTACCCCGCTGGTCGACGCGGATCCGGTTCGCGGGACGATCGTGCTGCTCCAGTCGCCGCTCCCTCCGACCCCCCGGGAGACCGCGGCGCTGCTGAATCGGGTGCGGGAAGGGGGGACGCTGATCCATGTGCCTCCCTATCTGCCCGGCAGGCGGCGTACAGTGCAAACGCCCCTGATGGACTCCCTGGGCTTCTTCATGCGTTTCCGCAACGTCACGGACGAGATGCGGGAGCTGACGCTGGAGGAGGCTGAATGGGCCGTCCATCCGCTGACGACGGATTTGCCTGCGCCGAACCCGCCCGTGCACGGATTCAGGATCGCCGGCGCAATCGGTGGCGACGAGCCGGAGGGTTTGGCGGATGGCACGGTCGTGGAGCCCCTGCTGACCGCCCGGGACAGGAATGGAAACCCCTGGATGGGCGCGGCTGAACTTGTGGTCGGGAGGGGCCGGGTGGTGATTGTCTCCGACGCGGAGCCGCTCTCGAACGGCAGTGCGGCCGAGGATCCGCTGGCAGTCGTCGTGGTGCGCGCCGCGCTGGCCCATACTGGGGAAGCGGATACCGTGTTCTTTGCCGAGTATCATCAGGGGATCAGAGGTCACCGAACGCGCGCCGAGGTGGTGCGGCAGTTCTTCGTGGGCAGCCCGGGGGGACGAGCCCTACTCCACCTCGTGATTCTGTGCTTCCTGCTGCTGGCCTGCCTTGGGCTCCGATTCGGCGCGCCGACGCCGGCGGTCGCGCCTCCCGACCGGGAGCGCAGATCTCCGCTGGAGCATGTGTCCGCGCTCGGAGACCTGTACCGCAAGGCCGGAGCCACTCGGACCGCGGCGCTGCTGCTCCTCTCGCGCCTCGCTCGAGCCTCCCGCTACCCTCCGCCCCGCGACGTGGCGGAAGCGGACACGCTCCTGGGGCGCCTCGACACGGAGCACGGCGCGGACACACCCCTGGCCCGCGTTCGCACGGGCCTTCACACGGACCCGCCCGATCTCGCGGCGGTCGCCAACGGTATCGACGAACATCTCGCAAGGAGAACCAGCCCATGACACCGCCGGAAGCGGCACTTCGCCTGCTCGGGGACCTCGAGCAGGTGGTGCTCGGCCAGCACGTCGTGCTCAGACAGCTCATGATCACCCTTCTGGCCCGGGGCCATGCCCTGGTCGAAGGGGTTCCAGGCACCGCCAAGACGCTCGCCGTGCGGGCGCTGTCCAAGGGCCTGAGCCTCGACTTCGGCCGCGTGCAGTTCACCCCGGACCTGATGCCGACCGATCTGGTCGGAGTCAATATCCTCGGCGACTCCGGCTTCACCTACCGGCCCGGTCCCGTCTTCGCCGACCTGTTGCTGGCCGACGAGGTCAACCGGGCGCCGCCCAAGACCCAGGCGGCCCTGCTCGAGGCGATGGAAGAGCGCCAGGTCACGGTGGACGGGACGACGCGCCCGCTGCCTGCCCCGTTCACCGTCTTCGCCACGCAGAACCCGGTCGAGTACGAGGGCACCTACCCCCTTCCCGAAGCGCAGGTGGACCGCTTCCTGATGAAGATCGTGGTGGACTATCCCCCCGAAGAGGCCGAGCGGGCCATCCTCGACCGCCACGAGGACGGGTTCCGTGCCGACGACGAGTTGACCTTCCCGATGGGCGATCCCATGACCCGCGACGAACTGCTCCAAATGCGGTCGGCGGTGAACGCCGTGCACATGGACGAACGGGTGCGGCGCTACGTGACGGACATCGTGCGCGCGACGCGCGGGGACGCGGCCTTCGTGCTCGGGGCCAGCCCCAGGGCCGGCGTGGCGCTCTTCCAGGCCGCCCGGGCGGAAGCGTATCTGCAGGGGCGTGACTTCGTGACCCCCGACGACGTCAAGTCGCTCTCGTTCCCCGTGCTGAGGCACCGGGTGGTGCTCACCGCCGAAGCCGAAGTCGAGGGTCGGTCTTCCGACGACGAACTGGTCTCGCTCCTGGAGACGCTGGAGGCTCCGAAGTAGTGCGCCAGACGCTGATCCCGAGTGGACGGACGCTCACGCTGTTGGGCGTCGCGTCGGCGTTGTTCCTGTGGAGTACGCCGGTTGCGCTCGCGGCGGACGCGCTGGTTCTGCTGCTGGCTTTCCTCGACGGGAGGCGCACGGCGGCTCCGTCGGCCCAGCGCGAAGTGCCGCGGATATCGGCGCTGGCGGCGGTCACAGACGTGGTGATCACGCTGACGAACGCGGACGGTCGGCCTGTCACCGTGAAGGTGACCGACGACCTCGATCCCTGCCTGCGGCGCGTGGCCGGGCCGGGCGAGCGCGACGCATGGCAGGATGGGAAGCAGGTGGAGATCCCCCCGCGCGAGTCGGTGCGCTGCCGCTACCGGCTCACCCCACGGACGCGGGGGTTCCTGCCGCTGGGCGCCATCCACCTGCGGACGCTTTCTCCGTGGGGGCTTGCCTGGC
The DNA here is from genome assembly GCA_963667485.2 of Longimicrobiales bacterium. GTDB lineage: Bacteria > Gemmatimonadota > Gemmatimonadetes > Longimicrobiales > Gaopeijiaceae > Bin94. The sequence goes on from CAXXDD010000002.1 coordinate 2,296,039, forward strand.
GCTGCTCAAGCGTGGCGGCGTCCGACACGCTCCAGGTGCAGCCGGGGGTACGCGACCTGCTGCGCGAGAAGAGCGGCTACGCCATCCAGCGCCGGCTGCGCACGCCGGGTCCACGCCGCAACAGGCAGTGGGGCGACGGGCGCGAGTTCGAGAGTCTGCGCGACTACGTTCAGGGCGACGACCCCCGCACCATCGATTGGAAGGCGTCCGCGAAGCGCCGCAAGCACGTGGTGCGCAACTACGAGGCCGAGCGCAGCCAGAACATCGTGCTGGCGATCGACGCGGGGCGTCACATGCGGGAGCGGCTGTCGCGGGTGCGGGAGCGCATCGACTACGCGCTCGGCGCCTGCATGATGCTCGCGAGCCGCGCCCAGAACTTCGGCGACCGGATCGGCGTCGTCGTCTTTGACGATCGCATCCGCCATGTATCGCCGCCGCGGCGCGCGGATCCGCCGGCGCTGGCCAAGGTGCTGGCAGGGGTGGAGACCCGGCTGGTCGAGCCCAACTACCCGCTGGCCTTCGCCGCGCTGGGCCGGACCTTCCGCAAGCGGTCGCTGGTCATCCTCTTCTGCGACATCATCGACGCGTCGGTGTCGCGGGCGCTTGTGAATTCGTTCACAAGGATCGGGAGGGCCCACCTTCCCCTCGCGATTGCGATCCGGAACCCCGAGTTGGCAGCCGTTGCCGCGCGGGAGGTGGAGGAGCCGGACGACGCGTACTACCGCGCCGCCGCCGAGGAGATGGTTCAGGCTCGGGCGAGAACGCTCCAGGTCATGCGGCAATCGGGGATTCTGGTCGTGGACACGCCGCCGGGCGAGACGCTCGTGCGCACCCTGGACAAGTACGTGGAGATCAAGGAGCGGGGGCTGCTGTAGCCGCGGTGTCCGCCCCGGCCGACCGCCGCCCGGCAAACCCGAAGTACAGCACCAGCAGCACCGCGGTCGCGCCGCCGAAGACGAACTTGGCCACGGCGGGAAGCTCCAGCGGCGAGTAGAAGCCCTCGATCAGCCCGGCCACCACCAGCATGAGCGCCGTCCCCGCGATGAGCGAGAGGAAAGCGCGGCCTCGCTCCATCAGCGCCTCGGCGCGGGTCCGCCTGCCCGGCATGAGGAGCGCCGACCCCAGACCGAATCCGGCCCCCCCCGCGATGCAGATCGCCGTCAGCTCGATAAACCCGTGGGGGAAGACCCAGGCCAGGATGACGCCCAGGACACCCTCGTTGGCCCATGCACCCAGCGCGGCGCCCAGTCCGATTCCATTGAGCAACAGGACATAGAGCGTTCCGGCACCGGCCAGCAGCCCTCCCGCGAAGGCAAGAAGGGTGACGCCCACGTTGTTGGTCATCAGGGCGGACGCGAAAACCGGCATTTCGGATCCCTCGACCTCTTCCTCCAGATACCGCGCGTTGATGTTGCCCTTCTCGGTGTTCTCGGCGCGGGTCATCATCCCCGGCCCCGCCAGCGCGCGTCCCAGCAGGGGGTCGTCGACCACAGCGAAGTAGGTGATCGCGCCCGGGCCGTAGAACAGTACCGTGGCCAGCAGTACCTGCCGCCAGTAGGAACGCACCGCGCGCGGAAACTCCGCAGCAACCCAGTGCCCCAGCGAGACCCCCACCTGGCCACGAGCGCGATAGAGCAGATTGTGGCCCGCCCCGGCCCACCTCTGCACCGTCCCGAGCAGCCCCGGCGAAGCCCCGTAGGTGCGGGCCCGGGCGAGGTCGGCGGTGACGCCGCGGTACAGTTGCCCGAAGGCGCGGACTTCCTCTTCGGTAAGGCTGGGCAGTCCCCGCTTTCTCCCCTTCTCCACCAGATCCACGTACCGGGCCCACTCCTCGCGCTGCTGCCGGGCCATCGTGGCCGCCTGCAGGCTGGCGCCGCCGCGCCGGGCCGCGTGGCGAGGTGCTTCGGCCGCGTGCAACGCGACCAGGTTCTCGTCGGCGGTGCGCATCCTTCTCTCGGGATCGCCATCCAGGGCGAAACCGATCGCGTCGAAAACCGACCTGGCCACACGTCGCCGAATTCCGGGGTCCAACCCATCCCGGCGGGCCATGTATCCGGCCAGAAGCTCGAACTGCTCCACCGAGAGCACCGGCCGTCCCACGCGCCCTGGTGGTGGCGCATCGGCTCCGAGAAGCTCGCTGCCTCCCGCGTCGCGCACCACGATGGTGCCGGCCACAAGGTCCCCCAGCCTCTGGGCCCGCTTGTTGACCAGGATGCAGATGGCGCCGGCCATCCCGGACACGGCCGGCTGCAGGTCGACGACCCTGATCAGGTTGCGGAGCACCGAGCCCTGGAATGTCAGCGGCTCGCCCCCCGTGTGGATCACCCGCAGCCCGATGGCGCGCTTGCCGGGAGTTCTGCCGCCGCTCAGTCCCTCGAAGAGCATGAAGTATCCCCACTGCGCGAAGAAGATGGCGAAGATGAGGATCGTCGTGCTCACGGACTGCATGAAATCGCCGAGGGCGCCCGCGTAGAAGAGCGCCAGTCCGAGGGCGAGGGTCGCCCCGATCAGGACGGCTGCGTCGATCGCGAGAGCCGCCGCGCGGGACCCCAGGTCGGCAAGCACGTAGTCGAGACGCACGTGCTCGGGGGTGTCGACCGCGACCCGGCGGTGGAGGGCTGCGGGCGGAGAGGGTGTATTCATGACACTGTGGGCTGCGTGCAGCCAGTGCCGGAGGAGGGACTTGAACCCCCGACACGCGGATTATGATTCCGCTGCTCTGACCAACTGAGCTACTCCGGCAAGGGACACGAAAGCTCCAAATGCGCCGGGTGCTTGTCAAGCGGGTACGGCCGTCTCTGCCGAGGTGGTGGCGCGGTCATCGCAGCGGGTGCCGCCCTGCCCTTGTCAAGCGACGCATGCGGCCCCTTATTCGGGGCATCCCCCGCCAATCATGGAGAACGGCAAATGGATCTAGGCTTCCTATTCTTCCCGGGGCTCGTCGCCTTCGGGCTCGTCGGCATCATGAGCTCCCTTCGGATACTGTGGGAGTATGAGCGCGGCGTTGTCTTCCGCCTCGGGAAGCTCACGCGCGCCAAGGGTCCCGGCATCGTCTTTCTGGTGCCCTTCGGGGTCGAACGCATGCGCAAGATGGACCTGCGCATCATCGCGCTCGACATCGCGCCGCAGGACACGATCACCAAGGACAACGTCAGTTGCACGGTCAACGCAGTCGTCTACTTTCGCGTCGTCGACCCCTCCCGGGCCGTGGTCGAGGTGGAGGACTACTACTTCGCGACCAGCCAGATCGCGCAGACCACGCTGCGGAGCGTGGTGGGGCAGTCCGAGCTCGACGAACTGCTCGCCCAGCGGGAACGCATCAACGAGATCGTGCGGCGCATCATCGACCTGGAGACCGACCCGTGGGGGATCGAGGTCACGTCCGTCGAAGTCAAGGACATCGACCTGCCCAAGGAAATGAAGCGGGCGATGGCCAAGCAGGCGGAGGCCGAGCGCGAGCGGCGCGGCAAGGTGATCGCGGCCGAGGGCGAGTTCCAGGCATCGCAGAAGCTGTCGGCGGCGGCGAAGATCATCTCGGAGCATCCGGTGGCGCTTCAGTTGCGCTTCCTGCAGACGGTGGTCGAGGTGGCCGCGGAGAACAACTCCACCACGCTGTTCCCGATCCCGATCGATCTGTTCGCCCCCTTCGTGGAGAAGGCGACGGGCGTGCCGGGAGGCGGTTTCCCGAAATCGCTCAGCAAGGCCGACGCGGAAGCACTGGCGGCGGCCACGGTGGAGGCGCTCGGCGCCGGCTCGGGCGATGTTCTGGAGGCGCTGGAGGCGGGTGATGCCGAAAAGGTCCTCGCAGGGGCGAAGCGTGCGCTCGGCATGGGAGAGGCCCAGCCGGAGGAGGAAGAGGGCTAGCGCGCGGTCCGGGTCGACCCTGGCCCGTGGCGCGCCCTTGCGCGGGGCGCCTGCGCGACAAGGCGTCCGGCTAGGGGGTCGCTCCCTGGCTGCCGCGCCCTCGCAGCCACCGCAGGATCGACGGCCTGTCCGGTTGGACGGCATCCGTGGGGGATTCCGGCTCGGTGATCCGGTACAGGTACTCTCCATCGCGGATGAACCCGTAGCGTTCCCGCGCGACGCGTTCCAGCGTCTCGTCGTCGTGGCGGAGCGCCTCGATCGTGACGCGCAGGGAATCGATCTCGTGCCGCATCGCGCTGATCTCGGCACGCCGCTCGGCAAGCTCCGCCTCCGCGCGGCGGGATTCCAGGATCGTATACTCGCCGCCCGCCACCACGAAATAGAGAGCGAGGGCCAACACACCGAAGGAGATCAGGCGGCGGGTGGGTACGCGCTTCATCGCAATACCTCCTTGCCGGCATAGCGGGCCCGGGCCCCCAGGGCCTCCTCGATACGGAGCAACTGGTTGTACTTGGCGACACGGTCGGTGCGGCTGGGCGCTCCGGCCTTGATGAGGCCCGCCCCCGTCGCGACCGCGAGGTCGGCTATGAAGGTGTCCTCGGTCTCGCCCGAACGGTGCGAGATGATCGTGCCGAATCCGGCGTCCTGCGCCATTCTGACCGCGTCGATCGCCTCGGTGAGGGTGCCGATCTGGTTCACCTTCACCAGGATCGAGTTGGCCGCGCCGGTGCGGATGCCGCGGCCGAGGCGGTCCAGGTTGGTGACGAAGAGGTCGTCGCCCACGATCCGGCAGCGCGATCCGACGCGCTCGGTGAGGGCGGTCCAGCCCTCCCAGTCATCCTCGTCGAGGGGATCCTCTACGCTCACCATGGCGAAGCGGTCGATCATGTCCTCCCAGAAGGCCACCATTCCTTCGGTGGCCAACGTTTCACCCGACGACTTGTGGAATGTGTAGCTCCCCTCCGAAAAGAACTCCGAGGCGGCCGCGTCGACTGCCAGCACCAGGTCCTCACCGGGGCGATAGCCCGCCGCCTCGATCGCCTGTACGACCGCTTCCGCGGCCTCGGCGTCGGATCCGAGGTCGGGAGCGAAGCCGCCCTCGTCACCCACGGCGGTGCTCTTCCCCGCTGCGCTCAGGACACCCTTCAGCGCGTGGAACACCTCGGTCCCCATGCGCAGACCCTCCGCGAACGAGGTCGCGCCCACGGGCAGGACCATGAACTCCTGGATGTCGACGTTGTTCGATGCATGGGCACCGCCGTTCACGATGTTCATCATCGGCACGGGAAGGGTGCGCGCGTCGTCACCGCCCAGATATCGGTACAGAGGGAGGTCCGCCTCGGAGGCTGCCGCGCGGGCCGCCGCCATGGACACGGCAAGGATGGCGTTCGCACCCAGCCTCCCCTTCCCGGCCGTGCCGTCCAGCTCGGCCATGGATCGGTCCAGATCGCGCTGCTCACGCGCCTCGAATCCGCGCAGTGCATCCAGGATCTCGCCGCGGATGTTCGCCACGGCCCCGCGAACACCCCGGCCCAGGTATCGCTCCCGGTCGCCGTCGCGCAGCTCGACCGCTTCGTAGCGGCCCGTCGACGCACCGCTCGGCACCGCGGCGCGGCCGCTGTGGCCCGTCTCGAGGATTACCTCTGCCTCGACGGTGGGGTTGCCGCGCGAATCCAGAATCTCGCGCCCGCGGATGTCTACGATGGCCGACATGGGTCCTCTCCCTCTCCGTTGAGGAGCGAGGTGATCGCGTCCCGGCACTTCCGGGACAGGGGATTGCGGTCCCTCAAGGTCAACCCTTCTGTGCTGATCGGGTTCCCGACCGTTACGGTCGCAGTGCCGCGCGAGATGACCCAGCTGCCCTTCTTCATGATTCCCCGCGTGCCGTGAATCGCAACGGGCACCACCGGCACCTGCGACTTGATCGCCATCACGAAGGCCCCCTTCTTGAAGCGGCCCATCTCACCCGTGGACGAGCGGGTCCCTTCGGGAAACATGATGATCGTGCGTCCTTCCTCCAGCAGTTCGTCCACCCTCCTGAGAGAATCGATGGCCGCCTGCTGGTCGGAGCGATCGATGGCGATGTTGCCGACCTTCTGCCAGGCTGCACCCACCACGGGAATGCGGTTCAGTTCCTGCTTGCCGACGAAGCTGAACCTGTCGCGCAGGGCGGTTCCCAGGGCGAAGATGTCGAACCAGCTCTGATGGTTCGCAACCAGGATCTGCCCCCGCCCCGCCCGCAGTCGCTCGCCGTGTCTGACCACCAGCTTCGCCCCCGCGCCCTTCATGCAGATGGTCGTCCATTCCCCCGTCAGCTGGTCCGCACGCTTCCGGAAGTAGCGGGGCAACAGGAAGTAGTACAGCACGGCGCGACCGCCGGAATAGAGCGTCGCGGCCACCATCGTGGTGTAGGCCCAGGCGACCCGGATCACGGCGCCACGCGGGTGGAGTGGGCGCCAGGCGGTTGTCGGCATCCGGTTCGGCGCTCGCGCGGGTTTGTCCGCGGATTCCTAGGCAAAGTGGTCGTAGCCTCCGCGGCCGGCGATGGTGCTCCGGCCCTCGCGGTCTTCCAGAACGACCCCGGCGCCTCTCTCGATGGTGCCGATCCGTGAGAGTCGCACCGACAGTTCCCGTCCCAGGTCCAAGATGGCGGCCTCCTTATCCGGCGGGGCGGTAAACATTAGTTCATAATCTTCGCCCCCTTTGAGGGCGAGGTTCAAGTCCCCCCCGGCGTCCGTGTCGACAGGCACGGCATCCTCGAGGATCCGGAGCGCGGCCCCGGATGCCTTCGCGATCTGCCCGGCGTCCCTGACGAGTCCGTCCGAGACGTCGATCATCGCCCGGGCCAATCGCTGTTTCCGCAGTGCCACGCCGAGCGGCACGCGATTCGGCGGAGACGCGAAGCGTTCCCGCGCCGCCGGAGCGGGAAATTCGCCCGCCGACCACGCGGCCACGGCGGCGGCGGCACCGCCGAGCGCGCCGGAAACCCACACCGCCTGCCCCGCCTCTGCCCCGCTCCGCCGACACGGCCTGCGCACCCTGCCGACGGCCACCACGTCCACGATGGCCGGGCCCGGCGACCGGCTGACATCTCCGCCCACAACCGCCACCGCGACCCGGTCCCCCGCCCGGCGAATCCCGCGCTGGAGGTCCTCGCAGAGCGATGGATTCCCCGATACGGCCAGCGACGCCAGGACGCCCTCCGGGGCCGCGCCCATCGCGGCCATGTCGCTGAGCGCGGCGGCGCCCGCCCTGAACCCCGCTTCGTCCGGCGCGATCCAGTCGAAGTCGAAGTGCACGCCCTCGATCATGAGGTCGGTCGAGACGGCCAGGCCGCCACGAAGAATCGCCGCGTCGTCTCCGGGTCCCAGCGTGACGGCGCGGCTCCCCTTCCAGCCGATGGCGACAAGCCGCTCGATGAGGGTCAGCTCGTCCACAGCCGGGCCGGGCTAGCGGGGCGGCGCCTGGTCGAAGGTGACAAACGGGAAGGGCAGCTCCGTGACCGGCTCCGCGTCGGTGTCGAGCGCGGCGGGGATCCCCTCCACGACATCCGACGGCATCATGGCCGGGCCCAGTCCGGTGGCCGACGCGGCACGCCCTGTCGCGTGCAGGGCAAGCCCGGATGCCTCCACCGGGGGCGTGCCCTGCGCCAGGAACGCGCCGATGGCACCCGTGAGGACATCGCCCATTCCCGCGACGGCCAGCGCCGAGGTGTTCTCGGTGGTGCTGATCAGGAGCCGCCCGTGCGGATCGGCCACCAGGGACGGCGCGCCCTTCAGCAGCGTGACCACGCCGCGGGAGGCCGCGAAGCTCCGCGCCGCGCCGATGCGGTCGTCCTGCACGGCGGCGACCGACCTGGCGGTCAGCCGGGCCATCTCGCCGGGATGGGGCGTGACCACGATCCGGTCGCGCCCCGGAAGGGCGGCCTCGCCGTCGTGCGACAGGAGGGTGAGGGCGTCCGCGTCCAGTACGGCAGGCCGGTCGTCCAGTGCCTTCAGCGCGATCGCCAGCTGGTGCGAAGCGGAGTCGCCGATTCCCAGTCCGGGACCCGCCGCCAGCGCATCGCTCGCCTGCACCGCATCGCTCAATGCCCGCTCGTCGGCGGCGTCCACGAAGAGCGCCTCCGGGACATCCAGGATCAGGTCGCGGGCCTCGCGCGAGGCGCACACCCGCACCAGCCCCGCGCCGCAGCGGAAGGCGGAGCGGGCGGCGAGGATTGCCGCGCCGGGCATGGCCGACCCTGCCAGGATGGCCACGGCGCCGACCGCGTTCTTGTGGGTGACCGGCTCGCGGCGCGGCTTCCACCTCGATACCGAGCCGGCCGTGACCAGCTGCGCCCAATTGGTGCCGGGTCCGGGCGGGAAGGCGATCTCGACGGCGACGATGCGGCCGCAGTGCATTCGCCCGGGGTGCAGAAGCGTCCCCAGCTTCGGCCACCCGAAGGCGACCGTGATGTCCGCCCGCGCGACCACCCCCGGCACCGCGCCGGTCGCGCCGTCGACGCCGGAAGGCGCGTCCAGGGCCACGATCGCGCCCCCGGCGTCATTGGCCGCCTCGATGGCGGCGGCGTAGCGCGAACGCGGCGCGCCGCGAATCCCGGTCCCCAGCAGTCCGTCCACGACAACCGCCGCGTCCCGCAACGCACGCAACGCGGAATCTGCCAAAGGGCGGCCTCCGGGCGCATCCTCGTCCGGCACCGCGGCATCCGGACCGAAACGCACGGTCGGCAATTCCCAGCCGTGCAGCACCGACTCCACGGCGGGCCGATTCCCCACCAGCACCGCGGTGACGCTGCGTCCCCACGCCGCAAGGCACCGAAGGCACACCAGAGCGTCCCCGCCGTTGTTTCCCGACCCGACCAGGGCGGCGACCGGCCCATCCGGGAAGAGGTGCTGAATGATCAGCGCAGTCTGCCGGCCCGCGTTTTCCATGAGGGCCGGCTCCGGCACGCCGCGCTCTACAATGGAGACCCGGTCGAATTCAGCTGCCTGGCAGGAAGTGGGCGCACGGACCTCCGATGTCCCGGACGGCGTCCCCGGTTCTACCGGGACCATGCCTACTTGTAGCTCTGCCCGATCGACCGGCCGAAGGATATTTCGCCGTTGTCAATGCGGATGTTGAAGCCGCAATCCGGGTTGGAACAGACCCAGGCCTTGTACCTGATGGGCGCTCCGTCACGGCCGTAGTCGGACATCGGCAACAAGACTCCGCCACCACACTTCTTGCACGCAGCAAATCCGTTTTGCTCCATCGCCTCAGCCCCTTGTCCTATTGGTTCCGCAGCACGTGATATGCGAGTAGCAACCCCCGTCACTCACTGATATTCAAACTGTACCTGGTCTGCAACCATCCAGGGGTATTCGACGTCGAAAACCGCCTCGAAATCCAGGACGTCGTGGAAGTCCTCGGGCCGGTCCTCGTCTCGCTTGACCAGCAGCCCGATATCCACAAGAGCAAAGACGATGTCACCCAGGTCGTCGGTCGAGTGGACTCCCCAGTACTCGAGAACCGTGCGGGCAAGCGGCCCGTATTTGTCGATCGCCAGCCCGCAGGCACCTTCGGCCAACTCGCGCCCCGAGATGTGGCGTCTCTCCTCCAATCCCGAAATCACCTGGCGTAGCGCGTCCAGCAGGAAGGCGTACGCCTGCGGACGGAAGCGGGGATGCATCTCCCGCAACCGGGACATCACATCGGCGGATTCACAGGTGCTCATGGTCCTGAAAATCTACATGGTCAACCGGACTGCGCCAATTCATCGAAACAGCGGGAAAGTCTCGCACAGCTCTCTGACCCGACTTCCGATGCCCGCAATCAGCTGCTCATCGCCCGGCCGGTCGAGGATGTCGGCGATCCAGCCACCGATCAGCGTCATTTCGTCCGGGCCCATTCCGCGGGTGGTGAGCGCCGGCGTACCGATGCGCAACCCCGACGTTACGAAGGGTGAGCGGGTTTCACCGGGAACCGTGTTCTTGTTGACGGTGATCCCCGCGCGTTCGAGCGCCGTCTCGGCATCCTTGCCCGTGAGGTCGCGGTCCCTGAGATCCACGAGGATGAGGTGTGTGTCCGTCCCGCCCGAAACGAGGTCCACGCCGCGCTCCATCACCGTGCGGGCGAGAACGCGGGCATTCTCCACGACACGTCCGGCATAGTCCGCGAACGAGGGCGACAGGGCTTCGCCAAGCGCCACGGCCTTGGCCGCGATCACGTGCATGAGCGGCCCGCCCTGGATGAACGGGAAGACCATCTTGTCGATGACCTTCGTGTGCTCTTCCCTGCACATCACCATCCCGCCCCGCGGACCGCGCAGTGTCTTGTGGGTCGTGGTGGTGACGACGTCGGCGTGTTCGAATGGACTCGCGTGGTGGCCGCCGGCAACGAGACCGGCGAGGTGCGCAAGGTCCACGAGATGGACGGCGCCGGCCTCGCGGGCAATCTGCCCGAAGGACTCGAAGTCGAGAGCGCGGGGGTAGGCGGAGGCCCCCGTGACGATGAGCCGGGGCCGCTCCCGCAGGACGGTATCGCGAACCGCGTCGAAGTCTATCCGCCCATCGGATTCGCGCACGCCGTAGGCCGCGACCTTGAACAGGCGGCCGCTGAAGTTGACCGGCGAGCCATGGGTGAGGTGGCCGCCGTGGCTCAGGTTCATCCCCACGATCCTGTCGCCGGGAGTCAGAAAGGCGAAATAGGCCGCCATGTTGGCCTGGGCCCCGGAATGGGGCTGCACGTTCGTGTGATCAGCGCCGAACAGCTTCGCCGCACGGGTGCGAGCGAGCTCCTCGACCTGATCGGCGAACTCGCAGCCGCCGTAGTACCGTCTCCCCGGGAGGCCCTCTGCGTACTTGTGGGTGAGCACCGTCCCCATGGCCTCGCGGACCGCGGGCGAGACGAAGTTCTCGCTGGCGATCATTTCAAGCTGGCTGTGCTGGCGTGACGTTTCTCCCAGGACCGCCCGATGGACCAGGGGATCCGCGCTCTCGAGATGTACCATTCGTCGCCTCCTCAGGCCGTAAGGGATCGCCCGATGACCAGCCTGAGGATCTCGCTGGTCCCCTCGTAGATCTCGGTGACCTTGGCGTCCCTCATGAGCTTCTCGACGGGAAACTCCCGCATGAAGCCGTAGCCGCCGAAGATTCGCACCGCTTCCTCGGTGACCCAGGCAGCCGTCTCGCTGGCCATCAGCTTGGCCATGGCCGAGCGCGCGGTCACGGGTACATCACCCGGGTCGCCTGCATCTCTCTGTTCCCACGCGCGAGCCCCCTCCATGACGAGCGCCCTGGCCGCGGCGATGCGTGTAGCCATCGCGGACAGCTTGCTTCTGATCGCGCCGAAACTGGCGATGGGCCTGCCGAACTGCCGTCGTTCACGAGAATAGCCGATAGCATTTTCCAGCGCCGCGCGCGCGATTCCCACCGCCTGCGCCCCGATCCCCAGCCGCCCCAGATCAAGCGCCTCCAGTGCATACCGCAGGCCGTGGGCAGGATTCCCCACCAGACGATCGTCGGTCACGCGCACGCGCTGAAACTCGACCTCGACGGTCTCGGAGGCCCGCAGCCCCATGGTCTTTTCACGCTTCCCAACGCGGTAGCCCGGTGCGTCGGTATCCACGAGGAACGCCCCGATCGCGCTCCCGCCAGACCCGGCGCCATCGTTCCTGGCAAAGACGAGCATCACATCAGCGAGTGCGCCGTTCGTCACCCACTTCTTCGCGCCGGAGATTTCCCACCCACCATCAATCCGGCGGGCCGTGGTGGTCATCGACGCGGGATCGCTTCCCGCCCCCGCTTCCGACAGGGCGAACCCGGCGATCTTCTCCCCGGATGCCAGCGCCGGAAGCCACCGCGACTTCTGCTCGCCGGTCCCGTGATCCAGGAGAATGACGGGGACCGGACCGTTCTGGATGTGGATGGTGAGGGAAAGCGCGGCATCCCCGCGGGCGAGTTCCTCGAATGCGACCAGGTAGGTCGGAAGATCGAGCTCGAGGCCGCCGTACCGTTCGGGCGCCAGCATCCCGAGGAATCCCAGGTCGGCCAGCCTGCGAAGAATCCCGCGATCGAACGCTCCCTTGCGGTCCCACTCGGAGGCGTGCGGGACGATTTCGCCCTCGGCGAAGTCGCGAGCGAGCCCCTGAATGGCCTTCTGGTCCTCGGTGAGCATCGTCAGCGAGCCTCGCGATGAGGGTAGAAACCGCGGCCCGTCTTGCGCCCCAGCCAACCCGCCGCGACGTACTGGCGCAGCAGCGGGCACGGCCGATAGCGATCGTCGCCGAGTTCGCGGTGCAGGACTTCCAGAATGTTCAGGCAGGTATCCAGACCGATGAGGTCGGCGAGCGCGAGCGGGCCCATCGGATGGTTCATGCCCAGGGTCATTACCTGATCGATGGAGCGCGCCTCGGCGACCCCCTCCATGAGCGCGAAGACCGCCTCGTTGATCATCGGCATCAGGACCCGGTTGGAGACGAAGCCCGGGAAGTCCATCACCTCCACCGGGGTCTTGCCCAGCCTCCGCGACAGCTCCATGACCGCCTTGGTCGTGGCGTCGCTGGTCCGCAGTCCCCTGATGACCTCGACCAGGCGCATGACGGGCACCGGGTTCATGAAGTGCATCCCGATGACCTGTTCCGGCCTCCCCGTACGGGCCCCGATTTCCGTGATGGAAATCGAGGACGTGTTGGACGCCAGAATCGCGTGCGGGGGCGCGATCCCGTCGAGTTCGGCAAAGATGCGGCCCTTCAGCTCGGCGATCTCGGGCACCGCCTCGACGATCAGGTCGGCCGCTGCCGCCTTTGCAAGCGTTTCACCACGCTCGATCCGGCCCAGCGCCGCGTCCCGCTCGGCGGCGTCGATCCGGCCCTTGTCCACCTGCCGATCCAGGTTGCGGGCGATGGTGCGGAGGCCGCGATCCAGCGCTTCGGAATCCGCGTCGATGAGGGTCACCGACAGCTCCGCGAGCGCACATACATGGGCGATGCCGTTGCCCATGGTGCCTGCGCCGACTACTGCGACGCGTTCGATCCGCAACTTGCCCTCCACCTGTGCCCCAGATAACCGACCGCCAGGAGCAGCCCGGCTGTCGCCGCCAGGCCCCCTTCCAGCCCGAATTCCCCACCGGTGAGCAACACGTTTCCTGCGGCGGTCATTTCGATGAGCGGCGCGTCCACCAGCACGAGGCCGCTCACCGGAAGATCGGCGACGAAACTGGTTGCGAAGTTCCACCCGGCGTGGAGCCCTATCGCCCACCAGAGGCTGCCGGTGACGAGCAGGATCATGCCCAGCAGCAGGCCGGCCAGCGCGATGTTGGCCAGGGCCAGCGGTCCCACATGGGGATTCCACCCGTGGACCACCGAGAATGCCGCCGTGGTGAGCACCAGCGCCACTACGGTGCCCCACCGCTCTGCGAGGACGCGTAGCGGGTAGCCACGAAACATGAACTCCTCGGCCGCGGCGGCGCCCAGGATCACGAGCACCGTCCACGCACCCGTCGACAGGTACTGGACCACCGTGCCGTCGTCCTGACCGTACCGCAGCCCACCCGCGATGATCGCCAGGACGAGCACCGGGACCACGATGATGATCCCGAGAAGAAACCCGCCGCCAGTATCGCGCAGCGCCGCAGCCCTCTCCAGCCCCAACTCGACCAGCGGACGGCGGCCATCGAAGCGCATGAGCAGAACAGTGGCTCCGAGCGCAGCGAAAAGCATCGCCACTCCCTGCACCACCAGGCTCCCGGGTTGCCCGCCGGCCACGAGTGCGGCGATCACCATGAATGCCGTGAAGGCCGCCGCGAAGCCGCCCACCCGGATCAGTGTCGCGACGATATTGTTCATTTCAATGCGGGGATCAGGTCGCGGTCGTCAGGCCCGACGACTCCGCTCCAGGATCTGGCGGGCCACGACCAGCGCGATCGCCGCCTTGACCACCGCGCCCACGAGGAAAGGCAGCACCGCGATTGCAAGGAGGGCCGTCGAGCTGGAGTCGGTCACCACCGCGAGCCATCCGGAACCCATGAGGAAGATGACCAGCGTCGCGGCAAGCAAGGCGCCGGCCATGCGCACGAGGCCACCCTGGCGGCCGGCGATCAGGCCCACAGTAGCCGCCGCGATCGGGAAGGACATCAGGTAGCCGCCCGTCGGCCCGAAGATCCAGGGAAGGCCCGCGGCTCCCATGGCGAAGACCGGCACGCCGGCCACGCCTAGCCCCAGATACAGCAACTGCGACGATGCGCCGGCGACGGGCCCCAGAAGCGCGCCTGACAGCAGCACGAAGAGCGTCTGCAGCGTCATGGGGACCGGAGTGATGCCGAGCGGAACCGCGACGTAGGCCCCAAGGGCCGTGAGAAGCGCGAACAACGCCACGGCCACGGGCATCGCCACGCGCCGCTGGCCGGTCAGGACCGGCGCGGGATACCACAACTTCGCCTGAGAATCGATCATCGAAATTCCTCTTCAGTTTTTCCGCACGGCCAGGGCCACGGCGTTGCCTCCGCCCAGACAGAGCGTCGCCAGTCCGGTGTCGACGTCGCGGTCCGCCATCGCCGCGAGCAGCGTCACCAGGATGCGCGCTCCGGACGCCCCGATCGGGTGGCCGAGCGCCACCGCCCCGCCGTTGACGTTCACGCGCTCGGGATCCATCCCCAGCGCCCGCATGTCCGCGATCGCCTGAACGGCAAACGCTTCGTTCATTTCCACCAGCCCGTAGTCGCCGACACTTGTTCCTGCACGCTCCATAAGGTTGCGCACCGCGACCACCGGCGCAAAAAACAGGTCGCGCGGTTCGGTCCCGCCCGACGCGTAACCCGTAATCACGGCCCGGTGGGCCAGGCCATGCGCCTCCGCGTACTCTTCACTGGCCACGACCAGCGCCGACGCGCCGTCGTTCAGCCCCGGCGCGTTGCCGGCGGTCACCACCAGTTCGTCCAGCCCCGCGGGAGCGTCGCGCGGGAAGGCCGGGCGCAGCCGACCTAGGGCCTCCAGCGAAGTGCCCCTGCGCGGCCCCTCGTCGGTGTCGACCACCGTCTCGCCCCGCCGGGTCTGGACGCTCACGGGCACGATCTCGGACGCGAAACGCCCGTCGTCGATCGCCGACACCGCCCTGCGATGCGATGCGAGCGCAAACGCGTCGGCATCGGACCGCGTCACCCCGGCCTTGGCCGCGGTATACTCGGCGTGCCCTCCCATGTGGCACATCCCGAACGAGCACCACAGGCCATCGTACACCAGACCGTCCTGAATGGTGCGGTCGCCGAACTTCACCCCGCCCCTCATCCCGCGCACGTAGTACGGGACGTTGGACATCGACTCGAATCCTCCCGCCACGACCAGCCTGGCATCGCCCGCCCGAATCGCCTGGGCCGCGAGCATCACGGCCTTCAGCCCGGATCCGCACACCTTGTTCACCGTAAAGGCGGGCACGCTTGCGGGGATACCGCCATTCACGGCGGCCTGGCGAGCCGGGGCCTGGCCTTCGCCCGCGCTCACCACGTTACCCATGATGACCTCGTCGACGTCGGAGGTGTCGATGTCCGCGCGCAGGACGGCCTCGCGCACGGCGACAGCACCGAGATCGGGGCCCGACAGGGGACTCAATCCCCCGAGAAACCTGCCGATCGGAGTGCGTACGCCATCCAGAATCACGGGTGTTGTCGCCGAACGGTTCACGCGGTTTCTCCCAGGGTTTCGCGACGATTCACGCAGGGCTGCGCCTGACAATTATACCAGAGAGCGAAAGCGGCGTGGAAGTCCGGCGCGGGCGAACAGATCCCGCTGTGCCCGCTGCGATTTGCGCGGACGGTAGCGGCGGAGCGAATGAAGGTCGCCGATCCCCAGCGACTCCGCCCGATCGAGAAGCCGCAGGAGGATTCTGGCGGTCGCCAGCGCGTCGCCGTAGGCCCGGTGCCGCTCATGAATCGGGATCTCGAAGAAATCGGCCAGCGCGTCGAGATTGCGACGGCGCAGCTCCGGCACGAGACGGCGCGTGAGGCTGATCGTGCACAGCCGTCTGACCTCGGGCACGTCGCCGAGCGCGTCGCCCAGCTGGGCCCGCACCCAGCCCCAGTCGAAGCTCGCGTTGTGCGCGACGAAAACCCGGCCCGCGATGCGCCGGAAGACCTCTTCCGCCACCTCGTCGAAGGCGGGCGCCTCGACCAGCATGTCGTTGGTAATCCCGGTCAGGCGCACGGTCGCGGGATGCACGCGGCGTCCCGGATGGACCAGCGTGTGGAACGCGTCGACGACCGCCCCGCCCCGCACCTCGACCACGGCCACCTCGGTAATCCGGTGGCCGGCGTCATACTGTCCCCCCGTCGTTTCCACATCCACCACGGCGTACCCGAGGCGGGAAAGTGACGCCCCGGGACGGATCGCCCCGCCGCGCCGGCTCCACAGCCCTTCATCGTCGACGTGGAAGCGATCGTCACTGCCCAGCAGCGAGAATACGGCGGCCGACGCCGCACCGGGGTTCCCCTCCAGCCCCATCACCTCGCGCGCGATGTCGGTCGTTGCCGCCGGGCCCTGCCGCAGCAATTCCCAGGCACGCTGCAAAAGCGACCGCCGACCAGCCGCCGTGGTCACTGCCGGTTGCGCGCCAGCGCGTGCGAGAGGCCCTCGAGTTCGACGAGCATGCTCACGTTCCGGAGTGCGACGTCATCAGGGAGACGCAACTGGACGGGCGCGTAGTTCAGGACGGCCTTGACGCCGGCGGCTACCACCCGGTCCACCAGGGGCTGCGCCACACTCGCCGGGACGGCGACGATCACCAGGTCGGTTCCGTCCTCGCGCAGCGCGCACTCCAGATCGTCCTCATCCCGGATTCTGACATCGCCGAGCAGCGTGCCCACCTTGCAGGGGTCGTTGTCGATCACCGTGGTGATGTTGAAGCCGCGTTTGCGGAACGGCTGGTACTCGAAGAGCGCGGTCCCGATGCGCCCGGCACCCAGGAGCGCGACGCGCCACGTGGAATCGAGCCCGAGCACGGCGCGAAGGATCCGCGTCAGTTCCGGAACCGAGTATCCCAGCCCCCGCTTGCCGAAGGAACCCAGATACGAGAGATCCTTGCGCACCTGCGCCGCCGTGGTCCCGCCACGTTCCGCCAGAACACCGCTGGCGACGTTCGCGATACCCGAACGGCCGAAGTCCTCCAGGTAGCGCAGATAGAGGGACAAGCGCCGGATCGTGGCGTCGGGAATCTTGTTTGTGAAAGTGTTCACAAGATGAAGCTAGAAGCGTTATGCGGGGAGCGTCAACGCGCTGCCGAGCCACAGGAAGTCCTCCGGGGACAGCTGCTCCGGACGAACGGTCGGAGACAGCGACCGGGCCGCGAGCGCATCGCTGATGGAGGACGCCGGACAGCGAAGATCGGGGTGGCGCCGCAGGATGGTTCCAAGCTGCTTGCGCCTCCACGAAAAGGCCGCTCGGGTAACCGTGCGGACGCGGGAAGCTTCGTCGGCCGTCACGCGCGGCGGATCCCTCGGGGTGACCCGAATCGCAACCGAGTCCACCCTCGGCACCGGCCTGAACGCCTGGCGCGGAACCTTGCACACCCTCTCGACGCGCGCGTGGATCGCGACCCCCACCGAAAGCGCGCCATAGACCCGCGTCCCCGGTCCCGACATGATGCGCGCCGCGACTTCGGCCTGCACGGTAAGCACGATGTCGGCCGGGTACGGCAGCTGCAGGAGACGGAAGATGATGGGCGTCGTGATGTTGTACGGGATGTTGCCCACGACCCGGGTGCGGCCCCAGTCGGCGGTGAGCGAGGACAGCTCGACCGAGAGGATGTCGTCGTGTACGATCGTGACGCGCGGGTCGTCCTGGTAGCGCGCGGTCAGGGCCGCGGCGAGGTCGTCGTCGAGTTCGACGGCGGTGACGGTGGCGCCAGAGCCCGCGAGGTGGCGGGTCAGTGCGCCGTGGCCGGGCCCGATCTCCAGGACGGACTCTCCCTCCCCGGTCGGCGTGCCCACCGCCCCCGCGATCTTGCGCTGCAGGTTGGGGTCAATCAGGAAGTTCTGTCCCAGCGAACGCTTGGCGCGGCGGCGCCCCTTCCCGGCGGGGCTCATGTGGTGCGCAGGATGACGGCCGTCCGGTCGTCGGCCGGAATCGAGGGCACCGCTTCCCGTGACATCTCGAAGAGAAGGTCGAGGATCTCCCCCGGCGTCCGGGCGCGGTTGGCGGCGACCGCCCGCAGGATCTCCTCCTCGCCGCTGCTGCGGCTGACGTCGGCGAGCCTGTCGGAGAGGCCATCCGTGAAGAGGAGCAACAGATCCTTGCCCGGGGACCACCGCACCGTCCCCTCGCCGTATGGCGGGGCTCCGATGCCCATGGGCGGGTCGGTTGCAAAGAGACGCCGCGCGCCCCCGTCCGAATCGATGACAAACGCCAACGGATGCCCGGCATTGGCATACGAGATTCGGGGCCGGCCCGGCGCGAGCACGCAATAGCAGAGCGACAGATACATCTCGGTGGACTGGAGTTCGTCGCCGATCGAGTGGTCGAGGTACTCCAGCACGGTCGCCGGGGCCGCGCCCTGTTCGGCGTAGATCGCTGCCGCGCTCATGACCAGCGCCATGATCAGCGCGGCCGGAAAACCGTGCCCGGAGACGTCGCCGATCATGACTCCCACCCTGCCTCCGGACAGGTGGATGACCTGGTAGAAGTCGCCGCCGACCGACGCCGTGGGGACGACGCGCGCGGCGGCCTCGACGCCCGGAACGTGCGGTATCGGGGGCAGCAGCTTCAGCTGGAGATCGTGCGCGAGTTCCATCTCCCGCGAGGCCCGTTCGCGCGCCATTTCCTCGCGCAGCAGCTGGTTGGCCTCGTGGGCAGCCTCGAGCTCCGTGCGGCGGGACTCGGCCTGCCGGGCCAGCAGGGCGGATCGGGCCACCGTCGCCGTCAACATTCGGGTCGCGGGGCCGAGCGGGTCCAATCCCGGTATCGTGATGTCGAAGGGCCGTGCGGCTTCCGCATCGCCGGCGGGGCGTTCCGCATCGTCGCGCAGCACCAGCGTGACCGTATTCCCCGCCGCATTGAAGTGCACCTCGTCCATCAGCGCCCGCATCAGGAAGACGCCGCGTCCATCCGATCGCAACAGGTTCTCAGGGAGGCGCGGATCGGGCACGCCATCGGGATCGAATCCGCGCCCTTCGTCGGCGATGTGGGCCCTGACTTCCCCCGGCTCGACCTCCAGCTCGACGCGGACCCGATTCTCCGGATCGCCTGCGTTGCCGTAGAGCATCGCGTTGGAGAGCGCTTCGGTAAGACCAACGCGGAAGTTGAAGAGGAGGCGCCGCTGATCGAGGCGCGCGTGGGCACAGCACTCGACGGCCTGGTCGACCGCCGCCTCGATCGCACCGATGTCGTTGGGCAATTCGAAGACCAGCCCGTGCGGAGCGGGGGAGGTCCCGGGGAGACCGTCAGCGCTCATGATCCGCTATCGGTCCGTGGACGATCCCGCGTGAGCACCGAGAGCGGCGAGGCGCCGCGTTGGCAAGGCACGGGCCGCTACTCGCCCAGTGCCTCCTCCAGGCTGCCACGAATCTGGAAGAGCGTGTCCAGCTTGGTGAGCTCGAAGAGCCGCATGAGATCCTGGCTGAGCGAGGTGAGCTGGAGCGTGCCGTCCAGCCCGCGAACTCGTTTGGAAAGGCCCACGAGCACTCCCAGCCCCGACGAGTCGATGTATCCGGTCCGTGCGAAATCGACGATGAAATGACGGACTCCGCCTTCGAGCTCCTCCAGTACCATTTCCTTCAGCTCGTGACGGTTGCCGACGATGAGCTGCCCGTCGACATCGACTACTGTTGCATTACCGACTCTTCGCAATGTGAACGACATCTGCTCTCTTCCCGGGGAGGTCGCGACTGCCTTGTGTCGAGCGGAGACCCGCTGGTGCCGTGCGGGGCCGGGGTCGCCGATCGACCAACGAACATAAGCAACCGAAGCCGACCGGGCCGTGCAAGAGTCACGACGTCGGCCAGCCGCCGGACCGGGGAGCGTCCGGCCCCGCGCGTCACCGACTGCCGGCCGCACCCCCCGCCATCAGGGCCGTTATCGCGGCGATCTGTACGATGTCGGACACCGAGGCCCCGCGCGACAGGTCGTTCACCGGTGCCCTGAGGCCCTGAAGGATCGGACCGAGCGCCACCGCTCCGGCGAGCCTCTGCACCAGCTTGTAGGCGATGTTCGCGGCATCGAGAGTGGGAAACACGAGGACGTTGGCCGTCCCTGCGACCGCCGAATCCCGGGCCTTGCCGCGCGCGACTTCGGGAATCAGGGCGGCATCGGCCTGCAGTTCGCCCTCGGCGGCCACATCGGGGAATGCTGCGCGGAAGCGCCGGGCCGCATCGCGCACCATCTCCACGGAGCGCCCGCCCGCGCTGCCCAGGGTGGAGTACGACAGGAAGGCGACCCTCGGTTCGTCCCCCACGACCTGCCGCCGCAGCCGGACCGCCTCGGCGGCGATCTCCACGAGCTGCCGCCGGCCGGGCAGGGGGACCACGGCCGCATCGGTGAAGGTGAGGACCTCCGTCCCGGATCCGCGAAACCCGCGCACCTCCATGAAGAACGACGACGACAGGGTGCGGACCCCTTCCCGGAGCCCCACGCCCTTGAGCGCGGTGCGGATGACCTGCGCCGTGGTGTGTGCCGCGCCGGCGACCACACCGTCCACCTCGCCGCCGCTGAGCATCGCCGCCGCACGCTCCAGTGCCCCCGCCGCGCCGCGGCCACCGCCCTCCCCCTCCACAAACACGGGCTCGACCAGCGACTTCCGCGTCAGAATCTCCGCCGCCGCCACGACCCGCGGATCATCCCCCTCGGGCAGGGCGATCCTGCGGCGCAGGGGCCTGGCCCGGGCCTCGAGCCGCGCGGTGAAGGTCACGAAAAGCGTGTTCGCAGCCGCTTCAGCACCGGGGCCGAGACAAAGCTGCTGACATCTCCGCCCAGCGCGGCCACTTCGCGGACCAGTGACGCCGACAGGAAGGAATTTGCCACGTCCGGCGCCAGGAACACGGTTTCGGCGCCGTCCCAGAGCTCCCGGTTCATCTGGGCCATCTGGAACTCGTACTCGAAGTCGGAGACGGCCCGGAGACCGCGCACGATGAACTGGGCGTCCATCCGGCGCGCAAAGTCCACGAGAAGACCGGAAAAGGAGACGCACTCGATCCCGGGATCGTCCGCGAAGACCTCGCGCATGATCTCAAGGCGTTCAGGGACCGGAAAGAGGTGCCGCTTCGACTGGGACGACGCATTGGCTACGGCGACGATCAGTCGGTCGCAGACGCGTAGCGTGCGGCGCGCGACATCCTCGTGTCCTCGCGTGACCGGGTCGAAGGAACCGGGATACACCGCCACGATGGAACCGGAAGTCGTCATCGGGAGCCACCTCCTGTTTCTGTCACCCTCGTGAGGGCGGTATCACCGTATTTTCGTTGCTCCACCGCAACGTCCGGAGGAAGGGATTCCCGCACATCGTGCTCGATCCACAGTTCCCGGGCGAAGGGGGTGTTCCGGTAACCGGCCAGCAGCCGGAAAGCGTAGCCATGGTCGTATGGCGGGTCCGCGAGAGCAAGGTCGTAGGGCTGATTGCGCGCGGCGCGGGTATGCGTCATGGCGTCGCCGCGGATCACTGTCGCCGCCGGGCCCGCGCCCAGAGTACGGATGTTTCTTTCGAGGACCCGGATCGCGCGATGGCTCCGCTCCACGAAGGTGACGTGCGCTGCGCCGCGGCTGAGGGCTTCCAGCCCAAGCGCCCCGGAGCCGGCGAACAGGTCCGCCACTGTAGCCCCGCGGATCCGGTTGCCGAGCATCGACATCCATGCCTCGCGCACCCGGTCGGTGGTGGGGCGGACCCCCCGTCCGGGAACTGTCGCCAGCCTTCGGCTCCTCCACTTTCCGGCAATGATTCGCAAATCGCGCCACCTCGCTGGCAGCCGCAGGACGCAGCGGCCGGGTTCGGTTCGGCACCTACTCGCCCGTGCCGCTCCCGCCGACCGCGCCGACCCCACCGGACGGCTGGATATCCAGGGCCTTTGCTTCGACCGTTGTGTGTCCTCTGAAGGTATTCTCGATGAGGTTGAAGGCCACGTCCACCGGACCGGCCGCCAGAGATTCCTCCGTTGCAGTTTCCGCGAGCCCGAAGCCGATGCCGTTCATGCCGGCGCCGTTGTGACTGATACGAAACTTGAGGTGCCCACCCTTCAGTACCCGCCTGGAACCCAGCCGCACGCCACGCGCCACGAAGACGGGTTCGGGATTGCCGCGGCCGAAGGGTCCGAGATACCGCAGATAGCGATTGAAATCGCGATCGATCTGCTCCAGGCCAATCTCCATGTCGCCGCGGAGTTCGGGGATCGGCTCGTCGCTTCCCATCGCGCGGCGGGCGGCGTGCAGGAACGCTTCGCGGAATGCGGGGAGGCGATCGCGGCGGATGTCGAGCCCCGCCGCCTGGTGGTGGCCGCCAAACCGCGCGAGGTGGTTCGAGCAGCCCGCAATGGCGCTGTGCAGGTCGAAGGATGGGATCGATCGAGCGCTCCCGCGTCCTGTGTCTCCGTCCAGCGAGATCACGATCGCCGGGCGGAAGACGCGTTCCACCAATCTCGACGCGACGATGCCGATCACACCGGGGTGCCACCCCTCCCCCGCCACGACCACGGCACAATCCCGCGCGGGATCCCACTCGGCCCGCACCGCTTCGATGGCCTCGCCGGTTACCTGTTTCTCGAGTTTCTTGCGCTGCTTGTTGTTGGCACCGAGTTGGCCTGCGAGCCGGCGCGCCTCCGTCTCGTCGTGCGTAAGGAGGAGTTCCAGGGCATCCCCGGGGTCGCCAACCCTGCCCGCCGCGTTGATACGGGGCGCCAGATCATAGGCCACCCTGGTGGAGTCGACCGGGCGGTCCGGCGCGATGCCGGCCTCCACCATCAGCGCCCGCAGACCGGGACGCGCCGTGTCCCCAAGGGCCCGCAGACCGTAGCGGGCCATCGTGCGATTCTCGCCCTTGAGATCCACCTGGTCGGCGATCGTCGCCAGTGCCACCAGATCGAGGTAGCTCCAACTCTCTTCCGCCGGTCGCCCGAGGAGCTCCGCGAGGAGCTGGCCGATCTTGAAGGCCACTCCCGCGCCACAGAGATGCTTGTTCGGGTATGGGCAGTCGGATCGGTTGGGATTGACCACGGCGAATGCGTCGGGGAGGCTGGACCCCGGCCGGTGATGGTCGGTGACGATTACCGTCATTCCCGCATCCCGGGCCTGGCGCACGGGATCGTGTGCCACGATTCCACAGTCCACCGTAACGAGCACGCCCGCACCCAGCTTCGCCGCGCGCCTCACGCCCGTTTCCGACAGGTCGTAGCCGTGTCGACGGTCGGGCACGATGGCCTCCGCCCGTCCGCCGAGCGAACGAATCCACGAAGTCAGCAGCGCGCTCGCCGAGATCCCGTCGGCGTCGTAGTCGCCGTGCACGACGACCATTTCGCCCTGGGACACCGCGCGCGCCAGCCGGCCCGCTGCAGCCTGCGCGTCCTGCAACGCGCCCGGGTCGTGCAGTCCGTCCAACACGGGGCGCAGGAAGGACTTGGCTGCGTCCGGCCGGTCGTACCCCCTCACTGCGAGGAGGTGGCACAGCGGCGGCGGCAGCCGCAACGCCTCGGTGAGGGCCCGGACGGTTGCCGGATCAGGTCGCTGAGAGAGCCTCCAGCGGCGCCGAGGGATCCCTGCGGACCAGTCTTTCCGGCCAGCGGGACTCACCCGCCGATCGCCGCCTCCGGTGACACGTCCCCGGGCGATTCCATCGGAGCAGTCACGATCACACCGCAGGCTTCACACCGGACCAGCGGAGCCGAAGTGCGGATGTCGTTCTGAACCTGGAGGGGGATCAACGAGAAGCAGGATCCGCAGGCGCCGTTTTCGGTCATCGGGGCCACGGAATCGCGGCGTCCGCCTCGAGCCAGATTGTCGTAGACCATGAGATAGCGCCGATCGATGCCGGTAGCGCACAGGTCGCGCTCCGTTTCCATCAACGCGAGCCGGGCGCGCGCCTCATCCTGCTCCGCCAGGATCTCGTTCTTTCTGGGCTCGACAGCGGACTGCGCCTCTTCGAGGGCCTCGCGCTGAAGCTCAAGCCTGTCCTCGAATCTCCCGAGCTGGTCGAGCAGGCTCACGACATCCATTTCTTCCTGATCCAGGGCCCGGCGCACGAGTCCCAGCTCCGCCTGAACCGCCGCCTCCTCGCGAATCGTTCTGACCATGTTCAGGCGCTCCTCGAGGCGCTGCACCCGTTGCCGCTTGTCCTCGGCCGCAAGGCGCATCCGACGCTCTTCGAGGTGAAGTTCGCGCACCTTGGTCGAAGTCACTTCCACTTCATCCGTGAGGCGCCGGGCTGGCTCGTCGACCGCTTCGAGCGTGGATTCGAAAGATTCGACCCGCTTTCGGGTCTCCCTGATTCGCTGATCTATGGTCTGCAGTTCCAGCAATCTGCTGGAGACCAGGCCGGTATCGACCGTCACGGTGCGCCTTCTCCTTGGCGTTGTGGGTTCCCCGCCGCCCGATGCGCGGATCTGCGCCAGTCGGAGCCACGGGATTGCTTCTCCCTGATCAGATCCTGCTTCTCCTGCAGCAGCCTGGGCATCTCCAGGTCGCCCGCTCCGGCGATCTCGGTGTCGAGAGCCTCCAGGCGGCGGTCACGGGCCGTGTTCTCAAGCTGCCCCACGGCGTCCTCGAAGACGGCTTCGGCGGGTTCCGGCACCTCGCGGTCGTTCATGAGACGTTCGAGGTGGAGTACCGCTTCCGGCATGGTTCCTTCCGGCAGGGCCGTGAGTTCCGGATCGTTGATCAGCTCTTCGAAGATCGCACGGTAGCTTGCGTCCTCCAAGTCCGATGGCCCGATTCGCTCCCCCGCCCTGTCGATCCAGTCGCGGTGCTTGAGGAGGACGAGAACCAGGAGGCGTTCGACCCCCAGGCCGTGGAAGCGTGGAGCCGGGCGCCGCCGCACGGGTGTCGGGCCCCGTTTTGCAGGGGCACGCCGGGGCGCGGGCGCCTCGCGCAGCTCCGCCTCCAGGGTGTCGATCCTTACGCCCGTCCGTTCGGCCACCCTGGTCAGATAGATGTCGCGCTGCGTCGGATCGGACACCGCGCGCAGCGTGGGCAGGAGCCGGTCGAGTGCGTTGCGTTTGCTCTCGATCGAGCTGAAGTAGTCGCGCTCTTCCAGAATCGAGATCTTGCGGTCCAAGACGTCGACGGCCTGCCCGACGAAGTCCTGCACGGCCTCCGCGCCGCCCGAACGCGCCACCGAGTCCGGATCCTCGCCGTCGGGAAGGGTGACCACCGACGCCTGCAGACCCTGGGCCAGGAGGATATCCGCCGCGCGGAAGGTCGCGCGCAGCCCCGCCGGATCGCTGTCGAAGAGAATGCGCACCTGGGTCGTGTAGTGACGCAACAGGCGCGCGTGTTCCTCCGTGAGCGAGGTGCCAAGCGGGGCGACGGCGTTCTGCATGCCGACCGAGGCGAGCGAGACCGCGTCCATGAACCCTTCGACGAGGAGCGCCGCGCCCTGTCTGCGGATGTGGTTGCGGGCCCACCCGAGGCCGTACAGCACCGATCCCTTGTGGAAGATCGGGCTCTCGGGAGAATTGATGTACTTCGGGGCCCCCTTGCCCGTCTTGCCGAGCAGGCGGCCCCCGAAGGCCAGAACGCGTTTGGTCACGGACTCGATCGGAAAGATGATCCGGTTGCGGAAAGCGTCGTAGAGCCGGTCGCGGTTCTCGCTCTTCTTGATGAGACCGAGTTCGAGGAGGATCCCTTCGTCGAGGCCGTGTACGGACGCGGCCTCGCGGAACGCCTCCCACTCGTCCGGCGCGTAGCCGAGGCCGAAGCGCTCGCCCGTCTCGCGGTCGATCCCGCGCCCTTCGAGGTACTCCCGCGCGCCCTGTCCCCCCTCCCCCTCCCACAGTCGTTCCCGGAAGAACGCGGCTGCATACGCCGATGCCTCGTGATAGGGGCGCCACGGATCGTCGCCACGCTTGTCGCGCTTGACATCGCGCACCTCCACGCCGCACCTGGCTCCGACGAATTTGACGGCATCGACGAAGCTCATCCCCTGATGCTTCATGAGGAACGAGAACACGTCGCCGGATTCGCCGGAGGAGAAGTCGTGGAAGAACGCCTTGGCGGGCACCACGTAGAAGGACGGCGTCTTTTCGTCCTTGAAGGGGCTCAGTCCGCGGAAGTCCTTGCCGGCCTTCTTGAGCTGGACGAACTCGCCGATGACCCCGACGATGTCGGCCCGCGCCCGGACCTCCTCGACTACCCGGTCGGGAATCACGCTACCGGATCCTCACCACAGTGACGCCGTAGCCGCCCTCGGCGGGCTTCCCGGCGCGAAAGCCTTCCACGCGGCCGTCGCGGTCCAGGACCGCGGTGACCCTCTCGCGAAGCGCACCGGTACCCTTGCCGTGAATCACGCGCAGCTCGCGCAGATCGGCTACCGAAGCCTCGTCGATCGCCCGCACCAGCGAATGCTCCGCCTCGTCCGCGCGCTGGCCGCGCAGATCCAGCTCGGCGGCCGGATCCGGCGCGAGGCCGCTCCATCCCGCCGGGGTCCCGGGGCGCGCGTCCGCCTTCCGGGCACCACGCACCTCGTCGTCGGCACCATCCACCTCGGCCAGCCGGTCGGCATCCACCCTCATGCGCACTCCCCCCACATTGACGACCACGCGTCCGGCTTCGACCGCGACGACGGTGCCCCTCGTCGCCAGGTCTGTCAGCTGCACCGCGCTCCCGGGGGCGAGGACCGCGGGTTGTGCGTCCTGGGCGCGGGCACGGCTCCCACCGCGTCGGCCCTTCCGGCGGCGATCCCGATCCGGCCCCTCCAGTGCGCGCGCCGCCCTCTCCACTGCACGGCGCGCATCCCGGGCGGCCTCGTCCAGCGACGCCGCCGTGACCCGTCCGGTGAGTTCCTCGATCGCCTCCTCCACCTCACGGCGCGCATCGAGGAGCAGGCGGCGGGCATCCCGGCGCGCCCGCTCGGCGTGCTCCTGTTCCGAGCGGCCGAGCTCCTTTTCACGGGCCTCCAGTTGCGATTGCAGCGCTTCGGCGCGGCGGCGTTCGTCGTCCAGCCGCGCGAGCAGCCGGGTCACCTTCCCTTCCTTCGCCTCCAGGCTCTCCAGCACTTCGTCCAGCCGCGCCTCGGCACGGTCGCGATAGGCCTCCGCGCGATCCAGCACTTCCGCCGGGAAGTCGAGTCCGCGGGCGATCGCCAGCCCGTAACTTCTCCCCGGACGCCCCTTGGTGAAGCGGTAGGTCGGCGCCATTTTCTCGCCGTCGAAGTGGAGCGACGCGTTGACGATCCGGTCGCCGGGCCTGGCCAGCCGCTTCAGCCCGCCAAGATGGGAGGTAATCACCGCGGTGCATCCGCGCTCGGCAAGCCCCTCGACGACCGACCGGGCCAGCGCCTCGCCCTCCTTTGGATCGGTCCCCGCGCCGGGCTCGTCGATCAGGACGAGGGACCGTGGCCCCGCACGCACCAGGACCTCCTGCAGGTTGCGAAGATGCGCCGAGAAGGTCGACAGGGAGTCCGCGATCGACTGCTCGTCGCCGACATCCGCAAAGAACGAGTCGAAGGCGGGAAGCCGCGTGCCGGGCCCAACCGGCGGCACCACCCCCGACTGCGCCAGCGCGGAGATGAGACCGACCGACTTGAGGAACACCGTCTTGCCGCCGGTATTCGGCCCCGTGACCACGACGATGCGCTCATGCGGATCGAGGGCAAGGTCGAAGGGGACGGCGTCGACTCCACCAACCAGAAGAAGCGGATGGCGTCCACCGCGGATCTCGAACCGGCCGTCGCTGATCTCGGGCACGCATCCCTCCCAGCGAAAGGCCGTCCTGGCGAGGGCCACGCGCTTGTCCATCTCCGCAAGAGCGCCCATCGACTGCTCGAACGCGGCAGCCAGCGGACGGCAGCGATCCGTAAGTACCCGCAGGATCCGCTGAATCTCCCTCGCCTCGGCGCGCTCGAGTTCGCGAACGCGGTTCATCATGTCGATCGCGGACGGGGGTTCGACGAAAACCGTGGCCCCGGAAGAGGACTCGTCGTGCACATATCCGCCGACCACCCTCTTGCCCTCCCGGCGGACAGGGATCACGTAACGGCCCTCGCGGATCGAAACCGACGCCTCCGGAACCCGGTAGCGGCCGTCGACCCCGTTCAGAACGGTCTCCAGGTGGGACACGACCCGATTGTGGGCACCTCCCAGCCGGCCGCGAATCCGGCCCAGCTCCCGGCTCGCCCCATCCAGGACCAGCCCTTCCGCATCGACGCTTCGGGTGATCGCGGACTCCAGCTCCCGATGCGACAACAGTCGTGCACCCAGCTCCTGCAGGGTCGGCAGGTCCTCCGTCTCCCCGGAGAGTGCGCGCAGGACGACCCGCCCCGCGGCCAGAACGGCCCCCAGCTCCGCCAGCTCCGCCGCCGTGAGCACCGAGCCCTCCACAGCCAATCGACGGGCCGCGGACCCGGACTCCGGAAGGTGCGGGAACGACCAGTCCTCGCGCGCCGAGAGGAATGCCTGCGCTTCTCCGGTCGCGGTCAGACGCCGGCGCACCGAGGCGGCATCGGGCGCGGGCTGCAGGGCAAGCACAGCCTCCCGGCCGGCGCCGGTGGAGGCGAACCCGGCGGCATACTCCAGGGCTTTGCCGAACTCCAGAACCCGCAGAGCGCGGCTGGACATGCTACGCGAGCTCCTCCCGCACGATCGAGGACGCCGTCTTCCCGTCGAAGCGGCCGCGGATCTGCGGCATGAGCGCCGACATCACCGCGCCGATGTGGCCGGCCCCTCCAGCAACGATCTCCCGCACCATGTCTCTGACGTCGTCGGCCGAGAGGTCGGGCGGCATGTAGTTCCTCAGAACCGCCTCCTGCTCCTTCTCCCTGTCCGCGAGGTCGCTCCGTCCGCCCTGCGCCATCTGGGCCGCAGCGTCCTGTCGCTGCTTGATCGCCCGGGCCAGCACCCCGCGAACACCATCGTCGTCCAGGAGCCGCCCGGTCTCGATCTCCCTGTTTCGCAATTCGGCCAGGGTCGTGGACAGAACGAGCGTGCGCACCCGGTCCCGCGCGCGCCTCGCCTCGTTGAGGTCTGCCCTGAGCGTGTCCTTCAGTGATGACTCCAAAATGTCCTCCGTTGATCCGATTTCATCGCCCCTCCGGGCTCCCAATATGTGCAGGAGCGACCGGCGGCACGGTCACGAGCCGCTGATGGCGTGACAATGGTCCCATCCAACCATATCAAACACCCGGGGCATGGGATACAGTATGGGTCCACCGCAGCGGGAGACCGAAAGGAGCGAGATGGATCGAACCACGGAGTGCATGGTGGAAATCCTGCGCCGGAGTGGACCGGGAGCACTGTCCACACCGCGGCTGCAGGCGGAGCTCAGGAGGTGCCGGCCGCCGATCGTAATCTCGGCCGAAGCGATCAAGCTGCGGGTGGAGGAGTCCGAAGGGCGACTCGTTCAGCTGGACGTGGGAATCGACGATGCGGGCGACTCCATACTAGACAGTTGGGTACTGCTCATGCGCCCCGAGGACGGACCGCCGCGATCGGGGCTCCCCAGCATGCTGTGGCAAACCCTGGCAGCACTCGCCGAGGAGGTCGAGGTGGGTTCGCGCATCGGAGTTGCACGCTGGATCCTGCACGCGGAACGCGCGAGCCGGGTCTGCCTGTCCAGCGAGGGGATCAGGTATCGCCGGGCGCGGTCTGCCGGGGGCGGCTAGCCGAGTGCTTCCCTGACCCGCGACCAGAAACCGCGGCGCTGCTCGGGATCTACCCGCTCCGGGGGGCGATCCTCCACCTCGCGCAGTTCAGCGATAAGTCGCTTCTGCTCGGGGCTGAGGCGGGTGGGGACCCACACGCAGAGCCGCACGAGGAGGTCGCCGTACCTGCGGCCGTGCAATTCCGGAACGCCCTCGCCCACAACCCTGATCACCTCGTCGTTCTGCGTGCCCGCCGGGACCTCCACCCATGTCCGCCCCTCGACCGTGGGAACCGCCACCCGCGCCCCGAGCGCCGCCTGGCCGAAGGTGATCGGTACGTCCACCGCGAGGTCGGTCCGGTCGCGTGTGAAGCGCGGATCCTCGGCCACATCGAGAAGCACGACGATGTCGCCGCGAGGTCCGCCCCGGGGTCCCACACTGCCCTCTCCGCGCAAAGTGATGTAGTTCTCGGACGACACCCCCGCCGGGACCTCCACTTCAATCTCGCGATCGACCCGGACCCGACCTTCGCCGCGGCAGCTCCGGCAGTGCTCCGAGATCACCGACCCTTCACCCCTGCAATTCCGGCATGGGGTCACGCTGACGAATCGGCCGAAGACCGAGCGCTGTTCCACCCGTTCCTCGCCGGCGCCCTCGCAGGTCGGGCAGCGAAGTGGATGGGCGCCGTCCTTCACTCCTGTCCCGCTGCAGGAATCGCAGGCATCGAGCACGGCCACCCTGACCGTTCGCGTGACGCCCGTGCGCACGTCCTTGAGCGTCAGGGGCAGGGTCAGGCGCATCGACTTGCCGCGTCTGGGCTGGTTGCCCCGGCGGCGTCCGCCGAAGAGTCCTTCCAGGCCGCCGAATCCGCCGAAGTCCCGCATGAAGATCTCGAGCGCGTCGGAGAAGTCCATTCCTCCCTGGAACCCGCTCGGCCCCTTCACGCCTTCCTTGCCGTACCGGTCGTAGCGGGCCCGCTTGGCGGGGTCCCTGAGCACCTCGTATGCCTCGGTGACCTCCTTGAAGCGTTCCTCCGCTTCCCTGGAGCCTGCGTTGCGGTCGGGATGGTACTTCAGGGCGACCTTTCGGTACGCCTTCTTGATTTCTTCCGGGTCGGCGCTGCGCGCAACCTGGAGCAGGGTATAGTAGTCAGGCATTTCTCTCGGGCAGATTCATGGATGCCATGGACGGCTCTCGGCGGTCCAGGCTCAGGGCTCCAACATGCGGGTAACCAGCGAGGAAGTGTAATCGACAATAGCGATCACCTTCTCGTAGGGCATCCGGGTTGGTCCAATTACCCCGAGGATGCCCCGGAGGCTTCCGAACCGGTAGCCGGAGGTGACGAGGGTGAATCCGGCCAGTTCGGGTCCGTGCTCGCTTCCGATTGTGACGAAGGGTACGCCCTTGTCCGCACGGGTCCCCAGCACCTTCGCCAGCAGCTCCTTCTGCTCGGTGAGCGCGATCAGTTCGCGGAGCCGGTCGTTGGTCGAGAACTCGGGTTGTGACGCGATGGGCGAGGTCTGGCCGAGCACGACCTGGTCCGGGCTCGGAGTGCTTGCGGCGAAGAATTCGTCGCTCGACTCGATGAAGATGTTGAGCATGTCCTGAGCTGCTGGATCTTCGACCGCGTCGCGAAGGCGGGAGCCGAAGGAGCGGCGTATCTCCGTGAAGCTCAATCCGCCGAGCCGCTCGTTGAGCACGCGCTCGATGCA
This sequence comes from Longimicrobiales bacterium, assembly GCA_963667485.2. Lineage (GTDB taxonomy): Bacteria > Gemmatimonadota > Gemmatimonadetes > Longimicrobiales > Gaopeijiaceae > Bin94. Next base: position 2,327,345 of record CAXXDD010000002.1, read on the forward strand.
CTCGAGGACGTCACGGGGAGCCTCGCCGGGAAGATCCACGTAGGCGGTGCGCACCATCCCGGACTGGATCGTCACCACCATGAGGATCTTGTGCGACGAGACCGAAATGAGGTCGATCTTCTCCAGTTGGGCGTTGTCGAGTTGCGGTACCGATCCGACACCGAGCTCGTGTACGAGGATGCCGAGTGCGCGGGTCGCGTTCATCAGGATCCGCTCCAGCGTGGACTCGCCTGCCAGCACCTCCTTCTCGATTCGCGCCCTTTCGGACGTGGTCAGCGCTTCGGGACGCACCACCCTGTCCACGAAAAAGCGATAGGCCAGATCCGTGGGAACCCGTCCGGCGGAGGTGTGGGGATGGGTCAGGTATCCTTCCTCTTCCAGATCGGCCATCGTGTTGCGGATCGTCGCGGGAGACACCCCGAAGTTGAAGCGGCGCGTCAGCGTACGGCTCCCGGCCGGCTCGGCCGTGTCGACATAGGTGCGCACCACTGCCTCCAGCACGCTTCGCTCCCGACTGGAAAGCGAATCGCGTCCTGTGGCGCGTATCGACTGGCTTTCGAAACCCATGATCAGTTCATCCCGTGGCGAGCCTCCGTACTTGAAAATCTCCCGTCGGCCGTCCCCGTCAACCGGCGGCGCCCCCGACTTGCGCTCCCGGAGTGCACTGCATCCGTTCCCTGTTCCACAGCGGCGTCGAGTTCGAGTGTGAGTTCGTCAAGTACCAGCCACCCGGTCGCGGTAAGGCGCACGGACTCGCCTACCTGTATCGCGAGACCGCCGGCCCGCCACGCATTTAGTACGGACGCAGCCCCGGGACACATCGTTTTCCGGTCTACCCCTTTCGAGGTACGCAGCGCCAGCCACAATGCTTCAAGGCGTCGCTGTCCGGGGCTCAGCGCCTCGCTGCCCGCGCGCCCACTCCCGCCCTCCTCGACGCGACCCGCGTATTGCGCCCAATCCCGTTCATTCCACCAGCGGCGCCCACCGACGTAGGAGTGCGCGCCGTTTCCCAGTCCGAGGTAGGAGTCGCCACGCCAGCAAGCACGGTTGTGGCGCGATGTCCATCCGGGACGGGCGAAGTTCGACACCTCGTAGTGCTCATAGCCAGCTGCCGACAGTGCTTCGACGGCAAAGAGGTATTCGTCGCGGTAGCGCGCTTCACCGGCCACGGAAACCATGCCCTCATGAACGGATCGTCCGAGTGGCGTTCCCTCTTCCACCGTCAGGCCATAGAGCGAAACGTGAGGCACTTCGAGCTGCAGGGCGCGCTCCACATCGTCCTTCCAGTTGCGGCCCAGGGTTCCCGGAAGCCCGAATATCAGATCGACCGAGAGGTTCTCCACGCCTGCCGCCTTCGCCCGCCCGACGGCTTCGTTCGCGTCTTCCGCGGAATGCAGGCGTCCCATCCACCTCAGAGCCCTGGAATCGAAGCTCTGGACGCCAAAGGAGATGCGGTTGACGCCGGATGCGACCCACCCACGCGCGACCTGATCGGTAAACGACTCCGGGTTTGCCTCTACCGTCCATTCGAAGCCCTGGCTGCGCATCCGACTCCGACCGACCAGTCCGGCCAGAGCTCCGACCGATTCGGGATCCAGCACCGATGGCGTGCCTCCGCCCACGTAGAGCGTCCCCAGTTCATCGGCCAACGGCGCCTCGCCCGATACCCGCAATGACGACAACTCGGACCGAATCGCATTCAGCCAGCGCGCGCTATCGGGATTCCGGTCCACGGTGACGGCAAAGTCGCAGTAGCAGCACCTGCGCGCGCAGAACGGTGCGTGGACATACAGATTGCGGACCGCACCCGCCCCGAGTTGGGCCGCTCGGGCATCCGCCCGGGACATCATGCCGCACCTTCCCTGACCATGCCGGCTCCCCTGCCCGGGGTTCTCATCACGCGGCCGTCGCGCGTGGGCGTGAGGTGGCCCCTGAGCTCCAGGATGGTCAGGACGGGCGCGACCTCCTGGGGAAGCCGGCCGCTCAGCGCCGCCACCTCTTCGACGGTCACCGGGGCCGTCGGCAGCGCCTCGAGCAGTGCACGCAGCTCGGGCTCCTCCGGGAGTGCGCAGGCATCGTGCAGGACATCGCCGGCACCCACCTCCAGGATGACCCCGGCGCCATCGGAGATCAGGCGGTTCGTCCCCTGGCTCGTGGGCCGATCGATCGGTCCCGGTACGGCGTGGACTTCACGCCCCAGATCCAGGGCGATCTCGGCGGTGATGAGCGCGCCGCTGCGGTGTGAAGCCTCGACGATGACCACGTCGGCAGCCAGGGCCGCAATGATCCGGTTGCGCCTCGGGAAGTGATGGGGCGCCGCCCCGACCCCGGGGAGGAACTCGGACACCACCACTCCGTGCTCCCGAATCCTGCCGTACAGGGCGCGGTTCCGAGGCGGTGACACGACATCCACGCCCGATCCGAGGACCGCGGCGGTGGGCCCCGGCAGCGCCCCCCTGTGCGCTTCGGCGTCGATCCCCATCGCCATGCCCGAAACGACGCAGCGTCCCCGGCCAGCGAGGTGCGATCCGATGCCCCGCGCGACCCGGCGGCCATAGGCTGTGGCGCGGCGTGAACCCACGATCGCGACGCACGGTTTTCCAAGCAGTTCCGTGTTGCCCAGGGCAAAGAGTACCGGGGGCGGATCCGGCAGGGCGTTGAGGGCTGCGGGGTAGCCAGGGCCGCCGTAGACCAGAACGGCGATCCCATCGGCGAGGCACTTCCTCCGCACGGTGTGCGCCTCCCGTTCGGCGCTGCGCCGCCCGCTGGTTGCATCCGGTGTCCGTGCCTCGCGGCGCTTGTTTCCGGAGGCGCCGTCGCGCCGCACGCGACCCATCCGCGCCACGGCCGCAAATTCGGACGGGCTCGCATTCAGGGCGGACGAAGGGCTGCCAAAGTGGTCTACCAGCGCCCGAAAGCGTCCAGCGCCTATGCCGGGGAGTCCCTGCAGCGTGAGGGCGTCGATCACAGGTCCTCCAGCTCCGCCGCCGCTTTGCGCGCGTCCTCCAGCTGGCGCCAGCAGCCCTCGAGCAACGCGCTCAGTCCGGCGCCGGTCACCGCGCTGATGTGATGGGTGCCCCACGCGCCGGGAGCTTCCACCGCGGGCGGCGCGTTGCCCGCGGGGTGCAAATCCATCTTGGAGAAGACCACGGCAAAGGGCAGCCGGGCGAGCCGCGGCGAGTACTCCTCCAACTCGGCGCGCAGCCCGGCCAGAGTCGCGGCGGGATCCTCCTGGTCGACGGGAAGCAGAATCGCCAGAGCCCGGGTGCGCTCGATGTGGCGCAGGAACTGGTGGCCGAGCCCCTTCCCTTCATGGGCGCCTTCGATAATCCCGGGGATGTCCGCGACGACGAAGGAGCGATAGTCCGGCAGGTCGACCACGCCCAGGTTGGGCGTCAGCGTGGTAAAGGGATAGTCCGCGATTCTGGGCTTGGCGTGGCTGATCCGCGACAGAAGGGTGGACTTGCCCGCGTTGGGCTCGCCGACCAGGCCGATGTCGGCAAGCAGCTTGAGCTCGAGGCGGATCACGCGCTCCTCGCCCTCCCCACCCGGCTCCCACCGACGAGGCGCCTGGTGCGTGGACGACGCGAAGCGGGCGTTCCCCCTGCCTCCTCTGCCGCCCTGCGCGACCACCAGCACGTCGGCCGCCTCCAGCAGCTCGCCCAGGACTTCGCCGGTGCCGTCGTCGACGGCGATCGTCCCGGGGGGCACGCGCAGCTCCAGATCGCTTCCGCTCCGCCCCGTGCGGTTGAACCCTCCGCCGTGCATCCCCCGCTGTGCCTTGTGGTGACGCCTGTAGCGATAGTCGCTGAGCGTGGTCAATCCCGAATCCACCACCAGACGAACGTCACCGCCCTGTCCGCCGTCGCCGCCCGCCGGGCCGCCGCGCGGCACCCCTTTCTCGCGTCGGAAGGCTTCGGCCCCCGAGCCGCCGGCGCCTCCGCGGACCTCGATCGTGACGGAGTCTATGAACATTCGGACACCACCATCCGGCCCACCTCGTCGCCCAGTGTGTTGGTAACGGCGGGTTCGGCGAACTCCGACAGAGTGCTGCCAGCGCCGGCCGACAGAATGCCGGCGCGGTCGAGCACCGCCAGGAGCGCGGGCGGAGCCGATCGCCACGCTCCGTCCTCCACCTTTACGGCCACGCCCAGCCCCGCGTCCAGGTCGCCCGCCAGGTAGACGGCCTCCGCGCCGACCTTCGCAAATGTGCGGCCGCGCTGCTCCTCCATCAGGCGCGTGCACAGCCGCTGCGTGCCGGCGACCATGAAGGGATGGCGGGTCATCGCGCGCACTACCCGGCGGGGCGCACCGGTCCGCGTGGCGGCCTCGGCCAGCCGAGCTGCCCCCCGGGCCAGCCGCTCGATGGGAACGGCGAACGTCACCACACCGCATCCGTCCACCGCCGACGGCATCCGCTCCGGCGCGACGCCCGTCCACCAGGCCACCTCGTCGCGCATCCGTTGCTGGACCGGATGTTCCGGGTGTTGATAGCCTTCCAGCGGCCATCCGTGAAACGCTGCCAGCGCAAGCATGCCCGCGTGTTTGCCGGAACAGTTGCTCATGATGGAGGTCCGCGGCGTGCCGGAGACGGCCAGAGCCAGGTCGCGCTCGCGCAGGAGCGGCGGGTGGGGCCCGCAGACCAGCATGTCCTCGGACACGCCCGCCTTGTCCAGTATCGACCGGGCCGCCTTCAGGTGCCTTTCCTCCGAATTGTGCGACCCGCAGCACAGTGCAATCTCCTCCTCCGAGAGTCCGAAATGGTCGGCGGCTCCGTCCGCGACCAGCGGCAGCGTCTGGAATGGCTTCGCCGCCGAGCGGAGCAGGGTCTCCCGGCAGGGATCGCCCCAGCTCCGCACCAGATGTCCCCGAGCGTCGCACACGACCGCATGTACCCGATGCGTGGACTCGATGACCGCTCCGCGGAACAGGGTGATCGTCAGGGACCGGGAATTTGCACCGATCACCGGGGCGCTTCCATGGCTGGATGAGCCTGATCGGATCCGGGTGGGTCGCATGGCCGACTGACCCTCAGCGCGAAGGACCTTCCCCCTCGCCGGAGTCGCCACCCGCAGGCTGCACCTGGGCCAACGGTGACCCCGCCAATGAAAAGAGTTCGTCCTGGCCGGATACGGCCGACAACAATTCCACCGCTCGGCGCAACTGCGCATCGCTCGCCGCGACCCGCAGGAAACTGCCTCTGTCGCCCCAGGCCTGCACCGCGATCTCGCTCCCGAGGAGATGGGCCATCGAGCGGCGCGCGCGCTGCAGGGTCGCCATGGGGAGATCGGCCTCACGCTCCTGGAGGGATGCGTGGAAGCTGACGAGATCGGCATCGGTGACACTGAACCCCGGTTCGAGGTCCGGATGGTCCTGCAGGTAGTCCACGACCCAGCTCTGCAGTGCCGTCACGAACGATCCGCCGAAGTTGATGATCTCGCGGAAGGCCTCCCGTTCGTCCTCGGTCAGGGTATCCTGCATTACCCAGAGATCGGGTACGATCCCGCCGCCCCCTCGCACGAGCCGGCCGCCGGACGACGTGAACTCCGGCTTGTCCTCCAGGCTCGGGCGCTCCGCTACGTCTCCACGGATGGTCAGCACACCCCGTTCCCCGCGGGCCCGCTGGTCGGCTACATCCATCTGGATGGAACGCCCCGAGGGAGTGAACCAGCGCGCCGTGGTGAGCTTCAGCACGTTGCCGCCGGACAGCTGGAAGAGTGACTGGACGGATCCCTTGCCATATGTGGTGGACCCGATGAGCAGCGCCCTGTCGTGGTCCTGGAGAGCGCCGGCGACGATCTCGGCCGCCGATGCGCTGCCGTACTCGACGAGGACGACAACGGGGAGATTGGGGTAGCGTTGCGTGTTGCGCGCGGCATACTTCTCGGGAGGCGAGGTCCGGCTCCGTATCTCGACGATATCCATGCCCGGATCGAGGAACAGATCGGTCAAGCCGACCCCCTCCGTGAGGAGCCCGCCCCGGTTGCGGCGCAGATCCACCACCAGGGAAGTCATTCCCTCCGCTGCCAGAGAATCTATGGCGGCACGCACTTCCGTCGTCGTGGTGCGGTTGAAGATGAGCAGCGGAACGTACCCCACACCGCCCTCCAGCATGGCGGCGAAGGGAACCGACGGCACGTGGATGAGCTCGCGCGTGACCTCGAAGGAGATGACCGCCTCCGCGCCCGGCCGCCGAATACCCATCTCCACCGTGGTGCCCGGCTCGCCCCTGAGCAGGTCGACCGCCTGGTCGGTCACCCATCCATCGAGCGACTCCCCGTCCACCTCGACGATGCGGTCGCCCGGGCGCAGTCCCGCCCGCGCTCCCGGCGTACCGGGAATCGGTGCCACAATGGTGATGTAGCCGTCACGGTCGACCACCTCCAATCCGACCCCGCCATATTCGCCCTGGGTCCGTATGCGCTCGTTCTCCCAGATTGAAGCCGGCAGAAACTGGGAATTCGGGTCATCAAGGCGGTCCACAACGCCGGTGATTGCTGCCTCGTACAGGCCGTCCAGGTCCACTTCGCCCTCGAAGTGGCCTTCGATTCGGTTCATCACCTCCTCGAAGACGCGCGCGTGCAGATACACGTTGGCGCGCATCCCCACGCCCCGCTGCAGCAGCCAGCCGCCGCTCGTCACCGCGAGCACCGCGACCAGCGTCGGCACCAGCACCGCCCTGGTTCTAGTCATCCGGCCTCCAATACCCATCGCTAAACCGCACTACCCCGAAATGTTTCCGGGAATCGCAGAACGATCTCGCGACGAATCCGTTCCTCGACCTCTCCCGGGCTTCCGTCGGCAGGGACGAGGACTGCCTGTTCCAGCGATCCGGCGAGTTGAACATACCCTGTGCGGACCGCCTGGTGAAAGGCCGGAACCTCCGATTCGAACCGGTCCGGCGACTTGCCCGCGCGCGACTGGCGGGCCATGCCTTCGTCGGCGGGCAGGTCGAGCACCAGGTACAGGTCGGGCACAAGGCGCCCTGTCGCATAGGAATTCAGCTGCCTGATGCGCTCGAGATCGATCCCTCGGCCGAATCCCTGGTACGCGAACGTGCTGAGATCGAAACGGTCCGACAGGACCCATCTCCCGTCGGCAAGCGCCGGCGACACCACTTCCCTGACGAACGCGGCCCGCGCCGCAAGGATCAGAAGCAGTTCGGTCCGGGGCGGAACCGGTCCCCCGCTCCCGCGCAGGACCAACTCGCGGATTCCCTCCCCCACCGACGTTCCTCCCGGTTCGCGGGTCACCACAAGAGGGATGCCCGCACCTTGCAGGAACGACGCCAGAAGCCGAATCTGGGTGGTCTTCCCGACTCCCTCGGCGCCCTCAAAGGCGATAAACCTGCCACGGTTCATCGGAATCTCTCCGGCCGGCCGCCCTCTACCCGTAGTACTCCCGGCCCAGATGCGTGATCTGCTCCTCTCCCGCAATCCAGCGCAGGGTGTTCTTCAGCTTCTTGTGCTGGATGAAGAGGTCGTGCTCCGGATACAGCCCCTCGGGCGTGTGCGGACTCTTGAAGTAGAAAGACAGCCACTCCTGGATGCCCCCCATGCCCGCCCGCCCGGCCAGATCCAGGAACAGCGCAAGATCGAGGACGATCGGAGCCGCAAGGATCGAATCGCGGCAGAGGAAGTCGACCTTGATCTGCATCGGATACCCGAGCCATCCGAAGATGTCGAGGTTGTCCCACCCCTCCTTGTCGTCGCCGCGGGGCGGGTAGTAGTTGATCCGCACCTTGTGATAGATGTCCCCGTAGAGTTCGGGATACATCTTCGGCTGCAGGATGTAGTCCAGCACGCCGAGTTTGGACTCTTCCTTGGTCTTGAAGGACTCGGGATCGTCGAGCACCTCTCCGTCCCGGTTGCCCAGGATGTTGGTGCTGAACCAGCCGTGCACACCGAGCATCCTCGCCTTGAGTCCGGGGGCCAGGATCGTCTTCATGAGCGTCTGGCCCGTCTTGAAATCCTTGCCGGCGATCGGCACGCCGCGCTCACGGGCCAGCGCCTCGAGCGCGGGAACGTCCGCCGACAGGTTGGGGGCGCCGTTCGCGTACGGCACGTCCTCCATGATCGCCGCGTAGGCGTAGATCATGCTGGGCGCGATGGCCGGGTCGTCGTCGCGCAACGCCTGTTCGAACGCCTCGAGGGTGGCGTGTGCCGCCCCCGCCCGCTGGAACACCTCGGTAGAGCCGCACCAGATCATAACGGCGCGGGCGCAATCGTTCTCGGCCTTGAAGCGGCGAATGTCCTCGCGCACGGCGTCGGCCAGCTCCATCCTGTTCGCGCCGGTCTTGCGATTGGGCCCGTCCAGGCGCTTTACGTACGCGGTGTCGAAGACCGCCGGCATCGGCTTCACCGACTGCAGCGATTCCCGGATCGGGTCCAGGTGGGCCGTCCGATCGAGTACGCCGGCGTTGACGGCGCTGTCATAGGCGTCGTCGGGGATGGGATCCCAGGCGCCGAACACCAGCCGGTCCAACCCGGCCAGCCCGACGAGATCCTTGATCAGGGGCGCGCGGTCGTCGGTGCGCTTTCCCAGACGGATCGTATTCATCTGGGTGAGGCTGCCGTACGGACGGGCGAGCCCGCGCTTTACCGCTTCGACGCCGGCGACGACGGTGGTTGCCACCGCCCCGAGTCCGGGGAGCAGGACACCGACGCGTCCGTCGGCCGGAGAAACCCTGGGAGGCTGGTCCACTAGACCCTTACCCCTTTCCGGCGGTGTCGCCGCCGTTGTCGAGAGGAACACCTGTACCCCGCTTGTACACCCAGATGATGCGGTGCACGGCGGTCACGTTGGTGAGTACCGCTACGATCACGATAACGGAACTGAGCACCACCCCGTCCCAGTCCAGACCGAAGAGAAGCGATGCGAATCCGAGCAGCACGATCCGCTCGCCCCGCTGCATGAGACCCACCGAGCAGTCGAACCCCAGCGACTCGGCCTTGGCCCTGGTATAGCTGATCATCAGCGAGCCGCCCAGGGCGAGCGTGATGATGTAGATCATCCAGACGTCGAAGATCTCGAGCTGGTATGCGTTGTAGAGCGTCATCAGCCCGAGGTACATGGCGATCTCGGAGATGCGGTCGAGGGTGGAGTCGAAGAAGTTGCCGAACTTCGAGGCCAGACCGGAGAGCCTGGCCACGCGGCCGTCGAATACGTCGCTGAGACCACCGAGGAGCACCAGGGCCCCGGCAGTCCTCACATGGTCCTGGGAGTACATGACTGCAGCGCCGAGCGTGATGACGAAGCCCGCAACGGTGATCGCATTCGGGTGGACGCCCCGCCGGATGAGCCACTGCGTGACCGGCTCGATGATGCGGTAGAACGGTTCACGAAACGCCTTGATCCCCTTCTCCCTCGGGGGAGCGTCCTGCTTTGTCCGCTGTTTGCTGGAAGTCACGGCCTGTTCAGGAGGAAAGGATGATCCGGGACGCCGCGCCTTCGCGCATGCCCTTCTGGATGGCGGCGTCCACCCGGTACATGATCTTGTCCAGATTGGTTTGGGCCGCAACCAGACTCTGGTATACCGAGGACGCCTGCAGTTTGTTCAGCGTGGCCTCGTAGTGCTCCATGTCGGCCTTGTCCGGCTCCGTGCCGCTTCGCACCGCGGACTGAAGCGACTCTTCGGATTTTTGCAACTCGGTTCGGAGCTCCACGATCTGCCTGTCGTCGTTTGCACTCTCCATCGCTCGGGCCATCGTCCGGTATTCGTGAGTGTTTCCCACGGCTCGGCCAAGCGACTCGGCAAGTTCCATAATGTCTGTCATGTGTTATCTCCGGGAAAAAGTCTCCGGGCAAAAACATAGCGTGGTCGTCCGGTCAGGTCTTCGTGCACCTCGACCGAATCAAATTCGCCCAGGTCGCGGATCAGGCGCGAGACTACCGGGCCCTGCGTGCCTCCCACCTCAACGCCGAACCAGCCCCCGGGGCGGAGGACCCGCGGCAACGTACCCACAAGTTCGCGGATCACGGCCAATCCCCCATCCTCGGCCACCATGGCGCAGTGCGGCTCCCAGTCCCGCACTTCGGGCTCGGCGCTCTGCCACTCCGCCTCCGTCAGGTAGGGCGGATTGGACAGTACCAGATCGAACGACCGGCCTCCTGCCGGCTCGAGCAGCGAGCCGTGCCGGAAGTCGATTCCGGGGTGCCCCGAGGCCGCGGCGTTCTGCCGTGCAACCTCGAGCGCTTCCGCGGACAGCTCCGTGGCGGTGACCGACCGCGCGCGTCCCTCGTGGGCAAGTGCGATGGCGATGGCCCCCGACCCGGTGCCGACATCGAGCGCCGAATCGAAGACCCGGTCGGCCCCGGCAACGCTGGCGAGCACGTCGATCATGTACTCGGTTTCGGGACGCGGAATCGCGACGCGGGGATCGACGCGGAGGTCAAGGTTCCGGAAGGGAGCGGTCTCCAGGAGGTATTGGAGCGGCTCGCGGGCGCCGCGGCGGCGCAGCAGCGGCCGGTAGTCCCCCAGTTCGGACTCCGAGAGCGGTCTGTCGAAGTGCAGGTAGAGCTGAAGCCGGTCCATGCCGAGGACATGGGACAGCAGGTACTCCGCGTTCAGGCGCGCGTCTTCGACACCCTTCTGCTGCAAGTATGTCGCGCTGGCGCGGACAACCTCCATGACCGTCCAGATGCGCGGAGGGGCCGACTCGCCGGACGACTTCCGGGGGGCGCTCCCGCTGGCGGGTCCGGCGCTCCCCCTGGCCGGTGCGGATTTCCGGGCTTCCGGGCCGGTCTCGGAGGGCCGAGTGAGAGTCGAGGGCTTGCGGGTCATGAGCGCCCGGCATCCCCGGCGAGACGCTGCTCGTCCCTGGCAAGGCGGAGTGCGGCGACGAGTTCGGCGAGATCACCGTCCAGGATATTGCCCAGCTTGTAGAGGCTCAGGCCGATCCGGTGGTCGGTGACGCGGTTTTGCGGAAAATTGTAGGTGCGGATCTTGGCGGAACGGTCGCCCGACCCGATCTGCGACCTGCGCTCGGCCGCGCGCTCCTCATCGCGCGCGGCGATCTCGCGGTCCAGGAGACGCGAGCGCAGCACCTTCATCGCCTTGGCCTTGTTCTTGTGCTGGGACTTCTCGTCCTGACAGGTGACGACCAGGTCCGTCGGCAGGTGGGTGATGCGCACCGCCGAGTCGGTCGTGTTCACGGACTGCCCTCCCGGGCCGGACGAGCGGAAGACATCGATCCGCAGGTCCGCGGGATCGATCGCGACATCAACCTCTTCAGCCTCGGGCAGCACGGCCACCGAGGCCGCCGACGTGTGGATCCGGCCCTGGCTCTCCGTCTCGGGGACGCGCTGGACCCGGTGGACGCCCGACTCGTACCGGAGGTGCCCGTAGGCCCCCTTCCCCCGCACCGTGAAGATCGCCTCCTTGATCGACCCGGGGATCCCCTCGGAGACGCTGGCCAGGTCGACCGTCCACCCGCGCCGCTCGGCCAGCAGGCGGTACATCCGCATGAGGTCGGCGCTGAAGAGCCCCGCCTCGTCCCCGCCCGTCCCGGCGCGGATCTCCACGACGGCGGGGCGGTCTTCGAGCGGGTCCGCGGGAACCAGCGCCGCCCGCAACGCGGCCAGCGCCGTCTCCAACCGGCCCTCGAGGGCAGCGATCTCCTCCTCCGCGAGCGCCTTCATCTCGGCATCGACGGACTCGGCGAGCACCTCGCGCGTGTCCCGCAGCTCCGCCTCCAGCGAGGTCGCGCTCCTCCCGGCTTCCACGGCGGCGGCCAGCCCGGCGCGCTCCCGCCCCAGTTCCCGCAGACGATCGAGGTCGCGAATGACGGCCGGATCGGAGAGGTCGCGTTCTATCTCGCGGAACCGCTCTTCGGTTTCGGCAATGCGACGGGCTAGGCGAGGCTCTATCGGGGTTCTCCGGGCCAGGGGGACAAGCAGTGAAATGTAATGCGTCCTCGTCAGCTTCTGATCCGCGCTGTGAGCGGGCCGGCCAGCGTCCCGGCGATGAACACCAGAAAGCACGCGAGGCCAAGCACGTCTCCGATGCGCGTGTAGAGGGTGGTCCCGCCACTGGAGAAGATCGGGAGCACCGCCACCCCCTCCACGCCGGGTTCCAGCGCAAACGCAGCCCCGCCGCCCGCTGGAGACACCGCGAAGCTGTACCCGGTCGCGCCGGCCTGAATCAACGACATTCGATTCTCCATCGCTCGCAACCGGCCGAGCGTCGAGTGCTGCCAATAGGCCCAGGTGGTGCGGAAGGAGAGCTCGGGATCGAGCCAGTCGTCGTTGGAGAGCACCACCAGCCAGTCGGCTCCGGCCCGGGCCAGGTCGCGCGCGGTCTCTCCGTAGGCGGAGTCGTAGCAGATCATGGCGCCGGTGGACCGCCCGCCGGCAGTCAGCGGCTGGGGATTCCGGCCCGCCGCGTACCCCCGGTTCGGGATCCCCAGGGCCGGCCCCGGCCACGCGTATCCCTCCAGTCCCGGAACCAGACGCGTCTTGCGGTAGGCGGGCGACAACGGACGCCCCGGCACCTGCAGAAACGCCGCGTTGTACCAGAGGGTGTCGCCCCCCTCCTCCTGGATCGCCGCGTCCAGCGCGCCCGTCAATACGGGGACTCCCAGAGCCTCGGCGAAGGCGCCCAGCGCAATGCCGGTCCCGGTCAGTGCGTCAGGCCCCGGCTCGCTCGGCGTGCGCGGTTGGAGCCCCCGCTGAGGCAGCCTCGGCAGAGCCGCGAGAAACCGCTCCGGAAACACCACCATGTCCACGGGCTCGGCCGCGACGAGCGCCTGGAGCGGCTCCAGCCAACGGTCGAGGTCTCCCGGGCCGCTTCCGGGCTGCACCACCGCGACTTTCGCCAGCACTTCACCGTCTGCGAGCGCGGCCTGGCGAAGGTACCCGAGGGGAATGGGGAGGACGACCAGCAGCACAACCAGGGTCACGCGGCGGATTGAGATGGGGCGTGAACGCAGGGCGAACACCCCGGCCAGGGACGCTCCCGACGCGACCGTCCAGAACCCGAGAAACCGGGCGCCCAGGAGTTCCGACCCCGCGGCCAGGGCGGGATGCCACGCCAGGGAGCCTCCCGCGTTCAGCCACGCATACGGCACGCCTGGCACGCGGGCGGCGGCCCATTCGAATCCGATCCAGCAGGCGGCCAGCGCCACGGGAAGGGGCCACCCCTTGCGGCCGTGCAGGAAAGTGGCCGCGAGGCAGGCCGCGCCGGCGACGAGGCCGATGAGCACGACGACGAGCGCGTAGGTCGGGACGGCCAGCGACGTCCTCCACGACAGCGCGGGCACCATCCAGTACAGACCGACGCCGTGGGCGATGACCGCTGCCGTGAAGCCCAGCCAGAAGGGAGCCAGCGGGGGAGCGTCGGCGTCGGGGGCCGCCCGTGCGAGCGCCGCCGCAAGGGGTGCGAAGGCCACGAACGGAAGCAGAGGCCCCCCGTGCGGAGAGAAGGTCAGACCCAGCATGGCGCCGGTCGCCGCCGCGAGCAGCACGGCCCCTGCGCGAGGCATCAGGTCAGCTTCACCTCGCGACCCTCGCGCGCCGAATCGTACGCGGCCTCGATGAGCTTCATCAGGATGACCTGTTCGGAGGGCGGACTGGCCGCAGCCGTTCCAGCCGCCACCCTGACGAACTCGTCGAGCAGGCGGCGGAAACCGTTGGTGAAGAGGTCCTCGCCTCCCCTGGGGATCGGCTGCCGCGGCGTGACATCCACCGTGCGGCCACCGACCTGACGGTATATGGAGAGCGGCGAAAGGCGAGCCCCGCCGTCCGATCCGAAGATCCAGAGCCGATGCCGGTCCTCGGGCGCATGCAGACGCCAGCTAGCGGTGAGGGTCACGGCAACGCCGTCCTTCGTGACCGCGAAGAGGTGCGCCTCTTCCTCCACGTCGAACCCGTCGCCCCGGGTCGTCGCGGTCACTCGCTCCACCTCGGGGTATCCCAGGATCCATAGCGCGAGGTCGAGCGCGGGGACCCCGAGGTCCATCAGCGCTCCCCCGCCCGCCTCCAGCGCCCGCCGCCGCCATCCCGTACGGGGACGTCTGACGGCACGGTTCAGCCAGGTCACCCGCACGGTGCCCAGCTCTCCCAGCGCACCTTCCGCAACCGCCGAGCGCAGGGCGCGCACGTTGGCCTGATATCGGTGTGACAGCCCGATGACCAGCCCGTTTCCCCTGTCTTCCGCAACCTCCAGCAACCGACGCGCTCCGCCGGGGGACAGTGACATCGGCCGTTCCACCAGGACGTGCTTCCCGGCCTTCAGGCACTCGGCGGCGAAGTCCTCGTGCAGGAAACTGGGCGCACAGATCACGACACCCTCGATGTCGTCGGCGGCGATGAGGGCATCGTCGGTCATCACCCGCGGCACGCCGAACCGCTGGGCCACCGCCCGCGCCTTCGCGCCATCCGGATCCGCGACGGCCGTCACGTCCACGTCGGTGCGCTCGGAAAGGATCGGCAGGTGCATGAGCTGACTGATGGCGCCAGCTCCGATCACCCCCACGTTCACCCGCTGCCGCCCGCTCTCACGCATCGATCAATCTCCCGGTCAGGTCGTAATCGCCGGCTGCCACGATGTCCACTTCGACGATGTCGCCGGGCCGCGCGCCATTCGCCGAGGCCAGGAATGTCTGGCCGTCCACCTCGACCGCCTGGCCCTGGGTGCGCCCGACCGCGCCGTGATCGGGGTGATCCGGCGTCAGCTCGTCAACCAGCATCCACGCTCGCGTCCCCACTCTCTGCAGATTCGATTCATATGACAGATCCCGCTGATGCTCCATCACCATGTCCAGCCGTTCGGCCTTGACCTCCTCGGGCACCTGGTCGGGCATGGCGGCGGCCGCCGTGCCCTCTTCGATCGAGTAGGCGAAGGCCCCGACGCGGTCGAAGCGGATCTCGTCGAGGAACTCCATCATCACGCGCACATCGTCCTCAGTCTCGCCGGGGAAACCCACGATGACGGTCGTGCGCAGGGTGAGATCGTCGATTTCGTCGCGGAGCCACCCCACCCGCTCGCGCACCGTGTCCTGCCGCTCGGGGCGCCGCATGCGCGCGAGCACTCGGTCGCTCCCATGCTGCAGCGGCATGTCCAGATAGGGCAGCAGGCGCGGTTCGCGCGCGATCAGCGAAACCAGCCGCGGCGTGATCCCCGACGGGTACATGTACAGGAGGCGGTACCAGTCCACGCCGGTGCCGTCCAGCAGCGCCTCCAGCAGGTCGTGCAGCAGGGGTGCCGAGCGGTCCCGGCGCCTGAGGTCGCGCCCGTACCAGGTGGTGTCCTGCGAGATCAGGTTGAGCTCGCGCACGCCCCGCTCCCCCAGCGCGCGCGCCTCGGCCACCAGCTCCCCCAGGTCCGCCGAACGGTGCAGCCCGCGCATGTGGGGGATGGCGCAGAAGGCGCAGCGGTGGTCGCAGCCCTCGCTCACCTTGAGGTAGGAGACGTGCCGCGTCTCCGATGCGAGTATGCGCAGGGGTCGTTCCATGTTCGGCACGAAGCTGTCGCCGACGAGGCCGCGGGCGCGCAGTTCGGGCACGAGGCGCCCCATTTCGGCGATGCCGAGGAAGAGGTCGACCTCGGGGATCTCAGCTTCCAGCTCGTCGCGGTACCGCTGCACCATGCATCCCACCGCCACGACCGCGTCGACCTGGCCGCGCGCCTTCAGCTCGCATGCGCTCAGGATCGTGTCGATCGACTGCTCCTTGGCCGCTTCGATGAAGCCGCAGGTATTCACCACGACCACTTCGGCGTTCTCCACATCGCTCGTGACGCGCGCGCCCGACGCGGCCAGCGCCGCCATCATGTGCTCGGAATCGACGGTGTTCTTGTCGCACCCCAGCGTCACCAGGCCCATGCGCGGACCGTCCTCGGGGCCGATCGCGAAGGACCGGGGGTCGACCGCCTCGACACCCGCGCTGACCTCCGGCCGGACCGGACCGGCGCTGACCGGGAAGACGGGGAGTTCCCGCGTGCGCAGCCTCATCGGACGCTGGCCGCCCGTGGACCAACCCCCCGCAGGTTTATCCTCGCGGTGCCGGGGGAAGCTCCGGACCCCGGGCCACCCATGACGCGCGCGCCTTCCGGCACGTCAAAGGCGAATGTCCCGGCCGGGATCTCCGGATCCAGGTCGATGTCGCGGAGAGTCAGGGTGCGTACCTTGTTCTGCTCGTGGATCTCCAGCCGGCGGATCACGTGGCTCTCCGTATCGAGCCACAACCGTGCGGCCCGGTATCCCGCTTCAGTGCGCGGGGTCAGCGCCACCACGCGGCAGTCCCGGCCGTCAACCGCTTCGATCCCGCCCGGCTCGGCCTCGTACTTCGCGCCCGTATCCTCGAGGAACTCGCGGAAGAAGTCCTCGCGACCCGGAGAGTCCGACACCGGATGACGCATCACCTGGTCTTCGACGGCACTGGGGTAGTAGGCCCAGAAATACTCGCCGTCCGACACGACCATGTCGCCGTCCGGATCGGTGAACCGCATCGAGAACAGGTTCGGACGGCGCTGGCAGATCCGCCCCGCGCTTTCGATCGACGTGCGCATGAGCCTGACCTCGATGACCTGCTCGAAGTCCGCACAGATGGCCCGGACCTCGCGGTAGCGGGCGGCAGCCTGCTCCAGCGGCCGGATCGACGCCTGGGCCATCGCAGGCGGGGCGGGAGCAACAACCGTCGCGAGCCCCACGACCGCGGTCACGAACCCCCACCGCGTCATCCGGGGCATATCTCGTCCAGCGTTTCGAGCCCGACCAGCACCTCGCGCGGCTTGGAGCCGTCCGGCGGACCGAGGACCCCGGCGTCGTGCAGCTGGTCGACGATCCGCGCGGCGCGCCCGTACCCGATCCTCAACCGCCTCTGCAGCAGGGACGTGGAGCCGGCCTTCTGCTGGATGCACGCCATCGCCGCCTCGCGGAAGAGGTCGTCCCAATCGCCCCACCCCGTCTTTTCATCGACGCCTTCGCCCTCGCCATCCAGCGCCCTCACCTGCTCGAGGATGTCGCCCTCGTCGCTCTTCACCCGCGCCTTGAGCGCCTCCAGCGTGTCCGCCTGCTCGCGGTACCATCCCATCAGCGCCTCAGTCTCCTCGGTCGCGATGAACGCGCCCTGCATCCGCACCGGCTCGCTCTGGCCGGGCGGAAGGAAGAGCATGTCCCCGTACCCGAGGAGCGAATCGGCGCCGTTCTGGTCGAGAATCGTCCGCGAGTCCGTCTTTGACGCCACCCGAAAGGCGATCCGGCACGGGAAGTTCGCCTTGATCAGCCCGGTGATCACGTTCACGCTCGGGCGCTGTGTGGCGACCAGCAGGTGGATGCCGATCGCCCGCGCCTTCTGGGCGAGCTGGGTGAGCGGCTTCTCCACCTCGGCCTGAACGGTCATCATCAGGTCCGCGAGCTCGTCCACGACGACCACGATCCAGGGCAGCGTGCCCCCCTTGTACTTCCAGCTGTCCGGCTCTTCCTCGGGTCCGTCGGGCTCGGGAAGCTTGAGCTCGACCCCCTGCTCCACCCGGTCGTTGAACTCCTTCAGCGAACGCACGCCGTTCGCGCTGAGCATGGTGTAGCGCCGCTCCATCTCCATGACCGCCCACTTCAGCACCCCGGCGGCCTCCTTCGGATCGGTGACAACCGCGTGACGGAGGTGGGGCAGGTCGGCGTAGGACGAGAGCTCCACCATCTTGGGGTCGATCAGGAGGAGGCGGAGGCGGTGGGGACCGTGACGGTAGACCAGGCTGGTGATGACGGTGTTCAGGCATACGGACTTCCCCGAGCCCGTCGCGCCGGCGATGAGCGCGTGGGGCATCTTGGCGAGGTCCGTCACGTAGGCGTTGCCCGCGAGATCCTTGCCCATCGCGAGGGGGAGCGCGCCGCGCGAGCGCGAGAAGGCCGGCGCCTCCAGGATCTCGCGCAACCGCACGATCTCCGGACGCGGGTTCGGGATCTCGACGCCAACGGCCCCCTTGCCCGGGATGGGCGCCACGATGCGCACACTCCGCGCGCGCATCGCCAGCGCCAGGTCGGCATCGAGGTTGGCGATCCGGTTCACCTTCACGCCCGCCGCGGGCACCACCTCGTACTGCGTGACCGCCGGCCCGGTCGTGCGCCCCGAGATCTCGCACTGGATGTTGAAAGTGTTGAGGGTATTGACGAGAACGTGACCCAGGCGGTCCAGTTCCTGCTCCATGCCGAAGCGGTTCTCGTGCTCGGGAGCGGTGAGCAGACTGAAGTGCGGGCGCGGGTAGTCAGCCGGCAGGTCCTCCGCGGGATCCGCGAGCCCTTCGTCCTCAAGCTCCCCGAAGTGATTCCCGGCCGGGAGCGGCACGAGGCCACCCTCGTCAACCACCTCGGCGGTGGCCTCCGTGGCCCCGGCAGCGGCAGACTGTCCGGGACCGGTCGGCGCAGCTGCCCCTCCCGCGGTCTCCGCGTCCGGCCCCTTGCCGATGGCGCCCGTGCCACCGGACTCCGCGCCATCCAGGTCGCCGAGCTGCCCGTACGGCACCTTGCGCGCACGGGCCTTCTCTTCGGCAGCCTTTCTCGCGGCTTCCTTCCTCGCCCGGGTCGCCTGCCGGCGCTCCGCAAGCCGCTCCCACCACGCCCTGGTCGCCGTCCCGGTCTTGAGGGCGCTCCACTTCGTTCCCTGGTAGACCTTGCCCAACCCGAGCGCCGGCGGACGCAGCGGATTGAAGCGGAACGCGGCGATCGACGTCACCACCGCGCCGGCCGCAAACATCACCCAGGCACCCAGCCAGCCGGTGGTGCGGCGCAGCGGCTCTCCGATGGTCGTGCCCAGCCAGCCGGTGGCCCACTCGCCCCCACCGAACAGGAAGCCCGCAAGCGGCAGGAGGAAGACCAACGCCAGCGTGAGGACCCACAGGCTGCGCCGGGGGACCGACGACCACCAGCCGCCAATGGAGGCGGCGCCGGAGAGCAATCCCAGGGGAACGGCCGCGCACCCCAGTCCTAGCCAGGTCAGTAGAAACCGGCTGATGATCTCGCCGACCTGGCCCAACGGGTTCCCCGCAGGGAAGATCTCCGCGATCCGGGTCCCGAGCAAACCGATGGGAAAGAGCGCGGCCGCAACCAGGAAGGCCAGGATGGCCAGAAGGACGGCGAGCGTACCGCCCACGTCGCGTCCGGAGCCACCGGACCGCGGTCCTCCTCCGCGCCGGCCCTTCCCTCCTCTGGCGGCCCGCTTCCGTCCAGCCGCTACGCCACCCTTCCTGCCTCGCCGGGCGAGCCTCGTCGCGGGCACGCTACGGCAAAGGGGCGCTAATGACTCGATCGCACATCATGGGTACAATCTTATGCCTGTCGGCCCTTGCGCACAGTGCCAGATCGCTTCCGAGGCCCACATCGACCAGGGCCTTCCCCGCCTCGGTGCCCGCCAGCATCTCCGCCGACACCTCGTGCAGGCCCGCCAGATCCACCGCCGCCCGCGCCCGTTCGTCCATCGCCAGCGGTCCTGTCCAGCCGTCCAGCGCGCTTCGCAGGATGTGCCCGGCGCACACGGTATCGTCCATGGCGAAGCCCCCCGCCTTGCCCGCGCACACGATTACGACGGAGGCATCACCCCGGATCGCGTCCGCGACCGCACCGAGGTTGAGAAACGACGCCACCAGGAGCCGGTCCGCGCCCACGGCTGCCGCCAGCGCCCTGGTGCCATTGGTCGTCGTCATGACCAGGTGCCTGCCCGCCACGGCCTCGCGAGTGAACTCGGCGGGCGAGTTGCCCAGGTCGAAGCCCTCGATCCGGAGCCCGCGGCGCTCGCCGCAGAGGAGCGCGCCTTTCCGTTGCAGCGAATCCCGCAACCGGCCCGCCTCGTCGATGGATATGGCCGGGAGCACCCCGCGCGCGCCGTTGGCCACCGCCTCGACGATGCACGAGGTCGCGCGCACGACATCGATCACCACGGCAGTGGCACCGCGGACATCGGCGGGTTGCACCTCGCCCGGCGTGAAGCAGACGCTGAGTCTCATCGGCGAGCCGCCCGCGTGGCTTCCCGCACGGCACCGGCCATTCCCCGGAGGGCCCGGTTCGCACCCGGAATCACCACTTCCATCCGATTTCTGCACAACATTATTTCACATGCACAACTTCTATGCGCATGCACCACTCTATTGTGCAACAGAGCGCCCTCACTCTTCGCGCGTCCGGTCCTGAAAGCGCTGCACGAAGCTGGTGTCGACATCGCCCCGCCTGAACTCTTCGTCGCGGGTGATCGCGGCGAGGTACTCGATCGTCGTCGGGATGCCTTCGACCACAAAGGACTCGAGCGCCTCGCGGCCCCGCACCACCGCCTCGCGGCGCGTATTTCCCCAGACGATCAGCTTGGCGAGCAGGGAGTCGTAGAACGGTGGCACCCGGTATCCCGAGTACACATGGGTGTCCACGCGGACGCCGGGCCCGCCGGGCTGGTGCCAGGTGCTGACGAGTCCGGGGGAAGGGGCGAAGTTGCGGGAGGGGTCTTCCGCGTTGATGCGGAATTCGATGGCGTGGCCGCGATGCTCCTGCTCCCCCGGAGGAAAGGACAGCGGCTCGCCCGCGGCGACCCGAATCTGCTCCTTGACGAGATCCAGTCCCGTCGTGACCTCGGTCACGGGGTGCTCGACCTGGATGCGGGTGTTCATCTCGATGAAGAAGAACTCGCCGGAGCGGTCGAGAAGAAACTCCACCGTTCCGGCACCGACATAGCCGATCGCGGCGGCGGCTTTGACGGCCGCGTCCCCCATCTCGCGGCGCAGCTCCGGGGTCAGAGCGGGCGAAGGCGACTCCTCCACCAGCTTCTGGTGGCGGCGCTGGATCGAACAGTCCCGTTCGCCCAGGTGCACCACCCTGCCCTGCCTGTCGCCGAAGACCTGGAACTCGACGTGGCGGGGCCGTTCGACGCACCGCTCCAGGTACATCCCTCCATCTCCGAACGCCGCCTGGGCCTCGGCACGGGCAGACGCGAAGTTGCGGCGGAAGGAGCCGTCGTAGCCGGCGATGCGCATGCCCTTGCCCCCGCCCCCGGCCGCCGCCTTGATCATCACCGGGTACCCGATTTCGCGAGCGGCCGCATGCGCCTCCGCCTCGTCATCGATGATCCCCTCCGAGCCCGGCACCACCGGCACGCCGGCCTCGCGCATCGTCTCGCGGGCGACCGCCTTGTCGCCCATCGAGCGAATCTGATCCGGCGTCGGCCCCACGAACGCCAGGTCCGAGCGCTGGCAGATCTCGGCGAATTCGGCGTTCTCGGCCAGGAAGCC
Source organism: Longimicrobiales bacterium (assembly GCA_963667485.2). Lineage (GTDB taxonomy): Bacteria > Gemmatimonadota > Gemmatimonadetes > Longimicrobiales > Gaopeijiaceae > Bin94. The sequence goes on from CAXXDD010000002.1 coordinate 2,348,550, forward strand.
GTAGCCCGGATGCACTGCCTCGGCACCCGTGATCTCCGCCGCGGCGATGATCCTCGGCACCTTCAGGTAGGACTGCGCGGCGCGCGCCGGACCGATGCACACGGCCTCGTCCGCGAAACGCACGTGCAGCGATTCCTGGTCGGCCTCGGAGTGCACGGCCACGGTGGTGATGTCGAGCTCGCGGCACGCCCGCACGATGCGCAGCGCGATTTCACCCCGGTTGGCGATCAGCAGCTTCTTGAACATGTGGCTGTCAGGCTTCCACGAGCTCTCGGCTCAGGCGGGGTCGACCCGGAAGAGAACCTGGCCGTAGTCGACCGGCTCGGCGTTGTCGGCGCAGATCTCGACGATCCTCCCCGCGACCTCGCACTCCAGTTCGTTCATCAGCTTCATCGCTTCGATCACGCACAGCACATCCCCCGCTGCGACCGCCGAACCCACCTGGACGTAGGGAGAGGCCTCGGGGGACGGCGCCCGGTAGAAGGTGCCCACCATCGGCGACGTCACCTCGATCAGGTTCGCGGAAGCCGCTTCCGGCGGCGGGGCCTCTTCATCGGGCGGCGGGGCCGGTTCGGGCGAGGCCGCCGGGGCCGGAGCGGAGGGGGCCGCGCGCAGGGACTCGGGCACGATCACGCCGCCGCTCGGGGACTTGGCGAGCCGGATCCGCGTTGCGCCCCGCTCGATTTCCAGACTGTCGAGCGAGGACTCGTCCACCAGGCGCACCAGTGCCTGCAGCAGCTCGATGTCGATCATCCGCTTACCCGCGTCAGGTATTTGTCTTCACGCCGGTCGATCTTCAGCGTGTCCCCGATATCGACGAACAGCGGCACCTGCACGACCGCGCCGGTCTCCAGCGTGGCCGGCTTGGTCGCCCCCTGCGCCGTGTCGCCCTTGAAACCGGGATTCGTGTCGACGACCTCGAGCGCGACGAAATCCGGGAGTTCGACGCTGAGCACATTTCCGTCATGGACAAGCCCGTGACACTCCATGTTCTCCTTCAGGTACTTCAGCTGGTCCTCGCCGAGCATGTCGGCGCTGATGGGGATCAGGTCGTAGGTCTCCTGATCCATGAAGTGGTAGAGTTCGCCGTCGGTGTACGAATAGTTGACGGGCCGCCGCTCCAGCCGCACGCTGGTGACGCGCTCGCCGGCGCGAAAGGTCTTGTCCACCACGGCGCCCGAAAGGACGTTCTTGAGCTTGGTGCGCACGAAGGCGCCGCCCTTGCCGGGCTTGACGTGCTGGAAATACGTGATGGTCCAGAGCACGCTGTCGATCTCCAGGACCATTCCGTTGCGAAAATTTGCGGTACTAGCCATGAAATTGGGTTCCGGTATCCTCTTGTGGTCGGGCCCCTGGTCGCGCGTCGCCGGCCCGGCGTCTCGCCGTCGGCGGTGCTGCGCGGGGGGTCATCCACCGGCTGCTAACAGCCTGCGTTCTGCCTGACAAGATAGTTGTTCAGACAACGAAGGCCCGAAAGATAGCTGTCAACTCCGAAACCGGCGACCACACCCACCGCTGCCGGCGTCAGGAAGGACCGGCGACGAAAGCTCTCCCGGCTTGCGGGATTGCTCAGATGCACTTCGGCAAAGGGTTTCGAGGTCGCCAGGAGGCCGTCGAGGAGGGCAACCGAGGTGTGGCCCAGCCCGGCCGGGTTGATCAGCACCCCGTCCACGCGCTCGCGGATCTCGGACAGGTAGTCGAGGATCCGCCCTTCGCAATTGGACTGGAAGGTCTCGACCCCGGCCCCGAGTTCCCGGCCCAGATCCTGCAGCGCCCGGTCGATATCCTCGAGCGTGTCCGTACCGTACACCTCCGGCTCACGGACTCCGAGAAGATTGAGATTGGGGCCGTGCACGACGGCAATCCTCACTGGGCGGTTCCTTTCGCGTGACTTGACGCTCCCCGTCCCCGCGGACTCCACTGCGCCCCACTCCCCGGGCGGCGAGCGCCAGAAAGGTAGATTTTTCGCGACAAGGGTGTCAACGCGCCGCCGTTCCTTGAAGACGGGTCCGCCAAAGGGTTAGCTTCCCTGTCCTTGCAAGGAGGTGGCACCTGCCATGATGGAGCAACTGAGAAGAAGCACGAAGTGGATCATGATCCTCGTGGCCCTGGCCTTCGGAGGACTCATGTTCTTCGAGTGGGGCATGGATATCACCGGTCAGACGTCCGGGTCCTTCGGCGAGATCGGCCGCGTCAACGGCATCCCCGTAAGCTATGAACAGTACATGGCTTCGTACCGCAATCTCTATGACCAGGCTCAGCAGTTTCAGGAGGAGCCGATCACCAGCATCCAGAACTCGGAGATCGAGGAGCAGGCCTGGGACGAGGTGGTCAACTCCATCCTGATTCAGCAGGAGCTGGAGCGCCGGAACATCCTCGTGACCGACGAGGAAGTGCGCATGGCAGCCCTGACGAGCCCGCCCCCCGACGTCATGGCCAACCCCGCGTTCCTGACGGACGAGGTGTTCGACATCACCAAGTACCAGCAGTTCGTGTCGATGGCGGACAACCTCGTGCAACTGCAGCTGGAAGCCTACTACCGCGACATCATCCCGCGGGGCAAGCTTCTGCGGCAGGTGTCATCGGGGATCCACCTGTCCGACGCCGAGCTGTGGACCGCGTACCGCGACATGAACGAGAGATCGAGCGTCAGCTACGTCTCCTTCGAGCCCATTGTGCGCGTGTCCGATGATCAGATCGAGATCACGGACGCGGAGGTATCACGCTACTACTCCGACAACCGCGAGGATTTCTCGGTTCCCGCCAGTGCGGGCGTCATCTCGGTGTCCTTCACCAAGGCTCCCACGCCGGCGGATACGGCGGCCGTGCTGGCCAGGGTCGCCGAGATCAGGCAGTCCATACTCGACGGCGAGGACTTTGCCGAGGTCGCCGCGCGCGAGTCCGAGGACGAGGCCACCGCCCCCGACGGGGGCAATCTGGGCGTGTTTGCACAGGGCGACATGGTGGCTCCGTTCGACTCCGCGGTCTTCGCGGCGCCCCTGAACCGAATCGCCGAGCCGGTGCGGACCTCCTTCGGGGTCCACCTTGTCGAGGTCAGCGAGCGGTGGGGACAGGACTCCGCGCAGGCTCGGCACATCCTGCTGCCCTTCGAGCGCACCGACGAGTCCGAGATTGACCTGCTGGCCCTGGCGGATTCCCTGGAAGAGCTCGGCGAGTCGATGCCGCTCGCCGACGCGGCGGCCATCGTCGGGCTGGAGACCGACACGCTGGATCTGATCGAAACCCGCCCAATCGTCCCCGGGGCGGGCGATGTGGCCGAGGGAGGCGAGTGGGTGTTCGAGCCGGAGACCGCGGTCGGCGATGTGAGCCCCGTGTTCGAGAACAGCACCTCCTTCTACGCCATCGAACTCGTGTCGATCGATCCGTCGCGCTATCTGACGGAAGAGGAAGCCGGGGCGGCGATTCGGGGCACAATCGGTCTCGACAAGAAGGTCGCGGTGGCGCTCGACGAGGCGCGGGAGCTCGCCGCCGAGGTGCAGTCCGGCCGGTCGCTGACCGAGGTGGCCCGCGAGTTCGGCCTGGAGGTGCGGGACGCGGGGCCGTTCGCACGCAACGACTTCGTCCCGGGACTGGGGCGGCACAACGCGGCCGTCGGCACGGCGTTCGGTCTCGACATTGGAGAGGTTTCCGACGCTGTCGAGGCGAACCGCAATGCGTACGTGCTGGAGAGGACCGGAGCCGAGGCCGCCGACAGCCTTGCGTGGGTCGAGCAGATCGATCTGCAGAGGCTGCAGTCGGTGAACACCATCCGTCAGCAGCGCCTCACCCAGTGGATCGAAGCACTCCGCGCCACGGCGAGGATCGTGGACAGGCGGGAACAGGTGCTGAATCCGCCCGACGACCAGCAGGGACTACCGCTGCCGCCGGTCTTCTAGCCTATCCCGTCGTCAACCGGCGCGGAGAGCCTTCTTCCTTGCCGTCGGCGCCGGATTGCTCTTCCCGCGCCGCTGGAAGCTCCTTGTCCACCCGAACGGACGATTGAACTTCCCGGACCGAGGACTTGAATTCCCTGATTCCCTTGCCGAGGGAGGTCCCGATCTCCGGCAGTCGCTTTGCTCCAAACAGGAGCAGTACGACCAGGAAGACCAGAATCATCTCCCCCATGCCAAGACTGAAAGGCATATTGCTACCTCCTCTGCCCGGAACCCCCCGAGGGACTTTCCCTTTTCGGCCTGCCGGTTACGGGTTGGACGGACAAGCTAACGCAAACGCGACCCTCGGCGAAAGAACGCCGGCCTACAGCCACCTCACGACCGGCCCCGGGATCAGATCCAGGAGCGAGCCGCAAATACGGCCAGGGCGATTCCTACCAGCGTAAGGACGTTGAGAGCGAAGGAGACCGGTCCGATCGTGAAGCTCACGGAGACGAGATCCAGAAAGAACGGGCCGACCGAGGCCGACGCGGACATCGTGAGGAACGAGCGCGCCGCGCTCTCGGGAAGGAAGACCTCGGCAAGCCTGGTGAAGAGTCCGCCCAGGAAAAGGCCGAAAATTATCGCCACCGTCCCCCTTCGAAGCCTCTGGACCCGTCGCAGAATCATCTGGAGCGATCGGTCACGTAGAGGACCGCCTCGTGCAGGGCGTCCAGCGCCGGGCCGGGCGGGAGCCCGTGAATTGCCGCCTCGGCCGCACGCGCGTACGCGGTGGCCTTGTCTCTTGCGTACTCGATCCCGCCGTGTTGCCGGACCAGCGAAATGACGTGGTCGACTTCCGCGTCTCCGGGCTCCACGAGCGTGAAGACATGCCGCACTTCGTCGACCTCCGCGGGCGACATGGCTCGTAGCGCGCCGACCAGCGGCAACGTGACCTTTCTCCCGCGCAGGTCGAGCCCGGCCGGTTTGCCGGTTACGTCCTCGCTTCCGACGTAATCGAGCATATCGTCCTGCATCTGGAAGGCCATTCCGAGGGAGTGGCCGTAGTGCCGCAGCGGCACCCGATTGGCCGGACTGCCCGCCAGTGCACCCATCTCGCACGCCGCAGCCATGAGGGAAGCCGTCTTGGCGGCGATCAGGCGGAAGTACTCGTCCTCCGAATAGGTAATGTCGTCGTAGGAGAGGAGCTGCCGCATTTCGCCCACGCTCATCCGGTTGGCCGCGGCACCCAGTACCCGCACGGATTCGAGGTCGCCCAGGCCCGCCAGCTCCGTGACCGCACGGCTGTACAGGTAGTCACCCATGATGATGGCGATCTGGTGCGTCCAGACCGAGTTCACCGTCGGCATGCCGCGGCGAAGGACCGAATGGTCGACGGCATCGTCGTGCACGAGCGTTGCGATGTGCACAAGTTCGACGGCCGCGGCCAGGGTAATCGCGTTGTCACGCCGCTTGCCCTCGATCTCGCTGCAGAGCAATAACAAAGTGGGGCGGAACAGCTTGCCCGGCACCTGCAGCAGATAGTCGTTGACCTCGTCGACCATCGAGAAGTCGGCCACCGCGATGCTCCGCAGTTCGTCCATCACGCGGTCCAGGCGCTCCCGAACCGGTGCCTGTATGCCGGGAAGGCCAGCTGGAACCGTCTTCAAAGCAGCAGTCCGATTCATTGGTTCCAGGCGCGTCTCGTTCGCGGTGGTTCGGGTGCGGGCCCCACGGGCCGGCAGGCCAGTCGTCTGCACAGGGGCAACCGTCTTCGCAGTATCAAGATAGCAATTGAACGGCTGGTAGGCATAGGATGGGCTAACCGCTCCCGGCTTCCATGTGCGCAGCCAGCCGTCTACTCAGAACCCGATCTTCGGACCAGTCGCGAATCCCCATCGCCTTTACGGCCGAAGGGGCGGCCATCTGGTCGGGACACATCCCGATCACCTCGGTTCCGGCCACCCTCCCCCGTAGCGCCAGCACCTCGTTTTCGATCGCGCGAAAGACATCCCCGGGATCGGTGCGCGCCGGATTCTCGAGATTCATGGAGATCTGGGTGCGTCCCTGGCGCGGAAGCCACAGGGCCAGCGCCCTCAGGCCGGGAAAACCGCCGCCCGCCTCGCGGATGCGTGCCGCGATCGCCTTTGCCGGCTGCAGTGGCACGCCCTCGATGTCGACGTTCCAGGCGAGCAGGAGTCCCCGCGCGCCGACACAGGTAGTGCCGGCCGTGGGGTGTGCGACCGGATGCAATTGCTCCCCCCGCGGGTCCCTCCCCGGCAGGTCGGCCGCGGGGCGGTCCCTGGCCTGGCGCCGAATCGAAGCCAGGTCGCGCCCCGGCGGCCGGGATGCGTGACCGTAGAACTGAACGGGAATGCCCAGGCCGGCGATGCGGCTTCCGACCCGGTGCGCCAACTGCACCACATCCTCCATCTCGATGCCGTGCAGCGGCACGAACGGCAGCACATCCAGCGCTCCGACCCGGGGATGCACCCCGGCGTGGCCACCCAGATCGATCCGATGCAGGGCCAGCTCGGCCGCCGCCAACGCACCGCGCTCGACCGCTTGCGGCGATCCGATTGCAGTCACCACGGAGCGGTGGTGATCGGGATCCATGGTCGTGTGGAGCACTTCGCATCCGGCCGACGCGAACGCGTCCGCCGCTGCGGCGACAAAGTCCGGATCACGGCCCTCGCTGAAGTTGGGAACCGCTTCCACGACCTGGGTCATGGGCTGGCCACCCCCCCGTCATTCAGGTACCGGTCACGACCCGGCAGCCCCACCCACGCGGTCCAGGTTGGGGTTGCCGGGCTGGGTCTGGTAGGCCCAGTCGAAGACGATCAGCTCGTCACCCTCCTGGTCAACACCGGTGAGCGTCGCGCGCAACGCGCCAAATCGCGTGTCGCCGTCGTCGCCGGGCACGCGGAGCATGTACGTGAGGCCCGGGTCCAGCGTGACCGGGGCCGATGTGTACCCGGAGGTCGGCGCGCGCTCCCACGATTCGCAGTCCGAATCCGCTCCGGGTCCACACTTGAGCGCGGTTGTCCAGCGGGCTTCCGGATAGATGCGGGCGTTCGGGCCCGGGACCATCCGCAGCCCCTGTGCGTCCGCCTCGAGCCGGAAGTGCCGATCTTCGCTGTTGCCCGGCATGACCGCCTGCACGTCCTCCGACTCCTGGAAGCGGAATCCCGACGCCGTGGGCACGTCCTGGTGCGTGTACATGATGTCGCCCGTGTAGTCCAGCCTGGGGGTGCAGTCCACTGCTTCGCTGCCGTCGCTCTCGTGGCCCTGGTCGTCCAGGGACGTGACGAAGTATGTGGTCGTGTACCCGTTCTCTGCGAGGAAATCGACGAATCCCGGAGAATCGGTCTCGCCCACCAGGAAGTACCCGCCCTCGGCCGAGGCATAGATCCTGTACGCCAGAAAGTCGTCTTCGGCAGCAGGCGCATCGTCCCAGCGAATATAGGCAGCGCCGTCCAGCGCAACGGTTTCGAGGCGCTCCGGCACAGCCGGCGGCACGGGCTCCGGGACCCAGACTTCGACAGCCTGTTCGCTCGCGGTCTCCAGGCCGCTGTCCAGGTCGACCGCCGCGACGTAGTACTCGTAGGTCACTCCGCCGACAACGTTGATGTCGCGGTACACGCACTCCGATTCGATGCAGCTCGTGATCTCGGCGATGAAGAAGTAGTCGGCGTCGCTTACCCGTTTGCCGTAGACCCGGAAGGGCTCGCCGTCCCAGCGGGGTCCCATCCTCCAGGTCAGGTCTACTCCACGGTTGTAGTAGTACGCGGCCAGGTCCCGCGGCGCGTCGGGATCATCGGACAGGAAGGTCAGTTGACCGTCGCATGCGCCCACGGCAAGCACCCCCGCCACTGCAAGGGCGAAATGGATCGTTTTATAGCGCTTCATGTCTTTCCTCTCGTTTCGTCGGGATCGGCAAAACGCGTGGGTCGGCCTCGCGATGGAGCCCACACGATGCATGAGCCGTACCGAAACCCGCGGGAGCCGTCGTGCAGTGGCTACACGGCGTTCAGGCCCGCAATCGATCTGCCGCTGTCCTCTCGCGGGGACGCTGCGGGGGCCCCGATGCGGACAGTCAGCTGCCCTCGACTCCCCCAGTGCGCTGCTCGTAGTCGAAGTGGAGGTCCCGATTGTCGGACAGCGCCACCTCGAAGAGGAAGGTCCAGTTCCCGGTTGCCGTCTGGCGGAAGGAGAAGTCGGCCTCCCACCGGTGCATCTCGCGCTGCAGACTGATCATGTGATCGTTGAAGGCCTGCGCGACGACGTCGTAGGATGTGCGCCACCTCACCGACCACTTCTCGGTCGGCTGGAAGTTGAGCGTCCCTTGCACCATCTGGTTGTCACCACCCGCGACCCCCCGCGTACGGGCGAGGGAATAGGAAACCTGGGCGTCCCATTTTCCGACGTCGCCCTGCTGTCTGCGCGGCGCGCTCCCGCGATCCCGTCCGCCCCCGGGCACGATCGTCGACTCGCCCAGATCCTCGTTCTCGAATCCCGCCGGATCCGAGGGGTCTTCATCGTCCTGGTCCTGGGTCTGGGAAGTCGCCTGCGTGGTGTCTCCGACCTCCCCGCCGGCAAGCCCCCGGAGCCAACGGAAGAGAGCGGTCTGGCTCCCCATCGAGAACCCCAGGTTCACGTTGGATACGTAGAACGAGAAATCCCTCGCGCCACCCGCCGTGCCGCCGCCGGTGTCGTCGAAGATCTGGTGCTCCAGCGAGACTGTCAGGCCGCGTAGATAGTCCGAGCTGATCTGGTGGGACAGGCGAAGGTTGTCGGTGAATCCCCGCGTGAAGTGCCCGAGTTGGCTGGCCTGTTCGAAGTCGTACGTCACCGCGCTGGTACGCAGAGCCAGAACTGTGACTTTCTCCGACTGCGGGAGACGCCTCGGCCCTCCCGAGGGGTCGACGGCCGCAGCCCCGGCGGCCGCGGAATCCGCCTCCTCGTCGTCGACCCGCATTTCCCAGGTCTGATTGAGCCCGAAGATGACTTCCCGTTTGGGCTGGATGGCCCGGTCGCCGAAGGTGGCGATCTGCACTGCGCTTGGCGTCACCTCGGGCGTCCATGCGAAGTCGAAGCTGGGCGACACCTTGTGGCGCAGTCGCCCGCCCATGAAGAATCCGTAGAAGTCCGACTTGAGCTGCGCGCCGAAAGAGATCCGGCTGGGCGCCGAAACGAAGCCTCCGCCCGCCACCGTGCTCGTGTCGGACTTGATCGAGCGTCCGGAAATCGAGAGCTGGGGCGTGAGGGTCGTGGACCCGACGAGCGTCTGCTGGTAGTTGATGCTCGTCGACCAGGTGAGGTTGCTCTTCGCGAAGTCGATGTCCTCCAGGGTCCCCGGGGCGAAGAGGACGGACCGCCGCAAGTCCCCCACGCTTCCGACCCCCGCGCGCCGCATCGGCATTGGGGCCGGGTCGAAGAAGTCGGCGGGCAGGCCGCGAGAGATGTCGCGATTCAGGTCGAAGCTCTGCGAGACCGAGAAGTTGCCCGCCGAAAGGTTGGCCGACAGACCACCGCGCCAGGCCTCGCTGTCCGCCAGGCCGAGAGTGAACGATTCTCCTTCCATCAGGGTCGGGATCGGCTGGTCGCGGATGGCTCTCGAAGCCCGCGCCGAAGCCGACAGCGTGGCGTTGTTGTAGAAGCGCGCCCGGTTGAAAGGGGCCGGAAGGAGCGTGATCGTCGAGAGCGACAGGTTGGCGGTGGGCAGCGTCATTTCAACGCGGTCGTCGGAGAGGAACTGCCTCCGGTTGGCGCTGAGCGAGAGCGTGCCCCAGTCGAAGCGCCGGTTGAATCCGCCCTCCGAGTCGATCGACTGCGTGACTTCCCGGGGGTCGAAGGAGTTCTGGCGCACGAACGCGGCGCTGGAGGCGTAGCGGCCCGAAAGCCGGAGCTTGCTGCGCTCCGATATCTCCCAGTTGTAGCTCGCGTCGAATGCCAGCTCGGACCCGCCCTGGACCCTCCAGAACTGGCGGAAGTTGATATTGGAGTCCATGAACTGCCGCAGCCAGTTGAACTGCATCGCGCCGGTGAGCGCCGTGTAGTTTCCGCTCCACCAGTCCATGCTGACCTGGCTGTCGAAGTAGTCGTTGATCGCCCAGTAGAAGCCGAGGTTCGACAGTCGGCGTGCGTAGCTGCCGGAAGTGCGCACGATGTCGTTCACCGAGAATCGGATCGGGAGCAGCCCCGAACGGCGCCCCTGCTCGGTGCTCTGCGCGATGAACGGGAGCCACATCACCCCCACGTCGGAGAAGTACAGCAGCACGTTCCGGGCGACCAGGGTGCCACCCTCCGACATCTTGATTTCGCGCGCCACGAAATGGTAGTGCGGCTCTTCGTCGTCGCAGCTGGTGAACATGACGTCGTGGCCGAAGGAGACATCCGCATTCACCCACGGGAAGTCGCCCTGAACGATCCAGTCGCCGAGCCCCGAGTCCATTCTCGTGCGGACATCGGATGCCGTGCCCCGGTCCTCGTTGAGGTCGAAGATGATCCGGCGGGTCGTCACCTCGTCGCCATCTTCGGGCCGGTAGGTGGCCGAGTCGCCGATGGTCACCAGTCGTCCGGTCTTCTCGTCGAAAACAAGCGCGGAGTCGGCCGCGAGTTCCAGCCCCTCGCGATTCATCACGGCCTGGGTGCCCTCGTCCCCGTAGAGGGTCAGCACCCTCGAACGTGTCTCGAAATTGGCCGCCTGGCCCCGGTACTGGACCAGGTCGTAGCCCGGCAGGGCCAACAGCTCCAGGAGCGTGGAATCCGAGGTGGCGACCGCATTCAGGTTGTTGTCGATGGTGTCGACAGGCGTCAGGCCGGTCGTGTCGCCGAGTCGCCGAGTGAGGCGCTCCAGCCGCTCGCGAATCACATCCTGGAGCGAATCGCGCACCTCCTGCCCCGACGCCGGGGCACTGGCGCCGAGTGCGAGCGCCAGTCCCAGCAGTCCGCGGATGAATCCGCGCGAGCATCGAGCTGTTCGCCCCGAAACCAGCAAGCCCGGGCGAAGACGACGGGCCATTCCTGGGTCCACGGGCTGCTACCCCTCGTCGTCCGGTTTCAGGTCCGTGTCGCCCCCGGCGGGATCCCCATGATCGTAGGGGGTGGCGTCGGCACTCACCGCACCGTCATCCGTCGCCACCGATTCCTCCGGCGGTGTCGGGTCGGCTTCTTCCTCCCTGCTCTCGCGCTTCCGCCAGATCATCACTGACAGGAGGATGCTGAATTCGTAGAGGGCGATGAGAGGAACGGTCATCATGAGTGTGACGTTGATCATGTCTCCTGGAGAAATGAGGCTGGCCAGCACCAGGATCGCGACGAAGGCGTGGCGTCTCTTGGTTCTGAGGAATTTCGGGGTGATCACCCCCAATACGCTCAGAATAAGGACGACGACGGGCAGCTCGAACACGATCCCGAACGCCAGTAGCATTCTGACGACGAAACTCATGTAGCCGGTTGCCGTGTAGCTCGGAACGAGGAGGTCCGAGAGGATCCCCACGAAGAAGCGCAGCGCGAGGGGAAGGACGATGAAGTACGCCAGGGCGACGCCCAGGATGAACAGCACCAGCCCCATCATCAGTGCCGGGATGATGGCTCGCTTCTCGCGGGCTTCCAGCGCTGGAGCGAAAAAGCACCAGACCTGGTAGATGACCACCGGAGATGCCAGTACCAGGCCGACCGCCAGCGCCAGCTGCAGGAGAAAGATGAAGTTCCCCTCGGGCGTCAGGACGATTAGCTGAAAGCTGTCTCCGAACAGTTCCATCGCCGGCCGGCGCAGGATCTCTGCGACGTCGAAGTACAGGATCAGTACCAGCCCGGCCACGAGCCCGACGATCACGGCCAGCAGACTCCACAGGATCCGCCAGCGCAGCTCCTCAAGGTGATCGAGGAACGGCATCTCGGCCTTGGGATTGCCGCCTCGCGCGAGGAGTCCCTCCCGGAGCCGCTTCACTGGTCCTCCTCCGGCGGGGCGGCGTGCGGATCCAGCAACAGCTCACCCTGGAAACGGTGCTGCTGCACCCGGCGCGCCTTCACATTGAGTTGGTCCACAGCTTCCTGGAACTCGTCGATATGTTGGAAGTTCCTGTATACGGACGCATAACGGATATACGCGACCCGGTCGAGCGGCTCCAATCCCGCCATGACTGCCTCCCCGATCACCTCGGAGGAGATCTCGACTCCCGCGGAACCCGACACGGCATCCTCGATCCGGTCGACGAGTGACTCGACCTCGGAGGGCGACACGGGACGCTTGGCACACGCCACCGCGATGCTCGCCCGCAGTTTTTCACGCTCAAAGTTCTCAGCGCTGCCATCCCGCTTCAACACCTGGAGGGTGCGCTGCTCCACATTTTCGTAGGTGGTGAACCTGTCGCCGCACTGCAGACACTCCCGCCGCCGGCGGATGGCCCGGCCACCTCTCGCCGCACGCGTGTCGACCACCTTTGTGGATCCGGAGTCGCAGGAGAGACATCGCATCGGAAGCCCTCACCGATCCCGCAGCCGAAACCGAACCGCCATCGACCCGGTCCAGCCACGACGGGTCAGGGAATCGCCTCGAGCCGCTCCTGGGCGCGCGGCGTCAGCGTGTGGTCCGGATAGGAATCGATCAACCGTTGCAGGTACTCCCGCGCCCTCGCGTTGTCGTCGATTGCAATGCACAGCAGGCCAGCCTGGAAGAGCGCGCGAGGGACCTCTTCGGCCTCCGGGAAAAGGTCGGGGATCGTAAGGTAGGCGTCGATCGCCTCGTCCAGCTCGTCATCGAGGGCCCGCAGTTCAGCGAGGTGGAGGTAGGCGGCCGGTGCGTAGTCGCTGTTCGGGTACTCCTCCAGGAATGTCTCCAACGCTCGGCGAGCGCTCCCGGTAAGTCCCATGTCGAGCACCTCGACGATGGCGGCGAAGGCCTCCGCATCGGCGTCCGAGAACTGACTCTCGGAGGGCTCCTCGCTCTCCTCCTCCCCTCCTTCTTCGACGGTGTCGGCCGGTAATGGACGGGAGACACGCTCGATCTGGCGCCGCTGGGCGTTCAATTCCTCGGTCATCTGGGCCAGGCTGTACTGGCTCTGTCCCACCAGTTCGCCCATGACCAGCTGCTGGTTCTGAATCGCGAGCAACCGATTGTTGACCTCGCCCCGCAGCTCGAACAGCATCCGCGCCAGCTCGGCCACGGAGTCGAGAGCTTCACCGTTGGCCCCGTCGACGGATCGCCGCAGCGCCTCGAAAGCGGAATCCTGCCTCGCGGCCAGCAGGCGGACCTCGTACTGCAGCTCCCGCAGATCGCCCGAGGTCGCGCAACCCGCCAGCACACTGGAGAGGACGAGCCCCGCGACCCACCCGAACCTGCCAATCCTATGCGACACTAAACCTCCGCCTTGAGCATCCGCCATGCCGACGTAGCCCACGCCGCGCTGCCGCGACGTGGATCGGCTCCCACTTCCCCAGCCGTTATCGCCCGATACCGTCGCCGCCGGCGGTGATCACGAACTCGACTCTCCGATTCTGTGCCCAGGCCGCCTCGGTGGACCCCTGTGCGACGGGCTGCTCCTCGCCGTAGGACACGGACGCGAAACGCCCCCCATCGAGTCCGAACCCGGTGAGGAACTGGATCACCGCCTCGGCGCGCTCGTTGCCCAGGGCGATGTTGTACTCGGAGGTGCCCCGCTCGTCGGCGTGGCCCTCCATGCGCAGCTGCACCCCGGGGTTGTCGCGCAGGATATCCAGCTTGGCCCGCAGGCTGGATTCGGTGTCCGACCGGATCGTGGCCTCGTCGTAATCGAAGTAGACCGTTTCCGTAAGCGCGCGGCGGGCCGCTTCGGCCGCCCGCTGCCTTTCCCGCTCGGCTGCCTCCATTTCGGCACGACGCCGCGCCTCTTCGGCTTCCTGAGCTCTGCGGATCGAGTCCTGGCGCATCCGCTCCAACTCTTCCGCAGTCGGGCGGGTCGGCTCCGGAGCCATTTCCGGCTCGGGCTCGCTCCCGCACGCAGCGAGCAGAAAAGTGGTGGCGAAGGCTGCGAGAACGAAACGACGGTTAGTCATACCTGCTCCCGGGTAGTGGAACATCTTGTGGGACCTTGTCCTGGAACTGTTTGTATATAGGGGATTGACCCCGCCTGATCAAGTATTGGAGCCGCGCCGTTCCGCCGGGGTCTGCACAGCCGGCGCCCAGGGCGTCACGGTGGCGGGTTGTCACGGATTCCCGATCTCCGCGGACAGGGCCGCAAGGGACGGTGACCAGTCCGTGTCGGAAGCGCGAACGCTCGCGACCAGCGTGCGTGTGCGGCCGGTGGCCGAGTCGACCACGAACACGCCGAATCCGTTGCTGCGCTCTCCGACGAAGACGATGTGTCTGCCGTCCGGGGCCCAGCTGGGATCTTCGTTGTTTCCCTCGCGCGTCAACTGGATCAGACGGTTGTCACCCACGTCGGGGTCAGCCACGAAGATGTGGTACCGGTTGTACACCCGCCGCCGCACGATGCCCCCGGCAAACGCCACCTTGCCGGACACCGAAGACCAGTCGGGGTCGGCGAAGTAACCACCCTGGCCGTAGCGGTAGGGAGACACGAGAGTCGCCTCGCCCCCGCGGGCCGGCATCACGTAGACCTGGGGCGATGTCACCCCCAACCGGTTGGAAACAAAGATCATGCGGTCGCCGTCGGGGGAATAGGTCGGCTGGATGTTCCTTGCCAGTCCCCCGACCAGCTGAACCAGACAGCAGCCGTCCCTGAGGTTGTAGCGGAACAGCCCCATGCCCATGAGGTTGAATGCCAGGTCCTGCCCGTTCGGATGGTAGGCCGGCATGAACTGCTGGCCTTCGCGGCCGATTTCGAGGGTGCGCTCGCCGCCCTCCTCCATGTCGAGTTCGTAGATTCGCGGGTAGCCCGACTTGTAGGAGACGTACGCGACGTGGCGCCCGTCGGGAGACCACGCAGGCGAGATCGCGAGATCCTCGTCCCAGGTGACGCGCCGCAGGTTCTCGCCGTCGGAGTCGACGACGTACAGCTCCTTTGCGGACGGGTTGCCGAAGGGGCGCATGGCAAAGAGGATGCGACTCGCGGCCACCCCGGGATCGCCGGTCACCCACTCAACGACCGAGTCCGAGATACGGTGCACCGCCATTCGGAAATCCTCGTCGCCGGGCGGCGGCAGGGCGAAGCGGCCGCGCTCGACGCTGGTGAAGACGATGTCGTGCAGTTCGATCGACAGGAAGTGACGGCCGGCGATCTCCTCGACGGCTCCCATCAGCACCCAGTCCGCACCGTACTGATCCCACAGGCTGTATTGGATCCCTTCGTCGGCCAGGCCTTCCGGGAGCGAGTCGAGGACCACGAAGCGGTCGCTGAAGTCGAGATCCCTCGCAATGATGCCCTGCACTTCGGCGATCACCGCCCGACTGGTCTCGGGACCCGTGAAAGGCAGGATCGCCAGGGGAGGGATGTAGAGATTCTCGTACGCGAGGCCGAGCTGAATTCCCGGAATTGCGACCTCCTCCTGGGCATGGGCCGGCGGCACGGCGAACAGGGGGAGCGCGAGCAGGGCGATCCTCAACAGTCCCGCTTGGAGCGCACGGCCGTTACGCCCGCTGCCTGTGACCCGCATGCGATCCGGGCCGGTGTGGGTGGCAGGTCGGGGATTCAACATGTCGTCTCCGCGTAGCGCCTGGCGTCCGGTCCGGTGTCTCCGGAGCCGGGCCTGAACCTGAACTGTACCGGAAGTACTTCCCAGGGATACCCCTCGGGCAGCGGCCCCAGCCTGCCCGGCCTGCCCGCGCACTCGATCGCACTCTCGGCGGCCAGGTCGAAGACAAAGCTGTTCGAAGACTGCGCCACGCCGATGTCGCTGATACTGCCATCCTCCTGGATCATGAATTGGACGACCACCAGCCGGTTGCCCGCCTCGGGGGCCCGAAAGCAGCGCCCGATCTGTCGAATGATGTTGTCGTAGTAGGCCGGGTAGTCCCGCCGCAACCCCTCCATGCGCACATCGATGTTCTGGCCTCCCTCTTCGGCCTCGGTCTCCTCGGTTTCGGCCGGGGCCGGTTCCTCGGCTGGCGGCGGGGTTTCCTCGGGCTCCGGCGGCGGTGTCTCTTCAGGCTCCGGGGCCGGGGGCTCCTCCTCTGCGGGGAGCGGTGCTTCCTCCTCTTCCACGGGATCTTCCGGCGTCTCCACGACCAGCTGGTCCTCCGGGGCGGGAGGCACTTCCTCCTCCGGCTGCGGGGCGGACACCGGAGGCGCCGAAACCACCCGGATCTCGACCGCCTCGAAGAACACCGGGTCGGGTCGGAGCGCCGGGATCACCCAGAGGACGAGAACGAAGGCCACGACGTGGAGGGCGAGCGAAAGGCCCAGCGAGCGACCGTCCAGCGGATCGCCCGGGCCACCGTGGACCATGTTTGTCAGGGCGCGCCAGTTCATGGCAGCTCGTCCACCCCGATCAGGTAGAGACCGACGCCCTCCTGGCTCGCGACGGTGCTGACGATGTTGAACACCAGGCCGTACCGCGCCGCCGAGTCCGCACGCACGTAGACTGCGTCCTGCTGGTTCGCCTGCAGCATCTGCCCCAGGATCCCCGCAATGTCTTCAGCCTGCACCGGCGTCTCGCCAAGGTAGACTGTGCCGTCGGCCTCAACGCTCACGATGATGTGCTGGTCCGACGCCTCGATCGAACCGACCTGGCCCTGCGGGAGATCCACATCGACGCCGCCCTGCAGAACGGGCGCGGTAATGATGAAGATCACGAGCAGGGTGAAGGCCACATCCACGAGACTGGTGACATTGATTTCAGCTCGGACCGGAAGCCGCTCGCGCTGCCGATTCCCCCGGTCGCTCATACGTGGCCGCCCTTGGCCAGCGTCCCGATGAACTCGCTGGCAAAGCCCTCGAACTCACCGAGGATCAGATTGATTCGCGAGGCGAAGTGATTGTAGGCGATCACCGAAGGAATAGCGACGGCCAGCCCGGCGACCGTGGTGATCAGGGCCTCGGCCACCCCGGGCGCCACCGCACTGATGTTGGTGGAGCCGTGCTGGGTGATGCCGATGAAGGTGTTCATGATGCCGATCACCGTGCCCATCAGGCCGAGCAGCGGCGACACGGAACCGATGATCGCAAGCCAGTTGAGCCCGCGGGAGAGGTCGTCGATCTCCTCGGCCTCCACCTTGTCGATCACCATGCGGAGCGCATCCAGCTGGGTGCGTGAGAGCCCGGTCGTCTGGCTGGCCCCGGTAAGCGCGCCGGGACGCAGTTCATCGAAGAACCCGAGTCCGCTCTGGAAGAGACGCGTGTAGGGGGATTCCTCCAGGCTCTGCACGGCGGCGTAGGCGTCGCCCAGGTTGGAGACCGATTCCAGATGGGCGACGAATTCGTCCCCGTCCCGGCGGACTTCGCGGAAGTGGCGGACCTTCGCGATGATCACCCACAGGGACAGCACCGAGAACAGGAGCAGCACCACCAGGACGATGTGGGTGGGCGGACTCGCGCCCAGGATCATGTCGAGCACGCTGCGCGGCGGACCGGCCTGCAACAGAAGCGCGCCCGTCACGCGACCACCGCCGAGCGACCGGACGCGATGTGTTCGTAGGTGTGCATCATCCCTTCGCGCAGGCTGAATGCGGGCGCCCAGCCCCGCTTCCGGATCCTGGCGGTGCAGAGGCAGCTGCGGCGCACGTCCCCCGCGCGAGCATCCCTGTGGACGCGCCCCACCCGAATCCCGGCAACCTCCTCGAGCACGGCGGCCAGGGTGTTCACGCTCGTCGGATCGCCCGTCCCGACGTTGTACGCCCTGGCGTCGAGTCCGGGGGCGTCCTCGAGGGGCATCTGTGCCGCCAGCAGGTTGGCACTCGCGACATCCTTCACGTAGACGTAGTCCCGCAACTGCTCCCCGTCACCGTAGATCACCAGCGGTTCACTCCTGAGCAAACGGTTCGAAAAGATGGCCACAACGCCCGCTTCGCCGCTTGGATCCTGGCGGGGGCCGTAAACGTTGCTGTAGCGCAGCGCCACGTATTGCATGCCGTGTAGCTGGCGATAGTAGTCCAGGTAGTGCTCCCCGGTCAGCTTCGACACGCCGTAGGGCGATACCGGGCGCTTCGGCACGGCCTCGGGGGTCGGAAACTCGGCGGCCTCGCCGTACACCACGCCACCGCTGGACACGAAGACGACCCGTGAGGTGCCGGCCTCGCGCGCGCCCTCCAGGACATTGAGCAGTCCGACGATGTTCACGCGGGCGTCGGCGATCGGATCCGCGACCGACACCCTGACGTCGATCTGGGCGGCGTGATGGTTGATCACATCGAAACCCCCGTCGCGCACAAAGCGGCGCGCGCGAGGTTCGGCCAGATCCATCTCCACGAACTCGGCTCCCGCGGGAATGTTCTGCACCCGTCCCGAGGACAAGTCGTCGAGAATCCAGACCTGGTCGCCGATGTCCAGATGGGCCTCCGCCACGTGGCTCCCCACGAATCCGGCGCCGCCTGTTATCAGCACTCTGCGGCCTGTGCGGGACGTCATTTTTCGGGTGTCGTTCCTATCAGCCCGTGGAATAAATCGCGGCTGCGTTTCGGTTCGCGATGCTTCCGTGTTCTTTCCGATGGCCGACCCCCCGGGGGGACCCGCCCATCCGAGCGCTGCACGGTATATGGTAATCAAACCCGCAAGGGGACGAGAGTGACGGACACTTACCGTTGTCGCGATCAGCCCATATATTGCGCGGCCAACAGTCGAAGTACCGCTGTGTGACGCACGGAGAACCCGCCAATGATCGCTCGGAACAGGAGCCACCTGCACGACTATCTGCAGGGCCGAATGACCGGCGTGTACCCGGGCGGTTCGGTCGAGCGGGGATCCGCGGGCGACTCCGAACCGATCAAGACCTACCTGGTCGAGGTCCATGCCAACGGCGATCCGGAGAGAGGCCCCGACGTCAGCGTCGCGAAGACGCTCGAGGCGCTGGTTTCCGAGCCCTATCTCCAGGCCAGCTTCGCCGCCAGGGTTCATCCGGCGGACGAGCCCGGGCTCGTGACGATCGAGGGCCGTTACCGTGGAGAGACCCCGGTGTCCCTGTACGCCGACTGCAGCGATCCCCGTCACTGGCTGATCCACACGCTGGCGTCGAGCAGTACGGCGGACTGGGCCGTCGGGCGAATGGCCGCCGTCGGCACACCCCTGTCCCGGGTTTCGCTGCCGGGGCCGTTGCTCGAAGAATTCGCGGAACTTGGTCTGCTGGAAGGTCTTATTCTGAGTCACGACCGCCGACGATTTCACAACGACGACGGATCCGACTCCCACGGTTTCATGTCGATGCAGTTGTGGGCCGGCCAGTCCGGCCGGATACTCTCGCTGCTGAGCCGGGAGAGTTCACTGAACGATTCCATTTCGTTGTCGCGGGTGCATGTACGGTACTGGCCCGACGAGGACGACCGCGAGGCGACGTGCCTGGCGGAGATCGATCGCGACGGACGCATGGTCACGCGTGGAACCTCGTACGAGGGACATCTGCACTGGGTGAAGGTGTTCAAGCGCAACTACACCAGGCAGATCGAAAAACTGGAATCCCTCTTCCGGATACGCGCGGACGGAGTGGCCGGGAAACTCGCCGGCCGGAGCCTGACCATTGCGCCTGCTCGTCCCATTGAAGACGCTGCGCGCTTCTGTGACCGCGTCTTTTCCGGGACCCCGCCATTCAGGCTCTGGGGCGTCCCGGCGCAGGCATCCGCATCGTTCGCCCGCCTGCGCGCCCTGGATCTCGAGGTGGGAGGAGTGCTCGACCTCGAAGTTACGCCCGAGTTCCTTCGCCTTTTCCTGCCTGTGGAGACCAGCGCGAACTCGGTCGTCCACTTCATCACCAACCTGCAGCACCACTTCGACTCCGGGGTTCGGCTGCTGGATCAGGATGGACAGGATGTCCTCCAACTTTAGGCTGCAAGTCACCAACCTTCTCATCGGGATGTGCCGGGGAACCCCCGGGCTTTCCGGCGAACTCCGCGGACTGGGGTATCGCGAGCAGTGGATCGTGCGCGGGTTCCCCCGCAACGTGGAAAGCGGGAGTCATCCCGTGCTGGTATTGGCATCCCGTGCGATGCGTCACTCGCTGTTTGTGGAGTTGGCTTCGGGGCCGCAAATCAGTCCCGAACGGCTCTTGCGCTATACGAGAACCACGGCCGTGGAACTCCGGCGAGGCACGAATCTGGCCCGCGAACAGACCGAGACCTACGGCGTGGCCGTCTTCGGACTGGCGGAACACGGGGACACCCTGCGCGCCAGTATCGAGGAAAGCGGAGTGCGGGCGGCGCTGCTGCTCTGCGATTCGGAGGGAATCAGACTCGACGTCAATCCGTTCATTCAGGCGGCGCTCACCAACATCTTCCGTCCCATGCTGCCGATCGACTGGCTGGCCGTGCCGAGATGGATTCCCTTCGATCACGAGTCCGGGCAGGAGGACATTGCGGGTGTGGTCATACCGGACATCGTCGCTCGATTCCTCGCCGGCGAAACCCGGTTGGACATCGGCGACATATGCAAGCGACAGGTGCTCTGGAACCTTACTACCGAGACGGGACGGACGAGGCTCCGGGTGAGCGTCAGGAAGGTGCTGGTCGAAGCGGCCAACCTGGAGATGCGAAAGTACTTCCTGGTGCGCGGCAGATTCGTCGAAGCGGCGAGCTTGAGCCGGGACGACGGAATGCCGATCGAGCACCGTACTCTGAGGATTGTTTCGCAGCGACAGGAGCAGTTGCTGGCTCGCCTGGGAGCGGATGGTCCCGGCCCTGTTGCGGGAGGCCTCGAAGCAGTCGCTCAGCCGGAAGAGTCACCCGAGCCCGACAGCTCCAGCGACAGGATCCAGGCGTCCTCGGCCGGGTCCTGATAGTAGGATTGGTGCATTCCGATCCCCCGGAAGCCGAATCGCTCGTACAGCCTGATCGCCCCGGTGTTGGAGGCACGCACCGCGAGGTAGAGGTGGCTCACCCCCCGGTGCTCAAGCGTGCGGGTGGCCTCTGCAAGGAGCGCTCTTGCCACGCCCTGGCCCCGATTCGCCGGGCTTACGGCCAGGTTGGCGAGCTCTGCCTCACCGGTCGCACAGATCAGCACCGTATAGCCGACCACCACATCGCCGTCGGTGGCGACCAGCAACTCGGCTTCCGTACGGAGGAGGATGCTCGCGAAGGTGTCCCGGCACCACGGACGCGAGAACGCCGCTGCCTCGATCTCGCAGATCGCGTCAAGGTCCTGCGTCCGGGCCCGCCGCACCCCCACCCCACCCCTCATCCCGGCCTCCATTCCCGCACGTACTGCGGCTCCCAGTTCGCGGCATCCACCGCCACCCAGTCGCAGCAGCACAGCACCCCGTCGGCTCCCGGCATGCCCGCGGGAGGAGGCCGCATGGCGTACCCGGCAGCGCCGATCAGCGCAGCGTGGCTAGCGGCGCCGTCGCCCATGAAGACGGTGCTGCGGGGGGGACGCCCGTTTATGACATCCAGGATCGTGCCGCCGTGCGGCGCGATCGCCTGATCCACGCCCGCGGCTCCCACATCGTAGCAGGCGCCGTAGACGCGACCGCCCCTCGCATCGAATAGCACGTAGCGAATCTCGGGCTCCTCACCTGCAGGCGCCGAGGCGCCCGCCGGCGCGGAAGCGCCCGCAACCGCCGCCGCGCGCAGACTGGAGGTGGCGTAGAGCGGCACCTCCAGGCTGCACGACAGCCCCTTGGCGGCAGCCGCGGCCACCTTCACCCCCGTGAAGGACCCGGGTCCCGCCCCGACCGCGATCCCGACCAGTTCATCCACGCCCAGTCCCCGCTCGTCCAGCACCTCCTCGATCGCCGGAATCAGCCCGACCGAATGCCGCGACGGCTCCGGAAGCAACTTGCGCGCCACAACCACACCGCCCTCGGCGAGCGCGACCGATCCCAGGCGGCTCGAGGTCTCGATCCCGAGCACGGGACCCTCCGGTGCGCCTTCGGAAAGGCCGCAGCCGGCATCCACACCGGGCATCTCCATCCCCCCACCACCCTCCGACCCGCCGCTCACCGGATGCCAACCGGGAAGGAGGGGAGAGCGGCCGGCTCCCCACACCGCTCCACCTCGACCGTACGGCTGCCGGGGCCCGCACCCGAAAACCCCAGCGTCACCTCCCACCGGTCGGCGGGAAGCTCCGCGCCCGCGCGCCCCGGCCACTCGACCAGCACGATCGCCCCCTCGTCCCCGACGATGTCGTCCCATCCGATTCCGGCGAGCTCCTCGACCGAACGCAGTCGGTAGAGATCGGCGTGGACGACCGATTCGGCCGCCGACAGCGCATAGCGAAAGACGATGTTGAAGGTCGGCGATGGCAGGGTTTCCCGTACACCGGCCCCGCGCGCCACCGCCCGGGCCAGCACCGACTTCCCCGCACCGAGCGGCCCCCGCAGCCCGATGAACACCGGCGGACGAATCCTGGCGCCGATCCGTCGGCCCCACGCCACCAGGTCGTCCTCGGTGAGCGTCATCCTCACCACGGCGCAGCACCTCTCACCACGGCGCGCCACCCCTATCCCCCGCACCCCTCATCCGGCGGCCTTCAGCTCGAACAGCTGGTCGCGCAACGCCGCCGCACGCTCGAAGTCCAGCGCCTCGGCCGCCTTCGCCATCTCCTCCTCGATGATCTTGATGAACTGCTCGGCATCGATTTCGTCCGTGTACCCCGCAGCGGGCTCCGCCACCTTCACGGCCGGCCTCGCGCGCGCATCGGCCACCCGCGTCGAGAGTTCGATCTGCTCCACGCTCTTGCGAATCGTCTGCGGGACGATCCCGTGCCGCTCGTTGTGCGCGAGCTGCACCGCCCGCCGGCGCTCCGTCTCGTCAATGCACGCGCGCATGGACTCGGTGATCCGGTCCGCGTACAGAATCGCCCTCCCATTCGCGTTCCGCGCCGCCCGTCCCACGGTCTGGATGAGCGACCGCGTATTGCGCAGGAACCCCTCCTTGTCGGCATCCAGGATGGCGACGAGCGACACCTCGGGCAGGTCGAGCCCCTCGCGCAGCAGGTTGATCCCCACCAGCACGTCGATGCGCCCCAGGCGAAGCGTCCGCAGGATCTCCATGCGTTCGATGGCGTCGACTTCGGCGTGCATGTAGCGCACCCGCACCCCCACCGACTGGAAGTACTCCGACAGGTCCTCCGCCATCCGCTTGGTCAAGGTCGTCACCAGCACCCGCTCGTCACGCTCGGCGCGCTCGCGAATCTCGGCGAGCAGGTCGTCCACCTGGCCGCGCACCGGGCGCACGTCGATCGGCGGATCCACGAGGCCCGTCGGCCGGATGATCTGCTCGGTCACCACCCCGCCGCACTGCTCCAGCTCGTAGTCGCCGGGCGTCGCCGAGACGAATACGACCTGGTGCACCAGCGAGCGCCACTCGTCGAAGGTGAGCGGACGGTTGTCGATCGCCGACGGGAGCCGAAAACCGTGCTCGACCAGGGTGAGCTTGCGCGAGCGATCCCCCTTGTACATCGCGTGGACCTGGGGCACGGACACGTGGGACTCGTCGACGATCAGCAGGAAATCCTCCGGGAAGAAGTCGATCAGGCAGGAGGGCCGCTCTCCCTCGCGGCGGCCGCTCGTGTAGCGGCTATAGTTCTCGATGCCGGGACAGGTTCCCATCTCCAGCATCATCTCGAGGTCGAAGTTGGTGCGCGTCTCGATCCGCTGCGCTTCGAGAAGGGCTCCCGCGTCCCGGAAGCGGGCGACCTGCCCGGCCAGCTCCTCGCGCACCAGGGGCTCGATTCCCTCGAGCGTGCTCCGGCGGGTCACGTAGTGCGACGCCGGGTAGATCGCGGTCCGTTCCAGCGCGGCGATCGTCGCGCCCGTGAGCGGGTCGAACCGCGTGATCCGCTCCACCTCGTCCCCCCACAGCTCGACCCGCACCGCCTGCTCCTCGTAGGCCGGAAAGATCTCGATGGTGTCCCCGCGCACCCGGAAGGTCCCCCGCTCGAACGCGATGTCGTTGCGCTTGTACAGAATGTCCACCAGCCCCCGCAGGATCTCCTGCCGCGGCGCATCCTCGCCGACCACGAGGTGCAGCATGAGCCCCCGGTAGTCCGCCGGGTTGCCCAGGCCGTAGATACACGAGACCGACGCCACCACGATCACGTCCTGCCGCTCGATCAGGGAAGAGGTCGCCCGCAGCCGCAGCCGCTCGATATCCTCGTTGATCGAGGCGTCCTTCTCGATATAGGTGTCCGTCGCCGGTACGTAGGCCTCGGGCTGGTAGTAGTCGTAGTAGGAGATGAAAAACTCGACCGCGTTGCCGGGGAGCAGCGACTTCAGCTCGCCGTAGAGCTGTGCCGCGAGCGTCTTGTTGTGTGACATGACCAGAGCCGGCCGGTTCATCTCGGCGATCACGTGGGCCATGGTCAGCGTCTTCCCCGTCCCGGTGGCACCCAGAAGGGTCTGGCAGCGAGTGCCCGCGCGCAGCCCCGCCACAAGTTCCCGGATCGCCCCGGGCTGGTCGCCCTCCGGCTTGTACGGGGCGCGGATCTCGAAGTCAGGCACTGGCCCGCCTGCCGCGATGCCCTACCGTGCGCGGTCCCATCCCCGCCCTCAGTTCTTCCGCTTGTCGAAGAGTTCGCTCTCGCCGAAGCTCTCGCGCCGGATCACCGACATGACCCCCTTGACGCGCTGCACCGCCTCCATCACCCGCTTGAGGTGGTTCAGATCCTGCACCTCCACCACGAACGCGGCGGTCATGCCTCCGTCGGTGGCGCGCATGTCGGCGTGCTGGATGTCTGTGGCCGTTTCGCTGATCGTGCGCGCCACGTCGCCGAGCAGGCCCCGCCGGTCGGAGCCGTGCATGTGCAGGTGCACGAAGAAGCGGTCATCGCGCTCCGCCCTCCACTCGATCTCGACCCGGCGCCCGGGGTCCTGGTCGAGATTGAGGACGTTGGGGCAGTCGGTGCGGTGGATGGAGATGCCCCTGCCCCGCGTGATGTACCCGATCACCTTGTCCCCCGGGACCGGCTGGCAGCACTGCGAGTAGCGCACCATCAGGTTGTCCACCCCACCGATCGTCACCCCCCGGTTCGACTTGCGGATCTTCTCGGCGATGCGCTCCAGCGCCGACGGCGTTCGCTTCACCACCTCCGCCGGGTCCTCGTCGGGGTACAGCGCGCGGATCACCACGGACGGGCCGATGTCCCCCCGGGCGAGAGCGGCGAGCACCTCGTCGAAGCTCTGGTAGCCCAGCTTCCGGGCGACCTTCCGCATCTGGTCGTCGCGCGGCTTCGGGCGCCGCGCCTTGCGAAGCTCGCGCTGGAAGAACTCCTGGCCGAGGCGCAGCGCGCTGTCGTACTCCTCGCGGCGAATCCACTGGCGGATGCGCTGGCGCGCCCGCGAGGTCTTGACGAAGCCGAGCCAGTCGCGGTTCGGGCGCTGGCGCGAGTTGGTGATGATCTCGACCGAGTCCCCGCTCTTGAGCTTGCGGGACAGCGGCGCGATCCGGCCGTTGACCTTGGCCCCGGCGCAACGGATCCCCACCTCCGTGTGCACCGAGAAGGCGAAGTCGATGGGTGACGCGTCCACGGGGAGCTGCTTGACCTCTCCCTTCGGCGTGAAGACGAAGATCTCGCCCTGGAAGAGGTCCATGTGGAGGAACTCCATGAACTCCTCCGGCTCGCGGGCATCCTTCTGCCACTCGAGCACCTGGCGGAACCAGGTCAGCGCGTCATCGACCGTGCTTCCCTTGCCCTCCTCCTTGTAGCGCCAGTGCGCGGCGATCCCGAACTCCGCCGTGCGGTGCATGTCCTCCGTGCGGATCTGGATCTCGTAGCGGCGCCCCCCCGTCCCCAGGACGGTCGTGTGGATCGACTGGTACATGTTGGACTTCGGCGTCGCCACGTAGTCGTGAAACCGCTCCGGGATGGGGGTCCAGCGGCCGTGGATGATGCCCAGCGCCGAGTAGCACCCCTGCACCGAGTCGGTGATCACCCGCAGCGCCATGAGGTCGTAGATGTCGTCATAGCTCCGGTCCTGCGTGATCATCTTCCGGTGGATCGACCACAGGTGCTTCGGCCGTCCCGTGACCTCGGCGACGACCCCGGCCGACAGGAGCGCGTCCTCCAGCGGCCGCTGCATCTCCAGGATGTGCCGCTCGCGGGCCCGGCGCCGCTGCCGCACGAGCTTCCGCAGCGCGTCATAGGCCTCGCGGTCGAGGAACTTGAACGAAAGGTCCTCGAGCTCCCACTTGATCGCCCACATCCCGAGCCGGTGCGCCAGCGGAGCATAGATGTCCCGCGTCTCCCGCGCGATGGGCTTCTGCTTGCCGGGAGGCAGATACTCGAGCGTCCGCATGTTGTGGAGCCGGTCGGCGAGCTTGACCAGGATCACCCGCGCGTCCTGCGCCATGGAGAGCAGGAGCTTGCGGTAGTTCTCGACCTGGCGCTCGGTGCTCGACCGGAACCGCACCTTCCCGATCTTGGTCACCCCGTCGACAATCGCCCCCACCTCGTCCCCGAAGATCTCCCGGATCCCCTGGAGGGACACGACGGTATCCTCGACCACATCGTGGACCAGCGCCGACACCACCGTGCCCGTGTCGAGCTGAAGGTCGGCGAGGATGGTCGCGACCTCGACCGCGTGATTGATGAACGGCTCGCCCGAGGCCCGGAACTGACCCGAGTGCGCCTCGGCGGCGAGCTCGTAGGCCGCACGGATCGCTTCGACATCCAGACGGTCGGCATACGCCTCCATCGCCCGGGCCAGTGGCCTGGGCAGTCCCCGGATCGTATCGATGCGTTCGGCCGCCGCTGTCGTCGCCATCCTCTAATCTACGTTCACGATGCTCGGGGGCCACAGGAGTGCGGAGGCACCGGCGTTGCCAGCCGCGGACGGTGCCGTACTTTAACGTCCCCGCACAATGAACCCAGGATCGAATACGGAGGGATCCATGCGACTCAGCTCACTCGGCGGCCTAATGATGGCCCACCTCGTTGTCGCACAGTACGGCTGCCAGACGGACGCACCGGACCCGGCGGACACACAGGAAGAGACCCACGCAGAGCAGGCAGAGGGCGGTGGTGACGGCGAAGTTCACTGGAGCTATGAAGGCGACGACGGCCCCGGAATGTGGGGGCAACTGGACCCATCCTTCGCGGCCTGTGACACCGGTGTGCAACAGTCCCCGATCGATCTCACGGGTGCGATTTCCGCTGGCGGAAACAGCCTGGACATCCAGTGGCAGCCCGCGGATGGACAGGTGCTCGACAATGGACACACCATCCAGGTCAACATGCCCGAGGGGAGTGCGTTCACCCTTGAGGGCCGACGGTTCTCCCTCCTGCAGTTCCACTTCCATCTGCCCAGCGAACACACGGTCGACGGAGCGAGTTCGCCGATGGAGGTGCACTTCGTCCATCAGGCCGAGGAAGGCGACCTCGCGGTGATCGGCGTCTTCATGGATGTCGGCGAGGCCCATACAGCCATCCAGGGGATATGGGATGTCATACCGGGCGTCGACGAGTCGCCCGCGGCGGTCACCGGGCTCGATCCGAACGCTTTCCTGCCGGCAGGAGATTCCTACTTCCGCTACGCCGGCTCCCTCACAACGCCTCCCTGCTCGGAGGTGGTTAGCTGGGTAGTGATGACCGAGTCGATTTCCGTCTCGCAGGCTCAGGTCGATGCCTTTGCGGCGCTGCATCCCATGAACGCACGCCCGGTCGAGCCGCCCCACAGGCGGTTCATCCTCCTGCGGCAATGACGTAACGCGGGACGGATGGAGGCGCCCCCACCCCTGGCAGACGTTGGCAGCGCCTCACCCCGGGAGCGCATCCGCGCCCTGGCCCGCGGCGACAAATGGTACCTCGGGGGCCTCGACGGCGTCGTCTGGGCTCCCCCGTTTCCGAGGTGGCTGCACCGGCCGGGATTTTGGGATCCCGCGCACCTGCTGCAGCACGAGGTCGGGCCGGGTTTCTCCGTCGCGATCCTGGATCGGGACGGGCTCGAGGTCCCGTTGCGCGGGGGTCCGGATGTCCGGTGCGGCGGTGGCTCTCAGGCCCTGCGACCGAACGGCTGGAGCTGGCGCCCCGGCAGACTGACTGCCGCCTGGGTGTCGGAGACCCGCGGCGCCGGGACCGAGCGGCTCACCGCCAAGGAGGAGCGCCGCGTCCTCCCCGGCGGAATCCTGGAATCGGCTTGGTCGCTTCCGCGCGACCTGGAGGCACATGCCGCAGTCGCATTCACCGCGCAGCCCGCGTCCGCCGTCACCGATATCGAAGTCGGCGAAGACGGTGTGAGCTGGGTCAGGACGGTCTCGGACCGGAGCGGCCGCAAGTTGCGTGTGCGCATGACGCTGGGCGGATCCGTGCCGCTGGCGGGATGGCGGATCGCTCATTCCGAGGGCGGGGCGCGTCCCGAGTGGGGTCATTCGCCCTTCGCCGAGGAGGGGATGCCTCCGCGCGGTGCGGCGGGTGAGCACGGCACTCTCGCCGAGAGCGAGGCTGCCCGCGCCGGCTGGATCTGGTTCGCGGCCGCGGTCGCGCCCGATGCGGCGGGCCTCCTTTCGCTCCGGCTTGGGCTCGCGCCGCAGCTCGGCGACGACGCGCCGGGCGGCGGCGGTCGCGCTTCCTCCACCCCCCTCACCTGGCGCTCCTTCTTCGCCGGCTTCCCGTCCTTCACGTGCGGCGACCCGCACCTCGACCGCTACTTCGACTACCGCGTGTACGGGCTCGGGCTCAACCGCATCGAGGGGCGGTGGGGCACCGTGCGCCGCCCCGCCATCGCCGAGGGCATCGAGTACTTCCATGTGCCGATCACGTACAGCGCGCAGTGCCACATGATGGAGATGCGCTGGCGCGCGGGCGGCGCCGAGGCGTGGGGCTCGCTGCTCAACTTCGTCGACAACCAGAAGCCGGACGGCTCCTTCCACGGGCGGCTCTACCCCGACCACCTCGAGCGCACCGACTTCTACCACGCCAACTGGGGCGACGCGCTGCTGGCGGTCGACGACATGCATCCCGATCCCGCCGCGCTCGTCCGCTGCTACGAGGGCCTCTCGCGCTACGCCCGCTGGCTGTGCGCCGCCCGCGACCCCGAGCGGTCGGGGATGTTCACCGTCGTGAACCACTTCGAGACCGGTCAGGAGTACATGTCGCGCTACATGGCCGTGGACGACGAGGCGGACGTTGCGGGATGGCGTCCGCGGCTGCGCCTGAAGGGCATCGACATATCCGTATACGCCCATCAGCTGTTCCGGGCGCTGGCCATGATCGCGGGCCGCCTGGGCCAGACGGGCGACGAAGGGGAGTGGCGAGCGCTCCAGGCCCGCTCCGCAACCGCGATCACCGAGCGCATGTGGTCGCCCGAGGCCCGCCTCTTCACCGATGTGGACGGTCGCGCCGATACGGACGGCCGCACCTTCGAGCGCACCGGCGTGAAGGCCGCGGTCGGGTTCTACCCCATGCTCGCCGGGCTTGTCGACGGGCCGCGCCTCGACGCCATGCTGGATCACCTGGAGGACCTGTCGACCTTCGGCACCCCCTTCCCCCTCCCCTCGTCCAGCGTCGACGATCCGCGCTTTTCGGCCGAAGGCGTCTGGCGGGGCAAGCGCCGCAACTGCCCCTGGAACGGCCGCGCCTGGCCGATGACCACGAGCCACGTCATCGAGGGGCTGCTCCGCCAGTGGCGCCGCGGTCACGAGCGGGCGGGCGCCCTTGCCGCCGACATGCTCGCGCGCTACGTCCGCATGATGTTCACCGGCGGCGATCCCCAGCGTCCCAATTGCTTCGAGCATTACAATCCGTTCACCGGCCGTGCCTGCCACTTCCGAGGGATAGATGATTATCAGCATTCCTGGGTTCTCGACCTGCTGGCCCGCGGGATCGCCGGGCTCCATGTGGACGCGGAGGGAGTGGAAGTTCGACCGCTGCCGCACGGCCTCGCGCATGTTTCGCTGGGTCCCGTAGCCGCCCGGGGCCGCACCGTGCACGTCGCCCTGGACGAAGACCACGCCGTCGTCACCGTGGACGGCGCGAGGTTCAGCGGGCCGCGCGGCGAGCCGCTGCGCCTAGCCTGGGAGGATTCCGGCCTTGGGGGAGCCTCGCCCATGACGCCCGCGCTACGACCAGCCCGGCGCCCCGGCCCCCGCCCGGCTCCGGAGGCCGCCCCATGACCCCCGCGCCCCAGGCCGTATCGCTGCGCCGCGTCGAGAAGCGGTTCGGCGACGTCATCGCCGTGGCGTCCGTCGACCTCGAGGTGCGCCCCGGCGAGCTCATGGTGCTCGTGGGGCCGTCCGGATGCGGCAAGAGCACCCTGCTGCGCCTCATCGCCGGGCTCGAGGAGGCGAGCGCGGGGGAGGTGTGGATCGGGGGGCGGTGCGTGGACGATGTCGCGCCGGGCGAGCGCGACGTGGCGATGGTCTTCCAGAGCTACGCCCTCTACCCGCACATGACCGTCGCGCAGAACCTGGGTTTCGGGCTCAGGGTGCGGGGTGCGAGCCGGGAGGGTGTGGCGCGCCGGGTTGGCGAGGTGGCCACGGTACTGGGTCTCACCGAATTGCTGTCGCGGCGTCCCGGCCAGCTCTCCGGGGGGCAGCGCCAGCGGGTCGCGCTGGGGCGCGCGATGGTGCGCGATCCCGGCGTCTTCCTCTTCGACGAGCCGCTCTCGAACCTCGACGCCGGACTGCGGCTGCGGACGCGCGACGAGATCGCCGCGCTTCACCAGCGCCACGGCACCACCATGATCTTCGTTACGCACGACCAGGTCGAGGCGCTGTCGCTCGGGGACCGCGTCGCGGTGATGGACGGCGGGCGGCTGCAACAGGTCGGTACGCCGCACGAGATCTACCGCCGACCCGCCAACCTCTTCGTCGCGGAGTTCGTGGGATCGCCGCCGATCAACCGGCTGCCGCTGTCACGCGACGCGGAGGGGAGTCTCGCGGGCGGGCCGTTCCGGTTCGCGGGGGACTGGTCGTTCGACGAGGCCACGCTCGGGGTGCGGCCGGAGGATCTTGTGGTGCGCGCCGACGCTGTCGACTTCGAGGCCAACGTCGTGCGGGTGGAGGCGCTGGGCAGCGAGCAGCGCGTGCATCTCGACGGGCCGGGCGACGCCGCCTGGGTCGCCCGCGCCTCGCCCGCGTTGGAGGTCGCCGCGGGGGACAGTGTGGGCATATCGGTCGCGTGGGAGAGGGGGCACCTCTTCGGCCCGGATGGTGGCCGCGTGGCTTCGGGCCCTCGCCCGATAGGTATATTGCGACCGTAGCTATGTCATATTATATGTGGCTCCAAAGGTGTGCCATCCTGGCCATCGCGGTGGGCGGAGCCACCGTCTGTACCCCCTCTCCCCCCTCCACCCCGGACCGCCTCACACTGCGGGTCGCCCTCTGGGCCGGCGGCCACGAACTCGCGATCGAGCAGCAGGTCGCCGAGGCGTACGAGGCGCTGCGGCCCGGCACCCGAGTGCTACTCGAATCGGCGCCGAACGGCTACGAAGAGCGCCTGTTGACCTCGATCGCGGCCGGTCGTCCTCCGGATGTCTATCTCCTCGATTCGCCGGACATCCCCACCTTTGTGGACCGCGGGCTGGCGGTCGACTTTGCGCCCTATCGCGAGGCGCTGGGGTTTCGCGAGGACAGCGTCTTCCCCCAGGTCCTGGACGCGTTCCGGCGCGGCGGATCGATCTTCGCGCTCCCCAAGGACTTCACGCCGATGGTCCTCTACGCGAATCGCGGAGCGCTTTCCGCAGCCGGTCTGGATCTCCCGGCGCAGAGTGGCTGGACCTGGGACGATTTCCAGCGCGCCGCCCGCGCGGTGACAACAGACGCCGACGGTGACGGACGACCCGAGGTCTACGGCTTCGACTTCCCGCGCAACCTCTACCAGTGGGTGCCCTTCGTCTGGTCCGCCGGGGGCGACATCCTGGACCCCGACGGCACGACCGCCACGGGCTTCATGGACGGCCCCGGAGCGCTGGCGGCCTATCGCCTGCTGACCGGCCTGGCCGAGGACGGCCTGACGCCGGGCGCGCAGTTCGTGCAGCAGGGAGACCCCGCGCGGGAGGCCCGCTTCGCGTCGGGCGGCCAGGCGTTTCTGCTGTCGGGGCACTGGACGCTCCCCGTCTTCCGCGACCTGGTCGACGCGGGCGAGCTGGATCTGGCGGTCCTCCCGATCCCGCACCACCCGTCGCAGTCGGCGGCGACCAGCGTCCTCTACGCCTCCGGGTGGGCCGTGCCTCCCAACACGGCCAACTTGCGTCAGGCCATCGACTTGGCCGGTTTCCTCGCGTCGCCCGAGGCCCAGCGCATCCGTGCGCGCTCCGGGTTGGCCATCCCGTCGCGCGTGGATGTGGCGGCCCAGATCGCCGCGGCGGACGCAACGGGGATCGAGGCGGCGTTCATCGCGCTGGTGCAGGGAGCGAGGATGACCTGGGGCGCGCATGTGCGGGATTTCTCCCGCATCGAGGCGCTGGCGGTCGAAATCATGGACCGGCGGCTGCTGAACGGTGAGCCCCTCGAACGGAGCGCGACCGATGTGGCTCGCCGCGTGGACGAGGTGCTGGCGCGATGAGTGCGGTGCCGGACCGCGTGGACGGCAAGCCGGCCACGGCGAGCACGGCTCCAGACCGAGTCCACCGCAAACTGGCCGCGGCGCTCCCCGCAATCGCCGCCTTCGCCTTTGCCGTGGGAGTCGCGACGATCCTGGTTTCCGCCACCGTCTCGGTGAGGGGCGTCCAGGAGCGCGCAACAAAAAACGTTGCGCGCATGGCGGCGGTTTTGTGGGAGATACCTGGCGCTGGGGCGGACGCCGTTGCGCAGCACCTCGGCGACCGTGCGACGATCGAAGCCGTATCGGCGGCTGTGGCCGGCCCGGAGGGTGGCCCCGACTCGGCCCGCCCGGACGGTCCAACCGACCGCAGCCAGAACGGCTCGCCGGGCACCGCCTCCGGCCCCGGCGCATACGGCTATCAGAGCGGCGCCCTCGAGCCCGCCGTCTGGATCTCCGTCGCCCCGGAACCCGGCCGCGCGGCATGGCCCCGCCCCACCACCCCCCTCGCCCTGCTCGGCCTCCTCCTCATGTGCGCCTGGGCCGCCAAGCGGCGCCGATCCCCCCCCACCCCCCGCTACCCGGCTGCGATCGCGCTCCTCGCCGCCGCCTTCCTCGCCCTGGTCGTCGGCGCGGCTACCCGCTGGGCCCACCACGAACTGGAAGACATCAGCGCGGCCCACGTCGCCTACGGAGTCCGCGCGGCCGAGATCGCCACCCTGCACGGCGCCCCTCCCGACCAGGCCGCACGGGCCGCCGGCCTCCCCTGGGCCACCGCCGCCGCGCTGGACGCCCCCGACCAACTCTGGACGATGCCGCGCGCGGTCGGCGAAGCCATCGCCGCGGCCCCGACCCTCCGCTCCGCCGACAGCTACACTCTGCAGACCGGCGGCACCACCTACCACGGCGGCCGCACCCGGGACGGCATCCACCTCGTCCTCCTGGGCTACGAAGAGACCGCCTCCCCCATCGTCCCCCTCACGGCCGCCGCCGCCGGCTCGGCCCTGCTCGTTGCGCTCATCCTCTTCCTCCTCCCGCTCTCGGCCCGTCCCCTCGCGCTCCGCCGCACGCTTTCCGCCTGGGGCTTCCTCGCCCCCGCCGCGACGCTCCTCCTCCTCTTCACCTTCGGCCCCCTGCTCTTCTCGCTCTGGATCTCGCTGCACGAGTGGCACCTCGTCGACCCCACCCACCCTTTCACCGGACTTGACAACTATAGCAATATATTACTAGATCCCGCTTGGTGGTCATCCATCCGCAACACGGCGGTCTTCACCCTGCACGTCCCCGTCGCGATGGCCGTCGCCCTCGCGCTCGCCCTCCTCACCCAGGGCTCCCGGCGCGCCGTCCGCTGGGCCCGCCTCGCCCTCTTCCTGCCGAGCATCACCAGCGTAGTGGCCATCGCGGTCGTCTGGAAGTGGCTGCTCAACGACGGCTACGGCCTCGTCAACCAGGTGCTGGAGCGCGTCGGCATCGGCTCCGTCGCCTGGCTCACCTCGCCGGACACCGCGCTCCTCAGCCTGATGCTGATCAGCGTGTGGATGGTCGTCGGCTACCAGATGGTCGTCTTCCAGGCCGGGCTCGCCGCGATCCCCCGCGACTGGTACGACGCCGCCCGCGTCGACGGCGCCGGCCCGCTCCAGCGCTTCCGCCACATCACGCTGCCGGGTCTCCGCCACACCCTATTCTTCGTGCTCGTCACGTCGGTGATCGGGTCGTTCCAGGTCTTCGGGCTCGTCTACGTCATGACCGAGGGCGGGCCGCTCGGCGCCACCGACGTCGCCGTCTACCACATCTACCGCGAGGCGTGGGAGTTCCTCCGCTTCGGCGACGCCGCCGCGATGAGCTGGGTGCTCTTCGCCGTGGTGTTCGCCGCGACCTGGCTGCACTTCCGGTTCCTCGAAGGGAGGCGCAGCCATGCCTAGCCGCCGCACGCCCCTCGCGGGCCCCGCCCGCGCCCTCCTGCTCGCCCTCGCCTGCGCCATCATGGCCGGCCCCTTCCTGTGGATGGCCGCCACCAGCCTCATGGGCCAGCTCGAGGTGTTCTCGCCCGGGCGGATCCTCCCCACAGCACCCCTCTGGTCGAACTACCCCGAAGCGCTGACCGCCCAGCCGTTCGGGCGCTACTTCCTCAACTCGCTCGTCTTCTCGGTGGCCGTCGTCGCCGGGCAGGTCGGCACCGCAACCGCCGCCGGCTACGCCTTCGCGCGCATCGACTTCCCCGGACGCGACCGGATCTTCATGCTCTTCCTGGCCACCATGATGGTCCCCGTGGTCATCGTCCTCATCCCCCGCTTCCTCATGATCGACGCTCTCGGATGGATCGACAGCTACCAGGGCCTCATCTCCACCGAACTCGTCTCCGTGTGGGGCATCTTCCTGATGCGGCAGTACTTCCGCACCGTGCCCCGCGAGCTCGAAGACGCCGCCCGCGTCGACGGCGCCGGCCCCTTCCGCGTCTTCTGGAGCGTGGCCCTGCCCCTCGCGAAACCCGCCGTGGCCACGCTCGCCCTCTTCGCCTTCATCGATGCCTGGAAAAATCTCCTCTGGCCGCTACTCGTCACCCGATCCATGGAGATGCGCGTCGTCGAAGTCGGAATCGCCGCCTTCCACTCCACCTACGAAATCAACTGGCCGTACCAGATGGCGGCAGGCGTCGTCGCGGTCCTGCCGATCGCGCTGCTGTTCCTCTTCACGCAGCGGTATTTCGTGAGGGGGATTCAGCTCGAGGGGATTCGCTAGGGCGAATGACCCTGCGCACCCGGCCCGGTTGGCGACCGCGTGCACGCCTGCACAGGGATCGCCGCAACGGCTGTCCCGGCTACGACACCGCGGAGTTCTCCTCCAGGGTCGTCCTGCAGGACCAATAGATGACCGGGATTCCCCAGCACCGGGTGTTCTCCGTGTAGTCTCCGCCCTCGTCGTAGTCGCGTGGATAGAATGTGGCGTCCGAGGTCACCAGGGCCGGATACCGCGCACCCGTCGTAAGGCCGAAGAACAACGCCACGGCCACGAAGACCAGCGCTACGATGCCCTTTTCCTTCTGCGTCCACTCGCGTTTGATCATCTTCAACTCCTCAGGCAATCACTGTGTCGGGACGAGAGGTCGAGATGAATATGTAGTGCGGGGTTTACATAGTGACAAGTGTGGTTGACATCCGGATGTCGGGACGGCTCATTCTGTTCCGCATTACGCTGGCCATCCGGGCCCTCCAGCCCTACCTTGACCCACGTGTGGATGGGATGGGTGGATTGGGTCACTCGGCGTCCTATCTCCCACACGAAAAGCCGGGCGCCGTATCCTCGCCGCAAGGAGGAGGCTATGAAACGCCTGCGCGAGTTCGTTTTCTTTCTCGTTTTCCTCGGTCTCGCGGCCGTACCGGCCATGGCCCAGACGGGCACGGTGACCGGCACGGTCCAGGACAACGGAGGCCAGCCCCTTCCCGGGGCTCAGGTCGCCGTCGAGGGAACGACAATCGGCGTCGTGTCCAACGAGTCCGGCCGATACCTTCTCAACAACGTGCCGGCCGGCGATCACGACATCACCGTGGTGCTGCTGGGGTATGCAACCGTCACCCAGTCCGTGACGGTCGAGGCCGGCGGGACCGCGGTGCGCGACTTCGTCCTGGGCCTCGTTGCGCTCTCCATGGACGAGATCGTGGTGACCGCTACCGGAGAGCAGCGCCGCCGCGAGATCGGGAACGCGGTGGCCAAGATCGAAACCGCCGTGCTCACCGAGGTTGCGCCGGTCACCAGCTTCCAGGAGCTGCTGCAGGGCCGCGCCTCGGGCGTCTCGGTGATCCCGTCGGACGGGACGGTCGGCACCGGGGCCCGCATTCGCATCCGCGGGATCTCCAGTGCAACGCTGTCGCCCGATCCCCTCGTGTATGTCGACGGCATCCGGGTCAACTCCGGATCGCCCGCTCTCGGCGGAGACCAGTACATCGGAGGCGGCGAACCGTCGTTCTTCAACGATCTCAACCCCGAAGAGATTGAGAGCGTCGAGATCGTCAAGGGCCCGTCGGCGGCGACGCTGTACGGAACGCAGGCCGCCAACGGAGTCATCTGGATCACGACGAAGCGGGGTGTCCAGGGACCGCCGCGCTGGAACATCTGGATCGAGCAGGGGGTGAGCCAGGATCCGGCAGAGTACCCGGGGATCTACTACTCCGAGGGACGTGCTCCCAATGGAGCCACGAGGCCCTGCCTTCCAATGCAACAGGCGATGGGACAGTGCACGATCGAGCAGCTCTACACGCGCAACCTGCTTACCGAGCCCGAGTATTCGCCCATCAAGAACGGTCACCGGCAGCAGTACGGCGCGCAGGTCAGCGGTGGGAACACGGTGCGCTACTTCGTATCCGCCGAGTTCGAGAACGAGACCGGGGTCGTCCAGATGCCCGACATCAGCCGTGAATTCCTGTACGAGGAGCGCGGCACCACCGTGATTCCCGACAGGCAGCTCCAGCCGAACGTGCTGACGAAGTTCAACCTTCGGAGCAATCTGACGGCCGACGTTCGCGACAATATGGAACTCAACGTGTCCATCGGCCTGGTAAAGAGCGACGTCTACCTGCCGCAGACCGGCGACAACCTGGAGGGCATCTACGGGACCGCGATCTTCGGCTCTGCCAACCCGAATGCGCCTAGCCCCTTCGGCTTCGCGCCGCCGGATCAGAACTTCGCCCACATCGTCTGGCGCGAGACCGACCGCTTTATCAACAGCGGCCGGCTCAACTGGCGGCCGACCGACTACGTCACGGCGCACGCCACAGTGGGCCTCGACTACACCGGGTACAGCGACGAGTCGTTCAATGCGCCGGGCCAGGGGTGCGCGATCTGCGGCCAGCAGCGCCAGGGCCTCCGGGCCATCGACTCCTTCACCCAGTACAAGTACTCGGTGGATTTCGGCAGCACCGCGAACTTCGATATCACCGACCAGATCAGCTCACGCACCTCGATCGGGGCCCAGTACAACGAGGACCTGCTCGAGGGCACCCTCAACTCGGCGACCGTCTTCCCGCCTGGCGGCCAGTCCATCGACGCTGGGGCGACGAAGAACTCGGGCGAGATCACCGTCGAGACCAAGACCGTGGGCTCATACGTCGAACAGCAGCTGGGCTGGAACGATCGGGTGTACGTCACCGGCGCCATGCGCGTCGACCAGAACAGCGCGTTCGGCGAAGGCTTCGAGGCTGCCTGGTATCCCAAGGCTGCCGTGTCGTTCATCGCCATGGACAGCCCGAACGCCAGCTGGATCAGCTCGCTCCGCCTGCGCGGCGCCTTCGGACAGTCGGGCCTGCAGCCTGACGCGAACGCGGCGCTGCGATACCTCCTGCCGGTCACGAGTTCGATTCTGGTAGGGGATCAGGCCTCGTCCCAGCCTTCGGTGACGATCGGCGGCCTCGGAAACATCGAGCTCCGCCCCGAGCGGTCCACGGAATACGAGGTCGGGTTCGACGCCACCGCTATCGACAATCGAGTGGATGTCCAGTTCACCTACTACCAGAAGAGCACCACCGACGCGCTCGTCAATCGAGAGCTGCCGGGTTCGCTGGGCGCGACGCAGACCCGCGTCGAGAACCTCGGCGAGGTGCAGAACCACGGCTACGAGATCAGCCTCGATGCCCGAATCATCGAGACCGAGACCCTGAACTGGACCGTCGGCATCACGGGCGCCAAGAACTCGAACGAGCTGATCGAGCTCGGCGAAGGCGTGACGCCGCTGCAGGGATTCGGTTACAAGCAGGCCGTCGGGTTTCCGCTCTACGGACTGTGGTGGCCGAGGCTCGAGTCGTGGGACGATGCCAACGGGGACGGCATCATCGTCCCGAGCGAGGTCGTCGTTTCGGATACCGCGGTGTTCAACGGGAGCACGATCCCGACGCAGAACCTGCAGGTCGCCACCAGCCTGGCGCTCTGGAACGACCGAATCGAGATCGGTGGCATGGCCGACTATCAGGGCGGATACGTCTCGCACAACGTGAACACCCTCTTCCAGTGCGCGTTCGTGCAGAACTGCCGCGATCTCAACGACCCCAGCGCCACGCTGGAAGCGCAGGCCAAGGCGGTGGCGGGTGCGCGGGCCTTCGGCGCCTACGCCGAGGACGCCTCGTTCGTCAAGATCCGCGAGGCGCACATCCGCCTCAACACGCCGCGCGCGTGGGCGGATCGGATCGGGGCGCGGACGGCATCGGTCATCCTCACCGGACGCAATCTCTTCACCTTCACCAACTTCACCAGCTGGGACCCGGAGGTGAACACTTCCGGCGCAAGCACGGATGGACCCAACTACAACTTCGTGCAGGCGGGCCAGCTGAGAACGTTCATGCTCAGAGTCAACCTCGGTTACTGACCAATGGCTACCACGACTCACGAGAGGAATACGGACATGAACACGAATAGAAGACAACGGAACGGCAGGAACCGGTTGGCCGCAGCGGCGGCCCTCGCGCTTGTCACGGCGCTCCCCGCCTGCGACACCATCCTCGATGTTGCGGACCCCGACATCATCGAGCCCGACCAGCTCCGCACGCTGCAAGGCGCATCGGCGTTGTACAACGGAGCCATAGGCGAGTTCGCGCTCGCCAAGGACGGGGCCGCGGGGGGTCCCGGCTCGGCCCTCGGCCTGGTGCAGGCAGTGGGATGGTTCAGCGACGAGTTCGCGTTCGGCGGCACGCCGCCGCTGATCCGGGCGATGGACCTGCGGGAGATGGACCCCCAGAACGCGTCCTGGGACCAGATGTACCAGAACCTTCACGTCGCGCGGGTCTCGGCCGAGGACGCGGCCGGGCTGTTGAGCGAGGTCTCAGGCGGCGCCGATCCGCGAATCGGCGAGCTTTACGCCGTGTCGGCGGCCGTGCACATCCTCATGGGCGAGGCCTACTGCGGGGCGGTGCCCTTCAGCAGAACCGAGCCCGCAATCGAATACGGTGCACCGCTCAGCACGGACCAGATCATGGACCGCGCGATCGAACGGCTGAACATGGCCGATCAGGGCGCGGGCGGCAGTGCACGAATCGCCAACTTCGCGCGCGTGTTGAGAGGCAGAGCGCTGCTGAACCAGGGCAGCTACGCCGCAGCGGCATCCGCCGTGTCGACCGTCCCCACGGACTTCCTGTACGAGACCGTCCACTCCACGAACTCTTCGCGCGAAGAGAACTTCATGTACGTGGACAACTGGGAACTCGACCGCTACTCGGTGTCGAACAACGAGGGCAGCAACGGGCTGGACTTCGCGACGGCGGGTGATCCGCGCGTGCCGACCGAGCACGTCGGCCTGTCAAGGTTCGACTCGGAAACGCCGATGTACCGCTACCTCAAGCTCACCAGCCGGGCGGCTCCGGTGGAAACGGCCAGCGGCAACGAGGCGCGGATGATCGAGGCCGAGGCGCAGCTGAACGCCGGCGATGCGGCGGGATGGCTTGCCACGATCAACGCGGCGCGCGGCACGGTCGGGATGGATCCGGTGGCCGATCCGGGCGACCAGGATGCACGCGTGGATCTGATGTTCCGCGAACGGGCGTTCTGGCTGTTCAACACGGGTCATCGGCTGGGCGACATGCGGCGCCTGGTGCGGCAGTACGGCCGCGCGGCGAGCTCCGTCTACCCATGGGGACCGTACCACAAGGACAATCTGCAGCGTGGCACGGATCTGTCACTGGTGATCCCGGGCAACGAGGCGAACAACCCGAACTACAATCTGACGGACTGCAACGACGGAGCGGCGTAGGGGAAACGAGCGTCTACCGGGCCGGGCGCTGCGAGGCTCGCGGACCGGAAGGAAGGCGCGTGACAGACCCGGGTTGAGGGAATCTGTCCCGCTACTCCAACCGGTCTTCGGGCTCGGGCGCCTGGCCCCCTTGCCGCCGCAGGATGCGCCGCGCGGCCTCGATGTCGGCCTGGGCGCCACGCTCGGCACAGAAGTCGGCGGTGCGCATTGCCGATGGCGGACGTGCGGGATCGCTACCAGCCTGCTTCTCTTTCCTGCTCATCTTGCTGGCCCCCTTGTCCCGGTTCCGGTGCCCGCGCCGTGCTCCACAAGCAACTTCGCTGCGCGCAACGTGATCGTGTCGAATCTACCGCAAGAACACGTCCTTCGGGATGAACCCCGACACCACCTGCGTCAGGTCCACGACCTCGCTGACGCGAAAGTCCACCGCAATGCTCGCCAGGGACAGCGCCTTGGCCGGCGTCAGCCCCTTCTCCTCGACGAGAAAGTCCACGACCTCCCAGACGGCCTGGCGGGTGGCACGGTCCAGGTCGAGGTCGATGCCCATCAGGATGTAGTGGTCTCCATTCTCGGCCCGCGGGCCCGAGATCGAGCGGTCCTTGTGGACCGTTAGCCGGAAGGTGCCGGTCAGAGACTGTTCGATGGCCGTCCCGCTGACTTCACCGTCGCCCTGAGCCCCATGCGGATCTCCCACATAGAACTGAGCCCCGGGGTGGAACACGGGGAGGTAGACCGTGGTGCCGGCGGTCAGGTCCTTGACGTCGAGGTTGCCCCCGAAGGCGCCGGGCGGGCGCGACCCCTGCACGCCGGGTACGGTCACGCCGGGCTGGCCCACCACCGGATCGGGGGCCACGGCCAGGATGCCCATGAACGGCGCGAGCGGGACGCGGATGTCGTCGGAGAAGAATGCGACTTCGGCTCCGTCGACCTCGCCGGTGCGGATCATGTGGCGGGTTCCGGGCGGGATGTCCAGCGCGGGATCGCCCTCCGCGAAGCCGGGATACGACTCCGAGAAGACGCCTCCGCGCGCGCTCGTGCTGTTGACGCCCCACGGGACGCGGGTCTCGATGGAGAGGATCTCGATCTCCAGTACATCGCCGGGTTCGGCGCCCTCGACGTGGATCGGGCCGGTGATGACGTGGCCGCTCCGCCCCTCGCGCGGCCGGCCCTCACGCGTGGCCCAGAAGTCCAGCACGTCGTCGAGGATCTCCTCGCGCGGGATGCCCAGGCCGGTGAGGTATGCCACCGGCTCCTCGCTCTGGCCGGCGCCCACGTGGGTGAGCGTGTTGACGCGGACGGTCTCGCCGGACTGCATGCGGAGGACGGGGTCCTTGTCGATGGGGAACCAGCCCCAGTTGAGGTTGTCGGGGGTGGAGGGGACGAAATGGTCGGGTTGGGTGGGCTGGGTCGCGGTCTGGTCGGCGGTGGCGGTCTCTTCCGGCGCCTGGTCGGAAGGTGCGGCACAGGCTGCGGCGACGAAGATGCACGTCAAGAGAGAGGAGAAGAGAGCGGGCCTCGTGAACCCCAGTGCCTTGTGTCTGCTGGCTGAACGATTGGTGGGCATGCCTGTACCTCGTGTTGCCGTTCGGGTTGATGACGCGTTGGAACATTCTAGCCTGTGGGCTGGGATGCCGCAGTGATGACGTAGGCGAGCCGGAGTGCAACGGCGTCGCGGAGCGCTTCATCCGCACGCTCAAGGAGGAGTGCATCTATCTGCGCGACTTCGAAACCATCGAGGAGGCCAGAGAGGTGATCGGGGCCCTCGTCGAGCGCCAAAACAGCGCCATGGCAGGCCCCGCGAGCATCAATCGAGCGGACGCGGAGTCAGGAGGACAGCCGTTATCCGTTCCTCAAGGTCGGTGCTTGGACCAACAATCGTCTCGCTCGCGAGGCGAACGACTTCCTCGGTCCGGTGACGGTCCACTCGTTGGCGCGCAACCACAGAGCGGTGGCCGCAAGCGAGAGCGACCCGACCCACACCCAGTAGGCGGTACCGAGGTGCCCGTACATGACGAGGTCGCCATCGACCGTGACCGGAAGCGGACGCAGGAGATTGAGCAACCCGAATCCGAGGGCAGAGACACCCGTGGTCCCGAGTGCGCGCCCCAGCCACCCTTCGATCCGCAGTCGGGCTCGTCGGAACAGCGGCAACGTCATGGCCATCGCCAGGCTGGGTAGCAGATCAACGATCCAGCCGTGTTCGAGCGCGCGGCGCAGGAACTCCCATCCAGATGCCGAGATCCCGAGGGTCGGCCCGTATGGTTCAAACGCCACGATGCCGAAACCCGGGAGAAGGAGGGACAAGGCGTACAGTCCCCAGCTCGCCACCAGGAGAGGCCTCCAGGCGGGCCTCTCAGACTTGGCGAACTCCCGGAAGAGGGCGCTTGGTTCACTGATTTCTCTACAGACGGCAGCTTCGAATGCGGCTACGGAGCCGGGGGCGGGACCCTTCTCCCGCTGCTCGGCGGCGCGGGACCGCAGGTGATCCTCAAGCTCATCCAACTCAAGCGGAGAGAACCAACCTGTTCCTTGGAGATCCTCTCGCCAACTCCGGACTTTGTCATTCAGCCGATGCACCGCTGATTCTCCACGACATCTCGAGTGTGAAATGCACTCTGTGCCAGCTCTCCCTATCGGTCGACATCTGCCGCCGACCGTCAGTGGTCAACCGGTAGTACTTGCGCGGCCTCGACTCTTCGTTGACTTCCCAGGAGCCCTCGATGAGCCCGTCGCGCTCGAGCCGGTGGAGCAGGGGATAGAGCATTCCGCCGGACCACTTCAACTCGCCATCCGAGAGAAGCTCTACCTGCTTGAGGATTTCGTAACCGTACTTGTCGCCCGCGGCCAAGATGTAAAGCACCAACGGGCGCGAAGAGGCCGCCACCAACTCCTTGGAGATGCGTTTCTTCTTCATCCGCACCTCACACGTGCTCGTGCTTCGAGCGCCCTAGTCGGGATCTGAACCTGTTCGCTCCTACACCAAACAGGGATCCCAGCAGTGTGAGCACGACCGCTCCCACGACCACCTTCGTCCCAATCGTCCGTAGGAACCGCTCCTGGATCGCTGCCCGTCGTTGCGTCTCGCTCACGATCAGGTCGACGACAGCTTCGTCTTCGGCCAAACGCAAGGGAGTACTGCCATCGCGAGTCTCCGTGGACAGGTCGGCGCCGTGGCGGAGAAGTGTTTCCACGATGGCCGGATTCGTGGTACCCGTGGCCGGATCATTCGACCTTCTCCTAACGGCGTCGTGCAGCGGCGTCTCTCCGTACCGCGAAGCCTGAATGTTCACCTCTGTTACCTTGGCGAGTTCATCCACCACGAGCGGGTTCTCGTTGAACGTGGCCGCAAGGTGCAAGGGCGTGCGCCCCGGCCCGTTCACGGCGTTGGCGTCCGCACCATACCGGAGCAGCACCCGTACGATCTCCGGGTTGCCGGCGTACCGGGCGGCGGTATGCAACGGCGTTCGATTCAACGGCGGCCACGACGCCTCCAGGTCGGCTCCCGCCTCGACGAGCAACGCGATCACCTCTGGATCGTTGCTGAACGCCGCCGCGATGTGCAGGACCGTCCACGACCGGCCCAACTTGTCGTGGACGGAGTACTCCGTAGCAAGGCACACCCTGACCCGCTCCGGCCCGGCGGCCCTCCAGAACTCCGTGGTCGTCCAGCCTTCGCACGGGTGCTGGCCGGCAGCCTGTGCGATCGACAGTGCCGCGAGTACTGGAGCAGCAACATAAGTAGCCATGGAATCACTCCTTGGGACGATCAATAATGCGCCGCAACACCAAATTGACACAAGGGGCGCGTCACGGCACCGCAAAGTCTGGGCGCTCGCGCCCGCAGGCGGCGGCAGTCAGGCCAAGACACTGCAGCGCCGTGTCGGCCGGTGGAAGCTCAATTAGCGTCAG
Organism: Longimicrobiales bacterium; assembly: GCA_963667485.2. Taxonomy (GTDB): domain Bacteria; phylum Gemmatimonadota; class Gemmatimonadetes; order Longimicrobiales; family Gaopeijiaceae; genus Bin94. The sequence goes on from CAXXDD010000002.1 coordinate 2,392,559, forward strand.
CGAGGTGGGCGTCGGCGGTTCGGCGGTGACTCCGACGCTGGCGAATGCGGTGCAGCCAACCAGGCGGTGACGCTCGACTTACACGCTGGGGCGAGTCCGATTCAGGACGCAGCCGGGGAACCAAGCGACGGCAGCTCTCCGGCCGGGCCGTGACCAAACGAGCACGCCTTCCGGGAGAAGGAGGGGCCGCGGGCGGCGGCGGATGCCCTCGTTCACGTATCACTCCTACCGCCGTTCCATAGCTCGTTCGTCTATATAGCTTGCCTCTCCAGTTATCTCGTAGTACTATGGTACAATGACAGCATGAGGAGACCGTTCATAAACCTGAGCAGACATGGGAACACAGCATCGGGCAAGGCGCCCAATGGTCGGATACGCAGCCACGGTTGGAACGGGAGCGGAGATCGCTGACGAGCGCGCCTACGCCGTCCTGTGTGAATCGCCCATCGGCCGTCCGCAGCCTGAGATGCATCGCGCCAACTTTCTTGGTGGTCGCATACGTAGTTCGTCGAGTTCCCCTTCTTCCGATTCATCGGAGCGGAGAAAGCTCAACGAACTGGAGAAAAGAATGAGAGCGAGTCCTCATGCACGCTTGCGGGGCAGACGTGGGAACAATGAGAGCTTCATATGGAATGCGACCGTGTTCCTGGTGCTGCTACCGCAGGCGGTGAGCGGAGCGGAACCGAGCGAGAGACGATTTGGAGGTAGTACGGAAAAGGAGCGCCGATGAAGAACCATAGAGCGGTAAGTTTGTTGGCCTTCGTGGTACTGATAGCCTGCGACAATCCTCAACCGCCAGTCTCATGTGACCCACTGCCTCAACTGTCACTTACTGTAGGCGAGAGTCATAGGGTCACTGCATGTTTCGATGATCCGAACGAAGACATCCTCGTGTATATGTTTCAGTCGTCTAACCCTGAGGTTGCCTCTGCGGCACGGATCGCCCGATCAAGCCTTTTGGTACAGGCGATATCACCCGGACAGGCTAGCATAACCATCACGGCAACTGATCCGGGCGGGCTGGAGGGTCAGACATCTTTTCAGGTGGTCGTGCCTAACCGCCCACCGGCACGCATAGGGATGATTCCTCGAAGAAAGGTCGGCGTAGGCAGAAGCGTTGACATAGATGCATCGCAGTACTTTACGGAGCCCGATGGACAAACACTGACGTACACGGCGATCTCAGAAGACATCGGCGTAGCTACTGTATCGATTGCCTCTGATGTACTCACTGTCAATGCAGTAGCCGCAGGGCCTTCCGGCATAACAGTTACAGCGAGCGATCCCGGTGGCTTATCAGTTGATCAGGGCTTCCAGGTAGAGGTCCTAAATCAAGCCTTTGAGATCGAGCTAGTATTTGTCAATGACATATCACCCTCCTACAGGAAAATGATTGAGGGCGCGGTAACGAAGTGGGAGCAGATTTTAGCTCATACTGAGTTTGAAGATTACCTGTACAACCGGGATGTCGATTGCTGGGGTCATGTAGAATGGATCGGGGTGGTAGATGACGTGAGGGTTGCAGTGGAAGTAGTAGATATCGAAGGAGAGACGGGACCCTTCGGTTCGGGTGGACCCTGCTGGATTCGTAGAAACAGCATGCCGATAAAGGGCTTGATCACACTCAATGCTTCTAGAATGGAATGGATGGTAGATGAAGGCATTTTAGAAGCAGTGATGCTTCATGAGCTAGGTCATGTTTTAGGGGTAGGCACGATATGGAGGAACTTGGGGTTTTTGCAAAATCCATCTCGTCCAGATTGTCCGGAATGCGATACGTTTTTCTCAGGCGCTTTGGCTATTGAGGCATTCAATAATGCGGGTGGCTCTACGTATGAAGGCCGGAAGGTCCCTATCGAGAGTGGTGCTAGGTTAGATGACTTTCACTGGCGTGAATCTGTAATGGGAGTTGAACTAATGACTCCGAGATTACGACGTGGTGATGGTGATTATCTCAACCGGTTAAGTGCGATCACGATTCAATCGCTGGCGGACATGGGATACCTCGTTGATCTGAGTCTAGCTGATCCATACAGCCTCCCATCTGCATCGGCACGGGGAGAATATGCGAAGGAATCGATTGATCTAGGCGATGACGTGATGCACGGACCCATCATGGTCGCAGATGAGCGTGGACGCATCGTCCAAATCATTCAGAGGTAGGTATGTCACTTGAAATCTCTGGAATACCAAAATGATGAGCCTATACCTGTACAAGTACGGTATTCACCTGACACCCGGCGTCGCCGATGCGCTGGGGTCTTGACCTCCTTTTTCTGGCGGACTTTGTCCGTGCCGGGGTGAACGGCGGTGACCGGCATCTTCGAAGTGTAGAGCCGGGCCCAGACGAAGCGGCTTAAGCAGTCCAGCACGGTCTGGATGTAGACCTTGCCGACGCCCTTCAGCGTGCCCGCGAAGAAGGTGTCCACGGCCACAAGTTCGCCCGTGGCACCCACTGTGAGTTGTCGCTCACGGTACTCGGGGTCGAAGCGCTCCAGCGCCTGGATCTGCTAGGAACGCGGTTCGGGTGCGGCCCCCTCGCTCCCGGCAACCGATCGATCAGGCCGTCGGCGCCGTGCAACTGAAAGGCTTCGCCGGGCCTCGTAGAACTGCGCTATCTTCTCTGCTTGGACGGTGGTCATTCTCGTTCGGTGACTGGACGGCCAACGCGGCCTCTATGAGGCGCTCGTCGCCAAAAGGCGCGAAGAGGCTACCGTCCTTCAGGGGCTTGTCTGCGGCCAGCAGCCAGTCCGTCCTCATTTCGTCCGCCGAAGACAGATGGACGTTTAGCGGAGCCAGACCGTCCTGGAGCGAAATGAGCATTTCGACGAGGGTGTCCTGCGTCTCAACTGGGGAGGAAGCCCGCTGGTCCGGGCGTTGCTTCAATCTCTGGGACTGCTGGTAGAACGAGAAGGCCCGGAGCAAGTCAACCGCCTCGTCGCGCAGGATCCTGATACGATGCTTCTTGTTGAACCGGCGGCACGCCCATCTGGTCCCGCCCGAGAGCACACCTCCCAGGGATATGAAGGATACGGTGGCAAGGTTGCTTGTGATCGCATCCAGACCGACAAGAAGTCCATCGGGCTCTCTCTCCGTTCGGGTGGCTCGATCCTGCCCGCTTACGAATGTGGGTGGGCCACGCTTCAAGTGCAGCCCTCGCGACAGGACTTTCCTCCGTCTTGGCCAAACCCGCTGGCACATCCGAGAATGTTCGAGACCGTCGATCAGCATCCGATTCAGGAAACATGAACTGATAAGGGAACAATCATCATCATACATCATGTAACGCTAGCAATATCAATCAGTTACAAATATCACGCCCATCCAGCCATGGAGGCGCCCATCGCCCGGTCCCATAGTCCTTCTCCCTGCGCCACCCTTGTGACCCTGCTCAGCACTGAAGGATCGGAGAATCGCTGGATCCGTCATGGTAGCCGACTGCGGAAAAAAGCCCCTTGACATTCGTACCTTTCGGTACGAGAGTGCCAATGAATGGAGTCAAGTTCACCTGGCAGGCCCTCCAGAGTGGGCCGACGAGGATTTCCCATGCGATACGCCTACCCATGTGTGCTGGCGCCCGAGCGCAGCGGGGGATTCTCCGTTTCCTTCCCAAGTGTGCCGGAAGCGCTCGCCTGCGGTGAAGATGAAGCCGAAGCGATGGTGAAGGCCGAAGACGCTTTGGCACTCGCGCTAGGGGCGCATGTGCGGTCCCGCGAGGACATACCTGCGCCGGGACCCCTGTTACCGGGACAGGTCACGGTTGCGGTACCGCTGGTGGTGGCGGCGAAGCTTGCGCTTTACACGGCCATGCGTGAACAGGGCCTGTCCAACGTCGGATTGGCAGCGCGCCTTGGCGTTAGTGAGGGGGCAGTGCGGAAACTCCTGAATCCGGGGCACCGGTCTCACATCGGACAAGTTGAAAGGGCCCTGAAACATGTGGGCAAGAGAATGGTTGTAGAAGATGGCGGACGCCCCACTGCGGTGCTCGTACCCGTCGATTGGCCCGAGTCACAAGCCTCCGCTGAGGCAGCCAGGGGTCTGCGCGCCCTCAGGGAACGCATCGGTGGGTTCACCGTGTCTGAAATCCTCGCGATGCGGGACGAGGGGCGCCGGTGAGCGCGCCCGTAGTCGACTGCTCCACTACTGCGGCGTGGGTACTCGCTGACGAGCAATCCAGGACTGCGGATGTCGCACTCGACGAGGTAGTGGATCGTGGGGCACTCGTCCCTGCGCATTGGTGGTTGGAAATACGCAACGTACTAATTCGAGCGGAGCGACTCGGTAGAATCGTTCCGGAGGACACCACGGCGGCGCTATCCCTGCTAGAGGATCTGCGAATCCAGCTCGACCATACTCCGCGCGATGCCGAGGTCATGCGCCTCGCCCGGACCTGTGGCTTGACGGCCTACGACGCGGTGTACCTGGACCTGGCCCTGCGGGACAGGCGCAGCCTTGCCACGTTGGATCGCAAGCTTGCCAAGGCTGCCAGGTCGGTAGGCGTCGAAGTGATCGGAGACCCCCCTACTCGCTGACCCTCCTCAACGGCGGCAGTACCGCCCGCCCGATGGTATTGGCGTCGGTGCCGAACCACACCACGCTGGTCTCCGGGTCGAAGTACATGTGACGGATGGTCCCGCCGCCGCTGCCCACCTCCACCTCGCTGATGTATTCCTCGAGCTGCGTGTCGAAGCCGACGAACCGGTTGGGACGCACCCCGGTCTCGACGAACCAGACGCGGTCGTCGGCGTCGATGGCGACTCCGTACGGGCGCGCACCCTCGCCGCTCGGGTTGGCCCACTCGGTGACCTCGCCGGACTCCGGATCGACGCGGCCCAGGTACCCGCGCGCGTAGTCCACGTACCAGACGATGTCGTTTGAGTCGATGACCAGCCGCCGGGGCCGCGCGCCGTCGGGAAGCTCGTAGTAGGTGGGCTCGAAGGTCTCCGGATCGACCATCACCAGCTGGTTCGTGCCAAAGAGGGTGGCCCAAGGCCGGTCCCGGGAGTCCATCTTCAGTCCATATGGCCGGGTCGAACCGCCGCGTCCCTCGGGGTTGTCGGGCATCTCGACCAGCCGCACGTCGCCCGTCTCCCGCCAGAACTTGCCGACGAAGTTGCCGCCCTGGACCGTGAACCAGAGATCGCCCGCGGCGTCGAAGGCGAAGGTGTGGGGGTCGCGGGCGCGCTCGTCGGGCATAGGGAAGATCTCGATGTCGCCGGTCGCGGGATCGATGCGGCCGATGTTGCCCACCCGGTTGCCCGTGTACCAGACCATCCCGTCCGTGCCGACCACGACCGTGTGCGGACCGGCGCCGTCGGGGAGGTCGAACCGCTCGAACTCGCCCGTCATGGGATCGAGCACGGCGGCATAGTGGGAACGCTGCCCGACGAACCAGACCCGGCCATCGGGCGCCACGTAGGGATCGCGCGGCCGGCTCTCCTCCCACGGAACTTCCCACTCCTCGAGAGCCGGATCGGAACCCTGCGGGGTGCCGGACTCCTGGGCGAGCCCGGACGCGGGGATCGTGAGAACGGCGAGGGTCGCCAACAACATCGTACCGAACAGGGATTGCATGACTCGATCCTCCAACCAGGTTGCGGTGACGCCGCCAACACGCGACGTGCATCAACCATGCGAATCGAGGGGGCGGGCGGCAACCATCTCCATGCGAAGGGCGAGCGGAGAGACGTCCTCAGCACGTGCTCCTGCGGGCCGAGAGCGGACCGACGCGGATTTCTTGACGCACTAGTCAGACCAGTTAGATTGTGTCATGAATCCGACCTACTCCACCTACGAAGCCAAGGCTCGCTTCTCCGAAGTAGTGCGGCTCGTCCGCGAGGGCGCTTCGGTAACCATTACCTATCGGGGTGATCCCGTCGCCGAAATCCGTCCGATCGAGCCCGAGGCCGCAACGGTCGAGGAGCATTTTGCGGAGCTCGAGAAACGGGGGATCGTGGTTCCAGCCCGGGATCCGCAAACCCCGCTCCAGCCGGGGCCGCGGAATCCTGGTGGGCTGGCCCGCTTCCTCGCCGATCGGAACGAATGAGCGTCGCATACGTCGACACGTCAGCGATCGTCGCCATCGCGTTCCAGGAAGATGGCTCAGCCGATCTGGCCGAAGGGCTGAACGGATTTTCGCGCCTGGTGTCCTCCAACCTCCTCGAAGCTGAACTCAGGGCCGCTTGCCATCGGGAAGGACGGCCACCACCGGGACACCTCCTTGCGCGCATCGGCTGGATCCTCACTCACCGACCCCTCTCGCGGGAAATCGGAGTTGCCCTGGCTGCGGGCGACCTGCGAGGCGCAGACCTGTGGCACATCGCGACCGCACTCTACGTTTCCCCGGATCCCGCCACGATTTCGTTCGCAACGCTGGATCAGAAGCAGGCCCGGGTCGCCGGGGCGCTGGGGTTCCAGGGATTCCCCACTCGCAAGGTCGGGACTTGATCATCGCAGATATGCAAACATGGTACTTGATTCAGTACCAACGTATTGGTAGGCTTGAACCGTGAGAACCAAGCACCGCAGGGTACTGGAGCGGGTCTTTGCGACACCCACGCCGTCGGATATTCGGTGGAGGGACCTCGAGGCGATGTTGCGGGCCAGCGGGGCAGAGATTGTGGAACGTACAGGATCAAGGGTTGGATTACGTTTGGGGAACGAGAGGATGGTCGTGCACCGACCCCATCCGAGACCGAACACCGGCCGGGCAACGGTCCGCGATATCGCATCGTTCCTGAGAGCCGCAGGAGTCGAGCCATGATGGAGTACAAGGGATATGTCGCCGCGGTGGAGTTCGACGACTCCATCGATGTCCTGCACGGAAGAGTCGTGAATAGCGGACCCTATCCGATTGCCACGTTCGAGGCAACGGACGCAAAGCAACTCCGCAAGGAGTTCGAACGATCGGTGGATGAATACCTCCAGTGGTGTGCCGAGGATGGGGTCGAGCCCAAACGCCCGTTCTCGGGCAAACTGAATCTGCGCCTTGGTTCGCAACTCCATGCTCTCGTTGCAGCAGCGGCGGCGGCCAGACGGATGAGCATCAATTCGTGGATCGTGGACGCTCTTCGCAGAACGATTGGCGCCAAGGCCGGCGTTCGCCAGCACAACGCAAACCGAACATGACATAGCTCAAGATGCAGATTTGCCGTGCCAGCTCTTGGCGACCCTGGCACGCCTGATCCCGCTACCACACATGCGACAGTCCACAGACACATGCAACGAATAGCCATCGTCGGCGGAGGCGTCTCTGGCCTGGGCGCCGCGTGGGCGCTGCATCACGACGACCGGTTCGACTTCCGGCTGTACGAGGCGCAGGGGCAGCTCGGCGGAAACGCCGTCACCGTCGACATGCCCCAGGATGACGGCAGCTCGATTCCCTTCGACATCTCCGTCACGGCGTGCATTCCGTCGGTGTATCACCACATCATGCTGCTGATGAAGCAGTTCGGCATCGAACTCGTGGATACGCAGTTCAGCTACAGCGTGAAGTACCGCGGCCAGGTGTACGCTCACGACTTCGACTCCGACATCCGGCGGCAGCTGCAGCCCGAGATCGAAAAGTTCCAGCGAATCCTGAGGCGCCTGCACTGGTTCGGCGGACTGACCCGGGCGCGCTCGCGACTGCTGAACGCCCTGAACCCGTTCAACTACATCAGCATGGGAACGGTCCTGAACCTGGCCGGGTTTTCCGCGGACTTCAGATACAAGATCCTCAAGCCCATGTTCGTCAACTTCCTGATGGCGACCAACGTGTTCGACATGCCCGCGTCCCTCTTTTCGCGGTATCTGGAGTTCTTCGACATCGAAGTAACGACGCCCATGCAGACGTGGGATCAGGGGACGCGACGAATCTACGAGAGCCTGTCAGCCGGCTTCCACGACAAGATCCATCTCAACCGCCCGGTCCGGAAGGTGTATCGGCGCCGGTCGGACGTCGTGGTCGAGGACGAGGACGGCGTCCGTGAGACCTTCGATGCGGTGATCTTCGCCAGCAACGCGAACCAGACGCTGATGATGCTCGACAACCCCACGTTCCTGGAACGCTCCATCCTGTCGTCGATCCGCTACGAGAGCGAGCTGCACAACCACACGGTCGTGCACTCGGACACTTCGGTGCTGCCGGTCAGCGATGTCAAGGCGCTGGAGACCCGCAGCAATCATATCGAACAATACGGCGCCCGGCCGGACAATTATGAAATTACATACATAATGCACAACCAGCAGCCCTGGGCGCACAAGTCTGACAAACCCTGTCTTGTAACTTATAACCCGGTCAGCCGGATTGATGAAGACAAAGTTATAAAAACGTGGTGGTTTCAGCATATTGTGCATGATGTGCGGCATGTTGTATTACTTGTGCCGCTGTTTCGTTTTATTCAGGGGAAGAAGCGAACCTGGCACTGCGGGGCGCACACGCTGATCAACAGCCAGGAGACGTGCTTTGTGAGCGGGCTCGCGGCGGCGCGGCAGATCGGGGCGCGGTATCCGTTCGAGGATTCCGAGGCGCGGCGGGTGTTCAACTACTACGGGGGGATCATGTACGGGTGGGGGTTCAGAACCCGTACCTCGGACTGACCGCGGCTCCCGACGCCGACAGGCCGCTGGCGGCAATCTCCTCCGAATCAGGGTGTTTTCACCGGGCGCATGGAACCCGGGAACTTTTTCCGACGGCCGGATTATGACGGCGATACCAGGCGTCAAACGGCTGGAAGGCCTTACCCGGGTCGACCCGAGAAGAAGGGAACGTCATGAAGAAGAGGAATCCAACCCTCATGAGCTGGCTGGTCAGTACGGCGTTCCTGGCTTCGTGCGGTGATGAGCCGGGCATGCTCACGGAACCAGTCCTGACCCCCATCTCCACCAACATGGCAATGTTGCGGTCTACGCCTGCGAACGGTCCGGCGGCCTGCCGTGACGGACTCGCCGGGAGCTATCCCTGCCGCGGGGTGGACCTGGTTTCGGTGCTGGACCGGGCGGCGATCGGTGCGGCCGGCGGCAACGTCAACGACATGTGGGGGTGGACCGATCCGCAAACCGGCGTGGAGTGGGCGCTGGTAGGTCATTCAAGAGGAACCTCGTTCATTGATCTGTCGAACCCGGAGGCTCCGCTCTACGCGGGGATTCTCCCGCTGACGCCCGGGGCGCGTCCCAGCATCTGGCGTGACCTGAAGGTCTACAGGGATCATGTCTTCATCGTCAGCGACGTGGCCGGCCGACACGGAATGCAGGTATTCGATCTCACGCAACTCCGCGACGTTGCAAGTCCTCCAGTGATCTTCGCACCGTCGTTTCTCTATGATCGAATCCACAGTGCGCACAACATCGTCATCAACGAGGAGACCGGATTCGCCTACTCCGTGGGGGGCAGCGGCGGTGGTGAGACCTGTGGCGGAGGTCTTCACATGATCGACGTCCGCTCGCCCCGCGCTCCGCGCTTCGCCGGTTGCTTCGCCGACCGGTCCACGGGCAATGTCAGGACCGGATACACGCATGATGCAATGTGCGTGATCTACAGGGGTCCCCATGCCAGGTACAGGGGCAGGGAGATCTGCTTCGGTTCCAATGAGACCGCGCTGAGCATTGCCGATGTCACGGACAAGAGCCGCCCTGTGGCGTTGTCTGTGGCAACCTATCCGAACGTGCTTTACGCGCACCAGGCGTGGCTCGACGACGCCCACGAATATCTGTATATGGGCGATGAAAGAGACGAAAGTGGGCCCGCTTCAAGAACCCGGACGATTGTATGGGACGTCAGGAGCCTCGACGATCCCATCGTTGCCACCGAATACCTGGCGACAACCACGGAGACGGACCACAACCTGTACATCGTCGGCGACTGCATGTACCAAGCCAACTACGAAGCCGGGCTGCGCATCGTGAGCATCGAGGACCGGGAGCGCCCCTCGGAAGTAGCGTTTTTCGATATGGAGCCCGACCCCAACGCCCGCGGGGGCGCGTGGAGCAACTACCCGTTCTTCGCCAGCGGCGTGATCGCCGTGACAGAATTCAATCGTGGAGTGTTTTTTGTCAGGGTGCGGGGAACCGGTTGAGTTCGACCAGCGCATCGGCCCGGGCCCGAGCGATCACGGCGGCGTATTCGGAGGCCGTCTGTTCCAGCGGGCGTCCGGGGTCCCCGGCGAGATCCACGGCGTCCAGATCGGCTAGGGCGCCCCGGGCGAGCTCACGCGCTCGCGCACGGCGCTCGGGAATGGTCGAGATCATCTGTGCAATCATCAACTTGTCCGACCAGGGATCACTCCATCCCTCGCGCAGGATCCGCCCGGTCCAGCGGTCCACGGCGTCTAGATCCCGCAGTTCGACCGCGAGCAGCAGACCGCTGTTGGCGATTCCGGTGTGCAGACCTTCGGCTATCGGCCATTCGTCCTCCAACTCTTCCAGGGCCGTTTCCGATTCCCCGTCTTCCTGCCACTGTGACCATGCTCGGGTCCACCTCATCTCCGGCGGCAGTTCAAACTCGTCGCCGCTGACCGGAGAGTCGGAGACAGTGACCGAGACAAGCTCACCGGGATTCTCCTCCGCAAGCACCTCGCGCATGAGTTCCACGGCACGCGTGAGGGCCTCGCTCGCGATGGCGGGGTCGCGATCGGTGTAGTGGTTTGCGCGCCGGCCCAGCACCTGCGCGAGCGATGACCTGTCCTGCTCACTGTGGATGAGCACGTCGAAGCGCATTCCGCCATTCGTATCGAGCCGCTCGCCCGCCATGTCCTCGACGACGAAGGTGCCGTAGGCCGCCGAGTTGGGCGCCGTGAACGACCCGTTAAAGGATCCTTCGTCCCCGGGCATTAGCGTGGCGACACGTTGGTTGCGCGGATCGAGACTGTAATCGACCGTGCTGACGATCTGGAAATGGCCCCGCAAGACGAGCTCGGGCTCGCCGGCGAGAGCGTCCAACGGGCGGTACGTGACCGTGACCGTGGATCCCGGGGGAGGAGCCTCGGGGGTGAAGACGAGGTTGGCGGGGGGTGGCGTGGGATCCTGGGGCGTGGCCAGGGCGTGGGCGGACCCAGAGGGTGGGGCGAGGGTGAGGAGGGCCGTGAGGGCCAGGGTGGACAGCGAGGTGATGGTGGTGCTGTGGTGCATGGCGATGGCCTGGTGATGCGGGGAGAGGCGACGGCGATCCGGGCATTGACGGGATGGGCGTTGTCGTGATAGGATGCGCTGCGCCGCGGGGGGGTTGGCCGGGTGGCGCATTGACATCGGTCACGAATCCGGCTGGAACCGCACCCGCGCCACGCGCTGGACGTCGAGCGAGTCGCTCGTCACGCCGTACAGCGTCGACTCGGTGACCCAGGGGACGGCGCCCGCCCGGACGCGACGCGGCCAGCGGTACCGCGCCACCAATTCGGACCCTGCGTAGACATCGGCCTCCCGCAGCTCGTCGCCACCCGCGCCCGTCCGCTCGACCCACAAACGGCCCGAGCGATCGAAGAAGAGGGCGGCGAGCGGCGGCTTGCGGTCCGGAATGTCGAACGGGTGGTTCTGGAGGTCGAGCCGCTGCAAGTCGCGGTCAATGGCGGCCTGCGCCCTCTCGCGCTCGGACGGACTGAGCGGCGGCCCGGTAAACGCGGGCCCCTCGATCTGGGAGACCGTCCCATCCACTTGGTGAAGCGTGACCGCATACTCCGAGGTGACCGCCTCGGCCCACACACCACCGGGGCCGTGGGCGTGAATCCACCGCGGGCCCCACGGCTGGTAGACGAAGAGCGCAATGGGCGTGTCTCCGAACATGCGCTCCACCGTGGTCGAGCCCGTCAATTGCCGCTCTGGATCCGCCATCATGACCGTGTCCACCGCTCCGTCGGCCCCATGGTGAAGGCGAGCCATCGCAAACCCGCCCTCGGTCGTCACCGATCCGATATCGACCAGCCGACCCCCGGCGTCAAAGGTGACCGGTGCCACCATGCCCTGACCGGCGTGCGCAATCCTCGCGCCGCGATCGTACTCCGCACTCGCGCCATCCAGCCGGAACACACTGTAGCGCGTACTCTCGCGCACCCACAGCGCACCGTCCGGCCCGAACGCCAGACAACACGGCTGCGTCAGCTCGCCGGGACCTTCCCCGTGTCCGCCGAAGCGCAACCGGAAGTCGCCCTCAGAGCCGAAGACCCGCACCTCGTGCGACTGCAGGTCGGCAACGATCAGCCGTCCGCTCGCATCCTCGACGATCGACTCGATCCTGGTAAAGAGGTAGGGATCGTCGCCGTCGACCTCTCCGAACTCGAGATCGACCGTGCCCCGGAAGGTCGGGACTTCATCGGGAGACAAGTCCTCGGCGCTGTCCGAGCAACCACCAGCCAGATGAACGAGGCCCAACAGGAGGGCAACGTATGCGGGTGAGTAGGCCGTAACGCGGGAGTGTTCGTTCATGGGTCGGCGGACTCCAGATTGCAGGACACCAGCAGAGCTGTCTCATCAGTTGGACATCCCGAGGGGCGTTTGGGTTTCACTCCTGGCCATCTCCCTGTCGCTCGCCGCAACGACCCAAGCCCGGGCCCAACCTCCCGACACCGCAACCGACGCCTACCTCGACGAGACCGCACGCCATCTCATTCTCGGGGTCAGAGCGGCCCGCGACACCGCCCGGCTGGCCATCGATTCCTATACCGCACTGGTTCGCGAACGGTTGGGGGTCAGCATGTCCGTCTCCCAGCGCAGTCGCCGGCTGGCGAATGGAGAGTCGGTGACACGCATACGGTGGTCCCGGGACGAACCCGAAGTCGCCCATGTCCTGGGGACCCGGTTTCGGCTTGCGGGCTTGCGCTCGAGCGACACCTTCGGGCAGGTGGCTGTCCGGCATGCCGCCGACCCGCTACAGGATCCATTCATCTTTGGATTCGCCGTCCTGGGTGCGGACTCGGTGGCCGCGGCCGTGCGAAGCCCGCTCGATGCGGACTCGGAACGTTTCTATCGGTTCCGAAGCGGCGACACGATTGTCGTGACGCTGCCCGGCGGTCGTGCGGTGCATTCCGTCAGCGTCACCGCGATTCCTCGATTCCGCAGCATACAGCTCGTTGCCGCCGTGATGTGGATCGAGGCCGAATCGTTCGGGCTGGCCCGCGTCGCGTACCGGCTTGCCAAACGGCTCGATACCGAGCTCGGCTTCCAGTTGCGGCACGCCGAACGACCGGGCCTGGCGCTTGCCGTCGAACTCGACGACGCATCGGTGGCGTGGGATTCGACAACGTCGTCGACCCAGGGACGGCTTGGCAGACTCCTCAGCGGCGCCGTGAACAATTTTCTTCCGCAGACCGAGATGGACATCACGACCGTAGTTGCGGAATACGAACTGTGGGAGTTGCGATACTGGCTGCCTCGCCGCGTCAAATGGGTGGGGTACGTTGGAACCGTTGACGACGTGGGCACGGAAGACGTTCCGAGAGTGGTGGAACCGATTTCCTACGAGTGGGTGTTCGACATCGAAGACATCCGCGAGAGGGGTGCCGCCGCAGCCCACGGCACCCCGGCGACAGCCGCGGAAGCGCTGGAGCAATGGCGCGAGGAGGAAGACAGCGTCGGCGGCGCACCCGAATCGACCGATCCTCGGGAGGTCATCACCATCCTGCCCAGGGACAAGAGCCGTCTGGCCGAGAGCGACTTGCTTCCTCCCCCGATCTGGGATGCACGCATCGGTGGCCTGGACGATCAGTCCATCGAGGAGATCGGAGCGATGTTGGACGGCATCGGGACCGGCGCGGACGACGGCACCGCCGACCCTCGGAATTGCCGGTGTTTCTTCGAACCGCCGATCTGGACCTTGAGGCTTCTGCGGTACAATGCGAGGGAGGGGCTGTCGGCCGGAACGCGAGTATGGCGGGACATGGGATGGGGCAAGGCGATCGCGGCCGCGCGGTTCAGGACAGCGTACCACTATCCCGATTTTAGCGTCGCGGTGCAGCACGACCACCCGCAACGGAGACTGCGGGCTTCCGTCTACACCAACGTCCTGCCCTTCCAAAGCAGCAGGCGCGCGCCAGAGGTGACCGGAGACTCCGTCACAATTCATATGACCCGCTACAACGCGACAACCGGAGTCGCCCTTCAACTGCTTCCCGGGAGGGACGAGCGCAACTGGGCCTCACTTCGTCTGTTCACCGAGCGCAACAGGACACTCGGCCAGGGTCAGGCAACGGCTCGAACAGGGGCTTCCGTTCGCTTGACGCCTTGGTGGGGCGGCCTCTCGGCTCGTTCAGTCGGAGGCGGCGGCGATTTGGCTGTCCGGGGATCGCTGGGCGCCAACCCCATCGTCAAGGCGTCGGTGACCGGGGCGTTGGTCGTCCCCCTCATGGTGGGCTGGTCAATCGGGCTGGAGGCCGGCGCCGGGCACATCTGGGGCGACCCGGCGGATCATGACCTGTGGACCCTCGGCGGAACCGGCGACTATCTCCGTGGCTACTCGGACGACGTGGTGGCGGGGCGGGCTTTTGGGAGGGCCAGGGCAGAGCTGCAGCGGTCGCTCCGGTTTCTCGGCCTCTCCCTGTTTGGCGACTGGGCGTCCAGCGGCGGAGCGACATTCTACTCGGCCGGAGTTGGCGTATCGCTCTTTGACGGGTTCATGCGGATCGATCTGGCCAGGGGGCTGTCTTCAGTGCAGGGCGGCGCGGGGGTACGAGGTCCGGGCAAGGCGGGGTGGCAGATTCATTTGCGGGTGGACTCGGTGTTTTGAGGTGACGGCGAAGCCATGACGCCGTGTACCGATCCCCCTTGCGTTTGGATGAGGAGGATGAAGGGCGACCTGGGCCGCGCTGGGTTGCGTGGGTCCGCCCAGGGCTCGACCCGATGGACGCGGGGAGCGTGAGATGGTGGAGGTGGTCGCGCGGCACAGGGGCGTTTATGTGGCAACCTCAGTCGCCCTTGAGCGCCCAAACGTAATGTCGACATTACATACTGACAACTCGGCTTTACTATTGGGCAACCACGGCGATCCTCTACTCGCCCTCTTCGGCGCCGTCCAGTCGGTGGACAACCCCTACCCACCCTGATCGAGGCTGTAGACCCGCGCGGTCGGGACACCGGACTCGGTGCGGTGCACGCCGTA
The DNA here is from genome assembly GCA_963667485.2 of Longimicrobiales bacterium. GTDB lineage: Bacteria > Gemmatimonadota > Gemmatimonadetes > Longimicrobiales > Gaopeijiaceae > Bin94. The sequence goes on from CAXXDD010000002.1 coordinate 2,407,620, forward strand.
GACGCGGCCGCGCGCGACTTGGCTGAGGCTAAACCCGTCCGGCATCTGGACCACACCAAGCCACCGTCCCGCAGAGTTGAGCACGGTCCATCGTTCCGGGGAGGGATCGGGTGGGGGAAGGATGCGTGCCCAGATGTTGCCCTCGTCATCGGCCATCAGATCGTCGAAGAACGCCTTGTGCTCGGGTACCCAGGGAAAATCGCCGAGCTGTACGCGGCGGCCGCTCTCACCAACCCGCTGCTCTTCGTTCCACCGCCTCCTGTCCTCGGTGGTAACGGGGTCGGGCGCTGCGTGCCAGCGCAGGATCTGCTTCAGCTCGCCGGTGGGGGAGACCACTTGAAGCTCCGCCCGCTGGGAGTAGGCAAGCACGAGATCATCACCCGTCCAGCGGATCGGGCGCACATTGGCGGTCCACGGGACAATGCGACTGAACGCACCATCCTGATAGACGTGCAAGGCGGGCGCGCGCACGACCGTATCCAGTCCTGTGAAGGAATCGTCCGTCCACGCCAGGACCCAGTGGATCAGTCCCTCCTCGTCCTCTGGAGCCTGCGTCCAGTACCGATCGCCGGTCACCAGGAAGCGTTGGCAATCGGCTGAGATGACCAGGACGTTCAGGTGGGTCCGGGTCCGCCCGTCGACCGTCGCCAAGCGCCGGATGAAGCGGCCCTCGGGATCGAAGAAATTGAAGGCGTAGGGATCCGCCGCAATGATCGTATCCCCACCGCAGGTCCGCACCGCTCCGAAGTCCGCCAGTTCGCCCGGACCTTCCCCCTGCCCGCCGAATCGATGGGTAAGCTGCCCAAGCGTATCGAAGACCATCACCTCGGAGGTGGAGATATCGCCGACCACCAGATCTCCGTTGGAGAGGACGCTCACGTCCCGAATGAACCCGAAGGGAGGGTGGTTGGGATCGTCGCCTCCAGTCGGCCCCGCGCCGATGGCCAACTCCGGATCCGGGACGACCGTCCAGCCGTTCCCCTCGTCCCACGCCGGCTGAAGGCTCTCCAGGATCGTTGTCCCGGCGCTATCGGTCTGAACGAAGTCGGGGGTCTCGACTGTGGCCTCGCAGGCGGCGGCCAGGCAGGCGAGAGACAGGCCGGTCAATGCGGGCCAGGGTCTGGGCATCGTTCCTCCAGCCCGGAGGTGGTTGACACCGGGTATCCTGGGCACGGCCTATACGGCGACCTCGATCTCACGGATTTCCATGCCAGCGGCATTCTCGACTGCCACGTCCATGTACTCGCGCACGGCATCCGCGATGTTCGCCAGGGCTTCCTCTTCCGTCGCCCCTTGGGACGCACAACCCGGAAGGCCTGGAACCCAGACGGAGAATCCCTCTTCGGACTCTTCAAGCGCTACCCGGTACTTCATCGTCCACCTCCAGGGTCACCCGGATCCAAGGCCGTTAACGAAAAACCCAATCTAGCGTTTTCGATCGTGGACCGCGCTGTTCTGGCGGTTCCATGTTGCTCGGTGAACTGGAAGGCGACCGAAGCGACCGGATCCACGCATGCATCACCCCACCGGCGCCCTCACCACATACGGCACATCCAGTTCGTCCACGACCCAGGCGTAGAGGTTGCCGTGCTGGACCCAGACTCTGCCCCTGGCCGCGTCGAACCCGAGGCGTACCGAACCCAGATAGTCGCCCTCCGCAGAAAACCGGTCGTAGAAGGCGGGGGCGTCGCCCGGCACGACCCTCTCTACCCAGAGCGCGCCTTCATCGTCCACGAACATGCCCGCCAGAATGGGCTTGACGTCGGCCATGAGAGCCGCGACCGCTTCCACATCGCGACGAGCCTCGGGCCGATACTCGACCCATTCCTCGACGTAGGCGGCACGGTCTTCGTCCGTGACCGGTTGCATGGGCAGGCCGGCCTCGATCACGATCAGCGTGTCCCCATCCTCGCCGGTTCGCACAATGCCGTATGACGCGCTGTTCGCACGCCAGAATCCGCCGGACGGGTTGAACAAGAACATGTCGGAGGGCTCGAATTCAATCGGCAGGAACTGCCAGATCCTGTTCGGGTCCTCGTATGTGTACGACCGGCCGCTGCTCTCACCGAGGTAGACCGAGTCGATGGCCTCGCTCGACAAGTCGTAGGACACGAAATAGTTGTGGTAGGTGCTGGAGCTGAGTGCCGGCGGAGGCGGGTAGGTGAATCCGCCCTCCTGTTCGAAGGTGTGCCTCCAGTAGCGTCCACGATGGTCGAAGATACCGTCCCAGATGTACCCGTAGCTCCTGACGGGCATGTCGAAGCGGCGCACCTCGTTGCCGTCCAGGTCGACCCCGATGACCATCCACTTGCCGTGATCGTTCAGCCACAGCAGCGTGTCGCCCGCGAGGACGATCCCGTTCGCCGCAGTGATCTCGCCCGGCCCTTCACCCCCCCGCACGACCGTCCGCAGGTATCGACCACCGGGATCGTAGGCCCGCACTTCGGTGGCCTGGGCATCCAGCACATAGATGGTGCCGTCGCTGGCGGCCTGGATGCCCCGGATGTCCGCAAAGATCAGGTTGGGATCGGCCCCGTCGACGCTGCCGAACTGCAGATCCACCTGCGCTTCGGTGACGTCGGAGCCGGCTGCGTCCATGGCGGGGAGGTCGGCGTAGCGCACAAGCACCGCCCCGTTCGGAAGCGTCTCGCGCGTCGAGTCGCCCGCCGGTGACTCCTCTTCGCAGGCGGAGAGGGCAATGGTCAGCGTGAGAGCGAGAATAGCGGTGCGCATGGTCCCTGCCTTTGGCGTGACTGGGTTGTGGTGGGGGCGGTACCAGTAAGACACGTGAGGTGGCACCGGGGGTTGGGTGGGTGTCAGACTCCAGAGGCGTCAGCGTTCAGTGTCGAAGACGTCAACAAGGCACTCCGGGGCATGTTTGGTTGAGGGGGTGGAGGGCGGCCGAGGCTGAGCAGGTTACGTGGGTCGCCCAGGGCTTGACCCGGTGGGGAGCGGAGAGGATGAAATGGTGGAGTTGGTCGCACAGCGCAGGGGCGTTTACATGGCAACCTGAGTCGCCCTTGAGCGCCAACACGTAATGTCAACTTTACATATTGACCACTCTACTTTACATATTAGAGAGAATTAGGGATAGTTAGTCAGGGTTATGGCCATAGACGTGTCTAAATTGCTCCAACTGCCTGTCGGTACTAGGCGTCCGGCTGCCGTAACAGGTCCCCTTCGCGCACTACCGCACCGCCCTCCACAAGCCCGTCCAGCACGCGCCGGAAGTGGTCGACGATGTTTCTCCCCGCACGCTTGAAGCCGAATAGACGGACCGCCTCCTGCACGGCGGCGTCGGGAGCAATCCCGTAGCTCACACGCACGGCGTGGACCAGGGCAACGCCGATCTCCTCCGGCGCGATCATGTCAGGCTTGCGGAGCGAGCCGGGCAATTCTCCATCGCGGCGCCGGACCTCGACATCGTCGTGGTCGAGCCGCCACAGGAAGTCCCGCGCGTCCATCCTGTAGAGGCCCTGGTTCGCGCCGACTCGTGCGCCCAGCGCCATCTGCGCGCGGATCCGGGAGCCGGTGCGGCGGACACCCGCGGCCGTGCGGACCCGCAGCATGACCTCGTCGAGGTGAACCGGGCTTTCGACCTCGACCACCCAGCTGATCCACTTCGCCAGCGTTCCCGGAGGCGTTTCGTGCAAGGGGTACCAAAGGCCGCCGAGCTCGAGTCGGGCTGTCGTGTAGGGACGCCCAGGCGCAGCAACCTCAACCTCCGGCTCCGGCGCCCGCTCCAACGGCTCCACACGCTTCTCGGGCTCAGTCGCCACGTCGCCCGCTGGCTTCAGCGCCGCCACCTGCGCCATCCGGATCGCCACCTCGGCCTTGCCCAGCTCCAGCTCCGGATTGCGGAACCAGTCCGTGCTCCAGATGCGGTGGATCGTCCAGCCCAGCCCCTCCAGCACCTGCTGCCGGAGCCGGTCACGGTCCCGGGCCGAGCGCGCGCTGTGGTAGGTGGCGCCGTCGCACTCGATGCCCAGGACGTACCGTCCCGGACGTGAAGAATCCCGCACCGCCAGGTCGATGAAGAACCCCGCCGATCCCACCTGGTGGTCGACGTCGAAGTCCAGCGCCCGCAACCTGCCCGCGACCGCCTCCTCGAACGGGGAGTCGGCCTCGCGCCCCGTGACGCGGGGGATGTCGATGTTCCCCGTCTCGGCGTACTCCAGGAACGTTTTGAGCGCGTCGACTCCCCGCGCCTTGGACCGCCGCAGGTCCAGGTCCGCGCCGACGAAGTTGCAGTACACCACGCAGCGCCGCCGCGCCCGCGTGATCAGCACGTTGAGGCGCCGCTCGCCCCCCTCGCGGTTGAGCGGGCCGAAGTTCATCGGCAGGTAGGCGCCGTCGATCTTGCCGTAGCCGATGCTGATCAGGATCACGTCGCGCTCGTCGCCCTGGACGTTCTCCAGGTTCTTCACGAAGAAGGGCTCCTCCGGGTGGCCGGTGAAGAACTCCTCATGCGACGGATCGCGCCGCCGCAGGATGTCCACCTCGTTCTCGATGCGCCGCGCCTGCACGTTGCTGAACGCCGCCACGCCGAGGGTCAGGGCGGGAGTCGCGCGGGCGTGCTCCATCACCGCCTGCGCCACCGTCTTCGCCTCGGCGGTGTTGATCCCGCGGCGCTCGTAATGGGCCTGCGGGTCGTGGCGGAAGACGAGGCCGGTGTCCTGCTTGCCGGCGTCGGGGCTCGGGAAGACCACCAGGCGATTGTCGTAGAACTCGTGGTTCGAAACGGTGATCAGCGACTCGTGACGGCTGCGGTAGTGCCACTTGAGCATCCGCTCCGGGGCCCCCTGGGCGCAGAACATGCCCAGAATGCTCTCCAGGTCGGCGGTCTGGCTCCCCTCGTCCTCGCCGTCGTCGGCCATGCGGTCGAAAAAGCTCGTCGGCGGGAGCTGCTTGCTGTCGCCCACGACCACCGCCTGCCTGCCCCGGATGATCGCTCCCAGCGCCTCGACCGGACGCACCTGGCTCGCCTCGTCGAACACCACCAGGTCGAAGTCGACCGACCCCGGCGGGATGTACTTCGCGATCGACAGCGGGCTCATCATGAAGACCGGCTTGATGGTCTGGATCGCGCGCCCCGCCTTCTTCATCAGCACGCGCACCGGCAGGTGACGCGTCTTCTTCTGGAATTCGCGCCTCAGCACGCCCAGCTGCCCGCCCCCATGATGACGCGGAAGCCGCTCCCAGTGCCGCTCGGCGATCAGCGCCCGGTTGTGGTGGAACTGCGCCATGTCCAGCTCGCGGAACCGCTCCACGATGCCCGCGTGCGTGGCCCCGTCGAACTCGGCGAGCGTGGGCCGTTCCCGAAAGGCCAGGTCCAGCCAGGCGCCGTAGCAGGCGTGCTCGAAGAGCGCCGTGAGTTGCCGGTAGGCGTCCTGCTGCGACGCCGCGGCCTCGGCCACCTCCGCAATCCCCGCCTCGGCGGCCTTCCGTTCGAGCTGGTTGAAGCGCACCACCTCGTAGGCCGAGGCGACCTCGTCGTGGGCGTCCCGCAGCCACGCGTCCAGGTCGCCGTACGTCCGCTCCTCCAGCGCCTCGCCGGGCCCGACCCGATCGACCCGCAGCTCCATGGCGGCGGCCAGCGCGCCCAGGGCGTCGCCGAGCCCTTCGATCCCGCGCTCGCAGGCGTCGGCGGCAGCCTCCAGGTCGGAGCGGCGAGGCGGATCGTCGAGCAGCGCATGGATGTCGGGGTCGATCAGCCCGCCGGACTCGCCTGCGTGAAGGCGCACGAGCCAGTCCGCGGCGTCGGCAAAGCTCCGGTGCGCGTCCACGCGATCGCCCAGCGTGAGCCCCGGGAAGAGCCGCGCCACGAGGTCGTTCGATTCGGCGATGGAGCGGCGCAGCCGGCCCGCTTCCAGGATCGCGTCGACGAGTTGGATCTGTTTGGGGACAGTGTCGGGCGCCTCGCCGCGGCAGAGCCCCTGCACCCGGCGGCTCGCATCCCGGAACGGCCCCGAGAGGAAACGCCACCACTTCGCGCCGTAGGCACGCAACGCCTGGCGCGCATCCAGCACGTCCTGGTCCCACGCCTCGGGCATCAGGACGCGGTCGTGCCCGGCCCGGATCTCGGCGTAGCGGCGGGCGGCGATGGCGACCCGGGCGATGCGCTCGGCGTCTGCGTCCCAACCGGGATGACGGTGATCCGCGCCCAGCAGCGCCGGAGCCTCGGCCGCCCTGCGCGCGGTGCGGGTCGCCCGCATCAGATCGTCGCTCTTCAGCCCCTCAAATCCCCAGCTGGACGGGGACGAACCGGCGTGGAGAACCGCGTCGCGGCGAAGCACGGCGCCGAGCGCGCCTGAATCGCGCCTGAGACGACGGACGGCAGCGGACGCATCGGCGACGAGCTGTCGGACCGTGTGCGCGTCGGTGGGGACGAAGTTCAGGCGGCCGCACGCCCACCACAGATGACGGCGCGGGATGCCGATCGACGTGACCAGCTCCTGGATCTCGCGGACCAGCGCGCGGCGGCGGGTGAAGTCCTCGGCGCTCCACGACACCGAGCCCCGGATCGGGAGTCCCTTGCCTTCGATGGCCAGCCCGTCGGCGTCCAGCCCGGCCAGGCGGCCGACCAGCTCGTGCGGGGTGAGCTTGCTCTCGGCGACCGGCGTGTTGACCGCGCGCGAGTAGTCGTTTAGGCGCTTGCGGTTGGTCTCGAGGAGCACGCGGTCCTCGGTGCCGCCCGTGGCGGTGGGACGGCCGAGCGCCAGGGTGCGGCTCAGCTCGTCGAGGACCGCGCGCTTGTTGGTCTTGTGGCTGTGCAGTTCGAGGCACGCGTCGCCCAGGTGCACGGTGTCGAGGCGGCGCTTCACGACCTCGAGCGCGGCCATCTTCTCGGCGACGAAGAGGACCGACTTGCCGCGCGCGAGCGCCTCGCCGACAAGGTTGGTGATGGTCTGCGACTTGCCCGTCCCCGGCGGCCCCTGGATGACCAGGTTGCGCCCGTTCATGGCGTCGAGCACGGCGAGGGTCTGCGAGCTGTCGGCGTCGAGCACCGGGTGCAGGCCGGCCTCGCCCAGGTCGCCGCCGGCGTATTCGTCCTCGCCGAATTCGGAGGGCTCGCGGGCGAAACCGTCGCCGCCGAAGAGCTGCTGCACGAGCGGATGGTCGGCCGGCCGGTTCTCTTCGGGCCAGCTCGCCGGGTCCAGATCCTTGTAGATGAGCAGCTTGCTGAAGGAGAAGAAGTTCAGGTGGACCTCGTCGCGCGCGACCGACCAGCGGGGCTGCTTCGCCACCGCCCGTTCGACCCGGGCCAGGTAGTCGTCGACGTCGAGGTCGTCCTCCGGCGGCATCTCGGGGAGGCGCACGTTGAAGTCCTGCTTCAGCTTCGCCTCGAGCGACAGGTTCGGCTCGATCTCGTCCTTCGTCCACGAGAGCTTGAAGTTCTCGCGCACGCCGGACTGGGTGAGCTTGACGGGAATGAGGACCAGCGGCGCGCGCCGCTCGGTGTCGCTGCTGTCGGACTCGTACCACCGGAGCATCCCCAGCGCGAGGTAGAGGATGTTGACCCCCTGCTCCTCGATCGACAGCCGCGCCTGCCGGAAGGACTCGCGCAGGCGCAGGTTGAGGGCGGCGAGGGTAAGCGCGGTCTGGAGCTTGTTGTCGGTGTGGCGCGCGGCGGTGCCAGTGGGGTCGGAGACGGGCTGGGAGAGGAGGGCGAGGAGCTCGGCGGGGACGTCGGGGGGAGTGTCGGTGGGGGGTTCGGGCGCCGATTGGCCTTCCGGAGTGGTCTGCCCTTCCCCGGCCTGTTCCTTCGGCGCGGTGAGGAAGTACATGACCCGTTCGCTGCCGACGAGGATGCGGAAGATCTCGCGGGAGCGTTCGTCGACGACTTCGAGGCCGCGGCGCTTGGAGGGGCGGAAGTTGAGGAGGGGGTTGCGGAGGGAGAGGTCGAGGACGTCGCGGCGGGATTTGTCGAGTTGGTGGCTCTGCGTCATGTCAGGAACATATCAGCCGTGCAGGCGTCAGGGGTTCTGCGCCCTCCAGTCCTTCATCCGCTCGTTGACCGCAAAGAACATCTCGATCTCGTCGGCCAGCTCGGTCATCTTCTCGGCCAGATCCTCGCGGTCGTAGGCCTCGGAATTGCCGTCGTCCCGAAACCTCAGATCGTGGGCCTTGCGCTCCTGAACCTCTGCCAGCCGCCGTAACCTTACGACCAGGTCCTTCATTTGCCTCTCCTCTTCTGCATCGCTCATTCTGGCAGGCTTTGCCGGTGTCGTGGGGCGCGCCGGCGGCCTGGGCCGCTCAAGTGGCTCGTACAAGGTCGGGCGCGGCCGGACCGGACGGATCGGGGCGGGGGGAGGCGGTGCCGGCTCTGCTACTTCGACCGGCGCGGGTTGCCGCTCGGGAGCCTGGTCCGGTTGGTCTGGCCCAATGTCGATTGCCTGCTCGACTTGCGGAGCCAGGTCAAGGTCCGCGATGGCCTTGCTGACCCGCTCGGACTCCACAACCGTCTCTTCGGCCAGTTGCTCGACATTGTCCCCGGATAGTCTCGGAGCCGTCGCAACTTCAAGCTTCGACAGGCGCTCCAGCGCGGCGCTCACGCCCTGTGCCTCCTCAAGAAGCTCTTCGGCGATCTCCTTCACGCTGGCTGCGGCCAAGGCCTGCCCACCCCCTTCAGAATCCGAAAAAGTGCCGAGTTGCCGGATCTTGTCCACGTCCCCGACGCGGCGCTCCATCGCGTCCACGTTATCGTGGCACTGATCGAAGGCAGTGCGGATGGTCTGGGCACGCTGGTCGAGCGCAGCAAGCGCCGATTCCAGCTTTTCGCAGAGTGCTGTCGCGGCATCCAACCGCTCCTTGACCTTCCGGCTGCCGGGCTCCTGCTCCGTTCTCTCGGTCCAGTAGTCTGCGGCTTCCCTCGCGCCATCGGCCGCGCCGGCAACGTCTCCCCGCTTCCTGCTCCAATCGGAATCATCGTCAAGTGCGCGCTCACGTTCCGATGCGATCCGGTCACGGAACTCATGGACCGCAAATTTGCATACGCGGATGACGACGTCCGTGTCGCGCCGTCGATAGGCCTTCATGTTTCGGGAGACGTATGGTCGGGATGTAAAGGTTGCAATAATCAAGGAGACCAAGGTGTTCAACTCAATCGCATAATCCAGATACATCGTTACGAATCCAAAGCTGAGTCCCGTCGCGATCCCGTATCCCCAATCCCAGTAGTCAATGGGAACGGTCAAGAACATTGCGGCAAGCATGATGACATAGACGGTCACCATGACGCTCCCCATCCCCGCCTTGGGGGACTCTTGCCACGCCTCCTCCAGAAAGCACTCCTTCGCGATCAGGTCAAGGTGTGACACGTGGCACTAGCCTCGCGGAAAACAGGTCAGATACAAGATGACCGTTCCAAGTAGTAGCGCGACAAAGCACCCCACAGGCACCTTCGCCTGCTTTAGAGCCTGGCCCACAGTCACTCTCGGTCCTACCGTCATTTTTCGGTCCCCCTTTCGGCCCGATGCGACTCCAGTCCGCCATCCGGCACCACGTCCGGCTGACGGGCGGGAAGAATGGAGTACGCTGGCCGTGGAATCAAGTACAGTTCCGTTCCCCCCTACACCTCCCCCTCCCCCGCCTCCCGCAGCGCATCCGCCATGATCCCGCACGCCGACCCGATCACCCCGATCCCGGCGAACATCGCCACCGTGGCCAAGATCCTCCCGCCGCCCGTTACGGGCTGGATGTCGCCGTACCCGACCGTCGTCAGCGTGACCACCGCCCACCACAGTCCATCGTACACCGAGCCGAAGACGTCCGGCTGCACCCCGTGCTCGAGGTGGTACATGCCGAACCCCGCCGTGATCACGACAATGCACGTGCCCGCGAACAGCGCACCGGCCTCGTCCATGGCGAGCCGGAACGCGCGCGCGAGCTTGATCACGGCGTTGGTGCGGGTGGCAAGCTTCGCCGTCGAGACAAAGAGGCGAAACAGGCGAAAGGCACGAAGCGCCTTCAGATCGAATCCCGTGAACGCCCACAGTGGCAGGACGGCCAGGAAGTCGACGATCCCGATGAAGCTGAACGCGTACTTCTTCCAGTCCTCCGCCCGCCGGATGCGAACGAACCACTCGACCGTGTAGAGCAGCCAGATGGCCACGCCGGCCCAGAAGAAGAGCGTGGCCGCGTTGGTCATGGCCTCCGTGGTCTCGGCGGTCTGGAGGAGCAGGTCCAGGACGATGACGGCGATGACCGTGCGTTCGGTGCGTTCGGAGAAGGGGGAGGTGGGGGGCATGGGGGGCTCCTGGGGTGGGTGCCAAGGTGGGCGTTGCGAGGTTGGGTGGAGGTTGTTGGTGAGGGGGTGGGACGGCAAGTGGGTGCGAAGCCCGGAGCACCGCCGATGTTCGGATGACTGCATTGTTATGTTGGTAGCAGTTGCGTTCGATTCTGCGGCAGTAGTGATGAAGCGGACAGTATCTCGGAGTCTCGCGCTGATTCTGGCCACCCCAACTCTCCATAAGCGCCCATGACCGACTTTTCTCGCTGGATGGCGGGGTTTGCGCGTCCCGATCGCGTCTGGTACGCCAAGCGCCTCTCCGGCAACGACACCTTGGCTAACGCATCCCACCAAGCGGGACCGTACATCCCGAGAGACTTCCTGAATTCACGGTTTCCGTCCCTGGATCGGCCGGACGTGCTGAACCCGGATGTCTGGTTCGAACTGTGCATCGACTCTCATTCGGTTCGGCGGCTTGTAAGGGCCGTTTGGTACAACGGGTCCTTGCATGGCAAGACCCGTAACGAGTCCCGGCTCACCAATTTGGGTGGGATTTCGTCACCCTTGCTCGATCCTGAGAATACTGGCGCGCTAGCGATCTTCGCGTTTCCGCGGGTGCAGGATGTGGACTCTCCCGATTGCCGGGTCTGGATCTGCAAGAACCAGCAAGAAGAGGAATCCGCTGAAGGTCTGCTCGGTCCCGTAGAACCGGCCCAAACGGTGATTTGGTCATCTGAGTTCGGCAGAACATCCGAACCTGTTGGAGTGCCGATTAGCTGCTGGCTCCAACCGAGCGAGATCCCCCCCGGATGGATCGAGTCATTTCCCAGCGGCAAGGAGATATTGGAAAAGGCAGTCGAGTTGAGTCCCCAACACCGTGAGCTGGACCCGGACGCCCGTCTGCTGGCCCGCAGGGACTGTGAGTTTCAGGTATTCAGAAGCCTCGAGGAAGCCGTCGAACTGCCCGGAATCCGAGCGGGTTTCCAGAGCGTCGAACAGTTTGTTGCCCAGGCCCAGAGTGTGCTCCAGCGCCGGAAGGCTCGGTCAGGTCGGTCGCTCGAACTCCATGTCCGGCAGATCTTCCGCGAAGAGAAACTGCGCGAAGACCATCACTTCACCTATGGTGCAGAGTCGGAGCCGGGGAGGAAGCCGGACTTCCTGTTCCCTTCCCAAGCTCATTACCGTGATCCGGGCTTCCCGGAAACCAAGCTCCGCATGCTTGCGGTCAAGACTACTTGCAAGGATCGGTGGAGGCAGGTGTGGACCTGCCCCGCTTTCACGGACGGTTAGTTTTTGGGGTTGATGGTGTCTGATATGGTTTCTTCGCTCCGCCCTCCAACGCTGGAGAGGGGCAACGAGAGACCCGGACGAAGCGAGCAGGCCGGAGAAGCCCGGAGAGCTTCGGTCGCCCCGGCGCTGCAGGTTCACTTCACGCCGCATGGTTGAGTTTCTCGAAGTTCGCGGGCGACTTGTAGCCGAGCGACGAGTGGAGCCGACGGGTGTTGTAGAAGCCCTCGATGAAGCTGAAGACTTCGCGCCGTGCTTCGGCTACGGTCCGGAAGCTCCGCCGGTCGAGGAGTTCGCACTCCAGCGTCGCGAAGAAGCTTTCGCACATCGCGTTGTCGTACGCGTCGCCAACCGAGCCCATCGACTGCACGACGCCGGCGTCCCGGCACCGCTGGCCGAACGTCAACGACGTGTACTGCGAGCCCTGGTCGCTATGATGGACGACCGGACCCTTCGGCTGGCGGCAGGTGATCGCCATCGTCAGCGCGTTGCCCACCAGCTCGGCCGGCATCCGGGTCTCCATCGCCCATCCGACGATCCTCCGGCTCCACGCATCCAGCACCACGGCAAGGTACAGCCATCCCGCCCAGGTGCGCACCTGCGTGATGTCGGCCACCCACAACTGGTCGGGGCCCTTGGCGGAAAAGTCCCGGTTCACCAGGTCCGGCGCGGGCCCGGCCTTGGGGTCCTTCTTCGTCGTGCCCGTCTTGAAGCGTCTGCGCGTCACGCCCTTGATGCCGAGCTCCCTCATCAGCCGCGCTACCCGCTTGCGGCCCACCCGCTCGCCCTCGGCCAGGAGGGCCGCGTGGATCCGCGGGCAGCCGTAGATCCCGCCGCTCTCGATCCACTTCGCCAGGATCCTGTCCTTGAGCTCAGTGTCGCGCCGCGCCCGCGCCGAGGGCGCGCGCCGCAGCCAGTCGTAGTACCCGCTGGGGGAGAGACCCAGCACCCGGCACATGGCCGCAAGCGGGAAGCTGGCCCGGTACGCCTTCATGAACGCATACCCCCGCTGGGGATCGATCCGCTCTCCTTCGCAAACCAGGCCGCTGCTTTTTTTAGGATGTCCCGCTCCATCCTGAGCCGCTTGTTCTCCCGCTTCAGCTCCCTCATCTCCTTGCGCGCCTCGGTCGTCAGTCCGTCGCTCCGGAGACCCTCGTCCAGGTCCGCCTGCTTGACCCAGTTCCGGATCGTCTGTTCAGACGGCTCGAACTCCCGGGCCAAAGACCCTGGACTACGACCGGCCCTCACAAGCTCGACGATCCGCTCCTTGTACTCGGGCGGATACCGCCCTCGTCTTCTTCCCGCCATGACTCACCTCCTTGGTTCGACCCAATGGAAAGGTGTCCGTCATAGCGGGGCAACTCCAATGCTGTGGGAGCTCTGAACGCAGGAGTTCACTCAACCGCCGGCCAGCGCGGATATGTTCTCCCCGGATGACACCAATCGCATTCCAGACATCTTCCAATTGCTGCGAAAGGCCCGCGTGTTGACTCGCCCGCGCAATCACTTCCAAGTCGCCCTTCGATTGCGGTCCGATTCGCTCGTCATCGACAATCCATGCTCGAACTGTAGCACGGGTTCTGTTGAGCCCAGTCTGACGCAACAATCTCCAAGCACGGTCTGAGTTCCATCCGAAGGACCCTAACGCTGCTCGCCACAGTTCAGCCAAGTCGCGAACGGCCGCATAGGTGTCGGCTCCCATCTCCATCTCTGCCATAGAGGAAATCAATCCGGTGTCGCCACGTTCTCTAAACAGGGCCAAATCACCGATGCGGAGTTTCTTGGCAGCGACCAAAGGAACTCGCGGCAAATCAAATCCATCATCAAGGACCAAATCCGTTACGACCGGAATCTTGTGGGAGTCGGTGAGATACGAGTAGCCATTTCCCAGATACCCCACATACTTGGCTTCCCTCAATTGAGAATCCTGAACCGGCCCGTGGTCACGTCCCTTCCTTCGACGGCGAAGAAGAATGGAAACCGGATCTTCGCGATATTCACGTCCACTCGGCACGCCGAATTGGCGTTCACCGCTCGACTCCTTATGCTCTGGCCATCCAGCTATTCCGGTGATCCGCTTGATCTGCCTTGCCGAGCTCTGAAAACCAGTCCGCACCTTGACCCAACGTGTAACAAACGACGAGAGCCACTGCGCCTCGAATGGGTAACACAGCACATGGATGCGCCGCGCCGGGTATTGCGTAGCAAGTCCCAACATCCGGTCCTTTCCAAGCCACGAAGTCACGACCACCGAATCGTACGTTTCCGAAGACATCTGGGAGGGCAGACATACCGGGGCGCTGGAGTCGATGGAATCGAGAAATGAACGCACCTGGTTCAGCATAAGCCTATTCCGAACAACGATCGCGGAGTCATTCGATTTCTTGAGGCTTTGGGCCAGTGCCTCGCCTTTCTTCAAACCCAGTTGTTGGGACCGCTGCAGTTCACCAGCAAGCTTCAATGCACGTTCCAGCAGGTTGGCGGCGGGAGCTGGCATCCACATGCGGTGGCTTCGCACGGTGGATTGGAGTTCCCGAATCGACTCCCCCAGTGCTGCAACCGTCGACTCGCACAGGGCACCTACACACTCCGCAACCAATAGAACCACTCGCCAAGTGAGGGCGCGCAGCTTCCCCAGCTCTTCCTCGGAATCGCCAGACCACGCTTCCTCAGTCAGTTCTTGCAGTTCCTCGACCAAGGGGTGACGAACTATGCTTGGCTCAATTTCGAGATTCATGGAGTTCAGGAGTCTAGCGTGCGAATGGCGAAACAAAGGAGGGACGCGATCAGCGCCATCGGACAGGAGGAGAACTGACTCTGGTTCTGGTGCCCATACATTGCAGCCTCGATCACTCAGCAGGCTGACTTCCTCGAGCTCCGAGTGGTCGGAAACAATCAATAGCCTGCGTCTACCGACAACCTCGTCGAACGCCTGCGCATCTCTGGCAAGCCCCTTCGCACCGTCTACGACTACTCCGCACTCGTCGAGCAACCCGCGGCGACACGCCTCTGCCATCAGACCGACCGAATGAGTAACTGCGATGATTGGTTGCACGCTTTGGTCCTTGGCCACGGCGCGCCCATCTTTCCGGATTCGACCCCAAGTGACCAATTCGGAGGCGGTGACTGTGGGGCAGCAGGACGCGCTCAATAGGACCTCCAGCGCTACCGATCCTGTCTTTCGCTGAGGCGCAACTAGGATCGCCTGGGTTCCGAAGAGGTCCAAGTTGCCACCGGTTCTGATGCCCAAGAGCCGATCGAGTGACGACGGCTCCCAGCGCGCTACTCGGGGACTCCTCTTCGGTGTCTTGCCGCCACCTCCTGTGGGCGTAAGTCGAAAGGCGTCTTGTTCCCTGAGGTGATGGATGCTTCCGTCAGCGAGATTCAGTAACCGAATCCACCGTTCGCCATAGAGGGGTACTCCATCGCGGTCTATCTCCCAGAGTCGGTTCTCCGGAGCCAGTCTCACTCTAGTCCCAGGTCTCAGAGTGATGGTCAGTCGATCCTCCTCGAGATCCGCAAACTTGTTCTTGACGGAAACCAGTGCGGCTGTGAGTGCCAACGCGAACGCGAAGCCGTCCTTCGATGGCAATACAACGCAAGTGGCTCCCGCATCAGTCTGTTCCAATGTGTTGGCCAAGACACCGACGAAGGGGGGACACTTGATTGGGGATCCGCTGCACGTGCTCATCAAGCAGTCGTCCAGTAGGGGATATCTCGCTACGACCTGCTCTACCACTTGCCGAACCCACTGCTCACTCATAGGGGCGTCAAATCTCCTGGGCGCCAGTCGTTTGAAGTAGCCATTTGGTGGTGGTGCGCTCGCTCGCTGAACCCTACAACGGGTACCGGGACGGGTCCGTCAGCGCGGCAAGGCCGAACCACTATAGTGCTTGGTCCGCTGAAGTGCACCCGCCCCTTGTTCGGACACCGTGTCGTCACGGCGGCCTGATGCTCTGCAGGATCGGGGTGTTTCCGGGGATATTTGGATCTGCCGGAACCCGGTCGAGACGGACGTTGCAGACGACCTGATCGGCCCGGTGGAGCTGGGTTTCACTGCCCCGTGGGGCCCAGCGTGAACCGACCATGCCCAAAGCCGTTCTGACCACGAAGGTGGATCCGTCCTACGACGACCTGCCCGAGGAGCGATACCACTTCCCGCGCACCTACCTGAACGCGGCGCGGGCCGCGCTCGGCGACTGGATCGTCTACTACGAGCCTCGCCGCTCCAGCGCCCGCCTTTCCAGCAGCGGAGGGCGCCAGTCGTATTTCGCGACGGCGCGGATCGTGCGCATCGATGGCGACCCGCGCAGAGACGATCACTACTACGCGTACGTGGAGGACTACCTGGAGTTCGACCGTCCGGTTCCCTTCCGCGAGGCCGGCTTCTTCTACGAGAGCGGACTGCAGAAGGAAGACGGTTCGGTGAACAAGGGCATGTTCGGGCGTTCGGTCAGGCTCCTGGCGGATGCCCAGTACAGCATGATCGTCGCCGCAGGGTTCGAGACCCGCATCGACAAGAGAGCACGATTCGGCATCCGCGAAGGCGTTCATCCTGATCCAGTCGGGCTGGAATTGGCGGACCGGCCGGTCATCGAACGACTTTCACGGCGACCGTTTCGCGACCGGGTGTTCTCCAAGAGGATCAAGCGGGCCTACGACAACACCTGCGCGATCAGCGGTCTCAGGATCATCAACGGCGGCGGGCGGGCCGAGGCCCAGGCCGCCCACATCCGCCCCGTGCACGCCAATGGACCGGACAGCCTCCGGAATGGCGTCGCGCTGAGTTCCACCTTTCACTGGATGTTCGACCGTGGCCTGATCTCGATCAACGACGACTACAGCTTGCTCTTCAAGAGGAACGCGGTCCCCGGCAACGTGCTGTCGCTGGTGAACCGCGATGAGCGGCTGCGGGTGCCGGAGCAGGAGGTCTACCGGCCACACCGGCGGTTTCTGGAGTATCATCGGGAGCATGTGTTCAAGGGGTAGCGGCCGACCGCCCCACCACCCACGACCTCCCTGTTGCAAGTACTCTTACGGCTGAAGCGTAAACTTTACTTGACATTGTGACAGCTCTACTTTACAGCGTGGGGTCGCGTGCAGCTTCACCGGGCTGCTTCGCGAACGTTGCGCCCCGTTTTCCCAGCCATAACACTGTATTGCAGCCGGACTCGGAAACGCTCACCGGAGACGACAATTGGCCCGATTCAAGGATGCTCAGCGGATCCTCGCCACCGCCGAACACTGGAAGGATCGATGCCTGCTCGGTGAAGGTTCCGTGTTCACGGAGCGGTCACTGTGGACACGCGAGAACTTCGAGGACCTGCGACGACTGTATGTGGAACATCTTGACGATACTTCGGCGGACCCCTTTCAGACCAAACTCGAACGCCAGCTCCGCCCGGGGCCGAAGGAAGTCAAGTGCCTCTGGGCCGAAATGACCTGGTTGTACTACCTGATCGTCATCCGGCAGGCATTGGCACCCGGCACGAAGTTGCAGCGCATTCGCGAGATCTGGGGCTGGTCGGGGGAGGACATCCCGGGGGAGCATGATCTCCTGGGAAACGACGTACTCGGAGCGGGAGTCGTCAACGTGGGTAGGGCCTACCACCAGTTCGCGTGGAAAGAGTACCGCTTCCTTGTGGTCGCAATGCTCGACTGGTTCTCGCTGGATGCCGATCGCCGGCACGTCCTTTCCCGGGATCCCTGGGAGTTCGCTTCCTGGCTTGACTCCACCGAGTTCGCCAACAATAGCATTCTCCGGCACGCCCTTCTCTTCCTGATCTTCCCCGACAAGTTTGAGCCGATCGTTTCGAGCGGTCACAAGAAGAAGATCGGTGAGTCGCTCAGGTACGCGACCGATTCCGTTGGCAAGGGTGTCGACCTGGACAAGCTCCTTCTGAAGATTCGCGGACGGTTGGAGAAGCGGGCGCCGGATGAGGAAGTCCACTTCTATCGCAAACCCTATGTGGAGTTCTGGGACGAAGAGGAGGCGAACAGGTGGTTCACGGGTCATCTCGGGGACACTACACCCTGGCACATGAACATGGGGTCCGAGGTCCAGGAGAGTTGGCCCGGTGTGGCCGACGACGGCGTCGTTTCGCTTGGCTGGGACCAGCTATCCGACCTGAGCGCGTTCGAGACCCGGGGGGATCTGGCGGAACACATGAAGAGCCGGGGCCACGGTGACAATCCAATAAACGACTCGCTTGCCGCGTGGGAATTCACGAGGGACATGAAGCCCGGCGACCTAATCTTCGCCACGCGCCCGGTAGAGCGGCTCGTCGGTTGGGCGCGGGTGCAGGGGGAATATGAGTACGATCGCAACGCTGGCCGGTTCCGCGTACACACGAGGAAAGTCGACTGGCACCGATGCGAGAGCGTGCCCGTCACGGGCGGTGCGCTCACAAAGAAGCGTCTCACCAGATGGTCATCGCCGGACCCATGGGTGCGGCGGTTGATGTGGTTCACGGGATATCCGCCGCCCCCCTACCTGCCCACTCATGCCCATCAGGACCTCTTCATCCCCCGCGACCAATTCGACCGCCTCCTCACGTCCATAAGATCCCGCAAGAACCTCATCCTACAAGGCCCGCCGGGAACCGGGAAAACCTTCATCGCCCGCCGGATCGCCTGGTGCCTGATCGGCCACAAGGACAACGACCCCATCGAGATGGTCCAGTTCCATCAGTCCTACGCCTACGAGGACTTCGTACAAGGCTTCCGCCCCACCGACGACGGCGGCTTCACGCTCAAGGACGGCGTCTTCCACCGCTTCTGCGAACGCGCGCGGGCCAAGCCGGACACCCCCCACGTCTTCATCATCGACGAGATCAACCGCGGCAACCTGTCACGCATCTTCGGCGAGCTCCTCATGCTCATCGAGCACGATAAGCGGAGCAAGGATTACGCAGTCGCTCTCACCTATTCCGACACCCGGTTCCACGTTCCCGCGAACGTCCACATCCTCGGCATGATGAACACCGCCGACCGGTCGCTGGCCCTGGTCGACTACGCGCTGCGCCGCCGCTTCGCCTTCGAGACCCTGGAGCCGGCGTACGGGACGGACTACGGCCGCAGCGCATTCGAGAAGTACCTCACGAAAACGGGTGCGGACCCCGGTCTGGGCCGGCGGATCTGCGAGCGGATTGGCCAGCTCAACGCGATGATTCGGGCCGACCGCGAGCTCGGCCGCGGCTTTCAGGTCGGACACAGCTATTTCGTCCCGGACAAAGGCGACGAGCCCTCCGGAGACTGGTATCTCCACATCGTAGACACGCAGATCGCCCCGCTTCTCCGCGAGTATTGGTTCGATTCTCCGGAGATTGTCGAGGAGGCCGTGGCCGGACTCACAGCCGACGCCTGACCTTGGACAGGATCCCGATCCTCAACGTCTACTACCTCCTCTGCTATGCATGGAGGCATGTCCAGGAGCGGGATACGAAGCGACTCGCCAGCCTGGCCGACCTCTCGACGGTGCAGGACCTTCTGGGCAAGGTGCTGGCCACCGGCGTCAACCACCTCGTCCGCCGCGGCATCGACCGCGGGTACGTGGAGCGGCGGGAGGATCTCGCGGGCATTCGCGGCAAGCTGGCGGTCAGCGAGACGGCGAAACGGGCACTGCGCGCGCGGGCCCGGGCCGCGTGCGACTTCGAGGAGCTGTCGGTGGATATCCTGCCCAACCGCATCCTCCGCACATCGCTCCGCAGCCTGTTGAGCCCCCGGATCACACTGGACCGATCCGTCCGCGGCGAGGTGCGCTCCGCGTACAGGAGACTCGACGGCGTATCGCGCGTTCGCCTGAAGAGGAACACCTTCGGCCAGGTCCAGCTGGGAGGCCAGCGCCGAGTCTACCATCACCTGCTCTCCGTGTGCTGGCTCCTCTACCGGAGTTCGATCGTCGACGAGAAGACCGGCCGCACCACCTTCCGCGACTTCCGCCGCGACAAGGCCACCATGTGGAGGCTCTTCGAGGACTTCGTCACTGGATTCTACGATCGAGAGCAGCAAACCTACCGGGTCAATCCCGGAGGCCGCCGGATCGCCTGGGCAGACCCCGACGCCGAGGACGCCGCCAATCGCGCGCGGATCCCCGTCATGGAAGCGGACGTCATCCTCGACTCACCCGAGCGCCGCATCATCCTGGACACGAAGTTCTACCGCGACGCCCTCGCCCGCGGACGCGGCTCCGGCACCGGCAAGCTGCACTCCAACAACCTCTACCAACTGCTCGCGTACCTACGTTAACCGCCAGGCTACCGGGCCGGCCGGGGCACGGCACGAAGGCATCCTGCTCTACCCGCAGGTCGGCGAGGAACCGCTGAAGGTCGAGATCTGGCTTGAGGGATTCCGGATTCAGGCCCGGACCGTCAATCTCGATCAGGACTGGCGGATGATCCACGAGGAGATGCTGGAGATGGTTGGGGGCGGCGGGACAAGCGGTGCAAGAATGACAACTCCACCTTACATAACGTAAGGTCGACTTTACCCGCATGTCAGCGAGAACCGCTGAAAGGCCGACGCTTGTCGATCACACCTGCGCATCAAACCAATTTGTCGATCACTTTTGACTGCATCGTGGGCGACAACCGACCTGTTCAGAACACCTTCCGTCCCTCGGCCAGATTGAGCAGATCGGGAAACACCCAAAGTGCAGGCCTCCGTCCGGCCGACGGGACGAGCTCCTTCAGGACGCCGTTCGTCCGAAACACCGCGAGGAAGCGACGCGCCGTGGGCCCCGGGATGTCGGCGCTCCATACGAAGTCGGTGCTCGAAAAGACCGGTCGCCCGAACAACCAGTCCAGCGCCGGGGTGGCGTACCTGGACCGCGTCATCTTGGGAATCCCGGTCTTCAAGTCTTCGTAGAGCCCGAGAATGCCCCGCGCCTTGGTCAGATTCTCCTCCGCCTGGGCGCGCACGGCCTTCAGGAAGAAGAGGGTCCATGTCGTCCAGTCCCGGTCGCGCGACACCGAGAGGAGCGACTCGTAGTAGTCACTTCGGTGGGCCTCCAGGAATCCGCTGACGTAGAAATGCGGCCGCTCGACCATGCCCCACTGCCAGAGCAGAAGAGGGATCAGGATGCGGCCCACGCGGCCGTTGCCGTCCAGAAACGGATGCAGCGCCTCGAACTCGGCGTGCAGCACGGCCAGCTGGACCAGCCTGTCCGGCACGTCGCTGGCGCTCGCGTTGGCATACCGCTCCCACCGGCTCATGGCGTCCGGGATCTCGGGGGCGGCGGGCGGCACGAAGCGAGCCTCCTCGATTCCACGGCCGGGGGGACCGATCCAGTTGGGGACGCGACGGTACTCCCCCGGCGACTTCCCGGCGCCGCGCACGCTGTCAAGGAGCACCTCGTGGGCCCTGCAGATCACGCGGCTGGAGACCGGAAGCGTCTCCAGCATCCGCTCCGCCTCGTGCATCGCCCGGCGATAGTTCAGGATCTCGTGGATGTCCTCCCGGCGCTGCGGCGACTCGGCGTCGATTCCGGCCTCGAACTCGAGAACCTCGGTCATCGAAGCCTGAGTTCCCTCTATGCGCGACGAGAGAACGGCTTCCTGGGTGGACAGCGGCGACAGAAGGACGCCGGAGTTGGGCATGGCCTGGAGAATGCCGTCGTAGCGGGCCACGGCCGCCGCGGCGGGTCCGACATGGGGCAGGAGAACCTGCCAGTCGAAACCATCCGCGCCCGGCGGAAACGCACCCGCGTGGTAGTGGACCGGGCCCCGTTGCGGGCTTTGCCTGTCGCTCATGAACAACAAGATAGCTTGTCGATCATTTTAGGGGCTATAGTGGACGACAAAGAGATCTCCCGCGTCCCGCGCGAGGCCCGAGAGCGGCTAGCGCCCAGACCCCCGGTGGGCAACCCGGCACGCCCGGCACCGTCCATGTTATCCTGCGAGGGTCCCCGCCCTCCCGCTGATACCCGACAACACGTTTCACCAACCCCAAACCCCATTGCCCCCATCGAAGGCCCGCTACGCTGCAGGATCGACTTCTACCGGGAGCCGCCCACCAATGGATGACAACCAGGACTCCACAATCGGAGAGATCATGGACTCAGCCGCGGAGATCGGAAAGCGCGGCGTTCGCACGGTTCAGGCCGGGGTGGGCGCCGTCGCCAAGACCGCCGGGAGAATCCCAATCCCCCGCGTCGTCCGCCGGGTCGCCGGCAAGGACGACACCGAAGCGGAGACGCCCCCGGCAGAGGTCATCGTCGAAGAACTCTCGGACGACCTCATGCGGCGCTACCTGAGCCTGCTGGTCTGGCTCGTGCACACCGACGACAAACACATCGACGAGAGGGAGATGTGCCAGATCCAGTTGCTGATGACGCAGCGGCGCTGCAACGCCGCCGTGCGCAAGGCCGTTCGCGAGCACCTCGAGAAACCGCACAGCCTGGACGCCCGGGAACAGATCGATCACATGCTGAGACAAGGCCCTGCGGCCGGAACCGAAACGCAACTGGGCCTGAAGTGCGCGCTCATGAAGGACGCCATTCAGGTGCGCCGCGCCACCGCCGAGGACCCCGTCCGCGAGCAGCCCGGAATCCTCCAGCTGGCCGAAATGCTTGATCTGGATGACAAGAAGGTCGAGTTCATCGAGGACGCTTGCGTCCAGGACGAAAAGATCCTGGCCGGCGAATTGAAGGACTCCCAGATCGCGACCACAGCGAAGGAACTGGCGTCGCGAGCGGGGGCCGTCGGCGTACCGCTCGGCGCCATCTACCTGAGCGGCAGCGTCGCCGGTCTCAGCGCCGCCGGCATCGCTTCGGGACTCGCGACCCTTGGAATGGGCGGGGTGCTCGGCCTGTCGGCCATGGTCAGTGGCATCGGCGTGGCCATCATCGTCGGCGGAGTCGTGTACAAGGGCGCGCGATGGGTTCTGGGCAGCTCCGAGCGGGACCGGGTGTCGCTTCGGGAGCTGATGCTGCAGGAGGTCCTGCGCATCCATCAGGGAGCGATCATCAACCTCGGTGAGGACATGTCGCACTTCGGCAAGCGAATCGCGGCTCTGTCCCTGGAGACGGACAGGAATCGTGACGCCATCGACAGGCTATCGTGGGAGGTGATCCTGTTGACCCGGTCGGCCGGCGCACTCACCAAGCTTGGCGAGCAGGCAACCGGCTTCGAACGCGACTTGCAGGAAACGGCCGGTCACGCGGCACGATGAACGAGAGTACGCGGATTCAAGCTGAGCGAGCGGCCCTCGTTCAGCGGTTCCAGCTGGATGTCCTGCATCGCGCCCTGCAATCGCTGGAAGTCCATCTCGCCGCCCTGGAATCGGAGACCGAACGGCAGTCCGACGAACTGTCACGCGTGGACCGGATGATCGCGCAACTCCGCGCCCAGGCTGGTATTCCGCGCCCCTCCGAGCTGCCGGCCCCCGACACCCCGGAGCAAGTCGGCAACAAGGCGCCACAGCACCACCCGCCTTCTCCGCACGAGACAAGCGTCGCACCCCAACCATCCCCCGACCTGCCCGCCATTCTCCCGCCACCAGATCCGGGCGAAGACTGGGACGCGTACGTCGGCAATGTCGAGCGATACATCGCCGATCACGGGATCGAGGTGGCCCCTGATCCCCTCGCGCAACTTCTGCCCCCCGAGCGCGCGGCCGAGATCCGGCGCCGCTTCCACGCGGACTTCGGCCCGGCACCCTGGGATCCCTGGGACTACGGTGCCGTCGCCCTTGCGGTGATCGTCGGCGCGCTCACGGACTACCTGCTCGTCGCCGCCCCCGGGGGAAGTTTCAAGGGAGAGCCCCAGCGCGAAAGCCCGCTTACAGCATGGATGAAGGAGCAGTCGAAGAAGCTGGCCCCGATCTCGGGCGCTGACACGATCGACCGCAACAATTTCCAACAGTGGATCGCCGGTCTGACCACCGCCGCGGAAAAATGGGCCAAGGTGCCCTACGATGTCGTCATTCCGAAGGAGGGGCTCACACCGAACGTCCACCGCCTCGGCTCGCTCGGCCACGATCCTCTCCTTGGCCTTGTCTTCGGGGTAGGTGACATCCTCTCCGGGACCTGCACCTTCATCGACAAGTCGGGTGCGTGGCGCGTCATCGACAATCCCGGGTTTGAAGGCACAGGTAACCCTCTCGAAGCGCTCGTCAGGGTGGTTGTCCACGGATTCTCGGATGTCTTCACCGCCCAGGGCCTTCCACCACCCTTCATGGCGCTATTCCAGCTCGTCGACGCAAAGCCCGGAATCACCCTGAAGGAAGGGGGCGATCCGGTGGCGGTGAGAGATGTCGCCCGGTACATGTACGCCAATGGCTACGACCTCCGCCACTTCATGACCACAAAGATCTCGCCGGCGACCGCCGAGGTCATTCTGAGGGCGTACCATGGCGCGCGGGCGTGCGCAGACAGGCCGGAGCCCGGCGAGCCCGGTATCCCGGAGAGATTGAAGCGAGAACAGATGCTGGTCCTCTCTCACGGACTGCTGTCCTCCGCAAACATCCTGAAGACAGCGCTGTACGGCTGGAACCCGATGGCGATCAACCTCGCCCAATTCCAGACCCTTATGAAGCGGATGCTGTCCCTGGTGAAGCTCGCCACGGAGCGAGATCAACTGTTTCAGAACGCGCTGGACAAGGGATGGAAGAGTCTACTCTCCGAAGCAAAGCGCTCCTTGCCGGAGACACCGGCTTCGCGCTGAAGTGGTTGTCGAAGTGGAAGAGGTACGACTCGTCGAGCCGCCCAGCGTCCAGCAGATGGCTTTGCGGCACAACCAGGACGTGAGTCATTTCCAACGCGGAGATGAGCCTGAACGCGGGGGGGTCTGAGGGGTGAGGGGTGAGCCGCGGGCACGAGGCGGGTGGCAGTTGAAGTGTTTGTCATTGTCGCCGGAACAGCGGAGAGAGGCAACCGGCAGGGGAGGGGATACCGGAGACGTGGGAGGGTCACGGGGGAGCCTGCGGTCGACAGAGAGAGTTTCATGCGGCGGAGTCTCGGGCCTTGCCGATCGCACGGAAGAGGGCATCGCGGGCGCGCTGCACGGCCTTGGCGGCGTCGAGGTCGGTGGTGGCGGCGGCGAGCTGGTCGAGGGCTTCGAAGGTGACGCCGGGTCGGAGGAAGCGGTCGGCGTCGAGGAGCGACCGGAAGTGCTGGAAGGGGGTGGCGACGTCGTCCTGCCGGTAGGTCTTCCTGACCTTGCCGCTGGCGCTCGTTACCTCGGTGGGGAAGAGGCAGGGCCGGTGGAAGTTGAGGAGGGGGCAGAGGCTGTCGCGGAGGAACGCATCGAGCCGGGGGACGAGGGTGTGGGGGACGTGGACGTGGCCGAGCCACCGACGGACGATGCTGCCGTTCTTGGACTCGACCAGGGCGTTGTCGTTCGAGCGGCGTGGCCGGGATTTGGTGAAGGTGTCGATGTGGAGCTTGTTGAGCAGGTCCGCGACTTCGCTGTTGACGTACTCGCTTCCGTTGTCGGCATGGAAGGCCTGGACGGTGAAGGGGAAGGCGGAGATGAGGTCCTTCAGCACGGGGACCATGTAGCGCTGGGTGATGCGCGGGACGGCTCCAAGGTGTTGGAACTGCGTGACTTCGTCGACGACGTTGACGACGTAGGCGCCCTTGCGGCCCCCCAGATCGCCGAGGTGGACGGTGTCGACGCGCAGGAAGCCGGGCCTGCCGTCCGGCCGCGGCTTGCGGCGCACCCCGAAGCCCACGGGCGTGGACCGGGTCTCGCGGAAGGACAGGCGGCCGGTCCGGTAGATGCGGGACCTGCGGAGGTTGTAGATGTGGCCGTTGGAGATGCCGGCGAGCCGCTCGAAGCGCTCGTCGCCGTGGACATGGCGCATGCGCCAGAAGACCGCCTTGGTGGCGGGTCCGGAGAGCTGTCCGAAGGCCTCGTCGACCTCGGCCAGCAGCGCGGCGTCGCGGGGCGTGTAGCGGCAAGCGAAGGCGTTGGCCGGGGGCTTCCTGCGATGGTCGCGGATCCCCCCGGTCCGGCGGTGCTGCCGGATGAGGCGGGTGACCTGGGCCCGGGAGAGGCCGGTCACCTTCTCGAGGTACCGCTTCACCAGGCCCTTGTCAGGCTTCCCGAGGCCGTGGTACTCGAACCGGACGAGCGTCCGGCGGCAGAAGGCGTAGGCGGAGGTCCGGTCGGCGAGCCCGAAGTCCGCCGGCTCATTGCCCTCGAGGAAGGCGCGGACGTGGTCGAGGGTGCGGATCCGTTCGGTGCGAAGTGTCACGATCATCCTCCAATGATCTCTTCGCCCCGCGCTTCAGGCTCATCCCCCGCTGGAAACCGGCCCCGCGTTCAGGCTCACATGCCGTTGGACAAGACTCGTGTCGCGGCAACCGTGTTTCCCTTGTAGACTCCATAGCCGTTCGCATTGGCAACCAATTCCCCGAGGACATCCATGAACCCAGTACCGACCGCCCTGTCTCTGGTTGAGCGATTCAGACTCAAGGAGCGCGGTCGGGAGCGCGGACAGGACGGTCAGCCCCACACCACCCAGCCGACGCTTGACAATGTGGAAATGGAAGTGGCAGGCCACTGCGACGATCTGTACGCGAATCGGCGCAACGACTACAACCATCACCGCTCCGCCCTCGAGGAACGTTTGCGGCCTCCCCCGGCCGACCGCGGGGCCGACCCTCTGGTAGCAAACACCTGCAAGGAGATGCGAGACGCGGTCGCCGAAGACCGCCCCGACCTGGCACGGTTGACGCGAGAGGCGCAGCAGGCGATCGGCGAGCTCAATCGTTTCAAGCGTGACGAAAGGCAGACAGCCGATGCGGACTTCCCCGAGAGTCGCGGCTGGCACTGGGGGATTCTGATTGCCCTGGTGCTCATCGAGGCGCTCGTTAACGGCCTCTTCTTCGGCACCAATGTCGAGGGCGGAATCCTGGCCGGCACCACGTACGCGGTACTGATCGCCGTCGTCAATGTGGGCGTACTCGGTTGGCTGCTCGCCGCGTTGGTGCGCCAGATCTACCACCGCGACCCCCGCCGAAGGGTCGGCGGATTGGTGGGACTGACTGCGGCCACCGTGGTGGCGGTGTTCTGGAATCTGTTCGTAGCTCACTATCGCGAAGCACTGCCGCCGGACTATCCCGTGCCTCCCGCCACGACCGTTGTCGCGCAAGCTCAGCCGGCGGAGTCCGCCCCCGAGACCTGCTGGCACGGGCCCGAGGAAAGCGACGCGGACCAGGAGGCGTACTGTCTCTTCCGGGCAAGCCCTTTCGGACTGACCGGGTTCTATTCCTGGATGTTGCTCCTGATCGGACTCGCCATGTGTGCGGCTGCCGCGATGGACTGGTTCAAGACCGACGATCCCTACCCCGGCTATGGAAAGCGCGAGAGGCAACGGCGACAAACCGAGGAACGACTCCTTGATCATCGCAGCGAACTGTTGGGCCACCTTGACCAGCTCCATGATGACGCCGCACGCAAGCTGCGAGTTGATTTTCGCGACCCCGTCGAAGCACGGCAGCTCGCGCTAAACGACTACAACAAGCTGCATGGACGTCACACCGACCTCTGTGGGTTTGCGCGCGACCTCGAAAAGAGCTGTCGTGGCGCGCTCGACATCTACCGGACGGCAAACAGGGAGGCACGGTCCACGCCCGAGCCACAGATCTGGCAGAACTCGTGGGAGGCTGATTGGGATCTGCCGGAGCCACCTGACAGGTCGGGCCTGATGCGGGAAGGCGAGGCAGAGGAACGCAGTCGGCAGATGCATGTGGTCCTGGAGCGTCGCGAGCAGAAGCTGCGGGACTGTCACGATGAGTGCCGGGAGCTTGTGATTGAACTCACAAAGCTCGATCCACATGATAAGGCCGTACCGACATGAGACGGCACGGGCGCAGGCAGGCGAAGAAGCGACGGCGGCAGGGGGCGCGGCGGCGAGAGGGAAAGCGCAAGAATATTCTCGGGGCCATCATCGGGACGGCGGCTGCGTTGATCCTCGTTGTTCTGTTCGTTCGGGGCCAGCGCCCCCAGCGCACCTTCGACGCCGCCAACTGCCCCGAAGACGGGGACTATGCGGCGCAGATCGCGATCCTTGTGGACCCCTCCGATTCCTTGACCAACGTGCAGAGAGGCTCGGGAGCACCCCGTCTGATGGAAGCTATCGAAAACAATGCGCCGAACATGACCGAGATCCGGGTCTACACGGTGGGTCAGGCAGGCAGGGGCAACACGCGCTCGGTATTCCGGGTCTGCAAGCCTGAGCATCCAGACGAGGTTTCTGCGGTTACGGGCAATCCGCAGCGCGCCCGGAGGCGGTATGAGGAAGGATTCCTGGCGCCCCTCGAACAAACGCTTACCGCCCTCTTCGATGAGGAGGGCGACCTGATCTCGCCGATCGTCGAAGGCATACAAGTCGCCGCGGTAAGTGCGTTCCAACCCCGCGACGCCGACATCCCGCGGCAGCTCTTCGTCGTGTCCGACATGATGCAGAACTCAACGAACCTTTCCTTCTACCGTAATCCCGTGGACTTTGGCCCGCTCTCACGAAGCCCGGATTACGGGACCCTCCGAGTGGACCTGACTGGCGTCGAGGTATCGGTGTTCCTGCTCGCGCGGCGAGGCGAAGCCGGCCGTGTCCAGGGCGGGCCGTTGCGGGGCTTCTGGGAGGACTATTTTCTGGACCAGGGCGCGTCGCCGCTCGCCCGGCCCAGGTGGATCATGGTGGAAGGATGAGGGGTGACCAGACAGGGTGGCGGTCCGCCCTGGAATCCGAAGACGCGCGCAAGTGGCACCGCGATGCCTGGCTTATCGTCTTTGCCCTCGGCTGCGGGATTATCCTGCTTGGGAATCTTCTGGGGCTTGGGCCGTGGTTGCTCGCCTCGGTTGTCGCCGTTTGCATGATCCTCTATGGCGTCGCGATCGAGCTGTTTGTGGACGATCCCGCTGTCCCCGGCGACACCAAGGGCGATTCGATCTACTACCTGGGCCTCCTTTTCACCTTCGCGGCTCTGGTCGCCGCGTTGATCACCTTCGACTGGGGGACGTCCGGCGGCGATGCGAGTGGCACCTCCGGGTCCATCCGGAACTTCGGGATCGCGCTGCTCACGACCATCGTCGGGCTCGCGGGACGCGTCTGGTTCACGATGTCCCAGGAGTCACCGGGGGACATCGTGGACACCACAAGGTCCCAGCTCGAAGAAGCGGTGTCGCAGATGAAGGAGAGCCTCGATCGGGCGCGCGACGACCTCGATATCATGGCGGGCAAGTTCCGGGACTCGTCCATCGGCATGGGAGCGATGTCGGAAACCATCGCAGAAAGCACAAAGAGGACGGCCGAAACCTGCGAGACTCTGGACGCATACGCGAGTCACATCGCCGACGCGGCGCAGTCACTTACCGACGACATCGGGCATCTGGACTCGGCCTGCGGTGCGACCGCGCGGTCACTTACTGCGCTACAGGGTCAGGCGGAAGGCTTGGGTCAGCGGTTCGGTGGAGTGCGGGCACAGCTCGCCGAGACTGAGGACGGCCTCGGCCGGATTAGCAGGGTTGCAGGACCCGCTGCGACACGGGTTGACGCCACCTTGCAAGCGGTGGAGAGGACCGACGATGCGGTCGCAGCGCTCGGCCATAGCCTTTCCGGTGTAAGGGGAAGTGCAGAGCGGGCGACGCGAGCCCTCGGGGCCATTGCTGATGCCGTGGGCAGTGACGAGGTACTGCCAATTTGGAAAGAATCTGTGGATCAGCTGCACGAAGGGACCAGAGGGATTCGTGGGATCGGCGAGCGTGCCTCCTCGATGAGCGCCGAGTTTGCCATGTTGAAGTCGTCCCTGACGGCCGCCAGGGCCGGGCTCAATTCCGTCCCCAGCACGGTTCACCACATCAACGAGCACCTTCGCAAGGCGGGGCCGGAGTTGACTGCGAGCGTTGCGCCGGTCCGTGAGCGGGCGCGGGGCCTGCACGCCGATCTGGTCGCGGCCGGGAGACAGTCCGGTGAAATCTCCAATACTCTTGAGGACGCCAGGCAGCAGGCCCAGCGGTTGTCCGCCGAACTGAGGGAGGCCGAATGGGTCGACACGCCGCCAGAACCACCGGAGGAAGCGGTGGAGCCACGCCGGGGCTTCATGGGGAGAATGGGGCGGGGTTTGAAGCGGCTGACCGGCTTCCGGCGCCACGCCTGATCGGGAGCCAGGCAAATGCTGCCCGCTGAGCAGAAGCACTATCGCAAGGGATTGACGCTCGGGCTCACCCTGGCCGAGACGTTCAGCGTCGTGGTATTCATCCTTCTGCTTGCCTGTGCAGTCCTGCTCCGTGCCGAGCAACACCAGCGCGATACCGCCGAGGCGGCACGCGATACGGCCCGAGTCGATCTGCGTATTACCCAGGAAATGCTCAATTCGCAATCCAGCTCCTGGAGCAACGCAGACGCCTGGTACGAATACGCTCGGCAGCTCCGCGATACCGTAGAGGTGCTCCAGGCCCGGACGGAGGATGCCGAGCGGGAACGCGACATGGCGGCGTTGCGCGTGGCGGAAGCAGACTCATTGCTGGCCAGGAATGGGGTGCCTGAAGAGGTCGTCGACCGAGCAACACACCTCGCTGGCGAACGCGATTCCCTACAGGCGGCGGCGTCCGAGAGCGAGCAGCGTCTGCTTGAGATGAGGGCTTTGCAGGACTCGCTCGCAAAACGTCTGGCCGATGCGGAGCAGGTCGTCGAGCAGCTGCACAACGATCTGGTCAGCGCGGACGGACTGACCCCGGAAGAGGCCGAGGAGATCATGGAGCGCGCGGCGCAAGCGGCTGGTTTGCGTGACTCACTGGCCACCGCGCGAAGTGTGATCGGAAATCTGGATCACCAACTTCAGGACGCCAGGGAGCAGATGCTCGCGGATCGCGATTCCCTCCTCGACTCGCTTCGCACCGATCTCAACAAGAGCCGCTTCCGGGAAGACACATTGCTAAGCCGGGTGTGGGACGCTGAACGTGAACGGGACGACGCCGTTGGACGGGCCCAGTTCCGGGAACGTCAAATCGAGGACATTCTCAAGGGCATTGGCGTCGATCCCCCACCCTGCTGGATGGACAACGAGAGCAATCCCGAACACATCTTCCGCATCGAGCTTACCGACAGTGGCATGCGCCTGTACGGGATCGCGCCTAGTTACAGGATCTCTGATGACCCCGAGGCTGCGAGGTACGCTGCAGCGATCGAAGACGGGCGTGTGTATGCGCCTGAGGATTTCCTGCGCCTCACGCAGCCATTCTATGCTCTGGGCGTCTCCAGAACCCAGGCCTTCGGCTCCATGGGCTGCCGTTTCTGGATTCAGCCCGTCGACTTGACCGGCGATCAAAAGGATGTGTTCCGCGAACGGCAGGAGCAGCTTTGGCGACGGTTCTGGTTCCGGTGGTAGGAAGCGGCCCCATCATCTCCCGGTCTCATGTCAGCGGGCTATCCGGTCTTCTTTCCCCGAGTCCCGACTGGAATCTCAACGAGCACTTCGCGCCCAAACACCAAACCGACCAGTTTGCAGGCTTCCTTGATCCGTTTCAACTTCGCGGTGTTGCTTGTGTGTGTAGCAACCCACCAGCCGTTTGGTAAAGGCAGTGCGAAGCTCTGAAGGTTCGGGTTTCCCGGGTACAGCTCTTGCTTGCTCTTGGCCACGTACTTCCGCACTCTACCTGAATGCCGTTTAGAGTACTTCCTGCAGAAGTCTGGATCCATCGACGCAAACGTACCGAATACGGCACCGAGCAACTTTGCGCCGGAGTCGAATGTCTTGGTCTGTCCCTGGAATGTGAATGAGGCCTGACCTGCCACCTTAGTCGACGAGGGTTGCGACGGTGGTGGCTTGGGCTTCTTTCCAGTCGGCTTCACGTGTGCGGCCTTCGGCGCTAAGCCCGCGCCGATGACCTGGCCTCGGATGAACGCAGCAGCAAGTTCGGGATCTGGTTTGACCCCCGTTGCATTCTCCACTTCTTCCGCAAACAACTCTAGCAGTAGGGGTTCCGGTCCCGACAGGAGTTTCCTCCACACAGATGTGTACATCGAGGCAGCTTGTTTCTGGAACCGTGCTTCCTCGTAGTCCCGCTCCGCTCGCTTCCTCGCCGCCAGTGACTTGACGTCTTCCACGTTAAGATACCTGACGAGCGTTGTTGCGGCCTCTCGATGCTTATCGTCGAGCAGGTCGATGCGCGCAAACAGCCTCTCCTCGTAGCTCCCCTGGCCAGCCGGAAAAAAGAAGCTCCAAGTGCGGCCATCGGTGAGAACAGCAATCGGCACACCTTGGTGAAAGCAGTATTCGAACAGCTGCTTTTGGCCCTTCCCATCCGCTTTGCCCAAATCCTTGACCTCTACGAGAATCGCCGCCTTCCCCGGCGGTTGGCAGAGCGCGTAGTCCACCTTTCTGGTACCGATCTTGAATTCCGGCGCTACCACCTGCATGTCGAACACTGGCCAACCCAGTTGGTGCAAGACACGCTTCACAACACCCTGACTGATCTCCGCTTCACTTCGGAAGCTTCCGGCGGCGATGCCTGTGGCGAGATCTTCGATCGTCCGGGTGAGTTGTTCGGTCATGGGCTATCGTCGCTTTGTCTGATGGGATCGATCCAAGAGTCCGCGCTCGGATACTCCGTTCCGGGGTCCAATCTACCTCGCGACGAGTTGGTGACGCAAAACGGTTGAAGACAACCACATCGCCCTCTTGCCCTATCCGGCCAGGACGCCTCCTTGTCCAGAGTGCCGGCACAGCTACACTACAGGACTAGAACAGAGCCAGAGTGGAGGGCGGACAAGCCTCGATGAGCGGAGGTGTGATGCAAGTCCTGTACGGCAAGGAGTACCAGCGAAGGGCCCTCAACCCTCTGGATTGGGGTTTCCGGCCGGAGGACAGTCGACGCTGCGTCAACGCCGTCGAGAAGTTCCTCGTCAACCCGCTTCATTCCGGCCTCAATTTCAAGCGGCTCGGGTCGGGTCGGAAACGGAACCACTGGTCCATCCGGGCATCACGAGAGCTCCGAGTCATCCTGGCAGTGGAGCCGAACGGCACCCACCCACGCCGCGTCGGACTCCTGAACATGGGACATCATGACCCCATGCTTGACTGGGCCCGTCGGCACGGCCATTACACGGATCTCGACGAGTATGGGGTAGTATGGACTCGCCCGGAGAACGTAGGCAAACGGGATTCGGCGGTACCTCCAATCGACTTCGAGGAGTGGACGCTGTATCTGCCAGAGCAGCAGCGGAGGTTGGTGAAACGCCACTATGAGGCGGGATTGGGGAGAATCAGAGGTGCGGCCGGTACAGGCAAGACCGTTGTGGCACTTCATCGCGCCTACGTGCTCGGGTATCGCTACCCGGAGGAGCGAATCCTGGTTACGACCTTCAGCCGGTCTCTCTCCAATCACATGAAGGCACTGTTCCGACGCTTTCCAGCACCACCGAAAAACGTGCAATTCGTAAACGTCGACAGGCTTGCCTACCAATTCGATCGACGCAATCTGGACACCGATGCCATCGACCAGGCATTCGAAGTGGCCTACCGGAGCACCGTGCCGAGCCACAGGATGACGAGTCTGGATCGCGACTACCTGCGGGAAGAGGTCCGGCGCGTTATCAAGGGGCGGGATGCGGGGAGAGAGCTGTACCTCGATACCGGCAGATTCGAGAGAAAGGGCCGCAAGAGAGGGTTCAACAAGTCGGACAGGGAGATATCCTGGCGCTTGCGCGAGGCTTGGGATCGGGAGATGGCAAAGCGGGGAACCGTTGACTTCGCCGATCGCTTGCTTGAAGCGCGTAACCAAGCGCGGGAGCGATCCAAGCCTGCATATCGCGCCGCGATTGTGGACGAAGCCCAAGACATGACTCTCGTGGGAATCCAACTCGTTCGAGCGCTCGTTTCGGTGAAGCCGAGACAGAATCTCAGAACGGACTGCTTTCTGATGCTGGACGATGCGGCCCAGCGCATCTATCCCGGTGGCTTTGTCCTAAGCCGGGCCAATCTCAGTTTCAACCGTAGCAATTCCGATACCCTCGACGTCAATTTCCGCAACACAAGAAGGATTTACGGGGCGGCTCGAGCAGTCCGTGGAGAAGTGATCGTCAGCAAGGACGCCAACGATGACGGAACGGTTGACCCTGTCAGCTTTGAGGGCGGCGAAGGCGATCGTCCTGCCCTGATCGTTACCAACCGTAAGGAATCCGCAGAGATTCTGGAACGAATTGACCATCTCATCGAGAACGATGGCTTCAAGTACACGGAGATTGGCGCCCTCGTCCTGAGGAACAAGGAGCAGACAGTCTGATCGAGGCCTTGGGGCGCAGGAACATCCCGGGCGCAAACCTGAAGGACTTGCGTGATGGTCCGCTTGGAGATGGTATCCGCGTGGGCACCTTCGATCGAGCCAAGGGCATGGAGTTCCGGGCCGTCTTCATTCCTCGACTGGGCCAATCCCGATTCCCGATCGACACGCATGACCCGGGGCAGCTGTCGATCCTGGTCTCCGAGTACAAGCCGACTTCGCCTATGGAGCAAGAAGATCTCGAGGAGCGATTACTGAACCTCGACCGCCTGTATGTGGCCATGACCCGAGCGAAAGATCGGCTGTACTTGATCGCCGACGAACAACCGTGCGACGAGATCCAGCGGGCCCGGGACAATCACTTCGATTGACCGGGGTGGATGTGGCACCACCACCAAAAGACAACCAGAGTTTACACAATGTAAACTTTTGTTGTCATATCGCCGTTCACCAGGTAACGCGCTGCCCGCCCCTTCCCCCGGCTACCGCAACTGAAAGGGAACAAACTCACCCAGCGCCGTCGCCTTGGCTTCGTCTACGGCACCCGACAGTGCTGACCGAACTCTCTCCTTTTCTTCGTCCACTAGTCCGATCAACGCCTGTTCTAGTTCCTCCCGATTGCGCAACTCGTCCAGCTTCCGAAGTGCGATATCGATACCGACCCCTGCGACGACAGCCACCAGGAACCCCGCCGCACGGCCGATGGCGGGCCCTGCCGCCCTCAGCAACGCTCCCCCTGCCAGCCTTTCGGCCACTCCGGTTGCCAGAGTCTTCACACCGATCGAGGTGCCCAGACCGGCCATCGAGGCCCCCACAGCCGTGGGACCTATGGACACGGTGAAATGACGCTTGGCGTCCTCGAAGAGCGTTTCCATCGCGCCTCCAGGTCCCCCGCCCATCCTTAGTGGGAGCACTATGGTTTCACGACCGAACCAGCGCTCGATTTCGGCAAGTACTTCCTCCTGCATCACGCGGCCGACATCGTCAGCAACGAGGCTGATGTCTTCCTCCAGTGCCCCGAACAGCCGCGATTCGACCTCTCGCTCCAATCTTCCAAGCAGGATCAGGCCGAGTTCCGTGTACTGTCCCCGGAACGAGTAATGCCAGTCCAGGAGCGACGGAATCGCCGCGTATACGGGTGCGAAGGCGCCTTCAACTCCTGCGTCGATGGTATGGCGCGTTTCCGGCAGCGGGGCCCGGCCGAGCTCCTCGGCGAATTCCCACCACCGCTCCTCCGCTCGCAACTGCAGCATCTGATGGCCCGTCCCCACCAATACGGCCAACGGAATGAGTGCGAGCATCGCCCGCACGGCCCACGTCGGCCGCCCCACCGCCCCCATGGTCTCTAGCCCCACATCGCCGTCATTCTCGTGCTTGTTCGACATCTGTCACTCCCTTTCGATTTTGGACGACGACTCACGATTCCAAACGTCGATTCGCCGTGCCGCCAGCAGGCAGCCCTCAAGCCCGCGGACGAACCCGGCAATCGCTAACGCGGCGTTCAGGAAGAAGCCGATCCACACGACCAGTCGGATACCGTCGGGCATCCACGGGGCAATCGCGGCTCGGGTCACGACGTACCACGAGGTTCCCTCCACTGCGGCCGCCGCACGAAGTCCGTCATCGACCACCGGGCACGCCGAGTGGACGCGCGCCGTGAAGGCCTCCACCGTAAGCTGGAGGGAATCGGGATAGATGTAGGGTGGACCGCCGATCCTCATGTAGTTGAAGTAGACGTACGCGGCGGCAGTCAGCGTCAGCAGGACCCAGCCTGCAAACCGTGCAGTGAGGATGTCCGCGATTGAGATCCCCCGCCCACCCGCGCCGGCGTCATGTCTGAGGTGTCGCCCCGGCCACCACGACAAGCGGTCGAACAGGAATGGCGCGACCACAGCTGCCGCTGCCAGAAACAGCCAGTCGGTGGGACGCGAGAGCGCCGCGAAGACGATCAGAAAAGCGGCCAGCGGCAACGCTACGATCATGCTGGTCACCGTCGGCAGCCACGTCCCCCGCAACCACCTGCGCCAGGAAGAATGGCGGTCGAGATAGTAGTCGACAGCGAACCGTTTTCTTTCTAGGCGGTACTCCAATAGCCCGTAGAATATGGCAATGTAGACCAGTGCCGGAGTCGCCAATGCCACGCACGATTGTTCGTAGGTACGTTGCCAGACGATCAGCAGTCCCAGGAGGAATGTGGTCCCGACGAGTGGTGGCAGGAACCGGTCAACGGTGGCCATGGCGGGGAGCTTCATCGGTTTGCTCCTGGTGCGGCGGGACGCCCAGCGTGACATGGCGGCTCCGGCCCACTGAGCCTAGGATTCCTCTTCATATTGGCGCTCACCGTCTGTCAGTGGCGTGAGAAGTTGGTCGAATTTGTCACGGGGGGATCAATAATCCGTGTCATGTTGCGCTTCTGGATTCACGTCCAGTCGACGCTGACTCCCGGCTAACCGAAGAGCGGTGATGCCGAGACAGTGTAAGCCGTCTCCTGTACAACTCAAGGGTAGGCTTTGTCAGAGGGCAGTGCGCTGGAGCCCCGGCATGTCAAACTTGTGGACAAAGGACGACCAACCCTCCCTGCGCCAACCGGCCGTCAATGACCTGAGGATCCAAACGATGCCTACCCTTACCCTTCCCCTCCCACGCCGACTCACGCGGCCCCTGTCCCTGCCGACATGCCTACTCCTTCTCCTGGCACTCGGCCCAACGCCGGCCCGGGCCCAGGCGCCCGCAGAGCCGAGTGGCCTCGGATGGGCCTCCATCGAGGACCTGAATGCGGCCTTCGATTCCGGGCGACTCACCTCGGAGCGACTCGTCGAGATGAGCCTGGCGCGAATCGAGGCCTACGATCAGGCCGGCCCCGAACTCCACGCCATGATCTGGCTGAACGAAAACGCCCTTGAGCGGGCGCGGGAGCTCGATGAGGAGCGGCGGCGCAGCGGTCCACGGTCCCTGCTGCACGGCATCCCTGTGGTCCTGAAGGACAACGTCGACACGGGGGACATGCCCACCACGGGCGGATCAGCCCTTCTCGCGGGCTCGATCCCCCCTGACGACGCCTTCATCGTGAAGAAGCTGCGCGACGCCGGTGCGATCATGCTGGCCAAGACCGCGTTGAGCGAGCTCGCCTCCGGCGGCATCCTCAGCTCGTTGGGCAACTTCTTCCCGAAGAACCCCCACGACCCCGCGCATACACCTTCGGGATCCTCGACGGGGGCCGGTATCGCCGTCGCCGCGTCCATGGCCCAACTGGGCGTAGGCACCGACACCGGCGGCTCCATCCGGGGACCCGCTACGGACAATGGCATCGTCGCGCTCCGTCCGACGCACGGCCTGCTGAGTCACGATGGCATCATTCCGCTGTCCATCACGCTCGACATGGCCGGCCCGATGGGGCGCCACGTGTACGATGTCGCGGCGATGCTCGGGGTCATGACCGGCGTCGATCCCGCGGACCCCACCACGCAGAAGAGCGAGGGCCGCTTCGAGACCGACTACACGCAGTTCCTGGACGCCGGCGCGCTCGAGGGCGCCCGCATCGGGATCGCGCGCGACCTGATGGGCGACGACGAATCCGTTACCTGGATCGTCGAGACGGCGCTTGCGACCATGCGCGGGGAGGGAGCGACGATCATCGACGTGCGCTATCCGCCGTGGCTCCTGGCGGTGAAGGGCGACTGGTACACAACGGTGCGCTATCCGGAGTTCCGGTCCCAGATCGAGGACTATCTCGCGACCCTCGCGCCCAAGTATCCGAAAACGCTACGGGAAATGATCGCGAGATCGGACGAGATCGTGGCGCCCATGCCGGACGGATCCCGCCCGAACCCGGTCCGCTGGAACATCTTCAGGGACGAGGAAGCCAGCGGCGAACTGACCGGCTTCGAGTACATGGCGATGCGGGAGCACGGCTTCCCGATGGTTCAGGCGATCGTGCACGGGATGATGGACGCCCACGATCTCGACGCCATCGTCTATCCTCCCTCGGCCAACCCCCCTGTTCTGCGCTCCGAGGTCAATCACTTCGCCGGCATGCTGGGCACCCACATCGCGAGTATCGCAGGCCTGCCCGATCTCATCGTGCCGGCGGGGTTCACTCCCACGGGTCTGCCCGTCGGGCTTTCCTTCCTCGGTCGGGCCTTCAGCGAACCCCGACTGTTCGCGCTCGGATACGCCTTCGAGCAGGCCACGCACGCGCGCCGGGATCCGGTGTACACGCCACCGCTGCCGGGTGAGGAAGTGCCGCGGCCGTGACAGCCTATGTCGCAACTGCGGCATAGAAGACGTTCACTCCCCACCGGCTGTCGGCACGCCAGCGTCGCGTTTGCGCGTCCCGCAAGATCCCGTCCCATTACAATGCTCTCGTCAGTGCGAGGGGACGCCGCAGGAAGCTGGCACCCGGAGGGCTGCTCCCGCCCACGCTCGCGGTGACGATCTACAACGGCCGCGAACGCTGGACCGCCCCGGAAGACATCTTCGACGTGATCGAGCCGGTACGCGGGTGGCTCGCCGAGCGCCAGCCGAGGTTTCGGCACCAGCTGCTTGACCTGCGGGCGTTGGCGCGCGAACCTCACACCACGGCCGAGCCGAACGTGGTGGCGTGGATCGCGAGCATGGTCGCTAAAGGAGGCGAGAATGATCTACGCGGGTGTGGAGGAGCTTAAGGAGCAGGCGCTCCGGGAGCTTGGGAAGGCGCGCATGGAAGGACGTGCCGAGGGGCGTGCCACCCTGGTCTGCCGGATGGCGAGTCAGAAATTCGGCGCACGGACGGCCGAGCGGCTGGCCAGGCTGCTGGACGACATCACAGACCCGGACGCAATCGCCCGCATCGGCGACCGGATCATCGAATGCGAGACGGGGGAGGACCTGCTGGCCCGGGCCAGGGAGGTTGAGTAGCGGTAGGGAGCCCGAATACGCGACTTCGGCGACTCCTGGGAGCACAAGGTGACGCTGCAGAAGATCCTCCCCTACGACCCTGCCGTCCGTTTGCCCGCTTGCATCAGCGAGCCCTTCAGCCCCGAGGTGTTCAGCCCCCAGGCCGTCGACATGATCGTCGGGAAGATGAGGTGGTGACGAAGCGCCCCGAGATGACAACCGATAACGGCGTCTTCAGCGGCTTTCAGACGTTCGAGGCCGCGCTCAGGAAGCATCCGGGGTCATTTCTACGATCCTGCAATCCTCAGATCGGAACTTCCCTGAATTCCCCGCTCTCAACCTCTTGGATGGCCGCCCGGATTTCGGCCGTCCGGCGCTGCACTCTGGGCCACGCGGTCGCGAGCAGGACCACAACCCCAAGGCGCTTGCTGCCGAGATTCTGTTGGTGGCGGATGTTCTGGTCAGTGGTCACGATGACATCATAGCCATCCTCCTCGGCCTTGCGGATCAGTTCGCCGTTGTCCAGTAACTCCCAGCCCCGCTCTGCGGACCTATCCACTGAATGTTCCGGAAGATGATGCCGCAAGGGCGCGGGCGTCCCGTGGTCGAACAGGATCTTCATGGTAAGGCGGGCGTCTTGAAGTACTCCGCCTCATGCCTGAGAACCGCCTCCACCTGCCATTCCCTCACCTCGGGAAACCATTCTAGGAACTCTTGCACGGTGGCGCCGCTCTCCAAGTTCTCGAAGAGGGCGTAAACGGGCACCCTCGTCCCAGTGAACGCCCAAGCGCCGCTGATCTTGCGGGGATTGCGTTCCACCGCACGGCATGTTGTCCAATCCGTCATGGAATGGCCTCCTTCCCGATGACGTGTTCGGTCCCATGTGAATTCGCTCGCTGTACTGCCGGATGGGCCACAAGTTCACCATATGACGGAAGTTGCAAATCGCCAAGCACGTCCCCCCCCGCCACCGTGGCGACCGCAGTGTGAACCGCATCGACGCGCATCCACTTGGATGGCACCGCTCTCATTGTAGCGGTCCGCGAGATTCCTGATCTCATCGGTCGATCGTCGGACTGATGCGCTGGTGACGAAACGCCCCGACTTGACAACCGCGCTTTACATAATGTAACCCGGAGTTCACATGGACTTGCTCTCGTGGACGAGTGCCGCGCGCAAGGCGTGGGGTCGCACAAGAGGCTGAACCGCGTGAGGTTCACCTGCTGGTCGTCCACCTCCGCCTGCGCAAAATCGGTGTTGACGGTGAGATCGAGGGTGAGGCTCTGGTTGATGCCGAGCTTGACGTCGCCGCCGAACTTGCGCCCGTAGTCCACCTCCGGCGAGACGACCCGGTAGTCCTTGAAGCCGTCCGCGAGCGCGTAGGGGCTGACCGTCACCGTGCGCCGCGAGGGGGCTTCCACGGCAAGGGTCCCGGCGAGCGAAATCCGGTACACGCCGAACTGCCTGGGCACGGGCGCCCACATCGACTGCTCGCTGTTGCGCCGGATCTTGCGCTCGAAGTTCACGCCCCCCGAACCGCGCTGCTGGCGCCCGCCGCCCGGACCGCCGCCCACGCCCTCGCCGATCACCTGCCCGTCGTACTCGATCCCCGCCGGCGTGGTGCCGAAGACGAACCCGTTCTGCCGGTCCAGGTAGGTGTCGAGCACGACGACAAACGCGTCCGAATCGTTGAGCGACGCATCGCGCAGCGTCTGCCCGACGACGATTCCCCCCGGGTCCTCATCGAAGAGCCACGCGCCGATGTAGAGCGCCGCGTCGTCGTGAACAATGCGGACTTCCGTTCGCTGCGACACCGGCTGCCCCTCGGTAGGTTCGCGTTGAGTGAAACCGCTGAGGGCATCGAGTGCGACCCATGCGTCGTCGTCGAGGCGGCCGTCGATGACCGGGGGCGCCGCGGTCCGGGACGCCTGCGTGATACGCGGCTGCCCATTCGGTTCCGCACCGGATGATTCCTGCGCCTGGAGCAGAGCGGGCGTCGCGAGGAAGGTGATCGTCGCGAGGGTCGTGAGGCTGGCGATGTAGGCGATTTGTGAGAGTGTGCGCATGCTAAGGCGACACGCGAGGCGGGGGATTCGCTGGCGCGCGTCGCCTGGACCGGGAACCTGGCCAGGGGTGGGCCCGACCCGCTGCGGGGGGTCGATACTTCCCGCCGTCCCGTATCCCACTAGTCTTTGTTGGCGCAGGTGCTCGCCGGCGCCCGAGAACGAGCAGCCTCCCCCCCAACCCCCTTCCCCATGACCGATCGCTTGCCCGACGGGCTCGTGCCAGGCGGCGCGTCACCCGCCTTTACGCAGGACACTCTGCCCGGCGCTCTGCAGGCGGAGCACACTCTGGGGCCGGGGCACTGGGCGGTGCTCAACGTGCTCGAGGGCAGTCTGCGGTTCGTGAACATCGAGAGCGGCGAGGAGCGGGTGATCTCGGCGCCGGATTGCGTCACGATCCGTCCCGGACTTCCTCACCGGGTCGCCATCGATGGGCCGTTGCGCTGCAGGATCGACTTTTTTCGGGAGGCGCCGGTCCAGGGAGCGACCACGGCGCCGCCGCTGGGCGGAAAGTGACCTCACCCGACGTCCTGAAGCCTCCGTTGGATCCACGCCACCATCTCTCCCGGCACACCGGCCGCACGGGCTTGTTCGCGCCACCCCGCCACCGCTTCCACCACCTCTGCGACAATCTCCCTGCCACCCCCGGGGACATCGAACATGTCTCCCACCTCGAGCAGATCACGGCGGGTGATCTCCCGGAACTTCCCGTTCACCGACATCTGGTGTTGGCGTGTCCAGGCGTCGTTCTCGGCGTAGGTCACGTCGTAGGCGGGTGCGAGACGCCACCTGCCCGCCGGATTCATCAGGAAGCCGAAGTTCTTGACGTGGTCGTCGAAGTTGACCGTGGCCACGGCAAAGACCATGCGCCGGAACGCTTCGTTCACCGATCGCTGTCCGAGCCCGATGGCCCGTATCGTGTCGAACCAGCCTTCGTAGCTGAAGACGTACTGGTCGTTGAAGTCGATGTGCTGGATCCCGCCCAGGCTGTGGAAGTGAAAGCGCCGGAGGATTCCCGTCGCGTCGTCCGACGCACGGTCGAAACGCCGGATCATGAAGTGCGCGAGATCCCCGTCGCGGAGCAGGTGCGTCTCGGGCATTTCGATTCCCGCGCTCTTCGCCATCTTCGAGTAGGCGTATTCGATCCGGCCCCCGGGGCCCGGGCTTCCGCCGGCGCGCATGCCCTGTCCCGCCGACTCGCTCGTGACTCCGTCGAACTTGATGAGCCACGCCTCCTCGCCTGGCTCGGGACGCGCGAACCCCGACCGCACACGGTTGGCTCCGCGATCCCACAGAATGAGCGCCTTCGGCCGGGCTCCGCCGGCGCTGCCGCCGACCTGCATGATCTCCGGCACACCGACCGATACATCCCCCTCGACCACTCTGCGGGCCTGGTCGACCAGCCCCCTGACCTCCAGCGCCTCCTCGGTGCCCGGTCCGGGATCCAGGGGAGGGCGGAATTCC
The DNA here is from genome assembly GCA_963667485.2 of Longimicrobiales bacterium. Lineage (GTDB taxonomy): Bacteria > Gemmatimonadota > Gemmatimonadetes > Longimicrobiales > Gaopeijiaceae > Bin94. The sequence goes on from CAXXDD010000002.1 coordinate 2,449,766, forward strand.
AACGCTCCCATGGCGCGGTCTCCGATGTACAGGAGGCGTTGCAAGGGCGACATGGCGTCACCCGGCCGTCCACGTTGCTCGAAGTAGCGACGGATGACGGCGTTGCCGAACTGGTCCGGCAGGGCATCGGCGAAGACGCCTGGGAGGCCCAGAAACGCCGGTTTCCGTGCCAGTTCCGGGAAGGAAGCGGGACCCCGGCGCGCCGCGGGCAGATGGATCGGTGAGATTTCGAGGCCGGAGGTCAGGAACCCGGGATGGTATTCGAAAGTGATCCGCCCTTCCGGCCCCTCCCGGAGCATTCCGACCTCACGCCCCCATATCCTCACCCGCACCCTCACATCACCATTCAAGACCTCTCCTCGACGCACGGCGTCTTATCTTCCCACTCAATCTCTCGACATCGTATGGCGACACTTCGGGCACGGGGATGAACGTCTCGAACGCCTGCAGCCGCCCGAGCGCACGCATGACGCGCACCAGGTTCTCCGTCCCGACGCTGTGTCCAGCCTCGAGGCGGTTGATCGTACGCGGGCTCACGCCGGAGTCGGCGGCGAGGTCGCTCACCCGTCGATTCTGCTGAAGACGAAGCGCCTTCAGCCGCGCACCCACTTCCCGGAGCACATCAGGGGTTCGGCTTGTGGCGACAATGGTTGCCATGGATCCGACCACCTCCTTCCAACACAAGGTTAACCCATGCGATCAAGTATGAGTATAACGCCATATACGGCTCATTATTATACTTAGATGGTTTTAGCTGTCATATAGGACGTATTACTACCGTATGGATCGACTGGCCATGGATGGCTGCGGGTCCCCGGTTCCCCAACCGAACACTCACCCCCACCGGTGACACGCACGGTCTGCACTTCGTAGCTTTCTGCTGACATGCCCGCAAGCCACCGTCGCGCACCCTCCAGGGCCATGCTCCCGGCCCTCCTCGCCGCCGCCCTCACCACCTGCGGCGACGACATCTCCGCGCCTCCCGTCGTCAACAATCCCCCCCAACTCATCGCCGGCATCGCCAACCAGCTCGTGCCCGACTCGGTCACCCTGGACCTGTCGGCCTACTTCACCGACCCCGACGGCGATGCGCTGACCTACACCGCCGAGTCCACCGACCCGGCAGTGGCCCGGATCGAAGTGTCCGGCAACACCGCGACCATCCACGCCGTCGTCGCCGGCTCCACCGGGATGACCGTTACCGCCACCGACCCCGGCGGACTGTCCGTCTCGCAGAACTTTACAGCCACCGTCCCGAACCGCGCCCCCCAGGTGGCCGACACGTTCCCGGACGTCGAAACCGTCGTGGGCGAAGCAGTCGCCATCGCCACCGCAGGCCTCTTCACCGACGCCGACCGCGACCCGCTCACCATCACCGCCGAGTCCTCGAACACCACCGTCGCCACCGTGACCGTCGCCGCGGATTCGCTGACGGTCACCCCCATCGCCCCCGGCGCCACCACCATCACCCTCACCGCCACCGATCCCGACGGCCTGACCGCCGAGCAGCACTTCCTCCTGACCGTCCCCAACCGTCCGCCGCACGCCACCGACACGCTCCCCGCCCTCGATCTCCAGGTCGACGACCACGCGACCGCCGACCTCTCCGCCCACTTCGCCGATCCCGACGGCCAGCCGCTCGCCTTCACCGCCGAATCCTCCGACCCCGCAGTGGCCACCGCCGACCTCGCCGGGCACGACCTCACCGTCACCGCCATCGCGAAGGGCACCGCGACGATCACCATCACCGCGACCGACCCGGGCGACCTCACCGCCGCGCAGCGCTTCACGGTGACCGTCCCAAACCGCGGTCCCGCGCCGGCCAACCCCATCGACGACATCGAGCTGCAGGTGGGCGACACGACCGTCATCCACGCGCCCGGCCACTTCTCGGATCCCGACGGCGACACGCTCACCTTCACCGCCGCATCCTCCGACACCCTCCACGCCACGGCCAAGGTTGCAGGTGATGAAATCAGGGTCAGGGCCCTCGCGAAGGGCACCGTGGCCATCACCGTGACGGCGACCGATCCAGGCGGCCTCGAAGCTGCGCAGAGCTTCAGCGTGACCATCCCGAACCGATCCCCGCGCCTGGCCGACACCCTGCCCGATGTCGAGGTCGGCGCGGGCGAGATGGTCACGCTCGACATGACGGCCCACTTCACCGACCCCGACGGCGACCCGCTGACCTACGCGCCCGTTTCCTCCGACACCGCGGTTGCGACGGTCGGTGCCGCCGGAGATACGATCACTGTCACCGGCGGCGCGATGGGCATCACGACCATCACCGTCACGGCCACCGACCCCGAAGGTCTCGCGGCCTCCCAGCAGTTCTCGGTCACCGTCCCCAACCGCCCCCCTCGCCTCGCCGTCCCGATCCCGCCCCAGCGCATCCTGCCGCGACGCCTGACGCGGATCGACCTCACGGACCACTTTGTGGACCCGGAGGGGGGTCCGCTGACCTTCGCCATGACCAACTCGGACCGCACCGTGGCCACCGTGCGGCTCCTGAGGTCGATCCTCACCATCCGCGGCCGCGCCCGCGGCGTCACCACGGTCACCGTGACCGCAACCGACACCCTCGGCCTCGAGGCGCAGACAAGCTTCACGGCCGAGGTCCCCAACATGGCTCCTCGAGCCACTGGAACCCTCTCGGACGACAACATGGCGGTGGACGAGGCAATCTTCGTCAGGGTCTCGGGCTACTTCACCGACCCGGAGGAGGATACCCTCACCTTCTCGTCCTCCTCCTCCGACACCACCGTAGCGACCACCACCACCTCGGGCGACGCGGTCACCGTCACCGCCGTCTCCCCCGGCCAGGCGACGATCACGGTCACCGGCACCGATCCCGGCGGCCTCGCCGCGGCCCTGAGCTTCTCGGTCACCGTCTTCGAGACTCCCCCGAACCGCGCGCCGACACCCGAGGGCACGATGCCGGATCGCGGTCTGCAAGAGGGCGAAACGGCGACCGTGGATGCTTCCACCTACTTCCGCGATCGGGACGGCGACCCCCTCACCCTCGGCGCCTCTTCCTCGAACGGGGGGGTGGCCACCGCCACCATCGACGGCACTCGGGTCACCGTGTCCGCCGTTTCTTCCGGCCGCGCCACAATCACCGTCACGGCGACCGACACCGGCGGCCTCTCCGCCACACAGACCTTCACCGTCGACGTGCGGCCGCGGCCGGTGGTGGACGGCGACGGCTTCGACATCGAACTCGTCTTCACCGCGGCGGTGCCAGCCACCTACCGCCCGTCGATGGAGGCCGCTGCCGCCACGTGGATGCAGATCCTGAGCGGCACGGAATGGGAAGACGTCACCTTCGACGGCCGTCGAGATTGTCGCGGCGTCGAGGTCGACCTGGGGACCGTGAACGACCTGGTCATCGTGGTGGATGCCTTCGCCATCGACGGTGACCTGGGCACGGCGGCTCGAGCCGATACCTGCATCCGCCGCGCGGACTCGGCTCCCGTCCTCGGATACATCTACTTCGACGACGCGGACCTCGGCACGCTGCTCGCGCACGACGACCTCGAGGAGATCATGCTGCACGAGATCACCCATGTCCTGGGGTTCGGCTTCCGATGGGTCCTCCTGAACCTGCTCGACCAGGACTCCGACCCCGTTTTCGACCCCCACTTCACCGGCTCCCGCGCGATTGCCGCTTTCGACGACGCGGGCGGAACCAACTACACCGGCGCCAAGGTCCCGACCGAGCCGGGCCAGGGTCACTGGCGCGATTCCGTGTTCGGTCAGGAGCTCATGAGTTCGTTCCTCTACGTCAACCGCCGCGAACCCCTCAGCGCCATCACCCTCGAGGCACTGGCCGACATGGGCTTCTGGGTCGATGTCTCCGCCGCAGACTCCTTCCAGCTGGCAAGCCCGGACCTCATCGCTGCCGACGCATCCGACGATCCCCCGATCCGGGTGCGCGACGAAGTCGACCGCGGACCCCAGGTCATCGTCGACAGCAACGGCAGGACGCTGCGGGTGATCCCGGGCCGCTAGTAAGTGGCTATTCCTTCTTGCGCCTGAAGGGCATCCTGCCCCCGGCGACCTTGGCCGCTATGCCGACATCGCCGATCAGGCTCCCGCCCGCATGGTGCGTTACTCCCGCCGCTTGAGTATTCTACCAGTGGCACGCTGTCGCGTCCTGATAACGACGAACCCCGTTCCGACCGAGGCTGAACCGGCACAATGACTTCGAACGGAAGGAATCACGGCGAACCCGGCGGTCCCATCGCCTACATGGCCAGCAACAGCGTGGCCGCCAACCTGCTGATGGTTGGCATCCTCGTCGCGGGCGTGGCGTCGTTTTCCGGGCTCGAGCTGGAAGCCTGGCCCACCGTGCCCTTCAACCAGGTCGAGGTCTCCGTCGCCTATCCGGGCGCCACCCCCGAGGAGGTGGAGGAGTCCATCGTCGCCAAGATCGAGGACGAGGTCGAAGGGCTGGGCAACGTGAAGGCGGTGAAGTCCGTGGCGGCCCCGGGCATGGCGTCGGTCAGGGTGGAAATGCGGTCGGGCACGGACATGAACGATGCCCTGGCCGAGGTGGAAGCGGCGGTCGGCCGAATCCAGACGTTCCCGGGAGAAACCGAGCGGCCTCAGATCAGGGAGCTGACCAACGCCGAGAGCATCATGCGCCTGGTCGTCTACGGCGATGTCCCCGAGCGGACGTTGAAGGAGCTTGCCTACCGGATCGAGGATGAACTCGCCGCGCTGCCTTCCGTCTCCCAGGTAGAGACGAGCGGCATCCGCAACTATGAGATCTCGATCGAAGTGCCGCTGCAGCGGCTCAGAGCGCTTGGACTCACGCTCCCGGACATCGCCAACACGATTCGCCGCAGTTCGCTGGATCTGTCCGCCGGCAGCATCGACACCGAGCAGTCCCAGGTGCGGGTGCGCACCCTGGGACAGAGCTACGATCAGCAGGACTTCGAGGAGATCGTCCTGCTCAGCCGCGGGGACGGCACGGTGGTACGACTGGGCGACATCGCCGAGGTGCGCGACGGCTTCCAGGACCTGGACCTGATCGTCCGGCACGATGGTCTGCCGGCCGTCTTCGTCGAGGTATCGAGGGCCGAGGGCGAGAAGGTGATGAATGTGGCGGGCGCCGTTCGGCAGCACGTCGCCGACGAGGTGGCCCCGTCACTCCCGGACGGCGTGGGCGTCACCATCTTGAACGATTCATCCGATGCCTTCGAGGAGCGCGCCGGCATCCTCATGAAGAATGGTCTTCTCGGGCTGATGCTGGTGCTGTTGGCTTTGGGACTGTTTCTCGAACTCCGGCTTGCCTTCTGGGTAGCCGTCGGCCTCGGGGTGTCCGGCGTCGGCGCCCTGGCCGCCATGATGGCGTTCGACCTCGCCATCCACGCGGTGTCCCTCTTCTCGTTCGTGCTCGCCATCGGAATCGTCGTGGACGATGCGATCGTCGTCTCCGAGTACATCCACCTGGAACGCATGCGGGGAACGCCGGGCGTCGTCGCGGCGATACGCGGGGCCCGGCGAATCAAGGTGCCTCTCATCTTCGCGGTGCTGACCACGATCGCCGCGTTCACTCCTCTGCTCTTCATTCCCGGAGGGATCGGAGAGATCTGGAAAGCGCTGCCGACCATCGTCATCGCGATGCTGGTGATTTCGATGATCGAATCGCTGCTGGTGTTGCCCAACCACCTCTCTCACCACCTCCACGGACCGGAGTGGGCGCCCCGAACGCGCCTTGAGCGATTCGTATCCCGGATTCAGGGTCAGGTCGATCTGCAGTTGCGCAGATTCGTGCAGGGCCCCCTGCACCGCGGCGTGAGTTTCGCGACCGATCGACCCGGAGTGACGCTCTCGTCAGCCATCGCCCTGCTCATCCTGTGCTTTGCCATGCTGCCGGCGGGCATCGTTCCATTCACCTTTGCCACGGAGGTCGAAGGCGATTTCGCAACGGCCACCCTGGAGATGCCGGACGGGACGACGGCCCAGCGAACCTACGAGGTGGCGCGCGAGTTGGAGGCGGCCGGCCACCGGGTCATCGAGCGGATCTCCGCAGACAGGCCCGCCGATGCACCGCCCCTGCTGTCCGGGGTAACGGTTACCGTCGGTCAACGGCCGCGAGTAGATGGAGGGGGGCTCAGTCCCAACCTCAATCTGAACCCGGAGCCCAATGTCGCCACCATATCGTTCAAGCTGCTGGACGCGCAGCACCGGCGGATTCCCACGGGGGATGTCGTGCTGGCGTGGCGCGAGGAGCTGGGTGTCCTGCCCTATGTGCGCGCACTCACCATCAGCGGCACGATCTATGACTTGGGCAACCCCGTCGAGGCCGTGCTAGCGCATCCGGATCCCGACCGCCTCCCGGGGATCGCAACCGCGGTCGTCAATGACCTGCGCGAAGTGGCAGGTATCCACGACATCCGCTCCGATCACACTCCCGGCATCCCTGAGATCCAGCTGGGACTGCTGCCCGAAGCGCGAACCCTCGGTCTCACCCTCGAGGACCTCGCCTGGCAGACGCGGTCCGCGTTCTTCGGCGCTGAAGCGCTCAGGGTGCAGCGCGGCCGCGAAGAGGTTCGGGTGTACGTGCGGCTGCCCGAGGAGCAGCGCAACTCGATCACCGACATCGAAAGGTCGCTGGTGCGGACGGCCGGCGGCGCCGAGGTCCCGGTGAGCCGTGTGGCTTCGCTGAGCTCGGGCATGTCGCCGCCCGCCATCCATCGCCAGGACGGCCAGCGCATCGTCAGGGTCACTGCGGATGTGGATCCGGCGGTGATATCCGGCGGGCGCGCCAACCGCATTCTGGAAGACGACATCCTCGCGGCGATCGTCGCCGAGGACCCGGAACTGACTTACACCTTCGGAGGTGAACCGCAGCAGCAGCTGGAATCCCTGAACGCGCTGGGACCCGGCTTCGGGATCGCCATGATCATGATCTTCGCGCTGCTCGCGATTCCGCTGCGCTCGTATACCAAGCCGTTCATCATTATGGCTATCATCCCGTTCGGGTTGATCGGGGTGATTCTGGGCCACTGGGTCCTGGGCGTCGCACTCAGCTCCGAGTCCTTCATCGGGGTCTTCGGCCTCGCCGGCGTGGTGGTGAACGACTCCCTGGTCATGATCGACTTTATCGACCAGGAGCTCGAGGAAGGCCTTCCGGCACGAGAAGCGATCATCGAGGGCGCCAAGGGGCGTTTCCGCCCGATCATGCTGACGTCGCTGACCACCTTCCTCGGCTTCACGCCCCTCATCCTCGAAGACGCGATTCAGGCCCAGTTCTTCGTGCCCTTCTCCGCCTCGATCGGCTGCGGCATCCTCTTCACCACGGTCCTGCTGATGTTGCTCGTGCCGGCGCTTACCTCGCTCCACCAGCGCTGGCTGGCTCGGCGGGCAAGGTCGCGCGGCCGGTGGGGCGTCAGCCCGACGCGGGCCGCAGCGGATGCCGGTGCCCAGTGACCCGAAACTTGAAGTTCTTCGCGGGGCTCACCTTGGGCAGCGGACTCACCTTCAGTTCATAGTCGCGGGGCACCAGCTCCACATCCAGGTGACGGGCCAGCAGCAGCAAGTTCGCCGCCAGCTGCAACTTCGACCAGCCCGACCCACCGCAGACATGCGTTCCAATACCGAATGGCACGTAGGCCCCGGTCTGTCTGTGTTCGTTGCGCGGCTTTGCGTAGCGGTCGATATCGAACGTGTCCGGTTCCGGGAAGTACTCTTCCATGTAGTGCGTAGCGGGATAGGCAACCATGCAGGTGCTGTACGCCGGCACCTCAATGCCCTGGACCTCGAAGGCATTCATGGCCGTGCGCAGGTGCACCGGAATGACCGGGTGCTTTCGCAGAACTTCCATGGCGAAACGGCGGGTCGTAACGATCGCTGCCGGATCAAGATCCGCCGCGGTCGGATCTCCGCCATCGAACAGCGCGTCCGCTTCGGCCGTGATCTGTTCCCGGTAGTGCGGGTGCTTCATCAGTTCGTAGATGGCGAACGCCATCGCGCTTCCCAGATAGTGGCCGGCGATGATCGGGGCGATGAACGCGAATCCCAGGTCGGTCTCGGGAAGGAACTGGGGATCGGCCTGATGCAAATCCATGAGATCGTCCACCAGATCGCGCCGCTTGCCCTCGCGCTGCCCCGGCGTGTGTGTCGCGTGAATCTGGGCATACAGTTCCAGCACGCGGTTCTTGTATCGCTTCATCTTCGGCGTGCGGAGCAAGAACTTGGGCAGCACGCCCATCACATGCGCCAGCAGCGCCCTGTACTCGAACTTGAGCAGGTCATCAAGTATGTCCGAAGGTTCGATGCTCACGCTGAGATGGGCGATCTGTTCGCCGATCAGTCCTTGGCTGGCCATTTCGCCCGCCACGACCTCTCCGACTCCCCAACCGCGGAATGAGGCTCGGCCGAACGCGAACAGCTCATGCAGCCGATCCTTGACCACCGCGCGGGAAGTGCCGCCCCGCATGGCCCTGCGCAAGCGGAAGTGATCCGCACCGTCCAGGCTGGCGATGGAACGGGCCGTGCCCCACTCCGTCTGAAAACCCTCCAGGTAGTCGCGAGTCCTGAGGTACAGGCGGCCCTTCTTGGCGACCCAGTGATTCATCTCGACTCCGGACAGCACCACCATTTCGCGTCCGGGAAGCTTCAGCTTGAAGACCGGTCCCAACTCCTTGTTCTTTTCCGCGATGAACTTCGGCATGTTGCCGGCTCGGAAAGACTTCGATGAGAGCAGAGCCCACAGACCCACCTTGGGCATGGGGCGGCGTCTCGTGGCGCGCATGCTCTTGGGAGGCCGGTACGAGGTGCGGACGGCCGTCGCGATGGCCCTCGCGATCATGTCGATCCCGCTGTAGAGCTCGATCAGTTCCTGCGCTTCTTCGTACTCGTCGGGCTCCAGCATGGCGCGGAAGCCGTCACAGTAGTGAACGAGCCCGATGATGGCGACATCGCGGGGCTCCGGGATCTCACCGTCGAAGAGGGTGCGAAAGATCCGGCCCTTGATCTCGACACCGGCTCTGCCGTCCACCAGAGGGTACCGGCCGGTGCGCGCAACCTTTTTGGACAGGGTCCAGAACCCGCCGTCGTCGGACTCGAAGATGCCCTTCTTGACCAGACGGGCGACCGCCTCGTCGCTGATCGCATCCGCCCCTCGGGCGACGCGTTCCACCCAGTACTGTGGAGCATGCACCGTGCCGGTCTCGTGGCAACGGACGATGTCCTCGAGCGTGGGGTCCAGCAGATCGTCCCCTGTCGGGGTTGGATCGGTCAGAAACAGCTTCTCGAGGTCGGAGTCGATCCGGTCCTCGAGGGACAGTTCCAGAAGCACGCTGCCCGCCAGCGCACAGGACATCCTCCACTCGGGGATGGGCACGAAATAGCCCGAGTCGTCGCTGTGCAGCAGCAGGAGCAGCTCTTCGGGAAAAGTCATCTTGCTTTTTTCAGCCTATGCGACGGGTTGATCCCACCTGTGAGCGCACCTCCGGATAGAACTGACGACAATACAGGCGGTACTTCCCGATCGGGCCGTCGGCCCGGGAGAGTCGCGGCGGAACCCTGTACCGTTTGCGGTTCCAGATGACAATATCCTGCAGGACGAACCGCCTCTCCTCCGACAGGAAAAAGCGACTCATCAGCCTGTGGCGCAGCGGCACGGGCAGGAACCCGAGGCCCGCGAAGAATTGCCCCGGCTTGCGGATTTCCCGTACCTGGGTGACCAGGGTCAGCTCAATCTGCATCTCCGCCACGGGCGTCCCGAGGACCCACATTCTCGCGTCCATACCGATCGTCTTTTCGTGGATTTCGACAAACGAGAACCCCAACCCGTGGACGTGGGTGACGGCCGAGATCTCGGAGCGGATGTTGATCATGCGCGCAAACGTGCGGACGTTCTTGAAGTCGAAGCAGCTCTTCAGGTAGGCGCCGTCGATCGTGACCGGAGCGGTCGGTTCAACATCGTAATAGCCGTGCGTGTAGTCCAGGTGCTCCAGGTCCACGGAGTTCTCCGCGGTTTCCTGCGGATGGCCCCGGAACCGCAGCGTCGTGGAACGCAGGCTGCTCCAGTCCGTGCCGGTGGGCGGCTCCTCGGGAAGGTGCCACTGCGGTGCACGGCCGCCGCTCCCCCACCAGGCGAAGACCATCCCGAGGATCTCGGTGGTCTCGTAGACCTCCAGCTTCGCGGCTTTGGGGGCAGGGGCATGGGGAACGGCCACGCATTGTCCGGTCGCGTCGAACTCAAAGCCGTGGAAAGGACACACGAGACAGCCATCTCGCACCATGCCCCCGACAGTCGGTCCCAGGTGCGATCCCAGGTGGGGACAGTACGCGCCGGCCACGCAGATGCGGCCCCCTTCGTCGCACCACGCGACGATGTCCTCGCCCATCCAGGTCTTCTCGATCAGCCGCTTGTCGAGAGGGTCTTGCGGTGCACGACGAAGTACCACCCCTCGGGGTACGGCGGCAGTTCGTCGATGGCATGGAGCCTGGGCTCATTCGGTTTCGGAATCATTCCGGGATTCCTTTCAATGCCGTGCCCCTGTGGTCAACGGCTCTTGCCGTTGTGGAGGCCGGGTTGCAATGGTCCTTCAAGTCAGGCTCGGATCTGTTGACCCTGCCTGAACACAAACTAAGTGCGTTTTCCCGTATTGGCACTAACCCGCCCATATCGCCACATCCCGCGCAGCTGTCAAGATCGACCGGTCGGCCGTGGCAAGTTGTACACCCAACTCACGCGCCAGCACCACGAATTCAGCGTCGGCCGCGTTCATGCCGCACGCGAGCGCGGCATCGAGCGCGCGGTCGGAGGACACGGTCACGATCCTCGGGCCCAGCACCCTGGCCGCGTCGTCGCACATGGCCCTGGCCTGATCCACGATCAACGATCCCTGGTACACGAGACCGAGCAACACGTTCCTGAGTTCGCTGAGCAGGACGGGGGGCGCGGCCCACTCCGGATCTCGCAGCAGAAGCCGCGCCGCGCCATCCCCGGCGGGACCGCCGACGACGAGCCGCGTCATCGCGCTGGTGTCGGCGACGATCATGGCCGCCAGCACCTCGCCGCACCGTTTCGGCCGCCCCCTCGACGGCTCGTCACTCGCCGCCCTGCCATTGCCGTCGTCCCTCCGTGCCGGGCCCTTCGGCGCGAAGACGCCGCAGCGCGGCCTCGTCCAGGTCGAGGGGACCCAGCGTCCGGTGGCGGCGGCCGATGCGCTCGAGCAGCCCGACGGCGTCGACCGGCTCCGGGCGGAGCGAGGCCGCCAGCCGGGCCAGAATCTCCCCGTTGAGGCTGCGGTGGTTTCTCTTCGCCGCCGCCTTGAGCTCGCGATGCAGGGAATCGGGGATCCCCCGCAGGGCCACGTCGGCCATTCGTCTACCTCTGGCAGGTGGATACCGGCACGCCCGGGGACGGCGGCGGGCCTGTGGGTGATAGCATAGTCATATCATAATAGTATCATTCGCATAGCCGTTTCACCAGTGACATACCCCCGGTGAGGCCAGTGGATCCGGTTGCGCGCCCGCAGTGTCGCTCGCGGGATGGACGGAGGCGGACCCGGCCCATAGCTTCGCCGAATGAAGAGACGCCACTCCGGGGCGCGTGCCGCCTTGGCCCGGTACTGCATGCCGGTCACGCTCTGGTCCTGCCTTCAGGCCTGCTCCCCGCCCGACGATGGTCCGCCCGCGGTGGTTGTTCGCGACAGCGCGGGCATCTCGATCGTCGAGTCGTTCCGCCCCGCCTGGGAGGATCCCGCATGGGGGGACTCGGCCACGTGGCGCATCGATCCCGAGCCCCTCCTCGACCTCGCCCGATCCGGCACGGGGGACGCGCATGAGTTCTACCGGGTCCGGAACGTGACGCGGCTCCCCGACGGCGGCATCGTGGTCGTGAACCGGGGCTCCGCGGAGATCCGGAAGTTCTCGGCCGACGGAAGTTTTGTCGGCGCGATCGGAGGCTACGGCGAGGGGCCGGGCGAGTTCTCGAACGTGCAGCAGGCGGAAGTCGTCGGCGATTCCCTGCTCGTGCGGGACGTTCGCCGCGTCGCGCTCTTCGGTCCCGATCTGCAGCACGTCCGCACCCTGCAACTGCACCCCGGTGTCAGGAGTCTTCACTATCTGGGCAACGGCACTATGGTCGCGCCGGTGATTGTGGACTACCCCGAGGAATACGGTCTCGTCCGACCCCCCGAGGCGCTGCTGGTGTTCGATCTGGAGGGCGTGCGCCGCGACAGCATCGGCCGAACCCCGGGTTCGGAAGAATACGTGACCGACGCGCTCATGGGGTTTCCGCTCTTTGGCAAGACCTCCGTGCTCGACAATCACGGCGACAGGATCTTCCTGGGCTCTTCGGACCACATGCAGGTCGAGGAAATCGACACGAGCGGCGACACCCTTCGCATTCTCCGAATCCCCGACTACCCGCTGGCGCTCAGCCCGGAACAGGTCCAGGCAGAACGGAACCTCCGCCTCAACCCTCCGCTGCCACCGGGGGTGACGTCTCTTCCCCCGCCCTTCGTCGAGGCCGTGGAGGCGATGCCGTCACCGGAGACTCGACCGGCATACGCGGACATGCTCGTCGACCCGACCGGCGCGGTCTGGCTCCGCCCCTTCCGGGGAAGCAGCGAGGGCGGCCCGGAGCACTGGCTGGTGCTGGGGCTCGACGGAGTCTGGCTCGGAAGCGTCCAAATGCCCGAGAACTTCGTGGTGAGGGAAATCGGTGTGGACGAGATCCTCGGGGTCTGGACCAGCGACCTCGACGTGCAGCATCCGCAGGTCTGGCGGTTGAACCGGTAGCGGAATTGCGCGAAGTTGGCGGTCGTACCCATTGACTTTATCGAGGAGTTGAAGTGTTTGGAATCGGATTTGGCGAAGTAGGGCTGCTCTTGATCGTTCTCGGGATCTTGGCAGGCGCAGGCTATTCGGTCTATCGGCTTGCCGGTGGCGGCCGAGCGCGCGAACTGGAGGCGGGCAGGCGGGACTTCGAGCGCGAGATCGAAAAGACGAACCGCAGGGAGCGGCTGCCGAGGGGATAGCGGCTGCCGAGGTGGTAGCGGCCTGCCAGTCGCAGAGAGAATCGGGACCGCGCGCACCTCATCCACGGTTTTGGCACTTGAGCTCCGGTGAGGTGTAACTCCTGTACCCATTCGGGATGAATACCCTGAAGAGCGAGTACGGGAAATGACTTTTCATATTGACACCGGTGATGTTCTGATGTTTCTGGCGAGCCTCGCGCTCGTGGTCGCAGGAGCCTGGCTGAGCATCCGATTCGTGAGTCGGTCCGTCAGCAGGGGCGGCCTGCGGGAGCTCGAGGCCGCGAATAGGGCGCTCGAATTCGAGATTGCCCGCATGAAACAGCGCGAGGGGCCACCCGGGGGGTAGTCGTGCGGTGGGGAGCGCTGTGACCGTACCTTGTCGCAGCGAATCGTAATCACCACGGGCCCGAGGCCACCGCCGGATGAAATCTCCACCCTCCCCCCGCCCCGCCGCCCGCGCCACCCCGGCGCTGGCCCGGATTTTCACAGCGGCCGCCATCTTCGCCCTCCTCACCCCCCTCCCCACCCCGGCTACGGCCCAGCGCCTCCCCGACCCCTCGCCCGGCGACCTCGCCACGCTCTCCGTCCCGCGCTTCGAGATCGCGGCGTCGCCCATCGAGCTGACCGGCCCCGTGCGACCGGGCGAGTACCTCGGCGTCACCGGCCCGCGCGCGGCATGGCTGGGGCTCGAGACCGGCGAGGCGGAGCTGTGGGTGCATCCGCTCAAGGTGGGCAGCGGCTTCCGACTCTCGTTTTCGACGCCCGGGTACGGCTCGCCCATTCCCGGCGACCGGATCGCGCGCACGGTGCACGTCCGGCCCGAGCTGGCCACGATCACGTACAGCCACGCGGCCTTCCAGGTGCGCCAGCACATTCTTGCGCCCCGCGACACGGCCGCGTCCGGCCTCCTCGTCCTGCTCGAGGTCGACAGCCCGGATCCGATGGAGATCGTCGTCGAGTTCCACCCGGTCCTCAACTACATGTGGCCGGGTTCGCTGGGCGGGCAGTACGCGTACTGGGACGGGGAGCGGCGCGTTTTCGTCCTCTCCGAGAGTTTGCAGACGCGCAACGCGGTGGTGGGCTCGCCGTGGGCGACGAACTCGGTCGAGCATCCGGCGCATCAGCTGGGCGAGGCGCCGCGCACAATGGTGATTCCGGTCGACCCGGAGCGGGCGCGCGGCGAGTTCATCCCGATCGCGGTGGCGGCGGGAACCGTCCCGCGCGACACTGTCTTTGCCCGCTATGCGCGGCTGATTTCGGGCGCCGGCATGCTCTATCGGGACACCCGGGCCTGGGCGGATTCGGTGCTGGCCACGACGGCCTCCGTCGAGACCCCCGACCCCGAGCTCGACCTGGCCCTCGAGTGGGCCAAGATCAACCTTGAGGAACAGCGGGTCTGCAATCCGGATCTGGGGTGTGGGTTCGTCGCCGGCTGGGGCCTGTCGGGCGCCGGCGGGCGGCCCGGCTTCGGCTGGTTCTTCGGCGGCGACGCGATGATCAACACCTATGCCATGGACGCGCTCGGGCAGTGGGAGCTGGTGGCCGAGGAGCTCGCATTCCTCGCGGGCTACCAGCGCGACGACGGCAAGATCACCCACGAGATCTCGCAGGCGGCCGACCGCATCGACTGGTTCGACACCTATCCCTACGCCTACTACCACGCCGACACGACCCCCCACTGGATGTCCGCGCTGCACCACTACTGGCGCGCCAGCGGCGACGACGACCTGGTGCGCGAGCTGTGGCCGGCGTACCGGCGCGCGTGGGCGTGGTGCCTGAGCGTCGAAACCGACGGCGACGGGATCATCGAGAACACGGTGGGCGGGCTCGGCGCGGTCGAGGTCGGCGGGCTGGGCGAGGCGCTCCACCAGGACATCTACCTGGCCGGCGTCTGGGTGGCGGCGATCGAGGGCACGCTGGCCATGGCGGAGGAGATGGGCGACGGCGAGCTTGCCGCCCAGGCCCGCGAGATCGGTCCCATCGCGCGCGCGACCCTCAACGACGACTACTGGCGGCCGGATGAAGGGCATCACGCGTTCGGGATCCTCGCCGGCGGCGGCACCAACGACAACCTGACCGTGTGGCCGGCCACCGCCGCCGCCTTCGGCCTGCTCGACAACGCCCGCGCCCGCTCCACCCTGACCCTGATGGCCGGCGACCGCGTGTCGTCGGATTGGGGCGCCCACATGCTCTCGACGGACAGCGACCTCTACGACCCGCTCCAGTACAACATGGGGACCGTGTGGCCCTTCGTGACAGGATTCGCGTCGTGGGCGCAGTACCGCTACCGCCGCCCCTGGGCCGGATTCCACCTCATGGACGCGGTCAAGCAGATGACCTTCGACTGGAGCCTCGGCCGCCACGGCGAACTCTTCTCGGGCAGTTTCTACCAGCCCCTCGACCAGACCGTCCCGCACCAGTTCTTCGCCACCTCGATGCTCGTCACCCCCCTGCTCCGCGGCGTCTTCGGGTGGGATCCGGACGCGCCGAACGGACGCGCACGCCTGGCGCCGCAGCTGCCGCCGGACTGGCCGCGGGCGGCGGTGCGGGGGCTGCGTGTGGGCGATACCATGCTCGATGTGGTCATCGAGCAGCAGTGGACGACGACCGGCGGCGAGCAACGGATCGAGATCACCGGCCGCGGCCCCGCGATCGAGATCGGCTTGGTGCCGGAACTCCCCACGGGCGCGACGAGAGTCGAGATCAGGCAGACGGGGGGAGGCGGCGCCACCCTGCCCCAGCGCGATGCCGCACGGCCTCGCGGGGAGGTCCCGCCCATCCGCGTCCCGCTGAGGGATGGCGAACCCACAGAGATCGCCCTGATTTGGAGTGGGGGCCTCAAGGTCGCTCCCCCGCGCATCGATTTGAAGCCCGGCCAGCAGAGCGCCGGGCTGCGGGTGCTGAACCTGGAGGTGGACGGTGAGGGGTGGCTGCTCGACCTGGAGGGCACGGCGGGGCGCGAGTACGAAGTCGGGCTCTTCGGCCCACCGGTGGACTATGCGGCAACCGATCGCGCGGCGACGGTGTCGATGCGGTCGGACGGCACCCTCCGGGTCCGATTCGCCGAGGGCGAGGGCCGCGCGGCCGTTTCGATCCGCCTGACGCCGAGCGGGTGAGGCGAGCTGGCTCGGCTCGGTTGCGGCGTTCTCTCTATCACGGCTATTCTTCGATCCGGCGGCAGTGCCGCGTAGTCCATCTCAGATGCGGCGAGGCGAGAACCGATGACTGACACGGCGGAGAGTCGACTTCGAGAGAGTGCTTGGCGGCGCGAACTGCCCGCGTGAAGCGCCAACGAATGCAGCTGGGCCAACTGTCGAAAGCGCTGTGGGATGCGTACCGGGGATCGGACGTCGCGCGTCGCGTACGACACTTCGACGGCTGGGTCGACCGGGCGAGGCCGGAGGCCGGAGGCGCGGGCGGCTACGACCACGCAGAAACGGTCAGGGACTACTACGATCTTGGCAACAGCTTCATGGTGTGGAGCTGGGGCGAAAACCTGCACTTCGCGCCCCTTGCGCCTAACGAAAGTCTGGCGGAGTCCAAGGTCCGGCACCAGCGCGCGATGATCTCCAGGTTGGAGTTGGAACAGGGCATGGCGGTGGTCGACGTTGGTTGCGGGGTCGGTGGCCCCATGCGCCGCGTCGTCCGCGAGACCGGCAGCAGGGTCGTGGGTATCAACATCAATGAGGTCCAGCTGGCGCAAGCGAAGAAGTTGAACGCCGAGGCGGGGCTCGATCACCTGGTGGATTTGAAGAGGTGCAGCTTCACGGACATGAGCGCCATCGAGGACGACACCTTCGACCGAGGCTACGCCATAGAGTCAACGTGCCATGCGCAGGACAAGCAACGCGCCTTCGCGGAGATATTCCGCGTGCTGAAACCGGGTGCCCTGTTCTGGGGTCAGGAAATGTGTCTTACGGACCGGTTCGATCCGACGGACGGTCGGCACCGGGCCGTCAAGCAGGATCTCATGCGCGGTATCGCGCTGCACGATATCGCCACGTTCGGCGAAGTGAATCACGCGCTCGAAGCCGCGGGATTTCAAGTCATTGAGGGAAGGGACTGGGATGTCCAGGAGGGACCCTCCACGCCTTGGTATCAACCCATGGAGAGTCGCCACGGGACGTTGGGGAACGCCTTGATAAGGCTTCCGTGGGGCCGCAAGGCGATCATCGCGGGATCGAAGCTGGCCGAGCTGCTGCGGCTCTTTCCGAATGGCTCGGCGCAAGTCGTTCGGCTCCTCGATCGGACCGCGGAGGCGTATGTTGCGGGCGGCAAGACGGGTATCTTCACGCCGCTGTACTGTTTTCTGGCTCGCAAACCCGCTTAGGTCCGAAAGCAACGCTCATCGCCCGGTCATGAGGTCCGCCTGAGCCGCTTCCCAACCCCATGCACGTAGGCGCCCTCGAAGCACGCAACTGGGCCGGCCTGGTCTTCACCGATGGCCCCGACGACGGAATCGCGGTGCGCCTCGCCTTCACCACCCCGGCAGGCGATCGTCGCCATCACGGCGACTGGTACTGGCTGGTCTCGCGCGTCGGCACGCACGCGCCGGACGGCTCCTACGCACGCGTCGAGTTCGACTTGGACGCCGAGCCGTCGCCGTCGTCTGCCCCGGCGGCGGGCACCCTGATCCTGGAGTGGTCACGCCGCGCGGATGCCGTCGCACTCAGCGCCACCGTGACGGCGCCCGGCCGTCTGGAGCTGGTCGGGGATGCGCCGTGGGGATGGAGCGCGCGCTGGGTCGAGGTGGTGGGGGATGAGAGGGCGGAGATGGCGGGCGAGGCCGGCGACCCCGGCGCGGACGGCTGGCGGGCCGCGCTCGAAACGAGGGAGATTGCGGCCGTGTTCTCGGCGGGGACGGTGAGCCGCGACGAGACCGCAACAGCACCGTGCGACCAGGCGGGATCGGCCCAGGGCAGCGGCGCCATGCCGGAGCCGGGCGACGATGTCCACCCCGCGCGCACCCTCGATGTCGCCCCGGGGGCCACCGGGCGCGTGGCCATGGTAGCCGCGTGGGGCGGAGACCCGCTCGCCCGGGCCCACAAGCTCCTCCCCGACGCGGACACCTGGATCGACGAGGCGCGGACGGAGTGGGCCCGCCGCGGGCTCCGCGCGACCACCCGGCCGGGACAGGGCGCGGCCGTCTCCGCCAAGGCGCGGTCTTCGCTGGCGGGTCCGCCGCGCGCCACCCATTCCGAGCTGCTCGAGAGCATCGCCGACAACCTGATGTGGACCGTCCTCCTCCAGCCTGAAACCGGCAGGCTCTACACCCCTGCCGGCCGGCGTTGGATCTTCCCGAGACCCACCGGGAGACACCGGGCACCGAAGCCGCGCGGTCCCGGTTCCGGCCCCGGCACCCAGTCGGGTTCCGCCGCGACCTCGGACCTGTCGCCGCACCTTCCCGAGCCCGATGACTGGACCATCTTCGGATGGGACACCTTCTTCAACGCCCTCCTGCTCGCGAACGTCTCGGGCGAGCTGGCCTGGTCGACCCTCCTCGCCGGCGTCGAAGCGCGCTACCCGAACGGCAACATTCCCAACTGGCGGAGCCGCCGGGGCGGCACCCCCGACCGCTCCCAGCCCCCCGTCGGCTCCTTCGCGGCGTTGAAGCTGTACGGCATCCACCCTGACCGCGATGCGCTGGCCGCAGCCTGGCCCGGCCTCCTTGCCTGGTCCGACTGGTGGGTCGCCGACAAGAATGGGCGGCCGCGCCGCGAAGGCCTCACTCCGGGCCTGCTCTCGTGGGGCTCGGACACGGCGCTGGTCCCCGGCCCCGAGCAGGTCCCGGAGTGGGAAGTCGGCGCGAGCGGCCACCAGCGCGCGGCCTGGGAGTCCGGCCAGGACGACCTCCCGCTCTGGGACGAGGCCAAGTGGGATGCCGAGCGGGAAGTCCTCGCCATGTCGGCGGTGGATCTGTGCAGCTACCGCGCGCTCGACCTCGAGTGCCTGGCGCGCATCGCGCGCATCCTGGGGGACGAGGCGGCCGCGCGGCGCCTGGACGCCAGTCGGCAGCGCCTCGCCGAGACGATGAACCGGACCCTCTGGTCCGAAGCCGCCGGCCTGTACCTCGACGAACTGCCTTCGGGCCGGTCGCCGCGCGTGGCAGCGTCGCACTTCCTCCCCCTGCTCGCGGGCATCCCTTCACGGCAGCGTGCCCGGCGCATGGTCGACGTGCTGCGCGACCCGGCTCGGTTCTGGGGCGACTGGGTGCTTCCCACGATTTCGCGCGACGATCCCGCGTTCGGCGACCAGCAGTACTGGCGCGGCTCGATCTGGCCGCCGATGAACTACCTCGTGCTGCAGGGCCTGCGGCGGTACGGCTTCGACGACCTCGCGGCGGAGCTCGCGTGGAAGGGGGCCGACATGTTTCTGGCGGACCGGCGCCGCACGGGGTTTTGCCGCGAGAACTTCGATTCGCGCACGGGCCGCGGGCATGGCCGGCGGTTTCAGAGTTGGGGGCCGCTGTTTGCGCTAGGAGCTTTGGAGGAGTTGGGCATCGACGCCGGAGCAGGCGGAATCAACCCAGCACCCCCACCAGCGCCTCCACCACCTCGTCGATCTGCTCCTCGGTGATCACCAGCGGCGGCAGCAGCCGGATGACCGTGGTGCCCGCCGGCAGGGTGAGCACACCGGCAACCGCGAGGGCGTCGATATAGGGCCGGCAGCGCTCCTTCAGCTCGACGCCGATCATGAGGCCTAGTTGGCGCAGGGCGCGCACCCGCGCGGGAAGTCTCGGCTCGAATCGCTCCCGGAATCGTGCGCCCAGGCGTTCAGCGCGCGTCGCCAGTCCCTCTTCCTCCATGAACCGGATGGCGGCGAGCCCCGCCGCGCAGACGAGGGGGTTGCCGCCGAAGGTGGTGCCGTGTTTGCCGGGCGGCAGCTGGATGCCGTCGTTGGCGAGAACAGCACCCATGGGCACGCCGCCGGCGATCGCCTTGGCCAGGCAGAGCATGTCCGGCACGACGCCGTGGTGCTCGCAGGCGAACATCCGGCCCGTGCGACAGAAGCCCGTCTGGATCTCGTCGAACACGAGCAGCGCGCCTGCGTCGTCGCACGCTTCGCGAGCCGCTTGCAGGAACTCGGCGGTGGCCGGCCGGACGCCTCCCTCGCCCTGCACCGGCTCAATCATGACGGCCGCGGTGTCGGGGCCTACGGCCTCGCGCAGCTTGGCGGGATTGTTGAACGGCACGAACGAGAAGCCCGGCACAAGCGGCTCGAAGGCTTCGCGGTACTGCTTCTTGTGGGTCGCGCTCAGCGCGCCGAGGGTGCGGCCGTGGAATCCCCGCATGGCGGAGACGACACCGGAGCGCCCGGTGGTCAGCCGCGCGAACTTGATCGCGGCCTCGATCGTCTCGGCTCCCGAGTTGCAGAAGAATCCGCGTGACAGCCCGGGCGGCGCGATCCCGGCAAGCTTTTCCAGCAGCCGGGCGCGTGCATCATTGTAGAAGATGCCCGGACAGGCCACCAGCGTGCGCGCCTGCTCGGCCAGCGCCTCGGCCACGGCAGCGTTGGCGTGCCCGATGTTCGCGACTCCGATCCCGGCCACGCAGTCGATGTAGCGGCGGCCCCGGTCGTCCCAGACCTCGGCTCCGCTGCCCTTCACCAGGGTGATGTCGCGCTTCGGAAACACCTCGAGCGCGTAACGGCGCTCGGTACGGTGTATGCGCGCGGTGTCATCCAGGCCCTGGGTCCCCTGCCCGCGCTGCACTCCGGTCTTACTCATATACTCATATACTCATCGCTCATGCGATCACGGTGCCCTTTCCGGCCAGGGCATCCGAGATCGGGGTCTCGGTGCGCCCGTCGGCGATCAGCACCTTCGTCGCTCCGGGGCGGACCATCCTGCAGATCGACTTCATCTTCCGCATCATGCGGCTGCTTATCTGGTCTTCCCAGCGGGTCACCTGGTGCGGCGCGACGTGGTCGACCACCGTCGAGGGATCGTCCGGGTCCTCCAGCAACCCCGGCGCCTCGATCAGCTGGATCACCCAGCTCGGGCGCAGCGCATGGGCGAGGAGGGTGACGATGTCGTCGTTCTCCGAGTTGATGGCGACGTTGCGCTCATCGATGACCGGGACGGTGATGACGGGGACGTACTCGTTGTCCAGGAGCAGACCGAGCAGCTTGCGGTTCACTGCAACCGGCTTGCCCGAGAGGTCGCGAATTATCCGCTTCTTGCCCCCCTCTTGAACCCGGATGCCCTTGTTGCGCATTCCGCGCACCATTGCCCCGTCCAGCCCGGTCAGCCCGATGGCGTTGACCCCGCTCTGTTGTAGCACTTCGACGAGGCGCTTGTTGCGCAGCCCCGCGTAGGCCATGAGCATCACGTCGACCATTTCCGTGTCCGAATACACGCTGGTAACCCCGGATACGGAAGTCAGAATGCGCTTCTCCACCCCGAGGCGCTCGGCCACGGAGTCGCGCAGCGCGTTGGCCCCATGCACGATCACGATCTGGTCTTCGAGTGCCTTGATGTCGCGTGCGACGCCGACAAGGTTGATCGCCGCGCCCCCTCCAATCTTGATCAGCAGCAATGTTGGTCCTCCCAGTTTCCGGCTTGTGCCGGTCTGTCAAAGAACGCCCGTCGACCCGTTTTCGACCGGCGTCCAGTCAATGTGCCCCATTGTGTCCGGGTAGGGCTTGGAACAAAGGATGCGCGCGCCGTCAAAGTGTGCTGCATGCATCTGAAAGTAGCCGGGGTTCTCGCGGAAGCGGGAGGCGAAATGGACCCGGTGCGCGGTGTCGGCAACGATGAGATTCATCGCGCGCATGTACCGCGTTCGCCGCTCGATCGCTTCGAGTCCTCGCTTCAGCGCATCTGCGAAGTCCCCCCGGTCAAAGCGCTTCACAAAGTTGAACACCTTCTCGGCCCCGATCCGCCCGCGCTCCTTGATGCGCACCCCGTGGAGTTCGCCGTTGAAGGCGAAGACGCGCTCACCATCGAAGAACGGCATGTTGTTCTCCACACGGATCCCCTCGTCGCGAAATGCGCTTCGGGCGTGGGCCAGAAGCAGCGTCGCGCGGCCGGTTGGTCGGGTGTTGTCTTTCCAGATCGGCGAAATGTCGTGATGGAACCGCCACCCATACTGTTCGCCTCCTTCCAGCCACGCGCAACCCCAGCCATGTCCCTGGTACTCCCGGCTGTCGCGCGAGATGCGGGCGAGAGCCGCCAGGTGCTCCTTGATCTCGAAGCCTTCGGCACTGCGCACGCAGAGGAGGCGGCACATGGCTCCGCGCCTGCGCGATCAGGCCGGATGGAGGCCCGGGAACTCCAGCCCGCGCCTCTCCGGGAGCCCGTGCATGATGTTGAACGCCTGCACCGCCTGTCCCGCCGCGCCCTTCATCAGGTTGTCGATCGCGCTGAGCACGACCACACGGTTGGCGTGGGGGTCGGCCTCGAACCCGATGTCGCAGTAGTTCGAGCCGGCGAGCAGCTTCGGGTCCGGGTAGCGGTGAATGCCGGTGCGCTCCTTGACGATGCGGACGAAGGGCTCGTGCGCGTATGCGCGCCGGTAGATCTTCCAGAGCGCCTTGTCGTCGAGGCCGAGGGCGCGCTTCACGAACACGTGGCAGGTGGCGAGGACCCCCCGCACCATCTCGACGGCGGTCGCCGAGAAGTGGACACGCCCCCCCAGCACGGCTTGGATCTCGGCCATGTGGCGGTGTCCGGTGGGCTTGTAGGATCGCATCGCCCCGCTTCGCTCGGGGTGGTGGCTGCCCTCGGTCGCCCGGTTCCCGGCCTCGCTCGACCCGACCTTCACCTCGATGACCGCCGACTCCACCATCCCTTCGAGGTAGAGGGGGCGGAGCGCGAGGATCGAGGCCGTCGCGTTGCAGCCCGCGCAGGCCACCAGGTTGGCGGTGCGAAGGGCGTCCCGGTTCAGCTCCGCGATTCCGTAGACGAAACGGCCGAGCAATTCGGGGCGCGGGTGCGGGCGCCGGTAGAAGCGCTCGTAGTCGGCGGGGTCGTCGAGGCGGAAGTCGGCGCCGAGATCGACGACGCGCTCGGCGGCGGCGCGGAAGTCGTCGATGTGGCTGGCCGACGCGCCGTGCGGGAGGCACGAGAAGAGGACGTCGCAGCGAGAGAGGTCGGCGAGGGGCGTGAATCGAAGCCGCGTGAGGCCGCGCAGGTTGGGGTGGGTGCGGTGTACGAACTTGCCGGCCAGGCGCTCGGAGGTGACCTGGACAACCTCGGCGCCAGGGTGCCCCAGGAGCAGGCGCAGGAGTTCGCCGCCGGCGTAGCCCGACGCGCCCGCGATGGCGACGGTGATCATCGGGCCGCCTCGGCCATCACCGGGCCGGCGACCATGGCGGGCCGCCCGGGAATCGTGGCCAGGGCGCTCACTGCACCACCTCGGCCAGATAGGCCACGACCCGCTCCGGGATGTTCACCCCGGTGACGTCGATGCTGTTCTTGAACTCCATCGTGTAGTTGACCTCGTTGACGAGCAGCTCGCCCCCCGCTTCGAAGAGGTCGACCGCAAGGACGCCGCCGCCGACCGCATCGGCCGCCCTCAGCGAGATGTCCGCGATCGCCGGGGTGACCGGGCAGTTCGTGGCGCGGCCTCCCCGGGCGGTGTTGGTGATCCAGTGCTCCGAAGTGCGATAGATCGCCGCGATACACTCGTCGCCCACCACGAATGCGCGGATGTCTCTGCCCTTCTTCTCCACATACTGTTGCACGAAGAAGATGGAATGGTGATAACTGCCCAGGATCGACTTGTGCTCGAGAATGGTCTCGGCCGCATCGCGGTCGTTGATCTTGGACAACAGACGTCCCCACGACCCGACCGCGGGCTTGAGCACGGCCGGATAACCGAGCTCCTCGATTGCCGTCAGCGCGGACTCGGGCGTGAAGGCGACCCGCACATCCGGCTGCGGCACCCCGCTCTCGCGCAGGGACGCCGCGGTGAGGATCTTGTCGCCGCACCGGCGCGCCACCTCGTAGGTGTTCACGCAGCGGGTACCCACCCCTTCGAACAGACGCAGCGCATGCATGGCGCGCGAGTGGTTGATCGACCGCTCGAGCACCACGTCGACCTGTGGCCGCGCGTCCAGATCGAACACGAGCCGGCGGTCGTCCAGCAAGACCAGCTCCACGTCGCCGCGCTTGCGCAACTCGGCGATGAGGAGCTTTTCGTCCTTCCGGATCAGTGAATGGAGAAAACCGACCCTCATTCACTCACCCCAGTCCTCCTCCATCTCAGGTGCCTCGCCGAGTGTGATGGGATCCAGGGCGAGGATCTCAAGTTCGGTGCCGCACTCCTCGCACTCCAGGAGCTCTCCTTCGACGGGGTCGTCCGAAATGGTGACCTCCGCCTCGCAAACAGGACATTCTGACATGGGTGACAGCCTCGCGCACGGTCGATTCACGGTGTCGGAAAAGGGTAATCTACCGGATCGTAGGCGCGGGGGTAGTCGGGTCAGCCTTCCCCTTCCGCCAGCGACGACGTCGGAATCTCGCGCGCCTCGACCGGATGGCCGTCGCGTGAGACGACGTACGCCTCCATCGCACGATACGCGGGCAATCCCAGGGACTTCAGCATGTCGGCCGTCTCCCGGTTGCGGTCCACCACCCGCTCCCAGAACTCACGCGGGTCCGCACCCGGGAACGGCGCCGAGTCCTTCTGCGACTCGTGCCGGAAGATGGCCTGGACCTTTCTGCGCATCTCCCCGTCCGAGAGCGGCACGAGCACCGTAGCCTCGCCCACGCCCCACTCCTGCCAGGCGCCGCGGTACAGCCACCGCCAGGGCGGCTCGCCGCTGTAACGCACCAGTCCGCCCTCGACCGCTTCGAGGCACATCCGGTGGGTGCCGTGGGGATCGGAGAGGTCGCCGGCGGCGAAGACCATCGTGGGCCTGGTCTCTTCCAGCACCTCGGTGACGATGTCCACGTCGAGTCGCGAGATCGGGTTCTTGCGCACCTTGCCCGTCCGGTAGAAGGGAAGGTCGAGGAAACGCGCGCAGTCGGCGGCCAGGCCGAGCGTCTCGATTCCCGCCGTCGCCTCGCTCTCGCGGATGATGCGCTTGAGGTTCTGGACGACGTCCGGATCGACATCGCCGGGCTCCTTGTGGGCGAGGTCCTTCTCCACCGACGCCACCACCGCCTCGACCTGCTCCGGGTCCCCGAGTTCGACGACGCGGGCCGCCCGTCGCATGAAATCGAGGTAGCGGCGGACCTCGTGGTCGAAGACGGCGATGTTCCCCGACGTCTGGTACGCCACGGTGACGCGGTTGCCGTTTTCGACCAGCTTCCGCAGCAGCCCTCCCATCGAGATCACGTCGTCATCCGGGTGCGGCGAGAAGACCAGGATGTCCTGGCCGCGGGGCAGCCGGCTCTTCCCCCGGATCTTCGAGATGAGGACGTTGAACACCTGTCCGTTGAGGGGCTCGGCCGATCCATGCCGCGACACGAGCGAGGCCAGGTGATGCTCGCGGTAGTCGTCGGTAGCCAGGTGAAGGATGGGCTTCCCGGTCTGCAGGCTCAGCCAGATGACGGCCTCGGTCTCGCTCTGCGCGGTCCACTCCACCTCCTGCACCAGCCAAGGCGTGCGGACGCGCGTGAGCTGTTCCGCCGCGGCCGGGTCCAGGTACACCGTGGCGGCGGGGTGTTGCTGGAGGAATGTGGCGGCCACGTCGGCGTGCACGCCCCCCTCCACCGCGCGCAGGACGATTTCGGCCTTGTGCTCGCCCGTGGCCAGCAGAATCACTTCGCGCGCCTCCAGAATGGTCGCGACCCCCATGGTGATCGCCTGCGGCGGCACGTTCTCCTCGCCGAAGAAGTCCGCCGAGGCGTCCGAGCGCGTCACCGTGTCGAGATAGATGCGCCGCGTGCGCGAATCCCGCACCGAGCCCGGCTCGTTGAATCCGATGTGCCCGCTGCGACCGATCCCCAGCAGCTGCAGGTCGATGCCGCCCGCATCGCGGATGCGGCGCTCGAAGTCGAGGCAGTGGGCTTCGACCTCGTCCTCCGGCAGGTCGCCCCGGGGGATGTGACATCGCTCCAGGGGGATGTTGATGTGGTCGAAGAGGTTCTCCCGCATGTAGCGGTGGTAGCTGTGAATGCTGCCGGGCCGCATGGGGAAGTACTCGTCGAGGTTGAAGGTCACCACGTTGGAGAAGTCGAGCCCCTCCTCGCGATGGAGGCGAATCAGTTCCCGATAGACACCGACGGGTGTGGACCCGGTCGCGAGGCCCAGCACGGCGTTGCGTCCTTCGCTGGCGCGCTCACGGATCAGAGCCGCGATCCGCCCCGCCACCTCGGCCGCGATGCTGTCGTGGTCCGGCATGACGCGCACGGGGATCCGTTCGCGCCGCGCCGAAATGGATTCGTCCATGGCTCCGCTATGTGGTGAACACGCCTGGACATCGCGAGCGCCCGAGGCACCCGGCGGCGGGGCGCCTCGTGCGCGCTACGGCACCTTCTGCTCCGGCAGCAGCACGAACTTCGCGTACTGGTCAGTGCGAAGATAGCGCATGGCTGCCTGTTGCACCTGCTCGGGGGTCCAACTCTCGATCCAATCGTAGCTCGGGATCAGACGCAGGTCGAGCCCCTGGTTTTCGAAGGCGGAAAGCTGGGACAGCCAGTACCGATTCTCTCGCAGGTCGGTTTCTTTGCCCCGGCGCTGCGTCTCGCGCACCTTGGCCACCGTCTCGGCATCGGGCCCCTCGGCCTTGAGCCTCTCGATCTCTGCGAATGCAACCGCGCTCAACTCCTCGGCGCGCTCGGGCGCCGAGCCGAAGCTGATGCTGACGCGGTACTCCTCGTCGGGCCGGTAGGAGAGTCTTCCCGATACGCTGACGCCGTAGGTGCCACCCAGGTCCTCGCGCAGGAGTTCGCGCAAACGGATGTCGAGGACATCTGCGAGCGCCGAAATCGTCGTCCACTCCTCCCGCGAATACTCGCCGTCGCCGGTGAAGATGATCTGCGTGCGGCTCTTGGGTTCGAGCCCCTTGCGCACGACCTTCTCGATGACTCCGGCGGGCGGATCGATGCCGACATCGCGCCAGTTCTCGACGCGGTCGAGGTCGGGCAGCGCCCCCAGGTACTGCTCCGCCAGGGGCCGCATTTCCTCAAGGTCGAAGGCCCCCACGAAGTAGAAGGTGAAGTCGGACGCGTCGGCGAATCGTTCCTTGTACACCTGGATCGCCGCCTCCAGGTCGGCCCGCTCGAGGTCTTCCATGACCCGGGAAAGGCTTCGGGATCTCGGATGTCCCTGGCCCATGGTGGTGGCAACTGTATCGCTGAATGAGAACTCCGGACTTGCGCCGGCATTCCCGAGGAACCCGACCTGCATGGACTTGAAGGCTGAAAACGCACCTTCGTCGAGCCTCGGCGCGTCGAAGTACAGGTAGATCAGCTGGAAGGCGGTCTCGATATCCGTCGGCGACGCGGTCCCCGAGAATCCCTCGGTGAGCGATCCGATCGAAGGCCGGACGCTGACCGCTTTGCCGGTGAGTTTCTTGCGCAGCCCGGTCTGATCGAAGTCACCGACTCCGGATTGGCCGACTACGGATCCCGCCCAGGACACCGTTGGGAAGATCTCGTCGGAGATCAGCGAAGTCCCACCCGGACTCGTCGCCGAGAAGCGGATCTCGTCGTCCTTGAAGTCGGTGGGCTTCAGCACCACACGGACCCCGTTGTCGAGGGTCCAGATCGTGACACCGACCTCTTCGACCAGTTCCTCGGCCACCACCCCGGACCCTTCGGGCATGACCGGCAGCAGCGGAGCGTCGGCTGCCGTGTCCTCGTAGGGACCGATGTCCTTGTCGGCGATCGTCGCGAACACCCCGGTGAACTCGTCCGCGGTCGGGATCTCCAGCCCCTCCTTTTCGGGCGAATCGACCAGTACGACCCGTCCCTCCTCGGTGAGCCACGCCTGGGCCACGCTGTTCGCCTCCTCGAGAGTGATGCCGGGAAGAAGCGCCTCCGAAAGCGCTACCCGGGTCTCGACGCTTGGATACGGATCCCCCTCCAGAAACACCTGGACATACCGGCTCGCAAGCGACGACGATTCCTGGTTCTCCTTCTCAGCGAGGCTACGCTCGTTCGACCTCCGCAGGGCGGTCTTGCGCCGCTCCAGTTCGGTCTCCGTGAAGCCGTGGCGGACCACCCGCTCCGCCTCGGTAAGCAACGCGTCGAGCCCTCGGACGGTCCCGCCCTCGGAAACCAGCGCGTTGAGCTGATACGCATCCACACCCCGCACGAAGCCCCCCGAACCGGAGAAGGCGATCACGAAGGGTGGATCCGCCTGCAGCCTGAGTTCATCCAGCCTGGCATTCAGCATGCCGGAGTAGACACTCCGCACGAGATTGCGCCGATAGTCGGCCACCGTGCCCTGCGGACTCGGCGGCTGCTTGTAGAGGACGCCGACCTGGCTCTGTGGGGCTTCCACGTCAGAGGCTATCGCAACGCGCGCAGGGTGATCGACAGGCACCTCGGCTTCGACGCGCGGGCGTGGATCGGCCGGGCCCTCGATCCCGCCGAAGTGCTCCCGGATCGTCGCCGCGATCGCGTCGCCGTCGAAGTCGCCGACCGCCACCACCGCCATCAGGTCCGGACGGTACCAGTCGTCGTAGAAGCGCTGCAACAATTCGCGCGGTGCCGATTCCAGCACCTCGGGCTTCCCGATGGGCAGGCGCTCGGCATACAGCGAACCCTCGAACATGATCGGGTACTGCCTGTCACGCATCCGCGCGAAGGCCCCCCGCCGGCCCCGCCACTCCTCGATTACGACGCCCCGTTCCTTGTCGACCTCCTCCGGATCGAAGAGTACGGCGTGGGCCCAGTCTTCCAGGATCTGAAAGGCCGTAGCCACGATTTCCGGATCGTCCATCGGCACCTGCAGCATGTAGACGGTCTCGTCAAAGCTGGTGTACGCATTCACGTCGGGGCCGAACTGCATCCCGATCGACTCCAAGTAGTCCACCAGTTCCTGCTTTTCGAAGTTGCGGGTCCCGTTGAAAGCCATGTGTTCGACGAAGTGGGCCAACCCCAGCTGGTCTTCATCTTCGAGAATCGAGCCAGCGTTGACGACCAGCCTCAACTCCGCCCGGTTCTCGGGCTGGTCGTTCTCGCGAACGAAGTAGGTGAAGCCGTTGTCCAGCGTGCCGGAGACGACCGCGGGATCGGGGGGAATGGGGTTGGTCGGGTCGGGAGTCTGGGCCGCCCCGGAGGCCGTGCCGACGAGGATGCCGACGGTGACCCCGAGCGCAGCGGGCAGTGGGCGTGGAAGCTTCTTCATGGCATTGCCTCGGATCGTACGGAGAATCATGAATCGGGCTATTTCTCTTATGGGCGTACGTGATCCTATGTCAATACTGTACGATGACGCAACCGAACGGATTACACTACCGTGTACGCTCTCCTAGCCCGGATTTCTCACACCTATAAGAGAGCACCGGCCTCCGAGGGGTGTTAAGTTTATGTAGGGCATGAACTTGACATGATTCCCCAAGGAGGACCGATGCTGACACAGTGTAAACCGCTTTCGTTCGCATTTCAAGGGTGCCAAGGCCGCAGGGTGACCGCCGCGTTCGACGGCGGATCGATCACTTCGAACGGCGGGGCGCTGCTCCTTCGCCAGGCGGACCGTTCCACCGGGCTCTTCGACCGGGTTGCCGCAGGCTTCACGGACCACCGCGATCCGCGCCTTACGGAACATTCGGTGCGGACACTGGTGGCACAGCGCATCGCCGGCATTGCCCTGGGGTACGACGACCTCAACGACCACGACGACCTGCGGCGCGACCCGCTGCTGGCACTGCTGTCGGGCAAGCTCGAGGCACGCCGGAAAGGGTGTGCACCACTGGCGGGCAAGAGCACGCTGAGCCGGCTCGAGCACGCACCTGCCGGTGGCAAGCCGAGCCGCTACGCCAAGATCGACCACGACCCCGAGAAGCTTCAGGACGTGCTGGTCGAGTCGTTCATCGACTCCTGGCAGGGCCTGCCCCCGTCGCGGCTGGTGGTGGACATCGACTCGACCGACGTTGCGGTGCACGGCAGCCAGGAGGGCCGGTTCTACCACGGCTACTACAACCACTACTGCTTCCTGCCGCTGTACATCACCTGTGGCGGACGCCCGCTCTTCGCACAGCTCAGGCCGGGCAACGCCGACCCGGCCGGAGGGGTGACCGGACCGCTCGGCCGCATCGTCGCCCGGCTCCGCCAGGAGTGGCCCTGGCTGAAGATCCTGCTCCGTGCCGATTCCGCGTATGCTCGCGAGGAACTGATGGCGTGGTGCAAGGACAACGACGTGGACTATGTCATCGGGCTGGCAAGGAACTCGCGGCTCGTCGAGCGCATCGTATGGCTACTCGACGACGCCGCGGCCGAAGCGGAGAAGAAAGGCCGGCCGGCCCGCCGGTTCACGGAGTTCCCCTACGCCACCCTCACCAGTTGGTCCTGTAAGCGCCGCGTCGTGGCGAAGGCCGAGCATCTGGCGGACAAGGCGAACCCCCGCTTCGTGGTCACTTCGCTGCCCGCCGACACCTTCTCGGCGCGGACCGTGTACGAGCGCCTCTACTGCGCACGGGGCAACATGGAGAACACGATCAAGGAGCAGCAGCTCGATCTCTTCTCCGACCGGACCTCGGCCACCTGCTTCGCCGCCAACCAGCTCCGGCTCCTCTTCTCCGCCTTCGCGTCGATCCTCTTCGATGCCATCAGGCAAGCGCTTCACGGCACCCCGCTCGCCCGCGCCACCGCGGGAACGCTCCGGCTCAGGCTCCTCAAGATCGGTGCCCGCGTCATGGTCTCGGTTCGCCGGGTCAAGGTCGCCATGGACTCCGCGCACCCCTCCGCCGCAGCCTTCGCACGGGTCCACGCTCGACTACCGGGGTAGGCTCCCCGGCCGCTCCCGAGCACCCTCCCAGCCACCACGTTCCAAGGACCACTGCGTCCTGGAACCAATCAGGGCCTCTTCAGCCCGTCAATCTCTTCGTTCGCTGCTTCGAAAAACCCGCCAGGGACCTGCTGTCCCTCACTCCGACACGCTTGGCCACCCCCGGTCACACCCTCAACCCCTCCCCTCAGGCCTCTGACTGGCCTGTGTGAGAAATGCGGGCTAGGGGTGTCCACCTGCTCCTTGCAAGCAGCCGCGCCCCGCCAGCGACGCGAAGGCCTCGCCGGCCACAATGACGTGGTCGAGCACGGGAATGCCGACCTGACTGCCCGCTGCGCTCAATTGCCGTGTCACCTGAAGATCCTCGGCCGACGGCTCGGGATTCCCGGAGGGATGATTGTGGACAAGAATCAGCGCAGCCGCACGCAGGACGATGGCATCGCGAAAAACCTCGCGCGGATGGATCAGCGACGCGTCCAGGATGCCCCGCGTGACCTGGCGCTGGCAGATCGGGGCGTTCTGGGAGTTGAGGAGGAGGACGTGGAATTCCTCATGGGCGAGGTGGGCGAGCGCGGGCGCGAAGATGTCGTGCACGTCGGCCGGCCCCGTGATGGGGTGTTCCCGGATGGTGCGCGCGGCGCTCACCCTTCTGCCAAGCTCGATCGCCGCCACGAGCCTGGAGGCCACGGCCGGTCCGATCCCGGGAATGGCTTCCAGGCCGCCGAGATCCATCCGCGCGAGTTCCCGCAGACGCCCGCCCGAGAGGTCGAGGACGCGCTCGGCCAGGTCGCGGGCGGGTGTCCCTCGGCCACCCGCGCCGATGAGCAGCGCCAGCAACTCCTGCTCCGACAGGGGGCCGGGGCCAAAGCGCTGGAGCCGCTCGCGCGGTCGCGCCTCGGGCGGTTGCGTGGCTAAGCCCGTGCCCCGTGACACTTCTTGTACTTCCGTCCGCTTCCGCAGGGACAGGGCGCGTTGCGGCCCGGCGCCTTCCCGCCGGTCACCGGTGTTTTCGCCCGCGCTTCGCCACGGTTGGTCGCGAGCTGGCCAACGTCGCTCCCCGCGGGTGAGGGAGCCGCGCTGACACTCCGGCGGGCGGCACTCGACATGCCCATGGAATCCATCGCTGCCGCAGGCTGCTCCGTTTGCCTTGCCGCGGCAGGCCGGACCGGTCTTCGCCCGGGGGGCACCCGCCCGGAGGCAGAAATCCGGCCGGGTCCGGAGGGCCCGGAATAGGACATCCGCCGCGGCGCCTGGGGCCGCATCGCCGGACGCTGCTCCAGACGCACCCGGAAGAACTGCTGGGTGACGGACCTGCGAATGTCGTCCATCAGGTTCACGAACATCTCGTAGGCTTCCTTCTTGTATTCGACCAGGGGATCCTTCTGTCCCCAGCCGCGGAAGCCGATGGATGCCTTGAGGTGATCGAGGTCGTAGAGGTTGTCCTTCCACTTTCCGTCGATCGTCGAGAGCATGACGAAGCTCATGACCCGCTCGCCGTGCTCGCCGAAGGATTCGATCTTTCGGTCGAAGGACTCGTGTACGGCGTCCTCGGCCAGCTGCAGCACGTCCTCCCGATCCACCTCTTCCGGGTCGTTCTCGTTTTCGACCGGTGGCAGCACGGTGTGCAGGTCGAGGAGCATTCTCTGCCTCAGGCCAGCCACCTCGATGCCTTCCTCCAGCTCCGATTGCGGCAGGTGCTCCTCGAAAACCGCCTCCATGGTGTGGCGCACCATCTCCCAGATCTCGCCCTTCAGGTCCTCACCGCCCTCCAGCGCGAAGAGGCGCAGGTCGTAGATGACCTCGCGCTGCTGGTTCATCACGTCGTCGTAGTCCAGCAGCCGCTTGCGAGCCTCGAAGTTGTTGCCTTCGACCCGCTTCTGCGCCCGGCCGATCGACCGCGTGACCAGCGGGTGGGTGATGACCTCGCCCTCCTCCGCCCCCATGCGCTCCATGGCGTTCGCGATGCGCTCCATGCCGCCGAAGAGACGCATCAGGTCGTCCTCGAGGGACAGGAAGAACTGTGACGCCCCCGGGTCGCCCTGGCGCCCGGCTCGGCCGCGCAACTGGCGGTCGATTCGTCTGGCCTCGTGCCGCTCCGACCCCAGGATGTGCAGTCCCCCAACCTCCACAACGTGCTCTCCGGGTTTGCCTTCGAGGTCTTCGTAGCGGGTCGGGTCGGTCGGGGCCACGGAATCGAGGTCCAGTTCCCGTTCGGCGATCCAGTCGATACTGCGCGCATCGGTGACTCCGGGGCCGAGTTTGATGTCGGTCCCGCGCCCCGCCATGTTCGTGGCAATCGTCACGCCTCCGGGCCGCCCCGCCTCGGCGACGATCTCCGACTCGCGCTTGTGCTGCTTCGCGTTGAGCACGTTGTGGGGCACGCCGCGGCGCTTGAGCATGCGCGACAGCGTCTCCGAGACCTCGACGTTGGTCGTCCCCACCAACACCGGCAGCTCCAGCTTGTGCAGCCGCTCGATCTCGTCCATGAGCGCCAGGTATTTCTCCCTCCGGGTGCGGAAGATCAGGTCGTCGCGGTCGTCGCGCGTGATGGGCCGATTGGTGGGGATGACGGACACGTCCAGGTTGTAGATCTGGTGGAACTCCGTCTCCTCCGTCTCCGCCGTCCCGGTCATCCCCGCGAGCTTGTCGTACATGCGGAAGTAGTTCTGGATCGTGATCGTGGCCAGGGTCTGGGTCTCGCCGCGAATCTCGACCCCTTCCTTGGCCTCGACGGCCTGGTGCAGGCCATCGCTCCACCGCCGGCCCGGCATCTGCCGCCCCGTGAATTCGTCGACGATAACGATGGCCCCGTTTTCGCCGATGATGTAGCGCTCGTCCTTGTGGAACAGGGTGTGCGCCTTGAGGAGCTGGTGGATGACGTGAATGCGCTGCGACTTGTCGGCGTACTCGGTTTCAAGCGCCTCGATCTTCGTTCGCTTGTCTTCGAGCGAGAGCTCCTCGTCCTCCTGGATCTCGCCGATGATCTCCGACAGGTCGGGGACGACGAACGCCCCCGGGTCGCCCGGCGACAGCTCATCCAGCCCGGCATCGGAGAGGTGGACGGCGCTTCCCTTCTCGTCCATGGCGAAGAGAAGCATCTCGTCGACCTCGTACAGGCGCTTGTCGCGCATGTAGTCGCCCTCGACCTTTTCCACGAGCTTGACGAGCGCCGGCTGGTCTGCGAAGAGCTTCATCAGGCGCTTGTTCTTGGGCGATCCGCGCTTCGAAGCCAGGAGGTTCCTGCCGGCTTCGTACTCGTCGCCTTCGGAATCAAGCTCCCTGACCGCTTTGGCGACCATCTGGTTGACCATCCGGTTCTGCTTGCGGTACAGCGCGCCGACGACCGGGGCCATCTGTTTGAAGGGGGTCGAGGTATCCCGCGTTACGGGCCCGGAGATGATCAGGGGCGTGCGCGCCTCGTCGATCAGGATGGAGTCGACCTCGTCGATGATCGCGTAGCTGTGGACGCGCTGCACCCGCTGCTCCAGGGTGTGCACCATGTTGTCGCGCAGGTAGTCGAAGCCGAACTCGTTGTTGGTGCCGTAGGTGATGTCGGCGTTGTACGCCTCGCGCCGCTCCGGTGAGCCGGGCTCGTGGAGGTCGATGCAGTCCACCGTCAGTCCGAGGAGGCTGTAGATCGCCCCCATCCATTCCGCATCGCGCTGGGCGAGGTAGGAGTTCACGGTGACGAGATGAGCGCCCCGCCCGGCGAGTGCGTTCAGGTAGAGCGGCATCGTCGCGACGAGCGTCTTGCCCTCGCCGGTGGCCATCTCGGCCACCCTCCCCCGGTGAAGCTGCACCGCACCGATGAGCTGCACGTCGTAGGGGATCATGTCCCAGGTGAGCTTGTGCCCCGTCACCTTCACTTCCTGGCCGACCAGACGGCGGCATGCGTCCTTCACCACCGCGAACGCCTCGGGCATGATCTCCTCGAGCGCATTGGCCAGTTCGGAGCGGAATCGTTCCTCGAGCTTGCTGATCTCCAGACCGACTTCTTCCCGCTCGTCCGGATCCGCGGCCCCGCGCTTGCGCTCGCGGAGCGACTCGATCTCGTCCTGCGTCTCCCTCGTGCGCGCCGCGATCCTGTCCCTGAACTCGTCGGTCCTGCCGCGCAGCGCCTCGTCGGAGATTCCCTCCAGCGGGGCATACTGCTCGTTGATCCGGTCGACGAGGGGACCCAGGCGCCGTACCTCGCGCGCGTAACGGGACCCGACGATCTTCTTTATGATGCCCTTGATCATTACTTCTCCCTGATTGTCTCCACCGACCCCTGCCCGGGAACGGCGGCTGGCTCTTCATAGAGCCCTTCTTCTTCAATTATCGCCAGAACCGCGGGCGTTACCATGTCTGTAACGGCCAGTTTTCGACCGACCCGCTCGCGAACGAGCGAAGACGAGATGTCGACCGGCGTCACCCGCACCGTCCGCACGCCCATCCTCCCCGCCTCCCGCGGTGGATCGGCCCCCGCCCTGCAGATGACGACCAGTTCGGCCAGCTCCGTGATCACCCCGGGCTCCTTCCACGTCCGGAACCCGGCAAACAGATCCGTGCCCATGACCAGCGACAGCGACCACTCGGGGTGCTCCGCCTTCATCTCTCGCAGTGTATCAACTGTGTAGGACATGCCTCCACGCTTCAGTTCCAGGTCACAAAGTTCGAATCTCGGGTCGCCCTTGATGGCCGCGGCGACCAGACGCCGCCGCAGGCGACTCCCCGTAATGCGGCGGTTCGCCTTGTGCGGTGGCACGGCCGCCGGAACCCAAAGCAGCCGATCCAGATTCGCGGCCTCGACGACCTCTGCCGCCACGGCGACGTGGCCGACATGGGGCGGATCGAAGGTGCCGCCGAAGATTCCTACCCGCCGGCGATCATCCTGTCCGCTGTGTGGCGCCGGGCGGGGCGCGGCTGCGGACTGTCGAGACGGTGTCACCGGTGGCTGGCTCCTCCAGGGTCCGCGCTTCGGGCGAGGCCGGATAGGCCCGCAACAGCCGGGTGCTGAACTCGTCCACCTGGTCGTCCCATTCCCACTCCGTGTAGATGTCGATCAGGCGGGCGAGCGCCCGGGGGGCGGCCTCCGTGTCCGGATATGTCTCCAGAAGATCAAGGAATACGTGCTCGGCGGACTCCAGTGCCTTTCGCTGGAAATAAAAGTAGCCTTCGCCATAGGCCTTGTCGCCCAGCTTGCCATGCATCTCCTGCGCGACTGTCGAGGCCGAGTCGCCGTGCGGTGTCCCGTTGAAGTCGTTTGCCACGTTGCGGCATGTAGTCCGCGCCTGGACCGTGTATTGCTGGTCCCGCTGCGGGTGGGGCGACATTGCCGCGTAGGATCGGCACAACCCCATATAGGCTTCCGGGGTTCGCTCGTCGTCCGGATAGACCTGCACGATCCGCGTGAATTCCGAGACGGCGCTCAGGAATTCATCGTCGGAGTAGAACGACCGCGCCAGGTAGTGGCGCGCCTCGACCGCCTGATCGAATCCCGGGAATGTGAGGATCAGCCGCTCGAAGGCCCGCCGCGCTTCACTCCAGTCGCCTTCCTGGAATGCACGCTGGCCGTGCTCGTAGAGCTGGTCGGCCGTCCACCCCGAATAGGGAGGCGCGGAAGAGCAGCCCGCGCCCAGCAGCCCGAGCAGGGCTCCCGCCGCTACCGACCGGGTCAGCATGGCGTGCTCCCGCTGCCGAACCGGATCTGGTCGACGCGCTCGCGGGCCCGCCGGGCGAGGACTTCCGATCCGGCCACGCTCACCGCCGGGACCGTGCGATACGCTTCCATTGCAGCTTCACATTCGCCCAGGCGGGACAGGATTTCGGCTTTCTGAAAGTACGCCTCCGGCAACATCGTCCTGGGCTCTCTCAGCTCCATGACCAGATCCAGATACCCGAGGACCTGATCAACTGCCTGGTCGAGTTCCGCTGTGGCCGTGTCCGTCTCAATCCCGGTGTCGTCGGCATCCGCCAGCGCGGCGCGATCGAGCGCCTCCTGGATAGCCCCCTGCTCCATCAGTTCGCGCGCCAGCTGGATGGCACAGGTGCCGACATGCCAGCGCGTCTCGTTCTCTCTGCGGGGCGCCAGGTCGACGAACTCTTCGAAGAAGCCCATCGCGCGCTCGCAGTCCCCGATCTCGGTGTGCGCCAGCGCGGTTTCGAAGACGATGTCCGGGTCTCGCCGCTGGTCCCCAAGCGCCCTCAGATACAGGGGCTGCGCCCGGCCGTGCTCGCCACTGCTGCTGTAGTGCCGCGCCATCGGCAGGACAAGCTCATCGACGACGATTCCGGGGCGAAAGTACAAGGCGGTTTCCATGGCCGACGCGCCCCCGTAGCTGTCCCGGCTCGCGAACGCCTGCTTGGCGCGGGCCACGAAGTCGGACACCGCCTGGTCGACATGGGCGCTGTCTTCCCGCACCGCCTCGTCGTAGAGCGCACGGGCTTCATCCACACGTCCCAGCACCGCGTACACGTGCGCAGTCCTCAGCACATTGCCGATGCCCCGGTCTTCTCGCAGGGCCAGGCGGTATTCGGCGAGGGCGTCTTCGTATGCACCTCGGGCGAACGCCTGGTCGCCCCGAAGCCGCGCGGTCTCAAGGCTGTTGTCGGCGCCGCCGCACCCGCCGCTTGTGATCGCGATTGCCAGCAACCCGAAAACACGCCATCCCCGGCGGTCTCTGAGTCCTCCTTGTTCCGCCTCTGGCAGTCCTCGTAAGTGTTGCTCGTACACCTGTCCGTTTCGCGCGAGGCCGCACCCCGGGGAACATCCCCCGGATACGGCTGTTCTTACAACATGAAATATAGGAGGTTCCCCTCTGCCGGTGTTCACTGACCTGCCCCGCTCAAGGTCCGGGACTTCGCGTCGGCGTGCTTGAGCAGGTCGCGGAAGTAGGGGATCGTCCTTCGCAGACCCGTGCGCAAATCGACGGATGGCGACCAGCCCAGCTCCCGCCTGGCAACCGAAATGTCCGGCCGGCGCACGGTCGGGTCGTCGGTCGGGAGCGGCAGAGAGGTCGGCGCAACGGTGCTACCGGTCTCTTCCATGACCAGCTCGACGAGCTCGCGTACCGTGAATTCGTCGGGGTTGCCGATGTTGACGGGGGCCACGTGCGACGAGTGGTAGAGCCGAAAGATCCCCTCGACCTCGTCATCCACATGACAGAAGGACCGGGTCTGCGAGCCGTCGCCGTACACGGTCATCGGCTCGCCGCGCAACCCCTGCACAATGAAGTTCGAGACGACGCGCCCGTCCCCGGGCCGCATGCGGGTACCGTAGGTGTTGAAGATCCTCACGATGCGGGTATCGAGGCCGTGCGCGCGGTGGTACGCCATCGTCATGGCCTCCGCATACCGCTTGGCTTCGTCGTAGACGCCGCGGGGCCCTACCGGGTTGACGTTCCCCCAATAGGTTTCCGGCTGCGGGTGAATCTGCGGGT
Source organism: Longimicrobiales bacterium (assembly GCA_963667485.2). Lineage (GTDB taxonomy): Bacteria > Gemmatimonadota > Gemmatimonadetes > Longimicrobiales > Gaopeijiaceae > Bin94. The sequence goes on from CAXXDD010000002.1 coordinate 2,488,040, forward strand.
CTCCGTATACCTCCGAAGTCGACGCCAGGAGGAAGCGGGCGCCGTGCCGTCTGGCCAGACCCAGCGCATGGTGGGTGCCCAGTCCTCCGACCTTCAGCGTCTGGATAGGGAATTCGAGGTAGTCGACCGGACTCGCCGGAGAGGCGAAGTGCAGCACTCCGTCAAGCGGAGACTCGACGAAGAGTGGGGTTGAGATGTCGTGCTCGACAAGGCGGAAACGGTCATCCCCATCGAGGTGGGCCAGGTTGGTCCTGGATCCCGTAATGAGATTGTCGACTCCGACGACCTGGTATCCAGCGGCCAGGAATCGGTCCACCAGGTGTGAACCCAGGAACCCGGCGGCTCCGGTGATGAGCACCCGCACGGCTACGCCTGCCCTCCCGGGCGGACGGGTTGACGCCCCACCGAGTAGTACTCGAAGCCCAGATCGCGCATCGTGGACGTGGTATAGAGGTTTCGCCCGTCGAGGATGATCGGCTGCTTCAGCAGTGTTCGCATGCGGGTAAAGTCCGGATGGCGATACGGGTGCCACTCGGTGTGAATGATCAGGGCATCCGCCCCCTCGAGGGCATCGTAGTTGAGTTCGCGGAATTCGATCGCGGCGCCCAGAATGCTCCTCGCCTGCGTCATCGCCACGGGGTCGTGGGCAACGACCCGGGCCCCCCTTGCCTTGAGCCCGCGGATGGTCACCACGCTGGGCGCTTCGCGCATGTCGTCGGTATTCGGCTTGAACGCCAATCCCCAGATCGCGAAGGTTCGGCCGCTCAGGTCTTCGCCGAAGCGCTCGACGCACTGCCCGAGGAGCAGCCCCTTCTGCCCCGCATTGATCTCCTCGACCGCGTCCAGGATGGCGGAGTTCGCCCCCACTTCATTCATTGTCCGCGCCAGCGCCTTGACGTCCTTCGGAAGGCAGGATCCGCCGTACCCGACCCCCGGGAAGAGGAAGGTCGGGCCGATCCTCCGGTCGGAGCCGACGCCGAGGCGCACCATGTCCACATCCGCTCCGGTGAGTTCGCAGAGCCGGGCGATCGAATTCATGAAGCTGATCCGGGACGCGAGCATCGCGTTGGCCGCGTACTTGGTGATTTCGGCGGATGCCGTGTCCATCACCAGAATCTCGTTGCCCGTGCGCACAAAGGGAGCGTAGAGGTCGCGGAGCGCCTCGGCGGCCACCGGGTCGTCCACGCCCAATACCACGCGATCCGGCCGCCGGAAGTCGCGTAGCGCGGCTCCCTCCTTGAGGAACTCGGGATTGGCGCAGACGCGAACCGTGTGATCGGTCTCGGCTTCGATCGCCTCCCGCACAAGCCGGGCCGTCCCCACCGGGACCGTGCTCTTGGTGATGACGATGCGTTCGCCATCCATCGCGCGACCGATGTCCCTGGCTGCGGCGACGACGTGGCTCAGATCGGCGGATCCGTCCTCGTCGGGGGGCGTCCCGACCGCGATGAAGATGATGTAGGATTCGCGCACTGCCTTTGCCAGGTCGTCAGTGAAGGTCAGGCGGCGCTCAGCCACATTCTGTGCCACCAGCGTTGCCAGGCCCGGCTCGAAGAACGGGATCTCTCCCCGCCTCAGAGCATCCACCTTTTCCTTTACGATGTCCGCGCAGATCACATCGTTGCCGGTCTCTGCGAGGCATGCACCCGTGGTAAGCCCGACGTACCCGCTGCCCAGCACCGCAATCTTCATGTCACTCCTCGCGTGGCCCGCTTGCTCCGACCGGCCGCGGGTGAATTGCCATCGTGGCGCGACGGGTTCACCCCTTCACGATCCACCGCTGAGGGCGGGCCGTCCGCTTGGTATCGGCGATCGAAGCCGTGACGTTGCGCGCGTCCACCAGCACCGTCGAGCGCTCGAAGATTCTCTTCAGGTCGAAGCGCGAGTGGTCCGTCACGATCACCACGGCGTCGACCTCGTCGAACAACGCGTCGTCGAGCGGAGCCGATTCCAGCGCACGGCCCTCGCGCGGCTGCCACTCGGGAACGTGCGGGTCGTGATACATCACTCTGGCGCCATCCCGCTCGAGAAGGTCGAGAATCGCCATCGCCGGCGACTCCCGCACGTCGTCCACATCCTTCTTGTAGGCCACTCCGAGCAGGAGAATGCTCGAACCCCTCACGGGTCGTCGCAGGCGGTTCAGGGCCTCCCTGACCTTGTTCGCCACGAATCCGGGCATTTCGGCGTTGACCTCGGACGCGACGTCGATGAAGCGGGTGCGGTAGTCCATCGACCGCATCTTCCATGACAAGTAGTGCGGATCGACCGGCAGGCAGTGTCCCCCCAGGCCCGGCCCGGGGGTGAACTTCATGAAGCCGAACGGCTTGGTGTCCGCCGCCTCGACCACCTCCCAGATGTCCAGGCCCAACCGGTCCGCGATCAGCGCCATCTCGTTTACCAGCCCGATGTTCACCGCGCGAAACGCATTCTCGAGGATCTTGGTCAACTCCGCCGCTTCCGCCGAAGAGACCGGCACCATCTCGTCCACAAACCTGGAGTAGAACGCAGCGCCGACCTCCGTGCACCGCGTCGTGACGCCACCGATGACCTTCGGCGTGTTCCCCGTCTTCCAGACCGCGTTGCCAGGATCGACGCGCTCCGGCGAGAAGCAGAGGAAGAAGTCCCGGCCCGCCCTGAGGCCGCCCTCTTCGAGCAGCGGCTGCACGACTTCGCGAGTCGTGCCGGGATAGGTGGTCGATTCCAGCACGATCAATTGGCCCTTCACCAGCGCCTGCGCTACCGCCCTGGACGCGGCCAGGATGGCGGAGATGTCCGGGTCGCGGGTACTGGACAGGGGCGTTGGCACGCAGATGGCCACCGCATCGCATTCGGCCAGCCGAGCCGTGTCGACCGTTGCCTCGAGCTGCCCATTCCGCACTGCCTCGCCAACGTCCCCGTCGCCGAGATCGGAAATGTGGCTGCGGCCAGCGTTTACGCCGTCAACGACCTCCCCGTCGACATCGAATCCGATCACTCTGATGCCGCGGTGCGCGGCCTGCGTGGCCAGAGGCAGCCCGACGTAGCCAAGGCCAATCACCCCAAAGGCGATTCCTTCAGGAGTCGTCGGAATCATTGCGTGCTGCCGCGCCACACCGATTGGCGCGTAGAGTCCCCGGTAGGCAGGTCACGCGGCTCAACCACGGACCGCGAAGCCTCGCGCGGCCCGCTTGCTCAGGAAGAGGGTTCGGATGCCTCGCCGGACTCCGCCCCCTCTACAGACACCGAGGACACCTCGATGAAATTCTCGGCGAATTCCGCCTGCATGCGGTCTCCCTCCTGCAGGAACGCACCCGCCGCTTGCCACGCTTCCAGGATGGAATCCGTCATTGCCATCACCGTTCCTGTCACGGTCACCGAACCGCCGCTCGTCACCGACACGGAATCGGCGAGCACCGCGTCCGAGAAATGCAGCAGATAGGCGGTTTGCTGGGCGTCCGCGAGGCTGGTCCAGAAGGAATGGGGTCCGAGCAGACTGGTCACGGAGATATCCTCCAGGGAGATCTCCTGCCCGATGTAGCTGCCCGTCGCCGCCGAGAAGTCCGCGAACGCAACCACGTTTGCGAGTTCATCGTCGGATACCTCTTCAACCACGATCGTAGTCGGCTCGGCCGTGATGGAAAGCCAGTACAGGAAGCCACCAATTGCCAGGAAGCACAGGATCATCAGCGGGGTGCCCAGCTTCGCCGCACCTGCCCGGGACTTCAGGAACATTGCCATCTGCCTTCCATATCCGTGTTCATGGTGGAGGTCCCGACACGGGCCTCGTCTATCTGCCGATTCTATCACACCAACTCGATGAGCGCCATATCCGCCGCGTCGCCCTTGCGGGGGGCCCCCAGCTTCAGGATGCGGGTATAGCCACCGGGCCGCTCAGTGTACCGCGGACCCAGTTCGTCGAACAGCTTGCCCAGCACCTCCCGGTCGGAAATCCGGCGGGCAGCCTGGCGCCGCGCATGGAGATCGCCCCGCTTCGCGAGACTGATCAGGCGCTCCGCGTAGGGCCGCAGCTCCTTGGCGCGAGCCGTAGTCGTGGTGATTCGCTCATGCTGAAAGAGCGAAGTGGCCATATTCCTCAGCACGGCCCGTCTGTGACTGGGAGACCGTGAGAGGCCCCGGCCTTTCTTCCTGTGACGCATCGTTCCCGTTTCCTCGTGCGGAAAACGTTTATTCGCTCGCCCCGGCGGGGGCCTCTTCCTCGACGAAGAACATGCGCCCATCGTCGCGGCGCTCCAGCTTCATGCCGAAGCGCAGCCCGTGCTCGCTGAGGAATTCGTAGATCTCCTGCAGGGACTTCTTGCCAAAGTTGTCGATCGCGAGCATCTCTGACTCGGTGCGGACGATCAGGTCCCCAAGGGTCTTGATCGATTCCCGCTGCAGCGAGTTGCGCGACCGCACGCTCAGCTCCGCGAGGTCCTCGATGGAGGTCTCGAAGAGCTTGACCATCTGCTGCGGCACCGGCATCGCCTCCGTGGGCTTGGCCACAGGAGGTCCGCCTTCGGTGAAGTACAGCATGTATTCGAAGTGCCGGCGCGCGAGCTCGGCCGAATACCGGATCGCCCGCTCCGGATCGACCGATCCATCGGTCTGCACATGGACGGTGAGACGATCGAAGTCGGTTCGCTGTCCGACGCGGGTCTCCTCGACGGTGAAGTTGGCACGCAGCACCGGGTTGTAGATGGCGTCGATGCGCACGAGGTCGACCGGAGAGTTCCGCGGCACGGCATGTTGGTCGGCGAGCACGAATCCGCGCCCCTTGTTGACGTGGAGTTCGATGTTCACGTCGACATCGTCCTCCAGAGTCAGGATATGATGGGCCGGATCGTGCACGTTGACTGAAGCCGGTCCCTGGATCTTCGCCGCGGTGACCGGGCCGGCCTTGTTGGCGCGGATCTCCAGCACCGCCTCGTCGACATCGTCATCGAGGCTCAGCACCAGGTACTTCAGGTTCTGAATCACCTGATGCACATCCTCGACCACGGACGAAATGGTCTGGTGTTCGTGTACCACACCGCCGATGCGGAACGCCCACACCGCCGATCCTTGCAAGGATGATAGAAGGACGCGGCGCACCGAGTTTCCGAGCGTGTGCCCGTAACCCCGCTCCAGCGGCTCGAGTACAAAATCCGCGGAGCGACCGTCTTCGGATACCTTCGTGATTTCGACGCGCTCCGGCAGTACGAGACCGGTAAGATCAATCTCCAGATTCACCTTGGTGTCCCCTCCTGGTATGTCTTTCGCGTGCATTCGTTCATGTCGGGCCACGTAACTGTCGCGGCCCCGACCAATTTACTTGGAATAAAGTTCGACGATCAGCTGTTCCTGTGCCGCCAGCGGAATGTCTCCCCGCTTCGGCTCCCGGGTCATCCTGCCCACCCGGTTCTTTTCGTCGAGCGCCAGCCAGTCGAGCAACTGGGGCCGGGAGCGGGAACCCAGGCTCACGTCAATGATTTCCAACTCGCGCGAGCCTTCGCGCAACGCCACTTCGTCTCCCGCGGCCACGCGGTAGCTCGGGATGTTGACGACCCTGCCGTTGACCTGCACGTGCCGGTGTCGGACCAGCTGACGAGCCTGCCGCCGATTCGGGGTGAGGCCAAGCCGGAAAATGACGTTGTCGAGACGGCTTTCGAGCGCGACGATGAGATTCTCGCCGGTGACCCCGGGGCGGCCCGCTGCGTACTCGAAGAGATTGCGGAACTGCTTTTCGTGAAGTCCGTATATCCGCTTGACCTTCTGCTTCTCGCGCAACTGAACCGCGTAGTCGGACTGTTTGCGCCGACGAGCGGCTGCCGGACCAAGGTGCCCTGGCGGATACTGCCGACGTTCCACCGGACACTTTTCCGTATAGCATTTCGTGCCCTTGAGGAAGAGCTTCTGCCCCTCCCTGCGGCACCGCTTGCAGACCGGACCTGTATATCGTGCCATTGTAAAGAGTTCTTTTCTTCCGTCAGACGCGGCGTTTCTTGGGGGGCCGGCACCCGTTGTGCGGCAGCGGCGTCACGTCGTGGATCGACTCGATGTGGAGTCCTGCGGCGGCAAGGGCCTGAATCGCCGACTCCCTTCCGGAACCGGGGCCCTGGACGCGCACGACAACCTTGCGGACCCCCATCGCCACAGCTTCGCGGCCCGCCTGCTCGGCAGCCATCGTAGCGGCGAACGGGGTCGATTTCTTGGATCCCTTGAAGCCGGCGGTTCCCGCCGAAGCCCACACCAGTGCGTTTCCAGCCTTGTCCGCGATCGTAATCAGCGTGTTGTTGAACGTCGCCTTGATGTGAGCGACGCCATCCGACGCCACGATCTTCTTGGTCTTCCTGGTTCTGGTCGATCTGGGTTTAGCCAAACGGCACCTGCCTCCTGAGGACTGGTCTCCGGTGGATTGCTACTTCTTGGGAGCCTTCTTCTTGCCCGCGATTGCCCGCCGCGGGCCCTTCTTGGTGCGGGCGTTGGTATGCGTCCGCTGGCCCCTCACCGGCAACCCGCGCCGATGTCGGAGACCACGGTAGCAGCCGATGTCCATCAGCCGCTTGATATTCATCGAAACTTCGGTGCGCAGGGCGCCTTCGACCTTGTAGTTGGACTCGATTTCCACGCGCAGACGGCTCGCGTCCTCGTCGCTCAACTCGTGCGTCCGCCGGTGCGGGTCGATCCCCGTCGCATCCAGGACTTGCCTGGAGCGGACAGGACCGACGCCGTAGATGTAGGTAAGCGCCACCTCGATGCGCTTGCTTCTCGGAAGATCGATCCCCGCGATTCGTGCCATTAGGGTGCTTCTCCTCAGCCCTGTCGCTGCTTGTGCCGCGGGTTCCGGCTGCAGATCACGCGCACGACCCCGCGCCGCCGCACGACGCGGCAGTATTCACACATCGGCTTTACGCTGGTTCGTACTTTCACTGAGCTTCGACCTCCTGATCGGACGCGGTTCCCCAATTCGGGGCACAGCTTATTAAGGTAACCATCATGGATGCTGTATGGTAGTACTCAGGGGTGCGTCGATGCCCGGCAGTTCTTCGTCCCCACGCGCCCTGTGCCCGCGCGGCTGTTCCCATATGCCGCCCCCGGTGAGAATTGCCGGACCGTCGGCCGTGACAGCCACCGTGTGCTCGAAGTGGGCTGACAGGCGACCGTCCGCGGTGCTGACCGTCCATCGGTCCGGCAGGGTGATGATCTGATCGGTGCCCGCGGCGAGCATGGGCTCGATCGCGAGAACCATCCCCGGCTGCAAAGGCGCACCCCGCCCGGGACGACCCACATTCGACACCTGGGGCTCCTCGTGGATCTCCCGACCGACCCCGTGCCCGACGAGGTCGGGAATGATCGCGAGCCCGGTCCCGCGCACCCGCTTCACGACCGCAGCCCCGATATCGCCGACGTGGTTGCCCGGCATGGCCGCTGCGACGGCCAGCCGAAGCGCATCACGGGTTACATCCATGATGTGCGCCGCGTCGGCCCCAATCTCCCCCACCGGGAAGGTGAAGGCGGAGTCGGCGCACCAGCCCCGTCGCCGCACACCCACGTCGATGGAGACGATGTCGCCGCTGCGGAGTGTGCGCTTCGCCGGGATCCCGTGCACGACCTCGGCATTCACGCTGATGCAGGCACTGCCGGGAAAGCCGTACAGTCCCTTGAAGGCCGGAACCGCGCCGTCGTACGACCGTACGTACGCGTCGACGAATTGATCGAGTGCCGCCGTCGTCACGCCCGGCACGACGCGCGGCTCGATCTCGTCCAGCAGGGCAGCGATGATGTGCCCTCCGTCCGCGATCGCCTCGATCTCCGCCACTGATTTGAGGTGGATCCCTCCGGCACGCTTTTTTGCCATCCGCTGCTACACCCCCAACGCGCCCCGGAGAGCGGTCTGGACCTCGTCGATCCCGCCCTCGGCGTGTACGCGAACCAGAAGGTCCCGGGCGTCGTAGTACCCGACCAGCGGGGCCGTGAGTTCATGATAGACGGCCAGGCGCGTGCGGACGGTGTCCGGCTGGTCGTCCGCGCGGTGAATGAGCGGCTCGCCGGTGTCGTCACAGAAGCCCTCGCGATGCGGTGGATCGAAGTAGACGTTGTACACCCGCCCCGAAGGCGACGACCGCCGTCCCGAAATCCGCTTGAAGAGGACGGAATCGTCCGCCTCGAGAAGCGCGACCCGGTCGACGCTCCGTCCCTGGCCGTCAAGGGCATCGTCGAGCGCCTCCGCCTGGGCAACCGTGCGCGGGAATCCGTCGAGGATCACGCTGCGCCCGGCGCCAAGTCCCGCGAGGTGTTCACGAACCAGACCGATCATCACGTCGTCCGGAACCAGATCGCCCGCATCCATGTACCTGCGCGCTTCAAGACCGAGCGACGTGCCTTCCCTGAGCGCGGCCCGCAGCAGGTCGCCCGTGGACACATGCGCCCAGTCGACAGCGCGGCTGAGCCGCACGCCCTGCGTCCCCTTGCCGACCCCCGGAGATCCCAGGAGGACGACCACCATTCCCGCGGTCTTCACCAGGAGTTCACTACATGTATCGCTGGCGGCCGCGCATCTTCACCCGGCCCTTCTTCATGAAGCCGTCGTAGTGACGCAACAGAAGGTGCTGCTGAGCCTGCTGCACGGTGTCCAGTCCGACTCCGACCACAATCAGCAGGCTCGTGCCGCCGAAGGCGAAGTTCTGAATCCCGAAGGTGTCGAAGATGAAGAAGGGCACCAGCGCAATGAAGGCCAGGTACATCGATCCCGGCAGGGTTACCCGCGTCAGGATGCGATCGATGTATTCGGCCGTCCGCGCGCCCGGTTTTACGCCGGGGATGAAGGCGCCCTGCTTTTTCAGGTTCTCGGCCAGGTCCACGGGGTTGAAGATGATCGCCGTGTAGAAATAGGTGAAGAAGATGATCAGCACGGCATACGTGATGTAGTATGCCCAGTTCCCCGGCTGAAAGATGGCCGCGAGATCCGCGATGAAGGGTATCGAGCTGAACGCCGCGATGGTCCCCGGAACCACGATGAACGACTGCGCGAAGATGATCGGCATCACGCCGGCGGAGTTGATGCGCAGGGGGATGTGGCTCTTCTGCCCCTCCTGGATGCGCCCCCGCCCCACGACCTTGCGCGGGATCTGAACGGGGATCCTGCGGGCCGCCATCGTCATGGCGACGACACCGGCGGTGATCCCGACCAGGACGCCGAGAAGCGCGATGATGGCGAAAAGGCCGATCTCGCCCACCATGAGCGACTCCCAGGTTCGCGCCACCGCGCCCGGGAATCCCTGAATGATCGAGAAGAAGATCATCAGCGACATGCCGTTGCCGACGCCCCGCTCCGTGATCTGCTCGCCGAGCCACATCACGAACACACCACCGACGGTCAGGACGACGACGGTCGTGAAGGCGAATGTGGGGCCCGGGGCCGGGACGGCGCTGCCCAGTCCCTGCAGGAAGTTGGCGTAGGCGAATGCCTGAATGACACACAGGAGGACGGTGGTGTAGCGGGTCCACTGCGTCAGCTTCTTGCGGCCCTGTTCACCCTCCTTCTGCAGTTTCTCGACGGTCGGGAAGACGGCGGCAAGCAACTGGAACATGATGCTCGCCGAGATGTACGGCATGATCCCGAGGGCGAGGATGGTCGCGCGGCTCAGGCCGCCGCCCACGAACATGTCGTAGACGCCGAGGAAGGTCTGGGAGAACTGGCCGGCGAGCTGCTGCAGCGCCCCGACATCCACACCGGGCACGGTGATGTGCGACCCGATCCGGTAGATCAGCATGATTAAGAGCGTGAAGAGAATCTTGTTCTTCAGCTCCGGGACCCGAAAGAGATTCGGGATGGGATTGGCCATCGCCGGTACTTACTCCTCCGCCCCGCCGCGCGGGGCAAGAATCGTCACCGAACCGCCGGCGCCCTCGATCTTCGTGCGGGCGGCGGCACTGACGGCATGGACCGAGCAGGCGATCGGGCCACTCGCATCACCCGTCCCGAGGATCTTCACCGGCTTGCGCAGGGAACGGATCAACCCCGCCTTGCGCAGGCTTGCCGGGGTGGCATCGCCGTCGACGATGTGCAGGTCGCCGACATTTACGACCTGATACTCGACCCGGTTTCGGTTGGTGAAACCACGCTTGGGGATGCGCCGCTGCAGCGGCATCTGGCCGCCCTCGAACCACGCGGGGACGCCTCCGCCCGAACGCGAGTTCTGACCATTCTCTCCGCGCCCCGAGGTCTTGCCCTTGCCCGAGCCCGGCCCCCGTCCGACGCGCTTGCGGCTTTGGCGGGGTCCCTTTGCGGACTTGAGGTTGTGCAATTCGATCATGTGTCAATCCACCTCCGTGACTTCCAGCAGATGCTCGAGCTTCGCGATCATCCCGCGAATGGCGGGAGTGTCGTTGTGGACCACACTCTGCTGATGTCGCTTGATGCCCAAAGCGTCCAGCGTTCGCTGCTGGATCTTCTGGCGGCCCACCGCGCTCCGGACCTGTGTGATCTTGATCCGCTTAGCCACGGCCGTGTACTCCAAGCTGTTCCACGGATATGCCTCTGGCGGCCGCCACGTCGTACGCGGTTACGAGCGATTCGAGACCGCTGATCGTTGCCCGCACTACATTGATCGGATTGTTGGTCCCGAGGCATTTCGTCAGCACGTCCGTGATCCCTGCTGCCTCGAGAACCGCCCGCACGGGTCCGCCGGCGATCACCCCGGTACCCGGCGCCGCCGGGCGAAGCAGCACGCGGCCCGCGCCCCAGCGACCGATGGTCTCATGTGGAATCGTGCCGTTCACCACGGGAACCTTGATCATGTTGCGCCGGCCCTGCTCGAACGCCTTGCGGATGGCCTCGGCCACCTCGCTTGCCTTGGCGTGGGCGATCCCGACCTGGCCGGCCTGGTCGCCGACGGCCACAAGGGCGGTGAAGGAGAACCGCCGCCCGCCCTTCACGACCTTGGCCACCCGGTTGATGTGAATCAGATTCTCGACCTCCGCTCCGTCGCGCGGTCCCCTGTCGCGCGGCCCCCTCTTCTTCTTGTCCATTGCCATCAGAACGCCAGGCCTCCCTCCCGTGCACCCTCTGCGAACGCTTTCACACGTCCATGGTAACGATACCCCCCGCGGTCAAAGACCACGGTGGTGATTCCGCGCTCCACAGCGCGTTGCGCCAGCAGTTTGCCCGCGTTTCGGGACGCGCCGATCTTGCCGCTGCCGGCATCGGATGGCACACCTCGCAGATCGGGGGCGAGCGTGGAAATGCCCAGCACCGTGTGACGGGCATCGTCGTCGATCAACTGGCCTTCGATGTTCTTCAACGACCTGAACACGGCCAGGCGCGGCCTTCCGCTGGTGCCATGCACCTTCTTGCGAATCCGCGCGTGACGCCGCTTGCGTTGCAGTTGGCGGCTCTTCCTCAGTTTGCTTGCTTTGATCATGGTCGGTCAGGCCGTCACTTTGCGGCGGTCTTGCCGGCTTTACGCCGGACATATTCACCCTGGTATCTGATGCCCTTGCCCTTGTAGGGCTCCGGGGGACGGAAGGAGCGGATGACGGCGGCCGTGTGGCCGACCTGCTGCTTGTCCGGCCCGCGCACGACGATGGTCGTCGGGTTCGGGGTTTCGAAGCTGATCCCGTCGGGAGCCGGGTAGTCGATATTGTGCGAGAACCCGAGCCTGAGTTCGAGTCCCTTCCCCTTGACCTGTGCCCGATACCCCACGCCGACGATCTCGAGGGTCTTGCTGAACCCCTGGCTGACTCCGAGCACGATGTTGTTGATCAGAGACCGGGTCAGTCCGTGAAGCGCCCGATGGTCCTTCTGGTCGGTGGGCCGGCTCACGACGATGGTCTTGCCGCCGTCGTCGTCCCATCCCACCGAAATCGGAGAGCGCACCTGAAGCTCCAGTTCACCCTTGGGCCCCTTGGCCGCGACCCGCCGTCCGTCGAGGGACACCGTCACCCCTGCGGGGATTTCCACGGGCATTTTGCCGATACGTGACATGAATCCTCCTACCAGACCTCGGCCAGGACTTCGCCACCCACCCGGGCCGCGCGCGCGCCCCGATCGGAAAGCAAGCCGCGCGAGGTGGACACCACCGCCATACCCAGGCCGCCCCGCACACGGGGAATCTCGTCGACTCCCACGTACCGGCGCCTTCCCGGGCGCGAAACGCGGGCGATATGCCTGATTACGGGCTCTCCCTCGTAGTACTTCAGATAGACGCGCACGAGACCGTGGCGCCCGTCGTTCAGCACCTTGAAGTCGTATACGAAGGCGTTCTCCTTCAGGAGTCGCGCCATCTGCACCTTGAGCTTGGAGAGCGGGATGTCGGCCCATCGGTGCCCCGCCTGGCCGGCGTTGCGAATCCGCGTGAGCATGTCCGCAATGGGATCGGTCATCATGGTCGGTTTACTCTTCTCCTGGTCAGGCTTGCGCCCCGATGATCACCGGAATCTCGCCGCGGAAGGGGAATCCCAACTGCCGCAGGAGGGCATACGCCTGGTCGTCCTTGTTGGTCGAGGTCACGATCGAAACATCCATTCCATGGATTCGGTTGACCTTGTCGTAGTCCACTTCCGGGAAGATGATTTGTTCCCTGATGCCCACGGTGTAGTTGCCCCGCCCGTCGAACGACCTCGTGTTCAGGCCGCGGAAGTCCCGGATCCGCGGCACCGCGATCGAGACGAAGCGATCAATGAACTCCCACATCCGCCGGCGGCGCAACGTGACCGACGCGCCCACCGGCATGCCTTCACGCAGCCGGAAATTCGATATCGACTTGCGGGCCCGTGTGATCACGGGCTTCTGGCCGGAGATCACCGCCAGTTCGCTCGCAACCGAATCGATGAGCTTGCGATCCCTGCTGGCCTCTCCGACCCCGACGTTGAGCGTCACCTTGACGACATGCGGGATCTGATGCGGGTTGTCGAAGCCGAACTGCTTCTGCAGCGCCGGCCCGGCAATGTCCCTGTAGTGGGCTTGAAGTCTTGGTTCCTTCATTTCCTATGGTCTCCGATGGTACTCAAGGGATCAGCTCGGCTTCGGGACCGGGTTGCCGCTCTTCACCGCGATGCGCTCCTTGAAGCCATCCGGCTCCACTCGCATCCGCACCCGGCTGGCGTCTCCACTGGCGGGGTCCACGAGCATCACGTTCGAGAGGTGAATCGATCCTTCGAAGCTGATGATGCCGCCTTCGGGATTGGCCTGGGTCGGACGGGTGTGGCGCTTGCGCATGTTCACGCCCTGCACGACCACCCGGTTGGAATCATGCAGCACCCTCAGCACCGTGCCCTCGGCATCGCGGTCGTTGCCGCGAGTCACGCGTACCCGGTCGCCCTTGACGATCCTGGTGATAGCACTGGCCATGGTCTACAGCACCTCCGGTGCCAGGGAAACGATTCTCATGTACCGCTTTTCGCGGAGTTCACGACCTACGGGCCCGAAGATGCGGGTTCCCCGAGGCTCCTTCTGCGCATTGATCAGCACGGCGGCGTTGTCGTCGAAGCGGATGTACGTTCCGTCGCGCCGGCGCATCTCCTTGGCCGTGCGCACCACCACCGCCTCCATCACCTCGCCCTTCTTCACCCCGGCGTTCGGCACTGCGTCCTTGATGGTCACGATGACCCGGTCGCCAATACGCGCGTACCGCCGTTTTGACCCGCCCAGCACACGAATGCACAGGGCGCGCCGGGCACCCGAGTTGTCGGCGATCTTCAACATTGATTCCTGTTGGATCATCGGACTCTATCCAGTTCGTCTTCCGCGCCAGGCCGTTCAGGCAGGCCGCTCAATAAGTTCAACGACCCGCCATCTCTTGGTCTTCGAGAGAGGACGCGTCTCCATGATCGAAACCGTGTCTCCCGCCCTGTACTCGTTCGCCTCGTCGTGGGCGTGGTACTTCCTGGAGCGCGTCACCAGCTTGCCGTAGAGCGGATGGCCGAAGCGCCGCTCGACGAGTACGGTGACGGTCTTGTCGGCCTTGTCTCCGACCACGACTCCCACTCGCACCTTCCGCTGGCCGCGGCTGCTATTGTCACTCATCGCTGGTGCTCCGGCGTTCGTGAAGGATTGTCTTGATACGAGCGATATCCCGGCGGATCTCCCGCAGGAGCCTGGGGTTTTCGAGCTGCATGGTCGCGCTGCGGAACCTCAGTCGGAATTGCTCCATCTTGAGTTCGCCCAGGCGATGCCCGAGTTCCGCGTTGTCCAGGTCTCGAACTTCTTCAGCCTTCACGGTTTCGCTCTCCCTGCGATCGTTTGGTTCACAGCTGCGTTGCCCGGTCGACGAAGCGCGTCTTCACGGGAAGTTTGAAAGAGGCAAGCTCCATGGCGCGGCGGGCGGTTTCCGGCCCGACGCCTTCGAGCTCGAACATGATCCGGCCGGGCTTCACGACCGCCACCCATTCCTCCGGGTTGCCCTTGCCCTTCCCCATGCGAGTCTCGGCCGGCTTCTTGGTGACGGGCTTGTCCGGGAAGATCCGGATCCAGACCTTGCCGCCTCTTCTCACGTGCCGGGTGATGGCCACACGGGCGGACTCGATCTGACGGTTGGTGATCCAGCTGGCCTCGAGGGCCTGCAGACCATACTGACCGAAGGAGACCTTGCTCCCCCGATACGCCTTGCCCCGCATCTTGCCCTTGTGGGTCTTGCGGCGTTTGACCCGTTTTGGTGCTAGCATCTCCGATCCTTACCCTCGGGAGCCCGGGCCGGCCGAGTAGGTCCGGCCGAAGCGGTCCTCGATCACTTCACCCTTGAAAATCCAGCACTTCACGCCGACGACCCCGTAGGTGGTGGCAGCCTCGACCTGCGAGTAGTCGATGTCCGCGCGAAGGGTGTGGAGGGGTACCCGTCCCTCGTTGTATCCCTCGGTGCGGGCGATTTCCGCCCCGCCCAACCGTCCGGCGCACTGGATGCGAATGCCCTCGGCCCCGGCGCGCATCGCCGACTGAACGGCTCGCTTCATCGCCCGCCGGAAGGAAATCCGCTGCCGGATCTGGTGCGCAACGTTGTCGGCCACCAGGCGCGCGTTCACTTCCGGGCGCTTGATCTCCTCGACGTTGACCGACACCTCGCTGTTGGTCAGCACCGCCAGCTCATCGCGCAGCTTGTCCACCTCGGCACCCCGCTTCCCGATCACGACCCCGGGGCGCGCGGTGTGCAGCGTCACCACCAGCTTGGACGGCTTGCGGGCGATGTCCACCTTGGCCAGCGCGGCGTGATTCAGGCGCCGGTGAAGGTAGGTGCGGATGGTGTGATCCTCCTTCAACAGCTTCGGGAAGTCGCGCTCGGCGTACCATCGGGAACGCCAATCCGCCACGATCCCGAGCCTGAATCCGTGTGGGTGGGTTTTTTGACCCATCCGTCAACTCTCCTTCGCTTTCACTTCGACCGTGATGTGGCTTGTCCTGCGCCTGCGGGGCGTCGCTCGTCCCATGGCGCCGGCCTTCCATCGCTTCAGGGTGGGGCCTTCGTCGACGAAGGCGCGGCTGATCACCAATTCATCCACATCGACCGAATCTCCATCCCGATCCGCAAGGTCCTCGGCGTTTGCCACCGCCGAGCGGAGCGTTTTTCCGACCGGGACGGCCGCAGCCTTCTTCGAGAACTTGAGAACCGAGACGGCCTCGTTGACGGAACGGCCGCGGATCAGGTCGACCACCAACCGCACCTTCCTCGGGCTCATTCTGATGTGTTTGGCGATCGCTCGCGCTTCCATGACCACGTCTCCTACCTGTTCGACCGCTTGTCGGCGAGCTTGCCGCCATGACCGCGGAAAAGCCGTGTGGGCGCAAACTCGCCGAGCTTGTGACCCACCATGTTTTCGCTGATGTAGACCGGGATGAACTTGTTGCCGTTGTGGACTGCGATCGTGTGGCCGACAAAATCGGGTGGAATCGTCGATGCCCGCGACCAGGTGCGCACTACGGTTCTTTCATTCCGCGAGTTCATCGCCTCGACTTTGCGCAGCAACTTCTCGTCGATGAACGGACCCTTCCTCAAACTTCGCGGCATTGCTGTTCCTCGGTCTCCCTGATGCCCGTCGCTAGCGCGTGGCCTTGCCGCGCTTGCGTCCTCGGACGATGAACTGGTTCGATGCTTTTTTTCTCTTGCGGGTCTTGGCCCCCTCCGGCTTGCCCCACGGGGTAACCGGCGGGCGTCCACCGGAGGCCTTGCCCTCGCCGCCTCCGAGAGGATGATCCACCGGATTCATGGCTACACCGCGGACCTTGGGCCGCCGGCCGCGCCAGCGGGTTGCCCCGGCCTTGCCCAGTGACTGCAGATTGTGATCGGCATTGCCGACCTGTCCCACCGTCGCCAGGCAGCGCTTGTGGATCCGGCGGACTTCCGTGGACGGCAGTCGCAGGGTGACGTAGTTGCCCTCCTTGGCGACGACCTGCACGCCGGCGCCGGCGGAGCGCGCCAGCTGCCCGCCCTTGCCGGGCTTCATCTCGACGTTGTGAACCATGGTGCCGAGAGGGATCCGATCGAGCGGGAGCGCGTTGCCGGGCCGCACGTCGGCGTCGGGACCGGATAACACCGTGTCACCCACACCTGTTCCGCGCACGTACAGGACGTAGCGCTTTTCGCCGTCCTCGTAGTGAATGAGCGAGATGAAGGCTGACCGGTTGGGATCGTATTCGACGGCGGCGATCTTCCCGCGCACGCCGAACTTTTCCCGCTTGAAGTCAATTTTCCGGTACCGGCGCTTGTTGCCGCCGCCTCGCCGACGCATGGTGATCCGGCCGTGGTGATTCCGCCCGCCCGACCTGGTCAGCGGCTCGGTAAGGGATTTCTCGGGCCCCTTCCGGGTCACGGCGTCCTTGGCCGTCGTCGACCGGAACCGGCTGCCGGGCGTCACAGGTTTGAATTTCTTCAGCGCCATGGATCAACCCATCTCGTAGAATTCGATTTCATCGCCCGGGGTCAGCTGGACGACCGCCTTCTTGTAGGAAGCCCGACGTCCCAGATCCCAGTTCTTTGCCATCCGGCCGAGCAGCGCCCGCTTTGCCTTGCCGGGATACCGCATGGTCCGGACATCCTCCACCCTGACGTCCCAAAGCGACTCGACCGCACGCGCAATCTCGTGCTTGTTGGCGCGCTTGTTGACGATGAAGGTGTAGAGGCTCGACCCCATCTGCTCAGTGGTCTTTTCCGTGATTACGGGCGACACGATCACATCGTAGGCCTCTCGCATCATGCCCCCTCTGCGGTTGCGGCCGCCGGACGCTGAACGGGACGCCGACGCGGACGATCACTGCTCGGGGCCGTTTCGCCCACACCGGCGAGGGCCGCTTCCTCGATGATCACGGTACCGGACCAGACCACGTCGAACGCCGATTCCTGGCCGAAGGGGATGACCCGCACCCCGGCCAGATTGCGCCCGGAGAGATACAGGTTCCGGTTCACGCCCTGCGTGAGGAAGAGGACCTTGCCGGGCAGGTCCATCGTCGCAAGCAATTCCGTGAGTTTGCGCGTTCTGGGTGCCTCGAAGTCGAAGCCTTCGATGACCACGACCCGGCCCGCGGACGCACGGCTGTTGAAGGCCGATGAGCGGGCGAGTGCCCGGATGCGACGGGGTACGCGCTGGGTCCAGGAACGGGTCTGCGGCGGAAATGCCCGCCCGCCGCCGCGCCACTGGACCGCACGAATGGTCCCCTGCCTGGCCCGCCCGGTTCCCTTCTGGCGCCACGGCTTGCGGCTTCCACCGGCAACCGCGCTCCGGTTCTTCCTTCCGACGGTGCCCTGGCGCTGGTTCGAGAGGTAGGCGGTCACCGCCTGGTGAAGTGCACCCTCGTGAATCACCCCATCGAACAGGGCGGCCGGGAGAGTCAGTTCTTCCCCCGTGGAACCGTCCATCTTGATGTAGCGTGCCTTGTACATGCTTCTATTTCCGGATCAGGACGTAGCTGTTCCTGCTGCCTGGAACGCCGCCCTGGATAAAGAGCAGGTTGCGTTCCGAATCAATCCGGACGACCTGCAGTTGCCGGATCGTCCGCCTTTTGCCTCCCATGCGACCGGGAAGCTTCTTCCCCTTGATCACCCTCGAGGGGTCGGTGCCGGGCCCCATCGAACCCGGAGTGCGGGACATCGGGTGCCCATGGGAAGCCGGCCGACCCACGAATCCGTGGCGCTTGACTACACCCTGAAAGCCCTTGCCCTTCGAGACACCGGTCACCCGGACCCGCTCGCCGGCTTCGAAAATTTCGACGGTAAGCTCCTGGCCGGGCTTGTACGTCTCGCCCTCTCCGACAGGGAACTCGCGGACGAGGCTCGGTGCCGCCTCGAGGCCCGCCTTCGATGCATGACCCAATTCGGCCTTGCTCGCGCGCTTGTGCTTCTTGGCGCCGTAGCCGACCTGTACAGCCGAATAGCCGTCCGGCTGCTCGCTCTTGACCTGGAGCACCGGGCAGGGCCCGGCCTCCAGCACCGTTACGGGCACGGACCGGCCCTCTTCGGTGAAGATCCTGGTCATCCCCAGCTTTCTCCCGATCAGTCCGGCCATCGTCAGTCCACCTTGATCTCGACGTCGACCCCTGCCGGAAGATCCAGCTTGGTCAGGGCGTCAATGGTCTGGGGACGGCTCTCGACGATGTCGATCAGGCGCTTGTGCGTCCTTAGTTCGAACTGCTCCCGGCTCTTCTTGTCGATGTGGGGCGAACGCAAGACCGTCCACCGCTGCCGCCGGGTCGGGAGAGGAATGGGCCCACGGATCTTCGCGCCCGTCTTCTGGGCGGTCCGCACGATGTCGGCGGCCGTCTGGTCGACGACCCAGTGGTCGAAGGCCTTCAGGCGTATCCTGATCCTGTTCGTCATTCCCTTGGACGCCCCCCTCGCGGGGCTCGGCGCGCTTACCGGTCTTGCCATTGTTCTTCCTACTCGATGATGGAGGTAACGACGCCGGCGCCCACGGTGCGGCCGCCTTCCCGGATCGCGAAGCGAAGCTCTTCGTCCATCGCGATCGGCGTGATCAACTCCACCTCCATTTGTACATTGTCTCCCGGCATCACCATCTCCACCCCGTCGGGCAGCATCGCCGAGCCCGTCACGTCCGTCGTGCGGAAGTAGAACTGCGGACGGTATCCGTTGAAGAACGGCGTGTGCCGCCCGCCCTCCTCCTTCGTCAGCACGTACACCTCCGCCTTGAACTTCGTGTGCGGCGTGATCGAGCCCGGAATCGCCAGCACCTGGCCCCGGCTGATCTCCGTCTTCCCCACGCCCCGCAGCAGCAGCCCAGCGTTGTCTCCCGCCTGGCCCTGCTCCAGCAGCTTGCGGAACATCTCCACGCCCGTCACCACCGTCTTGCGGTCCTCGCCCATCCCCACGATCTCCACCGTGTCACCCTTGTGGATCACGCCTCGCTCGATCCGGCCCGTCGCTACCGTCCCGCGGCCCGTGATCGAGAACACGTCCTCCACGGGCATCAGGAACGGCTTGTCGATGTCTCGCTTCGGCTGCGGGATGTAGCTGTCGATTGCGTCCATCAGCTCCTCGATGCACGTCCCCGCGTCGCCCTCGCCACCCGCCTCCAGGGCCTCCAGCGCGCTGCCCATCACCACCGGCAGATCGTCGCCCGGGAACCCCTGCTCGCTCAGCAGCTCACGCACCTCGAGCTCCACCAGCTCCAGGAGCTCCTCGTCGTCCACCATGTCCACCTTGTTCATGAACACCACGATGTGCGGCACGTTCACCTGACGCGCCAGAAGCACGTGCTCGCGCGTCTGGGGCATCGGGCCGTCCGCCGCGCTCACCACCAGGATCGCGCCGTCCATCTGCGCCGCCCCCGTGATCATGTTCTTCACGTAGTCCGCGTGTCCCGGGCAGTCCACGTGCGCGTAGTGACGGTTCGCCGTCTCGTATTCCACGTGCGCCGTCGCGATCGTGATCCCCCGCTCCCGCTCCTCGGGCGCCTTGTCGATCTCGTCGAACGCGATCGCGTCCCCGCCGAACTTCTTCGCCTGCGCCAGGGTAATCGCCGCCGTCAACGTCGTCTTCCCGTGGTCCACGTGTCCGATCGTGCCCACGTTTACATGCGGCTTCGTTCGCTCGAAGGTCTCCTTCGCCATTCTTTCCTCGTCCGAGTTTGCGTGGTTGGCGGCAGGGCGTCAGACGCCTGCCAGGACTCTCTTGCCGGCCTTTTTCCGGGCGGCTTCTTCGTAATGCGAGAACTGCATGGTGTACACGGCGCGTCCCTGGCTGAGGGAGCGCAACGCCGTGGAATATCCGAACATCTCACCCAGCGGCACGCTCGCGCCGATGACCTGGGCATCGCCCCTGTCTGTCATGCCGCCCCCACCTTGCCGCGGCGCGCCGAAAGGTCGCCGATGAGGTCGCCCATGTACTCCGAGGGCGTCACGATTTCGACGTCCATGACGGGCTCGAGTAGAACGGGGCTCGACCTCCTCAGCCCTTCCTTGAGCGCCATGCTCCCGGCGATCCGGAAGGCCATCTCGCTGGAGTCCACATCGTGGTAGGAACCATCGACGAGCGTGGCCTTGAGGTCGACCACGGGGTATCCCTCCACCACCCCGGAATTGAGGGCGTCACGGAGCCCGCGCTCCACCGACGAGATGTACTCCCGCGGAACGGAGCCGCCCTTGATCCGATCCTCGAAGACGAAGCCGGATCCCGTTTCTCCCGGCTCGACGTCGATCACAACATGACCGTACTGTCCGCGTCCGCCGGTCTGCCGGACGAATCTGCCCTGAACACCGGACGACGCTTTCCGAATGGTCTCACGGTAGGCGACCTGCGGACGCCCGATGTTGGCCGAGACTGAAAACTCGCGGCGCAGCCGGTCCACGATGATCTCCAGGTGGAGTTCGCCCATGCCGCTGATGATCGTTTGACCGGTCTCGGGATCGGTATGGACGCGGAACGTCGGGTCTTCCTCGGCCAGCTTGGCGAGACCCGTGCCCAGCTTGTCCTGATCCGCCTTCGTCTTCGGCTCGATGGCAACCGCGATCACCGGCTCCGGGAAGTTCATCGCTTCTAGGATGATCGGGGCATCGGGCGCGCAGATCGTATCGCCGGTACGAACGTTCTTGAGGCCGATGACCGCCACGATGTCGCCCGCGAACACTTCCTGGCGTTCCTCGCGCTTGTTCGCGTGCATCTGCAGCAGGCGTCCGGCCCGCTCCTTCTTGTCCCGCGTGGCGTTGAGCACGCGGCTGCCCCTCGGCAGCGACCCGGAGTATACCCGCAGATACGTCAGTTTTCCGACGAACGGGTCCGTCATGATCTTGAAGGCCAGCGAGGAGAACGGCGCGTTGTCCGCGGCCTCGCGCGTTTGCTGTTCATCCCCGTATGGGGGACGGCCGTCGATCGCGGGTACGTCCAGCGGTGAGGGGAGGTAGTCGATTACGCCGTCCAGGAGCCGCTGAACGCCCTTGTTCTTGAAGGCGGATCCGCAAAAGACGGGGAACAGGGTGCCCGTGGTCGTAGCCGCGCGGATCGCCTGCCGCACGTCGTCCTCGGTGAGTTCTTCGCCTAGCAGATAGCGCTCGAGCAGATCGTCGTCGTGCTCCACCGCGGCCTCAACCAGCTCGTGGCGGAGGGTTGCGGCCTTCTCGCGGAGCGAGTCCGGAATAGCCACCTCGACGATGGTCGCGCCAAGCTCGTCGTCCCACACGAACGCCTTCATCGCGACGATGTCGATCACGCCCGTAAACAGGTCCGCCTCACCGAGCGGATACTGCACCGCGAATGCGTTCGCGCCGAGACGTTCGCGCATCATGGTGATCACGTGCTCGAAGTCGGCGCCCGTGCGGTCCATCTTGTTGACAAACGCGACGCGTGGCACGCCGTACCGATCAGCCTGCCGCCACACGGTTTCGGACTGGGGCTCCACCCCGCCTACCGCGCAAAAAACAGCGACCGCTCCGTCCAGTACTCGAAGCGATCGCTCGACCTCGGCCGTGAAGTCCACATGGCCGGGCGTGTCGATGATGTTGATGCGGTATTCCGAGTCGTTGCGCAGCCAGTAGGCGGTCGTGGCCGCCGAGGTGATGGTGATCCCCCGTTCCTGCTCCTGCTCCATCCAGTCCATCGTGGCCGCCCCCTCATGGACCTCGCCCATGCGGTGAAGGCGACCCGTATAAAACAGGATGCGCTCAGTCGTCGTCGTCTTCCCGGCGTCGATATGGGCCATGATGCCGATATTGCGAAGCTTGGGAAGTGGTGTTTTCCTGGACATTATCTATTCTTCAACTCAGTTGTCGTCGCGCGTGTCAAACAGCGTTCCGCCGGGGATTCCTCCCTGCCCCCCGGGACCCGCGGGCCCGGCGGCGGCGGGGCGGACGGCCTACCAGCGGTAGTGCGCGAAGGCTTTGTTGGCTTCGGCCATCCGATGTGTGTCATCCTTCTTCTTTACCGTCGCGCCCTCTCCCCGGCTCGCCGCGAGGATCTCGTTGGCGAGCCGCTGGGCCATCGTACGTTCTCCCCGCGTCCGTGAGAAATCGATCAACCACTTGATCGCGAGGGCCTGACGGCGCTCCGGTCTCACTTCGATGGGGACCTGGTAGGTCGCGCCCCCGACCCGCCGGCTCTTGACCTCCAGAGCCGGTTTCGAGTTGGTCAGCGCTTGCTGGAAGACGTTCATGGGGGGCTGTCCGGCCCTGGTCTCCACAATGATCATTGCTTCGTAGAAAATCGTCTCGGCCAGAGACTTCTTTCCATCGAGCATCAGGCCATTGATGAACTTCTGGACTACGGCGGACCCGTAGCGCGGGTCTTCCGGGATCAATCGGCGAATTGCCCGTGATCGACGGCTCATGAGGCGGCTCCGGATACGGCCTACTTCGGCCGTTTTGCTCCGTACTTGGACCGACCCTGCCTGCGGTCGGAAACGCCCGAGGTATCCAGCGTCCCCCGGACGATATGGTACCGGACGCCGGGCAGATCTCTCACCCGGCCTCCACGAATCAGGACAATGGAGTGCTCCTGGAGGTTGTGGCCTTCGCCGCCGATGTACGCCGTGACTTCGTATCCGTTTGTGAGGCGCACGCGCGCGACCTTCCGCAGAGCCGAGTTGGGCTTCTTGGGCGTGGTCGTGTACACGCGGGTACAGACCCCCCGCTTCTGGGGGTTCTTCTGGAGCGCGGGCGACTTGTTCTTCTTGGCGAGCCGCGCGCGACCCTTGCGCACCAGTTGGTTCAGCGTAGGCATGACAGCCGAGCTTTTCCTCGTCGGTTCGTGTAGTCGGGACGAAGCATCAGCAGGGGGCGAACAAAAGCGCGCTTGGGCAATCAAGCGCGCCGATTCACCCGGAGAGCTGAGCCTCCAAGTCACTTCCTGGACAGCCTGGAAAAGGTAGGGAAACTACCCGGTGGTGTCAACTCTGTTGGTCGCGCCGTCCAGCCGGGGGGCCGAGCGGTCGGCCAGGAGCGCACAGGCAGAGCTGAAATGCACGGGGAGAGACCCAGGTCTGAAGGCCTGAATCTCCCCCCGCAGCGGCGGCTACTCGGCCGGTACTTCCTCGACTGCGCTCAGGCCGGGCAACAGTTCGTCCGGCGCGGTCAGCGGCAGGATCTCTTCGTCGTAGTACGACTGCTCCACAACGAATTCGACATCGTGCCAGCGATGGACCCCCGTTCCAGCGGGGATCAGGTGGCCGATGATGATGTTCTCCTTCAGACCCTTGAGGTCGTCGCGCGCGCCGCGCACGGCAGCATCCGTCAGCACCCTGGTCGTTTCCTGGAAGGAAGCGGCCGAAATGAATGAATCGGTCGTCAGGCTGGCCTTCGTGATCCCGAGCAGCAACGGCTCCTGGACCGCGTGCCTCTTCCCTTCCCGTTGCGCTCGCTCGTTGATCTCGCGGAACTCGATGCGATCCACATGGTCACCTTCCAACAGGTCCGTTCCACCGGGATCCACGACCCTGACCTTCTGCAGCATCTGCCGCACGATCACACCGATGTGCTTGTCGTTGATCGTAACGCCCTGAAGCCGATAGACCTCCTGGATCTCGTTGAGGAGGTACTCCTGGACGGCCCGGGGGCCCAGAATCCTCAGGATGTCATGCGGATTCACGGGTCCCTCGGACAGGCGGTCGCCTGCGCGAACCTGGTCGCCCTGATGGACTCGCATATGCTTCCCGACAGGCACGTCGTACTTCCGGCGCTGGCCGTTCTTGGGGGCCACGAAGACCTCGCGCTTACCGCGCTTGATGTCACCGAACGAGACCAGTCCGTCAATCTCGGTGATCACGGCCGGATCCTTGGGGCTGCGCGCCTCGAAGAGCTCCGCCACGCGAGGAAGTCCGCCCGTGATGTCACGGGTCTTGTACACCTCGCGGCTGATCTTGGCGATCCTGTCGCCGGGTTGCACCTCGTCGCCGTGGGAACACATCAACTGCGCGCCCACCGGGATGATGAACTCCTTGTGCAACTCGCTCGACGGCGCCTCTCCCGCCTGGACCTGAATGGTCGGATGCAGCTTCTTGTCTCGATCCTCGATGACCATCATCTGACGGCGGCCGGTCGATTCGTCGAGTTCCTCGCGCACGGTCTGCTCCTCTACGAGGTCGACGAAACGCAGGTAGCCCCTTACATCCGCCACGATGGGCTCCGAATAGGGATCCCAGCTGAACAGGAGGTCTCCCGCCTTGATGTGCGTCCCCTCATCGACGTGAATCGTCGCCCCGTACGGGACCGATAGCTTGCTGCGTACCTGTCCCTCCTTGGTCTGGATGACGATCTTGCCTTCGCGCGAAGTGATGATCCGGTTCTCTTCCCGATCCGTCACGGTCGTCACCCGCTCAAGCGCCGCCACTCCGGAGATCTTCGACTTGCGCTGATTCTGGGCCGCAATGCGAGCCGCGGTACCGCCGATGTGGAAGGTCCTGAGCGTAAGCTGAGTCCCCGGCTCCCCGATCGACTGCGCCGCGATGATTCCCACGGCCTCGCCGATGTCGACCTGGCCCATGGTGGCGAGGTTGCGGCCGTAGCACTTCCGGCAGATGCCCCGCTTCGTCTCGCAAGTAAGCACCGAGCGGATCCTGACAGACTGGATGCCTGCATCCTCGACCCCCGTGGCCGCGTCCTCGCTGATGAGCTCGTTGGCGGTGAGGATCAATTCGCCATCGATGGGATCATAGACGCTTTCGAGCGCCACGTTCCCCACGATTCGGTCCGCCAGCGGCTCGACGATGTCCTCGCCCTCCTTGAGCGCGCTCATCTCGAGGCCCTGAATCGTGTAGCAGTCGTCCTCCGAAATGGTCACGTCCTGGGCCACGTCCACCAGTCGGCGCGTCAGGTACCCCGCGTCGGCCGTCTTGAGCGCCGTGTCCGCCAGACCCTTGCGCGCGCCGTGGGTGGAGATGAAGTACTCCACCACGCTGAGTCCCTCTCGGAAGTTGGATCTGATCGGACTCTCGATGATCTCGCCGATTCCGCCTGTCAGCTTTTTCTGCGGCTTGGCCATGAGGCCGCGCATGCCGGCAAGCTGACGCATCTGGTCGCGGTTACCACGCGCTCCCGAAGTCATCATCATATAGACCGGGTTGAAGCCGCCCTTGGATCGCTCGAGGTGCTGCACCATCGCATCGGCCACGTCATTGTTGGCGTGCGTCCAGGTGTCGATGATCTTGTTGTAGCGCTCGCCGTTCGAGATGAATCCGGACTCGTAGGCGTTCTGGAACCTGGTCACCTGCTCCGTGGCTTCGCCCAGCAGTTCGCCCTTCTCCGGCGGAACCTCGAGATCGTCGATCCCGACGGACACACCGCCGAGAGTCGCGTAGCGGAATCCGAAGTCCTTGAGGTTGTCGAGGAACTTCGTCGTATCGGAAAGCCCCGCTTCGGTGAAGCACTCGAAGACGAGGTCGCCGAGCTGCTTCTTGCCGAATGTCCTGTTGAGGAAGCCGATGTGTTCGGGGATGATCGAGTTGAAGAGTACGCGACCGACCGTGGTCCGCTCCCAGCGTGCCTCGCGCGTCGGTCCGCCATTGCTCGCGACGGAGCTCGACACCCAATACCAGCAGGGAGTCGAGAACTCGACATGGCCGTGCGCAAGTGCCATCTCCACCTCTCCGTACCTGGAGAAGCGGGGAGCACCGGCGTAGAACTCGTCAAGCTTCGCGTTGGCCTCGGCGCGCTGCGGCTCGGGCACATTGGAGTTGTCGGCAACGGTCTCGTAGCTCGCCACCTCGAGCGGCGGCTTGGTCAGGTAGTACGAACCGATCACCATGTCCTGACTGGGCGACGCCACGGGGCGTCCATTCGACGGCAGCAGCACGTTGCTGCTCGAGAGCATCAGAACACGGGCCTCGAGTTGCGCCTCGTAGGAGAGCGGCAGATGAACCGCCATCTGGTCCCCGTCGAAGTCGGCGTTGAACGCCGTGCAAACCAGGGGGTGGATGCGGATCGCCTTGCCCTCGACCAGGACCGGCTCGAAGGCCTGGATCCCTATGCGGTGCAGCGTCGGCGCCCGGTTGAGGAGCACGGGATGGTCCCGGATAATGTCCTCGAGCACCTCGTACACCTTCGGATCGTCCTGTTCCACGATCTTCTTGGCCCGCTTCACCGTCTCCGCTTCACCGCGCTTTTCGAGCTCGTGAATGATGAAGGGCTTGAACAGCTCCACCGCCATCGCCTTGGGGAGCCCGCACTGGTGCAGCTTGAGCTCGGGGCCGACCACAATGACGGAGCGACCCGAATAGTCCACGCGCTTGCCGAGCAGGTTCTGCCGGAAACGGCCCTGTTTCCCCTTGAGCATGTCGGAGAGCGACTTCAGCGGCCGCTTGCCCCGCCCGCGGATCGCCTTCGACCGGCGACCGTTGTCGAAGAGCGCGTCGACCGACTCCTGCAGCATCCGCTTTTCGTTTCTTAGGATGACCTCGGGCGCCCGCATCTCGATCAGCTTCTTGAGCCGGTTGTTGCGGTTGATGACCCGGCGGTAGAGGTCGTTGAGATCGGATGTCGCGAACCGCCCGCCGTCGAGCGGAACCAGAGGCCGG
This sequence comes from Longimicrobiales bacterium, assembly GCA_963667485.2. Lineage (GTDB taxonomy): Bacteria > Gemmatimonadota > Gemmatimonadetes > Longimicrobiales > Gaopeijiaceae > Bin94. The sequence goes on from CAXXDD010000002.1 coordinate 2,514,935, forward strand.
AGGTCGGGCGGAATCACGGGAATGACGTCGAGGACCATCCACTCGGGTTTGTTGCGCTTGTCGGGAGTGTCTCCGGATTTGCGCAGCGCGTCCACCACCTTGAGGCGGCGGAGCTTCTTCTTCTTGCGATGCTGTGAGGTCTCGGTCGCGATCTCATGACGCAGCCACGTGGAGAGGCGGTCGAGCCCCTTGCCGTCGCGGTTCTGGTTGGCGATCGGCATCTCGGGCGAGTCCAGCCGCTTCAGCAGCGTACGGGCCGCCTCTGCGCCTATCTCGGCCATGAACTTGTCGTCGCCCTCCTCGCGGGCCTTCACCCGCAGGTCGTAGTACTCGTCTTCGTCGAGCAGATCGAGGAACTCGACATCCTGGTTCCCGGGATTCGTCACGACGTAGGCCGCGTAGTAGATGACCTGTTCAAGGTCCTTGAGGGTCATTCCCAGGAGGTAGCCGAGTTGGCTGGGCAGTGTCTTGAAGAACCAGATATGGCACACCGGCACCGCCAGCTCGATGTGGCCCATCCGCTCGCGGCGCACCTTGGACAGCGTGACCTCGACTCCGCACCGGTCACAGACGATTCCGCGGAAGCGAATGCGCTTGTACTTGCCGCAGGCGCACTCCCAGTCCTTTACGGGCCCGAAGATGCGCTGGCAGAAAAGCCCCATGGGTTCGGGCTTGAACGAGCGGTAGTTGATGGTTTCCGGCTTGGTAACCTCGCCGTGCGACCACTCGCGAATGTCCTCGGGGGAGGCGATCCTGATCCGGATAAAGTCGAAATCCGACGACCGGGTCTCTTTCGCGCGGGGAAAGTCGATCATGTTTCGTCCTCCGTCCTTTCGTTTACTGTTCCTCGCCGAGTTCCACCGTGAGCCCAAGGGCCTGGAGTTCCTTCACCAGGACGTTGAATGACTCGGGGATTCCCGGCATCGGGAGGTTGTCGCCCTTGACCACCGCTTCGTAGACCTTCGAACGGCCCGTCACGTCGTCCGACTTGACGGTCAGGATCTCCTGCAGCGTGTGCGCCGCGCCGTAGGCCTCGAGCGCCCACACCTCCATCTCGCCGAATCGCTGCCCGCCGAACTGCGCCTTGCCGGCCAGCGGCTGCTGGGTGACCAGCGAATAGGGTCCGATGCTCCGGGCGTGGATCTTGTCGTCCACCAGGTGGGACAGCTTGAGCATGTAGATCGCGCCGACCGTGATCGGGAACTTGAAGCGCTCCCCGCTCCGGCCGTCCCTGAGCCATACCTTCCCGTTCGAGAGGATCTCGGCGGCAGCCAGCAACTCCTGCAACGCGGCCTCCAGTCCGGAACCCACGGGCCCCTTGTCCGACAGCGCCTCGATCGCCGGGAAGTCCTGCTCGACCACCTGGCGCCGGTCCGCGGCCACGCGGACACCCGCGGCCGCGAGGAAATCGCGGAGTTTGCCGAACAGATCATGCGCCGGTGTGCCCCTGGAGGCCTCGACGTAGTGGTCCAGGCTTCTTCCGATCGTGACGACACCGGTCGAACCCGCGTCGGCACCGCTGCCGTTTCCGCTGACGGGTACCGGATTGGGCCCGTCCTCGTGGTGCGCCCGCACCATTTCCAGGAATTCCTGGCAGTCACCGGTGTCGAACGGCCAGGCGACTCCACCAGCGAGGTGTTCGCCCGCCCACTTCGCCCCGGCCAGTCTGAGCAACAGAGCGATTTCTTCCTCGGAGGCCCCGTGGAAGACAGGTGTCTTCGCCCCGAAGCCCAGATTCAACGCCGCCCATCCCAGATGCGTCTCGAGTACCTGGCCCACATTCATGCGCGAAGGCACTCCGAGGGGATTCAGCACGATATCGACCGGCTTGCCGTCGGGCAGATAGGGCATGTCCTCGGCCGGTGCGATCCGGGCGATGATGCCCTTGTTTCCGTGCCGGCCCGCCATCTTGTCGCCCACCGAAATCTTGCGCTTCTCGGCAATGCACACCTTCACGAGCTGGACCACGCCGGGGGGCAGTTCGTCAGGCTGGAACACCTTGTCGATCTGCTCTTCCGTGCGCTCCCGCACGCGTTCGATTCGACGTCTGGCTTCGTCGATGACCCGCCGCAACTCCTTGTTCGCCTGCTGGTTCTGGACCTTCAGCTTGGTGAGGTCCACTTCCTTGAGGGACATCTGACCGAGCCGCTTCCTGGTCAGCTTCGTACCCTCGTCATGGTAGGGCTCGACGGTGCCCTTCTTGAGGCAGAGTGCGATCACCTGGTTGTGGAGCCGGGCGAGCAGTTCCTCGTCGCGCGCCTCGCTCACACGCAGAATTTCTTCGCGTTCGCGCTGCCTCAGTTCGCCGATCCGCGCCCCGTGCTCGCGCTCCAGAAGCGGGTCGTCAATCCGGCGGGAGAAGATCTTCACGTCGATCACGGTTCCGACCATCCCCGGAGAGACCCGCAGCGACGAGTCCTTTACGTCCTTGGCCTTCTCTCCGAAGATCGCCGTGAGCAGCTTCTCTTCGGGCGAAAGCTCCGTCTCGCCCTTCGGAGTGATCTTCCCGCAAAGGATGTCGCCGCTCTTCACCTGCGCGCCGATGCGCACGATTCCTCTCTCGTCGAGATCGAGGAGGCTCTCCTCGGCCACGTTGGGAATCTCGCGCGTGATTTCTTCCATGCCGCGCTTGGTGTCCCGGACGTGGAGCTCGAGCTCCTGGATGTGAATCGAGGTGAAGAGGTCGTCGCGGACGAGGCGCTCCGAGAGCACGATGGCATCCTCGAAGTTGTATCCGTACCAAGGCATGAAGGCGACCCGCACATTGCGTCCGAGCGCCAGCTCGCCGTGATCCGTCGACGGCCCGTCGGCCACGATGTCGCCATTGCTGATTCGCTGACCGGACTTCACCAGGGGCCGCTGATTGATTGCAGTGTCCTGATTCGTCCGCCAGAACTTCTTCAGCTTGTAGCGGTCGAACTGGGCGAGCTTGGCCAGCGGCCGCGTATCGTCGGTGCCGGCCTTGCCCGTGTCGACCACGATCTCGTCGGCGGTGACCCGCACGACCTTGCCGTCCCGGCGAGCGGTCATGACCGCGCCGGAATCCCGGGCCACCTTTTCCTCGAGGCCCGTACCCACGAGAGGCGCGTCCGTATAGAGGAGGGGGACGGCCTGCCGCTGCATGTTGGACCCCATGAGGGCCCGGTTCGCGTCGTCGTGCTCGAGGAACGGGATCATCGCGGCCGCGACCGACACCAGCTGGTCCGGAGCGACATCGATGAAGTCGATCTCGTCGGGACGGAGTAGCGGGAAGTCCCCGCGGCGGCGGCAAAGCACGTACTCGTTGCGGAAGCCACCGTCGTCCATGAGCGGCGCATTCGCCTGCGCGATCGACGCCTCCTGCTCCTCGTTCGCCGACAGCCAGGCGATGTCGTCGGTGACTCGTCCATCCACCACCTTGCGGTAGGGGGTCTCGACGAAGCCCAGGTCGTTGATCCGGGAATAGGTCGTCAGGGACGTGATGAGTCCGATGTTGGGACCCTCCGGTGTCTCGATGGGACACATCCGGCCGTAGTGGGAGTAGTGCACATCGCGCACCTCGAAGCCGGCCCGCTCCCGGGTGAGTCCGCCGGGGCCGAGCGCGGAAAGCCGCCGCTTGTGGGTCAGCTCGGCCAGGGGGTTGGTCTGGTCCATGAACTGACTCAACTGCGACGAGCCGAAGAACGCCTGGATCACCGCCGACACCGTCCGCGCGTTGACCAGGTCGTCGATGTTGATCTTCTTGCGGTCCGTGTTGATGGTCATCCGTTCCTTGACCAGCCGGGCCATGCGCGAAAGTCCCACCGAAAACTGGTTGGCGATGAGTTCGCCAACGGTGCGGACACGGCGATTGCCCAGATGATCGATGTCGTCGATCCGGCCGCGTCCCTCGTTGAGCTCGATCAGGTAGCGCAGGATCGTGACGAAATCCTCGCGCGTGAGCACCGTCTCGCTTGCCGCAACGTCGAGTTTGAGGCGCTGGTTGATCTTGTAGCGCCCGACCCGGCCCAGGTCGTAGCGCTTGGGATCGAAGAACACCCTGTCCAGCGCCGCGCGCGCCGTGGCCATGTTGGGCGCCTCGCCGGGCCGCAGCAGCGAATAGATGGCGTTGAGCGCCTCCTCCTCGCTGCCCGTGGGGTCCTTCCGGATCGTGTTCTTGACGATGGGGCTCTCGCCGGGCCGGCCACCCTGGCCCCGGTGCCCGGACTTGTATAGCGTGACCTGCTCGTACCCGCCCCGCTGGAGAAGCTGCAACTCGTCGGTGCCGAGTTCGGTGCCGTGCTCCATCAGAACTTCGCCGGTCTCCTGGTCCACGATTTCCGAGGCAACGACCGCTCCCAGCAGGTCTCGCGCGTCGTCGTCCTCGTTCGGAACCGGGGTTTCCTGCGTCTCGAAGAAGAGCTGGTAGATGTCCGTGTCGGTACCGTAGCCGAAGGCCCGCAGGAGCGCCGTTGCGGGGAACTTCTTCTTCTTGTCGATGTGGACGTAGCAGATGTCGTTGATGTCGATGGTGAATTCGACCCACGACCCACGGAAGGGGATGATCCGCGCCTTGCAGAGCTTGGTACCGTTCGGGTGGATGTCCTCTTCGAAGACCACACCCGGGGAGCGGTGCAGCTGGCTGACCACAACCCGCTCCGCCCCGTTGATGATGAAGGTGCCCAGGTCCGTGAGGAGCGGCAGGTCGCCGAGATAGACCTCCTTCTCGATGATGTCACCCGGTCGCTTCTCCTTCCTGCCCACCTTCTCGAACATCACCAGCCGCAACAGTGCCTTGAGCGGCGCGGAGAACGTCATGTCCCTCTCGATGCACTCCTCAACGCTGTACTTGGGCTCTCCGAGGGAGGACGAGACGTACTCGAGCGTCAGCTCCTCGTTCACATCGGAAACGGGGAAGATCTCGCTGAAGACGCGATCCAGACCGAAGTGCCACATCTGGTCCTTATCAACGTCGGTAGCGATCAGTTTTCCGAATGAGCGAATCTGGACATCCAGAAGGTCGGGCATGGGCATGCTCGACCGCAGTTTGCCGAATCTCACTACCGGTCGAGGACCCTGTTGGGTGCCGTTTGGATTAGCCAATTGACCACTCCCCTGTCATTGTTGGGTACATCGATGCCTGGAACGGGATTGCGAGCGGCCTATGCATACGGACGCACGGATCCCCGGACTGCACCTGCAGCCAGGTGATCCGCCCCGCTCCGGCTTGTATCTTGTGCCGGAGCTGCCACCGGGAAACCGACGGCAAACTCGAACGAGCGCACCTATTTGAGGTTGATCGTTGCGCCGACGGCCTCGAGCTTGCTCTTGATTTCCTCTGCCTCCTCCTTGGTGGCAGCCTCGCGGACCGGACTCGGGGCCCCGTCGACGAGCGCCTTGGCTTCCTTGAGCCCCAGGCTGGTAACCTCTCTCACCACCTTGATGACCTGGATCTTCTTGGCCCCGAAGGACTCGAGGATCACGTCGAATTCGTCCTGCTCCTCGGCGGCATCGGCAGCCTCGGCGCCGGCACCGGCCACTACCGCGACGGGCGCGGCCGCCGCCGTGACGTTGAACTCCTTCTTGAACGCCTCGACAAACTCCGAGAGCTCGATCACGGTCATGTTGCCGAAGGTATCGAGCAGTTCCTGTTGATTCACAGCCATTTTATGACTTCCTCCTTGGGTTCACCCGGCTCCCCGGGCATTTGGTTCAGTTGCCGCCAGCCTGCGACTCGACCTGTTCGCGCAACGCCTCGACCAGCCCCGCCATCTCCTGGGTCTTGCCGCCAAGGGCACTCACGAAGGCGGACATCGGACCGCTCAGGACACCCGCAACCTGGGAAAGCAGTTCCTCTCTGGACGGAAGGCCCGAGACCTGGACAATGTCCTCGGCCTCGAGGACGGAATTGTCCAGCACGCCCACCTTGAAGACCGGCTTGTCGTCGTTCTCCTTCGCGAAATCCACCACGACCTTGGCGGCCCCGACGACGGTGTCGTCTCCGAAGACCACTCCCGTCGGTCCCGTCAGATAGGTGGAAATGTCGGGCATTTCAGTCTCGGCCATCGCGAGCCGAAACAGACGGTTCTTCACGACCAGCAATTCGCTGTTCGCGTTCTTGAGTTCGCGGCGCAGCGTGGTCATGGCCTTAACGTCCAGGCCGGTGAAATCGGCCAGAAACACGGCTTCGGAATTCTCCAGCCGATCCCGCATCTCGGCGACGAACGCCTGTTTCTCTTCCCTGGTCATGGCTTACGCGCTCCGCGAAAAGCTGTTGGGATCCACGGGGACACCCGGCCCCATGGTGCTTGCTACCGTCACGCTCTTGACGTAGGTGCCCTTGGCCGCCGAAGGCTTGGCGCGCAGCACCGAAGACATGAAGGCGTTCAGGTTTTCCTCAAGACTGTCCACCTCGAAGGAAACGCGTCCGATCGGAGCATGGAGATTCCCGGTCTTGTCCACACGATACTCGATCTTGCCCCCCTTGATCTCGCGGATGGCCCGGCCCACGTCGGGAGTGACCGTACCCGCCTTTGGGGTCGGCATCAGCCCGCGGGGACCGAGGATCCGTCCGAGCGGGCCCACCATGCGCATCATGTCAGGGGTGGCCACGCAGACGTCGAACCCGAGCCAGCCTTCCTTGATTTTGGCCACGTAGTCGACGCCGATGAACTCGGCTCCCGCCTCGCTGGCTTCGTCCACCTTGTCACCCTGGCAGATTGCCAGGACGCGGACCGGCTTCCCCGTGCCGTGAGGCAGGACGACGGTGCCGCGAACGATCTGATCCGCCCTGCGCGGATCGACGCCGAGGTGGGCGGCAACTTCGATGCTCTCGTCAAACCTGGCATACGCCATCTGCTTGACTTGTCCGAGGGCATTCTTCGGCGAGTGCCGGGCAACCCGGTCGATGGACCCGCGCGCTTCTGTGTATTTCCTGCTGCGTCTAGGCATTCCTGGACTTCCCCGCTGGCTCAGGCGGTGAGTTCGCCGTCCACATTGATTCCCATGGACCGGGCGGTGCCCGCGACCATCCGCATGGCCGCGACTACATCCGCGGTATTCAGATCCGGCATCTTGGCCTGGGCAATCTCCCTGACCTGGTCCACCGAAAGTGTGGCCACGGTCTCTTCCAGCGAGTTGCCCGCGGCCTTGTCGATTCCGGCTGCCTTCAGGATGAGGAAGGAAGCCGGGGGGGTTTTCGTAATGAAGGAGAAGGAGCGGTCCGCGAAGACCGTGATCTCCACCGGTGTAAGGGTTCCCGCCTGCTTCTGGGTCTGGGCGTTGAACTGCTTGCAGAAGTCCATGATGTTGACACCGTACTGACCCAGTGCCGGACCCACGGGCGGTGCCGGATTCGCCTGGCCCGCCTTGATCTGCAGCTTGATGAAGCCGAGAACCTTCTTCTTGTGTCTGGTCGCCATCGTTTTTCTAGACTCCGTGCGCTGCTAGAAACCTCTGAGCTGAGTGAAATCCAGCTCCACCGAAGTCGGACGTCCGAAGAGGGATACCTCCACCTTCACCTTCCCCTTTTCGGGATAGACGTCCTGCACCGTTCCCGAGAAATCCGTGAACGGTCCCTGAATCACCTCTACCACCTGACCCGCCCGGAAGGGGATGTCGTCGCGGCCGGTTGACTCCTCGGCCACCTCGATCCCCAGAATCTTGTTGATGTCTTCCTCGTAAAGAGGCTGCGGATCGCCTCCCTGCGTGACGAACCTGACGCCCTTCATGGCGTTGATCGTGTGCTCCGTCCGCTCATTGAGAATCATCCGCGCCAGCACGTAGCCCGGGTACAGCGGCTTCGTCACCGGCACGCGCTTGCCGCGCCGGATCTCGACCACCTCGTGGGTCGGCACCAGGACTTCGCGGATTTCGCCGCCGGAGTCCAGGTACTTGTCGATCTCCTGCTGGATCAGCTTCCGGACCCGGTTCTCATGGCGAGCCTGGGTCTGGAGGGCGTACCAGCGTTCGTCCCTGCTCAAAAGCTGAACACCCCCATGATGAAGTCGACGATGACCAGCCTCGAGAGGATGTCCATGATCCAGATCACGATCGAAATAAGGATGGTGAAGAGGATGACCACCCACGTGGCGTTCCGGAGCTGCTCGCGATCCGGCCACGTGACCTTCTGCATCTCCGACACGCATTCGTCGACGAATGTCTTGACGCTTGCAAAGCTGGCCATGGTCCCTACTCGATGATGGAGGTAACGACGCCGGCGCCCACGGTGCGGCCGCCTTCCCGGATCGCGAAGCGAAGCTCTTCGTCCATCGCGATCGGCGTGATCAACTCCACCTCCATCTGTACATTGTCTCCCGGCATCACCATCTCTACCCCGTCGGGCAGCATCGCCGAGCCCGTTACGTCCGTCGTGCGGAAGTAGAACTGCGGACGGTATCCGTTGAAGAACGGCGTGTGCCTGCCGCCCTCCTCCTTCGTCAGCACGTACACTTCCGCCTTGAACTTCGTGTGCGGCGTGATCGACCCCGGAATCGCCAGCACCTGGCCCCGGCTGATCTCCGTCTTCCCCACGCCCCGCAGCAGCAGCCCAGCGTTGTCTCCCGCCTGGCCCTGCTCCAGCAGCTTGCGGAACATCTCCACGCCCGTCACCACCGTCTTGCGGTCCTCGCCCATCCCCACGATCTCCACCGTGTCACCCTTGTGGATCACGCCGCGCTCGATCCGGCCCGTCGCTACCGTCCCGCGGCCCGTGATCGAGAACACGTCCTCCACAGGCATCAGGAACGGCTTGTCGATGTCTCGCTCCGGCTGCGGGATGTAGCTGTCGATCGCGTCCATCAGCTCCTCGATGCACGTCCCTGCGTCGCCCTCGCCGCCCGCCTCCAGGGCCTCCAGCGCGCTGCCCATCACCACCGGCAGATCGTCGCCCGGGAACCCCTGCTCGCTCAGCAGCTCGCGCACTTCGAGCTCCACCAGCTCCAGGAGCTCCTCGTCGTCCACCATGTCCACCTTGTTCATGAACACCACGATGTGCGGCACGTTCACCTGACGCGCCAGAAGCACGTGCTCGCGCGTCTGGGGCATCGGGCCGTCCGCCGCGCTCACCACCAGGATCGCGCCGTCCATCTGCGCCGCCCCCGTGATCATGTTCTTCACGTAGTCCGCGTGTCCCGGGCAGTCCACGTGCGCGTAGTGACGGTTCGCCGTCTCGTATTCCACGTGCGCCGTCGCGATCGTGATCCCCCGCTCCCGCTCCTCGGGTGCCTTGTCGATCTCGTCGAACGCGATCGCGTCCCCGCCGAACTTCTTCGCCTGCGCCAGGGTAATCGCCGCCGTCAACGTCGTCTTCCCGTGGTCCACGTGTCCGATCGTGCCCACGTTTACATGCGGCTTCGTTCGCTCGAAGGTCTCCTTCGCCATTCTTTCCTCGTCCGAGTTTGCGTGTTGTGCGAGTTTGCGTGTTGAAGGTCGCGCTGGCCGGTGCCGGTTCGCGCCGCGCCAAGCTCTGGGCGGGGATTGAACCCGCGACCTCTTCCTTACCAAGGAAGCGCTCTACCACTGAGCTACCAGAGCACCTCTGTTTCCTCAGTTCCCACACGCCCCTTCCGGGGCCCAGAGCGGGAGACCGGATTCGAACCGGCGACCCTCAGCTTGGAAGGCTGATGCTCTAGCCAACTGAGCTACTCCCGCGTTTCCCAAGGAGGATACCGCCCTCCTCATGGTGGGGGGAGGATTCGAACCTCCGTAGGCATTTGCCAGCAGATTTACAGTCTGCCCCGGTTGGCCGCTTCGGTACCCCACCAATTAACACAATTCCACCCCTGCGCCAATCTGTCTTGTTGGATCGGGGCCGCGGATGGAAACCAGCATAGAAAGGTAGTTGTTTCCGCGAAGCGAATCAACCCGGTTTAAGCTGACGCGGGGACTCGAACCCCGGACCTGCTGATTACAAATCAGCTGCTCTACCAGCTGAGCTACGTCAGCGTCGCATTTCAAGTTGGTCCAACGGGCTGGGCGATGGAAGGGAGGTCGCGGGTCGCGGGCCCGCCCGTCGGTCAGCCTGTCGCCGCGTGGACCCGCTTCCAGCGCGTGCCCGACGGCGTGTCCTCGAGTCGCACCCCGTCGGCCTCGAGCTCATCGCGCAGGCGGTCGGCCGTGGCGAAGTCCCGCGCCGCCCGGGCCCGGTCGCGGGCCTCGACCTTGCGCCGGATGAGCGCCTCGGTCTCGTCATCCACCTCCCTGGCCTCGGCGGCGAGATCAAGCACCCCCAACACGGCATCCATCTGCGCCAGAACCGCCAGCACTCCGTCGCGGTCGCCCTCGCCGATTCCGCCCGGAGAGCCGTCGAGCGCGGCGTTCACTTCCTTGGCCATCGACCAGAGCACCGCCACCGCACGCGGGACGTTGAGGTCCAGGTCCATCGCCTCGGTGAACGCCGCCAGGTGCTCCCTGGCGCGGGCGGCCAGATCCAGGTTCGACCGGGGCGCGATCGGGAATTCGGCCACGCGGCGGCGAAAGTCGAGAAGGCGCTGGATCGCGTCGGTCGCCTCGTCGAGGCCCTCGAAGGTGAAGTTGAGCTCGTTGCGATAGTGGGCGGACAGCAGCACCCAGCGGATCGAGGCGGGGTCGTAGCCCCGTTCGACGAGGTCTCTCACGGTGTGGAAGTTGCCGAGCGACTTCGACATCTTGCGGTCGTCGACCTTGAGGTGCTTGACGTGAAGCCAGAAGCGGGCGAAGGGAGCGCCGGTCGCGGCCTCGGATTGGGCGATTTCGTTTTCGTGGTGGGGGAAGATCAGGTCCTCGCCGCCGAGGTGGATGTCGACCGTATCCCCCAGCAGCTGGGTGACCATGACGGAGCACTCCAGGTGCCAGCCGGGCCGTCCCCGACCCCAGGGCGAGTCCCAGACGGCCTCCACATCGTGGTCGCGGGGCTGAGCGGCCTTCCACAGGGCGAAATCCCTCATGTCCGCCTTGTCGAATTCCCCGCCGTCGATGCGGGAGCGCACGGGCATGTCGTCCCCTCCCTTGCCGGACAGCTTTCCGTATTCGTCGAACGAAGCGACGGCATAGTAGACTGACCCGTCGCCCGCCTGGTACGCGCTCCCGTTGGCGAGAAGGCGCTCGATGAAGGCCACCATGGCCGGGATGTACGCCGTGGCCCTCGGATGACGGGAGAAGGGCAGCAGCCCCAGCCGCTTCGAATCCTCCCGGAAGGCCTCGACAAAGCGCGCGGTGTGCTCGCCGAGGGTGTGGCCCGCCTCCGCCGCGCCGTCGATCGTCTTGTCATCGACGTCGGTGAAGTTCACCACGAAGTCGACCTCGCGCCCGCTGAGGCGAAGGTGGCGGTGCAGCAGGTCGTAGACGACGAAGGCGCGAAAATTGCCGACATGGGCGAAGTCGTACACCGTCGGGCCGCATCCGTAGACGGTCGCCCGATCAGGGTTGAGCGGCTCGAAAGGGCGGAGCTCGCGTCGCAGGGAATCGTAGAGTTTCATGCCGCAAATATAAGACGCCCGCCCGGTGAGGCGATCAAGCGCCGTCTTCCGCCTGAGTCGCGATGCGCTCGAACGCGGCGCGCGGGTCCGTGGAGGCGGTCACCGGGCGGCCCACGACGATGTGTGTGGCGCCGGCCTGAAATGCCTCGGCGGCCGTGCGCACCCGGCGCTGATCGTGGTGCGCATCGCCGGCCAGGCGGATCCCCGGGGTGACGATGCTGGCATCCGGCCCCAGGGCAGCCCGGAGTCGCCCCGCCTCGCTCGCCGAGCACACCACGCCACCCAGACCCGAAGCCCGGGCCATCGCGGCGAGTCGGTCCGCCTCCGCGCCGACGTCGGCGACCGGGCGGTCGAAGATCTCGCCAAGTGACGGGGCATCGAGGGAGGTCAGGACCGTTACGCCCAGCAGCGTGAGCGATTGCGGGGCCGCGCCGGCCGCCGCGGAGAGCATCGCCGCGCCACCCATGGAGTGCAGAGTCAGGAACCGCACGCCGAGCTCGCTGGCCCGCGCGGTGGCGCGCGCCACCTGGTTGGGGATGTCGTGGAGCTTGAGGTCGAGGAAGACATCCTTGCCCCGGTCGCGCAGCGACGCGACAACCGCGGGTCCGGCGGCCGTGTACAGCTCGAGGCCGACCTTGTAGAAGGTGCAGGCCGGGCCGAGGCGGTCGACAAGCGCCAGGGCGGAGGCCGCATCGGGGGTGTCGAGGGCCACGATGATGCGATCTCTCATGAGGCGCTCGTTTCCAGGTTGCGCGCGACTCGCGCGGCGCAGCGGGGGTCGGCGAACGATCCGGTGCCGATCTGCACCAGGGACGCCCCCGCGTCGAGGTAGGCCCGCGCGTCCCGTGCGGTGAGAATCCCGCCCACTCCCATCACAGGCACGTCGACGGCGTCCGCGATCTCGCGCACGGCGGCGAGTCCCACCGGAAGCAGGGCCGGGCCGCTGGTCCCTCCCCGCCCCGCCCCAAGCCGCGACCCGCGTCCCTCATCCGCAAGAAACCCCGGCATGGTGTTGATCGCGGTGACTCCATCCGCTCCATGCCGGACCGCCAGCGCCGCCGTGGCTCCGATCTCCGGGTCGTTGGGCGCCAGCTTCACGATCAGCGGCCTTTCGGTGAGCGAACGCACCAGTTCCAGCACCTCCCGAAGCGCTTCCGGGTCCAGGCAGAACGGCTTCCCTCCGAGGTGCGAGTCGTTCGGACAGGAAAGGTTGAGCTCGAACCCCACGAACCCATCCTCCCCATCCAGCCCCGCGACGACTTCGCCGTATTCGGCAACCCGGGCCCCCGCCACGGAAACAAACACCGGCAACCCGTCGAGGCAGCGCCTCATCCAGGGGAGCTTTTCGTCTCGCACCGCCCTCCAGCCCGGGTTTGCGAGCCCGACCGAGTTGAGCATTCCCCCCGGGAATTCCGCGACGCGCGGCGCGGGGTTGCCCCACCTCGGCTCCACGGTCACGGACTTGGTGACGAGTCCGCCGATCTCGGCCGGGGCCATGACGTCCAGCAGCGGTTCGCCGAATCCGCAGGTCCCGGCGGCCATCAGGACGGGGTGGGCGAAGTGTGTCCCGAATAGCTGGGCAGCCCCGCTCATCCGCGATCCTTCATGGCCCGCTCCGCCTCTCTCTGCATCGTCCTGCGCTTCAGTTCCTCTCGCCGATCCCTGTGCTTCTTGCCCCGGCACAGACCCAGGGTGATCCGGGCACGCCCCTTGCGAAAGTAGATGTCGAGGGGGACCAGGGTCAGTCCCTTCTCTTCGGCTCGCGACACCATCCGGCGAATCTCGTCCTTGTGGAGGAGCAGTTTCCGCGGCCGCGTCTCATCGTGATTCCACCGGTTCGCGTGCTCGTAGTGACTCACGTGCAGGCTGTGCAGCCACATTTCACCCGATTCGGCCTTCGCGTGGGAATCGTGGAAGGCAACCTTGCCCGCCCGGATGGACTTGACCTCGGTTCCCTTGAGGACCAGTCCGGCCTCCCATGTATCGAGCACCTCGTAGTCCCGGCGAGCCTTCTTGTTGCGCGCGACCACCCGCCGCCGCTCGCCCGATGGCGGCCCCTTCAAGAGAGAAGCTGAGCGCCCGTCAGCTGGCGGTCGCGGTGGCCACCGCCATCGCGGCCTCGCGCTTGCGCCAGTCGGCGAGGAAGCTCTCCATGCCGAGATCGGTAAGCGGGTGCTTCATGCACTTCTTCAGGACGTTGAACGGGCAGGTCGCGATGTGCGCGCCAGCCAGCGCGGACTCGGTCACATGCCGCGGATGCCGAATCGACGCGGCCAGGATCTGCGTGCCGATCTCCGAATCCTGATCGAACACGGCGGCGATCTCGCGGATCAGCTCCATTCCGTCGTACGACATGTCGTCCACGCGCCCGATGAACGGGGACACCACGAACGCGCCCGCCAGCGCCGCCATCAGGGCCTGGTTGGTGTTGAAGATCAGGGTCACGTTGCAGCGGATTCCCCGCCGGCCCAGCCGCGACACGGCCTCCAGCCCCTCCGTGGTGCTCGGAACCTTGATGATCACGTTGGGATGCCAGGCCGCGAACTCGACCCCTTCAGCAACCATTCCGTCGGCGTCCTCCGACACGGTCTCGGCGCTGATCGGCCCATTGACGAGCCCGCAGATGGTGCGGATGGTGTCTTCGAAGTCGGCACCCTCCTCCTGCGCCATGAGGCTGGGGTTGGTGGTTACGCCGCTGAGGATGCCCCAGCGGGCCGCCTCGCGGATCTCTCCCAGATTGGCCGTGTCCAGATAGATCTTCACCGACGGGTCCTCCCCTTCGTTGGGTTGGTTCGGTGGCGCCTCTCCGGGCGCCGCTCTATGTCGTCTCCTCGGCCGCGCCCTCCTCGGGCTCCGCCTCCAGGCCGGCCCGGTACGCCGCCTTCGATCGCGCCAGCTTGTCCTCCAGTTCCTGCCTCGCGTCCGCGGCCAGCTGGCGTCCCTGGCCCAGGACGTCCCGGGCGGACTCCACGCGGGCACCCAGGTCGTCTCGCAGACCCCTCACCCGGTCTTCGGTCAACGCCTTGAGCTTCTTCGCCTGGGTCCGGAGCCGCTGCTGCGTTTCCTCACCGGAGCCCGGCGCGAAAAGGAGGGCGAGTCCGGCACCGACGAGTGCACCGAGAAGGAAGGCGCCGACTTCGGCGCGGCGGTCTTTCTCGATGATGACCGCAGGCTGGTCCTCACCGTTGCTCATCGTGTCTCCCTGATCACTTTTCTTGACGAATCGGGGGCGTTGCACTCCGGCGACAACCGCCCCTCTCGGCGTTACTGAAGTTAACGCGGCCCCCTACACCCGCCAACGAGGGTCGGGGGGCGGGAGCACCGGCGCATCGTGGCCCGGCCGTCCCATCAGACCGGAGGTGAGCGCCTTGCCGAGTTCGACCCCGGGCTGATTCATCGGGTCCACGCCGTACAGGGCCCCGGCATGCACTACGGCGATCTGGAAGAGCATGAGCAGCGCGCCCGTCGAGCGGGCGTCGACGCGATCCACCATGAGGGTCATGTTGGGGCGCCCGGCGCGCCTCAGCGCCTCCGCGGTGGCGATGCGCTCATGGTCGAGCAGTTCGAAGAGGGTGCGATCCCCCAGGTAGGAGATCCCGGGGTTGCCGGGGAAAAGCGGTGGAATCGTGACGTCGCCGTCCGCCTCGGCACGCCCGATGAAGACCACCACCTTGTCGCGCGGCCCCTCCATGAAGAGCTGCAGCAGGGAATGCTGGTCCGCCGCGCCGAGGGCCGGAAGCGGGGTCGGCCCCGTCTCGGCCCGGGTGCCGTCCAGCTTGAGCGCCTTGCCGAGCGACTCGGCCCAGAGTTGCTGCACCCAATGGGCGACGCCCTTCAACCGGTCGGCGTAAGGCATGAAGACATGGATGCCCGCCCCCATTTCGGTGTCGGCGGCGTGCAGGAGGGTCGCCAGAACGCCGGCGGGGTTGCGCAGGAGGCACGGCGTATCGCACCGCGCCGCCATCGAGGCTGCGCCGTCGAGAAGGGTCCCCGTGTCGATTCCGGCCAGCGCTGCCGGCAGGAGGCCGACCGGCGAAAACACCGAAAACCTTCCGCCAACGTTGCCGGGCACTGGCAGGGAGCGCAGGCCGCGCTCCTCGGCAAGACTCCTGAGGAATCCGCGCCGGGCATCGGTGGTGACGACCACGTTGTTCCCCGCATCGTCCGGACCCAGCACCTCCTCCAGCCTTGCCCAGATCGCGAGGAAGAGGGCCAGGGTCTCGGCGGTGGATCCCGACTTGCTGACCACGTTGACGAGTGTGCGGCCGAGGTCGAGGCGCCCCAGCAGCGCAGCCGCGGAATCGGGGTCGGGGTTGTCGAGGATGTACAGCCGGGGGCGGTAGCCGCGGGCGGCGCCACCGAGTTCGTTCCAGCCGGGGGGAAGAAGAGCGTCCCGCAGGGCGGCTGCTCCCAGTGCGGAACCGCCGATCCCGACGACGACCACGCTGTCGAAGCGGCGGCGGCCCAGGGCGTCGGCCATTTCGCGGGTTCGTGCCGCGAGGGAGTGGTCGCCGGGGAGGTCGAGGAACCCGAGGTCGCCGCCGGCGCGCCGCGCACGCACCGCCTCGAAGGCGTCGTGGAAGCGCCGGGCGAGATCGCCACCGGGCGGCGCCCGCTCGCCGTCGTCCACAGCACCCGCCTGGTTCCCACCGCCAGCGAGCCTCACCGGGTCGACTCCCCCCGCCTCCAACACCCCCGCGACCATGTTGTCGAAGTGGATCGCGACGGGAGAAAGCCGGACGGACATGCTCGGGTTCAATCCACCTCGACCGTCAGCCCGTCGTAGGCTGGCTCGATCCCGGTTGGCAGGGCAGCGGCCAGCTCCCGGTATCCGACCTTGTGGGTCAGGTGGGTCAGGAACGTGCGCTGCGCACCGATCTCCCCGGCCGCCTCGATCGCCTCTTCCACGTTGAAGTGGGTGGGGTGCGGCGATCCCCACCAGAGCGCGTTCAGCACCAGTACCTCGACTCCGCGAAGGATTTTCCGAGCTGCGGAAGGCAGCCGTTTGGCATCGGTCACGTATCCGAGGCGCCCCACTCGAAAGCCGAAGGCGTCCGTGGGCCCGTGCGGCACGCGGAAGGGTGTGATCCTGTCCCCCAGCACCGTCGTGGCCACCCCTTCGCGATAGCTGCCGAGGTCGAGCCGCGGCTTGGTGGTGCCCTTCGGCACCGCAATCCGGTCGTTGAAGATGTAGGGGAACCGCATCGTAATCTGCGCCCTCATCTCCTCGGGAACGTAGGTGGGCACGGCGTCCCGGCCGCGCGTCGAGAAGATCCTCACATCGTCGATGCCGTGCACGTGGTCGGCGTGCAGATGCGTATACCAGACAGCGTCCACGCGGTCGATGCGCGCCGCCAGCAGCTGGAGCCGCAACTCCGGAGGCGTGTCGATCAACAGATTGCCCCCCGCCAACCCCAGCAGTGCCCCATGGCGCGTGCGTCTGTCGCGCGGATCGGCCGACATGCAGTTGGCGCACGCGCAACCGATCACCGGAACCCCGAAGGACGTCCCCGTCCCCAGAAAGGTCAGCCGCACGTCATAGCTGCTCGACCCTCATGGTATTGGTCGAGCCTCGCCTGTGGAACGGAAGCCCGGAGGTTACGATCACCGGATCGCCCGCCTTTCCTCTGCCCGAATCGAGCACCACCCGCTTGCCCAGCTCCGTCAGGTTCTCGTAGGTGATCTCGCCGTGTTCCGCCAGCACCGGCCTCACTCCCCACACTCCGGACAGCTGCCGGTACACTCTCGTCTCCGTGCACACGGAAAAGATCGGCGTCGCCGGACGGTAGGAAGCGACGAGGCGTGCGGAAAACCCGCTGCGCGTGATCACAATGATCGCGGGCGCATCGAGGTCCCGCGCCGAGCGCACCGAGGAAGCGGCGACCGCATGCTCGCGCAGAGATGCCCCGCGCCGCTGGATCGGCCCCATTTCGGCCAGATAGTGCGGCCCCTCCACAAGGACGCCGCTTCCTTCGATCTCTTCCGCGATGCGGACCATTACCTCCACCGTCCTGGCGGGGTACTTCCCCACGGCCGTCTCTCCGGAGAGCATGACGGCGTCGGTCCCGTCCAGGATTGCGTTGGCGACGTCGGAGGTCTCGGCCCGGGTGGGGCTGGGGTAGGCGGTCATCGACTCCAGCATCTGGGTGGCGGTGATGACCGGACAACCGTACCCGTTCGCAGCCTGGATGATGCGCTTCTGCACGAGCGGCACCTTGGCGTAGGGAAGCTCCACTCCGAGGTCCCCGCGAGCCACCATCACCGCGTCGCTGTACTCCAGAATCCCGTCCAGATGCTCGACCGCGCTCGCCCGCTCGATCTTGGCCACCAGCCAGGCCCTGCCCTTGAGGTGCGCCCTGAGGACCCTCACGTCGTCCACGCTCTGAACGAAGGAGAGCCCCACGTATTCGGCATCCATTGCGAGGGCGAACTCGAGATCCTTCCGGTCCTTGCGGGTGACGGCGGGTGTGTTCAGGTCCACGCCCGGCAGGTTGATGCCCTTTCTGGAGCCCAGCAGACCGCCTCTCAGCACTTCGAAGTGCGCCCGGCCCCCGTCGGTCTCCAGGCACACGAGTTCGAGCTGGCCGTCGTCGAGGAGAATGTGGGTCCCGGGAGACACCTCCCTGGCAAGCGGCACATATGTCGTGGGAAGCTCACCCGGAGCGTTGAGGCCCTCGGGCGCGATCGTCACGACGCTTCCGTCCTCCAGCCTGACGGGCTCCGCGAGTTCACCGATCCGGACCTTCGGGCCCTGCAGGTCGACGAGGATGGCAACCGGACGGCCCACCGTCTCGGCAGCCTCGCGGGCCAGCCGGATGCTGTGCTTGTGGAAGCGGTAGTCGCCGTGGGACATGTTGATGCGAGCCACGTTGATGCCCGCACGCACGAGACCGATCATGACGTCCGGCTTTGCGCTGGCCGGCCCGATCGTGGCGATGACCTTGGTCCTGATCATCGAATGGTGTGGCCTCCTCGCGTGGTGAAACTCGGTGCAGCCCGGGCGACGCGCGCTTCGGATGCGTCCATCAAGCTATCTTTGCCTGTTGCCGATAACCACATCCGCCATACGGAGCCGACCCCGCCTCATGCCTGCCCGCGATCCCGGGACGACCGCCGCACATCATGCCACCGCCTTTGTCGACCGGGTGGAACAGGTCCGCGCGGTCGAGCGGGCGCTGCAACCCGCACGGGACATCGCACTGGATTGCGAGGCGGCGGGCTTCCACCGCTACTCGGACCGTCTCTGTCTGGTGCAGTTGTCCACCCCGCACAGGACGTTCGTGCTGGACCCCCTTGCCATCGATCTGGCTCCCCTCCTCAAGCCGTTCCTCGAGGACCCCGAGCGGCGGATCGTCATGCACGGGGCAGCGTACGACCTGCGTCTCCTGGCCCGCGACTTGGGCATTCGCATAGCCAGCCTGGCCGACACCCAGGTTGCGGCCAGTCTTCTTGGCGAGCCCGCCGTGGGTCTTCAGGCGCTCCTCGGGGCCCATCTGGACATCCGGGTCTCCAAGCGGTACCAGAAGGCGGACTGGGCAAAACGGCCGCTGACGAGCGGAATGATCGACTACGCCGCCGGCGACACCCGCCACCTCCATGATCTGATCACGATTCTCGAGGACAGGTTGCGGGAGCAGGGGCGCATGCACTGGGCCGAGGAAGAGTACGAATGGCTCTGCGCAAGCGCCGCGCAGACGGATGCGGACGAAGTGGCGATCGACCCGGTCACCCGGTTCAAGGACGCGAGGCGGATGGACGACCGCTCCGTGACCGCCCTGCGCGAGGTCGTCGCCTGGAGGGATCGGATCGCACAGGCCAGGGACCGCGCACCGTTCAGGGTGGTTTCGGATCAGGCGCTCGCGGAGGTTGTGGCCTCGCGCCCCGCCTCGGTTTCGGCGCTGGCCGGCGTAAAGGGCTTCCCCGCGCGGCTGGCTCACACCAGGGGCCTGTCGCTGCTGAATACCCTGGAGCGCGTCGACCGGCTGCCAGCCGCCACACTGGTGCCCTACCCACGGCCGCGGCGACGAGGCAGCCGCTGGACCCCCGAGGACGACGCGACCCTGGATCGCCTGAAGGCAGCCAGGAACGCGGCAGCGGTCCGTCTGGGCCTGGAGCGGGGCCGCGTGATGTCGAATCACGTGCTGCGCAGCGTCGTGGTCGCGAAGGCGCGAAGCCGCGCGGAACTGGCGATGATCAACGACGTCCGCCAATGGCAGATCGAGATCCTCGGCAAGGATCTCCTGCGCGCCCTGAAGCCGCGCCGGTAGCCGCCGAACCGAAAGTCCCGCTCGCGGCGCTCACCGAGGCATCGGCAACCCGTGGCAAGAGTCCCACGAGCCGCCGCAGGAGGTCACTCTCCCCGGGCTTCCAGTTCCAGCTTGTACTCGATGCAGTACCGCGCGTGCGGCAACGCGTCGAGGCGCTCGAATCCGATCGGCTTCCCGGTTCCGTGGCACCGCCCGAAGTTGTCCGGGTCGCGGTACAGGCGGCGCAGCGCTTCCTCGAGGCGGTAGAGGTAGCGGCCCTCCTTGGTAGCGAAGACCGCGGCCTTTTCGCGCTCCATCGCCTCGGTTCCCTGGTCGGCCATGTGGTCGGTATAGCTGGACAGGTCGGAGTCCGTGGCGGAACGATTCGCCTTGGACAACTCGTTGAAGAGCCCCAGTCCGCGAAGCGCCTTGGCCCGCTCCTGGAGAAGTCTGTTCTCAAGGTGGGTAAGCTGCTCCTTGTTGAGCAGAGATCCGTCTCCGTTGCTCACATTGTCCGCCTTGGGCATCTGCGATGACGACATGGCTTACTCCTTCCAGCTCCCGATTGGAAAAGGTAACCTATAAGCGACACTTGCGCTCCGGCCACGAGAGAGACTTGGAAACCATCACCTGTCGACGCCATCCCGAGACCCCGGGTCCTGCCATCGCACGTCCGCCCTTCCGCTCGGAACTGGGCGACCGCATTCAGCAGGAGGTCTGCGCGAAATGCTGGCGCGACTGGCTGCAGCACCAGACGCTGCTGATCAATCACTTCGGCCTGGACCCCCGCAAGCCCGAGTCGCGGGAGTTTCTGTACGGACAGGTGCGTGCCGTTCTATTCGGCGAGGGCGAGGTCGCCGACATCGATACCTCGAAGCAGGGTACGATCGGTCCGCCGGGGGGCTAGCGGCCGGGGCCGCTAGAGTGCGATCACCTCAATACGGCTGCGATCTCCACCAGCGCATCCTGGAGCACGTCCCGGCCTACCGTGAGGGGCGGCGCGAACCGCACCACCTGCTGATGCGTCTCCTTGGCGAGGATTCCGCGCTGCTCGAGCGCCTCGCAGAACGGCCGCGCGGGCCCCGAGGAGTCCTTGATCACCACGCCGATCATCAGCCCCCTGCCCCGCACTTCCTCCACGTGCGGCGACCGGATCGCGCGCAACTCCTCCATGAACCAGCTCCCCAGCTCGTCGGAGCGGCGTGAGAGGTCTTCGTCCAGGATCACGCGCAGCGACGCACTGCCCACGGCCGCGGCCAGCGGATTGCCGCCGAAGGTCGACCCGTGGTCGCCCGGCCGGAACACGTCCATGAACTCGTTGTCGGCGATGGCGGCCGAGACCGGGTAGACACCGCCCCCGAGCGCCTTGCCGACGATAAGGATGTCCGGGCGCACCCCCTCCCAGTCGCAGCAGAAGAAGCGGCCCGTGCGCCCGAGTCCGGTCTGGATCTCGTCGGCGACGAGCGCCACCCCGCTCGCGCGGCAGATCTCCGCCGCACCCTGCATGTAGCCGTCCGGCGGCACGATCACTCCCGCCTCGCCCTGGATCGGCTCGACGAGGAAGCCGGCCGTATTGGGCCCGATCGCGGCCCGTAGCGCGTCCAGATCCCCGTACGGGATCAGCTTGAAGCCGGGCGTGAAGGGTCCGAACCCCTCGCGGTACTGGTCTTCCGACGAGAAGCCGACGATCGTGGTCGTGCGCCCGTGGAAGTTGTCCTCGCAGACGATGATCTCGGCCTGGTCCTCGGGGATGCCGCGCACCTGGTAGCCCCACTTCCGCACCATCTTGATCGCGGTCTCGACCGCCTCGGCGCCGGTGTTCATCGGCAGTGCCGCGTCGAAACCGGAAGCCTCGCAGAGTTCGCGC
The DNA here is from genome assembly GCA_963667485.2 of Longimicrobiales bacterium. Classification (GTDB taxonomy): domain Bacteria; phylum Gemmatimonadota; class Gemmatimonadetes; order Longimicrobiales; family Gaopeijiaceae; genus Bin94. The sequence continues at coordinate 2,536,462 of CAXXDD010000002.1, forward strand.
AGGAAGGGTCCCATCCGGTCGTTGTGGAATGCGCGCGAAGTGAGCGTCAGCCGGTCCAGCTGCTCCTTTGCCGCCGCCACGATCTCCGGGTGCCGGTGCCCCTGATTCACCGCCGAGTACGAGCTCAGCATGTCCAGATAGCGCTTCCCGTCCACGTCCCAGACCCAGACGCCCTCGCCACGGTCGAGCACGACGGGCAGCGGGTGGTAGTTGTCGGCCGAGTAGCGTTCGGCTTCTTCGAGGTAGCGGCTCGTCAGCGAGGCTGCGGGTGCGGACATCGTCGTCATGGTTTATCCCTCTTATTGTTGGGAAAAGATTCAGAGTTGATGAATAAAAATGCCAAGAGCCCGGAATCGCAACCTCCCGGTCGCTCCGGGCCCCACGGAAAACCCGACGAGGGAATGTAGTGAATCCGGTCCCTGCGGAGCTACGGGCGCCTGGTGTCGCGTTGCGGCAGTTCGCGAACTCGAAGAGCCGGGAGATTGCCGGGGCACGACCTGGCTATCTGCTCACCGCGTCCATCGCGGCGTCGTTGACACGCAGCTGAAAGACATCGGGCCGGGCGTAGTGCCCCACCACGTCGAAGTCGAACTTGCCGCGCGCCAGATCGCCCGGATCGAGATCGGCGTACAGGATGCCGGCCTCGCCGAGGAGCGGTCCGGCCAGGATGTCCCCCATCGGCCCGTAGATCGAGCTGCCGCCGCGGCTGAGGACCTCGGGCCAGCTCTCCAGCTCGTCCAGGATCTCGATGTCGGGCGGGTAGTGGTCGCGGGTGACGAACTGGTTGCAGCCGATCACGAAGCAGCGCCCCTCGAGGGCGATGTGGCGCAGCGTCGCCTGCCACCGGTCGCGGGAGTCGGCCGTGGGCGCCAGGTAGATGTCGACGCCCTTGCCGTACATCGCCATGCGGGCGAGCGGCATGTAGTTCTCCCAGCAGATCAGACCGCCGACCGTTCCGAACGGCGTATCCACCACCGGCATGGTGCTCCCGTCGCCCTCGCCCCAGATGAGCCGTTCGGCAGCGGTGGGCTTCAGCTTGCGATGGATGCCGGCCACGCTGCCGTCGGGCGCAAAGTACACCAGGGTGCAGAAGAGCGTGCCGGGCGACCGCGCCGCTCCCTTCTCGATCACGCCGACGGCAAGGAAGACGCCGGCTTCGGCCGCCCCCCGTCCGATGCGCTCCGTTTCGGGCCCCGGGACGGTGATCGCGGCGTTGTAGTAGCGCCCGAAGGTGCGCCGTCCCGGCGGCTTGCGGCCCCCGACCGCGGTGCCGAAGGCCAGTCCCCATGGGTAGCCGCCGACGAATGCTTCGGGGAAGACGATCAGCTCGGCTCCCTCGGCCGCCGCCTCGGCCGTCATCTCGCAGAGGCGGTCCACGGCCGCGCCCGAATCGAAGGGGAAGCCGCGGGGCTGGGCGGCGGCGACGCGGACGTGTTGCTTGGCAGGCATTCCATTCTCGCGGTTGCGGTGGGGTTGACCGGCGCACCAATCTGTCCAGACTCGTTCCTTCGCACCACCCGAAGATTTCAACCGCTCTACACGGAGACGATAACGATGACAACCCGTTCCTCACGCACCCTCTTCCTCCTCCCGGCCCTGTTGATCGCGGGTCCGGCGGCAGCCCAGTCCGGCCACGACGCGGTGGCGGCTCACGTGGAGGCCCACGCGGCGGGCTACGGCACCGTCGCGCAGCAGATCTGGGACCTGGCCGAGGTCGGCTACCAGGAGACCGAGAGTTCGGGACTGCTGCAGTCGCAACTGGCGGCGGCCGGCTTCGAGGTCGACGCCGATGTCGCCGGGATGCCCACTGCATTCGTCGCGAGTTGGGGCACGGGATCGCCGGTGATCGGGATTCTGGCCGAATACGACGCGCTGCCGGGGATCACCCAGGGGCGGAGTCCGGAGCGCATGCCGCGTCCGGAGGTGGGCGCCGGGCACGCCTGCGGGCACCATCTGTTCGGGACCGGCTCGGTGGCGGCGGCGCTGGCGGTGAAGGAGTGGCTGGCCTCGTCGGGGGCGCCGGGCACGATCCGCGTCTTCGGCACCCCCGCCGAGGAGGGCGGCGCCGGCAAGGTGTACATGGTAAGGGGCGGACTCTTCAGCGACGTCGATGCGGTGCTGCACTGGCACCCCAGCAGCGGGAACAGCGCGAGTCCGTCGTCCTCGCTCGCCAACAAGTCGGCCAAGTTCCGCTTCCGGGGGGTTTCGGCACACGCGGCCGGCGCCCCGGACCAGGGACGGTCGGCGCTGGACGGCGTTGAAGCCATGAACCACATGGTCAACATGCTGCGCGAGCACGTCCCCCAGGAGACCCGGATCCACTACGTGATCACCTCCGGAGGCTCGGCCCCCAACGTCGTGCCCGACTTCGCCGAGGTCTACTACTACGTGCGCAATCCCGATTCGGAGAACGTGAGGGCGATCTTCGACCGGGTGGTCCTCGCGGCCGAAGGAGCCGCCACCGGCACCGGTACCGAGATGGACTACGAAGTCATCCACGGCATCTACGCCATGCTCCCCAACGACGCCCTGCAGCGAAAGGCCCACGAGAACCTGATGAGGGTCGGCGGCGTGACATACGACGACACTGAGCGGGCGTTCGCGGCGACGATCCAGAAGACGCTGGCCAGCCCCCGTCCGCTGGAGAGCGCCGCCGAAGTGGAGCCCTACGCACCCCGCATCGGCGGCGGCTCCACCGATGTCGCCGACGTGAGCTGGGTCGTGCCAACGGTGGGAATCGGCACGGCGACCTGGGTGCCGGGGACCCCGGCCCACTCCTGGCAGGCCATCGCCGCCGGCGGCACTTCGATCGGCGAGAAGGGGATGGTGGTCGCGGCCAAGACGCTGGCCATGATGGCCGTCGATCTCTTCACCGATGCGGAGTTGCTGGCCGCCGCCAAGGCCGAGTACGCCGAGCGCGTGGGGCCGGACTTCGAGTACGTGTCGCTAGTGGGCGACCGGCCGCCGCCGCTGGACTACAGAAAGCCGGCTACGGCGGGGCGGTGAGCGGCAGAAGCGCCCGTCGGCCAGCTGGCTGACTAGGCCGGTGCTAAGCGGTCAATTTCTACGGGTCATATTAGTAGGCTTCGAGTTCATATCTTCGGCAAATAACTAACCGGCAACATTTTACGGATCATGTGATCATCGGTCATAAGTGTTGCGCACGATTCATAAGTTCGCTCCAAGCTTGGCGGTGGGGCGGTAGTGGGGTTACGCATCACAATTTGAATGTCAATTCAGCATTACATTTTGTAGTGTATACTTGACGTTCATGCGTTCGCGACGGAGCGGATCCTATTTTGCTGGGTTTTCACAGCGCCCCCTCCTTAGTGAGTTCCCTTTGCTCCGCGGACAGGTGTGATCGGTGGTGGCTTGCTCGGGCGCACTACGAGGCGCAGAATGCGGCCGGTTTCCTCCGGCGTTAGACCGGCCACGGCCAACACCTTTCCGGCGAGAAACAGTGAGAGAGGATCACAACGCGGTATGGTAACCGTCATGCCGCGTTCGTCCTGCCAGATTATCCTTCCGTCGTCACTCCTGACGCGACGATAACCGGCCTCATTCAGTCCCTTAGCCACAGCGCTGCGTACAGTGAAGCAGCTGTTGTTGACGTGTTCGTGGGGTTCTGTTAGCATGATCAAGTCCTTTCGCATAAGGATGTGTCAGCTTCCCCCGCAGGGGGAGGGTGAATGGCGACCACCGGGGTGGCATCCTCGGTGGTCGCTTTTCGTAGCCTGTCAAGCCTTCACCAAGTGTCCTCCGATTCGCGGGGCTGACTTTCCGTTGGCCGTGCTGACCTCATATTTGTCAGCTCTGCGGGGTTGGGCCCTCGGCGCGGCGATGACTTGGCGTATCGCCCCCTATCCGCACTCCGAAAACCCGCACACGTAGCACTTCTTGCACCCCTCCTCGAAGGCCAGGTGGCTGGCGCCGCACGACGGGCAGGCTCCCAGCGCTGCGGCGCTCTCGTCCACGTACTGGCCCCGGGACGCCATCGCGGCGGTCGCCTCGGCGCGGGCCGGGGCCGTCGCGTCGATCGGCAGCTCCACCTGCACCCCCTCCTTCTCGGCGATGTAGTGGTCGAACGCCTGCGCGATCGCATCGGGAGCAGACAGCACCTTGTTCGGCCCGATCCCGACCGCGCGGTCGCAGGAGATGCCCCGCAGTTGGTCCCGCACGGCGGTGATCGGTATCCCCGACCGCAGGGACAGCGACACCAGGCGCCCGATCGCCTCCGAGTCGGCCATCGCGGCTCCGCCGGCCTTGCCCAGGGTGCAGAAGACCTCGAAGGGGTTGCCGTCGTCGTCCTCGTTGACGGTCACGTAAAGATCGCCCAGGGGGCAGTCCATCTTGATCGTGCGGCCCTTCAGCATCGACGGGCGCTGGCGCTTGTGGCGCAGGGCCGAGACCTCGCGGTCGTGTTCGCCGAGCGTCTTCTTGATCGCTACCAGCTCGCCCTCGAGGCGGTGGGACTTCTCGCGCGCGTCCGCCAGCTCGCCGGTGAGCGCCTCGATCTCGACCGCCCCCGCCCCCTCCTCCTGGCCGGTCTTGCCGGTGGAGAGCACCTGCATGGGCCGTGAGCCGTCGCGATAGACGGTGACGCCCTTGCAGCCGAGCTTGAAGGCCATCTCGTAGATCTCGCGCACGTCCTCGCGGGAGGCCTCGTGCGGGAAGTTGGTCGTCTTCGAAATGGCCGAGTCCACGTGCGCCTGGAAGGCTCCCTGCATGCGCACGTGCCACTCGGGCGTGATATCGTGCGCCGTGCGGAAGGTGTCCTGGACCTCGCGCGGCACCTCGTCGAAGTGGATGTGTCCCTCTTCGGCGATGCGCTCCATGAGCTCGGCGCTGTGCCACCCCTCGTCCTTCGCGCGCGCAACGAAGTCCTCGTTGACGTCGGGCATCATCACGCCCGCCTGGTTGCGCATGAACGCCACGGCGAAGAGCGGCTCGATCCCGCCGCTGCACCCGGCGATGATGGAGATCGTTCCCGTGGGGGCCACGGTCGTCAGGTTGCAGTTGCGCAGCCGCCGCTCGGGCCGGACCCGCTCGCCGGCCATGTTGCGGGCACAGCTTTCGTCGGGGCCCCAGATCGATTCCCTCCATGCCGGGAAGATGCCCCTGCTCTCGGCGAGCTTCTCCGATGCGACGCGCGTCTCATCCTCTATGAACCCCATTACAACGCGGGCCAGCGCCACGCCCTCGTCCGAGTCGTACTGCACGCCGAGCCGCACCAGCAGGTCGGCCCACCCCATCAGCCCCAGGCCGACGCGGCGGATGTTCTGCGCCAGCTCCGAGATTTCGGTCAGCGGGTAGCGGTTGGCATCGATGACGTTGTCGAGGAAGTGGGTGGAGAGGTGCACGACGCGGCGCATCTCGTCCCAGTCGATCCCCTCCTCGGGGGTGGCGAAACTGCCCTTCTTCGCAAACGCGCCCACGTTGATGCTGCCCAGATTGCAGACGTCGTACGCCAGAAGCGGCTGCTCGCCGCAGGGGTTGGTGGCCTCGTAGCCGCCCAGCGCCGGGACGGGGTTGTACTCGTTGGCGCGGTCGATGAAGAAGACGCCGGGCTCGCCGGTCTTCCAGGCCCCCTCGACGATCATGTCGAAGATCTCGCGGGCGTTCTCCCGGCCGGCCACCTCGCCGTCCCTGGGGCTGATCAGGTCGTAGTCCTCACCCGTCTCGACCGCGGCCATGAAGGCGTCGGTGATGGCGACCGAGATGTTGAAGTTGGTGACCTCCGAGGTGTCGTTCTTGCAGCGGATGAAATGGCGGATGTCGGGGTGGTCGACGCGCAGGATCCCCATGTTGGCCCCGCGGCGCGTGCCGCCCTGCTTCACCACCTCGGTGGACGAGTCGTAGAGGCGCATGAACGAGACCGGCCCCGATGCCACCCCCATGGTGGAGCGCACCGGGTCGCCCTCGGGACGCAGCCGCGAGAACGAGAACCCCGTGCCGCCTCCGGACTGGTGCACCAGCGCCATCGCGCGCAGGGTGTCGTAGATGCCGCTGCTGCCGTTCGACAGCGCGTCCTCGACCGGCAGCACGAAGCACGCGGAGAGCTGGCCGAGCGGGCGGCCGGCGTTCATGAGCGTGGGCGAGTTGGGCTCGAATCCGCCCGTGGTCATAAGGTCATAAAAGCTGCGCGCCACCTCTTCGATGGCGCCATCGGACGCTCCGTAGTTTCTGTCCTCCTCGGCAATCACTCTGGCGACCCGCCAGAACATCGTTTCGGGGTCCTCGATCGGTTCGCCCGACTCGTCCTTTTTCAGGTACCGCTTGGCAAGGACGATGCGGGCGTTCTCCGACAGTTGGGCGGGCGGCAGATCAGCCGGAGGCCGATCTTCGAACTCACGGGCAGGCTCGGAGCGTACGGTCATGGCGCGACAATCCTGTGGGTTGGTGGGGAAATTGTGGAAAACAATGCCTCAAGCAGTTCCCGGGGTGTGGAAAGCCCTCAAAAGATCAATTCTTTCAAGGGCTTGCGATTGTGGAAATCGATTCCGTACCCCAAGATATAGTGGGGTATATAACTTAAGGACCCAAGCGCTTGTGGTCAAGACGAAAGCCGGGTTGCAGGCGCCCGTCGAGCGGCAGGGGGGGCACTTCCGGGGTTCGGCCGTCCTAGAAGGCGTTTCCGACCCGGATGTAGTAGACGGCGCCGTCTCCACCGTTCAGCGGGACCCCCGCGCCGAAGCGGAAGTTGATCCCGCGCAGGTAGATCGGCGCGACGATCACGGACAGCTCCGCGCCGACGCTCGCGAGGGCCTGCTGGCGCGGATTGTCGTAGCGCCGCTGGCCCAGGACGGGGCCCCAGGCGTTGCCCGCATCGAAGAACAGGGAGCCGTGGATGCGGTCGAAGAAGAGGGGGGCGAAGGCCAGCCCCTGGTCGATCAGCGCGAGGGGAAAGCGGTACTCCACGCTGGAGGTCCAGGCGATGCGCCCCGAACGGTAGTTGTCGCGGTACCCGCGCACCGGAAAGAGGCGCGACGAACCCCCGAAGAGCCCCAGGCCCGTGACCGGCTCGGGAGATCCCTCAGCGTCGCCGACGTCGAAGTGAAACTGGTCGGCTCCCGGGCCGCTCGCAGCGCCGGCCGAAACGCGCAGCGCGAGCACGTGGTTTGCGAATCCGAGCCGGCCGAGCGATTTGAAGGCCGACACCTCGCCCGTGAGTTCCCCGTAGCTGCGATCGGTGCCCGCCACGCCGCGCGAATCCGCAGCGACGCTGTTTTCTCGCCGCATTCGGGCGCTCAGCCATGCGCGCACGCCGTCCTCCCGCGAGAACGACAGCGCCCGCCGCTGGGTGTTCGCGGTGGACAGGGTGGCGCGCAGCTGGTGTAGGTGGTGTTCGGCGGGGGCCTGGAGAGCTCCGGGCCCTGGTCGCCGTTGACGTCCTGCAGGGTGAGGTGTTCCTGCACGAAGCCGCCGCTCAGGCTCAGCGCCGTCGATGAACGGTAGCGCTGGCGCAGGAACGAGGTCGAGAGCGTCGCCGAGCGCTCGCGCTCCACGAGGAAGAACTCCCGGGTGCTGCCGTCGCTGAACTCGACCGGGAGGGTGCGCGACGAGGCGTCGTAGCTTTGCCGCAGCGAGAGTCCCAGCACCGGGTTTCCGAGACCCCGGTAGCTGTACCCGAAGCTGCCCGCGAACCGCTGGGCGTCGAGTACGATCCGTCCCGCGAGCGAATACGAGTGCCGGCCGACGAGGTCGGAGCCGCCGGTCGAGAGGCCGACCAGGGGCTTGAACACATCGTGCACCGTCCCCGACTCGTCGGTCCCGGTCTCCGCCGCGGTGTAGAGAGGGGTCCAGTAGTAGGGGCGAAGCGTTCCGCCGGGCCTGTATCCCCCTGGAGCGGTCCACTCCTGATCCGCCTCCGCCAGGCCGGTTGCGTCCGCAGCTACGGTCTCCGCGGCAGGCGCAACAGCGGCCGCCCCCGCGTCAGCGCCTCCCGCAGCCACTTCGAACCGCGCGCTGGTCGGCTGCGGCTCGAACCACTCGCCGGGCGCGAAGGGAATGCGCTCGATGTGCCATCCATCGGCGTGGTAGGACGAGAAATAGATCCACTCGCCCGCTGGATCGACCGACGGGTGAGCCGCGCCGCCGAGCACATTCGTCACCTGGCGGACTTCCGGCGCCGCTCCGTCTTCGAGGTTGGAGGCGAAGAGGTTGGGGATCCCCGTGCGGTCGGACGACCACACCACCGTCGACCCGTCGGGCGACCAGAAGGGAGTATTGTCCACCGCGCGGTCGCGGGTCACTTCGCTGACCACATCTCCCGCCTCGTCCAGCACGACGATGTCCATCATCGCGGGAGCGTCCCAGCGCACGGCCGCGATCCGCGTCCCGTCGGGCGACCAGCGCGGATACGCCCAGTGCCGGTCGGGGCGCCGCTCGACCAGCGGCGTCACCTCGCCCGTCGCCAGCTCCACAATCACGAGCGCATTGGTGGCGCCGCCCTCCTGCACCGCCACCGCGCGCCGCCCATCCGGCGATGCGTCGGCATAGGTGAGCCGTTCGCCCCGCGTGAGCCGCTCCACCGCGCCGTCGCGCCCGGCCCGATAGAGGTCGCTCGTCAGCCGATACCGGTCGGTGAAGTCGAGCTGAGTGAACACGAGGTCCCCGCCGGGCGCCCACGAAAGCGTCCCCCCGACCCCGTTCACGCGGGTGAGCCGGCGCGCGCCGCTCCCGGCCGGATCGGCCAAGCGGATCTGCGTGGCGTCCACCCCGTCCGAGCGCACCCATGCGACCGTGCTCCCATCGGGGGACACCACCGCCTGCTCGGCCCGCCGCCCCGCCGTCTCCACCTCCTGCCCCGCCGTGATCGGCGCCGCCCGGGCCAGATCCTCGGCCAGCGCGCGGTAGGCGACCGTCATGTCCTCGCCCCAGGCGCCCCAGCTCTCCCGCACGCTGACCCCGAAGGCGTCGCGCGCGGCGGCGTTGATCCGGTACGGGACCCAGAGCCCGGCCACCGAACGCGCAAACCCGCCGAGCGACTCTTCGCCGTGCACGCCGGCCATATGCTCCATGTAGCGGGCGCCGTACACGTACGCCCGGTTTCCCGCAGGCCAGACGGGTGAATTTCCCGACACCTGGGCGACATCGCCGAACTCGCCTGCCAGGGCCGAAGCTCTCATCACCATCTCCTGCCAGGTCCCCTTGACCCGGCCAGCGCCGGTCAGCTCCGACTCGTAGTAGGTGGCGAGCCCCTCGAGGAGCCAGGTAGGAGCGGCCCCGGACGGAAAGACCGGCCACGCCGTGGGGATCCTGCCCAGGACAGTGCGGATCACCTTGCCGAGCGTGCCCGTCATGTCGAGTTGGAAGGTGTGGACCAGCTCGTGGGTGATGACCATCTCGAGCCAGTCGTCGAAGTACGAAATGCTGCCGCCGTCGACGGGAGGGCGCGTGAAGATGGTGACCCGGTTGTAGGGGATCGGGGTGGCGAAGCCGTTGGCGATGTCGGCGTGGTCGGTCAGGAGTAGCTGAATGGGGGTGCCCGGAGTGTCGACGAAGCGGTCGGCGAGTTGCCCGTAGGCCCGTTCGGCCATCGCGGCGGCGCGCTGTGCAACGTCGTCGAGCGGCGCGGGGTAGGTGACGACGAAGTGCTGCGTGCTGAACTGGCGCCAGTCCTCGTCGGGGGGGACGCGCTGGGCGGACGAGGGGAGGGCGAGGGCGGCGAGGGCCAGGGTGGCGAGGGCCGGGGCGAGGAGGGGGCGGGGGGATTGGATCGGTCTATTCCGGTTCATATTCGTCTGGACGATCGTTACCGCCGCTCCAGAATGGGTATCGTCATGGACGCCAAAGCAGCCGCCGACGGAGGCGTGCCCCAGTCGTCGGCCAGGCACGTCGCCAACTGCACTCCCGTCCGGGAAGGTTCGCCGCCTGCTTCCCCTCCCCGGTCATCATCGGTTGTCGGGGCGGTTATCGCCAGCAACGAGATCGGGGACCCGGCCTCGCTGGTCAACTGTGCGACCAGACAGAAGCGCTCGGGGTTGGCCTGGATCACGGGATTGACGTAGGCCGGTCCCGAGAAGTCCCAGTTGCCTGCGACTACATACCCCACTCCCAGAGAATCCGCCTGGGTCAGCAGGGTTTGGCCATCGTCGGTGAAGGGATACGTCACCGATGCGTGCCCACTGAATGCGTAGAAGAGCCTGGGCTTGCGGGTAAAGACGGTCGAGCCCTCCGGCAATCCGGTCCGTGCCCACAGGGCCATGGCCTGAAACTCGCTGATGTGGCTCGCGTAACAGCCCATGGGTCCCAGCGCGGCCACCCGAACCCGGCACTGATTCGCCTGATCGGCCCGCTCTGTCCATGAATCCACCGCTGGCACCGCGACGAGGGCAGCGGCTACGGCCACGATCCAGGCGGGTCGGCGGAAGACTCGGCTCGCTCCCCAGGCGACCGTCTCACCAGCGTAAAGCAGGACCAGGGGCAACAGGGGCAACACGAAACGGTCCCCCGACCACTGGACCGGCCACACCAGGATGAGGCCCGTGTAGAGGGGGAAAAAGATCTCGGCCACGCCGGGGCTGTGCCGCGCTCTGCGAAACCACCCCACGACAACGCAAGCGGCAAGCACCACGCCGAATGCGGCTCCGAGAGTGCCGGTCATCCCACTCAGGCCGGTGGGCACATGTTCGAGCGAGTACTCCTCCAGATTCTGGGCCACCCGCTGAACGAGATCTCCGAGTCCCACCGTTCCCTGGTCGGGAGCGTACGGATTCATCATCCAGAACGCGGAAGCGTATTCCCCCCCGGACCGGAGTTGCCAGGGAACAGCCAGCATGGCAAACACGACACCGAGCACCGCCAGGGTTGACCAGCGCCGCCCCAGCGCCAACCAGATCGCCACCGCGGCGATCAACGGCAATCCTGCCGACCGGGTGAAGTAGGCCGCGACTGCCAAGCCCAGTCCCGCGGCCAGGCTTGCACGCGTCACACCATCGGGACCGTTTGCAGGCAGCGGCCGTCTTCGGGCTTCCGGCGAGTCGGGGGTCAGGGCCCAAAGACATCCGAATGTGAACGCCAGAAACAGGGGCTCCGCGAGAATCCACTGCGTGTGAAAGAGAACGGCAGGCGATATCCCGAAGAGGAGTGCCGCAAGTGCGGCGACAGGGACACCGTGGACTCTTCGCACCCAGAGGAAACAAAAGGCCGTTGCGGCCGCAGTGAAAAGTATCGACGACGCCTTGAGGATACCCCAGGTCTTGGCGCCCAACAGGATCAACAACGCCAGGAAGCCGGGATAGAGTGGCGGGTACCTGGTGTGAGGTGGGGCGCCTGGGTACCACAGTTCCGAATAGGCACCATCTCGCGCCAACGACTGGGCCAACGAGACGTACGCGGCGTTGTCTCCTCCCGTGTGGACCGAAGGCCATGCGATGAAAATGGCAAGCAGCACGTGGACCACTACGACCAATCCCAGGATGAAGACCGGGGACGTCCACTGGACCCTAGACACGCCCCGTCTCCCGCGGCTGCAATTGACTCATCGCGCCATCGACCCGGTCGAGCGCATCCCTGGCCTCGTCAGCCTCCAGGCCCATTCGCTGCATCACGATCGCGGTCTTGACGTTACCGCCGGCACGGTCGAGCAACGCGCGCGCTTCCTCCCTCGCCAGCGCCAGAGTCGACATCAGGATCCGTTCCCCTCGATCCTGCAGCTTCCGACATGTTACCTGCAGGTCCACCATCAGATTCCCGTATACCTTGCCACAGCGCACCATGGACGCCGTAGTGATCGTATTGAGCACCATCTTGGTCGCAGTGCCCGCCTTTAGTCGAGTGGATCCTGTAATGACCTCCGGTCCCGTGAGGAGTGCGACTACGACATCGTGTCGCTCTCGCAGCTTCCGGGGTGGTGGCGTGCACAGGATGAAGCCGGTGCGTGCTCCGAGCTCACGTGCACGAGCGAGGGCCCCATGTACATAGGGCGTGGTTCCGGAGGTGGCGATCCCGATCACGAAGTCGTTCGGGGCAACCCCTCTTTCGTCCATGGCGAGCGCTCCGTGCTCGGGGTCGTCCTCTGCTCCTTCCTGCGAGCGCACCAGGGCTCCGTAGCCACCGGCAATGACGCCCTGAACCAACTCCGGGTCTGTGCCGAACGTAGGCGGCATCTCCGCGGCGTCCAGGACGCCAAGCCGCCCCGACGTGCCCGCCCCGACATAAATCAGTCGTCCGCCACTCCGAAACGCGCTGACAGCGAGTTCCACAGCCTGGGCGATTGCCTCGCTTTCCCGGCCCACCGCCTCCGCCACGCCGACGTCCTCATCGTTCATCAACCGGACGATCTCCAGGGTCGACAGGCGGTGGATAGTCCTGGACCTGGGATTCCGTTGCTCAGTCAGACGATCATCCAGCATCGGCTACGCCTTCGTTGGATTTCCCTTGGGACAGCGGCCAGATCAGGTTCTCCGTGCTATCGCGAGGAGGTTTTTTCCGATCGGCAACCGTAGTCGCCTGCCGATAAAGGTAGTCAGGGGCAGGACCACCCGGTCGTACACCAGGACATTCCCGGGCGTCAACCCAAGTCCCAGGACGCGGCAGCAGACGAACCAGGCTACCATTCCCACGAAGTCCTTGTATTCCATCTGGACTATCTCGAATCCTGCGTTCCGGAGCTTCTCCGACAGTTCCGGCTTTCGGTATCTGCGATAGTGCCCCAGTGAGCGGTCATAGCTGCTGTATAGCGCGGGGACGGCGGGTACCCACAGACACAGGTGTCCCCCGGGACGAAGTGTTGAGTGCATCAAGGCCAACTCCGTCACATCATCCTCGACATGCTCGAGAACGTTGACGGACACAATGGAATCGGCCGTGTCAATTCGAGCGTCTGCTGCGACCGAAGCGAGGAAGCCGCGATGAACCGCCGCCCTGTCGTGGCGTCTCAAGCGCTCGGCGACTCGGGCATACATGACGTCGTCGGGCTCGATGACATGCAGCCGCGCCAAATCCTGTTCCAGCAGGAGGACCGAGACGTTGCCGATCCCCGCACCCACCTCCACGACATGCTCTCCGAGGAAGGGAGAGAACATGCGGACGATTTCCCTGTTGTACCGGTCGGCCACCAGCATCGCCTCGAGATCGTGTCCCAGGTATCCATGACCATCGGGATTCGCCGGGTCATTCGCTTCCGGGGATTGAGCGACCGCTTTCGACGGGGCGGTGGCGGGACTGTTGGTCATCTCGAAGTATCGGTAGCCCGGTGAGTGTTGACTACCCCATCATGATTAGCTTCGTACCTGTCCTCGCCTGTCCCTCCGTCGACACACCCAGAGAGATGCACGCCACCCAACCCCACCGCCCCCCACGCGGCACGATCCCGGCCCTTCTCCTCCTCGCCCTGCTCGGCTGCCAGCCGCCCGCCCAGCCCGGCAGCGCCCCCAGCGCCTTCATCGAGGCGGGCGGCGCCTTCCCGGCAACCTGGCACTTCGCGTCCGACGACCAGCCCGTCACCGCCACCGAAGGCATGGTGGCGACCACGGACGCCTACGCGTCGCAGGTCGGCGTCGACATCCTCACGGCTGGCGGCAACGCGGTCGACGCGGCCGTCGCCACCGGTCTTGCCCTCGCCGTCGTGAACCCGGAGGCCGGCAACCTCGGCGGCGGCGGCTTCATGATGGTCCGCCTCGCCGACGGCACCGTATACGCCCAGGACCACCGCGAGAAGGCCCCGATCGCCGCCACCGCCGACATGTACCTCGACTCGGACGGCAACGTCACCGACCGCTCCATTGTGGGCCACCTGGCGGCAGGGGTTCCGGGCTCCGTGGCAGGCATGTGGGACGCCCACGCGCGCTTCGGCGTGCTCCCCTGGGCCGACGTCGTCCAGCCGGCCATCGATCTCGCGAACGGCTTCGAGGTCACCGTGCGGCTCGTCTCCACCCTGGAGGCCGCCCAGAACGGCATCCGCGCCTTCCCGGTGAGCGCCAGCGTCTTCCTTCCCGGCGACGCCGTCCCCGCCATCGGCGACACCTTCTCCCAGCCCGATCTCGCCGCCGTCCTCACCCGGCTGCGCGACCAGGGCCCGGACGACTTCTACCGCGGCGAGACGGCCGCCCTCATCGCGGCGGAGATGGAGCGCGGAGGCGGCATCATGACCCTGGAGGATCTCGACCGCTACGCCACCGTCTGGCGCGATCCCGTCACCTTCGACTACCGCGGCTACTCGGTGCACTCGATGCCGCCCCCGTCGTCGGGCGGGCTCACCATGGCCGCCATCGCCAACCTCGTCGAGCGCTGGGACCTCGGCGAGATGGGATGGAACACCCCCGAAACCATCCACGTCATGGCCGAGTCCTTCCGCCGCGCCTACGCCGACCGCAACGAGTACCTCGCCGACCCCGACTTTGTCGAGCTCCCCGCGGACGAATTCCTCTCCGAGACCTACGCGGACAGCCGCGCCGCCACGATCTCGCTCGACAGCGCCACGCCCTCCGCCGAGGTGAACCCCGGCATCGAGGCCTTCCTGGACGAGAGCCACACCACCCACTACTCGGTCGTTGACGGCGCGGGCAACGCGGTCGCGGTCACGACCAGCGTCAATTCGTGGTACGGCGGCAAGGTCGTCGTCGACGGCGCGGGGTTCTTCCTGAACAACACCATGGACGACTTCACCGCCAAGCCCGGCACTCCGAACCAGTTCGGCCTCGTCCAGGGCGCGCGCAACGCGGTCGGCCCCGAGAAGCGCATGCTGTCGGCGATGAGCCCCACGGTTGTCGAGGACCCCGACGGCAACCTCTTCCTCCTGACCGGCACCCCCGGCGGCTCCACGATCATCACCACGGTCCTGCAGTCGATCTTCAACGTCGTCGACCACGGCATGAACGTCGTGCAGGCGGTCCACGCGCCCCGGGTTCACCACCAGCACCTCCCCGACCTCGTCTTCTTCGAGAACCGGGGCCTGCCGGACGCCACCGTAGGCGCCCTCGAATCGCTCGGCCACACGGTCCTGCAGCGCGATCCGGGACCGCCCGACGCCTACTTCACGGGCGGCATGTCCGGCGATGTGCAGATGATCATGGTGATGCCCGACGGCTCCTTCGCCGGATGGTCCGATCCGCGCAGGGGTGGCCGGACCGCAGGGCGGTAGGGTGGAGGAGGGTCGGCCGAACGGGCGCGGGCCGCTGGCGGTCCGGATGCGCCGCCTTCGCAGCGGCCTGGAGGGGAGCTTCGGCCATGCCCGAACGTCAGCGTTCTGCGTCGCCCTGGCAGCCGCATTGATCGCGGCGGGAGGCACGGCGACCGACATCTCCCAGAACCAGGTCCTGATGCTCTGGGGCGGCATCAGCCCGGATGGCCGCCTGCGCCTCGACCCCGCCTTCGTGATGGATGCGCCCGAGAAGATGCCATCGGAGCCGGGGCCCTACCGCATCGAGGTGACCGGCGAGGGCGGGCCACCGCTGCTGTCGCTCGACTTCGACATGGACGAGATCTCCGACGGGAGCGGCGGCTTCCTCTTCATGGCGCCCTTCCGGGAGGAATGGCGGGGGGCACTCGACCGGATCGTCCTGCGAGGGCCCGAGGGCACGGTCACCCTGGACCGCTATACGCACCGTCCGATGGCGATCGTGATCGACAGCGATAGCGGCCAGATCCGTGCGATCCTGCGGGGCGCGGCCGCCGAGGCCCGGATCGAGGCAGCAGCAGAGGCGCAGCAACCGGACGCCGCGGACGGCACACGCGTGTTGGTCAGCTACGGGTTGCCGGGCCCGGGGCCACACTGACCGAACCGAGCTTCTCCAACTTCAGACCTACAGGAGGGTCGACCCGAGGGCACCGGCAATCCACTGGTTCAGGCTCTTCCCCTCGGCGGCGGCAGCAGCCGCAGCTGTGGCGTGCAGTTCCGGTGAGATGCGCAAGTGAAGCTTCCCCGAGTAGGGCCGCCGCGGCTCGACGCCATCCTCTTCGCACATCTCGAGAAACACCTTGAGCGACATCGCCCCTTCCTCCTTAAGGCCGACAACGTCGCGAGCGTAGAAGTCCGCTCCGCCATTCAAGCCAATGAACTCGCCCCGGAACATGTCGATTTCGGGGTCGAACTGAATGACGGCCTTGTAGCCATCAATCTCGATGGTGTTTTTCACGGTTCCACTCCGTTCCGCCGTAGCCAATTTCGGACGCTGGCGACAGCGCCGACATCGGTGTGGTCGATCACTGTCCACCGCTGGCCGCCCGCGGCACCGTATCCGCGCGCGGCACTGTGTCGGTACGCGGCACCGAGTCCATCATCCCTTCCGGTGCCAGCGAGTCCCCGGGCAGCCACATCGGCGCATCACTGGGCACAAACACCGCTTCCCGCAGCTCCACCATGATGATCGATCCGGCCGTAATCCTGCCCGGGAGGACCGTCATCGCGTCGCGGCCACTCGCCTGGCGGCGCGCGCGGTCGGCTTCCGGGTCGAGCGTCACCGGGGCATGGGTGACCAGGGTCTCGATGGGCCGCTCGTAGCTCCACGCCGACAGAGTCTCGAACGAGACCTCCAGAATCGGGAGCTCGCCGGCGCCGCCCGAGCCCGCCGCAGCCTCGACCCGGCCGAGGAACTTGACGCCCCGGGGGATCAGGATGGTGCCGTCCGCGCCCACGACGTCCTGGATGACGGTCGCGATCACCGGGTCGCCGGCGTCGTACACGTCCGTCGAGATGTCGTGGTCGGCGGTCAGGGTGACCTCGGTGCCGCCCGGGATCCTGAGCGGGGGGCTGAAGGGGGGGAGGCTGTCGCTCAAGGCGCTGTCACCCGCCGCCTCGCCGACGACGATGGCGGATTCGGCCTGGGCGGGATCGGTCGCGCCGGGCGGCATATCGGGATCGTCTACGCCGGTGGGCGGGGGCGCCGCGACGGTGTCTCCGGGTTGCGGAGCGACCTCGCCCCCGGTCCCATCCCCGCCTTCGCCGCCCCCATCGGCGCCCGGACCGCAAGCGGCGAGGACGGCGAGCGCCATGAACACCGCCTTGGGGGTCGGCGCGGCTGCGGTTTGGCTGATCGTCATCCTCACTCCGTGCGGCGGGGATCCGGCGGGGCCGGGCGTCGTCGGGGGGCCGCGGGGCCGGGCGTCGTTAATATAGAAGCCCTGCGGCGAACGGGCCGTTGCACCGCGCCGCGGACCGCACGCCCCCGCTCCACAAGGCCTCCACGAATCCGATGCGCGAACTGAAGACCGTCCTCCCCTATTTCCGACCGTACCGGGTGGCGATGTTCTGGGGAATGGTCCTGGTGGTCCTCGCGAACGCGTTCACGCTCGTTCAACCCTACCTCCTCAAACTCCCGATCGACGCGCTGACCGCGCCCGACGCGGCCGACCCGGAGGTGATCCGGCGAACGGTGATCACCTACGCGCTCCTGATCGTGGCGGCGGCGGCGCTGGGGGGCGTCACGCGATACGGCATGCGCGAGATCCTCAACGGGCTGAGCCGGAGGATCGAGGTGGATCTGCGGAATGACTTCGTGCGGCATCTGCTGCGGCTCGATGCCGGATTCTACTGCGCCAACCGCACCGGCGACCTGATGAGCCTGGGCACCAACGACACGCTGGCGGTGCGGCAGGCGGTCGGGCCGGCGGTGATGTACACGGGGAACACGCTGGTCAACTTCGTGCTCGGGCTCGGCGTCATGATCTCCATCAGCCCGATGCTGACGCTGGTGGCGCTGGTGCCGCTCGTGATCCTGCCGCCGCTCGTGGCGTGGTTCGGCAAGACCATCCACACCCGCTTCGAGCGGATCCAGGAGCAGTTCGCCGCGCTGTCGACGATGGTGCAGGAGAACCTGACCGGGGTGCGGATCGTGCGGGCGTACGGACAGGAAGACGCCCAGGCACGCGAGTTCGACGCCCTCAATCGCGACTACCTGAAGCGCAACATGCACCTGGCGTATGCGTCGGGCGCGTTCCACCCGATCATGGGGCTGCTGACGGGGGCGGGGATGGTCGTGGTGCTCTGGTACGGAGGCGGCCTGGTGATGGCGGGGGGGATCGGAGTGGGTGACTTCGTGGCGTTCTCGTTCTACCTGGCGCTGCTCGCGTGGCCGATGATCGCGCTCGGGTGGGTGGTGAACCTCTTCCAGCGCGGCGCGGCCTCGATGGGGCGCCTGAACCGGATCTTCGCGATCCGGCCCAGGGTCGCGGCTCCGGCGCGGCCCCATCCGGCTCCCTCCGGCACCCCGACGATCGAGTTCCGGGACGTCTCCTTCCGGTATCCGGACACGGAGCGGCTGGTGCTCGAGGACGTATCGTTCACGGTCGAGCCCGGGCGCACCGTGGCCATCGTCGGCCCGACGGCGTCCGGCAAGAGCACCCTCGTCTCGCTGCTCGGGCGGATCTACGACCCCACCGGCGGGGATGTGCTCTTCGACGGCATCCCCATTCCCGACTACGACCCGGCGGACGTGCGCGCCTGCATCGGTTTCGCGCCCCAGGACAGCTTCCTGTTCTCCGATCGGCTGGGCCGCAACATCGCGCTGGGGGTGCCGCCGTCGCTGGCGCTGGACGCCCGCATTCAGCGGGTACGGGATGCGGCCGCGGCGGCCGACCTGCACGACACGGTGGTGGACTTCCCCGCCGGCTACGACACCCGTCTGGGGGAGCGCGGCATCAACCTGTCCGGCGGGCAGAAGCAGCGGGCCACGCTCGCCCGCGCGCTCGCGATCGACCCCCCGATCCTCATCCTGGACGACGTGCTGAGCGCCGTGGATACGGCTACGGAGTCACGCATTCTGAGCGGGTTGCGCGACGAACTGCGAGGCCGCACGGCTTTCATCATCTCGCACCGGGTGACCGCCGTGAAGGATGCGGATCTGATCCTGGTGCTGGATGACGGGCGGATCGTGGAACGGGGGCGGCACGAGGAACTGGTGGCGCTGGGGGGGACGTATGCGACGCTGCTGAGGCGGCAGCTGCTGGAGCAGGATTTGGCGGGGGTGGCCTGAGGGTACTCGGCTCTGCCGCGCTCCCCTGCATAGATCATCGTCGCCTCCTTGAGTGACTTCACTCTTTCCAGCACCTCGGTCTCCATCCCCCACGATTCCGCCGCTCCCAGGATCCACTCCCGAAACGCCTCCCGCAGCCTTACGTGCTGTGTTCCCGGATATGCCCGGCGCAGGTTCTCGACCACTCGCGAGACATTGGCAGTCGCCGGGTCGAGCTCCATGCTCGCGATCCACGACACCACGTTCGGCTCCGGTGGAGGTTGGCGCGCAACGCCCCTTAGGTCAAGCACCTTGCTTTGAAAACGCGGCTGGAATCGCGTGAGCCAGCCGCGCACCGGCTCGATCAGGTCAAACACATCGGCCGGCGCCTGCCAGCGCTTGCGGCCGTTGTAGATCGTGATCGCCGGTATCGGGGGTAGCATCCCGCCAGGGGCGAGCTGGCGCCGCTGTGCGTCGAGCCCGGCGAGACCGTGATAGGCGATCTCCAACCCTTGTGTCGGAGCCAGGGCACATCCATGGCTCGATGGGCGGTGATATTGTAACGCATTGCAATTGTTATCGTTACATCACATATGCTGATGATCGTTCCCCTATCAGTTCCTGTTTCCGGATCTGGATGTTGATCGACGGTCTCGGACACTCTCGGAGTAACTGTTCGGCCAAGCCGTGGAAGAACGGTCGGTCGGCGTCCTCACCGCAACGATCAAGCCACTTTGCGTCGGTATCGCCGCTGAGCCCACCAACACACCAACGCAGCGGCTGGCCCGCCGCCGGACAGGCCAGCCGAAGGCGCTCGCCAGCTGCGAAAACCCTTTATGCGGCTGGCGATCCGACGATATCGTTCCGACACCTCGGGTATCGTCTTCGCTCTCTGCTCCGCGTCCGGTGGAGGTGGCAGGGGGACGCTTCGTCGGTTGCTCGGTCCCCGTCGCGGGCAAACCCGCAGGAGATCGAGCCCACGGCCTGACCGAACGCTTACCTCTCGGAGGTAACTGTTCGGTCAAGCCGTGGCGAGCCACCGGTTGTGCGGATCGTGGGGGGGCTCAGCGGTTGACGGTGCACCTCCAGTCCTTGGCGAGCGGGCAGAGCCAGACAGTCCTCGGTTAGCTTGCCGTACTGTTTGGCCGGTTGTCGTAGCGCCCACGTCCCTTGGTCGCGCCGACGCGGATCCAGCCGGTACTATCCGGTCACCTAGCCTCCACCCACAACCGGCTCACGACGAGCGTCGGGACATCGAGTGCATCGCGTTCTAGATGAACTACGAGACCATCGGGTCCGAAAGCGGCTGGCATCGCCGGGTTGCCCACGGCGAGCGTGCCCAAGTACTCCCGGTCCGCACCGAACACATCGATCGGCCCCTCGTCGTCCCACGGATCCTCTCGCCGGCGCTGTATCCACAGTCCGCCATCCCAGTTGGCCCGTAGCCCGCGCACCACGGGGACTTCGTGGTAGAACGCGCGATCCCGAATCCGCTGGCGGCGCTGCTCGGGATCCCGCGGCGGCAAAGGTCCAACTGAGGAGGGAGCCCTCGCCAACTGCTCCTCAAGGGTTTCGAGGCGGGCGGCAATCGTTGCCTGCCGGATCCGTTCGGATACCGCCTGCGGCGAAAGCGGCCGTCTCAGCACGTTGATCAACGATCCATCGGGACGGGCGAGCTTGATGGCGTAGGCCGAGGAGTCGGAATAGGCAATGGTACCGTCGGGCAATACGTCCCAATGGAACCCCGGCTCGAAGTACCGTTCTTCCATCGACGCGACCACCTTCGGCCAGTCTTCTGCGTCCGCGGGTGACAAACTGAGTTCGGGACGAGGCGCCCTCCATCCTTGCAGGATCGGCGTTGATTCCATCACATCGCCGGAGAGGTCCAGGGTCTCAAGTGCGCGGTCGTCAACCCCCAGAGTCTCGTCTTCCGCTTCCGCGTACCCTATACGCCGATTCATCCGGTTCATCATTGCAACCATGACGCCTTCGACCCCTCGAGCGATGAGCCTGTCGCCTAGCGGATCGGCCCGAATCTCTTCCCTGAAACCTAGCGCACCGGATGGCGGTGCGTCCTCACCAGCCAACCTGACGAACCGCTCGATTTCGCCGTCCGGGCTGAACACCTGGATCGCGGAATGGCCCATGTCGGGCACCGCAAAGCGGCCGTCACGCCACACCGCGATTCCCACACTGAGCTGAAACTCGCCCGGACCCTCGCCCTCGCGACCGACGACACGCACAAGTTGGCCGTCGGTTCCGATGACGACGACCCGCCTGTTCAGAACGTCCAGCACCAGCAGGTTGCCGGCACCATCGAAGCTCAACTGCAAGCCAGGCCCGAAAAAGGCCCACTCCTGCGCGTCCAAACCGCCCACGCGGTAAACCTCGGTCATGTCCACGGTCAGCGGACGGTCCTGCGCGACGGCTGGGGCTGCGAGCAAGGTGGCTACTATGGCGTAGGTGGCTCTTGTCATGTTTACGCCTTCCTGGTTTCTGGAATCGAACTTCTGTTCGGAGCGGGGCGATTCTTGCAAACTAAGGTATGCTGAGGTCACCAGACACGGCCCTGATCCATGGCCCGGGGAAGGCGTGGCACTCCAGCTCGGCGATCCGCTTCCTCCCTGTCGGCTTGCTGGCGAGCGCCGCCACGGGTCGGCCGGTCGGACCTGAATGAGGGGGCTGACTCACGACCCTTAGTGGTCGGGAGCCAGCCGACGCCGTGTTCAACACACTGCGGTCTGGCCAAGGGGGGTGTGCCCCCTTCTAAACCCCCGTTTTTTCGCTGCGGCTGGCCGCAGCTGCGGTCGCGATGCCGTTTCCCCGGCCTCTTCGCGCGAAGTGTTGAGTTCTCAACATTTTTGCGTTACGATTCCATTCGACCGTGAAGTCCGAGTCGTGAGGACTGGACGAGATAATCGCCGAATGGAGTGCCAGCATCGTGAGCCAACTTCCCCCGCTGAGCCGACGCGAACGCGACGTGATGGATGTCCTGTACGAGTTGGGTGGCGCCACAGCGGTCCAGATTCGGGAACGCATGGCCGACCCGCCAACGGACTCGGCCGTCCGCTCGATCCTACGCATCCTCGTCAACAAGCGACATCTGGAACGGACCCCGCAGGGCCACCGCTACGTCTATTCTCCTACGATGCCCGTGGTGCGGGCACGACGCTCCGCGATGCATCGGGTCCTGCGGACGTTCTTCGGAGGCAGCGTCGAGGGCGCGGTCGCCATGCTGCTTGAGCTCGGCGAAGGCGACCTTGCTCCAGACGAGCGCGAACGCATCAAGAGGATGATCGATGAAGCCGAGGAAGACGGACGATGACCGGCCTGCCCATTGCCGCCGCCGGAGCCATCGGTCTGGTTGCGAAGGCCACGGTGGTCCTGTCCGTCGCCCTCGTCCTTGCCTGGTTTGCGAGACGCGGTTCCGCGAAGACCTTGCATCTGTTGTGGACGACGACCTTCGCAGTGCTGCTCGTGTTGCCGGTGCCGAGCCTGCTGGCCCCTTCGTGGGACCTTCCCATTCTTCCCGCCCGGACCACAGCAATCGAGGACCACTTCCCAGAAGAGACAGCGAGCGAGCCATCAGCGACGGCTAATCGTCCCACCTCGGGTCGCCAACCGAATTCCGTGGCTCCAGTCCCGACCAAATACCTGCCGTTCCCTTCTCGGGCCGACGGTTCGGTCCGGATGACTCTCGCCGCAAGCGTGTTCCTCATCTGGGCACTCGGCTGCGGGGTTGGGCTCGCCTCCCTCGGCGTTGCCGCCCTTCGTTTCCGCAAGCTCGTGCGGGGGGCGACCCCGATTCGTGATCCGGACTGGATACGGTCGATGGATATGCTCCGACACCGAACGCGCGTGCGCGGTGACGCTCGGATCCTGTCCAGTGCCCAGGTTTCCACACCCATGGCGGGCGGTCAGCTGAGGCCCGTGATTCTGCTTCCCGCGTCTGCTAAGAACTGGACATCCGGCCGGCGCGAGATGGTCGTGTCGCATGAGCTGGTGCATGTGCGTCGACGGGATGCGCTGTGGCGACTCGTGGCCGGTGCCGTGGGTGCCCTGTACTGGTTCCATCCGCTGACCTGGCTCGCGTCACGCCTCGCGGCCAGCGCGGGGGAGCGCTCGTGCGACGAGGAAGTCCTGGCCCTTGGCGTACGCCCTTCGGCATACGCCCGCCACCTCTTCTCACTTGCGTCCGAGATCGCCCCTGGTCCACCCGTCCTCTCGCTACCCGTGGTGCAACACCCGCATTTGGAGAGCCGAATCATGTCCATTCTCAAGCTGCATCGACCGCATTTTTCTAGAATCCACACCTATGCCGCGCTGGCGATCGTCGGTTTGGTGGGGATGGTTGCAGCCTGTGCCAGACCCGTACGCATGGATCCGGCCGCGAACTCCACGCCACAGGTTGAGACCGAACGTCTCCCCGAACGTCCCGCCGAGGACCCGGCACCTCCAGAGAATCCGGCACCAGCGTCGGCGTCGCCGCCCGACGGGGTGCCAGCAGAGCCCCTCGCGACCGCTCCAATCGCGGCTGCCCCGGTAGTGTCGGAAGCCCTCGCATTACAGGAGATCGAGTGCGAAACGGGGAGGCTCAACGGCATAATGCGGGAAGGTGAATCGACGATGGTACAGGTGTCCGTAGACGGGATGTCGCTCTGCATGCGGACGAGCGGCGGCGTCGTGATGACCGCAGACGGTACCACGGTCGCGAGCATGGATCCCGGCAGTTGGCTGGTTCTTGCTTCCCGGGCCGAGAGGTTTCACCGGATGGCGATCACTTCCGGCCCAAGTGGCTTGGAGTACGAGTGGAGCATCGATGGCCGCTCCCAACCCTTCGGCGACGAAGCTCGCGACTGGCGCAACCTGATGTTGACCGTGTTGGCGCGCTCCCAAGAGGCCTGGGAGGTACGCGGCGAGGAGGGAAGCCTGCGCCGGGAGATAGGATCCCACCAACGGCATGTCGCGAGTCTCCGCCGGGACATCGGGTCCCACCGACGCCACGTCGCGAGTCTCCGCCGGGACATCGGGTCCCACCAACGACACGTCGGGAGTCTGCGGCGCGAGATCGGGGGCCACGAACGGCACGTCGCGAGTCTCCACCGCCAAATCGCGGGCCACGAACGGCACGTCGCAAGCCTGCGACGGGGGATGGCTCGGATGAAATCGGCTGAGACTCAGGAGGCGTTGCAAGTCGAGATAGTACGGGCCGAGGGCGAGATACGATCCGCCCGCCAAGCCATCGGCGAATACGATCTGGACCAACAAGTGGGCGAGATCAGACTGGAGATCGAGCGATACGACCTCGACGGGAAGGTCCGAGCCATCGAAGACCAGATTGAGCGATACGACTTGGACGGGAAGATCCGGGACATCGAGGCCCAGATCGAGCGGTACGATCTGGACGGAAGGATCAGAGAGATAGAAGCGCAGATCGAGGAGGGGGACGCCGACCGTCGTGCCGAGGGAATCGAGCGGTCGATGCAGGACGATGTCGCCGCGTTGCGGCGCCTGATCCACGCTACCGGGCAAAGGCGCTGATCATGCAACGGAGTTGGACGCTGCTCGTCGTGACGTGGATCGCCCTCGTCGGCTGCGGCGACACCGGGTCTCCGAGCGACTGGACCACGCTGCGGGACACCTTGCCCTCCGGCACGGTCCACGTCACGAACATCCCGGCGGCGAATGTATCTCCAACCTGGACTCTGGTCGAGGAACTCCGCGTCGGTTCCCTCGAAGGCACCGGGCCGGACGCGTTCGCCTATCTGAAGGGCTTGGCGGCGCTGGACGGCGGAGGCTTCGCCGTCCTGGATTCCCAAGTTCAGGAACTTCGCGTCTTCGGCCCCGATGGCGCTCACATCGCGACCCATGGCGGGAGGGGACAGGGACCCGGCGAGTTCGCGGACGCGAACGGCATCATGCTTGGCCCCAACGGACGCCTCTGGGTCCCGGATGGGCGCAACGGTCGCATGTCGGTCTTCGATCCCGAGGATGGCTTCACGGAGTCCTTTCCGTTCGACGACGGCAACTACGGCTGGGTTTGGAATGGCGCGATGGTGGATGGGAACCGCATCCACCGACCGTGGTGGGACGGGACCCGTAGACAGATTCGCGTCTACGATTTGACGATGACGCTGGTGGACTCCCTGCCGTTGCCCAGCGATGGTCCGGAAGACGAGGAGTACGATCCCCAGAACCAGCCCGGGACCTTCTACCAAGAGCTGGACCGGGGCTACATGATGTACGGGATCCCGTTCTTCGCGGACGAGGTCACGTTCATCGATTCGCGGGGTGCCGTCTGGTCCACCCGGGATGGCGATCCCGAGTACCGCATGGCACGGTGGGAGCCGGGCGGGGACACGACCCTCGTGGTCGAAACCCGCCGTCCCGCCGTCCCCGTGTCCGAGGTAGAGCGCGACTCGGTAATCGACGCGATGCGGCAGATGCTCGCGGACCGGGGCGTGAGCCGCCAGTGGGACTGGTCCCGAATTCCCACCGTCAAGCCCGCCGTCGAGGCCGTCTTCGAGTCGGTCGAGGGCAACCTGTGGGTCCGGACTCCGGCAGCGGACGGCGGAGTTCTCTTCGATGTCCACTCGGGGGACGGCGGCTTTCTCGGAACGGCCAGCTTGGAGCCGGGCCTCAGCTTCTCGGACCAAGTCGACCCGGTCGTGCGGGGCGACTTGGCATGGCTGATCGTGACCGACGAGTTCGACGTGAAATTACGTCGTTCGTGCCCGAATCGCGCCAGCCGAACGAAGTCCGTCCTGAGAAGCTGGCGCTCCGGGGATGGGAGGGTGCGGGGAGCCGGTGGGCGGGCTGGCAGGCCGGTCCAGTCCACGATTTCGGTGGCCGTGTGGTGGTTAGGGCCGAGGGGGTGGAAGCCTCGGCCCACGACGTTCGCGCGAGCGCCGATTGGGGGGATCGAAGGGGGGCGGTAGCACCCCTCGCCAGAGCGAGAATGTTTTACATCGCGTGTGCTGGCTTAGCCACAGTAGCGTGGCTCAGCCAGCCCCTGCGGACGCCTCCGCAAACGCCGCTCAGGGCACCGTCCAGAACCGCGTCCACCGAGCCGTCGCGGGCAAGCTCTTCGGCCTTTTGGTCGCCCGCCTCAACCGACGGCGAAGACGTGTACCCCGGCGTTCCTGCCGCACCGTCGCATTCCGCCCTACCCCTACCCCTCGGGCACCGGCGATCGTCGCTCTCAGGCGCTCCTGCGGCCCGGGGATTCGCCGAAATGCCCCCGAAACGCCCCGACACGGCCTCCGAGCCTGGTCGCGGGGTCGGATCAGCTCCCGGTGCCCGCTCTCCCGGCCGCTAGCCCGGATTTCTCACAGCAATAAGATGGCATCGGCCTCCGGGGGTTGTTAAGTTTATGTGCCGCACAAACTTGACAGTCACCACACCAGAGGACCGATGCCGACACAGTGTAGACCCGTTTCGTTCGGATTTCAAGGGTGCCAGGGCCGGAGGGTGACCGCGGCGTTCGACGGCGGATCGATTACGTCGAACGGGGGAGCGCTGCTGCTCAGGGCGGCCGACCGGTCCATTGGGCTCGTCGACCGGGTGGCCGCGTGCTTCACGGACCACCGCGATGCCCGCCTGACAGAGCACTCGATCCAGACGCTGGTGGCGCAGCGGATCATGGGCATTGCGCTGGGATACGAGGATCTCAACGACCATGACGAGCTGCGGAACGACCCGCTGCTGGCGCTGTTTTCCGGGAAGCTCGAGGGCCGCCGCAGGAACTGCGCGGCGCTGGCGGGCAAGAGCACGCTGAACCGTCTCGAGCATGCACCTCCCGCCGGGGCGCCGGGGCGGTACCACAGGATCGAGCACGATGCGGACGCGCTGCAGGCCGTGCTGCTCGAGTCGTTCATCGACGCTTGGAGGGGCAGGCGGCCGTCCCGGCTCGTGCTGGACATCGACTCGACCGACGACGAGGTCCACGGCCGCCAGGAGGGCGGCTTCTACCACGGCTACTACAACCACTACTGCTTCCTGCCGCTGTACATCACCTGCGGCCACCGCCCGCTCTTCGCGCTGCTGAGGCCGGGCAACGCGGATCCCGCCGGGGGCGTGAGGGGGCCGCTCCGCCGCATCGTCGAACGGCTCCGGCAGCGGTGGCCGGGACTGCAGATCCTGCTTCGGGCCGATTCCGCCTATGCCCGCGAAGACCTCCTGGCCTGGTGCGAGGACAACGGCGTGGACTACGTCATCGGCCTGGCCCGGAACTCGCGGCTCGTCGAGAAGATCGGCCCGGAGTTGGCCGACGCCGCGGCGTCAGCGGAGCGCCGGGGCCGGTCGGCCCGACGGTTCACCGAGTTCCTCTACGCCACCCTCACAAGCTGGTCCCGCAAGCGCCGGGTCGTCGCCAAGGCCGAGCACCTGCCCGGCAAGTCCAACCCCCGCTTCGTCGTCACCTCGCTGCCCGACACCTTCTCGGCCCGGTCCGTCTACGAGCGCGTCTACTGCCCGAGGGGCAACATGGAGAACGCGATCAAGGAGCAGCAGCTGGACCTGTTCTCCGACCGGACCTCCGCATCCCGCTTCGCCGCCAACCAGCTCCGGCTCCTCTTCTCCGCCTTCGCCTCGATCCTCTTCGACGCCCTGCGCCGTGCGCTCCACGGCACGCGCCTGGCCCGCGCCACCGCCGGAACCCTCCGGCTCAAGCTCCTCAAGATCGGCGCCCGCGTCACCGTCTCCATCCGGCGGCTCAAGGTCGCGATGGACTCCGCACACCCCTCCGCGACCGCCTTCGCCCGGGTCCACGCACGATTGCCAGGGTAGTTCCCACGCACTCTGGACATCCTCTCGACAAACCCGCCGGGACCAGTGCGCCCCGCGAGCATTGAAGACCCCTTCAGCCAGCAGATCTCCCCGTCTCTCGCCTCTCAGACGACCAAACCGGGACCCTTCCCGCCTTGCAACGCAGTTGACCCGCCGAACCACGGCCTCAATCCCTTCATCCAGACCCGAATCCGCCACCCTGTGAGAAATCCGGGCTAGATAGGCCGCCCAGTCCTCCATGAGCCGCCTACGTCGCTCGAACAGGTCCGTCCGCAGGTACGCCGCCTCGACCTTGTTCTGCACGACATGCGCCAGCGCCGCCTCGACGACCTCCCTCGGATGGTCGGTCTTCTCAGCGGCCCAATCCCGGAACGATGAACGGAACCCGTGGGGCACCGCCGAGACTCTGCAGCTAAGGAGCAACCGCCCCGGCCGCTTTCTGGTCAAGGGCTTCCCACGCTCGTTGACGAACACGATCGGACTGTCCCCGTTCCCCAGCTTGCGCGCCGCGTCAAGGATCTCCAACGCCCGACCGCACAGCGGCACCCGATGCTCGCGGGCGGTCTTCATCCGGCTTGCCGGAATCGTCCACACGCCCGCATCCCGGTCGATCTCGCTCCACACCGCCCCACGGACCTCGCCGCCCCGCGCCGCCGTCAGGACCAGAAACTCGAACGCGAGCGTGTCGACCTTCCCCGGCTTTGCCGCCCGCACCCTCGCGATGGCCGCCGCCACCTCGCCGTGAGGCAGGGCCTTGCGGTGCGTGACGACATCGTGCTGCGGGCCGAGCACCGGCAGGAGCCGGTCGCACGGGTTGTCCCCCCGCCAGTCCATGGCGACAGCCCATTCCAGCACGGCGCGGATGCGCAGACGGACGGCGCGGGCGACCTTCGGCCTCCCGTGCCAGATCGGGGAGAGCGTTTCCAGCACGTCAGCGCTGGTGATCTCCGAGACCGGCACCTTGCCGAGGCGCGGGAAGGCATACATTTCCAGCGTGCGGATCCACAACCTCGGGGTCTTCGGGCTCCGCCATCCGCCGCGCTTCTGCTCGATCACGCGCACGGCGGCCTCGGCGAAGGTCGGAACGCCTTGGGACCGGCGCTTCTCGGCCACTGGATCGCCGCCCGCGCGGGCCAGCTTCCGGTTCGCCAATGCCTGCTCGCGGGCCTCTGCTAGCGAGACGAGGACGACGCTGCCGAGACCGATCTCTCGCTTGCGGCCCCGGACGACGAGCCGCTGGATCCAACTGCGGGTTCCGGTCTTCTTGACGTAGAGGTACAGTCCGTTCCCGTCGCAGTGTCGTCCGGGGGGAGCCGAACGCACGAAGGCGGCAGAGAGCCGGTTGTGGGGATGCCGGCCCCTGGGCTTGCCTCTCCGGCGCTGCGTGCGGGAACCGGTGACATTATTCATTCCCTAATCATAGCCGGGATAACAGTAGATCGCAAGGGATGTAGCCGGTGGACGAGAGTAGGAGAGACTCAATCTAACTTGTGGCAATACAGGTTGTTATGGAACTCTACGGACGCCTATGGATGACACTGGATTTCAGTAGTCCGCTCTCATGGCCGGATGGGACTTGATGTCGCGAAATACGGCGTACTGTAAACCGCACATTACATTATGTCTACTTTACATTACATTATCGTGTCCGCAGGGTCATTGGTTGCCCACGCCCCTCCCCCGCAACCGCGGGGCAAGGCCCTACCAGGGGCCCTTAGCTCTACATCAACCGAACCACCCCGGCTCCTCCCCCGCCCTCCACTTGATGTTGCACCCCACGCTGGGCACCTGCTCCGGCGGCGGCGCGTCTCCCGCGAGCACCGCATCCAGCGCCGCGCGCAGATCCGAGCCGGTCACGGGCACGTCCAGCGACGGCCGGCTGCCATCGTACTGACCCCGGTACGCCAGGCGCCGGTCCGCATCGAAAAGGAAGAAGTCCGGCGTGCACGCGGCCCGATACGCCTTCGCGACCTCCTGCGACTCGTCGAACAGGTAGGGGAAGATGTATCCGCGCCCCGCCACCTCCTCCACCATCTTCGCGGGACTGTCGTCGGGGTAGTTCGCCACATCGTTCGCGTTGATCCCGACCACCGCAACGCCTCGCCCCTGGTACTCGGCCGCCAACCCGGCGAAGTGATCCGCCAGGTGCTTCACGAACGGGCAGTGGTTCGACAGGAATACGACGAGCAGCCCACGGGCCCCGTCGATCCCCGACAGGGACACCGTCCTGCCCGTCGCTGGCTCCGGGAGCGAGAAATCCGGCGCTTCGGTGCCGAGCGCCAGCATGGTCGAAGCTACGAGTGCCATATCAGTCGTTCTCCCCCTACAGCCTGTCCAGCAGGAACTCCGGCGTGAACCGGTTCAGCCACGCCGCGAGCACCACGAACGAGCCCGTCACCAGCAGGATCCCGAGCAGCACCAGGATCGCTCCCGCCGCGATCTGGACGGCCGGCAGGAAGCGACGGAAACGCGAGAACGCGTTCAGGAAGCGTTCCATGGCCAGAGCCGCCAGCAGCAGCGGAATACCGAGCCCCATCGAATACACGAAGAGCAGCCACATCCCCACGCCCACATTCTCCTGTGATGCCGCCATGGTGAGGATCGCGCCGAGGACCGGGCCGATGCAGGGCGTCCACCCCGCACCGAACGCGATGCCCACCACCACCGTGCCGATATACCCGGCGGGCTTGTTGGCGAGATGCATCCGCTTCTCGCGCAGCAGCGGCAACATCTGAAACACCCCCATCAGGTGCAGCCCGAAGAGGATGATGATCACGCCGCCGATCCGCGCGATCCACTCGCTGTTGTACAGCAGGAAGCTCCCGATGAAGGTCGCCCCCGCGCCGAGCAGCACGAAAATCAGCGTAAATCCGCTCACGAACAGCGCCGCATGCACCATCACGCGCCGCCGGTCGAACCCCTCCTGCAGGTCCTCCAGCGACATCCCCGACACGAAGGACAGGTAGCTCGGCACCAGCGGCAGCACGCAGGGCGACAGGAAGGACAGGACGCCCGCCGTCAGGGCGATCGTGATTCCGATGGATTCGTTCATGAAGAAGCAGGGTCCGGGTTGGCCATCGCGCCGACGCGTTCAATCGCCAACGCCGTGGTTAGGGTGCGGTCTCCGATGGAGATGGTGACAGTATACATCCCGGGCTCGACAAGTTCCCCCTGGCCTCCGCGTCCTCGCCGCCCGAAGAGGCCGCCCATCCCCATTCCCGGGCGGACGAGTTCCGCCAATTCGCGCATCTGGTTGAAGTTCGGGGCACGCCGCCCTCCCCTACCCCCACCTGCGGACTCGCCCGGACGCTCGCGGAAGGCCTCGGGGTCGCCCCCGCCCTGCCCTCGGCCGAAGCCGCCCCCGCCGAAGCCACCGAAGAAGGTCGTCGCGTCGGTCTCACCGGTGAAGAGGCCGATCTGGCGGCGCAGCGGCTCTTCCTCCCAGCCGGCCTCGACCAGCGAATCGGCCACCGCCCGGGCGCGTTCGGCGATCTGCAGGCTGTCGCGGCGCTCGGAGGGGGACAGCCCCTCGGCCTCGGCCGCCGCGCCCCGGAGGTTCCAGCTCACGGTGTGGAGTCCCGCTGCCGCCGGACCGTTCAGGGTCTGCACGACCTCGCCGTCGGCGTCGGTGATCGTGATCTCGGCCTGTGGGCCGCGCTGCGCCGCAGGACCGCCACCGAGACCACCCGGGCCGCCAGGACGACCGCCGCCTCTCGCGGCAGCCTGTCCCGCGCCAGCGCCCCGCCGCCCTCCTGCCTGCGCCTGGTCTCCTCCTTGCCCTCCGGCCGCCTGGGCCATCTCCTGCCCGTCGTCCGCGTCGCCCGCCTCCTCCTCGGCCAGCGCCGCCGCCATCTCCTCGCCCACGTAGTAGCTGATCCGCCCGGTCGCGCCCGGGGTCGGCCGCGAGAACCAGGCCTGCCCGTAAGACTCGCCGCCGCGCGCGGGCTCACCGAACTGGTAGGCGGGCGCGGGCTCGAACGCCCCCGCGCCGTCCGCCAGCACGTTCCCCGTGAGATCCTGCAGCGGCGCGATGTCGACGATCCAGATCGAGCGGCCGTGCGTGCCCGCGATCAGTTCGCGGTCGCGGGGGTGGATGCGCAGGTCGTGCACGGGCACCGTCGGCATGCTCTCCATGAAGCGGCGCCAGGAGCCGCCCCGGTCCAGCGAGGCGTAGACGCCCAGGTCAGTCCCCACGAAGAGCAGGTTTTGGTTGCGCGGGTCCTCGCGGACCACGTGCACGAAGTCGGGTGCGCCGGTGGGAAGCCCCGCCGCGATAGAGCGGAACGAGTCGCCGCCGTCGTCCGAGACGAAGACGTACGGGGTGAAGTCGTTCGTGCGGTGGCCGTCGAAGGAGACGTAGACGCGGTCGGGGTCGTGCCGCGAGGGCTCCACGCGGCTGACGTAGGTGCCCTCGGGGACGCCGGCGATGCGCCCGGTGAGCTCGATCCACTCACCGCCGTCATCCGGTGAGGTCCAGACGCGGCCGTCGTCGGTGCCGGCGAAAAGGCGTCCCTGCACGAGCGGCGATTCGGCCAGCGCGGTGATCGTGGCGTGCGTCTCGGCGCCCGTCACGTCGGGGGTGATGCCGCCGGTCGTGCGCGTGCTGACCTCGATCTTCTCGGGGTCGGCGTAGGAGAGGTCTGGAGAGATGATCGCGAGGTCTTCACCCCAGTTGGTGCTCTTCACGACGCTGCTGCCGGCGGCGTAGAAGTGGCTGCGGTCATGCACCGACTGGAAGAACGGCGTGTTCCAGTTCCAGCGCATGATGTGGCTGGCGGAGTCGGCGGTTGCGCGCGCCTGGAGGTCGGCGATCCGCGGGTCGCTCTCATCGGCCCCGGCCTCGAGGAGCAGCACGATGCTGTCCTGAAACGGGCGCCAGGCGTCTTCCCAGCCCGGCTTCTGCAGCGTCGTGCTCTCACCGGTGGCCAGGTTCAGGCGCCGCATGTTGCCGCCCTGCGACTCGGCCCAGACGAGGTCGGGGTTCTCCGGATCCTGCGCGGTCACGAAGCCGTCCCCGCCGCTGATCGTGGCCCAGTGGTACTGCGAGAGCTGGCCGCGAGCGAGGCGGCTCGGTCCGCACCAGGTGCCGTTGTCCTGCAGGCCGCCGCACACCCGGTATGGCTTGTCCATGTTGTACGAGATGTCGTAGAACTGCCCCAGCGCCATCGTGTTCAGGTAGCGCCAGTTGCCGCCCTTGTCGTACGTGATCGCGACGCCGCCGTCGTTGCCGACCACGATCCGTTCCGGGTCGACGGGATCGATCCACATGGCGTGATGGTCGACGTGGATGCCGTTTGTGGTGGTCCCCGCCGTGCGGCCGCCGTCGCTCGAGAACTGCACCGGCGTCGACGAGAAGTAGACCCGGTCGGGGTCGTGCGGATCGACGCGCACCTGCGAGTAGTAGAAGGGCCGGCTGTTGGCGTCGTTGACCTTCTCCCAGGTCACGCCGCCGTCCTCGGAGCGGTAGAGGCCGTTGCCGCCGGTGTCGCCGTCCCGCTCGGCGTCGCCGTCCGCTTCGGCCTCTTCCTCCTCCTCGGCCTCGACCATCGTGAACATGATGTCGGGGTCGCTCTCGCTGATCGCAATCCCGATCCGGCCCTTCATGGTGGTCGGGAAACCGCCGCCCGTGACCTCGGTCCAGGTGTCGCCGCCGTCGGTGGATTTCCAGAGCGCGCTGCCGGGGCCGCCGCTCTTCAGGAACCAGGGTCCGCGCACGCGCTCCCAGCTGGCCGCGAAGAGGGTGTTGGGGTCGCCGGGGCGGAGGGCCACGTCCACGAACCCGGCCTTGTCGCTGATGTGCTTGACCAGTTCCCAGGTCTCGCCGCCGTCGGTCGTGCGATAGAGGCCGCGCTCCGGGTTGGCGTCCCAGATGTGCCCCAGCGCCGCCACGAACACGATGTCGGGATCGAGCGGATGCACGACGATTCGCCCGATCACCTGGGTCTCGCGCAGGCCCTTGAGCTCCCAGCTGTCGCCGCCGTCGGTGGACTTGAAGATCCCGCCGCCCGGCGAGATCGAGTTGCGCGAATCCTCCTCGCCGGTCCCCGCCCAGATCTGGCTCGGGTCGCTCGGGGCGATGGCGAGGTCGCCCATCGCGATCACGCGGGGGTCGTTGAAGATCGAGCGGAAGGTGATCCCGTTGTTGGTCGTCTTCCAGATGCCGCCCGCGGCCCCGGCCACGTAGAAGGTCTTGGACGGGCTCGCCAATCCTTCGACATCGGTCACGCGCCCACCCATGTTCGTCGGCCCGACCGAGCGCCACACAAAGGACTCCCAGATGTCGTCCGGGATCTGCTCGGTGAGCTGTGCGGCGGCGGGGGTTGCGAGGGGCAGCCACAGTGCGACGGCGGCCACGGCGATTGCGGTGGCGACGCGCGCCGGGGTGAGTGAGGGGCGGAGGCGGTTCATCTGTTTCTCCGGAAAGCGGGAATCTGGCATACGCTTTAACGTGGACACTCGGTAGCCGGAACGCGTTACCGGGCTTCACTCCAGTAGCCGATCATCTTGTAGATCAGCTTGGCCACGAGGAAGTCCGGGGCGGTCATCCCGGGGATCGGCGCGAGCTCGACCACGTCGGCGCCGACCACCCGGCGCTCTGCGAAGACGCGCCGCAGAAGGGCCAGCGCGGGATACCACTGCCCGCCCCCCGGCTCCGGCGTGCCCGTCGACGGCATGAGCGACGGATCGAAGAAGTCCACGTCGAAGGTGATATACACGGATGGGCCGAGAGCGGCGAGGGCGCGGTCGATCCAGGCGTCGTCGGGCGCGGGCTGCGCTCCGGCCACCTCCTCGGCCGTGATCACCGTCACGTTGTCGCGCTCCGCGGCCACCGCCCACTCTTCGCCGCTGATCCCCCGCGCCCCGACGGTGACAAGGTCCACAGCATCGACCACGTGGGCCATGGCGCAGGCGTGGGAATAGTGGCTCCCGTCGTGGTATTGGCGCAGATCGAGGTGGGCGTCGAACTGCAACACGGTGAGCCGCTCGGGGGTGCGCTCGGCGTGCGCCAGGATCGCGGGCGAGGACACCGAATGCTCGCCGCCGATCATGATCACGCGGCGCTGGCCGGCGGCGTCCAGCACCCGGATGCAGGCGTCCTCCAATTCCGCCATCGCGCGCGCCGCGTCGCCGCGGGTCAGCTCCAGCGCGGGGAAGGTGTAGACGCCGCTCGCCGACGGGTCGCGGCCCAGTTCGTGGTCGAAGAGCTCGATGTAGCGCGATGCGTCGATGATCGCCTGCGGACCGCGGCGGGTGCCGGAGCCCCAGCAGGTGGTGGCCTCGTAGGGGACCGGCAGGATCCAGGTGGCGGCGCCTTCGGCGGTCGCGCCGGGGCCGTCCAGCCCGAGAAAGACGCGGGGCAGCTCCCACGGCAGCCCTTCCAGACCTGCGGGCAGGTCGTGGAGCGTGCGGGAGCCCGAGCGGGCGGCGGCGTTGGGGTCCCTCCGGTTGGGCATGGGCGGAGGCCGGGTCAGGTGGTCTCGATGGGGCAGGTGATGCCGCGATGCTCGGCGCCCGCGCCCGATTCCTGGCTGGCGCGGCTGTAGCCGAAAACGACGAGCTTGTGATGCGTGGGGCGGAAGCCGTGCCTGGCAGCGGTCTCTTCCACGATGCGCGCAATTTCCTCGCTGCGGAACTCGATCACCTCGCCGCTCTCGGTGCACACCATGTGATGGTGGACCGGATTGCGCGAAAGGCGGTGTTCATAGCGCTTGAAGCCCTCGCCGAAATCGTGCTCTTCGACCAGTCCGCTGCGCACCAGCAGATCCAGGGTGCGGTAGATCGTCGCCTTGCCGAGCCGCATCCCGTGCTCGCGCAGGACATTGCCGAGATCCTCGACAGACTGGTGGTGCGGCGACGAGAACACCGCCTCGGCAACCGCCGTGCGCTGCTGGGTCAAGGGCAGCCCCTGTTCGCGCAGGTAGCGCGCGAAGATGCCCACATACGGGTCGATATCTCTCGGTCCGGTTTTCATGGCCGTCTCCTGCCCTATTCCGCCGCCGGCGGTCCGATCACCGCTTCCTCGAAAAGCTCGCCGGCGAAATCCTCCATTAGTGCGTCGAATGCTTCGGCGCTGCCGCCCACCTCCTCCGGCCTCGGGCTCCCCAGTGGCGCCGGCCCCCGCTTCACCACCCCCTCCATCACCCGCGGCAGCCGGTCTGCCGGAGCCACGCCCTGGTCGACCAGCTGCGTGTCGAGGTACAGCCCCTTGCCGGTGCGCTGGGCAGCGTACCGGGCCGTGACCAGACGCCGCGCGCCGCTCCCGTCGAAACAGCCCGCCGCCACCAGTCCCCACTCCCTGCGCCCGCGAATGAGCGGCGGAAAGATCCACAGGCGGTCGACCGCCTCGGGTCCAAGGCGCTCGCCGACCTCACGCAGCGTGCGCGGCAGGGCCTCCGGGACTCCCGGCCCGTCGTCGAAGTCGACTTCGGTCTGGCGCGCCCTGTGGGCCGTCCGGGCATTCATCTTCGGATTCATCCTCGAAAGATAGAATCTCCCGGCGAAAACCCTTACCCCCGCAACTCCAGCGCGACCATTTCCACCACGCGCTCCACCACCCTGTCCAGCTTGCCCGACACCACGGCCGCCGCCGCCTGCGGGTGACCGCCTCCACCGAGCGCCTTTGCGATTCCGTGCACTCGCGTGGGAGCCAGCGCGCGTAGCGATACCTTGATGCGCCCGTCGCTGGTGGTGCGAAACAGGATCGCCACCTCGACCCCCTCCACGTCGCGTGGCACGTCGACGAACCCCTCCAGATCGTCCACCGTGGCGCCAAGCCGCTCGAATGGTTCCTTCGGCACGATCATCCAGGCCACGCGCCCTCCGGGGTGCACCGTTAGCGTCGCCAGCGCCTCCCGGAGCAACTCGAAGCGACGAGGCCGGAAGCCCGAGTAGGCGGCGCGATACAGCCCCTCCGGATCCGCGCCCAGTTCGACCAGCCGAGCGGCGGTCCGCAGGCAATCGGGCGAGGTGTTCTGGAACCGGAAGCCCCCCGTGTCGGTCAGCACCGCGATGTACAGCGCCCGCACGATCGTATCGGTCCACGGGCCGCGCGCGCGCTCGATGAGTTCGAAGACCAATTCCCCCGCGGCGGCGGCTCTCGTATCGATAAGCGCCAGACCGTCGAAGAATCGGTCGGTAGGGGGATGATGATCGACGACGACTGTCGGCAGCCCCCGGATCATCGAGTTGATGCGGCCGATCCGGCGCGGGTCGGAGGTATCCACCACCACCGCCAATCCCGCGCGCCGGCACCAGGCGGCCTCTGCTTCGCTCTTCGCGGGAAGCACCCACTCGGGGTCCGGCAGGAGAAACGAGAAGTTCTCGCCAAAGGGCGTGGCACTCGCGATGCGAACATCGGCCCCGTGTTCCCTGAGAAACGCGGCCATCGCCACCGCCGACCCCGCTGCGTCGCCGTCGGCGTTGGCGTGAGTGGTCACCACAACCGGGGACGCGGCCAGAAGCGCCTCGACGACCGCATCGATCCGTCTGTCCCGCTCGGGACCGGTGACCACATGTGCCGCGCGTCCCACCTCAGCGCCCGCCCCGCCTGATCTGCGCGAGCACCTCGGCCGCGCGGGCCGCCAGATCCTCCCTCGTCCCGCCGTTGTCGATCACGAAATCCGCGCCGGCACGCTTCCCCCTGGCCGACATCTGCGCCCTCATCATCCCATCCACCTCCTCGCCGCTCAGTCCGCGTGTCTCCATCGCGCGCCGCCGCCTCACCTCGGCGGGCGCATCCACCAGCACCACCATATCCACCTCCGCCTCCATCCCGGTCTCGAAGAGGAGCGGAATCTCCCATACCACCAATTCGGCGCCCTCGCGACGGCGCTCGGCGGTCCACCTGTCACGGAGACGCCTCACCTTGGGGTGAATGATCGCTTCCAGCCCCCGCCTCGCCTCGCGATCCCGAAAGACGATTCGGCGGACGGCGGCGCGGTCGAGCGAGCCACCCGCCCCGACCACCCCCGGCCCCAGCAGCGCCTCCACCTGGGCCAGCGCCGCGGTGCCCGGCGCCACCGCCTCGCGCGCGAACCGGTCCGCCGAAGCCACCGGCACCCCGGTCCGCCGCCACAGTTCGGCCACCGCCGACTTCCCCGCGGCCAGATTGCCGGTCAAGCCGACGACGATCATGCCCACCACGCCACAAACCACGAGGCGCCCGACGCCATCAGCGAATTGAAGATCACGTTGCCACAGAGGACCGCGGTCATCACGCCCGCCAGCGAGCACCGCATGAACGCCATCGGGATGACCACGAGTTCGTTGGGGATCGGCGCGAAGGCCGCGTAGAGGAACAGCAGACCGTACGGCAAGAGGCGATGGCGGGCCCGCAGGGCATCGAGCATCCGCTCCAACCGGGCGCGGAAGCGGCGCAGCCGATAGCCCAGCATGTCGCGCGTCGCATTCCCCACCAGGTAACCGAGGAAGTCGCCCCCGGTCATCCCCACGGCGATCGTGAGCAGGGTCGGCAGAGGCGCAAAACCCGATTCGATCAGGAACGGGTAGAAGATGGCCACCGGCACCGGCGCCAACAGGTTGAAGCCGCTCACCACCGAGGCGGCGAACAGCCCCCAGTATCCCGCGGCGGCCGCCGCCTCCCGCACCCCCGCGATCTCGACCGCGTGCACGTTGACCCACACCGCGAAGGCCACGAGCGCGGCCACGGCGAGGACCTTCATCCACAGCGGCCCGCGGCTCCCTCTCATGCGGCGGCGCATCTCCGCCGACCAGGTGACGAAGCGGACGATCTCCTCCTCGGGCGGCATGGCCCCCGGGTCCCCGTAGGCGGTCTCGAGGCGCCAGCTCATGTAGGCCCGCGACGGCAGGGGCAGGAAGGGCGGCCTGCGATACCAGCCCCTCGGCCGGAAAGCCCACGCGGCCGATAGCAAGGCGGGCCAGAGGCCGGGACGCTTGAGCGCCAGGAGGAGGAATGGGCGGATCATTCGGATCAGTAGACGCCCCGCAGCCGCTGCGCGCGACCAGGTCCCGGCTCCGACGCGCCTTCAGCAAAGCACTCACCGTAGAACGCCTCCACGCGTTTCACCTCCGCGTCCGTGAGCAACCTGAATTCACGCTTCCGTGCCCTTCCGGAAAGGATGCCGTTGTTCTGGCGCAGGAACCGGGTCAGCAGGTCGAGAGTCCCCTCCGGCATGTCCGCAATCTCCTCCTGCACGCGGGCCTTGAATTCGTCGTACGATTCAAGGTAGTCGACTTCGGCGGGGAGGTCCCTGGCGACTGTCTGCTCGACGCAGCGGTAGAGGAATTCCGCGTGCCGGGTAGCATCGAAGAAACGGTAGTAGTCGGCCGTCTCGTTCAGAACTTCCACGTTGCCCCTGCTTGTCGCCCGCCAATCCAGGAGGGGAAGCACGAGGGACGAATAGCTGGCCAGGACATCGCGGTACTCGGCGATTCGCTCCAGCATCGCGACGCTGACGGGGAACACCAGTCCGGGCGGATTGAATTCCGCGCGGGCAAGCACATAGTGGACGAGCCATCGATGGATGCGACCGTTTCCGTCTTCGAAGGGATGGATGTAGACGAACCCGAACGAGAGCGCGGCCGCGAACACCACAGGATCCAGTGAGGCTTGAGCGGCCCGCTCCGCATACTCGGTGACGCCCCTGACGAGCCCCGGGACGTCTTCGGGACGGGCACTCACATGTTCCGGAATGGGTGCCCCCGTGGCCCGATCCCGGCTGCCGACCCACCCGCCCTCGGTGCGCAGGCCGAGACGGACGAACCTCCCGTCGCCGATCAGGACCTCCTGGAGGCGAATCAATTCCTCTGCGCTGAGTCGGCTGCGGCCGGCGGCGCCAATGGCCCAACCCCAGCGCACGGCCCGGTTTTGGGAGGGTCGTTCTCCCTCTATGTCGAACGAAGCCTTGCTGTCCTGAAGGAGGAGGAACGCCGCCGCTCGACGGATGACATCGGGATGCGTCCGGTCGATGACCTCCCGCGCCCTGACATCCAGTCTCATTGCCACATGGCGATCCAGTTCAGCGGTTCGTCGGACAAGCGGGCAAAACCTTCGCGTGCCCGGCAGGTTGTCGCGAACCCGGTGGCGCCTGGAGAGCGGTCCGCTCCGCGCTGCGAACTGCACGTCCGGATCCACGACCAGGACGGCCCTGACCTTGCCCGCGTCCGGAACGCCCAGGCGGTCTCCGGTCAGCCATTCATGGAGGAACCAGATACGCCGCGCATAGGCGCCGGTCGGCTTGTCGCGAACCATGTGAACGAATTCTACCGGGTCGACGACCCTGAACAGAGCCGCAAGCACGGCGAGACTCACGCCCTCCCATTTCAGTGCGAATTCGACGTGGCCCTGCAGGCTGTCATCGGGGGCGTGCCTGGGGGTGAGCATACGCCACTCAGGCGTGGAAGCCGGGTGGTGGCGCTCGGCGATGGCCGTCAGGCGCGACGGGAGGGGCACCCGGAGGTCGTATCGGGCCGCAAGGTACGCATACCCCGCGAGTGCTCCGGGCTCGGGGAGAGACTGGTCCAGGAGTCTCCAGTATCCTCTATTGCGTGCGGAAAACATTCACAGTTGCTCGTATTTCGGAAAAATCGTTTAATGCTGTAGCAATATAATCACAGTTGCTTATAATATGTGAAAATCTATCACCTTGTGCGAAAAATAGACACGGACCGAATCCGCACACCGCCTGCCTCCTCGCTCACAGCTACCCTGCTCGCCTATCTTTCAGGTCATCCCTGGCGTCCTCACCTCCCACCACTCCGCCATGCCCAACCGCCTCGCCGAAGAGACCAGCCCCTACCTCCTCCAGCACCAGCACAACCCCGTGGACTGGTATCCGTGGGGCGACGAAGCCCTGGCATTGGCCCGCGA
This sequence comes from Longimicrobiales bacterium, assembly GCA_963667485.2. Taxonomy (GTDB): domain Bacteria; phylum Gemmatimonadota; class Gemmatimonadetes; order Longimicrobiales; family Gaopeijiaceae; genus Bin94. The sequence continues at coordinate 2,576,992 of CAXXDD010000002.1, forward strand.
GCACGACCGCCCCATCCTCCTCTCGATCGGCTACTCGGCGTGCCATTGGTGCCACGTGATGGAGCGGGAGTCGTTCGAGGACGCGGCCACAGCCGAGGTGATGAACCGGTCGTTCGTGAACATCAAGGTCGACCGTGAGGAGCGGCCGGACATCGATTCGATCTACATGAGCGCGGTGCAGGCGATCACGGGACAGGGGGGATGGCCGCTCACCGCGTTTCTGACTCCCGAGGGCGTCCCCTTCTATGGCGGCACGTACTTCCCCCCGCAGCCACGGCACGGGATGCCTTCGTTCCAGCAGGTGCTCGCGGCGGCCGCCAACGCCTACCAGGCGCGGCGAGGCGAGGTTGCCCGGGCGGGCGCTCAGCTCCGGGACGTACTGACGCGAGGTTCCACCGAGCCCCACGCCGGCAGCGGCCAATCCGGCCCGCCGGACGCCCGCCTCTTCGAGCACGCAGTCGCGGCGGCGGGGCGCAGCTTCGACCCCACGCACGGCGGATTCGGGAGCGCGCCGAAGTTCCCCCAGCCCGTCTTCCTGGACTTCCTGCTCCGCAGCGGCCCTGCCTCCTCGCACGGCGTCTCGATGGCGGTGCACACCCTGACCCGCATGGCGGCCGGCGGCATCCGCGATCACGCCGGCGGGGGCTTCCACCGCTACTCGGTGGACGCGCGCTGGCTGGTCCCGCACTTCGAGAAGATGCTGTACGACAACGCGCTCATCGCGCGGGCTCTCACCCGGGCGCACTTGCTGGGCGCCCACCACCTCGGCCCCGTCGCCGAGGAGACGCTGGACTACGTCCTCGAGGATCTGACGTCGCCCGACGGCGCCTTCTACTCGGCGCGCGACGCCGACTCCGAGGGCGAGGAGGGCACCTTCTACCTGTGGACGCCCGCCGAGATCGACGATGTCCTCGACCCAGATGCCGCGCGCCTCCTGTCCCGCGTCTACGACGTCAGCGAAGCGGGCAACTTCGAGCGGCGCAACATCCTTCACCTCCCCCACGACCTCGACGCGGTGGCGCGCCAGGAGGGCATGGCCCGCGACGAACTCGACACCGTCCTGCGCGGCGCCCTCGCGCTCCTCAAGGACCGGCGCAGCGCCCGCCCGGAGCCCTTCCGCGACGAGAAGGTGATCACGTCCTGGAACGGCCTCGCCATCCGCGCCCTCGCCGAGGCCGGCCCCGCGCTGGGCCGCCCCGACTACACGCGCGCGGCAGAGAGGGCGGCGCATTTCCTTCTCGGCACCCTGCGCCGCGGCGACACCCTGCACCGCGTCCTCACGGCGGGCCGCGTCCACATCGACGGCTTCCTCGAGGACTACGGCGCGCTTGGCAACGGTTGCCTGTCCCTCTACGAAGCCACGCTCGATTCGCGCTGGCTCGCCGAGACGGCCCGGATCGCGGGAACGATGGTGGACCGGTTCTGGTCCCCCGCCGACCGCCTCTTCCATGACGCCGCCGCGGACGCCGAGCCGCTCCTGGTGCGGCCGCGCGACATCATGGACAACGCCACGCCGTCGGGGAACTCCCTCGCGGTGGAGCTGCTGGCCCGCTCGGCCGCCCTGACCGGGGCGCCCGCGCACAGCGAGATCGTGGAAGCGGTGCTCACAAGGGAACGCGGCGCGATGGAGCGCTACCCCAGCGCGGTGGGCAGGCTGCTCACCGCCGCGCTGCTCCACGCGACGCCCCGCCTCGAGTGCACGCTGGTTGGCACACACGGCCAGATCGGGGGTATGATCGGCACGGCTCATCGGCACGCGCACCCCAACCGGGTCATCGCGGGAGGCGATCCGAACGATCCCGCCTTGGCGGCCCTGCCGGCCATGGAAGGGCGTCTTGACCGGCCCGGCGAAGCATTCGTCTGCGTGGGGTCGACGTGCCAGGAGCCGGCGACAACCGCCGGGGCTCTGGACAGGGCGCTCAAACGGGCCCAATCTGGTAGCTCCCGAGCATGACATTGCTCCGTTACCACCGTTCGGGATGCCATGGCGACACTGGAACACGAGATCGGATCGGACCTCGAGAGTGACCTTCCTGACCGGGCCACGCTGTTGCGCTGGTACCGGACGATGGTCACCGCGCGGAATATCGACGACCGCGAGGCGAAGCTCTACAAGCAGGGCAAGGTCTTCTTCCTGATCGCCGGCGCGGGGCATGAAGCCGTCCAGGTCGCGCTGGCGGATTTCCTGCGGCCCGGGTCGGACTGGTTCTACCTGTATTACCGCGACCGCGCGCTGGCCCTGGCGCTCGGCGTTCCCCCGATGGAGCAGCTCCTGCAGGGGATGGGCGCGGAACGGGATCCCGCGAGCGGTGGCCGCCAGATGCCGGCGCACTACGGCGACAGCCGGCTCAACATCGTTGCCGCCTCATCGCCCACCGGCACCCAGTTCCTGAACGCGGTGGGCACCGCCGAGGCAGGCCTGCGCGCCACCATCACGCCCGAGCTTCGCAAGCACGTCACAACCTTCGCCGACGACGAGATCGTCGTCTGCACCACCGGCGACGGGGCCACCTCCGAAGGCGAGTTCTGGGAAGCCATGAACACCGCCTGCAACCTGAAGCTGCCTGTCCTCTTCGTCGTGGAGGACAACGAGTACGCGATTTCGGTTCCCGTCGAGGTGCAGACCGCCGGCGGCAGCGTCTCGCGTCTACTGACCGGCTTTCCTGACCTGAAGATCGTGGAGTGTGACGGTACCGACCTCATGGATAGCCACCGCGCGGCGCGCGAGGCGGTGGACTGGTGCCGGCAGCGCAAGGGGCCGGCGCTGCTGCACGCGCACACAACTCGCCCCTACTCGCACTCCGGCTCGGACGACGAGGCATCGTACCGGACGCCGGCGGAGCGGGCCGCGCAGGACCGCCGCGATCCCAATCGCCGCGCGCGGCGCCTCCTGATCCGGACCGATGTCGCCTCACCGGCCGAACTCGACCGGATGGAGGCGGACTGCGTCGCCGCCGTCGCGGCCGCCGCCGACCAGGCGCTGGAACATCCCCAGCCAACGCCCGATACGGCGACCAAATGGCTCTACTCCGAGACCGTCGACCCGACGAGCTCCGACTTCGACACCGAGGACCGGCCCGTCTTCCAGGACGACCGCCCGCTCACGATGGTCGATCTGCTGAACCGCTGCCTCCGCAGCGAAATGGAGCGCGACCCGCGCATCGTGGTCTTTGGGCAGGACGTGGCCGACGCCTCACGCGAGGACGCGCTGCAGGAAGTGAAGGGCAAGGGCGGCGTCTTCAAGGTGACGCACGGCCTGCAGGCGCGGTTCGGGAGCAACCGCGTCTACAACACCCCGCTCGCCGAAGCGAACATCATCGGCCGCGCTCTGGGGATGGCCGCGCGCGGACTGAAGCCGGTCGTGGAGATCCAGTTCATGGACTACATCTGGCCGGCGTTCATGCAGATCCGCAACGAACTCGCCACCATGCACTACCGCTCGGCGGGGCACTGGTCGGCGCCGGTCGTCGTGCGCACCACCTACGGCGGCTACATCAAGGGCGGGATGTACCACTCGCAGACGGCTTCCACCCTCTTCGCGCACACCCCGGGCCTCAGGGTGGTCCTTCCCTCGAACGCCCTCGACGCCAACGGCCTTCTGCGAACGGCGATCCGCTGCGAAGACCCGGTCATGTTCCTCGAGCACAAGCACCTGTACCGCCAGGTCCACAACAAGAGCGCCGACCCGGGCCCCGACTACATGGTGCCCTTCGGCAAGGCGAAGGTGGTACGGCCGGGACGCGATCTCACGGTGGTGACCTTCGGCGCGCTGGTGAAGCGCACGCTGGACGCGGCGCGCACGGCCGAGCAGCGGCACGGGATCAGCACCGAGGTGATCGACCTGCGCTGCCTGTCGCCCTTCGACATGGACACGGTGAGCGAGTCCGTGCGGCGAACCAACAAGGTTCTGGTCGCCTACGAAGAACCGCTGTCGTGGGGGATCGGTGCGGAGGTGGTGGCCCGCATCGCCGACGAGCTGTTCCCGTGGCTCGACGGGCCGGTGCGGAGAGTCGCCGCGCTCGACACCTGGGTGGCGTTCTCACCCCAGCTCGAGAAGGCGATCCTGCCGCAGACCGACGACGTGCTGGCGGGGATTCTGGGGCTGGCGGGGTTCTAGCCCGGGCTGTCCGCGGTCCCGAGGATTCGGACGACCCGGCCGGCGAGCAGGGTTGGCGGTCCGTGTCAGAACCGCAGGTTCAGCAGCGGCACTTTCCAGACCAGATCGTCGCGGGCGTCCGGCAGGAGCACTAATCCGCGCACCGGCACAGGCAACGGGGCCGAGAGAGACCACGCACCCTCTGACCGGCTGAAAAGCGCACCGGAGGGGGCGAAGAGCCCCGCTGCCTGTGCCTCTGTGCCGGCATCTTCCTCGGCGTCGTGTCCGGACGTGAGCGCGGCACCGAGGACAAGGCCCGCGATGCTGGTCGTCAGCGGGATCGCGATCGCTGTGTCTTCGTCGTCCGGCTGGGCGATGAGAATGATTCCGCCGCCGGCCACGCCGCCGATGAGCCCGGCGATGCTGATCAACCGGGAGCGCGAGCGGCTGAGCGGCCAGCGGCTTCCGGCGAGCGCACCGCCCACGAGCCCGGCGTTGCCGGTGAGCATCATCGTGGCCCACGTCGGATCCTCGTCGAGGTCGAAGAGAATCGAGCTCGCCGCCCCGAACCAGACTCCCCACAGACTGCCCAGATTGGCGGAGGTGGCCGTCCCCGGCGAGATCTCCTGGCGGGCGGCCAGCATTCCGCCGCCGATGCCGAGCGCGCTGCCGACGATCATTGAGGTGAAGATGGCTTCCACGCTCGCTTCCTCGTCGATCACGATGTCGCCCTCGATGATGCGTTCGCCTCCCCCGAAATCCAGGGCGTTGGCCCAGCCCATCCCCTGGATCGCACCCCATGTTCCGCCCCATGTGATCGCCCGCGCCTGGCCGAGGGAAACGGGCTTCGATTGCGCGAAGGCGCGTCCGCCGAAGAACCCGGCCGGAGCCCCCAGCAGGAGACCGACGCCATACGGTTCCGAGTCGTCCGCTCCAGCCGCGGTCGGCACCGCGATCCCGAGCCACGTTCCGTAGATCGTCGACCAGACCTTGAGCTCGGTCTCGCCACCGGCGCGTGACTGCTCCTCGGTGACTTCGCCCAGGCGGCCGCGGGCGGTGGCAGCGGCATCCGTACCGGGAAAGCGCTCCACGATGAGTCGGTACAGCGCCTCCGCCACGTCCCGCTCTCCGCGAGCGTCGAAGTCCTCGGCGGCGGCGAGAAGGACGGCAGCCGAGTCGGCCGGCGCGACCTGCGCCAAAGCGGGCCGCGATGCCGCCAGCGCGGCCACCGCGACGAGGGTGACCAGCAGACCCCGGACCAGAAGTTGATTGCGCATCGTGTAAGTTACTCCAGAACGGTGGAATCGGTCCGGCATCGTGATCGGCCACCGGTTCAGTGCGGTTGACGGCTCGATCAGAATCGAACCTTCAGGAGCGGGACCTTCCAGAGCAGCGCGTCACGTCCGTCCGGGCGCAGCGTGGGTTCCCGCGACAGCGACGGGAGCGGGGCCGAGAGCGACCACGCGCCGCCCGATCGGCTCAGCAGGGCGCCCGGCGCATCCACGGACCCCCCCGCCTGCGGGTTGGCGCTGGTGTCGTCCTTCCCACCCCGTGTGCGAGCGAGCACAGCGCCCACCGCCAGACCGAGTATGCTGCCCGGCAATGCATAGGCAAGGGTGGCCGGCTCCCCATCTCCACGCGTGACCCGCTCGAGGCCCCCGGCCGCCACTGCGCCGACGTATCCGGACATGTTGATCCAGCGCGACTGGGACTCTGTGAGTTTCAGCCGATTCCCGACAATCGCGCCGCCCACGAGCCCCGCATTCCCCGCCAGCGCCAGCAAGGCGGATCTGGACCAGCCCCGGTCCTCGCCCATCAGCTTCCAGGACGCCACTCCAAACCAGTTGCCCCACACGCTGCCCATCATGGCGGAATTGGCGGTGCGGTAGCTGATCCCCTGGCGCGCGGCCAGCAGACCACCGGCCAGGCCGAGCGCGCTGCCCGCGATGACTGACGCCGCGGCATCCTCGGTGCTGGCCGACTTCAGCGCGCCCCCTTCCGCCGGATCCATTGCGGTGGCCAGCAGGTAACCCTGGAGCCCGCCCCAAGAGCCGCCCCAGGAGATCGCCACCGCCTGTCCCCGGGAAACGGGTCGCGATCGCGTGATCGCTTTGGCCCCGAAGAATCCAATCGGCGCCCCGACAGCAATGCCGGCTCCGTACAGCTTCCGGGAGGCGTCCGCTCCCATGGCCAGCGGGACCGCTATTCCGAGACCGGCGCCGAACGCGGTCGACAGGATCGTCAGGTCGGTCTCGCCGCCGCCGACCCCGTTTGCGGCGTCCGGTTGTGCCGACGCGGGCGATTGTGAGAAGGCACTGCCGAAGAGGAGTGCCACGAGCATTGCCCGGGTCAGGGCGGCGCTGCCACGCATGTAGGTTCTCCTGGCTTTGAAATCGCAAACATGGCAGGGCACGCCGCCACATCCCCCACATACCCCGGAGGCTGGTTGCTGTTCCAGGGTTCCAAGTGGTGAGTATACCTCATCCGGATTGCCCTCGATGTCTGGGAGGTGCGCCGAGTGCGACCTCCCTGACCGCCTGCAGCGGCAGTGCCGTGATCCTGTCGGTTAGCGGGTATCGCAGATCCCCCGGATAGACGACCCACAGGTGCTCCAATCTCAGGTCCTGGATGGCCACGTGCATGGACTTGGTCGTGCGTGGCGCGTCGGTGCATTTGAACTCGAAGCCCCAACGTCGCCCTCTCCTCAATAGCATGAGATCGAGCTCGGCACCCCGTTGGGTGGCGTAGAAGTACGCGTCACGCTCCCCGTGTGCCAAGAGCGTCTGCTCCAGGGCGAATCCTTCCCAGCTCGCTCCGTAACGTGGATGGACGACAAGTTCGGCCATCTCTTCCAGGCCCAGCAGAAAGTGGAGCATCCCGCTGTCCCGAAGGTACACCTTGGGCGACTTGACAAGCCGCTTCCCGAGGTTCTCGAACCAGGGTGGAAGCAGCCGGACCATGAAAGCACCCACGAGAAGGTCACGATACCGATTCACGGTGCTGGGACGAGCGTCCATCGAGCGCGCCAACTCGGAAGCGTTCCATGTCTGGCCGTGAAAGTGGGCCAACATGCGCCAGAATCGTCCCACGCCGGCAGCGGACACGCGGGGACTGACGGATGGAATGTCCCGTTCGACGAAGGTACGGGTGTAGGATTGCATCCACCGTTTCCAGGAGGCGGGAGACGCTGCGAGGTAGGCACGCGGAAAGCCGCCCCGCAGCCACAGCCGGTCGAGGTTTTCCCGCCCCACCTCCGCCAGGGACAGACCCCCCATGTCGACAAACAGAATTCTCCCCGCGAGAGACTCGGATACTCCCTTGACCAGATCGAGTGAGGCACTGCCCAGAAGGAGAAAGACGGCTTTGCGCTCTGGACTATCGCATATCGGGCGCAGCACCTCGAACAGGGTCGGCATACGTTGGACTTCGTCAAGGACCACCAACCCCTCACTATTGAGGAGGATCCTCTCAGGAGTCATCGACAGGGCTTGTCGCTCGGCCGCGACCTCGAGATCAAAGTGCATGGATGAGTCTGGCCAGTCGCCGAAGACTTGCCGTGCCAGAGTCGTCTTACCCACCTGCCGCGCGCCGAGTACGGCGACGACTGGTGCCTCGGACAGGTAGCTCTGCACCGTCGCCATGAGGTGTGTGCGGGGTATAGATTGTTGCATATTACACTCTGTAGGGGTTGATATACAACAATGTTAAGGAATCGACTTCCTATCGGCAACGGTGCGTGTGAGGCGTCACGCTTCGGCTGGACCCGAACGCGAGTCGTCTCGAAAAGTAATGTTTACATTACATAATGTCGTGTTAACATTACGTTTCCAGCTCCACCACCCCCACAATCCCCCGCTCCAGGTTGCGCACGTCGTCGTAGCCGTGGGCGGCGAGCAGCTTCGCCACTTCGAGGCTGCGCACGCCACTGTGACAGTAGACCACGACGGGCCGGTCGGCGGGAATCTCCTCCAGACGGTCGCCCACCTGGCCCATGGGCACGTGCACGGCTCCAAGATGGGCGAGATTCATCGCGCTCCACTCCATCGGCTCACGCACATCGAGCAGGAAAGGCTGCGATTCGTGGTCCAGGAACGCCGTGAGATCCTCGGGCTCAACGCGGCCGACGTCCACACCGGCGACGGATTCGCCCGGGGCCACCCCGCAGAAGGCCTCGTAGTCGATGAGGCCGGTCTGGGTGGGATTGTCCCCGCAGACCGGGCACCCGGGATCGCGCCGGATTTCGAGTTCGCGCCAGCGGTAGGTCAGCGCGTCGAAGATCTGGAGGCGGCCGACGAGGGGCTCGCCGACGCCGATGATCAGCTTGATGGTCTCCATCGCCTGGGCCGCGCCGATCACGCCGGGAAGCGCGCCGAAGACGCCCGCCTCCGCGCAGTTGGGGATCAGGCCGGGCGGCGGAGGCTCGCGGAAGAGGCAGCGGTAGCACGGCCCGTCGCCGGCAGCGAAGACCGACAGCTGGCCTTCCCAGCGGTAGACCGAGCCGTAGACGTTGGGCGTGCCGGTGAAGACGCAGGCGTCGTTGACCAGGTACCGCGTGGGAAAGTTGTCGCTGCCGTCGACGACCACGTCGAAGCTGGAGACGATTTGAAGGGCGTTTTCAGAGGTGAGGCTGACCTGCCCGGTCTCGATCCTCACATGTGGGTTGACGTCGGTAAGGCGCGCCTGCGCTGACGCGACCTTGGGGTGGCCCAGGCCACCGGTGCCGTGCAGGATCTGCCGCTGCAGGTTGGTGACGTCGACCACGTCCGGGTCCACGATGCCGAGCGTGCCGACGCCGGCCGCCGCCAGGTAGAGCGCCGCCGGTGAGCCCAGCCCACCGGCACCCACCAGCAGGACCCGCGCGGCCTTGAGACGCTCCTGCCCTTCCCTGCCAACCTCGGGAAGGACGAGGTGGCGGGCGTAGCGCGCGGACTCTTTGCGCGTTAGCGGGGTGTGGGCCCTAGCGTCTGTCACGGCGTCGGTCGTCGCGGTCGCGTCCGCCGATCCCGTAGCGGACGCCGAGATTGAGGATCGGCCAGAATCTGACCAGATCGCCCACGTCGTCGCGCACGCTCCTCTGTTCGGCGCGCAGGTCGTCCCGGAACTGGCGCGAGCGGAGGACCGAAGCATCGCCGCGTGCCGACATCGACAGGCTGGAATGATCGAGGAAGGCCACGCCCGCGTCCAGGAACAGGCCCAGCCCGCTCGAGGTGTGCTGTCCGAACCCCACGAGCACGTAGGGTGCCCAGGGCTCGGAGTGCAGGGTCGTGGTGAGCCGGGTCACCTCGGGCTCGGTGTAGGTGCCCTCGCCGATGTCGATGGTCGCGCCGTCTCCGAGCTTGATCGCGTAGTAGGGATCCTGGTCCTTGTAAAGCATCCCGCCGCCGATACGGAAGTTGCCCACCTCGATGTCGGCGCCGATCGTGTAGATCCTGTTCGGGAAAGTCAGGGTGCCGGTGCGGTTTTCGGCAAGCCCGGAGACCGAGGTGAGGTCGGCGTACGCGCCGTGTCCCCCCGTTCCGGCCCGCAGGATCAACCAGTCGCTGGTGGCGACCGAAACGTCGAAACCGGCCCCGAAGGTGCCGGCGCGGCCTCCGACCCAGATGCTCTGCGCCGTGGCGGACGCGGTGGTGGTGGCGGTGGCGGCGAGGATTGCGGCGAGGAACAGGATGCTTCGTCTCATGGGGGCGACCTCCCGTGTTGGGCGACGGACACCCGTGCGACCGGAGGCGATGTGCGCCGGGTGGAGTCGGCGCGCTCACGGGACGCCGCGTCGCGAATTGTGTGGCTGTAATCCACATTGAGTCTGCCGGAAAGCGTGCATCCATGCCAGCCCTGGGGGATGCCGGGCAGTCGGCTAACTGTCGCCGAGGCCTGAGAGGTGCGCTTCACATTCGCGCACACCCTCCTCGACGCCTGCGGATCGGTACAGCTTTGCCGCCCTGCGCCACGACAGGCGCGCCTCTTCCACCTCGCCGAGTTCCTCCCTCAGCGCGGCCATGGGTCGAAGTGTGTTGGCGTGGTCCAGCGGATGCGCCGTCCCGGCCTGATCGTACAGGTCAAGAGCCTCCTCGTAACGGCGTCGCGCTGATTCGAGCCGGCCCAGACGATGGTACACCTGGCCAAGGTGCCGTACGGCGTGTGCGAGCCGCAGCGGATCGTTGACCTCCCTGGCGACTTCGACCGACTTCTCGAACAGCGTCCGGGCCTTGTCCGGGTGGTCCAGGTCCAACGCGACGTGACCCAGCTTCCCCAACGCGACGGAAAGCTCCTTCCTGGCGCCTGACTGCTCGCAGATTTCACAGGCCCTGACGAGGTCAGCCTCAACCCGTGCCATGACGGCACCCAGGGCCGCCTCGTCGGTCGGTGGCGATTGCAGCGCCTCGCGACGGGCTCGCCACGCCTTCGCGACTAGAGCCCGGGCGTTCTCCGCCTCCCCTTCAACCGGTTCCAGGCGTCGCAACGTTGAGCGGCGGGGGTCCATGACGATTAGAACCCGCCCCCGGTAGAGAAACCCCCGCCCCCACCGCCGAAGCCTCCACCGCTGGAGAAGCCTCCACCGCCGAAACCGCCGCCGAAGCTCCCGCTCCCGAACCCGCCGCCATCAAAGCTGTCGCCGATCGGCAGGAAGTGCTGACTGCTGCCAAGAGCGCGGTGCACGTGCCCGTGCGAGTGGCTGCCGGCGAGGTAGCCGAGCAGCAGGGCGTTGATGTCGAGACGGTCGTCGAAGCGCGAGCGGCGGCCGTTCCAGTCGTCGGCCTCGAACTGGTCGCGAAGGTCTTCGAGGCCTGCGAGGCGATCCGCGATTTCGTCGCGCTCCTCCTTGCGGGTGGCCAGATCGGCGCGCAGTTCGGCGATGCGCTCGTCGATCTCGTGCAGCTCCGCCACGAGGAGATCGTCGCGCGGATCGCCGCTGGCGCGGGCCATCGCCGCGAGTTCGTCCGGTGTGCGGCCCTCGAGGTACGCTTCCAGGCCGTCGATGGCCGACTCGTAGTAGGATCCGCGTTCGTCGTGGAGGGCGGCGAACTCGCTGGTGAGGTCGCGCAGGGTGGTCTCGGCTTCGCGCAGGGCCCGCCGGGCGTCCTCGCGCTCCCCGTAGAGCCGCTCGCCCCGTTCGAGCACCGGGGTCAGGCCGTTGCGATCGACGACCTCGCTCTCCAGGCGGGCCAGGGGCGGGACGGCCGCCGCGAGGACCGCGCGATCTTCCGCAAGCACTGCCGCGGCGTGACCGGGCAGGGCCTTGAGGAAATCGTACTTCGCGCGGGCATCGGCGTACTCGATCACCCCTGCCACCCACCTGTCGAGACCACGGGTGACGGCTGTTCCGGCCGCCCGGGCCGTACCGAACCGTCGGCGTGCGAGATAGGCGAAGAGGGGATCGCGTTCGTAGGCGGGGAGCTTGTCGGCCTGCTCGCGCTCGGCGGCCTCGTGGCGCTTCTCGGAGGCGGCGACGCGTGCCTCCAGGCGCTGGACCTGCGTGAACAGGCTCTGCCAGCGGGGCATGGCCTGGAGCTCCTCGAAGACGATGTGGGCCAGGCGGGCGCGCGCTTCGCCGGTCTCGTTCAGGGCCCGGGTGACCGTCATGAGCGCGGCTTCGGCCTCGGCGACCGCCTGGCGCTGCTCGGGAATGAGGCGCTCGACTTCGCGCAGGCGGTCCTTCTTCTCGTCGAAGATGGCGCGGATGTCGGCCTCCATCTCGGAGAGGGTTCCCGCGATCGCCTCGTCGGTCATCCCCGGCAGGTGAAACTCGGCCAGGGCGCGGAGCGTGGCGCAGCGGCGTTCGCCCGTCTCGGCCAGCTGTTGCTGCAGGGCGTCGATGCGCTGCTCTTCGCGGTCGAGCTGGCGGCGGACCCTGCGGATGCGCGTAACGAAGCTGTCATGGATGTCTTCGCCGGTCTGCATGGCTACCACTCCGTGATCTGGCCGACGTCCGGATAGCGGCGCTCGGCGGTGATGAATCCTCGGCGCTTGAAGCCGAACTCTTCGTCGTCGATGATCCCGTTGTCCTGCTTGTCGGCGGCGATGCGGTCGTACACCTCCTGTGGGACGCGCTCGCCCCACTCGCTGACGCGCCTGGTTGCGCCGGATTCCTCGTTGCGGATCGGGACCGTCACCGGCCGGCCGTCGGCGTCCAGCGCCCGCACCAGCAGGTAGTGGCTGCGGGCGTTCCGGTTGTCGAAGTTCCGCCAGACACCGCCGGTGATCTCGATTCGGTATTCCGCGGCGACGAGGTCGTGAAGGTTCTGGAAGCGCTCGGCAGTTCGCTCGAGCGCGTCGGCGTCCTGGGCCGCCAGCTGCGATTCGGCCTGCAGGTCGAGGGCGGCGGCGCGCTCGCGGACGAGGTCTTCGGCGGCGCTCGCGAGCAGGGCATCGTGGAGTCGCTCGACATCCGCTTCGAGGGTGACGAGGGCGGCCGCCTCAAGCTCCTGCATTCGCTGGTTGACTCCTTCGACGTAGGCGAAGGCGCCCCAGACAATGGTCGCGGCCGCCGCGGTGGGCAGAATCACGCGAGTGGCGACCCAGCCACGCTTGATGTAGAGGAGGGCCAGGTTGCGGCGCAGGCCCCTCGGGCCCGGGGTGAAGGCGTAGCGCTGGGAGAGGTATTCGTCGAGCGCCTTCTCGATCGTGTCGGCGTCGACGAGGTCGCCCAACTCCTCGTACATGAGCTGGATATCGCGGATCGTGGCTTCGCGGTCGAAGGCCTCGTGCTCCTTCAGCGCGGCCTGCCGCTCGTGGATGACCTGGGCCGCGTCCATCACGCGGAGTACTTCGTGCGGTGCCAGAGGTGTCTTGTCGGGTGATGTCTTCATCGCTCGCTCGCTGGGATCCTGGAGTCGCTTGAGCTTACGCCTTGATGCGGTGCCGTGTCATATACGAAGCCGAACGCCAGATCCATTCCAGGGGTCCGAAACGGTGTCGGCGCAGCCACCAGGAGGACCAGATCAGCTGAAGCGTCCAGATCGCGACCACGATGCCGACCCGGCCCAGCGCGCCCACGCGCTCGAAAAGGGCGAAGCCATGCCCGTAGAAGATGAAGGCGCAGAGGATGCTCTGGGTGATGTAGTTGGTGAGGGCCATGCGCCCTACCGCGGCGAGGCGCTTCTGCACGCGCGGGAACCAGCCCGATTTCACCACCAGCATGACCAGCCCCACATAGCCGAGAAAGATGCCGATGGAGCCCACATAGTTGAAGAGAGCGCCCTGGAACATCGCCCGCTCCCAGGCGAAATCGTGGTGGAGCTTGTAGGCGACGCCGGCGGCCGAAAGGGGCAGCCCGCATCCGAAGCCGATCACCACCATGCGGCGATAGAAGGCGGCCGAGCGCTCCGCGGCCAGGATGCCGAGCTTGTAGAGAGCCATACCGACGAGCATGAGCCCGCCCGCGCGCCAGATGAAGAGACCCAGGAACGCGGCCGTCTGGAGCATGAAGGCGATGGGCGCGCGCACCGGCAACTGGTCGCTCCAGCTGCCCCGGAAGGCCGCGATCTCCGCGTCCAGCACCTCCTGCGAGGGTGCCCACTCCGCGCCCGCGGCCAGCCGCTCCGCTTCCGGCCAGAACGGAATCGACATTCCCGTGAAGCCCCATAGCGGGACCAGGAAGGCCACGGCAGCACCGCCGATCAGCAGCAACCGCCGCGCAGGGAGGTTGCGAAGCGGGTACAGGATGAAGCCGCAGAGCGCATAGGACACGAGGATGTCGCCGTGCCAGATGAGGTAGGCGTGGCCGAGGCCGATGAGCAGGAGCACGAACTGGCGCCGGTAGTGGAGCCCGGTCCCGGAGACGCCGCGCCGGGCCGCGCGGTCGCTCATCATCGCGATTCCGGCGCCGAACAGCAGGGAGAAGATCGAGATGAACTTGGTGTCGGCGAAGAGGTACACCGCGCCCCAGACCCACTGCTCCGCGCCGTCGAACGCGAGGCCGGAGGCGGGGTTCATGTAGGCGGACGACACCCGCGCGAAGCCCTGGATGTTGACGATGAGGATGCCGAGCACGGCCAGGCCGCGCAGCACGTCGATCGACGCGATGCGTTCGGACCGGGTGACGGGGGTGGGCGCGGTCGTGATGGAAGGCTCCCGGGCTGTGCTCTGGCGGACCGGTCGGGCGGCCCGCACGGGGGACCGTGGCTTTGAATCGTGCCGGGTAGACACGATATGATGAAAGACCGGGCGGCGTGACATCGCAACCGTGCGGCGACGCACCCCAAACCAACCAGCGGAGGGCACACGAATGAATACCATGCGACATGCGGCGCTCGCGGCGATCGCCGCGCTGACCGCCTGCGAGACCCCGGCGCCCCAGATTCCGGGGCTCACCGCCTTCACCAATGTGAACGTGCTGCCGATGACCTCCGACGCCGTGGTGGCCGACCAGACCGTTGTCGTTGCGGACGGCGTGATTGTCGAGATGGGCCCTGCCGGCGAAGTGGAGGTGCCGAGCGGCGCGGCGGTGATCGACGGGTCGGGCCGGTACCTGATGCCGGGACTCGCCGAGATGCATGCGCACGTGCCGCCGGGGGACGACCCGCCGCGCGAAGAGGTCGAGGACATCCTCTTCCTGTACGTCGCCAACGGGATCACCACCATCCGGGGCATGCTGGGTTCGGCGTACCAGATCCCGCTCGCCGACGAGATCGAGCGCGGGGACGTGCTGGGGCCGAACTTCTACGTGGGGGCGCCGTCCATCAACGGCGGCTCGGCCCCGACGCCCGCCGATGCGGAGCGCCTGATCCGGACCCACGTCGAGGCCGGGTACGACCTGCAGAAGATCCATCCCGGGGTGTCGCGCGAGACATGGGACCACATGGTCGACGTCGCGCAGTCGGCGGGGCTCACCTACAGCGGACACGTTCCGGCCGACGTGGGCCTGGTCCACGCGATCGAGACCGGAATGTCGACCGTCGATCACCTCGACGGATATGTGCAGGCGGTGGCGCCCGACGACGTGCAGGCCCAGGTGAGCGTAGCAGGCATCAGCCTCGGCGGGCTGGCGCGCGGGATCGACGAGGCCAACCTCGCCGACATCATCGCGCTGACGCTCGAGCACGATGTCTACGTGGTCCCCACCATGTACCTGTGGCGCAACCTCTACGGGACGACCAACGCCGACGAGATGCTGCAGCAGCCGGAGATGCGCTACGTATCACCTGGGACGCGTGACGGATGGCGCCAGCGAGCCGGCGGGGGCCGCGGCGATCCGGAGGATGTGGCGCGCTACCTGGCGCTTCGGGACCAGATCCTGAAGGCGCTCTCCGATGCGGGCGCGGGGATCCTGATGGGGACGGACTCGCCGCAGCTATTCAACGTGCCCGGGTTCGCGCTGCACCGTGAGCTGGCGGTAATGGCCGAGTCCGGGATGTCCAACTACGAGATCCTGAAGAGCGGGACGGTGACAGTGGGGCAGTACGTCGGTTCGCACCTGGGGCTGGACGGGGACTTCGGTGCGGTGGCGGTGGGACAGCGCGCGGACCTGGTCCTGCTGGGCTCGAATCCGCTCGACGAACTGGCGAATCTGTTCGACCGCATCGGGGTGATGGTGCGGGGGCGCTGGGTGTCGCGGGATGAGATCGACGCCGGGCTGGAGGCGCTGGCGGTGAAGAACGCGGGGTGAGGCGGGTGGGATGCAAGGCGACCGCGCCTTCCATCTTCCTATAGTTCGGGCTTCTCGACTCCTGCGATCTTCATCAAGTGCCGCTGCAAACCGCGTTTGAGATCGGTATTGCCATGAACCGGGACAGAGACCCGAGCTGCGTACCCCTGCTTGGCGTAGATGTGATGGCTGCCCTGAACGCGCTTCAGTTTCCAGCCATGTGATTCCAGGATCCTGCAGAAGCGCTTTCCGCTAACTGCTTTCAAACGGCAATCTCGACAATCCTGTCTGCCTTGGAAACGTCGATGTCCGCCACGTCGACCGCCAGGCAACCCTCCACAGCTTCGTGGATGTTCTCCAGCAGCTCCTCATAGGTCTCGCCCTGCGTCGCACATCCGGGAATACTGGGTACTTCAGCCCAGTACCCACCCTCTTCGGCCTCATGTATCACGACGGTCAGCTTCATGGATCAACTCCTTCCGCAGCCACTCTGGTGACCCAAATGTCCAACCTTCCACCCGCCGAGTCCATACCGGCATCATCATCAGACCGAAGGCGAACGCGCTGGAAACGGCACCGGCGTGGCGTCCAGCGTGAACGCACCCGGGAAGTCCGCCGCGGCCTCCTTCTGCTTGCCGCTCCAGGTCTCGATGTCGATGCGGTAGACGGCGGTGCGCCTGAGTTCGTCGTCGGTGGTGGGCCGGTAGTCGACTCCCGGCTTCAGATGGGGAGCGTACTTGTCGAGGAGCATCTGCAGCGCCGTGCGCGCCTCGTCGCGGTCCTCGACGACGCGTCCGGTGCCGAAGGCCACGACGCCCGCGTACTCGACCGAGAACTCGAGGGCCTCGGGCGCGGGAAGCAGGCGGCCCATGGCGACGGTGCTGAACGCGACCTTTTCCGCGGCGGCCAGGTTGTCGCGCGTGCGCCCGGTGCGATGGGTGTGCAGGTAGATGCGACGCCCGCCGCCCGTGTCGTCGTAGACGAAGAGGTTGGAGTTGAGGAACGGCTGCCCGCCCTCCCCTACGGTCGCGAGGAAGCCGTAGGCGGCCCGCCTCAGGAAGGCAGCGGCCCACTCGTCGTCCTTGCCGCGGTCACGGCGGCGGACCGCACTGCGCGGATCGCACTTTCCCGCGTTTGTCGCGCCGACCTTGGTATCTTGTGGCATGATGTGGAGCTTCCTGGTAGCAGCCTGTTGTCGAGGTCCGCGACGCGGTTTCGCTACGAGGCAATCTAGCACACGTTCCCGCGCCTGCGGGCCCCGGGCAAGAGTAGGCGGCCTGCCCGTCCACAGGATTGCTACGAAGGATATCGTTGACAGCAACCCATTCCAATCGCTAAGGTTATCTCATGGCCGTGTACGAAAAATTTCGTGACTCCCGCCTGCTCGCGCTCCCGGCGCTTGGCGCGTTTGGCGCGATCGGTGCCTGCGCGTCTCTGCAGGATCCTCCCGCCGAGGATGGTCCGCTCCTGATCGATGGTGGCACGGTTGTGGTCATGGACGCCGCCGGAACCGTCCTCGAAGGCGGCGCGGTGCTCGTCGACGGCGACCGCATCGCCGCCGTGCTCGCGCCGGACGATCCCCGCCCCGAGGGCACCCGGACGATCGACGCGACCGGCCACCTGGTCATCCCCGGACTGGTCAACACGCACGGCCACGCTGCCATGTCGCTGCTGCGCGGCCTTGCCGACGATCTGCCTCTCCTGACCTGGCTCAACGACTACATCTTCCCTGCCGAGGCCGCGCTCGTGGCGCCCGACTTCGTCTACTGGGGCACCCTGCTCTCCTCGATCGAGATGCTGAAGGGCGGGACGACCACCTTCGCCGACATGTACTACTTCCGCGACGACATGGCCCGGGCGACGATCGACGCCGGCATCCGCTCGGTGACCGGGCCCCACGTCATCGGCTTCCCCACGCCCGACTACGCCAGCCCCGAGGAATCGCTGGCCGAAGCGGCGGAGTTCATGGAGCGCTATCGGGACCACCCCACCGTGGTGCCTGCGGTCGCCGCCCACGCGCTGTACACCACGCCACTCGCCGCGGTCGAGGCAGCGGTGCGGCTGGCCAACCAGTACGACGCCCCCTTCCAGATCCACGCAGTCGAGGACCCTTCCGAGAACGCCACCGCCCGCGAACTGACCGGAATGGGCGTGATCGAGGCGCTCGAATCGATCGGGGGGCTCCGGCCCGGCACAGTCCTGGCCCACTCGATCTACCTGTCGGACGAGGACATCGGGCGCATCGCGGCCACGGGCGCCGGCATCGCGCACAACCCGCAGAGCAACATGAAGCTGGGGATCGGCAGGGCGGCTCCGGTCACGGCAGCACTCGCCGCCGGGATCCCGGTGGGGATCGGAACGGACGGTCCCGCCAGCAACAACGACCTCGACATGTTCGACGAGATGGACGCCGCCGCCAAGGTCCAGAAGTTCATGCTCGCAGATCCGGCCGCGCTTCCGGCGGAGACCGTCTTCCGCATGGCGACGATGGGCGGCGCACGCGTGCTGAATCTGCAGGACGAGATCGGGTCGCTGGAAGCCGGGAAGCGCGCCGACATCGTGCTCCTCGACACGCGGCGGCCAGGGCTGACGCCGCTCTACCGCGTCTACTCGCTCCTCGTGTACGCGGCGCGCGGCAGCGACGTGACCACCGTGCTCGTGAACGGGCGCATCGTGGTTCGCGACCGCGAGATCCTCACCGTTGACGAGGACGAGGTGATGGAGCGGGCGCGTGGCTTCGGAGACCGGGTGCGTGAAGTGATGGAGAGCGTGGGGGAGGAGGGCGGAGAGGGATGAGCGGCCAACCGGGCAAGCGCGAAGGCAGAGGCCTCACCGACCGTGAACTCGACATGATGAGCGTGCTGTGGCGGGAGGGATCAGGCACCGTGGCCGAGGTGCGCGAAGCATTGGGCGATGAAGTCGGCTATACCACAGTCCTGAAGATCCTGCAGATCCTCGAGGAGAAGGGCGCGGTCCGACACGAGCAGGAGGGCCGCGCCTACCGCTACTTCCCCCTGATCGAGTCGGTGAGCGCAGGCGGGCGGGCACTGACCCGCATCGTGAACAAGATCTTCCATGGCTCGGCGGAAATGCTCCTCGCCACACTGGTTGAGGACCGCGAGTTCAGCGAAGAGGAGATCACGCGGATGCGCTCGATCCTGGATCGGGCCGAGCGGAAGGAGACGCCGGCTAGTGGTCGCGCGCGTTTGAGCGAGACGGGACAAGATCGCCGAGTCCCACCGGCCAATATGTAAACAGGACATTACAAATTGTAATGTTTACCATACAATTTATCGACTCCGCCGCCCCTTCTCCCCACCCTCATACACCACCAGGAAGTCCCTCGCCATCGCCGAGTAGCGCTCCGCGGCCGCGCCGTCCCCTTCGCCGATCGCCATCGCCGCCATCGCGTTCGCCATGAGGTGGTACTGCAGCGGAATGCCGTCCGCTGAACGATCCTGCCAGATGTTGCGCTCCCGGATCCCGCGGTAGCTGTAAACCTCGTCCAGCAACTCGGCCGTGCGCCTGTAGTCGAACCACTCCCCGCCGAATTCGGGCGGCGCCCGGCGGTATCCGGAGGGCTGGGGCCCATCGACGTTGCGGACGTGCAGCCGGGCCGCCAGTCCCTCCCTGACTCCCCAGCCGCTCAGGCCCATCGTCGCCATTTCCCCACCGGTTCCGGCGAAGTGGATGGGCCGCTCGGGGGCCGAATCGCGGATCATCGCCAAGGCGACCCGATGCCCGCGGCCCAGCGTCATCCCGGGCGGATACTGGACGAAAGTGCCGCCGATCCGCACCCCGAAGCTGTCGGGCAGCGGGCCGTCGCCGATCAGCGCGAGCTGGTCGTCGGTCAGGCTCAGCACTGACCGCGCCGGGGGCTCGCGCTCCTCATAGGCCAACCCTCCCGCACGCACATACGGCCGCTGTCGATCCGGCTGCGTCAGTTCGCGGATCTGCTTCGGATACCAGTCCGTGTAGAGGTACTGGCCCACCACGACGGTCACGTCCCGGCGGATCCCCTCGACCTCTTGCAGATACCACAGCGGAAAGGTGTCGTTATCGCCGTTGGTGAAGAGCACCGCGTACGGCTCCACACTGTTCAGCAGGTCGTACGCCCAGTCGCGCGCAGCGTAGTCCCCGGCCCGGTTCGCCCACCCCACGTTGAAGACGAACGGCAGCGCCGCCACCGCAAGCACGGGCGACGCGTTCCGCATGCTTCCGGCCCGATCCCCCAGCCAGAGCCAGAGGCGGGCCACCCCCAGCCCCGCCATCACGCCCCAGAGCGAGAACCCCAGGAGGAAGAAGTAGTCGCGCTCACGCACCTCGTGGGTTCGCGGCCCGGTGATTTCCGGCGCCAGCGAGTAGCCGTAGCGGAAGTTCAGGTAGTAGACGAGCCCGAACGACAGCGTCAGCATGAGCACGACGAGGTACATCCCCGTACTTCGGTCCCGCTGCCAGGTCGTGACAAAACCCGTCACACCCAGGCCGAGGAAGAGCAGCGTGAAGGGGATCCGCCGTCGGCTCACCGGCTCGTCGGGGTCCATCCCGCGCGCCCACTGCCAGTCGAAATACTGGAAGAAATTGTGCAGCTGATGCGCGAACGGGGCCATCCGCCGGGTCACGGGTGGCTTGGCGTACTGGTCCCGGCGCAGCGAGGCGGCCAGCGCCGGACACCCGGCCTTGCCGTTGGTGTAGATGGCCGCGGCAGTCTCGACGAACCCGTCGCAGAGCGGGTCGGCTTCGTTGATCACGGGTCGCTGGGCGGCCCGCAGAGGCAGGATGAAGTTGAATGACAGCCCCACCACAACGGCCAGCAGGCACCGCGTCAGGAATGGCGTGTGCAAGAGAAGGCGTGCGCGCGTCGCCACGATGCAAGCGAAAAACGCCCCCGCCGGCAGGACCGACATGAGGTGGTTGGTTGCGCCGAGCGCCATCAGGTACACCGCGCCCACCAGCAGCCGCTGCCCGCGCAGATCGCCGGCCGGCAGATCGCGCCAGCGCAGCACCATCCAGCTGACCGCCGCCACGATCAGCAGCGAAATCGTGTACACCTTCTCGTTCACGTTGCTCTGACTCCACACCGTGAACGCCGTCGCCCCGACCAGGACCGCCGCGCCCGCACCGATCAGCGCCTCCCTCGCGCTCATCCGCAGCCGCGACAGGATCCGGTGGGCGATCAGGAAGAAGAAGAACGACGCCCCCGCCGAGCTCGCTGCTGCCAGCAGGTTCACCCGAACGGCGATTGGCAGGCCCAGCGGCGCTAGCAGGAGCGACCACACCCGGGCCAGCGCCACGAATAGCGGGTTCCCCGGGGGGTGCGGGATCCCCATGATGTGGGCTGTCGCAATGTATTCGCTGGCGTCCCACCACCCAGTAGTCGGCGCAAGCGTCAAGGCGTACAGCACGAACACGCCTGCGCTAGCGCACGCGGCAGCCTTCCAGGGAGGTGTCGGTGTGCTGTCGGTCATGCCTCCACCCTCGCTGCGGCCCATTAGATTGGCAAGACGGTCGCGAACGGCCCCGCAGACGCGCCGACAGGCCTCGGCGAGAGGCGTCAGCGGGCCTCACCGGGAACCCGCCATGGCCAGTCCCACCTTCGATGCACTGCGATACGCGATGGGTTGGGCGCGCGGTGCCGCCGGACTGCCGGTCCGGGGAGTCGCCACGGAGGACGTCACGATTGGCGGCCCGGCCGAGGCCATCCACGCACATCGATACCGACCCACCGCGTCGCGGCGGCGCCCCCTTCCCGGCTGGGTCGTCCTGCACGGCGCTACCCGTCCCGGTGCCGACCACCCGGCCATCGTGCGTCTCGCGGCTTCCCTGGCCAGCGCCGGCGGCGACGTCCTCGTCCCGGACGTGCCCGCGTGGCGCGCACTCGATCTCGATCCGGCGCCGGCGCAGCGCGCGCTCCACGTCGCGGCGGAGTACATGTGCGGCGACCCACGCGTCCGGCCCGGCGGGGTCGTCCTTATGGGCCTGTCCTTCGGCTGCACCCAGGCGCTTGCCGCCGCGGCGGAACTGGCCGCCGAAGGACTCGCGCGGGGGGTCTTCGGCTATGGGGGCTACCACAGCCTGCACGACACCGTCCGCTTCGCCCTCACGGGCCAGTTCGAGTGGAGGCGGCGGACCGAGTACCTGCGGCCCGATCCGTACGGCCGCTGGGTGATCGCGGCCAACTACCTGCACCGCATCCCGGGCTACGAGGGTGCACAGGACGTGTCGCGCGCACTGAGGCGGCTCGCAGCAGCGGCTGGCGACCACGGATTCATGTCGTGGGAGCCGAGCAGCGATCCCTACAAGGACGACGTGATCGCCTCGGTGTCGGCGCCGAACCGGGCGCTGTTCCGGGTCTTCGCGCCGAATGCGGCCCAGGATCCGGATCCGGGCCGCGCCGAGGAGCTCGCCCCCCTTCTCGTCGAGGCCGCGCGGGCGACCCACCCCGAGCTGGAGCTGTCCCGCGCTCTGGATGGCCGCTCTCTTCCCCCCATCCGGCTCCTCCACGGCCGCGAGGACCACCTGATTCCGTTCACGGAGACGCTCGCGCTGGAACGCTATCTGCGGAAACGCGCGGATGTGGAAGCGACGGTCACGGGGCTGTTCGCGCATTCGAAGGGCGCTGGCAGGGGCGTGGCGCGGATTCGGGAGGCCGCCCGGTTCCTTGGGGCGCTGCGGGGGGTGATGGGGCTGCACGGCGGGTAGGGGCAGACCGTCCCCTCACCTCAAGCCGTAGCGCAACCCCACACTGACGATTGGCCAGAATCTGACGAAACTGGCGGCATCGTTTTCGGCGTCCAACCGCTCCGTTTCCAGGTCGGCGCGGAATCTCGGCGAGTTCAGGACCGTTGGATCACCCGTGGCCGCCATGTCGAACTGCCGGTTGAGGTGCAGGACCGCGCCAAGGTCGACCACGAACTCGAACCCGCGCTGCAAACGCGACTCGAATCCGATCAGGACATAGGGGGCCGTCGAGGCCGAGACGAGGGTGGTGGTGAGCGTCTGCACCTCCGGGTGCTGGTAGAAGCCGCCGCCAATGTCGATCGTCGCGCCGCTCTGGTATGTGATCTCGTGCGTCGGGTCGCTGGACCTGATCAGCAGGCCGGCGCCTGCGCGAAACGGGCCGGACGAAGTCTCTGCGCCGATGGTGTACACCGCCGTCGGCAGGGAGAGCACAGCGGTGCGGTTGGGGGCGAGGCCGAACATCCCGGTGAGATCCACGTCGAAGCCGAGGAATCCGATTCCACCGTGGACGGCGACATGTTCGTTCAGCCCGACGGCGACGTCGGCGCCGAGGCCGAGGGTGCCCAGTCGCGCTCCAACCATGATGTCCTGCTGCATGGCATGGGCCGATGGGCCCGGGGTTGCAAGCACCAGGGCCAGCTTCACGACTGCGGCCGATCGTTTTGTCATCGATGGATGGCCCCTCCCGGGAAAGCCGGTAATCTAGCGCGAGGCGTTTTGTGACGTTTGGGCGAGTGTCTAGATTCCCGTCATGCCCGCCTTCACCTCTGCACGCGAAAAACGCCTCTGGGCCTGGACGCTGGCCGTCGTGGTGGCAATCTACTCTACCCTGGGCTTGGCGCGGACCCTGGTCGACCAGCTGGGAAGCGATTTTGTGTCCGTGTGGCTCTTCCTCCTCGGCTGCATTCTGGTGCTCGCAACCGTGATCACACAGGGCCTCAGGGTTCGGCCGAGCGGCGCCGAGATCGGCGTGGCTCTTGGCGTCGCCGCCGCCTACCTCCTGGTCGTCGTTCGCATGGCGGTGCCAACCGAGCGATCCCATCTGGTCGAGTACGGAGTGGTGGCCGTCTTCGTCCACGAAGCGCTGTTGGAGCGGGCCAGTCAGGGACGCCGTGTTCCCGTGCCGAGCCTGCTTGCAATCGGTATCGCCTTTCTGGTCGGCGTCGTTGACGAGGGCATCCAGTGGTTTCTGCCGAGCCGCGTCATGGATCCGGTGGACATCCTGTTCAACGTGCTGGCGGCGGTGATGGCGGTCGGAGCAAGCGTGGCGCTCCGGTGGGCCAGGCGCCGGGCCAGCCGGTTCATGGGCCACTAGCGGTTCACGGCACCACCCCGTGGGGTAACGGGGGCGACGAGTAGCCGGTCCGGCGATAGGCGGACGCGACAGCTACCTCCCCACGATCCTCCGCAGTTCCACGATCTCCTCGTCGAGTTCCGTACGGCGCAGAACTGCGGCCAGATCACCCACCACGTCGACCAGCACGACATTGTCCGGCGAAGAAAGGGTGGCAATCTGGCCCACTCCGGGCTTGAACACGAACCACTCGGGCCCATCGGGGTCGCCTCCTTTGCGGGGGATCCCTCCGTAGCGGAGCGCCCACACCAGTCCGTCGGCCACGGTGATCGGTGAATGATTCGGAGCCGGAAGCGACAGCCATCCGTATGGGGGCAGATGCTCGGGGAGTCCCATGGCCGTCAGCATGCGTTCCACTTCGCCTCGAGTTGAACCGAGGTCCAGGTCGTGGAAATCGAGGAGGGCCTGCCGTGCGAACTCCGCCTGTGATCGTGTCAACGGGGTCGGTTCCGGCACGATTGCGGGACGAAGCGTGTCCCGAACGACTCCATCAGGCCCGTACACACGGATGTCGTAAGAGTCGTTTTGCAAGACCACGAACAGGGAGTCGACAACTGCCGCGTGGGTGATCCGGCCGAAGAGCCGCAACATTTGCCTCATCCCAGTGGTCGCGACGGGTTCGTACCAGACCTCCGGGCCCGCCATATCGAGTAGGCGGTGCTCGAAACCACCCTCCTCGGCAAAGAGAAGGAGCGTGACAGTCACTTGCTCGACCGCCGGCTCCGTTGGCCAGTGTAGAGGCCAGACATCTGCCAGCAACGATCCGTCAGGGAATACCCCCACAGCCGAGAGGCCCCGCAGGTATTCCTCGGGCGGAGAAAGCGCGGCCGACCCCAACAACTGGCCATCCAAGGTGTACCTGGACACTTCACGGCCGTATCGATCATAGGTGAAGAGGTCGCTACCGACCCGCATCATCCAATCGAGGTCGCCATACTCACCGGGACCCTCGCCTCGTCCTCCGACCGTTTTCTCGAGCGAGCCGCTCCGGTCGTAGAAGCGAAGCGTACCCTCGCTCTCCTGGGCGATCACGACGTGGCTGTCGGTGATCACGATCCCGGTCACTTCGAAGAGCGGATCCGCCTCGGAATCGCCGACACTCATCACAGGCACCGAATCCAACCGCCACACTTCAAGGCCGATGGTGCCGCCGGTGGCTCCGTCATCGCGCAAGAGCACCGCGACGAGCACGACCCCCTCTAGCAGTCCGTGGATAAAGTCCGTTCCGCGAGGTCTTTGTGAATGAGTTAAATTAGGAGGACACGAGGACCTCAGCGAGAGGTGACGGCGATGGCGATAGGCAAGATGCCCGGTGAGCGGCAGGAGGAGCTGTTCATCGCGGCCAGTGCGGTCGGGGCGCTGGACAACCCGTTCTACGCGGCGCTGGACAAGCTCCTGCGCAAGAGCGGCTTTGACGAGTTCGCGGAGGAGACGTGCCGGGAGTTCTACGCGGCGCGGATGGGCCGGCCGGGCCTTCCACCGGGCGTGTACTTCCGGATGCTGATGGTGGGATACCTGGAGGGAATCGGCTCGGAGCGGGGTATCGCGTGGCGGTGCAGGGACTCGATCTCGCTGCGGGAGTTTCTGGGCTACGGTCTGACGAAGAGGCCGCCGGAGCATTCCACGCTGTCGAAGACGCGCAAGCGGCTGAGCCTGGAAGCCCACGGGGCGGTGTTCGGCTGGGTGCTGGAGCGGCTGCAGGAGTCGGGGCTGCTGCGAGGCAAGACCGTGGGGGTGGATTCGACGACGCTGGAGGCGAACGCGGCGATGCGGGCGATCGTGAGGCGTGATGAGGGAACGGAGTACGACGCGTGGCTGGAGCAGTTGGCGAAAGCGTCGGGGATCGAGACGCCGACGCGGCAGGACCTTGCAAAGATGGACCGCAAGCGCCCGAAGAAGGGGTCGAACAAGGACTGGAAGCATCCGCACGACCCGGAGGCGCGGATCACGAAGATGAAGGATGGCCGCACCCGCCTGGCTCACAAGCTCGAGGTGGGGGTGGACATGGAGACCGGTGCGGTGGCCGCCGTCACGGTGCAGACGATGGACGGCGGCGACACCGCGTCGCTGCCGGTGACCCTGGACGAGACGGAGCAGCGGCTGGCCGATGTGGGAGCGGAGCCGAGGGAAGTGGTGGGCGACAAGGGCTACCACTCGAACGCGACCATGACGGGCGTGAAGAAGCGGGGACTGCGAACCTATGTGAGCGAGCCGAACCGGGGCCGCCGGAAGTGGAAGGGCAAGCGGGACGCGCAGCAGGCCGTGTACGGCAACCGCCGCCGCATCAAGGGCGAGCGGGGAAAGCGGCTGCTGCGCGAGCGCGGGGAGAAGCTGGAGCGGACGTTCGCGCACCTGCTCGGCAGCGGAGGGTTGCGCCGCGTCCACGTTCGCGGACACGAGGAGATCCGAAAACGGATGCTCGTTCACGCCGCGGCCTTCAACCTCTCGCTGGTGATGCGCACATGTCTCGGCTTCGGCACCCCGCGTGGCCTGCAGGGCCTCGCAGCGGCGACCGCGCTTCTCGCCGACGCGTCCGCACGCGGTTTTGCCGCCATTCTTCGCCATATCGGGCGCATTCTCGGCCTCCTGGGCACACACGTCGGCCCCGTCCGCCGCTCAGGCCGCCTGATGCACAACAATACCGCAATCACGTCGTTCTTGCCGCTTCCACAACCGGTTTCCCAGCAGGCCACTTCTTCCACGGCCTGCTAGCACAAAGACCGACAGCAAGGCATACCACAGGATCGTTCGAGTCTTCTTCCGTTCCCTCATGCGAACCGTGGCATGGCGCCGCCCCTCTTCCCGGCCTGTCGGTTGATACAACCCCTGCGCCGACCAATCTTGTAGGCACCGGCGAGCGCGCCAACCGGCAGAGTTCATCGTGGCGGGGGCGAACCGACACCGGTCCGGCAATAGGCGGACGCGTCTGCTACCTCCCCACGATCCTCCGCAGTTCCACGATCTCCTCGTCGAGTTCCGTGCGTCGCAGCACCGCAGCCAGGTCGCCCGCCACGTCGTAAAGGATGACATCGTCAGGGGATGAGAGTGCGGCGATCTGGCCCACTCCGGGCTTGAAGACGAACCACTCCGGCCCGTCCGGGTCGGCATCCTCCCGCGGGAATCCTCCGTAGCGGAGTGCCCATACGAGCCCATTGGCCACCGTCATCGGCGGGCGATTCGGGTATCCCAGCGACAGCCAGCCGTAGGGGGGCAGGTACTCCGGCAACCCCATTGCCTCGAGCAAGTCCTCCACTTCGCCCCGGCCATCCCCCAGGTCCCAGGAGTCGAGGAGGGTCTGCTGTATGAATTCCACTCTATCCCGCGGCAACGGCGTCGGCTCCGGCACAACAGCCGGACGAAGCGTATCGCGAGCCACTCCATCAGGCCCGTACACCGGGATGTCGTACGAGTTGTTCTCCATAACCACGAACAGGGAGTCGATGACCAGGGCTTCTGAAACCCGGCCGAAGAACCGGAACATCTGCCTCCGCCCAGCGTTGCCGAAGGGCTCGTACCAGGTCTCCGGGCCGGCCATTTCGAAGAGATGTCCGACGAATTCGCCGTCTTCGGCGGAGAGAACAAGCGTAAGGGGAGGCCGCTGCACCGCGGGTACCGTCGGCTGAAACAGATCGAAGGCATAGCTCAGCACGGACCCGTCCGAAAATACGTCCTGCGTCGCGAGCCCGGGGTAGTCCTCCGGCCGGACTAACGCGATGGAACTCTGCAGACCGCCATCCAGGGCAAACTTTGTGATCTTGTGACCACGCGAATCGTACGCGAAGAGATGGTCACCGGCCCGCTTGACCCACGTAAGGTCGGCGAACTCCCCGGGACCCTCGCCTCTTCCTCCGACCTCTGCTTCAAGCGAGCCATCACGGTCGTAGAAACGAAGTGTGCCCGTGTTCTCCTGGGCGATCACGACGTGACGCTGCGTGATAGCGATGCCCGCCACTTCGTAGAGCGGGTCAGCTTCAGTGTGGCCGACGCTCATCACGGGCACCGGGTCCAACCGCCACACTTCCAGACCGTCGGGCCGGCCGATGGTGCCGCCGGTGGTTCCGTCATCGCGCAAATACATTGCGACTAGCACGACCCCCCCGAGCACAAAGACCAACAGCAAGGCGTACCACAGGACCGTTCGAGTGTTCTTCCGTTCCGTCATGCGAACCCTTGCATGGAGCTGGCTCCTTTGCCGGCTTGTCAGTTGATACAACCCCTCCGCCGACCAATCTTGTAGGCGCCTACGAACGATGCCAAGTCCCTCGCCCAAGACATCCCCATGACAGACTCCCTCGCGCAGAAGCTCCAATCAATCCTCCCGGCCGTGGCCGCGGCGGCCACGCTCGCAATCCTCCCCGTCACCACCCAGGCCCAGGTCACCACCGCCCAACTCGACGGCCTCCGCCTCCGCAACATCGGACCCGCCGTCATGAGCGGCCGCATCGTCGACCTCGCCGTCGCCGAATCGGACGTGATCAAGTACTACGTCGCGTCCTCGACCGGCGGCGTCTACAAGACCAGCGACAACGGCATCACCCTCAACCCCGTCTTCGAGAACGAAGGCACCCACTCCGTCGGCGCCATCGCGCTCCACCAGCGCGACACGTCCATCGTGTGGGTGGGCACCGGCGAGCGCGCCAACCGGCAGAGTTCGTCGTGGGGCGACGGCGTCTACAAGAGCACCGACGGCGGCGAGACCTGGACGAACATGGGCCTGCGCGACAGCAAGCACATCGGGCGCATCGCGCTGCACCCCGAGGACACCGACCTCGTCTACGTGGCCGCCATGGGCCACCTGTGGGGCCCCAACGACGAACGCGGCCTCTACCGCAGCACCGACGGCGGCGCCACCTGGGAGCCCATCCTGCAGGTCGACGAGAACACCGGCGTCGTGGACGTCGCGCTCGACCCCGACCAGCCCAACATCGTCTACGCCGCGACCTACCAGCGACGCCGCCGCCCCTGGGGCTTCCACGGCGGCGGCCCCGGCAGCGCGCTCCATCGCAGCATGGACGGCGGCGACACCTGGGAGCGGCTGACCGGCCCCGGCATCACCCGCGGTCTCCCCGAGGACGTGATCGGCCGCATCGGCATCTCCATCTACCGCAGCGACCCGCGCATCGTCTACGTCAGCGTCGAGCAGGGCTACCGCTACAACGCATCCACCGCCTACACCGAGCGGCGCGCCGGCATCTACCGCTCCGAGGACCGCGGCGAGAGCTGGGAGCTCATGAGCGACTGGAATCCGCGGCCCATGTACGCCAGCCAGATCACGGTCGATCCGAGCGACGACCAGCGCATCTACATGGTCAACAGCTACTCCTTCTCGGACGACGGCGGACGCACCTTCACCGTCCCGCCCCAGAGCCTCCACGGCGACGACCGCCTCGTCTGGGTCAATCCCTCCGACTCCCGCCACGTCATGAAGGCCGACGACGGCGGCCTCGGCATCTCCTATGACCGCGGACTGAACTGGCTCTACATCTCCGACCTGCCCGTCAGCCAGTACTACCGCGTCAGCGTCGACATGGCCCGCCCCTACAACGTCTACGGCGGCCTTCAGGACAACGGCTCCTGGATGGGACCCAGCGAGACTTACCGCCAGAACGGCATCGTCAACAGCGACTGGACGCGGCTGGGCGGCGGCGACGGGTTCATCAACCTCGCGGACACGACCAACAACACCATCGTCTACACCGAGTCCCAGTACCTCGGCCTGTCGCGCTTCGACACCCGCACCGGCCAGCGCACGGCCATCCGTCCCGGCGACCCCGTCGGACACATCGCCGGACGCCGCAACTGGGAGACCTGGCGCGAGGTCGGCACCTTCGAGGATCAGCGCCTCGGCAACGCCATGGCGCCCGCCAACTGGGACGGCCCCTTCATCATTTCGCCGCACGACGCGTCCACCCTTTACGCCGGCACGAACATCCTCTGGAAGACCACCGATCGCGGCGACTCATGGCAGGCGCTCGGCGACCTCACCACCCGCATCGACCGGCGCTCGCTGCCCGTCATGGGACAGATGCCCGAGGACTACACGCCCTCGCTCGACGACGGCATCCCCTACTACCCCACCATCTCGTCCGTCTCGGAGAGTCCGCTCGCGCGTGGTCTCATCTACGCCGGCACCGACGACGGCCGCCTCCACGTCTCGCACGACGGCGGCGCGACCTGGACCGACCTGTCCGCCCGCGACGTGTCCGACTCCGACGAGCCCGGCGCCGTCGACTTCCCCGGCCTTCCCAACGGCGCCTGGGTCAGCTGGATCGAGCCCTCCCGCCACGACGAGGCCCGCGTCTACGCCGCCTGGAACAACTACCGCAACGACGACTACGCCAACTACCTCTACCGCTCCGACGACTACGGCCAGAGCTGGGTCTCGATCACCGGCGACCTGCCCGCCGACCGCGTGCTGCGGACCGTCCGCGAAGACCTGCGCAACCCCTCCGTCCTCTTCCTGGGTGCCGAAATCGGCCTCTTCTACACCATGGACGGCGGCGCGCACTGGACCGAGCTGCGGGGCGGCATGCCCACCCTGCCCTTCAACGACCTCGTCATCCATCCCCGCGACAACGATCTCGTCCTCGGGACCCACGGCCGCGGCATCTGGATCCTCGATCAGATCAACGCGCTCCAGGAGCTGTCGGAAGAGGTGGTTGAAGAGAGCGCCCATCTCTTCACCATCGAGCCGGCGGTGCAGATCCGCCGGGCGGGTCGCGCGGCCCACACGGGAGATGTGTACTATCGGGGCGAAAACCCCCCTCTCGGCGCCATTCTGGACTACTGGCTCGGTGAGGCGGGCGAGGTCGGCACGGTGGAGATCGCCATCGAGGAAAGCGGCGGAGGCCACGTGGCAACGGTGGGCGGCACCACGCGGCAGGGCATGAATCGCGTGGTGTGGGACATGCGGCACCAGGTCGGCGACGCCGGGGATGCCGATCGCCCGAGCCCGGGTGGTGCACGGCGCGGCCCGCTTGTTGTTCCGGGGACGTACACGGCTCGACTGGTCGCTGCGGGAACCGAATCGGCACAGCAGTTCGTCGTGCGCGAGGACCCGCGCCTGAACGTCACCCCGGGTACGCGCGCCGCCTGGACGGCCAATCTGCTGGAACTGGCCGACGCCTCGGCCCGGGCGGTCAGCGAACTCAACGCGATCGAGGACGCGCTGGGAGATGTCGCCGACGACGACACCGGCCCCCGCGCCACCAAGCTCCGCGACCTGCAGCGCGAGTTCGGCGAGCTGATGAGCCGCATCGGCCGCCTCTCGGGCGACATCGAGGGCGTGGTCGCGCCGCTGACCCAGGACCAGCGGTCACGCCGGGACTTCTACATGGAGATGCTTGAGGTGTTGAGCGGGGAGGCGGGGGAGGTGGTGGGTTCGTGATGTAAAGTCAGATTGACATTATGTAATGTCTACATGACATTCACGCACTCGCATCCACCGATCCGCTCGCCGTCTCGGTCAATGAGACATCCAGTCTAACCTGGTCGTACGGCACCCGCGGTATCAACCTGCCGCGCGTCCCCGGGTGCAATTCGACCAACCCGTATTGAGCCATCGTCTTCAGAGTTCGCGACAGATTCGACTTGCTTCGCCCCGCCATTTCGGCGAGCTCCGTGAGCGAACTCGGCTCCTCCCGGGAGATCAATTCCAGAAGGTGCCGATTGTGCTCGGACAGTACCTTTGCTGCTCCGTCATGAGGCTGGTTGGGGTTCGCGCCAACCAGGATAGCACACCTCTTCGCGGCACCCTGTCATTGGCGCCTATCGGTGACCCGCCTCCAACAACCCCAATGCATCCCCCTTCCCCACCATCTCCTCTCCGCGCTCCAGGAACGGCCGCACATCGGCAACGACCGCATCCCACGGCAGTCCCGCCACTCGCTCGGCCACAGCCCCACGCCAGTTGCCGACATCTAGCGGCACGGCTTCCGAATCGGTCTGCCTGATCGCCGCGTTGAGCAGCTTCAGGTTCGGGGACGGCCAGGTCGGATCGCTCAAGTACCAGGCAAGGTCGTAGATATCCCTGCCCTTGGCCCACGGTCGGCACAGGACCGCGTGCAGCTTGCCCGCCAGAAGTGACGCACGGTCGTGATGATGGAGCCTCAACGCCACGTGCCTCCGGATCAGACGTGTTTCGGTGACGGCGCCCGCAGGCGGATTGGTGTCCACGTCGGCCTTGATGCCCAACCTCTCTTCCCGGTGCGGCGACAGCCCGGTTTCGTAGAGCACCCCTCGAACACGGATCCAGCCGGTGTGTACGGTACCGCGATCGCGCACCGACGCCTCGGCCTCGTAGCCCTCTCGCCGGAGCCCCCGAACGATCGTCCCCATCCAGCCACGCAGGTCGTAGAGCCCGCGCGGCCCCTCCAGCGCGAAATCGAGATCCTCGGAGTATCTGCGTAGACCGTAGAGGAACCGCAAGGCTGTGTCACCCTGGAATACGAGCGGCGACATCGCCCCGGCCCGCTGCAGGCCCTCGAGAATCCGGGCCTGGAGGTACTCCCGGAGGACGTTGCGGCCGACGAGGGGATCCAGGTTGCGCACCAGGGAATGCAGATGATCCTTCATAGCGATTCGTAGGCCAGGGCCGGATCACTCGCCAACCGGACCAGGTGAGCAGCGGCACGCCTCAGCTTCGGGCTGCCCGTAGCGTCCGCGATCTCTACCAGACGCCGGGCGGAAAAGGCCTCGATGTTCAGCCGTAGCCCGTCGATCCAGGCAGGATCGTCACCGCCAGGCTGAAGGTGTACCAAGTCGAGGAGAGCCTTCTCGGGAAACGCCACAAACGCCCTCTGGCCACCGCCCAGGTCGACCAGCCGATACCCACCCCGCAACTGCCGTTTGAGATACCGAAAGGAAAACCGCCCCAGTGGCGTCTCTCGAATCTGCGGACGTCCCGGCCCACAGCTGGTCACCTCGGCTACGAACTCCGGAATTGCATTGGCGTACGCCAGCGCCGAGAGTCCACTCACGTAGGATCCGGGCGCCAGCCGGTTGGCGATGAGGAAGGGATGAGGGATGACCTTGCGGTATGGCGGCGCCAGCGCATACAGACCCCGACGCAGCCGAAACAGCTTCCTCGACGCGGACCATCGGCTCAACTGCGCGGGAAGACCCGGCTCATGGCCTCGCCCCGCCATCAGCATCCCGGTCTCGAAGACGGGCTCGTCCTCGACGATTTCGAGTAGTTCAGCGAATTTCATCCATGGAATATGCTAAATTTTGCAAATAACTACAACAGAATGGCGATCCGAGTAGGAATCGGCCGTATCCTGTTGCTACACTCGAATGCAATACGGTGAGGAGGTCACGCCCATGTGGACAGAGCGCAGACTGGGTACGCAAGACCAGTAGGCCGGGACCGTCTGATTGCAGGACTGACCCGATATGTGTATTGTGTATGTGATTGTGCATGATATATGCCCATCCATGAGAGCCAGTCCGATGCCACGAATCCACCTGATCGTCTCGGAGCCGGACCGCACCCGTTACGCTGCCGCCGCCCGCCGCGAAGGCCTTACCGTGAGCGCGTGGCTGCGCGCCGCCGCCGCCGACCGCCTTGACCATCATGCAGACTCTGAACCGTTTCGCACGGAAGATGACGTGTGGCGGTTCTTCGCGGATCGCGATGCCGAGATGGGATGCGGCACCGAGCCGGACTGGGAGCAGCATCTCGAGGTTATACGCGCCTCCCGGGGCCGGGGCGCAGCCGGAACTTGACGTTCCGCGCAATGATCTTCGTCGACACCAGCGTCCTGATGTACGCGGTGGGAAGGGACCACCCGCTCCGCCCGCCGGCCCGTCGCTTCTTCGCCGAGGCGACGACGGACCAGCAACCGCTCGCAACGTCGTCCGAGGTCCTCCAGGAGCTTGCCCACGCGTATCTGCCCGTGGAGCGTACGCAGGCCCTCGCCGCTGCCCTACGGATCGTTGAGCGGACCGGCATGGATGTGTGGCCCCTCGAGCGCGACGACGTGATCCTCGGCATCGAACTCGCCGCCCGGCACCCGGCGCTCGGGGCCCGTGACCTGTGCCACCTCGCCAGCTGTCAGCGGCGCGGGGTCACTCGTATCCAGACATTCGACCGGGCGCTGAAGGCGGGCGCGGAGTCGTTGGGGTAGGACCGGCAGTTGGGGCAGGTGTATTCAGATGCCGAAATGGCGGAAACGCCGCACTCGTGATCTGCACGTGGATCCGGTGCCCCGGCGGAAACGCCTGGCTGTTGCGCGCGCGCCAACTCGCTCTCGCTGTACCGCAGCACCTCAGGCCGCTTCGAATCTCTGAACCCTGATTTCGTCGGCCCGTTCAAGGGCACGTTGGAGATCGTAAGCCATCTGCATCCCGAGCCAGGTCTCCGGAGTCGACCCGAACGCTTTCGAGAGTCGAATCGCCATCTCGACAGAAACCCCAGTGTGCCCGTTCAGTAGCTCCGACAACGCCTGACGAGTAACTCCAAGACCTGCCGCGGCCTTCGTCACCGACAGCCCGAGAGGCTCGAGACACTGGCGTCGCACGATCCCGCCCGGATGCGGAGGGTTCTTCATAGCCATCCTGTCTCTCCCTTCAGTGATAGTCGACGTAGTCAACGTCTGTGGACGAGCCTGTACTTCGCAATGCGCCAGGGCGGAAAGTCCGGATTCAGGAGGACGTGGAGGTGCTTGCCACCGCCAAGGACCTTGGAGCCCACCGGCAGTGCGACATCCTCATAGAGCTTCTTCGCGGAGAGCCGGTCGTAGACCTCCACCGAGGTGTCAAGAAAACGGAATGGAAACGACGCCTTGGTCGGGTCGGGGCGCCCAATGGTGAACACCAGGTGATCGTCGGCCACAACGTCGATACGCGATACAAGGTCGTAGCTCTCCAACACTGCCCGGACTCTCGAACCACTCTGCTCAGTGGCGAAGTAGCCGCGTGGGATCTCCGGGATGTAGCGGAAAGAAGGAGGTGGATAGCCAATGGTCCCGATGGAATCGCCGGCGCCGTTGAAAATGGTGGCGGGATAGCGAAGTGGTTCCATGATGAACAAGGAGTCGCCTACCACGGCCAGATTCGGAGCTCCACCCAAGCCACCCCAGTAGGGTTTGTCGACGAAGTTGGGCCAAATGCTCCACTGCAAGCCACCATCGGAAAACCGATGAAAGCGCTTGGCGCCGTCGAGTGCCCCAGGAGTTACGACGGCATCACTCGAGATTCCATGCAGGATGAGATCCTGCTGAAACCGATGGACCCCTTGAACCGCCAACTCCGGAAGCGGAACCAAGGTGTCCGGGACCATGTCGCTGGTAAGGTAGGTCAGCCAGGCGCTCTGAAAGCTCGCAACAACAACCTGCCCCGCCGCGGTCTCGGCGATGCCGTGGATCCGCCGAAACTCCCAGGGGCCTTCGCCAAAGCGCCCGAATGCCATTTCCAAGGCTCCTTCATCAGAATAGCCGCGCACACGAGGCAACAACGCGTCCGAGATGAGGAAGCCGCCAGCTTGGCGCTCAAGGAACCGACCGATCTCTGCTATAGAGTCCAACGGCTCTTCCGCGAGCTCGATTACCTCTTCCAGCGCGAAAACCTGATCGAACGGCGGCGATTCGGGACTGTCTGGTGAGCGGCAGGCCAAGACGTACAGGCAAACGAAACCGAATGAGACGAGCCTAGTCGCCAATCGCGACTCCCCGATCGTCCATGCTGAGCGCATCAGGCTCGGAAAGAACAATGTGCTTGTAGAGTCATTTCCAACGCGGAGATGAGCCTGAACGCGGGGGGGTCTGAGGGGTGAGGGGTGAGCCGCGGGCACGAGGCGGGTGGCAGTTGAAGTGTTTGTCATTGTCGCCGGAACAGCGGAGAGAGGCAACCGGCAGGGGAGGGGATACCGGAGACGTGGGAGGGTCACGGGGGAGCCTGCGGTCGACAGAGAGAGTTTCATGCGGCGGAGTCTCGGGCCTTGCCGATCGCACGGAAGAGGGCATCGCGGGCGCGCTGCACGGCCTTGGCGGCGTCGAGGTCGGTGGTGGCGGCGGCGAGCTGGTCGAGGGCTTCGAAGGTGACGCCGGGTCGGAGGAAGCGGTCGGCGTCGAGGAGCGACCGGAAGTGCTGGAAGGGGGTGGCGACGTCGTCCTGCCGGTAGGTCTTCCTGACCTTGCCGCTGGCGCTCGTTACCTCGGTGGGGAAGAGGCAGGGCCGGTGGAAGTTGAGGAGGGGGCAGAGGCTGTCGCGGAGGAACGCATCGAGCCGGGGGACGAGGGTGTGGGGGACGTGGACGTGGCCGAGCCACCGACGGACGATGCTGCCGTTCTTGGACTCGACCAGGGCGTTGTCGTTCGAGCGGCGTGGCCGGGATTTGGTGAAGGTGTCGATGTGGAGCTTGTTGAGCAGGTCCGCGACTTCGCTGTTGACGTACTCGCTTCCGTTGTCGGCATGGAAGGCCTGGACGGTGAAGGGGAAGGCGGAGATGAGGTCCTTCAGCACGGGGACCATGTAGCGCTGGGTGATGCGCGGGACGGCTCCAAGGTGTTGGAACTGCGTGACTTCGTCGACGACGTTGACGACGTAGGCGCCCTTGCGGCCCCCCAGATCGCCGAGGTGGACGGTGTCGACGCGCAGGAAGCCGGGCCTGCCGTCCGGCCGCGGCTTGCGGCGCACCCCGAAGCCCACGGGCGTGGACCGGGTCTCGCGGAAGGACAGGCGGCCGGTCCGGTAGATGCGGGACCTGCGGAGGTTGTAGATGTGGCCGTTGGAGATGCCGGCGAGCCGCTCGAAGCGCTCGTCGCCGTGGACATGGCGCATGCGCCAGAAGACCGCCTTGGTGGCGGGTCCGGAGAGCTGTCCGAAGGCCTCGTCGACCTCGGCCAGCAGCGCGGCGTCGCGGGGCGTGTAGCGGCAAGCGAAGGCGTTGGCCGGGGGCTTCCTGCGATGGTCGCGGATCCCCCCGGTCCGGCGGTGCTGCCGGATGAGGCGGGTGACCTGGGCCCGGGAGAGGCCGGTCACCTTCTCGAGGTACCGCTTCACCAGGCCCTTGTCAGGCTTCCCGAGGCCGTGGTACTCGAACCGGACGAGCGTCCGGCGGCAGAAGGCGTAGGCGGAGGTCCGGTCGGCGAGCCCGAAGTCCGCCGGCTCATTGCCCTCGAGGAAGGCGCGGACGTGGTCGAGGGTGCGGATCCGTTCGGTGCGAAGTGTCACGATCATCCTCCAATGATCTCTTCGCCCCGCGCTTCAGGCTCATCCCCCGCTGGAAACCGGCCCCGCGTTCAGGCTCACATGCCGTTGGACAAGACTTGTAGTCGAATGCAGCCATGGATTGGTGTAGCTTTCCAGAATCCGCGAAGTACCCCGAAACTTCGAGCTTGACAAGGTCCCATGCCAGTGCCGAGTCGGAGATTCCCAGCGGGCGTGGCCCCCCGATCCCCTTTGCGGGCCGTTCTGACACTGATCGCATTGACCGCATCGCTCTTATCTGTTGCGTGTGAGGCTGCGGAGGCGCCGGTCGAAGAGTTCCTGCCGTTGGAACCGATTGGTGAGTCACGGGCTCCCTACAGCGGCAACAACCGTATCGCGGTCACTTCGGAAGGTGTCGCGTGCGTCATTGACTCCTACCAGATTCGGGTATTCTGCGTGGACCGGCGCGGAGTACGCACTGGCTACTTCGGGCGCGAAGGCAACGGCCCGGGCGAGTTTGCCGGCCCAAGCTGGATAGCGCGTGGACCAAGCGGGGCGGTCGCCGTCGGTGATATGGAGCGTGGCCGCATGCTACTCTTTCAGACGACGGGGGTGTTTCTTTCCGAGACGCGGGTCCCGCAGATTTTCGTGCCGAGTGGACCCGTCGGGTCTTCCCTGCTGGGGATGGGGCGAAGGTCTGGAAGAATGGAGCACCTCGAGATCGATGTCGCGTCAGGTGGCATCAAGTGGAGTCGGGAGTACCCGGACTCCGAAGAACTGACCGACCCCGCATGTGAGGCGGATGCAGCCGGCCGGTTGCGGTTCGGCCACCCCGCTCCGGATAGAGGAATGATGTTGCTCGCTTGTCGGGGGCAATTCCTGGTTTGGTTTGCGGATCGCAACGACGATGCGCCTGCCGAATGGTCCAACGTGCCCACCTACCAGGAAACGTTTCCCAGCCAGACGGAGGTCGACCGGTATGTCAGGGGCGCCACCCGCCTGGGCGGAGGGATCACACCGCCGGATTCGTACGTTGAAGAGTTTCGCAACAGGTCAAGAAACTGGCATGTGCCGCCGATTCGCTTGGATGCTCGGGGCAGGGCCTGGATTGCCACTCGCCGCGAAGACGAGACGTTCTCGTACATCGACGTGCACAGGCGCACCGAGTACTTGGGTACCGTCCGCGTCCGCGACTCGCTCATTCAGATCGACATCGCAGGATCCATCATGGTTGTGTTGGTGGATCGCCCCCTCAGTCGTAGCGATCCGAATGGGATACCGCAAAGAGGAATCGACTGGTACGACATCAGCGGGGTCGAATTCCGCTCGTCGCACGGCCGCGACTGGTAGGTTCCTTAGAGTGTGCTACCCCGTCGGGGTGCTAAACCGTTTCCCCGACTCCGCTTACACGGTGATCCGACGCAAGTAATCCCCCTACAACCCCACCATCTGCCCCACCCCCTCCTCCTCCGCTCGCCTCAGCACGTCGGCCCCGATCGCCACGTCCTGGACTGCTGTGCCCACCGACTTGAAGAAGGTCAGCTCACGTCCCGCATTCCCCTCGGGGGCGTCCCCGTTGACGATCTCGCCCAGGTCGGCATCGATCACGTCGGCGGTCACCAGCCCCTGCTCGATCGGGATGACCAGGTCGCCGGCCTCCTCCAGCGCGCACTCCCGCTCCTCGACCACCACCCGCGCCCGGGTCACCACCTCGTCGCCGACCTCGCGCGTGTGCGGCTGAAAGCTGCCGCTCCCGCTCACGTGCGTCCCGGCGGGCAGCCCCGAGCCGTCGAACACGGGCGTTCCCGCCGTCGTCACCGCCACGATGATGTCCGCACCGTCCACCGCCTCGGCCGCGTCGGACAGCGCCGTCGCCTCGACCCCCTCCAGCGACGCAGCGAGCCGTCGCGCCGACTCACCGCCCCTCGAGACCACCCGAACCTCCTCGATCGGCCGCACCGCCCGGATCGCCTCGATCTGCCAGGGGGCCTGGGCGCCCGCGCCGAATATGGTGAGAACCCGGCAATCGGACCGGCTCAGCAGCCGGGCGGCCAGCCCCGCGGCGGCGGCAGTCCGGATCGCGGTCAGCTCCCCAGCGTCCATCATCGCGGCCGGCAACCCGGTCTCGTCGTCGATCATCAGGATGACGCCGTTGATCGTCGCCAGCCCCTTGTCCCGGTTTCCCGGAAAGAGTGACGCGATCTTGGCGCCGCGGTCGCCGGTCGCCCCCATTCGCGACGGCATGAAGAGGGAGAATCCATCACCCGATGTCAGCACCACGCGCACCGGCATCTCGACGTCGCCGGCCGAGAGCTGCCCGAAGCCGCGGGCCATCGCCTCGATGGCGTCG
Organism: Longimicrobiales bacterium; assembly: GCA_963667485.2. GTDB lineage: Bacteria > Gemmatimonadota > Gemmatimonadetes > Longimicrobiales > Gaopeijiaceae > Bin94. The sequence goes on from CAXXDD010000002.1 coordinate 2,616,266, forward strand.
TGCATGGTGATCAGCGAGAGGATGTCGGCGCGGGAGATTACGCGGAATTGCATTGGGGGAACGCTTCCTGGTGGAGGAGGTCGGCGAAAGTTTGACGGGTAGCATACTGTGACCGCCCCGGAACGGAAAACCGAGACCGTCCCGGGCCGTGATGACCGGGTGCTCTCGCGGAGCTATTATGTTGGCCCCCGCTTTGGGGGGCGAACCGAGTACCGTTTCCAGCCACAGGAGCAATCCGATATGCGTGTGGAGGTGAATCCGGCGCTGCTCCGGTGGGCCAGGGAACGTTCGGGCCGTGAGATGGACTTCCTCGTGCGGCAGTTTCCCAAGTACCCGCACTGGGAGAGAGGCGAGATCCGGCCGACCTTCAAGCAACTCCAGCGATTCGCCGATGTGACGTACACGCCCCTGGGAATGTTCTTTCTGTCGCAGCCGTTGGAGGACTCGCTGAGCATCCCGGATTTGCGGACCGACGCCACTTCGGGTGTCTCCCGTCCCAGTCTGAATCTCCTCCAAACGCTCGAACTGTACGAGCGGCGCCAGGACTGGTATCGCCACTTCGTGCGGACCAAGGGAGAGGGACCGCTGCACTTCGTGGGATCGGCGACGCTGAAGAGCGAGGTCCATACCACTGCCGCCAGAATGCGGAAGGCCCTGAACTTCGACTTGACGGAGCGAGATGAGCTGCGCACGTCGGGCGATGCGCTTCACCGCTTCGTCGAACAGGCCGAAGCACTCGGCGTCCTGGTAATGGTGAGCGGCATCGTCGGCAACAACACCAGCCGCCAACTCGATCCCAACGAGTTCCGAGGCTTCGCTCTGGCGGACGAGTATGCACCACTCGTCTTCATCAACGGTGCGGACGCCGAATCCGCCCGGATGTTCACACTTGCCCACGGATTGGCGCACATCTGGCTCGGTGAATCCGCTCTTTCCGACTCCGGTCCGCACTCCGTGTTCACTCGAGCGACCGCACCCGCGCAGGCCACCGAAGCCTGGTGCAATCAGGTCGCTGCCGAGCTGCTCGTTCCCCTGAAAGCGGTGCGAGTCGAATTCCATCCTGGCCGGGATCTGTCCCGCGAGGCTGCGCGGCTCGCACGAGTGTTCAAGGTGAGTACGCTGGTGATCTTTCGGCGGCTGCACGACGCCGGACACGCTTCTCGGGAACGGCTTCGGGAGGCCTGGGAGCTACAGCGACGCGAGTCGGGAAAGAGAGCCAGGCGATCCGGCGGGAGTTTCTACGGAACCCGGTTCGCCAGGGTCGGCAAACGATTGGCGCGCGCGCTTGTTGCCGACACCCTTGAAGGCCGGACCCTGTACCGGGATGCCTTCCAATTGCTGGGCGTCAAGAAGCAGGCGGCCTTCGACAAGCTGGCCAGCGAACTGGGATACGGGTAATGGCCTACCTGCTTGACAGCAACGTGTTCACCGAGGCGGTCAGGCGCTACTACAGGCCTTCCATATGCCCCGGATTCTGGGATTGGCTGGATTGGAACACGGGCTCCGGTCAGGTCTTCAGCATCGCCAAGGTCGGTGAGGAACTTCGGGCCCGCGGTGACTGGCTCTCCGAGTGGGCTGCCGGACGCGGAGAGGAATTCTTCCTTCCTCCGGATCCCCTTGTGGTAGGCGCCTTCCAGAGAATGAACGCGTGGATCGAGACCCGGCAGTACACCGCGTCGGCCATGCGAAGCTTCTTCTCGGGGGCGGACTCCTTTCTGGTCGCCCAGGCGATCGCCTACCGCCACGAAGTGGTCACCCTGGAGGTCCCGTCGCCCGGGTCGCGAAAGAGGATCAGGATTCCGGACGTCTGCGACGGGGTCGGGATATCCTGGCTCAAGCCATTCGACATGCTCGAGCGCGAGGGGATAAGGATGGTGCTGGGGTGATCCAGCTGGACGGGAGCTGCCGAGGTTTCTACCGGAGCCCACTGGGCAACCGGGCCAGAAATACCTGCTGCACCCCGGCGTCGTTTTCGCGGACGCCGACGATGGAGTCACCTCGGATGTCAAAGACATCGGCGGGCGCGCCCATATCGAGCACGCCAAGGTATTCGCCGCGGAGCGAGAAGGCATCCCAGAACCGCCCACCGAAGCCGGCCGCCCTGAATGTGTAGATGACCCGGCGGTCCATCGTCTCCAGCGGCCGTACACGCTGCACGAACACCAGGCCCGCGCCGACCTCGATGTCCGCCATGGCAGGCAGCCGGCCCGGAACCCGGAACTGGTCGCCGAAGCCCTCGGGGATCTCCGCGTCATCCATCCCCATCCCGCGGATGACGATCTTGAGGATATCGTCCCGCTCTTCCGGAGTGAGCGCTTGCCGTTCGTGGTCCCACGCAACCGTTCGCACCGGCACTCCGTCTGCGTGAACCGTGAATTCGGGCGAGAACATCCAGCCCGAGACGACCACATCGGGCTCGTTGAACGACCAAACGAGGTGATTCTGCCACAGCGGCATCCGACCGTCCGCCGCTCCGGGCTCGGCGGGACGCGTGAGAACCGCCAGCGTATCCGCCAGCGTCGCCTCCGCCGAATGGACATCATACCGCGCCAGCGCCTCGGAGCCGACGGACGAGACCCGCACAACCGGCACGCCGCCACCCGTCGCCCGCCACTCCGGGATGTACGCCTCTTGTATGTCGAAGCGGCGTGATGCGGTCATTTCACCTGCGAGGGAGTGCACGTTCACCGTCTGGTTCCCGATGTCCGGGATCAGGAACTGGTCCGGCGATACGGCCACCAGCGCCAGCGATCCCTCCCCGCTGATCTCACCCGGCCCCTCGCCCATGCGGCCGATCCGCCGGACGAACGATCCGTCCGGTGCAAATGTCCGCACCTCGCCGGCCTGGCCATCCAGGACAGCAATTGTGCCATCGGCCATGACGTCCAGTCCGGCGATTTCGCCGAAGACGTACTCCGGCGGCCGGTCCTCCATCCCGATCGCGACCAGGTGCTCCACCGTGAATACGGGGCGCCCCTGATCGGCCAGTCTCTCGTGGCGGACAGCTTCGACCGCACCGTCCCCGGGAGTGCTCACCACTGCGCCGTCGTCGCCGGTGTCGCAGCCAGCCAGCACGCCGACCACCGACATCATCAGGACACGGCCGAGCAGCGAGCCTGCCACGGCCGCTTTCTTACCCACCCAGATACCGCTCCGCCACCACCCTCCGGTGATGCCGCGAGTGGCCGGCGATGATCCAGGCCACACTCCGCACCGAAAACTCGAACCCGCTGGCCATGCCGCGCCGGCCCCAGGTGTCCTCGTCGAAGCCCTTCAGGAGCAGCAGCGTCGAGGCGCGCACGGCGGACAGCTCGTCGGTCAGGTCGGAAAGCGGGCGACGGTCGGCTCGCGAGGCCTCTGCGTAGGCGTTTTCATCGAATGAAGGGAAGTGCGACCGATCCCCGCGGGCGAACGCCATCGTGCGCACGCTGAACATCCGCTCGGCGTCGATGACATGGCCCACCACTTCGCGAATCGACCACTTGTCTTCCGCATAGCGGTGGCCTTCCCGGTCCGACGGCACGGCGGCGAGTATCGCGCGCCAGGCCTCGGCATCGCTCTCCAGCGCGGGAAGCAGCTCCCCCTCGACCGTGTCAATGTACTGCTGGTAGACGTCGGCGCATTCGTCCTTCCCGGGCCTGGCGGGTGATTTGGGCTTTTCCATGTGCTCCTGGTCCATCTGCTCAGGTTTATGTGCTGTTGCTTGCGGGCGGCGGCTCCACCCTCGCTCTGATCAGCCGATCGAGCAAGGGGAACTCGCGATCCAGATACGCGTTGCCTCCCGCGACGATCGCGCTCTGGTCGCCGCGGCGCACCCCGCCCCCGGAGTTCTCCGCGTAGCCCGAGTAGATGCCATCGACGACGTCCATCCCCTCCACCACGCGGCCGAAGGGGGGAAAGCCCTGGGCGTCGAGGCGGCTGTTGTCGACCACGTTGATGTAGACCTGGGTCGTGCGCGTGTTCGGATCGGTGAAGGCGAATGCGATGGTGCCCCTGACGTTGCTGGCTACGACGAGCGTGTCGTCGGGGATGGTCTGGTCGATCCAGGCGTCCGTGACCGCCGGGTCGCCCGCCAGCCCCCACTGCACGATGAAGTCGGGCACGGTGCGGTGGAAGCGCGAATCGTCGTAGTAGCCGTGGCGGACGAGGTTGTAGAAGCGGTCCGCTCCGATGGGCGCCCAGGCCCGCACGACCTGGATTGCAAACGCGCCCGCGCTGGTCTCGAAGCGGGCGAGGAAGGTGTCAGGGGCGGGCTCGTCCCACGCTGGGTGCCCGGGGTCGAGGAGGATCTGGCGCTCGGTGGTTCGCGGCGGAGCACCGGGTTCGTCGCCCGTGGCGGATTCGTTGCCCGTTCCAGGTGGGTCGCCCGGCCCGCATGACAGGGCGGCGAATCCCACGAGGCCAGCCAGCCACACGGATCGCACGAGCCTCCCTGCATACGCTGGAGTCACCGGCTACCTCCCGGTTGGGGGATGAATCGACGGAAACGGCGGACACAGCCGCGCCTCACTCGCAAAGGTAGCCCTTCGCCAGCTCCCTGAAAGATCTCACCTGCGCTGCCACCCATGCGTTGCCGTGCCCGAGTTCCCGCGCCATCACTTCGGCCACTGCGGGCGCGGCCGCCGTCGCCGCTCGCGCATTCAGGAAGAGCGCCCGGGTCCGGCGCGCCAGCACGTCGTCGAGCCGCACCGCCATCTCGCTCCGCGACGCCCAGGCAGCGTGGCTCAGGCGGTACGGCAGGCTGGGATGCATGAGCTGCGAGAGGCGCTCGTCCGCGTCCTCCATCTCGCGGATGGCGTCCGCGTCGGTGCCGTACACGTTCCAGGGATAGCGCACATCTCGGCGCGTGGAGTAGCCGTGCAGCGGCAGCCGCGCCGTGACCGATGCGGCGCGAGAGAGGCCGCCCGCGTCGGCGGCCATGCTCACGGCGTCCTGCGCGATCTTGCGGCAGGTGGTCCACTTGCCGCCCGTGACGGTCACGAGGCCGCGCCGGGAGACGGCGACGCTGTGCCCGCGAGACAGCGCCGCGGTGTCCGCCCCGCTGCCGGACGCAATAAGACCGCGCAGCCCGGCCCACACCGAGAGGATGTCGGCCCGGGTGATGGGGCGCGTCAGGTAGCGTCCGGCATGGTCGATCAGGTAGTCCACCTCGGCCGCGCCGGGTGTGGGTTCGTGCGAGGGCTCGGGCACGGGGACGTCCGTCGTGCCGATCAGCACGTGGCCGTGCCAGGGAATCGCGAAGAGGATGCGGCCGTCGTCGGTCGAGGGGACCAGCAGGGCCGTGTGGCCCGGGAGAAAGGCGCTGCTCACCACGATGTGCACTCCGCGGCTCAGCACGACGGAGGAGGCCAGGCGCGGTTCGTCCATCCGGCGCAGGGAGTCGGCAAATGGACCCGCGGCGTTGATCACCACCGCCCCGCGGGCGATCCATTCGTCGCCGCCGACGAGATCTCGAACCTTCACCCCCTTCACCTTCCCCCTTGCTTCGACCAACCCCACCGCTTCCGCGTAGTTGAGGGCGACGCATCCGAGGGTGGCGGCGGTGCGGATGAGGGCCCATCCGAGGCGCGCGTCGTCGAACTGGCCGTCGTGGAAGAGGACGCCCCCGCGGAGTCCGACCGTGCTGAGCGTGGAGAGGTGGTTCCGGGATTCGCGGCGGCCGAGCAGGCGGGAGGAGCCGAGGTTCCGGCGCCAGGCCAGCGCGTCGTAGAGCTTGAGTCCTGCGCCGTACCAGGGGCGTTCCCCCCAGCGGTACGCCGGCACGATCAGGGGGAGGCTGCGGACGAGGTGCGGGGCGTTTGCGCGCAGGCGGTGCCGTTCGCGCAGCGCCCGGTAGACGAGTCCGACCTGACCCTTTCGCAGGTAGCGCACGCCGCCGTGGATCAGCTTGGTGCTGCGGCTGGATGTGCCGCTCGTGAAGTCGCCGCGTTCGATGAGGAGTGTCCGGTATCCGCGGGCCGACGCATCGAGTGCGGTCGCGAGCCCGGTGCAGCCGCCGCCGACCACGATCACGTCCCACGGGCGCAGCTGGGTGGCCCGGTCGAGCATGTAGCTGCGGGGGAGTGCGGTCATGGGGTCCTGTTGAATTCGGGTATGTCGCCGCCCCATTGTGGAAGAAGCCATTCACATTTGCCAGAGGAGGCTCCCGGTGCCAACGACCCGCGACAGGATGGACATACTCGTGCAGAACGCGCTCACCCGCCGCCGCTTCGCGAAGACGATGATCGCCGCGCCCGGGCTTCTGGCGGTGTCGGCCTGCGGAGACCGGGAGGGCGGCGTTGGGGAGCCCGCGGCCTCGGACGACCCGATGGCCGGCGGCTCGAGCTGGGCGGGCTACGACGACGCCATCGTCATCGACGCGCTGGCGAGCCCGGGGCCGTTCAACGTGCCGGACCGGATCGGGCAGCCGCTCACCGACAAGATGGTGCGGAATGCGGCCGCTTCGGGGATCACCGCCGTGAACGTGACGGTGAGCGGGGGCGGCGACGATCCCGACGCGGCCTACGCGGCGACGCTCGAGCACCTGGCCTACTGGCAGCGCGAGGTTGAGACGCATCCCGACGTGCTGGCCACGGCAGCGAGCGTGGCAGAGATCGAGGCCGCGAAGGCGGCGGGCCAGCTGGCCCTGATCCTGGGCTTTCAGGACACCTTCATGCTGGGGACCGACCTCGCCCGCTTGGATGAGTTCCGCGGGATGGGCGTGCCGATCGTCCAGCTCACCTACAACCTGCCGAACCTCGTGGGTCAGGGTTGCCTGTCACCCGATAACGGAGGCCTGACCGACTTCGGCCGCGAACTGGTGGCCCACATGGCCGCCACCGGCGTCCTGGTCGACCTGTCCCACTGCGGCCAGCGCACCACCGCCGAGGCGATCGCGGAGTCGCCGGGGCCGGTCTCCATCACCCACTCCGGCTGCGCGGCCGTGTACGAGCACCCCCGCAGCAAGCAGGACGCCGAGCTGCGCGCAATGGCCGACAAGGGCGGCGTGATCGGCATCTACACGATGCCCTTCCTCAACCCCGAGGGTCCCGCGACGGCGGATGACTTCTACCGGCACATCGAACACGCGGTCAACGTGTGCGGCGAGGACCACGTCGGCATCGGCACCGACAACTCGATCACGCCGACCGTGGACGACGAGGCCTACCGCGCAACGCTGCAGGGCTTCGCCGACGAGCGCCAGCGCCTGGGCATCGGCGCGCCCCGCGAGCACGAACTGCTATTCGTCCCCGAGCTGAACGACCCGATGCGGATGAGCATGGTGGCGGACGGCCTGCTCGCCCGCGGACACGGCGAGGAGCGCGTCGAGAAGATCCTGGGGGGCAACTGGATGCGGCTGTTTGGGGAGGTGTGGGGATAGGGCGGCCCGGATCGCCCCAGGACGCTGCCGCCCGCCCCGGCGTCGCCGATGAGGAGTTGTGGTCTCCGAAATTGTAACAGCGTTTTGCCAAGAGAGTACAAGAAGATTCATTCTACTCAATGGCCTTTGCGCAGCAGCCGGACAGGTGCACTCCACCTTCTAGTGTGAAGTCACGTCTGCCCGCCACGGTCCACATGCCGATCCGCGAGTTGACCCCGGTGATCGGCGCAAGCCTGCGGAGGGCTTCGCTCCCGGTCGGCCCGGGTGCAGCCTGCCTGCCTGGCTCCATCCTGCTGGCGGTCATGCTGGCGGGTCTGGCCCTGGCGTCTGCGTGCGGGGACGACAGCACGACCGCACCGCCGCCGAAGCCCGATCCGCCCCGCGCAACGGTGGTCACCGTGATGCCGGAGGCCGCGTCGCTGTCGGCGCTGGACGACACCGTGCGGCTGTCGGCCCAGGTGCTGGACCAGAACGGACAGGTGATGGCCGGTGCCGCGGTGACCTGGGCGACCAGCGATCCGTCGGTCGTGACAGTGGACGGGTCGGGGCTGGTCACAGCGGCGGGCAACGGCTCGGCGATTGTTACGGCGACATCCGGTGCCGTGTCCGGGAGCGCGACGGTGACAGTGACCCAGGCGGTGACGGAGGTCGCCGTGAAACCCGCCGCCGACTCCCTCTTCGTCGGCGACACTCTGCGGTTGACGGGCATGGCCGCGGATGCGAACGGCCATGCGGTGGAAGGGGCGTCGTTCGCGTGGGCGTCGGGGGACACCGCCGTGGCACGCGTCGACGACGCGGGTCTCGTAACAGCGATCGCCCCCGGCAGGACGACGGTGACCGTCACGTCGGGTGGCGTGACGGGCGAGGCACAGTTGATGGTGTTGGCGCACCTGGCGGCGGTCGCTGTGACGCCGGAAGCGGCGTCGCTAACAGCGTTGGGCGATACGGTTCGGCTGTCGGCCAGGGTGTTGGACCAGATCGGCAATGTGCTGACGGGCTTGGAAGTCGCATGGTCGAGCGCGGACACCATGGTGGCAACAGTCGATCCGGCGGGGCTGGTCACGGCGGCAGGGGTGGGAGAGACCAGGGTTGCGGCTGTCGCCGGCGAGGTCTCAGGCGAGGCCCGAGTCTCGGTAACGCAGTCGACGCATTCGGTGGCAGTGTCGCCAGCGGCCGACACTATCGTCAACGGGGACACGCTTCGGTTGTCGGCAGAGGCGTTCGACGCCAACGGGTATCCGGTGGCGGGGTCGGAGTTCATCTGGTCGTCGAGCGACGTCTCGGTGGCGACGGTGGACGCGTCGGGACTTGTCCGGGGCGTCGCCGAGGGGCAGACGACAATCACCGCCATCGCGGAAGATGCCCAGGGAACCTCGGAAATCCTGGTGGCGAGCCCGGACTGGGCTGCGCTTGCGGCGCTCTACCATGCGGCGAACGGCCCGAACTGGGCCAACGACGAGCACTGGCTGACCGACACGCCTGTGGGACGTTGGCATGGAGTGGAAACAAACGACGACGGACGCGTGATCCGCGTGATTCTTCCCGAGAATCTTCTGGTGGGCACTCTCCCCGCGGAGCTGGGACACCTGTCCCATCTGGAGACGTTGAACCTCCGGAAGAACGAGCTCACCGGCGATCTGCCTCCCGAGATCGGCAACGCGACCCGTCTTCGCGAGATCGATCTGGGCCATACCGATCTGGACGGTACGATCCCGGCCGCATTGGGACAGCTCGTCAACCTGCGCCGCTTGAACTTCGAGTACGCGCACTTCCGCGGACCGATTCCCCCCGAACTGGGGGCGCTCACTGAACTTGGTCTCCTGAACCTCTTCAAGAACCGGCTGAGCGGTCGACTGCCCGAGGAGCTCGCCGGTCTCCGCAGTCTTCGAAAGATCTACGTCGACGAGAATCGGCTCACAGGTGCCATCCCCTCGACGTTCACCCAACTGAAGAATGTCGAGACTTTCTACTGGAGCAGCAACGAGGAGTCTTGTCCAACGGCATGTGAGCCTGAACGCGGGGCCGGTTTCCAGCGGGGGATGAGCCTGAAGCGCGGGGCGAAGAGATCATTGGAGGATGATCGTGACACTTCGCACCGAACGGATCCGCACCCTCGACCACGTCCGCGCCTTCCTCGAGGGCAATGAGCCGGCGGACTTCGGGCTCGCCGACCGGACCTCCGCCTACGCCTTCTGCCGCCGGACGCTCGTCCGGTTCGAGTACCACGGCCTCGGGAAGCCTGACAAGGGCCTGGTGAAGCGGTACCTCGAGAAGGTGACCGGCCTCTCCCGGGCCCAGGTCACCCGCCTCATCCGGCAGCACCGCCGGACCGGGGGGATCCGCGACCATCGCAGGAAGCCCCCGGCCAACGCCTTCGCTTGCCGCTACACGCCCCGCGACGCCGCGCTGCTGGCCGAGGTCGACGAGGCCTTCGGACAGCTCTCCGGACCCGCCACCAAGGCGGTCTTCTGGCGCATGCGCCATGTCCACGGCGACGAGCGCTTCGAGCGGCTCGCCGGCATCTCCAACGGCCACATCTACAACCTCCGCAGGTCCCGCATCTACCGGACCGGCCGCCTGTCCTTCCGCGAGACCCGGTCCACGCCCGTGGGCTTCGGGGTGCGCCGCAAGCCGCGGCCGGACGGCAGGCCCGGCTTCCTGCGCGTCGACACCGTCCACCTCGGCGATCTGGGGGGCCGCAAGGGCGCCTACGTCGTCAACGTCGTCGACGAAGTCACGCAGTTCCAACACCTTGGAGCCGTCCCGCGCATCACCCAGCGCTACATGGTCCCCGTGCTGAAGGACCTCATCTCCGCCTTCCCCTTCACCGTCCAGGCCTTCCATGCCGACAACGGAAGCGAGTACGTCAACAGCGAAGTCGCGGACCTGCTCAACAAGCTCCACATCGACACCTTCACCAAATCCCGGCCACGCCGCTCGAACGACAACGCCCTGGTCGAGTCCAAGAACGGCAGCATCGTCCGTCGGTGGCTCGGCCACGTCCACGTCCCCCACACCCTCGTCCCCCGGCTCGATGCGTTCCTCCGCGACAGCCTCTGCCCCCTCCTCAACTTCCACCGGCCCTGCCTCTTCCCCACCGAGGTAACGAGCGCCAGCGGCAAGGTCAGGAAGACCTACCGGCAGGACGACGTCGCCACCCCCTTCCAGCACTTCCGGTCGCTCCTCGACGCCGACCGCTTCCTCCGACCCGGCGTCACCTTCGAAGCCCTCGACCAGCTCGCCGCCGCCACCACCGACCTCGACGCCGCCAAGGCCGTGCAGCGCGCCCGCGATGCCCTCTTCCGTGCGATCGGCAAGGCCCGAGACTCCGCCGCATGAAACTCTCTCTGTCGACCGCAGGCTCCCCCGTGACCCTCCCACGTCTCCGGTATCCCCTCCCCTGCCGGTTGCCTCTCTCCGCTGTTCCGGCGACAATGACAAACACTTCAACTGCCACCCGCCTCGTGCCCGCGGCTCACCCCTCACCCCTCAGACCCCCCCGCGTTCAGGCTCATCTCCGCGTTGGAAATGACTCGAGGGGCTCTGTGCTCCGGGAACGACGGACTTCGAGACGTGGCGCGGCGATAGAGACGTGCGGGGACCGCGCTGCAACGAAGCAGACGCGGACGCCCTCGAGCGCTTATACCACGCGATGGGCGGAGCGAACTGGACCCGCTCCACGGGTTGGCTGGAGAACGCGGTGCTGGAGCAGTGGCACGGGATCGACACGGACTCCCTTGGGCACGTCACGTTGCTCGACCTGTCGAATAACGGGTTGCAGGGGCGCCTGCCGCCATTGGTCGCGGAACTGGGTAGGCTCTCCGTACTTCGGGTCGGCGACAACGCTCTTTCGGGTCCGATCCCGCAGGTCCTCGCTTACCTTTCGCTGGAAGAGTTCAGCTACGGCGACACGGAGTTGTGCGTTCCCCGTTCCGTGACCTTCCAGGCATGGCTGGCCGGGATTGCCGTACACGAGGGAACGGATGAGCAGTGTGCCCCATTTTCCGCCCGTGAGACTCTGGAGATCCTTTACGCCGCGACGGGTGGAGAGGAATGGTGGCGACGGGACAATTGGCTGACCAACGCTCCGCTCGGGGACTGGTACGGCGTAACGACGGACGGCGGCGAAACTGTCGTCGAACTGTCGCTTTACGGGAACAACCTGCGGGGACGGATGCCGCTCGAGCTTGGCGGCCTCACCACCCTTCGCCTGCTGGATCTCTCCAGCAACTGGCTCAGCGGGCGGGTTCCACCCGACCTGGGGTACGTCGACACCCTTGAGGAAATCTATCTGGAGAGCAATCTGCTCACCGGGCCGATCCCTGCCGAGTTCGGTGCCCTGCCGGCTCTGACGAGCCTGTATCTGCACGACAACAGGCTGGAGGGAGCCATACCTCCGGTACTGGGTCGCTTGTCGACTCTCCGGGACCTGCGCATCAGCCAGAACAAGCTGACGGGTCGGATTCCTCCGGAACTCGGCGATCTGTCCGCCGTGCAAGTCATTTGGATGGACCGGAACCAGATCGAGGGCGAGATCCCGCCGGAGTTGGCTAACCTGTCCTCGGTACGATTCCTTTACGCAGGATCCAACAAACTGTCCGGGGCGATCCCGCCGGAGCTTGGCGACCTGAAGTCCGTTACGGACCTTGCACTTGAAGGCAACAACCTGAGCGGGCCGATCCCCCCCGAACTGGCCGACCTCACAAGCTTGACCGGCGAACTCAATCTGAGGGAAAACAACCTGTCCGGAGAGATCCCGGCCGAGTTGGGCCGCCTTGTGTCCCTGGCGACGTTGAGGCTCGGTTCCAACAGTTTGTCGGGCCCGGTTCCCTCCGCACTCGGCCGCATGCGCCGCCTCCAGTGGCTGGACCTGTCGGACAATTCCGAACTGGTCGGTCCGCTGCCTTCGACCTTCCTGAGCCTCGGCCAACTCATACGGTTTGAGGCCGCGGGCACCAAACTCTGCCTGGCGAGGGATTCTCCCCTGGCCGAACCGGCTGTGGCGCGGCGTTTCCGTGTGCCTCCCTGCGATCCGCCTGCGGCACGTTCGAGTGCGTACCTCTTGCAGAGCATTCAATCGGCGTCGTATCCGGTGCCGCTCGTGGCCGGCGAGGGCGCGCTGCTGCGGGTGTTCGCAATCTCTCCGCACAGTACGGAAGCTCATATCCCGCCGGCGCGGGCGACATTCTTCGTCGGCGGAGCGGAGGTGCACACGGTCGACGTTCCCGGTCGGCCCACGCCCATTCCGACCGAACTCGCCGAGGCGGAGGCGTCTCTTGATCGTTCCGCCAACATCCGCATCCCAGCTTCTGTGGTGCGTCCGGGTCTCGAGATGGTGGTCGACATCGACCCGGCCGGGGTGCTTGATCCGGGTCTGGGGGTGGCACGCCGCATTCCCGAGTCGGGTCGTGTGCCGGTGCTCGTCGAGGCGATGCCGACACTCGATCTGACCCTGGTTCCCTTCATCTGGCAGAGGCGGCCCGACTCCACAGCCGTGCACCTGGCGACCGAAATGGCGCAGGACCCCGAAGGGCACAGGCTGCTGTCCGAAACCCGCACCATGCTGCCGGTCGGCGACATCGCCGTTACGGCACACCCACCCGTTCGCACGTCAGCCAACGACTCGGACGCTCTCCTCGACGAGGTCACTGCGATCCGCGCACTCGAAGGCGGAACGGGCTATTTCATGGCTGCTCTCTCCGGCGAGGCGACCGGCGCGTGGGGCGTAGCCTGGATCGACGGATGGACCAGCTACGTGCGCCTTGGCAACGTGAGCCAGCCTGAAGAGGCGCTCACTATCGCGCACGAACTCGGCCACAGCATGAGCCTCTACCACGCCCCGTGCGGAGTCAGTTCGGTGGTGGACAGAGGGTACCCCTATCCGGACGGGCAGACAGGGAGCTGGGGCCTTGATGTCCGTTCCGGGAGCGATGTCCTCGTGCCCCCGACGTGGGTGGACCTGATGTCCTACTGCACGCCGGCGTGGGTGAGCGAATACAATTTCTACCTCGCGATGAGCCATCGAATGAAGCGGGAGCCTTCGGTGGATCGCTCCGCGGCGTCCGGTCCCGCCCTCCTGGTATGGGGCGGAACGGATGGCGCAGGTTTGCCCTATCTGAATCCGGTGTTCGCTGTTGATGCGCCGCCCTCGCTGCCCACGCGGGGCGGCGAACATCAAGTGCTGGGCCGCGCGGCCGACGGGGCGGTGCTGTTTTCCTATCGCTTCGACATGCGGCCGGTGGCTGACAGGGAGGGGCGGGGCGGGTTCGCATACACGATACCCTCGAGCCCGGAATGGGTCGGCGCCCTGGCTACAATCGAGCTGACCGGCCCTGCGGGGTCGGCCACCATTGACGAAGCGACGAACAGCCCAGCGGTGATTTTGCGGGATCGATCAACCGGACGCGTGCGGGCGATTCTCCGGGACGCAACAGCTGCCGAGACCGCCGCGGAAGCCGCCGGCAGCGCGCTCCGATTCCAGATGCCGGAGCCGGATCTGGAGGTCCTCTTCAGCCGCGGTCTCCCACAAGCCGAGACGCGGCCATCGCGGAGGTAACCCCGGGAGCAGCGGACTAATCCGCCGCCACCCTCCCCATGAACGCCCTCACCCGTTCGTGGCTCTTCAGCACCACCACAGTGCCTGGCGCCTCGCGCGCGACGCGCTCCGGGATCGTCCCGAACACAATGCGGCTCGAGAAGCTGTCCCCCGACGCCCCCACCATGACAGCGTCGAAGTCGTCCGCCGCGGCCACGATCGACTCGACCACGCCGGGCCCCGTCAGGATGCGCGTCTCCACCGCCGCGTCTTCCGGCATCTCGGCCCGCTCCTCGGCCAGCCACTTCGCCTTGTCCGCGCGCTTCCGCTCCGGCACATCCGCGGGCACGACGCCGGCCAGCGTCAGCGAGCCCCCGCCCCCCTCGGTCAGGCCGACGGCGTAGCCCCCCGCCTTGCGCGCATGCACGCTTCCCGCCGTGGGGACCAGGATGCGCCGCGGCACTACTCGCTCGGGCCCGAACCGGACCAGCATGATGTCGGCGCGCGCGAGCCGCACCACGTCATCGGTGACCTCGCCGAGGATCTGCCGTGTCTGGGTGGTGAAGCCCTTCCACCCGAGCACGATCAGGTGGGAGCGGTCTTCGCGCTGCGCCTCCAGGATCGCGCGGGCCACGTTGCGCCCCACCCGCACCTCGGTCGTGATGGGGACGCCCAGCTCGCCTTCCAGCTTCTGCAGGCGTTCCAGCATGTCGTCCTCGGCCTCGATCGCCTTGCGCGCGAGTTCGGGCGGCAGCTGATCGGGGACCTGGACCACGCGCAGCAGGGTGATCTCGCCATCGCGGTGCCGGGCCAGGGTGGCGGCGATCCTGACCAGGGGCTCGGCCGTGTGGGGATTGTAGACCGGGAGCAGGATGCGGAAGGGCGCGGTGCGCGGGGAAGCGCGCAGCGCGACGATGCGCGATTCCGGACCGGCGGCATCGGGCACCTCGAAGCGGGTGCCGCGCCAGGCGGCGTACCAGAACAGCCCCACCAGCAGCGCGAGGATGGCGAGCAGCACCGGCTGCAGGTGCCCCTGAATCGGGATCTGGAGGATCAGGTAGATGTTGGCCGCGATCCCCAGCGCGGGCAGGAGCGGCACCAGCGGCACCCGGAAGGGGCGCTCGATGTCGGGGAAGCGGCGGCGGTGGACGATCAGCGCCGCGTTCACGAAGCAGAGCGCCGACAGAAGGACCAGGTTCGCGAAGTGCGCGAGGTCCTCGAGCGGCAGCAGAAGGGCGAAGAGGCCGATCGCGCCGCCCGCCGCCAGAACCGCCACAAAGGGCGTATGCGAGCGTGCGCCGATGCGGCCGAAGAAGCGGGGGAGGTGTCGCCGGTGGCTCATCGACAGCGCGACCCGCGACCCGGCCAGAATCGAGGCGTTGGAGGCGGAGATCATCGAGAAGATCGCGCCGCCCACGATCACCGCGCCCCCGATCGGCCCCAGGAAGGCGCGCGCGGCCACGCCCATGGCCGCCTCGGTGTATTCGTTCAGGTCGGCCACCACCACGACCAGCACCACCAGCGCGTACAGCACCGTCACCACCAGCATCGAGATGAAGATCGCGCGCGGGATCGTCTTTGTGGGGTTGATGACTTCGCCCGCCGAGGCCGCGATCGCCGAGAACCCGAAGAAGGTGATGAAGACCAGCGCCGCGGTGGACGCGATCATCGGGATGTCGGTGCTCAGGCGCGCGGTGATGGCGGCCGTGTCGAAGCCGCCGAGCCCACCCGCGATGAACCACACCAGCAGCGCGATCTTGGCCACCGTGACGACGACCTGGAAGGTGCCGCTCTCCTTGGTGCCCTTGATGTTCAGCAGCGTGAGGGCACCCAGGAAGAACAGTCCCGGCAGCGCGGCCAGGGGCACGTGCCAGATGAATTCGTTGAAGTAGCTGGACAGGCTGGCGATGTAGAAGGCGCACGACGACGCGTAGCCCAGCAGGATGCACCAGCCCACCAGGTACGCCAGCAGCGGCGGGAAGGTCTTGCGCGCGTAGAGGTAGCCCTCGCCCGAAAAGGGGTAGATCGAGGTGAACTCGCAGTAGGTAAGCGCGGTGAAGGCCGCCACAAGCGCGGCGAGCAGGAACGAGACGATCGCCGCGCTGCCCACGTAGCCGACCGCCAGCCCCGACAGGGTGAAGATCCCGGCGGCGATCATGGTGCCGGTCCCGATCGCCAGCGCCGAGACCAGGCCCAGATCGCGGCTCAGGCCCGCGACTACGACGTGCGATCCATCCTCGGCGCCGGGTGGATTCGAGCCGGAGCGTTCAGACTTCAAGAGCCGGAGTGATCGGAATGGGAGTCGGCATTCGGGGGAGCAGCCAGCGGTCGGTCGTCAGGGCTGGGCGGCAGGCTCGGCGGTCAGCAGCGCCCGCACGTCGCGCTGCACATCCTCTTCCATCGGACGGAAGGGCCCCATCCACTTGCGCGCGATCAGCCCCTCGGAGTCGATGAGGAAGCTCCCCGGCAGACCGAGGAGCAGGTACGAGTCCATGATCTCCCACGTGGGATCGTGGTAGATCGGAAAGGTGAGGCCGAGTTCGCCGGTGAACGCCACGATCTGTTCCTTTGCCCCCCGGTCGTCGACGCTGACGCCTACTACCTGGAAGCCCTGGTCCGCGTACGCGGCGTGAAGCTCCTGAAGTTCGGGCATCTCCTCCCGGCAGGGAGCGCACCACGTCGCCCAGATGTTGAGCATGTAGGGCGCACCCCGCAGATCCGCGCTCACCACCTCGGCGCCGTCCATGGTCACCGCCGTGAACGGTGGAGCGGCGCCGCCCACCTCCGGGACCCGAACCTCCGGCACTTCACACGCCGGCAGGGCGAACACCAGAGCCGAAAGTGCGATGCATTTCTTCACAAACAATCCTCCACGATGACGCCGGGACACGGCGTTGAAGCTACCCAACCACGACGTGTGCGCCAATAATTGAGTGTCGGCGATTCGGCCGGAGGACGTGGCTCGACCCCGTGCCGGCGCATTGTGGGCGCGGTTCGGAAGGACCGCTGCCGCAACCCCGGGCCCGCCGCGCGCGTACTCATACCAATGACTCGATTCCCTGGAACCGGAGCCAATCCCATGGCTGCAGACATGCAAGCATCCACCGCGAAGCGAAAGCTGATATTCCTCGGGGGATTCTCTCTCTATTTCGTCGCGTTGTGGTTTCTCTGGAACACACCCGCCATCTATCCCCTGAAGATTTTCGTGGTCATGCTCCACGAGATCAGTCACGGGATGGCCTCGCTCGCTACGGGGGGCACGATCGAAAAGATCGTCCTGGATCCGTATCAGGGCGGGGCCTGCCATTGCGGCGGTGGCAACGCGTTCATCACGCTGTCCGCCGGCTATCTCGGCAGCCTGCTCTGGGGTGTGGTCCTGCTGGCGGCCACCGGCGTGCGCCGCGTCCCCAATCAAGCCCTGGTCTTTCTCGTGGGCGCGCTCGTCTTCCTCCTGACGGCCCTGTACGTCAGGAACGGCTTCGGTCTCGCGTTCGGCCTCGCGTTCGGCGGCGTCCTGATGATCGCGGGCCGGAAGCTCGGGGCGGGAATCAGCCGGGTCCTGCTGACGACGCTGGGGCTGACCAGCTGCCTGTACGCGATCCTCGACATCAAGAGCGATGTGCTCGACCGGCCCGAACTCGAGTCGGATGCTGCCATGCTGGCGGATCTCACCGGCGTGCCAACGATGACCTGGGGCGTGATCTGGATCGTGGTCGCGGTGATCGTGAGTGCGCTGGCCTTCCGAAAGGCGTACAAGGCGGCCTGAAAATACTGTACGCAGCCCGGCCGGCATCGGGCCCGGCCCGATAAACAAACGTCTTGCAACGCCCCCCGGATTATGTATACATTGGTGTCGACCCTGAACGGGTCCACTCCCGGACGCCACATGGTGGCGGTCGGTTTCGAGCAGGACGTGGTGTCCCGCCCGATGTCGAACCCAAAAAAAGGAGGTGATCTCTTGTCTAGTCCCAGTACCCAGCCCAACCCGGCAAGGGCAAGCGGTCGCCGCTTCGGCCACTAAGCCGAAACACGATCCAACTGTTCGCGCCGTAAGCGGCCTTCGCGCCGGGTTGCGGCAGGTTCAAGCCCCCGCAGGCTCAGGGTCCAATCCCTTGGCCTGCGGGGGTTTCGCCCTTAATGGCGGGCCCGGCGGCGGGCGCAGCAGGCTCGGCCGGGCCCGGATCGATCCGCCCAGGGTCAGCTCGCCGGACGCTCGTACACGACCTCGCCGTTGAACACCGTCATTTCGCAGGCCATGTCGCGGAGTTCGGGGGTCGCGACGGTGAGCGGATCGCGGTCCCAAACCGCCAGGTCCGCATACTTCCCGGACTCGATCGTGCCCACCTTGTCCTCGAGGAACATCTGGTGGGCCACCCAGGTGGTGAATGACCGCAGCGCGGTCTCCACGTCGACCGACTCGGCCGTGCCGTACGGCTGCTCGCCGTAGACGCCCAGCAGCGGCCGGCGGGCCACCGATGCCCACACGCCGTAGCGCGCCGGGTAGGGCGTGACGGAGAAGTCGGAGCCGCTCGCCCAGATCATGCCGCGCTCCTGGTAGGACCGGAACGGATTGAGGCGCAGGGCGCGCTGGGGGCCGAAGTTGCCGGCGTAGGTGTCGGACATTACGTTTTCACAACTCCAATACAGACATGGAGATACGTCGATTTTGTATTGATAGTTATCACTCACAGTATGCACATTGATTCCGTGACGGTCCCCACAGGGGCGGCCGTTGCCGGGCTGACGGCGAAATTTCCGACCCGTGGACGGTCCAGTTAGTATCGGTGCGGTTGGGACGGGTTCGACGCTCTCCTGACCCTACGTTTCAAGGGGGCAAGTGCCCGTGGCGTCCCCGGAGATAAAGGAGAGAAATAGGACATGACCGGTTTCAACGAGAAGGTGTGGGAGTACGTCAAGCAAATTCCACCGGGCAAGGTGATGACCTACGGCGCGATCGCGGAGGCGCTTGACACGCACGCGCAACCGGTCGGCAACGCGATCGCCAGCTGTCCGATGGATGTGCCGTGGTGGCGGGTCGTGGGAGCCGGCGGTAAGGTCGACGCGGGCAATTGGGAGGGGCAACGGGACCTGTTGATGGCCAAGATCGCGATGCTCAGGCATGAAGGGGTGCGGCTGAGCATCCGGGTTAGCCCGAAGCAGATGAAGAAGTAGGGGGCAATATCAAAATCGACGAACTCATTCCTTTGCGGTCGCTGTCGGACGAGGAGAAGGAAGCCTTTTTCGCCCTGCAGGAGTCCCCGACAGGCCGCCCTATTCAGCTTTCGCAGAAGACCGAGCAACAACGATGGACACTCAGGTTCGTATCGGCCGCGATATGCGCAGGTCTGCCGACCCGAATCCACTCGGGGATCCCGTGCGCATTGGGCAGCGAATAACTGAAACCTGGTCGCCGGCAATACTCCCTGGGATCGTCAACAGCATCCGTGGGCGGGTCGATGGCGAAGAGGCAGACGAGAACCTATCGTGAAAGACGTTTTCACGGCTTGGTAGAAAGGCATAGCGCGATTCGTGACCCACGGAATTGAGGACATCGCCCGTCGATACTACAAGGCAGAGGCCGAAAGGAATGCTCCGTTGGGCAGTACCCTGGTCTTCGCTGTCATCCTCACGATTTGGGCAGTGTTGCTGGCCGCTACGGGTGGCGGGGCGGAGACAAGCATAGTGTTGGTAGCCTTGGGGATGGCGTTTCCCGGTGTCACCGCGCTTTGCGCGAGAAGGCACTTGTCCCGAGGGCTGGCGGCGTTTCGGGAGGGTGATCCGAATGCGGTGCGACCTGTCTGTGAGTTGGCCATGCGTGAGTTCCGAAATCAAATCGAGGACCATCGTGCCAGGACCCTTGGAAGCGAGTCAGAGTGGCAGATCGATCGCGGGACAGTCGCCAAGAAGGCGGATGATGCCCAGCGGGCGGTGGCCTACTGGCGGGGCCGACAACAGCAGGAACCGGACAACGAGGTGGCCGCCACTCAGCTCAACGTCGCGCGTAGCATCGACCAGAAGCTCCGGACGGCCCTGATATCTTCGCACTCCGGGCATACGTCCTGAGCGAGGTGGCCATGGCGGCAAGCCCGAGTATCTGGATGCAGGACAACGCGCTCCTGTCCGGCGCCATGCTCTGGGGTACGGTCTTCGCGACAGTGCTGGGCGGGGTTATGGCGGTGGCGGGTGCCGTGGCCTTTGTTCGATGGTGCTGGCGGCGGACACGCACCGTCGCATTAGCCGCCGCCTTGGTTTTCGTCGTCGGTGGCGTCGCAGGTTTCTCACCGTACGTTGCCCCATCTACGTGGGAATTGGTCGCGGCCTCTCCGGCCCCTTGTCCGGTGGTGCAACAACCGCCGCCAAATGACGGAAGCGGTTGCGACATGGTGTAGTGGTGCCGGTTTTCTGGACAAGTGGACGGCCTAATCATCAGGCCGCCTTTCGGCTGAGCTTTTCGCGGGCGCGGGCCGGGGTCATGTACCCGTGCCGCTGGAGGAGCCAGCCGTTGTTGTAACGCTCGACGAAGGCCCCGATCACCGCTCTGGCCTCCTCGAGGGTCTCGAAATCGTGCAGATAGATGCACTCCTCCTTGAGCGTGCGGATGAAGCGCTCCGCGACGCCGTTGCACTCCGGCTCGCCCACATAGGCGGGCGTGGAGCGGATGCCGAGCCACTTGATCTCGGCTTGGAACTGTTTGGCCCGGTACTGCGAGCCCCAGTCGTGCCGCAGACCGAGGCCCAGGGCGATCGCCTTGCCGAAGCCGCCCATGTGGGCCCGCACCCCCTGGCGGACCGGTTCCAGCGCCGCCCAGCGGTCGCCCTTCTTCGCGACGTGCCAGCCGACGACATCCGAGGTGCAGTGGTCGACGGCCGCTGAGGAAAGCGGCGACAGGCCAGCGGGCGACCTTGGGTGACGGCCGTGCTCCATACTTGGAGGACCTCGGCGCGGCGCTCCAGCGGGCCGCTCCGCCGCCCGGACGAAATGGCTTCCCTCCAACGAGGGAGAAAGACGGCTTCCGGGACCTTCGGCGAGGGGGGCGGCGCGGGCGCGGGAGTTCCCGCCATTCAAACCCGTTTTTCCCGCTTTCGCGGTACGATCCAGGCGAGGTCCAGCAAAGACGGCAGAAAGCGCAGATGCACCGACACACTCGCGAAAGTCGAGTTGGTCGGCCCCGGCGGGTCCGCCACCATCGATGCCACCACGGATTCCCCGGCGACGATCCTGCGGGAACGTGCGACCGGCCGCGTACGCGGCGTTCGTCTTGAGGTCCTACGACGCCTCCGCCACTCACGGCCTCGATGCGGGATTGGAAGGTGCGAGACGAGCACGCCGACAATGGCCGCTGACAACTGGCGCGGCTAAAGCTCGCTCACGATTGAAGGTGTAGTTTTCATGGTCGGGTGCCTTCGCGCCCGTTTCTCGCTCCCACGGGCCTCGTGCTCCCGCGATGGCGGCGGGGGGGGCCGTAGCAGCTTCCCGCGTCGGAGGAGGAGCCTTAGAGATTGATCTTCGCGTCGGGGTGGCCGGCTGCGAGGGCGCTCGTCCACGCAAGGCACAAGTCGCGGGAGCGGTAGGCCCCGTAGGCGGCCCTCTCCTCCCGTTCGACGATGGGGAAGGTGGAGTAGATGTAGCGGATGTCGTCACGGTCGGTCACGCCGTACAAGTGGAAAAAGAGCGCGTCCAGCTTGGCGCGGAGTTGTCGGTCAAGCGGCGGGCTCGGGCATCCCCCTGCACGGCCCGCCCGCCTAGTACGTCCGGACGGACAGGCCGTGGTTGTAGTCTCCGTGAGAGCATCAACTGCTAGTGGAGAACGTGATGCTATGGGTGGCGGGTATGCAGAGATAGTCCATGAGGCGCTTCACCTCCCGCTTCACCCTGGTTTCCGACCAATAGCGGTGTTGGTGGTGGAGGGCCTCGTGAACAGCCATCGTCATCTGCCTGTCGGTCTTGACGAATCTGGTCACGCCGGACCGATGGGTGGACCGTTCGTGGAAGCCGCCGATGCGCGTGACCTGCCCCGTGTTGGGATCGAGGTAGGTGCCATCGCCGAACGTGGCGCCGACGCGGGCACGGGCGGCCATGAGGCCCTTGGGGGCCGGAAGCTCCCAATAGGGTGAAGCGGCCGCCCGTCGGCTTGATGGTGCCCACGAGCATCCCGATAGTGGTCGTCTTGCCGCTTCCGTTGGGACCGAGGAAAACCAAACACCTGGCCCTCCTCGACGGCGAAGGAAATCCGGTCCACTGCCAGCACCGATTTCGCGGTGCTGGTCCCGTAGCACTTTGTCAGGTCGAAGAGCTGGATTGCGTGCCCGCCGGGCCCGGGTGGTCGAGTGTTGGCCATATGAGCCTCTACCCCCCGTTCCCCGGTCTCTGCGGGCCGATCGCGACGTACAGGCACGCGATGAAAAACGTGAGCGTGAGGCACGCGCCGAAGAACACGCTGGCTGATTCGTCGTAGATACTCGGGATGGTCTGCTCGGCGATCCACAACGCCGCTTCATTCTGCATCCAGGCGGCGAACATGAGGGCGGCGATGACGATTCGGATGATGCGGACGTTCATTGGAACTCCCAACCCCGGTTTACGGCGAAGACGATGAAGGCGGCAACCATGTCGGCCTTGGCTCCGAGCACGTGAACCACGAAGCACGACCGCCGCTGCCCCCCGTGTTGATGCACCCGGCGTTCCGGTGCGCCGTTATCGTCGGCGGGCTCCGGTTCGAGCCGCCACACGTCTACGTGGTCCAAGTCCATGTCGTCTTGTCGGACTGTCGCGAGATGATCGCCCCGGAAGACGGGGACGGTTCGCTCTTTGTACGCGAGGGGCCGGGGACGCTGCCGAGTAGGTCCTCCTCTCCGGATCAAAGAACGCCCAGCGGTTGCCGGCGTGCGGATGACTTCCCGACCCAGGCTTGGCGGACCAGTTCGGCTCGCTCCTCGAGCATGCTCACACGTGACTCGCACTCTCGCGCCGGTGGCCTGTCAACAACGCGCTGTCCAGGTCCTCAACCGCACGGCGTTGGGCATCCGAACTCGCGATGATGGGCGGTCGGCGAGGTGCTCGATGTTGTCAAGCGGGACTTCACCGGCGAGCGATTCTATCTGGATACGCGCCAACCCGCCGAGTGCCTGCCCCATCGCTTCGGCCTCTCGGACGAACTGTGCGCCAATCGCGGCGAGGGTGCCCTCCGCCGCTGCGATCGCGGAGTCGATGCTCCCCGACAACTCCTCCAAGCGGCGCGACTCGTCCATGTCCCTGTTGTAGCGATCCATAAGGGAAAGCTTGGCGTCACAGTCGTTGTAGAAACACAGTAGCGCGTCCGCCTTGGCGTCCAGCTTACTAGCGAGGAGCACTATGCTTCCGAGTGCCCATGGAATCCACCTGATCCAATTGCTGCCGTTTCGCATTCGCTTCTCCTTTTCCTAGTCACAAGCTACCGGTAGAAGCTCTCACATGAGTGAAGGTAGTCTGCGTTGGAAGATATGGAGGCAACCGCCGGACGGCAATTACTGCGTTGTCCAATGAGAAATGAGCGGCGGTCCGAGTAGATCATGGGAGCATGATCGTGACATCCTGCACCGGACGGACTCGGACGCTGGACGACATCCGCGCCTGCCTGGACGGGGAACGACGCAGCGGACATCACCCTCCATGACCGCGAGGTCCTCGTACCCGTTCATCGTGCGCACGCTGGTCCGTCGCTCCAAGAACGAGTGTCGGAGACCCCAGTGCCCCCACCTCGGCGTCCGAATAGGAATACCGCCGGTCCAGCACCGAACCGGTGCCGCAGGGAGCGTGATAGACTCATGTTATGGCCGAGTTCGTGCGCGACCGTGAGCGCCTCCTCCGCTTGGCTGACGATGCCGAGGCGCACAGTAGCTGGTCCACCCGTCGATCCATGCGATTCCCAGACGTGGCAGGAGGTGGGAGAGCCCGGCGTTGGACGCAAAGGATCGCGTCACCCATTTAGGCCCTTTAGCCCCTCGGAGATTCACCGAGGCTAACGGCATTCCGCGCAGGAAGCAAAGGAGCAAGGAAGTGTGAATCAATTGATGGTCCGGGCGACACGGAACCCGGCGTCGAATCGTTCCGGGACCCACCTCCTGAAGAGCGGGCCGCCGAACGGAAACTCACGGGGAAGTTGCGCCATGAGCCGCCTCGCAGCACACGATAGATACAATCTTCTACATCCGACGCCCTGCCGTCCCATGCACTACCGTCCGTTGGAGCACCCAAATAGCTGCCGTAGTAGCAATCGTCCACCCACTCCCACACATTGCCTGCCATGTCGTACAGACCAAACCCGTTCGGCCGATACGAGCCTACAACTGCTGGACGATTGCCCGCTCGGCGCGCTGGGAGGTCTCTGCAGCCGGCGTAGGCGGCGGTCGCTTCACTCAGGAGCGCCCGGTACTCCTCCTCGGTGAGCACCACCCGGGTTGGGTTCTTCTCCGTGGGCTTTCTGAGGCCCTTGAGCGGGTTCCTGTCGAGGAGGAGGCGGCCCTGCTCGTCCCTCGACCTCTCGGCCCAATTCAGAACCGCCATCAGGAAACTTGAGGTCGTACTCGATGGTGCGATCCGCCACGGGCCTTCCACTCGGTCCGATCCTGCCCGCGCGCCGCTCCCGGATGAAGCGGTCCCAATCCCTTTGGGACAGTGTGGCCGGGTCGCGGTTCCGTCCGAAAAACAGGAGGAACATGTGCATGGCGGCCCGGTCGTGCCCCCGTGAATGCGCGCCCTTGGTGGGCGTCACCTCCTCACCGTAGATGTCACGGATCATCCCCGCGAGGTGGCGGAGGCGGCGCTGGCGCACATGGTCCGCAACCCGGTCGAGGCCGCGTACCGGCGCACGGACCTGTTCGAGCGGCGGAGGCGTCTGATGGAGGATTGGGCGGAGTATCTCGCCCGCTAGCGTCGGTGCTTGGCAGCGTTTCGGCGGAACAGTTCAGTAGGAGCTTTTCAGCCCCACGGCGGCCAAATGCTCTGAAGTCAAGTGTCGGTCACCGCCCTCCTTGGCCTGCCGACAGGCCAGACGGAAGCGCGGCCAGTAGGTCTTTTCGTGTCTTCTGGATTCGTCGCGGCGGCGGTGCAGCGTCCGCTCGGCGACCTCCGGCCTGCCGCGGTACCTGCGCTGGTAGTCGTTTTGGCGCGCTTTGCGCCGCGCGATCACATCCGGCCGCCGCCGGTAACTCGCGACGGTATTCGCGGTCGCGGGCCTGCACCTCGGGGCGCTGGCGGTATTCGTGCTGGTAATCCAGCCTCTGGGCTCGTGATGCGTGCGGCAACGGAACCTTCCCTCGGGGCAACGACGCTGGCCGGCCAGAACGCTAGAACGCGATGATCTGGCCGGGTGGGATGTAGAGGTAGTCCATGAGGCGCCGGATCCGCCGCCTCACTCTGGTCTCGCCCCAGGCGGGGTAGCGGTGGTGAAGCGACTCGTGCACGGCAAGTTGCAACTGGTTGTCGTCGCTTGTCGCCCGGGTAAGTCCCGAACGGTGGGTGCTTCGCTCATGGAATCCGCCAATGCGTTCCCCATCCTTGGTTCCGTCGAATGAACGTGACCCAATCGTCGTCGACCCAGGCGTCCTCGAAACTCTCCTTCTCCGCCGTGCAGTAGGCGTCGTTGTTGGTGCCGCTGGTGCGCGACGCCGCCGTGTACGTGAGCCAGCTATCGTAGGTCATCGGCTGACATCCGGATATGACGACCTCCAAGAAGGAGCCGCAGAGGTTTTGGGTGATGGGTGCGGGTGCGGCACTGGCCAGAAGAATAAGCGCGCCTGCGGCGATCAGGGCTCTCAAATTTCTGTTCCCCAGTTCTCATCGAGTTCCACGTCCCAGCCGTCGTCGTCCCAACGCACGACCATGCGGTAGCTGATGTACGAGGGTTGCTCGCCCATCCAGTGCCCGGGGCGGGTTATGAGCCCCGTGCGTGCGATCTCCCTGATCGTCACATGATACGAGCCGTCCGGATGCTGTTCGACCGAAGGGATCAACTCGACCCTATCGGCCGGGAAGGTGCACCTGCTCACCTCGAGCGGGGTGCCCTCCATATCGAGGGTTTCGCCGGTCGGCTCGCACTCCTTCATCGAGTGTGTCGCGATGCGCACGACATGATCCTCGAGCGACTCCATCAGCGCGTCGTCGGCTGTGATGACCGTGACGTGATAGTCCTGCTCGAGCTCTCTCGTTTCGATCGCATACTTGATTGCGGCGGCCAAGGCGCTGCTCTCGGGCGACTCGACAACAGGCTCGTCGGGAAGCCGGTGGTCGCACGCCGCCAGCACCAGAACCGCAAGGAGCAATCGTTTCATGGTTCGTCTCCGTTTTTGGGGGAGAGGGTAGGTGTCCTCAATGGTAGGGCCAGGAAAGCGCACCTTCGAAGCTCGGCACATCAACATCGCGCACGGGCTCTGATATCCGCCAGAGGATCTTCCTGAGGAAGTCCTCGCGGCTATGACCTCCGGACGGCCCCTAAGAGCCCCGAGGGGTACGGGTCCGGGTGGATTTCGGATATGTCCGACTTCCCGGCCGACTCGCTGGCGCGGAGCAGGGCCTCGGTGTCCTCAATCGAGCGGCCCAGGGCTTCGGCCAACTCCTCGACCTTGACTTGGATCGTCGCTTCCTGGCTGGCGACGAAGCGGTGCATGCGCAGGATCTGGTCGTCGGTCATTCGTCGTCCTCCGGCAGCGGTTCGAGGTCGAAGAGCTCGCGGTAGCGCGGCCGGGGTCTCCGGCGACAGCCCGCTCTCGGCGGTAAACGTGAACAACACGCGATGCGCGGTCCGGTCGATGTCCTCGCCGGACTCCTCTTCCTCGCCATCGGCTGCGGCATCGGTGGGAAGGTCGGTCTCGCCGAGTGCAGGATCGACGAGGTTGGTGGGGTTGTCGTAGCACGCTCCCTGAGCCAAGACCAACAGCCCGATGACGATACTCGTTGCCAGAGTCCTCATTGTACCCACCTCCTTGGGTTTGGGTATCCACGGACGGAATCGCGGGATCGATCCCCCAACAAATGCAGGATACCTCGCGGCGGAGGCGGCATCTACGGGGAAACCCGGTACTTGTGACAGGGATTTCCCCTTTGAGGACGGGGATTTCCCTCAGGCGAGGCTGCTGACCAAGGTGGGCTTCCTGGACCTCGGCGAAGGTGGCTCGACGGGCGCGGAGAGTCCCGCCATTCACCCCCGACTTTCCCGCTTTCGCGGCACGGTCCAGCAAGGTCCAGCAAGACGGCAGGAAACGCAGATCGTGCAGCCCTGTGAGTAGTTAGACGATCTTCTGCCGATGGAGTGGACGCCCCCTCCCGGCGGCATCGCAATGTGCCAAGATGGTACTAAGCGATTGTCGAACCATCAGAGGGAGGAGGCATCCACATGGAAGAGGTTACCATCATCGGGATCGATCTGGCAAAGCGCAGCTTTCAGCTACACGGGGCCACGGCCGACGGGGCGGTGGCGTATCGCAGGAAGCTGAGCCGGGGGAAGCTGCTGGGCTTTCTCGCCTCGCAACCGGGGTGTACGGTAGCGATGGAGGCGTGCGCCAGCGCCCACCACTGGGGCCGGGAGATCACATCGCTCGGCCACGAGGTGAGGCTGGTTCCCCCAATCTACGTAAAGCCCTTTGTCAAGCGGCAGAAGAATGACGCTGCGGACGCGGAGGCGATCACGGAAGCGGCGCGGCGGCCGACCATGCACTTCGTGGCGGTCAAGTCAGAAGCCCAGCAGGCGCAGGCGATGCTCTTTCACACGCGTGACCTGCTGGTGCGCCAGCGCACGCAGACGATCAACGCGCTTCGGGGCCACCTGGCCGAGTACGGCGTCGTGGCTCCGCAGGGCAGGGCCCGGATCAGGGACTTGGCCGGAGTGCTGGAAGACGGCGACTATGGTCTGCCGGAAGCGGTCGTCGGGCTGGGCCGCGTGCTACTCGGGCGGATCGATGAGCTCGATGAGAAAATCAACGGGCTCGACCGCGAGCTCCGGACGAGCGCCCGGGAGAACGAAGAGACGGCGCGTCTGATGACGATCCCGGGAGTCGGGCCGGTCACCGCGATGGCATTGCAGGCCTTCGCACCGCCGATGGAGAGCTTCCGGCGCGGACGCGACTTCTCGGCCTGGCTCGGCCTCGTGCCGCGGCAGCACACGACCGGCGGCAAGCCGAGGCTGGGCAGGATATCGAAGATGGGCCAGCGAGACCTGAGACGGCTCCTGGTCATGGGAGCCATGACTGTTGTTCGGCACGCGAGCCGGCGCGGCGAGATCACGGATCGTTGGCTGGCCGGGATGTTGGCGCGCAAGCCGAAGATGGTGGTCGCGGTGGCGCTCGCCAACAGGACGGCGCGGAGGGTCTGGGCGCTGGCCACAAGGAAGGAGACCTATCAAGTTCGCACTGCCGCCTGAGCGGGCGGCGAAAGGAGAGAAGCTGACGGGAGAAGTGGGCAGTAGGACGGAAGGAACGGGGTAAGGGCAAACGGTCGACAAGACGGGGTCGGAAAAACCAGTGAATCACGGAGGGCCTATGAGCCCGGCCTGCCGATTTGGATCCGATCTCACGAACACCATACGGGCCCGCGGCCACAGATGGCTGCATCAAGAGGCCGATGGAGTGGACGCCCCCTCCCGGCGGCATCGCGATGTGCCAAGATGGTACTGAAGCGATTGCGACCTTGAGAGGTCTGACCATCTGAGGGAGGAGGCATCCACATGGAAGAGGTTACCATCATCGGGATCGATCTGGCAAAGCGGAGCTTTCAGGTGCATGGAGCGAGGGCGGACGGGTCGGTGGCGTACCGCAGGAAGCTGAGCCGCGGCAAGCTGCTGAGCTTTCTGGCGTCGCACCCGGGGTGTACGGTGGCGATGGAGGCGTGCGCCAGCGCCCACTACTGGGGCCGGGAGATCGCGGCGCTCGGCCACGAGGTCAGGCTGGTCCCGCCGATCTACGTGAAGCCCTTCGTCAAGCGGAGCAAGAACGACGCGGCGGACGCGGAGGCGATCACGGAAGCGGCCGACCGTCCGACCATGCACTTCGTGGCAGTCAAGACCGAAGCGCAGCAGGCACAGGCGATGCTCTTTCACACGCGTGACCTGCTGGTGCGCCAGCGCACGCAGACGATCAACGCACTGCGGGGCCACCTGGCCGAGTACGGCGTTGTGGCTCCGCAGGGCAGGGCCCGGATCCGGCAGCTGGTCGGGGAGCTCGAGGCCGGGGACTGTGGCCTGCCGGGGGCGGTCGTCGAGTTGGGCTGGTTGCTGCTCCGGCAGATCGATGAGCTCGATGAGAAGATCGACGGACTCGGTCGCGAGTTCCGGAAGAGCGCGCGGGCCGACGAGGAGACGGCACGCCTGATGACGATCCCTGGAATCGGGCCGATCACCGCGCTGGCCATCCAAGCTTTCGCCCCACCGATGGAGAGCTTCCGGCGGGGGCGCGACTTCTCGGCTTGGCTCGGCTTGGTGCCGCGGCAACACACGACCGGGGGCAAACCCAGACTTGGCAGGATATCAAAGATGGGTCAGCGCGACCTCAGGCGACTCTTGATCACGGGAGCCATGGCGGTTGTCCACCACGAGAGTCGACGCGGCGAGGCATCGGACCCATGGCTGGCCAGGATGTTGGTACGCAAGCCCAAGATGCTGGTAGCGGTGGCGTTGGCCAACAGGACGGCACGGGTCGTCTGGGCGCTGACCACGAAGAAGGAGATCTACCGGGCTCGCGCCGCCGCCTGACCGGGCAGCGAAAGGAGAGAAGCCGAAAGGAGAGAAGCCGAAAGGAGAGAAGCTGTCGGGAGATGATGTGGGCAGGACGAACGAACGGGTAAGGGCAACGGTCAATGAGACGGGATCGGGAAAACCAGGGTATGTCCGAAGGCTCTCAAGCCTGCGAGGCCGATTTGGACCCGATCCGCGGATCTCCATACGGGCCAGCAGCCTCAGACACGACAGGCTGCACCAACAGGCCGGATAGACGACAGCACCTGACCACAGGCACCGAGCCGTTCAAAGAAATGCTTGCGTTATCGGGGGCGTCCATAGACGGACATACGACAGTACCTGACCAGACTGCCACCAACTCGGTTCCGAAGTCACGCTTGCCCACCCGGGGGCGTCCACATACGTGATTCTGGCCTCGGGCGATCCGCACCCTGGCGGCTGCCATAGTCCTCGGCAAGCCCCGCTCTGGTCGACGAGGTGATGCCCACTCCACCGAATAGCTGGAGGCCCCCCGCCATCTGTGCCGCTACGGGGGTCGTGCTGATGAGCAGGAGCGCGGCCGCGGCCGTCAGGATCCGTGTGTCTCGTCATGGGAGTGTTACCCCTCCTTGGGATGGGATGAGGAAAACTGGTCCGCCCGCCGGGGTGCTCCTGTGAAAGGATGGGAGACCAGCAAGGATAACCCACCAGGAGGGTAAGGTCCCCGGACGGTCAAGCCTAGTTGTGTTGTATGGGGTCACCACCACGGGTTTGCGAGGGCCTTGGCGTGGAGTTTCTCCGATCGTCGCGCGATACCGCTCTTCCCATTGGCGGTTGTCGCGGTGATTTCGCTTGATGCGTCTGGCTACAACGCAGTCCTCGCAGAGAGACGCCGCGGCGTTCCGATTTTCGATGTCTGCTCCGCAATCCCTACAAGTTCTGCTCCTGAAATTCTTGAGATGGAAGCTGACCCTGCGGTCGGTATCGGTGGCGATGTCCGACCGCAGCTTTTCGAGTGCCTGATCTAGGGTGTCAATTGTCATCGCGGGTTGGTTTCCCTGGGGTTCGTGAGAGTCTTTTCCTTCAGTTGACGCACGTAGCGCTTGACGGTGCCGTAGCCGCCGACGTAGCCGTCAGCTTTCACCTCCCTGAACAGCCTCGCGGCGGTCAGTTGCGGGAACTTGGCCAGTTTGACACGGATCTTCTCCTTGTAGGGATCGAGCTTGGACGGCACCGGGAGCCGCGGGCCATAGCGCAACGTGAGGTCGTCTGGATCGCGTTCGAGCTCTCCCGCTTGATCCAATTGTAGACGGTCCTGCGGCTGATCCCTAGAGCCCGGGCGGTCGCAGATGCCAAGCCCCTGCTCCAGGTAGCACCGCATCAATATCCGCTTTTTGATTCCATGCATGCCTTCAAGTTCCCTGTTTCAGTCGGATTTCCCGCCGCAGTGCGGGTGGTTCGCACGCCGGTCTTTCGAGTCCTTTCGCATGAGCCGGACGGTGTGAGCCAACGGGTCGAGACGTTGTAGCAGTTCCATGAACGTGTCGAAGCCGCACAACGGGCACACGCCTGCGTGGATCCGGACAGAATACTCGAGGCCGCAGCTGCGACACTTGATCCGGATGTCGGACCGCCTTGCCGTTGTCACGGCGCGACTGCCGGCATCCAAGGTGCCGAGTCAGCCATCGGGCCCTCCAGCAGGGCTGCCCGGCGGCGCATTCTCATCTTGGCCAACAGCGGCCTTGCGGTCGAGCCGCTCCTCGATGCGGTCGAGCCGGTTTGGCGATCCGTTCCAGGCCGGCGTCCCAGTTCGTCGAAACGGAGCATGGCCGTGCGGCTCACTCGCCCCACTCCCTGCGCAGCGTCGTGAGCTCTCCGCGGAGCCGCCCGAGGCCTTTCCATCAGCCGGCCGGATTGTCTTCGGCTCGGCCTCTTGTTCTTCGGGGGCACCCCCGCGCGCCTAACGCGTCTTCGGACCGAACGGTCGTCCGAACGTGCCTCTTGACCTGCCCGTAACCGCCCGCGTACCCCTTTGCCCGCACCTCCCTGTACAGGCGCGCGGCGCTCAACTCCGGGTACTCGGCCAGCCTCGCTTCGATGATGTCCTTGTAGGGATCGAGCATCGATGGCACGGGCGGTCTGGGCCGGTACTGCACCTCGTGGTCGTCCGGGTCGCGCTCGAGTTCTCCCGCCGCGATCCAATTGTACACCGTGCGCCTAGTGACCCCGATCCTCCGCGCCGTCGCGACCTTGCTCAGGCCCGCCTTCAGACACGCCTGCATCATCCGGCGCTTCTCGATGCCATGCACGAGACTGCTAGTGCGGGCCGTAAGGATCCAGAGAGTTTGAGGCGTCCCTCGCCGGGATCTGCGGGGATTCCCCCCTCCGGCTGTGCCTTGGTTCGCGAATCGGCGAGGAGTTCGGCACGGGCGCCGGGTCCGGTTCCCTCTCCACGGCGGTGAGCCTGCACTCGCACCGATGGCACCGCGGCGCCATCGCCACCGGACCCAAGCGCTTCTTCAAACACAATGTCCGGTTCTCGCATTCGTCGTTCGGGCAGCGCCAGCGGTCGAGGATCACCCGTGCATCAAGACCACGCGCGCCACCGCTTGACGCGTGGACTGCCGTAGAGAACTGATTCATTCGTGCATCCAAACTGTGGAAGGCGGGAAGGGCAAAATTAGGCCGACAATTTGAGCCCGCGGAAGCGGAATTTCAAGCAGGGTCGGTCGCAACCGCCGATCCCCGCACGGAGCGGGCGGTCCACTTGCCGTGGCTGACCTGCACCGCGCGGCCATCGCTTTGCAGGCGGGTGAGCATTGCGGATACGGTGTAGCGGCTGGA
The DNA here is from genome assembly GCA_963667485.2 of Longimicrobiales bacterium. GTDB lineage: Bacteria > Gemmatimonadota > Gemmatimonadetes > Longimicrobiales > Gaopeijiaceae > Bin94. The sequence continues at coordinate 2,648,687 of CAXXDD010000002.1, forward strand.
AAAGGCCAGTCCCTCGGCCTCCAGCGCTTTCTGGATTTCCCGGGATCCGAACACCCGGCCGGGCCGCTCTGCCAGGTACTCCGCGACTGCTTCCTTGTGCGTCAGGGAAGCGGTCCGGACCTGGCGCAATAGCCGGTCACAGTCGTCAAGGAATTCGGTTGCCTCCCGCTGGAGCCTAGCGGACCGTTCCCAAAGCCGGTTCCACTCTTGCTCCAAGTCCGCGGGCAGTGGTCGCTTGTACGCCATTCGCATCTCCGGTCTTCAACGGAATCGCAGCCTGCCCCTGATCCCCACGGAATGCCCGGCTCCACCGAGCACGGCCTCCCGGCGCGTCCCCTCGATGCGCAGGCCGAGACCCTGGGCCGAGGTCGTAGCGCAGGCCGCTGCTGAAGGCCCGCACGCCGCTCTCGGACAGGTGGAAGCCGGTGTACGGCGTTCCGCGGAACCCGGGCAGTCCGTAGGCCGCCTCGGCGTCCAGGCTGGCACCCGCGTCCCAGTCGCGGTCGCGGACCGCACCGGATACGCCGCTTTCCCATAGCTGGTTCACGCCGCTCGCCGCGTCGCCGTACGAGGGCGCCACGCGGACCTGCAGGCCCTTCGCCCCGGGCCCCCGGATCAAGCTGGATCATGCCGCCGAAGCCCCATTCCTCGTAGCTGTCGCGGGCCGAAATGAGAAGTCTGCCGCGGCCCTCCGCCGTCAGGCCCACGCGGGCGTTCGTGTAGCGGAGCCCGCCGCCGAAGCCGCTCTCCAGCAGCTGATAGCTGCCGCCCGCCGCGCCCGTCATCATCCGGGCCGGGGCTGGTGCGGAGATCCTCGCGCTCGTCCTCGATCTCTATGTCGCCCCAGCCGAGCCCGTATGTGCCCCAGGCGGCGTTCCCGCGATCGCCCTGAAACCAGGCCACATACGGGTTCACGCTGGTCATGGCGGTGGCGTAGGTGCCCTCGACCGGAGCGGCGCCGGTCTTGTCGGTGAAGTCGAAGGTGCCCGACGAGTACGAGGCCGAAACGCCTGCGAGGATGTCGGACGCCACGCGCGTGTCCGCACCCACATGCGCGCTGATCCATCGACGCCTTCAACCACGAGCATGGCTGGAGCCGCCCGGACGACCCGGCGCGGGCCAGGGCGCAGCGGCCGGGCCACGTGGCCTACATCGAGGCGTCGAAGCTGCGGGCCGGACTCGAACACGAGGCGGACCCCCGCACGCTGATCCGCGACTACCTGGTGCAGCGCGTCGAACACGGCGCGGTCAAGAGCCGCGCCGACGTGGTCTCCGCGTTGGAGGACGTGGGGCTGGAGGTGCCGCGCCAGGGCAAGGACTACCTCACCGCCCGCGATCCGGACAGCGGAAAGCGGTGGCGGCTGAGAGGAGAACTATATGAACGAGACTTCGAGCCCAAGCGGCTTGACCTCCCGGCTGAGGAGGCGGCTGGAGGCCGACCGGAAGGAGATCGAGGAAACGGCCAACGCGCGAGCTCGGGCGGCTTGGCGAGAGCTTAAGCGCCGTCAGAAGCGACGCGCTGCGTTCCATAGAGGCCGATACGGTCGAGGCAACCGAGCGGATGCGCGCGAGTTGCTGATGAGGGCTTGGCTCCGGCCCTTGGTGGTCGGCATGAGCCTCTTCATCGGTATCTGCGGCGGCAGTTGGGGGACGATGCACTGGTTGTCGAGGAGCCGTCCGGCCTTCACCATGGACGGACGGCCTTACATGAAGCTCTCGAGAGAGTGAGGAGGGAGTGGCATGACCGACTTGGAACGGCGGTTGACGACCGCCTTGGAGCGGTTGTCCGAGCAATACGAAACGGAACAGCGGCGGCACTGCGGACAGATCGAAACGTTGCGCGAACAGGTCGAAGCCTCGCAGCGGCAAGTCGAGCGGCTGAGCGGGCGGGTGACGGACTTGACCGGATACTCCGGCACCTACGGCGCAGGGCCAGGGAGCGGGTGGAGATGAAAGGCGACAAGATGCATCGGATTTACAACTGGTTGCACCCGATGAACTTAGGAGTTTCGTGGACCGGATTCCCGCTGAATGATTCCCGCTGGTCCGGATTTCAGCTGCGAACCCTCCGGCGGCCTTCCAGTGCCGTCCTGAGTTGTCCAGCGCGCGGCCTCTGGTAGCACCTGAGCACCGTCTGGGCGTCCCGCCAGCGCCGCCAAGCTCGCGGGGGATGCCCCCGGACCCCCGAACGACATTCCGCGCGCCACCCAAAGGAAGGCCAACCGGCTCCCTTGCGGCTCCGACCTTGTTGAGGAAGGCCAGCGCACCGAGCTTTGGTCGGTTCGTTGCGAGCGATGGCCCCGGTTGAGCGCGGCGAAGCCTCCTCGGATGGCCGGAGCATCCTGAACCAACGCGAGGGAGAACCGACATGCGGAAGCTGTTGCTGGCCTGCTTGGCCGTCGTCGTGTTGCCTACGCAGGCGCAGGCCCAGGAAGTCCCGGACCGCTTCCTGCTCGAAACCGGGATCGTTGGCGGCAACAGCGTCGCGTGTCCCGGACACTACGTCGGCATCAGCGGTCGGGTCGCCGGGCCGATGTCGCTGTACGGGATGGTGGAGAACTACCGGTGCGCCGACTTTGCAGGGTCGGCGAACCGGATCGGTGGGTCGGTCCTCCTCGGACGTTCCAGCTGGCTCGTTCGTCCGGCGTTGCGCGCGGGCATCGAATACGATGGAGGAGACGTTTCGCCGACCGCCGGTACGAGCCTGACGTTCGGACGGCGCTACGGGGCACGCTTGATCCTCCACGTCGGCGACGGGTCCGGCGGTACGAACATCGTGCTCTTCCAGATGGGCGGCTACATCTCGTTCTGAGTCCGGCTGGCGTCCCGGCGGCGACGGGTTCGGCGGTCGGACGCAACCAAGGCCCGGAACAGGGGTTGGACGGCCTTCCCGCAAGGGATTGCTGGCTCTGGGAGCGACCCGAGGGGGCGGGGCCGGGGTGCGCAAACGCGCACGGCCCCGAACCCACAGCAGTCACTCGGACTGCCCGGTCGCTCCCAGCCCCACCCCGGTGAGCCCTGCGGCCCCAGCCGTCCGGGACAACAAGGCGCAAGACCTTTGCGCGCAGCGGCTTCAGCCGACCGGTCGGTGCGCACGCCTTGAGCGCCGGGGTGCGCATCCGCACCCCATGTCGTTTTCGCGGGCGTATGCGGCCATGACCCACAACGCCCGAGGTGCGCAAATCGTCCGTAGCGGACTCCGGCGAGGCGGGTAGCCCGCTACCCTCCGTGGCCACGCGCGCACGGCGGGGGCGCCGCGACGGTCATCGCCGTTAGCCTACCGCCGCTGGACAGCCATTGGGCGCGGCTTGGGGCGAGGTTCTGGAGGCGGCCCCCGCCTTCCTCCGCGCCGACACTGGCGCGGGAGCCCAAGGGGTCCAAGGGGAGCGGAGCACTCCCCTTGCCAGTCCGCAACGTTCAACGTTGCGTGTGCTGGCTTCCGACCACTAACGGTCGTCAGCCAGCCCTCGGCGGGGCCGCCGAAAACCGCCTCTCAGGGCGTCGCCTAGAACAGCGTCCACCGCGCCGTCGCGGGCAAGCTCCCCGGCCTGGCACTGGGCCACATGCGCCAGGGTCACCTCGACCACTTCCCGGCGAGGATCGGTCTGAAGCTTGGAACCGACCAGTTCGCCACAGTGTATTTCATGTAAGGGCACAGGTCGTGCCAAGAAAGGAGATTGACCATGTGGTATCGCCGAGTCCTCTTGCTCCCGTTGTTCACGCTCGCCTGCAACAACCCCGTGGCTCCACTGGCGTGCGGCGATCCGCTTCCCGTCATCTATGCCATCCGCGAGTACCAGTTGGTGTACGAGATCTGCTTCGACTCGTCCGACAGAGAGGCTCTGACCTATACGGCGAAGAGTTCGAACACGGATGTCGTTACCGCCGATGTCGCTGGCGATATGCTGATCGTGACCGGCCAAGCCGTGGGCGAAGCCCGGGTCACGGTGACGGCGAGGACCGCCAGCGGTGCGGTCGGGACAGTCGACTACCAGGTCGTGGCCAGGAACGCCTGGGACGGCGAGATCACCAAGTGCGTCATGACGCCCGCGCCCGACGGGGGCACGGACTATGATCTCGAATACTGGTTGAGGGCCAATGGCGACCTCGTCAATGTTGCCGTTCGGTTGACACTCGGCGGAATTGACGGCGGCGCGCGTCCCATCCGAGACATGAGCGAAGGCCAGAGAATCGAAGTCTACAGTAACGGGTGGATGCACGACACGCCGACCAGCGACGAGTGTCGTCTGGACCTCGACTACGTGATCGCCGACTAACTTCACCGGGACGGATTGTTCCGGCGGTCAACGTTCGTTGCTGCGTCGATGGACTGGAGATCCCGCTGAGGCCGGAGAGCGAGCACGATGAGAGCCATCCCGATCCTTTTTCATGGGGGCCTATATACCTAGCTATAGCTATCCGGGCGGTTGACGCAAGGCTGGCGATTTGTGAGAATTAGGAATGTCTTCAGTATCCGAGTTTGAACAGCGTATCTTTGATACGGATGGTCGCCCGCTCGACCTCCGCCAAGCGGATAAAGTGGATGTCGTCCGTGGAGGGAGAACCCCCTACGCGGACAATTTCCTTCCGGAATTCATCAAGGTAGGCGATAGCGATGGCGTATGCGCCATCAAGGAATTGCTCTGCCGGTTTCTCTTTGAAACTAAGACGGACGGCTTGGACGACAGACCGTAACATCAAGTCTTGGGCAAGGCTTGCAAAATCCTCGTTTTTCCAAGCCTTGCTCTGACGGAAATCATCGCTCGGCATCTTCTTCTCTCCAGTCGGGGGTGTCGGGTTCGCGGGCGTTCCGGTGTCGGCCGGGGCGCCCGCAGTGTTTCGATAGAAGGGGATCGCCTTGAACGCACACTGGGTAGGTTTCAGTTTCGGAAAAAGGCGAACCGCGCTCGGGTCTCGACCCCCCGAACGCGGCTCTGGACCAATCCAACATGGAGGTAGCCATGCCGAACGGCTTGCAGGAACAATCTACGGAAACCATCGCCAAGGAGACAGGTCAGATTATGGCTGAAGCGATCACCCATCCCTTCGGGTTCATCATGCTCATCGCTGGACTGGTGGTTCTCATGTGGGCCTATGGCAAGTTCGTGGCCCCGGCACGGGGACCGTCCTTGAAGGCGCGCGTGGAAATGCTGGAGCAGACAGCAAATGGCCGGTCTGTCACGACGGCGAAGGTCGGTGATTGAACCTTTCCGGGGATCGCTAAGCTCCGCCACCTGGATCGTGGGGGTGCATGTACCTACGGCTCCCGCGATCGCTTCCGCGGCTTCTTCCTCTTTCGTCCCCGGTCGCCCTGGACCGGCGCCATATCCTCCGGCGCCGGTTTTTCCTCCACCAGCGCGTCGACCACCTCCTCGAACTTTCCGTACAGCGGGTTGGTGACCTTGTCGCTCATTGCGTGAGGCTCCGATAGTCGAGCCGCCGGCCCTCGGCGCCAGCGATGATCCGGTCGATCCCGGCCATGGTGTTGTGGCCCGCGTTCTCCCGGCCCGCGAACTCGTTCACGTATCGGAACAGGTGCTTGACGCTCATGTAGTGGAAGACGCCGACGTAGCCGCGCTTCAAGAGCGACCAGAACGATTCGATCCCGTTGGTGTGGACGATGCCCTTCACATACTCGCCGGCGCTGTGCTTCACGAAGTCGTGGGCGTAGCCGGACAAGCTCTGGTAGCTGGTGTTGCCATCGGTGAACACGTTCGATCCGGGCTCGACGTTCTCGATCACCGCGCTCTGCAACTCGACCTTGTCCGTCCTGGCGACGGGGAAGGCTATCACGCGGCCGCCACGCTCCTTCATGCCCAGAACCGCCTGCTTGCCTACGGGCCCCCGGCCGGCGTCGAGCTTGTCCTTGGCGTGCTTGTTCTTCTCTTTCCCGCCGATGTACGTCTCGTCCATTTCCACCGTCTCCGCGAGCAGCCCGCCGCGGGACTTCATGGCCTCGCGGATCCGGTGCTCGAGGAACCAGGCCGTCTTCTGCGTGACGCCCAACTCCTTGGCGAGTTGGACCGAGGAAATGCCCTTGCGGGCCGTGGTCATCAGATATGCCGCCATCAGCCACTTGTGGATGCCCAGCTTCGACTCGGCGAACACCGTCTTCGTCCGTACCGAGAAGTGCTTCCGGCATTCCTTCTCTTTACAGCGCCACGGCATCGGCTTCCCGCTCTTGACCGCGGACACCCTCACGGACGCGCAGTGGGGGCAGCACGCGCCGTTCGGCCACCGTTTGGACTCCACGTACTTCACAGCGGCCGTTTCGTCGGGAAAGCGGTCGAAGAACTCGTAGAGGCTGATCGTTGCCTTGACGGTTTCGCTAGGTTAGCGGTGCTCGCCACCTTGCCGGCCTCGGCTCAGGAAGTCGCCTGGTACGCAGGCCCCACCTTAGGGTGGTTCAACACCCGATCCGGGATCACGGCTCGGCCTCAACGCTGGCGTGTCGTTCCAGCGGTTCGACGAGCACCCCAACCTCCGGCTCGACCTGCGCTACGTTCAAAGGGGAGGCGGTTGTTGCCGATGAGATTGGCGCCACCGCGCGGGGATCGGCCCTCACTTCCCACGAGCGACCGCCCTTTCAACGGGGGAGTTCTGGAAACTCGGCCCTCGCGACCGCCGTTCGCGAGCAGGTGTCACCCGGTGTGCCGCCGGAGGGTAGCACCAGAGTGCCACCGAACAGGAGTTTGGCAATGATCACGAAACCGCGAATCGCCCGCACCCTCGCGCCGAGCCTCATGCTGGCCGCATCCGTGGCCTTCCCGCTCGGCGCGGGCGCACAAGCCGCGCCGCCACCCACGAAACCAGCGCCGCTCAGCGCGGCGATGGCCGAAGCGCGCCGGAGTCCGTTCTATACGACGAGCAATGTCGAGGGGCTCACGATCGTCGAACTGGCCTTGTTGCCCGGTCCCCATGTCGGAGATCGACCGGATCCTGACTCCGCCCAGGCACCGTCCTTTCACAGGGTCTTCTGGCCGACGCTCGGAGCGGTTGCCTTGTCGGAGGCCGCGTTCTTCTACGGTTTCCTGAACTGCTTTGACAGCACCAGTGACTGTACGGGCGGGCTGCTGTTGGGCACGGCGACCATGGTTGCGGGACCACCAGCGGTCGCAAGCATCATGGGGGCTCGGTTCAGCCGGGGCTTGCTCGGTTCGGCAGCGGGTGTCGGTCTCGGCTTTGGGCTCTTCCGTCTGGGGATAGCGTCCGGGCTGGACGATTCCACCGCGTTCTGGGCCCTTCCCATCACCCATGCTCTCCTTACCACCGTCATCAGCAGGTTGTAGCAATGTGTAAGCCGATAGGCGCATCGGTTCTGCCCGCGACAAGCCCCAAGCCGGGCGAGGGGTTCGAGGGAGACGGTCGGTCTCTTGCCGGAACGCGCTCGCAATCGACCAAGCGTGTAAGTCACGCTTCACGTCAAGGTAAGGTCCCGGTCCCCGCCGGCGACATCGTCTTCCCCCAGGGGGCTCAGAACGAGACGTATCCGCCCATCTGGAAGCGCTCGCAGACTGTGCTGCCGCACTCGTCGACGTGGACGATGAAGCGTGCCCCGTAGCGCCGTCCGAACGTCAAGCTCGCCCCGGCGGTCGCCTCAACGTAGTCCCCGCCGTTGTACTGGATCCCCGCGCGCAACGCCGGGCGAACGAGCCAATTGGAACGTCCAAGCAGGACAGAGGCGCCGATCTGGTTGTGCGACCCGGCCTGAGGAGACAGAGGGATGGCGACCCCGGTCATGCCGGTGTTGCCGCCCAGGTCCGTGACGTAGGGGCCGGCGCACCGGTAGGTCTCCACCATCCCGTACCACGACACCGGCCCCGCGATCTGCCCGTTGATGCCGACGTAGCGTCCGGGACACCTGTCGTCCCCCACGATGCCGGCTTCGAGCATGAAACGGCCCGCTACCTCCCGACGGTCCGGTGCCTCCTGCCCCTGAACCTGCGAAGGCACCACGGCCAGGCACGCAACGACAGCCAGAAATGAGTTACTGCTTGCCAAGATCCGCCGCGGTTCGGCTCGTTTGACGATCACTGTGTCAACCTCTCCGTCGCGGGCTTGAATTCGGGTGTGTCGGGAGTGCGCTCGAACCACCGATACACGAAAATCGCCACGGGGACAACCGCAGCGCCCGCCGCAACGAGTCGGAATCCGTGGGACACCAATGTAATGGATCAGTGCACCATGGACCTGCCCCGCTTTCACTTCACAGACGGTTCGTTCTTGGGTTGATGGTGTCTGATGTGGTCTGCCCCTCCCTTGCGGAGAGGGACGGCAGGATCGGACCCTCGTTCGGATGGCGGGTCTCCCGGCGTCCGAACGAGGGTGGGCAAGCGAAGCGCGCCAGCCCGCCGGCAGGCCGACGCCCCGAGATCACGGATCCGTGGCTGGCCGGACTGCTGGCACGAAGCCTATCGCGTAGGTGCGGGAACGTGGTGAGGACGATCCGACGCGTCATTGCCAGGGAGGCGTAGGGCGCGCACCTTGCGCTTGCAACCGTCGAAGCCTCGGCGGTTCCCCCCGTCTTCCCATCGGGAGCCGGTCCCGACGGGAAGACGGAGACTATGTTCCTAATGGGCCACCGGATCTCAAGAGACATTCGTCGAGAGCTTGATGAAACAGGACCGCCTCCGTGCGGGCCGATTCCCGCCATTCAGGTCCGCTTTTCCCGCTTTCGCGGCACAATCCAGTAGTGTCCAGTCCAACAGCAGAAAGCGCAGATCGTGCAGCCCTGTAAGTAGTTAGACGATTCTCTGCCGTGATTCTGGCCTCGGGCGATCCGCCAAGGCGGCTGGTCGAAAGGGTGAGGCCGCGCGGGCCGGACCGGGACTCGGGGCCGAGCCGATGAAGATGTCTCGAAGGGTGAGGGCAACGAACGAGTTGTGCGCCAGATGGTCGACGCCGAGGGCCCGCATCGACGTTCTGATCAACAACGCGGGCTTCGGCCTCTACGGTCGCCGCGTCCTCTAGGGTGCCCGCAATGGTGCCCGTCTCCTACGCGAACGCTGGGGCCATCGAGGAGAGTCCCGCGGCCATCATGGCCAAAGTGAACGTCACCACCTTGAAGCCCCGGCCCGAGCAACCGGCTTCGGGAGCGACATGGATCGCCGGATCCACGTTTAACGTTAGTCTCGTTGGCCCCTTGGGTCGACCTTGACCTTGGGTCGGGAGACACGCCCTGCGCCAAGCCCGTGAGCTGAGGGCTGGCACGGCCGAGCCCTTGGTCGAGGTCGAGTCGCGTCCAGCCCATTCGGGGCCTTGTCCCAGGAATCGAGAACTAGATGTCGGATGGTTCCGGAACGCTCGCTCCGGCGCTACGAAAATCGACGTGAGGGGATTTTCCCCGCACGACGCAACCGGAAATCTCCCGTCAAGAGTTGCGGGTTTTTCCTCTCGGAGCGCCGATTCGCGTTGCCCATTATTGGACACACCCTCGCGCTGTCTCCCTGGAACCGCTGGGGGGGCACCGGCCCAAAATCATCCGAGTGGAGACTCTCATGAACAGGTGGCTGACGCGTTTCGTCCTCGCCATCACCGCCGTGGTGCTGGCCATGATGCCCGTCAAGGTGAACATCCGGGACGCGGATTCCGTCTTGGCCCGCACCTCCGACCGGATCGAGGATAGCGCGGCGCGGGCCGAGCGGAACTGCGGCGGCTGGGACGGTCGTCCTTGCAACCCCACGTCGAGATCGGGTCCACCGGCGGCTCGTGACGGGGTGATCGAGGAGGAGGTCGCCCGTTGGCTGGATCATTGGGGGACCAAGCGGCGGGGTCCGGTGCAGCGCGGCCTGAAGCGAATGGGCAGGTACGAGGACTACATCGACGCCGAATTGGCGGCGCGGAACCTGCCGCCCTCGCTCCGCTACCTTCCCCTCATCGAGGCCGACTACTACCACTTGGCCGTTTCGCCGGCTGGGGCGGTCGGGCTCTGGCAACTGATGCCCGAAACCGCCCGGTGGCTCGGGCTCGAGGTCAACTCGTTCGTGGACCAGCGCCTTGACGTGCATGCGGCCACCCAGGCCGCGCTGGACTATCTGGTTGCTCTCCATGACCGGTTCCAGTGCTGGTTTCTCGCTCTGGCGGCCTACAACGCGGGGCCGACGCGTATCGAGCGGGCGATCCGGCGGCACGGTGGAGCCCGGCCCCGCAACGACGCCCTGTTCGGGCATATCCGCGACCGGTTGCCGAAGGAGACCCGGGACTTCGTTCCCCGGTTCCTCGCAAGCGTTCGCCTGGCCGGCGACCTCTCGACCGTCAGGCGTGCTGCATCCGAAAAGGATCCGCCGGAGCGCTTCGATGTTGTCCGTGTGGAGGGAGCGGCCTCGGCGGATGTCCTCGCCGAGGCCGCGGGCATCGCCGAAGACGAGTTCAGGACTCTGAACCCGCACCTCCGCATCGGCCTGGTCCCGGCGGGCAGATCCACACGTTTGCACGTCCCCGCCGGCGCAGGTGAAGTGTTCCTCGCCCGCTTCGCCGAAATCCCGGTTGGGGAGCGCTCCACGATGCGGGAACACATCGTCACCCCAGGCGAAGCGTTGGCGCGCATTGCACGACGGTACGGTGTTCCGCTCGACGCCTTGCGCACAGTCAATCCGGACGTGGAGCCTCGGCGAATGCGGATCGGATCCGTTCTCCTTATTCCCCGCAGTGCAGGAACGATGGCTGCCGGCTCCCGAATTGCAACCAACGCTTCCTCAACCCGGTCGAGGAAAGGGCGGGATCTCCAGTGAACAGAACGGATCTTGGGCTCGGCTCCGGTGGCAGGAGCGGGCCAATGAGCCGCATGTGGAGGAGTTTGGTTGCTCAGCCGCCCCTTCGCATCGGTTGGCGGACCGACGGCGCGGCCGCTCCGCACCGGATCCGCTTCCGATTTCCACGGCGGCGCGGCGCGATTACGCCCGACCGGCTAAGGCGAAGCGGCCTGATCTGACGATGCCAATGCGGACCCCCGGCCGTCCTCCCGAGCGGTGGGATCCGGCGCCCGGAACCGCAACAGTCTTCGGGGCCACGCACCCGATGACGATTCGATCCTCCATTGACATTCCTTGGAGACGCACATCTCATGGGTGAACACCGGGCAGTGCCGGGACGTGGTCGCGTGAGCGGACTGCCGGTCCACCTGAACGACGGAACGGAGCCGTTCGTGCTCAAGCAGAGGGACTACACCGCCGTGTTCGACGCTTCGCCGGACGCGATGCTCGTCGTGGATGCGGACGGTGTGATCCAGGACCTCAACCGGCAGGCCGTAGCGATGTTCGGATGGAGCCGCGACGAACTTGAGGGTAGCGAAGTCGAGCGATTGATTCCCGACGCCAGCCGCGTTCGGCACCGTCGGCACCGCCGACGCTACGGCGAGTCGCCGAAGCCCCGCCCGATGGGCGAGGGACTTGAACTCGAAGCCCTGCGCAAGGACGGTACGACGATCCCGGTCGAGATCAGCCTGAGCCCCTCGAAGCTGGGACGGGGCCGGGAACACGTGATCTGCGCGGTCCGCGACATTTCCGCCTGGAAGCGGATGCGGCGCCTGTCGGGCATGATGATCGCGGCGGCCGAGCAGGAGCGGAAGCATCTGTCGCGCGAACTGCACGACGAGTTCCTCCAGAACCTCGTGGCGCTGAAGATCCGGGTGAAGCTGCTGGCCGACGAGAAGGACGACGGCGAGAGGGAGCGTGCGCGTGCGCGGGTCGCCGAGGACATTCGAGGCACGATCCTCGGGATCAAGCGGATGATCCGGGGACTCCTGCCACCGGAACTGGACCATGGAGGGCTTCCCTCCGCCCTCGGTTCCGTCTTCCGCGACATCAAGGCCGTATACGGGTTCACGGTCAAAGCAAGATTGGGCCTGGTGGGCGGCGAGTTGGACGAGGTCGCCACGCTCGCGCTGTACCGGATCGTGCAGGAGGCGGTGGGCAACGCGGTGAGGCACGCGGGGGTGAACGAGGCGACCGTGTCGGTCGAATCGGCGAACGGGACGGTCACGGCCACGATCCGGGACGAGGGATGCGGGTTCGAGTTGCCCGACGTGGAAGGACTGCCGGGCGACGGCTGCGTGGGTCTCGACGGGATGCGCGAGAGGGCCGCGCTCGTAGGGGGCTCCGTCGTCGTGCGCACTTCGCCGGGCGCGGGAACGACGGTCCGCGCCAGCGTTCCCGTCCGGGACAGGGGCGAACAGGCCGGATGAGGGGCTGCCGACGATGGTGAGGGCGCTCCTCGTTGACGACCACGCGGTCGTGCGCGCCGGTCTCCGGGCACTGCTCGAAGCATCGGGAGGGGCGGAGGTGGTGGGAGAGGCGTCGTCGGGCGAGGAGGCGGTGAGGAAGGCGGGGAGCTTGGAGCCGGACATCGTCGTCATGGACCTGGCGATGCCCGGCATGGACGGAGTGCAGGCGACCCGGCGCATCACCAAACTTGGACTTGAGACGAAGGTCCTGGTGCTCACGATCCACGACGAGGACGAGTTCCTCGTTCCCGCCCTCGACGCCGGCGCCGCAGGCTATTTGAACAAGTCCGTCGCCGACACCGATCTCATGGGAGCCATCGAGGCGGTGGTGCGCGGCCACTCGTATCTGCCGAGACGGGCGACCGCGCTCATCGCGCGTCGGAAGAAGCAGCCGCGCGGCGCGGGCGAAGAGCCGGAGCCGGAGGCGCTCTCAGATCGCGAACGAACCGTGATCGAGTTGACCGCACGAGGGTTCTCCGCCACGGAGGCGGGCCGAGAGATGTGCCTCAGCCGCAAGACCGTCGAGGGCTACATCGCCCGCGCCAAGTCGAAGCTGGGCCTCAAGCACCGGCGCGACATCGTGCGCTTCGCGCTCGAAAGCGGGCTCCTGCGGGCCGAAACCGAGGAGTAGCGGGAACGCCGCAATCCCGCGGGCTTCCCCCGGCCCGCACGTCTTGGGGGGAGTTTCCCGTCAGGACGGTTGCGGGTTTCTCCCCCCATAATTCGCGGAATTCTCCTCTCAAGGCCCGTTGGCGCGGTTCTGCATATTGGTCGCAGGGCTTACCCCGAACCGAATCGGGGGTGTGCAACCCGAGGCAAGGAGTCGGGAGCCATGCAGCAGGAGACCCCAAGCTACGAGGCCATTGTGGACACGCTGCGTTGGGCCGCGCAGGGTTACGTGATCGGCCAAGGAGAGGCGGTTCGGCCCATGCCTTGGCGGCGGATCCTCGATCATCTGGCCGTGCTCGGACGCGACGAGATGCTGCATGTCGACCCGGGCGCCAACGGCACGGGTAGCGGAATCACGGTCAGGCGCATCGCCGTGAATGGACGATCCGGTACAAAGCCGTCCGCCATGAATGGCTCGCGCAGAACGACTTGGACAGTGAACACCCGTGAAGGGCTGAGGGCAGAAGCGCGGTTCGCCCAGCGCATCGAGATGGCCGTCCGGAGCGGCGAGTTCCGTTCCGCGACCTGCATGCGCAGCGGGTCGAGGATCTTCGCGGTGATGACCGCTGCTTCGGCACCCCCCGCACGGTCGAACGGAAACCACCGCCCGCCACCGCCCCGCGTTCGCCCCGTAACGTCCGCCACGGGACTGCACCGCATGACGAAATACCAGAGGCGAACTCGAAGGAACAGGTACGCAGCGTACATGACCGTGGCCGCGTCGTTGCTGCTGTCCGTCGTAGCCCTGCTATCCGCCGCGACCGGGCGCAACGAGCAACCCCCGCCACCGATGCCCGCGAACGCCATCGTGGGGCAGGTGCTGATCGGGGGACGGGGTGCCGACGGCGTGATCGTCGTCCTGGACGGCCGGGCCAGAACCGCAACGACCGGCGGGGGCGCGTTCCGGTTCGATGACGTGGAAGCTGGCACCCACACCATTACCATCAGCGACTATCCGGCAGACGCGCGCTTCGACCGCACCTCCGCCACCGCGAGCATCGACGCCAACGGTCGGTCGGCCACCGTCAGCTTCTCCGGTTCCTACATCCGCCGGTCTCGCATCACGAGGCCGACCGTGATCGCCGAAGGTGGTGGCACCGGAAGGCACTCGACGCCGCTGGCTTCGTGACGCTGGACGTAAGGATCCACCCAATCCGTAAGCGCTCGGTCAAGCCGTGGAGAAACGGTCGGTCGACATCCTCCACGCATTGATCAAGGCCCAAGGCGTCGGCGGATAGCCTAAGGCCAGAATCCCGGTAGAGTCGAGGGCTGGCGCGCCGACCGTAGAGGTCCGGTGGCTATTCCGTCGCTTTCGCTCCGGGCCGCAGACCGGCTCCCGTAGTCACGTTTCCAGCCCCCGCTCATCGAACCGGACGTGCGGATTTCCCGTTATGTTGAATTCCACATAACGGGAGTTATGTTGCGGTCCCGGTTATGTTGCGGGCGGGTCGTATCGTATTGCTGGACATGAGGATGTGCCATATGGCCGCAACATAATATCCTTCGCTCAGAGTGCGTTCAGGACACTCATGAGTCCGTTGCTTGTCTTCCAGGGGCGATCTGGTCCGGGCTCCGTGGCATCGCAGAGTGCCATGGCCTTGGCTTTCATCTCCATGTCGATCTCGGCGTAGACGTTGGTGGTGTCGAGGCTGGCATGTCCGAGCCAGGCACGGATCGTGTTCAGATCGATCCCGGCCTGGAGCAGGTGGCAGGCGCTCGTGTGACGGATCATGTGAGGCGTGATCCGTCTTCCGGCGAGCGAGGGTACGCGGGCTCCGGAGCGCTCGACGAGCCGATAGACGCCGAACCGCGTATACGGTCTTCGTTGCCGGCTGAGGAAGACGGTGTCTCCGGCTTTCTGGCCCTGCGCGAGCTCGGCGAGCACGGCTTCGGTCCGCGGCCACAGCGGACACTGCCGCTCTTTTCGGCCCTTGCCATGGATGTTGACGAGCGCATGTGCGCCGTCGCGTCGTCCGATCTGCAGATCATCCACGACGAGCTGCGTCGTTTCGGAGACGCGCGCGCCGGTGTTGTAGAGGAAGAGGAGGAGGGCGTGTTCGACCCGGCCTCTGGGCGTTCGGCGGTTCGGGACCTCGAGCAGTTCGGCCATCTCGGTCTTGGTGAGCCACCCGATCGGCTTCGGCGCCGCCTTCTTCGAGGCGATCGCCCGGATACAGCCGGTCCACTCGATGTGCGCGGGATCGCGACTGGCGACGAAGCGTGCGAATGCGCGGATCGCCGATAGCCGCTGGTTGCGAGTCTGCACGGAGCAGCCGCGGTCCTCCTCGAGGTGGTCGAGGAACTGGCGCACGCGCCGGGGCGTGAGGTCCTCCATCGCGATCCGGTCGACCGGTTTGCGGATCCTGGTGCCGACGAACGGCAGGAGGAGGAGGAAGGTGTCGCGGTAGCTCTTCTGGGTGTTGCGGGCGAGGTTGCGCTCGGTGACGATGTGCTCGGTTAGGAAGCGGCGGAGCCAGGGACCGAGGGTGCGGGGGCTACTCATGGTTGTCTCCTCCGTTGACGTAGGCGTCGAAGCGGACCGAAGCCTGCTGCAACAGCTCGGGCGTCATCGACAGGTAGACCCGGGTGCCATCGAGCTTGGTGTGCCCGAGCCAGATGGAGAGAGCAGGCAGCAGTCGCTGGACATCGACACCCTGCCGGTACCAGGACTCCAGCCGGTGAACGGCTGCTGCGTGGCGCAGGGAGTGAAGGCACGGAGTTCGCCGTCCGTCGCCGGGAAGCCCGATCCCGGCAACCTTGAGCAGCTTGGCGAACGCGGTGCGGGTCGTGCGCTCGGCCAGAGGCGTACCGTCGCGATTGGCGAGGAAGGTCGAGGCGGTGCCCGTGGGAAAGGGGCGTTCGGCGCGCTTGGCGGCGTAGGCACCCAGCGCGTCGGCAAGCTTTGGGCAGACGGGAACGAGGCGGGTCTTGTAGAACTTGGTGTTGCGTATGGTCAGCAGCGCATCGGGCAGGTCGACATCGTCGAGGGTCAGGCGCCGGGCCTCGCCGAAGCGCAGCCCTGCGCCGTAGAGCAGCAACAGCAGCGTCCGCAGAGTGTCGGCGTCGATCTGATGCGAACCCTGCCGACTGATACCGATGGCGTCGAACAGGCGCTGCAACTCGTTGCGGGAATAGACGTAAGACGGTACCGAGCGCGATCGTCTCGGCTCGCTACTACGTGCTGGAAGCGGCGACCGGGTCAGATAGCCGCGGCTGATCGCGTAGCGGTAGAAGCCGACCAAGGCACCGTACTTGTTGGCGCGGTACCGGGTAAGCGGACCCCTGCCGGCAAGGAAATCGAGAACGTCGGCCTGGACGACGGTGTCGCAGCCGATGCTGCCATCGACATGCTCCAGGAACAGGTACAACAGGCGTGCGCCGCTGTCGAACTTCGCGCCGTGGGCACGGCGCCAGGCGATATAGTCGTTGACTGCATCCCGGAGCATCATGCCAGCCCCTCCAGATCGATGTCGGCGATCTCGCGGAGGGTGCTGAGCTGCACCTTGGCGTACACGGCGACGGACGAGGTGCTGCGGTGGCCGAGGTAGTCGCCGACCTCCTTGAAGGAGAGGCCACGGTCGAGCAGGTGCTGCGCTGCGGCGTGGCGCAGTGCATGGGCACCGCGACGCTTGCCGGTGATCCCAAGCCGATCCACGCGTCTTCGGACGATGCCCGACACTACGTTCCGGTCCACCGGATGAATCGGAGTGATCAGCGTGAAGAACAGCGCCCTCTCCGGGCGCATCGGACGAGCCACGGTGAGGTAACGCACGATTGCCTGTCCGACACCGCGGGAGAGCGGATAGTGTTGCGTGCATCCCGACTTGGAGCGGCGTACCCGCAGCGTCTCCTCTTCCCAGTCCAGATCATCGAGCCGCAGGCCGGCGACCTCACCGGCACGCAATCCGTACGCGATCAGCACCATCAGGATGGCCCGGTCACGCACGTCGACCGGCCGGTTGCCTTCGGACGTTGCGAGCAGGCGTCGCGCCTCGTCCCGGTTGAGTCCCTTCGGAAGCGTCTCACCGGGGTGGAACCGTGTCGGCATGATCCCGTCGGCCAGCCCCGGTCTACACCAGCCCTGGTGTTCAGCGAACCGGAAGAAGGTGCGCAGACGCTGTGCGTAGTTGCGAATCGTGAGCCGACCGCAGCCGCGTGCGTGCCAGCGCGCGACCGCCCGGTCGATGTCGGAGATAACCACCGCGCCCAGCACCGTGCCCCACTCGTCAAGCCAGTCGAAGAAACGATCCGTCGTGCGGCTGCTGCTGCGGATCGTCGACTCGGACCATCCGCGCTCCCTGCGCATCCACTCCCTGAAGATCGTGACCTCACTGACGTGGGCGTGCCGTCGCCGCGGAGCAGCCTGTGCAGGCTCTTCGAGCAGATCCGCAAAACGCAGCCATCGCACCGCACGACTGACGAAAGCCTGACGCTCCATCGGCTGTGCCGAGCAACTCGATCGGCGGTCGGCCGCCGCCTCGACCCGGGGTACGCTGACACGCTCACCCTCACGCAGATCCAGAAAACGAATCAGGGTGAGTTGAGTCACCGCGATCCTACGCAGTGTGAGCGGCCGTGCCCCCTCCCGCGCACAATGCCGCAGGTAACTCAACCGCTCTCTCAGCAGCGGCGCGGCGCGATAGCGGGCGATCGCACTGCGATCGATGAACAGGTCCTCGAACATGATCGTGCCTCCTCTGCGGGGGTGGAGGCAGGATCATAGGCAACGGGCGTTCGTCAGAGTATTATGTTGCGTCCATATGGCGCATCCTCATGTCCAGCAATACGATACGACCCGCCCGCAACGCCGGTTTGGAGCCGCTCCCAGCCATCGCCGGTCATTCGCGGTATCGGTGGCTTGTGTGCCTCCGGCTCCCAGAAGCTGCACGGCTTCCCCTCGCGGTGCCCCTCTCCGACGCGCTGTCAGGCCTGTTCACGCCCTGACAGCACCGAGCTTCCCATCGGTCAGCCCAGCCCCTTCGCTTACGCATGTGATGCTTCGGAACTCCCTGCCCATTCACGCGGGGTTCGTAGGCAAAGCCACTCCCGCGGGCTTTCGTCCCTCCGTCATCCCTCCACACCTGAGGCCCCTTTCCTCGACGGGCATTACCCCGCGTCTTCAGTCCTACGGGCCTCTCCGCCACCCTGCCGGCCCGGCCTGCCCCTCGCGGGGTTCCGGTTGCCGCGTGCCACGGCACCGACGGGGCTTCCCGTGTTGCTACGCATTCCATCTTCCACACGTGCCGACGCCCCTACCCCGGCGGAAACCAGCCGGTTGTCCCGTCGCTCTCTTTCCGGCCAGTCGGCGGCCTTCCCCTTTCCTGCGAAGGGTCGGCTCCCGCGTTTGATGTTTCGAGGCCTGCTCGGCGTTCACTCGCGTTTCGGCCCGCGTGGTCGCTGAACCGCCTTCCGATTTAGCTCCTCCCCTTGGCCGTCTCCGCCGTTTTTAGCTTCGTGCCCGTTGGTGTCGCGTATCGTGCGCGGCCCGTACCGAAGTGCTTCAACCCATGTCGTTACCTCCATGAGCCGCTCCGGTTGCTACCGGCTGGAGCGACAGTTGCCGGGCGGGATTTGCACCCGCTAGGAAGGCTCGCCTTTCCACGGCGCGCGCAGGGAATCATCTAAAGTCATACAGGACTGCATGATCCGCCCATTCTGCCGTTGGACTGGACCCTACTGGACCGTGTCGCGAAAGCGGGGAAAACTGGTTTGAATGGCGGGACTCCTGACCCTCAATGGTGGCCCGGCCGATGACCCCTCATTCCTAGCCGATCGGCCAACCGAAGCCAAGCAGGAAAGCGGTGGCGCTGTTTCTATGCTGTCCGTCGCCAAGCGCTGATACGAGAGCCATCGTGTGCAGGAACTGGAAGGAGAGCCGGTAACGGCCACCGGGAATCGCTACGTCGATCCCAGCACCGAGGGCTGCCCCGATATCCGTCGGTTGAACATTCTGCTCGGCTTCATCGCCTGCCGCGGCCAAGCGTGCAGCAGCGGTGCGAAATGGACCTTGGAACGGCTTCAGACCCCATCGAGAGAGTTTCTCAATCGAGGTTATTCTGCATCAACCGGCTTCCACCAATCAGCAACGCCGTGGACGACTGTCTCGACTTCTGATTCATCGCTCTCGATCACCCCTCCCGATCATACACCAGGACCATCGGGGCGACCCTCTCGCCCATGAACCCTATGGTGCGGGTCATCTCCAGCCGACCCTCGACGATTTCCAGCACCACGCGGACCCGCCCGTCCGAACCCACCATGTGCTCCACCCCGAGTCGCGGGCCGTCCCAGAAAGCCCGGGTGCGCACGCGGTGTTCTCCCCCGGTTTGCGAGACCCATCCCCCATTCAGCGGCAAAGTGACGCTCTCTCCGGGTGTGGGGACGTAGGCCAGCTCCTCCCCCTGCACGCCGAGGGCCAGTGCTTCCGGGCGGCGGCGCAACAGCTCGAAGGTCGCCTGACGGACGGCCATGAGTCTCTGCCCTTCCTCGGCCTGCCTGCGCAAGTCATCCAGCTGATCCGACCGGACCACCCTCGACTCCGACCGCCTCTCCGGTCTGGGAATGTTCACCTGCGGCGAGCTGCCCGCCTCGTCCAGCACCCAGGAGCCGGTGTACTCCGCCAGTAGCGCGTCCGTTTCCGCCCGGGTCATGACAGCTTGGCCGCCTCCACCCGAGGCGCACGCGGCACCGGCAACCGCAACCGCAACAAGCGCCAGCCTGCCGCCGTATCCACCCGCGCCGCCCACCCCCCGTGCTGTCCGGTTCATCATCGGATCCTCTTCCTTTCCGCTCATGAGCCCGGCTGCTCCCGGTCATACCACAGCACAAGCGGCGCACCGGCCCGTCGTCAACTGCGCGGTCGAGTTGCCCCGCGCGCGATCCTAGCGTTACGGTACATCTTCCTCTCGCTGACGCCACAACGCAACCGACTGGGTGACGGCTAACGTACCGTTGCTAGGAAACTTGGCCGCTCCTGCGGTGGCCGCTGGCCCCAGCGGCTCGGCATGCGGGAGGGTGCGGCTGTGCCCGGAGCGACCCCCCGATTTCGATGCCTGGCGTGCCATCGGGGAGTTCGGCATCGGACACGCCCATGCCGCTCTCCAGGGAGGTCGCTCCGGACCAGCGATCCCTTGCAGGAAGGCCAACGGCGCGTCGCGCCGACGTTCGGATCCGGCTGCCGCCGCCCCCCCATCGGCCACGTTGTCCGCGCTCGGAACGAGATTGTGTCCGCCCATGTGGAGGAGTACCAAGGCGCCGCCGGAGACTTCCCCGAGGCCGAGGATGAAGCGCGCGCCGTAACGCCGTCCGAAGGTCAGACTCTTGCCGGTTGTCGGCGAGGCCGTGCCGACGTCGTATTCGAGGCCCGCGCGCACCGGCCGGGCCGCGTCAGCTGGCTCAAGGAAGCAGGCCGATGGCCACTGCCCACCGTGCGGGATGCCTACTACAGGTCGCGCTTGCGCATGCTCAGAAACGCGACCCCGAGGAAGATGGCGCTGTAGGCCAGCGCCGCGACCGCGAGCACCTCGACATCAAGGAACTCCCAAGATTCGAGTCCACGTTCCGTGCGTTCTGCGTTGACATCGGCCAATGTCTCCGGGTAGTGGGCGAGGTCGTCGCCGAGTTGATCGAGAATGTTGAACGGAAAGTATTCGGCCGAGCGCCGCAGAGCCCCGCCCGCTCGCGAGATCAGCCCACCGACCGCCTCCTCGACGATGAGGTAGAGGAAGAGGATGCCCAGCGCGGGTCCCGAGGAACGGATGAGCACCGAGAGCATCAGCCCAGCACTCCCGACGAGCAGCAGGCTCAAGGCGAGACCGCCCATGTAGCTGAGATCCGTCGGCCGCAGGATGCCGATGCCGCCTTCGCTCGGGCTGAGAAGCGTTCCACCAACGCCGATGAGCACCGCCGTTGCGATGAAGAGCAGGACGAGTCCGGCGAGCAACATGACCTTCCCCGCGTAGAACCTCTCCTTGCTGAGGCCGTCGATCACGTTCTGGCGCGCCGTGCGCCAAGTGAACTCGGGTGCTACGAGCAGGATCATCAGCGCGCCGCAGAAAAACGGTCCCAGCCCGGTCGCGGCGCCCAAGATGTCAGGCCAACTCTCCGGGAGGGCATATGACAGGTTCGGATTCCGGCGGGCGCTGCGGACGCCTTCGACTGCGGGAATCGCGGTGAAGACGGCAAATGCGCCCGCGGCCACCCAGAAGGCTCGCCGCTTGACCGTCTTGAGCCACTCGATCCGCAGAAGCACGCCCACGATCTTCAAGATGCGATCTCCGTCATCGAATCCACGGCACCTTGGGTAACGTCGATGAACACCTCCTCCAAGCTCAGCCGGTACGGTGCGAGATGGGACAGGTATATCCCCTGTCCCGCCAGGTAGCTTGTGACGCTGGCCAAGTCGCCAGCTTCCAGCGTAGCGACGATGCCTTCGTCGGTCCGACGCACCGAAGTCGCTTCCGGATACGTCTGCATTGCGCCCGCGAGGGCTTCGGTGTCCTCCGCGCGTAGCAACACCGCGCTTCCTTCGCCCACCACCTCCGCCACAGCACCCCATGCAACAATCCTCCCTTGGCGGATGATCGCGACATGGGAGCAGGTGCGCTCGACTTCCGCGAGCAGATGGCTCGACAGAAAGATCGTCTTGCCGCGGTCGGCAAGGATGCGGATGATCTCGCGGATCTCGCGGATTCCCTGGGGATCGAGCCCGTTGGCGGGCTCGTCGAGGATGATCAGTTCGGGGTCGTTCAGCATGGTGGCCGCGAGCGCCAGCCGCTGCTTCATCCCGAGCGAATAGGTCTTGAAGCGGTGCTTCGCGCGGTCGGACAGGCCGACCAGTTCCAGGCACTCCTCGATGCGGGGGCGGCCCACGCCCTTGACCGCCGCAGCAACGAGCAGGTTGTCGCGACCGCTCATGTGCGGGTAGAAGTTGGGCGTCTCGAGCGTGGCGCCGACGCGGGCACGGGCGGCCATGAGGCCCTTGGGGCCGGAAGCTCCCAACAGGGTGAAGCGGCCGCCCGTAGGCTTGATGGTGCCCGCGAGCATCCCGATAGTGGTCGTCTTGCCGCTTCCGTTGGGACCGAGGAAACCGAACACCTGGCCCTCCTCGACGGCGAAGGACACCCGGTCCACGGCCAGCACCGATTTCGCGGTGCTGGTCCCGTAGCGTTTGGTCAGGTCGAAGAGTTGGATTGCGTGCATATGTCGAGCCCGTGTGGTCCAGTGTTTGCCATATGAACGGTTTACGCAGTTGCGGCGGTCGGCGTTTCGTTCCCGGACAGGGACATCCGCCGTTCAGTCGTCCCCGACCTCTTACGCGGCTGCGGATCATCCGGTAGTCCCTCATTCGGAATCTGGAGGGCCGAAAGAGTTCGAGCGCACCAGCCACGCAAGCAACCGCTCGCGATCCACCATGACCCTGCCGTCGTCCATCTTGGAGGCGTCGGGGTGGCGCTGGATGAACTCCTCGACCAGAACATAGGCCACCTCATGTTGGTAGACGATCCCGGCCGCCGTTTCCGCCGAAACCCACTCGTCTGGGTTCATCCGAGGCGGCCCGCGCCATCCGCCTGACCAGTAGCTTGGTGCGTTCGTCCTGACGCGCCTCCAACGCGGCCCGCCTCCCTTCGTTTTCGGTCGCCTGCACTTTCCGCCTGTGGTGAATGGTCCAGTACACTATCCCGGCAACTTGGACGAGTAATGCGGCAACGAGCAACCCCATGTCGCCCCATGCCGCGCTATCCATGAGCCACTCCCGCACTTTTGGAAACCACAACGGGGTAGGGGCCACGACCGAGAGCTTCTTGCTGACCTTGCCACCAAGGTCTTTCCAGTCCTGAACCGTGCCGGGGACGCTGGCCGCCCAATTGGCCACCTTCGTTCCGGCCACCAGTTTTCGTTTCTTGCCCATGCTGCATGATACCACCTCCGTTCTGTGCGTCAAAGACGCAGTGATGAAATGCCGTTGATCCCGATGATCTTCGGGCCTAAAGGCCAGTGCATACGCCGAAACCCTTGCGGCGCGACGGCGGTGCGGCCTACGTTCTGCCCGTCACTGTGATTGCAGGCCCCATGTCGGGCTGCCTGCTGAATACAACAGCCGCTAGGACGGGTGGACGGGTAGCTCCCGGCCCCCAAGGCGAATAGATAGGCGGGAACCGCTTCGTTGGACTACCCTGCGATCACGGTGACAAACGGCCCGGCTCCACGTCCGGGCATCAGCCGATTCCAGCATCCTGGAAGGAGACTTTCGATGTCCCGATGCATTCTCCCCGCCATCCTTGCTACCCTCACGCTACTGGCGTGTGACACCGGTCCTGTAGAGCCGAAAGCCTTGTCGTTCGCCGAAACGATCCACGACGATCTCACAGCCTACTCCGGCCACCATGCAGAAGCGCACGTCGAAGACTATCCGATTCACGTTCATTGGATCGCGGGCGAACCGGAATGGGATGGACTGCGCTTGGCTGTCGAAGCCGCCGCCCGTCGCTGGGGACATGTGATCGCTCCGACGCCAACCGCGCCCTACGTCTTTCGGCGTCCGGTGTCGTGCTGGTTGGGCGACAGCGCGGACGGTACAGCGATTAGCGCCAACTTTGAAACCGGGGACACGCTCTCGCCGGGACTGCATCTCTACGTCGGAATCGGCGAAGGCCACCCAAGCATTTGGGGTGCCGGGGCGTGGGCCAGTGAATGTGTGCCGCGGACTCATGCCACATGGCGGTGCCCCAAGACACCGACTACAACCCCGTTTCCAACACGACCCCGGCCGGCATCGTCGGGTTTTCCCCCGAATTGGGATCGGGAGACATTGCCGGCATTGAAGGCGAGTTGAACAGGGCCCGGTTCATCTATGGAGTGGGTCTTCACGAAATCGGCCATGTGCTCGGCATCGGCACGAGCGAACGATGGTTCCACGGCCTCCATGTTGTCCTCGGCCCGAAACACATAGACCGAATCAATGAACGGCATGAAGCAACCGATAGCGTGGATAGCCAAGGCGATACGGTCTACGTCCGTGTCGCCGACACAACTTGGGGGTCGTGGTGGTGCGATGGCATTCACGTTCCGCCCGACCACACCGACGACGTTTGCGGCACGGGACGGGCCAAGCAAAGACGCATGGCGACGTTCTGGGATCCGCCCGACGATTCAACCGCCTCCGTTGCGTTCCGGGAGTTTCTGTCCCACCAGCCGTGGGCAGGTGATGAGGGCCGCTTCGATGGACGGTTGTTCCCGACCACCAATAACGGCTTCTTCTACCATTCGGGCGACACGGCTTGGGCATCCTATCATTTTCATTCATGCTTGGGACCACCCCAAGTGTCGATCGTCACCGGCAGGGGGTGGAGCAGAAGCGGTCCAGGGTTGCCGCAGGATGTGATGCTCGGGGGGTTCTACCGTGGTCAAGCTGGCTGGCGATGGTATCGACCGCTCATCACCCTGCTGACGGCCAACGCCCTTCAAGGGTTCCAAGTAGACCTGCACGCACTCGACTGGCAAGAGCATGAGTCCATGCTGGGTTGTCCACGCATGATGACGCCTGCCGATAGCGCGCTCTTGTTTTATCCGAGCGAGGAATACTGGACTGGCGAAGTCGGTTCCCATTGAGAAAGGGGCCGTGAGCCTCTGACAGCCCACGGTCCTACTGAAAGCGGCGGGCACCCCGGATTAGGGCCGGGATACCCGCCTACGCCCGACATTCCAAATAGGAGCAAGAAATGTCGAACGATCCCTTTGACCTTGAGAGATTCCTTGACACCGCAGTCACCGCGATCAGCAAGCCGAATCGCGGGCGACGACGAGGCACTGGCGAAATGCTTCGGTGCATCCAACGCCAGCACATTCGCTTTCGTCGCTGCTTGTCACTTCTTGGACGAAGACGCCAAGGCAACACTCGTTGGTCTGTTCCGTGAGTTGGTCTTCATCACGCGGCACCGGGAGTTGCCGTCTGGTCGCCATGTCGAGGCGGCGCAAGAGGAGTTTCTGTCCCTCTACATCTCGCTTCTCGACATGATGGCGGCAGACTAGACTCTACCGTGAGAGAAGGGCCTCACGAAGCGCCTTGATCTCCTTGTGCCGGGCGATGGCCTCACGGCCCGTCTTGCGCATCTGGTCCAGCGAGTTTTTACTTCTCATGGGTATACCTCCATGCTGGTGCGCCCGATGCGGGCGCGGTGGATGTGCCGCCAGATTGAACGGCACGAGAGAGGCCGGGAGCGCTGTGACACGCCCCCGGCCTTCGGGGTACTACCTTCGGGCGGGCTCAGTCCGCGATCAGCGTCCGATACTCTAGCGGGCTCGTGCGCATGATGCGCCGGAGCGCGTCGCGGAAGATGTGGGGATTGTCGCGGTTGTTGAACCGCCACTCGAGTTCCTCCAAGTACCGATCCATGTGCTTCACGCTCATCTTGTGGAACGAACCCACGATCGACCGCTTGAACAGGCTCCAGACGCCCTCCACGCTGTTCGTGTGGACATCCCCGACGACCCACTCCTCGGCGCTGTGGTTGACGCTCTCGTGCTTCCTCGTGTCCGTCTCCAGCCCCACATGAGACGCCAACTCGTCGGTGTAGATCGCTTCCGCCTCGTCGGCGACGGTGCGTCGCACGAAGTCATGGATCGTGCCCTTCTTGATGTTCGGGATGCGCTCGATGCGAACGCGGCCGCCTCGCTCGACGGCTCCGGCCACCCATGTCTTGTTGTCCCGCCAGTCCTTCCCCTTGGCCTTCCCGCCGATCATGGTTTCGTCGACTTCGACGACACCGACGAGCGTGGGGCCGGTGAAGGGGTCGTTGCCCATCGCCTCGCGGATCCGGTGGCACAGGTGCCAGGCCGTCTTGTACTGGACCCCCAGCGACCGCTTGAGCTGGTTCGCGCTCATGCCCTTCTTGCTCTCGCACATCAGGTAGATGGCGAGGAACCACTTACGGAGCGGCAGGTGCGAGCGGTGCATGATCGTGCCGGCGGTCACGCTGAACCGATAGTCGCATGACCCGCACGCCCACACGTTGCGGGTCGTGATCTCGGACACGTTCATGTCTCCGCACCGCAGACACGCCACGCCGGACGGCCACCGAATTGCCTCCAGGGCGTCGCGGCACCTATCATCCGTGTTGTACCTGTCCAACAGCGAAACGAGGTTGATTTCCTTCATGGCTCACACTCCCAAGCGAAAGAAGTCCGTGCGGCGGCGTAAGGTGCCCCGAAACATCGGAGACAGAACCGACCGCGAAATCATGGAAACCGTGCTCGGCAAACGTGTACTCAAAGAAGCTGACCGCGTGTTGGTCGAGTACAACGGAACTACCGATAACGTATCCACTTAGGGAAGTTAGCGGCTCACTTTGTGTGAGTCAAGTGCATAATCACCGCGGCCGAGGTCTACTGGGACGCCGTGGGCGTGATCATGGACATGGAGGGCACCTACGAAATCAGCCCCCGGTCCTCCGAGGAGTGGGAGGCCGTCGAAAACGCGGCGTTTGTCCTCGCCGAGTCCGGGAACCTCCTGCTGCTCGAGGAACGCGCCCAGGACCGAGGCAACTGGGTGGCCATGTCCCGCGCGATGATCGACATCGGCAAGCGTGCGATCGAGGCCGCACAGGCGCGTGACCCCGAGGCCGTCTTCGAAGTGGGCGGCGACGTCTACCTCGTCTGCACCGGATGCCACGCGGTCTACGCAACCGAGACCCTGCGTCCCAACTACGTCCCGGACTCCGGCACCCCGTGATCGAGCGCTTCCTGGGCTGGCTCGGCGAGACCCCCTGGAGCGTCGCGTTCCTCGAATCGCTGTACATGTGGCCCTTCGTCGAGTCCGCGCACGTCCTCACCCTCGGCCTCTTCGTCGGCACCACCGCGATGATGGACCTGCGCCTCCTCGGCATCGCCTTCCGCAAGGTGCCCATCACGGCGTTCACCGGACGCCTCCTCCCGTGGACACGTATCGGCTTCACGATCATGACCATAACGGTGATTATGCACTTGACTCACACAGAGTGAGCCGCTAACTTCCCTAAGTGGATACGTTATCGGTAGTTCCGTTGTACTCGGCCAACATGCGGTCAGCTTCTTTGAGTACACGTTTGCCGAGCACGGTCTCCATGATTTCGCGGTCGGTCTTGTCCCCGATGTTTCGGGGCACCTTACGCCGCCGCACGGACTTCTTTCGCTTGGGAGTGTGAGCCATGGCTACGAATGGTTCGGGAAACGGGAGGTCGTCGTTCGACGCGCTATTGAGCGAGTCCGGCGAGGAGCTGCCGGATAGCTGCAACAGGATGATCGGCGATGTGGTCGCACTACGAATCGCTCTGAGGTTCCTGCTGGAAAGCGGAGCCATCGACGGGCGAATTGCTGAGCAGATAGCCGATGGCTTCAGCAAGGGCCAAGCCGATATTGAGCGCCAATGGCTCGCCGCTATTGAGCGCAAGGGACTGTGGGCCGTAGCGCGCTATCGCTCGTTCGCGGAGACCACGAACGAGATCATCAACGGACTCCGCGCCGTCGGTCGGCGCGGGTGGTGAAGTAGAGTCAGCCATGAGTTTCCTTGAGGTCGGTTGCCATATGGGAGAAGTCACGGGCAAGCCTGCGGGCAGCATCGGCGACGATCTTCTCGTAGTCGGTGCGGGTTCGACCGTTCAACGCGACACCGAGGCGGACCAAGGCGCTGAATCTCTCCTTCTCTTCGAGCTTGTGACCAGCGGAGCGAATCATGAAAGCGACCACGGCCCCGCCGTCGTGGTACTCGATTCCGTGCAGTATCGCCCGAAGCTGGATGTGTGCCCCCAAGACGGTCGTTTCTGAACCCAAAGGAGTAGCCATGAAGGAAATCAACCTCGTTTCGCTGTTGGACCGTTACAACACTGACGATAGGTGTCGGGACGCCTTGGAGGCAATCCGGTGGCCGTCCGGCGTGGCGTGCCTGCGGTGCGGCGACACGAACGTTTCCGAGATCACGACCCGCAACGTGTGGGCGTGCGGATCATGCGACTATCGGTTCAGCGTGACCGCCGGCACGATCATGCACCGCTCGCACCTGCCGCTCCGCAAGTGGTTCCTCGCCATCTACCTGATGTGCGAGAGCAAGAAGGGCATGAGCGCGAACCAGCTCAAGCGGTCGCTGGGGGTCCAGTACAAGACGGCCTGGCACCTCTGCCACCGGATCCGCGAGGCCATGGGCAACGATCCCTTCACCGGCCCTACGCTCGTCGGTGTCGTCGAAGTCGACGAAACCATGATCGGCGGGAAGTCCAAGGGGAAGGACTGGCGGGACAACAAGACATGGGTGGCCGGGGCCGTCGAGCGCGGCGGAAAGGTCCGCATTGAGCGCATCCCGAACATCAAGAAGGGCACCATCCATGACTTCGTGCGGCGCACCGTCGCCGACGAGGCGGAAGCGATCTACACGGATGAGTTGGCGTCTCATGTGGGGCTGGAGACGGACACGAGGAAGCACGAGAGCGTCAATCACAGTGCCGAGGAGTGGGTGGTCGGCGATGTCCACACGAACAGCGTGGAAGGCGTCTGGAGCCTGTTCAAGCGGTCGATCGTGGGGAGCTTCCACAAGATGAGCGTGAAGCACATGGACCGGTATCTGGAAGAACTCGAGTGGCGGTTCAACAACCGCGGCAACCCGCACATCTTCCGCGACGCGCTCCGGCGCATCATGCGGACCAGCCCGCTGGAGTATCGGACGCTGATTGCGGACTGACGCCGGGGGGTGCAGGTTGGTAGCATGAGCACGACAACACTGCCAGCCGACACCGACACCATCCAGGTCAGCCGCGCCGAGCTAGAAAGGTTTGAATCTCGACTCTTAGGTGAGGAACGCGAGCTAAAACGAATTCTAGAGCAGCTAAGAGATTTTGGTGACGATTTGCAAGATCTGCAACGCGATCTTCAAGCGCACGGTTCTCGGCTTGAATCCTTTGGTTCTCGGCTCGAAGGTCGTCGCTCTCAAGGCGATCAACGATCTTCCGACCTTCACGATCAATCTCCTCGGGGGACTTAGGGCTCGACATCGGAAGGCTCCTTTTCGGTGTCGGGTTTCAGCGGGTGCTTCCGGCGGCTTCCGGGAGCGCCCGCTTTCCTGTACTCGCATCATAGGAACGCCCGCCCCGCGTCCGCCAGAATAGCGCGGACTGACCTCCCTCCTCACCCGTAGCACCCTGAAGGCCGGGGGCGTGTCGAAGCGCCTCCGGCCTTTCTCGTGCCGTCTAGTCTGGCGGCACATCCACCGCGCCCGCATCGGGCGCACCAGCATGGAGGTATACCCCATGAGTAGCAGACAGCAGGAGATCGCAGAAGTGGCCCGTATGGTGAAGGCCATTCCGGTGGCTGGCCCCCGCTCCCTCTCGCCCGAACAGACCTACGCGCTGGCCCGCGCGGGCACGTTGTCCGGTTAGGCCGAACCATCCAGCAGGGGCTTGAAAGGAGGCGAAAGATGGTAGAGTCAACCCCTCGGGGCGTCCCCTGGGACGTACTCGAAAACGATGTCGAGAAGCTCCCCCTGCGCACCGGAGACTCGTTCTGGCGGCGCGTTGTGGAAAATCTCTCGGTCGTCGAGTTCTGCCGCGAGATTGATGAGGCCCGTATCGAGGACGCTTTTCGTCCCACGTTCCTCAGAAAACGTGCGGAGCAGCGTTCGCAGGATGTGGCGCACGGCGAGGAATCGACCGTAGAGGGTTTCTAACTCGTCGGTTGGCTTCGGTGCCGACTCTACGATACGGACGATTTGGTGAACATCGTCAGACATTCGAGTCTTCCTTTTCGGAATGTCGGGCGTAGGCGGGTGCCCCCGGCGCAATCGGGGGTGCCCGCCGCTTCAGGTAGGGCCGTGGACTGTCAGAGGTTCACGGCCCCTTTCAGCGGGGAAAACCGCATCTTTAGCAACCTCGAACGTCGAGCCAAACGGTATCGCTGAATATCTCGTCCACGGGATATTCGCCCTCCACCCACGATCGCGCCTTCAGTCGAAAGCCCACCCACGTCTCGCCGCACCGGATCGGCTTGTGCCAGTAGGGCACCGGCGGGTCCGCCTCCCACCCGAACACCACTCCAGTGGTGTCGTGAAAGTTCTCCCACCGCACCAGCCCGAAGCACGAACCGACGGACAGGGTGATGACACGGCCGCCACCGCTACCGCCCCCGCTCGGGATCGTGCAGCCGCTGCTGCCGGCCACCAGGCTCTCGGCGCGCTCCCGGTCCATGACGATCCAACCCGCCCGCTCGAGTGTGTCGCAGTCGTACATGTCGGCGGTTCCGCCGTCGCGGCACTCAGTGATCATCGGGTCCTTGTTGACGATGTGCGCGATCCGAACCAGACCGGTTGCAAGTCCCGCGCCGATAAACGAAATGTTGACGGACTCGTCGATGGACATGGCGAAGTAGTCGGGCGCGAGCGTGATCGGATAGACGGCGTATTCGCGCGCCTCGATCGGAACGTCGTCACCCGGCAAGGTGGCTTCGCACCCGGTCAGGGCCAGGACGGCAAGAACGGTCAGCAACGATAGGACGGAACGGAGTTTCATGGGTCTTCTTCCCTGCTTGGAGGGTGACAGACCCGGCATCCGGACGTGGAGCCGGGCCGTTTGTCACCGTGATCGCAGGGTAGTCCAACGAAGCGGTTCCCGCCTATTCGCCTTGGGGGCCGGGAGCTACCCGTCCACCCGTCCTAGCGGCTGTTGTATTTGGCAGGCAGCCCGACATGGGGGCCTGCAATCACAGTGACGGGCAGAACGTAGGCCGCACCGCCGTCGCGTCGCAAGGGTTTCGGCGTATGCACTGGCCTTTAGGCCCGAAGATCATCGGGCTCAACGGCATTTTATCACTGCGTCTTTGACGCACAGAACGGAGGTAGTATCATGCAGCATGAAGAAGCGACATCTCGTTGGGCTACTGGTCGGGGTAGCATGGGTGATCCTTACGATCATCTTGGAGGCCCACATGTTTGAGGACTGGACGCTCCAGGTTCTCTTGTTGGCGCTCGGAGGCGTTTGCGTGACGATTTGGATCGTCGTTCGATGGGACCCCGACCGCGGCAAGACCTACTGGGAAAAGCGACTGCCGAAACTCAAGGCGCTCGCGGAACACCTTGGCGCTGTGAACCGGCGCGAAGCCCTCATCGACTCCAAATACGTTCTGGCAATGAGGAAAGTCTCGGCGGCACTCGCCAAGCGTGGGATACCTCACCCTCCCCCTCGTCCGTTACGAACGAGCGACCTTCCCGAGTGGGAAACGTACTTGGTGAATCTTATTGACCGGGTGCAGCGCGGCAAAGCCGAGAACCTCCAACCCCTGTACGGAGAGGTGCGGAAGGCCCTGGAGGCTCGACGCCTCGCTCGCGAGAGGTTTGAGCGGCAGCTTTTTGACCCTCCAGATTCCGAATGAGGGACTACCGAACCACCCCGAAACCAGCTACCTTATGTGAGGCAAATGCATAATCACCTCGGCCGCGGGCTCGATGACCGACAGCATCAGCTGCTTCGAGTCGGCCACGACCGCAAAGGGAGGCGGCTCGGGGTCGGCGGTGCAGGCAGCCAGAGCGAGGACGAGGACGGAGAGGGTCGGGAACAGCCGGGGCGCTTTCATCGACCGCAAAGTTACCCGAACGGCACAGTCGCGAAAGGGGGCCTCCGGGACCATGTTATCCGAGGCCCCGCGCGGGGTCGTGAATTCAACACAAACCGGAAGATCCGAATGAAGCCGATGCCAAATGGCGGCCCGCGACCGTTCGCCGCGTCCAGTCTCGCGCGGCGGTCCGATCAATCCCCCGGCCGGACGCCGCGTGCCGCCCTCGTCACCCTCGCGCTCGCCGCAAGCGCACTTGCCCTGCCCGCGGCTGCCCAGCACGCCGATTGGCTCCAGCACGGACGCGACGCAGCCGAGACGCGCTACAGCCCCCTCGACGACATCGACACGGAGAACGTGGACCGGCTCGGCATGGCCTGGTCGTGGGAGATCCCCAAGACGGGCGCGCGTCTCGAGACGACGCCCATCGTCGTGGACGGCGTCCTTTATGGCACGGCTGCGTTCAGCTTCGTCTTCGCGCTCGACGCGGCCACCGGCGAAGAGATCTGGCTGTGGGACCCGGCGATACCGCATGAGGACGACGGGGGTCCGCCCAGCTGCTGCGGCGACGTAAACCGCGGCGTCGCCCTGGACGGCGACCGGATCTTCGTCGGCCTGCTGGACGGCCGGCTGGTGGCGCTCGACCGCGCGGACGGATCGGTGCTGTGGACCACCCAGACCACCCCTCCGGGCTCCGACTACACCATCACTGGAGCGCCGCGCGTCGTCGGCAACGCGGTCATCATCGGCAACGGCGGCGCCGAGTACGGTGTGCGGGGCTATGTGACCGCCTACGACACCGAGACCGGCGAGCAGCTCTGGCGCACCCACACGGTTCCCGGCAACCCCGCGGACGGGTTCGAGAGCGAGGCCATGCGCACCGCGGCCGAGACCTGGACCGGCGAGTGGTGGATCGCGGGCGGCGGCGGGACGGTATGGGACGGGATGGCGGTCGACCACGATGCGGGCCTGCTCTACATCGGCACCGGGAACGGATCGCCCTGGAATCGCGACAACCGCAGCCCCGGCGGCGGGGACAACCTGTACCTGTCGGCCATCCTGGCCCTGGATCCATCCGACGGCACCGTCGAGTGGCACTACCAGACCACCCCGGGCGACGACTGGGACTACACGGCGACGCAGCCTCTCATGCTGCTGGACCTCGAGATCGACGGCCGCGAGCGCGAAGTCATCGTGCAGGCGCCCAAGAACGGGTTCTTCTACGTGGTGGACCGGATCACGGGTGAGCTCATCTCCGCCGAGGCCTTCGCCGATGACCTGACGTGGGCCACGCATGTCGACCCCGAAACCGGACGTCCCGTCGAGACCCCCGAGGCGCGCTACGGGATGACCGGGCAGCCGGTTTATCTCGCGCCCGGACCCCGCGGGGCGCACAACTGGCACACCATGTCGTGGAACGCCGGGACGGGCCTCGTCCATATCCCCACCACCAACAACAACTACTACTACGCGAAGTCTCCCGAGTTCGACTACCAGGCGGGTGTGTGGAACACGGGGACCGTCCGCGGGAACGACGGCCAGCGCCCCGCCCGGCCCGAGCTGACGGGCCCGGCCAATTTCCTGCTGGCCTGGGATCCGGCCGAGAACCGCGAGGTGTGGCGCGTGGTGGCCCAGGGCGGGCATGGCGGCACGGTGTCCACCGCGGGCGACCTCGTGTTCTGGGGAACGGGCACGCGCCTGGCCGCGCTCGATGCCCGGACCGGCGAGGAGGTCTGGTCGGCGGAGGTGGGACGGGGGGCCGGATCGCCGGTCACCTACGCGGTGGACGGCCGCCAGTACGTGTCGGTCGCGGCCGGGCTGACCATCGGTGGAGGCGCGCCTCGGGTCTGGACCTTCACGCTCGATGCGGCGGGTCCAGCGGGCCAGGAGCAGTGGACGACCGCCGCGCCCGAAGCGGTGGGCATGTCGGGCGAAGTGCTCGCCCGAATCTCGCCCACCATGCAGCAGTTGATCGACCGCGAAAGGACTGCGGGCGTCATGACGCTGGTGTCGCGTCGAGGCGAGATCGTGCACTGGGACGCACAGGGCTGGCGTGTCCGCGACGAGGATCCGCTCGAACGCGACGACATCTTCCGCATCTACTCCATGACCAAGCCTGTCACCAGCGTCGCGGCGATGATGCTCGTCGAGGACGGGCAGCTGTCGCTCGACGACGAATTGGGGAGCGTCATCCCGGACTTCGCCGATGTCGAGGTCTACCAGGATGCCGGCAACCGGGCTCCCGGCCGCCCCATACTGATCCGCGACCTGCTCTCGCACACGTCGGGGCTCACCTACGGGCTTTTCGGCAACAGCGCGGTCGACTCGATGTACAACGCGAAGCTGATGTCGATGGATCCCGGCGCCGACCTGGAGACCAGGGTCGCTGCCATCGCGTCGCTTCCGCTGATCGACGACCCGGGGGCGCGCTGGAACTACAGCTACTCCACCGATGTCCTGGGGCGCGTCGTGGAGGTCGCTTCGGGGCAGTCGCTCGACACGTTCTTCCGCGAGCGCATCTTCGAGCCGCTGGGCATGGACGACACCGGCTTTCACGTCGCGGCCGACAACACGGACCGCTTCACGGCGATGTACCGGCGCACCCGCGACGGACTGACCGCGGCCAACTCGCCCGCGGGCGATCCCTTCACCCGCCCACCGGCGTGGTTCTCGGGCGGGGGCGGCCTGACCTCGACCGCTTCAGACTACCTCCGCTTCTGCGAGATGCTCCTCAACGAGGGCGAGCTGGACGGCGTACGGCTACTGGAGTCCGAAACCATCGCCCTGATGACCCGCAACCACCTGCCCGACGACTTAATCCCCATCCTGGGGCTCGCCGATCAGGGGTTCGGACTGGGCTTTTCCGTCTCGGTCGGCGAGGACCCGGGCACATACGGGTGGTCCGGGATCGCCAATACCTACTTCTGGGTGGACCCCGGAGAAGATCTCATCGCCATGGCCTGGACCCAGCTCCAGCCCTTCGGCGCGGCGCCGCTCAGCAACATCCTGAGACCGATCGTGTACGAGGCGATTTTCGACGGCAACTAAAGGAGGCAGGACCATGGTGAAGCGAGCGATCGCGCAACAGAGAATCAACCACGCGCAATACCACCTCGCACGATCACGGCCCGCGTGGCCCCGCCTCGCCCTGCTGGCCTGCGCCACCAGCACGCTGTTCGCTTGCGGCGGCGATCCCACACCACCTCCCGCGCCCCCGGTCCCCACCTCCCTCACGGTCTCTCCGGCATCCGTCACCTTCACCGCCGTGGGAGACACCGAGCAACTCAGCGCCCGGGTGGTCGACCAGTACGGCAACGTCATGACCGGCGTCAGCGTCAACTGGTCGAGCCTCCGCCCGACGGTGGCGCAGATCGACCTCACGACGGGGCTGTTGACCTCGGCGGGCGCCGGCACCGCGACGATCACGGCCCGCGCCGGGTCCGCCAGCGGCGAGGCCATGGTGACCGTGCAGCAGGAGGTGGAGGCGCTCGAAAAGGCGGCCGGCGACGGCCAGGAGGGCTATTTCGGCGAGGCGCTGCCTGTCCTGCCGGCCGTTCGCCTGCTCGACCGAAACGGGAATCCGGCTGCGGAGATCACCGTGAACTTCGAGGTCACGGCAGGCGGCGGGTCGGTCTCGCATGGGTCGGTCGTCACCCGCTCCGATGGGATCGCCGAGACGGTCTGGACCATGGGCGCCGACTCGCTGCAGACGCTGTCCGCGACAGCCGCGGGGTTCAGCGCCGAGTTCCGGGCTACCGCGTCGCACCTCGCGCTCACCATCGCCACCGACTCGCTGCCGCAGGGAAGGGCTACGCTGGCCTACGCCGCAACGCTGACGGCGCAGGGCGGCAGCGAGGGCGGGTACAGCTGGAGCCTGGCCGAAGGCGCGACATTGCCGCCCGGACTCGACCTTTCCGTGGACGGCGCCCTCCAGGGGACGCCCCGGCAGGCCGGCGATTTCGAATTCGGGGTGCGGGTCGTCGATGCGGGGGGCGAGGAGGCCACCGCCACGCTGGCCATGTCGGTCTGCGATGGACCGCTCGGACTCGCGGTCGGCGATGTGCGGGTCGCTTCTGCGAACCAGATGAGGGGCTGCGGCGTGTTCATCCGCGCGCCTCAGAGTTCCGCCTACTACCGGGTCACCCTGGCGGGCCTGGACGCTTCGAATCAGCGGATATTCCCCGTCGAACTGATGGCCGTGGCGATTGCGCCGAGCCAGGCCGTCGGGCTGCGGCCGGTGGTGGCCGCCGCCGAGCGCGCCGCCGATCCAACCGCAATGCGGGCCCTCGATGCGGATTGGGAGCGCGCCCTGGAGATGGAGGACGCCAACGCGGCATTCCACCACGAGATACGCCGCCAGGAGGCCGAAATGTTCGCCCGTCTGGAAGCCGAAGGACGGCTCGCCGGCATGCTGGAACGCGGCATCGAAGCGCAGATTGCACGTCGGGAGGCACAGGCCGCGGGCGGGCAGGTCCAGGCGGACAGCCCCGCACAGCGGGAGTTTCGGCTCTACAGCCGCGGCGGCGGCGACCGCTGCTCGATCCACCGCACCGTGACGGCGCGAATCATCGCGGAGAACGACCACCTCGTCGTCTACGAGGACACGGCCGCAACGTCTCCGGTGCCCGTGGCGAACGTCGAGCGCGTCATCGACTTCTACTCGCAGCACGGCGCCGAGGTCATCGAGCGCTACTTCGGCCCGCCGAGCGACGTAAACGGGGACGGCAAGGTCGTCGCCCTGGTGCACGCGGACATCGACAACGCAATCGCCTACGTCTGGTCGGGAGACATGGTCTTCGCGGCCGCAGACTGCCCCACCTCGAACGAGATGGAGCTGATGCACGTGGAGGCTAGCGCCTTCACCGGCCTCGACAACGACCGCTACTGGGCCATGGGCGGAATCGCCCACGAAATGAAGCACGTGAGTTCGCTCTACAAGCGCCTGCGCAACTACGTGTCTCGCGGCCACCCCGACGGCCGGCGGATCTACCATCCCTCCTGGATCGAGGAAGGCACGGCCGAGATCGCCAAGGAGATGACATCCCGCCTCGCGTGGGAGCGGGCCGGCGGACCGACGATGAGCACCCGCGTCAACCGCGAAATGATGCGGGACGGTCTCACGAACATGCGGCCCGAGGTGTACGGCACCTTCCAGATCATGGGGAGGGTGGTGCGCGCGTTCTCCGTCGATCCCAACGCGGTCAGCTTCGAGCCAAGGGATGAGGGCCACATTTACGGGAGCGGCTGGCACTTTCACCGCCTGCTGCGTGACATCCTCGCGGGAGGAGGGGATGACCAGGCCACCGACGAGGCACTAGTCCTCGCACTTAACGACTCCTCGGCGATGCCGGGAATCCTGGGAATTGCCGAGGCGACCGGTCTGAGCCTGGAGGACCTGCTCACCCAACACGCCGTCGCGTTGACCGTCGCCGGTGCGGAACCGTGGCTCACCGATAACGACACCCCCCGATTCCTCGGCTACGATTTCCCTACCGCCACCGAGATCTTCTCCACCCCCGACCCGCCCGGCCGCTATCCCTGGCCGGTCACGCTCACCGGTGAAGACAACGACAGCTCCGAGCCCGCAGTTCCGTTGGCGCGTACCCTGCGCTTCAGCGGCGAGGTCGGTTCGAGCGGGGTTCGCGTGTTCGACTTCGAAGCCGTCGACGAGGGCGCGGGCGCCATCTTCCGCCTCACCACGCTGTCCCCGATCGCGGTCGTGGTAGCGCGAATTCCGAGGCCGGCGGGGTTCTAGCGGCCCTTCGACAGACCGGGGGGCCGGGTCGATAGATCGGGGCGGCCCCCGGTCACCCGTCGTCCGTCCCGTTGGCCCTGGCCTACTCGTCCGCCTCCAGCTGCTGCGGCAATGTGGTCAACTCGACCACTCGATACTGCCGCGGACCCACCGGAAGGGTGGCGGTCACCTCATCCCCCTCGCGCGCGCCCAGCAACCCGCGGCCGATGGGAGAATCGAGGGAGATGTGTCCCTTCTCCAGATCGATGTAGTCACCCGCGACGATGGTGAAGGTCGTCTCGACGCCCCGTGCGTGATCCAGGACCCGGACCCTGGAGCCGAAGCCCACGCGGTCCGCCGGAACGTCGTCGACGTTGATCTTCGACAGCTCCCCCATGCGCCACGCCAGGTGGCTGATCCGCGCCTGCACGAACTGCTGGCGCTCCAGCGCCGACTTGTATTCGGAGTTTTCGCGCAGGTCGCCGAGCTCCACGGCCTTCTTGATCCGGTCGGGAAGCACGATGTTCAGCTCGTGGGTAAGGGTCTCGACCTCGTCGGAGATTCTGGTTTTGATTTCGTCCAGCATGAAGCCTCTCAGGATTGGACAGAACGGATAAGCTAATCGCGCGCTGGCGTATGGGGGAGACGTGCCGCGCCGGCGCGGTACGCGCTGGGTCGGCTACCAGCCGGTTGCCCGGGGCAGTTCCCCCACCCCCGGCAACAACGCCCAGACCCGCTCCACGGTTTCCATGACCCGCGCCGCGTCCTGGCCCGTGACGTTGACGTGGCCAAGCTTCCGACCCGGGCGGGGCGCCTTGTCGTACAGGTGGAGATGGGCGCCGGGGATCGCCGCCACGGCACCCGCATCGGGAAGTTCGCCGATCAGGTTGATCATGGCAGCCGGGCCGGGCGTGCGAGGCCGGGCGAGCGGCATTCCGGTCACCGCGCGGATGTGGTTTTCGAACTGGCTCGCGTGTGCGCCGTCGAGGGTCCAGTGTCCGGAATTGTGGACTCTGGGCGCGATCTCGTTGGCGAGAAGGCGGCCTCCGGCCTCGAAGAGCTCGATGGCGAGGACGCCCACGTACCGCAACCGGTCCAGCACGAGCCCGGCCAGCTTCTGTCCCTCCGCCTGGAGCGCGTCGGTAAGCCCGGGCGCGGGGGCGTAGCTGGTCCGCAGGATCCCGCCGCGGTGGTGGTTCTCGGTCAGCGGGTAGAAGGCGCGGCTCCCATCCCGCCCCGCGACGGCCAGCACGCTGAGCTCGCGTTCGAAGCGCACGAACCCCTCGGCGATGAGTCCGGTTCCAAGCCGCTCCGCGGCCTCCACGGCCCCGTCCATCGAATCGACCACCGCCTGACCCTTGCCGTCGTAGCCCAGCCTGCGGGTCTTGATCACGGCGGGCAGGCCGGTCGCGGCCAGCGCCGCCTCGACGTCGCCCGCGTGGTCGATCGGGTGGAACGGCGGCGTCGCGATCCCGAGCTGCCGGAACATCGTCTTCTCGGCCAGACGGTCCTGCGCCACCTCCAGGGCCTCCGGCGGGGGCAGCGCGGGCAGCCGCGCCGCCAGGTACGCCGCGCTCCGCGCCGGCACGTTCTCGAACTCGTAGGTCACGACATCGGCGGCCGCGGCGATCCGCGCCAGTCCGTCGGGGTCGTCGTAACGGGCGGCGACCACATCGGAGACGGCAGCGGCAGGCGGGTCGCGCCCCGGTTCAAGCGAGGTGAAGCGGTGCCCCAGGGGGATCCCCTCGAGCGCCAGCATGCGGGCGAGCTGCCCGCCGCCGAGAACGCCGACCCTCACTGCGGGGGCGGGACGCTCGGGTCGGGGTCGGCGAGGACCGAATCGGTGCGCGCCGCGGCCATCGCCCGCACGGCCTCGCGAATCGCCGGGTCGCTCTGGCCCAGGATCCTGCCGGCCAGCAGTGCCGCGTTCGTCGCGCCGGCCACCCCGATCGCGAGGGTCCCGACGGGTACGCCACCCGGCATCTGCACGATCGACAGCAGCGAATCCATCCCTTTCAGCGCGCGGGACTGCACGGGAACGCCCAGCACCGGCAGCACCGTCTTGGACGCCACCATCCCGGGCAGGTGCGCCGCGCCCCCCGCCCCGGCGATGATCACCTGAAGCCCGCGCTCCTCGGCGCCGGCCGCGTACTCGAAGAGCAGGTCCGGGGTGCGGTGCGCCGAGACGACGCGCACCTCGTGCGGAACGCCGAGGGCCTGGAGCGTATCGGCGGCGTGCTTCATGGTGTCCCAGTCGCTGCGGGATCCCATGATCACACCCACCAGCGGTGAGCTGGTCGGCGAGTCGGACATGCTTGGGCGTGAAGCCATCGGCGCATTCAGGGCGTGGGGAGTGAAACGGGAGAACCGACTTTGCGTGACCGGGTACGGATTTTCAAGGGGTGACCTGGTGATTGCCTATCTTCCGGACACCCGCCCGACCCACCTCCGACCGCAGCGGCACAGCATGGCAACACCCACCGAGCCAACCGCCTCGCCCCACCCAGCGCCCCCGCCGCAGCCCTCGCTCTCCTCCGAACCCACCTTCCTGGCCTTCCTTCCCATCCTGTGCGCGGTCTGGTCGGACGGGCTGATGGAGGACGCCGAACTCGGTGCCGTCTCGGGAGCCCTCGGCGGCGCCGGATGGATGACGCCGGAGGGACGCCGACAGGTGCGGGACTGGCTCGATCCCTCTTCCCCCCCGGCCCCGCCCGTTTTCGCCGCGGCGACGACCACCATCCAGTCGGGAGCGGGCAGCAGCCTGACCCTCGCACGGGCCGGCGTCGCCGTCGCACAGGCCGCGGTTCGCAGGCGCCTCCACCTCATGACGCTGTACGGGGAAGAGCCGGCTGCGGAGCTGCGCAGTGCGGCGGACACGGTCCCCTGGCGGCACGACGCTCTCGCAACGCTCGGCCAGGTGGAGCTGGAGCTGGGGCTTGCCGGACCCGAGGCGCTCCGGGAGCTGACGGGCATGGGGGACGAGCGGACGGCCCCGCCGCTGCCGCCCCCGGGAGTAGTCGGCGAGGTGGCGGCTCACATCCACGGCGATCATGCCGACGTCAGGAACCGGGTCCGCGAAGCGCTGGCCAGGCCGGAGTTGAGCATCCCGGGCGAGATTCCGCGCAGCGAGTACCGCGAACGCACCCTGTCCGCGGTCAAGGTCCTTGCCGACATGGGGATCGGCGGCATCGCGCTGCCGCGTGAATGGGGCGGCCTCGGCGACCCGGGCGGGGCCGTGGCCGCCTTCGAGGAACTCGCGCTGGGCGACCTCAGCGTCCTCGTCAAGTACGGCGTACAGTTCGGGCTCTTCGGCGGCAGCATCGCGCAACTCGGCACCGAGAAGCACCACGAGCGCTACCTGGCGCAGGTCGCCTCCCTGGCGCTGCCGGGATGCTACGCCATGACCGAGACCGGGCACGGCTCCAATGTGCGCGACCTGCGCACCACCGCCGACTACGACCGCGCGTCCGGCGAGTTCGTCATCACGACCCCGGACGATGACGCGCGCAAGGACTACATCGGCAACGCCGCGCTGCACGCACGCATGGCCACCGTCTTCGCGCGGCTCCGGATCGGTCCCGAGGATCACGGCGTCCACGCCTTCCTGGTCCACATCCGCGACGCCCGCGGCAGGACCGCGCCCGGTGTCCGGATCGAGGACTGCGGCGCCAAGGCGGGGCTGAACGGCGTCGACAACGGACGGATCTGGTTCGACGGCGTGCGCGTCGGCGCCGATGCCCTGCTGGACCGCTTCGCCCGCATCACCCCCGAAGGCGAATACGAGAGCCCCATCCCCAGCGCCGGCCGCCGCTTCTTCACCATGCTGGGCACGCTGATCGCGGGGCGCATCAGCATCGCCGCCGCGTCGCAGGCCGTCACGCGCAAGGCCCTTACGATCGCGGTGCGCTACGCCGCCTCGCGGCCCCAGTTCGGTCCCGCGGGCGGCGGCGAAGTCCCGATCCTCGACTACCTGTCCCTGCAGCGCAACCTTCTCCCCCGGCTCGCCACTTCCTACGCGATGGGCTTCGCCGTGCGCGACCTGACGCGGCGCTTCGCCGACCCGGACACCGACCGGATGGAGCTCGAGGTGCGGGCCGCCGGCCTCAAGGCCGCCGCGTCCCGGCTCGCGATGGAGTCGCTGCAGGCCTGCCGCGAAGCGTGCGGCGGCAAGGGCTACCTGGCCGAGAACCGGTTCGCCCGCCTCAGGGCCGACACCGACGTCTTCACCACTTTCGAGGGCGCCAACCCGGTCCTGCTCCAGCTCGTCGCCAAGGGGCTGCTGTCGCGCCTCCGCCGGGACCTGGGCAGCATGAACATGTGGGGGATGGCCCGCTACCTCGCCGAGCTGACCGGGATCCGGCTCGCGGAGATGAACCCGGTGGTGACGCGCAGAACCGATCCGGCCCACCTCGCGGACCCCGACTTCCAGCTCGCCGCCTTCCGCTATCGCGAACAGCGGCTCCTGCGCTCCGCCGCGCGCCGTCTGAAGGCGCGGATGGACCAGGGCATGGACAGCTTTGACGCGATCAACGAATGCCAGGACCACCTCATCACCCTGGCCCGCGCCCACGTGGACCGGATCGTGCTGGAGGCGTCGGTCGAGTCGCTGGATCCGATGGACGAGTGCCACGGCAAGGAGCTGATCACCCGCGTGATCGCGCTCTACGGTCTCGCAACCCTGGAGGCCAACCGGGCCTGGTACCTGGAGACGGGCTATTTCGAGCCGCCCAAGAGCGAAGCGGTGCGCCGCGAGGTCAACGCGCTGTGCCGGGAACTTGCGCCGCGGGCGCTGGAGCTGGTGGACGCGTTCAGGATCCCGGATGAGCTGCTGGGGGCGCCGATCGGTATGCAGCGGCAGCGCGACTAGCAGGGCGGCATGCGAAACGGCTGGCACGTTGTCCGCCAGAATCGGCCGGTTTTGGCGGACAACGCAGGAATGACTGCACTAGTGGAAATACGAAGCGACGAACGTCGTGATTCCTGCATGCACGACTGGTAACAGGATCCACAACACCCCAGGAGCGTCCTCGGTCGCGAAGAGGGTCGTCACTGCGGTCGCGAAGCCCAACGCCGATCCAGCCACAGCCGGAAGAAACCGCGCTCCGGCAAACGTGGCACCCGCGGCGGTGCCAAAGACTGGAAGCGCAATCGCAGCCGCGCCCATGAGATTGGCGCGTGTGTCTGCTTGCCCGTACGCCGCGCCCAACGCGAGATACAACGTGGGCAACAGCATCAATCCGTTCGCCCCGAGCGCCGTGAAAAACACCCGCCGGTGCGGAAATGTGCTGTCGTTCGGTGCTGTATGAATTGTCCGGTTTGGTGCTTGGAATGCCATCGGGGACCAGAGTGCATTGGGCAGATCCATCCCAGGGGGCACCGCCGACTTCCCGGTCCAAAAGGGGCTCTGGCGCACTTCTTCGATCGCCTCGCTCAGGGTACCCGTTTCAACCTGGGCGCGCCCGCCGATCGGGGTCAGCAGGACGATGGCCGTCACAGTGCCGCAGAACAGCACGTCCGCGATCAGGCAGCGCAAGACATTCAGGCGCCTGGGCTTCAACCGGAATAACATGAGCAGCAATTCGTTCTGGGAATGACAGGATGTCGAGCAAGCTGTCCCGAACCGCTTCCCCTACCCCACCTCCACCACCAGATGGCGTTTCTTGCCAATCCGCACGAGGACGAAGCGGTCTTCGATCGGGTCGCTCTTCCCCACCGCTACCCCCATGTCGGCCACGCGTTCCCCGTTGAGATAGACCCCGCTGGTGGACGCGTTCAGGATCCCGGATCTGCTGCTGGGGGCGCCGATCGGGTTGGGGCGGGGCACGCTCTAGACACCGAACTGCCGGAGGTGATGGTCGAGGTGTTGCCAACAGAGCGATCCCCACTCTCGTCCTGAAACCGGACCGAACCAGGGGTGACTGCCCCACGATTCGGCCGGACCCCGGTTGCCGACGCGATTCACGAGAGCATGAAGTGAAGCGATGTCCTCTCGCCACTCGCCCGGAGCGGTGCTCAGCAATTCCGGAGGAGCACCGATTCTGGCTCTCGGCCACGGGAGCATGTGGACGAACAGGTACCGACCCGGTTTGAACCCGAGTAGACCGGGGCTAACCGCCACTTCCCGGTTGCCCATCCTGACCGCCAGTTTCCTGGGAGTTACCTCGATATCGCCAAGTGCCACGCGCAGCTGATCGGCGACGTGGCACACCACCTGCCCCGCTGGCATTGTTCCCCAAAGGGGGACGCTCGCTGGTGTGAGTTGGTCGAGCCGCGCATGGATTTTGGCGCGCTCGGACCGGCTGAAGAGGGTGCGGCTCATGGCGCTCCGACAGTAACTCCTTTCGCCAGTGTTTCGAGTTCTGACCGGTTTGTCGGCCAAAACAGGGGGATTTTGGCCGACAAACTGCCTCTCGCGGCCTCTCTACCCCACCTCCACCACCAGATGG
Organism: Longimicrobiales bacterium; assembly: GCA_963667485.2. Lineage (GTDB taxonomy): Bacteria > Gemmatimonadota > Gemmatimonadetes > Longimicrobiales > Gaopeijiaceae > Bin94. Next base: position 2,692,320 of record CAXXDD010000002.1, read on the forward strand.
CGCTTCTTGCCGACCCGCACGAGGACGTAGCGGTCGTCGATCGGGTCGCTCTTGCCGATTGCCGCTCCCATGTCGGCCACGCGCTCCCCGTTGAGATAGACCCCGCCACCGCGGATCAAGCGGCGCGCTTCGCTTCGGGATGCCGTCATCCCGGCGTCCGCCATCACGATCGCGAGTTCCACCCCGTACTCCAGTTCCGAGCGTGCCAGGAACGTCGAGGGCACATCGGCAAAGATCTCGGCGATGTCGGTGGCCCCCAGCCCCCTTAGGCTGCCGCCGAAGAGCACACGCGACGCGCGCAAGGCGCGGTCCAGGCCATCGTCGCCGTGGACCACACTTGTCATCTCGGCGGCCAGGCGCCGCTGGGCCTCGCGCCGATGCGGCCGTTCGGCCACCGCGTGCGCGAGTTCATCGATGGCACCCCGGTCCAGCAGGGTGAAGCGTTTGAGGTACGAGACTACGTCGCCGTCCTCGGTGTTGAGCCAGAACTGGTAGAAGCGGTACGGCGAGGTGCGGTCGGGGTCCAGCCAGACGGTGCCTTCCTCGGTCTTGCCGAACTTGACGCCGCTCGACGACTCGACGAGTGGAAAGACGACGCCGTGGCAGCGCGGCCCGCCCATCCGCCGCACCAGATCGATCCCGGCGGTAATGTTGCCCCACTGGTCCGAGCCGCCCATCTGCAGGGTGCAGCCGTAGCGGCGGTTGAGCTCCGAGAAATCGTAGGCCTGCAGCAGCTGATAGCTGAACTCGGTGAACGAGATGCCGGACTCCTCGTCGGCGAGGCGGCGGCGGACCGACTCCTTGCGCATCATCGCGTTCACCGAGAAGTGCTTGCCGACGTCGCGGAGGAAGTCGACCAGACGCAGCCCGTCGAGCCAGTCGAGGTTGTTCGCCATGCGCGCCGGGGCGGTTCGCGACTCGAAGTCCAGGAAATGCGCCAGCTGCCGGTGGATCCCGGCGGCGTTCTCCTCGGCCTTCACGCGGTCGAGGAGTGAGCGCTCGGAGGCCTTTCCGGACGGATCGCCGATGAGGCCCGTGCCGCCGCCGACCAGCGCGATCGGGCAGTGGCCGGCCCGCTGCAGGTGCACGAGCCCCATAATCGGGACCAGCGACCCCACGTGCAGCGACGAGGCGGTCGGATCGAAGCCGATGTAGCCGGTCACCTGCTCGGCCGCAAAGGCCGCCGCCGCGTGTTCGGTGGCGTCGGCAAGGAGGCCGCGCCAGCGGAGTTCCTCGATCATGTCGTCTTCCTTGCGTTCTTGCTCGAGTCGGGGCGGCGCGGCAGCGCTTCCAGCGCCGGTCCGAAGCGCTCGCAAACCGTCGCCCGCATCACCTTCCCTGTCCATGTGCGGGGTAGCGAATCCACGACCACGATGCGCGACGGACAGCGCCCCCGCACCAGCCGCGCGCGGCAGTGGCGGTCGATGTCGCCGGACGAGACCGCCGCCGGGTCGCCCTCGACCACCGCGGCCACGACTTCGCCCCACTCCTCGTCGGGCAGCCCGAAGACCACGGCCTCGCGGACGCCGGGCAGCGCCTCGATCACCCGCTCCACTTCGCCGGGACTCACGTTGAGCCCCCCGCTCACAATGATCGCGTCGGCGCGCCCTTCGATCCAGACGAGGCCGTCGGTGTCCACGCGGCCGAGGTCCCGGGTGGCAAACCAGCCGCCGGGGTCGCGCGGCAGCGCCTGCGGGGATGCGCCGGGCCCCTTCACGGCGATGCTTGCCAGCGTCGGGCCGCGCACCTGCAGTACCCCCCCGGGGGGGGTACGCACTTCGACGCCGCGCAGTGGCGGGCCGGCGGTGCCGGGGTGGCGGCGGGCCAGGCCGGGTGGTGCGGTGGCGACCTGGGAGGCGGTCTCGGTCATGCCCCAGGTGGTGGCGACGGGAAGGCCCGCCGCCCAGGCCGCGTCGAGAAGGGGGCGCGCGGCGGCCGCGCCGCCGACCAGGACGCAGCGCAGCGATGGGGGTACGGGCCGGCCGGCCAGCCGCGCGATGAGCCGGCGCAGCATCACGGGCACGACGGCGAGGTGGGTGACCTGCTCTTCCATGACGGCTCGGGCCAGCGCGCCGCCGTCGAAGGCGGGCCACAGGCGCACGCTGGAACCCGTCATGATCGCGCGTACGACGAGGGAGAGTCCTCCGATGTGGCCGAGGGAGAGGGAGAGCGCCCAGCGGTCGTCCGGGGTGAGGTCGAGGCGGTTGGCGACGGCCGAGGCCGAGGCGCCGAGTGCGGCCCGGGTGAAGCCGTATGCGGTGGCGGCGCCCGTGGATCCGGAGGTGAGGAGGAGGGCGATGACATCCGGGAAGGCGGCGTAGGGGCTGGGGGGTGCGGGCGGGCTGGGCGGAGCGCCTGGGCCGGGGCGGTCGAACGCGCTCGGAGATGTGCCTGAGCCCGCGCGGATTTGGTCGCCTCCAGGGGCGTCCGGCGCGGGAGGGGTGGCTCCGTGACCGCTCGGTCGCGCCAAGAAGTGTAATGTCTCGTTGTCAATATGTAATGTTGACATTACAGCTTGCCGTGCGTGGGCTACCTCGGCCGGTGTCAGCTTCTCGTGCAGGGGGACGGCCAGGCATCCCGCGCGCCAGAGGGCGAAGAGGGCCGCCACGGCATCGGGGCCGGGGGTGGTGCAGAGCGTCACCGGGTGGCCGGGGAGCGCGCCCGCGGCCTGGAAGTGGTCCGCCAGCGCGGTGGCGCGCGCGTTGAGTTGCCGGTACGTCCAGTGTCCGCCGTCCCAGGACAGGGCGGTGGCCGACGGGGTTCGGGCCGCCTGCCGGGCGAGGTCGGCGGCGGGGGTGGCTGGGGGTGGGGGGGAGCCGTCCTCCGGGGCGGCCGGACGCCGCGCCGCGTGGTCGCCCGGCGTCACGCGCCCAGGACGCCCATCGTCCCCAGCATGGCGCCGAGGCCCAGTCCCGCGCCGTAGAAGGCCACGCCCCGGGCGGTCATCGCGAGGGCCGGGTTGAGTGCCCGCCGATCGGCATAGTCCAGGACGCGCCGCGCGGCGGGGACGCACGGAATCAGGCCGCCCAGCGCGAGAAAGGTCAAGGGGGACCACGCCATGAACGCGACCCCCGCAGCGGGTATGGCCGCGGCAGCCGCGAGACACGCGAAGTACTGCGCCACCGAGAAGCGGTCGCCGAAGCGCACGGCCAGCGTTCGTTTGCCCGCCGCACCATCCGTCTCGCGGTCGCGGAGGTTGTTCACCACGAGCATCGCCGTGCTCATCGCCCCGAGTCCCGCCCCGGCGAGGATCGCGCCCGGGGACCAGAACCCCGCCTGCACGTAGTAGGTGGTCGCGGTCGCAACCAGTCCGAAGAAGACGAAGACGAACACGTCGCCGAGACCGTTGTACGAGAGCGGATACGGGCCCCCGGTGTAGCAGACCCCCATCAGCATGGACACGAGACCGATCACGGCAACCGGCCATCCCCCCACCCACACCAGGTAAACCCCCGTCAGGAACGCCAGCCCGAGGGTGAGCACCATCCCCCGAAACACCGCATCGGGCGGCAGAATCCCCGCCTGGGTCACCCGGACCGGACCGAGCCGTTCACCGGTGTCACTCCCCTTAGCGAAGTCGTAGTAGTCGTTCGCCAGGTTTGTGGCGATCTGAATCAGCAGCGCCCCCACCAGCGCCGCCAGCGCCGGCAGTTGAGCGAAAACCCCGTCGGCAGCCGCGAGCCCCGTTCCGGCGACGACCGGAGCCGCCCCCGCGGTCAGCGTGCGCGGACGGGTCGCGAGGACCCACGCCTGGGCCCGGCTCGCACCGACCGCGCCCGACGCCCTCACCACGGCAGCCACGGGTACTTGCGGAAGTCGGGCTTGCGCTTCTGCAAATACGCGTCGCGTCCCTCCTGGCCCTGCTCCGTCATGTAGAAGAGGAGCGTGGCGTTTCCGGCCAGTTCCTGCAGCCCCGCCTGTCCATCCACATCCGCATTCATCGCCGACTTCAGGAGGCGGATCGCGAGCGGGCTGTGCTCCAGGATCTGCTGTGCCCAGCGGAACCCCTCGTCCTCCAGCTCGTCCACCGGCACAACCTTGTTCACCAGCCCCATCTCCACGGCCTCAACGGCGTTGTACTGGCGGCACAGATACCAGATCTCGCGCGCCTTCTTCTGTCCCACGATGCGCGCCAGATACGACGACCCGAAGCCCCCGTCGAAGCTGCCGACCTTGGGCCCCGTCTGGCCGAAGACGGCGTTGTCGGCGGCGATCGTCAGGTCGCACACGACATGCAGCACATGGCCGCCCCCGATCGCGTACCCCGCCACCATGGCGATCACCGGCTTGGGCATCGTCCGGATCAGCCGCTGCAGGACCAGGACGTTGAGCCGCGGCACCCCATCGCCCCCCACGTAGCCCGCGTCGCCCCTCACCCGCTGGTCCCCGCCGGAGCAGAAGGCGTACTTGCCGTCCTTCGCGGGCCCTTCGCCGGTGAGCAGCACGACGCCCACGGAGGGATCCTCGTTGACGTCGTTGAAGGCGTCGAGGAGCTCGAAGAGCGTCTCGGGCCGGAAGGCGTTGCGCACCTGGGGCCGGTTGATTGCGATGCGGGCGACGCCGTCGCGCTTCTTGTAGGTGATGTCTTCGTAGGACTTGACGGTCTGCCAGGTCGTTGCGGTCATATCTTCTCTCTGTCGATGTACTCGTTCAGGCGTCGGGCTACCCGCTTCCGGACCTCGTCGTGCCTGAGCCGGTTCGCGTGGCGATCGGTGCGGACCCGGACGATCTCGGTCCCCGGGCGCCCCACCGCTTCGGCGACGGCGCCTTCCAGCTCCTGGGGCGTCGCGACATCGGTGAGCGGCAGCCCGTACATCTGCGCCGCGTGCCGGAAATCGAGTCCGTGCGGGGTCGCGAAGTACGGTGTGAAAGCCGGTTCGAAATCGCGGATCGGGAGCATATGAAAGATACCGCCCCCGTCGTTGTCCACCACCACGAAAACCGCGTTCAGACTCTGGTCGCGCGCCGCGAGGAGACCGTTCATGTCGTGATAGAAGGCGATGTCCCCCACGAGGGCGGCGATCGGCCAGGCTCCCCCCGCCGCGCACCCCAGCACGGTCGAGACGATGCCGTCGATGCCGCTGGCGCCGCGATTCCCCAGGACCTGCAGGCCGCGCGGGGCCGGCCGGCCGTAGGCGTCGACGTCCCGCACCGGCATGGAGGACGACACGAAAAGAGTGGCGCCGTCGGGGAGGGCGCGGACCAGGGCGGCCGCGTAGTCCCCCTCGTGCTGTGGGTGCGGGGGCTCGTCGTCGATCGCGGACCAGGCGGCCGCTTCGAGGTCGGTCCAGCTACGCGCCCAGTCGCTCAGGGGGGCGGGCTTGAGCGGTTTCCTCTCGTCGCCGCCCGCCAGGTTGCCGAGCATGGCGCCGGCGGAAGCGTGCAGGTAGTGATCGGCCAGGCCTTGGTGGTCCTTTCGGTGCGCGCCGTCGTCGATGACGACCTGGGTGGCATCGCTCCAGGTGGCGATAGTCCCTTCGAGCACCGCCGAAGTGGGCGTGCGCCCGACACGGATGATCAGGTCCGGGACATACCGGGCAGCGATGGCCGGGACCTGCAGAAAGTGGTCGTACGCACCCAGGATGGGCGACGGGGACGTGACGCCGCCACGGGTATCGAAGCGCGCGCCGGAGAGGGGGTCCGCGAAGGTCGGGACCCCGCGCGCGATGGCGAACCGGGCGATCGCGGGTCCGTCCAGGCCCGCGTCGCTGGAGGGGCCCGCGACCAGCAACGGCCGCCGGGCCACTTCGAGCCGGCCCTCCAGCACCTCCTGCTGATCGCGGCCGCGTCGGCGCACATCGGTGCGGCGCCGCGAGGGGCTCTCGTGGGCCTCCTTACCGTCGCGCCGGGCCAGCTCGGCGGCAAGATCGAAGCGTCGCTCGCCCCCCGGCCCCGTCAGATCGAGGCCCTCGGGCGATTCCGGCTCCAGGGGCTTGTCGAAGGGGACGTTGAAGTGCACGGGCCCGCCCGGAGGACCGAGAGCGTGCCGGGCGCCAGCGCGGACGAGCTCGACCAACGAACTCGGTCCCGTACCCATCAGGCCCGCCTGGGACGGAACCGGCAGATCGGCCTGGAACCGGACCCGGTCCCCGAAGATCCCCGACTGGTCGATCGTCTGGTTGGCGTCGGATCCTCGCAGCCGCGGGGGGCGGTCGGCCGTGATCAATACCATGGGCACGTCGGACATGTCCGCTTCGACGACGGCCGGCAGCAGATTGGCCACGGCGGTGCCGGACGTGGTGATCACGGCCGCCGGACCCAGGTGGCTGCGTGCGTAGCCGAGCGCGAAGAACGCGGCGCAGCGCTCGTCGAGGTGCACCCGCGAATGCAGCGCCGGAAGGGAGCGGGAGGCCAGTACCAGCGGTCCCGAGCGCGAACCCGGCGCGATCTCGACCTCCTCCAGCCCATACTCCGCAAGGGCCGACAGGATCGCACGGGCCCACGTGAAGTTGAGCTCGCCGGTGGTCACGCCGGAGTCACCCGGTCTCCGCCGCGGTGCTCTCGCCGGCCCCTGCCCGGGCGATCGCCCGAAGCACGGGGCGGAATTTGAGCTCCGTCTCCTCCCACTCCATTGCCGGGTCCGAGCCCGGCACGATGCCCGCCCCTGAAAACAGCCGCCACTGCCCGCCCGAGCACACGGCCGACCTCAGGGCCGGAACGAAGATCCCCTTGCCCTCGGAATCGAAGAAGCCAACAGGACCCGAATACCAGCCGCGATCGAAATCCTCGCTGCCTGTCAGCACCGACAGCGCCACGCTACGCGGGATTCCGCAGACCGCCGGGGTCGGATGAAGCGACTCGAGGATATCGAGCAGAGAGATTCCGGGCGGCACCTCGGCGGCGATCTTGGTCTCCAGATGCTGAATCCGGGCAAGGGCAAGGACGTGAGGCTCGACATCGAGTTGCACCCTGCACCCCAGCGCCTTGAGACGCGCCGCAACGTCCCTGACCACAAAGTTCTGCTCGGCGCGGTCCTTGTCGCTGTCCATGAGGTCCTGTGCCATCTGCGCGGTCTGCACCGAGTCGGTCCCCACCCCGGCACTGCCCGCCACCGCTGTCGCCTTCACCACACCGTTGACCAGCGTCGCGATCGTCTCCGGGGCCGCGCCGACGATCGCCTGGCCAGGCTCAGGTTCGAACAGGAAGACGTAGCTGCCGTGGTTCTCCTCCCACAGCGCAGTCACGAGATCGGCGGGTTCCACGGGTTGCGACGGCACCACCTCCAGATGCCTCGCAAGGACGACCTTCTCGGCGTCACCCGCGCTGATCTTGCTCAGCGCCTGCCACACCATGCGGCCCCAGGTCGCGCGCTCCGTCCCGAACACGCGGGAAGGGGAAGCGGAGAGTGCGTGCCCGCGGAGGCCTGCAACCTGATCCGGGCCCGCCGGGGCGTCCGACGCGCCGCGTACGACCCCATGTCCCGCGGCGGCCGCCCGCTCCAGCACGTCAGCCCATCGCCGCCAATCCCGCTCGGCACCCTCCCGCGTCCTGCCCCGCACGGCGAGCGAGCACACTCCATCCGCGGGAAGATGCTCCAACTCGACCTCCGGGAAATGGAAGAGCGCCGGGGGGAACGACGACCAGATGGGGTCCGCCTTCCGCCTGGGCGAAAAGGAAAAGCCGCCGAAGATGCGCGGTCGGACGTCAGCGGCAGTCCGCGAGCGGACGCGGCCGAACAGGCGCCTGGACTCTTCCTGCACCAACCCGAAGCGCGAGCCGGCAGAGTCTGCATGGCCGTGCTCCACCGTGACGCATCCCAATAGCCCCGCGTGCGCCACCCATCGGTCGCCGGCAGCCCAGAAGCCCCTGGGTCTTCCCCCACAACGGCGCAACAGGACGTAGGGCGACACGGGAGACACGTCGCCCCGGACCTCGTAGAGGCGCGTGGAAGTCACGGAATCCTTGCCGAAGCGGGCCGATAGGGAGCGGAAATCAGAGTCGGTCCACGTTGCCCTGGAGCTCGTACTGCTCCTGCTCGCCGGACGGTCCCATGATGCTGGAGACGCCGCAGTTGGACAGGAGCGCCTGGGCGTCCGACTTGCCGCTGTCGGACGGAGCTATGATGTCCTCTCCCTGCTCCGGTTCATCGTTGAGGCCCGCCAAGAGGTCCGCATCCTGCTCCGCGACACGTGATGCCACGACCCTGAGGTTGGTCTCGCCGGTCGAGGGATTGTCGAACACCGAGGCGGTGAGCAAATCGTGGTAGGTATTCCCCGTGAAGATCTGGGTGCCCAGCCCCGAAGTCTGCCTGCGGCCCCGCACGAAGCCCGCATCGCTGTTCCCGTCCTCGATCGTGTAGCCCATGATGTTGAGCTGGGCGACCGCGCACTGGTAGGCGGTGTCCCGGCCCGGCGGTGCGACACCGACGTATGAGAGGGGGGCCGACGAACATGCGGCCGTCAGGAGCGCCAAAACAACGGTGTAGTTCTTCATGTCGTGTTTCCTGTCGCAGGGAGGGCGTTGCGATTGCCCTGTCGGTGCAAGGTGGAAGCCGTTCCGCTTTCCGTCAACGACGGGAGCCCCGCTGATTCCTGGCTGCGCAGCTTCCAATAACATATGTTTACGCGATATCCGAGTCACCCCCGACCCAGCCGGATCGTATGATGCGAATGGACCGTGCATCGACCCCGAGTGCGGGCGCGGAAACGGACTCGATCGGGACATCCGCGCCCGGAGCGAGCCCGCCCGCCACCCAACCGCGCGATTTGCCAACAGTTTCTACACCTGCGGACCCCACTCCGGTTCCGCAGGCTACGGACGGGCACGACCTGGATCGGCCTGAATACTACCTCAACCGCGAGCTTACCTGGCTCAACTTCAACTTCCGCGTACTCCACGAAGCCGAGGACACGCGCACCCCCCTGCTGGAGCGTCTCAAGTTCCTCGCGATCGTCGGATCGAACCTGGACGAGTTCTTCATGAAGCGGATCGGGGGACTCAAGCAGCAGGTCGAGGCCGGGATCACCGAACGAACGGTCGACGGACGCACCCCCGGCGAGCAGATCGAGCAGTGCCGCGAGGTCATGCGGCGTCTCGAGCGGCGGCAGCGGGAAACGGCACGCGAGATCCTTGCTGCCCTCGCCGACGAGCAGATCCGTATCGCCGACTGGGATGACCTGACCGCAAAGGAGCGGAAGTGGCTCCGCAAGCACTACCTCCGCAACATCTACCCGCTTGTGACTCCGCAGGCGACCGATCCCGCGCATCCCTTCCCCTTCATCTCCAACCTGTCGCTGAATCTGCTGGTCACGCTGCGCTACCCGCGTGACGACCACAGCATGCTGGCGCGGGTCAAGGTACCCGTGGGCACCGGCATTCCGCGGTTCGTCCGCATCGACGATACCGATGTCTGGGTCCCGCTCGAGAGCATCATGGCCAACAATCTGGACCTGCTCTTCCCGGGAATGAAGATCGTGGCCTGTGAGTTCTTCCGCCTGACGCGCAACGCGATCTACGACGTGGACGAGGACATGGCGGACGACCTCCTGGAGCTGATCGAGGCGGGACTGCGGAAACGTCGCCTGGCGCCGATCGTCCGGCTGCAGGTCAGGGAGGGCTTCGACCCCAGGCGCCTCGGTCATCTCACGAACGTCCTCGGGCTGAAGGACAGCGACGTGTTCACGGGCGAAGGGCTGCTGGGCCTGTGCGACCTCATGGAGCTGCACGATCTGCCCCGGCCGGGACTGAAGGACGTGCCCCACCAGCCCTCGCAGCACCCCGATCTGCTGACAGACCGCCCGGTCTTCCACACGATTCGGGAAGGAGGGCCGATCCTGCTGCACCACCCCTACCAGGCGTTCGACACCTCGGTGTTGCGCTTCCTGCACGAAGCCGCACACGACCCCAAGGTGCGCGCAATCAAGATGACGTTTTACCGAATGGCTCCCCGCAGCAGCATCATCGACCACCTCGTGCACGCCGCGCGCAGCGGCAAACAGGTCGCCGTCGTAATCGAACTGCGGGCGCGCTTCGACGAGGCGGCCAACATCCACTGGGCGAATGCGCTGGCCTCGCACGGCATCCACGTCACCTACGGGGTGCTGGGCCTGAAGACCCACTGCAAGGTCATTCTGGTCGTGCGCCAGGACCGCGACGGGCTGCGCCGCTACGCGCACATCGGCACCGGCAACTACCACGGCGGCACTGCCCGTCTCTACTGCGACCATGGTCTGCTCACCTGCGATCTGGCCATCGGGGCGGACCTCACCGAGCTGTTCAACTACCTGACTACGGGGTACAAGCCCAAGCGGAAATACTGGAAGCTCTTGCCCGCCCCAAAATACCTGCGGTCCGCGATCCTGCGCCGGATCGAGCGCGAGGGTGAGCTTCACTCGGAGGATTCACCGGGAAAGATCCAGTTCCAGATGAACGCGCTGGAGGATCCCGAGGTCACGCGAGCGCTCTACGAGGCTTCGGCCAGGGGCGTGAGCGTGGACCTGATCGTCCGGGACAGCTGCCGGATCCGTCCCGGGATACCGGGGCTTTCCGAGAACATCCGGGTCGTGAGCGTCGTGGGGCGCTTTCTGCAGCATTCGCGGATCTACTACTTCCGCAACGGCGGCGACGAGGAATACTACATCGGTTCGGCCGATTGCATGCGGCGCAACCTGAGCGCGAGGGTCGAGGCGCTGGTCCCGGTCGAGGACCCTGCCCTGCGCGCCGAACTCCGCCAGGTACTGGAGATGCAGCTGGGGGACCGCCGCTGCGCCTGGGAAATGGGACCCGACGGCAGCTATCGGCAGCGTACCCCCATCGCGCGCCGACAGACCTGCACCTTCGACACCATGATCGCCTGGGCCCACGCCCGCGAATTCGAGGGCACGCGGCTGCGGAACCGCCCGGCCCGCGGACCCAAGCGGCGCGGGAAGAGGCGATGACGTCCCGCCGCCGCTGGCTCATCGGGCTGGTTCTGCCCGGTGTCTGGTGGACGGTGGCCGGCGGCTGCGTCAAACCGGGCGGGGCGGGCGCCCGTTACCGCGGGTCGAACGTGATTACCTCCGAGGAAGTCCGGGAAACCAGCGCCAACGATGCGTATGACGTGGTTCAGTTGCTGCGGCCCATGTGGCTGAGACCCCGCGCGGCCCCATCCCTCACGAACGCCAGTGGAGGCTTCGCCCGCATCTATGTCGACAACGTGCCCCTTGCGGGCGGGACGCGGGAGCTGCGGACCGTGCCCGCGGGCGATATCCACGAGATCCAGTACATCAGCCCCGCGGATGCCACGACGCGATTCGGGACGGGGCACGCGGGCGGGGTGATCATGGTGATGACCCGGAGTGGTGGATGATCCGCTTGCATGTACAACCCGAACATCAGCGGATGATGGGCGGGAACATCTTGCGGAGGGGCCACGCCGCCTGGCGGCCCCTCCGCGCGCTCCCGGGTCGCCCTGCCCTTCTGGCCGCCGCGGCGCTGCTCGCCGCGGGAGCCGCGGGGGCCACGGCCCAGGACGGACTCCGTCTCACGACCGACAACCTCTGGACCTTCCGGCAGCTCTCGGCACCTGAGTGGTCGCCCGACGGGGGCAGCATCGCCTTTACGGTCAACGAGGGCGAGACGAATTCCAGCGCGATCTACGTGGTGGATCTCGAAGGCGAGGTTCGCCGGCTCGATCTGCCGGGGGGTGACGTCGCGCGCACGCTTCTACCCGAGCCCTGGACGCCCGACGGCAGCAGTCTGCTCTATCTCGCCGGTGGGGACATTCACGCCGGCGACGTAGCGGCCGGATCGTCTCGCACGCTGGTGGACTTCGGCGCCACCTCACCAGGGTACACCCCGCAACAGTACTTCAACGGGCCCGACCCGGTTCTGTCACCGGACGGGAGCAGGCTCGCGTACATCCGTGAGAGCGAACTGTGGGTGCTCGACCTGAAGGACGGGGGTGTGCGTCAGCTGACCAGCTCTCACGGCGAAGGCTGGCACAACCTCCAGCCGCGCTGGTCACCCGACGGGACCAGGATCCTCTACACGGCGCAGGCCACCGACGAACAACGGCGCTTCCGCCACACCGACTTTTCCGGGCTGATTATCGACGTGAACTTCACGCTGATCGGATATGGTCGGGTGCGGCTGGGGGTGATCCCGGCCGAAGGGGGCGAGACCACCTGGATGGGGTCGCCAGAGGGCGAGCGGTACTCGCTGCGTGGAGGGAGCCAGGCCTACTGGTCCCCGGACGGAGAGTCGGTGGCGATCAACTGGCTGTCCCTGGACCACACCGCCCGCGAGATCCGAATTGCATCGCCGGAAACTGGTGAGACACGGACCATATGGCGGGAGGAGGTTGAGGCCTGGATTTCGCCCCTCGCCATATGGATACGTTGGTCGCCCGATTCGGAGCAGCTGCTCTTCACCTCTGAGCGCGACGACTGGAACCACGTCTACGTGATCGACGCGGCGGGCGACGGCGCGGAGGCCGTGCAGCTTACGTCGGGCAGCTTCACCGTCACAAGCAACCAGGTGTACGACCGCTTCGAAGTCACGCCTGTGTGGTCACGCGGCGGCACGACCATCCTGTTCCCGTCGAATGAAGCGGGAACCCCCGAGCGGCACCTCTACGAGGTTGCCGCCGACGGCGGGGAGCGGCGGCGCGTTACGCCGCTGCCGGGAGTGAATCTGTCGTCCACGCCCTCGCCGGACGGCGCCCATGTGGCTTACCTGCACAGCAACCACACGGCGCTTCCCGAACTGTACGTACAGGGAATCGATTCCGGGGAGCCGCGACAGCTCACTTCGCTTGCAGTGCCTGAATGGCTCGATGGCTATCGCCTTCGCGAACCTGAGATCGTGCGGTTTCCCAGTGCTGCCGACGGAGCCGATGTCACGGCGAGGGTCTATCGTCCCGATGGCCTCGACCCCGCACGCAAGTACCCGGCGGTGGTCTTCGCGCACGGTGCGGGATACGCACAAAGCGTCTTCCGAGGATGGATGCGTCTCGACCAGTCCGCCTTCAACAGGTATCTGGCCCAGGAGGGCTACGTTGTGCTCGATGTGGACTTCCGGGGCAGCGCGGGGTACGGACGCAAATTCCGCATGGATGTGTTCGACCGCCTCGGGGAGATCGACGTCGCCGACGTGCTCGGTGGTGTCGAGTACCTGCGCGGTCTGGGCTACATCGACATGGACCGCATCGGGATCTGGGGGCACAGCTACGGGGGCTTCATGGTCGCGAGTTCCATGCTGCGGTCCCCGGAGACCTTCGCGGCGGGCGTGTCGAGCGCCCCGGTGACCGACTGGGAACGCTTTTTCTACCTCGCTCCGGGATACAACGAGGAACATTTCGGCTTCCCGTGGGAAAACCCCGAAGGCACTCGACGGGGCTCCCCGATCACCTATGCCGGCAACCTCATCCGACCCATGTTGATCCTGAGCGGCATTCAGGACACGATGCACCTCGATGCGGCCGCCTTCGTCAACGAACTCCTCGCTCACGGGAGGACGACGTTCGAATGGATCTTCTACCCCGATGAAGCACACGGTATCCGGGGGCCGCGCGCGCGTTCGGACTACTATCGCCGGATCGCCGAGTACCTCGACCGCTACCTGTTGGTCGCGCCCGGCACGGCACTGGATCGCTAGGACACCATGACAGCCCAATCAACATTTGTTGCACCAGATCGTTGTGCATCTCGTATCAATGCACCATTGGACGGTGCAATTCAGAGCCGCGGGCCGATGGGCCTTGCAATCGTACTCCTGGTCCTGGGCAGCGCCGCCGGTCTGGCCGCGCAGGATGCCGGGGTGGCCGCGCCCGCGCCGGTAACCCCCGAAGACCTCTTCCAGATTGTCGACGTTAGCGACCTCGCTTTCCATCCGGGCGGACAGCGGCTCACCTTCGCGACCAGCCGTCTCGACCGCGAGGCCAACAGCTATCGCAGAGCGCTGTGGGAAGCCGATGTGGAAACGGGTGAATTGCGTCAGCTGACACGGGGCGAAGGTGACGGGTCGCCGCAGTGGTCCCCGGACGGGAAGTGGCTGGCCTTCCGATCTGCGCGGGATGGATCGCCGCAATTGTGGCTCCTGCCCGAGGGAATCGGAGAAGCCAGACCGGTCACCGACCTGGAATCCGGGGTCTCGGCCTTTGCCTGGGCGCCCGATTCACGCCGACTGGCCGTGGTCTCCGAGGTGAGCGAGACGTCGGCTGCCGAACAGCTGCTCGGAGGTCGCGTCACGTCGGAGTCGGGCGACCTGATCGTAGCCGACCGGCTTCGCTATCGGGCCGGAACCACCTACCTCGGCTCCTCCTACCCGCACATCTTCGTCGTCTCCATCGACGGAGAGGACCCAGTCCAGGTCTCCGAAGGGCCGTACGAGGACTCGGAGCCCGCGTGGTCGCCCGACGGCGAGCGGATCGTCTTCGTGTCCAACCGGACCGACGAGCCGGACTTCAACCGCGACAGCGACATCTGGGTGGTCCCGGCCGCGGGCGGCCCGGTGGAGCGCTTCTCCGGCTCGCCCGGTACCGACGCCTCGCCCCGCTGGTCGCCGGATGGCGAGTGGCTCGCCTTCAGAGGCAACTCCGACCCGCACGACTACGGGTCCCAGCATCAGGTCTGGCTGGTCGGCGCGGGGGGCGGCGAGCCGCGCAACATCACCGAAGCGATCGACCACACGCCGGCCGGTTTCGCCTGGATGCCGGGAGGTGGCCTGGCCGTGGCCCTGCAGATCCACGGGAACATCGAGATTCACCGGCTGGCGCTGGACGGGACCCACACGCCTGTCATCACGGGAAAGGGCCAGGCGGCGGGCGTCGCCGTCGGGCCGGACGGCGGACTGGGATACCTGTGGACCACGCCCACCGCTCCACCGGAGGTGTACGTGACGGCGATCGCCGAATCCGGGTCCGGCGCGGATCCTGGAGCGCCGGCGGCCGCTGCAGAGGCCCACGACGGCTCCGACGGCCGCAAGCTGTCGACCTTCAACGACGACTGGCGCGCTTCCCGCCAGCTGTCCGATACCGAAGGATTCTGGTACAAGGGAGCCGACGACTGGGACGTTCAGGGCTGGATCATGAGGCCGGCGGGATTCACGCCCGGCGGCAGTCATCCGATGGTTCTCGAGATCCACGGCGGACCCTACGGCATGTACGGCAACGGGTTCAGCCTCGAGTTCCAGATTCTGGCCTCCCAGGGATGGGGAGTTCTGTTCACGAATCCCCGTGGTAGCACGGGATACGGCCAAAACTTCGAAGCAGCGGTAATCGGTGACCTCGTCGGCAAGGCTTTCGACGACATCATGGCCGGGGTGGATCAGGCGCTAGCGGACCATGCCTGGATCGATCCCGCCCGGCTTGGCGTCACCGGCGGCAGCTACGGAGGCCTGATGACCAACTGGGTCGTCGGCCACACCGACCGCTTCGCCGCCGCCGTCACCCAGCGTAGCATCTCCAACTGGATCAGCTTCTTCGGCACGGCGGACATCCCCTCCTGGGTGGAGCTGGAGCTGGACGGAACGCCCTGGGAGGTTCCCATGCGGCTGTGGGAGTCGTCGCCCATCGCCTACGCCGACCGGATGACCACTCCCACCCTCGTGCTGCACAGCGAACTCGACTACCGCGTCCCGGTCGGCCAGGGCGAGGAGATGTACCGCGCCCTGATGCGCCAGGGCGTGCCCTCGCTCTTCGTGCGGTTCCCGGACGAGGGCCATGGGCTGCCCAACTCCGGCCAACCCCTGCACCGCCTGGAGCGGCTGGAGTGGATCGTGCGCTGGTTTGCCACCTATCTCGCGCCTGTCAGGAGTTGATGATGATTAGATCGACCACCGCGACGCTGCTCGCGGCCACGACGCTTCTTCTCGGCTGCATGCCCCGGGAGGCGGGCGAGAACGTGACCGTCCTCAGCGGCGGACTGCTCATTGACGGATCCGGTGCTCCCCCGGTGGAAAACGGTGTGGTGGTGATGCGCGGGGAACGGATCGTCGCGGCTGGCGCGGCGGGGACCGTGTCGGTCCCGGCGAACGCTGACGTGGTCGATGTCACCGGCAAGACCATCATGCCCGGCATGATCGAGGGGAACAGCCACATCATCTTCGACGGGCAGTCCAATCACCCCGCGTACTTCGCGGGGCGCTATCGCGACTACTACGAGATCGGCGCGCGCAATCTCTACGCGAGCCTCATGCAGGGGATCACGACTTCGCGCGACACCATGGACCCGCTGGAGGAGATGATCCGGCTGCGCGAGGATGTCGAGAACGGCATCATCGCCGGGTCGCGCCTGTTCACCTCGGGCACGATCCTGAACTACCCGGGCGTCTACCGGATGTTCGACGATCCTGCCGATTCGGTCTTCGAGGGCATTCCGCCCGAGGGCGTGGAATACGCGAAGGCGGCGATGGTGCTGCCGGTGCGCGACGGGGCCCACGGCCGCGAGATCGTCGCCGACTACGCCGAGCGCGGGGCCGACTTCATCAAGGTCTCGAGCTACAGCGGTCCGGAGAACATTCCCCCTGAGCTGTCCACCGAGGCCCTCACCGAGATCGTGGATGAGGCGCACGCGCGCGGACTGCGGGTCACGACCCACACGTCGTCGATCGAGAGCATCGTCGCGGTATTGGACGCGGGCGTTGACGCCATGGAGCACCCCACCCTCGTGAGTGAGGAAGAAGTGGGGCCACAGGGCGAGTTTTCGGACGAACTGGTGCAGCGCTTCGTCGACCAGAACGTCTACTCGGTGTCGCTCATGGTGGTGCGCGAGGTCTATGTGACCTACTTCGAGGACCCAAGCCGCCTGGAAGATCCCTGGTACATCCGTCACGCTCCGGCCGACATGGTGCAGGAGGCCCGTGAATGGGTGGCCAGGGACCTCGCTCGCGAGCCCGAGGCGCTGGAAGAGCACCGCGCCGGCTACGAGCTGGGACGCCTGAACCTCGCCAAGCTGATCGCCGCGGGCGCACCGATCGCAATGGGGACGGACAAGGGCACCCGCCTCAACTTCCACGAGAGCGGGAACCACGTGCGCGAACTCGAGATCTTCACCGAGCTGGGAATGACGCCGATGGAGGCGATCGTCTCGGCCACGCGCAGGGGAGCCGAGCTGCTCGGGATGGAAGACGAGTTCGGCACCATCGAGGCCGGGAAGCTGGCCGATGTGATCGTGGTGGACGGCAATCCGCTGGAGGACATCTGGGCGCTGCGGGAGGTCGCGCTGGTGTTCAAGGAGGGGGTGCGGTACCGGTAGAACCTACGAGTTCGCCCAGGATGACAGAGATGGGGTCGTCAAGGTCGGCCCAGCCCGAGATCGACCTCGGCGATGTCGTACCAGTCCAGCGCGCGCCATCCAATACCAGCGGCGTCAGGCGCCCGCTCGACCAGGACGGCCAGGGTAGACCCGTACAGGTCGTAGCCGAGGAGGCGATCCCTGACCTGCACGGAGCCGACGTACTCGGTTCCGACATAGAGGTCGAGGTATGAGAACCGGGCGCGATCACGTTGCGTAGCGAGCCAGAGCCGGCCCTGAGCGTCGTAGGCAAGGGACCTGCCCCCCCTGAGATGATTGCGTTTCGGAGTCTCCCGGTACGCATCCACATCCATCCGGAAAGCCACGGATCTCGCCCGGTTCTCGAAATCCGCGATATCGCGTTCATTGGGGAGCTCTTCAGCATAGGTCGGGGCCTGAATGACGGTGGCGGTGGAGGCGTCACGATCATCGAGAAACACGAGTTCTCGTTGACACGCGGTATAGGTCCAGCCTCCGGTGGGTGAAACGACTCCCGCTCCAACTCTGCCGCACTCGGTTTGGACGATGTCGGGAATGTCGTGGCGCTCCCACAGCAAGGCGCCGGACGAAAGATCGATCTCTATCGGGAACGTCCCCTCGGGGGAATGGGCCAATAGAGTCGTGTCAAACGCTTTTGCGGCCGGCTGAGGAAAGTTGATCGGCAAGATTATGTGATCAACCAGGTCTCCACCGCGAGTGAAGATGGTGAGCCGATTAAAGGAAATGGCGCCGACCGTTCCGTTCGGGCCGCGGAGAAGGCGCGGCGGCAGTTTGAACTCGCCAGGCCCCTCGCCCTCGCGCCCAAACGTTGCAACAAGGTCTCCGTTGCGGTCAACACACCGCACTTGCATCTCGAAGGAGGCGGGTAGACATACGAGGTCCTGATCAACCAGCAGGGGCTGTGAGGCCATGCTGAACGGAGCCGGGACCGAGGCGACAGAAACGAGCGAGACAGTCGTCGGGGTGGTGGCCGTCCCCGAGTCACACGCAACTGTGGCGGCGGCCACCAGGACAGCCGCCATAGTCGAAAGCGGGTATTCCGTTACCGCGCGTGTTGCCGAACCAAATGGTCCACAATGGGTCATGAGATTCCTACTTTAGTTGTCATTATGTAATGTTTACATTACATTTGTCCGTCGACTGGACCGCTTGCCCCGCCAGCTCGGCCACCGTCACCACCCTCCCCCGCTCCGCCCAGCGCGCCAGCGTGACCTCTTCCGGCTCCAGCCCCAGGCCCCAGGTCGCGTCCCGCACGGCGGTGACCCTGTAGCCGCGCTCCTGCAACCCGTCGACGGCCTGGGTGACGCACACGTCGCGCGCGACCCCGATCACGACGAACTCGGGGCGCCGGCCGAGCGCCTCGCCCAGGGACCGCACGAACGCATCGGCGCCGGGATTGCCCTCGAAGACGTTGAAGCGCGTCTTCTGCGCGAACACCGGCCGCCGTTCGGCCACGGCGCGGCGCGCGGCCGCCCCGGCCTCTTCCGCGGTGGCGTCGTGCGCGAGGATCACCGCATCGACCGGGCGGATCTCCGCGATCACCGCCGCGCCCCCACGCTCGTCGGGGTCCGGCGACCGCCCCATGCAGTGCGGGGGGTAGGTGCCGCGGGCCGGATCGGGGGCGACCGGGTCGATCTCGGCGTCTTCGAGGCCGTGCCAGTCGCCCGAGTAGACGAGCAGGTCACAGTGGGTCCGCATCCACGCCGTGACCCTTTCCAGCGCCGGGACGATCTGAACGGCGCCCGGATCGGTGTTGTCGAAGAGGTCGCGGACATACAGCCGGCCTGCCGGGTCCATGAAGTCCGACTGCACATCGACGATCCAGCCCACCCGCGCCGGGCGGGTCGCGCTTGTTTCCACCGAATCGGCGGCCATTTCAGCGGCCACCGGCCGTGCGAGCAACGGCTCCGGCGCTCACTCCACCAACTCCAACCGGTCGTTCGGACGGTGCCAGCGGCCGGCTTTCGACAGCGGCTTGCCGTCCACGAGGACGATGTCGGCGGTGTAGTCGAAGGATCCTCCCATGAGCGACGAGCCCACGCCGTAGGAGTCGACCGGCACGCCGGCCTCCTCGAAGGCGCGGATCTTGGCGGCGTCGAATCCGCCCGAGGCGACGATGCAAACATGGCCGAAGCCGGCGGCGTCGAGCGCGTCGCGGACCTTGTGCACCAGTCGCGGGTTTACGCCGCGGGGGTCGAAGTCGCCCATCTCGCCCGCCATGCTGCGGTCCACCATGGTGCCGGAGGTGTCGAGCCGGACCCCCCAGAGCCGCTCGCCCATCGCGCGCGCAACCGCCAGGCTCGTGGCGACGCTGTCGTTGTCGAAGTCGACCAGCGAAACGATCTGGACCTCGTCGGCAAGGTGGCTCGCAAGCGCCCTCGTCGCGGCCACGGTGTCGCCCCCGAACGCGGCGATCAGTCCGTGGGGCACCGTCCCGATCCCGGACGACCCCCACCACGAGGCCTGGGCGTCGGTCGAAACGCCGATCGCGCCGGCCACGTGCGCTGCCCATCCGTCGCCGGTCTGCACCATCCAGTGGTCGTGGCGGGCGGGGAAGAACATGATCGACCTGGGCCACGCGGCCTCGACCACCGAGCGGGTGTTGGTGGCGATGCGGGTGCGGCGGCCCAGCACCCCGGCGTAGAGCGTCTCGAGGTGCACGAAGGCCGCGTAGGGCCCGGTGATGAACATGACCGACTCCCACGGCCGGGCGCGGTCGCCGTCGCGCAGGGAGCGGACCTCGAGGTCGCTGAAGTCGTAGCCCCCGGTCAGGCAGAGCTTCAGGATGGCGATGGCCTCGTCGGTGCCGGCCACGACCGCGTTGCGCCTCTGGAAGACCTGCACGGTGACCAACGGGTTCGGGCCGCCGGCGAGGAGCAGATCCCGGGCGCGCACGAAGTATTTGTCCGAGTAGTACCCGCTTCGCATCTTCTCGACCGGGAGGGCGAAGATGGAAGGATCCAGCCGCTCGGCGTGGCGGATGGGATCGGGGGGAGCGACGGAATCCGGGGTGTCGGCGCCCGCGGACGGTGCGTGGGGAGGATGCGGCGAGGTGATGCTGTCTGCCTGGCCTTCGCGCGACACGGAGACTCTCCCTTCGGTGGTCAGGTGCCCAGTCGGTCGAGGTCCAGCGTTCGGGCGGGTTCATCGAAGACCTGATAGGTGCCCATGATGCTGTCCGGCGAAATCAACTGGCCCTCGTACGTGCCTGAAACGACGTCCCCAAAGAAAACCATGTCAACGTCGAGGGACAGTGTGGGATAGATGTGGGTGCCGTTGACGGTACCGGAGAAGACCAGCCTCTCGACCCGGAGACTGAACGTTCCGGTGACGGTCCCCTGGGAAGACTCCTCCATCCGGAGCCTCCAGTTCTCCAACGCGCCAAAGGCCGCGCTCACGCCCTCCCAGTTGCCGGTGACCGTCGGATGCTCGGGCTCCGCGGTGCCGCAGCCGGAAGACAGGACAAGGGCAAGGATGACACCGCGCAGGGAGGTCGGCCGAGCCCGCAACTGGATCATGTGGAAACAACCCCCCTCGCTTGACTACAGGCCCCCCACGGGCCAGCATGGCAGCAGAGGCGCGCAGGCGAACATAGCGCCGACGGCCTGCCCAACAAACAGGGAGAACGACATGAGGAAGCAACCCCATTCATGGATTCTGGTGCTCTCCGGCCTGACACTGGCCGCAGCCTGCGCCTACGACAGCGGCGAGGAGCAGGAAGCTCCAGCCGCCGCCGATCCCACCGCCATCGCCGACCCGGCAATGGACGGCGCCCTGCCGAACCCGAACCCGGAAGTGCTCGCCGACTGGGTCGATCTTCCGGACGGCCGCGAGTGGGGGTCAACGGCCGGGGTCGACATCGACCCGCACGACGGGCACATCTGGGCGTACGACCGCTGCGGCGGCGTCGGGCTGGCCGGAGGGTGCGACGCGAACCTGGTCGACCCGGTCTTCAAGTTCCACCGCGAGACCGGCGAGATCCTGGCCAGCTTCGGCGCGGGGCTGTTCGTCCTCCCCCACGGGATCCACGTCGACGCGGACGGCAACGTCTGGGTGACCGACTCCCAGGGCAACCAGGACGGCACCAAGGGCCACCAGGTCATCAAGTTCAGCCCCGAGGGCGAGGTGCTCATGACGCTGGGGCAGGCGGGCGCGCGGGGAAGCGAGCCCGGGCTGTTCAACGAGCCGTGCGACGTGATCACCGCGCCGAATGGCGACATCTTCGTCTCCGACGGACACAGCGGGCAGAACGCCAACCCGCCCGAGGGGTCGACGGGAAGGATCATCAAGTTTTCGCCCGAGGGCGAGTACATCATGGAGTGGGGGCAGATCGGTGACGGGCCCGGCGAGTTCCGCACCCCCCACGGGCTGGCCTTCGATTCGCAGGGCCGGCTGTTCGTGGCGGACCGGGGCAACCACCGCATCCAGATCTTCGACCAGGAGGGCAACCACCTGGATTCGTACTACCAGTTCAGCCGCATCAGCGGGCTGTTCATCGATTCCGGCGACAACCTCTACGCGATCGACTCGGAGTCCAACCCGGGCAATCACGACGGCTGGCTGACGGGTGTGCGCATCGGGCATGCGTCGGAGGACCGCGTGACCGGCTTCATTCCCCCGCACGCGTCGGAGCGCGGGCCGCAGGGCGTGGCCGGCGAGGGCGTGGCGGTGGACTGGGAGGGCAATGTCTACGCGGCCGAGGGCCCGATTTCGCTCGCCGACGCGGGTGGGGGGCTGACCAAGTACGTGCGTGAAGAGGGGATGTAGGGCGGCGCGGCCAACGCGGCTCCCTCACGCATGATCACCGGCAGGCGGGCCATCCCCGCCGCGCCTGCATGAGGTCCGGCACGACCGCGCTGCACGACGCCCGCGCCATGGTGCAGGGCGCGCGCCGCGTCGTGGCGCTGACCGGCGCGGGGATCTCGGCCGAGTCCGGCGTGCCCACCTTTCGCGATGCCGGGGGGCTGTGGCGCAAGTATCGGGTCGAGGAACTCGCGACGCCCGAAGCCCTGCTGCGCGACCCCCGCACCGTGTGGGAGTGGTACGACCACCGCCGCAGCTTTCTGGCGACCTGCGAGCCCAACCCGGCTCACCGCGCGCTGGCTCGGTTTTTTCTGCGGCGCGGCACCGGCGGGCTGATCACCCAGAACGTCGACGGCCTGCACACGCGGGCCGCGCTCGAGGAGGCGGGGGATGCGCCGGCGGATGCGGCGCTGCCGGTCGAACTGCACGGTGTAGTCGCGCGCGACCGCTGCAACGACTGCGGGACTCGAGCGCCGGGGGAGCCGCTGGGCGATTCCCTTCCCCTTTGTGGGGAATGCGGCGGGCTGCGCAGGCCCGATGTCGTGCTCTTCGGGGAGGCCCTCGACGGCAGCACACTCGCGAGCGCCCAGGCGATGGCGGCGAAGGCGGAGGTCTGCCTGGTCATCGGCACCAGCGCCGAAGTCTATCCGGCGGCCGCCATACCGTGGACCACCCGGCACGCGGGCGGTGACATCATCGAGGTCAACACGCAGGCGACCTCGCTGACGGGCGCGGCCTCGGTGGCCGTGCTCGGCAAGGCGGGCGAGGTGCTGCCAGCGTTGCTGGGGTAGCCGGCCGCCGCGGCAACCCGGGGACCCGGGAACTTCGGAACCCGGGGAACGCCCGCCGCACACCGTTGTAGGATCGCTCACAGACCCCCGGGAGCGCGCGAGCGGACTGCGCAACTTCCAGTGGTGCAATCCGAAATCGACTATTAAAAGTTCAATGAACGATTTTATCGTATTGCGGAATGAACTGCCCCTGTTGAATGGTTCATACATGACTATGAAATCCGTTCCAGGAAAACTCAGCACCGCGGATGTGGCCGAACTCCTCGGGGTTCACCCATCGACCGTAAAGCGGTGGTTTCGAGGGAGCCCCGGGGCAGCCGCGGCCGGCCGGGTGGCCACCACTTCCGGCGGCCACCGCCGGATTCCGCTGGACGTGGCCCTTCGCGTGGCGAGTGAGCGCGGACACCGGGTCTACCTCCACGGATTCGCTGCCGAGGCGGCATTCGTCTGGTCGGCCATCCGGTCCCTTGACGCGGGCCGTCCGAAACCCGCCCAGGATCTGCTGCTCGACTGGTTGAAGTCTCGGCGCACACATCTGATCGGGCGGTTCCTGCGTCACGTCACGAGCCTCGAGCCGGTTGTTGACCCCGCAATTCTGGACAGCGTCTTGGGCGCCTTCATGCGGCGGGTCGGCGACGGTTGGGCGCGGGGAGACCTGCGCATCAGCGACGAGCGGGCGGCCAGCCGAGAGGTCGCGGAGTCGATCTACGCGCTGCTCGACCCGGTTGTCCGCGAGGACGACAGGCCAGACCCGGCAAGCCCCACCGCGATCGTTGCCACCGTGGAGCCCGACCGGCACATCCTGGGCTCGCTCCTGGTGCGGCTGGTTCTGGCGCAACGGGGGTGGAACGTGGAGTACCTGGGCACGGGGCTGCCCATCGCGGAGATCGTCGCGACCCAGCACCGAACGCAGGCGTCTCTCGTCTGCGTGTCCTTTTCTCCGCCCCGGGGTGCGGCGGATGTGCGCCGCTTCGTCGACGTCGCATGCAGACTCACGGACCCGTGCCACACCTACTCCCTGCTCCTCGGCGGGGGCGGCACCCGCGGCGTGGAGTTCGGGCCCGGAGACTGGCCGTTCGACGACCTCGGGATCCTCCACTCGCTCGCCGAACTCGGCGACTGGCTCGAGCGGCGGCACCATGTCCGAGGCTCGCCGCAGCTTCAGGGGGGCGCTCGTCACGTCCGCGTTCGACGGTGATTCTCACCATCGCCGTGCTCGCGCAGTGAAAACGGGAACAAGGCGGTGGGCGGCAAGGGCTCACTGACGCCGCACTCGCAAGCCAAGCTCGGCGGCCCTAAAATGGGCCTGTCGCGACTCGTCCGCTGCACTACTCCCGCCCCGGATTTCGTCATGCGCTCCAATCGATTGCTTGCGGGTTCCCGCCGCGCCATTCCGCTGGTCCTGGCCATTCTCCTCGCTGGCACCGCGCCCCTCACCGCCCAGGAGTCCCGCCACTTCGACCTCCTCGTCAGCGGCGGGCGCGTCCTCGATGGCACCGGCAATCCGTGGATCCGCGCTGACATCGGCGTGCGCGATGGCCGAATCGCTACGCTGGGGAACCTCGCCGGGGCCACCGCCGACCGCGTGATCGATGCAACCGGCCGTTACATCTCGCCCGGCTTCATCGACATCCACTCTCACGCGGACGATGGCAGCGGGCGGGGCGGCCGCACCATCCGCAACGACGCCATCCACCGCAAATCGGCGCCCAACGTGGTGTCGCAAGGCGTCACGACCATCGTCGTCAACCAGGACGGGCGCTCGCCGTGGCCGGTCGCGGACCAGCGGGCCACACTTGAACGGCAGGGTGTGGGCCCGAACGTGATGCTGATGGTGGGTCACGGAACCGTGCGGGGGATGGTGATGGAGGATGATTTCCGGCGCCCGTCCACGGCACACGAGACTGCGCAGATGGCCGCGCTTGTGCGGCAGGCGCTGGAGGAGGGGGCAGTCGGACTCTCCGCGGGGCTGGAGTATACGCCGGGCCGCTGGAGCACGACCGACGAGGTCGCGGCCCTGGCCGCCGAGCTGGCCCCTTACGATGGCGTGTACATCTCGCATGAGCGGGCCGAGGGCGCCGATCCGATGTGGTACCTGCCCAGCCAGCACGAGGGCCGCCCCCCGACGCTGCAGGACGCAGTCATGGAGACGATCGAGATCGGGCGCCGTACTGGCGTGCGGGTCGTCGCGTCGCACATCAAGGCGAAGGGGGTGGCGTACTGGGGGTCGAGCGGCTCCGCGATTCAGCTCATCCAGCGCGCCCGCGACGAGGGAGTGCGCGTGTGGGCGGACCAGTACCCCTACCCCACCAGCGGCACGGACGGGAATACGGTGCTGGTGCCGCGCTGGGCGCTGAACGATCCCGACGCGAGTGGTCCCGGTGACCGGCGCTCTCCCGCCGATATGCTGGAGACGAGGTTGCAGGACCCCGAAACGGCAGCCCGCATCCGCACCGACATCGTGCACGAGATCGGGCGGCGCGGAGGAACCGACCGCGTGGTGATCTTCGACCATCCAATCGCCGAGTACGTGGGCAGGAACCTGCAGGAGGTGGCCGATCTGCGCGGTGAGGATCCGGTCGAGACGGCGATCGCGCTGCAGCTGGAAGGAGACCGCACACGCCCGGGCGGCGGCCGCATGCGCGGCTTCTCGATGTCGGAGATCGACGTGGAGAACTACGCCGCGCAGCCCTGGGTAGCCACCGCCTCGGACGGGGGCATCGGCTGGCCCGGTGACGGTCCCGTCCACCCGCGCTTCTATGGCACCTTTCCGCGCAAGATCAGGCACTACGCACTGACCGTCGGCGCTCTTTCCCTCGAATCCGCCATCCGTGCGCAGACATCGCTCCCGGCGCGCATCATGGGGCTCGCCGATCGGGGCGAGATCCGCGAGGGCAACTGGGCCGACCTCGTGGTGTTCGACCTTGAGACGATCGCCGATCAGGCCACCTTCGTGGAGCCCCACCAGCACGCGACCGGGATCGACCATGTGCTGGTGAACGGCGAGTTCGTGGTCGAGGACGGCGAGATCCTGATGACGCTGCCGGGGAAGGTGATCGCGTCGCGGAAGGGCGGGCGGCCGGCAGCTTGAGCGGGCACGAGCTGGCTGGCCCGAGGTCGGGGGAAGCTGCCGGGAGCAGTAGTTTCCGCGGCCCCATCGCGTTCATGGCCGCGAACCCCATCGCCGCGAACCTGCTCATGGGGTTCCTGCTGTTCGTGGGGCTGATATCGGCGGCCGGGCTCCCGCAGGAGTTCCTTCCCGAGGCTTCGCTGGACCGCATTCAGGTGCTCGTTCCCTACCCGGGCGCCGCGCCCCAGGAGGTCGAGGAATCGATCGTCCGCAAGATCGAGGAGCAGCTCCAGTCGGTCGAAGGGCTGAAGCGGACGGAGTCGTCCGCCGCCGAGGGGCTCGGCTCGGTGATCGTCGAGTTCAGGCAGGGGACGGATTTGAGCCGTGCGCTGGGCGACGTGAAGGCCCAGGTGGACCGCATTCTGACGTTTCCGGCAGATGCCGAGCGTCCGGAAGTCCGCGAAGTCACGAGCCGGCAGAACATCTTTCGTCTCGTCGTATACGGTGCGGCGTCCGAACGCACCATCAAGGAGCTCGCCTACGGTATCGAAGATGGAATCCTGGCGCTGCCCGAGGTGTCGTATGCGCAGATCAGCGGGATTCGCAATTACGAGATCTCGATCGAGGTGCCGCTCGAACGCCTGCGCGGGCTCGGCCTGACGCTGGATGACGTCGCCCTGGCCGTTCGCCAGGGTTCCCTGGAACTCTCGGCGGGCAAGATATCCACCGGCGAAGAGGAGATCCGCGTCCGCACGCTGGGCCAGAACTACGGACAGTTCGACTTCGAGGACATCATCATTCTGACGCGGGCCGACGGCACCTCGGTGCGGCTGGGGCAGATCGCGACCGTGCGCGATGCCTTCGCCGACAGCGACCTGCTGGCTCGCTTCAACGGGCAGCCCGCGGCTCGCATCGACGTCTTCCGCACGTCCGGCGAGGATGTGCTCGACATCGCACAGGCGGTGCGTGGATACATCGATTCCGAAGTCGTTCCTTCCTTGCCCGAAGGGGTCGCGGTTCAGATCTGGAAGGACGATTCGATCGACCTGAGGGGCCGCGTTCGCCTGCTTCTCGAAAACGCCTTCGTGGGCCTTCTTCTCGTCTTTCTGGCGCTCGCGCTTTTCCTGCAGATCAGGCTCGCGATGTGGGTGGCGCTCGGCCTGGCGGTCTCCTTTGCCGGGACCTTCATCGTGATGCAGGTCATGGGCATCTCGATCAGCATGTTCTCGCTGATGGCCCTGGTGCTGGCTCTCGGCATCGTGGTCGACGACGCGATTGTCGTGGGTGAGAACATCTATGCCGAACGGGAGAGGGGGACCAAGGGCCTGGAAGCGGCGGTCCGCGGGACGCGGCGGATAGCGGGCCCCGTGATCTTCTCCGTGCTCACCACCGTGACCGCGTTCTCCGTGCTGCTTACCGTTCCGGGACCCATCGGCAAGATCGGCCTCAGCATCCCGATCGTCGTGATCGCAGTGCTCATGCTCTCGCTGGTGGAATCGCTGCTCGTGCTTCCGAACCACCTGGCGCACCTTCCCGCCCCCCGCGAGCCCACGTCGCGCGCGGGACTCGCGGTGAGACGGGCCCAGAGAGCGGTCGACGCCCTGCTGCGGCGCATTGTCGAGGGGCCGCTCGATCGTGCGCTTCGGTTCGCCACCGCTGCGCCGGCGGTCGTGCTGGCCGCCGTGGCCGCGCTCATGCTGATCTCCGTGACCATCGTGGGGACGGGGATGGTCAGGTACGAATTCCTCCCCCAGATCGAGGGCGACGTCGTGTCGGCCAACATCGAGATGCCCGTGGGAACGCCAAGTGAACGCACGGCCGAGGTCGCGGCCCAGCTCGAAGCCGCTGGGCACCGCGTCGTGGAGTCGCTTTCCCTCGAGGCCGGGCCGATCCCGGTCGACGTGAGCATCACTGTGGGCGAGACCGCCCAACTGTTCGATCCGCTGGGCGGGGACGCGGTGGAGGCGCCGAGCGGGCACGTAGGATCCGTGGAATTCAAGCTCCCGGAATTGGCGTTGCGCGACTTCACCTCGACGGAGTTTCAGAACCTGTGGCGCGAGGAGACGGGGACGGTGTCGGGCGTGAGATCGCTGGCCTTTTCGGCGGGCGCGCTCGGGCTGGGTCTCCCGGTCCACCTGGAGCTGTCCCATCCGGAGACGGAGCGCCTGGCGCGGATCGCCGACGAGGTCGTCGCCGGGCTGGAATCGATGGGCGGGGTCTACGACGTGCGGACCAGCCATGACGAGGGCGTGCGCGAACTGCAGCTGGAACTGAAGCCTGCGGCGCGAACGCTGAACCTCACGCTCGATCACTTTGCCCGCCAGGTTCGCGCCGCTTTCTTCGGCAGCGAGGCCCTGCGCGTGCAGCGCGGTCGGGAGGAGATGCGGGTATATGTTCGCTTGCCGGAAGAGCAGCGAAACTCGCCTGCCGATATCGAGGACTACCTCGTGCGCACCCCACAGGGCGGCGAGGTTCCCCTCGGCCAGGTCGCGTACGTGCGATTGGCCAGGTCACCGACGACGATCAACCGTCTCGATGAGCGGCGGGTCATCACGGTCACGGCCAGTATCGACAACACGGTCGTCACCGGGCAGGGGGTGAGCAGCAACCTGGAGCGCAATCTGCTGGCCAGGCTGGGAGAGGAGCAACCCGGATTCACCTATTCCCAGGGGGGGGAACAGCGGCAGCAGCAGGAGGTGAACGCATCGCTACCCAGGTCGGTGTTTTTCGCCTTTCTCGTGATGTACGTCCTGATGGCGATCCCGTTCGGCTCCTACTCGCAGCCGCTCATCGTAATGACCGCGATTCCGCTGGGACTCGTGGGGGCGCTGGCGGGACACCTCGTGCTGGGACTCAGCCTCGGGTTCTCATCCGTCCAGGGACTGATCGGGGTGAGCGGCGTGGTCGTGAACGATTCGCTGATGATGATCAAGTTCATCAATCGCGCCAGGGAAAGCGGTCTCGATCCGAGAGAAGCGATTGTCGCCGGTGCCAAGGCGCGCTTCCGCGCAATTCTCCTGACCTCGGTGACCACCTTCCTCGGCGTGGCCCCGCTAATGCTGGAAACCAGCGTTCAGACGCAGCACCTGGTGCCGCTCGCCACCTCGGTGGGCTTCGGCGTCCTGATCGCGACGTTCCTGCTCATGCTGGTCGTCCCGGCCCTGGTCGCGCTTCAGTTCAACCTCGAGAGTTGGCGGGGGCGGCGGTCGGCGTAGCTCCCCACACTTCGTGCATGACCCGCAGTGCGTTCCGACCCAGGATTCTGTCTACGCGCTCCGCCGTGTGTCCGCGCGCCAGCAGCATTTCGGCAAGCTTCCGGAACTGGTCCGGGCCCTGCAGGTCCGGTATGAACGGCACGACTCCGGCGCGTTCGCCCGCGGCGCCGATCCCCGCTGCGCGGCGTGCTTCGACGTCCCTTCGCGCCGCTTCATAGGCGGCGTCCATGTCGTCGTAGGCGGTCGTCCCTCCGTCAGTGCCAATGCCCACGTGCTCCTCGCCGCACACCTGAACGGCGTGCTCGATGTGCCGTACGACGTCGTCCGCCACGGCCATGCCGTCGGCCGCCAGGAAGGGCATGAAGTAGATCCCGACGATCCCTCCGCCCTCGGCGACCAGACGCAGTTCCTGGTCGGTCTTGTTGCGCGGGAGGTCGGTGACGGCCCGGCAGCCGGTGTGCGTGATCGCGATGGGCCCGGTGGATGCGGCAATGGCGTCGAGGCAGGTGCGCTCGCCGCTGTGGCTGAGGTCCACCAGCGTGTTGGTGGCGTTGAGTTCGGCCACGACTTCACGCCCGAAGTCCGTGAGCCCGCCGTTTTCGGGCACCATCGACCCGTGCCCGAGCTGGTTGGCGACGTTGTAGGTGAGCTGGATGATCTTGACGCCCAGTCCGGCAAAGACCCCGACCCGCTCCGCGTCGCCGCCCATCATCGCCGCGTTCTGGAAGCCCTGGATGATGCCGACCCTGCCGTCGCGTGCCGCCCGCTCGATGTCGCTGGCCGCCCAGACCTTGAGGAGCGCATCGGGGTGTGTGCGGATGATTCGATTCCAGCGGGCGATGTCGGCTACCGAGCTCTCAAAGGGGTCCTGGGGGCCCGCGACGTAGCCGATCGTGGTGTTGACGGCTGCGGTGCCGGAAGCGAGAGCGTCGGCGAGGGCGCGTTCGTCGAGCGAGGTCCGCCGCTCGGCCTGAAGGGCCTGGGAAGGACCCTCGGACCTCGGGATGTTCGGGTTCCGCATGCCGCCGAGCATGTTGATGACGAAGAGATCGGATTGGGAACCGATCGGCGCGGGCTCGGGCCGCGTGCAGGCGGTGCTTGCGCTCGCGAGCGCGATGCCTGCGGTTGAGGCGAGGAAGGCGCGGCGGCTCGGGTGTTCCTCTTCGCGCGTCGCCGACCCAGCCGTCCTTCGGCTGGTCACTTCGAGCCTCCGAATCGCAGCCATGGGACCAGCATCGGCATGCTCGCCTGGTAGTCGCGATAGCCGGGGTACTTGCCTGCGGAGATCGACTCAGTCAGGCGGATGGAGGGGATGAACAGGGCGGTGAGCAGAATGAACCCGAGGCCCGTCCAATGCAGCCACTGCCCCGAGGCCGCGACCCCGAACAGGTAGAAGATCCACCACATGCCCAGCTCACAGAAGTAGTTGGGATGACGGCTGTAGCGGTACAGCCCGGTAGTCAGGAACGGCTCCGTGACCTCCTCCCCCGCCGCGATCTTCCTCTTCTTGTCCTTTTGAAACGCCCACATCTGTTCATCGGCCACAGTCTCACCCACGAACAACACGAAGAATAACCCGGCTGCAAGGAAGTCCAGCCAGCCAAGGGGCGCCTCGGTCCAGGTCGCGGCCTGATGCACCGGCGACGTGAACCACCAGATGATCAGCATCTGCCCGAAGCTGTTGAAGACGAGGTTGAGCACCTGGAAGGCCACGGGGTTTGTGCGCTCGCGGACGACTGCCCACCGATAGTCTTCGCCCCCCGGCTGGTATCCTCCCTTGCGGGCGAAGTTGAAGGTCAGGCGCGCGCCCCAAAGGCAGACCAGCACCGTCATGACGTTCAGGCGGGGCGAGTCGAAATCCAGGCTGGCCGCAACGATCAGGCAGTAGGCCGGCGGGCAGAGCGACCACAGGCGGTCGACCCAGGAGCACTCGCGCGTGATGACCGACGCCAGCCAGACCAGGGGGGCCAGGATCAGGCACAGGTCGAGGGCGGCGCCGTAGGGCGTGCCGGTGAGGGGGTGGGGGATAAGGTTGAGGTTGGGCATCAATTGGACTCTCGATCTGAGTGAAGCGGTCCTCCGCTTGTGCGGGACGGTTCAAAGGCGTCTTGGGTTGCGCTGGATCATAGTCTCTGACCTCGTCGCCCGTCGACCGTGCGGCCAGGGCAGACTGTGGCTTGCCACCTGGAGAACACGCAAGCGCACCCGCCCCCATGTCCCACCGGCCATTGACATTCCCCGTCCCGGACCACATATAGGGGCCTTCCTCAACCAACCCTTGTCTCCGGTACTCCAGCCCCGCCACTTCCCGAGATTACCCATGGGTCAGACGCTCCTGCAAAAGGTCTGGGACCTGCACACGGTCCGGCGCCTCCCTTCCGGGCAGACGCAGCTCTTCATCGGGTTGCACCTGATCCATGAGGTGACCTCGCCGCAGGCGTTCGACATGCTGCGGGGGCGCGGTGTCGGCGTGGCGTTTCCGGAGCGCACGTACGGGACGGTCGACCACATCATTCCGACGCTGGATCAGTCGCGGCCCTTTGCCGACGGGCTCGCCGAGCAGATGATGGCCGCGCTCGAGCGCAACTGTGACGAGTTCGGGATCAGCGTCGCCGGGCTTGGCAGCGACCGACAGGGCATCGTGCACGTGATCGGGCCTGAACTGGGGCTGACCCAGCCGGGGATGACGATCGCGTGCGGCGACAGCCACACGTCCACGCACGGGGCATTCGGGGCGGTGGCCTTCGGGATCGGGACTTCGCAGGTGCGCGATGTGCTGGCTTCGCAGTGTCTCGCGATCGCGCCGCTGAAGGTGCGGCGGATTTCGGTGTCGGGTGAGCTCGGGCCGGGCGTCTACGCCAAGGACGTGATCCTCGAGATCATCGCGCGGCTGGGCGTGCGCGGGGGCGTGGGCTACGCGTACGAGTATGGTGGCGAGGCGGTCGAGCGGATGACGATGGACGAGCGGATGACGATGTGCAACATGTCCATCGAGGGCGGGGCGAGGATCGGGTACGTCAACCCGGACGAGACGACCTTCGCGTACCTGGCTGGACGGCCGCACGCGCCCGCCGGAGACGCCTTCGAGCGGGCGAAGCGGTGGTGGCGCTCCATGGCCTCCGACGACGACGCGGTCTACGACGATGTCGTGGAGATCGACGGGGGGGCCATCGAGCCGCGGGTGACGTGGGGGATCAACCCGGGCCAGTCCATCGGGGTCTCGCAGCCCATCCCCGATCCGGCGTCGGTCGCCAACGGCGGGGACGCGATCGGCGAGGCGCTCGACTTCATGGGCTTCACGGCCGGATCGCCCCTGGCCGGCACGAAGGTCGATGTGGCGTTCGTGGGCTCGTGCACGAACGGGCGGCTGTCGGATCTGAGGGAGGCCGCGCGGGTGGTTCGGGGCTCCAGCGTGGCACCGCATGTGAGGGCGCTGGTGGTTCCCGGGTCGACCAGGGTTCGGCAGGCCGCCGAAGCGGAGGGGCTCGATGAGGTGTTCCTGCAGGCCGGGTTCGAGTGGCGCGGCGCGGGGTGTTCGATGTGCCTGGCGATGAACCCGGACCGTCTGAACGGCCGCGAGGTGTGCGCGTCGTCGTCGAACCGCAACTTCAAGGGGCGGCAGGGGAGCCCGAGCGGACGCACGCTGCTGATGAGTCCGGCGATGGTCGCCGCGGCAGCCGTGAGCGGCGAGGTCACCGACGTGAGGACGATGCTGTGAGCGGGGTGAAGCCGATAGACCGGGTCGAGGGAACCGCCGTCCCGCTGCGGGGCGACAATATCGACACCGACCGGATCATCCCGGCGCGTTTTCTGAAAGAGATCAGCTTCAGCGGCCTCGGCGCGCATGTCTTCGCCGACGACCGCCGCTCGATGCCGGGGCATCCGTTCGCGGACCCGGTCTTCGCCGGAGCGTCCATCCTGCTCGTCAACGAGAACTTCGGCTCCGGCTCGTCGCGCGAACACGCGCCGCAGGCGCTCATGCGGTGGGGTATCGGCGCGTGCGTGGGCCAGTCCTTCTCGGAGATCTTTCTGGCGAACTCGACCACGATCGGGCTGCCGTGCGCGACGGCTGCCGCGGACGACATCGAGGCGCTGATGGCGATCACCGAGCGCACGCCGGCGACCCCGATGGCGCTGAGCGTTCGCACCCGCACCCTCGCGGCGGGCGACCGTACCGTCGCGCTCCACTTCCCCACCGTGGTGCGCGACTCCTTCCTCACCGGTCAATGGGACGCGACCAGCCTCCTGCTCAGCGAGTTCGAGGACGTGCAACAGGTCGCGTCCCGACTTCCCTACGTCCGGGGATTCTGAGCCGCAACCAGCCGCGCTTCAGGATCCCGGTTTCGGAGCCCTCCCATGGCCAACGACCGCATTACCATCTTCGACACCACGCTTCGCGACGGCGAACAGGCGCCGGGCTTCTCGCTCAATACCGGGCAGAAGATCCGACTTGCCCGCCAACTCGAGGCGCTGGGAGTCGACGTCATGGAGGTCGGGTTCCCGGTCGCCTCCGACGACGACGCGCGGGCGGTCAAGCTCATCGCGCAGGAGATTCGCGGTCCGGTGCTCGCCGCCCTGGGACGCTGCAACTCCACTGACATCGAGCTCGTCGGCGAGCTGCTCGGGGTTGCGGCACGCCCTCGCGTCCACACCTTCATCGCCACCTCCGATCTGCACCTCGAGCACAAGCTGCGGCTCACCCGCGAGGAGTGCCTGACGGCGGTCTGTTCCAGCATCACGCAGGCGCGCGGTTACACCGACGACATCGAGTTTTCGGCCGAGGACGCGACGCGCAGCGACATGGACTTCCTGTGTCAGGTCGTGGACACGGCGATCGCGGCGGGGGCGACGACCATCAACCTGCCCGACACCGTGGGCTACTGCGTCCCCAGCGAGGTTGCACGGTTCTACAGGACCGTGATGGCCAGGATCAGCGACGCCGACAACATCGTGTTCAGCACGCACTGTCATGACGACCTGGGGCTTGCCGTAGCCAACTCTCTGGCCGCGGTCCTTGCGGGTGTGCGGCAGGTCGAGTGCACAATCAACGGGATCGGCGAGCGCGCGGGCAACGCCTCGCTCGAGGAAGTCGTCATGGCGATGCATGTCCGGCACGATCTGCTGCCGTACGACACCGGGATCGACACCACCCGGCTGTTCCGCTCCAGCCTGCTGCTCTCGGAACTGACCGGAGAGCCTGTGCAGGCGAACAAGGCCATCGTCGGCCGCAACGCTTTCGCACACGAGGCGGGCATTCACCAACACGGGATGATCCAGGATCGCCGCACCTACGAGATCATGCGGCCCGAGGACGTCGGGGTGGAATCGACGCTGGTGCTGGGGAAGCACTCTGGACGCCACGCGGTTCGCAGGCGGTGCGAGCAACTGGGCCATGAACTCGTCCCCGCTGAACTCGACCGCGTGTATCGGGCGGTAATCGCGCTGGCCGAGCGCGGGAAACCGGCCAGTGACGACGACCTCGAAGAGATTGTGGAGCGCGGGTAGCCACACCAGAGCCCACAATCCACCACTCCCCGCCCGGGAACCCCGGGGAACAGACGGGAACTCGGAAACCCGCCCAGGCCCCTCCGTGTATCCGACATATCAGGCCCACGGGCCGATTTGACAGATGCAAAGCAATGCGGAGAGGCGGGACAAGATGAAGCCGAACACCAGATCCCTGACGACGCCCCTGGCCTTGGCCACAATCTCGCTCGCCGCCTGCGACAACGCCCTCACCACCCCCTACCCATCTGTCCAGCCGGCAACGAAGCCGGACGCGACCATCGCCCGAACGGAAGCCGCTGGGGCCTGGGCGACCATGGCAATGAGCCAGGCCTCGGGGAGCTTCCAGATCGACGTGATCCCGGCCGATGCCGGTGCCGAAGCGCTACTGTCGACGATCCGACGGGCGGCCGGAAGATGGATGCGGATCCTGAGGCATACCGAGTTGCCAGAAGTGCAGTTCGACGAAGGCCCAAAGCGTGATTGCATCGGACTGCGGCTCGACGAGGGTCTCAGAGTCGTGGATGACCTGGCGATTCTGGTGTCCGTCCGAAACATGGACGGCCTCGGTGGCACTCTTGCGCTGAGTGGGCCTTGCTGGGTGCACTGGGAAAGCTCCCTGCCCTATCTGGGCGGCCTGATTCTGGACCAGGCGGATGTAGCGGAACTGGATGCCCGGGGTATCAGCGATCTGGTCGTACACGAAATCGGTCACGTACTCGGAATCGGCTCCCTGTGGGGGAACTTCGGGTTCCTCCGCAATCCCTCGCTCCTTGCGCCCGGAGCCGACACTCATTTCGAGGGCAACCTGGCAATCGCGGCTTTCGACAACGCCGGCGGGGCGGGTTACCTGCATGGCAAGGTGCCGGTGGAGAACGTCATGGGCGCGGGATCCGCCGATGTCCACTGGCGCGAGGGGGTCCTCGGGTCCGAGCTCATGACGCCTGTTCTGGCTCCTGATGAGAGCTCACCCCTGAGTGCCATCACCATTCAGTCTCTGGCGGATATGGGCTATGCGGTAGACCTGTCCCAGGCCGATGAGTTCACCATTCCGGTAGGGGGCGGCGGCGGCAACAACCACGAGGGCCAGCACCACAATGCCCTCAGTCTGGCCCACGATGTGCACGCTGGGCCGCTACTGGCGCTCAACCCCGAAGGACGCCTCGTGGAGGTGCCACGGCGGTGAGCCGCCCGGTGGCTCACCCATTGATCCGCAGTTGCCGGTCGGGCCATCGTTAGGTAGCGGCGTCACTCTTCTGCGCTGCGTTACTCCAGCGACCGTTTGAGATGCCACCACGAACCTGCCTCCGTGCTTTTCTTGCCCTGCTCAGTTGCTCGGCGTTCACCGCCTGCGACGAGGCCGTGAGGATCATCGAACCACCGGTGGTCGAGCCTCCGACCCCGGTTCCCACCACGGTCCAGGTGGTTTCAGGCGGCGGTCAACGCGGCGTGCAGGGATTGTCGCTGCTGGACCCCGTCGTCGTCCGGATCCTGGACCAGCAGGGCCAAGCCATGGCCGGGCAGAGCGTCACCTTCGCCCCTGGCGCGGGACACGGCACTGCAGACCCCGCCTCGGCCACCGCCGACAGCGACGGACAGGCGGCCACGAACTGGACCCTCGGACCCGATCCCGGCAACCAGACCCTCACTCTCACCGCGGCAGAAGCGACCGCCACGGTCACGGCAGCGTCCC
This sequence comes from Longimicrobiales bacterium, assembly GCA_963667485.2. GTDB lineage: Bacteria > Gemmatimonadota > Gemmatimonadetes > Longimicrobiales > Gaopeijiaceae > Bin94. The sequence continues at coordinate 2,728,610 of CAXXDD010000002.1, forward strand.
TCGACCTCGAGGCGGAACTCGATACCATCTTCCTGCCACCGACCGAGTCCGAGATGGACGTCGTGCGCGCCGATTGGGCGGGCCGTGACTATTCCGCCCTCGGCGCTCGCGTGGAGCTTGCCGAGGAACTCGCCCTCGCGGGGGCGACGGCCAACCTGCAGATCGTGTCACACACCGTCGGCGGGTCCCGCCACTACGGCGCAATCATCGTGCCGGACGGCGGCGCTGCGGAGCGAAGCCTGCCGATCCTGGCCTACCTGCACGGCGGCGACGGCGGCGTGTCGATTGCCGATATCCAGATTGCCGCGTTCGCGCTCGGCGAGCTTCGCGACAGCTTCGTATTCGTGATTCCGTCGTTTCGGAGCGAGCCGCTACGCTACGGCGACAGCACCTGGGTCTCGGAGGGGAACTCCAGCCACTGGGACCACGACGTCGACGATGTGCTCGCCCTCGTCAACGTCGCCATCGAGACGATTCCCCAGGCGAAGCCCGATTCCATCAACCTGCTCGGCGGCAGTCGCGGAGGCGGGGTCGCGCTCCTGGCCGGGGTCCGCGACGAACGGATCGCCCGGATCGTCGCCTTCTTCGGCCCTACCTACTTCTTTGATGACTGGGTCCGGGAAATCGCCCGCGAAGCCGCACTGCGCATGCCTCGCAGCCTGACCGGGGTCGCGCACCTCGACTCGACCATCGTCCAACCCTATTTCCGGGGCGACCTGACCCGCGCCGACGCACGGATCGCACTGGTGCGCCGCTCCTCCGCCCTGTTTGCGGCCGACCTGCCTTCTGTGCAACTGCACCACGGTACCATCGACCAGACGGTTGACGTCTCCCAGGCCGAAGCACTGATCGAGAGGATGGAAGCCATTGGGCGCGGGGCGCCCGATTTCGAGGCCTACATCTACGAGGGAGGCGGGCACGAGATCCTTGGGCTCGGTGCAGCGATCCCGCGCGCAGTGGAATTTCTGGCGAGGGCGTTCGGGACGGGGGGGTCGTAGGGCCACAATTGCAGGCCGCTAACCGGACCGGCCCTCCGCGTGATCCACAATCCCCTGAAGCATGCCGCGGAAGATGAGCCAGTGGACCGGATAGAGGCCATACCAGTACACCAGCCCGCCCAGGCCCAGTGGATCGAAGACGGCCGTTTGCGTGACTCGGCTGCCTCCGGCCGCTGGCTCGACCTCGAACTGCAGCCAGGCCCGCCCAGGGAGCTTCATTTCCGCACGCAGCCGTAGCAGACGGCCCGCCTCGAAGGCCTGGACGCGCCAGAAATCGAGTGCGTCGCCGGGGCGCACTTCAACCGGATGTGGCCGCCCGCGCCGCATGCCAACCCCGCCGAGCAGCAGGTCGATCAGGCCGCGCAGCCGCCACAGCCAGGTTGCAAAGTACCAGCCGCGGACACCGCCAATGCGTTGAATCGCAGCGAAGACCCATGACCCCGGGACCGCCGCCTGCGCATGCTGGCGATCAACCAGCCGCGAGCCGAGCCGCCTGCCGCCCCATTGTGGAGCGCCCCCGCCAGAGGACACGGCGCCGCTCCATCGCGTGCGCGCCATCTCGCGATCTTCCTCGCGCAGCGCCCGGGCGATCGCATCACCGACCCCGAGCGGGCGCACCGCAAACCGCCCCAGCGCCGAAGCATCGCGTACCACCGTATCGTTGCGCAGGCTGTCGATCAGCTTTCGACCCGTCCGCGCGTAGAGCGGCGTCACCAGCCCGAGCCACAGGCCGGAGATCCGGGGAGTCAGCAGCGGAACCGGTATCATCAGCCGCCTCACACCGATCTGACGGGCGTATTCCTGCATGAGTTGTGCGTAGGAGAGGCGCTGTGGTCCTCCAATCTCGAAGACCGCGCTGCCGTCCTGCTTCAGGTCCAGACCGAGAACGAGATAGGTCACCACATCATCGATGGAGATCGGCTGAGCCCTGGCCCGCACCCAGCGCGGCGTGACCATCACGGGCAGCTTGTTGACCAGGTGGCGCACCATCTCGAACGACAGCGACCCCGACCCGATGACGATCGACGCACGGAACTCCACCGTGGGCGGCCCCTCCGCGGCTAGGATCTCCCCCACCTCCCGGCGGCTCGCAAGGTGGGGCGAGAGTCGGTCGTCGCCGCCCAGCCCGCCCAGGTAGATCACGCGCCGCACTTCCCGCCGCCGGGCCGCCCGGGCGAAGTTGCGCGCGCCGATCCGGTCCCGCTCCTCGAAGTCGGCCCCGGATCCCATCGAGTGGACGAGGTAGTAGGCGGTGTGGACGCCCTCCAGCGCGGCGAGGAGCGAGTCCGGATCGAGGACATCGCCCCGGACGATCTCGGTCGTGGGCGAGAAGCGCCCGCTCAGGTAGCCAGGGGTGCGGGCGAGGCAGCGAACATGTGCTCCCCTTTCCTCCAGTGCCGGGACCAGGCGGCCGCCGACGTAACCGCTGGCTCCCGTGACGAGGACGACGGGCTGTCTTCCTGCTCCTTCCGACACCGGGCTTTGGCTTTCAGACTGCCGGCAATTGCGGATCGCGTTCATGTGCGGTGAATACTCCGCCTCGGCGTTGCGGTTCCAGGGGTTCCGCAGGTTGCGCCGAGGAGCGGATCGCTTGAGATTTGCGCCCGATCCGGCCAGCCCACCGCGGGAGACGAACATGAGCGACGCACCGGCACGCATTACCGCTTCGCAGGTAACGATGATCCTTCAACGGGCGGCTGAGATCGATGCGCGGGGCGACTCGCTGACCGTCGAGGAGTTGCGGCGGATTGCGTCCGAGGCCGGGATCGACCCGGCGGCGACGGAGGCTGCGATCGAGGAGGTCACGGCGGGTGAGGAGCCTGCACCCCTGGCGGCTGTTCAGGTGGAGGGAGAGGTGCCCAGGTTGCGCGCGAAGCAGTCGAAATCGCCGTCACCCGCGTGGATCGTGGCGAGCGGCGCGGTGGGGACGGCGTTGGGGTTCATCACCGCGCTGCCGGAGGTCGTAGGCATCCCGGCCTTTGGCGCCACCATCCTGTACCTGATCGTCAGAGCAGTGCAGAGCATGAAGCGGGGCTCCCAGCTCAGCTTCCAGCTTCAGAACTTTGCGGTCTGGTTCGGAATGTTCGTGGGTGCGAGCGCTATCGGAGTGATGAGCGACTTCGAAACCCTGGAGATGTTTTTGACGCTCTGGATCGTTACCTCGGGCGTCGGTGGACTCATCGTCCGATTCGGTCCCCGCGAGGAACCGGAGAACGACTTACCCCGGATCGGCCCCGGGAACCACTAGGGCCTGGACCCGGGCCGATTCGCCCGCCCCCTACCGCGACCCCTTCACCCGCACCGTCACCAGATCGTTCAGGTAGTAGTGCCGGTGGCGCACCTCGGAGGCGTAGTGCTGCAGCAGGCGGAGTGACAGGTCCTGTTCGCTTGCGGGGGCCGCGTGTTGCTCGAGGAACTCCATCTGCTCCTCCAGGTTCGTCCCCTGCGGCGCCGCCAGAAACTCCATCACGGCATTACCCTTCTCACGGCGTATCGATACGCGGAGCCGCCGGAGCCCCGCCGCTTCCGGACCATCCCGTTCCGCGAGACTGAGGAGCACCTCTTCGCCGGCGGCCCGGAGACGCTCACCCGATTCCTTGTTCCATCCGAGAAGGCGGGAAAACTCGGTCAGGAAGTCGTCCAGCAGGTGCCGGACCCCGGCGTCCAGGGACATGTCGATGTTGCCGCGCCGGGAAAACCACTGCCCCCATCCGAAAAACAGCCCCACGAGCACGAAGAGAACGACCAGCACGACTACGGCGGCCGACGCGATCCAGATCAGGTAGGAGGTTTCCAAGGCGATTGTCCGGTTGTGGGTTGTCCCGCTGGCGGTCCAGGTCCGTCGTCAGCTGACCGGCCTGCTCCTGGGCACCAGCCTCGCCGACCAAAGTCCCGAATTCGTGTCCGAGAAGAAGACGCGGCCCTTGAAGGGCATCGCGCTCCAGGCCATCGGCGAGTTGGGAACATAACCAATCGGGTCATAGGCCTTGAAGACGGCAATTTCGCGGCCCTGCGTGTAGAGGTTGCCCATCAAATCACCCGACACGTCCACCATGCGCACGCCCCCCTCGTAATAGGCCTGGTAGAGGATGTCGTCCTCGACCCAGATGTTGTGCGTTCCGTACTCCGGCACCTCGTAGCGCGCCACCATCCGCGGCGACTCGGGGTCGGAGAAGTCGACGATCTGGATGTAGCCCCGGGTCGCCAGCGGAATCCCGTTCATGCCGGTCTCGGGATCGTAGGGAAGCTGGTAGGATCCGCGTCCCTGGCCCGGCCCCTCCCACGCGAGCCCGCGCCGGCTCATGATCTCGTCGCCCAGGAAGACATAATGCTTCCCCGTCGACTGAGAGATGTACGGAAAGACCGCGTGGGTCGCGCCGCCGGGAATGGGATAGCTGCTGACCAGCACCGGATTTTCCGGCGAACCGCCCCAGCGCCCGTCGCCCACATCGACAACCACCAGCCCGTTCTCCCACTCGGCCGAATAGGCGAGTCCGTCGAGCACCCAGACATCGTGAAGCCGGCTGTTCGGATGGTTGTACTCGCCGACCAGACGCGGGTCGTACAGGTCGCTCATGTCCAGGATGACGTACTTGTCGCCGCCCGCCAGCGCATAGACGTACTCGTTCGTCGGGAACGCGTTGTGCACCCCGCCCGTCAGCCCGTGATCCGTCACCTCCGACGCGATCACCGGGTGCGCAGGGTCCGCCAGATCGAGGACGACCACACCATTGCGCCGGTTCGACGCCCCCTCGCGCGTCATGGTGGCGTAGCGGGCGTCCGGCGACACCTTCATGTCGTTGACGGAACGCGCGTCGACCTGGATCGAGTCGGTCTTGAAGATGTTCCCGGGCTCGGTCACGTCCCACACAAAACCGTAGCCGTCGGAGCGCTTGGCCCCGGTCAGCGCATAGTCACGCCCGTCGCGGCCCTCGAAGACCCAGAAGTCCGTGGTGCGAACCCGCTGCTCCCTCCCCTGCCCCTGGATCTCGAGCTTCTGAACGACATCGCGCGCGACGACGCGGAAGGAAGTCCGCGCCGAGAGCGGCCCCGCATCGGCGATCACGGTGTAGACGCCGGCCACATCGGCAACGAAACGCCCGCCGTCCATCTGCGCCGGCGCGGGCGGCGCCAGGATCCCCTCCGGCTCCTCCCAGGCGTGGGACCACTCGACGGGGACGCCGGTGAGGACCTCTCCATTCGCGTCGCGCACTTCTGCGCGGAAGTCGAGGACATCGCCCGTGCGGGCGCGCACGCCGCCGCCGGCAATCTCGATCGACGTCCCCGTGAAGGGATCGGCGCGCACGGTGAGCGTGCCGTCCACCCCGTCGACCGTCGCGGTGATGGTCGCCGTGCCGGGGCCGCCGGCCGTCACGCGCCCGAAGCGGTCCACAGTCGCGACGTCGGGCGAGCCGCTGCGCCACGTAACATCCGGATCGCGGCGGACGGAACCGTCTGCATGCTCGGCCCTCGCGCGCAACCGCATGGTGGTGCCCACAACGAGACGATCTTCGGTGGTAGGAGAGACGACCACCCGATCGACGGCCGGCCAGTCGATGCTGACCGGCACCCTGAGCGTCACAGGCTCGCCTGCGGGAGCTCCGCCCTCCTGCACCAGCGTCGCAATCAGCTCATAGTCCCCCGCCGCCAGCGCGGTGACGACGCCCTGCCGCACCCTCATCGCGGCACGCGGCCCCACCAGGCGCACCACCGGATCCTCCACGCGCGCCCCGGACTGCGTGTAGCCGGCGATCGTCACGCGGACCTCGTCCCCCACGCGCATCTCGAGCTCGTCCGGGTAGGCCCACAGGCGGACGATGGGGTCGTCCTCGGTCTGGGCCGCGAGGGGGACGGCCCCGGCCGACCAGCTGCCGGCAACGAGACCAACGGCGAGCACGAGGAATCCGGTGAGCTTCGCGTTCCTGGTCATGCTGGTTCCTCCATGCGTGGTCATCACAAGTGACGCGGCCGGCTTCACGCCGGGCCTGCGAGCGAAACTGTGGCGGAAATCACCGTCAGGCAACGCGGGGGGATCGGCCCGGGCCTCGCGGAGGGCCCGGCGGGGCAGCGCCGCGGGACCGGCTAGGCAACGCGGGCATTCACGGCTAAGGTTGGTGCCGTCCCTTCCAGTCGCCCTTCGGAGAACGCTTCCAATGCACTTCGCTCGCACCTGCCCGCTCGAATCGACCGCCCCGCGCTCTATGCGGGCGTTCCTCTCGCTTGTACCGGCTACAACCACCGCGCTGATGGCGGCCGTCGCCCTCGCGGCCCCTGCGCCCTCGGCCGCCCAGACCCCCGACACCACCGACCTCACCCGGTACACGCAGGCCATGGCCTGGCGCGACATCGGCCCCACCCGAGGCGGCCGCTCGGTCGCGGCCACGGGCGTGGTGGGTGACGACCAGACCTACTACTTCGGCGCCACCGGGGGCGGAGTGTGGAAGACCACCGACGCCGGCATCACCTGGGTCAACGTCAGCGACGGCTTCTTCGCGACCGGCTCGGTGGGGGCGGTCGCGGTTGCCGAGTCCGACCCGAACGTGGTGTGGGCCGGCATGGGCGAGCACGCGGTGCGGGGCGTGACCACGTCTCACGGCGACGGCGTCTACCTCTCGACCGACGCGGGAAGGACCTGGACGCACATGGGACTCGAGCGCACGCGCGCCATCTCCCGCATCCGGATCCACCCGCGCGACCCGGACATCGTCTACGTCGCCGCACAGGGAGCTCCCTACGGCGAGACCGAGGACCGCGGCGTCTACCGGACGCTCGACGGCGGCCGAAGCTGGGAGAAGGTCCTCTACGTCGACGCCCGCTCGGGCGCGGCCGAACTGGCCATGGACATGACCAACCCCCGCATCCTCTACGCCGCCTTCTGGGACCACCTCAGGCGCCCCTGGGTGGTCGAGTCGGGCGGCGATGGCAGCGGCATCTGGAAGTCGACGGACAGCGGCGATAGCTGGGAGCAGATCAACGAGGGCCTGCCGGAACTCGTCGGCAAGATCGGCGTCGACGTGTCGCGCGCGAATCCGGACCGGCTATTCGCGGTGGTGGAGGCCGAGCCGGACGAGGGCGGCATCTACCGGTCCGACGACGCGGGCGCCTCGTGGCAGCAGATGTCGGCGGATCGCATTACCCAGACCCGCTCCTGGTACTACATGGAGATCTACGCCGATCCGCAGGACGAAGAGACGGTGTACGTGATGAACGCCCCGTTTCTCAAGTCGATCGACGGAGGCCGCACATTCAGGCAGATCGCGGTGCCGCACGGCGACCAGCACGACCTGTGGATCAACCCCGCCGACGCCGACAACATGATCAACGCCAACGATGGCGGCGCGAACGTCACCTTCAACGGGGGCGACAGCTGGTCCACCCAGCGCAATCAGCCCACGGTGCAGTTCTACCGCGTGATCACCGACAACCAGTTTCCCTATCACGTCTACGGCGGCCAGCAGGACAACTCGGCGATCGGCATGCCGTCCGCCGCGCTCGCAGGCATCGGCTGGGGCGATTTCTATTCGGTGGCGGGGTGCGAAAGCGCCTATCTCGCCTTCGACGAAGACGATCCCGAGGAGGTGTACGGCGGCTGCTACCAGGGTCTTATCGACCGCTGGAACCGCACCACCGGCATCGCCAAGCCGATCATGGCCTACCCCTTCCTCGGCCTCGGCACCTACCCCGACGAGCAGCGCTACCGCTTCAACTGGAACGCCCCGATCATCGCCTCGCACCACGACCCGGCCACCATCTACCACGCGGGGAACGTGGTGTTCGCCACCCGCGACCGGGGCCAGAGCTGGGAAGTCATCTCGCCGGACCTCACCCGGGACGAGGACGACAAACAGGGCGCGGGCGGCATCCCGATCACCAACGAGGGGGCGGGCGGCGAGAACTACAACACCATCATGTACCTGGCCGAGTCTCCCCATGACGCCGGCACCCTCTGGGCAGGCACCGACGACGGCCTGGTCCATCTCACCCGCGACGGCGGCGCAACCTGGAACGACGTGACCCCGCCCGACATCGACCGCGCGATGATCAACTCGATCGACATCTCGCCCCACGACCCGGCCACGGCCTACGTGGTCGCCACCGCGTACAAGTTCAACAACTTCACCCCCATGGTCTTCCGGACTCGCGACTTCGGAGCCAGCTGGGAGAGCGCCACCGCGGGCATCGACGCCGACCACTGGGTGCGCGTCGTGCGCGAGGACCCCGTGACCCCCGGCCTCCTCTACGCCGGCACCGAGATGGGACTGTTCCTGTCGCGCGACCACGGGGACAGCTGGGAGAAGTGGCAGCTCAACCTGCCCATCGTGCCCATCACCGACCTCACCTTCCGCAACAACGACCTAGTCGCCGCAACCCAGGGGCGCGGCTTCTGGATCCTCGACGACCTGTCCCCGGTGCAGCAGCTCAGCGAAGCGGCAGCCACTGCCGACATGCACCTCTTCACCCCGCGCGACGCGGTCATGGCGTCGTTCTCCGGGGGTTTCGGGGGCGGAGCCGCCGCCGGGTCAACCGGCGCCAATCCCCCGAGCGGAGCGCAGATCTTCTTCGCGTTCGCGGAGGCGCCGGACTCCCTGGTCACCGTCGAGATCCTCGGCGCCGACGGAACCGCGATCCGCACCTACGCCACCGACCCGGAAGCCGCGGGCAGCGAAGACTTCTCGTCGCTGCCGACCCCCGAAGCCGGACTCAACCGGCTGGCCTGGGACTACCGCCACGACGAGATCCCGGGCGTCGAGGGGTATCAGAACTTCGGCAGCCTGCAGGGACGCGTGGTCGCGCCGGGTGACTACCAGGTCCGCCTCACGCTCGGTGAAGAGAGCAGCACGGCGACCCTCTCGCTCGCGCCCGATCCCCGCTGGAGCGCGACGCAGGGCCAGTACGAGACCCAGGAGCGCTTCGTCGCCGGAGCGCAGCAGGTCATCCGCGACCTCTACGGGGCCGTCAACGAGCTGGCGGGCGTTTCCGAGCAGGTCGGCGCGATCGTCGAGCGAACGGAGGAACACCCCCTCGCCGACTCGATCCGCTCATCCGGAGAATCCCTGACCGGCGCGATCACGGATTGGGAGGAGGAGCTGATCCAGCGCCGCCAGCAGACCTTCCAGGACGTGATCAACTTCCGCAACCAGCTGGACGCGCAGATCCTGGCGCTGATCGGATCCGTGGACGGCACCGAGCCCCCGCTCACCGCCGGCGCACGCGAGCGCTGGACCGACCTGCAGGAGGAATGGGCCGCCCACGAGAACACGCTGGGGCAACTGCTGGTGGCGGTGAACGCCTTCAACGAATTCCTCACCGAGAGCGGCGTTCAGCCGATCAGCGTGCGCCCGCGGGGACGCCCGGTGTCGTGAGTCTCCGATTGCGCGCCATTTGTTCCCTGTTATAGTGTCGCACCGGAGCGATTGACCAACCGCCAAGCCACGCCAACCCCAACCCGAGCACCGCCAAGTGAGCCGAATCGAAGACCTTCTGGGAGCCGAAGCCGAGGACCTCCTCACCTACCGCGCCAGGGGCTTCCCCCGGGACCAGCTCCACCTCCCCGGGCCCGACTTCGTGGACCGGGTCGTCGCCAGCACCGACCGCAATCCCCAGGTCATGCGCAGCATGAGCCAGATCCTCGGCAACGGGCGCCTGGCCGGGACCGGCTACGTGTCGATCCTGCCGGTCGACCAGGGGATCGAGCACTCGGCGGGGGCATCGTTCGCGCCGAATCCGCCCTTCTTCGACCCGGGCAACATCGTGGAACTCGCCCTCGAGGGCGGCTGCAACGCGGTCGCGTCCACTCTGGGCGTGCTGGGCTCCATCTCGCGCAAATACGCCCACCGAATTCCGTTCCTCGTCAAGCTCAACCACAACGAACTGCTGACCTACCCCAACCGCTACGACCAGGTCATGTTCGCGAGCGTGCAGCAGGCCTGGGAACTCGGGGCTGTCGCGGTCGGCTCCACGATCTACTTCGGCTCCGACCAGGGGATGCGTCAGCTGCAGGAGACCTCCGAAGCCTTCCAGATGGCGCACGAGCTGGGCATGGTCACGGTGCTGTGGTGCTACCTGCGGCAGTCCGCCTTCAACAAGGATGGGGTCAACTACCACGCCGCCGCGGACCTCACCGGCCAGGCCAACCACCTCGGCGTCACCATCGAGGCCGACATCATCAAGCAGAAGCAGGCTACCAACAACCACGGTTACACGGCGGTCGGCTTCGGCCGCACGCACGACAAGGTCTATTCGGAACTGGTCCCCGGCGATCACCCGATCGAGTTGACGCGTTACCAGGTGGCCAACTGCTACATGGGCCGTGCCGGACTGATCAATTCAGGAGGATCCAGCGGGGCCAACGACTTCGCGCAGGCCGCGCGCACGGCGGTCATCAACAAGCGGGCCGGGGGGATGGGACTGATCTCCGGGCGCAAGGCGTTCCAGCGCCCCATGGCGGACGGGGTCAAACTGCTCAACCTGATTCAGGACGTGTTCCTGGACGACTCGATCGAGGTGGCGTAGGGAACGGACGCGGCCACGTCGCCGGGTCCCTGGCCAGCAGTCAGGCGCCGCTCAGCTCACCGTATGTAAAGTCACTATTACAAATTGTCGTGTTTGCTTTACATCGCGACCCGTGCTTGCGTCAATCCACCCCGGCGACCACGCTCCGCCGCTCCATCATCACCACGTCGCGCCAGCGCCCGTCGTGAAAGCGGCCAAGGCGCTCGTGCGTCCCCAGGATCCGGAACCCCGCCTTCTCGAAGATCCTGATCGAGGCCTTGTTTTCGGGGAAGATGCCGGCTTGCAGGGTCCAGATGCCGAGCGCCTCGGTAGCCTCAACGAGGTGCTGGAGCAGCTTGCCGCCAACCCCGTGCCCTCGGGCCGACGCCGCGATGTAGATCATGACCTCGCAGACCCCCTCGTACACGCACCGGCTCGACACCGGGCTCAGCCCCGCGTATCCGGTGACCTCGCCGTCGAGTTCGGCGACGAGGAGGCAGTCGGGGTGGCGCGCGGCGTTCCAGCTCTCCCAGTCCGGCACCTCGGTCTCGAAGGTGGCGTTGCCGGACTCGATGCCCTGGCGATAGATCTCCGCCACGGCTGGCCAGTCCGAGGCGATCAGGGGACGGAAGGTGACTTCCATGGCCGCGTCCTATCGTCCCGCACCGGCCTCGCGCCGCACCACCTCCCCCGGCGCCTCGCCCGTCATGGCGCCGTCGCGCAGCACCGGAACGCCGTTTACGAGGACGTGGATCATCCCATCGGCGAAGCGCTGGGGATGGTCCCAATCCGACCGGTCGATGATTGTCGCCGGGTCGAAGATCGCCACGTCGGCCCGCGCGCCCGCAACCAGGCGGCCGCGATCGGCGATGCCGTGGAAGCCGGCGGGCAGCGAGGTGACCTTGCGCACCGCCTCTTCCAGCGACAGCACGCCCTCGTCCCGCGCGTAGTGGCCGATCAGACGCGGGAAGGTCCCCGCGCTGCGCGGATGCCCGGTGGGGGAGTCGGAACCGTCGGCAAAGCCACCGTCGCTCGCCGGCATGTTCCACGGCTGGACCAGGAGGCGGCGCACGTCGTGCTCCTTGATCGCGCCAAGGGTCAGGTTGACGGGCTGGGACGAGCCGATGATCAGCTCGGCCACCGCGTCGAACGGATCCTGGCCCCGCTGCTCGGCGATCTCGGAGAGGTAGACCCCCACCAGCTCGGGGTAGTCGGATGAACTGGTGATCCGCATGCTCGTGTACCCGGTCGCCCTCAACCAGGCGAAGCCGCCGTCGACCCCGTTTTCGCTGGCTTCCCTCAGCCGGGCCCGGGACGCCGGGTCGCCGAGCGCCGCCTTGAGCTGAGCCATCGCTTCTTCCGTGCGCCCCTGCCGCTGCATCTGGCGAAAGGCGTCCAGCCCCTCCAGGCCCGGCGGCGCCACCACGATCCCGGTCAAGCTCGCGGTCGCGGCGCCGTCGTACGGGTACTGGTCCGACACGATCACCATTCCGCGTTCGCGCGCATCCTCCACCAGCTCGACGATGTCGGCGATCACGCCCTCGTTGTGCAGGCCTACCGCCTTGAGGTGGCCGATCTTGCCGGGCAGCCCCGCCGCCTCCGCGATCTCCACCACCTCGCGGTCCGATCCCACGAAGTCGTGCACCGGATTGCGCACGTGCGAGTCGTACACGCCGCCGTACGCCGCGGCCTCCATGGCAAGCGCGATCACCTCGGCCGTCTCGGAGAACATCCCCGGCTCGTACATCAGCCCGGTCGACAGGCCGAACCCGCCCAGCTCCATCCCCTCGCGCACCAGCGCCCGCATCGCCTCCAGCTCTGCGTCGGTCGGCGCCCGCTGCTGATCGTCACCCATCACCTCGTTCCGGATGCCGTTGTGGCCGATGTAGAAGGCCACGTTGGTCCCGATCCCCTGAGCCGCGTAGGCGTCCGACAGCTGCCGAATATGCGTTGGAGCAAACTGCCCGTCGGGGCCGCCAAACACGGTCGTCACACCCTGGCGGATGAAGCCCTCATTGAGGCGGTTGCCAGGCTCGGCGATCGCGGGCGGCGTGTGATTGTGGACGTCGATGAAGCCGGGAGCGACCACCAGACCGGTAGCATCGATCGTATCGGCAGCCTGTGCTCCGCCGCCGTCGGCCGCCACGCCACCCACCGTGACGATGCTGTTCCCCGCGATCACGACCGTCCCGCTCCGGGGCGCGTCCCCGGAACCGTCCACGACGATCCCCCCGACGATCATGAGGTCGGCTGTGTCACCGCCCCGCGCGCATGCGCCGCACACAAGAACGGCCAGCAGCAGGCTTGCCCGGTACATCATGGTTACTCCTCTTCTTCTCCGTCACCGCCGATGGCGTGCACCGCGAAGGCGACCCCCTGCGGGTCCATGCAGTGCGCGATGAAGTCGCCGCCGGGGACTTCCATGGGGCCTTGCAGGATCTTCCCGCCGGAGGCCTTTACCGTTTCCGCAGCAGCATGCACGTTTGGCACCATCACGTACGGAAGCCATCCCACCGCCGGCATTCCCGGCGGGCCGTTGAAGATGCCGCCCAGCGGACGCGCCCCCCGGCCGAACATCTGGTAGAAGCCCATTTCGCCCATGTCCATCCGGCTTGTCTCTTCCCATCCGAAGACCTCGGAGTAGAAGGCCCAGGCCGCGTCGGCGTCTGTGGTCGCGAGTTCGTGCCATGAGAACTCGCTGATGTTCGGGTCGCCGTCGTGACCGGGCGTCTCACCCTCGGGTTCGAGGACCGCGATCACCCCGCCCTGAGGATCCGCGATCACGGCAAAGCGCCCCACCTCGGGCACCGCCATCTCGTTCAGGACAGCGCCACCGTGACCCCGCACCTTGGCGAGCGTCGCGTCCAGGTCGGGGGTGGACACGTAGACCAGCCAGCATGGGGGAACTTCCGGCGCAGGCAGCTCCATCAGCCCGCCCACGGGCATCTCCCCATTCATCCACATCTCGTAGGGCATGTCGCCGCCGTCCCACATGCTGGTGCCCCATCCGATGATCCCGGGGTAGAAGTCACGGGCCGCGTCCGTGTCCGTGGTCATCACTTCGTGCCAGGCGAAACGGCCCAGGGGTGTGTTCGACATGTGTTCTCCGCGTTAATCTGAGGTGTCAGGAATGACTCGTTGTTCGAAGCGCAAGAATACTAATCCCGCCCGGGGCGTCGGCCAATCGAAGAGGGCGAAAGGAAGCAGCCAGATGACCAACCGTGCCTGGATCGCCACGACTACCCTGGCGCTCTCTCTCGCGCCAGCCACGGCCGCCGCCCAGCAACTCGGATCCGTGGATTTCCCCACCTCCGGCGACCCCGCCGCCCAGCCGCACTTCGAGGCGGGCCTTCTGCTCCTGCACAACTTCGAGTACGACGACGCCGAGGCGCAGTTCAGGATGGCGCGCGAGATCGATCCCGACTTCGCGATGGCGTACTGGGGCGAGGCCCAGACCCACAACCACCCGATCTGGATGCAGCAGGACCGCGACGCGGCGCTCGCCGTGCTGGGCAAGTACGCGCCGACCCCCGCCCGGCGGCTGGCACGAGTCCCCACCGAGCGCGAACGTGACTGGCTGGAAACGGTGGAGATCCTGTACGGCGACGGCCCCAAGCAGGCCCGCGACTTCCAGTACCGGGACGCCATGCGCCGCCTGTCCGAGAAGTACCCCGGCGACCACGACGCGGCCGCCCTCTACGCCCTCTCCCTGTTCGGGACCGCCCACGACGGCCGCGACTTCGCCATCTACATGAAGGCTGCCGCCGTCGCCCAGCCGGTCCTCGAAGCCAACCCGATGCACCCCGGGGCCGCCCACTACATCATCCACGCCTTCGACGATCCCGTCCACGCGCCGCTGGGCCTCCCCGCCGCGCGGGCATACTCGGAAATCGCGCCGGACGCGGGCCACGCCCAGCACATGACCTCGCACATCTTCGTAGCCATGGGCCTGTGGGACGACGTGGTGGCCGCGAACGTGCGCGCCCGCGACGTGCAGAACGCGGGGTTTGCCCGCAGGGGGCGCCGGCCCAACGTGTGCGGGCACTACACCTCGTGGCTGCACTACGGACACCTGCAGCTGGGGCGGATGGACGAAGCCGCCGAGGGGATGGCGGCCTGCCTCGCCCGCATGGGCGACAACCCGGCGCCCGACGAGGCGGGGTATTTCGTGAACATGCGGGCCCGCTCGGTGATCGACGCCGGTCTCTGGTCGCGGGCTGGCACCATCACGGCCGACCTGAGCGCCTTTCCGCAGTTGGCGCTGCCCTACGACTTCGTGGATGCCCTGGCGGCGCTGCACACGAACGACCTCGACGCCGCCCGGCAGTTGCGGAACCGGCACGGAGATCCCGCCACCGCCCCCAATCCCAGGCACGCCATCCTGCTCCTCGAACTGGACGGCCTCATCGCCCTGGCAGATGGCGACGCCGAAGCCGGGATCGCCCTGCTGCGGAACGCCGCCAGCCGGGAGGAGGCCCTGCCGTACGAGTTCGGCCCCCCGGCCACGCTGATGCCGCCGCACGAACTGCTCGCTGGCGAACTGGCCGCCCGGGGCCGTCACGACGAAGCTCGCCGCGCGTGGGACGCACAGCTCGCCCGCACACCGAAGCGCACCCAAGCGCTACTGGGCCTGGCCCGCACGGCCACCGCGCTCGGCGATGAGACGGCCGCCCGCGAAGCCTACGCCACGCTGGCAGAGGTCTGGGCGGGCGCGGACGGCGAGGTTCCCGGGCTGGTGGAAGCGCGGGCGGGCACTTCTTCGCGCTAGAAGAGACCGTCGAGTCCCGGCACATCGCGGGCCCCGGCGCCTACGCCTGGCCGCGGCCAGGTCACCCCCACCGTACCCATACCCCGGGCGGCGTCCGGAACTCGTGCCCGTACGGCCGCGTGGGCCGCTCCGGATCCAGCCTCAGCCCGGGCAGTCCCCCGAACACCGACCCCAGCGCCTGCTCCGCCTCGATCCGCGCCAGCGACGCCCCGAGGCAGAAGTGCCGCCCGGCCCCGAAGGCGAGGTGGTCCCGCGCATTCGGACGCCCCGGGTCGAACCGGTCGGGATCCGGAAAGTGCGCCGGATCGCGGTTCGCGGCCCCCAGGAAACAGTGCACCGTCTCTCCGCGCGGGATCGGCACCCCCCGGATCTCGACGTCCTCGGTGGTGAAGCGCATGCACGACTGAACCGCGGGCTCCCACCGCATCGACTCCTCGATGACCCCGGCCAGCAACGGGCTCGCCGACCAGCGCGCCGATCGCTCCGCGCCGGATCGCACCGCACCCGACCGCTCCGCGCCCAAGCACTCCGCCGCCACCCGCTCCGCCACCTCCGGGTGCGAAAGCACCGCCCAGAAGGCATTGCCGATCATCGACTCGGTCGTCTCGATTCCGCCAAACAGCACCAGCAGCAGGTTCGCCACCATCTCCGCCTCGGAGAGCGCCTCCTCCCCTCCCCGCGCCCCGTGATGCCCCGGCCGGTACGGGTCCGCGTCACTCCGCAGCGCGGCGATCATCGATCCTTCCGGCACCGCCCGCTCCGCGCGCAGAAACGGCGTCACATACTCGGTGAACTCCCGCGCCGCCCCCTTCCCCCGCGCCCGCACCGCCGGATCTCCGGCAAAGTTCTCGAGCGCGACCGCAAAGTGGTCGTACCACCCGAGCAGCATCGCCCCGTCCCCCTCCGGCAGCCCCAGCACCCGGCAGATGCTCCGCACCGAGAGCGGCCGCGCCACCCGGCTGCGCAGGTCAGCGCTCCCCGCCGCCCCCGCCAACTCCGCCATCAGCTGATCCAGCACGCCCTGAACCGTGCCCAGCAGGTTCTCCTCCAGCTTCCCCCGCCTGAACGGCCCGATGAAGCGCCGCTTGTACCGGATCTGCTCGTCCCCGTCCGTCGTCAGCATATGGGACCCGAAGATGTCCCGGATGGTCGACCTGGGAGAGTCGGTCGTGAACCTCTCCCAGTCCGACAGCACGCGCACGATGTCGTCCCGCCGCGTTAGCAGCCACATCCCGAGCCGGGGCGCCCAGGTCACCGGCTCGGCCTGGCGCAGCTCGTGGAAGATCGGATACGGGTCGTCGGCGAGCGCCTCGAAGGTCACGGCGGCGCCCAGGGGGAACTGTTTCCGCCCGTCAGCCACGGTCAGCGCCCACTTTGTCGGCCAAAAAACGCCTTAATTGGCCGACAAACCGGCCAGAAGCTCCCGCGCGGCCCCGCCAAGGTTCGTCCGCCCCCGGTTGTAGTTCCGCAGCAGCACCACGGTCAGCCCGGTCGCCGGCTCGAAACCCAGGTAGGCCGTATATCCCGCCACCGACCCTCCGTGACCCGCGAATACCCGCCCGTCCGCGGCGTCCACGCTGAACCCCAACCCGTATCCCCGCTCCGGGTCCTCCGGCGTCTGCACGCGCAGCACCTCCGCCCGCGTCCCGCCGGTCAGCAGCGACGCACCGCCGCGCCCCATCACCCCGGCCGCAAACCGCGCCAGGTCGTCCACGGTCGAATACACCCCGCCATTCGGCACCTTGTACCCGCGCCCCGCATGCTCGCGGGCCGGCTGCTCCGTATCCACCTCGCCATCGCCACCGTTGGCGTGCCCGCGCGACAGTACCGGAAGAAGGTCGTCGCCCACCACAAACGTGCTGCTCGTCATCCCCAGCGGCTCGAAAATCCGCGCCTCGACCTGGTCCATGAACGGCTCGCCCGCCGCGCGCTCCAGCCCGAATCCGAGGATCCCGAAGCCGATGTTCGAGTACGAATACCCGGTCCCCGGCGCCGTCTGATAGCGGGTGGTGGGGATGGATTCCAGGATGCGCGATGTCCACCCCTCGATGGGGCCTGTCGCAGCACCGTCGAGATCCGGTTCACGCGCGAAGCCTGCGGTATGACTGGCGACCTGGCGCAGGTCCGGACTCGCGCCTGGCGGCCTCTCCGCGAGTTCGGCGATCTCGGGGACCAGTTCCTCCAGTGGCGTGTCCAGCGACACGACGCCGTCGTCGACCAGGATCGCCATGAGCACCGCCGTCACCGACTTCGAGATCGACCCGGTGCGGTAGATCGTCTCCCGCGCGGCGGGGATCTCCGCCTCCGGATCGGCCCACCCGTACGCCTCCGACCACAGGACTTCGCCGTCGCGGGCCAGCGCCACCGTCATGCCCCCCACCCCGTCCGCGTCCACGTCGGCGGCGACCGTCTCGGCAAAGGTGGACAGAGCCGGATGCCACTCGGCCGGAAGCTGCGACTCCTCCGGCGCGGCGCACGCCCACAGCGCGGCGCACGCCCACAACGAGGCGACTGCCGCCCCCAGGATCGCGACTCCGCGAAGGTGGATCAGGGCCTCGCCGCTTCGACCTGCAGACACCCAACGGTTCGTCCCTCGCATGGAATTCCTCCTGTTGCTGCGCGGGTGCGTTTCGCTTCCAACCTGCCCCGGCCGCCCCCCACCTGCAACACACCGCGCCGCTGCGTTGTAGCTTTCCATGACCGGTTGCGGCCGGCGCACGCGCCCGCCGCAGGCACTGACACCAGAACACCACGGACGGGCTCATGCGGCGCCTCCTGCTGGCACGGCATGCCAAATCGAGCTGGGGCAACCCCGCCCTCACGGACCACGACCGTCCGCTGAACGCGCGCGGCTACCGTGCGGCGCAGCTCGTGGGCGCGGCCCTCGCCGAACTGGGCTGCGTGCCGGACTTGGTGCTGTCGAGCACCGCGACCCGAACGCGCGAGACCTGGGTGCAGATGGAACCGCACTTCGGCGGCCATCCCAGCGTCGAGTTCCATCGGGCGCTGTACCTTGCCGCGCCGCGCGATGTGCTGGCCGCGATCGCCGACGCCCCGGACGAGGCCGAAACCGTCATGGTACTGGGTCACAACCCTTCCACGCATGCTCTCGCGGCCTATCTCTCCCGCAAGGGCGACCCCCGCGAGATCGACCTGCTTCGCACCAAGTTCCCGACCGGCGCCGTCGCCATCGTGGATTTTTCGTCGGACAGCTGGACCGGCGCCGACCAGGGTGGCGAGCTCAGGCACTTCATCCT
This sequence comes from Longimicrobiales bacterium, assembly GCA_963667485.2. Lineage (GTDB taxonomy): Bacteria > Gemmatimonadota > Gemmatimonadetes > Longimicrobiales > Gaopeijiaceae > Bin94. The sequence continues at coordinate 2,747,125 of CAXXDD010000002.1, forward strand.
GCCGAGACGGCTGGAGTAGCGGGTCCGACGCCTGCCCTCGCTGATCGCGCGGCCCTCGCTCCGGCGTTACTTTGCCCGTTCCGATCAATGCTTCAGCACCGGAGGCGGCAGTGACCAGCGAGGCGAAGAAACGGAACCAAAAACCCGGCCGCGAGGTCCTCGCCCGGATCTTCCGCGAGGGCGTCTACCCCTATGAGACCAGGATGAAGCGGCGCGAGTACGAGCAGCACAAAGCGCGTCTGCAGGTCGAACTGCTCAAGGTCCAGCGCTGGGTCAAGGACTCCGGGATCAAGATCATCGTCCTCTTCGAGGGGCGTGACGCGGCCGGCAAGGGCGGCACGATCAAGCGGTTCAGGGAGCACCTCAACCCTCGCGGCGCCCGCGTGGTGGCACTCGACAAGCCCAGCGACGTCGAGCGGGGCCAGTGGTACTTCCAGCGCTACGTCCAGCACCTGCCGACGGCCGGCGAAATGGTGCTCTTCGACCGCTCCTGGTACAATCGGGCCGGCGTCGAACGCGTCATGGGGTTCTGCACCGGGCAGGAGTACCTCGAGTTCCTCCGCCAGTGCCCAGAACTCGAGCGCATGCTGGTCAACAGCGGCATCATTCTTTTCAAGTTCTGGTTCTCGGTCTCGCAGGACGAGCAGCTGTACCGCTTCGACCGGCGCAAGACCGACCCGCTCAAACAGTGGAAGATCTCGCCCATAGACATCGCGTCCCTCGACAAGTGGCCCGACTACACGCGGGCCAAGGAGGCGATGTTCTTCTACACGGACACCGCCGACGCACCCTGGATCGTCGTCAAGTCGGACGACAAGAAGCGCGCGCGGCTCGCCACCATGCAGCACTTTCTGTCCAGGCTCGAATACCCGGACAAGGACGCCGAGGTCGTGACCGGACCCGATCCCCTCATCGCCGGCCCGGCCACGCGCGTCGTCAGCCGCGACGAGCCGATGGCGGAGGCGCCCGGTTCCGTGGTCCGTTAGGCCAGTTGCCAACAGTCCCTCAACCCGGAGTGCCACCGTGCCCCGACTGCCATCGCCGCTCCCGGCTCATGCCCCCCTCATCCTCGCCCTCCTGGTGACGCCCATGCTGGCCAGACCCGCAAACGCCCAGACCGCTTCGGCCGACTACGCCCGCGAGGCTCGCGAACTCGCCGACAACACACAGCTCCGCAACGCATTCCGTATCGTCGAGGACCTCGACGCATGGGCGCTGGAGACGCTCATCGAGCTGACCGAGATCCCCGCGCCGCCCTTCATGGAGGAGGCCCGCGGGCGCCGCTTCGCGGAGTTGCTCATGGAGCACGGTGCCGACTCGGTGTGGACCGACGCGGAAGGGAATGTGATCGGTCTGCGCAAGGGCCGCCGCGGCGACCGCACCATCGGGTTCGGCGGTCACCTCGACACGGTCTTCCCCGAGGGCACCGACGTCACGGTGCGGCAGCGCGGCGACACCATCTTCGCCCCCGGTGTGGGGGACGACACGCGCGGCCTCGTGGTCCTGCTGGCCGTGCTGCGCGCCATGGAGGAAGCCGGGATCGAGACGGACGACGATGTGCTGTTCGTCGGGGTCGTCGGCGAGGAAGGCCTGGGCGACCTGCGCGGCATGAAGCACATCTACCGCGATCCCGATGCCGCGCCCGACGCCTGGATCGAAGTCGACGGCGGCGGACTGACCCGCCTCGTCATCGACGGCCTGGGCTCCGTACGCTACCGGGTCACCTTCGCGGGCCCGGGCGGACACTCCTGGGGCGCCTTCGGGCTCGCCAACCCCGCCCACGCAATGAGCCGCGCGGTGCGCCACTTCCAGGACGCCGCCGACACGCTGACCCGCAGCGGCCCCCGCACCAGCTACAACGTGGGGCGCATCGGGGGCGGCACTTCGGTCAACGCCATCCCCTTCGACAGCTGGATGGAGGTCGACATGCGCTCGGTGAGCCCCGAGAGCCTGGCCCGGATCGAGGGCGTCTTTCTCGCGGCCATGGACCGGGCACTGGAGGAAGAGAACGCGCTGCGGCGCGAGGGGCCCCCGCTCACGGTGGAGAAGCTGAAGATCGGGGATCGCCCCTCCGGCGAAGGAGACCGCGGCGCGCCGCTGGTTCAGCGCGCGCTGGCGACGACGGCGGTGTTCGGCGTGCAGGGGCAGTTCGGCCGCTCTTCCACCGACTCGAACGTGCCGATCGCCCTGGGCGTCCCGGCCGTGACGATCGGCCGCGGCGGCATCGGCTTCGGCGGCCACTCGCCGGGGGAGTACTGGGTCAACGTGGACGGGCATCTCGCGATTCAGCGCGCGCTGCTGCTGGTCGTGGCCGAGGCCGGGATGGCGGGAGTGATCCCGTAGGCTGAGCGGTTTGTCGGCCACTTTTGGCTGATTCTGGCGGACAAATCCGTCAATCCCGAATCGATGGTCGAATTGTGCACATATTTCTGTTCGTACCACTACGCCAGAGCATGACAGCGACAATTGGGGGGTTGTTGGCTTGATAATATCCACATATGATGCATTACAGTCCTTAGCCCGGATTTCTCACACCTATAAGAGAGCACCGGCCTCCGAGGGGTGTTAAGTTTATGTAGGGCATGAACTTGACATGATTCCCCAAGGAGGACCGATGCTGACACAGTGTAAACCGCTTTCGTTCGCATTTCAAGGGTGCCAAGGCCGCAGGGTGACCGCCGCGTTCGACGGCGGATCGATCACTTCGAACGGCGGGGCGCTGCTCCTTCGCCAGGCGGACCGTTCCACCGGGCTCTTCGACCGGGTTGCCGCAGGCTTCACGGACCACCGCGATCCGCGCCTTACGGAACATTCGGTGCGGACACTGGTGGCACAGCGCATCGCCGGCATTGCCCTGGGGTACGACGACCTCAACGACCACGACGACCTGCGGCGCGACCCGCTGCTGGCACTGCTGTCGGGCAAGCTCGAGGCACGCCGGAAAGGGTGTGCACCACTGGCGGGCAAGAGCACGCTGAGCCGGCTCGAGCACGCACCTGCCGGTGGCAAGCCGAGCCGCTACGCCAAGATCGACCACGACCCCGAGAAGCTTCAGGACGTGCTGGTCGAGTCGTTCATCGACTCCTGGCAGGGCCTGCCCCCGTCGCGGCTGGTGGTGGACATCGACTCGACCGACGTTGCGGTGCACGGCAGCCAGGAGGGCCGGTTCTACCACGGCTACTACAACCACTACTGCTTCCTGCCGCTGTACATCACCTGTGGCGGACGCCCGCTCTTCGCACAGCTCAGGCCGGGCAACGCCGACCCGGCCGGAGGGGTGACCGGACCGCTCGGCCGCATCGTCGCCCGGCTCCGCCAGGAGTGGCCCTGGCTGAAGATCCTGCTCCGTGCCGATTCCGCGTATGCTCGCGAGGAACTGATGGCGTGGTGCAAGGACAACGACGTGGACTATGTCATCGGGCTGGCAAGGAACTCGCGGCTCGTCGAGCGCATCGTATGGCTACTCGACGACGCCGCGGCCGAAGCGGAGAAGAAAGGCCGGCCGGCCCGCCGGTTCACGGAGTTCCCCTACGCCACCCTCACCAGTTGGTCCTGTAAGCGCCGCGTCGTGGCGAAGGCCGAGCATCTGGCGGACAAGGCGAACCCCCGCTTCGTGGTCACTTCGCTGCCCGCCGACACCTTCTCGGCGCGGACCGTGTACGAGCGCCTCTACTGCGCACGGGGCAACATGGAGAACACGATCAAGGAGCAGCAGCTCGATCTCTTCTCCGACCGGACCTCGGCCACCTGCTTCGCCGCCAACCAGCTCCGGCTCCTCTTCTCCGCCTTCGCGTCGATCCTCTTCGATGCCATCAGGCAAGCGCTTCACGGCACCCCGCTCGCCCGCGCCACCGCGGGAACGCTCCGGCTCAGGCTCCTCAAGATCGGTGCCCGCGTCATGGTCTCGGTTCGCCGGGTCAAGGTCGCCATGGACTCCGCGCACCCCTCCGCCGCAGCCTTCGCACGGGTCCACGCTCGACTACCGGGGTAGGCTCCCCGGCCGCTCCCGAGCACCCTCCCAGCCACCACGTTCCAAGGACCACTGCGTCCTGGAACCAATCAGGGCCTCTTCAGCCCGTCAATCTCTTCGTTCGCTGCTTCGAAAAACCCGCCAGGGACCTGCTGTCCCTCACTCCGACACGCTTGGCCACCCCCGGTCACACCCTCAACCCCTCCCCTCAGGCCTCTGACTGGCCTGTGTGAGAAATGCGGGTTAGGGTCAATTCTCTCAACTCCTACCGGGATCCGACCACACCCGTGCCTCCCGTCCACTACCAACAAGGCGGCTTTCCCCCCGATGCGCGCCTTGACTGGAGGCGCCTGGCACCCCTGATCGGCCCGGCGGCTGCGGCCGTAGCCCGGTATGACGCTCTCCTGGGCACCCTCCCGGATTCTCGATCCCTCCTTGCGGTTCTGCGCATCCAGGAAGCCGTGCATTCGTCGCGGATCGAGAACACCTACGCCAGCGTCACATCCGTGCTGGAATGGGAGGCGGGTCTCGAGCCCGGGAACCCGCTGGCACGCGACGACATCCGCGAGGTCCGGAGTCTTCTGGCCGCTGAGAGCCTGGTGAGGCGGCGACTCGAAGAGGGTCGTCTGTCCGTCAACGTGGTTCGCGAGGCGCATTCGCTGCTTGACACATCCCGTGGGCAGACCGGATCACCGGGCGAATTCCGTCAGGAACCGGTTTGGACCGGCCAGCCCGGATCGACCGTCGACACGGCCACCTTCGTCCCCCTGGCGGCGGATCAGGTTCCCGGTGCGATGAGCGTCTGGGAGCGGTACATACACTCCGACGTGCGAGACCGGCTGGTTCAGATCGCCGTTCAGCACGCCGAGTTCGAGGGGATACAACCGTTCCTGGATGGCAACGGCCGCATCGGACGCCTGCTGATCCCGCATCTGATGTGGCAACAAGGGTTGATCCGGATGCCCGTGTTTCGCCTGAGCGTGCGAATCGCCGCGCGGCAAGGCTTCTATTGGGATCGCTTGCTGGGTGTCTCGCGCGATGACGACTGGACAGGATGGTGTCTCTACTTCCTGGAGACATTGCGCAACCAGGCGGAGGATGGAACAAGGACGGTATCAGCCATGCTGAAACTGTACCGCCGCGTCGAAAAATGGGTCGGAGAGGTCACCCGGACCCGCTACGTGCCGCCTGTCCTGGACGCCCTCTTCGCCCGACCGGTCTTTCGCGCCAGCGACTTCATCGCCGCGACCGGACTGCCCACCCGTTCGGCCCGCAGGCTTCTCGACCGCCTCGAGCAGATGTTCGTGATCGAGGAAGCCGTTCCCGCGCGGGGCCGGCTGCCAGCCGTGATGCGGTTTCCACGCCTGCTCGGAATCGTGGAAGGACGGGAGAACGGCAATCGCTGGCCGCGGCGGGTCGCCACGCCTGCCAGCGTCACTCCTTCGGCCGCCCCACCGCTTCGGAAGAGCCGGGACCGAGCAGGCCCTCGGTAAAGTCCTGCCGCTCCTCCAGCAGTTCCATCCGGGAGCGAAGCGTCTCGACCTCTTCGCGGAGCCGATTCACCTCGTCCGAGGGCAGCGCCTTCCTTTCCTTGGCCATCTGTTCCAGCAACGCGCCGAGACGCCCGGAGATCGGCCTCAGCACCAGCACGCCGCCAACCGTGAGGAACAAGGCCACACTGACGACCATTGGCGCGATGAAGTTCCAGTCCAATTGCATTCCGTCGCCTCCTTGGTAGATGGCCCCAAACATCTGGGTGTGGATGACGTTCATTGTCAAACACTACGGTGCGGCGACGACGCGGTTCCGCGAGGTGTGTTTGACGACGCACCATGAGCGGGGATTGTCGCCCCGGTGACTACCCCTGGCGGAACCTTTCATATAGAATGATGATATATAGATTATTTTTATATTGATCGCGGGCCTGCTACCGCATTCCGGCGACCCATTCAACGCGGAGGTGACCAGTGCAGATCACGCTCTCCAAGAGAATCAACGAGCTGCTCGTGCTGGCGGTGCTCGAGATCGGCCCCGCGCACGGCTACCAGATCGCGCTGTCGGTCGAGGAGCGGACCGGCGGGCTCTTCACCTTCCAGCACGGCACGCTCTACCCCATCCTCCACCGTCTCGAGGCGGAGGGCCGGGTGCGGGGCGAGTGGCATGGCGACGGCCGCCGCCGCAAGACCTATCGCATCACTGCTTCCGGGCGGAAGATCCTGAAGGCGGGCGCGGCCGAGCTGGAAGAGCAGTTCAACGTGCTGCTCAAGCTGCTGGGGCGGACCCATGCGGCCTGAGAGCGAGCTGGCAGCCGTTGCGCAGAAGCTGAAAGCGTCCCCTCGTCGGCGGCTGGAGCTGATCGAGGAACTGGGCGCCGATGCCGAAGCTCTCCAGGAGGAACTGCAGCGCCGCGGGTACGACGCGAGGGCCGCGCGACGGATCGCGGCGGGACAGGTGGTGCCGTCGCGTGAGGCCTTGGCCGAACTGGAGGCGCAGCACGCACCGCGCCTGGGCCGGTGGATGCGGCAGACCGGGCGCGCGGGTGGCATCGAGCGGATGGGAGCCACGGCAACGGCCATCCTGGCCGGGTCGGCCGTGCTGGCGGCTCTCTGGTGGCAGAATCCGGGCGCGGCCAGCAGCCTGCTGGGGTGGTCCCTGGTTGTGGTCGTCGCCCTTCTCTCCTCCAACTGGGCCCGCGCTGCGAAGAGGCTCTGGATCGACGGGGACCTGCGGCCCGAAACACGTCGGGTCCTGTGGGCCAGACAGGTCGGACTGATTGTGGCGGCGGTGTCATTGGGTGGGTTGGGCGCGTCCTGGGAGGTATACGATGGGCTCGGAGCCGTCGGGGGACCGCCCGCTGCGGCATGGACCGCGGTTCAGCGCGCAATCTTCTTTGCCGTTCTGGCAGCCGGCGCCGCGCTATTCGGTCTGTTCGGCTGGCTGGCCCTCATCCCCCGCCTCGTCACCGACGAGGCATGTGAGCGCCGAATCGCGGCGCTTCTCAATCATTCGAGACGGTTCGTGAATCCGCGAACCGAAACAGGGAGGCACTGATGTCCATTTTCGAACAGTCCGGTATCGTGGGAGTTCCGCTGTTGCTCGTGCTACTCATCGTCGTGGCCCAGGTCGGCTGGGTGGTTCGCGCGCGCCTGCGCCGGAGCGAGGATTCCGCCGATGGCTCGCGGGTTGGCGCAATCCTGGTCACGGGAGTCGTGGGCGCCTGCATCGGGCTGCTCGCGACCCTGATCGGGGTGTGGGTGTCCGCCGGCGTGATCACCAGCGCGGGCGAAGTGAGCACGGCGCTCGTCTGGAGCATGATCCGGCTCGCCATGACGCCGTCTATCATGGGGTTCGCCATTCTGGGCGTGGCGGCGGTCGCGTGGATCGTGCTGCACTACTGGGGCGCGCGCCGGCTCCACGCTTGAGCGCCGGGAATTGACGGGAACACCGGTCTGACGGACCGTTGTCGGCCACTTCAGGCCGATTTTGGCCGACAAACCGCCCTAATGCGGCCCGAACTGCCTCGCCGCCATGGCGTCATTCACCGCAGTCGGCAGCAGGAAGCGGAACCACCAGGCCAGGCGTGCCGTCCCGGTGACGAAATACCGCGCTCGGGGTCTGGGGCTTTCGAGAGCATGGATCAGCTGCGACATCACCGCCCTCATTCCGCGCTCGAAGGGGTCCCTGGCGGGGTCCGAGCTGGAGAGGCGCGGCTTCATCTGCTCCTCGTAGTGCTCCCGCCAGACGCTTCGGCCGGAGTCGATCCACCTCTCGTGCTGGACTCGGCCCTTCACGTAGATCGAGGTGCCGCGGATCGGCCCTGGCTCGATCAGCGAGACCTTGATCGCGGTCTTGCGCAGCTCGATCCGCATGCTATCGGTCAGTCCCTCCATCGCATGCTTGGTCGCGGTGTAGGCGCCGCCGAAGGGCAGCGCCGTGAATCCCGCCGCCGACGAGCAGTTGACGATGCGCCCCCGGCCGCGCGCCCGCATGGCCCGCACCGCGTGCCGCGCGACCTCGTGCGGGCCGTAGAGATTGACCTGGAAGATGGCGTCCAGCGCCTCTCGGCTCAGATCCTCTACGGCACCCGGCAGCGCAAAGGCGCCGTTGTTGAACACGGCGGCGAGATCGCCGTCACAGCGCGACAGGGCTTCCATCATTGCCGCGTCGATCGACTCCTGATCGGCGTAGTCGAGCGTAAAGCTCTCAAGGCCCTCTTCCCGCCGGGCATGGCAGTCCTGCTCGCTCCGGCAGGTCGCGAAGACCCGCCAGCCGCCCCGCCGCTTTAGGCTCCTCGCCGCTTCCAGTCCGATCCCCGACGAGCAGCCGGTGATGAGTATCGTTCTCATGTTACAGGTCGTTCCTCCCGCCAGATCGGCAACGTCAAACACGTCGGTCCGCCTTCGCAGGGAATGCAGAGCGCTTCCGCGTCGAAGCACGTAACTTCGCACCCCGCGTCCCGCATCAGGCGCACCGTCTTCGGAAACCCTCCCACTGCAACGCACCGTCTCGGCCCGAGCGCCAGCACATTCTGGTTCAGGCCGCCCGATGCCTCGAACTCGTCGTCGCCGGACGCCAGGCACTCGATCCCGCGCTCCCGCATCAGCTGATGGAGCGCCACCGGCACCAGCCGGGGATATACCAGCGCCAGGTCGTGGTCCAGAGGGCTGATCACCGACAGAAGGTGCAGGCAGGCCGCGCCGCCGTGCCACATCGGAAGATCGAAAGCGAGCACATCCACCCCGAGCGGGGCCAGGATCGCCTGCAACTGGTCGATGCCCGCCTGGTTGGTGCGGAAGGTGCGCCCGGCCACGAGGGTGCGGTCGCCGAGCCAGATAAGGTCGCCGCCCTCGGCCGTACCCGGCGGCTCAATCGCGCCGATGACGGGCACACCGAGCCGTTCGTGGAGCGCCCTGTGCAAGGCTACCTCCGGGCGCCGCAGCGACTTGCCGGGCCGCAGCAGAATCGCGCCCCGGGGCGTCATGAACGAGGGATCGAAGACGAAGATGGAGTCGGCGAGGCCGTCGTCCGCGCCGAGGATCCACTCGATGTCGGCGCCCGAGGCCGCGACGCACCGCGCGAAGGCGTCGTATTGGCGCGCCATCCGCGCCGGGTCGAGGGGTCCGGCATAGTGCCAGCGCTCCGGATCGGCGCCGAGGGTCGACGGGCCGGGGCGGCGCATGGCCACGCGGCGAAGGGGTGTCACCATGCTTCCGACGCCGAACCGGGCGGGCATGGCGGCCTCCCCGGTGGACGCGGCGTTGCCCCCGCCGCTCATTGCGACCCGCCCTCCGCGCCGGCCGATTCCGCCCTCCTCCACCTCATCAACGCGAACACCGGGATACCGGCCACCAGGAGCAGGAAGCCCCAGAACACCGTTTCGGCGCCGGCCCCCGCGATCGCCCACACCGAGAAGCCGAAGGCGAGGACGGCCACCGCGGCCCGGCCCAGCGCGATCCGGGGCATCGGGCCATTCACAGGGCGCTCGCGAAGGGCGAACATCAGTCCCGTCATGCTCGTGAAGACGTATGGCACGAGGGTCGCCAGGGTGGCGAGCCGGATGAGGAAGGTGAAGGCGTCCACCAGGCCGCGCGTGTAGTTCATCGCGATGAGCAGCGACACCAGGATGCTGGAGAGGAAGAGGCCCGCCGTGGGTGTGCCGCGGCAGCTCAGGCGCGCGAACCGTTCCGGGAGTAGACTGTCGAGCGCGGCCGCCCGGGGGATCTGGCCGGTGAGCAGGACCCAGCCGTTGAGCGCGCCGAAACAGGCGATGGTGGCGCCCGCGCCGATGAGCCAGCGCCCCCAAGGCCCCCAGATCGATCCGGCGGCGTCGGCGAAGGGGGCTGTCGTGGCCGAGAGCTCCACCGGCGCGATGATCCCCATCACGGCGAAGGTGCAGGTGATGTAGATGACGGCCGCGACCGTGGTCCCGATGATGGTGGCGCGCGGGATGGTCCGCCGGGGGTCGCGCACGCCGTCGGCGGGGATCGTCGCGACCTCCAGGCCCAGGAACGCCCACAGGGTGAGCGTGACCGTGGCCGTGACCGCACTGAACGCGCCTGTGCCGGTGGGGTTGAAGGGCTCGAAGTGGCCGGGCTGGAAGTACAGGAAGCCGATGGTGCCGATGGCGGCCAGCGGCAGCAGCTTGAGCACGGTGGTGACAAGCTGCACCCGCCCCGCGGTATGCAGGCCGTGGGCATTGACGAGCGTCAGGCTCCACAGAGCGATCAGCGCGACGACCAGGCCCGCGGCGGGTGAGGCACCCATTCCGGGCAGGAAGACCGTCGCGTAGCTCGCGGTGGCGACGGCCAGCGCGGCGTTTCCGGCGAGGAGCGAGATCCAGTAGGACCACGCGATCCAGAAACCCACGAAGTCACCGAATCCCGCGCGTCCGTACGCGTACGGCCCCCCGACCCTGGGCATCGTCGCACCGAGACGCGCGAGGACGAAGGCCAGACACAGCGCCCCGCCGGCGCTCAGGATCCATCCCGCTATGCTGATCCCGCCGAAAGGCGCCAGCGACGCGGGGAGCAGGAAGACGCCCGCACCGATCATGCTCCCCGCGACGAGCGATGTGGAGGTCCAGAGCCCGAGCGCGCGCTTTTCCGTCATGAGGCAATCTACCAGCCGGCGGTCGGACCTGCGCTTGTGGCTGGATTCACCTCCGGCCGAATGCCGGGGGGATTGTGCTCAGGGAGTCCTGGTGTCGTGTCACGCCACTACGAGCGCTTCCGGTAGATCAAACGCCTCACTTCGTGGTACCACTCCGCTCCGAATTCATCGATGAGCCTGGCCCGACCGCGCGAAATCATGGTTCGCTGAAGGTCGTCCATATAGTCGGGCGAATACGTTTCCTGCTTCAGCAGGCGGGGACCCTTCGGAGTCACCCGAAACGTTCTCACGGTCAAGGGGCCATCATAGGCAGCCAGTTCGTCAAGCTCCTTGCTGCTCCTTACGATCGCCACATCTTCGCCCCGGGCGGTCACCCCGGTAATCACATCGAACAGGAGATCCCCGGCCTCCATTGGTGCGGGAATGTACTCCTCCAGATCCACGGCCCGCTCTTCAAGCACACGCTTCAGTACGTCGGGTACCGATGCCGGTGCCACGTCCAGACTGTCGCGTCCCGTGAGTGCCAGTAATATCGCCATCCATATCCTCCCCTCCCCGCTTCGCTCGCATGGGGGGCTATTGCTGTCTGTGAGGCGCCGGGGGAATCGACTTTGCCCTCCGGCGCGGGGGAGATTGTCCCCCTTGGCGGAGTCATTCCCGTCCGGCGCAAATCTGTTCCATCGTTCCTGGACATCGGGCGAGCCCGGGCAAGCGCGATGCGGGCTGGCGCGGCGGCGCAGATGGCGGCATCGTCCAATCGGGTGCCGCCCAACCCGGGCACGGCACCACCCAACCGACCGAGGAGTGCCGATTCATGCCGGGAGTATCATTTGATAGGAGGCCGACCTGTCCTGGCGCGGCCTCCGCGGTCCTGCTGTCCGCAGTGTTTGCCTTTGCGGCCGGTTGTGGGCCTGCCGCAGAGGCGGCACGGCCAGGCGGCCCGGAAACGGAGTCTGGCGAGATGATCTTCCCTGCGACCAATCGCCCGGACGTGCGCGGGATCTCGGGTGCCGTTTCGGCGGGCCACCCCCTCGCCGCGGCCGCGGGCCACGAGGTTCTGCGGAGCGGCGGCAACGCCATGGACGCCGCAATCGCCATGGCCGGGGTGCTGGCCGTGGTTCGCCCCCACATGAACGGCATCGGCGGCGACGCGTTCATGCTCTACTACGAGGCGGAGAGCGGCGAGGTGCACGCAATGAACGGCAGCGGGCGCGCCGGTGCGCTGGCCACCCCCGCCCTTTTCGCCGAGCGCGGACTGGACGAGATGCCCGGCAACGGCCCCCTCTCGGTGTCGGTCCCCGGAGCTGTCGCGGCCTGGGTGGACGCTCTGGACCGCTTCGGCACCCGGCCGCTCGATGATCTGCTCACCCACGCGGTCCGGTACGCTCGCGACGGCTTTCCGGTATCGACCCGGCTCGCCAGCGACATCGTGGCCTCGTCCGGCGCGCTCAACGACCACGCCCGCGCGCTCTACACGCCCGGCGGGGAGCCGCCGGCGGCGGGCAGCCTGCTGCGTAATCCCGCGCTGGCGGCCACCCTGGAGCGGATCGCCGCCGATGGCAAGGACGGGTTCTACCACGGGTGGGTGGCCGAGCGACTTACAGCGTTCCTCGAGGAGGAGGGCGGCTATGTCCGCGCGCCCGACCTGGCCGCGCACACCACCACCTGGGTGGAGCCGCTGCGGGGCGACTATCGCGACTACACGATGCTGGTGCTCCCGCCCAACACGCAGGGGATCGCCCAGCTGCAGCTGTTCGAGATGGCCAGGTCCTTCGACCTGGGGGCCATGGGACACAACAGCGCGAGCTACCTGCATACCCTCGTCGAGATGAAGAAGCTGGCCTTCGCCGACCGGGATCAGTGGGCGGCCGATCCCGAGTTCACCGACCTGCCTCTCGACGACCTGCTGGATCCCGACTACCTGGCGGCGCGGGCGGCGATGGTCGACCCGGGCGCTGCGGCGACCGAGCGGATGCCCGGGGTTCTCGCCGACATGGTGGCCTCGGCCTCGGGCAGTTCGGACCGGGACGATTCCGGAGACACCGTCTACCTCACGGCGGTGGATCAGTGGGGCAACGCGGTGAGCTGGATCCAGAGCCTGTTCGCCGGGTTCGGCTCGGGACTGCTCGAGCCCGAAACGGGGGTCGTCCTCCACAACCGGGGCGCGCTCTTCAACCTGGAGCCGGGCCATCCGAACATCATCGCGCCCGGCAAGCGCCCCTACCACACACTCACGCCCATGATGGCGCTCCACGGCGACGGCAGCTTCGCCTTCACCCTGGGCACGCCCGGCGGAGACAGTCAGCCGCAGAGCCTGCTGCAGATCGTGAACAACTTCACCCTCTTCGGCATGACGCCCCAGGCCGCGATCGAAGCGCCGCGCTTCCGAAGCTACGGCGGGCTGAGGGTCGCCTTCGAGGACCGTGTTGCGCCTTCCGTGCTGGCCGGGCTCGGGGCGCTGGGCCACGAAGTGGAGGTGGTGCACGGGTGGACCGCCACCTTCGGCGGCGCGCACATGATCCTGCGCGATCGCGACGGCACACTCACCGCGGCGTCGGATCCGCGGCGCGAGGCGTACGCGATTGCGTACTGAGGGGTTGGCGTGACCCAGGCGGTGCGGATGTCTGCGCGGGTGGGCAAGTGACCGGCGCGGCGCGGAAGCTGGCCGCCAGCGGTGCCGGCCTGGCATTCACGGGCGTGGCACTGGGTGCCTTCGGCGCTCATGCCCTGGCCGGCCTGCTGTCGCCCGCCGACCTCGGCACCTTCGAGACGGCGGTCCGCTACCAGATGTATCACGCGCTGGGCCTCTTCGGCGTGGCCTGGCTGGCCGAGCAGCGGGGCGGCCATCCGCTCGTGGTGCGCGGGGGGTGGCTCCTCGTCGCAGGGACCGTGGTGTTCTCCGGTACCCTCTACCTGCTGGTACTGACGGGCGCGCGTTGGCTGGGTGCGGTCACGCCCATCGGCGGCGTGATGCAGTTGGCCGGATGGCTGCTGGTCCTCCTGGGCTCGCTGCGGAAGGCCGCCTAGGGCGTCACAGAGCAGTTTGTCGGCCACTTTTGCCCGAAAATGGCCGACAAGACACTGCGGGCCGGGCGTAGTTCGTCAGCGCCTCAACTCCACCGGCTGTCCGTGCGGGGTATGCCGATACGCGTCGGCCCAGGCTTCCTTCCGTTCGTCGAGCGCGGACGAGTCGCTCAGGCCGCGCTCGACCACCAGGCGTTCCAGCGCCGACACCCAGTGGTGGTAGTAGCGCGAGCCGTCGTCGGGCTCTCCCCGCGCTGCGGCGCCAGCCAGTTCGTCGGCGAGCGTGCGGGCCCAGGTCTTCCAGCTGAAGTGCCCCTGCTCCGACAACTTCACCGCCAGCGCGAACGCCTGCGCCTGCCACGGCTCATCGAACACGGGGCCATCGTCATCCCGGGGAAGCGGGGGCAGCACTGCCAGACGCTCGGCAGGGAGTCGGGGTGCGGGTGTCGCGCCTGCGTGGGGCCGGTAGGGCTTCATCACAGCGGCTCCAGGTAGTCTTCCCACAGGTCGACGTAGACCGCATCGCTCGCGGCGGCACGCTCGCCCCACAACTCCCGCGCCTCGAACCGCACCGAGTACACATGCTGCGGACGGTCGCAGGGTTGCCGGCCGGCCGCGTCGGTATCCTGGAGCGCGTAGACACCGAAGTCTTCCACGACCGTCCCGACGCGTCCCCGCACGTAACGCGGCTGCCGGGTGTGTCCGGGCGGGTGCAGGTTCCGGCAGCGGACCCGGTCACCCGGGCGGAAGCCGGCGGGCACATCGTGAGCGAGGAGGCCGAAGCCCAGCGATCCGGCATGCGGCGGAAGCACCTCGGGCCGGGGCGCGCCGGGGTCGGCCCTTCCGCTTTCGATTTCGGTCTCGGTGACCAGGCCGGCGCTCAGCAGCCGACTGGCCATCATGTGGAACCAGCGTTCGTAGTATGACATCCGCAGGTACCGGGCCGGCGGGATGCTCTCGAGCACGAAGCGGAATCCCGGCCAGTTGCGGCCGCGCCCCCATCGCTTCACGGCGCGCGTCAGGGCGTACACCCGGCCCTCCCAGCGATGGTGAAAGACCGGCTCGTCGTCTTCGGGCCGCACCGGGCCGAAGCCGTCCATCCCGCCCATGTCGTGGATCGTGTTCATCGTCCGTCATCCAAAGACGAGGGCGGAGCGACCCTCGCCACGCCGACCATCGAATCGCGCGTGACCAGGGCGGCGAGTTCTTCCTCCGTCATGCCTTCGGTGCCGGAGGGGCGCTGCGGAAGCACCAGGTAGCGGATCTCGGCCGTACTGTCCCAGACCCGCACCTCGACATGATTCGACAGGTCGAGTCCGAACTCGCGCAGTACCTCGCGCGGCTCGATCACGGCCCGGGCCCGGTATGCCGATGACTTGTACCAGGTCGGGGGCAGCCCCAGCGTCGGCCATGGATAGCACGAGCACAGCGTGCACACGATCACATTGTGTACGGTGTCGGTATTCTCGACCACCTTCATGTGCTCGCCCTGGCCGCCCAGGTAGTCCAGTTCGCCGATGGCCGAAGTTCCGTCGGCGAGCAGCCGCTCGCGAAAGTCGGGATCGATCCACGCCCGCGCGACGACCCGCGCACCGTTCTGCGGCCCGATGCGGTTCTCGTAGGAATCCACGATCTCGTCGAGCGCCGCCGGATCGACCATCTCCTTCTCGGTGAGGAGCGACTCCAGCGCCTTCACCCGGAGCGCGATGTCCGACGGCACGTCCTGGTGGTCGTGATCGTGGTGGTGGCCGTGGTGGTCGTGGCCGTGATGGCCGCCGTGACTATGATCGCCCATGAAGCTTCCTCCCTGTCGGCCCCGCGCTTACTTCAGTTCCACCAGCTGCTCCGGATCCACCCGCACCACGATGTAGGTGATCGTCTCGGTAATCTCGCTGAAACCGTGCGGTGAGTTCGCCGGCACGATCACCATGTCCCCCGCCCCGACCTCACGGCTGACTCCGCCCTCGATGCCTCCCACCGAACTCGGCCCGGTGAGCCTGCGCACGGTCCCGCCCTCCGGATCGAGCGCGCGGCCGTTGGTGAGCGCACCGCCCGTCACCATCGTCCCCCGCCCCGACACCACGTAGTAGACCTCGGTCTGGTTGTGGTGCTGGATCGCGCCCAGGGTCGTGGTCGGCGGACGCTGCACGAGCCCGACGCCGACGTTGTGCCCCCCCGCGTCGATGTGCCGGATCTGCTGGTCGCTGACCCTGCCTTCCGGCGCGTTGTCGATCGTGGCGAGGATGTCGGCGGCGGAGATGTGGACGCCCTCGGGATTCTGCCCGGCGCCGGGCGCCCCGGTCCAGAGGAGCGCGGCGGCAAGAAGAAAAAGGATCGCTTTGGTCATTGCGGACCTCCTTGGTGGGTCGAGAGCGTAAAGATATCCCTACAACGACTTGTTGGGCAGCATGCCGAACACGTTGTCGATGAGTTCCCGGGCCTGCGGCGGCACCCCCTTGAGCGTCGCCGGAATCCCGGATTGCCCGACCTCCTCCACCAGGCGCTTGAGCACCATGGCGCCGGTGAGGTCGATCCGACCCAGGCCTTCGAGATGGATCACCACCTCCGACACCTGTTCCGCCTCGGCGAGTCGGGCCGTGATCGCCTCCTCGAGCCTCGGAGCCGATGCGAACCACAGGATCCCGGTTACCTCGAGATGCAGCACGTCGTCCTCCATCCAGCTCTCGAATCCGGCCCGCCGCTCACGCCACACGTGGATCGCAAGCGACACCAGGATCCCCAGCAGCAGCGCCTGCTCGATCCTCGGCGCCAGCAACAGGCACATGATGAGGGTGAACCAGACCACCATCCCCTGGATGTGCGACAGCTTCCACACGCCCACCAGCAGCCGGGGCTTCACCAATCCGGCCACGGCCGCGATCACGATCCCGGCCAGCACCGCCTTCGGCAGCGCGGTCAGCAGGCCCGCGAAGGGCAGGAAGACCAGAACGGCCAGGCCGGTGACCACGCCGGACCAGCGCGAGTAGGCGCCGGAAAGGTGGTTCAGGCTGCTCCGCGAGAACGATCCATCCACGGGGAGGCCCCCGAAGAAACCGGACGCAACGTTTGCCGCCCCTTGCGCGACGAATTCACGATCAGGATTCCAGGAGACCCGGTCCTGCGTTGCGTGGCTGCGCGAAATCGCGGTGGACTCGGCGAATCCCACCAGCGCAATCACCGCGCCCGGCACGACGAGCTGGGGCAGAAGCGGCCACGGCAGTACGAGGCTGAAGGGCGGCAGCGAGCCGGGGATGTCGCCGACGATCGGTCCCGTGTAGCCGAAGAGGACGGAGAAGAGCACGCCTCCGATCACCGCGACCAGGGCGCCCGGGAAGAGGACATGGATTCGCCGCGCAAAGAGCGTCGCGGCCACCGTCAGCACGGTCAGCACCACCGCCGCCGCACTCCACGAGCCGGGACTGCCGAGGACCTGGAGCGTCCGCCCAACCAGACCGCTTTCGGAGGCCCCCGCCATTCCGAGCGTCGAGGGAAACTGCGAGAGCAGGATCAGGATCGAGGCCCCGGACGTGAACCCGCGGAGCACCGGCTGCGACATCAGGTAGGTGACCTTGCCCGCCTGGACGAACCCGATCGCCAGCCGCGTGAGACCGACGATCAGCGCCAGCAGCGCCGCGGCGCCGACGTACTCGGGACTCCCCGGCACGGCGATTGTGACGAGCGCGCCGTGGGTCAGCAGGGCGGTGAGCGCGACCGGACCCGTCTGCAGGTAGGGGCACGACGCCAGGAGCCCCGCCGCCACCAGCGGAATCGCCGAAGCGTAGAGGCCGTGCACACTCGGCAGGCCCGCGAGTTCGGCATAGGCCATGCTTTGGGGGATGATGAGGAGCGCCACGCTCAGCCCGGCGACGATATCGCGCGAGGACCCGCGACGCCCCACCCACGGATCGGGGGAGGCCGATCGGCCGGTCACGGCGCCCCTCCCGCGCCGACGCCCACACTCGCCGCCTCGCCGAGCTCCGACATCAGCGCTGCCGACCCGGCCGCACGCTCCGACCACCACCGCGTGATCTCTACCGCCCCCCCCCGCCCCCCCACCCGGCCGCTCCACTCCCGCGCGTGGCGCGCCAGCCACTGCAGCGTCGCACCGGGGTCCTGGGCGAGGAACGAGTGCAGCACATAGCGCCGCTCCCCGGCCCGGCACGCCATGCCGGTCTCGTCCCCGAGCCGCACAAGATCGTCGCGCAGCAGGATCACGCCGGAGCGCACCGGCGCGAGCAGCGACGAGATGAAGGCCTCGCCGCCCTCGGTGCGCGGGTCCGCGAGGGGTGGCGCTTCGCGAAGGGCGGCGGGAAGGTAATCCGGGAGGGCCATCTCGGCGCACAGCTGGTCCAGCGCCTTGCCGAGGAGCGCCGCCCACGCCCCGTAGAAGGGGTCGCCGCACCCGTCGAACGAGGCCAGGTACGGTCCGGTCCAGGACGCGATGTGCTCCCAGACGAGGGTGACGCGGGCCTGCTGGAGGAGGGCCGCGCGGGCTTCGTCGGGTTCATCCTCGCGCCAGCGGTCGAGCGCGGCCAGGAGGGCCAGCAGAGAAGCGAGGTGGTCGGCCTCGGTTGCGTCGTCGCGCGCCGTCGCGGCCTCCCCAATCCCCAGCGCCCGCCGAAACCCCGCAATCCGGTCGCGCGCTTCGCCGCCCATCATGCCCTCGCGCCCCAGATAGACCGAGGCGTACGGATAGCGCTGATAGGCGACCACGCTGCCATGCAGGGCCGGGGCCGGCATCGACGGCAACCCCAGAGCCTCGGCCACGCGACCGTGCTCCGGGACCGGAGCTTCGATCAGCGCTCCGAGGGCTCGGAAGAGTTCCATGGGAGTCTGTAGGCGTCCCTGTCCGGGCGCACCGGACGCAGGAGCCAGAAGGGGCGCCGGGTCCCGTCGGGCGTGTGCTGCGCCGCGTGGCGGGTCAGCTTCAGCCACTGCCGGAAGGCCTCGCGCGACCTGGCCGTGTCGACCGAGATGTCGCCATAGCGGTCGCCGCTGCCGGCTTTGGTCACGCGCACGGCCTGGTGCCAACAGTGGGCGCCGGAGATCGGGTCGGGCTGGACCGGGAAGGTCATGTTCTGGTGCACCCCGACATCCGTCCACCATATCCGCGCGGTGTCGGGGTCGTCGGACCGGAAGGGACCGGTGCCCTTCTTGCGCGAGATCCCCCAGTCAGACCCCTCACGGTCGAGCGACACCGTCGCCATCGTCTGCCGCGGCCCGTCCCCCGTCTTCCACCGCCCCATGTGGTGCGAGCACGCCACGACCCCGGGGTGGATGCCCTCGGTGACCCACGCCTTCACGACGAAGTGGCCGATCTGCGTCTCGACGCGGACCAGGTCGCCCGTTCCGACGCCGATCCGGGCCGCGTCGCCCGGACTCAGCCACAGCGGGTTCGTGTGCGCGATCTCGTTGAGCCACTTCGCGTTCGCGCTGCGGGTATGGATCTGCACCGGGAGACGGAAGGTCGAGATCAGGCACATCTGCCCGGGCTCCAGCGTGTCGCGGTGCACGTGGCTGCGCAGGTAGCCCGGGAGGGCCATCTCCGGCCATCCCCACTCGGCGAGCGTCCGGGACCAGAATTCGAGCCGTCCGGTCGGGGTCGGGAAGCCGCGCCGCACCTCGCCGCCCACTTCGACGCCCACCCGCCTGCGTCCCTCCCCGTCGCCGTCGAGCGGCGGGAGCGGCACCACATTCGGGGACGGCGGCGCCGCGGCCCGGGTGTAGGCACGCCCGCCCGCGTCCACCTGCACGTCCTCGAGCTCGGCCTCCGGGACGCGCTGCTCGTACACGGGCCCCACCGTCGAGCCGATCTCGAAGGCGCCGTAGCGACGCATGTACGCGAGCGGCGAGAGCCCCTCCCGCGCGGCCTTCTCCGGGAGGCCCGGGACGGAGTTCTCGAAGATCCACCCGTAGTACTCGTCCACGGTCATCTTCTCTCCAGGCCGCTCCCGCGACTCGAAGAAGCGCCGGATGCCCCGTGAACCGTCCGGGTCGATCCTCCACGTCAGTTCAATCCAGAACTCGTTCTCCTCCCACACCTCGCCAGGCGTGACGTCTCGGGTGGACGACACCTTCTCGCCGAGCCGTTCGCGCGCGGCCCGCAGCACCGGCTGCCGGAATCCGATCCAGAGGCCGTCGTACTGCTCGTACGAGGTCAGGTCGTGGCGCTCGGACGAGTGGCCCATCGGCAGCACGTAGTCGGCGAAGAACGCGGTCTCGTTCCAGGTCGGGGTGAGCGCGACGTGGAGTCCGATGCGCTCGGGGTCGGTAAGCATCTCCAGCCACGAGAAGCCGTCCGGGTTGGTCCAGACCGGATTGTAGACGCGGGTGAAATAGACATCCAGATGCCCATTTCGCTCGGCCGTCAGGTGCGGCAGGAGGAAGGACATCTCCATCAGGCTCAGCGGGTAGTCGGCGGGCCAGGTCAGGTCGTTCCAGCGCTTGGGGTGTTGCGCGGGCATGCGGATGGGGCGCGGCACGAACTTGTTCCACGAGTTGGGGTAGGTGCCGCCGGGCACCGCCACCGCGCCCATGAGGGCGTTGAGCAGGAAGAGGGTCCGCGCCACCTGCCAGCCGCCGAGATTCCCCGCGGCCGCGCTGCGCCAGTTGTGGGTGGAGAGGCGGGTGCCGGCGCCGGCCACGATCTCGGCCGCCGCCGCGATGGTCTCGGCCGGGACGCCGCTCTCTGCCGCGGCGAACTCGAAGGTGTACTCGGCGTAGAGGTCGCCGAGCGCGCTCTGGAAGGCTTCGAAGGTCGCGGGCTGGTCGGGGTGGCATTCGGCCATGTACTCGCCCCAGTTCCACCACCGCTCGACGAACTCCGCGTTGTACCGCCCGGTCCGGATGAGATGGTTGGCGATCGCGAGCAGGACCGCGGCCTCGGAGCCCGGATAGGTCGAGAGCCAGTGGTCGGCGTGTGTCGCCGTGTTGGAGAGCCGCGTGTCGAAGACGATCAGCTTCGCGCCCCGCTTCTTGCCCTCCATGACCCGCTGGGCGTGCGGATTGAAGTAGTGCCCCGCTTCCAGATGGCTGCTCACGAGCAGGATCACCTGCGCGTTCTCGTGGTCGGGGCTGGGACGGTCCATCCCCATCCACAGGTGATAGCCGGCGCGCGCGCCCGATGAGCAGATGTTGGTGTGTGAGTTGTGACCATCCACGCCCCACGCCGCGAGAGTCCGCTCCGTGAAGCCGTCCTCGCCGGGACGCCCGACGTGGTACATGATTTCGCGGTGCCGGTCCTCGTCGATGGCCGCCTGGATCCGCCCGGCGATGTCGTCCAGCGCCTCGTCCCAGGCGACCGGTTCCCACTTCCCCTCACCGCGCTCCCCGGCCCGCTTGAGCGGCGTGAGGATGCGGTCCGGATCGGTGAGCTGGGTTACGGTGGCCGGCCCCTTCGCGCAGTTGCGCCCGCGCGACCCCGGGTGCTCGGGGTTGCCCTCGAACTTGCGCACCTCGAGGGTGTCCCGGTCGACATATGCGAGCAGCCCGCACGCCGATTCGCAGTTGAAGCAGGTCGTGGGGACCAGCATGTATCGCCGCTCGACGCGTTCGGGCCACGCCTTCGAGTCGAGCTCGACCCAGTCGCTCCAGCGCTCTTTGGGAGGGAAAGCGGCCAGGTGGACGCGGCTGGCGCCCGGGTAGAAGGTCTCGCCGCGGGACTCGACATCGGCGCGCGCGGCCGAGACGCGCTGGTTGAGGTCGTCGAGGGTGGATGAGTCGCCGCCGTTGCCGCGCGTCATGCGAGCGGCACCGACTGGCCGGCCTGCACGTAGGCGTGCTCGTACGCCAGCAAGGCGACGAGGCCGATCGGGACGACGACCCACCCGAGCCAGGGGGCCGCCACGCCGAGGAGCGCGCCGAGGAGTCCCACCCGGAACCAGCCCCGGAAACGGCCGTGGGTCATCTCGCGCTCGGCCAGGCGGGCGTGGGCGGTGGGAGGCGGCATCAGGACTTCGCCGAGGATCATCAGGGCGTGGGCGGCGCTGCCCAGTGCGAAGAGCTGGAGGGCGGCGGTGACGGTCGCGGTGCCGGCGGTGGTGGCCGCGCCTGCCGCCCCGGCGCCCGGCAGGAAGGGCAGAGCGAGCGCCGCCAGCGCAACCGCGCCGGCCCCCGCCATGAGCGCCTGGACCAGGAAGTGCACGGGCAGCAGGGGGTTCTGCCACATGTCCCGCGCCTTGGCCTGGCCGAAGAGGAAGGCGGTGTAGACGGCGGTGAGGACCGCCAGGGCGCCGCCCGCAAGGCCGAGCCAGAGCGGCGGCGACGCGCCCGTCCAGGCTATCGCGAAGTGGGCCGCCAGCGCGGCGCCGTAGCCGCCGATGATGAAGCCGCCCCGCACCAGCCAGCTTCGCCACTGGGGCCGCCGGAAGATGAGGTGGAAGCGCGTGGGGTGTTCCAGGTCCCAGATCAGGATCGCGCCGGTCAGCGCCAGGAAGACACCGGCCAAAATCGGCGCGACGAAGGTCCAGAGCGGACTCGCCGCGGTGATCGCCCCGGTCAGGAGCAGGAGGAGCGGCGCCAGGTACGCTCCCGCGGCGATGGATTTCGTCCAGGTATACAGCGACACGCGAAAGTCCCAGGGCGCCCGGTGCGGAATGTCGTAGCTGAGCACCGCTGCCGCAGACGAGTTCCAGGGTCCGGGATGCCCGGACGGCACCCCGTGGTCCACCTCACCCTGCTCGCTCCACATGAACAGCCCCCCGGGCGGCCGCTGCGCCGCGAGCGGATCGAGGGTCACCTGGTCCCCGCCCTTGTAGTACAGCTTCGGCCGCGTCTCCTTCTCGGGCCGCCGCACCGCCACCGGGTCGCGGTTGATGATCTGGGCGACGCGCGAGGACGGGTCGTTCATGTCCCCCACCAGGAGCGCTTCCGTCGGGCACACGACCACACACGCCGGCTCCAGTCCGATGTCGAGCCGGTGGGCGCAGAAGTTGCACTTCTCGGCCGAGTGATCGTCCGGGTTGATGAAGATTGCATCGTATGGACACGCCGCGATGCACGCCTTGCACCCGATACAGGCGCTCTTGTCGAAATCGACGATCCCGTCCGCCCGCTTGAACATCGCCGAGGTGGGACAGGCGGAGACGCACGGCGGCGCCTCGCACTGATTGCAGCGGGTGACCTGGAAGGAGCGCCGCGCCTGCGGGAAAGCACCGGTGTCGACGTACTTGACGTACGTGCGCGTCACCGAAAGCGGCACCTCGTTCTCGGATTTGCAGGCGGTGGTGCAGGCGTGGCAGCCGATGCAGCGGGTCTGGTCGACCACCTTGGCCCACGAGGGGCGGCGGGTGGCGTTGGAGGCTTCGGATTCGACGGACACGTGAAGTGCTCGGCCTCGGTCGGTGAGTCGCAGTTGCCAGCGTGAACCTCCACAATAGGCATAGCCGCCTGATGTGAACAGGTGCCCCGGAGATGTCCGTTTGGGATATCTTGAGGGCATGCTTGTCATGGCAACTCTCACAGGACCAAGGCCTCGAAACCGGCCATGAGGGCATGTCTGTTCGCCGGTGACCGGCTCGTCCTCGCCGAGGAAGCCTCCGACCTGCCCTCTCTGGAGGAAGCGAGGGGTTGGAAGGCAGGGGAGGAGGAATGGTTCCGGGTCGACGCGGGCGAGAACACCGCCCTGGCCGCCCACGCGAGCCTGGAATGGAAGCCTCGGCCGGGCGTCGCGGCCGTGGGGCTTCGCGCAGTGCTGCCGTTGCTTCGCGAGCCCTCCCTCTCGCTGGCGCTCACAGCCGCGCACCTCGCCCGCTGGCGCCGTACATCGCGCTACTGCGGCGTCTGCGGCGCCGCGACCGAGGCGTCTCGCCGGCACGGCAAGGCCATGGCATGCCCATCCTGCGCCCATCTCACGTTCCCCAAGGTGTCGCCCGCCGTGATCGTCCAGGTCACGCGCGGCAACGAGATCCTGCTCGGCCGGTCCCGGCGCCACCCGCACGGCTCCTATTCCGTCCTCGCAGGATTCGTGGATCCGGGCGAGAGCCTGGAGGATGCGGTGCACCGGGAGATCGGGGAGGAATCCGGGATCCGTGTCAGGGACATCCGCTACTTCGGGAGCCAGCCGTGGCCCTTCCCCGATTCGCTCATGGTCGGATTCACGGCCGTCTACAACGGCGGCGAACTTCAGAACCGGGACGGAGAGCTGGAGGACGTGGGCTGGTTCACGGCAGGTGAGCTGCCTCCGGTGCCGCCTTCCTACAGTATCGCGAGGGCCCTGATCGACGATTTCGCACAGCGACAGGGGGTGGACCCGGCCACGGTGCCGACCTGGACGGTCCGGGGACAGCCTCGTTGACGTCATCCACCCGCGATCGACACTACACAGGTTGGCCTTGCACCCCACATATTCCTCAGTGACCAGTTGCCCACCGTCCTCCTCGCTGTACGAGACTCCATGGCCAAACCGAACCTGAACGCCATCGCCCCCGTCGCGACCGCGGTCCTTGCCTTCGCATCCGTGGCCATCGCATCCGCCTGCGCCACCACTCCCTCCGGGCCCCCACCCTTCGACCCGGTCGGCAGCTACGAATACACCGCCTATTTCGAGGGCCAGCCCCTGCCTGGGACCATGACCATCACGGAAGGAGAGGAGGGCTAAGAAGGGGAGATTCTCAGCGAGGCCTTCCCGCCGATACCGATCACGTCGGTGCTGGTCGAGGGACAGGCCGGCACGATCGAGGCCACCGGACCCAGCGGCCCTCTGATCGTCGAGTTCACGGCGACCGAAGGCTCGATTCAGGGCATGTGGACGATGGGCGAACAGGGCGGAGACTTCACGGCGACCAAGACGGGCTGAGATACCGGCACACGATCAGGGCAATCGCCCGCGCGCCGTCCACCAACTCCTTCACCGCGATGGATTCGTTCTCGCAGTGCGCCTCACCGACGTCTCCCGGGCCGAACAGCACGCCGGGTGTGCGCCCCGCATTGACGAGGTGGCGCAGATCGGAGCCATAGGGAACGCCGACCACCTCCGCGCCACCCAACCCCAGGTCACGGGCTGCGCCTCGCACCAGGTTCACGATCGGGGCATCGGGCGCGGTCTCGCAAGGCGCAAACTGCCCGCCCCACCACTCCACGCGCGCCGGGTGAAGGCGCAGGAAGTCGTCCCGGGCGCAGCAGGAGGCCACACGGGCCTCCAGAGCGGCGCGAGCGGCTCCCACGTCCTCCCGTACGGCCACACCAAATCGGCCCTCAGCCCTCACCGTTTCGGGCACCGAAGAGGCCCACTCCCCACCCTGCACCGTCCCGATGCAGATCGGGTAGGGCACGGAGTAGGCCGCCAGGCGGGGCTCGTCCGCCGACGCGTTCCGGTGGGCCTCGAAGTCCATGAGGTCCTGGTAGAGGAGCATGAACTTCTCCAGCGCGCTCACGCCCTCGTAGCGCAGGGCTCCATGCGCGGCGCGTCCCGGTACGGTCAGGCGGAAATTGAGCGCCCCGGCCTGAGCCGCGGCCACCTCGAGGCCGGTCGGTTCCAGCACAATTGCGCCGTCGCCCACATGTCCCCGCAGCACGGCCGCGAGCGTCCCGAGGCCGCCGTCCTCTTCACCGATGACCGACTGGACCCGGAGCGAGCCTCGCAGTGGGAGCCTGGAATCGAGAACCGCCTTGACCCCCGCCAGCCCGGCAACGAGTGGTCCCTTCATGTCCAGCACGCCACGGCCGTAGACGCGGCGCCGTGCGCGGGCTCCCGAACGGGACTGGACTTCTCGCAACGCCATCTCGAAGGGCGGCGTCGTCCACCTTCCCTCGTCGCCGGGCGGCACGACGTCCACGTGGCCGTTCAGGACCAGCGTCGGGCCACCCTCTTCGCCCTCCCCATCCCAACACCCAACCACCCCTAGCGGATCCTCGCGGACGATCTCGGTGGCGTACTCGGGGTGACGGGAGAGCGCGGCTTCGTCGATCTCCCAGACATCGAGTTCGAGGCCCATGCCGCTCAGCACCTCGACCATGTACTCCTGGGCGGGGCGTTCCCGACCTTGCCAGCTGGGAATCGCCACGAGCTTCGCGAGCGTCTCCAGCAGCCACTGCTCGTTGACACTGCTCAGCACCGCTTCTTCGGTGGCGTTCAGTGGGCGGACCGGGGGTCTTGTCGTCACTTCTCTATCCGGCGGGACCGACCAGGCACAACCCGCTACCGACTGAGCGATCCGCGAAGGGTCATGCCCCGCCGTTCGTGGTGGTGATAGGCCAGTCCAGGCAAGTCGGACTCCAGACTCAGCCGGAACGATTTCATCACCTCGATGCGCCAGCCCAGGCGGGGTGACCGGCCACCCGTCCCTCGACCGACCGCCCACTCCGCGTACGGTGCCATCGAGAGGTCGCCCCCGAAGGGTTTGAAGGCGTAGTGCACCTGCGCGCCAACCTGTCCCGCTTCCGCGTTTCGTGTCGCGTCCCGGCGAAAGCGCGTGGACAGGTCCTGGGCTGGGTAGCGCGACCAGAGTTCCTGAACGCCGCTCTGACTCACGCCCAACGAGGAACCCAACCGCACGGAAAGTCCCTCGTTCGGACCCCAGGGCTGGTAGGCCACGGTGCCGCCGATGCCCCATTCGCCAAAGGCACCGTCCTGGTGGGCCAGCATTCGTCGGATCGTCGCTTCGACGCTGAGGCCCCGAGAGCGGTCCGTGTAGCTCAACGCGCCCCCGACCTCCAGGCCCAGCCCTGTCTCGGCGTCCCCACCGTCGTGGCGTACTCCCAGTTCGAGCCTGGATCCGAGATTGGTGTGCATCCCCATGCGACTCCCGGTGCTGGCCTCCACCATCAGTCGCACCCGGCTCGCGTCGGCGTCGGTCAGGCTGAAGCCGGGACGATCATCCGAGGTCATCTGCACAAACAAGACGTCCGCCTTGGCCGCGAGGGCCAGACGTGTGCCGAACCCGGTCAGGTTCACGAGGCTCGAGCGCCCGCCGATCGCCGCCATGGCCATGTTCGTGCCGTTGTCCGACGAGAGGCCCTCGACCCCCATGTCGCCCCCACCGAACCCCCCGATGCCCCAGGCGGAGAGGCGTTCGTTGAGGTTGACGCGCACATACGGGTACACGTTGCTCAGCGCCGACTCCACCAACGTCGGCAGCTGACCCACCTGCAAGGAGCCGAAGGTGCCGTCACCCAGACTGTGGGATACGGCCAGCCCCGCGAGCACGTTGCCCCACTCGTAGTCCACCCCGGCGAGACCCGTCAGCACGCCGCCATCGAGTGACACGTCCTCCTCGGCACCGCCGAATCCGGAGTAGACCGCCCGTGCCCAGGCGGTCAGCGTTCCGCCCGCGAAGACACCGCCCTGCTGATCGATCTGCCTGGACAACTGGAACGATGTGCCGTCGACCATTTGCCGGAGACTCAGTCCGCGCCCCTGGCGAAGAAGGCTCTGCGCCTGGCCGGTCGCCTGCTGCAGCGACCACTGAGTGTCGCGAGCGTCGAGACGGTCGGTGAACCCCTCAACGACCTGGCTCGCCACGGTACGTCCGAAGCGCGACATATAGACCTGTGCACCCGTCTCGTCATCGTCCGTGATGGTGGCGGTCGCCACGCCGACCTGGATTGTGGCATTGGCGGGGTTGGACAGCGTTACGGTGAACGTCTCGT
The DNA here is from genome assembly GCA_963667485.2 of Longimicrobiales bacterium. Taxonomy (GTDB): domain Bacteria; phylum Gemmatimonadota; class Gemmatimonadetes; order Longimicrobiales; family Gaopeijiaceae; genus Bin94. Next base: position 2,774,315 of record CAXXDD010000002.1, read on the forward strand.
CTTCCTCTGGCGCAAAGTCGTCCAACACAGTGATCTGAATTGCCGAACGCAACTGCCCGGGAGCAAGGGTAAGCGTGCCGCTCGCGGCTTCGTAGTCTTCTCCTGCTCGCGCCGTACCGTCCGCCGTCGTCCAGTCGACTCTGACCGACCGGGTGCTCGAACCAAGGAGAGTGACCTGGAGGCTGACCGCACCCGCGTTCTCCTGGACACGGTCGCCAGCGATCAGGATGGTGGACTCAGCGTCGTTGTCGGCGACGGGCAGCCGTATGGAAGCCGGCCCCTCGATCGTGTAGGCATCGTTGCTCGTCACGGTCACCTTGATCTCGCCGTCCGGCTCGTTAAGGTCGTCGTCCACGGTGGCAAGGTCGAGCGTCGCCTGTCGCGAGTTGGCAGCGAAGGTGACGGTCGAGGGCGGGGTGCTGGCGAGGAAGTCCCCCGTCTGCTCCACCTCGATCGGCACGGTGAGCGTCGCACCCAACGCGCCTGTGCGGTCGAGTCGGAATCTCGCGGCTTCACCCTCGACAATTCCCGGGCCCAGCGCAGTCAGTGACACGGTCGGCAGGTCGTCGTCGAGAATCGTGCCAGTAGCCGAAACGGACGCGATTCCCTGATTTGCGTTGACGAATTCAGTCAGTCGCAGCTGGAAAGTCTCCGCGGTTTCGTTGACGGTGTCGTCCACGAGCTGCACGACGATCTCGGCACTTGTCTGGCCGGGCGGTACTACCACGGTGCCCTCCGTGCCCTCGTAGTCCACATCCTCGCGAGCCGTTCCACTCACGGTGGCGTACCTGGCGGACACCTGCTGCTCGCCCGGGGCGTCGACGCTGACCCTGAATGTCATCTCGCCGTCACCTTCCGCGGCCTCGGCGTTCGCTACGGACAAGGTGGTGCGGTCGTCTTCGACAATGGTGACCGTCACGGACTCGACCGACACTCCCGCGTAGTCCCCGCCCGTCGCCCGATGGTGCAACACCACGCCGGGGTCCTGCACCGCGTCGGGGTCGGTGGCGACCGAAACCACGATCGTCTGCGGAGCGGACCAGTCCGCCGGCGTGAATTGCAGCGCCGACGGACTTACCGTCACATCGGTCTGGGCCAGATCGGTCGTCACGGCCACCGTAACGGCTCCGGTGGGTCTTGAATTCAACTCCATCGTGTAGCTGTCCGAGGCGCCCTCGTTGATTCTCAGCGAGGTAGTGGACAATGTGACACCGCGCTCGTCATCGTCGGAAATCGTTACCTCCGTCCGCATCTGGTTCCCGCGCACGAATCCCTCGGGCAACATCGGCCCCAGCTCCAGCGTCACAACCTCGTCGTCCTCGTCCACCTCGTCCGGCACAGCGAGGAAGTCGACAACCTGCCGGGTATCTCCCGCACCGAAGAACACCGTGTCCGAGACCGAGAAATCGGCGTCCTGGACCCCGGGCCCGAGTGAGACCTCGATCGGTATTCCGGCGCGGCTCCCGGCGGCGCGCGTCAGCCTCACTTCGACCTCGACCCGGTCGCCCTCTTGCACCCTGTAGGCCGACCGGGCAAAGGACACGCTCGCCTCCGAGATGTCGGAGTCCAGGATCGTGCCGGTGAGCACCAGCCTCTCGTCCGAAGTGTCGATGATCCCGTTCACGGGGTCGGACAGCTGCAGCTGGAAGGTCTCGGCCTCCTCCTCGATCGAGTCGTCCAGCAGCGGCACGCCGATCCTGCCTCGGGTCGTTCCGGAGGGAAATGTCAGCGTGCCGGACGTCGCCACGTAGTCCTCGCCCGCCACGGCCGATCCGTCGCTCGTCGTGTATTGGACGGTGACTTCGTCCGAGGCCGCAAAACTGAGAGAGATGTCGAAGACCAGCTCCCGTGCTACCCCCTCTTCACCGGTCGCGTCCCGCCCGCCTATGAAGGGCTGACCGTTGTCGGTGACGTCGACGATCACGCTCGGAACGCTCGTTCCCGTGTAGCGTCCGCCACTTGCCACGTGCACCAGCTCGACGGACGGTTCGTCCTCCGAGTCCGCGTCAACGGCGCTTTCCACCCGGACGGTCTGCGACTGACGCCAGTTCGATGTCGTGAACTCGATCTCCACAGGATTTACCGTCAGGTCCGTGTTTGCGAGATTCGTGATCATCTGGATGGTCACGGTGGCGTCCGGACGAGATCCGAGCACGATCGTGTAGTCGGCATCGGTTCCTTCAACGAGCACCAGACTCTGGGGGGCGACGATAACGACTGGGTCGGCCCCTGGCGTCGCGAGTACCGTTGCCGGATCACCAGGGCCGGCCCTGTTCCGTGCCCGGACCTGGAAGCTGTACTCCGTTTCGTTGGTCAGCGTGGTAATCGCCACCTGCCTCGCCTGGGCTCCCGCGGGGACATCCTCCCAGCTATCGGTCCAGGCCGGGTCCTGGCCGACCTCATAGCGGTACTGATACCCGGTGACCGGAGCACCGCCGTTGTCAGCGGGGGGCGACCAGGAGAGCGTAACTCTTTCGTCTCTCTCCTCGGCCGCCAGGTTTTCGGGTGGGTCGGGAGGACTGTCGTCGTTGTCCTCGATGGTGATAGTAGCCGTACCCACACCGATCTCTGCGTCCGCCGTGGCGTTGGTCAATATCACGGTCAGGCTTTCGTCTTCTTCGTCGGCCATGTCGTCGTTGATCTCGACGGAGATCACCATCGAGGTGTCGCCAGCTACGAAAGTGAGAGTGCCGCTGCTTTCCACATAGTCCTCATCGGCGGCGGTGGCGGTGCCGTCCTGAGTCGCGTAGTCGACCGTGACCTGCTGGTCGCTGGCAGGACGGAGCTTGACGGTCAACTCGGCGGTGACGGCATCTTCCTTTACGACGACACTGGAGATCGAAAGAGCTGGGATGTCGGCGGGCACCGGTGTCGCAGTGACAGTGGCAGCGGGTCCCGGACCCGTTCCGTTACGGGCTTGCACCTCAAAGGTGTGCAGGGCGCGGTTGGTCAGCCCCGTCACCGTAACACTTCGGGCAACCGCGCCACCGGCAACTGTCTCCCAGTCCTCAAGAGCCTGCGATCCCTCATGGTAGCGGTACTCGTACGATGTCGGATCGCCGCCCATGCTCGGCGGCTCCCAGGTGAGCGTCACCTCCCGGTCTCCGGCTTCCGCCATCAGGTTCTCGGGCGCACCCGGGATCGGGTCGTCGTTGTCGGTGATCGTGACCACCGCCTCGCGGACGTCGATCTTCGCGTTCGTGGGGTTGCTCAGCGTGACCGTGAACGTCTCTCCATCGTCGTCCTCCGTGTCGTCCGTGATCGCGACCGAGATCTCCCCCGAAGTGTTGCCAGCCGTGATCGTCAGGCTCCCGCTCGTGACTCCCGTGTAGTCCGTGCCCGCACTCGCGGTCCCGTCCACGGTGGCATAGCTCACTGTCACGTCCTGTGCACTGCTCGCGCTCAGCGTCACGGTCAGCGTGACCGTGCCATCCCCCTCGCCCACCGTTTCGTCCCCGATGCTGAGTGACGGGATCGGAGTTGCGGTCGCCGTTGCGGCCGGTCCGGGCCCGGTCGTGTTGTTCGCCCACACCTCAAAGGTGTGTTCGGTCCCGTTCGCCAACCCCGTCACCGTTACGGTTCGCGCCGCGGCTCCGCCCGTTACGCTCGTTGTATCCCCGAAGGCCCCCGAGCCCACCTTGTAGCGGTACCCGTAGCCGATGGGAGTGCTGCCTCCGCTCGGCGGCTCCCAGGTGAGCGTCACCTCCCGGTCTCCGGCTTCCGCCATCAGGTTCTCGGGCGCACCCGGAACCGGGTCGTCGTTGTCGGTGATCGTGACCACCGCCTCGCGGACGTCGATCTTCGCGTTCGTGGGATTGCTCAGCGTGACCGTGAACGTCTCTCCATCGTCGTCCGCGGTGTCGTCCGTGATCGCGACCGAGATCTCCCCCGAAGTGTTGCCAGCCGTGATCGTCAGGCTCCCGCTCGTGGCGGTGTAGTCCGTGCCCGCACTCGCGGTCCCGTCCACGGTGGCATAGCTCACTGTCACGTCCTGTGCACTGCTCGCGCTCAGCGTCACGGTCAGCGTGACCGTGCCATCCCCCTCGCCCACCGTCTCGTCCCCGATGCTGAGTGACGGGATCGGAGTTGCGGTCGCCGTTGCGGCCGGTCCGGGCCCGGTCGTGTTGTTCGCCCACACCTCGAAGGTGTGTTCGGTCCCGTTCGCCAACCCCGTCACCGTTACGGTGCGTGCCGCAGAGCCGCCCGCTACGCTCGTCGTATCCCCGAACGCCCCCGAGCCCACCTTGTAGCGGTATCCGTAGCCGATGGGAGTGCTGCCTCCGCTCGGCGGCTCCCAGGTGAGCGTCACCTCCCGGTCTCCGGCTGTTGCCCCCAGGCCCATAGGCGCACCCGGAACCGGGTCGTCGTTGTCGGTGATCGTGACCACCGCCTCGCGGACGTCGATCTTCGCGTTCGTGGGGTTGCTCAGCGTGACCGTGAACGTCTCTCCATCGTCGTCCGCGGTGTCGTCCGTGATCGCGACCGAGATCTCCCCAGAGGTCGTACCCGCCGTGATCGTCAGGCTCCCGCTCGTGACTCCCGTGTAGTCCGTGCCCGCACTCGCGGTCCCGTCCACGGTGGCATAGCTCACTGTCACGTCCTGTGCACTGCTCGCGCTCAGCGTCACGGTCAGCGTGACCGTGCCATCCCCCTCGCCCACCGTCTCGTCCCCGATGCTGAGCGACGGGATCGGAGTTGCGGTCGCCGTTGCGGCCGGTCCGGGCCCGGTCGTGTTGTTCGCCCACACCTCGAAGGTGTGTTCGGTCCCGTTCGCCAACCCCGTCACCGTTACGGTTCGCGCCGCGGCTCCGCCCGTTACGCTCGTTGTATCCCCGAAGGCCCCCGCTCCCACCTTGTAGCGGTACCCGTAGCCGAAGGGAGTGCTGCCTCCGCTCGGCGGCTCCCAGGTGAGCGTCACCTCCCGGTCTCCCGCTGTTGCCCCCAGGCCCATAGGCGCACCCGGAACCGGATCGTCGTTGTCCGTGATGGTTACGGTCGCCTCGGCGTCGTCGATCGTGGCATTGCCAGGATTGCTCAGGGTGACCGTGAACGTCTCCCCATCGTCGTCCTCCGTGTCGTCCGTGATCGCGACCGAGATCTCCCCAGAGGTCGTACCCGCCGTGATCGCCAGACTCCCGTTCGTCACCCCCGTGTAGTCCGTGCCCGCTACCGCCGTCCCGTCCGCCGTGGCGTAGCCTACCGTCACGTCCTGGGTGCTGCTCGCGCTCAGCATCACAGTCAGCGTGACCGTGCCATCCCCCTCGTCTACCGTCTCGTCTGCGATGCTTAGCGAAGGCGTTGGCGTGGCCGTTGTGCCCGCGGCAGGCCCGACCCCCGTGCCGTTCCGCGCCCACATCTCGAACGTGTATTCGGTCCCGTTCACCAACCCCGTCACCGTCACGCTGCGCGCGGCAGCCCCGCCCGCCACGACCGTCGAATCGCCAAACTCTTGCGTCCCTGATTTGTACCGGTATCCGTAGGCGGTGGGGTCGCCACCCGTGCTCGGTGGCGCCCATGTCAGCGTCACCTCCCGGTCCCCGGACGTCACCGACAGGCTCGACGGCGCACCGGGGACAGGATCATCGTTGTCCGTGATCGTCACGGTCGCCTCGCCGTCGTCGATCGCGGCATTGGCCACATTGCTCAGCGTGACCGTGAACGTCTCTCCATCGTCGTCCGCGGTGTCGTCCGTGATCGCGACCGCGATCTCCCCGGAGGTCGTACCCGCCGTGATCTCCAGACTCCCGTTCGTCACCCCTGTGTAGTCCGTCCCCGCCATCGCCGTCCCGTCCGCCGTGGCGTAGCCCACCGTCACGTCCTGCGTGGTGATCGCGCTGAGCGTTACCGCCAGGGTGACCGTTTCCTCGTCCTCGCCCACGGTCTCGTCCGAGATGCTCATATTCGGAATCGGAGTGCCGCTCCCGCTGGCCACAGGGCCGCCCCCATTCGCGCTGCGCGCCCGTACTTCGAATGTGTACTCCGCCCCGTTGGTCAGACCCGTCACCGTTACACTTCGAGCCGCGTCACCGCCTGACACCATTGCCCAGTCTACGAAGGTGCCGGATCCTTCGTATTGGTACTCGTATGATGCGGGATCGACGCCCGAACTCGGAGGACTCCACGCCAGGGTTATTTCGCGGTCCGACGCAGTCACCATGAGATTCTCCGGTCTGCCTGGGCGCGGGGAATCGTTGTCGTATATCGTAACGAGCATGGTGTCCGGCTGGGCCGCCGTCACACCCGCCGGCAAATCGCCGAAAAAGACCTTGAATTGCTCTTCGGATTCGGCGATCGCGTCGTCGACAATGTGTACTCCGAAAACTTCCCTGCCGTCGGTGTCATCAAACACAATGGTGTCGCGACCGAGACGGTAGTCCTCCCCATGCTTTGTCTCTCCGATCGGCATGTGCTTGAGCGGTATTCTTTGGCTGTTGACGCAACTGGCAGGTTCCATGATCACGGACAACCCTGTCAATCCGACGCCCTCCCCAATGCCCACAGTGGCATGCTCGAACCTCACCGTGCACTGCTGCAGCTCGGCGGCACGATTTGAAGCCGTAGTCTCTTCTACGCGCCCGGCGCGAGGGTCATCCCCGGCCGGAGAGTTCAACGCCTGAACAGGCGTCAAGGGTCCCGCAAGGAGCAGGGCGGCCAGCCGCGCAAGCGTTGTGGCAGCGCGCCTGCCAACTGCCCTTGGCGAGCGTGGGTTCAGCATTCAGTGAAGCTGGATTGGTGGCTCAAACAGTATCGGCGGGAGTGCTTGGTCTGTCGTGGTATAATGTAGCGACAAACGCTCTTCTCATTGGGGGTGTGGACCGAAACTACGGCGACTCCGAAAACCTCATCGCCCACAGCCCCGAATTGATGTCCGCGAACCACACCAGGTCGCGGTGGGGCATCACGCTCCAGGCACCCGGCGAGTTGGGAATGAACCCCACCGGATCGAACGCCTTGTACACCGAGACCTCGCGCCCCTGCGTGTACAGGTTGCCCATCAATTCGCCCGAAACGTCCACGAGCCGCATGCCGCCCTCGTAGTAGGCCTGGTAGAGGATGTCGTTCTCCACCCAGATGTTGTGTGTCCCGAACTCGGACACCTCATAGCGCGCCACCATTCTGGGATTCTCGGGATCGTCGAAGTCGATCACCTGGATGTATCCCCAACTGGCCCGCGGGTAGCCGCCCCTGCCGGTTTCGGGATCGTACTTCTGGCGGAAGTCGGGGCCGACCCCCTCCCACGCCATCCCCTCGCGCGTCAGGATCTCGTCGCCGATGAAGACGTAGAACTTGCCCGCCGACTCCGAGTAGTACGGGAACACCGCGTGCGTGGCCCCGGTCGGCACCGGATAGTTGGTGACGAACACCGGATTCTCGATCGTACCGCCCCAGCGGCCGTTCCCCACATCGACCACGACCAGGCCCGATCCCCACTCGGCCGAATACGCGATCCCGTCGTGGACCCACACGTCGTGGACCCGGCTGTGCGGGTGATCATATTCGGAGACGAACGTCGGATTGTAGAGGTCGCGCATGTCGAGGATCACATACTTGTCGCCGTTGGAGAGTGCGAACAGGTAGTCGTTTGTGGGAAAAGCGTTGTGGACGCCTCCTGTCAGCCCCTCCGTGTATTCGGCGGCGATTACAGGGTGAGCCGGATCTGCGAGGTCGAGGATCACGACGCCGTTCCTCCGGTTCGAGGCCCCTTCGCGGGTCAGCGACGCATACCGTCCATCGGGGGAGACCTTCACGTCGTTGACCGACCGCGCGTCGACCTGGATCGAATCGGTCTTGACGACGTTGTCGGGATCGGTCACGTCGAACACGAAGCCATGGCCGTCGGACTGCTTGGCGCCGACCAGCGCGTAGTCCCGTCCGTCGACGCCCGTGAAGACCCAGAAGTCGGTGCTGTAGACGCGCTCCTGGCGGCCCCGTCCCACGATCTGCATCGAACGCGCCACCTCGCGCGGCGCGGCCTCGAAGGTGCTCGTCGTGCGCAGGTGCCCCGACCGTGCCACGACCGTGAACTCGCCCGGCACGTCCGCCACGATCTTCCCTGCGAGCATCTGACCCGGTGCCGCCGGTGCGATCACGCCCGGCGCCGGCATGTACGAATGGCTCCACTCCACGGGCGCGTCCTCGATCACGGCGCCCGCTTTGTCGCGCACGATCGCGCGGTACGTCTGCACGTCGCCCGTGCGCACGACCTCGTCGCCGGGCCCCCCGACGACCTCCAGCGCGACGCCCGTGAATTCGCGCACCGAGCCTTCCAGGACGCCGGTCACGCCCTCGAAGGCGGCCTCGACGCGCACCTCCCCGGGAGCCAGCCCGCGAACATGCCCGAAGGCGTCGACCTCCGCCCGGGAAGCGCCGCTGGTCGTCCATGCGAACTCGGCGCCCGGGCGCTCGGTGCCGTCGCCGTGCAGCGCGGTTGCGCGGTGCGTCACCGTGCTGCCCACGAAGATCGAGCCCGGGCGCTCCACCTCGACGCGCACCACGGACGGCCACTCCACCACGACCGGCACGGTGAGCTGGACGGGCGCACCGTCGGGCCCGGGCCTGACCGTCGTCACGACGATCTCCCATTCGCCGACCTCCAGCGCGGTGATGGTCGCCAGCGTGGGCCGCGGTACGGCCGGTGCGCCGGGTGCTCCCTGCTCACCCGCCCCGCCGTCTACCGAAAGCGCACGCCGCGCCCCCACCACGCGCACCGGTTCGGCGACGAGCTGTCCGGCGTCGTCCAGCACCCGGATCGCCAGGGCGGAGCTCTGCCCGCGCTCGAGGACCAGGCTGGGCGGATCGGCCTCGATCCGCGACGCGGTCTGTGCGCGAAGGGCGCCGCCGGGAGCGGAACCCAGCGCGGGGAGGAGGGCAGCGCAGACCAGGGCGCCGAGGGCGGCAACAGCGGGCCGGGCGAAGCGGGCGAAGCGGGCAGAGCGGGCGGGCGGCAGAAGCATGACGGGAAGTCCTTCCAGGGGCGCGCGTGTGTGAAGAGCAATTATGCGGTTGCCGGGCAGCCGGGGCCAGCCAGTCCGGGCCCGCGCGGGGCTTTCCGGGCCTGCTGCGCGCCCTCTGCCGCGTGACCTGCGCGGCAGCTCCCGCCGGGCGACCAAGCGACCCATCGCGATATGTCTCTTTACTTCTCGATATGTCGCTATTATTCTTTGAGATATATCGCATAATATCGGAAACAGTGCGGAAAGTGCGGTTTCAACCGCAATCATCGCCCTTCATCCAAAAAACACTAAACAAAAAGGTTAGGGAACACGACCATGCGCTTCGAAGACTATTTCGATTTCGACAACCTGCCCTGGCCCTTCGGCTCGTCCCACCGCCGCCGCCAGGGACGCCCTCGCCGACGCCCCCGCTGGAGGTGGTTCGAGCGGGGCGATCTCAAGTTCGCCATCCTCGCGCTGATCGCCGAAAAACCCATGCACGGCTACGAAGTCATGCAGGCGCTCGAGGAGGAGTCGGCGGGGAGCTACAAGGCGAGCCCCGGGTCCGTCTACCCCACCCTGCAGCTGCTTGAGGACCAGGGTCATCTCACGTCCGAGGACTACGGCGGCAAGAAGGTCTACTCCATCACGGACAGCGGCCGCGAGTACCTGGACGACAATCGGGACCACGTCAAGAAGATCTTCGACCGGGTGGCCCAGTTCGGCGACCGGCTGGGCAGGGACATCACCGCGCTCACGCGGAGGCTCTCCCGGCTGAGCCGCACCACCTTCCAGGGCGCGGTGAACTGGTTCGAGGACGAGCAGCTGTTCAGCGACATGAAGGCCGTGCTGGACCGGGCGGTGAAGGACATGGACGCCGCCTGGGATGCGGCGCGGGAGCGGCGGCGGGCGGCCAGGTCCGAGACGAAACCCGAAGATCCGAGCTGACGCCGGGCTTCCCTGGCAAAGCCGCGGGCTTCTACCCCGGAGCCTCCCACAGCTGGCGCATATAGCGCTCCGGGGCCGACAGAAAGCTCCTCAGCAGGGCGACGCTCTCGAGCGCGTCGAACGCGACCTCACGGAGCGGGGCTGAGTCGAAGCTGTAGATCGTCGCCCCCGGCACGGCCATGAGCAGCGGTGAATGCGTCGCGATGATGAACTGGGCGCCCTGCCCGACCATCTCGCTCATCATCGCGATGAATCCCAGCTGGCTCTGCGGCGAAAGCGCCGCCTCCGGCTCGTCGAGCAGGTAGAGCCCGTCCGGCACGAAGCGCGCCTTGAACAGGCGCAGAAAGCTCTCGCCGTGGGAATTGGCGTCGAGGTCGCGCCCATAGGTGGACTCCATCGCACCCAGTGACGCGGCGGCCGGTCCCTTTGCGAGCCGTTTCGCGAGTTCGGAACGGCCCGCGTACTCGCGGTCGACCTCCTCGATTCGCGCCTCCATCTCCGACCGCGTTTGCTGCAGCCGCTGCACGAAACCGAAGAAGTCCTCCGCCCGCAGGAAGAAGCCGCGGTGGGTCCGGCGGCGCCAGACCCCCTTCAGCGTCGCGGCGAGCTTGCGCTGGCTCGCGAGCGAGTCGTCCGCCGAGGCGTCGACCCGGCCCGCCGCCGGAAGGGCCGCTGCGATCGCGATTGCCTCGATCAACGTGGATTTGCCGGATCCGTTCTCGCCGGCGAAGAAGGTCACAGGCCCGGGGAAGTCGACCTCCTCGAGCCCGTCCAACGCAGGGATGTTGAACGGGAACCGATCCCGCTGCGAGGCGGTCGCGCCCTTCAGGCGGATCGAGGCGAGGATGCGGGTGGAGGGGTCGGACATGTCTCGTTGAGGAAGCCGGATGCCGGCCTGAATTGTTGTGGGGCCGTCATCGGCCGACAAGGCCGCATCCGCCCCGCGCGACTTGTCCGCGGCTGCTTTCCGGCGCATCATGGCATCCCGGCCCGCAACCGACCGCCGGGCACCGCACACCGACCGGAAGGCCAGTCATGAAAGCATCAGAATCCTCCTCACGCGCACCCGCTCTCCTGATCCGCGCCCTTGTCACGGGAGTCCTGGCCATGGGCCTCAACGCGGCGCTTCCCGCCTGGACAGGGTCCGTCCCCGGGTGGATCGCACCGCCGATCATGGCCCAGGAAGCCGCGGGCGACGACTCGGGCGAGGCCTCCGCTGACGACGACCGCTGGACCCCGGCACTCAGCATGCGCTACAACCAGGTTGGCGCGGTGGCGATCTCCCCCGACGGCTCCCGGGTGGCCTACACCGTGCGGGAACCCCTGATGGAAGGGGAGAAGTCCGAGTACCTGACGCACATCTGGCTGGCCAACGCGGACGGAAGCCGCAACACGCAGTTCACGCGGGGCGAATCGTCGGCATCCAGCCCCGCGTTTTCCCCGGACGGCGGGTGGCTGGCCTTCACCACCTCGCGCTCCGGCCGGAACCAGGTATGGGTCATCCCCATGGACGGGGGCGAGGCGCGCCAGGTGACCGACGCCAAGGCGGGAGTGGGGCAGTTCCGCTGGTCGCCCCAGGGCGACGCGATCGCATTCGTCATGCGCGATCCGCAGACCGAGGAGGAGGAGAAAGCCGCCAACGAGAAGCGCGATGTGATTCTTGTCGACCAGAACTACAAGTACGGTCACATCTACTCCGTCCCCTTCGATCCCCTGGCCACGGAAACCGCCGAGGCCGCCCGTCTGACCGAGGGCGACTTCCACGTCACCGGCTTCGACTGGTCCCCCGATGGCGAGCAGATCGTCTTCGGGCACCAGATGGACCCCCGCATCAACACCGGCCGGCTGTCCGGCGACATCGCCGTGGTCGGCAGCTCCGGCGGCGAGGTCACCCAGCTCGTGACCGGACCGGGCATCGAGTCCTCGCCCCGCTGGTCGCCCGATGGCTCACTCGTCGCCTACGCGTCGACCGGTAACCAGCCGGAACCCGTCGGCCTCGCAGACCTCTACGTCGTGGACCCCGAGGGTGGCGAGTCGCGGATGCTGGCGGAGACCCCGAACCGGAGCGTGTCCATCCTGGCCTGGTCCGCAGACTCCGACATGGTCTACCTGAACGAGTCGCTGGGGACCACCCGCCATGTGATCGGCGTGCCCGTCGACGGCGGGTCGATCCGACAGCTGACGGACGGCGCGGGCGTGGTCGGTTCGGCCGCGATGGCCGCCGGGGCCGGGATGCTGGCGTTCTCCTGGCAGACGACCGACGACCCCGCCGAGGTGCACATCACCGGCATGGGGGACTTCGCGCCCTCGCGGCTGAGTTCGGTAACGGCCGACGTACCCCGCCCGCCCATAGGGCGCACCGAGCTGCTTGACTGGACAGCGCCGGACGGCACACCGGTCGAGGGGCTCCTCACCTACCCCGTGGACTACGAGGAGGGCACGCGCGTGCCCCTGATCCTGAACGTGCACGGCGGCCCGGCCGGAGTATTCAGCCAGTCCTTCACGGGCGCGCCGAGCATCTACATGATCCAGTATTTCGCGCAGGAGGGATTCGCGGTCCTGCGCCCCAATCCGCGCGGAAGCACCGGCTACGGCAAGGAGTTCCGCTACGCCAACATCATGGATTGGGGCTATGGCGACCTCTCCGACCTGCTCTCCGGCGTGGACGAAGTCATCGAGATGGGCATCGCCCACCCCGACAGCCTGCTCCTCATGGGGTGGAGCTACGGCGGCTACATGACTTCGTTTGCGGTTACGCAGACCGAACGGTTCCGGGCCGCGTCGATGGGAGCGGGACTCCCCAACCTGATCAGCATGGTCACCACCACCGATATCGGCGACTACCTGGCCGGCCATCTGGGCGGCGAGTACTTCGACGACTACGAGACCTACGAGCGGCACTCCGCCGTGTATCAGATCAGGAACGTGACAACGCCCACGCAAGTGATCCACGGCGCGCAGGATCTGCGCGTCCCGTTCACGCAGGGTCAGGAGTTCTTCAATTCACTCCGGCGGCTCGGGGTGGACACCGAAATGGTGGTCTATCCGCGCACGCCGCACGGACCCACGGAGCCGAAGTTCCTGATGGACGTGTCGGAGCGGATCCTCGTCTGGTTCAACAAGTACCTCAGATCGGAGCGGCCCACGGCGGACAGCGGCGGTTAGGAGCGCGTGGACGGAATCCCCCGGTTTTCAATCGGCGAGGAACGTCCGGACCTTTTCCGCCAGTGCGCCGTCACTCGCCGCCTGGGCCAGGGTCAGGGCTGATTCCAGGTCCTGGCGGGCCTCGACCGGCATGCCGGCCTCGCGCTTGACGATTCCCCTGGCCAGCAGTGTGCCGCCGTCGTCCGGCTCCAGCGCGACCGCCCTGTCGAAATCGGCGATGGCTGCGTCGTGCCTTCCGGCTTCCCAGTGGGCGCGGCCACGGTTCAGGAGCGCGAAGACCTCGTTCGGCTGCAGCCGGATCGCTTCATCGTAGTCCGCGATCGCCTCTTCGGTCCGTCCCGTCTCGGCCTTCGCGAACCCTCTCATGGCGTAGGCGCCGGCGTCCATCGAATCGAGGCGAATGACCGTGTCGTAGTCAGCGATCGCCTCCTGGAATCTGGCAAGCGCCAGACAGGACGCGCCGCGGTTGTAGTACGCGACGCCGTCCACACCACCGCTGAGCCGGATCGCCTCGTCATAGTCCGCGATCGCCTCTTCGTGCCGACCCATATCGGCCTTGGCGACGCCCCGGCCGAGTGAGGTCATGGGGTCGCCCGCGTCGTGCGGACGGCCTTGGTCGCCAGTCGTGCTCCGAGGCGCGGCAAATGCCCCGGCGACCGCTGGCGCGGACGGCGTCTCCAGCTGTTCGTGGCGCGACTCCTGTCGCTCTCCACGGCGATTGTCGGGGCCGGAACGCATGGTTTCCAGATCCTGCAGATAGCGCTTCGCAGACTCCGCCGCCTGCGCCACGGCCTCGGCGTTGTGCCGCGTGTCCCTCTCTATTTCACGGAACCTGTTGAACCCGAGGAATCCGAGGACCGGAACCGCGATGCCGAAGAAGGTCAACACCATGGCCATCATCCGCATCCACCACTGGACGGCGCTCGCCTGCGTGGCGAGCACATCGGTGCGCAAATCGTTGAAGCGGCGCTCGATCTCCGCTTCGACCATGGCGGGCGTCAACTCCGAGGCGTACCGGGAAACGGAGTCTCGCGTCGAGGGTTCCTGCTCGGCGTCACTGGTCGCCGCCATATCGGCCCAAACGGTGCGCGGGGCGGACGTGAGCACCGTCAGAGCCACCAGCAGGGTGGCCGCCACCTGGGTCGGGAAACGGATAGTGCGGTCCATACCTAGTCTTCCGTGGGCCGTCATGCCACCGCGAGCGATGCGACACAGGTCCGAGAGGCGCTGAACATAGAATCATGAGCGATACTGCCGCAAGTTATTCCTGGCTCACCTGCCGCCGCACGGGACCCCGCAGCCACCTTCCGGGCTTCTCGCCGGTCAGTCCGCCACTGCGGATCACCGGCACCCCGTTCACCAGCAGGTCGTTGATCCCCACGCTGTACTGGTGCGGATCCGAAAAGGTCGCGCGATCCGCGATCACATCCGGGTCGAAGACGGCGATGTCGGCGCGCATTCCCTCGGCGATGACCCCCATGTCCTGGCGGCCGATCCACCGCGCCGGCATCGAGGTCATCTTCTTCACGGCCTCCTCCAGGGTGATCACCCCCAGCTCGCGCACGTAGCGCGCCAGCACCCGCGGGAAGGCGCCGTAGCTGCGCGGATGCGGGTACCCGACCCCGTACCCGACGGCGTCTCCATCGGTCTCGATCATGGCCAGCGGGTGCTGCATGATCCGGATCACGTCGCCCTCGTCCATGGCGTGGTAGATGGCGCTGAAGCCGCCCTCCAGCTGCAGCTCGATTGCGAGCTGGATGCCGGTCTCCAGGTCGTTGGGAAGGCCGCGGTCGGCGGCATAGTCCGCGAGCGTCTTACCGTTGTATGACTCGTCGGAGCCGAGCACGCGGAACTGGATCCGGGAGATGTCGGCGCCGACGCGGTCGGTCATGAAGATGGTGGCCATGTCCGCCTCCATCCGCGCCCGGGTGTCGGGGTCGGAGACGCGCGCCGCGAAGTCCCCGGGGCCACCGGCCAGCGCCCACTGCGGGAACAGGATGGCGGAGCTCGTGCTCGAAGCCGCGTAGGGGTACAGGTCGTGCGTCACCGTCAAGCCCGCCGCGTTGGCCGAGTCGATCATCGCCAGACTCCGTTCACTCCAACCCCACTGCCCCGCGCCGGAAGCCTTGTGGTGGTTGATCTGGGCCGGGATGTCCGCCTCTTCGGCGATGCGGATCACCTCCGCGACCGACTCCAGCAGCCCGCTGCCCTCGTTGCGCATGTGGCTGACGTAGATGCCCCCGTGGGCCGAGGCCACCTTGGCGAGCTCGATCACCTCCTCGGTCTCGGCAAAGTTGGCGGGCACGTACAGGAGCCCCGTCGAGAGGCCCAGCGCCCCCTCGCGCATGGACTGGTCGACCAGCGCCCTCATCTCGTCGAGTTCGGCTGGCGTGGGCGCGCGGTTTTCCATGCCCAGCACCTGCTTGCGGGTCCAGGTGTGCCCGGCGAAGAACCCCACGTTGGGCGCCATCTCCAGCCCCGACGCGAACTCCTCCAGCGGCCACGGCTGATCACCGGAGTGCAACGACACGACCAGCGACGTGATCCCCTGCCGCAGGAAGTTCTCGGCAAGCGGATACTCCGCGATCGTCTGCTGGACGTGCGAGTGGTTGTCGATGAACCCCGGCGTGACGACCTGCCCGCTGGCATCGATGACGGTGCGCGCGAGCGAGGGGTCGATGGGTTCTGTGGAAACGAGCGCGATGCGTCCGTCGACAACGGCAACATCGGCGCGGAAGCGGTCGGCCCCGGTCCCGTCGACGACGGTGCCGCCGGTGATCAGCACATCGTAGGTCTGGGCCGCGATGGAGGCGCCCGGCGCGGGGGCGAGTGCCAGGGCCAGGGTCAGGGCGAGGATGGGGGCGAGTGTGGGCCGCATGGGTTCTCCGGGTGCTCTGGTCAGGATGAAGACCGGGTAATCTCGACGTTACATAATGTAAATCCGGGCTTACATTTCCGCCGTGGCCGGATCACTCCGTCCATCCCGACGGCGCGCAACCCCCGCGGAGCGTGGTCGGCTCACACACCCAGCGGGCCCGGGCCATCATGCGGATCGCAACCTGGAATGTGAACTCGGTCAAGGCGCGCGAGGCGCGCGTCCTGGGGTGGCTGCGGAACTACCGTCCCGACGCGCTCTGCCTCCAGGAACTCAAGACGACCGACGAAGCCTACCCGGCCGAGGCGGTGCGCGACGAGGGCTTCGACTCGGCCGTGTACGGCCAGAAGGCGTTCAACGGAGTCGCGCTGATCAGCCCGCATCCGATCGGCGCGGTGCACAGGGGATTGGGAGACGACGATCCGCAGGCGAGGCTGATCGCGGGCGTCGTGCGGGGAGTGACCGTCTACTCCGGGTACTTCCCGAACGGGCGGACGGTCGGGTCCGAGGCCTGGGAGTACAAGCTGGCGTGGATGGGACGGCTCCTGGAGCTGCTGGAGGCGCGGCACGATCCCGCCGATCCCGTGGTGCTGACCGGAGACTTCAACGTCGCCCCGGACGACCTCGACGCGGCCGATCCCGAAAAGTGGGCGCCGAGTGTGCTCTGTCACCCCCTGGCGCGCGAGGCGCTGGACCGGATCCGGGACTGGGGATTCGTCGATGTGGTGCGCAAGCACAATCCCGACGCGCAGCTCTACAGCTGGTGGGACTATCGGCGGCTGGCATTTCCGAGGAACGATGGCCTGCGAATCGACCATGTGTTCGCCACGGCCCCGGTTGCGGAGGCATCCACCGGAGCCTGGGTCGACCGGGACCAGAGGAAGGGCCGGAAGACCGATGTTCCGTCGGACCACGCGCCGGTGGTGGCGGACTTCGCCCTGTGATCGCGGCAACCTCGACTGGCGAATGGAACTTCGAGGCGCCAGATTGGTACACATGAGTTGAGCGGCCTTAGTGGTGCGAGCAACGGGGAGGATGACATGAATCCGAGAAGAGTCAGAGAACGTGGGCAGCGTCGCGTGCTTTACGCGGGCCTCGGCGTTTCGATCGCTCTTCACGGCGTCGTCTTCGGCGCCCTCAACTTTCGCACCGCCGATTCGCCGGGATCCACCGCATCCGAAATGGGGCGGCAGGCCGCGCCCTTCGAGGTTGTCGCGCTCGAGATCGTGGATGTCCGCGAGGTTCCCGAGGAGGTGAACCCCGAGGTTGCCGCGACCGACATTCCGGTGATCGTGTCGCCGGCGCCCGAGGATCTGCCGGAGCCCACCTCGGGCGGCAGAGCGGCGGCGTCCGCTTCGGCGGCCGAGGTCGCGACGCTCACGGTGGCCGATCTCATGGGCTCGACGGTATTGTCTTCCAGCCTGGCCATGCGGCCGCGCGCCGCCGCCCAGCGGGACATCCCCGGCGCCTTCACCGGCGTGGCCATGGCGGATCCGCACGCGGGGCACGACCACGGCGACGAAGAGGAAGAGGGCGAGGGCTTCTGGGGCGCGCTCGGAAACGCCTGGGGCAAGGTCAAGATGGGCAGTGGCGGCGGCAAAGTCTGCCGTCCCCCGGTGGTGATCCGCTAGGAGGACTTGCGGGCGTAGCGTCCCGTCCCCGTTGTGCCACTCGGTTCAGCTCTCCTCCGGGGCGCGCTTCAACGCTTCCAGGTCCTCCAGCTTCCGCGGCCAGTCACGCCGCAACAGCCTCGAAAGCGCCCGGTCGGCGAGGAGCCGTCCTCCCGTCTGGCACTCGGGGCAGTAGTTGGTCTCGCGCGTGGCGTAGACGATTCGCTGGATCGGGGTGCGGCACTGCGTGCAGGGCTCGCCGTACTTTCCGTGGGCGCTCATCGCCGGGTGGAAAGCGGTGACCTTGGCCGGGAAGGTGTCGCCCGCCTCCTCGACCAGCCGCTGCGACCATTCGATGAGGGATGACCGCGTCGCTGCATGTAGGCGTTCGATCTCTTCGCCCGTGAGCCGGGAGGTGAGCTTCACGGGGGAAAGGCGAGCCCGCAGCAGGATTTCGTCGGAGTGGGCGTTGCCGATGCCGGACAGAATGCGGGGGTCGGTGAGGGCCCGCTTCAAGGTGCGGTTTTCGCGCCGGATCGCCTGCGCAAAGGCCTCGCGGGTCGCATCCAGCGGGTCGATCCCGCCGGGGTCGTGGTGGTGCAGCGCCGCCGAGCCGCACACGAGGTGAAGCGACGCGCGCTTGTGGCTGCTCGCCTCGGTGAGCAGGAGGGTGCCGCGGGCGAAGTCGAAGGCCGCGTGCCCGAACTTCCGGTGAATCGGCGCGGCGGGTTTCCGCCACTGAAAGCGGCCGGCGATCATGAGGTGGACGACGAGGAAGAGATCGTCGTCGAGGCCGATCACGACGCGCTTTCCCAGCCGCGACAGGGACTCGACCACCCTGCCGTGAGCGTGCGCGATCGGTGGATCGAAGCTCTTGAGGAGGGAGGGCGAGCGGATCCGCACCCCTTGCAATTGCTCGCCGAGGATCCGCGCGCGCAGAGCGTGCAGGTAGAGGTTGACCTCGGGGAGTTCAGGCACTCGGCACCTCCCCGTCCCGGTTGAGGTCGTACCGCATGATCTTCCCGTGCGGCCCGGCGCGGTCTCGTTCGGCTTCGTAGACCGCGCCGGCCACGGTGGCGGGCACCGCCGCCTCGAGCCGCTCGATGTCCCGGGGCTCGAGTCTCACCGCGCCGGGATCGGCCGCCAATCCGCGCCGACTCAGCCCGATGATGACCGCCGCAACCGCCGGACGGCTGAGTGCATAGGCCGCCGCGACATCGGCGATGGCGGCACCGCACCGGGCGGCGACGCCGGTCAGCGCGGCCCGGGCGCGTCTCAACACTGCGGGGCCGCCGACCTCGTCGACGATGAGGCGGTACTTGGTCAGCGATCGCGACTCGCGCCCGGTCGAAGCCGAGAGGAGGCCCCCTGCCAACGTGCCGTAGCAAAGGAGCGCGACCCCGCGCTCGAGACAGAAGTCGGCCAACCCCGCGAGGGGCCGCCGGTCCAGCAGGGACAGCTGCACCTGGTTCGTGACGACCGGTATGCCCGCGTCGAGCAGAGTCCGCAGCGACGGCTGGTCGAGGTTGGTGACCCCGATGTGACGGATGACCCCCTCCTCGCGCAACTCCGCCAGCCACTCCGCGGCCTGGATCCATCCCGGCACCCCGCGGTCCCACCAGTAGTACTGGACCAGATCGAGCGCGGGAACCCCGAGGCGGTCCCGCGACCGCTGCACGACGCCCCGCACGTAGCCGCGATCAATCCGCGGCAGCACACTCAGGTCCGGGACGAACTTGGTGTGCACGACGACCTCTTCCGACGTGGCGCCCCGGCTCGCCTTCCACTCGCCGATCAGTCTCTCGACGCCTGTGTAGATGTCGGCGCAGTCCAGGTACAGCCGACCCAGCCGCGACGCGGCGGAATCGAGCGCCGCAAGGGCAAGTTCACGGCTCCACCCGGGTCCGTGGCCCTGCGACAGCTGCCAGCACCCCCGGATCAGCCCGGAGGCCGGGGGACGCCAACCGGGCGGGGGTCCGCTCACGGCAGTGGAACCCGCGTCACGTCCCCATGGCGAAACGTCGTCACACCGGTGCGCGTGATGCGGAATCGCGCCCCGCAATAGGGATCCGGACATGCCACTTCGGCGTCGGTGGTCATCCAGTCGCTGGGGTCGGTGCGGCGCTGCTTGGCGGGCAGCAGGGGCAGGAGCGCGGCCAGCGGATAGAGGGGGAAGCTCTGGCCGTCGGGGAAGGAGAGATTTTCGCCCGTGAGTTCGAAGTAGTCCCCCTCGCGGTGATTGCACACCATCTCCTTCTCGCCCGCGACCACCTCGACCCGCAGGTCGTAGAGTTCAAAGGCATCGGGATCTTGCATCTCGTCTCCTTCTGCTGAGTCACTGTCCGCGCGCCCGGCGCGAAGCGGCGGTCCGCGGGGCGCGCGACCCGTTCACTGGCCCGCGGCGAGCCGATCCCCGATCATACACGATCCCGGAGAATCCCGCGCACCTCTCACCATCCCGCCTGGCGACCTTGACCGGCCAATCCCCTGCCCAGCCCCCACCGCTCCTCTTCCGTCTCGGCCTCGCGGGAGCGTCGATCCCGATCCTCGTCTTTGCGATCGGAGCGGCATGGCTCGGCTTCTCCGGAGCGCCCGACGAGCGGGGCCTGTGGCCGATCCTGATCGCGGCGCTGGGAACGGGACTTGTCCTCGCCCGGAGCGCCTCGGCGTACAGCGCGGCCGCCATCCGCGGAATGTCGCGGCCCATCGTCATGCTCATGGTGATGGCCTGGCTGCTGGCGGGAATCTTCTCCGTCCTCCTGCGAGAGGCCGGGCTGGTCGACGCTCTGGTGTGGGCCGGGGGAGAACTGGGCTTGCGGGGCGGAGGCTTCGTGCTGCTGGCCTTCCTGGTCGCGGTTCTGTTTTCCACCGCCACCGGGACCAGTCTCGGGACGATCCTGATCTGCGCTCCGCTGCTCTACCCGGCGGCCGGCATCCTCGCTGCCAACCCCGTCGTACTCATCGGGGCGATCCTGGCCGGGGCGACGTTCGGGGACAACGTCTCGCCGGTTTCCGACACCACGATCGCATCGGCCAGCACCCAGCGGGCACCGATGGGTGGCGTCGTAAGGTCGCGTCTGCGGTATGCGCTGCCCGCCGCTCTGGTCGCCGCGCTCGTTCTGCTGATGTTCGGGGGTACTGACGGGGACCCGCCCACCGGCCAGGCCGTCTCCGCCGAACTCACTGGCGACCCCGCCGCCTTCCCCATGCTGCTGGCGCCCCTGGCAGCGTTCGTCATGCTCTTTCGCGGCAAGGGCCTGGTCGAGAGCCTCTTCACGGGCGTTGCCGCCGCGGTGGTCGTCGGGCTGGCCGCGGGGCTCATCTCCCCGCCCGATCTGATCCACATCGACGCCGAGGCCTTCCGGGCCCAGGGCCTGATCCTGGACGGCATGGAAGGCGCCGTCGGCATCGTCGTCTTCACCATCCTGCTCATGGGGATCGTGGGCGCCGCGCAGGAGGCAGGGATCCTGGATCGGCTGGCGGGGGGCGGCGGGAGTGGGACCGAGGGGCGGGCAGGCGGCGGGAGCGCGACCGAGAGGGGGGCAGGCAGCGAGAGCGCGACCGACGGGCGGGCAGGCGGCGGGAACGCGACCGAAGGGCAGGCGGACACCACCGAAACCCCCCGCCGGGCCGAACTGCGGATCTTCGGCGTCACCAGCGCCGCCGTGGTGCTGACCACGCACTCCGTGATGGCGATTCTGGCGGTGGGCGATCTGGTACGGAGAACGGGGCGCGCAGCAGGCATCGGCCGCTTCCGCCGGGCCAACCTGCTGGACATGACCGTCTGCACCTACCCCTTCCTGCTTCCCTTCTTCATCCCTACCATTCTGGCGTCTTCGGCGACCAGCGCCGGAGAGCCGTACGGCGTTCCGCGGGTATCGGCGCTCGAGGCCGGGTTGGCCAATCCGTATTCGTGGGCCCTGCTCGCGATCATCCTGGCGGTGATCTACACGGGGCTCGGCCGGTCGCGATCCCCGGCGACGCCGGATTCAACCGACTCGGATTCACACATATGATCATTCGCCCACGGGTGCGCGGCTTCGTCTGCGTCACCACACACCCGACCGGATGCGCGCGCAACGTCGCAGCGCAGATCGCCCACGCTGAGGCCAATCCGCTGGCCAACCCGCCGCGCTCCGTGCTCGTGCTCGGGTCATCGACCAGCTACGGCCTGGGGTCGCGCATCGCTCTCGCGTTCGGCGGAGGCGCCGCCAGCTTCGGCGTCTTCTTCGACCGTCCGCCCAGGCCCCGGAAGCCGGGCACCGCCGGCTGGTACAACACCGCCGCCTTCGAGGCCGCCGCCGCCGAGCGCGGGCTCCAGTCGGCCTGCTTCAACGGCGATGCCTTCTCCAACGAGGCCAAGGAGAAGGTCGTGGCCGCGCTCCGCGACTTCCCGCCCGTCGACTGCGTGGTCAATTCGCTGGCAGCGCCGCGGCGGACCCACCCGGACACCGGTCAGACCTTCTCATCCGTCCTCAAACCCATCGGCGCGCCCTACCGCTCCAGGACGCTGAACACCGACCGCGCCCAAGTCACCGACATCGAACTCGACCCCGCAACCCCCGACGAAGTCGACGCCACCGTAGCCGTCATGGGCGGTGACGACTGGCGACGCTGGATGGACGCGCTCCGCGACGGCGGCGTCCTCGCCCCCGACTGCCGGACCTTCGCCTACAGCTACATCGGCCCCGAGCTCACCTGGCCGATCTACCGCGACGGGGCGATCGGCCGGGCCAAGGCCGACCTGCACCGCACCGCCCGCGACCTCGATCGCGAACTGGCACCGGCGGGCGGCGGCGCACACATCGGGATCATGAAGGGGGTGGTCACGCAGGCGAGCGCGGCCATACCGGTCGTCTCCCTGTATATCTCCATCCTGTTTCGGATTATGAAGGAGAAGGGCGACCACGAGGGCCCGATGGAGCAGGCCATGCGTCTCTTCGGCCGCAAGGTGTACGGTGCGGAGGGAGTCGTGACCGATCCTCACGGCTTCATCCGCCTCGACGATCTCGAGATGAAGCCCGGCACCCAGGAGGCGGTGCTTCGCGCCTGGGACGCGATCTCGACGGAGACGCTCCCCGACCTCGCCGACTTCGACGGCTACCGCACCGAGTTCCTCCGCCTGTTCGGCTTCGAGGTGCCGGGGGTCGACTACGGCGCCGATGTCGATCCGATGGTCGAGATCCCGTCGCTGGTGGGCTGAGGAGCGCGCGCGGCGTGGCCTCGAAGATTCGCCCGACCTCCGAGCAGCTCGACGCACTCGCCCGCCGCGACCCGGTACTTGGAGCGGCGATGGCGCGCGTGACGCCCTATCCGGGCTTCCCCGCCGGCCCATTGGCGCGCGGGTCCAACTTTCAGGCGATCGCGCGGTCGATCACCTTTCAGCAGCTCGCCGGCGCGGCTGCCCGGACCATCTACGGGCGGGTCGCCGCGCTGACCCCCGGGCCCCGCTTCCCTACCGCCGTGGAGTGCCTGGAGCTGCCGGATGACGCCTTCCGGGGCGCGGGCCTCTCGGCCGCCAAGACGCGCGCGATCAAGGATCTCGCGACGAAGTCCCGGGACGGATCGGTGCGGCTGCGCGCCGTGTCCCGCATGAGCGACGCCGAGATCGTCGAGATGCTGTCCTCGGTATGGGGGATCGGGGAGTGGACCGCGCAGATGTTTCTCATGTTTCGGCTGGGGCGCCTCGACGTCATGCCCGTGGGCGACCTCGGCGTGCGCGAAGGGGCGCGGATCCTCGACGGCCTGGACGAGCGCCCGACTCCCGCGGCCGTGCTGGAGCGCTCCGAGCCGTGGCGGCCGCTTCGGTCGGTGGCGACCTGGGTGTTGTACCGGCTCGTCGACGAGGGCGTGGCGGGTTGACTGTGGCGACGCCGGGGGTCGGCACGGGTCCGGACGCGTCCTCGGCCGCGGTCGTAACACGACGGCTGCGAACGCCGGTGGGAGAGATGATGGCGGGCGCCACAGACGCGGGCCTCTGCCTCCTGGAGTTCGTCCACCGGAAGACGTTCGCGGCCCAGCTGGAAAGGCTGGAGCGATACGTGGGAGCGCCCGAGGAGGGCTCCCATCCCCTGCTCACCGACCTGGAGGCGCAACTCGGCGAGTACTTCCAGGGCGACAGGCTCGGCTTCGACCTTCCGATCGTCCTCGCGGGAACCGACTTCCAGGAACGGGTCTGGAAGGCGCTGCTTCAGATCCCCTACGGCGGTACGATCAGCTACGCGGAGCTGGCGCGGCGCGTCGGATCGCGCGGCGCGTCCCGGGCCGTCGGGAGCGCGAACGGCGCCAACCGGATTGCGATCGTCGTACCGTGCCACCGCGTGATCCAGGCCAGCGGCGGCCTCGGAGGCTACGGGGGAGGGCTGGAGCGAAAGCGCCGGCTGCTGGAACTGGAAGCCGGAGGGAGTCAGGGAACGCTGTTCTGATGCACAAGTTTTGCGCCTAACGCACCGGCAGCCCACCGATACTAAACATAAATATTAAGTATCTACCCACCGCCTCCGGCGCCCATCACAATCTTCGGATCAGCCGAAGCCGCGAGGCGCGCGCTCGGACGCGCCGCCCCCACCGCCGCAACAATGAACACGACCGCCACCAGCAGGAACAGCGGCGCGCTGAACATCCGGACACCGGGCGGCCCAAGCACGCCCACGACGAGTGTCGTGAACCACAGTCCCATCCCCACCCCGACCCCGCCGATCCGGAACGCCTCGCCGAGCACCATGCGATAGAGCGCCCGGGGATCCGCACCAAGCGCCGACCTGATCCCCATCTCCCGCCGCCGCGCCCGCACATGAGCCCCCAGCGTGCCGATCATGCCGGCCAGCGCGGCCACGGCCGCGATCAGCCCGGCGCCGCGCCCTCCGCTGCCCAGCCAGCCCGCGGTCCCGTACACACGGTTCACTTCGTCATCCGCCGC
Source organism: Longimicrobiales bacterium (assembly GCA_963667485.2). Classification (GTDB taxonomy): domain Bacteria; phylum Gemmatimonadota; class Gemmatimonadetes; order Longimicrobiales; family Gaopeijiaceae; genus Bin94. The sequence goes on from CAXXDD010000002.1 coordinate 2,798,765, forward strand.
TCTCAAGGCATCGAGGGTCAGGTCGTCCATCGGAAAGAACCCAAGCGCCCCACGCACGACCTCGAGCGAATCCTCCAAATCCCATTCCGGGTCTGCCACCGGGTCCGCCGCCAAGTCAACCGAGACGACGAGTTCCATCTGCGCCGGAGGATGCTGAAGGGCGGAGTAGTAGACGGAGTACGGCGATCCCGACGCGCCCAGCCCGCCTCCGGAACCGTCGCGGACAACCCCCACCACTTCGTACCAGCCTTCTGCGATCCCGCCGGTGTTCACTCCCCGTCCGATCACGGGCGGGTCCCGGAAGTGGGCGCGCGCATAGGCCTCGTTGATCACGACCTGTCCTGGAGCCTCCCCGCCCGATGAAAAGCCGCCACCAGCCACAAACTCAAGCCCACGCTCGGCGAAGAACCCCGGCATCACGACGTGCTGCCTGACCCGGGTGGCGTGAATCGGATGCGGCATGCCACCAGTCGAACAGCGACCGCACTCGTTCAATGCCCGCACCTCGGGGCCGCGGCCGATCCACGCGCCCGGCGTCGCCAGGCTCTCCGCGGTCAGGCCGGGAGTTTCCTGCAGCGCAACCAGGGCCGCCCGGTAGAGAGTCGCGCGCAGGTCGGGATCGCGGGCCGAGTCTCCCGCGGGCGACAGCAGGCCCACGACTGAGTGTCCCCCGGCCGACCCCGGGTGATTGTCCGACGTGGCGCGGACGAAGCCTGACGAGTCCGAGAGTATCAGAAGGCCCGAAGCTGTGAGGATCGTTACCGACACACACAGCTGCAGCGTGATCAGCACCACGCGCCCGAACTGGCGCGGCCTCGGATCGGTGTTGTGCTGGCTCTCCGCTTGCTGCCTGAGCGGTCGGTTCCGGCGATACAGCGCGGCCACCGGAAGCACCCCGATCGCCAGCACCAGGAAGACGACGGCCATCACGACCAGGGCAACGGGCCAGGCCGCGGGCCTCGCGAAGGAGGTCCCCGGAGGCGCCACCGACTCCAGGACAAGGGCAGCAGCCGCGCACAGCCCCGCACCCAGCACCAGGGCCACCGCGATCCACCGCGACCACCGCCTCACGGCAGCGCCCACCAGCCACGTCGGCGGCGCCCCCAGCATCACCTCGATCACGCGCCGTCCCTGCCGGGCCAGATTCTCGGACGCAATCACGCCCAGCAGCGTCGCCAGCACCGTTACCGACGCGAGGAGGAGCAACGTCAGACTCGTCCCGGCCAAGCGGTCGAGATCGGCCACTTCGGCGCTTGCGGCGGGAAGGTCCGGTGCGGCGAGTCCGGCCACATCCACGGTAGGCGTCGCCCCGGTCCGGACGATGTGGAAGGCATCGCCGCCGCCGCCGTAGAGGAGCGCCGCGGCGAGCAGCAGCGCCACCAGCGCGACGCAACTCCCTATGGCGATCCGGTGCAATGGCATGATAGGCAGGGCCTTTTAGTTTACGGCACCCATGAAAGTACCTCTGCTGGACCTCACCGGGCAGTACGCATCGATCAAGGCCGAGATCGACACGGCGATTGCGGGCGTGGTCGACTCGCAGCGCTTCGTGCTCGGCCCGGTCGTGCAGGGTTGCGAGGAGGCCATCGCCGCATACGCTGGCAGCGCCCACGCGGTGGGCGTCTCCTCCGGCACCGATGCGCTGCTCGTGGCCCTCATGGCCGAGGACATCGGGCCCGGCGACGAGGTCGTCACCACCCCCTTCTCCTTCTTCGCGACAGCGGGCGCCATCGCACGGGTCGGCGCCACACCCGTCTTCGTGGACATCGATGCCGCGACCTTCAACATCGACCCGGCGCTGATCGAGGACCGCATCACAGCCCGCACCCGCGCAATCCTCCCCGTCCACCTCTTCGGGCAGATGGCCGACATGGCCGCCATCATCGAGATCGCGCGGCACCACGACCTCGTCGTCATCGAGGACGCCGCGCAGGCGATCGGCGCCCACCACAACGGCCAGCGCGCTGGCGCCATCGGCCACTACGGCTGCTTCTCCTTCTTCCCCACCAAGAACCTCGGCGGCTACGGGGACGGCGGCATCGTCGTCACGAACGATCCCGCGCGGGCCGAGAAGCTGCGCGCCCTGCGCGTCCACGGCGAAACCACCCGCTACCACCACCGCTTCGTCGGCGGCAACTTCCGCCTCGACGCCCTCCAGGCGGCCGTCATCCATGCCAAGCTGCCGCACCTCGACCGCTGGACCGACGCCCGCATCGCCAACGCGGCGCTCTACCGCCGACTCCTTGGCGACTTCGCCGCACAGCACCCGAACGCCCTCGCCCTGCCCCGCATCGCCACCGACCACCACGTCTTCAACCAGTTCGTCGTCCGCGTCGCCGACCGGGACCGCGTGCAAGAGCGCCTCGCAGCCGCCGGCATCGGCACCGCCATCTACTACCCGCTCCCGCTCCACCTCCAGGCGTGCTTCGCCGGACTCGGATACCGGCCAGGAGACCTCCCTAACAGCGAGCGCGCCGCGAACGAAGTCCTCGCCCTGCCCGTTTTCCCCGAACTGACCCCCGACCAGATCCGCCATGTGGCGCGGACGCTCAACCCTCTGGACGACATCACCGAACTGGAGCAGGTTGACTAGGTCATGAAAGACGGCCAGATCATCAGGGACGAGCGTCTCCGCACCTGAGCGAGGGCCCGGACGCCCCAACGACCGAGGGAGCACATGGAAGGCAAAAGCCGAAAGCAGCTTATAGTGGTCGGCGACCGCGTCCTGATCGAACCCGAAGGCGGCGAGGGCCGGTCGAAGGTCGGGCTGTACCTCCCCGCATCGGCCGTGGACAACCAGTCCGTGCAGGGCGGCCGCGTCCTTGCGGTGGGGCCCGGTACTCCCATCGGAGCGCCCGCCGAACTCAAGGACGAGCCGTGGAAAATCGGCTCGGGCGAGGCCCGCTATCTGCCCGTCCAGGCCCAAGTCGGCGACTTCGCGATTTTCTTCCGCAAGGCCTCCGTCGAGATCAGCTTCGAGGGCAAGGAGTACCTGGTCGTGCCGCAGGCGGCGATCCTGACCCTGGTGCGGGAGACGGACGGCGAGATGGAGGGGTTGTTCTAGGGACCCTGCGCAAGTATATCGCTGTCAATTTTGCGTCCGTGGGCAAGGCGTCCCGCCGACTGCCTCTAGGGGGTGCAATGCAATACCATATGCGCTGGGATCGATGACCTTAGTGCGCTCGCCATTCTGGACGCGTTCAACTACGCTGCTTCCTACCACGAGGACGCTGTCCCGGTACATACCAACCAGTCGCCGCGAAGCCCTACGGGGACCCGTATCCAGTAAGATGGATTGGCAGTCGGTCTGCGGATCGACAATGGCTCCGATGATTTCAGACGCCCGCAGGACAATAACCAGTCTCCCTTTGCCGTCGTCGAACAGTCCCGAATAGGGTCGGGAAAGCGTGTTGGCGTAGGCGTCCGAAATCGGCACTATGTTCGGAGCCGCTCTCCTGCGAACGCTTGTCTCCTCAAGTGCCACCGGGATGGGAATCTCGAAAGTTCGACCATCCAGTGCAAAGCCCGTCAGTAGTTCGTCTAGCACATAGGCCACATCTTCGATGCAGGCTATGTGTGAGTCATGACGAAGTGAGGACTCTGCCTCCTCCAGCGCTTGAAGGCCTTCCCAGGGTCCTTGGTCACCATACACGGTACCCGAACCATTTTCGTCTCTCCGGAGAACTCCCCTGGGCAAAGGCACTGCGGGTTCGCCCATCCACCAGCAGACGCTTGGAATGCTTGGAACGCCTGGTCTCCAAGCTCGGACAAATAACCCCCGCGAATCCCAGTAGTTGATCTGCACATCATCCGCTAGCGCAACACCACTAGGTCTGGCGGCAAGCGCTCGAATTCTCTGCGGCCGCCCCGAGCCATCGTGTTGTTGTCCACCGTGCACGCGAAGAATGGATCCGTCCTCAAGTGAGTATGCTATGGCTGCGAATGGCTCGGTCGCCTGCCCAATATAGATCAGCCCTGCTTGGTGATCCACATCCGCGATTACCGGAAAACCGTGTTCCCACCGACCAACTATCTGGCGCCCGGAGGAATGGTCGATCTCCAGCCGCGGCAACGAGTAGTACGTTCGCTCTGCATCATTGGAGCACGCAATCACCACAGAAAAAGAGAGGACCGCGGCTGTTTGGAAGACGCGGCCCTTCGTACTCCGAGAGATTGCTGTTGCCCGCTGACTTCCTTCGGATGAAGCGTCTAGAGTCCCATAGTGCGCACGGCCAGGTACTCGTTGATGGTCGGGTCGAGTGCTTGGGTGCGCCGACAGCCCCCGCAACGGAGTTGCTCGGTCGCGATCTCCGCAAACCAGCGTTCGGCCTGGTCCAGCCATACGCGCTCCTCGTCTTGTGCATGAAAGTGAGGGACCCAGAGCAGTGCGGCTTGCAGGCGGAAAGCCCGCCAGTCTCGGTTGACCTTCACGGCACTCTGCCCACTCGGGTGCAGTTGATTCGCCGTGGCGGCGCAATCCCCCCCTGGTTGAGACCTCCAAATGCCCAGGGGCAGGGATTGTCTTACGGTGACCAGCGCTATGAGGCGCTGCTTAACCTGAGCTTCCCCAGAGCGGCGGCGCAGCTATACAAGCAACCCTCAAGGCTGCTAGTTGACGCAAGTGGCATCGCACTCGATGATCGGAATGGACGCGCTGTCACAGTCCCATCCATCCTCGCACCAGAGGCACCACCACGGGTGATCGGTATCCCACACGCAGATCGTCCAACACCACTCACCCCTGGTCGCTACGCACGGATTGAAGGGAGGAGGCTGGGTGTACGCGCTTGCCACATCGACAAGTGCGAACCCCACCGCCGCAACCGCGAACACAGGTGCGAGCCAATTGCGGATTCTCTTGAGCATTACAGTCCTCCTTTGGGAAGAAGTGCGGTTATTCTTGGGAAGAATTCCGAAACGTCCACTATGTGGGCCACCTCTGGACCCATCGCGACCCGGATCACCACATCCGTGCCGGGCAGGGCCAGCGACCCGAGGTATTCCCCCGTGTCCAAACTGTATCGGTCCAAAGTTCGGCGCCCGACCAGAATGAAAAGGGTATCGCCAACAATCTCCATGTCACGAGCAAAGCTCCGCGTGGGTGCGGGTGGATCCAAGGAGATCCCTACTCCGTTGCCCCCAGGCAAGGGCTGCATGACCAACCGCCGGAAATCTGTGTGCTCCACATAGGGGTAGGAACCCAAGGACTCGGTACCAGAGAAAACAAAAAACCCGTTACCGTACTTGAATCCGAATGCCCATCGTCCGTTCGCTGCACCGGCGATTTCACCTATTGTCTGCATCGGGTGCATCGTCAGGAACCCTTGCCACGGCATCGCCACAGGCTTGGCAACCGTTCCATCTTCTGATGTATGGACCCAAGGCTCCTGGACCGTCCATTGGCTTACGTAACCTTCACCGCCAAGCGCCGCAATCCCTACCAAGTCGCTAGCCGTTCGGCGTCCGGTCGGTCGGACAATCGAAGTCTCCCGCAACCATTCTCCGTCTGGAGAAACCCAAACCAGCCGACTGTTCCCTGAGTCGCCAATCACCACCTCGCCTTGCTGACTGACGGCAATCGCTGCTGGCAGCGACAACTCCCCGGGCCCCTGGCCGCGAGGACCCCATGACCAAGTGATCCCCTCACGCCCGATGCGATGAACGTGGTTCGTAATCTCATCCAGCACAACGGCATCGCCTCCTGGAAGCGTGGCGATGGCATGAACGGAGGCCAACACGGTATCGTTGGCCCCGCCGTAATAAGTCCAAAGAGTATCAAATGTCCGCTGCTCTACCACGCGGTCGCCGGTGCCCTCGTTGAAGAGATTCACCGGGTCGTGGTCCAATGGACCGTCCCCTGGCACACAGGCCACCACAAATACCCATAGGCCCACAAGGATGCTGGGAAACACAGTCCTATTCACTTGCAATCCCAACAGCTTTCTGGAGCCTACCGACGAGCCCGGGTGGACCTGCCCCGCTTTCACGGACGGTTAGTTTTTGGGGTTGATGGTGTCTGATATGGTTTCTTCGCTCCGCCCTCCAACGCTGGAGAGGGGCAACGAGAGACCCGGACGAAGCGAGCAGGCCGGAGAAGCCCGGAGAGCTTCGGTCGCCCCGGCGCTGCAGGTTCACTTCACGCCGCATGGTTGAGTTTCTCGAAGTTCGCGGGCGACTTGTAGCCGAGCGACGAGTGGAGCCGACGGGTGTTGTAGAAGCCCTCGATGAAGCTGAAGACTTCGCGCCGTGCTTCGGCTACGGTCCGGAAGCTCCGCCGGTCGAGGAGTTCGCACTCCAGCGTCGCGAAGAAGCTTTCGCACATCGCGTTGTCGTACGCGTCGCCAACCGAGCCCATCGACTGCACGACGCCGGCGTCCCGGCACCGCTGGCCGAACGTCAACGACGTGTACTGCGAGCCCTGGTCGCTATGATGGACGACCGGACCCTTCGGCTGGCGGCAGGTGATCGCCATCGTCAGCGCGTTGCCCACCAGCTCGGCCGGCATCCGGGTCTCCATCGCCCATCCGACGATCCTCCGGCTCCACGCATCCAGCACCACGGCAAGGTACAGCCATCCCGCCCAGGTGCGCACCTGCGTGATGTCGGCCACCCACAACTGGTCGGGGCCCTTGGCGGAAAAGTCCCGGTTCACCAGGTCCGGCGCGGGCCCGGCCTTGGGGTCCTTCTTCGTCGTGCCCGTCTTGAAGCGTCTGCGCGTCACGCCCTTGATGCCGAGCTCCCTCATCAGCCGCGCTACCCGCTTGCGGCCCACCCGCTCGCCCTCGGCCAGGAGGGCCGCGTGGATCCGCGGGCAGCCGTAGATCCCGCCGCTCTCGATCCACTTCGCCAGGATCCTGTCCTTGAGCTCAGTGTCGCGCCGCGCCCGCGCCGAGGGCGCGCGCCGCAGCCAGTCGTAGTACCCGCTGGGGGAGAGACCCAGCACCCGGCACATGGCCGCAAGCGGGAAGCTGGCCCGGTACGCCTTCATGAACGCATACCCCCGCTGGGGATCGATCCGCTCTCCTTCGCAAACCAGGCCGCTGCTTTTTTTAGGATGTCCCGCTCCATCCTGAGCCGCTTGTTCTCCCGCTTCAGCTCCCTCATCTCCTTGCGCGCCTCGGTCGTCAGTCCGTCGCTCCGGAGACCCTCGTCCAGGTCCGCCTGCTTGACCCAGTTCCGGATCGTCTGTTCAGACGGCTCGAACTCCCGGGCCAAAGACCCTGGACTACGACCGGCCCTCACAAGCTCGACGATCCGCTCCTTGTACTCGGGCGGATACCGCCCTCGTCTTCTTCCCGCCATGACTCACCTCCTTGGTTCGACCCAATGGAAAGGTGTCCGTCATAGCGGGGCAACTCCAGGGCACATCGGCAACGTTGGCCAAGCTAAGATGCTCGATCACCCACACGTAGCCTCAGCCTCTAGGGCCTACTCCAAGCGCCAGAGGTGTGCTTAGTCTCCCCAAGTAGGCCGTCATACCCCGACGATCAATCAATACCTGATCAAGGTGTTGCGCGCGCTGGGCCCGGAGCGCCTGCAATTCACCATCGCTCCCATCGTCGTCAACAACCAACCCCAAGACCTCTATCCCAAGCGTCTGAAGGCTATCCGCAACGAGGGTCATGACACTACTGATAGTGGTGCTCTGGCAGTCTGCGGGGGAAACGACAAAGAGAACACCCCCTCCTTTGCCGGCCATTTCGATGACGTGTGAGCGAAAATCGCTCAATGCCAATCGCTCCCCAACGCTTGACGCAATGAACAGAACAGCAGCCACCGCCAAGAGCGCGGTGGCAAAGGGTCCCTTGGGTGCGGGACCGAGCTTTGTCTTCGCCAGCCGAATCACGTTCCATGGCGCTGCCGCGGCTAGCTTCAAGTCTTGAAGTGTCATTTTGCCAAGTCGTGCTCTGAGTATTCCGTTGGCTTCCGCTGGAATCGGGTTGGCTATCCACCAATACGGCACATCCGCCGTCTTCGTCCAAGTAAAAGTCAACGCTTCCTGCCAGAGGTTGACAATGTATTGTATTCATCTATTTCTGGCAAGACTATTGAATTCCGCCGATGGAAGGGGACTCTCTTGGAATTCCGAGGACGACCCCTAATGGAGTTTCCCTGCTTCACGTTCCGCGTCACAGGATTCGGTGGACCGAAACAGTCCTGTTCTCATTGTCGGGCCATCTTGTCCAATAGTTGGCGGATAAAGACGAGGAACTGCTGTAACTCAATGAGCTCCTGGAAGGGCTCAGCCAAGAGCTCGAACTACTTGGAGTACGAGGAGGTCGAGATGCCTGGCCGAAGGCAATGACGAGCTGCTGGAAGCGGACTGGACGAGCTACTCGGCACATTTGACAACAATGTACTCACACTAACTAGAAATGAACAAATCGATGAGCGTGGTGAACCCCGTGAACTTGACGACATCTGATCAGGAGGACGAGTTGGCGGAATCTTAGATGAGTTACTGGATGAATTGTCCGACCTCGACGAGGACGAACTGGCACGCGACTGATCGACGCATCAGACGCACTGAATGACTCACTGCTGGACGAGGGGCCGCTCGATCTTCATAGGGCACCATGTGACGGTGATGCAGGACAATAGCCGGGTTGCTCGAGCTGCCCACGGGCCCGCCGGCATGCAGACGCAGGAATCGTCTTCCGTCCTTGTAGGAGTCGCTGCCGGGCCGGGCTAAGTTCCCGTGCTGTTGGGCGGCTGGTATCCACCACGCAGTTGATCCGTTGGTTGCATACCTAATCCTTGGAGGTGGTGACATTCAAGTTGACTGCCATGTCGCCGAAGCACCAGACGAAGAATTCCACTACCGTCCATTTGGCGATCCAAAGTAGTCAACAGCCAACTTCTTACGCAGGTGGATCTGTCGCCCGCGCGGGTAGCGAACCAGTACGGCCGCGAAGCGTCGCTCGGTCACCATCCCCTGCCTTCGCCGATTTTCCGGTTATCCGGATTGTGGCCGCAGTTGGTGTTCCGAGTGGCGACAGCGTCAAGACCGAAGCTCGCAACGCTATACTGTTAATGGCTGACCGGAGGATGTCCCGGCCGCCGCTCTAAATGTGGACAACTTCGACTCCGACGTCAGAGAGCCTTCCATGCCGGGTAAACACAACGGTCGGATAAGGGCGCACGCAGATGGAAGTCTGCGAATGCAACCTCGACGCTTCCGACGATGGCGCTTCGGCGTACTCCTGGCCGTGCCCCTGGCCACTGGCTTGTCCACGCTGCCGGCCGCTGCGCAAACGATCACCTACCAGGTGACGTTCGATGGCAACTGGACGCTGGCAAGCACACCAGGTGGAGTGGTGGGCGGAGCGCACTTCACGACTCTGATCGGCGGCGTACACGGGAGCGGCGTCACTTTCTGGGAGGCTGGCACTCAAGCCAGTTCCGGTGTCGAACGGGTGGCCGAAACGGGCTCCACGGGAACCTTCCGCAGCGAAGTTTCGGGCAGCTCGCACACGCTGTCCGTCATTCAGGAAGGTGTCTCGGGAACCGGCACCGGCAGTGCAACGTTCAATATCGACGTCACGAGGACGCATCCGCTGGTCACGCTCCTGTCCATGATCGGTCCCAGTCCCGACTGGTTCGTCGGCGTGTCGGGAGTGTCCCTGCTCGACGGCAGGGATGAGTGGCGGCAATCGCTTGTGGTGAATCTCTTTCCGTACGACGCCGGCACCGAGGACGGCGAGGAGTTCTCGCTTTCCAATCCCGCCACCAACCCGCAGGGCGTCATTACGCGTATTGCGGGAACGGGCAAGTTCTCCAACGAGCCCATGGCAGTACTCACGTTCACCCGATTGACATCGCCCCCGCCGAGGCCGGGCGTGAGCCTGTCGGTCTCCCCCAATCCGGTGGACGAGGGGCAGTCGGTGACGGTGACGGCGCGGCTGTCGGAAGCGTTGGCAAGCGCCGTGACGATCCCGCTGGCGCTCACGGCCGGAACCGCCGAATCTGGAGACTTCGGGTCGCTGGCGAGCATCTCGATCGGCGGCGGGCAGACGACAGGCACGGGTACGATTTCCACCGCGGACGACGCGGACGGGGACCACGAGACGTTCACGGTGGCTCTGGGCAACCTGCCGGGGGAGGTGAAGGCGGGCAGCCCGTCGTCGGTCGGTGTGACCATCCGGGACGATGACGCAGCATCGCTCCCGCCGACGGTGAGCCTGTCGGTCTCCCCGAACCCGGTGAGCGAGGGGCAGTCCGTAACCGTGACGGCGTGGCTGTCGAAGGAACTGGCAAACCCCGTGACGATACCGCTGGTGCTGACGGCCGGAACCGCCGAAGCCGACGACTTCGGGCCGCTGTCGAGCATCACGATCGGTGCCGGCCAGACCACAGGCACGGGCACCATCTCGACGACCGCCGACGCCGACGGAAACGACGAGACGTTCACGGTAGCGCTGGGCGCCCTGCCGGCGGGGATGTCAGCGGGCAGCCCGTCGTCGGTCGAGGTGACAATCGTCGAAGACGACTCCCCGCCGCCTCCTCCCGCGAACGACCCGCCCGTGGTACAGGCAGCCTGCGAGCCCTGCACGGTTCCGCGGGGCGGCGAGGTGCGGCTGAGGGCCGACGCCACGGATCCGGACGGCGACGACATCGCATACGATTGGAGCGCCCGGCTGGGGACGTTCTCAGGTGCGACCGACGGGCCCGATGCGCTCTGGACCGCACCGGACCGTATTGGCCGTGTGGTCATCAGGGTGGCGGTCGACGACGGCCAGGGTGGGACGGCGACCGCCAGAGTCACGGTCGAAGTCGTGAACCGCCCTCCGGTGTTCGGATCACCGCTTCGTTTCGAGCTTGCCGAGAACCGCGACGGCCGCGGGTCGCCCGTGACGCTCGGCCGCGTGCCCGTCACCGATCCCGATGGAGACGATGTCGAGCTTGTGCTGGCGTCGGGCGGCGACCGTTTCGACATCGATGCGGATTCGGCGGCTCTGCGCTATATCGGCCCGGGGGAAGACTTCGAAGTCGACCCCAACCGCTACGAATTGACCGTGACGGCGACTGACGCCCTGGGCGACCAGGCGCAGGCGCAAGTCGTGGTGCAGGTGGTTGATGTCAACGAGCACCCGTTGGCCAGGGACGACACCCTGAGCGCGGCCGAGGACCGGGAGGCAAGGGCCGAGGTTCTGGCCAACGATGACGACCCGGATCGAGGAGACCGGATTCGCGTGGTCTCGGTCGAGGCGCCCGGACACGGCAAGGCGCAAGTGGTCGACGCCGGGGTGGCCGTGGAATATGCGCCGGATCCGAACTACCACGGCCCGGACCGTTTCACCTACGTCATCGCCGACGCGGGGGGCCTTGCGGACACGGCGACCGTCGAGGTCACCGTGACCCCGGTCAACGACGCACCCGAAGCCGCCGACGACCAGGCCACGACCCTGGAGGATCAGGCGGTCGAGATCCCGGTCCTCGACAACGACACGGACATCGACGGGGACCGGCTGCGCGTCCAGAGTGTCTCGGCCCCGGAACACGGCGCGGCCGAGGTCGCGGCGGATGGAACGAACGTCTCCTACGCTCCGAATCCGAACTACCACGGCCCGGACCGCTTCACCTACGTCGTCGCCGACCCTGACGGCCTTGCGGACACGGCCACCGTCGAGGTGACCGTGACCCCGGTCAACGACGCGCCTGAAGCCACCGACGACCAGGCCACGACCCCGGAAGACCAGGCGATCGAGATCCCTGTCCTCGACAACGATGCCGATCTCGACGGGGACCGACTGCGCGTCCGGAGCGTCTCGCCCGCAGAGCACGGCGCGGCCGAGGTCGCGGCGGACGGAACGAACGTCTCCTATGTCCCGGATCCCAACTACCACGGCCCGGACCGCTTCACCTACGTCGTCGCCGACATGGACGGCCTCGCGGACACGGCCACCGTCGAAGTGACCGTCACCCCGGTCAACGACGGGCCTGCGGCGGTCGGCACGATCCCGGATCAACGGCTGGACGAGGGCGGCGGCGAGGTGACGGTGGAACTCTCGCCCTTCTTCAGCGACATCGACGGGGATGCGCTGATGTTCAGTGCCGAGACCTCGGACGCGGAGGTCGTCACGGCGGCCGTAAGGGGAGCGGCGCTTGTCCTGGCCCCGGTTGTCCATGGCGACGCCGTGGTCACCGTGACGGCGACGGATCCCGGCGGCCTGGCCGCTACCCAGCGCGTAACCGTGGGCGTCAGCGACCGTCCGGTGCGAGAGGTGCTGAACGACGCGTTCGCCGCCATGGCGCGGTCCTATCTGTCCAGCGCCCGCATGACGCTGCAGCGACGCGTCGCGCCCGGCGCCCACGCCGGGGGAACCGATGCCGGCCAGTCGGGGTTGCGCGTGGGCGGCAGATCCGTGGCGCTTCCGAACGGGCACTCCCTCTGGGATGCGGCGAAAGAGGTCGTGACGGGATGGCTGCCCGACCCCGGCCGGATGTGGGACCGGTTCGCGCAACAAATGCACCCGGCCCGTGTGAGCCCGGGAACGGCGCTATCGCGGCCAGGCGCGCCGTGGCCCGCTTCCGGCGCCCCGCTGTCATTGTCGGACCTCGCGCCGCCGGACCTCGCCAACCCCATGAACCGTATCCGCCCGCCAGCCGGGATATCCGGCTCGGACTTCACGCTGGGCTGGGGAGGCCAGACTGCCGATTCGACCCGCCACGGAATCGCGTGGTCGCTCTGGGGCCAGAGCGACGTGCAGCGCTACGATGGCGGTGAAGCCGGGCCAGCGTCGGGGCCGGACGGCATAGCCGGCGACTACGACGGGGACCTTCGCGTCCACTATCTGGGGCTCGACGCGCAGCTTCCGAGCTGGCTCTTCGGCGTCGCGCTGGGGCGGAGCAGCGGGTCCGGCGACTGGAACGCGGGAACGGCGAGCGGCCGGCTGACCACCTCGATGACGTCGGTGCACCCGTACCTGCGCTGGTCCGGTGGGGCCACGACGGTGTGGACAACGCTCGGCGCAGGCACGGGGGAGGCCCGAAACGAACGGACCGCAACGGGCCGCGTCGGCACGAGTCCTCTGGACCTCTCCATGGGGCTCGTCGAGTTCCAGCAGCGGCTGGGACCGGCGCGCGGCTCGGTCGCGTTCGGATTGAGGGCCGACGCGGGGTGGGCCAACCTGTCGACCGGCGAGGGAACGCAGACGATCGACGACTTGCGTGGGCGCGTGCACCAGGCTCGCCTCGGCCTCGATGTGCGCAGCAACATGCGCCCCGGCGGCACGGCCTTCGCCCCGTTCGGGGCCGTGCACGTGCGCCATGACGGCGGCGACGGGCAGACGGGACGCGGCGTGGAACTCTCCGGCGGGCTGCGCGCCCAGCTCGGCATCGTCAGCCTTGACGCGCAGGGGCGGTGGCTCGCCTTCCATTCGGCCACTGACTACGCCGAGAGCGGCGCCGGCCTGACCCTTACGGTGGGCGGACGCGGGGAGGAGGGATTCTCACTGTCGGCGTCGCCGCGCTGGGGCGGCCAGACCACAGGCGGCTTCGCACTCTGGCAGGACCAGGCACCCGGAATGGCGCCAGCTTACGCGGCCGATCCCCCGGGCTGGACGATGGACGCGCGCGGCGCCTACCGGGCGCAGCTCGGGGAACGGCTGCTTGAGATCGCCACCGTGTACGATCGCACATCGGGCGACCACCGGCTGCAACTCGTGGGACACATCGGCCTGCGAGCCGGGGACCCTCGCTGAGTCGCACTTCCGTCGGCTGAGTCGCACTTCCGTCGCGCGAGAGAGTTTCAGCTGAAACCCGTTTTGTCGGCCATTTCAGCCCAGATTTGGCCGACAAACCCTGTTTGGACCGCTTTGTCGGCCATTTCGGCCTTCATCTGGCGGACAAATCCGACGACGAACTGCTGGAACTCGAAGACGATGACCCACTCGATGACGACGAACTACTCGACGAGGATGACGAGCTGCTGGAGCTCGACGACGAGCTGGACGAGCTGCCCGATGACGACGAAGAACTCGAACTCGACGAGGACGACGACGAACTGCTTGACGAGGATGACGAGCTACTCGAACTCGACGACGAACTGCTGGATGAACTCGATGAACTCGTGCTCGACGAGCTGCTCGACACTGCCGACGAACTGGATGAATCGCTGCTGGACGAAGAACTGCTCGAGCTCTCATCGGGGAGCACTACGGTGATGCAGGAGAGCAACTGGGTTGCTCCGACGCCTGCAATCCCACCAGTAAGCAGACGCAGGAACTGCCTTCGGTCTTCGTAGGAGTCGGCCCCCGGCCGGTCCCGTTCCCGTTCTGGCAGGCTGTCGCTCATATCCATCACCCTGCTGGCGAGTCTGTTTTCAACCTACGCCCTGACAGCGGGAGCGTTCAAGCTACTGTACTCGATTGCCCCGCCATCGAAGTACCACTCGATCCTGCGGATCACTTCTTCCGCCGTGATCATGTCCATGCAGCGGGGCAGATTGCCCACGACATCGACGCAGAGTTCGTCGGGGCGGTCCTTGTAGTCGCCGTCGCCCAGCGGGACCGTTCGCGACTTCCAGCAGCCACCGTTATCGCAGCACCTGAGCGCGCCGACCGTGTGGATGAACTGGTGGTGCGGGTAGCTGGTCCAGTGAGGCGGCTCGCGTCCGCCGGCAATGACGACGCAAGGGCGGTTCTTCGGCATGCCGGGCCTCACTTCCACGGCGGCGGCGAGGTGCATGGGGAGACTTATCGGCGTCACCACGCCCTGTGCGTGATACATGAGCCGCACGAGTTGACGAAGCGTGGTTTGCCCCCTCAGGTCGACTACCCCTTCGAGCGCCGGGTGATGATGTCCGTCCTCCCCGATCTGGACGAATTCCACGCGGCCCTGAAAGTGGTCAACGACGGCCTGATACCGCTGCGGATCCCACCACTTGATCGTGTAGTCCAGCTTGCCGCCCGAGACGATGGTCCAGAAGGGCGTGTTTTCTCCCTCGGTCTCCTCCACACGGGAGAACCACTGCTTCTCGTTGTCGGAGATATGGATATCTCCCTTGAAGGCGCTCGGCTCGATCCGCAGTCCCAGCTTGTCGTTCAGGTAGTGGATGAAGCCGTGGAGGAAGTGATGGGGAGTCTCATTGCTCCGGTGGATCAAGGGGTAGTGGCAGTCCAGGACCTCCACATCGGAATCCTCTTCATCCAGCGGAACGAGGTGCGGATTGTGCTCCCACAGCGCGGGACAAGAGGTACGGACATCGGTCAGGAAGCGATCGGGGTAACAAAGGTGAAGGTCCCGAACCGCCGCGGTAAGCATGACGATGTCACCGGGCGATTGAAAATTGCGCAATATCAGTTTCCGCATAAGACCGCCGGCCCTGGTGATGCCGTAGTCACGGCCCTCTCGCCTCCGTTCCGAGTCCGTCGTCTGCTCGCACAGGTTCGCGGCGCACATTAGTATTGCGCAGCCGTTCCTGCCAGCGACCCTGCAGGGGAACGGCGACCCGGAAAAACCGGCGAGCGGCTCCCCACGCGGCCTCAACCGAAGCGACCCACCGCAATGCGCGAAAACTGGACGAGCAGGCTCGGGTTCATCCTCGCCACCGCCGGATTCTCGATCGGGCTCGGGAACATCTGGCGCTTCCCGTACCTGGCCGGCGAGAACGGCGGCGGCGCCTTTCTCCTGGTCTACGTGGCGTTCGCGATCATGATCGGGATCCCGATGATGACCGCCGAAGTCAGCCTGGGCCGGAAGACTCAGCTCACGCCCATCGCCGGCATGGCGCGCCTGACAGGATCGAGCAAGAGTCCGTGGACCCTGATCGGGTGGTTCGGCATCGCGGCGGCGATTCTTATCACTGCGTACTACGTGATGATCATCGGGTGGGTCGCGGCCTACTTCGTCATGCTCCTGGGAGGCGGCGGCAGCCTCGGCCAGACTCCGGAAGAGACCCGGGCGGCCTTCGACGTGTTCGTGGCGGCACCCGGCCCGGTCATCGGTTACTCCCTTGTCGTACTCGCGTTGACTGCCTACGTGATCAGCCGCGGCGTGACCAAGGGGATCGAGCGGTACGCCAAGTTCCTCATGCCGCTTCTACTCGTTCTGCTGGTGGCTCTGACCATCCGCGCACTGACGCTCCCGGGCGCCGGCGCCGGGCTGGCCTGGTATCTCACGCCCGACTTCTCGGCGCTCAGCGGATCTTCCGTCCTCGCCGCGCTCGGGCAGGCGTTCTTTTCCATCGGCATCGGGATGGCTGGGGGATTCTGCATGGGCAGCTACCTGAACCGGCGGAACACGGACGTGCCGGGCAACGTGGCTCTCGTGACGGCCATGGACACCGGCGTCGCGGTGGTCGCCGGACTGATGCTCTTCCCCGCGCTCTTCGCCTTCGGCATGGACCCCGACCAGGGTGCCGGGCTCCTCTTCGTCACCATGACGTCACTCTTCCAGCAGATGCCGGGCGGCATGGTGTTCGGGGCCGCCTTCTTCTTCCTGATGCTGGTCGCCGGCTTCACATCCCAGGTGGTCGTCTTCGAGGCTCTGGTGGCGACCGTCGTGGACTCGCTGGGAATGACCCGGAAGCGGGCGGTCGTCTTCTGCACCGGCGGGGCCTTCCTGATCGGCCTGCCCGTCATTCTGTCCCAGGGCCCCTGGTCCCACATCCACATCCTCGGGATGAACTTCTTCGACTTCGCGGACACCGTGTCGAGCGACTACCTGCTCGGTGCCGGCGGTCTGCTGATCTCGCTGTATGTGGTGTCGAAGTGGGGGTGGAGCCGCTTCCGCGAGGAGACCAACCAGGGTGCCGGGCGTTTCAGGGTGACCTCCGCCTGGGCTCCCTTCGTGCGCTTCATCATCCCCGTTGCGGTCGCGCTCGTGCTGCTCGGCGGATTCGGGGTTGGGGTGGGCAACCCCGCCCTCTTCCTCGGCTGGGCAGCCGCAATCATCATCGTCTATGCCTTCTTCCTTCGACGCTTTCCTGCATAGCCAGGGCTTCGTCCTCCTCGACGGGGGACTGGCGACCGAACTCGAGCGGGCCGGGCACGACCTCAACGATCCGCTGTGGTCGGCGAAGGTGCTGGTGGAGGACCCGGGCGCTGTGGAGGCCGTGCATGCTGCCTACCTGCGTGCGGGCGCCGACTGCGTGATCACCGCCACCTACCAGGCCACCTTCGAGGGCCTCGCCGCCCGGGGCGTCGCACGCGCTGACGCCGAGCGCATCTTCCGGGACGCGGTTGATCTGGCGGTCCGCGCCCGCGACCGGTTCTGGGCGGCAGAAGCAAACCGTGCGGGGCGCAACCGCCCCCTCGTCGCGGCCAGCATCGGCCCCTACGGCGCCTTCCTCGCCGACGGCTCCGAGTACCACGGCAACTATGGGGTCGGCCCGGCCGCGCTCGCCGATTTCCACCGCCCGCGTCTGCGCCTTCTCGCGGCCAGCCCCGCCGACATCATCGCCTGCGAGACGATCCCGTCGTTCGCCGAGGCGCGGGTGCTGGCCGACCTCGTCGAGGACGCGACCGACAAGCCCGCCTGGTTCACGTTTACCTGCCGGGATGAGGATGGGGCCGGCAGCCACGTGCGCGGCGGTCACGTGCGTGGCAGCCGCACCCTCGGAGCTTGCCTCAGCGACGGCACGCCGCTCGACGAGGTGGCCGCGTGGGCCGACGAGACCGCAAGCGTCCATGCGGTCGGCGTCAACTGCACCCCCGCGCACCTTCTCCCGCCGATCATCCGCACCCTGGCCGCCGCGACACGCAAGCCCGTCGTCGCCTACCCCAACGGCGGCGGCGAGTGGGATGCCGCGACGAAGACCTGGGGCCGCGCCGATGCCGAACCCGACTGGGGGGCCGCGTGCCGGAGCTGGGTCGCCGCGGGGGCGGGGGTTGTGGGGGGCTGCTGCCGCGTGGGACCCGAGGACATCCGCGCGATGCGGGCCGCGCTTGCCGCCCCGACGCACGAGGCGCACACTTGAATCGTCGTCGTCGCAACCCCGTTCCCAACGCCGAGCACAGGCTCCGGAGGAAGCGCGTGAAGGGCACACCATGAGACTCGCCGTCATGGCCTGGCGCAACCTGTGGCGCTACGGGCGGCGCACAGTCACGACCATCGCCGCGATGACGCTGGCGCTCCTCACCCTCATCGTCTGGACATCCTTCGTCCAGGGCTTCCTCCGCGACCTCGAGACCACGATCGTCGAGGTCGAGATCGGCGACGTGCAGGTCTACCCGCCGGATTACCGCTCCCAGCCGTCCATGTTCGATCGCATCGGTGCCCCGGCCGAGCTCGTGGACACCCTCGGCGCCATGGGCTTCGACGCCTCCGCGCGTCTCCTGGGCGGCGGGCTGGCGGCGGCCGGCGAGGCCTCGGCTGGCGTGTCGCTCCGGGGCGTCGAAACCGACCAGGACGCGCGGGTCAGCGTCGTCTACGACCGGGTCGCCCAGGGCAGCTGGCTCGACCCTTCCGACCCTGCCGGGGTCGTGATCGGTGGCAGGCTCGCCAGAACACTGGACGTAGGATTGGGGGACGAGCTTGTCCTCCTCAGTCAGGCCACCGACGGGAGCATCGCGAACGGTCTTTACCGGGTGCGAGGGATACTCGCCCCGTTCAGCGAGGCGACCGACCGGGGCGGAGTCTTCCTCGTGCGCCAGGCCTTCCTCGACTTCTTCGTCCTCCCCGGCGGAGCGCATCAGGTGGTGGTGCGGACCACCGCGGACCAGCCCCTCGAAACCTCGGCCGCCCAGATCCAGGCGGCCGCTCCCGACCTCGAGGTCCTGACCTGGCGCGAACTCTTCCCGACGCTCGCCACCATGCTGGACTCGGTGGAGGGCACCATGTACATCCTCTTCATGATCGTCTACCTGGCGATCGCCATCCTCCTCGTCAACGCGACGCTGATGGCCGTCTTCGAGCGCATCAAGGAGCTGGGCCTGCTGAAGGCGATCGGGCTCTCGCCGACGCGGGTGGTCGGCCTGATCCTGTGGGAAGGCTTCTTCCAGGCCATGCTGGCCGCTGCGGCAGGGCTGATTCTGGCCGTCCCCGTTCTCTTCTACTTCACCCGGGTCGGGATCGACCTGGCTGCGCTCGGCGGCCAGATCTCGATCTCGGGGATCGGTCTCGATCCGGTCATGCGGGGCGTCGTCGACCCGACCATCGTCGTCGGACCACTGAGCGCGATGTTCGTGATCGTCCTGCTCTCGATGCTCTACCCCGCCCTCAAGGCGGCGCGAATCAAGCCTGTCGAAGCCATGCGCCACCAGTGAGCACGCTGGATGATACCATTATGATATCAATACGCTATCAATCGAGGCACGGCGAGCCCCTTGCGGCCGGGATGCCCGCAGCCTGGAGAGCCCCATGAAGCGAACCAGCCTGTGGATGATGGCCTGGCGCAACCTGGGCCGGAACCGCCGCCGAACCCTGCTCACCCTCGCGTCGATCGCTTTCGGCGTCTTCCTCGCGATCTTCTCGATGGCGTCCCAGGACCGGAACTGGCAGGACATGATCGACCTGGGCGCGCGGATGGGCGGCGGACATGTGACCGTGCAGCACCCCGAGTACCTCGACACGCCGAGCCTGTCGCGGACCGTGACCGGAACGGATGCACTCGTCGAAGCCGCCTCCAGCGACCCCGAGGTCGACCGCGCCGTCGAACGCATCAGCGGCCAGCTCATGGTGAGCACTGCCCGCGAGAGCTACGGCGCCGCCTTCATCGCCTTCGACCCGGAAGCCGAGGACCCCGCCACGCTGTCCTACCTGGAAGCCGTCTCCGAGGGCGAGATGTTCGCCGCCGACGATCGGACGGGGATGGTCCTCGGCGCGCAGCTGGCGCAGAACCTCGGGGCCGAGGTCGGCGACCGGGTCGTCTACACGGCCACCGATCGCGGCGGCGACATCGTGGCGGGGCTCGGACGCGTGCGCGGCATCCTGCGCACCGGGGCGCCCAGCATCGACGTCGGGATGGTGCTGCTTCCGATCGACGCGGTACGGGGCGTGCTCGGCTTCGCCCCCGACGAGGCCACCCAGGTCGCCCTCTTCATCGCCGACCACCGCAGGTCGGAGGCGCTTGCCGCCCGGCTCCAGGCACAGCTCGGCGACGAAGCGGCAGCCATCCCCTGGTTCGAGGGGCGGCCCGACCTGTACACGTTCGTCGCCATGAAGGTGGGTGGCGGCGTCATCATGATCGGCATCATCGCGCTCATGGTCGCCGCCGGCATCTTCAACACCGTGTTCGTGAGCGTCATGGAGCGCCTGCGCGAATTCGGCATCATGATGGCGGTGGGATTCAGCCCCGCGAAGCTCTTCCGGCTGGTCGTCTACGAGAGTGTGTGGCTCGGGGTGATCGGCCTGGTGCTCGCCGCGGCGCTGACCATCGGCCCGTACCTCTACCTCAGCCAGGTCGGTATCGACATGGGCGCCATGCTCGGCGACAGCCCCACCGAGATCTCGGGCGTCGCGATGGCGACCCACCTCAAGTTCGGGATCTATCCCGAGAACGCAGTCCGCATCGTGGTCCTAGCCTTTGTGGCCGTTGTTCTCGCAGGCATCTATCCAGCGTGGCGTGCCGGGCGTGTCGAGCCGGTGGAGAGCATCAGACTCGGATGACCAATAGCGATCGGCAAAACGGCACGGTCGTCGCACTGAGCGGCGTCACCAAGCTTTACACGCAGGGCAGCCTCGAAGTGCAGGCGTTGCGGGGTCTCGACCTCACCGTCGGCAAGGGCGAGTTCACCGCGCTCATCGGCCCCTCGGGCTCCGGCAAGACGACCACCCTGAACCTCGTCGGCGGCCTCGACTCGCCCACCAGCGGCTCGGTCGCGGTCGAAGGCGTCGACCTCGGCACGCTCAACCGCAAGCAACTCAGCCACCTGCGCCGCGACCGCATCGGCTTCGTCTTCCAGTCCTACAACCTGATCCCGGTCCTCACGGCCTACGAGAACGCCGAGATGGTGATGTGGGTACAGGGCGTGCCCGCGCCGGAGCGCCGCAAGCGCGTCATGGAACTGCTGCACGCCGTCGGGCTCGATGGCCTGGAGGACCGCAGGCCCACCGAGCTCTCCGGCGGCCAGCAGCAGCGCGTCGCGATCGCCCGCGCCATCGCCTCCAACCCCGCCGTAGTGCTCGCCGACGAGCCCACCGCCAACGTGGACTCGGAGACCGCCGAGAACCTGATCTCGCTGATGGAAGCCCTGAACCGGGACCGGGGTGTCACCTTCCTCTTCTCGACGCACGACCCGCGTGTGGTGGAGCGCGTCAAGCGTGTGGTGCGCCTTGTCGACGGGCGTGTGGACAGCGACGAGGTGCGCTAGCCGACTGCGGATAGTCAGCGCGTCACGCCGAGGGGGCCGAGGCGCTGGTCCAGCGGCCAGCCGCTTCCCCGTTCGTCACGGAAGGTTTAGCTTCCTCCACTCACGGGACGTGGCGCAGTCCGGTAGCGCACCTGAATGGGGTTCAGGGGGTCGCCGGTTCGAATCCGGCCGTCCCGACTTGATGGGGCCGGCGCGGTTCCGCGGAAATGGGCAGGGACAGCGGAATGCTCGGATGGGACAGGGCGCCGGGACGGGACTGGCGCTCGGATGGGACAGGGCGCTCGGGCGGGGCCTCCTGCTAGTGCGGCAGTCCCTCGCTCACCACGACCTCGGCCTCGCTTGCCGAGAGCGTCAGCCCGGGTGGCCAGGCGCCGTCCCAGTCCCGCAGGACCGCCTTTAGCTTCCCACTGCCCCGCTCGGTGACCATCGCCATGGGCGTGGAACCGAACCGCTCCAGGGTGTGCGACCCTTCGGGCCCCGACAACACCACCCGCTCAAGCGCACCGTCCCGGTCGGGATCGAAGGGTACCGTGAAGACGAAGTTGCCGCCGCCGTGGTCCAGGGGCCAAATGGCGAAGCTGAGCGAGAACCTGCGTTCACCGGCCGGGCCGTGGCCTTCGAGCCGGTAGGGGCCGTCCTCAGTGGGAAGCGAGACGGGCGCGTCCACCATGAACGCCGGATCGAGGACCAGCTCGCCGAGGCCCGCCCTGCCCCACAGCAAGAGCGTCTTCTGGGCGGTTGCCGGACTGTAGGTGCCGCCGTCCTGCGCCGCCGAGCCGGACAACCGACCGCCCGTCCCGCCCGGGCCCGCCGCGGCGACATCGCCCGCCCTGGCGTTCCCCATCACGAGCGCTTCGCGGAAGAGGCGGAAGCCCATTGCGCGAGCGAAGTGATAGTCGCTGATCCACTGGGGTTCGCAGTATCCCATCAAATCCTTGTATAGCGACGCGCTGACGATGCGCTCCTGCTCGAAGTCGTAGCCCCAGGCGCCGATCGCGCCCCCGTTGTAGGGATAGGCCATGTCTGCTGCGATCGCGCCGCCGCAGGGGGCGTGGCGGAGGCTCATGTTGTGACCGAGTTCGTGGGCGAGGGTGACCGGATCCGCCTTCCCTATGCTGGCCGGGTAGTCGAACTGCCCGAGCCCGTCCCAGATGGCGTCTTCGCCGAGCAGCATGGCGCCGTAGTAGTACCCCCGCTCGCCCTCGCGGATGCGCAGGAAGACGAGCTCGGCCAGGAGTACTCCCCACCCCTTGCCGGTGTTCAAGTTGGCCGTGCTCAAAAACCCCTCGTGGCGCCGGACGGTCAGATCGGAGATCGGCAACAGCGAGCGGACCACGGACAGCTTTTCGCTGAAGGGCGTGATGTCTTCGACCCATCGGTGGATCAGCCCCTGGGGGTCCGCTGCCACCTTGATCGGCACGATGGTGAGGTCGAAGCGTGGCAGGCTGCGCACATCGAGACGCGTGCGCCCTTTGTCGGGTATCCGCAGCCGGCTCTCCGGAGTCGCGGGCACGACGCCGTCCTTGTCCAGCCCGATCACGAGATCGGTTCCCGGTACGATCACCGAGCCGGGGATCTTGGCGTTGTACGACAGCTCGAGCCGACCTTCGTCGACGCCCACCGGCAGCACGCGGAATTGGGGTGAAATCGCCATCCCGTGGATCAGGGCGTCGCTCTGGTAGAAGAGCGCCTCGACCCGCGGCTGGTAGTAGCTCCGCCGATCACCCGTGACGAAGACGCGGAGGAGCGCGTCGCGGCCCTCGATCAACGGCACGCCGCGTGCGGTATTCTGAACCCCCTGGGTGATGTAGTAGGAGGGCGCCGTGAGCGTCAGCTGCGTCGGGTTCACGCGGACGGGGGTGCGTGCGCGCAGACCGGCGTAGGAGGCCATCACCTCGGTTTCGGCGTAGTCCAGGGCGCTTGCCGACCCGTCGGGCAAGATGTGGAGCGTCGCGGCGTTCGAACTCTCCCACACCGGTTGCGCCCAGGACGGCAGTGGCTCGATCGGCCGTCCGTCCTGATCGAGGACAACGACGGAATACTGGACCCTGTCCCCGACCGTGACCATCGTGTCGGCCGGAAGGATGAGCAGGGACGAAGGAGTGTGGACGGGCTCGAACGTCAAATCGAGGCAGCCGCCCAGAATCAGGGCGGACGAGACCAGCGCCCAGGCGGACCTCAGGGGCCGCCCCCACCGAGTGTGATCCCGAAACCGAGGTCCAGCGCCAGCGCGATCGCGTGATCCGAACTGGAGGGAGTGCTGGCCGAGAGCCACCGATACGAAACTCCCGGCAGGAAGCGGAAACGTCCCGCCCCCACCGCGAGGCCCGCGGCCGCATGAACCCCCGCGCCCGGATCGGGAGCCTCGCCTTCGGTGCCGGCCCGCGTGGTGCCGAAGAGAACACCCAGTCGAACCCACGGAACGCCGCCGCTCCATTCCGCCCCCAGCGCCCCGTGATTCCCCACAACCGAGATGTCCTTGCCCGTGCAGAACCCTTCCTCGCACCCGAACGCGGTGCGGAAGAATCCGCCAAAGACGGAGACCGAGGGCATCACCTGCCGCTTGACGATCACGTCGTAGGAAAGCAGGGGGGCAATGTCGAGCGCGGCCGCCGAGCTCGAGATGCTGCCCACCGTGAGCCCGCCGCGCACCTCGGCCTGAAACTGGGCGTTCGCGGAGCCGTGCGTCAGAGCCAGGCCCGCGAGGGCGGCCAGAATGATTCGGGTGCTCATCGTGCGCCTCCCGGCAGGCCGTCGCTGACCATGATTTCGGTGTCGCCGCTTACAAGATTGAAGCCGCCGCTCCAGTCACGCACGATCGCGCGTATCTGACCGCTCGCTCGGCTGGTGATGATCGCCATGGGGCTCTCGCTCGACTGGCCGAGAATGTATTCGCCCTCCGGGCCGGACAGGACGACGCGCTCCAGCGCCCCGTCGACTGCGGGATCGTAGGGCACGGCGAAGAGGAAATGTCCGCCGCCGAATTCGACCGGATCGGGGGTGAAGTTGAAGGAGAAGTGGGTGCTGCCATCCCCGGTGAAGCCCTCCAGGCGGTACGGGCCGCCTGATTCGGGGAGTCTGGGGATGCCTTCCATCAGGAACGCCGGTTCCAACAGGAATTCCTCTTCGCCAACGCCGCCCCAAAGCAGCAGGGTTTTCTCCGGAGGCGCCGAAGCCGCCGCCGCCATCCCGCCGAAGTCCTCGGTGGCGCGGCGATGGGCAAGGGCTCTCTTGAACTGATAGTCGCTGATCCAATCGGGGCGGCAATACCCCATGACGTCCTTGTACTGCATCGGTGAGACCAGGCGGGTGCGATGGACATCGTATCCCCACACACCGATCGAGCCGGCTTCATGGGGAAAGTTCGGGTCCGGATTGGCGGGTGACGGAGACCCGCAGAGTGCGTGGCGCAGGTTCATGTTGTGGCCCACTTCGTGGGTGAAGGTGCGGTCCGAGTCCCGCCCCACGCTCGCAGGTTGCGCGATGTACCCAAGTCCCCCGTACGGCGAACCCGGCGGCAGGATGACCGCGCCATAGTAGTAGCCTACCTCGCCCTCTGCTCTCCACAACACTCGGATCTCTCTCAGAAACCTGCTCCAGCCACTAGGCTTGGTCAGGTCGGCCCGGGTGTAGTACGGCTCATGCACCCGGACTTCCAGGTCGCCGATCGGCAGGACCGTCTGGAGAAAACGCATGTTGCGATGATCCGCGTCCAGACCGTTGGTCCACAGGAAGATCCGCTCGTTGGGCGCAGACTCGATCAGCGTGGGAACGATGGTCTGGATGTGCGTGGGCAGTTCGACGACACCCAGGTCCATCACGCCCTGGGCCGGAATCCGGGTTTCGCTGCCGGTGTCGAGCGGGACGATTCCCTCGGTGTCGAGTTCGACCACGAGACCCAGTCCCGGTTGAATGATCTCGCCCGGGATCAGGGTGTTGAACGACAGGTCGAGCCTCCCCTCCTCGACCGTCGATGGCAGCACATCCGCACCCGGGGTCATGAGCGCTGTGTGCACGATCGCGCCGTCCTGGTACAGCGTCGCACGCACGTTCGGCTGATAGAAGCTCGTCTCGTCGCCGGTAGCGAAGATCCGCAGCATCGCTTCGCGCCCGGCAATGACGGGCACCCCATCGACCGCGGGAATCACCTGGTTGAGGTAGATGGACGATGCGTGCAGCCTGATGTTGGCCGGATTGACTCTGAGGGTGGTCCAGGCCTCCAGCCCGGCCGCCCTCGCGATGATCCGGAGATCACCGCCGCCGAGCGCGGAGACGCTGCCGTCCGGCCCGATGTCGACCGACTGGGGATCGGGGGTGACTTCCCACACGGCCGGCGCCCAGGACGGCGGTCCCTGCATGGCGTTGAGATCGCCATCCCTGACGATCAGCGTGAGCTTGGCCTGATCGCCCTCCGTGATGAGGGTGTCAGCCGGGGTGATCTCGAGGAAGTGCGGGACCTGATCGGGTTCGAGCGCAATGTCCGCGCAGCCCGACAGCAACAATGCCGCCGCCGATAGCGATACTGAAGAGATATGTTTCATATTCGCGAACTTTGCCGTTTGCTCACGGGGAGTGTGTCAATACTCCCGTATCTTGATATTGCGGTACCAGACGGGATCGCCGTGGTCCTGGAGGCCGATATGCCCCCTTGGCGCCATTCCGTATCCGGGCCACTCCGAGAATTTGGTGCGCATGACCGTCTCGCGCCACTCGTCCGACCAGAGTTCGTATGTCAGGAGCCTGACGCCGTTCATCCAGTGTTCTACCTCGGCGCCCCTCACAATGATCCGCGCCTGATTCCACTCTCCCACCTGACGGGTCACGTCTTCGACGGGACCGTGCAGCGCGTAGTTGGATCCGGCCGACGTCTCCGGGTTGGCGCCGTCGGCGTGACGCTCGTTGTCGAGGATCTGGAATTCGGGACCTGTCCAGTAGGGCGCCCGCTCGGCTTCGGTCGCGCGGTAGAAGATGCCGCTGTTGCCTCCCTCTTCGACCTTCCACTCCAGTGACAGTTCGAAGTCGGCGTACTGGCTGGCGGTCATCAGGTCCCCGTCCCCACCGCCCGGGGTAAAGGCGAGCACGCCGTCCTGCACCGACCAACCGCCCGGGACATCGTCGCGCCTGTAGCCGCGCCAGCCTTCGAGCGTGCCGTCGAAGAGCAGCTTCCAGCCGGCCGCTTCTTCTTCCGCGGTCAGCTGGTTGGCCGGGGGCTCCTGGGCCAGCGCCATCAGCGGGACCAGCCAGATCGCCAGGGCGCACACCGCACTAACCGGCACCGCTGAACGCCGCGTCGAACGCCGCGTCCGATGGCGGAAAGGCCAGTCCACGCACGAAGTCGCAGGCTTCCTTCGCTCCGTGTTCGCGGTCCATGCCCGCGTCTTCCCACTCCACCGAAAGAGGACCATGGTACCCCACCTGGTTCAGTGCCCGGATTACGGCCTCGAAGTCGACGCGGCCGCGCCCGAGCGATCGAAAGTCCCAGAAGCGGCGAGGATCGCCGAACTCCGTGTGCCCGCCGTATATCCCCGCAGCCACCGGCCGGTCGGACCACCACACGTCCTTCATGTGCGCGTGGAAGATCCGGTCGCCGAAGCGTCTTATGAATTCGACACAGTCCACCCCCTGGTACGCAAGGTGGCTGGGGTCGTAGTTGAAGCCGAAGGCCGGGTGTCCGTCCACCGCTTCCAGGGCGCGCTCGGTCGTCGCGATGTCGAAGGCAATCTCGGTCGGGTGGACTTCCAGCGCGAAGCGGATGCCCTCGGCCGCGAAGACATCCAGCACGGGAGTCCACCGCTCCGCGAAGTCGCGGAAGCCATCGTCGATCCACTGCGCCGGGACGGGAGGGAAGCTGTAGAGGAGGTGCCAGATGGCGCTTCCGGTGAAGCCGTTTACGACCGGCACCCCGAGGCGCGCCGCGGCCCGGCCCGTGTCCGCCATCTCCGCGGCGGCCCGCCGCCGCACGCCTTCAGGGTTGCCGTCGCCCCAGACGCGGCCCGGCAGGATGGCCTCGTGGCGCGCGTCGATGCGGTCGCACACGGCCTGCCCGACCAGGTGGTTGCTGATCGCGTGGACGGCGAGGCCGTGCCGGGCCAGCAGCGCCCTGCGGCCCGCACAGTAGTCGGGGTCGGCAAGCGCCGCCTGGACGTCGAAGTGGTCCCCCCAGCAGGCAAGTTCCAGGCCGTCGTAGCCCCAGGCGGCGGCCTTCCCGGCCAGCACCTCGAGGGGCAGGTCGGCCCACTGGCCGGTGAAGAGGGTGATGGGGCGGCTCATCGAGGGGCCTCCAACGGGCCGCCGGGGCCGGGCATCGTCGCCGGGCGGCTCACGCGGGCACCTCCACCGGGCGCGATGTGGTGGCCATGTCGACCCAGGCCTCCCGCGAGGCCGAGGCGAGCGTCCCCTCGATGAAGCGCATGCCCGCCAGGCCGTCGGCGTGGCCAGGGAAGTCGTGATCGAGAGGGTCGGCCTCGTCTCCCGCAATCCTCGCCCCGATCACCCGCCCTGCATTCCGGTAGATGTTCGCGAAGGCTTCGATGAAGCCCTCGGGGTGCCCGGGTGGGAGGCGCGTCGAGTGCCGGGCCGCTTCGGACAGGTACGCGTTGCCGCGGGTCAGGCGCTGGCGCGGCGCGTCGGTGGGCAGCACGTCGAGGTGGTTGGGCTCCTCCTGGCGCCAGACCAGCCCGGCGCGTTCGCCGTAGATCCGGAGCGTAAGGCCGTTCTCCTCGCCCGCGGCCACCTGACTGGCGTAGTACACGCCGCGCGCGCCGCCCACGAATCGCACCAGGATCGCCGCGTCGTCGTCCATGGCCCGGCCCGGGACAAGCGTCGCGATTTCGGCGAAAACGGCCTCGATCTCGAGCCCGGTCACGTAGCGCACGAGGTTGTGCAGATGGGACCCGATGTCGCCCATCGCCGACGACGGCCCCGCCTGCGACGGATCCTGGCGCCACGACGCCTGCTTGTGGCCGCCCTCCTCGAGGCGGGTCGCGAGCCATCCCTGCGGGTACTCGGCCACGACCTTGCGCAGGGCGCCCAGGCCGCCCGAGCGCGCAAAGTGGCGGGCCTCTTTCACCATCGGGTAGCCGGTGTAGTTGTGCGTCAGCGCGAAGACCAGGCCGGTGCGCTCGACCGCGCGGCAGAGGTCCTCGGCGTCGGCCACGGTGGTCGTCATGGGCTTGTCGCAGACGACGTGGATGCCGGCGTCCAGGAAGGCGGTCGCGACGGGGTGGTGAAGGTGGTTGGGGGTGACGATGGACACCGCGTCGATGCGGCGGTTCGCGTCCAGGGCGGCCTCGGCCCGGGCCATCTCGCGGTAGGAGCCGTAGACGCGCCCAGCGTCCAGCCCCAGGTCGCGTCCCTGCGCGCGGGAACGATCCGGGTGCGACGCGAAGGCCCCCGCGACGAGCTTCCACTCCCCGTCCAGCGCCGCGGCCATGCGGTGCACGGCCCCGATGAAGGCACCGGGGCCGCCGCCGACCATGCCGTACCGGAGCTTCCGGCCCAGGTGGGGGTTCATGCCGCGCGCGCCGCCGCTAGGACAGCCGCTCCGCCCGGTAGCCGCCGCGCCGCCGTTCCCGCACGAAGAGCGTCCCGAAGACGACGATCAGCACCCCACTGAACGGGACCAGCGACCGGAACGACACCAGTCCACCGTGGTTTTCGGCCGGGTTGAGAATGTCCTGGGCGCGCTCCACCGCCGGCGAGGTCGAACCCGACCCGATCAGCGCCCGCAGTGCGTTGGCGGTCTCGACGGGGGGCATCGAATCGGTCTCCATCGCGAATTCGAGCACGCCGGTGATCACCTCCTGCGCCGCCCGCAGGTCGTCGCCCTCGGGTCCCGGCGTGCGCAGCGACTCGGAGTCGAGCGCGCCCGCGCCTTCCAGCAACACGACAAAGGCGCCGTTGTCGACCAGAAGCGGGTGGGCCTCCCGGTCCGCGATCTCGCCCATCCACGGCGTGGTCACGATCCCGACGGTGGCCATCCCCACCGTGCCCATCAACCCCAGCCCCAGCGCGCCGCTCTTCGGAATCTGCTCCGATATGAAGCCGAGCATCGTCGGCCACATGTAGCAGACGCCAACCGCGAAGACCGTCGCGGCCGCCACCGCAACCCCGACCGATCCCCCGCTGCTCAGCCAGAACAGCCCCACCGCCGAAACCACCGCCGACGCCAGCAGGATCCCCGTCGGTGACAACCGGTGCACGACCGGCCCGGCCCAGAACCGCATCACCGCCATGATCCCGTTGATGTAGACGAGCACCAGAATGCCCGCCATCCCGCCGGCCTCCAGCACCGCCGGCAGCCAGCGGTTCGGCCCCAGTTCGATCGACGCGGTAATCGTGGTGCAGGCGAGGATCAGCAGCATCAGCGGCGTGCTGAAGGTGGCCCGGAACATCTCGCCCATCGAAACGCCCGACCGCACCCCCTCCGTCCGCGGAAACCTCTGGCCGAGCAGAAGGAACCCGTAGACCACCGTCGGCACCAGGATCAGCACCAGCTTGAGCTGCCACGAATTCAGCCCCACCTGGTCCAGCCCGTACGCGGCCAGCCCTCCCAGCACGATCCCCCCCGGAAACCACACGTGGAAGCGGTTGAGCTTCGCCGTCTTGTTGTCCGGAAAGAGTGTCGCCACCAGCGGATTGCACGCCGCCTCGACCAGCCCGTTGGCCATCGCGATCACCAGCGCCCCCGCGAACAGCGTCGCGAATCCGCCCGCGAAAATCATCACCAGCGTGCCGCCCAGGTGCCCGACGAACGCCATCCGCAGCAGCGTCCGCATTCCGAGCGTGTCGCAGAGCGGTGCGAAGACCACCTGAGAGACCGCGAAGCCCCACAGCGCCGCCCCGCCGATCCAGCCGACCTGTGCGTTCGTCAGCACGAATTCGCCCTTCAGCGCGAACATGACCGCGCCCACCGTCGCAAAGGCCACGGATGTGGCGATGAGCGCCACGCAACTGCCCAGGAAGAGTCTGTCGGGGTTGAGGGCGGCGTCTTCGGCGTGTGCCGCGGTGGTCGGTTCGTTCATGCGCGTTTCCCTGCTCTGCTGGGAGTGAGCTTCCGCGTTACGTCGCGGACAGATAACGGTAACTGGCCTCGATGGACGCGAGGGCGTCGTCCGGCTGGTCGTGCTCGACGAAGTAGTGGCGGAGCCCCGCATGGTCCGAGTGCGCGAAGATCCCGGCCCAGTCGATCTCTCCCGCGCCCACGTCGACCATCCGCCCGTCGGCGCTCAGGCCCTTGACGTGGCACAGCGGAAAGCGCCCCGGGTACGCCTCGAAGAGGGCGACCGCATCTGCGCCGCCGACCGCCGACCAGTGCAGGTCGATCTCGAGGTCGACCAGCGCCGGGTCGAGGTTGTCGACGAGGACGGTGTAGCCGGTCGGCCCGGCGGGGTCGTCGCCCACGGGCTCGAACTCGAATGCGTGGTTGTGGTAGCCGACCCGGATGCCGGCGGACTGCGCGGCCTCGCCGGCCTCGTTCAGGATCCCGGCCACCTCGCGGTAGCCATCGGCGGTGCGGAGCGACTCGGGGAGCGATGGTACCACCAGCCAGCCGTGCCCGATCGCCTGTGCCGACTCGATGGACGCGTCGAGCGCGTCGCCCCGCACCAGGTCGAGCCCGACGTGGGTGGCCGGCGCGGTGAGGCCGTTGGCGGCCAGCATGCCCCGGATTTCGTCCGGCGTGTGGTCGAAGTAGCCGGCGAACTCGACCTCGCTGTAGCCGATGGCGACCACGGCGGCGAGCGTCGCGGCGACGTCCTCGGCCATCAGGGAGCGCACCGTGTAGAGCTGTACGCCGATGCGGTCGAGGGGTGGGTTGAGTGCGGGGTCGGTGCCGTCAGGGGCCGCGGCCGATGCGTTTCCCGCCCCGTCCGGGCCGGTCCCGGGCTCGGCGGCTCCTCCCGTCTCGGCTCCCTCGCGCGTCTCGGCTCTCTCTCCCGTGCACGCCGCCAGCATCCCGGCGCCGGCCGTCAGTCCCGCCGCCTGAAGGAACTGCTTCCTGTCCATGAATCCGCTCCTTGAAATCGTGCGGCTACAAGATGCGGCACGGGGGCGGGTGTCGCCAATTGGGAGCAAGGCGTGCGTTTCGGCACGGGCGCGGCGGAAGCCCACCGGACCCGGCCGGGCGCCACCCCGCACCCTCACCGCACCGTGAACCCCCCCGCCAGCCGGTCCCCCTCCTCGGCCCGGAAACACGCCTCGCCCGTGTAGTGGGCCTCGCCTCCCACCAGCACGGTCACGGCCTCGTGGTCCCCCACGCGCGTCTCCTCGACGATGCAGCCCGTGAAGACCGCGCCGGTCACGCTCGAGAAGCGCCGCTCTTCACCCACCCCCGCCAGCCCCCGCGCCTTCTGGATCGCCATGCGGGCAGTGACCCCGCTACCCGTCGGGCTGCGGTCGACCTGGCGGTCCGCGAAGACGCACACATTCGCGCTCGGACGGTCGTCGCCCCAGCCCCCGTCGGTGAGGATGGTGCCGTACAGGAACGCCAGGTCTTCGTGCCCGGGATGTTCCAGCTCGAGCTGCGCCTTGGCCGCGCAGGTGACCGCCCAGGCGGCGTCCACGAGCGACCGCGCCGACGAGGTGCGCACGTCGAGGCCGAAGCGCGCCGCCGGCACGAAGGCGTAGAAGGCGCCGCCGTAGCCGATGTCCACCTCGATCGTGCCCACGCCCTGCACCTCGACCTTGGCGTCGATCAGAGGGGCGAAGGCGCCCACGCTCTCGAAGTGCACGAGGCCGGCGCGGCCATCCCGCACCTGCACGTGCGCGGTGACCAGGCCGCAGGGGCACTGGACGCCCACCGTCGTGCGCGGCTCGACCGCGGCCACCAGCCCCGTGTCGACCGCCCAGCGCGCCACGGCGATCGTGGCGTGACCGCACATCGTGGAGTAGCCCTCGTTGTGGCAGAAGAGGACCGCGAGGTCGGCGTCGGGGTGGTCCGGCTCCACCAGGATCACCCCGTACATGTCGTTGTGGCCGCGCGGCTCGTGCATGAGGAAGCGGCGCAGGTGGTCGAGGTGCTCGCGGGCGTACCGCCGCTTGTCGAGGATGGTCGCGCCCGGGATGTCCGGGTAGCCACGGGTGACGATCCGGACGGGCTCGCCTCCGGTGTGCATCTCGCAGGTGTGCAGTTCGGGGATGTGGGGCTTCATGGCGTCGCGCCCGGGATGAGATTCGTCATGCTTGTGTAAACTATATATAACATTTTGTCATGTCTGCTTTACATCTATCAACCGGCGGGCTGCGTAGACGACCCCGTAGGCCATCGCGGCGGAGAGCAGTCCCCACGCGGGCGGCACCATCCAGCCGCTACCGCCCCACGCGCGCGCCACAAGGAGGGTCACGACGCCCGCGCCCGCCGCCGACAGCGCTTCCGCCGCGCCGGGGCGCCGCGAATGGAGACCCGCCACTATCGGCACGAAGAGGCTGACGCCCAGCAACGAATAGAAGATCGTCAGCGATTCCACCACGCCCGGCAGGACGATCGCCAGCAGGATTCCCGCTCCGCCACCCGCAACCGCCGCGCCGCGCGCCACCTTGAGCACCTGCCGGTCCGTGGCCCGGGGATTGACGAAGCGCCGGTACAGGTCCTTTGAGAGCGACGTCGCGAGCATGAAGAGGATCGCGTCCGCCGAGCTGATCTCGGCCGACAGTACCGCCGCCAGCCCCAGCAGGCCGACCCATGCCGGCACCCCCTGCGTCAGGATCACCGGCAGCGCCATCTCCGGATTCTCCAGCCCGGGGGCCACCGCGCGCGCGACCATCCCCAGCGCCGGCGGCAGGAGGGCGAAGAGCATGAGTGCGATGGCGCAGGCCGCGACCCCGATGCGGACGGTCCGTTCGCTGCGGGCTCCGAAGGTCTTCTGCAGGATGCCGGGCGACACGATGAAGGCGGGCGCGAGCAGCATCAGGTACATCCACCCCGATCCGCCGTTGCTCATGAAGTCCATGTGGCCGGGGATGGCGCGCGCGTTTTCCACCACCTCGCCGATGCCCCCCGCCCCACCGATCGCGAGCGGCACCGCGATCAGGAACCCGCACACCAGAACCACCAGCTGCACAAGGTTGACCCAGGCCGAGCTCAGCAGCCCGCCGGCAACGAAGTACACGGTCATCACCGCGCCACCGGCGAGCGCGCCAAGCCAGCGGGGAGCGCCTGCGACCTCCTGCAGGATCCACGCCATCGCGATCAGCTGCGCCGCGAGGATGGCCAGTGTGCCAAGCCAGAGGAGGGCGGCCATCGCCGCCCGGACCGATGGGCCGTAGCGGTGCTCCAGGTAGTCGCCGACGGTGAGGAGGGAATGGTCGCGCGCGACCCGCCACATCCGCGGTCCGAGCCAGATGGCCAGCAGGAGCGTGCCGACGCCGGCCGACCCCACCCACCACCAGGCCGCGAGGCCGTTCTCGTAGCCGATGCTCGCCGCGCCCACGGTGGAGCCCGCGCCGATGTTGGCCGCGAGGAGCGTGGCGAAGAGGAGCCCGGGTCCGAGTCTGCGGCCCGCGACGAAAAAGTCGCCGGTGCCGGAGACGCGGCGGCCGATGGCGAGGCCGACGGCCGTGATGAGGACGACGTAGGCGAGGAGGCCGAGGAGGGTGGGGTTCACGCGCCGGGACCTGGCGAGTTGCCATCGAGGGCCGAACGCGCTGCCGGTGCCGGTTCCCGTGCGGCGGGACCCTGGTCTCGCAAGCCCGGCAGATCCCGCACGGCCGGGATCGACGGGAGGCCGGTGGCCGCGAGCACTGCCCGCACGATGGCGTCGGCCATGGCCTCGGCGGCGAGGGCGCCGACCTGGCTGGTGCTGAAACCGTCGGCGAGGGTGCCGGTGGCGAGCGAGAAGATGGTGTCGCCGTCGCCGGGAGTGTGGCTGGGCACGATAGCGCGGGCGAAGCCGTCGTGGGCCATCTGCGCGACCTTGGTGGCCTCGGCCTGGGTGAGCTGCGCGTTGGTGGCCACGACGGCGATCGTGGTGTTTTCGCCCGGCGGCGGGGAGGGTGCTTCGCCGCGGAGAATGCGCCGGGCGTCGAGGAATTCGCCGTTCTCGCCGAGCGCGCCGGCCACGACCTGACCGGTGGCCGGGTTGATCACGTCGCCGACGGCGTTGACCACGACGATCGCGCCGACGACGAGGCCGCTCGCGAGGGTGATCGAGGCCGTGCCGACCCCGCCCTTCATGGCGCTGCCCCCGCCCCGCATCTTCCCCACCGTGGCGCCGGCGCCCGCGCCTACGCTCCCCTCCGCGACGGGGCCCGTGGTGGCGCCGGTGGCGGCGTCGTAGCCGCAATCGGGGCCGGGCCGCACGCCCGCCGCGACGCGCAGGTCGAAGATGATCGCGCCCGGCACGATCGGGACGACGAGGTCGGGACCGACGCGATAGCCTTCGCCGCGCTCTTCCAGGTAGCGCATGACACCGTGCCGTGTGGCGAGGCCGAAGGCGCTCCCGCCCGAAAGGATGACCGCGTTCACCTCCTGCACCGTGTTGACCGGGTCGAGGAGGTCGGTTTCGACGGTGCCGGGAGCGCCGCCGCGCACATCCACGCCGCCGATCGCGCCTCCGTCGGCGATGATCACCGTGCACCCGGTGGCTGCATCCGGGTAGGTGAACTGCCCGACGCGGATTCCCGGCACCTCGGTAATCGCCCCGGCGGGGTTGGAGGACCCGGCTGCGCCGCTGTCGGTCTGCGGAGCGGCAGAAACCGGCGCCAGCAGGACGCCGGCCACGGCCGCGGCCCGGATTGATGTCTTGCGGACCATGGTTCCTCCGCTGTCGCTGTGGGTCGGCCCGGCAACCCCACGGTGGTGTCGCCGCTCCAAAGAGAGTACGGACGGCAGTCCTCGGCAATGATCGGCCAATGTGGCAGGCGGCCTGGGCGATTCGGCCGCTCGGTCCTCGTGACCGGGAGGTGCATTCAGCCGAATTGACCGACGGTTGGATGCACCGGCCAGAACGTCCGGCCGATCTGGCGGGCTGGGTTGGCACGATTATTGCTGCGGACTTCATGGCATGGAGCGCCAATGGGGGCGCACGACGCCAGGGGGAGGGACAAATGACGAGGCTACACTTGAAGAGACAGTTGAACTGGCGGATCTCGGCACTGGGTTTGGTCCTGTCCATGGGACTGATTTTTGGCGCCAGTGGCATTATCCGACTCAATGCGGCGGAGCAGGAGCATGCTGCCACCGATGTCGGCGAGGTGTGTGAGCCCGAATTCCAGCGAGGTGAGTCCTTCGCGGCACCACCCGTTGTCCCCTTTCAAGGACACTTGGGAGTCGAACGGAACCTCTAGAGACTCCATCCCGGCCGCCCCATGCATGATCTGTTGAAGCGTTTCGCCGGCCGCTTCACGCTCACCGCTCTTCTCGTCGTCCTGGAAGCGGTGGGCTGGGTTCTTTTCCCGCTGGTGATCGGGCGGGCCATCGACAGCGTCCTGGGCGAGTCCACACGCGGGCTCTACGAACTCGCCGGGCTCGGGATCTTCGCCATGGGGATCGCCGTCGTCCGCCGTCTGGTCGACAGTCGAGCCTACGCCAGGATCTACACCACGCTTGGCGAGGAAATGGTGGCCCGGGACGCCGAGAGCAGCACTTCGACGAAGACCTGGAGGCCGCCAACTTCGGAATCAACTGGCTGTTCATGATCGTGCTGATCGTCTTCTCCGTCCGCGCGGCGGTGGAGCGGACGGTCGACTACGGCACCGTCTTCGCCATCGTCATGTACGTGTTCCAGTTCATGGAATCGATGATGATGCTCCCCTTCCACTACCAGCAGTGGCTGCGCCTGCGCGAGATCTCGGGGAGGCTCGCGGCGGTGGGGGCGGTCGGGGACGACTGACGGGACATCGCGGCCTCGGGAGACCGGCTCACGGCGGCTCCCCGGGTCACGCTGACCCCGCGCGTCAGCCCAGGGTCATTCCATTCCGCCGGAACCACGATTCGGGAGCGGCACCGCCTGCCCTTCCGGGAGCGGCGACCTGTATGGCACCCCACCCGTCATTTCGGCGTGGGCTTCCTTCGCGCGCTGGAGCAGATCGGCGTCCAGGATGAGCTCGGCGCCCATCAGGGCGAGCGCCCTCGCCGCCACCCGCGCCCCCTTCACCGCGCCCGGAGTCCCGTGCGATGCGCTGGTGGCCCAGGAGTGCCACGGGACGTGCTCCGCCGCCGTGGTTACGCTGAACTCGACGGTCGGAGTGATGTAGCTCACCTCGGCGACGTCGGACGAGCCCCCGCCCGCCGGCATTGGCGCATCGGGGAGGGCGTCGATGGTGTCGCGCAGCCCTGACTGCTCCACTTCGAGGAAGCCCTGGAGCTCCCTGGCGAAGCGCTGATCCTCCTCGCTGAAATCCGGCGGCCCCACGCGCTCCAGATTCGCCTGCATCGCCTCCTGAAGGGGTCGAACCAGGGTGTAGGTGTGGACGCCGGTGATGAGGAAGGCCTCGTGCTCGGTCCGCGTCATCTGGGCTGCGCCGGCCGCGATGTCGAGGATCCAGGCGTAGTTCTCTTCCACCGCGGTGCGGGTCGTGTCGCGGACGTAGTACCAGACGCGGGCGTACTCGGGCACCACGTTGGGAGCCTCGCCCGCGTTCGGAATCACGTAGTGGACGCGGGCGCTCGGCTCGATATGCTCGCGCATCATGTTGACGCCGTGGTTCATGAGCTCCACCGCGTCGAGCGCGCTACGGCCGTTCCAGGGGTCGGCGGCGCCGTGTGCGGCCTGTCCCCGGAAGGTCACCTCGAAGTTGTTGAGCGACTGGGCGATCGTGTTGGACACAGCCGTTCTCTGACCGGGATGCCAGACGATCGACGCGTCGAGATCGTCGAAGAGCCCGTCGCGGGCCATGTAGACCTTGCCGACCACGGTCTCCTCGGCGGGGGTGCCGTAGAGGCGGACGGTGCCGGTGGTGCCGTGCTCGGCCATCATGCGCTTGATGGCGATCGCGGACGCCACCGAGGCGGCGCCGAAGAGATTGTGGCCGCAGCCCTGGCCGTGGATGTGCCCGTCGTCGCGCGGCGCGCGTCCGGGTTGCACCGCATTGCCGATGTTGGGCAGCG
The DNA here is from genome assembly GCA_963667485.2 of Longimicrobiales bacterium. Lineage (GTDB taxonomy): Bacteria > Gemmatimonadota > Gemmatimonadetes > Longimicrobiales > Gaopeijiaceae > Bin94. The sequence goes on from CAXXDD010000002.1 coordinate 2,836,064, forward strand.
CGTCGTATTCGGCGAGGACGCCCAGGATCGGCCGACCCGACCCCCACGACGCGACGAATGCGGTGGGCATGCCCGAGACTCCGATCTCGACTGCGAAGCCTTCGTCCTGCAGGACCTGTGCGAGATAGGCGGAAGACCGGTGTTCCTCCAGGGCGATCTCCGAGAAGTCCCAGAGCCGGGTCGACATCTCCGCCACGAGGTCGTCGAGGGCGGTGGCGTGGGCAAGGGCGGCGTCCTTCCCCTCTTCCACGGACTGGGCGACAAGCGGGCCGGTGGAAGCGGCGATACTCGCAAGGGTGAGGACGGTGGCGGTCAGGATCGATCGATGGCTGGGTCGGTGTGTCATGGCAATGGTCGGTTGATTGAGGTCAGGTGCGGTGTCCCATCCCGACATTCTAGCGTCGCGCGGGATCTCCGCGGAACCGGACGGGTTCGCCCCGAGCCGGCTGAATCACATACTTTCCCCGCAGTCCGGCATGGGGCCATGCGGCCCCGCCGACCCGCCAATTCCACCGGAGGACTCATGACTCGCCCCTTCGCACGCTCACTCGTGATCGCGGTGACTTCACTGCTCGTCGCTGCCTGCTCCACCGATTCCGCGGATCCCGGCGCAGATGCCGGACCGGCCGACAGCGCGCCGACATTCGCGGTCGATCCGTCGTGGCCGCAGCAGCTGCCCAACGACTGGATCCTGGGTTCGATCACGTCCGTCTTCGTGGACGACCAGGACCATGTGTGGATCACCCACCTGCCGGAGACGCTGACGCCCGAGGAGATCGCGGCGGTGCAGGATCCGCCCATGGGAGAATGCTGCGTTCCCGCGCCCGTCGTCATCGAGTTCGACACGGACGGGAATGTTGTTCAGGGATGGGGCGACCCGGCCACGCAGGACGTGTCGGAGTTCCCGCGCAACTCGCACGGCCTCTTCATCGACCACAACGACAACGTTTGGATCGGCACCTTCCGGCATCATCGCGTGATGAAGTTCACGCGCTCGGGCGAGCACCTGATGACGCTCGGGGCGTACGACGAGAACGGTGGCAGCGGCGATACGAGCCTGCTGGGTGGTCCGGCCGGGGTCTGGGTCGATCCCGAGACGAACGAGGCGTACGTCGCGGACGGCTACCGCAACCGGCGCGTCATCGTCTTCGACGGCGACACGGGAGCGTACTTGCGGCACTGGGGCGCGTACGGCGAGCCCCCCGACGACGAGGCGGAGTACGACTACGCCGGCCGCGCGGTGGACAGTGCGCCCCCGCGGCAGTTTTCCACCGTACATGGGCTGGTCGGCTCCAACGACGGCCTGATCTATGTCGCGGACCGGCGCGGCAACCGGATCCAGATCTTCCACCGCGACGGGACGTTCGTCGCCGAGAAGACGATCGCGCCGCTGACCGGGGCATCCGGGTCGGCCTTCGTGCTGGCGCTTTCGCCCGACGCCGACCAGCGGTGGCTCTACCTGGCCGACGGCACCAACCACAAGGTGTGGATTCTGCAACGATCCAACATGGAGGTGGTGGGCGAATTCGGTCGCGGGGGCCGTCAGGTGGGTCAGTTCATCCGCCCGCACGGGATGGGGGTCGATTCGCGGGGCAACATCTACGTGGGCGAAGCGTCCACGGGGCGGCGCGTGCAGAAGTTCGTGGCGACGAGCGGCGCGGACATGTCCGGGGCCGGACGGGACGCGGTCGATGCCCAGGCCAGCTACGACTACGCCGCGAACTGCGCGGGCTGGCCTGCGGTGACAGGCCCACACGCGGTCGGCAGCGCCGAGTTCGAGGTCACGGACCACCTGCGCAGTGCCCAGTACGCTCCCTCGCCCACCCCCTTCCGCCGCATCTTCGTCCGGGCGTGGTATCCGGCCTCGGGCGGTGCGCAGCCCCGGCCCTACTTCTCCGAGCCGGAGGCGCTGGTACTCCCGGGCCAGCTTCTTGGCGCCATGCAGCTGCCGCCCGATGCGTTGCGGGGCTGCACATCCCTGAACACCAACAGTCACGCGGATGCGACGCCCGCCGGGGGCACTTTCCCGGTGATCGGCTTCAACCACGGGTATACCTCCTATCCGGCGCAGCAGACCGCCCTTTTCGAGCATCTAGCCGCCAACGGTTATGTCGTGCTGTCGGTGGGGCATCCGTACGAATCCGGAGGGATCGTCTATCCGAACGGGGACGCGATCACGATGTCGCCTCTCATTGCGGAGGACATGATGCGCTATGCCGCCAACACGGCGAGCATGACCGTGCACTATCCTCCGAGCCTCGCCGACGCGCTGGATGCTTTCCCCGTGTACATCCGCGCACTTCGAGGGACCTCGCTGGGGCAGCTCGCCCAGGTCTGGCAGTCCGATGTCCAGTTCGTACTCGATCGCCTTGAAGCGAAGGATGTACCCGAAGCCGCGGCAGGAGTGGCGGACGCGATCGACCATGGAAGCCGAGGCTACATGGGGATGTCGTACGGCGGCTACATCGCGGCCATGCTCGCGCAGGGCGACCGGCGGGCCAGGGCGGCGATCAACCTCGACGGCGGGTACTGGACGGGCGAGCTGATCGATGCCGACGTGCGCACGCCGTTCCTCATGCTCAACTCCGATCCGACCGTGGTCATGGCGGCCATGCCGGAGGACTTCAACGTCTACCGGGGCGACTATGGGTCCGGCGCGCCGACCGCGGGAGATCTCGCCTACGAGCGGCTGGCCACGGCGGGGATGCGGGACGACGTCCACAGGATCATGATCCCCGGGATTCAGCACGTCGGCATCAGCGACTTTCCCGAGATTCTGGGCGAACCGGCGGCAGCCGCCATGCTGGGCGAGCCCGGGATCACCGCGCAGCTCACTGCGATCCAGAACGACCTGGTGCTGGGCTTCCTGGACCGGTATGTGAAGGGGGTCGCGTCGGACTATCCGGGCGATGTGCTGGCACGGTATCCCGAGCTGATGGTCCGGGATCGCGACGATATTCGCCGGCAGGCGGAGGCGCTGGGGCTGGGAGGGGCGGGAGGCGACTGACGTGCTCGGCCCCGGGCCGGGCTGTGACTTGGCGCGGGGCTGCCGCTTGCGGCGGACGCCGGGCACCAACTTGACAGATTCACGGTCGCATTCGGCATATAGTCTGTCACCACGTCATCCTCCCACCCAGTCCAGGATACGACCCATGCGCCTCGCAATACGCCTCGTTCGGGCGGCCTCCCTTGTCGCGGTCCTCGCGGCCTCGGCGACCGCGGCCCCTGACCCGGCCGCCGCGCAGCAACTCGACACCCTCGCCTTCAAGGACCTGAGCTACCGCATGGCGGGGCCCTTCCGCGGCGGACGCTCGACGGCGGCCACCGGCTTTGCAGGCGACCCGGACCGCTGGCTCATGGGTACGACCGGCGGCGGCGTCTGGGAATCGGATGACAACGGCGCTTCGTGGCGCAACATCACCGACGGCTATTTCGGGGGATCGATCGGTGCGGTGCGGGTCGCCGATTCGGACCCGAACGTGATCTATGTCGGGGAGGGGTCGATGTGCATTCGCGGCAACACCTCCGCCGGGCACGGCGCGTGGAAGTCGATGGACGCGGGGCGGACCTGGAGCTTCATCGGGCTGCCCGACGCAGGACAGATCGGACGCATCGAAGTGCACCCGCGCGACCACGACCTGGTGTACGTGGCGGCGCTGGGTCATCCCTTTGGCAAGAACCCCGAGCGGGGGATATTCCGCTCGAGTGACGGCGGGGAGACCTGGGAGCACGTCCTCGCCCTCAACGACTCGACCGGCGCGTCGGATCTGGCCATGGACATGACCAATCCCCGCATCCTGTACGCCGGGATGTGGCGGGCCGAGCGCAAGCCGTGGGCGCTGATCTCGGGCGCGGAAGAGGGCGGCGTCTACAAGACCACCGACGGCGGCGACAGCTGGACCAAGCTGGGCGGCGGCCTGCCCGAAGGGATCGTGGGGAAGGTCGGCGTGACCGTGTCGCCCGCCGATCCGGACCGGGTGTGGGCGATCATCGAGGCCGAGCCGGATGGCGGCGTCTACCGCTCCGACGATGGCGGCGCCACCTGGACGCGCACCAACTCGGAGAACAACCTGCGCCAGCGCGCCTGGTACTACACGCACATCAAGGCCGATCCGGTCGACCCGAATACGGTGTACGCCCTCAATACGAGCATGTATCGCTCGGTGGACGGGGGAACCACGTTCGAGGTCATCCCCGTGCCCCACGGCGACGTCCACGACCTCTGGATCCACCCCTCCGATCCCGACCGCATGGTCGTCGCCGATGACGGCGGAGCCCAGGTGACGGTCAACGGCGGCGAGACCTGGTCAAGCTACTTCAACCAGCCCACGGCGGAGCTGTACGACGTAATCGTCGACAACGGCTACCCGTACCGCCTGCATGGGGCGCAGCAGGACAACACGACGATCTCGGTCACGGCCTGGTCGGACGTCAACACCCTCTACCCCAAGCAGCACTGGCTGAACATCGGCGGCTGCGAGACCGGCCCCGTGGCACTCCATCCGAACCGGCCCCATATCGTGTACGCGGGGTGTTACGGCGGGGTCATGGACCGCTACGACCTGCAGTCCGGACAGCGGCGCAACATCATGCTGTACCCGCAGCTGCAGCTCGGGATGGCGGCGAAGGATCTGCGGCATCGCTTCCAGTGGGTGTCGCCGATGCTGGTCAGCCAGCACGACCCGCGCGTGATCTACCACGGGTCGCAGCACGTCAACCGCTCGCGCGACGAGGGCGTGAACTGGGAGACGATCAGCGCGGATCTGACCACCGACAATCCCGCCCACCAGGAGCAGTCGGGCGGGCCGATCAACGCCGACGTGACCGGCGTGGAGATCTACAACGTCGTCTTCTCGATCGCCGAGTCGCCGTTCGACGGCAACGAGATCTGGGCCGGGAGCGACGATGGGCGCGTGCATGTGACTCGCGACGGAGGGGCCACGTGGACCGATGTGACCCCGGCGGCGATGCCGGAGCTGGGAACGGTGGACGAGATCGAGCTGTCGACGCACCAGGCGGGGCGCGCCTATCTGGCCGTGCAGCGCTACCGGATGGACGATTTCGGACCGTACATCTTCCGCACCGACGACTTCGGCGCGTCCTGGACGCTGAACACCACCGGCATCCCCGACGACCACCCCGTGCGCACCGTTCGGGAAGACCCGATCCGTAGCGGCCTCGTGTTCGCCGGCACCGAGTACGGCGTTTTCGTCTCGCTGGATGCCGGAGCCTCGTGGCAGAGCTTCCAACGCAACCTGCCCGAGACCCCCGTGACCGGGATGCGCGTCGCCCACGACGACCTGATCATCTCCACGCAGGGTCGGTCGTTCTGGATCATGGACGACATCAGTCCGCTGCGGGAGATCGACGCGGCGATGGCCGCGGGCACGTACCTGTTCACGCCCCGGGACGCCCGTCGCCTGACGAACGCGGGGGTTGCCGGCCTCTCGGAGCTCAACCCGGATCCGCCGCCTGCCGGCGCACAGATCCATTTCTACCTGGCGGAGGAGCCCGACGAGGACATTCGCGTCGAAGTGGTCGATGCGAGCGGCGAGGTGGTGCGGACCTTCGCATCGGACTCTGCGACGGCAGCCGAAGCGGAGGGCGAGCAGATCACCGGGACCGCGGGGCTGAACCGGATCGCGTGGACCCTCTCGTACCCCGGCCCCGAGCTTCCAGAGGGCGCCGTAACGTGGGGCTACTCCGGTGGGGTCACGGCGCCGCCGGGCGAGTATTCGGTGCGTTTGACCGTGGGCGGGACGATGCTCCAACGGGACTTCACGCTGCTTCCGGATCCACGCATCCCCGAGGTCACCGTCGCGAGCTACCAGGAGCAGTTCCGCGTCGCGATGCTGGCCCGCGACTCGATCAACTCGATCACGACCGCCATCGAGGACCTCGCAGCCATCCGGGAGCAGGTGGAGGCCGTGCTGGAGCGCGCCCGCGCGGCGGGTCAGGACGCCGAACTGCAGCCGCTCGCGGACACCCTCGCGGAGAAGGCGATGGGCGTCACCGAGGAACTGATGCAGACGAAGAACGAATCCAGCCAGGACCCGATCCGCTTCGCGCCCCGTCTGGACAACCAGTGGCTCGAACTCTACGGCCGCGTCACCGGTACCGACGGGTACATCTCCGGTGGCGCGGAAGGGGCGCCGCACCCCGGAACGCTGGAGCGGCTCGAAGTGCTTCTCGAGGAGTGGGAGGTCGCGCGCCTCCGCTACACCGACCTGCTGGAGAACGAACTCAGGCGCTTCAACGAGGCGGTGGAGCTGCTGGGACTGCCGGCGGTGGTGCTGCCGCCGAAGCCGGGGCGGCTGGTGAGCTGAGGGTAACGCGACTGCGGCCGGGCACACCGCGCCCGGCAACAAAACGCGGCGCGATGCCGTACATTCAAACATGGGATTCAAGGATCAGTTCAGACGCTACTTCCCCGACCGGCACAAGCGCTGCGCCGCGATTATTCACGGCGCGTCGGCTGCGGCCGGAGTGGCTGCCGCGGGCGCAATCATTCCCGGCTCCGACTCCGTCGCGATCGCGCCGGTGCAGGTGGGCATGATCACGGCGCTGGCCGACGAGTTCGACGTGCACTGGACCGACGCCGCCGTGCGATCGACGCTGTACGCATCGCTCGGGACGATCGTGGGCCGGGGCGGCGCCAACCTCGTGCTCCGGTGGGTGCCCGTCTACGGGAACGTGATCAGGGCGGCCGTCGCCGCCAGCGTGACCGAAGCGCTCGGGTGGGCGGTCGTCAAGAAGTTGCGCACGGACGGCAGGCTGACCTGAGAGGTAACAGGCACCACCGGGGCACACCCGCACACCGGCTCGCCATCGCCGCGCTCGTAGTGCTCGTCGCCTGTGGCGGCTCCGTCCCTCCGGCGGCGCCTCTTCCCGACCCCGACGACGTCGACCGCTGTCCCGACCCCGGGGAGGGCATCGAAATCGGCGGATTTGTCGGCACCGGCGCCGACACCAAGCGCATCCCGCAGCGGCGTCTGGTGCTGATGGGCGGCGGCCGCGAGGAGGATATCGCCGCGAGGCAGTTCGTTGAGGCGGCGGTGTCCGGCGACATCGTCGTCCTCCGCACCAGCGGCTCACTGACCAGTTATCCGGAGTACTTCATCGGCGCTCTGGCCAGCTTCACGCCCGCGACAGTTGTCACAGTCCGTACGAGCAACCCCGAATCGGGCGCGGACCCCGCCGTGCTCTGCCGGGTCGGCCGTGCCGAAGCGGTGTGGCTTGCCGGAGGCAACCAGTGGGACTACCTGGGGCGCTGGCCCGCCGAGCTGCATGATTCCCTTGCTGCAGTGGCGGAGCGGGATGCTACCATGGGAGGGACAAGCGCGGGAGCGGTATCGCTCGGAGAAGCTGCGTTCGACGCACAGTACGGGACGGTGACTTCCGAAGAAGCGCTGGCCGATCCCCTGCGGCGCGAGGTCAGTGTCTCCAGCCCGGTATTCGCGCAGCCGGAGCTGGAGGGAGTCCTGGTGGACAGCCACTTCATGGATCGTGAGCGCGAGGGCCGCCTCCTCGCCTTTCTCGCCCGCTTCCTCGCGGATCGCGGGGAGGGCCCGGTGGTGGGCGTGGGGCTGGACGAAGGCGTCGCGCTTGTGCTCGAGGTCGGCGAATACCACGTGACCTCGCGAGGGGCCGGCGCGGCCTGGCTCTACGAGGTTGCCGGCCCTGCCTTCCTCTCGCCCGGGGTTCCGCTATCCCTCGATGGCATACGTCGCGTGCGGCTGCCGCACGGCAGCGTCGGACGGTGGCCATTCTCGTTCGACACGAGCGGAGGCGTGGAGGTGCTGCACGTCGACAGCGGCGAGGTCGTCCTCGAGCCGCGGCCGTAGGGCGTCACTCGGACGCCGGGCGCCGCGACAGCCACTCGTCCCACCACTCCAGCTGGATCCAGGTGCGGTGAACGGTCCGCCACGGTGTCCACCCACCGTGATACGACTCGGGGTAGCGCACGAACTTCGCCGGCACCTGCTGCTTCCGCAGCGCCACGTACATCTGCTCGGCCTCCTCGATCGGCACGCGGTGGTCGGTCTCGCCGTGCACGAACATCGTCGGCGTGCTCACGCCGTCGGCGTAGATGATCGGGGATGAGCGCATCAGGTTCTCAAGGCCGCGCTCCTCCCACGGCGGACCGAAGAATTCGCTCTCCTTGGTGCGCGGGATGTCGGCCACGCCGTAGTCGCTCACCCAGTTGGAGATCGACGCACCGGCGATCGCGGCCGCGAAGCGGTCCGTCTGCGTGATCACCCAGTTGGTGAGGTACCCGCCGTACGAATACCCGGTCACGCCCATCCGGGCCGTGTCGATGTCGTAGCTGTCGATGGCGTGATCCACTCCGGCCATCACGTCGTCGTAGTCGTTGAATCCCCAGCCGCCCCAGGTGCCCCAGCGGAAGTCCTCGCCGTATCCGGTCGAGGCGCGCGGGTTGGTGTAGAGGACCATGTACCCCTGCGCGGCGAGGAGCTGGCGGTCGAAGGAGAAATCGTTGCCGTACGCGCCGTGGGGGCCGCCGTGCATGACCAGGATCATGGGGTGGTCCGCACCTGCGGATCCGTCGTAGCCCAGCGCGGGCAGCATCCAGCCCTCGACTTCGGTTCCGTCCTCGCTCTGGAAGAGAAGGCGGTCGGGCGTGGAGAGGTCGACTTCGGCCAGCAGCGCGTCGTTCGCGTCGCTGATGCGCCGTTCGTCCTCGCCGGATGCCCGCGCCACCCAGATGTCGGCCGGATGCGTCGGGTCGGTAATCGTGAGCGCCATCCGGGAGAAATCGGCCGAGAAGGAGAACCCACCCAGGCGCCGGTTGCCCTCGGTGACCTGCTCGACCTCGCCGCCGCCCGCCGGGACCCGGAACAGGTGGCCGTTACCGGAGATGCTGGCAGAGAAGTAGACATGACCGCCATCGGGCGCCCAGGTCGCACCGCCGGGGATGTAATCCCAATCCTCGGTGAGGTTGAGGAGCCGCTCTCCCGTGCCTGCGTCAAAGACGAAGAGCTCGGATGACGCCCCCCGGTCGCGCGCTTCGCGGATGATGATGTCGAGCCCTTCGTTGCCGCGAACCGCGAATTCGCGACCGTCGGGGGACCACTCAGGGCCGGAATAGTTGTATTCGTCGTCGGTGAGCCGGGTCACCGTGCCATCGACGGTGACCACCCAGATGTCGGAGCGTTCGTAGCTGTGTTCGTCGCGCTGGTGGGCGTCGGCGGTGAACGCGATGCGGGTGCCGTCGGGGCTCCACGCGAGGCCGGAGGCGTCGACGCCGAGATCGGTGAGTTGCCGGGGCTCGCCGCCCTCGGCCGGGAGGAGGAAGACCTCGCGTGGCGGGGTGGCCCAGGGGTCGCGGGGATCCGCAAGGTAGCCGCGGCGGTCGAAGCGGTAGTTCATCCAGTCGTAGGCGCGGCCGTCGAAGCGCTCGGCAGTGCGGCGCTCGAAGTCGGAGTCGTATGTGACTTCGGGCCTGGCGCCGGACGGGGGCACGGCTCGCGTGAAGACGATCCAGCGCCCGTCCGGACTGAAGGTGGGAGAACCGTCGAGGCCCTCGATCTGGAAGGCCTCTCCCGACGCGCCGTCCATGCGCAGGAACCAGGGGCCGCCAGAGGGCTCCCCGGTGGGGGCCGGGCGTCTCGACGAGAAGTAGAGGTGGCCACCGTCCGGGGTCCAGGCCGGGTTCGAGGCGCTGAAGCTCGGGCTGGTTAACCGAATCGGCTCACCCGACCCGTCCGCGTTGGCAAGCCAGACTTCGCTGTGGCGGCGGTTCTCATCCTCCAAAACCGACGTTACCACGAAAGCCACCCTTGAACCGTCGGGTGAGAGTGCCGGACTGCCGACGCTCTTCAGCCGGTAGTAGTCCTCGATTTCGAGCGGGCGGCGGGACTGGGCGGCGAGGTCCGGGGGAAGGAGGAGTGCGGCGGCGAGACCGGCGGAAACAAGCGACGCGGCTGTCATCGGGCGGGTTGTCGACATCTTCGAAACGCTCCACGTCAGGGGATGGACGGCTGGTTCGGTTTGGAGAAGCTACGCGACAAGCTGCGGCCTGGCGGCGGGCAGCGCCATGCTGGCGCGGTGGTATCGGGGCTGGCTAATCTCAGCATCACGCGCCACGCCGTCAGGACGCCCAGGCACCGGAGGGATCATGAACCGCAGCACCACACTCACTCTTTTCGGCACAGCAGCCGTGCTCGGCCACGCGGTCGGACTCGCGGCGCAGCAGTCGCCCCGACCGATGACCGTCGAAGATGTCCTCGCGATGCGGACGCCCTCGGCGGTCGCGATGAGCCCGGACGGCTCGTGGGTCGCGTTCGTGGTTTCGGAGCGGGACATGGAAGCGGATCGCATGGTGACCGACGTGTGGGTGGTCCCGACAGACGGAGGTCCCGGGGATGCGCGACGGCTCACGACCGGTGAGGGAGCAGACGACTCGCCCGTGTGGCACCCCGGGAGCGAATGGCTCGGATTCGCGTCGGATCGGGGAGAGCACCGGCAGGTATACGGGATCCGTCCGAACGGCGGTGAGGCCTGGCCGGTAACCTCGCACGATACCGATGTCGGGGCGTTCGTCTTTTCTCCCGACGGCGCGCGGATCGCCTTCCTGGCCAGCCCACCGAAGTCCGAGGCGGACGAGGAGCTGGAGAAGCTGCGCGGGCGCCCGATGGTGCAGGATTCGGCGTATGCGGACGAGTGGACACACGTCTACGTGGCGGAGATGGCGGACGACGGGTCGGCTGGAGAGGCGGTGCGCTGGTCGCCCGACGGGTTGCAGGTGGAGAACGTCGTTTGGTCGCCCGATTCGCGCGCGGTGGCGTATGGGGCGCGGCCGTCGCCCGTGCTGAGGACGCGGTATAACGGCGCGACCTACGTGCAGCGCGGACCCGGCGCCGAGGCGGAGCAGATCACCACGATGGACGGGCCCGACGGCGCGGTAGCGTGGAACGAGGGGAGCGGCGTGGTCGTGGCGGCGTCGGGGCACCTGCTCGGCACCTTCAATCGGCAGCTGTGGAGCGTGTCTTCCGGTGCGGATGGTGTCGGCCCGGGAGAGCCCGTGGCGCTGACGGGCGATCTCGACGAGAACGCCGCTTTCGTATTCCTCGGCGAGTCCGGGTTGCTGGTGAGCGCGAGCCATCGCACGGGGAGCGCGCTGTACCACTCCCCCATCCTGGGGGGACGTGTTGCCGGGCCACCGGCCGCCGTGACCGATGGGGCGCGCTTCTACGGCGGCTTCTCGGCCTCCGGCGACGGCACGCTGATCGCCTTCACGGCCGAGGACGGCACGAGTCCGCCCGATGTCTTCGTCTCCGGCACTGCCTCGTTCATGCCCACCCGGCTTACCGACCTCAACCCCCAGGCCACCGAATTGGCGCTGGGGTCGCAGCGGACCGAGCGGTGGCGCTCCCGTGCGGACGGCGAGGATATCGAGGGCGTTCTCACGCTCCCCGTCGGCTACGAAGAGGGCGACCGCGTTCCGCTCGTCCTGGTGATCCACGGCGGCCCGGCGGGCGTCTCCTCCGACCGCTTTCACGGCACCCGCGGCGCCTATCCGGTGCAGGTCTACGCCGGCATGGGCTTCGCCGTCTTGCAGCCGAACTACCGCGGCTCGACCGGATACGGCGAGCGTTTCCGAGGCCTCAACCGCGGCGACATTTCGGGGAGCGACTGGGTCGATGTGGATTCGGGCGTGGACGCCATGATCGAACGCGGGATCGCCGACCCGGCCCGGCTCGCGGTGAGCGGCTGGAGCTTCGGCGGCCACCACACCTACTGGGGGATCACCCGCACCGACCGCTTCAAGGCGGCCAGCGCCGGAGCGGGCGCCAACGACCTGATCTCGATGTACTCGCAGACCGACCTGCCCGAGTTCTACCACACCTATCTCGGGCCGAAGCCCTGGGAGGACTGGGAGCTGTACGAGGAGCGTTCCGCGTATCGCTACGTCGACCGTGTGACTACGCCGCTGCTCATCCAGGTGGGCGAGAACGACGAGCGCGTCCCGGCCGAGCAGAGCATCCAGTTCTTCGAGGCCATTCGCGGGATCGGCAAGGTGCCGACGGAGCTGGTCATCTACCCGGGACAGCCGCACGGGGTGCGATCGCCGAGGCTCCAGCGGGACCTGATGACCCGGAACGTCGAGTGGTTGCGCAGGTGGGTGCTTGGAGCGCCCCAGGCTTCGTAGAGGACACCTGGCGGCCCGCACCGCACGGGGCCACCGGAGCTAGATGCTCACCTCGATCCGCCGCCACGCCCCCTGCCGGAACCGGATCATGCTGAGCACGCATCGGGTTATATGGCCGACCAGTATGGCAAGCCATATATGGTACGCCTGGAGCCCGACGGTCGCCTGGAAGAGCCAGCAGAGCGCGAGCGGCAGCCCGAGCTGCGAGATCAGCGAGATGTAGAGGGGGCCGCGCGTGTCCCCCGTCCCCTGAAGGCCCCCGGTATACGCCAGCGCCACCGCCACAAACACGCCGGACACGCTGAGGAACGCCAGCAGCTGGACTCCAAGCGCCGTGACCACCGGGTCGTCCATCCCGAAGACGCCGAGGAGGAGTCCGGGAAGCACCAGGAACACCAGGCCGACGCACCCGGCCACCACCACGCTGATCTTCGAGGCGGCGTGCACACCCTGAACCGTACGCTCGGGCTTGCCGGCGCCCAGATTCTGGCCCGACACCGCCGCCGTAGCGCCCATCAATCCCACCGATGTCCAGGTCACCAGCGAGAACAGCTGCGTGTATCCGACCGAATAGGCCGCCTGCGCCTCCGCGCTGCTTGGCAGCGAGCCGACGAAGCGCAGCAGGATCACCCCGCCGATGTTCATGGCCACGCCCTGTAGGCCGGCGGGCAGTCCGAAGCGGAAGAGCTGCCGAATGATCCCGAAATCGGGACGCCAGCTCATGCCGCGGTGGATGTGGATCACCCACGTGCCGCCGAAGAGCTTGACCGCGGCCACCAGGGCAAGGGTTGCGCCCGCCATGACCGTTCCCATCGCGGCCCCGAGCGTCCCGAAGGACGGGATCGGCCCCAGGCCGCGGATCAGGATCGCGCTGAGGGTCACGTTCAGCACCGTCAGCCAGATCCCGAGCCGGAGCGGCGTTTTGGCATCGCCCGCGGAGCGCAGCGCCCCGCCCAGCATGAAGAACACCATCATGCCGAAGTTGAAGACGAACATGGTGCGGATGTACGGCAGGGCCTCGGCGCTCACCGCCGGGGTGGCGTTCACGAGGGTGAGGAGCGTCGGCGCCAGGAAGTAGCCGGTCGGCGCGAGGATCCCGACCGCCACGACCAGGGCCGTCAGGAAGGCCTGATAGACCGAGCGGTTTACCTTGTCCTGCTCGTTGGCCCCCGCGAACCGCGCCACGAGCACGCCCATCCCCGTGAAGAGCGACCCGATGAAGACCTGGACGACCAGGAAGATCTGCCACGAGACACCGATGGCCGCATTGCCGGTGTACCCGACGTAGTGCCCGACCATCATGTGATCGACGAGCCCCTGCAGGCCGCCGATCACGTTCTGCAGCATGGTCGGCCACGCGAGCATCCACACCGCGCGGCCGATCGGGCCCTCGACGATGGAGCGGTCGAAGCCGACTCGGGACACGGGGTCCCGCCCTTCGCGGTCTATCCGGCCGCGGATCGGTTCATCCTGCCGCCGAGAATCGCGCCAACCGCCCCGATCAGGGGATTGAGCCAGGTCATCCAGATGGGCTGCTGGGACGCCGACATCGCCTCGAGCATCCCGACGTCATCGGGGCGGGGGCCCGGATCAACGTCGGCAACACCCTCGAGACCCGTCATTTCCAGGTTGCCCAGCGCCACCAACACCCCCAACACCACCACAATGGCGACGAGAAACCGCACGCCCCACGGACCGTCGGCAATCTTCGAACAGACCAGCCCGCCCGCGATGGCCGCCGGCAACCCGATCGCGATCGATCCCAGCGACCAGCCCCAGGTGACGTCCCAGCTCCCGGGCCGAAAGGCGCCGTCCGGGCCGAGTACCATCCACATGACGAAATTGAGCACCATCACGGCCACGACCATGGTGACCCAACCGAGCACCGCCGCCCCGATGTTTCTGGCGAGAGATTGCATTGTCGCTCCTTCGTGTTATGGGATTGGCACGGTAAGTTGGACGTGCATTGACGGCAACCGGGTTTCACCATCCAATCGCGGGGGAAACGGCAGTGGCGAACACAGACGGGGGCGGCAACGGACAGGCGGCGGTCGTCGAGCTGTCCATCGACATCGAGGCGAGTGCCGGGACGGTATGGGCGATCCTCTCCACGCCGGCGGGCTTTTCGGCGCTGATGCAGGGCCAGGTCACCTTCGAGACGACTCCGGGCAGCCCCTTTCGGGCCGAGTTCCCCAGTTTCGGCGTCGTGACCTCCGGCGAAATCGTGAGCTTCGACGCGGATGCGCGACGAATGGCGCTGACCTGGGGCTCGGAGCTGGGCCCCCAGGCCGCCGATCTCCCGGCCGGTTCGTCGCTGGTGGAGTTCCGTGTGGGCGCAACCGACGCCGGCTGCCGCGTCGATCTCCGTCACAGCGGGTTCCCCTCCGCCCAGTTGGCCGAGGAGCACGACGGCGGCTGGCGTTTCCACCTTGGCAAGCTGGCCCTGAACGCCAACCGCACCGATCTGGCCGCCGGGCTGCAGCAGACGCTGCCGGGCTGGTTCGAAGCATGGAACAACCCGGACGTGGACGCCCGCCTCGCCACCCTGCGCGCGTGCTGCGCCGAGGACATCGAGTTCCAGGACGAGTGGGCCGTCGCGCGCGGCATCGACCGCCTGAACGTCCACATCACCAACTGCCACCGCTTCATGCCCGGCTGGAAGATCGAGCCCACCGGCGACCTGCGCATCTGCCGTGGCGAGGCGCTGGTGGGATGGCGTTCAGAGGGCCCCGGCGGCACCACGGAAGGGCACAATCACGTGCGCGCCACCCACGACGGCACGATCCTGCGAGTGGCGGGCTTCGAGGGGGGCGGCTAGCCCCGACTGGGCTGACGCGCCCGAGCCTTGCCCCAGCTACCCCAGCGTCTCCGCAAACGTCGGCGCCGCCCGGTGGTTGGTCGCTTGCTCGTACGCGTAGGCGATCCGCAGCAGCACCGGCTCGCTCCACCGCCGGCCGAAGAAGGAAACGCCCGCCGGCAGCCCTGACACGAACCCCATCGGCACCGTGATGTCGGGGTATCCGGCGATCGCCGCCGGCCCCGCGCTCGATCCGCCCCCGAGCGAATCGCCCAGGATGTGGTCGGTCTTCCACGCCAGGCCCCGCGTCGGCGCCACGATCGCATCGAGGTTGTGCTCGTCCATCAGCGCGTCGATGCCGTCCTCGCGGTTGCCGCGCTGAATCGTCCGCACCGCGTCCAGATACACCTGGTCGGTCAATGGGCCCCGCGCCTCTGACGCAATCAGCCGCTGCTGCCCGAAGTGCGGCATCTCCAGGTCGGCGTTGCGCTCGTTGAACTCGATGATCTCTGCCAGCGTCTTCACCGGCGCATCCGGCCCCAGTCCCGCCAGGTAGGCGTTCAGGTTCGCCTTGAACTCGTACTCGAGGACCAGCAGGGGCGCCTCGTCGTTCCACGCGGCGTTGGGCAGATTCGCCGGATCGACGATCACCGCACCGGCGTCGCGCATCGCATCAACCGCCTCGTCGAAGAGCGCCTGCACTTCCGGCGGGAACCCCGGGAAGCTCCGCGCGATCCCCAGCCGCGCCCCCTGCAGCCCGCCGGCATCGAGGAACTGCGAGTAGCCAGCGTGTTGGTTCCCCTCGCTCGCCGCGGTGGCCGCATCGCGGGGATCGACGCCGGTAACCGGCCCCAGCAGCACCGCCGCATCGCGCACCGTGCGGCACATCGGTCCCGCCGTGTCCTGGGAGTGGGAGATGGGAATGACGCCCGACCGGCTCCACAGCCCGACCGTCGGCTTGATCCCCACAATGCCGTTGGTGGAGGAGGGACACATGATCGACCCTCCGGTCTCGGTCCCGATGGTCAGCGCCGACAGGTTCGCCGACGCGGCCACCCCGGAGCCCGAGCTCGACCCGCACGGGTTGCGGTCGAGCGCATAGGGCATCCGGCACTGCCCGCCCCGCGCGCTCCACCCGCTTGTCGCGCGCTCGCCGCGGAAGTACGCCCACTCGCTCATGTTCAGCTTGGCCAGGATGATCGCCCCCGCCTCGCGCAACCGCTGCGCGATGAACGAATCCTGCGGCGGGATCGACCCCTCGAGCGCGAGCGACCCCGCCGTCGTGGTCATCTGGTCGTGCGTATCGATGTTGTCCTTCAGCGCGACCGGGATGCCGTGCAGGGGGCCGCGCGGGCCGCTCGCCGCCCGCTCCGCGTCGAGCTGATCCGCGATCTCCAGCGCCTCCGGATTGGTCTCGATCACCGAGCGCAACTCAGGCCCCTGCCCGTCCAGCGCCTCGATCCGATCCAGGTAGAGCTGCGTGATCGACCGCGCCGTCCGCTCGCCGGACTCCATCGCGGCCTGCAAGTCAGCGACCGTGGCTTCGTCGAGCTCGAACGGTGGGACTCCGGCGGCGCCACTCGCACCCCCCTCCCGTCCCGCGCCCTGCGGCGCGTCGGGGGCACACGCGGTGGTGCCCAGAGCGGCGGCCGCGCCCCCTGCAATCGAGGTCCCAATAAAGCGGCGGCGGTCGATCATTTCGTCCTCCAGGTCGGTTGTCGGCCACTTTTGCCCGATTTTGGCCGACAAATCAGCTTGTTTTGGTCGACAGCTCGGTGTCAGTTGCGAATCAGCCCCGTGTCACCCGCCTGCCGGCCCGTATCACCCGGCCTGCGGCAGCGCGTCCACGTACTCGATCATCCGCTGCTGCTCATCTTCGTTCGGCAGCCGCCCCAGCCCGGCGCCGAGATTGTCGATCATGTGCTCGGCTCTGCTGGTGGCAGGAGTCACGCACGTCACCGCCGGATGCGCAGCGGCAAACTTGATGAAGAACTGGGCCCAGCTGTGGGCGTCGAACTCCTGCGCCCAATCCGGCACCTCGCGGTCACCCACGCGCGACCAGAGCCGGGTGCGTCCGAAGGGCACGTAGACGAGCACGCCGATCCCCAACTCCTGCGCCAGCGGCAGGACCTCGTCGGCGGCATCGGTGTTGTCCACCGCGTAGTCCACCCCGATGAAGTCGAGCGGGTAGTCGCGCATGGCCTGCATCAGCCCCTGGTACTGCGGCCCCCGCGGCGTCAGAGTCGCGCCGATGTAGCGGATGCGGCCCTCGGCCTTCAGCTCCTCGATGATGGGCATCTGCGTCGGCATGTCCCCCAGATTGTGCACCTGCATCAGCTCCATCTCGTCCACGCCGAAGTACTCGAATGAACGCTCGATCTGGGCCCGCGCCGCCGCGGGATCGGCGCCACCGCCGCCGCGCCGGGCAACGTTGACCTTGGTCGCCCAGAAGATGCGGTCCGAGATCCCCAGCTCGCTCGCCAGACTCCCCGCGACCTCCTCGGAGGACCCGTAGCTCGGCGCTGTGTCGAAGACGGTGCCCCCATTCTCGACCAGCGTGCTCAGCACCTCGGCCAGCGCGCTCGTGTCGTCGCCGCGAGCCACCCGCGAAAACGTCGCGGAACTCCCCAGCCCCACAATCGGCAGCTGCTCGCCGGTCGCCGGAATCGCCCGCATCATCATCTCCTGCCTGCTCAGCGCGCGCAGGATGTCGGGGCTCAGGGTGACGGCCGCTCCGGCAGCCGCGGTGGTACGAAGCCAGTCACGTCGTGTCAGCATCAGGATTCCTCCCTTTCAGGTGATGCGCCGGACCCTCGATTCCGGCAGGTTGTCAAGGTGGTCGGCAGTCAGATTTCCCGCCAGCCCAAGGACAACAGGGAGACCGTTTGTGTTGGCCCAACGCCTCGACGAGCAGGCACCGATCGAAACGCGCCCCCTCCGCGCCACCAACCTGCCGCGCCCCGAACCTGGCCCCCGCGAGATCCGCCTTCGCGTCACCGCCTGCGGGGTCTGCCGCACGGATCTGCATGTGATCGAAGGGGATTTGATGGCGGCGAACCTGCCGCTGGTCCCCGGCCACCAGGTGGTGGGCGTGGTCGATGCCCTTGGAGCGGGCGTGAGCCGGTACCGGCCGGGAGATCGCGTCGGCATCGCCTGGCTGCGCGGCACATGCGGCACGTGCGGATACTGCGCGGCGGGGCGCGAGAACCTCTGCGGGGAGTCGGTCTACACGGGCTACCATAGAGACGGCGGCTACGCCGAGGCGGCGGTTGTGCGCGAGGACTTCGCCTACTCCATTCCGGCGACCTTCGAGGACGCGGAGGCGGCGCCCCTTCTCTGTGCCGGCATCATCGGCTACCGCGCGCTCAAACGCGCCGATCTGCCGCCCGGTGGCCGGCTGCTCCTGGTGGGATTCGGGTCGTCCGCGCACGTCGTGCTCCAGATCGCACGCCACCGCGGCCACGAGGTCTACGTCGTCACGCGCGGGCCGGGCCACCAGGCGCTGGCGCGCCGGATGGGAGCCGCGTGGGCGGGCGGACCCGGCGACCGGCTCCCCGTGCCGGCGCACTCCGCAATTGTCTTCGCACCGACCGGCGAGACCGTGCCTGCCGCGCTCGAGGCGGTGGGGCCGGGGGGCACCGTGGCCCTCGCCGGGATCCACATGAGCGAGATCCCCCCGCTCGACTACGAGAAGCACCTCTTCCACGAGAAGCGGCTGCAGAGCGTCGAAGCCAACACCCGGGAGGATGGGCGCGAGTTGCTCGAGGTCGCCGCGCAGATTCCGATCCGGCCCAAGGTCACCCGGTTTGCGCTGTTGGAGGCCAACGAGGCGCTGATCGCGCTGAAGTCGGGGAGGATTGACGGGTCGGGGGTGCTGGTAATGAGCCCTTGACGCCGGTTGCCACCGCAGGCGTTTGTGGCCACGGGCAAGTGCTACGCGACCACGGCAGCGTAAGGTTCGATCTCCTGCTCGATCTGCTGGCGTGACGACTCCGCGCACTCAAGGTCGTAGAGAACCTGCAGACGAATCCAGAATTCGGCGGTCGTGCCGAAATACCGCGCCAGACGCAGCGCCGTGTCGGTCGTGACCCTTCGCCTTTCGAGTACAACGTCGTTCAGCCGCGGTCTTGGAATCCTCAGTGCCTGGGCCACCTGATAGACGCTCAGTCCCAAGGGACTCAGAAACTCGTCTCGCAGGATTTCTCCGGGATGGACAGGGGGTAGTCGACCGTGCGCGGTCACTTCGGAGAAGTCCACCTTCCCCAGATCGACCTCTTTACGCGTGATAGTCATGTCGGACCTCGTTCATGTGGTCCGCAAAGTTCGTGATCATGCAGACAATCCTAGCGTAACGGCGGACGGTACTGTATGAGCAAACCCGAGCGTGTCGACCGACGTTACATCAGGAGCTGACCATCACCACAACCGTGCCGTCGGCGCGCCCCGACTCGAGCCACTCGTGTGCCGCTGCCGTGTTCGAAAGCGTGAACAACTCCGCGATGCGAACATCCAGTAGGCCCGCGTCCAGCCATTCCGTGAGAACCCGGATCGCGGCCCGGCGCGCCGCGGCCGGCAGCAGGCACCCCTGCACGAAGTGGATGCGCAGGTCCTTGAAGGCGAGGGGGTTGTAGGACATGGCCGTTGGAATCGAGCACCCGCGCGCTCAGGCGAATCGTGTCGCCCAGTGCGCGAAACGACTGCTGTTCCGGCGACAGCGCGACTTCCCTCGACTGCTGCGCTACCGTGACCTCCGCACGTCCCGAGACATCGGTAGCGGCTACGGTCGCCGTGATGCTCGTGGTACCATTTCCCGTTGCCGTGACCAGACCGGCGGCGTCAAGAACAGTCGCGACCGATTCGTCGCTGCTGGTCCAAGAAAACGCTCGGCCGGCCCATTGTCTCCGCAGGCGGGTAGCCCGGGGAGCGGCGCCAGCACCACGGAGAACTATGCAGCGCATGACTGTTGAGAAGCAGCGGGCCCGAGTCCGCTAGGTCGATTCGCCATTCCCATTACGGCATCATCTTCCAGCCGACGAGCATGTCACGCCGCCGCGGTGATAGCGAAGACTTCGCAACCATCTTTGAAAGGCTTCATTCGCCGGAGCGCACAATTGCGTATCGCGCCAAGTGAACTCCTCAAGTTCGAGATTGATGAACTCCTGTGGAATTGGGCCGGTCAGCCTGTTTCCGTCCAAGTACAAGGTCCTCAACCGGTCGAGGCCACCGAGCTCGGGCGGAAGTGGTCCGGACAGTTCGTTGTTCCGAAGCCCCAGATGGCCGAGACTGCTGAGACGGCCGAGTTCTGGTGGAATGGAACCCGTCAGTTTGTTGTCGGAGAGGGCCATCACCGTCAGCCTCCCTAGCGCGCCGAGTTCGGACGGAATGGAACCGGTCAGTTTGTTCTCGAAAAGACTCAGGTTTGTGAGGTTGCGGAGGTTTCCGAGTTCGGACGGAATGGGACCGGTAAGATCGTTGCCGTCGAGCGCCAAATGTGAAAGATTGCCGAGTTTGCCGAGTTCGGATGGGATGGGTCCCGACAGATTGTTGCCACCGAGTAACAGCAATCCAAGGTTGCCGAGGTTGCCAAGTTCGGGTGCGATGGATCCGGTCAGATCGTTTCCGTCGAGCTTCAAGGATTCGAGCCGGCCGAGGACACCAAGTTCCGGCGGGATCGACCCCGTCAGCCTGTTGTAAGCAAGGTTCAGCGACTCGAGACTGTCGAGGCGGGCGAGTTCGGGCGGGATCGGCCCGGTCAGTTTGTTGCTGGAAAGGTCGAGCGTAGCGTGCTCACAGACACCAACCGACCCAAGAGAATAGCAGCTTCGGCGCCCGAACATTGCAAGGTTCCCGAGTCCAGGCGGGATCGCGCCTGTCAGCTCGTTGTCGGAAAGGGCCAGCGACCTGAGACTGGTGACATTCCCGAGTTCGGGCGGAACTAGATATCCGATGTCCCATGTAGTCCATTGAGGTACATGAGTGCGTTCATAACACGTTATTGGACAACCGTTTCCGGTGGCACTGTCTCGTTTCATCGTCCCTTGCCGTCCGTTGCGATCCCGTGTATTCTTCCCTGTAGAGTGATTTGGTATGTGATACACAATCAAGGAAGGATCGCATGACGAAGCGACCCAGGACGCTCACCGCCGCCTTCGTTCGGACGGTCGGCCGACCGGGAGTCTACGGCGACGGACGAGGCGGCCGGGGACTGAGCCTCCGGGTGTACCGGACAGTCAACGGCCGGATCACCAAGACCTGGCGGCAGCGCGTCCGGATCGACGGGCGGCTCACCTCGATCGGTCTCGGCCCGTATCCCGAGGTCACGCTCGCCGATGCCCGGCAGAAGGCGCTGGACAACAGCCGGAGGGTCCGCCAAGGCCAGGACCCGCGCGGGCGCGGCGTCCCGACGTTCGGCGAAGCTGCCCGGCGGACGATCAAGCTTCACCGCGACTCGTGGAAGGCCGGGAGCCCGTTGCCTCAGCAGTGGGAGTCCACGTTCCGGCTCCACGCCGCCCCGCTCCTCGACAAGCCGGTGGACCGCATCACGAGCGCGGACGTACTGGCGTGCCTCGGCCCGATCTGGAACTCGATGCCCACTGCTGCGCGGAAGGCCAAGCACCGGATCGCCGCCGTGTTCCGGTGGAGCATCGGCCGCAACTACCGCCGGGACAACCCGGTCGACCGGGCGGTTGCGGCGTTGCCGAAGCCGAACGGCAACGCCGGGGGCCATCACCGCGCCCTGCCGCACGGCGAGATCGCTACGGCCCTTCGTGCCATCCGCCGGGTGGGGGATGGGAGTCCAGCCGCGTTGTGCGTAGAACTGATGGTGCTCACGGCGGCCCGTCCCGGCGAGGCGCGTGGCGCGCGGTGGGACGAGGTCGACATGGACGCGGCAAGGTGGACGATTCCGGCGTCGAGGATGAAGGCGGGACGCGAGTTCACGGTCCCGCTCAGCACGGGCGCGCTGGAGGTGCTGAGTAAGGCGGGCAAGCTGTCGGACAAGTCGCCGCTGGTGTTCCCGTCGCGAACCGGCCGGACGCTTGCGCCGAAGACGGTGTCGCGACTGCTCCAGATCGCCGGGGTGGACTCGACGCTGCACGGATTCCGGTCGAGCGCCCGGTCGTGGATGGCCGAGACCGGCGTCCCGGCGGAGGTCGCGGAAGCCTGCCTCGCCCACGTTCCCAAGAGCCGGGTCGTTCAGGCGTATCAGCGCTCCGATCTGCTGGAGAGACGCGCCGAAGTCATGCAGGCTTGGAGTGAGTACCTCGGGTAGCCACTTGCCTCCCCCCACGCCGATCAGCACCACCCTTCCACCTCCGTAGGGCGGTTCGGCGGTCGCCGGCGACCGCGTTGCCGGCATCCACGGCGTCAAGCCGGGTCGAACCGGGCCTCGGCGGACCGGCTTCCATCCCTCTGGACGATCCTTCCCCAGTTCGCCGAGGGGGGCGTCCTGCCGCGCCGCTGGCAGCGGCCTCGAACGAGTCCCGGACAACGTCGGACAACTATAGACGTTATAGACACTTAGGGAATTTCCCAAGTGTTGACGGCCCCACCAACGTTCATTCAGTGTTCGGGCATGGAGACGCTGGAAGGATCATTTCATTTCGCGGGTCAGCGCGTTTCTCGGGCGGTGGAAGCGATCCGCCTCGACGCCCGCGACACCGGAGACCGACCAGCAAACCGCGAGCAGCGAGGAGGAACATGACGATGACCGAGAACACGATGGCACGGAGAACGAATCCGGCAACCCGCTTCCTGCGGCTGCCGGAGGTGATGGCGCGCACCGGCCTGTCGCGGAGCACGATCTACGTGCGGCTGGCAGAGGGGCGCTTCCCCCGGCCGGTCGCCCTGGGCGGCCGCGCCGTGGGGTGGATCGAGGCCGAGGTGGACGAATGGGTCCGCGAGCGCATCGCCGAAAGCCGGTTCGAGGACGAGCGGGCCGGTGAGCGCGGCGACGCCGCGCGGGCCATCCCCGAGGCCGGTCGCCGGGCGGTAGAGGCCGGCCCGGTTCGATGATCCGACGCGCTTCGCGGCGGCCGGGGAACAGCCCGTCGGACGCGTCTAAGGCCGGGAAGCCAGCACACCCCGTGTTGAACACGGCGGCTGGCGAGGGGTTGCTGCGCCCCCCTTCGAACCCCCGGCCTGTCGCGTCCCTGGCGGAGCAGCGGACGCGCGGGGGCGAGGCCCCCGAACCCCGTCTCCGGTGCGTTCATGCCTGAGCATCGCACCGTGATGGTCGCCGCCCGGGTCACGCCCGCGGAACACGCCGCCTGGCGGGAGAAGGCGGCCGCGGCGGGCGTGTCGCCGTCCGCGCTGCTGCGCGAGGCGATGGCGCGGACCCGGACCTGGACCGCATCGGCACGGGCCGTCGAGCGAGAGCGCACCCGCCAGATCGCGCGCATCGGAAACAACCTGAACCAGCTCGCGCGCTGGGCGAACACACACGCCTTGACGGCCGAGGCCGTCTCGGTGATCGCCCACTTGGTGTCGTTCGAGCGGTCGCTGCTCGCCGTGGCACGCATCGGCGAGGAGGCCTGCGATGCTCGTTAAGTTCCTCTCTTCTTCAAAAATCTCGTAACATACATATATGACAACGGCTTATGGTAACACTCGTAACTGCCATCCCCATTTTACATCCCTATTACTGAACGGGATTCTGTGCCACCTTGGCGGACGCTGGTGGACGGTAAACTGTCCGGTCAAGCCGTGCCGGTGTGCTGTCGGGGCGGGTTCGTGGGGGGGACTGGGCTCACCGATTGAGGGTGCGCCTCCAGTGCAACGGGACGCCCGCTCAGGGAGTCTAACGAGTGTGATGGTGTCCCGAAACTCACTAGGAGTTCCAACCGGATGAACGAAACTCGCGAGGAATGGATTGCCTCTGCTTGCGAGGTCGGCCAGCGCCATCCTACAGTGATGTTAGGTAAACGTCCCTTCCTTTCGTGGCGTCTCACTTCTGAGAACCACGAGAGGAGAACAGGAACACGGGCGCGCCATGTTCTCCGGCCAAGAGATCGTCGAGCGGGCCATACGCAACTCAGCACAGAGGGGAGCACCTGATGATTGAGAGGACGAGCAGGATCGTTCGGCACGGATTGCTGGTCTGGTGCGTCCTCGGGCCTCTTCCAAGCGTCGTGAGTGGACAAGAGAGTGAGCGTGCCGACGAACGTCGACTACAATTCTCCCCGGAGGCTCCGCTGCCGAACTCGCGCATCCAAGTGACCTATACGCCGATCGAGAGGCTGGCAGGTGAGCAGGAGCTCGTGCTGCGCGGTCACTTCCGGACGGAGCGCGACGGCATGTACAACCGCGGCCTGCGCAACACCGCGCTCGCCAAGCTGAAGCCAGATGCCAACGGTACTTTCGCCGCGAGCCTCACCCTTTCGGACCAAGTCGTGTACGCCGCCTTCGTGGTCGAGGACAAAACGGGACAGCGCATCGACGCCAATGGAAGGGATCTGTTCGAACTGTTGGTACACGCGGAAGGTGGCCAACCTCTCTACCACTCTTTGATGCAACGCGCCTACGATTTCGCTGGCCGCAACTGGATCACCGCCTACGAGTCCAACCGGCTTGCCATGGAACTCTATCCCGACTCCCTGTATGGGTGGAGCACACTTCGGTTCCACGAGGACGTGGCGCTCGGTTCCACCGGGAGCGACAGCTTGCTTGCTTGGCACCAAGAGAACTTCGCGGGCATTCATGAAGAGTACACCCACCGGACTCCACTTTCCCCGTCGACCGTTGTCGCAATCCAAGGCTACGCGGACGACGTGGAGGATTCCGTCGCGGTGGCGTTTTGGACAGAGCGTGCTCGAAATGAGGGCAGGGGCACGCGCTCGTGGGCTCAGATCGTTGGCATTGAAACCGTGGAGAAGTTCTTCGAGGACCGTGACGCCGACGCCGCGCTGGCAGCGTTCGAAGAATACTGGCCGTACGCGGAAGGCACCGGATCGCAGATGCTAAGTTGGGCGATGAATGTCGCGACTGAGTGGAACCGAGCGCCCGACCTGCCGGCCACTGAACGCTGGATCGAGAGAATGCTCGCGGATGGAGGAAGCAAGTTCTCTGCCGCGCGAAGGCTCGCCACCTTCCCCGAGCGTCGAGAGCGGGCTTTGGAACTCGCGCGCGAGGGACTGGAACGCTCTGCGCGAGCCGGGACGGAACACGCAGATCTCGTGGTTCATCCCGGCAGACCGCTTGGCCGGACCGTGAGCGAGTACGCCCGCACCCGGGCCCGACAGTGGGCGGATCGGCTCGTAACCTACAGCGGGCTGCTCTCCGCCGCGGGAGAGGAGGACGAGGCGTTGGAGGCTCTTGAGGAGGCGGCGGCGAATGCGGTGGATCCTGCCGTCTTTCAGCGGCTCGCCGGTGTGAAGTTGTCTCGGGGGGACATCTCCGGTGCGGCGGGCGACTACGCCGTCGTCGCGGCCGATCCCCTTACGTCTGCTGGCCAAGCGGATTCACTGGCAGCCTTGGTCGGACAGGATTCCGAGAGCCCGCAATGGCACGCTCTTCTTGAGTCAGCCGAAGCCCGGATGCTGCCTCGCATCGTCGCGGACAGTGTCCGGTGGGCACCAAGGTCCAGCAGCCTCGCCGACAAGAACGGTAACCGTGTGCTCCTTTCGGACCTCATCGAGGGCAGGAACACTGTGCTCGTCTTCTGGGCGCGGTCCTGCGGCTATTCTGTCGGCGAGATTCCACAGGTCCTGCGGCTTCGCGAACTGGTTGAGTCCAGCGGCGTCCAGATCCTCTCCATCACGACGGACGACCAACCCGGTCCCGACATGGAAGAGTTCATCGAGGATCGAGGCGTGACCTATCCGGTTTACTATGACTTGGGTGCAGAGGCCAAGAACGCTTTCGGCGTTAGCGGCATCCCGTCGTATTTTGTATTGGACGCCAGCGGCACCGTGCGTTTCGCATTCTCGCAGGTCGCCGATATCCCGAGGCAGTTGGAGGTGCTCGTGCAACTCCAGGGCAACCTGCCGCCGGCACCGTAGCCTATGGGGGAGTGCAGGGGCGGCGGGGAACTACCACGCGAGCGTCGGGCGTCCGTCCCGGCTGGCTGAGGCACCTCATAAGGTGTCTAAGCCAGCCGACGCAGTGTTGAACACTGCGGCCTGGCAAGGGAGGGCTCTGCCCCCCCTTTGACCCCCCGGATGCCACCGCTTCGACGGACTGTCCCCGAGCGAGCCTCGGTCTTCTCTGCGGGGTCCTGATGGCGGATGCCCACCCAAGCCTTGGCGAGTTCCGGTTTGGGCGGGATTACCGCGCTTCAGGAACCTGCGATAGTGGGCATAGGCCACTTGGGATGTCATTGGCCCAGACGCACGATCGCCACACGCTGTAGCTCCAAGGAGTCCGTCACCAATCCGATCGCCACCGAGGCCGTCAAGCGATAGGGTGTGAACCCATCGGGAAAAACGATCCTCTGGAACCTTGGGGCTGTGTCGTCCAAGGCAACCGTCATCCAGGTCCTGCCATACCCGAGGGGATGGGGCGGGCCATCGAACTCCTGAATCCAGATCCGTTCAGGGGAGCAGCGCAGATCGATGCCGATCGGGGCTTCCTCCGGCAGGTGGCTGCCCGCCTGCCCCAGCATGTCCGCGGCGGCGCGTTCGATCTCGTCGTCGCTGACGTTGGTTCCTTGGGTCTCGTTGCGCATCATCGCGCGGACATAGCCCAAACGCTCCTCATGCGACAACGGCCGACTGGTCCGGGGCAGCGCGATCTGCCTGACTCTCGCGCCGCCGGGGCCGTAGAGATGAAGACTGCGGTCGACCGGATCGAGCACGGCGACGACGCCATCGACACACCCGTCCCACAGGGGCACCGGGGCGAGACCCATGGCCGGAACGCGGCTTGCGGCTCCGGGAAGGTCAACGGCGAAGTCCACGACCACGGCTGGCTCGACATCACCGTGCGCATGGCGCACGATCCTGCCCCTCCAGAAGTCGTCGCCGCGGGTGATCCCGCCGGGGTAGCTGGCCGTCCAGATTCCGGTGTCGTCCTCGGCGACCCGGAATGGATCTCCGAATGTCACGCTCCTAATGTTGGCCCGAATGGACTCTCGGGTGATGGACGTGGGCGTTGAGGTCCGGAAGTTGCCTCCCACATCGAACAGGGAACGCCTGCGCGTGCCGAGATCCCAGGCGATCACCGCGCCGCCGGGCGTTGCTGCGGACAGGATCCAGGGGTTGCGGAGTTCCCCCGGCCCGTCGCCCGACTTGCCGAAGTCGGCGAGCATGCGGCCGGAGCGATTATAGGCCCGCAGAAAGGGCGCGGCTGAGGTAAGTACCCAGATCACCTCGCCCGACTCGATGATGTCCCGCACTCCCCACAACTCCTCACCCTCCTGGAAGATCGTGAGCGCCGACGGGGCGATCTCAACCTCAACCGTCGAGGTGTCCGGGGACTCGGGGGCGCATGACCCCGTGCCGAGCGCCCCGAGCGCCAGTAGCGGGAGGACTGGCTGTCTTGACCGCGATTGTCTGTGAACGAGCAGACTTGCCAAAGCCGCAAGAGAAGCGATTGCGGCGGCCAGGACCGGTGTCGCGGTAGCCCCCGGAGGTCGGAGGTAGCCGGTCCCACCCATGAGGAGCAGGCCCGATCCGAGCGTCAGCGCGCAAGCGGCGAAGCCGGAAAGCATGCCCAGGCACTCCCGCCACGCACCGTGTCGGGGAACGCCTCGCGCCTCGCGCTCCAAGGCGCCCATGATCGCGTCCACATTGGACTCCGACAGCGGCGTATCGGAGGCGCCGACCTGCCGGATCGAGGCGATCAGGTGCATCGTCTCGCGCACCTCCGCATCTGCGGTTCCATGCGCCAACTCTGCTGTCGGCGCTGTATCGCCTTCCAGGACAGCCGAGACAAGACGGTCGATCTCAGTGTCCATGTCGGCGCGTCCGGCACCGCGCCGACCCGGCAGGATTCGCATCTTCTTCATCATGGGAGTTCTCCTTGGCTAACAAGTCCATTCGGCGATCCAGTCCATTTGGCGGAGCTTCTTGAGGCCTCTGTGGATCAGCGAGCGAACCGATACCTCCTTCACCGCCAGGAGCTGCGCCACCTCGGCGGTGCTCTGACCTTCGAGGATGCGCAGCAGGATTGCGTCCCGTTCGCGCGGCCTGAGCCGTTCCAGCGCCGCGTAGAGGGCAGCCGCTCGCTCTTGGCGTTCCACCTGTTCGGCCGGACCGGGTGTGCCGTCAGGGAGTTCGCCGTGGTCGTCAAGGCGGACGAGGGGGCCGTGGCGACGTTTGCGCGCCTCCGTCCGGCAGACATTCCTGCACACCGTCAGCGCCCAGCCGAGAAAGGACCCAGTGCCGGAGAAGCGGGCGCGCTTCCGGTAGATCCGGATCCAGCAGACCTGCAACAGATCGGCTGCGTGGTCGTCATCCCGGGCGTAGCCACGGATCACTCGGAGCATTCGCGGAGAAGTCTCGCGGACCAGGTGGCGAAACACCGCGTGGTCCCCCGCATGAAATCGCTCCAGGTCGAAGCCGGCGCTGCCATCGTGCGCAGTCAACGGGCGGACCCTCGATCGGGACGGGCGAACGCGTACAGGATCCCTGCTGCAACAAGCGGCAAACACAGGGGAAGCACGAACAGCAATCCCTCCCAAGCCCCCTGGTGTCCGACCAATTCGTCGGCCATGGCCACGGGAATCCAGAAAGTCGCGAACAGTAGTCCGCCCGATAGCCACCGTGCGACGTAGCGGGGCCAAATCGACAACCTGCCAGTCAGCCTCCCGGTGAGATCACCCAGCACGGCGGCCAGCAATACAAACGCCGCGTTCGCGATCGGCACGAGCAGCGTCCCCAGATCGGTGGCCGCTCTACGCAAATACCTCGCGGCCTCGTTCCCCGTCGCGGCCTCCGCAGCGGCTTGCGCGGATCTCGCAGATTGGATGAGCCCGGTGGGAAGCGGCCAGTCAGCGCCAGTCCACCTCGGGAACATGGGTAGCACAAGCGATGGCAGGGCGTAGGCCGCCACCGCCAGCAGCGCGAGGAGGATCCAGTGGCGACGCCGCAACCCAACAGAACCCCCTCCGAAAACGCCGCAGCCGTTCAGAGCCCCGGCGAACACCGCGGGCGGGAGGATCTGGACAACCATGCCGGGCAGACGTCTCGCCACCATCTCGAGGAAGTCCGAGACCGCTTCCGGCCGCCCCCAGAAGTGCGTTGCGGAGTACGCAAGGTACACGGCCAGAAGGACGACAACCCAGATCGTGATACGCCTGCTGAAATCGGATACCGGCGGCGGTTGGGATTTCGTCACGGTCATGTGCGCACCCCCGTGGTGCAGGTGATCTCGCCCGGTCCGGCACTCGCGCCGAACGCGGCTGTTCTACAAGAGGGGATGCCAAATCAGCTGCGTCCGTTGCGAAATGCCTCGGCCAACCTGCGGGCGGAGGGGTCTGCAAGGGCGCAACTGAGCGGGTGGCCGACACCGCGGCGAGTCGGGCCTTTGGGGGTCGAGGGGGCGGAGCCCCTCGTCAGCCTCCCTGTGGCCACAGGGGGTATGCTGGCTTGTCCACACTAACAGTGGTCCAAGCCAGCCGGGCGAACGCCCGAGAAACGCTCCGGCGCGCTGACCGTAACGGCGGTGCTCCGGCCATCGCGGTCAAGTTCCTCGGCCTCCTGGCCGCCAGCCTCACGGACGGCGAGGGCGAACAGGCCGACCCGTCACTCCTTGGCGGTCGGCCGCGCCCTCCCGCGCGGCCCGGTTTCCACCCTGCCCGTACGGGGACCGGCGATCATCGCTCTCAGGCGCTCCTGTGGCCCTTAGATGACCCGAAATGCCCCCGGAATGCCCGGACACGGCCTCTTGGCCCGGTCGCGGGGTCGGTTCAGGTCTCGGAGCCCGCTCCCCGGCCCGCGAGATACGCGGCCCAGTCGTCCATGAGCCGACGCCGGCGCTCGAACAGGTCCGTACGCCGGTACGCGGCCTCGACCTTGTTGCGGACGACATGAGCGAGCGCCGCCTCGATGACCTCCCGGGGATGGTCCGTCTTCTCGGCGGCCCAGTCCCGGAACGACGAGCGGAACCCGTGCGGCACCGCCGCGATGCCGTGCCGCTTCAACAGCCGTCCTACCCTCTCGGCACGCAGCGCCTGGCCGCGCTCCATGGCGAACACGAACGGACTCTCGCCCCCGGCCAGCTTCCGCGCTTCGTCGAGAATCTCAAGCGCGCGATCGCACAGCGGGACGCGGTGCTGGCGCCCCGCCTTCATCCGGCTTCCGGGAACCGTCCATACGGCCTGCCCCCGGTCGATCTCGCTCCACACCGCCCCGCGCACCTCTCCACCCCGCGCCGCCGTCAGGACAAGGAACTCAAACGCGAGCGTGTCCACTTTTCCCGGATCCGCCGCCCGCGCCTTTTCGATGGCCGCCGCCACCTCCCCGTGAGGCAGCGCCTGATGATGCTTGACGACATCGTGTTGGGGACCCAGCAGGTGGAGGAGCCGGTCGCAGGGGTTGTCCGTACGCCATTCCATGGCGATGGCCCATTCCATGACCGCGCGGACCCGCATGTGAACGAGCCGGGCCGTGGGACCCTTGGTGTGCCACAGGGGGGTGAGGATCTCCAGCACGTCCGCGCTCGTCACCTCCGAGACGGGCACCCGCCCGATGCGTGGGAAGGCGTGGAGTGCCAGACTGCGGGGCCAGCTCCTCACATGCTCCGCACTGCGCCAACCGGCGCGTTTCTGCTCCAACACCTGCTTGGCGGCCTCGGCAAAGGTGGGGATGCCCGCGGAGCGGCGCTTCTCGGCCAGCGGGTCGCCGCCGTCGCGGGCGAGCTTCCGGTTGGCCAACGCCTTGTCGCGCGCCTCGGCGAGCGAGACCAGTTGGACGCTGCCGAGCCCGAGTTCGCGCTTGCGGCCCCGGATCACGAGCCGCTGGATCCAACTCCGGGTTCCCGTCTTCTGAACGTAGAGGTAGAGTCCGTTGCCGTCGCAGTACCGACCGGGCGGTGCGGAGCGCACGAAGGCGGCCGAGAGCCGCTTGTGGGGATGGCGGCCCCTGGGCTTACCCGGCGGGCGTCTGGTGCGCGAAATCATTACGTTATCCATCCCCTAATCGTAACCGGGATATGGTGGGATTGCAAGGAACGGCGCTGGTGTCACGAGGTCGGACAGATCCAATCTAACTGACTGCTAATACAGGCAGTTATGAATCACTCTGGACAACCTAGGATGCCACCGGATTCTGGATGCACGTTTAGTTCCTCTCCCACGGGAAGGGCTCGGCCCGTGCGGCGGTCGAGTATCTCGTCGGCGAGCGGGACGCGGCAGGGCACGAGCGCGAGGGCGTCGAGGTCCTGCGTGGGAACCCGGACATGGTGGCCGCCGTGGCCGACTCGCTCGACTTCGAGCGCAGGTACACGTCCGCCGTGATTGCGTGGGCACCCGAGGACCGCCCGACCGGCGAGCAGATCGAAGCCGTCCTCGACGAGTTCGAGAAGACGGCGTGGGCAGGACTGGAGCCGGACCGCTACGCGTGGACGGCGGTTCTTCACCGCGAGCGCGGGGGCGGCGTTCACGCGCACGTCCTCGCCGCGCAGTGCGACCTCCAGACCGGCCGGAGCCTGAACATCGCGCCGCCCGGCTGGCAGCAGACCTACGCCCCGCTTCGCGACGCGTTCAACCACGAGCACGGCTGGAGCCGCCCGGACGACCCGAAGCGCGCGAGGGCGCAGCGGCCGGGCCACGTGGCCTACATCGAGGCGTCGAAGCTGCGGGCCGGGCTCGAACACGAGGCGGACCCGCGCACGCTGATCCGCGACTACCTCGTGCAGCGCGTCGAGCACGGCGCGTTGCGGAGCCGAGCCGACGTGGTTTCCGCGCTGGAAAATGTTGGCTTGGAGGTGCCGCGCCAAGGCAAGGACTACATCACCGCCCGCGATCCCGACAGCGGGAAGCGGTGGCGGCTGAAGGGAGAACTGTATGAGCGAGACTTCGAGCCCGAACGACTTGACCTCCCGGCTGAGGAGCCGGTTGGAGGCAGACCGGCAACGGATCGAGGACGCAGCGGCGCGCGAGCTCGCGCGGCTTGGCGAGAACTTGAGCGCCGTCGCGAGCGACGCGCTGCGTACCATCGAGGCCGATACGGAGAAGGCGACCGCGCGGATGCGCGAATTGCTGATGAAGGCCTGGCTCCGGCCGCTGGTGGTCGGCATGAGCCTCTTCCTCGGTATCTGCGGCGGCAGCTGGGCGACGATGCACTGGCTGTCGAGGATCATCGACTCCCGGTTGGAGACCTTGACGGAGGTGGACATACGGATTCACCGGGCGCGCGAGACTCTGGCGGAGTTGCAGGAGACGACCTGGGGCGTCGAGTTGCGGGAGATCACCGGGGAGCGGTACGCGGTGCTGCCCGCCAGCGCTCCGAGCCGACCGGCCTTCACGATGGACGGGCGGCCCTACATGAAGCTATCGAGAGAGTGAGGAGGGAGCTGCGTGACCGACTTGGAACGGCAGTTGACGACCGCCTTGGAAGGGTTGTCCGCGCAGTACGAAACGGAACAGCGGCGGCACTCCGGACAGATCGAAGCTTTGCGGCAGCAGGTCGAAGCCTTGCAACGGCAAGTCGAGCGGCTGAGCGCGCAGGTGACGGACTTGACCGGATACTCCGGGAGGTACGGCGCAGGGCCAGGGAGCGCGTGGAGATGACGAGGCGGCAAGATGCATCGGATTTACAACTGGTTGCACCCGATGAACTTAGCAGTTTCGTGGACCGGATTCCCGCTGAATGATTCCCGCTGGTCGGGATTTCAGCCGCGAACCCTCCGGCGGCCTTCCAGTGCCGTCCTGAGTTGTCCAGCGCGCGGCCTCTGGTAGCACCTGAGCACCGTCTGGGCATCCCGCCAGCCGCCAAGCTCGCAGAGCACCTTGAGCGGCAGGTCCATCAGGTCGCTGGCGAACTTGCGTCTCAGCGAGTGCCAGCCCCGCCGCGGCTTCGGCTCCAGTCCTGCGAGCGTCTCGGCCTTGCTCCACCACTGAAAGACGGAAGAGCGGTCCACCGACCGCGTGGCGTCCCGCGACGAGGGCAGCACCGGGGCATTGCCGGTCCCGGCGCCCATGCCGCACGCCTCTTCCAACACCGCGACCGCCTCGTCCGTCATCGGCGTGACGTGCTCGTAGCCGGTCTTCTCGTGCTCCGCGCGCCACCGCACCTCGCGGCCCTCGAAATCGATGTCCCCCCAACGAAGGTTGCGGATGGCCCCGATCCGGTGGCCCGTCTCGTGGGCGAGCACGAACGCGACGTGAAACCGCCAATCGACCTGCCGCGACACCCCGAGCATCGCCTGGTACTCCTCCTCGGAGAGGACAACCCGGGCGGGGTTCTTCTCCTTGGGCGTCTTCAGGCCCCTGAGCGGGTTCGAGTCGAGCAGGAGCCTGCCCTCCTCGTCTCTGCACTTCGCCGCCCAGTTGAGCACCGCGAGCAGGAACTTCAGGTCCAACTCGATGGTCCGGTTGGACACGGGCTTCCCGCTCGGTCCAATCCTGCCCGCCCGGCGCTCCCGGATGAAGCGGTCCCAATCGCGCTGAGACAGGGTCTCGGGCCTTCGGTCCCGCCCGAGGAAGTCGAGGAACATCCTCGTCCCGATTCTGTCCCGGTGCCGGACCCGCTTCGTCTTGGAGGGCGTCACCTCCTCACCGTAGATTTCAAAGAGCTTCTCCAGCGTGAGCGGCGCGGGCTCGGCTTCCGCCTTGCCGTTCAGGTCCGGGCTTTCGAACCCGGCGGCGAACTCGTCCGCCTGCTTCTTTGCCCGGGTCCAGTCCCGGTGCCCGAGCGAGCGGGTCAGCCTGCGCCCGTTCTCTCGCCACTCGACTTGGAACAGGCCGGTTTTCGGGTCCGGGAACACCCTCACCCGATTCCGGCCCCATTCGCCGGCGCCGTACGAGCGCCGACTTCGTTTCGTGCGTGCCATCGTTCGATACCTCCGATTGATGGACTGCACGATCTGCGCAACGGAATCTCGCTGCCTGAAGGCTGCTTGACCAGTAGCGGCCCGCGTACCGTTCGCTTCTCGAACCGCACCCGGGCATTCGCCGGGCTCTTACAGGAAGCGATGGAGGAGCGGCTGCCGGGGGCCGTTCCGCATCCAGGAACGCGCCGGACGGCTCTGGACGAATGCCCGGGGACGCGACTTGACGCCGCCGAAGGCGCTCTCCCGATTCCTACTGGCAGCGATACCTTCACCAGCACTTGATACCTACCACGAAGTCCGGGTCCTACACTGCGGGAGCGGGAGCCCTCATGTACCGCAAAGCCATCGACCAACGGCGGTCGCGTTGATCGACCATCTGAAGGGGCGAGAGAAGGCGCTGGAGCCGTTCGGCCTGACAGGCCGCCGCGCCGAGTGGATTGCGTTGGCGAGCCTGCATGGCGGCGTGTTCACCCGCTCGCAGTTGTCGGCGTGGTTCGGCATGGACCGCTTCAAGACGCTCAGGTTCGTGCAGGCCCTGACACGGAGAAGGCTGGCCGCCGAGGAGATGGTCGGAGACCTGAAGGTCTGCCGGGTCTGCGCACGCGGCATCTACCGGGCGCTGGGCGTCGAAGGCGTCCGCACTCGGAGGATCACCTCGACCGAGGTCATCATGCGCCGCGTGCTCTCGTTCGACTACGTGATCGAGCATCCGGACCTGCCCTGGCTCCCGACCGAGCCGGAGAAGGTCGCCGCGTTCGAGGCGCTCGACATGGGGCGCTCGCTCATGCCCGTCCGCGTCTATCGGGGTGCCGCCGGGGGCGCGCGGCGCTACTTCCCGCGCGGGATGCCCGTGGCGCTGGACTCCCGCCGCGCCGTGTTCGTCCACGCCGATCCCGGCTACGACACCTCGACCGCGCTCCGTTCGTGGCGGGACCGGCACCAGAAGCTCTGGCAGGCACTGAGGCAACTGGGCTTGTCGGTCGAGGTCGTCGGGGTCGCGTGCGCCCGGAGACCGCTAGACCGGGCGCGGACGATCCTCGGAAACTGGACCAATACGGAAACGGCCCCACGTCCCATTCACCCACCCGGGACCGCCGCTGCGGTCCGGCGCGAGATCACGCGCATCGAGAATGCCATCGTCGGCATGGACGACGCGGCGGTCGAGGAAATGGGCGGCTTCCAAGCCTGCCTCCACCGGATGGTCGAGATGGAGGATATGCTCCGATCCATGCGTCCGGCAGGGACGATCGACGGCCATTCGGTGTGGCGTTCGAGCCGCTTCCACGGGCGCGGGATTTGACCGCCCGTGGACGGGTGCCGTTGCCGATCCAGAGTGCACATGTGACATTGGGGTCGTTGTGCACGATAATCGCGCTCGAATGTGACACGCCGCCGATTCCGCAAGTTGGGGAATTCATTGCGTTTGCGGCGAGTGCACCGTGGCGGCCGTGGCGCGCGGGCGCTTGCGGCCGTTGACGGGAGCGACCCACCCTTCGGGGTGCCTGGTACGGCACGGCGACGGTCGGGATGTGCACGGCCATCCCGACCTCGCCTGGGGTCGCTCCCGGTCCATCAATCCCATGCGGGAAGGCCAAACGGCGAGCCGGAACGGGCGCGTCCCGGCCTTGGTCGGCGATGCCGGACAGCCCGACGGCCAAGTGGTCGGGCAACGGGTCCTCCAGCGCCTCGAAGTGACTCTCGACACCCTTCCGGGACGGACTGTTGGCTGGGAGTGACCCCGCAGCGGCGGGGGGGATGGGGCTGTCCGGCTCCATCCCCCTTGGCGCCAATCGAGGTTTGCCGAGATGGGGGGTCACTCCCAGCCACGTCCAGGGAGCCCGGATCGGCGTCCGGGCTCCGCTGGCCGTGGTGCAACCGCCAGCGCGCCAGCGACATGCGCGACCAGAGCCGTGTCCGGCCGAACGACCATTTCGTGTCCGGCGACCCCCAAAGTGAGCCGGACACGCAGGACTTGCCACCAAACCGGCATCCGGCGGTCAAAACGGGGTCCCCCGACAGACGGCTCGAACGCCACCACGGGGAGGACGTTGGAGGTAGAGACGCCATCGGGGAACGCCTTCGCCTCGGCGACACCCCTATGGCGGATTCGGCCGCCGATATGCGGGCGGTGACGACGGGCGGTGCGGCGCTCAGGCATCACGCCGCACCGACACGGGGAAAGGGGCGGCGCCCCCAGCGCGACCTCCAAGGGAGCGCGATGCGCGGGGGGATCGAAGGGGGGGCGGGAGCCATCCCCTCGCCAGCCCCGTTGTATGACAACGGGTAGGCTGTATGTGGACGCCCCCAGGTGGGCAAGCGCGGATTCAGAACCGAGCTGGTGGCAGTTGGCCAGGTACTGTCGTATGTTCGGCCTCTTGATGCAGCGCTGTTTGGCTGCGGGCCCGTATGGTGTTCGTGGATCGGATCCAAATCGGCTAGGCGGGCTCAGAGGCCCATCAGCCTACGCTGGTTTTTCCGATCCCGTCTTGCCGACCGTTTGCCCTTACCCGTTCCTGCGTCCTGCTGCCCACACCTCCCCGACAGCGTCTTTGCTTTTCGGCTTCTTCTCCTTTCGCCGCCCGGTCAGGCGGCAGTGCGAACCCGGTAGGTCTCCTTCTTCGTGGCCAGCGCCCAGACCGTCCGAGCGGTCTTGTTGGCGAGCGCGACCACCACCAGCTTCTTCGGCTTGCGTGCCAGCATCCCGGCCAGCCACGGATCCGTGATCTCGCCGCGCCGGATCGCATGCGTGACAACAGTCATCGCTCCGGAGACCAGGAGCCGCCTGAGATCGCGCTGACCCATTTTCGAGATCCCGCCCAGCCTCGGCTTGCCTCCGGTCGTGTGTTGCCGCGGCACGAGGCCGAGCCAAGCCGAGAAGTCGCGACCGCGCCGGAAGCTCTCCATCGGCGGCGCGAAGGCCTGGATGGCCATCGCGGTGACCGGGCCGATGCCCGGGATCGTCATCAGGCGCGCCGTCTCTTCGTCCTCCCGCGACCTCGCCAGGAGTCCACGGTCGAGTTCGTCGATCTTCTCATCGAGTTCTTCGATCCGACCGAACAGCAGCCTGCCCAGCTCGACGACCGCCTCGGGCAGGCCACAGTCCCCGTCTTCGAGCACCGCGGCCAACTGCCAGATCCGGGCCCTGCCCTTCGGAGCGACAACGCCGTACTCGGCAAGGTGGCCCCTAAGCGCGTTGATCGTCTGCGTGCGCTGGCGCACCAGCAGGTCACGGGTGTGAAAGAGCATCGCCTGCGCCTGCTGCGCCTCCGTCTTGACCGCCACGAAGTGCATGGTCGGTCTCTCGGCCGCTTCCGTGATCGCCTCCGCGTCCGCCGCGTCGTTCTTGTTCCGCTTGACGAACGGCTTCACGTAGATCGGGGGAACCAGCCTCACCTCGTGGCCGAGTGCCGCGATCTCCCGGCCCCAGTAGTGGGCGCCGGCGCACGCCTCCATCGCAACCATGCACGGCGGCTGCGAGGCAAGAAAGCTCAGCACCTTCCCGCGGCTCAGCTTCCGGCGGAAGGCCACAGACCCGTCCGCCTTCGCCCCGTGCACCTGAAAGCTGCGCTTTGCCAGATCAATCCCGATGATGGTAACCTCTTCCATGTGGGTGCCTCCTCCCTCAGATGGTTCGACAACGATCGCTCAGTACCATCTTGGCACATCGCGATGCCGTCGGGAGGGGGCGTCCACTCCATCGGCTTGTCTCCATTAATCATGCAGATTCCCGCATGATTTGCATGACCGGGTCACGGGGGAAGGCCCGGGCTGTTGAGCGCCCGCAGAGGCGAGCGTAGCGAGCCGGAGCGGGCGCTCAACAGGGACGGTGGTCGGATCGATAGGCTGGCTGGCCGTAAGGGGCCGTCGTCAAGTGTGGTCGCCACCGTCCTTCCCAATGTCCTGAATGGATACACGAGCATCGAGGCTCGCATGACAAGCACAGGAGAAGGGAAGAACACATGAGCACCATCCTCCGCACTGTCGGGATCGACATCTCCAAGGACTGGCTCGACGCCTTCGCCGCCCCCGAGGGGAGAGCGTCCCGGTTCCCGAACGACAGGGCCGGCTTCCGGAAGCTGATCGCCTGGATCGGCTCCGGGATCGACCGGATCGCTTACGAACCCACCGGAGCCTTCCACCGCGACTTCGAGGACACCCTCCTGAAGGCCGGGCTCCCCCTGTACGCGATCAACCCCTTCCAAGTCCGGTCCTTCGCCCGCTCCCTCGGGCGGCGCGCCAAGACCGACGCGGTGGACGCCCGGATGCTGGCCACCATGGCGGCCGCTGTCGAAGACCTGCGTCCGACCCAGGCGCGGTCGGAGGGGCAGCGCGACCTTGCCGAGCTCCACCAGATCCGCGACGCGCTGGTCAGGGATCGCACCGCAACCACCAACCGGGGCAAGAACTTGCGCACTCCCGTGGGCAAGCGGGTCACCAAGCAGAGGCTGCGGCAGATCGACCGCCAGCTGAAGCTCATCGATACCGAGATCCGGCAGCGGATCGGGGAGGAGAAGGCAATGGAGCGCCGGGCCGAGATCCTGACCTCGATCCCGGGCATCTCGGACATCACCGCCGCGGGACTGATCGTCCATTTGCCAGAACTGGGTACGCTCACTCGGCCGCGCGCCGCCAGCCTCGCCGGACTCGCCCCGGTCACCCGGGAGTCCGGACACTGGAAGGGACGGAGCTTCATCCAGGGCGGCAGGCACCGGGTCCGCAGAATGCTCTACATGCCCGCGGTGGTCGCGGTTCAGCACAATCCCGACCTCAAGCGCAAGTACGAGGCGCTCGTGGCCCGGGGCAAGCCGCCGAAGGTCGCCCTGACGGCCGTGATGCGGAAGCTCCTCGTCCTCGCCAACGCCCTGGTGCAGCAGGACCGCACTTGGACGGCACATCCGCCGCGCGAGTACTCCTGCCCGGCCTTCCCGACGCCCAGCCCGGCGGGGAGCGCTCACGGATGATCGAGCCGGGGAGAAGCGGACACCGCAACCGAGCCGTCGGGAGAGACTCCGCGAGGCAGGTCTCTACAAAGAAAAACGGCTTCCGCTTGACATGGATACTTGACGCCCTAACAGCGCCCGACCAGCCCGTCGGCGGCGTGTCCGAGAGCAATCGGCGACCACCGCTGACGCGGTGGCGGAGCACCCCCGCGAACACTCCGGGGACCCCGTTCACTGGGCCTCGCAAAAGCGCGGCCGGCGGTCCGCGATGCCAGAGCGGCCACTGACTGTTACCGGCC
The DNA here is from genome assembly GCA_963667485.2 of Longimicrobiales bacterium. Classification (GTDB taxonomy): domain Bacteria; phylum Gemmatimonadota; class Gemmatimonadetes; order Longimicrobiales; family Gaopeijiaceae; genus Bin94. Next base: position 2,875,202 of record CAXXDD010000002.1, read on the forward strand.
ATGCAAAGTTGCACAGATATGGCCGCTGAAAGGTGCACATTTCCGAGGCCGGGCGAGAGGGCCGGTAGGGGGTTGGGCCCGGATTCGGGGAGTGTTTTCAGGTCGGCCCGGTATTCTTGCGTCTCCATTCAACGGAGGAGGCGCAGTGATCGGGAGAGAGAAGCGGGTGCTCTTGCGACATTATCTCGAGCAGGGGATGCCGAAGGCGGCGATCGCCCGGCACTTGAAGATCAGCAGACGGACCTTGTACAACTGGATCGAAGCGGGGGAGCTGGACCGCGGCGCGGACAGCAAGGCGGTGAGGTATGGACCGAGGCCGCAGCGGGCGTCGAAGCTCGATCCCTACAAGGGGATCATCGACACCCGCCTGGCCGACTATCCGAAGCTGAGCGCCGTGCGGCTGTTCAACGAGGTGCAGGCGGCGGGCTATCCGGGTGGCTACGGGCAGGTGAAGCGTTACGTCCGCACGGTGCGGCCACGGGAGCCTGTGGAGCCGGTCCGGAGGTTCGAGACCCCTCCGGGCCACCAGGGCCAGGTGGACTTCGCGGACTTCCGGCTGCCGTGGGGCAAGCGGCATGCCCTGATCGTGGTGCTGGGCTACTCGCGGTGGATGTGGCTCAGGTTCTACGAGCGCCAGACGATGCCGGTTGTGATGCGGGGGCTGGAGAAGTCGTTCGCCTACTTCGGCGGCGTGCCGTCGGAGCTGCTGTTCGACCAGATGAAGGCCGTCATCACCGACGACAAGCGGAACGAGGGCGGACGGCTGACCGAGAACCCGGAGTTCCTGCGCTTCAGCCGCCACTGGCGCTTCCGGATCCGTGCGTGCCGTCCCTACCGAGCCCAGACGAAGGGCAAGGTCGAGCGTCCGATCCGCTACATCCGGAACAACTTCTTCTACGGCCGGGACTTTCTCTCCGATGACGATCTCAACGCACGGGCCCTCCTGTGGCTCGACGGCGTGGCCAACGTCCGGATCCACAGTACGCTGAAGGAACGTGTGGCGGACCGGTTCGACCGGGAGAGGCCGCACTTGAGTCCCATGGCTTCCTGGCCCTACCGTCCGGTGGTGCCAAGGCCCGAACCACGGACGACACAGACCCGGGCACCCTCGGTAGCTCAGGTCGTGGAGGTTGAACGCCGGCCGTTGTCCGAGTACGCCGGGATCACGGGAGGGATCTCGTGAAGTCCCGGTCCCGGAGCGCGCGCATCGCGGCCCAACTGGCCGATCTGAAGATGCCGGGAGCCCTGGAAGCCTTGGACGAGGTGCTCGCAGGCGTTGACAGCGGGGGAACCACCGCGGCCGAGGCCATCGAGCGACTCCTGGCCGCCCAGATCGCGCTGCGCAACAGCCGGCGCCTCGCAACCGCCATGCGATCGAGCCGTCTTCCGGCGATCAAGACGCTCGCGGACTTCGACTTCAGCTTCCAGCCCTCGGTCAAGCGGGAGCAGATCGACTCGCTCCACGAACTCGGGTTCCTGGAGCGGAAGGAGAACGTCGTCTTCCTCGGCCCGCCCGGCGTCGGCAAGACGCACCTCGCGATCAGTCTGGCCATCGCCGCGGCCGAGAGCGGGCGCAGGGTCTACTACGGAACGCTGACGGAACTCATCGACTCGCTCGAGGAAGCCCAGGCCGCCGGACGGCTCAACCACCGCCTCAAGACCCTCACCCACCCCGCGCTCCTGGTCGTGGACGAGATTGGCTACCTCCCGGTCACCCGCAGCGGCGCCATCCTGTTCTTCCAGCTCGTCAACCGCCGCTACGAGCATGCCTCGACCGTCGTCACCTCGAACAAGGGCTTCGAGCAGTGGGGAGAGATCCTGCATGACGAGGTCATGGCCGCCGCGCTGCTGGACCGGCTGCTCCACCGCTGCCACATGGTCAACATCCGGGGCAACAGCTACCGGATGCGCCGCCACGTCCAGCTCTCCAAGGCCATCCACCCGACCGCCTCCCGGGCAGTCTCGGCCGAGCACGCCGAGAACGCGGGACCAGGGTCATGATGGGTGTCCGGACTCACCCGGGAGCCCCCGCTTCGGTCGCTTTGCTCCCTTCGCGTGAGCTCCCGGAAAGTGTGCACTTTTCAATGGCCAGAAGTGTGCACTTTTCGGTGGCCATTGGCAACTGACCCCGGCAGCGCCCCGGTAGGGGGGCACGGGCATCAGTTCCGCCGTGTGATGGATCCGGTATCTTACGGATTCTATCCGCGATTGGTTCAATCCAGCCGGAGAGACGAACGGCGGTACTTCGCCTCCGTGACGACCGGCCCTGTCCCCCACCGCTTCCCAGCGTCGCCCGTGTGCGGCCCGCCATGAGCGGAGCGTAGCCGTGGTATCGTAGCCGGGATCGGCTAAGACGAATGCGACCCGGCGGGAGTCCCAGCACGACTGGCGGCCCAAGCTGGAAATGGCTTGCGGAGGCTCCTGGGCCGCGGCCCCGACCGACCCAGCGCGATGGACAGGTAGTCCATAGCTTCGATATCCTCCCACGAAGCGCGACCTGCTCGGTCCCCCAAGCCGCTGGGGAGTTACCTTGAAGCGACCATCGAAATCGCCAACCCGGAGGGACGTCATGCTCGATCACGCGCGTTTCGCCGCGTCCATCGCGGTCGGGGACAGCCTGTGAACAAGGCAGTCCCGGTCGTCGATCTCTTCTCGGGTCCAGGAGGGCTGGCCGAGGGGTTTGCTGGGTGCCGCTTCGGGCGGCACCGCCCACGATTCGAGATCGCGCTCTCGGTGGAGATGGAGCGGTCGGCCCACGAGACACTGCTCCTGAGAGCGTTCCTGAGAAAGTTCGGCCAAGACTACCCTCCCGAATACCACCGCTTCCTGAATCGCGGTGCTAGCCGAGTGCCCGACTGGCAACGGAGCTACCCGAAGCAGTGGGCCGAGGCAGCCGACGAGACGCTGCGGTTGGAACTCGGAACTCCAGAGGCCACCAAGGAGGTTGACAAGCGGATTCACCGCATTCGGCGGCGGCAGGGGTGCGAAGCCGTGCTCCTCGGAGGCCCTCCGTGTCAGTCGTACTCGCTCGTCGGCAGGGCTAGGAATGCAGGTAACGCGAACTACGATCCCACGAAGGACACCCGCCAATCGCTGTATTTCGAGTACGTGAGGATCTTGGCCTCGCTCAGGCCTGCCGTAGCCGTGATGGAGAACGTTAAGGGGATGCTCTCGGCTCGCCATGGTGACGATCTGGTCATCGAGAAGGTCCTGAAGAGTCTGCGCCACGCCGCAGGGACCGACAGCTATCGACTCTACACGGTCGCTGGACCGGACAGTGGCCTCTGGAAGGACGACCGGAGACCGAGTGATTTCTTGGTGCGTGCGGACGAGCACGGTGTTCCACAAGCCCGGCATCGAGTCATCGTGATCTGTGTACGGAGCGACATCGCGAAGATCCTGCCGGTGGGTGACCTCCTCCGCTTAGAGAAGAGTGATCATCCAGTCCCTGTGAAGGATGTCATCGGTCGGATGCCGCGGCTTCGCACCCGAATCAGCCGCGCCGACAACCCTGAAGTGTGGCGCGATGTCATCTTGGCAGCGTGCAAGCGAATTGGGGACCTTCCGATGCCGAGCATGACCTCGGACGAGATGTCGCTATTCCGCAGCCAAATCCGCAATACGCGGGACGCAGCCAAGGGGCCGGTGCCCGAGTGCGGCAACATGCCGGGCAACACAGAGATGGCTTGCCCCGATCCTCTGCGCTCTTGGATACGGGACGCCGGAGTGAAGCGCCTACCCAACAACGAGACGAGAGGGCATATGCCTGCCGACATCGAGCGGTATCTTTTTGCGAGCGCCTTCGCGAAGGCCAAGGGAGTCTCGCCGCGAGCTTCCGACTTCCCAGAGATTCTGGCCCCCAACCATGCGAACTGGCTAACCGGGAAGTTCGCCGATCGTTTCCGGGTCCAAGTCGGTGATCGTCCTTCGAGCACGGTCACCAGCCACATATCCAAGGACGGCCACTATTTCATTCATCCCGACCCGACACAGTGTCGCAGCCTTACCGTCCGTGAGGCTGCCCGGCTCCAAACCTTCCCGGACGACTACTTTTTCATGGGAGGAAGGACTCCGCAGTACGTTCAGGTTGGGAACGCCGTGCCGCCCTACCTCGCCCTACAAATCGCGAGACGCGTGGCCGATGTGATCGGAGAGTATTATCGCACCAAGACTCGCACGTTCGGCAGAACCACACGCGACCACTCCAGACGATACCCCGATCGGGCAGCTTCGGACGCCCTCGAGGCTGCGGTCACATGAGCGAGAGGGCATCTCCACAGCGTGAGCTCGAACTGGAGCTCGCGCCCAGTCCAGCCGCTCTCATCGAGAGCCTGCGGGACATGGGCTATTCTCTGAGAACCGCACTTGCCGATGTCATCGACAACTCAATCACCGCCGGAGCACGCAGGATTCAGATACTGGCGGACACTCACGTAGACCGTCCAGCGGTCGGCGTGCTGGACAACGGATGTGGAATGAGTTGGGGGCAGTTGCGTGAAGCCATGCGGCCGGGCACCCGAAGCCCCCTTGAAGTACGAGACGACACCGATCTCGGCCGATTCGGTCTCGGCCTGAAGACCGCATCTTTCTCGCAGTGCCGACGCGTTACGGTCGTAACTCAACATCAGGGCGAGACCTCCTGCGCGCGATGGGACCTCGATTCCGTCGCCGCGAATGATCGATGGCTGATCGAGATCCCCGGCGATGTTGACGAAGTACGCTGGTCGGAGTGTCTGCGGGCGGACGGAACACTGGTTGTCTGGGAAAAGCTCGACCGCCTTGTCGAGGCCTCGGAGAGGAGCGACTTAGTGCGCCAGTTGGACGATGCTGCGAAGCACCTGACGTTCGTATTTCATCGGTTCCTGGCCGGCAGACATAAGATCCGCTTGTCAATGAACGACAACCAACTGGAGCCGTTCGATCCGTTCCACACCAACCATCCCGCGACTCAACATCACCCGATAGAGAGAATGAGCCTTGGAGGCCGCCGGATTCGAATACGCCCAGTTACTCTGCCTCACCACGACAAGGTGTCGACTGCCGAATGGCAGCGGTATGCTGGGCCTGAGGGCTATGTCAGCAACCAAGGGTTCTACCTTTACCGCAACCGACGCCTCATAGTGCACGGTACATGGTTTCGTCTTACCCGAAAACAAGAACTGACGAAGCTGGCCCGCATCGGAATCGACATTCCGAATACGATGGACGCGGAATGGAAGATCGACGTCAAGAAGGCGTCCGCACAGCCGCCACCCGCTGTCCGAAAGCGGCTAGCGAAGATCGTTGAGCGGATGGTTGAGGGATCGCGACGCACTTACCGGGGCCGGGGCACCCGACAAGCTTCCAGCAATCGTCTCCCGGTTTGGATTCGGCGGCAGAACAAGAGCCGCATATCTTATGATATCGCCACCGACTATCCGGCAATCAAAGCATTCAGAGACGGGCTTTCGCCGGGATTGGGAGCGCAATACGACCGCGTTCTCCGCTTGGTGGCGGCCGCGCTGCCGGTTGAGTCCCTTCACCACGATGTCAGCGCCCACCCCGAGGCCGTCCGTGCTACGCCGTTGGCGGTCCGGGATTTGCGTCTTGTGGTGTCGACTATGTGTGGAGTTTTGAGAGAGCGCGGCCTGTCACGTCAGGCCATCAAGGAGTGGATGCGATCAGCCGAGCCGTTCAGTGTCCAGTGGCGGCAGACCGAACCGATCATCACAGACGTGCTCGGAGACAACGATGAGTGACTTGACCACCCTTCGTAGCTTGGTATGGCACCTCATCGGAGACGAGACGGTAGCTCCGACGCCCGGAAAGATCCGGGAGATGATTATCAAGATTCGTCCAGCCTGTCCTGAGGTCACCGACGACGAAGCGGAAGGTCTCGCCCTTGAGTTAGAGGAGACCATCGGAATACTGCTAAAGCCCGCACCAGCACTCTCCCGCCCTTTCGAGCCTTGGCTGGACGAGCGCAAACCTGCCGTGGACTGGTACTATTGGAATCGGTATCGGGATTTCCTGGTCCACCGAAAGCGCTTCCCCCGACAAGTGGTAGCCGAGATCGACAATGACACGGACAGGATCGTCGGGTTTCTCGAAGATCCCGAAAAAGCCGGGCCATGGGATCGTCGCGGAATGGTCATGGGACACGTCCAGTCCGGAAAAACCGGAAACTACATCGGCGTGGTGACCAAAGCGGCCGACGCCGGTTATCGTGTGATAATCGTCATTGCGGGAACGCAGAACAGGTTGCGCAATCAAACGCAGGAGCGCCTGGATGAAGCATTCATTGGGTACGATACGGGAAAGGGCCTCCGCGCGTCTGGCCGCCGACAGGTCGGTGTTGGCCTCTACGGGTTGCAGCGCACACCCATTACGTTTACGACTGCCGCTAGTGACTTCAACAAGTTGGCGGCTAGCCAGATCGGCATCCGGTTGAAGGACCTTCAAAAGCCTGTCGTGTTCGTCATAAAGAAGGAAACACACATCCTGAAGAACCTGATCGAGTGGCTGACTACGCACAACGCCCACCACCTTCGTGCCAATACCATCTCGGAGCCGATGGTGTTGATCGACGACGAGGCTGACAACGCTTCGATCAACATCAAGCACCATATCGAAAACGTATCGACGATCAACCGCCAGATACGCGAGTTGCTCAGCCTGTTTGAGCGAAGCGCCTACATTGGGTATACGGCCACGCCCTTTGCCAACATTCTTATCGACCCGGATGAAGATCACTCGGTGGTTGGCGAAGACTTGTTTCCACGCCACTTCATTGTGTCCTTGAATGCTCCCTCGAACTATTTCGGTGCCGACGAGGTTCTTGGAGATCAAGGAGCACAGGTCGTTCAAGAGATCGATGACCATCACGATTTGCTCCCGATGTCCCATAAGATCGATCATGCCGTAACGCGCCTGCCAGACAGCCTGCGCGATGCCGTGCGGACCTTTCTTTTGGCCAAGGCAATCAGGATGGTTCTCGGACAGCGGAAAGTCCATAATTCGATGCTTGTGAACGTATCTCGATTTACGTCGGTTCAGCGACAGATTCGCAATGAGATCCACGCTTTTGTTGACGGAGTGGCGGCGAGTATTCGCGTTCACGGATCACGCCCAGATGACGAGGCCCTGAAAGATCCTGAGATGGGGGCGCTAAGGCGCACGTTCAACGAACAGTACGCTGAGTACGCTGAGGCGAAAGGGGTCAGGTGGGATCAGGTGTGTGGGCAGTTGGCAAAGGCAGTCGGCGCGATACGCGTTGCTGAGATCAACAGCCAGTCTTCCGATTCACTGATGTATTCCGAGTACCGTGATTCCGGCTGGACTGTAATCGCGGTCGGAGGGTTTTCTCTGTCGCGCGGTTTGACCTTGGAGGGACTGTCCGTCAGCTACGTACTTCGCCGGTCAATGATGTACGACACGCTGTTCCAGATGGGACGCTGGTTCGGCTATCGGGATGAATACAGGGAGCTGTGCCGGGTGTGGATGCCGGACGAGGCCCGCGGATGGTATGAGCATATTGCCGCATCTATCGAGGAGTTGCGAGAAGAGCTTGTACAGATGGAAATCGCGAAAGCAACGCCGCAGGAGTTTGGGTTGAAGGTGCGCAGCCATCCAGACTGGCTCATGGTCACCGCTCGAAACAAGATGGGTACCGGTGTTACGCACAGAGTCAAGATCGGACTTGCGAACCGGTTTGTGGAAACGACCGTGCTGCACAGAGATCCGCCGTCGCTTCAAGCAAACATCCGAGCAGTGGAGGAGCTAGTGGCGGCTATGACCTCTTCCGGTGTGGGACTCCAGCATGGCTTCAATGTGTCTGAGGGGCGCTTGGTGCGCAACGTACCGATAGAGATTGTCGACGCTTTCTTGGTGATGTTCAAGAACCATCCGAGATCGCCGCTGACGCAGACGGACCCCGTGAGAAGACACATATCGAGCCGAAAGCGGGAACTGGCGACGTGGGACGTCTTGTTCGCGGGCATCAAGAAGGAGACATCTGGTTCTCTGGTTTATCAACTGCCGGGCCTTCGAGTAGTCTGCCAGCGGAGGAAACCGGGAAGGGGAAGCAATGATGGCACCGTCAGTTTCGCGCGGAAACGAAGGGTGGCGAGCCGGGGAGTGGAGCGGGTTGGCCTGTCCGATTCCCGGCGAGAACAGGCGGAGGCGGGATGGAGGGCGAAGCAAGAGAGCGACGGGCGTGCCGGAAAGGACACGCGGAATTATCCGGATCGCATCTACCGAAAAGTCAGAGAGCGGCCTCTCCTGATCATTCACCTGTTGGCCATTGGGAGCAGGGATGAGGACTTGAGCGAGGAGACTCCCGTGGTAGCTTGGAGCATCAGCTTTCCAGAGACGAGCGGTCCAGAAGAGACGGTGGAATACGTGGTGAATGAAATATGGTTCCGGGACCAATTCGGTGAAGATGACTGAGACGACGATGACAGTAAACGACCACCCCTGGAGGGATCTTGCCACCCCTGCCGCGGCGACCGGCTTTGCCGCACGGCGGATTGCTGGGGTCGGATCCACGGAGTGGGGCATCTACTGGGCGGCGGACAGGCACCGGCAGTATCTCCTGGTCGTGACACATGGTGTCGGACTCCGACCGCAGCATCGGTCACCGACGCTGCGCGGCCTCAGCATCGAGATGCGGCCGGACGAGGAAGGGCATCGGGAATTCCTAGTGTTCCGGCTGACGGAAATCGAACATCGGGACATCTTCTATCGGTTCTGCATTGATATCGTGGATGCCGTAGGAATGGCGGAGTCGGGCCAAGAGGCCTTGGACATATGTATCATGCGGACATGGCGGTGGCACCGACTCCTGAAGGGAGGGAGAGACGGGCGGCTTACAGCCGAGGAACAGAAGGGACTGATCGGGGAACTCATGCTCCTGCAACAGCATGTGGCGTCTGCAATCGGAATCGAGGACGGGGTACGAGGATGGGTGGGGCCGTTTGGAGCGCAGCGGGACTTCGAAATGGGGACTGTGGCAGTGGAGTCCAAGGCGTGTGCACCTCTGGCCTCCGCCCTCCGAATCGCCTCAGCCGAACAGCTGGACTCGTCGGGCGGCACCCGTCTATTCCTGCATGTGATCGAGATCGCTGAGGCCCCAAGCGAAGTAGTGGGGGCCGCCACCGTTACTGACGTAGTGGACCGAGTTGGAGAGGTGATTGAGGCCAGAGACATCGCCGTCCGTGGGGATTTCGAGGAGCGATTATGGGCTCTAGGATATGACAGTGTGGACGACTATTCTGATCGGCGATGGGTCATCGGCAGCACTTCTTTCTTTGAGGTCGGCGATGGCTTTCCGAGGATCACACCACGGATGCTCCCGGCGGGAGTGACGGACGTTCGCTACCGAGTCGCACTCGGGCAGTGCGAGGGATTCCGCGTCGAAGCAGCGGCTGTGGTCAAGAGCATCTCCGGAGAAACGCGATGACCATACACGAATTCGCTGACGCCCTCCGGCAAGACGTGCTTGCTGAAGCTGATGCGGGCCGCCAGTTCCGGGAGGACGTGTTTTTCGAGAAGGCATGCGCCTATCTCGTGGAGGCGGGCGACCTCGACACCGCTGATCGGGCGGCGTATTGGCACCCCACCCGTGGCATCCGCGTCGATGGGTCAGGCGGTGACCCCGCTGATTCCGCCGGTACCCTAAGCCTGATCGGCTTGGATTTCAACGCGCAGCCTCGTAGCGGTCGCCTTGTCGGTAGCGAGATGGACGCAATCTTTCGGCGCATGGAGAGGTTCGTCACTCACGCGCTGAACGACAAATGGCGGAATGCGCTGGAAGAGACGAGTCCTGCGTTCGGGCTCGCGGACATGGTCGCGTTCCGATGGCCGAGCGTCAGCAAGTTGCGGTTGGTGTTGGTGAGCAACCGGGAACTCAGCGAACGAGTCGATGGCCGCCCGGCGGAAACCTTGGAGGGCAAGCGGGTCACCTACAGCGTTTGGGATCTCCGGCGGCTTCATCGCGCTGACGCGAGCGGCGAGCCGGAAGTCATGGAGATTGATCTCGCGAATGACTTCGGGGGCGCCATTGCCGTCCTTCCCGCACAGCACATTACAGGTGCTCACGAGTCCTATCTGAGCGTTATCCCGGGTTCGGTCCTGTCCGAGATCTATGATCGTTGGGGTCCCCGGCTTCTGGAGCAGAATGTCCGTGTGTTCCTCCAGGCCCGCAGCAAAGTGAATCGGGGCATTCGGGATACATTGGCTCACGAGCCCACGATGTTCTTCGCTTACAACAACGGCATTACCGCCACTGCGCAGCAGGTCGATATCAGCAACGAGCGCGGTCGTCTTTTGCTACAGCGGATGACGAACTTCCAGATCGTAAACGGCGGGCAGACAACTGCGTCAATCCACTCGGCAATGCGGAAAGGCGAGGATCTTTCCCAAACCTTCGTGCAGATGAAGCTTTCCGTGGTGGACTCAGATCGAGCAACTGAGATTGTTCCGAAGATATCGGAATACGCCAATAGCCAGAACCGTGTGATGGCTTCGGACTTCTTCGCTAACCACCCGTTCCACATCAGGGTCGAGAACTTCTCGCGAAGGCTGTACGCCCCGTCGCCAGAAGGGACCTTTCAGGAGAGCAAGTGGTTCTACGAACGGGCACGCGGCCAGTACGCGGATGCCCGCGCCTACAAGACCACCGCTCAGCGACGGAAATTCGACATCGAGTATCCGCGCCGCCAACGGTTCACTAAGACAGATCTCGCCAAGTTCCTGAACGTGTGGGGGGGGAGACCGCACGAGGTAAGCCAAGGCGCGCAGAAGAACTTCGCAGCCTTCGCCCGTCGCATCGGGCAGGCGTGGAAAAAGGTATCAAACGACTTCAACGAGGCGTGGTATCGTGAGGCTATCGCCAAGGCGATAGTGTTCAAGGCAACCGAACGCATTGTCTCGGCCCAACCATGGTACCAAGGCGGATTCCGCGCGAACATTGTCGCGTACACCATCGCCCGAATAGGCCATCATGTGAAGGAGATCGGCCGGGCCGTCGACTTCGAGGCCATCTGGCGTCGACAGACACCGGGTCCAGAGCTTAAGCGCACTATCGAGGTCGTGGCGGAACGGGTCAACCATGTACTGACCAAACCACCCGAAGAGATGCGTAACGTCACGGAGTGGGCCAAGAAGCAAGCCTGTTGGGATCGTGCCAGGAGAATCCCTGTTCAATGGCCTGCCGAATTGGATGACGCGCTGATTTCATCAGAAGATCAGCGGAGTGCGACCCTGAGCGCCCGACGTGAGCAACGCCAACTGAACGGTATGGAAGCCCAGATCGCGGTGGTCAACGCAGGTGGTGACTACTGGACGGAGGTTCTCGCGTGGGGCCGAGAGCACGGACGGCTGTCGCCTGCCGAGATCGGAGTCCTCACGGTCGCGGCTGGTGTTCCCCGTCGGACGCCTACAGATAGGCAATCGCTCGTTGTACTCCGCGCGCTGGAAAAGCTGCGTTCCAGTGGGTTTCGGCGAGAACTGCCCCCAACGAACGGGTGACGACTCGCCCGCTTACCGACTCGATCCGTCGATTTCCGGGCTAGATTCCCGCAGGAAAGATTCAATGCGCGCCGCCACGGCTTGGTGGTCCTTGGTTTCGCACTCCCAAATCACTGTCGTCCTCCAGCCGCGTTCAGACAACGCCCGTTCGTTCCGCCTGTCCCGGACGACGTTGCCTTCGAACTTCTGCCGCCAGAATTGAACTCGCGTCTTCGGGGTGTAAGCGTACTTGCAGCCGGGATGTCGGTGCCAGAAGCAACCATGCACCATTATGATGGCCCGATACCGGGGGAATACGATATCCGGGCTGCCGGGCAGGTCCTTACGGTGGAGCCTGAAGCGGAACCCGAGCCGGTGGGCGATCCGACGCACAACCAGTTCGGGCTTGGTGTCGCGTCCGCGGATCCGTGACATGATCTCGCTTCGCTTGGTACGCTCGAAGATGTCGCTCATCAGTCAGTCCGCTGGTCCGGCCGCCTGCCGGAGCGCGGCCTCCTGGTTCATGACCCCGGCGGCGTCCAGCGTTGCCTTCATGTCGAGGACGACCCGTTTGGTGGGTTCCAGCACCGCGTCGAGCCGCCTGAGCACGGTCATCGGCAAGATCACATCGCGGTACTTGCCGCGCACGTAGACATCGCGGAGCACGTCGTCCGCAATGCCCCAGATGTAGTTGGCGATCCAGTTCAGGTTGGGCGCGGTCATGTGGAGTCGTGGGTTTCGGCGTCGGGGTGCTGCCCGCGCTGCGCGGGAACCCCGTACGATAAACTACCCGCCACGGAGCGGCTCTGGTAGCGCACGTGAGCGCCGTCACCGAGGGGGCAACCGAGTCAATTGGTAGGCGACTCGTCGCTGGCCGATTCTGAGTCGAAGGAGGTTCGGTTGGACCCGGTGTGAGGCCTCACACCCAACACGTAGATCGTCTGCTACGAGCCGTTGGTACTCGGTCTCTGAGCGCGTTCGTCATGGGATCTCATTATGTTTGTGGCTCGTCGCCAAGGGCCGCGAAACGCAGCGTGTTCACGGCTCTGGAAAAGCCGTGATGGGGTGGTTGTGAGGGGAACGCGATTCCCGCGAATTGAGGCGGTTTCCCCGCCGTTTCTGGGCGACAGGGGTAGACACGTTTCAAGGGCAGAATGCGCAGATCGTGCAGCCCTGTAAGTAGTTAGACGATTCCTCGCCGTGATTCGTGCCATTCTCAGTCTGCCGAGGCGGCTGGTGGAAAAAATGAGGCCGCGCGGGCCGGATCGGGATTCCGGGCCGAGCCGTTGAGGGTTGGCGGCGGCGGAATCGGCAACGGGATCGACCCCTTGGGAACGTTCCACGGGGGCGACCGAGTGCTGGAATGAGAATGCGCTTCATTCTATCTCCCTTCTTGGTACGCGCAGTACCGTGTACATTTGCGTCAGCTACCCATAAACCCGGCCGATCTGTCCTACGTCATCTCGCAGTCATAGTCGCTTGACCACGAGAACGCGCCCGGATTCTGGCTCGCCTCGCAGAGGTTCAGCGCGTTGTCGCTAAGGCCGAGTCTCGCGCACGCGATGATCAGCGCTTCGTCGAGCGCCTCCTGCTGCGTGGAACCGGATCCCGAGCCGGACGCGGTCTGGCAAGGTCGCCCTGACGGCCGTCATGCGGAAGCTCCTCGTCCTCGCCAACGCTCTGGTGCAGCAGGACCGCACTTGGACGGCGCAGCCGCCGCGCGAGTACTCCTGCCCGGCCTTCCCGACGCCCAGTCCGGCGGGGAGCGTTCACGGATGATCGAACCGGGCAAGAACGGGCGCCGAAGCGGAAGCGTCGCAAAGGGGCGCTGCGAGGCAGGTTGCTTCGCGAAAAACGGGCGCCCGCTTGTGAGATGGATACTTTCCCGCATCAGCGGCGTCCGACAAGCAAGGCCGCCGCCTCGAACGCTCCGTCACGGCCCGCACGACCGCGCCGCAATGCCGGATCGCCAGAGCCGCCGGACGCCTTCATTGGTCCTCCTGCGCGACCCCGGCGGCCCTCAACAGCTCCGAGATGTGTCCCGATTCCACGACGACGCGCATGAGATCGACTCGGGTCTCGCGTTCGCGCTCGCTAAGCGAAGCGATGGCGTCGCGCCGCCCCCGCTCGGTTCTCCGCCGTTTCGACAGCAGTCCGGTGGCGCCGGCCGGGTGGACCTCGCGGTACTCCAGCCACAGCAGTCGCAGCGTGACGCCCTTGTGGCGCCGAAGCTCCCGGTGGACGCGGTCCCAGTCCGGCTCCGGCCGGCGAACCCCCGACGGCGGCGGCACCGGGAACAGCGCCGCCTCCAGCGTGGCGTCGTCCAGTCCCTCCGGCAACGGCCAGGAGAAGCCCGCCGCCCTTGCCCGGCCCAGGTAGTCGCTCACCGTGCTGTTGGCGATGCCGAGCGACCCGGCGATCTCCCGGTGGCTGCGCCGCAGCTCGTGCTTCAGACGCAGCACTTCTCGGATCCTTCGCATGGACAACCTCTTCTTCGGCACCTCTTCCTCCTCGTCTCAGGGACCTCTGGCGAGGATCGAAGAGGGTGTCGCTACAGCAGGTTCTCCAGCGCCGCTACTCGCTCAACCCAAGGTGATCGAAATGAATCGGAATCAGTGATCGGAATGAATCGGAATCGGTGATCGGAATGATCTGGAATCCGCAGCGATGGCGGAGCTGGGGACCGAGATGATCGCCGCATACTCGCCACAGGCGCGGGGTCGCAGCGAGCGGCTGTTCGGCACGCTGCAGGGGCGGTTGCCCAGCAACTGGCGAAGGCGGGGATCACGGAGATGGAAGCGGCCAACGTGTTCCTGGCGGCGTTCTGGCCGCGCTTCAACGCCTCGTTCGCGGTTGCGCCGAAGGAGGCCGAGCAGGTGTTTTCTCCTCTGCTGCCGTCTCTGAAGGCCACGCTGCCCGAGGTGCTCTGTCAGAAGCTGGAGCGGTCGGTCGGCAACGACAACTGCGTCTCGTACAAGGGCAGGACCCTGCAGATTCCGCCGCAGCCGAACCGGTGCCACTTACGTGCGGGCCAAGGTGCAGGTCCACGAGTACGAGGACGGCGGCATGGCGGTCTTCCAACGGCCGCCACGAACTGGGCCGGTACGACCCGGACGGGGGCTTGCCGACCAAGGCTGGGGCAGCGGCATGAGCGCCGCCGCCGCCCCACTCGGCTCGCTCCGCTCGCCTCGCAGGGCGGCGGCCTGGAAAAGCGGATATTTCATGTGCTCCACAAACCGGACATTCTATTTGCTCCCGACAGGGGGGGGGTGCCCGAACATCCGGAATCCCACATCTTGGTAGATCACTGCCGGGTTGAATCTCGTTGAACCAACCCGGCCAAAGCCATTCTTCAGGGGGCAGAAAAATGTTAGTCAATCTTGCAACGTTTTCACGACGACTGTTCGCTATCGCACCGCTTTCCGTCGCGCTTGTTGTGGTTGCGGTGCAGAGCGTGGCCGCCCAGATGCCCTGCGAGCCGGAGTGCCAAGAGCTGAAGCGGGTAGTCTACGAAGAGTCTACGGCCGATGGTCATCCGCCCGCACTTTCTAGCAGGCTAGCAAAAGGTGCATACGATAGATGTATGGACGACTGCTAGATGGTAATGGGACGAGACTGCACGCCCCTCCCTTCATTACAAGCCGCTGGGCGGCATCCATTGCGTTGCTCACCATCGCTTGCGGTGGGCCGGACAATCTTCCTCCGCCTCCGCTATACATCGAGCCCGTCGCTTCCTCCACAGAGCTGCCGGCAAGTCTCTCCCCGTCTCTTGTTCTGCTTGAGGACGGCACCGCCTGTGTGACAGAGACGTATTGGTACCGCATCATCTGCACGGATTCGGTTGGCCAACCGCTTGTGTTCGGCGCAAGGGGTGAGGGCCCTGGCGAGTTCCTATTCCCCGAGCTCGTCCTACGGGCACCGGATGGGATGATCGGTGTGCTGGACACTGACCTGCACCGCCTGTCTCTGTTCACTCGGGCAGGCGGGTTCGAGAGCGCCACATCGAGTTTTCCACCTGGATTCCGAGGATACGAACGAAAAGTGGTAGGAGAGACCCTGGTCGGCTCCTATCGCGATCAGTCTCGCAATCTTGTGACTGCTGAGATTGAGTTGGCGACTGGGCGCGTCTTGTGGGATCGGACCTTCCCTACCGAGAATGAGGTTGTCGACTGCTCGACGCAGAGTACGAGAAGCAGGCAGCTTAGTTCAGGATACTCAGGCTCCGGGCGAAGCCTCCTGTTCGTAGCGTGCCACGGCGAGTTTCTGGTGTGGTACTTGGACCGCAACGATGCGAAACCAACAGCTATTGTCCGGTCGACCTATGTCGAACGGTACCCGACCGACCGTGACGTGGCAGCCCTATTGCGTACCATGTCCGAGTTCCGCATGAGCGACGAGGAAGTACGGGCAAGACCCAAGGTCTGGTACGGGCCAAGGGTCGTGGATGACGCCCAACGGTTCTGGGGGGTATCTCATTGGGAGGCCGTGGAGGATGTAACTCCTCCCATGAGCTACATCGATTTGTTTACTCTCGCGAGCGATGGTCCGAGGTATGTACTCACGCTGGAGTTGAAGGACAAGGTGATAGGGATGGATGTCCTCAACGATACACTTGCCGTCCTCGTAGAGCGCGATATTGGAAACGGACAAACGCGGCGAAGCGTGGACTGGTACGACATCGCCGAGATCGATTTGGGGCTGGATCTTCCCCGCTGACCTTCATCTTTTCCCTCGCCTTCTTCGTGAATCGACCACCCATTATTGGGCACAAGGGAGGGAGAAGAATGACCCACGCAGAGACCCTGCTCGACATGTCCCGCGAGACACGGTCCCTTTACCGCTACTACTCCTCCCGCCGGGCCCGGACCATCCAACTCCCCTTTCGGGTCTCAGCGGCCGAAAGGGACGCCATCAAAGCGGCCGCCGAGGCCGAGAACAAGCCGGTACTCCGAGTTCATCCGGGCGGCGATCGCCGCCCGGGCCCGCGACAGCTACTGCAAAATCAGCTAGGCCTGGCGAAACCTTGCCAACTGACACACCATAGGGACTGATCGCATTCCGCAACGCCTCCGGAGCGAATAATACCAGGAGCCCTTACCATGTCGGACTTTCACGGCCTGGACTTCGCCGCCCGCTCCCTCTTTTGAGAGGAGTTCTCGCTCCTCGAGCAGCGCCTAGTCGACCGCCTCGACTGGCTCCAGGAACGCCTCGGCCTAGATCGACCAGCAGCGGTTTCGGCCTCCCCGAAGCCCGATTTCCACCCGACCCCTACCCTTCGGGAGGTCAAGACCGTCGATTAGAGGCGATCCTAAGAGCCGTAGCTTTCCCGAAGACGCTCTTGGCCTCACCTCAAAACCGCGAGAAATCGCCTCTGAGCGCCTTGCCGCCTTCCAGACGGCTTTCCCCCGCACCACTCAGACGCCCTAAGCCCATCCTGGCCGGACTGGGCCCCGCCCAGGACGGCTCTCGGCGCCGGGCGCGGCCGGAAAATCTCCTCCGGCGACGCACGCGCCGACGGCCGCAAGGTTCGCCTAGACAAGGACGCCGGCGTCTTCGTCTAGCTAGCTAGCTAAGCTAGTCCCTACCCCGCGACCGGCACGACCACCACGTCCTCGATTTCCATTTCGTCCAACTCCGTTCGGGCGCGAGCCGGGCCGCGACATCGAGAACGCGGAATCTGAATCTGGTGCAGAGAATCGCCGCTCTCTGCCCGTCGTCATGGAGGTGGAAGGGGGGCACTTCGTCGGTTGCCCAGGGCGCGGTCGGGGGCAAGCCCACAGGAGGTGAAGCCCACGGCGTGACCGATAAGTTACATCCGCCGACTTCCGATACCGTCGCATGTAATCCCGCTCATTTCTGTATATCACAAGTGATACAGCATTCCCCAACATGTTTATAACATGTTGTCATATCGCAATTTAGCATTTGTGTAGATAGTTCCGGCGGAATCGAGCCCGCGAGCCTGTTGTCCACCAGGTACAGCCCCCGTAGCTGCGACAGGTTGGCCAGTTCCGACGGAATCGGTCCCGTCAGAGCGTTGGAATTCAGCGCGAGTTGGGTGAGGTGCGCCAGCTGACCCAATTCAGGTGGGATGGGGCCGGACAGTTGATTCCCGGAAAGGCTCAGGCGGCGGAGTTGCGGCAGGCTGGCAAGTTCCGCCGGGATCTCTCCCGACAGGCTGTTCAAAGAGAGACTCAACTCCCGCATGTTGGTCAAACGCCCGAGAGCCGGTGGGATGGGACCGGACAGCCTGGCGAAGCCAAGGCGGAGCCCCTGCAACTCCGAGAGGGCCCCGAGTTCCGGCGGAATGGATCCGGCGAGAGGGTTTTGGCCAAGCTCCAGCCACCTGAGCCTTCGGAGGTCCCCGAGTTCTGGCGGAATGGATCCGGTAAGCCCGTTCTCGTGGAGGACCAGTCTCTGCAGGTTCGCAAGATCACCTAGCTCCGGCGGTATTTCGCCGGAAATCCGATTGTTCTTCAGTTCGAGCGATTCCAGGCTTCGAAGCCTGCCCAATTGCCGGGGAATCGATCCCGTCAAGCGGTTGTCCGCGAGACCGATCGCCCGCAGATGCTGCAGATACCCCAGTTCCGGGAGCAGATGGCCGATCAGGCCGTTCCCACGGAGGTCCAAACCCGTCACCCGGCCCTGTCCGTCGGTCGCCACCCCGTGCCATGAACCGAGCTGGGCGTTCGTCAGCCAGTTGTCTCTTCGCACCCAGTGTGGACCGTTCGTCGCATTGTAGAATGCGATCAGGATTTCCCGCTCTCCGGGTGTGTAGACCCATACCGCGGCCGTGCCCGCGAACTCCGTGCTCCCGGATCTGACCGTGATGTCGGCCCTGCCTTCCGCGACCGCCGTCACGAGGCCGGTGCCGTCCACGCGAGCCACCGATGGATCGCTCGACGACCACCGTAGCGCGGAACCCGTGGCCGCCAGCGGATGTCCGTTCGCGTCCACTACCGCCGCGGCAATGCGCAGCGTGTCGCCCACTGCCCGCAGCGTGTCCGCTGAGGGCGTCACCCGCATACCCACGGCTCGCTGAGCCACGGTCACGCCCACCTGCGCCGCCGCATCGGCGGAGACCGCGCTTATTCCCGTCGTGCCGTTTCCTGCCGCGGTCACCAGCCCGGTGGCGTCCACCCTGGCAACCGTTGTGTCCCCGGACGACCAGGCAATCACGGTACCCTCCACCGCGCGACCGTTCGCGTCGGCCGCGCTGGCCAAAAGGCGCACCGTATCTCCCAGCGCTCTGAGTGTGTCCGGAGTGGGCGACAGCCGGATCTCGGTCACTCGCTGTGCGACGGTCACCTCGGCGGCTGCGGATGTGCCGCTGACCTCTCCGGTCGCCCTGATGGTCGCGCGGCCGCTACCCACCGCCGTCACCAGGCCGGAGGTGTTTACAGTCGCGACCGTTTCCTCGGTTGACCTCCAGCTGAAACGCTCCGCGTCCTCCGCCACGGCATTTCCGTTGGCATCGATGCCCGAAGCCGTCAGGCGCACCGTGTCCCCAAGCGCGTACAGAGTCGTGTCCGCGGGCGAGATCCGCACGGCGGTCGCCTGCTGTTCCACCGTCAAGTCCGCGCTCCCGGCTGCCGCCCCTGATTCCGCCGTTACGGTCGCCCGTCCGTTGCCCGCGGCCGTTACCAACCCGGACGCATCCACCGAAACCACCGACGCGTTGCTCGATGACCAACTGAGCACCGCTTCCCGCACCATGTGGCCGTTCGCGTCCACTGCGCGGCCGGTGAGGCGGGTCGTATCTCCCAGCGCTCGAAGCGTGTCCGCAGAAGGCGTCAGGAGGACCGCCGCCACCTCCTGCGCCACCGTCACCTGAGCGTTGCCGGAGGGCCCACCGCCCTGGATTGACGCGGTAATCGTGGCGCTTCCGTTCCACACGGCGGTCACGCTTCCATCATCACTCACCGTCGCGACCGACCCATCGCTGCTGGCCCAGACGACCGCCACCCCCTGCATGGGCTGTCCGTCTTGGTTGAGCACCGTTGCGGTGAGGTGAGCAGTATCGCCGAGCGCGGTCAGGGTCACCGATGGCGGCGTAACCGAAATGGACGCCGGTGCGGCCGGTGCTGTCGGCCCAGCAGTGGTACCCCTGTCACCGCAGCCCAGAACCAGCGTGAGGGCCGCGAGGATGAAAGAATGTTGAAGTCTCAAGACTATCCCGTCACCGACTGGTATGCCGTCACACCCCACTCGGTCGCGCGATCCGCGCTCGGGGACTTGGAGTTCGTCCTCGTTTTGATGCCCCACCACTCACCCTTGGAGTCGGTCGGGTACAAACAGGGACGGTCGCCTGCACGGAGCATCGTCAGCGCAGGTGCGTAGTCTTGCCTACCCGCCTCCTGGAAATGGGGCACGACGGACGTGATCGCGGTTTCGGGGTACCCAGCGTCCAAAGCCACCTGTGCGTGCTTGAACCAGAGTTTTGCCGGGGTCACCATGCCGTTCCTGGTCCGCTACATTGACAAGACCCAACGCTGCCTTGGCCATCCAAGAATTCAATATATCTCTTTGTCGCGTATTCTGCTGTTTATGTCGTAAGTCAACAGTGCGACCAGGGTTGTCAGGAGTGGGGGGGCTCACGCTATGGGGCATGGCGAGGCATCCGCAGTTGCCACCACCACCTTCCCGGCTGTGCGGCCCGACTCGAGCAACTCGTGCGCCGCCGCCGTGTCGGACAGTGGGAACACCTCTGCGATCCGGACCTCCAAATTGCCTGCGAGCAACCATACCGTGAGATCCCGGATCGCCGCCTGGCGCGCAGCCGGCGGCAGCAGATACCCCTGCACGAAGTGGATGCGCAGGTCCTTGAAGGCGAGGGGGTAGTAGGAGAGGACCAGTTCCGGGCCTGAGGTCGAGGAGTAGGACGCGATCGTGCCGTTGGGCCGCAGTACCTCGATGTCCGTCTCGATGTTGGCGGCGAGGTCGACCTCGACGATGCGGTCAACGCCTTCACCGCCGGTCAGATCGCGCACCTTTGCCGCCACATCGCCCCGGCGGTAGTTCACCACATGGCGCGCCCCAGCCCCCTGCGCCACCTCCCCCTTCGCGCCGCTGCTCACCGTCGCAACCACCTCGGCCCCGCCCAGCGCCGCGATCTGCACGGCCATGTGGCCCACCGCCCCCGCCCCGCCCTGCACCAGCACGCGCTTCCCGCGCACGGGCCCGTCCCCCAAAACGGCGTAGTGCGCCGTGCACCCGGGAACCCCCAGCCCGGCCCCGATCGACCACGGCACTCCATCCGGCAGCCGCACCGCCTGCCCGGCCGGCACCACCACAAACTCGGCCGCCGTCCCGAACGGCCGCGACCCGCCCTGCGCGTTCCACACCCACACCCGCTCGCCGATCCGCCCCGCCTCGACCCCGTCGCCCACCGCGTCCACTGTCCCGGCGCCGTCGGAGTGCGGGATCACGCGCGGGTGCCCCATCTCCATGCCGAGCCACCCGCCCCGCTTCTTGGTGTCGGAGGGATTGACGCCCGAAGCCGCGACGCGGACGCGAACCTCCCCCCGCCCCGGGCGCGGCGCCTCGACCTCCCCGTAGCGGAGAACCTCCCGCGCGGGGCCCGTCGACTTGTACCAAACAGCTTTCATGGTGTTGGCACGCAGGGCGTTGGCCGGCAGCACGCGGTCGGCACGGTCCCCTCAGCCCGGAAACAGGCTCCCATCGATCGCCGGGACGATCCGCAGCGCGTTCTCGTAGTAGATCTTCCGCAGGACATCGTCGGGAAGGCCCAGGCCGTACATCTGCCAGAACGCGTGGTAGTTGCGGTAGTAGTCGAAGTAGTCGTCCTCGGTCTCGAAGACGCGGAAGTAAGTGTGGAACTCCTCCTGGTTGTAGGAGTCCTTGCCCATCAGCACGCGGTCGCCGTACTCGATCAGCCATTCGCGCGCGAACCGCGGCTGCCGCCCGAGTTCGTACACGACCGCGCCCAGGCCGACGTACATGTTCGGGATCTCGTCGAGGATCTCGCCGAGCCGCGCGAGGTCGTGGCCGAGCCAGCCGAGGTGTGCGGCGATGAAGTTCGTGTTCGGGTGGTTGCGGAAGAGGTTGTGCTGCTCGCCGATGATCTGCTCGAACGGGGGAAACTGGTCGGGAGGCCGGATCCGCCGAGGCCGCAGCCGCAGTTCGAGCCAGCGCTCGTTGAATCGGTCGTGGGGCTGCCAGAACTCGGCGGGGTCCGCGGAGTGGATGAGCACCGGAATCCCCAGCTCGCCGGCCTTGTCCCAGAGCGGCGCCATGCGCGGGTCGTCGACCGGAATCCGGTTCCCGTCGGTGTCCCGATCGGCCATGCCGAGGCCCTTGAAGATCTTCAGGCCCGCGGCGCCGTTCCTCACGTCCGCTTCCAGTTGCGCGGCGGCCTCTTCACCCCAGCCGGGCTCCCCGACGCCGAAAAAGTTGGTGTTTGCGAAGAAGACAAAGCGCGAAGGATGCCCCGCGGTCATGTTCTCGAGCCCCTCGGCGAGCGAGAAGCCGCTGCCGCCGGAGAGGTTCACCATGACCGCCATGTTGAGTTCGTCCATCTCCCCCACCAGTTGGTCAACGGCGGCGGACGACATCCCCCTGGCGCGCTGATGGCCGTGAATGTCCACGAACGGGAACTTCGCCCGGGTGAGCGGATTTCCCGGGACGACGAGGGTGCTGCGCGGCTCGTAGTCGACGATGGTGACGTCCTGGGCGGCGGTGCGGGTGGGCAAGGCGGCCAGGAGCAGGAGCGCGGCCAGCGCGGCGGACGCGATGCCTGTCGCAGGCGAGCATGTATTTGCCCGAAGCCGTTGGCGGCGGCGGGTGGCGGTGTCGGCGAACATCGGTCTCTGTTCCTCCATCAGCTCGGACGCAGGGTCATGAGCAGGTAGCGTTTTGTTGCGGCGAAGGTGGCGGGGTCGATCACGGCGGTGCTGCGGCGGGCGGCGCCGCGCGCGCGTTCGACCACGTGCTCAAGAACGTAATGCACGGCCGGGGCCTTGGCGTGCAGCTTGTCGTGCGCGAAGTCGAGGGCGGGCAGGCCGAGGCGGGTTGCCAGTAGGTGTGCGAAGCCGAGGGTTGGCAGCACGTTGGCGGTGATGTCGCGCTCGCTGGTGACGTGGAAACCGATATCGGCGACGCGGCGGCGGAAGTTGGCGAGCGGCCAGCCCGAGCGCTCGCCTTCGCCGCTATCGTCGCGAAAATAGTCGGCCACGATCCAGGTGCCGCCGGGGGCCAGAATCTCGCGGACCAAAGGAAAGACCTCGCGCGGGTTCATGTACTGGATCGATTCGGCGTGGATGACGGTGCCGAAGCGGCCCCGATGTTCGCGCGCGGGCATGTCCTCGAAGCGGCATTGGAGTATGGGAACGTCCGGGTACGCGCGGCCGATGTGCTCCACCTGGAAGCGATCGGGGGTGAGCCCGGTCACGTCGTGTCCGGCGGCGCTGAGGAGGCCCAGCATGCCGCCCATGCCGGAGCCGACGTCGAGAATCGGAGCGTCGGGACGCTCGATGAGCTCGGTGATCTGCTCGGCGTAGCGGCGCTGGGCGCGGTGGAGCGCGTCGAAGCTGATGGCCTCGGGCGGCGTGTCCGGGTCGTCGAAGTAGCCGTAGTGGAGGAAATCGCCGGGGAGAATGCGGTTGTACAGCTGCAGTTGGGCGTTTGCATGAACGGTTGGGACGCGGCGGTGCTGTCGGCGTCGTCGGATCCAGCCAACGATGTGATGCGGCAGGAGCGCGCGCCCCAGGATCTGGCGGAGGATCCACCCGGCTCGCACCTCGTCAGTCTCCGGTCGCGGATGACTTGAGAAAGGAGCGACGATCCATGTGCGATTCCGCGGTTGGGGCGCTATCTGATGGCCAGGGCCCGGAAGAGTGCGTTCTTCACCGGCTCGCAGTCTACCGGTGCCAGACTGCCCAGTTTCCGAACGATCAGGGTCTGATCAAGGGTGAACAGCTTGAAGCGGACCTTGGAGGGAACGGTCAAGCTGGCCGTCACCCACTCACTGATGGCCACGTCGCTGGGCCATTCGGTGGTGGTCGAGGTGATCATCGCCAGCACCAATTGCTGGTGCCACTCGTTGAACCGAGCCGAGGACACGACCAGTGCGGGACGCCGTTTCGATGCCTTCCGGTCGGTGAACGGGAAGGGCACGACCACGATATCAAATGGCTCAAAGGTCACGCCATGCTTCCTCGTCCTCGGGCTCGGACCATTCGTTCATGGTCTCGGAAAGCCCCTCGAGATAGCCGTCCGAACTTCGTGTGACCTTCGTCACCACCAGATGCTCACCCCTCAGATCAAATGCGATCACGTCCCCTTCGTGCAGGTTGGCCGCTTCCCGTATGCGTTTGGGGATGGTCGTCTGTCCACGGGCGGTGATTCTTGAGAATTCCATTTTTCTGATTTCTCCGAAATTCTGACTTATCTGAATCTGGGATGTACACATGACCCGTGCAACCGGCTCGCGCCATGCCTTCTCACCGCCGTCCCCCGATCACCAGCGGCCGCTCCGGCACGTACCGCACCATCCGCATCCGATTGATCTCGCCCGCGTAGATGTTTCCGTCGAAGTCGACGCCCAGGAATTCGATCCCGGGGCCCACGTTCACGTCGTGCTGGGGGATGAAGTAGGTGACCCAGGCCTGCTCGGTCTTGAGGTCGCCGATGCGGATTCCCTTCTCCCAGCCGAAGTTGCTGCGCCACGGGTCGGGCGGGCCGGTGCGCAGGTCGCCCGAGAGGCCGTCGCCGGCGTAGAGGATGTCGTTGCGGTCGATGAAGAGGCCGCTCGGCTTGCCGTACTGCGTCCAGATGTAGAGGAGGTTGCCGTCCGGATCGAAGACCTGGATGCGGCTGTTGCCCCGGTCGGCGACGTAGACGCGGCCGCGCGAGTCGAGCTTGATGTCGTGGGGATCGCTGAATCCGGCGGGCTCGCGGCTCTCGGAGCCGACGCCGCCACCGACGGCCAGCACGAAGGCCCCGTCGCTGGTCAGCTTCACGATCCGGTTGTTGCCGCCCCGGTGGCCGTCCGCCACCCAGATGTCGCCGTTCGGGGCGATCGCCACGCCCGACGGCCCGTTGAAGTGCGTCTCGTCGTCGCCGTGCACTCCGGCCTCGCCGATCGTCATCACCACCTCGCCCTCGCGCGTGAGCTTGAAGATCTGGTGGCCCATGCCCATCGACTCGCCCAGCGCGGCGCGGGCGTCTCCGTGCGCACCGCCCTCCGTGATCCACAGGTAGCCTTCGTGGTCGAGTGCGAAGCCGTGCGGGAAGGCGAACATCCCCGCCCCGTAGCTGTCGACCAGGTTGCCCTCGAGGTCGAACTTGAGGATCGGGTCGAGATCGGTGCCCGCGCACTGGTTCGCGCCGCAGCGGTCGAGGAACCACAGGTGCTCGCCGTCGGGATCCGGGATGACGCCGCTCACGATGCCGAGGGTGCGGCCCTCGGGCAGCTTCTCCCAGCCCAGGGTAGCGCGGTAGGGGTTGCCGGATGTGGTCTGGCCGTGCGCGGAGTGCGCGGCTCCTGCCATCGACAGGATCACGACGGTAACGATCCGTCCGGCTTGGTGTAGCTTTAGCATGCTCATGGGCTCGCGGCCTGGTCGCCTGGGCGACGTGGATGTCGACTCGTCCTCAGCAGAATCTAAACGCCGTGCCCATGTCGGCGCGCACGCTGGAAGGTGCGTCACGGGGCGTCCGATGGAGGGGCCGCGACGGCGCGCAAGGTACAGGATGGAGGCCTCGATGAACACAGTGTCCCTGAACGACCGGCTGGGAAGTCCGCGCAGCACCGCCCTGCCCGCGGGCGCCGTAGTCCTGCTCACAGCCACGATCGCCCTCGTGGCCGCAACCGCCTGCGGCTCCGACGAAGACACTGCGCAACCCCAGTTGCCGCCCGAGGTCCCCACCGATCCCGCCTGCGACCGAACCATCACGGTGCCGGACGGTCTTTGCGCCCGCATCTACCACCCGGGCGTCGGCGCCGCGAGGCACCTCACGGTCGCCCCCAACGGCGACGTGTTCGTCGCCATTCGCAACCGCGGCAACCAGCGCGGCGGCGTGGTGGCGCTGCGGGACGGGAACGGCGACCACCAGGCGGAACAGACGCAGGCCTGGGGCGAACAGGGAGGCAGCGGCATCGCGCTCGGCGACGGCACGCTCTACTTCGCGACCAACAGCGCCGTCCTGCGCTATCCCCTCACCGCGGGGTCCTTGACGCCCTCCGGCCCACCCGAAACCATCGTTGACGGTCTCCCTGCGGACCGTAACCACGCCACCAAGAGCATCGCGCTCCACGCCGATGGCAGTCTCTTCGTGGGCATCGGCTCGCCCTCCAACGCCTGCCAGACGATCCCGCGCACGCAGGGCTCTCCCGGCAAGGACCCATGCGGCGAGCTGATCAACCGCGCGGGCATCTGGCGCTTCTCCACCGACCGGACGGGCCAGTCGCAAGCCGACGGCGAGCGCTTCTCGACCGGGGTCCGCAATGCGGGTGCGATCGCGCTGCACCCAGTGACGGGCGACCTGTACGCCGTCATCCACGGCCGCGACCAGCTGCGCGAACTCTGGCCCGGGTTCTACACGAACACCGACGGCTCCGAGAAGCCCTCCGAGGAGTTCGCGCTCATCGAGGAGGGGTCGGATTTCGGCTGGCCCTACTGTTATCACGACCCGGACACCAATACGAAGGTGTTGGCGCCCGAGTACGGGGGTAATGCGATCGAGGCCGGCCGGTGCACGGATATGGCCATGCCCGCGATCGGCCTGCCCGCGCACTGGGCCCCCAACGCACTCGCGTTTACCATTGGAGGGTCGTTCCCCGAGGCGTATCGCAACGGTGCGTTCGTCGCATTTCACGGTTCATGGAACCGCTCGCCCATCCAGGCGGGCTACAACGTGGTGTGGATCCCGTTCGAGGGCGATACGCCCACGGGGGATTGGTCGGTCTTCGCGGACGGTTTCGCGGGCGGGCAGGTTGCCCTGTCGATTCAGGCCGACCATCGGCCCACGGGGGTGGCGGTCGGACCCGACGGCTCGGTCTATGTGAGCGATTCGCTGGCCGGGAAGATCTGGAAGATCGTAGCGGGGTAGGTTGCGACGCATGGCGTCCGTTGCGTCACGTGAAGCGCGCGCCCATGTTGCCACGCTTACCAGAGACGGTCCCGCCAGCCGTTCCCGACCCAGTCCCCCATAAGCAGGTCGCTCCAGACTTTGACATCAGAAGCGCCACTCCACCGGTTCAGCATCCGTCGCAACGGCACCAAGATCAACATCGGCCTGCTTCTGCTTGTGGCGCTGGGCGTCATGAGCGTGGTCGTGGGCGGTCGTTCCTTCGACGACGTTGAAGCAGCAATGGAGAGAGACATCGCCGACCTGGTGCAGTCCGAAGAGGTCGCGTCCCGACCGATCACCGAGGTGATGGACGAGACGGCCCAGGCGCTCGCGAGCGGGAAAAAGTGGTCGCGCGGCATGGGCATCGGCTTTGTCGTGCTGGCGGCGTTTCTGACGAGCGTACTGATCATCCTCGGCATGCGCCTGATCACCATCGAGCTGTGGATCCGCCGCATGGGGGCGGGCGATCTGGACTACAAGCCGACCATACGCGGAAGGGACGAAGTCACGGAGACGGCACGGTCCGTGGAAGAGCTGCGGCAGCGCTCGATCAAGGCGCTGCAGCTGGACCTGGTCAAGAAGCTTTCCGAGGGGCTCAAGGAGAAGAACGCAGAACTCGAGCAGTTGGTCGAGCAGCTTCAGCGGAGTCAGGAGCAGATCATCATGCGCCGCAAGCTGGTCGAACTCGGTCAATTGACCGCCGGAGTCGCGCACGAGATCCGCAATCCGTTGAATTTCATGAAGAACTTCTCGGAGGCTTCAGAGGACCTGCTCAACGAGCTTGAAGACGTGATCGCCGAGTCCATCGGAGACCTGCAGGGGGCGGGGCACGCGGAGATCCACGAGATCACGCAGCACTTGAGCGTGAACCTGAGGCGCATCCGCGACCACGGAGGCCGCGTCGAACGGATCGTCGGGGACATGGTGAAGATGGGTCGCGGAGGCGGCGAACTTCAGCTGGTCAGTTTGAACGACCTGCTCGCCAAACAAGCCTCCCTCGCGTATCAGAGTGCACTCGCGCAGCATCCGGAGTTTCGCGTGGACTTCAGACAGGAATTCGATCCCGGCGTGGGCAGGGCGCGGGTGGTCGCGGAGGACATGAGCCGCGTGTTCATCAACGTCGTCAACAACGCCTTCTACGCAATGGTCGAGAAGATGGGCGGGATGACAAACGGGGACGGCGTCCCCACGGGAGACGGTGGCGACGCGGGGAACAGCGTCTACATTCCCACCGTCTGGCTGAAGACGAAGCGTGTCGGCGACGACATCGAGATCTGCATTCGGGACAACGGTTGCGGGATCCCCGACAACGTGATCGACAAGATCTTCAATCCCTTCTTCACCACCAAACCGACGGACAAGGGCACCGGGCTCGGGCTGAGCCTGTCGCACGACATCGTGCGCCAGCACGGCGGCTCGATCATTCCGGTATCGAAAGCCGGCGAATACACCGAAATGGTCATCACCTTCCCCGCCGATGCGGAAGTCGCGGCGGTGGCATAGAGGGTCAGTCATGGAACGGCAGTCGCCGCAACGGTTGACCCTCTATTGTTGCTGTCGCCTTGGCCGCTCAAGCATCCGCCTCAGCGCCCCACTCTCTGCCGCGCACACCCCGCGCTCCGTTACCAGCCCCGTCACCAGCCGCCGCGGCGTGACATCGAACGCGTAGTTTGCGGCCCTGGTTCCTTCCGGGACCACCCTCACGCGCCGCTCGACTCCCTCCTCGTCGATCCCCCACACCCGGGTCACCTCTTCCGGGTCGCGCTCTTCGATGGGGATGCTCGCGCCGTCCTCGATCGTCCAGTCGATGCTCGGCGACGGGGCCGCCACGTAGAAGGGCACGCCGTTGTCCCGTGCGGTGAGCGCGAGCGGGTACGTGCCGACCTTGTTCGCGACATCGCCGGCCGCGGTCGTGCGGTCAGTCCCCACGATCACGAGGTCGACCTTGCCGCGGCTCAGCAGATGCCCGGCCGCGCTGTCCGAGACGAGTGTGTGCGGGACGCCGTGCTGGCCGAGTTCCCAGGCGGTGAGGCCCGCGCCCTGGAAGCGGGGACGGGTCTCGCGAACCCATACGTGAATGCGCAGGCCCTCGTCGTGAGCAAGGTACATCGGCGCGGTGGCGGTACCCCAATCGACCGTCGCGAGCCATCCCGCGTTGCAGTGCGTCATGACGTTGAGTTCGCGTCGGGGCCCGCCCGCGCCTGCCTTGGCCGCTATTTCTCTAACCCGCATTTCTCACACAGGCCAGTCAGAGGCCTGAGGGGAGGGGTTGAGGGTGTGACCGGGGGTGGCCAAGCGTGTCGGAGTGAGGGACAGCAGGTCCCTGGCGGGTTTTTCGAAGCAGCGAACGAAGAGATTGACGGGCTGAAGAGGCCCTGATTGGTTCCAGGACGCAGTGGTCCTTGGAACGTGGTGGCTGGGAGGGTGCTCGGGAGCGGCCGGGGAGCCTACCCCGGTAGTCGAGCGTGGACCCGTGCGAAGGCTGCGGCGGAGGGGTGCGCGGAGTCCATGGCGACCTTGACCCGGCGAACCGAGACCATGACGCGGGCACCGATCTTGAGGAGCCTGAGCCGGAGCGTTCCCGCGGTGGCGCGGGCGAGCGGGGTGCCGTGAAGCGCTTGCCTGATGGCATCGAAGAGGATCGACGCGAAGGCGGAGAAGAGGAGCCGGAGCTGGTTGGCGGCGAAGCAGGTGGCCGAGGTCCGGTCGGAGAAGAGATCGAGCTGCTGCTCCTTGATCGTGTTCTCCATGTTGCCCCGTGCGCAGTAGAGGCGCTCGTACACGGTCCGCGCCGAGAAGGTGTCGGCGGGCAGCGAAGTGACCACGAAGCGGGGGTTCGCCTTGTCCGCCAGATGCTCGGCCTTCGCCACGACGCGGCGCTTACAGGACCAACTGGTGAGGGTGGCGTAGGGGAACTCCGTGAACCGGCGGGCCGGCCGGCCTTTCTTCTCCGCTTCGGCCGCGGCGTCGTCGAGTAGCCATACGATGCGCTCGACGAGCCGCGAGTTCCTTGCCAGCCCGATGACATAGTCCACGTCGTTGTCCTTGCACCACGCCATCAGTTCCTCGCGAGCATACGCGGAATCGGCACGGAGCAGGATCTTCAGCCAGGGCCACTCCTGGCGGAGCCGGGCGACGATGCGGCCGAGCGGTCCGGTCACCCCTCCGGCCGGGTCGGCGTTGCCCGGCCTGAGCTGTGCGAAGAGCGGGCGTCCGCCACAGGTGATGTACAGCGGCAGGAAGCAGTAGTGGTTGTAGTAGCCGTGGTAGAACCGGCCCTCCTGGCTGCCGTGCACCGCAACGTCGGTCGAGTCGATGTCCACCACCAGCCGCGACGGGGGCAGGCCCTGCCAGGAGTCGATGAACGACTCGACCAGCACGTCCTGAAGCTTCTCGGGGTCGTGGTCGATCTTGGCGTAGCGGCTCGGCTTGCCACCGGCAGGTGCGTGCTCGAGCCGGCTCAGCGTGCTCTTGCCCGCCAGTGGTGCACACCCTTTCCGGCGTGCCTCGAGCTTGCCCGACAGCAGTGCCAGCAGCGGGTCGCGCCGCAGGTCGTCGTGGTCGTTGAGGTCGTCGTACCCCAGGGCAATGCCGGCGATGCGCTGTGCCACCAGTGTCCGCACCGAATGTTCCGTAAGGCGCGGATCGCGGTGGTCCGTGAAGCCTGCGGCAACCCGGTCGAAGAGCCCGGTGGAACGGTCCGCCTGGCGAAGGAGCAGCGCCCCGCCGTTCGAAGTGATCGATCCGCCGTCGAACGCGGCGGTCACCCTGCGGCCTTGGCACCCTTGAAATGCGAACGAAAGCGGTTTACACTGTGTCAGCATCGGTCCTCCTTGGGGAATCATGTCAAGTTCATGCCCTACATAAACTTAACACCCCTCGGAGGCCGGTGCTCTCTTATAGGTGTGAGAAATCCGGGCTAAAGATCCCGAGTCCGTGCTCGCCGATGCTGCGGTTGCGGTGCACGTCGTCTTCGCAGAGCCCGGCGGCGAAATCGTAGGCGGCGGGAGCACGCTCGCTCGGGGGGAGCGCGCGGAGCAGCACCCCTGCCGCGTCCAGCGCCCACCTGAGGTTGACGGCCGTGGGCCGCGTGGACGCCAGCAGGGCGACGGCTTGGTCGAGCGAGGTGTTGGATGGGTCGGTGCGCATGGCGAGGGCTACCCCGTAGGCCGCGGTCGCGCCGATGAGGGGAGCGCCACGGACGACCATGTCGCGGATCGCGCGCGCGGCGTCGGCAGGCGAGTCGAGCCGGATGGTCTCGAAACGGTGCGGCAGCAGGGTCTGGTCGATGACGCGGACCTCGGTGCCGTCGCGCTCGGTGAAGATCGCGCGGTAGGGGATGCCGCCGACCTTCATCGCTCCGCGTCTCCCGCGTGCGCCGCGGCTTCGACCCACCGGCGCGCGGCCCCCTCCAGGTCTTTCTGCATCAGCAAGCTCCCGCCGATCAGCAGCATCGCGTTCTGCCCATGACGTGCAAAGTTACGGGCGGCTGCGTCGATCCTAATACCCCCCGGCGGCACCCCGACGGTTTGCTCGCGGGCGATGGCACGCGCGAAGTTGGGTGCGTCGCCAGAGTACGCGCATGACAGCCAGCAGGTTACTTGGAGTCGCTCCATGATCGAATACAAGGGCTACACGGGAGTTTTCGAGTATGACGAAGAGTATGCGCTCTTCGCAGGACACGTCGTGGACACCCGAGATGGTATCAACTTCGAGGGTCGCTCGGTAGCCGAACTGAAGGCATCAATGCTGAGCGCGATCAACGACTATCTGGAGTTCTGCGGGGAAACCGGAAGGGATCCCTAGGGTCGGTAGAGATGCTGGAATACTTTCTGGGATTCGCCTCGCTCATTGGCATAATGCTGTGGTTCGACAAGCTGGGCGTTTGGGCCGCTTGGCGCCGGTTTCTCCTGACCGGGGTCTGGAAGACTCCAAAACAGCTGACCCTGCCCCCTAGCGAGAGTCCCGCACGAAATACGGCTTCGGCGCCGGACTCGGATCCGGCCAAACCCGCGCCGCGTCCTCCCCGGAATACACCACGCCGCCCTTCATCACATACCTGATCCGGGCCGCGTTGCTGATGTCATCCAGGGGGTTGGCGTCCAGCACGACCAGGTCGGCCAGCTTGCCCACCTCGAGCGACCCTATCTGCGCGTCGAGGCCATGCTGCTCCGCGCCGCGGATGGTCGCGATCTCCAGGATCTGCTCGGGCGGGAACCCGCCTCCCGCGAAGAGCTCCAGCTCCCACTGCGTGCCCAGCCCGACCATCTGGCCGTGCGCGCCCAGTTGGAGCGAGGTGCCTGCGTCGTAGAGCTTCCGCAGCTCGCTCGCCATCTGCCACGCGTACATGTCGTCGGGCCAGAGGTGGGTGGTGCGACGGATGCGCATGAGCGACATGGGGTCGATGAAGCGGGTCAGCTTGGGGTCCTCCCAGAGCTTGCTCGCCTGGTGGAACCAGCCCTCGCCCATCGGGCCGTTGTAGACGACGAGGAGCGTGGGGGTCATCCCGGCCGTGGTGCCGCGCCAGAACTGGACGACATCGTCGTGGAAAGGCGCCAGTCCCATGGAGTGCTCGATCGTCGTGACGCCGTCCAGGATCTGGGTGAGGTTCATCTGGGGGTCCGAGGATGACTCGGAGAGGACGTTGAGGCCCATTTCGCGGGCTGCGGTCGCCACCAGGTGGCGCCGTTTGCGCGTGCCCTGCGCGTAGTCCTTCACCGCGATCGCGCCGTGATCGAGGTTCCAGCGTACCTGCTCGCGGGCGTCGTCGAGGGTCTCGATGGGCCGGTACATGCGCAGGCGGCCGCCGTGTCTGCGGCCGTAGATGATCGATCCCGTGGTGAAGAAGCGGGGACCCGTCATTCCGCCCGATCTGACCATGTCGGTGACCCATCCGTCGCGGTATTCGTTGCCGTAGACCTCGACCATGGTGGTGACGCCGTACGCGACGGGACCGCTCAGGTAGCCGGGCGCCTGCTCGATCACGTGCAGCGAGGAGTGCTCGATGTGCGGATGGGCGTGCGCGTCGATCAGGCCGGGGATGATGGTGGCGCCGGCCACGTCAAAGACCTCGGCGCCGTTGGGGACCGCGACATCCGTCCCGACGGCGACGATGCGGCCGTCCTGCGCAACCACCGTGGCGTTTTCGAGGACATCTCGCGCAGGATTCATCGTGACCACGCGGGCGCCGGTCAGTGCGACGGTGCCGGCCGCGCGGGCGACGTCGTACTCGATCCCCAACTCTGTGCGCCGGGCATCGGAACCGCCCTCCGGGCCCGCCAGGATGGCCTCGACGGACTTTTCGTAGAAGCCGCTGCCGCGGGTCCAGGCGAGCGTGCGCCCGTCGGGGGACCAGGTGAGATAGCCGCCGTCGTTGGCGTCGACCCGCCAGGTGCGGCCCTGCCCATCGAACGGGGACACGGTGATGGGCGAATCGGTCGGATCGAAGGGGGTGATGAAAGAGCGGTGGTACTCACGCAGCGCGATCCACTCGAGGTCGGGAGACGGGACCGCGGCCACGGAATGAGGGAAGCGGTACAGGGTGCGGTTGCCCGAACCGTCCCTGGCGATATCCTTTAGCACAAGAATACCGTCTTCCCATGTCGTGTAGTATATCGTTTGGCCGTCCCGACCGAAGACGATGTTCGGCGGAATCTTGCCGGCGATGTTGGCGTATTCGAGCGGCTGGGCGGCGATGTCGGCGAGGCGGTCCTCGCCTTCCGGGCCACTGATCACCAGCTCGAACTGCACCTGGTTGGACAGCCACAGGCCGCGGTGCAGCCCGCCGGTGCCGCGCACGAACGCGATTTCGGTGCCGTCGGGGGAGAGCGCGACGCTGCCGTATTGTGATGCAACGGTGGTGAGTTGGTCGGTCGCGGCTGGGGATTCGGCCGTGGCCCCTGCCCCGGATTCGGCCATCGTGGCGTCCATGCGGTGGACCGAGCCCAGCGCGTCGTCGGTCCACGAGGCGAAGTAGATGGCGCCGGTGCGTGGATCGACGGTCGGACTGGTCTCATGCGCTTCGGATCGGGTGAGGTTGTGTGTCCCGTTTGCGTCGTGCAGCCACAGTTCGCCGAGGGCCTCGGAGATGATCCCATGGGACGTTCTCCGACTCCATCTGTGGGTGCGGGTGCGGTCCGTCTCCTCGGGGATTTCGGTGGTGAAGCGGATGGTCTCGGACATCTGGCGCCGCACGGGGGCGCTGAATGGGAGGGGTTGCGCGTCTCCGGTGGCGACATCGACGCGGACGAGGCCGCCCTGGTGGCCGATCAGCACCGCGCTGCCATCCGGATACCAAGCCAGGTTCGGATAGGGGCCGTAGGCGGAGCGGGAGTCCTGGCGGTCGCGGTCGAGGCCGGTCAGGAGGACGCGCTCCTCGCGCGTTGCCATGTCCATGAGGATGAGGACGGTGCTCTGCATGCTGCGGTGGAGGTAGGCGAGGTGGCCGCCGTCGGGTGACGGGGTCGGCTGGAAGGCGCCACCGGGGCGCTCGATCACGACGTGCGTTGCCCCGGTGGACGGGTCGAAGGATTCGACCCGTGCCCCCCCGGGGGGTACTACGTAGGGATTGAAGCCGAAGGGGTAGGTCGCGCTGTTGTGGTGTTCGAAGAGGAAGCGGTCGGTGCCGGGGAGTGGGCGGGCGCCGTTGACTGCGCCGTTGCCGGTGATCAGGGATTCAAGACCACCGGCGAGGTCGAGGGCGACAAGTTGGTTCGGGACGCCGTCCCCTACCGCGCTCGCGAAGACGCGGGCACCGTCGGCGGACCACGATGGGCGGTGCAGGTTGATGTCGGTCCATTCGGAGGCAGCGTGCAGTTCGCCCGATTCGCGGTCCAGTACCAGGATCTGATGGCTGCCGCTGCGATCGGACGAGAAGGAGATCCGCTGCCCGTCCGGGCTGTACCGCGGGGACAGGTTCCAGGAGCGTCCCGAGGTGAGAGCAACCGCATCGCCGCCCGTGACGGGCATCTCGTAGATCGTCCCGAGCAGGTCGAAGGCGATGGTCGCACCGTCGGGAGCGATGTCTACGCTCATCCAGGTGCCCTCGGTGGCGTCGAAGGAGAGCTCGCGAACGGGACCGGTGTGGGCTTCGACGCTCCAGGGGGGTTGCTGGGCGTGGGCGGCGGGTGCTGCGAAGACGAGTGGCAGTACTGCAACGGTCGCTGCCAACGCAGAACCCGGACCTCCGGATATGCAGATGCGTGCTCCGAAATCCATCGGGGCCTCCTTGTAGACGCTCGATATCAAGTCAGTTACGCAACCTAGGCGTAACCGGTTGAATGCGCCCACCAGGGGATCATCGAGACTCCGGGACCTTCGGCGGTTGGCCGGGTATAAGCAGGCTAACCTGCCACTGTAGAACCGAGGAACGGCGCACATGACTTCTACTCACCGCTTGACACCATCGCTCTTTTCCGGGTCAATGGCGTTCGTGCTCTCCGGCCTCGCCACGGCGGTCGGGGCGCAATCCGGCGCGAAATCCGCGGACATCCCGGATACCCGGGCATCCATGCCGCTCAGCGCCGCGGTCGAGGAGGTGCGTCGCAGTCCTTTCCACGCAACGGAGTCGTCGGTGCTTTGGGCGAGCAGCCCGACTCTGGACCGTTGGCTGCCAAATGCGGGCCACGCAAATGGCTGGTCTGGTCATGGGATCGCGAACGACACCACCCTGTCGAACTTGCGGGTGTTCCTGACAACATGGGGTGCCGCTGCGGTATCCGACTTTGTCGGTGTCCTACTCGCCCTCAACTCGGTGTATGGTACCACAGGGGAGGGGAAACTGTCGCTCCTGGCGGGGATTGCTGCTCCAGTCCTCGGCACGGCTGCTGGCGCGAAACTCGCTGGAGCGCCATTTGGTCCCTCACTGCTCGGGTCGGCTGCTGGACTCGTGGCAGCCGTGCTTCCCTTCGCCGCAGTTGTCATACTGGATCCGAACGACAGCTTCGTCTTGTTTATCGCCATCCCGTCCGTGATTCAGGCAGCGGTCACTACGCTGGTTGTATCGGGCCACCGCTAGATGCCGTCGGGCTGTCGACCGTATACCGTCGAGGGAACGTGGGGGTAAGAGACGTCACAACACTGGTGAGGGGAAGAGATGGCATCGGTAAATCACGTGAAACGCTTGGGTCTAGCTGCAATGGCCCTCTTGATCCTGCCATGGGACTTGGGAGCTCAGGTCGCTTCAGGCCATGTGGCAGTTCCGACCGGTCCGGGACAGCAGTCCCTCTCGGCCGCCATCCGGGAAATTCGGCGCAGCCCCTTCCACCTTGCCAACCAGGACACTCCCGCAGACACACGGGTGTCTTCGGCCCAGACGGCGTCGAACGACAGCACCCTTTCGCACAGGCGGGTGTTCCTGGCGGCTCTGGGGTCGTCCGCGCTGACGATTTTTCCCGGGCTAGTTCTCTCTTACGGCGGGGCCAGCAGCAGGTCAGAGTATACAGGTCCACTCATCCTGGCCGGGTTGGCCATTCCCGTATTCGGGACCGCCGCGGGCGTCAAGCTCGCCGGAGCACGGTTCCGTCCGGCACTGGCCGGGTCGGCGTTGGGCCTGGGGGCTGGTATCGTGGCACTTGTCGCCCTGGGTGGCGTAGTGGACCCGAATGACAACTTGGTGCTGTTCGCTATTCCGGCCACCGTACAGGCAGCAGTCACGACGCTAATCGTCTCGAGGCTCAACTAAGGCCCATGCGACGGAGACGACGGTTGACCCTCGTAGCCGCGAGTGGTCTACAAAGCCAGGCAAATGATCGCGGGGGTGCGGGGTTGTGTCAGCTGAAAGGCTGAGGGCAGCCAGCCGACACCCACCTACTGGAAGAACACCTCGTGCACCTCCCGCGGTGGCGGCGCCGTTCGCAGGCTAACCACCACCAGCAGCGCCAGCGAGACCGTCGGCCCCACCAGCGCCGGCCACAGCCCGGCGATCCAGTTGTCGAAGGTCCCGTGCTCCAGGTAGCCGAGGACGTACCACGTCACACAAGTCGCCGCCCCGCCGATCATTGCGACCAAGGCTCCCGTGCGCGTCGCACGCGGCCACCACATGCCGAGCAGCAGCGGGAAGGTGAACGCCGACGCGAGCAGACTGAACGACATGGTCACGATGAACAGAATCGTTGCCGGCGGGTCGATCGCGACGAGCATCGCCAGCGCCCCGATCCCCAGCGTCGTCCAGCGCGCGAGCCTCACGCCCCGTTCCTGCGACACTTCGCGCCCAGACAACGGCACATACAGGTTTTCCACCACCAGCGAGCTCGCCAGCAACAGGACCGAGTCGATCGTCGACATCGTCGCGCCGAGGACTGCCGCCACCAGGATCCCGCCAAACAGCGGATGCAGTAGCAATTGCACCAGCGTGGGCAGCGCCAGGTCGGTCTGCTGCAGGTCGGGCAGCAACACCCCGGACGCAATCGCGATCAGCGTCGAACCGATGAAGATGAACGATGAAAACGCGATCGAATAGACGAGCGCGCGCCGAAGCGTTCCGCGGTCTTTCGGGATCAGGAAGCGGGTCACCGCCGCGGGGGCCCCGCCGATCTGGAAGAACCCCCAGACCAGGAACGACGACACCACCCACATCGCCGGCATCCCCCCCAGGAACGCGATCCCTTCGGGGTTGAATTCGGCGTAGCGCAGGTGCATCTCCGAGAAACCGCCCGCCGCGTTCACCGCCACGGGAGCCAGCACCGCGAAGCCGACGATCATGATCGAGCCCTGGATCAGGTCGGTCCACGCGACCGCGTGCATCCCCCCGATCACTGTGTACAGAATTACAATGCCACCAAACACGACGAGTCCCAGCAGGTATGGCATCCCGAGCAGCACCTCGAAGAGGTTGCCCGCCGCCTTCAGCTGCGCCGCGATCAGCGGAATGAACGCCATCAGCATCAGCAGGGTCGCGGTCAGCCCCACCGCCCTGCCCGGATAGCGCGCCTGGAACACGTCCACGATCGTCGTGCATCGGATCCGCGACGCCAACCGCCGCAGCCGCTCGCCCAGCAGGATGTAGGTGAACCACGCCGCCGCCGCAGAGGACACGCCCGCCGGAGCGAAATTGTACCCCAGCTCGCGCTCGGTCCCGACGGCGCCCATGTACGAACTGCCGCTCATCTGCGTGGCCGAGTACGAGAACCCGAGAGTGGCCGGCCCCAGGTCGCCCCGCGCCAGGAAGAACTCCTGCCTCGAACGGTTGCGTCGGTTGAACCAGAAGCCGAGCCCCATGAGGCAAGAGAAGTAGAAGATGAGAATGACGGTGTACAGGGCCGCTGTGGACATGTGCGCGCCCCCCGTCTAGCGCCCGGTGCGGGCGTGAAAGATGGCCGCGCTGATCACATACCCATATCCCCCATACAGAACGACCCATACTCCCCAGTCCAGATTGCCCGGGCCCGCCGGCCAGTCCACCAGAAGCCCGATGCTCCCGCCCACCAGGAAGACCGCCATCAGGATCATCGACACGATCGGGACCCGGCTCTTGCCCTCCCTCACTGCCACACCTCCTTCAGCACGCGGATGATGTTCTCGCCCATCACCTTCGCGATGTCCTCGTCGCTGTACCCCTCCCGGACCAGCCAGCGCAGGATGTTCTTCGACCCCTCGGTGGGGTTCTCGATGCCCCGCACATAGTCCACCGGGATGTGCTCGGGCGCCTCCCCTCCCCCGGCGTCGTGCGTCTCCTCGATCGAGAGCGCCGCGGAGTAGACCTTGTGCAGGCCGACGTGATCCCCGTACAGCGTGTCCGGCCCGAAGGCGACGTGGTCGATGCCGACCAGGTCCTTCACATACTCGAAATGGTCCATGAACGACTCGATTCCGTGGCGCCGGTGCTGCGGCGAGACGGTGGTGTGCGGCGCCGCCTCGATCCCGATTACGCCGCCCTTGTCCGCCACCGCGCGAATGACGTTGTCGGGCGCCAGGCGCTTGATGTTCCAGAGCCCGCGGGCACCGGTGTGGGTGAGGAAGATCGGGTGCTGGCTGACCTCGACCGTGTCGAGCGTGGTCTGGTCGCTGGCGTGCGCGCAGTCGATGGCGAGGCCCACCTCGTTCATCCTGCGCACCGCCTTGCGCCCGAACGAGGTCAGTCCCCCGTCGCGCGTCTCCTTGAGCCCGGTGCCCAGCGCGTTCGACTCGCTGTAGGTGATGCCCAGCACGCGCAGGCCGATCCCGTACATGATCTCGATGCGGTCGAGTTCGTTCTCGATCATGGCCGCGCCCTCCTGGGCCGCCACCAGAGCCATCCGGCCTTCCCGATGGGCCCGGTAGATGTCGTCCACCCGCTCGCACTTGATGATGAAGTCCTGGTGCGCGAGGTCGCAGAAACGCATGCCCATGTCGTAGATGATGTCGTCCCACTTCCACCCGTTCTTCGACGTGATGCACGCCGCGCCGTCGAGGAAATTGTCGAAGACGCAGTCCCACCAGGAGTCGGCCAGCGCCTCGTAGGCGGTGTGGACGCGACCCTCGGAGTCGTAGGCGCGGATCTGGTCGGCTTTCGCGGGGAAGAGGTGGGGGTGCTCGTGCAGCGAAATCATCAGGGTGCGCTCGACGAGATCGACGACGCGGGCCTCCTCGGCCGGGGTCAGAGGCACGAGGTACGTCTCGAAGATCGATTCGCCCTCGATGAGGTCGTATTCGGTGAAGTCGCGATTGCTCTTCACGTACTCGTAGGACTTGTAGCCGGAGTAGTTGTGATGGAGTGGCAAGGGGTGCGTTCCGGCTGGGGTGTGAGTGGGGCCTGACCCGGTAGATGGATAGACCCGCCCAATAGACTGTGCGGGGGCGGGCGCCACAACTGGCAAAGAGGGTCGGCGTGCCCGCCGTCCGGCCCGAGGTCGTCCCGCCGTGCGGGCCCGATTACCTTTCCGTCCATGTTCGCGACCCTAGTGAAGCCCCCGCGCCGCTCGCAATGATCGACCTGCTGACCACCTACAAGCCATTCGTGGCCGCCGCTGCGCTCGGCGTCATGTGGCTCCTGGAGGGGCTCATTCCGATGTTCGAGGGCCGCCGCGAGAGGGCCCGGCACGACGCCTCGAACGTGGTCCTGGGCGTATTCAACGCGGTCGTGGCGGCGTTCATCTTTGCGGGTGCGACGTTGCTCGCGACCGAGTGGGCCCGCGCCAACTCGTTCGGCATCCTGCACTGGCTCGGCGTCGAGGGCGTGGGGGCGTTTGCCCTCGGATTCGTCCTTTTCGACATGTGGCAGTACTTCTGGCACCGCCTCAACCACCAGATCCCCCTCCTGTGGCGCTTTCACGCGGTCCATCACGCTGACCGCGAGCTCAGCGCCAGTTCGGGGCTGCGCTTCCACACGGGCGAGATCGTGCTTTCGTCGATCGCGCGCCTCGCCGTGCTGCCGCTGCTGGGTATGACGGTCGGCCAGGTGCTCGTCTACGAGGCTGTGCTGCTTCCCGTCATCCTTTTCCATCACGGCAACGTGGGCGTTCCCAGGGGTGCGGACCGGTGGCTGCGCTGGCTCATCGTCACTCCCTGGATGCACTGGGTTCACCACTCGGACTACCAGCCCGAGACCGATTCGAACTATTCCAGCGTTTTTTCGTTCTGGGATCGGATCTTCGGGAGCTTCCGCCTCGTCGCGGACCCCCGCACACTCACGCTGGGGCTGGAAGACACGGATCGCCGACGGGAATGGGCAACGCTGCCGGGGATGGTGGCGATGCCGTTCCGGCGGCGGCGGGGACGGCGGCGGACAACCCGGGGCGCCACCCGTGGCCCCACGAACAGCCCGGGGCGCTGACATGTCTCAACGCGACGGTTCACCCCGCCTGGTCCGCGTCTTCGCCCCGGCCTCGGTTTCCAACCTGGGGTGCGGCTTCGACATCTTCGGCATGGCGCTGGAGGGTCCCGGCGACGAGGTCGTCGTGCGGGCCGCGAAAGGAACCGGGATCGTCTCCGTGTCGGTGTCGGGCGACGCCGGGCGCGTGCCGACGGATCCTGCCCGCAACGCGGCGGCGCTGGCCGTGGAGGGCGTGCTCGACCGCCTTGGATCGGCGGCGGGCGTTGCCATCGAAGTCCACAAGGGTATC
This sequence comes from Longimicrobiales bacterium, assembly GCA_963667485.2. Classification (GTDB taxonomy): domain Bacteria; phylum Gemmatimonadota; class Gemmatimonadetes; order Longimicrobiales; family Gaopeijiaceae; genus Bin94. The sequence goes on from CAXXDD010000002.1 coordinate 2,915,821, forward strand.
CCCATGGCGTCGGGACTGGGCGGCAGCGCGGCGAGCGCTGTTGCGGGCGCGGTGGCGGCGGATGCCCTGCTTGGCGGCGAACTCGACCGGACCGCGCTGCTCGAGTGTGCCATGATCGGCGAACAGAAGGGTTCCGGCGCCGATCACGCCGACAACGCGGCCCCCTCGCTGCTCGGGGGATTCGTGCTGGTGCTGCCGGGCGTTCCGCCGAAGATGGTCGAGCTGCCCACCCCCGACGACCTCGTTGTCGCCGTCGCGCATCCCACATGGAGGTCGAAACGCGACAGGCGCGGACGATCCTGGGCGACACCATTCCGCTGATGGCGGGCGTCCAGCAATGGGGGAACGCGGCCGGGATGGTCGCGGGGCTTTTCAGAGGCGACTGGGAGCTGATCGCCCGCTGCATGTGCGATGCGGTCGCCGAGCCGGTGCGGGCGAAGCTGGTGCCCGGATTTGCACGGGTGAAGGACAGCGCTCTTGAGGCGGGTGCGAAGGCCGCAGGGCTCTCGGGCTCGGGACCGTCGGTGCTGGCGCTCTGCCGGGGGCGGGACGTTGCGAAGCGGGTTGCGGATGCGATGGCCACGGCCTTCCGGTCCGAAGCCGGGGTCGACTCGGACCTGGTCATCTCGCGGGCCGACGCAGCAGGAGCACGGATCCTGGAGATCGAGTGACGGCCCGATCTCCATGCAACTAGTCAGCACCCGCGGCGGCCCAAGAGACGGCACCTGGACCTTCCGCGAAGCCCTCTTTCTCGGCCAGGCTCGCGATGGCGGGCTGTTCGTCCCGGCTTCCCTCCCACCCCTCCCGGACGCCGACCGCGCGACCCTGCCCGCCCTCACCTTTCCCGACCGGGCCTTCGTCACCGCACGTCACTTCCTCGGCGGCGAAGTCACAACCGACCTCCTCCGCGCCGTCACCCACGACGCGCTGAACTTCCCCGTCCCCCTGCGCGAGATCGACCCCGGCATTCACCTCCTCGAGCTCTTCCACGGCCCCACCCACGCCTTCAAGGACATCGGCGCGCGCTTCATGGCCCGCATGATGTCCGCGCTGCGCGACGACGACGCGCCCCCGGTCACAATCCTGACGGCCACATCCGGCGACACCGGCGGCGCCGTCGCCCACGCCTTCCACAGCCTTCCGGGCATCCGCGTCGTGGTCCTCTATCCGCTCGGCAAGGTCAGTCCCCGCCAGGAGGCCCAGTTCACCACGCTCGGCGGCAACATCACGGCGGTGGCCGTCCGCGGCGTCTTCGACGACTGCCAGCGCCTCGCCCGCCAGGCATTCGCCGACTCCGCTCTCAACGCGCGCGTCTCCCTCACCTCCGCCAACTCGATCAACATCGGCCGCCTTCTCCCCCAGACCTTCTACTACGTCCACGCGCTGACCGAACTCGCGCAGGCGGCGCCGGAGTCCGAGCTGGTGGTGTCGGTCCCTTCGGGCAACTTCGGCAACCTCACGGCGGGCCTGATCGCGCGTCGCGCGCTCGGAATGTCCCTCGCACGCTTCGTCGCCGCGACCAACGAGAACTCCGTCGTGCCGGAATACCTGGCTGGCCACGGCTTCCACCCCCGCCCCTCCGTCGAGACGATCTCGAGCGCGATGGATGTGGGGGATCCCAGCAACTTCCGGCGAATTCTGCACCTCTTCGGGGGTGACGGCGGCCGCAGCGGCGACTCCAAGGCGGACGGCCCCTCATCGGACGCGTTGCGCTCGGTCCTCACCGGCTCGTCCTGGACGGACCGCGAAACCCGCGACTGCATCCGCGACCTGTGGCAGCGGCGACGTATCGCGGTCGACCCCCACACGGCGGTGGGACTGCTCGGTCTGCGCCGCGAGTTGCAACGGCGGCCCGGCGCGCACGGCGTTGTCCTGGCAACGGCCCACCCCGCCAAGTTCGCCGAGACCGTCGAGCCGCTGATCGGGGAGACTCTGCCGGTCCCGCCCGGGATCGCGCGGGTAATGGACCGGCCGCGCCATTCGGTCATGATCGCGCCGGAACTCGACGCGCTGCGCGTGGTCCTGACCGGTGCATAGGCACCCGGGACCGGTCACGGATCCCCGGAACGTAAACTCGACTTGTCAAAATGTAATGTGTGATTTACAATCCGCCCTGCCCCCTATCCCCTGGCCAGCGATCCCATGCTCCAGCGCTTCGACGAACGCAACCGCGACCTGATCGTCAACATCAACGGAAAGCTGGTGCACCGCGACAAGGCGGGCGTCAGCCCCTTCGACTCCGTCGTCCAGGGCGGCGATGCCGTCTGGGAGGGCCTGCGCCTCTACGACGACCGCGTCTTCAAGCTCGAGGAGCACCTCGCCCGGCTCCGTTCGTCCGCCCTCGCTCTCGCCTTCACCGACATCCCCACGAACGACGAGATCATCGCCGAGATCCGGCGCACGCTCGCCGCCAACGACATGCGCGACGGCGTCCACATCCGCCTCACGCTGACCCGGGGCGTCAAGGTCACCAGCGGCATGGACCCGCGCCTCAACCAGTCCGGCCCCACCCTGATCGTGCTGGCCGAGCACAAGGCGCCCGTCTACGACCGCACGGGGCTGCGGCTCGTCACCAGTTCGCTGCGCCGATTCGATCCCGATACGCTCGACCCGAAGATCCACCACGCCAACCTGCTCCAGTCGATCCTGGCCAAGATCGAGGCGAATGCCGCAGGCGCCGATGACGCCCTCATGCTCGACCGGCGCGGCTTCATCGCCGAGACCAACGCGACAAACTTCTTCATCGTGACAAGCGGCGCGGTCATGACCAGCCACGCCGTCGCGTGCCCCGAAGGCATCACGCGGGCAACCGTGCTCGAACTGTGCGCCGACAACGGCATCCCGTCGCGCATCAAGGACCTCTCGCTGACCGAAGCCTACCGCGCCGACGAAGCTTTCTGCACCGGAACCATGGGCGAGCTCGCCAGCGTCACCGAGATCGACGGCCGGCCGATCGGCGACGGGAAGCCCGGCCCGATGACGGCACATATCAGCGACCTGTTTCGCACCCTGACCGCGGGCGCAGGGACTCCGATCTAGCCCCACGTCGCTCTTCCGGCCGGCTCGCGACGCCACCAGCGCCCGCGCGGGCACGGCTGCGCCTGCGGGATGCCGCCGTCGTCTTGCGGCTCGTTGCCGATCCGAACCACCTTGCGAGGCGCCGCCACGAGCGACGCGGCGACGATGCCGCACCCGAGCCGGAGCCAGCCATGCCGTACCGATTCCCCACCGTCGTTCTCCGACGAGCTCTTGCCGGCTCGCGGGTTTCCTCGACGTTGACGCTGGCCATCGCGATCCTCCTCGCGGCCGCCTGCTCCCCCTACCCGTCCCCGCCGGACACCGCCCGCGATCCGGTCGTCGACACGCTGCACGGCGTCGCCATCACCGACGACTACCGCTGGCTCGAGGACCAGGACAGCCCCGAGACGCGCGCCTGGCTCGCCGAGCAGAACGCGTACGCCGAGCAGATCGTGGGGGACACGCCGCTGCGCCGAGACCTGGAGTCACGCCTGCGCGAGCTCATGAGCGCCCCGGTAGCGATCTTCCCCCGCCGGGCCGGCGATTTCGAGTACTTCAGCTTCCGCCGGCCTGAACGCGAGGTGGGTGCCATCTACCGGCGTCCCGCGCCCGAGGAGCCCCAGCGCGACCCGATCGACCCGAGCGGTGACTTCGAGGTCGTGGTCGACCCGCTCGACATCCATCCCGACGGCACCACCAGCGTGAGCATCCGCGACTTCTCGCCGGACGGCAGCCTGCTCATGTACGCCATTCGGGACGGAGGGCAGGACGAGGTGCAGATCCGGATCCGCGACCTCGCCACCGGCGAGGACCTGCCGGACCGGCTGCCGAACTTCCTGTACGGATCGACCTTTTTCGACCCGGAGGGCAGCGGCTTCTACTACACCTGGAGGTCGCGGGAAGTCGGTCCCAGGGTGCGCCATCATACCCTCGGCACCGATGTCGCGGACGACGCCGAACTCTTCGGCGAGGGGCACGGGCCCGAGACGTTCATCAACGCCACGCAGGGAGGGGACGGCCGCTACATGGTGTACGCGGTGCAGCACGGCTGGGCGCGCACGGACGTGTACCTGCACGACCTGGAGGCCGGCACGGGGCCGCAGCCGATCAGCGTGGGCGCCCCGGCGCGCTTCCGCGCCCGCTTCATGGACGACGAGATCCAACTGCTCACCAACCTGGACGCGCCGAAGAACCGGGTGGTGGCGGTCGATCTGCGCGATCCCGACCCCGATCCCGCCAACTGGCGCGAGGTGATCGCCGAGGCCGACGACCTGCTGACCGGCTACCAGATCATCGACGGGGCGATCTACGCGGACTACCTCCACAACGTGAGCAGCAGGATCGTGCGCTACGACATGGACGGGGCGCAGGCGGCGGAAATCCCTCTTCCCGAGCACCATGTGGCGACGCTGCGCTCGTGGGGTGAAGGGGCGGGATTGCTCACCCTGTCATCCCTCGTCACGCCCTCCAGCATCTTCAGGATCGATCTGGAGACGATGGCAACCGAGCCGTGGCGCCCTTCGGTGGTGCCCTTCGACGGTGCGGAGTACGAGGTGAGCCAGATGTGGTACACGTCGGCGGACGGGACCGAGGCGCCGATGTACGTTGCGCACGGGCGGGGGCTTGAGCCCGGTGGGGATGCGCCGACGCTGCTGTACGGCTACGGCGGCTTCAACAGCAACAACATGCCCCGCTTCAACACCGGCGCGGCGGCATGGATGGAACGGGGCGGCGTCTATGCGCTGGCGACGCTGCGCGGCGGGGGCGAGTTCGGCGAGGAGTGGCATCGGGCGGGGATGCTCGAGAACAAGCCGAATGTGTTCGACGATTTCATCGCGGCGGCAGAGTGGCTGATCGCGAACGGCTACACGAATCCGGACCGGCTCGCGATCCGCGGGGTGAGCAACGGCGGGCTGCTCGTCGGCTCGGCGCTGACCAAGCGGCCGGACCTTTACCGCGCGGTCTTCTGCGGCCTGCCCGACCTCGACATGGTGCGATTCAACCAGTTCACCGACTCGAACAACATGCCGGCGCTGCTCGAGTACGGGAACGCGGCGGTCAGGGAGGAGTTCGAGGTGCTGCGGACGTTTTCGCCCTACCAGAATGTGCGGGATGGCGTGGACTACCCGGCCGTGATGCTGACGCAGGGCGACCTGGACACGCGGGTGCCGCCGCTGCAGGCGCGGAAGATGGCGGCGCGGCTTCAGGCGGCGACCGGTTCGGGGCTGCCGGTGATTCTGGACTACGATCCGCGCATGGGTCACGCCGGTGGGCGGACGTTCAGCCGGAGTGTGCGGAATGCGGCGATGGAGCTGGCGTTTCTGCTGGGGCAGCTTGCGGTTGAGGAGGAGGTGATCCAATGACGGGCCGGATCTCGCGCTTCGGCTTTGCGGCTCGCGGATCGCTCCCGCTGGTTCTCGCATTTTTTGCTGTGCTGGCGCTCGCGCCCGCGCCGCCGCTCGCCGCCCAGTGCGACGACTGCGTTTTTCCCGGCGAGACCTGGGAAGTCGTGCGCGGCTCCGACCTCGCTGGGCACGGCTGGGACCGGGAGACGCTTCAGCGCGCGGCCGCGTTTCTGCGGGACAGCGCCAACTCGACCGGGGTGGTGGTTGCGCACAAGGGCCGCGTCGTCTTCAGCTTCGGCGACATCGAGGAGCTTTCGTACCTGGCCTCCGTCCGCAAGAGCATTCTCGCGATGCTGTACGGGCACTGGGTCGAGAACGGCGTGATCGACCTGGACGCCACGATGGAGGATCTCGGCGTCGACGACGTAGGCGGGCTGCTGCCGATCGAGCGGCAGGCTACGGTCGATCACCTGGTCACGGCCCGCTCGGGCGTCTACCATCCCGCGTCCAACTCCGGCGACAACCTGGCGGACGCGCCCCCGCGCGGCTCCCAGCAGCCCGGCACCTACATGCTGTACAGCAACTGGGACTTCAACGCCGCGGGGGCCGTCTTCGAGCAGCTCACCGGTCGCAACATCTACGACGAGGCGCAGGCCCAGCTCGTCATCCCCCTGGGCTTCGAGGACTGGGACCGCTCCGTGCACCGAAAGAGCGGCAACCTGACCGTTTCGAGGAACCCGGCGTACCACTTCTGGCTCTCCACGCGGGACATGGCGCGCATCGGCCACCTCATGCTCAACGAAGGCGGGTGGGACGGCGAGCAGGTCATTTCACGCGAGTGGGCGCGGCGGATCGTCAGCGTCGTCACGCCTCTGGAAGAGATGAACCCGGCGGGCCGGCGCGACGGCTACTTCGGGTATGGGTACATGTGGTGGGTCTTCGACGGGCCCCGGGTGCGTGGGCCGTTTGAGGGCGCGTATACGGGGAGGGGGGCCGTGGGCCAGTGGATCAGCGTGTTTCCGGCGCTCGACCTCGTGATCGCGCACAAGACCAAGTCTGCTTACGGGCGCACCACGAGCTGGCGGTCGTGGCAGCGGCTGGTCGAACTGCTTTTCGAGGCGCATGGGGTGGAGATGGCCGGGCCGTATCCGTGGGCGGGGGAGGGAGGGTAGGTGACAGGGCCTCGCGTCCCCTATGGCCCGAGCCCCAGCTTCACCGCTCGAATGCCGAGGGGATTTGTCCGTGGGCCGCCTACCCCGGCATCCTCCTGAACAGCCTTAGCAACGACCAGAACGCCAGCGCGTACATCACCGCGCCCAGCAGGAACGGAGCCCCCGGCAGTTCGATCGGCGCGCTTGGCGACGTGAAGTAGCTGAACAGCCCCGCCGTGAAGATCAGGGGCGCCAGAATGCTCGTCAGGCTCATCAGCGACGTGATGCCACCCTGCACCTTGCCCTGGTCTTCCGGCGGCACCGCACCCGCCACCAGGCTCTGGATCGCGGGCCCCGCCACGCCCCCGATCGACCCGAACACGATGAACGCGAAGAGCATCCATCCGGCCGTCGCCAGCCCATAGCCCAGGTAGGTGATGACCGCCGTAACCAGCCCATACAGGATCGCGCGGCGCTCACCGAGCCACCCCACAATCGGACGCACCAGTCCCCCCTGGACAATGGCCGCCATCAGCCCCACCAGCATCAGCGAAAAGCCGTTCATCCGTTCGTCCCAGCCGAACTTGTGGCCGGTGTAGAGGACCCAGACGGTCTCGAGGCCCCGCTGCGCCAGCACGACGAAGACGAAAACGGCGGTCAGGCCGGCCACCAGCGGGTAGGAACCGAGCACGTGGAGACTGCCCACCGGGTTCGCCTTCTTCCAGCTGAACGCATCGCGCTTCTCGGGAGGCAGCGATTCGGGCAGAACGAAGAACCCGTACAGCCAGTTCACGAGGGCGAGTCCGGCCGAGACGAAGAACGGCAGCCGAAGATCGATACCGCCAAGGACGCCGCCCAGCCCCGGGCCGAAGATGAAGCCCAGGCCGAAGGCCACGCCGATGAGCCCGAAGTTGCGGGCGCGATCCTCGGGCTTCGACACGTCGGCGATGTAGGCGTTGGCGGTGGTGATGCTCGCCCCCATCACCCCGGCGACCAGTCGCCCCACGAAGAGCCAGCCCAGCGACGGCGCAAACCCCATGATGATATAGTCCACGCCCAGGCCGAAGAGTGCGATGAGGATGACGGGCCTGCGCCCGACCCGGTCCGACAGCGCACCCAGCACCGGTGCGAACACGAACTGGGTGAGGGCGTAGGTGGAGGCGAGGACGCCGAACCAGCGCCCGGCCAGGGGGGTGCTCCCGCCGGCGAAGTCCTTGATCAACTCGGGAAGAATGGGGATGATGATCCCGATTCCCAACACATCGATGAAGACCGTGATCAGGATGAAGATCATGGCCGCCTGGCGGCCCTTTCCACTTTCCCTCACACCGGACCTCCCCCGGGGAATGTCTCGGCCGAGCAGGCGATCTCGGCAGAGCAGGTAATCTATGGAGTTCGACGCATTCGAGAGAGAAGCCCGCCAGGTCTTCGACGAGATCCCGCTGCAGTATCGCGACGGGGTCGACGGGCTGACCATCCACCGCGAGTCACTGAGCCACCCTCGGTTTCCGCATGTCTATACGCTGGGCGAGTGCGTGACCGAGTCCTATCCGTCGAGTTGGGAGGGGCCCGAGACGGTGCGGTCGGTCGTCCTCCTCCACTGGGGTTCCTTCCGGGCCCTTGCCAGGCTCGACCCCGGTTTCGACTGGTCGGAGCAGATCTGGGAGACGCTGACCCACGAACTCCGCCACCACCTGGAGTCCCTGGCCGATACGGACGACCTACGGGGCGTCGACTACGCGATGGAGCAGACCTTCCAGCGGCACGAGGGCCAGGACTTCGACCCGGACTACTACCGACATGGGGACCGCATCGGCCCCGGGGTGTACGCCGCGGAGGACGAGGTGTACATCGAGCAACGCTGGAAGACGGCCGACTTCGTGCGGGCCGACCGGATCCGCTTCACCTGGGCCGGGCGGGCGTATGAGATTCCACATCCCGTGGAGCTGGGCGACTACCACTTCATCCGCATCGTGGACGGAGTTCCCGTGCCGCCATACCTTGAGCTCGTGCTGGTGCGCCGGTCCTCGTGGATGGAGCGGACCCGCGCGGCGCTGCGGCGGACGGGGGTGGACGTCTACGAATCGGATGCGGCGGCGCGGGAGAGTGGGACCTGAGGCCACCGGTGAAATGCCGGATGAACAACGGCGGTACAATAGGTGTATCGAGTCGGACACACCGACCCAACCCCAGCTGGAGAGAAGTTGCAATGATCAGGCAGATTGTCTTGCGTGGAGACAGCATCGGGACTCGCCCCGGAATGCTCATGGCCGCGGTCTTCCTCGCCGTCACGGCGGCCGGGTGCGCGTCGGGTTCGGGTGGAGGCACCGACGACAGGTCCCCGCTCCCGGAACAAACACGTACTGTGGTGCGCGTTGCGGGCTACCAGCCGGTCGAGATCTTCAACGAGGCGGGGCTCGGGGTTCGGACGCTGGAAATGCCGGCGGAAACGGTCTGGGGTGTCGTTGGCGGCGTGTACGCCCAGATGGAAATCCCCGTCGAGCAGGCGGATCCTCGGGCCATGCAGATCGGCACCCAGGGCTACTCCGCCCGGCGGATCGAGCGCGACCGAATGAACACGTTCGTCGACTGCGGCGCGGACCTCGCGGGTCCGCTGGCCAACCAGTACGAGATCACCCTGACCGTCGTGACCAGGCTCACCGCCAAGGATCCGGAGAACACCGAGATTGTCACGATGGTGGACGCCTACGGCCGGCCCCGCGCCGTGAGCGGCAACGTGATCCATTGCCAATCCCGCGGAGAGCTGGAAAAGAGGATCGCGCAGCGGATCGCGGAGGCACTCGGACTGGGAGGCTGACGGGGCGCGGAGCGCCTCAATTCCCTCCCACGGGGGCAACCCAAGGATGTGCTAGCGTTTTCTGCTAGCAGCCTAGGCACTTGTGGTTGTTCTTCGATCCGAGTTCTTCAAGTAGCACGACGGTCGCGGGAAAGGGCTGGAGCCGCTGAATGGGCCCGTTGGCCATGTCGGCCGTGGTCTGGCCCCGGCGGCTGACCACCGTAACGTCGGCGCCCTGGTCCACCAGGTACAGCACGAGCTCGCTGTCTCCCCGGGACGCCGCGTGGTGCATTGACGTGTAGGCGTTGTGGTCGCGCACGTTGACGTCGGCTCCGCACTCTTCGACCAGGAACTTCACCGCCGCCAGCCAGTTGTCCGGGACGTGCCGGTGGGCATTGCCGGCAAAGGACTGTCCGTAGCCGACACCTGAAGCCGCGTGGATCGGGTAGATCGCCGGACCGCCCACGGACACGGGCGGCAACCCGGATGGATCCAGCTCCTCGGCCTGCTCCGCGCCCTCTTCGGATGGCGGCGGACGGCGGCGGCGCTCGGGGGGCTTCATGGTCGGAATGCCGGGATCGGCGCCGTGGTCCTTGAGCAGCCGCATCGCGTCGATGTCGAGGGCGTAGGCCGCCCTCCAGAACGGGGTGGCGCCCTGGAGGTTGATCCCGCTGCCGCGCAGGACGCCGAAGGTGTACTCCATGTACCAGAGATGGCTGTCCAGGCGCCGATTGGGGTCGGCTCCGGCCTCGAGCAGCGCCTCGAGCATCTGCAGATGGGTGGTGTTCTGCCGCAGGTGCTCGGTCGGGTGGGAGTATGACGCCCGCGGCGCCCACTGCCGCTCCAGGACGGCGAAGAGCGGCCCTGCGCCCGCCATGCTGGTGAGGTTGGGATCGGCGCCGCGCTTCAGCAGGACCAGGGCGAGGTCGAACTGCCCGTTCACGGCAGCCATCAGCAGTGGGGTGGTCCGGTCGCCACCCGATGGCTGGTTGATGTCGGCGCCCCCCTCGAGCAACGCCAGGACCGACGCCGTGTGTCCCTGCCGCACGGCGTGCAGCAGAGGGGTCAGGCCGCCCCATGCACCGACCATCTGGGCATAGGACATGGGGCGCGGCTCTTCGTCCTCCTCCGCGGGTTCGGCGTCCGGATCGGGGGTTGCGGCCGTCTCGTCAGCCCCGGTCACCTCCTCGGCTCCGGCGGCCTCGCCAGCCGCCTCCTCGACCTCGTCTGCTTCCGCCGCCTCTTCCTCGGCGTCACCGGCTTCGCCCTCGCTGTTGCCTGCCGGCTCCGGCGCCGCTTCATCCCCACCCTCCCCTTCCTCCGCCCGGCCGTCATCCGCCGGATCCGGCACGTCGGGCCATCTGCGCTGGATCTCGCGCGACGCCTCGATCGCGGCCTGCACCTGACTCGGGGTCGGCTGCCAGTCCGGGCCGCCTCCCTCTTTCTCCTTGAAGGCGGCCAGGAACTCGGAGATGCGCCTCTCGGCGGCGGCGTCCCCCTTCGCCTGGGCGTCGACATCCACCGAACGGGCCGCGAGCGACGGATCGGCACCGGCTTCAAGCAGCGCCTCGATGGCCGCGACCCGGTTGTAGGCGGCGGCGAAGATCAGCGGCGTCTGGCCCCACGCCCCTTCGAGGCCATTAGCGTCGGCGCCGCCATCGACCAGCGCCGCGATCACTCCCGGATCGCCGGATGCGGCGGCCAGATGGAGCGGCGCGGCTCCCGAGTTGGTCGTGACGGCGTCGGGATCGCTCCCGGCCTGGAGCAGCATCCCCACCACGGCTTCGTTCGCGGCGCGCGCGGCAAGGTGCAGCGGCGTGTAGTGGCCGATCCGCGTCCCGGCATCCACCCTCGCGCCGGCATAGAGGAGCGCCTCGCAGAGCGCCTCGTCGCCACGCTCGGCCGCCCAGTGGAGCGCGGTCATGCCGTCGCCCTGGGGTGCGTTGACATCGGCGCCCTCGCGAAGCAGGCGGCGAACCTCGTCCAGGTCGCCCCGCTGCGCGGCGTTGGCCACCGGCGAGTCGAAGGCGAGCGCGGACGGGACGACCGCGGCCAAGGGAACGTCGCCGGCCGGCTCGCCATTGCCCACGGGCGCGGGAACGGGCGCCGCCGCCAACATCCACGGCACCGCCACCCCACCCAGCCACCACCTCAGCGCGGGGCGCACACACCCCCGCGACCACCCCCGCCTCACGGCCCCGCCGCCACGTCCAGCGAAAACTCGCCCGTCGCGTCGCCGAAGCGCGCCATGTCGGTGTGGCCCAGCCTGTGCAGCAGGCTTGTGAAGACGTTCGCCATCGGCGTTCCGGTTTCGGCCCGCAGGTGCACCCCGCCGTTCAGCTGGCCGTTCGCGCCGCCCATCACGACGAGCGGGCAGCGGCGGTGGTTGTGCAGGTTGGCGTCGCCCATCGGCGAGCCCCAGATGATCATGGAGCGGTCGAGCAGGCTGGCATCGCCGTCCATCGTGTCTTCCAGGCGCTTCAGGAAGTAGGCCAACTGCCCGGTGCGGTACTGGCAGATCTTGTTGAACTCCAGGATCGCCCTCTCGCGGCCGCCGTGGTGCGAGGCGGGGTGGAATCCGCGCTCGGATCCGCTCTCCGGGAAGGTGCGGTTGGAGGCGTCCCGCCCGGTCTTGAAGGCCACCACGCGCGTCGCGTCGGTCTCGAAGGCGAGCACCTGCAGGTCGAACATGAGCCGCATGTGCTCCGAGAACGAATCCGGCACGCCTGGAGGCGCGCCGGGAAGCTCGCGGGGCTCGCCGCCGGTGTTGCGCGCCTCGACCCGCTCGATCCGCCGCTCGATCTCGCGCACGCTGTCGAGATACCGGTCGACCCGGCTCCGGTCCACCGCGCCCAGCTGGCGCCTCAACCCGGCCACCTCCTCGGCGACCCAGTCCAGGATGCTGCCGTGAGTCCGGCGCCGCCGCGCCCGCTCCTCGGGACTGCCGCCGGCACCGAAGAGCATGTCGAAGGCCGTTCGCGGACTGCGGATCATCGGCAGCGGCGTCGAGGGCGACGACCAGCTGATCGAGTCGGTGTAGGCGCACGAGTAGTTGTAGTCGCACCCACCGCCCTTGTCGGTCCGCTCGATGCAGAGCTGCAGCGAGGGCAGCACGGTCTCCTGGCCGAAGCGCTGGGCGTGCAGCTGGTCCAGCGAGGTGCCGCAGAAGAGGTCCGACCCCTGCGTCTGCCTGGGATGGGACTGGGTGAGGAAGACCGCGCTGGACCGGAAGTGGTCGCCGCCCACCTCCTGCGCCTCGAAGGCCTCCGCCATCCGCACGTCGGTGTTGGAGACGATCGTCATGTGGTCGCGCCAGGGCTCGAGCGACTTCAGGACATTCGCGTCGCGCAACTCGAAGTCGCGCCCCGTGGCGGCGGGGGCGAAGAGATGCTGCTCCGCGCCCCACTCGTTGCAGCCGGGAACCCCGTGCACCTCCTCGATGCACACGAGCCGCGTGGGCTGCGCCGCGCCCGTCGACCCACGCAAACGGCCCGCCGGGAACATGGCGTCGAGAAGAGGGAGCGCCACCGTCGCGCCGGCGCCGCGGAGAAATGTGCGTCGGGGAACTGTCCTGCCCGTCAGAAAGTGCATCTGCCCTCGGGTGTCATCGGTCCGTGGATCAAGCCTCGCCGTGATCGTCACAGTGTTTGCCGTGCGGATGGTGCAGACGCCAGTTGACCACGTAGTCAGTGTGGCCGTCATGCTGGACCGCCTTGTGGCCGCAGCCTGCTCCGTGCACGTGCCTGTCGATATGGTACACGCGGTGGTGTTTCCTGTCTTCTCTCATCAGTCGTCTTCGTTGAGCATGGGTTTCAAAAACCGGCTTTATCGCCATCGCCATCCGCAGGTACCTGTTTCATGCGGAAGGCGACACTGCCTGCTACCCCCACAATGAACGAAGAGATCCGGTAGTCGTTTCGTGCCGCCTCGGCCGCGATCGCGCGGACCGCAGGCTGGTCCCGATAATCTATCGCGCGCCCCAATGCATACGCCATGAGGCCCTCCGTGAACTGACGCACAATCGGAGTCGGCCGCTTGAGCAGGACCCGCGACAGCTCTGCCGGGGTCTCGATCACCGTCCCGTCGTAGTAGGTGCCCCGGGTGTCGAGCTCCGCCCCGTCCTCGCGGATCCGCCACCGGCCCGTGACGTCGAAGTTGTCAAGCGCCAGACCGATCGGGTCGATGAAGCTGTGGCAAGAGGAGCAGGTCGGGTTGGCGCGGTGCATCTCGAGCCGCTCCCGCGTGGTCAGCGTCCTGCCCTCGACCGAACTCTCGGTCTCCTCCAGATCGGGGATGCCCGGGGGCGGCGGGGGCGGGGGCGAGCCGAGCAGGACCTCCATCACCCACTTGCCGCGCAGAACCGGCGAGGTGCGGTTCCCCAGCGACGTCTGCACCAGCACGCTCCCGTGCCCCAGAATGCCGCGCCGGCGGTCGTCCGGATAGGTGACCCGCCGGAACCCGTCGCCGTGCACCCCTTCGATCCCGTAGTGACCGGCCAGCCGCTCGTTCACGAAGGTGTAGTCGGCCCGCAGAAGCTCCAGAAGGCTGCCGTCTTCGCGCACCAGGTCGTGGAAGAAGAGCTCGGTCTCGCGCCGCATCGCGCGGGCCAGCTGCTCGCTGTAGTTGGGGAACCGGAGCGCGTCCGGGCTGACCTTGTCCACGTCCTGCAGCCGCAGCCACAGCGACGCGAACCGGGTGGCCAGGGCCTCGGCGCGGGGATCGGCCAGCAACCGCCGGGCCTGAGCCTCCAGCACCGCCGGATCCGAGAGCGAACCGTCGCGCGCGGCCGCCACCAGCGAAGCGTCGGGCGCCCTCCCCCACAGGAAAAACGACAGACGCGCCGCAAGGTCCTCGGCGGCCAGCGGATAGATCTCCCCGGGCTGCACCTCGGCAGGTTCGCTTTCCATGCGGAAGAGGAAGTGGGGGCTTGAAAGGACGGCTTCCAGCGACGTCCTCACCCCGGCCTCGAACCCGCCTTCCTCGCTGCCGAGGCGGTAGAAGTCGAGAAGGTCGTCCACCTCGTCGCCGTCGAGATCTCGTCCGTAGGCGTCGGCCGCCAGCCTCGAGACGATTTCGCGGGCGCAGGGCAGCTCCTCGGCGGCGTTCGTGGGACGGCACGAGAAAACCCGGCGGCGCGCATCGAAGTCGGACACGCCGGTGGGGTTGTGCGGCCCCTCGACCGTGAGGCTCATGAGGTGCGGGAGCGAGGTCGTCCCGTAGCTCGTCTCGGTCCCGGTGAGCGACCAGTCGTTCGGGCGGATCAGGTCCTCGTACGGGCCTTCCATGCGGCGCACGAACGCGGCGACGAGGCGGTGCTCGCCCGCCGGGATCAGGACCGGGTCGGTGCGGACCGGGAAGCCCTTGCGGCCCTGGAAGTCGATGTCGCCGCCGTAGCGGACCAGTGCGACGCGCTCGCCGTTGATCGAGATGTCGATGTCGTGGAAGCGCTCCCCCCACCCCGACATGAAGCTCATTTCGAAGGTGTATTCGCCGTCGGCCGGGAAGGAGTGCAGCGCGCTGATCCCGCCGCGGGTGCCGAACGGGGCGCCTTCGACGCGCTCCCATTCATGCTGCGAGACGGTGGGCGGGTTGGTGTAGGTGGTGGCGGCGGTGGCCGCGTCGCGATCGCCGACCGCGCGGCGCGCGATCTCGCTGGCCGCGGCCAGGTAGGCGTCCATGAGGGTGGGGGACAGCGTCTGCGCGGTGGCGATGTTGTCGAAGCCGGCGGTGATCTGGTCGGCGGGAAGCCATTCCTCGGGATCGACGGTGAGGCCGAGGAGGTCCTGGACGACGCGGGCGTACTCGGCGCGGTTGAGGCGCTGGAACGGGCGGGTGCCGGCGTAGGGACGGGTGGCGGCGGCCTCGTCGACGATGCCTTCGAGCGTCTGGGCGAGGGCGGTGAGGGTGTCGCCGGCGGGGCGGCGGGCGCCGGGGGGCGGCATCATCCCGGCGCGGAGTTTGCGGATCATGCGCTCGGCGGTCTCGGCGCGCTCGTCCGCGCGGGCGACGTCGAAGCCGACGAGGGTGAGGTTGCCGCGCAGGCTGCGCTCGTTGTGGCAGCGGGTGCAGTAGCGGTCGACGACCTCGGTGAGGGCGGCGGGGTCGGGGTCGGCACCGAACGCGGCGTCGGCAGGGGCTGCGGGGACTGTGGGCGCGTTACGGGAGAAAGTATCCGCGGGCGCACGCAATCCCGTCAGTGAAGCCGCCGCGCTCAGGACGGCCAGGAGGGCCAGGTACTTCGTCAACGGCTTTGCCTCCGGGGTGGATCGGGACGTTCCGGCACCGGCTCAAGGGTAAGATCGCGCAGGACTCCGCGGGAGGGCCAGAGGCAACGCGTCATTCGCGCGTCAGCAACGCCCCCGCCCGGCTCACGATCCGCGTTTCCAGCTCCGTGAACAGCCCGGTTCCGGCGGTGACGAGCGTCGTGGCCGCCGCCCCCCGCCCCAACCCCGCCGCCTCGAAGGCCCGCCGTGCGGCGGCGTCATCGCCATCCACCTCCGCCACCACGCCCTGCAGATAGCGCACCATGCGCTCCTCGGGCTCGTAGGGACGGCCCTGGCCCAGCGACTCGGGCCAGAGCAACGCGGCTTCCAGGTGTTCGCGAGCGCTCGCGGTGCGGCGGGCCTCGAGCTCATTGAGCGCGGCGGCCATGTGGGCCAGCTCGTAGAGACGGTGGCTTTCCCGCGAATTCTCCGACGGGAGGACGTGTGTGGCGGCCAGCACCTCGATCGCCTCGGCGGCACGATCCACGCTCAGAAGGCCGCGCACATGCAGCAGCGCGAGGTTGAAGTCGTCCGGGAAGTCCCCACGCGCCGCGGTAGACAGCCGCACGGCATCGTCCCACGACCCGGCGTCCTGGGTGTGGCGGATCTGCGCGATGCGCAGGACGCGGTCCTGGGGATCGAGCTCCGCCGCGCGGGCAATGTCGGGGCCGGGATCGCGCCTCTGTGCCTGTTGCAGCAGATAGCCGCGAGCCGCGTAGGCCGCGCCGTAGTCGGGCTCGTCGCCCAGGGCGGCCAGGGTCGCGGCTGCCTCGTCGTCGCGGTCGAGCGCCCAGAAGTTGAGGCCGAGCAGATAGCGCCACGACCAGTGTCCGTTCTGCTCGGCGGCCCAGCGCAGAACCGGCAGCGTCTCGGTGCGGAACGGGAAGACGAAGGCGAGATCGGTGCCGGAGGGGGCTCCCAACCCGGTAGCGTCTCCCTGCAAAAACGCCGCCCAGGCCGTGGCCAGCGGCCCGCCGCCGACCTGGTCCGACAGCTCCAGGAGCGCGAGCGCGTCTTCCTCGAGTCCGAGGTTCGCGTAGCCGATCGCCAGTTCCAGCAGGGACTGCCCGGGGTACTCGCTGCGCATCGCGCCGATGAGCGCGTCGCGGCTGCCGGTGCCCGGCTCTGCCAGGTATTGCTCGGCCAGCACGAAATGGTGGAGCGGGTCGATGCCGAGGAGCTCGGACCGCGCTCGATCAGCCGATGTCCCCTCGCCGATTCGGCGCCCTGCCACCGCCAGCAACTGCCACGCGGGCACGCTGTAGCGGTCGGACTCGATCGCCAGTCCGGCATATCTGTCGGCTTCGCCCCACTCCCCCGCCCCGGCCATGATCTCGGCCAGCTGCACGTACGCCGCCGCCCTAAACGCCACCGATCGCGCCGCCCACCCGAAGGCGTCGCGCGCATCGGCCTGCATGCCCAAGGCCCGGTAGAGGTTGCCGGCCAGGAAATTGGCCTCGGCGTCGTAGGTGTCGAGCTGCAGCGCGCGCTTCGCGTATGTCAGCCCCTCCTCATAGCGGGCCGCCCTCAGCTCCAGGGCGCCCAGGCCCAGCAGCGCCCCGCGATTCCACGGCTCCAGTGCGGCGGCCTCCTCGTACAGCGCCCGCGCCTCGGGATAGCGGCGGCCCTTGGCCAGCTCGCGCGCCTCGTACACCAGACGATCCGCCTCCGGGATGGAGGGCCACGCGTCGTCATCTACCTCGAACGGCCGGTCCAGCATCCGGCCGGACGGGTCGGAGTTGTAGTCGAGACCAAGCTTTGGCAGCGCCACCCGGAAGGGCTCGTCGGCCGCGACCTCGAAGGTGGCCTCGAAGGGCTGCAGCGCGGCCAGCTCGACCGCCTCGTCGGCAACCGAATCGTCGCCCGACCACACCTGCATCGTGGCGTCGACATCGCCGAACGCGTTGACCACCACCCGGAGCTGCGTGCCGTCCCGCTCGACGTGCATCGCGCCTTCGCGGGACGCGTCGGTCATGCCGCCGGTCCCCTCGAGCGGGAACCAGGTCTCGGTCCAGCGGCTCGCCGAAATCGGATCGAAGGCGGCCTGCGTGACCGGGTTGCGGTGATCGCCTGGCTGGTATTGCACAAAGAGCCGCCCCGCCTGGAACTCGACGTACTGGCCGTCGGTGTCGGTGAGCAGGTCCTCCCAGATGCCGCCCGCGCGGGAGAGCGCCCAGAGCCACATCTTCTGGCCGGGCATGTCCTCGTAGCGGGACCAGTGGCCCCAGCCGTAGTCGTCGTCGTGGTAGTAGCCGCCGAAAAAGTCGTTCAGCTCGCCGACGACGTGATACGACTTGTTGCCCTCGAAGGCGTTGTTGCGGTAGAGCGGCAGGAAGCGGCCCTGTTCGTCGACCGGCCAGGGTCGTTCGCGCCCGGAGTGTTCCAGATAGGAGCCGCCGGGCACGAAGATCTCGAGGTCGTCCTGCGCGAAGGCCGCCGCGGTCATCCAGTTGTAGTAGGGCTGCTCGAGGGGGGTGGGGTTGTACCAGAGGGCGTGGGTCTCGAAGTAGGCCTTGTCCGGGGGCAACCGGATCTCGACGCGCCAGTGGGTGCGCGACGGCAGGTCCATCGCCCCGACGAAGGTGCTCACGCTGCCGTCGTCATTCTCGCGCACCGTGTAGTCGACGGGGGTGGCGGTCGCCGGGGTGTGGCCGATGACGCCGAAGTTGAACTCGATGCCGCCCGAGGTCCACGGTCCGCGCAGCGAGATGTCGCGGAATTTCATGACCTCGTTGCGGTAGATGAACTCGTGCCCCGTTTCCTTCACCACCGCGCCCCATACCTTGCCGCCCACCTCGGGAAGGATGAATACCTCGATGAGGTCGTTCTCCATCTTCACAACCTTCCACTCCTGCGGCTCGGAAGTGGGGGAATACCCCTGGAAGTTGTGGTACGGGTACAGCCTGCGGTCGTTGGCGAGGATGGGGATCGGGTTGGGATCCGAGAACGGATAGGTCTCGAGGACGCGGGTCTCTTCGGAGATGCGGGCGGGATTGGTCCCGGGCGTTCCGCAGGCCGCCAGGGCGACCGCGCAGAGGACAGCAGCGGGCGCCGCGGCAGGTCGTGAGATCATACTCATATACTCATATACTCATGTCTGAAGGTCGCGTCGCATGCCGGGCTCGTCGCGCCGGGTCACTCCACGCCAGGATTCTCAACCCGGCGGCGCCTGGATCTGGTAGTCCGCCGGCGGTTCAAGCCCCAGAAGATGCTCCACAAAGTAGTCCCAGCGGCGGCGGATGACGTAGGGCTCGCTGAGGCCGTGGGCGCGGTCGGGCAGGATGAGGAAGTCGAAGGTCTTGTTGGCGGCGATCAGCGCGTTGGCCACCTGGTATGTCATCGCGGGGTGGACGTTGTCGTCCATGTCGCCGGTCATGAGGAAGAGCTTGCCCTTGAGGTTCGCCGCCATCGAGGCGTTGACCTGGTTGGCGTAGTTGTCGGTGCCGGCGACGGTGTCGCGGACGAGGAGGCCCTGGTACTTCTCGGCGTAGGCGGCGTGGTAGGAGCGGTTGTCGTGATTGCCGGCGGTGGAGACGGCGACCTTGAAGAAGTCCGGATAGCGGAGGATCGCGTCGGTGGACGCGAAGCCGCCCCCGGAGTGCCCGTAGATGCCGATGCGGTCGAGATCGATCCAGGGGTGTCGGGCGCCGAGCTGCTTGATCGCGGCGATGTGATCGGGGATGCCGTTGTCGCCCATGTTGCCCCAGTAGTTGTCCTGGATGGCCTTGGAGCGGTAGGGCGTGCCGAGGTGGTCCATCTGGAGGACGATGAAGCCGAGTTCGGCCAGCGCGTCCTGGTCGCCGCGAAGGGCGCCGCCGAGCGTGCCGCCGCCGAAATTCCACCGCCCCACGCTGCCGATGAAGGGGCCCGGGTAGATGTAGTCGACCACCGCGTAGACCTTCTCGGGGTCGAAGTCGGAGGGCTTGTAGATGAGCCCGTACATGGTGGTCACGCCGTCGCGCGCCTTGTACTCGAAGATCTCGGGCGCGGACCAGCCGGCCTCTTCGAGCCGCGACACATCGGCGCGTTCGAGTTCCAGGACGACGCGGCCGGTGCGGTCGCGCACGACGCTGACGGGCGGCTGGTCGGGGCGCGACCAGGAGTCGACGAAATGGCGGCCGTCGGGGGTGGCGCGCACGGTGTGGTCCGCGTCCTCGCCGCCGAGTCGGGTGAGGCCGGTGCCGTCGAGGTTGATGACGTACAGCTCGGCCATGGTGGGGATCCGCCCCGGCTCCATGCCGCGGGCCGTGAAATGGATCCGCCCCGCGTCTTCGTCGATGTGCAGCAGGTCGCCGAAGGTCCAGGGGCCCTCCGTGACGCGGCCGATGAGGTCGCCGTCGGCGTCGAAACGGTAGAGATGGCCCCACCCGTCCCGTTCCGAGAACCAGAGGATCGCGTCGCCGCCCGCGATCACGTCCCAGTTGGGGTAGCCGCCGATGAGGTCGAGGTTCATCTCGACGTGCGTGGCGCGCTTCTCTTCGAGGATCTGGCGGGCCGCGCCGGTCTCCAGGTCGGCCTCGTACAGGGTTACGGTCTTGCCGCCCCGCGACCCGCGCACGAAGTAGAAGCGCTCGCCGCCCTCCTTCCACTTCACCGTCACCCAGGTGGAGTCGCGCATGCCGGTGGCGGTGAAGGTCAGGTAGGGCTGGGGGTCGGTCTGAAGCTTGAGATTCCCGTGGCTCTCGACATCGATCACGTGAATGTCGAAGGTGGCGATGATCGAGTCTCCCGGCAGACCATAGGGATAGGTGTAGAGCTTGGGCCGCTGCGTGGTCACCGAATAGATCGGCATGTGCTCCACGTTGCGCTCGTCCATCCGCTGGACGGCGATGCGGCGTGAGTCGGGGGACCACTGGAGCACCGGGCGCGCCGGAATCGACTGGATGATCTGCGACGGGCGCGGCGCGGTCGTGCCGTAGGACCAGTACTCTTCGCCATCGGTGGTGAGCTGGGTGGAGTCGCCGCCCTCGAACGGGCGCACCCACAGGTTGTGCTCGTGCACGAAGGCTTCGAGCTGACCGTCGGGTGAGCGGACGAACGGCGTGCGGTTGACGAGCGTGTCACCGACCTCGCACGTGTACGCGCCGATATCGCAGGTGAAGCCGCGCTTGTTGGCGTTGAAGCGGATCGCCTGCTCGCCATCCGCGAATTCGAAGGTGCGGAAGGGAAGCTTGCGCCCCTCGAAGGCCGTGTCGGCCGCGACGGACATCGCCGAGGCCAGCCGGTCGTGATCGAACAGAAGGGAGCGCGATCCACGCGCCGGGTCTGCGAGGACGAACTCTGCCCCGTCGCCGGTCTGGTTGCGATACCAGAAGCGGTTCCCGCCCGCCATCCACTGCGGCGCCACCGCTCCCCCGCCAATGAGCGGGTTGACGTTCCAGGCAAGCAGGCGCTCGGCCCGGTGGTAGCGGGTGACGTCCATCTGCTGGGCGTCGGCCAGGGCCGCGGCGCCGAGGGACAAACCCCAGGCGATGAGGACGAGATGCCGTGGGCGAAGTCCGGATAGGTGTCGGCAGCGTGACATGGGATACCTGTTCGGTAAGTTGGATGGGGCCCTGAATCGGGTTCGGCGGAATCCCACCGATCAGGGGTACTCATGTATTCAGCCACGCAACGAATGACGTCAAGCACACGGGGACATGGCAGAACGCGATCGCGATTGCGCTCATTGGCGCTTTTCGCCCTTGCGGTCGGCGTGGGAATTCAGCCCGCCGCGGGCCAGTCCACCGGGCGCCTGATCGGAGTCTTCGGCGGCCCGGCGGACTCGGAGCAGGTCTGGAATCCGATGGTGGAAACCGCCGAGCGCTCCGGCTTTCTGTTCGGCGCCTTTGTCGATGTCCCGACACCCTTGACCGCTCTGCGGGTCCGTGCCGACGGGGGATTCGCCCGCAGGGGAGCGCTCGTGCTGAGCGACACCCGCAGCAACCCCCTCGATGGGGAGGTGCAGAGCGAGTACCTGACCTTCCAGTTGCAGGCCAAGCTCGCGGCGTCCGTCGGTCCCGTGCATGTCTTCGCCGTCGGCGGGCCGGGGTTCGACTACCTCGTGCGCAGCCGGGAGGACCCCCTGCTCACACAGGTCCTGGTCGACAAGCACGCCACCGTGTTCAATGTGGTTGGCGCAGCCGGCGCCGGAGTCCGCCTGGGCGCCGCGCTGGTGGTGGAGGTGGAGGGGCGATGGGTGCAGGGATTGAGCAATGCCTATTCGGGACCTTCGGCGAAGGTGCGGAACCGGTCGCTGGAGTGGGCCGTGCGAGTCTCGCGGGTGGATCCCGCAAATCCATAGCCAGGGAGATCGGGATGAACGAACGCGTGGTCGAGAAGGTGGTGGACTTCGAAGTCGACATCGACAGGGTGTGGGCGGCGATCACCGACCCGGACGAACTGGCGCGGTGGTTCGGTGACGAGGCCGAAGTCGATCTGAGGCGGGGCGGAGATGCGTTCATGACGTGGGAGAACCACGGCCGCTACGCGATACGCATCGAGGAGGTCGATGCGCCCCGACGCCTCGTGTGGAGCTGGGTGCACGAACCCGGCGTCGCTTTCGATGACGCGCCGGCGACCCGCGTGGAATGGACGTTGCGCGCCGCGCCGGACGGAGGGACGACCCTCCACCTTCGCGAGACCGGGTTCCTGACGGACCTGCACCGCGGCCAGAACGACGAGGGGTGGGACGCGGAGCTGGGCGAGTTGTCGGAACTGCTGGGCCCATGAACAGAACAACGATCGCCTTTGCCACGATTGCAGGCCTGGTAGCGCCGCTGCGTGCCCAAGAGGTGATCGAGCTTCCGGCTGAACACCGCTCCCTGCAAGCCGATTTCGAGGAAGTGTTCCGGGTCGGCACAGCCATCGGGGAACCACGGGAGAACTTCACGACCATCGTCAGGCTCGCGTTCGACGAGGGAGGCAACCTCTACGTCTTTGACGGAGTAATGAGGGCGGGCATGCCTGCGCGGATCGCAATGCCAACGAGCCTGCGTGTCCTCGTCTTCGACCGCACGGGCGGATTTCTGCGGGAGGTCGGCAGGATGGGCGAAGGGCCTGGTGAGTTCAACTGGCCCTTGGGCTATGTCGTAATGCGCGACGGTACGATGGTTGTCGGCGAGAGTCGGCAAAGGGCCTATCAGATCTTTGATCCGGCGGGCAACTTCGTTCGCATGGTCCGCACGCCAGAGGACCTTCAAGTAATGTCCCCCGACATTCGCGGTGACCCTCGCGGCGGGCACCTGCTGGCCCTGAGTTTTGCGACAGACATGCGCGGGTGGACCTCGCAACCCATTCTGAGAATGTCCCTCGCCGACGATGTCGCGCGGGTGGAAACCGTCGCCGAGGGCTGGTTGCCGGAATCTCCGGTTCTCGATCCGGCCAGAACCATGGGATTCGGTTCAATCTCCATGGCCGCCATCTTCCAGCCCGAACTCCTGTACGGGGTGCTGCCGGACGGCGCCATCGTGTTCAGCGACTCCTCGACCTACAAGCTCAAGCTCACGCGACCCGATGGTACGCGCGTAGAGCGCGTCATTGCTCGGCCCATCGCTCCGCAGCCGGTGACCGCGCCGATGCAAGAGGCCTGGCGCGAGCAACGGGCGGCAGATCAGCTTCGAGCCGAGCGGGCCGGGTGGACGAGCTTGGGGAGCTTCGATCCCCCCTTCTACCCTGAGCTTTCGGTCATCCAGGCAGTGGCCACGACCTGGGACGGCCGTATCTGGGTACAGCGCCGGGACGGTTTCCCGGATGCCGACGGCGCCATTGATGTGTTGATCCCGCCAGGGGAATACATCGGGACATTCGCGGCGGGCTCGATCGCGTTCCCGGACGCGTTCGGTCCACACGGTCTCGTCGCGTTCATTGAGCGCGACGAGATGGACGTCGAGTCGGTGGTGGTCCGAAGGCTGCCGCCCTTCCTCCGATGACACGCGGGTCCCATCGGAGCATGCCGTTGTCCCTGGTAATCTCCGCGGAACCGCCGCGCACCCCCTAGCGCAATCCGTGCCTTCGGTAGCACCTTTTTCGGGTCCCGACCGGGACTTCGAGCCACTCAACTTCGAGGCAAAACGATGGTCCGTACTACGTCAACCTTCCTGTTCGCGGCAGCTCTTCTTTCGACCGCAGCGCCGGCCTGCGGCCAATCCGACATCGTCCGGACCGCCTTGCACGACTACCGCGTGGTCACGGTGGCCGATGGCTTCGTGGTCCCCTGGTCGATCGCTTTCCTGCCCGACGGCGACATGCTGGTGACCGAGCGGCCGGGACGGCTGCGCATCGTCCGCGGCGGCATGCTCCTTCCCGACCCGGTTCCCGGAATACCGGAGGTCGTCGCACAGGGCCAGGGCGGACTGCTCGAAGTCCTCCCACACCCCGACTTCGAATCGAACCGGCTGATCTATATCAGCTACTCCAAGCCCAACAACGCTCCGGGGCGCGGCACAACGGCGGTCATCCGGGGCACCTTCGAAAACGACCGGTTCACCATGACCGACGAGATCTTCGAAGCGGTTTCACAGGGCAACGGTCACTACGGCTGCAAACTCGCCTTTGACGATCAGGGCTACCTGTTCCTCTCGGTCGGTGACCGGCAGGCGCCCCCGCGCGGTGACCTGGCGGCCCATCCGGCCCAGGACATCTCGAATCACCACGGCGTGATCGTCCGGCTCCACGACGATGGCCGCGTCCCAGAAGACAATCCGTTCGTCGGACAAGCGGGCGCGCGTCCCGAGATCTGGAGCTACGGCCACCGCAATCCGCAGGGGTTGGCGATCCAGCCCGGCACCGGCGCCGTCTGGCTCACCGAACACGGCCCCCAGGGCGGCGACGAGGTCAACGTCTCCATGCCCGGCGCCAACTTCGGCTGGCCGGTGATCGGGTACGGGGTGAACTACCGGTCCGGCAGCATCATCCACGAAGCCACGCACATGGAGGGGATGGAGCAGCCCCAGCACATCTGGGTGCCGTCGATCGGGGCGTCCGGGCTCGCCTTCTACAGTGGCGACAAGTTCCCCGAGTGGCAGGGCAACCTGTTGGCAGGCGGACTCGCGGGGCAGCGGATCGACCGGCTCACCATCGAGGACGGCGAGGTCGTCGCGAGCGAGACCATCCTGCGCGGCATGGGCCGCGTGCGCGACGTGCGCGAGGGCCCCGACGGGTTCATCTACGTGGCGCTGGAGGCCCGCGGAGACGACGAGACCCCGATCGTGAGGCTGGAACCGGTGAGGTGATGTAAACGCGACATTACAAAATGTCGTGAGAACATTACATCTTCTCGAACAGCACCCCCCGCGTCCGCCCGTTCGACACGGTAAACCCGGTCACGCTGCCGTTATCGGCGCGCTCAAACGCGATCTCGTTGAGGTGGAACGCCTCTGCCGAGAAGCTGTCGCCGGTCACCTGACTCAACGGCTGCGGGGTCTGGCCGAGCTGGTGGAGAACGAGGCCGCCGCCTTCGACCGCGATGCGCATGAACGCCTCCAGCTCTTCTGAGAAGTAGCGACCGGCGTAGCCCTGCAGGTCCGCTTCCGTGAGCGCGGTCTTTTCCGCCCGCCGCATCGCCATCTCGATGCCGCCCTGCGCCGCCGCGCCGCTGGTCACGCTCCCGTCGGGGTCGGCGCGGAAGGTGAAGGTGGCGTCGGCCGCGGCGATCGTGACCGTCGAGTCGGAGGTTGTCTGTGCAGCGGTTCTGTCCTGCCCGGTGAATTCGATGTAGACCTCGCCGTCTTCCACGGAAACCTCCATCGGGATCGTCAGGCCTTGCACCTCCAGCACCCAGTCGCCGGCGATCGCTTCCTTGCGTTCATCGGACATCGAGCCTTCGGCATCCGGCTCGTCCTCTTCCGCCGTCTCCTCCGGCTCCAGCTCGTCGCCGAAGAAGAGGCGCGCGATCGGCTCCCCGAGCGACAGGTCGAAGCCGGCGTTGTTGCTCATCAGGATCACGCCGCTCTCGAGTTCGGGCAGGTAGCCCAGGTAGGCCCGGTGCGAGATGTCGCCTCCGGTGTGCCAGTACAGCGTCCGTCCGCCCAGCTCGTCCAGTCCGAGCCCGAGCCCGTATTCGGTCGAATCGCCCGATTCGAGGACGGCCGTGGTGGTCATGGCCTCGATCGCTTCGGGTCCGCCCAGCGTGGCATCCCGGAAGTTGAGCATCCAGCGATGCAGGTCGTCGACGGTGGTGTAGACGCCGCCCGCGCCTGCGGAAGCCGCGAGGTCCCGGGTGGTGCGGTATCCGCCGTCTTCCATCGGAGTGTAGCCCTGGGCGCTGCCGGGAATCAGCTCGCCCTGCACCATCTTCATGCGCGTGTCGTGCATGCCCAGCGGCTCGAAGACACCCTCGCGCATGTGGTCCGCGAACGACATGCCGGTGACCCGCTCCATCACGAGCGACAGCAGGATGAACCCCGTGTTGTTGTAGTTCCACTCGGTGTGGGGCCGGTTCTGCAGTTCGGGTTGCCGCTGCACGACGGTGATCGCGTGTTCGCGGCTGAAGGTGTCCTCGCCCCCGAGCCCGTCGATCGGCATCAGGTTGTAGATCTCGCGGTAGCCGCCGGTGTGGTTGAGGAGTTGCCGGAGCGTGATCGGCTCGCCGAAGTCCGGGAGTTCCGGGATGTGCGTGCGGATGTCGTCGTCGAGGGAGAGGTCGCCCCGGCCTTCCAGCACCAGGAGCCCCATGGCCGTGAACTGCTTGGTGACCGACCCGATGTTGGAGATCGTCCCGCGCTCCCAGGGGATTCCGTGCGTGAGGTTCGCCATTCCGTAGGTGCGAACCAGTGCCAGCTCGCCGTCCTCCACCACCGCGGCGACCGCGCCCGGCCGGTCGTCGCCGTCCCAGGGGCTCATCAGCTGGTCGAGCCGCTCGACGGGGTCGGTGGCAATGGGCTCCGAGCGCAGGACGCTGAATCTGAACTCGCCGGCCTCATCGGTCGTGTCCGCGGCGGCAATCGCGACTTCGTAGGCACCCGCCGCTTCGGTCTCGAACCGGATGGTCTCGATTCCGCGCGTGCGGCCGTCCGCCTCGCGCAGCACCTCGCCGCCGGGGTCCGTGACGGTGACCTTGAAGTCGTTGGAGATCTGGTCGACCTCGGCCAGAAAGAACATCTCCGCGTCCAGTTCGAAGGTGTGGATCTGACCGCTTGACTGCATCGGGGGCAAATCCGGAGCCGCGCAGGCCGCCGCGAGCGCGGTGAGCAGGATGGGGGACGCGCAGGTAGCAGTGCATCGCATCGTGGTCATTCCTTCCTGACTGTTGTGGATGGGCCGGCAGGTCGGCGCCGCGGTGCAGCCGGGCGGACTCAGCCGCCCTTCGTCCAACGGACCACCTCGATCGCATCCGCATCGCCACACGGCCCATTGAGCGCGATGCCGCCCTCGACCACCACCTCGTCGCCGGGCTGCAGATCGCCCAGGTCTCCGCTCAGCGCGTACACGTACTGGTCGTTGTCCCGCAGCGTGACGCACCCCAGCCCTTCGTCGGTGATGCGGCCGGTGCGCTGGATCATTCCGTTGTCGTCGGTGACGTGGAAGGGATCGGAGATGCCGATCGGGCTGAAGACGCCGTTGAAGACGATGAAGACGAGCGGACGCTCCCAGTTGGCGTAGCCGGGGACCGTGACCGTGGCCGACACCTCGCCCCAGATCTCCTGCGTGCCCTCGGCGAGGGCCTCGAAACCGGCCCGCATGGCGCCGACCCCGACGTGGATCTTCGCCTGGGGCGGCAGGTTCTCGGTGTAGACTTCGACGACCGTGCCGGCAGGGCCCATGCGGGGCTCGACCGACTGGATGTGCCGCAGGGAGTCGATGGTGGCGTAGACGCGCTGGGGTCGCTGGGCCATGGCATCGGGGGCGGCGGCGGCCAGGAGGATCGGCACGGCGGCGATCGCGGGGACCAGGCGGGCGGGGCGGAGACGAGCGCGGAAACGAGTGGACATTTGGGCACCTCCGACTGCATGCGGTGAGTCCGGTCACGGAATCGTGCCATGTGAAGTTGTGCCCGTGGGGCGCGCGGGGCTAGGGGGCGGCGGCGGGCGATCCGGTTGCCGCGCTGGCCAGGGGCGTCTTAACCTCAGCCGCGATCGGACATTCCCAGCAAAGAGGAGGGGCGTCATGGACCGGGCCGCGATGAACAGAAGAGACGCGCTGGCGCTGATGGCCGTGGGCGTGGGAGCGGCGGCGTGCGGGCCCGAGGGCGCGGGGGACGGGGGTGCGGCGGCGGGCGGCGAAGCCGGATCGGGCACTGGCGCTCCGGCCCCGATCTGGGCCAAGGATCCGGGCCCATTCGTGCAGCACGGCACCAATCTCGAGACGCGCCTGGCGGACCTGGACGGCCTGCTTACCCCGAACGACCTCTTCTTCGTGCGGAACCATGCCCCGACGCCGATGATCGATCCGGCTTCGTACGTGCTGTCCGTGGGCGGACCGGGCGCCGAGCGCGAGGTGCAGCTGACCCTCGACGACCTGCGGGCGCTGCCCAGCCAGACGCTCATCGCCTACATCGAGTGCGCGGGCAACTGGCGCGGCTTCTTCCGGTCGGTAACGGGGAGCACCGCGACTGGCAGCCAATGGGGCACAGGCGCGATCGGTTGTGCGGAGTGGACCGGGCCGAGCCTCGCCGATGTGCTGGCGCTGGCGGGGATCCGCGACGACGCGCTCGAGGTGAACGTGATCGGGCTGGACGACGGTGCGTGGGAGCGTCCGATGACGGTCGAGAAGGCGCTCGACCCGGCGACGATCCTCGCGCTCACCATGAACGGGGCGGAGCTGCCGCCCGATCACGGCTTCCCCGTGCGCGCCGTGGTGCCCGGCTGGGTGGGGTCGTCCAGCGTGAAGTGGGTGGGGCGCGTCGAGGTCGCGACCGAGAAGGTGTGGGTGAGCGCCAACACGTCGTCGTACGTCCTGGTGGGCGAGGAATGGCCCGCGGAGCAGTACGAGCCAGCCGACGGCGCCCCGATCAGCACAGGGGTGGTCAAGAGCGCGCTTGCGCTGCCGCATCCGGCCGAGTTGGGCGCCGGGACGCACCGGCTGAGAGGGTTTGCGTACTCGCCGCGGGGACCGGTAGAGCAGGTGGAGTGGAGTGCGGACGACGGGCCGTGGGCGACCGCGCGTCTCATCGGAGCGTCCGCCGACATGCCCCACGCATGGGCCCGGTTCGAGTTCGAATGGGAGGCACCGCCCGGCGAGCACATCCTGCGGACGCGCGCCACCGACGCGGCGGGCGAGACGCAGCCGCTCGAGGGCGTCTACAACGAGAAGGGCTACCTGCTGAACGTCGTGCTGCCGCACCCGGTGCGGGTGGGATGACTCATATACTCATATACTCATATGCTCATCCCCTGAGACGTGCGCTCCTGACGGCCCTTGCCGGGGCAGCCGCAGCCTGCAGTCCGGCAGCCGACGCGCCCGAAGTCCCCGCCGTCGACGGCGAGTGGGCCTACACCGTGCGCTGCAGCTACTGCCACGACGTGCCCAACGGGATGGGCGCCGAACTCGACGCGGTCACCCTCGCTTCCTACACCACCGTCGGCCGGCTCGACAGGTACCTGCGGGTCGCCATGCCGCACGAGGCGCCCGGCAGTCTGCCGTCAGCCGAATACGACGCGATTCTTCGGTACATGGTCGAGAGCCGCGGCCTGATACCCGAAGGCGGCTCTACGTGGCCGCTGCCGGATTCGACGAGGCTGCAGACGCCGTAGGAGCCCCGCGGGATGCCGGGGCCCTTCCATCCCAGCCTGCCGCCGGGTTTGGCCAGCGCTTGGCATGTGGTGACCAAGTTTCGTTTCGTGAAAATCCACATATGGATTGCGGATTTTCACGGAAAAACCCCGTGGGAGATGCCACACCTGAGCAAGACCAACCCAGCACTCCCGCAGGCGTCCCGGTCAATGGTCGGCGCCCCTGCGAGTCTTGCGACGAGGCTGCGTGTGCCATAGGCATGTAACGACAACATTGCAAGATGTCATGTCGCCTTTACAATCACGGCATTCGCCAGAGCCGCAAGGACGAAACGCCCCCGGCCTCCGAGGCCCGGCGCACGTAGCGTTCGTCCGCCGTGACGAACACGCCCCCGAGGCCAAGCGCCACGGCGTGGTAGGCCGCGTCGTAAAACGCGACCCCGTAGGTCACGCACAGAGCTACCGCACGTGCTCGCCACCTTGAGTGCAACTTCGCCTCGGTCAGGCCGAAATCGGCCAGCGACGCGAGCAACTCGGCGGCATCATCGGGGAACCGCCTCGCCAGCGTGTTGCCCACCTCGTAGATCCAGAGTTGGGGCACGACCAGATCGAGCCTTCCCGCCACGGCTTCATCCCGTAGCGCGAGCGCCACGTCCGTGTCGTGTTCGTCGTCGCCCGGAAGAACCCACTTGAGAAGAACCGAGGCGTCCGGCGTTACGATCACGGCACCCGTCGCTCCCGCCCCTCACGTATCCACCGGACGATACAGTCGGTTCCTACCTTGGGCAGACGCGCCCGTAGCACATCCATTCGGGCGGCAGCGTCCCGCCTCCTCGCAGCCCCCGCCCACTCCCGGATCGCAGCGTTGACGGCACGACTGCGAGTCCCGCGTGGCAGTCGCTCGATGAAGCGCCACGAATCCTCGTCCATCATGATGTTGACTCGTCGAGCCATGCGGTATTTCTCCTCACCTGGGCGTCGTGCGTCGTGCGTCGTGTGTAAGGAATACACACTTCCTCCATGCTCGGCAAGCTGGCCATTGTTATGTCGTAGCATTTGTTGCTTTTGACGCATATATTTGCATTCCAAATGCAAATTCCAAGTGTGCAGGTCCCCGCGTGCTGAGGTTCGCCGAGGAACTCCTCATTTTCCTGCTCGACAAGCAGAGCGGGCAACTGACACCCGTCCCGGACCGGACCCTGTACTACGCGCTGGCCGGAACCATCCTGATGGACCTGGCGCTGGAAGACCGCATCGATACCGACCTCGAGCGTCTGGTGCTGACCGATTCGACGCGGTTGAACGACGACCTCCTGGATCCGACGCTCGCCATGATCGCTGCGGACATCGGTGTTCACGACACGGCCCACTGGATTGAACGCCTCGCCACGCCCGAGATAGCGGGGAAAGCCCAGGAGGACGCGATCACCCGCCTGATCGAGCGACGCATCCTGGAGCGGGACTCCGGCGGCTTCCTGTCCCTGACGCGATTGGTGGGGCGAGCCCGCCGATATCCCATGGTCGACGGGCGGGCGGGCCGGGCAGTCGATGCGCGCATAATGGGGGTCCTCTTCGCCGACGACGTTCCACACCCGCGTGACGCGATGCTGATTGCCGTCGTTGATGCCTGCGGCATCTTCGATCGCATTCTGTCCCCGGCGGAAACAGCGGAAGTCGCGGACCGCATCGAACTCCTGCGGCGCCTGGACCTTATCGGCCGCACGGTCTCCGACGCGATTCGCGGTTTGGGTACCCCGGCTTCGGAGGATGGGCCCGAGCCCGGCGCGATCATTCTCGGTCCCAAACAGCGTGCCGATGCGCTGGCCAGACAGCCGACGGCCACCGGTGGCTTGCCGTTTCTCGGGCACGCGATCGGCCTCTCGACCGACCCGATGGCGTTTCTCACCAAGCAGTACCTCGCCCTCGGTCCCGTATTCCGCGTCCGAGTGCCAGGCGACGCGATCACGGTTTTGGCCGGCCCGGACGCAAACTCATTCCTGCAGCGGAAGAGTCGCCTGTACCTGCGCTCCTTCGACGCAATGGCGCCAATGGTTCAACGCCTCCGCGCCCACCGCGCCCTCCTCAACATGGATGGCAACGAGCATTTTCGCCTGCGCAAGGCCATAAACAAGAGCTATTCGCACCACGTCGCCGTCAAACACCTGGACGTCACAGCGGGAATCGCCCACCGCGGAATCCTGGACTGGCCTGAGGAAGAGCCGTTCGCGGTCCTGCCGGCGTTGCGCCCGATCCTCGCCGAGCAGTCCGCACAGGTGCTCACCGGAACGACCGTGTCCGCACGGTTCGACGATCTGAGCTACTACGTCGACACCGTCATTGCGTACGCCTCCCGACGAGCCCCCAAGTGGTCGCTGCGAATGCCGCGCACCCGGCGCGCGAGGGCCGTTACATGCCGGCTGGCCGAGGGGATGCTGAATGCACACGACCCACAGCTGCGCGCCGGCGCGGAGCCGGATCTGATCGATTCCCTGATCGAGTTGCACCGCACCGACCCCCAGTTCCTGGCTCAGAACGAACTGCGCGTCGGCAGCCTGGGACCTTTCCTCGCGGGTCTCCACACGACAGGGGCCACAGCCGCCTTCATGCTCTACGAAGTACTGAAGCAGCCCGAGATTCACGCCGCCATGCAAGCCGAAGCGGACGCGTTGTTTGAGGGTGAGGGTCCAACATCGGACAAGCTGCGTGGGATGGACGTGACGCACCGGGCCCTGATGGAAACCCTGCGCATGTATCCGGTGGCCGGGTTGGTGCTCAGAGATGTTGTCAACACCTTTGAGCTGGCAGGCCACACGATTCCGTACGGCGAGCAAATCATAATCGCCGCCACCGTACCCCACTTCTGCCCGGAACACTACCCCGATCCCCTGCGCTTCGACATCGACCGGTTTCTCCCCGAGAGGAACGAGCACCGGCCGCGGGGCGTTTACGCGCCGTTCGGCCTGGGGGCACACCGTTGCATCGGCAGCCGCTTTGCAGAAGTGCAGATTGCTCTGACCATCGCGACCCTGCTACACCTGGCCGACATCACACTTCATGCACCACGCGCGAAGTTGAAGCCCAGGTACGCTCCCGCCCTCACGCCGGGCAAAGCGTTCAAGATCAAGGTCGCGCGCAGGCGCTGACCTCCTACCTCCCCTCCATCCACGCCGTGGACGCCCCTTCGGGTGCGTTGTCGGCCACATGTGCCGCCATTTGGCGGACAAGATCGGCATTTGTGAAGGGAGACCAGCCGTGACCCTTCATCGGGGCGCCGTGGATGAACTCGCCGGCGTAGTACGGATCGGTCGTGCTCTCGAGGAACTCCTCCATCAGATACACGGCGTACGGCAGGTAGAAGTGGTCCATCTCGGGGTTGTAGATCTTGATCTTGCCAACCAGGTCCGGGCCGATCTCGGACCAGTTCTCCTCGGCGTAGTGGCGCAGATCGAACCCGTTGTCGCGCATGTAGTAGGCCACCTCGCGGTCGATGATGCCGGTGTCCAGATCCCATAGCCGCCGCGGATAGCCGTCCTCGTCGGTCGGGCCGTACGCCGCATGCCAGGCGTCGAGCTGCCCGGCGCCACGCCCGCGCGAGCCCTGCGCCACCTCCAGCTGGCTGATCTGGCGGTTGCTGCCCACCGGCTGGCCCTCGACCGTCCGCTGGAACATCCGCTCCGGCGCGCCCGGCACCGAGCCCGGCACGATGAACGCGCTCTCGTCCTCGTAGATGTTGACCAGCTGGTAGCGCCGGAAGTCGATCGGATCGGGGTAGTACGTCCACGTGCCGCCGTAGTAGGTCGGGTAGTGGAGCATCTTGGCGAGCGAGAGCCAGCCGCCGGTGGAGCCGCCGGTCATGACGCGCGCGTAGGGCTCGCCGATCAGCCGGAAGTTCTCCTCGATGTATGGGATCAGCTCTTCGTGGATCGCGTCGCCGTAGGGTCCGTTGTTGGCCGAGTTGAGGCCGTAGGAGTCGTCGAAATAGGGCGTCGGATGCTGCAATATGACCGCGACCACGCGTGGGAAGTCGTCACCCATCCACGCCTGCGCGAATTCGTACCCGGACTCGCGAAGTCCACCCGCCTCTTCCCGCATCTGCGAGAACAGCGCCCCGCCGGCGGGCGGCTCGGTGGTGAACCCGAACACCGGGTCCAGCTGGAAGTGCCCCTCCTCGATGACGAGCGGGTAGCGCATGTCCGGATTCTCGTCGAAGCCGCGCGGCAGCAGCACGACCGCGCCCACGTACATGGGATGGCCCCACCATTCGG
Source organism: Longimicrobiales bacterium (assembly GCA_963667485.2). Taxonomy (GTDB): domain Bacteria; phylum Gemmatimonadota; class Gemmatimonadetes; order Longimicrobiales; family Gaopeijiaceae; genus Bin94. Next base: position 2,949,309 of record CAXXDD010000002.1, read on the forward strand.
TCAGGATGTCGCTCTGGATCCTGATGCGCTTCACCCAGTCCGTGTCGGCCGGGACCTCGATCGGCGGGAGCTCGCCGGTGAGCTCGAACTGGATGACGTCGTCGCTGGCCGGGTCGATGCGGACCTGGCGCGGCTCGCTGAAGTAGTTGCCCGGGGAGAACGCCCAGCGCTGGCCTTCCCACTGGTCCTGCGGGGCCCAGATGGTGTGGCCGTCGGCGCGCTCGTACTCGGTGTAGACGTGCAGGATCGCCTGGACCCAGTAGTCGCCGGCGGGCAGGCCGCCGAGGCGGCGGTACGGGTAGCCGTCGGCGCCTGCGTCGATGACCATGGCGTCGCCGGGGGCCGCGTTTTCGACGTCGGCGGAGAAGAAGGGGACCTCGCCGTTGCGTTGGCGGGCCGAGTTGTAGCCGGCGATCCGGGGCTCGGGGTCGTTCGACGGGGCGAAGACCGTGAAGAGGCGGCCGGTGAGGGGGCCGTCGTGGAGCGTGGCGTCGTGGGTGACTTCGATGCGGAGCGTGGCGGCGGCTCCGTCTCCGGACGGTGGGGCCTGGGCCGCGGGCTGGCAGGTCGTAGTGGCCGCGACGAGGCCGGCGACAGCGGCGATCTGCGCGGCGGAGCGGGTGGTCGTGTGCGGTGCGCGCATGGGTCCCTCCGGGAGCTGCTGGTGAAGGGTGAAGGTGCGGCTCCGTGGGGCTGGGCGGCAAGGGTCAGTTTGTCCGCTGGGCGATCTCCGGGACACGGTCGAACCAGGGGCGTTCACGTTCGAGCTGGCCGGCGAGCCGCAGGAGTGTGGCCTCGTCGCCGGGCCGGGCAACGAAGTGCACGCCCACGGGAAGTCCGGCGGCGTTCCAGTGCAGCGGCACCGACATGGCCGGCTGTCCGCTGATGTTGAAGACCGGCGTCCAGGGGGTGTATTCGAACGCGCTGTCGGCGATGCGTTCCAGCAGCCGGCCGGCCTTGATCAGGCGTCCGGACCCGATTGCGCGCATCAGCCTGAGTTGGAGGTGCTCGAACCGGCTTGGTGGCAGCGCGCCGATCTTCGGTGGCGGTGTGGCGACGGTGGGCGTCACCAGGATGTCGTAGTCGGTGAAGAATCGACCGACGGACTTGCCGCAGCGCTCGAGCAGGCGCAGGGCGCTGGCGAGTTCCCGGGCCGAGACCGCTCTCGACACCAGGCCGAGGGCCCAGGTCAGCGGCTCCAGTTCGGTCCTGCGGGGGCGCCTCCCGAGGATCGCTGCGAGGTCCTCGAACTCCGCGCCCACTTCGCCGGCGACCATGTACATGAAGGCGCGGGCAAAGGCCTTGCCGTCGATGCGGGGTGTGGCCTCGGTGACCTGGTGGCCGAGTTTCGTCAACAGCGAGACCGTGTCGTGGACCGCCTGCACACAGTCCGGGTGGGGGTCGGCCGATCCCATCGTCGGCTCGGTGGTCCAGGCGATCCGCAGGCGCACCGGATCGGCGTCCACTTCCGCGGTGAACGGACGGCTCGGCGGCGCGATCCTGTAGGGGGCTCCGGGTTCGGGGCCCTGCGTGGCGTCGAGCATCGCCGCGCTGTCCCGTACCGAGCGGGCGAGTACGTGCTCGGTCACCGATCCGCGCCATGGCTCGGCGTCTCGCGGCCCCGCAGGAATGCGCCCGCGGCTCGGCTTGAGCCCGAACAGGCCGCAGCACGAGGCCGGCATGCGTATCGAGCCCGCTCCGTCCCCGCCACCGGCGATCGGCACGATGCCCGCCGCCACCGCCGCCGCCGATCCCCCGCTCGATCCACCCGGCGTGCGATCGAGCGACCACGGGTTGCGGCAGGGCCCCCACAGCTCCGGCTCGGTATACGGCAACAGCCCGAACTCGGGCGTGTTCGTCTTGCCGAGGATGGAGACCCCGGTGGCGCGGATCCGCCGCACCAGCTCGGTGTCCTCATCCACCACCAGGTCGACGGCCGCACGGCTGCCGCCCGATGTCGGATGTCCGGCGTAGTCGCTCTGCAGATCCTTGGCCAGGAAGGGCACGCCGGCCAGGACCGCGTTGTGATCGACGGAGGCTGCCAATGCTCTGGCCTCCTCGTCCATCCGGTAGACGACCGCGTTGATCAGGGGATTGACCCTCTCGAGCCGCTTCATCGCGACGTCGATCAGCTCGATCGGCGTGACTTCGCCGGCCCGCACGAGTGCGGCGAGCGCGGTGGCGTCGCACCGAGTGTATTCGTCCTGGGTCATGCTTCCCGCCTTTTTCCTCTGGTGCGCCGATCCGGGCAGCGTGGTGGCAAACGCCGCAGCGGCTCCTGTCCTGCTACATGTCCCATACTACATTGGGAAGCCTAGGATGATTCCAGGAGGGTCCATGCACGTGAGACGGACGGCGGTGATTCTGCTTGTCGGGGTTGTATTGATCCCGTGCCGGGGCTCGCATGCGCAAGAGCGCATCCAGCGCGTCACACTGGCGGAGGCGCTCCAGGCCTTTGCGGAAAGCAGCCTCGAGTTGCGGATCGCCCGCTCCGAGTGGAGCGAGGCCGCCGGAATGGCCCGACAGTTTCGCGCGTACGCAAACCCCGCGTTTTCGCTGGTGCGGGAGGATCTAGGGCACTCCGGTGAGGACTATTGGGAGACCACGGCCGGTCTGGTTCAGCGAGTCGAGTGGCCGGGACGCACGACTGCACGGGCCCAGGCGGCCGTCCACTCCGTCGACGCGGCCACAGCTCGCCTTCGGGCGGACTCGTTGCGCCTTGCATCCGAGGTGCGCAAGGCATACGTGCGGGCGTGGCTGGCCGAGGAAGCCCAACTGACCATCAGCCGGGCCGCGTTGGTGCTTCGAACCGTCGCCGACGACGCGGAACGAAGACTTGAGGAAGGGGACATCTCTGCCTACGAAGCCCGTCGCGTACGGCTCGAGCGCATCCGGTCGGAGCAGGAGTTGGAGGGAGCGGCACTGCGGGCGCGGGCGGCGCGCAGGGCGCTTGCCGGACTGATTTCTCCAGGTGCCGACGACCACGAGGTCGGGCCGTCGGAGCCGCCGGGCGGGGCGGCGCGCGCCGGACTGCCGCCGGCTGTGACCACGCCGGCAGCACTGGAAGCGCTCGCCCAGCGGCCGGACATGCAGGCCGCGACGAAGGATCTCGACGCCGCCAGGGCGCGTGCCCGGGTCTCGGCGACGGAGTGGGTGCCGGATCCCACGCTGACCCTTGGCTACAAGGACCAGGCCGACGGATTCTCGGGGGCCGCCGTAACGGTGAGCCTTCCCCTTCCCGTCTTCGACCAAGGCGCTGGAACCCGTCAGGGAGCCTCCGCGAGAGAGTCCACCGCCGCATATCGGCTCGACCTTACCAGGAGGTTGGCGGAGATCGACCTTCGCGATGCTTCGGACCGCTACACTTCCATGCGCAACCGCCTGGAACTGGCGGGCGACGTCATGCTCCTGGAGGCGGAAGCTCTTCTGGCCACGGCACAGACCGCCTACACGGAGGATGAAATGACCCCTCTGGAACTCCTCGACGCGGCTGGAGCCTTCCGGGACGCCCGCTTGAGCGCGCTATCTCTGCAATCAGCCACCTGGATCGCGTACTACGACCTCGTCCGTGCGATGGGGCGGGAGCCGGCGGACGAACGATGAAGCATCGGGACGGCAGACCACGGCGCGCATGGGTGCCTGTCCTGGTGGGGGCGCTCTGGGCAGGCGGGTGCGCGCAGCCTCCGTCCGACGCCGCGGTTGAAGCCGACCATTCCCACGCCGGCGGCGGGGTGGTCACCCACCGGACCGACGCGCTCGAACTCTTTGTCGAGTATCCCCCCCATGTGCGGGATGTGCCGAGCGACGTCTGGGCGATACACCTGACCTGGCTCGAGGACTGGCAGCCCGTCGGGGAGGGCGGTCTGACGTTGCTGCTCCGTGGACCCGGCGGCGCCAGGGAAGAGATCGCGATGCCCGCGCCCGACCGGCCCGGAGTCTACACCGCGACCCCGACGCTCACCGCGAGCGGCACCTGGCGAGCCGACATGACCCTCGCCGCGCGCGGCGCCGAGCACGCGATCCCGGTCGGGCAGCTTCAGGTCTTCGAGAGCGAGGACGCCCTGCCGCACGATGTGGCAGAGCCGCCGTCCGGAATTATCGCGCTCCTGAAGGAACAGCAGTGGTCGATGCCGTTCGGGGTCGCTGTTGCAGAACGCCGTGAGATTCCGCGCACGATCCCGGTGGCGGGAGAGATCATCGCTCCCGGAAGCGGTCTGGCGCACGTCTCGACCCTGGTTGCGGGAGTGATCGTGGCGGGCGGCCCTTCGCTGGCACCGGGGGACCGGGTCGAAGCGGGCCAGACACTCGCGCTGATCGCGCCCACCAGCCTGGACAACTCCTATGCTCGCATGCGGGCCGACGTGGTGGCCGCCGAGCGCGAGGCGGGCCGGGCCGAGCGCCTGTTCGCGGCCGGCGCCATCGCCGAACGGCGGCTTGAGCACGCCCGGCACGAACTCGAGGTTGCGGCGGCCGCCTTCGAAGCCATTGGCGGCGTGCGCCCAGGCGACGAGGAAGAGGGCTCGGACCCCGACCTCTACCAGCTGCGCAGCCCGATCGATGGCGTCATCTCCGAGCGCCACGTCGCCTCGGGCCAGCACGTCGAGGCGGGCACGCATGCGTTCACCGTGGTCAACCCGGCCACGCTGTGGTTCGTCGCACGGGTACCGGCCAGCCACGCTGGCGCTGTCGGCGACGCCAGCAGCGCCTGGTTCACGGTCGAGGGCACGCCGCGCGTTCACACGGCGGATCGCGTCGTCTCGATCGGCACCGTGATCGACCCGAATAGCCGCACTTTGCCCGTCCGCTTCGAAGTACCGAACCCCGACCGCGCGCTGAAGGTCGGGATGCTCGCCTTCGGGCACGTCCAGGTCGCGGAACCGGTCGAGGCGGTGGCCGTGCCCGCCACGGCGGTTCAGGAGGAAGACGGGCTCGCTGTGGTGTACGTGCAGGTCGGGGGCGAATCCTTCCAGCGGCGCGTCGTGCAGCTCGGACCCTCCGACGGATCGTGGACCGTCGTCAACGCCGGGATCGACAGCGGCGAACACGTCGTGACCACGGGCGCCTACCAGGTAAGGCTGGCCTCGCTCGGCGACGCCGAGATCGCCGACCATGGGCACCCGCACTAGCGCTCCGGTGCAGGAGGCGGAGACAAAGGGGGCCCGCGGCCGAACCGGCATCCTCGATCTCCTTGTCCGCGCCTCCCTGGAACATCCCTTCTTCACGGTGTGCGTCGCCGCATTTGCGCTGGCCGGCGGCGGCTGGGTCGCCGCGACGCTCCCGGTCGACGTCTTCCCCGACCTTACCGCCCCCACGGTCACCGTACTGACCGATGCACACGGCCTCGCCCCTGAAGAGGTCGAGAGCCTCGTCACCTTCCCGGTTGAAGCCGCGGTAAACGGGGCGACCGCGGTTCGCCGGGTGCGTTCGAGCTCCGCCCAGGGCATCAGCATCGTCTGGGTGGACTTCGACTGGGGCACGGACATCTTCCAGGCGCGGCAGACCGTCAGCGAGAGGCTGCAGTCCGTGGCCGCCCGTCTTCCCGAAGACGTGAGTGCTCCCATCCTCGCGCCGGTCACCTCGATCATGGGCGAGATCCTGCTGATCGGGATGAGCGCACCACCGACCGGGCTCATGGAGGCCCGCACTGCCGCCGACTGGGTGGTCAGGCCGCGGCTGCTCGCCGTGCCGGGGGTCGCGCAGGTCGTTGCAATCGGGGGACAGGTCCGTCAGTACCAGGTGCTGATCGACCCGGAGCGGCTGCTGGCGTACCGCGTGGGGCTCGACGAGGTGCTCACCGCAGCCATGGAATCCAACCGCAATGTGTCGGGCGGGCTGTATCGTTCCGGTGGGAGTGACATCCTGATCCGCGGGCTCGGGCGGGTCCGCGATGCCGAGGAGATCGGGCTCACCGTCGTCACGACCCGCGCCGGGGTTCCGGTGCTGATCAACGATCTCGCCGAGGTGCGCATCGGGCCCAGGGTCCGCTTCGGCACGGCAGCGGTGAACGCCGAGCCCGCCGTCATCCTGACGATTCAGAAGCAGCCGGGCGCCAATACGCTGGAAGTCACCCGCAGGATCGAGACCGAACTCGACCGAATCGAGCCATCGCTGCCGGAAGGGATCTCCTTCGAGAGGAACATCTTCCGCCAGGCCGACTTCATCGCTCTCGCCGTGAACAACGTGGTCACCTCGTTGCGCGACGGCGCGCTGCTCGTGGTCGCCATCCTCTTCCTCTTTCTGTGGAACGTGCGCACGACGGCGATCTCGGTGCTGGCGATACCGCTCTCGCTCGCCCTGGCGGTCATCATGCTGCGGGCCTTTGGCGGCACCATCAACACGATGACGCTGGGAGGCATGGCGATCGCCATCGGGGCGCTGGTCGACGACGCGATCATCTTCGTGGAGAACGCGCACCGGCGGCTTCGCGACAACAGCCGCCGCCCGGAACAGTGGCGCAGAGGGACGCTGGCCGTGATCCGCGACGCCGCCCGCGAGATCCGTGCTCCCATCCTCAGCGCGACGGTCATCATCACGATCGTCTTCGTGCCGCTCTTCTTCCTGTCGGGGGTCGAGGGACGCATGCTGCGGCCGCTCGGGCTGGCGTACATCGTGAGCATCCTTGCCTCGCTCCTGGTCGCCGTCACGGTCACGCCCGCGCTCTGCCAGGCTCTGCTCGCGCGCGGACGCGCCCTGGGCCAGGCGAGCAAGCCGTGGCTGATGAGCGCCCTCGAGCGGGGGTACCGCGGCATTCTCGAGTGGTCGCTTCGTCGCTCCGGAGTCGTCCTGGCGGGCACCGCGCTGCTGCTCGCCGCCACGCTGGCCCTCGTTCCAGGGCTCGGACGCGCCTTCCTTCCCGAGTTTCAGGAGGGCTCGCTGACGATATCGGTGGTGAGCCTGCCCGGCACGTCCCTGCCCGAGTCGGACGCCATCGGCGCCCGTGTGGAACGGCAGCTCCTCGCACACCCCGCGGTGGTCTCGACCGCCCGCCGCACCGGCCGCGCCGAACTCGACGAGCACGCCCAGGGGCCCAACGCGTCCGAGATCGATGCCCGGCTCGACCTCGCCGAGCACCACCTCGCAGATGTCATGGCCGAGATCCGGGCGGACCTGCAGGGCCTCCCGGGCACCAACATCACGGTGGGGCAGCCCATCGGTCACCGGATCGACCACATGCTCTCGGGGACGCGTGCCGCCATCGCGGTCAACCTCTACGGACCCGACCTGCGCCAACTGCGCCAGATCGCGGGGCAGATCGAGACGGTCGCCGCGGGCATTCCGGGGCTCGTCGACCTCGCCGTCGAGCAGCAGGCCGATGTTCCGCAGCTTCAGGTCCGGGCGAACCGCCGCGCGATGGCCCGGTACGGCGTGACCCCGGCAGCCCTGGCCCAGACCGTGGATGTGGCGTTCCAGGGCGAAGAAGTCTCGCTCGTCCGCGAGGGCCAGCGGGCGTTCGAGCTCGCCGTCCGCTACGACGACCGCTACCGCGAAGATCCCGAAGCCATCGGCCGCACACTCATGACCACGCCGTCCGGCGCGACCGTGCCGCTGTCGCAACTCGCCGACATCCTGCCCGGACGCGGGCCCAACACGATCAGCCGCGAGAACGTGCAGCGGAAGATCGTGATCAGCGCCAATGTCGCAGAGCGGGACGTGGTCGGAGCCGTCGAGGAGCTTCAGGCGGGTGTGGAGCGCGACGTGACCCTCCCGGCCGAGTACTTCGTGCAGTACGGCGGGCAGTTCGAGAGCGGCCAGGAAGCTACGCGAAGGATCGGCATCCTGTCGCTGCTCTCGGTCGTCGCGATCTTCCTCATCATGTTCCGCACCTTCCGCAGCGTGCGCACGGCGGTGCTGCTCATGGTGAATCTGCCCCTGGCGCTGGCCGGCGGCGTTGCCGCGGTCCTGCTGATTGGCGGGACCGTCAACGTCGCGACACTTGTCGGTTTCATCACGCTCTTCGGCATCGCCGTGCGCAACGGCATCCTGCTCGTCACGCGCTACCGCGATCTGCACGACGGCGGCCTCTCTCTCGCGGCGAGCATCCGCCGCGGCTCGATGGAGCGCCTGGCCCCGATCCTCATGACGGCGCTCACCGCCGGTCTCGCGCTCATCCCGCTGGCGCTCGGAATCGGCGAGCCGGGCAAGGAGATCCAGGCGCCCCTCGCGGTGGTGGTCCTCGGTGGACTGCTGACCTCGACGTTCCTGAACATGGTGGTCGTCCCCGCCCTGTTCCTGCGGTTCGGGCGGCTGGGAGCCAGTGGTTGATCCCCGCGACGCGCAAGAAATTGCCGTCTACCTGGAGATCATTTCCTGCTCAGGAGCCTGGTGACCTCGCCGACGGTCATATCGCCCACCTGGCGCGAGAGCCCTGCTTCAACGGCGGAGGCGACCGCCTGTTCGAAACGGCCCCTTTCGACTTCCGTGAGTTCGACGATATCGACTCCCGCTTCACGCGCGAGTTCCAGCGCTTCGGTATCGACACGCTCGAACGCCATGGCTCCCGCCACGGAGAGAGCGCTGTCCGCAGCTTCGTCGATCCAGCGCTGCTCTTCCGGCGACAGGGCCTCGTAGGTGTCCTGGTTCATGAGCAGGACAAACGCCAACCCGGAGATGGGGAGCCAGGTGGTCAGGTAGTTGGCCGGCTCGTGAAGGCGAAAGGCGACGATTCCCGACGGTGCGATTGCCACTCCGTCGATTACGCCGGTGGTCAGGCTTTGGTGCTGTTCCGTGACTGGTTGCATCAAGGCGCTGGCGCCGAGCGCTTCAATGAACGGTATGTCGCTACGCGACGACACGCGGATCTTGAGCCCGCGAATGTCCTCGAGCGTACGCACCGGAGTCTCGCGGGTAACAAGCACGGGTGGCGTGCTGGACCAGATTGCCAGAACCCTGGCACCGTATTCCTGTTCCAGAACAGGCCAGGCGCGCTGTAGCGCCTCGGTGCACTCCAGCGCGGTCCCGCAGACACCCGGATAGCCGATGAGATCCGTTTTCGGGAAGAGGTCGGGGGTATAGGAAGGCATGACAAGGGCGATATCGGCCACGCCGTTGAGCAGCATCGAATACTGGGCGGGAGGCGACGAGTTCAGGATGCCGCTCGGGTATTGCCGGACCGTAAGCTGACCGCCCGAGATCTCCGCCAGTCGCTGCGAGAACGGCGTAAACACGGCGTCGTTCAGGGTGTGATCCGCCGGCAGGAAGTGCGCGAGCGACAACTCCTTGCCTTCCGGCGCACCTCCGCAGCCGACGGCGATCGTCAAACCGGCTGCAACGAATCCGTGGATAGTCCAGCGCGTGCGTTTCATCCAGTCTCCCCTCATCCAAACATGGCGTTGGGCAGAAGCGTGGCGAGTCCGGGCAGCAGCGCAATCAGAATCAGCGCCGCCAGCATTGCAAGCCAGAACGGAACGATGCCCCGGAACATCGTCCCGATCGGCACGTCGGGAGCCACACCCTTCACCACGAAGATGTTCAGCCCGACCGGAGGCGAGATCAAGCCCATCTCGAGGGTGATGACGATCATCACACCGAACCAGATCATGTCGATGCCCAGGGACTCAAGAATCGGCTGAACCAGGGGAACGGTCAGAACGAGCATCGCGAAGCCATCGAGAAAGGTCCCCAGCACGATGAACATGGCCAGCACCAGCAGGACGACCTGAGCTCCCGTGAAGCCCTGCTCGCTGACCCATTCGGAGGCGACGAAGGCGATTCCCGTGAATCCGAGGAAGACCTTGAACACGAACGCGCCGAACAGCACCAGGAAAGCGGTGCCGCTGGCCTTCAGCGTGGCCTTGACCACTTCGGCCACTGCGTTCCGGTTCAACGCGCGCCGTACAACCGCCGCGATCAGCGTCAGCAACGCTCCCACGGCGGCCGCCTCGACGGCGGAGAAGATGCCGGCGTAGATACCGCCGATGGTCACGACGACGATACCCAGGATCCACATCGCTCTCGCGGTAGCCTTGAGGCGATCCCGCCAGGGAACCGGTTCCGTGGCGTGGGGAGCTTTCTCCGGGTCGCGCCTTACGACGATCCAGACGGCGAGCACGAACAGAAGCGTGAGCAGGATTCCGGGGAAGATCCCGGCCATGAACAGGCGTCCGATGCTCTCCTCGGTGATGATCCCGTAGATGACCAGACCCGCCGACGGCGGGATCAGGATGCCGAGGGTCCCGCCGGCGGCGATGGCCCCCGTCGCAAGCGAATCGTCATACCGGTACCGCCGCATCTCGGGAAGCGAGACGCGCCCCATGGTCAGCGCGGCGGCCAGCGACGAGCCGGAAAGAGCGGAGAATCCGGCACACCCGACGATCGACGCCGACGCGAGACTGCCCCTCACGCGGCCGAGCCAGCTGTGGGCAGCGCGATAGAGGTCCTGACTCATCCCGGAGATCACCGCCAGGTTCCCCATCATCATGAACAGCGGCAGGATGGTGAGGGTATACCGCGAGGCCACCCCGAATACCTCCCCCGCCAGCACCGGCACCACCGCTCCCGGGCGGATCGCACCGATTCCGGCCACACCCACGACCAGCATCGCCAGCCCCACTGGCACCCGGATCAGGAGCAGCAGCAGGAGAGCGAGGAATCCGAGGAGGGCGATGCTGCTTCCGTCCATCAGTCGTCGGGCTCGTTGGGGTCTTCCCCGTTCCAGGTTGCGAACCCCAGAAAGAGTTGGGACGCGAGCAGCAGTCCGTAGGCGGCAACGGACGCGCCGAGCGTGTAGTAGAAGGGCGTGTGGGAGATCGATACGCTGGAAGTCGCGGCGCCGCAGGCCGGGCCGCAGCTGCCGTGAACGAACAGGGCGTACGCGGCTGTGACGGTGACTGCCACGCCCAGAAGCCGGGCGATGGCGTCCGTGAATCTGGTTGCGCGACGCCCCGCAACGCGTGCGATCAGATTGACGCAGACGTGGGAGCCCTCGCGGGCGCCGTAGGCGATCGCGGCCGCCACCACAACAGCGAGCGACATCGTCGAGACGTCCTCGGCCCAGAGCAGGGAATTGTTCAGGACGTAGCGCCAGAAAACCTCGGCCACGGTGACTCCGAGCAGGACCACGAGCGCGATGCCGCCGGCAACGGCGAACGCCGCCGTCACACGGCCACAGTACGACTCGGCCTGTGCGAAGCGGTCGCCGTGCTTCTCGAAGAAGGTCACCGCTCGGGTCGCGCGAAGGCGACGAGCGCCGCGTCCGTGCCGCCCCCCGTAGCGATGACCACGAACTGTCTCCCCGACGGCGTCTGGTAGGTCATCGGGTTCCCATTGGCCGGAAACGGCGTCGCGCCACGCCAGAGTTCGGCACCTGTTGCCTTGTCGAACGCATACAAGTACGGCGCGCCGCCACCCAGCAATACCAATCCCCCCTTGGTCACCAGCGGTCCGGAGTAGCCGAGCGTGCCCAGCCGCTCCGGCAGGTCGACGCCGCGAAGCAGCGGGTGGGTACGGATTTCCTCGCTCCCCTCTCCGAATGGCACTTTCCACGCGATCTCCCCCGCGTTGAGGTCGATCGCCACGAGGTGCGCCCAGGGTGGCCTGGTGAGCGGAATCGGGCCCAGCGCGCTCTCCGGGGTCGGTGCCGCCCCCGGCCCGCCGGCCTCCCGGAACATGACGAGCGTCGCGCCATAGGGACAGTTGTTGCTGTACTCGACATCGACGCGCGGGTCGTCGCCCGTATTCGCGCAGAGCTGATTCGCGTCGGCGTCTTCCGAGGTCCGCACGTAAAGGAGTCCGGTCTCGGGATCGAAAGCCGCCCCGCCCCAGTTCGCGCCGCCGATCGTGCCCGGGCGCTGGAGCGTTCCCTGGAGGCTCGGGGGTGTGAAGAGGGGGCCCAGCCGGAAACGCTGCATTTCGGCCACCGCTAGCGCGTGGATCTCCGGCGTCAGATTGTTCGCGTCCTCCAGCGACACGCCCTGCTCGCCGAAGGGCGGTGGTTTGGTCGGGAAGGGCTGCGTCGGATGCAACACCTCGCCCGGCACGTCCGTCGTCGTGTCCACCGCTCGCTCCTCGATCGACCACACCGGTTCGCCCGTCACTCGGTCAAACACATAGGTGAAGCCATGTTTCGAGATCTGCGCCACCGCATCGATCTTGCGCCCGTCCACCGTGATCGTCACCAGATTCGGAGCCGCGGCCAGGTCGTAGTCCCACACGCCATGGTGCACGGTCTGGAAGTGCCACCGCCGCTCGCCCGTGCGCGCATCGAGGCACACGAGCGACTCGGCGAACAGATTCGCCCCTCTGCGGCGCCCGCCCCAGTAGTCGCTGCTCGGCGTGCTCGTCGGCACATAGAGGAGCCCGCGCACGGCATCCAGCGACATCAACCCCCACACGTTTGCGTGGCCGGTGTAGCGCCACGACTCGTCCTCCCAGGTGTCCGCGCCGAAGTCGTCGCTCGACTGCGGGATCGTAAAGAACACCCAGCGCCGCTCGCCCGTGCGCACGTCGAACGCCTGCACCGTTCCGGGCGGGTCGAACCTGCGCTGCACCCCGTCGGGCACACGGCTCCCCACAATCACCAGGTCTTCGAACACCACCGGAGGCGACGTCTGATCGAATTCGTGGCGGCTGACTGCGCGGCCGTGCCCCTCGGTGAGCACGACGCTCCCGCCCCCGCCGAAGTCCGCGTCGAGTTCACCGGTCGCGGCGTCGATCGCATACAGTCGATCCCGGCTGTTGAGGAAGACGCGCGCGTTGTCCCCGTCGCTCCACCAGGCGACGCCCCGGTGCTTGAAGCCGCTCGGTCCCGCACCGATGGGTCCGCCCTCGTAGGCCCTCGGATCGAACGTCCAGAGTTCCGTGCCGGTTTCGGCGTCGATGGCTGCCACCCGCGTGTACATTGTGGAGAGGTAGAGGACGTTGCCGACCAGGATGGGGGTCGCCTGGAAGGAGCTCGGCCGCGTCCCGTACTCCTCGAGGGGCACCTCGTTCGGCTCCCACTTCCACACGATCTCCAGTTCGCCGACGTTGGCGGCCGTGATTCCGTCGGCCGACGAGTACTTGGTATGCGCCTGGTCGGAGCCGACAAACGGCCACCCTGCCGTGACTTGCGGTTCCTCGGCGCACGCGACGGCGGTGGTTATCAGGGCAACTGCGGCGACAAGGCGATTCACGAACTGGACTCCGATGGGGAACTGGACTCCGATTCGTCGCCGGAGTTTGGTGGGACTGAATCATCCCGCTCGGTTGGTGTCGGCTCGCCCTTGAACCGTCCGGCCAGCAGGTATCGATACAGCTTCAGTGCGAGCGCCTCCTCACGCTCCTCCAGCCGCCTCCGGGCGACCGGTGTCAGCACCATCGTCCTGCAGGACGTGTCGGCGCTCACTATCGGTGCCTCCCTGTCCGAAGGATCGACCGGCCAGATCGCATCGCCCGGGCCGTACTGACCGAAGCGCGTGCCCGCGGCATCGTGCGCGGTAGCCCGACCGGACGTCAGCAACTGCAGGCCTTCGCTCGGCACGCCCGGACCCGCGAGCACATCCCCGGAGGTGTACCGGCGCGGACTCAACCGGCTTCGAAGCTCGTCGATCAGGTCCTCGAAGCGAGTTCGCCGCTCCAGTTGGCGATCCAGATCGGCGGCGGCGCGCTCCAACACCGAGGCTCGGTGCTCGACAACCGCGCTTGCGTTCGCCTTCCACATCTCAATCACGATCTCCTCAACGTGTTCAAGCGCGCGGTCCAAATTGGGCTCGATCCGCAACGAGGCAAACTCCGAGGGTGGAAGGTTGCGCCTCAATCCGGTCCGCACCTGCTCGGACGGCGCGCTCAAGACCACCTTCACGCCGGCCGCCCTCGCCGTTTGCAGATACCTCGCGAGGACGTTCACCGCCGAGAAGTCGAAGCCTGATACACTCGTGAAATCCAGCATCACACAGGTGGGACGCGGGTCGCCGCCCAGCGATTCCTTGAGGTGATCGGCGAGAGGGTAGACGCTTCCAAAGAAGATGTAACCGCGCAGCCGCCACACCAGCACGCGGTCGCCCTCCTGCTGGAGAATGACGCGATCCGGGACGGAACGCGCCTTGGTGCTTCGGCGCTCGCGCACCGTGAAGCGCGAGCCGACCGGGTCCACGCGGCTCAGTCGCACGGCGAAGAACACGAGAGTCGCGACCATCCCGGTGCCCACACCCTCGAACAGCCCGAACACCACGGTGACCCCCGCGATCAGCACGATGATGCCGTACTCGGTCCAGGGAAGACGCTTTCGGCTTTTCACGAGCCCTTCGTCCAGCATTCCGAGGCCGGCGAAGACCAGAATGCCCCCCACGAGCGGCACCGGGACGAGATCGAGCATCCCGTCGCCCAGAAACAGGGCGGCCGCGATGACAAGAGCCGCGATGATTCCAGTGAGGCGGGTGGCCGCCCCGAAGAGCTTGCTGCGCAGCGACGCTGGCACGATCATGCTCGCGGTCGTGCCGCCGCCCAGGCCCGCAACCACGTTGGCAATCCCCGTCGCGCGGAACTCGCGGTTCCAGTCCAGGTCCTGGTTCGCGGCCATCTCGAGGCCGGCGAAATTCATGATCACAACGATGAGCGCGATCAGCACCAGGAGGAGCACGGAGGGGAATTGCAGCGCCATCGCGGCCCAGTCCACGTACGCCAGGTCCGCAGGCACCAGGACTGGCCACAGGCTTGCTTCGGAGGTGCTCTTCAGCAGGAGATCTGCAGCCCTCGCCTCGTCGCCGGAGATGCCGAGGAGGGACAGTGCGAGGTGATATCCACCCACCGCAAGCCCGACGCCGACAGGCAGGATGAACGGACGACCCCACCGCTTCATCGCGAGATACAGGAAGATCCCGAATGCCACGCCTGGGCTCCACCTCAAAAGCTCCGGTGGTGTCACGAGCACCGGAATCGCGCGCCAGTCCGTTTCCACCCCCATCAGCGACATGGCGGCCAGGCACACAGCCCCCCCGATTCCCGCCACAAAACCGCCCGCGACCGAATAGGGGACGAAGCGCACCAGGTTGGCGAGTCGGTATCGCCCGATCGCGAGAAAGCACGCGCCGGCGGCGACCGCTCCGAGAATGAGCGCGCACGCGGTGGTGACGAACAGGGTGTCGCCCGCGGCGCCCATCGTCGCGCCTACCTGTGCCATCACGATGACGAGCGCGGGAGACAGCCCCGATATCGCCCCGCGAAAGCCGCCCGTGAGAGCGATGACCAGGCAGGCGGCGAAATTCCCGAACAGGATCAGGCCGACGCCCTGGGAGGAATACGGAGCGAGCGGCCCCGAAAAGATCAGGCTCCCGTATGCGACCTGGGCGACGAGCAGGGCGAGCCCCGAGGTGAAGCCGGCCGCCAGTGCCGGAAAGGCCTTCGGCGAGACGGTGTCCGCGCGAAGTTCGGAAGCGAGAATGCGAAATGGTGACGTCAAAGTCGCGGTCTCGTGCGAGAGCGATTCGCCATGCCGACCAATGTGAAAGGCGCCCTTTGGCGGCGCAAGCAACGGCACAGGCCATGGCCCCGACATCCAACCCTGTTTCTATTGCATGCACCCGACGGCGGTCCGCACTGGCCGGCCCGCACTGTCACGCACGGAAACCCGAAGGACAAGGACTCACATGAGAATCGGACGCCGCCTGCTTATTTCCCTCGGCACGTTAACCGCGCTCACTCTCGCAATCGTCACTGCGGTGCACGCGCACACCCTGTTCCTGAAACTGGACAGCTTCTTCCTCGAACCGAACTCGACCGCCGCAGTGGCGCTGATCAACGGCGACTTCGACAAGAGCGAGAACGTCATCACGCGCGACCGGATGCTCGATGTGAGCGTTGTCGGGCCGGGTGGGGTCGTCCACCCTCCCCACTCCGCCTGGACGGATTCGGCGGTCTTTCACTGGAGCCCCGACAGCGTCGATACCGCGATCCTCACCTTCAACACCGGCGGTCCGGGCACGTATCTGATCGGCGTGGCGACGGCTCCCCGGGTCTTCACCCTCACGGCCCAGGAGTTCAACGAATACCTGGTGCATGACGGCATCGTCGACGCCATCGAGCAGCGCGAAGCCGCCGGAAAGACGAACGACGACGCAATCGAGCGATACAGCAAGCACGTGAAGGCGGTGGTGCAGGTCGGCGACGCCCGCAGTGGTGAATGGGCGAACGAACTCGGCTACCCGGCTGAGTTCATCCCGCTGCAGAACCCGTATGAGCTCGGGGTCGGCGACGAGTTACAGGTCCGTTTCCTGCGTGCGGGGCAGCCCGTCGCGGATCAACTCGTCTACGCCAGTTATGACGGCCAGCACGGACACGACGAGGCGGGCGAGCATGTGGAGGCGGTCACCACGCGCACGAACTCGGGCGGGGTCGCGACGATCCCGTTGAGCGGAACGGGACGCTGGTACGTGCGTACCATCCACATGGTCGAGACCAACTCCGAACCCGATGTCGACTACGAATCGAACTGGGCAACGCTGACCTTCGAGGTTCGGTAGCGTCAGGCGGACGTCCCGAGGACCGGAACGGAATATGCGAGCGTGCCCCCCCGGGCCCAACTGTTGAGTCACGACATGTTCGTCAATCCCCAGGTCTCTCCTGACACATTCCCGAAGGCGGAAGAGTTGGACTGGCAGCCCCTTCATCGCCGCTTCGTGCGGCGGTTGCAGGTGGGTACGGCGATCCGAATGTCAGTGTTCGCCGGGATGGCGGGCGGCGTGCACTACGCCGTGGCAACGGGGGGACTCGCGGTGCTGCTCAGGGCCGCACCCTGGCTGCCGGTGATCGGCTGGAGCGTCTTCGCCGCTCTTTCCCTCTGCGCACTTGCCTGGCCGGCGATCGCGGTCCCGCGACAAGGCTACGCGGTCCGCGACAAGGACATCCTTCACAGGTACGGCGTCCTCTGGCGATCGGTGCGCGCGATCCCCTTCAGCCGCGTGCAGCACACAAAGACCGACAGCACGCCGCTGGACCGGCGTTTCGGTCTGGCCAACCTGTCCGTGTTCCCCGCGGGCGGCGGCGGACACAAGATCCGCGGTCTCGGACTGGAGACGGCCGAGCGCCTGCGGGCCTACATCTCGGCGCGCATCGAGACCGAGGCCGTCGAGGAGATCGACTCCGGTGTTGCCGAGCCCGCCTGATTTCGGCGTCTGGCGGCGGACCTCTCCGTTCGCGATCGTCTTCTTCCTCGGCGCCACGATCAGGACGATTGCCAGAAGCTACATCCAGCTGGTGGCTTCGTTCGGGGCGCTCGCCTACCTAACCCGCTTCAACTTCTCCTCTGGCGGCAGTTCGCTGGGGTTGGCGGTTCTCGGCGTCGGCCTCGCCATCGGCGCCGTAGCGCTGCTCAGGTACTGGTTCTTCCGGTTCAAGCTGGAAGAGGACCGCGTCCTCATCCGCCAGGGCTTCCTGAAGCGGACCGCCCTCGACCTGCCCTTCGACCGGGTGCAGGGCATCAATGTCGAGCGTTCGCCGGTGGACCGGATGCTCGGCCTGATGACCGTTCGCCTGGACACGGCCGGCACGATCGTCGCCGAGGGACGGCTTCCCGCGGTGAGCACCCAACTCGCCGACTGGCTGCGCACACGGGTCGACAGCGAGCCCTCGGACAAAACCATCGCCCCAGCCACCGATCAGGTCCTTCTCAATCTGACCAATGCGGACATGCTCCGCATCGGAATCGCCGATCGCAAGGCTCTGGTGCTCGCCGGGGCTGTCGCAGCGCTGGCACAGGCCGCCGAGCCTTTTCAGAATGTGGTCGTCGGCATCTTCAACGCTGTGCGAACCGGCATCGCCGATCTCGGGGTGCTCAGCCTGGCCACCGCAGTGGTCGCCCTGTCGCTCACCGTCCTGGTCGTGCTGTTCCTGGCGGTGGTCATCGGCGCGTTCCTCCGCCATCACGACTTCACGCTGTGGCGACAGGGAACGGCGTTTCGCTCGCGCGGCGGCCTCCTCACCCAGAAGGAAGTGGTTGTCGAAACAGCCAAGATCCAGCAACTCACCCTGTCCCAGAACCTCGTCCTGCGCCGGTTTGGGCGATACCGTTTCGGCGCACTCCCGGCCGGAGCCATACAGGTGCCGGGGAGCGAAGGCCCCGCCAACCTCGAGTTCGCCGAAAACCTCGCCGTACCGCTCCTCGACGGTTCCGTTGCCGAGACGCTGCGCCGCCAGGTGTTCGGGGCGGAAGCGGCGGGAATCACGCTGCTCCCTGCCAGCCCGGCCTTCACACGCGTCTCGTCGTACTACGTCCGCGCCCTAGTGCTCCGCACCATCGCCGTTCCGATCCTTGGAGGCGCTGTCTTCATCCTGCTCCAGTGGGGACCGTCCGCCCTCGTCGGCGCACCCTTCGCTCTCTGGTGCCTGTTGTGGCTGCCATTGTCCATCCTGATCGCCCTGCAGAGCTGGCGCCGCCGCGGCTATCTCCACGACGACGAAGGCCTGGCCAGCCGCAGGGGCCTGATCGGCAGCCGGGTCGACGCCTTCCTCTTCCGCAAGGTCCAGGGAGTCACGGTCAGGCAATCCCCTCTGCAGCGCCGCAGGGCACTCGCCACGCTCGAGGTGCAACTCTCGTCCGGAGTCGTCACCGTCCCCTACATCGCTCAGGACACCGCCGCGAGGCTGCGGGATTACATTCTCTACAAGGTGGAGTCGAGCCGCCTGCGCTGGCATTGACGTCGCCGATTCGCGAAGACCAACCCGCCGGCGCGCACCCGGGCCCAAAGAACGGCCTGCCCGCGCTGCCAGTTATCGTCGGATGAAGGAGGAGCGGATGAAGGCTGCTGGACGAAACCGGGCACATGACGGGTCGCAGCCGTACCGCCGCGCCTGCATGAAGCTCCTCCCCCTCACGCTACTCCCGCTCCTGCCCCTGGCCTGCACCGAGGCCCGGGACGACGGAGCCCCCGCGATCGGGGCCCGAGCCGACTACACCGAAGTCGCAGGCGCCCTCACCACCATGATCGAGCGCGAGCGCGACCAGAAAGGGCTCGCGGCCGTCTCGATCGCGCTGGTCGACGGCGAGGGCGTCGCCTGGGCGGCCGGGTTCGGCGAGCAGGCACCCGGCGTCCCCGCCACCGCCGAGACGGTCTACCGGGTGGGCTCGGTGTCGAAGCTCTTCACCGACATCGCCGTCATGCAGCTGGCCGAGCAGGGCGACATCGACATCGACGCGCCGGTCCGCACCTACCTCCCCGACTTCGCGCCGGACAACCGCTCCGGCATGCCGATCACCCTGCGGCAGCTCATGTCGCACCGCTCGGGGCTGATTCGCGAGCCGCCCGCCGGCAACTACTTCGATGACGCCGGCGCCAGCCTCGCGGCCACGGTGGCCAGCCTGAACGGCACGCCCCTCATCTACGAGCCGGAGGCGCGCACCAAGTACTCGAACGCCGGGATCGCGGTGGTCGGGTACACGCTCGAAATCACGCAGGGCGAGCCGTTCACGGACTATGTGAAGCGGGCGGTCATCGACCCGATCGGGATGACGAGCAGCGCCTTTTCCCCCGAAGAGGATGTGGTCGATGACCTCGCCCGCGCCTACATGTGGGGATTCGATCGCGGGCTCTTCGACGCACCCACCTTCGAGCTCGGGATGGCGCCGGCGGGCAGCATGTACTCCACCGTGCTCGACCTCGCGCGCTTCATGGGGGTGATGTTCCGGCGCGGCGAACTGGGCGGGCCCGTCGGCGGCGACGGCGACGGGCAAGCCGCAGCCGGCGATGCGCCCGACCCGTCCGGCGGCCAGGCCGACCCCGGCGGCGCGAACTCCCGCCTCCTGGCACCCGAGACCCTCGAAGCCATGTGGCAGCCCCAGTTCGCCCCTCCCGGCGCCACCACCGGGTACGGCCTCGGCTTCGCGGTACAGGAACGCGCCGGCGAGCTCTGGCTCGGCCACGGCGGCGCGATCTACGGCTTCTCCACCCAGCTCGCCTTCCTGCCCGGCTCCCGGCTCGGCGTCGTGGTCGTCTCGGCCGTCGACGGCACCAACACGCTCACCACGCGCATCGCCGACGCGGCGCTGGAACTCATGCTGGCGGCGCGCTCGGGAGCACCCCTCCCCCCCGCCCCCACCCGCGGCACGGGTGCGATCGACCCCGCCCTCGCACTGGAACTCGAGGGCACCTTCGGCACCGGCGACGGCGCGGTCGAGTTCGACGCCCGCGAAGGCAGCCTCTTCATGACCCCGGCGCGCGGCGGCGCCACGGTCGAGATCCGCACCCGCGGCGACACCCTGATCGTCGACGACCGCATCGCCTTCGGCACCCGCTTCCTGCGCCGTGGCGGTGACGGCGACGCAACCGCCGCCCTCATCCCCCTGGCCCCGGGCGGCGAGCCGCTCGCCACCCTGCCCCGCCAGCCCCCGGCCGGCCGCCCCGACCTCCCCCCCGCGCACTGGAACGGCCTGATCGGCGAGTACGGCTGGGACCACAGCGTCCTCTACATCCTCGAACGCAACGGCCAGCTCAACGCGCTCATCGAGTGGTTCTTCCTCTACCCGCTCGAAGAGATCTCGCGCGACATCTACGCCTTCCCCGACTGGGGCCTCTATCACGGCGAGCACCTCGTGTTCTCCCGCGGCGACGCCGACCGCGCCACATCGGTCGAAGCGGCCTCGGTCGCCTTCGCCCGCCGCGATGTCGGCACCGAAGCGGGCGGCACCTTCCGCATCGACCCCGTGCGCCCGGTCGAGGAACTGCGCGCCGAAGCCCTCGCCGCCTCACCGCCCGACGAGCCCGGCCCCTTCCGCGATTCGGAGCTGGTCGAGGTCGCCGCCCTCGATCCGGGCATCCTGCTGGACGTCCGCTACGCGACCACCAACAACTTCATGTCGTCGGTGTTCTACGACGAGCCGCGCGTCTTCCTCCAGCGCCCCGCGGCCGAAGGGGTGGCGAACGCTCACCGCGCCCTCGCGCAGCACGGCTTCGGCCTCCTCCTGCACGACGGCTATCGCCCCTGGTACGTCACGAAGATGTTCTTCGACGCCACCCCCGAGGAGCAGAAGCTCTTCGTCGCGGATCCGGCGAGCGGTTCGCGCCACAATCGCGGCTCGGCGATCGACCTGAACATGTACGACCTCGCGACGGGCGAACCCCTCGACATGGTCGGCGGCTACGACGAGTTCTCGCCGCGCTCGTTCCCGAACTACCCCGGCGGGACCTCCCGGCAGCGCTGGCAGCGCGAGATCCTGCGCCGCGCGATGGAGGCGGCAGGGTTCACGGTGTACGAAGCCGAATGGTGGCACTTCGACCACGACGACTGGCGCGAATACGCGCTCCAGAATGCGACCTTCGGCGAACTCGGGCGCTAGCGGACCGCCTGGCGGCCGGCGCGGCCGACGCCGCCGCCACAGCTGGACGGTCGACCTCGGTCTCGCCCTGACCGCGACCATCTGGGGGCTGAACTTCACGGTCGTCAAGGCCGGTCTCGAAGAACTGTCGCCCCTCGCCTTCAACGCCCTGCGATTCCCCTGCGCGGCGGCTGCCGTGTGGGTACTGATGCGCGGCACCCGGCGCCGGCTGCTGCCCCCGCGCAAGGACTGGCCGGCGGTCCTGCTGCTCGGCGTGGTGGGGCACGTGACCTTCCAGATGGGGTTCATGTTCGGGCTGGACCGGACGCTGACCGGCAATGCGGCGCTCCTCCTCTCCACAAGCCCGGTCTGGGTGCTGGTGATCTCCGCCGCGATGGGCCGCGAGCGATACAACCCCGCGGTCCTGGCCGGCGTCCTGGCCACCCTGGCGGGGATGGTCATTCTGATCACCGGGGGCGGCCAGCAGATGGGAGCGGCCCGGCTCGGGGACCTGTTCGTCCTGGGCGCGGCGCTCTCCTGGGGCGCGTACACGGTGTTCGGCCGCCGGATGGTCCGGCGCCGCGGCGCGCTCCAGATGACCGCGTGGACGCTCTGGGCCGGCCTCCCCTTCATCGTCGGAGCAGGCATCCCCGACCTGATCCGCATGGACTGGGGCGCGGTGTCGCTGACGACGTGGCTCGGCGTGGTCTACGCGGGCGTCTTCGCGATCGGCATCGCATACCTGCTGTGGTACCAGGGCGTGAAGACGATCGGCCAGAACCGCACCTCGGTCTACCAGAATCTGGTGCCGGTCATCGCTCTGATCAGCGCGTGGCTCTGGCTCGCCGAAACGCCGACGGCGCAGCAGTTGCTGGGCGCCGTGGTGATCCTTGCAGGGGTGGTCGTCGCCCGCCGATCGCCGAAACGCGCCCGCGCTTCGCTTTACCGTTGACCTGGCCGTGCCGCCTTGAGTAGCGTTTGGGACTCCGCACCAACCGGACATTTGACAGAGCAAAAGCCCAATGATCGACATCAATGAAATCGGCGCGACCGCATTCGTGATCGCGTCCATCCGCGCCATGGAGAAGGAGCAGTCCGACCCTCTCTTCAACGACCCCTACGCGGAGTGGTTCTCGAACGAGCGGGCTCTCGGTGCGGCCCGGCAGCTCAACGAGGCGTTCCCGCCGTCCACCACGATGGTCCGCTTCCGCACCCGCTACTTCAACCGGTTCATCGAGCGCGGGATCGCGGCCGGAGCCCGCCAGGTCGTCCTCATGGGTGGCGGGTTCGACATGCGCGGCCACATGTACGGCGACGCGGATGTCGCCTTTTTCGAGGTCGACCAGAAGGCCGTCCTCGAGTTCAAGCGCTTCATGCTCGGGCGGCACGGCATCGAGCAGTGTCCGTCCGTGCTGGGCAACTACCTTGAAGTCGATGTCGCCGGCGGCCTTGCCGATATCGGCTTCGATGCCGATGCACCCACCCTGATCGTCTGGGAGGGCAACACCATGTACCTGCCCCCCGAGCTGATCATGCCGTTCCTGAACCGGCTGGCGGGCGCGATCACGACGTTCCGCATCGCCTTCGACTACTTCGCCGTGGACCTGCAGAACCGCGAGTTCGAGACGGACGATGACCGCCGGAGGCTCGAGGGCGTGGAGCAGGCAATGGGCGCCTCGTTCCCGACCGGGTTCGCCGACCTGACGGTGTTCGAGGAGGAGACGCCGCTGAAGGTCGTGGAGGACGGTTCCTTTGCCGGATTGGCCGAGGAATTCGGCCAGGCTGAAATGGTAGCCGACTATCCAGAGGACTGGCGCGAGACGCTCAAGCTGTACCGCTACTGCGCGCTGGAGACGCGATAGTCCAGGGCGGATTTGTCGGCCAGTTTTTGCCAAAAGTGGCCGACAACGGCTCCGAAATGCCCGTTGTCGGCCACATTGGACCGTTTTTGGCCGACAAATCTCAGCGCCTCTGGTCCGCCTCCTCCGGAATCCCCCGGCTGAAGATCGCTTCGAGTCCGGGCGCGCCGTCCACCGCCATCGCGGCCGTCTGCGGTCCACGCAGAAACGCCCTGACCTGACCGGTGACCGGGTCGCGCAGGATCGTCATCGGCGAGTCGGTCGTCTGGTCCAGCGTCGCCGATCCGCCGCCGCCCACCAGCGAGATGCTGGCCAACGCGCCTGTCCACGTCACCGGCACGGTGAAGACAAAGCCGGATCGGCCGTCATCGAGGTCCAGGATCTCGGGCATGTCGAAGGTCAGCGAGAACGCCTGGCCGCCGTCGACCGTTCTTCCCGTGAGCCGGTATTCGCTTCCCGGGGCCGGCAGCGACGGCGCCGCGTCGACGACGAACGCCGGATCGAGGAATGGGTCGCCACCCGAGTCCAGCCCGCCCCAGAGGAGCACGGTCCGGGTCGGCGCCGCGTTCGCGGCCGCTCCGCCCTCGGCGTCCAGCCGGTGGCGAAGCGCGTTGGTGAAGTGGTAGTCGCCGATCCAGCCCCCGCGGCAATAGGACATCAGGTCCGGAGCGTGCGGGGTAATCAGCCGGTCCTGCTCCCGATCGTAGCCCCATGACCCGATCCGGCCGTTATGGTCGGGAAACAGCCGGTCCGGTCCTCCCGCGCCCCCGCAAGGCGCATGAAAGAGGCCCATGTTGTGGCCGAGCTCGTGGGCAACCGTACGCGGAGACGGTATCGAGTAGCTCGACCACGAGCGGATCCCCAGCGCCACGCCGAGGAGGCCACCGATGGGAACGGGCGAGAGCATCCCCATCCAGTAGCCGGGTCCGCGCTCCATCCGCCGCATGGTTTCGACCTCGAGGAGCACGTTGAAGCCGTTGTCGGTCGAGGTGACCACGGGGTCGTGCGCCCGGACATCCCAGTCCCCGACCGGAAGCAGGCTGCGCGTGTCCGACAGCATGTGGCTTCGTTCGGGGTCGCTCGCCATGTCGGCAACGATGTCCAGGATCGCTGAATCGGGGTCCTCTTCGTAAAGGAAGGGGACCACGGTCAGACGGAAGTCGGGCATCTCGCGGACATCCACGGCAATCCGGCCGGTCTCAGGAATCCGGCCCACGATCCCCAGGCTGGAATCGAGGGTGCCATTCGGATCGACTTCGATCACCATCTCCAACCCGTCCCTGATCACTTCGCCCGGGATTTCGGCGTTGGCCGAACGGGCCAGGTCGCTCTCGTCGATTTCGCCCGGAATCGGCGCCGTCCCGCCCTGGATCTCCGCCGTGTGCACCTCGGCGTCCCCGTGATAGAGGGTGGCGCGCATGGCAGGCATCCGCTCACCGTCGGCTAGCAGCGAGGAGACGAACACGCGCAGCAGCGCCGGCCTGCCCGCGACCAGGGGCACGGGGAACTTTCGCGACTGGACCGCCTGGGTGAGATAGGCCACGGCACCGCCAGCCTCGCAACGGGCCACGCGCTGGAACTCGACACCGTCGAGCCACGCCATCAGTCCGGCGTCGGCCGGTGCACAGAGCTCCGTGCCCCCCGCCTTGAACGTCTCGAGTTCAGCCAGGGTCTTCAGCTCCACAGGCAGGGGACCGGCAAGGCCGGCGTTGTTGCCCAGCCAGAGATGCTCCAGCGCGGTCCACCCGCCGAGTTCCGCAGGCAGGGGGCCGTCCAGACTATTGGCGTGCATGTACACCCGCTCCAGCTTGCGCATGTTCCCGAAGGCCGGTGGAATCGCGCCCGTCAGGGCATTGTCGTTCAGCCACAGGATTTCGAGATTGACGAGATTCCCGAACTCGGCCGGGATGGCGCCGGTCAACTGGTTGCGCTCCATGTCCAGGTTCCTGAGCTTGGTGAGGTTCCCCAGTTCGACCGGGATATCACCTGTCAGGTCGTTGTTCCATAGACCCAGGAAGGTCAGCTTGGACAGGTTCCCGAACTCCTTCGGGATCGCCCCGGTCAGGTCGTTATCGGCCAGGCTGAGGTATTCGAGATTGACGAGCTGGCCGAGCTCTGCCGGAATTGGGCCGGCCAGACCCGAATACCTCAGCATCAACCTCCTCAGTGCGGTCAGTTTGCCGATTTCAGGCGGCAGCGGACCGGCGAGCCCGACTCGGTAGAGATACAGTTCCTCCAGCCCGGAGAGATCGAAGAGTTCCTCGGGAATCGGTCCGGTGAGGCCCCAGTTGCCGTTGAGACTCAGCTCCCTGAGGTTGGGCAGGTCGCCCAGGACGGGTGGAATTACGCCTCGAACCCCGTTGTACCCCAGGCTCAGTTCCGTGACCTGGCCGCTGCGATTGACGTTGACGCCAAACCATTCAGCAATGGGCACATTCGTCATCCAGTTGTCGTTGCGGGCCCAGTTCGGGCCATCGGTTGCCTTGTAGAAAGCGATGAGGGCTTCCCGCTGCGCCGCCGGAGTGCAGTTCGGCCGGTTCCCTTCGAGCTCGGCCACGGATTCCAGCCATTCCCGAAAATCCGCGTCGGCGGGTATGCACACCTGCGTGTCCCCGTATCGGAACACCTCGAGCGGCAGCTCCGTCAGCGACCGAGGGAGTTCGCCCGTCAGCCCGTTGCCGCCGACATCCAACCTCCTGAGGGTGGACAGCTCCCCCACCACCTCCGGCAGTCGGCCGGAGAGGCCGTTTTCGATGAGACTCAGCGCGAACACGCGGCCGATCGAGTCGACCTGGACACCGAACCACTCTTCCAGCACGGTGTCGCCGAGCCACCCGCTCGAATCGACCCACCCGCTGCCGCCAGTCTGTCGATACAGATCTCCCAGCGCTCTTCGGTCGGCCTCGGCACATCTCGGGCCGATCAACTGCGCAATCCCCCCGGACCATTCCGCGAACTCGGTGGTCTCCGGGACGCACAGCCCCCGGTTGCCGCCGAAGTCGAGGACGCTCAGCTGCTCCAGTTGCAGGAAGCTGCCCGGAATGATGCCGGTGAGCCGGTTGTTCGCCAGGAACAGGCCGGCCAGTTGCGGAAGATCCCCCAACAGCGGAGGAACCGGTCCCTTGAGCTCGTTGTCCGCGAGCCCGAGGTACTGCAGCTCGCGCAGATCGCCGAGTTCGGAGGGCAGCGTCCCCTCCAGACCGTTGCCGGGGAGCGTCAGCCACGTCACCTGTCCCGTGGTGTCGGTAACCACGCCGTGCCATTCGCCCAGCGGAGCGTCGGTCAGCCAGTTGTCCTGCCGGGCCCATTCCCCACCCTCCGTGGCGTTGTAGAGCGCCTCGAGCGCGGCCCGGTCCCTGGCTACGACTCCGGTGTCGGGAACGACGGGCTCCACCACGCTGTCCTTGCAGCCTGCCGTCGCGACGCCGAGGGCGAGCATCGCGGCCGCCCGCATGGCGAGCGCGCGGGGGTTGATAGGGTTGATTCGGGTGGCGCGATTGGGAGGGGAAACGTGCCTTCGCATAGTTGTGCTCTCCGATTGTACGAATGTCTGGCGGCAACTGAGGGTGTCCCGGGAACGGCCCCGCAACGCTGAACAATATTTCTTCGGCCAATACAGTATTGGTCAATCCTGATTGTCAAGACGCCGATGCGGTCCACCCACTCGCTGGGACACCCTCGTTGTACTCCGGAATCGGCAATGGGATCCCATCTTGCCCAACAAGGGGCCTGGACCGGCCGATTGCGTGCGTTTGTCGGCCAAAAAGCGACCTAAATGGCCGACAAACCCCGTTTTCACCCCCCATCGGCGATAATCAGCATCCCGCGAGCGCGCAGCATCTCGTTCAGCGCCTCCACTTCGTCCCGCACCAGCGCGTCCAGCGCTTCCAGATGCTCCTGCAATTGCTCGTGCAGCAGCACCTTGACCTCCATCTCCTGGTCGGTGGGCGGGAAGTCGGCAACGGAGATCGCGCCGGTCAGGTAGCCGAGTTTTTGCAGCAGCCTGGCCTCGAAGCGGACGCCGTCCTGGCCCTGACCCGTCAGGCGCAGGTCGACCATGGTGCTCTGGAGGTCGACGAGCTGGCCCTGCAGCGTGGCGATCGCTTCGGTGAGCTCGTCCTCGTCGGCGAAACGGGACATGGTCTCGAGCTGCACCCGGATCGCTTCGACCCGGTGGACGGCCTCGCCCGCCGCGACCACGTCGTCACGGACTTCGCGGATGAAGGCGACCTGTGCCGCGATGTCGGCCTCGGTGCCTGCCGAGTGGGGGTCCTTGATGACCGTGAGGGGCTGCTCGTGGGTCTCGCCGGCCGCGTTGAGGCGGACGGTGTAGCGTCCGGGCGGCTGCAGGATCGAGATCTGGCGCCCTCCGGGGGCGGGGCGGCCCTCGTCGCCGACCTCGATATGTTCCGCGTACATGGGACGTGTCAATAGCTGGATGGGACCGTTGGGCTCGTCACGCAGGTCCCAGTGGATGCGGTTGATTCCCGCGTTGTTGGTGCCGGCCAGGGTGCGCACGACCTCGCCCGCGCCGTTCACAATCTCGACCGTCGGGGCCTCGGCCACCGCGTCCGCCAGCCAGTAGTTGATCGACGCGCCGTACTCGGGGTCCCGGCCCTCGGTGGGATCGCTGTAGGGCACCGACGGCGGCGTGATCGCGCGGAAGCGGTAGGCGTCGCGCGGCACGAAGAGGTGGGAGGCCGAGGCCATCGCCTCTGGCGTGAGCTGCTGGAGCGGCGTGAGGTCGTCCAGGATCCAGAAACCGCGGCCGTATGTGCCGACGACCAGGTCGCCGAAATGCTCCTGCACGACGATCCCCGACACCGGTGCGGCGGGCAGATTGTTCTGGAGCGGCTGCCAGTTGTCGCCGTCGTCGAACGAGACGTAGATGGCGTTTTCGGTCCCCACGTACAGCAGCCCGGGCCGCTTGGTGTCCTCGGCGATGACCTTCGTGTAGCTGAGCATGCTGGGCGGAATCCCGCTCGTGATCTTGTCGAACGAGGCGCCATAGTCCCGGGTTCTGTACACATGGGGATCGCGAACATTCACCTGGTGGCCGTCGATGGCCACGTACGCCGTCCCCGCGTCGTAGCGGGAGGCCGCGATGGACCGCACCGCCATCCACTCCGGCAAATCCGGCATGTTGTCAGTGACATTTGTCCATGTGGCGCCGCCGTCCCGGGTGACCTGGAGCAGCCCGTCGTTGGTGCCCGCCCAGATGAGCCCTTCCTCGACCGGCGACTCGGCGATGCCGAAGACCGTGCCCGCGTACTCGACGCCGATGTTGTCGCCGGTCAGGCCGCCCGAGAGGCCCATGCGGCTGCGGTCGTTGCGGGTCAGGTCCGGGCTGATCTCCTCCCAGCTCTGGCCGCCGTTGCGCGTGCGGTGGACGTGCTGACTGCCCACGTAGACGGTGTTGTTGTCGTGCGGCGAGATATGGATCGGGGCGTCCCAAATGAAGCGGTAGCGCACGCCCGACGCCGCGCCCCGGCTCTGCTCCGGCCACACTTCGACGGCGCGGTACTGGCGCCGCTCCTCCTCGTAGCGCACCACGATGCCGCCCACCATCCCCGACCCGGACGCAGAGGACCACACGATGTTCGGATCGGTCGGATCGGGGGTGGCCCAGCCGCTCTCGCCACCGCCCACATGGTGCCACATGCCGCGCGGAATCCCCGTGATCCGGCGCTGCCCCTGGATGCGGCTGTTGCTCGGGCCGCGGTACGTCGGCTCGTCCTGCTTGTTGCCCAGCACGTTGTACGGGACCGCGTTGTCCACCGTCACATGGTACATCTGAGCATTCGTGAGGCGCTGACGGAACCACGTCCTGCCCCGGTTGATCGAAATCGACAGGCCCTGGTCGTGCGCGACGATCATGCGGTCGGGGTTGGTGTGGTCGATCCACATGTCGTGGTGGTCGCCGCCGGGCGCCTGGGGCCGCGGGGTCACATCGAGCGTGCGGCCGCCGTCGGTCGAGGTCGTGAACGAGGCCGTCAGGAAGTACGCCTCGTCCTCGTCGTTGGGCGAGATGACGACGCGCGAATAGTAGTGTGGGCGTCCCATCGCGTTGCGGTTGCGCGTGATGAGCGCCCAGGTGTGCCCGCCGTCCTCCGAGCGCCAGAGCTGGCCGTCCTCGGTCTCGCGTCCGTCCCACGGGATGCCGTCGCCCGTTTCCAGCAGCGCGTAGACCCGGTCCGGATTCGACGCCGCGACCGCGACCGCCACCTTCCCCACCGGCTTCTCGGGCAGCCCGATCCCGTTGTCCGGCCCGTTCAGCTTCGTCCACGTGTCCCCGCCGTCGCGCGAGACGTGCAGGCCGCCGCCCGGCCCGCCGGACGTCCGCCCCCACGTGTGGATCTCGAGCTGCCAGGTGCCCGCAAAGAGCACGCGCGGGTTCGACGGATCCATGGCGATGTCCGAGCAGCCGGTGTCCTCGTCGACGAACAGCACGTGCTCCCACGTCGCGCCGCCGTCGGAGGTGCGGAACACGCCGCGCTCGGGTTGCGGCCCGTAGGCGTGCCCGAGGGCGCAGATGAACACGATGTCGGGGTTTGTGGGGTGGATGAGGAGGCGCGGGATCCGCCCGGTCTGCTCCAGTCCCATCAGCGTCCATGTGGCCCCGGCGTCGGTCGATTTGTAGGCTCCCTGCCCCACCGAGACGTGGCTGCGGATCTTGCCTTCGCCCGTCCCGGCCCAGACCACATTCGGATCGGCCTGCGCCACGTCCAGCGACCCGATCGACTGCACCGGATGACCGTCGAAGATGGCGTCCCAGTGCACCCCGCCGTCGGTGGTCTTGTAGATGCCGCCCGACGCGGCGCCGACGTAGTAGGTGTGCGGGTCGCCGACGATGCCGGCCGCCGCCGAGAAGCGGTTGCCCTCGGGGCCGATGTGCCGCCACTCGAGGGCGGTGTAGGCGGACGGGTCGGGGGCTTGCTGCGGGGAGGCGGGGGTGGGGGCAGCCGCCACGACCGCAGCCGCAACACAGATCAGGAACGGGACGCGGAAGTGGAGTCTGGAAACCGTCATGCGCATTGTGGGCCTCTGTTGGGAGTGAGTGCGAACGCTGCTGCGCCGGTGAACCGGACCGCGCCTGGCACAGACCGCCGGGACGCGGGCCGAAGGGAGAGCGTAGACTCCGTTGCCGGTGAGCGCGGCGCAAGTGGCTTCCGGTTCAGTCCACTGAGGCGATGCCGACTTCGCCGTTGATAGGCCGCCATATTATCCGTTGTATGTCTGTCATATTATCCGTTGACAGTGTGCCAAATTATCCGTTATCTTCATGCCGAATTATCCGATCACTTTCTCGCGAAGGTGGGTGGCGCCGCCCTGTGCGGTGCCAGCCGGGCAGCAGAAGGGTACCAGCGTGAGCTATCAGCCACGAGTCGTCGACAAGGAGCTCGCCGAGAGGCTCGCAGCAACCGGTGCCGTTGTCCTGGAGGGTCCCAAGACATGCGGCAAGACGGTCACGGGCAGGCATCACGCAGCCAGTGAGGTGTTGCTGGACGTGGACCGAAATGCGCGGCGGATGGTTGGGGTCGATCCCGGCGAGGTGCTCCGCGGCAAGATTCCTCGTCTGATCGACGAATGGCAAACCGAACCGGACATCTGGAATCATGTTCGACGAGCAGTAGACGACCGGGGCGCGCCAGGACAGTTCATTCTGACCGGCTCTGCCGTCCCGGCCGACGACATCACCCGTCATACCGGCGCCGGGCGCCTCACTCGACTAAGGATGCGGCCCTTTTCCACCTTCGAGACTCACCATTCCACCGGAGAGATCTCGTTGCGGTGCCTGCTCGACGGTACTCCACAACGCTCCGAACCATCGCAGCTGGCGGTGTCCGAGTTGGCCGAACTCCTCTGCAGGGGCGGCTGGCCGGCCCATCTCGGCTATCCCCTGGCGCGCGCCCTGCGCATGAATCGGGACTACCTCAACGAGATCCGCCGCGTTGACATCTCACGCGTCAGCGGCAAGCAGCGAGATCCCGTGAAAGTGGGACGCCTGCTCCTGTCCCTTGCCCGGAACGTTGCAACTCCCGCATCGCTCTCGACGCTGATCACAGATGTGCGGGGAGGTGGACCCATCATGAAGTGGGAAACCGCTTCAGAATACCTGGAAGCTCTCGAACAACTGATGATCGTCGAGGATCTGCCAGCCTGGTCACCCCACTTGCGCTCGCGGACCAGGCTGAGGACAACCCCCGTGCGGCATCTGGCTGACCCATCCCTGGCCGTCGCCGCCCTCCGCGCTACTCCACAGCGTCTCATGGACGACCTCGAGTACTTCGGCTTCCTTTTCGAATCGATGGCTATTCGGGACCTGCGGGTCTACGCCCAGGCAAATGAGGCAGAGGTCTTCCACTACCGCGAGAAGGGTGGCCTGGAGGTGGACGCCGTCGTCGAGGCGGACGACGGGCGCTGGGCGGCCTTTGAGGTCAAACTTGGCGAACGCTGGGTGGAGCACGGAATCAACAATCTGCGACGGCTGGCGCAGCGCATGGAGCACGGGGGAAGAGGAGAGCCCTCCGCGATGGCCGTAATCCTGCCCAACGGCTACGGATATGTGGGCGGCAACGATGTGGGGGTCGTTCCGATCGGGGCGCTGGGACCCTGATACGATGACTCTTCGCATGGGTGCGCCGGCAGCTGACGCAAGACCCCGGCCCGGGAGACCAGCCGCCCCTCTCGTAAAGTCCGCCAATCAACCACCTTACGTGCCGCGATCCCGTACTCTGGCGGCAATCCCCTTCAACCCATACGGTGATGTGCTGCGCAGCGAAGTCGGGATCGTCCCGGTCGCTGCACTCGGACCCTGACTCTCAAGGAGCAGACCCACCGATGTCCCTCTTCCGGTTGCAAGAGCGCGGAACGTCCGTGCGCACCGAGGTGCTCGCCGGATGCACCACCTTCCTGACCCTCTCGTACATCATCTTCGTGAACCCGCTGATCCTGGGGGGCGCGGGGATGGACCCCGGCGCCGTGCTGGTGGCCACCTGCCTGGCGGCCGCGTTCGGGTCGCTTGTGATGGGAGTGTACGCCAACTATCCGATCGCGCTGGCGCCCGGGATGGGGCTCAACGCGTATTTCGCGGCGATCGCGGTAGGCACCATGGGGCTGTCCTGGCAGGTCGCGCTGGGCGCGGTGTTCTGCTCGGGGGTGCTGATGCTCATTCTCTCGGTGCTGCCGGTGCGTGCCTGGGTGGTAAACAGCATCCCGCGATCGCAGAAGGTGGCCATCGCGGCGGGGATCGGGTTCTTCCTGATGATCATCGGCCTTCGCAACGCGGGCGCCGTGGTCGGCAACGAAGCGACCCTGGTCGCGCTGGGCAACCTGGCGCAGTGGCCGGTCATCCTCGCGCTGCTGGCGTTCTTCGGGATCGTCGCGCTCGAGCACCGGCAGGTGCCGGGGGCCGTCCTGATCTGCATTCTCGTGGTGGCGGGCATCGGCTGGCTCGCGGGGCTGTCGCCGGCGCCCGAGTCGCTTGTGGCCGCGCCGCCCTCGCTCGAGCCGACGCTCTTCCAGCTCGACATCGCCGCCGCCTTCGAGGTGGGCCTTCTGGCGATCGTCTTCGCGTTCCTCATGGTGGACCTCTTCGACACCAGCGGCACACTGGTCGCCGTGCTCAACGAGGCCGGACTGACGGATGACGAGGGGAAGGTGCCCGGGCTGCGGCGCGCCTTGGTCGCCGACAGCTCCGCCACCATCGTGGGGTCGATGCTCGGCACCTCGACGACGACCTCCTATATCGAGAGCGCGGCGGGGGTGCGGGCGGGCGGGCGCACGGGGCTCACCGCCGTGGTCGTCGCCGCCCTGTTCCTCGGGGCGCTGCTCCTCGCGCCGGTGGCCACCGCGGTGCCAGCCTACGCGACCGCTCCGGCGATCCTGTTCGTGGGGTGCGTCATGGCCCGCGCGATGCGCAACATCGACTGGAACGAGCTCACCGAGTGCGTGCCGGCGATCGTGACCGCCCTGGCCATGCCCTTCACCTACTCGATCGCCACGGGGATCGGCCTGGGGTTCATCACCTACGTCATGATCAAGCTGGTGGCGGGGCGGGGCTCCGACCTCAACGCGGCGGTGGTCACGGTGGCCGCGCTGTTCGGGGTTCGGTTCTTCCTGATGTCGGGCGGCGGCTGATGCGGCCCGATGAGCGAGCGTCGATGCCGAGCCGCCGCCGGTTCCTGGGCCAGTCCGCGAAGTGGGCGGCGCTGGTGCCCGTCATCCCTGTCGGCCGGCTTGCGGCGCTCCACGGCGGCGGGTCAGCGGCCGCGAACCCCGATGCCGCCAGCGCCCGCGGCCGAAACACCCTCCCCCAGGACGCCTGGGTCGCTCGGGCGCGCGCCCAAATCCCGGCCTCCACCGGCAGCGTGTACATGCAAACGGGCGGAATCGGGCCGTCCCCCCTCGAGGTCATCGATGAGGTCAAGGACCGGCTCGACTTCCAGAACCTGGGACCCGCGCATCCCGATTTCGCCACCGACATGGCGCAGGTCGAGCCGGACCTCCGGGCGCAGCTCGCACGGGTATTCGGCGCCGGGACCGAGGAGGTCGCGCTCACCCACAGCACTTCGGAAGGCATCTCGATCGTCGCCTGGAGCCTGAACTGGCAGCCGGGCGACGAAGTCGTCATCTCCAACATCGAGCACCCGGCCAACGTCGTTCCGTGGTACGTCCTGCGGGACCGGTTCGGGATCGTCATCCGGGAGATCGACCTCTCCAGCGGCACCCACCTGCTCGACCAGGTCCGGGCCCAGCTGTCCCCGCGCACGCGGATGGTCAGCATCAGCCACGTGTCCCGCAACAACGGCCGCACCGTGCGCACCGACGAGTCCGCCGAACTCGGGCGCCTGCTCCGGTCCCGCGGAATCCGGTACCACCTGGATGGCGCCCAGGGACCCGGATGCGTCATCACCGACTTCCGCGCGCTCGGCTGCGACTGCTACTCCACCTGCGGCCACAAGTGGCTGCTCGGCCCCAAGGGCACCGGCGCGCTGTTCGTGCGCCGCGAGGTGCTCGACGATGTCCAACTCAGCTGGGCCGGCTCGCACAGCCACGCGACCATGGACTACCAGGGCGGCTACACCCTGCTGCCGAGCGCCGCCCGCTACGAGTTCGGCACCCGCGCCCTGGCGGACTTCGCCGGGTTCGCCCGCGCCGTCGAGTGGATGGAGGGCGTCGGCCTGGAGCGCATCGACGACCGCATCCAGTCGCTCGTCGATCACGCCATCGAGGCGGTGGACGGCACCGGCGGGCTCTCCATGGCCTCGCCCCGCACCCGCCCGGACCGCTCCGGCGTCTTCGTGCTCAAGCTTCCCGCAGGATGCGACGCCACCGGCCTGTACAACGACCTGCGCGAAAGCGCGGACATACTCGCGTCGCCAGTACGACAGCCGCGAGATTTCCGCCTCTCCCTCCACTTCTTCAACACCCGCGACGAGATCGACGCCGCTGTCGAAGCGATCAGCGAACGGTGTCTGTGAAGTCCCGACGTCCCCAACCCACCCTCGGATCCGACTCATGAAACTGACCCGCCGCGCGGCCGCCGCGTTCGTCCTTCTCGCGCTCCCAATAACAGCCACCGCCACCGCCCAGACCGGCCCCGTCATCGAGAACGGCCAGGCCCAGGTCGTCCCCGCCTTCGCCGATACGGCCACCTGGATCCGCCACGACCTCTGGGTCGAGACCGAGTTCGACACCGACGGCGACGGCCGCCCCGACCGCGTGCACGTCGACGTCACCCGCCAGGGGCAGACCGACAGCGAGGGCCTCCAGGTCCCCGTCATCTACGAGACCAGCCCCTACTACTCCGGCATCGCGGGGCTCGACCTCGACCACTTCTGGAACCTGCGGCAGGAGGTCGGCGGCGATCCCCCGCCCCGCGACCCCTTCCCCGCGACCATCCGGCACATCGCACAGCAGCCGGTCATCTCCAACTCGCACATCCGCATCTGGGTGCCGCGCGGCTTCGCGGTCATCCACTCGCAGTCGCCGGGCACCGGCCAGTCCCAGGGCTGCCCCACCGTCGGCGGCGCCAACGAATCGCTCGCGCCCAAGGCCGTCATCGACTGGCTCAACGGCCGCGCCCGCGGCTTCACCAGCGTAGACGGCACCGAACAGGTCGAGGCCTACTGGGCCAACGGCAAGGTCGGCATGACCGGCACCTCCTACAACGGCACCCTGCCCCTGGCCGCCGCGACCACCGGCGTAGAGGGCCTCGAAGCGATCATCCCCGTCGCCCCCAACACGTCCTACTACCACTACTACCGCTCGAACGGCCTCGTGCGCTCCCCCGGCGGATACCCCGGCGAGGACATCGACGTCCTCTTCGACTTCATCTTCAGCGGCTACCCCGACGTGCGCGACTACTGCATCGCCAACGTGCGCGACGAAATGTACGCCGAACTCGACCGCACCACCGGCGACTACAACGACTTCTGGGCGGGCCGCGACTACCTGAACCACATCGACGGCGTCCGCGCCGCCACCCTCATGGCCCACGCCTTCAACGACTGGAATGTGATGCCCGAGCACAGCTACCGCATCACCGAGGCGCTAAAGGCCCGCGGCGTCCCCGTCCAGATCTACTATCACCAGGGCGGCCACGGCGGTCGCCCGCCCCTCGAGCTCATGAACCGCTGGTTCACCCGCTACGTCCTGGGCGTCGAAAACGGCGTCGAGAACGACCCGCGCGCGTGGATCGTCCGCGAGGCCGACGACCGCCAGCAGCCCACCGCCTACCCCGACTATCCGCACCCCGAGTCCGAAGGCGTCCCCCTGCATCCCGCGGGCGACGGCAACTGGACCGGCACCCTCTCGCTCAACGCTGGCGAGGCGGACGGTACCGGCGGAATCGTGGACAATTTTGCTTTTGAGGGCGGCCAACTCGCCGCGGCGGAATGGTCGAACCACCGGCTTCTATATGCGACCCCGGAGCTCCAGCAGGATGTCCACCTCTCGGGCGTGGCCACAGTGCGCGTGCGCGTGGCCGCCGATGCCGACGCGGCGAACCTGACCGTCTGGCTCGTCTCGCTCCCCTGGACCGAGAGCGACGACATCAACGACAACATCATTACCAAGGGGTGGGCGGACCCGGCTAATGCGGGGGCGGCGGATATTGCGAGTCCGAGGTCGGGGGTGGAGCTCACGCCTGGCGAGTTTGTTGAGATGGAGTTCGCGATGCAGCCGGATGATCAGGTGGTTCCGGCGGGGGCGCGGATCGGGCTCATGGTGTTTTCGAGTGACAAGTACTTCACGGTGCATCCGGAGCCGGGGACGGTGCTGACGGTGGATCTGGGTGGGACGAGTGTGGAGTTGCCGGTGGTGGGGGGGGTGGAGGCGTTGAGGAGGGCGCTCAGGCCGGTGAGTTGACCAGCAGCAGCTTCATCTGCCAACGGTCAGGTGGCTACCACGCTGCCGCTTTGCCTCGTATCCGTAGTGACGCCTGAGCAAACTAGCCAGACCGTCCCCCGTGAGGTCGCGCGGCAGCTTCCTCATACCGCAATTGCTTCGTCCCTTACCAGATGCAGCCGAATCACCCTCGGCGCATCTTGGGGGTCGAAGTGACAGAGCACGGCATCTCTGACCATCGCCTTCAGATCCGACCAGTCGTCGCCCTGGGTGAAGATGCTGTGTCCGAGCGCTCTGGCGTCGTAGCCGCCCTCAACGGCTTCGGTAACTTCAAAGATGAGCTCACTGGACTTCATCGGTGCCTCTTGCTTCAGCTAAGAGAGGGGCTCGCCTCACACGAGGTCGGCAAGTACTCCCGATAGACGTAACGATCTCATCCCGACGGAATCAAGAGGCTCCAAGAGAAACGGCTCCGAAAATCGAGCGTAACTCATCGCTGGTGCGCCCGATACATAGGCCCGGCGAGTTGCGGACAAGCTGATCCTCCCCCTGACAGTCGAGAACCTACCCCCGCTCTCGTGCTTGCCCACTGCACTGTACGTCATATAAACTATACTTATCATACCTATTACGCATATTGAACTAATCATGCCAAACCGCAGCGCCATCAGTCAGTCTCCTCCCGCCGCCGTTGGGCAGGCCCTTGCGCGGCTGGGCCGCAACCTCCGCACCGCGCGCTTGCGACGGCAGTTGCGTCTTCAGGACGTCGCCGACCGCCTCGGCGTTTCCCGGCTCACGATCGCCGACCTGGAGAAGGGCAAGCCCAGCGCGTCGGCCGCCGCTTACTTCGGGGCTCTCTGGTCACTCGGATTGCTGAGCCAGGCGGAAAACCTGGGTGACCCCGACCTCGACGAGGAGGGCAAGATCCTGGAGAGTGTCCGGCGGCCGCAGCAAGCCCGCCGTCGCCGCCGACGGCTCGACAATGACTTCTGACCGCGAGTGCTTCGTCTTCGTCGTCCTGCCCGGCACGACCGAGTTCGTGGTTGCAGGTCGTTTTCGGGTGTCCACGACTCCGGATGGCGTGCCGCTGGGCGAATTCGTCTACGGGCGCAGCTACTTGAACCGTCCCGACGCGGTCGAGCTGGATCCGGTCGAATTGCGGCTCTCGGAGCGTCTGTACCAGACAACCCGGATGGGCGGCTTCTTCGGCCCAATTCGGGACTCCACGCCGGACTACTGGGGACGCCTGCTCATTGAACGACGCTTTGGCGCAGCGCAGCTCGAGGAGTTCGACTATCTGGTCGAAGGGCCGGACGACCGGGCCGGAGCGCTCGGGTTCAACGCGGACCTCGCGCCGCCCCGCCCGCAGAGCCTCTTCAACGCCGTCCTCGACCTCGGAGAGCTCCAGGCCGCCGCCGATTCCGTGCTCGCGGGGGAACGCGGCCGACAGGCAACGGTCGCGGGTCGAGCGCGGGAGTTGCTGCTCGAGGGCACGTCGATGGGCGGCGCGCGCCCGAAGGCCGTGGTCGAGGACGGCGGGGCCCTCTGGGTGGCAAAGTTCGGCCGGGACGAGGATCGCTGGAACGATCCCCTCGTCGAACACGCGGTGTTGCAACTCGCGCGGGAATGCGGCCTGAACGTGGCATCCAGCCGTATCGAGCGCATCGGCGGCCGCGACGTGCTGCTGGTCCGCCGCTTCGACCGCGAGCGGCGCGGCACAGGCCATGCACGCAGCCGCATGGTCAGTGCGCTCACGCTGCTTCAGGCCGATGACCAGGTGAAGAACCGGCGGCGCTGGTCATACCTGGCCCTGGCGGACGAAGTGCGGCGCGCCAGTTCGAAGCCGAAAGAGGATCTGCGCGAGCTGTTTGCGCGCATCTGTTTCAATGCGGCCATTTCGAATCTCGACGATCACCCGCGAAATCACGCCATCGTCGCTCGCGGTCGCCAGTGGCGGTTGAGCCCGGCCTACGACCTCACGCCGGTCCCCGCGATTTCGGTCTCGCGACGCGATCTGGCAATGACCTGCGGGCCCGCCGGCCGCTGGGCCAACCGGGCCAACCTGCTCGGCGCGGCAGGCCGCTTCCTCCTGCGCAGCGACGAAGCGGAAGCCATTTTCGATCGCATCACCGCGACGATCCGGTCGTCATGGCTCGCGACAATGCGCGACAACGGCGTGAGCGAGAGGGACTGCGACGTCATTCGGCACGCAATCCTCTACGACGGACTGTTCTATGAAGTGTGAGGGGCTGCAGATCCGTAGTGACGGCTGAGCAGACTGGCTAGACCGTCCGCCCGTCACCCCGATTATCCGCACGCCGAATCCGAAGGCGTCCCCCTGCACCCCACGGGCGACGGCAACTGGAACGGCAACCTCTCGCTCAACACCGGCGAGGCGGACGGTACCGGCGGAATTGTGGACAATTTTGCTTTTGAGGGCGGCCAACTCGCCGCGGCGGAATGGTCGAACCACCGGCTTCTATATGCGACCCCGGAGCTCCAGCAGGATGTTCACTTCTCGGGCGTGGCCACGGTGCGCGTGCGCGTGGCTGCCGATGCCGACGCGGCGAATCTGACCGTTTGGCTCGTGTCGCTCCCCTGGACGGAGAGTGATGACATCAACGACAACATCATCACGAAGGGCTGGGCCGACCCGGGGAATGCGGGGGCCGACAACATCGCCAGCCCGAGGTCCGGCGCGGGACTCACGCCTGGCGAGTTTGTTGAGATGGAGTTTGCGATGCAGCCGGACGATCAGGTGATCCCGGCGGGGGCGCGAATCGGGCTGATGGTGTTCTCGAGTGACAAGTACTTCACGGTGCACCCGGAGCCGGGGACGATGTTGACGGTGGATTTGCTGGGGACGAGTGTGGAGTTGCCGGTGGTGGGAGGGGTGGAGGCGTTGAGGAGGGCGTTGCGGCCGGTGGGGGCGACCACGAGTTACTAGTCGAAGCCCAAGCTGACCCGAATAGAATGCCACGAGTGCGATCGCCTCAAGTTCGTGTTGAACTCCGGACTCCGGAAGCTGTATACCCACTGCACCCGTATACATGAGCCTACCGAGGCGCTAAGACCGCCTTCCAATTCACCGAGCACCCGAGATATCTGATCAGAGGGCAGCTTATATGATGTTTCGCTAAAGCCCCCTTGTAGCAGTGCGTTATAGTCCACAAATCTCATTCTAACAGAACCAAACGCAAAAAGCCCAAACGACCGCCGCGAACTAGAACCTGAGCTGCCCACCAGCTGAGCGGCAGACCCCAGCGGGTTCTT
Source organism: Longimicrobiales bacterium (assembly GCA_963667485.2). Taxonomy (GTDB): domain Bacteria; phylum Gemmatimonadota; class Gemmatimonadetes; order Longimicrobiales; family Gaopeijiaceae; genus Bin94. Next base: position 2,989,011 of record CAXXDD010000002.1, read on the forward strand.
CGAGGCATGACCATAGTATTTTGTGTCGAATACGCCTAGCCCGGATTTCTCACACCTATAAGAGAGCACCGGCCTCCGAGGGGTGTTAAGTTTATGTAGGGCATGAACTTGACATGATTCCCCAAGGAGGACCGATGCTGACACAGTGTAAACCGCTTTCGTTCGCATTTCAAGGGTGCCAAGGCCGCAGGGTGACCGCCGCGTTCGACGGCGGATCGATCACTTCGAACGGCGGGGCGCTGCTCCTTCGCCAGGCGGACCGTTCCACCGGGCTCTTCGACCGGGTTGCCGCAGGCTTCACGGACCACCGCGATCCGCGCCTTACGGAACATTCGGTGCGGACACTGGTGGCACAGCGCATCGCCGGCATTGCCCTGGGGTACGACGACCTCAACGACCACGACGACCTGCGGCGCGACCCGCTGCTGGCACTGCTGTCGGGCAAGCTCGAGGCACGCCGGAAAGGGTGTGCACCACTGGCGGGCAAGAGCACGCTGAGCCGGCTCGAGCACGCACCTGCCGGTGGCAAGCCGAGCCGCTACGCCAAGATCGACCACGACCCCGAGAAGCTTCAGGACGTGCTGGTCGAGTCGTTCATCGACTCCTGGCAGGGCCTGCCCCCGTCGCGGCTGGTGGTGGACATCGACTCGACCGACGTTGCGGTGCACGGCAGCCAGGAGGGCCGGTTCTACCACGGCTACTACAACCACTACTGCTTCCTGCCGCTGTACATCACCTGTGGCGGACGCCCGCTCTTCGCACAGCTCAGGCCGGGCAACGCCGACCCGGCCGGAGGGGTGACCGGACCGCTCGGCCGCATCGTCGCCCGGCTCCGCCAGGAGTGGCCCTGGCTGAAGATCCTGCTCCGTGCCGATTCCGCGTATGCTCGCGAGGAACTGATGGCGTGGTGCAAGGACAACGACGTGGACTATGTCATCGGGCTGGCAAGGAACTCGCGGCTCGTCGAGCGCATCGTATGGCTACTCGACGACGCCGCGGCCGAAGCGGAGAAGAAAGGCCGGCCGGCCCGCCGGTTCACGGAGTTCCCCTACGCCACCCTCACCAGTTGGTCCTGTAAGCGCCGCGTCGTGGCGAAGGCCGAGCATCTGGCGGACAAGGCGAACCCCCGCTTCGTGGTCACTTCGCTGCCCGCCGACACCTTCTCGGCGCGGACCGTGTACGAGCGCCTCTACTGCGCACGGGGCAACATGGAGAACACGATCAAGGAGCAGCAGCTCGATCTCTTCTCCGACCGGACCTCGGCCACCTGCTTCGCCGCCAACCAGCTCCGGCTCCTCTTCTCCGCCTTCGCGTCGATCCTCTTCGATGCCATCAGGCAAGCGCTTCACGGCACCCCGCTCGCCCGCGCCACCGCGGGAACGCTCCGGCTCAGGCTCCTCAAGATCGGTGCCCGCGTCATGGTCTCGGTTCGCCGGGTCAAGGTCGCCATGGACTCCGCGCACCCCTCCGCCGCAGCCTTCGCACGGGTCCACGCTCGACTACCGGGGTAGGCTCCCCGGCCGCTCCCGAGCACCCTCCCAGCCACCACGTTCCAAGGACCACTGCGTCCTGGAACCAATCAGGGCCTCTTCAGCCCGTCAATCTCTTCGTTCGCTGCTTCGAAAAACCCGCCAGGGACCTGCTGTCCCTCACTCCGACACGCTTGGCCACCCCCGGTCACACCCTCAACCCCTCCCCTCAGGCCTCTGACTGGCCTGTGTGAGAAATGCGGGCTAGACGAAACGTCTTGCCAATACTCACATTCGTATAGTAGCCGAGCCAAATCTCACCATCGGCGGTAGCGTCAAACCTCATCGTCTCTTTTTGCTTCCAATCTGCCAAGAGTTTACGGACGCCAATACGATAGAAGCCGGTGAACTCGCCACCGTCTGATATCTGATTCCGCCAACCCAAGGGCTCCGGAGAATTCGATCGACGACGATGGATTTCTGTTTGGATTCGCTCACTTACACTTAACCCCAAGAATCCGAGCCCAAGTTCTGTAGCAATAGCATAGCTATCGTCGGCAAATGCCCAGAGGCGCGATGATACAAGGTTCAGAAGAGACGCATAGGGTCTATCGCCTTCAACCGGCTCTGCGCTCGTAAGTGTCTTGGGAGTAAACGCCGATCCTAGTAGCATTAGAGAGTGGAACGATTTCTCCGACGAATATTGCGGAGTCAAGCGAATCTTGGGATGGCTTGGAAACAGCTGACCGATGAGGTAGTTGGGGAGTATTGGAAGCAACTGGTCGATGAGGTAGTGTGGATTGCACTTCCACTTGAGCCAAGATCCCGTCAGTTGAATCCCAGCTCCCATTGTATAGTTCTGATCGGTATTGAGAAACATGTCTTGGTCAAAGTAGAGATTCATGCGGTGCGGTTCGCGAATAGTATCCGGCGGTGCATAGTCTTGAGCCGTAGTCTGTCGGAACCGCTGGTTCGTGTTTTCCCCGCATCCGGCTATGGTCTCGGATACTCCCCATGTAGACAGCCGAAAGTGAATCAAAGTGGGATTCCCGTGGAGCGTTACCTGGATTGCAACCCACAGAAAAGAGTACGGGTCAGTTTCGTATGCATCAAGTAAGTCGTCGTACAACTCACCGAGAGAGGCGACGGCCACCCGTTGCAGTCGAGTCAACCTTGCTTCCTCCCACACGATTGGTATAGGCGTACCCCAATCTGGGTGGGGCGAGACTGTAGCCGCGCCAGTATCGGCGGTGATCGCCGGGGGACCATCATGGATTGCTACTTCGACAGTCGGTTCAGGGTCATGGCATCCGATGCGGAGATATCCGGCGATATTGGGGTATCCATCGATCCAGGCTGCGTCACTGGGGTAATGCTGTACGCGGTGCGGCCCGACCACTTGGCCCCGGAGGCGGTAGGAGACGATTGAATCCGATCCCTCGATCTTCTCCCATCCCTGCCCTGAGACAGGGAAGGGCACGAGCAGGGTTAGGAGTGCGAGTAGCGTTTTCATCGCGTTAGTATGGAGTTGCCCCGCTATGATGGACATCTTTCCATTTGGGCCGACCAAGGAGGTGAGCCATGCCGGTTGCGATGGCCAGGGCCGTCACCGCCAAGGCGGCCAGCACTTCGGCGCGGGCAGTCATCGCATGCTCCGGGCGACCCGAAAGCCGTGGTGGAGATTCCGGCTATTGGCATCGCCCCTCCGCCGACGGGCCGAACGCAGATAGTCCGGTGCGTTGTAGAAGCCACCGCCCCGCAACACACGATAGTCACAATCCCCTACGTACGATGAGAGTCCATCGGTCGGAGCATCATCGTAGCTTCCATAGCAGTCATCCACCCACTCCCACACGTTGCCGAGCACATCGTACAGGCCGAAACCATTCGGTCGGTACGAGCCTACTGGTGCCGTATACTCCTGCCGGTCCCGACAGCCGACACTGCTGTCGCCGTTGGCATACTGGCACTGCTCGCGCGTCCCATCCCCCCAATACCGCGCCGTTTGAGTTCCCGCCCGCGCCACGTATTCCCACTCGGCCTCGCTCAACAGCCGGTACTCCTCCCCGGCTTGTTGGGTGAGCCAATCCGCGTACTGCCACGCATCCTCCCAGTGCACGTCGCGCACTGGAAGCCGCCCAGTGCCCAACCAGTCATCCGGTTGATAGCCGCCACATCCGCCTCCCTGAACACAAGCGCCCCACTCATCGAACGTGACTTCGTACACTCCCACGGCGAACGCGTAATCGATCGTGACCCGGCGCTGAGGCCCTTCGTTATCGCGCCGCCCCTCCTCCGTCTCCGGCGAGCCCATCATGAAGCTGCCCGCGGGCACCACGACCATCTCGGGGCACACGTCGCAGTCACGAAAGACCTCACCGACCTGCTGGGCGGTCGCCCCCATCGGCACCTGCGCCAGCGCCGCCAGCGCCACGACGCGGGCAGTCATCGGATTGACCTCACGACACGGAACCCCGTGGACGTGGTGCGCGTGGTGGCCAAAAACCACGTGCCCCTTGTCGCCGATCGGAGATACTCCGGTCCGCGGCTCCAAGAGCCGCCGCGAAACATACGCCTGGTACAGTCCCCCGAGTGCCACGAGCTTCCGTCTGTCGGAGCACCTTCATAGTCATAGGTTCGGCAGTCGTCCACCCACTCCCAAACGTTGCCCAGCACGTCATACAATCCGAATCCGTTCGGCCTGTATGAGCCTACGGGTGCCGTCCTTACCTGCCTGTCCCGGCATCCAACTGGTTCGATATGGGACTCGATTTCGATATGCGCGAAAGCATCGTATCCGTTGGCATACCGGCATTGCTCCCGCTCAGTCTCCCCCCAGTACCGAGCGCTGTGCGTACCCGCGCGCGCCGCATACTCCCACTCCGCCTCGCTCAGCAACCGGTACTCCTCACCTGTCTGCTCCGTCAACCAATCCGCATACAGCCACGCATCGCCCCAGTGAACATTGATGACGGGACGGCTTCCGCGGCCCCATCCCTCGTCGTCAGGTTCATACCCTCCGCAACCGCTCCCCTCTACACACGCGTCCCATTCATCGAACGTGACTTCGTACACCCCCACAGCGAACGCGTAGGCGATGGTGACCCTGTGCTGCGGATCTTCCCGGGAACTTCTTTCCTCCTCCGTCTCCGGCGAGCCCATCAGGAAGCTGCCCGCGGGCACCAGCACCATCTCAGGACACACTTCGCAGTCCCGAAACACCTCGCCCACTTCCTGGGCCTCAGCCGACCGTGTCGGCATCAACAACCCAATCGCCGTCAGCGGAAACAACGTTACCAGTCCTCCCCACCCGGACGTACGGAATCGGCTCACGGTCTGGCCCCCGCTTCCCGAAGCATCCCCTCGACGGGCACTCATGGGACGCTCCGGGCGACGCGGAAGCCGAAACGAGTGGACCTCTCGCGCCCTGGGAGAGGCCAGTCGCGGTTCGCAGAACGTAGGTTTCTGGAAGAATTGCCCCAGGAGCCGCCGCGCAACGCGCGAGACGAACAGTCGTTGGACTCGGACTGCCGCGCACTCCCGTCGTTCGAGGCCTCCGAATAGTCCCCTACCCAGCAGTCCTGCGTCCATTCCCACACGTTGCCCAGAACGTCATGCAGCCCGAATTCATTCGGCTGAAACGAACCGACTGGAGCCGTATTCTCGTAGCCGTCCGAGCACGACAGGTCATCGTCGTCCCCGTTTGCATATCGGCACTGATCTGCTTCACTCTCCCCCCAGTACCGAGCAGTCTGGGTCCCCGCGCGCGCCACGTACTCCCATTCCGCCTCTGACAACAGGCGATATTCTTGGCCGGTCGCTGCGGAGAGCCATGCGGTGTACGCCTGAGCGTCTTCCCAATTCACATTGATCACCGGGCGATCAGTGCGCCCCCACCCTTCATCTTCGGGAATCGCACCGCCACAACTCCCGGCCCACGCACACGTATCCCACTGCTCGAAGGTCACCTCGTACACTCCGACCGCGAAGGACTCGATGATCACGACCCGACGAGGTCCTTCAGTATCAAACCGGCCTTCCTCCGTCTCCGGCGAGCCCATGATGAAACGGCCCGCCGACACCACGATCATCTTGGGACACACGTCACAATCCTGGAACACCTCGCCAACTTGCTGGGTGACGGCTGGCACGGCAGGAATCACTGCGTCGATCAACCACAGAAGGAACCCGGCTACTAACCCCCTGAATCCGCAGCATCGCCAGGCTACCTTCATGTACATCTCTATTCTGTGGTTTCTTTGTTAAGTCATGACGACAAGGGCAAGTATCGCCCCACGGGATGGTGACTCTCTTCGGGCGTGCAAGACCATACGAGGGAATCATGGGAAGCCAAGTCGATGCTGCGCAAACGCTTCCGTAAGCGATCAACCGGTGACTGATTCCTGACGTGTGAATCACCAAGTGATCCTGGATGACTGAAATATTAGACGCACAAGCCACTTGTGCATATTATCGTCAACATTGATGACCCGAACTTGGGTCACCAGCGTGCGGGCCGCAGATGTCTCCACCTGTTGAGCGGCGAGCTCTCCAGTCCTCCGTTATACGGCGGAGCGCCTCCCCACCGAGCGAGACACGCCGGCTCTGGCGCGGCTCTCGACCGGCGAGACTATCGCGGGAAGTCCGAGAGTAAGCTGTGCTCAGATCCCCCGAATACAGTGGTAACGGTCAGGTGGCTACCACGCTGCCTCTTGGCCTCGTACCCGTAGTGACGCCTGAGCAAACTGGCCAGACCGTCCCCTGTGAGGTCGCGCAGCAGCTTCCTCATACCGCAATTGCTTCGTCCCCTACCAGATGCAGCCGAATCACCCTCGGCGCATCCTGGGGGTCGAAATGACAGAGTACGGCATCTCTGACCATCGTCTTTAGATCGGTCCAGTCGTCGCCCTGGGTGAAGATGCTGTGCCCTAGAGCTCTGGCGTCGTAGCCGCCCTCAGCAGCTTCGGTAACTTCGAAGATGATCTCACTGGACTTCATCGGTGCCTCGTGCTTCAGCTTAGAGAGGGGCTCGCCTCACACGAGGTCGGCGAGCGCTTCCAACAAAACGTAACGATCTCATCCCGACGGAGACAAAAGGCTCCGAGGGAATCGCCTCCGTACAATCGAGCGGAACTTACCGCAGGTTCACGCGGCCGAAACGGCGCACACCGTGGCGGACAACCCTGCTCGGCGCCAGCCGCGACATCGCGAGCCACCTCGAGGCGCCCAGGCCGCTGAGGATCCCACATCGCGGTCACGGAACTTCCTGCCCGTCCTTCGCCCCTGACATTGACAGTAGGATCTACCCCTGCTCTTGTGGCTTGACATGCCAAACCGCAGCGCCATCAGCCAGTCTCCTCCCGCCGCCGTCGGGCAGGCTCTTGCGCGGCTGGGTCGCAACCTCCGCACCGCGCGCTTGCGACGGCAGTTGCGTCTTCAGGACGTCGCCGACCGCCTCGGCGTTTCCCGGCTCACGATCGCCAACCTCAGGTAGCTGCGTCCGTAGACGAATTCGCCCAGCGGTACGCCATGCGAAGTCGTGGACACCCGAAAACGACGGCAAGATCCTGGAGAGCGTCCGGCGGCCGCAACAAGCTCGCCGCCGCCGACAAGAGTAGTAGAAGTAGACAGAAGAGATTCAACTTATGGCCCGGGCGACACGGATGCCGAGGCCGACGCGCCGATCCTCGCGCGAGTGCCTGCGGCGCTTCGCCGAACGGAGCTCACTCGGATGGTCGAACGAGGAGCCGCCTCGCACCACACGTTCGGAACAATCCCCATCGTACCACGAACGGCCGTCAGTCGGCGCGCCTTCGTAGTCGAAGTTCCAGCAGTCGTCCACCCACTCCCACATGTTGCCCAGTACATCGTACAACCCGAATCCATTCGCTCGGTACGAGCCTACTGGTGCCGTATCCGCCCACCCGTCCCGACAGCCGACATTGCGGTCACCGCCGTTGGCATACTGGCACTGCTCGCGCGTCCCATCCCCCCAATACCGAGCCGTTTGAGTCCCAGCCCGCGCCACGTATTCCCACTCCCCTTCGCTCAACAGCCGGTATTCCTGCCCGGTTTGTCGGGTAAGCCAATCCGCGTACTGCCACGCATCCTCCCAGTTCACGTCGCGCACGGGAAACCGCCCGCGGCCCATCCAGTCTTCCGGTTGGTAGCCACCGCATCCGCCCCCCTGCACACATGCATCCCACTCGTCGCGCGTGACTTCGTACACACCCACAGCGAACGCATAGCCGATAGTAACCTGACGCTGAGGCCATTCGCTAACCGACCCCTCCTCCTCCGTTTCCGGCGACCCCATTGTGAAGCTCCCCGCTGGCACCAAGACCATCTCTGGGCACACGTCGCAGTCACGGAAGACCTCACCGACCGCTTGTGCGGTCGCTCCGACCGGCACCAGCACCAATGCCGCCACGGCCAACAGGCGCGCAGTCATGGGACTACAGTGTCGTCGTCGTGCCCGGTGTCATCGCCCTGATCGTGATTTTCAGCGTCCGCGTCATGACTCGCCTCGTCGATCGGGGGAGGGTTGGCGATGTGCTGATCCAGCAGTGTGGTGACCCAATCGAGCACGATGCGGGCTGCAGCAGCGTTCTGCGCAGTTACGTGCTGCCTCAGATCCACTTGCTTCCAGCCGACCTGCTGTCCGCGCCTGCCGGTTTCGCTATCGCCAACGCCAGCATGCACCCGGGTGTCGAGAGCGCGACGAGCAATCAGCGCTGTTCTCTTCATCGGTTCGCCCCCGCTTCCCGAAGCATGCGCTCGATGTTGTCACGCTCGGACGCGTTGGAACACGACTCCGCGACCTTCAGCGGCGTCTGAGCGAGACCCCTTTCCGCGTTCGGGTCGGCCCCATACTCCAGCAGCGGGCGAACAAGAATCTGCCTGCATCTCTCAATGGCGATGTGCAGCGGCGTTGTCCTAAGGGCGATCCTCGCGTTCGGATCGGCACCGACCGCCAACAGCGCCTCCAGCACCTGCGGATTCGTCGTGTGCTCAGCTGCATGATGCAGCGGGGTCACCGATCCCCAGGATCCATTGGGATCGGCACCCGCTTCGAGGAGCAGTTCGATCAGTGCGACGCTGTTGGGCTGATTGCCCAGGACGTGGTACAGCGGCGTGTAACCGAACCGATCCGGGCCCATATCCGCGTTTGCGTAGAGCAGTGCGGCCACAACGCCGTGAATGACCGTAACGTTGTCGGTGCGCTGAGCCGCCCAATACAACGGACTCTCCACCTCCCCGATGGGATTCGGGTCCGCCCCGGCATCCAGCAGCATCTGAACCACGGCGGGGTACCGCGTCCACTCGGCTGCGTGTCTCAGGATGCTCACTGCATCCGGATCGGCGCCAGCTTCCAGACACTCCGCAACGTCGACGGGCCTCGCCTCATTCCACCAGACCTCCAGGAATTGCACTTCCCGCTTCCACAGATTGGGAGAATTCGAGTCGCACACGGGATTGTCCGGGCTCTGCGCGGCGATGGGTGCGACGGCCAGGGGCGTCAGCGCCAGGGCGGCTAGTACTGCGGCGCGGGCACTCATCGGACGCTCCGGGCGACGCGGAAGCCATATTCATTCAGGCCCAGCTTGCCGAACGAGCGGCTCGCAGAACGCAGATCTTGCGGTTCGCCCATCCTAGCTCCGCCGCGCACCCCGCGGAGCCCGCAGTTTCCTGTGTACCATGAGCTTCCATCCGCAGGCGCGCCGTCATAGCCCCAGTTCCAGCAATCGTCCACCCACTCGCCCGCATTCCCCAACACGTCGTAGAGCCCCCACGCGTTCGGCTGGAACGATCCGACCGGCGCCTCATGCGAATGCCCATCTCGGCAACCGATCATATCCAAGAAGTCGAAGTCCAGCTCGCTGTGGGTGGTCGCGTCGTACCCGTTGGCGTACTGGCACTGTGCGTTCGGTGAGTCGCCCCAGTACCGTGCCGATCGCGTCCCGGCCCTGGCTGCGTATTCCCACTCCGCCTCGCTGGGCAGCCGGTACACGTGCCCTGTGACCCTCGACAGCCAGTCGGCGTACCGCCACGCGTGGTCCCACTCTACATTCACCGGCATTCGCCCGCCGCTGTCTTTGGCAAACCGCGCGCTGTCTTCCGGGCACCCACCCGCGCGAACGCAAGCGGTCCACTCATCCACGGCAACCTCGTAGATGCCCACCGCGAACGCCGAATTGATCACGACACGATGCTGCGGACTCTCGGAGCGTTCGACCCTTCCTTCCTCCGTGCTGTCCGAACCCATCTCGAAAGTGCCTGCTGGCACCACGACCATCACTGGACAGACGTCACAATCCTGGAACACCTCGCCGACTCGCTGGGCTACGGCCGGCAGGGCGGGGAGCATCGCGCCAATCAACCACAGAAGTAACCCGGCTATTCCCCACCTGAATCCGCAGAATCGCCAGGTCACCTTCATGTACATCACTATCCTGTCGTTGTCATGAAAGTCTTGACGCCAAGGGCGAGAATCGCCGCACGGGTGGTGACTCTCCCCCGGCGTGCAAGACCATACGAGAGAATCATGGCGAGCCAAGTCGATGCTGCGCAAACGTTTCCGTAGGCGCTCAACCGGCAACGGATTCCTGGCGTGTGATCGCCCAGTGACCCGGATGACTGAAATACTGGACGCACAAGCTATTTGTGCATGTTATTGTCAACATTGATGACCCGAATTTGGGTCACCCGCGTCCGGACCGCAGATATCTCCACCTGTTGGGCACCAAGCTCTCCAGTCCCCCCTTATGCAACGGAGCGCCTCCCAACCGAGCGAGACACGCCGGCTCTGGCGCGGCTCTTGGCGTCGTCGCGATGCGTATGGCAAATCAGCCGGGTTTGGAGGAACGCTTGCCCCCTGGCCGCTCTCAGAGCTGCTAGCCGAGCAGGAAACGAAGCTTCTCGATGCCGAGTTTGGCGCGGGCCAGGAGTGGGGACCGGCGCCGGGTGTAGGTGGCCTAGACGAGGGACTCCTGCACGTTCAGGGCGGTGCGCTGGATGCGGTCGCTCAGAACGTGCCGCGACCAGGGGGCGCCGCCCCCTGGACCCCCGTGCAGGAGGTAATGAAGCAAAGATTGAGGAGTCAATTCATGGTCCGGGCGACACGGAACCCGTCGCCGTAGCCCCGGTTCCCGGCCGAGTCACTGAGGCGGTACGCCGAACGGAGGAACCACGGTCCGTTGAACCAGGAGCCGCCGCGCAACACACGTTCGGAACAATCCCCTTCGTACCACGAACGGCCGTCAGTGGGCGCGCCTTCGTAGTTCCCGTTCCAGCAGTCATCCACCCACTCGAACACGTTGCCCAGCACATCGTACAGGCCAAACCCATTCGGTCGGTACGAGCCGACTGGTGCCGCATACTCCTGGCGATCTCGACAGCCGACACTGCTATCGCCGTTGGCATACTGGCACTGCTCGCGCGTCCCATCCCCCCAGTACCGCGCTGTTTGAGTCCCGGCCCTCGCCACGTACTCCCACTCCGCCTCGGTCAGCAACCGGTACTCCTCACCCGTCTGCTCCGTCAGCCAGTCCGCGTACAGCCACGCTTCCTCCCAATTCACGTTCATCACCGGATGTCGCCCACGTCCCCAACCGTTGTCGTCCGGTTCGTGCCCGCCACATCCGCCCCCGCGCACGCATGCATCCCACTCGTCGAACGTCACTTCGTACACACCCACCGCAAACGCGTAGTCGATGGTCACCCGGTGCTGTGGTTTCTCGTCGTCATCTGCATCCCGGTCCGTCTCCGGCGAACCCATCAGGAAGCTCCCCGATGGCACCACCACCATCTCAGGGCAGATGTCGCAGTCCCGGAAGACTTCGCCCACTTCCTGGCCCGCAACTGACCGCGTCGGCATCAAGCACACGATCGCCATCAGCGGGAATAACCCCACCAGTTCTCCGCACCCGGACCTGCGGCATCGGCTCACGGCTCTCTGGCCCCCGCTTCCCGACGCATCCCCTCGAAGCTGGCTCGCTCGGATGCGTTGTGTGCTCAGCTGCCTCATACAACGACTCCTCTCCCCAGGATCGGTGTTGCAAGACTCTACGGGAGAATCATGGCAAGCCAAGTCAATACCGCGCAAACGTTTCCGCAGGCGCTCAACCGGCAACGGATTCCTGACCTGCGATCACCCAATGACCCCGAATGACTGAAATATCAGACGCACAAGCCACTTGTGCATGTTATTGTCAACATTGATGACCCGAACTTGGGTCAACAGCATCCGGACCGCAGATATCTCCACCTGTTGAGCGCCAAGCTCTCCAGTCCTCCGCTAGACAACGAAGCGCCTCCAACCGAGCGTTCTCTCGCGACGAATAGGCTACCTGCGAATCGATTGACCCACCAGATCGCAGTCGCTCACGCTCACGCCACTCTCGCGCATCACGGCGTACCACGACGACTTTACAATCCCGGAGATCCTGTCGAAGATGGCCTCGGCCGCCACCCGGGCCAAGAGAAACCGTCCCGCCCCGGCCACGATGTTCTCGCGAGTCGGCGAACGGCCGGCCGGACCGCAGATCATGGTGAAATCGCCGCGCTTGCCATCGGCCGGCGGTGTTGGCACGGGGGAAGAGGCTGGGGCGAGACGCCAGCCGGCGCCCTTCGCGACCATCATGGGATGGCGCGGGTCGTCCGTCAGATTCGAGATGGCCGCGTTGAAGCACATGCGTCCAAAGAGCTCGCGCAGATCTTCCCTGGGGTGTGAACTCGCGCGGCGAACCTGGTCGGCCAAGGTCAGGTATGACCAGCCACGCCTGGCGGCCGGTGTATCGTCCGTTCCGAGCAGGGTAAAACCGCTGACCAGGCGGCTGCAGGCATAGCCGTCGCCCACCCACTCGCGGTCGTAGCGTCGCACCATCAGGACGTCCTCGCCGCGGACGCTCTCGATTCGGCTGGGCAGCGCGTCAAGGCCGCAGTCGAGTGCAAGCTGCAGTGTCGCGTGCCGGACACGGGTGTGATTCCATATCATGTCGTCCTGCGGGAACTTCGCCATCCAGAGTGTACGGTCGTCCTCGACGATCGCCTTGGGTGCGCTTGTCCCAATTGGCTTCTGACCTTGAGGGAGGGCATCTTCCGCAGGTGCGTCCTGCCCGGTATGCGCCGCGTCAAGGGCCGCCTTGAGCCGGGCCAGGTCGTCAACGGCGTGAAAGCGGAGCCTTGGAGCGGGCGGGTCGAGCCTCGGAGCGAAAGCGATAGCGCCAAAGAAGTCGTTCGGACTCTGCACCAGATCCGGCGAGCTTCCCCCTTCTATAAACCGGCCCCAGGAAGAGTGCATGGTATCCCGAATTGCGCCGAATACACCATTGATGCTTCCCTTGCGAACGCGCCCGGTGAGTCTGAGGTGGACAGGGTCGAGTTCGACCGCGTCGGCCCGGCTCAGGTAGCTGCGGCCGTATATGAACTCTCCGAGCGGTGCGCCGCCGGACAAGCGGAAGCGGCCGGCCACCACATACTCGCTCCGTCCCGGAAGAGCGATGAAGACAAACCGGTCGAAATCAGAAGTCATCGCTGAGCGGTCGGAAGTGCGGGGACTGGGCCGGGAAGCGGGCCCACTGCCGGATCTTGCCCTCTTCGTCACGGTCCGGGTCGGCCAGCTGGTTCGCGTCGGCAGACAGGCCCAGTGCCCACAACACCCCGAAGTAGGCGGCCGCGGACACCCCCGGCTTCCCGTTCTCCACATTGGTGACCGTCGAGCGCGAGGCGCCTATGCGGTCCGCGATGTCCTGGATGCGCAACCGGCGCCGCTGGCGGGCCGTGCGGAGGTTGCCGCCAAAGCGCCTGAGGATGTCCGAGACTTCACCGGGTGGGCTGGTGGTGATCGTGGCGCGCATCGGCATGCTCCCCCGGTGTTCATGCATCCTTTTCCCCTACCATATAGGGGTGGTGATATTTCACTCTGTTGCAACATATGTGGCAGCCGCACTCGGCTACCAGATTACACTTTTACTTGGCCCGTCGGGCTTCGATTTCCTGGGAGTCAGCCCTTCGCTCGCGCGTCGAGCAGCGCGCGCAGCGCTTTCCAGGCGTCGGCGTCTGCGGTCGGCAGGATGATTTCAGTGGTGTATCCCGCGAGGCCAACGATGGTGACTACGGCCCCAGCCTTGCCGTCCCGATACAGGCGTTGGTGTTGGTCGGTGGTGACGGTGCGCCAGCCCGGTAGCGGAAAGTCATTCGCTGTCTTCATGCTTGCATCGTCTTCTATGTTGGTGCGTTGCCAACTCGCGTACCCGTCATCTGCTGCCGTTTTTCCCGTTCGTCAAGTCAAGAGTGATCGGTGCCCGATCTCAGCAGACTAGGGTCGTGTGTTTGGAGGTGCAACACAATATGCTACTATACCGACAAAAGCGGCGGGGGTCGCCGGTCTTCCGCGAACAGGTGGGCCAGGGCGACCGAGGTGTTGACGTAGATCACCGGTCGCTTCGGTCGCCCTCCAGCTCACCGAGTAACGCGGCCAGTGTGGCCTCCGGAGGCCCGCCGCGGGGGGGTTCGGATCCCGGAGAGAGTGCGGGTGTCAACCAACCCTTCCGCACTGCATCGGCAAGCATGGCGTCCACCAGGATGGGACTCCTCTCCTCCCGCGGAGGGCCCATTTCGGCTACGACGCGCCCCCGGTCCGTGACAAGAACGGTCTCGCCGCCAGCCGCCAGACGCACGTACTCGCTGAGCCTGCTGTTCAACGCCCTGATTCCGATGGATCTCATGGGCGTAATGTAGCTACTGTCGTCAAAGCGCCTCCGCGCTTGGGTCGAGGGCATGACGTGCACATTGTCACCCGCTCCGGGCGAATCAGTCCCATCGAGCCATTCCTTCGCCCGCGCGTTGGGGCAATCGTTCCCCCGCAACCACCGAAGGACGGGCAGCCCAGCCTCGGGAATCCGTTCGTCGGCATTCTTGAGGACGGGGAGCGTCAATCATTCCGAGGAAACAAGAGCGACCGGAACGGGCGAAGCACGACGCTTCCTACAAGGGCTTCTTCGCTCAGAGGCGCACCGTGGCGGACACCCTGCTCGGCGCCAGCAGCGACATCGCGCGCCACTTCGATCTCGCTACCCTCGAACGTCTCCCGGCCAGCTTCGTCACGGAGCACCTCGGCCAGCGCCACGCCGACATGCTATGGCGAATTCAGACGACAGACGGCAAGTGGCTCTACTTGTTGGTCCTCCTTGAGTTCCAGTCCACCATCGATCGCCGCATGGCCCTGCGGATGATGGACTACACGGTCCGGGTTCTTCGGGGCCTCGACCGGGACGAACTTGGCTCGCAAGGTGAGTATCCGGTAGTCCTGCCTGTCGTCGTCTACAACGGGGAGCAACGTTGGCACGCGGCGACCGATGTGCGCGACCTGTTTGCCCCGGTACCCGAGGAACTGGTGGGCTACTTGCCGCGGCATAGGTATCTTCTTATTGAAGTGCAGACACTTGATCCGTCGATCCTTCCGCCGGACAACGTCCTAGCGATGATCGCGAGGTTTGAACGGGCCCAATCGCTTGGGGATGTTACGGCTTTGTTGGTACCGTTGGCTGATCTGCTTGATCGGGCTGCGGAGCCGAAGCTCGTGGAGAGCTTCAAGGCCTGGATTGGGCTGGTGGTGGCGCAGCGCTTCACTCCGGAACGAGATTACGTGGAACTCCAGATCGGGACAGAGGAGGGCAGAGAGATGACAACCTTGATCGACCGGGCACGGAAGTGGGGTGAGGAGAGGGATCAGCAGTGTGTGGAAAAGGGGATCGAGCGTGGAATCGAACAAGGCAAGGAGCAGGGTGAACGCGACCTGGCTTGCCGATTGGTCGCCGACAGGTTCGGTGACGACACAGCGCAGGAAATGTCCCGACTACTTGACAAGATGCCGGCAGCACCTCATATCCCCGCCATCGTCAGGATGATCTTCGCATCCGAGAGCGCGGAGGAGTTCCTTGAGCGGGTCAGGGACGCCTGAGGGTCACCGAACCTTTGAACGCCGCAAGGGCCGACAAGGCCGTACACCCCAGGGCCGGGTGGGCCGAGGCGGCCCGGGAGCTCGTGGACCGAGGTGATGGCGGCCTGCTGGACGATCCGGTGCCGACCGTCTTTGACGAATCGGAATGGGAATGGGAGTAGACCTGCCGCGGCGCGAGCGACTCGCCCACTTGCCAGGACCGGGCCGCCCCCCTACCGCCCCCCCTCCGTAGTCACCGCCTCGTCACCCCCCATGTGACGGTCAAAGAAGTCATCCGTCGCATCGAAGGTGATCAGCCATCTCTCGTGCAGCAGGAAGTCGTGCACATCGTCCGGGAAGACGATCAACTCGTGCGGCACACCCTGAGCCCTCAGCAGCTGCACCAGCCCCACCGTCTGCGAAAACGCCACGTTGCGATCGTCGTCGCCGTGAATCAGCAGCACGGGCGAGGTCCAGTTCTCGACCTCGGCCACCGACGACGCCTGGTACGACACCGTCTCCGGATCGATCGAGTTCCCCCACAGGTGCACGCCGGCGATGTCGACGCCCGCCGCGAACAGATCCGAGTCGCGCGCCAGCCCCTGCGCAGTAAGAATCCCGCCATACGACAGTCCCCACAGCCCGATCCGGGCCGCGTCCACGTCCGCCCGTTCCCGCAGGTACTCGCCGGCCGCCTTGATGTCGCGGTATTCGGTGTTGCCTTCCCGCCCGCGCCCCGGCGCATTGCGGAACTCGCGCCCGTACCCGATGCCGCTCCGGTAGTTCACCGACAGCACCACATAGCCCTTGTTCGCGAAGTACTGGTTCATCGCGTAGGCCATGTGATAGAAGTGCATGTAGTGGTAGCCGAGCAGCATCTGCCGCCGCGACCCGCCGTGGATGAAGATCATCGCGGGCCGCTTCTCGCCGGGCTGCAGGTCGGGGGGCAGGAAGAGCTGGTTGTAGAACTCGAAGCCGTCCTCGGCCTCGAGGGTGACCGCTTCGGGCGCGACGTGCAGGTCGAGTGGGTAGCGGTCGGGCAGCTCGCGGATCGTCCGCGCCTCACCGCCGTCCGCAGGCACCACAGCCACGGTCAACGGCTGGCTGGCGTCAGCGTAGAGCACCGCGACGTCGCGCCCCGACGCGAGCGCGGCGGGGTAGGTCTCGATGCCGTCGCCATGGGTGAGCTGCCGGGCGTCGCCCCCGCTGGTTGGCACGCGCCACAGATGCCGCCGGTCGATGTCGCTCGCGTTGGTGGCGTAGAAGAGAGTGCGACCATCCGGCGACAGCGAGATGTACTCCGCGATGCCGTCCCCCGGAGTAAGTTCGGCGGGTGAGGATGTGCCCCCCGCCGCGGCCACCGAGTAGTACCGCCGCCACCCGTCCGGCTCGGCCTGAAAGATGATGTGGTCGCCCGCCCAGATCACCGAGCGCACCTCGCTGTGGATCTCGTCGTCGGGCTCGTTGTGCCAGACCTCGTGCGCCTCGCCGGTGCGCGCGTCACCCACCCAGATCGAGAAGTCGTAGCCGCCCGCGAAGCGCGCCTCGGTCATGCCGTCGGGCAGGTCGTCGGGGCTCGCCTCGCCGAGATCGGCCTGCGCGCCGAAGGGCAGCCCCGGCCGGCGGATAAAGGCGACCCGCGTGCCGTCGGGTGACCACGTCGGGCTGGTGTCCCGGTCCACGGCCGGTCCCAGATAGGTGATTCCAGGGTTGTCCGTATCGTAGATGCCAACGAAGCTGTGATCCCCGCGGTCGCTCACGAAGGCGAGCCTGCGGGAGTCGGGAGACCAGACCGGGCTGCCCTGACTGCCGAAGACGCTGAAGAGCGGCCTGTCGGGCTCGACCGTCACCACGCCCGGGTTGACCGGAGCGCGGTAGATCGCCCCGTCCTTCGCGTACGCGACCCAGTCGCCGTCGGGCGACAGCGCCACATTCCACGCCTCGACGACGCGCCACGGCTCGCCGCCCGCCGTGCTCACCGCCCACACCGCACGCTCGGCGCCGCGCGGGTCGCTCGCCGGGTTCGCGATCCATCCCTCCCGGTTGGGGGTGTGCCCGCGCAGGAAGACCAGGGTGGAGCCGTCGTCGGAGATGCGCAGCGTGGAGAGGTCGCGCCCGTCGTCGTCCTCGTAGCGCGTGAGGCGCACCGGCTCGAAACCGGGCGCGGCCGCCGTGTAGACGTTGCGCCGCCCCTCCTCGTACTCGATCCACGCGATCCGGTCGGCGTCCTTCGCCGCGACGAGCTGCACGGGGTACCCTGGGCTCAGGACATCCTCGATCGAGAAGCGCTGGGCCTGTGCGGGCGAGGCGGTGAGCGCGGCGAGGGCGAGAGCGGCAAGGGCGGGCGCTGCGAGGGCGGGCGCGGGCAGGGCGAGAACGGGGCGGAAGACGTTGCGGCGCTTCATGGATGGCTCTCCGGCGTACAGGGCGAAGCGTGGGCGCTCCCGACACGATGCCACGTGGGGAACCTTGCAGGCAAAGATGAGTATGATATACTCATATCATGAGTAAGAGACTGCAGGTAGTGATGTCCGACGCCGATCTCGAGGAGGTTCGGGACGCGGCCAACCGCAACAACGTCACCGTGTCCGCGTGGGTGCGACGCACTCTGCGGGCCGCGGCGGAGGTCGAACGGCGGGGTGGAACCGCTGCGGTCCGCGAAGCGCGTCCCGACTACTCCGGCATCAAGCCCGAGTTCCTCCGCTACGTCGAACTCCAAATCCGCGTGCTGGAACACGATGTGGAAGCCGTTCGCAAGAGATACGGACTCCGCAACTGGAAGTCAGCCGCCCAGGAGGCGGTTTGCAGACAGGCCATCGTCCCGATGACCAAGGAGGAAGCACTCGCGATGCAAGGGGTTGGGTGGGGTGGGGACCTCGAAGAGATTCGTGATCTGAGTCGGCCTCGCGACTGGTGATCGTCGACACGTCGGCATGGGTGGAGTACTTGCGCGAGACCGGCAGCCCGACCCATCTCGTGCTAAGGGAGGAAGTCGAGGCCGACAAGCCCATAGCCACACCCGCACCCGTCGTCATGGAACTGCTGGTCGGTTGCCGGACCGAACCCGAGACCACGGAACTGCTTCAACTCTTGTCCCGGTTCGAAATCCTGATTCCAGACTCGATTGAAGAGTATCACGGCGCGGCGGCAATCTACCACACCTGTCGCCGGGCCGGATTCACGATCCGCTCGATGATCGACTGTCTGGTGGCCGCATCGGCGCTGCGCAAGCGTAGGCCCCTTCTCTCACGGAATCGCGACTACGACGTCATCGCACGCCACACGGAGCTCGAACTGGTCATCCCGCCGGATCCGGGCCCGCCGAAAAAACCGCCGCGGGGGTGGTCCGGGGAATAGGCGTACGGTCGGGGGCCGGGTGCACCGGAGGCTCGCCGTGCGCGCCAAGCCCGCATTTCCCGCGTGAACCGGGGACTTCGGCGCTCGCCCCTACCCGAGCGGCGGGCGGTGGTGATGCACTCCAAGCCGCTCCTCGAGCGCCCGGGCGAGCGCGAGGATCTTCCCCTCTTCGAAGAGTCGGCCATGAAAAACCACATTACGTGTGATCGTGTGCGGCTCTCCCTGCGGATCGTCGGGAACGGGGCCAGAGCTTCGGGTCGGGCTCTCGTCGAGGCCGGCGCGCAGGGTGATCCCCGGGTGTCCGGTGTAGTTCATGGCCATCAGCAGCTCGAACGAGCCGTAGGTCGGGGCGAAGAGGGCGTCCACGTCGCTGTAGATGCGGTGGAACTCGTGCATGAGATGCCGCCTGAGGCGCTCGGCCTGCAGATAGTCGACCGCGGACAGAAGGCGGACTTGCCGCCAGGCGTTGGGCCAGCCCTCGGGAGGCAGCTGGTCGTCGCGGCCATCGAGGGTGAGTGCCTCGTAGATCGCGGCGGCTTCGGCGTAGAGGTTGGGGATGAGCGCCTGATAGGGGAACGGCGGCAGCTCGACCTCGACCAGCTCGACGCCGAGTTCGCGGAGCGCGTCGAGGGCGGTGAGGTGGGCGTCGGCGACCGGGACCGATGCGCCGGGGCCGAAGCCCACCTCGCGGAACCAGTCCGGTGAGTAGCCCACGCGGACGGCGGCGGGGTCGAAGCTGGCGTCGTAGCTGAAGCCCATGTTGATGGAGGACGCCGATGTGGGATCGGGTCCGTTGATCGCGGCCATGACGGGGACCGCATCCTCGACGCGACGGGTGAGGGGGCCGATCCGGTCGAGGCTTGGGGTCAGTGGCATGGCTCCCTCGGTCGGCACCCGCCCGAAGGTCGCGCGCAGGCCGGCGATTCCGCACTGGTCGGCGGGGTTGAGGATCGAGCCCAGGCTGTCGGTCCCGATCGAGAACGAGCACAGCGCGGCGGCGGTGGCGGACCCCGGCCCGGCGCTGGACCCGCCCGCGTGCTCCTCGGTGTTCCATGGGTTGCGGACCTTCCCGCCGTACCAGCGGTAGCCGTTGGCGAGGCTAGCGGTGGCGAGCTTGCCGAGGAGGACGGCGCCGGCGTCGCGGAGCATGGTGACGATGCGGGCGTCGCGGTCCGGCACCTGGTCCTGGTAGGGGATCGCGCCCCAGGTGGTGGGGATCCCGGCGGTGTCGAAGCAGTCCTTGATGCCGTAGGGAATGCCGTGCAGTTCGCCGCGGTTGCGGCCGGCGGCGAGTTCGCGGTCGGACTCGTCGGCCTGTGCGAGCGCGTGGTCGGCGGTGACGGTGATGTAGCAGTAGAGGCCGGGTGCGAGGCGTTCGATCCGGGACAGGTAGACCTCGGTGAGGCGGCGGCTGGTGATCTGGCCGGTGCGGATCCAGTGGGCCTGCTCGCGGACGGAGGCATAGGCGATGTCGGCCTCGTTGGCCGGGAGTGGGGCGGGTGCGCCGGTGGACATTCGGGTCCGGTCTTCCTGCTCCGGATAGGAGACCCCGGGCAGGCGCGGATCGAAGGTGATGGCCGGCTGGAGGCTGAGCTCGCGGGGGACTTCGCGGAGTTGGCGGACACCGGCGACCTGACCGCCGATGGACTGGAGGAGCTGTTCGCGCTCCTCGGCGGTGTAAGTGACGGCGTGGAGCTTTTCGGCCTCGGCGATTGTTGCGGCGGTGATTTCGGTGGGGGGCTGTGGGACGGGGGCGGCGGACTCGTTGGCGGCGGACGCCTCTGATCCGTCACCAGAGTCCGGCTGGCATGCGAGGGTGCCGGCGGCGAGGGCTGCCGAACTGGCGAGGAAGTTTCGCCGGGAGGTGGTCGGGGTCTTCGCGGCGGATGCCATGATCGTCCTCCTCGGCCGTGAGGCCGTGGGTGGCCCTCGGTCACAGCGTGGGCCTCGTTTGTAGCGCTGATCTTGATTGCGGCGCTGGTCTGTCGTGCTTGGCCTACCTCCGCGCGTCGCGCCTCGTCAGCGGACTCAAGTAGTCCCTGCTCCCGAGCCCCAGCTTCCTGAGCGCAACCCCGGTCAGGCACTCGTCCACCACCTGCTTGGCGTTGAGGGCGGTCGTGTAGCCGGGGTCGACCAGCGGGTTGAGCTCCACGAGGTCGAAGCCTACCAGGTTGTTCTCGGAGCATAGCCCGCGAACGATGGGAAACACTTCGCGCGGCGTGAGGCCGCCCGGCACAGGGGTGCCGGTGCCAGAGGTGTACGCCGGGTCCATCACGTCGATGTCGAAGGAGATGTGGAGGTACTCGGGCCCGTCGTTGGCCTCGTCGAGGACGCGCTGCATGACGGTGGCCCAGCCGTCGCGGTCGATCTCCGCCATGGTGTGGTAGCGGAACTCGTTCTCGCGCATCCATTCGAAGCCCTCCGCACCCGGCCAGCTGCCGCGCAGCCCGACCTGGATGAAGTTCCTGCCGAGGATGTGGCCGTGGTCGACCAGGCGGCGAACGGGCTGGGCGTGGGAGATGAGATGGCCGCTTCGGGTGCCGCCGGCGTCGTAGTGGGCGTCGAAGTGGATGACGCCGACGTTCTCCTTCCCGTACACGTCGGCGAGCCCCGCCACGTTGGCGAACTCGATGGAGTGGTCGCCGCCGATGATCACCGGGATCGCGCCGGTTTCGGCGATCTCGCGCACCATGCGGCGGATCGGCTCCATGCTGCGCTCGGTGCTGAGGTTGTCGATCGGGGCGTTGCCGTAGTCGACCGCGGTGAGCTCGCGCCGCCAGCTGATCATCGTCTCCATGCTGCCGGTGCTCCGGCGCATCGCCCGCAGCGCGGTGGGCCCCTCGCCGGCGCCCCGGAACCCGACCCCCATGTCGACGGGCGCGCCCATGAACGCCACCTCGACCTCGCCCGCGACGAGGTCCTCGATGGTGCGCGCGATGGGGAGCCCGAAGAAGCTGAGCACCGAGCCGACCCGGATTGGCCCCGGCTCGCGGGGCGGATCGTCCGAGATGTCGCGGTCACGCCACACCTCGAGGTTCGGGTCGTTGGGGTCGAGGCGGATGATGGCGGCTTCGGGGTCGGGGGCTTCCTGGGTGGTGTCGGTGGACTGCGCAGTGGTGTCGCTGGCCTGCGCGGGGGCGTCCTGCTCGGTGGCCTCGGTGGCGGGTGTTTCGTCGCCGGAGTTGGCGGGCGGGGCATCGCAGGCGAGGGCTAGCAGGCTCACGAGTGCAAACAGGGTGCCCAGCGGGCGCAACGCGGCGGCGCGGAAGGGTGGCGGGGGCGCACCGTGTCTCATGTGGATGCTCCGTGGATCGATGGCTCGGAGGTCCGGCGGGATCCGGTCTTGAGGAGCCCCGCGGTTCGGGCAGTCTATGTTGCCACCGGTTTGCCCGCCAGTTCGCCGGAGACCCATTTTGCCATCGGCGGTCGACGCGTGCTCGCACTTCGACCGACCGCTCGTTCCCCCCGACCCCGGTGATCCGCCATGGCGAAGAAACCGCTTCCTTGCCCACGCCCGACATCACTGGCGATGGCGTCGCTGGCCCTGACTGCGCTCGTCGCCTGCAGCCAGGGTGACGCGCCACCGCAACCACCGCCGGAACAGGCCACACTCGTCATCGAAGGCGTGTCGGTCATCCCAATGGACAGCGAACGCGTCCTCTCCGACATGACCGTCCTGGTCGGCGGCGGCCGCGTGCTGGCGGTCCAGTCCTCCGGCGAGATCGACGAATCCGAGATCCCCGACGCTGCCACCCGCATCGACGGCCGGGGCCGCTTTCTCATCCCCGGCCTCAACGACATGCACGTCCACTTCCAGGAAGAGCAGGCGCTGGGCCGGTTCCTCGCCACCGGCGTGACCGGCATACGCGTCCTCTGGGGAGGCCCCTCCACCCTCGACCTCCGCGACCGGATCGCCCGCGGCGAACTCGCCGGACCCTACATCTACACGGCGGGCACCATCATCGAGGGCCTCCCGCCGCCGGAACTGGCCGCCGTCATCGACACCGCCGGCCGCGTGATCGTCCACGACAGCATCGACGGGGCCGCCGCCGTCCGGGCACAGCACGCCGCCGGGTACGACTTCATCAAGGTCTATAACAACGTCCCCGCCTCGGCCTACCGCGGCATAGTCGCCGAAGCCGCCGCGCTCGGCATCCCCGTCGCCGGTCACATTCCCTTCGAGGTCGGACTCGACGGCGCGCTCGCCGCGGGCCAGGCCAGCATCGAGCACCTGCGCGGCTACATCTGGCACCTCGTGCCCGCAGACGCGCCCAACCAGCCCGGCGCCGACCTCCGTTCCCGCACCCTGGCGTGGGCCGACGGCGATCTCGCCCGCATCCAGGCACTCGCCGAACGCACCCGCGACGCCGGCGCCTGGAGCGTCCCCACCCTCTCGGTCCGCATGATCATGAAACCGGATCGCCTGGTCGAAGCCTACCTCGCCACCGACGAAGCGTCCCACATGACCGACGCGATGCGCACCTTCTACACCGAACGCATGTCCATCCCGTGGATGAGCAATTTCACGCCCGACGATTTCGAGGCCGCGATGGCCGGTTTCGCCGTCGCCGATTCCCTGATCCGCGCGCTCGTGGGCGTGGGCGCCCCGGTCATGGCCGGCACCGACACCCCGCCGCTCGGCTTCGCTCTCCACCGCGAACTCGAGGAGCTGGTCGACGCAGGCCTTTCGCCGTTTGAGGCGTTGCAGAGCGCCACGGTCAACCCGGCCCGCTTCCTTGAACGTGGCGAGGGCGCCGGCACGGTGACGGAGGGAAGCCCCGCCGACCTGGTGCTGTTGGAGGGCAATCCCCTGGCCGCCATCGGAAACACGCGCCGAATCGCGGGAGTCGTGCGGCGGGGCGAATGGCTCGACCGGGCCGCATTGGATGCCATGCTGGAGGAGGCCGCCGGACGATGATCATGCCGACAACCCGAGCGGCGCCAGGCGCCATGCACGTCGACGCGACGCGCCTTTTTGACCGCGGGTATCTGCAAGCTCGATCCTTCGTCTCCAACAAAGGCGCACAGAATCGTCACCCGATGGCGAATCGCGGTCAACCTTCTCGAGGCAGGTCTTCGGAACCCCGCATGCGACCGCAGCACGAGACCTTGACTCATCACCAATGATCCGGGACAACACAGTGAACCATTTCCCCCGCTTTCTCTCCCTCCTCCTCCTGCTCGTCGCCGGGTGCGCTCCGGGCGCTTCCGACCCGCCTGGCGAAGCCGACATCGTCAGGACCGCGCTTCACGATTTCCGGGTGGAAGAGGTGGCCGACGGCCTGGTGCGTCCGTTCGCGATGGCTTTCACGCCCGAAGGCGACCTCCTCGTAACCGAGCGTCCCGGCCGGCTGCGGATCATCCGCGACGGCGTTCTCCTTGCCGACTCCGTGGAGGGTCTGCCGCCGATCCGCGCGCTCGGACGCGGTGCCCGTTCCCTGAGCGGCTTCGAGCAAGCCGGACTGCGCGACGCGATCCTCCATCCGGACTTCGCGGCCAACCGGCTCCTTTATCTCAGCTACGTGAAGCCGGGGGCGGATTCGCTGGGCACGATCGCCATCGCCCGCGGCCGTTACGAGAACGACCGGCTGACCGATGTCGAGGAGCTGTTCCACGCGGAAGCGTTCGGCAACGGGACGGAGCGAAGCTCGATGTGGGGCGGGCGCCTGGTATTCGACCACGACGGCTACCTGTTCATGACGCTGGGTGACCGGCAGTGGCCTTCGGCGGGCGACCTGGAGGCGCACCCGGCCCAGGATCTGTCGAATCACAACGGGAGCACCATCCGGCTCCACGACGACGGACGGGTCCCGGAGGACAACCCGTTCGTGGGCCAGGCGGGGATCCACCCCGAGATCTGGACGTGGGGCCACCGGAACGCGCAGGGGATGGCGGTGCATCCGGAGACGGGAGACCTGTGGCAGAACGAGCACGGCCCGCAGGGCGGGGATGAACTCAACCTGATCGAGCCCGGCCGCAACTACGGCTGGCCCGTCGTGGGCTACGGCGTGAACTACCGAACGGGTGCGCGCATCCACTCGGGGACGCTCATGGACGGCATGGAGGAGCCGACCCACGTCTGGGTGCCGTCGATCGGCGTCTCCGGGATGCTCTTCTACACGGGCGATGCGTTCCCGGAGTGGCGCGGCGACATGCTCGTCGGTGGACTGAATGGACGGCGGCTCGCACGGCTCGAGATGGACGGGCGCGAGGTGACGCACGAGGAAACCCTCCTGCAGGGGATCGGCCGCATCCGTGACGTGCGCCAGGGACCGGACGGGTTCGTCTACGTGGCCATTGACGGAGAAGCGCGGGACATCGACGGTCCGGCGACCGGCATCGTGCGGCTCGTGCCCGCCGGCCGGCGATAGGCCGGTCTTCCGCATGGCGGCGGCAGAACCCGTTTCCTATGTTGAAAGGTTGGCCATCGTCATTCGTCGATAATCGAAAAGACGGGCGCGTGAAGACTCTGGTTGCGAGTACGGTTCTGTTGTTCTGGTTGGCCCTCCTGGGGCAGCCCTCGGGGGACCGTGCGTCCGGTCCGGTACCCACCGTGCATCTCCCTGAACTCCACGGGGTTGCCCTCGCCGACACGGCCGATCTGACCAGTGCGGTCCAGCGCTACTGCGTCCGCTGTCACAACGAGCGCCTCCTGCGCGGCAACCTCACGCTGGAGGAGTTCGACGTGACGACGGCGCACGAGCGGGCGCCGACGGCGGAGAAGATGATCCGAAAGCTGCGCGCCGGGATGATGCCGCCGCCGGGACAGCGCCGGCCTCCGCCGGACACCCTGCTCGCCCTCGTCGAGACGCTCGAGACCGTGGTCGACCGGGAGGCAGCCCGTGACCGAAACCCCGGCTCGCGGCGCTTCCAGCGGCTGAACCGGGCTGAATACGAGCGCGTGATCCGCGACCTCCTCGACCTCGAGATCGATGCGGGCCGCTGGCTGCCGGCGGACACCTACCTGGGCGCCTTCGACAACATGGCGGACGCGCAGGGCCTTTCGACCACCCTCCTCGAGGCCTACTTGAGGGCCGCCACGGAGGTGAGCCGACTCGCGGTCGGGAACCCGGACGCAAGGTCGAAGACCGCCAAGTACACGAACCCGATCGACGTTTCGCAGCACGCCTGGGATCATATCGAGGGCACGCCGTACGGGACGCGCGGCGGAATGGTCGTGACCCACGACTTCCCGGTGGACGGGGAGTACGTGTTCTCGATCGAGACGCTCTTCGGTCAGGGGACCGGTTTCCAGGATGTCGACGTCTCCGTAGACGGGGAGGGCGTCGCCCTCCTGGGCCTCGAGCACGGCGGACGCACATCGGTGCCGATCCGCACCGAACCGATCTTCGTGCGGGCGGGCCAGCGCCAGGTCGCGGCGGCGTTCGTGCGCACGATCGAGGGGCCGTACGAGGACCGTCTGAAGACGCCGGGATGGTCCTTTGTCGGAGGCGAGGACTCCCAGGCGTGGGCGAACTACGGGATTACGGCGCTCCCCCACCTGAGCGAGCTGATGATCACCGGCCCGCGGCACAACACGGGGCTTTCGGAGACGTCGAGTCGGAGGAGGGTCTTCCACTGCCATCCGGAACGCGGGGCGTCCGTAACGGGGGATCCCGAGGGGGCTCGGGCCTGCGCCGAGTCGATCGTGACGCGGCTCGCGCGTGAAGCGTACCGGCGGCCGGTGACGGAAGAGGACCTCGCCGGACCGATGTCCTTCTACGACCAGGCGGCGGAGGACGAAGGGTTCGAGATCGGCGTTCGGACCGCGCTCCAGGCGATTTTGGCGAGCCCGTCCTTCATCTTCCGCCTGGAACAGGCCCCGCACGATATCGCCCCCGGCGAAAGCTACCGAATCGCGGACGTGGACCTCGCCTCGCGGCTCTCGTTCTTTCTGTGGGCGGCGAGCCCGGACGACGAACTGCTGACGCTGGCTGCGGAGGAGCGGCTCTCGGACCCGGCGGTTCTGGAGTCGCAGGTGCGGCGCATGCTGATGGACCCGCGGTCCGAGGCGCTCTCGACGCGCTTCGCCTCGCAGTGGCTGCGGCTTCAGGACGCGGAGGACAACCAGCCGGAGCCCTATCTCTATCCGGACTTCACGGGTCAGCTGCGAGAGGACATGGTCCGGGAGACGCAACTCCTCTTCGATCACCTTGTTCAAGAGGACCGGAGTCTTCTCGAACTCTTCACGGCAGACTACACGTTCCTGAACGGGCGCCTCGCGGCACACTACGGGATTCCGGGGATCTCGGGACCCGAGTTCCGGCGCGTGACCTACCCGGACGACAGCCGCCGCGGCGTGCTGGGGCATGGGAGCGTGCTGCTCCTGACGTCGATGTCGGCGCGCACCTCGCCCGTGCTGCGCGGGAAGTGGGTGATGGAGGTCCTGATGGGCACGCCGCCTCCGCCTCCGCCGCCCAACATCCCCGCCTTCGACGACACGGAATCCGCCCAGGACGGACGGCGGCTGACCACGCGGGATCGGCTCGAGATCCACCGGGCGAATCCGACGTGCCATTCCTGTCACAGGTTCATGGACCCGATCGGGCTCGCTCTGGACAACTACGATGTGACGGGACGGGTGCGGATTCGTGAGAACGGCGTTGCGCTCGACACGCGCGGGACTTTCTACGACGGGACCGACGTGAGCACGCCCGCGGACCTCGTCAACGTCCTCATGAAGCGCCCGATTCCGCTGGTCCGCAACTTCACGGCTCACTTCCTCGCGTACGCCATCGGTCGCCGAACGGAGTACTTCGACCAGCCCGGGATCCGGGCCATCGCACGCCAGGCGGAAGCCGACAATTACAGAATGTCCTCGTTTATCCTCGGGGTCGTGAACAGCGATCCGTTCCGGATGGCGCGTCCAGCGCCCGCCGTGGACTTGGAGGGTGAATCGGAAGATCGCTCAAGAAGCGGAGAGGGTTCATGAACTTCATTACCGGCACCCACCTTTCGCGCCGCACCTTCCTGCGGGGGGCCGGCGCCAGCGTGGCGCTGCCCCTGCTCGACGCCATGATCCCCGCCGGACGGCTGTGGGCCGACCCGATGAAGAAGGCGGGATTCACGCGGCTCGTCTGCATCGAGGAATCGATGGGAGCGGCGGGTTCGAGCGACTGGGGCGACGCCCGTCACCTGTTCGCGCCGGCGGCGACCGGGCGCGACTTCGAGCTGGTCGCGGACAGCCAGCTGAAGCCGCTGGAGGCGTTCCGCGACTACATGACGATCGTCAGCAACACGGACTGCCGCTCGGCTGAAGCGTTCCGGGCCGAGGAGATCGGCGGCGATCACGACCGCTCGACGGCGGTGTTCCTGACCCAGGCGCATCCGAAGCAGACGCAGGGGTCCGACATCTTCCTCGGCACCTCGCTCGACCAGTTGCACGCACAGCGGTTCGGGCAGGATACGGTGCTCCCGTCGCTGGAGCTCTGCATCGAGGGCATCGATCGCGGCGGGGGCTGCGCGTACAACTACCACTGCGCCTACACGACCTCGCTCGCGTGGGCCTCGCCCAGCCAGCCGCTTCCGGCGATCCGGGAGCCGCGCGTCGTCTTCGAGCGGCTGTTCGGCGTCGGGGACACGGCCGAGGACCGAGCGGCGCGTCGGCGCACCGACCGCAGCATGATCGACTGGATCACGACCGAAGTCACCCGGCTCAGGAGGACCCTGGGCGCCACCGATCGGGTCGCGCTGGACGAGTACGTCGAGCACATTCGCGAGATCGAGCGCCGGATCCAGCTGGTCGAGGCCCGCAACACGAGCGGCGAGGAACGGGCGATGCCCGAAGCGCCGTCAGGCGTCCCGGACTCCTTCGAGGAGCACATGCGGCTGATGTTCGATCTGCAGCTGCTCGCACTCCAGACGGACCTGACCCGCGTCATCACCTTCAAGACCGGCTTCGATCAATCGAACCGGACGTTCCCGGGCAGCGGGACGACGAAGTCCATCCACGGGGCCTCGCACCACGGCAACGTCGCCGAGGACATCATGGACTTCAACAGAATCAACACATACCGGCTCGGGCAGGTCGCGTATTTTCTGGAGAAGATGCGCGATACGGTGGAGGGCGACGCCTCGCTGCTCGACAAGACGGCGATCGTGTGGGGTTCGCCGATGGCGGACGGGAACCTCCACAACCACCGGCGCGTGCCACTTCTCGTGCTGGGACGGGCGAACGGGGCGCTCGAGGGCGGCGTCCATGTGCGCGCCCCGGGCGGCACCCCGATGGCGAACGCCTTCGTGAGCCTCATGCGGAAGATCGGACACCCGGAGATGGCTGCGTTCGGCGACAGCGACGGGGTGTTCTCGCTCGACTTCCCGGGCAAGGCGGAGTCGGGCGGGAGCGGCTCGCGATGAGGGCCGCCGCGGTCGCGTTCCTGGTGGCGGCGGTGCTCCCGGCACCCCTGGCGGTACTGCCAGCACCCCTGGCGGCTCAACAAGCCGTTGCGGGCGATGCGCTGCTCGATGCCGCCCGGCGCGGGGAGCTGGCGGCGGTTCGCGAGTTGATCCGCGTCGGCGCGGACGTCGATGCAGCGCGAGGCGACGGAATGACCGCGCTGCACTTCGCTGCCGAACGTGGGCACGCCGAGGTCGCCCGCGCGCTGATCGATGCGGGAGCAGCGGTCGACGCCGGGACGCGCATCGGCCGCTATGCGCCGCTGCACCTCGCCGCGCGGGGTGGACACGGCGCCGTTGTCGCGGTCCTGCTGGAGGCCGGCGCCGACCCGAACGCCGCAACGACGAACACCGGCGTGACCCCCCTGCACCTGGCCGCAGGCGCCGTGAACAATGCGGCGGCGGTGATCGCCCTGCTCGAGCACGGCGCCGACCCGAACGCACGCGAGCGGTCGGCGGGTCAGACTCCCCTGATGTTTGCGGCGGCCGCAAACCGGGCCGCAGCCGTAACGGCGCTGCTCGAGGCCGGCGCCGACCCCGCCATCGCGACGGCCGTGGTCGATGTCTTGCCCAGTCTGGCGCTGGACCGTGAAGCCAACCGCCGTTTCCGCGAGATGATCGGCGCGGCGCGGGCAACTCTCGGGCGCTACGGGCCGGAGGTCGATCCGAACGATGAACGGCCGGACGAACCCGATCCGGCGCACGTCCAGGCGGCCATCGGTTCGCAGCGCGAATTCCTCCGGTCGGGCTACGATGTAGGCGATGTCGGCCCGCACTCGCTCGGTCGCACGGGGTCGGACTACCCTGGCGGTCCCACTCTGGTGCGGCCCCCGTACCGCGAGGTGCTGGTCGGTCGAACCGGTGGAATGACCGCGCTGCTGCACGCCGCGCGCGAGGGCCACATCGAAGCGGCGACGGCCCTCCTCGACGGCGGCGCCGACATCGACCAGGTCAGCGCGGACGCCACCAGTCCGCTCCTCCTGGCGGCGCTCAACGGCCAGTTCGACCTGGCGCTCGTCCTCATCGAGCGCGGAGCCGATCCCGACCTCGCGGCATCAACGGACGGCGCCACGCCCCTCTTCGCCGTCCTCCAGACCCAGTGGGCGCCCAAGTCCAACTATCCGCAGCCCCGTGCGCAGGACGTGCAGCAAGCCGGGCACATGGATGTGCTCCGCGCGCTGCTCGAAATCGGGGCCGACCCCAACCAGCGCCTGAACACGCACCTGTGGTACTGGGAATTCGGCCTCACCAAGATGGGGATCGACCTCACGGGCGCGACGCCGTTCTGGCGGGCGGCCTTCGCGCAGGATCTCGACGCGATGAGGCTCCTCGTCGCGCACGGAGCGGACCCCCACATCCCGACGCGATGGCCCGAGGTCGGGATGCGGGAACGGCGGCAGCAGGACGGCCGTCAGCAGGAGGACTCGGCGCTTCCCTGGATCCCGGAAGGCGCGCCCAACGCCTGGCCGATCCACGCGGCGGCGGGAGGCGGATACCTGGGGCTGGGCGCGTTCAGCGTCCGGAATCAGCCCGACCAGTTCATCCCTGCCGTCAAGTACCTGATCGAGGAACTCGGCGCGGACGTCAACCAGCTCGACTCGTGGCTCTACACGCCGATGCACTACGCAGCATCCCGGGGCGACAACGAACTCATCGCATACCTCGTGACGCAGGGCGGCGACGTCACCCCGGTCACCCGCCTGGGGCAGTCCACGGCGGACATGGCCCGGGGCGGCAGGGCCGGCTTCTTCACCCGCGTCCCGTACCCGGAAACGGTCGAACTGCTCACCGAGCTGGGCGCGACCTTCGAGTGTCTCCACACGCATTTCCTGGACACCGGAGACTTCTGTCCCGGCGCGGGCGTCAACGACCCCTGGGCGCCGGCCGCGACGGATGGAGAGGAAAAGCGGTCCAATTCCGGGAAGTCCGGATCGCGCTGACCAGCGCCGAGGCCGCAGGCAGCACCAATCGAGCCCATCAACGGAGACAGCATGAAGATCCAGTCCCTTTGCCTGACCTTCGGGCTTGCCGCGGTATTTTCCCTCTCGGGATGCGAGAGTGCCGACCGTGCGGCCGGCGCGTCGACGGACGGGACGGATGGCGCAGTCGTGAAGGGGGGAGACGACCGCACCGGGCCCTACGATCCGGTGGCCGGCTGGTGGAAGGCCGCGCCCGACCACGACGACGAATGGGGCTGGGGTCAGGTGGCCGGGGTGGCCGTGGATCACGCGGACCGCATCATCGTCGTCACGCGCGGCGACTGGCCCGCCAATCGGTCCGCACCCCGCGAGGGACGGTTACGGCGCACGAACTTCGTCGTCGTCGCCAACGGGAATGGCGAGATCGTCGAGCAATGGGCCCAGTGGGACTCGATCTTCACTCTCCCGCACCAGGTGTACATCAACCCCTACGATCCCGAGCGGCACGTGTGGGTGATCGACAGCGGCGGCGGCCTGGGTCACATGCAGGTCGTCAAGTTCACGAACGATGGAAGCGAGATCGTGATGCGCCTGGGCGAGCGCGATCATCCGAAAACACGCGAGGCCGCCCGGGCGCGATTCGACTGGGGGGCCCACACCTACGGCTGGCCGTCAAAGCTGGCGTTCCTCCCCGATGGGAGCTTTCTCCTGGCCGACGGATACTGGAATTCGCGGATCATCAAGTATTCCGAGCACGGCGAGTTCATCATGCAATGGGGCGGCCTCGGCACCGGTCCGGGCGAGTTCGATCTCCTTCACGGCCTCGCAGTGGACGATGACCGCGTCTACGTCGCGGACCGGCAGAACGAGCGCCTCCAGCTGTTCACGCACGACGGGGAGTTCATCGAGGAATGGCCGAACATCTTCGATCCGGTGAACATCTGGCTGGACGAGAACGGAGCCGTGTGGGTCCTGGACGCCAGCTTGAACCGCGTTCTGAAGTACGACCGAAATGGCGTCCTCCAGGATTACTGGGGCGCCTACGGTGCGGCCGGCGCGATCGGGCGCGGCATCTGGCCCGGCGGCCTTTCACTGCCGCACCAGCTGGACATGGATGAGAACGGCAACCTGTACATCGCGTCGTATAGCGGCGGCTGGATCGACAAGTTCACCCCCAAGCCGGACGCGGACCCTGACAGGCTCCTGGGTCCCCGGTTGCTGCTGACGCGTTAGGGCCGCGGCGCCTGCGGCGCCGGCATCCAGCGGAGCGCAGAGTCCGGTTCCCTGCGCAGCAAGCTCGACCAGTTGCTTCAAGTTCAGCAGGCTCCTGGGGATCAGCCCCGTTCCCTCTCATCACCGAGCGGGCCATAGGTCGTTACGTCGACATCGACGATTCGCCCGACCGCCGCCGGCAGATCACCTTGCCAGTCGGCCAAAATGCCGCGAACAAGTCCACTCGACGGATCGCGAATGACTGTAGTCGTACGTCCATCGTCCGGACCGATCGTCACCGTCCCCTCCGGCCCCGTGAGCGTGATCTGATCCAGGTCTCCGCTCGGGACCATGAAGAGGAAATACTTGTCGCCGAACTGGTCTTCTCCCGGCGTAAAGGAGAACGAGAATTCCAGGGCATCACCCGCGAACCCCTGGATGCGGTATGGACCTGGCCCGTTCGGCAGACGCTCCGTGGCAGTGGCCCGGAACGCGGGCTTGATCTGCAGCGCCCCGCCAAGGACCCCGCCCGAAACGACCAGCAACTCCCTGTGCGACCGTGACGCCACCGTCTGGACATCGGTCTGGGCGCTTGCCCGGTGGCTGATCACCTTCTCGAAGTAGTAGTCGCTCAGCCAGCCCTGCCAGTAGCAGTATCCCATGATGTCCCGGCGGGTCGTGGGAGAGACGAGGGTGCTGTCGCGGAAGTCATAGCCCCATGCGCCGATGCTCCCCTCGTGGTGCGGAAAGCCCGGATCGGTTTCGAGGGCGTTGCCACAGGGAGCATGCTGCAAGTCCAGATTGTGACCGATTTCATGAGCCAGCTCGGGAACGGTCGGCTTGCCCATACTCACAGGGCCACCCAATCTCGCACGACCGCGCACGTAACCATTGCGGCTCAGCGCCGTTCCATACCAGTAACCCGTGCCTCCTTCGGCAGCACGAACGGCTTCGAGTTCGAGAATCAATTCCCATTGCCCCTGCGACGTACTCAGATCGAGCGAGGTCGTGTACGTCGCGCGACTCCTGGCACGAAACTCGGAGAAGGGGAATGCATACCGGAGGAGACCCACTTGCCAGCTGTCATCCGCGATACTGCGGGTCCAAGAGTAGATGGAAGTGTCACCTGCCGAGGTTTCGACCACTGGCACCACCGTGAGGTTCATCGGAGGCACCTCGACCACATCCACCGCCGCGAGCCCGGAGGCCGGATAGCGCCTCTCGCTATTGTCGGCCAGTGGCAAAGCTCCGTCGGGGTCCACCTCGACCACGAGTTGGAGTCCCGGCTGGAGATGTTCCCCCGGGATAACCGCATTGTAGGATCGACTGAGGTCACTCTCGTCGACGAAGGTGGGCAACGCTGGATTGCGCTTGCGGATATCCTGCTCGGGAGCGAGCGTCGTCCGATACACTTCCGCCCCCGCAAGGCTGAACGTCGCCACAGCCTCCGGCTGGTAGAACGCGTTCGGGGCATCGCTGGTGAGGAACACGCGCAGCAGCGCATCACGGCCTGCGATGATTGGAACATCGCCCGCGGGACGCTGGATCGCCTGCGTAAGGTAGACCGTCGGAAGGCCGAGCCTCACCGCTTGCAGGAGGTCACACAGGGCGCCATCCACTGAATCGACGTGTTCGAGCCAGGCCTCGAAGCCCGGAGTCGGAGGTATGCAGAGGTTCGTGCCCTCGTACTGTAGAACCTCAAGCTGGGCCAGACCCGTCACGCTGAACGGGAAGTAGCCCTCCAGGCCCTCGTTGCCGTCGAGCCGCAACGTCGTCAACGCGCCCAATTGACCGATTTCGACCGGGAGGTCACCGGCAAGATCGTTGCCTCCGAGATCAAGGATCTCGAGGTCGCCAAAGCCTCCGATGACTGCCGGCAGCGGTCCGGTCAAACCGTTGTCAGAGAGCGAAATCGACCGTATGCTCCCCGCTTCGGATGTGATCCCGTACCAGTCCCCCACATCCGCATCGGTGTTCCAGCCACTTGCGTTGTTCCAGGATTCGCCACCCGTAAGCTCGAAGAACTCCGACAAGGCCAGTCGCCGTACCTGGTCCGGACTGCAGTCGTTCAGGATCGCCTCTTCGAAGCGGTCCAACCACTGGTCGAATGCATCGTCGACCGGTAGGCAAAGGTCGGTCTGATAGGCATAGAAAGAGCGGAGTTCGGCCAGGTTCAGCAGGCTGCGAGGAAGAAGTCCCCGGAGACCGGGATTCCACGCCAGACCCAAGTACTCCAGCCTGTCGAGATTGCCGATTTCGGACGGCAGCGGTCCCGAGAGATCATTGTCGCCGAGGTGCATGCGACGCAACGAGATCATTCCGCCCAGTTCGGGCGGTAGAGGGCCGCTGAATTGATTCCGGGTGGCTTCCAGACGCTCCAACAGGAAGAGTTTGCCCAATTCGGGCGGGATGGAACCCGTGAGTTGGTTGGTGGTGAGGAGCAGGGTGACCAGGTTTTCCAGGTTGCCCAATTCGGGAGGCAGAGTTCCCACCAGCCCGTTGCTTTGGAGCTCAATTCCATCGACTCGGCCATTCGGGCCGACCCGAATCCCGAACCACTCCGACAGAGGAGCGGAAGACAGCCAGTTCGCGCTATTCCTCCAGTCCGGGCCGCCCGTCGCGTGATACAGGCGTACCAGAGCCTCCCGGTCTTGAGATGCGTCGGCGACTTCGACCGACGCCTTGCCGGTAAAGGAATCCACCACCGCCGTCACTTCCGTGGATCCGTTACCGGTCGCTGTCACCAATCCCATTGAGCTGACAGTAGCGACCGCCATATCGGCGGTAGACCACGTTGCGCTCACGGTACCTGGGATTGCGTTGCCATTGGCATCCACGAGGGTGGCAGTCAACTGCGCCGTCTGGCCGAGGGTGCGTAACACCAGCTCCGACGGGGTCACCCGAATACCTGCCGGGACCGGCATCACCGGGTCGATGGGCGGAGGCATGGGCGCAGATGTGTCCTCGCCACAGCCCAGGACAACGATCAAGAGAAGTCCGATTGGATAGCGGTCGGTGAGCTTCATTGTCAATCTCTCGACTCGGTCCACGCCGCTGTGGGATCGGACTCCGTCACCGATCTTGTTCCTACCCCCTCGCTAGGGCGACGTAGCGCGACAGGCAGCAATCGTCATTGCACAAACACACCCGTTAAGTATACTTGATTTTATGTGATCTAATCGTGACTATCATGGCCGTATTCTATGCCCCATACGTGACTTTTTCAACGACATGGGCGATTCTTCAACATTGTACAACTGATGCGGCGGAGCCCGAATCCGACTCTACACCAGCCCTCGAAAGGGGTTTGGAGCCGATGAACGATCGAGACATGAACAAGTCCGCGACCCGGGCCTCCGACGACCGTATCTCGCGGCTGAGCACCGCGATTCTGCGCATCAACCGGAGTCTCGATCTGGCCACCGTGCTCAAGGAGGTGGTCGAGAGCGCCCGGGCTCTGACCGGCGCCCGCTCCGGCGTGATCACGACGCTCGACGAGCGGGGCGAGATCCAGGATTTCGTCACCTCCGGCCTCTCTCCCAGAGAGATGCGCGCGATGGAGGAGTGGCCCGACGGAGCGCGGCTCTTCCAGCACCTGCGCGACCTTCCGGCGCCGCTGCGGGTGGCGGACCTACCCGGCTACCTTCGCTCGCTCGGCCTCTCTTCGGCTTCGTGGCCCGCCAGGACGCTGCAGGGAACGCCGATGCACCATCGGGGCGAGCATCTCGGGCACTTCTTCCTGGGAAACAAGGAGGACGAAGAGGCTTTCTCGGCCGGGGACGAGGAGATTCTCGTTCTCTTCGCCTCGCAGGCGGCGACGGCGATCGCGAACGCGCGCACGCACCGCGATGTCGAGCGGGCGCGGGGTGATCTCGAGGCGCTCATCGAGACGTCGCCGGTCGGCGTCGTGGTCCTGGACGCGGGCACGGGCCGCATGGTCTCGCTCAACCGCGAAGCGCGGCGCATCGTCGAGGAGATCCGCACTCCGGGGCAATCCTTGAATGAGCTGCTGCAGGTCATGGCATGGCGGGGCGCCGACGGGCGCGAGTTGTCGCGCAAGGGGCTCCCCCTGGCCCGGCAGCTGGAAGGCGCCAATAAGCTGCGCACCGAGGAGATCGAGCTGTCCGTGCCCGACGGGCGAAGCGTCCGGACGCTCGTCAACGCCACGCCGGTCCGGTCAAAGCGGGGCGACGTCGTGTCGGTGGTCGTGACCATGCAGGATCTCGCCCCGCTCGAGGAGCTGGAGGAGCAGCGGGCAGAGTTCCTCGGAATGGTGAGCCACGAACTCCGCGCCCCGCTGACCTCGATCAAGGGCTCGACGGCGACGGTGCTCGGCGCCGTGCCGATCCCGCCCGAGGCCGAACTGCTCCAGTTCTTCCGCATCATCGACGGGCAGGCCGACCACATGCGCGGCCTGATCGCGAACCTCCTGGACACCGGCAGCATCGAGGCGGGCACGCTCACCGTGGCGCCAGAGCCCCGGAACGTCGCCGTGCTGGTGGACCAGGCCCGCAACACCTTCCTGAGCGGCGGCGGCCGGCACGCCTTGCTCATCGACATTCCCCCGGACCTGCCGGCGGCGATGGCCGACCGCGGGCGCATCGTGCAAGTGCTCAACAACCTCCTGTCGAACGCGGCGCAGCACGCGCCCACGTCCTCTCCCATCCGGGTCGAGGCGGCCAGCTCGGACGGCTACATCGCGATCTCGGTCTCGGACGAGGGCCGGGGGATACCGGCCGAGCGGCTCCCGCACCTGTTCCGCAAGCGCGCCAACCTCGCGGGGGGAGACGGTCGGGGACTCAGGGGAGGGACCGGACTCGGACTCGTGATCTGCAAGGGCCTTGTGGAAGCGCATGGCGGACGCATCCGGGCCGAGAGCGGGGGGACGGGTCTGGGCGCCCGCTTCACCTTCACGATCCCGGCGGCCGGGCCCGCCTACACCGAGGCGGCCCCGCGCGGCACCCGGTCACACCGGCCGCAGGAGGAAGAGACGGGGATCCTGGTCGTGGACGACGACCCCCAGGCGCTGCGTTATGTGCGGGATGCCCTCGCCGGGGCCGGCTACAAGCCGATCGTAACGGGCGACCCGGGCGGCCTCGCCGACATCATTCGCGCCGAGCGGCCCGGACTCGTCCTCCTCGATCTGATGTTCCCCCAGACCGATGGAATCGAGCTGATGGAGCAGGTGCCGGAACTCGGCGACCTCCCGGTCATCTTCATCTCCGGCTACGGCCGGGACGAGACCATTGCCAAGGCGCTCGCACGTGGCGCGGTCGACTACATCTTCAAGCCGTTCTCGCCCACCGAACTCCTCGCGCGCGTCGGCGCCGCGCTCAGGACCCGCGACGAGCCCGAGACTTTCGTATGCGGCGATCTGGCCGTCGACTACCCTCGGCGCCGGGTCCGCGTGGGCGACCGCCCGGTGGACCTTACAGCCAAGGAGTTCGACCTGCTCCAAATCCTGTCACGCAACGCGGGGCGGGTCGTGACCATGGAAACGCTCCTCCGCCAGGTGTGGCGCGGCCGCGACCCCAGCGACACCGACCGCGTCCGCACGGTCGTCAAGAAGCTTCGGGCCAAGCTCGGCGACAGCGCCGCCGCCCCGGCCTATATCTTCACCGAGCGGGGCGTCGGCTACCGCGCAGCGACCCCGGATGAGGCGTAGTCCCGCAAGTCCAATGGGCCTGGGTAGACTTGAACTACCGACCTCACGCTTATCAGGCGTGCGCTCTAACCACCTGAGCTACAGGCCCCAGGAAGGCCAGCAAAGCTAGAAGCACCGGGCACGCGCTTCAAGGGCGCCGCTGTTCGCCCTTCCCCATCCAGCGGCCCATGCGGGGACCTGCTCCGGGAACCGGCAGAGCCGCCGCCAACAGACCGGCCTCGTCCAACACGGCTACCATCCCCGCGCCACGCACCCATTCCCTCGCGGCATCCGTCGCATCGGCGATCACGACTCTGCCCCCCGGCATCAGCACCCGGAGACATTCCCCCCACCACCCCTCCCCACTCCCCCCCTCCGCCACCACCCCCCGCACCACCCCGTCGCGCAGCGGCAGCCTCGGCCCGGTCACGAAGGCGCTCACGCCATCGGCGGCCAAGCCCCGCCCCCCCCATCCCACCACGACCACCTCGATCCCCCGCACCATTCGCGCCAGCCCGGCTGCCACGTCCCGGCACGACCCCGGCACCACGATCAGCCCGGGCCCCTCGGCGACCCCCAGCACGGCTGCCATGCGCAGCGCCCGCGTCCCCGCGTCGCCCTCTCCCCCTCCGACCTCCCCACTCGACTCGCCTTCGGCCTCCCCGCCCACCCCCCTCGGCGGCGGCCGCAAATCCGCGAACCCACCCTCGACCGGAAACCGATCCCGGCAGTTCGGACACCCGAACTCGCCCTCGCGCGCGCGGCGATCCCGCACATGGTGCGCAAGCAACACCAGCCCGAAAGGCGGCCCGCACCTCGGACACACCAGGTGATCGACGAGCCCGATGTTCACGCGCGCTCGATCCGCAGCAGCGGCACTGCGACCTCGCCGGGCAGGCCGGCCACGAACCCGGCCGCGCGGGCCACGTCCTCGGGTCGCAGCATCTGGTCGCGGCTTGGCAGGTGCGGCGTCCCATCCGGATCGAGCGGGTCCCAGATCGGCGTGTCGACGGCGCCCGGCTCCAGCAGGCAGGCCCTCACGCCCGTCCCGCGGATCTCTTCCAGCAGCACGTCGTGGAACCCCCGCAGCCCGTATTTGGACGCCGAATAGGCGCTGTTTTCCGGGAACGCCCGCCAGCCCGCCACCGATCCCACGTTGATGACCAGGCCGGATCGCGCGGCCAGCATGCCGGGAAGAAAGGCCCGCGTCACGTTGATCGCGCCCATCAGGTTCGCCTCGAGGTTGCGCTTCACAACCTCACCGCTCGTTTGCGCAATGCTCGCCACGTCGAAAACGCCCGCGGCATTCACGAGCACGAAGAGCGGGACACCGCCGGCTTCTTCCGCCACGCCCTGTTCCTCGCCCGCCCCGCTCCGCCCCCCGGCCGCCAACCCCAACTCCACCTCCGCCCGCGCCAACTCCACCTCGGCCTCGGACGTCACGTCGAACGGCAGCGCCACCCCGTCGATCTCCGCAGCCAACCGCTCCAGCCGCTCAAACCGCCGCCCGCCCGCATACACCCTGAACCCGTCGTCCGCCAGCCGCCGGGCGATCGCTTCGCCGATGCCGCCCGTCGCCCCCGTGACGAGGGCGCACCCCCTGAGGCCCTCCGCGCGCCCGCCGGGGCCCTCCGCCCGCGCGATCAATCCCTCCGCCCCTCCCCGATCACTCACCCCGGTACTCCACCCAGTGCCGCGGCGTCTCCCACAGCACCACCCGGTCGAGGACGGCCGGCGCCGGAACGTGCGGCGCGATCCGCTCCCAGATCCGCGCCGCCAGGTTCTCGGTCGACGGCACCACCCCTTCCAGCCACGCGACGTCGAGGTTCAGGTTGCGGTGATCCAGGTCGTCCACCACGTGCTCGTTCACGAGGTCCTTCAGGTCCTTCAGGTCCATCAGGTACCCGGTCTCGGGATCCACCGGGC